>NZ_JARVHO010000001.1:582500-4595000 GCF_040459735.1 Bacillus cereus group sp. RP32 | reverse complement strand
TTTCCTGAGGAAGGCTCGTCCGCTCAGGGTTAGTCAGGACCTAAGCCGAGGCCGACAGGCGTAGGCGATGGACAACAGGTTGATATTCCTGTACCACCTCTTTATCGTTTGAGCAATGGAGGGACGCAGAAGGATAGAAGAAGCGTGCGATTGGTTGTGCACGTCCAAGCAGTTAGGCTGATAAGTAGGCAAATCCGCTTATCGTGAAGGCTGAGCTGTGATGGGGAAGCTCCTTATGGAGCGAAGTCTTTGATTCCCCGCTGCCAAGAAAAGCTTCTAGCGAGATAAAAGGTGCCTGTACCGCAAACCGACACAGGTAGGCGAGGAGAGAATCCTAAGGTGTGCGAGAGAACTCTGGTTAAGGAACTCGGCAAAATGACCCCGTAACTTCGGGAGAAGGGGTGCTTTCTTAACGGAAAGCCGCAGTGAATAGGCCCAAGCGACTGTTTAGCAAAAACACAGGTCTCTGCGAAGCCGTAAGGCGAAGTATAGGGGCTGACACCTGCCCGGTGCTGGAAGGTTAAGGAGAGGGGTTAGCGTAAGCGAAGCTCTGAACTGAAGCCCCAGTAAACGGCGGCCGTAACTATAACGGTCCTAAGGTAGCGAAATTCCTTGTCGGGTAAGTTCCGACCCGCACGAAAGGTGTAACGATTTGGGCACTGTCTCAACCAGAGACTCGGTGAAATTATAGTACCTGTGAAGATGCAGGTTACCCGCGACAGGACGGAAAGACCCCGTGGAGCTTTACTGTAGCCTGATATTGAATTTTGGTACAGTTTGTACAGGATAGGCGGGAGCCATTGAAACCGGAGCGCTAGCTTCGGTGGAGGCGCTGGTGGGATACCGCCCTGACTGTATTGAAATTCTAACCTACGGGTCTTATCGACCCGGGAGACAGTGTCAGGTGGGCAGTTTGACTGGGGCGGTCGCCTCCTAAAGTGTAACGGAGGCGCCCAAAGGTTCCCTCAGAATGGTTGGAAATCATTCGTAGAGTGCAAAGGCATAAGGGAGCTTGACTGCGAGACCTACAAGTCGAGCAGGGACGAAAGTCGGGCTTAGTGATCCGGTGGTTCCGCATGGAAGGGCCATCGCTCAACGGATAAAAGCTACCCCGGGGATAACAGGCTTATCTCCCCCAAGAGTCCACATCGACGGGGAGGTTTGGCACCTCGATGTCGGCTCATCGCATCCTGGGGCTGTAGTCGGTCCCAAGGGTTGGGCTGTTCGCCCATTAAAGCGGTACGCGAGCTGGGTTCAGAACGTCGTGAGACAGTTCGGTCCCTATCCGTCGTGGGCGTAGGAAATTTGAGAGGAGCTGTCCTTAGTACGAGAGGACCGGGATGGACGCACCGCTGGTGTACCAGTTGTTCTGCCAAGGGCATAGCTGGGTAGCTATGTGCGGAAGGGATAAGTGCTGAAAGCATCTAAGCATGAAGCCCCCCTCAAGATGAGATTTCCCATAGCGTAAGCTAGTAAGATCCCTGAAAGATGATCAGGTTGATAGGTTCGAGGTGGAAGCATGGTGACATGTGGAGCTGACGAATACTAATAGATCGAGGACTTAACCATATAATATGAAGCAATGTTATCTAGTTTTGAAAGAATATAAAAAACTTGTTGACTTTAAAAGTTAAATAAGTTAAAATGATTCTTGTCTTAAATGAATATAGTCTGGTAATGATGGCAGAGAGGTCACACCCGTTCCCATACCGAACACGGAAGTTAAGCTCTCTAGCGCCGATGGTAGTTGGGACCTTGTCCCTGTGAGAGTAGGACGTTGCCAGGCAAAATGGAGGATTAGCTCAGCTGGGAGAGCACCTGCCTTACAAGCAGGGGGTCGGCGGTTCGATCCCGTCATCCTCCACCATATATGTCGGAGGGGTAGCGAAGTGGCTAAACGCGGCGGACTGTAAATCCGCTCCTTCGGGTTCGGCAGTTCGAATCTGCCCCCCTCCACCATTCTTAATTAATGGGCTATAGCCAAGCGGTAAGGCAACGGACTTTGACTCCGTCATGCGCTGGTTCGAATCCAGCTAGCCCAGCCATTAAGAGCCATTAGCTCAGTTGGTAGAGCATCTGACTTTTAATCAGAGGGTCGAAGGTTCGAATCCTTCATGGCTCACCATTTTAAATAAATATGCGGGTGTGGCGGAATTGGCAGACGCACTAGACTTAGGATCTAGCGCCTTTGGCGTGGGGGTTCGACTCCCTTCACCCGCACTTTTAATAAAATAACTCAAACATGTCTTGCGGAAGTAGTTCAGTGGTAGAATACAACCTTGCCAAGGTTGGGGTCGCGGGTTCGAATCCCGTCTTCCGCTCCAATTTTCAATATGACATGCCGGGGTGGCGGAACAGGCAGACGCACAGGACTTAAAATCCTGCGGTGGGTGACCACCGTGCGGGTTCGACCCCCGCCCTCGGCACCATATGCGCCCGTAGCTCAATTGGATAGAGCGTTTGACTACGGATCAAGAGGTTAGGGGTTCGACTCCTCTCGGGCGCGCTTTTATTAACGGGAAGTGGCTCAGCTTGGTAGAGCACCTGGTTTGGGACCAGGGGGTCGCAGGTTCAAATCCTGTCTTCCCGATATTCCCAAAAACATGGGGCCTTAGCTCAGCTGGGAGAGCGCCTGCCTTGCACGCAGGAGGTCAGCGGTTCGATCCCGCTAGGCTCCACTTTATTTATTATATGTCTTGGAGGTATACCCAAGTTCGGCTGAAGGGATCGGTCTTGAAAACCGACAGGCGGTGAGAATCGCGCGGGGGTTCGAATCCCTCTACCTCCTCCATTTTCTTTTTAAGTGGTTTAGATACATATAATAATAAGATTTTTATTTTTCCTTTCATGGAGGTATACCCAAGTTCGGCTGAAGGGATCGGTCTTGAAAACCGACAGGCGGCGAGAGTCGCGCGGGGGTTCGAATCCCTCTACCTCCTCCATTTTTTTTAAAAACATTATATTGTCGCGGGGTGGAGCAGCACGGTAGCTCGTCGGGCTCATAACCCGAAGGTCGCAGGTTCAAATCCTGTCCCCGCAACCAAATGGTCCCGTGGTGTAGTGGTTAACATGCCTGCCTGTCACGCAGGAGATCGCCGGTTCGACCCCGGTCGGGACCGCCATTTATGTTGGCTCGGTAGCTCAGTCGGTAGAGCAGAGGACTGAAAATCCTCGTGTCGGCGGTTCGATTCCGTCCCGAGCCACCATTTTTTTATGCCGACTTAGCTCAATTGGTAGAGCAACTGACTTGTAATCAGTAGGTTGGGGGTTCAAGTCCTCTAGTCGGCATCCTTTAGGGGCATAGTTTAAAGGTAGAACTGAGGTCTCCAAAACCTCCAGTGTGGGTTCGATTCCTACTGCCCCTGTAAAAGTGTATGGGCCTATAGCTCAGCTGGTTAGAGCGCACGCCTGATAAGCGTGAGGTCGATGGTTCGAGTCCATTTAGGCCCACCATATATTATTCCGCAGTAGCTCAGTGGTAGAGCTATCGGCTGTTAACCGATCGGTCGTAGGTTCGAGTCCTACCTGCGGAGCCATGGCCCGTTGGTCAAGTGGTTAAGACACCGCCCTTTCACGGCGGTAACACGGGTTCGAATCCCGTACGGGTCATAAAAAAAAGAGTCAGCAATATGCTGACTCTTTTTTATTTTGTGGAATCCTCCTTTATCAACTGATTTTCCTGAAATAAATAAAGGGATTTAGGAAAAGCTATGGTATGTATAAAAAGGAGGAGACAAAAATGACACGAGTGAGAGACTTTATGAGTACTCATGTTGTACATTGTACACCGCTAGACAATGTATATGAGGCTGCTGTAAAGATGAAAGAAGAATCGATTGGATTGATTCCAGTTGTTGAAAATGAGCAAGTTGTTGGGCTTGTTACGGACCGAGATTTAGTTGTTCGTGGGATTGCTGAGAAACATCCTGGATCTAATAAAATTACAAATGTAATGACAACAAACATTGTTTCAGTTTCTCCAGATGATTCTATTGAAAAAGCTACAGAGTTAATGGCACAGTATCAAATTAGACGATTACCAGTAGTTGAGGATGGTCAACTCGTTGGGATGCTAGCACTAGGTGATTTAGCTATAAGAGAATCCGCAGATGATCAAGCTGGATTTGCTTTAAGTGAAATTTCGGAGCATTTGGAATGAAGAGAGTCTTTCATTAGTCGGATAAGTTACGTATAAAAATCAGATACATTATTCTAGTATATAGGATTAAACTAATATGTTAGCATGATGTATCTGAGCCATTATATAATAAGTATACAGTTAGTAATTTCGACAGTTTATTTAATTTTTTCATTCCTAATTTTAAATAAGAGAAAAAATGTTATACTGATAGATATAAGTATTATGATAGATTTCGAATATAACAATATTCATTGTTAATGATGTAATAATGGATTAATATTTCCTATGTAGACAAAAGGGAAGGGGAATTATATGAGGGCTATACAGCGCAATCCAAATTGGAATTTGGTTACAGATACATATATAGAACCAAATAATTTCGCTGAATTATTTTCTTTGCTTGTACCTTGTCATCCGAAAGGTGAAGGGAAAGAACGAACTATATTAGTGTGGAAAGAAAAAGAATTTTATAAAGAAGAAAATTTAGCGGCATTTATCGTATATGGAATGGATAAAGTAAAGAATTTGCCGCAGTTTCATAAAGATGAAATTCCAACTCTAGTACGTATTCTTCGCTTATGCCAAGAGATTGGTTGGTATGAAGAAGCAAATACTTTTATGATAACTCAAGGGCTAGCTGAGTTTGTTCACACTTCATTGGAATATGAAACGTGGGATCTTTTGACGCAAGCGGTCGCTTTAAACTATTTAATTATTAAATATCGTATTGGTGAATTGACTGATGGGGATGTAGAAATTTGGGATAGGGTTAAATTTAATGAGAAATGTATAACGGATTGTAAACATCTATTATCTCATAAAGAAGTATTGGAATTTACATTCTTTTATATGTGTAAGAGAGCTAAATTACTATCAAAAGAGCAATTAAATAGTGATATGATGAGTCTAGCGATGTATTGTAATACGTTTGTGTATGACTTATACACACATGACCTATTACGAAAATATCGTAAGTGTACAGACTTCCTATCATATTATGGACCTAGTCAAGCGGTGTTAGCTTGTCAAAGAGCTGTACTTTCTCAAATTTCAGATCGATTAGACCCATTGAAAACTACTCATGTAGATGATTATTTATATGTAATGAAAGAAATGATGGAGCATATGACGATAGGAATAATGGATCGATATGATCATTTTATCGGGAAGTTATTATCATATGTACCATTTTTCGAAATGATTCAAGTTCCACAACATGCATATTATTGTGAAGAATTGCTGTATATTTGTAAGGGCATTGAATATAAAGAAGAAATATTACGCAATTATATATTTATACAATTACATGATTGTTTACCATCATTCTTTAAACTATTTCTTAAAAATAAGCGTTATGCAACGATTCATGACATTTTGTTCTATTGGTGTGATGATGAACAAAGAATGAGTTTAGAGAAAAAATATAATCTTAGCTTTATTTATGAAAAATATGCTTGTGGATAAAGAGCATTTTCTATATAAAAAATTTATATAAATTAAAAAGGATCTCAAGTTTATGTGAGATCCTTTTTTTATTAGTAAAGCAAGGAGAACGCAATTAAGACGAGAAATAACATTCCATAAAGGAGAAATTGTGCCGTATTACTTCCTTGTATACCAAAAAAAGTACTTATTTTTGTGTATAAATTCAATATATATTTTATCGGATTATCTTTGAAAGATCGGTACACAGTGTCTCCTCTTTCTAAGCTTCTTGTTCGTGTTTTTTGGTATTAGGGACATGAATGTATCTAGCTATGAATAATAAAACAGCCATAAAGAATACAGGAAATACGGTAGATAAATAAAAACCATTACTAATAATATTTGTTATTAGGGCACTTAATAGAAAGATGGCATTATATATATGAGCAATTTTTTGTTTTAGTTGTACTTGAAAGGATTCCATCATAATTTCTAAAGCAACAAAAGCAATGATAATAGATAAAAATACAGTGTTTGTATTGTAAATGATTAAACAACAGATTAAACCTAAAAAGGCGAAGTATTCAATTAAGAGAGGTATATTGATATTGCGTTGCATACAATTTACCTAACTAAATATGGCAGTGGGTTTACTGCATTTGTTTTTTCAAAATTCCATTCTCCATTGTGTAATTCAAAATGAAGATGTTGCCCGTATGAATGACCTGTGTTTCCCATATGACCTACTAATTGTCCAGCTTGTACTTGATCACCAGCTTGTACAGTGCGATCTTTCATGTGTGCATAGACTGTTGTATATAATTTCCCGTTTATTTGATGGGCGATGAACACAACATTGCCATAGCTAGCTGAATAATATGATTTCACAACTTTACCTGCAGCTGCCGCCTGGATTGAGACATTACCCTGAGCCGCAATATCTATACCATAATGCATTTGTTCCCAACGTATATCAAAGGTTGAGCTAATTCTTCCTTGAGTAGGGAATTTGAAAACTGCTGGAATGGAAGTAGGTTGAGCCGTTTGAGCTTGTGATTGCATTTGATTTTGCACCACATAATGTTTTGCCACGTATCCGTATCCTGTGCCAAAACGAATTTTATACCAAGTTCCTACAGTTTCCACTACTTGTATTTGTGTACCATTTTGTAATGAACCAAGTAGTGCACCACTTGTACTAGCGTTGCCACGTACATTAAGTTTAGGTGTTGCAACTGTGTATTTCATATTAGTTTGAACTGTGATGCCTTTTACTAAAGGCTGTGAACCATTGGATACGAATGCTTTTTGTACGTAACCTGTTTTGCCATTATGTAAAATTTTATACCACTCGCCTTGTTCTTCTTGAATGGTAACGAATTTCCCATTTGGTAATACATCTAAAATTGAAGATTCTAAATTAGGTTCAGAACGAACGTTTAATGCATTGGCATTAACGATGTATTGATTATTAGATTGAAGTTTGTTTTTTAGTAGAATAGCATCTTTTTGTACGTAACCTACTTTATTATTAACAGATACTTTATACCAGCCATTAGTTGTTTCAAGTATGTTTACCTTCGTATTAAAGCGAATTGTATCAATTGATGAGCTATTTGCGTTATCTTTTGTATGTAAGGCTACTTGATCGACTTTGACATATCCAGTTTTCACATTAGATAATTGTTCAGCGTTGGCTGTTTGTACATTTGTTTCTCCCATAGAAGGAAGTAAAGAGGCAATTGCGACAGTAGTTGCTGTTAAAGCAGTAGCTTTCATATTCATATAATAGAGACCTCCTCTAGTTGTATAGTTGTAATTTTATTATAGTATAAAGATATAATATAGTGGGTGTATTCACATAAATGTAATATGAAATCAATATAAAAATAAATTTTTTGAGGATAATGATTCCTTTTTATCCAATTAATTAGGATAATAATTTCTAAGATAGAATATAAGTATTATATAGTTTTGTTATTTTGTTGACAATTGGGAAAATTAAAACAGTTGATGATGTCTTATTACGATGTTATACTGACAGTGTTAATTTCATAGTTTGCTAGGAGAGCTGGTGTTGCCAGCTGAGAGTAGGCCGTAAGCCTTTGATCCTTTTCATTACCTGATCTAGATTATGCTAGCGTAGGGAAGCAATTCGGACACTAATAATGAGTCCCCGTTTCTTTGCGTATAGAAACGGGGCTTTTTTGTTTGAAAATTTCATATTGAAACCACTAGGGGTGCTTGTTGTGCTGAGAGAGGAATAATCCTTAACCCTTACAGACCTGATCTAGGTAATACTAGCGAAGGGAAGTGGAACAACGAATAAATTATAATTTTATTTGCTGTAACCACTTCTTATTTAGAAGTGGTTTTTTATTTAGATATATAAATTGAAAGGGGATAGAGAAATGAAATTTTGCGATAGATTATTAGAAACTGTACAACCAGTTTGGGAGATGAGTCATAATCACCCGTTTGTAGTAGGTATGGGAGATGGCACGTTAGAAAAAGATAAGTTTCAGTATTATATTATTCAAGATTATTTATATTTGTTAGATTATGCAAAGCTATATGCGATTGGTGTTGTAAAAGCAACGAATCCACAAGTAATGGGGAAATTTGCTGAACAAATTGATGGCATATTAAATGGAGAAATGACGATCCATAAACAATATGCAAAAAGACTTGGTATTTCTATAGAGGAGATAGAATCTGCAAAACCATCTGCTAAAAATTTAGCCTATACAAATTACATGATGTCTGTATCTCAAAATGGCACACTTGCGGAATTAATAGCAGCACTTCTTCCATGTATGTGGAGTTACTGGGAAATTGGAAAGCGTTTAAACGATATTCCTGGAGCAAGAGATCATGAGTTCTTTGGTGAGTGGATTCAAGGATATAGTTCAGAAGAATACGGTAGCCTTTGTATTTGGTTAATAGATTTATTAAATGAAATGGCAGTTGGAAAGTCTGACAAAGAGTTAGATCGATTAGAGGAGATATTCCTATATTCCAGTCGATTTGAATATTTATTCTGGGATATGTCCTATCGTAAGGAGATGTGGGGATTTGAGGAGCAAGAACATACTACAGTTTCATAATGTTTCTTTTCATTATGATGAGAAACCAATCATCAATGAATTAAATGCTTCTATACAAGATAAAGAGTTTGTAAGTATTATCGGACCGAGTGGATGCGGGAAAAGTACTTTATTTCGCCTTATTACAGGTTTAGAAGAGGTGTGTACTGGACAGATAGAGCTGACAGAAACAAAGAGCCATCCTGTAGGCTATATGCCCCAAAAAGATATGCTCCTGCCATGGAGAACGATTATTGAGAATGCTGCCCTGCCGCTAGAGTGCCAAGGTGTACAGAAGAAAGAAGCGCAAATAAAGGCAAAGGAACTGTTACACAAATTTGGTTTACAAGGGTATGAGACAAAATATCCGAAAGATTTATCTGGTGGTATGAGGCAACGCGTATCTTTCATTCGAACTTTATTAACAGGCGGGGAGATATTGTTGTTAGATGAACCGTTTAGCGCGTTGGACGCTTTAACGAAGGCATCTTTGCAAGAATGGCTGTTTGAACAATGGAAAGAGTGGGAAAAAACAATTTTATTTATCACTCATGATGTGGAAGAAGCGTTGTTTCTTTCTAATCGAATTTTAGTAGTAGAGCAGCAACCGATAACTACTTTAACCGAGAGGGTTGTACCACTTGATCGTAATCGAACAAGAAAAGATTTATATAAGCCTGAAGTGTTAGCGCTTAAAGATGAGCTTCTTAGCATGTTACAAAGGCAGGTACTCGTATGATGAACCGGTTGAAGGAGCTATTACCTGCCCTTACACTTACTAGTATTTTACTTGCCTTTTGGGAAGTAGGCGCAAGAATCGTAGACGAAATGTACATTTTACCGTCACCGTCTGCAATTGTGATGAAGATATGGAAACTAAAAGATATATTATTTACGGTTCATTTGCCGGCAACCTTATCCGTCGTTTTAATAGGGGTGGCTATTTCTATCGTACTTGGGGTAGGGCTAGCGGTGTTAATGAATGCGAGTAATTGGATGGAGAGAGCATTTTATCCACTATTAGTTGCCTCACAAACGATTCCGATTACAGCGCTTGCTCCGCTCTTCGTTTTATGGTTTGGATATACGATTTGGAGTAAGGTTGTTGTTACTGTTTTAATTACGTTTTTCCCAATTGTGGTCAATACGTATGATGGACTACGCAGTACGAAAAAAGAATGGGAGGAGCTATTAGTTACGTATGGGGCAACGAAAAAAGATGTTTTTCTTAAATTAAAATTGCCGTCTGCTCTTCCTTATTTTTTCTCAGCTTTAAAAATTGCAGTTCCGCTTAGTGTAATTGGGGCAGCAATCGGTGAATGGCTCGGTGCACAAGCTGGGCTTGGATATTTCAGTAAAAGAATGATGACGCAGTTAGACGGAGCAGGTGTCTTTGCACCCATTGTATTGTTATCATTATTAGCCATTTTCTTCGTCATACTTATCTCAGTATTAGAAAAGAAATTTATTAGTTGGAGGAAGTAGTCATGAAATTTTTAAAACGCATCTTTGTGTTGACATTATTAGTTGCAATGATTACTGGATGTTCTAGTAATTCAGCGTCAGATAAGGGTAAAAAGGAAAAAGAAATAACGGTCATGCTTGATTGGTACCCAAATGCGGTACATAGCTTTATTTATGCAGCAATTGAAAAAGGCTATTTTAAAGAAGAAGGAGTAAAGGTGAATATAAAATTCCCTTCTAATCCGACTGATCCATTAACTTTAGCAGCTGCAGGAAAAGTAACGGTTGGCTTATATTATCAGCCAGATGTTGTCATGGCAAAAGCAAATGAACAAATTCCAGTGAAATCAATTGGAGCTGTCGTACGTTCACCATTAAATCATGTTGTATCGCTGAAATCAGCAGGCATTCAATCGCCAAAAGATTTAGAGGGGAAAACAGTTGGCTATTCTGGAACACCTTTAAGTGAGATGTATTTAAAAACGATGGTAAAAGAAGCTGGTGGTAATCCAGATACAGTGAAAGTAGTCGATGTTGGCTTTGATTTAGTACCGGCATTAATTACGAAAAAAGTGGATGCGGTAACAGGGGCATATATTAACCATGAAGTACCTGTTATGCGTCATGAAGGTCATGAACCAGCATACTTTAACCCAGCAGATTACGGTGTACCGAATTACCATGAGCTTGTATTTGTAACAGGTGATAAAACGTTGAAAAAAGATAAAGAAGCGTTACAAGCCTTCTTACGTGGTACGAAAAAAGGCTATGATTTCATGAAGAAAAATCCAGATGAAGCATTAAATATTTTATTAAACCATCAAGAAAAAGAAAACTTCCCGCTTGTACCAGAAGTTGAAAAAGAGAGCATGAAAATTTTATTAGAGAAGATGGAAACGAAAGATGAGCCATTCTTATCGGATTCAAAAGAGTCATGGGAGAAACAAAATAAATGGCTGAAAGATAAAGGAATGACGAAAGAAATCGTTCCGGCTGAGGAATTATTCGAAAACATTTTAAAGTAGGCGAATGAATATGAAAAATGAGCTTCATGTAATCTCAAATGGTCACATGTCATTCGAAGAGTTAGTGAATGTAGCGATGCAAATTGAAAGTGAGATTGATTATTTGCATATTCGTGAGCGTGAGAAAAGTACGAAGGATTTGTATGAAGGTGTGGAAAGTCTTTTGAAGAAAGGCTTTCCAGCATCGAAGATAGTAATAAATGATCGAATTGATATTGCTATTTTATTAAACATTCCGCGCGTGCAGCTCGGATATCGAAGCGCAGATGTAAGGTCGGTGAAAGAAAAGTTTTCTTATTTGCATGTCGGTTATTCTGTGCATTCTTTAGAAGAAGCGATCGATGCATTTAAGAATGGAGCGGATTCTCTCGTCTATGGTCATGTATTTCCGACAGATTGTAAAAAAGGTGTACCAGCGAGAGGGCTTGAAGAAATTTCAGTCATTGCAAAGTGTTTATCCATACCGATTACAGCAATTGGAGGAATCACCACGGAAAACACTGGGGATGTTCTTGCTAACGGTGTCAGTGGTATTGCTGTTATGTCTGGGATTATAAGTAGTAATAACCCGTATAGCAAAGCGAAGTCTTATAAGGAATCAATAAGAAAGTGGGCGGAAAAACATGTGTAAGAAGTATGATGTAGCGATAATTGGCGGTGGTGTAATTGGTAGTTCAGTTGCACATTTTCTAGCAGAAAGAGGACATAAAGTAGCGATTATAGAGAAGCAAAGAATTGCATCTGAAGCCTCGAAAGCAGCCGCTGGTTTACTTGGGGTTCAGGCAGAATGGGATGTATATGACCCACTATTTGAACTTGCGAGAGAAAGCCGTGCTATATTTCCACAACTTGCAGCAGTTTTACGTGAAAAAACAGGTATCGATATTGGGTATGAAGAGAAAGGCATTTATCGCATTGCCCAAAATGAAGATGAGAAGGAAAGAATTCTTCACATTATGGATTGGCAGCAGAAAACAGGGGAAGATTCTTATTTTCTAACAGGAGATCTTTTACGAGAGAAAGAGCCGTTTCTATCGGAGTCAATTATAGGTGCTGTATATTATCCAAAAGACGGTCATGTTATTGCACCGGAGCTTACGAAAGCATTCGCACATTCCGCATCATTTTCAGGTGCTGATATATATGAACAGACAGAAGTGTTTGATGTTCGTATTGAAAATAATAAAGTGACTGGGATTGTGACGAGCGAAGGTATTATAGCATGCGAGAAAGTTGTTATTGCGGGCGGTTCATGGAGCACGAAGTTACTAGGTTATTTTCACCGCGAATGGGGTACATATCCAGTTAAAGGAGAAGTAGTAGCGGTAAGAAGTAGAAAACCACTTTTAAAGGCACCTATTTTCCAAGAAAGATTTTACATTGCCCCAAAGCGTGGTGGACGTTACGTAATTGGAGCAACGATGAAGCCTCATACGTTTAATAAAACAGTGCAACCAGAAAGTATTACTTCTATATTAGAGCGTGCTTATACAATATTGCCAGCTTTAAAAGAAGCAGAGTGGGAAAACACATGGGCAGGATTAAGGCCACAATCAAATCACGAAGCTCCTTATATGGGAGAGCATGAAGAAATAAAAGGTTTATATGCTTGTACTGGACATTATCGAAACGGCATTTTATTAAGCCCGGTTTCTGGTCAGTATATGGCTGATTTAATAGAAGGAAAGCAGGAGAATCACTTGCTAGATTCATTGCTTTCTAAAACAGTTTAGAAAGGGGATGGAAGTTTGAATTTAAAAATTAATGGTAATCAAATGGAAGTGCCAGAGAGTGTAAAAACAGTGGCTGAGCTACTTATACATTTAGAGTTAGATAACAGAATTGTAGTAGTAGAGCGTAATAAAGATATTTTACAAAAAGATGATCATAAAGATACATCTGTTTTTGATGGAGACCAAATTGAGATTGTAACTTTCGTAGGAGGCGGTTGATTATGTTAAACATTGGACCATTTTCATTTCATTCTAGACTTTTATTAGGAACAGGGAAATTCCCTGATTTTGATGTACAGCAAAAGGCAATTGATGTATCTGAGGCTGAGGTTTTAACGTTCGCAGTACGTCGTATGGATATATTTGATGCAAAGCAGCCTAATTTATTAGAGAAACTTGATGTGAAAAAATATAAGTTATTACCGAATACAGCTGGAGCAAAAAATGCTGAAGAAGCTGTTCGTATTGCAAAATTAGCAAAAGCTTCGGGGCTTTGCGATATGATCAAAGTAGAAGTTATTGGTGATGATAGAACGTTATTACCTGATCCAGTAGAAACGTTAAAGGCATCTGAAATGTTGCTAGAAGAAGGATTTATCGTTCTTCCGTATACATCTGATGATGTTGTATTAGCACGTAAATTACAAGAACTAGGTGTGCATGCAATTATGCCAGGAGCATCACCAATCGGTTCAGGGCTTGGTATTGTAAATCCGTTAAATTTAAGTTTCATTATTGAACAAGCGACAGTGCCAGTTATCGTTGACGCTGGTATCGGTAGCCCGGCTGATGCAGCATTTGCGATGGAATTAGGAGCGGATGGTGTGTTATTAAATACTGCTGTATCGGGAGCAAAAGATCCAATAAAAATGGCACAAGCAATGAAATTAAGTATTGAAGCAGGACGATTAGGATTTGAAGCAGGTCGTATTGTACGTAAACGTTGTGCAACAGCAAGCAGTCCTTTAGAAGGAATGAGCGTAGTTGAATAATCGATATTCTCGCCAAGAATTATTTTCTCCAATTGGAGAAGAGGGGCAACGAAAGATAAGAGAAAAGCATGTACTCATTATCGGTGCAGGTGCATTAGGTAGTGCAAATGCAGAGATGTTTGTAAGAGCAGGTGTTGGCACAGTAACGATTGTTGACCGAGATTATGTCGATTGGAGTAATTTACAAAGGCAACAATTGTACGCAGAGAGTGATGTGGAAAATAATCTTCCAAAGGCTGTAGCGGCAAAAAAACGTCTAGCAGAGATCAATCGTGAAGTAAGAGTAGAGGCTCTCGTTCAAGATGTAACAGCTGAGGAATTAGAAGAGCTTGTTACAAACGTAGATGTAATGATTGATGCAACTGATAATTTCGAAACACGTTTTATTGTGAATGATATAGCGCAAAAACATTCTATTCCATGGATTTACGGAGCATGTGTAGGGAGTTACGGCCTTTCTTACACAATTCTTCCTAGTAAAACGCCATGTTTATCTTGTTTATTACAATCGATTCCGCTGGGCGGGGCGACATGTGATACAGCGGGCATTATATCACCTGCTGTATCTCTCGTCGTTTCTCATCAAGTAACGGAAGCTCTTAAATTGTTAGTGGAAGATTATGAATCACTTCGAGATGGACTTGTGTCGTTTGATGTGTGGAAGAATGAATATTCATGTATGAATGTGCAAAAGCTTCGTAAGCATAATTGTCCTTCGTGCGGAGAGAATGCGATATACCCGTATTTAAATAAAGAAAACACATCGAAAACAGCAGTTTTATGCGGGAGAAATACAGTTCAAATTAGACCACCTCATAAAGAGGAAATGGATTTTGAACGATACAAAGAGCTGCTGAAAGATCGCGTAAATGATTTAAATGTAAATCCATATTTATTATCATTTTCAGTTGAAGAAAAGAGATTAGTTGCTTTCAAAGATGGACGTGTACTCGTACATGGAACTAAAGATATAAGTGAAGCAAAAACAATTTATCATCGCTATTTTGGATAGAAAAGGATGAGTGGGATGAAAGTAAATAAAGCTTTAACAATTGCAGGATCGGATAGCGGCGGCGGTGCCGGTATTCAAGCAGATTTAAAAACATTCCAAGAGCTTGGTGTGTATGGGATGACGGCAATTACGGCAATTACTGCTCAAAATACGCTTGGTGTTCAAGGGGTATATCCAGTTCCAGTAGAAGGTATTAAGGAACAGCTGAATTCAATTGGTACGGATTTAACACCAGATGCTGTGAAACTAGGAATGTTATTTAGCAGTGAAATTATTCAAATTGTAGCAGAACATATTAATAAGTTTGGCTGGAATAATATTGTACTAGACCCTGTTATGATTGCTAAGGGCGGTGCATCATTATTACAACAAGAAGCAGTACAAGCACTAAAAGAATACTTATTACCAGTAGCAACGGTTGTAACACCGAATGTTCCTGAGGCAGAAGTGTTAACCGGGATGGAGATTCATAATGTTGAAGATAGTAAGGAAGCTGCGAAAGTACTGCATGAACTAGGTGCGAAATATGTACTTATGAAGGGCGGACATGCAGAGTATCAAGGTAATGAAGTAATTGATTTACTCTTTAATGGTGAGCAATTTATCGAATTTAGAAGTGAACGAATTCCTTCAAAGCAAACGCATGGAAGCGGGTGCACATTTGCGTCTGCAGTTACAGCAGGACTTGCGAAAGGATACTCGATTGAACAGGCAGTTCAAGAAGCTAAACGATTTATTAGTATAGCAATTGAAGAGCCTTTGAATATTGGAAGTGGTCATGGGCCGACGAATCATTTTGCATATAAATTGAATAAAGCACATGTATAAGTAGAAAAAAGTCAGTTGTATAACTGGCTTTTTTTCTGTTTACTTTTTCCAAATACAGGAGTAATATATCAGCCAGAATATATTTTTTGTAATACGCTGAGTCCAAGTATATGGAGCGGAGGAACCAATTTGTGCAGTGTCACTAGGGGTGAATCTTTCAATTTTGAAAGTAGGGCTACTCTCAAAGTCCGAATCCGACAGCTAACTTCGTAAGCGTCTTGAGAGAGGACGGTGCCATGATGAATACATCACTTCATCGATCTGATTAGTATAGGAGAATATCAATTTATGTTTGAGTTCTTTTATGCTAAGGAGGATGAGGTACATGGAATTAACACTTATTTGTGTTGGGGAAGAAAGCAAGGTAAATAGTTTAAGAGATTTAGTAGCATTTCAACATGAGTTAATTATTTTTACAGCAAATGAAGAGATAGCTGCTGAAGTTAGGAATTGTGGGTTTGATTGGACTTATAGCTGTAGTAAGGCGCAAGATTTTACTAGTATTTGTGAGTGTATTAAGAAGGTGATTTTACTAGGGGATGAGCTTCCAATCATTAGTTTCTTCACAGAACACATTCACTTTTCTTTTCAAGCACCTATTACTGTTGTTACAAGGAATAAACGATATCCAGCGAGGCTCTATGAAACAATTGGAGCTACATTTGTCGTGTTTACGAATTGTGATAATATTTCTTTTTTATTTTTTGAATAGGGCGG
Source organism: Bacillus cereus group sp. RP32 (assembly GCF_040459735.1). Taxonomy (NCBI): domain Bacteria; kingdom Bacillati; phylum Bacillota; class Bacilli; order Caryophanales; family Bacillaceae; genus Bacillus; species Bacillus cereus group sp. RP32. The sequence goes on along the minus strand of NZ_JARVHO010000001.1, from coordinate 4,578,577 downwards.
GGGAAAAAAGATGAAGGTGTTGTTACTAGGAGATATAGCGAATCGTTGGGCGGTATCAGTAGAGCGAGTTCAAGAATTGGTGGTGCTTGATCCCATTTTTCCAAGGCCCTATATCATATTGCCATCGAAAGACGCTTTATATTTAAAAACAGATGTTATCGAATATGAGCAGCTACATGCAGAATTGTCACAAGTTTATATTCGTGGGAGAAATTTGCGCGCGTTTTTGCGTGGAGAATAAATAGTGAAAAAAAAAAAAAGAGCGAATGCTAAGTGCAACAAGCTATGCACTTCATGTCATTCGCTCTTTTTGTTTTGTATTGAAAAGATCATTTCTGTGAAAAAGAAAGAAAAGACGAGAAAACAGATGAAATAATATTAATAACACTCAATGTAAGCGTTTAAATAGATGGATATTTTCTTATTTTCAGTAATTTGACTCTTTACAAGTTAAATATAGAGGAGTATATTTACTCTCATAAATCATTCATAAAATTTCCAAAAAAACCTAAAATCGCTGAGTTCCAGAAATGGAGCGGGGGAACCAATTTTGTGCATCGTCACTTGGGGTGAATCTTTCAGTTTTGAAAGTAGGGCTACTCTTTAGGCCCGAATCCGACAGCTAACCTCGTAAGCGTTTAGAGAGGAGGTTTACTTTGTGTTGTTCATTTCGAACACTAAGTAGAGCTTAGTGTTCTTTTTTTGATCATTTAATGGTAAATTTTTACAAAAGAGAGGGATAGCTATGTTAGATGTTGTAATGATCGGGATTGTTGTTGTGTTAGTCGCATCGATGGTAAGTCTTGCAAGTTGGTCAGATAAAGTTGTGAAAGAAGGGAAGCAATCATGACGATTGCCTTATCGGTTATTGTTGCAGCAATTACGGTGTACTTAGTGTATGCATTATTAAATCCGGAAAAGTTTTAATTAGGGGGAGTCATTCATTATGATCTGGGTCGCAGTTGTTATTACAATGCTGTTGTTTATTCTTGTGGCAAAGCCAACGGGAATTTATTTAGAGAAAGCTTTTCAAGGTAGTAAAAAGCTAGAGAAAGTATTCGGGCCTTTTGAAAAACTTATTTTTAAAATTATGGGTGTGAAAGAATACAATCAAACGTGGAAACAATACGCACTATCATTAGTTTTATTAAATGGATTTATGATTGTTGTCGTATACTTCATTTTCAGACTGCAAGGAGTATTGCCATTAAATCCAGCAAACATTGAAGGAATGGAGCCTACGCTCGCTTTTAATACAGCAATTAGTTTTATGGCCGATACAAATTTACAGCATTATAGCGGTGAAAATGGTTTATCTTATTTATCACAATTAATTGGAATTACATTTTTAATGTTTGCAGCACCGGCAACGACGTTAGCACTCGTTATGGCATTTATAAGAGGGCTCGCTGGAAAAGAACTCGGTAACTTTTTCGTTGATTTTACGAGAGCATTAACGAGAGTGTTTCTTCCTATCGCATTTATTGCGGCACTAGTCTTTGTCGCACTTGGTGTACCACAAACGTTAGACGGTGCAGTTACCGCACAAACGATTGATGGTGCGAAACAAAGTATTTTACGCGGACCTGTTGCATCATTCGTAGCAATTAAGGAACTCGGAAATAACGGCGGTGGATTTTTCGGAGCAAACTCTACTCATCCATTCGAGAATCCAGGGCAAATGAGTAATATTTTGCAAATGATGCTTATGATGTTATTGCCAACAGCACTTCCATTTACGTACGGACGAATGGTAGGAAATAAAAAACAAGGTCGTATCCTTTTCGTATCACTATTCATGGTGTTTCTGCTAGGGTTTATAACGATTACGACATCTGAATTACATGGGAATCCAACGTTAAATGGAATGGGTATCGAACATGTACAAGGAAGTACGGAAGGAAAAGAAGTACGATTTGGAACAGTATTTTCTTCCCTTTATGCGACAGTAACGACAGCTGCGGAAACAGGAGCTGTGAATACGATGCATGATACGTTAACACCAATTGGCGGGTTAGTACCACTTGTAAATATGATGTTAAATACAGTGTATGGCGGCGTTGGAGCAGGATTTGTAAACATTATTATGTATGCGATTATCGCAGTCTTTATATCTGGATTGATGGTTGGGCGGACACCAGAGTTTTTAGGTAAGAAAATTGAAGGTAAGGAAATGAAATTAATTGCGGTAACAATACTATTTCATCCACTGCTTATTTTAGGATTTTCGGCATTAGCGCTTTCAACAAATTTAGGAACAGATGCTATTTCTCATTCCGGTTTCCACGGTTTAACGCAAGTGGTATATGAATACACCTCGTCAGCTGCGAATAATGGATCTGGATTTGAAGGATTAGCGGATAATACACCGTTTTGGAATATTACAACTGGTTTAGTTATGTTTTTAGGGCGCTATTTCAGTTTAATTACGATGCTAGCTGTTGCAGCTTCTTTGAAAGAAAAGACGGTTGTGCCAGAAACAGTCGGAACGTTCCGTACGGATAATAGTTTATTTGGCGGCATTTTCATCGGAACAATTATAATTGTCGGTGCATTAACATTTTTCCCGATGTTAGTACTCGGCCCAATTGCAGAATTTCTTACATTGAAGTAATGGAGGGTAAATGATGAGACCGGTAGTAGTAAAAGAAAAAAGAGTAAATGAGTCACAAATACATGCTATAGAAGATGAGGTTAGACAAGCGAAAACGATGGATCGTGATATCGTGAAACATGCGATGAAACAATCCTTTGCGAAATTGAATCCGAAAGTTATGATAAAGAATCCGATTATGTTCGTTGTAGAAATTGGGTTTGTCATTACGTTCATTTTATCGTTTCTTCCAAGTCATTCTAGTAGTGTACCAGGATGGTTTAATATAACAGTTTCTCTCATTCTCTTATTTACAGTTTTATTTGCTAACTTTGCAGAAGCTTTAGCGGAAGGACGGGGGAAAGCGCAAGCCGATTCTTTAAAACAGTCGAAGAAAGATGTGTTTGCAAATGTTGTAAAAGAAAATGGAGACATTGTTCAAGTTTCAGCAACTGATCTGAGAAAAGATGACGTTGTTATTGTAAAACAAGGAGAAATGATTCCGAGTGATGGGGAAGTAATTAAAGGATTAGCGTCTGTTGATGAATCTGCGATTACAGGGGAATCAGCTCCTGTAATAAAAGAAGCGGGCGGCGATTTTTGTTCCGTAACAGGCGGGACGATGGTCGTAAGTGATGAGATTACAATTGTCATTACGAGTAATCCTGGTGAATCATTTATTGATAAAATGATTTCGTTAGTAGAAGGAGCTGCTCGTCAAAAAACGCCGAATGAGATTGCTTTAAATACAGTATTAACGAGTTTAACGCTTATTTTCTTAATCGTTGTTGTGACGTTGCCGATTTTTACAAACTATTTAGGGTTTCAAATTGATACAGCTGTACTTGTAGCGTTGTTAGTTTGTTTAATTCCAACGACAATTGGTGGTTTATTATCAGCAATTGGTATTGCCGGGATGGACCGCGTGACAAAGTTCAATGTGTTAGCGATGTCGGGTAAAGCAGTAGAAGCTGCGGGTGATATTAATACAATCATTTTAGATAAAACAGGTACGATTACTTTCGGGAACCGAATGGCTCATACATTGCTTCCTGTAGGAAATGAAACGATTGAGCAAGTAGGAAAATGGGCTGCGATTAGTTCAGTTTTAGATGAAACACCAGAAGGTCGATCAGTTATAGAATATGTAAAAATGAAATCTATATCATATAATCGAGAAATTGCAGAACAAGGTGAGTTTGTTCCGTTTAAAGCAGAAACGAGAATGAGTGGTGTTGATTTACAGGACGGAACGAAAGTGAGAAAAGGTGCTGTAGGTAGCGTAATTGAATGGGTTAGGTCACAAGGTGGAACGATTCCGAAAGATGTAAATCAAAAAGCAGATTCCATTTCCAAAGAGGGCGGGACACCACTTGTAGTTGCAGTGGATAATCGTATTTACGGTTTAATTTATTTAAAGGATACAGTAAAGCCAGGTATGCGTGAGCGTTTTGAGCAATTGCGCCAAATGGGGATTAAAACGGTTATGTGTACAGGTGATAACCCGTTAACAGCAGCAACGATTGCAAAAGAAGCAGGGGTAGATGAGTTTGTTGCTGAGTGTAAGCCAGAAGATAAAATTGCGGTTATTAAAGCAGAGCAAGATAAAGGGAAACTTGTAGCGATGACGGGTGATGGTACAAATGATGCGCCGGCATTAGCGCAGGCTGACGTTGGATTAGCGATGAATAGTGGTACGACAGCTGCGAAAGAAGCAGCGAATATGATTGATTTAGATTCGAACCCGACAAAAATTATTGAGGTTGTAGGGATTGGTAAGCAATTGTTAATGACGCGTGGTGCGTTAACGACGTTTAGTATTGCGAATGATATCGCAAAATATTTTGCAATCATTCCAGCAATGTTTACACTTGCGATTCCGCAAATGGAAGCATTAAACATTATGAAACTAACATCACCACTGTCAGCGATTTTATCAGCATTAATATTTAATGCAGTTATTATTCCATTACTCATTCCATTAGCGATGAAAGGTATCGCATATAAACCGATGAGTTCGAATGCACTACTTAGCCGAAACCTACTTATTTATGGACTTGGCGGGGTTATTGTACCGTTCATTGGAATTAAAGTAATTGATATAATTGTCGGCTTGTTCATATAAGGGAGAGGGAAAAAGATGGCGAAGAAACAAAGTATACTATCACCGATTGTCCGTATTACTTTTACATTTTTAGTGTTGTGCGGCCTTGTATACCCGCTTATTGTAACTGGTATTGCACAAGCGGTAATGAAGGATAATGCGGATGGAAGTCTAATATATAATGATAAAAATGAAGTGATTGGTTCTAAATTAATCGGTCAAAATTTCACAGATCCACGTTATTTTCATGGGCGTGTTTCTAGTATTGAATATAAGGCAGAAGCATCTGGTTCAAATAACTATGCACCGTCTAATCCAGATTTAGAGAAACGAGTAGAGAAAAGTATTGAAGAGTGGAAGAAACAAAATCGGGCTGTTCCGGTAACAGAAGTGCCGATTGATCTAGTGACGAATTCAGGTTCAGGGCTAGATCCTGATATTAGTCCGCAGGCAGCTTCTGTGCAGGTGGATCGTATCTCTAAATTAACGAATATTCCGAAAGAAAAGCTAAATCAGTTGATTAAAAATCAAACAGAAGGTGCTGCACTTGGCTTATTTGGAGAGAACCGCGTAAACGTTTTAAAGTTAAATTTAGAATTGCAGAAACTACTGAAATAGTAACAGTGCTACCTCAATCTAATGGATTGAGGTAGTGTTGTTTCGAAAGAAAGGTTGTGAGTGTGTTGTATGCGGATGACTATAAACCAACGTTTCAAAGGCGAACACCAGAAGAGTATTTAGAATATATTCGTCAGCAAAACCGCGGGAAGTTAAAGCTATACGTAGGAGCGGCTCCAGGAGTAGGGAAAAGTTATAAAATGCTACTTGATGCAAGAGAGATGAAAAAGGACGGTATGGATATTGTAATTGGTTTAATTGAAACGCATGGAAGAAAAGAGACAGAAGACGCAATTGCTGATTTAGAAAAGGTTCCTTTAAAAGAAATAGATTATAAAGAGAAAGTGTTTTATGAACTCGATGTAGAAGGAATTATAAAACGTGCACCGCAAGTAGTTGTTGTGGATGAACTAGCGCATAGTAATATTCCTGGATCTAAAAATAAGAAACGTTATATGGATGTACAGGAATTGCTAGATGCTGGTATATCCGTATTATCAGCGTTTAATATTCAACATTTAGAAAGCGTACATGACATTGTAGCTCAAATTACGAATGTTAAAGTGCGAGAACGTATTCCAGATTTTATTTTACAAAAAGCAAATGAAATTCAGCTCGTTGATGCAACGCCGGAAGTATTAAGGAAGAGATTAATAGATGGGAAGATATATAAGGAAGAAAAAATAGAGCAAAGCTTACAAAATTTCTTTACGCTTAATAATTTAGGGGCACTAAGAGAATTATCGCTTCGTGAAGTGGCAGATGATATGGACGAGAAAATTAGTCAAACCGTTATAGAACCGATTGGCGTAAAAGAAAAAATTCTCGTTTGTGTACAATACAGTTCAACAGCAGAGAAATTAATAAGACGGGGATGGCGCATGGCGGATCGGTTAAACGCTGAATTGTATGTATTAAATGTTGAAAGAGAAAATATAGAGTCCCTTTCAGCAAGGAAAAAGCAAACGATTGAAGAGTGGAAGTTGCTAACGAATCAATTTGATGCGAGTTTTGTTTTAGAAGAGGCAAAAGGAAGAAAGCCAGCGGATGTTATTATTGAAGTCGCGAAAATGCTACAAGTAACGCAAATTTTACTCGGACAATCAGCAAGAACAAGATGGGAAGAAATTCGAAAAGGTTCAATTGTAAATGAAATTATGAGGCAAACGAAGTATATTGATATTCATATCGTTGCGGATCAAAGAGTTTAGAATAGAGACCATTTGTAGGTCTCTATTTTGCTTTTTGTGTGGCAGGGAAGCGTAGCAGTTTCATCGCATATAAGATTATGAGTAGAAACATAATTGCACCTATGAAGAAAATCCAAAAGTAATTTTGATTAAATAAAAAAAATCCACCTACAAGTGGTCCTGTTCCCATACCGAGATAGCGAATAAAGTTGTACATACCGATAGCAGTTGCGCGTTCTTGTACGAATTCTTCTGTTAATAAAGTAGTGTGAGTTGGCATAGAAAGTCCCATACTAAAACCATATAAAGATGTAACGATAATGATCAATGAGATATTGATGCTATATGTGAAAGAGAATAAAGTGACACATATAATATTGAAGAAACTAGTGATGAATAAAGCTTGCTTTGTTGTGAGGCGTTTTTGCAAAAGCTTGAAGCAACAACTCCCTAACATAATAGAAAGGGACATAGGTACAAACATAAGACCAATTTTACTTGCAGTTAAGTGAAATAAATTTGTTGAAATGCTCGGTAAAAAAACGAGGAAACAAAAGTAAATACAAAATTGAATAAAGCCAATAAGAGTAATAGAAAATCCAGTTTTATTTTTTAAGATAAACCAGTAATTCTTTTTTGCTTGCGGTTGTTTAATTACAGTTGGTTTTGTTTCTGGAAGTAGTGAAATGTTTATCATTAATAAGAGAATGCCAAGTATAGATAAAAAGAGAAATACGGATACGTGGCCATTTATACTGCCTAGATAACCACCAATGAGAGGGCCGATCGCAGGTGCGAGAGCAAGTAACATTTGATACAGGCTCATTGCTTCTCCTCGTTCTTTTCCTTCAAATAAATCGCCAATAATCGTTGCTGCGACTACAGGTATAGCCGCTATTCCTATAGCTTGAACAGCTCTAAAAAATAGAAATAAATAAATGTTGGCCGAAAAAGCACATCCGATTGAACCAATTGTACTAATGATCAAACTAGGAATAAGGACAGATTTTCTCCCTTTTGTATCAATTAAAGGTCCATATATGAGCTGCATAATCGCAAGAATGAATGTGAAAAGTGAAACTGTTAAATTTATAAGATAAAGAGAAGTGTGAAAAGAACTTTGAATCATAGGCAAGATAGGTGTGTAAATATTTTGAGCGAAGGAACCGAGTAAGGCACTTATACAGACAACATATAAAATGAAATGTAGTTTGGATTTTTTCATTATGTAACCTCCTTATCGTTTAGTTTCCTAGGAAACTAAATTCATTTTAACATGTTTTTCTCACTTGTAAATATGAAAAAATGATTTTAAAATGGTATATAGTTAAATTGTTTCTTTGGAAACTTAGGGGGCGAACGGATTGGATTATGCAACGAAACAAATGGAAATACTTTCGGACATTCGTACACTTTTGCATAAAAAAGAAGAACATTTGAAAGGGCAAAATGAGAAGTTTCTTCGTGAGACAGGTATAAGTGGTATGTCTTTATCTGAACTACATGTGATCGAGTGTATCGGAAAAAATGCTCTGATGAATGTAACTGCTATTACGACAGAAATGGGAATGACGAAGGGTGCAATCTCTAAAATTTGTACAAAGTTGTTTCAAAAGCAATTCGTTGAGAAGATGCAAATGTTAGATAATCAAAAAGAAATTTTCTTCCGCTTAACGGAAAGCGGAAATGAAATATATAAAGCTCATGATAAATTGCATAAACAAGCTGAAGAAAAGTGGTTGTTACTTTTAGATGGATATACGAAAGAAGAACAAGATTTTATTCAAAGGTTTATAAAGGATGTCTCCGGTCATTTGGAAATATAATTGGAAGAAAAAACTCCTTTATTTCAAGACTTTTGAATATAATTTCTAAAAGAACTCATATATAATAGAAAAAGATACTTAACATGGTGAATAATTAAAGAGTCAATATATAAAGAGGAGAGAATAACATGCTTGAAAATACGGGGTTAGTATTAGAAGGCGGCGGTATGCGTGGTGTATATACGGGCGGGATATTAGAATACTTTATGGAACAAGATTTATATTTTCCATATGTAATTGGTGTATCAGCTGGTGCTTGTCATGCAGCGTCGTATCTTTCCAGACAAAGAAATAGAAATAAAACGGTCAATATTGATTATGCATCACACCCACAATATTTATCATATAAAAACTTATGGAGAAAACGTCAGCTATTTGATATGGATTTCATTTTTCATGAAATTCCAGAAAAGCATGTACCGTTTGACTTTGAAACATACTTTAATAGCCAAGAGCGTTTCCTTGTAGGAACAACAGATTGTGAAACAGGAAAGTCTATTTATTTTGAAAAAGAAGGAACGAATGATGATGCACTAAATTTATTACAAGCATCTAGTTCATTACCTTTCATTGCACCAGTAGTAAATTACCGTGGTAAGCAGTTATTAGATGGCGGGATTTCTGATCCAATTCCAGTTCGTAAAGCACAGGAAGATGGGTTTAAAAAATCAGTCGTTATTTTGACGAGAAATCATGGTTATGCAAAAAAGAAATCAAAATTTGGCTGGGTGGCAGCGAAAGCATATAAAAAATATCCGAACCTTGTAAACACGATGTTGAATCGTTATGAAGTATATAATGAAACACTTCACTACATTGAAAAAGAAGAGCAAGCCGGGAATTTATTTGTTATTCGCCCAGAAGTGCCGCTTCAAGTAGATCGTATGGAAAAAGATACAGCAAAATTACAAAGTTTATATGAGCAAGGCTATGAAGATGCAAAGAGACAGTTTGCAGATTTGCAGGCGTTTTTGCAAAAATAAGTATGAGGCTGCGGAGAAGAATTTCTCTGCAGTCTTTTTTGTATTGCTTGCTTATCCGTTACTTTTTAAAAATGTATGAATGTTTAAGTGTTTAAAGAGTTTGTAAAACATATGGGTGTCTTATTGAGGAGAATTTACTTGAGAGGTATTATGACGATGTAGCGCTACAAAACTATTTAATTTATGAGGTGATTGTTAATGAAGGGAAAGTTTTTTCGATTACGACTTTGGTGTTATTAGCAACATCAATCTCAACAAGTGCATTCTATCCAACTCTAAGCGGTCACAAAAGCGGTAACCTACTATCTTACAGAGCTCAAACAACTACGAATCAAAATGCATCTCGTTGTTCAGTAGCAATTTCTTTTATTAAATCAAATGGAAATAATTCATATATTGAAAGCGCTTCGGACAAATTAGGATCCCATGAATCTGGAAGAGCATTATGCTAATGAGAATAATGACTATCAAGAAGATACACACAAAGGTACTTTTACTTCTTGCATTGAAAGTAGTTCGTTGGATTGTTACAAATGGAAAGTAGCGCATCGAATTTCGATGCGCTACTTTTTTATGTATAAAAAAATCCCTCTTTATGAGGGATTTTAATGTGGTAAGAAAATCAATTGATAAGCGAACAAGATTCCGAATACATACACAAGTGGGTGAACAGAACGGAATTTACCTTTTGCCACTTTCATAAGTGGGTATGAAATAAATCCAAGTGCGATACCTGTTGCGATACTTGATGTAAGTGGCATGCTTAATATTACTAAGAATGCTGGGAATGCTTCATCAAATGCGTCCCAATCGATGTGGCGAACTGATCCCATCATAAGACTACCAACGATAATTAATGATGGTGCAGTAATAGCTGATACACCAGAAACGGCGCTTACTAATGGTCCGAAGAATGCTGCTAGTGCAAATAGAACAGCTACTGTAACAGTTGTTAAACCAGTACGACCACCAGCTGCAACACCAGCAGATGATTCAATGTACGCTGTTGATGGTGTTGTTCCGAACATAGAACCGATTGTTGCTGAGAATGAGTCAGATAGAAGAGCTCGTCCAGCTTTTGGAAGCTTTCCATCTTTCATAAATCCACCTTGTTGAGCAACTCCAAGTAATGTACCTGTTGTATCGAATAATGTAACAAGGAAGAATGAAAATACAACGCCGTATAATCCGTAGTTAATTACATCAGATACAGCAGTAATTGGATTTGAAACGATGATTCCTTCTGGTAATCCAGGCATTGATGTAACGCCGTTTGAGAATGATAATTGTCCTGTGAAGAAAGCGATAATACCAGTTAATAGCATTCCGATAAATAGTGCGCCATTTACATTTAAAGACATAAGGACAATTGTAATTCCAAGTCCAGCTAATGCTAGTAGTACTGGAGCAGAGTGAAGATCACCAAGTCCAACTAAGTTTGCATCGTTTTTTGTAACGATACCTGTTAAGCGTAAACCGATAAAGGCGATGAAAAGACCGATACCAGCAGTAATTGCATGTTTTAAGTTTTCAGGAATTGCTTCCATTAATTTTGTACGGAAAGATGTGAATGATAACAAAATTAAAATCATACCTGCTACGAATACAGCAGAGAATGCAATTGCGAAATTCATGCCTTCATGAGCTTTTACAACAGAGTAAGAGAAGTAAGCATTTAATCCCATACCTGGTGCAATTGCGATTGGTAAGTTTGTAAAGATCGCCATAAATAATGTTCCGACAACAGCAGCGATAATGGTTGCTGTAAATGCTTGTTCAAATGGAACTCCTGCATCCCCAAGGATGACAGGGTTTACGACAATGATATATGCCATTGTTAAGAAGGTAATAATACCTGCCATAATTTCAGTTTTAATAGAAGTTTTATGTTTTGAAAGGTTAAACATATAAACATCCTTTCTGTTTACGAATAATTTTCACAACAGTTATATATAATATTCGTTTTTTAACTATTTTGCAATAGTTTTGCATAAAAAGTTTACAACAATTCATATTTTGTGTCTTAAATTCGAATATTAATCGTAAAACGAAGTGTGAATTTCAGTTTTTATTGTGCACATATTATAAGGAAAAGGAGTTGAAAGAAGATATGCCGCAGCAAAAAAACTTTGTAACAATGCCAGCGCAACATCAAAATAAACAACCTGGTATTGAATCGTTAATGAACCCTCTACCGCAGTTTGAAGATCCAAACTATAAAGGAAGCGAAAAGTTAAAAGGAAAAAATATATTAATTACAGGAGGGGATAGCGGGATTGGACGTGCTGTTTCCATCGCTTTTGCGAAAGAGGGAGCGAATATTGCGATTGCGTATTTAGATGAAGAGGGAGATGCGAATGAGACGAAGCAACGTATAGAACAAGAAGGTGTAAAGTGTGTGTTGTTACCGGGGGATTTAAGCGATGAACAGCATTGTAAAGATATTGTAGAAGAGACTGTCCGGCAGCTAGGTAGTGTAAATGTTTTAGTAAACAATGTCGCGCAGCAATATCCGCAGCAAGGGCTAGAATATATTACAGCAGAACAGCTAGAAAAGACTTTTCGTATTAATATTTTTTCTTATTTTCACGTTACGAAAGCAGCACTTTCTCATTTCAAGCAAGGGGATGTCATTATCAATACGGCATCTATCGTTGCGTATGAAGGAAATGAAACGTTAATTGATTATTCCGCAACGAAAGGAGCAATCGTAGCTTTTACAAGGTCACTTTCCCAATCGTTAGTGCAGAAAGGGATTCGTGTAAATGGTGTTGCGCCCGGGCCAATTTGGACACCACTTATTCCATCAAGCTTTGATGAGAAAAAAGTTGCTCAGTTCGGGAGCAATGTTCCGATGCAAAGGCCTGGTCAACCGTATGAATTAGCGCCAGCATACGTATACTTAGCGTCTGGCGATTCATCCTATGTTACTGGGCAGATGATACATGTAAATGGAGGCGTTATTGTAAATGGATAGTTTTCATTTATAAGAGCAAAGTAAAGTTAATTCCACTTATTATAGTGAGCGCTAGGGGAGAGAGATAGATGAAAAAATTATGTTTCGTCATACTATTATTTTTCATCCTACCGGTTAGTGCCTTTGCTGACACAGATCATCTAATATTAGTGAACCTTACGACAAACCAATTATCTTTTTTTGAAAATGGAAATTATACAAAAACATTCCCCGTAACAACTGGAAGAGATCGTACCCCTACGCCTGAAGGTAATTTTTGTATTATAACTAAATATAAAAATAAAGAATACCATCGAAAAAAAATAGCTGGTGGTGCACCGAATAATCCTCTTGGTACGAGATGGCTTGGACTAGATAAAAATGAATATGCGATTCACGGGACAAATCGGGAATGGACAATTGGAAGTAGGGAATCAAATGGTTGTATTCGTATGCATGACAGAGATATACAGTGGCTATATGACCGAGTCCAATTACAAACAAAAGTAATCATTTCCCGTTTTCATACGAGCCCTGAATATGAAGCGAATAAACTTGGTTACCGCGTTGTGAGCTGGAATGGTCGTAAAGTAGAGGAAGAGCAAATTGGCGTGCTTACGTTAGTAGACCGTGCCGATATATATTGGCAAGAACCAAATGGGCAGTTAACGAAAGTGAAAACGGTATTGCCGAATGAAAGATATTCAGTGTATTCAAAACGAAAAGATGGAATATATTATATAGGAAAAAATTTGTATATGGTGGATGAAACTGGAGAGAAAATTCGTTATGAGCAAATTCCTTCTTCGGTTTTAAGTAATGTATATAAACGAAAATATAATGTTCCGTAATAAGCTACCGTATTATATACGGTAGCTTATTTCTACTTCGAGTTTAACTGCAACTATTGTATTTTGCTGAATATAATACAGTACAGATAGGGGGGCGGTTACATTATGAAAAGTGAATTTGCTTTTAAAGTTTTCTTAGTAACGACCTGTTTATTTATCGTGTATTTGTATGCGTTTCTCGTTTTTTCTTTTTATGTTCCATATGTTGATTTAATATTGTTCTTCGGATTTATTTTGGCATTTGTGAAAGCAAGAGAAGGTGAGAAGAGTATATATCGGCGCATTACCCTATGCGGGACAGCTATTCTCGTTATTTTGTACTTTTTTATGATGCATGATTTTTGGAGGGGGATGTAAAAAAGCATACGAATAATCGTATGCTTTTTATGTTTAATATTTTGGCTTAAATGTATGACAACAAGTTTCTACACTCGTTGCTACAGAACTTTCTAGCGTCTCGTTTGTTAAAACTGCACTTGTATACGATTCATTTTCAGTTTGACCTGTTTCATCCGCATCTGGCTGAACGATAATCGCACTTGCTTGACAAAAGTTACCTTGTCCCCAAAATGAGCAATTGGAAACAGAGCATCTTACTTCTGGCATAAAACCCCCTCCTTATACATTAGTTTGGGACTTTATGCCCATTTCATGTGTAGAAGGAGTTTCCTTTTCTCGTTATTTTTTCGTTTGTTCAAGCCATTCTTTTAATTTGTCTTTCGGCTGTTCACCACTAATACGACTTACTTCTTTGCCATCTTTAAAGTGAATGATTGTTGGAGTTCCTTTAATTTTATATTCATCCCAAGGAGCATCTATTTTTTCAATATCCATCACTTTCATATCAACGTTCAAGTCTTTAGCCATTGGTACTACGACAGGAGATAGCTTTTGACAATGAACACAAGATGTTTGATAAAAGTATACTGTTTCTTCTTTTTTCTCTTTTAAATTCTTTTGAAGATCTGAAAGAGAGATTTTGTTTGTATAGTAGTCAGGACCATCTGTTTTACTATCAGTAGCATTATCAATTTTTTGACTAGTAGCATTTTTTTCTTCCATTTGTGTGACAGCGAAAATTGCTGCAAATAAGGCGATAATAATACCACCAAATATAAGCATTTTTTTCATTGTTTCATCTCCTTATTTGTTTTTTATTACAATAAAACTACATACAGCGATTGTAATAAAGCCGATAAGTGCTAAAAACGGGATTGTAATAAAACCAAACCAGTTTATGAATTCTCCGGTGCAGGGTACACGGCCGCAAGCTGCTCCAGCAGCTGAAAATGCTGGGACTTTTTGAATTGCATAGTGATATAAAGAAATACAAGCCCCAATACTTGCAATTGGTAAAGAATAACTTGCGATGCGATAATCTTTCTTTGCTACAGCGATACCAAGCCATAAAACGAATGGATACATAAAAATACGTTGATACCAACAAAGTACACAAGGTTCAAATTTCATGATTTCGGAAAAATAAAGACTTCCTAGTGTAGCGATAAAAGAAGCTCCCCATGCGGTAAGTAAAGCATATTCTTGCTTTTTTTCTCGTCCCATATTTTATACCTCTCTTATAATAGTTACATACTAAATTATAGTATGAAGTAGTACAGAAAAGAAAGAAAAAATATGTTTATCAATAAAAGTTTTATAAGGGGAAACTTTTATTGATATAAACATTTTAAAAAAGCGCTATTCTCATAAAGAGAATAGCGCTATATTTTACATTTGAATTTGCTCTAATTCATCTATATGTGACTTTTGGGATGCGTGGTCAATATATTGAAATAGGAGCTGCAATTGTTTATCAACTTCTGGTAGTTCTTTACTGTATTGATAAGCGTGTAAAAAGTGTTCAATACGCTTAGAAAATAATTGATCGTTCGTTTGAACCATAAGAACGAGTAATTTATCCCAATTACAGCAATACGTGTAATAGAGAGCTTTATCATAGTCGTTATATGTTTGCACTGTGTACCCTCCTTACTGAGGAGTTATATATAGTGTGTGACAAGCAAGGAGAAATACACTTGAAAGAATTTGTTAAGAAAAAAAGCGAATGAAAAGAAAAAACGAGGAATGTCCCCGTTTTTAAGCTTTTGGCATTGGCGTAGGTGTTGGCTTGCCGTAGCCCTCTTTATATTTATTGTCGATATAGTTACGAATTTCGAGCGTTGATTTTCCTTTTTGTTTCATGGAAGCAGATTCAACTGCGATTTCTAAGCAATTGACGCAAGTCGTTGCGTGGGAATCCCAAACAACTTCACCATTCTTTTTAATTTCACGAATAAAGCAGTTTTTATTATTTTTATGTCCCACACTATCACCACAACCGCAGTAACATGGAATCCAATCTAATAGTTCTGCATTTTGTCCAGCGACAGTGTAGATATCTTTCATTTGTGGATCAAGCTTGTCTAAGAAGGTAGGAAGTGTGTCGACTCCTTTTGTTTTTTCTTGAATATCAGCTTGCTGAGTATGCGATGCGTGGTCATGCTCTTCCTTTGATTCAGATGATTTTTTTTCATTTGTACTAGTAGCTCCGCATCCAGCAAGAATTAAACTTAGTACTGCAAGTAAAGAAAATACATATTTTTTCATACGCTTGTCCCCTTTACAAATGTATTACTCAAATTGTATCAAAGATTACGGTGTATCGGTTGAAGATTTTTTCGACTGATTTTTGAGGCGCCATCGCACGGAATGAAATAGAAATAAAATTGGGATATAGGCGTATACAATATATAAACCAGCTTGAGATAGTACCGTATTTAATGTATTGATACTTTCACGGTTTGTGAAAAATAAGGAAGCTGTAAAGACCATGAAAATAAAAAATGGTAATGTGAATGTAAAGGGAATATGGAATGAACGCTTCATCGTTTGACATGATGAC
Source organism: Bacillus cereus group sp. RP32 (assembly GCF_040459735.1). Classification (NCBI taxonomy): domain Bacteria; kingdom Bacillati; phylum Bacillota; class Bacilli; order Caryophanales; family Bacillaceae; genus Bacillus; species Bacillus cereus group sp. RP32. The sequence goes on along the minus strand of NZ_JARVHO010000001.1, from coordinate 4,562,554 downwards.
CAAATGGTTAAGCAAAGGTTTGGCAAAATAATTAAAAACCAAACAAAAATAATAATGTATTCAAAGCGTTGAATAAAAGGAACCTTAATAATTTTTAACATTGTTAAAGTAGGCCAAATCGTGTGATTTAATTGCCCCTCGCTGTAATACATAAAAGATACGATGGCTAAAATCACGTAGATTAAGGTAGTAAAAGCAGTTCCGGCATGGGCCCATCTTTTTAAGGATTTTCCTTTTTCAATAAATGGATAGAAGATTAGGATTGCTTCAAAACCAAGAAATTCTAAAGCAGAGTGTTTTGCTGATATGAGCATGTCAAAAGGTGAATGTGTAAAAATAGGTAAAATATTACGGAAATGTGCATATTTCAGCGGATAAATTAAAAAGAACACAACGAAAATAGGAAGTACAATGCCCCAAAAGCATATCCCTGTTACAGAGCGGAACCCGCCTTTTATAATATAGTAAGTCACTAATAAAAACATAAGGGTAAGTTTCCATAATTTAATAGTAGGGAAAATCCAAACTTGTATTACTTCCATATATGTACGAAGAACAGTAAGGCAGAATAATAAGCAATAAAGAGTAAAAATTACGGAAAATATAGAACCCATCCATTTTCCAAAGGTCGTCGTATGAATGCTAATCAAATCTCCATCTTTTTCTAACATTTTTAGCATGCAAAACAGTACAATGTGAGTTGCAATGCCTGCTATGATTAGAGAAATCCAAGCATCATAACCAGCATTTTTTAAAATTACACGTTGATATCCGAGAATTCCTATACCGATCTGGAGAGAATGCAATAAAATAAATGCAAAATATGGTGAGACAGTTTTTGTTTTATTCATTGTATTCATTGCTTATTTCACCTCACTATTCCCCGATTCCAGATTGTACAATGTTAATGTCTAGATTTATATCCACAGCTACATTCGGATACATATTTCGAATTTGGTTTATATTCCATTTTCTCGTATGACTTCTAATTTCATCGCGTATTCCTAAAGGATCAATTTTCTTTTGTTGAAATTGTTTTATTAATTTTTCACAGTCTTGTTCAACATTTCTTTCAATTTGTTTTTTTATATAATTGATATTTGTTTTTTTTCTTAAATCAATCCAAGTAGGAGAGTTTTTAATTAATCCATTTAGTTTCAAATGAATTTTCACTTTTGGTATGTCACCAGTTTGATCTATATCATACTTACTTTCCCCAGCTAAGTTTTGTATGACAACCATACCTTTATGTTTGTTCTTCTTTATCGCTGCTTCGTAACGTCCATTTTTCGTAGGGTTAATAAGTAATTTTGCTAAAACAGAATGTCTTTTATCTGTATACATAACGACTTTATCACCTTTTAAAAAAGCAAGTCCTTTGACAGCCACGGAATGATTATCGTCCATTTTAATATAAGGAACATAAGCATCACATACAGAAGAGTAGTAATTATATAAAAAAATGTTTAATGTGGTTTGTGGAATATTCTCGTTTCGTATATTTTGTTCAAGTAAATCAGCAATGTATAACGAACCATTTTTTTTTCCATAATTTAAAAGCTCTTCAGCCGATCCATCTACAATTGCTAGTTGTACATCACGCCCGATATTTGGGTCACGTTGTAAGTTAGTAATAATTTCCCCCATTCCTTGTTCTCCTAGATCTTTTCCAAATAGAACGACACGCATTTGACCTACAACAACATTGTGGGGGGATTTTGCATTTAATCGTGAAGCGATTGTTTCAAGTGAGCGGGCAGATGTTGATTGAGTTTCTGGTTTCGATTTTACACCATGTGTATACTCTGGAAATAAGATCGTTCCTTGGAATCTTTTGTTTTTTGTGATGTCAAATCCAGCAATATGAATAATACGCTGTGTATCCACTATATACGTTTGTGTACAGCCAGTTTGTAGAACAAAAAGGGTTATAATAAGGAACAATAAGAGTTTTTTCATTCATTATCACCATCACGTTTTTGCTTCGCTTTGTTCGGATTATAGCGCCATTTAGATTTTGGTCTAAGGAAAGAAGGCCTTTGTGCAGTTTGGCTAAACGGTAAACGGAAAAAACCTTCCGCTGTACCTAAACCACGAAATGGATATAAAGGTAATAAATAAGGTGATCCAAGTGATTTTAATTTAATTAAATGAGCTAAAATAAACACAAACCCGACAATAAGACCTAATCCACCAAATGCACCAGCTAAAAGAATAAGCGGAAATCGTAACAACCGAATAGTAGAAGACATTTTTACAGTCGGCGTTGTGAAAGATGCAAGAGCGGATAAAGCAACTGCAATTAATAAAATCGTACTCGTTAAAGCGGCTTCAACAGATGCTTGCCCAATTACAATCCCGCCAACAATACCAATTGTTTGTCCGACTTTCGTCGGTAAACGTGCTCCCGCTTCACGAAGCAATTCGATTGTAATCTCTAGAAAGAGTGCTTCTAGAATAGGCGGGAAAGGTACGTTCGCTCTCGAGAAAATAATAGGTCCTAGTAAATCAGCAGGAATCATTTGATAATGATATGTTAAAGCCGCTGTATAAATAGCGGAGGAAAAAAGAGAAAATATAGCTCCGAAAAAACGGATAACGCGAAAGAACGATCCAATCATCCACGGTAAATAATAATCTTCTGGTGAAATGAAAAAATCTAGTAATGTTGTCGGTCCTAATAAAGCATATGGAGAGCCATCTGTTAAAATTAAAACTTCCCCGTTAATTAATGCAAATACTGCTCGATCTAATCGTTCTGTAGGTAATAGAACAGGGAATGGTGAATTGCTATTATCACTAATAAATTGCTCAATCATAGTCGAATCAAATGGAACATCAAAGTCAATGTCTTCTAGTCGTTGTATTGCAGTGTTGATAAATTGTTCATTTGTAACCCCTTCAATATAAGCAACTGCTACTTTCGTTTTTGACATAGATCCAACGATAACTTCTTTGAAAATGAGTTGCTCCGTTACAATATTTCGGCGCAATAAGTGTATATTTGTATCGAGGTTTTCAACGAAACCGATTTTAGGTCCAATTACGCTATACTCATTTTCTGTATCGTTATATAATCGTGTTCCTAAAACAGTACTTTCGGCACGAATTAAAGCATATTGATCGGGATTCGAATTGCTTTTTAAGCGTACTAAAATATATCCGCCTAATAATTTCTCACGAATATCATCAATAGAGGGAGAAATAATAATATCTTCAATGGAGACAATATTACATAGGTCAGAGATATTTTGAATATGTTCTGATTCCTTTTTTAGAGGAGTTAAAATAAACTGTTTAATAATAAGTGCTTCCACGACAGATTTATAATAAAACAAGCATAACGTTTCATCTTCAAGTACGTTATAAGAGACAAAATCGCTAGATTCTTTCATGGTTTTTATAAATTCTGGAATAGAACAAATTGTTTTTGTACTAGTCTTTTTGGATTTCTTAGATGATAAACCGAACATTTTCTCACCCCTAACATATATCATGTGCTTATGTTAGTTTTTGGGAAAGACAGGAATTTATACTTGAAAATTGAAAGTTCATAAAGAAAAGGAAGAGTATTGAAAATCTCTTCCTTTTTGGCGTATTAAGTTGTTTTCTTTTCCTTAATAGACTTTACTAATTTAATCATTTCAGTTCGTATATCTTCTTTTTTTACATTTAATTTTTCGGCAATCTGTTTCATATCCATTCCGTCTTTTTTCATTTTTAGTACATCGTCAAGAGGGGTATTACTTTTTTGAGAGATGATTGTTAATACTGTGAGCTGACGTAATCCGATATTGTATTCTTTCATTTTTTGTTTTAGTCCGTCTGGTGTAGATTTTTGCATATTTGCTAATTGTTGCAGTAGTGCTTTTTTCGTTTCTTTATTCATATGATGCTTTTTCAACTTACTTGGATCTACGCCGAAATGCTCGGCTGTTTTCTCCCAAGATTTATTTTGTTTATAGTAAGCTAAAACGTCTTTTATTTCTTTTTTACCGATTCTTGCAATGTGAGCAGCTTTCCAAATTTCATGTTTATTATAGCCGAGTTTTTCGAGCGACTGCATTTCTTCTTCTGAAATAGGCTTATGATGGTGCAATGTTATTTCTTTTGGCGTGGCGGCGAAAGTAGGGAAGACGGTTGCCACGAATAATAATGTTGCCATAGTCATACTTACTGCGATTTTTTTGTACATATAAACTCCTCCTAGACGGATAATGTGGAAAACTGTACACATATCATTTCCATAAAATGTGAAATACTTGTGAACAAGTTAAGTTTTTTTATTCACAGTATAAAATGACGTTTTTGGAAGTTTTCCAACATAAAACATTGATTAATAGTAAAAAACTAAGGTATAATCGAAATTGAAAATCAATATCAATAACAAATGTATACATATAGATGAAAATAAGGGAGAGAAAAATATGACTACATATACTTCCATCGCAAATGTGATTAAAGAAAGACGCTCTGTACGTACATTCACAGATAAAGCTGTAGATAAAGAGTTATTAATTGAACTATTAAACGACGCAACGTGGGCACCGAATCATAAACACCGTGAACCATGGAATTGTAAATTATACATTGGAGAAGGCCGCAAAAAATTAGTAGATGCAGTATTAAACTCTTTCACAGAAGAAGAAAGAGCGAAACGCGGCAAAATTTTATCAGATCGTTTCTTAAGCACGCCGGCACAAATTGTTGTTTATATTAATGAAGATCCACGTCAAATTCAACGCGACGAAGATTACGCTGCAACATGTGCATTTATGCAAAACTTCCAACTGCTTGCTTGGGAACGCGGATTAGGTTGTGTTTGGAAATCAGGCGGATTAAACTACAATCCATTATTTATAGAAGGACTTGGTTTAACAAGAGGTCAACGCATCGTTGGAATTCTTCACCTTGGCTATTTCGATAAAGCACCAGAAGGAAAAGCTCGTACACCGATTACTGAGAAGATGGAGATTATTGAAGGTTAATTTAATATTTGTTTGTAAAAGAAGCACATTCTTAATTTTAGGAATGTGCTTCTTTTTATATTTTATTGGAATGTATTAGTTTGATAGTAATAGAGAAGCGCGGTTTAATTTTAAATATTGTCCTTCTTGAATCGTTAAATAGCGCTCTTCTTTAAAGTTATCATTGCTAATGATGTTTTTTAAGCCATTTACAGTACTATTTGCATGTAGGGAGTAGTATCCTGTTGCTCCATCATTTGGGACCAACTTATACTCACCAGCAGGAACATCAATTCCTACGCGGTACATGCCTGGAATTAGCTCTTTACCGTCTAATGGGATTTTTTCTACTTTAGTTGCTGGTAACATTTTAGCACGCTTTAGTTGTAAATATTGTCCATCTTCTACAGTAAGAAATCTAAAGGTTGCAAAATTATCATTCTGTAAAATGTTGTTAGATGATCCAGTACTATCTTTTAGAACTGCAAAATAAGCACTTTGCTCTTGATCAGCTAAGAGGAAATATTCACCAGGAGGTAAATCTGTACCAACTTTATACATACCAGATTTAATACTTTCATCTTTTTTGGGTTCGGGCTTTGCTGTATCAGTAGTTGTAGTTGCCTTAGCTTCAGAAGAATTTTGTGTTGTTTCTTCTTGTTTTTTTGTTTCATTTGTTTTTTGTGTTGTTTCTTTTGCGTTTCCTTCACATGCTGTTAAGAGAATAAGGAAACAAGTAAGAAATAAAATATAACATTTCTTCATGATATAACTCCTTGTTGTATAATATTTTAATAATTTAATAGTATAACTTTAGGATATTTAAAATACTAGTGTTCTGTGAATAAATGGTATTTAATGAAAATTAAGTTTATTTGTAAAATGAATGAACAATGCTGTTTATTATGCAATCAATCCTCATGAAAGCTTGTTCCTCATCATACACTTTCTTAAGGGAAAGTGTAAGGAGGGAAAATAATGAGAGCAAGTGAAGATAAAGCGCTGCAATATGCGATTGCGGAAATTACGGAAATTGCGACTGGATTTGGGCTTGATTTTTATCCGATGCGTTATGAAGTATGTCCAGCGGAAATTATTTATACATTTGGTGCATATGGGATGCCGACGAGGTTTTCGCATTGGAGTTTTGGAAAGCAATTTTTCAGAATGAAATTACAATACGATTTAGGACTTAGTAAAATTTATGAACTCGTTATTAACTCTAATCCATGTTACGCCTTTTTATTAGATACGAATTCTTTAATTCAAAATAAATTAATAGTGGCGCACGTTTTAGCGCACTGTGATTTCTTCAAAAATAATATTCGTTTCTCTAATACGAAACGCGATATGGTGGAGAGTATGGCAGCGACAGCAGATCGTGTGAAGGCGTATGAACATAAGTATGGAAGAGAAGAGGTAGAAACGTTCTTGGATGCAGTACTTGCCATTCAAGAACATATTGATCCATCGCTTATGCGTCCGAAACTTGCTTGGAGTATTGGAGATTTAGAAGAGGATGTAGAAAAGAAAAAGATATCACAGTACGATGATTTATGGAATTTAGATGATCGAAACAAAAAGAGGGAACGACCTAATATGCATAAAAAGAAGAAAATTCCGCCGCAGCCAGAAAAAGATTTACTCCTCTTTATTGAAGAATATAGCCGTGAGCTAGAAGAGTGGCAGCGCGACATATTAACGATGATGCGCGAGGAAATGTTATATTTCTGGCCACAGCTTGAAACGAAGATTATGAATGAAGGCTGGGCTTCCTTCTGGCATCAACGCATACTTCGTGAAATGGACTTAACATCTTCTGAAGCGATTGAATTCGCAAAGCTTAATGCAGGTGTAGTTCAACCATCAAAAACAAGCATTAACCCATACTACCTCGGTATTAAAATGTTCGAAGATATTGAAGAACGCTACAATAACCCGACAGAAGAAATGAAGCGACGCGGTGTAAAACCAGGATCTGGTCGAGACAAAATTTTTGAAGTACGTGAAATTGAGTGGGACGTATCGTTCTTAAGAAACTACTTAAATAAAGACCTCGTAATGAGAGAAGATATGTACTTATTCCAGCGCCAAGGAAAAGAATATAAAGTGATTGATAAAGAATGGGAGCATGTGCGTGATCAACTTGTAAATATGCGTACTAATGGAGGTTTCCCGTACTTAGTAGTAGAAGATGGAGACTACTTAAAGAATGGGGAATTGTACATTAAACATAGCTATGAAGGAATTGAACTAGATTTAAAATACTTAGAAAAAGTATTACCGTATCTTCATCAGCTATGGGGAAGAACGGTGCATATGGAGTCCATTGTGGAGAGTAAGGGCGTTGTGTTTTCTTATGATGGGAAGATGGTGCATCGGAAGTATGTGTGATGTAATAAAAAGAACGGACAAAGAATTTCTTGTCCGTTCTTTTTATTTGGAAAATCTAAGTTTTATGTTTAACTCAAAGTAAAGAATGTAAATAATTTTATCGTTTTATTAAGTCAATGTAATTAATAATGATAATCATTATTAATTACATTGACTTCTAAAAAAAGAAAAACTAGAATTTATAAAGAGATCTTCAATTGTTCGCTATCATTTGTATAGGAGATAAGTTATGTTGGATAGCTTTATTTCTATAAGATGTAGGTTGGCTCTTTATAGTTTTGGTGTTCTTTTTATCTTTTTTTGTACAGTATTTTTGGTGAATCAGAAGGTTTATGCAGAAGATGTACCGTGGACATCAGTTTCAAATGAGGGAGACAGGGTACTGTTTGAAGAACATTCTTTGCGTATTAAGGATGAAGATAGGAGAGAGCTTATTTCAGATCCTTTTGAAGGTCGTAAACATCGAGGAGAGGATTGGGGATATTTATTAAGAGACACTAACTTTAAATATTCATCTAATATCCTTACACATTCTGTAATAGGAAGAGATGATCGAATTAGAGTTATTGATACAACTTTGTATCCTTATCGGACTATAGTGCATAATGAGGAGAATGGTAGTAAGGTTGTTGATTCCGTAACTTTTCATGTTAAAAATAAAGAGAAACAGTCGGTAAAAGATTTTGAAATTATACTTATGAAAGATGCATCACCTGAGCCCAGTAAAGAAATTGGGATTTCCATAGGGAGAACGGATGAAGAAGGAAAAGTTATTTGGAGGAATGTGAGGAAGGGAAATTATATCATATTTTTGCCAAATGGTGAGACGCAAATAGTTAGAGTTAATGCTAGAGATGAAATGAGAGTAATAAATATATTATTGTAGAAAACGAATCCATTTTGAAAAAGAATAATCAAAATGGATTCGTTTTTTATATGGAGTTTTTGTTTACCAAACAGGGCGTATATTTGATGATAATTTTCCTGTATTTTTTTTAGTAACGAATGTTGTTAAGTCTTCTTTAAGCATTTGCATTCGTTCTGCACCTATGTTTTCAATCCATCGCTGTTCTATTTCAGCTATTATTTCTTCTTTTGCTTTCATTACTGACAAACCACGTTCGGTTAAAACAATGATTTTACCTCTTTTATCAGTAGGATGCGTTTTACGTGTAACGTAACCACTACTCTCAAGAGAATCTACCATTTTACTTACAGCTTGTTTGGAAATCCCTAAATACTCAGCGAGTTCTATACCAGTTGCTCCATTAGGAAGAATGCGTTTGAACATAAAACCATGTGCTGGCCTAATATCTTCAAATCCTAATTCACTTAATTTTTCATGTAGTTCAGTAATTAATGTACTGAAAGATAATGATAAAAGTGAAGTAAGGTCTAGTTCGTTAAATGTTGAATGATCCATGTATATAACCTCCGTAATTATAGTCAATTAAGTTGACTACATGTGAAACCTATTGTACTATACGGAATATAGTCAATCAAATTGACTATATTCCGTATAGTACAAATAATAATTTATATAAATAGAATCAATGGAGGTTTCACATGGTTAATATCGTTAAAATTAGAGGGAGTGTATTTGCACCATATGCATCGCTGGAACCTATTAAGGATTCTGCAACAGGAAGAGTGTTTGAATATGCTGGAGATGCACGTGAGTTTACACCATACGCTGTGAACACAAAGCGTTCAAGATTAGAACAAGAAGTGAATATTGATTTTTATAAAAAAGAAATTTTCACATATGCAGATGCTTGTATCGTCACTGTGAAGATTACAAATCCAGATGGCTCAATTGAGTATCAAAAGGGAGAGACAAGTACAGATAACATTGCATGTACAAATATTGTATGGAGTGAAGATGAAGTTTCATTTGAAATGAGAGCAAGTGCAAGTAATCCGTTAAACACGACAGCACCTGCAGCTGACTATTTTTTGACTATACGAGTTAATGAATGTGGTACTGTGCATGTTGAAGGTGTACACGATGGTTTCCCTTGCTATGAATTTTATAAACAAATAGACTTTGGTTCATTTGAATTAATATACACACATGATTTCAGAGAAACGGATGATACTCCAGCAGCACTAGCTGGAGTAATGGAATATAGTTTTAAAACGACAATCTAATAAATATAGCGCTATTTTTCAGAAGGAAGTAGCAAACGTTAAAAGAGAAATCTATTGATTATGGGACCGAAATTGTGATCTGTTTTACTCAATGATATGCAGTATTTAAAATAAAATTATAGAGGTGTTTCTTATGACTAATATCGTTAAAATTAGAGCCAGTGTATTTATTCCAATGTCTTGGACTGAAGCTAAGAAGGATATGGAAACGGGAAAAGTAATCCAATTCGAAGGTGATTCCCGTGAATTTACACCGTATGCGGTAAACGCTATGCGCTCTAGAGTTGAGCAAGAGGTAGTAGTGGATTTTTATAAAGAAGAAGTGTTTTCATATGTGGACACGGGTATTACGACAGAGAAGGTTACAAACCCAGATGGTTCGGTGAATAAAAGAACAGGAAAAGCGAGTACTGAAAATATTGTGTGTACGGATATTGAATGGAATTCTGATGGTGTGCAATTCAAAATGAGAGCAAGTGCAAGTAATCCGTTAAATATGTATGCTCCTCCTGTGGACTATTTATTAACTGTATGTGTGAAAAAGGATGGTAGTATCAATATTCAAGGAGAACATGATGGATTCCCTTGTTTCGAATTTTATAAGCAAGTAGATTTCGGTTCATTTGAACAAATTTATACACATGATTTTAGAGAAACTGGTGATACACCTGAAGCGTTAGGTGGAGAAATGGATTATAGTTTTACAAAGAGTTTATAGGAAGTATGACAAATTACTTTATTCGTAAATGAATTCAGCCGTCAAAAATAAGTATTACTCCATACTACGCCGCCTTTAGGCATGGATTTAATCATACAGAAAGGAACCTGGAGATATCTAGGTTCTTTTTTGTTTCGAATTTGTGAACAAAAGATATATATATTGAAAATGATTTTTGTATATTTTATTATATACCCATACGGGTATAAGTTTTCTGTTTTTGATACATTAAGAAAATAAATAAGATGGAGGTTTGAAATATGTCTAGAAATATTGTAGTAGTAGGTGGAGTTGCTGGTGGAGCATCAGTAGCTGCAAGGCTTCGTCGTTTAAGTGAAGAGGATGAAATTATTATGGTGGAGCGTGGTGAATATATTTCATTTGCGAATTGTGGATTACCATACTACATTGGCGGTGTCATTACAGAAAGACAAAAGTTATTAGTACAAACTGTTGAAAGGATGTCAAAGCGTTTTAATTTAGATATACGTGTATTGAGTGAAGTGGTAAAGATTAATAAAGAAGAGAAAACAATTACGATAAAGAATGTAACTACAAATGAAACATATAACGAGGGATATGATGTGTTAATTCTTTCACCAGGAGCAAAACCAATCGTTCCATCTATTCCAGGTATTGAAGAAGCGAAGGCGATGTTTACGTTACGAAATGTACCTGATACAGATCGCATTAAAGCGTATATTGATGAGAAGAAACCACGTCATGCGACGGTTATTGGTGGTGGATTTATTGGAGTTGAAATGGTTGAAAACTTAAGAGAACGAGGAATTGATGTTACTCTTGTAGAGATGGCAAATCAAGTAATGCCACCAATTGATTATGAAATGGCAGCATATGTGCATGAGCATATGAAAAAGCACAATGTTGAGCTTGTTTTAGAAGATGGTGTAGATACATTAGAAGAGAACGGGACTGTTGTACGTTTAAAAAGTGGTTCAATCATAAAGACAGATATGATTATTTTAGCAATTGGTGTGCAACCAGAGAGCAGTTTAGCGAAGGATGCAGGGTTAGCACTAGGAGTTAGAGGAACGATAAAGGTAGATGAGAGTTTTCAAACGTCGGACCCGCACATATATGCAATTGGTGATGCGATTGAAGTAAAGGATTTTGTTACAGAAACAGAAACGATGATTCCGTTAGCGTGGCCAGCTAATCGTCAAGGTCGCATGTTAGCAGATATTATTCATGGTCATACGGATTCTTTATATAAAGGTACGCTGGGAACTTCTGTAGCTAAAGTTTTTGATTTAACAGTTGCTGCGACGGGAGTAAATGAGAAAATATTAAAACGATTAAATATACCCTATGAGGTAGTACATGTACAGGCGAATTCGCATGCGGGATATTATCCGAATGCGACGCCAGTGTTAATAAAATTAATTTTTAATAAAGAAAGCGGAAAAATTTATGGGGCGCAGGCGTTAGGGCGTGACGGTGTAGATAAGCGTATTGATGTTATTGCAACGGCAATAAAAGCAAATTTAACTGTAATTGATTTGCCTGATTTAGAATTATCATACGCACCGCCTTATTCTTCTGCAAAAGACCCAGTAAACATGGTGGGGTATGCAGCAAGTAATATAGTAAATGGTTTCGTGGACACAGTACAATGGCATGAAATAGATCGTATTGTTGAAAATGGTGGATATCTTATTGATGTTCGAGAGCCTAATGAACTCAAACAAGGAATGATTAAAGGTTCTATTAATATCCCCTTAGATGAGTTACGTGATCGTTTGGATGAAGTACCGGTAGATAAAGAAATATATATTACTTGTCAACTTGGTATGAGAGGTTATGTTGCAGCGCGCATGTTAATGGAAAAAGGATATAAGGTAAAGAATGTAGATGGCGGCTTTAAATTGTATGGGACAGTATTACCAGAACGTGTTGCGTATTAATATTTTTTCATCTTCCACTTCAAAATTTAGTGGAAGATGAAAGCTTATGTATTAAGGTTTCACTTTTTGTTTTGTGAACATATAAGATAAATATTAAAAATAGGGATTTGCAAAATACCATATAGGGTATAATATATTGTCATAAGCTATAAATAGTGACATAATGGTAATGAGGTGATTATAGAATGGAATATAATCAAGATATGAAAAATAGATTGAAACGTATTGAAGGTCAGGTTCGTGGTGTGCTTCGTATGATGGAAGAAGGAAAAGATTGCCGAGAGGTTATTACACAGTTAACGGCATCTCGTTCTGCACTTGATCGTACAATTGGACTTGTTGTGGGAACGAATTTAGAGCAATGTTTGCGTGAGCAGTTTGAAAGCGGTAATGGTTCAAATGAAGAGTTAATTAAAGAAGCTGTTCAATTACTTGTAAAAAGCCGATAATCTGTCAAACATAAGTGTTGACAGATTATCAAAAACATTTTAATATACCCCTATAGGTATATGTATATAAAGTGAAACTTTAATCAGTGGGGGTTTTGTTCATCCCCCACTGATTATTAGTTGAACCAATCGGGCTTTTACGGGCAGTTGATCTCCCACCTAATTTCTTTGCTTTCGCTGAATTTTGAGGTGGGGGTCTTACTGCCCGTTAATGCGGGATAAATTATGGAGGAATCGACTATGAGTATAAAAGTGGATATGAGTTTAGATTGTAAAGGTTTGGCCTGTCCGATGCCGATTGTGAAGACGAAGAAGGCGATGGAAGGTTTGACATCAGGGCAAGTGATTGAAGTTCAGGCAACAGATAAAGGGTCTACTGTAGATATACAAAGTTGGGCGAGTAAAGTAGGTCATCAGTACATCGGGACGAAACACGAAGGTGATCTATTGATGCATTATGTTAGAAAAGCACACGAGCATGAAGTGAATGAAGTAGTGAAATATCCTCAAATAATTACGAATTCGGAATTGGAAGAGATATTATTAAGTGGTGAAGAGTGTATTGTAGTAGATGTTCGTGAAGCGGCGGAATTCGCTTTTGGTCATATTCCATCGGCTGTTTCCGTGCCGTTAGGAGAATTAGACAGTGCAGCGTTAGATCAGAAGAAGCAAATTTATGTTGTTTGCCGAACTGGTAACCGTAGTGATGTAGCTTGCCACATGTTGAAAGAGAAAGGTTATGCAAATGTGAAAAATGTCATTCCAGGCATGTTAGAGTGGCAAGGCAATGTGGAAAAATAAAATTTTTTAAATAAAAATATACCCATGGGGGTAATTAGATGAACGTTAAACCGTTACAAGCAAAAGATATTGCAGAGAAAGTTTTATTCGGAGAGTTATTTATTTTAGATGTTCGTAATGAGGCGGATTATGAAGATTGGAAAATTGAAGGAAAAGAAGTTACTTCAATGAATGTGCCGTACTTTGATTTATTAGAGGGTGTAGATCATATTGTAAGTGAACTACCTAAAGATAAAGATGTTTTAGTAGTATGCGCAAAAGAAGGGTCTTCTATATTTGTGGCAGAGCAATTAACAGAGGCTGGATTAGAAAATGTTTATTATTTATCTGGTGGTATGAAGGCTTGGAGTGAATATATAAAGCCTATAAAAGTTGGAGATTTAAAAGATGGCGGAAGTATGTATCAGTTTAACCGTCTTGGAAAAGGTTGCTTATCTTATATGGTCGTTTCAAACGGTGAAGCAGCAGTTATTGATGCAGTAAGAACAGTTGAAGCGTACGAAGAGTTTGCGAAAGAGCATGGTGTTACGATTACGAATGTAATGGATACACATTTACATGCAGACCATATTTCTGGCGGACGTAAGTTAGCGGAAAAAGTAGGTGGTACGTATTGGTTGCCGCCAAAAGATGCGGAGGAAGTTGTGTTCTCATATAAACCACTTGTTGAAGGATCTGTTATTACGGTGGGGGGTACTAAAATTGAAATTGACGCATTATACTCACCGGGGCATACGATTGGAAGTACGTCATTTATTGTAGATGATTCCTATTTATTATCAGGCGATATTTTATTTGTAGATTCAATTGGGCGTCCAGACCTTGCTGGGAAAGCTGAAGATTGGGTAAGTGATTTACGTACTACTTTGTATAGCCGATATAAAGAACTATCTCAAAACTTAGTTGTGTTACCGGCTCATTATTCAAAAATAAGTGAAATGGACGAGAGTGGCATTGTTAGTGCTAAATTAAAAGATTTATTTGCGTATAATACAGGATTAAATATTGAGGATGAGGGAGAGTTTCGTAAAGTTGTAACAGAGAATTTACCACCTCAACCGAATGCATATCAAGAAATTCGTCAAACAAATATGGGGCGATTAAATCTAAGTCAAGACGAAGAGCGTGAAATGGAGATTGGTCCAAACCGTTGTGCTGTTCATAATTAATTCGGTTTCAAATGAAATAAAAATAGGAGGTATATAAGATGAAGGTGAAAGAAGTATTAGATGTAAAAGGATTAGCATGTCCAATGCCAATTGTAAAAACAAAGAAGGCAATGGAAGCATTACAATCGGGGGAAGTGTTAGAAGTACACTTAACAGATAAAGGTGCGATTAAAGATATTCCAGCATGGTCACAAAAAGGCGGTCATGAAGTGTTAAAACACACGGAAGAATCTGGTGAATTAAAATTCTGGATCAAGAAAGCATAGCAGTTCAATAACAAGTGGAAGATTACATCCGCTGCTTATTATTGAAAGTAAAGAGGATAATCATATATGTCTTATATAGTTATATCTCTAATAGTATTGATGCTAGGAATTTTAGTAAAACGTTACATTCCGGTTTTAAACGTTGCATATATTTCGTTAGAACAAGTAAGGAAAATGGAAAGTGTTGTTGTAGATGTACGCAATTATACAGAGAGTCACAGTGATAACACTTCTAGAATTATGTGTATACCGTATGCGTATTTAAAACGGTATTATCATGAAATACCAAATAAGCCTTTGCATCTTATTGTTCATAATAAAGTGGATTGGAATTTAAGTGTTCGTTTTTTAAGAAAGAAAGGGTTCCATATTCAAAGCTATAGTATATATTTGGACGGGAAAAAAGCACAGAAGGAGTTTAAATAGTTTTATGGATGTAAAGACAATATTGAATGTAATCTTAATTGTACTTGTATCGTGGTTTATTATTTCTCGCTTCTTACCAGTTAGAGGAGTAAAAAGTATTTCAGGAAAAGATTTAAAACGTATGATGGGGCAAAAGAATAAACAATTTATCGATGTTCGCACAGTAGGTGAATATAGAGGAAATCATATGAAAGGGTTTCAGAATATCCCATTAAATGAGTTAGCTAGTAAAGCAAATCAATTAGATAAAAATAAGGAAGTAATCGTTATTTGTCAGAGCGGGATGAGAAGTAAGCAGGCGGCAAAAGTACTAAAGAAATTAGGATTCCAGCACGTTATCAATGTTTCAGGTGGTATGAACGCTTTATAAGGAAGGAATATTAAAATGAAAGAAATAACAGCGAGAGAAGTAGAGGAAAGATTGTTACGAAATGAAGAGTTATATGTAATCGATGTTCGTGAAGTAGAAGAAGTAGCTGAAGGGAAAATTCCAGAAGCGTGTAATATTCCACTAGGGCTATTAGAGTTTCGTATGCATGAGTTGGATAAAAAGAAAGAGTATATTATCGTTTGTCGTTCTGGCGGAAGAAGTGCACGAGCAGTTCAGTTTTTAAAGAGCTACGGTTTTCAAGCAATTAATATGGTAGGTGGTATGTTAGCATGGGAAGGTAAAGTCGTATAGTACAGAGATACATGATTTGAGCCTTTTTATAAATGATAAAATACCCCTATAGGTAATAGGAGGGAGAAAAACATGGAACAACAGAAGAAAACAACAATCGTTTTATTTAGCGGAGATTATGATAAAGCAATGGCTGCTTATATTATTGCAAATGGTGCAGCGGCGTATGATCAAGAGGTAACTATTTTTCATACTTTTTGGGGATTAAATGCTTTAAGGAAAGATGAGCATGTGAAGGTGAAGAAAACTTTCATCGAAAAAGTATTTGGAAAGATGATGCCACGCGGTGCGGATAAGATGGGATTATCAAAAATGAATTTTGCAGGTATGGGATCAAAGATGATTAAAGGTATTATGAAAAAACATAATGCGATGCCTTTACCAGATTTAATCGATTTGGCGAAAGAACAGGGGATTAAACTTGTCGCTTGTCAAATGACAGTAGATTTATTAGGGTTAAAAGAGGAAGAGATTATGGAAGGGGTAGAGTTTGCAGGAGTAGGAGCTTATTTAGCAGATGCTTCGGATGGGAATGTAAACTTATTCATTTAATTCACCTTCTTTTTAGAAGGGAGGGGATGTAAGATGAGCTTAGTCGTATTACTTTTTATAATTGGGTTTATAGGATCGTTTATATCAGGAATGGTTGGAATTGGCGGTGCGATTATTAATTATCCGATGATCTTATACATTCCGGTATTGCTGGGGTTTACTGGCTATACGTCACATGAAGTAAGTGGTATTACAGCGGTTCAAGTATTCTTTGCAACTTTTGCAGGGGCATGGGCCTATCGGAAAAGTAATGATATGGATAAAACGCTAGTTGTGTATATGGGAGCTAGTATATTAATAGGAAGTTTCATAGGGAGTTTTGGTGCTAACGTATTAGCGGAACATACGGTCAATGTTGTTTATGCAGCGTTAGCAACAATAGCTGCTATTATGATGTTCGTACCGAAACGAAATAATGGTGATGAAGTGAAATATAATAAATGGTTAGCAAGTTTGTTAGCATTTATTGTAGGCGGAGCATCAGGCATTATAGGTGCTGGAGGTTCTTTCTTATTAGTTCCCATTATGCTGGTCATTTTAAAATTGCCGATACGTACAACAATAGCAACATCTATCGCAATTACGTTTATTTCCTCAGTAGGAATTACGACTGGAAAAGTAATAACTGGGCAAGTAGTTGTAATTCCAGCTCTTATTATCGCGATTGCAAGTATCTTTGCTGCGCCGCTTGGAGCGCGAGTCGGGAAAAAGATCAATCAAAAAGCATTGCAATATATGTTATCGATTTTGATTGTAGGTACAGCTATTAAGATGTGGATTGATATGATATTGAAATAAAAGGATGGTGCTGCTTGCAGCGCATCCTTTTATTTATGCCGCTATTTGAAGGTAGTAAACGCCCGATTGGTGCAGGCTGATTTATGCCCAAATAACTTTCATTAAGTTTTTATATTCGTCATTTGCTAATTTATATAGCATTCTCGTATGTTCAAAGACAAGTGCTGGATTAAAGTTTGGTTCTGAGAATGCAAGCGATGCTGAAATATCAATTGCATTTTGCTTGTTTAATGTGAATTTTGCAAATCGATAAGATGTGTTTAATTCATTGATAACATGCAAAATATCATTTGTTGATGTTGCATCAGGTACGTGAGCAACATTGAAGCAGTATATATCCACAGTAGGATGTTCGTTTTGGAAAGCAGCGATAAGTTGAATTTTTGCGCCAGCTTCTGTTTCTAAGCCTACTGAAAAATGAACAGAACCATCATTTTCATCTATATTTTCTTCCATGTATATATCGTTGGATTTTAAGTAGTCTTTAAAATCTGAGATGTTATGTTTTACTGCAGCTTTCATATGTATGAGCCCCCTGATAATTGGAATAGATTGCTACTGTTTATTATAATTTAAAAATATTAAAAAAGATAGTTAGAAAGTTCTGATTTTTGATTTAGAAGAAATAAAAAGAAGCAGTACTCTACCTCCATAGAGAACTGCTTCTTTTTTATTCATTTTTGTTAGACGATGTTTCTGTATCTTCACTGCTATTTTTATTCTTATTTTTCACTTCATTGTTACTTGATTCGCGTTCACTTGAATTTTCAGACTTAGATTCTTTTGTTTTCTCTGTGCCTGTTTTCTTCGAATCAGAGTCTGTTTTTGTATATGCAGGTAATCCAAGGTGAGCGCGAAGCCCGTTTGTTACATTTGCTAATTCTTTTTTATCTGGATTGTAGTAATATGTTCGGCCGCCGCCAGCAGATTTGCTACATGTATCGTCACCTTTTTCCATATAGCAGTCTTCACCTTGAATTTGTAATTTCTCAATTTCCGAATCCGATCCGTACTTATAGAATGAAAGCATATCATCGAATGTTAAGTTCGTAACGAATTGGCCGTTAATATCATCAATGATGTTACCAACTTTTGTTACAGATCCAACGCTTGTTAGTTTCTTTAAAATAGCTTCAATAACGAGCTGTTGGCGTTGTCCACGCATTGCATCACTATCGATGTGGCGCGTTCTAGCAAGGGCAAGAGCTTCTTCACTATTTAGCTTTTGAACACCTTTCTTCAGGTGAATCGCATCAGCAGTATCATTACTATCTTGTTCAGTAAATTCAACTGGTACATCGACTTCAATACCACCTAAATCGTCGACAATTTTCATAAATGACTTGAAGTTAAACTTTACAAAGTAATCAACGGGAACATTCATTAATTTTTCAACTGCATCAATGCTTGCTTGGGGTCCACCATCTTTTCCGTTTTTAGTAGAACCGTATGCATGAGCGTGTGTAATTTTATCTTTTTTCTTTTCCACTGGGATATAAGTATATGTATCTCGTGGAATACTTAATAGTTTTACAGTTTTGCTATCTTTATTAAACGTTGCAAGTAGTAGTGCATCCGTTCTTATAGCTTCTCCATATTCTTTCCCGCGGACATCGCTTTCATCAACACCCATGATTAAGACGGAGACGTTATTTGTGATAGGTTTTACAGCTTTATCACGTAAATCAGATTTATCACCGCGCGCTAAATCGTGTGCGGCATTTCGAACAGCAGAAGATGCTTTATTTACTAAAAACCAAGTATAACCGCCACCTATTAATAAAAAGAATAGTATAACGCTTATAATAATTTTTGTTTTTTTCTTACTTTTTTTCGGTTTACTGCGTGTATTTTCTTGCAAAGATGGGTTTTGCTCCATTTCCTGTACTCCTTCATTTGGATTGAAATACGACACTCACATCCACTTATTATAATGAAATTTGACGAAAAAAGACATTACAAATCATTTACATTTCGTAAAAATTCAATATATTTATAAAAAGTCAGATTTTCTATATTTTATTTTTCAGATGTAGAATAAGTATAAGTTGTTTTAGTGGAAATGAAAACATGTATTGTGAGAAAGTGATAGAGAAGTAAGATTTGTTGAAATATAGCCAAGAAGAAATGAGTAGGTTTACTTGTTTCTTCTATATAATAAAGAAGAATTTTACGGATAAAGGAGCGGGCATAGTGAATCATACATCATTCCGAGCAATCGTTGTGAACGAAACAGAAAGTAAGCAGTTTGTAAGAAACATTGTAGAGAGAGAAGTAAGTAGTTTACCTGAGGGGGACGTATTAATACAGGTTCACTATTCTTCATTAAATTATAAAGATGCGCTTTCAGCCACGGGTAATAAAGGTGTTACGAGAACATATCCTCATACGCCAGGAATTGATGCAGCAGGAGAAGTTGTGAGTAGTGAAGGGGAAACCATTAAGGTAGGAGATCAAGTCATTGTAACGGGATATGATTTAGGTATGAATACTTCTGGTGGTTTCGGAGGATATATTCGCGTGCCAGCATCTTGGATCACCCCTTTACCAGAGGGAATGTCATTAAAGGAAAGTATGATGTACGGGACAGCAGGTTTTACAGCTGCTTTATCAGTATATAAGCTTATTGGAGCAGGCATAACGCCTAGTATGGGAGATGTTTTAGTAACGGGTGCCACAGGCGGCGTAGGGAGTGTAGCTGTTAGTATTTTAAGTAAGTTAGGATTTAACGTAGTAGGAGCAACAGGGAAAATGGAAGAGGAAGAGATGCTACTACGTCTAGGAGCGAAACAAGTAATTCATCGTACGGAGTTGAATGATGAATCAGGAAGACCAATGCTAAAAGGGATATACGCCGGGGTTATCGATACTGTAGGTGGACGTATGTTAGAAACAGCTTTAAAAACGGTAAAGTATGGTGGTTGTGTAACGACATGCGGTAATGTGGCAGGGCAGGAATTACAAACAACGGTATATCCGTTTATTTTGCGAGGCATAAGCCTTTTAGGAATCGATTCTGTGCAGTGCCCAGTGGATGTGAGAAGAGATGTGTGGACGCTTTTAGCAAGTGAATGGGAAAATAAAGAGCTACTATCTTATACAGAAGAATGTACATTAGAAGAGTTAGATGAAAAGTTTACACTTATATTGCAAGGGAAGTTAAAAGGAAGAACTGTTGTAAATATGAAATAAGAAAAGAGACGCTTACATTAGCGTCTCTTTTCTATTATAATGATTGTTTTAAATTGATTTTACCTTGTTCACCTAAAACACCATCAGCGATATTTACAGCGTGATCACCGATACGCTCTAAGTTACTTACCATATCAACGAAGATGATACTTGCATCACCTGAACAGCTACGTTCGTTTAGACGTAATACGTGACGTTTACGAAGAACGCGTTCCATTTGGTCGATTTTACGTTCTTTTGCAATAACCGTTTGTGCTAGTTCAGTATCGAAGTTTGTTAAAGCTTCAACTGCGTCTTGTAATGTTGAAATCGTTAATTCAAGCATTTCATTTAGTTCAGCTAGTGCTTCGTCTGATAAGGAAACGCGGTTTGAAATTTGGAAATCTACAAGTTCTACAAGGTTTTCTACATGATCACCGACACGTTCAATATCTCCAACAACACCAGCTAAAACTGAGTGTTTTTCAGAGTCTGAAGGTGAAAGTGGCTTTTCTGATAGTAAAACTAAATACTCGGTAATTTTTTTATCTAAATTGTTAATAGCTCCTTCTAATTGAGTAGCCATGTTTTCATGCTTTTTGTCTTGTGTATTTAAATATTGATTCGCTTCTTTTAAGCCGTGTAATGAAAATTCAGCCATACGCACAACCTCTTTTTGAGCTTCAGTTAAAGCGATAGCTGGAGATTGCTCAATAAAGATTGGATTTAAATGTTGCGGTTTGAAGTTAATAGATGAATCTTCACCACGAATGATTTTTGTTACGATCCATGCTAATACTGCAATGAATGGGAACTGAATGATTGTATTTGTTACGTTAAATGTTCCATGTGCAAATGCAATTGTCATTTCCGGATTTAAGTTTAATGAAGTTTGGAAATACTGGATTAAACTTGTAAATGGTACTAATAAAATTGTAAAGATAATGGTACCGATAATATTAAAGATAACGTGAACTAATGCTGCACGTCTTGCGGCAATTGAAGTACCGATTGCTGCTAATACTGCTGTAATTGTTGTACCGATGTTATCACCGAACAATACAGGAAGAGAAGCTTGTAAATCGATTGCACCTTGACCGAATAGTTCTTGTAAAATACCGATTGTTGCGCTTGAGCTTTGTACAATTAAAGTGAACACTGTACCGACAATAATTCCTAAAATTGGATTGTCACTCATGCTAACCATTAACTCTTGGAATGACTCTAAAGAGCGAAGAGGTTTCATACCTGCGCTCATTAATTCTAAACCGAAGAATAACATACCAAAACCGAATACAACTTGACCTACAGAATGTACTTTTTTATTTTTAAAGAAGAATAGTAAAATCGCTCCAACTGCCATAACTGGGAGCGCATATTCTCCGATTTTAATTCCGATAATAAATGCAGTAACTGTCGTTCCGATGTTCGCACCCATAATAACACCGATTGCTTGTCTTAATGTCATAAATCCGGCACTTACAAGTCCGACTGTTAAAGCGGTTGTTCCTGAACTTGATTGGATTAATACAGTAACTAACATACCTGCTAGTACACCCATAAGTGGGTTTGTTGTAAAGCGATCTAAAATATCGCGAAGACGATCACCAGCTGCTTGTTGCAGTCCATCGCCCATGTATTTAATCCCGAATAAGAAAATACCTAATCCACCAATGAACTGGAAGATCATATCTTGAACATTATATTCCACGCATTCCACTCCTTAAATTTCATGTACGCTGTAATTATTAACTAAACCTTGAGGCACTGTAAACGGTTTGCTAGTAAAATTTACACTAACTTTACAAAGAGATAAAAAGTTTACAATTCTTTAAAGAAACAGCTGTATTTTATTGGTTTTCATCTTGTGTAAATCTTAATTTTGTAAATAAATCGCACTTTTTAGAATAGTATTGTTCAGGTGGATATGTAGGAAAGCGTCTGCGAGTTCATCGTATATTTTTTGATGAAAGTTAAAAAAATATGTAGGAAAATGCATGTAGTTTTATAACAGTAAAAATACGATAAAAAAAGCCACTGAAATTAACCAGCAGCTTTTTCTCTGTTTTTATCTCCATGCTTTTGCTTTCTTATACTTGTAATGTAAATGAATAGGAAAGCAATAAGTAATAGAGAGGAATAACGATATACAGTTGCGTAGTTTGTAAAATGTGCAATGAATCCAAATATAATTGCGCCAGCGCCAATGCCGAGGTCGAATGCTGAGAAGAATGTAGCTGTTGCGACTCCTCGTCGGTGCGGTGCTACTCGGTCGATCATCCATGCTTGTAGTGCAGGTTGAATCGCTCCAAAACCACTTCCGTAGCATGCTGCTGCAATAATTAAACTCGGAATGGTAGTTGTATACGACAATAAAATAATACCTGTAAACGTAATAATAACCCCTGGAATAATAACGAATGCATGACCTTTCGCATCGTATAACTTTCCAGAAAACGGACGAGTGACAGCGATTGCAAGTGCATTAAATAAGAAGAAGAGGCTTATATCAGCAATTCCGACTTCCGTAGCAAATAATGTAATAAAGCTCCCGATTCCGCCGTACATTAATGTAATACATAATATTAATAATGAAGGAAGTAAAGCTTTGCGCTCAATAAATCCATCGAGAAAAGTACCAGATGTTTGCCGTGGTGGTTGCGGCGATTTTTTGATTTGAAGTAGTTTCGTTAATATTAATGAAACAATTGTACATGAAAGTGCACATAAAAAAAGAATCGTGAAGTTATATGTTTGCATGAGCCAAAGTCCGATAAGTGGACCGAGTGCCATTGCAATCGTTCCGGAAAGGCCGAAATATCCCATGCCTTCACCACGGCGAGCTTGCGGAATTAAATCTGAAACGACAGTTCCATATGTAGTCGTTGTAATACCAAAGCCAGCTCCGTGTAAAATTCGTACGGCAAGCAATAGGAAGATGGTTGAAGCGAAAAGATAACTACCCATAGCGAGTAAACAAATAGCAGTACCGATCATTAAAATGATTTTTTTATTGAATTTTTGCAAGGCGTTTCCAGTCAGTGGTCGAACAAAAAGTGCCGCCACGGTAAACATGCCTACAACAAATCCGATATTAGAACTTGTGCCGCCAATTTCTTTCACATAAACAGGTAAAGTAGGAATTAACATTTGAAACCCTAAAAACATACATAAGTTTGCAAAAATTAAAGCGACAAACTCTTTCGTCCATAACGATTCTCGTTTTACGAGTATTGCTTCTCCCATATATTCATCCCCTATATAAAATTTTCTCTTTTCTTTCGAGTATATGTATTGGTCAATGTAACAGTCAAGGAAGGTGCCTTGAAAACGTATAACAATTTTCGAGGTGGAAAAACTGACAAATTTGTGTAAAAGCTACACAACTATGAAAAAAAGTTGTAAAGTATAGATGTATAGACTTGTAGTTGTTATGAATGATAGAAATTGTTTTTTCTTTAAAGAAAGCGGATTCAAAAAGTAGTGAATGAGAAGGGGATACATACTTTTTCACTACATATATTTGAAAAGGTTTACAAAACAATGAAGAAAGAGGCGTGTACATATGAGACGATTAGGTATTTCTATTTATCCAGAACATTCAACAGTAGAGAAAGATAAGGAATATTTAACATTAGCAAGTAAATACGGATTTACACGTGTATTCACATGCTTATTGTCTGTAGATGGAGAAAAAGAGAAAATTATAGAAGAGTTTAAAGAAACGATCTCTCATGCAAATGCATTAGGGTTCCAAGTATTAGTTGATATTAGTCCGTCTGTTTTTACACAATTAGGTATTTCATATAATGATTTATCTTTCTTCCATGAGTTAGGAGCGTACGGTATTCGTTTAGATGTTGGATTCTCTGGTTTAGAAGAATCGATTATGACTTACAATCAATACGGCTTAAAAATTGAAATTAATATGAGTAACGGTACGAAATATGTAGATAACATTATGAGCCATAGACCAAATCGTGAAAATTTAATTGGTTGCCATAATTTTTATCCGCATCGTTATTCAGGATTATCATACGATCATTTCATTAAATGCTCGAAACAATTTAAAGATTACGGTATGAGAACGGCTGCGTTTATATCATCATTTGATGCAACATATGGACCTTGGCCAGTAACAGAAGGGTTATGTACGTTAGAGCAGCATCGTGAATTACCGATGACAACACAGGCGAAGCATTTATTTGCGACAGAATTAATTGATGATGTTATTATTGCGAACGCGTATGCATCAGAAGAAGAATTACAAGCACTAGGTGCATTAAATAAAGAGAAACAAACATTTGATATAGGATTATATGATACAACAACAGAACTAGAAAAAATTATCGTATTAGAGGAACCGCATTTTTATCGTGGAGATGTATCTGAATATATGATTCGCTCGACACAAAGTCGTGTGAAATATAAGAAAGAAGAGTTCAAACCGCATAATACACGCGAAATTAAACGCGGTGATCTTTTAATTGATAATGAACAGTATGGTCAATATAAAGGTGAATTACAAATTGCGTTAAAAGATATGGTGAACACAGGAAAAACAAATGTAGTTGGCCGAATTGTAGAAGAAGAAATTTTCTTATTAGATTATTTACAAGCATGGGATAAATTCGGATTTACATTAAAGAAATAGATAAAATGAAAAAGGAAAAAACTACTGACCTCAGCAGCTTTTTCCTTTTTATATATAAATTGTGAGAGGAAGAGCTATGACAAAAGTGCATCAGCGATTAATTTCTATTTTAGAGGAGTTTTTAGAAGAGAAATCGATGTTAAATCGAGCTTTTTTAGCGAGCCGTTTACATGTATCAACGAAGACGATTCAAAAAGATATAAAATTATTAAATAATATATTGGAAGAAAACGGGGCGAAAATTGAATCGCAAAGAGGAACTGGATACGAACTAGAAATTATACAGGCGAAGAAATTTGAAGAGTTTTGCTTGAGTCTATTTCAAAAACAGACGGAAAAGATCCCGACTTCTTATGAAGAAAGGATAGCGTACATCCTGCAACGTATTGTAACGACAGAGGGGTATGTGAAGCTTTCACAGTTAGCAGAGGAGATTTATTTGAGTAAATCGACTGTAAATTTAATTATGAAAGATGTGACAGATATATGTGGTCGCTATCAATTACAAATTGAAAAGAGACCGTATTATGGTATACGTATTGTGGGAGAGGAGTTTCATATTCGGTCTTGTTTATCACAATATGGTTTACCGCGCTATGATCATACTCCGTTTCATGAGCAATTTGAGCAGAGGGATACATATTTATCGTTACCTCATATACCGCTTATCCGTTCGGTTATCTTAAAGTATATCGAGGGAGGAACGATATATTTATCAGATATAGAAATTGATAATTTAGTCATTCATATTGCAATTGCAATAAGGCGTTGTGAAGATCAACATTATATGAAAGGACTGAATGCGGAGCAATCAGAACTTATCATAAAGAAAGAATATACAATTGCGAAACAGATTGTAGGAGATTTAGAGAAAGAGTTGCATCTTTCATTTCCAGAAGAAGAAGTTTTATATGTGACGATGCATTTATTGAGTACTGCTGTTACAGCGAGAGATCGTTATGAAAATGTGGAAGAACTATTAGGGAAAGATCTATATGCATTTATGCAACATATTCTTTTTAAAGTAGCGGAGGAACGGAATCTTATTTTTTATTATGATGAAGAATTATTATTTGGTTTTGGTGTTCATTTAAAAACGTTATTAAACCGTTTGAAGTATAAGTTAAATACGAGAAATCCTCTATTGGCAGAAGTGAAAAAGAATTATCCGTATGCTTTTGAAATTGCGGTTCTCGTAGGAGATATAATTGGTGAATATACGGGAGAATCGATTCCGGAAAGTGAAATTGGTTATATTGCGATTCACTTTGGCGGAGCGATGAGTCGTTTACAGGAACAGAATCAAAAGAAAAGATGTTTATTAGTTTGTGCGACTGGTCAAGGAAGCGCCCAGCTATTGAAATATAAAATTTTATCACAGTTCCGAGATAAATTAGAGATTGTAGGGATTACAGGTTATTATCAATTGAAAGTGGAAGACCTTTATAAAGATAAAATAGATTGTATTATTAGTACGATTCATATACCGAGTGGTTTGCCTGTTCCAGTTATAAAAGTGAACTCAATATTTGATAATAAAGAAATTAAGTCCATCGGTCAGCAGTTGTTTACGCATGTGAATACTAGTGTACAGCAGTATATAAAGGAAGATTTGATCTTTTTAAATCATAGCGCTTCTACGAAAGAAGAGGTTATCAAATTTTTATGTGAGAAAGCCGCTGAGAAAAACTATTTACCAGAAAACTTTTATGATTCTGTTATGGAAAGAGAGAATACATCTCCTACAGCCGTTGGGAATTTAGTTGCAATTCCACATCCGATGCAGTTATTAAGTGAGAAAACATTTTTGCTGTTTTGTACACTTAATAAAGCGGTTGACTGGGGAGATAAGAAAGTACAAGTTATTATTTTATTTAGTGTAAAGCGCAATAATAATGAAGGTTTACAAAAGCTTTATGATTTTTTATATGATATTATGTCTAGTCAGCATACGATAGAGAAATTAATTCAGGCTGGAATGATTGAAGAATTTCAAGAGATTTTACTATCGTTTTGAAAAAGTATATAAAAACTTCCGTTACACAACGGAAGTTTTTTATGTTTAATTGTATGCGTTTTCATAATAAGATAACAATATAGAAAAAAGATAGCTTGGGGGAATTTAAAATGACTGATATGCAAACTCCATTTGCGTTAATTTTACATGGTGGCAATGCGAGAAGCGCGGCGCTTGAAGCAATTGCTTTTGCAAGACAAGGAGATTTTGAGAATGCTAGTGAAAAGATGACACTTGCTAGTGAAGAGATTTCAGCAGCTCATCGCATTCAAACAGACTTAATTCAAGAAGAAGCAAGAGGCAATCATGCAGAAATCAGTTTACTGTTAGTGCATGCACAAGATCATTTAATGAATGCAATTACAGTGAAAGAACTTGCTGAAGAATTTATTACTCTTCATAAACGAGTGGAAGAGAAAGTGACAGTATAAGATGTACATTTTATTATGTTGTGCAGCAGGCATGTCAACGAGTATGGTTGTAAGAAAAATGCAAGAAGAGGCAATGAAACAAGGGAAGGATTATAAAATTAAAGCAGTTGATTCAGAACTTGTGAAACTGGAAATAAAAAATGCTGATGTTGTTTTAATCGGGCCACAGGTGAAGTATTTGTTTCCAGCGGTACAGTTTCTTGCGAAATCATACGATATACCAGTTGCAATAATAGAACAAAGAGATTATGGCATGTGTGACGGTTTAAAAGTACTGAAACAAGCAGAACAATTAGTTGTAGCATAAATATATTTTTTTAAATATAAACATTATAATGTTATAACTTTTTGTCCTTACGTAGTAAAGAGAAAGAGGAGGGGTATTGATGAATGGTTTTATGAGTTTTATGGAACAAAAGATTATGCCAACAACGCAAAAGATTGCAGGACAACGACATTTATTAGCAATTCGAAACGGAGTTATTTCTACATTGCCGTTAACGATTGTCGGATCATTTTTCGTTATCTTTTTAAATTTACCAATTGATGCATATATGGAATGGATTGCACCATTTCGCCATATTTTAGATATTCCATTCCGGTTTACAGTAGGTTTAATGGCGTTATACGCAGCATTTGGGGTAGGAGCTTCACTCGCAAACTTTTATCAGCTCAATCAGTTAAGTGCAGGGTTGTTATCTGTACTCGCCTTTTTACTAGCATCAGTTGAACCAATTCAAATTACGAAAGCTGTACCAGGTGTTATTGATGCGGGAAGATATATTTCAGTAGGAACATTAAGTGCAACGTCTTTATTCGGCGCAATTGTCACAGCTTTAATTGCAGTAGAAATTTATCACTTTATGATTAAGCATAATATCTCGATTAAATTACCAGACAGTGTACCACCAGCAGTTGCAAACTCGTTTGCTGCATTAATTCCAACTTTAGTCGTTATTCTTTTATTCTGGGGTATTCGTTACGGTTTAAAATTCGATGTAAATACAACAATCACGTATTTAATCGCACCACTAAAATCAGTATTAGTAGGAAATAATTTATTCGGCGGTTTATTAACAGTATTCTTAATCGTGTTCTTCTGGTCATTCGGTATACATGGCCCAGCCATTTTAGGACCAATTATTCGTCCAATGTGGGATTCAGCAATTCTTGAAAATATGGAAGTATTCACAGCTACAGGAAATGCACATCAATTACCAAACTTATTTACAGAGCAATTTATTCAATGGTTCGTATGGATCGGTGGATCAGGCTCAACGTTAGCTTTAGTTATTATGTTTATGTTCTCTAAATCTAAGTTCCTAAAAGAGTTAGGTAGATTATCATTCGTACCAGGTTTATTCAATATTAACGAACCAATTATTTTCGGGGCACCAATTGTAATGAACCCAATCTTAATTATTCCATTCGTTATTACACCGTTAGTTACAACGACAGTATCATATTTCGCAGTTGTTTCAGGCATGATTCCGCTCATGATGGCGAAACTGCCATTTACGATGTTAGCACCAATTGCAGCGATTATTAGTACGGACTGGACAATTATGGCTGGTGTACTTGTACTTATTAACTTTGTTATCTCATTCGTTATTTACTACCCATTCTTCAAAATGTATGAGAAACAACAATTAGCAGGAGAGGAGAAAACAGAATGCTCGGAGCAATTATCATCTTAATTACATTCGTAGCGGGGCAGTGTATTGCACATTACTCAAAATGGGTACAAAGTAAATCTTTATTAGTGTTACTACTCGTATCAATTGTATTTATCGGTAGTTCAATGGGTGCATATGTAATGCTAAGCTTACAATCACCGTACGTAATTATTGTACCAACGATTTTATGTGCAACATGTTTATCTGCAAAATATAGATTTACGAGCATGGCATTAATACAACGTGTGAAGGAGATGCAAAAGCATGGAGCGTAAATTAGGAATTTCACTTTATCCAGAGCATTCAACGAAAGAACAAGATATGGCATACATTTCGGCAGCGGCACGCCACGGTTTTTCAAGAATATTCACATGTCTATTATCTGTGAATCGTCCAAAAGAAGAAATTGTAGCTGAATTTAAAGAAATTATTAATCATGCAAAAGATAACAATATGGAAGTTATTTTAGATGTAGCTCCGGCAGTATTCGATCAACTTAGTATTAGCTATAGTGATCTATCATTCTTTGCAGAGTTAGGTGCAGACGGTATTCGTTTAGATCTAGGATTTGACGGGTTAACAGAAGCGAAAATGACGAATAATCCGTACGGCTTAAAAATTGAGCTAAACGTAAGTAACGATATTGCATACTTAGAGAATATCCTTTCGCACCAGGCGAATAAACCAGCTTTAATTGGCTGTCATAACTTCTATCCACAAAAATTCACTGGTCTTCCATATGATTATTTCATTCGCTGTAGTGAACGCTTTAAAAAGCATGGCATTCGCACGGCAGCCTTTATTACGTCACATGCAGCCGACATCGGTCCATGGGATATTAATGACGGATTATGTACGTTAGAACAACATCGTAACTTACCAATTGAAGTACAAGCGAAACATTTATGGGCAACAGGGCTAATCGATGATGTAATTATCGGAAATGCTTATGCGAGTGAAGAAGAGTTAGAGAAAATAGGAAACTTAAATCGTTACATGTTACAGCTAAAGGTAAACTTTGTAGACGAAGCGACTGAAGTAGAGAAGAGAGCGACACTGCAAGAATTACACGTAAGACGCGGTGACATAACAGAATATATGGTACGTTCTACAGAAGTACGTAAAAAATACAAAGACTATGACTTCCCGGTGCGCGAAAGTGTACTACAGGAAAGAGGGCAAGTTGTAATTGGTAACAACTCATTTGGTAAGTATAAAGGCGAACTACAAATCATTCTAAAAGAAATGCCGATAGATGAACGGAAAAATATTGTCGGTACAATTGCAGAAGAAGAGTTATTCTTACTAGATTATGTAGGAGCTTGGACGCAGTTTACTTGTGTGGAATAGGGAAGGGCAGGAGAGGATGCTATGGCATCCTCTTTTTTTGTTGAAATAGTAATCTATCGTATATAGAATGCAAAGAGATAGATTTAATTTGGACGGGAGAGAAGGAGATTGTCATCGCTCTTCGTTTTTTACATAAGTTTGTTAATCATGAAGAAGTTTTAAAGGCGTTTGATAAAGTATATAAAAACCGAGGGAACTTATTTATGTCAGAGTGAAAGTTGCTTCGGGATCATATTAGTTACTTTCAAGAGAAAGTTAGAATGTGAGAATCAAAAAAAGAGTCAGCCTCAATGAGACTGACTCTTTTTTTACGAACTAGTTTAATACTTTAACTGTAACTGTTTTACGTCCCCAGTTACTAGATGTACCTTTATCAGGCATTAAAACGTCGATTTTATTTCCTTTAATAGCTCCACCAGTATCACCAGCGATTGCTACTCCGTAACCTTCAACCCATACTTTTGAACCTAATGGAATGACACTTGGATCAACTGCAATTAGTTTCATGTTTGGGTTAGCTGTTAAGTTGTGACCTAAAGCTGATTTTACTTGGTCGCCTGCTTTATAACCATTTTCAAGTGGATCTGCTGTGTAAGCTGTTGCTACAACGCGTAGTTCACGAGAAGATGATGGTGCACTTGTTTCAGTTTCTTTTGCAACAGGTTGTTGTGTAGCAGGTTTTTGAGCTTTAGCCGCTTCACGAGCTTTAGCTGCCTCTTGAGCTTTAGCCGCTTCACGAGCTTCAGCTGCTTCTTGAGCCTTAGCCGCTTCACGAGCTTCAGCTGCTTCTTGAGCCTTAGCTGCTTCACGAGCTTTAGCTGCTTCTTGAGCCTTAGCTTCTGCTTGAGCTTCAGCTGCTTCTTGAGCTTTAGCTGCTTCACGAGCTTTAGCTGCTTCTTGAGCCTTAGCTTCTGCTTGAGCTTCAGCTGCTGCCTGAGCTTTAGCTTCTGCCCCGGCTTTAGCTGCTTCACGAGCTTTAGCTGCCTCTTGAGCCTTAGCTTCTGCTTGAGCTTCAGCTGCTTCACGAGCTTTAGTTGCTTCCTCCGCCTTAGCTTTAGCTTGCGTTTCAGCTACTTCACGAGCTTTAGTTGCTTTCACTGCTTTAGCTGTATCTTGAACTTTAGTTGTTTTTTCAGCTTTAACTACTGGTTGAACTTTAACTGGTGCTTTACCTGTTAAGTAAGGAACATGAACATAAGCTGTTTTGCCGTTATATTCAAATTGGATCCAGTCGTTTTGTACTTGGTGTGTTGTTTCGATTACATCATCTTGTTTTAATTTACCAAGAATTTCTGAGTCTGTGTTTGCACCAGCACGTACGTTTAATACGTTAGCTGTTACGTAGTAAGTGTCTTTTGTGTAGTCAGCGCTAATGAAAGCTTCTTTACCGCTATTCAATTTCACTTTTGACCATCCGTTTTCTGTATGTAAAACGTTAACTTTATATCCATCTAATAATTTTCCTACAACTTTTGATTCAGTAGTTGGGTTTTCTCGTACATTTAGTACATCAGTCGTTACGATTGTTTCTGCTTTAGCAGATGTTGTGAAAATCCCAAGACCAAAAACCGCTGCTGTTGCTATACCCATAAATTTTTTCATAATAGCCTCCATTGCATTTGTTTTCGTTGACCTCATTATAGCAACCATTATTTTCTTATTTGCGAAAAACATAGAATTACAAAGCTTTCGTAACGGGTCATTAATATTCTGTAATAATTCCAGTAATATCCTAAAAGCGCTTTCTTATAGTTTTTAGGGGAGGTTTGAGCATGTAATACATAAAATGGAGAGTATTTCAATTTCTAATAGGTTAATAATGTTTCTTAAGTGTTGCGTAATTATTTCTTGAGTGTTACAAAAATGGCGTATTTTGCTGTTGGAACAGGTGATTAGTTATGTAAAAATAACTATTTTGACTGTGGAGAAATATAAATGAGGTGAAAATCAATAAAATATCGCCATAATTGTTACAAAATAAGTCGAGGTATGGAAAAAATTACGCCTTGATTTTAGGTTGTCACATATTATTTTTGCAATAATAGGATTCTATAATAGCTTTAGTAGGTTGAAATAATTAAAGGTGTTTATAACGTGAAACATATATAATAGAAGAAACACGATTTAATAGATAAAGTGAAACTTTAATCAGTGGGGGGGATTCTTCCTCCCCCACTGATTATTAGTTGAACCAATCGGGCTTTTATGGGCAGTTGATCCCCCACCTAAATTCTTTGCTTTCGCTGAATTTTGAGGTGGGGGTCTTACTGCCCATTAAAGCGGGATAAATAAAAAGCGTAGGAGTGTAAACTCCTACGCTTTTTATTTATTCATATCGTAAACATTCAATTGGATCCAGTTTTGCAGCTTTGTTAGCTGGAAGTAAACCGAATATAATACCGATTAACATTGAGATACCTACTGCAAGAAGTCCAAGTTCTTTTGAGACAACGAGTGGCCATCCAGCAAAGATTGAGACGATCCAAGCGAAGAAAATACCGAGCATGAATCCGATGAAACCACCGAGACCTGTTAAAATACAAGATTCAATTAAGAATTGTGTTAATACTTTACCACGCGTTGCACCAAGTGCTTTACGAATACCAATTTCACGTGTACGTTCTGTTACAGATACAAGCATGATATTCATTACACCGATACCACCAACAAGTAAGGAGATAGCGGCAATACCACCGAATACCATTTTCATCATACCGATGGATTCATCTAATTGCTTCGTAAATTCACCTAAGTCTTGTGCTTTGAATTTATTTTCAAATTTAGGAGCTTTCATTTCGTTTAAAACGGAAACGGCTTGTTTTTCTACACTTTTACGTTCTGTTGGTGAGGTCATTGTTAATTTTACAGAGTCATACTCAGTTACTCCTGAAATGACAGGGACATTTTCAAGTGACGTATACCCTTCAGGCATAGCCATTCCAAAGTCATTTTTCGTTTCGTACACACCGACTACCTTATACGGCTTTCCTTTTATATCAGTGTATAAGTTTGATTCCCAACCATTAAATAATTTATTGAAAGCTTCTTCATTTAATATAACAGCAGGGATTGCTTGGTTTAATTCGCTGTCGTTTAATTCACGACCGTGAACTAATTTTATTTTCAAATCTGTCATAAAGGCGCCTGTTCCACCTTTTAAATCAAGAGAGACATCTTTTGAACCAGAAGCTGCTTTTACTTTCATACTTACATCTGGATACACATCTTTAACTCCAGGCACAGTTTGAAGGCGTTTTAACATATCAGCTGTAATTTTGGCAATATCTGTTCCGTAGTCAGAGTTGTCGTAGTAAATTGTTATTTCATTATCTTTTCCTTGGCCTAATTCTTCTTTAAACTTTGCATTCGTACCATCACCCATTGAAATGATAGTAATAATGGCACTAATACCGATAATAATTCCTAGCATCGTTAAGATGGAACGCATTTTATGGGCAAAGATAGAGGAAAGGGCCATGCGTATATTTTCACTCGTGTTCAAAATTAACCTCTCCAATCTTGGACGATGTTTCCGTCACGAATTACAATTTGCCTTGCTGCAGCTTCCCCAATTTCACGATCGTGGGTAATCATAATGATTGTTGAGCCTTGTTTGTTTAATTCGTAAAAGAGATCCATAATTTGTGTACTTGTTTTCGTATCAAGTGCTCCTGTCGGTTCATCGGCTAAAATGAACTTTGGATTATTTACGATTGCACGTGCGACTGCGACACGCTGTTTTTGTCCACCTGATAATTCGTTCGGTAGGTGAGTAGCACGATCAGCTAAACCTACTTTTGTTAAAGCGGCTAATGAGCGCTCGCGTCTTTCTTTTTTATCGACTCCAGCGTAAATAAGAGGTAGCTCTACATTTTGAAGTGCTGTAAGTCTCGGTAATAACATGAAGTTTTGGAATACGAACCCGATCTCTTTATTACGAACGCGTGCAAGTTCTGTCTCAGACATGTTTGAAATATTTTGACCAGCTAGTTCATACGCACCTGTCGTTGGTTTATCTAAGCAACCGATAATGTTCATTAATGTTGATTTACCAGAACCAGATGGTCCCATAATAGAAGTGAATTCTCCCTGGTTCAGTGTTACGTCAATGCCGTGTAATATTTGAACGGATTCTGCGCCATTTTGGAAAGATTTCGTGATGCCTTTTAAGTTAATCATCGGGCGACGACCTCCATACCATCTTTTAAGTCTTTTTCAGGTTTAGAGATAATTTGCTCTCCTTTTTTCACTCCAGAAACTTTTGCTTCGCTATCAGTCTCGAATTCAACAGTAACAGCTTGTTCTTTCGCTTTACCGTCTTTTACAATGAAGACAACATTTTTGTCACCTTTTTTCACGATGCTGCTTTTCGGAACAATCGTACCAGTTGCTTCGCCAGATTTACTTGTTACGTAAACGTGGAAGCCGTTTTGTAATTCTTCACTATTATCTAATGTGACAGTGAATTGATAGTTAGAAACTGTTTTGTTTTCATCCATGCTCTTTAATGGTGTAGAACCGATTTCTGTTACTTTTCCTGTCCAAGTCTTACCAGCGACAGTTTTTGAGGAAACAGTTACTTCTTGCCCGACTTTCATACTAGCAAGCTCATATTCAGAAAGTTGACCTTTTACTTTAAATGGACCAGCGTGGCGAAGTGTAATGCCGCTCATACCTGTTTTTTCATCAGCAGTTTTTACGATATCATCAATTACGCCATCAGTAGGGCTCGTTACAGAAAGTGTATTTACTTTCTCTTTTGCTGCTTTAATCATTTCATCAGATTTTTCAACTTCAAACTTTTTCATTTCAATTTGTGATTCTAATTGTTGTACTTCGATTTCTGATGCTTTTAATGCTTCAGCAGGAAGGCCTGCATTTTTATCTTTTTGTAATTTTTGTTTCGCTGTATCAATTTGTTTTTGGAACAATGTTACTTCTTTTTGTGCGATTTTCTTTTGCATTTCTGCTTCTGTTACACCTTGTTTCGCAGTAGGGTCATTATATTTAAAAAGGAGTTGCCCTTTTTTCACTTCATCACCTTTTTTTACAGCTAATTCATACGTACCTTTTGTTGGATCAAATGAAATTGTTTCGATACCGTTTGGAATGACTTCACCGCCAAATTTTTGTGCGTTTTCAATTTGTTTTTCTGTTACTTTATATCCGCTATATGCCATTGCCACTTCTGAACCGCTGCCAGCAAATGCAAAATATGATCCAGCTGCAATACCGATTGCTACTACACTAGTAATTAACACTTTATTTTTCTTCTTCATCTATTTATCACCTTTTCGTTCGTTTTAGTATCTACATTCAGTATAGAAGAGGTGAAGAATCTGACAAATCGTTTTAGCTTACAATAACCTTACAGTTTTGTAAGGTATGAATATGTAAATGTAAGGTAGAGCTTGTCCTAGTGTAAGCAAATGAATTGACTCGTTGTTTCTTTCTTACAATAATATTGTATGAAAGAGAGGAGGAGGCAAGATGGAAGCTTATTTTAGTGCGCATCCATTAAAACCATTTATTCCATACTCAAGGCAACACGTCCTTATATTATTTATTATGTTGGTAGGAATATTTTTTCTGTATCAATACCAAGATGCATTACGGAAAAGTGAGTGGAATATAACGGTTCGGTATGCGATTGCATTTTTATTTATTGGAAGTGAGATTGGACTTCATATGTGGGAATGGGAAGCGGGGATTTTTGAACTGGGCACTTCATTACCATTTGAGTTATGTACGATTAGTTTATTGTTAGCATCGATTATGATTGTAACGAAAAGTTACCGCATATATGAGATCGTATTTTTTACGGGAATTATTGGTGCATCACAAGCTATGTTAACGCCGAACTTGCAATATGCTTTTCCGCATTTTCGTTTCATTGAATATTTTATCGCGCATATATTACTCATTTGGGCACCACTCTTTATGACGTGGGTAGAAGGATATAGACCGACCTTGCAATCAATTAAGCGTACGATGATATTTTTAAACATAATAATTCCAATCGTTTCTTTTGTGAACTACAAAACAGGTGGCAATTATATGTTTTTAGCTCGTAAGCCAGAAACTGCTTCATTACTCGATATGTTAGGGCCACACCCTTACTATATTATTTCATTAGAAATAGCTGCGCTTATTGGATGTTTTATTTTGTATATGCCGTTTGCGAAAAGAGAAGGGCATGCGCATAAAGAATCACTAGGATCATAACCTAGTGATTTTTCTGTATAAATATTTACAATTCAGAAAATTGAGAATAAAATTAGGGGGTAAATTATATAAAGAGAGAAGGGAAAACGTGGTCAAAAAAGTTTTTCTGAATGGGATGGAAGTGACGGTTCAATTTATTATTTCGATTTTGGGTATTATTTGTTTAGGGGCACTGCCAAAGTTATTTTACGGATTTGAGCTGCATGCATTAAAGTACATACAGAGTTTAAAAGAAGTGTTTATGAACTTAATGGATATTTCCAATTTTCAATATGTGAGAGGTAAATTTTTATTTCCGCAGTTGTTCGTCCATTATAAAGAAACGATTGTTATTTTTTTGGCGGCTTTTTTCATTTCATTATTTGTAGCATTTTGTATTGTTTATTTCATTATGAGTAGTTCACCGCGTATACAGCATCGCATTAAATCATTTCTCATCTTCCTAGAATCTATTCCAGACATTCTACTTATTTTAGTATCACAAATTTTAGTTGTATGGTTTTTTAAACAAACAGGCTTTTTACCTTTTCAAATTGCGTCAATTGGAGGCGAGTCGATTAGAGGATTGCCGATATTTTGTTTGAGTATACCGACTACGATTCTGTTTGTAAAAATGTTAGTGCTTCGTTTTGAAAATGAGCTAGAAAAAGATTATGTACTATTTGCTAAGGCGAAAGGGCTGAATCGTTTTCATATTTTAAATCGTCATGTTTTACGAAATGTGTTGCTTAGTACACTTTTCTTTGCGAAAACGAATATCTTTTTTATGTTATCTAATTTATATATTATAGAATGGATTTTTAATACGGGTGGTATTTTTATGTTTTTGAAATCGTATGAGAGTATTAGGGTTGAGGTTTTCATCGTTAGTGTGCTGCTTATTTATATTCCGATTTTTATTTTGTTTAAATTGTTTCATTATCTCATTCCAGCTGCGATGAAGGAGAGACTATAATATGTGGACGTATATAAAACGCGATAAAAGATTTTGGATAAGCATTGGGTTTCTTCTCATATTAGTTCTTTTGAGCATCGGAAATACGATATGGAATGATGGACATATTAGACAAGTTACATTGCAATATGATGCGGATGAAAATCCACAAGTGCCACCGTTTTCACCTTCATTACAATTTTTACTTGGGACAGACCGGAAAGGATACGACCTGTTACATTTAGTCATTGAAGGTGCGAAGTGGACGATTGGTATATCTATTTTAATTGCGGCACTTAGAATGGTGATAGGTGTGTTTTTTGGTGTTGTGCTTGGAACATATGTAAAAAGAGGGTTTTCAAAAATCGAGGCTTTTTTTGATAGTTTTACAGTTATTCCAACAGTTATGATTGCGTATTTTTTTCTTCACCTTGCAAATGCATTTGGGAGTGGGGAGGAAACAACAACCTTTTTTGAAAGAGCTTCGTTTCAAGTTTTATTACTTGTAATGCTTGTGATGCCAGTTATTGCACTGTATGTTGCGAAGGAAGTACGTAAATTGAGAACCGAAGAATTTATTGAAGCTGCGTGCATATTGGGTGGATCGAGAAGGCACATTGTTATAAAGCATATTTTCCCGCATCTCTATATGACGTTTATACTTGTATTTTTTCAGCAGTTTACGCAAACTCTTACTATTTTACTGCACTTAGGATTACTGGAAATATTCTTTGGTGGAACAGTTCAGTTTTTAGGACCGATAGAAGAAATAGAATCATACACGCATGAATGGTCAGGTTTAATTGGAGTCTATTTTAGATCATTAACAGTGAATCCGTGGATCCCGCTCGTTCCCATTACATTTTTTGGACTTACTATTTTTTCAGGAAATATGATTGTAAAAAGTATAGAAGAGGCGATGATGAAAGTAAGGTTAGGAGGAGAGATAAAGAAGGACGCTATAGAAGAGGAACAATCTGCTGTGCAGTCAAAAGAAGAGTTATTTACTTTTAAACATACGATGTGAAGAACCTAGGGAACTAGGTTCTTTTATTTTGTTATATTACAATATCGTAAGAGAGATGTAATGAAAATCGATAGGGGAGAAATACAATTTCGTATACACTTCATGTATAGAGAAATGCGAGAGCGGGTGAAGGTGTACGATGGATTTTTTAGAAGTATCAAAACGTAGTATAAAACGAAATATGAAAGATTATTTTCTATACTTTATTTCATTAGTAGGCAGCATTATTATTTATTTTACATTCGTATCGATTAAACGAAATGAAAGTGTAGTAGCTCTTTTAAAAGAGTCGGATAAGGTGGAAACGACATTTACTTTTGCACAAATATTGTTAATTATCTTTTTAACGATATTTATTTTTTATTGTAATAGCTTCTTTTTGCGAAAGAAGAAAAAAGAAATTGCGCTATACAGTTTATTAGGTATCCGTAAAGAAGAAATTGCGAAGTTACTCTTTTATGAAACGTTATTAGTTGGTGGTGCGGCAAGTGTGTTAGGTATTCTTGCTGGTTTATTTATAGCGAATATGTGCGCAGGGCTTCTTGTGAAGCTAATAGGAAGTGCGTTTACGTTCACATTTACGATTTCATTTTTATCTATAGTAGAAGTTCTTATAACGATAGGCGCAATTTTCTTTATTGCATCATGGAAAAGTAAAAAGTTAATTTATGAGCATCGTTTAGTTGAATTACTATATGGTGAAAATCAGAAAGAAGAGGTACCTACGTATGCAAGTAAGAAGGCAAAACGAGCGATTGTTTTATTAATTACAGGTTATATCATTGCGCTACTTACACAAATCTTTGGGTTTGGGGCCATTTTTATTACAGGTCTACTTATTTTTGGTTGTATTGTAAAAGGTACGTTTTTACTATTTGAGCAATATACAGTGAAATCACTCCATAAAATAAAGGGAGATAAAACGAAATATTGGAATGGAACGAACATTTTATCCATTTCTTCATTGTTCTTTAGAATAAAAGGGAACGTAAAGATGCTGGCGCTATTATCTTTATTAAGTGCGGTAACATTATGTACGATTGGAATTAGTTCTAGTATGTATTATGGAGCGCAGAAGACAGCGGCATTAATGAATCCAGTTAGTTATGAATATGTAACAACTGGAAAAGGATTAGATAAGAAAGTTAGAGAAGAAATTCAAAAGCATGAGTTAGCAATTAAAAATGAAACATCTGTAGCTATGCTGTCTATGCAAGGGAAGATAGATGGAGAACAAATATTAACAGGGTATTTAATAGGTAATGGTAATGTACAAATTATAAAAGTGACAGATTATAATAAATCAGCTTCTATGTTAGGCAATAAACAAGTTATTCTCGGTTCTGAAAAGGAAGTTATTTTATTAGATCCATATAAATCATATAACATCGAAAAGAATTCGCTTGAAGGAAGTAATGTGTCCTTTGAAGGGATGAAGAGTGGTTTAACAATCGTTGATCACCGCGAAGAAACAGTTGTTAGTGCGAAACTTGCACCAGTGGGGCTTGTTGTTCGAGATTCGCTATTTAATAAGTTGCAGCAAGGAAAGGATGTTTCAACAGTTAGCGGATTTATCGTTGAAGGAAACGGTAATAGAGAGCTAACGAAAGAGCTAGGGACAATCATTCCTAAAGAAGTGAAATTCCAATCATTTGAAGAGGCGAGCCAATCTGAATTGCAAGATGGTGCAGTATTATTATTTGCTAGCGTATTTTTAGGGATTGTTTTTATTCTTGCAACAGGTTGTATTTTATACTTTAAACAAATAACAGAAGCGATGGCAGAGCGACCAGCGTACGGAATGTTAAAGAAAATTGGACTAACGAAAAAGGAAGCAACAGAGTCTGTAAGAAAGCAAGTGGGGGCGATATTCGTAGTACCATTACTGCTGGCAATATGTCATACATTCTTTGCATTTTTAAGTTTGATGGGCTTTACAGGTATGTTTGAATATAGTCTTCCTTTACTAGGCAGTATAGGTGTGTATATCATCATTTACTTTAGTTACTATACGTTAACGGTCCGTTCGTACACAAATATTGTATGTAGCGATAGGAAATAAAGAAAAGAAGCAAGCATGAAATACATGCTTGCTTCTTTTCTTTATTTTGTAGAAACTTCACCTTCAGCTTCTGTTTGAGGAATATAGTATCCGATTATACCACCGATGATTGCTGGAATAATCCAACCAATTCCTAAGTTATAAAAAGGAATGGTGTGTACGATATTAGCGATAAAACTTGGTATCATTTCCACATTATCAAGTGCATGAATACAGCTAATAATGAATGCTGCGATCATTGCTCCGATGTAGACAGAAGGTTTACGTTTCGTATATTTATCAAGAAATGATACGAAAATTAAAATGATTGTAATTGGATACAAAATAATTAATACAGGTAATGTAATTTTGATTAATAAACTTAATCCTAAGTTTGAAATCACGAAGCTAAAAATACAAACGTATAGTACGAGCTTTTTGTAGGAAACGTTTGTTAGTACTGTTGCGAAATAGTTGGCGAATGCACTTACAACACCGATTGCAGTCGTTAAACAAGCGAAGATAATGGCGATACTTAATAAAACATTACCGCTTGTCCCAAAGAATTGGTACATAACAGTAGCTAATAGTTGACCACCGTTTTCGAATTGTCCTAAGTTTCCGTTGGAAGCACCGATATAACCGAGTAAGAAATAAACAATTGTTAAGAATAGGGCTGCAATACTTCCGCAAATAATTGTATATTTCGCAATTGATTTCTTCTCTTGTATACCGTTTTGGCGAATTGCATTTACAACAATTGTTGATAATACGAGAGCACCAATTGCATCTAACGTTAAAAATCCTTCAAGAAATCCTTTGAAAAATGGAATTTCTTTATAGTCACCAACAGGTTCTGCAAATGTTCCTGGTGAAAGAATCGCTTTTGTTGCCATAATGGCAATAATTCCAAGTAAAATGGGCGTTAATATTTTTCCGATATGATCTACTAATTTTGATGGATTTAATGATAAGAAGTAGACGACTGTAAAGAAAATCGCACTAAAGATTAACATAGAGTACCATTGGTCCGGGAAAAGTGGTGCAATCCCAATTTCGTAAGATACAGATCCAGTTCGTGGAATAACAAATAGTGGGCCGATTGAAAGATAAATAATGATAGCGAATATTGCTGCGAATTTTGGATGAACACGGCTTGCTAAAGTGTTAAAACTACCACCGGCAAGGGCAACAGCGACGATAGCTAGTAAAGATAAACCGACGTCTGTAATAATAAATCCTGTAATGGAGACCCACATATTTTCTCCGGAAGAAAGACCGAGAAGGGGCGGGAAAATCATATTACCAGCACCGAAGAAAACTGCGAATAGTAATAAACTAATCGAAAGTATTTGCGCTGGCTTTAAAGTTGTACGCATATAAA
Organism: Bacillus cereus group sp. RP32; assembly: GCF_040459735.1. Lineage (NCBI taxonomy): Bacteria > Bacillati > Bacillota > Bacilli > Caryophanales > Bacillaceae > Bacillus > Bacillus cereus group sp. RP32. The sequence goes on along the minus strand of NZ_JARVHO010000001.1, from coordinate 4,520,346 downwards.
GAAAATCCTCCTAATGAGTATTTTTGTCGAAAATTCAAACAATTTGTCGAGTAACTGTTACTATTTTAAAGGTCTGATGACTAGAAAGCAATAGGGAATTTTGAAAAAATTAAAAAATAATGCATTAAATCGAATAAATATACTATTTGTATGTTTAATAAGAAGGATTTAATTTTAAACGTAAAAAAAACACATATCGCTAGGATACGTGTTTTAAAAAAATATTTTTTTATCGCGTTCTTCTTTTAAAATTTCAACTGCTTCTCGGAAACGTTGTGAATGGACGATTTCTCGTTCACGTAAGAAGCGTAGACTATCATTTATATCTGGATCATCGGATAAATTAATGAGCCATTGATATGTTGCGCGTGCTTTTTCTTCAGCTGCGATATCTTCGTATAGATCGGCAATTGGATCACCTTTAGCCTGTATATACGTTGCAGTAAATGGAACACCAGCAGCATTATGGTAATGAAGTGCGCTATCATGGTCAGCGTAATGAGGATCAAGTCCAGCAGCTTTCATTTGTTCAGGAGTTGCATCTTTCGTTAGTTTATAAACCATTGTAGCGATCATTTCAAGGTGAGCAAATTCTTCTGTACCAATATCAGTAAGTAGGCCAATGACTTTATCAGGAATTGTATAACGTTGATTTAAGTAACGTAGTGCAGCAGCTAGCTCGCCATCTGCACCGCCGTATTGCTCAATTAATAATTTTGCAAGTGCTGGATTGCAAGTTCCCACTTTAACGGGATATTGTAATTTCTTTTCATAAATCCACATAGTTTCTCTCCTTTATATTTGCCATGGCCAAGGACCTTTGCTCCATTCCCAAGGAGCATTAGAATAGCTGTTTCCAAACTGTTGGAGTGGTCCGTATTTTTCTTCCATCTTTTGTTTTAATACTCTCCGTTTATAGGAAAAGTCATTAAATTGATTAATCGCAGCGGTGTCATCTGGATGTGTATCTAAATAAAGAGTGAGTTCAACTAGTACAAAGTCCAGTTCTTGAAGCTCCAGTAAAAGCTGATAGTATTCTTCTGGTAGCGATTGATTCACGTCAGTAGTCACCGCCCTTTTTTATAAGGATTTTCATAATAGTCATAAAAAACAGGCCATAAAGTCCCTTTTTGTAGTGCTTCTTTTGGTGTGAATTGTGGTAAGTTTGGCGGTTGAAAGCCTAAAAATAAATTAGGAGGAGTAGAATAATATTTTTTTCCGATAGGAGGACAAGGATCGAGAGGGCTATGATAGGGCACGAATGATCTTATATATTTATTCACGAATAAACCTCCTTACATGTTCATTACTACGTATTGTATTCAGACATAATGAGCATTTATGACACATATAAAAAAGTAATAAGTACAGGGGGAATGAATGTGGAGAATGTAAAGAATTTAATTGTGTTAGAAGTAAAGAACTTAAAGGAAACTCTGTATTTTTACGAAGGGATTTTAGGAATAACACCTAGTTCATTGAGGCCGCAATTAGATGTTACAGGGGTTTGGTATGATACCGATTCAACGAGAATTAGTTTTGTTATGAATCGCAGTTTGGGCGGGCGTGAGAAGAGTGTTACGGACTCAGTTGATGTTTTAACGTTTTCAATTTCTAACATAGAGAATGTAAAGAAGAGGTTAGTATTTTATAAAATTGCATATACAGAAAACAAAAGCGAGAAGAGTATTGTAGTACAAGACCCGGATGGATATAAACTTCAAGTGATAGAGAAGAATGAATAAACGGAGGGGATTTGGTGGAGAGAAATTATGAAGAAAGTGCGTTGTTTGAGCATCAATTTTGGCTAAAAGTGCTGAGTGATCATGCGCAATTTTTACTTGATGCGTTAGCTCCAAAGGAAAAAGAAGATATAAAAAAAGCTACTTACTTTGTTGAAACATTTACGAATTTGTTAAATAAAGTTCGGAATGTGAATCTGATGGCATTCTCAAAAGAGGCAGAACAAGCTGCTAAGGAAATTCGGACGTTTAAATTAAATATTATACAGAAGCAGTTGGAAGGGAAAATTACTATTCATTTTACGCCAACTTTTATTAATCATATGGTAAACGAAGTGGAAGAGTATATAACAGTTTTAGAGTTTTTGGAGAAAGGGGAAGTTCCACCTGTTTTTCATGAACTGCATTATCATCTCGTTTGGTTAACGGATGCGGCTGGTCATGCGGGTTCTATTTCTGGTGGGCTAGATCTTGTTGAAAAAAGATTGAAAGAGAAAAGCGAAGAATTCGAGAAGCACTTTGAACAATTTTATTTGAAAGCAGTTGAAATGACGGGGTATTTACGAACAGAGCTTCATCATTTTCCTGCATTAAAGAAGTTTACAAAAGATGTTTCACTTGAACTAAAATTATTTTCACATTTTTTACATGAAGTTGAAGAATTGGAGTTATCAAATGAAATATTAAGTGCATTATCAGCGAGAATGGCAGATCATATGGCAAGAGAGGAATGTTATTATTTATTAAAATTAGCTCAATCATCTGGACTCGAAATGCCGAAATGTAATCCGCTTTAAAGAAAAAGAGGTCAATTTTATTTGGCCTCTTTTTCTGTTTTATTGTCTCTTTTTATTTTTGCTTGTTCAATACTTGCCTGTAATGTCTCCATAATATTGATGATGTTCGGAGCTGGAGAGATTGTTTCCGTTTTTTCCTGTTGTTCAATTTTATTCTCGATTAATTCGGTAAGGGCTTCTTTATATTCATCTGTATACATTTCTTGTTCAAAAGGATTTGTAAGGTGGTGGATTAAATTAATTGCTGCGGTGAGTTCTTGTTTTTGTATAGGATAATTTTCGTTACTTGGTAAGTTAGGTGTATTTGTTATATCGCGAATTTCATTAGGATAGTGGATGGTTTGTAACATTAGTCCATCTTCAAAGTTACGGATAATAGCTAAATGTTGTTTTTTTCTAATAGAAATATGAATAAGCCCAAGTTTATTTGTACGTTCAAGAGCTTCTTTTAATAATAAATATGATTTTTCATGTCCTGGAGTAGGACCTATAAAATAAGAACGGTCATAAAGAACAGAATCGATTTCGTTATTTTGGACAAAAGATATAATCCGAATGGATCGTGGTTCGTGAGCTTTTTGCAACGCAGCTAATTCTTTTTCATCCATAATAATGTATTTATGAGGGGCGTATTCATAGGCTTTTACAATATCTTTATCATCAATTTCTTCATCCGTACAATCAGGAGCAAATTTTTTATATTTAATAGGTGTTAAACATTCTTTATGGAGGCTTAAAAATTTTATATCGTTTTCTTCTACGGCACTGTATAGTTTAATTCCTATATTTAATAGTCCAAGTGAAAGTGCACCTTTCCAGACGGTATGCAAATGAAACATCTCCTTTCGTTCAAAAATGGTTATGTATATTATGAGATAGTAAGAAATTTCCTATACGTTTTTTGTTTTTTACGGAAGGGTAAGCAGGAGGGCTTGGGATATAAAATATATTGACAAGCCCTCTGAAATATTTTAATGTGAGTGTATAAAATTGTGTATATAAAGGGGAGTAACTTATTACAGTAAAGTCGTCATTACAGGGAGAAACCCTCGGCTTTATTGGCAACGTTTCGTTGTTAGTGAGACCTTTACCAGCAATGGTAAAGGCCCCTTATTGTCTTTTTTAGGACCCTTACCATATTTGGTAGGGTCCTTTTCGTATACAAAGAGAGGAGAAATAAAAATGAAAAAACTTATTAGTAGATTAAGAGTTGTATTTCATGTCCGTCGTTTCGTTCCATTCCTATTTGACTTTTTTACTTCAAAAGAGGTTTCAATAAAGAAGAAAATTTTATCTGTTGCTTTTTTAGTTGGGTATGTTGCGATGCCGCTTGATTTAATTCCAGACTTCCTGCCGTTTATCGGTATTTTAGATGATATTGGAATTGTGGTATTTATTCTGAACCGAATTGTAAAAATGGCGCCAGTTCAATTACAAGAAAAGCATAATGTAAACGTAGGAGAGGAGTTGAAAATATGGAGCAAATTATTTTAGATATAATCGAGTTTTTAAAGCAGTTTTCTTATTTTGGAGTTGTGTTAGCGTTAACGTTTGAATTTATTCCAGCAGAAGTAGTGTTGCCAATGGTTGGATATTGGGTGTACGAGGGAGATATGAATTTTTGGTTAGCTGTATTAGCTGGAACACTTGGCGGAACGACAGGCCCATTAACGTTATACGCACTCGGTTATTACGGTGGCCGTCCCCTATTAATAAAGTACGGAAAATACTTCTTTATTAAAGAAGAACAAATTCAAAAAGCAGATGATTTCTTTGAGAAATATGGACCAGTTGTAGCATTTGTTGGACGTTTTGTACCGGGAGTTCGAACGCTTATTTCTGTTCCGTGTGGTATGGCGAAAATGAATATATGGAAGTTTAGTATATATACATTTGTAGCAATGTTCCCGTTAACGACTTTATATGTCTATTTTGGGATGAAATTAGGGCCGCATTGGGAGAAGGCTGCAGATGTTGTTGGACAATATATGTTACCGATATTAGGAGGCGTTCTTCTTATTGTGGCTAGTATCTTTGTCTATAAATATATGAAAAAAAGAAACAAAACGGAATCTATTTAGTCATTTGAATATTTTTTGAAAATAGATGAATAGTACAGGCAAAAGACTCTGAGGGACATACACATATAGGGAATATAAAAGAGAGAGGGGAAACAACTATGTCTTGTGAGTGCTCAGGGTCAGCATTAACTTGTTGTCCAGATAAAAATTATGTACAAGATAAAGTGTGTAGTCCGTGGTCTGCTACTGTAGTTGCAACAGCAATTGATAATGTTCTCTATACAAATAATATTAACCAAAATGTAGTTGGTACTGGTTTTGTTAAATATGATGTTGGACCAGAACCAATTACTGTAGAGGCGCTTGATTCTGCTGGTACTGTAATAGATACACAAACATTAAATCCAGGAACGAGTATCGGGTTTACGTATCGTCGTTTTGATATTATACAAGTTGTATTACCTGCAACACCTGCTGGAACGTATCAGGGAGAATTTTGTATTACAACACGTTATCCACTTTCATAGCAGAATAGGAGAGGATCAAAATGGGAATGAGAAGTTCCAGTTTGTCTTGTTGTTCTAATAAAACGCTTGTACAAGATCAAGTATGTACAGACTGGTCTATTACAGGTGCTGGTACTCAAATTGTATATACAAATAATATCACGCAAGAAGTATATGGTTCAGGTTACGTGAAATATAATGTAGGTGCGGCTCCAATTACAGTTGATTTTTTAGTAGGTGCTACAGTAGTTGATACAATTACTGTACAACCACAAAGTAGTGGTACTTTCACTGTACGATATTTTACGACTGTTCGAATTACTACAACAGGAACTACTGTTAATCAAGGCGAGTTTTGTATTACAGTACGTTATCCGATTTCATAAAAAAGCATACCGTAAATGGTATGCTTTTTTTATTGAGAAAGTAATGAAATTGGTATTCTATAAGCAGCATGTAAATTGGCAACAGTACTTGCCTTCTAAATATACTGAAGGATTACTTTGTATATTGATAATATTAACAGATTGTAAGTCTTTTCCTGTGTAAGATATCGTATTGCCAGGAAACACAGTGAAAATATTGGTTACTGCTCCAACAATTTCAATTGTAATTGCTTCTGTGCTGCTAGTACTATTGTAAATCGAGACAGCACCTGATATAAGTAGTATCCCATCACTCTGCCACAGTATCATCGATTGCGATGCACCTTTGGCAGAGGGAATGGTGTTATTCGTTAGAAGGAAATTTCCTGCAAATTCATTTGTTACTCGCTCGCAATTTGGATTTGGAGGAGGGGTCGGTGGACAAGGATCTGGGCAAATGATAGACAAAGGAGCAAAACAGCCAATGTTTTTTTGGTTCTTCAATACAACCCCTCCTTTTAAGTTGTCTTTTACTACTATTAAATGTAGAAGCATGGCCGATGTGTTAAAAAAAGAAGGAAATGTTAAAAATTAAGATTGTCTAATAGGCTTAAAACTTAAATTATTATTCATGTTATAGAAAAGATTATATGTGAATAAACAGGGGAAAAGAATGCTCAGACTCTTTTAGACAAAAAGTGGTTGTATACAATAGTAAGAAGAATGTTGGACTTAACCTTTAATTAACTGTATATTTACAAAAATCTAATAAAATCCATTTATTATTTAAACGACATTAATATGCTTTAGATAAAATAGCCCTTGTAATGAATCGATTATTATGAGGAGGATACACGTGGACAGAACTGCTTTACGAAAAGTAAAAGGTCTTATTGGATTATTAATGGTTTTTGTATTAGCATTCGTATCATTTCCGTGGAGTACATCAGTTAAAGCGGAAGAGAAGAAGCAAGAAAAGGCACCTAGTGAAAAGAAGATAGTTTTTCCAGTTGTAAGTGATGTACATATTAAAAATAGTGGAACGGATGATACGTTTCGCTGGAAACGAGCGATTGAACAGCTCAATACGCTTGCACCAAAGCAAGATGCATTTGTTATCGTAGGTGATTTCACAGATACAGGGTCACTGCAACAATATGATCGTTTCATGCAAGTGTATAATGAAAATGCAAATAAAGATGCAGTACGAATGAATTCTCTTGGTAACCATGATTATTGGAACGGTTTATCTGTAGAGGGCGCACAGAAGCGTTTCTTAGAAAAAACAGGAATGGAATCGATTTATTATCATAAAGTGGTGAAAGGTTATCACTTCCTTGTTATGTCGCCAGAAAATGGGACAACACACGGATATTATTCAGATAAGCAAATTAATTGGTTAAAAGAAGAGATGGCAAAAGCACAAAAAGATGATCCAGAAAAACCGATTTTCGTATTTTTACATCAACACATTAAAGAGACAGTATACGGTAGTCATGAATGGGGAACACAAGATAGTGCAAAAATTAATGCGGTATTAAAAGAATATCCGCAGGCTATTACGTTTTCAGGTCATTCACATTATCCGCTAGATGATCCAAGGTCGATTCATCAAAAAGACTTTACATCAGTTGGTACATCTTCTATAAGTTACATGGAAGTTGAAGGTGGTAAAGTACAAGGGAATATCCCGCCAGGAGCTAGTACATTAAGCCAAGGTTTATTAGTAGAAGTAGATGATGATGAAGTAACGATTAATCGTCGTGATTTCCATACAAATTCTTGGACAGGTGAGCCTTGGAAAATTAAATTACCAGCAAAGAAAGAAACTTTTACACATGTAGAAGATCGTGATAAAGAAAATCCTTACTTTGCTAAGGATGCAAAGCTTGCGGTATCAAATGTAACAGAAAATGCGGCAACAGTAACATTCCCACAAGCATTGGACAACCTTCTTGTTCACTCTTATCGTGTACAAGCTAAAGATAAGCAAACGGGAGAAATAAAGAATAAATTGTTAGCATTCTCAGAGTTTTATCGTGATCCAGTGCCAAAAGACCTGACATTTACACTTGCAGGGTTAGACGGCGGGAACACATATACACTTGAAGTTGTTGCAATTGATTCGTTTGGTAATGAAAGTGTGCAGCCTTTAACAGCAGAAGTTACTACGAAAAAAGATAATATTGATCCGAATGTAAAAGTGCCAAAGGCAGATGTTTTTGATGTGAATTTCTTAGATGGTACATTTAAAGATAACTCATCGTTTGGAACGAAGGGCGATGTGAAAGGAAATGTATCTATTGCATACGATAAAGCTTTAAAAACAAATGTAATGAAATTGAATGGACAAGCTAATACATTTGGATACCTTCCATTTTCAGCAGCACAAAAAGAGAAAGTAGCAAATACGTTTACGCTAGAAACTGTATTTTCAATGAATGAAATTCGCGGACAAGGTATTTTACAAAATACAGAGAGCGGCGGAATTGGCTTTGAATCTACAGGAAGTGGAAATGTTGAATTGTGGGCTCATATTGGTGGCAGTTATAAACGTGTTGGAGTTCAATTAGAAGCAAATAAAACGTATCACTTAACAGGAACTTATAACGGAAGTGAAGTAGCTATTTATGTCGATGGTAAAAAAGTAAATAGTCAACCAGCTAAAGGGAAAGTGTCTCATCCCAACGTACCATTTGCACTTGGTGCAGACCCTGATAGCAACGGGAATGGTGGTATTCCGTTAAATGGACAAATTGCGCTTGCGAAATTATATAGTAAAGCGTTAAGCTCTTCAGAAGTATTAGCAACGTATAATGAGTTTTCTAACCGTACAAAGTTAGAGGAAGTAAATGTGTTATATGAAGAGATTGGAAAAGTAAAAGAAGTGTTAGCTGGTACGTATGAGTTTGGTGATAAGCCAGGTCAATATTCAAAGGAAGCATTTCAAGAATTAGATAAAAGCTATAGTGCTGCAAAGCAAGTATTTGAAAATGTAGGAAGTACTGGAGAACAAGTTGTTCAAACGTATAACGAATTAAAAACAGCTAATGAAACATTTATACAATCTAAAGTAGTAGAACAACCGAAAACACCGAAAGAAAAATTACAAATCAATATTGAATCTGCAAAAGCAGTAGTGAAAAAAGCGCAAGATGCAAATGTAACGGACGGTTCAGTGAAAGCACTGATTCAAAAAATTACAGTGGCAGAATCTGTGTTAAAAGATGCGAAAGTAAAAGATGCACAAGTAGAAACGATGAATCGTACGGTAGAATATGCGATTTCACTCGTTGAAAAAAGCATAAACAAATAAGAGAGAAGAAAAAGAAGCTTATCATGATAGGCTTCTTTTTTGTTATACTAAAAGTAGCATAGAATGAAGGAGCGAATAATTTGGAAGAGAAAAAGCTGAAAAGAATTCTTGAATATGTATGGATCGCGGTTGTGCTCCTTGTAGGATATTATTTCTTAAAAGAAAAAAGTATATGGGTTCTATTTTTAATGACGTTTTTATTAGCGGGTTTAGGCACGTTATTTATTAACTTCTTCTTTGATAGTTTAAATGCATGGAAGAAGAAAAAGAAGGGAACGAAGTAAAGGAGGGAACATATGCAAAAGTGGAAGCTCATATATCAGGTAATCATTTTCATAGTGCTTGTAGGTATTGGCGTTTTTAAATATTCTACACCAATAGGAAATTGGGCGTGGTTTACAGCTTGCATCGGCATATTTTTCATTTTACAATCGTTAACGAAAAAATATAATAGTACAGAAAGATAGCTCGCCGCTAAAACGGCGAGCTATTTTGTTATGCTTTTTTCTGTTCATCGTTTACTTTTGCAGTAGCTAAATGACTATGTTTTCTAGAGTAGAAGAAATAGAAGCATAAACCGACTATAAGCCAAGCTATAAAGCTAATCCATGTCGTTTTAGATAAATTAGCCATCAAATATAAACAGCAAAGAATTGCGACAACTGGTAATACAGGTACGAAAGGTGTACGGAATCCGCGTTTTAAGTCAGGATGTGTTTTTCGTAAAATAAGTACCGCACAGCAAACGAATGTAAAGGCTGTTAATGTACCGATGTTCACTAAATTAGCTAGTAAATGTAAGTCTAAAAGTCCTGCTAATAAAGCGGCAATAACGCCAGTGATCCATGTGTTTAATAAAGGGACTTTTACTCTTTTATTTACACGTGCTAACGCTTTTGGAAGTAGGCCATCGCGGCTCATCGCATATGAAACGCGAACTTGTCCATACATAACGACTAAGAGAACGGTTGTCATTCCAGTCATCGCTCCAACAGCGAGTAGTCCTGCAATTGTATCTTCGCCAACGAAATGCAAGGCAAACGCAACTGGATCAGAAACATCTAAGTGTGTATACGGAACCATACCTGTTAAAACGAAAGATACAATCATGTATAAAACAGTACAAATAAGAAGGGAACCGATAATGCCAATTGGCAAATCACGCTGTGGTTTTTTCGTTTCTTCTGCAGCGGTTGCGATTGCATCAAAGCCTAAAAAGGCGAAGAATACAGTGGCAGCCCCAGTAATGATACCGTCGTATCCGAATGGAATGAACGGCGTCCAATTTTCAGGCTTTACATATTTTGCACCTGCTACGATAAAGGCGATAATAACAGCTAACTTGATAAGAACCATAATATTATTAATACGTGCGCTTTCGCGTATACCGAAACTTAAAAGTCCTGTAATGAGTAGTAAAATACAAACAGCTGGTAAATCAATGAGGCCACCTTTTCCTACGCCAGGGGCCGAGGCGATTATGGCGGGTAGATGGACGTTAAATCCTTGTAGTAAAGATTGTAAATAACCAGACCAACCGACAGCTACTGCTGCGACTGCAAGTAAATATTCGAGCATTAAACACCAGCCGACGATGAAGGCGACGACTTCTCCTACTGTCATGTATGCGTAAGTATACACACTTCCTGAGACAGGAATAGAAGAAGCGAATTCGGCATAACAAAAGGCTACACATGCACAAGTAAATGCAGCAATAAGGAATGATAGCATAATACCAGGACCAGAATGTTTCGCTGCAACAATACCTGTTAATACAAATATCCCTGTCCCAATTACGGCGCCAATTCCTAAAAACGTTAGATCAAGTGCGGTTAATGTTCTTTGTAGTTGTCGTGGTGATTCAGTACTAAGCGCTTTTTTTCGTAATAATGACTTCACTTTGGACTCTCCCCCCGTTTTTCATTTCCATAACCGCGAATGTAGTATGAGCCCACTAGAAAAGAGTATGTAAGTAAATGGAGGTACAGTTATGGTATATAGTTTTTGGAATTGCTGGATTCATTTTATTATAATTCAGAATATTTTGTCAAATACAAATGTGACAAATAAAATGCGAATGAATAGGGGAAACTACTTGCAGGAATGGACGGGGATTACCAATCTATTCGGATGGAGAAAATCCACTGATTAAAGTTAAAGTAGGAGAAGATGCTATGCTATTTTATTTTGAACTTGTCGTCATTTTACTTTGTACGAAATTAGCTGGTGATATTAGTGTGAGACTCGGCCAGCCTTCTGTACTTGGGAAATTAATTGTTGGTATTATTATCGGTCCAGCTGTACTCGGTATTATTAATAGTTCTGAACTTATTGATGAACTGAGTGAGATTGGTGTTTTACTACTTATGTTTATGGCGGGACTTGAAACAGATTTAGAAGAGTTAAATCGGAATTTGAAATCATCATTTGCAGTAGCGGCTGGTGGAATTATTTTTCCTTTCATCGGTGGTTATGTAACAGGATTGCTGTTTGGATTAATACAGTCTCATGCCATTTTTTTAGGGTTATTACTTTGCGCAACGTCAGTTAGTATTACAGTGCAAACGCTAAGAGATTTAGGGAAAATGAATACGAGAGAAAGTACAACGATTTTAGGTGCTGCCGTATTTGATGATGTTATCGTCGTTATTTTATTAGCGTTTGTTATGAGCTTTTTAGGAACGCAAGATGTGAACATCACGCTTGTTATTGTAAAGAAAATTATTTTCTTCGTCAGCATTGTTTTTATCGCATGGAAAGTTGTTCCGTGGATTATGAAAATGCTTGTGCCACTTCGTGTAACAGAAGCTCTAATTAGTGCAGCTCTTATTATTTGTTTTTCTTTTTCGTATTACAGTGAAATGATGGGGATTGCAGGTATTATTGGCGCATTTGCAGCTGGAATTGCTATTTCTCAAACAGAGTATAAGCATGAGGTAGAACATAAAATTGAACCGATTGCATATGCGATATTTGTACCGGTCTTCTTCGTAAGTATTGGAATGGAAATTACATTTCAAGGTATCGGAAGTCAGCTTTGGTTCATTATCATCATGACGCTCGTTGCGATTTTCACAAAGCTAATCGGATCAGGTTTAGGAGCGAGACTAACAGGATTTAATCTTCAATCTTCTATTAGTATCGGTGCAGGGATGGTGTCGCGCGGAGAAGTAGCACTTATCATAGCTGCGAATGGACTGGCGGCGAATTTGCTAGCGAAAGAAAATTTCACAGCGATTGTTATTGTTGTTATATTAACGACGATTATTACGCCGCCGCTTTTAAAGAAATATTTCGTGTAAAGAGGAAAAGCTTATCTGAAGTAGGTAAGCTCTTTTTTTATTGGAAAAGCAATGGTCATATAGCATGAATAGGTTGTAATTATGGTAAAATCTACGTATATGATAAGTCGAGGGGAGAAAATGTGTGAAGATTACGAAGGGAAAGGTTATCGGTGTAATCATACTTATTGCATTATGCATACCATTTACTGTATGGAAAGAGTCAAAAGTAAAAGATTTTCCAGTTTCTATTTTTTCTTCCTATGTAGAAGACGAAAACCTGAAAGACTATAAGTATACTGCTTTTGTACCTGACTTTGCAATTTGGATAGGTGGTTGGGAGAAACAGAAGTCTGAAGGTGAAATAACGGCATATAAAAAAGGGGATCGAACTGTAATCGTTCACCATCCTCCTGGCGATGATGGTTTTTATCTTCTTGAAGCAAGAGAAAATAAATGAAAGCAACCGTAAGAAGTGGAGGTTAAATAGTGAAAGCTTCAACGTTACTATTTAAAATTGAAAGTAATATGGATCAATTTTCACCAGCTGAAAAGAAGGTTGCCATGTACATAATGGAGAATGCAGAGATTGTTCCGAACTTAACGACGAAAGAAGTGTCAACGAATGCGGGTGCAAGTGAGGCCAGTGTTGTTCGTTTTTGTAAGTCGATTGGGATTGGGAGCTTTAAAGCATTTAAAATCGCGCTCGTTCGTGAATTAACGATTGCTGATTATAATATTAATGATTTTTCAGTGATGAATACGGAAGATGGACCGTACGACTTGTTTAATAAAGTTACGTATGTGAATAAAGCTGCAATTGAGGCGAGCGTGACGGCGATAGATAAAAAAGAACTTGAAAAAGCTGCAGATCGTATTGTAAATGCCGATAAAATTATCTTTTATGGAGTAGGCGGATCAGCTACTCCGGCGATGGACGGAGCTTATAAATTTACAAGGCTCGGATTTACAGCGATGATGCTATCTGATTTTCATATGATGTTGCCGCTTGTGACGAATTTAAAAGAAGGCGATATATTTGTGGCGATTTCAACATCTGGTCGTACGAAAGATGTACTTGAAATGGCGCAATATGCGAAGAGACAAGGTGCAACAGTTATTGCGATTACAAAGCTTGATCAATCATCACCGTTATATAAAGAGGCGGATATTCGTCTTTGTATGCCAGATGTAGAACAAGATCATCGTATTGCAAGTATTGCTTCAAGAATGACGCAATTGAACATGATAGATGCTCTATATGTGATTACTTTTAATCGCATTGGTAATAAAGTGCTGGATCAATTTATGGAAACAAGAGAAGAAGCATTGCGATTACGGAAGCTGAAATGAGAAGGTGGGGAAACCCATCTTTTTTTCGTATCGACATAAATTCGTCATGAAAAGAAATAAAATTTCATAAAATAATAAAGTAATATTGATTTTAAATTTCTTAAAGTTATAATGAAAGTATGAAATTAAATTTCAAAGTGGGTGGTAATATGTTAGAAAATTTATCGACAGAACATCGTAATGAGAAGACGATGAATTTAGATGAGATGAGTATAAAAGAAGTGTTACAAAGTATGAATGAAGAAGATCGAACTGTTGCGTTAGCAGTTGAAAATGAAATAGAAGAAATTGAAAAGGTTGTACAGATTATCATTAAATCCTTTGAAGATGAGGGACGATTAATTTACATTGGGGCTGGTACGAGTGGCCGTTTAGGTATTTTGGATGCGGTGGAATGTCCGCCGACATTTGGCACAGATGATAAAATGGTACAAGGATTTATAGCAGGTGGATTGAAAGCGTTTACTAAGGCAGTGGAAGGTGCAGAAGACCGCGAAGAGTTAGCAGAAGAAGATTTAAAAAGTATTGGATTAAATGAGAAAGATACAGTGATTGGAATTGCAGCAAGTGGTCGAACTCCTTATGTTATTGGGGGCTTGAAGTACGCGAATAGCGTAGGAGCGAGTACAGCTAGTATCTCCTGTAATAAAAATGCTGAAATAAGTAAATATGCAAAACTAAATGTGGAAGTAGAAACAGGCGCAGAAATCTTAACAGGCTCAACGCGTTTGAAAGCTGGTACAGCGCAAAAATTAGTGCTGAATATGATTTCAACAGCATCTATGATTGGTGTTGGGAAAGTATATAAAAACTTAATGGTAGATGTTCAATCTACAAATGAAAAGTTAGTAGAACGATCAAAACGCATTATTGTGGAAGCAACAGGGGTTAGTTATGAAATAGCAGCAGAGTGTTATGAAAAAGCAGAACGTAATGTGAAAGCCGCGATTGTTATGGTGTTATTGCAGTGTGAGTATGGGGAAGCACTGGAGAAATTAAAAGAAGCGAAAGGGTTTGTGAAGAAGGCACTATAAAATAATAGGGAGGGGGATTCTATTATGAAGAAAGAAGAGAGAATGGCCAAAGAGATTTCAGAACAACTTGGGGGAGTGAAAAATATTCGCGGCATTGCTCATTGTATGACAAGACTGCGATTAACGCTTCATGATGAAAGTAAAGTGAATATGGACCTTTTGAAAAAGGTTGAAGGGGTTATGGGCGTTATTGAAGATGAGACGCTTCAAGTCGTTGTTGGACCAGGGACAGTAAATAAAGTAGCAGCTGAAATGGAAGGTTTAACAGGACTGCGAATTGGTGAGGTGGCAGATCATCACCTTGAAGACCTTGGGCAAGAAATGAAGTCAGAGATTAAGAAGAAAAATAATACACCAGTGAAAAACTTTTTAAGAAAAATAGGAAGTATTTTCATTCCGTTAATTCCTGGTCTTGTTGCGTCAGGTATTATAAACGGGGTCGCTAACTTTGCGAAAAACGCAGGTGCTGATCCGAATACAACGTGGCTACAAATGCTACTACTCATTGGCGGCGGTATCTTTACATTCTTAGGAATTTTAGTCGGCTGGAATACAGCGAAAGAATTTGGTGGGACACCAGTTCTTGGAGCGATTGCGGGTATTTTAATTTTTAACCCGGCGATGGCGAACATAAAATTATTTGGTGAAGCGCTCGTACCTGGAAGGGGCGGATTGTTTGCAGTTATTTTTGCAGCATGGCTTATGGTTGTAGTGGAAAGACAAGTTCGAAAAGCAGTGCCAAATGCAGTTGATATTATTATAACGCCGCTTATTACTGTGTTAGTGGTGAGTATCGTAACGATGTTAGCCATTCAGCCGGTAGCAGGTTTCTTATCTGAAGGAATTACAAGCGGCATTAATGGTATTTTAAGTATTGGTGGAGCGTTTGCTGGAGCAGTACTTGCGGGAACATTTTTACCACTCGTTATGGTCGGTTTGCATCATGGTTTAACACCAATTCATATGGAGTTTATTAATCAAACGCACGTAACACCTTTATTACCAGTACTCGCAATGGCTGGAGCTGGGCAAGTAGGAGCAGCGATCGCCATCTATGTGAAAACAAAAAACAAACGACTTCGTAACGTAATTAAAGGTGCATTACCAGTTGGTTTTTTAGGAATTGGCGAACCGTTATTATACGGGGTTACATTACCACTTGGGAAACCGTTTCTTACAGCTTGTTTAGGAGCAGCAGTTGGCGGTGCATTCCAAGCAGTTATGAAAACAGCCGCACTCGGAATTGGCGTATCAGGATTATCATTAATTCCGTTAATTGCTGATAATAAATATTTATTATATTTCCTTGGATTAGTAGTGGCATATACGTTCGGATTCATCTTTACGTACTTCTTCGGATTTAAAGAAGAAATGGCAGAAAACATATAGAGAAAGGGATTCCTTTCTCTTTTTCTATTCATAGAAAGGGAGATTCATATGATAGGAGTTTCAATTTACCTTGCAAAAGAACGAGTAAAGAAGCAAGAAGAGTGGCTAAAAGTAGCGAAGGAAAACGGGTTTTTATCTATTTTTACATCATTGCACATTCCTGAAGATGACCCTGGTACATATAAAGAGCTAATTCAAATACTTGGGAAACAAGCTCTTGAAAATGACATGGAATTAATGGTCGATGTTTCTCCAAAATCGTTACACCATTTAGGGGTGACGTATGAAAATGTGGAGGAGCTATTGGGCTGGGGCATTACAGGCTTAAGAATGGACTACGGCATCAAGCCGAAAGAAATCGCACGCGTATCTCACAAGATGAAAGTAGCTTTAAATGCGAGTACGATCACAGAGTCATTTTGGAAAGAGTTAATCATAGAAAATATAAAGGTAGAGAATGTAGAAGCGTGGCATAATTTTTACCCGCGCCCAGAAACAGGACTAGCAAAATCATTCTTACAAAAACAAAACGCATACTTACATGAGTGTGGAATAAAAACGATGGCATTTATTCCGGGAGATGGTGAAAAACGTGGTCCGCTATGTGAAGGTTTACCAACGTTAGAAAAGCACCGCAATATGCGCCCACTTGAAGCGTACTTAGAACTTGTACAAGATTGTGGTGTCGATAAAGTGTTAATCGGGGATATAAGCGGAAGTATAGAAAGTGTACAAGAGATAGCGAGTGCGAGTAGAGGGATTATTCCACTGCGATACGAGCCATTGGTAGAGAAAAGTGAAGTGTTAAGAATGGTAAAACAAGTACATACAAATAGACTAGATCCAGCCCGTGATGTCATTCGTTCTGTAGAATCGCGCGAGGAGAATAAAGTGATTTTACAGCCGATGGATGCCATTGTAAGAAAGAAAGGCAGCATTACAATTGATAATGAATTGTACGGTAGATATGCTGGAGAGATGCAAGTTGCCACACATGATTTGCCTCAAGATGAGAAAGTGAATGTTGTTGGAATGGTTGTAGAAGAGGACTTGTCTTTATTGCCGTATGTTGGTGCTGGAAAAATGTTTCAACTTTTTTTGTGTGATAGAGTAAAAGCTTGAATTAGCGCTATTTTGTAAGAAAACATTATCCGTAAAAGGGGTAATGTTTTTTGTTTTCTTTAAAAAAGTATTTGACGAATGAAATGAAATACCGTATTGTTTTGACTTGTAAATAAAAGTTCACCATAACAAAACAAAAAGGAGAGTTCAAAATGAACCAATATATTGGGAATTTAATTATTCGTATCGTGTTAGGAGTGACATTCTTTGCGCACGGTTTAGCGAAGTTTCAATCAGGTATCGATAACGTAGCAGGATGGTTTACAAGCATCGGCTTACCAGGTGGTCTTGCATACGGCGTAGCAACAGTTGAATTAGTTGGTGGTATATTATTAATTATCGGTTTAGGCGTAAGATATGTAGGACTATTATTCGCTCTTATTTTAGCTGGAGCTATCGTAAAGGTAAATGGAGCAGCAGGTTTATTAGGAGATGGAAAGAATCCAGGGTATGAATTAGATCTTGCATTATTAGCAATGGGTGCGTATTTATTCGTTGTAAAAGCAGAAGGATATGTAGATCGTTTCGTAAAAGAGAAAGTAATGAAAGTGAAGTAAACTTATTTATAAATTGTTGACTTGAATTATAATTGTAACTATAATGATTACAACTGGTGGATTAAGAATAAAACAATATAAATATTTTTTTGTGCAAGTTGTAACTGTAAAGGTTACAACTTGTGTGAAAAATAAATAAATAAATAAATAAATAAAACGGGAGGAAGTAACATGCCTAAATCAAATTTAGAAATTATTCGAAGCACGTATGAAGGATCAGCTTCTTCAAATGCAAAACATTTAGTAGAAGCCCTCTCTGAAAAAGTAGAATGGACAGAGGCAGAAGGGTTCCCGTACGGGGGAACTTATATCGGTGTAGAAGCAATAATGGAAAATGTATTTAGCCGATTAGGATCAGAATGGGATGATTATAAAGCAAGTGTAAATACATATCATGAAGTAAGCGGAAAAAATGTAATTATTGCTGAAGGTATGTATTCAGGAGTTTATAAAGACACGGGAAAATCATTTGAAGCAGAATTTGTTCATGTATGGCAACTTGAGAACGGAAAAATTGTGAAGTTTAAGCAGTATGTAGATAGTCATCTTGTTAGAGAAGCGATGAAGAGATAATGCTTTTTAAATGGATCGTAAGTATATGCATTACAATTATAGTATTTTTCTCGTCTATAGTTGGCGGAAAGAAATTGCTTGCATATGTGGAAAAAGAAAATAAAAATATTCAAACCCAGCAAGCGGCAAACGAAAAAGAGAAAAAAGTTGCAGAAGAATCTCCACAAGTTAGTGAAGGTGAAATTATTTCTACTATGCACAAAATGGTACACCAAAAGGTAAAATCCTCTGAAAAATGGGGATTTGTAGAAATGACGAAAAAGGAAATTTTTAATGTGAAAAGAGATATTGAAAATAGTACAGGTTTTCAATATAAAATGAAGTTATTTTCTATTATAAATAGATGGGAAAAAGGAGATTTTTCTCAAACTGTTGAGGAGCACAACTTTTTATGGAGCCTTCAAGGTGGAGATACTGGCAAGGCGACGGAACGTTTATCACCAGAAGAGGAAAAGCAGTATATAAAAGAAATGAAGAGTAAATAAAAACATCGCCACCCGGATGACGATGTTTTTTTCATTAAGAATGTTTGCGCATTAAAGCTCTAGTTGGCTGAACAGTAACCGTTTTGAAATGAGAAAATAAATAACATCCCGTCACAACGATCATTGTCCCGAAAATTTGTATCCACGTTAGTTCTTCTCCGAGGAAAAGGAATGCTAAAATAGCTGTAAAAATCGGATTGAAGTTTAGAAAAATACCGGATGTAGTCGCTCCTAATTTTTGCACGCCAATATTCCAAAACACCATACAAAGAACTGTGGAAATAAGCCCAGTATATAAAAGTGATGTTAGGAAAGAAGTATTTATGTTTGTAACAGTGAAGCTCCCCATGTTAAATGGCAGTAATAGAATAACGCCGAAAATACCAGAGTATAATGTTGCCATGAGCGGTGTAGTTTTTTTTGTTGCCCATTTACTACAAACAGAATAGATTCCCCAAATACAAACAGCCGCAATCATCCATAAATCGCCGCTATTAAAATGTAGTGAAAATAAAAGTGCAAAGTTACCTTTTAATAGGACAAGAATAACTCCAAAGAATGAAAGAATCATGGATAGAATTTGAAGTGTATTTACTTTTTCTTTTAGAAATAATACTGAAAATAGTGCAATTGAAATCGCATTTAATGTAGAAATAAGCCCTACATTCGTTGCGGATGTTTTTTCTAGTGCTAGAAATTGAAAGATGTTAAAAAGAGCGACCCCTGAGATTCCCATTAGTATTAACGGAAGTATTGCGGCACGAGGTGGAATGATTTTCTTTTCTTTAAACCATACGATCGGTAATAAACAAACGATCGCAATCATCCATCTTAAACTTGTTAGTGTCATCGGTGATGCATGATCAACGAGCGATTTTCCAACGACGAAATTTCCTCCCCATAATAAGCTCGTTAGTAATAGTAAAAAGACATAAAAATAAGGCATATTAAAATCCCCTTTGTTATAATCAATGTGAATTGTAAATAATTTTAGCATTTTTCTTCGTTGTGTAATATATTCTTTTGTATAATGGTTAAAAGTCGATAAAATATTTTGTTGTAAATAGTGTTTGTGGAATGATATTCAGTTTTATATAAGTTGTAAGGTGTTTTTTCGAATAATCATCGGTAAGAAAAAGGGGGAATTGTAATGGAGTCGTCTGTTATTAAAGTGTTAGATGATTTGGACGTACAAATTTTAGATATATTGCAGAAGGAATCACAAGTAAGTAATGCAGAGCTTGCGCGACGTGTTAATTTATCACCAGCTGCGATGCATGCGAGAATAAAAAGATTAGATGGCGAAGGTTTCATTGATAAGCAAGTAGCTATTTTAAATCAAGAAAAGCTTGGTTTTGATTTGTTATGCTTCATTTTTATGAGTACAAATATTCATCAATCGGATAAACTTGACGTGTTGGAGAAAGAATTAGAGTCGATGCCAGAAGTGTTAGAATGTCACTGTTTAACAGGAGAGTATGATTATTTATTAAAGGTTGCAAATCGTGATCGTAAAGAGCTGGAGCAGTTTATTAGAAAGCTGAATAAACTTGGTATTACAAGGATACAGACGAGTTTAGCACTTCGTGAAATTAAATATTCGACGGTATTGCCGATACGAAATGAGGAACCGAACATCGACTAGATTGCTTGGTTTTTTGTTTGTATAAAGTGATTGACGAGGAGAAAGGAGAGATGTATTATTATATAAAATTATGTATTAAAATTCATTTAGGTTTATAAATATTAGTATCGGGGCAAGGGGATAGAATATGAAAATCTTTAATGCAGTTACGAGTGATGTGAAAGAAATTTATAGTCTCATTGAAGCTTATGCAAAAGAGGGAGTGGTTTTACCGCGTTCTCTTTTATCTCTCTATCAATATTTACAATGTTTATATGTTGTGAAAGAAAGCGATGAGATTGTTGGGGTTGCTGGTTTACATGTGTTAGGGGAGGACCTTGCAGAAGTCCGGTCGTTAGTCGTCTCGCATACATATGCAGGGAAAGGAATCGGGCGTATGTTAGTGAACCATGTAATAAATGAGGCAGCGAAAATAAAAGTGAATAGAGTCATTTCTTTAACATATGAAACGGAATTTTTTCAAAAGTGCGGGTTTGATTTTGTGAATAGAGATGCGTTACCAGAGAAAGTATGGATCGATTGTAGACATTGTCCAAAGGTGGATTATTGTGATGAGGTGGCGATGATTCGATATGTTGGATGAAATTTTCAGAGAAAAAAGGCCCACTATTATTTACGTAATAGTGGGCATCTATATTTTAGGGGAATTTAAGAACTTGAATTCGTTTTTCTTACCGCAAAATTAAAAATGGGATTTTTAAGCTCATAGTTATAAGTAGAACCATCGACAAGCCCTACAACTTTATCGCTTTCGTAAAGATCAAGCATAAATTGTGCCATTTGTTTTGCGGTGTGGAATTTCGGTACAACATTATCGTATTGGAATTCATCAATATCAAATGAACGTTTTGCAAACTCTGTTTCAGTTGCACCAGGTGCTAAAACCTTTGCTTGCAGTTTTGCACCTTGTTGTTTCAATTCGTGAGATAAACCTTCTGTAAATGCACTTACATAGAATTTCGTAGCGCAATACGTAACAGCATCAGCAACGATTGTGTATCCACCGCCTGATGAAACGTTAATAAGTTGTGTGCCATCAACCATTGAATAATCTCGAACGAAAAGAGAGGAGAGTATTGTTAGTGCTTCTATATTTACATGTAACATCGTTTCTATTTTATTTAAATTTTGTTCAGCAATGGAGGCGAAATTACCAAAACCGGCGTTGTTAATCCACGTTTCAATTTGAAAGGCTTGTAGGCTTTCATACAGCTTATAAACATTTTCCGTGATAGATAAATCCGTTCTTCGAATAACAACATCCAATTCTGGATTCATTTCGTTAATTTTTAATTTTAATTCGTCTAATTCTTCTTGTCTTCGAGCTACAAGTATTAAGTTCTTTCCGCGAGCTGCAAAGGCTAAAGCCGATTCATAGCCAATTCCAGAACTCGCACCAGTAATAACAGTGTATTTCATATAAAATCCCCCTAAGTTCAAATAAATATATTATGGTTAGATTTTATTTGTTAGAGTATACTCTAAGTCAAATGTTTTTTATGAATTTGATAAGGCTATAAAATATATGAGGGTAAGCACGTGGAGGGAGTTAGAGTATGTACACAATTAGCGAGGTGGCTAAATTAATAGGAGTGAGTACACATACACTACGTTATTATGAAAAGGAAAATATATTAATGGC
Source organism: Bacillus cereus group sp. RP32 (assembly GCF_040459735.1). NCBI lineage: Bacteria > Bacillati > Bacillota > Bacilli > Caryophanales > Bacillaceae > Bacillus > Bacillus cereus group sp. RP32. Next base: position 4,498,518 of record NZ_JARVHO010000001.1, on the reverse strand, counting down.
AAATCGCGATACAAATGGGAATCGAATGTATGAAGAGTCACATATAAAGTGGTTGCATTTTGTCATGAAATTAAAACAAACGCAAATGCCAATAGCGAAAATAAGAGAATATGCTAGGTTATATTTAGAAGGGGAGCATACAACCGAAGCTCGTTTACAGCTCCTAGAAGATCATAGGAAATCTATTCAGATTCAAAGAGAAAACTTAGTAATTACAGAAAAGATGCTGGAGAATAAAATTATTGCATATAAGGCCTCTTTGGAAAGTAAATAGAAAACATAATCCGACCCTTAATTATTTATGATAAAAATGGATTTGATCTCATAGTGTGCCGGCAAATAAAAAAGAGCAGCTAGCAAAAGCTAACTGCTCTATTCAAGGGATCTCTCCAAGGGGGAGTGGAGAAAATATTATGTTACTAGCAGTATTGACAGGTTATTAGGAAATATACAAATCGGATGAAAGAAATTTCAAATAATCTTTCGGTATTGACAGTTTTTAAAATATTCATGTACAATACATATGAATGACATTCAGTCATTTTCGTGTGGCAGGATGTAGTTAGCTTGGCAATGGAACAAATATAAATGGTAAATGAGGATGATAGTTGTTTATCCCGCTATTTGCCGGGCAGTAAGACCCCCACCTCAAAATTCAGCGGAAGCAAAGAAGTTAGGTGGAGGATCAACTGCCCGTAAAAGCCCGATTGATTCAACTAATAATCAGTGGGGATGAACAAAACCCCCACTGATTAAAGTTTCACTTTATATAGTAGTGATGAAGGAGTATATTTTTTTAAAAACAAAAATGACTGATAGTCAGTCATAAGAGGTGAGAGGTATGAAAAATAGAGCTTGGTTATATGTCATATTAACATGTATCTTTGAAATTTTTTGGGTGTTTGGTTTTAATACCGCGGATACTTGGTGGCATTGGATTATTATTTTAGGAGTTATCGCTGTTGATTTTCACTTCCTTTCTAAAGCGTGTGAACATCTTGCGACAGGGACTGTATATGCCATTTTTGCCGGAGCTGGTACGGTAGGTACTTTCTTAATGGATGTATTCCTTTTCGGTGGAAGTTTCAGTGTAGGGAAATTATTCTTTATCGTGATGGTTGTAGCCGGTGTTATCGGTTTAAAGCTGGCTGATAATAAAGAAGAAACTGTGGAAGGAGCTGCTTAAAGATGGGTTGGTTTTTCGTATTTTGTGCTGCAATTAGTGAAATAGTCGGTGTGATTGGTCTTAAAATGTATAGTAAAGATAAAACGTTAGCAAATGGTGCAATTTATATAGGTGGATTTGCTACATCCTTCGCATTCTTGTATACATCTTTCTTATTTTTACAAGTAAGTGTCGCTTATGCGGTTTGGATTGGTATTGGAACAGCAGGTGCCGTTTTATTAAACATGTTCCTGTTTGGTGAGTCGAAAAGTAAAGCACGTATCATTAGTGTGGCTCTTATTGTATGCGGAGTGACAGGATTAAAGGCTCTTTCTTAAAGATATATTGTATTTTATCTCCTAATGGTTTATTAGGAGATTTTTACTATTTAAAAATGATTTCCTCTTAGAGTTCACTATCATTGACAGTACAATCGATTATCTTATAAAATGAGTGACAGTCATTCAATATGTGTGTGAAAGGGTTTAGATGATGAATAAAAAAGAAAAAATTGTCTATGCAGCTATTGAAGTGTTTCAGGAAAAGGGCGTTGAAAAAACGAAGATTTCTGATATCGTGAAATTGGCTGGCATTGCACAAGGAACTTTCTATTTATATTTTCCTTCTAAGTTATCGGTTATGCCTGCAATAGCAGAAGTGATGGTTGAAAAGATGATACTTGCAGTGAAAGAAAAAGTGCAAAATGATGCGCCTTTCTCAAGTAAAGTGACGCAAGTAATAGATGCGGTGTTTCACTTTATAGCGGAATATCGTGAAATACAAGCTTTAATGTATGCGGGTCTTGCATCTACAGAACATATAAAAGAATGGGAAGCTGTGTATGAGCCTCTTTATATGTGGCTAAGCGAGTTTTTAAGTGCGGCGAAAGAAGCTGGTGAAATTCGTGATTCGGTTCACGCGGAAAGAACGGCTAAGTTATTTATCGCTCTTGTTGAATCTGCAGCGGAACAAGTTTATTTATATGACCATAAAGATGATGAGCAAGTCGAGCTACAAAAGGCAGAAGTACTAGATTTTTTAACACATGCACTACATATAAAGAAGTAGTAAGATGAACCTGTCTGAAAAGGTAGGTTCATTTTTGAGGAAAACTGAATGATAGTCATTCACCTAATGCGTATGTATGTGTGGAAGGATAGAGTGAAATTCTAATGAGTGGGGGCATCTCTACTCATGACTAGCCCACAAATAGCAGGATAAAGAAAAAGCTTCTTGGGCATTATTTTTTTGAGGAACTTACGGGAAGAGGTGTTAAAAAGTGAAGAAACCGATAAAAGAACAAAAGATGGTATTGATCATTCTTTTGAGTAATATATTTATCGCTTTTTTAGGGATTGGATTAATCATTCCGGTTATGCCGTCCTTTATGAATGACATGAGTTTAACAGGGAAGACGATGGGATATCTTGTTGCAGTATTCGCAATGGCTCAGCTCATTACGTCACCTATTACAGGCCGGTGGGTCGATCTTTACGGTAGGAAGAAAATGATCATCATTGGATTATTTATTTTTGGTGTTTCAGAACTTCTTTTTGGATTAGGAAAAGATGTGTGGATGCTTTATGCAGCAAGGGTGCTAGGCGGAATTAGTGCGGCGTTTATTATGCCTGGTGTTACGGCATATGTTGCGGATATTACATCTATGCAGGAACGTCCAAAGGCGATGGGGTATTTATCAGCAGCGATTAGTACTGGTTTTATTATAGGACCTGGAATTGGCGGATTTATTGCAGAGTATGGTATACGTGTGCCGTTTTTCGTTGCAGCAGCAATTGCTTTTATAGCATGTGTAATTTCGATCTTTATTTTAAAAGAACCGTTAACGAAAGAAGAACTTGCAGAGATTTCTGCTAACACGAAAGAATCAAGCTTTATTGGTGATTTAAAGAAATCATTACATCCAATGTATGCAATTGCATTTATTATCGTATTTGTACTCGCTTTCGGTTTATCGGCGTATGAAACTGTGTTTAGTCTGTTTTCTGATCATAAGTTTGGTTTTACACCGAAAGATATTGCAGCAATTATTACGATTAGCTCCATCTTTGGGGTAGTTGTGCAAGTATTTATGTTTGGTAAATTGGTTGATATGTTCGGTGAAAAAGTGTTAATTCAAATATGTTTAATTGTAGGTGCAGTATTAGCTTTCGTTTCAACTGTAGTCTTTAATTATTGGATTGTGCTTCTCGTTACTTGTTTTATTTTCCTAGCATTCGATTTACTTCGTCCAGCTTTAACGACGTTTTTATCAAAAGCAGCTGGAAAAGAGCAAGGATTCGTTGCTGGTATGAACTCGACTTATACGAGTTTAGGAAATATTGCAGGGCCAGCGATGGGCGGAATATTATTTGATATGAATATTCATTATCCATATGCATTTTCAGGAGTTGTTTTAATAGTTGGTCTCGGCATTACATTTATGTGGAGAGAGAAACAGCTAGCTGAAAGTTTTGCGAAGTAATGAGAATAAAGAATGATTGGAAAGCCCCTTTTTGTAAGGGGCTTTTTTGCATGTTAATACATGGATGGCTGTATCCATAACTTCGCAAAATTTGCCCAGCCGAATGAATCAATTGTTACGTTCTTTAAAGAAGAAGGATATGTTTTTCTTTTTAAAACGTGATAGTTAAATAAAATGATGTGCTCTGCTTGTAAAAATTCTTCGATCTCATACATGAGCTCATAGCGTTTTTCTTTATTTTCTTCTAATAAAAATGTATCAAGTAAACAGTTAATTTGGTTTTCATAGTGCGGGTCCATGAACCTATTTACGAAGCAACTTTTATTTTTAAATACATTTAAGAATGCAAGTTCATGATCGGCAGCAAACACTTCTCCCATGAAAATAATATCGGCGTGTTTATCAATAGAATGATCCATATAATCTGAAACGAGAAATGGGTGAAGCTCTACGTGTATTCCTAATTGTTCGCAACGTTCCTTTAGGAAATGTGCGTCATTTGCACTATCTTTAAATGCAAAGAAATAAATATGTATCGTTTCTCCGTTATAGGTGCTCTTTTTTAAATACTCTTTCGCTTTTTCTAAAGAGTAGGACCTTTTAGTAGCTTTGCGGCTTCTTTCAGGGAAAAAGCTTGATGCAGCAATTGTCCGTCTACCCTCTATGCTACAAAGTATCGTTTCAACGTCATATAGTTCTCTCCAAGCTTTTCGAAAGTACATGTCGTGATGAGGACCAGGTTTTGTAAAGTTGAAGCTAGCATAAATACAACCTATTTCTTCTATTTGTATATCATGTCTTTCATTTTCTTCTTCATTTGGTAGTTCATAATCAGCATCTATTTGCACATGATCAGGAATACCCCAAAATTCAATACGGTCTAGTAACGCGCGCTCTTTAAAATAATGGGTGAACGCTTCGAGTACGATATTGTCTTCAGAGTAATGAGCAAGTTTGAAAGATCCAGTACCTATATAATGATGATTTTGAATACTAGCATCACGCGGCAAAATAGCTAGTTGCATGGAACTTACATAGTGTAAGAAAAAAAAGTTGGGTTTTGCTAAATGGAATCGAATTTGCAGTGGTGATGGTGTTTCAATTTGAACAATTTCTTCTGTTAACCATTCGAAAGGAGAGTGAACTTGCTTTAATCGTTCAAATGAAAATTGTACATCTTTAGAAGTTAAAATTGTTTCGTTATGAAAATATATATCCTTTCGTAAATAGAAGGTCCACGTAAGCCCGTCCTCACTTAATTCCCACGTATGCGCAATGTGTGGCTCCATTTCTTCAGTAACATCGTTATAAACGACTAACGTGTCAAAAATTTGACTCGTAAGATGGCTCTCTGTAGTTACAGCCACAAAAGCCGGATCTAATGGGAATATCTTTCTTGATATAGGAATCTTTAATATGTCATACATATCATTTGAAGGTTCGTATCCAAAATGATGATGTAGTTTATTTTCTATCTTTTTTTGAATTGCAAGAGGCAGGGGTTCTTTTAAAAGAAGAAAGATATCCTTTAATTTTTCTTGCGTTAACAGTTCATCTGTGTAGGATTCAATCGCTTCTACGAGACTATGTATAAATAGAATTTCCGTTTTATTCCCGCGGCCACGCCCTGGAGTCCAGTGAATTAATTGCTCCTCGCTCATTTTCTTTAATAAAATTTTTACGTTTTTCGTACTGCAATATAACATATTCGCTAATTCTTGTAAGCTATTTCGGATATGTTGTTGATCTTGTGCGTGTAGTCTTAGTCTAATGTAATAGTCCATAATTTTCATATATACACTTCCTTCTATCATAAAAGGGGAAACTCTTTAGAATATTCTAACCTTTTTCTTCCTTTTTTTCAAAGTAAAATAAGTAAGCATAAGGAGGGGGAAACAATGGGGTTTTGGAGTATGCATCGAAATATAAAGATTAGAATTATAACTTCGTTTTTAACACGTACTGTGTCCACGATGATTTTTCCATTTATGGCGATTTATTTTTCACTAAAATTAGGTAGTGCAATTGCTGGTGCGTTACTACTCATTAATGTCATAGCTTCATTAGTAATTGGTTTATACGGTGGATATGTTGGGGATCGACTTGGTCGTAAAAAGGTGATGATTATCGGTCAAAGTATACAAGTCATTTCCATTGCTTGTATGGGGATTGCCAATTCAGATTATATAGATTCACCGTGGCTAACATTTATATTTATGTTAGTGAATAGTTTAGGATCTGGACTTATGAACCCTGCAACAGAAGCGATGTTAATTGATGTGAGTACACCGGAAAATCGAAAAGTGATGTACAGCATTAACTACTGGGCAATTAATTTATCCATTGCGATTGGAGCGATATTTGGAGGATTACTATTTGAGAACTATAGATTGCAATTGTTTATCGGATTAACAGTGATTGCAGTTATTACTTTATATGTGATGGCTGTATATATGGAAGAAGTGTATGTAGCACGGAAAACGGTGGAGAAGAAAAATGTATTAAAAGATATGGCGGATAGTTATAAAGTCGTAATGAAAGATAGAGCATTTTTAATTTTTTGTGCAGCAAGTATATGTACATTATCTTTAGAGTTTCAAGTTAATAATTATTTAGGGGTACGTTTGCAGCAGGAATTTGAAACGGTGCACTTTTTCTTTGGGAATGGTGTTACGTTTGATTTAACAGGTATTCGAATGATGAGCTGGATTTCAGCAGAGAATACAATTTTAGTTGTTTTATGTTCGGCGCTTCTTATTAAAATGCTGAAAAGCTTTAACGATTTGAAAATTTTATATGTAGGCTTATTCATTTACACGATTGGCTTTACAATACTTGGCACGAGCAATAGCTTATGGATTTTATTCATTGCAGGGCTTTTCCAAACGGTAGGTGAGATGATGTATGTGCCAGTGCGTCAATCTATTATGGCAGATATGGTGCCAAATGAGGCAAGAGGTTCATACATGGCGATTAACGGAATGGTCTTTCAAGTGGCAAAAATGAACGGGGCATTAGGTGTTATGCTAGGGTCATTTCTTGCATCTTGGGGCATGAGTGTTCTGTACTTTATCGTTGGTATGAGCAGTATTTTATTATTTATGAAGGCGATTGGGAGAGAGAAGTATGAGGGGGAGGTTTCTCAGATTGTATAAAACGATATGAAAAGCGATGCTAGAAATCGCTTTTCATATGGCTTTTAAAACGGATCAACTTCAGCTAAATCAGGATTGCTATTTGAGTTCGTTAATAAGACTTTCAGCTCACCTACTTCAGAGAGCGCAACGAGGATATAACCACTAATAAGGACGACGAGTCCGATGACCCTTAATGTTTGCAGTGTAATGTCACGGCTATTGTTTTCGGAGTTGTCTTGGGGGCGTTGAAGGTGGATTGTTATTCATGATTAAGGCTCCCATCTTTTTTTATTTATATATGTGTAAAATCATTATTTAACTTATGGATAGGAATCGTATAGTCATTTTCACTATATGAGAAATGCCTATGAAAAGTGATTAGAAATTTGGGGACGAAGAAGGGATGGAATCCACAGGTCATTAAAAATGACATTCCTTTTTATGTTTCATACAAATAAAAAGGTTAACCAAAGTAGCTAAACAGCTATTTTGGTTAACCTATAATAACTATCCTAATATACGCAATGATTCTTCAATAAACGCTGGGAGATCTTCAGGTTGTCTACTTGTTACTAGCTGATTTTGGCATACGACAACCTCTTTGTCATGAAAATGTCCACCAGCATTTTTTAAGTCGACCTCAATAGATTTATATCCAGTTACATCGCGTCCTTCAAGTGTTTGTGCAGTGATGAGTAATTGGGGGCCGTGACAAATAGCAAAAACAGGTTTTTTCGCATCCATAAATGCTTTGCTAAAGCGAACGAAACGTTCATCTGCACGAAGTATATCTGGGGAAAATCCGCCTGGTATGAAGAGGGCATCAAAGTTATCTGGAGAAACATCATCAATACTTTTATCAATTACGACTTCACTTTTTCCTTGTTTACCGTGTACCGTTTTACCTTTTTCTGCTTCAATAGTTGTTAATTCATATCCCTTTTGTTTAAAAGCTTCTGCTGGCTCTGTGTATTCTGTGTCCTCGAAATAATCTGTTATTAAAGTAGCAATTTTTTTACTCATTCTAATCCGCTCCTTACATTATATTATCGGTTCCAGAATCGTCCTTGGGCAATGCCTTCTATAAATGATTCAATTGAAGTGTCTGTTAAGTTGTAAACTCCTGCTTCATCCAGTTTAACCTTACTATGGTCTAAAGCATGAGGGTCGCTAAGGACATAGGCTATCGGTTTAAAGTGTTTAAAAGTAGTTTCTGCAAATTCTAAAACAGGGGGTTGAATAACAGATTCACTACTAAACACTAATACTGCATCAAAAAGTGAGGAGTCTGCTGTTGTATAAGTATCCGTTACTTTAATGGAATCATTGAAATGATGAATTTTATTATCTATGATGCCATAGTTAATTCGGTGCTGTGCAAAAGCTTGAATCCATTCGGACAGAAGGGAGACGCTTGGGTCACCATTCAATAGAATTGCCACATTTTTGGAATCAGCTTTAAAAATAGTATTGGACATGCTGAGTGCAGGTGATTTTGCATCCGAATTTATTTCGTGATTTTCTTTAGGCAAAGGGGCTCCAATCATGTTAGCGACTTCCTTTGCTAATTGACGATCGACGTGGTTTAAAAGAGCAATTACATTTGCTTTCACCATGTCTGATTTGCACTTCCCAACTTCAAAGCAAAATGCGTCTTTTATGTGCTGCTTTTCAATAGGATTCATACTATTGTAGAAAAGTTTAGCTTGAGAATAAAAGTTAAGGAAGCTTTTACTGCGACCTCTAATTTTATGTCCATCAATCTTTTCTTGATAATGCTCATATCCACCCTGTTCGGCTTGGACGGTTGCTGGTTGATTATTATTTAAGCCATTAGGATGATAGCTTGTTTGACCGCGATGAATCTGCATTTGATGCATGCCATCACGTTGATTATTATGAAAAGGACATACAGGCTGATTAATAGGAATCTGGTGGAAATTAGGGCCTCCTAAACGAGATAATTGTGTATCTGTATAGGAGAACAATCTTCCTTGCAGAAGAGGATCATTTGAAAAATCAATACCTGGTACGACATGGCCAGGGTGAAAAGCTACCTGTTCCGTTTCGGCAAAGAAGTTATCAACATTTTTGTTGAGTGTCATTTTACCAACTAGTTTTACAGGAACTTCTTCTTCTGGCCATAATTTCGTTGGATCTAAAATATCAAAATCAAATGCATGCTCATCTTCTTCCGGAATTAACTGTAATCCAAGCTCCCATTCCGGATAATCGCCTTTTTCAATTGCTTCGTATAAATCTTGACGATGGAAATCAGGATTTTTTCCAGCAATCCTTTGGGCTTCATCCCATACTAATGAATGAAACCCGAGGGTAGGTTTCCAGTGGAATTTTACGAAGTGGGCTTTTCCTTCTTTATTAATAAGTCGAAATGTATGAACCCCAAAACCTTCCATCATTCGTAAACTACGCGGAATTGCGCGATCACTCATCTGCCACATAACCATATGAGTAGACTCGGGATTATGGGCAACAAAATCCCAAAATGTATCATGAGCGCTAGCTCCCTGAGGAATATCATTATGTGGTTCTGGTTTAACTGCATGGACAAAATCAGGGAATTTAATAGCATCTTGGATAAAGAATACTGGCATATTATTACCTACTAAATCATAGTTACCTTCATCTGTATAAAATTTTGTGGCAAATCCGCGCACATCTCTTACTGTGTCATTGGATCCTTTAGAGCCTTGAACGGTCGAGAACCGTACAAATACAGGTGTTTTTTTTGAAGGATTAGTAAGGAAATCTGCTTTTGTATATGCTTCTAAAGATTCATAAAGCTGAAAATGACCATGAGCTCCAACTCCGCGCGCATGAACAATTCTTTCAGGAATTCGTTCATGATCAAAGTGGGTCATTTTCTCGCGAAAGTGGAAATCCTCCATTAAGGTTGGGCCTCTTAAGCCCATCTTTAAAGAAAATTCATCCTCGGCTATTTTTACTCCTTGGTTTGTTGTTAAAGCATGTTTGCATCGATTATCTGTAACGTGATGTTCCAATTGCTCCATTTTCTTATTCACAATATAGGCACCTCCTTTGCCCTGTTAATTTAATACATACCCTTTTTATTAGGACGTAAACATGTATTATCGTTTTTGTATGTAAAATCATAAAATATCGGTTGTGCCAGTGATTCTTATTTAAGGAAGGAAAATAAAAAATCCAAGGAGAGAATTTATTCTCTCCTTGGATTTTAAGATAATTCTTTTCGTTAAAATGAGGAAACGCGTTGCTTCGTTTTTGGTACAATAATAAATTTAATCCAGAGTAACCCGACAATCATAATGATAAGGCTATGTAAAAATTGACTTGTAGCAATGAGTATAACAATTGAAAATACAATGAGTTGAATGCTTAGCAATATAAAGATTAAGTGAAGAAATTGATTCATTCGTTTTTCAGTATCAATTGGATATAATGCTACAATAATATTTCCCGAAAAATATTTCCACAGAGAACGGAGCTGCATAGAAATCATATATAGGACGATATATGCGATAGCGCCTTTTACGTATATGTTTGGTATAAAATATAAGGCGAAGGCACCGATCAACCCTAAGCGAATATATATACCGAAATAATCATTCCCGCGTAAAAAAGCTAGTGTATGTAAATAGAAGAAAGTTGCTCGCTTTTTATGTAATAAAGGTTCAATCCAATTTGTAAGCCATTTTCTTTTATTTACTTGCTTATTTAGTTGTGGAACATCGGTGAAAATGCTAGCGAATTGATAAAAACGGACGTTCATTTTTTCTTCTTGTTCAATTATGTAATCCCACGGTATTCGTTTTGTTGGCTGCTTTCTCGTATATAAAAGCAGGAAAGCAAGTAGTAAGAGCAATCCGCATAATATGAGAACATGTGCCGAGTAAAACAGCATGTAAATGGTTAGGGCGTTACAAGTAATACGAATAATTAACCATATGTTTTTTTCATGACTATCACGCCACATCCAATGTGTATATATATTCCAAGCTTTCGTAATCATTAAAACGATAAAGATTGTACATAAGAAAGGTACAGTTAATTGTAATGATTGCAGTGCAAGTGGAACGAGAATAAGGAACGTAAATAATAATGGGAAAAGCTGAATGATGTAATTATATAGAAGAGATTTTTTAAAATAAGACGTTAGTTTCTCTTCTAATGCAAGCAAATAGACAGCATCAGGTTTTTGAATAAATGTACGGATAGGACATCTCGTTATAATGAATGTAAGTACAATTGTGATAAGTAGTAAAGATATTCCTTTAGAAGGAGATGCTTTTAGAAACTGAGCATAGTAGTATGCGCCAACGCATGAAATAAAGATAAAGCTATATAGTAAACCGTTAATCATACGTGCAAAGTATGTAATGATATTTTGAATATGTTGTTGGAAGCGACTGCTCCATAGTGATTCGATTGACATGTTTTTCACCTCTTTGTTCTATTATATATGTTTTACAAAAGAAAAAACGAGCAAATTGCGTTATGCAACTTGCCCGTTTTTCTTTTCGTTATTTTTTTTCTCATCACGATTCATTAATGGATAGAAAGCAAATCCGATTACGAATAAACCAATTCCGAGAAGGAACGTTTTTATATCAGATGCGCCGGTTTTAATAACCCATAGTGCGTAGCAAAGTGCGATCACTGCGACTATACCATCTGTAATTCTTGCCCGCATTTCATTTTTATATGTTTCACCAGTAGCGACTAGTTTTAACTGGAAGATTGGTGAAACGAGATATGGAATGAGGTAGGCCAGTGTTGATACGGTTATAACGAATGTATAAGCTTCCGCAATGGTTCCGGATAGTGTTGAGAATAAGAACACTTGGGACATAATGTTTGTTAATCGTAATGAGTAAATTGGACTTCCTTTTTTATTTGTTTTCGTGAAGAAGGAAGGGAAGAAACCTTCTTTTGCAGCTTGATATGGTACTTCTGAGCTTAATAAAATCCAGCCCAAGATAGAACCGAATAGAGAAGTAAGAGCAAGTAATGCCATCAGTTTCCCGCCGCCATGCCCCATTGCAGCGTTTAATGCGTCTGCTAATGGACGTTCAGAAGCTTGTAATTTATCAACGTGAAGGACACCCATTGTTAAAATTGTAATTCCTAAGTAAATCGCAACTGTAATAAGTAATCCCGCAACTGTTGCGCGTTTTACTGTTTTAGGAGAGGTAGCACGGTTTGATAAAAGTACTGCTGATTCAATTCCGATAAATGCCCAAAGCGTTGTAAGAGCGGCTAAATTTACTTGTGAAAGAAGGCCGTGTGATACACCTGATTTATCGATCATCGGTGTGTACCATTGTCCAAACTTAGAAGCCTCGAATGCAAATAACGTAACGACGATGAATAAAAGGAATCCTGTTACTTTCGTTGTTGTTGCTAAGAAGTTTAGCTTTCCAGCTCCGCTTACACCGTTTGTTAATATAATATGAGTTCCCCAAAGTAAGATGGAACAAATAGTAAATGTAATAAGTTTTCCGACTTCTATGTTAAAAGAACCGATTGAAAATAGTAGTCGTGTATCTTTCATAATTGGGAAGAAGAGTGATAAATATCCCGCGAAAGATGTAATGATGGCAACGTTACTTGCCCAGTTTGCTACCCAATATCCCCATACCATACTGAAACCAGCCATTTTTTTCTTTTTTGGTGTTGAGAATAAAGCATATGCATGACTTTGTGGTCCTGTCGTTAAATCAGGACGACGAATTGCTAAATTACCGAAAACAAGAGCTAGCATTAAAACACCAAACCCTGTTGTTAACCAAGCTAAAGTGACACCGAGAGGGCTTGCTGTTTGTGCTAACGTACTTGGCACCATGAAAATACCAGCGCCAACCATGTTACCGACAACGAAAGCTGTTAGTACCCAAAAGCCCCATTTTTTTTGTTGCATAGAAAATACCTCCAAAGTTAGTATAACCAAGTCAAGCGAGGAGATATGTATGTCTTCTTAGTAGAGAAGAGAAGTCCCAAACAAAACAAAAAAAGCACGTAATTTGCCGCTACATGCTTTCTATCTTATAAGAAACCCACGACATACCTCTCGATAGCTCTCCACAAACGAAATGTTTCGTTTGTGACAGTTCTGCACTTATTAAATGCAGACCCAGCAAGTGTGCATGGTGGACACGACTTACTTCGGCAATCATTCCTTTCTCATTCCTTCATCAATGCCACTACATCTCCTGAAACGATACTCTTAATGATTGCAACCTCTACCTCACCGAGATACGAATGAGGATTTAAATATTAAATTAACGTAGTTAAGAGTAACAAATGTATTTTTATACGTCAATGGATATAGTAATAATCAGATTATAGAGAAGAGTTTGTGATTAAGGATGAATAATTATTTAATATAAAAAGAAGCTGATCCAAAATTAGATCAGCTTCTACATATAAGATTAAACTAAGTTTAATACTGTTACTTTTTCACGTGTCATAGACTCAAGGCTCTTACGAATACCTTGTGCGCCCATACCTGAACCTTTTACACCGATGAATGGGAAGTGGTCAGGGCCGCGCTCTGTGCGTCCGTTAATTTGAACAGAACCAGTTTCGATTTTGTTAGCAATTGCAAATGCTTTGTTAATGTCTTTTGTGAAGACACTTGCTTGTAAGCCGAACTCTGATTTGTTAGCAATTTCAATTGCTTGCTCATCTGAAGAAACACGGATGATTGGAAGGATTGGACCGAATGGCTCTTCCCAAGCAACTTTCATTTCTTCTGTTACGTGGTCGATTAATGTTGGGTAAATTAAGTTACGCTCACGTTTGTTACCGATAACAATTGTTGCACCTTTTTCTACAGCGTCGTCAACTAAACCTTGAACGAAGTCAGCAGACTTGTCGTCGATTAATGGAACGATTGTGCTATCTTGTTCTGGAGATCCAACTGATAGTTCAGCTACTTGCGCTTTTAATAAGCTAACAAGCTCATCTGCTACGTTTTCGTGTACAAGTACACGTTTAATAGCTGTACAACGTTGACCAGAGTAAGAGAATGCACCGCTTACGATATGGTTTGCAGCATCTTGTAAGTCAGCATCTTCACGAACGATACCAGGGTCTTTACCACCAAGTTCTAATACAAGTGGAATCATTGCAGCTTTTTTCGCTAAATGTTTACCTGTGTTTGTACCACCTGTGAACGATACCATATTGATACCTTCGTGTTCTACTAAATAGTCACCAATGACAGAACCGCGTCCTGTAGCTACGTTTACAAGACCTTTTGGAAGGCCAGCTTTATGAAGTGCTTCAACCATTTTAATACCACTAATTGCACCTTGAGTTGCTGGTTTGAAAATAACAGCGTTACCCATAATTAATGCTGGTGCAAGTTTTGCAGCAGATAAGTTTACTGGGTAGTTAAATGGTGCGATTGCTAATACAACACCAAGTGGTGCGCGTTGGATGATCGCAAGTTTAGATTTCGTTCCGCCAGGGAAGCTATCGCCCATCATGCTTTCTCCGTGCATATGAAGAGCTTCTTCGATTGTGTAACGAATGAAATCAGCTGTACGAACAACTTCTTTCTTCGCATCTTTATAACCTTTACCGACTTCTTTCATAATGATATCGGCAATTTCATCTTGCATATTTACGAGCTCATCAGCCCATTTATATAAATATTTTGCGCGATCTTGTAGAGAAGCTTCCGCCCATGATTTTTGAGCTTCTTTTGCAGATGTAATTGCTTCATCTACTTCTCCGCGAGTAATTGCTTGTACTTGTCCAATTACTTCGTGTAAGTATGGAGATGGAATTTCGATTGTTTCTCCTGAAGAGCTTTCTCTCCATTCTCCGTCTAAATAAAATTTGTACGTATTGCTAGTTGTCATGATTAGTCCTCCTAAAATAGCAACTTGTAAGAGTGAGTATAAGGTGATTGTAGGGTGTTTGATAACATTTTTCAAATGAAATGTTTGTGAAAACGATTTCTTATTCTTTTTTTATTTTGTATGCCCTTTCTTACAGAAGATTCCCTTATTTCAAAATGATGTAGCGTATATTTTTATTCGGTTTGTAAAAAAACAATTGACAGAATACTCAATAAAGTTGTAAGATTATAAATGGAAAATAAATGAAGGGGGTGTGCGTAATGATTGTAATCGTGATGGGCTTAGCTCTGTTAAATGGCAGAAAACATTCATATCATTACGCAACCCGTGCGGATATATAAGGCATCTTTGTCTTATAAAAAGCGTACGTTGCGTATATCGTAACGTACGCTTTTATGCATTTTTGTGCATATCGTCAAGCGGCGGTATGCTTTTTTTTTGTTTTCCACATTACTATATAAAATTTTTGAAGGTGGAAAAATGTGATGAGATTGTATGGATTACGAAATGTAAATGTGATGGATCTGGATAGTGGGTAAAGAAATGGGAGTGAAACGAGAACGAGAAGGGAGAGGTTACATTGTTATCAGTATTACTAAAGTTAAAATGGTTTTTTAAAGAGCATTGGAAGAGATATAGTATCGCCATTGGAGCTCTTTTAATTGTAAATATAGTTGAAGTCATTCCCCCGAAAGTGTTAGGGGTTACGATTGATAATATAAAAACAGGAACGTTAACGAATGCTGCAATTATGCAATTTATTCTTATTTTAATAGGGGTTACGGTAATTGGATATGGTCTTACTTTCGTTTGGCAACATCAATTGTTTGGGGGAGCATTCGTACTGGAGAAGACGATGCGCTCTAAATTTATGGGGCATTTACTTAAGATGACACCGACGTTTTATCATAAAAATCGTACTGGTGATTTAATGGCGAGAGCGACAAATGATTTAAAAGCAATTGCTATGACAGCTGGTTTCGGTATATTAACGCTCGTGGATTCGAGTTTATATATGCTTACGATTGTCTTTATGATGGGATTTACAATTAGTTGGGAGCTTACATTTGCGGCACTTATACCGCTTCCGATTATGGCGTATGCGATGAACATATATGGAAAGAAATTGCATGAGAGATTTACAGTTGCGCAAGATGCGTTCGGAGATATGAATGATAAAGTACTTGAATCGATCGCTGGTGTGCGCGTTATTCGTGCATACGTACAAGAGAACGCGGATCAGGAAAGATTTCATCATTTAGGAGATGACGTATACGAAAAAAATATGAAAGTAGCTAGAATCGATGCATTATTCCAGCCAACTGTGAAAATGCTTGTTGGTCTTAGTTATTTAATTGGTTTAGTGTATGGCGCGTATCTTGTATTTCAATCAAAGGTAACACTTGGTGAACTTGTTTCATTTAACGTGTATTTAGGAATGATGATTTGGCCGATGTTTGCAATTGGCGAATTAATTAATGTTATGCAAAGAGGAAATGCTTCATTAGACCGTGTGAATGAAACGTTAGCGTATGAACCGGATGTCAAGGATCCGAAAAATCCAAAGCTTGTACAAGAGCCGGATTATATTCAGTTCGATGACGTTACCTTTTCATATCCTTCATCAACTGAAACAAATTTAAAAAAGGTTTCATTTACATTAAAACAAGGGGAAACGCTTGGGGTTGTTGGAAAAACAGGAAGCGGAAAAACGACGCTCGTACGCCAGCTTCTTCGTCAATACCCACTTGGAGATGGGGATATTGCAGTCTCTGATGTGACGTTAGATAACATAACGAATGAAAATGTACTCGGATGGATTGGGTATGTACCTCAGGAACATATTTTGTTCTCAAAAACAGCGAGGGAAAATATTTTATTCGGAAACCGAGAAGCGACGGAAGAAGAACTCGAGAAAGCGATTGAAATTGCGGCGTTTACAAAGGATTTAGAGTTTTTACCAGAAGGGTTAGAAACGCTCGTTGGAGAGAAGGGTGTTTCTTTATCAGGAGGGCAAAAACAAAGGATTTCAATTGCGCGAGCTGTCATTCAAAATCCAGAAATTTTAATTTTGGACGATTCTTTATCAGCTGTTGATGCTCGTACGGAAGCAGCGATCATTGAAAATATAAGAACAGAAAGAAGCGGAAAAACGACGATTATTACGACGCACCGTTTATCTGCCGTACAACATGCGGATTGGATTCTCGTTATGGATGAAGGAGAAGTAATGGAAGAGGGTACGCATGAACAGCTTATTCAAAGCGGAGGCTGGTATGCTGAGCAGTTTGAAAGACAACAAGGGGAAAATGAAATTGCGGATAGTGGGGTGAAAATATGAGCGTTTCAAAACGATTGTTTCAATATGCGATGAAAGTAAAAGGGACAATTTTTGCAGCAATGCTAATGTTATTTGTTTTCGTTATCGCAGAGCTTGCTGGTCCTTTCGTCGCGAAAACGATGATTGACGATCATATCGTCGGGATAGAGAAACCTTGGTATGAAACAGAAAAGAGTGAAGAGGCTGTTTCGTATAATGGCGCCTTTTATAAGCGAAGTGATCGCTTCCAGGAAGGTGAGAAAAAAGGAAAAGAAGTACGCGTGATGCAAGTCGGTTTTCAATATTACTTTGTACCGAATAAAGTGAATGCTGAAGGGTCACGTACTGTAAAAGATGATATGATTACCGTCCAAAATGGTAAGGCAGTGCAAGTGTATAAAGCGAAAGCATTAACGAAAGAAGAAGTGTTTGCGTTTTATAAACCAGAAATAAACCCCCTATTATTACTTGGTGGTGGTTATTTCGCTTTATTAGTAGTTGTCTCATTATTTGCATACGGAAAGCAATTTTTCCTACAGAAGGCAGCGAACAAAATTATTCAAATTATGAGGGAAGATGTTTTCTCTCATATTCAAACGTTGCCAATTCGATACTTTGATCATTTGCCGGCGGGGAAAATTGTTTCGCGTGTTACGAATGATACGGAAGCAATTCGTGATTTATATGTAACGGTGTTGGCAACATTCGTTTCTAGTATCATCTATATTATTGGGATATTCGCTGCGCTATTTTTACTAGATGTGAAACTTGCGTCATTATGTTTATTAATTATCCCAATTTTAATTGTTTGGGCAATTCTTTATAGAAAATATGCGTCTGTATACAATCATAAAATGCGCTCTCGTTTATCTGATATTAATGGAACAGTGAATGAATCGATCCAAGGGATGCCGATTATTCAAGCGTTTCGTCAAGAGCGTGAAATGAAAAAAGAGTTTGAAGAATTAAATGGCGATTATTTTAAGTATCAAAATAAAATTTTAAATTTAAATGCAGCAACTTCTCATAATTTAGTGTCTGTATTAAGAAATATCGCTTTCACAGGTGTGATTTGGTATTTCGGTGGTGCTTCATTAAGTGCTTCAGGCGTCATTTCTCTAGGGATACTGTATGCGTTCGTTGATTATTTAACACGATTGTTCTCGCCAATTACAAATATGGTAAATCAGCTTGCTAACTTAGAACAATCGCGTGTTGCATCAGAACGTGTTTTTGAATTGTTAGAGGAAAAAGGGGAAGCAGTAGAAGAGGAACGTATGCCTCGCTTACAAGGAAATGTAAAGTTTGATAATGTGTCGTTTTCTTATAATGGAAAAGATGAAGTGCTAAAAAATATTTCTTTTGAAGCGAAACAAGGAGAGACAGTGGCACTTGTCGGTCATACTGGATCAGGAAAAAGTTCCATTATGAATGTACTCTTCCAGTTTTACGAGTTTGAAAAAGGGAAGCTTACGATTGATGGTCACGATGTAAAAGAGATGCCGAAACAAGCAACGCGTGAACATATGGGAATCGTACTGCAAGATCCGTTTTTATTTAGCGGGACGGTCGCTTCTAATGTAAGCTTAGAGAATGAAAAAATTTCAGAAGATCGCATCGTAAAAGCATTGCGTGATGTTGGCGCTGAACGGTTTGCGAACAATATAGATGAAGAAATTACGGAGAAAGGAAGCACACTTTCAACCGGAGAACGTCAGCTTATTTCGTTTGCTAGAGCACTCGCTTTTGATCCAGCCATTTTAATTTTAGATGAAGCAACGTCTAGTATTGATACAGAAACAGAGGCGATGATCCAACAAGCGTTAGAAGTTGTGAAAAAAGGAAGAACGACATTTATTATCGCTCACCGTCTTTCAACAATTAAAAGCGCAGATCAAATTATTGTGCTTGATAGAGGAACGATTTTAGAAAAAGGCTCTCATGATGAACTAATGAAAAAGCGCGGGCGTTATTACGATATGTACAAAACGCAAATGGAAGGAAACCAGAGCGCTTAATATGTATGGAGGAGAACTTGTGATTTTCACAAGTTCTTTTTTAGTGAATCAGGGCAGTTAAATAAGAAGTATTGTTTTACCTTTTTCTTTATAAATGCTATATTAAAAAATGTTACTTATTTTTTGTATGTAGCGTTATTTTCCCCTTTTGTTTGATTATGAAGAAAAAGGATAAACTAAATAAGAACATTTTCATTGAAAAATTGTTCAAGATTGCATACAATCAATATAGTTTTTAAATTCCTATCAGAATACTTGGAGGATTACCATCATGAAAAAATTATTTTCAGTACTTGCAGTAACTACATTAGCAATCGGGATTGTAGCGGGCTGCGGTAAAGAAGAGAAAAAAGATACAGCTAATCAAGATGCGTTACAAAAGATAAAACAAAGTGGTGAACTTGTAATTGGAACAGAAGGTACATATCCACCGTTCACATTCCACGATTCAAGTAATAAATTAACTGGATTTGACGTTGAATTAGCAGAAGAAGTTGCAAAACGTTTAGAAGTAAAACCTGTATTTAAAGAAACACAATGGGATAGCTTACTTGCTGGTCTAGATGCAAAACGTTTCGACATGGTTGCGAATGAAGTTGGTATTCGTGAAGATCGTCAAAAGAAATATGACTTCTCTAGCCCATATGTTTCATCTTCAGCGGTATTAGTTATTGCGAAGGATAAAGATAAACCTGCTACATTTGCTGATGTAAAAGGATTAAAAGCAGCACAATCTTTAACAAGTAACTATGCAGATATTGCTAAGAAAAATGGTGCGGAAATCACGAATGTAGAAGGCTTTAGCCAAGCTGCAGAATTATTAAACACTGGCCGTGTTGATTTCACAATTAATGATAAATTATCAGTGTTAAATTATTTAGAAACGAAAAAAGATGCAAAAATTAAAATTGTAGATACAGAAAAAGAAGCGTCACAGAGTGGATTCTTATTCCGTAAAGGTAGCGACAAGCTAGTACAAGAAGTAAATAAAGCGTTAGAAGATATGAAAAAAGATGGTACGTACGATAAAATAGCGAAAAAATGGTTCGGTGAAAATGTATCTAAGTAGTGCGTTGGTTTCAGATCGATTGTCTACTTGGATAGATATTATGCAGTCTTCCTTCATGCCTATGCTGAAGGAAGCTGTATTTACGACAATTCCATTAACGCTTATTACATTTATTATCGGGATTATACTTGCGACGTTAACAGCGCTTGCACGTATTTCAGGTAGTCGTATTTTACAATGGATTGCTCGTATCTATGTATCTATCATTCGCGGAACGCCACTTCTTGTACAGTTATTTATTATTTTCTATGGTCTTCCAACTCTTAATATTGAAGTTGAGCCATATACAGCAGCAGTTATTGGATTTTCGTTAAATGTTGGTGCGTATGCATCTGAAATTATTCGTGCTTCTATCCTTTCAATCCCGAAAGGACAGTGGGAAGCAGCTTACACAATTGGGATGACATACCCGCAAGCATTAAAACGTGTTATTTTACCGCAGGCAACGCGAGTATCTATTCCGCCGCTTTCGAATACATTCATTAGTTTAGTGAAGGATACTTCATTAGCATCGTTAATTTTAGTAACAGAAATGTTCCGAAAAGCGCAGGAAATTGCGGCAATGAACTATGAGTTTTTAATTGTTTATTTCGAAGCAGGTCTAATTTATTGGGCAATTTGCTTCTTATTATCTATTGTGCAACAAATATTAGAAAAACGTTCAGAACGTTACACTCTAAAATAACCCTTTCATAAAAGGAGTTTTTGTTTTTATGATTTCAATTCAACATTTACAAAAAAGTTTCGGAGATAATACCGTACTAAAGCATATAGATTTATCAGTTGAGAAGGGGGAAGTTGTTGTTATTATCGGGCCATCGGGATCTGGTAAAACGACATTCTTACGTTGTCTCAACGTGTTAGAAACGCCGAACGCTGGTAATATTCGCATCGGTAATAAAGAGCTCGACTTCTCTCAAAAAGTATCGAAGAAAGATATTGTCAATCTTCGTACGCAAACAGGTATGGTATTCCAGCACCATAATCTATTCCCTCATTTAACGGCACTTCAAAATGTAATGGAAGGGCTCGTTACAGTGAAAAAGATGGGGAAAGAAGAAGCGAAGAAAAAAGCAAACTATTTCCTTGAAAAAGTTGGTCTTGCGGATAAAGTAGACTTATATCCGTTCCAATTATCAGGCGGACAACAACAGCGCGTTGGAATTGCTCGCGCGCTTGCGATGGAGCCGGAAGTATTACTATTTGATGAACCGACGTCAGCACTTGATCCTGAACTTGTTCAAGAAGTTCTGAAAGTAATGAAAGAACTTGCTAAAGAAGGCATGACGATGGTGATTGTAACGCACGAAATGCGTTTTGCGCATCAAATTGCGAACCGCGTTATTTTCATGGATGGCGGTGTCGTTGTCGAACAAGGTACACCAGAAGATGTATTTACAAATCCAAAAGAAGAACGCACGAAGAAGTTTTTACAAATGTTGCAATAAATGAAGGAAGGTCTCAAGGCATATGCCTTGAGACCTTTTTGCCATATATATTTATTTTTGGAATCCGCCAAGGCTTTGCTCAGCCATTGCAACTAGACGTTTTGTAATTTCGCCACCAACAGAACCGTTAGCACGAGCCGTAGAATCTGCTCCTAATTGTACACCAAATTCTTGAGCGATTTCGTACTTCATTTGGTCGATTGCAGCTGTTGCTCCTGGTACTACTAATTGATTTGAAGAATTTTGGTTTGCCATAGGAATATATCCTCCTTAGAGTTATAAAAAATTTTTTTGGTTGGACTAGCTGGATTTGAACCAGATTATCGCCCCGTTTGGCGCTAATCCATCGGTAATTAAGTTTGTACTCATAGTATGGATGTTACCTAGAAAGATATACGAAATAATAATTTGTAAATTTTGTAAAAAAATCTTAGTGATTTCGTAAATTATGAAATAAGAGTAATCGTTGTATTTTTTAGAAAGAAGGCTAAACTAAGAGCGATATGAAATATGTTTTTCTTTTTGTATCCCGCTATTGTGGGGCAAATCATTAACTTCTTATTTATGACTTACTAAAATTAAATCGGTAGCAACTTTATAGTTCTATTTTAAGTAGGGGGACAGGACGCTCCTATGCACGGCTAAATGCTCTCTTCAATCTGCTTGTAAATGATAACGTATGGAGGAATCGTGATGGGAATTTGCCCGCTTTGCAACGCATTAGAATCACAAACATATTCTTGTCAAAATTGCCAAGGTATACTCCAAGATTATGGAAAAACTGTAGATTACATAGACGATTATAGTGCGTATATGGACCAAGAATTATTAAGTGCAGTAGATGGATTAACACATAATAATTCAAATGAATACTGCAATCATATTTTTTATTGCGGAGTATGTAACGTGGAAACAGAGGTTGTAGTGAAACTTGTGTAAATAGAAAACTTCCACCTTATGAATGAGGTGGAAGTTTTTGTTTTTGTATTTGTGAGTGAATCATAGGGGATGGGATATGTTTGGTGTTTGATGGAGTCCCGGATTTTATTTGAGACATTTTTTCTTTTGCATCGCGCAAAGAATGTTCAGTTAAGTAGATGGCATATTCGTAAAATAATTGGCGCGTCAGTTCACTTTGTTCTTTTAACTTTTCATCTTGGAATACAGTTCGCCCAGGTTTAGAGTTTGCTTCAAAGAGCCACGGGTTTTCCCCTGTGTCTAAACCGATATCAAAACCGATTTCTCCAATATTTCCGGTTACTTGTTCATCGAGCGCGTAACTGATTTGTAAGGCTGTATGTTTTAATTTATTTTCAATTTGAACTTGTTTCGTTGAATCTGGAAAAAGTTCTTGCAGTAATTTTGTATCGCCACCGCTATTTACATGCGTTGTTAAGCTACCTTTGCCAGCAATTTTTGCAACGATTGCACTGACCATCCATTGGCCGAAATGATTTTTATTTGTATGAATGCGAAAATCAACAGGTTGCCCATCGAAGCGAAGTAAGGAAATACCTTGTTGTACGATAAAATTTTTTAAATCATGTCCTTTTAACACATGGTTCAGAAGCGTTTCTAATGATTGGTACTTTCTTAGTTTATTTTCTTCATTTTCGCGATAACGACAGTAGTAGCAATTCTCTGTTTGAGAGTAAAATATTTGATGAATGTTTCTCCCGAAGCTACCGTGTATCGGTTTCATGTAAACAGATTTATACGTGCCAAGAAAGCGTTCTACTTGTTCGAAATGTTGAAAAGCTTCCGTGTTTGGTAATAAGGGAGTAATGGATTCATCTTTCATAAGAAGTTGATGCACTTCCCATTTATTGAAAAAACCTGGGTTAAACCACGGAATGGAATAGTCATGCTCTAATTTTCTTTTTGCTCTTACGATCGGTTTATAATTTTCGGCTTTCCGATTTGGTAATCGATCATAAATGACATTCGGTAAAGGGACTTTTTTCTTAATCCACTGTTCCTCTTGAAAGAAATACCCTTCAATTGTTTCGTCTGCCCAGTTTATATGTTGCACACCAAAAACAAATACAAATGGTCGCAAGGTGAATGGTGGCGTTAGTAACTCGCTGAGAGAAGTTGAACGGTTTCCTAAAGGATTAGAAGAGTCATCGTTAAAACCAGTTGTGAAAATCCCGATTAATGGTCCGAAAATAATGGTTTCATTTTGCGTGAATGCATGGATAGTAGTGGAATGAGGAAGTAAAAGTTTCTCTGCAATTTGTTTTCCGATAATGATTTCGCGAGTAAAGGAATAATGAATTTTCACCTCTTCACTTGCAACATTGCGTACGCCGAAGGAAAGAGATGCAATTGGTGGTGTAATGGAAAAAATGTAAGGTAAAGTAATACTATTTGGATGCTCATCTGAAATGTTTAATGTATATATGTGCTCTTTCAAAATGGTGTTACCTCCTTTCATTATGGTGTGAAGCGACTAAACTTTAGTGGTCCGTGATATATTTTTTCGGCTAGCGCATCACTATGACGAATGTAATGTTCGTACGGGGGAATCGTGTTGACATACATAAGCCAAATTGCCCCTTTTTGATCCATAATGGTGGAAAGCTCTAGCTCGAATAACGAAGAATAAGATTCATCTAATGTTTGGAACACTTCATTTATAATGTCATGTAAAGCGTCTTGTAATAATTGTACACCGGTACTAGATAGTACGTATTTAATTTTTGAAAATGAATGCAGCGTAGCATCATCCGTTGCCGAAAGTAAAAGTTGATTCGGAAATGAGCTTTTTTGTATAAATTGGCCGATAGCATTCCACTTTTGTTCTTTATTTTTTTGCAAAATGGTTCGAATATGGAGCGGGTATGTTAATTGATTTGGTGGTTGCAGCATTGTATGGATGATGTAACGTGCTGATCGTATGTTAGATTTGTACCAAGATATAAATTCATCTGTCCGTTTGATTGGAGTAGAAGTATGATAGTCATCATTTATCGTATCGATATGAAACGTTTTGTTTTTATAAGTGATCCGGTACAGACTTTCATTGGAATGTGTGTTAGTAGGCCGTATAATAATATCTTTTGTTTTTAATAACAGTTTGAAAATGTTTTGTATCGTTGCTATTTCAAATTTTGGTATATAAGGAGATAATTTTTTATTCGTGAGAAATAAATCATGAAGTTCGCTTAAGTCAATGAGTGTGTTATTTAAAAAGGTAGTGGTAGGACGGTTGTGTAATGAGTGAATAATTGATTTTGCTTTGTCGAAGTCTGTTTCCTCGTTAAAAGAAGAACGATCGTAAATATAAGAAGGAATAGGGAATATTTGCTCTTTCCATTTTCCTGTATCTGTATCATAAATCAGACCAGAGACAAGGTCTGTTTTAGGATCAATACTAAATGGCGTAAACTGGGCAACGACATTATGATAAAGCCGAGCGCGTTTAGCGATTTCGGTGTAATACATTTGCTCATAATGAGGGTGAGAAGTTAAAATACCGAGAACCAACGAAATCACTCCTTTACTAACAAAATGTTGGCATAATAGGCATAGCTATATATTGCAAATACGTTTTTATACCATTATACTTTTGTCCGTATGATGATATGCTATAGTTTTGGAGAAGCGAAAGGTTGATTGTAATGAATATATGGTTAAGTATGTTAACGACGACAGGGCTCGGAGCGATTATTGGAGGATTTACAAATCATTTAGCGATAAAAATGTTATTTCGTCCTCATCGCCCTATTTATATTGGAAAGTTTCAAGTTCCATTTACACCAGGATTAATTCCGAAGCGCCGAGATGAACTTGCTGTTCAATTAGGAAAAATGGTTGTCGAACATTTGTTAACGCCAGAAGGAATCGGAAAGAAATTAACAAATGAAGAGTTTCAAAAAGGTTTAATTCAATGGACGCAAGTAGAAGTGGATAAAGTAATTACGAATGAACAGTCGTTACGACAAATGTTAGAAAAATGGAATTTAGTACATGTAGAAAAAGAGGCGACCGAGAAAATCGAGTATGTAATTACAGAAAAAATAGAGGCATTTTTAGTAGAGTATTATACATATACATGGGAACAGGCTTTACCTCATTCTGTTCATGAAAAAATAGAGAATACAATCCCAAATGTCTCGGCATTTATTTTAGAGCGAGGAATTAGTTTCTTTGAGAGTGAAGAAGGGAAAGCACGTCTTTCAAAAATGATTGATGATTTCTTTGCTTCTAGGGGAACGCTACTTAACTTAGTCGGAATGTTTTTAGGGAATGTAAGTGTAGTGGATCGTGTGCAACCAGAAGTCATTAAGTTTTTAGGGCAAGATGGAACAAAGCAGCTTTTAACTGACGTACTGCAAAAAGAGTGGGAAAAGTTAAAAGGAAGAGATGTAAAAGGAGTAGAAACGTTTGTAGAAAAAGAAATGATTGTAAACTCCATATTGTCAGCAGTTAAAGTGGAGGAAACAGTGAGTAAGTTTTTAAATCAATCTGTTCAGCAAGTATGTGAGCCAGTTCGAGAAACAATTATGGAAAAGGTAGTCCCAAGTGCAGTAACGAAAGGCTTAAAGTGGGGGACAGAAAACGTAGAAAGTATATTAAACAATCTACATCTTGCGGAAATTGTCCAGCAAGAAGTGTCTACATTTTCAACAGAGAGACTAGAAGATTTAGTTCTGTCCATTACAAAAAATGAACTGAAAATGATTACGTATTTAGGAGCACTATTAGGCGGGATGATTGGACTCGTGCAAGGACTGTTACTGTTGTTTCTTAAATAATAAGATGAGTACATAGAAATAAAAGTGAAATTTCTTCACATCTCTTGCATAGTTTGATATGGTAAGAAGAGGTGCGTATGTAAATGCACTTAAAAGGCAGTGTGAGCGAAAAGCGCTAGCCTTCTAAAGGAGGAAAAATAAAATGACAAAAAACATTCATGATGTTGCATATGAATTACAAAAAGCAATCGCTGAAAACGAAGATTTCCAAACATTAAAAGCAAGCTACGCAGCAGTACAAGGTGATGTAAATTCAAAGAACTTATTCGATGAGTTCCGCACAATGCAACTTGGCCTACAACAAAAAATGATGCAAGGTCAAGAAATCAGTGAAGAAGATAACCAAAAAGCACAAGAGGTTGTAGCTCGCATTCAACAAGATGCTAAAATCACAAAGTTAATGGAAACTGAACAACGCCTAAACATCGTTATCACTGACGTTAACAAAATTATTATGCAGCCACTTGAAGAATTATATAACGCGCAACAACAAGCGTAATAGTGGAAGACGCCCTTGTATAGGGGCGTCTTTTTTGTTTGTTATTTGTGGAAATACTCAGTCTCAATATTCTTTTCCTTCAAAAATGTTTCAATTTCTTTTTGCTTTCTACCATTCACTTTCTCAAAGCGTTTTGTAAAAGAAAAATCAGTTTTGAATAAGTTACCATCTTGTGCGATTTTGTCTAATTCTTGCTCTAGTTCTACTGAAAGTGCTGTAGACGCTGAAATGTAATCATGAATTTCCTTCGAAGGCTGTTTGTAATCATCAGGAATCGTATTGTTACTAATAAAATTAAGGAAATTCGCATCGTTTTGTTGCGCTAAATCTACTAGTTGTTTTAATTTCTCCCGATCGGATTCCGTGACATCCTCGTCAGACATGGCTGACGAAAGTGGAACGATGTTTTCGTATAACTCTCCGCTATAATTTAAATACGTTTTTATATTTTGTTTCATTTCATCTTCACTAATAGTTTCATTCTTTTTTGAGGAACTAAATATAGTTTCTGGAATTTTTATCGTTACATCTTTAATAGATTGCACATCGTTTTCTTCCTTATGCTGTGCACTGTTTGAACAAGCTGATAGAAATAAAATTGTAAGTAACATGAGTAGATATAAAGTATACTTCTTCATTTTAATCTCCTTTTATATTCATTATTATCTTTGTAAAATAGCTATATTCCATTTCAAATACTTTACTAAAGTTGCGTATAGATGTTTTACCATTTGGTAACAGATGACGGATATGAGTAAACCGCTGCAAAAAGCGATGAACACATTGTAAACATCGGAATAACTGATTTGATGAAACCCTTTAAAAAATCCTAACCCTATTAATAAAATAGGTGAAATGATTAATAGTGGAGTAGCAATGATAAGTGCTAGAAGAATCGGTAATAAAAAGAGTAGTACGAAAAAGGCGATAATGATAAAGGTAAAGTTTAAAACACTTAAGCTCATAACAGAAAATAGTGCGGTTATTATATTTTTGAAGCTTCGTTTCTTGTCAGCATTGCTTATTGCATAGGAAACATTAAGTTCTTTCGCGATCGTTTTGGGGTTTCCTAGTTTTCTAGCAATTTCTTCTTCACATTTCCCATCTTGTTTACCACTGATAAAATGAGTTTCATATTCTGAGATAATATCTTTCTTTTCTGCATTAGGCATATTCCGCAGGGAAGAATTAAGTTGTTCCAAAAATTCATTTTTGTTCATAACAATCACTTTCCTTTATAGAATGATGGATTAAAGTTGAGAATGCTATATTTTGAAGGGGGGATACGAATTACAAAGTGCGTTCCAATTAATGGGTATTCCAATATTTACAAATATATCATTTGCTAGTGTTTTTTGCAAGGTACTGTTATATTTTTAATACTGTGACAAGATGGAAGTTTTTTGTACATTTTTAGAGAAGTTATAAAGATATTATTTTAAGATAAATAAAGGATTGTAAGCGTATTCCTTATTATTTGTCAAAATAATGTCAAATTCATATTCTTGGAAAAATAATGCATTTGTACTATAATGATAAACAATACTTCACCACATTAATTAACTAGGTGAAATTAAAAATCTTTATTACACACATTATGAAATAAAGGGATGATTAGTTTGAGTACAGGTGTAAAAGCAAACGACGTGAAGACAAAAACAAAAGGAGCAGATCTTGTTGTTGATTGTTTAATTAAACAAGGTGTTACACATGTTTTCGGTATTCCAGGAGCGAAGATTGACTCTGTATTTGATGTACTGCAAGAAAGAGGACCAGAGTTAATTGTTTGTCGTCATGAACAAAACGCAGCATTTATGGCAGCTGCTATTGGTAGATTAACAGGGAAACCGGGCGTATGTCTTGTAACTTCAGGACCAGGGACATCGAATTTAGCGACAGGTCTTGTTACTGCGAATGCGGAGAGTGATCCCGTTGTTGCTTTAGCTGGTGCAGTTCCACGTACGGATCGATTAAAACGTACGCATCAATCTATGGATAATGCTGCACTATTCGAACCAATCACAAAATATAGCGTAGAAGTAGAGCATCCTGATAATGTGCCAGAAGCACTATCAAATGCATTCCGAAGTGCGACTTCCACTAATCCAGGAGCTACTTTAGTAAGTCTGCCGCAAGACGTTATGACAGCTGAAACGACTGTAGAGTCTATCGGTGCGCTTTCTAAGCCACAGCTTGGAATCGCTCCCACACATGAAATTACATATGTAGTAGAAAAAATAAAATCGGCGAAATTACCAGTTATTTTACTCGGTATGAGAGCGAGCACAAATGAAGTGACGAAAGCCGTTCGTGAATTAATTGCGGATACAGAACTTCCTGTCGTTGAAACATATCAAGCAGCTGGTGCAATTTCGCGTGAGTTAGAAGACCATTTCTTTGGTCGTGTTGGATTATTCCGTAATCAACCAGGTGATATTTTACTAGAAGAAGCAGATCTTGTTATTTCGATCGGTTATGACCCAATTGAGTATGATCCGAAATTCTGGAATAAACTTGGAGATAGAACGATTATCCATCTTGATGACCATCAAGCAGATATCGACCATGATTACCAACCAGAGCGCGAATTAATTGGTGATATTGCTTTAACTGTAAATAGCATTGCAGAAAAATTACCGAAACTTGTATTAAGTTCGAAATCAGAAGTAGTGTTAGAACGATTACGTGCGAAATTATCAGAACAAGCAGAAGTTCCAAACCGTGCTTCAGAAGGTGTTACGCATCCGCTTCAAGTGATTCGTACACTTCGTTCTTTAATTAGTGACGATACAACCGTTACATGTGACATCGGTTCACATTCTATTTGGATGGCAAGATGTTTCCGTTCTTATGAACCACGTAGATTATTATTTAGTAACGGTATGCAAACGTTAGGTGTTGCACTTCCTTGGGCAATTGCTGCTACTTTAGTTGAACCGGGCAAGAAAGTTGTTTCCGTGTCAGGTGATGGTGGTTTCTTATTCTCTTCGATGGAATTAGAAACAGCGGTACGCTTAAACGCACCGATCGTACATCTTGTATGGAGAGATGGTACATATGATATGGTTGCGTTCCAACAAATGATGAAATACGGTAGAACATCAGCTACAGAGTTTGGCGATGTCGATCTTGTGAAATATGCAGAAAGTTTCGGTGCAAAGGGTCTTCGTGTTAACACGCCTGATGAATTAGAAGGTGTATTAAAAGAAGCATTAGCAGCAGACGGCCCTGTCATTATTGATGTTCCAATTGACTACCGTGACAACATTAAATTAAGCGAAAAATTATTACCAAACCAATTAAACTAATGGAGGCATGATTGAGATGACTGTTGCACAATTCATTGATATTGATGCAAAAAGAACGAAAACGAGTAATGAAGTATATCAAACATCTACAATGCTTGCGCTATTAGATGGTATATATGATGGTGTAATTAGCTTTGAGGAATTGAAAGAACGTGGTGATTTCGGCATCGGCACATTTGATCAATTAGATGGTGAAATGATTGCATTCGATAACGAATTTTATCATTTACGTTCAGACGGTTCAGCAGAAAAAGTAGAACCGGAAGAAACAACACCGTTTGCGACTGTAACGTTTTTTGAAAAAGAAATGAGTTATACGGCAGAGCGTCCGATGAATCGTGAAGAAGTTGAGGCATTATTACATGAATTAATGCCAAGTAAAAACTTATTTTACGCTATTAGAATGGACGGTACATTCCGTGAAGTAAGAACGAGAACTGTTCCAAGACAAGAAAAACCGTATACACCGCTCGTTGAAGTGACGAAATCACAACCAATCTTTTCATTTAAACATACAGAAGGCACGCTTGCTGGATTTTGGACACCAGATTACGCGCAAGGTATTGGTGTAGCTGGTTTCCACTTACATTACATTGACGATGCAAGAAGCGGAGGTGGACATGTTTTCGATTATGTTGTTGAAAACTGTACGATCCAAATTTGCCAAAAAGCTCATATGCATTTAGCACTTCCAGAAACAGCTGATTTTATGGCGGCTGAATTATCAAGAGAAAACTTAGAGGATAATATTGCGACTGCGGAAGGCTCGGAGTAAAAAGGAGAGACTGTTCTAATTTGGAACAGTCTTCTTTTATTAATATATCTTGTTGATATCGTTTATTTCTTTGAAACGAACGGATGCCCCTCATAATAAAAACGCCACGGATATTGTACAGCTTCTTCTGCATAGTCGATGTTAATACGAGGTCCTGCTGTTATTTTATATTGTGATGATATGTGTTCTTCTTCTGGGACGAGTTCAATATGTAATGTGTCACTTTGTAACGATACGCCTCGTTCTTCTAAAGTAATTCCGAGGGCACGGCATAGTTTGCCAGGGCCGTTCGTTAAATTTTTATACTGCGCTTTTGTAATGTCGGTTTTGTTGTATCGCGCAAGTTTTATTTCTTCAATCCCGTCTACTGGCTCAAGGGCTCGAATGAGAACACCTTGTGGGGTGCCAACTGGCGCTGTAATGACGTTAAAACAATGATACATACCGTAAATTAAATATACGTAAGCATGCCCTGGTGCACCAAACATGACTTCTGTGCGGTCCGTTCGTCTGCCGCCGTAACTATGTGCGGCTTTATCATCGGGACCCTTATATGCTTCTACTTCTACAATGATTCCGCTTCGTTTTATTCCATCTACAGTATGTACAAGTTTCTGTCCGAGTAATTTCTTTGCGACTTCTAACGTATCGCCTTCATAAAAGGAAGGTGGTGCTTGCATTGTACTATCTCCTTTACTGAGTGTATATGTATATAGTAAACCAAATTTTCAGTAGTAATTCTAACTCGTTCTATTTGCTACATTTATTTCATAAATTATGGATAGAGTACAACAGCGAAGAGGGGGAGTGCGACATGATTTATCGCTTACTAGCTCTTAATATAGATGGGACATTACTATACAACAACGGAAAAATTGCAAAAGGATTACGAGAAACAATTGAATTTGTGAAAAGAAAAGATGTATACGTTACATTATTTACGAGCCGTAATTTTCAGTCCGCTCATAAAGTTGCAAAGGCGTTAAAATTAGATTCTATCCTAGTGACACACGGTGGTGCTTTCGTTTCAGCAACGTTAGATAAGCCGTATATTCAAAGAAGGTTATCGGAAGAGAAGACGTTTAACATTGTGCAAGTGTTAGAGCACTTCGATTGTAACGTCCGCATCTCTCACGAACGGTTTTCAATCGGAAATCGGGAGAGAAATACACCAAACTTAATTGCGCGTACTGTATTATCAAGCGCAGATCCGTTATTTTATCCGGTTCAGTTTGTGGATTCGTTAGGTGATGCGCTTCGTGATCATCCAGTAGCAGCACCAAAAATTGATGTTATTTTCCAAAGTAAAGGTGAAAAAGAACGAGGGATAAATACATTAAGAAAAGCATTCCAAGATATAGAGTATGTTGAGTGTGATTCAAAACGAATAGAAATTTTGCCGCAAAATGTATCAAAATTACGCGGATTACAATTGCTTGGAGAGCATTTAAATATTTCGCTAAACGAAATGGTTGCGATTGGAGATAGTTTAGAAGATCTAGAAGTAATTGAAAATGTAGGGCTTGGTGTAGCGATGGGGAACTCACCTGTAGAGTTAAAACAAGCAGCAGACTGGATTACACGTTCAAATAGTGAGAACGGCGTAGAGTATATGATTAAAGAACATTTCCGTAAGCAATTCCCGCTTCCATTTTTGAAAAATCATAAAAATACACCGAAACGATGAAAGAAAAACGTAGCTTTTTGGCTACGTTTTTTTATTGGTTTTATTCGAAAGATGAAAACGTTTTACCAGATAAATTGTGTCTGAAGTTCATACAATTTACTTGAATCCTTTAGAAAACTGTTGTAAAGTGGGTGATGTTGCCAAAATAGTTACACCACATGAAATATTCTTCAGGTTAATTTTGTTGAGCTCCATATGCAAAAAATACTTCCGCATGATAGTTTAGTTCACGTATTATCTCAAAAATGAATTGTAGTAATTTTATTAAGCAGTTGTAGAGTTTCTTGTTTTTATTTAAATGAATGATTTTAAGTTATTGTGAGTAAGGCTTGGTACATATGAAAGATGCTTTTTTGTTTGGTTTTAGGAAGTTTAAAAGGGGGAATGAATTTTTTGAGGAAATCATTTAATCAAAAAATAAAAAAATTAAGTAGTAGTTTTATAGTTGTGTTACTAGTATGTATGAATTTTTTAATCCATTTACCGTATAAAGCAGAGGCAGCTACAACAGAATTAAAAGGTTTAGGTGATGTATCTTATTACAATGCAATCATTTTTGGAGATCATAGTGCAACGAGTGCGGATATTGAGGGTGCGATGGCTGTTCAAAAAAATATGAATGCATCGAGTTATACAGTTTTAGCAGCTGCAACTGGAGCGAATAATTTAGCTGGAGCAACATGGGTAGAGGAAGGATATCCAGCATTATTACTAGGTGGTCAATTTACGAAAGCGGGAACAGGACAAGTAATTATTCAAGATGGCACAGTGGCGATGACAAAAGATGGTGACCCAGAAGGTGCAATGAAATCGTCATATGACCGTATCTCTTATAAAGAGCAAGCGGAGATTGATGCTAAATTTAAAGAGTTTAGAAAAGATGTTAATAGTGTAATTGAGGAGGCTGGTCAATTACATACTGATAAACCTAAACCGGGTATGACCTTTGGAATCGGTGAAGATGTAAATAATCCTAATATTTACGTTTCTTCAGGACAAAATGGAAAGAAAACATTTGATGTAAAAGACGTTTTTCTTCCGAATGTAGACAATAAAGATTTTATTGTTATTTATTCAGATGCGGAAACAGTTAATTTTGCTAGTGGTGCAATTTTGTATGATACAAAAAACACTGGGATGGCAACAGACTTAATAAATACATCTCAAGCATACGACCCTAATTCATCTTTTACTGAGTTAGCTAGTAAAGTCATTTGGGTATTCCCTAATGCTAAAAAGATAACAACTAAAGGCTATGGTGTAGTAGGGAGTGTATTTGCGCCTAATGCAGTTGTAGAAACAAAGGGTGGCTCTATTAACGGACAAGCCTTTGTTGGTGGATTACACCAAAGAGATGGATTTGAGGTTCATAATTTTAAATTTAACTGGCCAAAGTGGAATAAGCCATCCGTTGAAAAAGTAACAGGTCAATTTGAAATTGTAAAAGTAGATGCAAGTGATGAAACAAAGTTATTATCAGGTGCCGAATTTGAAGTGTATAAAGACGGTCAACAAATAGATACATTACGAACAGATAAAACAGGTAAAGTAATCTCTAAGAAATTAGAACCAGGTAAATATACATTAAAAGAAACGAAAGCACCAGAGGGATATAAATTACTAAAAGAAGAAATTGAAGTTAATGTGGAAGAGAACAAAGTAGTACCAGTAACAGTTAGAAACGTGAAAGAGTTGGGAAGCTTACAGGTAATCAAGAAGGATGCTGAGAGCAGAAATGTGCTAGAAGGCGCGGAATTTAGACTAAAAAACGAAAATGGTCAAATAGTTGGAGAGGCGAAAACAACAAATAAAGATGGTGTTGTTATATTCGAAAACTTAGTGCCAGGTAAGTATACGTTAGAAGAAACAAAAGCGCCAGAAGGCTACAAAGCGATAGAAGTTACAGTAGAAGTAAACGTTATAGCTAATAAAGTAGCGAAACAAGAAGTATTGAATGAAAAAGAAACAGAAAAAGGTCCAGAAAATCCAGGTGGAGAAATAGAGAAGCCAGGTGAAGAAACAGAAAAACCAGGTGAAGAAACAGAAAAGCCAGGTGAAGAAACAGAAAAGCCAGGTGAAGAAACAGAAAAGCCAGGTGAAGAAACAGAAAAACCAGGTGAAGAAACAGAGAAACCGGGTGAGGAAACAGAAAAACCAGGTGAAGAAACAGAGAAGCCAGGTGGAGAGATAGAAAAACCAGGTGGAGAGATAGAAAAACCAGGTGAAGAAACAGAGAAGCCGGGCGAAGAGACAGAGAAGCCAGGTGAAGAAACAGAGAAACCAGGTGAAGAAACAGAGAAGCCAGGCGAAGAGACAGAGAAGCCAGGTGAAGAAACAGAGAAGCCGGGCGAAGAGGCAGAAAAGCCAGGCGAAGAGACAGAGAAGCCAGGTGAAGAAACAGAGAAACCAGGTGAGGAAACAGAGAAGCCGGGTGAAGAAACAGAAAAACCAGGTGGAGAGATAGAAAAACCAGGTGAAGAAACAGAAAAGCCGGGCGAAGAAACAGAGAAGCCGGGTGAAGAAACAGAGAAACCAGGTGAAGAGACAGGAAAACCGGGTGAAGAAACAGAGAAACCAGGTGAAGAGACAGGAAAACCGGGTGAAGAAACAGAGAAGCCGGGTGAAGAAACAGAGAAGCCGGGTGAAGAAACAGAGAAACCAGGTGAAGAGACAGGAAAACCGGGTGAAGAAACAGAGAAACCAGGTGAGGAAACAGAAAAGCCAGGTGAAGAGACAGAGAAACCGGGTGAAGGAATGGTAAACGTAGATAAAGAACAACCTACCTCACCAGAAAAAGGACAAGGTGCGTCTCATGCACAACGCCTTCCAGCCACAGGACATGATATGAATTATCTTCCATTCGTTGGTTTTGCTCTTGTTTTATTAGGGATACGTCTTAGATTTATGATTAAAAATAGCTAATAGTTTTATAAAAGGCATAAGAGAAATGTTATCTCTTATGCCTTTTAGTTTTTTGTTTAAGCTTCAATAACCTTAAGCATTCGATTTAAAAATGCGGCTGATTCAGCACGTGTTGCTGTGCCTTTTGGTACGAATTCATTGCGCTCGTTCCCTTTTACGATGCCGTATGCGTAAACATTTTGTAATGCTTTCTTATCGTATGCTAAATTTTGGTCAGTGAATGGTAATTTCACTTCTTTTCTATAAATCCAGTTATATTCTAATGCACGGTCAATCATGATAACAGCTTCATCACGTGTTATTGTAGCAATCGGATCAAATTTATTATTCCCACGACCATTAATGATACCTGCGCTAGCTGCACGATTAATTCCGTCTACTAAAGATGGATGTGCTTCGTTTAAGTCTGTAAATTTAGCGTTTCCAGCCGGTAATTTTAAAGCTCGCGACATTAAATTTGCAAACTCTGCTCGTGTTACGAGGCGGTTTGGCCAGTAAGAACCATTTCCATCACCGAACATGATTTTCCTAGCTGCTAATTGACGAATGTCTTGTTCATACCAACCACCTGTAATGTCGTCTTTTTCATGAGGGATTTCTGGCGGTGGCATAACCTCTTTACGATGTTCATTATAGTAAGCGTTCGTGCCTTTTAAGAAAGCATCCCATTGTCCGCGTTGAATCATAAATGCAGGGCAGTTTTTTCCGCTCCAAAATTGATGCTTTTGCACGTGATCTAGAGATATGTTTAATTCGTTCATTAAATAAGCAGCTAATTTTCGGGCATTTTCTACTGCTTTCGTATAATTTCCATCACTATTCACAGCAATTTCAATTCCGATAGATTCATAGTTTCCTGTCTTATTTCCAGCATGCCAACCAACTTCATTTAATGGAAGATGTTGATAAATTTCTTTGTCATCCACTGTAAAATGCCAAGATGCTGAACGATCAGTATTTCCGCGTGCTTGGCTATCTAAGTACTTCGCATGATTTAACGCGTTAGCACCTTTACTTGTATTAGCAGTTTCATGAATTGTAATGTATTTCGGTTCCATTGCGTAGCCAGGACGAATGTTTTCATTCCCTTTTGGAACGATCATTTCTTTAAATGTAACACCATAAACGTTATTTGTAGGCAAATTAGAGGGTGTTTTGAAGAAAGTTGCGCTTCTCTTTTCGATAGAACCTGCTTTTTCAAATAATGATGCTTTTGTACCTTCGAATGTAGCTGAAGGAGCATAAATCCATTTCTCAGTTCCGTTCAGTTGAATTTTAAACCAATTTCCAGCTTGTTCAGTAGGAGCTACTGTTTGTGGCTGTAATTTCGTTTCCTCTTTAAACGATTGGAAAGGGAATGAATATATTGATGTTTCGTCTTTCACAATTAGTTTTTGATTTGAAAGTTTATGAATCTCTTGTATTTCTAAACTATTATTTTCCTTATTAACCCAACCAGAACCGGATGTAGTTTGTACGTAATATGTATTACCTTTTTTCTTCGTTGCCTTTACTACTGGTTCAGCAATTTCAATATTTGTTTTGGTTTTTAAGTCGTTTGCATCGTATAGTGGAAGTTTTGTTGATAAGTGGAGAAGATATTCACCCGAGATTTCAAGGTCGTTTTCTTCGTCATGTCTATGCTGTTTTGCATGTTCTTCAATGCTTTTTAACGCTTGTTCATCAATAGACAATTCCGCAGTTTTCTCTATATTTTCTGCGAATGAATGGGTAGGTGCTATAAATGCTTGTAATGCCAAAGATAGTGCTAAAATGTTGTAAAACCTTTTTTTCATAGTTGTTTGTTAACACGTTATAGTATATATGTCGTGTTAACAGTCCTCCTTTAGATGTATTTTAAATTAGTAGCAAGTATTAATACGTTCTAGATTGTAACAAGAGCATATTGTAATGTCTATACAACTAGGAAAAGTTCGTGAAAAACTAATATTCAGTTTGTTTTAAATAGGATATAGAAATAAGGTAAAACCTTCTGTATTGACCTACAAACGCCCTTCAAGTAAACTAAAGAGAGTTTGCAAATGAAAAGGTGATAATGTTGTTAATTTCAATTAAAACGTTACAAGATGATCGTTTTTTACGTCCGCTGCAAAATATTGGCGGCTTATTTTTTGAAGATAGTACGATTGGATTTGAACAAGAGGAAGCAAATCTTATTGTTGATATACACATTGAAGAGAATGTGAAAGCATCAGCTCGTTTAACAGAGGTTGCTACTGGAAATGTGTATGAAGAAACTTTCGCAAAAGATTTATCTGCTTTCACAGATGAAAAAGAGCGTATGAAGCAAGTGAAGCACGTTGTTTCTTATGTATATCTTTCTGTTCTTCAACAGTTAACTGGTCTTGAACAAAGCTGGGGCATTTTAACAGGAGTTCGTCCGACAAAACTTCTTCATAAAATGCTTCAAAGTGGTATGTCAAAAGAAGAAGCACACCAAGAACTTCGTGAAAGCTATTTAATTCATGAAGAGAAAATTGAACTTCTTCAGCGTATTGTGGATTGCCAATTAGCGGTAGTTCCGGATTTATACCGTTTGAAAGAGGAAGTAAGTATTTATATCGGTATTCCATTCTGCCCAACAAAATGTGCATATTGTACATTCCCGGCGTATGCAATTAACGGACGCCAAGGCTCTGTTGATTCATTCTTAGGTGGTTTACATTATGAAGTCCGTGAAATTGGTAAGTTTTTAAAAGAAAAAGGTGTAACAGTTACGACGATTTATTACGGCGGCGGTACACCGACAAGTATTACAGCAGAAGAGATGGATATGCTGTATGAAGAAATGTATGAAGCGTTCCCAGATGTGAAAAATGTGCGTGAAGTAACAGTTGAGGCAGGTCGCCCAGATACAATCACGCCAGCGAAGCTAGAAGTGTTAAATAAATGGAACATTGACCGTATTAGTATTAATCCGCAGTCATACCATCAAGAGACATTAAAAGCAATTGGGCGTCATCATACTGTAGAAGAAACAATTGAGAAGTATCACTTAGCTCGTGAAATGGGAATGAACAATATTAATATGGACTTAATTATTGGTCTTCCTGGTGAAGGGTTAGATATTTTCAAGCATACGTTAGATGAGACAGAAAAGTTAATGCCAGAATCGTTAACAGTTCATACGTTATCATTCAAACGTGCTTCTGAAATGACGCAAAACAAACGTAAATATAAAGTAGCTGGTCGCGAAGAAATTACAGCGATGATGCACGAAGCAGAAGAGTGGACGCAAAAGCATAATTACGTACCATATTATCTATATCGTCAAAAGAATATTTTAGGTAACTTAGAGAACGTTGGTTATGCAATGCCGACGCAAGAAAGTATTTATAACATTGTTATTATGGAAGAAGTTCAATCGATTATCGGACTTGGCTGTGGTGCATCAAGTAAATTTGTTCATCCGAAGACAGGCGCAATTACGCACTTCGCAAATCCGAAAGATCCAAAATCATATAACGATGGCTTCGTAAAATATACAGAAGACAAACTGAAAATTTTAGAAGAGCTATTCGTATAAGAAGAAAGAGGTTGTTCCGAGTTGGAATAGCCTCTTTTTTATTTTGTCAGTTTTTGTCGGTAAGTTGATATATTCGAAAAATCGCTGATATATTTCAAGTTGTGGTCGATATATTCGGAAAACCGCCGATATAATTTCACTTACCGCTAAGCGGCACTGATTGTAAAACTATGTCGATAATAATCAGAAAAATTAGTCAAATCATTAGAGGACAATGTCTACTTATAGACGAAATGATAGATTTATGAAAGAGAAAAGGGGGAAATTGTTGGCATGTACATGACGATAGGGAGAATATTTGATTTAGCTGTTGGTAAGTATCCTAATAAAGAGGCGTTAGTAGAGCCGGAAAAAAATATTCGCTGGACATATAAACAGTGGGATGAGCAAATAAATAAAACGGCGCAAGCGCTATTGAAAGAAGGGGTAAGAAAGGGAGATACTGTATCTGTTTACTTATATAATTGCCGTGAATTTGTAAACGTTTACTTAGCTTGCGTGAAAATAGGGGCAATCTTTAACCCGATTAATTTCCGCTTAAAGGCAAAAGAAGTATCGTATATTCTCCAAGACGCAGCCTCGAAAGTAGTAGTCTTTGAAAAAGCAGTTGAATCAACTGTTGCTATCATTGAACGAGATTTTCCAAATTCGTCTTTTTGGTATGTAGAAGACGATACACCTTCCTATGCTAGTTCTTACCATGAAAAAGTGAATGCAGCATCTTCTGACAAAGTAGATATCGAAATTGATGAAATGGATTATTGTTCTATGCTATATACGAGCGGTACGACAGGTCATCCGAAAGGCGTGCTACATCGCCATCGTGAAATGGCTGAGCATAGTATGATTTGTACGTATTTCTTAAAATATAATAGAGATAGTGCTGGGCTTGTAGTGGCGCCTTTATATCATTGCGGCGAGTTAAATGCTGGAATCATTCCGCGTATTCAAGTTGGTGGAAAGAATGTTATTTTACATCACTTTGATACGGATAGAGTATTACATACGATTCAAGAAGAGAAGATTACGACATTTTTTGCAGCACCGACGATGTGGAATATGTTACTGCAAAAAGATTTAACGCAGTACGATTTAACATCGATGAAGATTGGTATATATGGAGGAGCGGCAATGGCTCCAGCATTAGTGAAGGAATGTAAAGAACGTCTTTATATTGATCTCGTACAAATATACGGAATGACAGAAATGGGACCAGTTGTTGCGTTTCTTGTAGAAGAAGATCAAATTACGAAAGCAGGTTCAGCAGGAACACCGTGCTTTAGTCATGAAATCCGCATTGTAAAACCAAATGATGATGCACCAGCAGAACCAGATGAGGTATTACCTCCTTATGAAGTAGGGGAGATTATTTTACGCGGCCCAACTATGATGGCTGGTTATCATAACCGAGAAGAAGCAAATGCAAAATCGATGTATAAAGGATGGTATCACTCTGGTGATTTAGGTTACTTCGATAAAGATGGCTATTTATTCGTCGCAGATCGTGTGGATGATATGGTAATTAGCGGAGGCGTTAATATTTATCCACGTGAAATTGAAGATTTTCTACATAGTCATCCTGGTATATTAGATGTTGCGGTGCTTGGTGAGCCAGATGAATTATGGGGAGAACGTGTTGTGGCCGTCGTTGTAAAGAAAGATGAAACGATTACAGAAAATGATTTGGAAATATATTGTAAAGAAAGTGATGAATTAGCAGATTATAAACGCCCACGTCATTATTTATTTGTGGATGAACTTCCTCGTAATGCAAGTGGGAAATTGCAGAAGTTTGTGCTTAGAGAGTCGTTGAAAGGCGCGAAAAAATAGAAAGTGTCGGATGCCTCATATCTATGTGATTTTCGCCTGTTTGTCTGTAAGCAATATCTTTGCTCTTTTGTAGAGGTGGAGAATTAAGTGAAAATCAATCAATCTTCACTTAATTCTCGTTTCTTTGCAATGAAGAGTAATTCGTGCATTTGAAACAATGTGAAAGAAATAAAGGGATGTAATGTACAAAAGAAAAGACACCCTAAGGTGCCTCTCTCCGACTTGAACCATTTTCATTTCATACGAATCTATCCGTATTACCCCTTTGTTATAAGTGTAAACACATACTATAAAACAGAATCGTCTATATACACTAGATTGTTAGTTCACAAAATATAAGAGATCTGAGATCAGTATCGGAGTAACGCCACATCCCCTATAATGATTGATATGTTACGCCTTTTAAAAGAATCTGCTTTATAGAACGTGTCCACAAGTTATATTTTACTACATGTAATATTCATTTAGTTTATTTTTTGTGAATATGTATAATTACATAAACTTCATGAGAAAACGAGAGTATACTTTGGTATTTTGTAATAAAGATAAAGCCCGCCTACAAAAATAGAGGGCTTTTCTTACTTCTTATAGATATCTATTCCAATTATATTATCAGATGAATCTAAACGAACATATACGTCATCTGACAAAAGGTGGGCATTATATATTCGTTGTTTATATGTTGA
Source organism: Bacillus cereus group sp. RP32 (assembly GCF_040459735.1). Lineage (NCBI taxonomy): Bacteria > Bacillati > Bacillota > Bacilli > Caryophanales > Bacillaceae > Bacillus > Bacillus cereus group sp. RP32. The sequence goes on along the minus strand of NZ_JARVHO010000001.1, from coordinate 4,456,994 downwards.
TATCTCGAAGCGTTTTCCATTTGATTCACATTCCAAAATAATCATATCTCCATGTTCTTTCCAACTTACTAATCTAGCAGTTGTATTCATTTTTAATCCTCCTCTAAATTATTTTATGGAAATTAATAGAAACAGTGTGAGGAAGGAGTTTATATAGTCAAAAAGAAAGGTGAAGATATTTTCTTTGAGTGAAGAGATGGTAGCATAGTAACTTTTTTAAAAAACAAACTATTTAATTATATGTATAATAATATTAACTAATATAATGTATTAATCTAACAGAAGGGAGGAATAGCCATGCAATTGGTTTGTTTTAAAATAGTAAGTGGTCAATACTTCTTATTTGTAGAAGGTATTCAAATTCCTGTACCAATTCCACTTTGTTCTTAATGTAAGAACTTTCAGCAGTTCTACTTTTTAATTGAAAAACCCTCAAGTATATGGATGCTTGAGGGTTTTTTATTGTTATAAAAATCGTTGAATGAAATGGGGTTTGCAACATTGTTTGATGGTCATGTTGGGATGCCCACTTTCTACTTTTATTTACGGGAAAATCCTTCTTCATCAAGGTATTCCGCAGCTTCTGGATAAGAGTTGAATGTACCGTCTAAGTTTACACCAGCGTACACGTTCCACATATCATCCTCTTGAATAAGAGTTAGGATGTGGCCGTCTTCGTTCTTCCATTCTTCTTCAGCAGCAGGTTCCATTGTTGTAACAATTTCTTCTGGTTCCTGTGATAGACGTTCAATTACTTTTTCAATTAATGAACGCAGTTCTTCTTCTGAAAACTCACGGATGTTAATCATGCCTTTATCATCTGTTTTATAACCTTTAATGAAGTTTGCATATACAAAGCCGTTTCCATTTGGATGTAAGTGATAAACAACGTTCTTTTTATCTAAACGACTTTCTTCAAAGTGAAAGTTCACGCGTTTTAATGATACGTTCTTTCTTTCTAATTCAGGGAAAGATTCAATGATCGATAATTTTTCTTCAAAAGTTAGCATAGTGCCTCCAAATATATAATAAAAGATTTAATTTGTTCATTATAACATAGTTATAATAGTTTCCAAAGATGCGGCGGAAGTTTACAATTGAATGCGTTTACGTCACGATACTGTAAAAAGTGGGCTAACGAATATATTCTTTTAGGTGTACAATGGAACGTGGACTTAATGTGAAGGTGGTTATTATATGTTTCAAAAAATAGCAAAGGAATGTTTAGCAGGTTTTACTGTTGCGATTGTTGCGTTGCCACTTGCCATTGCATTTGGTATTGCTGCAACGGGAACATCTGAGGGAGCACTAGTCGGATTGTATGGTGCGATTTTTGCAGGTTTATTTGCGGCGTTATTTGGTGGTACACCTGGGCAGGTAACGGGGCCAACTGGACCGATTACGGTTATTGCAACAGGAGTTATTGCGACGCACGGATTAGAGGCGAGTTTTATAGCCTTTATGATGGCGGGACTGTTTCAAATTTTATTCGGTGTATGTAAGCTTGGATCTTACGTTCGATACATTCCGTATCCTGTCGTTTCAGGATTTATGAACGGAATCGCATTAATTATTATTTTAGGTGAAATAAAGCATGTGCAAAATAGTTTTCTACTCGTAGTATTAACGATTATTGTAATGATTGTTTCTGGAAAATGGATTAAGGCTATTCCGTCTAGTTTAGTTGCATTAGTCGGTGTAACTGCTTTGCTTCCTTTATTTTCTTCTGCGTTAGAAGGGCTTACAGTGAAGTTACCGATTATCGGAAACTTGTCATTAAATAAGGTGATTGAAAAAATTGGGACGATTCCAGAAGCGATGCCGACGCTTCATATTCCATCTTTAAGTGGAACAGGGATTGCAGAACTTATTTTACCAGCGCTTAGTATTGCTTTATTAGGATCGATTGACTCGTTGTTAACATCGGTCGTAATGGATAATGTGACAGGTACACGTCATAAAAGTAATAAAGAACTGGTCGGACAAGGTATCGGTAATATGATGAGCGGGTTGTTTGGCGGATTAGCAGGGGCAGGGGCGACTGTACGGTCTATCGTTAATATAAGAAGCGGTGGTAAAACGGCGCTTTCAGCAAGTATGCATAGTGTTATATTATTTATTTTCATTATGGGACTTGGATCGGTCGTACAATACATTCCGCTTGCTGTATTATCAGGTATTTTAATTTTAACTGGTATTGGAATGTTTGATTGGGAAAGCATGAAGAAAATGCATGTAGCACCAAAAGGTGATGTCATTGTTATGCTCGTAACGATGATTGTCACAGTGAAGTTCGATTTAATGATTGCTGTTGCGTTCGGTATTATTCTTACGTTCATTATATACATGGTGAAATGTAAAGAACGTAAAGCTTCTATTGTAAAAGAAAAAGACGCGACATATAAAATTAAAGGCCCACTTTCATTTTTAACAGTGGATCGTATTTTTTATGCTTTACAAGACGTAAAGTCTCCGGTTGTTTTACGTATGAAAGATGTGCGCTATATGGATGTATCAGGCGCAATGGCGTTATTTAATTTCATTGAGCAGTCGGATAAGTCAGGAGTGAGTGTGACGCTAGAACAAGTGCCTACTCATATTGAAAAAACGTTAGTAACGCTGGCGAGTAATGAGCAGAAAGATAAATTACAGTTTGTAGAAGCTGGTGCTATGTAAGGAAATGCCCTCGTATGAGGGTGTTTTTTATTGTGTTTAATATCTTTATATCGTGATGTTTTTTATGTTATTGACATTTATTAATCTTAGCAGTATAGTAACATTCTAGATTAGGTATGTGCTATTATAAGAAGGTATATGAATTTTGAGATTCCTTTATATTCAGAAGGAAGAGCTGTGAGCTGGAGGGAATATTTGATGTACAAACAGTTACCACATGGAGTGAAGATCGGGATTACGCGATCAATTGTTGTTTCTTTTGAGAAGTATATGAAAGAAATTGAATGGCATGAAGAAAAATTTGATATGCAGCAATTTGTTGAACAGTGGAAACAATATTTATACACAAAATCAACTTGGATTAATAAAGTAGATGATGAGTTGAAAGAACATCCAGATTTCCATCAAGCGTTAGCAGTGAAAGTGAATGAAAAAATTAACGAGCTTATTAATGAAGAGCCGAGCGAAGAGCAAGTAGAGCAATTAAAGAAAAATAAAGTGAAGCATGTAGATGAAATGTGCAAGTTAGAAGCTGAATATCATATTGAACGTTTATTAGTAACGAAATAAATTTTACATAAAGAATAAGCCTGTCCAAGGAGGTGTGATGACCATCTTTTTGAACAGGTTTTTTTGTATGGGAAAGAATAAGAGAGGCTGCTTCTAGAGCAGCCTCTCTTATTAGTCTTGTGGTACAAATGCTTTCCAAGAAGATAGATCCATATCTTCTTTTAATATAGATGAAGCAGGGAAGACAAATGACCACGGTTTTGTAGTGTTCGCTTTAATTTCAAGATTCGGTAACGTGAAAGCACCTTTCACGACAACTGCACCTGCTGCATCTTCAATGTGAAGAGGAAGTTGCTCTAGTTGAATGTCGTCTTTGCAACCGTTACGAATAAGAAGCGTTGTATGTAAATCACCGTTTTCTTTTCTTGCAGCTTGCAGACCTAGGAAGTTAATTTCACCATCATTTGGAGGTGTTAAATTGTCTACGAAATTACGTAAAGCTTCTTTGCTTGCTTCAGGTAACTGAGCTTCCCAAGATGGGTCTAAATCTAATACATGCTTACTTTCAAGTTCAAACGCTAATTCCCAATCTGTTTGCGATAATTCGGCACCTGTAATTGTTTCTTGCTCAAATGTAAAGATGAATGGCATATTTACATTTGCAGGAATATCTCCTAATGCAGAAAGATTAAATGTTTTGCGGGCAAATAGTTTCTTCTCTTTATCTAGAAGGATTAATGTAACCTCTTCGAAAGAAATTGGTTTCGGAACAGTGCTACGAATAAATACAGCTACATCATAACCATTATCACGTTTTTCAATCTCAATTCCAGATAAAGAAATTTGATATTCTTGTAAACGTGTTAGTTCTTTATTTAAAAATTGATAAATGTATTTTTGTTCTTGTGCTACTGCACCCCAGCTAGGGTGGAAGTAAAGCGTCGGTTTTACTGTTTTATTTTCAGTATTTGTTTCTTCTTGTCCGAATAATTGATTACTAGAGACAGTCGTATCTTTTCCGCTTTTCTTAGCTCTTTTTAGGAATGATAACATTATCTTTCACCTCGTTATTGTACGTTTTCAGGAACACCTAAATGTCTTGCAACATAGCGGCACATTTCTTTTTCGAAATTACCATATGTGTATAAAAAGATATCTAGGCCTTCTTTTTGATAAAGACGAGTAGGGTCTTCTTGTTGATATTGTCTTAGCCCGATGCCTTCTTTTAAGTGAGTCATTGCATCTAAGTGATTTACCCAGTTCTGATCTAGGAAATGAAGGGAAACATATCGTAGCGACTGCTGTAAATCAGTATGGCTATTTAGCTCATTTACGCGCTCTTTATAAAGAGATAATGTTTCTTTCAAAACGGATTGTAAATCTTCCGGTGAATGTACATTATTCGCTGATAGTGATGGCATGTTTTCTACTGGTAAAAGTTCATTTATATTTGCTGTTAAACTAGCGAAATCCCATTCTTCTGGAAGCATACCTTCCAAAAGATATTGCTTAGAAATGGCTTCTACAGCATGATCAATCATTGGAATAATAATTTCAATCATATTTATATCTTCTTGTAACAAGTTATTACGTAATTTATAAATAACGTTACGTTGGTCATTTATTACATCATCTAACTTTAAATTGTACTCACGCATTGAGAAATGGCTACCTTCACAAATTAATTGTGTACGGTTCACGAAGTCATGAACTTTAGAAGTTAGAATAAGTCCTGTTTCATCTGACTTCAGTGATTTATTTAATTTCTCCATTTCTTCATGTGCGAAACGTTTTAACATTTCATCTTCTAAAGAAAGGAAGAACTGAGAACTACCTGGATCTCCTTGACGACCAGCACGACCTTTTAACTGATTGTCAACGCGTCTTGATTCATGGCGTTCTGTCCCGATTACATGTAATCCACCAAGTTCGTGAACACCGTCACCTAGTATAATATCAGTACCTCGTCCGGCCATATTCGTCGCAATTGTAACTTGTCCTTTTTGTCCAGCTGTTGCAATTAAATCGGCCTCTTGTTCTGCGCTTTTCGCATTCAATAATTGATATGTAATATGCGCTTCATCTAAGTAACGCGCAACGGTTTCAGATTGTAAAATAGACATTGTCCCAATTAAAATCGGGCGTCCTTGTTTATTGTGCTTTAGAACATCTTCACGTACAGCTTTATATTTAGCATCGGCTGTTACGTACACGACGTCATTTTTGTCTTCACGAATGATAGGACGGTTTGTCGGAATTGGCATAACTTCCATGTTATATACACGGTTAAATTCTTTTTCTTCCGTTTTTGCTGTACCTGTCATACCAGATAATGCTGGATACATACGGAAGAAGTTTTGAATTGTAATGGATGCTTGCGTTTGGTTTTCTTCAGTGATTTCTAAACCTTCTTTTGCTTCAAGAGCTTGGTGTAAACCGTCACTTAAAGAGCGACCATCCATAACGCGACCCGTGAAAATATCTACAAGTAGAATTTTTTCATCATGTACAATATAGTCAACATCACATTGGAAAGCGACATGAGCTCGTAATGCTTGGATCATATAATGATATAAAGTTTGATGTTCTAAATCATATAGGTTATCGATATCAAATAAATCTTCTATTTTTGTAATACCGTCTTCTGTAAAACTAGCAGATTTCGATTCTGCATCGTACGTGTAATGAAGAGTATCCTGGAATGATTTAATAACTTTTGCACATAAATAGTGTAAATCAGTGCTGCTTGATTTCTTACCCGCGATAATAAGAGGCGTCTTCGCTTCATCAATTAAAACGCTATCAATCTCATCGATAATAGCAAAATGATAGGGACGTTGTACCTGTTCATTTTTTGAAGAGGCCATATTATCACGTAGATAGTCAAAGCCAAATTCTGTTCCAATACCATATGTAATATCAGCTTCGTAAGCAAGTTTCTTTTCGGTAGGATCGATTTGAGGAATATTCAATCCAACCGTTAAACCTAGAAATTCATGAACTTGGCCAATTAATTCTTTATCTCGTTTTGCTAAATAGTCATTTACAGTAATAACGTGAACGCCTTTTCCTTCAAGAGCACGTACGTATGTTGGAAGAGAAGAAACTAATGTTTTTCCTTCGCCAGTTGGCATCTCTGCAATATTACCTTCTAATAGTACAAGGCCACCAATTAACTGCACATCGTAGTGTCGTAATCCAAGTACACGCTTTGCTGCTTCACGTACAACAGCGAACGCCTCTACTTTTATATCATCCACTGTTTTTCCATCATGTAGCATGTTTTTAAATATAATAGTTTTATGACGTAATTCTTCATCAGATAAATCAGATAGTTTTGCTTCTAGATTATTAATGTCTTGAACAAGTTGTTCATATTTTTTTAGTTTTCTCTTTTGAGAATCTCCTAACAGCTTTTTTACCGAATTCAGCATGTTGTAAACACTCCTCTTACTGACAATAGCTACATTATAGCACATGTTTATCTGGAATAAGTAGAAGTAGTAAATTGAAGAAAAAACTGGATATAAATAAGGTGTTATTGCACATGCTATATTTGAAGGGCATAAAGAAAGAGAGTATTCAATGTATAAGAAATTTGGTATGATAGCTAAATGAGATAAAGTGAAAATTTTCAAAAAAGAGAAGAATATAGCTATCTCGTTTTATGATGTAATAAGTATTTAAATTATATATTGAAAGAAAAGAGCTAGAAGATGAATAATAAGTTTGTGAAAGGCGCTGCGATTTTAACGATTACAACGTTTCTATCGAAAGTGTTGGGAAGTTTTTTTCAAATCCCATTACAAAATATAGCAGGAGATGAAGTGCTTGGGATTTTCCGCCTTGTTTTTCCTGTATATATGATAGCTTTAACTTTATCAGTAGCGGGAGTACCGCTAGCTATATCACAGTTAATCGCTGAACTTCATGAGAAGAATGACCAGGGTGGGATTGCCAAACTATTTACGTCAGCATCTATTATTGGAGTAATATTTGGGGTGCTTGGATTTTCGGTTATTATGATTGGATCAAGTATGTTTGCAAATATGCTTGGTGGACAAGATACGAGACTCCCATTAATTGTCACTTCGTTTGCTTTATTAATCGCACCATATATGGCGGTATATCGAGGGTATTTCCAAGGTTTTGGAGATATGATTCCTACCGGGGTGTCACAAGTGATTGAGCAGTTCATTCGTGTTTTCTTTATGTTAGCAATTGCATTCTTATTCGTATCTTGGAATAAAGATAGTGATGTTGTAACAGGCGGCGCAATGATTGGTTCTTGCCTTGGGGTAATTACGTCACTTATCTATTTGAGATTGAAGTATGTAAAAAGTATATATCGTTATAAAAGTAATACATATTCACTGCAAGATTTTAAAGAAAATGCAAAAAAGATACTTCAGGTTTCGATTCCAATTGCGATTGGAGCATTATCGATGCCGTTGTTAAATTTAGTTGATTCTGTAACGATTCCACATATGTTGCATGAATCCACTACAACGATTCAAGAACAATTTGGTATATATAGTCGTGGCTTTGCGTTTACACAATTAATTGTCGTGTTTGCAAGCGCGATGGTATTTCCGTTAATCCCGTTGTTAACTGCTGCATTAACAAAGAAAGATATAGCGTTAGCAAAACACACAATTGAACGAACAAATGAGCTTGCTCATGTTTTAACAACGCCGATAACAATCTGGCTCATGGCACTTACAGTCCCGTTAAATGTTGGGTTGTTTACAGATGCTAAAGGGAGCGGCATGTTAGCTATTTTAATTGGTAGTTCGTATTTCACATCACTTATGGTATTATCAATAGGAATTTTGCAAGGAATTAACCGTTCTAAGCAAGCGGCGTGGATAGTTGTTGGAGCGAGTTTTGTAAAAGTCATATTAAATATAGTACTCGTAAGTCAATTTGGCATAACTGGTGCGGCTTATAGTACACTGATCATATATATCATAATTTGTATCGTAAATTATATATACATTCGAAAAGAATTGGCTTATTCAATTCGCATGGGGAGATTTTTTGCTGTAATCGGAGTATCTAGTATAGTAGGTATAGGATTATATTTCACATCTACTGTAATAAATGTGGTAGATTCTAGATTTATTGCAATGATGTATAGTGGTTTAGCATTTTGTGTGGCCTTGTTCATATATGGCATATGCGCATTAAAGTTGAACTGGATATCCAAAAAGCAAATTCTATTTTTAAGTAAGTAAATTTGTCTATAAATGAGTATGGCTATGTATATGTTTGTGAAAGAAATCAATTTGAAGTTATCCAACTTTTCTTATTAAAGAGTTGATAGCAATTTGTTGAATGACAAAAAGTTGATTGCGAAATGTTGGAGGAGATTAAGAGTGCGGTTAGTTTTATCAGGATATTATGGTTTTTATAATGTTGGGGACGAAGCAATTTTGCAATCAATTATTAAAGCGCTACATGAAGAGAATCCTACTCTTGAGCTTGTTGTACTTTCGAATGACCCCGACTATACAAGAAAAATGTACGGTGTAGAGGCAGTAAATCGCTGGGATATAAGAGCAATTTATAAGGAAATAAAGAGAAGTAACGGTTTAATTAGCGGAGGGGGAAGTCTCCTTCAAGATAAAACGAGTATTAAAAGCATTTTGTACTATACAGGTATTATGCGGATTGCTCGTTTTTTGAAGAAGCCGTATTATATTTACGCGCAAGGAATTGGTCCAATTACGAAAAGACAAAATCGTTTATTAGTGAAATGGCAAGTATCAAAAGCGGCATATATATCAGTTCGTGATGAAGATTCATTTTTGTATTTAAAAGAAATGGGTATTAAGAAAGAGATCGAACTAGTTCCAGATCCAGTATTGGCATGTCAACCAGAAGGAATGAAGTCGGATTGGCTGCAAAAACATTCGATTCAAGGGAAAGTAATTGCAGTTAGTGTGAGGTATTGGGACGCGAAAGAAGATTATATGAAGAAGCTAGCAGATACGCTGAAAAAATTTAAGCGTGAAGGATACCATATTTTATTCGTACCAATGCACGGACCATTTGATCAAAATGCATCACGCGATATTATTAACTTAATGGGAGAAGAAGCTCATATGCTTCCGTATAAGCTGGATATTCATGAGAAAATTTCAATTTTGTCGGAATGTTCGCTTCTAATAGGTATGAGACTTCATGCGCTTATATTATCAGCGGTTGCTAATATTCCTATGGTCGGTATTTCATATGATCCAAAGATCGATTCATTTTTACAACAAGTAAATCAGCCGATTATCGGAAACGTAGATGGTGACTGGACGGCTGAAACTTTGTATAACGTGGCAACGAAACAACTGGAACAAAAAGAATATGTAAAAGAAACATTGGAACAAAGAGTAGAAGAATTGAGAGAACAAATTTCAACAGCGTCTCGCTACATCATAAGTGACTTGAATTCAAAAGAGTTTGAAAAAAGGGGAATGTAATCTTAATTTAAGAGGACATCCTCTTTTTTTATTAGTTGAAAAATATAAAATGTCGAAAGAAAATAAATATTTGCAGAAAAATGTCGAATTGTATAAATGATTTTAAATGTATGCTCATAAAAAAGAAGTTTGAGAGATAAGATGTATGTTTGGTAATCCTAACATTCTTATATAAAGAATGTTAGGATTTTACGTTTTACTTGGTAAATTATAAGAAAATAGATTTGGTAATTTTGAGAGATGAGAAGGTAATAAAAATGTCGAAGTATATAAAAATAAGCTGTCGATTAATGTCGTAATATCTTTATAGTTAAATATTGATATTGAAAACGTTTTTCTGTTATAGTTGTAAATGGTTATAAGAAGATTGTTAAAAATGTAATTCTGACGTGTTTTTCTGTTCGTTTTAAATATTCTGATTTTATAATCTGGATATTTAAAAATAAAAGTCGAAAAAACGATCATTCAGAATTTCGAAAATTCACTTTTTTTGTCGAATTTGAGATTTTAAATTGGACGAAAAGGGTGTATGATTTCTTTGTGATTCCGTAATACAGAATATTCTATTATTCTGTACAAAGAATACGTTAACCACATTTATATCTACTAGTTTCAAAAATAAATAGAACATCTATTTAAAAACTTATGGAACTAGTATTACATTCCTAAGGAGGAAATATATATAATGGCAAAGACTAACTCTTACAAAAAAGTAATCGCAGGTACAATGACAGCAGCAATGGTAGCAGGTGTTGTTTCTCCAGTAGCAGCAGCAGGAAAATCATTCCCAGACGTTCAACCTGGCTCTTGGAGTGCAGAGTACATTGATTATTTAGTAGCAAAAAAAGCAATCGAAGGTAAGCCAGACGGAACATTCGCTCCAACTGAAGCAATTGACCGTGCTTCTGCAGCGAAAATTATGGCAATTACATTAGGTTTAGAAGTTAAAGAGGGTGCAAAACCATCTTTCAAAGATGCTCAAGATTCATGGGCTGCTAAATATATCGCAGCTGTTGAAAAAGCTGGTGTGATTCAAGGGGATGAAACTGGTAAGTTTAATCCAAACAACCAAATTAATCGTGCTTCTATGGCAACAATGATCGTAAAAGCATACAAATTAGACAGCAAAGTAAGCGGAGAATTAGAAACTAAATTCCCTGATTTAATCCCTCACTGGGGTAAAAACGCTGCTAACATTTTAGTTGCTTTAGATATCACTAATGGTACTGGAAATGGTTGGGAGCCAGATAAAGCTGTGACTCGTGCAGAAGCTGCTAAATTTATTGCTAAGACTGACAAAGAGTTTGGTAAAGAAGCAGTAACAGTTGAATCTGCTAAAGCAGTTACAACTCAAAAAGTAGAAGTTAAATTCAGCAAAGCTGTTGAAAAATTAACTAAAGAAGACGTTAAAGTAGCTAACAAAGCTAACAACGATAAAGTATTAGTTAAAGATGTAAAATTATCAGATGATAAAAAATCTGCTACAGTTGAATTATATAGCAATTTAGCTGCTAAACAAACTTACACTGTAGATGTAAACAAAGTTGGTAAAGCAGAAGTAACTGTAGGTTCTTTAGAAGCAAAAACAATCGAAATGGCTGATCAAACAGTTGTAGCGGGTGTAGACAGTGAATTAAAATACACAGTTAAAGATGAAAACGGTACTGAAGTTGTTTCACCAGCAGGTATTGAATTTGTAACTCCAGCTAAAGTTACAGAAGGTAAAATCAATTTAGCCAAAGGTACTTCAACTACTGTAAAAGCTGTTTATAAAAAAGACGGTAAAGTAGTAGCTGAAAGTAAAGAAGTAAAAGTTTCTGCTGAAGGTACTGCAGTATCTTCAATCTCTAACTGGACAGTAGTTTCTAATGCAACAGATGCTAAATTTGATGAAACTGACTTCAAACAAAATAATAAAGTATATGAAAACGATGACGCTGTGTTAAAAGTTCAATTAAAAGACCAATTTGGTACGACAGTAACTAAATTAGACAACGTGAAAGTTGAATTCGAATCTTTAAATACAGAAGCGGTAGTAGTAGATAAAGCTACTGGTAAAATTACTGTATTAGGTACAGGTGGAAAAGCACCAGTAAAAGTAACTGTTAAAGATGAAAATGGTAAAGAACTTGCTTCAAAAACAGTTGAAATTGAAGCTTTTGCTCAAAAAGCATTAAAAGAGATTAAATTAGAGCAAACAAGCCTTACACTTTCTAAAGAAGATGAAACAGGCGTAAAAGTTAAAGCTGAAGTTTTAGACCAATATGGTAAAGAATTTGCTACTGATGATGTAAAAGTAACTGTATTAGATAAAGACGGTAAAGAAGTAGCAGCGCAAAAAGTTGCAAGCTTCGATCCGAAGACAGGTGAGTTAACAGTTAGAGCTGGTGGTAAAGAAGCTGGTAAATATACTGTAGAATTATCAACTAAATCTGGTGAAAAAGAAGTAAAAGCTAAATTAGCTGTAGAATTAAAAGCTCCAGCTGCTTTCTCTAAATTTGAGGTTCGTGGTTTAGAAAAAGAATTAGATAAATATGTTACGGATAAAAACAAGAAGGATGCAATGACTGTTTCAGTTCTTCCTGTAGATGCAAATGGATTAGTATTAAAAGGTGCAGAAGCAGCTGAACTAAAAGTAACAACAACAAACAAAGAAGGTAAAGAAGTAGACGCAACTGATGCACAAGTTACTGTACAAGATAACCGTGTAATTACTGTTGGTCAAGGTGCAAAAGCTGGTGAAACTTATAAAGTAACAGTTGTACTAGATGGTAAATTAATCACAACTCACTCATTCAAAGTTGTTGATACAGCACCAGCTGCTAAAGAATTAGCAGTAGAATTTACAAGTACATCTCTTAAAGAAGTAGCTCCGAATGCTAATTTACAAGCTGCACTTTTAAATATCTTATCTGTTGATGGTGTACCTGCAACTACAGCAAAAGCAACAGTTTCTAATGTAGAATTCGTTTCTGCTGATACAAATGTTGTAACTGAAACTGGTACATTTGGTGCAAAAGGCACAACATCTATCTATGTGAAAAACATGACAGTTGTAAAAGATGGAAAAACACAAGAAGTAAAATTTGATAAAGCTGTACAAGTTACAGTTTCTATTAAAGAAGCAGCAAAAAACTAATTTAAAATCATTCGATACATGAAATGATTAATAAAAGCCTATGAGAAAATAGACAAAAGTCTATGAGTATCATAGGCTTTTTATTTTGATCTTATTTCATGTACATTTGAGATTGAAAAGAATAGTTTTATTGAGAAACAAATCGAAAGCGTTTTCAAAAATAGAAGAATATCTCATTAATATGTAAATTATTTGTAAATTCACACCTTTTTTTGTTAAAAAAACATTCGAAAAGAAGAATAAAATGTCGAAATTCAATAATTTTAGTCGAATGCAGTCTGAAAATTGTATTTATTGTAAAAAACATTTAAGTGATGAAGTGGAAATATGTGCTATAATTCCAATTGTGTATTCGATATGAAAAATATACGAAGCGCAGTGAGAGTGGTTTATAGGAAAACAGTTTGTTCATTTCTATATTTGAGTATTATTAATATACTAATAATACAATGAAAAGACTGAATTATCAGAATATGTCGAATCTTCTTTTGAGAAAGTTCTTGATAACGAATAGTTTTGTATAGTATGATGAACTTGTTTCAAAAAATGGTATTTAAACCCTATATTTACATTTAACGGTTTGTATCATTTTATTATATGAACTACTTTTCATTATAGTATTTTTGTTTGTGCTTTTATTGTTTTATGGTTTTTCTAACTAGCTAGTTTTCAAATTTAATATGATATGAAACTAGTAGCATATTCCTGAAGGAGGAAATTTATAAAATGGCAAAGACTAACTCTTACAAAAAAGTAATCGCAGGTACAATGACAGCAGCAATGGTAGCAGGTGTTGTATCTCCAGTAGCAGCAGCAGGAAAATCATTCCCAGACGTTCCAGCTGGTCATTGGGGATTAGATTCTATCAATTACTTAGTAGATAAAGGTGCAATCGAAGGTAAGCCAGATGGTACATACGCTCCAGCTGAAGAAATTGATCGTGCTTCTGCTGCGAAAATTATGGCAATTACATTAGGTTTAAAAGTTGAAGAGGGTGCACAACCATCTTTCAAAGATGCTAAAAATCATTGGGCTTCTAAATACATTGCAGCTGTTGAAAAAGCGGGTGTTGTTAGAGGTGATGGTAAAGAAAACTTCTCTCCAGATAAAAAGATTGACCGTGCTTCTTTCGCTTCTATGATAGTAGGTGCTTATAACTTAAAAGATAAAGTTAACGGCGAGTTAGTTACAAAATTTGAAGATTTATTAGATCATTGGGGTGAAGAAAAAGCAAACATCCTAATCAATCTTGGACTTTCTGAAGGAACAGGCGGAAACAAATGGGAGCCAAATAAATCTGTATCTCGTGCAGAAGCAGCTAAATTTATCGCAGTAGCAGATAAAAAATATGGCAAAAAAGATAATGCACAAGCATATGTAACTGATGTGAAAATTTCTGAACCAACGAAATTAACATTAACAGGTACTGGTTTAGATAAGCTTGCTGCTGAAGATGTAACTCTTGATGGAGACAAAGCTGTTGCGATTGAAGCAAGTGCTGACGGTACTTCTGCAGTTGTAACACTTGGTGGTAAAGTAGCTCCAAATAAAAATCTTACTGTAAAAGTGAAAAATCAATCATTCGTAACGAAATTCGTATACGAAGTTAAAAAATTAGCAGTAGAAAAACTTACATTTGACGATGATCGTGCTGGTCAAACAGTTGCTTTCAAATTAAACGATGAAAAAGGTAACGCTGATGTTGAGTACTTAAACTTAGCAGATCATGACGTCAAATTTGTAGCAAATAACTTAGATGGTACATCAGCAAACATCTTTGAAGGTGGAGAAGCTACTTCTACTACAGGTAAACTAGCTGTTGGCATTAAGCAAGGTGACTACAAAGTAGAAGTACAAGTTACAAAACGCGGTGGTTTAACAGTTTCTAACACTGGTATTATTACAGTGAAAAACCTTGATACACCAGCTTCTGCAATTAAAAATGTTGTATTTGCGGTAGATGCTGATAATGATGGTGCTGTAAACTATGGCAGCAAGCTTGCTGGTAAAGACTTTGCTTTAAATAGCCAAACTTTAGTTGTTGGTGAAAAAGCATCTCTTAGTAAATTAGTTGCTACAATTGCTGGAGAAGATAAAGTAGTTGATCCAGGATCAATTAGCATCAAATCTTCAAACCACGGTATTATCTCTGTAGTAAACAACTATATTACTGCTGAGGCTGTTGGTGAAGCTACACTTACTATTAAAGTAGGTGACGTAACGAAAGATGTTAAATTTAAAGTAACGACTGATTCTCGTAAATTAGTATCAGTAAAAGCTAACCCAGACAAATTACAAGTTGTTCAAAATAAAACATTACCTGTTACATTCGTAACAACTGACCAATATGGCGATCCATTTGGTACTAACTCAGCTGCAATTAAAGAAGTTCTTCCAAAAACAGGTGTAGTTGCAGAAGGTGGATTAGATGTAGTAACAACGGATGCTGGCTCAATCGGTACAAAAACTGTATCGGTTACAGGTAACGAAGTAGGCGAAGGTACAGTTCACTTCCAAAATGCTAATGGAGCTACTTTAGGTTCATTATATGTGAATGTAACAGAAGGTAACGTTGCATTTAAAAACTTTGAACTTGTATCTAAAGTAGGTCAATACGGCCAATCACCTGATACGAAACTTGACCTAAATGTTTCTAACAAAGTTGAGTATCAATTATCTAAGTACACTTCAGATCGCGTATACTCTGATCCTGAAAACTTAGAGGGTTATGTAGTTGAGTCTAAAAACAAAGATATAGCTGATGCTAAAATTATTGGAAATAAAGTTGTTGTAACAGGTAAAGCACCAGGTAAAGTTGATATCCACTTAACGAAAAATGGTGCAACTGCTGGTAAAGCGACAGTTGAAATCGTTCAAGAAACAATCGCTATTAAATCTGTAAACTTCAAACCAGTTCAAACAGAAAACTTCGTTGAGAAGAAAATCAACATCGGTACTGTATTAGAGCTTGAGAAGAGTAACCTTGATGATATCGTAAAAGGTATTAACTTAACGAAAGAAACACAACATAAAGTACGTGTTGTAAAATCTGGTGACGAGCAAGGTAAACTTTACTTAGATAGAAACGGCGATGCTGTATTTAACGCTGGCGATGTAAAACTTGGAGATGTAACAGTATCTCAAACAAGTGATTCTACACTTCCAAACTTCAAGGCAGACCTTTACGATACTTTAACTACTAAGTACACTGACAAAGGTACATTAGTATTCAAAGTATTAACAGATAAAAATGTTATTACAAGCGAAATCGGTTCACAAGCTGTACACGTTAACGTTCTTAACAACCCAAATCTATAATTCGATTATAGATGAAGTGAAAAATCAGTGGGGATTCATCCCCACTGATTTTTTAATAGAAAGAAGGCTCTTGTACATTTACAAGAGCCTTCTTTCTATTTCTTAAACTTAAACATATCCCCACTCAAATTCGAATCACTATACACGAACAATACCATGTTAATATTGTTGTCTTTAATGTATTGATATACATCTTTTTCGTGATAGTGACGCAGGTCGAGGATAGATGTGTGTTTGAAGCTTTGTGCTAAGTGTGGCACGATTGCGTTTGCGAATGAGTCTTTTAGGACTAAGGCGCGTACTTCATTTGGTGCATTGTTATTTTCGGTGACGATTTCTGGATAGTCGTCCGTGTAATATCCTGCGTATGATGTTGTATCTTTTTGTTTTTCTACGCCGTATATGTCATCTAAGTTTTGATGAACAGTACCTTGCACATCTTTTGCGGTAACGCTTGTGAAGTTGAAACCGCCTTTCGGTGTGTAGTAGCACAATTTTTCACCAGTTGCATCGATGAGTTGGTATAGTTGGTTGTTGAAGCTTCCGACTAAATGTTTATTTTGCGCACATGTACGAGTGTAATCTTCTTTTTTTATTTCTTTTCCTTTATATATAGAAGATTGTTGTCCAATTGTGTTCATTATATATTGGTAGCCTAAGAAGGCACCGTCCATATTCCAATGATGATCTGTTTTGAAATACATGTCCTGTATTTCTTCGTTCGTATAGTTCTGTTTATAGTGTTCCATCAGTTTTATTGGCTTTACGTCAGCTGGAAGTTTTGTTAGAAAGTAATTTAAATTGTCCTGTGCATAAGTGTGAATATGAGAAGGTAATTTAAATGATAATGCATTCGTTTTTGACGGTGGTAAAGCAAAGTAAAACTCGACGTTTTGTTCTTTTAAAAACTGAGATAAGTCGTTTATAGCGGGCATGGATTGATCAATTTCATTATACTTTTTCGTCCACGCTGGATTTTTAAGGAGCCATTTATCATCAGTCAAAATAATGTCGTTAATGAGAGATTTGCCCATATTAATTTGGGCAATTGTATAGCTTTTAATAAATTCATCTCGTCCGATTAGTTGATCATTTGTGTATGTTTCAAAATCTTTAAAGAAGCTACCAGTTAGGAGAGCTTCTTTCGTCAGTGCTGGTTTTTGAGCGAGCGGCCGATTTTCAACTGGTGAAATGTCTCGGTCTGGTTTGAGTAACGATAATATGCCAAATGAAAAGATAATGGTGAGAAAACCAATTAACAGGATGAGGTTCCCCAATTTTTTCATAATAACTTTTCCTTCCTACATAAGTTAAAACCTGAAATAAATAAATGGATTATATGTTGAGTTAATCAAGTACATAACCGAAATCATAAATAATGTTAGTAGTAATATAGGACGTAAAAATTGCATCGTGAACATATACGTTTTTGGCGCGAGTTCTAATATGTTTTTCATTCGTTTTAAAATTGGTGTCGCTGCGATAAAGGCAATGAGAAATACGATAATGTATTCATGTACGTATAACATTGTATTGTCGTCAATGAGAGATTGCCCATCTATGCCGAACATCGCTTTTAAATATTGGAACGAGTAAGCGAAGTTGTCAGCTCGGAAGAAGACCCAACCGATCATAACGATTAATAATACGTATGCATGTTGCAGCGGTTTCCATAGTTTGTTTAATATTTTTTCAAATCCAGCTTTTTCAATTGAAATAATAAAGCCGTAATATAGGCCCCATGAGATAAAGGTCCAGCTCGCCCCGTGCCATAAACCAGTTAATCCCCATACGATGAAGAGGTTACGATAATTCGCTAGTTTTGAAACGCGGTTTCCGCCGAGCGGGATATATATGTAATCGCGGAACCAAGAACCAAGTGTAATATGCCATCTTCTCCAAAACTCTGAAATAGATTTAGAGATGTATGGGTAGTTGAAGTTTTTCGGGAAATCAAATCCGAACATTTTTCCAAGTCCGATTGCCATATCAGAGTACCCTGAGAAATCGAAATAAATTTGGAGGGTGTAGGCGATAATACCAATCCATGCCGTTCCAACACTTATTTCAGATGGTGGTAAGGCAAATATTTTATCGGCGACAAATCCTACTTGGTTGGCGATTAATATTTTTTTTGCTAATCCGAGAACGAAAATTTGAATACCTTCTGTGAATCGTTCAAAAGAATGGATGCGCGTTTTAATTTGCTCAGCAACGATATTGTAACGAACAATTGGTCCGGCAATAAGCTGAGGGAAAATAGATATATATAACGCTAAGTTAAGTGGATTTTTTTGAACATCCCCATCTTTACGGTATATATCGATGACATAGGACATCGCTTGGAATGTATAAAATGAAATTCCGATTGGTAGTGGAATAGGTTCCACATGAATAGATAAATGTAAAGCGTTGTTTAACATGTCTGTGAAAAATGAAATGTATTTAAAATAAGACAGTAATAAAATATTTCCGACCACAGCCATAATTAAAAATGTGACTTTCATATTTTTTCGTTTATCATAATGATGCACGAGTAGGCCAAAGCAGTAGTTTAATACGATGGAAAAGAGCATTAAAAGAACGAAACGCGGTTCGCCCCATGCATAGAAAATTAAACTAAATGCAAGTAATACGAAATTACGTAGCTCGGCACGCACTATAAAATAGAAAAATAATACGAGAGGTAAAAAGATAAATAAGAAAATCGAACTACTAAATACCAAAGGACTCTCCTCACTTTTTTCGAAATACATTTCGTGCAAAAAAAAACCGACATATCTATTATATATTCTTTTATATAATAGTGCCTTTAATATTTTAGCATGTTAATAATTCGATTAAAATAATTATTCTATATAAGTAGTTTCTCATTTCATATATAAGAAAGGTGTGCCATTAAGTGTTTTTTAATGGAAAAGAAGGTATTTGAGTGATTTATGGGAATTATTAATTTTGAGATAAGAGAAGTGGCATAATTAGGGGGGAGAAAAATGAGTAAATTCGGATTGTATGGTAAGTTTATTGTGGAAGAACGTAATCGGGAAGAATTAACGAATATTTTGCTAGAGGCGGTAAAGGGTTGGAATAGAAAAGAAGCAGCATCCAGATGGATGCTGCTTCTTTCTATTCTATTTCTAAATCAACAATTAAGTAAGCGAGTATCACAACAAAGAAAATGCTAACGGCTGGTGCTGTTAATACGTGTCCAGACATAAAGCCGATACCGAGCGATAGGACGAGTGTGCTAGCTAGTAGCATATGTTTTACGCTAAATAGTTTCTTGAAGTTTTTGATCAAGCGAATGAATATTTTTATACCGAAATAAAGAAGTGGCAGTAAGTACATAAGGAAGCCAACAATTCCGAATGCGAAGAATAGGTCGTGGAAATCCATTTCGACTAACTTCATTTTCGTTGTATAGTTACCAGCGTACCCCATTCCAAATAGTTTTTGAGATAGTGGTGCTTCTTTATAGTATTGTTTATATACTTTTAAAAACTTGTCGCGATCACTGTAAATTAAACTTTTCATTTCAGAGTCTGTTAGTTCGCCTTGCTCATGTTCTTCTTCTGTAACTACTTTTCCTTCTTTTCGGTCTTTTTCTTCTTGTACTGATTTTTTGTATTCATATATTTGTAAATGGATGGTCATGTTTTTTGCGATAGGAGTTTGCGGTGTAAGTACGAGTACCCCTCCTAATACGACAGCAGCAACAACTGTATTTACAAGATATGTGAATCCTTTTCCTTCTTTTTTACGATGTATTATATATTCAATGAATAAGAAGAAAAGGGCGATACCAAGTGTAATAACGATGGCACCATAGCCTACTTTCGTTCCGATCATAATGCTTGCATACATTGCAACTACAGTTGGAATCCAGTAATACGCTTTTGAGAAAGAAGTTGTTTTATGAACTGAGTATAAGACAACGATTGGGAACATAATTGCAAAAATGGAACTTAAATCATTTCCAGCAAAGAACCATCCTCTTGAACCGATCTTTGAGTTCGGATAGCTTGGGAAATCTGTACCAGTTGCCATAGCCGCGATGATTGAAATACTTAAAATTAACGTTGCATATAAGAAATACGTAATGATTTTATGCAACGCGTAGTCGTTATTTTTTAATTCTTTTAGTGCGATAATATATCCAAACAGTAGTACTATTGGATATACACTTTTCAAAATAAATTTCACTTCTTCTCCAAATGAAACTGGAGATTTGACCATTAAATTATTCACAAGGCCAATTGCGAGTACAATGCCAAATAGACATAAATAAAGAATATACTTTTTCGCGCCTTGTTGTTTATGATGAAGAAGTAGATAACCTAATGCAAGAAGCATAAAGGCGAAACGGACTACGATTCCGACTGTTGCGCTCATGTGTAATACATAGATTGAAAAAGACGTTAATAAATCTAAAATTGGTTGAAACACAATGAATAGCAGTAGGAAATGCGGGAAGTAGTTATCCGTCTGTTTGAACTTAGTAACCATATGTTCCTCCATTTCTTCATTCCTTTATTTCAGAACCTCTATATTAATAGGAAGGAGAATGAATTTCTATATTTAATTTTTATATCAGACTTAAGAATACACCATTTCATTGTAATGGTAAATAGATGAAGAGAGGTGATAAACCGACTTTAATTTCTATATTTTTCAACGGAATTGTATGTTTTATACAAGGTCATATACAAATTACGAGATTATTAGACAGAAAATTGAGAAAAAAGAAGGGTTTTTCATCACCTTTCTATAATTATATAAGTATAATCTTTATGTAGAAAAGAGGGGTATATATAATGGAAGTAACAAGTAAAACAGAATCTGTCGTTGTGAAATATGAAGGGCACGTTGCAACGGTTATGGTCAATCGCCCAGAGGTGTTAAATGCATTAGATGAGCCAACGTTAAAAGAGTTATTACAAAAATTGAAAGAAGTAGCGGAGAGTTCTGCACACATTGTTGTGTTATGCGGAAACGGCCGTGGTTTTTCTGCGGGTGGAGATATTAAATCGATGCTTTCAAGTAATGATGAAAGCAAGTTTGATGGCATTATGAATACCATTTCTGAAGTTGTTGTGACTTTATATACGATGCCGAAGCTTGTTATTAGTGCTATTCATGGACCAACTGCTGGTCTTGGGTTAAGTATTGCGTTAACAGCTGACTATGTGATGGCAGATATATCATCCGTTATTGCGATGAACTTTATTGGAATCGCTTTAATTCCAGATGGTGGCGGCCATTTCTTCCTTCAAAAGCGCGTCGGTGAAAATATGACGAAGCAAATTATTTGGGAAGGAAAGAAATTATCAGCAACAGAAGCGCTTGATATCGGTTTAATTGATGAAGTAATCGGCGAGGATTTCCAAACGGCTGTGAAGCAAAAAATTAGTGAATGGTCACAAAAGCCGATTAAAGCGATGATTCAAACGAAGCAAATTTTATGTGAAGTAAATCGCTCCAATTTAGAACAAACGCTGCAACTTGAAAAGCGCGGCCAATATGCGATGAGACAAACAGCGGATCATAAAGAAGGCATTGCTGCATTTTTAGAAAAACGTTTGCCTGCATTTAAAGGGGAATAAAGTGAAATTTGAATTAATGGTAGTTTTACTGCCGGTTAATTTAAGGTAAAGGGGAGAAAGTGCTAACACATTTTAGTATAATTGTGTTAGCACTTTTTTTTTAAGGAGTAATATATGAAGAAAATTATTGGTGTTATCGGCATGATTGTAATAGCATATTATGCTTTGCATAGTACACAATCTATGGCTGTGCGAACTGCATTGTTTTTTGAAGGACATCCAAGCGTTGCGTTTTCTGGCGAAGTGACGAAAGAAAAAGATGTGAAAAAAGAAGCAATTCCAGCTGAATACCAAACTCTATATGGTAAGGAAGAAGAATCAGAGCACTATTTCTTTCCTCACGTAAGGGCACATGGATCAGGAATTGATATGCTTAGTGCGTGCGTGAAGAAAAAATGGTTTTTCTATAAAGCAGAGCTCGGATGTTATTAAATATAGGAGGTTGAATGATGTCAGCATATAACAAGTTAGTAAGAGATCGTGTTCCAGAGAAGATTTTAAGGTCTGGAAAAACATATACAGCACAAAAATTAACAGGACAAGCATACATACAAGCTTTAGCGAAAATTGGAACGGAAGAAATTCGTGAATTTGCTTCTATGAAAGAGCGTGAACATGCGCTAGATTCTCTTGCGGATGCACTGGAAGTGATCATTTCATTAGCGCGTGCAGAAGGTGCAACAATTGAAGATGTAGAACGTCTTCGTAAGAAAAAAGAAATAGAGCGCGGTGGATTTGAAAGAGGCATTTATTTGTTGGATGTTTCAGAAGAATAGTTTCGTAGGGAAAGCATAGCGTTAGTGAGTAACGCTATGCTTTTTTGTTGCAATTAAACTAATAATGAAGAAGATAACTGTTAATACCCAGCCAATTGTAATAGAAGTAGTAGTGTGAACTGCATAAGAAACTTGTAAACAAAATAATGATGCTAAAAACCAAATGAGTGCAATGTGTATATATTTTTTTGATATATTCATATTTTATAACTCCTTTTGTATACTAAAAAGAATTTTACCGCAATTTAGAAAATTAAGCTATATGAGTAGAGGATTTATAGTAAATTCGGTATACTAAATAATAGAGAAAATGAGGAGGGAACGACAATGGCACATCATGCGAAAGAAACGATGGAACTTATTAAGGAGCTTGTCTCTATTCCAAGTCCATCTGGAAATACAGAGAAAATCATTCGTTTTATTGAAAACTATGTAAGTGAGTGGAATGTAGAAACGAAGCGTAACAATAAAGGCGCTCTCATTTTAACGGTAAAAGGGAAAAATGATGCACAGCACCGTTTATTAACGGCACACGTTGATACGTTAGGTGCGATGGTGAAAGAAATTAAGCCTGACGGTCGTCTGAGTCTTTCTATGATTGGCGGATTTCGCTGGAACTCTGTAGAAGGAGAATATTGCGAAATTGAAACATCAAGCGGTAAGACGTATACAGGAACGATTTTAATGCATCAAACATCTGTGCATGTATATAAAGATGCAGGTGAAGCGAAACGCGATGAGAAAAATATTGAAGTTCGTATTGATGAGCG
Organism: Bacillus cereus group sp. RP32; assembly: GCF_040459735.1. Classification (NCBI taxonomy): domain Bacteria; kingdom Bacillati; phylum Bacillota; class Bacilli; order Caryophanales; family Bacillaceae; genus Bacillus; species Bacillus cereus group sp. RP32. The sequence goes on along the minus strand of NZ_JARVHO010000001.1, from coordinate 4,433,726 downwards.
TGTATTTTCAGCTGATGAAGTACGCGAATTAGGAATTGAAGTAGGAGACTTCGTTTCATTTGACCCGCGCGTTCAAATTACAGAGAGTGGATACATAAAATCACGTCATTTAGATGACAAAGTAAGTGTTGCGATTCTATTAAAATTAATTAAGAGATTACAAGATGAAAACATAACATTACCATATACAACTCATTTCTTAATTTCTAATAATGAAGAGATTGGATACGGTGGTAACTCTAACATTCCAGAAGAAACGGTTGAATATTTAGCAGTTGATATGGGAGCGCTAGGTGATGGACAAGCATCTGACGAGTATACTGTATCTATTTGTGCAAAAGACTCTAGTGGTCCGTATCATTATGCATTGCGTAAACATTTAGTAGAGCTTGCGAAAACGAATCATATTGAATATAAAGTAGATATTTATCCGTACTATGGATCGGATGCATCAGCTGCGATTCACGCTGGATTTGATGTGAAACATGCATTAATTGGAGCGGGTATTGATTCTTCTCATGCATTTGAGCGTACACATGAAAGTTCGATTGCTCATACAGAAGCACTTGTTTATGCATATGTATTATCAGAGATGATTGCAGAATAAGAAAAGAAATAGGCTACCTTTAGTGGCCTATTTTTTGTTTGCAGAGAAATCGACTTTATTTAACAAAAAGTAAATTAATTGTATTTTATTTTACAATATTAAGAAAGTAGGTTTACTACATAATTCGAGTATTATAAAATGATAGAGGCGCATTAATTTTTTTTGTTCGGATTTATTGAAATTTATATATTAAGATTACGCGTTATTAAAAAGTGATTGTCGAGAGGAGTATTATTTTTTATGAAGTATCGTGCAGTCGCGGCAGGTATTTTAGCCGCAAGTTTATTATCGTCTCCAGTAAGTAGTTTCGCAGCAGCGAAGAAGTTTTCGGATGTTCCTACATGGGCGCAAGAATCAGTTAATTATTTAGTAGGAAAAAAAGCGCTTGATGGAAAGCCAGATGGAACGTTTTCTCCATCTGAAGCAGTAGATAGAGGATCAGCTGCAAAAATCATAGCAGTCGTTCTTGGTTTACCGATTGATCCAAAAGCAAAACCATCTTTTAAAGACGCACAGAGCCATTGGGCAGCACCGTACATTGCTGCAGTGGAAAAAGCAGGGGTAATTAATGGAGATGGTACTGGTAAATTTAATCCATTCAATAAAATGAACCGTGCATCTATGGCATCTATGTTAGTACAAGCGTACTCATTAGATAAGAAAATTATTGGAGAACTTCCAACACAGTTTAAAGATTTGGAACCTCATTGGGGTAAGAAACAAGCTAATATTTTAGTAGCCTTAGAGATTTCTAATGGTACGGGAAATGGCTGGAATCCTGAAGGAACTGTAACTCGTGCAGAAGCAGCTCAGTTCATTGCGAAGGCTGATAAAAATAAAACAAATACATCAAAAAGAATGTATATGAACAGAAACTTTATTACATATCATCAACCATCATTATCATCTGGTATTACTGACGTTCAGCATAAGCCACAAATGGTTGAAGTGAAAGAGCAAAGAGCAGACGGCTGGTTGAAAATTGTAACAAGTAAAGGTGAGAAGTGGACACCTCTACAAGAAAAAACAGAAACAATTAACCAAGACTTTACTGCATATGAAACAGCTTCACATAGTTCTAAAGTGCTAGGTACATATAATGCACAGACAGTAACGATCATGGAAGAGAGTGGCAGCTGGATTCGTATTCGCGTAGGCGCTGGCTTCCAATGGGTTGATAAAAATCAATTAAACCCAGTAAAACAAGAGAACTTCTTAGAAGGTAAAGCAATTATTATTGATCCAGGTCACGGTGGAATTGACTCAGGTAATCCTGGTTATTATGAGAAAGAAAGTCAAACTGTATTAGATGTATCATTACGATTAAAGAAAATATTTGAGCAAAAGGCACCATTTACTGTTATGTTCACTCGTACAGATGATACACGCCCAGGAACAAGTGGTCCTGATTCATTAAAGAAACGTGTAGAGTTTGCACAGGAACATAATGGAGATATTTTTGTAAGTATTCATGCCAATGGTTCTGAAAAGAAAAATGGAGAAGGTACAGAAACATTATATTATAAGTCAGCAAGAGCAAAAGTAACGAATCCGCATGTAGAAGACAGTAAGTTATTAGCACAAAAAATTCAAGACCGTCTTGTAGCAGCACTTGGAACAAAAGATCGTGGTGCGAAACATCAGGACTTATACGTAACTAGAGAAAATACAATGCCAGCTGTATTAACAGAATTAGCATTTGTAGATAACAAAACCGATGCAGATAAAATTGCTACACCAAAACAGAGACAAGCTGCAGCAGAAGCGATTTATCAAGGTATTTTAGATTATTACGAAGCAAAGGGTAAGAAAGTATCTTCTTTCCGTTAATAAATAAAAAGAGATTGCCAATAGGCAGTCTCTTTTATTTATTAACGTTTCTCTTTATTTCTGGCATGTGATATCATTTAATTTTACGTAAAAAAGATATTCGAATAATTGTAATCATAATAATTTTAAACGATAAAGGATGATAATAGATTGAGTAATCATAGTACAACACCTGCATGTATATATACGTATGCGTTTCGTGAGGAGGAGCGTGCTTTATGTTACTTGGAAATGCGCTCGTTCTTTGGAATGGAGTCTCACGTTAATATTTTGAAAAGTGATGTCAAAATTGATCCGAGTAGAAGTGCGTTTATGAAAGAGCGCGTTGAGGTTATGTATGAAGGAGACGACTTAGAAAGTATTTTAAAACAAGTGGAACAAATTGATTTGGCGGGGGCGTCATTTAAAGTTATCTTCGTAAAAATCAATGATCTTGGCAAAGAAAATAAAATTGAATATGGGGAAAGACGTCTCATTGAACGCGACCTCGGTATGCATATTGAAGGAGAAGCGGATGTTCGTAATCCAGAGCGTGTATTCGGGATTGTTCCTCTTGAAGGACGCTGGTACTTCGGACACTATGTAGAAAGTGAGCCAGTTTGGTATCATCACATAAAAAAACCGCATAGTTATTCGACATCTCTTAGCACACGTGTTGCGAGATCAGTTGCAAATATTGCTGTACCAAATCCAGATGGAGTACGAGCAATTGACCCGTGCTGCGGTATTGGAACAGTAGTAGTAGAAGCACTTTCTATGGGGATTAACATCGTTGGTAGAGATATAAATCCACTTGTAGTTCTTGGAACGAGAAAAAACATCGCACATTTCGGATTTGAAGGAACAGTAACAAAAGGCCCAATTGAAGAAATTACTGAGAACTACGATGTTGCAATTATTGATATGCCGTACGACTTATTTACGCATGCAACACCAGAAGACCAGTTCTCCATTCTTTCAAGCGCGCGCCGCATCGCTAAAAAAGTAGTCGTTGTCACGATGGAAACGATGGACGACATGATTCATGAAGCAGGATTTGAAATTACAGATCGCTGTATTACAAGAAAAGGATCATTTACTAGACAAATTCTTGTTTGTGAATAAGAAAGGAAGGTCACCCGTTTGGGTGACCTTTTTTGTTTGATATTGATGTGTGATTGGTTGGTAGTGTAGATAGATGAATTAGCGGAATTTGTCGATAAGTCGATATCCTATGTTGAATCGACGATATCGTTACATTAGTATATTACTGTTCTTTTAATTTCTCTTGTTGTGCAAGTAATAAATTGCGTAAGACGTGCCCGCGGTAACTTTCTAGTTTTCGTCCTTCAAGATAGCGCACGCCTAATTTTTTAAATTCAGCTACGTACCAGCCTTTTGTTCCGTAATACATTGGATCACTTCCTTTTTGCTTTTGAACAGTATATGTTGGGGGTGGAAGTAACTTTCCATTGAAAATAATAAGCCTGGCTGTATCAAGGTGTTCCATAAAATAATTTCCGGACCGTGTATAAAAAAATAGACAGTAGTGTATGCTTTTTTACACAATGTATACAAATTTATACCCTATGCGTTGGCATGATATTTGCAATAAAAATAGTATCAACATATAGGGGAGAGATAGAAATGAAGGTTAGTAAAGTGTACACGACAATTGATGCTCACGTAGCTGGGGAACCGCTTCGAATTATTACAGGCGGCGTGCCAGAAATAAAAGGGGAAACGCAACTAGAAAGACGCGCGTACTGTATGGAGAATTTGGACCATCTTCGCAAAGTTCTTATGTATGAACCGAGAGGACATCACGGTATGTACGGTTGTATCATTACTCCACCTGCAAGTGCTCACGCTGATTTTGGTGTATTATTTATGCACAATGAAGGCTGGAGTACGATGTGTGGTCATGGCATTATTGCTGTTATTACAGTCGGAATTGAAACAGGTATGTTTGAAGTGACAGGTGAGAAACAAAAGTTCATTATTGATAGCCCTGCTGGGGAAGTAATTGCATACGCAAAATATAAGGGGAGCGAAGTAGAGTCCGTATCATTTGAAAATGTTCCTTCATTTGTATATAAGAAAGACGTTCCTATTAAAATAGATAACTATGAATTTCAAGTAGATATCGCGTTTGGTGGAGCATTCTACGCGGTAGTAGATAGTAAAGAATTTGGTTTGAAAGTCGATTTCAAAGACTTATCTGCTATTCAAACGTGGGGCGGTAAAATTAAGCACTACATCGAGAGTCAAATGGAAGTAAAGCACCCACTTGAAGAAGGTTTAAAAGGAATATACGGCGTTATTTTTTCAGATGAACCGAAAGGGAAAGACGCAACTTTACGAAATGTAACGATTTTCGCTGATGGGCAAGTAGATCGTTCTCCTTGCGGCACAGGAACTTCCGCAAGAATCGCAACTCTTTTTGAAAGAGATACCTTACAAAAGGGAGAAATTTTCGTCCACGAATGCATTACTGACGGGAAATTCGAGGGAGAAGTATTGTCGGTAACCGCAGTAGATACATATGAAGCTGTCATTCCGAAAGTAACGGGGAATACATTTATTACAGGATTTCATCAGTTTGTTGTAGACCCGAGAGATGATTTGAATAGGGGATTTTTGTTAGAGTAGAAGGAGGAGGTGGAAAGATATGCTAGTCATAAGCGCGAACGAACAACGAAACTTAGTAAATATGAACGAAGTCATTGAATATGCGGCGTTTGCTTTAAAAGAGTTTTCCGCAGAAAGAACGATTACACCAATTCGCAGCTCATTACCATTTGCGAACGAGCAAAATACGGCATTAATTATGCCTTCAGTAGCGGAAGGAATTGAGGCACTTGGCTTAAAAGTAGTAACAGTAGTCCCCGAGAACAAAAAGATAGGAAAGAAAACGATAAACGGGATTGTTATGCTATCAGACTTTCAAACGGGAGAACCGCTCGCACTTTTAGAAGGATCCTACTTAACGATAATTCGAACAGGGGCTCTATCAGGAGTAGCGACAAAACATTTAGCTCGTCATAACGCAAAAACTTTATGTATCATCGGGACCGGTGAACAGGCAAAAGGGATTGCCGAAGCTGTATTTGCGGTTCGAGATATCGAAAAAGTCATTTTATACAATCGAACAGAAGAAAAGGCGTATGCATTTGCACAATTTATACAAGAGAGATTCAATAAACCTGCTTATGTTTACACAAATGCAAATGAAGCAATAAGCGAAGCAGACATCATCGTCACAACTACGAACGCATCCACACCAGTCTTCTCAAAAAAACTACAAAAAGGCGTCCACGTAAACGCCGTTGGCTCATTCAAACCGAACATGCAAGAACTACCATCCCACGCCATCGCGGACGCAAACAAAGTAGTAGTCGAATCAAAAGAAGCAGCACTAGAAGAAACAGGAGACCTTCAAGTTCCAGTGCGAGAAGGTTTATTTGAAGCAAGCGACATCCACGCTGAACTCGGCCAAATCATAAGCGGGGAAAAAGCCGGCCGCGAAAACGATGAAGAGATTACTATTTTCAAATCGGTTGGTTTGGCAGTAGTGGATATTATCGTTGCGAAGTATTTGTATGAGAAAGCGGTGGAGAATGGGGTTGGGAATAGGATTGAGTTTTGAGGGACTGCTTTTTGGTGGTCTTTTTAATTTTGGGATAAGTTACTCTGTTTGGCGATTCAAATATTTTTGTATATGAAAATGTGTTGAGATTGTGGTGTTTTATTGTTTATAATACGCTTTTGCACCTCAAATGTAATGCAAAAGCTAGTGTTAGGTCATTCACAAGTAGTTGTTGAACTCCTTCGCAAGGGAGAGCTTGAATGATAAGAAAGCAGCCGACTTTTATACAAAGAGTCGGCTGTTTTTCTGTTTATTTAATACTCTAAAGATATACATCTTAAAGAATATAAGATATTTATGTTCAGAACGCCTTGGTAATTGATTAGAGAAATGAGTGGGGGGATATTGCAAATGGATAGATGGAAAAAGTTTTCGATGATTGTAGTCAGTATCATGGTATTTGGTATATTTATAGGATATATGGTAGGAATGTTTTTCAATCCCGGAAGTGACAATAAGCAAATACAAGAGAGAACAGTTGATGCAAAAGGTGAGGAAATTGACGATTTGGTCAACTCTGAGGGTGTCATAATCGACTCTATGCACAAAATGTTGCATCAAAAAGTAATAGCTGATAAAAAGAGTGGTTTTATCGTAATGTCTCCTGAGAATATTAAAAAGCTTCGTCACTTGTTAGATCAAAGCGATAAAATAATTGAAAAAGAAAAATATGTTGAGATTTTAAATCGTTGGGAAAAAGGTGATTTTTCTCAAGCGGTTGAGGAACATGATTATATGTGGGAGCAAGCAGGTGGAGAAAGTACTGGAAAAGCAAAAAGATTAGCTACTCCAAAAGAAGAAAAAGCATATCTCAAAGAACAAAGCAAAAAAGAAGGTTCTAGTGCAAAAATAGAATAAAAGGTAATAAAGCGTATAGATTCCTAATGGAATTGTATCTTATGCTGCAAGCTCCAAAAATTGTTGTATCTACTTTTATATTTGGAGAGTAGATAGTAAAAGGGAGATTTCAAATTGAGTTCTCCCTTTTACAATTTACTTGAAAAATAACTTCCCCTTATAAGTTTCTATATAGATGCGCCCGTCGTCTTCTTCTTTTATTTCGCTATCAAAATGTTTTATCCAATCAACAATGCCTTGATCACTTTCTGTGACATTTTCTCTTACATATAGATATGAATGAATTGATTTATAAAATGTATAGTTAGTTAAAATTCTTTGACCAAGAGAAATAGGAGTATCTGAATTTGGAGTCTCCTGAATTATATATGGAGATGGAAGAATGTTATTACTGTTAACATATACATAATATTTAGGCTGATTAATGGCCCATTTTAGCCATATGATTTGAACTATTATTATAACTATGGTGACAATTTTTTGTGTTTTTTTAAAACTTTGTCCTGGAAAAGAGTAGTAGATGAAAATCGGAATAGCAAATAAACCAACCCAAGGTACCCATTTGTCTATTGGTGCACCATTTATCCAGAAGATAAATCCTAAAGCTTTTGTAAATAAAAATAAACAAACAAGACTGGTGAAAATTATTGATAAATAGTATGTTTTATTTTTCATGATTTTCTCTCCAAAATATATGTTCATAAAACGAATATAAGAGTATTTTAAAAAGTGTATATCATATAGATGTAGAGTACAAAATAGTAACTAAAATTAAATATGGCAAGCATAACGCGTTGGTAAGTTTTACTGGCTCCAGCTGAAAATAAAACGCCTATAAGTGGTGCAAATAAACCAATTTTCCAAAAGATATTCGCGGATCCACCTATTTCTAATGTATGCTCATTTATTATAGTTACAAGAGCATAAGGTACACAGGATAAAGATAATATAGCCCATTTGTTCAAAGTATCACCTCTTTTCGATGTTTTAATATAAATAAAATATTAATTTTATCCATAGATTATCGTATCAATTAAAGATTTGTATAGGGAATTTTTCTTTGGAATGCTAATATGGTTTCAATAGAAAGTAACAAAAAATTAACCCAAGCTATACATATACTTCTGGTACAAGGATACTATTTTTTACAATTGATTATCTTTTCTGTTATAAAATTCAAAAACCTCTACATATAAGTAGAGGTTTTTGAATTTCATATTAATGAATTATGCTTTTTCAGGTAAACGATGATTATAGAATACATCATTTTAACTAGATTTATTATTAACTAATTGATCCCCACCACCAAGCTCCGCCTCAATCTGCGAAGTCTTCGATGACTCATCCATACGCCAATACGTAATAAAGCTGATCGCGATACATCCAGCTACGTAGAAGTAGAATAGTGATTCCATCCCGATACTTTTTAGCCATAAAGCGATGAACTCAGCTGTTCCGCCAAATATCGCAACAGTTAATGCATACGGTAAACCTACGCCTAGTGCGCGAATTTCAGTTGGGAAGAGTTCTGCTTTTACAATTGCGTTAATGGAAGTGTAACCAGTAACGATAATGAGGCCGACCATCATGAGTAAAAATGCTACCATTGGTTCTGTCGTTTTTTCTAGGAAGAAGAAGATCGGTGCTGTTAGTAATGTTCCGAGAATACCGAAAGCCATTAATAGTGGGCGGCGTCCAATTTTATCGGATAATAGCCCTGCAATTGGCTGAAGTACGACGAAAATAAGTAGTGCGACAAAGTTAATCCAGCTTACAACTTCTTTCGGAAGACCGACTGTGTTTACCATGAACTTTTGTAAATATGTTGTGTACGTATAAAATGCGACAGTACCTCCTAATGTTAGGCCGACTACTGTTAATACTGCTTTCGGGTGTTTCATAAGCGCGCGAACGGTTCCTGCGCTTTCGCGTTTTTGTGATTTTATGTTTGCGAATTGCTCCGACTCATCCATCGTACGGCGAAGCCATAATACAGCTACTGCGCCCATCGCTCCAATAATGAATGGAATACGCCAGCCCCAAGCTTTCATATCCGGTTCGCTTAGTAATTGCTGAAGAATAATTTGAACGCCTAACGCAACCATTTGCCCAGCAACGAGCGTTACATATTGGAAACTTGAATAAAAGCCACGGCGTCCACTACTAGCCATTTCAGATAAATACGTTGCGGAAGTTCCGTACTCTCCGCCGAGTGATAATCCTTGCAGTAAACGGGCAAGAACTAAAATAATTGGTGCCATAATACCGATGCTTTCGTAACTAGGTGTACAGGCGATAATTAAAGAACCACCGGCCATAACCGTAATTGAAAGCGTTAATGCTGCCCGGCGTCCGTGCCGATCCGCATAGCGTCCCATTAATAAACTTCCGATAGGGCGCATTAAAAAACCAACTGCGAAAATAGCCGCTGTGTTCAGTAATTGGCTCGTTGGATCTCCTTTAGGAAAGAACTCTGCTGAAAAGTAAACAGCGAAAGCAGAGTAAACGTACCAGTCGTACCATTCAATTAAATTGCCGACGGAACCTTTGAAAATATTGCGGGCGACTCGATTAGATTTTGCTTGAGCCATAATCGTTCCTCCTCTTGCTTAGTTAAAATGATAAATATGAAAGCGCGTTCATTATAGTTGAATTGTACTGTCTGTAGAATTAAATCTCAATATTATGACAATTTTATTCTTTTTGTACTTTATGTACACGGAGAGTTTTAATAGTTGCTTCATTATTAGTTTTGTCATAATAATAGAAAAAGGAGATTGATAGTTTTGAATATTTTATCAAAGGATATGAAGTATGAAGAAATCACGCAAAGTGTCATTACAAACGAAAATAGTAAGCTTAATTATCGCGTTAATTTTATTTGTTGTTCTCCTATTAGCGGGAATATTTGTTTACATTCAGTCCGTTGATACGAAGCGCCAAGTGGAGCAACTAGCACTGCAAACAGCGAAGTCGCTTTCTTTTATGCCAGCTATAAAAGAAGCTTTTCAAAATAACGAGCATAAAAGTACCATTCAATCCATTGCGGAACAAGTTCGTGAGCAAGCTGGTGCAGATTATGTCATTATAGAAGATCGCTTTGGGGTGATGTATTCCCATTCTAATTCGGATTTAATTGGCACAATGAGTAACAATCCATATAACTATGAAGCACTCACTTTTGGTGGCTATTATACGCTTGAAGGAAATGGGGAAAGTGGTCCTGCTTTAATGGCGAAGGCGCCCATTATTGTTCATAACGGAGACTATGATCAAGTCGTAGGCGTTGTGACAGTAGAGTTTTTAATAAAAGGTATTGAATCTAACATACTGAGCAGAACGAAAGAAATTATACTCTTTTCTTTAGCTGTATTATTAGCTGGAATTGTTGGTGGTATTCTTTTAGCACGTAGCATTCGTAAAGACACACTCGGTTTAGAGCCGAATGAAATTGCGGCGTTATACCGGGAACGAAGCGCGATACTACTATCTATAAAAGAAGGGATTATCGCTATCGATCAAAACGGTTTTATTACGATGATGAACACATCGGCAGAAGAGATGCTACATGTAAATGATGATTATATGCAGCACCACATTTCAAAAGTTTTACCAGAATTTAATATGGAGAGAGTGTTAGAAAACGATCAAGAAATCGCGTTTCAAGATAAAGTGTTTATTTTAAATAGGACACCAATACTCGAAAATAACAGTACGGTAGGCGTTGTATGTAGTTTTAGAGATAAAACAGAACTGCAAAACTTAGTAAATACGATATCTGAGGTAAGAAAGTATTCAGAGGACTTACGTGCTCAAACACATGAATTTACAAATAAACTTTTCGTCTTATCAGGATTACTTCAGTTAGGACATTACAAAGAAGCAATTGAATTTATCCAACAAGAATCTAATATTCATCAAAGCCAAAATCATATTTTATTTCATCAAATTCACGATGCGAAAGTACAAGCTATTTTATTAGGAAAACTCGGAACAGCGTCTGAGAAGAAAATTGATTTTCATATTGAAGGAGATAGTGCGCTTCATCCTTTACCAGAACATATAAAAGTGTCGCATCTTATTACGATTCTTGGAAACATAATCGATAATGCATTTGATGCGGTGAGCGAACGAGAGGAAAAGAATGTGTCCTTCTTTGTTACGGATATTGGGCACGATATTGTGTTTGAAGTGATAGATAGCGGGATAGGGATACCGGCAGAAAAAATAACGACCATTTTTCAAAAAGGATTTTCAACGAAAGGAACTGATCGTGGTTACGGACTAGCAAACGTGAAAGAAATGGTAGATCTACTAGAGGGAACAATTGAAATTCAAAACGAGAAAAATGGGGGAGCTATTTTTACAATTTACCTACCGAAAACATTGAGAGAAAGTACATGACAAACAGGGGGATGGGCATATGTTGAAGGTTGCAATTGCAGAAGATGATTTCCGCGTCGCGCAAATTCAAGAGGAATTTTTATCAAAAATAAAAGATGTAAAAGTGATTGGAAAAGCATTGAATGCGAAAGAAACGATGGAACTACTACAAAGGGAAGAAATCGATTTACTTCTATTAGATAATTATTTACCAGATGGAATTGGTACAGACTTATTGCCGAAAATCCATGCTGACTTTCCAAACGTTGATGTCATTATGGTAACAGCGGCGAATGAAAATCATATGTTAGAAAAAGCAATTCGAAATGGTGTAAGTAACTACCTTATAAAACCGGTCACGTTAGAAAAATTCGTTCGCACAATTGAAGATTATAAAAGAAAGAAGCAACTATTACATAGTAACAATGAAGTAAATCAAGCACTCATCGATAATTTCTTCGGGACTTCGCAAACACAAGACATAAAAAACTTACCGACAGGTGTAGATCCATTAACACTGCAAAAAGTGAAAGGGATTATAAAAGGGTTCGAAGAGGGAATTACAATAGAAGAAATGGGAGAACAAATGGGGGCCTCCAGAACAACCGCAAGAAGATATTTAGAATACTTAGTAGTGACAAACGAATGCACAGTAGAATACACATACGGCATTATCGGACGACCAGAACGAAAATATCGAATAGGACGAGGACTATGAAAAAACGATTATTACTATGTATATGGATCATGACAGGAGTAATAGCTGGTTGTTCCTCGGAAGAATCTCAAACGAATACAGTAAACATCGACAAAGTAGAAATCGTTGCGCCGAACGTTCAAGGAGCAGGCTGGGACTTAACAGCGCGGGCGATGCAAAAAACGCTGGCAGAAGAAAAAATCTTCACAAAACCAATCAATGTCACAAACAAAGTAGGTGGAAGCGGTGATGTCGGATGGAAATATACGAAACAAAAAGGCGGTCACGTACTGGCGATTAACTCAAGCTTACTCATAACGAACAACCTACTAGGCCACAGTAAACTAACATATAAAGACTTCACGCCGCTCGCGACACTCGCATCGGACTGGGAAGTCGTTGTCGTCTCAAAAGATTCAAGCATAGAAAACGCAAACGAACTAGTGGAACAACTAAAACAAGACAAGAAAAACTTCAAAATCGGTGTTGCCCCAGGCCTAGGAAACGACGATCACCTATCATTCGTACAAGTAAGCAAAGCATTCGGCATAAACCCTGCCGAACTACAATTCTTCGTCTACGAAAACAAAGAAAAAATCATAAACGCCCTAACGAACAAACAAATCAGCGCCGCAACCATGACCCTATCCGAAGCCGAAAAACAATACAAAGCCGGCAAAATAAAAATACTAGCCGTATCCGCACCAAAACGACTAGACCGCCTACCAGAAATTCCAACATGGAAAGAACAAGGAATCGACGTCATATTCCAGCACTGGAAAGGTATTATGGGCCCGAAAGATATGACAGAGGAAGAGGTTGCTTATTGGGATGGTGTGATTAAGAGGATGGTGGAGAGTGATAGTTGGAAGGGGATTTTGAGGGAGCGGGGTTGGGAGAGTTTTTATAAGGGGAGTGGGGAGACGAGGGGGTTTTTGGAGGAGAGTGATGGTTGGTATGGGAAAATAACGAGCGAATAAACACTAATTAATTTTCAAAACGTATGGTTATAATTATCGGTTTTGTAAAGGGATAATACATATTACAGCATAAAAGTTTAACAAAGTCATATAAACTGCATTGTAATTTTAAATGCAGCTTATATGATATTTCTCTTATTTTTAGTTGAAGATAAGAGAAGTTGAATCTTTCTCTATTTCATTTAATGTATTTACTATTTCTAATCCTAAATGATAGCCAACTAAAGGTGGAACAGCATCTCCAATTTGCTCATATCTATCTTGTTTCGGATCTGAATGGAAGATTACATAAGGGCCTTTAAAAATATACCAGTCTGGAAATGACTGTAACCTAGCAGCTTCACGCGGAGTTAGTGCTCTGTTTTTTATAGGGTGAATAATTTCATCAAAACAATGTGAGGTTACAGTAAAGGATGGTTTATCATCCTTTAGTCGTCTGTATCTAGCTGCGTATAATTTTTTGGGGAAATATTGATCTCTTAGTTCTTGTTTTCCCTCTTTAATAAGTCTTTCGCCTGCTTTTTTCATACCTTCACCTTGATGAATCAAGGACATTCTTTTAATTATTTTATCGAGATGTTTACTAGCTTTATGTGAATCTAAATTTTTTCCATCGTAAGGATTCTCTGTTAAAGAAAAAGGAGATATGCCTCGAACAAACTTTAAAAAGTTTTTACGTGAAGGATCATCTAAATTTTCAATGTAATTATTATCTTTTTCATAGACCTCGTTTTCTTCTAGAACATTAACTTCAGGTAAGTCTAACATTGCTTGTCCAACAGTAACTACAGGCATCAAATAATCACTACCGTGTGTTTGTTGAGGATAGGAAAAATAAGTGTTTTCGTATTTGTTGTTTACTCCGACAATGAATACGCGCTCTCTATTTTGAGGTACACCATAATTTGCACAATTAAGGAGTACATCTTTTTTATGGGAGGATGTTACTCTGAATGAAACATCATTTTGGTTTTTTTCAAATTCCTCACAAACTTGAGAGAAAAAAGTTTGTTGGTTTTCTGTTTTTTTAGATAGGATACCTTTTACATTTTCAAATAAAAGTATTGATGCATCTACTACTTTTGCAATTCGAGAAAGGTGTTTATAAAGATGATCACGTTCATCATTTTTTTGACGTTTACCAGCCATGGAATAACTTTCGCAAGGCGGTCCTCCTGTTATTACATCTACACTCTCTTTTGAAAAACTTTAATGCTAGTTCATTTTATCCTGTTATATTGGCTATGTATAACAGACAGTTTAACGAGAAACAAATATTACAAGTAGCACAAGAAATTGAAAATCTCATTTTTAGGAATATTATTATTGCTAAGAATGTGGCTAATAAATATGAAGTATTTTTTGCTGGTTTGGCTTATTCAATTTCCAATGATGAATTATCCACTAAAGAGGTGATTACTAAAATAAATAAGATGAAAATAAATGATGAGGAGTTTAAAATACATTTTGCAACAGTAGCATTAAAAACAAAGCCAATAATAAGATATATATATAAGAAACTAAACAAGTTGTATATGAGTAATGAAATAGAGATTTCTAATAATAATAATGTTCATATAGAACATATATTGCCTGTGACAATAGGTGATTGGAATATTAGTGAGGATGTACAGGAAGAATATTTATGGCGTCTAGGCAATCTTACTTTATTGGGTAATGAATATAATAAAAAAATTCTAAATAAGTTGTTTGATAAAAAGGTAGAAATGTACCGTAAAAGTAGTATAGAAATAACTAAGCAAATTACCCAATATCGTTATTGGAATACGGAAACCATTGAAGAAAGACAAAAATCACTAGCTAGTGAGGCAATAAAAATTTGGTAATTTGGAAACTACATGATATTTTTTATAATGAAAACTGCTCTTTAAATCTATACAGTGGACTGTACCATAAGTAAATGAATTTTTTCTTAGCTTGGGGTAATATTCAGTAGATATCGCTTTGTTTTCTTCTTTGCTGAAACTTTTATTTGGGAGAAAGAAAATAAGGAATGGTTAGAGGAACACTTTTCAAATGAGTGTGTTCAAGCGTTTTATAGCAATAAGGAAGTTAAAGAAAAGTTCGATCGGCGATTTATGAATGTAATAGGGAAGTTGAAAAAGTATAAGGAAGAGGAGAAGAATCCGAGTCATCATGACGTTCAAGTTACCTTGAAGGATTTTTTCAATGTAATAGAAGAGGTAACGAGCTATCTTGATACACCTCAAAGTGATATAGAGGATATACTTAAAAAATCAAACCTCCCACTATCCGAATTCCCAACCCTTTTCACAGCTGAAGAAGAAAACTATATAAAAGAAGCAATTCAGCAGTTTAACACCTAGTTAAACTGCTTTTCCATTATAATAGAAGAAAAACCAAACGGAGGGAAATCCCATGCCAACCTACAACAAACTAATACGAAATAAAATTCCACAAATAATAAAATCCAACAGAAAAAAACCAACAACAAGAATCTTATCCAAAGAAGAATACATACAAGAACTCTGTAAAAAAACACAAGAAGAACTAACCGAATACCTAGAAGCAGACACAAAAGAACATAAACTCGAAGAACTATCCGACCTACTAGAACTAATAAACGCCCTAGCCGAAAACGAAGGTACAACACTAGAAGAAATCAACAACATCCGTAAAAAGAAAGAAGAAGAACGAGGTGGCTTCTCAGATCGAGTCTTCCTAATCGAAGTAACCGATAACTAGTCCCTCATAAGCCCCTTACAAGCCCCTACCAAGTAATAAATCACTAAGAAAAAACATAACAAAACAAAAACACCAACAAACACCGTAGTAGGAGTCGAAAAAAATTTGAAATAACACGCCAAAAACCCGGCCATCCTCCCATATATATTATGAAGAGGTTTTCACTTTTGAACGGAGACGGGAGGAATTGGGATGGCGGTGTATCGTACTGTGCAGGTGAATTTTTGGCAGGATGATTTTGTTTTGGATTTGACGCCGGAGGAGCGGTATTTTTATGTGTATTTGCTGACTTGTTCGAAGACGACGCAGTGTGGGATTTTTCCTTTTCCGAAGCGATTAGCGGAGATGGAGACGGGTTATAATCGGGAGACTGTTGATAAGCTTGTGCAGCGCTTCATTGATTATGGGAAGATTCTTTATGATGCGGAAACGCGAGAGTTATTCGTTTTGAATTGGCTTCGTTATAATCCGGTGACGAATACGAATGTGGAGAAGTGCGTTCTTCGTGAGCTGAAGGGTGTGAAGAATAAGGAGTTTGTACATATGTTTCTTCAGAAGTGTGTAGAGGAGGAGCTGAATGTTCCGATGCTTTTAGCGCATTTCGGTATGCCGAGTGATTTGGCTGTGGATGATGTAGAGTCAGTTTGCGGGGAGACAGAGGAAGAAGAGGTTATAGAGGAAGAGACGGGAAGTCGCGTGTTTTCCTTTTATGAGCAACATTTCGGTAGTTTGTCTCCGTATACTGTGGAGGAACTGAGTGCGTGGATGGAAGATTTGTCAGAGGAGCTTGTGCTGAAGGCTCTTCAAATTGCGTTTGAGAATAATAAGCGGACGGTTGCTTATGTAAAGGGGATTTTGAGAGGCTGGCACGGGAAAGGATTTACGAAAGTTTCTGAGGTTGAGGCGGATACGGCGAGCTTTAGGAAGAAGGAGTCGTCTGTTAGTACGGGGGAGACGGAGGAGTTTTTGGCGAGGTGTGAGGAGTGGGAGAAGAATGCGCCGTCTGAGGAAGAGTTGCAGCGCTTTTTAGCGGAGCGCGGGTGGCGTCCATGAGTATTCAAAATGTGGAGGCGGAAAAGACGGTGTTAGGTTCTCTATTACTTGATGGAGAGCTTATTAAGGAGTGCCGTTTGACGGAGCAGTATTTTTCTCTGTCAGTGCACAAGTCTATATTTCAGTTAATGCGAAAAATGGAAGAAGAGGGGCAACCGATTGATCTTGTGACGTTCATTTCTAGGGTAGATCCGAAGTTTTTAGAGGGGATCGGGGGAATGGAGTATTTTATAGGGTTAATGGATGGGGTGCCTACAACTGCCAACTTCTCTTATTATGAGGGGCTTGTTCGAGGTGCCTGGAAAATGTATCAGGCAGGTGTTCTCGGGCACAAGATGGGAGAGCGTCTTATTGCGGAGAAGAATGAGAAAATTATTGGTGAGACGATTACGGCACTTTGTGAGTTAGAGGAAAAGGACTGTGTATGTGAGTTTGATTTGAAGGATGCGCTAGTTGATTTATATGAAGAGCTTCATCAAGATGCGAAAGAGATTACTGGTATTGAGACTGGTTATACATCGCTAAATAAAATGACGTGCGGATTGCAGGAAGGTGATTTTGTCGTTCTTGGAGCGCGTCCTTCTATGGGGAAGACTGCGTTTGCGCTAAATGTTGGACTGCATGCGGCGAAGTCTGGAGCAGCGGTTGGATTGTTTTCGTTAGAGATGAGTAGCAAGCAATTGTTAAAAAGGATGGCGTCTTGTGTAGGGGAAGTGTCAGGAGGTAGGCTGAAAAATCCGAAGCATCGTTTTGCGATAGAGGACTGGGAAAAGGTGAGTAAGGCATTTGCGGAGATTGGTGAACTACCATTTGAGATTTACGACAATGCAGGTGTTACGGTGCAAGATATTTGGATGCAAACTCGTAAGTTAAAGAGGAAGGATGGTGATAAAAAGATTTTAGTTATTGTAGATTACTTGCAGCTTATTACGGGCGATCCGAAGCATAAGGGCAATCGATTTCAAGAGATTAGTGAAATTTCTCGTAAGCTTAAAGTATTAGCACGTGAATTAAATGTTTGTGTAGTCGCGTTGTCGCAATTGTCTCGTTCGGTAGAAGCACGGCAAGATAAGCGTCCTCTTTTATCTGATTTAAGAGAGACAGGACAAATTGAGCAAGATGCGGATGTCATTATGCTTATGTATCGAGAGGATTATTACGATAAGGAAACGGTGCAGAAAGAGATGACAGAGATTCATGTGGCGAAGCACCGGAATGGGCCTGTGGGGAGTTTTAAGTTGAGATTTTTGAAGGAGTTTGGGCGGTTTGTGGAGGTTGGATGATAAAATAGAAGAAGGTATATAGAAAAGTAAAGGAGTGGTTACGGATGACAAAAGTGGGTCGTTTATATGAACAGGAGAAGCAAGAAGAAATTGATAAAGCACTTTCGGCAGCTGGAATGCTCTTTAAAGGAATGAGTATAGAGGAAGTGGCTAAGAAAATTAGATGTAACAATTGAAAAGGTGAGAGAGTGGGAGAAGCGTTTATCCCATTAAAAGGGGCAATGTTCAGCATTGCTCTTTTTTTATTATCCATGACATAATATGACAAATTCCGGGTGGGTTATTTGCTAAGATAGGCTTGGGAATCTTACATTATAGTTAATAGGGAAGATTTGAAATGTTAAAAAAACTAGGAGCATTGGTTTTAGGAAGTGCTGTAGCATTAAGTTTAGTGGCATGTGATGATGCTACTAAGGAAGCTTCTAATGAGAAAAAAGAAGAGCCGAAGCAAGAAGCGAAGAAAGAAAATAAAGAAAGTAAAAAGAAAATTACAGCAGCTGACGTAGAAGCTATTAAGGTTGGTGATTCTTTAACTGGTGCGGGTGGGGAGAAATATGAAGATGTGGTCGCAAAGTTTGGAGAGCCGGATAATAAAGCGGAGTCTCAAGCTGGGGATATTAAAATGATTATTGCTAGCTGGACAAAAAATATTAATGGTGACCTTGGAGCGAACTTTAATGTTACATTTACTGAAAAAGATGGGCAAAAACTTGCTACGAGTAAAGCGCAAATGGGAATGAAATAAAGGAAGGATAGGGGATTCAAAATGAAACGTACAACAGAATTTGTATTAGGACTTATTGGTGGTATTTTCGGTATTTTATGTGCATTTATCGCTTTATTTATAGGTGGAGTCGCTTCTGCTATGGAGGCAGAAGGAGCAAGTAATGTTATAGGTTTAGGCTGGGCAGCAGTTGCTTTATCTGTTTTGGGTATCGTTGGATCAGTTATGGTAAAAAGCAAAGCAAAAGTTGGCGGAGCTATGATGACAATCGCTGCAATTGGAGGATTTATTTGTATTTCTTTCATTTATATTTTACCTGCAGTTTTACTATTAATCGGTGGGCTAATGGGAATCTTTCGTAAAGAGAAAGTGGCAGTGTCTGCATAAATCAACATGTTAAAAATAGCCGACTATTATGTAATAGTCGGCTATTTTTATAAGGAGAAGTTGTTAGGTTTAATACGCAAATTTTTTGATTTGCTCTTGAATATGTTTCTTATTTTCCCATAAAGAAGGATTTTCTCTCTATAGTAATCCATTGCTCCAAGTCATCTTGGCTACGTCGGACAAGTCGATTCACTAAAACATCATGCCATACATAATCCTCTAGTAAGTATATATGAACGGGGTCATCTGTATAAAAAGCAATGTTACGCTCTTCAATTGATGGTCCATAAATCATCTCTTTAGAATCTATCGATAAAATAAACCAATGTTCTGTAGACAGAGTTTCTGTATAGGGTGTGATACGATGAGCTTCTAGATTTTTAATTGGATTTTCAACATGTAAGGTAATACCTTGTACTGAAACTTTATCAGCTACCTCAGATAGTTCCTCTTTTAACGCTTCATACATCTCATCCCACATTGAAATGACAATACGGTGTTCTGCTTTTTTTATTAATGCCTGACAATAGCTAATGATTGTTTTGTTGTCTTTTAAAGTAATCACTCGATTATCCGTTTTTTCCTCGGAAGTTTCGAGTTTTTTTAATGAATCACTGATTCCTTCATAAGTAGATTGCCATTCTGATTGAGCTTTCTGTAAAAAGATTTCAACAGGTAGAGGTGAATAGCGAGTGGTGTCATTTATTTCTTCCTTCATGACAATTCCTTTTTCTACAAGGTTACCCAAAATCTCATAAATTCGCGCTCTTGGGACCCCTGAATCCTTACTTACTTGGTAGGCTGTAGCAGGCCCCTGTTTCACAAGAGATACATAAGATTTAGCTTCATATTCATTAAAACCAATTTTTTTAAGCTGTTGTACTATGTAGTCCACTTTTTCGTCCTCCGATGTTTGCTTTTATCCCGCTTTAACGGGCAGTAAGACCCCCACCTCAAAATTCAGCGGAAGCAAAGAAGTTAGGTGGGGATCAACTGCCCGTAAAAGCCCGATTGGTGAGGGCTGATAATCAGTGGGGGATGAACACAACCCCCCCACTGATTAAAGTTTCACTTTATATTTCAACGTTACAATAACTCTTTACATTTAGCAAATTGATAGTTACTATTACAATAGTGACTAAAGGGGAGGCTACTAGTATGGATTTGTATTTAGACCCATCTATATTAATTATTTTGATTGTTTTTGGGTTTGTGGCTGCATTTATTGATTCAGTTGTAGGTGGTGGTGGATTGATTGCCTTACCAGCTTTATTATTTACAGGGCTGAATCCAGCAAGTGCAGTAGCCACGAATAAATTAGCATCAACAATGGGAAGTGCAACTAGTAATATTGTGTTTTACCGTTCTGGTAATCTTGATTTGAAATCGGCTTTAAAATTATTTCCAATCACTTTCATAGGCTCTATAGTAGGGGCATGGACCGTTCATTTAATGAACCCAGAAGTACTGAAGCCATTGATGCTGGTAATGCTTGGTGCAGTTGCTATTTATACAATATTTAAAAAGGATTGGGGTAGTATTTCTACTCATAAGAAATTATCTGGTCGACACTTCATTATTTTTACCTTTTTTATTTTTGCTATTGGTTTTTATGATGGATTTCTAGGTCCTGGCACAGGTTCGTTTTTAATGTTTGCTCTTTTATTTATTGGGTATGATTTTTTAAAAGCAGCAGGTAATGCGAAGTTTCTTAATTTAGGAAGTAATGTTGGTGCATTGTTGATATTTATGTATGTGGGGCAAGTAAACTATGCGTATGGTTTTATAATGGGGATTGCTCAAATTGCTGGAGGGATTGTTGGCTCCAAATTTGCTATAAAAAAAGGAAGCGGGTATGTTCGCGCCCTCTTCATTACAGTAACTTGTTTATTGTTAGCGAAAAATCTGTATGACTATGTGCAGTAAGTAATGTAGAAAAGGTTAACTATGCAGGCTACATAAAGTATAAGAAGATACCAGGGGGAATTTCTTTAAAAAAGTCTCATTTAAAAGAAGATCTAAGTGAAGAAAATTAAAATAGTATAAACTCATATTTTTCTGGGGTATGTTTATCTATCTTAGTGAAATACCTATTCCACATTCTTTTTATAAACAACCCGCAACAATATAAGCGTCGCGCCTAAGTATCCTTTTCCTGTGAGCGTTTCACCTGTGAAAACGAAAGCAAAACCTGCGGAAAATACAGGTTCTGATGAAAAGATAAGGCCTGTATGTGTGCGAGTTGGGAAAGATGGATATTCTCATTCGATTATTGAAAGTTCGGATTTGAAGAAGATTGGTATGTAGTATGTACAAAAAAACGCCTATTTCATATAGGCGTTTTTTTGATGGGGAAGTTATTCCTCTTCAAACTGAAAAATATCCCGGTTAATAAGTTGGTGGAGATACTTATCCATTTCAGCAGCAGAAACGCTTCTTTCATTTTTAAACCACCATGCGCTTAATGAGGTGATTGCCCCTGAATAAAATTCAATGATTAAATCATTTGGCATCGTATGATTTTTGCGTAGTTGATTTAACGCTTCTATTTCTTGTTTTCTCGTTTCGTGACTTAAATACTGTGTCCGGTTAATAAATTGTTCATCTGACATTTGCGTCTCTAATATTTTACCGATTTCTTCATGGTGTAGAAATTGTTCCATTACTTGAAATGGTTTACTTAATCGATCTGAAACTGGTATTTCAACAATCATCTTGCTGTATCGTTTAAATCCAAATGCTAATAAAGCATCTTTATCTTCAAAGTGTTTATAAAAGGTTGTTCGGTGTACCATCGCACGGTCGCAAATTTGGTTAATGGTGATCGTACTATATTTTTGTTTTGATTGCGTCATTAATTCAAATAAGGAATCCCATAGTAATTTATGTGTACGTCTAATACGTAAATCGAGTTGTTTTTCATTATCGTTCATCTACAATTCTCCTTTTTTGTAGATTAAGTATACAGTGGCTGACAATTGATTCTCCCTTTTTAATCTACATATGTATATTATATTACATGTGTTCTGGTGTATTTAAAGTTTTTTAAGTAAGAAATAGGAGGAGAATTTGTAAATGAATATGACAACTAAGAGCCCAGCAAGTGGCAAAGTTGATACTTCTAATTTGAAACATACCCCCATTTTAATTGCATTACTTTTAGGGGCAATGGTTGCATTATTAAACGAAACATTACTTGGTAATGCGTTAACAGTATTAATGAAAGAGTTTGGTGTAACAGCTTCAACGATTCAATGGCTTTCTACAGCTTACATGTTAGTGGTTGGGGTTTTAGTTCCGATTACAGCGTTACTTCAGCAATGGCTCACAACGAGACAAATGTTTTTAATCGCTATGGTAACGTTTTTAGTCGGTACATTAATTGCGGGATTCGCACCGACATTTTCCGTTTTATTAGTCGGCCGTATCGTCCAAGCTGTAGCGACGGGATTAATTACACCGTTATTAATGAATACGATTTTAATCATTTGTCCGCCTGAAAAACGTGGTGCCACAATGGGATTAATCGCACTTGTGATGATGGCAGCTCCGGCAATTGGTCCTACATTATCTGGAGTAATTGTGGATTCATTAAATTGGCGCTGGTTATTCTATATTGTTATTCCAATCGTGATCATTTCCATTATGATTGGTATGAAGTACATTCAAAATGTTTCAGAGTTAACAAGACCAAAAGTAGATTATCCATCAATCCTTTTATCGACATTAGGATTTGGAGGACTTGTGTATAGCTTTAGTGCATCGGGTGATTTAGGGTGGTCTGATGCGAAAGTGTATGGCACTTTACTTGTTGGGCTTATCTCATTATGTATTTTTGCCGTTCGACAATTGAAAATTGAGAATCCAATTTTAGAATTACGCGCATTTAAAGTTCCGATGTTTACATTATCAGTTGGATTAATCGTCATTGTGATGATGTCATTATTTTCAACGATGACGTTATTACCGATGTTCCTGCAAACAGTGTTACTCGTTACAGCTTTTAAATCAGGGATTATCATGCTTCCAGGAAGTGTTATTAGCGCCATAATGGGACCAATCGCGGGTAAACTATTTGATAAATTTAGCCCGAAAGTTATTATCGTTCCTGGTATTGTGTTAGTAGGGATTGCGATGTTCTTGTTTAAAGGCATTACTCCTGACACATCAATGGTACAAATTATCGTTATGCATAGCGTATTAATGGTTGGACTCATGTTTGTCATGACAGCACAAACATACGGTTTAAATCAATTAACACCAGATTTATATCCACACGGAACAGCACTGTTTAGTACGTTGCAACAAGTAGCTGGCGCAATTGGTACGGCTATCTTTATTTCGAAAATGTCTTCAGGAACAGCTAGCTATATGGAAAGCTCCGCAAATCCAATGGATCCAGTAGAGAAGTTAAACGGTTTAACATCAGGATTCCAAGGTGCTTTTACACTAGGGTTAGTCTTTATCATTGTTGCTTTTATCGTATCGTTGTTTTTAAAAGAAGAGAAACAGGGAGTAACGGCAGCGAGGGTTTTACAGAACGAGAATTAAGGTTTATATAAAAAGACATCTTTAAGAGATAAAGATGTCTTTTTACATTTCTTTCGTAACATCATATTTTAGCAACTGCCCCTGATCATAAACCTTCTCAAAAATAAGCCCCATTACATAAAAGAATACTAAACCGAAACCAACATGAATAAGTGTAAAGATAGTGCCAAATGAAGAGAATTCATACACGAGAATTGGCAATTTCGCAGTTGTCCAAACGCCTAAGAAAAATACGATGTACCGAATACTTGCGCCTTTCTTTAGAAGGAGTGCTGCAATTGGGAAGGCAACGTAGAGAGGACCAGCTGCAATGCCGCCTAATAAGAGAGATAATAAGATTCCGTATATACCGGAATTTTTGCCCATATATTTCATGAGCGTTTCTTTTTTCACCCATTGATCAAGTAATCCTACAAATAGTAGAACAGGGGGAAGGAGAAACAACATATCTAAAATGCTATTGCCTGTTAGTTGTAATGCGCTCCATCCTAAAGATTGATTTATAAAAGTTAATACGAAGAGTCCCAGTAATAAGATGAAAAAGAAGCGATATTTTTTTAGTTCTTTCATACCATCACCATCCAAATGATATAGGAGAATAGGAGGGACATGAGCAATGCAGATGCATTACGTGCGTAAGCAAAGCTTCGCCCAAATATCTTTTGTTCCATCGGTAATGTTGTAAGCCCTACTGACATGAGTGTAGATATAAGTGCCGCAACTTGAGGAAGGCCTGCGCCGTGTTGTACTAACGTATTACCAAGTGGGAATACGACGAAGCTTGGAATAAGTGCAACGGAGCCGAGTATTGCTGAATAAACAATGCCGATGAATCCAGACTGCTCCCCAATAATAGAAGAGATGAAAGACGGCGTTAATATAGAAAGCGATAAGCCAACGAAAAGCATGATGGAGAGCATCGCAGGTAGAAGATTGCGAAACATTTTCCACGACTTCATTAGAGCTTCTTTCGTTTTATTGCGGTCTTTCATAAAAGAAATCCCGGTAAGAATAATGGCTAAAGTGTAAAGAATCACGCCGTTAATCATGATTGGATTCCTTTAAGTTTTTATATTTGTCTAAGAAAAAGGATAAGTTCTTCATTTTTTCTTCAATATCCATTTGGAAATGTGCCAATTGTTCCTTTCCAGCAGGCGTAATTTTGTACATCTTTCTCGGTTTGTCTTGATGATCTGTACTTACGTAAGATTCGATTGCACCTTCGCTTTCTAACTTTTTTAGCGTGCGATATAAAATGGCACTATCTATTGGATTGACTGGAAGTTCTTCTTCGCACTTTTGTAGTAATTGCCCGCCATAGTTATCACCTTCTGCTAAAAATAACAAAAGAAATGCACCTGTATGTCTTCCTGTATGTTTCATGGATATACCTCCTAGAATGAATTAGGATTTATACTGTTAATGACAGTATACTGTTGTTAACAGTATATGGTGCATGAAGTGTTATGTCAATTTTAATGTTAATGTTACATGTACTGAAGAAGGTGTAAGAAAACTTGTTACGAGGAAAGCATAAATGAGAATGAAATAAATGAAGGAGAGGATATTTAAAAATTGGTATGGGGGACGCTTCTGCTGGGCAGTAACAACTTTATCAGTTTTGGGCATTCTTGGTTCAGTTATGGTGAAAATAGTAAAGGTAAAATTCAAAGCTTCTGTATAAATTGATGTACTAAAAGTAGCCGACTAGTTAATGTATAATAGTCGGCTGTTTTAATATGGAGAAATTATTAAGTTTAAACAAATGAATTTTCCTTAATTTATGTATTGTTAGTTCGTATAAACGGTTATATATAATGAATTTTTATAAGTGGATATGCACTCAATTCTTGAAGGATTCTGCCAAAAGTATTTCGCAGTTTGATGCTCTGGATTGCATAGAATTTATGAGAGAATACATTTGTGAAATTAAATGCTCCAGCATACTTTTTGCATTTTCTTTTAATCTATAATTAGATTTACAAAATGCCCACTTAAATATATTGGAATTAATAAATAAGAAAGAGCTCATATGTTAGATACACTTTATACAAACTCAAATGGAAGCTTTTAATTTATATACAATCTATGGTGTACTCCAAAATAGTAAAGAAATAGCGAAATATGCAATGAAAATGATAAATAAAAGTACAGAAATAATACATGAAAACTTTTGAAAAAAGTCTTTCTTCGAAAATAATGATGTAATAAATGTTAAGACTAAAACTAATAAGGTTGTAGATATTAAAAAATTATCATCAATTATTCTATTTCCGGTAAGTAAATATAAACCCAATAAAACTATGCCCACTAATAACAAAATAAAAGGAACAAAACTTGATAGCTTTTTAATACAAATCCCACCTTTCATAAAACAATATTACAACTAACAAGAAAATAACATAAAATTCCTTTTCATGTTTAATTATTAGCATAACCCACCTTTAAGTTGGAAGTAAGAGTTGATTTGTAACCAGCTCCAATAATCTTGATTTTGGTAGGGAGCGATACAACTTGCAAGCGTTTAATCACAACATTTATCACCGTTACCAAAACTAATCCAGCATCGATCATGAGCACGGCAGCAACTATCGATTGAGTTAATAGGTGTTCCTCCACCTAAACTCATGTTATCTCCGCAACCTGGTCCACAATAACTCTAAAGCTTTCCAGCAGATTCATTACCTAAACAAAATTTACCATCAATCCAATCGAGTGCTTTTTCAACTGTAATATAAAGCTACAGTATTCACTGGAATTGGTATAGTATACTTTTTCTTAATTAGACATATAAAATTGTAAACAACATATTGGATGGGGGATAAAAATAGTAGGGCAACAAATTCATCTCGATCCTACAATATTTCCGAGACCAACAAGTTAGCTAAATCGTTAGCAAAGCATCGAACAAGCATAAGTGAACTACTCGCCGCTTAGTAAAGTAATAAAGAAATATCGAATTTTAATATTAATATACGAGATACATATTGAGAAACGAAAAAAAGACACTCTCAAGAGTGCCTCTCCTTAGCAGCCGAATCCGCCGCCCCAACAGCTAGCGCCAACGATGATTAATAAGATAAAGAGTACAACAAGTAAAGCGAAACCGCCGCCGAAACCGCAGCCTCCACCACAAGTACCTCCATAGCCCATATTAACTCCTCCTTCCATAAAGACCATTAATTAATGGATTTAATTTACTTTATGTTTTTACGGATAAACTTGAGCAGGTCCTTTTGAAAAATAAAAGGTGCTTAGATTTTATAAGAGTTGACGACCTTATTTTTGTCACGGGTATTATGCTGATGACATATTGTATTTTATTCTGTGTATTGGGGGAAGGAGGATCTTTATGGCCAATTCTGAAATGATTTTACGATTACTTACGGATTTAAAGATTGAACAGCAAGCTTTAAAAGAGCAGCTGGAAAAAATACAAACAGCTGTGACTACTCTTGAAGAAAAATCAGCGATTGTGGAAGAAAAACCAACGACTATTGAAGAAAAACCAGCTGTTGCTGCTACAAAGCAAAGAGCTCATTCTGGACACCCAACATCTTTTCGTGCTTGGAGAGCATCTGCTCAAAGGAATTCATAAAAATATAAGAAAAGAAGACATCTAGTAAGATGTCTTCTTTTACTTGTACAATCCAAATGCGATAAGAAGGTATATATCCATATTGCTTTAAAACTAAGAAGAAAATAACGATTGTCGACTCCTTTTTTAGTATAGCATGTAATAGTAAATAATTTTATGTAATTTTGCATATATATAGATTATGTGATGTTAATCTTATATATTTTAGT
This sequence comes from Bacillus cereus group sp. RP32, assembly GCF_040459735.1. Lineage (NCBI taxonomy): Bacteria > Bacillati > Bacillota > Bacilli > Caryophanales > Bacillaceae > Bacillus > Bacillus cereus group sp. RP32. Next base: position 4,406,211 of record NZ_JARVHO010000001.1, on the reverse strand, counting down.
TGTCTGTTATTTGTTTTAATTCATTTACTTATATTATTTTTTGAGCGCCCCATTAATGGGGCCTTTTTTTATAATTGTTTTAACGTATTATCCGAAAGAAGTCTCCTTCCTCAGGCGTGTGAAAGACGATAGTCTAGCGGCAGGTGGGAGATGAATTTCGGTTTGGCGTAGCCAAACATTTGGTTTTCCTATTTATTTCGCCTTTGATATAATTATTCTTATAAGAGGTAAAGTTTGGTATAACAATGGAAGTAGATAATAATTTTGTAGTGTTCAGGTTGTGTGATTACCGTCATAGCTTATGGGAAATGAAGCGGAAAATGGGGTGAATGGATATGGCAAAGCAGAATAAGGCTTACAAATTTCGTCTGTATCCAACAGAAGAACTAGCACATCTCATACGTAAAACATTCGGCTGCGTACGATTTGTATATAATAAAATGCTGGCTGAACGAAAAGAAGCATATGAAAAACACAAAGCGAATAAGGAAGAACTGAAGAAACAAAAATTCCCTACTCCTGCGAAATACAAAATGGAGTATGAATGGTTGAAAGAAGTCGATTCCTTAGCATTGGCCAACGCGCAATTAAATTTGCAAACTGCGTATAAGAATTTTTTTAGTGGTCAAAATGATTTTCCAACATTCAAAAGCAAAAAGAGTAGAAAATCCTATACAACGAATCGAGTAAATGGAAATATTATGTTATTTCATGGTTATATCAAATTACCGAAATTGAAAATGGTGAAACTGAAGCAACATAGAGAGATACCGCAAAACCATATCATCAAATCGTGCACAATTTCGATGACACCAACTGGTAAGTATTACGTGTCTATTTTGACCGAATATGAAAAAGAAATCACACCAAAAGAAGTAGAACGTGTAGTTGGATTAGACTTCGCAATGGCTGAATTGTACGTGAGTAGCGAAGATGAGAAAGCCAATTATCCTCGCTTTTATCGTCAGATGTTAGATAGATTAGCAAAGGCACAGCGAGTGTTAGCAAGACGTGTGAAAGGTTCAGAACGCTGGAATAAACAACGCATTCGTGTAGCGAAGTTGCATGAAAAGGTCGCCAATCAACGTAAAAATTTTCTTCATCATAAGTCTAAAGAATTAGCTACGAGTTTTGACGTTGTAGCAATCGAAGACTTACATATGAAAGGTATGTCACGAGCACTTCGCTTTGGTAAAAGTGTAGCGGACAACGGTTGGAGGATGTTTACGACATTTTTAGCATATAAGCTACAAGAACAAGGAAAACAGATTGTAAAAATAGATAAATGGTTTCCTTCTACAAAGATGTGTAGTAATTGTGGAAATAAAAAAGAAATGCCATTATGTGAACGCACGTATGCGTGTTTGTGTGGACTCATAATTGGCCGTGATTATAATGCAGCGATCAATATCAAAAAGGAAGCCATCCGCTTATTAGTGTTGGCATAAATAGTAACAAAATAACCTTTGGAACAAGGGAGTTAGCTCGGCTGTCCTAGGACAAATTCGTTAGCTGTCAAAAGTAGCGATGAACCGAGAAGCCCCCACTCGGGGTAGGCTCGTAAGAGATACTCAGTGGTGGGTAGTTCACACCGTTCCCCATAAATGATAAACCATACCGAAAATAAAAAAAGCTAGTCCTACAAACAGAACGATTAAAGCAAGCATCCCGTTTTTATTATGTTCCATAAAGTCAGCTCCTTTTTTATTTACATATAAAAAAGCCTTTAGTCGTAATTATGGCTAAAGGCTTTGGTCTTCATACTTTGTAGTTTATAAAAAAGTTGCACTTCTGTATTAATTTGGAATATGATTGTTTAAAGAGTAGGTGATGAGTACATGCAGGAAAGAAAACAATTCCCGCTTATATCTGGAAATCTCTCATTAGATTTAGTGAATACAGAGTTAGTTAGGCGTGGACACCGTTATGATTTATTAATAACAGATGAAGATGTATTAGAATGGCTACATGTAGTAAAGGTTAATCTTCCTTTCTGGAATGAAAAAACACTTATAGGAATTCAAGAGCGAATGAATCAAATTACATCTAGCATACTAGAGCTAAGAGAATTACTGAGAAAACAGTTTGAGGCAATTGCCGATCAGCACGAAATTTCTGATGATTTTATTACGTATTTAGAAAAACAACTTGAGAAGGCACCATTTACATATAAAGTTATTGAACAGAGTTTAGTACCTATTCCAGTTGGAGAAATTGAGGATGTACTTGTATCGTTAATTGCATTTGATGCTTTAACGTTAATAGCAGAAAATGAGCTTATTTCTCTTAAAAGGTGTTCAAACCCTGACTGTGTTTTATTATTTATAGATAAAAGTGGAAAGCGAAAATGGTGTTCTATGAAAATATGTGGGAATCGAAAAAAGGTAGCAAAATTTCAGGTTCGAAAATCTGAAGAAGTTTAGGGAATCAACTTATAACAGTTGATTCTTTTTTTTTCTGTGTCTTTAAACTAACCTCTAAAATCAATGTTGACTGGTTAGTTAGTTCGGGATATAATTATTGGTAAATAAAGGAGGAGAATGATGAGTAATATAACAGCAGCTAAGCAGAAAGAGGATCAACCAATAAGTGTACGATATTTTGCAAAAATGAAAGGGAAAGGAAGAAGTCCATTACAAGTAAATATAAAGGACTCTTTAACGGGATTATTGGGGGGATTTTTAACGATTCTCACCTTAACATATTTAACGAGTATAACTTCTACAGAATTACTAATGGCTCCATTTGGAGCGAGTTGTGTATTAGCGTTTGGAGTTTGGAATGCACCGCTATCTCAGCCGCGTAATATTATTGGAGGACATTTGATTTCAACTTTCATTGGTCTATCAATATATCATTTGTTTGGAAATGAATATTGGACAATTGCTTTAGCAGTTGGTATGTCGATTGCTATTATGATGTTAACAAGAACAACGCATCCTCCGGCAGGGGCTGATCCCATTGTCGTTATTTTAGGAGCATACAGTTGGAGTTATTTAGTAACACCGGTTTTAGTTGGTTCCCTTGTTATTGTAGTTATTGCTTTATTTATTAATAATATGAGTAGTAAAAGGAGCTATCCAACTTTTTGGATATAATTTATAAGGTGAAAAACAATTTGAGTAAGTATCCCATTTTTACTATGTTTTCATTTCACATACATTTTAGTTTACAAAGAAAAGACACCCATATAAGAGTGTCTTTTCCAATAGTTTTTTAGCAGAAGCAAGAAGCTCCAACGATGATTAATAAAATAAACAATACAACTAATAGTGCAAATCCTCCAGAAAAACCGCAGCTTCCACCGCAACTACCACCAAATCCCATAATAGTTCCTCCTTTAATAAGAGGGGAAAACAAAGGGTCACTCGTGTTTTTTAACGGATTCCATTTACTTTATGTTTTGAAGTATAAACATGAGCAGGTCCTTTTGAAAATAAAAAAGACACCTTGAGGTGCCTTTTGTCCAATGTAATTTCATTAATATTCGTTAGCATAAAACTCTTTTATTAGTTTTATTTCATTTGTATCTGGGTTAAATTTAAATATTTTAATTTGATTAGATTCGTCTTTATAAGCAAATGTATTATTGCCAACTGGGGTCATATTGCTGGTGTTTACGATAGGATCGCTACCGTGGTCAGTGATTTCCACAGTTTTCTCACGATCCCAAAATGCAATGACAATGATCAAGATGATAAGGCATATACGTATGTTACGTAGTTCTCTCGATACAGTATTCTCCATTCGATAGTCTCCTTTGTTGTTTAATAGATTTTGTTTATAAAAGAGATAATTCTTATGAAAATAAATAAAAAAGACACTGTAAAGTGTCTTTTTTATTTGAGTTATGCGCATTGCTTAATAAGACGCTAGTTCCTCAATCTAAATATGAGTAACTATGTAGGGTAATTTCATTATAACATTTTAACCATTACTGGGTCTATATGGGATTTTCGGAATGAATATGTTTATTTATTAGGAATTACGAATGTAATGTGCCAGAGAGATAGAAATTTGACCAATTAAAAGCAGTAAAAAAAGATAAAAGAGCGTATTTTATTCAGTGCTATCGACATGCCCCTTTACACAAACATAAAGGTGTAATATAGTTAAGTTAACTAAACTAAACTGTTAGATAAGATAAAAGATCACCATAATTGGAGGAAGAACGCTATGACTAGATCGTATAAAGAAGTAATTAATGAAGTGAATCGAGCCTACACGGAACTCTACATTTTACTATTTCAGGATTTAAAGGATGAGTTCGGTCTTACTGGGCAGCAAGAGAGCATGCTATTTCATATTAATTTAAATGAAAACACGACAGCAAATAACATTGCGAGTACTTTTAATATAACGAAAAGTGCTGTGAGCCAAGTTTTATCGAAATTGGAAAAGCAACAGATGATTTCAAAGCAAGTTAATCCGAATAATAAAAGGGAGTATTTCCTTACACTTGGTCCAAACGGTAGTAAGTATATGGAGCGATTGTCGAAGTTAGATGATGTATTAATCGAGAAGTATTTCTCGAAAATTGATATTGAAGCTTTGCAGCAAATGACTGACACGTTAACGAAAATAAATAAAGTGATATTGGAAGAAAAACAGAAGGATCTTGAGTCCAATGAGTGAGAATGAAGATGAAGCAATTAGTAGAAAGGAGGAGAAGCGTGTTATGAGTTACATACCGAATATGCTTACGATAGCAAATTTTGTGTGCGGGCTTTTGGCTATTCACGCTGTTTTCGTTCACGATATGTATGGTGCAGTTATGTTCATTATTACAGGTATGGTATTTGATCTGTTTGATGGTATAGTTGCTCGGAAACTTGATGCTGTTTCGGAAATGGGCGGAGAACTAGATTCATTTGCGGATTTAGTGACCTTTGGTGTGGCACCGTCTATTCTTGCATATAGTGCCTCGTTAAAAGATTTGCAGTCTATCGGGATGCTATGTGCCCTCGCGTATAGTATTTGCGGAATGCTGCGGCTTGCTAGATTTAATACACAACAAAGCAAACTCCCAACATTTATCGGAATGCCCATCCCATTTGCGGCAATGTGTCTTCTCATTTTATGCCTCCTAAATAACCCAGTTTCCGTGGCATTTGGCACATGTGTACTTTCTTATTTAATGGTGAGCAAAATCAAATTCCCCCATTTTAAAAAGGATATATCGGAAAGCTTGAAGTCCGAAAGATGGGATTAATAGGAAAGATAAGGAGCATACCATGATTCGTATGGCATTAAGATCATTCAACATACAAATATATTGTTTGCTAGGCGTGATGTTATTGGGATGGTTGATGACACCTTTCTCAGCCCAGTTTGTAGGGATAAGCATTGGCCTTTTAGTAAGTATGTACTGCGCCTGGATTTTAGGAAGGCGTATCGAAAAGTTCGGAGATAGCATCGTAAAAAAAGAAAAAGCACCAATGCTTGGCATGATGAACCGGTTTGCAGCCGCAATACTAGGCGCGATTATTATGTATGAAATTGAACACCATGAATTCATGTGGACATTTGCAGCTGGAATTATGGCTGGGTATTTCTTAATTATTATTAATTTAGGGTATTACAGTATGAGGGATGCGAAGGAATAAAGTGCTGTGTAAATAACTAATTTGGATGATTTGAATGTAAAAGCCTAAAAACCTTCCTTTATAGAGAGCTTTTTATTACAAAGAAAAGACACCTATAAGAGTGTCTTTTCCGATAGTTTTTTAGCAGAAGCAAGAAGCTCCAACAATGATCAATAAAATAAACAATACAACTAGTAAAGCAAAGCCGCCGCCACAACCACTACTACAACTACCACCAAATCCCATAATAGTTCCTCCTTTAATAAGAGGGGAAAACAAGGGGGCACTCATGTATTTTAATGGATTCAACTTACTTTATGTTTTTTACACAATAATTGAGCAGGTCCTTTTGAAAATAAAGAAAAGACACCCTAAGGTGCCTTCCTCCGACTTGAACCATCTTAATTTTAATAATATTGGACTCCCGTCCGAATATTATTTTACCATGTTAAGTTGTTTTTGGAAATATTCCATATCGATAATTACAGTACACGTTTTAGTTTTTGAATTATGTATCTGTCTAAAAGTTGAAATTAAAAAAGGAACGATATACTTGAGGGTTTTTATGAGTGATTATAATCATACCATTAAAAAGAACCCCATAAATGATAAACCATTCCACTAACAAAAAACACTAATCCTAAAAACAAAACAATTAAAGCAAGTACTCCATTTTGATTATGTTCCATAAAATTAGCTCCTTTTAGAATTATTTTTATATACAAAAAAGCCTTTAGTCGTAATTATGGCTAAAGGCTTTGAGCATTATACTTTTTAGTTAATAAAATCTTATAAGAAGAATTTATAATGTTTTTTATCGAATTTGGAACTGAAAATGTACTAGCTTGATAATGAAGCCTGGCTATTAGAATTGAAAAATTTTAGTTTTATTATAATTAATAGAAATGAGAGTAGTGTGAATATAAATCCGCTCCAAATAAGTTGGTGAATACCTAAGTTTGAAATGAACCAGCCTCCAATAGTGGTTCCTAAAGTAATTCCGAGATTTGAGAATGAAACGAATAGACTGTTACCAAATTCGGGTGCTTCTTTAGCTTCACTTATTAACCATGTTTGACCAACAATTAATCCACCAGCATGTACGATTCCCCAAACGAATACTATAAAAATCATTGGAACAAGGTAGGAACCTAAATAATAAACCAATACGTAAACAATAGAATATAGAATAGGGAATGATATTACAGTGTTTATTATGTTTTTTTGCAGGAGACCACCAAATAAATGATTACCTAAAATCATAACTATACCAAATATGAATAGCATGATACTGATGAGAGATCCATTCATGGAAGTTACTTTTGCAAGGTACTCAGCGAAGTAGCTGTATACGGAAAACATGGCTGCAAAAAGGAATGTGACGGTTAAAATATTTAACCATAATCCTGGTTTGCCGAGTATACGAATTTGTTTGCCGAAAGACATTTTTTCTTTAACAGGCATAGAAGGAAGTAGGAGTAGTATTCCAATGAATGCAACAGTGTTAACGAATGCTCCGAATAAGAAAGCCATTTCGAGTGAAAATTGGTCTGCAAGGTAAGAGGTTAGTGGTACACCTAAAGCAAAGCCAACAGTAATTCCCATGAAAACTTTTGTAACCGCTTGACCGCTCTTTTCTGGAGGGACAAGTTTAGCAGCTGTTACAAGAGCGATTGAAAAGAAGAGTGGATGAAGCGCTGCCGGTAAAATACGAAAAATAAGCATGATTTCAAATTGCGTTGTATAAGCGTAGATTAAATTTGAAATAACAAATATGAAAATTGCTGTTAATAAAATTATTTTGCGATTCATACTAGAGACGAGCAGAATTAAAAATGGACCAGAAATAGCAACAACTAGTGCAAATATACTTACTAAAAATCCAGCTTGTGTAGTTGAAATTCCGAATTTTTCAGTGATTTGTGGTAATACGCCGACAATACCCATCTCGGTAGTAATAATTCCGAACACACCTATTGCGAGTGTCAGAATAAGTAAAGGATTTACTTTTTTCATTTATAAAACTCTCCATTCGTATCAGTATTTTGAAAATAAATTCATTAACAAAGAAGTATTATTATAAGCATGATTGGATGCCAATATTATCAGGAGTATGTAATTCTAAATACAATAACAGATATCTGAATAACTAGATATGATATGTTAAAAAAATTTCTCCTTTCGATGTTTCTTGCTTTTATAGGCAGTGCAATTTATATAAAAGTCATTGGATACCTGTAAAAAAGCAGAATGTGTGAAAGCTAATAATCAATTAGTATTCTGATTGATTATTAGCTTTCATTTTATAATTTGTTTTGGACGTATTCAGAAAACTCTCGTATTGTTTTTTCATTTCGACGATAGTAGGTCCATTTTCCAATTCGGTCAGACTCTAGTAATCCTGCTTTTTTCATAGTTAATAAATAACTAGAAATAACCGATTGGGCTAAGCCAGTTTTAAGCTGGATATCTCCTACACATACGCCAACTTGAAAGTTAAGGTCTTGTTCTAGATAAGGTTTTTCATCGAAATGGTTTTCTGGATTTTTCAACCATGATAAAATTTGACATCTTGTTTCATTTGACAATGCTTTATAAATTAATAAAGGTTCCATAAGGATATTATATCTACTTTTATAGATTTGTAAATGGGTTTTAGTAATTTTAAGGGAAGAAGGTATAGTTGATCCCCTTGAATAGGAATAAGGTGCTCTTGATCTGTACCCTTTGTAAAGGACATTCTAAAAAAAGTTAGGCAGCCTAAAAAAGATGATTTCTGTATGCAAACAGGAGTCATCTTCTTTAAATTCTATTGATAGCAAGAATGATTATAGTACGTCATATATTTCTTAATTTCATGTTAAAACTGAACAAACGATTCACATGATTTTATATATGTTTCATCGATTAAAGTACTACGAGGATTACGTGCAAAAATGATAATCTTGTTACGTTTAAGCATGTTGTTGCCTAGCTATCAATGGCGGATTCCTAAGAAGAGTAATAATAAAACCTAACTGAAGATTTAAGAAAAATTTTATGTTTACCCCACTTTTTATTTTAAAAGTTTTTCCTATCCTATAAATGAGTTACATCAAGAAGGATATTAAAAACGATAAAGTTATAGATGAAAATGTAAAGTTAGGGGATTCTGCATGCATACAGAAGTTTTGATGAGTTATTTGTATACTTATTTTTTTACTATTATTTTTTGTATTGTGTTTCAAATTGGATGTTATTTTAAAGTGAAAAACAATATATCTATTCGGCATTTTTTATGGGTATATGTTTTTCTGTTCTACCTTTCGCTAGTGTATAAGGTGACTCAAATCGCGACTGTATGGGATATAAGTAGATATGAAACGTGGATTCGCGTAAGCCAAATTAACTTGACTCTATTTGATACGGCAGGTAGTACTACCTATCTTTTGAACATTGTACTGTTTATGCCGTTCGGTTTTTTATTACCGACTATTTGGCCACAGTTTAGAAAAATGAAAAACACCGTATGTGCGGGATTCTTTTTTTCATTGGCAATTGAGTTAAATCAATTACTAAATAATAGAATTACAGATATTGATGATGTATTTACGAATACCCTCGGGGCGATTATTGGGTATGTATTATATAGAGCATTATTTAAAATGATATGTAAAAGAGAGGGAAAAAAGCTTGATACCAACGCTTCTCTAGTCATAAAATACGAGGCCGTTTTTTGTTTAGTGTGTTCATTTGTAGGTGCGATGTTAATTTATCATCCAGCTTTATTTGGAAGACCTGTCATCCTTTAGTGAGGTGATTATGTTCTTGTGCTATCTCGTTTATAAAATGATTCTCGTATTTCTTCCAATCAGCACAAGATTCTCTCTATACGTTATTAAGCTATTCAGCAGACTGTAAGATGATCAGTAATCGTAATGATGAGATTGAAATAAAGGCTGACAGTTTTTACCCAAGCTTTTCATTTATGTATGATGCGCAAGAATTATTTATTATTGGTGGAGAAGAGAAATGGTCACATATCCATTATATAAAAAGATTTTTCCATCTTGAGCAGATTACAGAAGAGCTAATTATTGATGTAAGAAAATGAGAGACGAGAAGGAATAAATGAATAAACCCTCAAGTATAGAACGATATACTTGAGGGTTTTTATGTATGAAGAAGGCTTTTCTATTTTTCCCGAGAATGAACAGTAATATATAATCTAATTTTCGTGAATGTAATGGGGAGGCAGTAAAATTTGAACAGGAAAATTTGGTTTGTATTTACTTTTTTTGCTCTTTTAGTATCTGGTTATGTTGTTGTCCAATATTTTATTATGGATGGATTTCAAACAGGGCTTGTAAAAGCGAAGCTTATGTTTGGATCTAAATTAAGTGAATTCTGGTATATGATGTTATTTATACATATTACAACTAGTATAGTAGCATTAGTAATTGGTCCTTTTACATTATCCACTAAATTTAGAGAAAGGAATATCAACCGTCATCGAATAGTTGGGAGAATCTATATGGTTGGTATATTATTAGGAGGCGTTTCTGGACTATATCTATCCTTTTATGCTACGGGAGGATTGGTAGCGAAGCTAGGTTTCGGTTCGTTATCCGTATTTTGGCTAACATCAGCATATCAAGCGTTAAATAGAGTTAAGAATAAAAAAATTAAAGACCATCGGAATTGGATGGTTAGAAATTATTCTTTAACCTTTGGAGCAGTTACATTAAGAATTTGGCTACCGTTGTTTATCGTTCTATTTGGAATAGAGCGGTTTGAACTTAGTTACGCTATTATTGCTTGGTTAGCGTGGGTACCCAATTTAATTGTTGCAGAATTATTCATAAGAAAAAGACTTAGTAAAGGAAAATACGAAGGAAATGAGGATTTACATTTTTAATGTAAATTTGCTGTAATATTGAGGGCAGAATTTTTTTAATAGCTGAATTACGTACAAAAATAGGATGGACAATTGAAGCCATCCTATTTTTATTTGTATTACCAACTAGCAGTTTCCGTATTTTCCTTCAACCACTTCACCCAATCGAAATCCTCTACCTTAAGCAAACTGAGCGAAACACCTTTCATATCTAAAGAAGTAAGCAGCGTACCAACTTTTACGAATGTAATATGTAATCCTTCCAGCTCACATAAACGGCGAATATCATTTGCGAAAATATATTGTTCCATTAATGGAGTTGCGCCTAGTCCGTTAATGAGGATGGCGAAGTTGTCACCTTTTCTCCAGCGGTAAATGCTTTTTAATTTATTCATTAGTTCGATTGCTAATATTTCAGAAGAGGATAGTGCTTCTTTACGGTAACCTTTTTCGCCGTGGATACCGACGCCATAAAAGACTTCATCGTCGTTTAATGTGAATGAAGCTTTTCCTTTCACTGGATCGTTTGCAGGTGAAAGGGCGACTCCTAATGTGTGTAAGTTTTCGGTGATAGAACGGCCAATTGTTGTTAGTTCTTCTAAAGAATGTCCGCACTCAGCAGCCGCACCAAGTATTTTTTGAACGAAAACAGTACCAGCGACGCCGCGTCTTCTTTTATTAAACGAAGCATTATCTTCAATTGAAACGTCGTCATTTACGATGATATGGTCAATTTTTCTTCCTTCTTTTTTAGCAATTTGTTCAGCCGCAAGAAAGTTTTCAACGTCATCTTTAAAGTTTTTGATGATGAATAGAATACTCTTATCTTTTGGCATAAGGCGAGTAGCCGCTACAATTTGTTCTACTGTAGGCGGAGTGAAAATACTGCCGTTTATGGCCGCAGCAAGCATACCATTTCCTACATAACCGATATCGGCAGGCTCATGACCGCTACCACCACCGCTTATAATGACAACGTTTTGCTTCAGTTTTTCGATATCTTTTACATAAATGATGTTATTTGTTTCGTCGTAATTTACTTTTTCGTTATGTTCAAAATAAAAGCCATGCATCATATCTTGAACAACATTTTCTACATCATTCATAATCTTTTTCATTGCTTTTGCCACCCTTTAATTACTTTGCTGATTGTTCCAGTAATAGTAGTAATTGATTGTTTATCATATTTTTCATGAGAGAAGACATAATGGAAGGATCTACTTCGCATTTGCTTTCAATCCAATCTTTTATCGTTCCAACGAAGCCGTGACTATAAAAGGAGGCAATCGTATTTTTTGTCTCATCAGAAAGGCTGAATCCACAGCTCACAGATAATTCATCAATAATCTTCATATATAAGTTTTTCGTATGCTCAAATAGATAGTGATTAAACGAGTTTTGCTCAATGACTTTAAAAGCATTTCGGTAAAATTTTTGATTTTCATAAAAGTAATCAAATAATAAATCAAAAATATTTTCCCACGTTTCATAGTCGAGAAAGTCGATAATGTTTTCTTTCGTTTCTTCTCTATAAATCCAGCTTAATAGTTCAAATTTATCTTTAAAATGATAATAAAAAGTTTGCCTACGCATTTGACAGTGTAACATAATATCGCTCACTGATATTTTATGAAACGATTCTGTTTCCATTAAATACTTCAATGAATTCGCGATTATCTTTTTAGAAATTATAGAAGAGGTCATCTCAATCATCCCTAGAATGTTAGTAATATGAAAATCCTACCCATAAATGAGAGCGGTGTCTTTAGACAGATTGTCCATTTTGTCCGTTTACTATAAAACGCTTTCATTTTAACATGAGTAGTAAGAAGAAGATTTCAAATATATCACAATATATTAAAGGAATTGAGGGAGAACTACAATGAAAAAGATTATAAACAAACCAGAAACATTAGTAATGGAAATGTGCAACGGAATGGTGATGGCGCACCCAGAGCTTGAGCTTTTGAAAAAATATAAAGTAATTAAGAAGAAAGAAATGAACGAAAATAAAGTAACGTTAATTAGTGGCGGCGGTAGTGGTCATGAGCCAGCGCATGCAGGATTAGTCGGAAAAGGAATGTTAGATGCGGCAGTGTGCGGAGATGTGTTTGCTTCGCCTTCACAAATTCAGGTATATCAAGCAATTAAAGAGACAGCTAGTAAAAAAGGTACGTTATTAATTATTAAAAATTATAGCGGCGATATTATGAATTTCAAAAACGGTGCACATTTAGCGACGGAAGATGGAATTGAAGTCGACTACGTAAAAGTGGACGATGATATTGCGGTAGAAGATAGTTTGTATACAGTAGGACGTCGCGGCGTTGCGGGCGTTATTCTCGTTCATAAAATTGCCGGCGCAGCAGCGGAAGCAGGTATGGATTTAGGAGCGGTGAAAGCTGTAGTGGAAAAAGCAGCGGCTAACGTGCGTACAATCGGTTTAGCGTTAACTTCTTGTACAGTTCCAGCGAGCGGATCACCTACTTTCACACTTGCGGAAGATGAAATGGAATACGGCGTAGGTATTCACGGTGAACCAGGAATTAAGCGTGAAAAAACGATGTCAGCTGATGAATTAGCTAACCGTATGACAAATGATTTAATAAAAGATTTAGGAGTAAAAGATGGCGAGGAAATCGCACTTCTAGTTAACGGTTTTGGCGGAACACCACTACAAGAACTTTACTTATTTAACAACGCAGTGACGCGAGAATTAGCTGCTAGAAACATTAAAATTAATAGAGTATTTGTCGGAAACTATATGACGAGTATCGATATGGCTGGTATGTCTTTAACAGTAATGAAACTAGATGATGAGCTAAAAACATTACTATCTAAAGAATGTAATACACCAGCGTTTAAAGTAGATGGACCAGTTGAAAGTGTAGAGTACGTGAATGTACTTGAAGATGTAGAAGAGAAAGAAGTTTCCTTTGAAATAGAAACAGCGGAAGAGCACGCTGTTATTAAAAATAATGTCATTACATTAAACAACATGATTTATCTCGTTGATAAAATGAGCGACGTTATTATTAAAAATGAAGTACCGTTCTGTGAGTTAGACACGCACGCTGGTGACGGCGACTTTGGAATGAGTGTAGCAAAAGGATTTAAGCAACTAAAACGTGAGTGGCATTCTATTGTAGATCAAGAGAACGTAACGATCGGATCATTCCTTGACGGTTGTTCGATGATTATTATGGAACATTGCGGCGGCGCATCTGGCCCAATTTGGGGCGGTGCATTCCGCGCAGCTAGTAAAGCAGCAGGCGAAAAACGTGAACTAACAGTGAAAGAATTCGCTGAAATGTTACAAGCGGCACTGCAAGGTATACAATCTATCGGTGAAAGATCATTCGGTAGAGGAGCAGTAGTTGGTGATAAAACACTTGTTGACGCACTTGCTCCATGTGTAGATTCTTGGTTAGACAGCGCTTCAAACGAAGTAGAAATAAAAACTGCCTTTGAAAAAGGAGCAGAAGCAGCCGTTAAAGGAGCAGAGTATACGAAAGAAATCGTAGCTCGCATGGGCCGCGCCGGTACAGTTGGTGAAAGAAGCTTAGGCTATCCAGATGCAGGTGCACATGCGCTTGGAGTTATCTTTACGGAGATTGCGGGTAGTTTGAAATAGGAATGAGAAAGTCCCTCTGTCTTAAGTCGGAGGGACTTTTATATAGTTAATATGTAGAAGACTTCTTTCGGTACTTTTTGCTTATTTGAGAGATTTCTTCAATCAAATTGTATGTTAGACTTAGTTTTTTTGTGATTGCAGCTTATCGATTTTCCAGTGTGCTCCTAGAGGATCTAAAGAGCTTTCAATATAAAACATATATTCATCTGCGGTACTTGGTACTTCAAAAGCTATTTTTAATTCTAACGTTTCATTTGGTTTAACTTGTATATCAGAAGGGTTTTGATCAAGCACCTTTCCTTCATAGGCCTTTCCGGCTTTTTCATCTTTTAAGTTATATTTTAATTCTGATAGTCCAATCGTTTGACCTCGTACATTTTTTACAGAGACATTAACAACGACGGAATCGTTACTAGCATTTAAATATGCATTTTGAACGGCGGTCAAGTAATAGCCTCCCTTAACACTCTCACCAACTAATAAAATACCTTGTTCCAAGCGGCTCATATCTTCTTTTTCTTCAAGATTTATTAATTCTTCATTTTCATTTTTTGCGGTTGGTTCTTCTATTGGACCATTTTCAACGGCACTATCTTTTTTATCTTGTGTGCAAGCAGCCGTAAAACTGACTAATACTAGAATGAAAGTAAGTAATATGAATGATTTTCTCATAAAATTAATCTGTCTCCTTAAGTTTCTCAATTTTGTGCAACTATACATATAAGATTAACTTAATGTCTCATTATTGGCTCAAAATAGGGAATCTTTTAGATACCTTATTCTTTTTACTTTTAATATACATTCGATTGGTTCTCACGATATTTGTTAATCTTTTAAAACATTGGCTTAGTAATACCAAGGGTTATTATAGATATATTAATCACATAATTTGTCCCTATCAAAATGAACGTCTTTTGCATCTAATATATTGTAAATATATTTTATTTTGAAAGGATGTGATTATATGGCTCATAAATCTACTGGAGTGTTTCGAGTTCCAGTTTCTGAAAATGGGATTATTCCAACTGCTCTCAACATTATGTTAAACAATGATTCACGCTGTCATACTAGTAATGTAACGGTAACTGTTAAGAGAAGTCCAAACACTTCTTTCCCAACTCAAAATGAATTAGTTGAAATCTCTCGTACTTTTGTTTCTTTAGAACCAAACAGAACAACTAAGATTGTGTTGTTTACTCCAGAATTCGAAATAGAAGATTTTCTTGATGTTATTATTAGTGGAAATAAAGATGATGTTAAGGATGTTCTTGTATATTCTTTCTTAGCAGATTCAGCAGGTCACAATCTGCCATCTACTGTTTTCAGAAATGCAGAATATACTTTTGCTTGCTGACACCGTGATGATGTATTCTTTACTATCATATCAAGGTGCCATCCTGCAGCTTGAATCAACTTAATTTTATTGTGTTGTTAGTGTACAAGTAAGAGAAGACATCGATTAAGATGTCTTCTCTTACTTGTACACTTGGTGTTAAGAAGGTATTATATTGCTTAAAAACCATAAAAAATATAACAATCATCGAGTAAGCCTATTATAGCATCAATAAATAGGTTTTAATATGTAATATTTAATATATATATAGATTTATTTATATTTAATCTATATAGTTAAATTGTCTGTTATTTGTTTTAATTCATTTACTTATTTTATTTTATTTTTGAGTGCTCCAGCAATGGAGCCTTTTTTTATATTGGTGAGATTGTACTAGTATGAAAGAATAGAATTAACTGTATATTGTAAGGGTGATATACCTATGGAGTTTTTGTTTGAGCTTCTAAAAGAATTGGTGAAGCTATTGTACGTGAAGTTTCTGCATATGTTTTATTTACATAAAAGAAAAAGGCGAATTCCTACTTTCAAAAGGAATTCGCCTTTTTCATTTTCTATAACCCTATTCATCTTTTTATACATTCCTATCATGGCGGTACCCCATTTATAGGTTATGAGAAATGATGTTTTTTGCACTATTATCTATTCTTGGATATTATTAATAATATCTATATGAACTTCTTTTTTATTAAAAAAGGTTTGGCGGTGTGTAAAATGATTAAAGGTATTAAAAATATTGAAACGAAAGAACCGATAAAAATGTTTCTATTGGTTCCCTGTAGTATTCTTTTGTTTGATAATATTTATCAACATTTTATTCTTAGAAAGGACTTTTCACTACAGAAACTTTTATTTGAACTCGTATTTTTATTTATTTTTGTTTCATTTATTTTATATAATAAGTGTTTACAAAAAATGAATAAACAAATGTTTACAAAATATATTTTTCTTGGCGTTAGTATTAGTTATCTTTTGGCATACGATCTTATGTTTATACGTAATCCAGGTGCTTCTTTACATATCCCTTATTTAGAGTGCTTCTTAGTAATTTCTGCACCTTTATTTTTAAGTATTCACTATCTTCTATCGGTATCTATCTGTATGATATGTAGATTTTTAATTGCTATTTATTATTTTGAAATTAACTATCCGATATCATTAATATTATTGTTTCTGACAATTTTTGTTACGTCATTTTTTGTATTTCTTTCATTAAAATTTTTAGTACAAAAAATTAAAGCATCCTATGAAAAACAAATGAAAGAAACAGCTGTATCGATAATGAGGATAATGGAATTAAAGGATCAATATACGAAAGGACATAGTGAACGTGTAGCCAATTATGCTACTATTCTTGCTAAAGAAACAAATGAATATGATGATAATTCTTTAAAACAATTTCATTTTATTTGTTTATTACATGATATAGGGAAAATAGGTATTCCGGATGAAGTTTTAAAGAAAGCATCTTCTCTTACAGAAGAAGAATATAATATTATTAAGACACACCCACAATTAGGACTAGAAGTTTTTAAAAATATATCTTTAATAAAAGGTAGTGAAGACATAATTCTTTCTCATCATGAAAGATGGGATGGAAAGGGCTATCCTCAAAAATTAAAAGGAAATCAAATACCATTATGCGCAAGAATTGTTGCAATAGCAGATGCATTCGATGCAATGACTTCTTCAAGAGCATATCGTTCGGCTCTATCTCCTGAAGAAGCTTATAGACGTATTATAGAAGGATCTGGTACACAATTTGATCCTTCTATAGTAGAGGTTTTCAAAAAGGTATTTCCTTTGTGGGAAAAAATGGTCCCAAATTCTTTTAGTTAAAAGCTCATGTCTGAAATCGATTCATATTTGAGGTATGATGAATGCGAAAAATGAAAAAACCGAATCCAATCGTGATAAAAGTTTGGAACTAGATAATGAATAAGGCACATAAAGAAAAGGTACCTATATATAGGTACCTTTTCTAATAGTTTTTTAGCAGAAACAACTGCATCCGATAATGATTAATAGAATAAATAATACAACTAATAAAGCAAATCCTCCAGCGAAACCGCAGCCTTCGCCGCAACTACCACCATATCCCATAACAATAGTGCCTCCTTTAGATAAGAGGGTAAAACTAGGGTTCATTCCATGGATTTTAATGGGTTCACTTTACTTTATGTTTTAAAGAATGAATGGAGCAGGTCCTTTTGAAAATAAAGAAAAGACGTCATTAGGCGCCTTCCTGTTAGGTAGATAAGACTTTAGTTTTCCAATCTAAATAAATTTGGTATCAGTTCTTTGTGAGTATATCATAATATCTGATTGATTTATTATGCATTGTTACATAATTTTCTAACTTCTCTATTTTTCATTTGATAAAATAAAATCCTAATATTACCAAAAAATAAATAAATATTTCTACATATTCAAGATATTTACATAAATTACAAAAGTGATACATTTAAATTGTAAGCTATAAAAACTATTAAAGGGGGATTTATTATGTTCAAGAAATTAGTAGTAGGGCTATTGTCAACTGGTATTGCATTAACAGGAGGAATTGGGGCAGCTTCGGCTGATACGCAAAAAGCTGTGAACTCTCCGAAGCAAGCAGCATGCTCAATTCCTTATGAGTATTCTAATGGTAAATTCAAAAGAACTCTTTATTACTCAAATGGAGTATATGCTAATAGTTTTAATGAAAATGTTTGTGGCGGGACGATTACATGGTATTTAAAACATGTTCAAAATGGAGTTGCTTTTTAAGAAGGTAATTTAAAATAGTAGATTTTTTGAACCTCATTTATTGAGGTTCTTTTAGTTTTAGTTTTTAAACTGATTTTCCACAAAAAAGACACCCAAAGGTGCCTTCCTGCGACTTGAACCACTTTAATTTTAAAAATACAGGGATTTTTCCTGTGGTTTTTGTAAGCAGCTTTTACGAAATTATGAGTGTTTTTTATTTTGTATTTCAATAAGTTCATCTGGTAGCGTTTTTGTATAATATTCTTTTTCTGTTAGTTCAAATATAAATAATGCTTTTTTCCAGTTATAAACAACATCTTCTACATTATGTTGTTTAATCTTTAATAAATACTGACCTTTTAAATAGAATAGTTCACCTAATAGGTATAAAGTATTTAGATTAATTGCTAATTTTATACCCTTATCAAGGTATTTTATTGCCTCTTCATGTTGATATGTGGAGTCTAAACATTTTGCTAAATTTAACATGATTTTTAATTTAATTTCTTTATCTCTAGGAAAATCTAACTTATTAAAATTAGTTAAACATCTTCTTAATATATTAATACCTTTTTCATAATTTTTATTTTCTGCATAAAATATAGCCATTGTTTGCATAATATCTATTTCTCTTTCTGATAAAAAATCAGAATTAGTTAAAGTCAGTTTTAATGCATTATTTAAAAGATCTAAAGCAGTTTTTATTGATCTATCCACCATAAATATAGCAATTGCTTCGTGCCATATTAGAAACTGTTTCTCTTCTTTTGTTTGAAAATTATTTAAGTTTTTCTCTTTTTTTACTATTTCATAAAGTTCTTTATATTGTTTTTGCTTTAAGCAGTCTTTTATTACATATTTTACATTTTCTAC
Source organism: Bacillus cereus group sp. RP32 (assembly GCF_040459735.1). NCBI lineage: Bacteria > Bacillati > Bacillota > Bacilli > Caryophanales > Bacillaceae > Bacillus > Bacillus cereus group sp. RP32. The sequence continues at coordinate 4,387,144 of NZ_JARVHO010000001.1, read as the reverse complement.
ATATTTTAATCTTTTGTTTTGAGTTAGTGCAAATATATTATTTGGATCAATACCAAGTCTTTCTGATAACTGATATAACAATATACTAGATGGATAAATCATACCTTTTTCGATCTTGCTAATTTGACTTTGTGAACATATTCCATGACATAATTCGGATTGTGATATATTTTTTTTCATTCTAAGTTCTTTAATGATAATACCCAAATCATTAAATTCCATTTTTCCACCTACTATCTAGCACTTTATTAGTAAAAGAATATTCCTTAACCTTAATGTAATGTAAAAACAATGTAGTTGCAATTATTGTTTGTTGTAAAGGGCTTACCGTTTTCATAAGGTGGTGAGGATTTTAATATGTACAAAAAAGAAACCCAAAGGTGCCTTCCTGCGACTTGAACCATCTTAATTTTAATAATATGTATTGGAATCCCATACGAATATTATTTTACCATGTTAAATACCTAAATTCATTGAGAAAAGGATATAACTCATTATTCATTCTGTCAAAAAAGGATTTATCCAACGTAACATATGAATGTTCCATAAATGTATCAAAAAAATGAACAAATCGTGATTGGAATAAAAAAGGGTTCTTACTATTACGTAAGAACCCATAAACAAAAAAGTCGTATGTGCCTCAATATTAGAATTACATAGAAACGCTATTTTAATACAAAGCGAAATTGAAAGTTAGCAAGCAATACTTAAAAGAGTAAAAGCGGCAAATGCGTAAACTAATAAGCTACTAGTAGCAAGGAATTTTATAATTTCATTTGTAGAAATAATAGTTAAACATAGTGCTATAGATGCACCTATAAAGAACTGGTACTTCGTATGTATATTTGTAAGATTAATTATTACAAGTACAGTTAAGAAAAGTGAAATGAAGTTAAAATATCTTTTCATTGTCATATTTCCTTTCAATGTTCGATCTGTATTTATTATACCAGCCTGTACCAGTAATAACATACTTTGTAATGAATCTTAATAGAAATCTCATTTTGCCATAAATAAAAAGACGGTTGTTTCCACAACCACCTTTCAGTAAAGTAAAGCACTTTTTTAGAAATAAAATATGGATTATTTCTGAAAATGTTATAGGATATAATTCAATTTTTATAATTCAAGTGACGAGTTTAATTTATCCCACTATTTGCGGGGCTGATAATCAGTGGGGGATGAACAAAACCCCTACTGATTAAAGTTTCACTTTATAAGAAAGGAATGACTACATTATATGAAAACCTGTCTAACAAGGTTACATATAAAAGAGCAGCTAGCAATGGCTAACTGCTCAATACAAGGAGATACAGAGAAAACTAAATGAATTTTTTGGCATACAGCCTATCAACATTATGGACATAATATTGAGTTTTATTCGAAGGAATTCATGTTTTATAAATTAGATTATGATAGTCGGTATTCTTTTATTAAATAGCCAACAGCACTGATTACTATAAGAATGAAAAGAATAAGTTCTATTGTAACTGGCATTTGTTTTATCCTAAATGCATTAATTTGTTACATTGTGATTATAAGATGTTTTTTTATAGTTAGCGGTGAAAAATTCAATAAAACTATCTCTATATGAAAAAAGGTTCTGTTGTCTCCAACAGAACCTCTTCTAAAATGGCAAAGAGTAACTCTTACCTTACTCTTTGATAATAATATTACAGGAGTGTTAATGAAAATCCAAGGCTCCTTATATTGAGAAATAAAGAATAATTATTTTAAAGAATTTCAATATAAAATTAGAGATTACCATGAGGGGAGTTATAACGAGTTACTACCTATACATATTCATAAATAAAACAACATAATATTAATACGGAAAAATATAATAATATGAGTTTTTGCATATTTCAAAACTTAATATATCCTTCAAAAAATTTTAATAGTATAATATGTTTTGTCATATTATTTTAGATTTTTCGACAAAATATAAAAATAGAGAACGTATTGGGAGAAGGAATTATGTACACAAAACTATTAAAATCAATTACATCATTAACACTTATTGGTGGCGCTTTATTATATACGAATGGCAGTGATGTGAAAGCTGCTGAGGCGGGTATTTTTTCTGATGTGCCTACATCGCATTGGTCGTATCCCGCGATTAAAGATTTAGCGAGTAAAAATATTATTTCCGGTTATGGAAATGGGAAGTTTGGTTTCGGTGATGTTGCGACGAGAGAGCAAGTTGCAGCTTTAATTTATCGTGTGTTAGAACCAAATAAGCAAGGTGGTACGTTCAGTAATGAAGGTGCTCGTTACGTATTAAAAGATGGATCTACTTTAAATAATCCGTATCGAGATATTCGCTCAGGTTCAACATTGTTTCCAGAAGAGGTTTTAACGTTAACGAAATTAGGGGTTTTTAAAGGTGATGCAAACGGTGGATTTAGACCGAAAGATTCTGTTAGCCGCGCAGAAATGGCACAAATTCTTACAAACGCTTTCCATCTTTCTACGAAACAAAAGCATACATTTAACGATGTTCCAAGTGGTTTTTGGGGCGAAAATGCGATAAGTGCAGTGCAATCAAACGGGATTGCTTCTGGTACAGGCGAAGGGAAGTTTGAACCAACTAGCACAGTAAAACGTGAACAGTATGCACAGTTTTTATATAATACTTTGAAATATAAAAAGCCTGAAGTTGCGGTGCAAGATACAGGGGATGCGGTATTATTAGCAGCATTTAAAGATGAAGTGCAAAAGCGTATTAATACGTATGAAACGAATATTACACTTCCATATAAAACGAAAAATAGTGATCAGGAAGAAGTAATGAAGACACTTTTCAATGCCTATAAAGAAGTTGCAAGTAAAAATGAGTATACAAATTATAATAGGTCGAATGTTTCATATGGAATTTCTGGATCACCTGGAAATTATACGTTTACGTTAAAGATTACATATCGTGAAACGAAAGAACAAACGGAATATGTAATGAAGCAAGCAAAGGCAATTGTTTCTTCTATTACGCAAGTTGGAATGGATGATCATGAAAAAGTGAAGGCGATTCATGATTATGTCGTAAAGCATATTTCTTACGATACGTCTTATAAAGCTTACACAGCATATGAAGCACTCGTAAATCGTTCTGCGGTTTGCCAAGGTTACGCACTATTAACCTATCAATTATTAAAAGAAGCAGGTATTGAGAATCATTTTGTAGTAGGAACTGGGGACGGTCAGCCTCATGCTTGGAATTTAGTGAAAATCGAAAACAAATGGTATCACCTTGATACAACATTCGATGATCCAGTGCCAGATGAACAAGGCCGCGTTACGTATTCCTATTTCAACTTATCAGATGAGCAAATCGCAAGAAATCATGAGTGGAACAGAAGTGACTATCCGCAAGCTACAACAAATTATTATAGTACATTAACAAATAAAATTGCGGCAGGTAGTACGAAAAACCCTGCATATCAGCAAATTTTAAAAGATACAAAGTTAAATTATTTAGGAAATGAATACATTGCAAACAACTATAATGAATTCAAAAATAAAATGCAGCAACGTTATAACGCAAAGTCACCAAAGGTTGAAATCCTTTATAAACAATCAATGGATGGCGCATTGCAAGATGTGAAAAAAGTAATTGGAGAAATCGGTTATCCGCAAGGGGCGAACCGTGTTTCTTATAAAGCTGAGCCGTATAATGCGAAAGAAGGATATTCTTTAGTGACGATTATGTTTATGTAGTGAGATTGAGAAAAAGCATCTGTTTCAGATGCTTTTTTATTATTTTAGTTCGACAAAATATGACAAAGGAACGTAGCTACATCTGTTATGATGAGTTTGGTAATTTTACATTTTGGAGGATTAATAATGAATAAAAAGAAGATTTTAGCTGCGTTAATAGGGATCATAGTGTTACTTGTAATTATTAATGTAGTTATTGCGAAGGGAAAAACGACATCAACTAGTGAAAAAATGTACACTGAGAAAGAATACAATAAATTAGTAGATGAACATTATGAAGAAATGCAAAAGTTAAAAAGTGATATGAGTGTATTAGAAACTGAAAAAAAATCTCTTGATGCGCAAGTTAAGAAGTTAAAAGATGAATTAGCGAAAAAAGAGCAAGAAGTAGTACAACAGCCAGTTCAACAAGAAAAACCTAAGCAACAACCAGCCCCAGCTCCACAGCCGGAAACGAAAGAAGAGCCGAAACCAGAACAGCCTACAGGCGCATTCGCAAACCCTGTGAAAAGTATAAATAAAACAGATGCAATGAACAAAGTGAAAGAAAAAGCGAAGCAAGACTTCCAAGATGACTATATGACGCAAAACTTTGTTGCGGATGAACAATCAAAAGCATTTGATTTCTTAAACGGAGTAGAGATCAAATCACAAGAAGAATTAAATGTGATGAAGAAGGCATTGGGAGATTTTCCTAACGATTTTATGACTGCAAAGTTTGTTTATGAAGAGCAAATGAAAGCGAAGAATAAGCAAGGATAATACAAAAACGCTATCTTTTTAAAAGGTAGCGTTTTTGTTATGGGATGGGAGTCCAATACATATTATTAAAATTAAGATGGTTCAAGTCAGAGAAAGGCACCTTAGGGTGTCTTTTTCTTTTTTCTAAATGACAGTTTTGGCTTAAAGAAGATAAATTTTCAATGGATGATTCCCATGAATATATAAATAAAGTTTATCCATATATTTGTAGCAAGGAGGGATTCAAATGAAGAGAGAGGATAATAAGGTTGGTCACTTTATATCTGAAAAAGGAAAAGAAGACTTTCAAATTGCCTACGATGAATCAATGGCACTTCTTCCAACACCTAACGATATGAAAGATATAGAAACTACATTTGGCACAATTCGTACGTATTACTTTACTAAAGAGGAAAATAAACATAAGGAACCAATACTCTTACTCCCTGGACGTGGTGCATCTACTCCAATGTGGGTACCGAATTTAGAAGGGTTAAGGGAGAAAAGGCCTGTTTACACAATCGATTTACTTGGTGAACCTGGAATGAGCGTGCAAACGAAGGTGATTGAAAACCAAAAACAACAAGCAGAATGGTTAAATGAAGTAATTGAAGGATTAGGTTTAAAAAAAGTGCATATCGTGGGTGTCTCTATTGGAGGTTGGACAGCAATGAATTTGGCCAGATATAACCCTAAGCATATTGCGACGGCTAGTTTATTGGACCCAGTCTTTGTATTTGCACAAATATCCATAAAGATGATTCTGGCATCTATTCCAGCTTCCGTTCCTATTGTACCTAAGTTTTTAAGAGAAAAGATGTTAAGCTATGTTTCTGGAGGAGCAGAAACAAATGATGATGAGCCGATCGCTAAGTTAATCGAGTCGGGCATGCGTAACTATAAATTGAAAACACCGGCGCCTGATTTATTTAGTAAAGAAGACTTAAAAAATATCAATGTTCCAGTGCTTGCCTTAATGGCTGAAAAAAGTACAATGCACAATTCGGTAAAAGCAGTTGAAACTGGAAAAAAATACGTTAAAGATATAGATATAGTGAACTGGAAAAATGCATCTCACACAATTAATGGTGAGTTCTCTAACGAAGTCAATGCTAGAATTCTTGATTTTATAGAGAAACATTTTACTGATAACTAGGTTGAAAGTGGAAAATATGTTGTAGTGACAACTTTATCTCTATATAGCTATTTAGGAGGAGTTAGCTCGTTTTTTTGATATTTTAAAATTTTAGCTTGATGGGCATGGAGCATCCCCATAATTTATATGTTACTTCTTCTATTTTCATGAATATGTATAATTACATAAAAAATCAAGGGAAAAGAGAGTATACTTTGATATTGTGTAATAAAGATAAGGCCCGCCTACGGAAATAGGCGGGCTTTTTTTACATATGAAGAAAAGACACTCACATGAGTGTCTTTCCGATAGTTTTTTAGCAGAAGCAAGCAGCTCCAACGATGATTAATAAAATAAACAATACAACTAATAAAGCAAATCCTCCAGCGAAGCCACAGCCGCCACAACTACCACCAAAGCCCATAATAGTTCCTCCTTTTAATAGGAGAGGAAAACCAAGAGTTCACTCATGTGTTTTAACGGATTCAATTTACTTTATGCTTTTACAAATGAATGGAGCAGGTCCTTTCCAAAATAGATTTATTTATTCTTAGAAGGAGTTCAAGGGCAGAATAGGAGAATCTATATTATTCATTAAGAGGGAATAAGTGAAAAATAAAATATCCAAAAATACAGATGGAAATCCGCTTTTATACCTTTCATTAAAATAATACTAGCATTATATATTATAAGGAATACTTGTCCTTAATTGTAAATGAAAGGGGGGAATTGATATGAGTTATGGCTATGGTCATCCTCCTGAAAAATGTCATAAACATCACAATGAAACTTTGTCAACGGGTGTATTACGTAGACATTCCGCTACGTTGTTTCTTACTGTGGAAGCTATGAATGTTGATCCAGATGATACTCATACAGTAACTGTTGAAATGTTTGATTGGTCATCAGGTTATCCGGTATTGTTACCATTAGTAGACCCTTCAACACAAACATTGGCACCTAATCGATATGTTACTTTTCGTTCAGTAGCTCTTCCTCCAGGTCTTTTTGCCTATGAAGTAAGAATCATTCGTTCGAAAGATAGAGATGTTGTTACGAATGTTTTTGGTCTTAGTGCAATAGTATTTAATCCACAAGAAGGAAATAATGTTTTACAACATGATTTAGCAAAATTAAATCTTAAATAGATTTTATAAAAGTTTATTTATTGGACAAGATTAAAAAAGAGTAGGATGTAATCCTACTCTTTTTTAACATCAATTATATTAGAATTTTAAAAGAAATCCTTCATCATTTTCGCGTCTTTAATGTTCACTACCACACCTTCAACTTTATCTTTCTTCTCATCTTTAGCAATCGTAATTTGCTCTTTATTATCAACCCACACAAGAAACTCTTCTTTTGCGTCATCTTTATATGTAACGGTTATAGTAGAATGCGCAGACTCTCGCTTTTTTCGATCTAGTGTAATTGCTTTAGGAGTTCCGCTTTGAACTGCTGAAACGATAGAGTGTATCATTTCTTCGTTGTCTGTTTGAGATTTTGAAACGTTGTTATTTATTGTGCTAAGTATTTCAATGTCTGTAATATTTGCGGAGTTTAATTGAAAGGTATTTTGTGTATGTTCTTGCTTAGCTTGTGGAGCTTTGTCTGTAGCTGAGGTACTTGCACAGCCTATTAAAGTGAAAGATAGAGCGGTTAGAGCGCATATAGATATGATTTTTTTCATAGTATCCCTCCTTATGATTAATTATAAAAATTTTCTGTTATTTCAGGTAGTTATTGTAAGTAGATTTATTCTGCTAGTTTTAGGATAGAAAAAATTCATATAACTTTTTTCATATTTTATGTTTAACATTTCAAAAATGGGTGTATTACATATAATATAACAAATAATTCATTTTAGAGGAGGAAGTTAAAGATGGAAACGAAGTATAGTAAACCTTTTGTATATGAATTTATTACGGAGAAAGAGGTCATGAATGCGGCGAATGATCTAGTGAAGAAAGGAATAGACCAAAAAGATATTTACGTATTAACACATGAGAAAGATAGGACAGATAGAATCGCAGACAATGCAGACGTGAATACAATTGGAATAAAAGAGGAGGGACTTGGGACAAGTATTATTAACGTCTTTCAAAAAACGGGAGATCAGTTAAGAAATAAGATGCAAGAGTTAGGACTTAATGAGGAAGAAGCTAACTTTTATGAAGAAAAACTGGATGAAGGAAAAATCTTGTTATTCGTTAAGGATTTAGAAAGAGTCGGTGAATGGTTACAAGAAAGAAGATGCATGTATTCTATTTAAATTTGTATCCTGTAAATCTATAAATCTATTACGAAAAGGAGATTATAAATATGAGTGAGAGCGGGCTAAAAGAACAAATTACGGGTAAGGTTGAAAAGAAAAAAGGACAAGTAAAAGAAGGAATTGGTAAAGTTACAGAAGATAGAGAGTTGAAAAATGAAGGGAAGTGGGAGAAGACAAAAGGAACTATAAAAGAAAAAGTCGGAAAAGTGAAACAAAAGATAAATGATGGATTGGATCATAAAGAATAATACATGTTTATCAAGCTTTGGTTACATACCAAAGCTTGATAAATCCATTATAAAAATAATATAGGAGGTCTAATTGTGGGACTTATTATTACGTGTATTGTAGGTGGACTTATTGGTGCGTTAGCTGGAATGATTACAGGAAAGGACTTCCCTTTAGGTATAGTTGGTAATATTATTGCCGGATTAATCGGATCTTGGGTAGGTAGTGCGTTATTTGGTCATTGGGGTCCTGAATGGGGAGGCATCTTTATTCTTCCAGCGTTACTAGGTGCAATCGTCTTTATTTTAATCGTTACATTCTTTTCTAGAATGCTGCGGAAAGCGTAAGTATGATAATGAATAGTAATCTTAAGTTTGTTATATATAGCTATAAAGTTAACAAACTGATAAATATACATAAAAAAAGCATCCAATTAAACTAATTTGGATGCTTTTTTTATGTAATCTGCATAGGAAAGAGTGGAGGATGAAGAACCCCCACTCATTAAAATTACACTTTCTATTATGTATTAAACCATCGTTACTTTTTCACAATTCTTTATTTTTACGACCTGCCTTGGTTCTATATGAGATAAGTCTTTGCTATTACCGATATCCACTACAATTGTATTCATTAGTATGTTAATAATGGAACCAATTAATTTTGTAGCATGATCGTGTCGATAAGAAAATTGAACGAAATCTCCCTTTTTTAAGTTGTGCTCTTCCATAGATAGATCCCCCTAAAAATAATTTTTATACATTATACATACACAAATTTATAAAGTTTAAACATTTGGTAGTATTTTTTTAGTGTTAAGCTGAGAAAGGTGTAGAAAATTTATTTATAATGAAAATAAAAAAATATGTTTAAAATTAATTTTTATGGGTAATTAAATAGTAAGAGTTTGAGATAAGGGGGCGGAAATGATGAATTTGGCAATAAATATTTTGCAAAATGATGTAGGTTATACGGTACAACTTAATGGTGAAATTGATGCATATACGGCATCAGATTTAAAAAATAAGATCATGCCTATTGCAAGTGAAAAAGAGGTTCATATTGTAGTAGATTTTCATAACGTAGATTATATGGATAGTACAGGTTTAGGCGTGTTTATAGCTCTATTAAAAGCAATTAAGAAAAATGATGGAAAGCTAGAGTTTATTGGTGTATCTAAAAGACTAAAAAGATTATTCGATATTACAGGACTAACAGAAATATTAAATTTGAATTCCGATTTTGAAAAAGTAGAAAGAAGGTGACTAGGGATGATGGAGAGATTTGAAAAGATAGAAATGAAAATTCCTGCAAAGGCAGAATATGTGGCTATTATTCGTTTAACAATGGCTGGTGTTGCGAATCGAATGGGCTTTGCTTATGACGATATAGAAGATATGAAAATTGCTATTAGTGAAGCATGTACAAATATTGTACAACATGCATACAAAGAAGACGTTGGAGAAATTGCAATTGTCTTTGGCCTATATGAAGATCGATTAGAAATTATGGTTGCTGATAATGGGGTTAGCTTTGATTTTAGCACCTTAAAAGAGAAAGTTGGTCCGTATGATATTAGTAAACCAGTAGAACACTTGCCAGAAAATGGTTTAGGTTTATATTTAATCAATACGTTAATGGATGATATACAAATTATGCATGATGAGGGCATGACAGTTTTAATGACAAAATATATACAAAGAGAGCAGGTGGAGAATGATGGAAACCCAATCTCAACCTACAAATCTTGCTAAAGAAGACGTTATTAAACTAATTATAGACTTCCAACAAAACCAATGTGATGAAGCACAGGAAAGATTAGTTAATCACTATAAAAACCTCGTACATTCCATTGCATATCGTTATTCAAAAGGTGGGCCGATGCATGAGGATATTATACAAGTAGGAATGTTAGGGCTTTTAGGCGCAATAAGAAGGTATGATTATTCAATAGGGAACGCTTTTGAGCCATTTGCAATACCTACGATAGTAGGGGAAATAAAGAAGTATTTACGTGATAAAACTTGGGGTATTCATGTTCCAAGGCGAATGAAAGATTTAGGCGGGAAGATTAAACTTGCGATAGAGGAGCTAACAGATCAACTGCAACGTTCACCGAAGATTATAGAGATTGCAGATCATTTAGGACTATCCGAAGAGGAAGTGCTAGAAATTATGGATGCGAAAAATAATTATCGAGTATCTTCCTTAGATGATGTAGTTGAAAATTCATCTGATGGAAGTTCGGTAGCGAGAATTGAATCTGTAGGTGAAGTAGAGCAAGGATATGAAGAGACAGAAAGACGTCTCGTTTTAAAGGATATTTTTAACGTATTAAATGATACGGAAAAGAGTGTTATTCATTATATATTTGGTGAAAATTTAAATCAAAAGGATACAGGGGAACGATTAGGTATTTCACAAATGCACGTTTCTCGTATTAAAAGGCAAGCGATAAGTAAATTGAAGCAAGCGGCGTTTTTAGATACATAAAAAATTTTAAAGAATTATGTTTAAAACATGAGAAAAGGGGTAGTTATTAAGTATAGGAGGAGATATAAAAATGTCACACGATGTGAAAGAACTAATCGAAGGATTGAATGAAGATTTAGCAGGAGAATACTCGGCAATTATAATGTATAACCATAATGCAGCTACAGTTTCTGGTATATATAGACAAGTGTTAAAACCTTTCTTTGAATCTGAAATTAGTGATGAACAAGGACATGCCCTATATTTAGCGGAGAAAATTAAGACGTTAGGTGGTACACCTACTACGATCCCTTTACCAGTGAAACAAGTAGAAGATGTTAGAGGAATGTTAGAAGAAGCTAGGAAGTCAGAATATGAAACAATTAAGCGTTATGAAACGAGAAAAGAACAGGCAGCGAAATTAAATATGACAGAGTTAGTTGTAAAGTTAGAAGATATGATCGCAGATGAAACAAACCATATGGAAGAGTTAGATCGTCTTTTAAGTGATAAAGCAATGGTGTTAAATTAAAAGTCCGATTGGTTCAACTAATAATCAGTGGGGGATGAAGAAAACCCCCACTGATTAAAGTTTCACTTTATAGAGTGAAAGAACAAACTCTCATTTCTAGGGGGTTTGTTCTTTTGCTGTATAAAAAATATGTTTGAGTAGGAAATTTTCATTTTGTAACTGAGTATGTAATACTAGAAAAATAGAAAATGATCATAGATTTACATTTTATATAAGAAAAGGGGAAATAACTTGTGTCCATTTTAATTGTCGATGATAATCCGGTTAACATCTTTGTAATTGAAAAAATTTTAAAACAAGCCGGATATCAGGATCTTGTATCGCTTAATTCTGCACAAGAGCTTTTCGAATACATTCAATTTGGAAAAGATTCTTCCAGGCATAATGAAATTGATTTAATACTATTAGATATTATGATGCCTGAAATTGATGGACTTGAAGTTTGTAGGCGATTACAAAATGAGGAGAAGTGTAAAGATATTCCTATTATTTTTGTAACAGCTTTAGAAGATGCGAATAAATTAGCTGAAGCGCTTGATATAGGCGCAATGGATTATATTACGAAACCGATAAATAAAGTTGAATTGTTAGCGCGTATGCGTGTAGCATTACGCTTGAAATCGGAATTAAATTGGCATAAAGAACAAGAAGAAAACCTTCGTAATGAATTGGATTTAGCTACACAAGTACAAAGAAACTTATTAAGTAGCCCATTAAGAGAAGATCATATAAAAATTGAAGCAAGCTATTTACCCTCATTCAAACTAGCTGGAGATATGTATTATTGGTATAAAATTGATGAAAACCGCTACGGTATTATATTATTAGATGTGATGGGACATGGTATATCTGCTTCATTAGTTTGTATGTTTATTTCGTCTGTATTACGTGAAACGATTAAATCTTTAATCGATCCAGAACTTGTCATTAAAGACTTAAATAAATATATGACTCTTTTACATAATGAGAATGACAATATTCCATATTATTTTACAGCGATATACTTAGTAGTTGATACAGAAAAGAGAACAATTGAATATGTAAATGCAGGACATCCTTCTGGATACGTTTTAGTCGATGAAGCGAATGTAGTGGAACTAAATCGCGGGAGTTGTGCGGTAGGATTTTTTGATGAAATAAAAGTTGAAAAGACAGTTATACCTTTTGAGAAGAACGCTCAAATATTATTATTTACAGATGGTGTGCTTGAAGCAATTGCAAATGATGAATTTGAGTCTGAAGAGAAATTACGTGCTTTTACAGAAAGAAAATGGGGAGATTTAGAAGAAGAGATAGAAGGGTTTTATAAGGAAGAACAGAAGAAAACACAATCAGATGATATGTGCCTAATTATGATACAAACGAATGCGAAATAAAAAGCGTATGAAATCCAAACAGAGGATTTCATACGCTTTTATTGTATTTTTTGATAGATTTGTTCGTTCGGATTAAACTGGATATAATGCGGCATTATATTTGAAAAACGAAGAGTTTCTTTATTTCCTAAACATAGGAATCCATTGTGGCCTAAACTTTCATAAAATAGTTGCTGTACTTGGTTTTGAAGTTTACCTGTAAAGTAAATTAAAACGTTACGGCAAAGTATAATATGAAATTCGTTAAAAGATTGATCAGTTACTAAATTATGTTGCGCAAAGATAATGTTTTGTAAAAGAGATGGATTAAAATAAGCAAAACGATTATCTGTTGAATAGTAGTTAGAAAATGCTTGTGTACCGCCAGCTTGTAAATAGTTTTTCGTATAAGTTTGCATTTTATTTAACGGAAGGATAGCTTGTTTTGCTTTTTCTAACACATTTGTATTCATATCTGTTGCGTAAATAACAGCTTTTTCACTTAATCCTTCTTCGTGAAGTAAGATAGACATGGATAATACTTCTTCACCGGTTGCGCACCCAGCGTGCCAAATTCTAATTTCAGGATACTTTTTTAATTCAGGAATGACATGCTCTCTTAACGCTTTAAAAAAGTTAGGGTTACGGAACATTTCAGTTACATTAATGGAGAAATCATTTAATACCTGTTCTAAAAACCCTTCCTCATGAATTACTTTTTCAATTAACTTTGAAATGGTTGGGATATTAGAGATCTGCATTCTATTACAAATTCTTCTATAAATAGATGTGCGTGCATATTGGCGAAAATCGAAGCCAGATAGTTTAAATACCGCTTCCAATAGTAATTCAATTTCTAAGTTCGTGCGCTTATCCATATCGACGGATGGATCAAAATTATAATACTTATTTTCCACTTAAATTAAACCTCACTTATTTTATTAACCATACACTCATTACCGAATAGAGTTGATGTAAATTTAATGGTTTACTTATATAATCTGAAGCGCCAGCAGATAAACATTTCTCTTTATCATTTGGCATTGCTTTCGCAGTTAATGCGATAATAGGTATTTCATGTAACCCTAAGTTCATTCGAATATGTTCCATCGTTTCATAACCATCCATATTCGGCATCATAATATCCATTAAAATAAGGTCAATATTTGTATTGTTTTTTAGTATGTCTAAACACTCTATGCCGTTTTGTGCGGTAATAATGTTGGCATGTTGTTTTTTTAATGCATTTTGTAATGCAAATATATTTCGGTGATCATCATCGACAATTAAAATGGTTTTCTCTTGGAAGACATTATTTGTTTCTGGTGTCACGATAGTTTCCTCCACAACTTCAGCAGGAATAACATCTTCTATCGTTGCTGCAACTTCTAAATTGGATACTTGTATATCAGTTAATCCATTTGGAAGGTTAGGAATATATACAGTGAAAGTACTGCCTTTTCCTACATGACTCTCCAACGTAATCCAACCACCTAACAATCTAGCAAATTCTTTACAAATAGATAATCCTAAGCCTGTACCACCATATTTCCGAATCGTTGCGCCATCTGCCTGTTGAAAGGCTTCGAAAATAAGTTGATGCTGTTCTTTAGCGATACCAATACCAGTATCTTTTACCGAAATTGTAATCCAATCATTACTTATAGACTGCATATCATGACTCAAATTGGTTGTTTCTATCGAATCGAAATGTAAAGAAACGGATCCTTTTTCTGTGAATTTAAATGCATTGGATAATAAGTTTTTAATAATTTGCTCAATCCGTTTTGCATCTGTATAAAACAGATCAGGAATCGTATCACTGTCTTCAATAGTAAATTCGACATTTTTTTGTGCAGCTATATGTAAAAAGTTTTGCTGCATATTTGCTGCCATGTCACTTATGTTCGTTGCTTCAAAAATCACATCTAGTTTTCCGGCTTCTACTTTAGACAAATCTAGTATGTCATTAATTAAAGTAAGTAAATCTTTCCCTGATGAATGAATAACGGTTGCTAATTCAATTTCATCGTCAGATAAATGATTATCATGATTTTCTTTTAACATTTCAGATAATAGTAAAATACTATTTAATGGTGTGCGTAATTCATGTGACATATTTGCTAGAAATTCTGATTTGTATTTTGAGCTACGTAATAACTCACTTGCTTTTTCTTCTAATTCTGATTTAGTAATTTGTAAGTCAGCTGTCTTTTGCTCGGCCTCTTCCGTTCTAGACTCTAGTTGTTCATTCGTTGTTCTTAATTCTTCGGCTTGCATTTGTAGTTCTTCAGCTTGCGTTTGTAATTCTTCTGATTGAACTTGCAACTCTTCTGTCATTGCTTGTGATTCATGTAAAAGAGTTTGAATTCGCATACGTCCCATAATACTATGGATTGTTAAACCTAGATTATCAACAGTTTGTTGAATTAAATCTTGATGTAAGTCTGAAATCTCAGTTACACTTACTAACTCCATTACTGCGATCACTTCATCCTCAAATAAGATAGGGACGACTAGTAGGTTTTTAGGGCGTATTTCTAATAATCCAGTAGTAACGTAACGAAATTCTTCAGGTATGTCTCGAAGAATAAAACTTTTCTTTTCTAAAGCAGACTGTCCAATGAAACCTTCACCCATTTTAATGGATTGTTTTCCAACATCAGAACCTTGATCGGCGAAAGAAGCTTTCTTCACATAGTAGACAGTTTCTTCAATTTCTTCACGTACATAAAATGCACCGCAAGAAGTTTGCGTTTTTTGTATAACTCCACTAAGAATTTTTTTACCTAATATCTCAATAGAAGGTACACCTTGATACATTAAAATTAATTCTGCAAGCTCGGTTTGCAGCCACTCTCTTTTCGATATTTCGTCTAGTAAGTGGTTCGTTGTGTGAGCTAGATCTTTTATTTCATCATGGCTGTTCACATGAATTCTTTCCGTAATTTTTTCTTTAGAAGAAATGGATCTAATAGCTTGAATTACATTTTTAATCGTTTTTGTAATGGAATTCGAAATATAGAGTGAAATGATAATGGAAATACAA
This sequence comes from Bacillus cereus group sp. RP32, assembly GCF_040459735.1. Taxonomy (NCBI): domain Bacteria; kingdom Bacillati; phylum Bacillota; class Bacilli; order Caryophanales; family Bacillaceae; genus Bacillus; species Bacillus cereus group sp. RP32. The sequence continues at coordinate 4,371,643 of NZ_JARVHO010000001.1, read as the reverse complement.
GAAAGTAAGAACAATAAACTGTATAACCAAATCTCTAATTTATTATTTTCGGTATCTAATTGTGCAGCTCTTTTTTTCGTTAGTTGTTCCTCTACACTACGGAAGTTAGTTAGCTGCGATTGTAATGATTGAATTTGAGTCGTGTCGATCGCTTGTACGTTATTATTATTGTGATTTGTAATGAATGGGTGAATCTCTTTATTAATCCAACTAGTAATGTTTTCATTAATCTGTTTTAATTTTTCTTGCTGAGAAGGGTTATCCTCTAATAGAGCTAAAAGATCTTGATAATGTTTTTCGTAATCCTTTTCTGCAGCGTTAAGGGATTGAACGTAATTTGCATCATTAGAAGTGATAAATCCTTTCGCTTTATTTTCAATTGTTAGTAAATCTTTCTCCACTTGATTCGTTAAATTAAGAACTTTAAAATCGTGATCAATAATAAAATTACGGGATTTTTGTAAACTGGAAATCCCATTGTTTAACATAATGAAAGAAATAAGCAAGAACAAAATGATAACTAAATAACCAGCCATAATTTTGTAACGAATACTAAATTTTGCTTTCGATTTCATTAAAAATTCCTACCTTCAAGATTATTAAAAGTTTTCAATCGTAAAGAATGAAAACGTAATATATATTATATCAGTTTTCATAAGGGCAAACTAGAAATCCCCCTTTTGTATAAGGGGGTCTCGTTTTGAATAGAGGAAATCATTTTGAAATATAAAACTATATGTGAAAAGTAACAATCGAGGGAATAGGGGGATAATAAAACTTTTAAGAAGGAAAGAGTGTTCTTAAAGCTTTTTTTGCATCTATTCCTTCAAAGATAAATAATACAAGCTCTCTCTTTTTTACAGTAAGGAAAAAGGATACTAATGTGCTTAAGTTTTTAATAGAAGTAAGTGTTCCATGTTTACTTATAAATAAATTCGTTTGAAATGTTGTCATTAAAGCATAAAAATGATGAATCTGCGTTATTGTAGGTGTTTCATTATAAAGAATAGTAGTAGATTGGATTGCATTCATCGAAATATTCCTTTCCATATAATAAGCATAACAATATAAACATACCCGTTTTAAAAAATGTTAAACATATAAATAGGAAAAAATATAATTATAGTATTTTTACGTTTAGAAAGGGTTACGAAGGGTATACATATACTAGAAAGAGATTGACTGAAGATGAATTATAAGAGTTCTAGTCTATAAAAATATACTTTTACTTTAAATAAAAAGGAGTCTGGTATACATGAATGAAATGATGATTAATATTACATTTGATTTAATTTACTTGTTAAGTAGTTCGCTTGTAATCCTTTTATTATTCGCTTTTTTCGTAAATGGTTATGTTAATAAGAAGATTAGTGTATACAGAAATGAAGAAAGATAAAGATACATTATATAAAACTTTAGGAGGTTAATAGTTATGGATGTAAATAGAAAAATAGTAGGTGTTTTTAGAACAATTGATGATGCGGCGTTCGTTATTAATGAATTAAATGATAAAGGATACTCGGCGGATAATATTTCAGCTATTGCGAAGGATCAAAAGGAAATTGAACATCTGGAAGAAAAATCGGGTGAAAAAGTGAATCATGAAACTGCACATAAAGCGGATATCTTTTCAGCGACAGGGCTTGTGGCAGGAGGAGTAGCAGGCGGACTCGGTGGTTTATTAACAGGTCTTGGTATACTTGCCGTTTCTGGAATGGGTCCAATCGTAGCAGCGGGACCTATCGCAGCAGCTATTGGAGGAGCCGGTATTGGCGGAGGAGCTGGAAGTTTAATAGGAGCATTTATTGGATTAGGAATTCCTGAAGAACATGCTAAGAAATATGAAGAATACATTTACGATGGAAATATATTAATTTTAGTAGATGCAAAATTAGATGATAAGTTAGAAATCTATAAAATATTTGATAAGCATAATGCGTATAACTCTGATTTCTTTAAATAATATGTACATCACATATTTAAACATAATGAATATCGTTTTTGATCTTACAACTTTGGCACGGCCGAGGAGTCGTATGACTATAAGAGAGGAAGGGCTTATAGTAAAAGATCAAGTTTAAGAGAGAAGGGGTGTCTTTTCGTGATTGTAAAAATATTGAAGGATAGTAGTAATAGTTTCCTTTGTACGGTTCAAAATAAAAATGGAGAGCAGTATGTGAAGAAATGGTTTAGTAAACAGGAAAACAAGGAAGAATTAGGGCGACCAACCTTTGAAGAAGTAGAAAAGGATTGGAAAGAAAATAGGGAATCGTTTATGTATCCGAATGTAAAAGCGGTTTATTAAACATAATAGGCGTTTTATTCTTACAAAATTGTCACACTCCTGTAAGGTAATTCAATAGATTCATTACTTTTTCCATGTCATAATAAAGACATAAGAAAGCTTATTCAAACTACAACTTATTAGGAGCGTGTCAGTCATGATTGTAACAACAACGTCTGGAATTCAAGGTAAAGAAATTATTGAGTATATCGATATTGTAAATGGTGAAGCTATTATGGGTGCAAATATTGTCCGCGACTTATTCGCTTCCGTTCGTGATGTTGTCGGTGGTCGTGCTGGTTCTTACGAAAGCAAGCTAAAAGAAGCTCGTGATATCGCAATGGATGAAATGAAAGAACTTGCAAAACAAAAAGGTGCGAACGCTATCGTTGGTATTGACGTAGATTACGAAGTTGTTCGTGATGGAATGTTAATGGTTGCTGTAAGTGGTACAGCTGTACGTATATAAGTAAATAAAAAACAGGCTCCCCCTTGAAGTTCATGCTTTGAGGGGATTTTTTTGTTTCATGACTACAGTTAAAATGAAGAAGAGTTGAGGGGGTATTGCACGGGAATTTAGATAATAAGCAGACGTACCTGCTTATTTCAACTGTAGTATATATTGTTTTCAAGGAGAAAAGTAAGAAATACAACAATCTTTATATATGTTTAACGAGAGTGTTAACTTTATGATAAATAATAAAATTGTTATTTGAGGTAAGAGGAGAAATAATGGTATGAATAACTTTAGAGGGTGTATAGTTTATAGAAATAAACGATTGAGCATGTAAAGAGTTGTATTACATAAAATTTATAATGAATGGAGGCGGTTATATTATGTTTTGGTTAGGATGTTTTTTAGGATATATTGTAGGTTCAGTTATTACATGCGCTCTACTTTATTATGGGTATAGATCCAATGAAAATAAAAAAGTGGATATACAAAAGAGGGAGGAGAGGAAAATCAATAAAAAAGGTGTATAGGATGTGGAAGGTAAGGTGATAACGTTGATGCAAAAATAAAGGACAGTACATATTTTATATGACGACTATGTACTGTCCCGCTTATTCTTTTTGGATTAGGAAAAGTGGTTTCCTGTCTTGCTATAAATTTCATAGGCGAAATAACCAAATAAATAGCCTATTCCAGACCCTAAACTAATGGAAAGCAGTGAGAAATTTGGAAAAAACATACCGAAAATCAAACCGATTATACAGCCAATAAGCATTCCTATAGGTATTAAACTGTCTAATAAAATTTGAGCCTCATTTGATTTTTTCTTACCTAATTTGCCGTGCTTATATTTATGTTCCAATCTTTTTATTACAAATACTACAATTCCCCCGACTATTACAACAGGCGCGATTGCCGTGAGTAGCCACATGTTTGAATCTCCTGTCATCTTTTAAAATAATCATACCAAATAATTACAATTTTGTGTAGGTAGATAATTGAGGAATAATAATGTTGTCGCCTTTCCTCTAAATAGTATTGCGTTAAACTTATAGATTTATAGTTGTTATTGAAAAAATGATAATCTCCACATAAAATAATTGGGTAAAATTTCAAATCATTATTCTACTGTGGAATAAAAATGATACAGTAATAATTAAGATAATGCGGTTCACTATTTAAATTAAAATTATTTAGAAAGATATTGAGGTGCAATAGATGATACATAATATTCCAGATGTTTATACAAAAAAAATCCTTATAGTAGACGATGAAAAAGAGATTTTAAATTTGTTGGAAGCAGTTTTAAAGAAAGAAGGGTTTCAGCATATTTATACATGCACAACCGGAAAAGATGGAATACACATGTGTAGGCAAGTGCAGCCAGATCTTATCATATTAGATATTATGCTTCCAGATTTAGATGGATATAGTGTTTGTGAGCAAATTCGACAGTTTACATTCGTTCCAATCTTCTTCTTATCGGCAAAAAATGAAGACTTAGATAAAATACTTGGATTAAGTATAGGGGGCGATGATTACATTACAAAACCTTTTAGTCCAAAAGAAGTAGCATATAAAATAAAAGCATTTTTTCGACGCAATCAATATGAAGAAAAGGCTCGGAATATATATCAATTTGGAGACATTACGCTAGATGAAGCACAAGGGACAGTGTTAAGGGCTGGTACATTACTAACCTTAACAGCAAAAGAATTTAATATATTACTATTTTTAATAAAAAATCCAAATCAAATTTTTAGCAAGGCTCGATTATATGAAGCTGTCTGGGGTGAAACATATCTAGGGAATGACAATATTATGATGGTACATATTCGACATTTAAGAGAAAAAATAGAGGATAACCCTTCAAAACCTTATTATCTTGTAACGGTAAGGGGACTTGGATATAAACTTAATACAAAAGGTGATGCAAAATGAAGTGGAAGGTCACGAGACTATATATTACCTCATTAATAGGATTAATTATATTTATCCTGATCGTTCAATTTTTTGCTTTTAGTTATTTAGTATTTACATATAATCGTGAGGGGATGGATGATCCAGAGAGCTTAGTATTAGCTTTTCAAAAAGAAATCAAAGTAGAAAATGGAAGTGTTTCTATAACAAATAAAGGAGAGAAATTTTTACAAGAACATGGAGCATGGTTACAAGTATTAAATCATAATAGTGATGAAATTTTTCAAATGTATAAGCCTAAAAATACACCAAACCACTATACTCCTAGTGACTTAATTTTACGCTATAAGTACGATGTTGGTGATTATACAACGTTTGTAGGTAAGTTAGATAAAAATGCACAGGTAGATAGCTACATTGTTGCTTTCCCGTCAAATCAAGCATTACGGAAGTCGGTCTATTTGAACTTCAATAATTTATCTAGCTTCTATCCATATGGGATTTTAATGTTAGTAGGAGTGACGGTGGTTTGTATTTTATTATTTGCTTACATTGTGGCAAGGTATATGTCCAAACCTGTTGTCATGATCATTGAACATATAAATAAATTAAAACAAGGACAATATAAACAAGTCCAGGAGGAAAAGGGAATATATGCAGAGGTGTATACAAATCTAAATCAGTTATCACATCAACTAGAGGATATTAGCATTCAGAGAAAAAGACTAGATACGATGCGAGCAGAATGGATTGTAAATATCTCACATGATTTAAAGACACCACTTTCTTCTATTAAAGGGTATAGTGAAGTTATAGGAAATCGGGATTATAAAATTACTGCACAAGAAATGTATCAATATGCAGAAGTAATTCAGAGTAAATCAATTTATATAGAAAAATTGATTGATGATTTAAAACTTACATATCAATTGAAGAATGCGTTATTACCTATCCATAAAACTACGGTAGATATTGTAAATCTCACTCGAGAAATAATTATTGAATTTATGAATATGCCTCATTATGAGAATCGCTTAATTGAATTTGAATGCCCTCAGGAAGAATTAGTTATACAAGCAGATCAGGGATTAATTCAGCGTGCCATAGTAAATCTAGTGAATAATGCGCTCATCCATACTGATGTTAAAACATTAATACAAGTTCGTATAAAACAAACATTTGGATACGCCATAGTTACGATTGAGGACAATGGTAAAGGGATAAATAAAAGTGATTTACCACATATTTTTGATCGATACTTCCGTGGTACAAATACAGATCCAAAAAGTGGTTCAGGTTTAGGAATGGCAATTGTAAAGGAAATCATCGTAGCTCACGGTGGAGAAATTGTAGTAGAAAGCAACAAAGGAAACGGTACTAAAATTATATTACAAATTCCGGTGAAAAATTAAGCTAAACTTAAGGTCAACTCAATTCAAAATTAAGCATGAACTTTCATAATAAATGATAGCTTAATTAAGAAAAGAGGTACCAATAATGGGAACATATATCGTTGAAACAGAGGATCTGACAAAGACATATGGAGCTGTAAATAGTGTAAATCAATTAAAGATGCAAGTTGGTGAAGGTGAAATTTATGGATTCCTAGGCCCAAATGGAGCTGGGAAAACGACGACAATTAGAATGTTACTTGGATTAATAAAACCGACGACAGGTAATATTAAGGTATTCAATCGAGATTTAAAAACAAATCGAATAGATATTTTAAGAGAGGTTGGCTCTCTTGTTGAATCACCATCTTATTATGGACATTTAACAGGTTATGAAAACCTAGAAGTAATTCGGCAAATGTTGCAAGTACCAAAAATGGCTATTGATGAGGTACTGCGTATTGTTCGATTAGAGAAACAAAAAAATAAATTAGTTAAACAATACTCACTTGGAATGAAGCAACGCCTTGGTATAGCAATGGCGCTACTTGGCAATCCGAAACTATTAATTTTAGATGAACCTACAAACGGATTAGACCCTGCTGGAATTCAAGAAATTCGTGAGCTCATCAAACAATTGCCAAAGCAATATAATATGACAGTTATCATTTCTAGTCATTTGTTAAATGAGATGGATCAAATTGCAACGCAAGTGGGCATTATTAATAGTGGACAGCTTATTTTTCAAGATAAAATTGAAGTTTTACGTAAAAAAAGTCAGGCATCAATGAAAATACGCGTAAATGATGTAGTAAAAGCTCATCAAATATTAGAGCAGCATCATATTCATCTTAATATTGAAGGCAATTGCCTAGTTACGCAGCAACAAGAAGACCACCTTATTTCTCACATAAATCATTTATTAGTACAGCAAAATTTATCAGTGTATCGAATTGAAGAAGAGAAACATACGTTGGAAGAAATATTTCTAAGTTTGACAGAAAAAGGCGGTGTTTTATAATGTTTGCTGCCTTAAGAAGTGAACTATTGAAATTAAAAAAAAAGAAATTGTTTTTAGTAGTCTTTTTGATACAGGCTTTAGCATTATTCTGGTTATTTGCTATTGTTTCACAAGAAAAAAAGGAATTTCTAAATTGGGAGTCGCTTCTTTCAAGGATAAGTATGATAAATGCATTATTTTTACCTATAATGATTGCAACAATTGCATCTCGGATAATTGATTTTGAAAATAAGGGAAACATGTGGAAGCTATTGTGTGCAATTCCTATATCTAGGAAGCTAGTATACATAACCAAAATTATCTTTAGTCTCTTTTTTCTTGTATACGCAAGTGTAATTTCTATTTCTGTAATTATATTAATAGGAAAAATTTTTAATTTTGAAGGTGAAATTCCAGTAATATTATTACTGAAATACGGTTGTTTTACCATTATAGGGTGTATTCCGATGGTTATTTTGCAACTCTGGATATCATTGGTAGTGAAAAATCAAGTATTTGCTTTAACGACAGGTGTAATTGGCTCATTTTTAGGTTATTTTGGCCCAATGCTTCCTTGGAAAACATGGATAATTTGGACATATTCATCTCTTACAAATCCAATTTCTTGGGCATTTTCCAATGGGAAAATAGTATTTTTTCCGAACCAAGGAGTCATGATGAATCTTTTTTTAAGTTTAGGAGTCGGTTTATTATTTATTATTCTCAGCACTGCTCATTTTTCGCAAAAAGATATTCATTAGGAGGGTGCACATATGTTATTAAGTTCATTTCGATGTGAATTATTAAAATTAAAAAATTCTAAAATATGGATCGTAATGACGTTCATTCCGCTTATTTGTATTGCGCTTGGACTCATAAATTTTCAAGTAAACCACGATGTCTTAATGAAAGTCTCAAAAAATGAGTGGGAGAAAGCTTGGACACAAGTTGGCTTAATATATGGCTTATTTTTATTTCCTGTCGTAGTAAGTATGTATTGTGCGTTTGTATGCCGCTTTGAACATAGTGAAGGTAATTGGAAAAAAATATTATCTTTACCAATCCCATTTCGATATGTTTACACGGCAAAGTTATTAGTCATTTTTATGTTAACCTTATTGACACAAGTATTTTTTTTAATTGCTTATATCGTAATTGGTAAACTATTAGGTATTACAAGTCCTATACCTTGGGTTTCATTATTAAATTGGTCATTAAATGGATGGATTGGCACGTTTTCAATTGCTGCACTACAATTATTTCTTTCATCTTCTATAAAAAGTTTTGCAATTCCAGTTGGAATGAGTTTTGGTTTTACCTGCGTAGGAATGATATTTCATTATTTAAATATCGGATATATATGGCCATTTGCGCAACCGGGATTAGCCATGGATCCTATTCATTTAAAAGGTTTGCAGACTTTCTTCCAATTTAGTAGTTTTTATGCGTTAAGTTGCGTATTTGTTATTATATTTACTTTTGTTGGAGTTCGAAGATTTACAATAAAAGATATTATATGAATAGACGTATAGTGGAATTATTGAAATATGAGGGCATAGAACAGATAAATTTTTCAGGTGAAATACGTGCGTGTATTAATAAAAAAGAGCTAAGTTTATTCTTAATAGGATAAACTTAGCTCTTTTATTTTATCTTGCCTATCGTATTTTTTCGGAGTATAGGTGCTACTCCTTATATACATCATGTAAGCTGCTTTCAAATAAGTCTATGCTAAGATATAAAAAAACAAGAGGATATATGCTCTTATATTGAATGCATTTATCTCCGTATTCATGTAGTCAATTTAAAAGAGCACTCAAAATAGAGCCTTCAATTGCATTTAATAACTCGTCAAAAACACTTTCCCTTTCGTTTTCTTAGCAGACTGCACAACATCAACCGCACTTTTCACATCGGCTAAGTCATATGTAGAATGTACTTTCATAAAACGTAATTGCTTATTTTCCACTAAGCGAATTAAGTGACGAAACGTTTCTTGCCATTTATATGGTGACACTTCTTTATTCCAATGTCGTAAATGAAATATGTTCGCGTGTACTTTTGCTTTCGTGACAATCTCTGCCCAGTTTACTTGTATTCCTGATAGAAGGCCAATCGTTAAAAAGTGCCCGTTTGGACGTAAGGAAAAAGCTAATTCATTTCCATCTGGTCCTCCGATAGAATCGATCGCAGCATCTGCACCGAGCCCGTTTGTTAATTCCATAACGGTTTCATAAAGCGGGGTAGTGGAAGTATCAATTACATATGCAGCACCAAGGCGCAGTAATTCTTCTGTATGTTTATTATTTCTTGTAACAGCAATTAATCGGAAGTTTAAAATTTGTGATAACTGCGCAAATAGATGTCCAATAGCGGATCCACAAGCATTCACTAATAAAACGTCATTACGTTGTAAGTTTAACGTTTCTGTACAAGTAACCCACGCCGTAAGAGGATTAATATACATTTGTGCCGCTGTAAAATCATCAATGGAATCAGGAATAGGGACTACAAAATCAGCTGACGTCTTCACATACTCTTGCCAAGTACCTTCTCCGCGTATCGGTAAAACACGTTTACCGATAAGGTCTCTAGAAACGAAAGAACCAACATCTACTACAGTACCAACACCTTCATAACCAGGTATGTTAGGTAACGGAATTCTATGAGCGTACGCTCCGGTTACGGGAATTAAGTCAGATGGATTAATCGGTCTAACTAACATACGGACCAAAACTTCATTATCTTTTAATGGTTCTATATTTTTAGATTCAACTTGTAATACCTCTTTTGGGTTACCAAACTCATGAAATTGAATGTGTTTTCCGTGCAAGATAAATGTTCCCCCTTAGTTTGATAGGGTTAATTATAGCATTTTTGGTTGGAGTGATTATTTCGTTATCAGAAAATAAAGGGGAATGGAAATTCGTCGTTTATCCATTTGATAAAATAGATTTCTCCTGAACACATAATAATATAAGAAAAAACGCTCTTGTGAGCGTCTTTTTCTAACTTGAGATAGATGTATCATTATTGTTCTACTAGGTTACATAGTTCTCGTATAAAGTTTTCTCACACAAATGATCTGTGTATCAATTTGTTTTTGATATACAGATCATTTGTATGATAATTATTATAGATAATTGCTGAATAATGACCTTACATGAATGCTTTTAAAAGTTCTTGAACTAATGGAATTACTCCACCTACAAATTTTAAAACTGCCATTGCGATTTCCATATGATTGCCTCCTTTTTGTTAATAATAAGATGTAATAAATATTTATATTCCTATTATAGTAAGCGCTTACAAATATATCAATGCATTTTGATATGCAATATTTCATATTATTATTGGATAATGAATATGATGAAGAATCGATAAATTATCTCGCCGTTTGCAGACAGTAAGACTTCTACCTCAACATGCTAGGTGGGAGCTAATAATCAGTGGGGAACAAAACCCACCCTGATTATAGTTTCATTTTATCAAAATGTAAGCTGCATCTTGTATAATATAATGGTGGAGGTCGAATATGAAAAAAATTAATTCAAATATAGATGTGGATACAAATGTATTGGAAGCGGTATTTATTCCAAGAAGGTTTATTGTTTTATGGATTACACTCGTATATATAGCTTCAATGCTTTTAGAATTTCGTAATAATATTCTCTCAATGGATAGTTTTTTCTTCACAATAATTATTGTTATTCATACTATTTTTCATTGGTATGCGAGTTCATTAAAGAATAGGCAATTGTTGTACTTCTTTTTTGTACAACTCTTCATTGTGTTTCTTGCTGCATTTATTGTACCAAATGGTTCAATAGCTATTTTTGTTGGATTAACCCCTATTTTAATTGCCCAAAGTCTATATGTTTATCACAATATATTTAAAGTAATGGCAGTATTTACTCTTATGTATGCCATATTTTGTACTGCAATTAGTATCAATTATGGTGTGAACAAAGTAGCTATTCTTATCTCTATGTTCCTTTTAGTATTAGCAATTATTATTCCTTTTTCTTATATTAATAAGCAGCAATATGATGCACGTAATCGTATACAGAGTTACATTCAAGAGTTAGAGTCTGCATATATGAGAGTAGAAGAATTGACATTAGCTAATGAAAGACAGCGAATGGCAAGAGATTTACATGATACGTTAGCGCAAGGTGTAGCGAGCTTAATTATGCAATTGGAAGCAATAGATGCCCATATGCAAAAAGGGAATACAGGACGATCTCAAGAGATTATGAAACAAACTATGATAAGAGCGAGACAAACTTTACATGATGCAAGGCTGGTTATTGATGATTTACGTCATACTACTAATTCATTTAATAAAGCTGTAGAGGAAGAAGTTCAACGTTTTTCTGAGGCTACGTCTATACATGTGAGATTTACTATTCAAAGCCCCCCGCATATTTCAAGTTTAGTAAAGGAACATTGTTTATATGTAATTAGTGAATGTTTAACGAATATCGCAAAACATTCGCAGGCAACAGATGTAAATTTGAAAGTTGAATATAGCGATAATCTTGAAAAACTTACTATTGAAGTTGAAGATAATGGAATTGGTTTTGACACCGTATATATCGGTAAGAATCCTGGACATTACGGCTTAATTGGCTTAAATGAGCGAGTTAGATTGATTAATGGAGAAATACATATATTGAGTGAAAAGATGAAGGGTACGAAAGTGTGTATTCAAGTACCTATCAATAATGAAGGAGATAGCCATGAAGTATAACGTATTAATTGTGGATGATCATTTCGTTGTAAGAGAGGGTCTGAAATTAATAATAGAAACGAGTGATTCATTTCAAATTATAGGTGAGGCTGCAAACGGAGAAGAAGCCCTTTCTTTCATAGAAAAAAAGAAACCTGATGTTATTTTAATGGATTTAAATATGCCTAAAATGAGTGGTTTAGAAACAATTGAGGCTTTGAATAAAAAACAAAATCATACGCCGATTATTATATTAACTACTTATAACGAAGATGAATTAATGTTAAAGGGAATTGAGCTAGGAGCAAAAGGATATTTGCTAAAAGATACGGATCGTGAGAATTTGTTTCGAACATTGGAAGCGGCTATTCGAGGGGAAATATTACTGCAACCAAATATTATGGAAAAGATAGTGAATTATAAAAGGAAAGAAGTATATGCTGATAAGGTTGAAGAAAATAACTTAACAGAAAAAGAATTGTTTGTGTTGAAAGCTATTGCACGCGGTTATAAGAATAAAGAAATTGCATTCGATATGGGAATAGCTGAGCGAACAGTAAAAGCATATTTAACAAATATATACAATAAATTAGGTGTTAATTCAAGGTCAGAAGCAGTAGCTGTATCTATTGAAAGGAAGTTAATTCATTTTTAAAACATTATATATGCCCAATCGTACATTATAGGCTTGCCCTTTTGTACGATTTTTTTATTATTTTCTCATGTTATGCTTTAGAAAGTATGAGAGATTTAAGAACGCTCTAATTGCATTATACAGACATTTTTAATGTGGGAAAGGAAGAAGAATAATTAAATGGCAACTTTGTTTTTAATTTCTTTAGTAATTTTCTTTATTTGGCTGCAAAGCAAACAAACAAAATTAAACTGGATACATACTATTACTTTTTTCATGATGATAGGGATTATTACTTATACGGCGCCGCAACCAATGACTAGAGATTTACAAGCAGAGTTATTGGCAGTTACGCTTTTTTCTTTCGCTATTGGTGTTTGGCAAGGTGGAGGAATTACAGTCTGTTATGAGAATGGAATTTTATATATTACAAATGGAAAACAGTATTCCATTTCATGTATTCTTTTAATAATCGGCAACATAATTATTACTAACACATTTGAAGGTGGATTTACATTTAATGGATCGTGGATTATTTTGTGTAGCGTTGTCATTGCATCTGGGGTAAAAAACAGTATTCTATGTATTCTGTACAAATTAACAGTGCGAAATTGAATGGAAAAAAGGATATTTTTTTATCTTAATATAGAAAATATCGCTGTAAGTTCATCAAAAGATTGTAGCCGATAAAAACGGGAAGGAAGAATGGGGGAGTTAGCTTAGATGTTTCTACCTATTACTACATTTGATAGGTTTATTTGGCTGGGGAATGTTGCTTTCTCTTCAGAAAAGATTAACAGGAATCGGGCGTTTTCGAGGGTAGAAGAAAGCAATGTTAATTTGTGTAAAGAGAAATGTATAGGTTCAATTAATAATATACATCAAAAAATAACGATAGATTCTGTGGAATATGGTGATAATTGTGTGTTGGGCCGTGCAGCACCTCATTCAACAATTGTCATAACAAGTGGCGATACGTTTGTTGGAAGTGGACGGGTTAATAAGTATGGAGTATTTAAAATATATACGAATGATTATCTGGAGAGGGGTTTGGTAATAGAGATTCGGTTGATAATGGGTGGTTTTTATCAAGAGAGTGTAACGGTAAAGGTAGAATGTTAAGATAGGATTATTTCTTTTTCCACGCTAAATAAAAAGGAAGCAACCGTAGTTGCTTCCTACATCTATTAAGCCGAAGCCTTCTTCATTCTCTCAAGTAAACTAGACAACACATGCGTACGATATGATTCTAGTTTTTTACCTTCGTAAGTACGAATACCTAATTTTTTAAGTTCTTTTACATACCAACCTTTGCTTCCGAAATACATGTGATCGCTCCCCTTCAACTTTGTTTTATTTGTTCTGATTGCATATGGAGGTACAGGTAATATAATGAAGGAAATGAATTTCGCGCGAAAATGGTTAACTTTGTTGCAAAAGACATATATACTAAGGATAGTATATAACGAGGTGGGCAAGACGTGATTATAGAGAAGCACGAAATTCAAATTGACCAAATTACGAGCGGTAAAGTGAATATCTTTACTTTCTATAGGAATAGAAAGCAAGTTGATGATCATTTTTTACGATTGCAAGAACCATCGCTTACAGCAAACTACTTCTTCCATTTTCATTTTGATGCAGAGAGCTTGCATCTACTGCAGGAAGAGTTTCCGAGCGTATATCCGTACAACGGTAGTGAAACGATTCACGACTGGACGGAAAAGATGAAAGCAGAATTGCAACATCAGATCCAAACAGGAAAATGGAATAAGCGCGTACGTATCGGTAATCGCATTCTAGATGTGACGTTTACGTGGTGTGACGAAGATATAGTAGAGTGAAAAAGAAGCGGATGACGCTTCTTTTTTTAGCGCTGGAATAAAACGAGCTTACCTGCAGAAGATGTGCAGCGATGTGTTTTTTCATACAATCCTTTTTCATGTAAAATAGATTCACCTTTTGTTTTCGCTTCTTTTTCAGTTGCTGCCTCGAATGATTCGTCTAATGCTTTAGAACCATCTTTTTCAAAGACTGTTAGAACGTATACTCCCATGAAAATTCCCTCCAATAATAAAAATCAGAATCTTATAACTATTTTGTCATAAATCACTAGAATATGCAAAGAAATATATGACATTGCGTGTTACAATAAAGTGAAACTTTAATCAGTGGGGAGTTTTTTATTTCCTGCTTATTACTAGTTTTCACCAATTGAGCATGTATTGTTTGTGTTCATGCGGATAAAATGAAACTTTTGAAATATAGAAAGGATCGTTATTTGTGAAACAAGTGAAGTTTATACATGCGGCTGATTTGCATTTGGATAGTCCGTTTAAAGGGATGGAAATGAATGTACCGCAGTCTGTTTGGGAAAGAATGAAGCAGAGTACGTTTGAATCGTTCGAACGTATTATTGATAAAGCGATTCAAGAGCGCGTTGATTTCGTATTACTAGCCGGGGATTTGTATGATGCGGAGACGAGAAGTTTGAGAGCGCAAGTGTTTGTGCGCGAGCAAATGAAGAGACTGTCGCAGTACGATATCCCTGTTTTTATTATTCACGGTAACCACGATCATTTAGGAGGAAGTTGGGCAGCAATTGAGTTTCCGGAAAATGTTCATGTGTTTACGGAGCCTTATGTAGAAGAGAAATCATTTTATAAAAATGGTGAGCGATTAGCTTCTATTTACGGGTTTAGTTATTTGCAGCAAGCGGTAACGGATAATATGACAGCGCAGTATACGAAAATGAGTGATGCGCCTTTTCATATTGGTATGCTTCACGGAAGTGTGGAAGGAGATGCAGAGCATAATCGCTATGCACCGTTTCAAATTCGTGAGTTGAAAGAAAAGCAGTTTGATTATTGGGCTCTTGGCCATATACATAAACGTGAAATTTTATCAGAAGAGCCGTGCATTATTTATCCAGGTAATATACAAGGGCGTCATCGTAAGGAAACGGGCGAAAAGGGTGCGTACGTGATTGAACTTACGAAACAAGGAACGCAATGTTCATTTTTCCATACGGCGGATGTTGTGTGGGATGAGATAGAAGTGAATATTGATGGACTTGAAACTGTTGATGAACTTATGACTGTTATATCAAGTGCGATGAATGAGTACCGAAGAGAAGAGGAAGGAACGCTTTTAACTGTCGTA
This sequence comes from Bacillus cereus group sp. RP32, assembly GCF_040459735.1. Classification (NCBI taxonomy): domain Bacteria; kingdom Bacillati; phylum Bacillota; class Bacilli; order Caryophanales; family Bacillaceae; genus Bacillus; species Bacillus cereus group sp. RP32. The sequence goes on along the minus strand of NZ_JARVHO010000001.1, from coordinate 4,356,066 downwards.
TTTACAGGGCAGGGACCACTTTCTCCTTATTTACGTGATGAAAAACGGGTGGAAGAGATTTTTCATATTTTAGCAGCTGGCGAAGAGCGAAAAGACTTTGTATATGCGATGAAGTGGAAAAATGAGACGGTTTCTTTTGCAGAAATCGAGCGTTTGAAAGAAGAAAATCATTTCGTCGGTAGTGTGCTAAAAGAGTTAGAAGCTTTCACCAATATGGACGGCGTATTGCGCACGATTTGGACATCTCCTGTAGCGCGTAATAGTATTGAATCTTTTACAGAGGAAGAGAAGAAAGAGATTCAAAAGGAAGCGGAAAATATTATTTTAGAACAATTATTCCAGCAAGAGAGGGATAAGAAATGAGAATTGAAAAACTCCATATTTATGGGTACGGAAAATTAGAAAATGTGGAAATGGATCTGTCAATGCTGACTGTTTTATACGGTGAAAATGAAGCGGGGAAATCGACAATTCGCTCATTTATGAAAAGTATTTTATTCGGTTTTCCGACGAGAGGACAGCGCCGTTATGAGCCGAAAGAAGGCGGCAAGTATGGCGGAGCAATCACTGTGGAAACAGAGAAGTACGGCCGTTTGAAAATTGAACGGTTGCCAAAGACGGCAGCTGGTGAGGTGACCGTTTATTTTGAAGACGGGAAAACGGGCGGCGAGGAAATTTTACACGATATATTAAGCGGGATGAATGAAAGTTTATTTGAATCTGTCTTTTCATTTGATATGCACGGTCTTCAAAATATTCATCAGCTAGGCGAAGCGGATATTGGAAATTATTTATTTTCAGCAAGCGCAGTCGGAAGCGATGCGTTATTACAGCTAGATAAAAAGCTAGAAAAAGAAATGGATCAGCGCTTTAAGCCGAGCGGACGTAAACCAGAAATTAACGTATCACTGCAAGAGATGAAGAAGCTTGAAGAGAAGATGAAAGAGTGGCAAGGGAAAATTGGCACGTATGAAAAGCAAGTGGAGCAGCTAAAAGAAAGTGAAGAGAAGCTAGCTTTTGTTCGCGTGGAAAAAGCGAAAGCAGAAAAGCGAAAGCAGGATTATGAAATATTAGCTGTGCTTGAGCCTCTCGTTATTGAAAAGCGTGCGCATGAGAAAGTGTTAGAAAACGAGGGCGGACAATTTCCTGTAAACGGGATGGCGCGCTATGAAGCGATTAAGGCGAAGATGGAGCCGCTCCAATTACAAGTGGATTCACTCCATAAGAAAATAGAGACTGTGCAAACGGAAATTGAATCGATTCAAATAGATGAAGAATTTTTACAAAAAGAAAGTTATGTAGAAGAACTTCGTATGCAGCATATGTCTTACGAAAATGCACGCCAAGAAATGCGTGATATAACAGGAACGATTACGAATATAAAAGAAGAACTGACAGAATTAGAGCAACAAATCGGTGCTACTTTTGAAAAAGAAACAGTTCTTTCGTTTGATATGAGTTTGGCAACGAAAGAGTTAATTACGCAAACGGTGCAAAAGGCGCGCGAACTAGAAACTCAAAAAGTACAGCTTGACGATCGTTTCAAAGTAGCGCAGGAGCAATTAGAAGAACAGGAAGAAAACATAAAACAGGTTAAGCAACAAATGTTAGCGGATGAAGAACGAAATACGCTAGTTGAGAAAGAAAAGTCATTCCAAGATGCGGCGTTTATCGGTATGGGTGCAGAGAGAATGAAGCGCAAGTATGAAGAGAAGGCAGGAGCGGCAGTGCAAAAGAAAAAACAGTGGCAAAGAGTTTGTCTTCTGTTACTTCTTATTAACACAGTCGTTTTATTCACAAGCTTATTTATGGACAACCGCCTACTCTTATTTATTAGTGTCATTATTTTTGTAGGGATCGTTCTGGCCCTCGTTTTATATAAAGATCCGTCAAGTGGATTACAAGAAGAGCTTCTTACTCTTCAGCAAAGTGCTGGCGGGAGACAAAGTGAAGAAGCGATGTCTGTTCGTTATCAATTAGAAAAAGATGAAGAGATACGTAAATTATTTGAGCGTGAGTCGTATAAGTTACAGCAAATGGAGCGATCGTATGATAAAGTCGTTTCATCGTATGAGGAATGGGAGAGAGAAACGTTCCGCATTAGCGAACAAGTAAATGTGTATAAAGTGCGCTATATGTTCCCTGAATTTTATACGTATGCACACATATTGCCGGCGTTTGAGCGTATGGAAAAAATGCAGCAATTATATCGCGAGTTAGAGAAACAAAGTGAGCGCAAATCTTCATTGTATGAAATGATTTCGCATTTTGAACATAAACTAGAAACTGTTATCGGTAGTGCGGAGTATAGTAAACTGCACGAGGTACAAAGCCGTATGCAAAATGAGAAAGAGAAGCGACAAACTTGTAAGCAGCGAAAAGAGAAATTAGCTGAATGGCAAGAAGAATATGAGTTCATGCAAGAGCAATTGAAACAACTGTTAGTAGAACGAGATAGTTTATGGCATATCGCACATTCTACAGATGAAGAGATGTTTTTAGAAGCAGGTAAACTGGCAGAAAAACGTGAAGATGCTGAGCAGCAAGTCGGGCGTTTATTACCGCAAATTGATCTGTTAGAACAGCGTTTAACGAGTTTATCATTAGCTGAACATTATGAGGCTGACGGTTATGATGAAAAATTAAAGCAAGAAATGACAGCTGCGCAAAATTGTCTTATGAAAGAGAAAGAACTGACAGAGCGTATTGCGAAACATCGTATGGAAATCGCGAATTTAGAAGAAGGTAGTACGTACGGTGATTTACTGCACGAATGGGAAATGAAAAAAGCGCAAGTGCGTGAACAAGTGAAGAAGTGGGCTGCTTATGCGGCCGCAAAGACAGTATTAACGAAAACGAAGCAATATTATCATGAAGTACATCTTCCGCGTATTTTACAAAAATCAGAAGAGTATTTCGTCTATTTAACAGGCGGACGATATAGTAAAATCTTTTCACCGTCAGAGGCAGAACCGTTCATCGTTGAGCGTAACGACGGTATGCGTTTTTACAGTCATGAACTAAGCCAAGCGACAGCAGAGCAGTTATATTTATCGTTACGATTTGCGTTAGCGAAAACGTTTGAGCATGATTATCCATTTATTATTGATGATAGTTTCGTACATTTTGATGCGGTAAGGACGAATCGTACGATTGAACTAATAAAGGAAATTGCGAAAGATAGACAAGTCATCTTCTTTACATGTCATGCACATTTACTAACGTATTTTACAGAAAAACAGATTATAAAATTAACGCATAAGCGTAAAGAAAATGAGTTGTAGTGTGCTATACTAAAAGTAATTGATATGGTGGAGGAATTCGAATGAAAAAGAAAATTGCAGAATATGAAGTTGGTGAACAAGTCGATGTTTTCTTGTTAATTAAAACAGCGACAAAAGGTCTAGCAAGCAATGGGAAACCATTTTTAACAGTAATCTTACAAGATCCAAGTGGAGATATTGAAGCGAAGCTATGGGACGTATCACCAGAAGTTGAGAAACAATATGTAGCGGAAACAATCGTTAAAGTAGCTGGTGATATTTTAAACTACAAAGGACGTATTCAATTACGCGTGAAACAAATCCGAGTTGCGAATGAAAATGAAGTAACGGACATCTCAGATTTCGTAGAAAAAGCACCAGTGAAAAAAGAAGATATGGTTGAAAAAATTACGCAATACATATTTGAAATGAGAAACCCGAACATTCAGCGTCTAACAAGACATTTGTTAAATAAGCATCAAAACGAATTTTTAGAATATCCAGCAGCGACAAAGAACCATCACGAGTTCGTATCTGGACTAGCTTATCACGTCGTATCGATGCTTGATTTAGCGAAAGCTATTGCGGCTTTATACCCATCGTTAGATAAAGACTTACTATATGCAGGCGTTATTTTACATGACCTTGGTAAAGTAATCGAATTATCTGGTCCAATTTCCACAACATACACGTTAGAAGGAAATTTACTTGGCCACATTTCTATTATGGTGAACGAAATTGGGAAAGCAGCAGACGAGCTGCAAATCGATGCAGAAGAAGTATTAATCCTTCAGCACATCGTCCTTTCTCACCACGGAAAAGCAGAATGGGGTAGCCCAAAACCACCATTAGTAAAAGAAGCAGAAATTCTGCACTACATCGATAACTTAGATGCAAAAATGAACATGATGGACCGCGCATTAGGACGCACAAAACCAGGCGAATACACTGAGCGTGTCTTTGCACTTGATAATCGTTCGTTCTATAAACCGACGTTCCATAATTAAAATGATAAATAAAGTGGCCTCATTAAGTGTTAAAAGCTTAGTGAGGCTGTTTTATTTATTAAAAATTAAATGAAATAGTTAAGAAGTACGCATGGGTTTAAAGAAGAGTGAGTAAAACATATCTCGTCACTAGAATGGGAGTATATCAACTTTTTAGTTGAGTACCGCCAGCATTTCAGAAAAAATACACTAAGCTGTCCATATGGGCAGCTTAGTTACATAATTCTCGTTAGTGGAAGTTGATTAATATTAGCTTATTTGTCTTATAAGTTAAATTGAGAACAATTAGATTCCAAAATATTTCAGTTCTTTTTGTATGTTATTTAAAGCAAATCCCTCTCGTTCTCGAAAGGGGTTATTTAATTCGTTCGAAGATAATCTCAAAATATTGCGCGTATCCTGCGATTGATGGTGCAAAGATTTGAACAAATTTCCAACCGTCTTCAGCATGTTCGGCAATAATACGCTTATAATCTTCTTTAGGTTTCCCTTTCCAGTTATTAACTTCGACTTTCACGAATTTGTAATCGTACATATCCTTTCCCCCTTTTCCTAATTGTACCATTTCGGAGAATCGATTTGTTATGATTTTTGGATGTATATGGTATTCGCATTCAGTTAATATAACGTAACATTATCGGTAGCAAGGACAAGGAGGAACCAAGGGAACCCCCTTTTTACGTTCTATGGATCTATACATTTTTTTATACATTCCTATCCTGAAAGGGATTTTAAGATTTCTATTTGTTACTGAATTAGCTGAAAAACTGTATAAAACCTTGCATACTTCTTAGTGTGTTTTTTTAATACTGGCGATATCCCACATCCATCAACTTATGAATTTTATAATGTCTCCAAACCAAGAATTTCTTGTGTTTTTAGTCTGAAATTTTATGCAATAAAAAATATCTCGAATTTGAGATAAAATACTTGCTTTTTAATCACTTGAGTTGTAAAGTGATAGTAACGAAAGCGATTGAGTCATATGAAAAACATATACTCACTTGCTTTCGATTAAAAAAACAAAGTAATTTATTCAGTAAAAACTAAGATGAATTTACAAAAATATAATGAGAATAAATTGAAAAGCTAAGAAGCATATTATTTTTTAGGTATCACTTGACTAGTAAAATGAAACGGAGGAATTATCAATGTATGAAATTAAAGGGCATCATCACATTTCAATGGTTACAAAAAACGGAAGTGAGAATAACCATTTTTATAAAAACGTGCTTGGTTTACGCCGTGTGAAAATGACGGTAAACCAAGATGATCCATCCATGTATCATTTATTTTACGGAGATAAAACAGGAAGTCCAGGCACGGAATTATCATTTTTTGAAATGCCTTTAGTAGGAAAAACGTACCGTGGTACGAATGCAATTACTCGAATTGGATTACTCGTTCCGTCAGAGGAAAGTTTACATTACTGGAAAGAACGATTTGAGAAATTTGATGTGAAACATAGTGAAATGACAACATATGCAAATCGTCCTGCTTTGCAATTTGAGGATGCTGAAGGTCTTCGTCTCGTCCTACTCGTTTCAAACGGAGAAAAAGTGGAGCACTGGGAAACTTGGGAGAAATCAGAAGTTCCTGCAAAGCATCAAATTCAAGGAATGGGTTCTGTGGAAATGACAGTGCGTAGACTTGATAAATTGGCGAGTACATTAACAGATATATTTGGTTATACAGAAGTTAGCCGAAGCGATGAAGAAGCGGTTTTCCAGTCTATTAAAGGAGAAGCCTTCGGAGAAATCGTTGTGAAATATTTGGATGGTCCTACTGAAAAGCCGGGCCGCGGTAGCATTCACCATTTAGCAATTCGTGTAAAGAACGATGCAGAGCTTGCTTATTGGGAAGAACAGGTAATACAAAAAGGTTTCCATTCTTCAGGCATTATCGACCGTTTCTATTTTAAAAGCTTATACTTCCGCGAATCAAACGGAATCCTATTTGAAATTGCGACAGATGGACCAGGATTTACAGTTGATGGCGATGTAGAACATTTAGGAGAAAAACTTGATTTACCGCCGTTCTTAGAAGAAAAGCGGGCAGAAATTGAAGCGAAATTAGCACCTATTGAAGAGAAATAATAGAAGAGAAAATATACAATTTAAAACCATTGGAGGAATATAAAATGAACCAATTAAAAGGAATTCACCACGTTACAGCAATTACAAGTAGTGCAGAAAAGAACTATGAGTTTTTCACTCACGTTTTAGGAATGCGTTTAGTTAAAAAAACAGTAAACCAAGATGATATTCAAACGTACCATTTATTCTTCGCAGATGATAAAGGTAGTGCAGGAACAGATATGACATTCTTTGACTTCCCGGGTGTTCCAAAAGGGGTACACGGTACAAATGAAATTTCAAAAACTTCATTCCGCGTTCCAACTGACGCAGCACTAGAGTATTGGGTGAAACGTTTTGACCGTCTTGAAGTAGAACATACAGGCATTAAAGAGCAATTTGGTAAGAAAACTCTTTCGTTCGTTGACTTTGACGATCAACAATATCAATTAATCTCAGATGAATTAGATAATGGAATAGAATCAGGTACACCGTGGCAAAACGGTCCAATTCCATTAGAATATGCGATTACTGGTTTAGGTCCTGTATTTATCCGTATTGCAAACTTTAGTTTCTTTAAAGAAGTGTTAGAAAAAGTTCTATTATTTAAAGAGATTGCGCAAGAAGGAGAATTCTATTTATTTGAAGTAAACGAAGGCGGAAACGGTGCTTCTGTCATTGTAGAACATAATACGGTTCTTCCAGAAGCACAACAAGGTTTTGGTACAGTGCACCATGCCGCATTCCGCGTAGAAGATCGTGCTGTACTAGAAGAATGGATTGAGAGAATAGGTAGCGTTGGTCTTCCGTCATCTGGATATGTAAATCGTCACTTCTTCGAGTCATTATACGCAAGAGTCGCACCACAAATCTTATTTGAATTTGCAACAGACGGCCCAGGATTTATGGGGGATGAGCCATACGAAACACTTGGCGAAAAATTATCTTTACCTCCATTCCTAGAGCCAAAGCGTGAAGAAATTGAAAAATTAGTTCGTCCAATTGATACAGTAAGAAGTACGAAGGAATTTATTAAAGAGTAAAAAATAATAAGTAGGAGAGCAGGTAGTTCTAGCGAATCGCTGGAACTGCTTGCTTTTTTATTTGGTCTATAAAATTTTCTGAAAAATGTTTCTCAAGTTTTTTAAATAGAAATATTTGGTATAATCCATTTAAATTATAAATTTTCTGACAATTGTTTTTCAATATATAGAAAAGAGGTGATAATATACAATCTATATAATTGTATAAATATCCTAATTTTGTAAGTTTAAGAAAAGGGGATGCGAGTGTATGGGAGCAGATGTAGTAACAAGGGAGCAAATGAAACATTCTTTAGATGATTGGTATTGTGTAATGTTGCAGCAAGATATAGAGAAAGCTAGGGAAATGAAGGAAGATATTAAGAGTGAATTTTCTAATGTAAAAGAGAATGGGGATTTATAGCTATATTACTCTTTATTAGATTTTAGATATAAAGTGCTGGCGGATGGCTTACAAATTACTAAAAATAGTTTTGATAAAATTGATGAAATTTATAAAACGTCTGAAAATCGTTTGTCATATTACTATTATTTTTTTAAGGCAATGCATGCAACTCTAATATCAAATTACAATGATGCAAGTAGATGTTATGAGAAGGCCAAAACACTAATAAAATATATTCCTGATGAATTAGAATATGGGGAATTCTGTTATCGTCTTTCTGCATTTTTCTACAATACAAGGCAACCAATGAATACAATAAAATATGTAAATAAAGCTAAAGAAATTTTTTCAAAACAATCAGGACAAGATATGAATATTGCTTTATCTCAAAATCTTTTAGGACTAACTGCCATACAAATAAAGCAATATGAACAAGCAGAAGAGTGTCTAAATTCAGCGATAGATATTCTACAAAAACAGGATAACGCTATATTGCTTTTAAGGGTACGTCATAATTTAGGATGGCTATACGCAAGTCAAAACCTTTCTGCACTAGCTATTCGACATCTTTCGGAAGTAACAGAGAAATTCCCAGCACATTTCAAAGCGATTTTCCTACAAGCTAGGGAACATTTTAAACTGGGAGAAACAAACATTGCTGAAGAATTAATTGATAGAGGATTAAATATTTGTATGGAGTTAGAAAATGAAGAGTATATACATCATTTTAGTATTTTAAAAGCAGTAAATGGTAATGTTCCTATTAAAGAATTAGAGCAGATTATCCTTAAAGGAATTACTTATTTTGATAAAGAATCTTTATATAGTTACACTCAGGAATATGTGGAAAAACTTGCAATAAAGTTTCGTGAGGATGCTAATTACATGAAAGCAAGTGATTATTTTTACAAAGCATTACAGGCAAAAGAGAAGAAGATAGAGAGAGGAGCATTAAAATAATGTTTAAAAAAATAGGTATGGCTGTAACTGGTATAGTGTTAGTTGGTATTGTATCTGTCGGTTTAAATAGTTCTTTTGTACAACAAGCGGAGCACGGTGATGTTCCAGCACCAGCAAGACCAGACTACGTTAACATTGGCGACACAGGCGGAGCACCAGCAGATAATAAAGGTGACGGAGGAGCACCAGCAAGACCAGACTACGTTAACATTGGAGATACAGGTGGAGCACCAGCAGATAATAGAGGCGATGGAGGAGCACCAGCCAACTTCAATAAAGGTGACGGTGGCGGTATTAGCAAGCAAGACTCACACGCTGACCATTTTTAAATTAAATAATAAAGTGAAGGGACCTCATAACGAGGTCCCTTTTCTTTTTGGTCGTAAAAAGAATTGACTTACTTTAAATGTGTAACTATAATAGTTACAAAGTAACCATCACTAGTGGCAATGAGTAATATTTTTTTAGTATAATTGTAACTATTATAGTTACAATTAAAATTAATCATAAAACAACCAAAAAATGTAAAAACTTTAAATAGCAACAAGAGAAAGGAGACGGGAATGTTGAAACGGTTTAAGTTTTATTTGGTCAGCGGTATTGTGCTCGTTTTGCTTATCGTATGTAACTTCGTTGATAAGCCGATTGCGAAGGTTGGAGAAGTGAAAGATACTGTTATGATGAAGCTGCATACGAAAGAGAGTATGGCGCAAATTGATGGGCAGACGATTTATTTTAAGCAAATTGGCGAGGGGAAGCCGCCTTTACTTATGCTTCACGGGTTTGGTGGTTCATCTGATGGATTTAGTGATATTTATCCGGAACTTGTAAAGAACCATACGATTATCGCAGTTGATATTTTAGGGTTTGGGCGTTCTTCTAAGCCGGTTGATTTTCAGTATTCATTTCCTGCGCAAGTGAATTTATATTATAAGTTAATGAAGAAGCTCGGATATGATCAATTCGCAGTACTTGGTCATTCGATGGGCGGAGAGATGTCTCTGAATTTAGCGTATTTATATCCGGATGCAGTCACGCATCTCATTTTAGCGGATTCTACAGGGATAGAGTCTTTCCAGCAAAAAGAAAGTTATGAAGTGCCACCATTATCAACGGACTTACAAACTGTAACAGAGATTACGGATTATAATAAAAATGCGGTAAAAAATAGTCGCGACGATAAAGAGCATTATGATCAGCTGACGAAAATGAGAGAGCGCCGCATCGCGATGGAAGCCGATAAAATTAAGGTTCCGACTTTGATTATATGGGGACGACACGATAAGAGCGTTCCTTGGAAAAATGGTGAACTGTATCATGAGCTATTTGCGAATAGTACGTTCCATATCATTGAAAAAGGATACCACGCACCGTTTCGCCAGGAACCAGTCGAATTTATGGAATATGTACAAGCGTTCTTCGCGAAGAATCCGCAATAAAATTTAAGCATAAATCCACTTCTTTCCTCATACAGTGAAACTAATAAGGCTTGTCTAAGGAAAGGAATGAAGTACAGTGGAAACTTTACCATGGTGGGTGTATCTTGTAATCGTTGGGATCGTATTAAGTGGCTACATGGTTTTATATACTTCGAAAAAAGAGCAAGAGATGGATAATGAGTTTATCGAAAAAGAAGGCGAAGTGTATATGAAGCGCTTAGCAGAGGAACGAGAGAAACGTAATCAGGATAGTGATAAAGATTCTGTATTACTTTAATAGAAATGTTGAAAGGCTATCATCTAGTAAAACTTTACATCTAGGTGATAGCTTTTTTCTTTTTGAAGAGCATGTATACGAAATTCATCATGAACTTCTATTGATGGCATTTATATATATTTTTCCTCATAAGAATGGAACTAGTGGGTATTTTACAGGGGGGGATTAACAATGCATAGGGATGAAACATCATTACATCCTGATACAGGTGTTACGTCTGTAATGTTTGTTGAGCGTTCATTAAATGAAATTCGTTTTTGGTCTAGAATCATGAAGGAGCATTCTTTTTTTCTTCGCCTTGGGTTTAGATGCGAGGATACGCAACTAATTGAAGAGGCTAATCAATTTTATCGATTGTTTGAACACATTGAACAAATAGCGCATTCCTATACAAATGAAACAGATCCTGAGCAAATAAAAAGATTTAATTCAGAAGTACAACAAGCCGCAACGAATATTTGGGGATTTAAACGAAAAATTTTAGGATTGATTCTCACATGTAAATTGCCAGGACAAAATAACTTTCCACTGTTAGTTGACCATACGAGTAGGGAAGCTGATTATTTTAGAAAACGTTTAATACAATTAAATGAAGGTAAATTAGATGCTCTTCCTGATGCTATTATTAAAGAAAATGTTTTCTTTTTACGGATTATGGCAGACCATGCTAAATTTATTGGTCATCTTCTTGATCCATCGGAAAGAAAGCTTGTAGACACAGCACGGAATTTTAGCAATGATTTTGATGAATTGATGTATCAAGCAATTGACTTAGAATCTATGAAACCACAATCCCAAACAGTCCCTCTTTTAGATCAATTTTTAGATCAAAATCGTGTGTCGGTTGCATCTCTTCGGGATTTTAAGAAAACAGCACGTGATTTAATTGAACAATGTAAAATAAAGAGTATCATTCATCCATTATTAGCAGACCATGTTTTCCGTGAAGCTGATAGATTTCTTGAAATCATTGATATGTATGATGTTCACCTTACAAATATTCAATCACAACCTAGATATTAGAAGATAAAGAAAGATAATATTTTACTTTCAGCTGAGAAGTTAACAATTTATTGTTAGCTTCTTTTTTCGCGTAGAAATGTCTCTTTAAAAACTACATAAATCTCTTTGACCAAATATGTAATTCTCTGTAAAATGATATATATGGAAAGATTATGAATATACAGGGAATCTGTGGATGTTAGCTTCTAATAAATTATTCGGGAGAAATTTATTAGTTAAGTATATTAACTTGTTTGCACTACATTTTACAAATAAAGGGGTATTAGTAATTATGAAAGCAAAGAAATTAGTAAGTTTAGCGTTACCAGTTATGTTATTGAGTGGTTGTATTACAATTGAAACGGATGGTAAGAAAGCTGAACCAAAGAAAGAGGAAACGAAAAAGGTAGAGAAAGAGAGTAAGGCTACTGAAAATGAGAGTAAGTCAACTGATAGCAAGAAAGAGGATAGCTTATCTGTAGCAAAAGGTGAAGGTACAAATAGTAGTTCGTCAAGTAGTCAACAAGGTAATAATTCAACTGCTTCTAATTCTTCAACTGGTAAGGTAACGGGTTCAGATGTTGAAAGGTACAAGGCAGATATTATAAACAGTGCTACTCAAATTGAAGATACGATGAAATTAATTGAAGGAATAGCAGATTCAGACGTAAAATCATACAAACAAAAGAAAAGTGAAGTACAACTGAGTTTAGGTGGAGCAAAGGCAACAACGAAGAAACTGAAGAATCTACAAGCGCCTCCTGAATTACAGGGAGAACAAGCGAAGATAAAGCAATCAATGGAACTATATGCGGATTGTTTCCAACTTCTCTTTGATGCATTAGACCAAGAAGATGAGAGTAAAATGCATCAATCATTAAGTAAAGCACAAGAAGGCTCAAAACTGTTTGAAGAAGCAGCGAAGAGTATCGGTAGTAAAACCAACTAAGAATAAATGACTTAAAGGGGTATGAGGTATGAAAGTAAAAAAACTAATAGCTGCTGCAGTTCCAGTTGCCATATTATTAAGTGGTTGTGTTACAGTAAAAGATTCGGCAAATAAAGAGGAAAAGACAGAAGAAACAAGTAAATCTAAGGCTGCTGAAACGAAAGAAAAATCAACTAATTCGAAAGAAGAAAGTAAAGATGTTCAAAAGGTTCGAGTTTTAGATGAAGATTATGCACAATATTTATTAGACATTGAACAGGATATGTTAAGAAGATTTGATTACTATGATGCTTCTGTAAAAGATTTGAGAAATGGAAGTAAATCAAAAGATGAGGTATTAGATAGTATTAAAGACATCTATAAAGTATTTGATAAGATAGAGAAGATTTACGCACCGTCAAAACATAAAGAAGACCAAAAAGAGATTGAAAGAGCGACAGGTAAACTAAGAGAAACATTCAGTGAAATAGAGAAGTTATTCAATGATAAAGGTTTCAGCTTAGAGACTGATACGGAAATCTTAAATAAAGCAAATACAAAACTAGAGGAAGCAAAACGTATTTGGAAACCTACATTCGATAAGTTAAGATCCGAAATAAAAGGTGATACAGCCACAGAAAAATCAACTAGTACAACAAGTGATTCTACATCGACAAACCCAACTACTGGTAGTCAGGCTCAAACAGACAAAAGCCAAGCTAAAACGGGGGTATTTGTAGGTACAGCTGGTACAAGTGAAGAGTTAGGAATTAATTATGGAAACATGGAGAAGAACATCAAAGATGGTACTGAGATTATTGGTAATTGGGGTATTGATTACGGTAGTGGCATAAAAACTACGTTAGTATTAAAAGGTGATAAAACATTTGAGTCCTATGCGAATGGTTCTTATCCGAATAAAGATAACTACTTAACAGGAACATATGCGGTAGATGTTCCGTCATTCCAGTTATCCTTAAAAGTAACAAAAGCAGTTAAAGATGGTCAAGAAGTAAAGTTAACAAATGATAGTATGATGTATAAATTACAAAACTATGATGGAAACACATTACAAATTTATCATATGGACGATAATGTTCGTATTCGTTATGCGAAACAATAAATACTTAGCAAAAAACTCTGTAATAAATTTTACAGGGTTTTTGTTCGTTCTAATTGTATTTCTTCATTAATTTCTCTGGTGCTATCCATAATAGTGGTGCATCTGTTCATTGTATTATTGTTCGGGAAATTATTATAGAAGAAAAGTATATAAAACCAGCGTGATATAAAGTATGAAATAGCGCCATTTCAATATGTAACGCACAAGTTGCACAGCCAACGCAACGATAATTCGCTTTACTCTTCATTCGTTATTTGTCCATACTAGACGTAGAGAGGTGATAAACACAGTATGATTTTTAGTGAACGTTTAAAAGAAGAACGAGAAAAACGAAATTGGTCGCAAAATGATTTGGCTGAAAAAATTCATGTAAGTAGGCAGTCTGTTTCGAAATGGGAGACGGGAAAGAACTATCCGAGCATTGAAATTATTATTCATTTAAGTGATTTGTTCGGTATTACGATTGATGAGTTATTAAGGAGCGATGAAGATTTGACGCAAAAAGTAATTGAAGATAGTAAACAGTTAGCATATCCAAAATGGAAGGTGTTTTTCGATAGTTTATTTATGATGGGCGTATTTTTATTTATTACAAAAATCGTTGTATGGATGTTAAATAAGTTTGCCGGAGTGAGCATTACACTTGTAGCAGATGCACCGTATGTAATGAATTTTTTACCCCTCATATTAATGGTTATAGGTGGGACGGCTTCTGATAAGTTGAAGAAAATATATAGATAGAGGAAATAATTTCCCCGCACTAGCTGTTCTTTCTACTCAAATTGTGTACTATAAAGGATAGGATGACATAAAGAAGGGGATATTTAGAATGGAATTTCATGAACAGAAGATTTTGCCAGCAGTGAGGCAAATTAAAGATTTGGAAAAGCTATTACATAGTTCATATGAGTATATTGTTATTTTAGATATTCATGTTGGTCAATTGAAGAGTGTTGTGTCACTTGCGAAGCAGCATAGTAAAAAGGTGTTTTTACATGTTGATTTGATCCATGGATTACAAAGTGATGGGCATGCGACGGAGTTTTTATGCCAAGAATATAAACCGTACGGGTTACTGTCGACAAAGGCGAGCGTGATTATGAAGGCGAAGCAAAAGGGTGTCGTCTCAATTCAACGCATCTTTTTAATTGATTCTAGCGCGATGGAAAAGAGCTGTAATTTGCTAGAAAAGACGAAGCCGGATTATATAGAGGTGCTTCCTGGTGCGCTAACGGATGTGATTGCTGAAGTGAAAGAGCGTACTGGTGTCCCGATTTTAGCGGGTGGTTTCATTCGTACTGTGCAAGATGTTGAAAGAGCTTTAAGTGCTGGTGCGACAGCAATTACGACATCAAAAAAAGAACTATGGAAACATTACCAAAAAAAGTGACGAAAATGTGAAAAAATTCTGTTGACACCGCTTTCATGAAAGGTTAACATTATAGACAAGTTAATAAACGTGACGGAGAAAAGAAGAGATCCACATTTTATTGTTTCTATATATTTTTATATAGAAGCATGTAAGCTGTGGATCTTTTTCTTTTGAAAAAACGAATGGCCATTCATTTTACCTCTATCACATTTGAACGCATTTAAATTGATTATGGAGGGATTTTATGTCAGCATTTTTAGGGGAATTAATAGGGACAGCGTTGTTAATCGTACTTGGTGGCGGCGTTTGTGCTGGTGTAAGTTTAAAGAAATCGTTTGCGAAAGATTCTGGATGGATTGTCATTACAATGGGCTGGGGCTTAGCGGTAGCGGTAGCAGCGTACGCGGTTGGATCAATTAGTGGGGCACATTTGAATCCGGCTTTAACGATAGGACTAGCATTTAAGGGAGCGTTCCCATGGAGTGACGTACCAGGTTATATCGCAGCACAAATGATTGGGGCAATTATCGGGGCAGTTATCGTATATTTACATTACTTACCACACTGGAAAGAAACAGAAGATCCAGGAACAAAGTTAGGCGTATTTGCAACAGGTCCAGCAATTCCGAACACATTTGCAAACCTTTTAAGTGAAATGATTGGAACATTCGTTTTAGTATTTGGTATATTAGCAATTGGAGCAAATAAATTTGCAGATGGTTTAAATCCATTTATCGTAGGTTTCTTAATTGTAAGTATTGGTTTATCATTAGGTGGAACGACAGGATACGCGATTAACCCGGCTCGTGATTTAGGTCCGCGTATCGCACACTTCTTCCTTCCGATTGCAGGAAAAGGCGGTTCGAACTGGAAGTATGCATGGATTCCAGTAGTTGGTCCAATTCTAGGTGGATCACTTGCAGGATTATTCCATCAAGTTGTATTTGAAGGAAAACAAAATGCAGCACTTATTTATGTGATTATTGCAACTGTGATTGTACTAGCAATCTCTTATATGACAAGTAAAAAAAGTGAAAGCAATACAAATAGTAGAAAAGTAGCATAGGGGGAAACCGATATGAAAAAATATATTCTTTCTTTAGACCAAGGAACAACTAGCTCACGCGCAATTCTGTTCAATAAAAAAGGTGAAATTGTTCATTCAGCTCAAAAAGAGTTTACACAACATTTTCCAAAGCCAGGTTGGGTAGAGCATAATGCACAAGAAATTTGGGGATCTATTTTAGCAGTTATCGCAACTTGCTTAAGCGAAGCAGATGTAAAACCAGAACAAATCGCTGGTATCGGTATTACGAACCAACGTGAAACAGCGGTTGTTTGGGATAAAACGACTGGAAAACCAATTTACAACGCAATCGTATGGCAATCTCGTCAAACAGTTGAAATTTGTGATGAGTTAAAAGAAAAAGGGTATAGCGAAATGGTTCGCGAAAAAACAGGTCTTTTAATTGACGCATACTTCTCTGGTACGAAAGTAAAATGGATTTTAGATAACGTTGAAGGTGCAAGAGAAAAAGCAGAAAACGGCGATCTATTATTCGGAACAATTGATACGTGGCTTGTATGGAAATTGTCTGGCGGTAAAGCGCACGTAACGGATTACTCAAATGCATCACGTACATTAATGTTTAACATTCACGACTTACAGTGGGATGATGAGCTTCTAGACATGTTAACAGTACCAAAGAGCATGCTTCCAGAAGTACGTCCATCATCTGAAATTTACGGAGAAACAATTGATTATCACTTCTTCGGTCAAAATATACCGATTGCAGGCGTAGCTGGTGACCAGCAAGCAGCATTATTTGGACAAGCTTGTTTCGGTGAAGGTATGGCGAAGAACACGTACGGAACTGGTTGCTTCATGTTAATGAACACAGGTGAAAAAGCAGTAGCTTCTGAGCACGGCCTATTAACAACAATTGCATGGGGTATAGATGGTAAAGTAAACTACGCATTAGAAGGAAGTATTTTCGTAGCAGGTTCTGCAATTCAATGGTTACGTGACGGAATGCGCATGTTTAAAGATGCAAGTGAGAGTGAAGTGTATGCTTCTCGCGTTGAATCAACTGAAGGTGTATACGTGGTACCAGCATTCGTTGGACTAGGAACACCTTATTGGGATAGTGAAGTACGCGGCGCTATGTTTGGTGTAACGCGCGGTACGACGAAAGAGCATTTCATTCGTGCAACACTAGAATCTTTAGCATACCAAACGAAAGATGTATTATGTGCAATGGAAGCAGATTCAGGTATTGAACTGAAAACATTACGCGTTGATGGTGGAGCAGTTAAAAATAACTTCTTAATGAAGTTCCAAAGTGATATTTTAGACGTTCCTGTAGAGCGTCCAGTAATCAACGAAACGACAGCTTTAGGTGCAGCGTACTTAGCTGGTCTTGCGGTTGGATATTGGAAAAACCAAGATGAAATTAAAGAACAGTGGCATATGGACAAACGCTTTGAACCAACGATGGAAGCGGAAACAAGCGAAGAGCTATATGCTGGATGGAAAAAAGCGATTGAAGCAACAAAAGCTTTCAAATAATCATAAACAGTGTTATAATGGTGACAAGTTAATAATTCGGTAGGAGATTTGGAGAGACCACAACACGCTATAGAGGCGAAATCTATAGCGGAGTTCGTGGTCTCTTTTTTCGTTATCAAAGGGAGGAATTACCATGAAATTTTCAAGTAAACAACGTAAAGACGTATTAAACGGAGTAAATAAACAAGAGTTAGATGTGATCGTAATTGGTGGAGGTATTACTGGTTCTGGTATTGCATTAGATGGGGCAACACGCGGGTTATCAACAATTGTGTTTGAAATGCAGGACTTTGCAGCAGGTACATCAAGTCGTTCAACGAAGCTTGTACACGGTGGTCTACGTTATTTAAAACAACTTGAAGTGAAAATGGTAGCAGAGGTGGGGAAAGAGCGTGCAATCGTATATGAGAACGGTCCCCATGTAACAACACCAGAGTGGATGTTACTTCCGTTCCATACAGGCGGTACGTTCGGATCATTCAGTACATCAATTGGTCTTCGTGTATATGACTTCTTAGCAGGCGTAAAACGAAGCGAGCGCAGAAAAATGTTTAACCGTGAAGAGACATTAAACAAAGAGCCTCTTGTAAAAAAAGAAGGACTAAAGGGCGGCGGTTACTACGTAGAATATCGTACAGACGATGCGCGTCTTACAATTGAAGTAATGAAAGAAGCAATTGAACACGGTGCGAAGGCTGTTAACTACGCAAAAGTAGACGGTTTCTTATATAAAGATGGAAAAGTATGCGGTGTACGTGTAATCGATTTACTAGATGGCGAAGTGTATGAAGTGTATGGTAAGAAAATTGTAAACGCAGCTGGTCCTTGGGTAGATACACTTCGTGAAAAAGATAACTCAAAAAAAGGGAAAGTACTTCAGTTATCAAAAGGTGTGCATTTAGTAATTGACCAAAAACGTTTCCCATTAGGGCAAGCTATTTACTTCGATACACCAGATAAACGTATGGTGTTCGCGATTCCTCGCGGCGGAAAAACATACGTAGGTACAACAGATACGTTCTATGATAAAGACGCAGCTGTACCGCACATGACAACAGAAGATCGCACATATATCATTAACGCGATTAACTACATGTTCCCAAGTGTGAAAATTACAGAAAAAGATGTGGAGTCAAGCTGGGCTGGTGTACGTCCGTTAATTTATGAAGAAGGTAAGAATGCATCTGAAATTTCTCGTAAAGATGAAATTTGGACTTCTGAATCTGGTTTAATTACAATCGCTGGTGGTAAATTAACAGGATACCGTAAAATGGCTGAAATGGTAGTAGACTACGTAACAAACCTATTACAAAAAGAAGGTCATAGTGCATATCCGAAAAGCGATACGAAACATATGCCAATCTCTGGTGGGCATGTAAGTGGTTCACACGGATTCCCAGCATTCGTTGCGAAAAAAGCAGACGAGGGTACGAAATCTGGTTTAACGAAAGCACAAGCAGAAGAATTTGCGAAATTCTATGGCTCTAACGTTGACGTACTGTTCGACTTAGCGAAAAAACATAAAGACGAAGCGAAAGAATACAACATGCCGCTAGACGTTCTAATCCCACTTGTATACGCAATGGATTACGAAATGACAGCAAAACCAGTTGACTTCTTCGTACGCCGCAGAGGCGCTGTGTTCTTCAACATCCACTGGGTATACGAGTGGAAAGAAGCAGTAATCAACTACATGGCTGCGAAACTAGGCTGGAGCAAAGAGGAGCAAATGAAATACACAGCTGAACTAGAAAAAGCGTTAAGAGATGCTGTAACTCCTGTAGATCAACAAGAACAGGCAGCTGCGTTAGCGTAAAATAGAGAACCACCTGAAGGGGAGCCTTTAGGTGGTTTTTTTGTATGATTTTAAATATGATGCTTGTATTTTACAACCTAAAAACCTAATATTTAGTTTATAGAGAGAAGTTTCGTACAAAAAATAAGATACCGATATGAGGTGTATCATGAAAAAACTAATCACTTATGACCCTGAAATCCAGATGGCATATCTTTATTTAATTCCATTCACTTCAGAAATTGAGATTGAATCGACTGAAGAATTGGAAGAAAATCCAAAACTAAATTTAGATATAGATCAATTTGATCGTATAGTGGGGATTGAGTTTTTTGGAGAAAACGCTCATAAATTAAAAGGATTAACAAATAGGAGTAAAATATATAAAAAGAAAACTTCAAACGATAATGCATACATATACTCATTTAGAGTTTCTCAGGATAATTATTTGCAAAAAGTGTTATTTCAAAATGTTGTATTTTATTTTGCAGATAAGAAGTATGAAGAATTTATTGGTTTTGATATTATCAAGCCATCTTTATATGGCCATGAAATATTAGATTCTTTAAGTGAGTGTTAGGAGGGAAGAGGACTCGATTGAATGGGTTCTCTTTTTAATTTAGCGATGAGGGGAATCTTGACGATAGAAAACTAAGACAAAATCCTTATTGCAAACTTAAAAAGCGCCTTGGGAGAGAGGCGCTCTTTAGGTGAATGTATTGTAACGACTATTCGGTTTATTATATGTAAGTTGCTGAGGAAGTGATTTATAAAAAACATTATTGCCAAACGGATTTTTTTATAAATTTATAAAACTTTTCCATACAGTACGTCGTCTAATATATGGGAAGGAGGAAATGATGTGGATGAATTAACGGTAGAAGCGTTTGAAATAGAAGATAAGGAACTCCTTATCGATGAAATCATGAACAAGTATGGACAAGAAGTCTTACAACTTGTGTATTCATATGTGAATAATAAAGAGGTTGCTGAGGATGTAACGCAAGATATATTTGTGAAATGTTATAAATCTCTTCATACATACAAAGGGAAGTCGAATGTGAAAACGTGGTTATGGAGAATTGCGATTAATCAATGTAAGGACTATATAAAGAGTTGGTATAACAAAAAGGTGATCGTGGCAGAGGATGAATCTGCTTATATTGGGGTTCAAAATGATAGTGTCGAACAAACTGTCATTCAAAATGCGGAGGACCGTGAGCTGGCTTCTGCAGTAATGAATTTACCGATAAAATATCGAGAAGTCATTTACCTATTTTATTATGAAGAACTATCAATTAAAGAGATTGCTATTGTAATAGAAGTGAAGGAAAACACGATAAAAACGAGACTGAAAAAAGCGAAGGAGCTTTTGAAGAAAGGATTGGAGGAATAATCAAATGGAAGATCGATTAAAAGGCCTGCGAAAATCAATGGAGAATACAACGTTTAAACATTTGAGTTTTTCTGATCAACACCGAAAGCGGGTGCGCGAAAAAATCAATGCATCACACGAAAAGGAAGAGGACATCTCTTTAGCCATTTTACAACTCCTCAGTAATGAAAAAACAGGATACGAATTGTCACAGCTGCTACGAGGGAGAGGGATTCGAAAATTCGAAGGAAATGAAGGTTTTTTATATACCGTATTACATCGTCTAGAACAGAATCGTTTTATTCAATCAAGTTGGGATCATGAAGGAGCGAAATATTATCAATTAAATGATAAAGGAAGAAAGATGCTGCGAAAGGCAGAGAAAAATGCTACGAAGGTACAATTTATATTAAAAGGCTTAGTACAGGAGTGAGGCGAAATTGAATAAAAAAGGGGAGCGTTTTGTAAGCGAAGTTACGAATCATATTAAATCAAAAGAAGCAAAAAGCTTTGTAGCAACTGAACTAGATTTTCACTTAAAACAGGCGAAGAACACATGGATAGAAAAAGGCTTGAGTGAGAAAGTTGCTGAAAATAAAGCTGTGGAACAAATGGGAAGTCCAATTAAATTAGGACAAGAACTTAACAAACTACATAAGCCAAAGGTGGACTGGTTCTTACTTATTTTATTAGTGGCTGCTATGGGGTTAGGGTTTTTACCAATAATCGCTCTTGGGCATACGAATGATTTACTAATGAACAAAGTAATTTTTGTAATTCTCGGCATTGCAACAGCTATTGGGATGATGTTGCTTGATTACCGGAAGCTAGAAAGACTTGGATGGTTGTTTTATACAATTGGAATACTTATCTTGTTAGCTATAAAATGTTTTCCGACTGGTTACGTGATTGGGGAAGCAATAATAAAAATTGGCCCCATCAAAATTGACTGTTTAATGACGATACCATTCTTCTTTCTAGCTTGGGCTTCTTTTTTCAATAATAGTAGGTTAAAGTTTATGCATCTTCTCATGTTGTACGTATTTTCTTTATATCTATTTTCGACTATATCAATTCTTCTACCAATTTTCATCTATATTACGATGGTATTCGTTATGCTTTGGTGGAGTAAGTTAGGAAAGAAAACGGCATGGCTCATTACAATGTTACCAATTTTACCCTTTATTATTAGGGATCTATTTTCCTGGTCGGTTGTAAAAGAATACCGGATAGCGAGAATTTTAGGAATGTTAAACCCAGCGTATGATCAATGGGATTTACGTTTAAAAGAGGCGATGTCTTCAGCAGGTTGGTTCGGTACATATGGAAATATAAAGTCTATCCCTGCTGCGCATACTGATTTTGTATTCGCGAGTTTGACTTACTATTATGGATATGTGCTTGCGCTAGTTCTCGTCTTGATTCTTTCTCTTTTTGCAGTGAGAATAATGAACATAGCTTATAAAATAAATGATGGTTATGGTAAATTGCTTCTCGTTGGTGGAGTGACTCTTTTTGCAATCCATTTCATTTGTAACGTTGGCATGATCCTCGGGATATTACCACGTGTTTCTATATCATTACCTTTTATTAGTTATGGATTAGTACCAACTCTGTTTCATGCATTTATAATGGGGATCGTGCCGAGTGTATATAGGCGTAAGGATATGTCGTTTAGAATGAGAAAAACACATTGATACTTATATAAGTTGTATATAAAAGAATGCATTATTATGGTCAAGTACAAACGTAAATAGATAGTAAAAGAGGGTTATCATAAATAACCCTCTTTTCGTGTTTAAATAAGTGCACTCTCTTTAATAGAAATACATAATTCAGAACGAGATATCGATTCAGTTAGTTGTTGTAAATAGGAGTATTCTTCCGCATCTTTTTCGGAAGTGTTAGGATTTAATAAAGGTGAAGATAGAAGTACATCAATTGTAAGTATGCCTGCATCATGAGAAGTGATATTATAACCTGCAAATACAGGTCGTTTTAAGTCTTTTACTTTTTGAATCATCTTATGGAATTTTGTAACACTTATATGGATTGTCGCTAGTGGAAAGCATTTTTCGCCAGGGTTCTCGATAGTCTTTCTAATTTTATAATCGTATACGTAATAGTACTTTTCTTGTTCTTCTAGTTTTTGTAACTCTTTCGTTAATAAATGGTATGTATCTGTAAGGCCGGTTGTAAGTGCATCGTGTTCTGCGCCAACTAATAATGTGAAAGGTCTTGGTGATGAGATTTCGAGAGGGCGGACGTTTAGGGTGGTAAAGATAGGATTAGATTGTAAAATGGTATGTAAATTTTCGGTAGGAAACACGCCGTCATAAATAGCAATAAAATAATGATTCATCTTGTAACTCCTTAGCTTTTTCTAAACTGATATATTCTATTTTTAAGGTGTAAATCCTGCATAAAAAAAGAAACACCTTGAATCATCAAGGTGTTTTCGTTATAAGCTCAAAACTCTCCGAATTAGCCCCAAGTATAAAAGGACTAACTTCGCCAACGCTATAAAGTTGCAACTCATGCATCGCGCGTGTACAAGCAGTGTAGAACAATCTACGAACGCTCTCATCACTGTACACATCTTTAGAAGCATTGTAAATAATAACAGCATCAAATTCGATACCTTTCGCTAAGTAAGCAGGGATCACGACAATGCCTTGCTCATACTCGGCTGAGTTACTTTTCACAAGTTTAATATTCTCGATATGACTAAGTGCTTCGTAGGCAGCGGCGCTTTCAGCTGCAGATTTACATATAATTGCGATCGTATTATGCTGCTCTTTTTGTAGTTCAGCAACTTTGGCAGTAATATGTTCATGCAGTTCGCTGTCATTCGATACTTTCGTCACGGTAGGTTTCTCACCGTCACGTTCAAAGGCGTGAATGTTCTTTCCTTCTGGTACGAGAGCACGTGTAAATTCAATGATCGGTTTTGTTGAGCGATAGCTACGAGTTAAGTTGATGCCGTTCGTTTCATCTGGTCCGTATAAGCTAGTAAGTGTATTGAAATTCACTGCTTCACTCGCATGGGCAAATATCGCTTGGTTAAAGTCTCCGAGTACAGTCATTCTTGCAGCAGGGAAGAGACGTTTTAAAAACTCGAACTGAAACGGCGAATAATCTTGCGCTTCGTCTACGAGTACGTGTTTAATCGATCTATTCGTTTGGAAGCCTTCGATTAATTCTTTTAAAAGTAAAAATGGAGTCGCATCCTCATAATATAGCTTTCCTTCATCGAGCATGTTTACTGTTAATGAGCAAATGTCATCCCACTCTTTCGGTTTTTCCCCAGCAACCCATGATGCATCTGTGAAGAGTTGTTTATATATGCCTGTGAAATTTATGAAGCGCAATGTTTGAACGCCTTTACGAAGCGGCTTCAATTTTTTACGGACAATCATACGTCCAAGTACTTTCGTTTCTTTCTCATAATCATGAAAGGAGTTGTCTTCAAACTCGCCTTTTTTCTGTAAATATTTATAAGCCTTTTGGTATTCATCTTTACTCAGTAATTCAATTTCTTCTTCTACCCAAGGTTTTTTCAGTTCTGTTTTTTCAATCTCATCTATTTGTTTATTTAGCCAATCTGTTAACTTTTCAATTCGATTATGGAAGCGGAGGGAGGAGTCAGTGTTGTAAAATTGCTCTGTAATTTCTTTAGCAGAAACAATTAACTTTCCTCTAAATTTCATTCCTCTAAATAGCATACCTGAAGATTCAAGAGATTGTCTGTACGCTCTAATCATTTCGAAAAATTGAGTAGATGCTTTAAAGCGAATGCTCGCATTTCTCGTTTTATAGGTAGGGCTATTCGTTTCAGTTAACATATATTCTAATTGCTCATAAGGGTCTTCAACATCAAATGACTTACTGAGTCTATGGTTTAAATATTCTTGGAATGTAACTTGCTGCATATTTTCTTCACCGAGTTCAGGTAGTACGTTAGATACGTAGCTGTTGAACATAGAGTTAGGGGAGAAGAGAATAATTTGATCAGCTTTTAACCATTCGCGATATTTATATAGTAAGTAAGCGATTCGTTGCAGGGCAGCTGACGTTTTACCACTACCAGCAGCTCCTTGCACGATAAGGAGTCGGCCTTCATCGTGACGAATAATTTCATTTTGCTCGCGCTGAATCGTAGCAACGATGCTTTGCATATGTTTATTCGTACCTTTTCCAAGCGCTTGTTGCAAGATTTCATCACCAATTGTAAGGCTCGTATCGAACATAGAATCAATCTCGCCATTTTGAATAATGTATTGTAATTTTTTCTCCACATTACCGTGGATTACGCCGCCTGGTGTACTGTATTCAGCCGGTCCTGGTGGATAATCGTAGTACACACTCGAAATAGGTGCGCGCCAGTCATATATAAGAAAATTTTCTCCGCTTGCATCAGTAAGTGTAGCTACGCCGATATAAATTTTCTCCGCAGCAGATTCTCCTTCTTCTTTAAAATCAATTCGTCCGAAATAAGGTGCTTTATGCATACGTCTTAATGCGGCAAGTCGATTAAAGGTGTGCTTATGGGTAATTTGTGTGACAGCTAGTGACTGAGCTTGTTGTCTCAAGTTGATAACTGTTTCAAGATAATCATCAAAAGTATCAGTATTCACTTTCACGTCATCCCAAAAGTGTTTACGAATATTGATTACTTCTGCCCGACGTCTGCCAGTTTCGTTTTCCAGTTTATCAATTTGCTCCGTAATCGTTTCTATTACGGTATCCAATCGTTTTTGCTCTAAATCAAGTTTTTTGTTCATACGGTAAGCACTCCTTTAAAAGTGAAAAATAGAGGTTGACTGAAGATGTGTTTTGTTGTACAATTAAGATACGGATAAATACGTTCTATATATTTTCGGAAACGTGTTTCTGTACTAATTTAACATAGTTTCTTAATTTAATCAATGATAATAAGATAAACCTTGGTTCCGTGCGGTGGAATCGAGGTTTTTTGTGTTTCTTGAAGAGGGGATCGCGATCATTGTCAGTTTTTGTCGGTAAGTCGATATATTTTGAAAATCGCCGATATAATTGGAGTTGCGCTGATATATTTCGAAAATCGCCGATATAATTAGAGTTGCGGTCGATATAATTGAAAAATCGCTGATATAATTTAGATTCACGAAAATCAACTACATAATTTCATGTACCGAATCTAGACGCAATGTATCACGAGAAGAGGGCAAACAAAAAAAGCTCGGGCTAATCCCGAGCTTTTCATTATTTCTTTTCGTCTTTCTTATCGTCAGCTTTTTTCTCTTCGAAAAGATCTTTTAAATCTTTATCGTCAACTTTTACGTCAGCTTTTTTGATTTCTTTCATCATAAGATCGTTCATGAATTCGCCGTCTTGTGCTTTCTTCGCAACTAACTCTTTTTTCAGGTCAGCTTTTGATTGCTCAAATGATTTTTCTGGTTCTTTAATGTCTGTTACTTTAATGATATGGTAACCAAATTGTGTTTTTACAGGCTCGCTTACTTCATCTTTTTTCAGTTTATAAGCAGCATCTTCGAATTCTTTAACCATTTTACCATGTTCGAAGAATCCTAAGTCGCCACCTTTTTCTTTTGAACCAGTATCTTCAGAGTATTGTTTCGCTAACTCTTCGAAAGATTTACCTTGTCCAAGTTCTTCTTTAACCTTTTTAGCAGTCGCTTCATCTTTTACAAGAATGTGGCTTGCCTTAACTTGAGGTTTGTAGTTATCTTTTAATTCTTTGTCAGTGATTGTTTTTTCAATTGCTTTTTCTTGAGCTAGAGAGGCACGGATAGTATTTTTAAATGTTTCTTCTTTCATGCCTTGTTGTTTTAATAGTGTATCGAATTGATCACCAACTTGTTTTTTTGTTTCGTCGAACTTCTTGTCTACTTCTTTGTCATCTACTTTGTAGTTTTTGATAAGTACTTTCTCCATAACCATACCTTGTAAGACTTGGTTACCAGCTTTTTGCTTCATTTCATTGTAGAAATCATCTTTTGTAATGTCACCAGCTTTAGATGTAACGATTTTGTCTGATGATGATCCTGTTCCACATGCTGATAATGCGATTACACTTGTTGCGGCTAAGGCAAGCATAGCTTTCTTCATTCGATAAACACTCCTACTATTATGTATTTTTAATTTATCCTACACCAATGAATTTTAGTTCATAAGAGCCCGATTAAGTCTCACTGATACTTTTGCTTTTTCTATTGGTAAAGCGCGCTTAACAGGGCTTACCGAGGCTGAGGATAAAGTTAAGATGCGTGTCATTTATTTCATAGTATAAGCAATATGTACAAAATTTAATATATCATATTTCGACTCGATTTCATATTGATAAAGAAAATTTAACCAGTGCGTGTCAGATTTTGAAGGTGTTCCATATTGGGCGCATGCCGCATATACAGAAAAGAGGAGGGGATGGGGATGAATTCTCAACTTATTTTATTACTTGTACTGTTTATTTTATTGGTTATAGTAGGTATAATTTGCTTATAGAGGAAAAAAGTGAGGAAGGGGCTTCCTTCCTCACTTTCCATGAAATATAATTTCTATATAACTAGAAATTAATAAAATTGTTATACATACATTAATAACCCGAAAGACACCGGGTTGGCGGCTCGCAGCTATTTGTTTTCGTTCACACAGTGTATGTGTCATGAAATTCGTGTAAAATATAACAAGAAGTGCGAATGCGACAAAAACAACTGTTATAAGTGTCATGAGGCGAGACCTCCTTTTGGTAAAATACATATACTTTATATATTGTATCATACGATATTTTGTTCGTGTTATAAAATTCAGAAATAGAAGACTTTGTGTTAGAAAGAGAGGGAGAAAATGGACGTTGTTAGAAGATTAGAACAAGCTGAATACTACGTAGACCTACTATTTAAAATGATTGATGAAGAAAAGTGTCCATTTTATTCTTTGATCATAAAGAAAAAAGCTCGTAAAAAAGATATTGAACGTATACTAAATCTTTGTGAAATATTGAACGAGCAATATGTAGTGGAGAAAGCAGAAGGGCTTCTTTTGTTCGATGCGCTGTTAGATCAATTTGAAAAAGCGCTTCCACATCAGCTCGAAGTACACGAAACTGCGGAAGCGCTAGCAAAACAAGGTTTATTTAAGCCGCTTATGAATGAATTCTTAAGCATGATTGCGAAACAATAAATAGATTACTTCTTAACTAACTTCTGATCGGATTCCGTAAAATTCTCCTCAATATTCTCTAATGATTTCTCAAAAATATCGATGAAGTCTTGTCCGTAAATGTTGCGCAAGATAGCGATAAGTTCGATATTTTCTGGGAACTTACCATAGAAATTACGAAGTGCAAGAGCCCCATTAAATACAGAGTTATTTTCAGGATCATACTCCTCCATTAAGCGAAGTAGTAATTCTTCCCCTTTGTCTGTAATCTCAATGTACGTATTTCGTTTATCATCTTCTTTTTTCGAGAATACAAGATAGCCGCGTTCTTCCAGCTTTTTCGAGAAGTTAAACGCCGTTGATACGTGCATAACTCCAAACTTAGCAATCTCAGAAATAGAAGCCCCTTTTAAATGATAAGCGATTGACAAAATATGATGCTCATTAATGTTTAAATCGTAAGGCTTAATCCACTGTTGCCAATCTTTCTCTACACATTTCCATAACGCTTTCGATAATTGAGCAATGCGTTGGCTGAAAATCATCGCTTCTTTTACCGAGTAATCTTTTTCTCCACTTTTCATTTACTCACCCACTTTAACATTCTTTTTCATTACTATCTATTATGCCAGTAAAGTAAAAATTAATAAAGTCTTTTTGTGAGAATTGTGAAAATTTTTCGGAAAAATGACATTCTATACAAATCATGCATAACTATGGAAGCGTTTTATGAGTCGTGAATACATGTGTTGTCCTTACATGTTAAGTGATAACATATATTGTAAATGCATAAAAACACGGCATATCTGTGTGATATGCCGTGTTAAGGTCGATTTATATAAAAAAATATTTGTTATATGCAAAAAACTAAGCAGGAATTTGTTTACGCTTTTTCCGGAACAGCTTCTTGTAGTTTCTCAATTGATTTTTGAATGTCCAAAATTTCTTGCTCAATATGTCGTTTGTTTTGAGAAATATCTTGCTTCCAGTTAGAAAACGTGTCTTGCATATCTTCTTTTAATTCTTGAAACACTTCTTTACCTTCCGAAGCAGTTTCAACGATTTGACGTTTTAATAATTTTGTATCAGCTGTAATATCAGCTAAAGTCTTTTTAATATCAGTTCCTTTTTCTTTCAACTTACCGCGCATAGCTTTACCAGAAGAAGGAGTAGAGAAAAGAACGGCTAATCCAGCAACTGCTCCGCCGCAAATGACACCTGTAATAAAGGATTTAGCTTTTGACATAAAAGGAAACCTCCTTATTTTTTGTTCGTATTCATGATGTGAAAAAATATGCATATCTTTAAGACAAGGGAAAGAAAAGTGTGCAATGCACATTCCCCGGCATCTTGAATGGAGAAACAAGCCGTGCAATATGTAATGACTTTAGGAAAGTGGCTTGTTATGTATTACTTCTTATTATAGTGTCACTATTCCACACTATTTGCAATTGTACTTGCGATGTTTTGTAAATTTTCCATTGTGTATTCATTTTGATGTGATTTCCAAACAGCACCGAAACCATCGTTTTCACCGTAGCGTGGAATTAAATGAAGGTGGAAGTGGAACACAGTTTGTCCAGCTTTTTCACCGTTATTGTTAAGTAGGTTAAAGCCAACTGGATTAAACTCTGCTTTAATCGCATTTGCGATTTTCGGAACGACAGAAAAAATGTGCGATGCGATTTCTGGCGTTAACGCAAAAATGTCTTGTTTGTGAACTTTTGGAATAACAAGAGTATGTCCTTTTGTTACTTGACTAATATCTAAAAATGCAAGCACATGTTCATCTTCGTATACTTTTGAGCAAGGGATTTGCCCGTCAATAATTTTACAAAAAATACAATTGTCCGCTGTATGGTTCATTAATCTCATCCTTTCAAGTAGCCTTAGCCGTATTTTACCATAATTATATAAGAGAACAAACACGAAAAACAGGAAGCTGACTCAGCTTCCTGTTTTCTGAAGAGGGATTGAAAAAGCATTATCGTAATTTACGTTTCGCAGACACCTCATTTATTTAAGAAATGCACGGTAAATCGGCTAAAGTTTCTGCCGTAGACACCCCATTTTCAAGTGAAATGAATTGCAATCTTTATAAAAGGAAATTGTTTATTTTTTAAAACAGTATATGCTCTTTCGGAGACACCCCGTTTCTAAAATGAAACAAATGATCTGGTTATGTGTAAATTTCTTTGTCCAACATGGACACCCCATTTCATGATGACTTCACTATGTTGTTGTACTCATCAATAGGTGGTTGCTTTTTCAATGTGTTCCTTCTTCAATAATTATGATGTCCGCTTTCGTAAAAATATATGCGAACAAATTTAAATTTTTTTTGAACGCATCGATACTATGTAGTACAGCGCTATTTTTGGTAAGATGAATATAGAATGAATACTAATGAAGAAAGTGGTGTCGTATGAGCGAGTTATTGCGTGTAGAAAATGTTACAGGAGGATATACGAAACGACCTGTACTAAAAGATGTTTCGTTTTCTGTTAATAAAGGCGAACTTGTCGGCTTAATCGGTTTAAATGGAGCGGGTAAAAGTACGACGATTAAACATATTATCGGTTTAATGGAACCGAAAAAAGGAACTGTCACAATTAATGGGAAAACAATTCGTGACGATATGACAGCGTACCGTTCTAGTTTTTCGTTCATCCCAGAAACACCAGTATTATATGATGAGCTAACGCTAGAAGAACATTTGAAGTTAACAGCGATGGCGTACGGTGTCGATGAAAAACAATACGAAGAACGTGTAGGACAACTATTACAAGAATTTCGTATGAAAAATCGTTTAAAATGGTTTCCGTCTCATTTCTCAAAAGGGATGAAACAAAAGGTAATGATTATGAGTGCGTTTTTAGTGGAGCCATCTCTTTACATTGTGGACGAACCGTTCGTTGGGCTTGATCCGTTAGCAATTCAATCACTCCTTCAAATGATGGATCAAATGAAAAAGAGCGGTGCAGGAATCTTAATGAGTACACATATTTTAGCTACGGCAGAGCGTTATTGTGATTCGTTTATTATTTTGCATCAAGGAGAAGTGAGAGCGAAGGGAACATTATCTGAACTGCAATCACAGTTTAATATGCCAGGTGCAACGTTAGATGATATTTATATTGCATTAACGAAGGAAGAAGATTATGAATAGCACAGCATTATGGAAAGAACGATTTCGTCACTTTCTAAAAGAAGTTCGTACATATAGTAAATACGTATTTAATGATCATTTGAAATTTATTTTCGTATTTATCATTGGCGCAGGAGCGTATTATTACCAGCAATGGTTACAAACGTTAACACCTTCATTTCCGACAGCGCTCGTTATGGCAGTGTTGCTTGGTCTCGTATTAACGGCCGGATCTATTCAAACGTTATTAAAAGAAGCAGATCTCGTTTACTTGCTGCCAGTTGAAGAAAAGTTAAAACCTTACTTCACAAAGGCATTTCTCTTTACGTTTATGATTCAGTTATACATAATCGCAATCGTAGCGGCAGCGCTTGCCCCGTTATACTTCCAGCAAATGAAACAAACAGGAGCGGCTTACATATGGATTGTAATCGCGTTTGTCATCGTAAAAGCGTGGAACTTATTCGTCGCGTGGGAAAAGTCATTTTTAACAGATCAAAATATACAAAGAGCTGATTGGTTCATTCGTTTTATTTTAAACGGCTTATTTGTGTACTTCCTTGTAGAGCGTACTTCCGTTATGTTTGTTGGCGGAATCGTCCTTCTCATGGTGTTATACCTTGTAGTACTGCATCAAATGGTGAAGGGAAAGCCGCTAAACTGGGAGTGCTTAATTTCTGAAGAAGGTAAGAAGATGATGTTGTTGTACCGCATCGCGAACATGTTCGTTGATGTACCAGCATTAAAAGAAAGAGTAGCACGTAGAAAATGGCTTGATTTCATTCTTTCAATGATTGGTGAAAAGCGTACATATTTATACTTATATACGAGAACGTTTTTACGATCTGGTAACTATTTTGGTTTATATGTGCGTTTGCTCGCACTTGGAGGAGTTATTCTTTACTTCATTCCGTTTTTATATGGACGATTTATCGTAAGCCTTATTTTCCTATACTTAATCGGTTATCAGCTATTAACTTTATGGAAGCATCACCGCATGAAGATTTGGCTTGATTTGTATCCAGTCGGGGGAGAAGAGAAGAAGAAAGATTTTCTTGTCTTATTAAATGCGATCCTTATTACCGGTAGCGTTGTATTTACAGTTATATTCGCGCTTGCGACGAAAGATTTCATGATGACGGGAATTTTACTAGTCGTAAGCATAGTATTTAGTATCGGTTTCGTTTATCAATACGGGGCGAAACGTATTGAGCGTTTAAATTGAAGGGAATGAACCTATGATTACATACGAAGAGAAGGTTATAAAAGAATTGGAGCAGTGGAAAGCTACATTCATGAAAGATTCTTCTATGATGACACGGTTTTCTAAGAAAGTGCAGACGAAAGTACAACAGCTTATTCCGGCGAAAGTGCAAAAAGTATTAACGGAAACGATTCGGATGATGGTGCAAACGATTAGTGCCGGATCAAACTTTATAAAGCCGAAATTAAAAGAGACGAACTGGTCATTGCAAAGACGAGACGACGAAGTACGTAAAAAAATGGATGAGTACAAAAAAATAGCAGCGGCAGAAGGGGCTGGAACAGGAGCTGGCGGTATTCTCCTTGGCCTTGCTGACTTTCCGCTCTTACTCGGCATTAAAATTAAATTTTTATTCGATGCAGCAACGTTGTACGGATTTGATACGAGCAACAAAGAAGAGCGCCTTTTTATCCTTCACGTCTTCCAGCTTGCCTTTTCAAGTGATGATCATAGAAAAGAAATATGGAAAGCAATCGAAACGTGGGATACAGAAGAAGAAAATCATATGGACTGGGAAAAGTTCCAAACAGAGTACCGAGACTATATCGATTTAGCCAAAATGCTTCAGCTCGTACCGATAATCGGTGCCCCGGTCGGCGCATATGCGAACTATCAATTACTGCAAAGACTCGGCGAAGTGACGATGAATTGTTATCGTATGCGATTGTTAAATAGGAATTAAAAAGAAAGCATCCTAAATTATGATTTAGGATGCTTTTTTTAGAAGTTAATGCCGATATAGCTAACTCCGGCAATAATCAATACGATGAAGAGTACAACGATGAATGGAAAGCCGCTCTTACCAGCTTGTCCAGCTTCACCGCCACCAGTGCCGCCGTTACCACCTTTACTGCCAAGTCCCATAGGAATATCCTCCTTATTGTTATATATTGCTTTTACTTTATACTTTTCTATATTTACCAATAAATCCCTTCTGTCACTCTAACTAACTTGCAAATCGTTTCGTTTCATTTTATAATTTATTTACCGACCGGTAAGTAAAAATAAGTGAGGTACAGTATGACAAAGAATTTACAAACATCGCAAAACATTGTAGAGGCATCATTTAAACTCATGGCAGAGCACGGCATTGAGAAAATGAGTCTTTCCATGATCGCGAAAGAGGTAGGTATTTCAAAACCGGCTATTTATTATCATTTTTCTTCTAAAGAAGCGTTAGTTGATTTTTTATTTGAAGAAATTTTTTCTGGGTATCATTTCGTGAGTTATTTCAATAAAGAGCAATATACGAAAGAAAACTTTGCAGAAAAGTTAATTGCTGATGGTTTACATATGCTCTCTGAGTATGAAGGGCAAGAAGGAATATTACGCGTTATAAATGAATTTATCGTAACTGCATCGCGAAATGAAAAGTATCAGAAACGCTTATTTGAAATACAAGAAGATTTCTTAAATGGTTTCCACGATTTATTGAAGAAAGGTGTAGAACTTGACGTTGTGTCACAACAGGCAACGGAAGAAAATGCTCATACGTTAGCGCTCGTAATCGATAATATGAGTAATTACATGCTGATGGGATTCCAGTTAAAGTATAAAGAAATTTGGATTCAAAATGTGAAAAACGTAATGAAGGAGGAATAAAAATGAAAATGCAAAAAAACTGGTGGCTCGGTTTTCTTGGATTTATCGGGATTTATAAAATACCAGGTATGATTGAATCTTTTCAAGCAGATGGAAGTTGGATGAAGTTAATTGGCTTCATTTGGCTACTTTGGTTCGGATATTTTATTCCTGAGAAGAAAGAAGATTAAATTTCAATTTTATGTAAAGTTATGTAAAATATAGATTAAGAGTATTCGTATATTAGATTACTAGATTTGGAGTGGTTACATGGATCCATTGAAAAATGAAATTAACCCTGAGATGGTCAAGGTGTGGAAAGTTCGTGCTGTAATTGAAGAAGGGATTGGTATTCTGGTCATGTTAGCTTACCTTTTCCTCATGATAAAGTTTGATTGGTGGGCGTGGATTTTGTATGTAATGATTGGGCTAACAGTTGTGTTCGCACCATTTTCGTACTTTTTATTCCCGAAACTACGTCAACGTTATTACAGTTATCAATTAAATGAAGAAGAGCTTGAAATTCAGCACGGTCTTTTCGTCGTAAAGCGTGTATTAGTACCGATGATTCGTGTACAGCACGTGACGATTGAACAAGGGCCGATTATGAGGAAATATGGATTAGCAGAATTACACATTTCAACAGCTGCAACTTCTCACAGCATCCCAGGCTTAACGATGTATGAAGCAGAAATGTTGAAAACGAAAATCGCAGAATTAGCGAAAGTGAGTGATGAGGATGTATAAGAGACAGCATCCAATCACGATGTTATTAGAATTAAAAATAACAGACTTTATACCACTCATTATTTTCATGTTTAGCTTAAATGGAAAATTCCCGTTTTGGTATTTAATTCCCGCTGCATTCGGCTTACTCACCGTTTTTTCAGCATTTGAAAAATGGTATTACACAACATATTGGGTCGAAAATAACGTATTACATGTGAAGCAAGGGCTCTTTGTGAAGAAGGAGAGCTACTTAAATAAAGAGCGTGTTCAAACGATTAATACAAGTTCTAACGTGCTATATCAAATGCTTGGCTTAAAAAAGATTCAAATCGAAACAGCTGGCGGAGGCGACGATGCAGAAGTAAGCTTAGCTGGTATTACAGTAGAAGAAGCAACAGAGCTTATTGCCATGCTAAATGATCCAACTCCAGAAGTGAAAGCAGAAGAAGTAGTAGAAAAAGAAATCGTAACAGAGGAAAAGCAAGCGACTGAATATAAATTAACTTGGAAAGAAATTTTGCTAGCGTCTGTTACATCTGGTCAGTTTGGACTATTATTCTCATTAATCTTTTTCGTGTATCACCAAGTAGATGAGTACATTCCGAAATGGATAGAGAATGGCGTCAAGTCGTATGTAATGGAACATGATATATATGGCTGGATTTTCATGATAACTATTTTGATTGTCCTTTCATGGATTATATCGACAATCGGTTATGCGCTAAAACATGGAGATTTCACAGTGAATCGAAGAAATGATGAAGTCCGCATTTCGCAAGGATTACTTGAGAAAAAAGAACTCGTCCTAAAATTACACCGCATTCAAGGTATTACGATAAAAGAAAGTATTTTACGTCAGCCATTCGGTTATTGTGCTGTACAAGTAGAAGTGATTCAAGGTAAAGGACTGGGTGACGAGAAAGAAAAGGTTACACTGCATCCTATCATTCGAAAAGATCGTGTACAACAGTTACTCGCACATTTACAACTACCATATGAACTGAATACAAACATTATTTCATTACCAAAAGCAGCATTGCGCCGCTATCTCATTGATAGTTTCATCTTTTTCGCTATGCTAGCAATCCCGCTTACTGGAATAAGTATATACTTTGAAAAGTATTACATCATGTGGGCATTCATTCCGCTCGCGATCCTCATCTTTATACTTGGATACGCAACATTTAAAACAAATGGTTACAGTGTAAACGGAGAGCAAATTACGCTTGTATATCGCAGCGTCGGAAAATATACAGGACTTGTTAGAAGAAGGCACGTCCAATCAATCGAAAAGACACAATCCTATTTCCAGCGCCGTGCGGATTTATGTACGTACAAATTCTCTAACGCATCATCGGATTATAAATTAGAGCATACGAGAGTAGAAGATGCGGAGAGAATGCAGGATTGGTATAAGAAGAGAATGAGTGAGAATTAACTTGAAAAAGCTTGCCTATTATGAAAGGCAGGCTTTTTTTATTATAGGAAAATGAGTGACTTAATTCATATATTAGTAAAGCTACAGCGCACATATATCAATACATATCAAAAAAGGTAGTATGCTTCTGTTTCAGGAAAATATGTGGAATTTTTGATATAAATGGTATACTAATATAGAAAAAGTATTAGGAGGCTATATATGATAAGTCAGTTAAAAAGAGAAGCACTTGATGCATTAAAAGGAAAATGGGGATTAGCGGTAGGGGCAACCTTATTAGTCGGAATCCTTATTGGAGCTGTTGAAATTTTAACTACAGGTATTTTCTCGATATTTTGGGGTTGGGAAGAAGCAAATGAGTCACTTACAGTAACTATTATTGCAATGTTTATTATCGGGCCGTTAACAGTAGGTGCTTCTTATTTTGTTTTAAATGTAATTCGCGGGACTAATGCTCGTATTGGGCATATATTTAGATGGTTTAACGATGGAAGTAAGTTTATGAAATCGTTTTTAACATATTTACTAATGAATGTGTACTTGGTTCTATGGACATTACTTCTTATTATTCCAGGTATTATTAAATCATTTTCTTATTCTATGACATATTTTATTTTGAATGATCATCCAGAATATACAGCGAATCAAGCGATTACTGAAAGCCGTCGTATGATGAATGGACATAAAATGGATTACTTTTTACTATGCTTAAGTTTCTTAGGTTGGTTCATTTTAAGTATTCTTACTTTAGGAATCGGTTTCTTATGGTTAGTACCTTATTTTTACACGACATCAGCTGCATTTTATGAAGAGATTTCAAAAGAATATTATAAAAAAGAAGACACTACTTTCTAATAACCACCTATCCCCTAAAGAATATCGGGCACAGATAGTTTAGATGTTCTGTTTATGGGGAGCACTTCAGGATAAGGTATAGGTTTTTATATAAAAATTCTGCCCTCTATGTTTTAGGATAGAGGGCTATTTTTTCATGTGAAAATAATGAATAATATATGTGAAACAAAAAAGCGAGGTGAATGAGAGTGAGCAAGTTTTTAATTCCGTATTCATTTTCTATATTAAGTTTCTTTATTTCAGTAACGGCACTTGATTTATATGATAGGATAGGAAAAAATGATGAGATGACTTCGCCAAACATAATTGGAAAGATAATTCAATCTACTGCGCAAATGGGAGTCCTTACATTGTATTTCGGAGTACCTATCATTTTAGGTGGCTGTCTACTTGGGGAATTATTGTTTAGGGGTATCATTTTACGATTTAAACTAAGCTATATTATATCTTTATTATTATATTTACTTTTAGCTTGTAGTATTGTTTCAGTAACGGTTGGGATTCCAACTACATATGAAGATTCTAATATTTTTTTCATGGGAATAACTATGATTTGCGCTGTTACATTCTTTGTGGGCCGGAATATATCGGAAAAAACAAGTTAATAATGGAGTGACAGAATGAAATACACTTGTCCGTGCTGCGAGTATAGAACAATAGAAGAAGAACCACCAGGTACATATGAAATTTGTAATATATGTTATTGGGAAGATGATGAGGTTCAGTTTAACGGTCCTGACTTTGAAGGCGGGGCGAATGAAGTCTCGTTAAGACAAGCACAGAAAAACCTCATTGCATTTGGTGCTTGTGAGGAATGTTTTGTGGGATCAGTTAGAAAACTGACTAGTGAAGATGTGAAGGATGCTAGTTGGAAGCAAATTTAGTAAATAAAATGTTATTACTCAATTTATCAGGAGTAATAACATTTTTTTATGCAATGATGAAAGAATTAACGTCGTCTTATAAGATAAAAGATTAAAGATGATATAGTAATAGGAAGGCCAGTATCCAGAAAAGCTTCTAAATAAAAGGATAGAAAATCTCTTTTGTTAAACCACATAAAGAGTAAATGATTGTAAGAAATACCTAACAATATAAATAAAGGGATTCCAATTTTTAATTCGTGACTTCCTTTTATTTTTCTATAACAAAATTCACCTAATAAACAACCGATAAGAACAGGAATGCTTCCAAGAATTGAAAACATAATAATAGATACCCAAATCGGTCCCCAGGAGTCAGCATAATTTGGAACTAGTG
Organism: Bacillus cereus group sp. RP32; assembly: GCF_040459735.1. Classification (NCBI taxonomy): domain Bacteria; kingdom Bacillati; phylum Bacillota; class Bacilli; order Caryophanales; family Bacillaceae; genus Bacillus; species Bacillus cereus group sp. RP32. The sequence continues at coordinate 4,318,017 of NZ_JARVHO010000001.1, read as the reverse complement.
TATACTGTAAAACGTTCACAATGACAGAAAAAACCAGTAAGCATATTAAATAACTAATAGAAAATTTTTTCAATGGAATCATCCTTATAAAAGTTCACTTTATTTTTATGTACATATAAACCTCTTTGAATTATAGATTAAATATATAAGGATAATCAATTTGTATGCATTTCATGTTTATGGATATATTTTCAATGAATATAAATGTATAGATGTATAGTCAATTGTGAGTGTTTGATGTTATCATATTGAATGATATGGAAATTTTTAATAGAAGAAGCAACGAACAATTCAAAGGTAATGAAGCCTTTGTTGTATAAAGAAAATATTTATTATTACTCAGCGATATTAAAAATAAGATACGTATTTATATAAATTTAGTAGAAATGGGGGTTTTAAAAAGGAATGAGTATAAGTATAACAAGGCAAAAAATTTTAGCAGCCGCTTCTCAAATTGTGCAATGTAAAGGGGTTGCTAAGTTAACTTTAGAAGCGGTAGCAAAAGAGGCGGGGATAAGTAAAGGTGGATTGTTGTATCACTATTCAACTAAAGAAGCTTTAATAGAGGGGATGATACTCAAAGGGACGGAGGAGTATCAAGAAGCCATTCACAGTAAAGTAGCGGAGGACTTAGAGAAGAAAGGAAGATGGGTACGTTCTTTTGTAGAGGAAAGATTAAGTAATGAGAGAAGAGTAGAAGAGCTGGGGAGTAGTATGATGGCAGCATTAATGCTAAAACCTGAATTACTTGAACCGTTAAAACAATCATTTCAGCAACTGCAAAATAAAATAGAAAATGATGAGATAGATTCAGTTTGTGCCACAATTATTAGATTAGCGGCAGATGGATTATGGTATTCGGAATATTTAGGGGTTGGAAGACTAAGCCCCGAATTAAGAGAAAAAGTGATTCAAGCTCTTATTTGTAATTCATATAAACAGAATATACGAACTATATAATATAAAACAATTCACCATTGCTTATTTAATGCACTGGTGAATTGTTTTTTTATTAGAAAAATAGAACAATTTTATAGAGTATTGAATTATAACCGTCCAGACGGTATAGTAATATTTGGTTTAAGAGGAAAATGAAACAAAAAAAGAATAAAAAATATTTTTAGCACACTATTCGAAAGGATAGGCCGCAAAGCTTAGAGTCTACGGTAATACATATTGGTTACTAAGATCGTCTGGTTGCACATTTTTGATGCAACCGGACGGTCTTTTTTTGTTATATAAATATAAAAAATAGGAGGGAATTATGCAAATGAAAAGTACTAAGAGTCATATTTCGATGATTTCATTAGTTTTTCTAGTATTATTTTCAGTGCTAAATGTGTGGGCTCCAGTTATTCAAGCCGCTGTGATAAAAAATCCAGTGGACGAGATTAATATATCCCGTACTGATGGTACAACGTCTGAACCATATCAAGCCTCAGATGGCATGAAAGTAGAAGTGAAGTGGTCAGCTAAAGAAAAAATAAAAAGTGGAGATCAATTCACAATTGATATGCCAAAAGAAATTAGAAAAGATCTTATGAATATGAGTTTTCCTTTAAAAGATGCTGAAGGAAAAACAGTTGGTACATGTGAGATGAAAAAAGGTCTATTGACGTGTACTATGGGTGATTACGTAGAAGGAAAGAATAACGTTAAAGGTTCTTTATTCGTAGAATTCTACTTTGGGCTAGAAGCATATGATGGTGTCAAAGAAATTCCATTAGAATTTAACGTTGATGGTCAAATCGTTAATAAAGAAGTAAGTGTAAATAATACGACAGAGAGACCGAAGCCACATCCCAATACAGATAATTTATTGAAATGGGGTTCTTATAATCAAGAAGATCCGTCCATTGCTGATTGGCTTGTATATGTAAATGCAACTGGAACAGAAATGCAAGATCTTAAATTAACAGACACATTAGGACCTGGGCATGAGTTAATTACAAATAGCTTAGTATTAGAAGAGGCTGTATTTGAAGATGGTTATGCACCAACAAATGTTAAGCCAGCAGATTTATCTAAAATTAAAATCAATGCAACGAAGACTGGATTTACAATTGAATTTCCAGACAGTTCAAAAGGTTATATTTTAAGATATAAAACAAAGATTACTAATCCTGCTGCAAAGCCTCATAAAAATACAGTGAAATTAGAAGGCAAAAATATTAAAACTGAAGAAAAAGTAGGAGAAGTATTCGTAAGTGGTGGGGGAGGAACCGGTTCAGGCGACGATAATCCACCTAGTATTGAAAAAAATATAGTTGATGAGAATGGTAAGCTTGTAGAGAATCAGCAGTTAGCGCAAATGGATCAACCTATTCAATACCAAGTTGGTACACATATACCGAAAAATCCGTCTAATTATACGTCAATGGTAATTAGTGATGATTTAGAGGATGTTTTAGAAGTATTAGAGGCAAAAGTATATGATCAAAATGGCCAAGATATTACTTCTAAAGGAACACTAAAGATAGATAAACAAAAAAGTGAAGTAACATTTACGTTTGGTGAGAATTTTGACTATAAGTCATATGAAGACCAGGTAATTAACCTTAGTATTAAGGCGAAAATTAAAGCTAATGCAGACTTATCTTCTTACGTAGATAAGAAGATTCCTAATAAGGCAGAATTACATTTTGATGATAAAACATTAACATCGAAAGAAGTAACTGTTACACCGCCTGAAGCTCCAAAAGAAGGTACAGTATCGATTCATAAAATAGATGCTGAGAATCCGAACAAAGGGTTAAAAGGTGCCGAATTTGAAGTTCGAAATAGTGCAAATGAAGTTGTTGCAAAACTGATAACGGACGAAAACGGCTTTTCAGTACCTCAAACTTTAGCTCCTGGGACGTATAAAATTTATGAAACAGTAGCACCAGAAGGGTATCAAAAATTAACGATTCCAGTAGAGGTTACACTTCAAGCTGGAGAAACAAAAGCATTTGAAATTAAAAATACTTTGCAAAAGGGTCAAATTGAATTAAAGAAAATTGATTCAGAAAATGGTGAAAAACCATTAGCAAATGCAGAGTTTGATATAGTAAAAGACGGTGTAGTAGTTGAGCATATTATTACAGATAAAGATGGTAAGGCAATTTCTAAACCGTTAGCGCCAGGAAAATATATTTTAAAAGAAACGAAAGCGCCTGAAGGATACCAATTAAAAGAAACAGAATTCGAAGTAAATGTAACAGGGGACGGCATATTCCCAATAACAGTAGAAAATGCAATGACAGATAAAGGTAATGTAGAAATTACAAAGGTGGACAAAGAAAACGGTTCAGCATTAGCGGATGTCGAATTTGAAGTCCAAAATGAGAAAGGTGAAGTAGTAAGAAAAGTAACGACGGATAAAGAAGGAAAGGCAAACGTTTCAGATCTTTCAGTAGGAAAGTACAAATTAGTAGAGACGAAAAGCTTACCAGGTTACAAGAAACTAACAGAGCCAGTATCGTTTGAAATTACAAAAGGTATGACGAAAGTCCTATCATTAAAAGTAGAGAATGAACAGTTAGATAACGGTTCAGTAGAAATTACAAAAGTAGATAAAGACAGCCAGAAAGCATTAAAAGGCGTAGTTTTCGAAGTACGAGATGAAAAAGATAAAGTAGTCAAAGAGGTAACAACAGATAAAGAAGGAAAAGCAACCGTTTCAGATCTTTCAGTAGGAAAGTACAAATTAGTAGAGACGAAAAGCTTACCAGGTTATAAGAAACTAACAGAGCCAGTGTCATTTGAAATTACAAAAGGTATGACGAAAGTCCTATCATTAAAAGTAGAGAATGAACAGTTAGATAAAGGTTCAGTAGAAATCACAAAAGTAGATAAAGACAGCCAGAAAGCATTAAAAAGCGTAGTCTTCGAAGTACGAGATGAAAAAGATAAAGTAGTAAAAGAAGTAACAACAGATAAAGATGGAAAAGCAACAATTGATGATTTATCAGTAGGAAAGTATAAATTAGTAGAAAAAGAAAGTTTACCAGGTTATAAGAAATTAATAGAGCCGGTATCGTTTGAAATTACAAAAGGCATGACCGAGGTCTTATCATTAAAAATAGAAAATGAAATGGTAGATACGGGAAATATAGAGATAACAAAGATAGATAAAGATAATAAAGCACCGTTGGTGGGAGTAACGTTCGTTGTCCAAGATGAGAAAGGTAACGAAGTTAAAAAAGTAACGACAGATAAAGAAGGAAAAGCAAATGTTTCAAATTTATCAGTAGGAAAGTATGAATTAGTAGAGGTAGAAAGTTTACCAGGTTATAAAAAGCTAGAAAAACCAGTATCATTTGAAATCAAAAAAGGCATGACCGAAGTTCTATCATTAAAAGTAGAAAATGAAATGGTGGATACAGGGAATGTAGAGATAACAAAAATAGATAAAGATAGTAAAGCACCATTAAAAAATGTTGTATTTGAAGTACGTGATTCAAAAGGAAAAGTAGTTGCAAAAGTAACAACGGATAAAGAAGGAAAAGCAAACGTTTCAGATTTATCTATTGGGAAGTATGAGTTGGTGGAGGTAGAAACACCAGCAGGATACAAACCACTTGAAAAACCAATTTTATTCGAAATTGAAAAGGGTAGAGTAACAGCGTTAAAGCTAACAGTCGAAAATGAATTAGTGGATACAGGAAATGTAGAAATTACAAAAGTAGACAAAGAAAATAAAGATGCTTTAGCTGATGCAGTATTTGATATTCAAGATGAAGCAGGACAAGTAGTCGCTAAAATAACGACAGATAAAAAAGGACACGCACAAGTTACTAATTTATCAGTTGGCACATATAAGTTAGTAGAAGTGAAAGCACCAAAAGGATATAAGCAATTGGTAGATCCGATTACTTTCCAAATTGAAAAAGGCATGACAAAATCTCTTGCTTTAACAGTCGAAAATGAAATGTTAGACAAGGGTAATGTAGAAGTTACAAAAGTGGATAAAGACAGTCAAAAAGCATTAGAAGGCGTAGTCTTCGAAGTGCAAGATGAGCAAGGAAAAGTAGTAACGACAGTAACAACAGATAAAGAAGGAAAAGCAACAATTGCAGATTTATCTGTAGGAAAATACAAATTAGTAGAGAAAGAAAGCTTACTAGGTTACAAACAATTAACAGAACCAGTATCGTTTGAAATCAAAAAAGGTATGACGAAAGTTTTATCACTAAAAGTAGAGAACGAACTGTTAGATAAAGGAACAGTAGAGATTACAAAAGTGGATAAAGAAAGTGGCGCAGTATTAGCGGGCGTAACATTCGAAGTGCAAGATGAAAAGGATAAAGTAGTAACAAAAGTAACGACAGATAAAGAAGGAAAAGCAAACGTTTCAGATTTATCAGTAGGGAAATATAAGCTAGTAGAGGTAGAGAGCTTACCAGGATATAAAAAACTAGCGAAACCAGTATCGTTTGAAATCAAAAAAGGTATGACAGAAATTTTATCACTAAAAGTAGAGAACGAATTAGTAGATAAAGGTTCAGTAGAAATTATAAAAGTAGACAAAGAAAGTGGCGCGTTATTAGAAGGCGTAACATTCGAAGTGCAAGATGAAAAAGGAAAAGTAGTAACGAAAGTAAAAACAGATAAAGAAGGAAAAGCGAAAATTTCAGATCTATCTGTAGGAAGTTACAAACTAGTAGAAGTAGAGAATTTACCAGGCTACAAAAAATTAACAGAGCCAGTATCATTCGAAATTAAAAAAGGTATGACAAAAGTCTTATCATTGAAAGTAGAGAATGAACAGTTAGACAAAGGCTCAGTAGAAATTACAAAAGTAGATAAAGATAGTCAAAAAGCATTAGCAGGCGTAGTCTTCGAAGTACAAGATGAGCAAGGCAAAGTAGTAACCGAAATAACGACAGATAAAGAAGGAAAAGTGAAAGTCTCAGACTTATCTGTAGGAAAATACAAATTAGTAGAGAAAGAAAGCTTACCAGGTTACAAACAATTAACAGAACCAATATCGTTTGAAATCAAAAAAGGTATGACAGAAGTTCTATCATTAAAAATAGAAAATGAAATGGTAGATACGGGAAATGTAGAAATCACAAAAATAGATAAAGATAATAAGGCACCGTTAGCAGGTGTAGTCTTTGAAGTTCAAGACGAAAAAGGCAAAGTAGTAACGAAAGTGACAACAGATAAAGAAGGAAAAGCGAAAGTTTCAGATCTATCAGTAGGAAAATACAAATTAGTAGAAAAGGAGAGTTTACCAGGTTACAAAAAACTAACAGAACCAGTATCATTCGAAATCAAAAAAGGTATGACAGAAGTTTTATTACTAAAAGTAGAGAATGAACAGTTAGACAAAGGTTCAGTAGAAATTACAAAAATGGCTGCTGAAAGTAAGAATGTATTATCAGGGGCAGTGTTTGAAGTTCATGACGAAAAAGGCAAAGTAGTAACGAAAGTAACAACAGATAAAGAAGGAAAAGCGAAAGTCTCAGACTTATCTGTAGGTCACTACACACTTGTAGAAGTAGAAGCACCAAAGGGTTATGAAAAATTAACTAATCCAATTCCATTTGAAATTACAAAAGGAATGATAAGTCCAGTTCAATTAGAAGTATTAAACAAATTGACTTCTTTAGCACCACCAGGCCCAGAGAAACCAGAAACGACGGATCCAGAAAAACCAGAAACGACGGATCCAGAAAAACCAGAAACGACGGATCCAGAAAAACCAGAAACGACGGATCCAGAAAAACCAGAAACGACGGATCCAGAAAAACCAGAAACGACGGATCCAGAAAAACCAGAAACGACGGATCCAGAAAAACCAGAAACGACGGATCCAGAAAAACCAGAAACGACGGATCCAGAAAAACCAGAAACGACGGATCCAGAAAAACCAGAAACGACGGATCCAGAAAAACCAGAAACAACGGATCCAGAAAAACCAGAAACAACGGATCTAGAGAAGCCTGAAAAAGAATTACCGAAGACAGGACAGAAAATGCCTGTGGAACCATATATGGGAGCACTTCTTATTATGATGAGTTTTGGATTGCTCGTATTAGGTAGAAAACAGCAGAGATAATAAAAATGAAAAGGTATCCTCAAAGTATTGGAGGATACCTTTTTTATTTGGCATAAAAAACATTTAGCAAAAGAACTCGATGCAAATAGAAACAAAAAGGAAGAAAAAGTTCGTCCTATTTTCTTAATATGGTTATATCAAAAAAAAGCTATATATATTTAATGTGAAAATAAAAGGTTAAAGGCCTTCGTAATGTTTGGGTGAAAAAAGAGTTATCTATGTAATTAATTTGAGTACTTTAAGAAAGAGGGCTTTTTCCTAAAGTATTCAAAGGATGATAGTCCAATAGCAGGTGGGAGATGAAACTCGTTTTAGCACTGTATTAACACCTTAAAATGTAGATAGGGGAAAATAATGTAAAGAAACTATTGTATGTTTAAAAATCATATGTTACATTTGTGTTACAAAACAATTACAAAACGTAACTTATGTTACGGGTTATTTTCTATTGCTTTTCGATATGTTACGATTTGAAGTTCATATCCAATCAACCGAGAATATGTAAAGTTAAAAAAATAGCAACCTAAAAATAGTTTTTCTATGTGTATAAGAGTGTGTGTAGTAAAGAGTCTGGTGAGAGCTTTACGCACATTATTAAAATTCCTTTCTGTCTTAAAAGAAGAAAAACAAATACCAACTATTTAGGTGTTTTAAGTAATGATAGTAAATGAAATGTACAGTACATATTTACTTTCAGTCTAATTACTACACAGACTTTTATACATATGCTGTTATTGTTTTAGGAACACATAGGGGGAGAAAGAATGAGGAAGTTATTAACGGTAATTGGAATTACATGTTTAATGTTAGCTGGATGTAGTAATGGGAATTTTGAAAAAGAAATGGATGCAGGGAAGACCGCGTTAACGAATAAAGAATATAAAAATGCCTTATCATCATTTGAAAAAGCGCTAGATGAGAAACAAGACGATTCAGATGTAATGGTGCTTGTAGAACAAACGAAAATAATGATTGAAGCAGTGAAGTTAAAAGAAGAAACAAAGGTAGAAGAATCAATCAAGTCATTTGAAAAAGTAGAGAACATGAAGGATGGGAATAATACACTTATAAAGCAGGCAAAGGAAGAACGAACAGCATTACTAGCTGTGTTAGAACAAAAAAAGAAGTATAGTGAGCAATTGGCGAAAAGTGAAGAGTTAATAAGTAAGAAAAATTATGCACAAGCGAAAGAGATATTAAATAAGTTAGTTGCAGAAACAAAAGATAATAAGAACCTTGAAGAATATAATAAAAAAGCAGTAGGATTAGTTACTAAAATTAATGAAGAAGAAAAAAATTCAAAGAGTGAAGTAGCAGCGAAGGCACAAAAAACAAATGTAGTAACGAATCAAAAGGTAGCAACAGAAAAGAACGGAAAAACTGAGACAGGAAAGAATCAAAATGCATTTAATTTTGAGAAAGCTAAAGAATATATCAAAAATGAATATAAAGAAGAATATGATTACACGCTAGAAGATACAAAAGTAGAAAATGGAAAGAAATATTATAAAATTAGAGTGCGTACGACATATAAAATAGAAGGCGCAGCTGGATCAGGATTTACTGGCGTATTCAAAGTATTCGAAGATGGTACGATTATTGAAATGCACTAAATCGATGAAAAAGGTATCCTCAAAGTATATGAGGGTACCTTTTTTAGCATAAAAAAAGCATCTAGCAAAAGTACTAGATGCAAATAAAAACACAAGGGAAGACAAAATTCTTCCCGTTTCCCGTATGTAATTATATCAAAAAATATATAAAAAACTAGCTTTATTTTTTATATAATTGATGTGTAAAGCTATGAAAGTATAAGATTACACTGTTTTCATAGTGTTTTATTGAAAAAAAGGAGCTGCGTATATGATTAATTTTAAACCGGAAAATTTGAACCAACTACTAAAAGTAATGTTAATTAGTGCGAATAAGTCTTATGATGCGATTAAAGATTATGAATTTACGGGAGAAGTGGTAGTATTCCGTGTAGACTTCGAATATATTGACGTTTCTCTAATGATTGTAGATATGTTAGGAAGATCTGCTTCTAAATTTAACATTTTGCCATATGCCCGTCCGAATACGAATGAAATAGATTACATTCAGTTTCAAGTGTATTCGATTAATGAAGGGAATTTTAAAGAAGTAATGGATACGATGTAGAAAACTATAAAGTGAAACTTTAATCAGTGGGAGATTCATCCCCACTGATTATTAGCCCTCACCAATCGGACGTTTACGGGCAGTTGATAGCCCACCTAACTTCTTTGCTCCAGCTGAAATTTTTTGGGAGTTTTACTGCCCGTTAACGTGGGGTAATTTTACAAATATGTATATACCAACTAATATATAATTAATACATTCATATAATTGGAGTGATGAGATGCAGCCGTTAGAAAGGGAGATTCATTCTAATATGCTGAAAGTGTGGCGAATCCACGCTTTAATTGGGGCGGCAGTTATACTAGCAGTCGTAATTGCGTATTTCTTTTTTATGATCAATTTTAACTGGTGGGGCTGGTTGTTTGGTTTGCTAGTAACAGGCGCTATTACATTTATCCCGCTTGATTATTTCGTGTTTCCAAATTTACGTCAACGTTATTATAGTTACAGATTAAATGAAGAAGAGATTGAGATACAAAAGGGAATGTTCGTTGTAAAACGCGTACTTATTCCGATGATTCGTGTGCAGCACGTAACGATTGAACAAGGCCCGATTATGAGAAAGTATAATTTAGCAGAATTACATATTTCAACAGCGGCAACTTCTCATAGTATTCCAGGCTTAACGAAGGAAGAAGCAGAGCAGCTGAAAAGACAAATTGGAGAACTTGCGAAAGTGAGTGATGAGGATGTATAAGAGGCAACATCCGATCACAATTTTATTAGGTATTCGAATTGCGGGTTTATTGCCTTTTATTTTTCTTGTTTTATTTCGATCAGATGGTCAAGTAGAACCTTGGTATTTCTTTCATCTTGTTCTTTTGGCCATATTATTTATTATGGCAATTTTCTCAGCGATAAAATGGTATTTCAAAGTGTATTGGGTTGAAAATAATATTTTACATATTAAACACGGCGTTTTTGTGAAGAAAGAAAGTTACTTAAATAAAGAACGTGTGCAAAATATTAGTACGTCTTCTAACATCATTTATCAAGTACTTGGCCTGACGAAACTAAACATAGAAGTAGCCGGCGGGGGTAGTGAGCCAGAAGTGATGTTAGCTGGTATTAAAGAAGAGGAAGCGAAGGAACTGATTGCTTTATTAAATAAAAAAAGAAGCGCTGCGAGTGAAGAAGTACCCATGGCAGAAGAAAGTAAGACGATTTATCAGTTAACGATGAAAGAAATTTTAGCAGCTTCCATTACGTCTGGTAGATTCGGATTAGTGTTTTCAGGATTACTTCTTATTTACACAGAGTTTAATCAATTTCTACCAGAATGGCTCATCAATAAAGTAGAAGCGTATGTGATGGATAACGGTGTATATGAATTAATCGTTATGGCCGCGATTTTAATGGCAGTTTCGTGGGTCATTTCAACAGCTGGTTATGCGTTAAAATATGCGAACTTTAAAATAGAGCGAAACGGAAATGAAATTCGCATCGTACAAGGGTTATTTGATAAGAAAGAGTTTGTTTTAAAACTACACCGCATTCAAGCGATTACTGTGAAAGAAGGAATTCTCCGCCAGCCTTTCGGTTATTGCTCTGTCGAAGTGGAAGTCATTCAAAGTATAGAAGCAGCTGGAAATGAAGTTATGTTACATCCTTTTATGAAAAAGAAAGATGTCCAGCAGTTACTTACATATTTGCAGTTACCGTATGAAATGGAAGAGGAAATCGTTCATTTACCGAAGGCTGCATTACGTCGTTACGTAATAATGGGCTGGATTACAAGTGCTGTGCTCGCACTGCCGATCATCGGTACGAGTATATATTTCAAACAAAATATGGCGCTATTCATGCTAATACCACTATTTATCGCATTTACGTTACTTGCATACGCTCGGTATACAAGTGGCGGATATATGATACGAGACAATCAGTTAGTCATGGTATACCGTGGTCTTGCGAAATATACGGGGATCATGCGAAGAAGGCACGTTCAAGCAGTAGGATACAATCAATCGTATTTTCAAAAGAAAGATGAGCTATGTACAGCGGTCGTATCAGTAGCGGGACATAAATATAAAGTGAAGCATATGCAAAAAGAAGACGCACTTCGCATATATAATTGGTATAAAGAAAAAGGAAACACCGGTGCGTAACGGTGTTTCCTTTTTTGTGTCGTGATTTGTCGATAAGTCGATATATTTCAAAAATCGCTGATATAATTTGAGTTGCGCTGATATATCTGAAAAATCGCTGATATATTTCGAGTTGCGCCGATATATTCGAAAAATCGCTGATATAATTTCATGTACCGCAGCCTTGGAGAAACCACAGTACAAAAATCCTTAAACTAACACATCAAAAGTAGTCACAAATGACGGACGAGAGAAGATACTTTTCTGCTGCTCTGCATGTGGATGCGCCTGAGCCTGAGCTTGTCCTTCCACTTGTGCAGGGCGTTTTTTATGAGCGTTTTCGAATGAACGTGATTCTGTCCAGTCTTTAAAGTTTTGCTCCGTTTCCCACATCGTTAAGATGACATATGTATCGTTACTTAATGGGCGTAGAACACGGATTGCTTGGAAACCGGGTTCGTTTTCAATAAGGCCTGCTCGGTTTTTAAATCGGTTTTCAAATACTGGGCGACCTTCATCTGTTACAGAAATGTTGTTACAAACGATATAGCCAGGTTGTCCTTTAAATTCTCCAACAGCGTCTAGTACGTCATATTGAAGCGCTGATTCTACTGATTCTTCTGTATTTTCTTTATAAAACATATTTTTTTCATTATTTTTTGCAGTGAAATGTGCTTGTTCTAGAGGTGTTTCGTATGAAATAATAGCCTTCATTTTAATGCCCCCTTAATGGTTTGTTTCTATTATATCAACTCTCTTAAAAAACTTCGAAGATTATATACATAAAGATACTTCTTTTTCAAATAATAAATGTACCATCATTTGGAAAGAAGGCCGATGTATGAAGAAAGTAAAGTGGACTTTATTAGGTGGATTCGCAACGCTAGTATTAGCGATTGTACTTTATAAACTTATTGTGTTAGCTGGTGGCTATATGATGGATGAAAAGCAGCTCGTTTTCCACTCTTCATCACGTATCGTTGACCAGAAAGGGAAAGAGATTACGAAATTATATGTAGAAAATAGAGATCTCGTACCAGTCGAGCAAATTCCAAAGCATGTCCAGCAGGCGTTTATTGCGGTGGAAGATTCTCGTTTTTATGAGCATCAAGGAATTGATTATCCGTCTATATTCCGTGCTCTTTATAAAGATACATTAGCTGGAGAGAAGGTCGAAGGCGGTAGTACGATTACGCAGCAACTCGCTAAAAACGTTTTTTTAACTCGTGAAAAAACCGTTACGCGTAAATTGAAGGAAGTCGCAATTTCCCTTCAATTAGAGCAAAAATATACGAAGCAACAAATTCTTGAAATGTATATGAATCATATTTATTTTGGGCATGGTGCTTACGGTATTCAAGCAGCAGCAAAGTTGTATTTTAATAAAAATGTAGAAGATTTAACAGTAGAAGAAGGAGCGATGCTTGCAGGTCTTCCGAAGTCACCAAATGGATATTCACCTTATTTCTCTCCAGAGAAGAGTAAGGAGCGCCGTGATCTCGTATTGTCACTTATGCATAAACAAGGCTATTTGACTGCCGAAGATAGCGTACGTTATCAAGGAAAGACCATTGCTCTTTATAAAAACTTAGATGAGAATGAACTCGCATATATGCCGTATATTGATATGGTTATAGATGAAGCAGCTCGTTTATACGGATTGTCTCATCAAGAAGTACTGCGCGGAGGATATACGTTTGTCGTACCGATGGATGAAAAGATTCAAAAGGTAGCGTATAACCAGTTTCAAGATGCAAGGAATTTCCCTGGGAAAGAAGAGGGGACGCAAGGTGCTTTTTTATTAATGGATAATCGTACGGGCGGAATTAAAGCGGCGATTGGCGGAAGAAAGTACGTCCCGAGAGGCTTTAATCGTATTTTCGCAAAAAGACAGCCCGGTTCTGTGCTAAAACCACTTATCGTCTATGCACCAGCACTCGAAACGAAAAAGTATAATCCGTATTCTTTATTGACGAATGAAAGAAATTCATTTGAAGGCTATGAACCTCGAAATTATAACCATTCATATTCGAAAGAAATGACGATGTACGATGCGATTTTAGAGTCAGCAAATGTGCCGGCAGTTTCTTTATTAAATGAGTTAGGGGTAGAAGAAGGAAAGCAATATTTAGAGAAAGGAAATGTTCATATTGCAGACGCAGGGTTAAGTACAGCGCTTGGCGGATTGAAAAATGGTGTTTCACCATTTGATCTTGTAAAAATGTATCGTGCGTTTTTAGCAAATGGTGCTATTATTGAGCCGCACGTGATTGATAAAGTGTTAAATAGACACGGTGCAGTTATTGGAGAATCGCCAAAAGTAGAAACGAAAATATTCTCGAAACAAACGGCGTGGTATATGACGAAAATGCTAGAAGGAGTTGTAAAGGAAGGGACAGCGAAAGCCGGTGTATATAGCGGGGCGTTAGCTGGGAAAACAGGTACAACTTCCTTGCCAAATGACGATAATGGAGCTAGAGATATGTGGTTCGTCGGCTATACACCAAATTTAGTAGGTGCTGTTTGGATTGGTTATGACCGTACGGATAAAGAGCATCAGTTGCAAGGAGAAAGTGCGTCAGCAACGAAATTGTTTAAGAAAATTTTAACGAAGGCAAATGTAGAACAGAAAGAGCAGTTTATGAAACCAGAAGGTGTGGAAACAATCGGTGCTCCGATTCGTTTGCGCAAGATTGAAGATGTGAAAATGAAATTAGCGTTTAGCCCTTTCGGTTTATTTAAAGCAAAATTAAGCTGGACACCACTTCCAGATGAAAGGATTATGTATCGTATTTATAGAGTGGAAAACGGAGTTCATACGCATGTAGGCACTGTAAATGGTGCCGGAGAATATGAGGAAAAGTTCGTTAACATCTTTTCAAAACCAAGTTTTTACGTTGTACCATATAACACACAAACGAAACGTGAAGGAGAAAAGTCAAAAGTAGCTAAACCATAGTTTTTCTCTGTGCTATAATAAGAATGTTGTGAAAATAGTAAGCGGTTTTACGAATGTTTGTGTCAATTTCATGAACAACGTACATAATGTTATGCATTTTGTTTTTACAAGCTGTATAGTAAAAAAAGATAAATATCGGAATAGAACGTATTTAGAGCAAAAGCATTGGCAAGGAAGGGAGCAAGGGTCTTGGTAAGAACTATAAATGAGACATTTTTAAAAGCATGTAGGGGGGAACGTACTGATTATGTACCAGCATGGTATATGCGTCAAGCAGGTCGTTCGCAGCCGGAATATAGAAAGATAAAAGAAAAGTATTCTTTATTTGAAATTACACACAATCCAGAGTTATGTGCTTACGTTACAAAGTTACCAGTGGATCAATATAACGTAGACGCAGCAATTCTGTATAAAGATATTATGTCACCACTACCTGCAATTGGTGTGGATGTAGAAATTAAATCAGGTATTGGCCCAGTTATTGATAATCCAATCCGTTCTTTACAAGATGTAGAAAAACTAGGGGAAATCAATCCAGAAGATGACGTACCTTACATATTAGATACGATTCGTTTATTAACGACAGAAATGTTAGACGTACCGTTAATCGGTTTTTCAGGGGCTCCATTTACATTAGCGAGCTATATGATTGAAGGCGGTCCATCTCGCAATTACCATAATACGAAAGCGTTCATGTATGCAGAGCCGAAAGCTTGGTTCGCTTTAATGGATAAGCTAGCAGATATGGTTATTACATATTTAAAAGCGCAAATTAACGCAGGAGCAAAAGCGGTTCAAATTTTCGATTCTTGGGTTGGAACTGTAAATGTAGCAGATTACCGCGTATTTATTAAACCAGCAATGGAGCGTATTTTTGCAGAAGTTCGCCCGATGGGTGTACCGATGATTATGCACGGCGTAGGAGCTGCACACTTAGTAAATGAATGGAACGACTTACCACTTGATGTAGTAGGCTTAGATTGGCGCTTACCGATCGAAGAGGCGCGCGCACGCGGCGTTCATAAGGCGGTACAAGGTAATATGGATCCTTCATTCTTACTTGCGCCATGGTCTGTTATTGAAGAACATGTAAAAGGTATTTTAGATCAAGGGATGAAACAGCCTGGTTATATCTTTAACTTAGGACACGGTGTATTCCCAGAAGTAAATCCAGATACATTAAAACGTTTAACTACATTTATTCATGAATACTCTAAAGGGCAGTTAGCGAAGTAAAGGAGCATTGCTGTATGAAAAAGAAAATTGGTTTGCTTGTAATGGCATACGGAACGCCATATAAAGAAGAAGATATTGAACGTTACTATACACATATTCGTAGAGGAAGAAAGCCAAGTCCTGAAATGCTAGAAGATTTAACAGAGCGTTACCGTGCAATTGGTGGTATTTCTCCTTTAGCTACTATTACATTAGAGCAAGCTAAAAAGTTAGAACAGCGTTTAAATGAAGTACAAGATGAAGTAGAGTACCATATGTATCTTGGCTTAAAACATATCGAACCGTTCATTGAAGATGCAGTGAAAGATATGCATAACGACGGTATACAAGATGCAATCGCACTAGTTCTTGCGCCGCACTATTCTACATTTAGCGTGAAATCGTATGTAGGACGAGCACAAGAAGAAGCAGAGAAACTTGGAAACTTAACGATTCACGGCATTGATAGCTGGTATAAAGAACCGAAATTCATTCAGTACTGGGTTGATGCAGTGAAAGGTATATATAACGGTATGTCAGAAGCAGAGCGTGAAAAAGCAGTATTAATCGTATCTGCACATAGCTTACCAGAAAAAATTATCGCACTTGGCGATCCATATCCAGACCAATTAAATGAAACAGCTGACTATATCGCAAGAGGTGCTGAAGTAGCAAACTATGCAGTAGGTTGGCAAAGTGCAGGAAACACACCAGATCCTTGGATTGGTCCAGATGTACAAGATTTAACGAGAGAATTAAATGAAAAGTACAGTTATACTTCATTCGTATATGCACCAGTTGGATTTGTTGCGGAGCATTTAGAAGTTTTATATGACAATGACTTTGAGTGTAAAGTTGTAACAGATGAAATTGGTGCAAAATATTATCGTCCAGAAATGCCAAATGCATCGGACGCATTCATTGATTGCTTAACAGATGTTGTATTAAAGAAAAAAGAATCTGTATTGTAAAAAGAAAGGGGGAGCATGCTTGAGGAAAAAAGTTGTAATCATCGGCGGTGGTATCACAGGATTAACAACAATGTATAACTTGCAAAAAGATATTCATGACAAGAACTTGCCGATCGATACATTACTTATAGAAGCATCGGGTAAACTTGGCGGGAAAATTCAAACCGTTCGAAAAGATGGATTTACAATTGAACGCGGACCGGATTCTTTCTTAGCACGAAAAGAAAGTGCCTCTAGACTGGCGCGAGAATTAGGTCTTGGTGATGAACTTGTAAATAATAAGGCCGGTCAATCATTTATCCTCGTAAACAATCGGTTACATAAAATGCCGAGCGGATCGATGATGGGAATTCCAACGCAAATTACGCCGTTTCTATTTTCCAGGCTGTTCTCCCCAATTGGTAAACTAAGAGCTGGTTTTGATCTATTAATGCCGAGATCAAAGCCAGTATCTGACCAATCACTCGGGCATTTTTTCAGACATCGCCTCGGCAACGAAGTGGTTGAAAATTTAATAGAACCATTACTATCGGGTATTTATGCAGGGGATATTGATGAAATGAGCTTAATGTCAACATTCCCGCAAATGTATCAAATTGAGCAGAAACATCGCAGTATTTCACTGGGCATGCGTACGCTTGCTCCGAAAGAAGAGACATCTGAACCGAAAAAAGGAATCTTCCAAACAGTGAAAACAGGTTTAGAATCTATCGTAGAATCTCTCGAAGCGAAGATACATGAAGGTACGATAATAAAGGGAACACGCATTGAAAAAATTGCAAAACTTGGTGATGCTTATACGATTACTCTTAGTAACGGAAAAGAAATAGAAGCGGACGCGGTCGTAGTGGCAAGCTCACATAAAGTATTGCCATCTATGTTCGCGCAGTACAAGCAGTTTCGTTTCTTCCGCAACATTCCGTCTACATCAGTTGCAAATGTGGCAATGGCTTTCCCGCAATCAGCCATTCAGCGCGATATTGACGGCACAGGGTTTGTCGTATCTCGAAATAGCGACTACACAATTACAGCATGTACGTGGACACATAAAAAATGGCCACATACAACGCCAGAAGGAAAAACGCTTCTTCGTTGTTACGTCGGTCGTGCTGGTGATGAAGCAGTTGTAGAACAAACAGAAGAGGAACTCGTTCAGCTTGTACTAGAAGACTTACGAAAGACGATGGATATTACAGAGGATCCTGAGTTTACAGTCGTAAGTCGCTGGAAAGAAGCGATGCCCCAATATACAGTAGGCCATAACGAGCGAATGAAGAAACTCACAACATTTATGGAAAAAGAGTTGCCAGGTATATACTTGGCAGGTAGTTCTTACGCTGGTTCTGGTCTTCCGGACTGTATTGATCAAGGTGAGAAAGCCGCAAAGCGTGTACTATCTCATTTGGAGAAAGTAATGGAGACGGAATTACTCGCACAATAAAATATAAGAAACGCCTTCAATCATATTGAAGGCGTTTCTTTTGTTATATAAAATACTTATTCGCCAATAAATATATATAAATTATTTGGCTTTATAACGGCATCTCCCGCATAAATAACCCATTCTGTTAAGTTTTCAAACTCTAACTGATAACTATTTCCCTCACTCATATTTTCTATAAAATATGGTTCATTAATGAGTATTCCTTGAATGAAATCTTCCGTAATGTTTTGCATTTCAAACCACATATGTTCACTTTTTCCTTCTTCGTAGGAGACACCAAACTTAGCAAGGAAACGAAAATCTTCATTTGATTGTTCAATGTGAAAAATATTGCTGAAATACCCGAAAGTATTCTTCGCATTGTAAGCCATACGATCGGTTTCACTATTTGTTTTATAGAACATGAGCCCTGTAGCTTCCTCGTGTTCTTTGAAAAAACTTTCAATATATTCTTCTGAAGTATTAAATTGGAATAAGAGAACGGACGGAGATTGATGGTATTCATCTCGGTCATCCATCCCGCCTAAGAATACGTTTTGTGCATCTATTGGTTGTAGTTTCACTTCTTCATCCTCGATTGAAGACAATTGATCCATACTCGTTTTATGCCCAATATAAGATAATCCCTTTTCCCACGGAACAGCTACTGTATGGATAGAACCTTGCTGACTATGCGCGATCACGATAGGCTCATTCATAGGGACTTGTCCATTCTCAACGGCATTATTAGCAAATGTTTGAAAGAGATCACCAATGCCGTAGTAGGACGAAATGCGATTTGGAATAATTAATTCTATTTCTGTTACGCCTGCTCTTAAAAGGCCATGTGTATGAAACCAATATTGCGTAGGCTCACCTTCTTTATCGTCTTCATAAACAGAATGAATAACATACAAGTCAGGAATGTCAGGTAATAATTCATTTTCAACGTGATATTCAATATAGCTTCTAGATATTACTTTCATTGCTGCACTTGAATCGATTACAAATAACAAATCTGGAGCGAGGTTCCATAAAAACTGTAACTGCTGGAAAAAGCAGTCCAGCACATCGCCTACAAATAGCGTACGAGCGAAAATTTCAGTGCCATAAGCAGCATCTTCAAAATTACGATTTACGATTGTAGAATCTTGTCTATTGTACATTTTATATTCTTCTGGATCGCTCGTTTCATCAATATGCAGTTCATACGGTATGATTGTTTCATCCATATGTAACTCAACAATAAGGCTTGTCTCATCACTGTAAATAATTTTTAATTCATCCACTTTAGTAGAGATAGTCTCTAGCCGCTGTTTTAACTGTTCAATCGTAATTCTAGTGGGTATAACGGCAATCATATCTGAAAAATGACGTTCTAATGTTCCATTCATAGCTGCGCGGTATGTTTCTGTTTGCACTTCCATCCAATCACTCCTATTCAAATGAATCCATTTTACATGCCAATTTAATTTCGATATTTTCTGTTTTCTCTCTCTACTATTATAGTTCGCATTCGTAGAAGGTGTAAAATTATTATTTTGTATTATAGTTTGAAAACGAGTAAATTAGATTAATTTTTTGTAAAACTTGTCGAAATATCATTCTATATAACGAATCATTTGATATGATAGAAATGCTGAGAAAATATGAAATAGGGAGAGGGAAATGACTGTGAAGAAATTGCTAAGTGTCTTTTTATCATTCATACTATTGCTTTCATTTACTGGAGCTTTAGTACAAGCAGAAGAAACGACTTCTATGTCAGTAGAAAAAGCAATTCAAGTATTTAAACAGCAAGGGAAAACGAAGGGGATAGTGGAAGGGTATATTGTTGGATATACGCAAAGTCCTTCTAAATACACGAAAGATCCGGCTAAGTTTGATGATACAAACGTAGCAATTGCCGATTCGCCAAATGAAACGAATCCAGACAAAATCATGCCTGTTCAGTTGCCGAAAGGTGATGTGAGAGCGGCAGTAAACGTGAAAGATCATCCTGAAAATATCGGGAAGAAAGTTAGTTTAACAGGGACGCTTGAATTATATTTTAGTAGCCCAGGTTTAAAATCGGTAACAGCTCATAAGTTTCAAGGGGAAGGACAAAACCGTGTTAGCGATGTAGTAGCTTCGCCTGGTAGTGGAGAAGTTGCGAAGGGAACAGCGGTAACATTAACAACGAATACAGAAGGAGCAACAATCTACTATACGTTAGATGGCTCTAACCCTACAAACAAGAGCGTTCGTTATAACGGACAAATTGTAGTGAATGAAAATAGTGTGATTAAAGCAATCGCAGAGAAAGAAGGGCTTACTTCTTCAGCGGTTTCAACATTTTCATTTATTATCGTAAATAATGAACCAGTTCGTATTCATGATATTCAAGGGAAATCACATATTTCTCCTTACAAAGGGAAGAAAGTATACAATGTGGAAGGCGGTGTAACAGCACTTGATAAAAATGGTTTTTATATAGAAGATAACCAGCCAGATAATGATCCAGCTACGTCAGAAGGTATGTACGTATACAAAAAAGATGCGAATGTAGCGGTAGGAGATCTTATTCAAGTTGATGGAGAAGTAGAAGAATATGTTGGACCTGGGTATGCAGAAAGGTTTGACACAGATTTAACGACGACGGAAATTAAAGCGAGCCGCGTTGCTGTAATCGCAAAAGATCAACCTTTACCAGCGCCGATTGTACTTGGAGAAAACGGTGTGAAAATCCCTGATCAAATTATCGATAATGATGCATTCGGTTTATTTGATCCAAATGAAGATGCAATCGATTTTTATGAAAGTATAGAAGGTATGCGCGTTACGATGCCAACGCCAAAAATTATTGCACCTCAGAAAAACGGAAATTTATATGTAACAGTAGAAAATGGCGGAAATAAAGTCGTAACGAAATATGGCACACCTTTATTAGATGAAAATCAATTAAACCCAGAGCGTCTTTCTGTAAAAGTACCTCGCGATTATGTAGCAAAAGTAGGAGATACTTTCACTGGAGATATAACAGGGGTAGTAGGATATGATTACGGTTCGTTCCGCATTGCGCCAATAACGGAATTACCATCTGTAGTGGACGGTGGATTTAAGCAAGTAGGGGCAAATATTCAGCCTCGTCTTGATAAGTTAACAGTTGCTACATATAACATTGAAAACTTCTCGGCGAATAAAAAAGAAACAACAGATGAAAAAGTAAAAGCGTTAGCGTATTCTATTAAATACAATTTAAAAATGCCAGATATTATCGGTGTAGAGGAAATGCAAGATAATAACGGAACAATTAATGACGGGACAACAGATGCTTCATTAAGCGCGAAACGTATCATTGATGCAGTTTTAGAAATTCGTGGACCGAAGTATGAGTATGTAGAAATTGCTCCGAACAATAATCTAGACGGGGGGGCACCAGGAGCTAATATTCGCGTCGGTTTCTTCTACAACCCATCACGAGTGAAATTAGCAGCAGTACCGAAGTTGCTTAATAAAAATGTCGTTCGCATTGGAGACGGAAACCCATTATTTGAAAGTACACGTAAACCACTTGCGGCAGAATTTACATTCCAAGGACAAAACGTTGTTGTCGTTGCAAATCACTTAAACTCAAAAATAGGAGATGCAACGCCATTTGGAAAAGTGCAGCCGCTCGTATTAAAGAGTGAAGAAAAACGAGTTCAATTAGCACAAGAAGTAAACAATTTCGTACAAGGTATTCAGAAAAAGAACACGAATGCACCAGTTGTTGTGTTAGGGGATATGAACGATTTTGAGTTCGCTAAACCAGTAAAAACACTAGAAGGAACAATCTTGAAAAATATGTTAAACACAGTGCCAAAAGAGAACCGTTACACGTACATTCATGAAGGAAATGCACAAGTGTTAGATCATATTTTAGTAACAAACAACATCGCACCACACACAATTGTAGATCCAGTACACTTAAACTCAAACATTATGAAAGAACATGGACGTGTAAGTGACCACGACCCAGTACTTGCTCAAATTGATTTGAAGAAAGCTTCTTAAATCGTTGTAAAAAACGCTTAGAAATATACTGAGCGTTTTTTTTCTGTAAAAATCATGTTAAAATTAATTAAAAATTCAGTTTTTTATAACAAGGAGGTTAAAGATGCAAGCATGGTTAAATGGAAAATTAATAAATCAGCTTGCAATTTTTTTTAGTACGATCGTCATGCTACAATTTGTAGCTGATGTAACAGGACTTACTCAAAATTTAGACCTTACGTATAACTTAATACATACAGCCTTGTCCTATGTAACGTTTAGTTTGGCAGTGATTTTTACTTTAATAGGTGCAAGGAGGGAATTAAGTAAATATGCAATTATTTCATTATGTTTAGTTGTAGGTATTAAAGCGATGTACTTTGCGGTAGTCGTTATTTTATGGGGATTGGCAGGTACGCCGTAAAGGGGGGGAGGATTATATGAGTATAGAAAATAGAAGGTTGATAGATGTAACTGAGAATAAGAGCGTAATTCTCTAAGCTAGCTTAGGGAATTACGCTCTTATTCGTTCAACGATTTAGTTTGAAATTGCTTGAAATGCTTTTCTACACCGTTCTCTTTTTTGTATTCTTCTTCTATATTTTTTTCTATCCCGCTTTACTCCTTGTATATACATAAATAAGCTAACGAGAAGGAAGAAAGTACATTGCATCATTAAAATGTACGGTGACATGCCTTGTAATGGTTGTTTCGGATCATATAAATGAATAGGTGCTCCGCCTATTGAAGGAAGTATTGTATTTAGCAGGACGTACGGAATGGAGGCAACTGCAAATGGAAAGAGAATTGCCATATAGTCCTTTTGTGACCATACAGATGCAGCAAGTCCTAAAAGGGCCATTAAACCTGCAAATAAAAAATTAATTCCGATATATACGGTAATGTAAGTGAGAGGCGCATCTAAATATAGGTTTGCGAACATTCCATCATCATTTATGATGCCTGAACCAGCCGTAGGTGTTCCGTCTGGAATGGTTAATTTGCAAAATAATAACGATAAAATAAATGGAAGCGTATAAAGAAATCCTCCGCAAAAAAACGTAACGATATATTTCGTTACTGAATAAGGAAATATAGAAATCCCCTTGCTCACAAACGGTTTAAAACCATCTGACTTATCCGAATTGTAACTTGTACTAAAGGGGATACTCGCAATAACTGGCATTAATAATAAATAAACATCCATTTCATTGTCGCGAAATCCAATCCATTTTATATCTGTTGATATAGGACCATTCGCTGCGTCTCCTAAATAACGAATGACATAGTAATAGTGATAAATACAAATAAGAACGAATCCACTAAACATCATAATTAAAGAAATACGACTACAAAAAGCTTGCTTTATATTTAAACGAAGCGCACGCATCATGACTGAAAAAGCCTCCACTATTTTGATAAACTTGTCTATTTTCTATATTACTATTAAATGTAAACATTTTCTTGGTTTTTTATTTGATTATTTGAAAAAAGGGAAATTCGTTGTCGTTAAGTAAGGTTTAACTAAAATTATATTTTCTAAAATATGGTTGACAATTAAGTATTACGTTTGTAATCTTAATTGTAGATTACAAACGTAATACTGAGGAGTGAAATATCTATGACAAATCAATTACCTAAAATATCTGAAGCGGAATTAGAAATTATGAAAGTACTTTGGTCAAACTCTCCACAAACAGCGAATGAAATTATAGAAGAACTAGAAGATGCAATGGACTGGAAACCGAAAACAATCCGTACATTAATTAATCGGTTAGTACAAAAGGAAGCTGTTTCTTACCATCAAGATAAAGGGCGCATGTATGCTTATTATCCGTTAGTATCACAAGATAATTATTTGCAAGTTGAAACGAAATCTTTGCTAAAGCGTTTTTGCGGCGCAGCGTTTAAGCCATTACTTGTTAATTTTTTAAAAGAGGAAAAATTGTCTTCAGAAGATATTAATGAACTGAAACGCATTTTAGATGAGAAGACAGAGGAGAACAAGAGGAAGGATAGATAAAAATGATAGATATGCTTATAAATGTATACCTTCCTCATTTTTTTGATTGGCTTATAGAAACGTCACTTATGGCTAGCATATTAGTTGGATTTATTTTATGTATAAAAGTACTATTTAGAAATAAATTAACGCCCCGATGGCAATATATGCTGTGGATCGTACTAATGATAAGACTCCTTTTACCATGGTCACCAGATAGTTCTTATAGTATTTATTCATTACTTTCTTATAGTTCTAGTGTGTCGGAAGTTATTCAGAAAAATACACCTTCACCTGAGAATACAGTGAATGACGAGATGCAACATACAGTGGAATTAGAACAAAATGCTGAAACTGTGACAAAAAATAGTGAACCTGAAGTAAACGTGAGTTCGGAACAACAGACTGCATTGTCTTTATACAAAGTTGCTCTATATGTTTGGTTAGCTGGGGTGATCATATTAGCAGTCATAACGTTTATTACAAATAGACGTTTATATTCTTACATAAAAAAACAACCGGATATTACGGATAAACAGGTCGCTACAGTGTTTAATCGCTGTAAGCAGTCTATGAAAATGAAGAAGACAGTTTCACTACGTTTAGCAGGAAAGATTGCGAGTCCAACTGTTTTTAGTTTCTTTCGTCCGAAAGTATTACTATCAAAAAAACATATGAAAGTATTAAATGAGCAACAATTACAGTATGTCTTTTACCATGAGTTAGCTCATATTAAGAGAAACGACGTAGCTGTAAATTGGATTATGTACAGTTTGCTCCTATTAAATTGGTTCAATCCGATTCTTTGGTACGCCTATTTCTGTATGCGAGAAGATCAAGAATTAGCCTGTGATGCATATGCACTTACTTTTATAGATAAAGAGGAGCAAATTGCATACGGTCATACAATTATTGCGCTTTTAGAACATTATTCCTATCAAGCACCAAGCCTAGCAAATTTAAGTAGAAATAAACGAACATTAAAAAGGAGAATCGTTATGATTAAAAAGTTCCAAAAGAAATCGTATCGTCTTTCTTTACTTGGAGTTATTGCTATAGCAGCTATAGCAGGCGGATTTTTATTAAATGCAAGGATAACTGAGGGGGATGAAAGACAGAAAGAAAAGGTTGTAGAAAAAAAGCAATCTAAAGCGGCTTTTGAAGAAGCGATAGAAACAGTATTAGGCACACCGGAGAATGCAAGTAGAGAATGGGGGATGTCAATAAAGTCATATAAAATGAATACAGATTTTTTATATTTGGCAGAAAAGAATTTTACAAAAGAAGAATTTGAGCAGTATGTTCAATTATTTAAGGAAGCCCAAGAAATTCGTAAAAAAGCAATGGTTAAGAAAAATGTGCCTGAAAATTATGATGGAGATACAAAGGAATATAAACCTGAACGCTTGAAGAAAGCTGATCAGGAAAGACTAGCTACTATTGAGAAGACATTAAAACCGCTTGGAGAAAAGCTGGAGAAATCTTTAACATATACTATAGAAGAAGCGAAAAATCATGTGCCATTTCAAATTAAGCAGCCGGCTTATATACCTGAAGGTTATGAGTTAAAGAGAGAATGGGCTGATTCATATTTTGGAAGAGATATAGAATTAGTTATTAAATCAGAATATAAAAAAGGGAAATATGGTTTTACAATTTATCAGTCAAGAATGTATGCAGGTAGTAATAAGGATCCACTACACTACATGATGCCTGGAGAAGAGAATCTAGAAAGTTATAGTTTAGACGGGAAAGGAATGGTCTATAATAAATCTTCTCATGGAGAGGGTAAGTTAAAAGGGCTCAAAATGTTTGTACCAGCACAAGGTAAGAATAGTGAGTATCAAATTGTCATAGTGAATGATATTTTTACAAGAGATACAAAGATATACGAAGAGATAATCGGTGATGAGCTAACTAAGAAAGAGATGGAGAAAATATTACTTTCTATGTCAAAATAAAAGACAGTGTTCTTAAAGTTTTGGTTTTAAGAACACTGTCTATTTAATTAGATTTTTAGAGTGATCTATCCAGCAATTATTATGAATATATTCTTGCTTTCCATATAAGCATTCTTTTTGATACACTATGGACAGTGTTATATAACTTGACTGGAATTTTTTTATACTGGAAATAATAAAAAAGAGAACTTGTATACAATGTAAGCGTGTGGTAATATCAAAGATGTACTGATTGACTATATTATCCAATTGGTCATTTTTGGAGGTGACGATGTGGCGATAGATCGAAAACGTTCTATTATTGAAGCTGCAACAAAGTCTTTTTCAGCGTTCGGTTATAAAGCAACAACGATGGATCAAGTAGCGAAGTTAGCGAATGTAGGAAAAGGAACGATTTATACTTTTTTCAAAAATAAAGAAGAGCTATTTGGCGAAATTATTTCTAATTTAATTACAGAAATGAAGCAAGTTGCAGAGAATGCAATTCGTTCAGATGTTTCATTTTTTGAAAATGTACATAGAGCATTATATAGCATATTAGAATTCAGAAAAGAACATCAGCTCATGATTAAGTTAATTCAAGAAGAGCGCGATATGGGAACGAAAGAAGTACAAGAAGTGATGCAACAAGTAGATGTGGAAATCGTTTCTGTCATTCAATCGTATCTAAAGATTGCGATTGAAAAAGGTGAAATTAGCAAATGTGATCCAGAAATTACAGCATTTATTATGCTTCGCTTATACGTATCGCTTATTTTTGATTGGGAAAAAAATCATGAACCGCTAGAAAAAGAAAAAATCGCAGAATTATTTGAACTTTATTTATTAAAAGGATTGTCAAACTAAGATAATCCTTTTATTATTATAAAAAGTGACCGAGTGAACAAAATGGTCATATATTTAATTTAAGGAGGGAAAATAGAAATAGTAATTTCATATTGAGTAAAAGTTGCATAGTATAAATTCGGGGATAAGGCATATGTATGAATAAGTATAGCCTTTTTATTTGGGAGAAAATGACCAAATGAACAATTCGGTCATTTAGAAAAGGGGGAGAAATGATGAAATGGAATCAGTTGCTTCGTAAAGAGTTTACTGAAATTATAAAAAGTAAAAAAATATTAATTCCAATTATCGCGGTATTATTCGTACCAATTTTATATGCAGGTATGTTTTTATGGGCCTTTTGGGATCCGTATAAACAGTTAGATGATTTACCAGTTGCGGTAGTCAATTTAGATAAAGGTGCAGTATTTGATGGGAAACCAATTGAGGTCGGAAAAGGGCTCGTTGATAACTTAAAAGATAATACAAGTTTCAAATGGGAATTTGTAAGTGAAAAAGAAGCGAAAAAAGGAATGGAAGGTAGAAAGTATTACATGCTAGTACGCATTCCAAATGACTTCTCAAGTAACGCTACAACGTTATTAAAAGATGATCCAAAACCATTAAACTTAGAATACATTCCAAACGAAAGCTTAAACTTCTTATCTTCACAAATTGGCGGAACAGCAATTGAAAAAATTAAAGGTGAAGTATCAAGTACGTTAACGAAAACATATGCAGAGAAAATGTTTGATTCTATTCAAGACGTCTCAAAAGGATTAGCAGATGGGGCGGAAGGAGCAAATAAACTACACGACGGATCAAGTGAGCTGCACGATGGTTCAAGTAAAGTGACAGATGGCCTTCATACACTTCAAGGGAAGTCTGGGGAGATGAAGGATGGAGTTGGGAAACTATTTGATGGATCTGGGAAAGTGACAGCAGGTTTAAATACGTTAAATAGCAAAACAGGTGAGATGCAAACAGGTATCGGAAAGTTAGTAGATGGCTCCGGAAAAGTAACAGATGGTTTACATGTATTAAATAGCGATGCCGGTATCGGAAAATTAGTAGATGGCTCCGGAAAAGTAACAAACGGTTTAAATACGTTAAATAGTAAAACCGATGAAATGAAAAAAGGAATTAGTGAATTGCATGATGGATCTGAGAAAGTAACAAACGGTTTGAGCATATTGATAAGTAAAACAGGCGAATTAAAAACAGGAACAACTGAACTATCAAATGGTATGGAAAAACTTGCGGGAGGGCAAAGTCAATTAGAGAAAGGTTCTCAAGAGATTCAAAAGGGTTTGCAAGAGTTAAATAATAAAGTACAAAACTCTGTTGCAGGATTAGGGGAAATGCAGTTGAAAGTTCCTGCTATATTGAATACAGTAAATGAGAAAATAGATGGTGCTGGGGCGAATGTAAATCAGTTAAATGAATTTACGCAATCAACAGCAGGAGATGCAAAAACTGCAGCGCAAGATGTAGCGAATTTACAAAAGCAAATTGAAAGTTTACCAAAAGAATATCAAGAGCAGTTACAACCATTCATAACAAGTGCCGTAAAAAGTACAACGACAGTTCAGCAAAAAGCTGCCGGAGTAGCAGGTGGAACAAATAAATTAAATGAAGAAGTAAAACAATTAAAAGGTGAAATCGGTGAAAAGACAAGTGGGATGCAAAGCAAAATGCCGAATCCGGAAGATGTAGGAAATTTAACGAGTGGTATTAAAAAATTAACGAATGCACAAAGCGAATTTGTAAGTAAGTTTCATGGATTAGGTGAAGGATTAGGTAATGCTAAAGTAGGTGTAGATCGATTAAAAAACGGATCAGGGCAATTAATTGATGGTGTAAATCAATTGTTTGATGGATCTGGAAAGGTAACAGAAGGCTTAGGTACATTATCTGTAGGAGCAAACCAAATGGCAGGTGGTGTAAATCAATTAGCAGATGGCTCAAGCCAAGTAACAGGCGGTTTAGGTCAATTATCTGTAGGCGTAACGAAATTAGCGGATGGTTCAAGCCAAGTAACAGGCGGTTTAGATACATTATCTGCAGGAGCAGGTCAAATGTCAGGCGGAATAACGCAATTAGCAAATGGCTCTGGCCAAGTGACAACAGGATTAAGTACATTGTCAACAGGCTCAACCCAGCTAATCGACGGCGTAAATAAACTAGCAGACGGATCAGGAAAAGTAACGGATGGCCTCGTAAAAGTAAATGATGGTTCCGGTGAACTTGCTGAGAAACTTGGCGAAGGGGCAGAGAAAACTGGTGAAGTAAAAGGAACCGATAAAACGTATGATATGTTTGCAAGTCCTGTAAAAGTGAAGACGGAGAAAATGGCGGAAGTTCCTAACTACGGAACTGGATTTACACCGTATTTCTTATCACTCGGTTTATTTGTTGGGGCGCTACTATTATCTATCGTATATCCATTACGTGATACAGTGGGCGTTCCGAAATCTGGATTTAGTTGGTTTATTAGTAAGTTTGGTGTACTACTATCAGTTGGTATTATCCAAGCGATTGTAGCAGATATTATATTACTATTCGGATTAGGTGTAGAAGTACAAAGTATTCCGTATTTCATACTCTTTAGCATCGTTACAAGTTTAGCGTTTATCGCATTAATTCAATGTTTAGTAACAGCATTCGGTGATGCAGGGCGTTTCATCGCCATCATCACATTAATCATTCAGCTTACAACAAGTGCTGGGACATTCCCACTAGAATTGATTCCGACGTTTTTACAGCCATTCAATGCTTGGTTACCGATGACATACTCTGTATCAGGATTGAAAGCAGTCGTATCAAGTGGAGACTTTAACTTCATGTGGCAAAACATAGGAGTACTCATGATTTTCATCGTTGTATTATCACTTGGAACAATTGCATCCTTAACTTGGATGCACAAACGACAATTTAGAAATATTGCGGAAAATCAATCAGTTGAAGCGTAGAAAAAAGCACCTTTTTGGTGCTTTTTTTATTTTAATGTAGGGCTAAATAAAAGGACAGGAATTGCAACCATTTGAACAGAAGTATAGTACATAGGAGTTGATATGATGAAAGGAAATCTTACTTATTATTTTATCGTAAATCCGCTAATCATCTTTCTTGTTTACGCCCTTTCACCTATCTTGTTTCATAAAGAAAAATATATAAATATGAAAGATGCACTAGGAATACTTTTAGTTTACTATGTGCTAATTAGCGGGTATTACCTTATGGATGTTGTAAGTGAAAGAATGAAGAAGAATAGTAAGGACAAATAATAAAGTTTCATGGCATAAAAACCGATGGAGGACAACAAAATGACTGAAAGTGAAATGAAATTTCGTGATACAACCATTCGTAACTTTTTCGATAAAGAGGACCGCCTAAAATCGATTCCAGGTCAAAAGAAGAAAAAACTAGTATTGTTGGAGCATTTAATTAGCAAATTAAATGCTGAAAATCAATATACGGAAAAAGAAATTAATACATTTATAAAACAATATCACAATGATTTCTGTACGATTAGACGTGAGTTTATTGTGCACGGGTTTATGGATCGAGAGGATAATATGTACCATATAAATGGGAGAGAAGTGTGGACGAAGTGGGAGGAGTTAAAATAATGAATCAGCGGGGAAATCCCCACTGATTACGAGTTTAAGCTAGTTGTGCATTTTTTTTAGTAAGTCTAAGAACTCTTCAATATTTAAACTTGTAATGTATCCCAACGTTATATATTCATCTTCATAGTAAAATATTATTTTTTTATCAAAGATTCTTTTCTTCGTTTCTATAGATACAATTTTTTTATACTCGAATTCGGCAATGAATGTATTTTTAGACTTTCCATAAAAGAGAAGCCTTCTATCAGTAGCCAGTAGCATGCCTGGATGCGGAACTTTATGCGTAATCATATAGCCAGTAAGTGAACAATTTAAAGTAGATATAATAACTTCGTCTTTGTGTAATAGTTGTTTTGCAGCTGTTAAGATTGGATTCATTGTATACATTCCTTTTATTTTGATATATGAATATTTTATCAAGAGTAAAAAGATTCTCAATATGTAATATTGCATATTGAGCGTTTTATAGTTGTAATATTATTTTTAAAAAGAAAAAGTACGAGGTGATTCAATGATACGGTTAGCAAAAGAGGTTGATGCAGAATCAATTATAGATATTAGAAAAGAAATTATATTATCGGAAACTACTACAAAGTTTTTCATAGTATCTCCAAAGAAGTTACCAAATGATATGAATGCAGAAAGAGAAAAGATACGGAAAAGCAATGAAAAAGGTAATCTTTACATAGTTTATGAAGTAGATAAAAAAGTGGTTGGCTTTTTAATTTTCAATCGATATGAACTAGAACGCTTACGACATGCAGGTACAATGGGAATGGGGATTAGGGAGGCGTACTGTAATCAAGGCATTGGTACGAAACTAATTGAATTTCTTATTAGTTGGGCTAAAGAGCAGAAAGGTTTAGAGAAAATTTGTTTAGGCGTAGTTTCTGTTAATGATAGAGCGATTAAGGTGTACAAACGTATGGGATTTGTAGAAGAAGGAAGACAAAGAAAACAAATTAAATATGAAGATGGATCGTATGGAGATGACGTATTGATGGGTTTTTATATAGATTAAAATTTGATTTTATAAAGGACGTATTAATAAGCTGATGTATATACGTAATGTTATGTACATCTTTTTTATGCCTACTGTAAACTTCTAAAAGCAGTATCAATTCTCCTCCCATTAACAGACTTTTCCCTATGTATAATATTAATATAGTAAAATCATATCAACCCATATTGCAGTTTCCAATAATATACTATATAATCAGTTTAAGAAAACGTTTTCATGCAAAGGGGGAGGATTTCGTGTCGACTATAGAGGACGTGGCGAAATTAGCGGGGTTATCAAGGACAACGGTTTCTAGGGTGATTAATAATCATCCATATGTTTCAGATGAGAAGAAAAAAAGGGTTCAATTAGCAATGAAGCATTTAGGTTTCGTTCCTAATTCTGCGGCGAGAAGGCTTCGTAAACAAAAGACGGAAACAATTGCGGTGCTAGTTCCAAGGATTACAAATCCTTTCTTCAGTAGATTTATCGAAGCAATCGAGATTGCTGCTTCTGAACATAAATATAAACTGATTATTTGTCAAACAAGATATTTACCGGAAAAAGAGATGGAGTATTTACAATTATTATCTACGAAGCAAGTAGATGGGATTATTCTATGTTCACTAGAAAATCCATGGGAAGATGTAGAACCATACTTACAGCACGGTCCAATCGTGTTATGTAATGAATATATTGAGGAAGCAAATGTTCCAACGGTGAAGTTTGACCATGCACAAGGAGCATACATAGCTGCGAAGCATGTGTTAGAACAAGGATATCGTAATCTTATTTTTTGTCGTGGTAACGAAACCAAAGTGGTTAGTCAGCAGCGAAAAATGGGCTTTTTACGTGCAATAACTGAGAAGAGCCGCCAAGTAGAAGCGATCGATTTTCTTGAAAACGCTTTCTCTTGGGAAGATGGAAAACGAATATTCCATGAAGTATTAAAGGACAAAAAAAATCCTACCGCGATTTTGGCAGGAGGCGATGAAGTAGCAGCTGGAATTATTTCAGAGGCGAAACGCCATGACTGGAGCATTCCAGATGATCTCGCTGTTATCGGTTTTGATAATCAAATTTTATCACAGATTACAGAGCCAGGTATTACAACAATTGAACAGCCAATCGATGAGATGGCCCGAAAAGTTGTCGACCTGATGATGGATAAAATCCATACGAAAAATTATCGAAAAAAAGAATTGTATGAGTTTGAACTGGAGCTCTTGGTGAAAGGTTCGACGATGAAGAAGGATACGATGTTATTAGCCTAGTAGACTATGTCTGCTAGGTTTTTTTATGTTCACAAACTACTATTCTTCGTGAACGCAATCGTCACATTTGTTATGGTATGCTTCGTGCTGCTCATCAATTTCTTTCCCGCAATGTGCACAAGTTTTTGTCGGTAAATTTCTGAAAAACTCCATTGGTTGATCGATCATGTCAATCCCTCCATTTCCATTTCTTACTATCATTGTATTAGTACAAAAAACAAAAGTCAACAGCTGTTTTATAACAAAAGTGAAAAATAATGAAAAAGTTTAGGAAATGGATTATAGTTAACAATGTAGAATGTAAGTGAAACATGCATTCCTACTCGGTTTTAGAAAGGATGGATACATATGAAAATGACTGTTGTCGGCTTTTGGGGCGGCTTTCCAGAAGCGGGAGAAGCAACGTCGGGGTATTTGTTTGAACACGATGGTTTTCGTTTACTTGTAGACTGTGGTAGTGGTGTACTAGCACAGCTTCAAAAATATATAACACCATCTGATATAGATGCAGTAGTACTGTCACACTATCATCACGATCATGTTGCAGACATTGGGGTATTGCAATATGCGAGATTAATTACGAGTGCGACAAAGAGACAACTACCGGAATTACCAATATACGGTCATACGTTTGACGAGAATGGATTCCATTCTTTAACGCATGAACCACATACGAAAGGAATCGCGTACAATCCAGAAGAAACACTTCAAGTTGGACCGTTCTCGATTTCATTCTTAAAAACTGTTCATCCTGTTACATGTTTTGCGATGCGTATTACAGCTGGTAGTGAAACTGTAGTATATAGCGCTGATTCCAGTTATATTCCTGAATTTATCCCATTCACAAAAGATGCTGATCTTTTCATCTGTGAGTGTAATATGTATGCACATCAAGAAGCAGCAAAAGCAGGACATATGAATAGTACAGAAGTGGCAAGTATTGCGAAAGATGCGAACGTAAAAGAGCTTTTATTAACGCACTTACCGCATACAGGCAACCCATCTGATTTAGTAACAGAAGCAAAACAAATTTTCAGTGGCCATATTACGCTAGCGCATAGTGGTTACATTTGGAACTCATGAGGTGATATGATGTTATTTATTGATAATAAAGGGGTTACAGATCCTAGAATAAACTTAGCAATTGAAGAATATTGTGTGAAGAATTTAGATATTAACGAAACATATTTACTGTTCTACATTAACGAACCTTCCATTATCATTGGTAAAAACCAAAACACAGTAGAAGAAATTAATGCAGATTACGTAAAAGAACAAGGAATTCATGTCGTTCGTCGTCTATCAGGCGGAGGCGCAGTATATCATGATTTAGGAAACTTAAACTTCAGCTTTATTACGAAAGATGATGGAGACAGTTTCAGCAACTTCAAAAAATTCACAGAACCTGTAACGAAAGCGCTTGGTAAATTAGGTGTAAATGCAGAACTAAGTGGTCGTAACGACATTTTAGCTGAAGGCAGAAAAATTTCAGGTAACGCGCAGTTCTCAACGAAAGGTCGTATGTTCAGTCACGGTACGTTACTATTTGACTCTGAAATCGATCACGTCGTATCAGCGTTAAAAGTAAAAATGGATAAGATCCAATCAAAAGGAATCAAATCAATCCGTAGCCGCGTTGCGAACATTACAGAGTTCTTAAACGAAAAAATGACGACAGAAGAGTTTAGACAACTTCTTCTAGAAACAATTTTCGAAGGGGAAACAGAAATCCCGACGTACGAATTAACAGAAGAGGATTGGAAAGAAATCCATAAACTATCTGAAGAACGTTACCAAAATTGGGACTGGAACTACGGAAAATCTCCGAAGTTCAATTTACAACATTCACACCGCTTCCCAGTTGGACAAGTTGACGTTCGTCTTGAAGTGAAAAAAGGAACAGTAACAGAATGTAAAATTTACGGTGACTTCTTCGGTTCATTAGATGTGCATGACATTGAAGAGCGTCTAACAGGTGTACAATTTGATAAAGATGCATTCACTGTAGCTTTAGAAGGCGTAGATATTAAACGCTACTTCGGTAATATTACAACAGAAGATTTCTTACATTTATTCTTCTAAAAATAAGGGAGGCTGCCGTAACGGGCAGCCTCTTTTTTGCGTAGATTGTCACGTTTTGTCGGTAAGTCGATATATTTGGAAAATCGCCGATATAATTTCATTTACCATAAAATCACAGGACATTTGCCCCTTATAAAGGAATATATATATTCAAAAGGAGGCGAATTGAAATGAGAAGGGTAATGTACGTTGCATTATTGCTCAGCTTCGTCATCGGAATGACAGCCTGTAACGATGAAACTTCCTCAAGTCGCACACTTTTATCGATTGGAAGGCCAGGGAAGGATAATGTCATATATTTTACGCATACGGATAATAAACGAAAGATAGATGATATACAAACTATGTTTCAAAATAAGAAATGGAAAAGAAATGAAGCCTTTAGTACGGTGAATAAAACGCCAGATCTTGTCTTGTCAATAGATGAGGCCAATACCGGGTTACCGACATTGTATGTTACATTGTTTTTTCAT
Source organism: Bacillus cereus group sp. RP32 (assembly GCF_040459735.1). Taxonomy (NCBI): domain Bacteria; kingdom Bacillati; phylum Bacillota; class Bacilli; order Caryophanales; family Bacillaceae; genus Bacillus; species Bacillus cereus group sp. RP32. The sequence goes on along the minus strand of NZ_JARVHO010000001.1, from coordinate 4,282,891 downwards.
GAACACGGAGCGGATGCAATCAACTTGTATGGGGAGCATACGAGCTTGAATAAAAAGGAATTAGAAAAACTTAGTGAAAAGATGAGTGCATATTATCCTGAAATGATTTTAGCCTTAGTTTCATAATGTGTAGGCACATAGAATTCCCTTATTTTTCTAAAGTGAATCAACAGGAGGTGATCCTTGTATATGCAGTTAATGAAATATCACTTGCCACTTTAATTTTCTTTTAATATAATTAATTTAGAATTTTTAAATATTCTAAATTTTATAAAGGTGGGGTTTGTGTGAATCTCGTTCAATCTTTGGCTGAAACGGCGAAAAAGAAGGGGGATAAACCGGCTTATATATTTATGGATCAGTCGGTCTCGTATGACCAATTAAACAAAATGGTCACAAGGTTTTCTAGCAATTTAGCAGAAATGGGCATTGGAAAAGGGGACAATGTCGCATTAGTTGTTGGAAACTCACCACATTTTTTGGTCGGTTTATACGGAACAATGAAAGCTGGAGCAACTGTCATTCCAGTTAATCCAATTTATACAGCAGACGAAATGCATTATATTTTACAAAATGGAGATGTAAAAACAATCATCGTACTCGACGTCCTTCTACCTGTTATACAATCTCTTACAACAAGACTTCCTTCACTTGAAAATATCATCATATGCGAAACCTCATCAGATTTTAACCATACAGAAACCGAAAAAATGAAAACGTTTACGAGAATGATAGGGGATGGAGATTTAACTTATGAAGGCCCAGAGCTAGATGAAGAAGATGTAGCGGTTATTCTATACACTTCAGGCACAACTGGAAAACCGAAAGGTGCTATGTTAACACATAAAAATTTATATAGTAATGCGAGCGATGTGGCGTCATATTTACAATATACGGCTGATGATCGCGTCGTTGCGGCACTGCCGATGTTCCATGTATTTTGCTTAACAGTGGCGGTCAATGCACCAATTGTGAACGGAGCAACTATTTTAATGTTACCGAAATTTAGTCCGAAAGAAGTATTCCGTATTTGTCGCACGTACGAGCCAACGATTTTTGCTGGTGTACCGACGATGTACAATTATTTATATTTATTCGAAGAAGCAAGCGCAGAAGATGTGCAGACGCTTCGTCTTTGTATTTCAGGTGGTGCGTCAATGCCAGTTGCTCTTCTGCAAAACTTTGAAAAACGTTTTGACGTAATCGTTTCAGAAGGATACGGTTTATCAGAAGCATCACCAGTTACTTGTTTTAACCCGCTAGATCGTCCGCGTAAACCTGGGTCAATCGGTACAAATATTTGGCATGTAGAAAATAAAATTGTGAACGAACTTGGGGAAGAAGTACCTGTCGGTGCAGTCGGTGAATTAATTGTTCGCGGGCCTAACGTTATGAAAGGATACTATAACGCGCCAGAAGATACAGCAGCGACATTGAAAGATGGTTGGCTGTATACAGGTGACTTAGCGAAAATGGATGAAGAAGGTTACTTCTATATCGTTGATCGTAAAAAAGATATCGTCTTAGTTGGCGGTTATAACGTATACCCTCGTGAAGTAGAGGAAGTATTGTATACACACGAATCTGTAGCAGAAGTTGTCGTAATTGGCGTTCCTGATGAAAACTTAGGAGAAGCAGTACGAGCATACGTCGTTTTGAAACAAGCTAACGTAACAGAAGAGGAACTTATGCATTATTGCACATTACATTTAGCAAAATATAAAGTACCAAAGAGTATCGAGTTTTTAACAGAATTACCAAAGAATACGACAGGTAAATTGTTAAGAAGAGCGTTAAAAGAGAAAGCGATGCAAGTTTAAAAATGGGGGGGCAACCATCTTTATGAAGGTGGTTGCCTTTGTATTTTTTAGAATTGGTTAAGCTATAGCACCATATATTTAAACCGTAATATGACTAATAAGGAGGAGATATACGTGGAGCAAAAGGAATTACGTTTACGGAGAGTTCAATACCTTATTTGTGACATTATGGATGAAATGAACGCAGAAAGTGAAAAGAAAAACTTAGAAATTTTGCAGCAAGTCATTGATCATCTTTCAGGTGCGATAGGTGATTTAGTGGATCCATCAAGCTCGTATTCTATTGATTATTTGGAAAGAAAAGTTCACACGGCGCATTATTTACTTTTTAAAAACGAGCGGAAGGCGTACTTATGTAGGAAATAGTATTATTAATTTTATTTGACATTGATAATCATTATCAATATGATAGTTATGTTGGGTATATTCATATAAAAGGAGATGTCGTATTGATAATGATTAAGAAAAAATATGTTAATGCGTTCGTTATAGCAGCAACTTTAGCAGTTCCATTCAGTGGTATTATGGCACCGATTGCGAAAGCAGAAGCGGCAGTAGAAATGAAAGCAAATAGCAAACTAGCGGAAGGCACGTATGACGTTATTTTAAAGACTTATAAAGATCAAACGAATGATACATCAGTTGCGTCTACATATTTAAAAAATCCAAAAGTAACCATTCAAGGTGATAAGAAAATTGTTACGTTAACAGTTCAAGATAGTAGCTATTTTCAGTACCTTAGAGTAGAAGATCCAAATAAAGCAGGAACATTCCATGATGTAAAAGTAATCTCCGAAGATAAAGCGAATAACGGTACGAAAGTTGTTCAATTTGAAATTGGGGAGTTCTCAAAAAAGTATAATATGCAAATGCATATATTAATTCCAGCAATTAAATACGATCATAAATATCAACTACAGTTTGAAATCGATGCAAGTGCAATTGAACAGAAGCCTAAATTCTCAGATGTACCAGCGTGGGCACAAGAATCAGTTCAATATTTAGTAGATAAAGAAGCAGTGCACGGTAAGCCAAACGGTACATTTGCTCCAGCTGAAAATATCGATCGTAGTTCAGCTGCAAAAATATTAGCAACTGTTTTACGGTTAGAAATTAATAAAGATGCAAAGCCATCATTCCCTGACGCACAAAATCACTGGGCAACTCCATATATCGCTGCTGTTGAAAAAGCAGGTATTGTAAAAGGTGATGAGAAAGGTAACTTTAATCCGAACGGAATTATTAATCGTGCATCAATGGCTTCTATGCTAGTAAATGCATATAAATTAGAAAGAAATGAAAATATGAAACTACCAAAAGAATTTGCTGACTTAAACAATCATTGGGGTGCGAAGTATGCCAATATTTTAATCCAAGAAAACATTTCAGTTGGAACAGATAATGGCTGGGCTCCAGATAAAGCGGTAAGCCGTGCGGAAGCAGCACAATTTATTGCGAAGACAGATAAGTTGAAGAAATAAATTAAAACGTATACTAGATTTTGTATAAATAAAAAGGAAGATTTGAACTTCAAATCTTCCTTTTTGCATTGTTATATATTCCTCTTCATTAACTCCCCAACCTGCATCGCAACATACTCAACATCATTATCAATCTCATCCAACACGTAAGATTCCAAAATACCCATGACAGCTGTTCCTAAAAACTTTAAGACGATGTGTGTATCAATGTTTTTATTTACTGATGTATTTGCATTTAGTTTTTTCTCTAGTTCGCCCATGATGAAAGTTAATAACTTTTTTTGAAATGATAATGTGCTGTTGCTTCTAAATAATGCTGCGAAAAATGGTTTGTTTTCTTTGAAGTATTCAAACCATATGATCGTTCCTTCTATAAACTCTTTTTTTTGCTTCTTGTAGCATATTTCTTTTAATTGGTCTAAATGATCGTCCACAATTTTATCTAATAAATTGTACTTATCTAGATAGTGTAAGTAAAAAGTTTTTCTCCCGATGTTTGCTTTTTCTGTAATGTTTTTTACTGTAATTTCATCAAAGCCATCTTCAATTAACATTTCGATAAATGCGGATTGAATGGCATTTTGTGATTTTATAATTCTTCGATCGACTTTCTCCATATAGTATTCCTCCGTTGTTTATACACATATTTCGTTATGTGTATATTATTACCCAAATGCGTAAATGTGGTCATTGAAACAAGTAGTTGCTCGCTTTATTATAAATATACACGTGAGTATTAAATCTCACAAGTGTAAATTAAAAATAAAGTAAGGGTGGTTTTATATATGGCAGTTACGAAGAGAAATGTTCATTTTTATGCAAGAGGATTAAGAGTTGCAGGCATTTTAAATATTCCTGTAGGTGCTGAGGAAAAGAAACAAAATGCAGCGATTGTTTGTGTGCATCCAGGTAGTAGCTGTAAAGATCAAACAGCAGGATTATATGCGGAGAAGTTAGCAGAACGAGGTTATGTAACGCTTGCGTTTGATGCATCGTATCAAGGTGAAAGTGAAGGGGCACCGAGATATATGGAAGAACCAGCTGCGCGCGTTGAAGATATTCGCTCAGCAGTAGATTATGTAACTACCCTTCCTTATGTAGATGAAGAACGTATCGGTGTGTTAGGCGTTTGTGCAGGAGGAGGTTATGCGGTAAGTGCTGCAATGACAGAGCGCCGTATTAAAGCAGTCGGCACAGTTGTCGGTGCAAATATCGGGCGATTAAACCGTGAAGCTGATCCGATTGGGGTGCTAGAGGCGATTGGTAAACAACGTACTGCTGAAGCACGCGGGGCAGAGGCGATGATTACGAACTGGATTCCTAAAAATCAGGAGGAATTAAAGGCAGCAGGTATGACGGATATAGATATTGTAGAAGCAGTTGAGTATTATACAACACCGCGAGGGCAAAGTGTTAACTCTCCAAATAAGTTAAACTTTACGAGCATGGGATCGGTAATTGGTTTTGATGCGTTCCATTTAACAGATACATTATTAACACAGCCGTTGCAAATTATTGTCGGCAGCAAGCAAGGCACATTCGGTTCTTATAAAGATGGTCATGAGCTGTATGAGAAAGCAGCTTCAGAGAAAAAAGATTTACTTATTGTGGAAGGGGCGAGTCATTACGATTTATATGACCAACCAGAACCAGTAAAAATTGCAGTTGAAAAATTAACAAGTTTCTATAACGAAAATCTGTAAAAGTAATTTTGTTTTGAATGGCACCTCTAATTGTTAGGTTTGCATCTAGCAGTTAGAGGTTTTTATTGTGAAGGTTGCTGTGCTTAATATTTACGTTAAACGTGCATAACAAGATATAATAGAAGAAATCAAGAAGGAGGCTATCAGTGAAAAATTTTCGGTATCTCAATATATTTACTATTTTAATTGTATACACACTACTCATGTTTTACATTGGCTGGAACGGATGGGTTTGGCTTCATGCGGTGTTCGGCTGGGAATCTTGGGGATATTACGCTTTCGTAGTCGGTTTTATTTCATATGCGTACATTCTCGTACAAGTGTTTAAGTTTTTGCCATTTCTACGAACGATAGGTTCAATTTGGTTTGCGGTCATACAATATGCGCTTATGTTATTGCCGTTAGCAAATATTACAGTCTTTCTTTTACAGTTTTCAGTGGAGAAAGAAGCGGCAATTATTTGGACAGGAACGGCTGTGTTAGTTGCATTTATCTTTATCTTTGCGTATGGAGTATTCAACGCATATAGCCCAGTAGTAAGAAAATACGAGGTGCATATACCGAAAAAAGTAGAGGGACGTAAAAGCTTACGCATTGCGATGGCTTCTGATATGCATTTTGGTAAATTATCTGGCGTTTCGCATTTGAAAAGGCTTGTTCGTCATGTAAATGAAATGGAGCCTGATATTATTTTACTGCCTGGTGATATTATCGATGATCATCCAGGTGTGTTCATTCAAAAAAATATGGGGCATATTATGAAACAAATGAAAGCTCCATTAGGCGTATATGGTGTGTTAGGAAACCACGAATATTACGGACGAGCGGTTCCGGAATTTTTGCAAGAGATGGATAAAATCGATATTCGTATTCTGTTAGATGAAGTGATCACAATTGAAGCTCAGTTTTATCTCGTTGGAAGAAGAGATAAAACTGAGCGAGATCGCCAAAGCTTTGAAAAACTTATGAGTACAGTGGATAAATCCATGCCAGTTATCGCAATGGATCACCAACCGTTTGAATTAAAACAAGCAGCGGATGCTGGCGTAGATTTACTATTATCCGGTCACACGCACCGTGGACAAATGGCGCCGAATCATATTGTAACGAGAAGAATGTACGAACTAGACTGGGGATACGCACAAAAAGGTGCATTCCACGCTATTGTTTCTTCTGGTTTCGGATTTTGGGGACCACCGCTTAGACTTGGAAGTAGATCTGAGATTGTACAGGTGGAAGTTACGTTTGAATAGGATTATAAAATAGAGAGCTGATGGCTCTCTATTTTTTTCAATAAAAACAAATAACAATAAATATCTCTGTTGGTGCTAATTTCATAAAAGAGGTACGATTATAAGACATGGCTGAAATAAAGGGGGATTATAAGTGATCATATCAGATGTACTATACGGAGAATTTGAAGTGGATCAAGTGTTAGAAGAATTAATTTTAAGTAAGTCTGTGCAAAGACTGAAAGGAATTCATCAAGCAGGAGCAAGTTACTTAATGAATGAGAAATGGAATGTAACACGTTTTGATCATTCAGTTGGTGTTATGTTGTTAATAAAAAAACTCGGTGGTTCAGTAGAAGAGCAAATGGCAGGTTTACTGCACGACGTATCACATACTGCTTTTTCTCATGTGATTGATTACGTTTTTGATAATAGAAATGAAAGTTATCATGAAGAGATATTTAGTTCTGTCGTGAAAAACTCAGAAATTCCAGCGATCCTTGCGAAGTATGGCTATAACTATGAAGATATTTTGTTAGATGATTCGAAGTGGACGTTACTGGAAAGGTCAGCGCCGGAATTATGCGCAGATCGAGTGGATTATACATTGAGAGATATGTATACATATGGATATATTTCTTTGGAAGAAGCTCAAGATTTTTTAGATGATTTAATCGCAGTTGATGGAAAGATGGTTCTTCAAAATATCGAAATGGCTGAATGGTTTACAGAAACGTATTACAAAGAAGTAATCGATTTCTTTATGAAGCCAATGAATATTTACGGAAATGATATGTTAGCGAAAACGCTAAAGTTAGCTCTACATAAAAAGGTTATTCATGCAGATGACTTTCTTCTTGAAGATGAGGAATTAATTTCGAAATTACAGCTATGTAAAGATCAAGAAGTAGGTGCTTTATTAAGCAAAGTTCATCCGAATGTAAAGGTAAAAGAAGATAGAAACGACTATGATTTGTATCAGAAAAATAAAGTTCGTCTTATTAATCCTCCATTCCTTCGTGAAGGTGAAGTTGTTCAATCGTCTGTCGTATCGGAAAAAATAAGACAGATGAGCGAGATCGCTTATGAAAAAGCGGTGAAAGGGATGTATGTGAAAGTGATTTCGGATTAAAAAAGGAGAGCATCACTTTGCTCTCCTTTTTCTCATTACTGATCAAACCAATTCCAAACCTCAATATCCCCAAGAGTCGCATAACGAACGTGAGGCGAGTTTTGTAATTTTAATAACTCTTTCGACGGGCCAGTAATGACCATGCCGTATACTTTAACGCCGTTATCTTTTACATACTGATAGCGCTTATCTAAGTTTAGATCTTTTTCACGAGTCCAAGTCGTTTTACTTACAGTTTCTTTATTTATAGAAAGAATGCGCATCATTTCAATTACTTTATCTTCTTTTGTGTGTAGTTTTTTTGTTTCATCTTCAGGAAGATCTATATGTTCTCGAAATCCGATAACCTCTCCGCTATGCAAGATGAAATCGTCTTCATTTATTCTTTCTTGTCCTGTGTCTAAAGCGTACCATAAAGGAGTTGGCGGCATTTCTTGTGCTTCAAATGCGCTATATAGAATGGATTCGACTTCTTGTAAAGTGTAAGCTTTATCGAAAGATATCGCTACTTCTGCAACGGTCCCCTCATGTATCTTTCCAAGTGTATCCCACACTTTTTTAGATGATTCTTTCAAAGAAGCTTCTTCCTTGATTTTTGGATGAACAAAGGAAAGTTTTTTTGAATAGGGTTTATTTTCCCAAGATGGATTTTTGGCAGTTACAGATGATAAGAAACTACGCGTTGTTACTGTCCCGATTAGAAATTCTTTTTTGCCGACCGTTTTATATAAATTCAGTTCATTTTCTGTACGGAAAAAGGGTTTAACCTTCGTACTTCCTCCAGCGGAACGACTATTTGGCATTGTTGCTTCTAGTGCGAGTGCTGGAATCTCATCTAATTCAGTTAATTTTTTCATATTATAGAAGTAAAAAGAAGATGAAAAATGACCAACAAAATAGATTGCTATACAAACGGCAAGGACAAAACTAACGGTTTGCCAACGCTGTTTCCATTTTATTTTCCAAAACGGGACTTTCAGATTTTGTGGTGGTAGTCTTTTCTTTATCGGTTCACTCTTCGAAAGCAGCGCATCTAAGTAAACTTCACACTCTTCACATGTCTCAATATGACTTTCTAACTGCTCTTGTTCATCATGCGTGAGCGTTCCGTTTTCGTATTTCTCCCACAGTTTTTTAAACTCTGTACAACCCATTATTATCACTCCTTTATGCTTTTCGTTTCTTTTCGTCCTCGGTGTAATTCAATTTTCACTTTCGCTAGTGAGAGACCAGTCATTTCGGCTATTTCCTTATACGAGAATCCGTAGTAATCTCGTAGTAACAGGACATTTCGTCTTTCAAGAGGAAGAGAAGATAAACTGTCTAACCAACTAGCAATCTCGTGTTTTACGAAATAAGAGTGCTCTGTACTTGGTACGTTCGGTAAATGGAATTCTTCAACTGTCGTTGTTTTATATCTTTTTTCTTTTCGATACCAATCGATAAAGGCGTTGTAGGCAATCGTAAATAACCACGGCCTAATTTCTTCTCCTTTATAATAGTCAATATGGACGAGCATTCGATAAAATGTTTCTTGCATGAGATCTTCCGCGTAGTGGGAATCTCCGGTTAGGGAGAGAAGATAGCGAAATAAAGTGAAACTTTAATCAGTGGGGGTTTTCTTCATCCCCACTGATTATTAGTTGAACCAATCGGACTTTTATGGGCAGTTGATCCCCCACCTAAATTCTTTGCTTTCGCTGCATTTTGAGGTGGGGGTCTTACTGCCCATTAAAGTGGGATAAATCTTGCATATGTTCGGAGTAAATTTCTTCTAATGATTGTTTGCGTTTCACTACATTTCCCTCCCTTCATACATAACAACGAAATACATATAAAAAAGTTACATTTGTTTTTAAAATTATAGTAAAAAACGTCAAGAATTGGATAGGATTCTCTTTTATCATAATACATATAAGGCGGGTGAACAGAGATGGAAAGCTATGAAACACAAATTCAAAGGTCAATTGATTATATTGAAGAAGATGTCATGGAAAAACAGACGCTGCGTAATTTAGCACGTATTGCAGGTTTTTCGGAGTCGCATTTTCATCGTGTATTTCAGGCGTTAGTAGGTGATACAGTAATGGAGTATGTTCGAAAGAGGAGGTTAGCCCGGGCAGCTTATCAACTTTCTCATACGGATGAAAAAGTTATTGATATCGCATTTGAGCATGGCTTTCAATCTCACGAAACGTTCACGAGAGCCTTTAAAAAAATATTTCAAATGACACCGAGTGAATATCGAAAACAAGAAATTGAAACGCCGATGTATTACAGCGTAAATGTAAAGCAAAGAAAATTAAATCCGTATTTAGGAGGCATACAAATGGAATATCGTATTGTAAATAAACCAGAATTTTTAATGGCAGGTTATGAACTGAAGACGACAAGTAAAGAAGGGAAAAACCATCAAGACATCCCAGCATTTTGGCAAGAATATTTACAAAAAGATCTTGGAACAACGATTCCGAATCGTAAAGATACGAGCCAATGGGTAGAGCTTGGATTATGTACTGATTTTAATTTAGAAACAGGGGACTTCACTTATATTATCGGAATGGAAGTTACAGGTTTTGAAAATGTACCAAATGAAGTTGCGAAGCGTACTTTCCCAGCAGCGACGTATGCTGTATTTACAACGCCGAAAGTTCCTCATGAAGAAATGGTAGCGTCTATTCACCAAACGTGGAATGCAGTATTCTCAGAATGGTTCCCGCATTCAGGATACGAACATTGCGGCGTTAATGAATTTGAACTATACGATGAGCGTTCCCATGCAGATAAAAGCGAGTTCGCTCAAATTGAACTTTGGATACCAGTGAAGAAGAAATAATAGAAAGAAAAGCGAGCCACTGAGTGGTTCGCTTTTTTATAAAGGGGAATGGGAAGATGTTCAAAAAATTAGAATGTGTTTGTGTTAGTAGGGAAATAGCTAAAATATGGAGATGACCTTTCAAAGTGAGTTGTGAAAGGTTATTTTTATGAGTGGATTGTTAAATTTGTATTGCCTCATTTGTAATACATTTAAAAATGGTAAAATAAAGTAGCAATTAAATATTGCGGGTGGAAGGTTATACCCTTTCTTCATTTAATGAAGAAAGGAGGTGTAATCATATGGAATTTCTTTTGCAAATTTTGTTGGAAATCACAAAAACTATAGCTAGAGAAGGTATAGTTATGGGATTTAAGAAATTAACGGCAAAAAAGCGCAAAAAGAAGACCACCCGTCTGCCTGCGAAGCGTGGGAAGTCTTCTAAACGCAAATAAGCTTTAGTTGCAACCTTCCACCTGGCGGTAATTAGTTGCAGTGACGGGGTGTTGGAAGCACCTCGTCTACTTCATTTTATGCAAAACTTAGTTAGTTTATACTTCTATTTATAGTATAACAGTTTAGAAATGTATTTGTTAATAGTTTTATTTTTATTTTGTATAGTAGGAGAAGTAGATTAGTATTGTTGGTTTTGTCGACAAATCGATATATCTAGAAAATCGCCGGTATAATTTCATTTACCGACGTCCCCCAGAAATGAAAAAAGAAAAGACGCCACATAGCGCCTTTCCTACGAACGAAACGGAAACACAAGTATAATTGTCGTTCCTTTTCCGAGTTCGCTGTCAATAGAAATTGTTCCGTTATGAGCATGAACGAGCTGTTTCGTAATAGCGAGGCCAAGTCCAGTTCCGATGTTGCTTTCTTCTGTATTTGTTCCTCTGTAATATCGCTCAAATAGAAGCTCTTTCGTTTTATCATCCATTCCTTTTCCATTATCTGAAATAGATAGTGTAAATGAAGTAGCGTTTTGTGAAAGTTTTACGATGACGTTTGTCGTTTCATTATTATGTTTTACAGCGTTTACGAGTAAGTTTTCGATAATACGCTGGAACCATTTTTCTTCAATGAAATATTGAATTTTGTTTGAGCTTGGTACGAATTCAATATTTTGATTTTGAAGTGTCGGGTTATTAATAAATTGTAATAATACTTTTTGAACGAATTGATTCATTTCAATGTTTACGTGCTGCGCAGGAAGACTGTTATTTTTTAATTGATACGTTAAGCTTAAGTCATCAATTAATGTCGTCATATATTGCGATTTCTCTTTCATAACGCTGCCGAATTGTTGAATGTCACGATCAGTCCAGTTGTACTGCTTTGATTCTAGTAATAATGCGTAGCCATAAATAGAGCTAAGTGGCGTTTTTAAATCGTGCGTTAGACCGGTAATCCATTCTTCACGTGTTTGCTGCAGTACTTGCCTCATTGCATCATTTTTTTTGAGTGTAATAGAAAGGTGCTCTAGTGAATTTGTCACATCACTAAATAAGCGGAATGACCATTTTTCTTTACCAGATCGCCGGAACCTGACAGGTTTCCCTTTTTTATTAACGGGCTCTTCGTACTTTCCGCCAGCTATGTTTTTAAGCCAGCGCATCGCATGTAATAACGGTTTTCCAAATTTATTACCGTACCAAATAGAAAGAATGACTAAATAAACAAATACGATAAGAAGGATTAATCCGCATCCGATTAGAAACTTTTTAGCAAATACATCGTCTATTTCATCATCTGGGTAGTAGTGCTCATTTTTGGCAGTTACAACGAGAAGATGATTGCTATTTGTGTCGTAAAAGCTAGACGTGTTTTCTTTATGATTCCACGGTTCTTTTTCACTAAGAGCGGCTTGTATAACAGAAAATGTTTTTTTCTTTCCGTTTGGATAGGAGAATACTTCTTCGCCAACGCTATTAAAGATTTGAAGTGTTGCTTTTTCTTTAGAAAGTAGCTGCTGTTCTTCTTCTGTTAATGTGAACGAATCCGTAGATACAGAAGGGTGCGTTTTCTGGATTGTTTTTAGTACTGCATTGCTTTTTAACATACCGCCGTAAATAACAAGTACGTTCTTTTCTTCTAATTCAATTTCCCAATATGTAAATGTATAAGGGCTTTCTATATGATTCTGTATATACGAGAATAATGATGATTTCGTATAAGATGTTGGCACGTCACTAGGCGTATTAAAGTGATAGAGAACTTTGCCGTTTTCCTCCACAACTTGAATCCAATCATTTTTCTCTTTAATTAAGTCTTTTACTTCAGCCTTTAACGAAATTTCGCCATCTTCTGAAGAGATATATCTTGCAATCATAAAATTGTCAGAATCTGGAATGTTCGGTTCGTATGAAGTACTCGTAACAAGAGAAATTAAATACGTGAAAGCCGCTACTACAGCAATCAGTAATGTAACTAAAACGAATACGTGTTGCATGATAAACTGAATAATAAGTCGTTTATTAAAGTTCATATCGTCACCCTACTTTGTAAGGAACTTATAGCCAAGTCCGCGAACGGTTTTTATATATTCTGGTTTACTTGGGTCTTGTTCAATTTTTTCACGTAGTTTTCGAATGTGGACCATGACGGTATTATCATCGCCATTATAGGCAGGTGCTCCCCAAACTTTCTCGTATATTTCTTCTTTCGAAAATACGTAATTCGGATTCTCGCAAAAGAAGAGTAATAGCTGAAATAGCTGGGCGGAACATTCGACAACATGTCCATTTACTGTAAGCTCTGCGGAATATCGATCAATTTCAAATCTACCAAAGGAACTGGATTGTGCTTTTTGTTCGTGTGGTACTGCTTGTTTCATATGTCTTCGGAGTTGTGCTTTCATACGAGCTACTACTTCAAGTGGATTAAATGGCTTCGTAATATAATCATCTGCACCGTGTGAAAATCCAGATATTTTATCTAAATCAGATGTTTTAGCTGTGAGGAAGAAGATCGGGCAATCTGTTTTCTGGCGAATGATTGGACAAATATCAAAACCAGATTGTCCAGGAAGCATGACATCTAAAATAATTAAATCGTATTCATTTTGCTGCGTGAGAGATAAAGCTATTTCAGCCGATGTTGCAGTTGTAATATGAGAAAAACCTTCTTTTTTAAGAATGGTAGTTAGTAATTGTAAAATTGCTGTTTCATCATCAACGAGCAAAATATTTGCTTCATACATAAAAATCCCTCCTAATTTCCTCGAATATCATATCATCTTTCGGTAACTTATGGAATTTTTAAGGAAATTTTAAGGTTTTCTTTCTCAAAAAATTAAGAATCAAATGATATGATAAAAGTAACATAGGGGAGGAGATGAGTGTGAATCCGTTTCAAACGATGCGAGTTAGGTATTTTTTAATTGTATTTGCACTATTAACTTTAGTTGCAAGAGTCAGTAATGAATTGATAGAAAATACATTTCATATGCAAAATTCTACTTTTATAAATATTCTTATATTCTATATCCTTCCGATTACATGGATTTTTTTTGAGTATAGAAAACACCGTGTTTCATTTTCATTATTTATTAATAAAAATGAAACATTTAACCTGGTGCAAGTTTTATACATTGCACTTATGTTAGCCGTGTTTAGTTATGGATATCTTATTTTGTACATGTATAGTTTTGCATGGATTACACCCGAATTTATTATGAACGCGTTACGTGAACCGGTTATTGATAGCACAGGGGGATATGTATATCAAATTATTATGGTCGTGTTCATCGCACCAATTATTGGTGAATTTGTTTTTCGCGGATTTTTACTGCAACGTTTCGCCGCAAAATGGGGAACGAGTATAGCGATCATTGTAGTAGCGATGTTGTTTGCGTTGTTACACGTTGATTTCCTAGGCGCAGTTGTATTTAGTGTTGTACTATCAATCGTATATATTCGTACGAATAGTTTACTTATGCCAATTGCTATTCACATGTTAAACAATGCATTTGTAATCGGCGTTTCTTTTCTAGTAAATAAAGAAGAGATAATAAGTCTTGCAGATTTCTCAAATTATACGACGTTCTTTCCAGGACTTATTATTTTTATGACAGGATTAAACTTAGTACTCATCTTTTTATTTGTTAACCGCAAATATTGGAGTAAAGAAATGCCAGCTATATATGTAGAGCAAGAAAAGAGTTTTTCAGATGTAGTGGGGGATAAAGTGAAACTATAATTAGCCATCATCAATCTGGCGTTTACGGACAGCTCGACTCTGACCTAACTTCTTTGCTCCAACTGAATTTTGATGTGGGAGTTTTACTGCCCGCAAATAGCGGGATAAATGAGATGAATAAGGCAATTGAAAGGGATGTATAAAATTATATGAATGAAACAATATCATCAAATAAGTTTTTTTATTTGATTTTGCTTAGTATTGTGCTGATAACGACAGTCAATGTTATTCTTCGCTGGGAGGAAGCTTATTTCTTTATGTATTTAGCGCTCCATTTGTTAGGGATATTATGTATAAGTGGCGGAGTAGTTGCTGAAAAAAAGAGTGAAGAAAGCATTAATTATATGTGTGTGACCGGTCTTATTTTACTTTTAGCTGTACAAGGTATTATGAAATATAGTTCTTTTTCTTTACAAGATTTTAGTTTATTAATGGATGTACTTCCTTAAGGGGGCACGTTATGTAAGAAGCAAATAGGATACGTACTAGTTTTAGTTGGATTTTTTACGCTTATTGTAACGACGTTATTTTTTCAAGACTATGAATATATACGCTATATAAAAGGGGCTGGTTTCATATGTTGGGTTGTAAGTATATTTCTTATCCCAGAGTATGAACCGAAGAAAGTGTCTAAAGGTAGGTAAAACTCTTCTATTTGTAGAAGAGTTTTTTTATGTAAATAAAAGGCTCGCGAGCAATTCGCATAATAAGCTTGTTCTAATTTAGCATGTACGAACTTACAATAATAATAGACAGGCAGCATAGAGGAGGGAATAGCGTGAGGAAGGTTATTGGGTGGTCGCTTTTTTTGTACGTTGGGTTTGCGTTGCTTATATATTGGTATTTATTTGGATGGAATCATGAACTGATTCCGGACATGTATAAAGGAACGAGTGCAGATCCAGAAACGTTTATGAATGCGAGAGAGCTTACGCTAAGCCAAGATTATTCGCGCGTGAAAAATTTACTGTATTTTTTAGCGACGCCTCTTGAATGGATTATTTTATTATTTGTACTTGTGCTCGGTGTTTCAAGAAAGTTTGAGAAATGGTCGAAGGAAACGACGAAAATAAGTGTCCTGCAAGTTGCGATTTATTTCTTTTATTTATCACTACTCACAACAGTTCTTGCCCTGCCGATGCAATGGATTAGCCGAAAAGTGTCCGTTGATTACGGCATTTCAACGCAAAGTACACAAAGCTGGATAAAAGATCATGTTATCGGTTTTTGGGAAAGTTATGCGACTATGTTAATCGTAGTTACTGTTCTGTTATGGCTTATCCGTAAATTCCCGAAGAGATGGTGGCTAGCGGGATGGGCACTCTCTGTTCCATTTACAATCTTTTTAACATTTATACAGCCGGTCGTTATTGATCCGCTTTATAATGACTTCTCGACGCTGAAAAATAAAGAATTAGAAACGAAAATTTTAGCGATAGCAGAAAAAGCTGATATTCCAGCTAAACATGTATATGAAGTAAATATGTCGGAAAAAACGAATGCATTAAATGCATATGTAACAGGAATTGGCCCTAACGCTCGTATTGTAATGTGGGATACAACACTTAAGCAATTAAAAGATAAAGAGATTTTATTTATAATGGCCCATGAAATAGGGCATTATGTTATGAAACATATATATTGGGGCGTTGCGAGTTATGTGTTGCTATCGTTTATAGGGATGTATCTCATTAGTCGTATTATCAATATGTGTATTCGAAAATGGGGAGATACGCTGCAAATTTCAAAAGTAGCATGTTTTTCAATTTTACCTTTATTTTTCTTAATTTCTTCTGTACTCTCTTTTGCATCACAGCCAGCAACAAACTACGTTTCTCGTATAGAAGAACGAGCAGCAGATCAATACGCTTTACATATGACGAAAGACGGGAAATCTGGTGTAAAAACGTTTCAATATTTATCAAAGACGAGTTTAAGCCAAGTGAATCCGCCTGCGTTAGTGAAGTTTTTCTTATACACACACCCACCAATTTTCGAAAGAATTCATACGTTTGAACAATATGAGAAACAAAAAAACAAGAAGTAGCGATTATGCTACTTCTTTTTTATAGAAATATAAGTTTGGTATTGGAAATATTTATCATTGCTTTTTATTGTGATTTTATAAATAATAAGCTATAAAATTCTAAAAATCTATATATAAAGGAATAAAGGTGAAAAAATGTATTTTTTAAAAAATTTAAAAGTGAAATATAAATTATTATCGCTTATTTCATTAGCAGTATTGAGCATGGTAATTATGAGCTGCGTAGCAATTAATTCTATTAACAAGATTAAGCATGATACAGAGGTTGTAGTAGATGATTATCAACATTCTGTAGTTTTATTAGAAGGAATGCTTCGTACACAAAATTCACTAGAGTATAACTTACTAGAATTAATTACAGCGTCACCAAATGAGGGGACAAATAAAGAGGGGATTATTGGTAATATTGAAAAGGATCTTGAAAAATATGATTCTTTATTAAAAGAATATGATGATGGCTTCAATTTAAGTAAGCAAGAGGATGAACTGTTTCAGAAGATGAAGAAATCTTTGCCAAGTTATATGGAGACATATAAGAAGTTGTTTGATAAAGCGAAGGGAACAAATGAATCTCAAATGGTAAACGAATTTCATAAGGAATTAAAACCGAAGGGAGTAGAGTTAGCTAGTTATGCTGTAGATCTAGAAGCGTATGTTTCAAATTTAGCTGACCAAGTATTTAAAGATTCTCAAAAAATGATAGATCGGTCCGTTATTACTTTTATCATTCTTGTAGTAGTTACTACAATCATTATATGTATAGTAAGCTATATTATTAGCAAGCTTATAGTTGCTCCTTTACAAACGGTTAGTCGTATGATGGAAAGAGCAAAAGAAGGAGATTTAACTGTACATGGTGAGTATAATGCTAAGGATGAATTAGGTGTATTAGTAAGTGATTTTAACGAAATGATTGCAGGGCTAAGAACAAATATGCAAGAAGTAGAGAATAATATTCAGCTTTTATTCCAACATGCAGACGGAGTAGTATCTGCATCGGAAGTATCTAGTGGTGCAGCGAAGAAAATCACTATAGATATTGAAGAAGTTGCAAATGGCGCAGAGAGTCAAATGCAAGCAATGGAGCAAACTGCGGGTGCGATGGAAGAGTTGACACAAGGAATGCAGAGTATAGTGAATACATCATCCTCTGTAAATGAATTGTCTGCTCAATCAGCATTAGATGCAGAGAGTGGTAACAAATTAATGAAACAAATGATTCAACAGATGGATACAATCCAAAATTCAGTACATAACGGTGTGAAACAAGTAGAGACTATGAAAGAACAATCAGAAGAAATTGTTAAAATCATTGATGTTATGCAAGGTATTACCTCTCAAATTAACTTATTAGCATTAAACGCCGCAATTGAGGCTGCCCGTGCTGGGGAAAGTGGTAGAGGATTTGCAATTGTGGCAGATGAAGTAAGAAAATTAGCAGAACAATCTAGTGATTCTGCAAAACAAATTGAGAAGCTTATTACTCAAGTTATGGGAACAACGAACCATACGGTACATATGATGGGGAAAGTAGATAATGAGGTACAGGCAGGTACACAAGTAGTAATGCATACAGAAAAAGTATTTGGAAAAATTACAGAAAAAGTACAGCAAGTATCTGAGCAAATTCAAACGGTATCTATGTCTACAGATGAAATTGCAGCGAGTAGTGAAGAGATTTCGGCTTCTGCAGAAGACATGGCTCAAATATCCCAAAGATCATCTGACCGCACTGATAGGGTAAAAGAGTCTATTCAACAGCAAGAAAAATCTGTTCAAGAGATTTCGGTTTCAATTGAACATATGCATAATGCAGCAGGAGGATTAAAACAAATAGTTGCCCAATTTACTCTTCAAAAGTAGTAGTATATTTAAGTTTTAATATAGAAAAATCCCATTCAATAAATAAAAAAAATCATCCTATATAACAAAGGATGATTTTTTTATGGGAATTTTGTGAAGTTATCACTTAATATATTCTAATTTTTTACAATTTTCCGATTGTAATATATAATAATACGTAATGTTTTGGAGATTTTTCATTTGTAAAAGATAGTTTATAGGAGGAGAGAAAGGGTGTTCAATAAAAAATCAATGCCGGCTATAAAAATGATCCTTTCGATGTCTATTTTCGGATCAATTGGATTTTTTTCTACTCAAACAGGTTTACCGTCTTTTGAATTAGTATTCGTTCGTTGCATTTGTGCGACTATATTTTTAGCATTATGTTGGCTCGTAACAGGACAGTATAAAAGTGAGAAATGGAATAAAAAAGAAGTAATGCAAATATTAGCATGCGGTGTATTTCTCGTTTTTAACTGGGTATTTTTATTTAAAGCGTTTGAAGTTATGTCGATTACAATTGCGATTTCAGTTTATCATCTTGCACCCATTATCGTATTAATGATTGGTAGTATTGTATTTAAAGAGAGACTTACAGTGTTTGCGGTTATGTCCATTGTCATTTGTTTTATCGGTACAGTTTTAGTAGCTGGAGTAGATGGAAGTCTATCGCTTGAAAAACTGATGTCATCTGGAATGGTATGGGCACTTCTTGCAGCATTATTTTATGCTTTTACCACTTTATTAGGAAAAGGAATTCAGCATACGAGCGCATATGCGATGACATTTTTACAAACATTTTTAGGTATATTTTTATTGCTACCATTCGTAGACTTTGGCAAGTTTCAAGGGTTAACAGAGATGAACTGGATGATGATCACAGCGACAGGTCTTATACATACGGGATTTGTATATTACTTATTTTTTGACAGTTTAAGAGGTTTATCGACGAGATTAATTTCTGTATTAGTGTTTTTAGATCCTGCTGTTGCAATCCTATTAGATACAGTCTTTACCGGATTTAGACCAACTAGTATGCAAGTAGTAGGGATTGTTCTTATATTTGTAGGAATGGCATTTACTTTTCGAAAAACAAAGGACGAAAAAATAGCGGTAAAAGAAAGTTTGTATTCTTAATTGTAAATAATTAGGTGTATTCTATTGCAAATTCCCTTATTTTTTGTACAATATAAAAGGTAGGAAAATAAAGGAAAAGGTAGATGAGAGAGATGAAAAAGCTAGTAAAGATAGCGACATCGTTAACTTTAATGGGAGGAATATTTGTAAGTGCAAATGGTGTGTCTGCAAATACTGATGTTCCCCAAAAATCTGGTCCTAATATTATGATAGAGTTTGATGATGTAACAACAGGTCATTGGGCATATGATGAAATTACGAATTTAGTATATCATCGAATTATGTATGGATATGGAAATGGTAAGTTTGGTGTAGAAGATAATATAACACGTGAACAGGCGGCGGCAGTATTACATCGTGCACTTCATTTAAAAAGAAGTGTGTTTAATGAAAATCCATATGGAGATATTAGTGGGAAATCAACAATGTTTCCTTACGAAATTTTACATTTAACGAATATTGGTATTTTTAAAGGAGACGAAAATGGAAACTTCCGTCCGAAAGATACACTGACTCGTGCAGAATTAGCACAAATTTTAACGAAAGCATATGAGTTGAAAACAAAGAGTCCACATACATTTACAGATATACAAGAAAACCATTGGGCAAGAGATGCAATTAGTGCGTTGCAATCTAATAATGTAGCGGTTGGAACGGGAAATGGCAAGTTCGAGCCTGAAATGCTCGTTACACGCGGGCAATTTGCGAAGTTTTTACAACGATCAATTGATAATTCGCCAGGGAAAATGGAATAGATAAAGAGAAAGCTCATAATTTGTAGAGGAGACATCCTTCGCTCATTATGGGCTTTTATTAATAGATAGGTTATTATTTTCGTATGTTGTAGTCCAGTTGATATTCTTTGTCGAAACGTCGATATATAAGGAGTAACAACATATATTTGCGTTTTTTGTCTAGAAAATGAACTTTTAAAATGTGAAGGATTTCTTTTTTAGAAAGTAGAATATTTAATGTATAGAAACACCTTTAAATAACCATAGGAAAGGGAAATGATTTGCGTACAATTCGGTATAAAAATTGAAATTGAGAGCGAATTGGCTCTCCTTTAGTAGTGATTTTCACAATAATAGATTTTTTAAATGTAATATATTGCATAATGGGTGTGAAGGCAACATATGTAATATTGGAAAGGATTTCAGTCTATTATTTTCCGTTTTTTCAAATGGAGATAAAGGGGAGAGGGCAATGAAGAAGAACATGTTACGTATAATGGCAACGGTAACTATTATGGGCAGCTTGTTTGTAAGTACAAATGTTCCAAACGTAAAAGCAGAAGAATATCCAGAAATGATTGTTTTTGATGATGTTCCAGTAAACCACTGGGCATATGACGATATAATGGACGTAGTATACAATAAAGTAATGTTAGGCTATGGAAATGGTAAGTTTGGTGTAGGAGATAATGTAACACGAGAACAAGTAGCTGCAGTACTTTATCGTACATTGAATTTGAAAAAAGAAGGACCTTTAAAAAATCCATACAAAGATATTTCTGAGAGGGCAACAATGTTTTTAGATGAAATTTTAGTATTAACAAAGCATGGTATTTTTGAAGGTGATGAAAAAGGAAACTTTAGAACAGCCGCACCTGTGACACGTGCAGAAATGGCGCAAATTCTTACAAAGGCATTTACATTTGAGGTAAAGAAAAACCATACATTTAAAGATGTACCAAATAATCATTGGGCAAAAAATGCGATTAGTGCACTGCAGTCTAATCATGTCATAGTAGGAACAGGAAATGGGAAATTTGAACCGAATACAGTTGTAACACGTGAGCAATATGCAACGTTTTTAAATAGAGCTGTTTTTTATTTTCCTGTAAAAGATGAAGATTATGAATAAAAGTTAAAATATAAGGACATTTAAATTATATCAATATAATACTAAACAAGAAAAAAGCGCGGGAATCCCACGCTTTTTTCTTGTTTTATATTATTTATAAGTATATCGATTTTCTGTTCATAATTTATTTGTTGGCATTTAGTGGATAAGAAGAGATTGAATAAAGTAACTTTTTCTTGTTTAAATATGCGATTTAGTAACTTTATTATTAATAGAGTGTAAATAAAAGTATATGAAATATAGTTCATAAATTAGACAAAAATCACATGGGAATTGTATTGTTACGCTTTCGTTAATTCTTTATATTAGAAAAAAATATGTTTTTAGGGAGAGAATACTTTGAAGAAAAAAATTTTAAAAGTAGCAACAGCTTTAACAATTATGGGTGGAGTAGCATTTAGTGCTGAGGGGACTACAGCAAAAGCTGAATTAGCTGCAAAGCCACAACAAGCAAGTCCAGTTATCTTTAAAGATGTACCAGCAGGACATTGGTCTTATGAAGCAATTCAAACTTTAGCAGAACATGAAATTATGCTTGGTTACGGAAATGGTGTGTTCGGTTTTGGACATAACGTAAATCGTGAACAAGTAGCCGCTTTAATTTATCGCGCACTAGATCTTGATGAAGAATTTGGTGAAGATGAGGTATTAGAAAGCCCATATAATGATATTGTTGATGATAACTCAACGATGTTTCCTTTTGAAGTTTTAGCAGTAACAGAATTAGGTATTTTTACAGGTGACGAGAATGGAAACTTCAGACCAAAAGCTACGTTAACACGTGCAGAAATGGCGCAAGTTCTTACAAGAGCATTTGGATTACAAGTACAAGGAACAGCAAAATTTAAAGATGTACCAAAGGGACATTGGGCAGAAAATGCGATTAATGCAGTAGGTTCAAATGGTATTTCAGTAGGAGATGGAAAGGGTAACTTCGCTCCGAACATGAAAGTAACACGTGAACAATATGCTCAGTTCTTATTTAATTCAATGTTTAAATAAATAATAAAGAAGGAGCCGGTGTTGTATAACACTGGCTTCTTTTTTTATATGTAATGCCGGTGGAAGAATACAGTTTTGTAAAAAAAGCAATTAAATTTTCAAAAAAAACTTCCTTTTCTGAAGATTTGTTATATAATATAAAACATAAAATCAAATCTGTTATAAAACAGTTTAAGAAGGGGATGCTAATATGTCGACGCAAACTTCACGGGTTACATTGCCCGGAGAAATGTTACCAGCGTACAACGAAATATTGACACCTGAGGCGCTTAGTTTTTTAAAGGAACTACATGAAAATTTTAATAAGCGCCGCATAGAACTTTTACAAAAGCGTGCGGAGAAACAAAAGAGAATTGATGCAGGAGAGTTTCCGAAGTTTTTAGAAGAAACAAAGCGCATACGTGAAGCGGATTGGACAATTGCTCAATTGCCAAAAGATTTAGAGGATCGCCGCGTAGAGATTACTGGATCAGTGGATAGAAAGATGGTTATTAACGCTTTAAATTCAGGAGCGCATCTTTTTATGGCAGATTTCGAAGATTCGAATTCACCAACTTGGGAAAATGCGATTGAAGGTCAAATAAATTTACGAGATGCAGTGCAGGGAACGATTTCGCATAAAAATGAAAATGGAAAAGAATATCGTTTAAATAGTAAAACAGCAGTATTAATTGTGCGTCCAAGAGGATGGCATTTAGAAGAAAAACATATGCAAGTTGATGGGAAGAATATGTCTGGTAGCTTAGTAGATTTCGGACTTTATTTTTTCCATAATGCGAAAGCTCTTTTAGCAAAAGGAAGCGGTCCATACTTTTACTTACCGAAAATGGAAAGCCATTTAGAAGCAAGGTTATGGAATGATGTTTTCGTATTTGCACAAAAATATATCGGTATTCCAAACGGAACGATTAAAGCGACGGTATTACTGGAAACGATTCACGCTTCGTTTGAAATGGATGAAATTTTGTATGAGCTTAAAGATCATTCTGCTGGGTTAAATTGCGGAAGATGGGATTATATTTTCAGCTTTCTAAAGAGTTTCCGTAATCATAATGAATTTTTGCTTCCAGATAGAGCGCAAGTCACGATGACGGCGCCATTTATGCGCGCGTATTCTTTGAAGGTCATTCAAACGTGTCATCGTCGTAATGCACCAGCTATTGGAGGAATGGCAGCACAAATTCCGATTAAAAACAATCCAGAAGCGAATGAAGCAGCTTTTGAAAAAGTGCGTGCAGATAAGGAGCGCGAAGCTTTAGACGGTCATGACGGGACTTGGGTTGCCCACCCGGGACTTGTACCAGTCGCGATGGAAGTATTTAATCACATTATGAAAACACCGAATCAAATTTTTAGAAAACGTGAAGAAATACATGTTACAGAAAAGGATTTATTAGAAGTACCAGTGGGAACGATTACAGAAGAGGGGCTTCGCCTAAATGTTAGCGTAGGCATTCAATATATTGCATCTTGGTTAAGCGGACGGGGAGCAGCACCAATTTATAACTTAATGGAAGATGCGGCAACAGCGGAAATTTCTAGGGCACAAGTATGGCAATGGATTCGCCATGAAAGTGGAGAACTAAATGATGGCCGTAATATTACGCTTGAATTGATGGAAGAGCTAAAAGAAGAAGAATTAGCAAAAATAGAAAGAGAGATTGGTAAGGAAGCCTTTAAGAAAGGGAGATTCCAAGAGGCGACAACGTTGTTTACAAATCTCGTTCGAAATGATGAATTCGTACCATTTTTAACATTACCAGGTTATGAAATTTTATAAAGTGAAAAGGGGATGGAACAAATGAAAAACGAAAGAATTGAGAAATTACAAGAGAGCTGGGAACTAGATAAGCGTTGGAAAGGGATTACACGTCCGTATTCGGCAGAAGATGTAATTCGCTTGCGTGGGTCAATTGATATTGAACATACATTAGCGCGCCGCGGTGCTGAAAAGCTTTGGTCATCGCTTCATACGGAAGATTATATTAACGCACTTGGCGCATTAACAGGAAACCAAGCGATGCAACAAGTGAAAGCTGGGCTAAAAGCAATTTATTTAAGTGGATGGCAAGTCGCTGCGGATGCGAACCTTTCTGGACATATGTATCCAGACCAAAGTCTATATCCAGCGAACAGCGTACCTGCTGTAGTGAAACGAATTAATCAAACACTTCAACGTGCGGATCAAATTCAGCATATGGAAGGAAGCGATGATACAGATTATTTCGTACCGATTGTAGCAGATGCAGAAGCAGGATTTGGCGGACAACTAAACGTATTTGAACTGATGAAAGGTATGATTGAAGCGGGTGCATCAGGTGTGCACTTTGAAGATCAATTATCTTCAGAGAAAAAATGCGGCCATTTAGGCGGAAAAGTATTATTACCAACGCAAACAGCGGTGCGTAATTTAATCTCGGCACGCCTTGCAGCAGACGTAATGGGAGTGCCGACAATTATTGTTGCAAGAACAGACGCGGATGCAGCAGATTTAATTACGAGCGATATCGATCCAGTTGATAAAGCATTTATTACAGGTGAAAGAACTCCAGAAGGATTTTACCGTACGAAAGCAGGTCTTGATCAAGCAATTGCACGTGGTTTAGCATACGCTCCTTATGCAGATCTCGTTTGGTGCGAAACATCTGAACCAAATTTAGAAGATGCAAAACGATTTGCGGATGCAATTCATAAAGAGCATCCAGGGAAATTGCTTGCATATAACTGTTCACCTTCATTTAACTGGAAACAAAAATTAGATGAAAAAACAATTGCAAGCTTCCAAAAAGAAATCGCATCTTACGGTTATAAGTTCCAGTTCGTAACACTAGCTGGATTCCACTCGTTAAACTACGGCATGTTTGAATTAGCACGTGGCTATAAAGAGCGCGGCATGGCAGCGTACTCTGAACTGCAACAAGCAGAATTCGCAGCAGAAAAACACGGCTACTCTGCAACTCGTCATCAACGCGAAGTAGGAACAGGTTACTTTGATGAAGTAGCACAAGTTATTACAGGCGGTACTTCATCAACGACAGCGTTAAAAGGTTCTACAGAGGAAGCACAGTTTACGAAATAAAAGGAAGGGGCACCTTTTTAAAGGGTGCCCTTGTTATTTTCGGAACGATTCGAGAGTAAATGGAAATACATCAACGGTTTTTCAAATATATCGACTTACCGACAAAAAAGACGATATTATCAAATCCACTCAGCTCTATGATCGCGAATAAACTTCATATCTTTCTTATAATGCTCTAAATGTCCTTCATCAATCATTCTTTGGAAATTTAAGTCGCCTTCTTGTGCTTTTCTTTTCATATATGTACATAATGCTTCTAATCGTAGTAACACTATTCCTAAGTAATCTTCGTCCATACTTTTACCGTAGGACTGGACAAACAATTTCACTCTTTCTTTCATACGGCTAGCATGTTGTGCCGATTCATAATGAACTGCCTCACCCGATTCTGTATAATACACTCTACTTAAAGGTACACAAGTATAAAGCGTATAAGCGATATCCCAAATTCTCGGACCAGGAGCAGCAACATCGAAATCAATAATACCTACTGGTTTCTCATCATGAAAAATAATGTTATATATAGCAAAATCGTTATGGCAAATAACCTCAATGTTATTTGAAGTAAGATCCATCGGTTGCCATTCATCTGATAAGGGAAAGTCACTTACCGCATCATGATAAAGGCGGAGCATCTTTGCTATTTCCTTTAAAACATCATTAGATCGCATATATTCTTTTAAAGGATAATTCCCAGCGTCTCCTTCAATAAAGGATAAAATCTCTCTATCTTTTTCATCTACACCTAAAAACTTTGGAGCATGATGAAACCCTTTGTTTTCTAAGTGCTGTAATAATGTATGAATTTTTGCACTACCTGGCTTTAATTCTCGCCGAACAGTATTTTCAGAACGATACACATTTGATACATTTCCCCCTGTAAGCTTTTCTTCGTTGGTGTAGTTTGACATATAATCCCCTCCAATATAACGACTGTACGATTATATTGTAACACTTCAGAACAAGGGATGTAATCGTATTCAAATGATGTTTGTGTTCACTTCATAGTGAAATCCGCACATACTAAAATCAATTATTTACGAATGTACAATCAATTTAATTTGTCAGTTATTTTCAAAAAAGATTGTACATTTCATTTTAAGTATGCTATGATGAAGTCAGTTGAATAGTTAAATTAAGCAATCCATATATTATCAAGTGCCGAAAAACGAACGAGAAAAAGTATGTGAGAACTAGTTTATGTTTCGTGTTTGATAATGTGTGGATTCTTTTTTTATACAGGAAGACTAAAATAAATTGTGTTTTCTTTAGGAGGAAATAATTATGGCAGTAACAGGACAAGTAAAATGGTTTAACAACGAAAAAGGATTCGGTTTCATCGAAGTTCCAGGCGAAAACGATGTATTCGTACATTTCTCTGCAATCGAAACTGAAGGTTTCAAATCTCTAGAAGAAGGTCAAAAAGTTAGCTTCGAAATCGAAGATGGTAACCGTGGACCTCAAGCTAAAAACGTAATCAAACTATAATTTTATAGTTCATTATGGAAAGAGGATGGCTGCTGCCATCCTTTTTTTGCTGTAATATACGAGCATAATGAGTATATTTGGGGGAAAAGTATACAAATGAAGTCATACTCGATGTTCGTAGTGGGAATAAAGAAGATCTACACAATACGATTGAAGAAATCTCATTCGCCCGTTTTAGATGAATAAGAAAAAATAGTCGGTTTTTTTGAGGACGAAGAAGAGTAAAAGGCTTTCCAAAATGGAAGGCCTTTTACTCTTCTTTTCCAATCTTTTTCTTCTCACGTTTCTTACATTCAGAGCATTTCGATTTACGAAAAGGCTTTGCGAAGAATAGTAGAATGAAAAACAAACCGAATATAATACTAGCTGAATTTTTCACGATCACAATGCTACTATTTTTCATTTGAATCGTTGGTTGCATTTCTTTTTCTTCCATAGTGGACCTCCATATATTGGATTTTCCTTTTAATTATAGCAAAGTTAATTGTCGTAATGATGCGAAATGAGGAAGCAGTTGTAAATATTTATTGGTAGTATAAATACATTTTATATAGGTTTTTATTACAAAAACACTATATTGTTATTTTATAATTTAAAAGATGTTTGATAAATGATAAAGTATTGTAAAAAAGCGGAATCTGTAAGCCATTTCCTTTTCATAGATGCTAAAATTATATATGCAGCTGCTAATATAAATAGAAAAAAGGAGACAGTAGAATATGGAAAGTAAAGTAGAACGCTATGTCGAAAACTATGTGGTAAATAAAAATACAATGGCCTTACTTCCTGTTATTCTAAGTGAAAAGAAAATCGTTACACGAGTTGTTGAGATGGAAGATTCTTTTTTCGTATTTCAAAAGCCCCTAGATATTATAGAAAGAAGTTGCCGCAAGCATGGCTCTAGTTTCTTAGGCAGAAAAGAAGGAACGAAAGAGTTAACTCATATTACACATAAAGCACCGATTGCGATTAGTCCAGCAGATCAACTTTATTTTTTTCCTACTTATTCTTACTCTAGAAAAGAGTGCGCTTGGTTGTCTCATTTTTATATTGAAAGTAATAAAGAGTTAAAAGATGGAAATGTTATTGTTAGATTTATAAATGGCTTTGCTGTGAAATTAGAAATATCAAAAAGCAGTTTTGAAAATCAACTAAATCGTACAGCGAAATTGCGTACTGAATATGAAGATCGTAGAAAAAAACAAGGAAATCCTTGTTTTAAAGAGATTGATAAAACTCAAGAATCTCGATTAAAACCAGCATACGAGAAAGTATATTTTGTGAAAGAAGAGGAAGTTTAAGAGGATGGGGAAAAATCCCCATCTTTTTTATTTGTCAGTTTTTATCGGTAAGTCGATATATTTGAGAAATCCCCGATATAATTTCACCTACTGAGGAATTTGTCAACAAAACAAAAGTGTCACTTCTAAAACTGCGAAACGTCCTGTCGAATATTGATAGATTATCATAGCGTAATAATGAAGGAATTCTAATGAAAGATATGGAAACTTAATAATTACATCTCCATATGTCGTATCTACCATTTCCTCTTTCATATAAGCAATGATACAGTAGAGGTAGTACTTAGAGTAAAGGGGTAAAGTGTAGAATGGATTTTCAGACAATCAAAGAGTATTTTTCACCAGAAAATATGGATCATATTGTTGAAAGCTATAAAGCGTTCGGACCACTTCTTGGTATTGGTTTACCGATGATAGAAGCGTTGATTCCGGCATTGCCACTCATCGTATTTGTACTGGCGAATGCTGTTGCATTTGGATTTTGGCTCGGTTTTCTTTATTCTTGGCTTGGATCAGTAATGGGCGCCTTACTTGTCTTTTTCATTATCCGCCATTTTGGTCGAAGTCGTTTCTTTTCTTTTGTAAATAAGCATGAGAGAGTACGAAAGGCAATGGGGTGGATTGAAAGGAAAGGGTTTGCGCCAATTTTCGTCATATTTTGTTTTCCGTTTACACCGTCTGCGCTTATAAATGTTGTCGCTGGTTTATCTCGCATAAGTGTAAAGCAGTTTGGCCTCGCGCTTGCATTCGGAAAGCTTGTGATGATTTTTATTTTAACGTATATCGGTCATGATTTAATGTCATTTATTCATAATCCGGTGAAATCAGTCATTGTAGCAATTGGTATTTTTATTTTGTGGTATGTCGGTAAGAAAATTGAAGTAAAGTTAGAACTACATTAAGAATAGTCTTCTTTGTAAAGGAAAGCTTCATGATTAAAGGATAAGGGGAGAAGCGGATGAAGAAAACTTTGAAAAAAGAAGGCATAGAGTGGATACGAACAATTTTAATTGGTGTATTATTAGCTGTATTTTTTCGAACGTTTTTCTTTTCAACGTACGTTGTAGAGGGGAAGTCAATGATGCCGACATTACAAGATGGCAATATGCTCGTTGTAAATAAGGTGAGTTATCAAGTGGGGGACTTGAATAGGTTTGATGTTGTTGTGTTTCATGCGAATAAAAAAGAGGATTACGTAAAACGAATTATCGGCTTACCTGGGGATCAAATTGAATATAAGCATGATAAACTATATATAAACGGACAATTCGTGGATGAACCTTATTTAGAAACGTATAAGAAAGAGATAGATGGACGACAACTAACAGGTGATTTTAAACTAGAAGAGTTAACGAAAGAAGAATCGGTGCCACCGGGATATATTTTTGTAGTAGGTGATAATCGCCTCGGGAGTTGGGATAGTAGACACTTTGGGTTTGTAAAAGCTGATACAGTTGTCGGTAAAGTTGATTTACGATATTGGCCAATTCAAGAGGTGCAAACGAATTTTTCAAAAGGTTGATATAATAGGTAGAAGTATAGAAAAAGACAAACAATTATGTTTGTCTTTTTTTACTTTATATTTTTTCAATCTATTGCTAATGAGAATGTTTAGCTGGTATCATGACCAAGGATAAAAACAATTTTTATATCGTTATATAATTGGTAATGATAACTTCTGAAATTTTCATGTTTAATCTGTACTTCTTTGAACGTTTCTACTATTTGTTGGTTAACCTTTTTACTATAAGGTAGACTTACTTTGGAATGAATTTCAATAAAATCGTAATTTGTAATTAGCGAGTAAGATACTTTTTATGAATTAATGATTACTAGATACAATTATTTTTTTATTGTATTATAATTTTTAGGGACCGTATATTAAGCTAGGGAGTGGGGATGTTTGAATATTGAGCCTCTTACGTTATCGAGCAAAGAAGTATATGTATTAACGGGTATATTTGATCATGAAACAATGATTGGAATTGAGAATCCATTTGAAAATTGGTTAGACGAAGAAATAGATAAAGAATTAGATATAATGTATGACCACTGGAGGGGAAAAGAATTACTCATAATAAAAGAAGACGAAGTATTTTGTGAACAACAACTTGTAGAATATTTTAGTATTTGTCTAACTACAGGTTTTGTTATTGAAGTACAGATAAACAAAAACGACATTAAAGAAAAGAACGTCTTTTATTTTACTGATAAAAAAGTTATACATAACAGAATAACAGATGTTAACGGTGAAAAACAATGTATATTTAGAGAGTGTGGAATACCTGAGGTAGCATGGCAATTTATATATCAAGCGTTGCAGTCTAAAAATACTTTTCCACATTCGAATCATACATTTAAACTTCCTTGCGCCGTATATGAAAAAGATTTTTTAAATCAATCAGAAAAGGATTTATCGGAATTATTCGGATATTATTCGGATAATGATGTTAAAGAATTAGTGAATATTATATGTGATCGTGAAGAGTTAAATACAGTTAAAACTCATTATTATATAAAGGATGCATGGTATACCGATAGTATTCAGTATATGTATAGTCAAAACCAATATTGGCTTATCCAAAAAATACTAGAAAGGGGAGAGAAGCAAACGAATGTTATTTGTCTAGATATTTTTGCAATTATCGAAGAAATCAAAAAAATGGTTCTGTACCTTAAATCAATAGGTGGTGAATCAAAATGAGTAAAGAAATTAAAGTTACTCCTGCCCTTTTAAGGGGGTTAGCTTCTAATATAGAGCGTGCAGCTCATGAAGTATTTGAAACACATAAACGTTTGAGTCAGCAATTAATGGATTTACCCTTTCAAGTATCTGGAAGGGATGCTGTATTGAATCAGGCTTTATATGCAGGTTCAATGTTAGAGGGCGTAACGAATGATTTAAAAACACATAGCAAATCATTAAGAAGTATTGCTGATCGTTTTGAGAAAACTGATCAACAAGAAGTTTCATTAGGAGATTGGAAAATAGATAGTGTTGACTTATTAAGTCCTTTTGGGGGAGGCATTGATGAATGGAAAGAAAACCCCATGGGAGCCGGATTAACCGCATTTGGAACCTTTAAAGATGGTCAAGAGGCATACCAAATTGCTCAAAGGCATAACCAAGGTTTTCGCGCGACACCATATACAAATAATCAAGGAAAACCTATGGTGCGATTTGAAAATCGTACACTTATTAAAGGAAAAGATGGTAATAACGTTATTAGAAGAACAAAGCTACCATTAGAGGAAGCTAAAACAATTGATGAAGTAAAACGTTATGTGTTAAAACCAGGTGCATTATTAAAAGAATCATTATCGTTAAAAAATAACGCATTAGGATATATAAGTACCGGTTTAGATGTCTTTAAAGATACGAAAGAAAATTTGGAAAGTAATGCAAGCAGTAGTAAAATTGTAGGAGACATTGTTGGTGATGTAGCGGTTGGAGTAGGTTCTACTGCTGCTAGTACTTGGGCGGGTGCTGCAGTCGGTACAGCAATTGGAGGACCCATTGGAACTGTGATTGGGGCTGGTGTAGGTTTTACCGCTTCTGTAGTATCTAGCATAATAACGGATGGAATTAAGTTCGATAAAGGGGACTGGAATAATGATGGTGAAAAAGACTCTATAAAAGACCGAATTAAATCTGGAATAGGCTCTGCTTTAGATGAAATCTTTTAATTTTCTATGAGGTGCATAATGGATAAATATAACTTTAAAAATATAGATGATGGCATACGAATATTACTACCATTTGATATAAGAAATATTGTCGGAGCCTTTGTATGGTTTATTATGAATTTTTTGTTATTGATTATAATTTTTGTATTTCCACCAATATATAATGTGTATTTTTACTTGGCGCTTCCATTTTTTATAGTATGTAACTTGTGGGGAATTTGGATTTTTATTAACAAACCTAAGCAGCCTCAATTACAACATTTACTATATTCTGGATTTGTTGGAACTAGCATTTCATTTTGTAGTTTTATAGGTGTTCAAAAAATAGCTTACGAGTTAATAGGATTGGAATCACCTTTATTTTTTATTCTATCATTTATAGTATACTGTTTGGTTGTTTATAAATCCGGACAATTGTGGATTAAATATTTTACAGCTCGTTTAATGGGTATAAATGATCAGAAGGTGAAATTTTCAAAAGTCGGTGTTTTTTCAGGTGTAGGCTACATTGTTGGTCAAATTAGTATAGGAATTTTAAGTCAAGATTCTCTAGCGATTTTGCTAATTATCTTACTGTCATTTTTCTCGGTTATTTTCTTGTTTGCGAGTGTCCATGTGTATTTTTATTTTGATTTTAAAAAACATCTTATTACAGGGCATTCAAAAATGAAACAGGTTCAACAAAAATCTAATCTTACAAGAAAGGAAAGGAGAAGGAAATGAATTCACATCTTCTACCTATAGGCTCTATCGTAATCTTAAAAGAAGGAACCAAGAAACTCATGATTTATGGGCGTAAACAACAAGTAGAAACAGATAAAGTGAAAAAATTTGACTATATGGGATGTTTTTACCCAGAGGGCTATATTAGTCCTGATTTTACTTATTTATTTAACCATGACGATATTCAAGAAGTTATATCAAGTGGATATAAAGATGAGGAAGAAAGAGCTTTTCAAAAAAAGATATTGTCTAAAGTGGAGTAAGAAATATTACATAGAAAAAGCTGCTTATATGAGCAGCTTTTTCTATGTAATTAAATACTTTAGCGGTTGTATTTTTATGTTTTGAGATGGGGTATCGTCATTATACATGTTTGTCTTTTTTCGTGTCCTATAATACAATTATAGTAGCAAACTAACGTTCGTTATGTAAGTGAAAGGTGGGGTTACATGTCACTTCGATTTGTGATTGGTAGAGCGGGAAGTGGAAAAAGTACACTTTGTTTACACGAAGTGCAGGAAGAGCTAAAGCAACGCCCAAGAGGGAAAACAATATTATATCTTGTGCCAGAACAGATGACATTCCAAACGCAGCAGGCGTTAATCGGGAGTGAGGATGTAAGAGGTTCTATTCGGGCACAAGTTTTTAGTTTTTCACGATTAGCGTGGAAGGTACTGCAAGAAGTTGGTGGAGCGAGTCGTCTTCACATTGATGAAGCGGGCGTACATATGTTACTTCGTAAAATTGTAGAGTCTCGTAAAGATGGATTATCGGTGTTCCAAAAAGCAGCGGAGCAAAACGGTTTCTTTGAACATCTTGGTAGTATGATTGCGGAGTTTAAACGTTACAATGTGACGCCATCTAACGTATATGAAATGTGGCAACAATTAGACGCACATAGTAGCAGTGCAGAACAAAAGCTATTAGCGAATAAAGTGTATGATTTACAACTATTATATGATGATTTTGAACGTGCTTTAATCGGAAAATATTTGGATTCAGAAGACTACCTACAATTGCTAGTCGAAAAGCTTCCACATTCTGAATATGTAAATGGGGCTGAAATTTATATAGATGGATTTCATTCATTTTCACCGCAAGAACTAGAAATTTTAAGACAGCTTATGATTTGCGGTGCGAGAGTTACGATCACGTTAACGATAGATGAAAAAACGTTAGCGCAGCCAGTAAATGAACTAGATTTATTTTATGAAACGACGTTAACGTATGAAAAAATAAAGCAAGTGGCGCGTGAAGAGAAGATAGAAATTGAAAAAACGATTCCACTTATGGAACAACCGCGTTTTCATTCGCAAGCATTAGCGCATTTAGAAACGCATTACGAAGCACGTCCAAATGAAAAGTTTCACGGAGAAGCAAGTGTAACGATTAGTACAGCAGCGAATTTACGAGCTGAAGTAGAAGGTGTTGCGCGTGAAATTCGTAGACTTGTGGCGGATGAAGACTATCGTTACCGAGATATTGCAGTCCTTCTTCGTAACGGAGAAAGTTATTACGATGTGATGCGAACGCTATTTACAGATTATAATATCCCGCATTTCATCGATGAAAAACGCCCGATGTCACATCATCCGCTAGTAGAATGCATTCGTTCTGCACTCGAGATTATTAGCGGGAATTGGCGTTATGATGCAGTGTTCCGCTGCGTGAAAACAGAGCTTTTATATCCATTAGACGTAAGAAAAGAAACGATGCGCGAAGAGATGGATGAGTTTGAAAACTACTGTTTAGCGTACGGTGTACAAGGGAAGAGATGGACTTCTGAGGATCCGTGGATGTATCGCCGCTATCGTTCTCTTGACGATACGGACGAGATGATTACAGACAGTGAACGTGAAATGGAAGAGAGAATAAATCGACTGCGCGACGTTGTAAGAACGCCTGTTATTCGTATGCAAAAAAGGCTGAAGCGAGCGGGAACAGTTATGCAAATGTGCGAAGCTGTTTATTTATTTTTAGAAGAGCTAGACGTTCCGAAAAAACTAGAAGCATTACGTATTCGTGCAGAAGAGAGCGGAGATTTTTTATTTGCGACAGATCATGAGCAAGTATGGGAAGAAGTAATGAGTCTTCTTGATACGTTCGTTGAGATGCTTGGCGAAGAGAAAATGTCACTTTCTATGTTCACAGATGTTATGTCGACAGGTCTTGAGGCGCTTCAATTCGCAAACATTCCGCCATCATTAGACCAAGTGTTAATTGCTAATATTGATCGTTCAAGATTATCAAATGTGAAAGCAACATTTGTCATTGGCGTGAATGAAGGAGTTATTCCGGCAGCACCGATGGATGAAGGGATGCTTTCTGATGAGGAAAGAGATGTTCTTAGCGTTGCAGGTATCGAATTAGCACCAACGACGAGACAAACCTTATTAGAAGAACAGTTCGTTATGTACCAAATGGTAACGAGAGCAACTGAGAAATTATATATTTCATGCCCGCTTGCAGATGAGGAAGGGAAGACGTTACTTGCGTCTAGCTTTATTAAGAAAATAAAAAGAATGTTCCCTGATGTGAAAGATACATTTATTACAAATGACGTAAATGATTTATCACGTTCGGAACAAATTTCATACGTAGCAACGCCAGAAGTAACGTTGTCATATGTTATGCAGCAACTTCAAACGTGGAAGCGATATGGATTTGAAGGGAATTTAGATTTTTGGTGGGATGTATATAACTTCTACGTAACTTCAGATGAATGGAAACAAAAAAGTAGCCGCGTATTATCAAGTTTATTCTACCGAAATCGTGCGCAAAAGCTAAGTACAGTTGTAAGTAGAGATTTATATGGAGATAAAATAAAAGGAAGCGTATCTCGTATGGAACTATTTAACCGTTGCGCATATGCTCATTTCGCGCAGCACGGTTTATCGTTAAGAGAGCGTGACATTTTCAAACTGGATGCACCCGATATCGGGGAACTATTCCATGCAGCGCTGAAGAGAATTGCGGACAGGCTATTACGTGAAAACCGTACTTGGGCGGATTTATCAATAAAAGAGTGTGAGTATCTTTCTGCTGTAGTAATAGAAGAGATTGCACCGTTATTACAAAGACAAATTTTATTAAGTTCAAATCGTCATTTCTATTTAAAACAAAAACTACAACAAATCATTTTCCGTACATCAATCATTCTTCGTGAACATGCGAAGTCAAGTGGTTTCGTACCAGTTGATTTAGAAGTGCCATTCGGTATGGGCGGTACAGGATCGCTTCCGCCGATGGAATTCTCATTACCAAATGGCGTGAAGATGGAAGTAGTTGGCCGTATTGACCGTGTTGATAAGGCAGAAGATGAAAACGGGACGTTCCTACGTATTATTGACTATAAATCAAGCTCAAAAGCGTTAGACTTAACAGAAGTGTATTACGGATTAGCACTTCAAATGTTAACGTATTTAGATGTTGTTACTTCAAATGCACATACGTGGATGAAAAAGGGAGGTACTGCATCACCGGCTGGTGTACTGTACTTCCATATTCATAACCCGATCGTTGAGATGAAGGGTGACGCATCTGAAGCAGAAATTGAGAAAGAGATTTTAAAGAAATTTAAAATGAAAGGACTCGTACTAGGAGATGCTGATGTTGTTCGTTTAATGGATAACAAACTTTCAACAGGAAGCTCTGATATTATTTCTGCTGGTTTGAAAAAAGACGGTAGCTTTAGTGCGCGTTCGAGTATTGCAAGTGAACAAGAGTTTAACGTACTTCAAAAATACGTACACCATACGTTTGAAAATATTGGAAAAGACATTACAGAAGGCGTTATTGATATTGCTCCTTATAAGAAGGGGAATAAAGCGGCGTGTACGTTCTGTAACTTCAAATCTGTTTGTCAGTTCGATGAATCACTCGAAGATAACCAGTTCCGTACGCTAAAAGATATGAAAGATAGCGAAGCGATGGAGAAAATTAGAGAGGAGGTTGGCGGAGAATGATTGAAAATTGGCCTAAAAAACCAGAAGGTAGTCAGTGGACGGATGACCAGTGGAAAGCGGTTGTAGCGAACGGACGTGATATATTAGTCGCGGCAGCAGCTGGATCAGGGAAAACAGCAGTATTAGTTGAACGTATTATTAAAAAGATTATAAATGAAGAAAATCCAGTCGATGTCGACCGCCTGCTCGTTGTAACATTTACGAATGCAGCGGCGCAAGAGATGAAAAACAGAATTGGGGAAGCGTTAGAAAAGGTATTAATTGATGAGCCAGGATCGCAGCACGTAAGAAAGCAGCTTAGCTTATTAAATAAAGCTTCTATTTCAACGATCCATTCATTTTGTTTACAAGTAATTAGAGGATACTACTACATGCTTGATGTTGATCCTCGTTTCCGCATTGCGAATCAAACAGAAAACGAATTATTAAAAGAAGAAGTGTTAGATGACATATTAGAAGAAGAGTATGGAATCGAAGATAATAGTATTTTCTTTGAACTCGTTGACCGTTATACGAGTGACCGTAGTGATGATGACTTACAGCGTATGATTTTAGCGCTTCATACAGAATCAAGAGCGCATCCAAATCCGGAAAAATGGCTCGATAAATTAGTAGAAGCATACGACGTGGAAGGAAAGACAATTGAAGATTTAGTGTACGCTTCTTACTTATTAGAAGATGTGAAATTCCAGCTTGAAACAGCAGAGACACATATTCGTAAAGCGACTGAACTCGCAATGCTTCCTGACGGTCCGGCGCCCCGCGTTGAAACACTGCAAGCTGATGCAGTTTTACTTGGAACGTTGTCATCAGCTGCTCGTGAGTCATGGACAAGTGTGTATGAAGCGATGCAAAATGTATCGTGGCAAACGTTAAAGCGCATTAAGAAAAGTGATTACAACGAGGATGTTGTAAAACAAGTAGACTCTCTTCGTAATAAAGCGAAAGATGAAGTGAAGAAATTACAAGAAGAGTTATTTAGCCGCAGACCTGAAAGTTTCTTACGAGATTTTCAAGACATGCATCCTGTATTAGAAAAACTCGTACAGCTTGTAAAAGTATTTACAGAGCGTTTCCAAGCGATGAAGCGGGATAAAGGAATGGTCGATTTCACAGATTTAGAGCATTTCTGCTTACAAATTTTAAGTGAACAAAGTGAAAGTGGTGAAATGAAGCCATCAGCAGTAGCACTTCAATATCGTAATAAATTTGCTGAAGTACTAGTTGATGAATATCAAGATACGAACTTTGTGCAGGAATCCATTATTAAATTCGTAACGAAAGATTCTGAGAGTGAAGGGAACTTGTTCATGGTAGGTGACGTGAAGCAGTCGATCTATCGTTTCCGACTAGCAGAACCAGGCCTGTTCCTAGGAAAGTATAAACGCTTTACGCAAGAAGGATTAGACGGCGGAATGAAAATCGATTTAGCGAAAAACTTCCGTAGTCGTCATGAAGTGTTAGCAGGTACGAACTTTATTTTCAAACAAATTATGGGTGAAGAAGTCGGAGAAATTGATTACGATGCTGACGCTGAATTAAAGTTAGGTGCTACCTATCCAGAAGGTGAAGATGTAGCGGCAGAACTACTATGCATTCAGCAAACGGAAGAAGAGTTAATAGACGGAGAAGAAGGTGCAGAAGTCGAAAAAGCACAGCTTGAAGCTCGCCTTATGGCGCAGCGAATAAAGGCTATGGTTGATTCAGGATATACCGTCTATGATCGCAAAACGAATGAAATGCGACAAGTACAATACCGCGACTTCGTTATTTTACTTCGCTCCATGCCATGGGCGCCGCAAATTATGGAAGAGTTAAAGCTGCAAGGAATTCCAGTATACGCTGATCTTGCGACTGGTTACTTTGAAGCGACAGAAGTAAATATTATGATGAACGTCTTCCGCGTGATCGATAATCCGATGCAAGATATTCCGCTTGCCGCAGTACTTCGTTCACCAATCGTTGGGTTAAATGATGAGGAACTTGCGACGCTTCGTGCTCACGGGAAGAAAGGTTCGTTTTATGAAGTGATGAGCACATTCTTAAAAGGGGCACCACTTGAAGAAGAGCAAGAACTACATGATAAATTACAGTGGTTCTATAACTTACTTCAAGGATGGCGTGAATTCGCGCGTCAACAGTCACTTTCTGATTTAATTTGGAAAGTGTACGGTGAGACAGGTTATTACGACTTTGTTGGCGGTTTACCAGCCGGAAAGCAAAGGCAAGCAAACCTGCGTGTACTTTATGACCGTGCAAGACAATATGAAGCAACATCGTTTAGAGGATTATTCCGCTTCTTACGCTTTATTGAGCGTATTTTAGAACGCGGTGATGATATGGGAACTGCGAGAGCTTTAGGTGAACAAGAAGATGTCGTTCGTATTATGACGATTCATAAAAGTAAAGGACTTGAGTTCCCAGTCGTATTTGTAGCGGGACTAGGTCGTCGTTTTAATACACAAGATTTAATGAAACGTTTCTTACTGCATAAAGACTTCGGTTTCGGTTCACAATTTATCGATCCTCGTAAACGAATTAAATATACGACATTATCGCAACTAGCAATTAAGCGTAAAATGAAAATGGAATTAATCGCGGAAGAAATGCGCGTGTTATACGTAGCGTTAACGCGTGCGAAAGAGAAGTTAATTTTAATTGGAACGGTTAAAGATGCCAATAAAGAAATGGAAAAATGGCTCGATGCAAGGGAGCATAGTGAATGGTTATTACCAGACCATATACGTGCCGGAGCGTCTTGTTATTTAGACTGGATTGCACCTTCATTATATAGACATCGTGATAGTGAAATGCTTCTTGAATTAGGACAAGGAAGCATTCCAGATGAAATTTATGAATATGACACGAACTGGAAAGTGGAAGTTGTTGACGGCAAAACGTTACTTGCACCGGAACCGGTTCAAGAAGAGAAACAAGAATTGTTAGAAGCACTTCGTGAGAAAAAAGCTGTTCCCTTACAAAGTGAACGGAAAGAAGAAGTGTACGACAGATTAATGTGGAAGTACGGATATGAGGAAGCAACATCTCACCGTGCGAAACAGTCTGTTACAGAAATAAAGAGAAACTACCAATCAGAAGAAGGTAGCGATAATGCCTTTATTAAAAAACTGCGTGCACCAATTAAAACGCGTCCTCGTTTTATGGAGAAAAAAGGGTTGACGTACGCAGAGCGTGGGACAGCAGTCCATGCTGTTATGCAACATGTAGATTTGAAGAAACCAATTACGATTGAAGTTCTTCAAGAGCAAATTGCCGGAATGGTAAATAAGGAACTATTAACATTCGAACAAGCAGAAGAAATAGCAATTGAAAAAGTGATTTCATTCTTTGACAGTGACCTAGGTAAAAGGGTATTAGCGGCGAAAAGTGTTGAGCGTGAAGTACCATTTACGATGATGCTTGCAGCAGAAGAGGCGTATCAAGATTGGCAAGGTAAGAGTGATGAAACAATTCTTGTCCAAGGGGTTATCGACTGCATGATTGAAGAGGAAGATGGTATCACTTTAATCGACTTCAAAACGGATACGATTGAAGGGAAGTTCCCAGGCGGATTCGATCAAGCGAAACCGATTTTAGAAGATCGATATAAAGTACAGCTTTCGTTATATGCAAAGGCGCTTGAAAAAAGCTTGCAACATCCTGTGAAAGAGAAATGCTTATACTTCTTTGATGGCAATCATGTTGTCAAAGTTGAGGAATAGAGGGACTTGAAAATGGCAATGGAAAAAACGTTAAGAACTTGTGAACAGGGACATGAGTATTATAAAAGTAGCGATTGTCCAACTTGCCCAGATTGTGAGAAAGAAAAGAAACCTAAAACAGGATTACTTTCCCTTCTGTCATCACCAGCACGAAATGCGTTACAACATCATGGAATTCACACTATAGAAGAACTCTCAAAATACAGTGAAAAAGAGATTTTAAAACTACATGGTATGGGTCCAGCATCTTTGCCGAAGCTTAGAAAGGCTTTGGAGGAGAGCGGATTATCATTTAAATAAAATGAAACAGTAAACAGTGGAGTTTTTTGATAATCTTGAATGAGATAAAAGAAAAAAGTAGGAGAATATCTCCTACTTTTTTTACGCTGTTCCGATCTGATCTTGATCGGCCACATCAGAATCAAACGTATTTGTTGCGCTAACGCCGCTAAAAGTGTTCACGACAAATCCAACATTGGAAGCTCCAGATCCATTATACGCTTTCGTGTTTTCTTTCGGAGATACGTTATAAAAATCTCCTAAATTGAAAGATCCATTACTGTTTTGAACGACAAGGTTTCCAACAACAGAAGGCATACCATCCACCTACTTTTCTAAGCTTTTTAATTACTATATGAATTATTGTGCGGAAGGTTCATCCGTAATATATTGGCGGATTTGCATAATACGAGAGTTATTAAAAACATAATCAACATTTCCAATTTGAAAGCAACCAGAATTTAAAAGTGTTCGCAATTCAACATTGTTTACTTCAATAAAAGGGCATTCATTTACAATGTTTAATTTTACATCTGTCGTTCGTTTTGGGATTGTGATGTGTTCATCTGTAAAGATTTCAAATGCATCTAAGCGACCTTCGCCTTTTATATAACAAGGAATTTCCCTATGGACGGCAAGAGCTCTACTTTTTAATTCCATTTGATTGGCATCTCCAACTTGAAATACGGCACTAATCCCTAAAGAAATAATAGAAACATTTTGGACAACAGACACATGATGTAACATAGTTTCTCAGTCTCCTTAACCTGGAGTAGGAGGGACATCTGTGACTAATGGTACAAATGGACCCTCTGTAACAGTTTCAAATGGTGTATCAAGAATAGAAGATAGTATGAGGAAATTTGCATCCCCAATTAAAAAGAGTGCGGACGACGATACGCCGTTCATTTTAATCTGGCCAACTTTTAATTCGCGATTTACAACGTTAAGATTCATACATACTTACTCCTTTCGGAAATTGCCCGGTATGTGTTGAATAAAAGAGAGGAAAGCTTTGTCGATATCATGTTTCATCGCTTGAATAATGATATCTCGTAAATAATCTGGATCTGTTGAAATTCCTTCATAGGATTGCGTTTGTGATAAATAATAAGGAAGTCTATGCTCCATCTGTTTTTTTATGTCATCAACCATCATTTGTCGATACATTTCATCAAGCGGCGTTCTCTCTTCTTGTTCAAAATGGAGAATTCGATTATATGCTTCTTCATCTAAGTAACGATGCATTTCCTGAAGGATGCCTTGGTAAAAATCTGGGTTTGTATCTGTTTCAGGATTTACTTTTAATGTTTCGGTATCCACTTGGAAATCTTCAATTTGCTGTCCTTTTGCTGAAAACGGATTTAAACCGATATTTAAAGTACCATTTAAATTTTCTACTTTTAATTGATCGAATTTGTATTCCACTTTTCCTACAGAAGAGGAGGGGCGATTTTTTAATTCGTTAAGCTCTTCTTGGAGTTGGCGAACTTGATCTTCTAGGTTAAGGATGGTTGCTTGTTGTGCTTGAAGAGCTTGTTGAAGTTGGTGTAAGTAAGTATATATATCTTGATTCATTTTGTGAAACCTCCTTTTCAGTAGGGAGGGTAAAAATATTCCTGCTATATATTTATGACAAGGATGTCTTAAGAAGAACTAGTTGATGGTTTGATAGAAATAATTTGTCCTTTCGCCTGCAATGGGCGAAGGGGCTCTGTAAATCCACCGCTATTTGAGAATTTAGATAGAGCTTTAATACTTCCTGCAGTACCAATTTGGAATACAGAAGAGGTTGTAATGCTATCAATTTTAATGTTATTAATGATGATGCTTTGGTTTACATAAAAATTCAATGTAATCGCCTCCTCTAAGTTGAACCAATTATCGCTTGATCAATTACATCTGAATCATTGACAGTCGTTGCGCTTTGATAATTGTAGACAGAAACGTTATCTCCAACATTAAAAGAGCCGGCCCCAGCAAAAGCGCGTGAATAACTAATAGGCCTAATCGCAAATACATCTCCAATATGAAAAATACCACTTGATCCAATATTGACGATACGAATATGTCCGACCATAGCTGGCATACAAAACACCTTTCGTTTTTAAAATTTTCTTTTCTACTATTGTATGGGCGTTTTCAATAAAATGTGTTTTTTTTTTATAAAAGAAACACACACGTTATTGCGTGTGTGTATTGAGTGTTTGATTAGGGTGAAAATCCGTATGTACATGCCAAATTACATTTAAGAGCCTGTCCAGTTCTTGGCTACAATCCACTGTTTTTTGAGAAGTCATTCCGTAGCGTTCAGCAAAATAAATCATTTTTTCACGTTTTTTTTCAATCGCTTGCTCAAACATTGAAATCGGCTCCATCTCTAAATGAAATTTTTAGTATATATGTAGTACATATTATACAAAAAACCAATAAAAAAGAAACACCTTCGCTAAAAAAAGTAAAATTTCTACATTTTATGCCAAATATAAAGGAGTAACGAATAGAATATGAGAAGAATATTGTAAAAATTAGCGTGCATGAGAAGGTTTTTTTCTTACGGATGCGAATACAATTAAAGGTCATGAGTTTTAGGATGGAGAGTGGAAATATTGCGTTTGGTAACGGCGAAAAAAGATGAAAAGGTATTTGTAGGTATTGTGGATGAAGAGGAAGAAAAGGTATTGCATGTAAGAGAAGCGCAAAGACAAAAAGGGGAAAAGGTTACGATTCCGATTACAATGTTAGAGTGTATTGAAAGAGGAACCGAATGCTTTGAAAAAATATGTGATATTGTAAATTGGGCGAAGGAAAATGAAGGGGCAGCGTATTATCCGTTAACTGAGGTGAAAATATTAGCGCCAATTCCAAGGCCAAGGAAGAATATTCTTTGCGTTGGGAAAAATTATCGTGAGCATGCGATAGAAATGGGCGGAGTAGAGTCAATTCCAGAAAATATAATGATCTTTACGAAAGCGCCGACGACAGTTATTGGAATGGATGAAAAAATTAATAGTCATCCCCACGCAACGAATGAACTAGACTATGAAGGAGAACTAGCTATCATCATCGGTAAGCGAGGGAAACAAATAAAAAAAGAAAAAGCGCTTGAGCATGTTTTTGGTTACACCATTATAAATGATATAACTGCTCGCGACATTCAAAGGAAACATAAACAATTTTTTCTTGGAAAAAGTTTCGATACATTTTGTCCGATGGGACCGTATCTAATTCATAAATCAATGGTTGAAACGCCAAATGCGTTACACATTGAAACAATAGTAAATGGGGAAGTAAGACAAACTTCAAATACAAATAAAATGATTTTTTCAATAGAAGAAATCATTTCAACGATAAGTAAAGGAATGACGTTAGAGCCAGGCGATATTATCGCAACAGGAACGCCAGATGGTGTCGGAAAAGGTTTCACACCACCGAAGTTTTTGCATGCTGGTGATGAAGTGGTCATTACAGTAGAAGGAATTGGTACTTTGCGAAATGTAGTGAAATGAAGAAAAGGGCTATCTTATTAATAGATAGCTCTTTTTTATGGCCATGGGTTATTGAAAAAATCTAAAATAGCAAAAATATATAATCCGATGAGTATTAACGTACAAATCCCGATTAGCATAACGGCAAGAGAACTTCTTTCGCGGCCAAAACCGATAGCTGTAAGGAAAACAGCAGCCCAAAATGAGATTTTAAGTAGCATGAATGTATGAGGTGTTGAGTAGTACCTGAGTAACGTTATAGATAATAGGAATCCGATGAATGTAATGGAAATGAGAATAGTAGCTAAATAGTTAATATGTTTGCCGTATTTCAAAAGCATACAATTACCCCCTGTAAAATAAACCGAATATTCAATCTAACTCTACAGTAAACTACTAAAAAAAGAAAGAGGTTGTCCCAACATGTAGGACAACCTCTCTATTATTATGATAATACCGCTTTAATTTTTTGGAACGCCCACTCCAAATCTTCTTCAGAGATTACTAGAGGTGGTGCGATACGAATTACATTTTCGTGTGTTTCTTTACATAATAGCCCAGCTGCTTTTAATTGTTCACAGTAAGGACGAGCTGGCTCGTTTAATTCGATACCGATGAATAAGCCTTTACCACGAATGTCAGTAATCATTGGGTTATCAATTTCTTTTAATTGCCCAACTAATTTTTCACCTAATTGAAGAGAACGCTCTGTTAATTTTTCTTCTTCTAACACTTCAAGAGCTGCGATAGAAACAGCACATGCAAGTGGATTACCACCGAATGTAGAACCGTGAGAACCTGGCTCGAATACG
This sequence comes from Bacillus cereus group sp. RP32, assembly GCF_040459735.1. Taxonomy (NCBI): domain Bacteria; kingdom Bacillati; phylum Bacillota; class Bacilli; order Caryophanales; family Bacillaceae; genus Bacillus; species Bacillus cereus group sp. RP32. The sequence continues at coordinate 4,238,067 of NZ_JARVHO010000001.1, read as the reverse complement.
CCTAAAATGTCGCGGTTTGCTGCTACACAAGAGATTGGGAATACGCCGCCGCCAAGTGCTTTACCAAGTATGTACATGTCAGGAGTTACATTGTCCCAATCACAAGCAAATACTTTACCAGTACGGCCTAAGCCAGTTTGGATTTCATCTGCTACGAATAAAACGTTTTCTTTTTTACATACTTCAAGAGCTTCTTTTAAGAAACCAGCTGGTGGGATGTTAATTCCTGCCTCACCTTGGATAGGCTCTAAAATGAATGCAGCTGTGTTTGGTGTAATAGCAGCTTTTAACGCTTCTAAATCACCGTAAGGAATTACAACGATGCCAGGAAGCATTGGACCGAATCCACGCTTGTACTCTTCGTTTGAAGACATAGAAACAGCACCCATTGTACGTCCGTGGAAGTTATCTTCACAAACGATAATTTCAGCACGGTTTGCTTCTACTTTCTTCACATCATAAGCCCAGCGGCGAGCTGTTTTAATTGCAGTTTCAACAGCTTCTGCACCTGTATTCATTGGAAGTACCATTTCTTTATTAGTTAGTTTCGCAACTTTTTCGTACCAAGGACCTAATTGATCGCTATGGAAAGCACGAGAAGTTAACGTAACACGATTAGCTTGGTCAATTAAAGCGTTAATAATTTTTGGGTGACGATGACCTTGGTTTACTGCAGAATATGCACTTAATAAGTCCATATAGCGATTTCCTTCAGGGTCTTCTACCCAAACGCCTTCTGCTTTAGAGATAACGATCGGAAGTGGGTGATAGTTATTTGCTCCGTATGTGTCTGTAAGTTCGATAATATCCTTAGTTTGAATCATGATTGTTCCCCCTTTTGTTATTACAAGAAGTTTGTAAATACTCTAAATATTATATCATTTAAATGTAAAAAAGCGAAACATTTCCTGAAAATAAATGAACATGTTATCATATAGAGTGAAAAAGTGTGAAAAGAGGAGGTAGGGGATACGATGGTACATATGCATATTACAGCATGGGCGTTAGGTTTAATTTTATTCTTCGTTGCGTATTCACTTTATTCAGCAGGAAGAAAAGGTAAAGGTGTACATATGGGGCTTCGTCTTATGTACATTATCATTATTGTGACAGGTTTCATGTTGTACATGGGTATTATGAAGACTGCAACAAGTAACATGCACATGTGGTATGGTTTAAAAATGGTAGCTGGTATTTTAGTTATCGGTGGAATGGAAATGGTTCTTGTAAAAATGAGCAAGAACAAAGCAACAGGGGCAGTTTGGGGACTATTTATTGTTGCATTAGTAGCAGTATTTTACCTTGGACTGAAATTACCGATTGGCTGGCAAGTATTCTAATAAAAAATAAAACCACCTTATAATCTCAAAGACTTGGGAGATAAGGTGGTTTTTTTTACTTTATGTTGCATCGATATGCAACTCTTCTCCGTTTACTTTCGTAAAACGAAACATGTTTTTATTTGACGTAGCGTGACGAACAAAATGGTGCTGCAATGTACAAATCATCTCTTCGTTATCAAATAAAAGAATATTTACTCCTTCGCATGCTTCCTCTTTCGGTAGGAAAGATAAATAATTATGACAATACATGCAATCATATAAAGAGTAATGAAGGGATTGCAATGATTCGGTTAATAATGTAAAGACAGAGTCAGGTAATTCCTCAAGCCATTCCGTATAGCTAAGAAGTAATTTTTTTCGAATTCGTATCATTTCTCCGTTTTGCAAATGGTGCTGTTCGTTGGCGATTTGTAGTACATCTTGTTCATAGAAACGAGCTGGTAGCCAGTTGTTGTTATATAAAATCTCAAATCCATCTTCGGCAATATCTTCTAATAAAAAAGCTTCATCATTTTCATCATCAAAGAATACCCATTCATTGTTTATATATTCTACATTACCGACTGTATGAGCGCGTGGCTGGTTATATAAAATATGGTTACGTTGTATCATATATGATTTCTCCTTTATAAAAAGTAGTTATTTCTGTTATAGACAGTTCGGGCATTCTTTATAACTAGACACACCTAGACATAGGTGGGCATACAATAACACACGTTTTACTGAGTGAAAATGCTATTCCGTATGCGGATAGTACGTTATCTTCAAGTTTTTCATTTTTTTGATCCGCACCTCTAAGGTGTGGATTACTGCTCGTTTAGGAAAAGAAATAAGATGGAAGGATGATTCGTATGTGCGGGATTACAGGATGGGTGGATTATAAACGCTCATTAGAAGGAGAACGGGACGTCGTTACGAAGATGGCTGAGACGCTAGCAAAGCGTGGCCCGGATGATAATAAAGTTTGGATTAAAGGCAATGTCGCATTTGGGCATAAACGGTTAATCGTTGTTGATCCTGAGGGTGGTAAACAACCGATGACTTGTTTAAAAGATGAAACGAATTATGCAATTTGCTATAACGGTGAATTGTATAATACAGAAGATATTCGAAAGGAATTATTAAGAAGAGGATATACGTTCAAAGGTCATTCTGATACAGAGGTGCTATTAGCGTCGTATATTGAATGGAAAGAAGAATGTGTCGATCATTTAAACGGTATATATGCGTTTGCTGTATGGGATGAACAGAAGGAACAAGTATTTATTGCACGAGATCGACTAGGTGTAAAACCGCTATTTTATAAATATGATAGTGGGCGATTACTATTTGGTTCAGAGTTAAAAGCGATATTAGCGCATCCAGATGTGAAGGCAGAAGTAACGTTAGAAGGGTTATCCGAAATATTCGGTCTTGGACCGTCTAGAACACCTGGTCATGGCATTTATGCTGGTATAAAAGAATTACGTCCAGGGCATGCGATGACATTTTCAAAGAACGGTTTATGTATATGGAGATATTGGAATGTAGAAAGCAAAAAACATGAAGACTCCTTTGAAGAAACAGTAGAGAAAACACGCTTTTTATTACAAGATGCGATTACAAGGCAGCTCGTTTCTGATGTACCACTATGTACTTTTCTATCAGGTGGTGTAGATTCGAGCGCCATTACAGCGATTGCTGCGAAAGAATACGCAAGGTCAGGAAAAGGGCAATTACACACATACTCTGTTGATTATGAAGATAATGAAAAATACTTTAAAGCGAATGCGTTTCAGCCGAATTCAGATGCGCCATTTATTCATTTGATGACTGAGACGTTTCAAACAAACCATCATCGCTGCGTCATTTCAAATGAACAATTAGCACAGTATTTAACAGAAGCGGTACTCGTTCGTGATTTGCCTGGTATGGCAGATATCGATTCCTCATTATTATGGTTTTGCCGCGAAATTAAACAAGATTTTGTCGTCGGTTTATCTGGGGAATGTGCAGACGAAATATTTGGTGGTTATCCGTGGTTTTATAGAGAAGATGATTTACAATCGAGTGCATTTCCGTGGATGCGCTCTACAGAAGCGCGTGAACAACTGCTAAAGAAAGAATGGAGAAATAAATTAAACTTACAACAATATGTACAGCAGCGTTATGAAGAATCCATTCAAGAAGTTCCTGTTTTAGAGGGAGAAAGCCCAATTGAAGCAAAGAGACGACAACTATTTTACTTGAACATGGTATGGTTTATGACAACATTATTAGACAGAAAAGACCGTATGAGTATGGGGGCAAGCTTAGAAGTACGTGTTCCATTTGCGGATCACCGACTTGTCGAATATGCGTGGAATATTCCTTGGGAAATGAAAATGTATAAAAACCGCGAAAAAGGTCTATTGCGTAAGGTGTTAGAAGGATTACTTCCAAATGACATCTTATATAGAAAGAAGAGCCCGTATCCGAAAACCCATAATCCGCATTATACAAAAGCGGTAACAGTATGGCTACAAGATTTATTAACAGATAAAGGCTCAATTTTGCACGAACTATTTGATAAAGAACAGCTGAGTGGATTAATTGAGTCAGGTGGCAGTGCATTTCAATCCCCTTGGTTCGGTCAATTAATGACTGGTCCGCAGCTTTTAGCTCATTTAGCGCAAATTCATGTTTGGTTTAAAGAGTATGGGGTAAATATTAAAGAATAGAAGAAAAGCGACTTGCATAAAAGTAAGTCGCTTTTCTATTAAATAAATTGTCATATAAAATTCAAAATCATATTAGAAATAATACTTATTTAGAATAATTATTTTGACGTACTTATTATTAGTTGTTATAATTTGAAACAAATGTTCTTGAAAAAGATTCTCATTTATAAAATTGAGGTGTTATATAGATGACAAAGAAAAAAATAGGTTTACTCGTAATGGCGTATGGAACGCCAGAATCATTAGATGATGTAGAAGCGTACTATACACATATTCGCCACGGGCATAAACCTTCAGAAGAAGCACTCCAAGACTTAATCAGACGCTATAAAGCGATTGGCGGAATTTCACCACTTGCAAAAATTACGAAAGAGCAAACGCATAAATTAACAGATTCTATGAATAATATATTTACAGAGTATGAATTTACTTGTTACTTAGGCTTAAAACATATTGCTCCATTTATAGAAGATGCAGTAGAAGAGATGAAGCGCGATGGAATTGAGCAAGCGATTAGTATCGTATTAGCACCGCACTATTCTACATTTAGCATTAAAGCGTATAATGATCGTGCTATTCGTCTTTCAAAAGAAATCGGTGGTCCTGTTATTGAACCGATTGAACAATGGTACGATGAACCGAAGTTTATTTCGTATTGGGCAGAGCAACTAAAAGAAACATTTACAAAGATTGAAGATAAAGAGAAAGCAGTCGTAATTTTTTCAGCACATAGTTTGCCAGAGAAAATTATTGCAGCAGGGGACCCTTATGTGGAGCAATTGCAGCATACGGCAGATTTAATTGCGAAGGCTGCCGATATTCGAAACTATACAACGGGTTGGCAAAGTGCTGGAAATACGCCTGACCCATGGATTGGTCCGGATGTGCAAGATTTAACGAGAGATTTATTTGAAAAGCATGGTTATGAATCTTTCGTATACTGTCCGGTTGGGTTTGTAGCAGAGCATTTAGAAGTTTTATATGACAATGATTACGAATGTAAAGTTGTAACTGATGAATTAAACGTGGCATATTTTAGACCAAATATGCCAAATTCACAATCTGTATTTATCGATTGCTTAGCTGAAATTGTTTCCAAAAAAATGAAGGAAATAGTTGACAAGAATTTAGTTTTGAATAATAATTAGTTTATAATAATTTTAAATAAATAATAATTACCATGAAAGAAAGAGGAGGATCCCCCTAGATGAATCCAAATAATCGCTTAACAACAAACCAAGGTGCTCCAGTTGGAGACAACCAAAATTCTCGTACAGCTGGTCGCCGTGGACCGGTATTATTAGAAGACTATCATTTAGTAGAAAAACTTGCGCACTTTGATCGTGAACGTATTCCAGAGCGTGTTGTGCATGCACGTGGTGCAGGTGCTCACGGTGTGTTCGTAACGAAAAACAGCATGAAGCAATATACGAAAGCAGCATTTTTACAAAATGAAGGAACTGAAACGCCTGTATTTGTTCGTTTCTCAACGGTTATTCATGGTCAAGGTTCTCCGGAAACAGCTCGTGATCCACGTGGGTTCGCTGTTAAATTTTATACAGAAGAAGGAAATTACGATATCGTAGGTAACCACTTACCAGTCTTCTTCATTCGTGATGCAATTAAATTCCCTGATATGGTGCATTCTTTAAAACCAGCACCTGATACAAATGTTCAAACACCAGATCGTTACTGGGATTTCATGACGTTAAGTCCGGAATCTACACATATGATGACGTGGGTATTTTCTGATTACGGTACACCAGCAAGCTATCGTGAAATGGAAGGTTTCGGTGTCCATTCATTTAAATGGATTAATGCAGAAGGTAAAATCGTCTACATTAAATATCACTGGAAACCACAGCAAAGTGTACGTAACTTAAGTGCAAAAGAGGTGCAAGAAGTACAAGGAAAAGACTTCAACCATGCAACTCGTGACTTGTTCGATGCAATCGAAAAAGGAAATTATCCGAAGTGGGATTTACACGTGCAAGTGATGCAACTAGATGAAACGGATTCTTTAGACTTTGATCCACTAGACCCAACGAAAGTATGGCCAGAAGATCGCTTCCCGTTAATTGAAGTAGGGACGATGACGTTAAATCGTAACCCGAAAAACTTCTTCGCTGAAGTAGAACAAGTGGCGTTCTCTCCAAGTGCAACTGTAAATGGTATTGAACCATCTGAAGATAAATTATTACAAGGTCGTTTATTCTCTTACCCAGATACACAGCGTTATCGTCTTGGTGCAAATTACTTACAAATTCCTGTAAACTGCCCGTACGCAGCTGTTCATAACCAACAACGTGATGGTGCGATGCAAATGAATCAAAACCCATCTACAATCAACTATGAACCGAGTCGTCATGCTGAAAATCCAGTTGAAGACTCAACTTACCGCGATTCAACTATGAAAGTAGAAGGCTATGTATCTCGTGAAAAAATTGACAAACCAAATGATTTCAAACAAGCAGGTGAGCGTTACCGTTCATTCTCTAAAGAAGAGCAAGACAACTTAATTGCAAACTTAACAAATGACTTAAAAGACGTAAATGAGCGCACGAAATTACTAGCTATTTGTAACTTCTTCCGTGCAGATCACGATTACGGAATGCGTTTAGCGCAAGCTTTAAATGTTGATATTACGCAATATGTAGGAAATGCTCCGAAATAAGTAGGAAAAGACGACTGTTAAACGGTCGTCTTTTTTTTTGTGTGTAAAAGATGTTTTATATGAGTGGTAAAAGATGTTATACTCTTGTCAAATAAGTTTTACATATGCGAGGTGTATTTTGATGGATGTTTTGATTTTTATTATTGCGTTAAGTGTCTTTTTATTTGTAGTGTTTGCGATTATAAAAATGTTTATTGCAATTGGGAAACAAGGCGATGAGCGTGCTACGTTTATAAAAAATAAAGCGATGGCTGAGACGTTTAAAATAGCGATGGGGCTAATGGTGCTTGAGATGATCCCGTTTATTTATCATCGTTTTAATGAAACGGTAGGGACGCCGTTTAATCCGGTTCGTTTTTTGGCTGTAATAGCAATTGCGTTTCTTATTATATTAAGCTTGAATAAAAGTAAGTATGGTGATTCGTAAGTTATACCGGGGTATTCTTTAGATTCGTTATGTCGAAATTTGTTGGTAAATCGATATGTCGTGTCGAAACGTCGATATATCCGAATAATCGCTGATATATCTGCCAGAATACCAAGTGGGGTATGTAACGCCAATAACTACAATAAAAAGAGATGCAATCTACTACTAATAGATTGCATCTCTTTTTTAATTCACTCGCTCAGTATACTCATAAGCCTTCTCTCCGTGCATCGAAATATCAAGTCCCATATGTTCTTCGTGTTCATCTACCCGAACAGGGAGGAAGTAGTTGATCGCTTTAATAATGGCGTATGTCATGATGATCGTGAATGCATATGTTGCGCCGATTGCTACCAGTTGTTTAAATAGTAAAGCAGCGTTTCCGTAAAATAATCCGTTAGCGCCATCAGCATTTACAGTAGTAGTTGCAAAGAGTCCTGTTGCAATACCGCCCCAAGTTCCTCCGATGCCGTGACATCCGAATGCATCAAGTGTATCGTCGTACCCAAATTTCGTTTTTAAGAAGAAGACAGCACCGAAACATAATACGCCGCCAATTGCTCCGATAAGAAGGGCGGAGAAAGGTGTAACGAACCCGCAAGCTGGTGTAATAGCGACTAGACCGGAAACTACACCACAAGCAGCTCCCATCGCAGTCGGTTTTGATTGGAAGAACCATTCTGAAAGCATCCAAGTTAATGCAGAGGCAGCAGCGGCTATATTTGTATTAATAAATGCAGTTAAAGCTACGTCGTTTAAAGATAATGCACTTCCGGCGTTAAAACCGAACCAGCCGAACCATAGTAAGCCTGCGCCTAACATTGTGAATGGTAAATGGTGAGGAGAAGTACCGTTTATGTTTTTTCGTTTTCCAAGGAAAATAGCTAATACAAGGCCGGCGACCCCAGATGTAATATGAACGACGTTACCGCCAGCGAAGTCTAACGCGCCGAGTTCTCTTAGCCATCCGCCAACGCCCCATACCCAATGAGCGACAGGATTGTAAACGATTGTTGTCCATAGAAGGATGAAAATAAGGAAAGCAGAAAATCGCATTCTTTCGGCGAATGCACCTGAAATTAAAGCGGGAGTTAAAATGGCGAACATGAGTTGGAACATCATAAATAAATTGTGAGGAATAGTAGATGAGTAGTCTGGATTTGGTGCGTAGGTAACTCCGTTTAAACCGAACCAATCGAGTGTACCGATAAGTCCGTGCCAATCTGGTCCGAATGATAAAGAATAGCCGATCACAATCCACTGAATCGAAACGATAGCCATTGCACTATAACTATGCATTGTCGTACTGAGTACGTTTTTACTGCGAACCATGCCCCCATAAAAAAGTGCCAATCCTGGTGTCATTAACATGACCATTACTGTCGTTACAAACATAAAAACCGTATCTCCTGTATTCATTCTCTCTCCTCCTATGATGTTAGAAAAAATAACATCCATTTGTTATGTTTCATATCATATTCGAAATGAAATGAAAAATCAACTAAAAATTCAGAAAACTTTATATTTCATGTTAGAAAATCTAACACGAAATATTTTGAGGGAATGAAATCAACGTATGTGATTCGTTCTAAAAATTGGTATAATATTCTTACAATTAAAAAACATGGGGGATGCGTGTGAGGAAAATACGGACTAGGAAACTATTTATTTGTTTTTGTTTAGCTGTCGTTTTGTTTGTGCCAATACATACGTTTGCAGATGAAAAAAGAGAGTGGCGAGACGAAGTCGTATATTTCATTATGATTGATCGCTTCAATAATGGAGAACCGAAAAATGACAAACAGTTAGAAGTTGGCAATTTAGAAGGATATCAGGGTGGAGATATAAGAGGGATTATAAAAAGACTGGATTACATAAAAGAAATGGGTTTTACCACTGTTATGCTTTCACCGTTTTTTGAAAGTGGAAAGTACGATGGGTTAGATGTGCAAAATTTTCAAAAGGTAAATGAACATTTCGGAACAGAAAATGATGTGAAAGAACTTGTACAAGAAGCGCATGCAAAAGGGATGAAAGTTATATTACAATTTCCGCTTGGAGAAAACGAACAACAAGTTATCGACGTGATGAAATGGTGGATCAAAGAAGTCGATTTAGATGGAAGTTATGTGATACATAGTGAAAAAAAGTCGCGTTCTTTCTGGGATGACGTGCAAAAAGATATGCAAGTGATAAAGAAAGATTTTCGTATTATGACAAAAGAAGATAGTGAATACAATGAAAAAATAGTAGAATCGTTTTCCAAAGCGGATGTATCGGTGAAATCTTTATATGATGTGAGTAAAAAAGAAGGGGAATTCGTTACATTTTTAGATAATCAAGATACAAAAAGGTTTGCCCGTATTGCAAAAGAGAATATGAATTATCCACCATCTCGTTTGAAACTAGCCCTTACATATTTATTAACATCACCAGGTATTCCGAATTTTTATTACGGGACTGAAATTGCATTAGATGGAGGGGATACCCCGGATAATAGACGATTAATGGATTTCAAATCAGATGAAAAATTTGTGCAGCACATAACGAAACTCGGTGAGCTTAGACAAGCGAGACCATCTTTACGCCATGGAACGTTTGAGCTTTTATACGATAAAGATGGAATGAGTGTACTGAAACGAAAGTATAAAGATGAAGTAACATTAGTAGCGATTAATAATACGAAAGAAACACAAAAAGTTGCTTTACCTGTAAGTGCAATTGGCGAAAAACAAGAGTTACGAGGATTGTTAGAAGATGAAATTATAAGAGAAGAAAACGGAAAGTTTTATCTTGTTTTAAAGCGTGAGGAATCAAATGTATATAAAGTTAACGGGGAAACAAGTGTGAATTGGCTATTTATCTCTTTAATCGTCGGTGTGAACGTATTGTTTATTGCTTTTTTAATTGCGGTTAAAAAGAGACGGAAATGAGTAGCGTTTTTTTTAGTAGTTCTTCAGTTTAAGGTGGTGAGGTATTTGCGGAAAAAGAAGTGGTTCGCTCTATGCTTATGTGTTTTTATCGTATTCGTAAGTTTTTATTTTTGGGAAAAGCGTGATGATGGGGAATTTGTTCGGTGGGGCGATAGTGTTCATTCTGTTGATACGGCAGTTCTGAAGAGAAACGATATAAAATACAAAATCGAAAATGATAAAGTATACATACCTAAAAAATCATTTGATAAAGCAATATGGTGTTGCTCTTAATAAATGCGAAATCTCGGTGGGACAGGCTAAGGAGAAAACTTTCTCCCTAGTCTGTTTTTCTGTGAAGTAAGACTCTCGCCTCAAAATGCAGCTGAGCAAGGAAGTGAAAAGACCGATAGAAAAAACAATAATTGCAAATATACTAATTTTACATTACATTAAAGGGTGAAAAATATTCTGTTACTCATTGAGGGCTATATTTGAGGAGGAAAAATGGAATTTTACGATTTGGGTATTACCATTAAAGAACTTAGAATGAAAAAGAATATATCACAATCTGAATTGTGTCATGGAATATGTTCGCAAAGTCAAATTAGCAAAATAGAAAAAGGTATGATTTATCCATCTAGTATATTGTTATATCAGTTATCTGAAAGACTTGGTATTGATCCAAATAATATTTTCGCACTAACGCAAAATAAAAAACTAAAATATGTAGAAAATGTAAAATATGTAATGAGAGATTGTACAAAGCAAAAACAATATAATGAACTTTACGAAATAGTGAAACAAGAGAAAAACGAAAATAATTTCCAGTTAAAAGAAGATAAACAATTTCTAATATGGCATGAAGCCATTGCTATATTTCATGTAAATAAATCAATAAAAACTGCTTTAAATCTTTTAAATAGTGCACTAAAACTAACTGTAACGAATGTTGATTTTTTATCAGAAAGAGAAATAGATATTATGCAGTCGATGGCTATATTTCATTGGGCAAATAAAGAGTATGAAAAGAGTATTACTATATTAAGAAGGTGTTTAACTAATTTTAATAAGTTAGATTTTCCTAGAGATAAAGAGATTAAATTAAAAATCATTTTTAATTTGGCGAAAATTTTAGGTCTTGCAAATCAACATGAAGAGGCAATAAAATACAATGATATGGGGATTAAATTAGCTATTAATCTAAATACTTTATATTTATTAGGTGAATTATATTATGGGAAATCTTGGAACTTGCTAAAGTTAGAACAATATAATGAAGAAGATGTGGCTGACAACATGAAAAAAGCATTATTTATCTTTGAACTAACAGAAAAAGAAAATCTAATAAAAATGGTTAAAGAAAAATATTTTGAAAAACAAAATAAAAAATGATTCATAATTTCTGATGAATATCTTATTAATTTCTATAAAAAAAGGCACCTTACGGTGTCTTTTTTATAACTTATATCATCAATTATTACATTTTATAGGTTTCTTATACCAAGCTTTGTTGATGTATTTACACTTCGCAGGTGTTGAAGTTTTAGGTGTATCCTCGGGTGTAGTTATATTATTAGAACACCCTGCAATATATAGACAGAATGTAGTTAATAAAAAACATAGTATTAATTTCTTCAAATAACCACTTCTAACTCTTGTTTAATTAACATTTTTTCATAAAATAAATTCCTTACTAATTTTACATTACATGAAAGGGTGGAAAATATTCTTATACTCATAATTTGTTACATTTGAGTAGGGAGGGAGGTTTTGCGCCGATTATTAAAAGGACTTTCTTCATTTATGCATAATAATTAAATACTTATTCTAACTATCCGATTGCTCGTAATCTTAGACTTTGTAATATTTTCTCTACACGCTAAAAAGAAAAACACCCTCTACATAGAGGATGTTTTTCTTTTTAGCGGTAGTTAATAAATTGTACGTCAATCGGTAAGTCAGCACTGCGAACTGCTGCGATAACTGCTTGTAAGTCATCACGGCTTTTCGCTGTAACACGTACTTGGTCATCTTGTACTTGTGTTTTTACTTTTAATTTCATTTCTTTAATGATGTTGTTAATTTTTTTCGCGTTATCTTTATCGATACCTTGTTGAAGTGTTGCGCGTTGGCGAACAGTGTTACCAGTCGCAGCTTCAACTTTTCCGTAATCCAAGTTTTTAATTGGAACGTTACGTTTTACAAGTTTAGAAATTAGAACGTCTTTTACTTGGTCTAATTTGAACTCATCATCAGAAGTTAAAACAAGTACTTCTTTTTCTAATTTAATATCACTTTTACTTCCTTTAAAGTCATATCGGTTTTGGATTTCTTTTAATGCGATGTTAATTGCGTTTGTTACTTCAGGTAATTCTACTTTCGAAACGATGTCAAAAGAACTATCTTTTGCCATAGTTAGCACCTCCAAATAAATTTCTAATCTTTTTATGTACTGTACATACTAAAGTATAGCTGAAAACGAGCCTAGACTTAAGTGTTTTCATACTTATATTTATGTAACCTCATTTTATTATAGTGAATTTTGGGCAGTTGGACAAATAAAGGAAAAATCGTGTTATAATTAACTTTTGTTTGGAATGATAAAAAATATAAAAAAGTTAATTTTATATATATAGAAGGGAATTAAAAAATATGTATTTACAATTAGGATCGATTGAACAGGTAACTGTTTTACGCGAAACGGAAATCGGCTATATGGTTGGGAATGAAGAAGAAGAAATCTTCTTACATAAAAACGAATTAGTTGGAGAAATTGCAGAAGGCGATACGATTGATGTATTCTTATACCTTGATCACCAAAATCGTATTTCAGCAACAATGAAGGAGCCGCTTATTACAACTTTTGATTGGAACTGGGTAAAGGTTGTAGAAGTTATTCCTAGTTTAGGTGTGTTTGTTAATATTGGTGTATCAAAAGATATACTAATCCCAGCTGATGAGTTCCCGATTTATATGCCAGTATGGCCAGAGGTTGGAGACGAATTATATTGTACGTTAAAATTAACGAATCGTGATCGCCTTATCGCTCTTCCGGCAAGAGACAGTGATATGCAAGAAATTATCGTAGATGCGACGCCATCTATGCGTAATAAAAACGTAAATGGACGTGTGTATCGTTCACTTCAAGTTGGTTCATTCATACTAACTGATGAGCATTTCCGTGCTTTCTTACACCATACTGAAAGAAAAGAACAAGTCCGCATCGGTGAACGTGTAACGGGCCGTATTATTGACGTGAAAGATGACGGTACAATTAACATTTCACTTCTTCCTCGTAAAGAAGAAGGAATGGAAGATGATGCTACTGTAATTTATGCATATATGGAAGAACGAGGCGGAGCAATGCCGTTTTGGGATAAGAGCCACCCAGAAGATATTAAAGAACGTTTCAACATGAGTAAAGCTGCGTTTAAGCGTGCGCTTGGTAAGTTGATGAAAGAAGAAAAGATTTACCAAGAAGAAGGTTGGACGTACTTTAAGAAATAAAGATAAATGGAAAAGACCTATTTTCTCTAGTTGGTTAGGGAATAGGTCTTTTTGTTTTTCTATTTTCTGCAAGATATGACAAATTAATTGAATATTCGAACTATTATTGTTAATATTTAAAATGTTAGGGGATTATTTTTTGAAGGGGTGAATATATGGGGAAGAAAAAAGTAAAAAAACGATGGTATAGGTACTTAATACAACTGATGGTAGTTGCATTAATTGTTACTTCTATACCACTGAATGGATTGGCGGAAACAGCACCACCGTTTACACCATCTCCAAATTCAGAACAGAGTCCGGAAGTGGAAAAGAAAGAAGAGAAGGAGTTACCAGATCCACATCCAGATCAGTTAAAGAAGGATAAGACTAGAGTACAGAAGAATCCGATTGAGATTATAGAAGAAAGAACGGAAACAGAAAAAGTTTTCGACAATAATGATGGTACGTATACGAAAAAGGTATATACAGAACCGATTCATGTTGAGAAAGATGGAAAGTTAGAAGAGGTTTCAACAAAATTAGTAGAAGCACCAAATGAAAAAATTGTGACGGAAAACACAAAATTAGAACCAGAATTTGAAAAGTCAGCGCAAGATGGAAAGTATGTTCAATTTAAAGTGAAAGATCATACGATTCAGTACAAATTAATGAGTGCAAATGGTGAAAAAGGTGAAGTGAAGCCGTCACCGGTCACTGCAACACATGAAAATAATACAGTATGGTATAAAGGGATTTTCCCAAATATTGATTTAAAGAGTACGACGTTTAATGAAAATGTAAAAGAAGATTTTGTATTACGTGAATATACAGGACATCATATTTTTACATTTGCATTAGAAACAGATTTAACACCAACTATACAGGAAGATGGTTCAATCGACTTCCAAAATGAGAAAAAAGAAAAAGTCTTCACATTACCGAAACCGTATATGAACGATTCAAATGTGGATCAACAAGCAGGTGAGGCTGTAACGACAGATGCGGTTCGTTACAATATTGAGAAGAAAGATGAAAAAACATATACATTAACTGTTACCGCAGATCCGCAGTGGTTACAAGCGCCAGAGCGAAAATATCCAGTATATGTTGATCCTTCTGTTGAACTAGGTAACTTTGAAAATGCATACGCTGCAAGTGCCTATCCAACTGTCAATTATTCAGGAGGAAAGCTTTGGGATTCAGGTCAAAATGCTTACACGTTAAAAGTTGGGTATTATGACGGATCATCTGGAACAAACTTTGCATTTGTTAAACCAAATGTTTCAAATTTAAAAGGTGCCAAGATTGAAAGTGCAACATTCCATGCCTATGCCGTTTGGCATTATTATGGAAATCAACCGAATGGTGTTTGGTTAGATGAAGTAACAGGGGGCTGGAATGTTGGCGGTGTGAACTGGAATAACAAGCCAGGTTCTAACAACATTGCACAAACTGATGTGGGACGCGGAAAATGGGCTCAGTTCAATGTAACGAATACGGTGAAAGCATGGGTAGAGGGCGCGAGACCAAACAACGGTTTTAAGCTACATGCAAACGGAAACGGGCAAAGCCATTGGAAGAAATTCATTGCAGCTGAAAACGGAGCAAATGCACCATATTTAGAAGTAAAGTATTCTTACGCAAAGCCGAATACACCGAGAGTACAAGCTTACTCGAATGGGAGCGGAAGTGGTTCAGGTCACTTTAATGTACAATGGGATCCAGTTCCAGGAGCAACAGAGTATAAAATCGCTATTTTTAACGGATATGACTATGAATATATTTCAGTTGGTAATGTGACAAGCTGGACAACGAAAGATAAAAAGCTATTCCCGACGCCAGAAGAGATTGCACAAGGTCGTTACTGGATACATGATGATGGAAAAGGAACAGAAGCACCTACGAACCCAGGACAAATATATAAAAATGCTTATCAGGCAGGCGGTCCGTACGGAGATTACAGTGGCAGAAGTAGCTACTGGATTCGTATTGTGGCAGAGTATCCATTTGGTGAAAGTCCGCTTTCGGATGGAGTCGTTCCATTTATTCCATTAGAGCAAGTGAAAAAGCCAGATGGTTCAGCTTACATTAATGCGGTCGATAAGGAAACAGGGTATGTCACATTAAAGTGAGATGCAGTCACGGCGGCATCAGGTTATAAAGTTTGGATTTATAACGGAAAAGATTATGAGGCTTTTGACGTAGGAAATAAAACGAATTGGACAACGCAAAATGAAAAAATTTGGCCAACGAAAGATGAAATCGCAAAAGGTCAATATTTACTTCATCATGATAAAAAAGGAACAGAATTAGCGGTAGATCCATCACCTGTGTATAAGAATTCTGGTGGAATCTATGCAGGTGCGCAAAACTATTGGTTCCGCGTAACAGCGTATAGTACAGCGGGGCATGCTGAAAGTGAAATTTCTCATGAATTTGTACCTAAATTCTCTCAAGACTTTGGATTTATGGGGATGTTTGATTACTGGGCATCAGTTCCGGTATTAAATGGTAAAGTGAATGCTACAAATGGTAACTTTATCATGAGTGAGAAAGACATTACATTATCAGGGCGCGGACCGGACGTATCAGTAGAAAGAACGTACAATAGCCAAAGTAAAAAGGTAGGTTTATTTGGTACGGGTTGGTCTAGTGGCTTAGAGGAAAGAATTTGGACCGATGGAAATGGAAACTTACTATTAATTTCTGCTGACGGAGCGAACATCACATTTACTAGAACAGGAGATAATACGTACCAAGCCCCTACCGGTGTATATTTGGAAATTAAGCAAGTATCAGGCGGGTATGAAATAAAAGATAAAGATCAAACTGTTACTTTCTATAAATCTGGGGATGCACAGGGGCGTATTGAGTATACAAAAGATAAATATGGAAACACGACGACGTATGAGTATGATGGTGAATTCCGTTTATCGAAAGTAAAGAATTAGTCGTACAATATGATGGTAATAATAAAAAAGCAGCAAGAGTAATCGGTCCAGATAACAAGACCCTTACCTTTAATTATGATGGAGATCTACTCGTTTCTTCTAGCTTTAATCCAATTGAGAATAGCAGTGTAGAGAATATGATGGAGAATGGTTGTATTCCAGGGTGGATTCGAGGCAATGGATCAAGTTGTGATGCAAAAGATACTTCCCGTGAGCAAAGCTTTACAGGAGATTCGTCTATTGTATTAGAACGTAGCCAATATGGCGGTTCAGATGTAGGATATGGTAAACATGTAAGTTTAAATCAGAAAAAGGCAGAACCAATCACGTTAACAGGGATGTCTAAGTCTGAAAATGTAGAAAATGATGCGCCAGATAAACTTTCTCGAGATTACTCTATATGGGCAGATGTGTATTATCAAGACGGTAGTGGCATGAATTATCAAGCGAAATTCCCAAGTGGTACAAATGATTGGAATCGTAGTGCGGTTGTCATTCCGGCAACGAAACCAATTAAACGAATGGAAATCTACCTTCTCTTTAGAAAGAACAACAAAGGAAAAGTTTGGTTTGATGATATTCGTTTACTAGAAGGTAACGCTCTTATTAAAAACGAGTACGACAACGACGGAAATGTTGTTGCGATGTATGATGAAGAAGGACAGAAGAACAGCTTCACATACGACGCGTCAGGAAATAAAAAGAGCGAAACAGATGAAAAAGGAAATACAAAATTATATGATTACAATAAAGATAATCTATTAACAAAGGTTACCCTGAAAAATGGTACTTCTGTAAATTATCTGTATGATCATAATGGAAATACAACAGAGAAATCTGTCATGTTTGGTGGGAAAACGCAAACACACAAATATGAATATGATGTAGATAATAAAAATACAGTGTATATCGATGCATTAAACCGTCGTATTGAAAATACGTACGATGAAAATGCAAACAAGATTAAAACAACAATGCCAAACGGCTCTATTTTAGAATCTGTATATGATACAGCAGATCGCGTCGTTGGTGAAAAGCGTAACGGAAAAGATTCATTTACATTTGAACGTGATCAAAATGGACAAGTTACGAAAGTAACAGACCATGTCAACGGTGTAGAACGCACGAAAACATACGATAAGGCTGACCGTGTCACAACTGCAACAGATAGCCGAGGCGGAAAAATTGACTGGATATATCACGACAAAGCAAACAGTAAGACAGAAAAATTAAAAGAACAAACGGTAACACAAGGTGGATATACAAATAAAGTATCGTATGATTACAACACGTTAGATCAAAACATTCGTGTGACAGATGGTTCTCAAACGTATCGATTTGATTATGATGATCAAGGAAATGTTCGTACGTATACAGCTGGAAATGGTTCAGGGTCGACGTTTAACTATGACCATGCGAATAAAATTAAAGATTTAGTAGTAGGTACATCAAACAGTATTCTTCTTTCTGAACGATATGAATATGACCAAGCAGGTAATCGTACAAAGATTAAGCATGAAGGTGCGGGCGGAAAAGTAACAGAAACAAACTTTGTATATGACCCGATTAACCAATTATTAAACGAAGCATTACCAAACGGAACAAGTAAATCTTACACGTATGATGGATTTGGAAACCGTACGAGTGTGAAAGTTGTAGAAAATGGCAAAGAAACAAAGTCTATAGCGGCAACATTCAATGAAGGAAATCAACTTGTAAAATTCGGAAACGAAACGTTAACGTATGATGCGAATGGAAATCGTACATCTGATGGAAAGTACAAGTATACATGGAATGAAGACGATCAAATTGTAGCTATCACAAAACAAGGTGAGAGTAATGCATTTGCAACGTATAAGTATGATGAAGATAATCGTCGTATTGAAAAGAGTGTAAATGGTCAAGTAACACGTTATTTCTATGATGGAGATAGTATTAACCCATTGTATGAAACAGATGGAAGTGGAACTGTACTGCGCCAATATGTATATGCTACAAATGGTACGCGCCTAGCAATGAAGTCAAAAGGACAAACGTTATATTACCACTACAACCCTCGTGGTGATGTCGTTGCGATGACGAATCAAGACAAGGAAGTTGTAGCGACGTATGAATATGATTCGTGGGGTAACGTATTAAAGAGCGACACAAAAGGTATCGCAGCAGATAATCCATTTGGATATGCGGGATACATGTATGATAAAGAGATTGGTATGTATTACTTGATTGCAAGATACTATCAACCAGAGCATGGTGTGTTCTTATCGGTGGATCCTGATCCGGGTGATGAGGATGATCCGATTACGATGAACGGATACACGTATGCGGATAATAATCCGGTTATGATGACGGATCCGGATGGGCATTTAGCGTGGTTTATTCCAGTAGCTATACATGGGGCGAGAATAGTTGCTCCGCATGTAGGACGTTTTGTTGGTAAACAATTGGCTAAGCGTGCTGTAAAGCAAACAGTGAAATATAAAGGGAAAATTGGGGTGCCGAAGAGAAAGGTAGTATTTGATCAAAGAAGTTTACCGACAAAAGGCGCAAGAAAAAATAGTATAACGTATAATATTAAAGGTGGAAAACTATATCAAAAGCGGTATTATGATCATAAAGGAAAAGCATGGAAAGATATAGATTATACTGATCATGATAATCCTAAAGCACATCCTGTAGTGCCTCATAAACATTATTGGAATTGGAAAAAGAAAAAACCACATAGCGCGTGGTATCCATTAAAAAAGAAATGGTGATACTATGAGATTTTATTTAGCAGAAGATATAGGTTATATAAACGAAATGCTTTCATTTATATTTGAGGACATGAGCAAGTATGATTGGATATTTGCAGATATGGTGCCGCATGTATATAAAGGCGAAGTAGAAGTGATGGATACCATATTTGAGCAAGAAAAATTTTATATTTCAGGTGAAGATCTTTATAGCTTTTTGAAAGAGTATAAAGTTTTACTTATATTTGGAGTGGTGATTGCTGTGGAGAAAGGAAATGAAAAACTCCTTGAAAATATTCCAGACACTCCAATTATTTTAGAAAACAGAGAGTATTGGAAAGATGAGTACAATTTAACGTTGCCAGGATCAGTAATGGAGTTTGGTTTTTTTGATACATCAATTTTAATGTTTGCAAGTGATGATGACTATAATATAGACAAATTTAAAAACAGTTTTCAAAATGTAGCATTTTATGTGGAAGATGAATTATAAAGGCGTGAAGACAAAGTTGAAAATATTGATGAAAGATTAAAAAGCACGATCTTATTTAATTAAATAAGATCGTGCTTTTTTAATTCCCTTGCTCATGCGCAAGAGTAAACGTATCTTCCAAGTCACTATCATTTATTTTAATATTTGCCTTTTTTAATTCCTTTTGTATTAACTTATGACTGAATGTAGGGTCGGCAATACGTTCTGCTTCTAAGTTTTTACGGATGGAGTCTTTCACTTCATCGTAAGGTTGTAAATCTTTTTTATCAGTTAATTTAATAATATGATAACCGTTTGGTGATTTAACGGGATTGCTAATTTGTCCGACTTTTAGTTTATAGGCAGCTGTTTCAAATTCAGGCGCCATTCTGCCTGAATTGAAGTATCCAAGGTCTCCACCTTTATCTTTTGATAGTAGGTCTTGCGATTCTTGTTTTGCTAATTCTTCAAATGAAGCGCCAGCATCTAATTTTTTCTTTATTTCTTTCGCTTCATTTTCGTCACTTACTAAAATATGACTCGCTTTAAGTTCTGGTTTATAGTGGTCTTTCACGTCTTTTTCTGTAACACTTTTCTTAATTGCTTCATTCATAGCAAGTTTGAACTTAATTTGATTTTTGAAATCAGCTTCATCTTTTAAACGATTGTTTTCGAGTACTGCTGTGAATTGATCTCCATATTGATTTTTCGCTTTTTGTACTTCTTTATCTACATCATCGTCAGATACTTTATATTTTTTCGTGATAACGTCTTGTGCCATCATTTCGTATAGCATGTCTTTTCCGTAACGATCTTTCAACTGTTTTTCGAAGTCGCTCTTCTTAATGGTTGAATCTGTTGCTGTAGCGACTGTAGCTGAGCTGTTTTTTTGTCCACAAGCAGCTAGCATTAATATACTTATTAGTGCAGTAATAATGAAAATGTGTTTCCCTCTCATGCCAACACCTCATCCGAATATGTTATCGCTATTGTAGAATATAGAAGTGAACATGAAGTGAATTTTTAATGTTTTTTCCCTGTAAAATGTAAAAAAAGTACATCAACAATATTGTTGATGTACGATGGGATCAAAGGTGATCAGTCTTTTTAGAATAGGCACGCTTACCTTGCTGAATATTTTTTTGTTCTTGCTCATTTTTTTGTGTACGCTTTGCATTATTATCGCGTGCTTTTTTGTCGTTATCACTCGTATGTGGCATATGTATCAACTCCATTTCTAACCGTTGTACGTTTATCATTTCCTTTTTCGTAAAGACTATGTATAGCAGTGCATTCATGAATAATAAAGGTGGATTAGAAATGGATTTGAAGTTGAATTATACCGAACTTATAAAGAAGTTAATCGTTGTAATTGTCGCAGGTTTGTTAAACGCGATTGGAATGAATTTATTTTTAACGCCAGCGAAAGTGTACGCGAGTGGCTTTGCTGGATTGTCTCAATTGTTATCACAAATATTAGGGGACTTTTTATCTATTCACATATCAACGGGGGTATTGTTTAGTTTGTTTAATATTCCCGTCGTTATTTTAGCATGGAAAAAGGTTGGAAAGGCCTTTACTTTCTTTAGTTTTCTTTGCGTGATATTTATGACTTTGTTTCTAGAAATTATCCCGGTTAGAGCGGTTTCGAACGATATTATATTAAATGCGATTTTTGGTGGGATTATTTCAGCGATTGGGGTAGGGATTGCGTTGAAGTGGGGGGCTTCTACAGGTGGTTTAGATATTATCGCCATGATTTTATCAAAGATTAAAGATAAGCCTGTCGGTACGTATTTTTTCTTCTTTAATGCACTTATCATTATTGCGGCTGGCTATGTGTATGGATGGGAAAAAGCATTATATACTTTGGTGACTTTGTATGTGTCAACGCGAATTATTGATGCGATTCATACGCGTCATGTGAAAATTACAGCACTAATTGTTACGAAGAATGGGACAGATGTACGAAAGGCGATTCATTCACGCTTAGTGAGGGGCATTACAACTATACCAGCAACAGGCGCTTATACAAATGAAAATAAGGAAATGTTAATGATTGTTATTACGCGTTATGAGTTATATGAATTAGAAAGGGTTATTAGGCAAGTGGACCCAGGTGCATTTACAAACGTATTACAGACGGTCGGAGTGTTTGGTTTGTTTCGAAAAGATTAAAGAGGACCAAAGATGGTCCTCTTTTTTAATGTAAATTCGTAATATTTTGCAACTGCTCCTGCATTTCACGTAGCTGAACTTTTTCAGCTGTTGAAGAGTTTGCATAAGCAGAGTGCAAAGCGTTTTTTGCTCTATATACGAGATCTTGTTGCTCAGTACCGCTTGAACAAGTGACGGCATTTGCAACGGCATCTCTAGCTTGTTGGAATAGTAAGTTCCCCATTTAAACCCCTCCAAAAGAAGAGTTACTTCTCGCTTTTTCTGCCTCAGCTAATGTACCACGGTACGGGAATCTTGCATCATGCTTCATAACAGCATCGGCTCCTTGTTGGATAAAACGTTTTGATTTGTTCTTTTTACCCATTCGAAAAACCCCCTTTATTTAGCTGAAAACAATCGACGCGCTGACTTTTGCGTCTAATAATAGTATGAGCGTTTGGCGAGAAACTATAAGCAGGGAATTTTTAGATTATAATCCAAGAACCTCTTCTAAATATAGCGCAATACCATCTTCTTCATTCGTTAATGTCGTATGATTTGCGAGTGATTTTAATTCAGGAATTGCATTACCCATTGCGATGCCGTGACCAGCAAATTCAATCATTTCAAAGTCGTTATCTTCATCACCGAAAGCGATAATTCGCTCTTGTGGAATGTTGTAATGACTAGAAATTTTTTGTAATCCGACAGCTTTATTTAACCCGCTTTTCACGATTTCAATAATCGGCCAAGGTGCGCCCCATTTTCTATGGTCGATTACTTCAGCATGCATATCAGTTAAATGTTGACGAATTGCACTGGAATGCTCGTCATGTGCGTCAATTAATAAGCAGGTTGGATGATCGTTTAAAATATTTAATAAGTCTCCTGTAAAAATCTTTGGAGAACCGAATTCGAAAATATGTTTTTTATCTTCATCAATTTCACGAACATACACATCGTCCATTACTTCAGCGTATATATTTTTTACACCAAAATCAAAGCAAGCTCGGACAATTTTTTGGGCTGTTGCTAGCTCAAGAGGAGAGTGATGTGTTCCCCACTTTGAATCAAGAGGATGATGTACGTAAGCACCATTAAAGTTTACGATTGGTGTATTAAGACTGAGTTCTTTGTAGTAATCAAAACTAGCACGGAATGGACGTCCCGTTGAAATAACGACAATATGTCCTTGCTCCTTTGCTTTTGCAATTGTATGTTTTGTTCGAGTGGAAATTATTTTGTTGTCTGTTAATAAAGTGCCGTCTAAGTCTAATGCGATTAAATGCTGTTTATTCATAATTTCACCTCTTATAATATTTTTTTGTTTCTATCTGTATTTCCGTTTTTAATATGCAGAAATAAGAGGTTAAACTGGGTGAGAACACCAAAGATGGAAAGTTCACTATATATCCATCTTACGTCGCAAAGTGCTGCGGTGTCTACTATTTCTCGCTGGAAATTAAGAAAAGTCAACGTCTTTTTAGAAAGTTCAAACAATGTTTCTTTCATTATGTACAAATTGTGAAAAGGGTTACATTGTTCGTATGATGAGGCTTATAATGAACATGTAATCTTCTCGTATATGTTTGACTCTCCTTTGAAGCTAGCCTATAGTAGGTTGGTTTCTTTTTTTCTACAAATAGGAAAGAAATCCCTTCCTAAGCTTGTGTCATTCATGTATATGTACAAGAACGAAATGTAGTACTTGTTTCCTAAACATGACAGAAAAGCTTTCTTTTAAAATGGATATACTAATGAGGAAAAGACGTCATGGAAGGAGAATGGAAATGGGACAAAATCGCAGGTTTCGTTCTGGACAAAAAGCGCCAAACGATGGTATTTACGTAGAAATTGGTGAAACAGGAAGTATGGTAAAAGATCCGCAAATGGTGAAATTAACTGCGGGTGAAAAGTTTCCAGATAACGCGAATCATAACCGTCAGTGGACATATAAAAGAAAACCGTAACAGGAGCCGCAATCATTATTGCGGCTTTTTTGTCGTTACGCATTGCGTATATTTTTTCAGTTGTATAATGAATGTTCCCTTTTTCTTTTTCCAATAATAAGTTTGAAAATACATAAGCAAAATTATTGTATAAAAAAGTCAGTTGGCGTATAATCAAATCAAAGGTCAAAGAAAGTCAAACATTTGGAGGACTGTAAAGATGGACTTAAATCAAATGACAACAAAAACACAAGAGGCGATTATGAGTGCCCAATCTTTAGCGGTATCTCATCATCATCAAGAAGTAGATACTGTTCATCTCTTGTTTACATTATTAGAAGAGCAAGATGGATTAGCAGTGCGTATTTTTCAAAAAATGAATGTCGATATAGAAGCGTTAAAGCAAGGCGCCGAAAGTTTAATTAAGAAAAAACCTTCTGTAACGGGAAGCGGTGCAGAAGTAGGAAAATTATATATAACAGGTGCTCTGCAACAACTACTTGTAAGAGCAGGAAAAGAAGCAGAGAAATTGCAAGATGACTACATTTCAGTTGAACATGTATTGCTTGCTTTTTCAGAAGAAAAAGGCGATATAAATCAATTACTTACAAGATTTCACATTACAAAAGATAACTTATTACAGTCTTTAATGACAGTTCGGGGGAATCAAAGAGTGACTAGTCAAAATCCAGAAGCAACTTATGAAGCGTTAGAAAAATATGGTCGTGATTTAGTGGCGGAAGTGAGAGCAGGGAAAATTGATCCTGTTATCGGTCGCGATAGTGAAATTCGACGTGTAATCCGCATTCTTTCACGTAAAACGAAAAACAACCCGGTTTTAATTGGTGAACCCGGTGTTGGTAAAACAGCAATCGTTGAAGGATTAGCACAGCGTATTGTGAAGAAGGATGTACCAGAAGGATTAAAAGATAGAACAATCTTCGCATTAGATATGAGTGCGCTTGTAGCTGGAGCGAAATTCCGTGGTGAGTTTGAAGAGCGTCTGCAAGCTGTATTAAATGAAATTAAAAAGAGTGAAGGTCGCATTTTATTATTCATTGATGAACTTCACACAATCGTCGGCGCTGGTAAAACAGAAGGTGCGATGGACGCAGGAAATATGTTAAAACCGATGCTTGCGCGTGGTGAACTGCATTGTATCGGGGCGACAACGTTAGATGAGTATCGTAAATATATTGAGAAAGATCCAGCGCTAGAAAGACGCTTCCAACAAGTATTAGCAGAAGAACCAACTGTTGAAGATACAATTTCCATTTTACGTGGTTTAAAAGAGCGCTTTGAAATTTATCATGGTGTAAATATTCATGACCGCGCGATTGTAGCAGCATCCGTTTTATCAGATCGATATATTTCGGATCGTTTCTTACCAGATAAAGCGATCGATCTTGTTGACGAAGCGTGTGCAACAATTCGAACAGAGATTGATTCTATGCCAACAGAATTAGATGAAGTAACGCGTCGTATTATGCAGCTGGAAATTGAAGAAGCGGCTCTTGGAAAAGAGAAGGACTTTGGTAGCCAAGAACGCCTGAAAACGTTGCAACGTGAATTATCGGATTTAAAAGAAGTTGCAAGTGGTATGAGAGCGAAATGGGAGAAAGAAAAAGAAGACATTCATAAAGTGCGTGACTTACGTGAACATTTAGAGCGCTTGCGCCGTGAGTTAGAAGAAGCAGAAGGAAATTACGATTTAAATAAAGCAGCTGAACTTCGTCACGGGAAAATTCCAGCTATCGAAAAAGAGTTAAAAGAAGCGGAAGAAATGGGTGCACATAATAAACAAGAGAATCGCTTATTACGTGAGGAAGTAAGTGAAGAAGAGATTGCTGATATTGTTTCACGCTGGACTGGTATTCCTGTCGCAAAACTCGTTGAAGGTGAACGCGAGAAATTACTACGCTTAGAGCAAATTTTATCAGAGCGTGTCATCGGACAAGAGGAAGCGGTAAGCTTAGTATCAGACGCAGTTCTTCGTGCACGCGCTGGTATTAAAGACCCGAACCGTCCAATTGGTTCCTTCATCTTTTTAGGACCGACAGGTGTTGGTAAAACAGAACTTGCAAAAACGTTAGCACAGTCTTTATTCGATAGTGAAGAGCAAATGATTCGTATCGACATGTCTGAGTATATGGAGAAACATGCTGTGTCACGCTTAATTGGTGCGCCTCCTGGATATGTTGGATATGAAGAGGGCGGTCAATTAACAGAAGCGGTAAGACGTAAACCGTATTCAGTTATTTTGTTAGACGAAATCGAAAAAGCACATCCAGAAGTATTCAACATTTTATTACAAATGTTAGATGATGGACGCATTACAGATTCTCAAGGACGTACAGTAGACTTTAAAAACACGGTTATTATTATGACTTCAAATATTGGATCTGCTCATTTGTTAGATGGATTAGAAGCAGATGGCTCAATTAAAGAGGAATCAAGAGAACTTGTAATGGGGCAATTAAGAGGACATTTCCGACCAGAGTTTTTAAACCGTGTCGATGAAATTATTTTATTCAAACCTCTTACAACGAATGAAATTAAAGGTATTGTTGATAAAATTGTAAAAGAATTACAAGGTCGTTTAGCTGACCGTCATATTACAGTAGAATTAACAGACGCAGCGAGAGAATTTGTTGTAGAAGCTGGCTTTGATCCGATGTACGGAGCTCGTCCATTAAAACGATATGTACAGCGTCAAGTTGAGACGAAATTAGCGAGAGAATTAATTGCAGGAACAATTACTGATAACAGTCACGTAGTTGTTGATGTAGAAAATAACGAATTAGTCGTTCATGTAAAGTAAAATAAAAAAGAGTTCGGATAAAATCCGGACTCTTTTTTTAGTGTTGTTCTACTGGCTCGTTTGGAATTGTAGCTGAAATTGCTAGTACTAATACCGCAAGAACAACTGAGAAAATAGACGCTTGGTTAAAATCGTATGTACCGCCAGTCATAGAGCCGATTACGTAGCTCATCATATGTACAAGCGCGAACGACCAAATTAATGCCCAAATGAAACGCATATTTTACACCTCTATTCGTTCAATCTGTCCTTATTGTAACACAATTGAAAAAAGAATATAGAAAAATATTTGTAGATTTTTCAACGCAAATTTGCATTCCGTTCATACATTATAGAAGAGTACTTTTATACGTTTAGAAAATAAGGCGGGGGAAAAATGAGTATTACGGAACGTTTTTTTTATTTAGAAAAAGAACCATGTGTCATTTATTTACCGGAGAAGCCAAATGGATTTTCTGTTATGCTTCTCGGTGATTATAACTACTTTATTGAGAATGGTACAAGTTTATGGACACAGCATGCAGGTAGATCTTATTTTTTACATGGCCTTATTGAGGAAGGCTACACGGTCTTTTCCTCTAATTTATACGGAAGACATTGGGGAAACGACCAATCTGTTCGTCTAGCAAAACGTTTATATGACGTTGTTTTGAGAAAAGAGACATTAAATGCGAAAATGCACATTATGGCAGATGGTATGGGTGCACTTGTAGCACTTGAAATGATGAACAAATACCCTGAATGTATACGCTCTGTCATTATGTTAAATCCGTGTTTAGATTTACCAGAATATGTGGAGTTTGAAAAAGAGCATAAGTTTTTTTACAAAAGATTAGTGAAGGAATTAAGTTTGGCGTATGATTCCAAAGAAGAAGAATTAGAATCCAAAATAAATAAGAAATCATTTACGCTTCTTCCGTCTTGTGTACCTGTGAAAGTTTTCGTATCAACACAAGAAAAAAGAGGAAGAAAACAGTTGTTACGTAAATATGAGAAAATGAGGCAATTCAATCAATGCGATACTTCTGTCTTATTCCATCTGCAAGATGTGAAATATAAAATGGTTAGGCAAACGACTGATTTCTTTAAAAAATATGAAGAAGAATTGTGAAGCTCCCATATACATAAATGAGGAGCTATTTGTTTCAAGGAGAAAGGGTTGGTGGTATGGAGCGCGTGCTAATTATAGGTGCACTTACGTTTGTAGGTTATCACCTTGTGAATAAAATGATTGCAGAAGAAGTAGAAGTGTACGGTCTTGATTTTGATGAATTCGAGAATATGAAAAAAATTAATGAAGAGAAGTTATTGTTGATTGGACGAAATGCGTTATTTACGTATTATTCGATAAGAGATGAAGATGGATGGAGATCAGTAGAAGGAGAGAAGTTCGATACGGTTTACTTTTGCTTGTATGAGCCAAATCAACAAAGTGGTTTTCGGAATGAAAGAGTTATATTACAGTATTTAAAGCGGATTATAAGACTGTGTGCAGAGCAGAAAGTGAAGTTAAATCTAATTTCTTCTATTGAAGTAGGAAACGCAGATGAATCTGAAAATAAACGTTTATTTTTGAAAGTGGAAGAAGGATTGAAAAAAGGAGAGGCACCATATAGTGTATTTCGAGTTCCTACATTATATGGGCCATGGCAACCATCTTTTATGATGTATCATCAGCTCATTTTATCAGAACTGGATGAGAAAGAGTGCCATTATGCGAGCGAGGAAAATGGAAGTGATCTATTGTACGTGGAAGATGTATGTGAATACTTATGGGAAAATGGAATGAACGCGGAGCATCTCGGCATATACAATTTACTTAGTGGTAAAAAGTCATTATGGAAAAAAGGTATGAACCTTTTACGTGCAGCGGATAAAGTGAATAAAAAGAATGAGGAAGAACGAAATGATGCTGTCGAGGTTATTTCGATAAAAAGAAATACCCCGTTAGAATACGGTTTAAATAAACAATTGGCACATATGAAAAAATATAAAGAGTTATACGAAGGATAGCGAGCGTGTTACACTATGTATGTGAAAGTTTTAATGGAGAGGAAGAACATAATATGAATGAGAAAAGCATGCAATTTTTACAAATCGCAATGAAGCATTTACCAGAAGCAAAGGCCATCTTAGATTCGAATGGAATTGCGCTTGATATGGAGAAAGCACAACCAGTATTAGAGTTATTGATGAAAGTTATGAAC
The DNA here is from genome assembly GCF_040459735.1 of Bacillus cereus group sp. RP32. Taxonomy (NCBI): domain Bacteria; kingdom Bacillati; phylum Bacillota; class Bacilli; order Caryophanales; family Bacillaceae; genus Bacillus; species Bacillus cereus group sp. RP32. The sequence continues at coordinate 4,209,228 of NZ_JARVHO010000001.1, read as the reverse complement.
GAAGCATATGAGCTTGGGAAAGCAGATAAAGAATAAAACCTTCTTTTTTGGCAGGGAAGAGAGGCTCGAACCGTGGATAGAAGCGGTTCGGGCCTTTTCATATTTCAAAAGAAACAGGAAAGGTATGTTTCTGTTTCTTTTAATAAACAATAAAGTGAATAATGCTGGATTTATGTTTTAGCTGAAATATATTCTAGACAAAAATACATTTATGTTTTAAAATTAGTACCAAGTCATAATAATTGATATAAAACGGAGGGCTGCGATGTGAACGTGGGCATTTTAGGGATCGGAAGATATGTGCCAGAAAAAGTAGTCACAAATCACGATTTAGAGAAAATCGTAGATACATCTGATGAATGGATTCGTACGAGAACGGGAATTGCAGAAAGACGCATTGCCGATGATACAATAGATACTTCATATATGGCGGTAGAGGCTTCTAAAAAAGCACTTGAAGATGCCGGGGTTAGCGGAGAGGATATCGACCTGATTTTAGTGGCAACAGTAACACCAGATCGAGCATTCCCAGCAGTAGCTTGTGTCATTCAAGAAGCCATTGGCGCAAAACACGCAGCCGCAATGGATTTAAGTGCAGCGTGTGCTGGTTTTATGTACGGAATGATTACAGCGCAGCAATTTATTCAAACGGGAACTTATAAAAATGTATTAGTAGTTGGTAGTGATAAACTATCTAAAATTGTAGACTGGAATGATCGAAATACAGCAGTACTATTTGGAGACGGAGCCGGTGCTATCGTAATGGGGGCTGTTTCAGAAGGAAGAGGCGTTCTATCTTTCGAATTAGGAGCAGACGGAAGCGGCGGTAAGCATCTTTATCAAGACGAGTATGTTATGATGAACGGCAGAGAAGTCTTTAAATTTGCTGTTCGCCAACTTGGTGATTCCTGTCTTCGCGTGTTAGAAAAAGCGGGACTTACGAAAGAGGATGTGGATTTTTTAGTACCACATCAAGCGAATATTCGTATTATGGAATCTGCAAGAGAGAGATTAAATTTACCACAAGAAAAAATGAGTATGACAATTGAAAAGTTTGGTAATACATCAGCTTCTTCAATTCCAATTGCAATGGTAGAGGAATTGCAAAATGGACGTATTCAAGATGGTGATTTAATTATACTTGTTGGTTTCGGCGGCGGATTAACATGGGGAGCAGTTGCTCTTCGTTGGGGTAAATAAGGACTGAGAGAAAAAAAGGAGTGTATTTTGTATGGAGAAAAAGAGGGTCGTAATTACAGGACTAGGAGCTGTTACACCGATCGGAACAGATGTTGAAACAGCGTGGGAAAACATTAAAAAGGGTGTATCTGGAATCGGACGACTTACAAGAATTGATCCGGAACTGTTTCCAGCAAAAGTAGCAGCAGAAATTAACGACTTTGAAGTCGAGAAATATATTGATAAAAAAGAAGCGCGCCGTATGGATCGCTTTACACAATATGCAGTAGCAGCAGCGAAAATGGCAGTTGCAGATGCAAAGCTTGAAATTACAGAAGAAAACGGACCTCGAATTGGTGTATGGATTGGTTCTGGTATTGGCGGTATGGAAACATACGAAGAACAATTTAAGATTTTTACTGAGAAAGGTCCGCGCCGCGTGAGCCCATTCTTCGTACCAATGATGATCCCAGATATGGCAGCAGGTCAAGTATCGATCGCAACAGGAGCAAAAGGAATTAACACTTGTTCTGTAACGGCTTGTGCATCTGGTGCAAACTCAATTGGTGATGCATTTAAAGCAATTCAACGCGGTGATGCTGATGCAATGATAACAGGCGGAGCAGAAGCGCCTTTAACAAGTATGGCATTTGCAGGATTTAGTTCAGCGAAAGCATTAACATTTAATGAAGATCCAGCAACAGCTTGCCGTCCATTTGATAAAAACCGTAGTGGTTTCGTAATGGGTGAAGGTTCAGGTATTTTAATTCTCGAAGAATTAGAGCACGCATTAGCTCGTGGTGCTCACATTTATGCGGAAATCGCTGGTTACGGTGCAACTGGTGATGCATTCCATATTACAATGCCGGCTCCTGGCGGTGAAGGCGGCGTGCGTGCAATGCGTCAAGCTTTAGCAGATGCAGGTCTACAGCCAGAAGATATTGATTACATTAATGCGCACGGTACAAGTACGGATGCGAATGAAAAGTATGAAACGATGGCAATTAAAGAAACGTTCGGTGAGCATGCGTACAAAGTAGCAATTAGCTCAACGAAATCAATGACAGGTCACTTATTAGGAGCAGCTGGTGCTGTTGAAGCGATCTTCTCAATTAAATCAATTACAGACGGAGTAATCCCTCCAACAATTAACTATGAAACACCAGATCCAGAATGTGACTTAGATTACGTACCGAATAAAGCGAGACAACAAGAAGTAAATGCAGTATTAAGTAACTCACTAGGATTCGGTGGTCATAACGCAGTATTAGTATTTAAATCGTATAAATAATAGATGAGATAAGGAGTTTTTTCGCACTATATTGCGAAAAAACTCCTTATTTATTTTTACGCCTTTTTCTCCTTTTGCATATACATAAGAAAAAGGAGGGATAAAGATGGGGATTGTTGAAACTGCTGAGTGGTTACATCTATATTATGGACGGCCAGAAAAGCTGTGTGAAAAGTTTACGAAGTATATCCCGCTGCCAAAAGAAAGGTTGTATCGCTTTTTAATTTCTAAAGGTATGTACCGCCCAGTTATACGAGGAGAACAAGAAGTAAAAGAGTTAGAGAAAAAGGAAGTTTGGAAAGAGTTACGTACGGAGTATGAGAAACTGAAAACCTGGTTAAAAGGTCCAGATGTCCCTGTCTTTATTTTATTATCAGATTCCTATAATCGAACTGTACAAGAAGAGTATAACGGTAGGGCGGGATTATCTATGCGTCACGTTATTTTCTTATTCGTATGTGGACGGAATTCGGTGGAAGAATTAAAGGTGTTATTGGCGCATGAATATCATCACATATGCAGGTTACATCAAATTGAGACGAAAGAAACAGAATATACATTACTTGATACGATGATTATGGAAGGGCTAGCTGAGCAAGCGGTAACGGAAAGATATTCAGAAAAAAACAATGCACCGTGGACGATGTATCTTTCAAAAGAAGAGGCTATTTATTATTGGAAAAATGTTGTACATGAAAGAATAAGTATAAAACGAGGAACAAGGGAGCACGACATCTTATTAAATGGATTTCACTCTTATCCAAAGATGCTGGGCTATGCGCTTGGATTTCATATTGTCAAAGATTGTGTAACATTGGAAGGAGAAGATACACTTTCTTTATTATCTATAGATGCAAAAGAAATATTGAATAAAGCAAATACATTTCATATATAAAAAACAGGAGCTCTATTTCCTGTTTTTTTTAGTATTAATAGAAGAAAAAATAATAATTAGAATATATTTCCTTAGGTGGAATAAAGTTAAGAAAAATTGAACATAATGATTGATACAAACAGTAGTGAAGTGAGGGGTAGTGAATGTTATATCTACATGATGTATGGGTAAATTGGTTTGAAGGTGAAGAGAATGGGTATAACGTTTGTCATTTTTACGAATGGCGGAAAGATGATACGATTGAGCTATTAGATCAAGTGCCATTATTAAAAGTAGATGCCACATTATATCATTACATCGAGGACGAATTGTTAGAGCTTCCGCAAAAATTGTTGGAAGACGTACATCATAAGGCATATATTCGTAAAAATCATGAACGTTTGCAGCAAGAGTATTGCTTTGTTGTTACAGATGGAAAAGGAATTATTGCGATTGACACAATTGGTTACAATGTACCAATTCGAAAAAGCAGACTTATACCGCGCCAAGAGCAGATGGTATATGAGATGGTAGAAAACGTACAAGCAGAAAAGTATGAGTTCCAAGTAGAAGAAATGGAAAAAGAACATCATATTTTATCACCATCACCTTTCATTATGAATGGCTTAACTCGTAAAGAAAGACAGCTTAAACAATTATTATTTATGGCGTTAGATCAATTACATACAACGAAAAACACAGCAGAAATTCGCTATTGGTTCACAGAGTGGGATCCATCAGCATACGGAATGGTTCAACATATGGAATTTGAAGATATTTGGGTTAAACTGTATGATGAAGCGAAAACAGGCTGGTCTGAGAAGCACGAACAATTATGCGAGCGTCTCGTAAAAGGACAGCCATTTTTTGAAAAGTTATGGGAAATGGAAAACGAGCAAAAGGTAAATTAAAAAAACCGTCAATTGGCGGTTTTTTTAATTTGTTGTAACTTAGCTCCGGCAGCAAGCTCTTCGTGTCTAAGAACCTTCCGCATAAGAAGACAAAAAGCGTCTTCTATGCGAAAGAACCTTAGCCAGTCAGAGCTGAACGAGCTGCCTCCGCTTTATACATTACCTACGTTTTCTACTTAGTCCCATTGCGTTTTCTACTTTGCGTAGTTGTTTGAATGCAACGCGGTTTGCTTTTTCTGCACCTTTGTCTAGAATTTCGTCTAGTTCTGTTGAGTTGATTAGTTCGTTATATTTGTCTTGGATTGGACGAATTGCTTCTACGACTACTGCTGCTAGGTCGCCTTTGAAGTCTCCGTATCCGTTTCCTTCGTACATTGCTTCTATTTCTTCAACTGTTTTTCCAGAGAATGAAGAGTAGATTGTTAATAAGTTAGAGATTCCAGGTTTGTTTTCTTTATCAAATTTCACGATACCTTCAGAATCAGTTACAGCACTTTTAATTTTCTTTTCAATTGTTTTTGGTTCATCAAGCATACTGATCATTGCTTTTGGATTCGGATCAGATTTACTCATTTTTTTCGTAGGTTCTGTTAATGACATAACGCGAGCTCCTACTTTTGGAATACGAATTTCAGGAACAGTGAACACTTCACGGAAGCGTTTGTTGAAACGCTCTGCTAGGTCGCGTGTTAATTCCATATGTTGTTTTTGATCATCACCAACAGGTACGATTTCAGTGTTGTAAAGTAAAATATCAGCCGCCATTAATGGTGGATACGTTAGTAATCCAGCTGGAACTGAATCTCTACCAGAAGATTTATCTTTATATTGCGTCATACGCTCTAATTCTCCAACGTAAGCAACTGATTGCATAATCCATCCTAGTTGAGCGTGTGCTGGTACTTCTGATTGTACAAATAAAGTAGCTTTTTCAGGATCGATGCCGCATGCTACATAAAGTGCAGCAAGACTGCGAATGTTTTTACGAAGTTGTACGGGATCTTGAGGTACTGTAATCGCATGTTGGTTTACAATACAGAAATAACAGTCGTGTTCATTTTGAAGCTCTGTAAATTGCTTCATAGCTCCTAAATAGTTTCCAAGTGTAATCGTTCCACTCGGCTGAATACCAGAAAAGATAACTGACATAAGTAATTCCTCCTAAATTTGAATGCGTGATGGGGAAGAGAAGGCAAACAAAAAAGCCCATTCATCCCAAAAACTATAGGGACGAATGGACCGCGGTACCACCCTAATTATTTCACTACTGTGAAATCTCTCTAATCCATAATAACGTTTGGATATAACGCCAAAGCCTACTACTTTCGGTTCGGTTTGGTGCTCAAAAGCCCATTCCATACTACGCAATTACTTGTTCACACCAGCCACAAGCTCTCTGAAATTGCCTCAATATGTACTCTTCTTTATCATCGCATACATATAAATTTATTTATTGTTACCTAAGCTCTTTTAATATGAAAGAACTAAAGTTTTATAACAAAATGTTTTGCTGATTATTATATCATATGGGATAGTGTTTGCAAACTACATCAAAATAGTAAAACTAATGAGGGTCGAGAACAACCCAAGAACGATACCGGTAATGCAAATTGGATACGTCCATTTGAATGAATATGTTTTATAAATACGTTCTTTCTTATCGACAGGTTCCTCTACTTCTTCAATTAAAGACTCAATTTTTTTGTTCGTACCAAATACTCTTTGGAAGGCGTAAATTGTTACGTTAAAAAATCCATTTTGAAATATGAATAAAAAACCGCCTATAAGAATAAAAAATAGTGCGACATAAAACGATATATTGACAAAATTCAACAAAAATTGCGATGAAACGAGGAATGCGCCAATACTAGAAGCGATTATCGCTATGAAAATTAGTATACAAGTATGAAAAAAAACTTTATTCAAAATGTTCCCCTCCGTCAAAATATTACTAGAATTATTATACTATAAAAGCTATAATATGTACTAGAATTAATTTTTTGAAAATTATACGCAATTAAAGGTCTGATTTTAAGATGATGGTAGCAATGTTAACGTATCCCTTTACAAAAAAATAAAAAAATAAACATTTTATTAAAAATTTTAACAAAAAAACAAAAAACTATATTCACAATTGTTATATTATATGTATAATGAAAATTGTAGAAACTTGGAGATTATTCTTTCAATTCTACATTTTTACAAGTGAGGGTACAGGAAGTGCAATTAGGGGAGGCAACACAACATGAAGAAAAAGATACCGTTATTACTTGCATCGACGTTGACTGTCAGTATGTTAGGAGCTTGTAGTTACCAAAAAGAGGATAATAAAGCAGGCGCAAAAGAAAAATCCTCAAACAAGCAAGTGTTAAATCTAACCGAGACAGCTGAAATCCCAACTATGGATACGACGTTATCAACAGATGCAGCATCTTCTAACATCATGAATAACACAATGGAAGGATTATATCGTCTGGGGAAAGACGATAAGCTTGTTCCAGGTGTCGCTAAATCTTATGAGAAATCAGAAGATGGCAAAAAGTATGTATTTAAGTTACGTGAAGATGCGAAATGGTCTAATGGTGAACCTGTAACAGCGAAAGACTTCGTTTATTCTTGGCGAAGAGCTGTAGATTCAAACACGGGTGCCAAGTTTGCTTACATACTATTTGATGTTAAAAATGCGGAGAAAGTTAACAAAAAAGAATTACCAGTTGAAGAACTTGGTGTAAAGGCAATTGATGATCATACACTTGAAGTGGAATTAGATAACCCTGTTCCTTATTTTGTAAGTTTAACAGTCTATCCAACATTGTATCCTTTGAATGAGAAGTTTGTAACAGAACAAGGAGCAAAATTTGGATTAGAATCCAATACGACACTTTATAATGGTCCATTCGTATTAAATGAATGGAAGCATGAACAAAGTTTCCAACTTAAGAAAAATCAAACGTATTGGGAAAATAAAGAAGTAAAACTTGAGGAAATAAACTTCAATATTGTTAAGGATCGTTCAACTGCTATAAATTTATATGAAACGAAAGCAATTGATCGTGTAGTCTTAACATCAGAGTTTGTAGACAAATACAAATCAGATGCTGACTTTAAAACGATTAAGAGACCATCTACACAATTTATTCGCTTAAATGAAAAGAATAAATTTTTAGCAAATAAAAATATCCGAAAAGCAATTGCAATGTCCTTTGAGCGTGAAAATATCGGGAAAGTTATCTTAAACGATGGTTCAGAGGGGATATATGGTTTTGTTCCGAAAGGCTTAGCAAAAGGTCCGAATGGAAAAGACTTCCGTGAAGAAAACGGAAAGCTTATAAAAGAGGATATTAAAGAAGCTCAAAAATACTGGGAAACTGGTAAAAAAGAACTTGGTGTAGACAAAGTAGAGTTAGAGCTATTAAACTTTGATACTGATGATGCTAAAAAAATCGGAGAGTATTTAAAAGGCCAATTTGAAAAGAACTTACCAGGTTTAACAGTTTCAACAAAAATGCAGCCATTTGCACAAAAATTAAAACTTGAAGCAAGTGGAGATTACGCAATGTCATACGCGGGATGGAGTCCAGATTATATGGATCCAATGTCATTCCTTGAAATGTATACGACAGGTAATGCGCAAAACAAAGTAAATTACGCAAATGCAGCGTATGATGATTTAATTAAAAAAGCGAAAACAGAAGTTGATGTACAAGCTCGCTGGGATGCATTATTACAAGCAGAAAAACAACTGCTTGAAGATGCAGCGATTGCTCCAGTATATCAACCAGGAAAAGCTTATTTACAACGAGGTTCAATTACTGGCCTATTAGAACATAAATATGGCGGGGAATTTAGCTATAAGTGGGTTGAACTCAAAAACTAAAAATGGTTTCCATCATGAATAAGGGTATATGCCTATGATGGGCATGTGCTCTTATTTTAAAAAAATAAAAGTAAGAATATTTTAAACTATCTTATTGCTTTTGAGAAAAACGGGGAGGTGCTTGACTATGGGACGTTATGTATTAAAACGTTTCGTGTACATGGCTTTGACATTATTTTTAATTACTACACTGACTTTCTTTTTGATGAAATTACTTCCGGGTTCTCCGCTTAAAAACCAGGAGAAACTATCACCGGCACAAAAAGAAATCATTCTTGAAAAATATGGCTTAAATGATCCAGTACCAGTTCAATATGCACGTTACTTAGGTAACTTAGCAAAAGGTGATTTAGGGGTATCATTCCAATATGATAACCGTCCAGTAACAGATATGATTGTGGATCGCATTGGACCATCAGCACAACTTGGTTTACAAGCGATTATATTAGGAACATTTATCGGTTTAATTTTAGGAATCGTTGCGGCACTTCGTAACAATACGTGGGTCGATTATGGGGCGACAATTATTTCCGTACTCGGGATGTCGGTACCATCGTTCGTATTCGCCGCATTACTACAATATTTCGTAGGGGTAAAACTTGGGTGGTTCCCAGTAGCATTCTGGAAAGGACCAGAGTTTACCGTAATGCCTACAATCGCTTTATCGATGGCAGTTATCGCAACAATCGCACGTTTTGCTCGTGCAGAGTTAATTGAAGTTATGCAAGCTGATTACATTTTAACAGCGAAAGCGAAAGGAATTAGCCAAGGCGTTATCATTATTAAACACGCACTTCGTAACGCGTTAATTCCAGTAGTAACAATTTTAGGACCAATGGTTGCAGGTTTAATTACAGGGACATTAGTTATTGAGCAAATTTATGCTGTACCAGGACTAGGGGAACAGTTCGTTAAATCTATTACAGTGAATGACTATACGGTTATTATGGGAACTACAATTTTCTATAGTGCGATTTTCATCTTAGTTATTTTCATTGTCGATATTTTATACGGAATTATTGATCCTCGTATTCGTTTAGCGGGAGGGAAAAAATGATGAAAGATGTACAAAAATTATCTCCAGATTTATTTCAACAAGCCAATCAAAATAATGTTGATAATGAAGTCATTGCCCGTCCAAGCTTAACGTTTTGGCAAGATGTAAGAAGACGTTTGTTCCAACATAAAGGAGCAATGTTCGGTTTCGTTTTATTAGCGTTTATTATAGTACTAGCAATCTTAGGACCGATGGTAAGTAAGCATTCTTATAAAGAGCAAGACTTAGGTCGTGCGAAATTACCACCGAAAATTCCTGTTATTGAAAATGTTCATTGGCTACCATTTGACGGTACGGATCAATATGGTGTTGACCAATATGAAAAACGTGATATTAAGGAGTATTTCTGGTTTGGTACAGATGATCTTGGCCGCGATTTATGGACAAGAACATGGGAAGGTACGCGTGTATCATTATATATCGCTCTTTTAGCAGCGGCGATTGACTTAGTAATTGGGGTTGCTTATGGAGGTATTTCGGCGTTCTATGGCGGTAGAGTAGATAATATTATGCAACGTGTTATGGAGATTATTAACGGTATTCCATACTTAATCATCGTTATTTTAATGGTAATCATTATGGGATCTGGTATATGGTCAATTACACTAGCAATGGCGATTACAGGTTGGATAGGGATGTCACGTATCGTTCGTGGACAAATCCTGAAATTAAAAAATCAAGAATATGTATTAGCATCGCGTACATTAGGTGCAACAAATACACAATTAATTGTAAAACACTTAATCCCGAACGTAATGGGACCAATTATCGTAATGACAATGTTTACAATTCCAACAGCAGTGTTTGGTGAGGCGTTCTTAAGCTTCATCGGTTTAGGTATTCAGCCACCATTCGCATCACTTGGTTCTCTTGTAAATGACGGTTATAAATCAATTCAAACGTATCCACATATGATGTTCATCCCAGCGGTTGTCATCAGTATGTTAATCTTAGCATTCAACTTAATGGCAGACGGATTACGCGACGCGTTAGATCCAAAAATGCGTAAGTAAAAGAGGGGAGAAGTAAAAATGAAAACATTGCTAGAGGTAAAAGATTTGCAAGTCTCCTTTGATACACATGCAGGTGAAGTACAAGCTGTACGCGGTGTTACTTTTGATTTAAAAAAAGGAGAAACATTAGCGATTGTAGGAGAATCTGGTTCTGGTAAATCAGTTACTTCTAAAGCGTTAATGGGATTAATTCCGAATCCTCCAGGGCGTATTAAAAACGGTGAAATCGTATTTGAAGGTCGTGACTTAACGAAACTGACAGAAAAAGAAATGCAGCAAGTGCGCGGGAAAGATATCGCGATGATTTTCCAAGATCCAATGACATCATTAAATCCAACGATGACAATTGGGAATCAAATTATGGAAGGTCTTATTAAACACCAAGGGATGAGTAAAGCAGACGCACGTAAAGTTGCGTTAGAATTAATCGACCTTGTAGGTATTCCGAATCCAGAAGCGCGTTTAAAACAATATCCTCACCAATTCTCAGGTGGTATGAGACAGCGTGTAGTTATTGCGATGGCGTTAGCTTGTAACCCGAAATTATTAATTGCCGATGAGCCGACAACAGCGCTAGACGTTACAATTCAGGCGCAAATTTTAGAGCTTATGAAGGACATTCAGCAAAAAACAGAAGCGGCAATCATTTTCATTACACATGACTTAGGTGTAGTGGCAAACGTTGCGGACCGCGTAGCAGTTATGTACGCAGGTAAAGTTGTTGAAATTGGAACGGTTGATGAAATTTTCTACAATCCAAAACATCCATACACTTGGGGCTTAATCGCATCTATGCCAAGTTTAGATGGTTCAGAAGAAGAGTTATACGCAATCCCTGGAACGCCTCCAGATTTATTAAAGCCGCCAAAGGGAGATGCTTTTGCACCACGTAATCCACAGGCATTGAAAATTGATTTTGAAATGGACCCACCTTTATTTAAAGTAAGTGATACACACTATGCGGCAACTTGGTTACTTCACGAGCAAGCTCCAGAAGTAAAACCACCGGCAGTCGTTGAAAAACGCATTCTTCAAATGAAAGCAGGTGAACAACATGACTAAACAACGTGAGAAATTAATTGAAGTAAAAAATGTAAAACAGCACTTCGACGTGAGTGGTGGTGTTGTCAAAGCGGTTAATGATATTTCATTTGATATTTACCGCGGAGAAACATTTGGTCTTGTAGGAGAATCAGGTTGTGGTAAATCGACAACTGGAAGAACGATTATTCGTTTATATGATGCAACTGCTGGTGAAGTGTTGTTCGATGGTGAAAATGTACATGGTAAAAAATCACGTGCAGAGCTGAAGAAATTCAACCGTAAAATGCAAATGATTTTCCAAGATCCATATGCATCATTAAACCCTCGTATGACAGTAGGGGATATTATTGCAGAAGGTATTGATATTCACGGACTAGCAAAAGGCAAAAAAGAGCGTATGGACCGTGTTCATGAATTATTAATCACAGTTGGTTTAAATAAAGAGCACGCAAACCGTTTCCCGCATGAATTCTCAGGTGGACAACGTCAACGTATCGGTATCGCTCGCGCACTTGCTGTAGAGCCTGAATTTATCATTGCCGATGAGCCAATCTCAGCACTTGACGTATCAATCCAGGCGCAAGTTGTAAACTTACTGAAAAAGTTACAAAAGGAAAAAGGTTTAACATACTTATTCATTGCCCATGATTTATCAATGGTAAAATACATTAGTGATCGCATCGGCGTAATGTACCGTGGTCAAATCGTTGAGCTAACAACAAGTGAAGAGTTATATGCGAATCCAATTCATCCATATACGAAATCACTATTATCAGCAATTCCGCTTCCAGATCCAGATTATGAGCGTAATCGTAAACGTATTGTATACGATCCGTCACAGCATGATTATGGTAGTGAAGCACCGACAATGCGTGAAATTCGCCCAGGACATTTCGTGTTATGTTCTGAAGCGGAATATAAGAAATATAAAGAGATTTATCAATAATCAAAAGAGCCATTCTTCCGTTACAGAAGGATGGCTCTTTTTCTACTATATAAACAGTTGTATTGTTAACATTTGTTGGTAAGTGAATATAAATGTTATTTACCAATGAATTCATCTTGATTAAACGAGTGTTATTGCACCTGAACAGAAACAGTCTCTTCTTTTTCTTCAGGTGTAACGAGTGCATAACGCTCCCACGCTCTGCTTTTCCAGCGGAAGAACATAATAATGGCACGCGTCCATTCGTCAATAGCAATCGCTAGCCAAATACCAATGAGCCCCATATCTAAATGGAAGGCGAAAAAGTAACCGAGTGGTAAACTCATTAACACCATAGAGAATGCACCGATTAAAACTGGGTACTTTGCATCACCAGCTGCACGAAGTGAATTGATGATAACGATGTTCATCGTACGTCCCGTTTCAAGTAGTACACTTAGTAAAAGAACTGACGCACCTAATGTAATAATGTGCGGATTATCTGTAAATAGTCCCATTAATTGTGTGCGGAATGTAATAACGAGAGCAACCATACATAAAGTGACTCCAATTGCCCATTTTACACTTTTCCATACACGTTCATACGCTTCATCTTTTTCACCACCGCCAACGAGGCGCCCGATAATAATTGCTGTTCCCATACCGATTGCAATAGCGAATAAATAAGTAAACATAGAGATGTTAGTAGCGTATTGTCTAGCCGCTAATGATTCTGTTCCTAAGTATGTTGCATAGTATAAGAAGACAATTTGGCAAGCTTGATACATAACCTGCTCAAATGCAGATGGAATCCCGATTTTTAAAATTTTTCCGATGTATTCCTTTGATAAGGTGAAGTAATATTGTAATTTCACACGGTATTCCATAACGCGGTACAGTAACCAGAAGAAAACGATAAGTGCGATAAGTCGGCTGACAGCAGAAGAAATGGCAGCCCCTTGTACACCGAGTTCTGGGAAACCGAATTTCCCGAAAATGAGTACGTAGTTTCCAGCGATATGAATTATATTCATTCCAAGTGAAATAAACATCGCTTGCTTTGTGAAGCCATGTACGCGGATAATTGCGGCTAATGAATTAATAATAGCTTGAAGGAAAATAGCTCCTCCGACGATAGATAAATAGCTTTGTGCATACATGAGTACATCGCCTTGTAAGTTCATTGCCATCATCATATGTTTTGAAAATAAAAGAAAACCAGCGCTTATAACGAGTCCGACCACTAAATTTAATGTGACGGCTAAAGCTGATATTTTAGATGCTTCCATAAAACGTTTGGAACCGAGGTATTGAGATACGACGATAGCTGCGCCGTTCCCGATGACTTCTAGTACCAAAATAGCGATATGGAGATATTGATTCGCTGCACCAACCCCAGATACAGCATCGTCTGATAATGCACTTAACATGAAAGTATCAGCGATCCCCATTAACATAAATAGAAAAACTTCTAGAAAAATAGGCCATGTTAATAAGAATAAACTTAGTTTCTCAGTAGGCCCGTTTTTTGCCTGAATTGCTGTCATGTCCGTCCCCTCTTTACCGATATCTATTTTTAGCAAAGTGTATCGTAACATACTTTCTTATCCTTTGCACTCATTTTAACCTACATATCTTTATTATGAAGGGAGCGCTATTTTATGATAAAAAGAGAAGGGTAATTATGCGAAAAGTATTATGAGATATAAATTTTGTTTTTCTCTGATAATTTAGAAAAATATAAAAAATAACTATTTTCAACGCTTTAGTAAGGAAAAATAGCAATATGAAACGTTTACAAAGGTTTATTTTTTAACAGAAAATTTTAATAAAATAGAAATATAAATATACAAAAAATATATTTGTGTGTATAATATGAATTATTAGAACATATATATTTTTCTATTTGTTTGAAAATGAAAGGGCTAACATTTTGTGGAGGGTGGAAATATGAAAAAAAAGATGCCAGTTTTTGTAGTATCAACAGTAGCGATGAGCATGATGTTAGGGGCATGTAGCTACCAAAAAGATGAACCGCAAGCGAACGCAAAAGGGGATAGCGGGAAAAGCGGTGCGAAGCAAGTTATTAATCTAATTGAAACGCAAGAAATTCCAACGATGGATCCAGCGTTATCAGCTGATGCGGTTTCTTCAAGAGTAATGACTAATACGATGGAAGGCTTATACAGTTTAGGAAAAGATGATAAGCTAGTTCCTGGTGTAGCGAAGGAATTCCAAAAGTCAGAAGACGGTAAAAAATATACATTTACATTACGTGAAGACGCAAAATGGTCAAATGGTGAGCCTGTGACGGCGAAAGATTTCGTATACGCATGGCAAAGAGCAATTAACCCAGATACAGCTGCGAAATCAGCGTACATTATGTATGATATAAAAAATGCAGAGAAAATTAATAAAAAAGAGATGAGCCCAGATCAATTAGGCGTAAAAGCGATTGATGATCATACATTAGAAGTGGAATTAGACAATTCAATTCCATACCTTGTAGATTTAATGGTATATCCAATCTTCTATCCTGTGAATGAAAAGTTTGTAAAAGAACAAGGTACGAAGTTTGGTTTGGAAGCGAATACAACACTTTATAACGGACCATTTACATTAAGTGATTGGCAACATGAACGTAGCTTTAAAATGACAAAGAGCGCGTCATATTGGGACAATAAAGAAGTGAAGATTGAGGAAGTAAACTTTAATATTGTTAAAGATACGTCTACACCAATTAATTTATATGAAACAAACGCAGTCGATCGAGCGACGTTATTAGCGGAGTTCATCGATAAATATAAAGGAAAACCAGATTTCCAAACAGTAGAAGATACATCTGTATTCTTCCTTCGTTTAAATCAAAAAGATCCAGCGTTAGCAAATAAAAATATTCGTAAAGCAATTTCACTTGCTTTTGAACGTAAACCGTTCGTTGATACATTATTAAATAACGGTTCTAAGCCAGCGACAGGATTAATTCCTGATAATTTCATTAAAGGGCCGGATAAAAAAGACTTCCGTGCTGTAAATGGAGATATTGTAAAACCAAACGTGAAAGAAGCGAAGAAATATTGGGAAGCTGGTAAAAAAGAGCTTGGCAAAAATGAAATTGAATTAGAGCTATTAAATGAAGATGTTGAATTATCGAAGAAAACAGGTGAATATTTAAAAGGTGAGTTAGAAAAGAATTTACCAGGTTTAACAGTGAAAATTAAACAACAACCATTTGCGCAAAAACTAAAACTAGAAGATGCAGGCGATTTTGTCATGTCATTCTCTGGATGGAGTGCAGACTTCCCAGATCCAGTTACATACCTTGATATGTTTGTGACGGACGGATCGCAAAATAAAATGAAATACTCTAATCCGAAATATGATGAAATTATCATGAAAGCGAAGAAAGATGGAAGTGATGTAAATGCCCGTTGGAAAAACTTACTAGAAGCAGAGAAAATGTTACTTGATGACGCTGCGATTGTTCCAGTATATCAACGTGGTAGAGCATATATACAAAGAGAATCAATTAAAAATATGTACAACCATAAATATGGCGGTGATTTAAGCTTTAAATGGGCGTCAGTAGAGAAATAAGAAAAAAGCAGGTGATTGCCTGCTTTTTTTTAATACGTACGTTTCTTATAAATACCTTTCCCGCCAACTTGGTTCCAGCCGGATTGTACATCCAAACTTTTATTAACAAACTTCATCTTTTCTTTTCCGCCAAAGAGTTTTTCACCAATGCTATTTGTAATGACACCAATCAATGCTGTGATTCCGATGATGAGGGCAGCAACAGTGACAAAATCAATAAAAAAAGCAATCATTTGCAAATTCCCCCTTTGCCTGTCTGTATGTTTATTGTATGAGATAAAAGATAAAAAAGAAAGAAATGTCAGAAAAATAATTGATTTATTTTAGAAATCGTATAGACATGGATGAGGATGTTTGTTAAAATGAGAACAAATGTTCCTTTTAATTCTCACTTGTATAGTCTTACATTTCTTAATTGATTTATGAAGAAAAGGTAAGAAAACGTTCTCTTTTTCATAGAGAAGATTATGGGGAAATAACTGTATATCACATGAAAAATCTATGACAAGCCAGTATTAAGAGGGTTGAAGGTTATTGTTAAATTACAGCTGAAGTGAGTGTGATCATGTTACATAGCAGTGGAATACACGGAAGAGTTTTCTCAATTAGAAGGAAATTTACTGTATATTTCTTGCAAAATCTATTGTATAATGATTATAGAAGTTACTTATTAAAAGTAATTGTTGTTTGCTCAAAGTTGTTGCTTACATGAAATGAGATTTTTTGCACTTTGTTATAAGACAAGGTATCGTAAAAAATTGCTGAATTTAGAAATTTAAACTGTAATTAGTACAGAATTTGTACTCTTTAAGGAGAGTGAGCTTTGTATGGTAACATTATATAGTTCTCCAAGCTGTACGTCTTGTAGAAAGGCGAAATTATGGCTAGAGGAAAATCATATTCCTTATACAGAACGTAATATTTTCTCAGATCCATTAACGATTGAGGAAATTAAAGAGATTTTACGTATGACAGAAAGCGGAACGGATGAGATTATTTCTACTCGTTCGAAAGTTTTCCAAGAATTAAATGTAAACTTAGAGTCTTTACCACTTCAAGATTTATATAAGATGATTCGTGACTATCCAGGGATTTTACGTCGTCCAATTATGATTGACGAGAAGCGCCTTCAAGTAGGTTACAATGAAGACGAAATCCGCCGTTTCTTACCACGTACAGTAAGAACGTTTCAATTACGTGAAGCACAGCGTCTTGTAAATTAATTATAATAATATAAAAACCTTCTACCTATTATATAGTAGAAGGTTTTTTTTAATGTTTCACATTTCGTAATCGAACTTGTTGCACGATAATACCGATGCATAGAACAGTGAAAATGAATAAGAAAGGCATGCTTGTGGTGAAATTTGGATTATTATGAAAGAACGTTGCAAGCCTGTCTTCATGTGTAACCATTTTTCCTGCTGTATAGGCGAGAATCGCTGCTCCGCAATAAATGAGGAATGGAAAGCGTTCCATAAGTATTAAAATAAGTTTGCTGCCCCAAATAATAATCGGGATAGAAATGAGTAAGCCGATTATTACGAGTAAAAATCTTCCGTGAGCTGCACCTGCAATGGCAATAACGTTGTCAAACCCCATAACGAGATCCGCGAATACAATTGTACGCACAGCTTGAAATAAAGTTGTTTTCCCCTGAATAGTAGAAAGATCGTTGCTATTATCAGTTAGTAAATTTACTGCAATTAATGTAAGTAAAACGCCCCCGATAAGTTGTAGAAATGGAATGTCGAGTAAATAGACAGCTAGTATAGTAAGGATAATTCTTAGAACGATTGCTAAAAGAGTACCAATCAAAATGGCTTTATTTCGTTTCGATTCAGGTAAATTTCGGCTAGCTAGTGCGATGACGATTGCGTTGTCACCACCTAATACAACATCGATACCGACAATCATTAGTACAGATGTTAAAAACTCTAAGTCCATTCGTCTGCCTCCATTTATGATGTTTTAATAAGCGAACTGTATGTATGTGGTGAAGAGAGAGACTAAATCACCTTCTCTAATAAAAGTTTCACTTTATTACAGTGTACGGGGGAGGGTGGAAATGTATGTCCAAATTTTTCATGAGTGAGAAATCGCTATAATGATATATTTGCGTAGATGGTCGAATAAAGATAGGCATATAACTATTTTTGTAAAATAAATCGATTTTATTTCCATTCTGGAGAATCTTATCATAAAATGAGAGTACAAGAATCTATTGATTTGTCATATGAGTGGGGAATCCCTTCATAACAATTCTAAGCAGGAAGGGAGAGTTGTATTTTGGATATTGAAAGAATTAATGACCATACGATGAAATTTTTTATTACGTACATTGATATAGAGGATAGAGGGTTTAATCGTGAAGAAATTTGGTATGACCGCGAACGAAGTGAAGAGCTCTTTTGGGAGATGATGGACGAAGCTCGTGATCATGATGATTTCTTTATTGATGGACCGTTATGGATTCAAGTGCAAGCAGTCGATAAAGGGATTGAAGTACTTGTAACGAAAGCAGAGCTTT
Organism: Bacillus cereus group sp. RP32; assembly: GCF_040459735.1. Taxonomy (NCBI): domain Bacteria; kingdom Bacillati; phylum Bacillota; class Bacilli; order Caryophanales; family Bacillaceae; genus Bacillus; species Bacillus cereus group sp. RP32. The sequence continues at coordinate 4,190,930 of NZ_JARVHO010000001.1, read as the reverse complement.
CAAAGGATGGACAAAAGCTAGAACTACCAATAGGTGTAGATAAAATTATAGACATTCCTCTAGATGAAGGCATTGAATCATTATTCCAGCAAGAATTAGTGGAAGAGGTAGAGGAACAAGCAGGAACAAACTTTAACGAAGATGGTACGTTTGGATTTTTAATTAAATTTAATGATTTTGAAGATGTCATTTCATTAAGCCACCGTCTTATCTTTGAAGATATAAAAGATGAGCTGTATTCATTTGAGAACCGCTATTATGTATATGTGGAATTCGATGAAGTGCTACATGATGAAGAAGAAATTGATCGTATTTTAAGTATTGTTTTAGAATACGGAGAAGAATCAACTTTAACAATTCATCGTGTAAGTGAGTATGGAAAACAAATTGTGAAAGAGCATGCGCTTGAAACAATTCGCAATAATTTTCCTGCTAAAACGTAGGCCGATTTCTGTAGTATGAAATCGGCTTTTTATATGAAGAATAGGAAAGCTTTCTTAGTAAGGAGGTAAGAGATGAAAAATACGTTAAAGTTGATTTTCTTTGTTTTACTATTGTTCGCGTTATTTGTTTCATTACGTATGTTTATTGATGTAGCATTTTATTCGGATGTAATTGGTATAAAAGATGTTTCGATTTTAGGTATTATTAGTATTTTATTTACGGTATCTGCATTTTTAATTGGCTGCGTTATTTTCTTAGAGAACCGTCATCCGTCTAAAACACTTACATGGCTCATTGTGTTAGGTATTTTTCCGGTATTTGGATTCTTCGCTTATTTATTATTTGGACAGAACTTTCGGAGGAAGAGAATGTTCCAAAAGAAGGCGTTGCTCGATGAACAAGCATTTTTACAATATAAAGGGCATGAAGATTACGAAGAACGGATTTTGCGCAATCATAAGCACCAAGAGCTGTTATTTCGTTTAGCGGACCGCTTAGGCGCTTTAAATATTTCATTTCAAACTGAAACGAGAACATTAACAAATGGAGATGAAACGTTTCAGGCTATTTTAGATGGATTAAAACGAGCGAAACACCACATTCATATGGAATATTACATTGTGCGTGATGATAAGCTTGGAACAGAAATTAAAGATATTTTAATACAGAAATCAAAAGAAGGTGTTGTCGTTCGTTTTTTATATGATGCGGTTGGAAGTTTTAGATTATCGAATTCATATATTGAAGAATTGAATGATGCAGGAGTAGAAATGATTCCGTTTTTCCCTGTGCGCTTTCCGATTTTAAACGATAAGATTAATTATCGAAACCACCGGAAAATCGTTATTATTGATGGAAATGAAGGATTTGTCGGTGGATTAAATATTGGTGATGAATATTTAGGGAAGGATAAATATTTCGGTTTTTGGCGAGACACGCATTTATATTTGCGTGGTGAAGCTGTTCAAAGCTTGCAACTTATTTTCCTTCAAGATTGGTTTTATATGACTGGTGAGGCTGTGCTGGCCCCTGAATATTTACAAGCGAAAGCAGTTGAGGGTGATCATTGGGGAGGCGTACAGCTCGTTGCAGGTGGACCGGATAATAAATGGGAAACAATTAAACATTTATATTTTGCCATGATTTCTTCTGCACGGAAATCAATTTGGATTGCGACGCCGTATTTCATTCCAGATGATGATATTTTATCCGCATTAAAGGTAGCTGCACTTGCTGGTATTGATGTCCGTTTGTTAATGCCGAGTAAGCCTGATAAGCGCACCGTCTTTTACGCATCGAGATCGTACTTCCCAGAGCTTTTAGATGCAGGGGTAAAGATATATGAATACGAAAAAGGCTTTCTCCATAGTAAAGTTGTCATTGTCGATTCTGATTTAGCTTCAATTGGGACTGCTAATATGGATATGAGAAGTTTTCATTTGAACTTTGAAGTAAATGCCTTTTTATATGATACAGACAGCATTCGAAAACTTGTTCAAGATTATAAAGAGGATATAGAAGAATCAAGTGAAATTCATGTCGATCGTTTTCATAAAAGGCGTCTTCATAGACGAATTGTTGAATCGACGTATCGATTATTATCACCTTTATTATAAAAAGAGATGTCCGAAATTGGGACATCTCTTTTTTAAAAGGAATTTGTAATAAATTGTAGAATATAAGGAGCTGAAAGGGTGTGATTCCGATGTTTATCGCCAAAAGAGAAAACGGAGAAAAAATTCATCTACTCTATCATCATGATGAAGAGTTTTTACATCGTATGCGTAAAATGGAAAGCTTCTTTTGCATAGCTTGCGGGAAGGAAGTGCAAATGAAATTAGGGAAACAAAAAAGTTGGCATTTTGCTCATAAGAAAATGGACGCGTGTCTTGCCTTTTATGAAGCAGAATCTATGTATCATATGCACGGTAAAGAATTGTTATATAGGTGGTTCAAACGTCAAAACTTTCCTGTGTATATAGAGCACTATCTTCCAGAAATTCAGCAACGACCAGATATTTTCATAGAGAGAGCAGGGAGAACAATTGCGATTGAATACCAATGCGCCAATCTCTCTATAGAGCAGCTGTACAAACGAACCTATTCGTATTGGCGAGCTGGTATACAGGTCATTTGGATCATTGGTGGAAATCAACTGAAAAGGCAATCAGCATATTGGATGAAATTCTCCTCACTTATGGCTTTCTCCTTACAATCTTATCCTCAGCCATTTCTTATTTTCTTCTGTTCGAAACAAAAATCATTTATGAAATGCGCGTTTCTCACTTTATTTTCTACAAGCGTCTCTTTCTCACATATTATCTATTTACCAACTGAAACGACTACTTTTGAAATGCTCTTTTCTCCCGTCTCTTTCCGAAAAGAAACATTAGGTGAGGAATGGAAAAAGCGAAAGAGCTATTTTCGGCAAAATGCTCTGCCGATTTGGAATTACAATCATAAGTCACTATTACGCCTCTTATATCAATGTAAATGTACCCCAGCAAATTTTCCTTCTGAAATCGGTGTGCCACTCCCGTCCTCATTTGCTTTTCAAATAAATCCATTTATATGGCAAGCTTTTCTATATATAAAGTGTGTAGGTGAGCTTACGGTAGGGGATTGTATTTCCCTTCAATATGTATGTAGTTATGTGAAAACGTATACGAAAAGGCGCATGCTCCCGTACTTTTCACGGCATATATGGAAAGTAGCAGTTGCTGAATATATGACATTTTTATGTTATGCAGGTGTATTGCAGAAAGTAGGGACTTATAAGTACCGGAAAAAAAGAGAAGTAGTTATGTTAAAAACAGAAGAGGAAGTTATAAAATATGATGAAATTTGCTTAGCGTATGCCTTATCTTTATTTGAGGCAAAGTACAACATGAGAGAAGGAAAAGGGGATATAATAAAGACTGATCGTGAAGGAATTACATAAGAAGAATCGAATTGTATGTAAGTAGAGATATTTAAAGGAGGGCTTAAAGGATGTCTGAACAAAACACAACAAAAACATTACCAAATCGCAGTGAGATTGAAGAAGCAAACACATGGCGATTAGAAGATATTTTCCAAACAGATGCAGAATGGGAAAAAGAATTCCAAGCTATTAAAGGGCTATTACCGAAGTTAACTGAATTTAAAGGGAAACTTGGTGACTCTGCGGATAATTTGCTTGAGGCATTGCAATATGAAGACGAAATTTCAATGCGATTAGGTAAGCTATATACATATGCACATATGCGTTACGATCAAGATACAACAAACTCTGTGTATCAAGCATTAAATGACCGCGCAACAAATTTATATTCACAAGTATCTAGTAGCACAGCATATATTGTGCCTGAGATTTTATCGATTTCAGAAGATACACTGCAAACATTCTTGACAGAAAATAGAGACTTAAGTGTATATGAACATGCATTAGAAGAAATTACACGTCAACGCCCGCACGTATTATCTGAAGCGGAAGAGGCTCTATTAGCAGAAGCATCTGAAGTAATGAGTGCGTCAAGTAATACATTTGGTATGTTGAATAATGCGGATTTGAAATTCCCATCTATTAAAGGTGAGGATGGAGAAGAAGTGGAAATTACACATGGTCGTTACATTCAGTTTTTAGAAAGTGATGATCGTCGTGTGCGCGAAGATGCATTCAAAGCTGTATATGAAACGTACGGGAAATATAAGAACACATTTGCAAGCACGTTAAGCGGAGCTGTGAAACGTAATAATTTCAATGCGCGTGTTCGTAAATACGATTCTGCACGTCAAGCGGCATTAAGTAATAATAATATTCCTGAAGCGGTGTATGATCAACTTGTTGAATCTGTAAATGATAATTTACACTTGCTACATCGTTACATTGATATTCGTAAGCGTGCACTAGGACTTGATGAGCTTCATATGTATGATTTATATACACCACTTGTACCAGAAGTGAAAATGAACGTGAAGTATGAAGAAGCACAAGGCATGTTATTAAAGTCTTTAAACGTACTTGGTGATGAGTATGTTGACATTTTAAAAGAAGCATATGAAAATCGCTGGGTAGATGTGTATGAGAATAAAGGAAAGCGAAGCGGAGCATATTCATCTGGTGCATATGGAACAAATCCGTATATTTTAATGAACTGGCATGATAATGTAAATAATTTATTTACACTTGCTCATGAGTTCGGTCATTCCGTGCATAGCTACTATACAAGAAAGACGCAGCCGCACGTATACGGTGATTATTCAATCTTCGTTGCGGAAGTAGCATCAACTTGTAATGAAGCACTTCTAAACGATTATTTATTAAAAACGACAGAAGATAAGAAAGAGCGTCTATACTTATTAAATCATTATTTAGAAGGATTCCGTGGTACTGTATTCCGTCAAACGATGTTCGCAGAGTTTGAGCATATTATTCATAAGAAAGTACAAGAAGGACATGCGGTTACGCCAGACATGTTAACGGAGATCTACTATGATTTAAATAAGAAATATTTCGGTGATGCTTTAGTAATCGATGAAGAAATTGGTTTAGAGTGGTCTCGTATTCCGCACTTCTACTACAACTATTACGTATACCAATACGCAACAGGATTTAGTGCAGCAACGGCTTTATCTAAACAAATTTTAGAAGAGGGGCAACCAGCAGTAGAACGTTACATTAATGAGTTCTTAAAAGCAGGAAGCTCAGATTATCCAATTGAAGTGCTGAAAAAAGCTGGAGTAGATATGGCATCTCCAGAACCGGTAAAAGAAGCGCTACAAGTATTTGAAGAGAAATTAAATGAATTAGAAGCATTATTATTTGAAGAGAAGTAATTGTAAAGACGAGGAATTTACCTCGTCTTTTTTTGTTTTAAATATTTTTGTCGATATTTGTCGAAAAAATAAGGTGAATTTCTTTCTTTTTCTAAATTAGAAGGCAGTTTTACAGGTGATTTTTGTAGTTAAAAACCTTTAAATCGTTTTTTATGGTTGAAATAAGAGAGAGCGATGACAATGACTCCAAATAAAAGAGGGAAGGCAATAATTTTAGGGAAAGCTTGTAGTAGAGAGAGGATGTACAAGAAAAAAGAAACGATGACAGCTAGTAAGATAAGTAAAATATACGTTTTTTTCATACAGAACACCTCCAAAATAGCTTTTTTATAGCTTATTCAGAAATGAAAACGTTTAGAATGTGACAAAAGTGTGAAATTCGACAAAAGGGGTTGTCATCTGACGTCGAATCTTGTAATATAATAAGCGTGAACGAATTCACATACAAACATATACCCCTTTGTTTGAACGTGAAAATTTCTCCCATCCCCTTTAATATTTTTATAAGCCGTAAAGAAAAAGACCTGGTGTTTTACACCAGGTCTTTTTCTTTTGCTATCCATTTCCAATAACGCTCACATTTTACGTCAATCATTTGTACTTTTCGTTTCAGTTGTAATTTTTTCAGTTCACGCTCGATCTCTTGCTGCGAGCAGTCATATATAAATGCTACTTCTTTTGAAGATATAAATTGCGTTGCTTCTAGTAACACTTCTAAAGGTGGTAATGGTTCTGATTCGATTTCACATTTTACAAGTTCTTTCAATAATTGTACGTATACGTCGTAGGAATAAGTTCCAGCGATTTTAATACCTTCTTCATCTGAATTTGCATGAAAGAATACGAGAGAAGGTATTTCTGTAATATGCATCTCATTTGTAAATTTTAAGTCACATTGGAAAGCTTTTTTTGCGCTAGCGGAATGTAGGTCTTTTTTAAATTCTTCTACATCAATATCGCTATCTCTTGCACATGCAAGTAATAATTCGCAGTCAGGGTTTGATACATTTTCAAGGAAAATGTATTCTTGGAGTTTTCGCAAAAACTTCGAACCTGCTTTTCGGCCCTGTAACTCCGCAGCCTTAATTGCCATCGAAACTAAATATGGTGTTGACGATGCTTCTTGCATATGTACCTTTCCATCACATGAAAAACCTTGTAAACTTGTTGTCTTTTCCCACACAAATCGAATATTAGCAGGTTTATTCCATTTGTGTGAGGAAGCGTTCGTTCCGTCCACTTTTCCAGTTACGATATGACGAATAGAGAAATATTTCCCGTATTCAAGCCATAGTTTAATAATAAAGGGCTCAATTTCCCAGCAATCTTTACAAAGTGGATCAATAAATAAATATGCTTCTACAGACTTACGCTCACATGCGGAAGGAGATGGCATATTTATATGCGTTGCTTCCTGCTTATCCATTACACTTCACCTGTTTCGTTTGGAGTATTAACCATATGCTGAGCAGTTAACGCTAAACGTTCAAAAACGAACTCTCTTATATGACCGTGCACTCCTGTGTCATCCATTGCTTGCTCCATACATGATAGCCAAGCCTCTGCTCGTTTTGGAGTAATCTCAAACGGAAGATGGCGTGCTCTTAACATAGGATGACCATGTTCTTCAGTGTACAAATTAGGACCACCTAAATATTGCGTTAAAAATTGTTTCTGCTTCCTAGCGGTTTCTGTTAAATCATCCGGGAAGATGGGAGATAGGTCAGGGTGTTTACTGACATAGGAATAAAACGTGTCTACTAATTTTGCAATGCATTGTTCACCGCCAATTGCTTCAAATGGTGTCATCGGTTGCTTGCTCATCCTTTATAAACTCCTTTTTCCATGAAATGTATATCTATTGTAGCAATGGAATGTTCTAGAGGGCAAATAAACAGCCTTCATAACGTTCTTTGCTTATTTTTCAAATGTAAAAGAATCTTTTCCTTTTAAAAAGTGAGATATATCCACTAGTAGAACGTATTCACTAGTGGAATTTTCACTTTAGCGTGCTTTGTTTTGTTTGGCAAGGAAAAAGCGTTTTACTTTATTATTTGTATGACGGATTGGTATGTCGTGCTGTTTTAATAAATGAATAAATGCAGCTTTTCCTGTTTCTTCATCTTGCACTTCAAATTCAATTTCATAATCATCGTGATTGTAATAGAAACTATGATCAAAGACAAGCGTTCCGCCTTCAAATAGTGTTTCGGCTCTTTCAGTTGTTAAACTACCCATATAAGTTAAAGTGGAAACAGGAATTTGTAATTTGTGTAGTTGATCCATTACAGCCCCTGGAATGATTACGTTTGTTTCCATCATCATTCTTGCTTCGTCTTCTGTTACGACTTGATGCGTTTCTAACAAGCCGATTTCTGCAGGTTGTTTCAATGTTAATGTATAAGTTTCTCCTTTATGACGAATACGAAGTGCAGAGCCAGCTTCTTTTAACGACAAGCCCGGTGTTTCAAAGTAGTGATTCACCTGTTTCGTAAATACCTCAATAGAGAATGATTTACATAATGTATCGAATTCTTCTTCTGTAACAATATTTTTAAATTCAATTTCAATTTCTTGTGTCATTGTATGCGCGCTCCTTTTAAAAAATAATTCTTTACACATTATCGCTTTTTCATAAATTTGGTTCAATGTTTTATTTGTTTGCGTCCATGTTATGATACAATAATACTGTTAAGTAAGACAGGAAGTTGAGATGGAGGAGTTAGAGCATGCAAAATAAAATTCAAGTTAAGAGCGTAGAAAAGAGAGAGAATGCGCTTGTTTTTTGTGCGGAAAATAATGAAATAGAGGTAAAGGAGTTAAGTGCGCGTAATCACGTACTTGTAGACTCAGACAATTTATCATTTTTATATATTTTAGAAAACGAATCATCTTTCATTTATGTAAGTATTCCGCACACATGCTGGGAAGCAATGCATGAAGCGATGAATAACGATATAGTAATGTTCGTTCGTGTGAATGACGTTGAAATGGAATTAGAAAATTTAAAAGAAGAAGTAGAATATTTAGTTGAAAATATTGAAGGTAATGCAAATTACGGAGAAGAACTAGTAACTGCTGTAGAAAAAGTATTTCTATAAGCAAATGGATTGATTTTGGTGGTGGTTGAAATGAATCGAAATTGGGAAGAATTTTTAGCACCTTACCATCAAGCGGTGGCAGAGCTGAAAGTGAAACTAAAAGGAATGCGTACTCAATTTGCAATGTTAACAGAGCATTCTCCAATTGAGTTTGTAACAGGAAGGGTAAAGTCGGTTGCTAGTATTATTGATAAAGCGGAGAAGAGAAATGTACCGCTAGATCGGCTGAGAGAAGATATGCAAGACATCGCGGGCCTTCGAATGATGTGTCAATTTGTTGATGAGATTAAGCCTGTTGTAGAATATCTTCGAAAACGAAATGACTTTGAAATCGTGGAAGAACGTGATTATGTCACGCAAAAGAAAGATAGCGGCTATCGCTCTTATCACGTTGTCATTAGTTACCCCGTTCAAACGATTCAAGGAGAAAAAAAAGTATTGGTAGAAATCCAAATACGCACGTTAGCAATGAATTTTTGGGCAACAATTGAGCATTCTTTAAATTATAAATATAGTGGGCGTTTTCCTGAAGATATTAAAATACGCTTGCAACGCGCAGCGGAAGCGGCGTTTTTATTAGATGAAGAAATGTCTTCTATTCGTCTTGAGATTCAAGAAGCGCAGAAAGCTTTTTCAAGAAAACAAGAAACGAAAGATTCCGAATCATAAACTAAAGGGTGTTGGGCGATGAAATTTACAATTATGTCAAAGGGAGATCAATCATCAGATACACTGGCAAGCACGATGAAAGAATACTTGCTAGATTTTGGATTTATAATGGATGAAAAGGAACCCGATATTGTAATTTCTGTTGGGGGAGATGGAACGCTTTTATATGCATTTCATCGTTATTATAATCGATTGGATGAAACAGCATTTGTTGGTGTACATACAGGGCATTTAGGTTTCTATGCAGATTGGTTACCGACAGAAGTAGAGAAATTAGTAATTGCAATTGCTAAAACACCATTCCAAGTGGTGGAATATCCGCTTTTAGAAGTGATTATTCGCTATGTGAATGGGAGTAAAGAGTCACAGTATTTGGCGATGAATGAAGCAACTGTTAAAAGTGCGGAAGGTACATTAGTAACAGAAGTGGAAATACGCGGAGAGTACTTTGAAACGTTCCGCGGGGATGGCCTTTGTATTTCTACTCCTTCGGGAAGTACTGCGTATAATAAGGCGCTTGGCGGAGCTATTATTCACCCTTCTATTGAAGCGATTCAAATTGCAGAAATGGCATCTATTAATAACCGTGTGTTTCGTACTGTAGGCTCGCCACTCGTATTGCCGAAGCATCATACATGTGTGTTGAAGCCGGCTGCAGGAATGAACTTACAAATTACGGTGGACCATTTAACGATGGTTCATCAAGATGTGAAATCAATCCAGTATCGCGTTGCAAACGAGAAAGTACGATTTGTTCGTTTCCGTCCGTTCCCGTTTTGGAAACGAGTTCGTGACTCGTTTGTTGCAGATAAATAGAAAGGGTTTATATATTTGAACAGATTTACATTGAAATGGGATATAGAATTGGCTGAAGAGGGAACTTTAGTTAGAGAATTTTTAAAAACAAAAGGGATTTCTAAAGCCGCCTTAACGGATATAAAATTTCGCGGCGGAGCTATTGAAGTAAATAATCAACATGCCAGTGTTCGTCATCAGTTGCAAGCTGGTGAAGAATTACGTGTCTTTTTTCCAGTGGAAGAAAGAAGTGAAGGGATGATTAAAGAAGATATCCCTTTATGTATTGTATATGAAGATGATGCGGTTCTTGTCATAAACAAAGAGGCGAACATGTCAACGATTCCGTCTAGAGAACATCCGGCAGGTAGTGTTGCGAATGCGCTCTTATCTCATTATGATAAGCAGCATCTTGCAAGTACGGTGCATATCGTAACAAGATTAGATCGTGATACTTCAGGGCTTATGCTTATTGCAAAAAATCGTTTCGTGCATCATCTTTTATCGAAACAGCATCAACAAAAAGCTGTGAAAAGAACATATGAAGCAATTGTTCACGGTGAGATGATAGAACGAGAAGGAACGATTGATGCACCGATTGGACGAAAATCGGATAGCATTATTGAGCGAACCGTTTGTGAAAATGGGCAAAGAGCAGTTACTCATTTTAGAGTGATGGATAGCGCCAATCATAAGACGCATGTATCACTTGAGCTTGAGACCGGAAGAACGCATCAAATTCGTGTACATATGGCTCATATAGGGCACCCGTTACTTGGTGATGATTTATATGGAGGACGAAGAGATGTGATAAAACGTCAAGCACTTCATAGTACATCTTTGACGTTTTATCATCCTATTTTAGAGAAGGAAATGTCTTTCACTACAACGATTCCAAGCGATATGGAAGAGGTATTAAGGCATACTTAAAAAGGGAACAAAATTCTTATGTAACGAAGAATTTTGTTCCCTTTTTTCTTAGCGGAATAATATTAAAATTTGATTTTTACCCGTGCGCTTTATAACGAAAAAGCCACTTTCGGATTTTGTAGCAATGCCATCGTTATTTGGACGACAATATCCATGCGTTTCGCAAGTGCCGTCATCGCGTACTAACATTTGTCCAATTAATCCGACAGGAAGCCACTCGGTACGATCTTTTCTTGATATATATTTGCAAGTTGGATCCCATTCTGTATTTAAAAGAGGTTGTATGTCTTGCGATTCCGTACGTACATATTGGCGTTTTCCAAAGTTATCTGTTTTATAGCGTTTTTGCCAACTTAAAGCACCGCTATTTCCTATAAGGGCGGGGGTTGCACTAGATATTCCTAAAATGAATGAATCGTTTGAAGTAGCGATCCGAATTTTTTCTTCGCTACTAAATGTAACGAAATAACCTACATCAATAAAATTATTGTCTGTTGTTTCAAACATTTGTGCAAAATCAGTTCCACTTGCATTGTAAGAAGCGCCATCAATATACATTTCCCCATTATGAGCAAGCCACTTTGCACCGATATTATGATCGGTTTCATTTGTGCCGTTTGCAATAAACCAAGAATAAGATTCTTCTGCTGTGCCGAAGCGCCCCATAATATGGCTACCTGCAAAATGAGCTGTTGATGTATGATTACCTTCCGCATGAGAAGAGAATCCGTTAGCGATAGTCGCGGTTCCTTCTGCATGTGCTGCTTCGCCTAAAGCGATTGTATGTTTACCTTCCGCATGAGAATAAGGGCCACCTGCTGTCGTTTCACTTCCTTCACTATGGGAACTATGTCCAGTTGCTTTCGTTTTTGATCCTTCCGCATGAGAGAAAGAAGCTTTTGCGTGTGTAAGAAGTCCTTCTGCATGTGAAGCTGTACCCTCTGCATTAGAGTGAAGCCCCTCTGCATGTGCATATCGTCCCCCTTTTTTTACTTTTGTATTTTCAGGTGTAGGAGTTTGAATTATGATCGTTTTTTCTGTTTGTATATCATTGGATGGTGCTAATGCTTCTCTTATTTTTTTCACTTGATTTATAATAGCAGCTGGAATTTCTGATTCTGCTTTTTTATTTATTGCTACAGGGATGTCTTCTTCTGTATTTTTCTCTGTTTGCTCAGAAGGCACAATCTGTTCAGTGTGAGTAGAGAGAGGTTTATTTTTTTGCTGCATCTTTGTTTTTCTATTATCAATTATGCGGCTCATTACAGCATTTTCTAAAGAGACATATTTTGGTTTAGTTTTGTTTTTGGGGGGAGCCCCTTGTCCGTCCGGTTCTTCTAAAGCTGCAGCTCGAATGCTGCACCAGTTGTTAATTCCGTACATGGGCAGATAAAAAGGCGGGCATTTTCTTTTTTGTTTAGAAGATTTTTTCTTCATTCTGTCACCTCCTGCGACAGTATATGCCGTGTAATTAAAAAAAGATGCACTTTATTGCATCTTTTTTTAATTACTTTACCCAGTTTTTATAGGAGAGCCGCCTAAATGATACGGTAATCCTCGTAATTTGTGAATGGTATCTAAATAAGGGTAGTTATGAAATTGGGCGAAATTTCTCAGGGACAAAAGACAGGGAAGAAGGGACGGAAACGGTCTCCATCTCAGGATAACGTAGTCCGGTTAGTTTGCCACCAAATACAGCGCCAGTGTCAATATTGACTGTATGGTTTACAAAGCGAGGTTCTTTTACGGGTGTATGTCCATATACAATCCAAGCTGTTCCTTTATACTCCTTCGCCCAGTCGCGACGGACAGGAGAGCCGTCAGCATGTTTTTCCCCTGTAATATCGCCATATAATACAAAGGTTTGTACTTTTTTATCTTGTCTTCCTATGTAATCTTGCCGAATTCCAGCGTGACATACAATTAACCTTTTCTCATCGAGTACGTGATATAAAGGGGATTGCTCATAAAGTGTGATGAATTTTTCTTTTATAATGTTTTGTTTATGAGAAGGCAGTGCTTCATATTCGGCAACAGTTGTTTCGAGTCCATGAGAAATTGTTACATTACGCCCAAGGAAAAATCGGTATAGTTTATTACAGTGATTTCCCGGAGCGTAATAAGCTACTTTTTTATTTATGACAAGTTCCCATACAATTTCAATCATACGTAATGAATGAGGGCCGCGATCTGTAATATCACCAACAAAAGCAAGCTTACGTTGGTCAGGGTGAAACGGCAGGTCACTATTCCAGTTGTATCCGAGTTTCGTCGTTAAATCTTGAAACTCTTGAAAGCATCCATGAATATCCCCTATAATGTCATATTTCATATTTAAACCTCCATCATATTTTTTATTAGTATATCTAAAAAAGGATAGAGATAAAAATATATCGTTTCTATGTTTCAGTTAAACATAAAGATTTTTGTTCTGGAGCGAACGTTTAAAACAAATCCAATCGCTATCATGTATGTGAGTAAGGAACTTCCTCCGTAGCTCATAAGGGGTAATGTAATTCCTGTAATAGGTAGTAATCCGATGGTCATCCCGATATTTTGAAATACTTGAAAGGTAAACATTCCGATTGTACCAGCACAGATGTAACTACCGAAAGGATCATTACTTTCTAAAGCGATATGAATCATGCGGAAAATAAGTAGGAAAAAAAGTGAAATAATGACACTTGCACCTAAAAAGCCGAATTGCTCAGCGACATTGGTGAAAATAAAATCTGTATGTGGTTCTGGAAAGTATACTTGTCCATTTTCCCAACCTTTTCCTTGCATTTCTCCTGATCCAGTAGCTAAGAAAGCTTGCCTTAATTGATAGCCTTGCGCATCATATTTGTATGGAGCTAACCAGCCGTAGAAACGATTTAGTTGATATTCTTGTAAAATGTGTGCTTTAAAGAATTTTGTATGAGTGAAAAAAATATACGTTAATGTAACGCCAGCTGCAAAAATACTGGAAACTAATCCGAAAATAAATCGCCAACGTATACCAGAAACTAGTATCATTGCTGCGAGCATAGCTGAAATTACCATTGTGTTTCCTAAATCAGGTTCCTTTGCAATAAGTAGTAGGGGTGGCAAACTTGTTGCACATATTTTTCCGAGTAATAAAAAATCGCAGTGTATTGTTCGGAAAAAATATTTCTCATTGTGATTTGCTATAATTCGTCCGGTGACGATAATTAAAAACAATTTCATAATTTCAGAAGGCTGGAAATTTCCGATGCCTGGAAGCCTGTACCAAGCGGTCGCACCTTTTATTGTAACGGCACCTGGTACTTGAAGTTCTAGTCCAATTAGTAGTACCAATGCAAAGCTATATAAATACCAAGCAATTTTTTGATAACGATCGAAATCGATAATCATAATAAAACCGATGGCTATAAATCCAATGAAGTACCATTGGATTTGCTTTAATACAAAATTTACGCTTTGCAAAAATGGTGGTAAAGAGGCTTGTGCACTTGCAATTGCAAAGCAACTAACAGTCCCAATGGCAAATAAGATGAATAGTAATACGTAGTCTATTTGATATTGAGAATTTGGATCTTTCAATGTATGTATTCCTTTCTATCGCCTAGTAAGTATATGGATCATGTCATGATAAAAATAATATACAAGCAGACTATGCATACATTTATTCCACTATTTGTGGGAAGTCATACATCACGAGGAAGGAATAGCTCCTCCCTTGTGATGGACTATATTGCACGGAGCTCTTTTGTAATGATATTTAAACAATAAGAAAGTCGTGCATGTGTATTTTTATCTGGAATGAGGTTTGGAAATAAATCGTAAAATTTGACCGCATTTTTATACCATCCGTAAGCTCTTATCAAACCTTTTTTATAATATTTGGCGTCTTGTAAGAAACCATACTTTTTCGAGGTTAAAACGAGCTGAGAAAAATCTTCACAGCCCTCAAGGAATTTGTGACGTACTTGCTGTCCAGTATGAAGACGGAATGAACTTAAGGGCTCAGTTATATACATCGCATCACCTTTTGAAAGTAAACTTATCCAAGAGGCCATATCAACACTACAACCATATTTTCTGCCATTTAAAGTGCCGAAAGGTTCCGTTAATAGGCTTTTTCTAAAGAGTACGATTGTAGGCTCACCGATAATATTTTGTCCTGCCATAAGCATACGGTTTCCAAAATCTTTCCCATTTAGTAGAGTATCTTCATCATATAATTTTTTCATGGAGGGATGTTGTTCAATTATATCTCCATTATCATCAATCCAAGTGCGATAGGATGTGATAAGTGCGAGATCTTTATTTAGGTCTTGTTGGAAATGAGACATCATTTTTTCGATTTTATTATTATAAAATATATCATCGTCCATTAAGAAATTTATGTACTCTCCATTTGATTTTTCTAAGAGCATAAGGGCGTTATGAAATTGTCCTAGAGTAGAGGCATTTCGCATGTACGTTATATGTTTATGCTTATGTAAATAATGTCTGTATATTAATTTTTCTGTTTCATTATTTGTGCTATCGTCTCCTACAATAATTTCAATATTTGAATACGTTTGCGCTAGTGCACTTTCTAGAGCGATTTTAAAATAATATGGTCGATTATAGGTGGGAATAAGGATGGAAACAAGGGGTGGATTTTTTATATTATTCATATACAACTACCTTTCAGAAATTTTTTGTGTAAGAATAATATCTTGATAACTTGTGTGTTCAGTTCTACTACACCATGAACCATAATGGGGGGGAGTCTGTACTTCTAGCCCATACTTATTTAATAGGGTACGAATATCTTCCTCAGGATAGGCAACTGCGAAATTAGGGATATCTTTATTTAGAACATAACAATTGTCAATTTGATGATAAAAACCTAACGTACTTAGTCCTGCATTTAAGTAATAGGAAGATTCAGGGTTAATTAAAAAGAAAGTAATAAAACATCTCCCATCTGTTTTCAGAACTCGTGAGATCTCACGTATGTAATGTTCTAATTCTTTCGGAAGGAGATGGGTAAAGACAGAGGTTAAAAAAATAAAATCGAATGATTCATCTTCATAGGGAAATTTGTATTGGGAGGCATCTTCTTTTCCTGCAGGATTGTAAAATTGATTATATATATCGACATGTTCAAAATGAAAATTGTTACGGCGTGTTGAAATGTTATTTTTGCACCATGTAATTCCCTCATTGAATAAGTCAAATCCATAATAATTACCTTCATCGCTTAAATAGTTCATTAATGGAACCGCCATTCGGCCAATGCCGCAGCCTACATCTAACACTGTTTCATTTGATTTTAAGTTGCCAATTTCAATAAAATACTGCATAAATTCTTTTCCAACTTCTTCAAAGTCACCACCTACATATTGAACGAGTTCTGGGGGGGGGATTAATGTGATTTTTTTCTCATTTTCGTTCATACATTCACTCCGTCCTTGTAGTAAAGTAGAGGATTTCTATTGTCTATATAAGTTAATCATTCATAGTGAGGGGAACTTTACATGATTAATAAGTAGTGTGATAGAACCCCTCACAAGAATAAATTGTATTCTATTCTTTTCGCCAATAAATACCGAAATCATCAATTTTAGTAATAGGAGCTTTTAAATTTCTTTCATTTCTGAAATCTGTTACAGCTTCTGCACATGTTACTAATCCGTAGTCATCAATAATAATAAAGCCACCTGTTGAAACTTTGTCGTATAAGTTTACAAGACTATCCATCGTTGATTCATACATATCACCATCGAGGCGAGCAATTGCAATTTTTTCTATCGGTGCTGAAGGCAATGTATCTTTAAACCAACCCTTTAAAAATTTCACCTGGTCATTTAATAAATCGTATTTTCTAAAGTTTTCTTGCACTGTTTCTAAAGAAACTCGTAAGTAATCGAATGTGTGCAAATAATCACCGTAATCTTTCGGATATTGTTCTAAGTTTGGTGCGGGCAGACCTTCAAACGAATCGGCAACCCACACAGTACGATCCTTAATGTTGTTTGCTTGTAAAAAACCATTCATAAAAATGCATGATCCTCCGCGCCATACACCGGTTTCAATAAAATCCCCTTCTATATTTTCTCGGACAACAGTTTCCATAGCCTCCTGTAATTGATTCATACGTTTTCGGCCAACCATACTGTGTGCAGCTCTTGGCCAATCCTTGCCACCTTCACGTTCATTGTTTGAAATGTTAGGATTAACGATTTTTAAATTGTGATTTTCTACGTACTGCTTAAGAAATAAAGGAAGTGGAACCGTAACTGGTTCATATGATAACTCTTTAGATATATGTAACGAAGCAGGTAAGTATGGTTCGTATTCTAACCATATTTCAAATAAAATTGTTTTCTTTAATAACTCAAGATAAAGCTGGACAGCCGATTTATTTTCCATATAAGTGCCTCCCACGGAATGTCATACAACATTATGACTATGTAGAAAAGAAGGATTTAATGATTGAATTTACCAATGAAAAAGCAGTAAAACTGATACCAGTTTTACTGCTAAATAAAAAATTAAGCGATTTTTTCAATAATAATGGATGCACTCGTACCAAGAGCTAATGATAATCCAAGCCCTGTAACAATTACTTCAACTAATGATGGAGTTGTTGTAATTTGTGTAATCGCTTGAATAACGATAGGTGCTCCAAGTGAGATTAAACTTGATCCAGTACCTGGTACAGGTATTCCGTTCACTTGAATTGTAAGACCTCCTAATAGACTTACTGTTGCAGTATTAGCGATAACAGTAATTTTATAGAATCCAGTTTCACTAATTACGAAAGTATCGTCATCTAATTGAGAAATTGCTGTACCAAATTGAGATCCAACGGTATTAAATGGTAATGGATCATTAATTCCTAGATCTAAAGAAATCCCACCGGAGTTAAATGCATACAATCCTGCTGGAAGTCCTAGTCCGGATGGCCCAGTTGGCCCAGTCGGTCCAGTCAGTCCGGTAGCACCAGTTGGCCCAGTTGGCCCAGTTGGTCCAGTAGCACCAGTATCTCCAGTTGGCCCAGTCGGTCCAGTAGCACCAGTGTCTCCAGTTGGCCCGGTTGGTCCAGTAGCACCAGTATCTCCAGTTGGCCCGGTCGGTCCAGTAGCACCAGTGTCTCCAGTTGGCCCAGTCGGTCCAGTAGCACCAGTGTCTCCAGTTGGTCCAGTCGGTCCAGTCGGTCCAGTCGGTCCAGTCGGTCCAGTTGGTCCAGTTGGTCCAGTTGGTACAGTTGGCCCAGTCGGCCCAGTCGGTCCAGTCGGCCCAGTTGGTCCGGTAGGAAGGGTAAACGGTGGTATCGGTGGTAATGTTGGTCCTACAAGATTAGGGTCAAATGCACTAGCTGATAAAGATTCATCGGGATTTAATCCATCTGAATAATTATTATTTGACATAAATTCACCTCCATAAAGCGTTCATTATATAGTAGATGCAAAACCGGAAGAAAATGACACGGACATTTGAATTATTGAAAAGAAATCTTAAACAGCTTGAATAATTTAAAAAAATGGAAAGTTTAGCATGTGTATAACATATGATTGATTTGGAAGAGGGTGATTATGTTGAACAAGCAAGGAATTACAATTAGTTTATGCATGATTGTTCGAGATGAGGAAGAGACGATAGCCCGTTGTTTGGAAACAGTAGAAAAAATTGTTGATGAAATTATTATAGTTGATACAGGTTCCATTGATCGAACGAAAGAAATTGTAGCTCAATATACCTCTAACATATATGACTTTCCATGGATGGATGATTTTGCGGCAGCGAGAAATTTTTCTTTTTCAAAAGCGACGCAAGAATATATATTATGGCTAGATGCAGATGACATATTATTAGAAGATGCACAAGAAGCATTGAAAACCTTAAAAAGAGAGCTAGATCCTAAAATTGATGCAGTTTCGATGCCTTATCATCTTGCAATGGATTCTAACGGGAAACCTTTATATTGTACAAAAAGAAATCGACTTGTAAAGCGTGAAAAACAATTTCAATGGTTTGGAAAGGTTCATGAGTATTTAGCTATTTCTGGTGAGACTTTTAATAGTAATGTTGCTATTACACATAAAAAAGAAAAAAAGGTAACAAATCGTAATTTGAAAATTTTTCAAAATGCCGTAGCTGCAGGAGAAGAATTAAGTGCGAGAGATTTATTTTATTACGCAAATGAATCTATGGATAACCAAAAATATGATGATGCAGTTCTTCTTTATGAAACATTTCTTGATCAAGACGAAGGATGGTATGAAGAGAAAATTTATGCATGCGGTAAGTTAGGAGATTGCTATGCGAAGCTTGGATTATGGGAAAAGGCAATTGAATCTTGTGTGAAATCGTTTCGGTATGATGTTCCTAGAGGAGAGAATTGTACAAGAATAGGATATATATATATGGAACACCAAAAATATAATGAAGCAATATTTTGGTTTAAACTTGCAACGGAAGTACCAATGGCGACAGAGAGTCCTTTTCACAGTCCAGCTAGCTACACATGGCTTCCATATTTACAAATGTGCATTTGTTATAGCAAGTTAGGAGAGCAAGAGAAAGCTTATTATTACAATGAATTAGCAGCTTCTTATGTTCCGAATAATGCTGCAATTGAATATAACCGTAAATATTTTCGGGATGTTTTTGATAAACAATATAAAGAGTAATAGATTTCGTGTTTTTAGAAATGGTTTATCGTTATTCTAACTCTCATAGATTGGTTATATATTAGAGTATCAGTCATGTAACCAATACAGGTAACATCTTTTAGCTTGCTATTTGTGAGCAGTAAGAACTCCATCAAAAAATTAGGTTGGAGCAAAGTAGTTAGGTAGGGATCTCCGCTGCTCGTAAACGTTCGATTGGTAAAAGTTAATAATCAGTGGGGGAACAAAACAATCACTGATGAAAGTTCCACTTTATAGAATTTATATGAGATTTATATTTCAAATTCAATTTGCATAAGGAGTGTGTGAAATGAATCGTGAAAAAAGTTCTTTATATGAAGAAAAGTCCGAGCATTATTTTAATGCAGCGAATCCGAATTTATTAAAGCATATAAAGAAGGAATGGAAAGAAGTTCTTGATATTGGTTGCTCGAGCGGTGCATTGGGAGCGGCAATTAAAGAAAATGGTACACGTGTATCAGGAATTGAGGCATTCCCAGAGGCGGCCGAAAAAGCGAAAGAAAGACTAGATCATGTTATTTTAGGGGATATAGAAAAAGTAGATCTTCCTTATGAAGAGGGACAATTTGATTGCATTATATTTGGGGACGTACTAGAGCATTTATTTGATCCGTGGTCTGTAATAAAAAAAGTAAAGCCATATATAAAAGAAAATGGTGTGATTTTAGCTAGTATACCAAACGTTGCTCACATTTCAGTATTAGCTCCCTTACTTGCTGGAAATTGGACGTATACAGAATATGGCTTATTAGATAAAACGCATATTCGCTTCTTTACATTTAATGAAATGCTGCGAATGTTTCTAAAAGCGGGTTATTCAATTAGTAAAGTAGATCGTGTATATATTGATCACAAAATGTATGAACCGTTAATTGAGGAGTTATATGGGATTTGTAAAAAATATCGTCTTGGAAGTGGCTTCATGGCTGAGACGGTTGTATTTCAATATATAATTGAAGCAGAAAAATCACAATTATGAGTGCGGCAGATAAAACAATATTATTTGTTACATGTATAAATGATCGAAAAATGTATGCACAGTGCGTGAGACATATATTAAGATTGGCAGTGCCTCCAGGATATATTGTACAATTTATGCCGATTCGGAATGCGAAAAGTATGACAAGCGGATATAATCAAGCAATTTCGCATCCGGCGAAATATAAAGTGTATATACATCAAGATGTTTTCATTGTAAATATGGGATTTTTATACGGGTTACTGCAATTATTTCAGGATCATGAACATCTTGGAATGATTGGTATGGTTGGAGCCCAATATGTTCCTCCGAATGGAATATGGAATGTAGGTAGAGGAGTTGTTGGAAAAGTAATTGGTTATATGAATGATTTATTTTATATGGCAAGTCAAGAAAAGCCGTACCATGAGTCAAAAACATTTATGCCTGTAGAATGTATTGATGGGTTATTAATGGCCACACAATACGATATTCCGTGGCGTGAAGACTTGTTTGATGGGTTTGACTATTATGATGTGTCTCAATCATTTGAATTTAGAAAAGCTGGATATACAGTTGGGGTTCCTGCGCAGCGTGATGCGTGGTGTATTCACTATCATATTGATGTGAATATGACCAACTATGAAAAGTATAGGAAGATATTTGTGGAGCACTATATGTCAGATGTAAATCAAGACGAATAGAGGGCTACAAAATGAAAGATCATACAATATTAGTCGTTGTTTGTATAAATAATGAAGAGCTATTTGAACAATGCGAGAGACAAATAAGAAACCTTTTTGTTCCCCCTGGTTATGTTGTACAAATTTTTCCGATACGAGATGCGAAAAGTATGGCAAGTGCATATAACCGAGCACTTTCATATCCCGCGAAGTATAAGGTTTATATACATCAAGATACTTATCTTATTAATCGTGAGATGTTTTATACACTCATTTCTCTTTTTAAAGATAACGAAAAACTTGGTTTAATTGGAGTAGCTGGTGCTCAGTTTTTACCGAGCAATGGGATATGGTGGGAAGGGAAAAATTTAGTAGGGAAAGTGATTGAGTATAGAAGACAGAATTATCAATTATTAAATTTAGATCAGCTGTTTTATGGGAATCAATCATTTATGTCAGTTCAGGCAATTGATGGGTTATTAATGGCCACACAATATGATATTCCGTGGCGAGAAGACTTGTTTCAAGGGTTTCACTTTTATGATGTGTCGCAGTCTTTAGAGTTTCAAAAGGCGGGTTATTTAATTGGTATCCCTAATCAAGCGAATTTATGGTGTATTCACTACAACGGGGATGAGTTTGATGCGGATACATATGAGAAATATCGGAAAGTGTTTGTAGAACATTACAAAGATATATTATCTCCATCATAAGGGAGAGATGCAGGGTGAAAGGAATTATTTTAGCAGGTGGAACTGGATCGAGATTATATCCAATAACGAAAGTAACGAATAAACATTTGCTTCCTGTTGGACGATATCCAATGATATATCATGCGGTATATAAGCTAAAACAATGCGAAATTACAGATATTATGATTATTACAGGTAAAGAGCATATGGGAGATGTTGTTAGTTTTTTAGGAAGCGGTCAAGAGTTTGGCGTGTCCTTTACGTATCGTGTGCAAGATAAGGCTGGCGGAATTGCGCAAGCATTAGGACTTTGTGAGAGTTTCGTCGGGAACGATCGTATGGTAGTTATATTAGGAGATAATATCTTTTCTGATGATATTCGTCCGTATGTTGAAGAGTTTGCAAATCAAAAAGAAGGCGCGAAAGTACTGCTGCAATCTGTAGATGATCCGGAGAGATTTGGTGTAGCGCATATTCAAAACCGAAAAATAATTGAAATTGAAGAAAAACCGAAAGAGCCGAAAAGTTCCTATGCAGTTACAGGAATTTATTTGTATGATTCGAAAGTCTTTTCTTATATAAAAGAATTAAAACCTTCCGCAAGGGGGGAACTTGAAATTACAGATATTAATAATTGGTATTTAAAACGAGGGGTACTTACTTATAATGAAATGAGCGGTTGGTGGACTGATGCGGGAACTCATATTTCTCTTCAAAAGGCGAATACGTTAGCGCGGGATATAAACTTTGGGAAACAGTTTAACGGAGAATAGGTGAGAATATGAAAGTTATAGAAACAAACTTTACCGACGCAAAATTGTTAGAACCGAGGTTATTTGGAGATGAGCGTGGCTTTTTTACAGAAAGTTATAATAAGAAGGTGCTAGAAACATTAGGGATTACTTATTCATTTGTACAGGATAACGTATCTTATTCAGCGCAGGCGGGAACGATTCGGGGATTACACTTTCAAAAAAATCCGAAAGCACAAACGAAACTTATTCAAGTTATGCAAGGAGCAATCTATGACGTTATCGTCGATTTACGAAAAGATTCCTCAACGTTTCAACAGTGGAGAGGATATATTTTAAGTGCAGATAATCACCGGCAATTATTAGTGCCAAAAGGATTTGCACATGGTTTTTGTACACTTGTTCCGCATACGATTGTTATGTATAAAGTAGATGAATATTATAGCGCCGAGCATGACTCAGGGTTACTTTGGAGCGATAAAGAATTAGCAATTCCATGGCCGGTAACAAGTCCTATTTTGTCTGATAAAGATCGAATATTACCGTTACTTCAGGAATGCGAAGATAGCTTTTGAGTAGGAGAGTTGTTATATGAATATATTAGTAACAGGTGGGGCCGGATTTATTGGAAGTAACTTTGTTCATTACATGTTACAAAGATATGAAACATATAAAATTATTAATTTCGATGCATTAACATATAGCGGGAATTTAAATAACGTGAAGTCTCTTCAAGGGCATCCTAATTACTCTTTTGTAAAAGGGGAAATTCAAAATGGAGAGCTGCTAGAGCATGTCATAAAAGGGCGAGACGTCCATGTGATTGTAAATTTCGCAGCTGAATCACATGTGGACCGTAGTATTGAAAATCCGATCCCTTTTTATGATACAAATGTAATTGGGACAGTCACATTATTAGAATTAGTAAAAAAATATCCACATATTAAACTCGTGCAAGTATCAACAGATGAGGTGTACGGCTCTTTAGGGAAAACAGGGCGATTTACCGAGGAAACCTCGTTAGCTCCAAATAGTCCATACTCTTCAAGCAAGGCGAGCGCCGACATGATAGCTTTATCTTATTATAAAACATATCAATTACCAGTTATAGTAACGCGTTGCTCCAATAACTATGGGCCGTATCAATATCCTGAAAAGTTAATTCCGTTAATGGTTACGAATGCGCTGGAAGGAAAAAAACTACCGTTATATGGCGATGGATTAAATGTAAGAGATTGGTTACATGTAACGGATCATTGTAGTGCGATTGATGTTGTTCTGCATAAGGGACGTATAGGAGAAGTATATAATATAGGTGGAAATAATGAAAAAACCAATGTAGATGTTGTGGAACAAATTATTTCTCTCTTAGGAAAAACGAAAGAAGATATCGCGTATGTTACAGACCGTTTAGGGCATGATCGTCGTTATGCGATTGATGCACAAAAGATGAAGAATGAGCTCGGGTGGGAACCGCAGTATACGTTTGAACAGGGGCTAAAAGAAACGGTGGAATGGTATGAACATCATATAGAATGGTGGAAACCATTAAAAGAAAAATAAGGGGCATATAAATGAAAGAACGGATTATCATAACGGGAGCAAATGGTCAATTGGGAAAGCAACTACAAGAAGAGTTAAATCCTGAAGAATATGACATATATCCACTTGATAAAAAGTTACTAGATATAACAAATATATCCCAAATACAGCAAGTGGTACAAGAGATAAGGCCACATATAATTATTCATTGTGCAGCGTATACGAAGGTTGATCATGCTGAGAAAGAACAAGACCTTGCTTATGTAATAAATGCAATAGGAGCTCGCAATGTAGCGGTTGCTTCACAATTAGTAGGGGCAAAGTTAGTTTATATTAGTACCGATTATGTATTTCAAGGTGACAGACCAGATGGTTATCATGAGTTTCATAATCCATCACCGATAAATGTATACGGGGCTTCTAAGTATGCGGGAGAGCAGTTTGTCAAAGAGTTACATAATAAATATTTTATCGTTCGAACATCGTGGTTATATGGTAAGTATGGAAACAATTTTGTGAAAACGATGATACGATTAGGGAAAGAAAGAGCAGAAGTATCTGTTGTAGCGGATCAAATTGGTTCTCCTACTTATGTGGCGGATTTAAATGTGATGATTAATAAGCTCATTCATACTTCTTTATACGGTACGTATCATGTATCAAATAAAGGCTCATGTTCTTGGTTTGAATTTGCCCAAAAAATATTTTCGTATGCAAATATGAAAGTGAATGCATTACCTGTTTCAACCGAAGAATTTGGGGCGGCAGCAGCGAGACCGAAATATTCTGTTTTTCAACATAACATGCTACGGTTAAATGGTTTTTCACAAATGCCTTCTTGGGAAGAAGGATTAGAGCGGTTTTTTATAGAAACAAAGAGTCATTAACAATTTTAAGTTAATGACTTTTTTGTTTGCCTTTAAGAGGTTTTATGTTACTATAATTATAGTATCAGGTACTAATAACAAGTATAAGTATTTCTGGGAGGATATATCATGGAACTATTACAAGGGAAAACATTTGTTGTTATGGGCGTTGCGAACCAAAGAAGTATTGCGTGGGGAATTGCTCGCTCTTTGCATAATGCAGGTGCAAAATTAATCTTCACATATGCAGGAGAACGTTTAGAGAGAAACGTTCGTGAATTAGCGGACACATTAGAAGGACAAGAATCACTTGTATTACCTTGTGATGTAACGAATGATGAAGAACTTACAGCTTGCTTTGAAACAATCAAGCAAGAGGTTGGTACAATTCACGGTGTTGCACACTGTATTGCTTTTGCAAATCGTGATGATTTAAAAGGTGAATTTGTAGATACTTCTCGCGATGGATTTTTACTTGCACAAAATATTAGTGCATTCTCTTTAACAGCTGTAGCAAGAGAAGCGAAGAAAGTAATGACAGAAGGCGGAAATATTTTAACGTTAACATACCTTGGCGGCGAGCGCGTTGTGAAAAACTATAACGTTATGGGTGTTGCGAAAGCTTCATTAGAAGCGAGCGTAAAATATTTAGCTAACGATTTAGGCCAACATGGCATTCGCGTTAACGCTATTTCTGCAGGACCAATTCGTACGTTATCTGCAAAAGGCGTAGGCGACTTTAACTCAATTTTAAGAGAAATTGAGGAGCGCGCACCACTTCGTCGTACAACAACTCCAGAAGAAGTTGGGGATACAGCAGTATTCTTATTCAGTGATTTAGCACGCGGCGTAACAGGAGAAAACATTCACGTTGATTCAGGGTATCATATCCTAGGATAAATATAATATTAATTTTTAAAGGACAATCTCTACATGTTGAGATTGTCCTTTTTATTTGTTCTTAGAAAGAACGATTTTTAACGAAAGTTCTTACCACGTTATGAATATAACTATAATAGTACACGATTTATTCAGCTACGTATGGAAGTGGGAGGGACGAGTGTGAAGAATAAAAATAAAAGTTCAACAGTTGGAAAACCGTTGTTATATATTGCGCAAGTAAATTTGGAACTTGCTGCACCGAAAATAAAAAGAATTATCTTAACAAACTTTGAGAATGAGGATCGAAAAGAGGAAAGTAATAGAAACGAAAATGTTGTAAGTAGTGCTGTGGAAGAGGTAATAGAACAGCAAGAAGAGCAAGAAGAGCAACAAGTAGAAGAAACAATAGAAGAAGAGGAACAAGTACAAGAGCAACAAGAACAGAAAGAACAGCAAGAGCCAGTGAGAACTGTCCCGTATAATAAATCATTTAAGGATATGAATAATGAAGAGAAAATTCATTTTTTATTAAACCGCCCTCATTACATTCCGAAAGTAAGGTGCAGAATAAAAACAGCTACAGTCTCATATGTTGGATCGAT
This sequence comes from Bacillus cereus group sp. RP32, assembly GCF_040459735.1. Classification (NCBI taxonomy): domain Bacteria; kingdom Bacillati; phylum Bacillota; class Bacilli; order Caryophanales; family Bacillaceae; genus Bacillus; species Bacillus cereus group sp. RP32. The sequence continues at coordinate 4,164,521 of NZ_JARVHO010000001.1, read as the reverse complement.
CATATCGTATCGTAATGGCATTGTATCCATTATGCCGCCAAATAGTATGAGAGATATTCGGTTATCTATAGATGATATCCAATCGATTAGTATGGCAGGTTTTTAAATATGTAAAGGTGGTAGAAAATCTTCTACCACCCCAATAGTTTTTTAGTTTACTTAACTTATTAGATAGAAACGTCGCGTAAGCACTGAATCGCACAGAAACAGCTTAAATCTACAGTGATACAAGTAGATGTCGATACTAGTCTTGCATTTGGTACAGCTAAAAACGTACAAATTGGGTCATCATTAGGTGGTACAGGGGATCCATCACCTAATACTACAGTTAACACACGTAGCACAGCACAGCTACCATCATCTACACTCTCAACACGGAAAATCGGAGAAGTACAGCTAGTAAGGCTTCCAGATGGTGCAAATGCTTCAAAAGGTGATCCAACTTTTGTGTATATAATAATAGGGCGTGTATTCGCTACTGCTGCAGTATTGTGTGCTCCTAAAAATGGAATTTCACAACCAGATCCACACGTTGTTGTAGAGCAATCTTGTAATTCATTGATGAATTTTACAACGTCAACTACACAATGAGAAGAGCTATGGTGTTTATTTTCGTTACAACTCATTAATGTCACTCCTTATCTTCTTGTTTGTATTTACATTAATAAGATATTGGAGTCGGAGAGATTTGGTCACAATCTCAAGACCTTTTTTTTTAAATAGGCGAAAGAAGATAAGGGAAGGTGGAATCATGCTGTTTACAAGCTGGCTTTTATTTTTTATTTTCGCGTTAGCTGCTTTTAGGCTCACTCGTTTAATTGTTTATGATAAAATTACAGCCTTTTTGCGAAGACCGTTTATTGATGAGCTAGAGATTACGGAGCCTGATGGAAGTGTATCAACCTTTACAAAAGTAAAAGGTAAAGGATTAAGAAAGTGGGTTGGTGAATTATTAAGCTGTTATTGGTGTACAGGTGTATGGGTTAGTGCTTTTTTATTAGGTGTATATAATTGGATTCCTATCGTTGCAGAGCCGTTACTTGCATTATTAGCCATTGCAGGTGCAGCGGCAATAATTGAAACAATTACAGGATATTTTATAGGAGAATAATATATTTTCATAATACGAGAAAAAGCGGAGTTTAAAAGAATGAGGGAACGGAAATAAGAAGTTGTTCATATAGTAAATTGACAGATTTTAAAGTAGAGGAGATGTTTGCTGTGAGCAATAATCCAAGGCAAAATTCATATGATCTGCAGCAATGGTATCATATACAGCAACAACACCAATTGCAACAACAGGCATATCAAGAACAATTGCAACAACAAGGATTTGTGAAGAAAAAGGGATGTAATTGTGGGAAAAAGAAGAACACAATAAAACACTATGAAGAATGAAACACTCATGTTACTGTGAGTGTTTTTTATTATACATATAAAAAGCGGTATTTCTAATGAAGAAATACCGCTTTTTACTAGCTAATTTGTGCAACTGTTAATGCTGCAGCACGGATGTCTACGGTTCCAATTAACTCAACTGGTACAATTTGAATTAAATCGCCAGGATTTAAGTTAATAAGAATAACACCACTGGATACGTCTACTTCACCAGTACCAATAACGTTAGAACGAACTGCTGTACCTGATCCAGGAATAATGTTAGCTGGTGTATTTAATGATAAGAAGAAACGACCAGCTTCTGGTGCAACAGGTGAGTTATCAAGACTAATTGTTAATGTATAACTGATTTGATAAATACCAGCTCGTAGAATTCGAATGCCATCTCCAACACTTACTGTATCATTTATTACAGGAACAGTAATGTTTGGGTTTGGACTTACGCTAGGTAATAGTAATGGTGTAAATAGTGAAGCGAACTGAGGTGCAGAAGCGTTGAAAGCAAAACCAAAGGCAGGTAGTGTACTAGCTGGTTTCGCCTCGCAATCGATTTTAGTAAATTCGCAATCAGAAGAGAACATGTTTTTCACTCCTTTATCTGTTTCTACTTTCAGTTAATGAAAAGGACAGGTTCTATGTTCTAGACAAGTTCCCAATTTTATGAAAAATACATAATAATACCTTTTAAGCATGGATTGGGTGGCAGAAAACTCTGCCACCCAATCCATGCTTAAATTAATATTTAGTTTTATATAGAAACATCACGTAAGCATTGAATAGCGCAGAAACAACTTAAATCAACAGTAATACAAGTAGATGTCGACACTAACCTTGCATTTGGTACAGCTAAAAACGTACAGATTGGATCGTCAGTAGGTGGTACAGAGGTACCATCACCTAAAACTACAGTCAATACACGGAGTACAGCACAGTCATCATCATCTATACTCTCTACACGGAAAATTGGAGATCGGCAGCTAGTAAGGCTTGCAGATGGTGCAAATGCTTCAAAAGGTGTTCCGGCTTTTGTGTATAAAATAAAAGGGCGTGTATTTGCTACTGATGCATTGTTATGTGCTCCTAAAAATGGAACTTCGCAACCAGATCCACATGTTGTCGTTGCACAGTCTTGCAGTTCATGTATAAAACGAACAACATTAGATACACAGTTGAAATCAAAATCATGGTGATGATGGTCTTCGTTACAATTGCAGCTCATTATGTTCACTCCTTATCGTGAGTTCTGACATACACTATTACAATATGAATCGGATATGGCTGATATTACGTTAATTATCATGATAAAAACAGGGAATTTATATAGTAGGGATGTACATAATGCAATATAAAAAAAAGACATCCTTATTTAGTGGATGTCTTTTCAGGTAAATCTTTTCGCGCAGTATATAAAAAACGAGATATATCTAATTTTTTTCCTCTAAAAAATTGCGGAGAGGAAATGTAAAGTTCTTCTTTTGCACGTGTAATTGCGACATAAAGTAGTCGACGTTCTTCTTCTAAAGCTTCAGAAGTCTCTGTAACACGATCATTTGCATCTTTTAAAGAAGAAGTATGGGGAAGAATACCATCGCTCGCTCCAAGTAAAAAGACGCATGGAAATTCAAGGCCTTTTGCGTTATGAATAGACATAAGCGAAACAGCATTTTTTTCCGGCATTGTTTTTAATGCTTCCATTTCTTTTTGACCTTGAATTGCTTCGTCAATAAATTGTAAATAAGCTGTAATATCGGTGAAACGAGTTGCTGACTCCATTAATTCTTCTAACATTTCTTCTTGTATATCTTTATGCATCGTAAAGGAAGAACGATCGTTACTTTGTAAGTACTCTAAATACTTTCCTTTACCATGAATAATTTCTTTTAATGCTTTTTTCGGTTCTAATTCTTTTATAAATTTAATAAAATCGATACGCTCATTTACCTTTTTTACTTGAAAAGGTTTTAAGCTCGGATTTAATAATAAGAAATGAAGAAGAGAAGGGAACCGCCCCTCACCATATTTCCATTGTTCGCGTTCAATAAATGAAATACAATCATCACGCCCGATATACATAGTTGGCAATATATTTGAAAGTGATTCTAGTCGAAACGGTTCAATCACCAGTCTTAAATGATCTAATACAGGCTTAATTAAAGAATGTTCATAAAATGATTGACTCGCCCCGTGCTTAATAAACGGGATTTTGTGAATTGTAAGCTGATCAAGTAACGAACGGCTTACAGAATGTGTGCGATACAGTAAACAAAAATCTTTAAAGTTGCGTTCGCCGCTGTCTACTTTTTCTTGAATGAGCTGCAAAATTTGATTTGCTTCATCAAGAGTCGTAGCAGGTCTTGCGTAAAAAGGTTGTACACCTTCTTCACGCACAGAATATAGCTCTTTATCAAAACGCTCTTGATTTAGTTTGATAACTTCATTTCCAAGTCCGACGATAAAAGGATTGGATCGATAATTCGTATTAAGTGCGATAATCGTAGTGTTATCAAATTCTTTTGGAAAAGATAAAATAATTTGGTGACTTGCTCCTCGCCAGCCATATATCGCCTGATCGTCATCACCTGCGATAAATAAATTATTTCTTGGCGTGGCTAACAATTTTACAATTTCATATTGTGCATACGATGTATCTTGGAACTCATCTACTTCAATATAGTGGAAACGTTGTTGTAATTGGGTAAGCAAAGGAACGTTATTTTCTAACATATAATATGTTTCTAATAAGATGTCATCGAAATCAATATAATTATATCGTTGTTTTACTTCTTCAAAACGCTCGTATACTTCTTTAAATTCTTGTTCAACGGGTGTTTTTGCTTTTACATCTTTCGGACGATTCAATTTGTTTTTCTCAAGTGAAATCATAGCGAGCATTGTTTCAGCATCATAATCGTCTTTTAGACGCAATTCTTTCAAGATTTTCTTTATCATAATTTGTTTATGTTTTTCGTTTGCTAAAATTTGCTGATTATATCCTTGACTACGAAGCAATTTTAAAAAGACAGAGTGGAATGTACCAGCAACAACGTAGCTACTTGCAGCACGATTCATACCTGGTAAATTTGCTACACGGTTTCGGATTTCTTCAGCTGCTTTTTGTGTAAATGTAAGCAATAAAATATTTCGTGGATGAACTTGTTTTACATTTACTAAATAACCTACGCGGGTTGTTAAAACAGATGTTTTCCCGCTTCCGGCACCAGCTAATGTAAGAACAGGGCCTTCTGTCGTTCGCACAGCCTCTAATTGTTTTTCATTTAAAAAAACATTTTGTTGTTCGAGAGCGCGAAAATACGCCGCATCTGCATCTTCTTCCATAATTAAATGGGTAGATGTTTTCGGAATATGATATGTTGCACGCGGAATGTCAGCGTGCGTTAATGATTTTTGTGAAAATTTTTCTTGTGTCATATATTCACCTTCAAAACTATAGCATCAACATTTAACTTTAGCGGAAGAAAAAGAAAATAGCAATGTAAAAAACAGGAGGGGATACCTCCTGTTTTCAAATTACAATTCTTTTATCATAACGATGTGAGGAATATTTGCTTCCATGAATACATCAGAATGCGTTACATATCCAAGCTTCTTATAGAAATCTTCAGCATGTGTTTGGGCATGCAGCTTTAATTTTGGTAGCGAGTTTTCATTCGCATACGCTTCAAGTGCATCCATAACAATTTTTCCAATGCCTTTTTTACGATGGGAAGCTAGTACGCAAATGCGTTCCATTTTTCCTATTCCATCCAGTATGCGAAAACGACCAGCACCAACTGGAACATCATTATCATATATAACAACGTGTGTTGAAGTTTCTTCAAACTCATCATACTCTTCGTCAGCAGAAACTTGTTGCTCATTCACAAATACTTGCTTACGTACAGAGAATGCATCTCTTAGTTGTTCGTCCGTTTGTACGATCTGTGCGTGCAAATTAGTTATTCCCCTTTCCAAGGTGGAATGTTTCGTATACAGTCCACGTTCCGTTTTCTAATTGATATAGAAGATGGAAGCGATCAATTGGTTGTTCATAATAGAAATCTTTCATACGTAATCGACCTAATACATCAGCATGCTCTGCATCTGATAAGCCTTGTCCGATTGTCAAATGAGGTACGAAAGCGTACTCGCGTTCTTGTATAAAGAATTCGCTATGCATTTCCTCATTTAAGAAAGTAAGTTCAGGTGTTTTTTCTACTTTAAAATAAAGAACATTATTAACAGGTGCGAATGAACCAACTTTTCCGACATGAAGGGTGAAAGGGTTCGTTTTACTTGCGATTGTATGTAACTCTTTTACAATCGATTCTAATTGTTCATCTTGCGTCTCAAAGGGTGTTTTCAATGTAATATGTGGCGGAACTAATGCGTAGTGCGGATCATAACGTTTACGCAATCCGTTCGCTTTATCCTGAATCATTTTAGATGGAAAAATTACAATGCCTAATTTCATGTTCCAATTCCTCCCTTTGTAAGTCTAGTTAGATTTTGAGAAAATAACTCTCTTAATCTATTATATCAAATTATTCTGAATACTGCTCTCTATTATTTCATTGATAGAATATGAGAGAAAGCTTTCGGTAAGTCAGTTTGCCAATATTTCCACGTGTGGTTACCTTCAAATTCTTCGTAATGTGTGATGAAATTTCTATCTGTCAGAATCGTATTGAGCTCACGGTTCGGCCCAACGAAATCGGATACTTGTCCATCAGTGCGTTTTACAGCTGTTTCTTCTGTCCCAATGACGTGATAAAGGTCTAGCGCTTCCGGATTTTTAAAGTCTTTTGCTAAGTTCATCACTGTTTCATCCACAAATGGTGATTGCATAACGACTTTACCGAATGTATGCGGATACATAAGTGCAGTCATGAAGGAAACTGTCCCACCAAGAGAATCACCAATTAACACACGACCTTTTCCCATTTGGTACGTTGGATAATTTTCATCGATATATGGTGCCAGTTCATGAGCAAGGAAACGAATATACGCAGCGTTTTTCACTTCATTTGGGAAATATTTTTCTTTACGATCGTGTACATTTTTATATGGAATACCGACAATAATTGTACGGTCAATTTCTTCAGTTTCACGAAGGCGCTCAATTACACGGTGCGCTTTACCAAGCTGAAAATAATCTCTACCATCTTGTGCAATTACAACTGTATGTTTGTGCAGTGGTGTGTAATTTACCGGTAAGTAAACGAGAAGTGTAACATCTTCTTGAAGTGATGCGCTATAAAATGAAATTTCTTCAATTCTCCCTATTGTTTGATTCATGTAGATCCCCCTAAATAAAAATTTACTGTAATGATTGTAAGAGCGACGCTTGTAGTGAAAAAGAAAGAAATATTCACTAATAGGTGCTTTCGTTTCTATTTTACCATAATGGTACGAAGAATCTAAAAAATTAGTATTTAAGTTGTGAAAGAAAACGGATATAATGAAGTGGGATTTTTGACAGGTGAGAGGGGAGACGGAATTTGAAACAAGAAAGATCAATCGCGCTACCATTAGCAATTTCCATTATAGCCATTTCATTCGCAGCAGTTTTTGTAAAGATGTCCTCAGCACCATCTTCAATATTAAGTATGTATCGATTATGGATTATCGTACTTATTATGCTGCCTATCGTTTGGAAAAAACGGGAAGAGTTTAGTAAGATTCAAATAAAAGATTGGGGATTTTTAATTGGATCTGGTTTCTTTTTAGCGCTTCATTTTCTTTTGTGGTTTGAATCTTTAAAGCATACGACAGTTGCCAGTTCGACGATTATTTTAGCGCTTCAACCAATCGTATCTTTAGTTGGAGGTTTTTTCTTATTTAAAGAAAGAACAACATACTCAGCCATTGCGACAATGGGAATAGCGATACTAGGCGTAATGTGTATTGGGTGGGGAGATTTAGGGTTAAGTGAACAAGCGATTTATGGAGATATATTATCCTTTTTAAGTGTCATAGCGGTTGTCGGTTATTTATTTATCGGGCAAACAACAGTAAAGAAAGTATCACACTGGATTTATAGCTTTACAGTTTTTGCATTCGCAGGTATTTTTATGGGGATTTATAATATAGTATTGCAAGTGCCTTTTACAGGTTATACGAAGTGGGATTGGACCGTTTTTCTTTTACTTGCGGTTGTGCCGACAGTGTCACACGTCATTAATAATTGGTTATTAAACTACGTAAATGCAACAACAATTTCAATGAGTATTTTAGGTGAACCAGTTGGAGCATCTATATTAGCGTTCTTCTTACTCGGTGAAAGACTAAATGTCATGCAAATTATCGGTAGCATGCTCGTATTGTTTGGTGTATCTGTTTTCTTACTACAGCAACAAAAACGAACAGCAAAAAGTGTAGTAAATGAGCCGGCGTATACACAGGAATTATAATGTTAGAGGAGAAAAGAGAAGTTGTGATACTTCTCTTTTTGTTTTACAGAAATATAGGGGAGGAAGGGAAGTTTAATGGAATTTCCATCAAAAAAAGATATATGGTTATATCCGATTTTTTTCGTTGTCATTGGAGCGTGTTTTGCGCCTCTATTTGCAGGAAAAGAGTATTTTCTTTTATTTTTTACAATTCCGTTAGCAATATTCTTTATGTGAGTTGGTTTTCGACAAAATACATCGTCGGAGAAGAAACAATTACAATTAGATCAGGTCTCGTTAAAAAAAGCATATTTATACGAGATATAAAACAAATTTCAAATACGAAAAATCCAATAGCTGCTCATGCATTGTCATTGGATCGACTTGAAATTGTTTACGGCGCACATAAAACAGAAGTTATTTCTCCTAAAGATAAAGACCAATTCATCAATCTTGTTACAAGTAAAAATTCACACATTGAAATCAAGTAAAAGAGTGGCTAGGAAGCCACTCTTTTACTTTGGATTTGTCATATAAGGTTGTACATGAATAATACATAGGTCACGGAACTTTCCTTCAGTAGTTGTGACAATTACGACTGCTCTTCCGGCACTTTTTCCAGTAATCGTTACCGTATCACCTTTTGGATACATTGTGATAACATCAGCATTCATATTTGTCCAAATAAGTTCTTTATTCGTTGCTTGCACTGGCAAAACGGAGGCTGATAACTCAGTGCTTTGTCCAGTTCTTACTTTCAACTTATTTTTTTCCATATGAACACCAATGACTGAAATAACAGAAGGAGCGATTGAAATTTTAGGTGGATTAGGTTGTATGTTCAAACGAGACGCAGAAGTATTTGTAATAGGTGAAAATTTTCGTGTTTGTTGTTGCTGGAAAGCTGCTAACATGCTGGAGTCCCCTTCCTGTATAAGTGCTGATAGTACTACTATAAAGGAGTAGTGTTATGTTTAATTTAACGAAACATAAAGAAATTGTTAAATTCGAGTAGAAGATTGTCGAACTTTCATAAAAAGAAAGCTCTGCTGATACGATAACAGCAGAGCTTTTCCTTTATAGATTATGACTATGTTGTTTTTCGAAATTCTCAAATTGCTCTTCAACTTCTTTTGAAGGTTGTGTTAGTAAACTAACAATTATGATTGCTATTAAACTAATAGAAAAACCAGGAATCATTTCATATAAGAAGTTTGTTAAGAATTTAAACTGAGTCCATATGATAACAGTAGCGGCGCCAGAAATCATACCAGCAAGCGCGCCCCATTTCGTCATACGTTTCCAATATAAGCTTAATAAAATAGCAGGTCCGAATGAAGAACCGAACCCAGCCCAAGCATATCCAACAAGAGCTAAAATCGTATCATTTTGTTTAAGTGCTAATGCACATCCAATTAAAGCAATAACAAGAACAGCCATACGACCGACAAATACAAGTTCTTTATCAGAAGCATCACGCTTAAAGAATGTTCTATATAAGTCTTCTGTTACTGCACTCGAAGTAACGAGAAGTTGAGAAGAAATTGTACTCATAATAGCTGCTAAAATAGCTGCTAATAAAAATCCAGTAATAAGTGGATGGAATAAAATAGTGCCAAGTTCAACGAAAATCGTTTCTGGATCAGAAAGTTTTAAACCTGCTTTTGAATAGTATGCAATACCGATAAGGCCAGTAAACATAGCTCCGACAACAGAGAAAATCATCCAGCTCATACCAATACGTCGTGCACTTTTAATTTCTTTTACAGAAGAAATCGCCATAAAGCGTACGATAATATGTGGTTGTCCAACATAACCAAGGCCCCATGCGAATAATGAAATAATTCCTAATACAGAAGTACCTTTAAAAATATCTAATAATGCCGGATCGATAGATTTAATTGTTTCAAATGCTGGACCAAGTCCATTTACGTGCATAATTGTTACGACTGGAACAAGAATAAGAGCGACTACCATAATGATTCCTTGCACGAAGTCTGTCCAACTTACAGCTAAAAATCCACCAAATAACGTGTAAGCTACGACAACTCCACCAACGATAAGAAGACCAACATGGTAATTGAGTCCAAATGAATTTTCGAATAATATAGCGCCAGAGACAAATCCTGAAGCTACATAAAACGTGAAAAATATCATAATAACAAGTCCAGATACTAGGCGTAGCATATGGGATTTGTCGTGGAAACGGTGTTCCAAAAATTCTGGGATAGTAATAGAGTTGTTTGCAATTTCAGAGTAGGTACGTAAGCGAGGAGCGACGTAGATCCAGTTTGCGTATGCGCCTAATGTTAGGCCGATCGCAATCCAACTACTACTTAATCCAACGCTAAACATTGCACCGGGTAAGCCCATTAAAAGCCAACCACTCATATCAGCTGCTCCAGCACTTAATGCTGTTACTGCGGGGCCTAGTGTACGCCCGCCAAGCATATAATCTGTTAAGTTGGATGTTTGCTTATAAGCGAAATAGCCGATAATTAGCATCCCGAGCATGTAAATAGAGATAGAAGTTAAAATTAACATCTGCGTACTCATGTAGTTCCCCTTTCTTTTGTCATGTCTTTTGATGCGTTATGCATATTTATAATCTATCATGATTATTCTGAAAAATCCATACAGAAATATGAATTTTCAGAAATGTAAGCGTTTTTTGACATCATTTTACTTTTTTAATATATAATATTCATGCAAAAAACCTTATTTTTAATAGAGTATTTATTATATTTACATAAAAAGAGGTTGTTTTGTCAATATAATATTGAAAGGAGCGAAAAATAAATTTTTTAAAAAAGTATTGACTTGTGAAAAAAGTTAGGTCTATAATGAGTGCAACTTAAAAAGTGCAAGCGTTGATGAAGAAGAGTACACATGATGAACATGTCAGAGAGCTGATGGTTGGTGCGAATCAGTATGGGATTGATGTGGAATGGGCTTCGGAGCTTCCAAACCGAAACGAAAGAAGTAGGCTTTGGCGACATGATCTCATCGATACAAGAGACACGTATTGTTTTTGATACGGTAAAGTGCGTTACATTCGTAACGAATTAAGGTGGCACCACGGGAGTACCCGTCCTTTCTATAGGATGAGTACTCCCTTTTTGTGTACAAAAAATTAAATAAATGAAATCGTTGAAGTAAGAAGAGTACGTATATTGGAGACGTTACAGAGAGCCGGGGATAGGTGGGAGCCCGGTGCGGTGCCATATACGGAATGGGCTTACGAGAGGTATGCTGAACAATTATTTTCAGTAGGCAACCCGGGTTCCGCCGTTACAAGGATAAGGTATATATTTTGTACCTGAACAAAGCGGGATGCTTTTGCGTCCAACATGAGGTGGTACCACGGTAAATTTATCGTCCTCTACATATTTTCGATATGTAGGGGACTTTTTTATTTTTCAGATTGAGGTGAAAGGCATGATGACAAAAGAGGAATTTATGAAGCAAAAAGAACAGGGAAGAGCATTTTTAGTAATCGCTGAAGAAGAAGGAGATAGCGTTACGCCAATTTCTTTATATAGACGTATGAAGGGAAAGAAAAAGTTTTTATTAGAAAGCTCCCAGCTTCATCAAGATAAAGGACGCTATTCTTACTTAGGATGTAATCCGTATGGTGAAGTGAAAAGCATTGGTACGGAAGTGGAACGAACGATTTACGGCAGGGCAGAAAAGCTGCAAGGTAACGTACTACAAGTGTTAGAAGAAGAAATCGCGTCAGCTCAAGTAGACTGTCCATTCCCGTTTTGCGGAGGAGCAGTTGGTTATATTGGTTATGACGTCATTCGGCAGTATGAACACATTGGAGCAGATTTACACGATCCATTGAATATTCCGGAAGTACACCTTTTACTGTACCGTGAGTTTATCGTGTATGACCACTTACGCCAAAAATTATCATTTGTATATGTATGTAGGGAAGACGATTCAGCTTCTTATGAAGAAGTATATGAAAGATTGCGAGTATACAAAGAGGAAGTATTACAGGGAGAAGAATCTGAAGTAACTGAAATAAGATCAACATTATCATTTACTTCTTCAATAACTGAAAAAGAATTTCACGTGATGGTAGAAACGGCGAAAGAACATATAAGAGCCGGGGACATATTCCAAGTCGTACTGTCACAGCGTTTGCAAAGTGAATGTATTGGGGATCCATTCGCGTTATACCGAAAACTTCGAATTGCCAATCCGTCACCATATATGTTCTATATCGATTTCCAAGATTATGTTGTACTCGGTTCTTCGCCGGAAAGCTTGTTATCAGTTAGAGAAGATAAGGTGATGACGAATCCAATTGCGGGTACGAGGCTGAGAGGGAAAACGAAGGAGCAAGATGCGGAAATTGAAAAAGAACTGTTAGAAAATGAGAAAGAACGAGCGGAGCATATGATGCTTGTAGATCTTGGTCGGAATGATATTGGCAGAGTAAGTGAAATTGGATCCGTGACGATAGATAAATATATGAAAGTAGAAAAATACTCTCACGTTATGCACATTGTATCTGAAGTTTACGGAACATTGCGAAAACAAATGAGTGGATTTGATGCATTAGCGTATTGCCTACCGGCAGGAACAGTGTCAGGAGCTCCGAAAATTAGAGCGATGGAAATTATAAATGAGCTAGAGAATGAAAAAAGAAATGTATACGCGGGTGCAGTTGGATACGTTAGTTTTTCAGGGAACCTTGATATGGCGCTCGCCATTCGAACGATGGTCGTAAAGGATGAAAAAGCATACGTTCAGGCAGGAGCGGGAATTGTTTATGATTCAGACCCAGTAGCTGAATATGAAGAAACGTTAAATAAAGCGAGAGCGCTTTTGGAGGTAATGAAATGATTGTACTAATTGATAATTACGATTCATTCACATATAACTTGTATCAACTGTTAGGTGAATGCGAACAAGAAATTGTTGTCGTAAGAAATGATCAAATAACGATAGAACAGTTAGAAGGGATGGATCCAACAGGAATTGTGCTATCACCAGGACCAGGAAAACCAGAGGATGCTGGCATTTGTATCGAAGTGATTCGTCATTTTTATAAGAACGTTCCCATATTAGGTATTTGCCTTGGTCATCAAGCAATTATATCAGCATTTGGAGGAGACATTGTAAGAGCAGGACGCATTAAACACGGTAAAACATCACGTGTAAAACATAATGGAACTTCAATCTTTTCATATGTAACACAGCCATTAACGGCGATGCGCTACCATTCCCTTGTTGCAGCGCAAACGAGTTTGCCAGAGTGTTTTGACATACTAGCGACAGCGATGGACGATGGAGAAATTATGGCAGTTCGTCACAATTATTATCCGCTATTCGGATTACAGTTTCATCCGGAATCAATCGCGACAGAAGAAGGTGGAAAGTTAATACATGCCTTTTTAACAGAGGTGAAGGAGGAGGAAAGAGTATGAATAACTATCTTCGTAAATTAGTGGAGGGACAACATTTAACAGAAGAGGAGATGTATAGAGCAGGGCTTCTTTTATTAAATGAAAACATATTGGAGAGTGAAATTGCAGCTTTCTTAGTATTACTGAAAGCGAAAGGTGAAACAGCAGAAGAAATATACGGCCTTGTTCGAGCTCTTCGTGAAAAGGCATTACCGTTTTCGAACCATATACAAGGAGCGATGGACAATTGTGGGACGGGTGGTGACGGTGCCCAAACGTTTAATATTAGTACAACATCGGCATTTGTACTGGCAGGAGCTGGCGTAAAGGTTGCAAAACATGGTAATCGAGCTGTTTCTAGTAAAACAGGAAGTGCAGATTTATTAGAAGAACTCGGTGTAAATATTAGCAGTACGCCAAACGAAATTGATTATTTATTAGAGCATGTCGGCATTGCATTTTTATTTGCACCAGCGATGCATCCAGCATTAAGACGCATTATGAAAATAAGAAAAGAATTGAATGTGCCGACGATTTTTAACTTAATTGGTCCTTTAACAAATCCGGTAAATTTAGAAACACAATTTGTCGGCATTTATAAACGAGATATGTTACTACCAGTTGCGCAAGTATTACAGAAACTAGGCAGAAAACAAGCGCTTGTCGTAAACGGAAGTGGATTTTTAGATGAAGCATCATTACAAGGAGAGAATTATGTTGTCATTTTGAAAGATAATGAAATAGTAGAAACGAGTATTGAACCTAAGAAATATGGTTTCTCAATAGTGAAAAACGAAGAGATTAGAGGCGGGGATTCGAAAGAAAATGCAAAGATTACGCTCGGAGTATTAAGCGGAGAAAAGAATGTTTACCGCGATACAGTTTTATTAAATGCAGGTCTAGCCCTTTTTGCAAATGGAAAAGCAGAAACGATTGAAGAAGGAATTACACTAGCGGCATATAGCATTGACTCTGGAAAAGCATTAGCCAAACTAAACTTATTAATTGCAGCAAGTAATGAAAAATTAGAAAGGGTGAATTAACGTGGGGACGATTTTAGATAAAATTGTAGACCAAAAGAAAAAGGAAGTTGCGGCATTATATGAAACGTATACACCATTAAAAGAAAGTAGAAAGACACTTTCACTTGTAGAAGCATTACAGCAGTTTACTGTCATTGCAGAAGTAAAGCGAGCATCACCATCAAAAGGAGATATTAATTTACACGTTGATGTACGAAAACAAGTGAAAATATATGAAGAATGCGGCGCAGGAGCAGTATCTGTTTTAACAGACGGTCAATTTTTTAAAGGGTCGTTTCACGATTTACAAACGGCAAGAGCAGAAAGTAACATTCCGCTTTTATGTAAAGATTTCATAATTGATAAGATTCAAATTGATAGGGCGTATGAAGCTGGAGCAGATATTATTTTATTAATTGTAGCGGCGTTAACGAAAAAAAATTTAAAAGAGCTGTACAGCTACGTACTAGAAAAAGGATTAGAGGCAATTGTTGAAGTTCATGATGAGCAGGAATTAGAAATTGCAATTCAATTAAATCCGCACGTTATCGGTATTAACAACCGTAATTTAAAAACATTCGAAGTCGATTTAAGCCAAACAGAAAAGCTTGGAAAACGATTAAACGAGGAGAAATTACTTTGGGTTAGTGAAAGTGGGATTCATTCAAAGGAAGATATTATCCGTGTTAAAAAAGCTGGAGCGAAAGGTGTATTAGTTGGAGAAGCACTTATGACATCATCTTCTATTCATACCTTTTTTGAAGATTGTAAGGTGAACATATGAAAGTGAAAATTTGCGGTATCACTGATGTTGAAACGGCAAAACGTGCTTGCGAATACGGAGCTGATGCACTCGGATTTGTTTTTGCAGAAAGTAAGCGAAAAATCACTCCAGTGCTAGCGAAAGAAATCATTCAGGAGCTTCCAACAAACGTGTTAAAGGTTGGTGTTTTCGTAAATGAATCAGTAGAAGTGATCGAGAAAATTGCAGATGATTGCGGGTTAACACATGTGCAACTACATGGAGATGAAGACAATCATCAAATCAGAAGATTGAATATTCCGTCTATAAAATCACTTGGGGTAACTTCAGAGAGTGATATGAAAAATGCTCAAACATATGAAACGGATTATATATTGTTTGATAGTCCGAAAGGAAAGTTTCACGGGGGAAATGGAAAGACATTTTCATGGGAGTTACTCGCACATATGTCAAAAGACTCGCGAGAGAAAACAATATTAGCTGGTGGGTTAAACGCTTTTAATATAGAAGAAGCGATTCGAACGATTCAGCCATACATGGTCGATGTAAGTAGCGGAGTGGAGACAGAAGGAAAGAAAGATGTAGAGAAAATAAAACAATTTATTATAAAAGCGAAGGAGTGTTCCAAATGAATTACGCATATCCAGATGAAAAAGGTCACTACGGTATATATGGAGGACGATACGTTCCAGAAACGTTAATGCAATCTGTATTAGAACTAGAAGAAGCATATAAAGAAGCAATGCAAGATGAAGGGTTTCAAAAGGAATTAAATCATTATTTAAAAACGTACGTCGGAAGAGAAACACCGCTTTATTTCGCTGAAAATATGACGAAGTATTGCGGCGGTGCAAAGATTTATTTAAAACGTGAAGATTTGAACCATACAGGAGCTCATAAAATTAACAATACAATCGGTCAGGCACTACTTGCAGTACGAATGGGCAAGAAAAAAGTTGTCGCTGAAACAGGAGCAGGACAACACGGAGTTGCAACAGCTACTGTATGTGCCCTACTAGGATTAGAATGCGTCATCTTTATGGGAGAAGAAGATGTGAGACGTCAAAAATTAAATGTGTTCCGAATGGAATTACTCGGAGCGAAAGTAGAAAGCGTAGCGGCAGGTAGCGGCACATTAAAAGATGCGGTAAACGAGGCGCTTCGCTACTGGGTTTCACATGTACACGATACACACTACATTATGGGATCCGTTCTTGGACCACATCCATTCCCGCAAATTGTTCGTGATTTCCAAAGTGTAATTGGGAAAGAAACGAAAAAACAATATGAAGCGTTAGAAGGGAAAATACCAGAGGCAGTCGTTGCATGTATTGGTGGTGGTAGTAATGCGATGGGCATGTTTTATCCGTTCGTACACGATGAAGAAGTCGCTCTTTACGGCGTAGAAGCAGCTGGAAAAGGCGTTCACACAGAAAAGCACGCAGCTACTTTAACGAAAGGAAGCGTTGGTGTTTTACACGGATCGATGATGTACCTTCTGCAAAATGAAGAAGGACAAATTCAAGAAGCGCATTCTATTTCAGCGGGACTCGATTATCCAGGTGTTGGGCCAGAACATAGCTTGCTAAAAGATATTGGACGCGTTTCTTATCATTCAATAACAGACGAAGAAGCGTTAGAAGCATTTCAATTATTAACGAAAAAAGAAGGGATTATTCCGGCGTTAGAAAGCTCACATGCTGTCGCATACGCATTAAAATTAGCGCCGCAAATGAAGAAAGACGAAGGACTTGTCATTTGTTTATCTGGCCGCGGGGATAAAGATGTAGAGAGTATAAAACGTTATATGGAAGAGGTGTAAAAAATGGGAGTAGAAAAAATTAAAGCAGCGTTTGAAAATGGTAAGAAAGCATTTATTCCGTACGTAATGGGCGGAGATGGTGGCCTTGAAAAATTAAAAGAAAGAATTCGTTTTCTAGACGAAGCAGGAGCGAGCATCGTTGAAATCGGTATTCCGTTTTCAGATCCAGTCGCAGACGGTCCAACGATTCAAAGAGCAGGGAAACGAGCGCTAGATAGCGGTGTAACATTAAAAGGCATTTTTCAAGCATTAATAGAGGTAAGGAAAAAAGTACAAATTCCGTTTGTACTCATGACATATTTAAATCCAGTACTCGCATTCGGAAAAGAACGATTCATCGAAAACTGTATAGAAGCAGGTGTAGACGGTATGATCGTTCCGGATTTACCGTATGAAGAACAAAATATTATTGCCCCGTTACTTCGAGAGGCAAACATTGCGCTAATTCCACTCGTTACAGTAACGAGCCCAATTGAGCGAATTGAAAAAATTACGAGTGAATCAGAAGGGTTCGTTTACGCTGTTACAGTAGCGGGCGTAACAGGAGTACGTCAAAACTTTAAAGGTGAGATTCATAGTTACTTAGAAAAAGTAAAATCACATACACATTTACCGGTAGTGGCAGGGTTCGGTATTTCAACAAAGGAACATGTAGAAGAAATGATTACAATATGTGATGGAGTAGTCGTTGGAAGTAAAGTTATCGAGCTGTTAGAAAATGAAAAGCGAGAAGAAATATGTGAATTAATACAGGCAACAAAACAAAAAGAAGAGGCATAAGTCTCTTCTTTTTGTTTTACGTAATAAATGTTAAAATATACAGAAAATACATATAACTTAGAGGGTGAGAAAGCATGCTAAGACGGAAACTACTATATCTTCTTCTAACTGTACCATTATACGCTTGGCTTATTAGCATGACGAAAATAGAGGTGATGGCTCTATTTTTAGGATATGTATTCATCTTTTCCAACTTAAATCGCATTCAAGAGCAATCTATTTTAGAAATATGTATATTTTCGATTAGTATAGAACTATTTAGTATCGTTTCAATTGTATTATTAAATGAATTATTTCGCTGGATCCATTCATTTGAATTAATGAAATTTGGAAATGTTGTATTGCAAGTAATATGTGCTTATATTGTGTTTGTTGTGTTAGACAAAATAGTTGGACAGCAGAGCGTTTTTCAGGATAAAAGAAAATGGGAGTGATTCAAAAAAGGAGCTAAATGGCTCCTTTTTTGAATCTGTAGTAAAAACAATTGAAAATTATGACATCTGTTATATAATAGTTAAAAATTGTATTTTTAATGAAAAGAGATGATAACATGGCCATATTGTTGGCACTTATCCCAATTATGATGATTTTCATTTGTTTATTTTTATTTAAACAAACGTCATTAAGGTCCTCTTTAATTGCTTACGTTGTGTCTGTTGGAATCGTTTTACTCTCGCCAACGTTTCAACTAGGGATAAGTGAAACTGTGCACGCAACGATTAAAGGTTGGTTAATTTGTTTTATTGTCGGGTACGTGTTGTTTTTCGGTATTTTTTTATTTCACCTCATGAACAAAATGGGGTACATCGATCAAGTAGCACGTTTTCTAGAAGAAGTGACGCACGATCGTTTATTACAAATGCTCCTTATGTGTTTTGGTATTTGTCCGCTAATCGAATCAGTAAGTGGATTCGGAATTGGATTCATGGTTGCAGCACCGATCTTTCTATCATTAGGCTATAAACCGTTTCAAGCTGTACTACTTTCATTTATTGGTTTACTAGCTAGTTCATGGGGCGCAATGGCAACTGGTACGATTATCGGTTCGCAGCTTATAAATATGCCGCTTACAACACTTGGCACAAATACGGCACTACTAAGCATTCCGATGTTTGCTTATTTCGTCATCCTTTCTTTACACGTTGTTGGTGGTTGGCAGGCTGTTATTGAAAAGTGGAAAGAAGGATTCGGTTTCTTTCTATTATTTTCTCTCGGAATCTATCTTTCTAACGCATACGTAAGTGTTGAACTAGCAGGTATATTAAGTTCTATCGTTACAATTGCATTTGGTTTTCTTATCATTAAATTAAAAGGAAAAAGTGAGCAAAATTTAATGACAGAACATGCTGCGGCAACGGAGAGAGAAGTATCTATTATAAAAATTATTAGCCCTTATATATTCCTAACAGTTTGTATTTTACTTTCTCGCCTCGTACCAGCATTACATGATGTATTCAGATCATATGCAGTCCTTGATTTAAAATCATACTCTTACAAATTAGAGCTATTATATTCACCAGGATTTTGGCTCGGTATGACTTGCTTATTTACTATTATTTTCTTCCGCATTCCGTCTCATATTATTAAACAATCACTCTCGCAAACGATAAAACAATGGATTCCCTTTGCGATTACAACGACAATGTTTATCGCCATTTCAGAACTAATGGGTGCATCTGGCATGCATTCATTACTGGCAAAAACAGCTGGTGAAACATTTGGAACATTTTTCGTTTTCGTTGCTCCGTTTATCGGCGGAATCGGTGGTTTTTTAACAGGTAGTAACGCAGGCTCAAATGCGATGTTTATAAAACTACAAATGCAAACTGCGCAAAACGTAGCACTTCCGTGGCAATACGTCACAACACTGCAAAACACCGCATCATCAGTGGCGACAATCGCTTGCCCGTCACGGATTACACTAGGTGCGTACTTATGTAATATCCCGTATCGTGAAAATGAACTATTAAAGAAGACGACGTTAATGATTTTGGGTGCGGTGTTACTTTTAGTGGTAGAGGTTATTTTTTGGTATATGTTGAGAAATTAAAAATCCTGCTAACATAGGAGGATTTTTTTTATGATTGGATAATGTTTTAAATATGTAAAGCTTCTACTAAATGAATAGGAGATGAAATGTATGCCCCTAAAAAACTACGGCGTGTTAAAAGGTACAGTTATACAATCAAAGATTGGAAAAGGGAAAACACCTCATTATCAAGTTCATTTACAAGGCGAAGCAGGAGTAGATTATCGTATTGCAATTAACGTGAAATCGCAAAGTTATCCGTCAGAGGTTTTATATTTTGCGAGTACCGATATTCGGTCAGAGGCGATTCACATTTTACCGACATTACCATTCGGTTTTACAGAAGTTAAAAACAATGAGCCGAAAGTAGCTTTAGACTACGTAAGAGGTAATGTATTTGATTCGAAACAAATGATTCCTTTACCTGCTGAAAAAGCAGGTGTGGATAATGATTTAAATGAAAAAATAGAGCGTTATATAAAACGAGCGATAGAAGAAAAAGCAATTATTTATGCGTTCGGTGAAAGATGGGGACCAGAAGAAAATACACCTGATTCTTACTTTCATTTCGAGCCAGGAAACGGTATACACGATATTCATATGAATCAAGGGAATGTAGAGAAATGGAAAGGTGATAATGGTATATGGCAAGATGGGGGCATACTCATTCACTTTGAAAAGGAAGAAGAATGGATCGGTATTTTTCTTGCCTTCCAATCACAGTCATGGTGTACCGATGAAGAAGGACATGCTCGTGTTCCGGTTGAGCATTGTGATTATAAGAACAATAAGTGATGAGAAGAGCTAGTTCGTAATGAACTAGCTCTTCTCATTGTAAACAACATGAATGGTATATAGTGGTAAGATTATGTATGCAATATTAAAAATCGTGATAGAGTTATTGATTTTTATTCGTATTAGAAAGTAGGTATCAATTAGCAGTACAAGGAGGTCTAGCTTTGAAGATAACGGAAGAAAATGTTGTGCAACAAATAAAAAAACGTAATGAGAAAAGCATTACGTTTATTATTCAGACATACGGCAGTTTACTCAGCGCTATCATTAAAAGATATGTACAGAGTAATCAACAAGATTATGAAGAATGTTTAGATGATGTATTACTAGCTATCTGGTTTCATATCGACTCATTCGATCCAAGTAAAAATACGTTTAAACAATGGATAGCAGCCATTGCTAAATATCGAGCAATTGATTATCAGCGGAAAAATACGAGAAATCGGCAACAAACTGTCTGTACGGAGATTAATGATCGTCTGTATCAAGAACAAAGAAGACAAAACGATTTCTTAGACGTACAAGAATTGCTCAGTGAACTGTCAGCAACGGAGCGGAACATTTTTGAAAAGTATTATCTAGAAGGTGTACCGTCTCGTGAAATTGCATCCCACCTTAATGTGAAAGAGTCATGGATTCATAACAAACTGTCACGTGGAAGAAAAAAGCTCAAACAGATTTTTATTTTTAAAAATGGAGTGTGAGGGCATGTCTATTTATAAAGAGTTAAATGATATTCAGCTGGACATCACAGAGTTTGAAGAGATTCCCTTAACCAAATTAGAGGAAAAGAAGTGGGGAAAACGTGTGAAAAATAAGCTCCGGAAAAACAAACAGTCAAAAAAATGGTTCGGAGTTGCAGCAGCTTGCATGTTAATCGTCAGTATTACAGTCCCACTTGGACAATCTTCTTTAGCAAATACTCCATTTATTGCTGGATTGATTGAAAAATATCTTGATGAACAGCAACCGCGTGACTATTCTCCCTATAAAACAGCTATTGGAAAAACTGCTGAAAATAAATACGGTAAACTGACTTTAAACGAGGTACTAGTTGATGATAATAAACTACTCATCAGTTCAACATTTGAGCCAGCGAAGGGTGTGGAATTTGATTATCAAACATATTTAATCCCACAGGTACGAATAAATGGCCGTGACTTTTCTAGTACAAAGGATGCACAATCAATTGAAGTAAATCATTCTATGTATACAATCTACGGTGGTGTCGAGTTAAGTGAAATGCCAAAAACTGACGAACTTCAAATCGAAATTACTTATGATACATTCAACAGGGATACTGTAATTGAGCAACCATGGATATTTAATATTGAAGTATCGCAAGCTCAGTTGATGAAAGAGAAGCAGACGTTTGATTTAAATGAAACAATTGTTTTATCCGATGGCAATAAAGTAAATGTTAAAAAAGTAGTTTCAACGCCGATTTCTACAACAATTTATTATGATGTAACACAAAGTACAAATGAAGATATTTATTTTAAAATTGAATCAGAATCTGGAAAAACATATATATGTAAAGAGGCATTTGCATCGAATAAAGAAGGAGACATTTCTTTTAGTAGATTCGATGGAATTAATGTATCGGTAGGAAAATATTTACTTGTACCGTATTCGGGGAAAGAAAACGAAGTAATTGGGCCATCTATTCCAATTCAATAACTTATTAAATCGGATAAATAGTCATCTGAAAATAGAAGAGAGCATTCAAAACGAACGCCCTCCTCTTATTTTATAAAATCCAAAACTAACAAGTGTAGAAATACAAGAAAATAGTAGTGCCACACTAGAAAACGCAATGAGATACATATTATACTTCATCATTTTGCCAATTAAATGGTTACTGTCGTACTGAAATAGTCCTGCTATTATGTTGAATAAAAATAACACGATAAACATGACGATAACACCGTCTATTGATCCTTTAATATCTGGTTTACTTAAAGCGATATGTGCAGAAATACAAATGGCGATAAATAAAAATAACCAAAAAGAAGGATTTAATAAATTACTTATTGTAAATAAGCTTTTTAATAATACAAACGTCGATAAGAGCATGTTTTGAACCATTTCTACATTAATAGAAGTAGAAGCGATTGTTTTTTCGAGAGTTGTATTAAATAAGAAATATGAATTTGGTACGAAATAGCGCATTAAAAGGATTAACGCAGTAATACCGGAAATAATAGGACCGATTCCAATGAAGAAGTTCCCAATTCGTTGATATACACTTTTTTGATTGTATTGATGTTGTACGTAGCCTAAAGCACCTTGACTTGTATCTGTTGGGAAAAACTGTGTTGCTACAATTTTATGACGAAATAGTACACACATAATGGCATGTCCAAGTTCGTGAATAGGAACACCAATCCATGCAGTCAAAAGGAAGCCTTTTCTTCCGAAAGCCCTCGACCAATACATGCGTGTGAGAGATTCTAAATAGCCTAATAGAAATCCAATTACAATGATAACGCCAATTAAGGAAAATAATTGGATTACGCTTGTAAGGAGTATTTGAAAAATTGAGTTTACCAATTCCATTGTCTTTCATCCAATCTGTTAAAAATGTTATTTGTTCTGTTTCATAATAGCATTATTTTTCAAGATTGCTAGCACATATATTTTCATTTGAAAGAAGGATTTCATAATCTTTTTCTTGTAGTCATGTTTTATGTACAAAGTCATATATTGAATTTGTAACACCCTATATGGTATCTGCTTAAGGGGGGGGGGATGCGATAATGAAATGTCCGGCGTGTCATACGGAAAATATAGCAGAGGCAAAATTTTGCGGGAATTGTGGACATTCGTTGACGGAGGAAGCCGTAGCGAGTGGTGCACAGGAGGAAGGTGAGCAACAAGCACGCGTAGCACCAGCAGAGGAAACTCGATCAAATGAAACGGTAGAGCAAGCGAAGCGGTTTGCAAGTGGCTACTTTCAGTTTTTTAAACACGCATTACAAGCACCGACAGCTATTATGAAAAGTGGCAAGGTTGAAGTACGAAATGGAATTGTAAGTCTTGTTCTTATTTGTTTTTTAGGGGCATGTATTTTTTATAGAATGATGAGTGCTGCAGCAGCTGTTACGAAAACATTTGCACCAGATATATCTACTCCTACATTCTTTTTGGACTCTGTAACGGTCTTTTTATTTTTACTCATTTTAACTTCATTTGTCGGATTTATTATTTTTGTCAGTGGGAAGATGATGAAATCATCTTTTTCGTTTCTTGAAGTATTTGGAATATGGGGAACGATAGCAACTCCGGTAATTGCTATATTAGTGCTTTCTTTTCTGTTTAGCTTTTTATTAATCTTTTTCTTACCAATTTTATTAGGGCTGGCTACAACATATATGGGAATTAGTATAATTGTAGCTACAGTAAAACTAGATAACGGTGGATTAGATCTTGTTTACACTCTTTTTATCGCAAATATTTTCATTGGAATTGCAACATTCATTGTACTGTGGTCTTACATTAGCACGATAATTCAAACCTTTACACAGGGATTAACGGGCCTCTAAAGAAAAGGTGGTTGAATGGATGAATGTATGTACAAAGTGTGGGACTCAGCTTGAAGACGGTGTGCAAATTTGTCAAAGCTGCGGGAGGAAGAGGGAGAGTCTTGCAGTAAAGAAGAAAATGAGCAGCGGTACAAAGGTTGGCATTACAATTTTAACATTACTTGCTGTAGTGATTGTTGGACTGTATTTGTACGGATCATCGTATTATAAGCAGGCGGCACAAGTAGATCGGATCATTACTATTTTACAAGAGAGGAACGGGGAGAAGTTAGCTGAAATCGTCATGGCAGATGATCCATCAGTTACTGTAACGAGAGAGAGTCCAATGCCACTATTTTCGTATATAAAAGAAAATCCATCTTATGTGAATGAATTGAAAGAACAGTTGAAGATAGGTGAAAAACAAGGAAACGGAATCGAAAGAGCAGACTTTTCGTTAACGAAAGACGGAAAGTATTTCTTTTTATTTGATCGGTATAAATTGAAAGCGAAGACGTATTATACGACATTGCTTACAAATGAAAAAGGTACATCTTTAAAAATGAACGGAAAAGAAATAGATAAAACAGATGACAAAAAGTTTGAGAAGCAATATGGACCGTTTCTTCCAGGAACTCAAGTGTTTCAAGCAGAATATAAAAATGATTATGTGAAACTATCACGTGAAGAAAAGGTTGTACTTATGAAACAAGGTCAAAATAACGTAACGATAGATTTAACGTTGCAAGGACAATATATTAAGGTTCAAACGAACGTGCCTGGTGCAACATTGTATGTGAATCAAAAACCAGTTACAGCGCTGGCAGGAGAAGAAATTACATGGGGGCCTGTAGCAACTGATGGAAGTACGACGATTTATTTAGAACGAAATGGAGAAAACGGAAGGGAAACGACGAAGGTAGAAACGGTAACTGCACTTCCGTCTTATAATCTTCCATTCGAAAAGAAAGGTACAGAAAAACCAGTTGTTTACAATGTTACTCCGCCGCCTATGACTCGGTATGTATATAATGGTTTCATCTTCCCGGATAGTGATATTCGAAAACTAACGAGTGAAGAATTAACATATTTATCGAAAGAACAGTTGAAAATTGCTAGAAATGAAATATACGCAAGACATGGACATATTTTTCAAACGAAAGATATGCAAGCGTACTTTGCAAAACAGTCTTGGTATAGAGAAAATACGTATTTTACAGGAAAGCTAACAGATATTGAAACTTATAATGTTGAATTGATCAAATCAAGAGAATAAACACGTGAAAAAGGTACAGTGCATAGCTGTACCTTTTCTATAGTTATTTATCTGAACCAGGATCCCTTGAGAAAAAGATGTGAAAGAGAAATGTGACTTTACTTGATCCTCCTGATGTACTAGCCTGTATATGTGATAAAGGACCAGACGTTAGAGCTGCCTCGGAATGGGGTGGTACGACTATTTTGAGCGCATGATCTGATTCTGGTGAAGCAGTAACAGTTATTGTATCGTCAGAAAAGTTCAAAATTTTAACGGAACCGACTGGAAAGATGGACTTGCCAGCATGTGATGCTGAAGCGAATTGGGTAGCTTTCCAAATATCTTGTGCAAACGTATCATCGTTAGATAACCAAGCGCGAGCGCTGTATATTGTTGCATTAATGGAAAATTCTTGGTCAAGGGAGAGGGCGGGTTTCGGTTCTTTTGGTTCTTGCGGTTCATCTGGAAGCTGGGCGAGAAGGCCGGCGCACATGTATGTTTCACCTACTTTCAATAGTAACTGTTATAGCATATTAAACATGTTGTTTATAAGACACGACGGCTACCTATTAAAGCATAGGTTTGTGCACCAAATTTGAAGATGGAATTCTCTTTCTTTACAATGGAAGTAGGTGTTATTTCTATAAAATATGGAAAACGTAAAGAGTATGTAAAAAAGAAGGAGTGGTAAAGTGAACTATGTCATTATTGGCGGAGATGCAGCTGGTATGAGTGCAGCTATGCAAATTGTTAGAAACGATGAAAATGCAAATGTTGTAACGTTAGAAAAAGGTGAAATTTATTCGTACGCTCAGTGTGGGTTACCGTATGTCATTAGTGGTGCTATCGCTTCAACGGAAAAATTAATCGCGCGTAATGTAAAGACGTTTCGTGATAAATACGGAATTGATGCGAAAGTGCGTCATGAAGTAACGAAAGTAGATACGGAAAAGAAAATGGTGTACGCAGAGCATACGGAGACGAAAGAGTTTTTTGAATTTCCGTACGATCGTTTATTAATTGCGACTGGAGTGCGTCCTGTTATGCCAGAATGGGAAGGCCGAGATTTGCAAGGTGTTCATCTTTTAAAAACAATTCCGGATGCTGAGCGCATATTAAAAACGTTAGAAACAAATAAAATTGAGGATGTAACCATTATTGGCGGCGGTGCGATTGGACTGGAGATGGCAGAAACATTCGTCGAACTTGGTAAAAAAGTAAGAATGATTGAGCGAAATGATCATATCGGTACGATTTATGATGCAGATATGGCTGAATATATACATAAAGAAGCAGATAAACACAATATTGAAATTTTAACGAATGAAAATGTGAAAGCATTTAAAGGAAATAAAAGAGTGGAACAAATTGAAACGGATAAAGGTACGTATAAAGCAGATCTTGTTTTAGTATCGGTTGGAGTGAAGCCGAATACTGATTTTCTTGAAGGAACAAATATACGTACCAATTATAAAGGGGCAATCGAAGTAAATGCATATATGCAAACGAATGTGCAGGACGTATATGCAGCTGGTGATTGTGCAACACATTACCACGTTATAAAGGAAATTCATGATCATATCCCGCTCGGAACGACTGCCAATAAACAAGGGCGACTCGCTGGATTGAATATGCTTGATAAACGAAGAGTCTTTAAAGGTACGTTAGGTACAGGTATTATTAAATTTATGGATTTAACGCTTGCAAGAACAGGTTTAAATGAAAAAGAAGCAAAAGGACTACATATTCCGTATAAAACGGTCAAAGTAGATTCTACAAATATGGCGGGTTATTATCCAAATGCGAAACCACTTTACTTGAAATTACTATATCGTTCTGACACGAAACAATTATTAGGCGGACAAGTAATTGGAGAAGAAGGTGTAGATAAACGGATTGATGTGATCGCAATGGCACTTTTCAATAAAATGAGCATTCACGATTTAGAAGATGTCGACTTAAGTTACGCACCACCATATAACAGCGTTTGGGATCCAATTCAGCAAGCGGCAAGGAGAGCAGAATAGCACTTTTTAAGTGCTATTTTTTTCGTTAAAGGGGAATCAACATTTTTGGCGAATGAAGAGGATTGGGAAATAGTTACATATTGGGAAGGGGATTATTAAAAATGTTTGTAACACTTCAAACAGTTCAAGAGTCAGAAAAAGAAATATTACGTAATTTGTATGCACTATATCTTCATGACCTCTCTACATTCACTCCTAATATAACGATTGAGGCAAATGGTTTTTTTGAATACAAAGATTTGCACATGTTTTGGGAAAATGACGGAATCACTCCGTATTTTATTAAAAGTGATAATGATATTGTAGGGTTTTTATTACTACTGGAACGTCCATACTTGAAAAAAGAAAATGACTTTGGCATAAATGACATTTTCATATTGAATCAGTACAAGGGGAAAGGAATCGGTAAACAAGTTATTGAGAATGTACTAAAAGAGAAACGAGGACAGTATTTTGTTATCGAACTTGTGAAAAATGTACCAGCTGTTTCTTTTTGGAAGAAAGTATATAGGGAGTTAAACATCGAATTTGATGAGAAAACACAGTTAATTGATGATGAAGAATGCCTCGTTCAAACGTTTAAAATATAATGAAATCGGTGCCTCTAGTAGATTACTTTGAAATTTAACTTTATCCAGCATTAACGGGCAGTAAGACCCCCACCTCAAAATACAGCGAAAGCAAAGAAGTTAAGTGGGGGGTGGGCTGCCCGTAAAAGCCCGATTGGTGAAGGCTAATAATCAGTGGGGGATGAAGAAAACCCCCACTAATTAAAGTTTCACTTTATTTCGAATATACCGTTCACCCTTGAAAACATAGTACTTATCGCTTATATTTTCATATAGTATTTATTTTTTAATAAAGCAATGAACGAACCAGGGGGCACAGTATGGCAATTAACATGAAAACAATCGAAGAATGGATTGCTGAATCAAACGCAAGACAAGAAGAAGACTTTGGACACGTTGTGGAAGAGATGAAAGAAGTATGCGTCGGACTTGATAATGCGACATTAATTTATACGAAAAATGTATTTTGTTTCGGTAAGAAAGTAGAAGTATTGTTCTTCTTCCAAGATCATGTCGTGATTGGACAAGAAAAAGATGAATATGTTGAAATCGAAAAATTAAAGTATGAAGCAATTACACATAGCAACTTAAAAACAAATGACAAAAATACAACGTTAGAATTAAAGTTTGCTAACGGACAATCTATCAATTTAGATAGTTTAAATGATAACTACGGTACGAAAAACTGGTTATTTGCAAGACAAATTAAGAGTATTTTTAAGTTAATCTAGTAAAAAAGCAGACCTCAAAGGGTCTGCTTTTTTATTTGTTTCCTATTACACAAAGGCATCCTCTTTCTTCGTAACATTTCACACTTGTAAATCCTGTTTTATAAAATAGGTTTATTAATTCTTCAGCCGTTTTACATTTCTCCATATGATATTGAATTTTGAAAGTTTCAGCCACTAATAAAAAGGATCCGTTCGGTTGTAGGACGCGAAATACTTCTTTTATATCTTGTTCCACATCAGGCCAAAAGTAGTGTGTTTGAAAAGCGGTAATGAGATCGAAGAAGTTCGTATGATAGGGAATAGAAGAAACGCTTGCTTGTTGAACAATGACTTTTTGTTTTTGAACATCCTTTATATTCGTCTGTAGAGAATTTTTTACAGCTTGATCGGAGTAATCAATCCCATATATTTTCGCAAGTGGAGTTCGTTTTGAAAGATTGTGTATCGTTTTACCTCCGCCACAACCGATATCTAATATGATTGCATCTTTCTTTATATGTAATTTCTGTAATGCCCAATTTGTTAGCCTTGTATGCGCAGTGTTCATAATACAAAGCATGGAAGAACCAATTGTCCCGCGGGGATTTTTTGCTTGCTGGATCAATCGTTGTAAAATACTCAAGTTAAACTCTCCTTTTATGTAAGAATATATACTCATTTCGCTTTTTATCAATTAAGTCCTTTAAAAAAGCACGCCGTCCACCGGCGTGCTTCTAATTACGCAAATCCCCTTTTAACCAATTCCGTGCTCGATACGCCCCAACAGGAATTTGAATGAGAGACGTTTCAGTTCCAGTATCTATCCCGTATAACTGATCACATGAATTTGTATCAAAACTTAGTAATGGATGCCCGCCCATCCTCATCGCGGTTGCGGCGAAAACGAGTTTATGGACGAGTATACCAGCTTCCATTTGGTGAATACGGTATCCTCTATAGCCTAATGCATTTGTATAGTAACCTTTCTTACCGACTACATGTAGGCAAAGCGGTACTTGAAAAAGATTCACGTTATCCATCGTCATACTAGATTGAAGGGGATAACGAAGGTCTCCATATCGAAGTGGCTGTATGGAATGTGTTTTACTGTTATAAGAATAAGCGCCGTTCCCTATATCTTTTACGTTATAAAAACATCCATATAATGAGACCCGTGCATTTTCATTTACATACTGACCATCAAGGTCGTTGTAATAAGGGAAGGAGAGACTCGCTTCTTGTAGTAAAGTAGCGAGCTCGGCTGCATCCCATTTCGTGAAAGTAAAGTCAGCGTCAGGGGAATACCGTTCTTTACAAAGTTGTAAGAAATCATACGATAACCGTTCTACTTGCGGCAACTGTACAGCGTGCGCATGATGTTGATAGTGCTCTTCATGATGTAGTGTTTGGAAGTGTGCTGTCGATTCAATCATAGAAGCTTCATTTATTTTTGTTAACATTGGATATTCATTTACATGTTTTGAGCGAACGAAATGTTCGTGTGCTAACGGCGGAATTTGCTGTAACAACTCATGAGAAGTAACTGTTTTATTTTCACGGTAATCATTGTGAAACCAATTCGTTTGCGGTTCTGTACTTAAAGGAACAACAGCATACACACTTTCTTCGCCTTCTGACAGTCCGAGTAAATGATTGATTGCACGGTCTAGAAACTGAAAGTATACACCATTTGTGTAACCGAATTGTTTGGCACATGCAAGTAATTGTCCGATGAGAACACCACTATCTAATCCTTGAAGTCGATACGAAAAATTATTGTATTTAAAGTAGTTTTTCCAAAACATAGTGGATACGAATGCAGCGCCAAAACAAGACTGTATGTTACAACGATTGCCAAGTGCTTCTGTAATGTAAGAATCGAAATTTCCTTCGCGAAGTAAAATAAGTCGGTGGTGCGCAGCGTCGTAATGGTAAATACCGTCTGGATAATCATCAATCTTTAAATATATATACAATTCATTTGGATATAAAGCGCCGCCTGAAGGGATAGATCTTCGGAATAAAATTTTCTCGCTATTTAGCTGACATAACTGTGTTAAACCAAATGAGGACCAAAGGTAATGACCAATCTCTTTTAAAGTAGGTGTAGTAGAAGAGTTAGGTAAAGATAATGGGATTTCTAAAGAGAGTGGAATGATAGGGACATTTCGATATAATTTATAAGGGAGCGGTGCATCTTCCCAGTCCACTTCATGGTTTGGCATAATTTCGTCTATAGAAAAATGAAGATGATGTAAAAAAGTATCCAGCTGCATAGAATCCCCTCCTTTACTATGGAAACGGATGCGGATGTGGATTTAATTGTTCATTCGTTAAAGGTTCGTTTGTATATCCAAGTGTCATCGGCACAGTATATACTCTATCCAGTCCTGTAACCCGAGTGAGATGGTGGCCGAACGTCATCGGTAGCATGCCTGGAATAATGACTTTTACACAATGTAATCCGTTTTTTTCTATAAGAGGTACTGTTTGATTTACAACGATTACGTCAAGTCCAGATTGCTGCAGACGGTTTAAAAGTTGATGAAGATCGGATGTTAAATCTAGATCAACTGATTGTAATGCATTCATTTCTTGGAATGATTGTACCGGGGCATCGTCACGTAAAAGAAAGTGAAGACGTTCTTCTGCTTCTTTTAATCCGTACAGCATACTATGGTCTTCCATTTTATTTACGAGATAAGGGTCTTGTAAGCAGTTTTCGTAGTGCTCTTTTTTTTGTTCGAGTTCATCGTCTGCTATTAGTAACATGCCTGCTATTTCATGGATGGCACTCTTTAAAGCGCGGACAGGGTCTAAATGAGAGCCTCCAGCACAAACAACGTTCATTCCATTTTCACGCGTATTTTTCGCAATTACCCATAAGCTTGGGATACCGTGTTCCATCGTTGCGTTAAAAGCATGTAATTCATACCCAGTAATCGTGTATAGCCGCTGAATCATTAATTGTAATTCCGTATCATTTGCTGAACTAAGATCAAGGCGAGGGAGAGGTAATTCGGCATACCAAGTGAGCAAAAAGGCGTCACGCTCTACAATTTCTAAAATGCCATGAAAAATTGCTTCTTCTAAACTACCACCAATTGCACATCCATTTGATGTTTCATACACGAAAGCATCTCGATGACCGAGGCTATAATAAGCAATTGATTCAGGAACTAAAAGTGGCCGGTTTTGTAATAAAGAGTAGCCCCATACCCAGTTTTGTTCATAGTCAGGATCAAACGGTTTAAACGGAAAACTATTACGATTATAATGTTCATTTGTATGTACACCGAGCAAGAGGGGATTAAGTGCATGATCCTCTAACTCACGAAAACTGCCGTGTACATTTGTCTTTTTTCCTCGAGGTGACATACCACAATATCGTTCTAAACCTTCTAAAATAGCAGTCGCTTCACTCATTGCAAATGAATGAGTTCGGCCTGCAACACCTTCATTTCCAAACATTAATGGCATATTTATAATAACGTCAGCAAATGGTAATAAAGAATGCTGCATTTTTCCGTTCAACATACCGACGCGATAATCTAAATAATCTCTCGTTAAAAATATGTTTAGTTCATGAATGGAACGACAGCGATATGCTGCTTCGCTTGTTTTTAAGCTCGGTTGTAACGAAATCGCTGCTGCATCTGCCGTATCATCAGGCAAATTGCTACATACAGGGCAGAGCGGATCGGGAAGAAAAGAATGCCGCGTACATTGCAGTGTTTGTAAGTTTAGTAAAATGAGTTCATTTTCTAAAGAAGAATGGTTATGAGTTAATATTTTCTCTGTTTCTGCACGAATAAGATGGCACATTTGTAACATACCATTTTGGGTGGCACGTACATCACGCCTTGTTACATTATCTGCCTTTAACGCATATTTCCGCTGTAGTGCCCACATTTCTTGTTGATCAAATCCAGCGATAAATCGGCGTCCATCAGAGCAGTTGGAACAGCCAGTTGCAAGAGGATGAATGTAAGGACCGATAATACCTTCACCAAATGAAGTGAATGCACGTAGCCATGGAATATGATTCGATCGAAA
Source organism: Bacillus cereus group sp. RP32 (assembly GCF_040459735.1). Taxonomy (NCBI): domain Bacteria; kingdom Bacillati; phylum Bacillota; class Bacilli; order Caryophanales; family Bacillaceae; genus Bacillus; species Bacillus cereus group sp. RP32. Next base: position 4,131,959 of record NZ_JARVHO010000001.1, on the reverse strand, counting down.
CATTAGCTCGGCATCATGATGAATAGTAGAAGGAGAGCCATCATGTAATACGAGAGCGAGATGAATATTTTTAGGGAGTTCTTCTGTAAGGTTATGTTGGCGAATGATAGAATATTGTTTGCATAGTTGATCATGTACATAGTTTGCAAGTAAGCCATCTCCTATAAGCAATATATTTTGAGTCATAGACTGTCCTCCTTTGCAATTAATACACCGTACACACCATCTAAGTTTTCTTTCAAAAATGATTCAATGGCTAAATCAAACACGAATGGATAAAAATTATGTTCTTCTAAATGTTGCAAGGCAAGCTGCACAGATTGCACACCTGGAACTTCTTCTTCCGCTTGTATTTCCACTCTAAAAGAATCCGTGTCATATAAAATAATAGAGGATTCAGGCAAGATATTAGCTCTGTAAGGAGTCTCTTCATTTTGAATATGAAGTAGTGATAGTTGTAGTGCGTTTCGTAAGGCTAACGTCATATTAATATTAGATGCACCGTACCAGCGATCATTTATACCGACCCAAACGACAGGAAAGCTGAGAATCTCTTCACTTACTGCTATTTTAGGTGTTTCATGAATTGTAGAGAGAGCATCGTAATAAAATCTACAATGTTTATCATGAATTGCAGTTAAATCAATCGTCGTAATTTCTTCTAGCATATGTGACTGCCGCTCATACAATTTATTATTTAAATGTTGTTGTAGCGCCCGGTATACACCTTCTGTCATCGTTTCTCCAGCGCCAATACCGATATCATTATGTTCAGGAATAAGGCGGTGCATAATTTCCGCTACATATGTTTCAATTCCTGCTAAACCAGCTTCTCGGCGCGCTTCATTATGAGTTAGACCACCACAAGTCATAAGAGGCAGGAGGGAAGCAGGACCATCTGATAGTGGAGTAGCTACTTGAATATGGCATTGTGATAACGGTAATTGATATGAATCTTGTTCATCCCATACATGGAATAAACCGGCTTCTTTAGAAGTTAATGAGTCGAAAAAGCGGAATAAATCAGTTGAGGTATGTTGGTTGGACCGCTGCTCAAGTTGTTCAGAAAGATTTTCTATCGTATCAATTGTAAAACTTTCATCAGTTGCGAGAGGATGTTTTATAAAAGGATGCCATGCTCCTTCGAGTGTTTCGTAATTTAATAAAAAGAATTGTGGTTCTTTTTCTCGGTAGGAATCATCAGCGACATGCTTAAGTAATTCAAATACGATTATATTTGCTAACATTGCAGATGGAAGTGGTGAAAATGATGCTGATGAATGTTCATTTTGTAAAGTCGTTTCATGTAGCCGATGCCATGCGGATTCCCAGCATTCTTCACGATTAGCTGTTACGATAGGGCCGGCTATACCAAGTGCTGATAAACAGACGGCAGGTATGAAGTTCTTTCCTACTTCTCTACAAATCGTGTGAACTGCTCTTAGGCCTTCAATATCTCCATTTTGAGAAACATACAAAATCCAGTCGAAAGGCTCGAACACTTCATGCAGGGGACGATCAATTGTCGTATCTATTTCCTGAACAAGGACATGATCATCAACTTCATGTGCAAGTTCTACTAGCTCATGAATGCGATCGTAATTTGTTTCCTCATAATCTGTAACAAGGTAATGAAAGGTAGGTAATCCTGATTCTAATAAAGAAGAAACTAAGGAAGTAAGCATATCTCCAGAACCAATTATAAGGACGTTTGCCGCGCGATACGTTTCGAATTTTAGAGCGCCTGAATGAGAATCAGCTTCTAAAAATTCAATTTGTGAAGCGTATCTATCAAGTAATGCGCTATTTAATTCATGAGGTGCATCTTGACTTACATCCCGAACGAAACCATTTTCATATAAAATCTCTCCAATTTCAAATACACGATTTTGATAGGGGAGAGGGAGACCATCGGTTATTTCTGCTAAAGAATAATTCCCGTTAAACATTGGCATTAATTTTTCAATCCAGTTGTAAATTCCATCACCGTCCATACGAAATGAACTGGCATTATTTCGAAAATAGACACCCCCGTTTGAGTCGGGGAGGAAAAAAGTATCCTTATTTGCTTTAAGTTTTGCATCAATTGGAAGGTTATTCATTTTAATCCTCCTTACGTTTTAGGCATACATTATTAGCTTATGTTATGAAATTTGTCCCATATGAACGCAATAAAAAAAGGCTGTAGAATAATTCATTCTACAGCCTGTAATAGATTATTAATCTATCAACCTTCTAATAATAATGATTTTGGATCTTCAAGCATATCTTTAACAGCAACAAGGAAGCTAACTGCTTCTTTACCATCAACAATACGGTGATCGTAAGATAAAGCGATGTACATCATTGGACGGTTTTCCATACGTTCTGCATCAATTGCAACTGGACGTACTTGGATTTTGTGCATTCCTAAAATACCTACTTGTGGGCTGTTTAGGATTGGTGTTGACATTAGAGAACCGAATACACCACCGTTTGTAATTGTGAATGTACCACCTTGTAACTCTTTTAATGAAAGTTTGTTATCACGTGCTTTCATACCTAAATTACGAATTTCGCTTTCGATTTCAGCGAAGTTTAATTGGTTAGCATCGCGTACAACTGGAACAACTAATCCATCTGGAGCTGCTACTGCAATACCGATATCATAGAATTTTTTAATGATAAGCTCATCGCCTTGAATTTCAGCATTTAATAATGGGAATTGTTTTAATGCTGCAACAACTGCTTTTGTGAAGAATGACATGAAGCCAAGACGTACATCATGTTTTTTCTCGAAAGCATCTTTACGCTCTTTACGTAATTCCATGATTGCAGTCATATCAACTTCGTTAAATGTTGTTAACATTGCAGATGTTTGTTGAACTTCTACAAGGCGTTTTGCAATTGTTTGACGGCGGCGGGACATTTTCACGCGCTCAACTGGTTTTTCGAATTCCGTTTTTGCAACTGGAGCAGGAGCTGGACTTTTTGGAGCAGCTGGTGCTTCTTTTGGTGCGGCAGCATGAGCTTGTACATCGTGTGGTCTCACACGTCCAAGTGGATCTGTGCTACGTACGTCGTTTAAGTCGATACCTAATTCACGAGCCATTTTTCTAGCAGCTGGTGATGCGATAGGACGGTTCGTATTCGGTAAACCTTGTAAAGTTGTAGTTTGCTCAGCATTTGGTGCCGCAGCTTTCGGTGCTTCAGTTGTTTCTTGATTTGGCTGTTCAGCAGCCGGTGCAGGTGTACTTACTGCAACTGGTGCTCCGTTTGCATCTAAAATTGCGATAGTTGCACCAACTTCAACTGTATCCCCAGGTTCGCCTAGTAACTTCGATACAATACCTGAATCTTCTGCAATGATTTCTACATTGACTTTATCAGTTTCAAGCTCAACAACGCTGCCACCTTTCTCAACTTTGTCGCCTACGTTGATAAGCCATTGTGAGATAGTTCCTTCAGTAATAGATTCTGCAAGCTCAGGTACTTTAATTTCGATCATTTTAAATGTCCTCCCCTTATTTGCCTAACGGTGTGTTTTTTCTTCTTTTGTCTTCGGTAATCTCCATTTGTTAGCCTGCCCCCGGGCAGAATATCTGTCCGGGGAGCAAGCTAGAAACCTTCATTGTTACTTTCAGTTGCTGAAAACTTCAATTTCTTGTTTATCTTGACGGAAGTTATACTTCACATCTAAAGCGTGTGCAACAATTAGTTCTTGCTCAGCTTTGTGAGCGAATGGATCGCCACCAGATGGGCTAGAGCGATCTGGGCGTCCAATGTAACCTGTTTTCACTTTATCTCCAGCAAGTTCGAACAGAATTGGAGCCATGTAATGCCATGCGCCCATATTACGAGGTTCTTCTTGAACCCAAATAATTTCTTCTAAGTTTTTAAAGCGTTTAATAATAGATTGAACTTTCTCAGCAGGGAATGGGTACAGCTGTTCAATACGAACGACATGAACTTCATCTAAGTTATACTCATGTTTACCAGACTCAATTTCTGCTGCTAAGTCAATCGCCATTTTACCTGTGCTTAAAACAAGACGTTTTACTTTAGTTGGTTTCATGCCAAGGTTTTCTTGTTCTAGAGCAGGTTGGAAACGTCCTTCGCTTAACTGACTAGCAGTTGAAAGTGTAAGTGGGTGACGTAATAAACTCTTTGGCGTCATCAATACTAATGGTCGAACAGCTTCTGTTCCTAAGATAGATGCTTGACGACGTAAAATATGGAAGTATTGTGCCGCGCTCGTTAAGTTTGCAACTGTCCAGTTATTCTCAGCGGCTAACTGTAAGAATCGCTCTGGACGTGCACTAGAATGCTCTGGTCCTTGACCTTCATAACCGTGCGGTAATAGAAGAACTAAACCAGATTTTTGACCCCATTTTGCTCTTCCTGCTGAAACATATTGATCAAATAATGCTTGCGCAGTATTTGAGAAGTCACCATATTGCGCTTCCCACATAACAAGAGTTTCTGGAGCGAATACGTTATAGCCATACTCGTAACCAACAACAGCAGCTTCTGATAACGGACTGTTATGAACAGAGAAGGATGCATTAATGTTTGGCAAGCGATGTAATGGTGAATATGTTTCATTTGTATCAGTATCGTGTAATACGATATGACGGTGCGCGAATGTACCACGCTGTGAATCTTGACCAGTTAAACGAATTGGCGTACCTTCTTGTAAAATAGAAGCGAATGCTAATGACTCAGCAAGTGCCCATTCAATTTTACCGTTCTCTTCAAGAGCGTCTTTACGGCGTTCAAGAATTTTCTTTACTTTCGGATATACGTTAAAGCCTTCTGGCCAAGATAGTAGACCTTCATTAATTGCACGAAGTGAGTCAATCTCAACACCAGTATCAATTGGCTGAATGCCTTTTGCAACAACATCTGGCACCTTAACGTCAATTGTTGCAGCGCTCGTATCAGCTGGCGGTACTTGTGCATAGTCAGATTTTAATTGCTCTTGTATAAACTGAGTCATTGTTTCAACCTCATCTGCATTTAGAACACCAGCAGCTTGTAATTGATCTGCATAAATAGTTCTTACAGTTGGGTGATTTTTAATCTTTTTGTACACTTGTGGTTGCGTAACTGCTGGGTCATCCATTTCGTTATGACCGTAGCGGCGGTAACCAATTAAATCGATTAAGAAGTCTTTTTTGAACAATGTACGATATTGAATCGCAAGGTTAGCAGCAGCAAGACAAGCTTCTGGATCATCAGCGTTCACGTGAACAATCGGAATATCGAAACCTTTTGCAAGGTCACTTGAATATTTCGTAGAACGAGAATCATAGCTATCAGTCGTAAAGCCAACTGCATTGTTTGCGATAACATGAATTGTTCCGCCTGTTTGGTACGCGTTTAATCTGCTTAAGTTCAACGTTTCAGATACAATACCTTGACCAGGGAATGCAGCATCACCATGAACTAAAATTACGAATGATTTTGAAGTATCTTGTTCTGGAAGACCAGATTTTTTACGATTCTCTTGAGCCGCACGTGCAAAACCTTCTACAACAGGGTTAACGAACTCAAGGTGACTTGGGTTATTTGCTAATGTAACGCGAGTGCTAACTTCTTCGTTACTAACGACTTGTTCTCTACCTAAATGGTATTTCACGTCGCCAGTCCAGCCAGAATTTGCCACTGCGCCTTCTATTTTTGCATGTTTGAACTCAGCAAACATGTGACTATATGGTTTTTCTAATACGTGTGCAAGTACGCTTAGACGACCGCGGTGAGCCATACCAATCATGACATCTTCTACGCCGCCCTTTGCACCTTCGAGAACAATTTCATCTAGAACAGGTACAAGCATATCAACGCCCTCGATAGAGAAACGCTTTTGCCCAACGAATGTTTTATGCAAGAATTGCTCGAAACCTTCAACAGCTGTTAAACGTTTTAAAAGAGCAGTTCGTTTTTTATTTGATAGTGGTTGACGCAATGAATTTGATTCCACCATTTGATGCAACCACGCGCGTTCTTCACTATCTTGTATATGAGAAAATTCATAAGCTAAAGATTTTGTATAAACGTCTTTTAATCTATGAATTACATCAAGTGCAGTGTGAATACCTTCTGGTGCATCTTGCCATACTGTTTTCGCTGGAATCGCTTTCAAGTCAGCATCGCTCAGTTCGTTCATTGCTTTCTCAAGAAGAGATTGTCCATTAGCAGCATCTTCCATCGGATTGATGTGAGCCAACGTATGCCCGAATGAACGAATTTGTTCAACAAGCTGAACGACTTTAAGAATTTTTTCAATGTTCCCTGTGTTTTGAGGAGAAAAATGTGTTGCTGTGTTGTCCCCTGTTACGACATCATCTTGAAACGAAGGAGCTCCAAAAATTTCAAAAAGCTCTTGTAATTCCGGATCAACAGAACCTGCTCCAGTTACGTAAAGATCATACTGCTCAATAACATAACCAAGGTTCGGACCATGGAACTTGGCCCAAGGGTTTGTCGTTGTATTCTTCCTCGTCATTTGTTTAAACCTCCCAATGCATATAATCCTTTTTCCATACAAAAGGTGCATTTTGCTCTTTTCAATAATTGATGAACCAATAATCAATGTAAATGTTTTCTTTACTCTTATGTTATTACAATAATTTACATAATACCAAACACTATTACTTATCTGTTTTGTAAAAAAACATTCACAATAACTTATCACCCAAGTTAATCTTTCATGTTATAAAGTAATTTTACAGAAAAATGGGGTGGATATATTTGGTATACCTATACAAATAACTAAAATTGTTGCATGTAAATATAAGTATAATAGTTAGAATGTTTCGATAAAAAGAGTCCGAATTATGTATATTGAAATAATAAGCGCTTTCATTGATATTATACAACAATATAATGGAATATAGTATAAAAAATAAAAAATTATGAATTTATCGTAAACTTTATTTAGATAGTGTTAAATATTGAAAGGAAAGCGAAGGATTTCTACAAAAAAAGTTGCTAAACATAAAAAATGCTTCATAAACAGTTAGTTTCTATAAATATGACGAAAAACACCGTAAAACCAATAACGCATTTTGTGGAATAAAGAGATAAATGAAATATTTTAAAAGGATAAAACAAATAGGGAGATATTAAATTTTAAAAATAGAGAGGAGGAAATATAGTAACGGTTCATTACAGTGTTCCATGTTTCATTTCAAAATAGACGTGCTGAAAATGAAAAAGTTTCTTCTATATAAATAGAACGAAAAATAAACAAAATGAATGTAAAGGAAACTTGACGTAAAGTTTACTTTACATATATACTCGATATAAGGGAGGAGGGAGAAATTTCCTTGGAAAATAAAATGGTCGAATACCGAAAAAAATTTGGACTATCTCAAGAGAAATTGGCTGAGAAACTTGGAGTTTCCAGACAAACCATCATTTCAATTGAAAAAGGAAAATATGATCCATCACTTCCATTAGCATTTGAAATAGCGAAAACATTTCAGACAACGATAGAACATGTATTTATTTATGAAGGAAAAGAAGGGGGGGAATAGGGATGAATTATTCACAAAAGTACTTTGTAATCATGGGAATTATTTTTCTATTTATGAGTGGATTTATGATATTAACAGGTATAATGACGCATTCTGCACCACCACCAGCAACTTATCCATTGCTTGGGATGATGATTATGAGTTTCTGCCTAAGTTACTTACACCCACAATTTAAAGAAAAAGATGAGCGGATGAAACTTATTCGTTATAAAGGAATGTTCTTCAGCTTTTTTGCATTAATAGCATATTATCTTCTTTTCTCTTTCGGCTTAAACTTGAAAATACTTACACTATCTGCTACTGAATTATTGAACATACTAATGGCACTTACGATGAGTACAGTTTTTATCTCATTTGTTGTTTTATCGAAAAGATATTAAGATGGAAGAGAGAAAGGAAGATTAACATATGCAAATGATGTATGCTTTTGGCATTGGACTTGTATTATTTTTAGCCGTATTCTTATTTATTCGAAAAGACGTTCAAGGTGGGACGTTAACGAAAAGAGGCTTTTATAAAATGATCGGCTGTTTAGTTGTTATGTTTATAGCGATTATCGTAATGATCGTTTTAATAAATCAATCACTATAGAATATAAAAATGGAACCTTACTGTAGTAAGGTTTTTCTTTTTGATATAAAATCCGAAAATTCCCACGACATCCATTTACTACATATAATGGATATTATATAATTTAATAAAATGATAGATAGGGAGCATAGTATATGAATAAAAAAACTATCTTCTTTTTATTAACATGCCTACTACTTATAGCTAGTATTACTTATATAATATGTAACAAACGAGAACAAGTGCCACCTATGTTAGTATGGGGGCACCAAGAATACTATGTTACGAATGAACCTGCCGAAGCTGAAAAAGTTGGACAAAGGCTCGGAGAAGTAACGAAGAAAATCGAAACAAGTAAAAAAACTACTAAAAACAGTGAATCCAACATATTACAAGAAAAAACAGAAGTATTCACAATGATAGAAGAAGAAAAAAATCCTCACTCACCTTTAATCATAAAGGAGCCTTATAGTGACGAATATAGAGAGTAGTAAGACCGATGTTACATGTACTATAAAGTGAAAAGGAGACTCATATGCAGACAGTAATTTATCCATGGTCGTTAAGAAAAATGTTTGTTTTTTTCCTTTGCTTCATCCTTCCGCCAATCGGCGCAATTTATATTTTGATGAATCGAGAGGCGCTACAAAAGAGAGACTTCATTTTATATGTATTATTTGCTGCTATTAATATATCGCTTTGGTTATCACTTATGATCCTCGATCGGAGCGTGTGGACGGTAGCGGGTCATTATGTGTTTGGAGCAATTGTTATTGTTTTTTCGAATATGAATAATAGATAAGCCAGCAACCTTAAAGTTGCTGGTTTTAATTTTGCTATTTATAATGAAGAAACAAATTTTTAATAGAGAGTAGTGGGCGTTATGAGATGGAAAGAGGGAACGTTTGAAAAAATAGAAACGAATGACTCATATAAATGCTATACTAAAAAATGTTTGTAATGTCAGTTTCATACTATTATATAGTGATGACTTACTAGAAAAGATAAGAGGAGAATGAACGTGAAAAAGATACAGAAATTATTGCTGTTAATGATGGTAGTAGGATTAACAGTAGGTGTTTTAGCAGGATGTGCAAATCCGAAAGATACTACAGAAGAATTTTTAACAGCGATACAAAAAGGTGATGTAGAAAAAGCTCGTACATTTGTTGAGAGTGACAAGGAATTTAATAAACTAAATGAAAAAACAGATGATGTTGAGGCAAAAGCAATGCTGAGTGCAATTACGAAAAACTTTAAATTTGAAAAGCTAGAAGAAGTATCGAAAAAGGATGACAAAGCAGAAGTGAAAGTGAAAATTACATCTGCTGATCTATCCGTTGCTGTAACAAAAGCAGTGGGAGAAGTTATGCCAATGGCCTTTGCTAGCGCTTTTAGCGAAGACAAAGAGCAATCTGAAAAAGCAATCGAAAAAACGATGACATCAGCAATCGTCAAACACTTATCAGATAAAGATGCAATCATGGCAACTCGCGAAGTTACATTGAACTTAAAGAAAAACAAAGATGGCGACTATAAAATCGTTGCAGATGATAACTTGAAAGAAGTATTGTTTGCTAATGCGAAGTCTTTGGAGAAGATGTTTGGTGGGAAGTGATTGATTTAGATAAAAAAGAGAAACCATATCACGTAGAAGGTTGATACGGTTTCTCTTTTTTTATGACCCCGGAGAGGCTCGAACTCACGACCTCCACCCTGTCAAGGTGGCGCTCTCCCTGCTGAGCTACGGGATCTTTAAAAATGCGTATGTAACAGCAACTTTAATCGTTATGCTAAAGCAATTATATATAATTAACTGAAATTTTACAATATTTTTATATTTGATTTTTGAAGGGAAAGTAGTTGGAATGGCGCTAGTCGTGTATTAAGGAATACATAAGAAGAGAATGTAATGAAAAGTGAGTTCGAATAAAGTGGTTATATTATTTTTTTCGATACCAATCTAAAGGACCTTCATCACTTAAATCAACAAGAAAAGGGAATAAGAAGTGTAAAGGTAAGCTAATAAGTTCTGGCATAGCGTTCAATGTTTTCTTTGATAGATACTGCCTTCCAAAACAATACGGACAATCTTTTTCAAATGTCACGAGTATCGACCATACATCTTTTACTTTCCATTTCGTTTTACAATACGTACAACGCGCCATAGAGTTCCTCCTCATGTTAAGGTTTCTTCCAGTATATTCCATTATATTGTACGAAAGTCATTTGTATTTGGTGTTATAAAATGTAAGTTGTTTTATTTTTATGTGGATCTATTTAGTCATTTATGATCATTTACATACCGTTTGATATTTTTGCATGGTGATAGGTTTTCAGTTTTAATATGCAAATTGGCCAATATATCCTTTTTACAATTTACTTAAAATCATGTATAACAGAGATACAAGATTATTTTATAAATATTCAGTAGTAGAGGGAGAATTATTGTAATGGTAAGAAAAACGTTCAAGATGCGTGTATCTAGAAATAGAACGATTTCGATTAATGGATCGATTCTTGATGTGGATGTTACACATGATGAGTTTTTACAAGAGTTTGTTGAGTGGGTCGATTCTAAAGGCTGGTCGTTTATGGGGATGACAGATGAGATTACACCCGAGGAAGCTAGTCAAAAATTAATAGATTCATTGATTGATGAGAAGGATAAGAAAGAATAATTCCTTCTTATTTTTTATTGTATATTTATGTTCTTTATCGTAAAAGTATGATATAGTAAAAAACAGTGAACATTCTTCCAATTTAATACAATTTACATATAGATTGGTAGATTCAGTTTTTAAGCTGTGAGAGTATAGTGAAAAGGGAGAGTCATATGGTAAACTTTAAGAAAATTTTGGCTTTTGTTACCGTTATTTGTTTATTTTTTTTGACACCTATGACGTTACGTGCTGAGACGAATGTTGGAGTGAATCCAGAACAAGTGGCACCACCACCTGCGGAAGGACCAAATGTTTTTAGTCAGTTTGCAGCTACGATTGATGGGAAAACTGGAGATGTTTTGTATAACAAAAACGCACATCATCGTGCATTTCCAGCTAGTATGACGAAAGTGTTAACAGCGATTTTACTTATGGAGCATACGAAGCCAGAGGATCAATTTACGTTTTCACAATTAGCATTAGATCAAGAGAAGAGTAATTATCAAATTGAATTTCAACCTGGTGAGACGATTAATAGAAATACTGCGCTTATGATTTTAATGGTGCTGAGTGCAAATGATGTGTCGTATGCGATTGCGGAGCGTATTGGCGGAAATGTTGAGAATTTCGCTCATATGATGAATGAGAAAGCAAAGCAATTAGGGGCTACAGATAGTCACTTTGTAACGCCAAATGGCTTGCATGATCCAAACCATTATACGACGCCGTATGATATGGCAATGATTACGAGAGGTGTACAAAAGTATCCTGAGATTTTACAAGCGATGAATACGAAAAGGACGACGGTTACGACATCTAGCCAGACGGTTTCTATTTTTAATAAGTCTAATTATTTTGAAAATCCATATAGCATTGGCGGGAAGACGGGTTTTACAAATGAAGCGCGTAATACACTCGTTCTATTAAATGAGAAGGATGGCAATCGCATTATAAATGTAGTAATGGCTTCCCAAAGACCTGAAATTTATGAAGATTTGAAGCAGATGGCGGACTATTCTTTCGGTCAATTTGTGAAGCAAACTGTATTAGATAAACATAGTTGGCATCAAAAAACAACGTATTTAAATAAAAATATTGATAGCGAACTTGAAAAAAGTGCAGAACTTATGCTTAAGAAAGATGAAGGGAAAAATGTGAGGACGATTTTCCGTGCGGCTTCATTAGATAAAGATTCTTTGTATCATAAAGGAATTCATCGTGGTGAGGTAGTTGGTGCAGTTGACATCACGAAAAATAATCAAACAATTGCGACGATAAATGTTCTTTCTAAAGAAGATGTTACTTTTGCGATGCCTAAAAAAGATACGGCTACGCCTGAAGTAAACGAATCAAATGTGAAAATAATAAGCATTGGAATAGGTGCCTCTCTATTATTTGGAGCTATTTTATTTGTAGTGCTACGCCGAAATACAACAGGAATGAAATCAGAAGAAAAATCAGAAGAAAAATAAATTACTAATTAAAAGGCTGTGAAGAGACTTTGTCACAGTCTTTTTTTATATATTAAAAATAACTAATAATTGTAAATTTTATTATTGCATTTCTGTTTTGTTCGTTATATTATTTATTTGTGTTCTTGTTAAAGAACAAGAGTGAATATTGCATACTTCAAATAATATAAAACAACGGAGAGGGAGAGAAACGATGAAATTAATTTGGAAGGTGATTAGCAACGTTATCTCATTTGTTTTATTTGCATTGATGATTTGCTTAGCTTTTGTAGTTATTTCTTCAAAAGCGAGCGGTGGGGATCCAACAGTGATGGGATATCAATTTAAATCAGTGTTATCAGGATCGATGGAACCGACATTTTTAACAGGATCAATCATTGCGATAGAACCGACGAAAGATGGTTCTAAATATCAAAAAGGCGATGTTATTACCTTTAAAGAGAAAGATGAAAAAATTATCACTCACCGTATTATCGGTGTGAAAGATACAAATGGAAAAGTAATGTATGAAACAAAAGGGGATAACAACAACGGCCCTGATTTAGAACCAGTACTTGCGGAGAATGTCATTGGGAAATATGCGGATATTACAGTTCCTTATGCAGGGTATGCATTAAATTATGCGAATTCAAAAGCTGGAGCTGCTTTACTTCTTATTATTCCAGGAATCTTTTTACTAGGCTATTCAGCGATTTCTATTTTTAGTGCTATTCGTAGCATTGACGGAGAAAAGAAAGAGAAAAAAGTAGAACAATCCGTCTAGTTCATTTGGTTATAATTTCCTATTAGGGAATTAACAAATATATATTATGGGGGATATGGACATGACTTTAAAGAAAAAATTAGGGATGGGTATCGCATCAGCGGTATTAGGCGCTGCATTAGTTGGCGGAGGAACATTTGCATACTTTAGCGATAAAGAAGTGTCAAATAATACATTTGCGTCTGGAACACTTGATTTAGCGCTGAACCCATCAACAATTGTGAAAGTGGATAATTTAAAACCAGGTGATACAATTGAAAAAGAATTTAAATTGGAGAATAAAGGTACATTAGATATTAAAAAAGTACTATTAAATACGGAGTATAATGTAGAAGATGTGAAGAAAGATAATAAGAAAGACTTTGGTGAAGACATTGAAGTAGTTTTCTTGAAAAATATAGATAAAAAAGATGAAGTAATTAAGAGAATGACATTGAAAGAGTTGAAGAGTAAAACAATGACTGCTGCAGAAAATGATTTAGTAAGTTGGTTATGGCCTGAGAAAGGTATTAAAGCAGGAACTAATGATTCATTTAAAGTGAAATTCCACTTTATTAATAAAAATGAACCTCAAAATGAATTCCAAGGCGACAAACTGCAATTAAAATGGACATTTGAAGCACAACAAGGCGATGGAGTGGAGAAAAAGTAATCATAAAAAGAGACTATCAAAAATGATAGTCTCTTTTTATGATAAAAGTGAAATGTACAAAGAAACATAATTTCTTATATCATTTTATAATTCACTTTATTATAATAAAGGTATAGTTCTTGATAAAGAACAAGTTGTTCGATAGGAGAGATTAAAATGTTGAAGCCACCTCGCAAATTCAAAAGGATGCTTATATTGCCATGTTTGTGTTCTATTACTTTTTATTTAGGCTCTCAAATGATGACTTATACAGAAGCAGCTTTCATTCATGAAACGAAAGTTGAGGCTACTATTTCTACAGCAAGTATTTTTCCAAAAACAGTCGATCAATTAACAGAACAAGCTAAGCAACATAAGGAAGTTATTTTGCGTGAGTATGAAGGGATGAAATTGAAATTAACCCTTACTTCCATTCAAGAGTTAGAGCAGGTGCTTGCTACGTGGAAGCAAGGGCGTGAGAAAATAGTTGCGGAAAGAGAATTGTTACAAAAAGTATATGTATCAATAGAGGTTCCTTATAATCAAGTGCAAGAAGAGTTAAAAGGAAATAAAAGCGAATCGAATAAGCAAGTATTCTCATATGTGAATGCTGGTTTTCATATAGTGAAGGACAATTGTGAGTATGTTGATAAAGAGGTAAAGTTACAGGTGATTGATAAACAAATTCAAGATTTTGAGAAATTACTAGTAGAGGAAACAGCAAAACAAGTAAGTGAGGCTAAGAAACAAGAAGAAGCGAAAAAGCAAGAAGAGAGTAAAAAGCAAGAAGAAGCGAAAAAACTAGAAGAGAGTAAGAAACAAGAAGAAGCGAAAAAGCAAGAAGAGAGTAAAAAGCAAGAAGAAGCGAAAAAACTAGAAGAGAGTAAGAAGCAAGAAGAAGCGAAAAAACTAGAAGAGAGTAAGAAGCAAGAAGAGGCGAAAAAACTAGAAGAAGCAAAAAAGCTGGAAGAGAAGAAGAAACAAGAAGAACAGAAAAATAAAGATAGCAAGTAAATACAGCAACATTTCAGAGTGAATAGAGGTTATAAAGCCGAATAGGTGAGAGAGCATTGCGACTCACCTATTCGGCGTGTCTTCTTTATTTTAACAATACACGTCATATACGAGAAAACTGGTTGGCAGCATGATGGTGAAAGATACTAATTAGTATAGATAGTGAAAATTAATTACGTTTTTCTTTATTTCTCAATAAATTTCCGGAAATTTAAAATGATATTGAGAAATAAAAATAACTGAAAATACTAATAAAAAAATGTTGTATTTATATAGAGTTGTTCGTTATAATGAACTTAAGGTTTTTAAAAGAGAACGAATATTAGCTAAGCTAATATAGTTTTCTTTATGTCCCTTATTGAAAATTTATAGGGGGAAAAATATAAAAAACAGCTAGGGGGAATTGATTGTGAGTCTGAAAAAGAAATTAGGTATGGGAGTTGCATCAGCGGCACTGGGGTTATCTTTAATTGGTGGAGGAACGTTTGCATACTTTAGCGATAAAGAAGTATCAAATAATACATTTGCAGCTGGGACGTTAGATCTTACATTAGACCCTAAAACGCTTGTAGATATTAAAGATTTAAAACCAGGGGATTCTGTTAAGAAAGAGTTCTTATTAAAGAATAGCGGTTCATTAACAATTAAAGACGTTAAACTAGCAACAAAGTATACTGTGAAAGATGCAAAAGGCGATAATGCTGGTGAAGACTTTGGTAAGCACGTTAAAGTGAAATTCCTTTGGAACTGGGATAAACAAAGTGAGCCTGTATATGAAACAACTTTAGCTGATTTACAAAAAACTGATCCAGATCTTTTAGCTAAAGACATCTTTGCTCCTGAGTGGGGAGAAAAGGGTGGATTAGAAGCTGGTACAGAGGATTATTTATGGGTACAATTTGAATTTGTAGATGATGGAAAAGACCAAAATATCTTCCAAGGTGATTCATTGAATTTAGAATGGACATTCAATGCTAACCAAGAAGCTGGCGAAGAAAAATAATAAAAAAGCGGGTATCCCCCGCTTTTTTTATAAAGAAAAAGAAGTGCTGGTTGTTAGCACTTCTTTCTATTATTATTTTTGATCGTGCTTCCATTTTGTAAATTCAAGAAATTCACGAAATTGTTCTTTGGAGACACCAGAATTCATTGCATCTTTAACAAGCTGTGTCCATTCGGAGTCTAGGTTAGTTTCCTTTGTTGTTTCATCATGAAGTAAAGTATCAACTGGAATTTGTAGAACTGCTGCGATCTTTTCAAGAAACTGAATGGAAGGGTTTTTTTGTAAATTTCGCTCTATAGAACTAATGTAAGATTTAGCAACACCAGCTTTTTCGGCAAGTTCAGTTAATGAAATACCTTTTTGTAAGCGAAGGCGTTTTATACGTTCTCCAATCATATTTGCGCACCTTTCTATCAATATGTAGTCGTCTTATGATGTCATTATTATAACATAAACTTCGTTAAAAAGAACAAGGCTATTGAGCCTGACTGGATGGCTTCATACGTTGGAAAAAATGTTCGATATCTTGCAGGGCGATACCAGCGTCTAGAGCTTCAAGTATTAAATCAATCCATTCTTGGTCCAGTGCGTCAGTCTTATCTTTGTACAAATGTAATTCCTCCCTAATTATCGGTCATAACTGCTGCTACAGAATATATGATAAGCAATCGCATTTTGTGTTTTATATAGTGAATTATCAAATATTTTGTAGATAAAACAAAGATAAAATCCCCATTAAATTCCCTCTATGGCGATTATAAAGTTTCTGGCAAATATTTTCAATATTTTCAGAAAACATTGTTGAATTGTGATATATTCGTATGCTAACTATGGAATTTTTACAAATATGTTAAAAACATTACATAATATGACTAAATATTGAAAAAATATTGAATTTTTAATAAAATTCAATTTGTAATACATATTTTTTATTAGGGGAGGAAATAAGGGATGAACAAGAAACCGTTCAAAGTTTTGTCATCAATCGCTTTGACAGCTGTGTTAGGTCTTTCATTCGGAGCGGGTGGCCAGTCTGCATATGCTGAAACACCTGTGAATAAGACAGCTACGAGCCCAGTCGATGATCATTTAATTCCAGAAGAACGTTTAGCAAATGCGCTAAAAAAACGTGGGATAATTGATTCGAAGGCTTCAGAGACAGAAACAAAGAAAGCCGTCGAAAAATACGTAGAGAACAAAAAGGGTGAAAATCCTGGGAAAGAAGTATCAAATGGGGACCCACTTACGAAAGAAGCATCTGACTTTTTAAAGAAAGTGAAAGATGCGAAAGCTGATACGAAAGAAAAGTTAGACAAACCAGCAACAGGAACACCTGCAGCGACAGGCCCAGTTAAGGGTGGTCTAAATGGTAAAGTACCAACTTCTCCAGCAAAGGGAAAAGAATATAACGGTGAAGTTCGTAAAGATAAAGTACTCGTTTTACTTGTAGAGTACGCCGACTTTAAACATAACAATATTGATAAAGAACCTGGTTATATGTATACTGACGATTTTAACAAAGAACATTATGAAAAAATGTTATTCGGTAATGAGCCATTCGCATTAGAGGATGGCAGCAAAATCGAAACGTTTAAACAATATTACGAAGAGCAATCTGGCGGTAGTTATACAGTAGACGGAACAGTTACAAAATGGTTAACAGTTCCTGGTAAAGCTGCTGATTACGGTGCAGATGGTGCGACAGGTCATGATAATAAAGGACCAAAAGGACCACGTGATTTAGTAAAAGATGCATTAAAAGCAGCTGTAGATAGCGGTATTGATTTATCAGAGTTTGACCAATTCGATCAATATGATGTAAATGGCGATGGAAATCAAAAACAACCGGACGGTTTAATTGATCACTTAATGATTATCCATGCGGGTGTTGGACAAGAAGCAGGCGGCGGTAAATTAGGTGACGATGCAATTTGGTCACATCGCTGGACTGTTGGACCAAAACCATTCCCAATTGAAGGCACACAAGCGAAAGTTCCATATTGGGGGGGAAAGATCGCGGCATTCGACTACACAATTGAACCAGAAGATGGCGCAGTTGGTGTATTCGCACATGAATATGGTCATGATTTAGGTCTTCCAGATGAGTATGATACAGACTATACTGGTGACGGTGAACCAATTCAAGCTTGGTCTGTTATGAGTGGCGGAAGCTGGGCTGGTAACATTGCAGGAACAACGCCAACGAGTTTCTCACCACAAAATAAAGAGTTTTTCCAAAAAACAATCGGTGGTAACTGGGCAAATATCGTAGAAGTAGATTACGAGAAATTAAATAAAGGTATCGGTCTAGCAACATATTTAGACCAAAGTGTTACGAAATCTAACCGCCCAGGTATGATTCGTGTTAACTTGCCAGATAAAGATATAAAAACAATTGCTCCAGCATTTGGTAAGCAGTATTACTACAGCACAAAAGGTGACAATCTTCACACAAAAATGGAGACGCCACTGTTCGATTTAACAAATGCAACGACTGCGAAATTTGATTTCAAGTCATTGTATGAAATTGAAGCAGAGTATGATTTCCTTGAAGTACATGCTGTAACAGAAGATGGTCAGCAAACATTAATCGAAAAACTTGGTGAGAAAGCAAATAGTGGAAATGCACATTCAACAAATGGAAAATGGATTGACAAATCATACGATTTAAGCCAATTCAAAGGTAAGAAAGTAAAATTAACATTTGAGTACATTACAGATGGTGGTTTAGCATTAAACGGTTTCCTACTTGATAATGCATCACTAAATGTAGACGATAAAGTAGTATTCTCTGATGATGCAGAAGGTACACCGCAGTTCAAATTAGATGGATTCGCTGTATCTAATGGAACAGAGAAGAAAAAACATAACTATTATGTAGAGTGGAGAAACTATGCTGGTTCGGATAACGCATTGAAATATGCTCGCGGTCCAGAATACAACACAGGTATGGTTGTATGGTATGCAGACTCAGCTTATACAGATAACTGGGTTGGTTTACATCCAGGACATGGTTTCCTTGGCGTAGTTGATTCTCATCCGGAAGCAATTGTTGGAACTTTAAATGGTAAACCAACAGTAGCAAGTAGTACACGATTCCAAATCGCTGATGCGGCGTTCTCATTTGATAAAACGCCAGCTTGGAAAGTTGTATCTCCAACGCGCGGAACGTATACGTATAATGGCTTAGCAGGCGTATCGAAGTTTGATGATTCGAAAACGTATATTAATAAACAGATTCCAGATGCAGGACGTATTTTACCGAATCTTGGTCTGAAGTTTGAAGTAGTAGGACAAGCTGATGATAATTCTGCTGGTGCTGTTCGTTTATATCGTTAATACAGTAAAACTACCGAAAGATTTTCTTTCGGTAGTTTTTTTGTGAGCAATGAATTTTATATGCAAGAAGAAATTATATATAATGTAACTTTACGAATAGAAATTTATTATATATGAAGTCTATATAAATAATGAAAGAATTGGATAAAAATAGTGGGAGAAGGTGAATGAATGAGTGTTTCTTCTATTGTAAATAAACAAAAAGCATATTTTTATAATGGCCATACGAGAAGTGTAGAAGTGAGAAAGAATAATTTGAAGAAGCTTTATGAAGGCATTCAGCGTTTTGAAGAAGAAATATTTCAGGCATTGAAATTAGATTTAAATAAGTCAGTTCATGAGTCGTTTACAACGGAAGTTGGATATGTATTAAAAGAAATTTCCTTTCAATTGAAGCATATTTCATCGTGGAGTAAACCGAAGCGGGTTCGAACAGCACTCACTCATTTTGGATCAAAGGGGAAAGTAGTTCCTGAACCGTACGGTGTGACACTTATTATTGCACCGTGGAACTATCCGTTTCAATTAGCAATTGCACCTCTTGTAGGAGCGTTGGCGGCTGGAAATACAATTGTTTTAAAGCCGTCAGAGTTAACGCCAAACGTTTCCAAAGTACTTACGAGGATGTTAGAGGAATTATTCCAAGAAGAGCTTGTAGCGGTAGTAGAAGGCGGTGTAGAAAAGAGTACGGAATTGTTAAAGGAACCGTTTGATTATATTTTCTTTACAGGTAGTGTCGGTGTTGGAAAAGTTGTGATGGAAGCAGCAGCGAAACGGTTGACGCCACTCACGTTAGAACTTGGGGGAAAAAGCCCATGCATTGTACATAAAGATGCAAAAATAGATGTAACAGCAAGACGAATTGTTTGGGGTAAGTTTTTAAATGCAGGGCAAACGTGTGTAGCGCCTGATTATATGTATGTGCATGCTTCGGTGAAAGAACAGTTAATCGAGACATTACGACACGAAATTGCGGAGCAGTATGGAAAAGATCCACTAAACAATGACAATTATGTACGAATTGTGACTGAACGTCATTTTGAACGTTTATGTTCATTTTTGAAAGATGGTAAAACGGTAATCGGCGGGAACTATAAAAAAGAAACTTTACATATAGAACCAACAGTGTTAACAAATGTTACATGGCAAAGTACTGTTATGGAAGATGAAATTTTTGGTCCGATCTTACCAATTGTAGAATACGACAACATAGAAGAGGTAATTGGAACAATTCAGCAACATCCGAAGCCATTAGCGTTATATGTATTTTCTGAAGATAAAGAAGTACAAAAGAAAGTGACAAGTAATATTTCATATGGCGGAGGCTGTATTAATGATGTTGTCTATCATCTTGCAACGCCATATTTACCTTTTGGTGGTGTTGGAAGTAGTGGATTAGGTAGTTATCATGGGGAAGAAAGTTTTCGGACTTTTTCACATTATAAAAGCATTTTAGCCCAATCTACGGCATTCGATATGAAAATTCGTTACTCTTCTACAAAAAGTGCTTTAAAATTCATACGAAAGTTGTTAAAATGATGATGGTGTTTATCAGTAGGCGTAGCCGTATGATAATAGCCCCTTCGTAATGGAAGGGGTTTTTCTGTTCGACATATGTATCATGCAAAAATGAATCAAACATACTACATAAAGAATAGAAGAGAACGCTAAACAACCATTTTTGTTTGGATCGAAACAAAAAATAGTCTATAGAACATAAATATTTATTCATGAATATAAAAATTAAAATTTAAGGTAGATAGGACGGGAAAATGAAAAAGATTATTAAAGTTGAAGCAGTAGAAAAACATTTTGGAAATCAAGTGATTATCCCACCTCTTTCTTTAGACATTAAAGAAGGGGAATTTTTAACGATTTTAGGGCCGAGTGGTTGCGGGAAAACAACGTTACTTCGCATGATCGCAGGCTTTGAAACGCCAACTAAAGGGAATCTTTTATTAGATGATGAAAAGATTAACGATTTGCCACCATATAAGCGTCATATGAACTTAGTGTTCCAACATTATGCGCTATTCCCACATATGAATGTGGAGAAAAATATTTGTTTCGGTATGAAAATGCAGAAAGTACCGGCAGCAGAGCAGAAAGAGCGTGCTGAAGAGGCAATGCGTTTAACGCAGTTACTTGAGTTCCGTAATCGTAAACCTGCAAAGCTTTCTGGTGGACAGCAGCAGCGTGTAGCAATTGCGAGAGCGATTGTAAATAACCCGCGTGTATTATTACTAGATGAGCCACTTGGGGCGTTAGACTTTAAGTTAAGAAAAGATTTGCAACGTGAATTGAAAAACTTACAACGTAATTTAGGAATTACATTCATATACGTAACGCACGATCAAGAAGAAGCGATGAGCATGAGTGATCGTATTGTCGTTATGAATAAAGGACATATTGAACAAATTGGAACGCCGAAAGAAATTTACAATAAGCCGAAAACAATGTTCGTTGCGACATTTATCGGTGAAAATAATATTGTGAAAAACGGGGAAGGCTATGTAGCAATTCGCCCTGAAAACGTAAAAGTACGTTCGGTTGAAGAGCCGATTTTAAAAGAATACCATCTTGGACATATTGAAGACGTTGAGTTTGTTGGAAATATGGAAAAGCTGTATGTACGTGACGAGAAAACATCAGAATTACTAATGGCATATCAAACTGCTGAAGAAGCAGCGCAGTGGAGCATTGGAGATAATGTATACGTAGGCTGGGAGCAAGAGGACGAGGTGACCTTAAATTGAAAAAAGGGAAATTACTCGCACTACCGACAGTCGCGTGGCTGTTAATCTTCTTCCTAATTCCCCTTCTGTTTGTATTGGCATTTGCCTTTATGCAGCGCGGGGCATATGGGACAGTGGAAATGCAATTTACGTTAGAGAATATAGCTCGTGTGTTTGATCCACTATACATGGGAACGTTATGGGAAACTGTTAAGATTGCAGTTATTACAACAGTAATCTGTTTAGTAATTGGTTATCCATTTGCTTATACAATTACAATTGTTGATCGCAAATACCGTTCAATTCTTTTATTATTGGCAACGATCCCGTTTTGGATTAACTTCCTTGTTCGTTCATACGCATGGATTGTTATTTTACGTTCACAAGGTCTTGTAAACACATTGCTATTGAAACTAGGTATTATAAGTGAACCTTTAAATTTACTATATAACACACCTTCTGTAATACTCGGAATGGTCTATTCTTTATTACCATTTATGATTTTACCGGTGTATGCAGCGATTGAGCAGCTTGATAAGCGTAAGCTAGAAGCAGCTTATGATTTAGGAGCAACACCAGCAAAGGCATTTTGGAATGTAACAGTACCAATGACGATGTCAGGGATTGCTACTGGTTCTATTTTAGTGTTTGTTTCTTCTATCGGAATGTTTGTTGTATCAGACGTTATGGGTGGATCGAAAGTAGCGTTAATCGGAAACGTAATTCAAAATCAATTCTTAGGAGCGCGTGACTGGCCGTTTGGATCTGCGTTATCTATGATTGTTGTTCTATTCTCTGTTCTGTTAATTTACTTATATTATCGTGCAACGAAAGTATATAAATATGATGGGAACGGAGGGGAATAGGCAAAGATGAAGAAGTTTTTAGTTTCTTATTCTTGGTTAATTTTATTGTTCTTGTATTTTCCAATGATGGTTTTAATGGTATATTCCTTCAATGATTCTCGCATTAATGCGGAATGGGAAGGTTTTACATTCCATTGGTATACAGATTTATTTCAAAAGCAAGATGTTATTGATGCGTTTGTAAATAGTATGACGATTGCGATCGTAACGACGGTTGTAACGACAGTTCTTGGTGTGATTTTCGCGATTGCATTACATCGTTATAAATATCGTTATGAAGGGGCTATTAACGGTCTTGTGTATTTACCAATTTTAATTCCTGATATTTTAATGGGATTATCTTTACTTATCTTATTTAGTCAATTAGGTATGGAACTTGGCAAAACAACAATTATTATTGCGCACATTACATTTAGTATTTCATTTGTTGTCGTTATTTTAGCAGCGCGTCTTTCTGGTATGGGACGTGATTTAGAAGAGGCTGCGAATGATTTAGGAGCAACGCCGTGGCAAACGTTTCGTTATGTAACGTTCCCAGCAATTGCACCAGGGGTTATTTCAGCCGCATTATTAACATTCACATTATCAATTGATGATTTTGTAATTAGTTTCTTCGTATCAGGACCAGGATCAACAACATTGCCATTATACATTTACAGTATGGTTAAACGCGGAGTATCACCAGAAATTAATGCACTTTCTACAATTTTAATTGTGGCTATCGTAGGATTAATGGTTCTATCTGAAATCTTCCGTAACAAAGGTGCAGATGGTGAAGAAAACTCTGGAGGACACCTTCCTTTATAATACGAACGATATAGAAAGTACGAGGAGGTAATAAACCGATGAAATTAATGAAAAGATTAGCCGGCGCAGCAATTAGCTTTAGCCTTGTTGCTGGTGTACTTGCTGGTTGTGGTGAA
The DNA here is from genome assembly GCF_040459735.1 of Bacillus cereus group sp. RP32. Taxonomy (NCBI): domain Bacteria; kingdom Bacillati; phylum Bacillota; class Bacilli; order Caryophanales; family Bacillaceae; genus Bacillus; species Bacillus cereus group sp. RP32. Next base: position 4,108,460 of record NZ_JARVHO010000001.1, on the reverse strand, counting down.
AAGAAAGAAGAGTTAAACATTTATAGCTGGGCTGACAATTTTGATGAGCAAGTGCTAAGAGATTTTGAAAAGAAATATAACGTGAAAATTAACTATGATAAGTATGCAAGTAATGAAGAAATGCTTGCGAAATTACAAGCAGGTGGCGCGAAGTATGATTTAATTCAGCCGTCTGATTACATGGTTAAAACAATGGCGAAAATGGATTTATTAGCGCCGTTAGACAAAAAGAATATCCCGAATATCGAAAATATGGTTTCTAACTTCAAAACACCGGCGTTTGATCCAGAGAATAAATATTCTTTAGTATATACTTGGGGCGTAACAGGTATTGCATACAATAAAAAGTATGTGAAAGAAGCTCCTACAAGCTGGGCTGACCTATGGAATGAGAAATATAAAGGGCATGTAACTTTATTAAATGATTCTCGTGAAGTATTAGGTATGGGTCTTAAGAAGCATGGATTCTCAAACAGCACGAAAGACGATACACAGTTAAAGACAGCAGCAGATGATTTAAAGAAACTGCTTCCAAACTTATTAGCATTTGATACAGATAATATTAAACAAAAATTCATTACAGAAGATGCTTGGATCGGAACAGTTTGGTCTGGAGATGCAGCATTTATCGCAAAAGATAATAAAGATGTAGAGTACGTTGTACCAAAGGAAGGCGGCACAATTTGGGCTGATACGTTAGCAATTCCAAAAGGTGCGAAAAACAAAGAGCTTGCAGAGAAGTTTATGAACTACTTATTAGATGAAAAAGTAAGTGTGAAAAACTACGAGTCAATTGGATACAGTAATCCTAATGAAAAAGCTCATCCTCTTCATAGTAAAGAATATCGTGATAATCATATGATCTTCTTAACGAAAGAAGAATTAGATCGTACAGAATGGCTTGTTGATGTAGACGATAAGCTAAAAGACTATGATCGTTACTGGACAGAGTTAAAAACAAAAGGTAAATAAGTAAGGAAATGCGGTTTCTAAAATAGAAATCGCATTTTTTCATAGTAGGAGGAAATCGCTTGAAAAAGAAGTTGCATCAATATGAGGTAGTATGTAGCGTTTTATTACTTGCTGTATTTGGCATTGTTGCTTGGCGCGTACATGCGGGTGGCGTTACAGTGATGGATACATATGTCCGAGCATTAGTAAAAGGATTACAAACAGAAGGTTCGCTTACATTTTTCTCACACTATACAAAATTAGGTTCTGCTATCGGGATCGTAACTACGCTGGCTATAAGTTTACTTGTTTTTTGGAGAAAACGTTATTATGCTGCGATGATCGTGTATCCAATGGGCATTTTAATAACACATCTTGTTAATAAAGGGATAAAAGAAATTGTGAAAAGGGAGCGCCCATCGTTAAATGAAACGTTGGATGCGCTTGGGTATAGCTTCCCTAGTGGACATGCAATGTTATCTATTATGACATTCGGGTTTCTTACTTATATTATTGCGGCAAATTTGAAGAGTGTAACTGGAAAATATGTTATAACGATTTTGATGGGAATTGTAATTGTATCGATTGGATTAAGTAGAGTTATTTTAAATGTACATTATCCAACTGATATTTTAGCTGGTTATTGCGTAGGTGGTATTTTGTTAATTATGGCGATTTACTGCCATCGTTTACTTACCAAGAGATTGGGACTTAATAAAGAGAGATAAAAAACGTCTGGAAAAACTATCATTATAGTGTTTCCAGACGTTTTTTGTTTGTACGAAGATGTGATACAGTATAAATGACAATTGAATTATTTAAAGTAGGTGAAAATGTGTGAAAACAAATGTACATAAAGTAGATAAGTGGGGGAAATTAGGAGCTTTTTTGTATCAGTTTCGTTATACAGTAATTGTAGCATTACTATTGGTTGCGATCGCACTCGGTATTTTCGCTCCAAAGCTGCCGGGAGTATTAGGCGGTGATGGTTTCCAAACGGAAGGGGACTATCAAAAAACGAAAGAAATTTTAGATAAAGATTTTAAGAGGTCTCAAGACACACTTCTACTCGTTTTTGAAAAAAATAAGGGTGTTTCACATGAGGAATTTCAAAAGCAAGTAGAGGGAATTGTAAAGAATATACAAGAGAAAGAGACATATGAATCTTTCCATCACCCAGTGCAAAATAAAGAAATGTTACAAGATGATATCGGCTATGCGACAATTTTATTTTCCGGGAAAACAAATAAAGAACGAATGGAAAAGACATTGCAATTTGCTGATAAAATCGAAAAGGAAAGTAATGCCGCATTAAAAGTAACGCCTACAGGGTTTCCAAAAATTAATCAAGAGATTAATGAAAGAACGCAAAATGATTTAAAAGTAGCAGAGATGATTGGGTTACCAATTGCATTTCTCGTATTACTATTTTCATTTGGTAGTCTTTTGGCATCTATTTTACCAATTGTAAATGGGGCACTTAGTGTTATTAGTACGATGGGCATATTATACTTTATAGGTAGCGATAAGGAACTATCTATCTTTGTATTAAATGTTGCACCGATGATTGGACTTGCACTATCTATTGATTTTGCACTATTATTTGTAAATCGCTTTCGAGAGGAAGTTGCAAAGCGAGCGGTAAAAGAAGCGATAGCAATTACATATCAAACAGCAGGGCGCGCTATCGTATTTTCAGGATTATGTGTATTTGTTGGATTATCCGGCTTGTTTTTCTTTAAAATCGATTATATTCAGTCTGTCGCAATTAGCGGAATGATTGTTGTGATTATGAGTATTTTATTCTCACTCACACTTCTTCCAGCGCTATTATCATTAATTGGGAAACGAATATTAAAAAAGAATCAAGTAGCACATACGCCGGCAAAGGCGTGGCGTAAATTTGCGCAATTTGTAATGAAACATCCAATCGCAATGATTATTGTTGTTACAACATTTATTGTTATTTGCTTATTACCGTTACGTACAGCTAATTTGCAGTTCCCTGACGTAGAAGCTCTACCTAAACAAAGTGATACAAGAATTGCATATGAGAAGTACGAAGAGGCATTTAATAAAACTGCAAAAAAATACGCTGATGTTACGTTAGTGGTAGAGACGAAAAAAGATATGAAAGAAAAAGAAAGTTTACAAAAGATAGAAGAAGTCGTTCAAAAGTTAAAAGATGATAAGAAAGTATATGAAGTTAGAAGCTTATACGACGGGTTAACTCTTATGAAAGCAGATCAAGTTGCTGGAATGTTAGAGTCGCCAGAAGCGGCGAAACTAGCTCCTATATTTGAAGCGTATACGAAAGGAAATAAGACGACGATAGAAATCTTTTTGAAAACAAAACCACGTACTGAAACTGCTAAACAGTGGGTTCGTGATTTTAAACAAAATTATAAAGAAACAGATGTTACGTATTATTTAGGCGGGATGACGACGTTCCAACAAGAGTTAGAAGATGAAATTAAAGATAAAGTTGCAATTGGTATGTCTGTTATATTTGGATCGACCTTTGTTATATTATTATTTGCATTCCGATCTATACTCATTCCAATTAAGGCGATTATTATGAATATACTTAGTTTAAGCGCAACAATTGGAATTGTTGTTTGGTTATTTGAAGGTGGGCATTTTGGTTTAGAAGCGAGTCCTGTTCTATTTGTCTTACCAATCTTTATTTTCGGTCTCGTATTTGGGCTTAGTATGGATTATGAAGTTTTTCTTATTTCACGTATTCATGAGTTATATGAAGAAACAGGAGATAATGATCAAGCAACGTTAGAAGGACTTGTGTCAACAAGTAGGATCATTACATCAGCTGCGTTAATTATGATTGTTGTAACAGGTGCGTTCGCCTTTACTGATATTTTACCAGTACGGCAAATGGGGCTTGGTGTTGCATTAGCAATATTCCTTGATGCAACAATTATTCGTCTTATGCTTGTACCAAGTTTAATGAAACTGTTTGGAGATTGGAACTGGTGGTTACCATTTCGAAAGAAAAGAGAAAAATCATCGTAAAAAATACTCATCTTATAGATGAGTATTTTTTTATGAATAGCAAGACCTACATTTTGCAAATAGTATGTGATAAGAACATTACATATAAGTAGGTGAAGACAATGTTTCGTTATTTTAAGTTTAAGCTAAATGATACAGTACAGTTTGCAGAAAACGATGGGCATATGTATCGCATTGTCGGTTATCGGTTAGAAAAAGGATATTATCCAAAAGATGAATGGACTCATATCATTTATGAATTACTTAGAGATTTTGATGGGTATACGATGGATGCGGAAGAGGAGGAACTTGTAAAGGTCATTCAAGTAGAGGATGAGTATTACAAAATACAAGAGATATCGGGCTATCGTTATCCAGTAAAAATGAAGCAAAAACAACAAGTGATGAAAGTAGAAAAAATTGATGACTTATTAGATACGTATAATGATTATAAAAGATTGGCGGATTTCTTTAAAGATTTATCGTATGAGCAAAAAGCGGAAGAAGTATTGCAGGAAATGAAACGGCGTAGAGCGTGAGGGGGCCAGTCTACTATAAGACTGGCCTCTATTTTTGACGGTGCATCAAATTGTGTTTTCCGTTACAATGAGAGAATCAATAGAAATAAGGTGATACAGTATGGAAACGAAGAAGAAGGGTGAATGGTGCGAAATTACTGTTCCAGCGAAATGGAATGGCATAAGTATTGATTCGTTATTAAAAATAGAATGGGAAATACCGAAAAAGTTGTTACATCAGCTTCGTATGGAAAAAGGTATTACCGTTAACGGAGAACAGAGAAGATGGAATGAGCTTTTAAAAGAAGGCGATAAGTTACAAGTGCATATGTTTATGGAAGAAGAATACGATGTAGAGCCTGAATATGGTGAATTAGATGTAGTATATGAAGACGATCACGTACTCATCGTAAATAAGCCTGAGAAGATGGATACGCATCCTGCGGAAAAAGGCGGGATGGGAACACTTGCAAACCTTGTTGCTTTTCATTTTCAAATGCAAGGTTTAGAGACGAAGGTTCGTCATATTCATCGGTTAGATAAAGATACGACAGGTGGTGTCGTGTTTGCTAAGCATAGAATTGCTGGTGCAATTATGGATCGTTTATTAATGGAACGAAAAATTAAAAGAACATATGCGGCGCTTGTGGAAGGGAAAGTAAAAGGTAAGCAAGGAACAATTGACGCAGCTATTGGAAGAGATCGCCATCATGCGACGAGACGACGTGTTTCTCCAAAGGGAGATCAAGCCATCACATTTTATAAAGTAGAGAAGTATTTTAAAAACCAAAATGTTACGTTCGTAACGTTACAATTAGAAACAGGTAGAACCCATCAAATTCGTGTTCATATGAGCTATCATGGTAATCCATTAGTTGGGGATGTATTATATGGTGGACAAACGCAATATATGTCAGGGCAAGCATTACATGCGATGAAGATAAACTTCTTACATCCAATTACGAAAGAAGAGATCGAAGTGGATGTACCATTCCCTGCAAAATTAAATGATACAATGAAAGAATTTCAAAGAATGAATGCGTAAAGTGTAAGTTTAAATTTGAGAAAAGTAGATTCTTGCAGGAATTTCTCTAAAAGAAGCGAAGCCGTTAAGAGAAAAGAGAGGTGAGAATTGCTTGGTCAAATATAAATACATACTAGGAATATTTTTCGTTTGTCTTTTAGTTACTCTATGCCTCTATCCATATTTACCAAATGAGATGGCTGTACATTGGGATGAAAATGGTGGGCCGAACGATTTTATGAGTAAACAAGTTGTTATAGCATTTATTCCTTTTTTTCTTATTTTTTTACATGGATTGATGTATATTATTTCACATAATATATATAAGTTTAATGAAGGCGAGCATGTCATTATAAGTGGATTTCTAAAGACGATTACTTTATTTATGTTGTTTATCCATATGCTCATTCTCTTTATTAATTTTGGAAGTATGATATCCTTTCAAACAGGACTAACAATTGGGATTAGTATGTTTCTTTTTATGCTTAGTAAGTTGTTTAAACAAGTTCAGAGTACGGAAAAAGACCCAATCAAATTACAAAAGATTCGTTTAGTGAGTAGGCGGATTTTTCAAATGATGGCATGTAGTATATTATTTTCATTATTTTTGAACTTGAAGTGGGGGTTTTATGTATTACTTAGTGTAATAAGTAGTGGTTCTATTTTGTTCATGTTTTACATTTTATACTCATACATAATAGAAAGTTATGAAACATAAAAAAGAGTCTTCTCATTACGAGAAGACTCTTTTAATCTATTTACTTCGTAATAAATTGTTGTGTCCAGTAGTTGCCGCTTTCTACATAGCCAACACCGATGTGAGTGAAGCCGTTATTTAAGATGTTTGCACGGTGTCCAGCACTGTTCATCCAAGCTTGTACTACCTCTTCAGGTGTACGTTGGCCTTGAGCGATGTTTTCACCTGCAGATGTATAAGAAATACCAAATTTCTTCATCATGTCAAACGGAGACCCGTATGTAGGGCTGTTATGATCAAAGTAGTTATTCTTCTGCATATCTTCAGATTTAACACGTGCTACTTTGCTTAATTCCGTATCGATTTTTAGTGCTGGTAAGCCTTGTTTTGCACGTTCAGCGTTTGTTAATTCAACAACACGTTGTTCGAATTCGCTTAAAGATTTTGCTTCTTCAGCAGGCTTTTGCTCAGCAGGTTTTTGTTCAGCAGGTTTTTGAGTATTGTTGTTTTCAGCAGGTTTTTGAGCTTCTGGTTTTTGAACTTCTTCAGCAGGCTTTTGTTCAACTGGTTTTTGCTCAGCAGGCTTTTGAGTTTCTGGCTTAGCTGTTGGTTGCTCAGTTACAACATTTTCAGTTGGTTGTTGACCAGGAATAATGCAATTTGGTTGGAAGTTTCCTTGTTGCCATTGTGCTAATGATTCCACGCCCATAGATTGTAAGAATGCTTGTAATTCTTGTTGGCTCATTTGCTTCATCATCACTTTTGAATGCTGAATATTTTGAACCTTTATGTTAGATGGTTGTACTGTTGCAGCTTGTGCATCTAGAGAAGATACTCCTAAAGTAAGAGCCGTTGCAGCAGCTACAGATAATAAAACACGCTTTTTCATGATGTGTGTCCCCCTATATAAAGTTTTAATTTGTTTTCACACGATTTGTTTTTGACAGCCTGTCTGACTGACAAATTCATCGTAGCATAGATTTTGTGAGAAAAAAGATGGAAAAAAATTCATAGACTTAAAATTTACCTAATTTATCCTAAGAGGGGAAAAGAGGAAAAATAAGAGAAACATAGAGTATAAAAGGAATTTTCAGCATTTTTATACTTCGTTTTAAGAGGGGTATTTTGGAGAAATTTACCTAAACAGAAAATGAAGAATCCTATTGTATCAATGGTTTGAGAGTTTTTTTTAGGAATATACTGGATTGATTTTTACAAAACTGTAATGTATCTGTTGTTCTTTTTTATAATAAAGTAACATATTTTTAATATTGTAGCGGACAAAAAAGCGGCTATCTCTTTACATAGACGAAGGAGATAGCCGTTTTCCTATTATTACGTATGTTACGAGTTATTACGAGTTGGTTTCAATTGCTTCTAATAATAAATCTACAATGTGAATTCCTCTCATTTTATGAGAAAGTCCTTCTCGTTCAATGCCTAATTTCATTTGTAGTAGACAACCTGGATTTGCAGTAACAATAGTTGCTGCTTCTGTTTCATGTACACGGTCCATTTTATACTCTAGAAATTCCATGGATAGTTCTGAATGAACAATATTGTAAATACCAGCAGAACCACAGCAGCGATCCGCATCTTTCATTTCACGATATGTTGCGCCTTGAATTGCTTCTAGTAACATACGAGGTTCTGAAGATGTTCGCATAACATTGCGTAAATGACAAGAGTCTTGATACGTAATAATTTGCGATGGAAGTCGTAAGTCATTTCGTTTATGGAAATCTAGTTCTACTAGAATAGCAGTAATATCTTTAATTTTAGAAACAAACTGCTTTGCGCGTTCAGCCCACTGTGGATCATCTTTTAAAAGATAATCGTAGTCTACGAGATAAGCTCCGCAACCACCTGCATTCGTAATAATATAGTCGATATTTAAATCTTCGAATGCTTTTATATTTCGTTTCGCTAATTCTTTCGCTCCGCTCTTTTCACCAGCATGCCCATGTAATGCACCGCAGCAACTTTGTGTTTTCGGAATAACGATATCACAACCAGCTAACTGAAGAAGTTTCATCGTTGCGTTATTTGTTTCTAAAAACATCGTATCCATTAAACAGCCTGTGAAGAATGCAACTTGTTTCTTTTTTTTACTTTCAGCAGGTAAAAATGCAGGACGATCTTTCATTGCTTTCATTTTAGGGACTTTTGGTAAAACGAGATCCATTGTTGCAAGTGTTTCAGGGAATAACTTCATAATACCCATTTTATGTGTTAGTGTTTGTAAACCAGAACGTTGGTAAAATCCGATTAACCCTGTTAATGTTCTCATTCGATTTTGATGCGGGAAGAGCCCTTCAAAAACAACTTTACGAACGGCTCTCACTGGCACCGAGAACTTTTTGTTTTGATTTATAATATCACGAGCTTCTTCTAATAAATGTCCGTAATTTACACCTGATGGACAAACAGGTTCACAAGCACGGCAGCCAAGGCAAACATTCAATGTATTTTCAACATCTTCATCTGGTTCAATTAAACCGTCAACGACCGCTTTCATTAATGCAATACGTCCTCGTGGTGAATGTGATTCTTTATATCCAGATTGAATGTAAGTAGGACAAGTAGGTAAACAGAAACCGCATCGCATACAGTTTAGTAGTTCATCTTCACTTAATCTTTCTTTAAATTCTTTTTGAATGTTTTCTTTATTTAATGTTGTCATCGCTCAACCACGACTCTTTTGCGAGTGTCTTTCGCGAACATCTTGCCAGGGTTCATAATGTTATTTGGATCGAAGGCTTGTTTAACTCCTTGCATGGCAGCAATACCTTCTTTACCTAATTTCATTTCTAAATAAGGAGCTTTCATCGCACCAACACCATGTTCACCAGTAATTGTGCCACCAAGTTCAATTGCTTTCGCAAATATTTCAGCAAAAGCTTGTTCAGCTCGGTGCATTTCTTCTTCATTACGAGCATCTGTCATACAAGTTGGGTGTAGGTTGCCATCGCCAGCATGCCCAAACGTACAAATAGGAATATTATATTTTTTTGCAATGGCATTAATAGCTTCAACCATCGGAGCTATTTGTGAGCGTGGTACCGTTGCATCTTCTAATATTGTAGTAGGTTTTAATCTTGCAAGTGCTGATAGTGCACTACGGCGAGCTGTCCGAAGCGCATCTGCTTCCGCTTCATCTTTTGCAATGCGAACATCGACTGCATTCATAGAGCGGCAAACGTTAGCCATTTTTTCAATATCTCGATTGACAACTTCAGGTGGACCGTCTTGTTCAATTAATAAAATTGCTTTTACATCAGTTGGTAAACCGATTTGTGCAAACTCTTCTACTACTTCAATTGTCGGCTGGTCTAAAAACTCAAGTGTCGCTGGAATGATTTTATTTGCAATAATAGAAGAAACAGCACGTGCAGCTTCATTAATATCTTCATATAGTGCAAGCATCGTTTTCTTCGTTTCAGGCATAGGAACAAGTTTTAATATTGCTTCTGTTACGACGCCAAGTGTTCCTTCAGAACCGATAAATAAACGAGTTAAATCGTAACCGGCTACATCTTTTGCTAATTTACCGCCAGTACGAATAATATCGCCATTTGGTAAGACAAGTTCAAGACCCATCACATAATCACGTGTTACGCCATATTTTAATCCGCGTAATCCACCTGAGTTTTCATTAATGTTACCGCCGATTGTAGAAATTTTCATCGAGCTTGGATCTGGTGGATAAAATAAACCTTTTTCTTCTACCGCTTTAATAATATCAAGTGTAATTACACCAGCTTGTACAGTAATTGTTAAATTCTCTTCATCAATTTCTAAAATGTTATTCATATGGCGGAAGATAAGGACGATACCGCCTTCAAGTGGACATGTCCCCGCGCAAAGGTTTGTTCCAGAACCACGAACATATACAGGAATTTTGTGAGTGTTACATATTTTTAACACTTCAGCTACTTCATTTGTATTACGAGGAGCAATGACTGCATCAGGCATTGCTTGGAAGTTTGGAGTGGCATCATAACTATACGTTAAACGCCCCATATTGGATGTATCTACATTATCTTCGCCAACAATGGATACGAATGAATGAATAATTTGCTTTTCTAACATTGGAAATCCCCCTCAAACTGTTAACGTATTTAGTCATCATAAAAAACGTTGTAACAGTGCTTTCATTATAATGATAAAAAAGTTGAGGGATTCTTTCTATGTATAATCATATGAAGATTAATCTTTTTTATCATTCTTTTTTGTTTGATTATCTAATAAGAGGAGCGAGAAGTATAAAATGTTTAAGTCTTTGAATTGTTTCGGGTCAAGTCCTGTATGCTCCTCAATCTTTTTAAGTCTGTAATGCAATGTGTTAATGTGTATATGTAATTGTTCAGCTGTTTGTTTATAGGATTGGTTATAATCAATAAATAAGCGTAAAGTGTGCATAAGCTCAGGAGATGATAGTAAGTTTTCGATAGTACGCCTTAGAAACTGTTCCCGCGTTTCAGCAGAAATATCTTGTAAGCACATTTCTAAACGTAAATCTTCATTAAATACAATTTTTTTCGTTTCAAGTGATACGGAAAGAGCTTGTAATGCTTGTTCGTAAGATAAGTTCATATTGCTTGGTGTAACGGATTGTCCAATCCCAATATATAAAGGAATAGAAAACAAAGTTTCACAGTCTTGTTTTAATCTTTTTAAAAATTGATACGTTTGCTCTTTGGAGTTTGTGGCTGTAAATAAAATGAATCGATCATTTCCCCAACGAACAAATAGATGCTCCTTTGTTAATAGATTGCGTACGTGTTGCCAAATCTTACGCTGAAGCATCGTGTCATTTTGATCGATAGAGAACAAAATAAGTTGTTTCTTCTTATATAAATCAATACCAAGTGTTTTTGCGCGATCGAGAAAGCTTGGAGACCAGTCTGTATTTTGAAGCCAATCAAAGACAAATGCTTCATAAGAACGGTGTTCAAGTTCTAGTTGTTCTAAAAAGTAGTTTTCGTGAATGAGTAGTTCGGTCATTTTACGTAATATTTCTCCGTATTGCGAAATGTTTTCAGGTTCGCCTGTAATTCCAATGACACCAATTACTTCGTCATGAAATAGTAAGGGGAGGTTCATACCCGCCTTTACGCCTTGCAAACGTCGTTCATCTGCTTTTGTAATAATGACAGTTTTCTTTTGTTTCGCGCATCGGAGTGCACCTTCATGAAATTGGCCGATTCTTTCTACATCTGTACTTGCAATAATAACGCCTTGTATATTAATGATAATGATATTTTCTTTAATTAATCTGCGTACTTCTCGTACAATTTTATTCGCTAAATCAGGAAAAAGCATAATTTGCACACCTCAAATTCTATTTGTTGTACATTATATATGTAAATGAAGTAAGAAAGGAAAATTTCACACTTTCCACACATTTATTTGTTATTTTACAATTATAACGAAATCATCCGAAGATGGAGGGAATCTTTTGAGAAAGTATGTTTTTCTTCTCTGTTTTTTATTTCTATTAGTAGGGTGTCAAGGAAGTTCATATACACCGATTGCTAAAGATAAAAGTGTTATTATAACAACGAATATAAAAGAAGGTAGTATTAGTTTTGTTGATGAAAAAACTAAAAAGTTAATTACGACATGGGAACTTAATGAACCAATGGCAGGAGTTGCACTACTTCCAAACGGTGAGGACATACTTGTATATGGCAAGCAGTTAGAGTACATGTATGTATATTCACTAGCAGAAGGAAGGCAAGTGGACAAATATAAAACGGGAAAAGGCATTGTAAATGTGATTGTATCCGAGGATAAAAAACAATTATTTGCTGCCGATCAAACTGCCCAAAAGGTAAGGTTCTTTACGATAAAAGGGAAAGAGACAGGGAGTGTATCAACAGGAAAAGGACCAATTACGATGGTAGAGCACGATAACCAGTTATCTGTATTAAACTTTTATGATACGAAGCTAACGACCATTGATACGAAGAAAAAAGAAGTGATACAATCCTTTATGATTCCCCCAGCATCAACGGGAGCGACAATTAGCCCGGATGGGAAAGAAATATGGATTGGCGGACATGGTGATGGAAATCAAGTCAATGAAAAAGTATTAGTGTATTCATTGCAGAGCGGAGAAATGGTACGTTCTTTACATGCTCCGTTTATGCCTGTGAATATAACGAATGATAATAAGAATGTATATGCATTAAGTCACGGTTCGAATACGCTTAGAAAGTTTGATGTTAGCACGTATAAAGAGGTGGCTTCTGTAGAAGTAGGATCGAATCCATTTGCATTTTTGAAGAGCGGAGCAGAAGGATACGTAGCAAGCTATGATAGTGATGAAGTGTGTGTCATGGATATGAAGAGCTTGAAAATAAAACAAATAATTAAAGTCGGAAAAGGGCCGTTTCAACTCATAGAGAGGGAAGGGAAGGACAATGAGTAAATATAGGGTGCTAGTTGTAGATGATGAAAGTGATATGAGGCAGCTTGTTGGAATGTACTTAGATAATTTCGGATACGAGTGGGGAGAAGCTGAAAATGGAAAAGAGGCTCTAAAAAAATTAGAGACTGATCATTATGATTTCGTTGTATTAGATATTATGATGCCAGAGATGGATGGACTTTCAGTTTGTAAAGAAATTAGAAAAACGTCGGATGTACCAATTATATTTTTAACAGCAAAAGGTGAAGAGTGGAATAGGGTGAACGGCTTGCGTATGGGAGCAGATGATTATATTGTAAAGCCTTTTAGTCCTGGAGAACTAATTGCTCGTATGGAAGCTGTGCTAAGACGTTATACAAAGCAAGAGCAACAAGAAGAGATTCAGTTTGGACCGATACTTATTAATGAAAAAAGTAGGAAGATTGAGGCTGATGGTGAGCCGATTTCTCTTACAGTAAAAGAGTTTGATTTACTCTATTTTCTTTGCCAACATACGGGACAAGTATTTAGCCGGGAACAATTGCTGGAAAAGGTATGGGGATATGATTATGCCGGAAGTACAAGAACAGTGGATACGCACGTGAAAACGATGCGTTTGAAGCTTGGAGAAAGTGGAAACTACATTCAAACGGTTTGGGGTGTAGGCTATAAATTTGAGGTGTAACGTATGTTTACGATGGTACAGAAGCTTTGGCTTACAGTAGTATGTGCAGTATGTGTAACAGTTTCCTTTCTTTATTTTGTATCTTTATACTCGTATGAAAAACTATACGTTGATAATTTAAAAGATTCATTAGTAATGGAAGGGAAACGTCTTGCTGCGCAATATGATAAGCGTGAAGGAATAGCAACTTTTGAAGAGAAAGTAAGAGCATTTGATCAAATATCTAGTTCAGATGTTCTTTTCGTATCTAATCCGCGTGATTTAAGCGCGTGTTTACCTTTTGATGTGCATCATCATTCTCTTATAAGTGAAGGGGACAGGCAAGCATTATTAGATGGAAAAACTGTGACAAAGATAGGGTATGAGGAACATTTTGACCGAAATATTATGGGGGTTGTCATCCCTGTTTTAGAAAATAAAAAGTTAGTTGGCATTGTATATTCTTATATTCCTTTAAAAAGTATAAAAGACTTAATATATGATATGGGCCTTATTTTAGCACCATTAGCACTTGCTATGACTTTACTGACAATATGGATTGGTAGAAAGATTATTATTGCTATTACGAGACCGCTTTCGCAAATGGAACGAGTTGCCAATCATTTGGCTACGGGAGATTTCTCAGAACGGATTACAATTTCTTCCGAAGATGAAATTGGACGATTAGGAAAAGCATTTAATAAAATGGCAAATTCTTTAGAGACAGAAGACGTAAAGCGTAAGGAATTTTTAGCTAACGTTTCGCATGAACTAAGAACACCGCTTAGTTATATAAAAGGATATAGTGAAGCTATTTTAGATGGTGTAGCGAAGGGACCACAGCAGGAAAAAGTAACACAGCTCATTCATAAAGAAGCGGGTCGTATGCAGCGTCTCGTTCATGATTTATTAGATTTAGCACAATTAGAAGGTGAACATTTTCCGTTAAAGAAACAACCTATCGTTTTTTCACAACTGATTGAAGATGTGTTAGATACGTATGAGATTAAGTTTATAGAAAAGAAAATTCGTATTTCAACAAATTTAAATCCAGAAATCATTGTAATGATTGATGAGGATCGTATGCAACAAGTGCTTCATAACGTGTTAGATAATGCGATACGGTATACAAATCAAAATGGGGATATTGTGATAACACTCAGGCAGATAGATGATTACTGTGAATTAAACATAAAAGATACAGGAATCGGCATTGAAACAGAGCATTTAGAAAATCTTGGTGAACGTTTTTACCGCGTTGATAAAGCGAGAAGTCGTCAACATGGTGGAACAGGTTTAGGCCTTGCCATTGTCAGACAAATTGTTCATATACATGATGGACAGTGGCGAATTGAAAGTGAAAAAGGGCATGGAACGACGGTTAGTATTAAATTGAAAATACAAGTTGAAGAAAGCATGTTCTAACGTGAAGGACATGCTTTTCTTCATGAGTGCAATGAATAGAGGAATAAATATAAATTAATATCAAATAAATATTAAAAATTTGACGATTTTATGAACAAAACATTTGTACTTCTTACCAATTCGTTCTAAAATAGTTATGATGCAAAGTTCTTATAAATCGTTTCAATTGTTGTTTGGAAGATACTGAGGTGATTTAACTGGAGTACAAATCTATTAAACCGAAAAAGATTTACGAAGAAGTATCTGAAGCTATTTTAACAATGATTAAAAATGGTACGTTAAAACCTGGTGACAAACTACTTCCTGTACATCAATTAGCTGAGCAGTTTCAAGTGGGTAGATCTGCTGTTCGAGAAGCGCTAAGTGCGCTAAGAGCAATGGGCTTAATTGAGATGAAACAAGGAGAAGGTACATATGTGAAGAATTTCGATTCTTCTTCATTAACAAAATCATTAAACAATAAATTATTAATGAAGAAAGAAGATATTTTAAACTTATTAGAAGTACGAAAGGTGCTTGAAGTGGGGGCAGTTCGAGCAGCTGCGGCAAAACGTACGGAAGATAATTTGCAAAATATGAAGCATTGGTTAGATGAAATGGTAAAGAGCATTGGAGATGAAAAGGCTGGCGAAAAAGCAGATTTTCAGTTCCATATGGGAATTGCGGAGTCTTCGCATAACAACATTTTGCTTGAACTCATGAATCACGTTTCAGAGATGATTGCTGAAACGATTGGTGAATCAAGACGCATTATTTTATATGGTGAACAAACAACATCAGAACGACTTATAGAAGAGCATCAAGTTATATATGATGCAGTGTTAAAGCAAGATGTAGAATTAGCGCAGCAAGCAATGCTAGATCATTTAACAAATGTAGAACATATTGTCACAGGTAAAAACGATATAAATTCGTAATTTAATCTTTTAAAAATCAAATTTTTTGATAAAATAGAGAAAGATTAAGTAAGCGTTTTCTTTAGAAGAGGGAGAGGATAGGCCATGGTTGAGCCTACTTCTTCTTTTCTTAGTCATCTGATGACCATATGTTTGTTGGTGGAGTTGTAAAAAGGGGGAGTAATAATTATGAAAGTTACTTTATTTGTTACTTGTTTAGTCGATATGTTTGAAACAAACGTCGGCAAAGCAACAGTTGAAGTGTTGGAGCGTTTAGGTTGTGAAATTGAATTTCCAGAAGCACAAGTTTGTTGTGGTCAGCCTGCTTATAATAGCGGCCATGTAGAAGCAGCAAAAGAAGCGATGAAACATATGATTGAAACTTTCGAAGATGCAGAATATATCGTTACACCATCTGGTTCTTGTGCGACAATGTTTCATGAGTATCCGCATGTTTTTAAAGATGATCCGAAGTGGGCTAAACGTGCACAAAAGGTTGCTGATAAAACATATGAATTTACACAATTTATTGTAGATGTTTTAAAAGTGACAGATGTTGGTGCAAGCTTACCAGGGATAGCTACTATTCATAAATCTTGTCATATGACACGCCTGCTTGGAGTAAAAGAGGCACCAGGAATTTTATTATCAAACGTAAAAGGATTAACTGTGAGAGAACTGCCAAACGAACAAAATTGTTGTGGGTTTGGGGGAACGTTTTCAGTGAAGATGACTCCAATTTCTGAGCAAATGGTAGATGAGAAGGTAGATAGTGCAATGGAAACAGGTGCTGATTATTTAATCGGTGCAGATTGTGGGTGTTTGTTAAACATTGGCGGACGTATTGAGCGTTTAGGAAAAGAAATAAAAGTAATGCATATTGCTGAGGTGCTAAATAGTCGCTCATGAAGGGGGAACATAAGCTATGTCTATGAAAATCAGTGAGAAAAAATTTAATGATCGCGTTGGCGATGGAATTCAAGATTCTTTTATGCGCGGAGCAGTATCTTCTGCGCAAACGCGCTTATATACGAATCGCTTAAAAGCAGCGGAAGAATTAGGAAATTGGGAAGAGTGGCGTGAACTAGGTGAACAAATTCGCCAACATACGTTAGAAAATCTTGATTATTACTTAATGCAGTTAAGTGAAAATGTATCAAAAAGAGGCGGACATGTGTACTTTGCGAAAACGAAAGAGGAAGCAGCAAAGTATATTCAAGACGTTGCAAAAAAGAAACAAGCGAAGAAAGTTGTAAAATCAAAATCAATGGTAACTGAAGAAATTAGTATGAATCATGCCCTTGAAGAGATTGGTTGTGAAGTGTTAGAAAGTGACTTAGGAGAGTATATCTTGCAAGTAGATAACGATCCACCTTCACATATTATTGCGCCCGCACTTCATAAAAACAGAACGCAAATTCGTGATGTATTTAAAGAAAAGCTTGGCTATGAAAATTCTGATGATCCATATGAAATGACAAAGTTTGTTCGTAAACAACTTCGTGAGAAATTTATGGATGCAGAAATTGGTGTGACAGGTTGTAACTTTGCAGTTGCAAATACTGGCTCTCTTTGTTTAGTAACGAACGAAGGTAATGCCGATCTTGTTATGTCGATTCCGAAAACTCAAATTGCAGTAATGGGTATGGAACGTATGGTTCCGACAATGGAAGAATTAGATGTTTTAGTTGGTTTACTATGTCGTAGTGCAGTAGGGCAAAAATTAACAAGTTATGTAACTGTAGCGGGACCAATCCAAGAAGAGGAAGTAGATGGACCAGAAGAGTTCCACTTAGTTGTTGTTGATAATGGCCGCTCTCAAATTCTTGGGTCTGAATTCCGCTCAGTATTGCAATGTATTCGTTGTGCTGCTTGTGTTAACGTATGTCCTGTATATCGTCACGTTGGTGGACATTCGTATGGTTCTATATACTCAGGACCAATCGGTGCGGTATTAACACCACTTTTAGGTGGATACGATGATTACAAAGAGCTTCCATATGCCTCTAGTTTATGCGGAGCGTGTACAGAAGCTTGTCCAGTAAAAATACCATTGCATGATTTATTATTAAAACATCGTCAAGTAATTGTTGAGCAAGAAGGACGTGCACCACTTGCAGAAAAATTAGCAATGAAAATGTTTAGTATGGGTGCATCTTCAGCAGCTTTATATAAAATGGGATCAAAAATGGCGCCAGCAGCAATGAGTCCATTTACATCGGGCAACCGTGTATCAAAAGGTGTTGGGCCACTTAAAAACTGGACAGATATTCGTGAATTCCCGGCTCCAAGTAAAGAACGATTCCGTGATTGGTATAAAGATCATAAGAAAGGCGGGGACAAATAATGACAGGATTAATTCAAAACCGTGAGTCCTTTCTAGATAATATTGCAAAAGAACTTGGACGTGAGCGGAAAACGGAAGGCGTAAAGCGTCCAGCATGGAAAAGTAATGTGAATGTAGAAACGCTAAAAGATTATTCAAAAGAAGAATTGTTAGAAGTATTTAAAAATCAATGTACAAACATTCATACAACTGTAGTGGAAACGACAAAAGACCGTTTACGTGAAGATATTCAAAAAGTAATCGTGGAAAACGGCGGGGGACCTATTATGTTATCGGCAGACGAACGTTTTGATTCTTATGGATTGACTTCTTTATTTAAAGAAGAGCTTCCAAAGCAAAATGTTGAAGTGAATGTATGGGATCCTGAGAAAAAAGAAGAGAATATGCGTATCGCAGAAAGAGCGAATATTGGAATCGCATTTAGTGATTATACTTTAGCTGAATCTGGTACGATTGTTGTACAAAGCCATAAAGGCCAAGGTCGTTCTTTACACTTTTTACCGACTGTATACTTTGCTATTATTCCACGTGAAACACTTGTGCCTCGTATTACACAAGCAGTTCAGGATATGAACACACGTGTAGAAAATGGCGAGGCAGTAGCATCTTGTATTAACTTTATTACAGGACCTAGTAACTCGGCAGACATTGAAATGAATCTTGTTGTCGGAGTACACGGACCATTAAAAGCAGTATATTTCATCGTATAAAAGAGGGGAAAGCAGGCCAGAAAATGGCCTGCTTTTTTAATAGAATAGAAATAATATGAAGTAGAATTTCTCTCCTTTTTTTGCTATGTTCTTCTGGAAAGGAGAGGAAGGGATGTTCACTTATTTATATGCATTGTTAGTGGGGATGGTGTTTGGTTCTTTTTTTATGTTAATTGCGATGAGAGTACCACTTGGTGAGTCTATCATTACCCCGCGTTCACATTGTCATTATTGTAAGTATGTGCTAAAGCCAAAAGAATTGATTCCAATCATTTCTTTTTGTATACAAAGAGGACGTTGTACGAATTGTAAGAGGAAAATTTCAATTTTGTACGTAGTATTTGAACTTGTAACAGGAATGATATTTCTTCTTACTGTATATATGATTGGGGTGGAACGGGAGCTTATCATCATTTTATCGCTTTTTTCTCTACTTCTTATTATTTCAGTTACAGATTACATATATATGTTAATCCCCAATCGTATTTTAGCTTGGTTTGCCTGTTTACTTATTTTAGAATGTGTTTTTGTGCCGTTAGTGACTTGGACAGATAGTATAGTTGGTAGTGGCGGTATATTCATTTTGTTATATTGCATGCAAAAGATATATCCAGAAGGGCTTGGTGGAGGAGATATAAAATTACTTTCGTTACTTGGATTTATAGTGGGACTGAAAGGGATTTTTATGATCTTATTTTTAGCATCTTGCTTTAGTCTTTGTTTCTTTGGAGTTGGTATAGTATTAAAACGTATGAAAATGAGGAGCCAAATTCCGTTCGGTCCTTTTATTAGCCTTGGGGCAATATGTTACATGTTGTTCACGTATACAAAATAGAGAGAGGATAGAACATGAATGTATATATGGATGATCAAAGAAGTTGTCCGTACGGGTATGTGCCCGCTACTACAGTAGAATGTGCCTTGCAAATGGTTCGGGATTATGATGTGAATATTCTTTCCCTTGATTTTAATATGGGATGTGGGAAAAGAAATGGATTAGATTTTGTAGAGGCTTTTTGTAAAGAGGGTTTATATGTAAATGAAATTCACCTTCATACGAATGATGTCATCGGTATGCACAAGATGAAACAGAGAATTAATAAGGGAAAGGAAGAAGGCGAAATTAATCCGCACCTTGTTGTTAAATATGTGGGGAGCTAAAAACTCCAAAGTTTTACTTTGGAGTTTTTAATGTTTCATATGTGCTTGTAACGGAATGATTTCTTCTTGTTGAGCCGCTACTAATTCAGTTTCTTCTTGTTTCACGTCAGGTACTTTCTTTGTTAAGTAATGGTATACCATGCCGACAAAGACGGACCCGCCAATAATGTTACCGATTGTAACTGGAATTAAGTTATGAATAGCACCTGCAAAAGAAATTGTCTCCGGATGCGGTGAAACTAAAGATAGAGCAAACAGTGATAAGTTTGCAATGCTATGCTCGTAACCAGATAAGAAGAATGTGAAAACGAGTAGCATCATCATCATAATTTTTGCTGTATCACCTTTAACTTGAGAAGGTAAGAAACACGCAAGACATACAAGCCAGTTACATAAAATTGCTTTAAAGAATAATTGCATTGTAGGTGTATTCATTTTTCCTTCTACTACTTTATTCATGAAATGGCCGTGATCAATTGCTTCGAAAATTCCAGTTGCATAAAATAGTAAGGCAAAGAATAAAGCTCCAGCTAAATTCCCTGCATAACAAGCGACCCAGTTACGAAGTGTATCAGAAATCGTTGTTTCTTTTCTTAAAGTTGCTACAGTAAAGTACATTGTGTTTCCAGTAAACAATTCAGCACTGCCATATATAATAAGTACGAGGGCAATTCCGAAAAACATAGAAGCAGCTAAATAAGTTGCCGGTGAATCTGCAATGTGAAAAAAGTTACCTAATTTAAAACATAGTACAATAATAAAACCGATATAAATACCCGCAAGTGCGGCACGAATGAAATATTGCATCGGGTTTGTATCTAGCATTTGTTTTTTGCTCTTAGCCAGTTTGACAACATAATCTATTCCTTGCTCTAGCATGAGTAATACGCTCCTTTAGTACATCATCTATAAATACTCCTTATATGAATAAAGTACATGGAATTGTTCTTAGTTTCAATAAGTTTGTGCAATGTTTCACAAAAAGGACATACATATATCAAGAAAACGCTTACAAATGGTAGTATAATAGAATTTTTTCTGGACATTGAGAGGGGAAGGGAAAAAGAAAAAGCGCTGTAATTACAGCGCTTTTTCGTCTAAATTCTTTTCTACTTTTACTTCTACTTCTTTCGAGAAGAACCAACCGCCAACTGCGATTCCGACTAATACAATCCAGAATGTAAGCTTCCATAGTGTAGATTCTGGGAATGAATGCGGAATTACATTTAATGCAGGGTGTGCTAATGTATAAACTGCTAGTTTCACACCAACCCAACCTACAATTAAGAATGCTGCAGTTTCAAGTCCTGGTTTACGTTTTAAGATTTGTACGAAAGCAGTTGCTGCAAATCTCATGATGATTAACCCGATAAGTCCACCTACAAAGATAACAACGAATTGCCCAGTATCAAGACTACCAATTGTACCTAATCCTGTTTTTGGTAAAGTCATTGCTAACGCAACTGCAGCTAAAATTGAATCAACTGCGAAGGCGATATCAGCAACCTCAACTTTAAATACAGTCCACCAAAAGTTCTCTTGTTTTTTCTTTGCTTCTTTTTCTTCTGTTTCTTCATCCGTATTCTTTTTAACATACGTTTTAAATAAGTGATTACCAGCTATAAACATAAGGTAAATGGCACCGATTGCTTGCACTTGCCATACGTCGACTAAGAACGAAATCATAAATAACGATCCGAATCGGAAAACAAATGCCCCCGCTAATCCGTAAAATAATGCTTTCTTTCGTTTTTCTTCTGGTAAATGTTTTACCATAATTGCAAGAACGAGAGCGTTATCAGCCGCTAAAATCCCCTCTAGTGCAATTAGGATGAGTAATACCCAACCATACTCCAATAATAATGATACATCCATGTACATTCTCCTCTCATTTCTATAAGTACTAAATAAGTGAAGAATTTCCCCACTATTTAGTTTCCCCATACTCCTGCCTATTAACTTTGGGAGAATTTGGAAATTAATGCAAAAAAGACCTCTGCCGTTAATAGGCAAAGGTCTTGCTAGACATATGTAATGAAAATGCCAACAAAGCCGGAAGAACTAAGTTCTACGTAATGACGACTTTGTTTCCAAGAAATATTCTTGGACGCTACTCCCCTTTGGAGATATGCTATTGTACTCTCATTATATGGATAATTTATACGGTTGTCAACCTGTTAAAATATCTTCATTCGGATATTTTATTTTTCGGTTCTTTTTACGTGCAAATGAAAAAGCCAATGTTAAAGGTCCCATTTTCCCAAAAAACATCATAAAGATGATAATAGCTTTTCCGATCATAGTTAAGTGTGTTGTGAAATTCATACTGAGACCGACAGTCCCAAATGCTGAAAATACTTCGAAAGCACTTATCAATAGAGGAACTCGCTCAGTAATACTTAAAATTAAAATAGCAAAAAAGATAAATGAAATGGAAATAATAGTGATGGTCAATGCTTTGACAATGAGAGTATCTTTAATAGATTTTTTAAAAACGACAATATCATCTTGTTCTTGTAAAAATTTAAATACCCCAAAAAACATGATTAAAAATGTTGTTAACTTAATTCCACCACCGGTTGAAGCACTACCAGCGCCAATAAACATAAGGAGCATCATTAATAGTAGGGAAGGCTTTGATAATGCAGAAATATCAACTGTATTAAACCCGGCAGTACGAGTTGAAACCGCCTGGAAATAAGCGGCCATTCCTTCTTCAAATGGGGTAAATCCTCTCATAGAAAGGGAATTGTGGAACTCGAATATAAAAATAAAAACAGTCGCAATAATATTGACGATTAGAGTAGAAGAGAGCATAAGTTTTGAGTGTAATGTAAGGTTTTTAAAATTTTTCTTTCTTTTTATATCTACGATTACTGTAAAACCAATCCCACCTAAAATAATGAGGGAGGAAATAACGAGATTGACAAGAATGCTATGAGAATGGGACATTAAATTATCGCTCCACACAGAAAAACCAGCATTGTTAAAAGCAGAGATCGAATGAAAAAAGCTATAATAGATCCCTTTAGCAATCCCGTATTTTGGTACCCATTCAAAAGAAAGAATCAAAGTAGCGATACATTCGACTGTAAAAGAGAATAAAAATAATGCTTTGGCAAGACGAATGACACCACCGATGTTCGTTTGGTTTAACGCTTGTTGCAGTAAAATTCGGTTTTGAAGACCAATTTTTCTGCCGAGCATAATCGCAATTAAAACGGCAAAGCTCATAATGCCAAGTCCCCCTACTTGTATAAGCGTTAAAATGACACACTGTCCAAACAAAGTAAATACTTTTCCGGTGTCTACAACACCAAGCCCAGTAACAGTACAAGCAGAAACTGTTGTAAATAAAGCGTCGATCCATGAAATAGAAGTTGTTGTAGCAATTGGTAGTTTTAATAAGCATGTACCGATAACTGATAACATAATAAAAGACAAAGTAAGAACACGGGGAGGACTCATGCTAATATTAATCCGTTTCATGTCACATATCGTTCCTTTCAGTTTGCTCTTACTAGTATGTGAAAAAGCACGATTATGTATGTTAAAAATAGAAAGAGGCAGAGAATATCTGCCTCTAAGCCATAGGTTATTGTATTATCCACGTAATTGTTGTTGAGCTAAAGCGACTAGTCGTTTCGTTACTTCACCGCCAACTGAACCGTTAGAACGAGATGCTGTATTAGAACCTAAGCTAACACCGAATTCTTGTGCGATTTCATATTTAAATTGTTCAAGCGCTTGTTCTGCACCTGGAACTAATAATTTGTTTGTTTTTACCATGTTGATACACATCCTTATGAGTAGTCCAATTCAGCTAAATACTTATCTAAACTGGTAACGTTATTTTATGTGGAAACGACGTACTCATACGCGGAAGTAATCGGTGTGATTAGAAGTTATTGGATAGAAAAAAGAGTAGCAAATTTGCTACTCTTTTTTCAGTATTGTCGCTGTACCTTCCACGACAATATCACCGGATTGATTATATATGTTTGTTTGCAACGTAATGATTTTTTTATCGTCTCGTTTTTTAATGACTTCTGCCACAACGCGAAGTGTATCACCGATTTTGACAGGAGCACGGAATGAAACGTTTTGAGATAAATAAATCGTGTTTTTGCCAGGGAGTTTCGTTCCAAGAATCGTCGAAATGAAACTGGAAACGAGCATGCCATGAGCAATACGTTCTTTAAACATTGTCGTTTTTGCAAAAGAATCTAAAATATGAATAGGATTCACATCTCCAGTTAATTTTGCAAAATTAATAACGTCCTCATCCGTAATAGTTTTTGTAAGGGATGCTTGATCACCGACTTGAATCTCATCATAACGAAGCTCCGGAACAGTTTGTGCTTCTTGAAATGGATTCATTTTGGCCTCCTTCTTTTCCATATCGAAAAATGCTAGCCATCTTGATGTAGTAGGAGGAAGAAAGAGTTTTGTTTGTGCTGCAGTTAGCTCCCACATTTTTCTTACTTGATGGAAGTAAATAAATTTTTTGAGTTTTCCTCGAACTGCTTTGCGAGTTCTAGTTGTTTGGACTTGAACTCTCCCAAAAAAACTTCTAACTGTTTTTGAACCTCTTCACGTTGTAATTGTTGTTGTTCAATAAATTGTTTTGTTGTTTCTTCAAATTGACCGCTAGTTTGAGTAAGAATAGACAAAGATGTTTTCGTAGGAGAAACAGTCAGTTGGTGCATTTGATTAGAAAGTTCATTCCATTTCCCTTGCCACTCGTTAATTTGATCATTTAAGGAGTTTCCAGTTAATTGCTTCACGTAATCTGTATATTGGTTATTGAACTGAGCAGTGAATTGTTGTAGTTCTTTTTCTAGTTCATCTACTCCTGATGTTAATTTATGCAAAGCGTCTTGTTGTTGTTTTAAAGTTTCTAAAGTAAGTTGCTCTAATTGTTTCCCAGCTGAAGAGAAGAGGGAAAGAGATTGAGACCAGTTTTTCCAAAATGCATCGACTAATTCGTATGGCTTAGTTTCCATTGTTTGACCTCCAAATGTTTTTTTGCATATTGTGAACGCAGATTACTCTGCTGTACCACCAGGTGAAGATGAAGAATCCTTTTCATCCTTTTCTGGAGAAGTAGAAAATGGAAAGAACGCATTGGTGTATAGCGTAAAAAACGTCCGCAACATATTTTGATAATGTTCAAAAGAAGTTGCACATGTTGTTAAATATTGCTCTCCATATTCTGTTAAAGAATAAATTCGTTTCGCTGGCCCGCCTTCACTTGTATCCCAAGTGGAAGAAATGAGATTTTCTTTTTCTAACTTGCGCAATGTTCTATACACATTACCTTGGTCAACAGAAGAAAAGCCGATGTCCATTAGCATTTGAATGAGTTTGTAACCATGAAGACTCCAGTCTTTTAGACAGAGAAGTAAGAAAGGAACTAAGAAGTTTTTGGGCATGGAGTTTGGTTGTTTCGCTTGGTTTTTTTCCAAACTTTCTGGGTGTTCTGGTTCATTATGTAGCATGATTGTGCATCACCTCATGAATCAGTTAGATGGAATTTTTTTGCTTATAAGTGCAATTTACACCTATCTGTTTTTAATGTCAACACATTTATTGGAAAATAAAGAAAAATAAAATATAGACTTGAAGTTTTATTCAGAATATTAGAAAATAGTGAATAGGTTGAATTGTTTCAAAAACGAAAAAGGGAGTGTAGGCGAAGTGATTGATCAAAAATTCGATCCATTGCAAGCATGGAAAAATGCTTATGAACAAACCGAAACATTTTGGGGAAAAGCGCTCAATGAAACAATTAAAACAGAAGAATATTCTGCTTGGATGGGCAGCGTTCTAGACTTGAATTTGTTTTATCAAAAAGCGTTAAATGATACAACAAAAAGTTATTTAGAACAGGTAAACGTGCCTACGAAAGAGGATATCGCTAGAGTAGCTACGCTTGTTATTAACTTAGAAAATAAAGTTGATAATATCGAGGAAGTTCTAGAAGAGAAAGTGGATTCATTAGGACAAGCTCCTACATTAAAGCGTGATGTTACGAAAGTAAAACAAGATATTCGCACGCTAGAAACGAAAGTTGATCAAATTTTAGAGTTACTAGAAAAGCAAAATGCAGTACTAGCGAAACTACAAGTACCTGCAAAAGAAGAAGTAAAACCTGCGAATAAGCCGGAAAATAAAAAATGATAATAGCGTTTGTTTATAACGTGTAAAAAGGGAAGGGGAGAATCTCTTTTTCATGTATAAACAACGAAACATAATTAATATATGGACTCTATTCATATGAGTACCAAAATGATTCATAACAATCGTTCACAAATTCATTTAAGGGGGAAAAGAAATGGTTCAATTAAATGGCAAAGTAGCAATCGTAACAGGTGGGGCAAAAGGAATTGGAAAAGCAATTACAGTAGCATTAGCACAAGAGGGAGCAAAAGTAGTTATTAACTATAACAGCAGTAAAGAAGCAGCTGAAAACTTAGTAAATGAATTAGGAAAAGAAGGACATGACGTTTATGCAGTTCAAGCGGATGTTTCGAAAGTAGAAGATGCAAACCGACTTGTAGAAGAAGCTGTGAATCATTTTGGTAAAGTTGATATTCTTGTTAATAATGCTGGTATTACAAGAGATCGTACATTCAAAAAATTAAATCGTGAAGATTGGGAGCGCGTAATTGATGTGAACTTGAGCAGTGTATTTAATACAACAAGCGCGGTACTTCCATACATATCGGAAGCAGAAGAAGGAAGAATCATTAGTATTTCTTCTATTATTGGCCAAGCTGGTGGATTTGGACAAACAAACTACTCTGCAGCAAAAGCAGGTATGTTAGGATTTACAAAATCATTAGCATTAGAGCTTGCAAAAACAAATGTAACTGTAAACGCAATTTGCCCAGGATTTATTGATACTGAAATGGTAGCGGAAGTACCAGAAGAAGTACGTCAAAAAATCGTTGCGAAAATCCCGAAAAAACGTTTTGGTCAAGCTGATGAAATTGCAAAAGGTGTAGTATACCTATGCCGTGACGGTGCGTATATCACAGGTCAGCAATTAAACATTAACGGCGGATTATACATGTAATGAAGTAAGAAAAAAGTGCATATCCATAGCAGGAATGCACTTCTTTTTTTAGAAAGAAATCGACCAAAAAGGAGATAGAAAAATGACTACATTCGTAACGGAATGGGAAAAGCAATTGGAGTTGTACCCAGAAGAATATCGTAAAGCATATCGCCGTGTGAAAAGAGCGAGCGAAGTTTTATTACGCGAACCAGAACCACAAGTTGGTTTAACACCAAAAGAAGTTATTTGGACGAAGAATAAAACGAAGTTGTATCGTTACATTCCAAAACAAGAAAAAACACAGAGAGTTCCAATCCTATTAATATACGCGCTTATTAATAAACCGTATATTATGGATTTAACTCCAGGAAATAGTTTAGTGGAATATTTAGTAGATCGTGGTTTTGATGTGTATATGCTTGATTGGGGCACATTTGGTTTAGAAGATAGTCATTTGAAATTTGATGATTTCGTGTTTGATTATATTGCAAAAGCAGTGAAGAAAGTAATGAGAACTGCGAAATCGGACGAGATTTCTTTACTTGGTTATTGCATGGGTGGAACGTTAACATCTATTTATGCAGCACTTCATCCGCACATGCCAATTCGCAACTTAATCTTTATGACAAGTCCTTTTGATTTCTCTGAAACAGGATTATACGGTCCTTTATTAGATGAGAAATACTTCAATTTAGATAAAGCGGTTGATACATTCGGAAATATTCCGCCAGAAATGATTGATTTCGGAAATAAGATGTTAAAACCAATTACAAACTTTGTAGGTCCATATGTCGCTTTACTCGATCGTTCAGAAAATGAACGCTTCGTCGAAAGCTGGAAATTAGTTCAAAAGTGGGTTGGTGACGGTATTCCATTCCCAGGTGAATCGTATAGACAATGGATTCGTGATTTTTATCAAAATAATAAATTAGTGAAAGGTGAACTCGTTATTCGCGGACAAAAGGTAGACCTTGCAAATATTAAGGCGAATGTCTTAAATATTTCTGCGAAACGTGATCATATCGCCCTGCCATGCCAAGTAGAAGCTTTGTTAGATCATATTTCTAGCACAGATAAACAATATGTATGTTTACCGACGGGACATATGTCGATCGTTTACGGTGGAACAGCGGTAAAACAAACATATCCGACGGTTGGAAATTGGCTGGAAGAACGTTCTAATTAAAAATAAAAAAATCCAACTAGCGTATGTTAGTTGGATTTTTTTATGGGAAATAACAAAACATAGAAAGGAGAAATTTATATTTTAGGAGTATAATTATGAAACTTATGACTGGTAAGTTGTTTTGGAATACAGGAGTTTCTATACCTTGTTATCCATCGTTAGAAAATGATATGATATGTGATGTGCTTGTGGTCGGAAGTGGAGAAGCAGGTGCTCATATAGCGTATTCATTAGCGAAAATTGGAATGAGTGTTACGCTTATTGAAAAAAGAGCAATCGCGTGTGGTAGCACAGCTGCCAATGCAGGGTTATTACAATTTCTTCATGATAAATCGTTAACCTCACTTATTCATACATTTGGTCAAGAAAAAGGGGTACGAGCATATAGACTTTGTTATGAAGCGCTAAGAACAATGAAAAAGGTTATACCGACTCTTGATATTAATCCCCATTTTATTACGCGAAATAGTTTATATTATGCAAGTAAAAGTGAGGACGTCTCATTTTTACAAGAGGAATATAATACGTTACAGAACTATGGATTTCCGGTTGAATATTTTACAGAATCGGATATTAAGAAACGTTATTCCTTTACAAAATATGCGGCGCTATATACACACGGTGATGCCGAGGTGAATCCGTATTTATTAGCGCATAGTCTTTTGCATAAAGCAAATCAAATGGGAGCCATTATACATGAACATACAGAAGCAATACATATAAAAAAACGCAAAAATGATTTAATTTGTTACACGAAAACAGGAAATCAAATTGTAGCAAAGAATATTATTATGGCGACAGGTTATGAAGCGCTTTTCGGGAGGAAAGAAAAAAATACAGCAGTAGAAACATCTTACGCAGTTGTGACAAATGAAATAGATCATTTTGAAAGTTGGCATGAGCGATCATTGATTTGGGAAACAGCACGGCCTTACTTATATTTTCGAACATATCAAAACCGTATTATTGTAGGTGGATTAGATGAGGCGATGCAAATTCAAACGATTGGTGACACAAAATTAATGCATAAGCGTGAGATTCTTATTAACACTGTAAAAGAAATATTCCCGCAGTATAAAAATATACAGGCAGAGTACTATTGGGCAGCAGCATTTGGAAGTAGTCATGATGGTCTCCCTATTTTAAAAGAAGACAAAAAGATACATAATTTATTTTATGCATTGTCACATGGCGGTAATGGAACTGTGTATGGAATGGTATTTGCCAAAATATTTGAGCAGTTATTCACAAATAAAGGAAGTGAAGATTTTTCTTTATTTAATCGATAGAAAAAAGGTAGCGAAGTGATGGAATGAGAGATATAAAAAAGTTTTTACAAAAATTACGTCCTGTACAACTCATTGTGTTGTTTTATTTATTAGCAGTAGTTGTATCAGTGATATTGCTTAGTTTACCGTTTGTTGCGAAGTCTGGTATGAAATGGACATTTATCGATGCCCTCTTTACAGCTGTTAGTGCGGTAAGTGTTACGGGACTATCTGTTGTTACAATTTCAGATACATTTACTACGGCAGGAATTATTATGTTAGCCCTTATTTTACAATTAGGCGGCTTAGGAATTATGGCACTTGGTACATTTGTTTGGATTATAACGGGGAAAAAAATCGGTTTGCAGAGAAGAAGACTCATTATGGCAGACCATAATCAAGGGAATTTATCAGGTCTTGTAGAATTGATGCGTTCTATTTTAATTGTAATTATTTCGATAGAACTTATTGGAGCGATACTATTAGGTACAAGATTCCTGCTTTATTTTCCAACTTGGCAAGAAGCTTATTTTCACGGTTTCTTTGCCGCTGTTAGTGCAACTACGAACGGAGGATTTGATTTAACTGGACAATCACTAATTCCGTACAAAAAAGATTATATTGTACAAATGATTCATATGTTACTTATTATTTTAGGAGCGATTGGCTTCCCGGTGTTAATGGAAGTAAAGCAATTCTTTAGTAAAAGGCGACAGCAACTATTCCGCTTTTCGTTGTTTACAAAATTGACGACAACGACATTTTTTGCACTCGTTATCGTTGGAACCATTATGATTTTTTTACTAGAACGAAATCAATTTTTAGCAGGAAAGTCATGGCATGAAACAGTTTTCTATACATTATTCCAATCTGTGACGACGCGAAGCGGTGGACTTGCTACAATGGATATACGTGAATTGTCACAACCGACGCTTTTATTTATGAGTATATTAATGTTTATAGGGGCATCTCCAAGTTCGGTTGGGGGCGGAATACGTACAACAACATTTGCTGTTAGTATATTATCGCTATACACTTTTGCAAGAGGCGGAAGAACGGTTAGAGTCTTCAAACGTCAGTTACATGAAGAAGACGTGCTAAAAGCATCTGTCGTTATGACGATGGGGATTTTATTATGTGCCACAGCACTCTTTATTTTATCTATTACGGAAAATGTACCGCTTATGAGTTTAATTGTTGAAGTGTGTTCT
This sequence comes from Bacillus cereus group sp. RP32, assembly GCF_040459735.1. Lineage (NCBI taxonomy): Bacteria > Bacillati > Bacillota > Bacilli > Caryophanales > Bacillaceae > Bacillus > Bacillus cereus group sp. RP32. The sequence goes on along the minus strand of NZ_JARVHO010000001.1, from coordinate 4,077,915 downwards.
GCTTTCGGAACGACAGGGCTATCGACAGGTATTACGCCAGATTTAACAACTGTTGGTAAACTTGTACTCATTGTACTTATGTTTATTGGGCGTGTCGGTATTTTAACATTTATACTGGCTAGTGGGGGAAGAGAACAGCCACCTCGCTATAAATACCCGAAAGAGAGAATTATTATTGGATAGTATGAAACCATTCTACCTATGTGAGGTAGAATGGTTTTTTAGTCGTTAATGCCAAATTGCGGATGCATAAAAGCGTCATTTTTATTATCCACTTCTTTTTTTAGCAACTCTTGATTTTCTTCTGAAATCCACCCAATATCATTTGTAGGATGAATCCATTCTTCTCCAGCCATAATGGCAGGGTCTACTTCATCAGTCCAATTGTGAAGTGGACTATTCTCGGAATCATATTTACTGTCTCCGATTACGACGTCATATTGATTTATGAAAGGTTGTTGCATCTTCTTTCCTGTTCCTTTAAAAGATGGGAAATTCATTTGATGCGGGAGCGTTTCATCTAAAATTGGTGACTGGATTTTATCTTTCTTCTTCAAAATAATCGCCCCTTTTCTAATGTTTTTTTCATAGGTAGTATTTCCATCTAGCGGCCTTATGTACTTGTTAACACTTGCCAGTAATAATTATTTAATGTTGTTTCAAACTAGAGTAGAAAGTGAATTCTTGAGAGCAGGTGAATGTATTGGTAAAAAGAAAAGTGAAACAAAATGCGGCAATCAACAATAATAAAACTCCGAAAGAAAGCTTACCAGATGCAGAATTTGCATTAGAGTATGAAGGAGAAAATAGCGCGAAGTATGCAAATCGTAATTCAAAAAAAGGTAAACAAAAATGAGGCGTTTTTTACAAACGCCTCATTTTTTTGTGGGATTATAAAGGTTTTTTTAATTATTTGTAAATTTAGTGTTCATTATTAGCAGAAAAATGCGAAAAAACATAGAAGTAGCAACGTATTACACAAAAACAAACAACAAACAAAAGATTAATGTTGGTTTAATACTGCTTTTACACTAGTTGTTTATATTAGAGTTGTACATAAGATTTATAAAAGGAGAGAGAGACAGTGAAAAAAACAATCTTTAAAGCTGTAGCAACTGGAATGGTATTTTCGTTATTAATGGGGTGTGGTGCAAAGAAAGAAGAAAGTGCTGGGGCAAAAGTAAAGGATGATAAATTATCTGGATCATTAACTGTTTACACAGCGATTGAAGAAGAACTTGTACCAATTTATCTTGATTCTTTTAAAAAGAAATATCCAGATGTGAAACTGAACATTGTTCGTGATTCAACTGGAGTTATTACAGCGAAATTGCTAGCTGAAGGAAAAAATACACAAGCAGATGTTGTATGGGGAACAGCAGCGTCTAGTCTATTAGCTTTAGATAAAAAAGATATGTTAAAAGGATACTCTCCAAAAGGAGCGGATCGTGTTCTTCCGCAATTTAAAGATGATAAGCAACCAGAAAAATGGGTAGGTAATACGGCATTTATGACGGGGATTGCTATAAATAAAGAAGAATTAAAGAAGAAAAATTTACCGATGCCAGAATCATACGAAGACTTAACGAAACCAGAATATAAAGGAACGCTTGTTATGCCACATCCAGCTTCTTCTGGAACAGGATTTTTAACAGTTTCTGCATGGTTACAAATTATGGGTGAAGATAAAGGCTGGGATTACATGAAGAAACTTCATGATAATATGGCAACTTATACTCATTCAGGTTCAAAACCAGCGAAATTAGCAGGCGCAGGTGAATATCCAGTTGGCGTATCAATGGTTTATAGTGCTTTGAAAGAGAAACAAAAAGGTGCACCAGTTGAAGTTGTATTGCCGAAAGAAGGGTTAGGTTGGGAAGTAGAAGCGAACGCACTTATTAAAAAAGATAATGCAAAAAATGAAAAATTAGCGCAAGCATTTTTAGATTGGGCAATTACTGATGATGTAATGAAGTTATACTTCGAGAAAAATGGATTCGCGACAATTAAAAATGATTATAAACTTCCAGATGGATTCCCTAAAGATGTGACAGAAAAGTTATACAAAAAGAATGACTTTAAATGGGCAGCAGAAAATCGTAACAAAATTTTAGAAAAATGGGAAAAAGAGTTTGGCCAAAAAGCAGAACCGAAAAAGTAAGTGAGTGGGAGAGAGAAAAAATGAGCGAATATTTATCAATTCAACACATTCAAAAACAGTTTGATGCATTTACAGCGTTAAAAGATATTTCTTTTACTGTGAAAAAAAATGAGTTTGTATGTTTATTAGGCCCAAGTGGTTGTGGGAAAACAACATTGCTTCGAATTTTAGCAGGGCTAGAAGAGGCAACAACAGGTAGTATCGCTGTGGATGGAAAAGATATTACAGCATTACCTCCTGGAAAGAGGAATTTCGGAATGGTGTTTCAATCGTATGCATTATTTCCGAATTTAACAGCACTTGAAAACATTGAATATGGCTTAAAGACAAAAAAATATGGAAAAGCAGAAGTAAAAGAGAAAGCGCTAGAGGCGTTAGAACTTGTAGATTTGCTGAATGTAAAAGATAAATATCCTGCTCAAATGTCTGGTGGACAACAGCAGCGAGTAGCACTTGCACGTGCGCTCGCTCTGTCTCCGGATATTTTGTTACTCGATGAGCCATTATCTGCTTTAGATGCAAAAGTGCGTGAAAAGTTACGTAGAGAAATGCGTGATTTGCAAGAAAAAGTAGGAGTAACAACTATTATGGTTACGCATGATCAAGAAGAGGCATTAACGATGGCCGATAAAATTGTTGTAATGAATCATGCGGAAATTATGCAGATTGGCACACCAGAGGAGATTTATCAAAGACCAGCCAATCCATTTGTGGCAGATTTTATTGGTTCTATTAATTTCTTTTCGAAAAACAATGAAGAACATGCAATTCGTCCTGAGCATGTAACAGTTGTACAAAAGGATGGTATTAAAACGGTTGTGGAAAGCATGGAATTTCGCGGATCTGTATATCGGACGGAAGTGCGGGTCGTAGAAGAAAAAACACATCTTTATAACGAGAAAATTGTAGTGGATATATTGGCATCAGAAGTAGAAGCAACCGCAATTAGAAAAGGAAAGCCGATTCAAATCTCTTTCTCAGAAAATCATATGTTGTCATATGGAAAGAAGGTCATTGTATAGATGGAGATGTTAGAAGATTTTAAGGTAGAAAGTACGAAAAAAAAGATTAAGAGACGTATCGGTAAAGAAGAGTGGATACAAAGACTATTAATTATTGGTATGCTTCTCGCGTTTTTGATCATGCTTGTATTACCTCTATTACAATTGTTTACACAAGCTTTTTACGATAAAGATGGAGCTTTCATTGGTGTTGCGAATTTCAGTAAATATTTCACAACACCAACGCTAGTTCAATCATTACAAAATACGATATGGATTTCGGGCGCGACAACAATTATTGCAGTGACACTCGCTTTCGCTTACGCCTATGCGATTGCTCGTACGAATGTATTTGGAAAGCGTGTATTCCAATATATTGCGTTGTTACCATTATTCGCACCAACGATGATGCATGGTATCGCACTTACATATTTATTTGGTAATCAAGGGTTAGTAACGAAAGGAATGTTTGGTTTGTTTGAAGGGATACAAATCCCTTTATATGGACCAGTAGGAATTGTAATGGCTGAAGTCATGTATACATTTCCGCAAGCATTTCTTATATTGTTAATTGCTTTTCAAGGCTCTGATTATCGTTTATATGAAGCTTCTAATATGTTAGGAGCGAGTAAAACAAAGCAATTTTTCACTGTTACTTTACCTAGTGTAAAGTACGGATTAATTAGTGCGATGTTCGTTGTGTTTACACTTAGTTTCACTGATTTTGGGGCACCAAAAATTGTTGGTGGGCAATATAATGTACTTGCTACTGACGTATATAAGCAAGTAATTGGGCAGCAAAATATGTCGATGGGTGCAACTGTCGGAATGATTTTATTAATCCCAGCTATATTTGCCTTTGCAGTTGATCGCATTACGCAAAGAAAGCAGGCGAATCTCTTATCTTCCAAATCAGTACCTTACAGAATAATAAATAATAAGAAACGAGATGTTATTTCATTCGTATATTGTAGCGTAGTAACGCTTATGATCATTCTATTATTTGTGGCAGTTGGTATTGCTGCAAGTGTGAAAGTATGGCCATATAATATGAGCTTTACATTTGAGCATTTTAATTTTTCCAGTTTAACAGGAGATGGACTTGAAGCATTTAAAAATAGCGTAATTGTTTCAGCAATTACTGCAGTTATTGGAGCGGTTTTAACATTTATGTTCGCTTATGCGATTGAGAAAATAGATCAGCTACAATTTTTCCGAAAAGCAGGTTACTTTTTCTCTATCGTTCCTTTAGCGATACCAGGTTTAGTACTTGGGTTAGGATACGTCTTCTTCTTTAGTCAACCAACAATACAAATCTTTGGACTTTCCGTAACGAACCCGTTCCATTCTCTATACGGAACAATTGCTGTGCTAGTACTAGTCAATATCATTCATTTTTATTCTGTAACATTTGTTACGGCAACGACAGCTTTAAAGAAATTAGATCGAGAGTTTGAACTTGTTTCACAGTCGATGGGGATACCGTTTTATAAAACATTCTTTCGAGTTACGGTACCGATGTGTTTACCAGCCATTTTAGAAATGGTAATGTACTACTTCGTAAATTCAATGGTAACTGTCTCAGCAGTTGTATTCCTGTATGCAGCTGATTTTAAACTAGCTGCCGTATCAATTGTAAATATGGATGATGCAGGAAATGTAGCACCAGCAGCTGCAATGAGTGTACTTATTGTTGTTACAAATATTGTAGTGAGAGTTGTATATGAATGGGGGACGAAAGCACTTCGTAACCGAACGTCACAATGGCAAAAAAGATAAATAAGAAGGGTGATGGATTGGATGAAAGTAGAAGCAGTTATTTTTGATTGGGCAGGTACAACAGTTGATTACGGATGTTTTGCACCACTGGAAGTATTTATGGAGATTTTCCATAAACGAGGTGTTGCAATTACTGCAGAAGAAGCCCGTAAGCCAATGGGATTATTGAAAATTGATCATGTTAGGGCATTAACAGAGATGCCTCGTATTGCGAGTGAGTGGAATCGTATTTTCGGACAATTACCAACAGAAGCAGACATTCAGGAGATGTATGAAGAATTCGAAAAGATTCTCTTCACTATTTTACCGCGCTATGCGTCGCCGGTTAATGGAGTAAAAGAAGTGATTGCTTCTTTACGTGAAAGAGGAATTAAAATTGGTTCAACGACTGGTTATACGAGAGAAATGATGGACATTGTAGCAAAAGAAGCAGCACTACAAGGGTATAAAACTGATTTTCTTGTAACACCAGATGATGTTCCAGCAGGTCGTCCGTATCCGTGGATGTGCTATAAAAATGCGATGGAGCTTGGTGTATATCCAATGAATCATATGATAAAAGTTGGAGACACGGTATCAGATATGAAAGAGGGAAGAAATGCTGGTATGTGGACAGTGGGTGTAATTCTCGGCAGTAGCGAACTCGGCTTAACTGAAGAGGAAGTGGAGAATATGGATCCGGTAGAACTTCGTGAAAAAATAGAAGTAGTTCGCAATCGTTTCGTTGAAAATGGGGCGCACTTTACGATAGAAACGATGCAGGAACTCGAAAACGTAATGGAACATATCGAGAAACAAGAACTTATTATTTCATAAAAGGGGAATAGGATCATGACTGAAAATCACTATTTATTATTAACGCCTGGACCATTAACAACAACCAAAACAGTAAAAGAAGTTATGTTATACGATTGGTGTACGTGGGATGCTGAATATAACACGATGGTGCAAGATGTGAGAACTAGACTTGTATCGTTAGCAACGAAGGAAGAAGAGAAATATACGACTGTTCTCATGCAAGGAAGCGGTACGTTTTCAGTTGAAGCAGTGATTGGATCTGTCGTTCCTAAAAATGGAAAGCTGCTCGTATGTACAAATGGTGCGTACGGTAAGCGAATTGTACAAATGGCAGAGCTGTTACATATAGATGTCGTGGTCAGTCAAACAGAAGAGTGGGAGCCTACTAATATTGCAGAGGTAGAAAAGATATTGCAACAAGATAAAGAGATTACACATATTGCAGTTGTTCATTGTGAAACAACAACAGGTATTATCAATCCAATTGTAGATGTATGTAAATTAGGGAAGCAATACGGAAAAGTAACACTAGTTGATGCAATGAGTAGTTTTGGTGGTATTGAAATAAATATCGCTGAGTTACAAATTGACTTTCTAATTAGTAGTGCGAATAAATGTATTCAAGGGGTTCCTGGATTCGGCTTTGTTATTGCAAAGCGCGATGAATTGGTGAAATGTAAAGGGCAGGCACGTTCATTATCATTAGATTTATTTGATCAGTGGGAAACGATGGAAAATCAAAATGGGAAATGGCGTTTTACGTCACCTACACATGTTGTACACGCTTTTTATCAAGCACTACTTGAATTAGAAAAAGAGGGCGGAGTAGAAGCGCGTTACAATCGATATTATAACAATCAAAAAATATTAGTGAATAGAATGAGAGAAATCGGATTTAAGCCACTAGTAGATGAAAAATATCAATCGCCTATTATTACATCCTTCATTTATCCAGAAGAGGGGTTTGATTTTGGACAGTTATATAATGAATTAAAGTGCGATGGGTTTGTTATTTATCCAGGTAAAATTTCAAAAGTAGATACATTCCGCATTGGAAATATCGGTGATGTACATGAGGCAGATATCCATAGCTTAGTTGATAGTATTGCTAAAGGAGTTGTTATAGGATGAAAGTATTTTGCTTAGGGGGAGCAGGTAAAATTTGTCGTGAAGCAATTTTAGATTTAGTGCAATTTTCATCTTTTGAGGCGATTACAGTAGCTGATTTTAATGAAGAAGAGGGCCTGAAAGTAGTAGAATGGCTCAACGATCCTCGTGTTGATTTTGTGAAAGTAGATGTAACGAATCACGAGGATACGGTTGCAAAAATGAAAGGTTATGACATTGTAATGGACGGTACGACAATTAAGTTAAATGGATTGTCTACTCGATGTATTGCAGAAGCGGGTTGTCACGGTGTGAATTTGAATGGATTTGGTGAAGAAAATGAATCTCATTCTATATTTGCTCAAAATGAAAAAACGTGTTTACCCGGTTTTGGTATGACGCCAGGTGTAACGCAAATGATGGCAATGCATGCAGCAAATCAGCTAGATACTGTAGAGTCAGTACGTGTAAGTCATGGCTCGTACCGTCCAATTGCTTTTTCTGCATCAATTACAGAAACAACGACATATGAATATGATCCACATTTACCATCGCGTACAGTATATGAAGATGGTGAGTTTAAGCAAGTACCTCCGTTTGCGCGTCCAAGAGAAATTGAATTACCGGCGCCTTATGGTAAGGCAACGCAGTATATAATACCGCATTCTGAAACGATTACGTTAGCAAAAGCACTAGAAAATAAAGGCGTCAAACTGATAGAGACGAGAGGAACTTGGCCAAAGCAAAATATGCAGCTCGTACGTGCTTTATATGATTATGGTATATTGCGTAATGATCTGGTTGACATAAATGGGAAAGAAATTGGTATTATGGATTGTATTTCGAAGTATTTATTGCAATCGAAAGAAGGGAAAGAAACAGAAATTTACGGTTATGCACTTCATGTAGAAGTAATAGGTATGAAAAATAATGAGAAACAAAGGCACATATTATATCATACACACCCGTTATCTGATGGTTCTGTTGTAGGGTGGGAAAAATTAAGAGCTTATACGAGAAACGTTGGTATTCCATTTGGGATTGCTACAGAGTTAATCGCAAAAGGGAATGTAAATAAAGTTGGTGTTGTGACACCTGAGGAAGCTTTTGTAAATCCACAAATTATTTTTGATGAACTAAAAAAGCGTGGTATTCATATTCATGAAGAAATTTTAACTGAAAAAGAAAGTTATAACTTTGTATAAGTAAGGCAGTGTATGAGGTAGAAATCAATGGGGTGAAGCTATGTCTGTAGTAGGTGAAGAAAGAAAGCGAACCATTCTTGAGAAGGTAGAGTTTAAAGGGAAAGTAAAAGTTTCAGAGTTAGCGAGAGAGTTTGCTGTATCAACAGAGACGATTCGTCGTTATTTAGAAGAATTGGATCGTGAAAAGAAGTTGAAGAAAGTGTATGGTGGAGCCGTCCAACTTCCGGGAGCTGGAATAGAGGCACCAATGTTAGAACGAGAGATGCTGCATATAGAAGAGAAGAAGAGAATTGGGTATAAAGCAGCAACGTTTGTGGAAGATGGGGATGTGATTGCGATTGATGATGGAAGTACACCACTTCAAATGGTGCCATATCTTGTTCATCGTAAAAATTTAACGATTGTAACAAGTTCATTTCCAGTAGCTACACAATTAATTTCTTCTATTAATAAAAAGATGTTTCACGGTGAAGTTTTATTTATTGGTGGAAAAGTATCTCCAAAGCATTCACGTGTGTCAGGTTCTATTTCACAGCAAGTAATCCAGCAATTTCATTTTCATAAAGCATTCGTTTCGATTGATGGATTGTTACCTGGTTTTGGGGTTTCTAGTTTTGAATTAGAAAAGGCGAAACTGTCAGAAGCGATGCTGAAATTAGCGGAGAAAACATATATTTTATGTGATCATACAAAAGTAGGGGTAAAAGGAAATTACCGAATAGCAGCATTTTCACGTATTCAACATGTAATTTGTGATAAGAAAATGCCCTATAGTTTTGAAGAGGAAGTCAAAAATCATAATATTCAATGGACAATTTGCTAAATAAATTGAACTCCCACCTGTTTTTGAGGTGGGAGTTTTACTGTCCGCAAATAGCGGGATAAAAGATTTGCATGTATGCAAAAAGTGGACACATTTTCTCATCTCTTTCATATAATTTACCAATACAAAAAAAGTTGGTCGAAGGAAAGAAGGGAGAAGCATGTCAGAACGGATATATAATAAACTTGTATTTTATGCAAATATTTTGCAAAAAATTGGTTTTATTAATGAAAAAGAAAAAAGTGAAATTCTTCATACGCTAGGTAAAAAGGCCCTTTGATTAAAGGGTTTTTTATTTTTTATCTTTGGAAATATAAACTTAATGTAATATTACCATTGACAATGATAATGATATTCATTATCATTTATTTGTAGATAATTAATAACATTTATAAATTATGAAAATTATATATGATAGGGGATATTATTTTGAAAAAAAGTTATATTAAGGCGCTAGTAGTAGCCACAACATTAGCAATTCCATTTGCTACATACTCTACTCCAGCATTAGCAGCACTAAAAGCTGAAGCAAACCAGTCGGTGGCAGCAGCTAGTGAACGTACATACGATACTGAGATTAAAATATATAAGGATCAAAAAGATGAGCCATCTATGGTTTCTCAGTACATAAAAAATCCTAAAGTAGCAATTGAAGATGGGAAAAAAATCGTTACTGTAACAATACAAGATAGCGATTATTTTCAATATCTTAGAATAGAGGATAAAAACCAACCTGGTGTATTTCAAGATGTGAAAGTTTTATCAGAAGATAAGAGGAAAAATGGAACGAAAGTGGTCCAATTTGAAATTGGCGAATTTGAGAAGAAGCATAATATGCAAATGCATATACTTATTCCGGCCATCGGATATGATCACAAATATCAAGTTCAATTTGAAATTAAAGATCCAACTGTAGGTGACAAAGAAACAGAGAAACCAGATGATAACTCTAATTCAGGCAATACGGAAACGGATCATCCAGTTGATAGTCAAAATATGATAACAGATAACAAATTAAGAGAACTTGTTAATAAAAAAGTATTTAATAGAAAAGATTTAAATACACCAATTACGAAAGAGGAGTTATTACAAGTAAAGGACTTGTTTTTAAACACGAATGAGATTCTTGATTATAGTGCATTAAAATATATGCCAAATTTAAAATCTTTAACAGTTGCGAATGCGAAGATAACAGATCCGTCGTTCTTTGCGAATTTAAAGCAATTAAATCATTTAGCTTTGCGTGGTAATGAATTTTCAGATGTAACACCACTTGTTAAGCTGGATAATTTAGCATCTCTTGATTTGAGTAATAATAAAATTACAAACGTTGCACCACTCGTTGAAATGAAAAATGTAAAAAGTTTATATCTATCAGGCAACCAAATAGAAGACGTAACAGCATTAGCGAAAATGGAACAACTAGATTACTTGAATTTAGCAAATAATAAAATTACGAATGTTGCTCCATTAAGCGCGTTGAAAAATGTAACATACTTAACTTTAGCAGGTAATCAAATTGAAGATATTAAACCGTTATATTCATTACCTTTAAAAGATTTAGTATTAACGCGTAATAAAGTTAAAGATTTATCGGGTATTGATCAAATGAATCAATTAAATAAATTATTTATCGGTAAAAATCAAATTGAAGATGTGACACCACTTGCTAAAATGACTCAGCTTACAGAATTAGATTTACCTAATAATGAGTTAAAGGATATTACTCCATTATCAAATCTAGTAAACTTACAAAAACTTGATTTAGAAGCAAATTATATTTCAGACTTATCGCCAGTTAGTAAGTTGAATAAGTTAGTATATTTAAGTTTTGTTGCAAATGAAATCCGCGATGTTAGACCAGTAATAGAATTAAGTAAGAAGGCTTATATTAATGTTCAAAACCAAAAAGTCTTTCTAGAGGATACAGAAGTAAATAAAGAAGTAAAAGTACCTATATACGAAAAAGACGGCGAGGTATCTACAAAAATCCGTCTGAAGAGTGATGGTGGTACGTATAGTAATGGTGTAGTGAAATGGAGTACACCAGGTGAGAAAGTATATGAATTTGGAGTGAAAGATCCATTTGCAGATACAGGTATTTTCTTTACAGGATCTGTAATTCAAAATGTAGTAGAAAGTAAAGGGGACAACAATTCTAAAGAAAACAATACTTCTAAAGAAGATGAAAAAGTAGAAGTAGTAGAATTTAAAGATGTACCAAAAGGAAATTGGTCAGAAGAAGCAATTCATTATTTAGCGAAAGAAAATATTTTCAAGGGATATGGAAATGGACAATTTGGGTTTGGGGATAGTATTACTCGTGGACAAGTTGCGTCTTTAGTACAAAGGTACTTGAAATTAGAAAATAAAGTAGAGCAGAAAGAGAGATTTACAGATACGAAAGGGCATATGTTTGAGCAAGAGATTGCCACAGTTGCGCAAGCTGGAATTATGCAAGGAGATGGTACTGGGGAGTTCCGTCCAGATGGAGTATTAACTCGATATGAAATGTCAGTAGTATTACAAAAAGTATTTCAGTTAAAGGGAAATGAAAAGAGTGTAGAGAGCTTTACTGATGTGCCAAAAGGTCATTGGGCAGAAGGCTATGTGAAAGCTTTAGCGGATAATAATATATCAAAAGGTGATGGAAAAGGAAACTTTTTAGGTGATGATTTCGTAACACGTGAACAATATGCACAGTTTTTATATAACGCAATAAAGAAATAAAAGATGAGAAAATACGTTATTCTTTGATTTAAAAAGAATAACGTATTTTTTATGTACAAAATGAAATAGGGAATAGACAGAAGTATAGATATATGGATGGCCCATTTTAAAGAAGAGCTATGAAACTATATTGACAAAAAGGCGTTATCATGTGATAATTCAATTAAATTTTTAGAATAATCAAAAAATACTCCTTTTACATAGAAAGGATTCGAACATTATATAAATATTATGCCGGGGGTGACGAAATGTTATTTTTTCTAAAAAAATGGAATGAATTAAAAGATGTGAAATCTGAATTGGCACTTCGTGATTGGTTTTATGGTACAAAAATTAGTTTATCACTCTGTACGTCAAAAGAGCCGTTAACTTTTTTAATAAACGTTGAGGGAAGAGATAAAGGGTTATTTTCAGAAGAAGACTTTATTGTTGTTAATTGTATGTGTGAGCCAGTATTTGAAAATGAAGAAAAACCAGCTGCAGAATCGTTTATGCATGCGGATATTTATAAAAAAAGTAGTGCAGAATGTATTTTACAAGTGCAGACTGTAGATAGTCATTTAATATCAGAGTTATATGGAGAAGAAGGGGAAGTAACATTCGATAAACGTAGTGTGGAACGTGTTTTTGGAAAAGAAGGTATAACAGAAATGACAATTCCCATTGTAGAAGATGAGAAGAAATTTGCTGATTTATTAGAAAATAATGTACCGAATTTTATTGAAGGTGGAGGAGTAGTTCTTGTTCATAATTATGGCATGATTGTGTGGGGGAAAACTCCAGAAGAAGCGAAAAAATGGCTAGAGGGTATAGAATATTTAATGAATTACCATGTAAAGTTGTTAATGATAAAAGGTGCAAAGAGCTCTGTTATATAAAATGTTTGTGATGTCGTTACAAGTCAACAAAAAATGAAAGCGTTTTAAAAATAATTTCACTCATAAAATATAGGTCTCCTTATTATATATAGATTACATGTTGACATGTAAGGAGGAACATATTTTGCGAGTTAAATATCATTTTCTGCCAAAACAGCAAGTAACATTTTGCAAAATGAACGATTCAGGTGAAGAGGCTTTGCACATTATGAATGAAACGGGATTTCGAGCAATCCCTGTATTAGCAGAAGATGAAAAGAAATTCATAGGGATTATTTATAAAGTAGATCTTTTAGAAAAGAAGTGTAATAGCGGATTAGAGAAATTAAGTGCGGAACATATGCTGGGAGATTCCTCCGCATTTATTTTTGAAAAGGATTCTTTTTTTAGAGCATTTTATGTTATTCGTCGACTTCCATTTTTAGCTGTGCTAAATGACTATAATGAATTTGTCGGTATCTTAACGCATTCCAATATATTTGATGTTATTGAAGATTCATTCGGTATGCGGACGGGTGGTTATATATTAACAATTGCAACACAAGATTGTAAGGGAACGATTAAAGAACTTGGGACATTGTTGAAAGCATTTAATATCGGTGGATTATTTACACTAGATAACGGTGATCAATATATTCGCCGCGTTATCGTAAATATAGCAGATGAGTTAAATGAAAAAAGATTAAAGCAATTAATCGAAAAAATAGAGAAAAAAGGATTCAGGGTGAGTCATGTAGATTATATTTAAGGTGAAAAGGAAAGGTACCAATTTGCTATATGCAGATTGGTACCTTTTTAGTGTGAGTAATGAATCTTATTTTGAAACAGGAGGTGGAGATAGTGCTAAATCAGATAAAAAAATAAAATCTGCATGCGCGCGAATGTTAGGAATAGAAGTTTCTATAACACGTGATGTAATTTCACCTGGAGGTCCAACGTGTCCAATAGCTACCATAATCGGTTTTTCTTGAAGTTTTTTAATGAGTAATTGGGCTTGTTTTGAAATATGTGCCGCCGTATACACATCATCAAAAAATAATTGATTTTCAATAATAGGCACTCCTAATTCTTTCCCGATTTTTGGGACAACACTCTTAGGATTTGTTTTGCTATCTAAATAAAATAAACCGTGTTTTTTACAAGCTGCAAGTATAAGTCGTACAATTCTTTCGTCCGCGGTCACTTTTGATCCCATATGATTATTCATGCCAATTGCATGCGGTACTTCTTGAATCGCTTGTTCGAGTCGGTTATTTATTTCTTCGTCGCTTAAATCAGTTGTAATTGCTTTTGGTCCAAGCCATTCTTTTTTACCTTTAATAGGTTCCATTGGCATATGTATAATAACTTCGTGCCCTTTCTTATGAGCCGCTATCGCATCTTCCTTTGTGGAAGGGAGAAAAGGCATAACGGCAACAGTCAGTGGAATAGGAAGTGATAACATTTTATCAGTCCCCTTCATATTATTGCCGAAGTCATCAATGACAATAGCGACTTTGTTTGTATGGGCCTTTGCTTGAACAGGAAACAAGAAGGATGGTAAAAACATAGTAAATATAAGCAATGCAATCGTATATTTGCGCATATAAATATTTCCTTTCTATTTTATCCCGCTATTTGCGAGCAGTGAGGAATGGACAAAATCCCCAATGATTAAATTTCACTTTATCAATCATCATTATGTTTTGCGTTTTTATATAAATTAAACAAAAAATGTCGAAGAAAAGTATATGGAAAATAGAGAATCAGCTATTTAATTGGTATTTGTAAAAAAAGAAGATGAAAAAAATGTCTATTATTGCGAATGTATTTACAAAGATAGAATAATTTGTAATAATTCTCAAAGTGAGGGTAAAGATTTGTAAATTACAGGGAGAAAATGTTAAATTTTCTGATTCTTCAAATTCAAATATGATTAAGTAGTTAAAAGGCCGATGGAGAAGTAAAGTCGAGAGCACGGAAGTATAATAAGGGGGATATGGATGTTTACTGTAAAAAGGAAGTACACATTAGAAAAGCTTTCACGTGATATTCATATGAAACGTGAAGAAATGATTCAATTAGGTTTAACAAGTGGGTTAAATAGTATGGAGACAATTCAAGTGAGTCAAGAATTGGACAAGCTTATTTTACAGTATCAGTGTTATAAAGAAAAACAAACACCAAAATGGTTATCAATTATAAAGGTACCTATTTTTCAAATTGGGTATAAAGGGAAATCAAGTAATTTTTGGCGAATGCTTGTGGCTGGTTTTATGAAATAAGTATAATTACCCTTTTGGGATAAGGATAATTATACTAGGTGTAACGGAATTTCGATATGAACTGTCGTTCCTTCATTTTCTATACTATCAATAAAAATATGCCCATTGTACATCTCTACAATTCGTTTACATATGACAAGTCCAAGACCGGTTCCAGTATCTTTATTAGTAAAGAACGGATGAAAGAGGTGTTTTTGAATATGTTTCGGAATCCCCTTTCCAGTATCTGTAATTTTCAATTGTGCGTGTGTCTCATTGTTTGTTACGGAAATGGTCAGTGTGTCACCAGAATTCATGGCTTCAATTGCATTTTTTGTAATGTTTAAAACCACTTGTTTCATATGGTCTTTTGAGCAACGGATATGAACAGGATGGTCTGGCAAATGTAAATGGAATACAATGTTAT
Source organism: Bacillus cereus group sp. RP32 (assembly GCF_040459735.1). Lineage (NCBI taxonomy): Bacteria > Bacillati > Bacillota > Bacilli > Caryophanales > Bacillaceae > Bacillus > Bacillus cereus group sp. RP32. The sequence goes on along the minus strand of NZ_JARVHO010000001.1, from coordinate 4,062,763 downwards.
GTAGATTCGCCTCAGATTGAATAATTAATGCTACCTCATTTAGAATGGTTCTCACATCATATGTTTGTTCAATGATAGCAGTTGGCTTTCCAAGAATAAGAAATTCGCTTACAATTTCATTAATCCGTTCTATCTCTTGTTCGATGATGGAAAAATAAAACTGATCTTGTTCATCTTTATATTTCTCTTTTAATAGAGCGACGAGCCCTTTAATTCCGGTAAGAGGATTACGGATTTCGTGGGCTGTACTAGCTGCAAAAGTTCCAACTAATTCAATTTTTTGTAGTTCATTTTGTTGTCTTTCCAGTTTTGTTTGACGTTTTAACAACATATATTGAGCAAGTAAAAATAAAATAGACATTAAAAATAAAGTAGCTATACACTCTATTACAACCCACTGATATAAAGTTTTTTGATGGATAGGCAATGGAGAAACAGAGACCTTCCAATTTAATCTTTTGAGTGGGGTAGTAAGCATATTAGAATGCGCATCACTTGTTTCGTTATTATCATCGGTGAGAAAAACTACATCATGTTTATCAGTTACTTCAAAATGATATTGTGGCTTAATGGCATTTAAAGATGCTGAAATGTAGTCAAAGCGTAAACTTGCTAACAATAAGCCTGAGATTTCCTTCTGTTTATTAAAAATGGGAGAAGCAATCATAATAGCTTGATGTCCAAGAACACGATCTGTAATGACTGATGATACAGTTGTTTTCTTCGTTTGCAATACGTCTTGAATATATTTACGATCTGAGACAGCAACAGGTGGTCGGTCGCCTTCGGATGCGATTGTAATGATTCCTTCTGGTGTAGCGTAATATAAACCAGAAAAACGTGCATCGTTTCCATCTGTATCATGTACAATTTGTTTAACTCCATTTATATTTCCAGTCTCGGTTCCTACGACCTTTGAGAGCATTTTTAATGCGGAAATTGCTTCACCAAGGTGATGATCTAAATAGTCTCTATATAAAAAGAGAACCGTGTGAGCAGATAGTTTGTTTTCCTGCTTCATTTTATACAAATGATATGAATAAAGTGTAGCACCAATCCCTATCGTTGGTAGGATAACAAGAACTATATATAAAACTATGCTGTGGAATTTGACTTTCAAATTTGGTACTCCTTCTTTTTTATTATCATTATATATAAACTATGTTAAAATTGTCATGTTTTTATTCAAGAATCATTCATAATATATTTGGGGAGAGGAAATGAATGAGTGAATACTCATTCGGAATTCACATGAAGTACTAAGTTGTTTTTTCTTTTTATTACTGAGAATTTAAGTGAAGGGTTGAAAGTTGTATGACATCAAATAATGAACGAGAAGATATTTCTCAATCTTTAAAAGTATTTATTGCATTATCTCGTGTACATCGTTCTGTTATGGATACTACAAATAAATCTATACAAAGTAACGGGCTAAATCCAACTGAATTTGCTGTATTAGAACTGTTATATCATAAAGGCGGTCAACCACTTCAGCAAATTGGTGAGCGTATTTTAATAGCTAGTGGCAGCATTACATATGTTGTAGATAAGCTAGAGAAAAAGGGACTAGTAAAGAGAATTCCGTGCCCGAATGACAGACGTGTTATTTATGCACAACTAACTGAATCTGGAGAGAGCTTTATCGCTTCTATTTTTCCAGGGCATGAGCAAGTTATACATCAGTCTTTTGAAATGTTAACGAAAGAGGAAAAGGATGAATTACTAGCTCTATTAAAAAAGATTGGAAAATATGAAAAATAATAGTATGTTTCAAAAGAGCTTTGGATAAAGAAATCCAAGGTTCTTTTGTTTACATGTAATTATGACAGCATCTGCCGTATTTTGTTGAAGAATAAGAGGAGATTTGTAAGTAAGCATTGAATTATAGTAAGGATGCATATAATGGAGAGGAGGCTCGTTCATGTCATTTAAAGACTATGAATATAAACGGCCAAATATTGAAGAATTAAAAGAAAAGTTTACCGTTGCTTTAGAGAAGTTTGATAACGTAAAAACGGTAGAAGAACAAAAACAAGTCATCAATTCAATTAACGAAATTCGCAACGACTTCGGTACAATGGGGAACCTTTGTTACATTCGTCATTCTGTTGATACGACAGATGCTTTTTATAAGGAAGAGCAAGATTTCTTTGATGAATTCTCTCCAGTTGTACAAGGATATGGTACAAAGTATTATAATGCGTTAATTCATTCCCCATTCCGTGAAGAATTAGAAGCGTATTATGGAAAGCAATTATTTGCTTTAGCGGAGTGTGATTTGAAAACATACTCTGATGAAGTTGTGAAAGATTTACAATTAGAGAATAAATTGTCTTCACAATATACACAGTTATTAGCATCTGCAAAAATTGACTTTGCAGGAGAAGAAAGAACGTTATCGCAACTGATTCCGTTTATGCAAGGGAAAGAAAGAAGTGAACGTAAAGCAGCAAGTGAAGCTTATTACGGATTTTTAGCTGAGAATGAGGAAGAGTTAGATCGTATTTATGATGAGCTTGTTAAAGTGAGAACGAAAATCGCCAAATCTTTAGGTTTCAAAAACTTTGTTGAACTTGGATATGCAAGAATGTACCGTACAGATTATAATGCGGAAATGGTGGCGAATTATCGTCAGCAAGTACTAGATTATATCGTTCCCGTTACAACGGAGTTAAGAAAACGACAACAAGCACGTATTGGTGTAGAGAAGTTAGCATATTACGACGAAAACTTTGAGTTTGCTACTGGTAATCCAACTCCAAAAGGAGATGCGGATTGGATTGTTAATCATGGGAAAACGATGTATAAAGAGTTATCGGCTGAAACGGATGAATTTTTCAATTTCATGCTAGATAATGATTTATTAGATTTAGTTGCGAAAAAAGGAAAAGCTGGTGGCGGATATTGTACATATATTGAGAATTATAAAGCGCCATTTATTTTCTCAAACTTCAACGGAACATCTGGCGACATTGATGTATTAACACATGAAGCTGGTCATGCTTTCCAAGTATATGAAAGTCGTAAGTTTGAAATTCCAGAATACAATTGGCCAACGTATGAAGCATGTGAAATTCATTCTATGAGTATGGAATTCTTTACATGGCCATGGATGAAGTCATTCTTTGAAGAAGATGCAGATAAATATTATTTCTCTCACTTAAGTTCAGCACTTCTGTTTTTACCGTATGGTGTATCTGTTGATGAATACCAACATTATGTATATGAAAATCCAGAAGCATCACCAGAAGAGCGTAAGACAGCATGGCGTAATATAGAGAAAAAGTATTTGCCGCATCGTGATTATGAAGATAATGATTATTTAGAGCGCGGTGGATTCTGGCAACGTCAAGGACATATTTATAGCTCGCCGTTCTACTATATCGACTACACATTAGCACAAATTTGCGCACTGCAATTTTGGAAACGTGCAAGAGATAATAGACAAGAGGCATGGGAAGATTATGTGAATCTGTGTCAACAAGGTGGAAGTAAATCATTCTTGGAATTAGTAGAAGTTGCAAATTTAACATCACCATTTGCTGAAGGCTGTGTGAAAAGTGTCATTACAGAAATTGAAGCATGGCTACGTGCGATTGACGACACAAAATTGTAAAAAACATGCGCTTTTTTTCACATGTTTAACATCGACATAAAGAGAAAATGATGAGATAATAAAAGAAAATTCAGAATAATAAAGAGGTGTTTCTAATAAGGAGCACCTCTTTTCACCAACAAAAAGGGGGGAAAGAAGTATGCTTCAATCTAATATGGATGTGAGTTTAGAAAGTTTGGTGAACTCATTACAGTCTACTCGAAGCACGCTATTATCAGAAATTGAAATGTTAAATGATACAGAAGTGAATGTAAAGCCACGCCGTGATAAATGGAGTATTATTCAAATTTTGCATCACTTGCATTTAGTTGAACAATCAGTTACATCTGCCCTTGTATATGCTTTACAAAAAAATGAAAGAAACACGACTCCATTTAAAGACCTCCAACTTACGCTTGATCGCACACATAAACGAGAAGCTCCTCAGCAAATGGAACCAACAGAAACGTTAATGAAAAAACAGCAAGGAATTCAATTACTAGAACATTCACGACAAGAACTATTACACGCGCTTCATAGTGTGATAGATGAAAAAGATTTATTTGAAAATGGATTAAAGCATCCTATTTTTAATGATTTGAATTTGTATCAGTGGGTTCAATTTCTTGATTTGCATGAACAAAGACATCTTACGCAGTTAAAAGAGGCGAAACACGCAATTTTGCAACGATAATCAGAAGGAAGTGGGAGACCACTTCTTTTTTGATACGTGCATAGTTTTCTTTCTTATTTTGGAATACTACATGGAGAAAGAACAGAAGGAGTTGAAAAGTATGTCCAAGAAAAAGAAAGAAGAAGAGCGCGCGTGGAAAGCACGTAAAGAAAATCAAAAACCACATGGTAAAGTGAAAGCCTTTGCTGAATTAGTTGAAGGAACAGAAAAAACGTGATGAGTATTTCATCACGTTTTTTGTATGAGTGGAAAAGTTAATAAGAAGGTTGTACCTGTACCTTTTTCACTTATAATATCAATTTTTCCGTTCATAGCTTGAATAACACTGAATACGACCATCATTCCAAGACCAGTTCCTTTTTCTTTTGTTGAGTAGAAAGGGGATCCAAGGCGTTTTACTTGTTCTTGATCCATACCAACTCCTGTATCTTTTATATACAATTGTATATGTTTATGGTCTGGAACTAAAGTGAGTACGAGATCACCGCCTGTAGGCATAGCCTCAATACAGTTTTTTAAAATATTTAATAAACATTGGTTTAGTTTTTGTTTTTCACCAGTGATATAGAAAGATGTACTTTGTTTGATATAGTGGATACGAACATTTGTTAAATTAGCAAGAGGTGTGATTAAAGATAAGGCATGCAATAATTCTTCCTCTACTTGTAACTGTTGTTCTTTTTCAATACTTGGTTTCGCGAAAGTTAAGTAGTCTGTAAGAACATGATTTGCTTGTTCGATTCCGTTGATGGCTATGTCGATATATAATTTTCGCTCTTGCTCAGTGCATGTATTTGACTGCAAAAGTTGTAAAAATCCTTTTGTTGAAGTTAATGGATTGCGAATCTCATGAGAGATGGACGCTGCCATTTCTCCAATTAAATGGAATTTTTCGGCATTCATAAGTTCGTTTTGAAGACGAACTTGCATTTGTAGTATGTGTAGCAAATATAAAATAAGGATTGTTCCAATTATTGTACATATTTCGTACACGATAATATGTGGTATGTAATCGGCGCTATTTGTAACCTCTGAAAGGAAAGAAGGTACCCAGCCCAAGCCAAATATGAGACTGTAAAAGATAGCGAGTGCTATTTTTATTCGATTAGAACTTCGGTTAAATAGTTTGTATGTTAATAGGAGAACAATAAACAGTAGAACCGAAGCGATAAGGGATGGGAAAACACCTATTCCCCCTAATAAGAAGCGGTATATGTTTAATACAGTTAAGATAGAAGCACCAGCAATAGGGCCTCCTGTTAATGTACCGACAATTAATACGATATGGCGCATATCAAATTGAAATCCATAATTTGTTTTTGCTCCGAAAGTAATACATAGTATGGTAGCGAGGCAACATAATGCAATAAATATAGCTGAATTTAATTTAGGAGAACGTTTCCCTTTTTGATTCCAAAATAGATGGTATACGAGCATTGTAACAAGGATGAATAATATATTTAGAAAGAGATAAATAATAAAGGGTTTCAGTGGGGTGCCTCCTCTCTTCTCTTCTCGCATTAAATTCATCATACTATAAAATGAAAGAAATGAAATGAAAAATAGCGGAAAAATCAGAAATTTTTTCTGGTAGTATACAATATGTTACAATAAGCTTTGTCAATGAAAGAAGGAATTCCGTGCATTGCACGGGAGAGGTTCGCGAACTCCCTCTATAAAAAACTATGGAAACAACAATATCTTTAGGTATTGTTTTGTTTTTTTATTGTGACAGTTCAAGAACGTTCTTTCTTCTTATTCGTAGTAGAGAAGGAGAATGAGTGAAATGAAAAAAGAAAAGGCAGTTGTTGTTTTTAGTGGAGGACAAGATAGTACGACATGCTTATTTTGGGCAATAGAGCAGTTTGCAGAAGTAGAAGCTGTAACGTTTAATTACAATCAACGTCATAAACTAGAAATTGATTGTGCAGCGGAAATTGCGAAAGAGCTAGGAATTAAACATACGGTGTTAGATATGAGTCTATTAAATCAACTTGCTCCAAATGCGTTAACGAGAACGGATATGGAGATTACACATGAAGAAGGTGAATTGCCATCGACGTTTGTAGATGGACGAAATTTACTATTCCTATCATTTGCTGCTGTATTAGCAAAACAAGTTGGAGCACGTCATATTGTAACGGGTGTATGTGAAACTGATTTCAGTGGTTATCCAGATTGCCGTGACGTGTTTGTGAAATCGTTAAACGTTACTTTAAATTTATCCATGGATTATCCGTTCGTAATTCATACACCACTTATGTGGATTGATAAAGCGGAAACATGGAAATTATCAGATGAACTTGGAGCATTCGAGTTTGTTCGAGAAAAAACATTAACATGTTATAACGGAATCATTGGTGATGGTTGCGGTGAATGTCCAGCATGTCAGCTTCGTAAAGCAGGATTAGATACGTACCTACAAGAACGCGAAGGAGCAAATAACTAATGGATAATTTCTTTGGATTTCGCATCGTAGAAAATTTGCAAAAAATGGACAAGGATATTCAGCGTAAACAGCTCAAATATCATAATAAAAGAGTAATGGTCAGCAAGGAATTTACATTTGATGCAGCACACCATTTACACTGTTATGAGGGGAAATGTAAAAACTTACATGGTCACACATATAAAGTTGTATTTGGGATTAGTGGATATGTAAATGAAATAGGTCTTGCGATTGACTTTGGAGATATAAAAGAAATTTGGAAGAATGAAATAGAAATTTATTTAGACCATCGTTATTTAAACGAAACGTTACCAGCAATGAATACGACTGCTGAAAACATGGTCGTTTGGATTTATGAAAAGATGGCAGAAGCATTACTAAAAGATAATCGTGCGAACGAATATAAAGGAGCTCGTGTTGAATTTGTTCGTCTTTTCGAGACGCCAACTAGTTATGCGGAAGTAAGACGGGAGTGGATGCTCGATGAGTAAAATCCCTGTCTTAGAGATATTTGGTCCGACCATTCAAGGTGAAGGAATGGTTGTGGGACAAAAGACGATGTTTATCCGTACAGCTGGCTGTGATTATAGTTGCGCATGGTGTGATTCTGCTTTTACGTGGGATGGATCGGCTAAGGAACAAATTAGACAGATGACAGCAGAGGACGTTTGGAACGAGCTTGTAGAAATTGGTGGCGAAAATTTTTCTCATGTTACGATTTCAGGTGGAAATCCAGCATTGTTGAAAAATATTGAGTTTCTTCTTTCTATATTAAAAGAGAATGGAATGCGGACGGCAATCGAAACGCAAGGGAGTAAATGGCAAGATTGGTTACTTCAAATTGATGAGATAACGATTTCTCCAAAACCACCAAGTTCGACGATGAATACTGATTTTCAGAAGTTAGATGCTGTTATTCAGAAACTAGCAGGAAAAGATATTAGTTTAAAGGTAGTAGTATTTGACGATTATGACTTTGAGTATGCAGTTAAGATGCACGAACGTTATCCAGATGTTCCATTCTTCTTACAAGTAGGGAATGATGATACAAAAACTGTGGATGATGCGATGTTGATTAAAAAATTATTAGATAAATACGAGTGGCTTATTGAAAAAGCGGTTAACTGTAAAGAAATGAATAATGCAAAAGTATTGCCACAGCTTCATGCGTTAGTATGGGGAAATAAACGCGGAGTATAATGAGAAGGGATGTTTAAAATGGCAGGAAGATTAGATGAAGATTTAAAAGATGTAACTTTATTAGGAAATCAAAATACAAAATATTTATTTGAATATAGCCCAGAAATTTTAGAGGTATTTGATAACAATCATCCAAACCGTGATTATTTTGTGAAATTTAATTGCCCTGAATTTACAAGCTTATGTCCGAAAACAGGTCAACCAGATTTTGCAACAATTTATATTAGCTACATTCCAGAACAAAGAATGGTAGAGAGTAAATCTTTAAAGCTATATTTATTTAGTTTCCGCAATCATGGTGACTTCCACGAAGATTGCATGAACGTTATTATGAATGATTTAATTAAATTAATGGATCCGCGTTACATTGAGGTATGGGGGAAATTCACACCACGTGGAGGGATTTCAATTGATCCTTACTGCAACTATGGTCGCCCAGGCACGAAGTATGAACAAATGGCAGACTACCGTATGATGAACCATGATCTATATCCAGAAACAATTGATAATCGTTAATATATAATAGAAAGAAAGGATCTGTATAACATACAGATCCTTTCTTTCTATTATATTATGCATTTTGATTAATGACAGTATAGTTTTTATGACTTACAACTGTAAGAGGTTCCATATCTAGTTCTCTAAAATTTTCCATAATTGTTATATCTACAATAACGGAGTTTTGATTTACTTTTTGAACACGGCCTTGCATTCCACCTTTAAATTCAATGATATCTCCAGTTTCTGCGATCTGCATAAGCAACTCTCCTTGTTACAGTTTTCCAAAAAAAGAATAATTTTGGTTTTTTTTATTTCCTCTTATTTTGAACCATATTGTCTAGTTTGTAAATGTTTCCAAAGTAAAAATTCGAAAAATATTCACATTTTGTAAGAAAATATGCAAGAACTCCAAGTTATTAGAAAAAAAGAACGGTTTAAATGCGTGCATCTTTATATAGGGGTATAATGAAAAAATACAATAACCTACTAAAGTGGGAGAAATTAGAGGCGGTAAAATGATGTTTGAATTTGTGGGGAGTGTTATAGCATTAACTTTATTTGTATTTTCTTATATAAATTTAAAAAAGATTCGTCATCATGAAACGACTATATATTTTGATGGGATGGATGGTATACATGCTGGGGTCACACATGAGAGTGGCGGGGATATGTAAAGGTGTATAACTTTCTTTTTTTGCGTGGTATGATATTTAAAAATAGTACATAATAGAGTTCGTAAGTGATGAATGGAGAGTGGAAAGAATGAAGATTTCTTTTATTCGTCATGGCCGCTTAGATCGTACTATAGAACCAATGACGGTTACATCCTTTCATGAATGGATGAAAGGATATGACTTACATGCTATAACAGAAAAAGCACCTATACCAATGGAAACAATGGAAGCGGTTGAAGCAGCAAAGTTGATTGTAACGAGTGATCAAAGGTGTGCTATACAGTCAGCAGCTGAATTAATGAATTCTTTATCTTTTATGCAAAATTCTCTTTTTAGGGAAGCTGAAATTCCGACGAATTTTTATGCTCCAACATGGTTGAAATGTAAACCTAACGTATGGATGTTTATCGGGCGAACATTATGGATACTTGGGTACCATAAAGGTGTTGAGTCTTATAAGGAAGTAAGAGAGAGGGCAAGGCAAGCGGCTTACTTATTACACCGTTATGCTCTCGTACATGGAAGTATCGCTCTTGTAGGTCATAATTACATTAATGCAATGGTTGGTGCGGAGCTGAGAGCGATGGGATGGTCTGGTTCTCCTATTTTACATAGGAAGCCATGGGGATGTACAACCTATACATTCCACGAAGCGATGGATGGAAATATATTAAATACAAAATTAACATAAAAGCACACGATTTATATATAAATCGTGTGCTTTCTTTTTAAGATATAGAAATTTTGATGTTTAATGTTTTTACGAGATGTGCATAAGGTTCGCCTACAAGCATAACGATTTGATCTTTTTTATAACCTAGTTTTTCATATAGTGAATAGGCACGTTTGTTTTCTAAATTAACAAGTAATGCGATTTTTTCATGCTCCTTTTCAGTTGCATGGATTTCAGCAGCTTCAATTAATTGAGAACCGATTCCTTTTCCGCCATATGCACTTGAAACTGATAATGTATCAATGTAATATTCATCAAGTTCAGCTTCTTTTTCTAATGTAATTGATTCATCTTTATGTAATTCTCTTAAGTAATGTACAATTGGTGCATCAAGACTTGTTGCTTCACTACCGTGATAAGCGACAATAACCCCAACTGCAACCCCGTCTTGTACATATACAAAACAGTTTTCATAGCTCAGTCGATTTCTCTCTTTTGAGAACCATGTTTCAAGTCCTAGTAATACTTCTGTCTCAACTGTGCTGCCTGTGATTTTTTCAGCAATTTCGTGCAGAGCGTTATATAATAAAGGTGCAATTGCCTTCGCATCTGTCTTTTTTGCTTTCCGAATCATAGTATCCCTCCTAATTCTATTTATATATTGTAGCATAGTGGTATGGAACTTTACATAATTGAATGCTGAAATGATTGATATAGAGAAGTAGCTATGTTAGTATATGATATTTAGTGGACATATACTAAAGAGATCTTTTTTGAAAAATAATGAAAATGAAATGAAGGTATAGCACCTGGATAATTTTACAGTTGTTGACCTATAGAATATACGATAAAATAAAATATTGCATAGAGGTGAAATACATGGATAAAGAATTAGCAAATGCAATTTTGGATCAGCTGAAAAATGGTGAAATAAAGGAGTATGTTGTTACGAAAGATGTATTTTATACGTTCAGAGAAGTTGTAGTAAGTCGAGAAGATTTTAAACATATTATTGGGAACGCACAGCGCGGCGGACAAGTAATTTATACATATTCAGAAACGCCACGTTCGTAACTAGAAGAATATAGGGAGGAGAATTATGGGCGATTTTAAACAAGGCATATTACCGCATTGGGATTATATGTGGAAAGATAGAGCTGGCAATAGGTTTATGGGGATGGTCATGTATCCAGAGAAACGAAAGTGTTCGGCAAAAATGCTTCAGAAAATAAAAAGAGCATATGAAGAGGCTATAGAAATTAAAGTAACCATACAAGTTCAACATACATATCAGTACGTAGAAGGAATGATTGTGTACTTTGATGAAGAAGCTCCTGTATGTACAATGATTGATAAAGATGAAAATCCACATCATATATTTGTAAAAGATATTTTGCGCATTGAGCACTCAGAATAATCTTTTCATAAATAAGTTGAATTTCCATAATAATAATCTTTTTCTATAATAGTTATCTTTTAGTATGTAACGCGAACCGAAAGTATATGTATAATATTTAATAAAGTAAAACTGATAAATGTAATCGTTTTTTAGAACAGATTATCGTTTCATGTCTGTTCTTTTTTGCGTGATGCTGGAGAAATATATTCCTCCAGCATTTGCCGTTTTATGACAAAATATATTGGTAACTTTTTTAAAAATAAGGTTAAATTCGTTGACAACTTTTTTGAAAAGCACTTTATTGACATGAGTTTTAGAATGTTGTTTCATAGTCATTGTATTGAAAAAAATCGACTGTCTTGTCGAAAAGTAAAATTTAAAAAAAGAAAGAATTTATACATATATCTTGTGTCTTATTTTGAAACGTAATACAATATATAGAGAAATCAAGAAACAACATACAGAGAGTATAGATTGGAGAGGGAGGGTCGGAAATGATAGTTGCATATGATTCTATGACAGGAAACGTGAAGCGTTTCATTCACAAATTAAATATGCCGGCCGTTCAAATTGGTGAAGATCTAGTAATAGATGAAGACTTTGTTTTAATTACGTATACAACAGGTTTTGGCAATGTACCAGAACGTGTTTTAGAATTTTTAGAGCGCAATAATGAAAAATTAAAAGGCGTATCTGCAAGCGGCAATCGTAACTGGGGAGACATGTTCGGTGCAAGTGCTGACAAAATTTCTGCTAAATATGAAGTGCCTATTGTATCAAAATTTGAGTTATCAGGAACAAATAATGATGTAGAATATTTTAAGGAAAGGGTGCGGGAGATTGCGACACATTGAACTGAATAATGAAATCACGCAAATGCAGGACGGTTTTTATCAGCTTCATAAAGATAAAGAGGCATTAGAAGTCTTTATGGAAGAAGCTAGAGAAAATACCGTTCATTTTAATAGCGTGGCAGAGCGAATGGAGTATATGAAAGAATATGATTACTATTACAACGTTCTGGACGAGTATAGCTTGGAGGAAGTAGAAGAGGTATATAACATCGCTTATGGTGAAAACTTCGAGTTCCAATCTTATATGGCAGCATCTAAGTTCTACAAAGATTATGCGTTAAAAACAAATGATCAAAAACAATACTTAGAAAGCTATGAAGATCGTGTAGCAATTGTTTCATTATACTTAGGACGCGGTGATGTTGCGAAGGCAAAACACTTCGCAAGCATGATTGTAAAACAAAACTACCAACCAGCGACACCAACCTTTTTAAATGCGGGACGAAGCAGAAGAGGAGAAATGGTGTCTTGTTTCTTGTTAGAGATGGATGATAGCTTAAATTCAATCGGCTTTAACATTAATACTGCAATGCAATTATCAAAAATCGGCGGTGGAGTAGCTTTAAACTTGTCTAAGCTACGTGCACGCGGTGAGCAAATTAAAGGTATCGATAACGCTGCAAGTGGTGTAGTACCTGTTATGAAATTACTTGAAGATTCGTTTTCATATGCGAATCAACTTGGGCAACGAAAAGGTGCCGGCGCAGTATACTTAAACATTTTCCATTGGGATATTATTGAATTCCTTGATACAAAAAAAATAAATGCCGATGAGAAGAGCCGTATTCAGTCTCTATCAATCGGAATTATCGTTCCAAGTAAGTTCTTTGAGCTTGCTGAGAAAAACGAACCTTTCCATGTTTTCGCGCCTTATACGGTGTATAAAGAATACGGAAAGCATTTAGATGATATAGACATTGATGAAATGTACGATGAATTAATGAGCAATCCGAAAGTGAAGAAGAAGCCGCTAGATATTAGTGCACGTGATATGCTTATTAAAATTGCTATGATTCAGCTTGAGTCTGGTTACCCATACTTAATGTTTAAATCAAATGCAAATAACCAACATCCACTGAAGGATATTGGAACTGTGAAGATGTCGAACTTGTGTTAAATATGTAGCACCTTCTAGTAGAAATGCTAGTCGAAAACTCCGTTAAACGGGGAAAGCCTCAAATTTGAGGTAACCTACCGTGCTAAATCTTATCTTAGAATGAAAATATAAAAGTTCAGAATGTATCTTATTATTTTGTATAGCAGAGTTATGGGACAACATAAAGTAATAAGAGACTTTCTGAAGTATGTAAGATAAGTAAAAGCCTAACGACTATCCCTTATGGGAGTAGAGCGCAAGCGATTGGCGTTCGAAAAGCGGAGCACCTAATCAGGTAATGCTGTAGGTGATGATATAGTCTGTCCTGTATGGTGACATACAGCAGTTGCATGAGCAACGGACTGAGGAGTAGCGGACTTGGTTGAACATTCGAGACAGAAATCTTCCAGCTTCAAGAAACTTCTGAAATAAATGATTACGGTACAGATGATATTATCCGTCGTGATATTAACTGTAATTTAGGATCGTTAAATATCGTGAATGTAATGGAAAATAAAGAAATTCGTGAAGCTGTTCATGCGGGAATGGAAGCTTTAACAGCTGTGTCTGATATGACGATCATTCCGAATGCACCAACTGTGAAAAAAGCAAATGATGAGCTTCATTCAGTTGGACTTGGCGCAATGAACTTACACGGATATTTATCAAAAAACAAAATCGCATATGAAAGTGCAGAAGCGAGAGAGTTCGCTCGTACATTCTTTATGATGTTAAATTACTACTCTATTGAGAAAAGTATGGAAATCGCTAAAGAAAAAGGGGAAACATTTAAAGACTTCGATAAGTCTGATTATGCGAATGGCACATACTTTGAAAAGTACGAAACGACAGATTACAGCCCAGTAACTGAAAAAGTTCAGCAACTATTTGAAGGAATTCATATTCCAACAAAAGAAGATTGGACAAGTTTAAAAGAGCAAGTGAAGAAGAATGGATTATATAATTCATACCGTCTTGCTATCGCTCCAACACAATCTATTAGTTACGTTCAAAATGCAACTTCAAGCGTAATGCCGATCGTAAGTCAAATCGAATCAAGAACATATGCGAATGCGACAACATATTATCCAATGCCGTATTTATCAAAAGATACGTTCTGGTACTATAAATCTTCTTACGATATGAATCAGTTTAAATTAATTGATTTAATCGCAGAAATCCAAGAACATATTGACCAAGGAATTAGTACAATTCTTTACGTTAATAGTGATATTTCAACACGTGAATTAGCACGTTACTACATCTATGCACATAAAAAAGGCTTGAAGAGTCTTTATTATACGAGAACACGTAAGTTAAGCGTGGAAGAGTGCGTAGCTTGTACCGTTTAATATAAAAAGTGAGACATCATGAGCAGGGTTTTCTGAACCCTGCTCATGCTTAGTTATCAATTTTTCATGTTTATTTAGAGAAGGGGCGATTGAATGCGTGCGGTAAACTGGAACAAAAAAGAAGATGATTTTAGTTTAATGTTTTGGAAGCAAAACATCGCTCAGTTTTGGACAGAAGAAGAAATCGCGGTATCTTCTGACAAAAATACTTGGGCACAATTATCAAAAGAAGAGCAGGTTGCTTATAAGCGTGTATTAGGTGGTTTAACACTTTTAGATACGAAACAAGGTGGCGAAGGGATGCCACTTGTACTTGTTCATCTTGAAAATTTACAAGCGAAAAGTGTATTAGCTTTCATGGGAGCTATGGAAGAAGTACATGCGAAGAGTTACAGTCATATTTTCACAACGTTAGCTACAGAAGAAGAAATTGATGATATTTTTGAATGGGTAGACAATCATCCATTACTTGAGAAGAAAGCTGGTATTGTTACTGGTTACTATCGTCGTTTATTAAAGCCTGAAGTAACGAAAAAAGAGTTATACATGGCAATGGTAGCAAGTGTATTCTTAGAAAGTTACTTATTCTATAGTGGATTCTTCTACCCACTTTACTTAGCAGGTCAAGGTAAATTGACGGCAAGTGGTGAGATTATTAACCTAATAATTCGTGATGAGTCAATTCACGGCGTATTCGTCGGTATTTTAGCACAACAACTCTTCGCAGAACTTTCTGCAGAAGATCAACAAGAAGTGCAAAAAGAAACACAAGAGTTATTAATGGAACTATATGAAATTGAAATGGCATACACAGAAGAAATTTACACTTCTATCGGTCTTGTAGAGGATGTAAATCGTTTCGTTCGTTACAATGCGAATAAAGGACTTATGAACTTAGGACTTGAGCCGAAGTTTGAAGAAGAAGAAATTAACCCAATCGTTTTAAATGGTTTACGTACAGATACGAAAAACCATGATTTCTTCTCTGTAAAAGGGAATGGTTACGTAAAAGCAACGAACGTTGAAAAGTTAGCTGACGATGACTTCGTGTTTGATTTTTAATATATACTCATAAAGAAAAGCTGTCTTATTCATTGATAAGACAGCTTTTCTTTATGGGTTTGTTTACATAACACTATTATTTTTGTATAAGAATTTCTGTTTAAAAAGTTCTATCCAGCAAATGGATAGAACTTTTTTGTAATTAAATGGGTATTTACAAACTGTTTGTATCGGTGTATTATTTAACTAGTACACCAATACAAAAGGAGGGAAGAAATGAAAATAGAGTTTTCTCCAAATACACCAATTTACATTCAGGTAATGGAATACATAAAAAAAGAAATCGTAACAGGACATTTATTGCCGGGTGATAAAATTCCCTCTGTACGTGAATTAGCGAGTGAATTACAAGTAAATCCAAATACGATTCAGCGTACATTTCAAGAGCTAGAACGGGATGGGGTTGTTGTCACACGTAGAGGAATGGGACGATATGTAACGAATGAAGGGGAGAAAATTATGGAGCTGCGAAAAGAGATGGCGAAAGAATTACTTCATTCTTTTATAGATGGAATGGACAATTTAGGTTTTTCAGAAGAAGAAATTCTTACAATCCTTCGCTCTTCATTACACGAGAAGAGGGAGGAGAGCGAATGACAGAGCTATTAAAGATAGAAAATTTATGGAAGAGATACGGATTAAAAGCAGTGATCCGTGAATTAAACATAGAGATTACGGAAGGGAAAATTATAGGACTCGTTGGAGATAACGGGAGCGGGAAAACGACGTTATTGAAAATGATTGCAGGCTTGCAACACCCTTCTGAAGGTAGTATTACAATAGCCGGTAAAAAGGTAGGATTACAGACGAAAGAAATCGTTTCATTTATGTCCGATAAGCCAATCTTTGATGATTGGATGACTGTAAAAGACGCTTTATTTTTCTACCGAGATTTTTATAAGGACTTCGATATTCAAAAAGCGGTAGATACGATTGCAGAATTTAAAATACCGTTAGAAGAAAAAGTTATAGCTTTATCAAAAGGTATGATTGAAAAGCTACAAATTATTTTAACATTTTCGAGGAAAGCAAAGTTATACGTACTAGATGAACCGCTGGGCGGAATTGATCTTGTTTCTAGAGAACACGTATTGAATCTCATTTTACAATTTTATAGAGAAGATTGTACGATACTAATCTCGACTCACTTAATAAATGAAGTTGAAAATATTTTTGATGAAGTAATCTTTTTAAAAGATGGGGAAATTGTATTGTATGAAAATGTAGAAGAGTTACGTTTTCAGAGAGGAAAAGCTGTTACAGAGGTGTTTAAGGAGGTGTTTAGTAGATGAGGTCGAGCTTAATATATATGTACAATATAAATAAAAAGCAAATTATTATTTCTTTGTTATCATTTATATTCGTTGTCGCTGTAGCTTTCGTAAGTTTGGGAAATTATATTAAGCAAGAATCAGGAGAGGTAAGGCAAATAATTATAGTTAGCTTGGTTATTCTAGTATATATAACCTTTTTGGCAATGATATATATTCAAGCGGTGTCTGCATTTGGGAAAATGACTAAAAGTAGATTATTCCGCTTAACACCGACATCCGGTAAAAAGATTGTTTTAGCAATAGTGTTATATGCTATAATTTATCTCCTTATTTTCGAATTAATAGGTTCTATTTTTTTATATAGTATTTCTATGAAAATAATAAAAGGTACAGAGCTCTATGAAGTGTTATTTACCCAAAGTGTATTCAATCCACTAAAGCACCTCTTTAGTACCATGTTATATGTATTTAAATTATCTAGCATATTGCTGGTATTACTTTTTTCAGTAGCTAGTGTTAAAATGTTTTCTTTGAAAAAGAAGAAGCTTGAATATACGATTATACTTTTCTTATTTTTATTAGTAACAAAAGTGATGAGCATTATATATGAAATGTTGGGTGGGCTTGCTCCTATAGTGCCCTTAATAAGAAATTTAGTTTATATAGACGAATCATTAGATGCAGATATAATGTTATTTCCAGGAAAACTTATGAATTTATATAGCCTTAGTTTTTCTATAGGAATATTTATTCTACTTGTTTATATAACAGGTCGCATAATCGATAAAAAACTAGAAGTCTAAAGGAGGAATCAACATTGGGAAATGTAGTAGTAAAGTTAGAGAATGTTCGAAAAAAGATTGGTGGAACAGAAATTATTCGCGGTTTATCATTTGAAGTTCGTGAAGGGGAAGTGTACGGGTTTCTTGGACCGAATGGTAGTGGTAAAACGACGACAATTCGTATGATGACAGGTCTTATATCAATGACAGAGGGCGATATTACAATTTGCGGTCATAGTATTCGCACGGAGCGTGAAAAGGCGCTAGAGCAAATTGGGGCGATCGTAGAAAATCCTGAACTATATGATTATATGACTGGAATGCAAAACTTAAAGCATTTTGCGAACATGGCAATTACACCAATTAGTAAAGAGCGCATTGCTGAGATTGTAAAGCTTGTCGAATTAGAGCACGCGATTCATAAAAAGGTGAAAACATATTCACTTGGTATGAAACAACGTTTAGGAATTGCACAGGCATTACTTCATCAGCCGAAAATCTTAATTTTAGATGAGCCGACAAATGGATTAGATCCAGCTGGTATTCGCCAAATTCGTGATTATTTACAAAGTTTAGCGAAAGAAGAGAATATTGCTGTAATCGTATCAAGTCACTTATTAAGTGAAATTGAACTCATGTGTGATCGCGTCGTTATTATTAAGCAAGGTGAGTTTGTGCAAGAGTACAACTTACACGAACAAGCGAAACATGATGAGACAGTAGTTGTAGCGTTTGAAGTAGATCAAGTACAGAAAGCAAATGAAATCATTAAAGGTAAGACGCAAGGAGATGTAATTGCAGTATCTGTAATGAAAGAAGAAATCCCACAACTTGTAAAAAAACTTGTGAATGACGATGTGCTTGTATACGGAGTTACTGTTCAAAATAAAACGTTAGAGGATGAGTTCTTAGCGATTACAGGGGGAGTGAAAGCGTAATGTTTAAATTAATTCAAAATGAATTTTTAAAGTTACATGCGAAAAAAGGTATGTATATTTTAATTGGTGTCATTGCAGTATTGGAGATTTTGGGAGTTTTAGCGATGCTGAAATGGGGAGACGGAAGTGAATTTAAAGGATCATATTTAGATTTTGCAAGTTCAGAGATTGGTTTAATTACTTTGTTTGCAACAATTTTTGGGATTACGATTGCTTCTCGTATGATTACTGATGAGTTCCAAAAAGGTACAATTAAGCAGTTATTAATCCGTCCAAGAAAACGAATTACAGTTTTATTCTCTAAATATATTACAGTGTTACTTACTATAGTATTTATCATATTTGCTAGCACGTTAATTGCAATGATTATTGGCGGAATTGTAATGGATGGTAGTAAAACAGAATTAACGGTAGGAATCGTAATGAAATCTACTTTATATCAAGTACTTTCGCCGTTCTTCTTTGCGACGCTTGCATTTTTCTTAGCAAACGTATTTAGAAAATCTGTATTATCATTAATAATTGCGATGTTCCTCTTCTTTTTACAAGGAGCAATTAATATGGTATTAATGATGTTTGCAAAAGGTGTAGCGAAATTTGTAGTGTTTTTCCATTTAAATTTAAGTGTGTACGATAGCAATAAATTAGTAAGTGGCGGAACGGAACCAACATTTACAGAGTTTACATTTACAACTTCATTATTACTTGTAGCTGCATACTTTGTTGTATTACTTGTAGCATCAAGTGTATTATTCCAAAAACGTGACGTATTATAATAAAAGAAATCCCCGCTTGTAAAAACGGGGATTTTTATTACATAACCTCCTCCTAAATGGCAACTTGAAGAACAGTGATATGGTATTTTAAGAGATATGTTGTTTGAAAGTAATTGAGAAAAATAGGAGGAATTTCGACCATATTCAAATTATAATTTAGTTATCCGACCATTTGTTTTTATTATCTTTGGGGGTGTTCTACATGCATTATGCATTTTCACGCATAAGACTACGCAGTTTTTTTGGATGGATGATTATAGGGTTGTTCCTTACGATGATTCCATTAGATCTAGCAAATGTTTCTGAGAATACGCTGGAAGTTATTTCACAAATAACTGTATTTTTTATATTTCCGTTATTTTGGTTATACGTAAAAACAAATAAAAATAATGTTGTGTTTAACAGTTTTTTTGATAAGCCAGGACGTTTACCGTGGGGATTAATTGTATTAGCAACGATAATGGGAATGATTTTTTCAGTTGGTATATCTCATATTCAATTTTACATATTAGCACATACGTTACCGAGTTTCTTAGTTACCATGTTAGAAGACGGAAATGTTATTAATACGAGTAACATATATATGACGATATTTACTTTCATTTCAGCATGTGTATTAGCACCTATTATGGAAGAGGTTATTTTTAGGGGGTTCTTTTTACAGCGAATGGCTTATAAATGGGGAATTAAAAAAGCTGTAATCATATCTTCACTTATTTTTGGTTTAGGACATTTTGATGTTATTGGTGCATTTATGTTTGGTATTGTAATGTGTCTTTTATACATAAAGACGAAAAATATATGGACGAATATCGCTGTACATGCTCTAAATAATTTAATTGCAACAAGTATGCAATTTGTCGGTGGAGAAGAGAGTAACGCAATCTCAATTACTGAATTACAAGCGCAAAGTAATTTATGGATCGGTATTGGTCTTACAGTTGTTGGATTACTTTGGTTAATTCCTTACGTTTGGAAACAATGGCGTACAGTAAAAGAAGTGGGTGTGCCACCAGTGCGCTTTATAAATGAGGAAAAAGTGGTGAGTGCATTACAAGAAAATGAAGTGTATAGTCAAGTGATTGTAACAGATAGACTGATGGCTGTAGAGCTACCAGATGAAGCAGTAAATAAGCTTCGATTAGAAGAAAATGATTATGTAACAGTATCTGTAGAAGAAGATAAAATCGTTATAAAGAAAGCACGTGATAGATAATTAAAAAGTAGCTCTTAGGAGCTACTTTTTAATTTGTAATAATTTCTACACGAAAATTATTACCGTTCTTTACATATTTAATATCTGTAACAGTGCGGACTGTTTTTAAAATCTCCACTTTTTCACCAATTCGAGGGATAGTCGGAACATTATCCCAAATGCCAAGTAAATCATCTAATTGTGCCGTTTTTTCATAAAACCAGATTTTCAATGTAAAGCCCCTTTCTCGAACTTTATGTATTTTAATACATAATATATTATTTTTATTCTTATTGTAAGGGGTTTTTTTGTATTTTATGAATAAAAACAAATTAAGCTTCTGGGAAGATGTGTTCGATATCAGGAGTAAGAGATACTTCTGATAATACGATATGAGAAACTGTCGTTGCATATGAAGAAACATCATTGATAAAATCTTCAAGTTCAACGAGTGAAGGAACAGAAATTTTTACAATATAGCATAAGCTTCCTGTTACTCGGTAACAAAAACTTGCAGATGGATAAGACTGAATAAACTGTTGCATACGTGTTGTATCACCATTTTTTAAAGTGATTTCTAAAATACAATCTAAAACAAGTCCTGCTTTTTTATAATCGATATCAATTGTGTACTTTTGAATCACGCCTTCACTTTCAAGTTTGCGAACACGTTCTGCAGTAGACGGAGCAGATAAGTTTACTCGTTTCGCCAATTCACGCATGGAAAGGCGACTATCATTATATAATTCATTTAAAATCTTTCGATCGACACGGTCTAGTTGCATTTGTAAATATACCTCCAGTAAAATAATAATTTTTGTAAAGGAAAAATATAAATTAAGATTCATATGAAATGTAAAGTGAACTTTATTTATTTTACAATAAAACGGAAGGAAATAGGAGGGGAAATGATGGAGAGAATTTCATTATCAAATGTAGGAGTTACAAAGTTTCAAAAGTTATTAGGGCATAATCCAGATCTATTACATTCATGGAGTATGGTAGAGAATACACTGTATAGTAAAGGAACTCTGTCGGCAGAGCTAAAGGAGCAAGTAAGAAGAACATTAGCGTACGGGAATGAATGTCCGTACTGTATGGCAAAGGGAAGACCTGATGATATGCAAAAGGTAGAAGAAATGAGTGTAGCAGTTACTTTTGCACATACATTTGTTCATGATAAAAAGGCAATAGATGATAATATGTTTCATGCATTGAAACAATATTGGACGGAAAAAGAAATTGTAGAGCTTTGCGCTTATATTTGTTTTATCACTGCGTCGCAACAACTTGGTTTTCTGTTTCAATTACAGCCAAATGAAGGAGAAAATGATGATTAATCAAATAGCACTTATTATAATTGATGTACAAAAAGCGTTTCAATTACCATACTGGGGCGAGAGAAATAATCTTTTTGCTGAAGAAAAAATGAGAATTTTATTAGAAGAATGGAGAAGAAGGAAAAGACCGGTTTTTCATATTCAACATGTAAATAAAGAAAATGCTCAGTCGATGTTTTATGAGGGAGCGGAAACAGTAAACTTTAAAGAAGAGCTGAAGCCATTACCAGGTGAAGTGGTTATTCAGAAATTCGTTAACAGCGCGTTCATTGGGACAAATTTAGAAGAGCAATTAAGAGAGAACAAATGTAATGCAGTAGTGGTTGTAGGATTAACGACAAATCATTGTGTGGAAACTACGACACGAATGGCAGGAAATTTAGGATTTACAACGTATTTAGTGAGTGATGCAACGGCTACTTTTAACCGTAAAGGTCTAGATGGTAAAGAGTATAATGCAGAGGATATTCACAATATGACACTTCTAAATTTACATGAAGAGTTTGCTACAATTGTGACGACAAAAGAAGTATTAAAATTATTTTAAGAAAATAATTGCGAATTATGTAGAAAAAAATAAGAATATTTCGTATAATCTAAGTACAATCATTTTGAAATAGGGGTGGCATCATATGGAGCAAATTCCGGTAAAGAGAATAGAAGAAGTACTTGTTGTAGCAGGGGACGATAAACAGAAGCAAAAGGAATTTTATGAATTGCTCTTATCTACTGAGTTTTATGTTGCTGGTTCACTAGAAGCAGAGGACGGGGCAACAGAAGGAATACTTCGTTTGCGTCATTTCCAAGGAGAGGGTAGATGGATCGTTCCGTTCTTTACACAAATGGAATTTGTAAAAGACGTGTTGCCAGAAGGAACGCCCCTTATTACAATACGTGGAAAAGAATTATTTGGTAGCATTGAGAAAGATGCTACAGCAGTATTAAATGTTGGCACTGATATAAGTAAAACATTTATTCCAGAAGAAGTTGCAGATATCGCATCTGGACGAATTTTTAATTATTATAAATAAAAGGAAAAGCGGAATCGCTTTTCCTTTTTAATTTGAATACGGATTGGCTACGCCAGAAGAAATAGAGAGTGTTTTATTATTTGTATTTATTGTCGCTGTAGCTCCAAGAGGAATCCCGATGTTTGGGCTTATATGTCCAAACGGTAAACCGAATAGGACAGGTATATGATATGGTGCGAAATATTCATATAGTATTGTTTGCAATGATTGAGATGGTTTAGAAGGAGTGCAGTCGTGACAACTTGTAAAAATAACACCGCTACATTCATTAAACTTGCCAGATAAAAGCAGCTGATTTAACATACGGTCAATGCGATACGGTTCTTCCCCAATGTCTTCAAGCAATAAAAGTTTATTAGCCGTATTTATCTCATAGGGTGAGCCAATTATACTCGTTAATACAGTTAAATTTCCTCCCGCCAATGTGCCTGTAACTGTACATGGAGAGATAGGTACGATACATTCTGAAGCAGATAAGATGGTTGAATACGGATGGAATAGTTGATTGAAAGAAGATAAAGAAAGAGAATCTACACCTTTACCTAGTTCTTCAACCATTGGACCATGAAAAGTAACAAGCTTTGCATAACGTGAAAAGGCCGTATGTAAAGCTGTAATATCGCTATATCCCCAAAAGATTTTTGGATTCTGCTGAATGATTTCATATTGAATGTGAGGGAGGAGACGAGCACTTCCGTAACCACCTCGTGCACAGAAAATGGCCTTTACTTCATTATTTGTAAATGCTTCATGTATATCATCGAGCCGAACTTGATCACTTCCAGCTAAATATCCATATTTCTCATAAACACTCTTCCCGATTACTACAGATAAACCCATTTCTTGTAATAGGGTTACCCCTTTTAATACATTTTCAATTGTTGGTGGGCCGGACGGTGCAATAACCATTACTGTATCACCTTGTTGTAACGCATTTGGATATATCATTATTTTTAGCCTCCTTCCCTTTCAATATATTCGCTTCCTATGAAGTTCAACCCTTGTAAAAGAAGGGGAAAGTTTGTCAAATAAAGAAGATATAAGGGGAATAGGAGGAGAAATGATGTTTACAAGTCGCGTAATAGATCTATTACAAATTAAGTATCCCATCATTCAAGCAGGTATGGCAGGTGCGATTACGACGCCTGAGCTTGTTGCAGCTGTAAGTAATAGCGGAGGACTAGGAACGCTTGGAGCAGGCTATATGAGCCCTGAGCAAATTCGTGAAGCAATTAATAAAATAAGGGAACGAACTGATAAGCCTTTCGGTGTTAATTTACTGTTAACGAAAGAGATACAGATAGAAGAAGAGAAAGTAAACTTGGCAAAGGTATTACTTAGCGGAGTGAATAGAGAATTCGGTATAGAGGAAGAAGAGACGATAAAGCTTCCTAAAAGCTATAAAGAACAATTACAAGTGTTAGTAGAAGAAAACGTACCAGTCGTTAGCTTTGCATTTCAAACGTTAGAAAAAGAAGAAATAGATGACTTAAAAAGAAGAGGAATAAAAGTCATAGGAACAGCTACTCATGTGAGAGAGGCGAGGGTGCTTGCTGAATTAGGAGTAGACATTATTGTTGGTCAAGGTAGTGAGGCAGGAGGGCATAGAGGAACGTTTATTGGGAAAGAACAGGACGCTATGATTGGGACGTTTGCATTAATTCCGCAGTTAGTAGCAGCAATCCCGCATATCCCAATTGTTGCAGCAGGTGGTGTAATGAACGGACAAGGGCTTGTTGCGGCATTTACACTGGGGGCAGAAGCTGTTCAAATGGGATCAGCCTTTTTAACGAGTAAAGAAAGTATTACGCATGATGTGTATAAAGAAGCAGTGTTACATAGTACAGATACGAGTACAACTGTGACCCGTGCGTTTTCCGGGAAATATGCGCGGGGTATTCGTAATGAATTTATAGAGAGACATGAAGGGAAAGAAGAAGGGCTTCCGATGTATCCAGTGCAAAATGTATTAACCTCTAAAATACGCCAAGAAGCAGCAAAACAAAATAAAGGAGAATACATGTCGCTTTGGGCAGGGCAAGCGTCATCGTTAGCACGAATAGAATCAGCTCAGCATGTAGTGGAGCGAGTTATGAAAGAAGCAGAGAACGTAATCGAACAATTACAAAATATATATAGAAAAAGACCACTTGAATAATTCAAGCGGTCTTTTCGTTAGTTTGCTTTATAAAATTGTTGGATGGCCTCATCGATATAAACCCAGCCTTTCCAACCTAAGTGCATATGATCTTTTAAGAAGTATTTATCATATTCATGATTTGAGAAGTCGGCAATTGGATAGCCAGCTTTCTCAATTTGCTCATGAACTTTCTTATAGTACAATTCGCGGCGTTCTTTCGGGAAGCCAGCGTAATCGTACCAAGGACCTTTTACAGGAACAGAAATGAAGAGTGGTTTTGCACCAGATTGTTTTAATAAATCAAGTACAATTTGTAAATCTTCATATTCTGGCGATTGATCATAAGCATCATTTTTTAAGTAGCCTTCACGTTGCTTTAATTTCTTCTTGATTTTGCTGTTGAAGTAATCATCTTCGATACCATATTCGTTAGAACCTGATTCTACTGCACCAGTTTGATCTGCATGTTTACGAGCTTCTTCCCAATTCATTTGTTTTAATGAAGGGTCAAGTTTTTCTTTATGCGGTTTAATATCAAACATTGCTGTAAATAAATCTTTACGATCTAAAATGTTACGATAAATATAAGCGAAAGGTTTAGCAGCAAGTGCTTTTACTTTATGCTTTGTATCATCATAAACGATACCTTCAAGCGAAATTTTTAGTAAAGTTTCTTTCTTGACGATCTCAAAGTTTAATAAACGTTTTGCAATTTGCTTTTTCATTTCAGGCTTTAAGTCATCATTGAAAAGCAAGTGATAGCCTTGTTGTTTGGAAAAGTTAGGTGCAAAGTGTGTTTCATCAATACCTTGTGGTACAAACCATTGAGGAGAAAGAACGAATACCATTTTCTTATCCTTCAATTGATCCATTGTAGATGCAAAGTTTAACACATGTACAAGGTCTTGTGTTCCTCCGCGTCCAAGTAGGAATGGTGTGAACCCTTCAGGCTTTACTTTGAAATAATTTGATGGATGGAAAGCATCCATACGTGCGAATTCCGATGAACCGTACATCGGAAGGTATTTCGGGTCTGCTAACATCTTTTGCTGTAATATCATACTTTGAATCTTTTCTTCTTTTAAAGAAGTGGCAGCTTGTTCTACTTTTTCATCACTTAAAAGTGGAAGTAAGAAGCGCGTTGGAATAAGTAAGAATACAGCAAAAAGGGCCAATGCTAAAAGCATCGGACCAAATTTTGCTTTGTTCATCGGATTTCTTCCAACTTCTTGATAACCATGTTTGGTGTAGCCCACTCGTCACGGTCAAAATCAGAAATAGAAACTTCAATATCTAAACGCTCTTGGAATTCAACTAATAAAGATACTACAGCGAAAGAATCAAGAATACCTTCTTCAAATAATTGAACATCTAAGTTTTCTTTCACAATATCGTTTTCACATACTTCTTCTAAAATATCTAATACTTGCTCTTTGAATTCTGCCATTTTTAAAATCTCCTTTATATCCGAAATATATTATATGTGCAACTTCTTACTAGTATAAGAAGGGTGCATTAAAAGTATCTGTTAAGGTGTCCAGAGAAAATTAGGAACCCGAAACATACAACGTGGAATGTAATTACAATCGCAAGGATGTGTGTAAATTTATTGTTTGGCCAAAACTTATGCTTCTTGTTTTTTCGTTCGAAAATATCGAATAGAATGAACAGTGCGGCATGATATAGACCATAAATAATGTATTGATACACATGCTCACCAGTAATATGCCAAATTCCCATGATGAAAAAGTTCAAAAATGCACCGATATACGAAATTGTGTAACGGTTTTTAATTAACTTTTTCTTCGTTGCAAAAAAGACGAAACGCATGTAAATAAAGTCACGGAACCAGAATGATAAACTCATGTGCCAACGGTTCCAGAAGTCTTTAATGTTACGACTAATGAACGGTTTATTAAAGTTTTCAGGCGTTTTAATACCCATCATATAACTTACACCAATTACAAATGAGCTATAACCAGCAAAGTCGAAGAATAAATATAAGCTATAGCTATACATGTAAATCATATTGGATAGGATTGTATCTTGCTGAGCAAATGCTGGATCCATAAAATATTGCTTTATTAAGTAAGCGATAATAAATTTATACAAGAAACCTTGGAAAATGCGGTTTAATCCTGTATATAGTAAATTTTGATATTCTTCAGCGCTAGGTGGCTTTTGAATATCTTTTTGGAATCTACGGTAACGATCGATAGGTCCTGTTGAAATCGCCGGGAAGAATAAAACGAATTCCCAAAAATTAAAGAAGGAAAGTTCTTTAATTAAGTTATCACGAACTTCAAATACCATTTGTACTGCTCTAAATGTTACATAGGACATTCCTAAAAATACAACAAACTTTAGCTCAGGTACAAACGGTGCAATTTTTGCTAAAACGAGCGGTAAAATCGACAAAATAACAGCTATACAAAACATGAATGTACTATTATTTTGTTTTCTTAAAATTAAATAGCCTTTAATAAGGGCATATTGCCAAATAATAAATGCGGCTAACATAATCGCTTGCTTCGGTTTATCCGAGAAGATAATAACGAGCATTACTAATGTTAAAACGGCATTATATTTACGCAACATTTTACCTTTTAGTCCAGCTATGATAGTAGGTATTAATAAAATGCCCACTATAGCGAAAAAATAAAATGATCCATATGCGGTCATGCTGTAACCTCACTCAATAATTTTTTGCGATCTACCTTTCCATTTGGTGTCATTGGAATAGAAGATTGATACATGAATTTACGTGGAATCATGTAGTTTGGTAATCGCTCATTGAGTTCTTTTTTGATTGCAGATGTTAATTTGAATTCTTTTTCAAATGAATGTTCGCCGGGAACAACAACCGCTAATAAATAATCGTATTTTTCACCTTTTTTAATTGGAACGATAACTGCACCTTCTACGTAAGAACACGCACGAAGGTGATGCTCAATTTCTTCTAATTCCATTCGATAACCATGCAGCTTAATTTGGAAATCAAGACGACCATTATAGAATAGAAGACCATTTTCAACATAGCCAGCATCGCCTGTTTTATAGGCGCGCTCACCGTCAATCATAGTAAATGCTTTTTCTGTTAATTCAGGGCTTCCTAAATATCCAACGCTTACGCTTGGACCGACAATTACGATTTCACCTTTTTCACCATCAGGTGCAAGCGTACCATCTTCTTTCATAATAAGAAGGCGGCAGTCTGATTTACAGTAGCCAACTGGAAGTGATTTGTATTGATCAAGTACTTCTTCTGTAACGTGAATACCTGTTACAGCGACAGTAGCTTCTGTTGGACCGTACGTATTCATAATTGTTGCTTTCGGGAAACGCTCAATTAATTTTCTAGCTACTTCATTTGGTAACACTTCACCGCAGAATAAGAATGTTTTCATGTTCGGTAGCATAGTCTCAGAGAAAGATGCTTCCATTAAACACATCTCTGCGAAAGATGGTGTTGAAGTCCATACTTGTATATCCGATTGCTCTAAAGAAGCAAACAAGTCTTTTGGACGTGCAATCATATCTTTATCGATTGCCCAAAGTGTACCACCTGTTACTAAGGATGGGTAAATATCCATGACAGATAAATCGAATGAGAAAGGTGCTTGGTTTAAGAATACTTGTCCTGTTTGTAAGTTGAAATCTTCTACAGCCCATTTTGTAAAGCTTACAAGGCAGTTATAAGTAATCTGAACCCCTTTCGGATTACCTGTGCTTCCTGATGTGTAAATAATGTAGAAGTTCTCATCACCTTTTACCGCATGTTCAGGATTTGGAGTGTTCCCTTTATGAGTAAAGAAAATATCTTTTAAGTTGTCTTCACTTACAATGCGAACTGGTAAATCAGTTACAGTTACTTCAGTTCCTGATAAAAGTAGTTTCGCACCAGAATTTTCAGCGATACGTTGTACACGATCAGCTGGGATAGATAAATCTACAGGAATATAAGCGTGTCCAGCTTTTACACATCCTAAAAAGTTAATAATCATTTCAGGTTGCATATGGCCATACACCATAATTGGTGAACGATCATCTGGATACTCAGAAGAAATCCAATGTGCTAACGCATCAGAATCTTCCTTTAATTGTTTGTACGTAATTTTCGCATCTCGCCAAACAAAAGCAGTTTGATCAGGCGTTTCAATAGCCCACTTTTCAATTTGTTCTAATAACTTCATAACGTTCCCACCCTAAAATTCGTTGTAAATAAATGTACTTGTGTTTGTATCATGGAATCCATACAACCAAAGCAATGCAAATAAAATTGCAAGGTAATAAACCGTCTTTGCAACCCATTGTGTGAGTGGTCGAGACCATATCTCTTTTAATCTTTCCATGTCTTTCCCTCTCTTAATGAAATGATAGCTCTTTGTAGGTATCATGTCCTACATTATTGTGAAAAAAACAAAATTCCACATTTTAGGTAAAAATAAGTCAAAAGGCTCTTTTCTGATATTAGCACTAAATACTAAAAAAGAAAATCCCTAACTTAGCAATTATATTACATTCAGCATGAATTTGTAATGGGTTTGACATGTAAATAGGAAGTGGATTGTGTGAATGTATAAAAGTGGTCTGGGAGAATGTATAGAAAAGTAATATTTGTTTGAGTTTTTCATAGTTAATATATGAATTGTTAAAGTTTCATAAGAGGAGGAATTTCTGATGAAGAGGATGTGGAAGGATCTTATTTCAGAAGAAAACATTATTAAGTGGAGACAGCATTTTCATAAATATCCGGAATTATCATTTCATGAAAAAGAAACTTCACAATTTATATATGATACATTATGTTCATTTTCTTCTTTTGAAGTAACGAGACCGACGAAGTATAGTGTACTAGCAATTAAAAGAGGGACGGGACAAGGGAAAGTAGTTGCGATTCGAGCTGATATAGATGCTTTACCAATTCAAGAAGAGACAAGGAAATCTTATACGTCTGTGAATAAAGGAATGATGCATGCATGTGGGCATGATGCTCACGCAGCTATTTTGTTAAGTACAGCAGAGGTGCTATCAAATATAAAGGAAGATTTCGTAGGTGAGATTCGTCTCTTCTTTCAGCACGCAGAAGAGGTGTATCCTGGCGGGGGACAAGAAATGGTTGAGGCAGGCGTGATGGATGGTGTTGATTATGTAATAGGTTTACATGTTATGTCTGGATTGGAGAGCGGGAAAATCGGAATTGCGTACGGTCCGATGATGGCGGCACCGGACGTATTTACAGTTGAAATTCAAGGGAAAGGAGGGCATGCGGCGAGGCCAGAAGAAACGATAGATCCTATTGCTATCGGAGCACAGATTATTACAAATTTACAACATATCGTATCAAGAAATACAAGTGCTTTCATGCAAAGAGTTGTTTCAGTTACGCAGTTTCATGGGGGAATGGCTGATAATATTATTCCTAATGCAGCAACTTTAATGGGAACTGTGCGTTCTTTTAATCAAGCGTTAAGAATAGAAGCAGAAGAGAAAATTGAGCAAATCGTGAAAGGAATTACAAAAGCACATGGAGGGAAGTATACATATACGTATCGATATGGATATGATCCGGTTATTAATGATGAATATATTACGAAAGTAGTAGAAGAAAGTGCACTACATTTGTTTGGGAATGAGCGTGTTGTGAAGCTTGAACCTTCTATGGGAGGAGAAGATTTTTCAGCATATTTAAGAAAAGCACCGGGTTGCTTCATTAAATTGGGGACGGGGAATGAAAAGATAGATACTTGTTATCCACATCATCATCCAAAATTTGATGTAGATGAAGCAGCTTTAATTTATGGAGTGGAATTATTTTTAGAGACAGCGATAAGATTGCTAAAATCGTAAAAAAGTATAAAAAAAGGCAACTGCGCTCTATCGCAGTTGCTTTTATTTCTTTCCGTCAGAGAGGGCTGAGAAAGAACTATGCTCATTTATAGTATATGAATAGCTAACGGACAAGCTTGTACATTTTAATCATTTTTTTAAAAATAGTTGTTGACAGTGATAATCAATGTCAATTAATCTAAATATAGTTGAAATTGATAATTATTATCAATAGGGTGGATGCGACATGTTAATGAGAAAAAAATTTCACCTTCTGCGGAGGGGATTAAAAGATAAAAATAAAGAAGTTGATCAGCATATGGAATGGCAACGAAATGTAATTCGATCTGAATATGTAGATGAGAAGAGTACACTTCCAACAGAAAAAGAGATACAAGGTAAAAGGAGAGATTCAGTTGAGTAAGTTAGTAATGATATTTGCAAGTATGAGTGGAAATACAGAGGAAATGGCTGATCATATTGCGGGTGCAATTCGTGAAACAGAAAATGAAATTGAAGTGATCGATATTATGGATTCACCAGAGGCTTCTATACTAGAACAGTATGATGGAATTATTTTAGGTGCTTACACTTGGGGAGATGGTGACCTTCCTGATGATTTCTTAGATTTTTATGACGCAATGGATTCTATTGATTTAAATGGGAAAAAAGCAGCAGTATTCGGATCATGTGATTCGGCTTATCCGAAATACGGCGTGGCGGTTGACATTTTAATAGAAAAGCTACAAGAGCGCGGAGCTGCAGTTGTGTTAGAAGGACTAAAAGTAGAATTAACGCCAGAAGATGAAGATGTAGAAAAATGTTTACAGTTTGGAGCTGAATTTGTAAAACACCTTTCTTAATGGCAGAAGGGAGATGGAGAGCAAGTGCACGAGAAAATCGCAATCAAAACGATGACAGATTATCATTTGTATGATTTTATGCGTTGTCCGCATAAATTTTATTTTCGTCATATAAAAAGAAGAGAACCTTCTTCATTTGAATGGCAACAAATTGCACAAATGATTGTGAATCGAATTATTAACGAGTATTACACACTACCTGCGGGCCAACAAACGAAAATCGTACTTTTAATATTAATAGAAAAGTATTGGAAAAGAGTAAGGATTAATATGTTCGCTTCAAAGACGGAGTATTATATTGTGTTAGCGAAGTTAACGGATCACTTATTACAGTTTGTTGAAAGAGATGATAGTCAGACACCGCCGTTATTTTTATATGAAAAATTTCAAACATATATGGAAGAGTTAGGTGTCCACATGTCATTGACATTAGAAGTTGGTGAGTGGAGTACTGAGTCGTTTGTAATTAAAAAGTATGTTGTCGATGCGGATGAGGAAATGCTTGCTCTTTGTCAAAAGTTAATGACAGTATTCAGTTATAAAGCTTTCGGTATTCTTCCAGGAAAAATTGAAGTTATTAATTTAATAGAAGGAACTAAGTATGAGTACATTCCGAAACAGGAAGATATTATAACTGGCATGGCTGATTTATCTAGAATGAAAGAAATGTTGCAACAACCTGAGCATTATACAGAGCGTCATTTTCGTTCTGAGTGTATGAGTTGTGCGTTTCGTAGTGAATGCCAAAGGGAAGAAGTAAAGAAAGAAGTAAAGCAGAAGAAAAATATCGTACATTAAAGGATGCAATTTTGCATCCTTTTTTGTTATTGACATGAAAAGCTTTTCATCATTTACCGTATATTTGTAGCAGATTTTAATAAAGGGAGGAATAATCAATGAAAGATGAAACGAAAGTATTTCAATGGTTAAAAGAACAGAATGCTCCTTTTGGAATTCAACTGCAAATTTTACAAGCGTTTCAACTGTATCAAATCATTGTTGAAATGGATAAAAAGTTAATGATGTATGAGGAGAGAGAATATAGAGAGAGAATTTAATCTCGGCCCTGTAGTATTACTTTCAGTTTTTCTGTACCTGCTAGAAATTCAAGTTCATTCTTTGTTTCAAAGTTATAAATCATATTATGTAATAAAGGACTGTATTGATAAAAGGTCGTGATGCGATGAATGAGTAATGGATCATGGTGTGAAATAAGCGTACTGTATTGTTCATATACTGATGTAGTAAATTCATGTCCGAAATCATAATATAGCCCAGCAAAATCAAAGGCGGGATCTCCAATTTGAGCATCACCAAAATCGATAATACCTGAAATGGTTTTATTTTGGTGATCAAATAAAATGTGATGATGTGTAAAGTCAGCGTGAATAATTGTTTTTTGAAAAGTGGATGTATCGATACATGTAAAGAAATTTTCGAATAAACAATTTAACGCTGATTTCTGGTATGAAGTAAGACTGTTAGTAAGATATTGAGTTAATTTTGTTTGTAGCTCTTTCCAGTAGGTGAGTGTTTTTTCAACAGGGAATCCTAACGTTGTACCTTGTTTTAAAGGAATACTATGTAAGGTTGCAAGGAAGGTAGCTAATTGTATAATAATAGTTTTCAGTTCTTTATCCTCAAGCTTGATTACTATGTCTGTTTTTAATGGTTCACCATGAATGAGTGTATAGTAACTACAAAGTGGAACCGCATCAGCATCATTTCTATATAATAGGTGATACTGTGGAACCTCAATTTCATGTAGTGAACAAGAGAGGAGTGTGCATAGTTCTTGTTCTAACGGAATTCGCATTGCATATTCCTGTTTTCGAGGGAAACGAAACAGTAGCTCATCATTTATGATAATCGCTACATTATCCCATCCTTCTTCATTTTGTTTATATGAATGTATAGAAAGATTAGGCAAAGCTTCTTTTATATACTGTTTGTAAGAGTCCATAATTGTTCCTCATTTCTAAGTTAAGTTATTCCACTTTATGATATCAGAATTTTCTTTCTATATGTTAAAATATAACTATCATTATGAAGAAGGGCGGGAGTATTACGAAGAAAAGACTATTCATCATTTCTCTATGTATCGCTTTTGGATTGTTTTGGTCATATAAAGAAGAGGTTTTTGCTAGCTTTAAACCGATTGATCCGTATGGATTAAATAATAAATTAAAGAACAAAAGTATAGAAACTTTAACTCATAATGAAATGAAAAAGGTAGGAGAACATTTTGTGACAGAGCAATTATCAGTGTTTGAGCTTAATAATAAAGAAGATGTGAAACGAAAAGGTGAAGAACTATTTGTAAGTAGAGGATATGAACAATTAATAGGAAATTATTATCCAAATCGGTTTCGGGATTTAGAGTATAAATTTACAAACGAGGACATACGTGAAGTGACGGATGAAAGTTTTCGTTATCAAACTGCAGCGTACGTTGCGGGTACTGAAAATGGTAAGAGAAGCGAAATGAAATTGAATTATGAAATGAAAATTGTAAAGGTTAATAATATATTTAAGGTGTTAGAACAAAAGCAATATGTACAATAAAGTGAAACATGAATCAGTGCTACAAATAGCGGATAAAAAAATCCCCCAGTTCTTTGAGGGATTCTAAAGGTTTTCATTTTGTTGACCAAGTTCTTTTTGAGCAATATATAAATTTCCTTGCTCGACTTGTTTCTGTGTAAGAACAGAATCACCTGCATACCCTTTTTCTGTTTTCACAGTTTTTTTTGAACGATTGGAATCTTGTTTCTTCATATATAATATGTCACCTTTCCTTAAAAATAAACGAAAACGATGAGTACGAGTAACACCGCAGCAAAAATAGTAATGCCCATTAAAAACGAGGTGTTTTTATATTTAGGTGGCTTATGTACATCTTGCCGATATCCAGGTGAAATTTCAGGGGCGAATTCTTCATCGAATGATTGCTTTTTTTCTTTTTCGTCCATATGTATCCACCTTTCTTTTTCATTATGTTATACGTTCAAAGAAAAAATATGCATAAAGAAAACCGCCCTCTATCGTGAGCGGCGGTTTTCTGTTGTATATTTTCTTTGAACTTGAAAGAGACGGACAAGAAGGAAGATAGCGCCAAATGCTAGACCGATAATAAGACCGATCCAATATCCTTTTGCTGCCCAGTCAGTATACGTTGCTAATATGTAACCGAGAGGGAGACCTATTACCCAGTAAGCGATTAATGTCATAATTAAGGAAACATTTACGTCTTTATAACCACGTAGTGCCCCTTGTACAGGAGTTGCAATTGCATCTGAAATTTGAAATAAAATCGCAAATATAAGAAATTCTTTTGCTAAATGATGAACTTGTATATCTGTCGTATAAATTGAAGCAATTGCATCATCAAAGAAGTAGAGAAGAATTGAATATAATAGGGCGAATGCAAGTGCTAAGCAAATCCCGATAAATCCATATTGTTTTGCGTTATTGTATCGCTTTGCTCCAACTTCAAATCCAACAGCGATGGTCATTGCCATTGCTAAACTTAAAGGAGTCATATATAACAAGGAAGCGAAGTTCATAGCTGCTTGATGAGCAGCGATTGTTGTCGTACTAAAATTACTCATCATAAGTGTCACCGCAGCGAAAATACTCGTTTCAAAAAAGATAGCAAATCCGATAGGGACGCCAAGTTTTAAGAATTCAGTCCAACTTGAAAGAGAAGGACGATATAATTGTTTAAATATATTGAAAGATGCGAAAGGCTCTTTCGTACGAATAATAATAACGGTAATGATTAAAATGCACCAATAAGTTGCTGCAGAAGCAATTGCCGCTCCAACACCACCGAGTTTTGGAAAACCGAAATGACCAAAAATTAATACATAATTTAATACTACGTTAATTGGTAATGATAGTAATGTAATGATCATCGTTGTGCGAGTTTTTCCTAATGCATCAATGAAGCCGCGTAAAACAGTGTAAGTAAATAAAGGGATAATTCCAATTGCAATAATACTTAAAAATTGTGCCGCAATACGTTCCACTGGTTCTTCCAGGCGCATGCCGTTTAAAATAGGTGAAACAGCGAAGAAACCGATAAGGATGACCACGAAACTAGCACAAATTGCTAAATATACTGCTTGTATGACAACTTGGGGAACATCCTCTTTTTTCTTTGATCCAACGAGCTGCGCAACAATTGGAGTAGTAGCCATTAAAATTCCTGTTAATCCGGTACTAACGGGAAGCCATATACTTGTTCCGATAGCAACACCCGCTAAATCAATAGGACTTGCGTGCCCGGACATTGTCGTATCGAAAAAACTCATTGCAAATAATGACATTTGCGTTACGAAAATCGGGAAAAATAGTAATACAAATTGCTTTAATTTTTGTGAGAATGAATTAGTTTCTTTCATAAAATCCCCTTTCCGCTAAAAAAACAAACTCATACTATCATACAATTTAATCAAAAAATAGAAAAGAAATACGCGCATACAACATGTACAATCAATAAAAAAAGGATGCACTTTAAAAGGGGATAAGGTATTATGATAAGGTGTGAAAAAATTACATATTCGTTATTAAGGAGGCACTACTCGTGGCTGATTGGTTAATTGGAATAATCATGGGTGCTGTTGAAGGGTTAACAGAGTTTTTACCAGTTTCATCAACAGGACATATGATTTTAACAGGTCATTTACTTGGATTTGACGATGAGAGAGCGAAAGTTTTCGAAGTTGTTATTCAATTGGGATCGATTTTAGCAGTTGTTGTTATATTTTGGAAGCGTCTATGGTCTTTAGTAGGTATAGGGAAAGTAACAGAAGGACCATCGTTAAATTTATTACATATTATTATCGGGATGATTCCTGCCGGCGTACTTGGCGTATTGTTCCATAGCGCGATTAAAGAAGTTTTATTTGGGCCAGGCCCAGTTGTCATCAGTTTAGTGGCTGGTGGTATTTTAATGATTGTTGCTGAAAAGTTTTCGAAACCAAGTACAGCAAGAACATTAGATGAAATCACATATAAGCAAGCATTTACAATTGGAATGTTCCAATGTTTAGCGCTTTGGCCAGGATTTTCTCGTTCTGGATCTACAATAAGTGGTGGTTTATTAGCTCGCGTGTCACATACAGCGGCGGCTGAATATACATTCATTTTAGCAGTACCAATGATGGTAGCTGCAAGTGGTTTAGATTTAATTAAAAGCTGGGATATATTAAGTACGGCTGATATCCCATTATTTGCAACAGGATTCATTACAGCATTCGTTGTTGCGATGTTTGCAATTGTTTCATTCTTAAAATTATTAGCTCGTGTAAAACTAACACCGTTCGCTTACTACCGTTTCATTTTAGCTGCGGTATTCTATTTCTTCTTCATTATGTAATAAAAAAACTGCCGAGTTCGGCAGTTTTTTTATTTTACTACTTTTTCCATCATGCTTTCCATTACATGTTCCCAAAGAGTAGTATCATCCGCTAATGTGGCACGGAAATTAGCGTACATTTCTTTTTGTTTCTCTTCGAATGTTGGATCTTCTTTTTCAGGCAATGTAGCGCGCATTGAAGTTACTAATTCTTGTACTTTCGGAGCGCGTGGTCCCCAAACGGCTTGTTCATTTCCATCTGTATCAATGAAAATAAAGATTGGAATGGCACGTGCTGTTCCATTTGTTAAATATTGATCCATTAATTCTAAGTTTTCATCGCGAATTAATAATTTCATATCAATATTTGCAACTTCAGAAATTCGTTTCATAACAGGTACGCATAAAAGAGCGTCACCACACCAATCAGCTGTTAATACGATAACACGCCAGCCATCATTTTGGCGTTCTTCTAATACAGGAAGTAATTCATTTGGAATTAAAAAGTTATTGTAAATGTGTAGTAGCTCGTATTGATTGACTTTCATTTCATTCACATATGTATCAAAGGACATACCTTTATCAGCCCATTGTTGTAAGTTCATAAGTAACACCTCTTTAGTATGATTTGTTTTCATTGTACCAATTTTTATATAGAAAAGCTTGTATTCTTACTCTTTCTTATCGGTTAATAATTTATTTAATAGGAAAAAGAATAGTACGACACATAATTCAGCTATGTTGGACAGTTGTACGCTCTCTATCCAATCGTCGGCAGTATGAATGACGAACCAATCTAACGTAATTTCAATGATTGCAAAAAGCGTAATAGCCAGCCAATTTGGCATGTTTTTTGTCATTGGATATAGCAACGCCTTGAGGAAGCCGAAGATAAAGAATGTAATACCGTCTAAGAAAGTGATTAATAGAAAAAATAGAAGTAAAGCAGTGCGTGATCTATACTCTATACCTGTAATATGAAAGATTCCTACATATACAAAGAATATAAATGCAAAAATTATAATGAGAAACAGAATAACAAAACCAATAATCAAAGTCTTATCTTTTAGATTGAGATTAGAAAATTTTTCTTCTTCACTCACTATTCCATCCCCTTTTTCTGGAAAATCAACTTTATTGTATCATGAAATATCTATTAAAAAACTACGAATTGTGGGAAAATAAGGTGACAAAAAGTAAGATTTCATGTAAAATTATTAATAAGGTTTTTATTTAACTAAATGAAATAAAAGGGGCTGTCAAAGTTGTCTCAAAATCGAGAGCAATTAATGGAAGAACTATCGACAAATGTTTTTGCTATGTTCCGCACGTTGCGTAATGATATTGGAAAGATATTTGGTGGTTACATACCGTGGAATGAGTTCATCGTCCTTAGAATATTGAATCGTACGAATAAAGAAATGGTATCACGTGTAGCCAATGAGTTAAATGTGTCGAATAGTCATATTACAGCTGTTA
Organism: Bacillus cereus group sp. RP32; assembly: GCF_040459735.1. Classification (NCBI taxonomy): domain Bacteria; kingdom Bacillati; phylum Bacillota; class Bacilli; order Caryophanales; family Bacillaceae; genus Bacillus; species Bacillus cereus group sp. RP32. Next base: position 4,024,205 of record NZ_JARVHO010000001.1, on the reverse strand, counting down.
CAGAAAAATTAATTAATAAAGGTTTTGTAACTCGTTCACGTTCTACGTCAGATCGCAGAGTTGTATATTTGGAGATTACAGAACAAGGAAAAGATTTAGTTGCAAAAATGGAAGGGGAGAAAAAGAAATATTTACAAGAAAGATTCTCCGCGCTTTCAGAAGAAGAAATGAATATAATGATATCAATTTCTAAAAAACTTATTTAATTCATCACAGGTAAGAAAACGCTTACGTAATAAAGGAGAAGACCTTCCTTATGAGAGGAAGGTCTTCTTTCATATGTAAAAGATTATAAAAAAGAAAATATGTAACATACTACTAGTAAAGGAAGGGGGCAGACATATGACAAATCGAAATGGTAGTAAAGGGAGCGGAAATCAAGGCTCACCGAAATCAGGTCAATTTCAGCAAGAGTTTAGCACTGAATTTGAGACTGGTAATGATAACAAAGGAAAAGAATATCGTTCGAAAAAAGGAAGTAAATCAAAAAAGGAGTGAAATGATTCACTCCTTTTTTGATTTAAGATGCTGCAGATTGATCCGTATTATATTTTTCTTCTGATTTTGCAACAATCATTGCGCAAATTGCATCACCAGAAATGTTTACAGCTGTTCGTGACATATCTAGAATACGGTCAATACCGATAATTAAGGCAATACCTTCTACCGGTAGATTTACTTGATTTAACACCATCGTCAGCATTACAAGTCCAACACCTGGTACACCAGCAGTACCGATACTAGCTAGTACAGCAGTTAATACGACGACAGCTAATTGGGACATAGTAAGCTCAACTCCGTATACTTGAGCGATAAACACAGTTGCTACACCTTGCATAATGGCAGTACCATCCATATTGATAGTTGCCCCCAGTGGTTGTACAAAAGAACTTATCGCTTTTGGAACACCAAGTTTTTCTTGTGCTGTTTTCATTGCAAACGGAAGAGATGCATTAGAGCTAGATGTACTAAACCCAATTGCCATTACCGGTCCGAAATGTTTAAAGAAACGGACAATACTTTCTTTTGCTAATACCTTTAATAATCCGCCATAGACGAAGACGCCGTGAATAATAAGTACTAGCATAACGACAATCATATACTTGAACATCGCAGCGACGCCTGCAAGACCCATTTTACCAACGGATGAAGCGAGCAATCCAAATGTTCCGATTGGAGCTAATTTCATAACGAGATTAACAAGATACATCATTAATTCGTTGCCCTGTTCAAGTAATGAATGGATACCTTGAACTTGTTTTCCTAAAATAGCTATACCGAGTCCGATTAATACGGCAAAGGCAATAATTTGTAACATATTTCCATCAGCCATCGCTTTTGCTGGGTTATCTGGTACGATATTTAGCAATGTATCGACGAAAGATGTTTCGGTTTTTGCCCCTTCATATTTAAGCCCTTCGGTTTTAAAGTTACCGCCAGATCCTGGTTGTATAATCAGTGCAAATGTAACTGCAATAGAGATGGCAACGGCTGTAGTTACAAGAAAGAATGAAATTGATTTTAAGCCGATTCTTCCAAGTTGTTTCGGGTCTCCAAGCCCAGCAGATCCAAGCACGATAGAAATGAATACAACAGGAACAACTAGCATTTTAATGAGGCGAATAAATAATTGACCAAGTGGATTGAACACATATTGATTTAATGGTTCAAAAATGGATGGTGCAGCTAAATTTAAAGTGAGTCCGACGACTAAACCGAGAAATAATGCGATTAAGATTGCTTTTGTTTGTTTCAATAAAACCCCCCCTTTATTTTTGTAAAATTACTTTCTATATTAATTGTACAGAAAAACCGCCTATTCTGACAGTATTTTCTGAATATTCTGTATGAAAATATGTATTTAAATGATAGATTGCTTTTGCTAAAGTAAGCAAAAAAGTTGGGGAATCTAGTTAGAACACAAAGTAGACCATCACAAATGATGGCCAAAGGAAGGGGACAATTTATGTCGATTTAATTAGGGATGGAAGCCATTCAAAGACACTGGGGAATGTCTTATAAATTAGGGAGGAATAGCTTCGATACATATACTATAAAAGTTGGATGTGACCCCCATGTGAACATAGAGTGAAAGAGAGAGGGAGTTTTAAATAGAAGATAGAGTAAACAAAAAAATAAGACCATCACAAATGATGGCCAAAGGAAGGGGACAATTTATGTCAATTTAATTAGGGATGGAAGCTATTCAAAGACACTGGGGAATGTCTTATAAATTAGGGAGGAACAGCTTCGATACATATACTATAAAAGTTGGATGTGACCCCCATGTGAACATAGAGTGAAAGAGAGAGGGAGTTTTATATAAAGTATAGAGTAAACAAAAAAATAAGACCATCGCAAATGATGGCCAAAGGAAGGGGACAATTTATGTCAACTTAATTAGGGATGGAAGTTGTTCAAGACACTGGGGAATGTCTTATAAATTAGGGAGGAACAACTTCGATACATATACTATAAAAGTTGGATGTGACCCCCATGTGAACATAGAGTGAAAGAGAGAGGGAGTTTTAAATAAGAGGTAGAGTAAACAAAAAATAAGACCATCACAAATGATGGCCAAAGGAAGGGGACAATTTATGTCAATTTAATTAGGGATGGAAGTTGTTCAAGACACTGGGGAATGTCTTATAAATTAGGGAGGAACAACTTCGATATATATACTATAAAAGTTGGATGTGACCTTGATGTGAACATAGAGTGAAAGGTATGAGAATTTGAGAAATGATACATATAAAATGATTGTTGCGAGAGTTGTAGAGTACGAATAAATATAATAGAAAGTTTCTTGTCATAAAATGAAGTGAAGTCCGAATATAAATAAAAGTTGAAAACTATGAAAAAAAGGATTATGCTCAACTATATTATAAGAATATGAGGTTTATCCGACTATTTGAGGGCTCTTAAAAGCCTTTATTTATGAAGGAAAAGCTGCACTTTATTAAGGGAGTTAGTGATATGGAAGTAACAAAAAGACAAGGGCTGTATAATCGTTTTATACGATTAAATCCACCACAAATATTAGCACTAGGCTTTTTCTGCTTAATTGTGGTTGGCGGTTTGTTATTAAAGTTACCATTCGCAACGAAAGTACATATTAGTTGGGTAGATGCTTTCTTTACGGCAACGTCAGCAGCAACTGTAACCGGATTAGGAGTAGTAGATACTGCAAGTACGTTTACGATGTTTGGCGAGATTGTTATTATGTTTTTAATTCAAACAGGTGGTTTAGGTCTTATGACAATTGCCATTTTAATTGTTTGGGTATTAGGTAAAAAAATCGGGTTACGCCATCGATTATTAATCGGAGAGGCATTTAATCAGACAAATATAGGTGGTCTTGTAAAATTAGTAAAACGTGTCTTTATATTTTCAATTTGTATTGAATTGATTGGAGTTATCTTTTTATCATTTCGCTTTATTCCAGAGTTTGGCTTTGGAAAAGGTGTATACTATAGTGTTTTTCACGTGATCGCATCATATAATAATGCCGGATTTGCTCTATGGCCAGATAATTTAACGAGGTATGTAGGAGATCCTATTATTAATATTGGGATCTGCTCTTTAATCGTAATAGGTGGTCTCGGTTTTACTGTATTAATTGATATATGGTATAGCCGTAGTTTTCGAAAATTATCGCTTCATTCCAAAATCATGATTGTTGGAACAGTAGCGCTAAATGTGATAGCGATGATTGTGATTTTTGTATTGGAATATAATAATGTGAAGACGTTGGGGAATTTACCTTTAAATGAAAAGTTATGGGCTTCTTTTTTCCAAGGTATTACTCCTCGTACTGCTGGATTTAATACAGTTGACTACGGGGGGATGGAAGAATCATCTATATTATTTACGATGGTTTTAATGTTTATTGGTGCAGGAAGTGTATCGACAGGTGGAGGGATTAAATTAACAACGTTTGTTATTTTAGTTACATCCGTCCTTTCTTTCTTTAGAAAAAAAGAGGAAATCGTTTTATTTCAGCGCACGATAAAAATGTCAACAGTAACGAGAGCGTTAGCCATTGCTGTTGCCAGTCAAATACTCATTTTTGCAGCAGTATTTGTATTAATGCTTACAGAAAACTTTAGTTTTATTCAGTTACTATTTGAAACAATTTCAGCGTTTGGAACAGTAGGGTTAACGATGGGGATTACTGCAAAGTTATCAGCGTTTGGAAAATGTATTATTATGTTTGTTATGTTTTGTGGATTAATTGGACCGTTAACACTTGTTTTTTCTTTAGCGCGACCAGCAAAACAAAAAATTAAATATCCATCGGAAGATGTATTTACAGGATAAGGTATCCCGCATAAGCGAGATACCTTTTTCTTTTTAAAAAAGGGAGAACAATAATCCGACAAGTGCTACTCGGAATAAAATTGCAATGAGTGCTGCAATTCCGCCGACAATCGCAGCGATACCACCAGTTACAGTAGCTCCGCGATTATAAGCGTAAATTCCTAGTAATACAGAAACAAGACCAAATAATGTTGGGAAGGTAAAGAGTGATAAGATAGATAAGGCAAGAGCGATAAAGCCAGCAGTTGATCCAGCGGCGGACGATCTTACATCATCTTTATTATCTTTCTCATCGTAATCATAATCAATGCGCTGTGGTGCAACCTCAGCTGCATATTCTTCTTTATAGTCACTATAATCACTATCTATCCTATCTCTTTTTTTATACTCATCAAATTTCTCAGTCAAAGTCATGGCTCCTTTCATAACAAGGTTCAATAGTAGTATGCATCTCTTTTTCTTTTTTATCCCGCTATTGTAGCCCGTAAACATCTGATTGCTGATGGCTAATAATCAATGGGGGATGAACAAAGCCCTGCTGATTAAAGTTTCACTTTATCCGAACGAGTACAAGGCGTAATTCCACTTAGAAGAGTAAAATTGTTTTTTTGAAATAGGAAAAGTTAGTATGACTTCCTCTATTTTGGAAAGTATAAAAAAGAATAATGAGGAAAGGGTGCAATACATAATGGAACATCCAATTGAAGATTTAATGAAAACAGCAATGACAAATTTAAAAGAGATGGTAGATGTAAATACGATTGTCGGAAGTCCAGTTTCAACAGCTGATGGAAATGTAGTATTAACAGTATCTCAAGTGGCTTTTGGTTTTGGTGCCGGCGGAAGTGACTTTAAAGGTGATTTTATTTCCGAAAAGCATAATAACGGACAAGGGCAGCATAAAGAGAAGAAGCAAAGCCATCCATTTGGAGGCGGAAGCGGGGCTGGGGTTTCTATTAGCCCAGTTGCTTTTTTAGTAGTCGGTTCTAACGGTGTGCAAGTATTACACCTCAATAGTAGTACACATTTAATTGAAAAGGCTTTAAATACGGTACCAAGCACTGTAGATAAATTTGTAAATGGTCGCCAAAAGTGAACTTGCATTTTTTAGGAATTATGATATATTAGAAAAAGTGCGCTTTAAGATGATCGGAATAATTGAACTGTAAATATATATGATGTGTGGAATAAGGGAGAGGAATTTATGATTAATATCAAAAACTTAGTAGTTGGCTTATGTATGTTAGTAAGCGGTTTTGTTGTATATGTAATAAAAGAAAAAGCTCCATTCTAAAACAGACAAACCGTTACTGTCTGTTTTTAATTTACAAAAAATGTTGACAAGTTATTGTATTAGTGTTAAAATTTTAATTCGTGTCTCGGTTACAGCTAGTGTAAAGTAAATAAATCTTATAAATATAATACGAAAAGTTTGCGAAAGATCGGGTAGTCTTACCAACAACTTTTGTGAACAAACCCTATAAATTATTATTGTAGGCTTTATATGTATACTAGTGAATCAAGGAGCGGTCAGTGGAACCGTAATGATGAGAGAGAGGTAGGGCTTTCATCCAGTATATGTTACTTTCCCGTTAGGTGAATATAAAAAAGAGGACTCCTTTTCAAAAGGAGTCCTCTTTCTTTTTGTATAATACATTTAAGTGCGGCTCTCTACTTGCTGACAAATTTCATCTGTTGTTAAACCATGAGCTGCAATTACCGATCCCTTAATTGATGCATCTGCAATACCCATCATATTAGAATCTTGCCCAGTTACAACACAACAATCGCACCCTTGTGCATCATGTTCGGAGCCCAGGGTAACAACTTCATGTCCCTGTTGCTGAAGAGCTTGTTGAACATCTGTTAATGAGTTTTCAACGCCAATTCTAGCCATAATTCTCACCTCCTACCATCTAGTTGCTAGTATGCTCAAGTCCACTGCATATATTTATGAAAAGACGGTAGGAAGTAAATCTTTGTTTAGTCGTTATATACACCAGTAAGCATTTGACTTACGAATTGATCGTTTAAAGTATCTTGGGCAGAAGAAGTATTTGAATGAATGTCAATTGAAGCAATAAAATTATTATGTTCTTTATTATTTGGTTCTACCTCTACATAATTATCGAATTTACAAAAACCTTTCGTATCCATTAGATCAAATAGTTGAAGCATTTCTACTACCTCTTGTCTCGTTCCTTTAATTTGTACACACGCCATATTGATTTCCTCCTTCATTTTGACAAATTGTTTTTTAAAAATAGGATTATGATTACGAAACGAAAAATATGAATGTTATTTTTAGACAGCGTTATTTTTATTATTTTCCCCCTTTTTCAGCAAAAGTCGTTATATATTCCCGAATTTATAAAAACGGACGTCCGTTTATTGAATACAATAGATTCGTATCAATTGATGAAAATCCTTCTTTTAAACAAATATTTTTTTTAGTGGAAATTGACGAAAAAAATTTTTTGACTTTTTGTAAACGTTAACAATGCTGTTAAATCAATATAATCAAAGATGTACGTACGATTAAAAATTATAAATTTTCTAAAAATTCACTTGATTTATTTAGAAAGGAGAGTAAACTAGGAAACAATAAAAAATTCATAGAACATAGGAGGCGCTTTCCAGTGAACGAGCAATGGATTTTCTTAAATGGAGAATTTGTTCCAAAAGACGAGGCAAAAGTTTCAGTATATGATCATGGTTATTTATATGGCGATGGAGTATTTGAAGGAATTAGAGTATATAGCGGTAATGTTTTCCGTTTGAGAGAGCATCTTGTCCGGTTATATGAATCAGCAAAATCCATCATGTTAGAAATTCCATATTCTTTAGATGAAGTAACGAATATTGTTGTTGAGACGATTCGACAAAATAAATTATCTAATGGATACATTCGCCTTGTTGTATCGAGAGGAGCAGGAAATCTTGGATTAGATCCTGATTCTTGTAAGAAACCGAATGTAGTAGTAATTGCAGAACAACTATCTTTATTCCCGCAAGAATATTATGAAAAGGGGATTCCAGTTGTAACAGTTGCAACGCGCCGAAACCGTCCAGATGTTTTATCACCTCAAGTAAAATCTTTAAATTACTTAAACAATATTTTAGTTCGTATTGAAGCGAAATTAGCTGGAGTACAAGAAGCACTTATGTTAAATGATCAAGGATACGTAGCTGAAGGCTCAGGAGATAACGTGTTTATTGTAAAAGGAAATAAATTAATTACACCACCAAGTTCTGCTGGAGCGTTAGAAGGCATTACACGAAACGCTATATTAGAAATCGGTGAAAAACTTGGATATGACGTTAGAGAAGAGTTATTTACAAGGCATGATGTATATGTAGCTGATGAAGTATTTTTAACAGGAACGGCTGCTGAAGTAATTGCTGTTACGACAGTAGATGGTAGAACGATTGGTTTAGGGCAAACAGGTCCACATACGAATCGTTTATTAGAAGAATTCCGAAAGTTAGTTGTAGAAGATGGAGAGAAGATTTACGAAGAAAATAAAGTTGGATAACAACTCTTTATAACGATAAGAAAGCGTTGAGAGGGAGGAGTAGTTGATTGTGAAGCCTCACAGAGAGTCGGTGGTTGCTGAAAACCGATGGTTCACGTCGACGAACATCGCCCTTGAGTGCTAAGCTGAAGCATTTGTCTAGGCTTAGACGGTAGCTCCGTTATTAGCTAGACTCATTTATGGGTCACTGAGGCAAGAGTATTCTTGCGAAGAAGGGTGGTACCGCGAAATCTTTCGTCCCTTCAGCACATAGCTGGAGTGTGGACGTAGGATTTTTTTTATTGATAAAAGTTTTCAAAAAGGGGGCTTATAAGAACAATGTCTTCAAAAACGGAAGAGAAACTGGCAACTGGTGCACAGCTATTGTTAGAAGCGTTAGAAAAGGAAGGGGTAGAAGTGATTTTCGGTTATCCTGGTGGTGCTGTTTTACCTCTTTATGATGCACTCTATGACTGTGAAATTCCGCATATTTTAACAAGGCATGAGCAAGGAGCTATTCACGCCGCGGAAGGGTATGCCAGAATTACTGGCAATCCAGGGGTTGTCATTGCAACGAGTGGGCCAGGTGCTACAAATGTTATTACCGGTCTAGCAGATGCGATGATTGATTCATTACCACTTGTTGTATTTACAGGGCAAGTAGCAACGACGTTAATTGGAAGTGATGCTTTCCAAGAAGCGGATATTATGGGGCTTACGATGCCAGTGACAAAACATAACTATCAAGTGCGAAAGGCTTCAGATTTACCTCGAATTATTAAAGAAGCATTTCATATTGCTAGAACAGGAAGACCAGGTCCAGTCGTTATTGACCTTCCGAAAGATATGGTAGTAGAGCAAGGAGAACGATGTAATGACGTACAAATGGATTTACCAGGATACAACCCTAATTATGAACCGAATTTACTCCAAATAAACAAATTATTACAAGCAATTAGGGCTGCAAACAAGCCGTTAATTTTAGCTGGAGCAGGTGTATTGCATGCGAAGGCTTCGAAAGAGTTAACAAGTTTTGCTCGTAAATATGAAATTCCTGTTGTGCATACATTACTTGGTCTTGGTGGGTTTCCGCCAGATGATGAACTTTTTCTAGGGATGGGAGGAATGCACGGTTCTTACACAGCCAATATGGCGTTATATGAATGCGACTTACTTATTAATATAGGTGCAAGATTCGACGATCGTCTTACTGGGAATTTAGCTTATTTTGCTAAAAAGGCGACTGTTGCGCATATCGATATTGATCCAGCCGAAATCGGAAAAAATGTGCCGACTGAAATTCCTATTGTTGCAAGTGCTAAGCGAGCTTTGGAAGTATTACTTCAACCAGAAGGAAAGAAAGAAAATCATCATGAATGGATCTCTTTACTAAAGAGTAGAAAAGAAAAGTATCCATTCTCTTATAAACGAAATTCGGAAAGTATTAAGCCTCAATACGCAATTGATATGTTATATGAAATTACGAAAGGAGAAGCGATTGTAACAACAGATGTTGGGCAACATCAAATGTGGGCGGCACAATATTATCCGCTCAAAAATCCAGATAAATGGGTAACTTCAGGAGGATTAGGAACGATGGGATTTGGGTTTCCAGCAGCAATTGGTGCGCAAATTGCAAAGCCTGAGGAACTAGTTATTGCAATTGTCGGTGATGCCGGATTTCAAATGACCTTGCAAGAATTAAGTGTGTTAAAAGAACACTCGTTGCCTGTTAAAGTATTTATCTTAAATAATGAAGCTTTAGGAATGGTAAGACAATGGCAAGATGAATTTTATAATCAAAGATACTCGCACTCTTTATTGTCGTGTCAACCAGATTTCGTCGCTCTTGCGAATGCGTATGGCATAAAAGGAGTTCGCATAGAGGATCCACTTCTTGCAAAGAAGCAAATACAGCAGGCGATTGAATTACAAGGACCAGTCGTAATTGATTGCCGTGTACTTCAATCAGAAAAGGTAATGCCGATGGTTGCGCCAGGGAAAGGTGTTCACCAAATGGAGGGAGTGGAAAAAAGGTGAAGAGAATTGTTACAGCGACAGTTCGAAATCAAAGTGGTGTGTTAAACCGAATTACGGGTGTTATGACACGAAGGCATTTTAATATTGAAAGTATTTCAGTAGGTCATACGGAATCATCGGACATATCGCGGATGACGATTGTTGTACACGTTGAAAATGAACAGCAAGTGGAGCAGTTAATTAAACAACTTCATAAGCAAATTGATGTTCTGAAAGTATCAGATATTACAGAAGAAGCGATGATCGCAAGAGAACTTGCACTTATTAAAGTAGCAACATCAGTAGCAAGAGCAGAATTATATAGTTTAATTGAACCGTTTCGAGCCGCTGTAATAGATGTTGGGAAGGATTCCATAGTTGTGCAAGTAACTGGTACGCAGGAGAAAGTAGAAGCATTAATTGAATTACTTCGTCCGTATGGTTTGAAAGAAATTGCTAGAACAGGTGTAACAGCATTTACGCGTAGTATGAAAAAACAAGATAAGCAAGTTATGTTAATTCAATAATCATTTAAATATAGGGGGAAATGAAAATGACAAAAGTTTATTATGAGAAAGATGTAACGGTAAATGTATTAAAAGAAAAGAAAGTAGCAATCATTGGATATGGTTCGCAAGGTCATGCGCATGCGCAAAACTTACGTGATAACGGATTTGATGTAGTAGTAGGTTTAAGAAAAGGGAAGTCTTGGGATAAAGCGAAAGAAGATGGGTTTTCTGTATATACAGTAGCAGAAGCAGTGGAAAAAGCTGATGTTGTAATGATTCTACTACCAGATGAACTCCAGCCAGAAGTATATGAAGCGGAAATTGCGCCAAATTTAAAGGCAGGAAATTCTCTCGTTTTTGCACACGGATTTAATGTTCACTTTGATCAAGTGAAACCACCAGCTAATGTAGATGTATTTCTAGTAGCGCCAAAAGGGCCAGGTCATCTTGTGCGCCGTACATTTGCTGAAGGCGGAGCTGTTCCTGCATTATTTGCAGTATACCAAGATGCAACAGGAGTTGCGACTGAAAAGGCACTTTCTTATGCTGATGGGATTGGAGCGACGAGAGCTGGTGTATTAGAAACGACATTTAAAGAAGAAACAGAAACAGATTTATTTGGAGAGCAAGCTGTGCTTTGCGGCGGAGTAACTGCGCTAGTAAAAGCTGGATTTGAAACGTTAGTTGATGCTGGTTATCAACCGGAACTTGCATATTTTGAATGTTTACATGAACTAAAACTAATCGTTGACCTTATGTATGAAGGCGGACTTGAAAATATGAGATATTCAGTTTCAGATACAGCGCAGTGGGGCGACTTCGTATCAGGACCACGCGTTGTAACGGAAGATACGAAGAAAGCGATGGGTGCAGTGCTAGCAGAAATTCAAGATGGTACATTTGCAAGAGGCTGGATTGCAGAGCATAAAGCAGGAAAACCAAATTTCCATGCGACAAATGAGAAAGAGAATGAACACGAAATTGAAGTAGTTGGACGTAAATTACGTGAAATGATGCCGTTTGTACAGCCGCGAGTAAAGGCAGGGATCAAATAATATGAAGCAGATTTTGTTCATGGATACGACGCTACGTGATGGCGAACAATCACCAGGAGTAAATTTAAATGAACAAGAGAAATTGCAAATTGCAAGGCAATTAGAGAGACTAGGTATTAATGTCATGGAAGCTGGTTTTGCAGCAGCTTCCGAAGGGGATTTTCAATCGGTAAAACGCATCGCAAATACCATTCAAAATGCTACAGTTATGAGTTTAGCTAGAGCGAAAGAAAGTGATATTCGAAGAGCATATGAAGCGGTGAAAGGTGCTGTATCTCCTCGTTTACACGTATTTTTAGCTACAAGTGATATTCATATGAAATATAAACTTTGTATGTCAAAAGAAGATGTATTAGATAGTATTCACCGCTCGGTTACACTCGGGAAATCATTATTTCCGACAGTACAATTTTCTGCAGAAGATGCGACAAGAACAGCAAGAGATTTTTTAGCTGAAGCAGTTGAAGTTGCGATTCGTGCAGGAGCGAATGTAATTAATATTCCAGATACAGTTGGATATACGAATCCAGAAGAATATTATTCTCTTTTTAAATACTTACAAGAATCCGTTCCTTCATATGAAAAAGCAATTTTCTCTTGTCATTGTCATGATGATCTTGGGATGGCAGTAGCAAATTCATTAGCTGCGGTTGAAGGCGGAGCGTTGCAAGTAGAAGGAACAATTAATGGAATTGGAGAAAGAGCAGGTAATGCGGCGCTAGAAGAGGTCGCAGTTGCTCTTCATATTAGAAAAGATTTCTATAAGGCGGAGTCTTCTATGACGCTAAAAGAAATTAAAACGACGAGTACATTAGTAAGCAGATTAACAGGTATGGTTGTACCGAAAAATAAAGCGATCGTTGGAGCGAATGCATTTGCTCATGAATCCGGAATTCATCAAGATGGTGTTTTAAAAGAAGTGACAACATATGAAATTATTGAACCAGCGCTAATAGGCGAATCTCAAAATCTATTCGTACTTGGAAAACATTCTGGACGTCACGCGTTTACAGAAAAAATGAAAGAGCTTGGCTATGAATTTACAAAGGAAGATCGAGATGCGGTGTTTGAAGCGTTCAAAAAATTAGCTGATCGTAAGAAGGAAATTACTGAGGAAGATTTACGTGCGCTTATGCTTGGTGAAGCAGCATTTGCAGCTCAGCAATATAACATTACGCAACTACAAGTTCATTTCGTATCAAATAGTACACAATGCGCGACAGTTGTACTAAAAGACGAAGAAGGAAATGCATACGAAGATGCAGCCACTGGTTCTGGTAGTATTGAGGCGATTTATAATGCAATCCAAAGAATTTTAGGATTAGAATGTGAATTGGCGGATTATCGCATACAATCTATTACACAAGGTCAAGACGCACTGGCTCATGTTCATGTTGAATTAAAAGAAGGAACGCATCAAGTATCAGGTTTTGGTGTTGCCCAAGATGTATTGGAAGCGTCGGCAAGAGCATATGTCCATGCAGCAGGGAAATTAAAATCTCTTATAGCGCTTGTGAAATAAGTGTTTGATGGGTGAGGGAGAAGTTTCCTTACCTATCAAATTAAAGTTCTGAAAAATTCAGTTAAAAGGAGTGTTGAAATTGGAAAAACGTATCGTTTGTTTAGCTGGTGATGGTGTTGGCCCAGAAATTATGGAAAGTGCGAAAGAAGTATTGCATATGGTAGAAAGGTTATATGGACATCATTTTCACTTACAAGATGAGTACTTTGGCGGGAGTGCTATCGATTTAAATGGGCAACCATTACCACAACGAACGCTTGCCGCTTGTTTAGCAAGTGATGCGGTTTTACTTGGAGCGGTTGGTGGACCAAGGTGGGATAGCGCGAAAGAAAGACCAGAGAAAGGATTATTAGCTCTAAGAAAAGGACTTGGAGTATTTGCGAACGTTCGCCCTGTAACGGTAGAAAGCGCAACGGCACATTTATCGCCATTAAAAAACGCTGATGAAATTGATTTCGTTGTTGTTCGTGAATTAACAGGCGGAATTTATTTTTCTTATCCGAAAGAACGAACGGACGAAGTAGCAACAGATACACTTACGTATCATCGTCATGAAATTGAACGGATCGTTTCTTATGCCTTTCAATTAGCGAGTAAGCGGAAGAAAAAAGTAACATCTATTGATAAGGCGAATGTTTTAGAATCTAGTAAACTATGGAGAACTATTGCGGAAGAAGTAGCACTTCGTTATCCAGACGTTGAACTAGAACATATTTTAGTAGATGCAGCTGCGATGGAGTTAATTCGGAATCCAGGACGGTTTGATGTAATTGTAACGGAAAATTTATTTGGGGATATTTTGAGTGACGAGGCTTCAGTATTAGCGGGATCATTAGGAATGCTTCCATCAGCAAGTCATGCGGAAAAGGGACCTTCATTATACGAGCCTATTCACGGATCAGCACCGGATATTGCCGGGAAAAATAAGGCAAATCCAATTGCAATGATGCGCTCTGTTGCAATGATGCTTGGGCAATCATTTGAATTAACGAGAGAAGGGAATGCAATTGAATCTGCGATATCTGCAGTTCTTAAATTAGGAAAATGTACAGCAGATATCGGAGGAGATGAGACGACAACTTCATTTACGAAGGCAGTTATACAAGAGATGGAAGAGCAAGCGTTAGTAGGGAGAGGGAGATAATGGGAAAAAGGCTGCTAGATAAACTTTGGGAAAGACACGTAGTTACGACAAACGAAAATGGATTAGATTTATTATATATCGATCTTCATCTTGTTCATGAAGTAACGTCACCGCAAGCCTTTGAAGGCTTGCGGCTTACAAATCGAACGGTTCGCAGATCGGATTTAACATTCGCAACGATGGATCATAATATTCCAACGAAAGATGTTTGGAATATTACCGATCGCATTGCGAAGCAGCAACTAGATACACTCCGGGAAAATTGTAAACAATTTCAGGTGCCGTTAGCGGATATCGGGGATGAAGAGCAAGGGATTGTTCATGTTATCGGACCAGAACTTGGACTTACACAACCAGGAAAAACAATTGTTTGTGGTGATAGTCATACAGCAACGCATGGTGCGTTTGGCGCACTAGCATTTGGCATTGGTACGAGTGAAGTGGAGCATGTATTGGCAACGCAAACGTTATGGCAACGAAAGCCGAAAGCGATGGGTATTGAGTTAAAAGGAAAATTACAGAAAGGTGTTTACGCAAAAGATATTATTTTGCATTTCCTTTCAAAGTACGGTGTAGCAGTTGGAACTGGATATGTAATGGAATTTTACGGAGATACGATTGAGGCTATGGAGATGGAAGAGAGAATGACGCTTTGTAATATGGCAATTGAAGGAGGGGCAAAGGCTGGTATTATAGCACCAGATGAAAAAACATTTGCTTATGTAAAAGGACGTAAATATGCACCGAAAGAATTTGAAACATTCGAGAAGAAATGGTCTGAACTTTATACAGATTCAGATGCAATTTATGATTTGCATATTTCGATAGATGTGACGGATTTAGCACCGTACGTTACATGGGGAACAAACCCGAGTATGGGTGTTCGTATTGATGAAAAATTGCCAGAAAAGCAGGATACAAATGACGAAAGAGCATTTTCTTATATGGGATTAAGCCCTGGACAAAGCACGTATGACATTCCTGTTCAGCATGTTTTCATTGGATCTTGTACAAATTCCAGGCTTTCTGATTTAGAAATTGCTGCATCTGTTGTGAAAGGGAGAAAGGTAAAAGCAGGTGTGCGAGCGCTCGTTGTGCCTGGATCGAAAAGAGTAAGAGAAGCTGCGATGCAAAAAGGGCTACATCACATATTTGAAGAAGCTGGATTTGAATGGAGAGAACCTGGATGTTCAATGTGTCTTGGAATGAATCCAGATCAAGTACCTGCAGGAGAACATTGTGCTTCGACTTCAAATCGTAATTTTGAAGGAAGACAAGGAAAAGGGGCACGAACACATTTAGTTAGCCCGGCAATGGCGGCAGCAGCTGCGTTATACGGTCATTTTGTTGATACTAGAAAGGAGAGTTATGATGGAGCCATTTCGTATTCATAAAGGTACTGCTGCAGTACTGATGAATGATAACATTGATACAGATCAAATTATTCCGAAGCAATATTTAAAGAGAATTGAAAGGACGGGATTTGGAAAATATTTATTCGATGAATGGCGTTATGATAATAACCGCCATGAAAACCCTAATTTTCCGCTTAATGCACAAAATAGAAAAGGAGCAAGTATATTAATTACAGGTGATAATTTTGGTTGTGGTTCTTCAAGAGAACATGCTCCGTGGGCGCTTGCTGATTATGGTTTTCGCGTTATTATCGCCGGCGGGTTTGCAGATATTTTTTATATGAATTGTATGAAAAATGGTATGTTACCAATTGTAATGGATAAAGAAATGCGAGAACAACTTGCCATAACGGATGCGAGAGAACAAATAGAAGTAGATTTAGAGAATGAGGTAATTAAAACAAGTACGCACAGGTTTCATTTTACAATCGAGAAAATGTGGAAAGAGAAATTATTAAATGGTCTAGACGAAATTAGTATTACGATGCAATATGAACAAGAAATTGTAGAGTATGAAAGGAGAGTAGCTTTACATTAAGAAATAACGGAATGTTCAAAAAGTATTTACATTCAGAATTAAGTATTATATACTATGTAAAAATCAGAGGAGAAAGGGAGTAAGTATTATGAATATCATGCAATCTATTAAAGTGCTTACACAACTACATCACCATACATAAAGCCCTTGAACCTAGCGTGAAAACGTGTAGGTACAAGGGTTATTCCCGTTGTACCTACACTCTACTAAAGAGCCTTGTAGGTATTTTGTCTACAAGGCTCTTTTTATTTTCGGTTTAGGTGAATGAAATGAGCATACATTAGAAAGGGAAAGGTGTGAGAATTTAGATGACAAAATGGAAACGTGCAAACCCAAATGGAACGAGAGACTATTTATTCGAAGAATGTACGTTAATTGAGGAAGTGGAGCAAAAATTAAGACGTACTTTTTTAGGGCGAGGTTATGAGGAAATAAGGACACCTACAATTGAATTTTATGATGTTTTTGCCTTTCAAAATAGACCGATAGATGAAGAAAAGATGTATAAATTTTTTGATGAAAAGGGACGGATTATCGTATTGCGTCCAGATATGACAATTCCTTTAGCGAGAGTGATGGGAACGCAGAGGTGGGATACGCCGCTTAAACTGACGTATGGCGGGAATGTATTTCGGGCGAATGAGTCCCTTACTGGAAAATATAATGAAATTGTACAAAGTGGTATTGAAATTATAGGTATTGATAATGTAAGAGCTGAAATTGAATGCGTCATAAGCGTCATTCAATCACTTCAAAAGGTGAAGGTACAATCTTTTACAATAGAGATTGGGCAAGTGCAATTATATAAATGTATTGTAAAAAAACTCTCCATTCATGAGGAAGAAGAGAGAGTACTTAGGACATACATTGAAAGTAAAAATTATGCGGCTCTATCAAATTTTATTAGAGAAAAGAAATTAGATCGATGTGATGAAACAGTAAGATTACTTGAGAAGTTACCAAGGCTATTTGGAAACTTAGAAGTGATTGAGGAAGCAGAAAAACTCGCCTCAAGTAATGAAATGAAAATGGCGATTGCAAGAGTGAAAGAAATATATGAAGCAATTGAAAAACTAGGCTATGGATCTTACATATCAATTGATTTAGGTATGATCCAACATTTAGATTACTATACGGGAGTTATTTTCAAAGGGTATATATATGAAATAGGAGAAGAAATTGTTAGTGGCGGAAGATATGATGAGTTAATTGGAAATTTTGGAGAGATGCTGCCGGCTGTTGGACTCGCGGTGCAAGTCAATCAAATTGTGAAGGCCCTGCAAGAGCAACAAGAACCATATGAACGAAAGGGAATAGATATTATTATTCATTATGAGTTAAATAGATTAGCAGAAGCGGAAAGATTACGAAATTTACTTCAAAAGGACGGGAAAAAAGTAGAGCTATCCTTATACTATAATGTAAACGACACCTTTCAATTTGCAAGAAAAAATCAAATAGTAACGGTCGTTGAGGCGAAGAACGAATCATTAGTGGAATATGTATGGAAAGAGAAATGGGTAGTCCAGAAAGAAGGAGAAACTTCATGCGTAACATTCAAATTGCGTTAACGAAGGGAAGATTAGAAAAACATGTGATTCCGCTCTTTGAGCAGATTGGAATTGATTGTTCGGAGCTCAAAAATAAAGGACGAAAGCTTGTCTTTCAAAGTAAAAATACAGATATCTCATTTATTTTAGTGAAAGCAGTAGATGTTGCTACTTATGTAGAACATGGAGTAGCTGATATTGGGGTCGTTGGAAAAGATATTTTAATGGAAAACGAGAAAGATATTTATGAAATGTTAGATTTAGGAGTGGGCGTGTGTAAGTTTTGTGTTGCTTCTATTCCTACGTATAATCCGAAGAGCTACCGAAAGAAACGCATTGCGACGAAATATCCACATATTACTTCTAACTATTTTCATGATAAAGGGGAAGATGTAGAAATTATTAAAATAGAAGGTTCTGTAGAAATCGCTCCTATTCTTGGATTGGCAGATGCAATTGTTGATATTGTGGAAACAGGAAAAACATTACAAGAAAATGGGCTCATTGTATTTGAGGAAATGTGTTCTATATCTGCTCGAATGATTGTAAATAAGGCTGCATTAAAAACTAAAAAAGACGAAATATTCAGTATTGTAAATATGATGGAGAAAGAAATTTTGTCAGGAAAATAGGGGGACTTGTAATGGAAATCGTTTATGAAGATTTTCAAAAGGCGTTATCAAAAATAAAATTGCTACGAGAAAACGCTAATATAATAGAAGAAACTGTTCAAAGAAGTGTAAGCGAAATCGTTCGAAAGGTAAGGAAGAGTACGGATGAGGCTCTATCTTTTTATACAAAAAAGTTTGATGGTGTGGAGATTAAAGAGTTTCGTGTAAGTGAGGAAGAAATAAAACGAGCGGGTATGTTTGTAGAGAATTCATTTTTAGAAGCGTTACAAGAGGCGAAGAAAAACATTATTTCTTATCACGAAAAGCAAAAAAGGCAATCCATGTTCGATTGCACGAGTGAAGGCATTATTAGAGGGCAAATCATTCGGCCGTTAGAAAATATAGGGGTATATGTGCCGGGCGGAACTGCTTCGTATCCTTCGTCAGTATTAATGAATGTATTGCCAGCAAAACTCGCTGGTGTGAAAAAGATTGTAATGGTAACACCACCAAGGCAAGGGGGGATTGATCCACATATTTTAGTTGCTGCAAGTCTTGCAGGAGTAGATGAAATTTATACGATAGGTGGTGCGCAAGCAATTGCTGCTTTAGCATATGGAACGGAATCGATTCCAAAAGTGGATAAAATAGTTGGACCAGGAAATTTGTACGTCGCTCTGGCGAAACGAGAAGTATACGGAATAGTAAATATCGATATGATTGCTGGACCGTCAGAAATTGTAGTTATTGCTGATGAAACCGGTAATGCAAAATATATCGCTGCTGATTTATTATCACAAGCAGAACATGACGAGAGAGCAACAGCAATTTGTATTACAACGAATATAGAGTTAGCAAAAGAAGTAGAAAGAGAGATAGAAAGACAGTTAGAAACATTACCAAGAAGCGAAATTGCACGTGAATCGATAAATAGAAATGGAGCTATCTTTATCGTTCCTTCTTTAGATGAGGCGCTACAATTATCGAATGAAATCGCTCCAGAACATTTAGAGTTACATATAAAAGAACCGATGAATGCTCTAGCTTATGTGAAACATGCAGGATCTATCTTTCTTGGTCCATATGCACCGGAACCGCTCGGTGATTATTTAGCAGGACCGAATCACGTGTTACCGACAAGTGGAACGGCAAGGTTTTTCTCACCGTTATCAGTCGATGATTTCGTGAAAAAATCAAGCTTTCTGTCTTATACGGAGGAAGCGTTAAGAGATGTACAACATCATATTGTAGAACTTGCCGATAAAGAAGGGTTACATGCGCATGCGAGAGCAATTCAAATAAGATTTGAGGAGGAAGAATAATGCGTGAGTGCAGTCAAATACGTGAGACGACAGAAACAAAAATCAAATTAAGTTTGCAGCTTGATGAAGGCAAGAACGTTTCTGTACAAACGGGAGTTGGATTTTTTGATCATATGCTAACTTTATTTGCAAGGCATGGAAGATTCGGTTTACAAGTGGAGGCGGAAGGCGATGTATTCGTTGATGCGCATCATACAGTTGAAGATGTTGGAATTGTACTCGGAAATTGTTTGAAAGAAGCATTGCAAAATAAAGAGGGGATTAACCGTTATGGCTCCGCATATGTACCGATGGATGAATCTTTAGGTTTTGTCGCAATTGATATTAGCGGGCGCTCATATATTGTATTTCAAGGAGAATTAACGAATCCGAAGCTAGGGGATTTTGATACAGAACTAACAGAAGAATTTTTTAGAGCAGTTGCTCATGCTGCCAATATTACATTACACGCTCGCATTTTATACGGAAGCAATACACATCACAAAGTTGAAGCGTTATTTAAAGCGTTTGGTAGAGCGCTTAGAGAAGCAGTCGAAAGAAATGCCAGCATTACTGGTGTAAATTCCACGAAAGGGATGTTGTAATTGATTGCTATTATAGAGTATGGAATGGGAAATATTCGCAGTGTGGAACAAGCATTACAATATATTGGAGCAGAGTACATCGTAACGGGTGATAAAGAAAAGATTTTTAGAAGTGATGGAGTGATCTTACCAGGAGTAGGTGCATTTCCGAAAGCGATGGATGTATTGGAAGAAAAAAATTTAGTGCGTGTGTTAAAAGAAGTCGGGCGTTCAGGAAAACCGCTTCTGGGCATTTGCCTAGGGATGCAGCTTTTATTTGAAAAAAGTGAGGAACTACAAGACTGTAACGGATTAAGTTTATTGCCAGGTGTTATTCGAAAGTTAAAGGTTCCTTATAAAATTCCACATATGGGATGGAATGAGTTAAATAAAGAGGGAGAAATAGCACTTTGGAATGGAGTAGAGGACGGTTCTTTCGTATATTATGTTCACTCTTATTATGCAGATTGTCCAAATGAAATTGTGTATGGAATAAGTGAATATGGAGTGAAAGTACCTGGTTTTGTAGCAAAAGGAAATATATACGGCGCACAGTTTCATCCTGAAAAAAGCGGTGACATTGGAATGCAAATGTTGAAAAATTTCAAAGGGGTGGTAGAGGCATGGAAATCTTCCCAGCTATCGATTTAAAAGAGGGGCGATGCGTTAGACTTTATCAAGGAGAGTTTAGTAAAGAAACAGTAATGAATGAAGATCCGGTTGCGCAAGCGATTATATTCGAAAAATTGGGAGCGAAAAAGTTGCACATTGTTGATTTAGATGGCGCAATTGCTGGCGAGTCAGTAAATTTGCTCGTTATTGAAAGGATTTGCAAGGCAGTACGTATTCCTGTGCAAGTTGGAGGGGGAATTCGATCACTTGTAGCGGTAGAGAAGTTATTGTCAGTAGGTGTAGATAAAGTGATTTTAGGAACAGCTGCTCTTTATGATAAGGAATTTTTAGAAGAAGCAGTTCTTCTATATAAAGAGAAAATCATTGTTGGAATTGATGCGAAAAATGGTTTCGTAGCAACGAGAGGCTGGCTTGATGTGTCTGAAATTTCTTACATTTATTTAGCAAAGCAAATGGAGAATGTAGGTGTTCAAACGATTGTGTTTACAGACATTTCGAAAGACGGGACGCTTGCAGGGCCGAATTTAGAGCAATTGGAGTTACTACAAAAAAGCGTTGCTATTCGTCTTATTGCTTCTGGAGGAGTGGCATCTATTCAAGATGTGAAAAAATTAAATGATATGAATATATACGGCGTCATAATTGGTAAGGCTCTTTATGAGAAAACGATTGATTTAGAAGAAGTGTTAGAGGTAACAAAGTTATGTTAGCGAAACGCATTATTCCATGTCTAGATGTGAAAGAGGGCCGAGTCGTAAAGGGTGTAAATTTTATAGGATTACAAGACGTCGGTGATTCTGTTGAAATAGCCGCTTTATATAATGAGGCGGGAGCAGATGAAATTGTATTTTTAGATATTACGGCAACGCATGAAGGACGAAAAACAATTCTAGATGTTGTAGAAAAAACAGCTTCAAAAGTATTTATTCCTCTTACAGTTGGCGGGGGGATTTCAAGTGTTAAAGATATGTACAATTTACTAAGAGCGGGAGCAGATAAAATTTCAATTAACTCAGCAGCAGTGCGAAATCCAAAATTAATTGAAGAAGGAGCAGAACACTTTGGCTCACAATGTATTGTCGTCGCAATTGATGCTAGAAAAGTAACAGAAGGTAAGTGGAATGTATATGTGAACGGCGGAAGAGTTGATACAGGAATGGATGCCATCTGGTGGGCAAAGCGCGTTACCGAGCTAGGCGCAGGGGAAATTTTATTAACGAGTATGGATGCAGATGGAACGAAAAATGGATATGACCTTCGCTTAACAGAAAAAATTTCAAAAAGCGTTTCCGTACCAGTCATCGCGTCAGGCGGGTGCGGTCATGTTGATCACATTATAGAAGTTTTTCAAAAGACAACAGTTGATGCAGCGTTAGCGGCATCAATCTTTCATTATGGTGAGGCGACAATGCAGGATGTAAAGAGAAAATTAAGAAATGCAAACGTCGAGGTGCGGTTATGAAACCTAACTTTTCAAAAGGATTACTACCAACAGTTGTAATTGAAGAAGGTACAAAAGAAGTTTTAATGCTAGCTTATATGAATGAAGAAGCATATGAAAAAACGTTAGAAACGAAAAGAACTTGGTTTTATTCTCGGTCAAGAAGGTCGTTATGGAATAAAGGGGAAACATCAGGGAATATCCAATATGTGCAATCTCTTTATTTAGATTGTGATCAAGATTCAATTGTTGTTGTCGTAAAGCAAGTAGGACCTGCATGTCATACGGGAGAAAAGACATGTTTTCATTACAAAATTATATAGGGGGATACATATGAAAAACGCCTTTACATTACTATTTGAAACAATTGAAGAACGAAAGAGAAGTCCGCTTCCTGAATCATATACAAATTACTTGTTTTCAAAAGGGGAAGATAAAATTTTAAAGAAAATTGGTGAGGAATGTTCCGAAGTAATTATCGCATCTAAAAATAATGATAAAGAAGAGTTAGTGAAAGAAATGGTTGATGTAATGTATCACTGCTTCGTTTTATTAGCCGAAAAAAATATACCATTAGAAGATATTATGGAGGAAGTGAAAGAAAGAAATGGGAAGCTTTCGAGAGTAGGAGACAGGAGAGAAATAGATACATTATAAGGGGGAAATGTAGATGAAGGTGGATTATCACATTCATTTAGAAGAAGGGCCATATTCAATAGGATGGCTAGCTAAAATAAATGAAGCACTGCAACATTATGAACCACTTAAAGAAGAAAAACATTCTATGGAATGGCTTGTGAAAACACAAGAACGCCTGCAAAGACGTGTGAAAGAAGGGCCATTTACAGTGAAATGGATTGATTTATATTTAGAAGAAGCTTTGCGAAAAGGTATAAAAGAAGTTGGGATTGTCGATCATTTATACCGTTTTTATGAAGCGAAAGAATACTATGAAAGATATGTCGATATTAGTAATTCGAGGCTTGGTCATTTACAGAAGGAATGGTTAGACCAAGTAAGGGTAGCGTCACTACATGATTTTACAAAGGCAATTGAAGAGGCGAAAGAACGATGGAGTAAAAGAGGTGTTACGCTTAAACTTGGAATTGAAGCGGATTATTTTATTGGTGGTGAACAAGAATTACAATCTTTACTCGCATTAGGGGATTTTGATTATGTAATAGGTTCTGTTCATTTTTTTAATGGCTGGGGATTTGATAATCCAGATACGAAAGAATATTTTAAGGAACATGACTTATATGTTTTATATGATACGTTTTTTAAAACGGTGGATTGTGCAGTTCGTTCTAAGTTATTTGATATAATAGCTCATCTTGATAACATAAAAGTATTTAACTACCGGCTAGATGAGAATGAACAACTTTCTTATTATACGGAAATTGCGCGTGCGTTAGTAGAAACTAATACGGCAACGGAAATAAATGCGGGGTTGTACTATCGCTACCCTGTGCGCGAGATGTGCCCGAGTCCACTATATTTACAAGTATTAGCTAAGCATGGGATCCCGATTACACTTTCCTCAGATGCTCATTATCCGCATGATTTAGGAAAATATGTGGAAGAGAATATAAAGACGTTACGCAATCATGATATTTCGCATTTAGCTACATTTACGAAACGAGTCAGAACGATGCGATTACTGGAAGAAGAAGTAACAATTTCAAAATGATCACGATTTTTTGATGAAAATTCACCTTTTTGTTCAAAATAAGAAAGAATAAAAAGGAGGGTAAAGAAATGACGAAACAACAAAATAAACAAAATGTACAAGGTGCACAGCAACAAGCGTATACTTCTGAAACGAATGCTACATCTCAATCCGTTATTGAGGAACAAATTAGTGATACAGTTGCAGAAGGAACGATCGATGTGAAGCTTGGAAAACAATCGCAAGAAAAGGCATAAGAAGAGGGGAGACTTGCATCTCCTCTTTTTTTGTGGAAAAGTGTCGATTTTCAAAACTATAATCAAATTCCTTGGTTTTTATATGTGGATTTCTTACAATGAAAGATAAGAGATATCTTATTTTTTATAGAAGAGGTGTTAGTAGTGGCAAAAATATTAGTAGCAGGGAAAATTCCAGCAATCGGATTAGAACTATTAAAGGATCATGATGTAGAAATGTACGATAAAGATGCGTTAATTTCTTTAGATGAATTAACAGATCGTGTAAAAGATAAAGATGCATTGTTAAGTCTACTTTCTACAAAGGTGACAAAAGAAGTTATTGATGCGGCACCTAATTTGAAGATTGTTGCAAACTACGGTGCTGGTTACGATAATATTGATTACTCGTATGCCGGAGAAAAAGGGATTGCGGTAACGAATACACCGAAAGTATCAACTGAAGCGACAGCAGAATTAACATTTGCACTTCTTTTAGCAGCTGCACGTAGAATTCCTGAAGGCGATACATTATGTCGTACAACTGGATTTAATGGATGGGCGCCATTATTTTTCTTAGGCCGTGAAGTACATGGTAAAACAATTGGAATTATTGGGCTTGGAGAAATCGGAAAGGCAGTTGCAAAGCGTGCGAAAGCGTTTGGAATGAATGTTTTATATACAGGTCCAAATCGAAAGCCTGAAGCTGAAAGTGAACTGGAAGCAACATATGTAACATTGGAAGAATTATTACAAACAGCAGACTTTATTACAATTAATTGTGCTTATAATCCGAAATTGCATCATATGATTGATGATGAACAGTTTAAAATGATGAAGAAAACAGCGTATATTGTAAATGCTTCACGTGGACCAATTATGAATGAAGCGGCACTTGCTCATGCATTAAAAACGAATGAAATTGAAGGAGCAGCTCTTGACGTATTTGAATTTGAACCGAAAATTACAGAAGAGCTAAAAGGATTAAAGAATGTAGTACTTGCTCCTCACGTAGGAAATGCAACGTTCGAAACTCGTGATGCGATGGCTGAAATGGCAGTAAGAAATATTTTAGCCGTATTAAAAGGGGAAGAGCCTGTAACACCTGTAAATCAAAAAGTAGTAGTTACAAAATAAAAAGAAACCTTCCGATTCCGGAAGGTTTCTTATTTTTCTTTATTTGCTCTTTTAGATGGTCTTTGTCTAAGAAATTGAGATAGCATATACAAAATATATAGTGGAATAGCAATGAATAAGAAAACAGAAAAATTACCGAACCCTGTTTGGTACATTGTTATAATGATTCCAACTAAAAATAGTGTAATAATGATACTATATCGTGGAATTGGTACATCTTTTAAACTTGGGATACGAATGCGGCTCACCATTAAAAATGCGAACGTTACAAATACTGTAATAAGAACGATTTTTGGAATGGTATGTGAAAATAATGTTAAGAAAGCAACAAGCCCTCCCGCTGCTGTAATCGGTACGCCAGTGAAATATTTCATTGAAGTAGAAGATGGTGTTACATTAAATCGTGCTAAACGGTATGCTCCGAAAAGAGGGAATAATCCCGCTATGTATAGTCCGATGATTCCGTAATTGGAGAAAGATGTGTAATACATGAGAACAGCAGGTGCTGCACCAAATGTTACGACATCCGCCAGCGAGTCAAGCTCTTTTCCCATTTGTGAATCAACACGTAATAAACGAGCAACACGTCCATCAAGACTATCTAACATCATCCCGATAAGTACTAAAATAGCAGCTGATTTATAATATCCTAAAGATGCATAGCCGATTGACAAGAATCCACTATATAAATTTCCGAGCGTAAATAAGTTTGGAATAGCTGCTCTATACAAAATCTGATCCCTTGCTTTCTGTAATAAATTCTTAATTAGTTTATGAAATTTTACTTATTTTATCATACCATAAATTTCTTCCTCATACGAAAAAAATTCCCAATTTGTGAAAGATTTCATAGCGGAATGATTTGAAAAATAAGTAAAAAAAGAAGCAACTTTTATAAAAGTTGCTTCTGGCGCTATTCAAATTTCGTTGTCATTGTTCCGGTTTTATAACGATTGTTAGGGTCGAAACGTAATAAGTCTCCATAAATGAGTTTGTCGGAGAGTTTCAATTCAGTTTTTGCTTTTTCAATATTTGGTTGACATAATGAAATGTCCGCTTCTTCACCTGTATTTCGTTTATAGCACATGTTTTTTGTATAAACATAGTTTTCCGAAACGAAGCTACCATCACGCATTACCATAAGTGGATCTTCTTCTTTAATAAATAGGTCAGTTCCAAATTCAACTGATTGATTTGTTTTAATACCAAGTAAATGAAGTAGCGTTGGTTTAATATCAATTTGACCAGATACTTTAGAAATGACTTTTCCTTCTTGACCAGGTACATGAATAATGAGAGGGACGCGTTGTAATTGCATAGAATCAAACGGTGTAATAGCGTCTTTACCAAGGAACTGAGCCATAGCTGCATTATGGTTTTCAGAAATACCGTAATGATCTCCATAAATGACAATAATGGAATTATCATACAGTCCTTCCTCTTTTAATTGTTTAATAAATAGTTTAAGAGCTTCATCCGTGTAACGAACGGTTGGGAAGTAGCGGTTTACAACACCACTTTCCGAATTAAACTCATCAACATATTGATCTTCTGGATTTAGAAGAAATGGAAAATGATTTGTTAAAGTAATAAATTTTGTATAGAACGGTTGTGGTAAAGATTTTAGCTTTGGAATCGATTGTTCAAAGAACCCTTTATCTTTTAATCCCCAACCGACAGACATTTGTTCTGTGCCTACGTAATCATTTAAATTAAAGTAACGATCATATCCAAGTGCAGGATACATTACATCACGATTCCAAAACGTTTTATCGTTTGAATGGAAGACAGCAGAAGAATATCCGTATTTTTTTAATTGTTCTGGTGTAGCTGTATATTCATTTGTTGCGTGAGTAAAGAATACAGAACCGCGGTCTAACGGATAAAGCGAATTTTCAACGATAAATTCAGCATCAGAAGTTTTACCTTGTCCCGTTTGATGATAGAAGTTATCGAAATAAAAACTATCTTTAATAAATTCATTTAAAAATGGAGTAATTTCTTTTCCATTTATTTTTTTATTAATAACAAAACTTTGTGTAGATTCCATTGAAATCAAAATTACATTTTTACCTTTTGCAGCTCCAAATAAGTTTTTATCAACTTGCTTATCTTTTGAGTCTGTATAGTTTTTAATTTCAGAGAATCCGTCACCACTTGCAAATACACGTTCAGCCGAAGATTTAGATTGAAGTGTAATATCAAATAGATGATATGTGTATAAACCTAAATTTTTCACGACAGTTTGACGATCAAATGAGCGTGAGAACATTTGTGGCTTATAAATAACTGAAACGACAATTTGTAATGCTAATAGAGCTGTTACACCGCTAAAGAAAGTTCGCTTCTCAGAGCGAGAAAGTGGCGTCTTGTCGCAAAATGCTGGGAATTTACGTGAAAGAAACATTAAAATAATTGCATCTGCAAATAAAAGTAATGTTTTGTACGTAAAGAGTTCTTTTATACTTGTCCCTAAATCAGCCATATTATTTGTTTGAAATAAAACTGGGAACGTAACGAAATCGTTATAAAACCCATAAAACATTGCATTTCCAAATAAAATAAAGGACAGTATAAAACTGATTCCAACTATAATGCGGTTTCGATGTTTAGATGCAAGTAAAGCAAAACCGAAAAATAAAAGTAACGCAGCTAGTGGATTAATAAAAAGCATAAATTCTTCAAAGAAGTTATCAATTTTAATATCAAATGCTAGCTTGTACACAATATATGTTTTTATCCATAATAAAACGACTGCAACGAGTGCAAATCGCAGTTTTGGAAACAGACGTTGTAGCATAATATACTCCTCTCCTAAAAAGCATGACAGTTCTTGTGAGCCGGTTTGATTAGCGCCTCATTTTATATATACGAACAGTCCTTTGTTATTATGTTTATTATACTATGAGTATCATTATACGAAAATAAAAGAGAGTTGTGGACTTTTTTATAATAAATGAGTAGAAAAAGGGCAGTGGGAGACAATAAAACGGAGTTTCTATGTATGATAATTATCGTGCGCAGAAAGAATCGTGTAATAATACGGAGGTTATAATGCGAAAATTATTATATTTTATAGTATGCAGTAGTGTTATACTTTTTGCTTCACCGAGTGTGTCGGTAGCCCAATATGATGCACCTCTTATGGAAGATGCCCTTTATTCTGTTTTATTTCCGAAAATAAATAAAGCAATTGAAAAACAATATGGGAGCTTGAAGCCTTATCAATGTCCTAAAATTATTAGTTTAAAAAAAGTGTATAGCGGTACATATTTATTTCAAGCAAGTATTGAAGTAACGAAGTATGAACGAGTTGCTGGGAAAATTGCTCCACCATTTGAGAAGGTAACGATTACATTTAATAATGAAGAAGGCGAATGGGAAGTGTCAAAGATTTCAGTAAAGCGCTTACCAAATGATACGAAATTAAACTGTAAAAAAACAATATAAAAAATTGTTTGACAAATAAAATGGTCCTTTGGTATTGTTAATAGCAACAATTAGATGTTTGAAAATTAAATAGACTTACCTCATCTACTCTCAAAGGTAGAGGCCGCGATAGGAAAGAGTAAGCTATGGGAGATTTAATGGAATCTGTGATCATAGGTTGAAAGGGACTATTGCCGAAATATAAGAATAACCATCTTATTCATATATTGGGACTGCATTGAATAAATGTAGTACTGTCATAATATTTATTTTATGGAGAGCTATTTGGAGATGTTGATGCGGTTTCTTATTTTGAGGAGATAACAACTCGTTTATTTTTTCAATATATATTTTTCCTAATAAGAAACGCGTGTGAACATTGTTCCGCGCGTTTTTTGTCTATCTAAAAGCGTGCTGCAATGAATAGAAGATTGGGGTTATGAGTTTTAGAGGAAATAAGGGAGGAATTCAAATGTATTTACACGGCACGAGCCGAATCAATGGGCAAGGACACTTAGAAATTGGAGGGTGCGATACGACGCAGCTAGCAAAACAATACGGAACACCACTTTATGTATACGATGAAGAGTCAATTCGAGGAAAGTGCCGCGCGTTTCATCGTGCGTTTAAAGAAAGTGGTTTCTCTTATCAAGTAGCATATGCAAGCAAGGCGTTCTTGTGCATGGAGATGTGCCGAGTGGCTCGTGAAGAGAATATGTCATTAGATGTTGTTTCTGGAGGAGAATTATATACTGCGCTGCAAGCAGGATTTCCGGCATCACGCATTCATTTCCACGGCAATAATAAAACAGAAGAAGAAATTGTGATGGCTCTTCAGGCGAATATTGGTTGTTTTGTCGTAGATAATTTCTTGGAATTAGAAATTTTGCATGATTTAGCAGTGCAACATGGGAAATTTGTGAACATATTAATTCGTGTAACGCCCGGAGTAGAGGCGCACACACATGAATATATTACAACAGGCCAAGATGATTCGAAATTTGGATTTGGCGTGTCAAATGGTCAAGCGATGCAAGTGATTGAGATTGCTTTACAAAAATCAAATTATAATGTGTTAGGAATTCATTCACATATCGGATCACAAATATTTGAAACGGCCGGCTTTGTGCGAGCGATTGAAGTTCTTCGTCAATTTTTAGAACAAGTGAGAGAGCGAACAAACTATGTAGTAAAAGTGCTAAATGTAGGCGGAGGATTCGGAATACGCTACACAGAGTCAGATACACCATTAACTCTTGAGACATATGTGCGAGCTGTAACAAGTGCTGTGAGGGAACAATTTACAGTATGTAATTATCCCCTGCCAGAAATATGGGTTGAACCAGGCCGTAGTATTGTAGGGGATGCTGGAACGACAATTTATACAGTCGGATCTGTGAAAGACATTCCTGGTATTCGGAAATATGTATCAGTGGATGGTGGGATGACTGATAATTTAAGACCTGCTTTATATAACGCTCGTTATGAAGCGATGTTAGCGAATCGAGGGAATGATGAGAATGAGGAACTTGTCTCGATTGCTGGGAAGTGCTGTGAGAGTGGAGATATGTTAATTTGGGATATCACTCTACCGAAAGTTGCTTCAGCCGATTTATTAGCAATTTCTTGTACAGGGGCATATGGATACTCGATGGCGAATAATTATAATCGGATTCGTAGACCAGCTGTCGTCTTCGCGAAAGGCGGCACATCACAAATTGTTGTAGAGCGTGAAACATATGAAAATATTATTGGGAACGATCGCATACGTATTAAAGAACTTGTGTGAATGGGAAAAAGGAGTTGTTCGGATGGG
The DNA here is from genome assembly GCF_040459735.1 of Bacillus cereus group sp. RP32. Lineage (NCBI taxonomy): Bacteria > Bacillati > Bacillota > Bacilli > Caryophanales > Bacillaceae > Bacillus > Bacillus cereus group sp. RP32. The sequence continues at coordinate 3,993,761 of NZ_JARVHO010000001.1, read as the reverse complement.
CAATTCCTTTTTTATAAAACAAAATAATTAAAATATATCGGAAAACTAGGATTGAAAAAAATCAGAATTGTGATAAAATACAAATACAAAGCTTATCAAGAGAAGCGGAGGGAACTGGCCCGAAGAAGCTCGGCAACCTGCTTATAGAAAGCAAGGTGCTAAATCCAGCAAAATGGAATCCATTTTGAAAGATAAGGTAAAATATATTACCGAACAGTCTTTTCGAAATGGGAAAGATTTTTTTTATGAATAAAAAGGGGGGCTGTTCGCGTGAACGTACGGGAACATTTTGAGGAAGTATCTGAGAAAATTCAAGCGATGCTTGCTGATATGAAATATGGTTCAATTACAATTGTTGTGCAAGATGGGAAAGTCATTCAATTAGAGAAAAGTGAAAAGGTACGTTTAAAGTAAAAAGCGCTGACTAGAAAAACTAGAGGCGGTTTTAACCTATTATATTAGGTTAAAACCGTCTTTTTGCTTTTACAGGGGGAAAGAACATGTTGACGTATGAAACGTGGGAAGAAAATAATGTTTCATTTTCAGAAGAAGATGAAACGAAAGGCGCGCTATCTGTATTAAGTTGGGCTTATAAAGAATATAAAAGTGAAATTGTATACGCATGTAGCTTCGGAGTGGAAGGGATGGTATTGCTGCATCTTATAAACCAAGTAAATCCATCTGCTAAAGTTGTATTTTTAGATACGAATGTTCATTTTCAAGAAACGTATGAATTAATTCAAAAAGTGCGGAAACGATTTCCTTCATTAAATATTATAGAAAAACAGCCGGAACTTACGCTTGATGAACAAGCGAAGTTGCATGGTGAGAAATTATGGGAAAGTAATCCGAATCTTTGTTGTAAAATTAGAAAAATTTTACCGTTAGAAAAATCATTAGCAGCGGAAAAAGCGTGGATATCGGGCTTAAGGAGGGAACAATCAGAAACACGTAAGCATACAAAGTTTATAAATCAAGATCATCGCTTTCAATCTATTAAAGTTTGTCCACTCATTCATTGGACGTGGAAAGAAGTGTGGCGATATGTATACAAACATAGCTTACCGTATAACCCGCTGCATGATGTTGGATATCCAAGTATTGGGTGTGAGAAGTGTACGTTACCTGTAGGTGAGGGTGGCGATTCGAGAGATGGTAGGTGGTCTGGGAAAGTGAAAACAGAATGTGGTCTTCATTACCAATAAGATGAATTTGAAAATAAAGCTAAGAGAGGAAATAGAAAATGAGTACAAGAAACGAATTAATAAATCGTATAGACGAGACTTACGACGTATCACAAATCGAAAAAGAAATTGAACTAGACAACATTGCGTTAAGTGATTTAGAGCTATTAGCGACAGGGGGATATAGCCCACTTACTGGTTTTTTAGGAAAGAAAGATTATGATTCGGTCGTAGAAACGCTTCGCTTAGCAAACGGGAGCATATGGAGTATACCGATTACATTACCAGTAACAGAAGAAGTAGCAGAGAGTCTAAAGGCTGGAGAGGAAGTAAAACTTGTTAATGCTGAAAATGTATATGGTGTCATTCAAATAGAAGATATTTTTGTGCCTGACAAGGAAAAAGAAGCGTTACTTGTGTATAAAACGACGGATGAGGCTCATCCAGGAGTGAAAAAATTATATGAACGACCGAACGTTTATGTCGGGGGAGCTATTATTCTTACAAAACGCTTTGAAAATAATCCGTTTCCTTCTTATCATTTAGATCCAATTGAAACGAGAGAAGAATTTAAAAAACGTGGTTGGAAAACAGTGGTTGGATTTCAAACGAGAAATCCGGTACATCGTGCCCATGAATACATTCAAAAATCTGCCCTTGAAATTGTAGATGGTCTCTTTTTAAATCCACTCGTTGGGGAAACGAAATCGGACGATATTCCTGCTGATGTAAGGATGGAAAGCTATGAAGTATTACTTCAAAACTATTATCCGAAAGATCGTGTCTTTTTAGGCGTATTTCCTGCAGCAATGCGTTACGCAGGACCGAGGGAAGCGATATTCCATGCAATAGTCAGAAAGAATTTTGGATGCACCCACTTTATCGTAGGGCGTGATCATGCAGGAGTAGGAGATTATTACGGGACTTATGAAGCACAAGAAATTTTTACAAACTTTACAGTGGAAGAGTTAGGGATTACACCATTATTTTTTGAACATAGTTTTTACTGCACGAAGTGTGAAGCGATGGCTTCGACGAAAACATGCCCACACGGAAAAGAGGATCATGTCATTTTATCAGGTACGAAAGTAAGAGAACTATTAAGAAACGGTGAGGTTCCGCCGAGTACATTTAGTCGTAAAGAAGTAGTGGAAGTGCTAATTAAAGGTTTGAAAAAAGAAGTAGTAACAGAATAGGGAGAGAATGACATGGATACGAATATTACTTGGCATACAGCATCTGTTTCAAAAGATGAGAGAAGAGTAAGAAATGGGCATCATAGTTTTGTAGTTTGGTTTACTGGTCTATCAGCTTCAGGTAAATCTACGGTGGCGAACGCGGTTGCTCGTAAACTATTTGAAAAGAATATTGGAAACTATGTATTAGATGGAGATAATGTACGCCACGGTTTAAATAAAGACTTAGGTTTTTCTGAAAGTGATCGTATGGAAAATATAAGACGGATTGGTGAAGTGGCGAAGTTATTTGTAGATCAAGGTACTGTTGTTCTTACAGCGTTTATTTCACCGTTTCGAGTAGACCGAAAACAAGTTAGAGATCTATTAGCAGCAGATGAGTTTATAGAAGTGTTTGTAAAATGTCCAATTGAAGAGTGTGAAAAACGTGATCCAAAAGGATTATACAAAAAGGCAAGACAGGGTGATATTAAAGAGTTTACTGGTGTTGATTCACCGTATGAGGAGCCAGAGAAAGTAGAGTTAATTGTAGAAACGCACAAGTATTCTATTGAAGAATGTGCAGAACAAATCGTGAAGTACTTACAAGAGCGTAGTTTTATATAGGGGGATAAAAAATGAGTTATGAAAAAGTATGGGCTAACAATGAAAAATTAAATCAGACTGAGAAAAATAAATTGAAAAAAGATGGATTGGAAATCTTTAATGATATTCCTTACTATGCAGAAAATGGCTTCGAATCTATTCCGAAAGAAGAGTGGGACGCATTCAAATGGGCAGGGTTATATTTACAAAGACCGAAAGAAGCTGGATATTTTATGATGCGTGTAAATATACCTTCAGGGATTATTACGAATGCACAGGCAGAAGTGCTTGCTTCTATCGCTGAGGATTATGGGCGTGACGTAATAGATATTACGACAAGACAGGCGATTCAGTTTCATTGGTTAGAAATTCATCAAATTCCAGATATTTTTAAAAGATTAGCAAGAGTTGGGTTATCTTCAGCGGGGGCGTGTGGTGATATAACGCGTAATATTACAGGGAATCCACTTGCTGGTATTGATGCAAATGAACTGTTTGATACAACGGGTATTGTGAAAGAGGTATATGATTATTTCCAACATAATGAAGAGTTTTCTAACTTACCGCGTAAATTTAAAATGTCTATTAGTTCTAACATTTATAATTCAGCAAACGCAGAGATTAACTGTGTTGCATTTACACCTGCAACGAAAGAGATAGATGGTGAGAAAAAAGTTGGTTTTCATATAAAAGTAGGCGGTGGATTATCAGCCCGTCCATATTTAGCTGATGAATTAGATGTATTCGTTTTACCAGAAGAAGTGAAGGCGGTAGCAATTGCGATTGCTACGATATTCCGTGATTTTGGATACCGTGAAAAACGTCATTTAGCCCGTTTGAAATTTCTAGTTGCAGACTGGGGAGCAGAGAAATTTAAAGAGAAACTAATAGAGTATATAGGACCATTGCAAAGTAAAGGAGAAAGTGCTCTCAAAGGATGGAATGCGGGATACTTTTATGGTGTTCAAGATCAAAAACAAGATGGACTAAAATATGTAGGTTTTAATGTGCCGGTAGGACGTCTACATGCAGAAGAAATGTTTGAGATTGCAAGAATTGCTAAGCAGTATGGAAATGGACAGATTCGTACATGTAATTCGCAAAACTTCATTATTCCGAATCTTCCGCCAGAAAATGTAACAGGTTTACTAAATGAGCCGTTGTTTAAAGCCATATCAGCAAGTCCTAAATCATTTATTGGTCATGCGGTTTCCTGTACCGGTATTGAGTATTGCAATCTTGCTTTAGTAGAAACGAAAGAAAGATTACGCAAAATCGCAGAGTACTTAGATACACAAATTGCGCTCGATGTTCCAGTTCGTATTCATATGGTAGGATGCCCGAATTCATGTGGGCAACGTCAAATTGCTGACATTGGATTGCAAGGGGTGAAAATGAAAACGAAGGAAAAAGGAATTGTTGAAGCATTTGAAATATACGTAGGTGGAACGCTGTTAGATGGCGGTGCTTATAACCAAAAGTTAAAAGGGAAAATAGATGGTGAGGATCTACCTGATGTACTTGCATCATTTATAAGCTATTTCAAAGAGAATAAATTACCAGCTGAAACGTTTTATGATTTTGTCGGCCGTGTTGGTGTAGAGACATTACAAATAGCGTTAAATAACGTGCTAGAAGAAGTAATAGCGTCTTAGGAGGGACAATATGGATTTATATCGATTTGAAGCTGTGTTAGTAAATAGTATTGTTCCGATTGTTGTTGTTGCTCAAAGTGAAGAACAGGCATTTAAGCTCGCGGAGATAGAACTTGAAAAGCATTTTTTACCGTTACCAGAAGTAAAGGAGATTTCTCTATTTGAAAAAAAGAAGATTCGAAAAGGTGCAGCATTTGTTATTCATGAGTAGGAAAAAGGTAATACGAAATAATGAAAACTTCCATTCGTATATAAGGATGGAAGTTTCACTTTAATAGTAGAAATGAGGAGAGATGATGGGGAAGGTTTATATCGTTGGTGCAGGTCCTGGTGATCCAGATTTAATTACTGTGAAAGGGTTGAAATGTATTGAGAAGGCAGATGTTATTTTATACGACCGTCTCGTGAATAAAGAGTTGCTTTCCCATGCAAAGCCTGAAGCGGATTTAATTTATTGCGGAAAACTACCAAATTATCACACGATGAAGCAAGAGACGATTAACACGTTTCTTATTAAATATGCGAAAAAAGGAAAAGTTGTAACGAGGCTTAAGGGCGGCGATCCATTTGTATTTGGTAGAGGAGGAGAAGAAGCTGAAGCGTTAGCAAAGCAAGGTGTACCATTTGAAATCGTTCCTGGTATTTCAGCTGGGATAGCTGCTCCTGCTTATGCTGGCATTCCAGTGACACATCGTGATGCAAGTGCAAGTTTTGCTATTGTGACAGGGCATAGGAAAGAAGGGGCTGAAGAAGAAGTGAAGTGGGAAAATTTAGCGAAAAGTGTAGAGACTTTAGCTGTATATATGGGGGTTAGCAATTTACCCTACATATGTGAACAACTGATGAAGCATGGAAAAGACAAAAGTACACCTGCTGCTATTATTGAACGGGGAACGACATCAATGCAGCGCACAGTTGTTGGGACGTTAGGAACAATTGTGGATGTTGCAAAAAAAGAACAAATTCAAAATCCGAGCATGATTGTAATTGGAGAAGTGGTCCGTTTTCGAGAAAAAATCCATTGGTTTGAGAAACAGACAGAAAGTACCTATCAAGTAAGTGGAGTGTTATAAATGAAAGCCATCTTATATATATGCCATGGAAGTCGTTTGAAAGCAGCTAAAGAAGAAGCGGTTGCATTTATTACGTCATGCATGAACCGTGTAGAGGCAAGTATTCAAGAAGTTTGTTTTTTAGAGTTAGCGAGCCCAACGATTAATGAAGGGTTCCGTACATGTGTGAAGCGTGGTGCTACAGAGATTATTGTTATTCCAGTTTTTTTATTAGCGGCAGGTCATGTGAAAAAAGATATACCGTTTGAATTGGAAAAGTTAAATAATCAATTTTCGAATGTTAAAGTGACCTACGGTAACCCGTTTGGTGTATCAGAAACACTTGTGAAATCGGTGTATAGTGGAAGTGGCATTGAACAGGAAGATAAGAATGAAGTGACGCTACTTCTCGTAGCAAGAGGGAGTAGTGATCCTGAAGTATTAAGAGATATAAACTGGATTGCTTCTTTATTTCAACATGAAGAGAAAATTAAAAAAGTAGAGGTTTGTTATTTAGCGGCTGCCGAGCCGAAATTTGAGGAGAAGTTAAAGGAAGTTGTTGAACGAAAAGAAAAGAATATCGTTGTACTGCCTTACTTATTATTTACAGGTTTACTTATGAAACATATTGAAAAAGAAGTGCGCCAATATGAGTTGGATGAGATAAAAATAAGTCCGTATTTAGGAAAGAATGAAGCATTTCAATATATGTTAATTCAGAAAACGAAGAAATTATTGAAGGGAGATCAATATGTATCCACTTACAGTGCGAGTTGAGAAGAAACGTGTTGTTGTCATTGGTGGAGGAAAAGTCGCGGGATTCAAAATTATTCCTTTACTAAAACAAGGTGCGGATATAGTTGTGGTAAGTCCTGAATTGGATGCGAATTTAGTGAAACTTGTGGAAGAAAAGAAAATTCGTTGGTATCAAAGGGAGTATGGAAAAAGTGACATTAAAGGTGCTTTTTTAGTCGTTGCAGCGAGTAGTGATGCCGTATTAAATGAACAAGTTGCTGAAGATAGCGCAGAAAATCAGTTAGTAAATGTTATTACGAACCTGGAAAGTGGTAATGTTCATTTTCCAGCGGCAATTCATCGTGGATTATTGAATGTGGCTGTTTCTACCGGAGGAGCGAGTCCGAAACTTGCAAAAAAAATTCGTGATGATATCGCAAATAAATATGATGAGGCGTATGAATCGTATCTTGATTTTTTATCCGAAGTTAGAATAAAAGTGAAAGAACTACAAATAGAGAAAAGAGAGAGAAATATATTGTTGCAAGAAGTATTAAAGTCGGTATATGTTCAAAATGAACAAAAAAGAGAATTGTTTTTACAAGAATTAGAGAGAAGAGTTCATATAGGATAATGAATAAATTGTACTTTACAACTATAAAAATATAATTTATAATCACAAGTAACTTCAATAGATGAAATCGATGAGCAAGAAGAGTATGTATATTTGATACGTTCAGAGAGCTGGGGGAAGGTGTGAGCCCGGTACGATAAAATATACAGAATGGGCTTGCGAGAGGTATGTTGAACATTGTAGTAGGCAACCCGGGTTCCGCCGTTAAAAGGATAGAGTATCGGAATTTTCCTGTACTTGAACAAGTGGGATTTATCAATCCAATTGAGGTGGTACCACGGTATTTACATTACATATATCGTCCTCTACATGCATATTTGCGTGTAGGGGACTTTTTTATTTTCTAAAGGAGGTGTGCGAGTATGAAATGAAAGTGTATAATTGACAAAAGTTTAAATATTCAGAAAAGGAGAAATTATGATGAAAGAAACACAGCAATGGACGTCGAAAATAGGCTTTGTACTCGCAGCAGCCGGAGCCGCAGTAGGTCTTGGTGCCATATGGAAATTTCCATATGTTGCAGGTAATGGTGGGGGAGGCGCATTCTTCCTTGTATTTTTACTATTAACTTTATTTATAGGTATGCCTTTACTATTAGCGGAGTTTGTTATTGGACGTAGCACTCAAAAAGAGGCGGTTACAGCTTATAAAGTACTAGTACCAAATAGTAAAGTATATCCTTGGATTGGTCGTATGGGAGTTGTAACTTGTTTTAGTGTACTCTCTTTCTATAGTGTTGTAGGTGGATGGATTTTACTGTACTTATACTATAGTGTTACAGGAAGCTTCTGGAATGGTGTTGTTGATTATGGAAAATTGTTTGGTGAAACGATTTCAGATCCAGTAAGTGCGATTGGAGCGCAATTTATCTTTATGCTTTGTACTATTTTTGTAGTAAGTAAAGGTGTAGAGAAAGGAATAGAAAAGGCAAGTAAGTATATGATGCCGCTATTATTTATTTTGTTTATTGCAATCATAGTTCGTGCTTTAACACTTGATGGTGCTTTTGCTGGGGTAGAGTTCTTCTTGAAACCAGATTTTTCAAAGCTGACAGCAGATACGATTTTATACGCGATGGGACAATCGTTCTTCTCACTAACAGTAGGTGCCTCAGTAATGGTCACGTATAGTTCGTATTTGAAGAAAGAAGAACATTTGGCGAAATCAGCAACATCTATTGTAAGTTTAACTGTTTTTATTACAGTACTTGCAGGATTAGCAATTTTCCCGGCGATTTTCGCATTAGGCGTTAAGCCGACTGAAGGACCAGGACTACTGTTTATCGTCCTTCCAGCAGTATTTGCGAAAATACCATTTGGACAATTTTTCTTCATTATGTTTTTAGTTTTATTTTTCTTTGCAACGTTAACATCTGCTATTTCCATGCTTGAAATTGTAGTAGCATCTGTTGCGAAAGATAATGAGAAAAAGCGTCCGTCAGCATCATTATTAATTGGTATTCTTATTTTTGCAGTTGGAATCCCGTCAGCATTATCATTTGGAATTATGAGTGATGTGAAAATATTTGGTAAGACATTTTTTGATTTCGTCGATTTTTCGGTAAGTAATGTATTACTGCCGCTCGGAGTACTAGCCATTTCACTATTCGTACCAAATAAAATGAGTAAAGAAATGTTAATGAAAGAATTAGAAGTTACGGAAACGAAAGGGAAAACATTATTTAATATTTGGTTCTTCTTGCTTCGTTATGTTATTCCAGTAACTGTAATTATTGTATTTTTAAATGCGATAGGCGTATTTAAAATGTTTGCATAATAAAACGACGGAGAAATCTCCGTCGTTTTATTATGTAGTAGGTGTATTTAATAAACGATTATACGCTTTATAGGCTGTGACGACTGCGATAAATGATCCGATTAAAAATAATGCTGAACCGCCAAATGTAAATAGCCGGCCAATATAAGTTTCTCTAGCCTCTTCGATTTTTTGTTGTAATTGCGTATTCATATGATTCACCTCGTAAAATATAGGCATTTAGTTGTAGTCTATGTGGAATGCCTATAGTGTGTGAAGTGGAAATAAAAAAACTCGGTATGCACCGAGTTTTTTTATAATCCGATATAAGGAGATGGATCCACTGCGTTTGTCTTACCGACATTCCATTCTCCAAGGTGAAGTTCGAAGTGTAAATGCTGCCCGTATGATTGGCCAGTATTTCCCATGAATCCAAGTTGAGTGCCTTGTTTTACAGTTTGTCCATTTGATACAGAACGGCTACTCATATGAGCATATACTGTCGTATATGTTTTTCCGTTTATACGGTGAGATAAGTACACAACGTTTCCGTAACTAGATGATAATTCTGAGCGAATAACAACACCATCAGCAGCGGCAATAATTGGAACGGTTCCTGAGGCTGCGATATCGATTCCTTTATGGTTATCTATAGAGCGCACGCCAAATCCAGAAGTTTTTGATCCAGCTGCTGGCTTAATAAACCCGCCAATATTTGTATCGTGTGGTGTTGGAGCTGCTTGAGCTGTTTGAGCTGTTTGAGCAGCTGTAGTGGCTTGTTTACGAGCTTCTTCTGCCTTGCGAGCTTCTTCAGCTTTACGAGCCTCTTCGGCACGTTTTTCTTCTTCAATTGCTTTTTGAACAGCTTGACGCTGATTTTCTAAAATGCCTTTAGATTCTTCTAATCCTTCAATCTCTGAATCTACTTTTGCTACTTTCGTATGTAGATCGCTAATAAAGGTTTGCTGCTGTTGTTGGTTATTTTGTAATTCTTGCTGTTTTTGTTCTAATTTTTGCTCGGATTCTTTCAGTTGTTGCTCTTTTTTCTCAACAGCCTCTTTTTCTTTCGTCACAGCATTTTGGTCAGTTGTTTGTTTTTTCACAATATCTGTATCATTGTTTAAAATTAAACTTACAGAGTACATATTATCAACAAGATCAGCAATGTTTGTAGAATTTGTTAATACCTCTGTAATGATGTTTGTACGAGGTTTTTCTTGCATAGATTGTAAACGTTGCTTAATAACTTCCTGACGCGTATCTATGTTTGTTTGTAATTGCTCTATATGTTTCTTTTTTTCAGTAATTATTTGTTGTGTTTTACTAATTTCTTTTTTTGTATCGTTTAATTCAGCTTCGTTTTTATTAATAGAAGTAGTTAAATCGTCGATTTTCTTTTGTAATTCTTGAATTTCTTTTTCTATTTGTTCTTTCTCAACTGATTTATTTTGTAAGTCATTTTGTTTTCCTTCTAATTCAGATTGAATATTATATAATTTATCTTGATTCGTTTCAGCGTATACGGGTGAAAGTAACGGAGAAACAAAAAGTGTTCCTGCTGCTAAAACACTAAACGCTGCAAATTTCTTTTTCATGGTTGTCTGGCTCCTTTCCCTATGAATGTTATATATCATAAGAAGAAGAGTGTCTATCGTTGTAACCATAATGTAAAGAAAATTTTATAAAGTTGCTAAGTTTTGTCGGAATTTATCATTTTTCAACGGTAATTGTCATGGTAGATGCACTTTTTGTTCGTGTAAGAAGGATGTATTTTTTGGGTTTTTGTGTAAAATAAAGGGAATAATGCATTTGTTTTATATAGTGAAATATTAGATCGGAATCCAATAAAACACTGATAAGGAATCGTTCTCATGTGAGGTTTTCTGACATGGGTTTTGTTTTTGTCAAGAAAATTATTTGCGTTCGGGCAAACTTATTTTGTTGTCAGATTTAAAATTTTGATTTATGATTTTTAACAGGGACAAAATGTAGTGAATTGTCGAATAATATGTAATACTCTTAATTTCAAGTTTTATAGAGATAGAATGAGAGATAGAGTGACACATCGAAGAGGGGGTTACAACAAATATGAAAAGAATAGGACTTGCATGGCAAATATTAATAGGACTTGCGCTTGGTATTGCAGTTGGAGCGATTTTCTTTGATAATCCAGCGGTTGTGAAATATTTACAACCAATTGGTGATATTTTCATCCGATTAATTAAAATGATCGTTGTACCAATTGTTGTAGCAAGTATTGTTGTTGGGGTTGCTGGTGTTGGTGATGTAAAAAAACTGGGCCGACTAGGCGGAAAAACAATTCTTTATTTTGAAATTATTACAACAATTGCAATTATTGTCGGTCTATTAATTGCGAATATTTTCCAACCAGGAAAAGGCGTAAATATGGATCAGTTAACGAAGACAGATATTTCGAAATATACACATACGACAGAGCAAGTGCAAAGTCATTCATTTGCAGATACATTTGTAAATATTGTTCCAACGAACATTATGAAGTCATTAGCTGACGGAGATATGCTTGCGATTATCTTCTTCTCTGTATTATTTGGTTTAGGTGTAGCAGCAATTGGTGAAAGAGGAAGACCGGTTCTTCAATTTTTCCAAGGTGTAGCTGATGCAATGTTTTATGTAACAAACCAAGTTATGAAATTTGCACCATTTGGTGTGTTTGCACTAATTGGTGTTACAGTTTCTACATTCGGTCTAGCTTCATTAATTCCATTAGGGAAATTACTAATTGTCGTATATGGAGCAATGATCTTCTTCGTCGTAGTTGTCTTAGGACTTACAGCGAAAATATTTGGAATTAACATTTTCCAATTCTTTAAGATTTTAAAAGACGAGCTGATCTTAGCATATTCTACAGCGAGTTCAGAAACAGTTTTACCGAAAATCATGGAGAAAATGGAGAAATTCGGTTGTCCGAAAGCAATTACGTCTTTCGTTATTCCGACAGGTTATTCATTTAACTTAGATGGATCAACTTTATATCAAGCAATTGCGGCTATTTTCCTAGCACAAATGTACGGTATTGATTTATCTATTACACAACAAATTACATTATTACTTGTATTAATGGTTACATCAAAAGGTATCGCAGGTGTACCAGGCGTATCATTCGTTGTATTATTAGCGACACTTGGTACAGTAGGTATTCCACCTGAAGGTTTAGCATTCATCGCTGGTATTGACCGTATTTTAGATATGGCTCGTACAGCAGTTAACGTTGTAGGTAACTCTTTAGCAGCTGTAGTTATGTCTAAGTGGGAAGGTCAGTATGACGCTGAAAAAGGACAAGCTTATTTGAAAGAAATTTCTAATAAGCAAGCAGCTTAATTATAATTTGAACAAGCTCTCACATAATATGTGGGGGCTTTTCTATATAGAAGGGAAGCGGACGTAATGAAACGTAAATATGGTGACGGTTCTTCGTGGAAGCGACTAATAGAGAAGGATTATACGGTTAAGCAAGTAGAAGAGGGAATGCTAGGAATATTAGACATAAAAAAGGTAAGAGAACCTAGTTGTAAAGAATATGATGGTAAAAAACTTTGTATCGCAGGGAATCAATATACGTGGATTCAATATTTTATAGACGGGAAAAACTTTGCGATTACAGCTATGTTAGATGATCAGAAAAAATTAGTGCAATATTATATCGATGTGGCGAAAGAATATAAAATTGATGACCGTGGTTTACCGTATTTTGATGATTTATATTTAGATGTAGTGTTATTACCGAACGGTAAGATGTATGTACTAGATGAAGATGAGCTAGAGGACGCCTATAAAAGTGGAGATGTTACAAAAGAAGAGTACGAGTTAGCTTGGTACACTACGAAATGGATAATAGATGCAATAAAAAATAGTGAATTTTATTGGATTTCAATATTGGAAGAAGAAATCAAAAAGTTAAAATGATTGTTTTATTCAAATTTTTGCATAATTACCAAAAAAATCTATACAAAAAATAATTGACTTTTGTTTTGTAAGCGAGTAAAGTTAGGGAAGAAATTATTATTAAAAAATAAATATGAAACCTTCTTATAAAGAGAGGCGGAGGGACTGGCCCTACGATGCCTCGGCAGCGGACTCGATTTCAGAGTGCTGTGCCAAATCCAGCAAGCGTGTGCTTGAAAGATGAGAAGAGTGTTTCTTATAGATGTATAAGACCTCTTCTCATTGGAAGAGGTCTTTTGTTATTCATTAGAAAAAGGTTGAAACTAGGGAGAGATGGTACTTTGAAAGAAACGAGAGGAAATGGTTTGGCTTTATTACCACTTGGGATATTTTTGGCGCTATTTATTGGTTCTGGAATTATTACAGGTGATTTCTATAAATTGCCGATACTTGTAGCAATTTCAATTGCTGTAGGAGTCGCTTTAGCAATGAATCGTAAAGAAAATTTTAATGTAAAAGTAGAACGATTCGCTAAAGGTGCAGGGAACCCAGATATTATGATTATGGTTCTAATTTTTGTACTTGCAGGAGCGTTTTCTGAAACAGCAAAAGGGATGGGCGGCGTTGATTCTACAGTTAACTTAGCGTTATCCATTTTACCGCAAGGATTTATCGTAGCTGGAATTTTTGTTATAGGGGCATTTATTTCATTAGCGATGGGAACTTCAATGGGAACAATTGCTGCATTAGCACCAATAGCTGTAGGTATTAGTGGGCAAACTGATATCTCAATTGCACTTACGATGGCTACCGTTGTTGGAGGAGCGATGTTTGGTGATAATTTATCATTTATTTCAGATACAACAATTGCAGCTGTACGTTCACAAGGAACAGAAATGAAAGATAAGTTTAAAACGAACTTTTTAATTGTATTACCAGCAGCTATTATTACAATTGTACTATTAGTAATCGTTACTTTAGGAAGCGATACACAGATAAAAGCACATAGCTTTGACTGGATAAAGATTTTACCTTATGCAGGAGTACTTATTACAGCGCTACTTGGTTGGAATGTACTTATCGTGTTAACTGGTGGAACTGTACTATCTGGCGTTATCGGTCTTTTAGATGGAAGTTACACGTTAGAGAGTTTCTTTAAAAGTGTAACGACTGGAATGGGCGGTATGATGGAGTTAGTATTACTAGCTATTTTAATTGGCGGTATGGTCGAACTGATTCAATATAATGGTGGCATTCAATATTTAATGAATATTTTAACGCGTAACATTCGTTCAAAAAAAGGAGCAGAGTTTGGTATTGCTGGCTTAGTGAGTATGACGAATATGTGTACAGCGAATAATACGATTTCTATTATCTTTACAGGTCCACTTGCGAAAAACATTGCAGATCAATATGAAATTGACCCTCGTAAATCAGCGAGTGTATTAGATCTTTTCTCATGCTGTGTGCAAGGATTAATTCCGTATGGTGCGCAAATGTTAACGGCAGCAGGATTTGCGGCGTTATCTCCGATTGAATTGTTACCATATGCGTTTTATCCAATCTTAGTTGGAGTATGTGGAATCATTTCTATATTAATTGGTTTCCCGAGGTTTTCTAAAGTAGCGGGAAAGAAAGAGTATCACAAAACAGCATAATTTAAAATGAAGTTTATGAATAGTAACGAAAGCCGTACAGAGAATGTTCTCTGTACGGCTTTTTATGTGCGATAAAAGAGTGAATCATCCTATCCTACCGCATATTTTTACAAAAGGCTGAATGCAACTCAGTCTTAAGTCTGAGTCGAAAACGGTTCTTAAGCTCGTTATGGAAAAGTGAAAAAATAGTTAAGATAAGAGTATCAAATCGAAGGGAGGCAAGCACAAGATGAAACAATTTCTAGCGTTTATCGCGGCTGGTATTTTAGCTTTAATTGCTCTTGGTAGTCTTGCTGGTATTGTAGGAGTCGCAATCGGAGCAGGAGTTGTGTACTGGAGCTATAAATCATTTGTGCGAGCACAATCATTTTTTGGAAAGTTAGTTTGGGGTATTGTTGGTTTGATCGGCTTGTCCATCGCCCTTTCTCATTCCCCAGCATTAATCGGTATCGCAGCATTAGTAGTTTTATACTACGGATACCGTGAGTGGAAAAAAGAAAAAAATGTAGTTGTTGATTCTGCACCAGAAAGTTCTAAACCATATAGCAACTTTGAAGATGAGTGGAACAAGTTAATGAAAAACTAATAAAAAATTAAATCAAATTTATAAAGTAGAAGAGAGGAAGATTATAATGAAACAATCTTTATTCGGACGTGTACGCGATGCAATTTTAGCAGATTTTCATAATGTGTTAGATGAGAAAGAAAGAAAAAATCCAATCGCGATGTTAAACCAATATTTACGCGATAGTGAGCGTGAAATAACAAAAATTGAGAAGTTAATTGAGCGCCACAAAACATTAAAATCTAATTTCGCTCGTGAGCTTGAGCAAGCACGTTATTTCGTTAATAAAAGATCAAAGCAAGCGATCGTCGCTCAAGAAGCAGGCGAATTACAGCTACATGAGCGTGCGTTAGAAGAAGTAGCGTATTATGAAGGGCAAGTAACTCGATTAGAAGAAATGTATGCAGGTGTTGTAGATCAAATTGATGAGTTAGAGCGTCGTCTTGCTGAGATGAAAAATAAATTAAAAGAAATGCACGCAAAACGTATGGAATTAATGGCACGTGAAAATATGGCACATGCAAATCGTCGTATGAATACAGCGATGCATAAAATGGATGAAAATAATCCGTTCTTACGCTTTGAGGAAATTGAAGATCATATTCGCGACTTAGAATCTCGTATAAATGAGGAGCATGAACGTGACACATTTGATATGAAGATTGCAAAGCTTGAGCGTGAAATGAAAGAGAAGAATGATGTATCGTTAACGAAAGAGTTAACAAAATAATAGTAGTATATTATAAAACAGGCTTATGATATAGTGATAGGAGAAAAGGTGTTGGAAAGCAATGCCTTTTCTTCTATGTATATGTAACAAGAAGGGGGGAGCTGAAATGAAGAAACAATTTTCAAAAACACAATTAATGGGGATGCTCCTCATCATATTTGGATTCGGTCTTTTTCTTGATATGATACTTGGACATTTTGAACCAGGTGGTCTCATTTTTGCATTTATTATGCTTATGTTTGGAAGGCATTATCGTAAGAAGAATCGTTATGTAAGGGGAAATGTCTTTTTATTTGTTGGTGGTATCGTATTTTTATTCTTCTTATTTTCATCAGCAGCATTTGTTCTTGTCGTATTTGCTTGTTTAGCTTTAATTGGTTATCAACTGATTCAACAAGGACATCAGCAAAAAGCAATGAAGGTTGAAATTAAAGAAAAAGGGATTATAGACGAAGAGAAGCAAATATATCGTACAGAACCATATTTAAAAAATATGTTTGTAGGGAATATACGAATGATGGATCATATTTATGAACTTGAGGATATTAATGTTCAATATGGTGCTTGTGATGTGGAAATAGATTTAACAACTGCTATGATTCCAGAAGGAGAAACGGTAATTGTTATCCGAGGTGTCGTTGGTAATATTCGTTTATATGTGCCATATGATATTGAATTGTCTTTAAATCATTCTGTTATTGTCGGACGTGTGCTCCTGCCAGGACATGAAGAGACAGGATTTAATCGCAATGTTACATTTAGAACAGAGCAGTATAAAGAAGCGCCTCGTCGTATTAAAATTATTTCTTCGCTTGTCGTAGGCGATACGGAAGTGAGGAAAGTATAATGAAGAAACAAAAAAATATTTCGTGGATGTATATTCGTTATTCTATGTTGTCTTCTGTTAGTATTGCACTCATTTGTACAATTGTATATGTATGGAAAAGCGAGCAACAAGTGTATGATTTATTATGGAAGGAATCCATCGCTTCTGTTCCAATTGGCTTGTTTATTATGACTACAAGTTTACTTATAGGGGGAATTGTAGGATATGCAATCGGTTACTATATAGAGCAGCGTATACAAGGATTAAATACTTTTCTATTTGAAGTGGAGCGAGGGAATTTTCCGAGTGATGTTTCGTTTACTGCAGATGATGAATTTCATGAAGTAGAACGAAAAGTAATCGGTCTTGCTCGTCGATTAGAGGAGCAAGCTGGACTCTTTCAAAAAGTAACGAATGAACGAGCTCATTGGAATGAAGAGATGAGACAAGAAGCGATATCTCAAGAAAGGCATCGATTGGCGAGGGAGCTGCATGATTCTGTAAGTCAGCAGCTTTTTGCAATGTCGATGATGATGTCGGCTATTAATGAACAAGTAGCTGAAATTCCAGAAACGACAAAAAAGCAGTTGCAGCTCGTTGAAAATATGGTTGTAAATGCACAATCAGAAATGAGAGCGTTGCTTCTTCATTTACGGCCTGTACAATTAGAAGGTAAGAAACTGACACAAGGTATAGAGGAATTATTGACGGAATTATCGCGAAAGCAACATATGAAAATTGAATGGCTAATCGAGCCAATAGAATTGAAAAAAGGTGTAGAAGATCATTTATTTCGTATTGTGCAAGAAGCTTTATCCAATACTTTACGACATGCGAAAGCGAAGAAAACGGAAGTACGTCTTCGGAAAATTGATCAATATGCAATTCTAAAAATTATTGATGATGGCGTTGGATTTGAAGTCGGAGTGAATAAGGCTGGTTCATATGGTTTAAGATCAATGCAAGAGCGTGTTCATGAAATTGGTGGGACATTAAAAGTACTTAGTTTCCCCGCTAAAGGGACACAAATAGAAGTAAAAGTACCGATTATGATTGAGAAAGGGGGAGAATCATGATAAAAGTGTTACTTGTCGATGATCATGAAATGGTTCGAATGGGTGTATCAGCATATTTATCAACGCAGCCAGATATCGAAGTAGTTGGAGAAGCTGAAAATGGAAGAAAAGGTTCAGAGTTAGCACTGCAATTAAGACCAGATATTATTTTGATGGACCTTGTCATGGACGAGATGGATGGGGTTGAAGCAACACGTGCTATTATTCAGGAATGGCCAGAAGCGAAAATTGTAGTTGTAACGAGCTTTTTAGATGATGAGAAATTGTACCCTGTTATTGAGGCTGGAGCGACAAGTTATTTATTAAAAACATCAAGAGCAAGTGATATAGCAGACGCTGTACGAGCTACTTATGATGGAGAAACGGTATTAGAGCCAAAAGTTACTGGTAAAATGATGTCTCGTATGCGTCAGAAGAAAGAACAACCTTTGCACGAGGAGTTAACAGAAAGAGAGTCTGAAATTTTGTTATTAATTGCAGAGGGGAAAAGTAATCAAGAGATTGCAGATGAATTGTTTATTGCCCTCAAAACAGTAAAGACACATGTGAGTAATATTTTAAATAAGCTAAATGTCAGTGACCGGACACAGGCAGTTATTTATGCGTTTAGACATCAATTGACGAAATGATAAAGTGAAACTTTAATCAGTGGGGGGTATCTCCGCTGATTATTAGTTTACGCCAAATCTTTTTATTGACGTTAACAAATGTAAACGTTATCATTAAGTTGTTAACAGTACATACAAAGGGGAGAGAGTGTATGTTAGTTCAAACGATATTTGGCATGGATAAGTCTAAAAAATTAGGGGATTATGTGAACGCATTACAAGCGCTTTGTGAACAATATAATGTTGAAACAGATAAAATTGCAATTGTTGAGGCGACAGAAGAGTACTATTTATTTTTAGTAAAGCAAGAAGATTGCTACGATGTTATCAAAGTAGAAACAGTGGATACAAATACCGAATATTATACGAAAGCGTATAAAATAAGCAGTTTTAATCATACTGCTTATCAAAAGTAAAAAAACTCCCTTTCGGGAGTTTTTTAGGATGCTTTTACTTCGCGGGAATCAGTTATTAAGGGAACTTTTTTCGCACCGCTTAACTTAGCGATTGTAAGGCCGATAATAGCCCCGGCTAATGCTGGTATTAGCCAGCCAATTCCTTCATTATATAAAGGGATAAATTCAAAATATGGTGTGATAAATGAAACTGAAATGCCACCTTGTTTTAATCCGTCAAATACGCTTACGATTGCTGCTCCAATTAAAGCACCTACATAAACAGAGCGATATCCACCGAAATATTTATGAAGTAACGATAGTAGAACGAGTACAATTGCAACTGGATATACAACAAGTAGAATTGGAACAGAGATGGCAATAATTTTCGTTAAACCTAAGTTGGCAACTAATAATCCTAGTGCACAAATGATACTCGCGAATATTTTGTATGAAAATTTAGTCAATAATGTTGAGAAATATTGACTACACGCAGATACAAGTCCAACACAAGTTGTTAGACAAGCGAGTGTAACGATTAGAGATAATAGAAGTAAACCGTATGGACCGAATAATTGCTGTACGATAACAGTAAGTAATTGTCCGCCATTTTGTGCATATCCGAGCGAGACGCTAGTTGCACCGAGCCAGCCAAGTGCACCATATACAAGTACGAGACCAGTAGCGGCAATAAGTCCTGCTTTCGCTGTTGCGATGGCAATGGATTTACGATCCTTCACACCTTTAGAGCGAATGGCATTTACAACGATAATTCCAAATGCAAGCGCAGAAATGGTATCCATCGTTAAGTATCCTTCCATAAAACCTTTGAAGATTGGAGAAGTTTGATACTCTTGCATTGCTGGTCCTGATTGCCCGAGTGGTGTAAATACACTTTTAACAAATAGTAAGAAAATAGAGAGTAATAAAATAGGTGTTAAAATATTTCCGATGCGATCGACAAGTTTAGATGGATTTAAACTAAGCCAAAATACGATAGCGAAGAAGACGACTGTGTATAAAAATAGTGCTAGGTTACTAGAACGAATTGTTTCTGGTAAGAAAGAACTAACACCCATTTCATAAGCGACATTTGCAACGCGTGGAATTCCCATAGAAGGACCGATTGCGATATATACAACTACAGTAAAGAAAATTCCGAATAATGGGTGAACATGACTTGCGAGTTGTTGCATGCCGTTTCCTGATAAAGAAATTGCAATAACAGTTAATAATGGTAAACCGACTCCTGTTAATAAAAATCCAATCATTGCCGGCCAAAAGTTTTCACCTGCATTTTGTCCAAGCATGGGAGGGAAAATTAAATTACCTGCCCCAAAAAATAAAGAAAATAGCATAAGACCCGTGAAAAAAATATGTTTTTTTGATACAGTGTTCATTGTTTTTCCTCCTTTTTTAAATTCATTTGTAAGAACACAAAAAACTCGTCCCTAAAGAAAGGGACGAGTTATATTTACCCGCGATACCACCCTAATTTATACATGTAGAAATGAGTCTATATGTAGACGGCTTTACAACGTACAACATGATACGTGTTCCTTGTAACGGGGGACAGCCGGTAAGAACTTACTGTAACATTCGGTTCTACTTCTCGGAGATGATTTTCGGTTACGCACTGAACGTTGGCTTTCAGCAAATCGCCAACTCTCTGGGGGACGGTCCTATAACGTACTCGTTCTCGTCAATGAATTTTTATTCAAGTATTCTGACAGTATTGTCACATGTTTTTTTTTGAAAGTCAACATTTTTTTGAAATATATATTTATATATGGAAATATTGAATGTGATATTCGTTGTTGTAAAGGGAATGGTGAATTGTAAAACGGGAGTAAAAATTTGTAGAGAATTGTAAAACTTATAGAGAAAGTTGATATTTATAGGAGTAAAGAAGGTATTGTTTGAATTTACAGAGAATAATACAACAATCCACTTGCTGGAAAGAACAAACCAAAAGAGGTGACTGGAATGCTTGCGATGGGAGTATTATTTGGCATTATTGCTATAATTGGTTTTATGTGGTTATATTATTCGCGTTCGTTTAAACAAGCAGAAGTTTTACTCTTTCAAAAAGGTAGTTTGTTGACAAATCAGTCTAGATATTTAGTATGTCCGAAGTGTGGAAGTGCACAGGCCAGAAGTGGAGGATATCAAGAGTGTTGCAAAATTAGACTATGAAAGAAGGAAGCCTCACATTATGTTGTGAGGCTTCCTTCCTTACAATTTCATGGCGCTCCAAATTGTCCACCGATCTCTTTCGATAATAGGAGAGATGCTTTGTAATGCGGTCTGGACCTGTTGTAGAAGTTGAGAAAGTTCATGATCTGTTAATTCATATAGAATGGATCGACCTGTTCGAGGTGATAAATCTTGTAGCAATGCTTCTACAGAATCATGTATTTTTCGTACTTCCCATTGTGTTTGAGAGGGGAACACGTGAAGAAAATATTTTTGTAATTCTTGCTGTATCGTGGTGGTTTTTGGCCGCCTTTTTGATTCTATTTCAATGAGTTTTGGAAAGGTAGAGAAAAAATATCCACGAATGTGTTCGGGGCTTCCAGGAATTGTACAATCTTCAATAGTTCGGTCTTGTACAATAAGTACACCGTTTTTCTTTAATATACGAGAAGCTTCACGTAAAAATGTAGGAATGTCTTGTAAATGATGAATCACTGCGCGCGAAATAACAATGTCGAATGTATCATTAGGATATGGGACGTTATGTGCATCACCGTGAATGAATGAAATATTTGGAAAGCCGCTACAATTTTCTTTTGTAGCTTGTAATATTTCTTTTGAAAAATCAAGTCCAATGACATTTTTGGCCCCCATAAGAGCAAGTTCTTTCGTATAAATCCCGCCACCACAACCGATATCAATTATTTGCTTGTTTTGTATATTTGTAATACTTTTTATCATTTCTCCCCAAGAAATATGGGCGTTTCGCTGTGCGTATGTGTATTTATTATTTGCATCGTGAAAATTAATGGACATGAAAAAGACCTCCTTTCAATACTTAGTATAGCGTATTTTATAGTGTTTCACGTTTTTGTTTTTTATATGAAGAGTATAAGAATTTCTTATTGTAAAAGGAGGATTAAGTTGAAAAGGAAATATGTATTGTTGTTATTTGCTACGTTACTAGCATCTTGTGGTCAAGTAGAGCAAAAAAAAGAAACAAAAAAAGTGGAAGAGACGGTGAATGAAGTGAAAGAAACGATAGGGGTAACCGTTATACAAAAAAAACATAAAGAGAAAAAGTTACAGGAATCAGAAGCTAAGTTAGTAATAGACATTATAGATAAAGCGGAAAAACAAGAAGTAACAGGTAGTTTTGGTGAACCGGAATATGAAATAAAAATTAATAGGGGTGGAAAAAAAGAAACATATTATGCATGGCTAAGAGGAGAAGACAGACGAGGATGGATACAATATAAGAAAGCTATGTATATGCTGAATAAAAAAGATACAGAAAAGCTTTTGGCTATATTTCCAAATGTTTCAGAACAAAAAGAAGATGAGATGCAGGTAGGTCCTTTAACGGGAGTAACAAAAAAAGATTTGCAGATTACTGCGTTTCATATTAAAGCAGGCGATCAAAAAGTGAATTATACGGTGCGGTATACGATTTCACATTCACTATACAACAAGTTAGAGAAGGAACAAGAGTATTATTTACAAGTCATTTTCCCAGAAAAAGTTCAAAAATTAATTGGAGCAAAAGAGAGTGAAAAAATTTCAGGTGAAAAGGTAAAGGAAGGGTATAAACAATATGAATTGCATGCTACTGTTCCGGTAAAAGATGCTTCAGAATCACAATTAAAGTCATTAGAAACATATTATGAAAATTATGATTTGAAAATATTAAATAGCAAAAAAGAAAAAATAGGTGTTTTTCAAAATATCATTCAAATTGTTAAAGAGTATGGTGAAAAAATGGATTTACAAAGATAAAATGAAACTTTAATTAGCCCTTACGGATCGAGATGAATGTAAAGTCTATATGACCTTTCCTAGGAAATGATAATAGAGAGGGGAAAACACCCCCTCTCTATTATTTTGCTTTTGCAGATGGCTCATTCATTGATTTTCGTGTAATAAGAAAAGAAATCATAAGAGCGGAAAGGATGACAAGGGCAATAAATACGTGATTGGGCAACAAATCTAATAATAATACGTAACTAACGGTATAAAAAATTAGAGTTGAAGCTAAAAACGATAGAGCGCCTATTATGAGAGATTGTAAATTCATTTGCAAACACCTCCTTATATTTATATTTATATTTTTGGCTAAAAATGGATTAAATAAACATTATTTCTAACGATAGAAAAAAATATGTCATAATAGAGAAAAGAATAGTTTTGATGAATAAATATGATTCATTAATGAGAGATAAAGGAGAGGAATATGAAAAATAATAAAAAAGGATTATGGGGAATTATTGTTGCAATAGGGCTATTTTTACTTTCTAAGTTAAAGTGGGTATTTGCAATTTTTAAACTAGCAAAGTTTTCAACGGTATTTAGTATGTTTCTATCACTTGGTGCATACGCGGTTATATATGGTTGGAAATTTGGGGTAGCGCTCATTTATTTGTTGTTTATTCATGAAATGGGCCATTTATGGGCTGCGAAAAGAAAAGGTATACCAACATCGCCAGCAATATTTATTCCATTTATGGGCGCTCTTATTGGGATGAAAGAGATGCCGAAAAATGCAAAAGATGAAGCTTACATCGCCTATATGGGACCTCTTTTCGGATTGTTGTCATTTTTACCTGCGATTCCACTTTATATAATAACGAAAGAGCCATTTTGGGCATTAATTATTTTACTTGGAAGTATGATTAACTTCTTTAACTTGATTCCGGTTTCTCCATTAGATGGTGGACGAATTATCTCAGTTGTAAGTACAAAGATTTGGGGAGCGGGTCTTATTGTATTGCTCGGTTATGCCATTTACTTTAAAAGTATTTTGGGAGGATTTATTTTTATTATCGGCTGTATGGAATTATATAGAGTAATAAAGAGAGATGAGCCAATTAAGGAATTAGGATATAGAATTGATGGAATGAAAGAATATGTTGCAAGACTTGAAGAGGAGTTAAAAGAAACAGGTGCGGTGCATCGAAATATATATATGATGCAACATGAAATAAATATATTAAGGCAAAAAGAAAGAGAGAAAGAATTAAAAGTAGGAGAACTTCAAAAGATTGAAGTGTTAGAGCATCTTTTACCAAAGTTTGAGCCGCTTGATTACGTTCCATATGAAGATGAAAAAGAAACGCATACAATTCATATAAGAGAAGCATTTGAAATGTCAGAAAGAAAATTACAGGAATGGGAGACAGAAAAGAGACAACAGGAAAACTATTATAAAGTTGATATGAAAACAAAATGGACAGTCTTTGCTTGTTATATCGGATTAATGGCTATACTCGGTTATACAGCTTATGAAGGGTACATTGTTTTACAAGAACATTTACCAACGAGAAATGTATAGAAAAATATTGTCGAAATGATAGGAAGAATTTATACAGGAATTATATTTCTACGAGAGAATGTTACAAGTATAGTCTTACATTGTAATATCTTTAGTAGAGAAGGAGTTCTGTATATGAAGAAATTGTTAATTGTATTCGGGATTATTATCGTAATGATCATTGCGAGCTATAGTCTTATGAAATTGCTATTACATTATGCGAATAAGCCTGCTGAGGTAAGTACAATAGCTCAAATAGAAGATGTGCAAGAAGAGACAAAAGTGCTAGATTTTATTCGTATGACGCATGAAAGTTATAATAATTTCTTAAATTACGGTAAAGCAGAGAATTATACAGAAGGGGACTGGAACCAATTTAAACAATGGTTTCAACAACAAGAATCGTCTTTAAAAAATATACATACAGAAATAAAGAATGAAAAAATAAAACGTGATGTAAATAGAAGCTATGAAATTGTAAAAAAAGGTGTAGAACTTCAAAATGTTGAGTATGTAGTTTATGCACATCGTGTATACCATGACTTAGATATTATTGTAAATAAATATAGAGGTGAAACGAACATCTGGGGGTATACAGAGTTTGGAGATGGAAAAGATATAAGGGTAATTGAACAAGCTATACAGTCCAAATAATAAGCTAGCTAGAATTCTAGTTGGCTTATTTTCTTTTGTAAGTGCAATGTTCATATATTATTCACAAAAACACCGTGTTAATAGTGATTAAAATCACAATATGTACTATACAATTCAGTTAAACTAAAAACAGTTAAGGAAATAGAGGAGTGGGATACAATGTTAAGTGCAAAAACAATTGAAATCGTAAAGTCAACAGTACCATTATTACAAGAAAAAGGCGTTGAAATTACAACGAGATTTTATCAAATTTTATTTTCGGAACATCCGGAGTTATTGAATATTTTCAACCATACAAATCAGAAAAAGGGAAGACAACAACAAGCGCTAGCGAATGCTGTTTATGCAGCTGCAACGTATATTGATAATTTAGAAGCTATTATTCCAGTTGTAAAACAAATTGGTCATAAGCATAGAAGTTTAGGTATTAAAGCAGAGCATTACCCGATTGTAGGTACATGTTTATTACGTGCAATTAAAGAGGTCGCAGGTGCACCTGATGAAGTTTTAAATGCATGGGGAGAAGCTTATGGTGTCATTGCTGATGCATTCATTAGCATTGAAGCAGAGATGTATGAAGAAGCGGCACATAAAGAAGGTGGATGGAAAGATTTCCGTAACTTTGTGGTTGTTAAAAAAGTGAAGGAAAGCGACGTTATTACATCATTTTATTTAAAACCTGAAGATGGTGGGCAAGTTTCTTCATTCATCCCAGGACAATATGTAACGATTCAAATAAATATAGAAGGTGAAACGTATACACATAATCGTCAATATAGTTTATCAGATGCTCCTGGAAAAGAATATTATCGTATTAGTGTAAAGAAAGAAAAAGGTGTAGATACACCGGACGGTAAAGTATCTAACTACTTACACGATCATGTAGAAGAAGGGGATATGTTACCAGTAAGTGCACCAGCAGGAGATTTCGTATTAAATATGGATTCAACATTACCAGTTGTGCTAATTAGTGGTGGAGTAGGTATTACACCAATGATGAGTATGCTAAATACGTTAATTGAACAAAACTCAAAACGTAATGTATGTTTTGTTCATGCAGCGATAAATAGTAATACACATGCAATGAAAGAACACGTTGAGGCAGTAGATAATGAATACGAACAAGTTAAAGCATACACTTGCTATTCTGCACCAACTGAAAAAGATTTGGAAATGAAGAACTTTGATAAAGAAGGTTTCATTGAAGCTGAATGGTTACAAACTATTATTCCGACAACTGAAGCAGAATTTTATTTCTGTGGTCCCGTACCATTTATGAAGCATATAAATGCTGCACTAACTAATATAGGTGTGGAACAAGAGCATATTCATTATGAATTTTTCGGTCCAGCAGCAAGCTTACAATAGATGAAGTTTGAAATAAGTAAAAAACGAGGTATTATTTTACCTCGTTTTTTATTTGTTCTCGTAACAGCCGATTTACCGTTTCACGGCGTATACCTATGAGTTGACCGATTTCAGTTTGTGTTAATATTTCATATATAGGAATGTCACCTAAATATAGTGTGAACCATTCTTGTAAACGATGTAGACGTTCTTTCGGAGAGACGGTTGTCAATTGATCGATACGCTGTTGCATCATTCTTAATTTTGATTGTAGTTGCATAGCAATATTTGCATATGATGCAGGATTTGCCTGAAGTTGATCGTACCATTCGTTACTAATTATAGGTTCAACTTCTGTTTTCATTAAAGCGATTGCTGTACCGTGATATTCCTTCGGTGAAATTAAGGAATGGTGAGGTATCGTTTCACCTGGAACGATAATGTTGAATAGAAATGGTGTTCCATCTTCTTCTATCCGTACTACTTTTAATAAACCTGTTTTTATAAGATATAAAGGACCGTCCTCGCCTTGACGGAATAGTACATCTCCTTTGTGTAGAATCAATGTTAGCCCCCCCATTTAAACATTTCTATTTCTTCTATTTTAGCGTATATGTATAAAGACAATATGCTTTTAAATAGCAATTTCATTGACGAAATATATGCTATTACAGTAGTATACTATTTAGTGTGTAATAGTACTAGCAATGAATACGCTGTAGGGGGTTTAGTATATTGTTAGATGCGATAAAAATGACGGATATGAGAATTCCGGCGAATGCTATCATTCATGTAGAAGAGATGAAAGGTGGAGTCGTGTTATCCGTTGAAGTAGACGGCCAAATTATTTATACGATGGCTTATGATGAAGAAACAGATAGTTATGCTGAATTATATGATCGAAACGATAAGAGGGCGTGCCAAGTACATGAGGATTTTATGGGGTGGTCACTTCTTCACTAAAAAAGATGTCAATATGACATCTTTTTTTATTAAAACGATAGAATATACAAAGAAATGAAATATAAGGATAAAATTTGTAATAAATGATTTTGCATTGTTAGCACTTTGTAACTGCAAGTGAATTATTTTTTCGCTATCATAAAGATAACAGTCGCAGTTATAGGAGTGGTCAACTTGAAGAAAGTACATATTTCCAATTATATGTTATTATGTGTTTGTTTAATTTTATTTGTTCTCTTAGGAGGATTTTTATATTCATGTGTATAAGAAAAACGCATTCTAAAAAGAACGCGTTATAAAAAAGAAGTAATGATTAATCTAGTTCCGAGAATAATTAATGTGATACGTAATAAATTAATTACGGCATTACCACTTAATTTTGTATTAATATAAGCCCCGATTTTTCCGCCAATCCATGCACCAGGAATAAGAATTAATGCGTAAACCCAGCTGACATTTCCAAGGGAGATGTGAGTTGCAGAACTTACAATTGCTGATAAAAATACGATAAACATCGAAGTTGCTACAGCAATATGTGCTGGGAATGCAAAAAGTAGCATCATTGCTGGAACAAGTAAGGCACCGCCGCCAATTCCAAATAATCCAGATATAAAACCAACTATAAAGGCGATAAAGATAGCGAGAAGCGGTGGAAATTGATAGTGTACAGTGTTTCCTTCGTTATCTGTAAAAGAACGCTTAATTACCGTCATATTTGATAAAGAAAGGGGGTTTAATTTGTCTCGTAACATAAGAAGGATGGAGACAAAAATAAGGAAAATCCCAAAATATAAAGAAAATGTATCTTGGTTTAAAAATTTGTTTGCCCACGAGCCGATGATACCACCAGGGCCACTCCCGATAAATAAAATAAGTCCACTTTTGTAATCTACTCGTTTATGCTTCATATAAGTAAGGGTGGAAGATAGTCCTGTAAAAACGACTGTTACCATTGAAGTTCCTACTGCAAGTTGTGGTGATAGACTGTGTAATCCGATTAATAACGGAACAATAATAATTCCGCCACCAAGCCCGACTAGACTCCCGACTGTCCCGGCGATTAACCCGATGAAAAGTAACATGATGTATTCCAAAATTTCCAACTCCTCTATATAACTTATCCACCAATTATTATACACGCTTTTTAATAAGAAAAAGGTTTGTTCACAAAAAAGTCGTCTTCCTAGAAAAATAAGGAAGACGACTTTTAATTAAAAGATTAAGTGTAATAAAGCGTAAAATAATGCAGCTAACGAAGCTGAAATAGGAAGTGTAATAACCCATGTAATTAACATACGTTTTGCAGTTCCCCATTTTACACCTTTCACACGATGTGAAGCACCAACCCCTAAAATAGAAGAAGAGATAACGTGTGTTGTACTAACCGGTAAGTGAATAAATGTTGCGCCGAAAATAACAAGTGATGATGATAAATCAGCAGCTACACCATTTACAGGACGAATTTTCATAATTTGTCCACCGACAGTTTTAATAATTTTCCATCCGCCAACAGAAGTACCAAGACCCATTGCGATTGCACAACATAATTGTACCCAGAACGGGATGTCGTCAGAAGTATGATAGTTATTGGCCATAAGAGCCATCGTAATGATTCCCATTGCTTTTTGTGCATCATTCGTACCATGTGTATAAGCTTGTAATGCTGCAGTGAAAATCTGGAATAAACGGAAGTTTTTGTTCGTTTTCGTTAAATTAAAGTTTTTAAAGACCACTTTAAAAATACTGTATACGATATAACCAATAACAAAAGCGATAATCGGTGAAATGATTAAAGCTTCAAGAATTTTTATGAACCCTTTAAGATTTAATGAGCTAATACCGGCAGCAGCGATAGCTGCACCTGCGATTGAGCCGATAATTGCATGCGAAGAACTACTTGGAATACCGTAGTACCAAGTAATTAAATTCCAAGCTATTGCCGCAAGCAAAGCAGCTAAAATTACAAGAGAACCATTTTGCAAGGCAAATGGATCAACGATATCTTTTGTAATCGTTTTTGCTACACCTGTAAATGTCATCGCACCTAAAAAGTTCATAATAGCTGCCATAATAATTGCATGTCTAGGCTTTAGAGCTTTCGTTGAAACAGCCGTTGCAATAGCGTTTGCTGTATCGTGAAATCCATTGATAAAGTCAAAAGCTAAAGCGCAAATGACTACTAAAACGGTCAGTATCAAGAGTGTATCCATGATCAAACTCCTTACGCGTTCTTCATAATAATTGTTTCTAATACGTTTGCAACGCTTTGGCAGCTATCCGCTACTTCTTCAAGCTCTTCGTAAATCTCTTTGTATTGAATAATCTTAATCGGATCTTTCTCACGAGAGAATAAGTGCTTAATTGCATGACGGCGAATATCATCACATTGTGATTCGTAATCCTTAATCTTAATCGCGTTCGTACGAATGTCGACTAACTTCTTTTTAGACAGTAGTTCAACAGAATTTGCAATCTCAATCGCACATTGATTAATTGCTTCAACGAATTTAATCATGTATTCATCAGCTTCTGTAATAGAATACATTTCGAATAGACCAGCACTATGATCTAATCCGTCTAATACATCATCCATACTCATTGCAAGTTGTAGGATGTCCTCACGTTCAATTGGAGTAATAAACGCTTTGTTTAGCTCCATAATGATTTCGTGAATAAATGAGTCACCTTTTGACTCATACTCTTTCATGCGCATAGAAAACTCTTTTAAATCGCTAGCATTTTTAATTTTATACTCCACGAAAAACTGCGCGCCTTCTTTTAAATTTTCTGAAACATTCATTAACATTTCAGAAAATTTATCTTTTTTTGATTTAAATACCATTATTAGTTACCCCCACAAAAGTAATATATGTAAAATATATTGGCTAATCAATTCTAACAAAAAACTGTCGTTTTTTAAAACATTTTATCGAAAAGTTTACAAAAACTTAACATAACTCTCATTGTTGTATTAATAATATTAATAATCAATAGTGAATATCTTACTTGTAGAATGTCCTTTTCTTGCAAAAAGTATGAATGTGAAAGAAAAGCTTTACACTATAGGAACGACTACGTTATTATAATAAATTTAAAAGGAGGTATATTCTTCCTTTTGAAAAGAAGAGTGTAAACAAACGAAGGAAGTGAACGAATGAAATTGAAGAACACTCACTTAAAAAAAATGCAGGAGTGGTTCAACAAGAGGAAGAAACTTCGTAATTCATTAATTGTATTAGGGAGTTTACTCGCTACTCTATTTGTTGCTATAAATATAATAATTTCCATTCAAGACATATCTGAATTAAAACAAGCTGTTCCGCAACCGACCTTAATTTATGATGCAAATAATGAAGTTGCGACTAAATTAGCTTCTTCTAAAACAGAAGGTATTAAAAGGGGAAATATTCCTGATATTATGGTTCAGGCAATTGTTGCAGTAGAAGATAAGGAGTTTTTTAACCATCACGGTATTTACTATAGTGGAATTATAAGTGCAGTTTTTAAAAATATTACAGCAGGAGAAGTTGTAGCAGGGGGAAGTACAATTACACAACAACTTGCGAAAAATGTATTTCTGACACAAGACCGCACATACTCTCGAAAAATAAAGGAATATTTTTTAACAAAAAAAATAGAGCGTACGTATACGAAAGATGAAATTATTGAAATGTATATGAACCAAATTTATTTTGGCGAAGGTGCTTGGGGTATAAAAAGGGCAGCTAAATCTTATTTTGATAAAGATGTAAAAGATTTAACGGTTTCAGAGGCTGCAACGATTGCTGGTTTGATTAAAGCACCGTCTGCATATTCACCATATAAAAACTTTAATAAGTCAATCGAACGACGTAATGTTGTATTAAGTTTAATGAAAGAGCAAGGATATATTTCTGACGAACAGTATAATAAAGAAAAAGAGAGCGGTCTTGTGTTAAAACGTGGTGTGGATGATAAATACAAGGGGAAATACTCTCAATATGTAGATTATATTGTTAGGGAAGCTATGGACAAGTACGAATTAACACAAAATGAAATTTTAGCAGGTGGTTATCGTATTTACACAGAGCTTGATCCGAAAAAACAACAGGCTGTAGAAGACGTTGTGAATAATGAGAGTTATTTCAAAGATAATGGCTCAGACCAGCTTATGCAAACGGGTGTAGTTCTTATGAATCCCAAAACAGGTGGTGTACCAGCTTTAGTTGGAGGTAGAGGACCGTATCAGTTTTTACAGTTTAACCATGCAACCCAATTAAAAAGACAACCTGGCTCAACGTTAAAGCCTCTGGCTGTATATGTACCAGCTTTAGAGCAAGGGTATGAAGTATACGATATATTAAAAGATGAACCATTTAATATTAAAGAATATAAACCGCAAAATAGTGATCACACTTTTCACGGTGATGTGACAATGTATGAAGCCGTGGCAAAGTCGTACAATGTTTCGGCTGTTTGGCTATTGGAACAAATTGGATTGGATAAAGGATTGAAATCTTTAGAGCGATTTGGTATTCCATTAGTGCCAGAAGATCGTACGTATCCAATTGCTTTAGGCGGGATGCATGTTGGGACCTCTCCATTTGTAATGGCTCAAGCATACAGTACATTTGCAAATGACGGTGTCCAAGTGGAAGCTCATGCGATTAGAGAGATACAAAATGCTGAAGGTGAAACAATTGGAAAGTGGTATAAGAAAGAGACACGAGTGACGAGCGAGAAAATTGCTCAAAAGATGACATATTTATTAAAAGGTGTTGTCGAAAAGGGAACGGGCGAAAAGGCGAAAGTTAATAATGTTGATACGGCCGGTAAGACAGGAACTACTCAAATTGTAAATGGACCAAGCACCGGTGCAAAGGATTCATGGTTTGTTGGATACACACCAGATTTAGTAGGTGCGATTTGGGTAGGATTTGATAAAACAGATAGCGATCATTATGTTCCAGGGGGGAGTCAAATTACGACGACGATGTTCCGGGATATTATGAAAAAAGCGAATGCCAATCCAGCTCAAAAAGCATTCCAGTTATCGCTCATATCTGAGGCTGATTATAAAAAACAATTGAATACAATAGAAGAGGAAAAACGAAGAAAAGAAGAAGAGAAGAAAAGGAAAGAAGAGGAACAGCAAAGAAAAAAAGAGCAACAAGAGTGGCTCGACAAAGTAAAAGAATGGATTCCTTCACTTTGGTAAAAGAAAGAGGCGAATAACGAAATTCGTCTCTTTTTCGTATGAGAAATTAAGTGAACTTTTAATCGGTGGGAAGAGCTGTATCTATCCTTACGAGTTGTTAGCCCGTATCAATTGGGATAAATAGTATTACTCGTTAAGTATAACATTTGTACTGCTAAAGGATTGAGAATCGTATGTGATGATTATTTTTCCTTTACTAATAGGCTCGTAAGGTAATTCTTCTTCGTAAACACCATTATTTTCATTATGGATAGAAAGCATGATTTCATCAATTTCTTTATTTGTATACTGAACTTTAATCGTTTCAGCAATTTGAAGTAACGCTTCGGAACTAGAAGCTTTCGTAATAAGCATTCCTTTTATAACTTTTTTTTCATTATTGGAGGCATTGGAATAAGGGATGTTGCTTTGTTTTGTATACAAAAGTTTGTATGGAACAGTTTTTCTCTCTGCTTTTGATATAGTGGAATATTTTAGAGTTAAAAAAAATCCTACACATAAAATAATGCATACCATAAGAGCAACCCAAATGCGTATTAGTGACATAACTCTCATTTTCATCCCTCTTTCATATCTTTGACTTCACTATTTATCATACAAAATGAGGATTAAGACAGAGTAAATTTGAGGTAAAGAAACGTAAAGAAGGAGCACTTATCCTCCCAAATAAGTGCTCCTTTCTATATAAAGAGAGATTTAATGCACGGTTAAACGATACATATTATTATAAATATACTTATTGATTGAAAATTAGTAAATTCGGAATACGGATAGTGTTGCAGTTGTATCGCCTGTGTTAGGAATAGAAATAGTGTTTGCTGTAGGCTGTACAGCAATCGTTGTACCAGCTTGTAAAGTAACGATTGTAGAGAAAGAAACAGCACTACCGATAACGTTAGTTGAGAAGTTACGATTGGGTGGTTGGCCATTGAATGAAATACCGAATCCGAATGGTGAAGATCCTGGGAAAGTTGTAGACGCTGAGAAACTAATATCATATACGCCTGTTTCTAAAATTGTTAAAGTATCTGAAGTATCGTTGAAAGAGATATTAGTTAATTCAAAAACTTGATTGAATTGGATGTTTGTTCCAGGGGATATAGTTTGTGGATTTGAGTTTCCGATAGCTGCGATAGTTACAGGAATTGGAGTACCTGCTGCTCCTGTTGCGCCAGTAGCACCTTGAGCACCAGTAGCCCCTGTTGCGCCAGCCGGTCCTTGAGCACCAGTAGCACCTTGAGCACCAGTAGCCCCTGTTGCGCCAGCTGGTCCTTGAGCACCAGTAGCCCCTTGAGCGCCAGCTGGTCCTTGAGCACCAGTAGCACCTTGAGCGCCAGTAGCCCCTGTTGCGCCAGCCGGTCCTTGAGCACCAGTAGCCCCTGTTGCTCCTCCTCCAAGGCAACCTGACCCGTATTGAACTAGGATAGTTTGGATCTCTGTTATGAGTTTAACTAGTTTGTCGATAGTGCAGCAATCTACTTTGAATAACTTAGCGATATACAATAAATAATTAAGCAAGCTTTGTAGCTCAACGTACAATGCTCCGCATGAGAAAGGTGTTGTTCTTAAAATAGTTAATAGATTAGCAATAATAGAATTTCCAATTTGTTTTTGTGCTGGAGACAAATCTAAGCAATTTAGGAATTTTTGTAGGTTATTTAGGGCGGCAATCAAGTTATCTATATTATTTTGAGAAGGGTTTTGAAAGACCGCTTGAATAGCTTGGCCAAGAGCTTGAAGAAGTCTAACGAATTCTGTAAGTTCGGACTTAGAGATGTTAATATAACTACAAGCTCTGACTTCGCAACAATCATTACCATAAAATACTTTTCCTTTATTTTTATTGTTCATCTTTTCATTCCTTTCTTTCATAGAATCAATAGTCGTTACTATATATTAAAATGAAATTTATACTAAATTCGTGATGGACAAACTACCATTTCTAAAAAAATAAGAAATTGGCCCTCTTAGCAAAAATAAGTAAGATAAAGAGAAGGTTTATATAATGTAAGGACGAAAAATTCAGCATAAAAAACTGCATGCTAATTGTTGTAGGTATTTAACAATTGGCATGCAGTTTGTGGAGGAGTACCTCATTTGTAGTCATTTAATCTTTCAAGGGTTGTTTTAGGTAAAATTGGAATTGAAATAGTGAAAGTTGTACCATCTTGATTACTGGTCATTTTTAATGTACCGTTATGATTTTGAATAATTTTCTTCGTTACTGACAAGCCCAGTCCTGTGCCCGAATCTTTTGTTGAGAAGAATGGATCAAAGATATACTCTTGAATGGCTGTTGGAATACCAATTCCATTATCAGTGAAAGTAATACGAACAAAATTATCTAGGCGATAACTAGTAATTTGGATAGAAAGTTTTTTTTCACCTTGAGCATCGACAGCATTCTGAAATAGGTTTAAAAAAACTTGTACAAGTTCATGACGATCAATATGGACTAATACATCATCTAATTCGGTAGAAAAATTATAATCAATTGAAATATTATGTAAAAAGACTTCACTAGCTAGTAACTGTTGAATATACTCACGTAAAAATGTATTAATAGGAAACGGTTCTCTTGTAAATTCGCGTGTTTTTGAAATAGCTAAAAATTTTGTAATAATACTATTTGCGCGGTCTAATTCAGGAATAAGTAAGTTTTCAAATAATTCTTTATTAGATGGAGAAACAGTTTCTTGTAAAAATTGTAAATAACCTCGTACGGTTGTAAGAGGATTACGTACTTCATGTGCAATCCCAGCTGCAATTCGCCCTGCTAAAGAAAATTTCTCTGCATCACGTTCTGTGTTTAAATAATGAAAGACACTAATGACTCTAAAAATCTCTCCGTTATAATCACGAATAATTCGGTTATTTAAAATGCCATAGTTTTTGTCTAAAACTTCTTCGTTATATATTTCTGTTCCCGTTCTTAATGTTTCAAGAGCTTTAATTTTTTCTTCTGGCAATTGTAGTAATTGTTGAATTGGCTTTCCGATTATATCATTTCGTACTACACCAAAATCATCTGCTGCAGCTTGGTTACATAAAGTGATATTTCCTTTAGCATCAACAAAGGTTACATGATGTGAAAAAGCATCAAAAATATGAATGAAGTATGTTTCAAGTTGCTCAAATAAAAATAATGAATCGCAAGTAAGTTGAAAATCAGCCTCTTTATTCTCTTTTTTTATGTTTTGAATGGAATGAGTCGTTCTCGTTTTCTTTATTTGTAAACCAATATGTGGATTTTTGTATGTGAAATGATGTGGTAATTGATTCACAAGTTCTTCATAAAAACGTACTTTATTTTCTAATTCTTCTATTCGTTTTTCATGAGATATAATATCATCGTTTGGAAGCATAAATAAATAACCCCTCAATTTAAAAATTCTTCCATCTAGTATATCATATTTTTATACGGATACTCTTAAAGAAGGGGCTACTTAATAAAATTGATTAGCTGAAGTGTTCGGGAAGTGAGTAGAATGAATAGAAGGTGAAGTTAAAAAGGGAGGGATATATTTGCTTTTCATTGGAGTGACAGGGTGGGGAGATCATGATTCTTTATATATAGATCCCTATGAAAATAGAAATAAATTACGAACATATAGTGAGTATTTTCCTATAGTGGAAGTGGATAGTTCATTTTATGCGATGCAACCTGCACGAAACTATACAAAATGGGCAATGGAAACACCGAAAGATTTTGCTTTTATAGTAAAAGCATATCAAGGAATGACAGGACATATGAAAGGTGAAATCCCTTTTTCTACGTTTGATGAGATGTTTGATGTGTACAAACAATCTATTCTGCCTTTAATAGAAGCTGATAAATTAAAAATGATTTTATTTCAATATCCACCATGGTTTGATTGTAAAAAGAAAAATGTGGATTTTCTTCGATATACGAAAGAAAAAATGGAAGGTTTACCGTGTGCCATAGAATTTCGAAATCAAACATGGTTTTATCCCGAAATGAAAGATAAGACGATACAGTTTCTAGAACATGAGAAATGGATTCATACCATTTGTGATGAGCCGCAGGCCGGGATAGGTTCGGTACCGCTCGTATTAGAAGTAACGAATGCAGAGATGGTGTTAATACGTTTTCATGGTAGGAATGTTCATGGGTGGCTTGATAAAGGGGAAAATTGGAGAGCGGTTCGTTGCTTATATCGCTACAACAATAAAGAATTAGAAGAATGGGTAGAAAGACTAGAGCAATTAAAAAAGAAGACAAAGGACATATATGTACTATTTAACAATAATTCGGGCGGAGATGCAGCGGATAATGCGAAACAGCTTATGAAAATGATGAACATTACATATGGTGAGCCGAAGCCTGAGCAATTAAATTTGTTTGAATGATAATAAACAAGAAAGGCACTGTACAAACAGGGGGAATGTACAGTGCCTTTCTATATGAAAAAGAGGGGTAACAATGTTACTGAGCGTTTGGTTGATTCATCAATTGTTGGCTTCGTAATAAATGATAATAGTTATCATTATCATTGTCAACGGTTTTCCGAAAAATAAATAAAAAACTTTTTATGAGACATTACCGGGTAGGAAGATTCCTGATAAAAGGTTTGGCTGAAGCAAAGAAGTTTTTCGGGGGAGAATGCTAGTAAACTCCTAATAAAGTATCAAAAAAAAGAACAGCAATTAATGCTGTTCTTTTCCAGTGACGAATTGTTGTAAATCAAAAGGAGTTATCGCTTGGATAAACTCTTTTGAGATAAGTGTTTGAACAAGAGTACTTTCAGAAATGGAAGCACCTGTTTTCTTTTCATAAGCTTGTTTTAATAAATCAAGTTTTTCAGCCGTTTCTTTCGGTAATTCAATTGTTAATGTGTTCATAATTTCTCCCCCTTACTATTAGAGTACCACTACAATATAGGAGAGACAAGAAAAGAGAATGTGAAACATAAAAAAGGTTACCATTTATAAATGGTAACTTTTTTTATGTATAAGAGTTATTAAGCAATACCGATATACTTTAAAGTTTTTGATGGAGTACTATGATCAAAGAAGTGTTGTAAAAATGCGATATCAACACCTGATTTGTATGCACAATATCCCCAAGTTTTTCGAAGTGTATGTGAGCTAATCCCTTCTAATCCAACTTCTTTTGCAGCTTTGTTTAAAATGTACCATGCATGCTGTCTCGTAATAGATTTCGTTCCTTTTTGAGACTTTAATAATGGTTCATTACGTTTCCAAGTTTTACG
This sequence comes from Bacillus cereus group sp. RP32, assembly GCF_040459735.1. Lineage (NCBI taxonomy): Bacteria > Bacillati > Bacillota > Bacilli > Caryophanales > Bacillaceae > Bacillus > Bacillus cereus group sp. RP32. Next base: position 3,956,285 of record NZ_JARVHO010000001.1, on the reverse strand, counting down.
TTCTTTCATGTAGTCTTCGATCGCGTGCTGCAAGTCTTCATTTACAGCAAACCATTTATGTTTCTTTACTTTTTCATTGTAAAATAAAATGGAATGGCGAACATTTTCATTTTCATCGATTACATCACTAACTTTTAATTGTAAGATTTCACTTACTTTTAAGCCAGAATTTACAGCTAATACGAATAATAAGCCATCACGTTTCGAAGATTGTAAAAGTATATTTTTGATAGTTTCTAATTGTTTTTCATTTTGAATAGGTTGTCCTGCTTGTTTCATTTCACGCACTCTCCTCATTTATGTGTGTAAAGGAAAGGATTAACTTGTTTCCTACTATAAAGGGAGAGTGTGAATTTCATGTGAACTCCTAGTGAAATTAAGACAAATTATTTGACTTCTTTTACTTTTTGTAAATTAAAGTAGAATACAACACTATTAGTCGTGTTATATACACCGTACTCGGCATGGTGGAGGTCTAAAATGTTTTTTACAATTGATAACCCGAGACCGGTACCTCCAGTATGACGGCTACGAGATGCATCTAAACGGTAGAAACGATCCCAAATTTTTTCAAGACTTTCTTCAGGGATAGGGTTTCCTGTGTTTTCGATTTCGACTTTTACTATATCTTCCAGTTCTATAACGGAGACGTGTATTTTTTCTCCATCTGGCGTATAGCGAATTGCATTGCTAAGTAAGTTCACAACGACTTGCTCAATACGACTACGATTCGCGTTAACGAATATAGAAGAGTCTACATCTACGTTCACTTGTAAATGCTTTTCCTCCATGCTAAATAATAACTTTGTATAGACTTGTTGAATTAATTCACCGATTGAGAATGTCGTCATATCTAGTTTGTACGTACCAGATTCTAGTTTTGCTAATTCTAACATTTCAACAATAAGTCTGTTCATGTTTTCTGTTTCTTCTAAAATAACATCTGTGTAATACGTCGTATCTTTACTAACGCCATCTTTAATTCCTTCTGCGAAACTTCTAATTACACTAAGTGGAGTTTTTAATTCGTGTGATACACCAGAAATGAATTCTTTTCGCGTTTTCTCTAATTGACGTTCACGTTCAATATCTTGTTGTAATTTTGTATTGGCAACATTTAATCGATCGATTCGGTCTTTTAAGTTTACAGATAACGTATTAATACTACCGGAAAGCCCGCCAATTTCATCGTCTGCTGTCACAGGTAATTTTTCACTAAAATCAAAATTGGCCATTTTTTTTGTAACGCGATTCATTTTAATTAATGGTTTCACAATGATTTTTGAGTAGTAGAAGGATAATAAAATAATTACGAGAAATACGATGATTAAGGCATAGACATAATAATCCTTTAAAACGAGCATCGCTTCATTAACAGGTTGTAAAGATGCTATCGCAAAAGCGTATTCTGTAATTTTTCCATTTTCCACAATAGGTTTTACAAAGATACTATTTTTTATATTCTCTCCACCATCTATTATATAAGTGTTTAATTGGTGTGAATTAGCAGTGCCATTTCTAATAATCTCTGCAAAATATTGAACGGCTTGTAATGTTTCAAAATCATTTGCAAGACGAACATCTGCTTTGGATGGAAGCTGTAACTTAGATACGATACCAGTAAACTCAATTTGAGTCACAGTTTTGGATCGGCTTGTAAGTCTATTTTTAGCAGGGTTTCCATTAATGGATTGAAAATCTGAGTTGACATTTTCGTTTTGCCATCGATTATAGTTTGTTGTCAATTCTAGTGGTGTTATGGTGGAATCTTGTACAAAACCGACGACGTTTATCATCCCATCTTTTTTCAATCCTAAGTTTTCGAATTTATTATATTCTTCTGGCGTTAAAACATTATTGAGTGGAATGGAATATGCTTTATTATTTTTAGGATTAATTACATCAATGTAGAAATTATTGTCACTTTTAATAATGCCGTTCGTATTTAAAAACTGCATTTCAGCATTTGTTTTGTCATGAAATTCTTGTTTTAATTTTCGAATTTCCTCATAAGTTTTACCACTTTCTTCGTAAGTATTTACGAACTTCTCAAAAGCAGTTTGAACTGTTTTTACTTTTTTATTAATGTAAAATTTCTCTAAAAATAGAGATTGTCCTAAGAAAAAAAGGAGGAATATGATTGTAAATAATGTTGATGTTAATAAAAATAGTTTAAAGACGATACTTCTGTTTTTCACTGCGTCACCTCTTGTGAGAAATACTGTAAATGATTTCTTAATTATAACAAACGTTACAAAAAAGTAGAGGAGAAAATCTGTCTCTTCTGAAAGTAGTTTTTAATAAAAAGTCACATAAAAAGAACTCGACAGACGTATGACGAGTTCTTTAATGTATTATTGTTGAATTGCTGCATCTAAAGCGATTTCAATCATTTCGTTAAATGTAGTTTGACGCTCTTCAGATGTTGTTTCTTCACCAGTGAAAATGTGATCGCTTACTGTTAATACAGATAACGCATTTACACCGTATTTCGCTGCTAATGTATAAAGAGCAGTTGTTTCCATTTCTACTGCTAGTACACCATAATCTCCAAGTTTTTTAACCATGTCCATGCTTTCGCGGTAAAATACATCTGCTGTTAAAACATTACCAACACGAACGTGTAAGCCTTTTTCAGTTCCAGCATCGTAAGCTTTCTTTAAAAGGTCAAAGTTTGCAGCTGGTGCAAAATCAAAACCTGGGAATGTTAAACGGTTCATATTAGAATCCGTACAAGCTGTCATTGCAATAATAACGTCACGTACTTTTACGTCTTTTTGAATCGCACCGCAAGTTCCAACGCGAATTAAATTTTTAACTCCGTAGCTTTGGATTAATTCGTTTACATAAATAGAAATAGAAGGAACACCCATACCTGTACCTTGAACAGATACGCGTTTTCCTTTATAAGTTCCAGTGAAACCTAACATACCACGCACGTTATTATAGCAAGTAACGTCCTCTAGAAATGTTTCAGCGATATATTTTGCACGTAATGGATCACCAGGTAATAGAATAGATTCAGCAATTTCGCCTTGTTTTGCTTCAATATGTACACTCATGAAAAGTCCTCCTTATAATGTATTGATAGAAATCAATATCATTTGCATTATACACTATCAATCCTTTCAATTAAAATCTTTTAATTATTTGTAATATGTGCAAAGCAGGAGGATTTCATAAATCATAATCTAGAATATATATGTAAGAAGTTTTGTATAAACAGAGACAATAAAAATGGTAGGTGATATTTTGAAAAATCTTGTCATTGGACTTGTTGCTTTACTATTTATTGTAGTAGGAGGATTTTACATAAAAAAGTATCAGGAAACTACAGAGACTGTAGGTGATGTTCAGGAAGTAAAATGGGATGTGTCAAATGGAAAAGGAAATGAGAAAGTAAATATTTTGTTTCAATTACTAAATAATAAAAATAACGAAGTTCGTGGTGTGAATGATCAAATTCGGGCAGTTATTGTAGACGGACAATTAAAACATGTACAACAAATGAAACCTACATTTGCAGGGAATGGATCATATAAGGTATCTTCCAACATAGCGAAAGATGAAAGATATACAATATTTTTATATGAAGACAAAAACAAGTCTGTGAAATCATTTGCGAAGAAAGATTTTGGGAGAGAAATAGAGGAGAAAAATAAGAAAAAAGTAAAATTTCCAATCGATAGTGTGCTTACAAAAAAAATAGGGGAGTATGAAGTTTCTCTATTATTTGGTGCATTGCATCCGAATGAACCAGCGACGTTAACATTTCAATTCCAAGCGAAAAAGGGTGAGAAATTGAAATTACATTCAGAGAGAGGAGAAGTGGAAGCGCTCTATATCGTGGACGAAACGAGAGAAAACTTTTTATACGCAATACCTGTTGATACAGATGAACAATTACAATACCGTATTACATTTCCTATAGAAGGAACGTATAAAATATGGGGAGATTTCTATATAAATGGTAAGAAATATGAAAAAGAATTTATTGTACAAGTTCAAAAAAGAAAAAACAGCTAAATGTTTAGCTGTTTTTTCTTTTTCCTATTAATTTTGTTACAGAGAGCATTGTAATTGGTAAAGAATGATTCTTTCTAAATGCTAAATATTTACCGCTCCATGCTGGTTTATATTTTTCTTTAAAATGACGTAGCCCGCTGAAGCTATACGTATAACGAACATTATTAAAGATGGCAGCAGCAACTCGTTCGGACCAAAAAGATTGTGTCGATAAACCTACATTTGAAAGTGGTGCCATACCAATATTAAAGGAGTGGTATTCATTTTCTTTTGCCCACTGGAATAGGTGGATGAAAATTGCATCCATAATGCCGCTAGGTGCATCTGGATAATAGCGCATTAAATCAACAGACAATGATCCGTCTTGATATACGGGCATAAAGGTTGTAAATGCAATGATTTTTCCATCAGCATCACATAATGTAGCGATAGGTGCTCGGCTAATATATTCACGATCAAAGTATCCGAGTGAAAAACCTTTCTCTTTTTTTCCGCCGAGCCACGCATCTGAAACTTTTCTTAACTCTTCAAATAATTCGTTTGAGAATGGTGGCTGATGAATAGAGAATGTATAGCCTTCTCGTTCGAAACGGTTGAAAGTCGCTCGCATACCGGCTCGTTTTTTTCCTGTTATTGTAAATGTGTTCAAATCAACGACAGCTTCTTCACCAAGTTTAAAGAAGTTGTAACCAAAATCATGATATAAACTCATCCATTTACTTTCTATTTGGTAGAATACACAAATGTATCCAAATCGATCAGCCTCAGCTAAAAACTCTTGTAACACAGTACGGTAGGAGGAAGGATCCCCAATTGGATCACCTAGCACAACGAGACGTTTTCCAGTTATAGAGAAGAGAAGGAGCGCTTTCCCATCACTACTGAAGAAAAATTGTTTATCTCCTAAAAATCCTAAATGACTAAGTACATTACCATCATGTTCATCTAAAAAGTTTTGCAACCTTTTATCATTAGCTGGTTGCCCGGGAAATTCATTTCGATAACGATTGGCAATGAGTGAGCCAATCAGTAAAAATGTAGGGACGAAAAAGGCAGCTGCTAATGCACTTCGTTTCACTTGTGTAATATTACGAACGACAAAATCAGGTTTAAAAGCTTCTTTTGCACCTGCAAATAAAATACCTAAGTTTTTATATAAATATAAAGTTATGAGTAAGAATATAAAAACTTTTACCATATCAGAAAGTGAGACTTCCATTTTCTCGCGTACAAATCTTTTACGAAGCATATATAATACAGCGAGTACGATTAATAAAATAAACGTCTCTTCAATATCAATCCCTTTTAGCGTATTAAAGATGGCTGCTCCGATTAAAGAAATAATCGTCATATAGTAAGAACGCTTTGTTCCATAATATATCCCTCGCGAAAGGATCAGGAGGAGAATACCAAATGTTAGTGATAAGCTAAAAGAAAATTGAATAAGATGTTTTGGAGCTAGAATATGTAAGGCGTGTGCTCTGTTTATACTTGTCGGTAGAATGGTCGATAAAATAACCATTAATCCAGCAAATACTGTTAAAGCAGCAGAGGCCCATGAACCTAGTTTTCCTAGAAAATCACGCTGCAAAGTCCATATAACACCAGTTGTTTCTAATGCAGGCGCAATAAAAGGTTTATCTTCAAACTTTTTAATGGCCACGCCTGTCATTTCAAAAGCTGCAAAAATAAGACCAAGGCAGAAAGGTAAAATGTAATAGACGAGGCGATATAATAACATAGCAGGTAGTAATACGCCTGTATCAATGCCGTATTGTCCGAGCCCAGTTAAAAAGACAAGATCAAATGAACCAAGTCCACCAGGAACAAGACTAACAACACCAGCTAAAGCAGCAATTACATACACACCTAAAAACTTTTGAAATTCGATATCGATACCAAATAATATTAGTATGACGTACATAACAATACCGGCAGATACCCACTCAACTAATGAAACTAATGAGTATAAAACAGTTGGATTTTTTTCTTCTTCCCCTTCTTCTTGCCCTTCGGTTTGCTTTGGTTTTCTATTTTTAAGTTTAGAAAAGCCAATGTATATAGGGACGAAAAGGGCGAAGAAAATAAGAACAGGCCATAGCCACGGTTTTTCATGCAAAATAAAACTTGTGTCTAATATTCCAATGAGACCGAGGAAAGAAAGAATTGCGAGTCCGTTAATAAAAGCAGTTGTCATCCAGGCGATACTTTTAATAAGTTTGCCATTTTCTTTTATGTATGGACGATAAAGCATTGTGCGTACACCAGCTCCAACGAGACCACCAAACCCAATAAATCCATTTAAAGTATTAGCAATCCATGAGATACGAAAAATCTTTTGGACTGGTATATCAGCTTTTAAATAACGAAGCATAACATAGTCATAAAAGAACATTGTTGATACGGCAAATGCACCAAGTGTAATTGCTAAAAAGACTCCTCCAGTTGGAATGTTTTTAATTGTATTGATTGCTTCTAAAAAAGAAATGCCTGCTAATTCTTTTTTTGCTTGAAAGAATACAATTGTTAATACAACAAATGGGAAGATAATTTTCCCGATTTGTAAGAAACGTTTCCATGAAAACGACATAAATACAACTCTCCTTGTATAAGAAAACTGAGACAATAATATTATTATGACAAACTTCAAGAAAAATAAAAAGGTAAATTCCTGTATAGGGAAGCTATTTTTTATATGGGTTATATTTAAAAGAGTATTTCGTTTGTCAGAAAATTAAGTTAAAATAAATTGAAAGAAGGAAGAGAGGGGCAGTAGATGATTATAATAGGTTATGCGGGATATGAGTTAGAGAAAGCGAAACCTAATACATCAGAAGATTTCTTTAATAGATCGGAAGTGACATATATATTAAATAATAAAGAGAGAACTTTTTCCGTTTTATACGTTCGATATTTTGAAGAAGTTTTACAAGAAATTACTCCTTTTGAAGGAAATCCAGTATGTAAAATAGAAGAACAAGACATATATTTACGGGATATTGTAGCGATATGTTGTTTACTGAAAGAGAATGAGCATCGCATGCAAAAACGTTTATATTTAAATAATATAGAAGCATTCCAACAATATTTTGATGAGGAAACAGTGGTGAAAGTACAAGAAATATTAGCTGAATTACATAAAAATAAAAGAGTAGAAATAGCGTGAAATGGCAAAGGAGAGGGAAAAATGTCTAATCTAATGGTTGAAAATCAAACAGAACAAGTTTCTATGTTTTTAGAAGATGTTATTACTTTAATAACCAATTATGTAAATTATCATACGTTGCCTTCTTTATTAGAAGAAAAACCAGCAGGGAACGAGCAATATTATAAAGGGTTATTAGCATCAATAAGACGTCTTCTTGTTTTTTGTGAAGAAGGACATGATGCATGTTTTGTTTTGTTAAATAGCCAGCCATTTCGAAAAACAGCAGCTGAGAAAATTTTATATAAAATTTATCATCAAGTAATTGCAGAGTTTTTCTCACCAAAGAGTGATCATTGGTATGAAAATAGTCGGTCTGCCTATACAGGGAAAAACTCCATCGTTTTTCAACAAACGCCACCAGCATCTATAGAGCAAGTGATGAAGAGTTTAGAAGGAAAATTTCAATTGATGCGTGAAGAACTAGAATATTATGAGACGGATTACCAAACAAAGATGTTACACAAATATTAATTGCGAAAAAGAAGCTAAGGGGACTTAGCTTCTTTTCCTTTTGTAAAGTTATATAAGGGATTTCCTTTGAATATATTTATGGGGATAGCATTAAGGAGGTGTAACATGAGTCAGCAAGGTGTATTTACAGATTACTTTCATGAAGTAGAAAGCTGGTGTGAAAGTGTTCTTCACGTATTAGATAGCCGTGCAATGGAAGTGTATGATGTCCATATGCTTGCTTATAAAATTCAAACGTTATTAGATCGTATGAAAGAGCATGAGTATGATACAGATGCAGAGTTTATGTATGAAATAAGTGATGATGTAGAACATATTCAGCATCATTTGCAGGAAGTATTCGTGCAAGGAGAAGAGGAATATGAACTATATGAAAGAGGGGATAGTGAACGAGCAGTTCCGATTGGAGGGCATACACTTCCACCATTACCTTATCCGTATAATGCGTTAGAACCGTATATTTCTAGAGAAATTATGATGTTACACCATGATAAACATCATCGCAGTTACGTAGAAGGGTTAAATAAGGCAGAGAAAATGATGGAAGAAGCGAGAAAAACAAATCAATTTGATTTAATTAAGCATTGGGAAAGAGAAGCGGCTTTTCATGGATCAGGTCATTACTTACACACGATATTTTGGAATAACATGAAAAAAGATGGTGGCGGAAGTCCAAGAGGGGCTCTTTCACAACAGATTGAACAAGATTTTGGGAGTTTTTTACGTTTTCAAAAACATTTCACAGAAGCAGCTTCTAAAGTGGAAGGATCAGGCTGGGCGCTTCTCGTTTGGGTACCACGATCTGGAAGATTAGAAATTTTGCAGAGTACACTTCATCAATTATTTACACAATGGGATACGATACCGCTCCTCGTGCTAGACGTGTGGGAACATGCGTATTATTTACAATACCAAAATCGAAAAGATGAATATATTAAAAACTGGTGGAATGTTGTAAATTGGCCTGATGTAGAAAAAAGATTTGAAAGTGCGAAACAAATTGAATGGACACCGTATTAGACGCAGGTTCTCTGCGTCTTTTTTATTAGAAGGAGAAAGAGATTTCGTTCATATTTTAAAAGGCCAAGCATACACTTGTACAAAAAGTGCCAAAAGGACGTGGGGGGAAATATGAGACGAATTTGTGTAATAATCACGCTTCTTATTATGTACGCAAGCGTTATACCAATTCCTACATATGCAAAGATGAACAGTAATGTCAGTGCTCGAAATGCTGTATTAATGGAGCAACAGTCCGGTCGTGTATTATACGGAAAAGCAGAACATGAGCCACAAAAAATTGCTAGTATAACAAAAATTATGACAGCCTTGTTAGCTGCTGAATCAGGAAAAATGAAAGAAATGGTATCGGTTAGTAATGAAGCGGTGAGAGTAGAAGGATCAGCAATTTATTTAAAGCCTGGACAGAAAGTGAAGTTAGAGGATTTAGTATACGGACTCATGCTTAGATCTGGTAATGATGCAGCACAAGTAATTGCTGAAAATGTAGGAGGAAGTATAGAAGGGTTCGTATATTTAATGAATGAAAAGGCGAAACAAATTGGAATGAAAGATACTCACTTTTCAAACCCACATGGTTTGGATGGAGATGGATCCCATTATTCATCAGCCTATGATATGGCACTTTTAACAAAGTATGCAATGGGGAACGAAACCTTTAAGAAGATTTTTGGGACAAAAACGTATAAATCAGATTCGTGGGATTATCCGTGGAAAAACAAACATAAACTCGTGACATCTTATTATGAATTTGCGACAGGAGGAAAAACAGGTTTTACGAAGAAAGCAGGACGGACACTTGTTACAACAGCATCAAAAGATGGACTAGATCTAATTGTCGTAACTTTGAGCGCTTCTAGCGATTGGGATGATCATATGAATTTATTTGATAAAGGTTTTGAACGTTTCAAGCAAACGAACGTTGTAGGACAAGGAGCTCTTGCTGAAATAACTGAAAAGAAATATGCCAATCATGTATATACAAAAAATAGTTTCGCGGTGCCATTAACTGAGCAGGAAAGAAAGAATGTCGTATTAAAAGTTGAACTTGATAAAAGTGCAAAACTTAAAGATGGAGTAAAGGTTGGGAAGACGGAAATTTATGTTGGCAATGAGAAAGTTGGAGAACGGAATTTATTTTATAGTAAACGAAAGTTAGTAGCTACAACGGGAATGTATTGGAATAATGTGAAAGAAATTTTTTCTCATATGATAGGTGTTGGGAGCGATGGTTAATCTCGTATGGGTAGCGATGGCAGTCATAGGGATTGTATATGCCATGATAAATGGAACGATGGAAGCAATAAATAAAGCCGTATTTGACGGAGCAAAAGATGCAGTAACAATTTGTATAGGACTTATTAGTGTATTAGTATTTTGGCTCGGTTTAATGAAAATTGCAGAGGAAGCAGGGTTGTTAAAAAAGTTAGTGTCACTTTTTATGCCGATAGTAAAAAGGTTGTTTCCAGAAATACCGAAAGATCATCCGTCAATGGGATTTATTTTATCGAATATGATGGCGAACTTTTTTGGGTTAGGTAATGCAGCAACCCCTCTTGGTATTAAAGCGATGGAACAATTGAAAGAGTTAAATGGAGGGAAGGATTCGGCGAGCCGTTCTATGGTGACGTTTCTCGCATTAAATACATCAGCGATTACTTTAATTCCTACTACTGTCATTTCGATTCGAATGACGTATGAATCAGCGAATCCTACTGAAATTGTTGGGGTAACATTCATTGCACAAGTACTATCTATGATCGGAGCGATTTGGATTGACCGCTATTTTTACCGAAGAAGGAGTAGGAAGGGGCGGAAAAAATGAGTATTGTCAATACGATATCATTATGGGTAATTCCTTGTGTAATTGGTTTTATCCTTTTATATGGCACGATAAAGAAAGTGCCGACGTATGAATCGTTCGTTGAGGGGGGAAAAGAAGGGATTCAAATTGCGATCTCTATTTTACCGTTTATGGTTGGAATGCTTGTATCTATTTCGATTTTTCGGGCGTCTGGAGCGTTAGATGCAATGATATCAGTAATGAAGCCGATGTTAGATTTAATTCATGTCCCCGCGGAAATTGTTCCTCTAGCACTTATACGCCCTATTTCAGGCTCTGCTGGTTTAAGTATTACGACCGATTTAATTGCCACATATGGGCCAGATTCGTTTATTGGAAGATTGGCTTCTACAATGCAAGGGAGTACAGATACGACTTTTTATATTTTAACAGTATACTTCGGAGCTGTTGGAATTAGAAAAATGGGAGATGCATTAAAAGTAGGACTTTTTGCCGATTTAATCGGGATTATTTGTTCAATTGTGTTTGTTTCTTTAATGTTTAAGTAAGGCGGCTATTCATTTTTTATGCTATTTCGCTTATAATACGTATACGACCACTATTAAGGTGTTGCTTAATAGTGGTTTTTTTATGCGGTATTTTTGACAAAATGATGAACTTTTATTGTGAGCAATATGAAGAATATGGACAATAATAAAAGGTAAAAAACATGATTTGCCCTTTATATGTTTATTATCATCGCTATGTTGTTTAAGTAAGATGAAGCGAATAGCCGTCAAGCGTATGCGGTTGCCAAGTCTTTCTAATGTAAGGTAAGATAAATTCGAGGTGAAAAAAAGAAATGGAACGATTACAAAAAGTGATTGCGCAAGCAGGTATTGCATCGAGAAGAAAGGCTGAGGAATTAATTCAGCAAGGAAAAGTAAAAGTGAATGGAAAAATAGTGAAGGAGTTAGGAACGAAAGTAACTCCTCAAGATAAAGTAGAAGTAAATAACATCCCTCTTGAAAAAGAAGAACCTGTTTATTTTTTACTATATAAACCAACTGGCGTAATTTCAAGTGTATCAGATGATAAAGGAAGAAGTGTTGTAACAGACTTTTTCCCTGAAATTAGACAACGTTTATTCCCAATCGGACGCCTAGATTATGATACGTCTGGCGTATTATTGATGACAAATGATGGGGAATTTGCAAATGTATTAATGCATCCAAGATATAAAGTTGAAAAAACGTATGTTGCAAAAATTAAAGGGCCATTAACAGGTGAGAAAATTCGCATGTTAGAACGAGGTGTTGCATTAGAAGATGGGAAAACAGCACCAGCACAAGTGAAAATTATTTCTTGGGACAAGCGTAAAGAGACTGCGATTGTACAATTAACGATTCATGAAGGACGTAATCGTCAAGTACGCCGCATGTTTGAAGCGTTAGATTGTAAAGTAGTGAAACTAAAGCGTGAACGCTACGCCTTTTTAGAAGTGGGTAGCTTGCGACCTGGTGATGCGAGAGAATTGTCACCACATGAGGTGAAACAATTACGTGCATTGGCTTCTACAAAGCCGCGCTAACCGATAGTGTGAAACTTTCACCAGTGGAATGCTCCGCTGGTGATTTATTAAAAAATACATATATTCATCACTCGTCGAAGAGAGGGGAGACAATATGAAAAAAAATCGCTTATTATTTCGTGTTATTATTCTACTCATTTTATGCGGTGCTGTAGGATTTACACTTTATCAAGGATTTTTTGCTGATAAAGAGAAAATGCAAATTGGAAAAGAAGCACCTAACTTTGTTGTAACAGATTTAGAAGGAAAGAAAATTGAATTAAAAGATTTAAAGGGAAAAGGTGTATTTTTAAACTTTTGGGGCACTTGGTGTAAACCGTGTGAAAAAGAAATGCCTTATATGAACGAATTATATCCAAAGTATAAAGAAAAAGGCGTTGAAATTATTGCGTTAGATGCAGATGAAACAGATATTGCTGTTAAGAACTTTGTGAAACAATATGATTTGAAATTCCCAGTTGCTATTGATAAAGGAACAAAAATCATAAGCACATATGGGGTAGGACCATTACCGACAAGCTTTTTGATTAATAAAGATGGAATAGTAATCGAACAAATTATAGGTGAACAAACGAAAGAACAGTTAGAAGGATATTTAAAGAAAATTACTCCGTAATAAAGAAAGCCTTTACATATGAGGTGCATCCTTATAGTGCCTCTGATTTAAAAATTCTGAGTATTGCGGTAACTTGAGGGTAGAATATACAATAGTACATATAGATATAGGGGCGGTGAGAGTGTTGAAAGAAATTAAGTGTGAATGTGGACATGTGAATCCGATAGGAACTGTTTTTTGTGAAGCATGTGGGAAACCATTTGAAAGCAATGAAAATATAAAACTATTGGATATGCGTTATGAGGGGAGTGCTCGGAGATCTCTCACACAAACAAAAACGATAGTCGATAAAATTTGGAGCTTTTTCTCTTCTGTAAAAGTGGGTGTATGGCTCATTGTAATCACTTTAGCTGCATCAGCAATAGGAACTATTTTTCCGCAAGAAATGTACATAACTCCAGGAATTGCACCAGCTGAATATTATAAGCAAGAATACGGATTTTTAGGGCAACTATACTATCAATTAGGATTTAATAATTTATACGGTTCATGGTGGTATATGATTTTAATTGCTTCAATTGGTATTTCACTTGTGATATGTAGCTTAGACCGTGTCATTCCACTTTATAAAGCTTTAAAGAAGCAAGGGGTGAAAAGACACCCTAGCTTTTTAAAGAGACAAAGATTATACGGTACTGGTACACCGCAAGATGGTGATCTTGAAAGAGTGCAAAAGAATTTAAAGAAAAGAAACTATAACGTGAAAGTGGAAGACGGAAATATTTTGGCGGAAAAGGGACGGTTTTCACGCTGGGGTCCATATGTGAATCATATCGGTCTCATTATCTTTTTATTCGGTGCAATGCTCCGTTTTTTACCGAGTATGTACGTAGACGAAGCCCTTTGGTTACGTGATGGTGAAACGAAAGAAATACCAGGAACGGATGGTCAATACTATTTAAAAAACGAGAAATTTATTAAGGAAGTTTATGATAAAAGTAAGGACAAGGAAGTTTTTGATGAAGCGATTGATCGTGTAGGCGATAAAATGATTGCGAAAAACTTCCAAACGAATGCTGTATTATATAAAGCGGTCGGCGAAAATATAGCAGGACAAAAACCGAAATTAGAAAAAGTAAAAGAAGCGGAAATTCGAGTGAATGAACCGCTGAAATTTGATCAATTTGCTATATATCAAGTGGATTACAAAGAAAGTGAATTTAAAAGCATGTCATTCCATTTGCAAAACAAAGAAAATAATCAAAAGTGGGGACCGATTAAAGTAGATTTAACGAATCCTACAGAAAAATTTGATTTAGGAAATGGTTATTCTTTAGAACTATTAAGCTATTTTCCAGATTTTTATTTTGATGAGAGTGGAAGACCAAATACGAAAACGAAATTACCAAACAACCCTGCATTTGTGTTTAAAATGTTTACGCCTGAAACACCAGATGGTGAAGTGAGTTTTGTTGGTATTCAGCAAAATATAGAACCTGATGGAAATAATAAATATAAAATGTCGTTTGCAGGTGTGGAAATGCAAAATGCAACAGCACTTACTGTAAGGAAAGATTTAACGCTTTGGATTCTCGGTATTGGAGGATTTATATTTATGGTGGGTGTTATTCAAGGGATGTATTGGAATCATCGCCGTATTTGGATACAACGCGTTAATGATGAATGGTGGATTGCAGGACACACGAATAAAAATTGGTTCGGTTTAAAGAAAGATATTGAAAGAGTACTAGAAGGTACGGCAATTCCGCAGCCAAGCGATAAAGTAGTGGATAAAAAAATTAGTTAAGGTGGGGAAACGATATGGTGCAAATAAGTAGTAACTTTCTCTTTACCGCATTTATTTTATATTTAATTGCAACTCTATTTTTCGGGGGAGCAATTAAAGAAAAAGGTCATAAATGGGCAAATATAGGAATAACGATTACAATTTTAGGGTTTATTGCACAAACAGTATATTTTGTTACAAGATGGATTGCATCAGGACATGCACCAGTTAGTAACTTTTTTGAATTCGGTACATTTTTCGGCATGATGCTTGTCGGAGCGTTTATTGTCATGTATTTTATGTATCGCGTAAGTATAATCGGACTTTTTGCATTACCAGTTGCACTTTTATTAATTGCCTACGCAAGTATGTTTCCGAGGGAAATATCTCCGCTTATTCCTTCTTTAAAAAGTAATTGGTTGCATATTCACGTGACGACTGCAGCAGCAGGACAAGCTATTTTAGCAATTAGTTTTATTACGGGCGTTATGTATTTATTGAAAAATGTAGACCAATCAACGAGAAGCAAACGTACATTTTGGTTAGAAACGGTAGTGTTCACACTTGTTTGTACAGTTGGTTTTATTGGAGTGACAACGTTATTTTCTAGTATGAAATATGAAGCAAAGTTTCAATGGATTGATAAAAATGAACAACAAGTGGAAATGAAGTACAATCTTCCAGCTTTAGTAGGACCGCACGAAGGAAAGTTATTGACAGAAAATAAATTAGAACCGACAGTTGAAGTTCCAGCGATTGTAAATGCGAAAAAATTAAATACTGTTATTTGGTCAGTGTTAGTTGGGACATTACTTTATATTGTATTAAGACTTGTTTTACGCAAACGAGTATCGGCAGCACTTCAGCCGTTAGTAAAGAATACAAATAGTGATTTACTGGATGAAATCGGATATCGTTCTATTGCAATTGGATTCCCGGTTTTCACATTAGGTGCATTAATTTTTGCCATGATTTGGGCTCAAATAGCGTGGACACGTTTTTGGGGTTGGGATCCAAAAGAGGTTTGGGCGCTTATTACTTGGCTTTTTTATGCGGCGGTATTACATTTACGCTTATCAAAAGGGTGGCACGGAGAGAAGTCAGCGTGGTTAGCGGTAATTGGTTTTGCAATCATTATGTTTAACTTTATTGTAGTAAACTTAATTATCGCGGGTTTACATTCATACGCATAGAGAAATAAAATAGGAGAGTGAATGTCACTTTCCTATTTTATTTTTGTCAATTTTTCTTCTTTTTTGAGAAAAACATGACAAAGTAGCGGTTGATTTTGTAAAATGATGTCGAGGACATTATATCCTGTTCAAAAAAAATACATAGTTTTGGAAAAAAATTGAACAAACTTTATTATTCTTGTGAAGCATAATATGGGAAGTGAAACATTTAGAAGATTGCTTAAATAAACGAGAATAGCGCAACATACTAGTGTAGAAGGGTAGGTGTAAACCGTTGTGGTAAAAGTACGCAACGGGTAGAAATGGAAAATGAATCAAGAATTTTAATTGTAGACGATGAGGATCGTATTCGTCGTTTGTTGAAAATGTATTTAGAAAGAGAACAATATACAATTGAAGAAGCGGACAATGGTGATACAGCTTTAGAAATGGCGTTACAAAATGATTACGATTTAATCCTATTAGATCTTATGATGCCAGGTAAAGATGGTATTGAAGTGTGTAAAGGGGTTCGTGAGAAGAAAGCGACGCCAATTATTATGTTGACGGCAAAAGGTGAAGAAGTAAACCGAGTACAAGGGTTTGAGGTAGGAACTGATGATTATATTGTGAAACCATTTAGCCCACGTGAAGTAGTGCTTCGTGTGAAAGCGGTCTTACGCCGTTCTGTACCAACAACGTTCTTTACACAAGATACAACGACAAAAGATGTTACTGTGTTCCCGCATTTAACAATTGATAATGATGCACACCGTGTTACAGCAGATGGTAATGAAGTAAACTTAACACCGAAAGAGTATGAATTACTATTATTCTTAGCGAAAGCGCCTGATAAGGTATTTGATCGTGAGCAATTGTTAAAAGAAGTATGGCAATATGAATTCTTCGGAGATTTACGTACAGTTGATACGCATGTAAAGCGTTTACGTGAGAAGTTAAGCAAAAAATCACCAGATGCTGCGAAGATGATTGTTACCGTTTGGGGCGTAGGTTACAAATTTGAGGTTGTGAACGACTGATGCTTTGGAGAAGTGTAGTAGGGAAGTTATGGATGACTATATTACTTCTCGTTTCGTTTGTGCTCGGATTTGTTGCGATTTTACTTTCACAGTTTTTTAGAACATATTATGTTGATATGAGTGAAGCTAGGCTTCAAAAAGTTGCAACAAGTGTTTCAGAGTTAATTGAAGAAGGTGCCGATGTAAAAACGATTGAGAATATCGCGTACAAATTCTCTGATCCACTTTCAAGGATCATTATTGTAGAAGATGGTAAAGAAATATCTTCTTCGCCGAAACAAGAAGGATTAGTCACTCTTACAATGGATGATTTGAAAGAAGACAAAGAATTAGCGGCTGTTTTTACAGACAAAAAAGAAATTAAGAATAACATTAGAAAAGCCTCTAATAGTAGAAAGAATAAAAACACTGAAAATGATATTATGATTGTCGGAAAACCAGTGCATTCAAAAAATCAAAGTGCAGTGTTCGTATACGAATCTTTACAAGTACCGATACAAGGTATGGAGAGAACGACTGATTTTATATTCTTATCAGCAGGGATTGCGATTATATTAACAACGTTCTTTGCATTCTTCTTATCTACTCGAATTACAGCACCACTCCGTAAAATGCGTGAGGTTGCTTTTGAGGTCGCGCGTGGGAAGTTTGATGCGAAAGCACCTATGGTATCTCAGGATGAGATTGGTGAGCTTGCAACGGCCTTAAATCAAATGGGGAAACAGTTGAAGTTTAATATGAATGCCCTGCAGCAAGAAAAAGAACAGTTAGCTAGTATTTTAAGTAGTATGGCAGATGGGGTTATTACGTTAAACCAAGAAGGTGAAGTCGTTGTAATTAATCCGCCGGCTGAACATTTCTTACAAGTTTGGCAAGAGGAAAAGGAAGTAGAGCTCAGTAAAAAACTACCTTCTGAACTTGTTGAACTATTCCATCTCGTTGTAGAAAGTGAACAACAACAAGTGGTTGAAATTAATTTACAAAAAGGGAACTATGTAGTTCTTATGACGCCGCTTTACAACCAAACGAAAATTCGTGGCGCTGTAGCTGTATTACGTGATATGACGGAAGAACGCCGTCTTGAGAAGATGCGTCAAGACTTTATTGCGAACGTATCACATGAACTTCGTACACCGATGGTAATGCTTCAAGGGTATAGTGAAGCGATTTTAGATGATATTGTGCAAACGAAAGAAGAAATTAATGAGTTTGTTCAAATTATTTATGATGAATCCGTTCGTTTAGGTAAACTTGTAAATGAACTATTAGATTTAGCGCGTATGGAAAGTGGTAATGTAGAGTTACATATAGGTGAAGTTGATATTCATCCTTTCGTTGAAAAAATAGGTCGTAAATTCCAAGGAATTGCAAAGGATAAAGAAGTCGCATTAACGGTTGATTTTCAGAATCCAATTGAACAATACCCGTTTGATGCAGATCGTATGGAACAAGTATTGACGAATTTAATTGATAACGCAATTCGTCATACGAATGCAGGCGGACATGTAACGCTTGTAATTAATACGAAAAATAATGGTCTTACTTTTGAAGTACAAGATTCGGGCGCTGGTATTCCAGAAGAAGATATTCCATTTTTATTTGATCGTTTCTACAAAGCTGATAAAGCAAGAACACGTGGGAAAAAAGGTGGAACGGGGCTCGGGCTTGCGATTGCAAAAAATATTGTGCAAGGCCATGATGGTAAAATTGCTGTTTCAAGTGTTGTTGGAGAGGGAACTACATTCTCTGTATATTTACCGAATCGTATAATTTAGATATACGTTTTTAAAGTTGATAATGAATAAAGTTCTACTGTTTTTTATTTTTTTGTAAAATCAATTAAATAAATAATAGTAGAACTTTTTTTCTATCTTAGTCGAATGAAGAATAGCAAGAGGGGTGTCGTGAAGCGATGAAATTATATACGAAAACAGGAGATAAAGGGACAACAAGTGTAATAGGCGGCAGAGTGGATAAAGATAATATTCGAGTTGAAGCATATGGCACGATAGATGAGGCGAATTCTCATATTGGATATGCAATGACTAAGCTACAAGGCGGATCTTTTGGAGATATTTACAATGAACTTGAAAATATTCAACATGAACTATTTGATTGCGGGGGAGACTTGGCGATAGTAGAGGGGAAAATTCCTTATAAAGTAACGGTTGAAATGGTTGAAAGCTTAGAAAGAAGGATTGATTCGTATATAGAAGAAGCACCGCCGTTAGAGCGTTTTATTTTACCAGGTGGAAGCGAAGCGGCAGCTGCTATTCATATTGCACGTACAGTTGTAAGGCGAGCAGAACGATGTGTAGTGTCCTTGCAAAAAGAAGGGAAAATAAATGAAGTTGTTCTAAAGTATGTAAATAGATTATCTGATTATTTGTTTGCGATAGCTAGAGTAATAAACGCTCGATTACAAGTAAAAGATGTGGAGTATAATCGCAGTGCAATCGTTTTTCGTGATAAAAAAGAGAAGGAAGTGGAGTGATTCACTTTCTTTTTTTGTATACTTTTTTCTGTAATATACCAAAATAGAGAAGGTATGGTGTTAATTAGAAAACGGAGGATGTATATGAAAGTGTTAAAATGTGGCGTCATGTTATTGACGGTATTGTTTTTATCTCAATTACATGTGTACGCAGAGGGAAATCAATGGACATGGCCTGTTGAAGGGCAGATAAGTGATTATTTTGGGACAAGGCATGGAAAACACTACGGTATAGATATAGCAGCACCGATTGGCACGCCTGTGGCAGCTATTCAAGAAGGTAAGGTAACAAAGTCTTATTATTCAAGTAGTTATGGAAACGTTGTATTTATTAAACATGGAGAATATGAGGCTGTGTATGCGCATTTAAATAAGAGATATGTAGTTCAAGGGGATTATATTTCAAAAGGAGAAATAATTGGAGAAGTAGGAAATACTGGAGAATCGAGAGGTGCACACTTACATTTAGAAGTTCATCAAGGAAGATGGACGATGGCGAAAAAGAATGCGATGAATCCATTGCTTGTTCTAAATGAACAGAGAAATGAAGTTGTTTCCTCATCCTTATATGTCGTCCAAAAAGGGGACACTTTAGTTAGTATTGCACGGAAATTTAGTATGTCAGTTAAGGAAGTTAAAGATAAAAATGGACTGCAGCAAGATCGGATTTATCCAAATCAACAATTATACGTAAAGTAAAAAAAGAGCTAGTTAAACTAGCTCTTTTTTTACCAAAAAATAAAGACACATATAAATCCAGAAATAGCTAAGTAGCTATATAAGTAAAATACTTTCGTTCTTGTTTTTTCGTTCGTTCGAAATAGTACAATAGTCGGTTCAATTAAACCGATTGTCAAACAAAGTAAACCAAGAAGCATACAACCGATTGAAATGGAGTACAGGGCGATTTGTGGTGCTTGAAATGGAATCATCCATTTTAATAAAAATGCAATAAGTGCAGTGTAGCAAATGCTGCCGATGTATTTATTCAACGGTGCATTAGAACGGAACCCTGGAAGTTTTTTCAAGAAAGAACGGGAAACAACTTCAGTTTGTAAAGATGTGTGCTCTTCAATTATTGTTTGAGCTTCTTTTCCTTTTTGGAAAAGGGATAATATCCAGTTTCGCTCACCTTGAAAAATAAATTGAGAAGTTGTCAAATAATGATCGACCTTCACTTTATTCCAACTCTTCCATGGGTGACGCTCACACAGTTTTAATTTACTCTCTGTTTTTTTATCATACTGATAAATACTGATGCCATCTTCATCGAAAGCAGCATAGTATGTCTCGCTTGAGAATGTGCCTAAATCAATTGGACAGTAGAAAAGTAATTCTTTTTTTAAGTAAAAGTATTCTTTTCTTAAGTTTTTTTTCATTGCTTCTCGAATAGAGTGTCTCTTTTCTTTTTTCATGACATTTCCTCCATAATCCAGAAAATGTTCTTATCTTAACAATTCAACATCTTATCACTTTTCATTATATATGACTAGGGGATTCATAGGGGAAATGCCGAATACTAAAAAATCTGGGGTGTATTGTAAAATATAGTGATTGGTTTTAATTATATAAAATTAATAACTTATTTTTAATAAGTTACACTTTTTTTGTTCACAATACGATTATGTTGTTGTATAATAAAGTGGAAAATAGAATATCGGTCTATCTTCGGGGCAGGGTGAAAATCCCGACCGGCGGTGATGAACTATATGTGATTTTGTTCTAAGCCCGCGAGCCGTTAAGGCAGGATTTGGTGTGATTCCAAAGCCGACAGTATAGTCTGGATGGGAGAAGATGGAGGTTCAAGCGTTCAAAAAAGATATGGATTTGAACGTCTGTTTGATGTGCCTTAAATTCTCCCTTTGTGTAAAACACAAAGGGTTTTTTCGTTCTATGAAAAAGTAGGCATAGCAGAACCTTTCCACTTTCCATGAGATGATCGATGGAAAAGGAGAGAGAAAGATGAAACAAAAAAACAGTGTAGTGCAGATGGTGAGTGTAGCGATGCTAAGTAGTATTGCATATTTACTGATGATGTTGGATTTCCCGTTTCCAGGGCTTCCGCCATTTTTAAAAATTGATTTTAGTGATGTACCAGCTCTAATTGCAGCAATTATTTTCGGGCCAGTTGCAGGGATAATTGTAGAGGCGATAAAGAATATTTTACATTACGGGATTCAAGGGAGTTTAACGGGAGTGCCAGTTGGAGAAATTGCTAACTTTATTGCAGGATGTTTATTTATTGGACCGGCAGCTTTCTTATTTAGAAAGTATCGTACTGTTAAGAGTTTAACGACAGGATTAATGCTAGGGACAATTACAATGGCGCTCATTATGAGTGTATTAAATTACATCATTATATTCCCAGCTTACACTTGGTTTTTAAATTCACCAGCTATGTCTAGCGAGGCTATAAGAACAACGGTTGTAACGGCAATCTTACCATTTAATTTGATTAAAGGAATTGTTGTGACAATTGTATTTGTAGCGTTATTCTCACGCCTGAAAGTATGGGTGTTTGCAAAAATGAAAAATGCATAAAATATAAAATAAAACCATTAGTAGTATGGAACTACTAGTGGTTTTTTATTAAGTAGAATGAAAATAGAAAACAAAAAATATCCCTCATATGAATGAGGGATATTTTTTGAAGTTAATAAAAGACTATTCGAATTTTAAAGAGTCGCCATCAAATGATTCATCAGCAACTTTAATTGAGTCAGTTGGACAACCTTCGAATGCATCCATCATATCTTCAATTAATACATCTGGAATTTCAACGATACCTTGGTTATCGTCTAACGTTACAAATGCAATACCTTCATCATCATAATCATAAATGTCTGGTGCAGCAGCGCCGCAAGCACCACATGCGATACAAGTATCTTTATCAACGATTGTATATTTTGCCATCTTTTTTCCCTCCTGATAATATGTATGTGAAAAGCTCGCCATAAAAATTATAACCTTATTGTAAAACGGTTTTTAAAACTTTTCAACATAAAATTATAATGATAATCCTTATCAATTAGAGTGTCAACTAATTTTTGCATTATGTCATAAGATTTTCAAAATACGTAAATGTTATTTCGTTTGGTACAATATACTATATACAAGTACATAGTGCCGATATGATAAGTTTAATGAGTAAGTGCAATCATACTAAAAAGTAATTAAGCTAGATTGAAAGGTGGAAGCGGTAATGCAACTACAATATACTTTATTGTATTGTTTAAAACAATTGAATGGTGAAAGGACCGTTTCTTCTATTTATTATTTATTAAAAGGAAAACGATCTTCGCAAACGTTACAAGATGGAAATATGTTCCGAATTTCATTTTTGTTTGGAATATATAAATCGTTAAATAGAACAGACTACGATCGTGAAGTTGCAAAGTTGTTGCAAGCAGATTTGATTCGAGAAATACATGAAAATACATATTTGTTAACATCTAAAGGTAAAATGCAGTTACATACATGGGAGGAAGTGTATGCTTTTCCCGCGCATTTACATGGTTTACACTATGGTGAATTAGGTGAAACATTTTGGAAACGTTTATCATTAATTATTCAAACTATATCTAATTTACAACAGAATAATACGAAATTTATTCCCATTCAACAAGATACAGAAATAATGATGTGGGTAAAACGCTTTTTAACAGGTATACCATATAGGCGAAGTGAATTGGCTAAAAGATTATGGAAAGAAATACATAATCTTTTAGGAAAAGGTGATGTGGTAGAAGCGACGATTGTAACATATAGATTAACAGGATATGAACGTATCGGTTGTACATTGCAGCAATTAGCGGAAATTACGAAACAAGATATATTCCGGGTGTATTTTTTATTTTGGGGTACAATTCACTTCTTTATACAAGAAGTTCATGATAAAGAAAATGAATTTCCGCTATTAGCTGAGATTATCTCTTATCCAAATGAGAGAGCTGAATTATTTAGTTTATCAACGAAAAAAACATATAATTTTTGGAGACAAGGACGCTCTTTAGATGAAATAGCGACAATTAGAAATTTAAAGGTTGCAACGATAGAAGATCATTTTGTTGAAATTGCTTTGCGGGAAAAAGAGTTTTCAATCGAGATGTTTATGGAAAAAGACAAAATAGATAAAGTAACAAAAGTAATTGAGGCATTACAAACACGTAAGTTGCGTGAGTTGAAACAAGCGGTTGGAGAGGGTATCTCTTATTTTGAAGTTCGTCTTGTATTGGCGCGGATGGAGGGTATAAATGAAGCTTGAGGAATATTTATATAGATGGTTTGGATATTCTGAATTTCGTACAGGGCAAAAAGGGGTCATTACAGATTTATTAGAAGGAAAAGATGTTATAGCAATGCTCCCGACTGGAAGAGGGAAGTCTATGTGCTATCAACTTCCAGGGCTAATGCAAGAAGGAACCGTGCTTGTTGTATCACCATTATTATCTTTGATGGAAGATCAAGTTACACAATTAAAGTATGTTGTGAAAAACCGAGTAATAGCATTTAATAGTTTTCGGACATTACATGAAAAAAGAGAAGCGATGAAAAAATTAGCTTCATATAAATTTATTTTTGTTTCACCAGAGATGTTGCAGTCGGAAGTGTTAATAAGAGAATTGAAGAAAGTTCATATTTCATTATTTGTTGTGGATGAGGCTCATTGTATTTCACAATGGGGTTATGATTTTAGGCCAGACTATAAAAAACTAAATGTAGTCATTGAAAATATCGGGTCTCCTACGGTGCTAGCATTAACGGCAACAGCGACAAAAGATGTACTCCGAGATATAGCAGAGAGTTTAGATTTGAAGAAAGTGACGCAGCATGTATACTCTATTGATCGTCCAAATATTGCGATGGAAGTACAATTTGTGGAGACGATAGAAGAGAAGAAAGAAGCGCTTTTGAACCAGGTGATGTATTTACAAGGGCCAGGGATTGTATATTGTTCAAGCAGAGCGTGGACAGAACGTTTAACGGAGTATTTAAGAGGAAAAGGCGTGACTGGTGTCGCTTTTTATCATGGTGGTATGGAACATGAAGAGCGTATGTTAATTCAACAGCAGTTTATGAATGACCAGTTGCAGCTTGTAATATGTACAAGTGCTTTTGGTATGGGAGTAAATAAGTCGAATACGAGCTATATTATTCATTTTCATTATCCGACTAATATAGCTTCCTATTTACAAGAAATCGGAAGAGCTGGAAGAGATGGTGAACCGAGTATAGCTATCTTACTATGTAGTCCGTTAGATCACGATTTACCAATTTCGATAATTGAAGATGAATTGCCAAGTCAGTCGCAAATACAATTTTTATTCTCTTTACTACAAGAAAGAATGTTTCAAACGAAAGAATTACCAATAGAAGAGGTAGAAGAAATTTGTTATAATGCAGCAAGATTTAATGAACAATATTGGCGTTTCATTCGCTATCATCTTGAACAGCTTGGAATCATACAACAGCGAAAATTAAAATTAGAGAGCTTGTCAGATGAAATTATGAACAGATTAATAGCTGAAGTAGAAATAAGGCTACGTAATAAATATAGTGAGCTAGAAAACATGAAATCGTGGATACAAGTGAAAGAATGTAGGCGTGAATATTTGTTACAACAGTTCGGTTATAGAAAAGAGAACGAGTTGAAAAATTGCTGTGACTATTGTGGTATTACAAAAACAGATTATAAAAAAAGACAAGCGCAACAATCGGATTTCGACTATAATTGGGAAACAGAGTTACAAAAGCTTTTCGGTCTAGAAAAGATGGGGGAATGATGAACATTCAAAGGCATAATATTGAAGATATGAGTCCGAAAGAAATAAGGCTGAATCTGTATATCACACAGTTCATTATTATCGGTATCGGTTGTTTACTAGCATATGTATTATTCCGAGATATAAAATCGGTGTATAGTCTGTGGAAGTGGGAACCGGTGTCTATACTTATAATAGGTGGCTTGTTGGCGATTGGTATTGTGTTATTAGATTATGTTGCAATGCGAGTATTTCCAGAGTCTTGGTTTGATGATGGTGGTATTAACGATAAGATGTTTCAAGGAATGTCAGTTATGCACCTACTCGTTATTACGTTCATTATCGGCTTTGCAGAAGAATTTTTATTTAGAGGTGTAGTGCAGACGCACTTTGGAATTATAATAGCGAGTTTAGTATTTGCAGTGTTACATATTCGGTATATAACAAAGCCATTTTTGTTTTGTTTCGTCTGTTTCATTAGTTTTGTCTTTGGTTATGTGTTTGAATGGACAGGAAATTTGTTTATAACAATCTTTGCACACTTTCTTGTTGATTTTATAATGGGACTCCAATTAAGAAAATAAATGGAAGGTGGTGGTGAACAACATGAGAAAACGAATTCCTGATTTCGAAGAGGAATTAGAAGTTGAGCGAGTGGAAGAAAAAGAAAGTTTACCGCCGCGTAGTGAAATTCATAGAAATAAAGAGAAAAAAGAAAAGTTTAAAATGAATCATATTTTCGTCCGAGTTTTAACATTTCTATTCATATTACTACCAATTAGTATCTTATGGTATACAGATAAATATATTCAGGTGAAAAGTGATGGTAATAACGCTGGGAAAAGTGCGTTTGAGGTCATTTTCTTTGATTCAGCTAAATCTGAGTCTGAGGTAACATCTGAGAAAGTAGTAACGCATACGGTAAAAGAAGGAGAAACTTTAGAAAGTATAGCGAAGCAATATTTTTCAGATGAAACTGGGATTGAAGTGATTAAAAAGTATAATGATTTACAAGAAGATGAAGTGAATGTAGGTCAAGAAATAAAAATTCCGATAAAAGATAAGTCCGCAAAGCAGGATAGCTAGTAACATACCTACTATAAAAACTGAGAATTATCTTTATGCGGAAGGGAGTGAAAAATATATGATATGGATTATCTTATTAAGTGCTCTCATATGTATTGGTATTATATTTCTTCTTGTAATGTATACAGAAGCGATGCGTAATACTGTGTTAGAACATACTTTACTTTTTGAAGAATTTCCGAAAAGTTTTCAAAAAGTAAAGGTGTTTTTTATTTCTGATATTCATAGAAGGGTCATTTCAAGTTCATTAATTGAACAAGTAAAAGGAAAAGTAGACCTTGTAATTATTGGCGGTGATTTAGCGGAAAGAGGCGTCCCTTTATCTAAAATTTCTGCAAATATACAAAAGTTAAGAGCGATAGCTCCTGTATATTTTGTGTGGGGAAATAATGATTATGAGATTGAATATCATGAATTAGATGCTTTGTTATTAGAAAATAATGTGAAAGTTTTAGATAATACAAGAGTTGTATTTGAGTCTGAACTAGGAGAAAAAATTTGTTTACTCGGTGTAGATGATGTTGGTTTGAAGCGTGATCGTTTAGATTTAGCTTTGGCTGATTGCAAAGAAGATGGTTTTCGCATATTAATTAGCCATAACCCTGATATAATAAATAAAATGTCTGGAAAAGAACAAATTTCACTTGTGTTAAGTGGACATACACATGGAGGACAGATTCGATTATTCCCATCTAAAAAATATTTAAAAGGTGGCGTATATAAGCATTCAAATATGACTCTTTTTGTTAGTAATGGGTATGGAACAACGTTGATTCCACTTCGCTTCCGAGCACCTGCTCAAACACATATTATTACGTTATGCGGAGGGAAATGATGCCAACTCTAAACGGGAAATATAACATAAAAGCTGTTTCGAATATAATTGGAATTCAGCCGAGTACGCTTCGTGCATGGGAAAGACGATATCAAATTATTGCCCCAAAGCGGAATCATGCGGGGCATCGATTATATACAGAAGAGCATATTCAAATTTTGAAATGGTTAATGGACAAGGTGTCTTCCGGCATGATGATTGGACAAGCAGTTCAATTATTAGAAGGGAATCGTTTGCAGAGTAATGTTCAAAAAGAAATACATTACGATAGAGAAGTTGTTTTAGTGGACGATTTACTGCAAGCTTTGTTAAAATTTGATGAAATTACAACTTCTGCATTGTTAAACGAGGCTTTCAGTATTTATGCAACAGAAAAAGTCATAGCAAGTATTGTTCTTCAAGTGTCAAATAAATTGTTAACGTTAAAAAATAATAATGAAGTTACAATGGTGCAATTCCAATATGTCGTATCATTTTTACAAACTCGTCTAGGAATGGTGTATCATAATGCATCATCATTTGCTTCTATACACAAAGTTGTCGTGTTAGAAAATAATATGTTGAAAGGGTTTGTTTTCTCAACGTATTTACGCTTAAAAGGATATGAGGTGATATATATTAGGTCAAGCTTAGCGGAAGATGGTATTTTGTTAGCTGTTGAGCAAATACAACCTACATATGTAGTAGTCTCTTTTGATGAGGAACGAGAACTTAAGAACACGATGAAGGACATGAATTTGTTGCAAGAAAAAAGTGAGAAACTTTCTGTTGGGTTTATAGGAGAAATAGGTACTCGAGATCAGTTGAACATTCAAACATGCCTAATTGGTGATACGAAAGAAGAATGGGATGATTGGTTAAAAATGTTAGAATAGTTGTTCGAAAAGAACCATCTATTTTCTATTTCATATAATAAAAATTATATTCATTGGTTACGTAGGGAGGGTATGAGATGAGGCTGGAACGATTAAATTACAATAAGATAAAAATTTTCTTAACATTTGATGATTTATCTGAACGAGGATTAACGAAAGAAGATTTGTGGAGAAATGCACCGAAAGTACAGCAATTATTTCGTGATATGATGCAAGAAGCAAATAAGGAACTAGGGTTTGAAGCGGATGGCCCGATTGCAGTTGAAGTATTTTCTCTACAAGCGCAAGGAATGGTCGTAATTGTAACGAAAGAACATCAAGATGTGGATACAGATGATGAGTTCCGTGACGAGTTTATTGAAATGCAAGTGACTCTAGATGAAAGCGAGCATATACTTTATGAGTTTGCTACACTAGATGACGTAATTAACCTGTCGAATCGTTTATATAACCTTGATGTAACTGGCGGAAAACTATATACGTGGGATGGGCGTTTCTATCTTTGGATGGAAGAAGAAGAGCAAGTTCAATTACTGAAGGCAGATTTTATAGCTATTTTAGCGGAATATGGTAATCCGTCTACAGCAACTATTTATCGTCTAATGGAGTATGGTAAAGAATTAATGGCTTCTCAAGCAATTGAACAAATACACAATTACTTTGTGAAAAAACAAAACCTTAGCTAATATAACAAAGCTAAGGTTTTGTTTTTTATTTGGAGAAACCTAAAATGTTGGTCTGAAAATGTCAAAACGATTAATGGTATAGCGGGAATCATAAATATTTGGGCGCTCTTTACAATACTTAAAAATATCTTCTTAAGTTGTTATATATAAGTAAAATAAAAAATATTTAAATATTTAAGTATTTTACTTTTCTAAAAGCAATAAAAGGACTATAATGATAGTGAAAACGCTTGCAACAGGAAATAGTTTGTATATATTTGTTAGCGTTTTCTATTGCATTCCAAATTTAACGGTGTATACTAGGCAATGAAGGTTTACTAAACAAGTGAAATTACAGGGGGTTTACTTACTATGGTAGCCGAAAAGGGAACTCAAACAAAAACACAACAACAAAGGGAACAACATTTTGAACTATTGAATTCGACACAAATTGTTATTAGTGAAGCATTAGAAAAATTGGGTTATCCAAACGAAGTATATGAATTATTAAAAGAACCAATTCGTATGATGACAGTGAAAATACCAGTTCGTATGGATGACGGGACTGTTAAAATATTTACAGGATATCGTGCACAACATAATGATGCTGTTGGTCCAACGAAAGGTGGAATTCGCTTCCATCCGAATGTAACAGAAAATGAAGTGAAAGCACTTTCAATCTGGATGAGTTTAAAATGTGGTATTGTTGATTTACCATACGGTGGAGGTAAAGGTGGAATTATCTGTGACCCACGTGAAATGTCATTCCGTGAGTTAGAAAGATTAAGCCGCGGTTATGTACGAGCAATTAGCCAAATCGTAGGACCGACGAAAGATATTCCAGCTCCAGATGTATTCACAAACTCTCAAATCATGGCATGGATGATGGATGAATATAGCCGTATTGATGAATTTAATTCACCAGGATTTATTACAGGTAAGCCACTTGTATTAGGTGGATCACATGGACGTGAAACAGCAACGGCGAAAGGTGTAACAATTTGTATTCGCGAAGCTGCAAAAAAACGCGACATTGATATTAAAGGTGCACGCGTTGTTGTTCAAGGATTCGGTAATGCTGGTAGCTTCTTAGCTAAATTTATGCATGATGCAGGCGCGAAAGTTATTGCAATCTCGGATGCTTACGGTGCATTGCATGATCCAAACGGATTAGATATTGATTATTTATTAGACCGTCGTGATAGCTTCGGTACAGTAACAAAACTATTTAATAATACAATTTCAAACAAAGAATTGTTAGAACTTGATTGCGACATTTTAGTTCCAGCTGCAATTGAGAACCAAATTACAGAAGAAAATGCTAATAATATTAAAGCAAAAATCGTTGTTGAAGCTGCAAATGGTCCAACAACATTAGAAGCAACTAAAATTTTAACAGATCGCGGAATTTTACTTGTTCCAGACGTATTAGCAAGTGCTGGCGGTGTAACAGTATCTTACTTTGAGTGGGTACAAAATAACCAAGGTTACTACTGGACTGAAGAAGAAGTAGAACAACGTTTAGAAAAAGTAATGGTAAGATCATTTGATTCTATTTATGAAACAGCACAAGTTCGTAAAGTGAACATGCGCTTAGCTGCGTATATGGTCGGTGTTCGTAAAATGGCTGAAGCAAGTCGCTTCAGAGGTTGGGTATAATATTATATCGTGAGAAAACGTGATTCCTTTCGAGGGAATCACGTTTTTTTTGTTGAAGTATTAGTGTGAGGTGTTGTATATGGAAAATGAAATGATGGAACGAGTAGAACAATTAGAAGAAAAGGTTAAGAGGTTAGAGGGAGGACTCTCAAGAACGATGAAAGCCCGAAAAACAAGTAACGTTCGGATGTTCGGAGAAGGACTACTGTTTTTAATATTTGGTGCAGTTGTAGTAGGGCCGATTATCGCTTTTGTAATCTCAATTCTTACTTGGATTGTTGAAAAATAAAATAAAAACAAAAAAAGAACGCTTGTTCTACACGAACAAACGTGCTATACTTTCCTTAGATAAACAAAACGGAAATGATTTTAAGGAGAGATAAATGATGAAAATGACAGTAGACCAAAGATTTATGATGCCAGCAGATGTTGTAGAACGAGTGGAAGTATTAAGAAACAAACAAAGTAAGCGCGGCACATTATTACAATCTGTAAATAAATTTTTCGGTTTAGATACGAAAGAAGATTGTGTTTGGTTTTACGGTTTTTATGGAGTTGCTGTAAGTATTTTATTATTTATGGTGTTCACATCAAATATTTTCGATTTTCTCTTCGCGTAAGAAATATGCGATAAGGACATTGCTACCGAATACATATATAAAGAAGTAAGGTAATCTTCTGAAGCAGGAGTTGGTAGTAATGGCGATGTTTCCTATAGAGCGTAACTATATTGGGTATGGAAGTTCACGACCGGGAATTCCTCTTTCTAAAGTAAGGTTTATTGTAAGTCATGATACGGGGAACCCTGGTAGCAATGCGATAGGGAATCGGGATTATTTTAATGAAATACAACCGAAAGCTTCGGCACATACATTTATAGATGATAAAACAATATTGGAAATTGTTCCTATAAATGAAGTTGCCTATCACGTTCGATATGGTGTGCCGACAGATAATGACTTATATGGTTATGATGCTAATAAGGCTGCCATTGGAGTGGAACTTTGTTATGGCGGTGATGTTAACTTTTGGGAAGCATATACCCGTTTTACGTGGTATCATGCGTATTTATGTCAAAACTTCGGCTTGAATCCGAAGAAAGATATCGTATCACATAAAACACTTGACCCAGCTAGAAAGATTGATCCTGAAAATGTATTAGGGAAACAAGGTATTAAATTTCAGCAGTTTTTAGCAGATGTCTATCGGATGTACGTTTCGTTTAGATGACAAATATATGAAAAATGAATACAATAAAGATAGGTGCCTACTGCTGTAAGTAGGTTTTTTCTTGTTTTTATAAATAGCGTATTGGTAGAAGACTAGGAGTGAGCTGAGTATGCAGAAAGAAACAGCTATCATAATTGGAGGCGGTCCGTGCGGATTAGCAGCAGCAATTTCGTTGCAAAAGGTAGGGATAAATCCGTTAGTAATTGAAAAAGGAAACATTGTAAATGCGATTTATAATTATCCAACTCATCAAACATTTTTCTCTTCTAGTGAAAAATTAGAAATTGGTGATGTAGCTTTTATTACAGAAAATCGTAAGCCAGTTCGAAATCAAGCGCTTGCGTATTATCGTGAAGTAGTAAAGCGTAAATCTGTACGTGTAAATGCTTTTGAGCGAGTGGAGAAAGTACAAAAAGATGGAGAAGTTTTTCATGTTGAGACAACAAAGCGTGACGGAAGTACAGAAATATATATAGCGAAATATGTTGTTGTAGCAACTGGATATTATGACAATCCAAATTATATGAATGTTCCCGGCGAGGAACTGAAGAAAGTAGCTCACTATTTTAAAGAGGGACATCCTTATTTTGATCGAGATGTAGTAGTTATAGGTGGGAAAAACTCGAGTATAGATGCCGCGTTAGAACTTGTTAAAACCGGTGCGCGTGTAACGGTTTTATATCGCGGAAGTGAGTATTCACCAAGCATTAAGCCGTGGATTTTGCCGGAGTTTGAGGCGTTAGTACGAAGCGGCACAATTCAAATGCATTTCAGGGCTCACGTGAAAGAAATTACTGAACATACATTAACGTTTACAGTCGATGATGAGGCATATACAATCCAAAATGATTTTGTATTTGCGATGACTGGTTACCATCCTGATCATAGTTTCTTAACGAAGATGGGTGTTCGGATTGATGAAGAAACAGGACGTCCGATTTATGCAGAGGATACAATGGAAACGAACGCTGAAAATATTTTCATTGCAGGTGTAATTGCTGCTGGAAATAATGCGAATGAAATATTTATTGAGAACGGTCGATTTCATGGGGATGCGATTGCGCAAACCATTGCGTCAAGAGAAATATAAAAAGAAGCTGTCGAAATAAACTTCGACAGCTTCTTTTTAATTGTGCATAAACATATTTTGGATTGTTTCATGAGAATTTGTATTCTCTAATGCAACTAATAATTTAATACGTGCTTTTTGAGCATTTAAACCGTATGTGAATACAATACCCATATCTTTTAATTGTTTGCCGCCACCTTCATATGAATATACATCTTGCACGATGCCATTGAAACAGCGAGAAACTAATACGATAGGGATTCCTTTGTCGATTAATCGTTCTAGACTAGGAAGTGTTCTTGGAGGTAAATTACCTTGTCCAAGTGCTTCAATAACAATCCCGTCTACTGGAAGGTTTTCAATTGCTGCTAACAATGTATCGTCCATACCAGCGTATGCTTTTAGAACAACTACGTTTTTAGAAACCTTATTTACTGAATATGTTTCATGGTGTACTAAAGCGTGATGGAATACAACGCCGCGCTTTGTTACCATACCAATTGGTCCATACTGTGGACTCTGGAATGTTGCCACGTTACTTGTATGTGTTTTCGTTACATTTGTAGCGCAATGGATTTCGTCGTTTAATACGACTAAAACACCTTTTTCAGCAGCTTCACTACAGCTAGCTACTTTTACAGCCGATAAGAAGTTATATAGACCATCAGCACCTAATTCATTACTAGAACGCATTGCACCTGTTACAACGATTGGAATAGTTGCTTGCACTGTTAAATCTAAGAAATAGGCTGTTTCTTCTAATGTATCCGTACCATGCGTAATGACTACGCCATGAATGTTGTCTTGTTTTACTTTTTCATCAATGATGACTTGTAATTGTAACATTTCGCTCGGTGTCATATGAGGAGATGGTAGATGGAACACGTCTTCAACGATTAAATCAACATCGCCTTCTAAATCAGGAATAAATTTTAAAAGAGGATTTTTTTCACCTGGCTGTACGACCCCAGTTTCTTTATCTTCCTCCATTGCAATTGTTCCACCTGTGTGTAAAACTAGGATTCTTTTCAATGCTTATACCCCTTTCAAGTTGAAAAATACATTTAGAACATAACATGTTTTGAGTAAATTCGACAATGGAAATGTATAAAAGTATGCATCGAAAATGACAATAAAGTTAGCTGCTATATATAAGATGTATAAAATCACGAAACGAAATGTGTAAATGTAGGATAGGAGGGAGCAATTACATTGAAAAAGATGGAGAAAATTTTTATTCGTATATTAGTAATACAATTCATTTGTCTTTCTGTTGTGCAATTGTTATTTATACATAAGTCATCAGTGAAATATTTATCTAAAATTGTTTATTATGAAGGTGTCATGGTAAAAAACAAAGCAGAAATCTTACAGGTGAATAGGTAGTTTTCATTTTCTTCTATGAAGGATTATGCTACAATAATTGAGGATTTAATGACGTGAAGCAAATGAGAAGAAGCAGGAGAATACCTGCTTTTCGTTTTGTTTTATAAGTGAAAAAATGAGGTGTTACAATGGATAAACGAATTTCAATTGCTATAGATGGTCCAGCAGCTGCTGGAAAAAGTACGGTTGCAAAAGTTGTGGCAAAGAAACTTTCTTACGTTTATATTGATACAGGCGCAATGTACCGCACGATTACATATGCAGCCCTTGAACAAAAAGTGGACATTGAAAATGAAGAGAAGTTAATGGAAGTTGTAAAGAATGTAAATATTGAGTTTCAGCAAGGAGAAAATACACAACTTGTATTTTTAAATGGACAAGATGTTTCTGAAGTAATTCGTACACCTGAGGTGACGAATCGAGTATCTATTGTGGCGAAACATCGCCTTGTTCGTGAAGAAATGGTACGTCGTCAACAAGAGTTAGCGGAAAAAGGCGGCGTTGTAATGGATGGCCGTGATATTGGTACACATGTGTTACCAGATGCTGAAGTGAAGATTTTTATGCTTGCTTCTGTTGAAGAAAGAGCAGAAAGAAGACATTTAGAAAATATAAATAAAGGTTTCGATTCTAATTTAGAGCAGTTAAAAAAAGAAATTGCTCAGCGTGATAAATTAGATTCAGAACGCGAGGTTTCTCCTCTAAAGAAAGCTGATGATGCATTGGAATTAGATACAACTTCTTTATCAATTGAAGAAGTTGTCCAAAAAATTATGAGTATTGTTTCAGGAGTATTTGCGAAATAAAGAAAGGGGATAACCTCTTTCTTTTTTGTTTATATAGAAATGTAAAGGATGCGTGAATTGTGAGTCTCTTTCCTTGACAAATGCTCGGATTTGTAAGAAGTTAGTAAAAGAAGGATAAAACTTTCAGAATATATTCGCTATTATATTTCAAAACATACTTTCTTCAAGATGATTTTGCTGTATACTATTTATATAGGTTTAATATATTTTCTAGTGAAATGTATGAAAACTGAGTATGTGATGATAAATTCTTAAACATGCAAATGAAAACATATGTTTTCATTTCGTATATACATAAAAAATGCTTTGTCAATTCTGTAGGGAGGTATTTCCATGGTAGAGAAAATGAATGAAGAAGTTATGGATTCAAAAGAATTACAAGTTGGTGACGTTGTTACAGGTTCTGTAACGAAAGTTGAAGAGAAACAAGTGCTTGTAAATGTTGGATACAAAACAGATGGCGTAATTCCAATTAGTGAATTAGCTAACGTTCATATTGAAAAAGCAAGCGATGTTGTAGAATTAGATCAAATACTAGAATTGAAAATTATTAAATTAGAAGAAGATGATCTTGTCTTATCTAAACGTGCTGTTGATGCAGAAAAAGCATGGGTAGAATTACAAGGGAAATTTACTTCTGGTCATGTGTTTGATGTTACTGTAAAAGATATCGTGAATGGTGGATTAGTTGTGGACCTTGGTGTTCGTGGTTTTATCCCAGCTTCACTTGTAGAAGTACATTATGTAGAAGATTTTACTGACTATAAAGGCAAAACATTAGCCGTGAAAATTGTTGAATTAGACCGCGGAAAAAATCGTGTAATCCTTTCGCATAAAGCAGTAGTAGAATTAGAACTAGATTCTAAGAAAAAAGAAGCGATTTCTTCATTAAAAGAAGGAGACGTTGTTGAAGGAACAGTGCAACGATTAACGGATTTTGGTGCTTTCGTTAACGTTGGTGGTGTGGACGGTTTAGTTCATATTTCACAAATTTCACACGAACGTGTAGAGCAACCTTCTGAAGTATTAGAGCAAGGTCAAAAGGTAAAGGTAAAGGTATTATCTGTTGATGCTGATACACAACGTATTTCTTTATCAATTAAAGCAGCTCAGCCAGGACCTTGGGAGAATGTTGCTGGCGAAATAAAAGCTGGAGATATTCGTGAGGGAGTAGTAAAACGTCTTGTTACATTCGGTGCATTCGTTGAAATTTTACCTGGCGTTGAAGGTCTTGTGCATGTATCTCAAATTGCAAATCGTCACGTGAAAAATCCAAATGAAGTATTGGAAATGGGACAAGAAGTAAAAGTGAAAGTGCTTGAAGTCCATGTTGCAGAGAAACGTATTTCTTTAAGTATAAAAGAAACGCTTGAGGAAAATAATGTAATTGAGGATTACAGTCAGTATGAACCAAATGCTGATTCTGCTACTTTCCAATTAAGTGATATTATTGGTGAACAACTGAAAAAATTAAAGAAATAAAGAGGGGTACAAGTGGTAAGGGCAAAACGTAAATTAGATCATATTGAATACGCTCTTTCTACTGGTCAGTCTCGTACGCATGGATTTCATGATATTGATTTTGTGCATCAAGGATTGCCAAATTCAAGTTATGACACAATAACATGTGAAACAAAAATCGGCGAACTTTCACTAAGTTCGCCGATTTTTATCAATGCGATGACTGGTGGTGGGGGAGAGAAAACGTTACATATTAATGAGCAATTAGCATATGTAGCGAAACATCATAATCTTGCTATGGCTGTAGGGTCGCAAATGGCGGCGTTAAAAGATGAAAGTGAGGCTGCTTCTTATACGATTATCAGAAAGGTAAATCCAAATGGTATTTTCTTTGCTAATTTAGGCAGTGAGGCAACTATCGAACAAGCAGAGCGTGCCGTTGATATGATTGAAGCGAATGCATTGCAAATTCATTTAAATGTCATACAAGAGTTAACGATGCCAGAAGGAGACCGTAACTTTACTGGTGTACTTCAGCGCATTGAGAAAATTGTATTAAATAGTAAAGTTCCTGTCATTGTGAAAGAAGTTGGATTTGGGATGAGTAAGGAAACAATACAACAGCTAGCGAGCATAGGTGTAACGGCAATTGATATTGGTGGACAAGGTGGTACAAATTTTGCTGCTGTTGAAAATGAAAGAAGACAGCGAATGCTTTCTTATTTTAATAACTGGGGCATACAAACAGCAACCTCGATTATTGAAGCAACCTCTACAAATAATAACCTCTCTTTTATTGCATCTGGGGGTATACAAACAGCGCTTGACGTAGCGAAAGCAATCGCATTAGGGGCGAATACAACTGCGTTTGCTGGATACTTTTTACGTATTTTAATGCAAGATGGTATCGAGAAGTTAGTGGATGAAATTGATCTTTTACATACAGATTTGAAATTTATTATGACAGCTCTTGGTGCAAAGACGATAGAAGAGTTACAGGCTGTACCTCTTGTTGTAAAGGGCGAAACGTATCATTGGTTAACGCAGCGTGGTATTGATACGACGCATTATAGTAGAAGATAAAAAAATCAACCGTTTGGTTGATTTTTTTGTTTTTTGTTCGTTTTAGTAATATAAAGTGAGGAATGGAATTAATATTCTATCAAAATAAAATTATTCCTATATAAACACTATCTTGTGCAAGTTGCGAATGAAAAAGAGGCTGGAAAATGTAGATAGTTTGCTACTGAATTATTGGAGAGGGTTTAATTTCGCAAAGGAAAAATAGGTGGAGATAAAACTAAACCATAGAAAAATTCGGATGTTAAATGTTATTTTGATATAAGTAAAAAACATTAAAATAATTATGTGAAAGACGGTTTCGTACAATATCGAAACCGTCTTTTTGTGTTCATTAGTGCTGATTTTGTTTTCGGGCTTGCTCGGGTGTATCCAGTCCAGTTGCACCCGGATATTGTAGTGATTGGTCACGATCAGATTCAACGCGTCGTGATTCTCTTAGTTTTCGTTCTTGACGATCTTTACCCATAATGAATAGCACCTCCTTATTAAAAGTGTTGCTGTTATATGAAAAAACTATGCGCGAAGAAAGTGGATTAACTTTCATAAAAAGTTCCCATAATGGAAAACATAGGAGGTGAAATGATGGAAGGGAGTACTTTTTATTTTTTAGCTTGGATAGGGTGGATTATTGTAACTTTTTTTATGAAAAAGGACTCTATGCGGTGGAAGATAAGCGCTTGTATATTGATTTTTATTATTTGCTCTCCGTTACATGTAACGATTGCTTCATTCACGGTATCAGTAAATGCACTTTTGCTTTGTATTGTTGCTTTTATAGGAATCGCACTATATTCTATTTGGAAAAAATTATATAGCTTACTTTCGGCACTTATTATTGCAATGTTATATACAAGTTTTCATTTGTTAGAAGTATATGATCCGATTTGGATTGTGGTGGACAGGTTGTTTTTGGTAAGTGGTGCTCTTGTGTATGCATCGGTTTTATTGCATGAGGATCGCATATTACGATTATGTTCTCTTTATATAGGAATGTTACAGGGGGAATTGTTAGTGACACTTATTTTTCGAAAACTACATTTCCCTTATGATTACGGAAGTTTAGCGTTTTTTGATATCGTCGCCGTTGCTACATTTTTCATGACAATTTTGTTTTGGATTGCAAAAGCATCAGTATACATGGAACGGTTCAAGAGGAAATCACGTAAAAGAAAGGCGAGGGTAATACATGACTGAATATACACCGGCCATTTTATGCGGAGTAATAGCGGGGACAGTAACGAGAGTGCTAATGCTCCGCACAGATACGCGTCAGTATCCGACGAGGCTCCACGGGAAAATTATTCACGTTGCGATGGGGTTAATTGCAGCGGCTTTAGGAGCGATTGCGATTCCGTCAATTTTGAAAAAAGATTTTTCTGCTATTACATTTCTTACATTAGCAGCAACACAGTTTCGTGATGTGCGTAATATGGAAAGAAATACCCTTCAACAATTAGATGGATATGAGCTCGTACCGCGTGGAAATACATATATTGAAGGGATTGCATTAGTTTTTGAAAGTCGAAACTATTTGGCGATGTTAACGTCGTTTGCAACGACGTTTGCGTATATAGGATTCCATTCATGGATTGCTGGAGTAATTATGGCTATAATCGCATTTATTATCGCGAAAAAATTAATGTCTGGCAGAAGGTTACATGATCTTGTTGATATCGAGCATGTTCCACTTCGTTTTGAAGGAGCAGGGCTGTATATTGATAATATTTACATTATGAATATTGGATTACCAGCAAGGCAAAAGGAAATTATGAAATATGGAATGGGCTTTATTTTAAGGCCGAAAACAATTGATGCGATGGTGACAATCTCAAACTTAGGACAACGACAAGCTATTTTACATGATGTTTCTGTTGCTTTAGGGATTTATAGAGATTCTGGTACGCCAGCGCTTGTGCCGCTAGCAAAGCGTGATTTAGAAGATGGTAGGGTTGGGATTTTTGTCTTGCCACAAGATCAAGATGCAGAGAAAGCGATAGGTGTCATAGGGAATGTGCCGACGTTAGAAAGTGCTGTTCATATGTCATCGGAAGCCCCGAAAGGAAGGGGAGATAAAAGATGATGTTAGAAAGTGTAATTCTCGCGGTTATTACAACAACGCCGGAGAAATTTGCTGGTGGTGCCCCTTTGTTTACTTGTGAATCGACAGATGAGTTAGAATTTGTTGCAAATAATTTAGAGGCAATTTTAGATGGTATTGCGCATCGCTTACAAGAGAATGTATATATTATTGTGAAACATTAGTAACGTGTGGTATAATGTGAGGTGTTTTGATACGCTGAGAAATATTCTGGAATGCAAATCCCTTCTTGCACAAAGAAGGGATTTTTACATAATAAACAGAAGCAAGTTGAAAGGATGAAAGTATATGCCGAAACCAGTAATAGCAATAGTAGGCCGCCCGAACGTAGGAAAATCTACTATTTTCAATAGAATTGTTGGAGAAAGAGTTTCAATCGTAGAAGATATACCAGGTATAACGCGAGACCGTATTTATAGTGCGGGAGAATGGTTAAATCATGAATTTAACATTATTGATACAGGTGGAATTGATATTGGAGACGAGCCGTTCTTGACACAAATTCGTCAACAAGCGGAAGTAGCGATTGATGAAGCAGATGTTATCATTTTTATGACGAATGGTCGCGATGGTGTAACTGCAGCAGATGAAGAAGTTGCTAAAATTTTATATCGTTCTAAAAAACCAATTGTACTTGCGGTAAATAAGGTTGATAATCCAGAAATGCGTAGTGATATTTATGATTTTTATGCATTAGGATTTGGCGAGCCATTCCCGATTTCAGGTACACACGGTTTAGGACTTGGTGATTTGTTAGATGAAGCTGCAAATCATTTTCCAAAGATTGAAGAAGAAGCGTATGATGATGAAACAATCCGTTTCTCTTTAATTGGACGTCCAAATGTAGGGAAATCATCACTTGTAAATGCACTTCTTGGTCAAGAACGTGTAATTGTAAGTAATATAGCGGGAACGACACGTGATGCTGTTGATACACCATATAGTAAAGATGGTCAAGATTATGTAATCATCGATACAGCTGGTATGCGTAAAAAAGGGAAAGTATACGAAAGCACAGAAAAGTATAGTGTACTTCGTGCACTTAGAGCGATTGAACGTTCTGACGTTGTTTTAGTCGTTTTAGACGGAGAAGAAGGAATTATTGAACAGGATAAAAAAATTGCTGGATATGCTCATGATTCAGGACGTGCTGTTATTATCGTCGTAAACAAATGGGATGCAGTGAAAAAAGATGAAAAAACAATGAAAGCATTTGAAGAAAACATCCGTGCTCATTTCCAATTTTTAGAGTACGCACCGATTGTATTCTTATCTGCGAAAACGAAAAAACGTACACAAACATTATTACCAGTTATTAATGAAGTAAATGAAAGCCATAGTATCCGTATTCAAACGAACGTATTAAATGATGTAATTATGGATGCGGTAGCGATGAATCCAACACCAACTCATAATGGTAGCCGTCTGAAAATCTTCTATGCGACACAGGTTGCGGTAAAACCACCAACATTTGTTATATTTGTAAACGATACAGAATTAATGCACTTTTCATATGAGCGCTTCTTAAAGAATCGTTTACGTGAAGCGTTCGGTTTTGTAGGAACGCCGATTCACATTATCGCTAGAGCAAGAGACTAATGGAGAGGATGTGATTTTATGACAAAAATCACAGTAGTTGGAGCAGGTAGCTGGGGAACAGCGTTAGCGATGGTATTAGCTGACAATGGACATGATGTACGTATTTGGGGAAATCGTTCTGAACTTATGGATGAGATTAATACAAAACATGAGAATAGTCGATACCTTCCAGGAATTACATTGCCAAGCACAATCGCAGCCTACTCTTCTTTAGAAGAAGCATTAGTAGATGTAAATGTAGTACTTCTTGTAGTACCAACGAAAGCGTATAGAGAGGTATTACAAGATATGAAGAAATATGTAGCAGGTCCGACTACTTGGATTCATGCAAGTAAAGGGATTGAACCTGGTACATCAAAACGTATTTCGGAAGTGATTGAGGAAGAAATTCCAGAGGACTTGATTAAAGATGTTGTTGTACTATCTGGACCGAGTCATGCTGAAGAAGTTGGTTTACGTCAAGCGACAACTGTTACGTCTGCAGCAAAGCGTATGGAAGCGGCTGAGGAAGTACAAGATTTGTTTATGAATAGTTACTTCCGTGTATACACAAATCCAGATATCGTTGGAGTTGAGCTTGGTGGTGCGTTAAAAAATATTATCGCATTAGCTGCTGGGATAACTGATGGACTTGGATTAGGTGATAATGCGAAAGCGGCATTAATGACACGTGGTTTAACGGAGATTGCTCGTTTAGGAAGAAAAATGGGCGGAAATCCATTAACGTTTGCTGGTCTAACTGGTATGGGAGACTTAATTGTAACTTGTACAAGTGTTCATAGCCGAAATTGGCGCGCTGGAAATATGCTTGGAAAAGGACACTCTTTAGAAGAGGTGTTAGAAAGCATGGGTATGGTTGTAGAAGGTGTAAGAACAACGAAAGCTGCTCACGAATTAGCAGAGAAAATGGAAGTTGAAATGCCGATTACAGCTGCTTTATATGACGTGCTATTCAATGGGAATAATGTGAAAGATGCAGTAGGCTCATTAATGGGACGTGTTCGAAAACATGAAGTGGAAGCTATACCTGACTTACTTTAAAGAAAAGCGACAGAAGTACATTTGTACTTCTGTCGCTTTTTATTTTTATGGGTCTTTTCACCATTTTTTTAATTTTGCATAGGATGAAGAGTAACTTGAGGAGAGGGTGAAAAGAATGGATAATAACATTTTTAATAACATTGAAAAAGAAGCGAAAGTGAATAAAGAAGATATTTTTAAATTAGCATCATCTGTACAGAATGCGAATTTACGTGATGAGACTGTGCTTCGTCAATTGATTCATCAAGTGGCTCTTATGGCAGGACGTGAAGTGCCGAAAGAACAAGAGGATCAAATTGTAAAAGCGATTATTAACAATAATATGCCCGCTGATTTTGGTTCGTTAAGCAAAATGTTTAAAAAATAAGATATAAGAAACAAAGAGTTTGTAGATTGCATATGATAGCCATGAAAGTATGGGAATAGAGCTGTTTTGGGCATATTTGGTCAACCGAAGCGAGAGATATACTCGCTTCGGTTTTATTTTTATTTAGATTAGTGGAAGATGCGAAAAAACCTGTTGATTAAAGTTATATATTCGTAATTTGTAGTAAAATGTTCTTTTTGTATTTGTTTAAAGATTTTAATTTGTTAAAATAGTATAAAAATAGATTAATAAAAAGGGGTGTGTATATGTCAGAAGGGCTCATAAAAATGTGGTTTGCTTTAGGTGCAATTGGATTTATGTTTTTTGCAGTAAGTTTTATTTTACTAAGTAGATACAAAATAAAGAATAAATTTTTGAAAGGGATTACAGCGTTAGTAGCGTACACCCTTATGATTGTGTCAGGAATTGTTATTTTTCTTGTTGTATTTAGTGGACCTGTACAGCAGTAAAGGGAATGGTCTCGAAAATGCTACATACGGAGCAAGTTATATTAGTATGAAAAGGTGATTGCTAGTGA
Organism: Bacillus cereus group sp. RP32; assembly: GCF_040459735.1. Lineage (NCBI taxonomy): Bacteria > Bacillati > Bacillota > Bacilli > Caryophanales > Bacillaceae > Bacillus > Bacillus cereus group sp. RP32. The sequence goes on along the minus strand of NZ_JARVHO010000001.1, from coordinate 3,913,578 downwards.
AAAAAGTCCATATTATTTTAATATTTTGTTGTATGAGCCTTTTAACAGGATGTCTGTATCCGAAAGAAAATATGAAACAAAATGCTGTTCCTTATGAAGATCAGATACAGGTTGTTCAAAAAGCTGTAGTGACATTTAAGGAGCAAAATGAGGGGATATTGCCAATTAAGACGCGGGATATGAGTACGCCTATTTATCAAAAGTATCCAATCGATTTTCAAAAGATTGCTCCGCGTTACATACAAGAAGCGCCAGGAAATGCGTATGAAAGCGGAGGAGTATACCAATACGTATTAATAGACGTTGAAACAAACCCGACAGTAAAGTTAATTGATGTTAGGATGGCTGAACAAATCCAGGAATTATCATTAAAGCTTAGGATGTATCGGGATGAACATCAATATCCGCCTTTTAAAAAGGTAATTTCAGATGGTGTGTATGAATTAGATTTCAAAAAACTAGGATATAAAGATGTGCCGCAAGTGACAAGTCCGTATTCTGGTAAAGGGCTTCCTTTTGTAATCAATGAAAAGGGAGAAATTTATGTTGATTATCGAATCGACTTATATGAAGCGTTGAAAAAAAATGAAGGGCAATTTAAGGAAGGGGAAGATATTCGGAATATACTTTCGAAAGATTCTCCATTTGTACCTGCGTATTCTTTACCGTATACGGTAAAGAATGGAGAACCAATTTTTTTAAAATCATAAGTCATGAACCTTTCTTTTAGTGAATAAGTTCTAGAAGAAAGGTTTTTTATGTTACACAACTTGCGATGCAAACAAAAGGTATTTTTTAATAGTCATATGAAATTGGACAAAATTATATGATATATTGTCCGAACTTCTAGAATACCATTATATTATATCAGATATTATAGGCAACGTTAGAGAAGGTATTAGTTGACTATAAATGTGGAATTATTCCCAAAAATATTGAGGGAGGGAATCACTTGGAAAAGGTAGATATTTTTAAAGATATTGCGGAACGCACAGGCGGTGATATTTATTTTGGAGTTGTAGGAGCTGTTCGAACAGGGAAATCAACATTTATTAAAAAATTTATGGAACTTGTAGTTATTCCTAATATTGAGAATGAGTCTGACCGTCAAAGGGCGCAGGATGAACTGCCTCAAAGTGCTGCTGGTCGTACAATCATGACGACGGAACCGAAGTTTGTTCCAAACCAAGCGGTTTCTATCGAAGTAGATGAAGGTCTTGAAGTGAATATTCGATTGGTAGATTGCGTTGGATATACGGTTCCAGGAGCAAAAGGCTATGAAGATGAGAATGGCCCGCGCATGATTAATACTCCTTGGTATGAAGAACCTATTCCATTCCATGAAGCTGCAGAAATCGGAACACGTAAAGTAATTCAAGAACATTCCACAATTGGTGTTGTAATTACAACAGATGGAACGATTGGTGAAATTCCAAGAAGAGATTATATAGAGGCAGAAGAACGCGTAGTAAATGAGTTAAAAGAAGTCGGAAAACCTTTCATTATGATCATTAACACTGTACAGCCGTATCATCCAGATACAGAGCAATTGCGCCAAAGTTTATCTGAAGAATATGATATCCCAGTCATTGCGATGAGTGTAGAAAGTTTAAGGGAAACAGATGTGTACAATGTGCTTCGAGAGGCTTTATTTGAGTTCCCGGTTTTAGAAGTGAATGTTAACCTTCCGAGCTGGGTGATGGTGTTAAATGAAGGGCATTGGTTACGCCAAAGTTATCAAGAAGCTGTTCAAGAGACTGTGAAGGATATAAAACGTCTTCGTGATGTGGACCGTGTCGTTTGGCAGTTTAGTCAGTATGAATTTATTGATCGAGCGAGCTTAGCTGGCATTGATATGGGGCAAGGTGTAGCAGAGATTGATTTATATGCACCAGATGAATTATATGATCAAATTTTAAAAGAGGTAGTAGGAGTAGAAATTCGAGGGAAAGATCATTTATTAAAGCTTATGCTCGATTTATCTCATGCGAAAATAGAATACGATCAAGTGGCGGATGCCCTGCGTATGGTAAAGCAAACAGGATATGGTGTAGCAGCGCCTGCGTTAGCTGACATGAGCTTAGATGAGCCGGAAATTATTCGTCACGGTTCAAGGTTTGGTGTGAAATTAAAAGCTGTAGCTCCGTCTATTCATATGATTAAAGTAGATGTGGAGTCAACGTTTGAGCCAATCATTGGTACTGAAAAGCAAAGTGAAGAATTAGTTCGTTATTTAATGCAGGATTTTGAAGATGATCCATTATCAATTTGGAATTCTGATATATTCGGACGTTCACTTAGCTCTATTGTTCGAGAAGGCATTCAAGCGAAACTATCTTTAATGCCAGAAAATGCGAGATATAAATTAAAAGAAACGCTAGAAAGAATTATTAATGAAGGATCTGGCGGATTAATTGCGATTATATTATAAGAAAAAATCCCTCTCATCGTAGAGGGATTTTTTTTGATTTTCGCGTATAGAATAGCAAAATAAACAGTCATTATCTAATATATTGTTGTAAATTGTCAAGTTTCATCAGATTTTCACAGTTTAAGAGTAACAATTTCCTTAAAAATATTGAATTATAAAGGAGAATCGTATAATATAGGCGTTGATAATGATTTATCTACATCTTTGTAGTATAGAATTTGTAAAAATTGCCTACAAATGAAAGTAAGACTCATTTTATGATCATTATACAGTCTTATCTTTGGGAGGAGGTGAATGGCATGAACAAGACAGATTTAATCAATGCTGTTGCAGAAGCAAGTTCCCTTTCTAAAAAGGACGCAACAAAAGCAGTAGACGCTGTTTTTGATTCTATCTTAGAAGCTTTAAAACAAGGTGATAAAGTACAACTGATCGGATTCGGTAACTTCGAAGTTCGTGAGCGTGCGGCTCGTAAAGGTCGTAACCCACAAACAGGTGAGGAGATTGAAATCGCTGCAAGTAAAGTACCTGCATTCAAACCTGGTAAAGCGTTAAAAGATGCGGTTAAATAATCCTTACATATTAACAGGGAAGAAGAGTTTCCTTTTTGGGAACTCTTCTTTTTGCTTTTAAAAACATAAATATGCTAGAATGTGTTCGTATCACTTTTAGGTTTTCGGGAGGGCTAGCGGATGGCAAAAGTTAATTTAGAACAAATTGAACATGCAGTACGCCTTATTTTAGAGGCAATCGGAGATGACCCAAATCGTGAGGGAGTACTTGATACACCAAAGCGTGTGGCAAAAATGTACGCAGAAGTGTTCGCGGGTATGCATGAAGATCCGAAAGAACATTTGCATAAAGTGTTCGGAGAAGATCACGAGGAGCTTGTACTAGTAAAAGATATACCGTTTTATTCGATGTGTGAGCATCATTTAGTTCCATTCTATGGAGTTGCTCACGTTGCATATATTCCGCAAGGCGGAAAAGTGACAGGGTTAAGTAAATTAGCTCGAACTGTAGATACAATTGCACGTCGTCCACAACTGCAAGAACGTATTACATCAACAGTAGCGAACTCTATTATGGAAGTACTAGAACCGCATGGTGTAATGGTAGTAGTAGAAGCGGAACATATGTGCATGACGATGCGTGGTGTGAAAAAGCCGGGCGCGAAAACTGTAACAACAGCGGTACGTGGTGTGTTAGAAAATGATGCAGCGGCACGTAGTGAAATTTTATCTTTTATTAAAACGAAGTAAAGAAAAGTGGGAAACTGCTTTTCTTTTTTTTTTTTTTGTAAATAAATGATATAGTTTTAGGAAGACAGAGTGAGAATAGAAAGACTACTTACAAGAATGGAAGATGTTATTTCATTCGGTGGAAGTTTGGAAAGAGTAGCCAAGTTTTGGTTATAGAAAATAGAATGAATGTGTTATAATAAGTTTTATGAATTAGAAAACAAGGGTGATTTTTGTGTGTGACATCTACGGAGGGTATGCGGGTATAAGAGAGAAATTGATGGAGAAATTACGCCATCCTTATTTTATAAACTATATTGAAGAACCATATATTGATGAAGAGAAAATAGCATTGTTATATGGTGCTTTAAAAAGTGCAAAATTACATATAGAACAAATTGAGCATTATGTAGTAACGATTATGCTTGTTCAAATTGCGCTTGATACACATGAAAGAGTATCAAATAAGGCAGGGGAAGAAGCGAATGAATCGCATAAACGTCGCCAGTTAACAGTGCTTGCTGGAGATTACTATAGCGGGTTATATTATTACTTATTGTCTATGAATCGTGATATTGTTTTAATTCGTGCGCTTGCTGAAGGAATTAAAGAAATTAATGAGCACAAAATAATGTTATATCAAAAAGCACATAAAACGATGGATGACATAATGGGAAGTGTAGTAACGATTGAGTCTGCACTCTTACAAAAAACATGTGATCATTTTCATTTATCTCATTGGAAGCCGTTTATAACGTATGTACTTGGAAAAAATCGTCTTCAAAAAGAATGTGAACGATACGCTGATAAACAACATTCACCTGTTTTTCAAGCTATTCAAGAGATTTTGAACGATAAAGCGGATGCAGAAACAGTTATCAATGGATGGGTGATGGAACTCAGAAAGAAAGAAAATCAATATTTGAAAAACCACACAGATATAAGCGATATAAACTCTGTGTTAAGAGATAAATCGAAGACATAAGCAATTTTACATTGGAAGAAGGTACGAGCATGCAACAATCAAAAGAAGAAAGAGTACATGATGTATTTGAGAAAATCTCTGATAAATACGATGTGATGAATTCTGTAATTAGTTTTCAAAGACATAAAGCGTGGCGTAAAGAGACGATGCGCATTATGGATGTAAAACCAGGTAACAAGGCTCTTGATGTATGCTGCGGGACAGCGGACTGGACAATTGCGCTAGCTGGAGCGGTAGGTGAACAGGGCAAGGTTGTCGGTTTAGACTTCAGTGAAAATATGTTATCTGTCGGTAAGCAAAAGGTAGAGGCGTTACAATTAAAACAAGTAGAACTGTTACACGGGAATGCAATGGAACTTCCGTTTGAAGATAACACATTTGATTATGTAACGATTGGATTTGGTTTACGTAACGTACCGGATTATATGCACGTATTAAAAGAAATGACGCGTGTAGTAAAACCAGGTGGAAAAGTAATTTGTTTAGAAACATCTCAACCAACAATGATTGGTTTTCGACAAGGATATATTTTATACTTTAAATATATCATGCCGTTATTTGGAAAGTTATTTGCAAAAAGTTATAAAGAATATTCATGGCTACAAGAATCTGCTAGTACATTCCCAGGTATGAAAGAATTGGCTAATATGTTCGAAAAAGCTGGACTTGAACGTGTACAAGTGAAGCCGTTTACTTTTGGGGTAGCAGCGATGCACTTAGGTATGAAACCAGAATCAAAATAGAAAATAGAAAATAGAAAAAAGAAGTTTTAGGTTAAGGTGAACAATATGAAGTTACAACTTATGTACTCTTTTTTACGATCGGATATTAATGTGATAGAAAAAGAATTAAAAAAGACAGTTGCTTCTGAACAGCCATTGGTAGAAGAGGCGGCATTACAACTTATTGAAGCTGGTGGGAAGCGAATTCGTCCTGTATTTGTGTTGCTTGCGGGGAAATTTGGAGATTATAAGTTAGATGCAATTAAACATGTAGCTGTTGCGTTAGAACTTATTCATATGGCTTCTCTTGTTCACGATGATGTTATTGATGCTGCATTTTTACGACGTGGTAGTGCAACTGTGAATGCGAAATGGGGAGATCGTATTGCAATGTATACAGGGGACTATTTGTTTGCTAAGTCTCTTGAATGTATTACAAATATCGAAATCCCAAAGGCGCATCAGGCGCTATCGCATACCATTTTAGAAGTCTGTAAAGGTGAAATTGAACAAATTAAAGATAAATACAATTATGACCAAAATTTACGAACGTATTTAAGAAGAATAAAGAGAAAAACAGCATTATTAATTGCTGCGAGTTGTCAACTAGGAGCAATTGCTGCTGGCGCTAATCGTGATACGGTAAATCGACTATTTTGGTATGGGTATTTTGTAGGAATGTCGTATCAAATTATTGATGATATTTTAGACTTCGTTTCCACAGAAGAGAAGCTTGGAAAACCTGCTGGTGGTGATTTGTTACAAGGGAATATTACCCTTCCTGCCCTATACGCTATGGAAGATCCCGTGCTTCGTAAGAAAATCACATCTGTACATGAAAATACAACAGCGGACGAAATGAAAGAAATTATTGAGGCTGTAAAAAATAGTGACGCTATTGATCAAGCATTTGCGTTTAGTGAACGTTATTTACATAAAGCATTAAAAATCATAAAACCACTTCCGCGTGGACAAGCGAAGTATGCATTACAAAATGTAGCAAAGTATATTGGGAAACGAAAATTTTAGTGTTTTTTCTAAAAAATAAAATAATCTCTCTATTTCAAAACTATTGCGCAATTGTGATAAGGGTGTTAATATGTGTGGGGGGATATACAATTACATACATAATTCAGAAGTGGAGAGATTTTTTATGGAAAAAACATTTCTAATGGTAAAACCAGACGGTGTACAACGTGCCTTCATTGGGGAAATCGTAGCTCGTTTTGAGAAAAAAGGCTTTCAATTAGTTGGTGCAAAATTAATGCAAGTCACTCCGGAAATTGCTGGACAACACTATGCTGAGCACACAGAAAAACCTTTCTTTGGTGAATTAGTGGACTTTATTACATCTGGACCTGTATTCGCAATGGTATGGCAAGGTGAAGGTGTAGTAGATACAGCTCGTAACATGATGGGTAAAACAAGACCACATGAAGCAGCTCCTGGAACAATTCGTGGAGATTTCGGTGTAACTGTTGCGAAAAACATTATCCATGGTTCTGATTCGTTAGAAAGTGCAGAGCGCGAGATTGCTATTTTCTTTAAGGAAGAAGAATTAGTTGACTACTCAAAATTAATGAACGAATGGATTTACTAATTATTTTGAAATAATTTGTAAACGCTTTAATCACTGTGATAATAGTAGAAAGTGCAAGGAGAATAGGGGTATTCTTCTTGCACTTTTTTTGTTTCAATTAGTTACGAAGTTAGAGCTGTTATGATATATTGATATGTAAAGTAAAAGGCCTATCGGAGAATAAGCGAATGGCTGATCAAATATATAATTTCTTTCATATTTTTAGAGTAAGGAAAGATAATATCATTGCTTAATATAGCGGGATAAATACATATACGAAAAGAGGAATAACGTATGCGATATATTACAGCTGGTGAATCTCATGGTCCACAACTTACAACGATTATAGAAGGTGTTCCGGCAGGACTGCCTTTAGTAGCGGATGATATAAATGAAGAGTTAGCTAGAAGGCAAAAGGGGCATGGGCGTGGTAGACGCATGCAAATTGAAACAGATCAAGTGCAGATTGTAAGTGGTGTTAGACATGGAGAGACATTAGGTTCTCCAATTGCACTTGTTGTTGAAAATCGTGATTTTGCACATTGGACAAAAATTATGGGCGCAGAGCCTTTAACGGAACAAGAAGAAAAAGAAATGAAAAGGAAAGTAACAAAACCAAGACCTGGGCATGCTGATTTAAATGGTGCGATTAAATATGGTCATAGAGATATGAGAAATGTACTGGAACGTTCTTCAGCACGCGAAACGACAGTGCGTGTTGCTGCTGGTGCGGTTGCTAAAAAAGTGTTAGCAGAACTTGGTATTACAGTGGCGGGCCATGTAATTGAAATTGGCGGTGTTGAGGCTCAGGAAATTACGTATAGTTCAATTGAAGAATTAAAAAGTATTACAGAAGCATCACCTGTACGTTGCTTAGATGAAGAAGCAGGTAACCAAATGATGAAAGCAATTGATGATGCGAAAGCAAATGGTGATTCAATAGGTGGAATCGTTGAAGTGATTGTGGAAGGAATGCCAATTGGGGTCGGTAGCTATGTGCATTATGATCGAAAACTGGATGCAAAATTAGCAGCTGCAATTATGAGTATTAATGCTTTTAAAGGCGTCGAGATTGGAATTGGTTTTGAAGCAGCGCATAGACCGGGAAGTGAAGTTCATGATGAAATTCTGTGGAATGAGGAACATGGATATACACGAAGAACAAATAATGCAGGTGGATTAGAAGGCGGTATGACGACTGGAATGCCAATTGTTGTGCGTGGTGTGATGAAACCGATCCCTACACTATATAAACCTCTTCAAAGTATAGATATTGATACGAAAGAGCCTTTTACAGCAAGTATTGAACGTTCAGATAGTTGTGCTGTTCCAGCAGCTAGTGTCGTTGCAGAAGCGGTTGTAGCATGGGAATTAGCGACAGCTTTAATAGAACAATTCGGATTAGATCGTATGGACCTTATTCGTGAAAATATTGAGAAACATAATGAATATGCGAGGGGATTTTAATGGGAAACATACATATTCAAACGAAATCAAAAGAATATGATGTACATGTAGGAAAAGAATCGTTGTCACATTTGACAACAATCATTCAAAACATGCAGCCATCTGTATCAAACATCATGATCATTTCAGATGAAATTGTTGCAACTTTACATTTACAGACAGTTGTAGATGCATTGCAAATAAAGCAAAAAGTATTTTCATTTGTCGTACCGAGTGGCGAAAAAGAGAAGTCTTTTGAAAATTTCTATGCGGCTCATACGTCAGCTCTTGAAAATAAATTAGATAGAAATTCTTTAATTATTGCACTTGGAGGCGGGATGATTGGAGATTTAGCTGGTTTTGTTGCTGCATCGTTTATGCGTGGAATTCGCTTCGTTCAAGTTCCAACGACTTTATTAGCTCACGATAGCGCAGTAGGTGGGAAAGTAGCAATTAATCACCCGTTAGGTAAAAATATGATAGGGGCATTCCATCAACCAGAAGCAGTTGTATATCATACGCCTTTTTTACAGTCTCTTCCTGAAAAAGAGTGGCGTTCAGGTTATGCAGAAGTGATAAAACATGCTCTTATTGGTGATGTAAAGCTGTATCATTGGCTAAAAGAAGAAGTGCAAACATTAGCAAATCTTCGTGATGAGAAATTAATCCATATATTAACGAAGGCGATTCCTGTAAAGGCAAACATTGTATCGCAAGATGAAACAGAAAAAGGTGTACGTGCTCATTTGAACTTTGGACATACGTTAGGCCATGCTCTTGAAAAAGAACTAGGATATGGAAATATTACTCACGGTGACGGAGTAGCGGTTGGAATGTTATTTGCCTTGTTTTTAAGTGAGCAAGTGTACAAGGTTAATCTTTCTTATGAAGAGATGAAGCAGTGGTTCTTAAAGTACGGATATCCAAAAATGCCAAGTGATTTGAATGTAGAGCGTCTCGTTCAATTAATGAAACAAGATAAGAAAGCGAACGCTGGAGCAATTCATATGGTGTTAATGCAGGAATATGGGGTAGTGAATGTCGTATCTATTCCAGATGAGACTGTTCATATTGCGTTAGAGGCATTTCAAAAGGATATGGTTTAAGAGCTAAGAAGTGCTTGTTTAAAGGTATCCTCGTAATAGTGACGGTTAAGATAAACGATTGCAGTGAGAGATTACAACCTTATTGTAATTGAATTGAATAAAACGACTGGGGGAAGAAAAATGAGAGTGAAAGAGCAATTGTTAACTTTGAGAGCATATGTACCTGGGAAAAATATTGAAGAAGTAAAAAGGGAATATGGATTATCAAAAATTGTGAAATTAGCATCGAACGAAAATCCATTCGGTTGCTCAGCACGCGTAACAGAAGCATTAACTTCTTTAGCGAGTCAATACGCTCTTTATCCAGATGGATATGCATTTGAACTTCGGACAAAAGTAGCAGAGCAGTTAGGTGTCAAAGCAGAACAACTGTTATTTGGTAGTGGATTAGATGAAGTCATTCAAATGATTAGCCGTGCATTACTACATGAAGGAACAAATGTTGTAATGGCGAACCCAACATTCTCGCAATACCATCACCATGCTGTTATTGAAGGAGCAGAAGTTCGTGAAGTATCACTTAAAGATGGCATTCACGATTTAGATGCGATGTTACAGCAAGTAGATGATAAAACGAAGATTGTATGGATTTGTAACCCGAATAATCCGACAGGTACATATGTAGAGAAACAAAACTTACTTTCATTTTTAGAATCAGTTCCTAAGTCAGCGCTCGTTATTATGGACGAAGCATATTATGAATATGCGGGGGCAGAAGACTATCCGCAAACATTACCACTTCTTGAAGAGTATGAAAATCTTATGGTTTTACGCACGTTTTCAAAAGCATATGGTTTAGCTGCTTTCCGTATCGGATATGCGGTTGGTAATGCGAATTTAATCGGGCAGCTAGAAGTAGCAAGGTTACCATTTAATACATCGACTGTAGCGCAGGCTGTAGCACTTGCTGCATTAGAAGATCAAGTATTTTTACAAGAATGTGTGAAAAAAAATGAAGAAGGATTAAATCAATATTACGCATTTTGTAAGGAATATAACGTATTCTATTATCCATCTCAAACAAATTTCATTTTCTTAAAACTCGGTATTCCTGGTAATGAGGCTTTCGAACGATTAATGAAGAAAGGATATATTGTTCGTTCTGGTGCTGCATTTGGTATACATGATGGTATTCGTATTACTGTCGGTTTGAAAGAAGAAAATGATGAAATTATAGAATTATTGAAAGAGCTTGTAAACGAGCAAGTAAAGAAAGAAGAAACATACTCTTAAGAGTTTGTGAAGGCTCCTAATATAGGAGTCTTTTTTATTTAAATGAAGGCCTGTAAAGCTTGATCCGTACGTGTTAATAATTAATAAGGGAAGTTATTTGCACGGTAATGAAAGAAAACGGTACAATAGAAAGTAGTAATGCGGTATCGGTGTCATATTCGAATCGTTATCAGTGAAAGTACAAGAAGAAGTATGCTCATCCCCTCACTGATTATTAGCCCGCACCAATCGGGGTAAATGAACAGAAAATAATATTTGTTAGAATTAAAGGAGACGTTTATGCAAAAGTTTGAACAAGCTGTTTCATATATTGAAAATGGTGAAGCGGAAAAAGGATTACAATTATTAAAAGAACAATTAAAAATTGCGAATGATGAAGAGAAGTATGATATCGCTCGCTATTATCATACACTTGGATTTACGGATGAAGCGTTAGCTATTACAGAAGACTTGCGTTTATTGTATCCGGAAGAAAGTGAATTCACTGTATTTTTAGCAGAATTATATATTGATCTAGACAAAGAAGATGAAGCGATTGAAGTGCTTCATGATATTCCAGAAAATGATGACTTATATGTTCAATCGTTATTACTTGTTGCAGATTTATTCCAAATGCAAGGTTTCGATGATGTAGCAGAACAAAAACTATTAAAGGCGAAAGAAATGATGCCTGACGAACCTGTTATTACGTTTGGATTAGCAGAGTTATATAGTAGTAAAGGTGAAGAACAAAAGGCAATCACTCATTATGAGTCGCTATTAGCAGAACATAAAGTCATGGGTGGTGTTGTCATTGCACTTCGCCTCGCAGAAACGTTAAGTGCGATTGGAAATTGGGAAGAAGCGATCTCTTACTATGAAGCAGGTTTAGAGGAACAAAAAGATATCCACTCATTATTTGGATATGCCTTCACATTATACCAAGGTGAAGAATACCAAAGAGCAATTGGTGCTTGGCAAGAACTAAAAGAATTAGATCCGGAGTATGCATCGCTGTACATGTATTTGGCGAAAAGCTATGAAAAAGAAGGAATGCTTCAAGAAAGCTATGAAACACTTCAAGAAGGAATTAAAGTAGATGAGCTTTCTGTACCATTTTATGTAGAATTAGCGAACATTGCGGCGAAATTAGGAAAAATAGCGGAAGCAGAGGAAGTGCTTCAAAAAGCGCTTGAGTTAGATCCAGGACATTTAGGTGCGATATTAAAATATGCGTATATCTTAAAAGAACAAGAAAAATATGAAGAGTTAATTGCAGTTGTAGAGCGTGCGATTGATAGCGGAGAACCAGATACACAACTACTTTGGGATCTTGCGTTTGCAAAAAAACAATTAGAAATGTATTCGGATGCATTAAAACACTATGAAAGTGCATATACTTCTTTTAAGAATCATCCAGACTTCTTGGAAGAGTACGGTTATTTCTTATTGGAAGAAGGTATGCGAAAAGAGGCGAAAGAAGTATTTACTCAGTTAATACAACTAGACCCGACACAAATTCATATTGAAGAATTGTTATATAATTTAGAGGATTTTTCATAAGTTGGAAGGAAACTGAATACCGCTTCTTGAATCTAAAAAGAAAAGAGAAAGACAGAGGAGGGACTTAATTGCTATGAATACCCCTGTTTCTGTAAACGAGAAGAAGGATTTTGTAAAATGGTTTTTGAATAATTACCAACTGAAACAGCGTGAATGTGTATGGATTTTGAATTATTTAATGAGTCATGACCAATTGATGCATAAAGTCCACTTCGTAGAGCATGCAAAATATTGTCCGCGTGGTTTAGTGATGTCCGCGAATTGTGTGAAAGACACACCGTTTCACTTTTTTAAACAAAATGTTATGACAACAGATGCTGAAAAATCGTTTCATGATATTCGTTTAAATCGAGATGAAGATATTTATATTCAACTCAATTTTAAATCATCGTTTCAAAATGCCAATTATGTAGCTGTACTAGAAGAAAACCCGTATTTACCAAAGCATATTGAAGTAAATGAAAAAGATCGTTTACTTGCAGAAAGATTTTTAGAAGAAAGTGTATTTTCTTTTAGAAGAGAACGTCTTTTGAAACAAATTGATGAAGCGCTGGATAAGCAAGATAAGGAAGCGTTTCATAAGTTAACAGCTGAGTTAAAGATGCTATAGAATTCATTTGGATTCATAAAATTTTACAAATTTCAGACTTTTTTAAGAAAAACTACCTTAATATAGGTAGTTTTTCTTTTTTTACCTCTTTTAGTATGGTTTAATATATATAAAGTGAAAGTTCTGTCATTTGAAAATGAAGGGAGGGAAGACATTTGAAATGGAGTGTAAAAGATGTGGAGCAGTTTGAGCAAGCAAGAGAGTATGTAGATACTGGTGTTATACCACTTTTATCAATTTCGGCAGCAAAAGAAATGAAAATGGTAGTAGAACAAGGTGAATTTATCGAATTGTTGAGTATGGAGTTGGAAAGAGAATATAAAGGAAGAGTACTTTTACTACCTGCATTTACGTATTTAGTAGAAAGTCAAAAAAATGAAAAAGGTCGTTTGCAAGAATGGACAAATCATTTGCAAAAGCAAGGTCTTAAGCATATTGCTTATGTTACAAGTGATTTTTCATGGAAAGAAGATATGCAAGAGTTACAAGGAGATTTATTTTGGTTTCCTTCATTAGCGTTAGAACAATTTAGTGATCAAGCGAAAAGAGAAGTTATTCATGCACATATAAAAAATATAATGGTGATGTTAGAAGAAAAATGGGGAAAGTAGCAATAAACAGAAAGTTCTTATTATTATGAGTAGTATGATATTGACCTGTACCTAAGCGTATTATATCATGATAGTGTCCTAGTTTTTATTTTTTATATAATTTATCACGAGGGGACAATTTCTGATAGAGGGGGGAAATTTTCGTGAGCGAGAAAGAACATCGTGTATCAAGAAGACAGTTTTTAAATTACACCCTTACAGGGGTAGGAGGCTTTATGGCAGCGGGTATTTTAATGCCGATGACGCGATTTGCGCTTGATCCGGTGTTAAGAAAAGAAGCGGGAACGGATATGGTTGCTGTTGCACAAGTAAAGGATATTACAACAGAGCCGAAACGTTTCGACTTTAAGGTGAAGCAGGTTGATGGTTGGTACAAGTCCGAAGAGCCAAAATCAGCTTGGGTTCATAAAGATGAAAGCGGAGACATTGTTGCGTTCTCTCCAGTATGTAAACATTTAGGATGTACAGTTAACTGGAATTCGGACAAAGCACATCCGAATCAATTCTTTTGTCCATGTCACGGGGGCCGTTACACAAAAGACGGGATGAACATTAAAGGCACGCCGCCCCTTGCTCCGCTTGATGTATACGAGTCCAAAGTAAAAGATGGAACGCTGTATTTAGGCAAAGCGAAGCCAAAAGGGGGTGCAAAGTAGATGCTAAATAAAATTTATGATTGGGTAGATGAAAGGTTAGATATTACACCAATATGGCGTGATATCGCTGATCATGAAGTACCTGAACATGTAAACCCGGCACATCACTTTTCTGCATTCGTTTATTGCTTTGGAGGACTTACCTTTTTCGTTACTGTAATTCAAATTTTATCAGGAATGTTTTTGACGATGTATTATGTGCCTGATATTAAAAATGCTTGGGAATCGGTTTATTATTTACAAAATGAAGTTGCATATGGGCAAATTGTTCGTGGTATGCACCACTGGGGCGCTAGTCTCGTCATTGTAATGATGTTTTTACATACACTTAGAGTTTTCTTCCAGGGTGCGTATAAAAAGCCTCGTGAGTTAAACTGGATTGTTGGTGTTCTTATTTTCTTTGTTATGTTAGGTCTTGGTTTTACCGGATATTTATTACCGTGGGATATGAAAGCATTATTTGCTACGAAAGTAGGGATTCAAATTGCAGAGCAAACGCCGCTCATTGGTCCTTATATTAAAACATTACTCGCTGGTCATTCCGAAATTGTTGGCGCTCAAACATTAACTCGCTTCTTTGCTATTCACGTCTTCTTCTTACCAGCAGCACTTCTAGGTTTAATGGCCTTCCACTTCATCATGATTCGCAAACAAGGTATTTCCGGTCCGCTATAAGAGATTGCTAAATTAAAGGGGAAAGAACTAAAGGAGGGAGATTATGCATCGCGGCAAAGGGATGAAGTTTGTAGGAGATTCTCGGGTACCAGTAGCTCGGAAACCAAATATTCCAAAAGACTATTCTGAATACCCAGGAAAAACAGAAGCGTTTTGGCCGAACTTCTTGTTAAAAGAATGGATGGTTGGTGCAGTTTTTTTAATCGGTTATTTATGTTTAACAGTGGCGCATCCGTCACCACTTGAGAGAATGGCGGATCCAACTGATGCCGGATATATACCACTTCCAGATTGGTATTTCTTATTCTTGTATCAGTTATTAAAGTATTCTTATGCTTCTGGTTCATTTACTGTAATTGGAGCGTTTATTATGCCAGGGATTGCGTTTGGCGCATTATTGTTAGCTCCATTTCTTGATCGAGGCCCAGAAAGACGCCCATTGAAGCGTCCTATAGCAACTGGATTTATGCTTTTAGCAATTGCATCGATTATCTTTTTAACTTGGGAATCTGTAGCACACCACGACTGGGAAGCTGCAAAAAAACAAGGAGCAATTGTAAAAACAGCACCAGTTGATAAAAATGATGACGGCTATAAATTAATGCAAAAAAATACTTGTTTAACATGTCACGGTGACAATTTACAAGGCGGGGCAGCAGCACCGGCACTGCAAAATTTAACTTTAAAGCCAGAAGAAATTGCTAAAATTGCGAAAGATGGAAAAGGTTCAATGCCTAAAGGCGTATTTAAAGGTACGGATGAGGAATTGAAGAAGCTTTCGGAATTCATTGCTAAGTATAATAAAAAATAATAAAAAGCTGACTACAAAAATTTGTAGTCAGCTTTTTATTTTGATGAAAGAAAGTTTACTATATAATAGAGTAGAGTTTGAGGAAAGAATGACTTTGTTTGAAAGGTGTTGGACATACAGCTTGGTTTATTTGTATGCAATGTTAAGACAACGCTCTATATTATTATTTTTATTAGTTGTTAACATATTAGGTACAATATACGGATTTATATGGTATGGAAATCAATTAAAAGAAACCTCACCTATATTTTGGCCGTTTGTACCCGATAGCCCGATGGCGAGTCTCTTTTTTGTCTTTGTTTTAATTGCTTTTTTAAGAAAGAGAAATTGGGGATTAATAGAGGCGCTAGCAATTGTTACTTTGATGAAATATGGTATATGGGCTGTTGTTGTAAATGCAATTATGATCTATGTAAAAGGTCCTATTGGTCTTATGGGGTATATGTTAATGCTTTCGCACTTTGCGATGGCAGTACAAGGATTGTTATATGCACCGTTTTACCGTATAAAAAAATGGCATTTTGCGGTAGCAGCTATATGGACATTACATAATGATGCAATTGATTATTTATTTTGGCAAATGCCGAGATATGGAATTATGCATTTGTTTGTAGAAGAAATTGGTTACTTTACGTTTTGGCTAAGCATCGTCACACTATGTCTTACATATTATTATTGCTTGCGTGAGAACCGAAAACAGTTTTCTTTATGATAGTTAGAACATGTAGGGGGAGAAAATGAAGAAAAATAAGAGTGGTACAAAAATATTGGATCGATTGATTACTATAGTTGTTTCATATGGCATAGCATTTTCTATATTTGCACTCGCAACAACAGCGGTTGTATACGGAAAATGGCTATATTATTTTGAAATTGATTTTTTAAACATCCCAGACTTAGCGGATATGACGAAGGCTGATATTAAAGAAAATTATGATGTGCTTATCACATATTTATCTCCGTTTTATGACGGGGCATTACAGTTTCCAACATTAGATATGTCTACAAATGGCCGTATTCATTTTGTAGATGTTAAAAATATTTTAGTAAAGATTCAATATGTAATGTATGCGACAATTATGATTGCAATAATAGGCGGGATTTATTTATTAAAAAAGAAAAATGAAAAGTTTTTACTGCACGGATCAATTTTAACAATTATCTTACCGATCGCGCTCATGTTACCGATCGCTATTAATTTTGAAAAGAGTTTTGTATTATTCCATAAACTTTTATTCAGTAATGATTATTGGATGTTTGATATTGAAACGGATCCAATTATATTAATGTTACCAGAAGAATTCTTTATGCATGCTGCGTGTGTTATTTTATTATTTATTTTATGTGGCAGCATACTTTGTTATAGCTTGTATAGATATTTCGTAAAAAAGAAAAGGATTTCAAAGGAAAAATTCTCTGCTTAAAGAGAATTTTTTTGTTTGTAAAATGATAATATATTTTTCGGTCCAGTTCTGTTCTATTCTTGTCCAAATTAACATATTTTGTACTAGTAGTTATAGGGGGGACCGTGATGAACAGAACATTAATTGGATTAATAGCATTTCTAATTATAATGTTTCCGTTACGTATATATGCTGAAGAGTGGAGTGAACTAACAGGGTTGTTAGACGACTCATTACAATTAGTGAAGCTTAATGAAGATGAAAAAGCAGTACAAGTATTACAACATTTCTCCGAGCAATTTGTTATAAAGGGGAATGAAAAGAAGCAAGAAGTAACGCCAGATCAGGTTAGAGTTATTTCTTTAGCTTACGACAAGGCGAAACAATCTCTCTCGGAAACAGATTTAGGTAAACAAGTTAAAATTGATAATGTGTTAGCCCTGCAGCTCGCTGTTGATGCGCAAGTGTCGAAATATCAACCGCTTTGGATGGAAAGAGAAAGAAAAGTAATGGGTGCCTTTTCTCAAATGGAAAAAGCGATGAAAAAAGAAGATACGGGACAGTTTCAACAAACGTTAAACACATTTTTACATGAATTTAATATTATTTATCCAAGCTTAATGATCGCCCTGCCAGAAAATGAAGTGCAGCGTGTAAATGCCCATTTATCTTATTTGGATGAATTTCGTAACGTTATGTTAAATACGAAAGGGGGGCAAATGCAAGTAGGAATCATTAAAGGGGATTTGCAAAAAATATTTCATACAGTAAAAAAAGATGAAATTGCACCCTCTCTCATTTGGTTTATGACAATTACTGGAGGTCTTATTTTATTCACATTAACTTATGTTGGATGGAGAAAGTATAAAGGAGAGAGAGAAAAAAGAAAAAGTAATGTACACTCTAAGAATAGATAATGCAATAAATAAAGATACCGATTGTAAGGTTTATTCATTGACAATGATGTCAGAAAAAAATAGAATGAGAAGTACTATAATTAAAACTTCAATGGAGGTTCATGATGTTTTATTTAATTTACTTCGCGATCATAATGATCATACCGTTGTATGCACAGTCAAAAGTACGTAGTGCCTATAGCAAGTATTCACAAGTTTATTCAACTTCAGGTATGACAGGAGCGGAAGTGGCTCGAAAAATTTTAGATGAAAACGGATTATACAACGTAGCTGTAGAAGAAACACCAGGTCATTTATCAGACCATTATGATCCAACTGCCAAAACAGTTCGATTATCAACAGATAACTATTACGGTCATTCAGTTGCTGGTACAGCAGTTGCAGCACACGAAGTAGGACACGCAATTCAAGACGCAAAAGATTATAACTTTATGCGTATTCGTCATTCGTTAGTGCCAGTTGCAAACTTTGGATCGAATATTTCTTGGGTATTTATTATGATTGGTGCCTTTGCATCTATGTCTAACTTGTTGTTATTAGGTATCATTTTAATGGCAGCAGGTGTTGTGTTCCAACTTGTGACATTACCTGTTGAGTTTGATGCATCAAAGCGTGCAATGCAACAAATTGAAGCGTTAGGTATCGTATCAACAGATGAATATGGCCAAGCTCGTAAAGTATTAAATGCGGCAGCATTAACATATGTAGCGGCTGCAGCTGTAGCAGTATTTGAATTATTACGTCTCGTATTAATGTATACTGGTATGCAGCGTAGCGACGACTAAAGACTATCAATTTTGATAGTCTTTTTTGTTTTGTGAATTGAATTATATAATGTACTGCAAATAGAAATAATAGAAGCAATGCGGAAAGGCGGTGGGGGAAATGAAATATCCAGACCATTTAGTAAAACAAGTGAAAGAACGTAGTGCTCCTTATCAGCTAGAAGGCTTTTTAAGTGGACAAGGTCCTGAAAATCCAAAATTTATGCTGTTAGGAGAAGCGCCTGGTGAAACAGAAATTCATAATGGGATTCCGTTTAGCGGGAGAGCGGGAAAACAATTAATGGTTTTTTTAGAACGGATTCATGTTACAAGGGAAGAAGTATATATTACGAGCGCTGTACGAAGCAGACCGTATAAGTGGCGAGAGAAAAAAGAACGAAATGGTGAGATCGTACAGAAAAAGTATAATAGAACACCAAATCAAGGGGAAATACTTGCCCATGCCCCTTTGTTAGATTATGAATTAGAGAAAATAAACCCGAAGCTTATCGTCACGCTTGGAAATATCGGTCTTCAACGTTTAACAGGAAAAAATAAAAAAATCACAGATGTACACGGACAATTATTAAAACAGCCTATTCAAAAATTAAAGAATATGCAAAGTGCAGTGTTTACATGGTCAGAGCAAGAATATCATATCTTCCCGACCTTTCATCCTGCTTCCATTTTTTATAATCGGAGTTTATTGGAGCTTATTTATGAGGATTTAGATAAACTTAAAAAATATGTAATAAAAAACTAGAAAAGCTAGAGAGCTTTTCTAGTTGCGTTTATTTATGTAACGGATTTTTATTTTCATCTAACGTAAAACCTTCACCAACTACATCATGTACATCACTTACAGCAACAAAGGCATGAGGATCTACAGAAGTAATAATATTTTTTAATTTCACGATTTCATTTTTAGCGACAACGCAATATAATACGTTCCGTTCCACTTTTGTATACGATCCAACAGCTTTTAAAAAAGTAGCTCCTCGTTCCATATCAGATAAAATTTTGGCAGCAATTTCATCGTTTTTATCTGAGATAATAGTTGCTCCTTTTGCCGCATAGGCTCCTTCTTGCATAAAATCAATGACTTTCGCCCCGATAAAAACAGCAACTAACGTATACATGCCCTCGCGGTATGATAAATAGGTAAGAATAGAGACGATAATGACGATAGCATCAAACATAAACATCGTTTTCCCCATACTCCAGCCAATATATTTATGAGCGAGTCTTGCGATAATATCTACACCGCCAGTAGTCCCGCCATATTTAAATATTATGCCAAGACCGACACCGATAAATGCCCCGGCGAATAAAGCCGCGAGTGTCATATCATTTTGTAAGTTTAAATGTAAGTTAAGAACTTCGTAACGTTGAAAAATCCATAGAAATAAAGACACGCTGAAGGTGCCGATTAGTGTATAGATAAATGTCGTTCTTCCAAGTAACTTCCAACCAATAAAAAATATAGGGATATTTAAAATTAAGTTTGAATAAGAAGGATCAAACTTAAATAGAAAATACAATAATAGTGTAATACCGGTAAATCCACCTTCTGCAAGGTGATTTTCAATATTGATATTCACAATACCGAAAGAAAAAATAGCGGAACCGATTAAAATGAAAATGATATTTCGAATCTTCAAATTTGATGTCATATAGAAATCCTCCTAATTATGTAAATTGCATTGCTCCGCTGATACGGTAAAACATAATGATAAGTAATTTCTAGCTGTTAGTAAAAATAGTGAAGGCTATAAAAAACCGCAAAAGAAGTTTCACTTTACCCCGCTCTAACGGCTGGTAGAGGATAAAGCAGTGAAGTGAGATCAAACCAGCCGTAAGAGCCCGATTGGTTCAACTAATCTTTTGCAAAAACCGCAAAAGAAAGTTTCACTTTACCCCGCTCTAACGGCTGGTAGAGGATAAAGCAGTGAAGTGAGATCAAACCAGCCGTAAGAGCCCGATTGGTTCAACTAATCTTTTGCAAAAACCGCAAAAGAAAGTTTCACTTTACCCCGTTCCAACGGCTGGTAGGGGATAAAGCTCTGAAGAAGGACAAACCAGCCGTAGGAACCCGATTGGTTCAACTAATCTTTTGCGAAAAGCATGCAAAAGAAGTTTCACTTTACCCCGTTCCAACGGCTGGTAGGGGATAAAGCTCTGAAGAAGGACAAACCAGCCGTAGGAACCCGATTGGTTCAACTAATCTTTTGCGAAAAGCATGCAAAAGAAGTTTCACTTTACCCCGTTCCAACGGCTGGTAGGGGATAAAGCTCTGAAGAAGGACAAACCAGCCGTAGGAACCCGATTGGTTCAACTAATCTTTTGCGAAAAGCATGCAAAAGAAGTTTCACTTTATTATAGTCTATCCAAAAAAGGGTCGCAAATAGGTGTTTGGCGGGGAATAATATTTGTCAAATCGCGATGAATTGGCTAACATGAAAGAGGAAGGATTAGAGGTGAATTGTATGGAAGCAAAAACGATGAAGGATATGCAGAAAGAAGTAGATGCATATATTGGTCAGTTTAAAGAAGGTTATTTCAGTCCACTTGCAATGATGGCTCGTTTAACGGAAGAAATGGGGGAGCTTGCAAGAGAGGTAAATCATTATTATGGTGAGAAACCGAAGAAAACAACTGAAAAAGAACGTAGTCTGGAAGAAGAGCTTGGAGATGTATTATTTGTTATGATTTGTATGGCAAATAGTTTAAATATTGATTTAGAAACGGCACATAACATTGTAATGAATAAATTTAATACACGTGATAAAGATCGCTGGACACGTATTGATGAGGGAGAGAAAGAATAATGAAAGAAATTAAAGTAATTATCGCTGGACCAAGAGGACGTATGGGACATGAAGCAGTCCTTCTTATGGAAAGAACGGAACATTTTAATTTGGTAGCAGCAGTGGATTATAAGCATGGTGGAGAGAAAATTTCTGATTTACCGGGCATGCCAGCGTTACAAGCGCCAATTTACGCAGATTTACATACTTGTTTAGAGGAAGTAGAAGCAGATGTGTTGTTAGATTTAACAACGCCAGAAGTTGGGAAACAACACGTTACACTAGCAGTTGAGCGTGGACTTCGTTCTGTTATTGGTACAACTGGATTTACAGAAGAAGAACTAAAGCAATTAAGAGAGAATGCGAAAGAAAAAGCAGTAGGAACAATTATCGCTCCAAACTTTGCAATTGGTGCAGTTCTTATGATGAAATTCTCACAAATGGCAGCGAAGTATTTCCAAGATGTTGAAGTAATTGAATTGCATCATGATCAAAAGTTAGATGCACCATCTGGTACAGCAGTAAAAACAGTAGAATTAATTCGTCAAAATCGTGAATCAAAGCAGCAAGGTCATCCGAATGAAGTAGAACAACTAGAAGGTGCTCGTGGTGCAAATGTAGACGGCATTCACATTCATAGTGTACGTTTACCAGGACTTATTGCGCACCAAGAAGTAATGTTTGGTGGAGATGGACAAATGTTAACGGTTCGTCATGATTCATTCAATCGTGCATCATTTATGTCGGGTGTAAAACTATCAATTGATACAGTAATGAATCTAGATCATCTTGTGTACGGTTTAGAAAATATTATCGACTAAAGGGGAGACAACAGATGAAAATTGCCTTAATCGCACATGACAAAAAGAAAGATGACATGGTTTCGTTTGCATACGCATATAAACCAATTTTTGAACAACATGAATTATTTGCAACAGGGACGACAGGACTTCGTATTATGGAGGCAACTGGTTTAGTTGTAACAAGATTTCAGTCGGGTCCTCTTGGTGGCGATCAAGAAATTGGTGCCATGATTGCAAAAAACGATATGGATATGGTGATTTTTTTCCGAGATCCACTAACTGCTCAGCCGCATGAACCAGATGTAAATGCATTGCTTCGTTTATGTGATGTATATGCGATTCCACTTGCAACGAATATGGCAAGTGCTGAAATGTTAATGCACGCATTAGAGCGAGGAGATTTAGATTACCGCAAGTTTAGAAAATGAGGGGAACAATTATGAGTGGATTACATATATTAGCGTTTGGTGCTCATGCCGATGATGTTGAAATCGGCATGGCTGGTACCATTGCTAAATATACGAAGCAAGGGTATGAAGTAGGTATTTGTGATTTAACAGAAGCTGACCTTTCTTCTAATGGAACGATAGAATTGAGAAAAGAAGAAGCAAAGGCGGCAGCTCGTATAATGGGAGTAAAAACGAGACTGAATTTAGCGATGCCAGACCGTGGTTTGTATATGAAAGAAGAGTATATACGTGAAATTGTAAAGGTGATTCGTACATATAAACCGAAACTAGTTTTCGCGCCGTATTATGAAGATCGTCATCCAGATCATGCAAATTGTGCAAAACTTGTGGAAGAAGCTATTTTTTCAGCGGGAATTCGTAAATATATGCCAGAGGTTTCGCCACATCGCGTGGAGTCTTTTTATTATTATATGATTAATGGTTTTCATAAACCGAATTTTTGTATAGATATAAGTGAGTACCTTTCTATAAAAGTGGAAGCATTAGAAGCGTATGAAAGTCAGTTTTCAACAGGGAGTGATGGTGTGAAAACGCCGTTAACAGAAGGTTACGTTGAAACTGTGGTCGCTCGAGAGAAAATGTTTGGAAAAGAAGTTGGAGTCTTATATGCCGAGGGATTTATGAGTAAGAAACCGGTTTTATTACATGCTGATTTAATAGGGGGGATGTAAATGAAATTAAAAATAGGTATTACATGTTATCCTTCTGTAGGTGGTTCTGGAGTTGTTGGAACAGAATTAGGAAAGCAATTAGCGGAACGCGGGCATGAAATTCATTTTATTACATCGGGTTTACCATTCCGGTTAAATAAAGTGTATCCAAACATTTATTTTCATGAAGTGACGGTAAATCAATACTCTGTATTTCAATATCCACCATACGATTTAGCGTTAGCGAGTAAAATGGCAGAGGTTGCACAAAGAGAGAACCTAGATATTTTACATGTGCATTACGCAATACCACATGCCATTTGTGCTTATTTAGCAAAACAAATGATTGGAGAGCGTATTAAAATTGTTACAACCTTGCATGGAACAGATATTACTGTGTTAGGTTCCGACCCTTCGTTAAATAATTTAATTCGTTTTGGTATTGAGCAATCTGATGTTGTGACGGCTGTCTCGCATTCATTGATTAACGAAACGCATGAGCTTGTAAAACCAAATAAAAACATTCAAACGGTATATAACTTTATAGACGAGCGTGTATATTTCAAGCGTGATATGTCCCAATTAAAGAAAGAATATGGTATAAGTGAGAGTGAAAAGATACTGATTCACATTTCAAATTTCCGTAAAGTGAAACGTGTGCAAGATGTTGTTCAGGCATTTGCTAAAATTGTTACAGAAGTAGATGCGAAGTTGCTTCTTGTTGGAGATGGACCAGAATTTTGCACGATTTTACAGATAGTAAAAAATTTACATATTGAAGATCGCGTCTTATTCTTAGGGAAGCAAGATAATGTTGCAGAGCTACTTGCGATGAGTGATTTAATGTTGCTTCTTTCAGAGAAGGAGAGTTTTGGTCTTGTTTTATTAGAAGCGATGGCGTGTGGTGTACCTTGTATCGGAACAAGGGTTGGAGGTATTCCAGAAGTCATTCAACATGGTGAAACAGGATATTTATGTGAAGTTGGCGATCCAACAGGAGTGGCAAATCAAGCCATTCAGCTATTAAAGGATGAAGAACTTCACCGTAATTTGGGAGAGCGAGCAAGAGAAAGTGTTTACGAGCAGTTCCGCTCTGAAAAAATCGTCTCACAATATGAAACGATTTACTATGATGTACTAAGGGATGACAAAAATGGAAAGATTTAAAAAAGCTAGTTCTATTATTGAGACTTTAAAGCAACAAGGACATGAGGCCTACTTTGTCGGTGGAAGCGTACGAGATCTTATTATCGATAGGCCGATTGGAGATATTGATATTGCGACATCTGCTTTACCAGAAGAAGTGATGGCTATATTTCCAAGACATGTTCCTGTTGGTCTTGAGCATGGAACTGTAATTGTGGTAGAAAATGGTGAACCTTATGAGGTAACCACTTTTCGAACAGAGAGCGAATATGAAGATTTTCGAAGACCTAGTAGTGTTCAATTTGTTCGTTCATTAGAAGAGGATTTAAAACGTCGTGATTTCACAATGAATGCAATTGCGATGACAGAAGAAGGCAAAATGGTTGATTTATTTGCTGGACAGCAAGCGATTCAAAAGAGAGAAATTGTGACGGTTGGCAATGCTGCGGATCGTTTTCAAGAAGACGCCCTGCGAATGATGCGTGGTATTCGTTTCGTAAGTACGTTAGGTTTTTCTTTAGAAATGAAAACGAAACAAGCAATAGAAACATATGGACATTTGCTAGAACATATTGCAATTGAGCGAATTACAGTGGAGTTTGAGAAACTGTTAACTGGTACATATTGCGTGAAGGGCTTGCAAGAATTAGTAGAAACGAAGCTATTTTCTCATCTGCCATATTTACAAATGTCAGAAGAGAGATTATTAAAAGCTACGCAGTATAACTGGGATTCTTTTGAAACGGACGTTGAGGCATGGGCATTCTTCTTATATTGTATTGGGGAAGAGCATCCATCTGTCTTTTTACGTCAATGGAAGTTTTCGAATAAAAAAATAAAAGATATCGTCGCAGTTTTATTAACACTCCGTACGAGAAAGGAGAAGGATTGGGATACAGTCCTTCTTTATAAAACGGGAATTCATATCGCTGAAATGGCAGAAAGAGTATATGAAGCGATGATTGAAAGCTACGATAATACATCTGTGAAACGAGTACAAACGTTGTTTGAAGCATTGCCAATCAAGAATCGACAAGAAATGAATGTGACTGGGAATGATTTATTAAACTGGGCAAATAAAAAGCCAGGTCCGTGGGTTGCTGAAATGATTCAAAAGGTTGAAGAAGCAATCGTACAAGGAAACGTAGGTAATGAGAAAGAGTGTATAAGGGAGTGGCTGCAAGAATGCAATCTACTATAAGAAAGCAGTTATTGCAAGTTTTTTCAGAAGCGGATGGCGCGTTTATATCTGGCCAAACGATTAGTGATAAACTTGGTTGTTCAAGAACCGCTGTGTGGAAACATATGGAGGACCTTCGGAATGAGGGATATGAACTTGAAGCTGTGCGTCGATTAGGTTATCGAATTGCGAGTAAGCCAGACAAAGTAACTGCTAATGAAATTCAGTTAGGGTTACAAACAAAACATATCGGTAGAACGGTATATTTTGAAGAGTCTGTTGAATCTACGCAGCATATTGCAGCAAAACTTGCTTATGAAGGTGCAGAAGAAGGAACGATTGTTGTTGCAGAAGAACAAATAGCCGGCAGAGGTCGTTTAAGTAGGAAATGGCATTCACCAAAAGGAACAGGAATTTGGATGAGTATTATTTTACGTCCATCAATCCCGGTTCATCATGCACCACAACTTACTTTATTAGCGGCTGTTAGCGTTGCACAAGCAATTGAAAAGTGCACGGGTGTAAACGTAGGAATAAAATGGCCGAATGATATTTTAATTCAAGGTAAAAAGGCTGTAGGTATATTAACAGAAATGCAGGCTGATCCTGATAAAATTAATGCTGTCATTATGGGTATTGGTATTAATGCAAATCAAAAGCAAGAGCATTTTGATGAGGAAATTCAGCATATTGCTACTTCTTTAGCGATTGAATCTGGTAAACCAATTGTTCGTGCAGAGCTGATGCAACAAATCTTTTTACAACTAGAAAAATTATATGAAGAGTATTTACAAAATGGTTTCTCTGTCATTAAAATTCTTTGGGAAAGTTACGCTGTGAGCATCGGGAAAGAAATTACCGCTCGAACGATGAGAGAGACAATTACAGGCGTAGCAAAAGGAATTACAGAGGATGGTGTATTGCTTCTGGAGGATCATGAAGGGAAAGTACATCACATTCATTCTGCGGATATCGAAATTAAGTAAAAGAAGTTCCTTTTGGGAACTTCTTTTTATTTGACTATTACTTTGCCTTCCATTCCTTTAAGAAGGTGGTACCGGCATATTAATTCATATGTACCAGTATTTTTAGGTTTCACGGTAATGTTTTTTTCTTTTCCTGACTCGACTACGACATCAATGCCGAGTTTTTTTACTGTAAAGGTGTGTTCATTCTTACCTTTGTTTTTTAATAACAATGTTGTTGACTCTTCAATTGGAATGGTGATGACGTTTGGATGAAAGTAATCATCATTCAGTTCGACCTCAATTACTTTCGTTGAATCGATGGGTTGTGTTACGACGTTAACTGAGGCAAATGCATGGAAGGAGCTAAAAGTTATCATCCCTACAATCATCAGAAGCAAACCGGTGAATGGAAATAACCATTTGTTCATAAACATTCGCAATTCTCCTTTTGTAAGTACTTTTCTCAATTAACCTGCATCATTAGTTTAAGAGTTATACGAGGCATTTTAAACAAAGCTGTATCTTTCTATGATTGAGTTATTTATAAAAAATTTCACATACCGTAATAGGAATAAAAAATTATTTTTTCAAAAAAATGTAGTAATTCCTTTTTGGAGTTTGCTATAATTAGTTCGAATGTGGGCAGTATCAGAGCGAACTGCACCATGATTCGAAGCAATACGAAAAATAATAACTTGGATTCTGCCTTGATCCAATAACGGACTGGGACAGAGGGATGAATAATGCCGACTAACACACAACCCTTCTGCCCTTTTATGGCCAGAGGGGTTTTTTATATGATTTCGGCCATCTCCTCTCTCCTGTATAAAGGAGGAGTAGTTTTTGAAAACAAAAACAGATTTTTTGAAGATGAAAGAGCAAGGTGAGCCGATTACGATGCTAACGGCGTATGATTATCCGTCTGCTAAGTTAGCAGAAGAAGCTGAAGTTGATATGATTCTAGTTGGAGATTCCCTTGGGATGGTTGTGCTCGGCTACGATTCAACAGTACCTGTAACAGTAGAGGATATGATTCATCATACGAAAGCTGTACGCCGAGGAGCGAAAGAGACGTTTATTGTAACTGATATGCCATTTATGTCGTATCATGTGTCGCCTCAAGATACGATGGTGAATGCACGCCGCATTGTTCAAGAGAGTGGTGCTCATGCACTGAAGGTAGAAGGTGCAGGGGAAGTGGTATCAACTATTCATTACTTGACGAATGCGGGGATTCCTGTCGTGGCACACTTAGGCTTAACTCCTCAATCTGTAGGAGTACTAGGTGGGTATAAAGTACAAGGAAAAGATGCTGAAAGTGCAAAAAAATTAATAGAAGATGCGAAGAGATGTGAGGAAGCTGGTGCGATAGCGCTTGTGTTAGAATGTGTGCCAATGCAGTTAGCGGAATTAATTTCGAAGCAACTAACAATTCCGACGATTGGAATTGGAGCAGGGAAAAAAGTAGATGGGCAAGTACTTGTTTATCATGATCTTATCTCATACGGCGTAAATCGTGTTCCGAAATTTGTAAAGCAATATACGTCTGTTCAAGAGGAGATTGTGCGAGGGATTTCACAATACGTTACTGAAGTAAAGACAGGGCAATTTCCAGAAGAAAAACATTCATTCACAATGAAAGAGGAAGAATGCTTAGCGTTATACGGAGGAAAACAATAATGAAAATCGTAACTACAGTGCAAGAGATGCAGCAAATTACAAACGAACTTCGTATAAGTGGAAAAAGTATTGGTTTTGTTCCAACGATGGGTTATTTACATGAAGGCCATGCGACTTTATTACGTAAGGCAAGAGAAGAAAATGAAATTGTGGTTTTAAGCGTGTTTGTCAATCCGCTACAGTTTGGGCCGAATGAAGATTTAGATCGATACCCTCGTGATATTGATAGAGATGAAAATGTAGCAAAAGAAAACGGTGTAGATTATTTATTTTATCCGAGCGTAGAAGAAATGTATCCAGCAGAACAAACGACAACAGTAGCAGTTGTGAAGCGTACCGATGTATTATGTGGCAAACAAAGACCTGGTCATTTCGCTGGAGTTGCGACTGTACTAATGAAACTATTTAATATTACATTGCCAACGCGTGCTTATTTTGGTATGAAAGATGCACAGCAAGTTGCTGTCATTGAAGGATTTGTCGCTGATTTTAATATTCCGGTTACAATCGTACCAGTGGATATTGTAAGGGAAGTAGATGGATTAGCGAAAAGTTCTCGTAACGTGTATTTATCACAAGAAGAGCGTGAAGAGGCTCCTCATTTATATCGCAGTCTATGTAAAGCGAAAGAAAGAATTGAAGCAGGCGAACGTAATGCAGAAATCATTACAACTCTTGTGAAAGAGTATATTGAGACGTATACGAAAGGCACTGTAGATTATGCTGATTTATATGCCTATCCTTCACTACAAGTAATAGATAAAATTGAAGGACGAATGATTTTAGCAATTGCAGTTAAATTTGAGAATGTACGATTAATTGACAATATAACATTAACGGTTAAATAAGGGGGAGCATCTATGTTTCGCACAATGATGAGAGCGAAGTTACATCGCGCTACGGTAACAGAAGCAAATTTAAATTATGTAGGTAGTATTACAATTGATGAAGATTTAATGGATGCAGTAAATATTGTAGAAAATGAAAAAGTACAAATTGTAAATAACAATAATGGTGCGCGCTTAGAGACATATGTTATTAAAGGAGAACGCGGTAGCGGTGTTGTTTGTTTAAATGGTGCAGCTGCAAGGCTTGTACAGCCAGGGGATAAAGTTATTATTATTTGCTACGGTTTAGTGGCAGAAGAAAATATTCATAACCAAGAGCCGAAAATTGCAGTATTAGACGATGATAATCAAATTATCCAAATGTTAGGCGCTGAAAAAGCGGGTACGATATTATAAGTAAGAAGGCTATCTCTATTACGGAGATAGCTTTTTTGTGCATCTTTTCATTAAGATGAGATAAAACGTGGTATAGTAACATTATATAATTTTGTGATTGATAGGTAAGAAATTGAGGTGTTACATATATGAGTAAACGTTATGTCGTTGTGGATTTAGAGACGACAGGGAACTCCTGGAAGGACGGGAAGGATAAAATTACCCAAATCGCAGCTGTTGTAGTGGAAGATGGAGAGATACTAGAGATTTTTTCATCTTTTATTAATCCGAAGAGAGAGATTCCGCCATTTATTACAGAATTAACAGGGATTGATGAGAGTATGGTTAAGCAAGCCCCGTTATTTCATGATGTAGCCCCGATGGTTGTTGAGCTATTGCAAGGTGCAGCTTTCGTTGCACATAACGTTCACTTTGATTGGAATTTTTTAACGGAAGAATTAAGGTGGGCTGGATATACAGAAGTACATTGTCCGAAAGTTGATACAGTGGAGTTGGCGCAAATTCTTTTGCCGACAGCTGATAGTTATAAATTACGTGATTTAGCTAAACAACATGAATTAGAGCACGATCAACCGCATCGTGCGGATAGTGATGCTCTTGCAACAGCGGAATTATTTTTACAATTTTTAAATGAAATTGAAAAGTTACCACTTGTCACCTTGCAATCGCTTTATGAATTGAGCGATGTTTTTCAAAGTGATATAGCGGATGTACTTTCTGAAAATATTTTAAAGAAAATGATGCATGGTAGAAAAGTGGCAGAGGGGTATGAAGTGTATCGAAATATTGCGCTTCGAAAACGGAATTATGCTTTAAATCTCAGTGAAACATGTTCATCTAAATTTGATGCTTTCTTGCATAAGGCAATCGATAAACTTGAATTGAATATGCCAAGGTTTGAAAAAAGAGAAAGCCAACAGATTATGATGAAGGAAATATATACAGCACTAAGAGATTCTAGGTTTTCACTAATTGAAGCAGGAACAGGAACAGGAAAGACTCTTGCATATTTACTTCCAAGTATTTATTTTGCAACGAAAAAAGAAGAACCTGTCATCATAAGTACCCAAACAGTACAACTGCAACAACAAATATTAGAAAAAGAAATTCCATTATTACAGAAAATAATGCCATTTTCATTTGAAGTAGCTCTTTTGAAAGGAAGAAAGCATTATCTTTGTCTACATAAATTTGAATATGCTTTGCAAGAGGAAGAGAAAAATTATGATATGGCGCTCACAAAGGCAAAAATTTTAGTGTGGTTATTGCAAACAGAAACTGGCGATCGTGATGAATTAAATATTCCTGAGGGCGGAAAGTTACTTTGGAACCGTATTTGTAGTGATGTACATAGTCCAGGCGGGATGCAAAGCAACTGGTATAGCCGTTGTTTTTATCAACGAGCAAAGAATAAAGCATTATTTGCAGATATCGTTATTACAAATCATACGTTATTATTTCAAGATTTTTCAAGTGAAGAACCACTATTTGCTTCATGTGAACATATTATTTTTGATGAAGCTCATCATATCGAGGAAGCGGCGAGTAGAATATTAGGTGAACAGTTCTCCTGTATGTATTTTCAATTAGTTTTATCTCGTCTTGGTACGCTAGAAACAGATGATGTACTTTCTAAAGTATATAAAATGATGAAAAAATCAGAGCAAGCCTCTCGTTCGACTTTCCGTATGGTGAGTCATAGTTTGAAGGAATTGAAATTTGATGCGGATGAGCTATTCCAAATGTTACGTGCTTTCATCTTTAAACAAACAAAGCAGGAACAAGGGATAAGCAATATGCCACTCATTTATCGATATAACACGGAAGTAGAGAAAGGTAAGTTATGGGATAGCATTACAGAGTTAACAAATCGTTTTGTATACGATGTAAGAAAATTATTGACTATACTTGAGAAGCAAGTTGATATATTGCAAAGTAAATTAGAATGGGAGATGCATGTTGTTACAGGTGAATTTATGCATTTAATTGAGTTGTTGAGAAAGATGGAACAATCTTTACAATTACTCATTTTAGAAAAAAATTCATATGTGACATGGATGGAGACTGAAACGAAGGGAACAATTCATTCAACCGTTTTATATGCACAGCCTGTTCATATTGGTGAAAGGCTTGCGGATGAATTTTTAACACAGAAAAAGAGTGTTATTTTCACATCAGCAACGTTAACAGTAAACGATTCATTTGACTATATAAAAGAGGAGCTAGGTTTACATGATTTTGCTCCCAATACATTACAGGTTCCATCACCATTCCGTTTTGAAGAACAGATGAAATTAATGGTTTCAACAGATGTGCCTTTTATTAAGCAAGCAAGTAATGAAGAATATATTGAATCTGTGTCGGCACATATTGCAAAAATAGCGAAAGCTACAAAAGGTAGAATGCTTGTTTTATTCACTTCGTATGAAATGTTGAAAGAAGCGTATACGAATTTGAAAAATGATGAGGAATTAGAGGGGTATTTATTATTAACGCAAAGTGTAAATAATAAGAGCCGAAGTCGTCTCATTCGTAAATTTCAAGAGTTCGACAAATCGATTTTATTAGGAACAAGTAGTTTTTGGGAAGGGATAGATATACCTGGAGATGCCCTTAGTTGTCTTGTTATTGTACGGCTTCCCTTTACGCCTCCTCATCAACCGATGATGGAAGCAAAAGGAGAGTGGTTAAAAAATCAAGGAGAGGACGTATTCGCTAAGTTAGCACTCCCGCAAGCAATCTTGCGTTTCAAACAAGGATTTGGTCGTCTGATTAGAACAAGTACAGATACCGGAACAGTATTTGTATTAGACCGTCGTTTGATAAGCGCTTCTTATGGAAAACGTTTTTTACAATCAATCCCAACTGTTCCGCTTTATGAAGGCCCTCTAGAAGAATTATTAGAACAATTAAAGGCATGGCCAAATAAATAAAATTGGAAGAAAAATACGCCTGAAGTACATTTAAGCTTCAGGC
This sequence comes from Bacillus cereus group sp. RP32, assembly GCF_040459735.1. Lineage (NCBI taxonomy): Bacteria > Bacillati > Bacillota > Bacilli > Caryophanales > Bacillaceae > Bacillus > Bacillus cereus group sp. RP32. The sequence goes on along the minus strand of NZ_JARVHO010000001.1, from coordinate 3,880,922 downwards.
GTAAAAAATGTGGGTAGGAGGAATTTTATTTTTCTTACTTCTTGTATACAAAATGTATTGGTTTTCGACTTGAAACCTTTTTTTGCAGTACATGTCCTGCTATAATAGATGGGTGATGAAGCAGGGGTTGTAAAGAATGTACTCTTATTGTAACCGTATTGCGTTCTTCTATAATTAGAAATTTTTGTGTAACGGAGGAGTTTTTTCATGGATAAGAAAATCGAAGTCCTATCAACGACGCGTATTAAATATTCGTCTGACTTGTATAAAATTGTTGATAGTTTGAATCGTACGTTAAAAGAACAGGACCTCATGTTCGGATTAGCATTAGACGAAAAAGATAAAGAAATAGCTGTATTTACGATTTACAGAACGTAGTGATACAATGAAAAAGTGGATCTTTGCAATCGTTATCGTAATCGTTGCTAGCGGAATATATGGGGCGTATGTTTACAATAAAGCAATGGAAAAGAAAATCCATAAAGAGGCAAAATCTGTAGAAATTGCGAAAGAAAAGGCAAAGCTTACAAAAGTAAAATCTGTTGATTATTATAATGGAAATTCTTCATATACAGTCGTACAAGGTGTAGACGAAAAAGGAGAACAAATTATTGTTTGGGTGCCTAATAAAAAAGGGAATGTCCTTGTGAAGAAAAAGAGTGAAGGTATTCCTGAAAAAGAAGCTTTGCAAAAGTTGGCTGAACAAGCTACAGGAAAAGGTGATGAGCCAAAGCCAAAGCCAAAAGAAATTATAAAAGTAAAATTAGGTGCTCAAAACGATATTCCGTTGTGGGAAATTACATATATTGATCAGGAAGATCGTTATACGTATTATTATTTAGAGTTTCAAAATGGGGCTTATGCTGGTCACTACAGCATTGAAAAATAGATGTAGGGGGAACTACAAATGAAATTAGCAAAGCGAGTAGCTGCTTTAACACCATCTGCAACTTTAGAAATTACAGCAAAGGCACAAGCATTAAAAGCAGAAGGTCATGATGTAATTGGATTAGGGGCAGGAGAACCTGACTTTAATACGCCAGAACATATTATGGATGCTGCACATAAAGCGATGTTAGAAGGACATACGAAGTATACGCCAACAGGTGGATTACAAGCGTTAAAACAAGAAATTGTGAAGAAGTTTACACGTGATCAAGGAATTGCGTATGATCCATCTGAAATTATTGTATGTAACGGTGCAAAGCATGCATTATATACATTATTCCAAGTGTTACTTGATGAAGGAGATGAAGTTATCATCCCAACTCCTTATTGGGTAAGTTATCCTGAGCAAGTAAAGCTTGCTGGAGGTAAGCCAGTTTACGTAGAAGGCCTGGAAGACAATGAGTACAAAATTACAGCGAAGCAGCTGCGTGAGGCAATTACAGAGAAAACGAAAGCAGTTATTATTAATTCACCGAGCAATCCAACAGGAATGATTTATAGCAAAGAGGAATTACAACAGCTTGGAGAAATATGTTTAGAACACGATATTTTAATCGTTTCAGATGAAATTTATGAAAAATTAATTTATGGTGGAGCAGAATATACTTCGATTGCCCAGCTTTCTAATGCATTAAAAGAACAAACACTTATTATTAATGGTGTATCTAAATCTCATTCTATGACAGGATGGCGTATTGGATATGCAGCAGGAAATAAGCAGCTTATTAAAGCGATGACGAACTTAGCGAGTCATAGTACGTCAAACCCTACTTCAATCGCTCAATACGGCGCAATTGCAGCATATGCAGGCTCACAAGAACCTGTAGAAACAATGCGTCAAGCATTTGAAGAAAGATTAAACATTATTTATGATAAATTAATTCAAATCCCTGGCTTTACTTGCATTAAACCACAAGGTGCATTTTACTTATTCCCTAATGTAAAAGAAGCTGTAGCTTTATCAGGATACGAAACTGTGGATGATTGGGCAAAAGCTCTATTAGAAGAGGAAAAAGTGGCTCTTGTACCAGGTACAGGATTTGGTGCTCCAAATAACGTTCGTTTATCATATGCGACATCTCTTGAACAAGTCGAGAAAGCATTAGAACGCATTCATACGTTTATGAAAAGTAAAGTGCAAGCTTAATTGTATATTTTATTAACGCAATACAAAAAACCTTCCTACATAATGGGAAGGTTTTTTTGACGAATTGTGGCAAAAAGAAATAGCGAAAGGTGTGTTATACTAGAGAGCGAGGTGTTTGGTGATGAAAAAGAAAATGATGTTACAGTGGTTTGAGCAGGGAAGCATTGCAATTCCAAAATTACTTATGATGCATTATAAAAAATTAGGGTTAAATGAAATGGAATTTATGGTTGTACTTCATGTACACACATTTTTAGAATCGGGCAATTCGTTTCCGACTCCGTCAGAGATTTCAGAACGGATGACGATTACTGAAATGAAATGTATGGAAGTGATTCAGACATTGATTCAAAAAGGTTTTTTATCACTAGAAGGTGGACAAAAATCAGAAGCGATGATGTGTGAAAGTTATTCTTTACAACCGCTATGGGAAAGAATATTGCATTTCTTAATGAACGAATCAATAGAGGAAGAACAAAAAGAAATAAAACAACTGCAAGTAAATTTATATACAGTATTTGAAAAAGAATTTGGAAGACCACTTTCTCCGTTTGAATGTGAAACGTTGGGTATGTGGGAAGATCAAGATCAACATCATCCGAATTTAATTCAAGCGGCCCTCAGGGAAGCTGTAATGAGCGGTAAGCTTAATTTCCGATATATTGATCGTATTTTATTTGAGTGGAAAAAGAATGGTATTAAAACAGTAGATCAAGCCCAAAACCAAGGACGGAAATTTAGAGCAAATCAACAACGAACGCAGCAAACGACAAAACAAGAGACGAAATTTACTGGGAAAGTGCCTTTTTATAATTGGTTGGAGCAGTAATGTAGGAGGAAGTATATGTTAAATAAAACGCAAATCCGCTATTGTTTAGACACAATGGCGGATATGTATCCAGAAGCACATTGTGAATTAATTCATGATAATCCATTTGAATTAGTAATCGCCGTGGCGTTATCTGCACAATGTACAGATGCACTTGTAAATAAAGTGACGAAAAATTTATTTCAAAAATATAAAACACCAGAAGATTATTTAAGCGTGTCTTTAGAAGAATTACAACAAGATATACGTTCCATTGGATTGTTTAGAAATAAGGCGAAAAATATTCAAAAATTGTGCCAGATGTTGCTAGATGATTATAACGGGAAAGTTCCAGAAGACCGTGACGAGCTGACGAAATTACCAGGAGTAGGAAGAAAGACAGCGAATGTAGTTGTTTCGGTTGCATTTGGAATTCCAGCGATTGCTGTTGATACGCATGTAGAGAGAGTGAGTAAACGGTTAGCGATTTGTAGGTGGAAAGATTCGGTGTTAGAAGTAGAAAAGACATTAATGAACAAAGTTCCGATGGATGAATGGGGCGTTACACATCATCGTATGATTTTCTTTGGGCGTTACCACTGTAAAGCACAGCGACCACAATGTGAAGAGTGCCGATTACTAGAAGTGTGTCGTGAAGGAAAGAAGCGAATGAAGGGGAAATAAAGGATGGAGCGAGTTATAGAAATACCGAAAGAATTTCGGTGCTTACCATTTTTTACAGAAAGCGTAACTTCGATTACGTATCATACAGATCAGTCTTTTGAAGAAATAATACAAAATACTTACTTTATATTTGATATTGAAAGACAATATGAGCCGTGGAATGAAATTGAAAATAGTATTCTTGTACTGTTGAATGTATGGAAAAGTAAGCATGAAGACATTGCTACACTATTTCGAAACAGAAATAAGCAAGAAGTTGAAGGTCCAATGATTCTTTTTGCGGCACATTTGTTATCGATTGTATATTGGCTAAATGAGCAACCTGTTCATAGTTTGAATGAAATGGAAGCTTATACGAGTAAATTGGAAGTACAACCAGTTAATTTTATAGAGCGATATTCGTTCATCATAAAGAAACCGAATAATTATCATTCCTATATTCAGTTAGCGCAGTTGTATATTGAAATAGAAAAGCTATATGTTAAGAAAATGATAACAAAAAAGAAGTCCTTTTCTCGTTAAGAGAAAGGACTTCTTTTTTTGTATTAAGACTCTGTTATAACAGCATTTCCGTCTGCGTGAGGTGTATCTCCTCCGGTATTTTGTTGTTGTTCTTGTTGCTTGTGTTGTTCTTCTTCAGCTTTTTTTCTAGCAGCCTCTTCTTCAGCTTTCTTTCTAGCAGCCTCTTCTTCAGCTTTCTTTCTAGCAGCTTCTTCATCGGCTTTCTTTCTAGCGGCTTCTTCATCGGCTTTCTTTTTAGCAGCCTCTTCATCGGCTTTCTTTTTAGCTTCGTCTTGCTGTTTACGCTGTTGTTCTTGTTGCTCTTGTTGTTTACGCTGATCTTCATCAGTTTTTTTCTTAGCTTCGTCTTGTTTTAGTTTATCTTCATTAGCTTTTTTCTGTGCTTCCTCATCAGCTTTTTTCTTAGCTTCTTCGTCAGCCTTCTTCTTAGCCTCTTCGTCAGCTTTCTTCGCGTCTGGAGTTCCTCCAGGCGCAGTGAAGGATGCACCAACTGCAGGGCTTGTTCCAGTACCTTTTTTCGCTACTACAGAGAAACTGTAAGTAACGCCTGGTTTAATACCACCAAGAGTAGCTGTTGTACCTTTTATTGATAAACTACCACTTGAACCGTCAGTCGCTTTATAGCTTGCTGTATATGCATCAACTTCTGCTGGTCCAGACCAGTTTAGTGTAACTGTGTTAGCACCATCGAAAGTGACATTAAGACCACTAGGTGCATCTACTTTAATTTGTTTAACTGCATCTTTCTTAGCACCTTTTACGTACAATTCATCATTTAGTACTTGTACAGAAGAAGGGCGTTCGAAACGAGATTTATCTGTAGCGAATTTGCTCATCATTACTTGGAACATTTGTTGCGCAATTCTAGTAGAGCGATCACCAATGTAATTTTCTGGGCTATCTTTTTCGTAACCAGTCCACACCGCCATTGTATATTGCGGTGAATATCCAGCGAACCAGCTATCTCTGTTTGCATCAGCTGGGATGCCATATTTTTTTATAACTGATTCATCAAAGTTTTGTGTTCCTGTTTTACCTGCTACGTCTATACCTGAAACGTATGCTGTTGGACCTGTACCACCAGAACCAGGTCTTACTACGTCACGAAGAACGTCAGTCACCATGTAAGCTGTATAGTCGTGCATTGCACGTTGTTCCTTCGGTTTAAAGCTTTTCTTTTTCCCGTCTGGGAAGATGACTTCTTTTACGAAGTGCGGCTTGTTATACACACCGTCATTACCAAATGCGGCATACGCCCCTGCTAATTCTAATGGAGAACTATCGTTACTACCAATTGCTGTTGATTCATATGTTTTGCCGTCTTTAAATGTCATACCCAAGCCTTCAGCAAACGCTTGTGACTTAGGAAGGCCAACCGCTTGGGCTGTCTTTAAAGCCGGGATGTTTAATGATTTTTTCAAAGCTTCACGTAGTGAAACGTCACCTTTGTAACTATTTGTTGCATTTCGTATTTTTTTACCATTGGAATACGTATACTCTGAGTCATTTAATTGATGGTATGTAGACCATTGTAAATTCTCAATTGCTGGACCGTAGTCAAAAATTGGTTTCATTGTTGAACCAACTTGGCGTTTTAAATCAATGGCCATATTATGACCTTTGAAAGTAGACTTACTTTCTTTACGCCCAGCTCCAATTGCTCGAACTTCGCCAGATTGTGTATCCATAAATACGAATGATCCTTGGAATTGATCGTTCGGATACTTAATAAGATTGCCATCCATAATTTTATCAGCGTAATCTTGAGCGTCTTGATCAAGTGTTGTATGAATAGTTAAACCATCTGAACCGATATTTATATCCGGATATTCTTTTTCAACTTCTTTTACAACAGCATCTAAAAATGCTTGATACTTCATCTCAGTTACTTCTGAAGCCGGTTGAAGACCCTCAGTTACAGGGATTTTCATTGCGTTATTCATTTCATCTTTTGTTATATAACCATGTCGATTCATTAATGATAATACGACGTTACGACGTTGTGTAGCTCGTTCAACGTTGTCTTTTTTTGTTGGATCATAAATATTAGGACCTTGGGGTAAACCTGCAAGCATTGCAGCTTCATGTAACTGTAAGTCTTTTAAATCTTTGTTATAATATTTTTTGGCTGCTGTTGCAATACCGTACGAACGGTTACCTAAGTTAATCTTATTTAAGTACATTTCTAAGATCTCATGTTTAGAGTATTGTTGTTCTAATTTGTAAGATAGGTACCATTCTTGTACTTTTCTCTTCGCAGTTTTGTCCATCGTTAGAAAATAGTTTTTGACTACTTGTTGTGTAATCGTACTACCACCTTGAGATCCGAACCCTCCAGTGACATTTTCCATAACTGCTTTTGTAGTTCGTTTAAAATCAATTCCATTATGATCATAGAAACGTGAATCCTCAGTTGCAAGGAATGCACTTTCAACTACCTTTGGAATTTGATCATACGTAACGTGGGTTCGTTTTTCAGCACCGTATTCATAGAAAAAGTTCCCATTCTTATCAAGAAACTTTGTTGATAAAGGATTAACAAGTTTTGATTTGTCTAATTTTGGAGCGTCCTTCACCATAACAAAGAAAGCGGAAACGCTAGCTATAAGACCAACGATACCAAGAAGTAGACAACCTATTAGGAATTTTTTAAAAAAGGAGCCTTTTTTCTTTAGTTTTTTTTCTTTATTTGTTTCTTGCTTTTGATTTTGATTTTTTACATGATTTCGTTCTGTACGAGAACGATAATTATCTGACATTATACTTTCTCCTACCTTTCATTCTCTCCCCAAAAGTCGAAAAAAGAGCCTTAGTGATGACTCTATCACGAAAAATAAACCGTGTCTAGTACACGGATATAATCAATCCGAGGGTGATAACCGCATGATAATAAAGATCCATGCTCTTCTATTTCTTCTTTCGTAATCGATTTCCGTCCACCAGTATTTTGACGATTCCAAAATGCAATAATATGTTTTGCATCTAGTAAATAAAGTTCATCAAAAAGTGTAAATTTAATAATAACAAATGCAATTCCATCATGAACGATTACTTGCTTCATATGTTCAATTTGATGAAGGTGGAAGTTTTGAAGTGGAAAGCTGGTTTTATTTTTTGTTTCTTTCGCTTCAAAATCGATGTATTTCCCTTTGTATACACCGTTGTAATCTGTTGTAGAAGGTTGTTTAAAATACGCTTCTTTTACCACTGCAGCACTTCGAGCGGGGTAATCTACTTTTACAATTTGAAGAGGTGTAGGTTTTTTATGTACACATGCAATATTATGGGTTAAGTAATATTCATTTGTTTCATTCAATTCCTCTTCAAGGGACATACCTCTATTACTATAAGTATGTTTTTTAATTGGTGTTTTATGAGGTTGTGAAGCTTGATTGTACCGTTTTCCGTTTGGGTAACGAATGGTCATAGTGTGTCCACTCCCAACTTGCTAAGAATTACTTACAAAGGTGATTATAACAAAAAATGAAAAAAGATGTGACCTTTTTGAAGAAAGGTATGATGACTTATTTATGTTTACATGGAATGATTATGAGAAAATTAAACAATATCGTAAAAATATGGTTTGTACAGACGTAGAAAAAACAATCGTTTATAACATTAAGAGGAAAATAGAAATGGCTAATATGGACAATATTTCTCGAACACAGTCTTATCAAGAATATTATGTAAGGAACAGTGAAATTAGGTGGGCCTTTTTAGCAAGTATGGTCTCGAGAAATGCGGGATGGAATATGACTGATTTAAAAGGGAGATATTATGCTACTGTTTTACCTCAAACAGTAAAAAAACATTTGTTTCTGACTTATGAAGAGGCGAATTGGATTATTTTTTTAGATGCATTTCCTCAGCTATTGTTATACGAAGAAAGTAAGAGGAGGCAGGTACCACTATTCTATTTGTTACAATATTTTAACGTATCAATTTTTATGGAAAAAGAATGGATTTATTTTTGGGAAAAAAAAGATATAAATAGGCTCATGACAGCGCTTATTATAAATGAGCAAAATAAAATTCAAAAACCAGTTATTGAGAATGCATATTTTAAAAAACATGTATTCCATACTGCACTTTTTAAATTGCAAGAAATGCTTCATATTAGTGCTGTTATTTTTCCGACTGTTGAAGGGAGGATGTATGGTTTTTCAGTTTATCAATTTGAAACGTTACAAAAGCGTATAGAACTAGGGCAGAAATTAGCGGAGTTACTGTTTCATCCGAATTATAGAAGTTTATTCCATAGGTTTGCATTGCAAACTATACACACAGGATCAAGAGCAGATTATGAATATTATGTAAGAGAAGCTAGAAAATCTTGTACGCCAGCCCTTAGAGAAGTTTATCCTGTCGTTGCACATAAGGAAATAAGTATGAGAGATTGGTTTTGTAGAGATATGGAAATAAATGAGTTGTTTCTACTGGAAGAGTATAAGGGTGAAGTTGATATAACAGAATGGTATAAAAGAAAGAGGGAGCAAATCTATGTTGCTTCTATCGTAAATCGTTTTGTTAAAAGGATGGATGAGTTCGTGATATAATAAAAAAGAAGTCCCGTCTTCATAAATGAAGACGGGACTTCTTAATGTGAAGTAATCCTGCCGTGTATGCTAAGAATTTAATCTCAAAACGTAATGAATATAAGAGATTAAGGATGCTTCAGAAATTAGCTTTTTGTAAAAGTGCTAAAGTTTCACTTTATCCCGCTACTTGCCGGGCAGTAAGACCCGCGTCTCAAAATTCAGTGAAAGCAAAGAATTTAGGTGTGGATCAACTGCCCGTAAAAGCCCGATTGAGAAGGCTAATAATCAGTGGGGATGAACAAAACCCCCGCTGATTAAAGTTTCACTTTATGTAGCAGGGAAGTTTGGACCGTCTAACTTAGGGTTGCCAGTCTCGGGTTTATTTTGTTTGTTTTGTTTTTTCTTTTTTTCGTTTTTGTTCTTTGCCATTTTCATACACCTCCTTTTTGTATTGTTACCATTTCTATAAATGACATACAAAATGATTTCTTTGACGAATAACAACTAGTTTTGTCATGTGAGCAGGAGTGAGCAGTCATTCGGCGAAATTACATGACAAAGGAAAAGCAAAGAAGGGGGCGTTTTGTATATGGCGATGGTTCAGAAGGAAGATGTAATGAAAGCAATGGATCAAATGTTAAGTTCTCTCGATTTGCTGGAAATGAATATAGGGATTAGAATGAATCATGCATTGAAGGATACGGGTGAAAAAATATGCAATAAGATAGAAATAACAGAAATGCATATTGAGCATATGGAAAATAAATTAGTGCATCACGAAGAAAAAGGGAATTGGGTGAAGGCATTTCAAAACGTCGTAGTGAGTGCATAATAAGGTGGGAATAAAATGAAGTATGAAGCATTAATACAATCTTCAGAAAAACTCATGCAGTATAATAATGAAGCGAATGTGAAAAAAAGAGAAATGATTGAGTACGATTTTTATAAGGATATGAAACCATTTGTAGATATGGTAGATGAGGAATTAAAAGTGTGGAAAGAATTAGCTTATAAATGGATTAAGGAAGAAAAACCGAAGTATATACATGTACAGCAAATTGATCAAGTGTACGATAATTTACAGACAAATGTGTTGCAATGTTTTGTAAATAAAGGTAAAGGTAAGCGATTCTTTGAAACACATCAAGCCATTTCGTATACTTTGCAAAATATAATTGAGCAATGTAAGTAACAAGAGGGGAAACCCTCTTGTTTTTTTTATGCTTCTGTCATTGTTGTAGGTTTTGTTGCACCGTTTATTTCTAATTCTTTTATTAATGTTCGGTAATCTGAAATGCATATTTTTCCTTCGAGATACCAATGTCTCGCAAAGTCTAATAATTCATTTACATTCTCTGTGTAATACCCCTTTTTTTGAGAAAACGCTTGTTTTAAATCCCCTAATACCATGTTGATTCCTCCCCCATGAGAATCTTCTTCTTCACTATCATAGCATGGAAGGGTTTTCTTTTTTAATTTTTTAAAAATTTAAACTTCCGACAAAAATAGACAGATACTCCGTCACACAAATTATTTTACAAGTACATATTATATATGTAGAAACTTATGTGAAGGAGGAGAGAATGCATGTTTCAACAATCTAACGTATATCAGCAATCTAATCCATATGCACAGCAAAATATGTACCAATATAATACGGATACATATTTACGGTATAATATGTATCCTTTCGAGCCTAATTATGGAAATCAAAATTATTACCAGCCATTTGAAGTGTCGTTTATGAATCAACCACAACAGCAGCAACCCTATACGAATCAACAGCAGCAGCCCTATATGGATCAACAGCAGCAACCTTATATGAATTCACAATACTATATGCCACCACCATCTCCCTATGGAAATCAACAAGCGATGTTTTATCCACCAAAACAACCGTACCCGACGCAGAATAAACAAAAACAACAACAGCAACCGAGTCAATTTTCTAGTTTTGTTTCCCAATTTAAAAACTCAGACGGTAACTATGATGTAAATAAAATGATGAATACAGCTGGACAAATGATGAATGCGATGAACCAAGTGACAGGTATTGTAAAGCAAGTTGGAGGTTTTTTTGGTAAGTAATCTTGGGGGTTGTCTATAAAAAGTATTACGTATAAAGCAGAAGGCTAGACAAATTTCCTTGTAATAAATGGGTATATATAACAAACGGCTTTCTCTCTTTTCTCATATTGTAAAGTGTAGTCAGATTTTTTTAACGAGAGAGGAGAGAAAAAACTATGCATCATTGTCATCCTTGTTTTGGAGGGCATAAGCCTGTAGGACCTATTTGTACAACTGCTCCTGTCATTCATCCGACGAAACAATGCGTAACACACTCTTTTTCAACAACGGTGGTGCCACACATTTTCCCAACGCATACAACACATGTACACCATCAACAAATTAAAAACCAAAACTTCTTCCCACAAACAAACTCGAATGTAAATGTGGTAGACCCAGTTAATCCAGGATTCGGCGGCGGATGTGGACCATGTGGTCATGGGCATCATGGGCATCATGGACATTTTGGACATCAAATATCTCCATTTGGTCCAGGACCAAATGTATCACCATTCTTACCGAATAATGTATCACCAGTAGGTCCGAATATTGGACCAAACGTTGGTGGAATATTTAAAAAGTAAATGATATGTTAGAACTAGCGAAATGCTAGTTCTTTTTTTGTAATTGGAGTGTTGATATGAAAGTTATTGCTGTAACGGGATATAAGCCATTTGAACTTGGTATATTTAAAAATGATCATCCAGGGGTGGAATGTATAAAAAAAGCATTGCATCGAAAATTAACTACTTTTGTAGAAGAAGGTTTGGAATGGGTGATAATAAGTGGGCAGTTAGGAGTCGAATTATGGGCTGCTGAAGTTGTTTTTGAAATTCAAGTAGAATATCCAGATCTAAAATTAGCGGTATTTACTCCGTTTTTAGAACAAGAAGAAAGCTGGAAGGAAGATAACCGTGAATATTACGAATGTATTCTCTCTCAAGCAGACCATATTGATAGTATTACGAAACGGAAGTACGAAAGCCCGGAACAATTTAAATTAAAAAATCAATTTTTTATTGAAAAAAGTGATGCACTTTTAGCTGTATATGATGAAGAAAAACCAGGGAGTCCCAAATATATTGTAGAAGCAGCAAAGAAAAAAGGAGAAATAGAAAATTATCACAGTTATTTTATTCTTTTTTCTGATTTACAAGATATAATAGAAGAGGAACAGTGGAATAATGCTGAGTAATATGTAATATAGTACTCGTATATATGATTGACAAAAGGCATTGTTTCTGAAAAAATTTAGGTAATGAAAGTTTTGGCAAAAATTTGAGGTGAAGAAAATGATTTCGGATAAAATTAAATTAACGGCGAAAGATATTTTAGAAAAAGAATTTAAAACAGGCATGAGAGGCTATCAACAAGAAGAAGTAGACAAGTTTCTTGATATGATCATTAAAGACTATGAAGCTTTTCACAAGGAGTTTGATCAATTAAAGCAACAAAATGCTCGTTTAAAGCGTGAATTAGAGGAACAAAAATTAGTAGCAACGCAAGTGCCTCAACAACCAGTTGTACAAACACCAGTTGCACAACCTGTATATAACAATACGAATACGGACATTTTAAAACGTCTATCTAATTTAGAAAAAGCTGTATTTGGAAGTAAGTTATACGAATAATTTCTAGTGGTAAAAAGGTTAAAGCATTTTACATAGAAAAAAACATTGCAAAATCTTTTTGTTTCCACTATACTAATGGATGTCATAACGTTTGGGTAATCGCTGCAACGCCAACGTTGTAGAGGAAAGTCCATGCTCGCACGGCCTGAGATGGCTGTAGTGTTCGTGCCTAGCCAATTCATAAGCTAGGGTATTCTGGCTGTAAGGCTGGTTTAACGGCAGGGAAAAAACCTAAGTCCTTTCGGATATGGTTTGACTACCTTTAAAGTGCCACAGTGACGAAGTCCTTGAAGAAATGATAGGAGTGGAACGAGGTAAACCCCACGAGCGAGAAACCCAAATAATGGTAGGGGAATCTTTTCCAAGGAAATGAACGATGGGAAAGGACAGGTTGTATAACCTGTAGATAGATGATTGCCACCGGAGTACGAGGCGTGGGCCGTTTGCAGTACAAAGGAACAGAACATGGCTTACAGAACGTTATGAACCAACTATGAAATAACTCAGCTCTCCTTTGTTAGAGGAGGGCTTTTTATTTGTATGAAGTTATAAATTATGAGTTAAAATGGTTAATGAGAAAATTCTTCGTAAAATGTAATGATTAATAGGACAAATTGCTATTAATTATTGTTTAACTATACATAAGAGGTGAATGCAAATGGGAAAAGTTACTTTAATTGCAACAGCGGCAATGGGTATTGAAGCGTTAGTTGCCCGAGAAGTTCGTGATCTTGGTTATGAATGCCAAGTGGAAAACAGCAAAGTAACATTTGAAGCAGATGAAAAGGCGATTTGTCGCACGAACTTATGGTTACGTACTGCGGACCGTGTGAAAATTAAAGTTGGCGAATTCAAAGCGACAACATTTGATGAGCTGTTTGAAAAAACGAAAGCATTAAACTGGGGAGATTATATTCCAGAGAATGGAGAGTTCCCTGTAATTGGTAAATCGTTAAAATCTGAGTTGTTCAGTGTTTCAGATTGCCAACGTATCGTTAAAAAAGCTGTCGTTGAAAAATTAAAAACAACATATAAACGTACAACTTGGTTTGAAGAAGATGGTCCGTTATTCCGTATTGAGATCGCAATGCTCAAGGATATTGCAACATTAACAATTGATGCAAGTGGTGTTGGACTTCATAAACGTGGGTACCGTATGGATCAAGGGGAAGCCCCATTAAAAGAAACATTGGCTGCGTCTTTAATTAAGTTAACAAACTGGAAGCCGGATCGTCCTTTCGTGGATCCTTTCTGTGGATCAGGTACAATTCCGATTGAAGCAGCATTAATTGGACAAAATATTGCACCAGGATTTAACCGTGGCTTCGCATCAGATGAGTGGGGCTGGGTTGGTAAACAAAACTGGCGTGAAGCTCGTCAAGAAGCTGAAGATTTAGCGAATTATAATCAACCACTACAAATCATTGGATCAGATATCGATCATCGTATGATCCGAGTTGCTCAAGACAACGCTGAAGAAGTAGGTTTAGGTGATTTAATCACGTTTAAACAAATGCAAGTAAAAGATTTCACGACAAAAGAGGATTATGGCTATGTTGTAACGAATCCTCCATACGGAGAACGTTTAAGTGAAAAAGCACTCGTTGAACAATTGTACAAAGAAATGGGACAAGTATTCCGCCCATTAGACACATGGTCAGCGTATGTATTAACAAGCTACGAAGCATTTGAAAAGTGTTATGGAAAAGATGCATCGAAGAAACGTAAACTGTTTAATGGATTTATCCGTACAGATTACTACCAATACTTCGGAAAACGTCCACCGCGTAATTCATAGTATAAAACTCCTCCAGCGCGCATATACTGGCTATTATGTAATGCGTAAAGGAGGACGTGATATGGATAGTTTCCAATTATCTATGATTCAAAAAGCTATTCATCGTACGTATGATGAGATCGGGAAAGAAGTGGATAGCCAAGGTACGATTGTAGAAGAAATACAAAAAGCACAAGAAGAATATTTGTCAGCTCTTTCACACGAAACAGCGATTGATAAACGGTATTTAAAGTCATTAATATAGAAAAAAATTTTCCTTTTTCGAAAGGAAAATTTTTTTTCGTGTATTTCTATGTATGGCAACAGGGGAAAGTGGCTGCACACATATGAGTAGCAGTTGCTATATCTTTTTATAGAAAAACTTTTTGGTTGGAGGCTAAGGATGTTTACTGAGAAGAGATTACCATTTGAAGTAGGAAAACAAGATAATTTTTATGATAAGTTGAATGAATGGATTGGAGATGTGTTTTACGATATCCTTCCGGAAAAAGGCTTTGAAGAGCGTGATGAACAAATTTTTATGGCGTTTCAATTAGAGCGTGCTTTCCAAGAAAAGAAAGTAATGTTCGCAGAAGCGGGTGTAGGAACAGGGAAAACAATTGTATATCTTCTATATGCAATTTGCTATGCGCGTTATACTGGAAAACCAGCTATTATCGCTTGTGCTGATGAAACGTTAATTGAGCAGCTTGTGAAAGAAGAAGGAGACATTGCTAAGTTATCTGAAGCATTAGGACTATCTGTTGATGTTAGACTTGCGAAATCAATGGATAATTATTTATGTTTACGTAAACTTGAAGATGTTATGAGTGGACGAGCTCCAGAAGTAATTGAAGATGTATACTACGAATTACCACAGTTTGTATTCGATCATGGTACGATGCAAAACTTTACTCACTACGGCGACAGAAAAGAATTTCCACTTTTAAATGATGAGGAATGGTCAAAAGTAAATTGGGATTACTTCCAAGATTGCTTCACTTGTGATTCTCGTCATCGTTGTGGTCAAACTCTTTCTCGTGAACATTATCGTAAAGCGGCAGATTTAATTATTTGTTCTCAAGATTTCTACATGGATCATATTTGGACGTACGATGCTCGTAAGCGTGAAGGGCAAATTCCGTTATTACCTGAAAGTAGCTGCGTTGTATTCGATGAAGGACATCTTGTAGAATATGCAGCTCAAAAAGCTTTAACATATCGTTTAAAGCAAACGATGATGGAGCAACTTTTAACAAGATTGTTGCAAAACGATATTCGTGAAGAGTTTGCACATTTAGTAGAAGAAACAATTTGGCAAACAGAGCGATTCTTTGATGTGTTACAAGAAAATAAAAAGGAAATCGCCGGTTCTGATCGTTTAGAAATTACTGTGACAGAAAAAGTAACAGCTGAAGCGAATAGACTTTATGCGAAAATTGGTGAAGTCGGTGATGCATTAGTATTTGAAAGTGAAATGCATACAGTAAACACGTATGATTTAAATATCGTTGATGAACATTTAGATGTATTAGAACATTCACTTCGTCTGTTCATGCACGAGAAAAATGTAATTACATGGGGTGAAGAAGGTGATGGAGCCTTCACGTTAGTGATTATGCCACGTGCAGTTGAAGAAGTATTACAAGAGAAAGTATTCTCGAAGAAAATCCCGTATATTTTCTCTTCTGCTACATTATCTAACAACGATTCATTCGCATTTACAGCAAATAGCCTAGGGGTAAAAGATTACTTATCATTCTCAGTTGCCTCACCGTTTGATTATGAGGAGCAAATGGCAGTAAACTTACTATCGCATACGAAAGAAAATGAATGGGAAAGAAAGTGTCAATATACACTTGAAAATATACAGAAAACAAATGGACGTACACTTGTATTATTCCGTACAACACAAGAACTTGCAGCGTTTAAAGACTATGTAAGTAAAGAACAAATGTCCGTTCCGTTCCTATATGAAGGGGATCAAGAAATTAGTCAGCTCGTTTCTCGTTTCCAAAATGAAGAAGAGACTGTACTTTGTGCTGTTCATTTATGGGAAGGTTTAGATATTCCTGGTTCATCATTATCGCATGTTATTATTTGGTCATTACCATTCCCTCCAAACGATCCTGTGTTTGAAGCGAAGCGTAAACATGTAAATGATCCATTCTGGGATGTAGATGTACCGTATATGATTTTACGTCTTCGTCAAGGGATTGGACGTTTAATTCGTACGAGCGACGATAAAGGGGCTATATCAATCTTCTTATCTGATACAGAAGATGAGAAAGTGATAGAAGCGGTGAAAAACGTACTACCAGTAGAAGGTAAAGAATTATAAGGAGAAAGCTTGGCGCTTGCCAAGCTTTTTTTCTATTATAAAAGGAATTTAGATTTCCATGTCGAATTAAGTTTGAGGTAGAAAAGGGAGGTTTTATACGATGACAGTAGCTACATATGAAGTAGAAAAACAATTTTTAACATATGTGAAGAAGATACAGAATTACGGGGAAGCATTAAGCTTAATGTTTTGGGACTTAAGAACAGGTGCGCCTAAAAGAGGTGTAGACCAGCGTTCAGAAGTAATTGGTATGCTTTCATCAGAAGTGTTTGTCATGTCGACTTCAGATGAGATGGGAAATTATTTAACAGAGCTTGAAGCTTTAATAAGTGAAGATAAACTTTCTAAAACGACGAAGAAAATGGTTGAAGAGTGTCGTAAAGAATATGATAGAAATAAGAAAATTCCACAAGCGGAATACGAAGCGTATGTGAAATTAGAAGCGAAAGCGGAAAGTGTGTGGGAAGAAGCTCGGGAAAAATCTGATTTCGAAATGTTCCGTCCGTATTTAGAACAAATAGTTGAATTTAAAAAGAAATTCATTACATATTGGGGTTACGAAACATATAAATATAATACATTATTAGATATGTATGAGCCAGGTATTACAGTAGAAGTGTTAGATCACGTATTTGGTCAACTTCGTGAGCGTATCGTTCCGCTCGTAAAAGAAATATCGGAGTCACAAAAGAGATTAAAGACAAGTGCTTTATCAGAACATTTTTCAAAAGAAAAACAAAAGAACTTTACATTAGAGTTATTAAAGCAATTGAATTATGACTTTGAAGCAGGTCGTCTTGATGAAACGGTACATCCATTTGAGATTACATTAAATAGAGGGGACGTTCGTATTACAACACGCTATGATGAAAAAGATTTCCGTATGGCAGTGTTTGGAACAATTCATGAATGTGGCCATGCTGTATATGAACAAAATATTGCAGAGAAATTCGAAGGTACACCGCTATGTAGTGGAACTTCTATGGGTATTCATGAGTCACAATCATTATTCTTTGAGAACTTTATTGGTCGTAATAAATCATTCTGGAAGAAAAATTATGATTTATTAAAAGAGTATAGCGATGGTCAATTCAATGATATATCAGTAGATGAGTTTTATGATGCGATTAACGAATCGAAGCCATCGTTCATTCGTATAGAAGCAGATGAGCTTACATATCCGCTTCACGTCATGGTTCGTTATGAACTTGAGAAAGAATTATTTGATGGTACATTACAAGTGAAGGATTTGCCAGCGGCTTGGAATGATAAGATGGAAGCATATTTAGGAATTCGTCCGGAAAGCGATGCACAAGGTGTATTGCAAGATGTTCACTGGGCTGGTGGTTCATTTGGATACTTCCCATCTTATGCGCTTGGTTATATGTATGCAGCGCAATTTAAGCAAAGAATGTTAAAAGACATTCCGAACTTTGATGCATTATTAGAAGGAGGAAACGTAACACCAATTCGTGAATGGTTAACAGAAAATATTCACCAATACGGTAAAACGAAAAAGCCACTTGAAATTTTAGAAGATGTGACAGGTGAAGGATTAAATGCAAACTACTTAGCAGATTATTTAGAAGCGAAGTATAAAGAAATCTATGAGTTATAAAAAAGAGCTGCTTAATTGCAGCTCTTTTTTTCAAGGGGGATAGAAGAATGGATTATACATATACAGTAATGACGCAAGAAGAAGCAGAAGAAATTGCATATAACTGGCATTATGAAGGGAGGTATTCCTTTTACGATATAGGTGCAGATGAAGAAGATTTAGCTGAGTTTTTACATGATGAGAGTAGAGGAGATCATACATTTTCTGTGAAGGAAAACGGCACTCTCATTGGTTTTTTTACTGTTTGTAAAATAAATGATGGAACGGTTGATATAGGTCTTGGAATGAGACCTGATATAACTGGAAATGGATTTGGTTTACAGTTCGTAAACGCTGGACTAGCTTTTAGTAAAGAAAAATATGGTTGCAATTATATAACACTATCAGTAGCGACATGTAATGAGAGAGCGATTAAAGTGTATAAAAGAGCAGGATTTGAAGCTGTTGGAACGTTTATACAGAAAACAAATGGTAGTTGTTTTGAGTTTTTGAAAATGAATTATATATGTAAAAATGATTAAGAAACAGAGGGGATCTTCTGTTTCTTTATTTTGATTTAGAAGTATAGTATACATATTTTTGTACTTGTTGTAATTGGGAGTTTTGAAATTTTGACAGAGGATGTGTATGATTGAACTTTAGTAGCAAATAGCAGGTTTAGCAAGGAGAGGTAGAATGATTACAATTAAAACGAAAAATGAAATAGATTTGATGCATGAATCTGGGAAATTACTTGCTTCATGTCATAGGGAAATTGCCAAAATGATGAAACCAGGTATTACGACAAAAGAAATTGATACGTTTGTTGAAGCATATTTAGAAAAGCATGGTGCAACATCTCAGCAGAAAGGTTACAACGGGTATCCATATGCGATATGCGCATCTGTAAATGATGAAATGTGTCATGGGTTTCCGGCGGATGTTCCTTTAACTGAGGGTGATATTGTAACAATTGATATGGTAGTAAACTTAAATGGTGGTCTTTCAGATTCTGCTTGGACGTATAGAGTTGGAAATGTTTCTGATGAAGCAGAAAAGTTATTGTTAGTAGCTGAGAATGCTTTATATAAAGGGATTAATCAGGCGGTAATCGGTAATCATGTAGGAGACATTGGCTATGCAATTGAAAGTTATGTAGCTACTGAAGGTTTTTCGGTTGCAAGAGACTTTACGGGGCACGGGATTGGTAAAGAGATTCATGAAGAACCAGCAATTTTTCATTTTGGGAAACAAGGACAAGGGCCTGAACTACAAGAAGGAATGGTAATTACAATTGAGCCTATTGTCAATGTAGGTATGCGATATTCTAAAGTAGATTTAAATGGATGGGCTGCAAGAACGATGGACGGGAAATTATCAGCGCAATATGAGCATACAATTGCGATTACAAAAGATGGGCCGATTATTTTAACGACACTTTGAAATAATATGTAAGAGTTTACAAAACTCGAACAAAAATGATGTTTTTATAAAATTTGTACGTGTTTTATTAAGAAATACTTTTCAAAGTATAAAAAGTGCGTTATAATCCATCTATAAAATAAATAGTTAGCTACACTCATATAATCGCGGGGATATGGCCTGCAAGTTTCTACCGAAGTACCGTAAATACTTTGACTATGAGTGAGGACGAATATATTTGCTTGTTTAGCATTCTTTTTTTGCGAAACTCCAAAAGCGCGTCTCTCACTTGTAACGAGTGGTGGCGGCTTTTGGAGTTTTTTATTGCATAAGAGGGGGAACAAACATGAAAGTATTACAAGAAAAGATTTTGAACGAAGGAAAGGTTTTATCTGGTGACGTATTAAAGGTAGATGCATTTTTGAATCATCAAATTGACCCAGTACTTATGCAAGAGATTGGAAAAGAATTTGCTAAACGTTTCAAAGAAGAGAACATTACAAAAATCGTAACGATTGAATCTTCAGGCATTGCACCAGCAGTTATGGCTGCATTAGAGCTTGGTGTAAAAGTAATCTTTGCAAGAAAACGTAAATCGTTAACGTTACAAGATAATATGTACGTTGCAAACGTATATTCATTTACGAAACAAGAAACGAATGAAATTTCATTATCTCGAAATCATATCGATGAAAATGACCGTGTTTTAATTATTGATGACTTTTTAGCAAACGGTCAGGCTGCTTTAGGTTTAATGAGTTTAGTAGAGCAAGCTGGAGCAAGTATTGCAGGAATTGGTATTGTTATTGAAAAAGCATTTCAAGATGGAGGAAAGAAGCTTCGTGAACAAGGAGTTCGTGTTGAGTCACTAGCAGAAATTGCATCACTTGATAACGGCACAGTTACATTTGTACAGCAAGAAACTGCGGAGGTGAAATAAACGATGAAGCAACATCCATTTAAAATCGCATCGCTTGGTATGCAGCATATGCTTGCGATGTATGCTGGCGCAATTATCGTTCCGCTTATTGTGGGCGGCGGACTTGGTTTAAATCAAAAAGAGTTAACATACTTAGTCTCAATTGATTTATTAATGTGCGGCGTTGCGACAATTTTACAAGCATTATCAAATCGCTTTTTCGGTATTGGACTTCCAGTTGTACTTGGTTGTACATTTACAGCGGTTGGCCCAATGATTGCAATCGGGAAACAATACGGCGTGTCTTCTATTTATGGAGCAATTATTGCTGCCGGGTTATTCGTTGTTATTTTTGCGAAATTATTTGGAAAGCTTGTAAAACTGTTTCCACCTGTTGTAACAGGATCTGTCGTTACCGTAATTGGAGTTACACTTGTTCCAGCAGCAATTAATGATATGGCTGGAGGAGTAGGAAGTAAGGATTTTGGTAGTCTTGAAAATTTAGCGTTAGCATTTGGTGTATTACTATTTATCATCATTATGTATCGTTTCTTTGATGGATTTATTCGTTCAATCTCTATTTTACTTGGTCTATTGTTCGGTACAATTGTCGCAGCATTTATGGGGAAAGTAAGTTTGCAAGCGGTTGGAGAAGCGGATTGGTTCCATGGTATTCAGCCGTTTTACTTCGGTACACCAACATTTGAATTAACGCCAATTATTACGATGATTTTAGTTGCTTGCGTAGGGATTGTAGAAGCAACAGGTGTATATTTTGCATTATCTGATATTTGCAATAAAAAGATTGGTGAAAAAGAATTAACAAAAGGTTATCGCGCAGAAGGATTAGCGATGGTGTTAGGTGGTATTTTTAACGCATTCCCATATACAACATACTCTCAAAACGTAGGACTTGTTCAATTAACTGGAGTAAGAAATCGCGTTATTATTTATACTTGTGGTGGTATGTTAATCGTTCTTGGGTTCATTCCAAAAATCGCAGCTATTACAACTATTATCCCGAAATCAGTACTTGGTGGTGCAATGTTAGCGATGTTTGGTATGGTAATGGCATATGGTATTAAAATGTTAAGTAGTGTTGATTTTGGTAAACAAGAAAACTTATTAATCGTTGCATGTTCTGTTGGAATTGGGCTTGGGGTTACAGTTGTTCCGACATTATTCTCACAACTTCCTGAAAACATTCGTATTTTAACAGATAACGGAATTGTACTTGGAAGTGCGTCAGCAGTACTTTTAAATATCGTATTTAATATGGTGCCGCAGCGTAAAGTGAAAGTAAAAGAAGAGCCAGTGTCGATGCAAAGTGCAGTAAGAGAAGCGTAAAAAAGCAAGGTCTCATTATGAGACCTTGCTTTTCTTTTTAAGTGGCATCATTTTCCCATACGTACCAAGACGCCAAATGTACTCAAGTGGCCCGTATTGATAACGTGACAGCCACCAGCGGCTAATAAAGATTTGTAAAGTATAGAAACTAATGCAAAATAGAGGACCTACCCATAATGGAGCAAGATAATCATTTTTGAACAATAGTCCGAATACAAGTAATGTAACAATTGTATGTGAAATGTAGTTTGTTAACGCCATTCGACCAACATACTGGAACGGACGTAATAATGTTTGCCATCTTTCTTTTTGTAATAAACGCATTAACGTGACAATGTAGAAGATGAACAATGTCTTTCCGCTTATCATCGTAATACCCATAAGTGAAAATGGTGTGTATGGTTGATTGTTCATAAAGAAGTAAACCATAATAAACCACATCGGTAATGTTAAAATGAACATAATGATTTGCCATTTTTTAAGTTTTAGATCTAATTCTTTAGCACGGCGGAAAATGTCTTTTTTACCGGCATATAATCCTAGTAAAAACAATCCTAGTGTTTCAGGAAGCATAATAAGACTGTTACTTATTGCTTCAGAATAGAAAGAATGGAATCTGTCTGTAATTTGTAAGCCCCAGTTTTCTAACGGCATAATGGCTATGGAAAGGCCTAGTTCATCTACCGGCACTAATAACATGAGAAGAGAACCTACTAATGTAAACAATTGCATGAAACTTAATAGTACAATTGACCATATTAAAATAGTACGTGGCTTTCTCTTGTAAAATAAAAATAAGAAAAACCCGGTAATTGCATAAGTATGTAAAATGTCCCCGTCCCATAAAAGAACGTAGTGTAAGAAACCAAATAATAATAAAATAAGTAAGCGGCGAACAAACAAAGTTTTTGGACGATCGGTTTTCGCCTCAGCACGATTCATAAAAATATAAAAACCTAATCCGAATAAAAACGAAAAAATTGTATAAAATTTCGTTTGAATAAACATATCGTAAAATAGGCGAATATAGCTGTCTATCCCTTCGTAAATTCCTGTAATATCACGTGAGTCAACCCCGGCGATAATTGGCCAGTTAACAAGAAAAATACCTAATACAGCTATTCCTCTAATAATATCGATGGAATGTATCCTCTCGCCTTGTGAAATATTTTGTGTCATTATTTTCCTCCTTGTTAAGTAATTCCCTTTTATTATACAAAATGTAAAGAGGAGGGTATATAGGTAATTTCCAATTTTTAAAACTGTTAAGATATGTATTATGAGATATAATAAGAGTGCACAACAAGTTTTAACCTTCTTCAAAACAGGCAGTAAAGCTCCTTTCTATAAGGGGCTTTCTTTATGAAAAGTATTGATAATGATTCTCTTTAATGATAAAATGTATTTAAAAGTGATAATCATTATCAAAAAAGGTTGGTGCATGAGTATGGTATATGCATTAGTAGCAGGTACAGTCACTGTATATGCAGTTATTGCAAAGTATGTTTTAAATGGAGTAGGAACAGCAAAATGAGTGATATGACATAAAATCCCTTTCATTTGTAAAAAGAATGAAAGGGATTTTTTATTTTTAATGAGAATATGCTGAAAATTTAGTATGATAGTAAAGTGAAACTGTAATCGATGAGGGGATGTATTTCCTGATGATTATGAGCTCGCAAATGGCGGGGAAAAGTATATACATCTTGGATAAAGGGGAACAAGGGGATGACAAACATAGTACAGACAAACGGTATGAAAAAACTTGTTTGTTTTTATGAAGAGTGGCAAAAACACGGCGATGCAGAGAATAGTGTAAAGTTGTTTGAGGTGATTCAAAAATATAAACAAGAACAGCTTATGATCGCGTTTTGCGGTCACTTCTCTGCAGGGAAATCAACGATGATGAATCATCTATATAAAGCGCAGTTATTACCAACAAGTCCAATTCCGACAAGCGCTAACGTTGTCAAAATTGAAAAAGGAATGGATCGTGTTGTTGTAACGGTTAAATCCGGTGAACAGTACGAATATGACGGTGCATATTCAGCTGAAGAATTAAAACAAATTTGTAAAGACGGTGATGAGGTAATCGGTGTACACATTTATCGGAATGATGCGCCAATTCCTGAGGGTGTTATGTTAGTTGATACACCAGGGATTGATTCAACAGATGATGCCCATCAATTAGCAACAGAATCAACGCTACATCTAGCAGACGTAATTTTTTATATGATGGATTATAATCACGTCCAATCGGAAGTGAATTTGCAATTTGTTAAAGAATTGAAACAACGTAATAAAACGGTTTATCTCGTTGTAAATCAAATAGATAAACATAAAGAAAATGAATTATCCTTTGAGGATTATAAAGATAGTGTAAAACAATCGTTCTCTAACTGGGATATTGAAGTAGATGGAGTGTATTATACTTCATTACGAATGATGAACCATACACATAATGAAATTGGGAGCTTAGAAACATTAATTACTTCTATTATGAAAGAAAAAGTGCAGTATGTAAGAGATGGAATGGAGCGAGAAACAGAATATTTAATGGGGGAACATTTCTCGTTTATTCTTTCAGAAAATGAAAAAGCTCTTTTGAAATATGAGGAGGAGCTAGCATCGCCGCTTTCTATTTCAGAGATAGTTGAAAAGAAAGAAGAGCTAACGGAAACTAAACAACGCGAGGTTAGTAAAGAATCTCATGTGAGAAACGAATTTATAAAAGGCTTACAAGCTATATTAGATAACGCATATTTAATGCCATTTGAAACGAGAGAACTGGCAAATGCGTATTTAGAAACGAAATTAACTAAATTTAAGGTCGGTTTGCTGTTTGCGAAAGGAAAGACGGAGCAAGAAAAACAGAGACGTTTAGATGCTTTTTATTCTGCTTTGCAAAAGACTGTTGAAACGCAACTTGATTTTCATGTGAAAGAATTTATTGTTGCCTTCTTAAAAGAAGAAGGATTGTTCACAGAGGAAATTGGGAAAGACATATATGCTTTAGAAATTGCTTTTGGACCAGAAATGTTAGCTGAAGTTATTAAACAAGGTGCAGGTTTCACAGGTGATTACTTACTTCTTTATACAGCGGATGTAGCGAATGAACTGAAGAAACGTTATTTTACAATAGCGCAGCAAATTTTTGATAAAAGTGCAGTCGTTTTAAAGCAAAAGGTGAAGGAAGCAGTTGCACGCATTGAAGAAGAGATTGAAAAATATACGATGTTGCAAACGGCAAAAGAAACGCAATTGCAATACAGTAACAATTTAGAGACATATGAAAGTTATTTGCAAAATGTTTGGCACGAGCGTGTTGCTACACCAGAAGGATTGCAAATAGAGGAGATATTGCAAAGTAAAACACAAATTGTTAGTGAGAAATTCACACTACAAGAGCAGGAAAGCGTAAACGATAACGTAATGGCTCGTGAGGAAGAGATAAAAGGAACGGCAGCTTTAAATATTCAGCGTATATTAGAGAAAGTGAAGAAAGCTGAAACGATATTAGAGCCATTGCCAGCGCTGAAACATGTACAACAAGAGGTAATAGAAAAAAGGCGTCGTGTGGAAACGAAACAATTTACAGTAGCATTATTCGGAGCTTTTAGTGCTGGGAAATCATCATTTGCCAATGCATTGCTTGGTGGGAATGTACTTCCTGTATCACCAAATCCGACGACGGCAACGATTAATCAAATTTTGCCGGTTACAGAGGAAAAACCACACGGAACAGTAATGGTTCAATTCAAATCAAAGCAAGCTCTATTAGAAGATATGAAAGCTGTTTATAAGTTGTTTCATTATGAGATTACTACGTTAGATGAAGCGTTAGCACAAATTGATAAAGTTATGAAATATCCTTCACCAACTGGGAAGCAAAAAACAACATTTAGCTTTTTACGAGCGGTACAAAAAGGGTATGATACGGTTTCTGCTCATTTAGGGGAGCAAGTACAAGTTACATTAGAAGAGTTTTCTGATTATGTAGCGAATGAAGAAAAATCATGTTTTGTTGAGTACATGGAGCTTTATTATGATTGTGCTTTAACAAGGCAAGGAGTAGCGCTTGTAGACACACCTGGAGCGGATTCTATTAACGCCCGCCATACGGACGTTGCGTTCCAGTATATTAAAAACGCAGATGCTATTTTATTTGTAACGTATTATAATCATGTGTTCTCTCGTGCTGACCGTGAATTCTTAATCCAGCTTGGTCGTGTAAAGGATACTTTTGCACTTGATAAAATGTTCTTCTTAATTAATGCGGCCGATTTAGCAGAGTCTGAAGAAGAACTTGAAATGGTAAAAGGTTATATCGCAGACCAGCTACTGCAATACGGTATTAGAAATCCGCGTTTATTTGCAATTTCAAGTTTATGTGCACTTGAAGAGAAGCAAGGAAAGAATATTGAAAAAGAGAAGTACGGTATTTTACAAAACTCTGGGATTGCTAAGTTCGAGGAATCATTTACATCCTTTATGATGAGAGATTTAATGCTCGTATCTGTTCACGCTTTATATGGTACATTGCAAGGAGCAGATCAGCTTTTAGTAAATATGATAAACGGTGCAAAGCAGGGGAATGAAGAGAAAGAGAAGCAAACGAAAAAATATGAAGCAGAGCGTGATCAGCTACTTCATATTATTTCATCATATAGTGTGCTTGCTGAAGAGCAGGCGATGCAAAATGAAGTGAAAGAATTGCTTTATTACGTGCAACAGCGTCTATTCCTACGCTATAACGATGTGTTTACTGAATTTATTAATCCAGCATCGCTGCGAACGGATGGGAATGTGAAAGTGCAGTTGCAACAGTGCGTTATGGAATTAGTGGCATTTATTCAGCATGATTTACTACAAGAAATGCGTGCGACATCATTACGCCTTGAGAAATGGATAGATGAAGCGATGAAGCGTGCAAAGAATGAAATTGTGGTGAACTGTAAAGTAGAAAATGAATCAATTTCTATGAGTGGAACAGTGGATTATGAATATAAAGATATTGCACATAAAGAACCGTTCCCTTCAGTTGAAATAAAAGATTTCAAAAAAGCACTGGCGCATTTTAAAAATGAAAAAAGCTTTTTTGAAAAAAATGATAAAGCTTTCATGCAAGAAGAGGCTAAAGTTGTATTAGAGCCTTTCGTATCAAACTATGTAGCTGATGAAAAAGATTTATTTGTTCATCATTATAAGCAAGAGTGGGATTTGAAATGGAAATTATTCCAAAAAGTGATGCAGCAAGATGTGATGAATTATTATGAAAGTGTATTATTTGCATTGGCTGAAACAATTGATGTATCACTATATGAACAAAGTAAAGAACAATTGCAAAAGCAGTTAGTAGAGATTGAAAAAGAAATTTATGTGATATAGTCGTTATGAGAAAAAGATTCGTTCAATTTTCTTTTGCAATACTGTATCTAAAGATTTGACAAACCCAGCAAATTCATCGGTAGAAATCATATGAGTAAGAACGAGGCGTCTGCCGTCTGGTGTTTCACCGCATAAGACGAATGAAGAAAATTCATATGTTTTGTTTTCTACTACTAATTTTGGGTAGGAATACGTGTCGCTTTTCTTCTTCTTTCCATCAATAGAGATGACGTTGCACTTTTTCTCATTGTTGTCCATGGTGAATCCCTCCTTTCTATTATTTATGGTAGACAAGGAGGGTTTAGAACAATAGAGAAAGGGGAGTTTTTTATGTGTGTAGTAATAGAGTATATTTCGAAAGAAGCTATACCGAAACCTTTATTATTGCTTGCTGATCCAAGTGAGGGGCAAATTGATACATATGTACAAAGAGGGAAAACATATGTAGCTAAGCAAGAGGGGAGAGTTATCGGTGTATATGTTCTTTTGGAAACAAGGCCGAAGACGATGGAAATTATGAATATTGCGGTTGTAGAGCATTTGCAAGGAAAAGGGATTGGAAAGCAGCTATTAAGTCATGCCGTAGAAACTGCTAAAGGATATGGTATGTCAAAACTTGAAGTTGGTACAGGCAATTCTAGTGTTTCACAACTTGCTTTATATCAAAAATGTGGATTTCGTATTTTTTCTATTGATTTTGATTACTTTTCAAAGCATTATGAAGAAGAGATTATTGAAAATGGGATTGTATGTCGTGATATGATTCGGCTTGCAATGGAATTGAATAAGAACGTATAACTTATTTAGGGGGAAGAGAAGATGGAAGTACATAAAGCAATTACAGCACATTCTCGTAAACAAAATGAAAGTGTAAAAGCATGTTTACAATTAGATGCGCAGCGTGAAGCAGCTATTGAAGCAGCCGTATCTCTTGCGTCAAATGGGAAAGAATTTTCGGTTGATGTCATTAATGTTGTAACAAAGCAAATTAATGATCTTGCAAAAAATGGTGTTACACTGCAGCGTAAATTTGTTACACAAGAAATGGTTATGGAGTATGTAAGTCGTTTGCAAGAGAAAGAAGGTCGTTAAAGATGATAGTTACAGTCGAATGGTTACGTGAGCATATAGAAGATGAGAATGTCCGTATAATCGATTGTCGTTTTGATTTAGCGAATCCTAATTGGGGTAGAGAAAAGTATGAGGAAGAACATATTCTTCATGCATTATATTTTGATTTGAATTTAGATTTATCAAGTCCTGTAACAGAACATGGTGGTCGCCATCCATTGCCGAATATTGAGGAGTTTGCAGACAAGCTTTCACAAGCTGGTATTGATGAACTTACGACAGTAATTGCATATGACAGTCAAGCGGGTGCAAATGCTTCTCGTCTCTGGTGGTTATTAAACTATGTAGGACATGAGAAAGTATATATATTAGATGGTGGATTTCCAGCTTGGAAAGAGAATGGACTACCGATAACAACGGAAATTCCTGTTGCTATACGAAAAACATTCAAAGCAAATGTACAAGATCATATGCTTGTAACGATGGAAACGGTGAGAGAGAATATTCATGCAGGTGCAGATGTTACGTTAATTGATTCTAGAGAGCCAAAACGTTATGCTGGTGTAGAGGAACTAGTTGATCCAAAAGCAGGACATATTCCGACAGCAGTAAACTATTTTTGGAAGGATGGAATTGTACAATCAGGGCAATTTAAGAATGAAGCTGGGCAACAAGAACGATTCCGAAATCTTTCGAAAGATAAGGAAACAATTGTATATTGTGGTTCTGGTGTTACAGCCTGTCCAAATATTCTTGCATTGAAATTAGCTGGATTCCAAAATGTTAAATTGTATGCAGGTAGCTGGAGTGATTGGATTTCTTATCCAGAAAATCAAATTGCAAAAGAAGAAGATTAATCACTTGCATGCAAAAATAATTTGTATTAAAATAAGGTCACAAGCAAGAAATTGCTCGAAAAACTTTGTATTTTACACATTGGAAACAATGTGATAATATAACGACAAGTAAATAATACATCCTGCGGTGTGCGTAACTTATTTATGTCTAAAACCGATGTTAGTTATACGGAAGCTCAATATTTAGCGACCATCATCAAGCCGTCCTTGTGGGGGAAGATGTACGGTAACTGTGAGGGCATCCACCTGCGAGTAGCGGGTTTTTGGACATTTACGAGGAGCGGCACGTGCGGGGGTCTTATTTCAACTAACATTATATAAAATTCCTACGGTGTACGTAGCTTATGCATGTCTTAAACCAATAAGTTTAATATGGAAGTTCAATATTTAAATGTAGCTAACAAGCCGTCTTTTTAAGAAGGAAGTTACAAACATTTGTGAGAGCATCCACCTGTGAGAGCAGGTTTATGGACATCTAGAGAGAACGGCATATGTGGGGCTATATAAAAACCTTACGTTTTATACGTAAGGTTTTTTTGTTGCATAAATATATCTTATTTTATCTGGATTCACCTGTGAAGTTTCCATAATAAATATAGCACTTTCTATCTTCATCAATCTCTCTTGAATCTAAAGCGAACTCCATATGCATGCCGTCGCGCTGAATATATATAAGATCTGAATGAAGAGATGGCAAAATTTCTTCATAGTTCCATACATCTTTCCGATCTATTATGCTTGAACTCGTTTCACTTAGTTCTCTAACCTCAAAACCGATGTGAGAGTATGTAGGATCTGAAGGGTCATTTGCAAACTCTTCTTTTTGAATATATATAACTGCTGTTCCGTCTGGATCTACTGAAGTAGCAGTAACAACATATGTCTTGTTATCTTTTATAAAATATTCACACGTCATGCGTGCGATGATTTCAGAATTAGAAATATTTGCGTAGTTCCATAAAGCAGGATACCTTTTCGTTTCATCATTAAGTCGATATTCTAAGCGCATTTTATCCCTCTTCTTCCTTTTTCTTCTACTTTATCATGTTATCTTATATAATAGGAATAGAATTTAAAAAGGGGAGTGCGAAGGTGACAAAAACGAAATGGCTAGTAGGTGGTGTCGTAACGTCTTTAATGACTGGCACCTTATTTGGCTGCGCACAAGATCTTCCCCCAAAACCGAATGATAATAGTTGTTCAGATTGGGATTGGGATGATGAACTTGGGGTATGGCAGTGTGATGATAGTAGGTCAGGTTATCGTGGGCATTATTTTTATGGTGGGAGTTACTATCAAAATAAATCCACTTTTAAAAATTCATCGGCGTTTAAATCTTATCAATCGTCTGGGGAATTTAAAGGTGGAATTGGAAGCGGTTCAAAGGGAGGATTTGGGGGCTAACATATGTCGCAATACATCAGGGATCGAAAAGATTTTTATTCGAAATATCCGAATTTTTGGTCGGATTTATATGAATGTGAGTATAGTTTGTTTCATGTTTTCTCTATAACAAATCAGACTATGAAACAATTGCAATTAGCAACTGAACGAATGGGGAAAATATTTTTTAAGACTGCTAAACTTTTGCGGAATTTAAGTGACGAACAGCTTCTTGAACTTGGGTATCCTCCTGCAAGCTTATCTTTCATTAGAATGAAAGGATTATATCCTGAATCTGTTATTTCACGATTTGATTTCGTTTTAACAAGTGATAATCAAATTAAAATGCTTGAGTTTAATAGTGATACACCAACTTTTATTATGGAATGCTTTCAAATGAATGGAAAAGTTTGTGGAAAACTAGGCTATGATAATCCAAACTTGGGTCAAGAACGATTACTATCTTCTGGTGTTACAAAGGCCGTAATGGAAGCGACAAAGGGAATAGATAACCCAAATGTTGTTTTTACAGCACATCATGAACATATTGAGGATTGGAATACGACTATGTATTTGAGTCAGTTATGCCATGTCGAAAATAAAGTAGTGCCAATGTCAGAACTTAGAATTACAAAAGATGCTTTAGTGGATAGGGATGGAGTACAGATTGATGTTTTATATCGCCAAACATATCCGATAGAAGATTTAATTGAGGATCAAGATCCTGAAACAGGAGACTTCGTAGGTGTGGAACTGTTGCAACTTGTAAAAGCCGGAAAGCTTTTTATAATAAATCCTTTGTCAGCATTTTTGCTTCAGCCAAAATCAATTCAGTGTCTTATTTGGGGGTTAGCAGAAGAAAAGGCCTTTTATACAAATGAGGAACAACAGTGGATTAAAGAATATATGTTACCTACATATTTAGAACCAGATTTATTTTTAGGAAAAGGCTCTTTCGTTCAAAAACCTTCATTTGGTAGAGAAGGAGACACAATTACCGTTCGCGATAAGGACGAAAATATTATGATTCAAAATGCACACCAAACATATAAAGCGTCACTGCCGATATTTCAAAAGTATACAGAACTTCCAGTCGTATCCTTGGAAACAGAGAAAGGGATGGAGAAACTGTCGTATGTGTTTGGTTCGTTTTTAATTGCCGGAAAAGCGAGTAGTATCGGTATTCGCGCTGGGGAAAAAATTACGGGGAATGAATCGTACTATTTACCGGTAGGTATAAAAAAGGAGGAAAGTATATGATGAATTTTTTATTATATTTAGCAGTAACACTGGGCCTTTTATGTATTGGTCTGATCCTCATGGAAGTGACAACGAAAGTAAAAGAATTTAAGTTAATGGCCCAAGGAAATAAGGCGGTAAGCTATGTACTTGGAGGACGATTACTTGGGTTAGCTATTGTTTTATATTCGACAGCAGCTAATTCCATTTCACTTCTTGATATGGTTTCGTGGGGAGCCGTTGGGATTTTGGCTCAAATTATCGTCTTTTATTTAGCTGAGTGGCTTACACCACGCTTTAATATAAACAAAAGTCTTGAAGAAGATAATCAAGCAGTCGGTCTTTTTCTTATGTTTTTATCGCTTTCCATTGGGATTGTAATTGCTGGTTGTATAACTTATTAAAACCTTTACGTTTAGACGTAAAGGTTTTTATTTTATATACGTTAGTTCGCCATACCTTTCGAAAAAATTGTAGGCTACTGTTGACATCTATTTTAAATAAGAGTAACATTTTCTATGTAATAAAAATAAGTCTCTGTTAGGTGAGGCTCCTGTATAGAGAAATGCTACTGCCCAAAAATGTCGAGAGACGCCAATGGGTCAACAGGAATGATCGAATTAAGGTTTTTCTTAACGTAGCTGGTAATGTACCTATGCTATACAGTGCTAAAACTCGGCGAGGGAGAGGTCCGTAGATTTCTAATTGTTTAGGAATCGTTTATTTGTGTATGTCATGACCTTTACTCTTTTCGGAGTAAGGGTCTTTTTGTTACAAAGCTATGAGTAACTTCATAGTATAAACTATAAAATTAAACGAGGAGGTGAGGAGCATGTCAAATTCTGACTCGGTTCCGTTACCCATATACTTCAAATCAAAAATATATGATGTAGGCAGGAAACGACTTGTTCCTCCCTCTATATTTATCATAATGTAGCGTTTATATGCATGTTTAAGCGCTAGACACTGTTACGGTAAAGTGGATAAATTGAGAAACAAAGCGTTTCTTCCTATGTTGTACAGGAGGAGACGATAATATGTTATATGCAAACAAAACTGTGGGTAACACGTCATATAAATTAAGTAAAAAATCAATGAAAGAACAAACAATGCTTCAAAAAAATAAAGATTTATTAATTGAAATCGCAACGAGAGATGTAAAATCTGTATTTGCGTATTTTAAAACAACAAGAGACGGATTATCTATGAAAGAGGCACAAAAACGCATTCAAGTATACGGCCGTAACGAATTAATTTCAAAAAGAGCGCGTATTGCGGAAGTAATGATGAAGCTAAGTGGAATGATTCCAGGTTTTTCAAAACAACATGTGCGTGATGGGTTACAATGTGAGAAAATTACTGTGTCTCGAGTAGAATGTTCTAGTGTAACAGGTTTAAACGGTGAATTAAAAATGATGAATGTGCCAGTACAAGAACTTGTTCCTGGCGATATGATTTTTCTTTCAGAAGGTGATACAGTACCAGCAGATGTACGTATCATTTACGCGAATGATTTATTAGTAAATGAATCCGTGCTAACAGGAAAAGATGCAAGTATTGAGAAATTTGAAAGTTGCTATCACCTTGAGCGTAAACGATTTATTCCTTTAAAACGAATGAAAGACTATAATCCACTTGAACTTGAAAACGTATGTTTCAAAGGGACTCATATTGTTGGCGGAAATGCAAAGGCTGTAGTTGTTTCGACTGGGAAAAATACGTATACAGGAATTCTTCATACTTGTTGTAGTAGAACGTCTTAATGTGTAAATGATGCTAAATATACAAAAACAATGTATAATAGACAAAGTTGAAAAAACGTAGAATGGTAATCTATTTATATAACCTTACGTGATGACGTGGGGTTATTATTTTTTTGGTAGGAGAGGGATTATGAAAAAAGTATTATTAGTTGATGGTATGGCACTATTATTTCGTGCTTTTTACGCAACAAGTGTCTACGGACAATTTATGAAACGACAAGATGGTACCCCTACAAATGGGATTCATGGTTATATGAAACATTTATTAACAGCTATGCAAGCAATTGAACCGACACATATCGTAACATGCTGGGATATGGGTAGTACGACATTTAGAACAGAATCGTTCTCGAATTATAAAGCGAATCGTGTAGCGCCGCCTGAAGAATTAATTCCGCAATTTGATTTAGTTCAAGAAATGACTGCGAAATTGTCTATTCCAGTTATCGGTATGAAAGGGTATGAAGCGGATGATTGTATCGGCACGCTTGCAAAACAATACTGTAATGAAGCGGAAGTGTATATTTTAACAGGTGATACGGATTTACTCCAGCTTGTTGATAAGAACGTTACAGTAATGCTCTTGCGCAAAGGAATCGGAAATTACGAATATTACACACCAGAGAAAATCATGGAAGAAAAAGGCGTAGAGCCGTGGCAAATCGTGCATGCGAAAGCATTCATGGGAGATACGAGCGATAATTACCCAGGTGTAAAAGGTATCGGGGAAAAAACAGCGTATAAATTGATTCAAGAGCACGGAACAGTAGCAACTGTACTAGAAAATGTAGCATCATTAACGAAAGCGCAGCGCACAAAGATTGAAAGTGATTTAGAGAACTTAAATATTTCATTACAATTGGCACAAATTCATTGTGAAGTTCCAATTTCATGTTTACTAGAAGAAGGATTACACACAATGGATGAAGAAAAACTTAGATTCGTTTGTGAAGAAATGAATTGGGGAAGACCTGAAATATTAATCAATATGCTATAAATAGTTTTGAAAGAGGGGTGTTATATAAGTCAAACTTTGACTTATATAACACCCCTCTTTTTGTTTTTACGAACAGTATCGTAGTAAATAAAATTATATCGAACTCAATTTTAAATATATAAATGTTTCGACAAAATATATGGATAGAAGTTGATGACAATAGCAACTTTGATAATGAAATGAAGCAATTTCAAAATGGTTTTAGGATGATCACATTTTTGTATGTTCACAAAGTTGTCAGAAAATAAATGAAATTTTCATATGAAGTTCAAATGGAATTCACAACAATCAATTATTATAAGGGCACACAGATAATTCCTTATCTTTTATATAAACCATCCCCCAAGGAGGACAATGAAAATGAGAAAAAAAGTGAGAAAATCTTTTAAACAATTATTAATTGAAAATAAACAATCACTATTAAATAATAAAGAAAATATGAAAGAAATTGAAGAGAGAATTGAGAAACGACATGTAGCATATAGTGGTGCTAGCAATTGATAATTTTGCTTATGAAAAAAGCTTGTAGTTTGGATACTATCCAAACTACAAGCTTTTTCTTTTTTATTACTTCCACCAAATCCAAGCCCAAAAGTAATTTCGTATATTTCGAGGAGTAACGCGTATAAAACGTTCACCGTTAAAGAAGCAATTTAAATTTGGAAGTGTTTCATCTGGATTTTCTGAAATAAAAGAGACGATGTTTTCGTTGCTTGTAACGGTTACTGTAATTGGTGGATCGGTAGGCGAGACTTGAAGTTGTAACGAAATATTCGCCGTGTTTTTGAATTCATTATTAACAGGTGGACTTATCACTTGTACTGTGAATAATACAATAATTGTTTCGTTTGGTTCCAAATTAGTAGCGACTAGGAAACCGATATTCGGATTCGCTAGTGGAGAGCGTTCGCTGTTAATAAAGACAGTGCCGTTCATAAATTGTAAACCTAGTGGAATGGTATCTTGTAATGAAACATTTGAAAGTGAAATATCAGAAGTATTTGTAATACGCACCGTATAATCAAAATATTGGTTTAAATAAGCTGAGCTGACGGAAGCATCTTTCACTACTGTTGCAGTTATAAATTGAACTGGTATACGAACGATATTTGAATTGTCAATGAAAGTAATAATTGGGTCCTGTGGTGTCAATTGGAAGGCGGCTGTGACGGAAGCAGAATTGATAATTGTGCTGTTTGAAGGGATAGACGTGACGAGAACTTTAAATGCTATCTTTGCTACGGAGCCAGCTGATAAAGCACCGATATTCATACCAGTGTCTGGACGGACATTTAGAACAGGAGTGCCGTTAATGGTTACGCTGTTTTCTATAAATGTTGTACCAGTTGGAATGGTATCTAAAATAGAAGTACTTATCGTAGGAATCGGGGAATGGTTCAATACCTCACAAGTTCTGCGTAAAGAATCGTACTACCAGCAGGGATATTTAAAATAGCGGTAGAACTATTTTGTGTATAGTTTAATGTTGTACCAGCAGGAAAAGTCGTTACTTGTAAAGCAGTATTCGTAGTTACGAATGCACCAATTGCCCCGATTGTACCAGCACGGTTTTGATTACTAATTTTACTTAACTCGAGTGTATTACCTGTAATTGCGAGTGCGCCGTTAGTGGTGGTAGAAAATCGATTCGTAATGGGCATGTTGTCACCTCATTTACAATATAGTCTTGGTCAAAATAGGATATGTGTGTGACAGATAAAGTGAAACATGTACAAGTTGATTTGATAATAATGATTTAAATGTCTAGATAAGGGGATGAAGTATGCTTGAATTGGAAATTATGGTGGAGCGTCTTAGGGACGAACAAATAGGCGATATTGTAGCATTATCTTCTTATATTGGGTGGGATTATAACAAAGAAGAAATTGAGACTATTTTTGATTCAGGTATTATATACGGTGTGTGGAATAAGAGAAAGGAACTTATTGCTAGCGCGGCAATTATATTATATGGGGAGAAATTAGCGTCTATCGGAATGGTCATTGTACATCCGAATTATAAGGGAAGTGGGATTGGAAAGGTGATAACGAATGCATGTATTAAGAGCGTATCGGCTCAAACCTCAATTATGCTTATTGCCACGGATGAAGGAAAGCCGTTATATGAAAAACTAGGATTTAGGGCAGTAAGCTATGTTTCTAAATACATATGTAACTCGTACAATGTGAATGATTATTGTGTAGGAAATGAAGATTATATGATGAATTATGAAGAGTGTGATTTAGAAGAAATAATAAAATTAGATGAAAATGCGTTTGGAACAAATAGAAAAGCATTTTTAACGAAAAGAATTATACAAAGTGAACAATGCATCGTTGTAAAGGACAACAAACAAAATGTATTAGGTTACGGTTTAAGTATACAAACATCAGAAAATAAAATAATAGGACCAGTCGTTGCGAAAAATGATGCGATGGCAATGAGGATTGTACATGATTTAGCAAGAGAGCATCATGGTAAATTAAGAATTGATGTACCAGAAGGAAAGAAAGGTTTCATGAAAGAATTAGAGATTACTGGTTTTCAAAAGGTTAATACACCACCAATTATGATAAAAAATAGTGATCAATTTTTGAAAAGAAATGGAGAACTATACAGTATTGCAGCGCAAATTTTTGGATAAAAAAGAATCCTTTTGTGAAAAGGATTCTTTTTTATAGCCAACTTAATCGCGATATTGATCATGAATAGGTTGAAAAAGGTCTTCCTCGATATCTCTCACCATAGAAAAATGATCCACATTATAATGACCGTGTAGAACTTTATTATGGTGCTCGATAATTTGCTCTGCAGATAACACGTTAGAATCAGTTGTGGAATGACCGTTTTTAATTAATGTAACGTCAAAGCCTTGTACAGTTGCTGTTCTAACGGCGGTGTCGATGCAATGTTCTGTTTTACATCCACCTATAACGAGATGGTTAATTTTTTCTTCTTTTAAAAGTTCAAGTAAAGAAGTGCCATAGAATGCGTTTGTTGCTGCTTTATTAATAAGGATTGCGGACTGAGGTACTTTAATTTCATTATGTACTTCAAATCCTTCTCCGCTACCAGAAGCAACATCGATATCTCTTACGAAAACAATAAGGGCATTTGCATGTATTGCTTTTTGTACGGCTGTATTTAGTGTAGATAATAACTCTTTTTTGCGAAAAACTTCTTTTTCTTGTTCATTCCCATCCATTAATTCTTGCTGCGCATCGATAATTAATAGTGCTTGTTTCATCGTGTCTCCCCTTTAATATGAAATAAGTTCCACTATACATATTCATTCATATTGCAAGGAAATCCTTTATTGTCTATGCAGTAGACGATAGATTTACAAAGTTGTCAAAGAAATTTCATTCTCATAGCGTGTAAAAACATGTATGATAGGAGATGGAGAATTTTTGAGTAGGTGGGAATAACATGCAAACAGTAGAAGATTATCTTTCATTCTTACATACGAAAGGATTTAAATTATCAGAGGAAGCACAAGGATTTATTATGTTCGGACAAGGATATACTGGTGCATCTGATGGAATTGTGAACGCAGCAATAGAAGCGACAATTAAACATCAATTACAGTTTGATGGAAGTTATTTTGTTGCGTTATTAGAACGATTGAAAGAAGAAGAAATTACAGATAAAAAAAGCGCTAAGGCTTTTATGCGGAAGTTACAAGCGTAACTTCATGCAGCCTGCGCTTCTTTTTTGGTTTTGGAAGGTAATTCAACAAAAACCATGCCTAGGAAAATACATAGGCATCCGATAATAGCGGAAACAGAAAGTTGTTCGTTTGCAACGAGAACGCCTGTTAAGGCAGCAAAAACGGGCTCCATTGCGAAAATGATTGCTACTCTCGTTGGAGACGTATGTTTTTGTGCTGATGTTTGAATAAAAAAAGCAATGGATGTCGCAAATAGGGAAGTTAGAAATAGAGCGAATAAAAAGGAAGAATTCGTCCATAATGCTACTGAAAATAATTTTTCCCAATCTTCAAACAAAAAAGCGCAAATAGAAGAAAACATACCGACAGCTAATACTTGCGACGTGCTTAACAATAAAGGTGATATTTTCTTAGAGAAGGAGCCGTTAACAAGAATATGGGCAGCGAAAGCAACTGCACAACCGAGAACGAGTATATCTCCAATGTTTAATTGAAAAGAATCACCAGCAGTTAATAAGTATAAACCTGCTGTTGCTACAGCAATACCCATTACGATAAAAATGGTAGCTTTTTGTTTTAAAAAGATAAAAGACAAAATGGGTACCATAACGATACTAAGACCTGTTAAGAAACCAGCTTTTGAAGAAGTTGTATAAAGTAAGCCGAATGTTTGTAATACATAGCCAACGCATAAAAAAAATCCAACGATTAATCCAGCGAGACTACTCTGTTTTATATCTTGTTTTGAAGCTTTTTTTGAGAAAATTATTTGAACGAATAATAAAATAATTCCAGCGAATAAAAAGCGAATGCCATTAAAAGTAAATGGACCAACGAAAGACATAGCATTTTGAACGACAACAAACGTAGCTCCCCAAATAAAAGAGACAAATAATAAAGCAAGAGGAGCAACCCAATCTTTTTTCATACTCATACCCCCGTTAATTTTGTAAGATAGCTTTTCTAGCTAATTCATCAGCAACTTTATTTTGACTACTTGGAATCCACTTAATAAAAAAGAGATCGAAACTTTTTATGTACTGTAATGCTTCTTCTAATAGTGGTGCAAACATTTTATTTTTTGCGTATTCTTTTTCGACAGCTCGCTCGACAAGTTGCGAATCTGTACGAAAAGAGACAATGTTATAATTATGCTCCGTGCAATATTTTAATGCCGCAAGTAAAGCGTGGTATTCTGCTTCATGATTGGACATTGTCCCAAGGGGCAATGATAATTGTACAGCTGGTTGCACCCCTTTAATAAACACTCCAGCACCAGAAGGACCAGGATTTCCTTTTGATGCACCATCAATATATACTTCAATCAAAATGAGAAACCTCCAAATTATAAGATGATCCCCTACTTATATGTTTCTTTGAAGTAGGGGATAGAGTACTTTAGCCGATTGTAATACTATAACGACATGTAAATGTTTCATTCGCTTGTAAAGATTGAATTCCTTTTTTTTCCTTGAAATCTTTTGCCGGATTTACTTCATCAGCAATACCGTACCAAGGTTCAATACATAAGAAAGGTGCGTTTTCGCCTGGTGTCCATACGCCGACAAATGGGAATCCGTCAAATTCTACTTTTACAAATTTATTATGTTTATGAGAACGAATAGAGATTTCATCCGTATTCATATTTTCAAAAATCAGCGCATCATTTTTGAATAAATCGTATGTAAGTGGTAATTCATTCGTATGTTCAGCAATTAATTGTTTTTTACTTGAAAGGTAAGGTCCTTCTAATACGCTTGTTTCTAAGCGTTCAGAACCATTAAATGATAAATGATAATCAGTAAATGATTCGCCCTCTAATAAGGGGAAGTTGAAACCAGGATGTGCTCCGATTGAGAAGAACATCTCTTTTGAAGCAGGATTATTTACTTCATATGTTACATGGACGATTTGTCCGTCTAGCTCATAAGAAACGAGTAATTCGAATTCGTATGGGTATTTTTTTAATGTTTCTTCATTACTAGTTACAATATAAGTGATTTTCGTTTCACTTTGTTCTTGTACAGAGAATGTAAGATCACGAGCAAAGCCGTGTTGTGTTAAAGAATATGGTTTACCATCTACGTAGTATGTATTATCTACTAATCGGCCGACAATTGGGAATAAAATTGGTGCGCGGCGCCCCCAATAAGTAGAATCGCCTTGCCATAAGTATTCAGTGTTATCTTCTTTTAAGCGAACGCTTTGTAATTCTGCACCTTTGTCAGAAATGGAAACGACCACTTTTTCATTTTGAATTGTTGCTGTCATGAAGTGAAACCTCCTAAAACTTTCATATGTTTTATTATACGTTGTCTAAAAGAAAAAAGGTAGTTAATGATAGGAATCTATTGACGAGAGAGTGTGTATTGCGTAGAATATATTCTTGTTGCTTAAAAAACGAATAACGTGGTTCGAAACCATCCCACGTAAAAAAACTAAGGAGATTTTGTCATGAATATTAGAACTTTAGTCGGTAATGGTATTTTAGCGGCATTATATATTGCTGTTTCTATGCTTATTCAGCCATTTGGCTTTACGAATGTACAGTTTCGTATTTCAGAGATGTTTAATCATCTTGTTGTATTTAATAAGAAAGCAATTTACGGAATTGTATTAGGTGTATTTTTAACGAATCTCTTTTTCTCACCTATGATCGCTTACGATTTAGTATTTGGAGTAGGGCAATCTATTCTTGCATTAGTTGCAACGATTATTTCTATGCGATTTATTAAAGGTGTTTGGGCTCGTATGATTTTTAATACAGTTATTTTTACAATTACTATGTTTATGATTGCAATTGAACTTCATCTTGCATTTGATTTACCGTTTATGTTGACTTGGTTAACATGTGCCATCGGTGAATTTGTTGTCATGGCAATTGGTATGCCTGTAATGTACTGGATTAATAAACGAGTACAATTTGAAAGATTTATGCAATAGATGAAAGAGCTATTCCTATAGGGATAGCTCTTTTTGTATGTAATCATATTGAATATAATGCTGTGACTCTTGATACAATATAATAAAATAAAGTGAGGCTTTCATTAGCTGACTACATATAAGAAGTCTTATATAAGGGGAATCTAGTATGAAATATAAAATTCATTGGTTGTATAAAACAAAGAGCGGATTGCAGACGGAATTAACGACAGATTATATGAACATAGAAGATGTATTGCAATTTGCAGAGGATTTCGAGAAAACAGGAAGAGTGAAAGAACTATCATTTTATGATGAAATGGATGCAGAATGGTCATTAAAGGAAATGAAAAAGCTGAGTAAACAAGTGGAGGAAGAGCCCCAAGAAATCCTCGTTTATTTTGATGGCGGTTATGATGTACAGACGAAAGAAGCTGGAGTAGGTATATGTGTATACTATAAAAAAGGAAATACAAAATACCGAATTCGCCGTAATGCATATATAGAAGGTATATATGATAATAATGAAGCGGAATATGCATCATTACTATATGGCATGAATATACTCGAGGAATTCGGAATTAAGTATGAAGCAGTTACACTTCGCGGCGATTCTCAAGTTGTACTGCAGCAATTGGCTGGAGAATGGCCTTGTTATGATGAGCATTTAAATCATTACTTAGATCAAATCGAACAAAAAGCGAAGCAAATGAAATTAAAACTTGTATGTGAGCCGATATCTAGAAAACAAAATAAAGAAGCGCATCAATTAGCTACGCAAGCATTAGAAGGAACAGTCATTGATAGTCATAAAGAAATAACCTAATAGAGAGGTGCAAAGGTGGATAAAAAGCAACTCATTACAGAGGTAAATGACTTATTAGAAACGTATTGTGAAGGATGTTTCTTGCGAGAACATAATCGAAAGACAAATAGTAAGTATTATGCCCATTCATTTTGTATACGACAATGTACAGTTGGAGAAACATTGAAAAAGTATGGAGAACAGTTATCATGAAAAAACATCCAGAGAAAATTCTCTGGATGTTTTTTAGTGTCTTGCTTCATTTAATTGATGCTCGCATTTACTTAATTTCTTTTCCTCATTCATTAAAAATGGCTCATCTAAATCTGTCGCAACAGATTTCATAATTTCAAGCTGAGAGCGAGCGGCTTCTACAGCAGTAGTCGCATGCTCTAATGTATCTGGATCCATTGAAATTGTCGCTGACCCTACCATTTTTTGTGCTGTTTCTACACGGAATTTCACTTCTTCAAAATCATTTACTTCTGATCCCATTATTACTTCCTCCTTTGTATATTGCGCATTTCACATAGTTTTTGCTCTGTAAAACGGAAATATACAAAGGAATAACAAAGGAAGTTACCAAGTAAGGTAACCTCCTGTTATATGTTGGATTAAAGTTTTACTACGTTAGCAGCTTGAGGTCCGCGGTTTCCTTCAGTAATATCGAAAGATACTTCTTGACCTTCTTCTAAAGCTTTATAGCCGTCACCTTGAATAGCAGAGAAATGTACGAATACATCGTCAGCGCCTTCCATTTCGATAAATCCAAAACCTTTTTCGTTGTTAAACCATTTTACTTTTCCTTGCATGTTACAATTCCTCCTAAAAACATTTGCTTTTTTCATTTAGTGAAATTCATTTGAAAGATAATATAAACTAAAAATGCTATAATCTTGAATATTCTGCTAAATGATTAATTTAAATATACACGAATTGGTAGAAATTAGTCAAGTAAGCGATTTTATTTTTTTGTATTTTTAAATAATTTTTCAGCCGAATTTTTAAATAGGTATAGGACAGGCCGAGTATGTAATATTCTTAATTGAATGCTATACATAATGAGGTGAAAGAAAGAATGAATGAGTCTTATTTATTAGATAATGAAGGAATGAGAACGAGAACCGACATACCAAATTGGGTTACAAAAGAATTTCAAAATTTTTCGAGTGTCGTGCTAGAACCAACTTTCCCATGTTATTTCGGCTTAACAGCTTTGAAAAAGAATGAACTTCGTTATTCATTTCTCTCTCATAATGATTGGAGTCATTTGCCACATACAATGTTATCTTTTTTAGAGTTAATGAAAGAGCGCCCAATTGTAAGAAGAGGATTCTTTCTTTTTGTGGAACCGGAATGTGAGGAACAATCACTGGAATATTATCGTGATTACTTTTGGAAAGTACTACAATATTTACATGAAAACGATGACCAAACATGGCCGAAGCAAATGCCTGAAGACCCAGACCATTACTTATGGGAATTTTCATTTGGTGGTGAACCGATATTCGCATTTGGAAATGCGCCAGCTTATAAACAACGAAAAACTAGGCATTTAGGAAATTCTCTCGTTATTGGATTTCAACCGCGTACCATCTTTGATGGATTAGAAGGGGATCGCCCTAAAGGAGCATATTCAAGACAAACGGTCCGAGATCGAGTTGAAAAGTGGGATCAGCTGCCGAAGCATCCTAACATTAGTCATTATGGTGATCCAGATCATCGTGAATGGAAACAATACTTCGTAGGAGACGATGTAGAGCCGATAAAAGGAAAATGTCCTTTTCTTCATAAGTTAGAAAAGTA
Organism: Bacillus cereus group sp. RP32; assembly: GCF_040459735.1. Classification (NCBI taxonomy): domain Bacteria; kingdom Bacillati; phylum Bacillota; class Bacilli; order Caryophanales; family Bacillaceae; genus Bacillus; species Bacillus cereus group sp. RP32. Next base: position 3,837,273 of record NZ_JARVHO010000001.1, on the reverse strand, counting down.
AGAGCCATCATCCAGATGGCTCTTTTGCATATTTTGGATAAAAAAGGGTATTTTAGTAGTGAATATTTTGATGTAAGCTAGTCTATTTTTAATCATTATATCATTACTTAATAGTAAAGGAAGTAGAAAGGATAGAGCGATGTTTGGAGCGATTATACAACAAATTGTATTAGGTATTTCATTAGCAGCGCCAGTAGGTCCGATTAATATTGAAATGTTAAAACGAGGAATTGAACGAGGTTTTTGGCATGCATGGGTTGTTGGAATTGGTGGAATGACTGCAGATATTTTGTTTATGCTTCTCGTTTATTTCGGTTTATCTTCTGTGTTTATGTATACATATGTACAAGCTTTTATGTATTGTACAGGGTTTTTCTTATTATTTTATTTAGGATTTCAAAGTGTAAAACAAGGAATTTCCCACTCGAATATGGAATATAAAAAGGAAGAGGTAGGTGGTCTTAAACAATCGTTTATGGCAGGTTTTTTAATTGCGATATCCAATCCATTAAATCTTGTTTTTTGGTTTGGTATATACGGAAGTACACTTAGCTCATTGCTTACGAAGGTAACGAAACAAGAAGCCTTTTTGTACAGTCTTTGTATTATCGTTGGCATTATTTTATGGAATTTAAATATTGCTTTTTCTGTCCATTTTGGCAGAACTTTATTAAAGCAAAAAGCACTTGGCTATATAACAGCCGGAGCAGGTATTATTTTAGTAGGATATTCTATCCATTTTGCATACAAAGCTTTACAGTTGTTCACATAAGATTGAAGGGGAGATTTTTATGTATCGAACCACTATTGACGGAAAAGAAATTATTATTACGTTAGCACCAAAAATTCGAAAAGAAATTACTGATAGAAATCCACTATATGAAGCGGTATTTCAAAATGCAGCAAGATTACTACAAACAAAGCAACCAACGTTTGCAGTGAATCATGAAATATTTGGGCTCGTTATTGGAGAGGTACAAAGAGGAGAAGTAACAGTATTTGCAGTGGAACATATTATTCCAAAGCAAAATATATTTGGATCGAACAATTTTTTCTCGACAATAGAGCAGCAGGCAAATTTGTAAAGTGAATAGAATAAAATAAAAGAAATAGTCGTAACGATATGTTGCGGCTGTTTTTTTGAAAAGGGGGAAGGAAGATGAAGAGAGTAGGGAAAGAGTTCTTTTTACAACATGATATCGTTATTATGTATAGTATTTTATTTATTTTCATCATTATTTTAAAAATGCAATTTTTCACATGGATTGGTATGTTCGCATGTTTGTTTGGGATTGTTTTTTATATGTTTAACGAATATATGACACATCGATTTTTATTCCATTTAAAGCCACCTAAAAACGTATTTTTATTAAAAATGTTAAGAAGATTACATTATGATCATCATGTATATCCAGATGATTTAAAACTATTGTTTTTGCCTGTATGGTTTAGTATACCTAGCTTTACTATATATTTACTTATAGCATATGGTATAACAAAAAGTGTTACTATTACACTTTCATTTGGAATTGGAATGATTATCATGCTTCTCGTTTATGAATGGAAACATTATATTGCACATAAGCCGATTCGTCCGTTCACTAAGTTTGGAAGATGGCTAAAAAAACAGCACATATTACACCATTATAAAAATGAAAAGTTTTGGTTTGGTGTTTCAAATCCAGTATTCGATTTCATATTTGGAACGCTTAAAGATGGAAAAGACGTTGAATTAAGCGAAACAGCTCGTAATTTAGAAAAAGAGAAAAAGACAGAAGTAGTGCGATAAGCACTACTTTTTTTATCTTGAAATTTGCCGAGCGGTAAAACTCCCGCCTCAAAATTCGGCAAATATGAGGAATTTAGATGGAAGATAACTTCCTGTAAAGCTTGACTGGTGCGGGATTGCAGTACGTAAATTTTATGCTGCAAAAGTATATTAAAAATTTAGGGGAAAATGCCGAAAAATGTCTATCGAAAAATCTTTGCAGGAATGTATGGATTGTCTAAAATGGAAATAAGTTTCTGAATATTTATAAAATTTAGTCTTTAGGTATACAAGGGGTAATTGTATTTTCAGTAAGAGAGGGGATCGGAGAATGAAACGAGATGATACGTCAGCACGTAAGTTACAAAATGAAGTGAATTATACAGAGGTTGTTCAGTCAGAAGAATTTCAATTGCTATTAAATACGAAAAAGAAGTTTATCGTTCCGATGAGTATTTTCTTTTTAAGCTTTTTTATTGCATTACCTATTTTAACATCGTATTCAAAGGTGCTCAATACACCAGCATTTGGGGATGTTACGTGGGCATGGATGTTTGCATTTGCGCAATTTATAATGACGTGGTCATTATGTATGATTTATAGCAAAAAAGCAGAATCCTTTGATGAAATCTCGCAAAAAATTCTACAAGATATGCAAAAAGGGAGGGGCTGACGTTGAATATAACCGCTTTTGCATTATTTTTAATCATCGTTCTTGGTACACTCGTCATAACTTATTTTGCGTCGAAGAAAACGAAAAATGCGAGTGAGTTTTATACAGCTGGAGGGGGATTAACTGGTTGGCAAAATGGTCTGGCCATTGCGGGAGATTACATGTCTGCTGCGTCATTTCTTGGTATAGCCGGAGCGATCGCATTAACTGGATTTGATGGATTCTTTTATAGTATCGGCTTTTTAGTTGCTTATTTAGTTGTTCTATACCTTGTTGCAGAACCGCTTAGAAATTTAGGGAAGTACACGTTAGCGGATATGATTGCGGCACGTTTTGATGCGAAAAAAGTTCGCGGTGTTGCAGCGCTTAATACAATGACGATTTCGATTTTTTATATGATTGCACAATTAGTTGGGGCTGGTGCACTTATTAAATTATTATTAGGGATCGAATATACGACATCAGTTTTAATCGTTGGTACATTAATGACAGTGTACGTTATTTTTGGCGGAATGACTGCGACGAGTTGGGTACAAATTGTTAAGGCTGTACTACTTATGGCTGGTACATTTATTATTTCTGTTATCGTTTTCTCCAAATTTAATTTTAGTGTGACTGAAATGTTCGCGCAAATGAAAACAGCTACACCATTAAAAGATTCGTTTTTAAATCCAGGAGTAAAGTATAAGGATGGTCTTGATACACTGTCTTTAAATTTAGGACTAGTTCTTGGTACTGCCGGATTACCACATATTCTTGTTCGATTTTTTACAGTACGTGATGCAAAAACGGCACGGCAATCTGTTGTGTACGCTACGTGGTTAATTGGCGCATTTTATATTATGACAATCTTCTTAGGATTTGGGGCAGCAGCATTTGTAGGGAATGAGGCAATTATGAAAGCAAACCCTGCTGGTAATATGGCAGCACCTCTATTAGCTAAAGCGTTAGGTGGAGATTTCTTATTTGCTTTCGTTTCAGCAATTGCCTTTGCAACTATTTTAGCTGTAGTGGCAGGCCTTGTATTAACAGCAGCATCAGCATTTGCACATGATTTTTATAATGAAATTATTCGCAAGGGGAAATCAACGGAAAAAGAGCAAGTGTCAATGGCTCGCTATGCGTCTATTGGGGTAGCGGTATTATCCATTATACTAGCGTTATTTGCTCAAACGTTGAACGTAGCATTTTTAGTTTCATTAGCATTTGCAGTTGCAGCGAGTGCAAATCTACCAGTTATATTATTCACAATATATTGGAAACGCTTCAATACAACAGGTGCTATTTCGGGTATGGTCGTTGGTCTTGTATCAGCAATTGTTCTCGTAGCGTTAAGTCCAAATGTTTGGAACCCTGTAGCTGGAAAAGCTATATTTGTTGGGGAAGCGATTTTCCCATATACGACACCTGGAATTATTTCAATTCCGCTTGGATTCCTTGCAGCATATTTAGGAACAGTTTTATCTAGTAAGAAAGAAGACGCTGCGAAATTTGATGAGATTCTTGTGAAATCTAATACAGGTCATGGCGTTAGTGATGCATCGTCGCATTAAAAAAAGAGGGGCTTTTCGATATATAAGAAGAGCTCCTTTTTCTTGTAAATATTACTGTATTGTAAGTAGGATTTTGTCTTAATTTTGTGGAATGAAAATAAGCAGGGAGAAATTTAAATCATCATGGCACCAGCGCAGCTTTTGTGAAAAATAAGTTGTTATGGAAGGTGGAAGAAATGATGAAAACGAAACAGACTGATGAATTATTAGCGAAAGATGAGCAATATGTTTGGCACGGAATGCGTCCCTTTAGTCCAAATAGTACAATGGTAGGGGCAAAAGCAGAAGGGTGCTGGGTTGAAGATATAGAAGGGAAAAGATATTTAGATGGTATGAGTGGTCTTTGGTGTGTGAATAGTGGATATGGCAGAAAAGAGCTCGCAGAGGCGGCATATAAGCAATTACAAACATTATCATACTTTCCGATGTCACAATCGCATGAACCAGCTATAAAGCTTGCAGAAAAATTAAATGAGTGGCTTGGAGGAGAGTATGTTATTTTCTTCTCTAATAGTGGCTCGGAAGCGAACGAAACAGCTTTTAAAATAGCAAGACAATACTATGCTCAAAAAGGTGAACCGCATCGTTATAAATTTATGTCACGTTACCGCGGGTATCACGGTAATACAATGGCTACGATGGCAGCGACGGGACAAGCGCAACGTCGATATCAATATGAGCCATTTGCTTCAGGATTTTTACATGTAACGCCACCAGATTGTTATCGTATGCCTGGAATAGAAAGAGAGAATATTTATGATGTAGAATGTGTAAAAGAAGTAGATCGCGTTATGACATGGGAATTAAGTGAAACGATTGCAGCTTTTATTATGGAACCAATTATTACGGGCGGAGGCATTTTAATGCCGCCACAAGACTATATGAAAGCTGTTCAAGAAACGTGTCAAAAACACGGTGCATTGCTCATTAGCGATGAAGTAATTTGCGGTTTCGGACGTACAGGGAAGGCATTTGGATTTATGAATTATGATGTGAAGCCAGATATTATTACGATGGCAAAAGGGATTACGAGCGCATATTTACCGTTATCAGCGACAGCTGTGAAAAAAGAAATATATGAAGCATTTAAAGGGAAGGGAGAATATGAATTCTTCCGTCATATTAATACATTTGGTGGAAATCCTGCAGCTTGTGCATTAGCGCTTAAAAACTTAGAGATTATGGAAAATGAAAATTTAATTGAGCGATCTGCACAAATGGGCTCGCTTTTATTAGAGCAATTAAAAGAAGAAATTGGAGAGCATCCACTTGTTGGGAATATTAGAGGGAAAGGTTTACTAGTTGGAATCGAACTAGTAAATGATAAAGAGACGAAAGAACCAATTGATAACGACAAAATTGCAAGTGTTGTAAATGCTTGTAAAGAAAAAGGGTTAATTATCGGACGAAACGGCATGACAACAGCAGGATATAATAACGTCTTAACATTAGCACCACCACTTGTTATTTCAAGTGAAGAAATTGCCTTTGTTGTTGGAACGTTGAAGACGGCGATGGAACGTATTTAATGAATCGAGCGAGCTGTAATATACAGCTCGCTTTTGTTTATTATGTGAAATATGATAAATTTTCAAAGGGAAGGAACTTTTATGAAGAAATATGACCCTAGTCAACATTATCACATCGGTTATTATGAAGATGGATACGATTTAGAAGTGACGGCGTACAAAAGAATAAATGAACCAGTTTGGGACGCTTATATTCCGCACTATGAGGTAGACAATTTTTATAAGAAAGTGGAGGAAATGAAGCTAGGTGAATATATAGATGATTATGGCATTAAGGTGTATTCATTTAGTAATGATATTGATGATGAAGAAGCACGAATTATTTTTGAAAAATGGTTAAAAACGAATAAAATTGTTTAAAGATAAAACGAAAAAGGAGATTGCTATCTTATAAGATAGCAATCTCCTTTTTTATTAAACTTATTTACTTGCTTTCATTGCTTTATCTTTTGCACCAAAAGTGTATTTTAACATTGGTGGTGTAATCATTGTAGTTAAAATAACGACAATAACGATAGCTGTAAAGTAATCTTGTGCTAGTAGACCTGAAGAAAGTCCTGTTCCTGCGATGATAAGTGCAACTTCACCACGAGAAACCATTCCAGCACCGATAATTGCAGAAGACTTAGCGTCAAATCCAGTCATTCGTGCACCAAATCCACAACCAATTAGTTTCGTTAATACAGCGATTACTGTTAATGCTAGGATGAACCAAATTTGATTGCCAATACCGTCAAATGTAATATTCATACCGATACTTACGAAGAACACGGGAACGAACATAGCGTAAGCGATTGGTTCTACTTTCTTTTCTACTTCATGTTTGTAGTTCGTTTGAGAAATAGCGATACCAGCTGCGAAAGCACCGATAATACCAGCAATTCCTAATAGTTCGCCGAAATATGCGAATGAGAAACAGATGATAAGAGCCGCGCTCACGATAGACTCAGATACGCGTAGTGGTGATAACCAGCGCATGATCGCAGGAACACCTTTCCATCCGATTAAAATAATAGAAGCTAAGAATACAACTTTCTTCAAGATAACCATTGTTAAGTTAACATCGTCTGTACCTAAGAAGCTCATTGCAAATGCTAATAAAATAACGACAAGAATGTCATCAAATACAGCTGCGCCCAGCATAGTTGTACTTTCACGTGTTTTCATCTTTCCTAAATCGCGAAGTGTTTGTACAGAAATACTAACACTTGTCGCACATAGAAGTAACCCTAAAAATACAGCATTTCCTTGTTCCATTCCCATAACAAGACCAGAAATGTAACCACCTACGAATGGAAGAATGATACCTCCAAGTGCAACAGCTAAAGAAGAATTACGATTTGCGTTTAATTCCTCTAAGTCTGTTTCAAGTCCTGCCATAAACATTAAAAGAATAACACCGACATTACTTAATTGTGTTAGAAGCTCTGAATTTTCAATCCAACCTAATAAAGCTGGACCGATAACGATACCGACAATTAATTTACCTAGTACAGAAGGTTGACCTAATCTAACACTAAGATCACCAGCAAGCTTTGTACTTAATAAAATAAGTGCAATTTGAAAGAAAAATTCGAATTCCATCGGATCCTCTCCTCATCATTTTTATTTTTATCATACGATTTCTCGGAATTTGCCTAATGAAAATATGTAAAACCCATTAAACAAAGGGTCTTATTACAAGTTCTTTTGAACTCGTAATTTGAACCTGTAATTAATATATAATATATTTTACAAAAAATCAATGAAAAAATGGGGGCTTTTTTAGAGGGAGGCTGTGTTATTAGGGATATACATATAAGAGTAGCGTGTGGATTTTATATGTATGAAATAGTATGAAGTCTTTTTTTATTACAAATAATAAAGTCTAAATACTATTTCACAAATTATAACTGTGAAAGGGAGGCTTATCATTTGAAGTCATTAAAAAACAACTTATCTATCGTTGCTTTAGGTGGAGTAAATGAAATAGGGAAAAATATGTATGCTATTCAATATGAAAATGATATTGTCGTTATTGATTGTGGATCTAAATTTCCAGATGAAAGTTTATTAGGAATTGATTTAATAATTCCAGACATCACATACTTACAAGAAAATAAAGAAAAAATTCGCGGGTTAGTCGTGACGCATGGACACGAGGATCATATTGGCGGAATACCATATTTTTTAAAACAACTAAACGTACCAATCTATGCGACGAAGTTAACGTTAGGTTTAATTGAAATTAAATTAAAGGAGCATAATCTTCAAAATGATACAGAATTAATCGTTATTCACGCAGAATCAGAAATCGATCTCGGTTCTATTAAGACGACATTTTTTAAAACGAATCATAGTATCCCAGATTGTCTCGGTATTGTGTTTCATACACGAGAAGGTACTGTAGTACACACCGGGGATTTTAAATTCGATTTAACACCAGTAAATAACCAACATCCTGATATTCATAAAATGGCTAAAATAGGTAGTGAAGGTGTACTAGCTTTACTATCTGAAAGTACAAATGCAGAACGACCAGGTTTTACTCCATCAGAAAGATCAGTAGGAGAACGAATAGAGGAAATATTTATGAAAGCAAATAGAAAAGTAATTATTTCTACATTTGCTTCTAATGTGAATCGTGTTCAGCAAATAGTTGAAGCTTGCATAAAAACAAATCGAAAACTAGCTTTGCTCGGGAGAAGTATGGTAAATGTAGTAGAAGTTGCTCTAGAGAAAGGGTATTTACATATTCCAGACGGCATGTTAATTGAAGCGAGTGAAGTAAATCGTTTAGATCCAAAGCAGGTAGCGATACTTTGTACAGGAAGTCAAGGAGAACCGATGGCAGCTTTAGCGCGTTTAGCGAGTGGAAACTATAGACAAGTTGATGTTTTACCAGAAGATACGGTTATTATAGCCGCGACTCCGATTCCAGGAAATGAACGTAACGTTTCAAGAATTATAGATAATTTATTTGCTTTAGGAGCAAAAGTAATTTATGGATCAGGTAGTTCTACTGGAGTCCATGTATCTGGTCATGCGTATCAAGAAGAATTGAAATTAATGCTCACTTTAATGAAACCTAAATATTTTATCCCAATTCATGGAGAGTTTAGAATGCTACATCACCATAGTTTGTTAGCAGAATCAATTGGTGTCGAAAAAGAAAATATCTTTATCGTTCGTAATGGCGATGTTGTAGATATAAGTAATGAAGTGGCCGTTCAATCTAGAAAAATACAGGCTGGAAATATATATGTAGATGGATTAGGAATTGGTGATGTTGGGAATGCCTTATTACGTGATCGAAAACAACTTTCAGAAGATGGAATGCTCGTAATAGTTATTACCTTTAATAAAGTGGATGGAGAAATTATTTCCGGTCCTGATATTATCTCTCGTGGATTTGTCTATGTTCGTGATTCAGAAGAATTTTTGAAGGAATTAAATAAATTAGCTGTTATGACGATTAATAATTTAAAGAAAGAGAATGTGAATAGCTGGGGTATTTTGAAAAGAGAAGTAAGAGAGGCTTTAGGGAAGTTTATATATACTAACACGAAAAGAAAACCGATGATCCTTCCTATAATAATAGAGGTTTAAGAGTTAATAAAAAGAATTCTCGTAGGAGAATTCTTTTTTGTTTTGAAGACAGAATGAACATATAATGAAATAAATAGAAATGGAAGGAAATAAAAGATGTTATTAAACAAACGCTTTACAATTGGAGAAATGGCAAAAATGCATAATATAGCTGAATCTACTTTACGTTATTATGATGAGAAGGGAATTTTTCATCCGTCCATTGTGGACCCGCAAACAAATTATCGTTATTACACAATCGATCAATTTTCACTATTAGATACGATTAAATTTTTACGTCAATTAAATATCCCACTAAAGGAAATTAAAAAATATATTGATGAAAGAAATCCCACATACGCACTCAATTTACTAGAGAAACAACAAGAAATGATGTTGAAAAAACAAAGAGAAATTGAGTATGCTTTGGCGAAAATGGAGCATAGAATTCATTTAATTAAGGAAGCAACAAAAACAAAAGCTGAACAAATGGTAATAAAAGAGATCCCGCAGCGAAAAATAACAGCTATTGCAATTGCTCCGAATACGACGGATGATATGTTTGAGTACTACATTCATTCGTTGCAAAAAAATATGAGGCAAATGGATGATAGCTTGTTTTCTGGAGATATCGGTGTAACAGTTGCGAAAAAAGGATTATTGCAAAATGAGTTTCAAGCATATAGCAGTGTTTTTATTCTTTTGGATTATATGCCTTTTCAAGTACAGAGTTCAGATGAAATTAAAGAAGGTATGTTTGCCTGTGTATATCATCATGGGCCATATGAAGAAACTGATGAAACATATAAAAAGCTAATGAAATATATTGATCAAGAAGGATACGAAATAAGTGGAGATGCGATTGAGATTGCATTAATTGATTGGTCTGTAACAGAAAATCCAGAGGAGCAAGTAACAGAAATTCAAATTCCTATCATGAAAAAACAAAGCAATAAGTTGTAGGACTCGTATCATTACAAATTGGCCGCAAACATGATAATTAAGTTGCCTATTTTTTAATTCTCTATTGACCTTCAAGTAACTTGAAGGTTTAAACTGTGAACAGAGCATTGAAAAAGGAGCATTTATATGATGGAAACAACAGAAAAGTTAAGAGAAAAACCAATAAAAAGTTTATTTATTTCATATTTAATACCAGCTGTTCTTGGAATGGTATTAATGTCAGTTAATATTGTGATTGATGCGGTTATGATTAGCAGGGGAGTTGGAGCGAACGGATTAGCGGGAGTAAACGTGGCTATTCCAGCATTTTCAATTTTCTTCTCTATTTCATTGTGGATTGGAATGGGCGGAGCAACGTTATATTCCATTGCACTAGGTGAAAATAAATTAGATAGAGCAAGATCTATTTTTACTCAATCCATGACGGTAGCAGTAATTATCGTAGGTGTTTTAGCAGCGATTTGCTTATGGAGAATAGAAGATTTAGCATACTTATTCGGTGCAAACGAAGTGATTTTACCGTATGCGTTAGACTATTTACATGTATTATTAACATTTGGAATGATATACGTTTTAGAAAATATTTTAAGTACATTTATACGAAATGACGGAAATCCTAATTTAGCAATGGCAGGTCTAGTTGTAACTGCTGTATTAAATATAGTGTTTGACTATATCTTTATTTTCATCTTTGGATGGGGCGTAACAGGTGCTGCTTCAGCGACTATTCTTTCAGCAGCGATTGGATTCCTTGTATTATTAACGCACTTTTTTAGAAAAAGTAGTATTTTAAAATGGACGAAATTCCATTTTGAATGGGATACAGTTAAACAAATTATGATCATAGGTTTCCCTAGCTTTACAGCAGAAAGTACAGTAGCGATTGTTACGATTGGTTTTAATATTGCATTCGTTCGATATGCAGGAGAAGTAGGAGTCGCTTCTTATGCGATGGTGAACAGTATTCATGCGATGACATTACTACTATTCTTCGGTGTTGGAGCAGCGTTACAACCGATCGCTAGTTTCCATTACGGGGCAAATTTATCAGAAAGATTGCGTGAAGGATTAAAGTTCGCTGTAAAAATTGCGGTAGTACTCGGTGGTATTGCAATAGTTATCGGATTATTCTTTGGGAAATATATTATTGGTCTATTTGATGTCCAATCTCCAGAGTTATTGGAGTTAACATTAACGGGTATTAGCTTGTTCTTTATCCAATATGTATTTTTAGGATATAACATTGTGTATGGAGAGTACTTCCAATCAGTGCGACAAACGACAAAATCAGTGCTGATTATAATGAGCCGAGGGTTACTATTTATTATTCCATTATTATGGATTATGCCAAAATTATTTGGGATAAATGGAATTTGGCTCGTTATGCCAGTAGCTGAAGTATTGACAGCGATTATCGTATTTACGATGAATCGTATGAAACATCCTGTTCCATTAAATATGGCGGGAGAGAAAGAAGCGATATAATGAAGAAAATCCCCTTGAGCAAGTAAGGGGATTTTTTTACTCTTTTAAACTAATCGCAAAAGATCCATCTGTTTCTTGAACAGACGCGAAAGCAACGCTTTTAATATTAGTGATGCCCTTTTCTTTTAATTCTTTATATAACCATTTTTCGTCTTTATGAATTAACTTTAAGTTATCGTATTGAATTTGCGAATCAACGATAAGGGCAATTGGTAATCCAGCATACGTAACATCTATGTTTAAATCTTTTGGAGTTAATGGTACAAGTTCACGCTTTGGTAAAATGCTAATGGCTCCATTCGCTTCTAAAATAGCATATTCAATTTCGTGAACACTTGGGTATCCTGCGACGCGAAGGTTAGAAAGTAGTTCAGCAATTGGATATCTACTTTTTTGTAAGTTCTCAAAAATAATATCACCATGTTTAATTAAAATGATAGGGTGCCCGAGAATGAAACGATTTAGTTTGTTTAGTAAACTTAATTTTGTAAGAAGCAAATGTAAACACGTAATAACGACCATGCCGAGAAAAGCTTGCAAAGCACCAGAGACTGGTATGGCCTGAAAAGCTAAATAAGATAAAAAGATAATAGCACCAAAATCATGAGGAGTTAGTTGTGCTAAAGCTGATTTACCGAGCATTTTAAGTGATAGTAAAAATAAGATGAAAAAGAATGATACGTTACATAAAAAGAGAAGCAATAGAGACACTCCTTCGTGCAAAGTTGTACTTACTGTTCCCGAAAGAAATATAAATATTACTTTCCAGAGGATAAATTAGGCTGAATTGGAATTTGTCTGTATACAAACAAATAAATGGATATTATCATGAAAGAAGCAAAGAACATAGGAGTATATGGATATGAAAAAGAAGAAAATAATTAAGTATATGATAGGAATTATAATGATTTGCGCCGTTTATGCAGGATTTTTACAATATAACATATATAAGCATGGGCATATGAACGCGACCTACGATGCGGATTATATAATTGTATTAGGATCGAAAGTAAATGGGACGAAACCATCTTACTCATTACAATATCGTATTGAGGAAGCAGCTGAATATTTAAAATCACATGAGAAAACAATTGCGATTGTGTCTGGAGGGAAAGGAAAAGGAGAAGATATTTCAGAAGCATTAGCAATGAAATATGAATTAATGAAACTAAAAATTGCAGAAGACCGTATCATTATGGAAGATAAGTCAACGAGTACAGATGAGAATATTAAATTCTCAAAACCTTTAATTCCGGACAATATGAAAAAGGGAATGATCGTAACAAACGACTTCCATATGTTTAGAGCGAAAAAAATAGCAGCAAAACAAGGTTTACAATTAGAAGGTCTTCCGGCCGAAACACCGAAGCGAATTGTCATTCCATCGAATATACGAGAGTATTTAGCTATTACGCAATATTGGTTTATGAATCGAATATAGAAAAAGTAATCCCATCTGGAAGTCCAGTCGGGATTATTTTTGATGAAAATCTTACAAATATGTCATGTTCATGAAAGGTAAAGCGATAGTTTCTAGAACCGATTCCTGACATAATGAAGATAACAAAAACTATTTAGAGGTGAATCGGATGAAAGGAAATAATATATTATCTTCACTATGTTACTTTAGTATCTTTTTTGCACCATTTTTACTGCCAATTATCGTCTACTTCGTTGCGGAGGATGAAGTGAAATACCACGCGAAAAAAGCATTTTGGTCACATATTTTCCCGTATGCGGTTTTATTTGGTGGATTAGCAGTATCCGGCATATATGGTTTAAGCTTCAATCAATCCGATGGTGCTGGAATTGGAATGATGATCACATATGCAGTATTCATTCTTGTAGGGATTTATTACTTCATTTGGAATATCGTAAAAGGTATTAAAGTTTTGAAAACAACGTAATAAGACAAGAAATAATTTGATGTAAACCTGTCGGTATTTGTTGATAAGTCGATATATTTGAAAAATCGTTGATATAATGCAAGGAATCGTCGATATAATTTCATTTACCGTACTAATAGACGTTTTAAAAAAGAGCAATTCAAAAAGAATTGCTCTTTTTGTGCTTATAAGTTGTGAATATTGAAAAAGATATGTTAATTTTTCATTATGAAGAGAAAAAAGGAGTGTTTTTCATGAATGAGATCATACATAAAATGGAGCAACACGTTTCAGTTCGTAAATATAAAGAAGAATCAATTCCGAAAGATGTAGTAGAAAGAATGGTGCAAGCTGCGCAGCATGCTGCTTCCTCGCATTTTGTACAGGCGTATTCTGTTATATATGTAACAGATCAAGACCTAAAGGTTAAACTAGCAGAGCTATCCGGAAATCGTCACGTGAAAGACTGCGCAGCATTCTTTGTTTGTTGTGCAGATTTAAAACGACTTGAAATGGCGTGTGAACAGCATGGTACAGAGATTAAGCATGAAGGAGTAGAAGACTTTATCGTTGCGACGGTAGATGCTTCACTGTTCTCGCAAAACTTAGCGTTAGCAGCAGAATCGTTAGGATACGGTATTTGTTATATTGGTGGTATTCGTAATAACCCGAGAGAAGTAAGTGAATTGCTTCATTTACCAGATAAAGTATATCCTATATTCGGAATGACAGTTGGTGTACCAGATGAAGATCACGGAGTGAAACCGCGTTTACCAGTAGCAGCAATTCTTCATGAAAATGGGTATGATGAAAAGAAATATGATGAATTATTAAACGAATACGATGAAACGATGAGCTCGTATTACAAAGAAAGATCAGCAAACAAGAAAAACGTAACATGGACGGAATCAATGAGTTCGTTTATGGCTAAAGAAAAAAGAATGCATATGAAAGAGTTTTTAAGTGAAAAAGGATTTAATGAGAAATGAGTAAAAAGGCAGACCTGCATGCAGGTCTGCCTTTTTTGGAGGAGAAAAATGAAGCAAGCTTTAATCGTTTTATCTTGAAAAACTTACTTATAATAAATGCAAACTTTCAATAAGAAGATACATACCTGTACAACTCAAAAGGATGTACGTAAATATTTTAAAAATCCGTTGATTAAGCCATTTGAAAATAAATTGACCTATATACAAACCTAGAAATACGATTGGAATAGCATATAAACTGGATTCCCAAATTGTTTTGTTTGTCCCAGTGAAGAGTATTTGAGTTAGTAGGCTAATGAAATATATAAATAGATAAAAAGCCAATGTAGTTGCTCGTAACTTCTCCTTTTTCGTATCAGTTCCTGTAAAATAAAGTAACAGTGGAGGTCCTGGCATACCGATACTTGTCGTTAAAAGACCAGATAATCCACCAACTATGAAATCTCTAGATTTTGTTGATTGAATCTTAAAGTTGCATATTAGCATCAACGTTAATAGTAAGAGCAAGATGCTAATTGCTAATTTAAATGTGTTGATGTTAATGGAAGTGAAAATGATAATACCAAAAGGAACACCAACTATACTTCCGAAAATTAATCTTTTCAGTAGAATAAAATCAATGTCCATTCTTATTTTCCAGATGAGTGATATGGAAATAATTAAGGATAAAATGATATTTATTTGTATAGCTTCTTGTGGTAGAAATAACATGAGTAAGAAAGGTGTTGCCATAATAGAAAAGCCAAAACCTGTACTCGTTTGTAAAATAGAAGCTACTAATATAATACATATGAAAATGAATATAATCTCCAAAATAGCCCTCCTACATAATCAGATCCAATACATATTTTAACATAAAGTGAAACTTTAATCAGTGGGGGGCTTACTGCCCGGCAAAAAGCGGCATAATAGCCGCTTTTTATTTTTTAGTTAGTATTCTAATGACGATCCTGTAGCTTTAAAATATTTTTCACGTGAAGGGGTCATTACTCGGAGTGCTAATAAACAGGAAAGGAAAAGAATGAGTAATGAGCTACTTATTACAGTAATTTGAACGGAAAGAAATTGAGCAGACGCTCCAATTGCTAAAATGAAAAAGATTTGGATGAAATTTTTTATGGAATCAAATACGCTATCAATACGTCCCATCATATGTACAGGGATGTTATTTTGATAAAATGTTATAAAGCCAGTACCAGCAAATGATGAAGAAATGCCAAGTAAAATGAAACCACTCGCTGCAACTATAAATGAATTTGAAAAGGCGAAAATTACATAACCTATTGCTGTGAAAATCATACCTAATCCGATACAATGTTGAATTGGTAATCGTTTAGCAAAGAGAGAAACAAGAAATGAACCGAAAACGTAAGCAGCACCAGTTATACTAACAAGCATGCTATATTCTATATTGGATAAAAACAGTACTTGTCTTGTGAAAACAACTTCTTGTGAATCGAGTGCCATAGAGACAAGCATAGTAGCTTGAAATAAAACGAATATGAGAATAATGTAACTTTCAGTTCGAGCGAATGAAAAAACTTGTTTCCAATCACTTCGTAATGTTTGTACGAAAGTATTTGCAACTTCTTCGTTTTGTTTTGTTTGTAGTGTAATGTTTGGCAAGAAGTAAATGAGAATGGTAGAAAGTAGAAAGGAAAGTGAGTTGCAGTAAATCACAAAGGATGCTGAGTACGTGGTGAGAAGTATTCCAGCAAGAGCTGGACCGATAATAAAAGCCCCGTTTGTAAATAAGCTATTCCAAGCGTTAAATTGAGCGCGTTCTTCAGCTCGTATGAGCATCGTTTTATAAGTGAATGAAGCTGGATCGAAAAATGATGTAGCGATGCGAGTTAAAAAGATAAAAATATAAATGGCCCAAATAGAATCAAATAGTGGAATACAGCCAATAAGAGCTGCCCGAATTATATCTGTGATGAGCATAATGGCCCGTTTGTTTAATCGATCTACTATACTACCAGACCATATTTTTGTAACAACGGTGGCAATTGGACCTACAATCCATAATCCTGCTACAGCAGCAGGGGAGTTTGTGCTATTTAATACCATTAAGTTTAGGGCGATGAGATACATAAAATCACCTAAACGAGAAATTCCTGTTCCCGACAATAATAATAATTTATTCTTCATGAGTAGTTGGACCTTTCTTTCATTGTTTTTTAATCCTGCAGGAAATAGCGTATTCCTCTTCGGAGTTTGATTGACGAGCGGTTTTGTTTTCCCAGCGTAATAAAACTTGTGTAACTTCCCAAGTAAGTTGTTGTAATTCCTCTGGAGTTAAAAATAAATGAGATACAATATGACTGCCTGTATTCGTTCCTTCTGTGCCGCTTTCTTCAATATAGAAATGAGCAGATTTTGCCTTGTAATATTTTTCAATAATTCCTCGTTTTTCTTTCGTGTCTACTAATTCAAGTAACCCTCCATCATATAAAATTTGAACGTGATAATGTACGCTACCAGCAGATTTATTTAGTTTAGTAGCTACTTGTTTTGCAGTGAGTGCTTCATCTTTTAAAAGGTGAAGAATTTGAATGCGAGTTGCATTAGAAATGAGCTTCTGCTGCTCAGCTGAAATAGTAAGTCTATCGTCAAACATTATGATATCTCCTTTCTTATAATCTAAATTTATTGTACATTCTAAAAAATTAGAACGTAAGGGAAATAAATCGCCTTTTTCCTTTATATTTCGACATAAATAAAAATAACGTGTATATAAACATGCTATTAAGTGTTAGTAGATTCTTCACTCAGTTTCCCGCGATAAAACAGGTAAAGCCATATAAAACTAACAAAAATACAGCATAGAGCTAATAGGCTACCAATAATTTGCGGAGAAAGAATTTCTAAAAGCGCTCCTGTAAAAAACATGGATAACTGAATAAGAGATCCGTAAATGGAATAATGGAATGAAAAAACTTTACCCATCATATTTTCCTTCGTATAAGTTTGAAGTAATGTCGTATCAAGTGGAACGATAATTCCTCCTGCTATGCGCATACAGAGCAATGTAATGATACCGATAATAAGTTGATCGGACAAAATGAATCCGAGAAAGAAAATTCCTTGTAGGAAATAGGCCCAACCGAATACTTTTTTCATTTTTTCTTCATTTTTAGATATATAAAGGTTAACGAGGAGGCTTCCAATCATAAGCCCAGCCCCTTGAACCGTATATAAAATTCCGATATTGGTGTAGAAAATTTTTTCGGCATAGATCGTTAGAAGTAGCTGGTAAGCACCTCCAATCATGCCCCATGAAATGCCGACAAGAATTAACGTTAAAATGATTTTTGTTTGTAATATGTATGTGTAACCATCTTTTATATCAGTAAAAAATGCTTTTTTCTTGTTACAAGTATCATGAGAAGGGACATTCATATTATAAATAAAATAGGCTGAAATAAAGTATGACAGGCTATTTACTAAAAAAGCGAACTCAATATGTAAAGATTGTGCAATTATCCCGCCCAAAGAAGCACCCATAATAGACATAAAACCATTAATTGTACTAGAAAGAGAGTTAGCAGTTACGAAATGATTTTGGTGTACGATATTCTTTAAGGTTGCTTGTTTAGCTGGTTCAAATAAACAAGAAAGTACAGATAAACATATATTAGCAATGAAAATAATTTCAATATTATAGCTTGCGAGTAAGTATGTAAGGACTAGAATTCCCCGTGTAATATCGGTAAAAATCATAATATTCTTTTTAGAAAAACGATCTACAATTCCACCTATGAATGGACTAAGAAGTAGCTGTGGTAAGCCTTTACTTATAAAAGTGAGTGCAATCATAAATGGCGATTCCGTTAGGCTATAGACGAATGTTACTAAAGCTACAGTATGAAACCAATCTCCAAGTACACTTAATGTTTGACCGTAAAATAGTTTTTTGAAGTTACTATTTGTTTTAAGAAGTGCGGAATAAGAAACTGACATAAAAAGATTAATCCTTATGTAATGATGATGCTTGAACTTGTTTTTTCCACTCGCTTAAATACACTTTCTCCGCTGTAGGAAGTCCAACAGGTAATTGTGCGATCAATTCTAAACTATTTCCGTCAGGATCGTTAAAGTATACGGCGGCATGTGCTAATTCTGGAAAAACAATCGGCTCAATTGGTTCCATTCCAAAATCTTTTCTTGCTGAAATTCCTTTTTGGTTTAGCCAGTGTATTGCATTTTCTAAATCATGTAAGCTTACTTGAAAAGCGATGTGTCGTAAAGAAGGGTGATAATTAACTTTGTATTCTGGGCCTTCCCAAAGGCCAAGCCAACTTTCATTTTCTTTAATCCAAAAGAAAGCAATATCATCTCCTCTTTTATATAATTTCAGTCCAAGTGATTCATAAAAAGATATGGATATCTCTAAGTTACTAACAGGTAAATGTGCTTCGTAAAGACCTTTAATCATTGTAATCCTCCTCAGTAAAATATTTCTTATTTCATAGTAAACGTTTTTTTATTAGTTGAAATCACAAAAAAGAGGGATAACACTTCATACGAAAGTATGAAAAAACAGCTCAAATATGAGCTGTTTTCGTATAGTTTTTCGTTCATTTGTTAAGGATAGGATATATTAGTATCCGTATCCGCCGCCACCCCAGCAGCTACATCCGATGATGATTAGAAGGATGAATAGTACGATAAGCAAAGCAAATCCACCGCCGAAACCAGAGCAACTTCCACCATAGCTCATATGTTTTCCTCCTTTTGAGTAAGTTAATCTATATAATTCATGGACTACTATATACAGTATGTTTTTTGTATGGAAAAGGAGCCAGTCTCTTTTGTAATTAGACAAAGGCCTGTATGGTTATTTTGATTGTATATTGTGCTAGGGGTATGTGAAGAAATCGTTATATATTTTGCGATTTGTTCATAAAAAAATATAAAAATTGTAAAAAAAACCATTTTTATATTTTTTTATGAGAGGATTTGTACTATAATTTTACAAGTAATATTATGGGAAAAGGGAGTTTTAGTAAAGAGATGGAGATGGGAAAATTACACAATAAAATAGAAAACAAAAAGAAAGAGCTAATCCAACTTGTTGCTAGACACGGATTGGATCATGATAAAGTTTTGTTATTTAGCCGAGATTTAGATATACTTATTAATAAGTTTATGAATGTAAAAGATAAAGTACACAAATAAATAATTTGTAGTTTTTTATATTAAGATATTTTGTAAAAAAAGGAGAGAAAAGTATTTGGAACATTTACAAGAAGAGTTATATAAACAAATAAAAGAAGAAAAAGGTATTGTTACAATTTTTTTAAAGAGTGGCGTTAGAATAGTAGGAGAAATTGTTGCGATAGACAAATTTACCGTTTTAATGTTAGTTGATGGAAAACAACAACTGATTTACAAGCAGGCTGTATCAACGATAATGAAATAAGACACTCAATTTGAGTGTCTTTTCATTATCGTTTGCAAGCTTCCACGTCAATGCCGGCAGCTAGTAATTTCTTTTCTCCATCTTGTTCAATCATTTTTTGTAATTTAGATAGGAAAGAATCAAAGTTTGTATGCTTTGCTACTTGGAATGTCATTTTATGCTCAATGGGTAGCCACGTATCAATATCAGCTTCGTTATGCTGAATTTTCACCTCAAGCTTATCAAGTGCGTTGGCAACTTTTGCTTCGTACGTTTCTTTCGCTTCAAACTCCATCCATAAATCATATAATTCCTCACCGAGAGAACCTTTTAATGTTCGTTTAATATTTAAAATGGCTTCTTGCTCATTTTTTTGTTTTTGTAATTGTAATTCATGACTATTCATTGTATCAAAAGCAGGAATATCACCAGCTTCTGCCTCGACTAGGTCGTGAATGATAACCATTTTAAGTAATTTTTCAATATTTACTTTTTGATCTAAATAAGGCTCGACTAAAATGGCCATTAGAGACATGCGCCACGTATGTTCAGCAACACTTTCTTGACGTCCGTTAGAAAGCCAGCTATGTCGCATTTCGTATTTTAATTTTTCTGCTAGTGCAATGACTTGTAAAATGTTATGTTCCATCGTGATCCTCCTCATATTTCCATACTATAATTCTAATATGGAAATGAAATGTGTCAATTCTATGAGTATATTGCGATAAATAGATGATGAGCGTATAATACTTAGTATATGTGAAAACGCATTATTAAAATAAAAAAATGTTTTATAAAAATGAAAAGGGAAGGGCCGGAATATGGGAGACGAAAATCAAGTGTTTGCTAGACCAGAAAGAAAAAAAAGGAAGTTTGATATTTCTAGCCCAGTGGGCATAATAGTAGGTTTCGCTATTGTAATAGCGGCAATTATGATTGGCGGCGGCGGAGTAAAAGCTTTTAAAAACTTTTTAGATATTTCATCTATTTTAATTGTCATAGGGGGAACTACAGCGACAATTGTTGTGGCATATCGATTTGGAGAAATAAAAAAATATACGAAAAGCATTTTTACTGTTTTACATAGAAAAGAAGAAAATTTAGAACAGTTAACGGATTTATTTGTTGATTTTTCGAAAAAGTCTAAAAAACACGGCCTACTTTCTTTAGAAGTTGATGGAGAGCAAGTAGACAATCCTTTTATTCAAAAAGGAATTCGATTAATGTTAAGTGGTTACGATGAAGATGAATTAAAAGAAGTGTTAATGAAAGATGTTGAAACGGAAGTGTATGAGTTAAGAAAAGGGGCAGCATTATTAGATAAAATTGGTGATTTCGCTCCAGCTTGGGGCATGATAGGGACTTTAATCGGTCTTATCATTATGCTTCAAAACTTGCAAGACACATCGCAAATTGGTACAGGGATGGCAGTTGCGATGTTAACGACATTGTATGGGTCAGTACTTGCAAATATGATTGCAATCCCTCTTGCTGAAAAGGTGTATCGTGGTATTGAAGATTTATATACAGAGAAGAAGTTTGTTATTGAAGCGATTTCAGAATTATATCGTGGTCAAATTCCTTCTAAATTAAAGTTGAAACTCGATACATATGTATACGAAACAAAGGTAAAAAAAGTAAAACGAGCAGCCTAATATTTCAAGGAGTGGTATGGTTATGATGAAACGACCGCAAAAGGGATCGCCTCGTTGGATGACGACTTTTACAGATTTAACGATGTTATTATTAACTTTCTTTGTATTACTAGTTGCTACATCAAAGCAGGATGCAGTAAAATTGTCAAAGATGCTTGAAAAGTTTAGTGACGTGGAGCAAGTTGATGCAAAAGTAATGGAAAATACAATACCAGATATTTCACATGAAAAAAATGATGAAAAAATGGTCTCTAAAAAGAGAATGGACGAATTATATAAAAAGTTAAAAGCATATGTAGATAATAACGGTATTAGTCAAGTGAATGTATATCGAGAGGATACGGGAGTAAGCGTCGTTATAGTAGATAATTTAATATTTGATACGGGTGACGCGAACGTTAAACCAGAAGCGAAAGAGATAATAAGTCAACTAGTTGGGTTTTTCCAATCCGTACCAAATCCGATTGTTGTGGAAGGGCATACAGATAGTAGACCTATTCATAATGACAAATTCCCTTCTAACTGGGAGTTGTCTTCAGCAAGAGCAGCAAATATGATTCACCACTTAATCGAAGTGTATAATGTGGATGATAAAAGGCTAGCTGCGGTAGGATATGCAGACACAAAGCCAGTTGTACCAAATGATTCACCGCAAAATTGGGAGAAAAACCGTCGCGTTGTCATTTACATAAAAGAATAGTATATTATCATTTTAATAATAAAATAATAAAAATACGAAAATTCTTTTTAAAAAATATTAAATTTTATCATTTTATTTTGTATAATGAGTGAGAATGATAAGATGAAATATTAAGATATACTTATACATAGAAGGAGAGAATTAAAAAGAATGGCACATAAAATTTTAGTTGTAGATGATGCGATGTTTATGCGAACGATGATTAAAAACTTATTAAAAAGTAATTCTGAATTTGAAATTATTGGTGAAGCAGAGAATGGAGTAGAAGCAATTCAGAAGTTTAAAGAACTTCAACCGGATATTGTAACATTAGATATTACTATGCCAGAAATGGACGGACTTGAAGCATTAAAAGAAATTATGAAAATTGATTCAAGTGCAAAAGTTGTTATTTGTTCTGCAATGGGACAACAAGGTATGGTATTAGATGCAATTAAGGGTGGAGCAAAAGACTTTATTGTAAAGCCATTCCAAGCGGATCGAGTAATTGAAGCTTTAACAAAAGTAGCAAACAGCTAATATAGAAGGGGTGCCACAAGGAATCTAAACATTGATAGCGGATATGCGTGTGGCCCCCTTTTTTCTTGTTTTAAAACACTAAATTGTTATACATAAATGAAATGTTTGTTAGACAGGTAGGGGATTAAAATGCAAACAGATCTGTTAAATATATTTTTTGAGGAATCAGAAGAACATTTACAATCACTAAATGAAAATGTGCTAACTTTAGAACAAAATCCTGCCGATATGGATGTTGTGGGAGAAATATTCCGCTCAGCCCATACATTTAAAGGTATGTCAGCGAGTATGGAATTTACGGAAATGGCGGATTTAACGCATAAAATGGAAAACGTTTTAGATGAAATTCGTCATGGGAATATAGTTGTAAATGCGGAGATTATTGATGTGATTTTTGAGTGCATTGATAATCTAGAGAAGATGGTTGCAGATGTGCAACAAGGCGGAATGGGCAATATTGATGTAGTTACAACTAAGCAGAAATTAGAAGCATTATTGAATGGCAATGTAGAAAATCCTGCTGGATATATTGAGCAAGAACCTATAAATAATGATGATGCAGTTTCACATGAAGTGTATATAACTGTCGAGCAACAAGCTATTTTAAAAGCGGTACGTGCAATCATGTGTATTGAGGCACTGCAAAATGTGGGTAATGTACAAAAAACAGTTCCAAGTATTGAAGAAATTGAAGCAGATGCTTTTGGGTTTGAGTTCACAGTATTTATGGATACTGATCAAAGTGAAGAAGAATTAAAACAAGTAGTGCTTCATGTTTCTGAAATTGAGAAAGTAGAAGTGAAGCAAGGACATATATCAAAAGAAGTAGTTTCAGAAGAATTGGCTACACAAGAAGTTATACAAGTGGCTACGCAGGTGGAATCAACTAAAGAAATATCGAAGCAACCTGCTAGTGCTACATCAGCTAAGGGTAATGCGAAGACAAAAAGTGGTAAAGTGGAAAATCGTTCCATACGTGTTCAATTAGAAAAAATCGAAAGATTAATGAATATGTTTGAAGAAAGTGTAATTGAACGTGGGCGCATTGATGAATTGGCACAAAGGATTCAAAATAAAGAGTTAATTGAGCATTTAAATCGATTAGGCGATATTTCAAAAGATATTCAAAATGTACTACTAAACATGCGTATGGTACCAATTGAAACGGTCTTCAATCGTTTCCCGCGTATGGTACGTATGTTAGCGAAAGATTTAGGGAAAAAAATCGATTTACAAATTACAGGTGAAGACACTGAAGTTGATAAAATTGTTATTGATGAAATCGGTGATCCACTTGTTCATTTAATTCGTAATGCAATTGATCATGGGGTTGAAACTGTTGAACAACGTCGTGATGCAGGTAAAAATGAGACAGGTACGATTAAATTAGAAGCATTCCATAGTGGAAATCATGTCGTAATTCAAATTACGGATGACGGAAACGGTATTCATAAAGGAAAAGTATTAGAAAAAGCGATTAAAAATGGTGTTGTAACAGAATCTGAGGCAAATAAATTAACGGACCGTGAAGTATTTGATTTAATCTTCCAACCAGGATTTAGTACAGCTGAAGTTGTATCAGACCTTTCTGGGCGTGGCGTTGGATTAGATGTAGTGAAACATACGATTCATAGTTTAGGTGGGCATTTAATTATTGATTCTGAAGAAGGAAAAGGTAGTACATTTAGAATTGAACTTCCATTAACGTTGTCCATTATTCAATCTATGCTTGTTCAAACGAATGATAAACGTTATGCTTTCCCTCTTGGTAATATTGTTGAAGCAATTCGGATTAAGAGAGAAGACATCCAATCCTTACAAGGAAAAGATGTGTTAAATTATCGTAATCAAATTATTGAAGTGAAGCATTTAAGTACTGTATTTGGTGAGAAAACAGTAGATGAGGCGTTTGCGTCATATGATGGTCAAATGGTTCCTGTGTTAATTGTTCGTAATACACATCGCAGCTATGGACTTATTGTAAACACAATTATCGGTCAAAGAGAAATCGTCTTAAAGTCATTAGGTGACTTCTTTGCAGAGAGTTCTAATTATTTCTCTGGTGCGACAATTCTCGGTGATGGACGAGTGGTCCTCATTTTAAACCCAGAAGGTTTATAATAGGAATGAAGGAAAGCTCCCCACTTGTATACAATTGGGGAGCTTTTTGGTTAATCGTTACTAATCTAAAAATGGGAATAAATACATATTAACGTTTTATATAATAAGTTTGTTAAAATAAAATGAGAGTTTATATCATTTGATAGAAAAACAGAAATGAGGAGGCAGAGAAAATGCCTGAGCAACACACAAAAGGGGATACGAGCACAATTGTGCTAGAAAAAGAAAATGAGCATTTAACGCCTCAAGAATGCGATATTCTTGGCGAAATTGCAAATATATCATTTGGTTCAGCTTCGACTGTATTATCAACAATCTTAAATAGGCAAGTAAGCATTACTGCTCCTCGCATAGAATTGGTAGATTTATATGATTCAAGCGACGTCGAAGTTCCACACGTTGTATTAAACATTCATTTTACAAAAGGATTAGATATGGAAAACCTTCTTGTCCTTAAGCAAGATGTTGCGTTATCCATTGCTGATTTAATGATGATGGGAACAGGTGAAGTGGAAGACGGAAAAGAACTTGGGGAATTAGAGCTAAGTGCTGTACAAGAAGCAATGAATCAAATGATGGGGTTCGCAGCTACATCTATGTCAGAATTCTTTCAAGATACAGTAGATATGTCTCCGCCGACAATTAAAGTTGTAAAGTTATCAGAAGAAATGGAGAAAATTTCTGAAATTGATGGGAATCAAACGATTGTTAAAGTATCGTTTGATTTAAAGATAGATAATCTTGTAAACTCTAAACTTGTGCAAATTGTTTCAGTTGAACATGCGAAACGAATGGTAAATAAATTAATGCAATTATCTGGTGGAGCAGAAGTAGTAGAAACTGAGATTGTAGAAGAACAAGTTGAAAAAGAGCATTTAACACAAGAAGAGAAAGATGTCCTTGGTGAAATTGCAAATATTTCAATTGGTTCCGCTTCAACAGTATTATCAACACTTTTAAATCAGCCAGTTACAATTAGTACGCCCAATGTAGAATCAATCAATGTTCGTCATTATGACGGAGTACCAGTCCCGTTTGTTATTTTAAATGTTGATTTTGTTGAAGGACTAAAGAATGAGAATGTATTCGTATTTACGAAAGATGTCGCTTTAACAATGGTAGATTTAATGATGATGGGAACAGGGGAAGTTGATCCAGAGAAGGAGCTTAGTGAATTAGAACTGAGCGGTATTAAAGAAATCATGAACCAAATGATGGGGCATGCTGCAACAGCGATGTCAGAAATGTTTCAAGAAAAAATGGACATGACACCGCCAAATGTTAAATTCGTAACGTTAAAAGAAGAAATGGAATATTTGGGAGAGTCAATGAAAGTGGACGAACTCGTTCAAATTACGTTTAACCTTGAAATTGGCGACCTGCTTCAATCGAAAATGTATCAAATTTTACCGATTTCAGAAGCGAAAGAAATGGTAAGAAGACTTCTATATCCAATGGTGGAAGAGGAAGAAGAGATTGTTACGGAAGAAATTGAAGAAGAAAAAATTGTAGAACCTGTTGTGCAACCTATTGAATTTAAAGAAGTAAAACAAATGGAACCAGTATACATGGACACATCCATCTTACAAAATGTAGAAATGAATGTGAAATTTGTATTTGGAAGCACAGTGAAAACAATTCAAGATATTTTAAGTTTACAAGAGAATGAAGCGGTTGTACTAGATGAGGATATTGACGAGCCAATTCGTATTTATGTAAATGATGTATTGGTGGCGTATGGTGAACTTGTAAATGTAGATGGGTTTTTCGGAGTAAAAGTGACGAAATCGCTATAAGTCGTTGAAATAGGAGTTTGAGCTAGTAGATGAAAAACGTAAAGTTTTTTCTAATGAGCTGGTTATTTATAAATGTGTGTCTGTTCTTCCCTCTGCAAAGTCAGGCGGAAGAACAAATTGAGCCAGATCAAAAACTAAATGAAATGAATGTACAAGAAGAAAACAAAGAAGTTCAAGAGCAGCCAGAGCAAGTGGAAGTGAATCAAGGTAAAGAGCAACAACAAGAAGTAGCAAATGAACAAGAAATCGAAAAAAAGATAGAAACGGATCAAGGGGTTATTACAGTAAATAAGCCAGAATTAAAAGTTGGCGAAGAAGTGCGGGTTATTGTAGAGCCGAAAGAGCAAAATGTTCAAAGTATAAAAGGTATTTTGCGCTTGCCAAAAAACGGCGATCAGTATGAACAAGAAAGAGTGCTATCGTTTAAGTATGAAGAGGAAACAAAGCGATGGATTGCTAACTACAAGGTCGAAACTTTTGATTTGCAAGGTGATTGGAATCTTCAGCTCATTCAAAGTTCTAAAGAAACTGAGAAAGAAGAGCTTATAGAAAATGAAGTAAAAGTCCCATTTATTCGTATAAATAATGACACGCCAACAATAGATAAAGAACTGCCGAAGTTGCATAAAGTTACTGTTGACGAGGCGAAAGAGAAGCTAATTGAACGGAAACAAGGCGATTCTATACGTGTGCGAGTGAAGGCGACAGACGGAGAATCAGTTGTGAAAGAGGTTCGTGTTACATTAAAAGGGAAAGAAAATAAAGAGATTACATTTTTATTAGATTACAATAAGCGCGACATGGATTGGCAAAAAGTATTTGAAATAACGGATGCGTTGCCAATCGGGACATACGAAATACTTGTAGAGATAGTGGATGCGGCCGGCAATAAACTGGTTGAAGAAAGTGAGTATATCGTTTCTATTTTGGAGCAAAAACCAGAAGATGATAAAAAGATAGAAGAACGAGAGAATGAAGATAAATTAGAAGATAAGAAAGAAACTGAGAAGCAGGAAGACTCGAAAGTAGAAATCCCGCTTCCAGAAGAAAAAACGCCAGTTGTTCAAATTCCGAAAAAAGAAGAGAAAGTAAACGATCTTATAAAAGAACCATTGAAAGAGAAAGAAAAAATTACTTATGTTATAAAAGAGCCTCTCACAGACAACAAGGAAGTAAATAAAGCGAAGGCTCAAAAAGATAAAGATAATAACAATCAAGTCATTTCGAAAAAGAAAGAGAAACAAGAAGAGCCAGAAGATAAGAAAGAAGCTAAAAGTGAACAGGGAATACAAGCTTCTAATGTATTTGCTATCATGTCAGGTTTATTCGTATTGTTTTTAGTTTTAAAAAGTAATAAAGAATGGGGCTAATTATTTCATAGTAGTGGAGGCGCTTAGATGGAGATTAAACGTACGACAATTGAAAATAAGACGCTACAACCATTAAAACAGCCTGCAGCTATTTCGGAACATGAAATCCAGAAAGAACGAAAGCATAGTAATCTAGTGTTTACTGGACAGTCTAAGGTTATTTCGAAAAATAATGAAATAGGGATTTTACTTGCGAGTTTAGGTGATGGAAAGGTTATGAAGGAAATGCTTTCTAAAGAGATGGATACAGTGTTACAACTCTTTAAAAAGTTGCATACGTTATCTGGAGAAGGGAAGCAAACAGAAAAAGTATTTGAACAAGTAATGAGAAGTTTGCAAGGGCTTGTTAAGCAGGCGCATATAAAAGAGCTTCCTTTGTTAGATGGGACGTATGATTTTGCTGAAGTACAATTATCATTTGGTAGAAAGGTACATATTCCGTTATTAGATGTAAGTGCACTCATTTCTAGAGTGGAAAGTGATTCTTCAGAAGGAAATATAAATTTAATGGTAACGGTTATTACTGCTTACATAACGAAATTGTCTAACGAAACTATTTTAATTAGCGTTACAGATCGCACAGCTAAAGAGCGGGATGTAAGTGTATGGAGAGCGCTCGCAGAAATGAATATGACACAATTATCACAGGCCCTGAAACAAACGATGCAAGAACATAAATGGTCTATGACATTTCTTTTTCTCTTTGTATGGATTGTTGCTATTATTTTAATTCGAGTTATATAAAAAGGTCGTCACTTTACATTGTGACGACCTCTTTTATATTTTTTCGTAGAAGAATGTATCAAATCTCTGAAGATTATAACGTTCAGGTGTTAAAATTTGTTCGGTACTACCAACAAATAGTACGCCGCCTGTTCGTAAAGAACGACTAAACTTTTCATAAAGTTTTACCCTTGCGTCTTCAGTAAAGTATATCATTACGTTGCGACAAATGATTAAATCGTAATTTGTATCGAACGACTGCATTAACAGGTCGTGTTGTTTGAACGTGACGTTTTGCTTAATATTTTGATGTAATGAATATATATCATTCTCTTTTGTGAAATGACGCTCTTTCAAATCGATAGGTAATTCTTTTAAAGAACGTTCTGTATATTGACCGCGTTTTGCAGTTTCTAAAATGTGAAAATCAAGATCTGTTGCTTGTATTTCAAAACGAAATGGAGCTAGATGCTTCGATAAAATCAAAGAGAGTGTATATGGTTCTTCACCGGCAGCGCAAGCGGCACTCCATACTTTTAATTTTCCGTTATTTTGTTCAAGTAATTTGGGTAGTGCTTTCGTTTCTAACGTTTGCCAACGTTCTTTATTTCTGAAAAATTCTGAAACGTTAATTGTAATATAATCAATAAAACTTAAAAATAAATTTTGATCGGTACGTAAAAGGCTTAGAAAACTAGTGTAGTTCTCAAAGCCTTTTCTCGAAATAAAAGCATCGATTCTACGACGCATTCTATCTTGTTTATATGAAGCGATATCCATATTGAATTGTTGTTTAAAACTCGCGATAAAATGATCATAATCTTGTTCAATTATCATATTTATAATAGGCACAATAACGATATTGTGCCTCCCCCTTTACATCATACGGATTTTTTGTTCAAAGTTTTTTTTCATCTGTTTTTCATGTAAACCTGGTAAATCATAAATAACAGCATCAATTCCTGCTTCTTTTGCAACGTCAACGGGAATGACAGATGTATGCTTGTCCCCATTATAAAAACAGAGAACTAAATCGGTATCTTCGATTATTTGTTTTACAAAAAACATATAATCGGATCGGTAAATGGAGTCGGAAGGATGATCAAAAGCGACGTACTCGGCTCCGTGTTTTTTTAAGTAATCAACGACCTCTTGAAATTCATCTGTTACTGCTTGTAACGGTTGTAGCGTGTAAAGGCATAAATTTTGAGCGAGTCTTTCGTTTTCGACGAAAAAACGAAGTACCTCATTTTCAATAGATTTATAACATAATATGTAAATTTTATGTTTGTGAGCATAGTCAGTTAAAAATTTTTTTATTTCTTCTTGATCTAATGCTGTTAATTGATTTGAACCACAAAGAAAAATATTCATAGATTTGTGCCACCTCATGCTAAATTGTAACATATCTTTTATAAAAAATAACTGCAAAATATTAGTGTTCAGAGTATAATTATAAATAACTGGATTTTACGATTAAGTTTAGGAAGAAATAAAAAAATAAATAGGTGATATATATGCTGCGTTCGATCTCGCATAATCCAATTTTATCGCATATACCGCCTGCTACTCAAATGCCGAAAGAAGCAAATGTCAGGACAGGACTTGCATTTTCGGATAATTTGCATGCAGATCCGAAAAAAGATAAATTGCTAGAACAAATGGAAGCATTTGTCGATAACATTGGAGAAATTAAAGAGAAAATTGAAATGGAATTAACGCTTGATAATGTAATGGAATACAAAAATACAGTAAAATCATTTTTGAATTTTTACGTAGATAATGTATTGCAATATAAAGATGTCATGTCTCGTCATCCGCGTTACGGATATTCACAGAAAATGACGATTGTGAAACAGGCGGAAATGGGATTAAATGAGTTAGAAGATGTTATGAACTTAATTAATACGAAAACAGGACATTTAGAAATGTTAAATCAAATTGGAGAGATCCACGGTTTAATTGTAAATTTAGTCTTGTAAAAGGAAGGAAGCTATATGTACATACAATTATATGAAAAGCTTGTTATTATTCAAAAAGCGTATGAAAATATTCAAACGCTCGGAGAACAAATATATGAGAATTTGAAACATAAAAATGTAAATGCAGTTCAAAAATTGCAAGTAGAGCAATTGCAGTACATTGATGGTTTAAAAAAGTTATCAAGTTCATTTGAAGAAATGGTTGTTCAGTTTTGTAAAGAAAAGGGCGTGGAATCATTTCGTGTAAGTGCATTATTTTCGCATTTTTCTAACGAAGAAATTGAAAAAATGGAAGAATTACAAAAAAATGTAGCTGAATTAGAAGAGAATGTAAAAATGATTCTTTTGAAAAATCAATATTACTTAAACGTACTATTAAAAACTACAGAAAGTATTGTGGATTCCGTTTCTGAATATAATTTAGAGCGAAACAATAATTCACAAATCTTTATGAACGAACTATTGTAAAGGGGAAGTGAAACATTATGAGATTATCTGATTATAATACGCCGCTATCGGGTTTATTAGCGGCACAAATGGGATTACAAACGACGAAACAAAATTTATCAAACATTCATACGCCTGGTTATGTGCGTCAAATGGTGAATTACGGATCGGCTGGGGCAAGTCAGGGCTATTCACCGGAACAAAAAATAGGTTACGGTGTACAAACGTTAGGCGTTGACCGTATTACAGATGAAGTGAAGACGAAACAGTTTAACGATCAATTATCTCAACTCTCTTACTATAACTACATGAATTCGACTTTATCACGTGTAGAATCTATGGTTGGAACGACAGGAAAGAATTCATTATCTAGTTTAATGGATGGCTTCTTTAATGCCTTTCGTGAAGTTGCAAAAAATCCAGAACAACCAAATTACTACGATACATTAATTTCTGAAACTGGGAAGTTTACAAGTCAAGTAAATCGTCTAGCGAAAGGCTTAGATACAGCAGAAGCACAAACGACAGAAGATATTGAAGCACATGTCAATGAATTTAATCGTCTTGCTGGCAGTTTAGCGGAAGCGAATAAAAAAATTGGACAAGCAGGTACACAAGTACCAAATCAACTTTTAGATGAACGTGATCGTATCATTACAGAAATGTCTAAGTATGCAAATATAGAAGTGTCTTATGAATCTATGAATCCTAATATCGCGGGTGTTAGAATGAATGGTGTTTTAACAGTAAATGGACAAGATACATATCCACTTCAATTAAATAAAGAAAAAGAGCCAATGACTGCTGAAATTTACGGTTCGGAAATTCCTTTAACTAGTGGAGCAATCCAATCAGCGATCGATACGAAAGCGAAGATTGCTAGTTATAAGAAAAACCTTGAAGAACTAATGAGTTCTGTAAAGAATGAAGTGAACACAGTAATGGGGAAAGAGTTCTTCGTTGGAGATCAAGCGAAAGATATGAAATTAAACCCTGAATTTGCAAAAGATGTTTCGGAAATGAAAATATCAGCTGAAACAGCAAATAAATTAGCAGCAATTACAGATGGAAAGTATAAAGAAGGTCTTTCTTATAAACAAGCATTAGACCAATTCGTAGTTGGTGTTGCATCTGATAAAAGTGCAGTGAATGCTTATCAAAAAATTCATGTGGATTTATTAGAGGGGATTCAGCAAGAAAAAATGGGTGTTGAAGGCGTTAATATGGAAGAGGAAATGGTTAATTTAATGGCTTTCCAAAAATATTTCGTTGCAAACTCTAAAGCTATTACTACGATGAATGAAGTGTTTGATAGTCTATTTTCGATTATTCGATAAGTGATAGTAATTGATTGGAAATATATAAGGAGGAGATAGAAATGAGAGTATCTACATTTCAAAATGCAAGCTGGGCAAAGAATCAGTTAATGGATTTGAATGTGCAACAACAATACCACCGAAATCAAGTAACTTCAGGGAAGAAAAACCTTTTTATGAGTGAAGATCCACTTGCGGCAAGTAAATCATTTGCGATTCAACATTCATTGGCGAATATTGAACAAATGCAAAAAGATTTAGCGGATTCGAAAAATGTATTAACACAAACTGAAAATACTTTACAAGGTGTTTTTAAATCTTTAACAAGAGCAGATCAATTAACAGTTCAGGCGTTAAATGGAACGAATAGTGAAAAAGAATTGAAGGCAATCGGTGCAGAGATAGATCAAATTTTAAAACAGGTCGTATATTTAGCAAATACGAAAGAGCAAGGTCGTTATATTTTCGGTGGTGATAGTGCAGAGAAGCCACCATTTACAGAAGATGGTACGTATCAAGGTGGAGAAAATGATGTGAACTGGCAACTAAATGACGGTTATGAATTAAAAGCATTTCGTAACGGTGAAGGGCTATTATCCCCTGTTATAAAAACGTTAAAACAGATGAGTGAAGCGATGCAAAAAGGTGACCAAAAAGCATTACAGCCTTTATTAGGAGAAAATAAGAAAAATTTAGATGGCATCATTAATCGTACAACTGAAGTTGGTTCGACAATGAACACAATGGAGACGTTTAAAACAATTTTAAGCGAGCAAAATTTAGCGCTTCAAGAAAACCGTAAAGAAATTGAAGATGTCGATTTAGCGGTTGCCATTTCTGATTTAGCTTATATAAACGCAACGTATGAAGCTACGTTAAAAGCAGTTAGTACGATGAGTAAAACGAGCATTTTAGATTATATGTAAATAAATAAGGAGTGAGAAATTATGGCAGGAACATTAACGGGTATCGGTGGTAGACAACAAATATGGAACCTCGGAAATAATATGATCGATACATCTAACTTTGTAGAATTAGAAATGCAAGCGTTAGAAATGAGAAAGACGCCTTATGCTAATGAAAAGAACCAACTTTCACAAGATAAACTATTATATACAAGTTTAAAATCAGAATTTAGCTCTTTTGCGCAAACTTTTAAAAACTTAGCGGCTTTTAAAGGAAATGAGAAAAAGGTAACAACATCACAAGACGGTTATATTAATGTAAAAGCTGATGGTGGTGCGATTGCCGGCACTTTCAATATGACAATTACACAGCTTGCACAGCGTCATCAAATAGCTTCTAATGAAATTAAAGATATAAATGCAAAGCTTCCTAAAGATGAAACATTAAAACTAGGTGATAAAGAACTAAAAGTAACAACTGATATGACATATAAAGATTTAATTAATAAAATTAATGACGGAGATTATGGTGTATCGGCTTATACACTTGGAAATAAAATTTTCATGACCTCGAAAAAAGAAGGGGCAACAAATGAAATTAAATTAGAAAAGACACCACCTAATCTACTTACAGATTTGTTTTATTCGAAAGTGGAAGGTATAGATGAGAATAACAAACCTACGACAGAGATGAAACTAAATACTATTAATGAAGCGTTAGATGCAAAATACAGCATTAATGGTGTTGAGGGGAAAAGTGATAGTAATACAATTGAAGCATTGCCAGGTGTAAAGATTGAGCTATTGAAAGTAACGGAATCAAAGGTGGAAAATAAACCAGAAGGCGGAACTGGTACAGATGTAGACCAAAAAGCAAAAGGCATAGATCTAAAATTCACAGTAAGTGACTCAAACGTAACAGACGCATCAAATATTATTAAAAAGATGGTTGCAGATTATAATAAAGCTGTTGCTACAGTAGATATCTTTGCTGGTAAAGGTGGGGCCTTCCAAGGACAAGCTATTATGCAAAGTGTGCGTCAAGCTATGAACAATGTCGTAACATTTTCACAAGATGACAATTACTTATTCTCATTTGGTATTCAATTAAAGCAAGATGGAACGATGGAAGTTAATGACGAAGCATTAACGAAAGCGTTAAAAGAAAAACCGGATGCAGCGAAGCAATTTTTCTTTAGTTCTAACGGTTTAGGAAAAATGATGGAAGAACCACTTGATAAGTTATTTGGTGACAAAGGTGTAGTTGGAGAACGAGTAAAAAACATTGACTCACGTGTAAGTGATTTAGATAAAAAGATTCAAGATATTGAAAAGCAAAATTTGGACAAACAAAATGAAATTGTGAAGAAGTATCAAAAGCTAGAAAGTACATTAGCGGCGCTTGATAGCCAATTAAAAACAATTAAAGCAATGACAAAACAAAAAAGTGATGATTAATGAAAGGTAAGGAAGTGATCGTATGCAAGCATGGCAACGTTATATGCAAAATGATATTATGACGAGTAATCCGATTAAAAATACAATTTTTATTTATGAAAGATGCATTGTAGAGTTTCGTAATTTAGAAGAACTGTTACATACTTTTAAGCTACAAGAAGGAGATGCACTTCTTGAAAAGTTAGAACGTATTTTTGAAGAATTAAAGCTTCAATTAAATCCTGAAATTACGAAAGATTTATATGATAGTTTATATGGCTTATACGATTGGATTAGCATTCAAATTCAAACGATGAAAGTAACACGTGAAGCAAAAGATATGGATGCGATTGTGAAAGTGTTACAAGATTTAATAGACGGTTACCGCGGAGCACTTGAAAATGAACAATGATATTTATCGGACGTTTGTCGGCTGTTTTAATGAAATCGGTGAATTGCAAGTGTCGGATGGAGAGTTTGCTGAGAAGAGTGAAATGTTAAATCGCTGGATGATGACATTGGATGAGGAAACACGTGCGCAAGTTGCAGCAGAAGTAAGCCCATTCATTATTAAGGCGGCACAGCATATTCGAGATAAGCAAAAGATTTTGGAAGAAATGATTATGACAAATGATGGGCGCATGAAAGCTAATTCATTTTACGGTAAATTTTAGTGATAGAGTTTAGAAACGGATTCCCCTTTTAAGAGGGGATCCATTCCTTTGTTTAAATAAAGACTTCCGCTGGTTGAGGTTTCATTTTATGACTGTAATGAAAAAAGTAGTAATCTAAATAATGCGAAAATGAACTTTAGTTTGTAGATCATATATTGAAATGTTTCATAGATTATTGCGTGTATACAGTTTTTTTGTATTCTTTTTTATATTTTTGTATTTTTCTAAAGACAACAATGGAAAAATGGAATAAAATATGTAAGGGTACATGATTGTTAATATTTTAATAAACACATATAAGAAAATAAATAATGAAGTGAAACTTCCATCAGTGGATCATGAAGTTAAAAAAGAAAGGGTGTGGAATATGCCAGATTTAGTGAGTGATGTAGGCCATTATATGAATTATTTAGTGACGAAACGAAATACTGTTTCTAGTAATATTGCAAATGCGAATACACCCGGCTATAAAGCACAAGATGTAACATTTGCTGAGCAAATGAATAAAAGTAGTGCATTATATAAAAACAATGCTGCGGACTTAAAGAGCAATCCAGATTTATATCAAACGAATGAAATGCACTTACCGACAGTGAATGCGAAAAATACATATGCAAAGATGCAAACAAAATCAATGCAAACGAATAAAGATGGAAATAGTGTGGATGTAACGACAGAAATGCTAGATTTAATGAAAGCAAATCAGTTATACGGTATTTCAATTAACGCGATTAATACACAATATGCAATTAACCAAGCGGCACGCGGACGTTAAAAGTAGAAGGAGAGACAACGATGTTTCAGGCAATTAATGCAAGTGGCTCAGGGTTAACGACAGCGAGAAAGTGGATGGAAGTTACTTCTAACAATATTGTAAATGCAAATACAACGGCTGCTCCGGGGGCGGATTTATATGAGCGTCGTAGTGTAGTGCTAGAATCAAACAATAGTTTTGCAACTATGTTAGATGGGTCTCCTACAAATGGAGTAAAAATAAAAAGTATTGAAGCAGATAAAACTGAAAACTTAGTGTATGATCCAACACATCCGCATGCAAATGAAGAAGGATATGTACGCTATCCAAATATTGATGTGACTGCTGAAATGACGAATGTAATGGTTGCCCAAAAAATGTACGAAGCGAATACAAGTGTATTAAATGCGAATAAAAAAATGCTTGATAAAGATTTAGAAATTGGCAGAGGATAAGGGGGAATATAGTAATATGAAAATCCAACCAATGTTAAATACGCAACCATTTGGAGCAATTCAGTCAATTGGTGCACCGAAAACGTCTCAAACATCTGTAGTTGAGGGGAAAAAGTTTATTGATTTATTGGAAGATATGAATCAAACGCAAAACAATGCGCAAACAGCAGTATACGATTTACTAACTAAAGGGGTAGGGGAAACGCATGATGTTTTAATTCAGCAGAAGAAGGCAGAGTCCCAAATGAAAACGGCTGCTCTCGTACGTGATAATCTTATCGAAAATTATAAGTCACTAATTAATATGCAAATTTAGGAAAGTGGACGGGTGTGTTTAAATGGAAAAGATAAAAAATGTTATCCAATCATTAAAAACGTGGCATAAGTTAGTAATCGGTGCTGCGCTTTTAGCGATTGTAACAGGAGCACTTTTATACTTCACCTTGCCAGATAAATATGTTGTTGTATATCAAAATTTAAATGATACAGATAAGCAAGAGATTACAGCAGAATTATCGAAGTTAGGTGTCGATTATCAATTAGCGGCCGATGGTTCGATTCGTGTGCAAAAGAATGATGCTCCATGGGTTCGAAAAGAAATGAATGGGATGGGCTTACCATTTAATTCTAAAAGCGGTGAGGAAATTTTATTAGAAAGCTCGCTCGGTTCAAGTGAGCAAGATAAAAAAATGAAGCAAATTGTCGGTACGAAAAAGCAATTGGAGCAAGATATCGTAAGAAACTTTGCGACAGTTGAAACGGCGAATGTTCAAATTACATTACCTGAAAAAGAGACAATTTTTGATGAAGAAAAAGCAAAAGGAACAGCGGCAATTACTGTAGGTGTGAAACGTGGCCAATTATTAACTGCAGATCAGGTTGCAGGTATACAGCAAATGATTAGTGCAGCAGTTCCAGGTGTAAAAGCAGAAGAAGTAAGTGTGATTGATAGCAAAAAAGGTATTATCTCAAAAGGAGCAGATGAAGCGCATTCTACTAGTTCCTCTTCTTATGAAAAA
This sequence comes from Bacillus cereus group sp. RP32, assembly GCF_040459735.1. Taxonomy (NCBI): domain Bacteria; kingdom Bacillati; phylum Bacillota; class Bacilli; order Caryophanales; family Bacillaceae; genus Bacillus; species Bacillus cereus group sp. RP32. The sequence continues at coordinate 3,799,583 of NZ_JARVHO010000001.1, read as the reverse complement.
GAAGTAGAGATGCAGCAACAAATTGAAGGTAAATTAAAGCAAGATATTGATGCAACGTTAATGACGATGTTTAAACCGAATGAATATAAAGTGAATACGAAAGTGTCTGTAAACTATGATGAAGTTACACGCCAGTCAGAAAAATATGGTGATAAAGGTGTACTTCGTAGTAAACAAGAGCAAGAAGAAAGCTCTACTGCACAAGAAGGAGCAGAGACGAAGCAAGGCGCTGGTATTACAGCGAACGGCGAAGTACCAAACTACGGTACGAACAATAATCAAAATGGTAAAATCGTCTATGATAATAAAAATGGTAACAAAATTGAAAACTATGAAATAGATAAAACAGTTGAAACAATTAAGAAACACCCAGAATTAACGAAAACAAATGTTGTAGTATGGGTAGACAACGATACGTTAGTAAAACGAAAAATAGATATGACTACTTTCAAAGAAGCAATCGGCACAGCTGCTGGGCTTCAAGCTGATCCGAATGGAAACTTTACAAACGGTCAAGTTAACGTTGTAACTGTTCAGTTTGATCAGCCGAAAGAAGAGAAGAAAAAAGAACCAGAAGAAAGCGGTATAAACTGGTGGTTATTCGGTGGAATTCCAGCTGGTTTATTAGCGATTGGTGGTCTAGTATGGTTCTTATTAGCAAGACGTAAGAGAAAGAAAGAAGAAGAGGAATATGAAGAATACTTAGCAGAAGAGGAAATTGCTGCAAGTAATGAAAGTATTATGGAAATTCCTGAAGAAAAAATAGTACCAGAGCCAAAACCAGAACCAGAAGAACCGAAAGAACCAACGTTAGATGAACAAGTGCATGATGCTACGAAAGAACATGTAGAAGGAACTGCAAAAGTAATTAAAAAATGGTTAAATGGACAGTAAGGGAGGAACAACGATGTTAGATGAAATCTCCTCCAAAGAAAAAGCTGCCATCCTTATTCGTACATTAGAAGAAGGGGTGGCAGCAAAAGTCATTGAATATATGACGGCTGAGGAAAAAGAAGTATTACTTCGTGAAATCGCGAAGTTTCGTGTATATAAACCAGAAACGTTAGAAAATGTATTAGGGGAGTTCTTGTATGAATTAAACGTAAAAGAATTAAACCTAGTGACTCCGGATAAAGAATATATTCGTCGCATATTTAAAAATATGCCAGAAGACGAACTAGAAAAATTATTGGAAGATCTTTGGTATAACAAAGATAATCCGTTTGAATTCTTAAATTCACTTGCGGATTTAGAACCGCTTCTTACTGTACTTAATGATGAATCGCCACAAACGATTGCGATTATCGCTTCTTATATTAAACCGCAACTTGCTTCTCAGTTAATTGAGAGATTACCAGATCATAAGCGAGTAGAAACGGTAATGGGGATTGCGAAGCTAGAGCAAGTTGATGGTGAATTAATAAATCAAATTGGTGATTTATTAAAAGCGAAATTAAATAATATGGCATTTAATGCAATTAATAAAACGGATGGCTTGAAAACAATAGTAAACATTTTAAATAATGTTTCACGAGGTGTTGAAAAAACAGTCTTTCAAAAGCTGGATGAAATGGATTATGAGTTATCTGAGAAAATTAAAGAAAACATGTTTGTATTTGAAGACTTACTCGGACTTGAAGATCTTGCACTTCGTCGTGTATTAGAAGAAATTACAGATAACGGTGTTATTGCGAAAGCACTTAAAATTGCAAAAGAAGAAATTAAAGAGAAATTATTTACATGTATGTCTTCAAACCGTAAAGAGATGATTCTAGAAGAATTAGATGGCTTAGGACCGCTTAAGATGACGGATGCTGAAAAGGCACAGCAAACGATTACAGGCACAGTGAAAAAGCTAGAGAAGGAAGGAAGAATTATCGTTCAAAGAGGTGAAGATGATGTCCTTATTTAAAAACAGAATTCCGAAGAATTCTGTTTCTTTTTCTGAAGAAACGTTTGAATTACAATTTCCAAAACCAATACCAGTTCAAGTAGAAGAAGAAATACAGGTGGACCATGAAGAGCTTCTTGCACAGCAACAATCATTACATACTGAACTGAATCAACTAAGGCAAGAACAACAAATGTTAGAACGAGAGCGTCAACAGCTATTGCAAGATAAAGAACACTTTCAAATGCATATTCATGAACAAATGGAACAGATGGAAGCAGCACGTATGCAGTTTCAAAAAGAACAACAAGAAACAGCATATGAATGGACAGAGTTATTATGGGATCAATCTTTTCAACTAGCAGAAAAAATTGTAAATCAAGCAGTAGATTCGCGCGTGCTTGATGTGTTACCTATTTTAACTGGCATCGTTCAAACGTTGCCTACTTCGTTTGAAAAATTAGTCATTACAGTACATCCAGAAACATTTGAACGTATTCAAGAAGAGAAGGAAAATACGAAAGAATATTGGCTACTACAATTAGTAGAATGGAAGTATGATTTCTCCTTACAGTTCGGTGAATTTGTTCTGGAAGAAGAGAAAGAGTTCTTTGAATTTAAATTTGCACCTATATTTGCGAAACTTCGCCAGAAATGGGAAGAAGAGAAGTTATTTGAGGAGCAAAATGTATGAATCGACTATTAATGAATGAAAACCAAAAATGGAATACATTTATTGAAACGCCGTTTTATACGAAAGTCGGTAAAGTTCATAGTGTACAAGAACAGTTTTTCGTAGCGAAAGGGCCAAAGGCGAAAATAGGAGATGTTTGTTTCGTTGGAGAACATAATGTTTTATGTGAAGTGATTGCGATTGAAAAAGAAAACAATATGCTACTTCCATTTGAGCAAACAGAAAAAGTATGTTATGGAGATTCAGTTACATTAGTTGCAGAAGATGTTGTCATACCTCGTGGGAATTATTTACTCGGAAAAGTGTTAAGAGCAAATGGCGAAGTACTAAATGAGGATGCAGAGAATATTCCATTACAAAAAATAAAACTAGATGCCCCGCCTATTCATGCATTTGAACGTGAAGAAATTACCGATGTATTTGAAACTGGAATCAAATCGATTGATTCTATGCTAACAATTGGCATCGGTCAAAAGATTGGTATTTTTGCAGGTTCTGGTGTTGGTAAATCTACTTTACTCGGAATGATTGCAAAAAATGCAAAAGCTGACATTAATGTTATTAGCTTAGTAGGAGAACGTGGCCGGGAAGTAAAAGACTTTATTCGAAAAGAATTAGGTGAAGAAGGAATGCGAAAAAGCGTCGTTGTTGTAGCGACGTCAGATGAAAGTCACCTAATGCAACTTCGTGCAGCGAAACTTGCAACATCTATCGCTGAATATTTCCGTGATCAAGGTAATAACGTACTACTTATGATGGACTCTGTTACTCGTTTTGCTGATGCGCGTAGAAGTGTTGATATTGCCGTTAAAGAGTTGCCGATCGGTGGTAAAACACTCTTAATGGAAAGTTATATGAAGAAGCTGTTAGAGCGCTCTGGGAAAACACAAAAGGGATCCATAACAGGTATATATACAGTACTCGTCGATGGGGATGATTTAAACGGACCTGTACCAGATTTAGCACGAGGTATTTTAGATGGGCATATTGTGTTAAAGCGTGAACTTGCAACGCTCAGTCATTACCCTGCCATTTCAGTGTTAGATTCAGTAAGTAGGATTATGGAAGAAATCGTGTCGCCAAATCATTGGCAACTTGCAAATGAAATGAGAAGAATCTTATCTGTTTATAAAGAAAATGAATTGTATTTTAAATTAGGGACGATTCAAGAAAATGCAGAAAATGCTTATATTTTTGAATGTAAAAACAAAGTAGAAGGTATAAATACGTTTTTAAAACAAGGTCGATCTGATAGTTTCCAATTTGATGATATTGTTGAAGCGATGCACCATATAGTATAAGACCTCTGCCCAAGAGGTCTTATTTTTTTGTTTTTTAATATTTCACAGATTTTTTTGGGAAAAAACTATATAATAGAAAAAGAGAACGTTATAATAGGAAGGGGCTATAAAAACAGGTGGATAAGCAGCAGTACGACACGATAAAATTGCAAATAAATCAAGAAAAAGAACAGATTTTGAAAGAAGTGTATGAATTAACAGGTGAAAAAAGAAAAATAGAACAAAAAAAAGAATATGATTTATATGTAGTAAAATCGCGTAGTAAAGTCGTACAAACTGGGCAGCGTATAATGGCCGGTATGCTTTCGTCACATACGTTTTCACCTGAAAGAATAGAAGAATGGAATCGGAAAATTAAAAAAATGGAAGATTTTATTCGAAAAAATGAAAGCCTTTTAGAGCAAGTAAAAGAAAAAGAACGTGTCATTGATGAGATGTATCAAGAAGGTTGTAGAAAGCTTGCTAAAGTACGAGAAAAGCAGGAAGAAAAAATGCTTCTTGATTTGAAAATGTGTATGAATGGATGAGGTGAATATAGTGATACAGTCTGTATTACCGGTGCAACAAAGTTTACCTCCGCAAAAAGAAAAAGGGCTAGAAGTACAATCAAAAAGTGAAGATTCTTCATTCGATCGTACGATGAGAATGGAAAATAAAAAGCAGCCGAAAACGGAGAACATGAAACGAGAAGAAGCACCAAAAGAAGAAAAAAAAGAATATATTCTTTCTAAACAATCAGTAACGAAAGAAGAGCCAATTGTAAAGAAAGAAGAAAAAAAAGAGACAGAACAGTTACTATTAGCTGTATCTGAGCAAATGGTTGCAATTGAACAATTACGTGTGCAGCCGGAATTGTTATATCAATACATACAAAAAATACAAGAGCTATATAAAGAATATGGGAATATAAAACTTAACGAATTACCCGCCAATGAATTACAACAGTTGCAAGAGCTTCTTTCAAATATGAATATCAAAAATGCTATATGTTTAGAAGATACAATGCAAATGGTATTAGACAAAATGAAGATGCCGGAGCAAACGATGCAAGCATTAAAAATTGTAGAAACAGAAACTTGTAATATTGCAAAGAAACAAGAAGATTCCAAAGACTTAGATGTAGATCTTCCAAAAGCTGAGGGCGATGATGTAAAGATAGAATTGCCTGAAGGTGATGTGTTAAACGATTCGAGTTCAACGGGTGCGGAGTTATTAAATAAAGCAACGGGTACGAATCAAATAGGAAAATCAAATAGTGGCGCTGAGAAAGTTACGTTACCTGACTTAGGAAAGAAAATGGAAGCACAAGTAGAAGCGTTGCAAAAATTTGTAGTGAAACAAGAGCGTGTTTTATTTCAGTTAAATCCAGAAAAACTTGGTACATTAACGGTGTTTATGAAAAAACATGGAGATCAAATTGATGTTCACGTAGAAATGGAAAAACATGATGCGAAAAAACGTGTTGAAATCATTTTTGATGAATTGAGACTGAAGTTAAAAGAAAAAGAAATCAATATTCAAATTAGCTATTCAGATAAAGATGAAAATCGAAAAGAACAGCGAGAACAAGAGCAAAGACAAAAACAAAAATTAGCAAGTACGAAACATGAAAAACAACACTCAAAAGAATTTGCGGGATTATTGGAGGAATAAAGTGTGCCAACAGTTGGATTAAATACAACGAGTACAAATCATATTCCGTTACAAGCAGGAGCACAAACAAAAAACGCATCTGTTACTGGTGCACAGTCGACAGCTCAACAAGCAAACGGAGTATCAGCAAGTACTCAAAAAACACCCGGTATTATGGATAAAGATGACTTCCTAAAGCTGTTTTTAGCTAGTTTTCAACATCAGGATCCATTTAATGCGATGGATATGAACCAAATGATGAACCAAACAGCACAGCTATCGCTTATGGAGCAAGTACAGAATATGACGAAAGCAGTAGATAAACTGCAATCAACGATGTATTCGACGGCTCTTGATGGAGGGATGAAGTTTTTAGGAAAGTACGTTAGAGGTGTAAGCAATAATGGAAAGCAAGTGACTGGTCAAGTGGAAACAGTTCGACTTGCTGAAAATAACGATGTGCAACTTATTGTTGATAATCAAGTTGTCTCACTTCGTTTCATAGAGAGGGTTTCTGATAAACCGATAACAGAAACTAATCCGGAAGATGAGAAGAAAGATGATATAGAAAAAAATGAAGAGGTTAAGCCAGATTAATAAAAGGAGTGTACAAAGGTTATGATTAAAGCGTTATATACAAGTATTACAGGGATGAATGCAGCACAAAATGCATTAAGTGTTACTTCAAATAATATTGCAAATGCACAAACAGTTGGATATAAAAAGCAAAAGGCTATTTTTGATGATTTGCTATATAATAATACGGTTGGTTCACGTGGTGATGGTGCCTATGCTGGTACGAATCCAAAGAGTATTGGTAACGGTGTAAAGTTCAGTGGGACATCTACTGATTTTAGTGATGGCTCTATTACTTTAACTAGTGATAAGATGGAGACAGCGATAGAAGGAAACGGTTTGTTTTTAGTCGGTGATCGTAATGCTGGAAATGTAGAGTATACGAGAAAAGGGTCTTTTGGTGTATCCAAAGATAGCTATGTTACAAATACAGGTGGACAGTATGTACTAGGTTATGGTGTAAAAACAGGAACACAAGAAGTAGATTTTTCTTCACGACCAAGCCCAATTCATATTCCAATGGGATCAGCTGTTGGTGGGATTCAAACAGATAAAGCGACAATAGGCGGAAACCTTCCTAGAAACCAAAATGCATTATCTCACGAATTCACAGTTTTTGATGCGGAAGGGAACTCGTTAACGTTACGTGTAAATATTAAACAAAAGACTACAAAAGAGACTGTAGATGGTAAAGAAGTTGAAAAGCCAGTGCCAGGCGAATATACATATTCAGTTTCTGTAAGAAATGATTCTAAAAACGAAAAAGAATTTAAGCCTATTGAAGGTATGCCGGACAACAAACCGCTTATATTTGATACATTAGGAAATTTAAAGCAAACAGATGAGGCTGTACAAAAAGATCCAGTAACTGGTGAAATTACTAAAGGTGGATCTGTTCAAATTCCTTTTGGTGGTGGTCTAACACTTGATTTAAGCGGATTAACAAATTATCCGACAGGGAAAACTATTTCTACCACAGAAGTAACGGGGCGTCCAGCTGCAATTGCAAATGACTATTCTATTTCTGACGGTGGTTTCGTTATGATGAAATATTCGGATGGTAGTATGAAAGTTGTAGGACAACTAGCTGTAGCTACATTCCCAAATACAGGTGGATTAATGAAAACAGGGAATGGAAATTACGTTGCGACACCATCAGCGGGTATTCCAGGAATAGGTGTTGCTGGTGAGAATGGTGCAGGGAATGTACGAGGGTCAGCAAAAGAAAGTTCAAACGTAGATTTATCTGTAGAATTTGTTGATTTAATGCTTTATCAACGCGGATTCCAAGGAAATGCGAAAGTAATTAAAGTTTCTGATGAAGTATTAAATGAAGTTGTAAACTTAATTCGATAATATATAATAAAGAAAAATTGTAATGTAGTAGAAAGGGTTTTTTATTCGTATGACAAGACAAGAGCGAATTTTACAATTGCCTTTTTTCGAAAATAAACGTGAACTTGCTGAGCAAGTGTTAAAAATGGAACGAGAAGAGCATATATATTTACCGGATCATTTTGAAATTAAGCAAGTACCTCCATATTCATTTGGTGAAAAGCAATCAATCATTGGCCGTATTCATGAGTTTTATTTCGTAAGCGTTGGTAGCGAGGGAGAATGGAAATATCAGCTGTTTAAGGATGAGATGAAGTGCCGTGAGTTTTTTATTACACTATCAGGGATAACGGATCAGCAGATTGCATTTTGGTTCAATAACATCGAGTTATTGAAAAGCTCTTAAAAAGCTTTTAAAAGCCCTTTTTTAGGTTTTGAGAGAGGATCTGGCGGTATGTGGTAGCGGTTAGTGCTTATGTGGATGCTCGACCGTTGTTTAAGACCAGAGATATGGAGAGTTACTAGGTTAGTTTAAGATTTAAGCGAATTGTAGTATGAATAATACCTGTGGTCTTAGCGTGTTAGATGGACTAATAAGTTTATTTGTGACGATAGATTTCTATAAAAGGAGAGGTGAGGAGGATGGCGCAGAATAAGTATCGCGTTACATTCATTTCGCCAAGTGAGGTTGAGCAGCGGACTGTAATGACGGCGAGTAGTTTGCCAGATTTAATTCGTAAAGTAGAGAGTATCATTGCAGATCCGAACGGTTATTTTGTAAATGATAAAAAAAATAATTGCTATTTTAAAGTGATTAAAGAAAATGTTACATTTATTCAATATGAGTTACTATTTTCGGATAAGGAAATTCATATTGAAAAATTAAAACATATAGCACCAGCTATATTGAAACAATTATTTAAAAAAATAAATGATCCAGAATTATATGCGCTTGCGCTACTTGATGTTGATATAGCGACGAAAGAATATGTGCTAGAAGAAATGGATTCGGAGCTAAGAATAAGAGTAGAAACGGAGCTTTCAAAAAAGTGGGAAGCAATGCCGACAGAAATTGTAGGAGCACAAGAAGTGTTATTAGAGGCACTTGCTTCTTTTATACAAGATTAAGCGTCTTTTAAAATAAATCGTTCGACTATCTATATTTTTTATATAGGTAGTTGACTTTTTCGGTTTAATAAAGCTTAATAATTAGATATACGGAATTAATGGAAGGGGAGCGACACCTTTATGTCACAAGCACAAAGTATTTTATTAGAAAGCGGAACAAATGAATTAGAGATTGTCACATATACTGTCGGTGAAAACCTATTTAGTATTAATGTAATGAAAGTACGTGAAATCATTAATCCATTCCCTGTTACAACTGTGCCAGAATCGCATCATGCAGTTGAAGGTGTTGTTCAAGTACGTGGTGAAATTTTACCTGTTATTAACTTAGCAACGGCTCTTAATTTAAAATCAACAAAGCCACTTGATCAAACGAAATTTATTATCTCTGAATTAAACCAAATGAAGGTTATTTTCCGCGTTGATGAAGTGCATCGTATTCAACGTATTTCGTGGGAACAAATTGATGAACCAGCTTCATTGTCTATGGGACTAGAAGAAACGACATCTGGTATTGTAAAACTAGATGGAAAAATCATTTTGCTATTAGATTATGAAAAAATTGTATGTGAAATTAGCGGTACTGGTTATGATAATAAATCACTTGCAGGGTTAGAACAGAAAACAGATCGAGCTGAAAAAGTGATTTATATTGCAGAAGATTCAGCAATGCTTCGTCAAATATTAGAAGAAACATTATCATCAGCTGGATATACGAAAATGAACTTCTTCAGCAATGGTGCAGAAGCGTTAGCACAAATTGAAAAGCTAGCGAAAGAGCAAGGTGAAAAAATGTTTGAACATATACACCTGCTAATTACGGATATTGAAATGCCGAAAATGGATGGACATCATTTAACGAAAGTTGTTAAGGATAGTGAAGTAATGAATCGTTTACCAGTCATTATTTTCTCTTCATTAATTACAAATGAATTATTCCATAAAGGCGAAGCTGTAGGAGCAAATGCTCAAGTAAGTAAGCCAGATATTCAAGAGTTAATTGGTTTAGTTGATAAGTTAGTACTTTAAAAGCTTTTATTGGCTGAAAGAGAGAATCTAGCAAGGTCAGTGCCTAATGAGCCCCATGCGATTAAGACCAGAGATATGGAGTAGTTTTAGGTCAGTAGAAGAATAGAGCCTTTAATTGAGGGTTTGAAGAACCGATATACAACTCTATTCTTTTAGTAGGGAGGAGGGAACTAGCCACGTGTAAGTAGTACTGGCTAGTTCCTTTTTAGTATTCTATACTCTGTATAGGCGGAAAGATGGGACGTTTTGGAGTGTTTGTGGCTGTATGAATAGTCTCTACTTCGAGATTTTCAATTCGTTTAATGAATAAATAGCGGGCTTGTTTATTTAAAAATATAAGAAAGTGTATTTTTGGAATATGCTAGTAAGGTTGCGTAGTGACGCAAACTTTTTCGGTGAAAATATATCCGAAATACCATATAATATAATTAATATGTAATTATACATATTAATTAAAAATAATTTTTCTATTTCTATACTTTCTATACATTTTTGTATGTTTAATATTTGACAGATAATTTCGAAATGTTATAATATGGATATGAAAAAAATTGCTATTTTCTAAAAAGACATGGGAGTCAGATGAGAATTGTGAAAGGATGAGGGGGAGTGGCACAGATTATGTATCACCACACAGCAATCAATGTATTAAATCTTTTACAAAACATGTCAAATAATAAAATGAACGATGTGCAACTAGAAGAGGAATTAAAAAAAATAGAGAAACAATTCCGAGTAGAGTATGAAGAATTAGTTGATTTATATAATAGAATGGTATTATTTCAAATAGATATCGAAAAAAATGGCGGGATGCGAGCGTATGAAAAATCTACAATTACATGGCTGAAGTCTGAGCTAGAGTTACTGTATGAAGTGTATCAATTTTCCCAACGTCACGGTTTAAACATTATTAATATTTCAAAATACGTTAGTAAAAAAGAAATAAATCTTTTTCCAAAAACAGCAAGTCAATTACAAAATACGTATTACAAATTAAAAAAATGTGAAATACCGTTTGAAAATATTGAAAAACAAAAACCAGGACGAAAGCGAAAATATACGCCTGTAAAAGAATCAATTGTTGAAATAAAAAAAGAAAACAAACAAGAATTTAGAAATGAAGTTCCAAATACAGAGAACGAAAAAAATCTTGTAACAGTTATATCTGGCATTGTTGATAATTTTGAAACGATTAGTCAGTGTAGTGAAAGAAAAGAGCATGAACTACATCAGTTCATGGAAGGAATCTATAAGCTTTCTAGCATGGCTGCAGAGCGTTCAAAAGATGAAAAGAATGCTCGTGGACTTGAAGGCGAGTTACATGTATTACGAGCTGAAAATGAAAGACTAAAGCGAGAAAAAGAAGAGCTTGTTCATGATATAAAAGAAATGACGCATCATTTAATTCATTTCATTACGAGTTCTGATATCGATCAAATTCGCACATTGCCTTTCTTTGTAAAAGAATGTAAACAAGATTTGCATAAATTAGGGTTATATAACGCACAAGATGGTAAAATGAAAATTATGGTTGATCGTAGTGGGCAGGTTATGACTGTAACGCAGTAATAAAATTTGGGTACAAAATAAAAGGGAGATACATAGTGTATATGTATTTCCCTTTTGTTTTGTATGGAATCGTTTCATAGAAGGAAGATGATTTTTTAAGATTGTAGTAACTTGGAAACCATTTGCGGTATTTGATTTGCTTGTGAAACCATACTAAGTGCAACTTCAGTTAACAATTTAAACTTTAAAAAATCGCTCATTTCCTGCGCCATATCCGCATCTTCAATTCGAGATGCAGCATCTGTTAGGGCTATACTTTGGCTATTTAAATTTTCAATATTAAACTGTAAACGATTCATCATAGCCCCAAGATCAGCACGATGAAGTGATACATTTTGTAAAGCCTCTTCAATTTTACGAATTGCAGCTCTTGCTTCTTGTTCTGTTGAAATCTTGATGTCATGTTGTGTAGGGGAAGGGGGAATATGTTTCGTTACATTTACCGTATGACCAATATCATCTAACGTAACAGGACGGTTTTGTCCGTCAAATACGGATAAATCATTAAACTCAGTTGTCTCATCAATATAGCCAATTTGTTCTGTTAAAGATTGAAACTCTTTATTTAGTGAATCACGGTTTTTATTTGAATTTGTACCATTTGCAGATTGAACAGCTAAATCACGCATACGCTGCAAAATATTCGTCACAGTTTGAAGGGCAGCCTCTGCCGTGCGAAGCATCGATATTGCATCCTCATTATTACGAATCGCCACGCGCATACCACTCGCTCTCGCATGCATACGAGTCACAATGGCAACATTCGCAGGATTATCATAAGCATGGTTTAACTTCTTACCAGTAGCCAAATGCTCCATCGCAACATTCATACGTTTCTCATTCTCATACAACGACTGCCTAGCATTCATACTTAAAACATTCGTACCAATACGCATAATAGACACTCCTTATAGATTGATATAGTCAGTGTTCTAAAGCTAATAAAAGGTCATGAAAAGATAAAAAGGCTTATGCTTATTTGCTATTTGTGTTTTAGCATAAGCGGGGATCAAGATAAGCACTAACCGCTTCTATGCACCGCAGATGCTCTCTTCCATCAAAAAAAAAGAAGTTTTTATAAAAAATAAACCTCTCCGCAAGCAGAGAGGTTTATTCAGGAAACTAACTCAAATGGCTTATTGTAATAATTTAGAAACCATTTGTGGAGTTTGGTTTGCTTGAGAAAGCATGCTGATACCAGCTTCGTTCAAGATTTTGAACTTAGTCATTTCAGACATTTCTTTCGCCATGTCAGCGTCTTCGATTTGAGAAGCAGCTGAAGCCATAGAAGAAGATTGGCTCTTAAGGTTGTTTACGTTAAAGTCAAGACGGTTTAATGTAGCACCTAAAGTTGCACGGTTGTCAGCAACTTTTGTAAGGGCAGCGTCAATTGCTGCAATCGCACTAGATGCATTTGAAGTTTCAACTTTTGCACCAGCAGCAGGTGCTGTGAAAGCAGCGTCAATTGCTTTAGCATTGTCTACAGTTTTGTCGTTTTCAAAAGTTGCAATTTTTTCGTTAATAGCCTTAACGTCATCACTTGACATGAAATCTTTTACTTTTTCAAATGCTTTTTTAAATGTGTCTACTTTAGTTGCTGCATCTGTATCGGTAGTTTTTAATGTATTTAGAGCTGCTTTCGCATCAGTTGCTCCTTTAAGTACAGCAGCATCAAGCGTTTTTGTAGTTTTTCCATCGATTTGTAATCCACTAAGGTTAAGTTCGTTAGTAGAAACATTTGATAATTTGATATTAATTTGTTTTCCAGTATCAGCATCATCTAATGTTTGAATTGCGATAGATTCTTTAGAACCATCTAGTAATTTTTGATCGTTGAATTCAGTATTTTTAGAAATGTAGTCAATTTGATCTTTTAATGCAGCAAATTCTTTGTTTAGTGCTGCTTGGTTTCCATCAGTATTCGTACCATTTGCAGATTGGTTAGCAAGGTCACGCATACGAAGTAAAATGTTAGATACTGAGTTCATTGCTGAATCAGCTGTACGGATTAATGACATACCGTCTTGTGTGTTGTTAGCTGCAACTCCTAATCCGCTTTCACGTGCACGCATACGAGTTGCGATTGCAAGACCTGCTGCATCGTCAGAAGCGTTGTTGATACGTTTACCGCTTGATAAACGGTCCATAGCGTTACTCATTTTAGCTTGGTTTTGGCGCATGTACTCTTGTGTACGCATGCTATTAATGTTTGTATTAATTCTCATGTTAAGAACCCCCATTTTTTTATATTGACTTTTCTGCAAATTGAAAAACGGTAATATGCGAAAAAATCAATTTCGAGATTTATTGTAATCCTTGCTACAATGGGTGTCAACTAAAAATTCGAATTAATAAATATAAAAAAATAACAGTTTAACAATTTAGTCGTTTTTTTATTACAATATTATTTAAAAGGATTATTGCAAACTTTAAAAAAAAACTCTAATATTAGATTATCTTTGTTTACCGAAAAGGTGATATTATGTTAGTTGGAAATATAGTAAAAGAAGTGCTTGCATATAAGAAAGGACAAATTGAGCAAAAGCTAAGTAGTCCACAAGCATTCGTTAGTAGTCGTTTTCAAGAGAAGTTGCAGAGTGAACCTGCGAAGGAGACGAAGGGTACTGCGCAGCCGGTAAATGTAGAGGATATGAGTCAGCCGGTACAATCTACGAAAATAGAAACGGTCGTAAATAAAACGGAACAATCTATTAATAAAGTAGAGGAAGCGAGTAAGCCTGAAGAAAAAGCTGAAACGAAGAACGTAGATGAAGTGCAAGTCGCACAAAAAGAGTTTGAACGACGTTTCCCAGAAACGAAAAATGAGGCTGTTGATACGTGGGAATTAACGAAGAAGTATAATATTCAAAAAATACGTTCTTCCAATGAGGGGAAGTATGAGGATATTATTGATCGTGTAAGTCGTACATACGGAATTCCGAAAACGTTAATTCAAAAAATGATTGAGGTAGAATCTGATTTTAATCCGAAAACGGTGTCGCATGCAGGTGCGAAGGGGCTAATGCAGCTTATGCCAGCAAATGTGAGAGAGATGGGTATAAAAAATCCATTTTCACCAGCTGAAAGTATTGAGGGTGGCGTGAAAGAGTTAAGCGGTTATTTAAAGAAAAATAACGGCGACTTAGTATTGGCACTTGCTTCTTATAATGCTGGCCCTGGTAATGTGAGAAAGTACGGAGGCGTACCTCCATTTAAAGAAACGCAAGGATATATAAAAAAAATATTAAATATCGACGTTTCAAAATAAGAAATTTCATATATAGAGAGAACATGAAATTTTCGTGAACATGATATGGGAGTTGGCTAGATTTGAAATTACAAGATGATATTCCGTTAACAATTTATTTTGAAATCGGAAATACGAAAAAGAAAATTGAAGATTTGCTTCATATTACGAAAGGTACATTGTATCGTCTTGAAAATTCAACGAAAAATACGGTGCGTCTTATGCTTGAGAATGAAGAGATTGGAACCGGAAAGATTTTGACGAAAAACGGGAAGATGTACGTTGAAATCGTTGAATTGAAAAGGTAGGGAAGGGGATTGTCATGAGTGGCGAAAAATTAAGCCAAGAGCAAATTGATGCCCTGCTGAAGGCGGTAAATGAAGGCGAGGAAATGCCAGCTTTCGCACAAGAAGCAGGGAAGCAAGAGAAATTTCAAGAGTATGATTTTAATAGACCGGAGAAGTTCGGTGTTGAGCATTTACGTAGCTTGCAAGCAATTGCTTCTACATTTGGTAAACAGACGTCACAGACGTTGTCAGCGCGTATGCGTATTCCGATTGAGTTAGAGCCTTCAACGGTTGAGCAAGTTCCATTTACGAGTGAGTATGTGGAGAAAATGCCGAAAGATTATTATTTATATTGCGTGATTGATCTTGGCCTCCCGGAGCTTGGAGAAATTGTCATTGAGATTGATTTAGCATTCGTTATTTATATCCATGAATGTTGGCTTGGCGGAGATAGTAAGCGTAACTTTACGATGCGTAGACCACTAACTGCGTTTGAGTTTTTAACGCTTGATAATATATTCTCGCTTCTTTGTAAAAATTTAGAGCAATCATTTGAAAGCGTTGTTGCGATTGAACCAAAATTTGTAACGACGGAGACAGACCCGAATGCATTAAAAATTACGACAGCGAGTGATATTATTTCATTATTGAATGTAAATATGAAAACAGATTTTTGGAATACGACGGTGCGTATCGGTATTCCGTTCTTATCTGTTGAAGAAATTATGGATAAGTTAACGTCTGAAAATATTGTCGAACATTCTTCGGATAAGCGTAAAAAGTATACGTCTGAAGTAGAAGTGAAAGTAAATCAAGTGTTTAAACCTGTTCACGTTGCGATTGGTGAACAGAAGATGACAATGGGTGAGATTGAACAAATTGAAGAAGGCGATATTATTCCGCTTCATACGAAAGTTTCGGATGAATTACTTGGTTATGTAGATGGAAAGCATAAATTTAATTGTTTTATTGGGAAAGATGGAACGCGTAAGGCGCTCTTATTTAAAAGTTTTGTAGAGTAGGAGGATCCATATGAAGCATGAAGTATCTCCTGTGTCATTAATGGGATTAGAAGATTTTGCAGGAAAGCGAAATGAAGCGGGTAAAGCACATATTGATACCGTTTCAGATATTTCGATTGAACTTGGTGTAAAGCTTGGAAAGTCATCTATTACGCTTGGTGATGTGAAACAGTTAAAAGTTGGCGATGTTCTGGAAGTAGAGAAAAACCTAGGACATAAAGTAGATGTGTATTTAAGTAATATGAAAGTCGGCATTGGGGAAGCGATCGTAATGGACGAGAAGTTCGGTATTATCATTTCTGAAATTGAAGCCGATAAGAAGCAAGCTGCGCTTATGAAAGCGCAAAGTCAAATGCAAGATAAAGAGTAGAGGAGGAGTCATATGTCGTATATGACGACCTTATTTCAAGTCGTTTTACTGTTTGGTGCGCTCGGATACGGTGCATATTATATGACGAAAAAGACGCGCAAGCAGCAGTTTTTTAAGCAAGGTGAAAATGGCCATATTCAAGTGAAAGACGGGGTGTATTTAAATCATCAAACGAGCGCCTTTTTATTTGAAGTAGATGGAAAGCAAGTGTTCACTGTTATTAGTAATAACGGTGTACAATCTGTGCAATTAACAGGAACAGGAAATCAGTTTCAACAAGCGCTAGAAGACGCGGTGAAGAGTGAAACGAAAAAAGTAGAGGATCCATCATGAGAATAAAGAAACAGTTATCATTATTAGCCGTTATTTTCGTATTTTCTATCGTTTTTTCAATTATTTTTGTAAATCCAGCGTATGCGGCCCCGAACGGTTTTATTAATTTCGAAAATGGAAAAGAGTTTACGAGTAATTCAAGTGTACAGTTATTTGCGCTCGTTACCCTTTTATCATTATCTTCTTCTATCGTTCTATTATTTACACATTTTACTTATTTTATGATCGTTCTTGGGATTACACGTCAAGGACTTGGGGTAATGAACTTACCACCGAACCAAGTGCTTGTAGGACTTGCACTATTTTTATCCCTCTTCACGATGCAGCCTGTACTTGGGCAGCTAAAGAGCGATGTTTGGGATCCGATGACGAAAGAGAAAATAACAGTAAGTCAAGCTGCGGAGACGACAGCTCCGATTATGAAAGAGTATATGTCAAAGCATACATATAAGCATGATTTAAAAATGATGCTGAAAGTGCGCGGAGAAGAGTTGCCGAAAGATTTGAAA
This sequence comes from Bacillus cereus group sp. RP32, assembly GCF_040459735.1. Classification (NCBI taxonomy): domain Bacteria; kingdom Bacillati; phylum Bacillota; class Bacilli; order Caryophanales; family Bacillaceae; genus Bacillus; species Bacillus cereus group sp. RP32. Next base: position 3,782,660 of record NZ_JARVHO010000001.1, on the reverse strand, counting down.
GATCTTTCCTTATTTACGCTCGTACCATCCTTTACGTTAACGCAAATCCAAAAAGGGTTATTAACGGGGATGTTCATTTATTTAGCGTTTGTATTTATAGATTTGATTATTAGTACACTTTTAATGTACCTCGGGATGATGATGGTACCGCCGATGATTTTAAGTTTACCATTTAAAATACTCGTTTTCGTATATTTAGGTGGATATACAAAAATCGTCGACATTATGTTTAAAACGGTCGCCTGAAGCGTTTGATGCTATGTGATAGGAGTCATATAAATGAATACGTCACCAATTATAGATATTTTTCAAACCTTTTTTTATAAAGGGGTTATGATTTTAATGCCGGTTGCCGGTGTTAGTATGATTGTCGTTATTATTATCGCTGTCATTATGGCGATGATGCAAATTCAAGAACAAACGCTGACGTTTTTACCGAAAATGGCGAGTATTGTGCTCGTTATTATCATTTTAGGTCCGTGGATGTTTCAAGAGTTAACGACGCTTATTTTAGATTTATTTGATAAAATCCCATCGCTATTGCGTTCGTACTAAGATAGGTGAACTGAAATGAATATGGAATTATGGGCGGCGACGTTTTTTGCGTTTTGCCGCATTACTTCATTTTTATATTTTTTACCGTTTTTCTCAGGTCGATCCATTCCAGCGATGGCGAAGGTTACAGTTGGACTTGCTCTTTCAATTACAGTTGCCGATCAAGTTGATGTCTCTCACATAAAGACAACTTGGGACGTTGCAGCTTATGCAGGTACGCAAATTGTAATTGGATTATCGCTTTCAAAAATTGTAGAAATGCTGTGGAACATTCCAAAAATGGCAGGGCATATTTTAGACTTTGATATCGGTTTATCACAGGCAAGTTTGTTTGATGTAAATGCAGGTTCACAGTCTACTTTACTTTCAACCATTTTTGATATATTTTTTCTCATTATTTTTATTTCACTTGGCGGCATTAATTATTTCGTTGCCACGATTTTAAAGTCGTTTCAATATACAGAGGCGATTTCAAAATTGCTGACGACTAGTTTCCTAGATAGTCTACTCGCAACGTTATTATTTGCGATTACATCAGCGGTTGAAATTGCTCTTCCGCTTATGGGAAGTTTGTTCATCATTAACTTTGTTTTAATTTTAATCGCAAAAAACGCTCCGCAATTAAACGTTTTTATGAATGCGTACGTCATTAAAATCACATGTGGTATTTTGTTTATTGCGATGAGTGTACCGATGCTCGGTTATGTGTTTAAAAATATGACGGATGTATTGCTTGAGGAATATACGAAACTATTTAACTTTTTCTTAACGAAGTAGGGGGACGCGCATGGCAAAGGATAATAAAACAGAAAAGGCCACCCCGCAGAAGCGTAAGAAATCGCGTGAAGAAGGGAATATTGCCCGGAGTAAAGATTTAAATAATTTATTTTCCATACTTGTATTAGCAGTTGTCGTTTATTTTTTCGGAGATTGGCTCGGTTATGAGATTGCAAACTCTGTAGCAGTACTGTTTGATCAAATTGGAAAAAATACAGATTCGACCGAGTATTTTTATTTAATGGGTATTTTATTACTAAAAGTTTCAGCGCCAATCTTAATACTCGTATACGCTTTTCATTTATTCAATTATATGATTCAAGTCGGTTTCTTATTTTCTTCTAAAGTTATTAAGCCGAAAGCGTCGCGTATTAATCCAAAAAACTATTTTACGAGATTGTTTAGTCGTAAAAGTTTAGTAGATATTTTGAAATCACTATTTTATATGGGATTAATCGGGTACGTTTCTTACGTTCTCTTTAAAAAGAATTTAGAGAAGATCGTTAGTATGATTGGATTTAACTGGACTGCGTCACTTTCTGAAATTATTAGGCAAATTAAATTTATCTTTTTAGCTATTTTAATTATATTAATCGTTCTTTCTATTATTGATTTTATTTATCAAAAATGGGAGTACGAACAAGATATTAAGATGAAAAAAGAAGAAGTAAAAAGAGAGCATAAAGATAATGAAGGGGACCCGCAAGTAAAGGGAAAGCGAAAAAACTTTATGCATGCGATCTTGCAAGGGACAATTGCGAAGAAGATGGATGGTGCAACGTTTATTGTAAACAATCCGACTCATATTTCGGTCGTACTTCGGTACAATAAACAGGTTGATGCGGCGCCAATTGTCGTTGCAAAAGGGGAAGATGAGCTCGCATTATATATACGAACACTTGCCCGCGAACAAGAAATACCAATGGTGGAAAACCGTCCGCTTGCTCGTTCATTATATTATCAAGTCGAGGAAGATGAGACGATTCCAGAAGATTTATACGTAGCTGTAATTGAAGTTATGCGCTATTTAATTCAAACGAATGAGCTTGAAGTATAATAGCGCGGTTGGAGGAGATCTCTTGTGTTTAAGATAGATTCTGCAAGAACCTATTTTTCTATCTTTTTAGCAGCGTCATTCGTAGTGGCGCTCTTAATTCCACTTCCACCATTTATACTTGATATCGTTATCGTTTTTTTACTAAGTATGTCAGTGCTTATTTATATGCGAGCAACAAGTATTAACGAGTGGGATGAATTAAAGTCATTTCCGACGATGTTGTTATTAATCGGGATTTTCCGCGTATCGATTAACGTATCGACGACGCGAGCGATTTTGACAGACGGAAATGCGGGGCATGTTATTGAAGAGTTCGGTCAGTTCGTAATTGGCGGGAACTTATTAATTGGTATCGTTATTTTTATAGTATTAATCATATTCCAGTTTATCGTTGCAAACGGTGCATCTCGTACAGCTGAAGTTGCAGCTCGTTTTACACTTGATTCTTTACCTGGGAAACAAATGTCAATCGATGCGGATTTAAATCAGCGTATTATTACTGAAAAAGATGCACAGGCAAAACGAAAGAAATTAAATATGGAAACAGAGTTTTATGGAGCGATGGATGGTGCCGGGAAGTTCATTAAAGGGGACGTTATTTTCGGGATTGTCATTTTATTCGTAAACATTATTTTCGGTTTAATTGTCGGCATGATGCAGCAGGGCATGAGTTTTGCTGAAGCAGCTATTCACTATACACAGCTAACTGTTGGTGACGGAATCGTAAACCAAATTGGTTCGTTAATGCTTGCGATTTCAACAGGTATTATCGTAACACGTGTATTTGATGGCTCAGCGGATACAGTAACAGAAGGTATCTTTAAAGAGTTATTAGCACATGAAGTTGTTGTATATGCGCTTGGTGGTTTATTTATTGCGATGGGTATTTTCACTCCGCTACCATTTCTACCGTTTGCTCTTGTTGGTGGAACAATTATTTTCTTAGGAATTCGTAATAAAAACCGAATAAAGAAAGAAAAAGAAGACGAGCTTCAAAAAGAATTAGAAATGATTCAAGGCGAAGATGAGCAACTGCAACAAGTGGAAGATTCATTCGGAGTATTTACAGATAAATATCCAATTATAGTAGAACTCGGTTTAGATTTAGCAGCCCTTGTAAAGCAGAAGATTAACGGGGAAACAGCTCGTGATAAAGTTGTTCTTATGAGGAAGTCGATTATTACCGACCTTGGTATTAACGTTCCTGGCATTAACTTTAAAGATAATACGAGTTTTAGACCACGCGGACGTTACATTATTCGTATTAAAGGTGCGAAGGCAGCTGAAGGTGTTTTAAAATCAGGTTATTTATTAGCATTGAAAACACCGAATGTAATGGCCGATTTAGATGCAGAACCAGCGAAAGATCCAATTTTCGGTGAAGATGGATATTGGATTTTAGAGCATATGGTACAAGATGCACAAATGAAAGGCTATCAAGTATTAGAGCCACTTAGCATATTAATTACGCATTTAGATGTTGTCGTTAGACGTAATCTTCATGAGTTAATTCAGCGTCAACATGTAAAAGACTTAATTAACTCGCTTGAAAATGATAACGGTGTTTTATTAGAAGAGATTAAGAAGAAAGAAATCGACTTATCACTCGTTCAAAATGTTATTAAACAACTTCTAAAAGAAGGTATTTCTATTCGTGATTTACCAACCATTATTGAAGGTATTATTGACGGAAAAGAAATTTATCAAAACCACGTTGACGGTGTAACGTCATTCGTCCGTGAATGTATTTCAAAAGTGATTTGTGAAAATGCGAAAAATCCTGACGGTAAAATTTATGCGGCGCTCTTCTCAGATTCAATCGAGTTAGATGCGGATGTTGTAAATAATTCATACCAAGGTTACTTATTAAACTGGGATTTAGATTTAGAAACACGTGTTGTTGAACAAGTACAGCGTGTCTTTAAACAAGCTCGTTTAATGGGAAGAGAACCAGTATTACTAACGCGTAGAAAAGATTTCAGATTTGCGATTGTAAGGCTTCTTGAGCGTTATCAAGTAGAAGCGCAAGTACTTTGTATTAGCGAATTAGCACCGGAAATTGTTGTAGATCAAATTGCCTATATTGAATAGTAGGGGGTGAAGTAATGGAAAGTACAGAAAAGAAAGAAGCGTTAATGCGAATAAAAGCAGCTTCGAAAAATGAATTGTATCGAAAGTTATTTGACCAATATGGTACAGATTATTATTACGTTGTCGATGAAAGTGTAAAACGAAATATCCCGTTTTTTTGGAAAAAGAATTATGAAATGTTAGTTGCTTTTCCAGAGGATAAACAGGAAGAAGTGAATGAAGGCACAGCTCAATTTCATGAACAACTAATGGATGTTGTCAATGATTCTTCAGAACAAATTGTGAAGGCGAACGGAATTCAATCGGTACTGCACAATTTAGAAAACGTGACGACTTCTATGTCATATGCGGCGATGCAAACAGGAAATAGTGAAGAATGGACAAGAAAGAAAGAGAAACTATTAAAGCTGTTTGAAAAAGGTATCGTTGTTGTGAAACAGACGGAAGAAACGAAAGTAGCGAAAGTAACAAAAAAGCAAAAAACTGTGAAAAAAGTTGTTCCGGTCAAGAAAGAAGAAGTGGTTGTAAAAAAAGAAAACCAAGAATCTGTACCGTTTATTATTCAAAAAGTAATTCGCATGCTAGAGCAAAACGATGTAGAACAATACTTCATTCATGCATATGCTGAAAAGTTAAAAGTGAAGTTTGAGAATGCAACGATGATTACAGAAGAAGAAGTGATCGGATACATATTGGAAGATATGAGATCCCATTTCAACACGGAAAACGTTTTTGAAAAAGAAGTGCAAACAATTGCATTAATCGGCCCAACTGGAGTTGGAAAAACGACGACACTTGCGAAAATGGCATGGCAGTTTCACGGTAAGAAAAAAACGGTGGGTTTTATTACGACAGATCATTCGCGCATTGGAACAGTACAGCAACTGCAAGATTACGTCAAGACAATTGGATTTGAAGTAATCGCTGTACGTGATGAAGCTGCAATGACAAGAGCGCTTACGTATTTTAAAGAAGAAGCGCGCGTCGATTATATTTTAATTGATACAGCCGGAAAAAATTATCGTGCGTCAGAAACAGTAGAAGAAATGATTGAAACGATGGGACAAGTAGAGCCAGATTATATTTGCTTAACGTTATCAGCTTCGATGAAAAGTAAAGATATGATTGAAATCATTACAAATTTTAAAGATATTCATATTGATGGTATCGTATTTACGAAATTTGATGAAACAGCAAGTAGTGGTGAATTATTGAAAATTCCAGCAGTATCATCAGCTCCAATTGTATTAATGACAGACGGACAAGACGTGAAGCAACATATACATATCGCTACAGCTGAACATTTAGCGAAACAAATGTTGCAAACATCATAGAAAAGAGGTGAAGAATAAGGCACTTGCCTTATTCAATCGAATATGAACGGTCTTTATATAGGTTCTATGGGTATGATGAATTACATGCAGCGTATTAATGTTCATTCGAATAACGTTGCAAATGCTCAAACGACAGGATTTAAAGCAGAAAATATGACTTCTAAAGTATTTGATGTACAAGACACATATCGCCGCGGAGATGGAGCTGTGACAAATATCGGTTCGGTCGATTACGCTGTAGTACCAGCCGCAACGCATGTGAACTTAGTACAAGGAAATATACAAATGACAAATAGTGCTACAGATTTCTTTTTAGATGACGGTACGGCCGGCACATCATCATTTTTCGTTACATCTAAAAACGATGAAACATTTTTAACGAGAGATGGTAGTTTTACATTAAATAGTGATCGTTATCTGCAAACATCATCTGGTGCTTATGTTATGGATGTAAATAATGAACGTATTCGTATTCCAGAAAATGTTGATTTCTTCGTATCTAATAATGGAGAAATTTATAGAGAAGTTAATGAGGGCACTGAGCTTAAACCAGATCATAAGAGAGTAGTAATTGCACAGTTGCAAACAAAAACAGTAGATGCAGAAGCGAATGCACGTCTCGTACAAAGAGAGAACAAAAGCTTTGCGCTAGCTGAAGGGAATATTGCTGATTTACCGAACGGAACAGGGACAGTAAAAAACCATATGCTAGAAAATTCAAATGTAGATATGACGAAAGAGATGGCTGATCTTATGACAGATCAAAAAATGATTTCAGCGTCACAACGCGTTATGACTTCATTTGATAAAATTTATGAAAAAGAAGCGAATGAAATATTGAGATAAGAGACTTCCGTTAGCGGAAGTCTTTTTTTTATTGCTTTTATTACAGTTACATCATAAAATGATAATGATTATCAATATCGTTATTGTGAGGATAGAATTTCATAATGATAGCAATGTTTATTTAACTAAGTGAATTAAAAAAGGGGTAACTAACTGTTACGATTTATTTAACCAATTATAACCAAAGTTAATTAAATATATCAGCAAGCCCTGCTAGTCAAGTGATTGGCTAGTAGTGAGGGTTAACTGCGGGCAATCCCTAAAGCTGATTGAACTACAACGTGGCTAGAAATAGCGAGTGTGAATGTCGCGAAAGCAGAAAAAATCAATCAGATGGTGCAAGGTTAAATCCTAAACATTAGAATAATGGGTCTTCCGCCTCGAATCATCTAAGTCAAAATGGATAAGATGAACGTTCAACGACTATCTCGTATAACTGACGAGAGTACACCACAAGCCTATGGTGGTGGAAAATCCTCTATCTCTAAAGAGATAAACATATAGTCTGCGCTCATGTGAAAACATGAGAAGTTCATAAGAGAACTGGCTAAGGAATTGCGCCCTTAGTTGAACGAGATAAATTTTATTGAATATATCAAACTTCATTGAATATATAGAACGTATGTGCTATGGTGGGTTCAATGAGGTGAGAATAATAATGAAATTTTCACGAGTTAGTCAAGTATCGGAATTAACAGGTTTGTATCCTAGTAGTCTTAGGAGAATGCTGGTGGAGTACGCTACTATTCAGAAGAATAAATCTTTCATTATCTGAAAGGTGAGTGCCCGAATAATCGCACAGTAAAGGAGTAGGCTTCTGATGATATTGGCGAAGAAAGTCAGACTGATTCCAACGCCTGAACAAGAAAAAGTGCTTAGAAACCATGTTGGTGCTGCAAGATTCGCTTATAACTATTGTAAAAGAATGAGTGATAGATACTATAAGCTATTTGGAAAATCTGTTTCACAGTTAGCTTTACAGAAACGATTTACAAAGATCAAGAAGCGAAAGAGATATGAGTGGTTAAATGACATCAACGCACAAGTTCCCAAACAGGCTTCAAAAGATTTTGATAAGGCGAGGAAACATTCGTTCAAAAAGTACAAAAATGGTTCTCACACTTCTTATAAATCCAAAAAAGATTTAATCCAAGGATTTTATGCTAATTATGAAAGACTGATTATAGGAAAGAAAGTAGTTCATATTCAGTCCGTTGGAGAAGTGAAAACAAGCCAACAACTACCAAGAAACAAAAAGCCATCAAATCCAAGAGTTACCTTTGATGGTCGTCACTGGTGGATTAGTGTAGGGTTCCAAGAAGAATTTGCATCACAAGAACTAACCAATGAGTCGATTGGTGTGGATGTTGGTTTAAAAGAGCTGTTTGTAGCTTCTAATGGTACGAAAGAACGAAATATAAACAAAGATGCTAAGGTTAAAAAACTTTTGAAAAGGAAAAAGTCAGCGCAAAGAGATATGTCTAGGAGATTTAAAAAAGGTGTAAAAATTCAATCTGCCGGATATGAAAAAGCCAAAACTGAGCACCTGCGGTTATCTAGGAAAATTATGAATATCCGAAATAACCATATCCATCAAGCAACAGCTAAATTGGTGAAAACCAAACCAATGAGGATTGTTGTGGAAGACTTATCTATCTCAAACCTGTTAAAAAACAAAAAACTATCGAAAGCATTTTCATTTCAAAAATTAAACTTCTTCTTTCAATGTTTATCATACAAGTGCGAGAAGTATGGCATTGAGTATGTAAAAGCTGATAAATGGTTCGCCTCAAGCAAGATTTGCTCATGTTGCGGAGTAAAATACGACCATTCAGTTCAACCAGAAGGACAGTGGAGTTTAAAAATACGTGAGTGGTGTTGTGTTGGGTGCAATAGCCATCACGATAGGGATGTAAATGCTTCGATAAATTTATCAAGATGGGTAAAATAAATGCTTGATAATAGGAGGTAACGATACTGCCTCGTGTGGAGTGTTATACCCCTCGTCCCCTCGGGGTTGCGAGAACACGATGAAGCACTAATTTGTATAAATTTGATTGAATTGTATAGATTTAGTTAAGTTTATCGTATCGGAAGAGTATACAGGTTCTACTTTACGGGAGCATTTGGAGGAGAATCTATCAAATACGTTGAAACTAAAATAAGTGAAATAGTATGTAGAAAAAGCCTTCTGATGAAAGGCTTTTTATTTTTGGATTAAATTTCAGAATTATCAATTGACTTTGTAGGTCTGTTTTTTTATATTAGTAGGTATACTAATAACTACTAATATATATGTATCGTTTTGAGATGAGAGTTATATAGAATGTGAGGGATTACCGTTGGATGAAATAATAAAGGAATTACAAAAGTTAGGTTTTTCCCAGTACGAATGTAAAGCGTATATTGGATTATTAAAACATTCCCCAGTAACTGGGTATGAAGTGAGTAAACAGACAGGAGTACCTCGTTCGATGATTTATGAAGTGCTCGGTAAATTGATGGATAAAGGAGCAGTGCATATCGTTCCTACTGAACCAGTGAAATATGTACCAGTACCAGCTACGGAGCTAATGGATCGAATGCGAAAAGATTTTGAAAAGTCCTTTGAATTTTTAGACCGGAAATTAAATTGTTTAGAACAAGAGAGACAAATAGATGTAATTTCGCATATTCGCTCCAATGATCGTGTTGTAAAAGAAATATGCAATATAATTAATAGGGCAAAGGACGAGTTATGGATTTCTGTATGGGAAGATCAAGTGCATGAAATTGAGCCATATATTCGTCAAAAGGAAGAGGAAGGTGTACATATATTTTCAATCTTATTTGGCGCTCCAAATACAAAAATAGGCGCGACGTTTCACCATAATTATATGACGCCCCACGTTGTTGAAAAGAGAATGGGTGGTCATTTAACTGTTATTGCTCGTGATGGAGAGGAAGTATTAATTGCGAACTTTTCAAATGATAGTACCTCATGGGCCGTAACAACGTATGACCCAGCTTTAGTGCTCGTTGCTACAGAGTATGTGCGGCACGATATTATGGTCGAAGAAATTACGAAGGAATTTGGGGCTGATAAGTTAGATACGTTGTGGCGTGAAAATATAGATTTAGTTCATGTCGTAACAGGAAAAAGAACGATGGAAAGAATGGAGGATGATATGGATGAGTAAGGCTCAGGCACATGTAGCTTTGCAGAGCGATGATACATTTCAGCAAGGAGTAAAAGATTGTTTACCAACTGTATTTGGTTATTTAAGCATCGGTATAGCAGCTGGTGTAATTGCAAAAACAGCAGGTTTCTCCATCATTGAAATTGCATTTATGTCCACTTTAATTTATGCAGGTTCTGCCCAATTTATATTAGCTGGTATGTATGCAGCCGGTGCTCCTGCTTCAGCAATCATTTTCACCGTCTTTTTTGTTAATTTACGCCACCTTCTAATGAGTGCTGCCCTTGCATCATACTTTACGAAACTTCCGCTATTAAAAAACGTATTTATCGGTTCTCAAATTACAGATGAAACGTTCGGCGTTGCAGTGCAGCATGCAGCGCAAAAAGGATATGTAGGCGACAGGTGGATGATGGGCTTAAATGTAACAGCATATTTAAATTGGATTCTTGCTACTATTATTGGCGGGCTGTTTGGTGAGTGGATACCAGATCCACATACGTACGGGATGGATTATGCATTACCAGCAATGTTTATCGGATTATTTGTACTTCAGCTCATAAGTAGTAAACCGAAACTAGCAATTCATCTTACTGTTGCAATTGTAGCGATTATGATCGCATACGTTTCACACTTATTTATGCCAGATAGTATAGCGGTTATTATCGCAACATTACTAGCTGCGACGATTGGAGTTGTGATTGAAAAATGGAAATGAGATTAGACGTACTATTACTTTTACTAGCAGCTGGAGCTGTCACACTCGTGCCACGTATTTTACCTCTACTCGTATTTAGCAAACTACAAATTCCAGACTGGGGTTTAAAATGGCTAAATTACATACCAATTGCGATATTAGCAGCACTTTTAGCACAAGTACTATTTATGCATGAGACGATGCAGTGGGATTACCTTATCGCAGCAATCCCAACATTTCTTGTTGCAATATATACTCGTAGTTTATTAGGTACAGTATTAACGGGAGTGATTGTGATTATTTTGTTACGTTTCTTTTTCTAAAAAGGATTACGCTCATATAATAGCGAAAGGTGTAATAACATAAAAGATATAGGGGTGGTGTTATGATACTTTTAACGATAGGAGCAATTTTGTTAACGTTGTTTATTTTATTTATTATCGGCTTCGTCACGTTTATGATGTTTGTTGATAAGGCGACACCTCAAATATATTATACACCTTGTGAATCAGTGACAGTGAAAGCTAAAGGTAAACATAGAAGGAAGAAAAGTTGAAAGTTGGCTTTTCTTTCTTTTTCTATTACATCCCCGAAAGAACTAACAAAAATAACCCAAATAAAAAACTAATAAAGGAAAGAAAACCAATACATATTGAGAACACACGATTGTTTCTCCATTCGCACCAGAAAACGATAAACCCTAAAATACAAAGGAAAAACCAAATGGGCAGGAATATGAACTCGCTAACTTTCTCGGGAAGTAAACCATAAAAAGTTGTTAAATATAAGATCCAATTTGTAAAAAATAAAATGCAAACGATAATAGATTGTAAGTGGGGGCGTTTGAAAAACTCTCCTTTTTTTACGGTTGTAAAAATGATAGTTAGCGCTAATATAAATGCAATGAATATGAAAAAAAGTAAGAGTAATGTAAGTGTCATTTAGATCTCCTTTATAAGATTGTTTTTTACAAGAAATGAATCTATTACATTGTATGCCTGCTTTGTAGAGTGCTCGTTATATTTTTCGGAGTACGGATTTAGAAATCCATGTTCACCGTGTAGTTGTTGTATTTCTAGTAAAGGATTGTTTTGTTGTTGCAATGTTTGGATTAAAGAGGATATTGAAAAACTAACTTCTTTTTCAGGGAAAATAAGTAAGGTAGCACATGTTGGTTTCATACGAATATAGTCACGTATACGGGAACCGTAACATCCGATAATAAAATCTATTTTCGGATTGTTACTGCATAGCCATGAGATGGTAGCACCAACACTAAAGCCAATCAGTCCAATATGTGTGTAACTATTAGAAAGACAAGTAATGAATTCTTCAATTTGCTTCTTTCCATCCTCAAATCCAATATGATTCATAAAAAAATGATATGCTTTTTCTTCATCACTATAATGAAATGCATGTTGCGATTGTAGAAGATTAGGACAGAATACATCTATATGAGATGAAGTGAAGTGGTGGATAACGTGATGCATATGGTCGTTCACACCATATATTTCATGAACAGCAACGAGAGCTAATTTTTTCTTCATCGTTACAATGTACCTCTATGAAACTTAAATTCTTTCTCAACAAGGCAGATACGTAGATGGAAGTTTTCATACCATTGCTCACGACCTCTTTTTTTCGCTTCTTTATGTAAGGCGTTCTGTTTCCAATTGTCAATTGCCGCAAGTGATTCCCAATAAGAAATTGTGATTCCGAGTCCCGAATGATTTCGTGCACTTTCTACACCTAAAAATCCAGGTTGCTGCTTTGCAAGTTCCTCCATTTTGTCGGCAACGGTACTATAATCTGTCGTATCATTTGATAAATGAGAAGTGAATATAACTGCATAATAATGATTGTTTTTTTCTAAAGCAGATTTCATTATCTTTCCCCCTTAATATATAGTGCGAATAATTCATTTATAGTTTGTATTTTAGCAGGTTAAAAAAAGAAAAGAAGTAGAAGATTCTTATTTTTTCAGTTGTTGTAAAACAAGGGGGTATAGAGAATTTATATGAAAGTAAGAAAAATGCCACTTCAAAATCGAAGCGGCATTTTTTATATTTCCTCTAAGCTATTAACGGGGACCGTTAATTCGCGGTCTGGATTTTTAACTTCATATATGCGGGCGGTTTCGTTGCTTTCATCGACGTGTTGAATTGTAACAGGCATGCCTTGAAAACTGACATTTGCTTGTTCAGATGAAACAGAAAGCTCTTTTGCACGTTGAATATTCATTTATATTCCTCCCATCATTATTATCTTTGCTAAAAAAGAGGAATAATATACCATTTCGAGACATTCTTAAAGTTTTTGTATTATTTGTAATGTTTCTTTAATAAATGAAGAGAAAATAGAATCCGGATACGATTGTATCATTTCATTTGCTTTTGTTGCTTCTTCAAGAGCTCTTTTTTTATCACTCAGTTTAACGTAACAAAGTGCACGATATGCACCTGCTGTTGTAAGCCACGATTGATCCAATGGATGGTTCATATAATCCGGTATAATGCCACGTTGTAATGCTTCCAAAGCTTCTTCGTAACGTTTTAATCCGTATAAAGATTTTCCTTTTTCAAGATAATACAATCCGTCGTCTTGAAAAATGGGCTGATCTTTTAGTTTTTCTCGATATTGTTCTAGATGTTTTAATGCGATTGTATATTCATTAGTAATGGTGTTGTAGTAATAGGCTTTTAAAATATTAGTCATCGCAATGGATAGAGTATCTTCTGTAAAAATGGCAAATTGCTCAGATTTCTTTATGTAATATAAATAACGCTCTTTATCAACTGTAATGACTTTTTGATAAGATAAAATCCGGTAAAATACATCTGTTTTATAATACACTTGATGTTTTTTTGAAAATGTGAGTGTCTCTAATATCGTTTCTTCACATTTTTCATAATCGCCACATGCCAGTAATATGATGGCTTCATATAAACATAAATCAATATGTATAATAAGATCCATTTCTAAATGTTTCTCTTCATAATCATTTCTAATATTAGATATAAGTTGTAAACATTCTGCATACTTTTTACGTGTGAATATCGCAAAAGATAATTTTAATTTTGTTTCCGTACTGTCTCGGTATAACTTATATTTTTCGAAAATAAAAACAGCTTTTTCTACGTAAGATTCAATGTTGTAATCTTTCATAATCACCGCAGCAGTTACGAATTGTTTGTATATACGAGCCGTATTTAAAGTAGAAGGGAGCTCTTTTTGAACGATAGGTAGTAAAGTCTCGTACACTTCATCACATTTGTTTTTCTTTATGAGTTGCTCCATTTTTGTAATGAGTTCCACAATTTCTCCATCATCATCTTCTAATAAAAAACTCGCTTCACATTCAAGCTTTTCAGCGATGTATTGTAATGTTTTCATGGAAGGGGTAGCTTTTCCATTTTCAATTTGACTAAGCATACTTTTTGTAAGTTCCGAACCTGCCAGTTCTGTTTGTGTAAGTTTTTTTTCTTTACGTAACGCTTTAATTTTTTCACCGAGAGTTGCCATATTATTGCTCCTTTATCATTAAAAAGTTAAATTGTATTTAACTTTTTGTTGTAAAAATTGGAAAGTTGATTATATAATAAGTTTAACACAATTTAACTTTTAAGGGGAGAAAGTCATTATGGGAGATATAAGTATAGGAGAAAATGATTCAAGAATGAAAGTTGCAACGAGAAATATTATTTTGATGATGATTGGAAAGATGACGTCTTTATTAGGGGCAGGTATTTATACATTCGCAATGGGGTTATACGTATTAAAGACAACTGGTTCAGGGATGGGGTTTGCTATTACGCTCGTTTGCGGATCACTACCAAGGATGATTTGTGGTCCGATTGCAGGTGCTGTAGCTGATCGTGTGAATCGAAAATGGCTTGTCATTGGCACTGATTTATTAAGTAGTTTAACGATGCTTATTATGTTTATTCTTGCTACTATATTTGGACCATCACTTCTTTTTATCTATATTTCAGCGGCATTATTATCAATTTGTGCAAGTTTTTATTCTGTTGCATTAACTTCGTCTATTCCTAATTTAGTAGATGCGGGGCGTATTCAAAAAGCGAGTGCTTTAAATCAAACGGCAGCTTCTTTATCAAATATTTTAGGGCCGATTATTGGTGGAGTTGTATTTGGTTTCTTTTCCATTAAGTCGTTCTTTTTGTTAAATAGTATTACGTTCTTTTTAGCAGTTATTTTGCAATTATTTATTGTATTTGATTTATACAAAAAAGAAGTGGCTGAGAGTAAAGAGCGTTTCTTGACGAGTATAAAAGAAGGATTTTCATATGTAAAACGACAGCATGAAATATATGGTTTAATGAAAATAGCATTGTGGGTAAACTTTTTTGCGTGTGGGCTAACCGTAGCACTTCCATATATTATCGTCCATACATTGCATCTATCTTCAAAGCAACTCGGTACTGTAGAGGGAATGTTAGCAGTCGGGATGCTAATGGGTGCGATTGCTTTATCGGTGCGTAAAGAAGTGAATAATCCGTTTCGTTCTATTTATACTGGGCTGTTTTTGTTTGCGGGTTTAAGTTTATGTACAGTCTTCCCATTGGTAGTTACCATTTCAAAAGGGGCAAGTTTTATTTACTATATTGCTTTTATGATGTTAACGGGTATAGCAATTATGATTGTAAATATTCCGATGCAAGTACATATGCAAAAAACGACAGATCCGAGCTACTTAGGGCGTGTGTTTGGCCTACTTGAAACAATTGCTACTGCAATCGCACCACTCGGTATGATTGTATATGGATTATTATTAGATATGTTGCCAACTAGCATTGTTATGATGACGATAGGCGGGGGGTTATTGTTAGTTGTATTAGTTGGAGTAAAGCAACATATGGCAAAAAAACAAGTAGATGTGTCGGCTTAAAAATAAGAAAATAATAAAAAATTGACTTATCATTATAAAAATGACCAAATTAGTATTTTAGTTTTTGAAACTCTTTTTCATGTATGTTACAGTATAGTGAGCAGGCAAAGAAAAGGGGAAAACATCATGAAAAAATTAAGTTTTGTTATGCTTTTTCTATTAGTCGTAATGGCTGGATGTAGTAATTATGACACGTATATTGATACAGGTATGCAATCATTGAAAGATGAAAAATATAGTGATGCAACGATGTGGTTTGAAAAAGCGGAAAAAGAGAAAACAGGAAATGAAGCGAAGGCATATAAAGAAGTCGCTCAGTTATTGGAGCGCGGAGCTACATCATTAAAAGATGGTAAGTATTTAGAGACGAAAGATATTGCAAATGAGGTATTACAAAAGAAAAAAGACGATGTACTTGAAAAAGCTGTGACATCAAATGCAGAGGATATGCTTCAAAAAGCAAAAGATGTGGAAAAGAAAGTAAATGAAAGAGTGGCAAAGCGGAGAAAAGTAGAAGAAGAAGGAATCGATAAACTCATTAAAGCGGTCGATAGTATAGATGACGTGAAAGAAAAAGAGAAGAAAGTTTCAGAAGCATTAGATAAGGCTGAAGAGGCGCAGGCAAAAGTTGAAGCGAAGAAAAATAAATAGAGTTATAGTTTGAAAGGCTGTCGTGCATAACGACAGCCTTTTAATTTTTTGCGGCATAAGAAGTGATGCTATGAAGTAAAAAAGAAATAATTTTAGAATTCCATCTGTCTTCATGGTGAATCGTATAAATGTTGCGTGGAAAATCAAATCCAGGGATGGGTATATAGCATAGTTCATTTCGTTGTACTTCTTGTTCAATAGCGAGTTTAGAAATAAAGGCAACTCCATTACCATACTTTAAAATTTGTTTCATCGTTTCTAATGAATCTAATTCAATTTCCGATTGGAACGTAATGTTATGTTCTAACATCCATTTTGTAAGTAAATCTCTCGTTGTAGATGGATTACGATGCAATAATATACGTTCCTTTTCAATATCTTGTAATGATACATTTTCTTTTTCTGAAAAATGATGTTCTTTGGAGAAAGCAAGAACAAGTGTATCAGGCAATACAGTCGTCTGTTTTAAAAGGGATTCATCAAACGGTGCTGCAGAAATTACACCGAGATCAATTTCATGATTTTGAAGCATCGTCCGAATTTCAGGAGCTGTTTTTACCATAAGTGTTATTTTTATATTTGGAAATTCGCATTGAAATTGATGAATCATTTCTGGTAAAAGATAAGTCGCTGGTACATAACTAGCACCAATTGTTATAGCACCTTTATGAAAATCTTTAAATTCTTGCGTGACCCGTCTAGCTTCTTTCATCAGTGCATCTATTTTACAAGCATAATGATGAAGTGCCTCACCAGCCTCCGTTAAGAAATATCTTCCAGAACGTAATTCAAATAAAGGTACACCAAGCTCCTCTTCTAAGCTTTTTATATGGAATGTAATAGTAGGTTGTTTCACACCAAGTTTTTCTGCAACAATCGTAAGTTTTTTATATTTCTTAATGAGCACTACAATTTCTAATTTTAAGAGATTCACGGCAAGTTACCCCTTTTTCTTCTAACTATAGAAAAAATCTATAGAAATAAATAGTTTATTAGAAGTTTTTTAATTTAATCTTTACAGTACATTAACATTCAGTATAAATCTTCCATATAGAATGAAAGCAGGTTAAGAGTAAGGGGAGAGAGGTGATACGATGGATATTAAAATTCATGGATTAGAAAAGAACTTTGGAAAAACACAGGCGTTGAAACCATTACAAATTGTTATGAAACAAGGCGAATTCACCACACTTTTAGGACCTTCGGGATGCGGGAAAACGACTTTACTTAGAATGATTGCAGGACTTGAAGAGCCAGATAAAGGTGAAATATATTTTGGGGATAAGTGCATGTATTCTGGTGCAAAAAAAATAAAAACATCTCCTCATGAACGTAATATCGGTATGGTATTTCAAGATTTTGCTTTATGGCCGCATATGACAGTGTTTGAAAATGTTGCATTTGGTTTAAGAGCTACAAAGCAAACGAATCAATTGCGGGAAAAAGTAGAAGATGCAATAAAGAGAGTTCGCTTGCAAGGGATGGAGAAAAGATACCCGCATGAACTCTCTGGTGGACAGCAGCAACGTGTCGCATTTGCTCGAGCAATTGTAACAAAACCGCATTTTATTTTGTTTGATGAACCGCTGAGTGCACTCGATGCAATTTTGCGAGAAGAAATGCGATTAGAGCTTATGGACATCGTTCATTCAATTGGTTTAACGGCATTGTATGTCACGCACGATCAAACAGAAGCGATGTCAATGTCAGACCAAATTATTGTCATGAAACAAGGAGAAGTATTACAAAAAGGAACACCAGAAGACATTTATGTGAAACCATCTCATGAATTTGTTGCAAAATTTGTTGGTAAGGCAAATTGGCTTGTAGAGGGTAAACAAATGATTCGTCCAGAGCATGTGAGCTGGACGAAAAATGAAGTTTGCGAAATGTATACAGGTGAAATTCAGCACGTTACATATGTAGGAGAACGGTATGAAATGAAAGTAAACATGGGTGCACTTGGAATATGGACAGTTTATCACAATAGTAAATTAAGCATCGGTAAACCAGTATCGTTATATGTGCCAAAAAAATGTATTCATCATATAGGGGGAGAATCGTATGAAGAGATTCAGTTCGCTTAAGTCTTTATTTGTATGTACGTTATTATTTTCTGCTGTAGTAACAGGGTGTAGTTCAAAGACAGGTAATGCAGATGCAAAAAGTAAAAATACGAATGAAAAGAAAATTGTTGTATATAGTGCAGGACCAAAAGGATTAGCAGAAAAGATTCAAAAGGACTTTGAAAAGAAAACAGGTATAAAAGTAGAAATGTTTCAAGGAACAACAGGTAAGATTTTAGCGAGAATGGAAGCTGAAAAGAAAAATCCAGTCATTGATGTAGTCGTACTTGCATCATTACCAGCGATGGAAGGATTAAAAAAGGATGGGCAAACGTTAGCTTATAAAGAAGCGAAACAAGCTGATAAGCTTCGTTCTGAATGGTCGGACGATAAAGGAAATTATTTCGGATATAGTGCTTCAGCGTTAGGAATTGTGTATAACACAAAAAATGTGAAGACAGCGCCGGAAGATTGGAGTGATATAACGAAAGCGGAATGGAAAGGAAAAGTGAATCTTCCAGATCCAGCACTTTCAGGTTCAGCTTTAGACTTTGTAACAGGATATGTGAAAAAGAATGGAAAAGATGGTTGGAATTTATTTGAACAGCTTAAGAAAAATGAAGTTACAGTAGCAGGGGCAAATCAAGAAGCGTTAGATCCAGTAGTAACAGGTGCGAAAGACATGGTCATTGCTGGTGTTGATTATATGACGTACAGTGCAAAAGCAAAGGGTGAACCGGTTGATATTGTGTATCCAAAAAGCGGAACAGTTATTAGTCCACGTGCAGCAGGGATTATGAAGGATAGTAAAAATGTAGAAGGTGCAAAAGAGTTTATTGATTATTTATTATCAGATGATGTGCAAAAACAAGTTGCTAAAGCGTATTTATTACCAGGCAGAACAGATATAAAAGCAGAAAATAGACCGAATGTAGAAGAGATTCCGGTATTAAATATTGATTGGAAAACAGTTGAGAAAGAACAAGATGAAATAGGAAAACAATTTAAGAAAGTATTTCAATAAGATGGTGATTACATGGTAAATCGATTCGTATCAGTAAGACAAGTTGGAATGACGGTAGCGTTATTACTTGTGGCGATGTTAATCGTCATTCCGCTTTTCCTCATTTTATTTTCTAGCGTATATGAAAATAGTAGTTGGAATTTTTTAAAGCCTTTTGAAGTGATGCAGAGTGGTGGATTAGCTGGTATTTTTCTAAACTCGATGCTTCTAGGTGTACTCGTAGTAATAGGAGCAACCGTATTTGCATTTCCATTGGCGTTCATTATGAGCAAAACAGATGTTGGAAAGTATAGTAAATTGGATATTATTTTTATGATTCCATTTATGACTCCGCCGTATATTGGATCGATGGGCTGGATTTTGTTCATGCAACCGAACGGCTATTTCGAACAGTTTTTCCCGATGCTAAAGACGATTTCATCTTCGTTTTTTAGTTTAGGAGGTATGGTTTTAATTATGAGTCTGCATTTATTCCCATTTCTTTACTTTATGTTGAAAAACACGTTACTTCAAATTGGAAGTAGTAAAGAAGAGGCTGCAGCGGTTCATGGTGGAAACTTTTTCTATCGTTTACGAAAAATAATATTGCCGCTATTAGTATCAAGTTATGTAATGGGTGCTTTACTCATTTTCGTAAAGACGATTGCTGAATTTGGAACACCGGCTACATTCGGACGAAGAATAGGATTTCATGTGTTAACATCAGAGATTCATAAATTTATTTCGAGTTGGCCGATTGATTTTAGTAGTGCAACAGCATTATCTTCTTTATTACTTAGTGCGTGCATGCTCATTTGGTATATGCAAAATGTATTGAATCGAAAGTATTCATATGCAATGGTTAGTGGAAAAGGTGTGAAGTCTAAAAGATATACTTTGTCTATATTTACACGTATTGTAGCATGGGGCTATGTAATTGGTTTATTAATCGTATCAATTGGAATCCCGTATTTCTCTATACTGATTGCTTCTTTGTCAAAATTAAGAGGCGGAGGCTTACAGTTAAACAACTTTACAACGAGCCATTATGAAGCATTATTTACAATTGGATCCCCAGGATTAGAAGCTTTATGGAACAGTTTTCTCTTTTCACTTATAACAGCGATTATTGCTGCTACTATTGGAGTGTTTTTGGCGCTTATGATTCGAAAGGGGAAAAACTCTTCTGAAAAATGGCTTGATATGTGCGGTATGTTACCGAATATGGTACCAGGAATCGTGATGGTTGTAGGGCTTATTTTATTTTGGAATTCACCCTATATGCCCCTGTCAATTTATAATACACCAGTCATGGTTATCATAACGTACGTCGTTCTTTTTTTACCTTATACAGTGCAGTATGTAAAAGCATCGCTCGGGCAAATTGATGATTCTCTTGTGCAGGCAGGAAGTATTTTTTCTGGAAATTATATTTATACTTTTAGAAAAATAATATTACCCCTTATTATCCCGGGCATTCTTGCTGGATGGGCGATGACATTTACAATCTCGATAAGAGAGCTAGTAGCATCACTTCTCGTACTACCTCCATCAGTAGAAACGTCAGCAACATTTATTTTTGCTCAATTTGAACAAGGAAAAGTATCTATTGGAATGGCGATGGCTGTCGTTTCAGTTGGACTTACAACAATATGTTTATTACTTCTGCAACATATGGAGCAAAAACGAAAAGGGGTAGCATGATGAGGATAGAGGTATGGGGAGGAGCGGGGGAATATGGTCGTTCCTGCTACTTTGTAAAAAATAAAGAGACGAAAATAGTATTTGATTGTGGCATTAATCGATCATATGAGGATAGTTATCCAAAAATAGAGAGGGAAGTTGTACCGTTTTTAGATGCAGTATTTTTATCACATATTCATGAAGATCATACGATGGGCGTACCTTTATTAGCGAAGTATGGATATAAGAAAAAAATTTGGACGACTCGTTATACGAAGGAGCAACTTCCTGCTTATTACGAAAAATGGAGAAACTACAATTTGGCGCAAGGATGGCATGTACCTTATACCGACCAAAATGTTAAAGATTTAAATTATGTATATATTGATGAGATTAGCAATCCGAATGAATGGATACAGATTACCCCTACATTGCGTTTTCAATGGGGGTATAGTGGGCATGTATTAGGGGGTGTTTGGTTTTTAGTGGATATGAGTCAAACATATGTATTTTATTCTGGCGATTACTCAGCAGAGTCTAACATACTACGAGCTAATTTACCTGAGAAGTTGCACGGCGATATAAAAGTCGCAATCGTAGATGCCGCTTATCATACTGATGATGTTTCGCAACATGAACGAGTAAACGAATTGTGCGCAGAAATTGAAAGAGTTGTTCAAAAGAAAGGGATAGCGTTACTACCATTGCCATCGCTTGGTAGGGCACAAGACATCGTATTGTATTTATATGAAAAATATAAAGAACTTCCCATTGTAGTAGATCAAGAAATTTTGGATGGATTCCAACAGATGTTCGTATATAAAGATTGGATCAAAAACAATGAAAAACTTGAAGGGCTTATGGAGAGTTTAAAAAGAAATATAATAGTTATGGATCATGACAGCCGTACGCAAAATAGTTATGGAATAGTTGTAATGAGTGATGCGAATATGCAAACGAAGCGAGCGCAGTTATATTATGAACAACTCCGGCATGAAGAACGAAATTCCATTATCTTTACTGGACATATTGCGAAAGGGAGTTTTGCAGAAAAAGTTTTGAAAGAACGTGTAGATAAGGAATGTAGGGTGAAGCGAGTTCCTTATAAAGTTCATCAAAGTATAAGTGACGTTAAGGCAATGTTAAATACACTATTACCAGAACATACGGTTTTAGTACACGCTTTGAAAGAGGATACGGATCGATTACAGAAAAAGCTTAGCACGGCAGGGTATGAAAATGTACATTCACTTACTATGGAACGTATAGAAGTCATTTGAAATGTAAAGGGGATAGGTATATGAAAAAAGTATTTGTATTCGTAAGCATTTTCTTTTGTTGTTTCCTTTATAACGTTAAGGAAGGGTTTGCTGCCAGTCCAATGACACCTAGTTTTGAAGTGAAGTTATTATTAAAACCAGAACAAGTATTAGGTTATAACAAAGAGATAAATCAAGAGGTACTAGAATATTTCCAGGCTGGTACAAATTATGAAAGAATACAAGTGCAATTTTTAGATACGGCAAATAAAAATTTAAGTAATGAAGGTTGGTTTGCGAGAATTCGAAAGAAAGAATTTAGTAAAGATTTTGAGCTAACATATAAAAAAAGATATCCCATTCAAAATGGTGTAATTCAAGATACACTAGAAGTGGCTAAAAAGGATGGATTTGATAGTAAAACTGATAACTATGAGGCAGAAATAGATTGGGGATTTGAGAAGAAAACGTTAAGTATTTCAAATAAGAAAAGTTACAGTGCTAAAGGGTATGGCGTACTTGATTTACCAAACGAACGAGCTGCTCAAAACATGTTAATAGAAAAGTTGCCAGGGAAAATGAACAAATGGTTGTATACGAATTGGGGAGAAGAAATGCTCAAAAATTCTCGTATTTATGGCCCTGTATTAATGAAAAGGTATACAGCTGAATTTGAAAATATTAAAACGAATATTGAAGTTTGGCCACTAAGTAATACAGGGAAAATAGAAGATGATTTCGTAATAGAAGTATCGTTTAAAACAAAAGAGGAAAGTATTGCAACAAAACAAAGAGAATTATTAATGGAGAGTTTAGAACAAAAAGGATGGTTGTTACCGAAAGATAGTTTGAAGACAGAGCTTATTTTTCAGTGAATAGTAAAAAGGAATCCATATGTCATGGATTCCTTTTTCTAATATATGAGTATTAAGCTAAATCAGCTGACACGAACATATCATTATTTTGAAGGTTTTTAGAGCGTAAACTATAAGCAACTACTTTCTTTTTATGTTGCTTTACAACATCAACATGCTCTTCATGACTATAAATGTAAAAGATAAAATCTTTTTTACCACGTTTTGCATTGATAATTAAAGGCGTGCCCTCATTGTGAGGTGGTGCATAATAGCGATCTAAAAATAAACCTTCGTTAAAACCATGAATAATTTTGGATTTTTGTTCGCCTTCTAAGTTATTTCCATTGATTGTAACAGTCGAATTCTCTTCTTCAAGTTGTGGATGTGTTTCGTACTTGCTAATAATGGATTCAATAACAGAGTTGGGAAGGCTAGAAACGATAATTTTAAATGCCCCAAATACAACTAACATAACAATAAACCAAGTCGTCATAGTATATCATCCCCTTTTTCCTATTAAATAATATAACTCATATGGTAATAGTACATATGGTGAAGTTTTGTATAATTTGTGAAAAATATGCCATTTTTACGAATGAAATATTAGAAAAATCAATTTTGTTACAAAAAGTTGAAATCGAAGTATTTTAAGAGAAAAAGGTTTATAATAAAAATATAACTAATAACCACATTACTAATTATAAGGAAGTGTAACTATGAGTACTGTAACAATCGTGTATGGTATTATTCTTTCCACAATTATCATTTTATTTTTCGTTGGGGTTTCACGTTATATTCATAAATGGAAAGAAGGCGTTGCGAAATTAAATCACATTGAAGAAGAACTTAGTGATTTAATGTTACATCATGGTAAGTAAAAAGTTTATTTTTAGCTAAATAATGTGAAGAATATCACAAAACATGCTCTCCTTATGAAGGCATGTTTTTTTGTTATATCAATGCTTAGGCACATTCATACATTTTTTCCATACGATACAGTGTGAAAGTCGAAATGTTCGGAGTGGAAAAGAGGGATAAAATGAGTAGTTCAGGTTATGTTCCAGATAACAAAAATTTAAAGAAAAGCTCAGGAACTCCAAACCTTTTCTTTGATTCGAGAAAAAATGTCTTTTTTAAAAGAGATGAGAAAAACGTTGCATATGAAGTTACGTCAACGCAGTTACCAGCGATGATAGGAGGGGCGTTTGTTGATTTGTTTATGACGAAAGGGCATATGAGGGAACCACATTGGCATCCGAATGCGTGGGAATTAGATGTTGTTGTATCAGGAGAAGCAGTTACATCCATTTTAAATCCGGAAACGAATCAATTGCAAAATTATCATGTGAAAGCGGGGCAAACTGTCTTTATTCCAATGGGATGGTGGCATTGGATTACAGCGATAACAGAAGAAGTACAATTACATTTGTTCTTCAATAACGATCAGTTTGAAACAGCAGAAGGATCAGACATACTTAGATTAACTCCGCCAGAAGTATTTCAAGCTGCATACGGTGTAAGTGCAGAAAAATTAGGAAAGGACCTTTCGCCAATTAAGGAGTCAGTTGTAATTGGTCCCCCTAACTCAAATCGATTAAATAGCGTTCAAGAAAGTGACGACTCAAATATAATCGTTACGTTAAATGGACAAATAACATCATGTGAAATAGAGTAATTCTTTCTATTTTAGGAAGAGTTGCTCTGTTTTGTTTAATTTTGTAATTCAATTCGTTATAATTATTAAATAGAAGGGAATTTCTAGAGGGGGCATATTGTGAACATATTAAAGATTATAGGAATTGTTGCAGGAATTATTATAGTAGCCGCTATAGCTTTCTTTTTTATTATGAAGTACTATTTGTCAAAAGAAGATCCTGATTACGTATTACAGTACATAAAAGAGCATAAAGGTGATAAAACATGTTCATTACTAATTAGAAAAAATGGGGAAGTAGTAACATCTATAAATGAAGATGTAAAATTGCCATTAGCGAGTATGGCCAAAATTGTAATAGCAGTTGAATTTGCTAAGCAAGTGTCAGAAGGGAAAATAAGTCGTGATGAACAAATTTCATTGCAGGAGCTAGATAAATATTACGTTAAAAACACTGACGGTGGAGCGCACCCTGACTGGTTAGAAGATGCCAAAGCGAGAGAATTAGTGAAAAATGGACAAATCGCTTTAGAAGAAGTCTCTAAAGGGATGATTCATTATAGCTCTAATGCAAATACAACATATTTGTTAGATAAGCTTGGAATAGAAAGGGTAAATGAAAGTATAAAAGAATTAGAGCTTACTAGTCATGACAAATTCTCTTCGTATACTGCTTCACTATATATGAGAGGGTATGTAGAAAAAGAGCTTCATGAGCCAAAAAATCAATCATTAGAAATGATACGTAACATGTCAAAGGATGAGTATAATAAACATGTGTTACAAATTCATGAATGGATGAAAGATGAAGAAGAATGGAAAAAACGGGATATTCCATTAAAGGTAGATATGGAATTTCAGCGAATTTGGTCAGATCGATTAGTGAGTGCAAACGCTAAAGATTATATGAGTATAATGGGAAAAATAAATAGTAGAAATTATTTTCCAAAATCAATGCAAGAAGAAATCGAGAACATTTTCAAAGGAACAGTTAAAAATAGTAAGTTCGAATATGCTGGTCAAAAAGGTGGTTCTACCGCATTCGTATTGACAAAAAGCTTGTATACTACAGATAAGAAAGGGAATAAAGTAGAAGTTGTCATTATGTTTAACGATATAGAAGATCAAGTTGCATATCAAAAGCTGAGAAATAATGTAGATTATTTTATTCGAGACATTATAACAAGTGAGGAATTCAAAAATAAATTATAATAGAATAATTTTATTATGTAAACAAGGTGCTATTAAAGGTAGGTGTTGAGATGAGGTTGAATGAGTATATGCTTGAAACGTTTCCAAATTTAGAACTTAGACCACCTCTATTTTATAATGGGGATATTGGTATTCGCTTTAGATTAGGTGTGAACTATGATTGCAATAACATTTATGAAAACTGCTCATATTTAGAAGGCGTTTATAATAGAGCGATTACTTTATTTCAGTCTTTACATGCAACAGAAGGTGATATTTATATCGTAGTGGATGTAAATGACTATGCAGACGGTGAAATTTTCAAATACAAATTGAATATCTTTTCTAAGTATGTAAAAGAGAAGTCCGATTTGTTTAAGTTACAGAAAAATACAATCCCTTATATTTTTCCAGAAGACGATGAAGACGGGGTATATAAAACTCATAGATATACTTTGAAATGTAAAGTTTCAGACTTGAAATACATTCCTATGCTAAAAGCAATTTGTAATCAAGATATGGGAATAAAACCGCGTATTTTTCATAGGGTGTATTTCATAAATATTAACAAGAATACTATATTTCACGTTTATGATGATAGGGGTTGTGATGTATTAGCTACCTCTCTTAATACAATTAGAGATATTTATCATACATATAATGATTGGATATTAGAATACGACAGAAATAAAATTGATAAAGTATTTAATTGAATGTAGTCTATTTTAAATGAGGGAAATACCATAGAGGTGTTTCCCTTTTATTAATATGAAAATCAACATTCAAATTTGACAGCACTTATTATAAAGGTAAAGGGATTTGATGGTAATGTATTGAATTTGGATAGAAACAGAAAAGGGGGATGAATGAATGACGACAATATATTTTGTTCGCCATGCCAACTCTACATATACAAAAGAAGAACGGGAAAGGCCTTTATCTGAAAAAGGTTTGTTAGATACGCAGCATGTAACACGCTTATTAAAAGATAAACATATTGATGTTGTGATTTCTAGTCCGTACAAAAGGGCAATGCAAACTGTGCAAGGAATTGCGAATACATATAATTTATCAATACAACTGGAAGAAGATTTACGGGAAAGGCTATTAAGTAAAGAACCAGTACAGGATTTTAATGATGCTCTTCAGAAGGTATGGGAAGACTGGACTTTTGCATACGAAGGCGGAGAATCAAATGATGTAGCGCAAAGACGTGCTGTAATATGTATGCAAAGTATATTAAAAAAATATAAAGGTAAGAATATTGTAATAGGTACTCATGGGAATATTATGGTATTACTAATGAATTATTTTGATTCGAAATATGATTTTCAGTTTTGGAAAACCCTTCATATGCCTGACGTGTATAAATTAACTTTTGATAATAATTGTTTCAGTTCTGCTGAAAGAATACAGTCTACAGATTATCAGATAAATAATTTGTAAAAGTTTATCAAAAAAAGAGGAAAGGGAGAAGTTATTGTAGAAGTATGACTTTGTAACATAAAAAATATGTGTTAAAGGAGGCTGTTTACATGTTTGAGAAAGAGAAAGAAGGGCTTATTGAAGTTCAGAACGTATTTGAAATTGTACCAGCAGATGGAGCAATTATTGGTATGGCAACGGAAGAAGAAATGGAAATTGCTGCTGAACTAGAGCTGCAGTACTATGCCCATTCTCGTTTGCTAGAAGCAAATATTCAGTTAGACGGTTCCTCCTACAAAGAGTTACTTCAGGAGTTCCAGGAGTACGAAAGAAAATCAATGAGCTTTTGGCGAGCAATACATAAGCGTTTAGCTGTGCCATGGGCATGGGTATTACGTATTGACGTTGCGAATGGCCCTATATATGTAAGTAATGGGAATTCGTATTATGAAGAAATCGATGATGAAGAAGATTATGAATAGATAAGTAAGGAAGCAGCGTTAGTTGCTTCCTTTTTTTATTTATACAGATTGAACAGCTTCAATAATAATATCTGGTCGAGTATTTTCAATTCCGTGACCAGCATGTTCGGCAAGTATATATTGGCTATTTATTGAGAGGTGTAATTGTTCATGAATCAGTTCTTGCCACATTGATTCAAGTTGTGTCGCTTCCTCTTTTGGCATGCCACCCTCAGTCAACTGAGTAATAGAATATTGAGGGTCTCTACCGATAACGATTAACGGTACTTTTAATGTTTTATATAGCTCTTTTATTGAGCGAGCACAATTTTTCCACTCACATAGTTCGGAAGCTGTCGCTTTATATAATAGAGGGGAGGTAGAAAATTCAATGTACTGTCTTGATTGATCAACGAGTATAGGTTTTAGTTCATTATTAAGCATATCTATATCCATTTTGGAGTATGTATTATATTTTTGAAGCCACATATCATCCGAATCCGTTTGATCAGAAATTGGTAAATGCAGTTCATCTAATCGGTGTAAGTTCATAGAAGTAGAATCAACTAAAATAAGTGCTTGCAGCTTATCTTCATGTAACATCGCAAAATGTTGTGCACATAAGCCTCCATAGGAATGACCGATTAAAATGATAGGCTCGTGAATAGCAAGTTCATGTAGTAACATATGAAGTTCGTTTGTCGTTTGTCTTGTAGTACGCGAATAATTTCCTAGTTCACTTTTTCCGTAACCTGGGCGATGGTATGAAATGACTGTAAAATGTTGTGAAAGTTTTTCTATAATAGGGAGCCAATCATAAAATGAGCAACCCATTCCGGTCTGAATAACTACCGTTTGTTTACTACTTCCTTTTGTATATACTTCTATAGTTTGCTCCAATACCTCTACAAATTTATAAATAATAAACCCTCCTAACTAAGCTTGAAATAATTTTTGAGAAGCAAAAACGATACACCAAACACCTATACCAAACAGGACAGATGTACTAAGTGAAAATGAGTTTTTTAGACCAATATAGACGATAAATAGTAGTAGTGCGGATGCAGGAAATCCATATAATACGCCTATAGCAAATTGACTTAATTCTTGTTTGTTCCCGCCTTCTAAAGAAATCCAAAATAGGCTCAGTAAACTAACGAGAGGAAGGGCAGCAATAAAGCCACCTATCGTACTATAATGTTTAGCGACTTCAGTAATAACGCCAATAATAAGTGCAGAAACGATTACTTTAACGAGGAAATGCATATTTTGCCTCCTTCGCTAATAACGAAAAGGCTTTTTCAATTAATTGTTGTTCTTCTTTTGATAACTGTGATTCTAATATTTTTATCTTTTCTTTATCTAGTAAAGTATGCTTTTCTAATATTTCAATGCCTTCTTTCGTTAAAGTAAGGTTTACGACCCTTTCATCTTGTTTGTTTCTTTCTTTCATGATAAATCCTTTTTGAATAAGGCGCTTTACGTGTTCTGATGCTGTGTTATGAGAGAGACTAAGCTCAGTAGCGACTTTTCCAATTGTTATATCTTTCTCACGAGAAATGAGTTGTAAAATACGAATGGCTTGGTGAGAAAGGTTGTCCTCATACTCATATCGTAAGTGATAATAAATGCTCTCCCAATGTTGATTGATGTCTTTCATAATGATAAATCCCCCTATTTTTATATCGTATAATAAGATATATTCGTGAACATAGAAATAAAATCCTTTTATTTGGATAAAAAATGTTGAAAAAGTTTATTTTTATTGAAATATAAGGTAATCTATGTGTAAAGGTATACATTTAGCAAGAGAGAGGATGATAGCTGTGAATACATTCAAATGGATGAGTCATGAACAGATGTATGTAGATGAAATACATGTTGAAAAATGTGGTCCTCTTTCAGTCGGCGTATATGGGGGAAATCAAGAGAGTGATGCATATGAACGAGGAGATGCGGTACTTGCTTGGTGGGATCCTGAATTACAATTTGAATTTGTTATGATTTTTGATACACACCACAAAACAAAAAATATTGATTATATAATAGAAGCAATTTCAGCAAGAAAAGAGAAACTAAAAGAGTTATTTTCTTACCCGATACATTTAGCTTTTCATCATACGCATATGTACTTATTAGCGTTATTTACAGATGAATTGTTTATTGAAAAATGTGATCAAGATGATGAGGAACTTGCATGCTTAATTTGTTTGCGAAAAGGCGAATTTTTATATTGGCTATCAGTTGGTGATTGCTTCGCATATTTATTCCATTCTGAAAAAACGAAGAATGGTAAAGGGCGGTTAAATAAACGGAAGAATTACGAATATATTGGTAGGAAAAATATTTTTGCTGCAAATACACCTTGCTTTACATCAGGTGTCAGAGGATTAGAAAAAGGAATGAATCACATTGTAATGGCAACGGACGGTATTTTAGAGTGTGATAAACGAAAATTTGATGATGATCAATCTTTAGTAGAAATATTGCACGACGGAAATAGCTTGCAGATTGAGCCGGTATTAACAAATGTACTGCATTGGAAAGGTAGAGATTGTGCCACAATTATTGGATGGTCCATTGACACTGAAAATAAACGATGCGCTAATTAATATAAAAGGAGTTCAAGGTTTTTATCCTTGAACTCTTTTTTTTTAAGCAATATGGATGTGATATGTTTTTAACCATTCATTTACTTGAAGCATGTATTCCATAGCACTTCTTGCTTCAAAATTGTTAATTTCTTTATTGCTTTCATCGGCAATGGCAAGTAATGTGGAATGATTAATAAGTGAGAAGATAGGATTGTTTTTATTACTGCACAAGTCGAGTGATAAATGACGGATTGTTTGTAAATAATGTGGATCTTGTGAAGTTGGATAAGCACTTTTTCTTCTATTGCGTACATCGTCAGGTAAAGCAGGTTGCAGTGCTCTACGTAAAATGCCTTTTTCAATATTATCAATGCTTTTTATATTGAAAGGAACGTTCCATAAATATTCAACTAATCGATAATCGCAAAACGGTACACGAACTTCAAAGCCTACAGCCATACTCATACGATCTTTACGATCAAGTAAGAACGGGAGAAATCTCGTTAAAAATAAATAAAACATTTGGCGTTGTTTCGCGGCTTTTTTACTTTCCTCTTCAAGAGTAGGTACTTCAAGAATCGCTTCTTGGAAGCGTGTATCAATATAGTTTTCTAAGTTGCATTGGTTATTTACTTCATTTAGTAGAAGAGGGGAAGTGTTTTTCCAATTTGTTAGCCAAGGAAATTTATCGACAAATAGTAAATCCTCTTGATGAAACCAAGGGTACCCACCGAATACTTCATCAGCAGATTCGCCGGATAAAGCTACAGTTGCATCTTTTTTCATTTCGCAAAATAGTAAATATAGTGAAGTTTCCATTTCACCAGCACTCGGTAAATCTTTTGCACGGAGAGGGACGAATAAGTGATTTGCTAATTCTTCAGCATTCACAATAATGTCATGATGAGATGTCCCTACATGTTCGGAAACACGTTTTACCCAAGGAGCGTCTAAACCAGTGCGAGCAAATGTTAGCTCGAAATCTTTTGCACTATTTACAAAGTCAACGGAATACGTATGAAGTGTTTTATTTTCCGCTGCAAACTCTTTACCCGCTAGTGCAGTAATACCACTAGAATCTAATCCGCCTGATAACATACAAACGAGAGGAACATCAGCAATTAATTGTCTTTTTACTGTATCTTGTAAAATAGATAAAATATGTGATGATGTATCTGCAGTAGAGTCTGTATGAACTTTACTTTCTAAATTCCAATATTTCTTAACTACTTTTTTATCACGTGTAAACGTTATAGAATGTCCAGCACGTACTTCTTGAATATGTTTAAAGACGCCACATCCTGGAGTTCGAAATAATCCTAATCCAAATATTTCGTTTATGCCATCTGCATCAATTTCAGCAGGGACAGATGGATGGGCTAATAGCGCTTTTATTTCGGATCCGAAAATAATACTGTCATTTCTTTCTGTATAAAAGAGTGGCTTTACGCCTAAATGATCACGTGCTAAAAATAATTGTTGCTTTTGATCATCCCATATTGCAAAGGCAAAAATACCATTTAAATGTTGTACGCAATCTTCTTTCCATTCTAAATAAGCATGTAGTAATACTTCTGTATCTGAATGCGTTTCAAATGCATGACCACATTGTTGAAGTTGCTCTCTCAGTTCACGGAAATTATAAATTTCTCCATTATAAGTAAGAGCATACGTATAATCACCAGCACGAAATGTTTTTGGTTGTGTCCCGCCTTCTGGATCAATTACGATTAACCGACGGTGTGCAAAGGCCGCACGAGGTGAAAACCAAAATCCTTCAGCATCCGGACCGCGATGCTGGATACTATTTGCCATCTTTTCTAAAATAACATGTTCATTGGAAAGATCCTTATTCCAATTTACCCAGCCTGTAATTCCACACATACACATCTCATCTCCTAATTTAAAATAGTAGATTAATGAAATAAAATGTACATCAAGTTAAAAAGTCACTACATAAATAGTGTACTACATGAATTAAAGGGCAGACTTGAGAAAATTTTCTTGTAATACATAGTTATGTGAGACAATGGCTTAGGGAAAGTATTCCATAACATACAAAAAATAAAAAAGATGAGAGAAAATATTTTGTAAGACGTTATATAGGGTGTAAAAGCTTTTACAAAAAAATAAGGGGAATCGCTACATGAAATCAAATGAGAAAAATTTTATAAAAAGATTACAACGGCAAAAAGAAGATGCACTAGAATTCGTTGTCGATACATACTTACCACTCATAAAAGGAATAACGCACAAAGTTCTTATTCCAGTTCAAAATGATGGACTCATAGAGGAATGCGTAAACGATATATTTCTTTCCATTTGGAATAACGCAAATAAATTTCATGGAGAGCCGAGTGATTTTAAAAAATGGATAGCGGCAATTGCAAAATTTAAAGCGATTGATTATTACCGGAAAGCGACTAGGAAAGTAGAAATTATTTCAGATGAGTTTCATATTAGTACGGAAAAGTCAGCGGAAGATGAATTAATCGTTATGGAAGATAGGGAAGAGTTATTGAAGCTTATTAATCAATTAGAACCGTTAGATCAAAAGGTGTTCATTATGAAATATCTTCTCGGTATGAAGACAGAAGAAATAGGAGATAAGTTAGGGTTAACTCGGGCAGCGATCGATAATCGTGTGTACCGTGGAAAAAAGAAACTACAACAAAATGCTACGAAAATTAGTTTTGGAGGTAGTGCAATATGAAAGACATTTATGAACTATTAAATGATATTGATATAGATGAAAAAGAAATTGAGGAAATTGAGGCTTCTGAAATTGAAAAAGAAAAAGTGAAACGTAATGTAAAACAATCGATACGTACGAAGAAAAAGATGAAAAGTTGGAAAAAAGGTGTTGCTGCTGCATCTATTTTAGTAGGGTTATCAGTTGCAACGCTTGGTATCGGGTTTCCTACATATGCTGGGGGATTACCAATTGTAGGTGATATATTTCGATTTTTAGATAATGGTAGAACAGGGTTATATGAAAATTATAAAGAGTTTTCGACTGAATTGAATATGACGCGGGAGAGTAATGGGGTTAAGGTTACAATTAATGATGCTGTGTTTGATGGTAGAACAATCACAATCACATACTCTATTGAGAGTGATAAAGATTTAGGGGAGAAGCCAAATATATTTGGATATCCGCAGGTGATGGGGTTTAATGGCGGGGGAGGAAGCTCTCAAGTAACAAAAGTTGGAGAGAAAAAGTACGTAGGTATGACTACAATGAGTGGTAATAGTAGTAAAAGGTTAGATGTTGCAAATGTTTGGTGGGATATGGAAGAAATTGAAATGGATTATAAAGGTAATTCAATTAAGGGGAATTGGAATTTCGCACTTAGTTTAAAGGCAA
The DNA here is from genome assembly GCF_040459735.1 of Bacillus cereus group sp. RP32. Classification (NCBI taxonomy): domain Bacteria; kingdom Bacillati; phylum Bacillota; class Bacilli; order Caryophanales; family Bacillaceae; genus Bacillus; species Bacillus cereus group sp. RP32. Next base: position 3,749,004 of record NZ_JARVHO010000001.1, on the reverse strand, counting down.
TGGATAGTAAGGAAGTAAAGGTTAATGGGGCTTCTGAAAATGAATTAATAAAAGTAAATATAGACAAAATGGAAGTAACCCCGATGTCATTTATCGTTTTTTTCAATCAGGAAGAATCTAAGGCGTTACGAAGTATATGGGATAGCGCTGATGTGGAATTAGAAATAAAAGATGATTTAGGAAATAAATATGCAGGTGAAGGAAATGGTGGAACTAGTACAGTAGCAGAGCCACATAAAAGTAGTTGGAGTGCTACATTCCAAAAGTTAAACGAAAATGCAACAAAGCTTATCGTTACACCTCGTGTGAACTTACGAGTGCATACACCTGAAAATCATGGTGGAGTGGAGTATGTGAATGGAAAAGAGAAGAAAATTGAAGTGCCGAATAAAGAAGCGAAAAAGAAAGATATTATATTAGATGATATCGTTATTGATTTAAAGAAATAAAAGAGAGACTGCCTAAAACAAGTAGGCAGTCTTTTTTTCGTTAAGAACTAGTAACGAGTAATGCATGTGGATGCTGCGTTTTATACTCATCTTTCCACGGAATGTTTAGTTGTTCCCACGATTCGCCGCTAGTAGTGGATTGAAACACGCCATTGTTATTTAAAGTGTAAAATGTATGTGGTTCTGCTTCGTTTGTCGCAAGCATCGAAATGACTGTACCGATTGCTGATGGTAGTCCTTGCTGTACTTGCTGGAACGGAGTATCTTTCGTTTTACGATAAATATAAGATTCATAAGGAATACGGTGATGAGCAAGATCGGCACTCGGTGCAGCAGAAACGAGAATTGTATCGCAATCAGCTGGATCGATAGCCATGCTATATAAATAATGATGCTCCAGTCCGTCACTACATGAAATCCAGTTGTTTCCGCTGTTATAACTTTCAAGGTATGCGCGATCAGGTCCGCCCATAAACCCGTCACCACATGATGCATAAAGGCGATTTGGGGCTTCAGGGTGCATGAGTAATTGATGAGCATCGATAGGAGCACCGAATTTTTTATCAATCCATGTATGTCCTTTATCGTTACTTTGAATAACAGCACCAGCTTCAATTGAAACATGAATTGTATTTGGATTGTTTGGATCAACTGTAATCCAGCGTACGTGATGAGTAAAAGGTCTAGGCGGGAAAGCCCACGTATAAGAAGATAATAATGATTTCATATTTTTAAGTTCCGTCCACGTTTCACCACCATTTTCAGAGCGGAATAAAGCGCTCGGTTCTGTGCCAACATAAACGACGCCATATCCGTTAACTTGTTCATTAGGGCTTATCGTAATGGAAGTGATTGAAGAATGTAAAATACCATCTTCTTTTGGAAAATCAAAGTAACGATAAGAATCTCCAATCGGTCTCCACGAATCTCCACTATCGTCACTTAACCAGAGGCCTCGTCCAAATGTACCGCAATATATACGATTCTTTTGAAATGGATCAACAGCGATACAAGTAGGCTGCATATTTTGTAAGTGATACGCTGTTTCATAGTTACCATATTGTTCTTTCACTACAACAAGTTCACGTTCCATACAGAGAAATAGTCGTTTCAATTCCATAACCTCCTTTAAATTTCTTTCATTAGTAAACAATATGAAGCTGAAAAAGAAGTAGTCTTATTTTTTGTTGAGAAAAAGGACTTGTTTGAAAAATAGCGAAGTGTGTAGGTAGAGGAAGCGGACGTTTATGGGCAATTAATGGGGGATAAAGAGGGGGAGTTTGTTTCATACTAACATACAGATATTGCACTTAAAGGAGCATTCGTATGGGACATTCACATGATCACGGTCATTCTAACAATAAAAAGGCGCTACTAATTGCTTTCGTATTAACGACAAGTTTTATGATTGCTGAAGTAATTGGCGGATTTGTAACAAATAGTTTAGCACTACTATCTGACGCGGGGCATATGTTAAGTGATGCGGTATCTTTAGCGCTAAGTTTACTTGCGTTTAAGCTTGGAGAAAAAACAGCAACAGCTGCGAAAACATACGGGTATAAGCGAGTCGAAATGTTAGCGGCATTATGCAACGGCGTCGTTCTTATAGTCATTTCAGTATATATTTTTATTGAAGCAATTCGCCGTTTTACAGAACCAGTTGAGATTGCTAGTAATGGGATGCTCATTATTGCTGTACTTGGTCTGCTTATTAATATTTTATCAGCTTGGATATTAATGAGAGGCGGAGATGTGAAGGGCAATTTAAATTTAAGAAGTGCTTTCTTACACGTATTAGGCGATCTATTAGGATCAGTCGGAGCGATTATTGCAGCGCTATGTATTAAATTTTTCGGATGGACTGCTGCAGATGCGATTGCTAGTATTCTTGTGTCTATTTTAGTCATTATTAGTGGATGGCGTGTAACACGTGATACGGTCCATATATTAATGGAAGGTGCACCACAGCACATAAATGTTGAAGAGGTAAAAAGTACATTATTAAATATTACAGTTGTAAAAGAAGTTCATGATTTGCATATATGGTCTGTCACATCTGATTTTCAAGTATTAACTTGCCATTTGATTATTACAGGTAATGAAACGCAAAGGGTACTAAAAGAGGCTACGGATGTATTAAAGGAGAAGTTTCATGTAGAACATGTCACCATTCAAGTAGAGATAGATGGTGAATTTAACCATAGTGAGACAACTTGCAAAGTATGAAAGAAAAAGGATAAGAAAAAGTGTCATAACATTTTTCGCGAGGCATACATATATATAATGTGGCCACAAATACTTTGTAAGGTAAATATTTCATGAAATTACTTTACTTATAAAGAGTCATCTTTTATAATCAGAATTGGTAATTGATAAAGATTATCATTTTCGATGATTGTAGAAAGGAGTTTTTTTAAAGATGAGTAGTCAACTCCGTTTTGCTGTTGAAAATCGTAAGAGGCATTTAATTGATGAGTTAATTGGAGCAGGTGTGTTTAAAATTCGCGATCGACAATTATACGAGCTGTCTTTAGAGGAATTGGAAAAAGAGTACGAAGATATGGAAGATTATGCAGATATTCAGGCATAGCTATATAGATTAATAAAAGGTGAGCTGGTTACGATTTTATGTAACCAGCTCTATTATTATTTCGTAGAAATTATTTTTGATATTTCTTTCATTGGACGGAGCCAGTTTTGAGACATCATTTGTTCCATTTGTTTTTCGTCCAGCTTCTGTAGTGCTTGAATGATAGAGTGATGTTCTTCAATAGATTGACTTGCTGGAACAAAGTTTTGGAAAAACAAGTATTCAAGACGTAAAACGTGAAGGTGCATATTTTCTAGAAAGGGTTCAATATATTGGTTTTTAGCAATAGAAGAAATTGTATTGTGAAATTGTATATCTAGTTGTAAAGCTTGTTTTGCGTTTTTCTTCTTTATAGAGCGCTGAAAATCATCATTTATTTCAGAAAGTAGTTTCAAATCAGCGTCTGTAATGTTTTGAAGTGCTTGCTTTCCTATAATAGAGTGAAGACCAGCCATCGTTTCATAAATGATCGGAATGTCGTCTAACTTAATAGGAGCAATTTTTGTTTTTTGCCCAGGTATCATTTCCACCAATCCAGAAAGTTCTAATATTTGCAGTGCTTCTCTTACAGGTGTTCTGCTTACTCCTAGTGCTTCAGCCAATTCCCCATCATTAATTTTTTCATCAGGCTGCAGTACACCTTCAATAATCCAATCTTGTAGTTGATTTAAAACGAGTGATTTTGCCGAAACTCTTCCTTGTTTTTTATAATTTTGAGGGATAGGCATAGTGAATTCAATCCTTTCATTGTATATTTTCTTTTTTCTCATGAACAAACTTTAATTCCTGTTTCCCTTCATCCGGTTTTTGGCTTAAGATGAGCACCATTACAATGACACAAAAAGCACCTAATAACTGAAAAGATTGAAAGGGTACGTGTAATATAAGTACAGAAGAAATAATAGCTGCGAGTGGTTCAGTACAACCGAATAATGTCGTTTCTTTCGGAGTCAGGTATCGTATGCTGTCTAAGTATAAATAAAATGCAATCAGTGTCCCGAAAATGACGACAAATGTGATGAGCGGTAGGGTACTTAGTTTTACATATTTCATAGTCGATAATAAAATGAATTCGTTTGTAGAAATAAAGTGTAGAATCGTAACGCCAATACCCCCAATAATCATGCCCCATCCAACGATAACAGAGGAAGACCATCTTTCTAGTAATGTCTTGGAATATAAACTATAAAAAGCAAGAGATAACCCAGATAAAATACCCCAAATAATAGCCGGTGTAGAAACAGCTAAGTTATGAACAGACCCATTTGTTAGTAAGAGAAAAGTGCCTACTAATGAAAGGGTAATGGAAATGAAATCAATTTTTGATGGCCGAACGTTCCATTTGAAAAGTAAGTATACAGTAATAAATATAGGAGCTAAATATTGCAATAATGTTGCGACGGCAGCGTTCCCTTCTTTAATAGAAGCGAAGTACGTGTACTGTACAGCAAGCATACCGAATAGGCCAAACAATATCATTTTAGTAGCATCAGATCTTTGTTTCCATATGCCGAATATTTCTTTTTTGTTCGTTCCAAATGATGAAATAATGAGTAAGATAACGCCCGATATAAGCAAGCGTATTGTAACTAACCATTCAGTAGAAACATGTTCATATTGAAAAAGTTGTTGTGCGGCTGTTCCGGACAATCCCCATAAACAAGCGCCAATTACAACCATAATGATTCCTTTTAAACGATTTGGATCCATAATGTATATAGTCCTCCTTCCAAAAAAATATATTGGATACAATATGCAATATATCACAGGATGTATAAAAAATAAACTGAAATTTCTTACTTAATGTAAAGTTGTTATTGAAATTAAAGAAAATTTGTTAAATAAGAGAACGATAAAATAAAAAGACTTCCGTTTACAGAAGCCTTTTTATTTGGGGATTATGAAATGTAAGTAAAAGCAGGAATAGGATCAACAAATGTATTCCAGTTTTGTGTCATTTCTTTTTTTGTTAATAGACAATCATCTAATGATTGTTCGATAATAGAACGATTCATATCGATGCCAATAAATACGAGTTCAGTTATTCGATCTCCATATTGTTCATCCCAGTTTTTTAATACTTCTGGTTCTTCTGCAATCAATTGATTTCTTTCAGTTTCAGGTAATGCTGCTATCCATTCACCAGCTCCTTGAATTGTAATAGAAGAACCTGCTTGAGATAGAAGACCTATCATATTGTTACGAGATGCGAGCCAGAAAAAGCCTTTCGCTCTTACAACATCTATAGGCCATTTTTCTAGCCAATTCATAAGGCGTTCAGGATGGAAAGGATATTTACGACGATATACAAAGGAATTGATACCGTATTCTTCAGTTTCGGGTGTATGATGCTCGCTATTTAATTCTTGTATCCATCCGGCTGATTGACTGGCTTCTTCATAATTAAATAAATTTGTATTTAAAATTTTTTGTAATGGTACTTTGCTAAATGAAGATTCAATAATTTTTGCACCGGGATTTAATTTTTGAAGTAAATGATGGAGTTCTATCACATCTTCTTTTTCTAGTAGATCAATTTTATTAAGAATAATGACATTCGCAAATTCAATTTGGTCTATTAGTAAATCAATAACTTCTCGAGTATCATTTTCATCGATAGCCTGTTTACGGTCTAATAAACTTTCCCCATTTGCAAAATCATCCCAAAATCTATTTGCATCTACAACTGTAACCATCGTATCGAGACGACAATTTTTTGTTAAATCGATATTAAGTACTTCGTCAGTATAAGTAAATGTTTGAGCAACTGGGATAGGCTCACTTATACCAGAAGATTCAATAAAAATATAGTCGATATCCCCATTTTCAACAAGACGATTCACTTCTATCATTAAATCTTCTCGTAGTGTACAACAAATACAGCCATTTTGAATTTCTACTAGTTTTTCCTCCGTACGTGAAAAACCACCCTTTTTTATAAGGGATGCATCAATGTTTACTTCGCTCATATCATTAACGATAACAGCTACTTTTAAGTTGTTCTTATTAGTTAAAATATGATGTAGTAAGGTAGTTTTTCCAGCTCCTAAAAAACCACTTAATACAGTGATAGGTACTTTTTTCATAAAATAATCTCTCTCCCTTAAATCGTAATGATTACGTTTTATATTAAATGATAAAAAAGAAAAAATCAACAATAAATCATAATGATTACGATTTAAGAATAGGAATAGACTATAAAATTTGTGTTTTAGTAGTATGAAGCATTTGGACAAGCACATGTTTACATATAAATAAAATGGAGGTGAGAAGGTTGGTCTTTAATAGAGTTTCAAAAGAATTAGCAGGTATAGCTCTTATCGCTATTTTTCTCTTTTTATTATTTTTTGTAGATTTTACAAGTCTAGCAAATTTGCACAAAAGTATGCCAAAAGAATGGTTGAATGTGAATACGGTGTTTTTAAGTATTATTTTTGAAGCAATACCCTTTATTTTATTAGGGGTAATCGTTTCTTCACTTATTCAAGTGTTTGTGACAGAAGATATGATTCAAAAAGTAATGCCGAGATCTCCAATTGTTGCAATGATTCCAGCAGTATTTGTGGGAATTCTTTTTCCAATGTGTGAATGTGTCATTATACCAATTGTAAGAAGGCTCATTCAAAAGGGGTTACCACTTCATGTGGGCATTGTTATTTTGCTGAGTGCACCTATTATGAATCCAATTGTTCTTTTATCCACTGTATATGCGTTTCAAAAAAATGATTACGTTGTATATGCACGCTTTGGGATAACAATTCTTGTTGCTCTATTCATAGGTCTAATTGTGTATTATTGCTATCACGGGAGAAATGTTTTAAAAGACGTAGAGGTTTCGGTTCAAAAAAGCAAAAAAAAGAGTTGGAAAGATGTTCTGAATCACACTGTAGATGAGTTTTTTGATACTGGTAAGTATTTATTAATTGGTGCTTTTTTAGCAAGTGTGTTTCAAACGTTTTTTGATCGGAATGTACTGGATGCAGTGGCACATAACGAAGTAATTTCCCCAATTATTATGATGGGATTTGGTTATGTTTTATCCATTTGCTCAGCAGCTGATGCATTTATAGCCGCATCTTTTGGACATGTTTTCTCTATAAAAGCACTTCTCGCATTTCTTGTGTTTGGACCTATGCTTGATATGAAAAATACATTAATGCTATTTGCTTATTTTCAAAAGAGATTTGTATTCTTTTTGATTGGAATTATTATTTTATCGGTGTACACAATCGTGCAAATTACAACGTTATAGGAGGCGGGAAACAGTGGAGGAAAAGGAACAGAAGGCCTATCATCGCTATATTCGTGGCATTATTTTAATTGGTTTAGCAATGCTCTTATTTAAACTACTTGTAACAGGGAATATTTATAATTTTATCGCTCCAAAAATGATTAAATTTACGTATATAGCTTTTGTAGTGATTTTACTTCTTGGTTCTTTACAAGTTTGGAGAGATGGGAGAGAAAAACAGGATGATTGTAATTGTTGTAAGCACCATACAGCATTAAAACCAGGGATGAAAAGTTTCTTTGTATATGTTTTATTTGTTGTTCCAATTATTAGTGCTTTTCTATTTGGAAGTGTAACAATTGACGGAAGTTTAGCGGGGAAAAGGGGTATGAATCAAAGTGTACAGGCGAGAAGTATGGAAAAGAACGAAAAAGAAGGAAGGCAGGTCAATTTTGATTGGCGAGAAGTATTAGTTGAGCAAGATGCAACTTCGAATTTACCAACAAATTATCAAACAGAAGAGCAATTAGCAAAAAGCATGTTAGGGCAGCGTAAAATACAAGTAGAGGAAAATAACTATGTTCAAACAATGAGCATAATTAGTCAAGATGTTAATGGATTTAAAGGGAAAGAAATTACATTCTCAGGGTTCATATATAGGGATAAAGATGTGACGGGTAATAAAGCAGTAGTGGCTCGATATGGCATAACTTGTTGCATTGCGGATGCATCAGTCTGGGGGATGATTGTTGCAGGGGAAAACGTAAAAAAGCTCCCGCAGGAAACATGGGTGAAAATAACAGGTTTGTTGGATGAAACGACATATAAAGGAACACTATTTCCACTTGTAAAAGTAAGTAAAGTAGAGAAAATCAATACGCCTACAGACCCATATGTATATGATGCTTTACCACAATAAAAAAGAATTAATTCTTCATATTTTCATGAAATAGAATCATAATCATGACGATAAAAAAATAAAGATAAGAGTAATTTGGTTTGTTAAAAATATGTGTAGAAGGAGATACGCGATGAACTGGGTTACTCATAAACCAACATTTGAATTTGATAATTATAGTCCATTTATTCGTGCGAATACTGCGTGGCTTGGGCATTTAGAGTTCGCATATGATTTAGTAAGATTTGAAAAGCCAGAAATATTAGTTGAGCTAGGTACACATCTAGGCGCTTCTTTTTTCAGTTTTTGTCAAGGGGTAAAAGATGGAGGGTTACCTACAAAATGTTTTGCTGTAGATACTTGGACGGGAGATGGGCATACAGGTCCATATGGAGAAGGTGTTTTCCAAATCGTAGATAAAGTGGTGAAAATGAGCTATCCTAGTATAGGTAATTTAATTCGATCTACTTTTGATGACGCTGTGGATCAGTTTCAAGATGGAACGATAAATTTGTTGCATATTGATGGCTATCATACGTATGAAGCAGTTTCTCATGATTATAAAACATGGTTACCGAAACTTGCGAATAACGGTATTGTGTTATTTCATGATATTGAGGTGAAAAATCGAAACTTCGGTGTGTATAAATTTTGGGATGAGGTCAAGGCGAAGTACCCTCATTTTCAGTTTGAGCATTCCTATGGGCTCGGAGTGTTATTTCCGAAAGGCTGTAGCGATCAGTTTGTGGAAATATTTAAAAATAAAGAAGAAATACAAAATATGTATAAATAAAAGTAGAGCATGCATCATTTTAATGATGTGTGCTTTTTTGTGGAGAAAAATGGTATTCCTTAAAAGGGGAGGATAATAGTAAAAAGTTTTGTTGTGGCAAATATTAAAAAAGTTATTTTTGGATTGTTCTATATAAAAATGTAACATTTTTTATATTTTCCATTGCGAAAAGTAACATCTACTTTTACAATAGAAAAGGTGTTATATTATACTGAAAAAATAAATCGAAATAATATGAAAATTTTGTTTTGTCTTCGCTAATTGTATATTACATACATGTAAGACGACACACGTCATGTTATCGACTTGTAAGGAGAGAAAAAAATGAAAAGTGTAAGATTACCATCGATGCTAGAAATCATAGTTCTTTTATTACTATTTCTTGCTGTTGTCTTTTCCTTCCAAACGATTTTTGATCTCCCAATTCAATTAGCGCTATTTATTTCATGGTTTTTAGTAATTGCGCTTGGATTAAGATTAGGATTTCGTTATCAAGAATTGCAAGATGCAATTACGAAAGGGATTTCTAACGGATTAGAAGCAATACTGATTTTAGTTGCGGTAGGTGCTTTAATTGGAACATGGATTGCTGGTGGCGTTGTACCAACATTAATCTATTATGGATTAGAGTTTATTCACCCTAGCATATTCCTATTAGCAACATTAATTATTTGTTCGATAACTTCTATCGCAACAGGAACATCATGGGGAACAGTTGGAACAGCAGGTATTGCTATGATGGCGATTGGTGAAGGGCTTGGATTACCACTTCCACTTGTTGCTGGTGCAGTTCTTTCAGGAGCTTATTTCGGCGACAAATTATCACCACTTTCTGATAGCACAGTTCTTGCAGCTTCTATGGCAAAAGTAGATGTTATTGCTCACGTTCGAGCTATGCTCGTATTAGATGTTCCGGCTTACATTATTACTAGCATTATGTTTACTGTAGCTGGTTGGATGTATGGCGGCGATAATGTAGATTTGAATCGAGTAGAGTTTTTAAAAGAAGCTTTATTAAAGCAATTTGATATTAAAATATGGATGCTTGTTCCGGCGGTCATTGTTATTGTTCTATTAGCGATGAAGAAACCGTCTATGCCGACAATTGCAATGGGAGCTTTAATTGGTGCAATTTGGGCAGCTCTTTTCCAAGGAATGAACTTTGGAGAGGCGATTGGAACAGCGTATAACGGATTTTCAATTCAATCTGGTGTTGAGTTTGTTGACAAGTTATTAAACCGTGGTGGAATTAACGGTATGCTTGGCTCAGTGGCCGTTATTATTTTCGGTTTAGGATTTGGTGGATTACTTGAAAAACTAGGTGTTTTAAAAGTAATCGTATCAAAATTTGAGAAGAAATTAAATTCTGCAGGTAATGTAACATTGTCTACATTAATCGTGGCATTCTTAGCGAATATATTTGGTTGTGCAATGTACGTATCACTAATTTTAACACCGAAAATTATGGAAGATAGCTATGATAAATTAAAAATAGACCGACGTGTATTAGCGCGTAACTCAGAAGTAGGTGGAACGTTAACTTCTGGTATGGTTCCGTGGTCGGATAATGGTATTTTTATGGCTGGTATTTTAGGTGTAGCAACGTTCTCATACGTTCCGTTTATGTGGTTAAGCTTTGTTTCATTAATTTTAGCAGTTATTTACGGATACACAGGCAAGTTCATTTGGTATGTAGATGACGTTGAAAAAGGAAAGCAAGCATCATAAAAAAATACCTTCTGCGATGGCAGGAGGTATTTTTTTATATATACGAGTGAGAATTCTTATCATTTGGGTGAAATTCTGTTAAAATGAGAAATGTAGGTATTTTATTTTCAAGGGGATGAAAAAATGGAGTACAGAATTGAAAGAGATACAATAGGAGAAATAAAAGTTCCTGCTGATAAATTATGGGCAGCACAAACGCAACGTAGTAAAGAAAACTTCCCGATTGGAACAGAGCAAATGCCGCTTGAAATTGTAAAAGCATTTGCCATTTTAAAGAAAAGTGCAGCACTTAGTAATCAAAAATTAGGAAAGCTATTAGAAGAAAAAGCAGAAGCAATTGTGGCAGCAGCTGACGAAGTGATTGCAGGGAAATGGAATGAACATTTTCCACTTGTCGTATGGCAAACTGGTAGCGGTACTCAGTCAAACATGAATGTGAATGAAGTAATTGCAAATCGTGGGAATCGAATTTTGAAAGAGAAGGGATCTGACGTACATATTCATCCGAACGATGATGTGAACATGTCTCAAAGTTCAAATGATACATTCCCAACGGCGCTTCATGTAGCATGTGTAATTGCAGTAGAAAATCACGTATTACCAGCAATTACGAAATTAAAAGAGACATTAGCAGAAAAAGTAACTGCATTTGAACATATTATAAAAATTGGTCGTACACATTTACAAGATGCAACACCGTTAACATTAGGGCAAGAAATTAGCGGATGGCACCGTATGCTTGAAAAAACAGAGCGTATGATTGCAGAGAGCAATACATATATGAAAGAGCTTGCAATTGGTGGTACTGCAGTTGGAACAGGTATTAATGCTCATCCTAAGTTTGGGGAGATGGTGTCAGAGGAAATTAGCCAATTTACAGGTAAGCAATTTATTACTGCACCAAATAAGTTCCACGCATTAACGAGCCATGATGAAGTTGTATATACGCATGGTGCATTAAAAGCATTAGCAGCTGATTTAATGAAAATCGCTAACGATGTGCGCTGGCTTGCAAGTGGTCCGCGTAGTGGTCTAGGAGAAATTATTATTCCGGCAAATGAGCCAGGAAGTTCTATTATGCCAGGTAAAGTAAATCCAACGCAAAGTGAAGCGTTAACGATGGTTGTAGCGCAAGTAATGGGAAATGACGCAACAATCGGATTTGCAGCGAGCCAAGGTAATTTTGAATTAAATGTATTTAAACCTGTTATTGCATATAACTTCTTACAATCTGCTCATCTATTAGCGGATGCAATTGTTTCATTTAATGATAATTGTGCAGTTGGTATCGAAGCAGATGAAGAAGTAATTAAAGAGAATGTGAATCGTTCCTTAATGCTTGTTACAGCATTAAACCCGCATATCGGATATGAAAATGCAGCGAAAATTGCGAAGCATGCTCATAAAGAAGGGTTAACGCTAAAAGAAGCAGCACTGCAATCTGGACTACTAACAGAAGAACAATTTGATGAAATTGTCGATCCGAAAAAAATGATTGCTCCGAAAGAGTAACAAAAAAGCCAAGATTCTTTAGAATCTTGGCTTTTTTGATATTTATTTTTATGACTTCCATTTGTATTACTGCAAGTGCCAAAATATATTATTTGTTAGCAGGCATGTTCAATACTTTCATTTGTGGACAGTTTTCTTTTAAGAGTGAAATGAACTTTTCTTCTTCTTGTGGTACGAAAGTTGTCACAGAATCAAATAAATTGTAATGGATTTCTAATTGCTGCCTAGTCCACTTTTCTGAGCGAAGTGTTTTGCCAGAGTATGTAATATGGCGAATATCTTCAAATGGAATTTCAGTACGCAGTATGAAACCATGTTTTACAACAAGAGATGATTCCGTTACGTCGTAGTGAGAGAAATAGAATGAAGAAAGATTCACGATATTTAACAGCATCATGAGAGTGAAAAAATAGAATTTTCATTTTGGAAGAATAGCGAAACGAGAAAAATAGTGATAAATAATGTAATAAAAATGACGTGAAATGGATTCTTTTTCGCTTTGAATTTCAAGTTAGTCACCTCGGTTTACGTGTACTCTAACTAAATTAAATCACAACATCGTAATAAAACGTGTATATATGCATAATTGCATATATACACGTTTTATTATTCATGTAAAATTTCCTGATGGGATAAATTTAAATGGAATTTTGTAATAGTGGAGAGGTATGAAGTGACTTACAAGAATAGAAAGTTAGCGCTAGTCATAATTAGTTGTATGACGGTTATGGGTAGTTGTGCAACTAAATTTGTTGAGGATGGAAATCGAAAGCATATATTTGTACAGGTAAGTAAGGCTTTAGTCGAGGTTATAAATAGAATATATAATGGATAAAAGGTGTTTCCATATACGGAAATACCTTTTTTGTAGTTAAAATTGAATGCTGAAGTTTTGGAATAAGTGAATACCGGTTCCGTGTTGAACGAGGTTGTTATTATTTAAATATTGAATAGCATATTTTACTTCTTTCAAAATAGTAGGCGGAAGACCAAGAGTATGATGTGAGCCGTAAATTTGTTGAATAGGAGAGAGGTTTGTAATTTTGTTTAGAGACTGAACTAAGTCTACAGGATTTGTCGATGGATAAAACGCGAAAATCATGCCTTCATAAAGTAAATCTCCTGTGAATAAAAACGCAGTTTCATAATCGTATAGGCAAATATGTCCTGGTGAGTGACCTGGGGTATGTATAATTTGAATTTTCCTATTTCCAATATCAATCATATCTCCATCTTGTAGTAATTTTGTTGGTGTCCCTTGAAATGGCTCGAATGTTTCAGGTTGAAATGTTTTAGGTGTAGGTAAAGTAATGTCACGAGCGATGTCGTGCCTAATTTGAGTAATAGGAAGTCCTTTTATGCCGTTAATGAGCCAATCTTCTTCTAAAGCATGTACATAAATTTCTTCATATTGTGCGTGACTACCGATATGATCCCAATGGACGTGTGTTGTGACAACTGTAATGGGTAAGTTTGTTAGTTGGTCCGTTATACGTTTCATATTATCGATACCAAGTCCTGTATCGATAAGAATTGCAGCAGTATCGCCTATAAGTAAGAAGGAATGTACTTTCTCCCAATGTCCATATTCACTAATTGCATATGTATTTTGTGCAATCTGCATTACAGTAAACCAAGGGTCTTGAGGAATAGTCATGTTCTATTTCACATCCTATTGAATGAATTTATATAAATATATTCGCTTTTCGTTGTATCAAACCCTTTTAATAGATGTTTTTATAAAAGTTTATAAAAAAGGTAAACGAAACGTTGAAGTGTTTGTTTGTTTTATGTTAAGATGATGAAGTGGTAGTAAACGTTATTGGAAAATGTCTGTTTTTAGATAAACATTTTAAAGGAGTGTTTAGTATGAGTGATATTTCAGAGAAGTTTTGGGATGCTTCGGTAGAAGAATTGAAGAAAGGGTATGTATTTGAAGCGGAAGCAGAGGAGTATATTTGTTTAGCTTGTGGAGAAGCATTTATTAAGGGGGTTATTTATCAAGATAATCAAGTTTTGTATGAAGCAGAGAAGTTTGTGCAATTGCATGTGCAAAATGAACATACGTCTATGTTTGATTATTTATTAAACCTTGATAAAAAGTATACGAGTTTAACGGATTTGCAAAAGAAAATGGTTCAGTTTTTCCATATGGGGCTAAATGATAAAGAGATTGTAAAAGAGATGGATGGCGGAAGTACATCAACCATTCGTAATCATCGATTTACACTTCGAGAGAAAATGAAGCAAGCGAAAGTGTTTTTAGCGTTAATGGAATTATCAGAAGAAAAATCAAAGGTACAAACGAAATTTGTACCGATTCATAGAACAGCAACGATGGTAGATGATCGTTACAATATTACGGAAGAAGAAAATGAGGAAGTATTAAAAGCACACTTTACAGAAGGATTAGATGGACCGCTTTCTAAATTTCCGAAAAAGCAAAAGCGTAAATTAATTATATTACGCCATTTAGTGACGAAGTTTGATAGTAATAAAAAGTACACTGAAAAAGAAGTAAATACTGTTATAGAAAGTGTATACCCGGATTTTGTAACTTTAAGAAGATATTTAATCGAATATGGGTTTTTAGATAGAACAGCAGATGGAAGCCAATATTGGGTAAAGTTATAATAATACGGAAAAGAAAATGAATAGAGGCACATTATTATAACAACTATACAAAGAAATAGAAGTTGAAAAACAGATTTTTAATAAAAGGAGAAATGAAATTTGAAACCACCTACAGATAATAATAAAGAAGGTGCGGAGTCACATAAGTTAGAAAGTGAGAGTAAACCGATTTGGAAATCGATGTCCATGTTTTTAGTACCGTTACTATTAAGTAATGTATTACAATCGATTGGACAATTATTCGGTATGGTAGTAGTAGGAAGATGGCTTGGCGTTAATGATTTAGCGGCTATATCAGCATTCTTTCCACTATTTTTCTTACTCGTTTCATTTGTAATTGGTATTGGTTCAGGGAGTTCTATTTTAATTGGTCAGGCGTTTGGTGCTAAAAACGAAGATCGTTTAAAAGCTATCGTTGGTACGACACTGACATTTACCTTTATTATTGGAGTTGTGTTGGCGATAATAGGTAGTATTTTTGCGATGGATATTATGCGCCTAATGGGAACGCCAGAAAATATTATTGATATAAGTGTTCATTATGCACGTATTTTATTTATATCAATGCCAGTATTATTTTTATATTTTGCATACACAACATTTATGAGAGGTACAGGAGATTCTAAAACGCCATTTTACTTTTTAATTGTAAGTACAGCGCTAAATATGATCTTATTACCAATTCTTATTTTTGGATGGTTAGGAGCTCCGAAATTAGATGTGTATGGAGCAGCCTATGCTTCTGTTATATCTACAGTGATTACGTTTATTGTCATGTTGGTGTATTTAAAGAAGAAAAATCACCCACTACAATTAGATAGTACGGTAAGGAAATATCTTCGCATGGATAGGGAGTTATTGAAGCTATTGTTACGACTCGGAATTCCAGCGAGTATTAATATGATATTAGTTTCATTATCTGAAATTGCGGTAATCGCGTTTGTGAATCGTTATGGTTCGGATGCAACAGCAGCTTATGGCGTTGTGAACCAGGTTGCAAGTTATGTACAAATGCCAGCAGTTAGCCTTGGTATTACAGTTTCCATTTTTGCAGCACAATCAATTGGTGCGAATCAATTTGATAGATTGCAGAAAGTTGTGAAGGCCGGAATTATTATGAACTACGTCATCGGTGGTGTGCTAATATCTCTTATTTACTTGTTCTCAAGAGACATTCTATCACTATTTTTAACGAGTCAAACTACAATTGAAATTGCTCATAGCCTAGTTATGATTACGTTATGGAGTTATTTAATTTTCGGGCATGCGCAAATTATTAGTGCGACAATGCGAGCGAGTGGTACAGTATTATGGCCAACTGTTATCGGAGTTGTATCAATTTGGCTTGTTGAAGTACCTGTAGCGTATTACCTTTCTTACCATACAAGTCTTGGCATAGAAGGGATATGGATTGGGTACCCAGCAGCATTTATTGTCAGCTTAATATTACAGTATGCATATTATAAGCTTTCATGGCAGAAGAAACGAATTACACGACTAGTGAGTTAAATCATGCAAATGTCCCTAAGCTATTATACTTAGGGACATTTTTTGTAAGTGTATGTTTACAAATAGCTTTTTAAAGTGATATCAAAATGTTGTCTAATGAGCTTGTTATCGCTCATATAAAACTCCCACGCTTTTTCAGGTTCACCGATAATTTCAAAAGATTCTTCTGTAATATATAAAGCGCAATTATCCTCTAGTGCAATTCCTTCTATATTACCTTGATGATTTTGTAAAAAGGAATGGAAGGCGTTCATTCTATTTAATTGATTATAATGTGGACAAAACCTTTTGTTAACAATCCCCCAACCGTTACACTCTATATAACCAGAACCTTCATAATCTGATCGGATACTAGATGTGAACCAACACATAGCACCAGCGCTATTGCCCGCAATGAGTGTTCCTTGTTGCAGAGCCAATAGTAATTTTTCATCGAGTTTAAGTTCTTTCCATTCTGTAACCATTTGAATATAGTTCCCGCCACCGAGATAAATTAAATCAGCAGACTGAATCATTTCGTCTATTTCATATTTAGAAGGTGTATCAGCTATAGTACGTAAAATTTGTACTTCACAGTGTAATTGTTTTTCGAACGTGTCTAAAAATAGCTTTATATAGCTTTCATCATCATGACTAGCTGTAGGAATGAATAATACTTTTGGATACTGTTTATTTGTTAATTCTATAAGTCGCTCATTAATAGGCGAGTGATTTGAATCTTGTAAATCACCGCCACCAATGACAGCTAATTTCATAGTAAAGCACCACCTAATCATTTTTGTTATATAAAAATTCGATAGAAGAGAGTAACATTCCTTCTCTCAAGTAATGAATAAGTAGAAAATATAGTTTAAGTATATCGGAATAGTAAAGGTAGTGATAACTATATAGAAAAATGAATTTGAAACAAATTACCCGGCTATTTGCGGGCTGCCCGTAAAAGCTTGATTGGTGAGGGCTGATAATCAGTGGGGAATGAACGAAACTCCCATTGATTAAAGTTTCACTTTATCGATATATAATATTTCATACTATTGTTTCAAAATATGGAAACAATATGTTTAAATGGATATAACAAAGCATTAATTCAAATTGAATTAGTGTTTATATTTTAAAAAGGAATCGGAAATAATAGGGATTTTACAAATCGTTTTTTACTTTTAATAGGAACTTGTATTACAATATGGTAAAATTATTTCAATATATTTATTTAATATAAAAATACAAAGAGGGAGCGTGAAAAAGGTGGATTTTCGATTTGAGTTTGCAGCGAAGGTGAAAGAATACTTAGATGATGAGAAGGATGAAAAAATAATAAAAGATGGACATAGAGATATAATTTTTCACTATTTATATGCGTTAGAGGCTGAAATTGGCGTTGTGAAAAATCCTAATTTTACTTTTTTTACATCAGGAAGACGTTCACATATCGTATTAGAAAATGTTGAATTTAAAACAGAGGTAAATGTAAAAAGTAACATCATTGAAATTACAAAAATAGTGGATAATGTCGTTATTCCTTTAGATACTATCGTAGCAAAGGATCGAGAATTATTTGCACTTGGGCGCAATGAGAAGTTTAATGTACAAATTTTAGAGCAGTATCTCTTTGAGACATTTGGAGAGAAATTAGGTTTAAAATGAATGGAATGGCCTGCGTATTTATAGGTAGTGAATTTTAGTGTATATCATTCTTGTTTGACCTTTCATTTAATTTGTACTACAATTTGTAGTGTGAAAGGAGCCATACTATGTTTACTCAAAACTATAAATTAAATGAGCAAGGATTAAATCATTTCTTTGGACCTCTTGAAGCAAAAATTATGGAGATTGTTTGGTCTACCGAGGGTATTACGATTAAAGAAGTGCAGCAGAAATTAAGTGAAGAATCACCTGTGAATTTTAACACTGTTATGACAGTTATGAACAGGTTAGTAGAGAAATTACACTTAGAAAAACAGACGGTGAAAAGAAGTGGCATATATCGTACTGTACAAACAAAAGAAGAATTCTTATCCAATCAAACGAAGAAAATGACACAGGAATTGATGGGGGAATTTGGAGATTTAGTTGTAAATCATATGCTAGATGAGTTAGAGCAGGCTGATCCGACTTTAATAAAAAAATTAGAAGACAAATTGAGTCAGTTAAAAAAAGAGGATCAATGAAATGAAATGGCAAATGCGTAAAATCGTATTGTTAGCAGTAATTGTTAGTACCCTCTTTTTCAGTATGTTAGTGTATTACGTTACATATCCATTTCTGTTTCAAAATAAGGCGTTCTTTCTTTCAAATTTTTGCTTGTTTCAATTAGAACAACATATGAAGGAATTATCGCTCATTCGTATTATAATTGCTGGATTACTATTACTTACAGTACTCATAGTGTGCAAAAGAATGTGGCGACAATTTTTCTATAGTAAAAAATTACAAAAAATACTTATCCCTTTCATTCGAAAAGGAAAACAAATATATATATTGCCGAACGGGGAAGTTGCGGCATTTACAATTGGGTTATTTCGTCCGAAAGTTGTCATGTCAGAAGGCATGCTTCAAACATTTTCAGATGAAGAAATGGATGCGATTATTTTCCATGAAGAATATCATCAAACTAATCGAGATCCATTAAAATTATTTTGTTTTACGTTATTAGCAGAAGGAATGGTGTACATTCCGATATTAAAAGGGTTATTGCAGCGCTATCATGTGTATCAGGAGCTAGCAGCAGATAAATATGCAATGCAAAAGATGAAATCTTCATTCGAATTAGGTAGTGCGTTATTAAAATTAATTAAAATAAAGACAATGGAAAATCGATGTGTGACAGCTTCATTTGCAAAAACAGCAATAAATTTACGAATCGAGCAAGTGTTAAATGAAAAAGTTGTTAAGCTTAATATTCCATTACATACGAATTCGTTATATGTAACATTAGGTTTATTCTGTATGTCGATTGTACTTATTGTCGGAGAGTGCATATAGCCTCTTTTTTTTAAGAATTAACACTACTTATTGTAGTGCTTTAGGGGGAGTAAAATGAATGCAGCAGATTTAACAATTTGGCTTGTAG
Organism: Bacillus cereus group sp. RP32; assembly: GCF_040459735.1. NCBI lineage: Bacteria > Bacillati > Bacillota > Bacilli > Caryophanales > Bacillaceae > Bacillus > Bacillus cereus group sp. RP32. Next base: position 3,729,590 of record NZ_JARVHO010000001.1, on the reverse strand, counting down.
CTGGGGCAGGGGTATTGTCATTTATATCACCATGTTCTTTACCGCTATATCCATCTTATTTATCATATATTACAGGTGTGTCTATTCAAGATTTAAAAGAGAATCGTGGAATTATGCAAAAATCAGCGATTATACATACCGTATTTTTTATGATCGGATTTTCGGTTATATTTTATGCGTTAGGTTTATCGGTAAGTTGGATTGGAATAACATTTTCATCTAACCAAAAATTGATTCAACAAATTGGTGGGGTTTTTATTGTTTTGATGGGACTGTTTATGACAGGTTTGTTTCAACCTAAGTGGCTTATGGCAGAGAAAAAAGTACAATACAGAAGTAAATCGACTGGATATATTCGCTCGATTTTAGTCGGTATGACATATGCAGCGGGTTGGACGCCATGTGTTGGACCGATATTTTCAGCTGTACTCATGCTTGGTGCGACGAATCCTGAAGGGGCACTTCTTTATATTACAGCGTATACTCTTGGGTTTGCGGTTCCATTTTTCGTGATGGCATTCTTTATCGGGAAGGTAAAATGGATTGTTACATATGCCAATGTCATGATGAAAATTGGCGGTGGAATGATGATTGTAACAGGGGTTTTATTGTATACAAATCAAATGACGAAAATTACCGCATTCTTTATTCGTCTATTCGGTGGATTTACAGGCTTTTAAAAATGAGGAGGAAGAAAAGTGAAGAAGCTAATTGCGATTATACTGGCCGGGGCATTAATTTGGGCCGGAGTTAATTTTTATAATACAAAGAAAGAAGAAAAAGAAAGAAAAGCAAAACAAGCGGAGTTACAAGAAACAGAAGTATTACCACAAGTAGGATTTAAAGCGCCAAACATAACATTAAAAGGGTTAGACGGGAAGCTGTATTCGTTAAATGATGCAAAAGGCAAGCCATACCTTATTAATTTTTGGGCATCATGGTGTGGCCCATGTGAAATGGAGGCACCTGACTTAGTTCGTATGTATGATAAATATAAAAAGGATGTTGAAATTTTTGCGGTAAATGCGACAATTGGAGATCCAGTACAAGAAGCGAGTGCATTTGCAGATCGTCACGGATTTAAGTTTCCTGTTTTACTAGATATGGACGGAGTAGCTGGATTAGATTATAAAGTATTTTCGTTACCAACGACATTTTTTGTTAATAAAGATGGAATTATCGTAGAGCAAGTACGAGGCGTATTACCTCCAGATCAATTAGAAGAGAAATTTAAGAAATTAATTGAGAGTTAAAGAGGGGATTTTGTATTGATGGAGTGGATCGTGAGGTTACAACCCGTATCTCTTATAATTGGAAGTTTATTTGGATTTATGTTGATGAAACGAAAGATGAAGAACGAAAGTGTACTATATGAAAAAATGATGGATGCAGTAACAAATGCCTTTCTTATCATCATATTTGTATGGAAATTTGCACCGGCAATTTTAAATCCAGTATGGGCCTTTAGGTCGCCATTGCAGGCACTATTAGCTGTAGGAAGTATGCAGCATATTATAGCAGGATGTGTAATTGCGAGTATATACATTGTTTGGAAAAGTAAAAAGGGACAATTTTCGCTTCGTATTTTACTGGATGCATTACCTATTGGACTATGTATGAGCATTATTTTTTATTTTCTATTCAACCACAAAATAGGTGTACAAACGACATTGCCTTGGGGTGTGAAAATATATGAATCTAAATTTTTATATCACCCTATTTTCGTATACGAGATCATCCTCGCCCTTTGTATAATCGGCTTGTTATGGATGAAAAATGAAAGACTTGGAAATGGAAAGAACATAAGTGTTTTTCTAATAGTTGAGGGATTTGCTCATATTATTATTTCGCTTATTAGTGAACAAAATTCGGTTTTATTTGGTTTATCAATACAGCAAATAATGAGCTTTTTTTTATTAGTTTAGGGATTTTGTTGGTGCCGAAAAAATAAGAGGTATGCATGTATGAGATTTTCATACACGCATACCTCTTTATCATTAGGATTGAGCGCTTTTCTGAAAAAAATGAATGGTTTCCTTCCAAGAATCAATACTAGCAAAAGCGTTATCTTTTTTGCTCCCTTGGTTATAATTTATTCTTAAATAGGGGATGCCGATAGAATGGCCAGCCCCTTTATATACGAGTTGTTTATAAAAATGAGGAGAATGAAATGTATCCAATCTATTAATTGCTTTTTTTGATAATCTTACAATATCAGCTTCATCTTCTTCACCAGCAATTAGCAATACATCTCCATTAATTTTTTCAACTGGTATAGTAGCATTTTCAACAACTTTAGAATCTGAAGTAAAAGCGTTATACCACTTTCTATATGGCATTCCCCTATGTTCTTCAAACATTTTACGACATTCGAGTGCGACGGAGATGGGGTTTATTGGAGACGCATACGGTAATACTTTCCCTTTATATGTCCAAGCAGGAGGTAATGTTGTAGCATCGGACCACGGTACAATACCACTTAATGCAATAGCGGAACCATTTAGAGAGGCGACAGCATTTATTTCTTGGAAAAAGCATGCTGATAAAAGGGCTAGTTCACTTCCTCGAGAGGTACCATGTATACCTAACCAATTTTTGGTGACTTCTTCTCGTTGTTTCATCCACTCAATGGCTGTTTTTATATATTCAAGGGGGATTTCTACAAGTTGTTTTGGTAGATTATCGATTCCGAAATAAGCGAGGGCGAGTACTGAAAAATTATGTGATGCAAGTAAAGCGGCAAGGTATTCATTTAATCCACCCTCCGAACCGCCGAGTACAATAATTCCTGGATTCGCTTTTTTATTTTCGTTGTAGAAAAAGGTGGCAATCAATCCATTTTCTCTAATTGGATACCGAACGATTTGTTTGGATTTCCATAATCTTGAGATGTTTATTTCATCGATAGTAGATCCATTAATTTCAAGTGATAAAGTTAAGTTTTGAGGCGACAATGGATTCTTATAATTTCGAATAAAATCGTGATGTTCGTTTATTTTAATAATGTCTAAGGACCAAAACAATCCCATTCCATCAATCCCTGTATAAGAGCCAGTAATAGGTGCTTGTTCGGTAAGGTTTACATTCCCATTTTTAGATGCAATAAAGGTGGCATTTGATTCTAAATATATATCATTTATTCCCTCGGCAATTCTGGAGGCTCTTATTGTTACTTCTTGTAAAGGTTCTAATCCGGTTATATAAATTTGAATGGGAGAATCAATTAATGAGATTGACGAACTAACATGAATGCGGGGCTTCGTTTTTTTGTGAATGTTCATTTCATAACACCTCAATTTAAATTATATATAACAAGTTTTCTACGAATAACAAAATAGACCTCTACTGTAAATAGAGTTTTATTAATATGAGGAGGAGTTTCCTTCTTATTAAATAAGAAGGATAATCCATGTTTAACAAGGATTATCCTGTTTTTCTTAAATATATTAAAAAATCGGCGGAGTAACAGCAAATAAAACAATTGCATTTTTCTCGAATTGATTTACCCATTTATGTTTTAAATAAGCAGGTATTTTTACGCTATCACCCGTTTCTAATATGTATTCTTCTTCATTTAAATGTAATGTAATTTTCCCGTCTAATACGTATGCTAACTCTTCACCTTTATGTTCTAGTACATTTTCTGATGAAGCTGTATTCGGTGGAACAGTCATAATTGCTGTTGCTAAATTTCCTGTAAAATCAGGTGATAGCAATTCATATGATAAATTATCGATAATCATTTTTTTTCGTTTATGAGAACGTACAATTAAATCGTCTGTATTTGTATCCTCCAATAAAAAGCTAAATGTTGGAACATCAAGAGCTTTAGCGAGTACTTTTAATGTTTGAATAGAAGGGTTAGCAGATCCACGCTCAATTTGACTTAACATAGATGGTGTAATACCTGCCATCGTTGCTAGTTCTTTACTCGTTAAACCTTTTTCTTTTCTTTGCTTTTCAATCTTTTTACCAATATCTATATTTTCCATAATGAAAGGCTCCTTACTAATTATTAAATTTTATTTAAATAAATTAAATTAAAATTAACTAAAGTGAATAATTTATGTTAAACTAAATTAAAATTAATTTAATTATAATTTATTGAATCGTAAGCTACAAGGTTATGAGGAGGAAGAGAAATGAAGGGAATAGAGAAATTAAAAGAGGAATATCCACTATTAAATAAATTAATCTCAACAGAAGAAGTGTTTTGGGTGAATCCGAACATGGAAAAGTATGAAACGGCAATAAAAGATTCCCCATTGAATGAAGGTGATGTAAGAGATGCGGAAGAGAGGTTAAAGCGTTTTGCACCGTACATTGCGAAAGTTTTTCCAGAAACGAAAGAAACGGGCGGCATTATAGAATCACCTTTAGTGAAGATACCTACTATGAAACAGTCTTTAGAGAAAAATTACGGGAAACCTATATTAGGTGAATTACTATTAAAATGTGATAGCGGGCTTCCGATATCAGGATCGATTAAAGCTAGAGGCGGCATTTATGAAGTGCTGAAGCATGCGGAGAAATTAGCTTTGCAGCATGGAATGTTAACAGAAGAAGATGATTATTCCATTTTAGACAGTGATACTTGTAGAGAGTTTTTTGCAAAATACTCAATTGCGGTAGGTTCTACAGGTAATTTAGGACTAAGCATTGGAATTATGAGTGCAAAACTAGGTTTTAACGTAACTGTTCATATGTCAGCAGACGCAAAAGAATGGAAAAAAGATTTATTAAGAAGTAAAGGTGTAAACGTTATTGAATATGAAGCTGATTATAGTAAAGCAGTAGAAGAGGGGCGTCAGCAAGCAGATGCAGATCCTAGCTGTTATTTTGTAGATGATGAAAACTCACATGATTTATTTTTAGGATACGCAGTAGCAGCATCGCGTTTACAAAAGCAATTAAAAGAGTTAGAGATTGTAGTAGATGAAGAGCACCCTTTATTCGTTTATCTTCCTTGCGGAGTAGGGGGCGGACCTGGCGGAGTCGCATTTGGTTTAAAGTTATTGTATAAAGACAACGTGCACTGTTTCTTTGCGGAGCCTACGCAATCTCCATGTATGTTACTCGGTTTAATGACAGGACTTCATGATAAAATTGCTGTTCAAGATATCGGGATTGATAATGTAACAGACGCGGACGGACTAGCGGTAGGAAGACCGTCTGGATTTGTCGGTAAAACGATGGAACCATTTTTGAGTGGGAATTACACAGTAAGTGATGAAGAGTTATATAGATTGTTGAAAGAACTAGCAGATACAGAAAATATTTATTTAGAACCTTCTGCGTTAGCCGGTATGATAGGTCCAGTGAAAGTATGTAAAGAAGATGAGTATTTACAAAAAAAACAGTTAACAGAGAAGATGAAGAAAGGTACTCATATTGTGTGGGGAACTGGCGGTAGTATGGTTCCAGAAGATGTGATGAATGGGTATTATAAGAAAGGTTTAGAATTAATACTATAAGGAAAATGAGGCTAGTTATAGCCTCATTTTTTCATGTACATAAAAATCTTTGTTATTTTCACATATGTTCTTTATAGTATAGATATAAAGGATTACTAAGATCGAATAAATATAACAAAAAAGCTTTATTTTACATAATAAGAGGATGTGTATACGATGTCATTACAGACTAAATATATAGCGGGTATTTCGCTTGGGGTTATGGGAGTAGGATTTGCCGCTTCTATCCCCTTTCAAGGAACGGTAGCAGGGGAGATTATACAAGGGGGATTTGAAGCTGGATTAGTTGGTGGACTTGCGGATTGGTTCGCAGTTACAGCATTATTCCGTCATCCGATGGGAATTCCAATTCCGCATACTGCGTTATTACCTAAAAATCGTAAACGAGTAACGAAAGGACTCATTCATACGTTAGAAAATGAGTGGCTGACGAAAGAAAGTATTACGAATAAAGTAAAAGAAATGCAGCTAGCGCAAATGGTACTGCAAATCGCTGAGAGAGAAATGCAGTCTGACGCTGTGAAAAAGGGAATTGTAAAAATTGCTGAGAAGGCGATTGTTACAATAGATACGGAAAAGTTAGCGGTTATTATTGAAAAAGAATTAAAAACGTATTTGCATACAATTAATACAAGTAACATATTACAAGTGCTTGTTGATCAATTGGTAGTGCAAGAGTACGATGAAAAGACACTGGATTACATATTAGTAAAAGTGAAAGATTGGACAGCGCAAGATGAAGCACGTTACCAGCTCGGAAGCTTAGGTATGAAGGCGATGGAAAACATAAAAGTAGATGGATTTTTACAGTTTACTTTGAAATCGTTTATGAATATTGTAGATGAAGATAAAATTGGCGGCATTTTGCAGAAGTTTATTATTAGCAATATTAACAGCTTACAAGATGCAGATAATAGTACGAGACAACTTATATTATCGAAAATTCGTCAAGAAATTATAAATGTAAAAGAAAATGAAGCTTTACTACAAGAATTAGAAAATTGGAAAGAAAAATGGATTGCCAATTGGAATGCTACTGACAAAATTAAAGAGATGCTGGAGCAAGTGCAACAAAGGGCAATTACTTTTGTGAAAAACGAAGAGTTTACGGATAAATATGTTATTCCATTTTTACAAACACAAATGAATAAAATAAAAGAAGATGAACAGACTGTTCAAAAAATAGAAGATTGGTTACAAAAACAAGTTGTCACACTTGTGGAAAAGAATCATTCGAAAATCGGAAAACTTGTACAAGAAAACCTTGATAAGTTAGATGATAAAACGTTAATTGAAATGATTGAAAATAACGTCGGTAAAGATTTACAGTGGATCCGAGTAAACGGGGCTGTTTGCGGATTTATGATTGGATTAGTGTTAGAAGGAATTAAAGCGATTATATGAGAAAAACCTTCCACAATTGTGGAAGGTTTTTATTTTTCAATAATACTCATATTGATATTATAAGCTTTTTCAATATTTAACTTGTACGTCCCATTGCCTGTTTTAATCGAATTTTTATACCAATGTTCTTGTTCGTTGAATTCTTTATTTTCTTCTGAAGTATTCTCTTCTTTTTTCGTTAAATCTTCAACTTGTTCCCAAGGTGTGTTTCCGTGTGATTCTTTTTTGTTTGTTATGGCGATTAAAGATACATCGCTTTCTTTTGCTAAATGAACAGATACATGTGAACTTTCTTGTACAAACCAATTATTTTGTAATTGACCAGGATAAAGGGATAGTTCGTTATTTGAAGCACGAACTTCTACATTTTTATTTTGCGGAAGAACGAGTGTTGGTTTTACCTGTGGTGCTGAATTCCATAACGTATGTTGAACTGGTAATGATTTTAAAGTGATATACATCGTTTCCCCAGCTGTTTGAACTGAAAGGAAATCTTCTTGTTTTAAATTAAGTTTTTCATTAGCTTTCGTTGTCATTTCATATGTTCCAAGAAGGTGAATTTGATTTGCATTATTTCCCTCTATTGTTAGAGGGTGCTGTCCTGCATCCACTACAATTTTTTTGATAGACTCAGGTATATCAAGTTGTCCACTTGGAATATTACTCGTTTGGCGAGTGGTATGAATAGAATGACGAACTTCATCTAGTAATCCAGTTGATAATAAACAGTAAAAAGCAATTCCAACGCTTCCTAAAATACCGATAAAGAAAATACTAAAAATATCATATTTAATAAAGGATTGTTCCTTCTTAGAAAATAGAAGGTATAGTAAAATTTCCACGCCAAGTATAATAAGTAAAACAGGCCACCATGCTGTTAAGGAATCTAATACCTCAGTACCTTTTACAACTGAAAATAGTAAGAAGCAACCTAATGAAATAATAGAAAGCCCCATTGAAAATGTTCCAACGCGCCATGTTCTCATTCTTTTGTACCACCTTTGTTTTCTTTATTTCCAAGTAACAATTTAAAGCCGCCACCAATTAAGAGGAGTGCAACGATAGATGTTTGGAAATAGCGATAATATAGCTCGCTAAGATGAATGTTAAATATAGTTGCAAAGTAATCATTCAAAATAGGAAGGAGTGTTTGATCTAATAAATAATAACCACCGAGTGTAATTAACCCGATACCGATCCATCTTTGATGATTGATAAAATAATCAATGATAGGTTCGTCATGTACACGTTCTTTTCCATACTTTGCAGTTTGCTGTAAAGCGTCAAAGAAGCTATAGAACCAAATGATTGGAACTAAAAATAAAAACGCAGAAAGTCTTAATAAGTCAAGTAAATAGATGGAAAGTAAAAAGGCTGCCATAAGCTGAAGGCCGCGGCGTTGTAAGCCTAAATACATATGTCCTGCCCCAGGGAACATCGCTAAAATAGAAGCGAATGTTTTACTTTTCTTTCCTTGTTCACGGTGCTCTTCAAACTCTTCAAAAATAGTACGATCATCTAGTTGCTCGCCACGTTCTTTTTTCTGGAGTTGCTGAACAACATCGAAGAAATTGTAAATCCATAAAACAGGTAATGTAATAAGGAAGATAAGGAAACTTTCTTGTGATGTTAAAAGTGCAACGAAAATAATCATACTTCCGATCCCTGTGCAAGCTACTAAAAATGTAAGTCCACGTTGCATAAGCCCTAATTGGAAATGACCAAGTCCAGGTATGATGGATAGGAGAATGATATAAAATCGTTCGCTCTCTTTAGAGGGATTTATCAATTCTCCAGCTTCTTGTTTTTTCGTTTGGTTTATAATGGTGATAACTAAATCTAGTAAGTTAATTATCCATAGAACAGCTAGTAAAAATAGGGGGAGAAAGACAATGGTGCGCTCTCCTAATTCTACTACGCAAAAAACTGCAAAAGAAAATAGTAATAAAGCCCCTCCGCTATATAAAATAAACCGTCCTATCTTTTTTAAATATAAATGTCCAAGCCCAGGAATTAGCCCTAATACAAGTGCTAAAAAGGGATTTTTATTCATGCTTTGAACCTCCGTCCTTTTTTGATGTATCTACCGATTTGTTTACAATTTGTTGTGAGATAGAAGACTCGTTATGTTTTGAAGATTTCTCGAAATTTGATGTCGCTGTGAAAATATATTGGAATAAACCACTTACCATAAAAATAATTGTAGCTGCCGTAGCGATTATGTAGTGAATAATCGTTCGCTTTAGTGAGTTTGTTTTTATATTTTCATTAGGTTGTAGCGTTTCAAAATCAATTTTCGCCATAACTTCGTTCGTAAATGAATCATCATTTATCATTGGAAGGTTTTCATGTTGTTCATCGATACTTTCCATATAAAGTGCTAAACAATGATCACATTCATAAAGGTGTTCTTCCATAGATTCACGTTCATTGCTTTCTATAAAATCTAAAGTATAATTGCGCCAATCCTCTTTTGAATAATGCATCATAGAAACTCTTCCTCCTTCCAATGTTTTTTAATCCATTTTCTTGCCCGGTACAGTTTCATTTCGACTGTTTTCACTTCGATGTTTTCCTGTAAAGAAATTTCTTGATAACTTTTTTCTTCTAAGTAATGTGCGAGAACGACGTCACGGTAATTTTCGGGAAGTTCTCTCAGTTTTTGAGCAATGAGTAATTTTTGCTCTTTCGTCAATAATAAAGCCTCAATATTATGAGAGGATTTTATATTTTCCTCAGTGTCTTTACATAAGGAGAGTTCTTCATTTTCTCTAGCTTTCTTCCTTTTATAATCAATAGCGTGATTAGTGGCAATACGTGCCATCCAAGTTTTTAATCCGCGAAATTGATAATTTGGGAGAGAGGCGTGAATTTTTAAGAATACTTCTTGTGTAACATCTTTCGCATCTTCTTCATGTCTTAAAATAGAAAAGATAACTTGAAAAATATAATGACGATATGTTTGCACAAGGATACGAAAAGCATGTTCGCTTCCTTGCTGTGCTTTTTCAATTAATTGTTTTTCCTCAATGGGTCTCTCCCTCCTTTTTGACGCATTCTATTATATAGACGTAAGAAATGATAGGTCACCCTACACATGTTGTAAAAAAAGAATAATATATTTTTAGGAAGGAAGCTATATGAAAAAAGGTGTGAAAAAATGGTAAAAAGAAGTATATAATGAGCAAGTGGGAAATGTTACGTGAAGAAAGGATGTGAATGTTAGTAGGGGAAGGTCCATACTAACAAACATGAAAATTAAAATATTAATAGCGGATGATAATTCTTTTATTAGAGAAGGCATGAAAATTATTTTAAATACATATGAAGAGTTCGAAGTGGTAGATACAGTAAATGATGGGAAAGAAGCAGTGGAATATTGTAAAAAGAACGACGTTGATATCGCTCTTTTAGATGTCCGCATGCCAAATATGAACGGGGTAGAGGCAACGAAATTTATTTGTGAAGAAACGGAAACGAAACCACTAATTTTAACGACGTTCGATGATGATGAATATATTTTGGACGCAGTGAAGAACGGGGCGAAAGGTTATTTATTAAAAAATAATGACCCAGAGCGTATTCGTGATGCAATAAAAGGAGTATATAACGGTCAAACTGTTATGCAAGATGTAGTGCTTGATAAAATTAAGAGCAATTTAATGGAGAGCAAAGAGGACGAATGCAAAATAGATACAAGTCTTTTTACAGAAAGAGAACTTAGTATTATCGCATTAATTGCGAAAGGTTTCTCGAATAAAGAAATTTCAAAGCAACTTTTCATATCAGAAGGAACGATTGCAAATTATATTACATCAGTTTTAGGGAAAACTGGACTTGAACATCGCACACAAATTGCGATTTATTATTTAACAGGGAAAGTAGATTAAAGATATGGAATTTTGGTTAATTGTAAGTAAATTAATTGTCTTTATATATATTGTGTTTAGTTACATTTATTTAAATGTTGTGAACTTACCGTGGATTATACTTACTTTGCTTTTATATCTTTCTGTAAATGTGCTGATCTCTATATTTAAACAAGATACGTACAAAAACATATTATCTAGTCTGTCAATTGGCATAGTTATGTTATTTACATGGAAGGTTCATCCGTTTTTTATTTTATTTTTACCATTGAACTTATATGAAGTTATATTTCGTTATATAGAGAAGAAATGGCAGCTCTTTATCATTATGATGATTCCTATTATCTTTACAGAAGAAAGTATTCGAATGACATATGGATTAATTGCTACATTTTCTTTCATCGTATTAACTATGGCAGAACGGTATATATCGCGTGTATTAAAGCTTGAATCACAAAATGATAAGATGCGAAAAGATATGCAGCGGCTGACGAAAAGCTTACATGAAAATAAAGAGTACATAAAGCAATCAGAGTACACATTTAAGTTAGAAGAGAGAAATCGGTTGTCACAAGAAATTCATGATAAAATTGGCCACTCGATGACAGGGGCGCTAATTCAAATGGAAGCAGCAAAGAGATTAATGGGGATAGATAAAGAAAAATCTGCCGAGTTATTACAAAATGCAATTCATATATCGAAAGATGGAATTGAAAGTATTCGAGTTACATTAAAAAATATGAAGCCACCAACGGAGCAAATTGGCATTCATCGTATGAAATTATTCATAGAGGAATTTGCCGGTAAGCATGATATAAATATCCCTTTCGTATATAAAGGGAATTTAGATATAATCTCACCGATTCAGTGGAAGATTATCGGTGAAAATGTTACGGAGGCACTAACGAACGCGATGAAATATGCTGATGCGACAGTCATTTCAATCGATATTCATGTACTTAACAAGATGGTGAAAGTACAAGTGAAGGATAACGGAAAAGGTGCAGCTCTCGTTAAGAAAGGTCTCGGGATTATGGGGATGGAGGAGCGAACAGCATCAGTAAACGGAAAAATTATTGTAGATGGAACAAGTAGCTTTTCAGTAACGATGCTGTTGCCGATATAAGAAAATGGGACGAAGATGAATCAACTCATATGAAAAAAGTGAATAATCTCATGTGAAAAGAATGAACTTCTGCACTGAGCAGGTTCATTTTTTTTGTTTATAATGAATAGCAGAGAAAACGAAATAGGGGTGAAATGATGAATACATTAGAAATTAAAAATTTAACGAAAAAATTTGGTGATTTCATCGCGGTAGATAATATGTCTTTATCTATTAAAGAAGGAGAGATATTTGGCTTTTTAGGATCAAATGGTGCTGGTAAGAGTACAACGATAAATATGATTGCTGGGTTGTTAAGAAGTAATGAAGGTGAAATTAGCATATTAGGAAAAAATATAAAGAAACATAATCGATTTGCGAAGATGAATATCGGTATCGTTCCGCAAGATATTGCGATTTATGAAGAGTTAACTGCCTATGAAAATGTGAAATTCTTTGCTGGATTGTACGGGTTAAGAGGAGCTGAACTAAAAGCGAGAGTAGAGGAAGCACTTCAATTTGTGGGACTTAGTGATAAATATAAAAGTTACCCGAAAAACTTTTCAGGCGGGATGAAACGAAGACTGAATATTGCTTGTGCGATTGCTCATAGACCGAAGTTAATTATTATGGATGAGCCGACAGTTGGAATTGATCCACAGTCAAGAAACTATATTCTCCAGTCGGTTCGAAAATTAAATGAAATGGGAAGCACTATTATTTACACGAGCCACTATATGGAAGAAGTAGAAGAGATTTGTACGAAAATAGCAATTGTAGATCACGGTAAAGTGATTGCAGAAGGAACGAAAGAACAGTTAAAAGCGATTATTACTGATACGAAAGACATTTGGGTTGAAGTGAAGTCAGTAGAAAATTTAGATGTAGAAAAGTTAAAAGAGATAAACGGTGTGAAAGCTGTTCAAGTTGAAGAGAACGTAATCAAGGTAAACTCGGATGCAGGAGTAAATAATTTAAATAAAATTATTCAGCATTTCATTAATCATGACATTGAAATTCGTTCATTAGAGGAGCAGGCCCCGAACTTAGAAACAGTATTCCTTACGTTGACTGGAAGAAACTTACGAGATAAATAAAAGGTAAATGAAGAAAAGGTAAAGGGAGGTTCATCAATTGAACATCTTCAATATTGCAGTTATGCATATTAAAAGAGATTTCAGAGACGTAAGAACTTTAGTTTTTATGTTAGCATTTCCGATTGTACTTATGCTTGTGTTAGGAACAGCGTTAACGAATGCATTTGATAGCGATAGTCAAGCGATTAAAGATATACAAGTGCTCTACAAAGATGAAGCGAGTAGCACATTTTCTCAATCGTTCAAAGCATTTACGAAAGAAGTCGATAAATCGGGTATTCATTTTAAAAAAGCTTCGGGCAGTATAGATGGGAAAGAAGAAGTGAAGCAAAATAAATATGCTGCTTATGTAGAATTAAATAAAGATGGTGCAAAATTTTACGGAAGTGACAAAAGTAGTATTGAGGGAAGTATTGTGGAAGGCATGCTTACAACATTTATTGATAAGTACAATGTAGCGGTCGAAGTTGCAAAAGTAGATCCTAGTAAGGTGAGCACAGTTATTTCAAACGGAAATCATAATGATTATATAAAAGAAACATCTTTACAAGCTGCGCAAAAACCAGGTTCTATGGATTATTATGCGGTTGTAATGACAACGATGATTGCACTATATGCTGGGATGGGAGCGAGTTCTTTAATTCGTGGAGAACGAATACGTAAAACAGGAGATCGCCTCATTGCTGCGCCTATAAGTAAGGCTGAAATATTCATTGGAAAAGTACTTGGTAGCCTAGTAGCAAATGCCCTTTGCGTATTACTTGTCATGTTATTTAGTAAATTTGTCTTTCAAGCGAATTGGGGCGATCATCTTGGAATCATATTTATTATTTTATTAACACAAATCTTCCTAGCAATTAGCTTTGGTTTAGGGATTGGATATATTACGAAAACAGCTGAATCATCGAGAGCAATTATTCTTGTAGTTGTGCAATTAGCTTCTATTTTTGGTGGTGCATATTTCGTAGTAGAAGAAAATTTTGTTACGAATTTATCACCATTAACGTGGGCAAACACAGCTGTCATGAAAATTATTTATGCAAATGATGTAGGAGCAGCACTGCCGGTAATATTTTTAAACCTTGGCATTTCAGCACTCTTTTTATTAATTGCAATTATTGCATTACGTAGACGGGAGGGGCTATAGTATGAAAGATATTTTATGGCTCATACAAAAAACGTTATCTGTACTTTTGAAAAATAAAAAAGGGTTATTCATTATTATTAGTTTGCCGATAATCGGAACACTAATCTCCTTCTCAATGTATGGGAATGTGGGGCAAGGGACGTTAAATATCGGGGTTATAAATAAAGAAAATCAATCTATAGCAAATGATACGGTGAAATTTTTAGAAGGATTAAATCATGTAAAGGTAAGTAAAATTAAAGAATCTGAAGTAGAAGATAAACTCACTTCCAAAAAACTTGATGGAGTTATTACATTAGATTCTGGTTTTTCAAAAAGTGTTCGAGAAGGGAAACCAAATCATATTGAAATTTCATCGATTAAAGGTGATCAAGTAACAGGATTTATAAAATCATATTTATACAATTATATTGATAATGTAGCAGCTATTAGTAAAATAGCAGGAACAGATCAAAGTGCATTTGATAGTATGTACGCAGGATATCAAAAAGGTTCATTTAAAATGAAAACTGAGACGCTAGAAGATACTTCGAAAAATAAAGATATGACAAACCAAACGATGGGTTATCTTATTATGTTTATGCTATTTTCAGCAGCGAACTTATCAGGTTATATTTTAAAAGAAAAAGAAAATAGAACGTATTTTAGACTCTTATCAACGCCAATAGATGGGAAGAAATTCATATTATCTAATGTCGGGGTAAATATGATGATATTAACAGTACAAATTCTGATTACAATCCTATTCCTAACGAATGTTTTTCATACGAATATCAATATGCCTTTCATAGTGATGCTTGGCGTACTCATGCTATTTGCTTTAATAGCGATTGGAATATCGTTAGTCCTCGTTGCTTTTTCAAAAAACTCAGCATCGGCAAATGCATTGCAAAATATGATCATTGTACCGACATGTTTACTCGCTGGATGCTATTTTCCGTATGATATTATGCCGAAAGCAGTGCAAAAAGTAGCTGATTTTCTTCCGCAAAGATGGCTATTAGATACGGTATCAAAACTACAACAAGGAATTCCGATTTCAGATTTGTATTTAAATATATTAATCTTAATTGCCTTTGCGGTAGCATTCTTCTTAATTGCTATTTATAAGTTTGGAAGAAGTAATGATGCGAGAAACTTTGTTTAATATGAAAAGGGTGTGGCGTTAAGTCGCATCCTTTTTTGTATGAAGCATGAAATCTAAATTTGAATGACAAAATAGAAAGGTGGAAAGAAAAATGAGCGGAAGGAAATCAAAATGATTAAAAAAATATTGCGAGTTACTTCTATTATTATTGCTATTTTCGCTTTTATTTTAGTTTGTATGCATATTGATGTTACTCTAGGTAGGAAAATGGAAGCCGGGAAAAACATGCCTACAGAGTATGCATCTCATCATAGTGATTTTCAATTATATATAGAAGGAAAGTCATTTTATAAACAGTTATTTACTGATATAAAAGAAGCGAAACAATCTATTTACACTTATTTTTTTATTTTATCGGATGATAAAAGCAGCCATACTTTTTTAAACTTATTAAAAGAAAAGGCAAAAGAAGGAGTAAACGTATATTTATCTGTTGATTTACTTAACGATTTATCATTTGAAAGAAAGATGAAAAAAGAATTACAGGAAAATGGTGTGCATTTTACATATAGTAGAAAACAGGAATTACCATTCGGGTTTTATTCCCTTCATCATCGTAATCATCGCCGCATTACAACGATTGATGGAGAGATTGGTTATACGGGTGGTTTTAATATAGGGGATGAGTATTTAGGGAAAGATAAACACTTTGGGTACTGGAGAGACTATCATGTACGGATAAAAGGTGAAGGTGCAAAAGATTTAGAGGAACAATTTGCTTTAGATTGGAAACGAGATACGAAAGAAGATATAAAGAGGAGTACGAATAAGGCTAGTAAAGGGAATACATTGCATACTATGGTGAGTTACAATGGACATTACGTTGCTAAAAAATATATAGAGCTAATAAAACAAGCTCAGCACTCAATTGTAATTGCAACGCCGTATTTTATAGCGAAAAATAAAGAATCAATGAATGCTTTAATCGCAGCCCAAAAGCGTGGTGTTACAGTAAAAATACTTTGGTCATATAAACCAGATCTACCTCTTATAAAAGAAGCGGCGTATCCATACATACGTCAAGCTGTTAATAATGGGATTACTGTATATGGGTATAAAAAAGGAATGTTCCATGGCAAATTAATGCTTATTGATAATGAATTAACCGTTATTGGCACAACAAACTTTACTTCGCGTAGCTTCAATATAAATGATGAAATGAATTTTTATATTCATGGTGGCCCTATTGTAGGGCAAGTTAATACGGTGTTAACAGAGGATTTTCGTGATTCAAAAGAAATGACGAAAGAATTTTTTGAGAAGTTATCTTTTTGGGAGCGTTGTAAGGAGAAATTGGCAGGGTTGGTGGATTTTTATTTATAAATTTTAAAGAAAAGGGAGTCTTTTATAGACACCCCTTTTTTATGAGAAATAATTATTTCTCATGCACAAGCAATGAAGCATCATCATTAATCAATGTCCCGACATGCTCACCTAAGCAAATTCTTTTCATAACTCCAGGCTCATCAAAGTTAAAGACGTGTGCTGGCAAATTATAATCACGGGCAAGTAATAAAGCGGCTTGATCCATTACTTGTATGTTTTGCCTAACAATGTCGTTATAGTTTAGTTTTCTGTACATTTTTGCTGATTTATTATGTTTTGGATCACTAGTAAAGACACCATCTACTCCTTGTTTTGCGACTAATATAGCGTCACTATTCATTTCAATGGCTCTTTGAACACTTGGATAATCTGTCGTAACGAATGGTTGCCCGTTACCACCTCCAAAGATAATGATATAACCGTTATCTAAATGATGTACTGCGCGTAGGCGGATATATGGTTCAGCTACAGCATTAAACGGAATGGAAGTCATAACGCGTACTTCTTTATTTGTTTTACTTGTTAAAACGCCGCGTAGCATTAAACTGTTGATAATTGTACCTAACGTACCAATATTATCAGCTTCTACACGATCAATTCCCCATTCTTCAGCTAAATGGCCTCTGAAAATGTTACCGCCGCCGATGACAATAGATACCTCGATACCTAAATCAACAATGGATAAAATCTCGTTTGCGATATGTTCTAATCTTTTGGAGTTAAAGCTATTTCCGGTTTGATCGGCAAGTGCACCGCCGCTTAATTTAATTAAGACACGTTTATATGGCCTCATAACAATTCCCCCCTATATAGATCGCAATAAAAAAGGAACAAAGGCAAATGCCTTTGTTCCTTTTTAAGAAAATGAAAAAGAAAAGAAGAAGATAGGACGAATTTTTGTACATAATTTTTCATATCATCCACTCCTTTTCATTTCGATTTGTTGTAAGTGTATATCTTTTTGATTATACGAAATAATCTGATTACTTATCAAGTATATTTTATTTCTTTTTAATAAAAAGGTGTCAATGAAAAAGAAAAGAAAAATTTTCGAATTTTTTGTGACGAACTTGTAGGTTTTTGTATGATTTTGTAGGTTCGCCTATAAGATGTGTGAGTAAGCTTTTATAAATACGAAATGAAAGCGTTCGCATGAAGGGGATGAACATAAATGAAAAAATTCGGATTGGCAACACAAATTTTTGTCGCGCTTGTTTTAGGGATTGTAGTAGGGGCAATCTTTTATGGCAATAAAACGGCGATTTCTTATATCACACCAATTGGGGATATATTTATTCACTTAATTAAAATGATTGTAGTACCAATTGTTATTTCAGCATTAATTGTTGCGGTAGCAGGTGTAGGAGATATGAAGAAGCTTGGGAAACTGGGCGGTAAGACAATTCTTTATTTCGAAATTATTACGACGATTGCTATTTTAATGGGATTACTTGCGGCGAATATATTCCAACCAGGTACTGGCATTGATATGAGTAACTTACAGCAAAGTGATATTTCTTCTTATAAACAAACAGCAGATGCTACAGAGAAGAAAGGTTTTGCTGAGACAATTGTTCATATTGTACCGAAAAACGTATTTGAATCGATTGCACAAGGTGACTTATTACCGATTATTTTCTTCTCAGTATTATTCGGTTTAGGAGTTGCGGCAATTGGAGACAAAGGAAAGCCTGTTTTTAACTTCTTTGAAGGTGTACTCGAAGCGATGTTTTGGGTTACAAATCAAGTTATGAAATTTGCACCATTTGGTGTATTCGCATTAATTGCAGTTACGGTTGCAAAATTTGGTGTAGCAACACTACTTCCTTTAGGAAAACTAGTGCTAGCTGTATACGTAACTGTTATACTATTCGTTGTGATTGTATTAGGTATTAATGCACGAATGGTTGGCGTAAACATTTTTACATTAATGAAAATTTTAAAAGAAGAACTTATTCTTTCATTTACGACAGCAAGTTCAGAAGCTGTTTTACCTAATATAATGAGAAAAATGGAAGAGTTCGGTTGTCCAAAGGCCGTTGCCTCTTTCGTAATTCCGACAGGTTATACATTTAACTTGACTGGATCGGCTATTTATCAAGCGTTAGCGGCATTGTTTGTTGCACAAATGTACGGTGTGCACATGTCACTGACAGAGCAAATAACGTTATTATTCGTTCTCATGTTAACATCCAAGGGTATGGCGGGAGTTCCAGGTGCATCATTCGTTGTTGTATTAGCAACGTTAGGTTCAATGGGGTTACCACTAGAAGGCATCGCATTAATTGCGGGAATTGACCGCATTTTAGATATGATTCGCTCATCTGTCAATGTGTTAGGAAATGCATTAGCGGCCATTGTTATGTCGAAGTGGGAAGGCGAATTCGATAATGAGAAAGCAAAACAATATGTAGAAACAGTCAAAGAAACAAAAGCAGCATAAGAAATCGTTAAGGAGTGAATAATCATGGCAACATTAACTGAAGTTAAAAATGGTGTTCGAATTGAAAAAGATTTTTTAGGTGAAAAAGAAGTACCGAACTATGCGTACTACGGCGTACAAACAATGCGTGCAGTTGAAAACTTCCCGATTACAGGATACAAAATCCATGAAGGTTTAATTAGAGCTTTTGCAATTGTAAAAAAAGCAGCAGCGCTTGCTAATACAGATGTAGGAAGATTGGAATTGAACAAGGGCGGCGCGATCGCAGAAGCTGCTCAAGAAATTCTTGATGGAAAATGGCATGATCATTTCATCGTAGATCCAATCCAAGGCGGAGCAGGTACTTCAATGAATATGAACGCAAATGAAGTCATGGCCAATCGTGCTCTTGAATTATTAGGAATGGAAAAGGGAGACTATCATTATATTAGTCCAAATAGTCATGTAAACATGGCGCAATCAACAAACGATGCATTCCCAACGGCGATTCATATCGCAACATTAAACGCATTAGAAGGTTTATTACAAACGATGGGTTATATGCACGATGTATTTGAATTAAAAGCAGAGCAGTTCGATCATGTTATTAAAATGGGCCGTACACATTTACAAGACGCTGTGCCAATTCGTCTTGGACAAGAATTTAAAGCGTACTCTCGCGTACTTGAACGTGATATGAAACGAATTCAGCAATCACGTCAACACTTATATGAAGTAAATATGGGAGCAACTGCAGTTGGTACAGGCTTAAATGCGGATCCAGAATATATTGAAGCAGTTGTAAAACATTTAGCTACAATTAGTGAACTACCACTTGTTGGTGCAGAAGATTTAGTAGATGCAACGCAAAATACGGATGCATACACTGAAGTATCTGCAGCACTTAAAGTATGTATGATGAATATGTCTAAAATTGCGAATGACCTTCGCTTAATGGCATCAGGTCCACGTGTTGGCTTAGCGGAAATTATGTTACCTGCTCGTCAACCAGGTTCATCTATTATGCCAGGGAAAGTAAACCCTGTTATGCCAGAAGTAATTAATCAAATTGCGTTCCAAGTAATTGGTAACGACCATACAATTTGCCTTGCTTCAGAAGCAGGACAATTAGAACTAAACGTGATGGAGCCAGTACTTGTTTTCAACTTACTTCAATCTATTAGCATTATGAATAACGGTTTCCGTGCCTTTACAGATAATTGCTTAAAAGGAATTGAAGCGAATGAAGATCGCTTAAAAGAGTATGTTGAGAAGAGTGTAGGAATTATTACAGCCGTGAACCCTCATATCGGTTATGAAGCAGCAGCTCGCGTTGCGAAAGAAGCAATTGCAACAGGTCAATCCGTTCGAGAACTTTGTGTGAAAAACGGTGTACTGTCACAAGAAGACTTAGAGTTAATTCTAGATCCATTCGAAATGACACACCCAGGGATTGCAGGAGCAACTCTTTTAAAGAAAAATTAAAAGAAGAGGGGGACAATCCCCTCTTTTTTGTTTACAATATAGAAATGCTATATATGAATAGAGGTAGGGATGTTATGAGTAAGTTTACAGTAGCTTCTAATGGTTCATTAGAAACGACATTAAGAGGAGTAGAAGTATTATCAACACCACTTTTAAATAAAGGGGTCGCTTTCACGCAAGAAGAGAGAGAAGAATTAGGTTTAAAAGGGTTATTACCGCCAGCGGTTTTAACATTAGAAGAACAAGCACGCCGAGCGTATGAACAATTTTGTTCTCAGCCGGACGATTTATTAAAGAATGTATACTTAACAGCGTTACATGATCGAAACGAAGTGTTATTTTATCGTATATTAACAAATCATTTACGTGAAATGTTACCAATCGTATATACACCAACTGTTGGTGTAGCGATTCAAAGATATAGTCATGAATATCGTAAACCGCGTGGTGTGTATTTATCAATTAACGATCCGTCGGGTATTGAAGAAGCATTTGCGAATATCGGTGCAACAGCTAAAAACATTGATTTAGTCGTTGTAACAGATGGAGAAGGCATACTTGGAATTGGTGACTGGGGTGTTGGTGGTATAAACATCGCAATCGGGAAATTAGCTGTTTATACGGCCGCAGTTGGTATCGATCCTAGCCGTGTATTACCGGTAATTTTAGATGTGGGTACAAATCGTGAGGAACTATTAAACAATCCATTTTATATTGGAAATCGTCACCCTCGTATAACTGGTGAAGCTTACGATGAATTTATTGATACATTTGTACAAGCAGTGAATAAACAATTCCCGAAAGCACTTTTACATTGGGAAGACTTTAGCTCTCGAAATGCACGAAAAATTTTAGATAAATATCGTCATGATATTTGTACATTTAATGATGATATTCAAGGTACAGGTGCAGTTTCACTTGCTGCTGTGTTATCGGCAGTGAAAGTTTCGGGTGTACCTTTAAGTGAACACCGCGTTGTTGTGTTTGGTGCTGGTACGGCTGGAATCGGTATCGCAGATCAAGTTAGAGATGCAATGGTCCGCGTTGGCGTATCAGAAGAAGAATCATATAAGCGTTTCTGGTGTATTGATCGTAACGGGTTAGTTACAGATAATATGGTAGATCTTCTTGATTTCCAAATTCCATATGCAAGAAAAGAAGCGAAAGTAAGTGAGTGGAAACAAAATGATGTGATTGGACTTGCTGAAGTTGTGAAGCATGTAAAACCGACAATTTTAATCGGTACATCAACTGTTGCAGGAGCATTCAAAGAAGAGATTATTAAAGAAATGGCTTCTCACGTAGAAAGACCAATTATTTTACCGATGTCGAATCCGACGCCACTTGCTGAAGCAAAACCAGCTGATTTAATCGAGTGGACAGAAGGAAGAGCATTAGTTGCAACAGGAAGTCCATTTGAACCAGTTACATACAACGGTGTAACGTATGTGATTGGACAATCAAATAACGCACTTATTTTCCCAGGTCTTGGTCTTGGAACAATTGTTGTACGTGCAAGCGTCATGACGGATGGAATGTTCGCAGCAGCTGCTGAAGCAGTTGCAAGCATGGTAGACACAAGTCAGCCAGGAGCACCTATTTTGCCAGAGGTTGAAGAGTTACGTAATATCTCGGAAATGGTTGCAATTGAAGTAGCGAAAGTTGCCGTTGCAGAAGGTGTTGCTAGAGAGAACTTAAGTGATAACGATATCAAGATTGCAGTGAAAGAAGCAATATGGGAGCCGGAGTACCGCCAAATAAAAGCGGTAGAAAAGGTTAGAATATAGAAATAAAGCCCGTTTATTATAATAAGCGGGCTTTCACTTTTATTGTCGAAAAAAGTATAGGAAGTGGCACCTTTGAATTGGAATCAATTATGGAAGAAAGATATATCCCTTTTAATTATATTAATGGTTGTTGTTCCGATTGCTGGAGAGCTTAATTTTCATCCTTTTAACGATACGTTTCGCGTTAGCTTTGGGACACCGCTTTTCTTCTTTTTATTATTATTTTTAAGAAGAATACCAGCAGCGGCTGCAGGTATTCTTGTCGGTATATGTGTCGTTTTATTCCGTGTATGCCTTGATTGGATCATGCAAGGTTCATTTCATATGACAGAATCATTTTATTTGCGCTATCCTGTGTTCTTTTATTATTTTATTTATGGAAGTCTTTTTTCACTTTGTAGGGTGAATAAGTTTCATCAGAAACCAATCGTTATTGGGTGCCTTGGAATTACAATTGAAATTATCGCAAGTATGTCAGAACTTGCGATTTATCATATGGTAGTACTCGGTACAACAATAACAGTTTCTGAAGTGAATAAATTAATTATTATTGCTATTTTTCGTAGTTTCTTTGCACTTGGCTTTTTAAATATGATGATTTTATATGAAACGAAATTAAAAGAGTCACAAGTCCGAAAAGAAAATGAAAAAATGTTCATGCACCTTTCAAATTTATATGTAGAATCTGTTCACTTGAAAAAAACGTTACAAAATGCAGAATTGATTACACAAGAAGCATATCAACTATATCGAAATTTACAGACAGACGATGATTCCAGTAGTAAAACAGCATTGAAAATAGCAGGAGAAGTGCACGAAATAAAAAAGGATAATCAAAGGATTTTTGCAGGATTATCTAAACTGTTATTAGATAAAAATGTGACTGAGTATGTAGAAGGACATGAGCTTACAGAAATGATCGTAAGAATAAATGAGAAATATGCTGAAATGCTAGGGAAAGATATACGTTTTTCAAAACATATAGAAGGTGAACACGCTGCATATCACGTGTATACAGTGCTATCAATCTTTAATAACTTAGTTGCCAATGCAGTGGAAGCAATTGAAGATAGAGGTCTCATTCGTATTAAGTTATATAAACGAGAGCAACATGTAATCTTTGAAGTAATTGACGATGGCCCTGGTATTGCACAAAAGTATAAGAAATTAGTATTTAAGCCAGGGTTTACTTCCAAGTATGATCAAACAGGAACACCGTCAACAGGTATTGGACTTTCTTACATACACGAAATGGTAACAGAGCTTGGCGGAGAAGTAAGGTTAGAAGACAATGAAACAGGAAAAGGGTGTAAGTTTATCGTTTGTTTACCGGAGTGCAGTTTAAAGCGGGAAGGGGAATAGGTTTGTTTTATTATATTGTAGATGATGATGAAGTTTTCCGTTCGATGCTTTCGCAAATTATTGAGGATGGCGATCTTGGGGAAGTAATTGGAGAATCGGAAGATGGAGCGTTTATTGAAGCAGAACAGCTAAATTATAAAAAAGTAGATATTTTATTTATTGATTTACTAATGCCGATGAGAGACGGCATTGAAACAGTTCGTCATATAGCGTCTTCATTTACTGGGAAAATTATTATGATTTCCCAAGTTGAATCGAAACAGCTCATTGGTGAGGCGTATACACTTGGTGTGGAATATTATATTACAAAACCACTAAACAAAATAGAAGTAGTATCTGTTGTACGAAAAGTGATGGAGCGTATTCGTTTGGAACGTTCTATATATGACATTCAAAAATCATTAAATAATGTGTTTCAGTGGGAAAAGCCGCAAATGCGTAGTGAAACAGTGCAAGAAGGAAAAAAGATATCAGATTCAGGACGCTTCTTACTAGCAGAGCTCGGTATTGCGGGAGAGAACGGAAGTAAAGATTTACTTAGTATGCTGGAATATTTATACGGACAAGAAAAGGCGCAGACATTTGAATTTGGCTTTCCTGCGTTAAAAGATATTTTTCACCAAATAACATTAAAAAAATTAGATCATATAGCTTCGGATACAGATATAGATAAGGAGAGAAAAGCATCTGAACAACGTGTGAGAAGAGCAATTTATCAATCATTGAATCATTTAGCCTCCCTCGGACTAACAGACTTTTCAAATCCGAAATTTGAAAGCTATGCTCCGAAGTTTTTTGATTTCACTGTAGTTAGAAAACGGATGACAGAAATGACAAAGGATGAAGTAGCGACTTCTGGCCATATACGAATTAATACGAAAAAATTTATTCAAGTGTTATATTTTGAGGCGAAACGGTTGATGGAGATAGAGTGAAGAAGGTGCTTATAAATAAGCATCTTTTTTTGTTCAATCAATATTTTATATTTTCTCGTAGAGCATGTAAAATGTTAAGTAAGAGAAAATGGTTTTACATTAAGGAAGTGTCAAAACAATGAGTTTTACATTAAATAAATCGATTATAAAAGAAGTATGCGGAGAGACCTCATATAAAAGAGGCGAAGCTTATTATAAAGCAAATAAAGTAATCGTGAATCATTATGATGAAACGAAAGAAATTTGTGAGGCGACGGTAAAAGGGAATGAGGATTTTCATGTTACAGTAGAAAAAGCTAAAAAAGGTGATGTAGTTGCGAGATGTAGTTGTCCTTCATTAGCGTCTTTTCAAACGTATTGTCAACATGTTGCAGCCGTACTAATACAAATAAATTATAACCAGCAAACGGGCGGCATGTCCGAAAATATGAGCGGAAATGATCAATTAACGAGCGGAATGTTTCAGTTGTTTGCAGACAAACCACTGCGGCCAAAAAGTAAACAACACCGTTTTGATACACGTGAAATATTAGATGTTGCGTTTATATGTTCACCAGTAGCGACGAAAAGTGGTGGGGCGCTTCTTGGAATTCAGTTAAAACTTGCGAAAATATATTTTATAAAGCATATTAGAGAATTTCTTTCTAAAGTGGAGAAGAGAGAGACTTTTCATTGTTCTAATGAATTTACATACACACCAGATGTACATAGCTTCAGGCAGGAAACAGATGCGGTTATTCAGCAGCTTATTAAAATGTATCATAATGAAAAAATGTATGAAGATGCGTTAGAAGTACATGCGAAACAAGATGAAAGTATGATATTCATACCGCCAGCTTCGTGGAAAGATATGCTCTCTTCACTTTCTAAAGTTGAGTATGTACAGCTGAAACAAAATGAACAACAGTTTCAGGGCTTACAAATTTCAAACGGTTTATTGCCATTACATTTTGAGTTTAAGAAAGGAAATAATGGTGGATTCACACTTCATATAGACGGCCTAAATCGTGTTCAAGTTATGGAAATGTATAACAACGCTCTTTACGATGGGAAATTATATCATTTACCTATGGAAGATTGTATGCGACTTATTGAATTGCAAAAGATGATGAGTCGCTCAAATAGCAATCAGTTTTATATTCCTGAAAGTAAGATGGAACATTTTGTAGCGAAAGTTGTGCCAGGATTAATGAAACTGGGAACGGTACGCATTGATGAAGTAATATCA
This sequence comes from Bacillus cereus group sp. RP32, assembly GCF_040459735.1. Lineage (NCBI taxonomy): Bacteria > Bacillati > Bacillota > Bacilli > Caryophanales > Bacillaceae > Bacillus > Bacillus cereus group sp. RP32. Next base: position 3,703,802 of record NZ_JARVHO010000001.1, on the reverse strand, counting down.
GATCGTGTTGAAACGCCGTCGCTAAAAGCAAAGCTGTATTTAGATCGAGTGAAAAATCGTTTGTTAGCAGGTCTTGAATTTCATTATGGAAACGTCATGATCAATCCGTTAGAAGAAGATGGACAGCCGTCTGTTTTTAATCGTGATGAGAAAAAGGAAAAAGAGATTTTAGACATTATGAGTGAAAGTGCCTTTGCGAAAACAGAAGGTGGTTACTTTATGCATAATGAAGAGGCTGAGTATAACTTTTTATATCACGTCGTTCCGTCGTTAAAAGGCTTGGTTGACATTTATGCGACGACAGCAATTAAATTACGTATTCATAAAGGGGATACAGCACCACTTATTAGAGTGAGAAGAAAAGAAAGAATTGATTGGTTGTCATTTCGTTTTGATATAAAAGGAATACCGGAAGCAGAAATTAAAGGGGTATTAGTGGCTCTTGAAGAGAAACGCAAATATTATCGATTAGCGAATGGTTCATTATTATCACTAGAGAGCAAAGAGTTTAATGAAATTAATCAGTTTGCAAAAGAATCAGGTATTCGAAAAGAATTTTTAAATGGGGAAGAAGTGAATGTTCCGCTTATTCGGAGTGTGAAATGGATGAACGGACTTCACGAAGGTAATGTTTTAAGTTTAGATGAGTCTGTTCAAGATTTAGTGGAAAGCATTCAAAATCCGAAAAAATTAAAGTTTATAGTGCCGCAAACTTTAAATGCTGTAATGAGAGAGTATCAAGTATACGGATTTGAGTGGATGAAAACACTCGCCTATTACCGTTTTGGCGGTATTTTAGCAGATGATATGGGACTTGGAAAAACGCTGCAAAGTATTGCTTACATAGATTCTGTGTTGCCTGAAATTCGAGAAAAGAAACTACCTATATTAGTCGTTTCACCATCCTCTCTTGTTTATAATTGGTTTAGTGAATTGAAAAAATTCGCCCCGCATATTAGAGCGGTTATTGCAGATGGAAATCAAACAGAGCGGCGAAAAATATTAAAAGACATAGTGGAATTTGATGTCGTAATTACGTCATATCCATTACTGAGAAGAGATATAAGGTCGTATGCGAGGCCGTTTCATACACTGTTTCTTGATGAAGCACAGGCGTTTAAAAATCCTACAACCCAAACTGCAAAAGCAGTGAAAACAATTCAAGCTGAATTTCGTTTCGGGCTAACGGGAACGCCTGTAGAAAATTCATTAGAAGAGCTATGGTCTATCTTCCATGTCGTATTTCCGGAATTATTACCAGGAAGAAAAGAATTCGGTGATTTAAGACGCGAAGATATAGCGAAGCGCGTAAAACCTTTCGTATTAAGACGATTAAAAGAAGACGTATTACAGGAGCTTCCAGATAAAATAGAGCACTTACAGTCATCGGAGTTATTACCAGATCAAAAGAGACTTTATGCTGCTTATTTAGCGAAATTAAGGGAAGAAACGTTAAAACATTTAGATAAAGATACGTTACGTAAAAATAAAATTAGAATTTTAGCTGGCTTAACGAGATTGCGACAAATTTGTAATCATCCGGCTTTATTCGTTGATGATTATAAGGGTAGTTCAGCTAAATTTGAACAACTATTAGAGATACTAGAGGAATGCAGAAGTACTGGTAAGAGAATTTTAATCTTTTCTCAATTTACGAAGATGCTGTCTATTATTGGTCGTGAGTTAAATCGTCAAGCGATTCCATACTTTTATTTAGACGGGAGTACACCATCACAAGAACGTGTAGAGCTATGTAATCGGTTTAACGAGGGGGAAGGGGATCTATTTCTCATTTCTTTAAAAGCTGGTGGTACAGGTCTTAACTTAACGGGTGCCGATACGGTTATATTATACGATTTATGGTGGAATCCAGCTGTTGAACAACAAGCAGCTGATAGAGCATATCGAATGGGACAAAAAAATACAGTACAAGTTATAAAATTAGTAGCCCACGGAACAATTGAGGAAAAAATGCATGAACTGCAAGAGAGTAAGAAAAATTTAATCGCTGAAGTGATTGAGCCGGGAGAAGAGAAATTATCATCAATCACGGAGGAAGAAATACGAGATATTTTAATGATTTAATATAAAAAGCTATGCTTTCACATGTATGAGAGCATAGCTTTTTTAGTGTAATAATTATAATTTGTTTTGAAAAAAGTAAAGAGATAATACAGAATTTATTTTTTAGTCCCTTTACTTTTATATGGCTTGGCAGCTGCCTTTTTCTTTGCACTTGATTGCCAACGATTCCATCCTTTACTTCCTGTACCTTGTCCTACACCTTTTTTCGGTTTTGCTTTCGTTTTACTCATATGATCACTCCGTTATATAAAAATCTTATTTGATAATAGTCAATGATTTAGAACATACTCTTTATAAATGACTATGATTGCTTTAAGTAAAAATAAACTGCTTGAATGCTATAGTATAACACGAATTTGCAAGTAAACTGAAAGGAATTACAAAGAAAATGAAAATAATACGAAATACTGCGGATTCTATATTTCGAACGATTACATTACTTGTTGTGTATATGTTAGTTTCGGTTAGTGAAACGTTTTTTGGATTGACAAGACAAAAGAAGTGAAGACGTTATATTGAAAACAATCAATAAAGCCGTAAAATAAAGAATTGAAAAATATTTTTAAATTTTTGTTGACTTTCTTTATTTTTTGTATAGAATAATCATTAATAAAATGTTTCAGAGATGTGACAACAAAACGACTATGAAAGGACGAGTAGTAGTAGGAAGTAGTTTAAGCGAGTCAGGGGTGGTGTGAGCCTGATACGAAGCCTATTATGAAGAACCTCCTGGAGTTGCTAACCGAAATCCTTTACAGGAAAGTAGACTTAGCCGGGAACTTCGCCGTTACAAGAAGAACAGTATCGAGATATTTCATCTCCGTATTGTATAAGTGAGCAACCTCTGTTGCTAATTTGGGTGGTACCGCGGAACCAAAGTCTTTCGTCCCAGTTTTTTGGGAAAGAAGGGCTTTTTTTGTTGGCTTCTTTTTACAACATCCAAACATTTTAGGAGGAAACCACCATGTATCAATCATTAATGACAGTAAGAGAGACTCAAATCGCAATTAAGGAAGTTAAAACATTTTTCGAGGATCAATTAGCAAAACGCCTTGAACTATTCCGCGTATCTGCACCATTATTCGTAACGAAAAAATCAGGATTAAACGATCATTTAAACGGTGTAGAACGTCCAATTGAATTTGATATGTTACATTCAGGAGAAGAATTAGAAATTGTTCACTCACTAGCGAAGTGGAAAAGATTCGCATTACATGAATACGGATATGAAGCTGGTGAAGGTTTATATACAAACATGAACGCGATTCGTCGTGATGAAGAACTTGATGCAACACATTCCATTTACGTTGACCAATGGGATTGGGAAAAAATCGTTCAAAAAGAATGGCGTACTGTAGATTACTTGCAAGAAACAGTACAAACAATTTATGGAATATTCAAAGATTTAGAAGACCACTTATTTGAAAAGTATCCGTTCCTTGGAAAGTATTTACCAGAAGAAATTGTTTTCATCACTTCCCAAGAACTAGAAGATAAATATCCAGAATTAACACCGAAAGATCGTGAACATGCAATTGCGAAAGAACACGGTGCAGTCTTCATTATCGGAATTGGTGATGCACTTCGTTCAGGTGAAAAGCATGATGGACGCGCAGCTGATTATGATGATTGGAAATTAAACGGTGACATTTTATTCTGGCACCCAGTATTACAATCTTCATTCGAATTATCATCAATGGGAATTCGTGTTGATAGTAAATCACTTGATGAGCAGTTAACGAAAACAGGTGAAGGCTTCAAACGTGAGTACGATTTCCATAAAGGTATTTTAGAAGACGTACTACCGTTAACAATTGGCGGTGGTATTGGACAATCAAGAATGTGCATGTACTTCTTACGTAAAGCACATATTGGTGAAGTTCAATCTTCTGTATGGCCTGACGATTTACGTGAAGCTTGCAAGAAAGAAAACATTCATCTGTTTTAATAGAAGAGAGAGGATAGCTCAAAGAGTTATTCTCTCTTTTTTATAGTGTAAACGAGTGGTTTACAGTGGGTTTTACTAATGGTTTCTTTCTTTTTTGGATCCTTTTATGTAATAATTTGTTAAAGGAGGGGACGTTATGAGCTTAGGACAACAACTTAAAAAATTAAGAGAATCAAAAGGATTTTCACAAGAAGATGTTGCTAAAAAGATGGGTATAACGAGGCAAGCAGTGTATAAGTGGGAAAATGATAAAAGTTGCCCTGATATTGAAAATTTAATTTTATTGAGCGAAATGTATAATGTTACGCTCGATGAGTTAATAAAAGGGAACCGAAATTTAAAAGAAAAAATACATATTGATGAAGATGAGGATTTTGAGAAAGAGAATGAGTTTGGTTTTTATATTGGGTTTGGTTTGCTAATTGTGAGTGCTTTCATTGATTATGAAGGAATGCAAGAGATTTTATTAGGAATTGCACTATTCATGATGGTTTTTTACTCTGACGTGAAGAAAGTTATTTTGAATGAGTTCAGATCGTTTTTTAAAAGAAAAGATATATATGATAAGAAGTGAGAAGAGTCCGTTATATTTCCTAGGAAAGAGTATAACAAGTAATTGAATTGTTTTATAATGATTTCGGGATGTTGATAGTATGTTAAAAAGCTCAAACAAGTATAACCCCGTTCTAAAGCTAGGACGGGGTTCAAAATCTAAGTTTTATTAAGCGTAAAGTTCTTTCAAGTATTTTTACTTCAGCAAAGACTTCATATAAAACATTACTTATTTGTTACCGAGTTCTTCCGCCAAACCGATTAAAATCCCTTCAGTTCCACGAATGTAGCAGAGTCGATATGAGTCCTCGTACTGAACTACTTCGCCAACGAGCTGAGCACCATGCTTTGTAAGTCTCGATACCATTTCGTCAATGTCTTCAATGGTGAACATGACGCGCAAATAACCGAGGGCATTTACAGGAGCTGTCCGGTGATCTGCTATAGTAGGTGGGGTGAGAAATCGCGAAAGTTCAATTCGGCTATGGCCATCTGGCGTAACCATCATAGCAATCTCTACGCGCTGAGAACCGAGTCCTGTTACGCGACCAGCCCCTTCACCTTCGACAGTAGCTCGCCCTTCGAGTTTTAGTCCAATCTCCTCGAAGAAAGAGATTGCGTTATCAAGGGATTCTACAACGATGCTGACATTGTCCATTCGTAATAATCTGTTGTTTGTCATAGTCTTTATCTCCTTATATGTATAAATTTATTATTTAATTATCCTCATAATTATACTAAAATCTCTTTTAAACAAAAAACACCTTGTCACAGTGTAGGAAAATGTGACAAGGTGTTTTCGGGTATAGTATAAAACATTTTGTTAACGAACAACACTTTTTAAACCCTCTACTATTGAAATATGCGCGAACTTTATTTCGAGAATGCTATCATTTTAAGAATTCAATAATGTAGTTTCTATTCGATAATATAACTTCGACTTGCCCGCAAAATATTCCGACCCTATTGCTATTAATATAGGAAGGAAATAGATTTATATAATTTATTTTAAGTTTTACTGGTGGAAATTAACTCATCTGCACTAAAGGCTCAATTTTCGCCATAAATGATTGATGAAGCGCCTCGACACCTATTACTAAATGAAGGCGGTCAATAACGACAGACACTTTAATTTCTGATGTACTTACCATTTTAATATGAATATCTTCTTCTTTTAAAGTAGTGAACATATTTGCAGCAACACCTGGATTAGAGACCATACCAGATCCTACAATGGATACTTTTGCTAAATGATTTTCATATTCTACAGATTCATAGTGAAGTGTTTCTTGATTTTGTTCCAATACCTCTAATGTTTCTTTTAAATCATTAGAATGGATTGAGAAGGAGAGGTGAACAGTTCCTTCATTTGTAATACTTTGAATGATGATATCTACATTAATATGTGCCGCTGCTAATGTAGAGAAGACTGTTGAGAGTGCACCTTGTTCTAATCCTTTCATTGTGACGCGTGTAATATTATCTTCAAATGCAATACCTTTAACGATTGATTGTTGTTCCATGTTACATTCTCCTTTTACAATTGTTCCGTTTTCTCGTTCCATACTTGAGCGAACTTCTAAAATGACATTGTGATTTTTAGCAAACTCAACAGCACGCGGGTGTAATACACCAGCACCGAGGTTTGCAAGTTCTAACATTTCGTCATAAGAAATTTCATCTAATTTATAAGCATTTTTTACAACTCGTGGGTCCGTCGTATATACGCCGGTCACATCCGTGTAAATATCACATTTTTTTGCTTTCAGTGCAGCGGCTAATGCAACAGCAGTTGTATCAGAACCACCGCGGCCAAGCGTTGTAATTTCATGGTTTTCACTGATTCCTTGGAAGCCAGCTACAATAACAATCGTGCCTTCAGTAAGATAAGACTGAATTCGATCAGTATTAATTTCAGTAATCCGTGCACTACTATGTACAGATTCTGTCGTAATACCAGCTTGCCATCCAGTTAATGAAGTCGCGTTATAGCCTTTTGCTTGTAGTGCCATCGTTAATAATGAAATAGTCACTTGCTCTCCTGTTGATAGAAGCATATCCATTTCGCGTTTACTCGGATTTTCTGAAATCGCGTTAGCAAGTGCTACGAGTTCATCTGTGCTTTTTCCCATTGCTGAAACGACAGAGACGATGCTATGTCCTCGTTCATATTCTTCAATAATTAAATTTGCTACATGTTGAATGCGCTCAACGCTTCCAACAGAAGTGCCACCAAATTTTTGTACAATCGTTTCCATTACGAATTCCTTCTTTCATCCATTTTTAAGAATAGATTAGGACATATATAGATCCCAATATTCCTGTAGTTACCAGAGAAAAAACAAAAAACACCATCTCAAATAAGTGAGGATGGTGCTGTTACAGGAAAAGGGAAACAGAAAACGGAGCTAATAAAAAAACCGCCAAAAAAGGAATACCATAAAAATGATATCTCTTTTTTGTAGATAGCTCTTCATACATACACGTCTGTACATATGACAGTTCTGTTTCTATTCGAAAACAGCCCCAATCGATAAATGCAGAGAAATGTATCGATTTCGGCAATACTTCCTTTCATCTAATTTCATAGACATCTCTGTGTCTCCATTAGAATACTCATAAGTATCGCAACCTCTATCTCACGTTTTAGGCGAGAGTGTTTGATTTATGAAGTTGTTGGTAACATTTGTTTTATAATAATTTAAATTTTTCGGGGAATCAAGTGTTTTGTATAAATTTTAAAAATTCTTTCTCTTTGTGGAAAAGTTTGTGAAAAATGTAGCAAAATAAATTCATTGCATGTACATTAAAATTATAGTGCATTGGAGGTGGAAGAATGAAGGGGAAAAAGCCTATTTATGTTTCGGCAGAAATGAACACAACAATGGAGAAATTATGGGAATACACGCAAGAACCACATATACATACAGAATGGGATGCTCGTTTTACTGAAATTTCGTATTTAGAGAAAAAAGAAGGAGAACCGCAGAAGTTTTTATATAAAACAAAGATTGGATTTGGACTTGAAATAGCTGGTGAAGGGGAATCGATAGCTGAAATAAGAAAAGAAACGGGTGAAAGAATTTCTTCTTTAAAATTTTGGACGGATAATAAATTATTACTTATTCAAATAGGGCGTGGTTATTGGAAGTATACACCGCGTGAAGAACACATTTATTTTGAGACACAATATGATTATGATACGAGGTTTGGTCGTATAGGAAATGTAATAGATTTCTATATGTTTCGGCCTTTATTAGGCTGGGCGACTGCTTGGAGTTTTGATGCGTTAAAATTATGGATAGAAAAGGGACTTCATCCTAAGTTACTAATTAGAAGAACAATGACATATTGGCTCGTATGTTTTTTATTTGCATTTGTATGGATGTATCAAGGAATAGTACCGAAACTAATGTTTACCCATTCAGAAGAAGTAAAAATGCTATCTGTGATAATTGGTTCAACTGAACATAGTATTTTTGTACTTAAAATAATTGGATTGTTAGAAATTATTTTTGGTGTCATATGGCTGTTGCCATTTCCAAAACGAAAAGTATTTATCGTACATATTTTTATGTTAATAGCCTTAACGATAGCGGCAGGGATTACGAATATTGCAAGTTTTACAGAGCCGTTTAATCCAATTACATTAAACGTTCTAATCATGGGATTATCAATTGTCGGTTATATAAATAGCACGAACTTGCCAAGCTCAAAAAATTGCAAGAGGAAGAGAAAGGGATAATGTATGGCTAATATGTATGAAAGACTATTAGGGGATTCTTATAAAAAACTACATCCAAAATTACAGAAACGCTATGAAATTACAGAAGAAAATAGTTTTACTGGAGAAGGAAAGATGGATGAGATTTATGGTGGTTCTTTTTTCGTAAAATTCATATTAAAAATTGCATCAAAGTTCCGTATGTTTTTCTCTGAGCGGGGGAAGGAAGTGCCATTTACAATACATAATACCGCTGAGCGTGATGAACATGGACATGAACTTGTGCGGTGGAATCGTACTTTTTATTTTCACAATAAGAAAAGATATTTTAACGCCGTTATGCAGTTGGATGAAGAGAATAATGAAATTGTAGATTGTTTTGGTGAACCACACATACTTGTTTCTACATTGAATTTTCATATTGATGAGGTGGGGGCAATGCATATTTCCTCAAAGAAACAATGGTTTTACATGTTTGGCAGAAAAGTCCCGTTACCTAGATTCTTATACGGAGAGGCCAACATTGTAGAAAGTTATGATGAAACACGACAATGCTTTCGAATTCATGTACAAGTACGCAATCCGTTAATCGGTTCATTATTTTCATATAAGGGAACATTTGTGGAGAGGAAATAAATGATATGAAAAATATAATAGTTGGGCTTGCTTGTTATATTGTATTTCTAATATGTGAGTGGACAAATGTAAACCCAGTTGAAGCAATTATTTTATTATCTATTTTGTTATTTATACCGATGTCATTTTGCATTCTTGATAAAAAGACAAGAAGTGGATCATATGTATCCTTTTATAAACTAGTATCGCTTTTATATCCAATCGCAGCAATTAGTGCAATGCTAGCTTTCGTAACAAATCACTATTTCTTTGGATTACTTTGGTTTGTATATACAGGAATCGTTGCGTTATTCGGTGTAAGTAGAGTGCTAGAAAGAGGATGGAAACCGTTAGAGGAGACAGCTATCGATAGTGCGTTTATGTATTTGTTTTTAGGTGGTTTCTGGTTTTTTGCTTCTGTAGCAAAGCTTTCCATTATGCACTTTAGTTCCGACATTGTTTTGCTTACAGCTGCACACTTTCATTATTCGGCATTTCTATTGCCGTTATCAGCTGGTTTAATTGGGAGGAAAAGAGAAAAGAGAAGTAAAGTATATGATGCTATTATGTTTGTCATCGTCATTTCACCTATGACAGTTGCAATAGGAATTACGTACTCAAGAGTATTTGAATTTTTTGCAGTGTTCCTATATTTATGCGCTATTTATAGTTATGGAATTTATGTTTGGCGTACGAAATTTAATGCTATTAGTGCAAAGGTTCTTCTGATCATATCGTCTAGTACACTCATGGTAACAATTATGTTTTCGCTTATATATTCATATGGGAATTTGAAACATGTAATGACGATTACAATTGCTCAAATGGTTTGGATTCACGGTGTTGTCAATGGAATTGGAGTAGCGTTACCCGCATTTGTCGGCTGGATGATTGAAAAGACTGCTCCGAATTATAAATATTACGGGAAACCAATGAGCAGGTTAAGAGGAAATACGACAGTTGGTGAAGCATTTTTACATAACAGAAGTTTAATAGATAGCAAGGAATACAAAGGTTTAGTTGATAATATGAACGATTTTCATAGTGAGGGATTTGGCATGGCAAAGATTCCTTTAAGTATTACTCGTTTTTATGAAAATACAAAAGAGTATGAGTTACAATCGCATATTAAGTGGGCTCGTTGGTTTCGTCCGGTTGCATTTTGCTATGAGAAAATGAGTAAGCGTGTAGGACAAATACATTTAGGAATGGGCGGTAAGTGGGAAACGATGCATGGCTCTATCGTTGGGATAATAGATGAGAAAGATGGAAGGGAGAATGTAAGGGCTTGGCTAAGAAAAAATGAAGCAGGAGAATCTATTTTTGTAGCTCTTTATTCAAAGCACACATATAAGAGCGAGACATATATGAATATTGCATTACCTTTACCATATTCGAATATGACGGGGGTTTTAAAATTATGTAATAAGAGGAGTAATGATTTAATCATTACTAGTAAGCTGAGAAGAAACGGTAAAGGAGATGAGGGGATTTATTTACATACTCGTTTCTTTACAATTCGTTTACCGTTAGCAGAGACTTTTATTATAAAAGAGAACACGAATCACATATTAAAAGCTAACCATAGAATGTGGATATTTGGAGTTAAGTTTTTAGAAATTGATTATGAGATTAAGAAAATAGAAGGAAAGTAAAAAAAGCTTGGAGAGATACCAAGCTTTTTTACGTATGCGTAATTGTCATAGCAACTTGTTTATCTAAGTCCCGATCCCAAACACGTTGAATTTCAAACGTACCTTTTTCAAAAAATAATGGGAATCTCTCTTTAAACCAATTTTGCATAGGAAGATTTAGTGCCTCATCAATTGGCACCCATAATAATTCGCCCTCAGGAGGGTTTATAAGAAGTTCACCATCAAACGAATCTGTCCAATAATTGAATACCATATATCGAACATTTTCTTTCGGATTTACATATTCGTCTAACCCCTTGAAAATTAAATTAGAAACGTGAAGTCCAGTTTCCTCTTTCGATTCTCGTATAGCAGCTTGAACGATACTTTCTGGGAAATCTACTTTTCCGCCAGGAGCGATGTAACCAGGGAAGCCTAGATGATCGGGGCGCTGTATTAGCAATATTTTGTTATTACGCTGAATCATACACATTGTATAAATACGGTGCTCTATATCTTTCCAATTGTTGCTCATACGAATCTCTCCTCTTATAAAATCTTATAGTTTTTAACTATAGTTATATATTACAAAAAATACAATAATAATACAAAATTATACAAATTTCAATTGACTATTACTAATTTTCAGAACTATAATTAGTCTGTTACATAAATACATTGTACTTGAGAGGGGAATATATTCTATGAAAAATAGAATAATCGCAGCAGGATTAATCGCAGCTAGTATATTATCTTATTCATCTAGTAGTTTCGCACAAACAAAAAAATTTCCAGATGTCCCAGCTAAACATTGGGCAGAAGATTCTATTTACTATTTAGTAGAGAAAGGTGCAGTTACAGGTAACGATAAAGGAATGTTCGAGCCTGGAAAAGAAATTACTCGTGCCGAAGCAGCTACAATGATGGCTCGAATATTAAACTTACGAATCGATACAAATGCTAAACCATCTTACGCTGATTCTCAAAAACATTGGGCTACTCCAATCATCGCAGCTGTAGAAAAAGCTGGCGTTGTTAAAGGTACAGGCAATGGATTCGAGCCAGACGGGAAAATCGACCGTGTTTCAATGGCATCTCTTCTTGTAGAAGCTTACAAATTAGAGTCTAAAGTAAACGGTACTCCAGAAACTAAATTCAAAGATTTAGAAACACTAAACTGGGGTAAAGAAAAAGCGAACATCCTAGTTGAATTAGGCATCTCTCTTGGTACTGGTGAGAAGTGGGAGCCTAAGAAAACTGTAACGAAAGCAGAAGCAGCACAGTTTATTGCAAAGGCTGATTCACTTAAAATAGGCAATCCTTTAGTAGAACAGATGATTATTATTGATCCAGGTCATGGAGGAACAGATCCTGGGAAAGCAACACAAGGATTACATGAGAGTGATATTGTATTAGATACATCTAAAAGATTACAAAGTTTAATAGAGAAACATACTCCATTCCGTGTGATGTTAACACGTGAAACAGATATTCGTCTTGGTGAAAAACAAGGAGAAGACCTTAAAAATCGTGTGGATTTCGCGAAAGAACATAATGGAGATATTTTTGTAAGTATCCATGCAAATGCTTCTCAAAAACATGATGGACATGGAACAGAAACTTTTTATTATAAAGGATCTGAAAAGAAAGAATTAACTGAGCGTGAAAAAGATAGTTATATGTTAGCTGATAAAATACAAAAGCGATTAGTTAAAGCTCTAGATACAAGAGATCGTGGTGTGAAACCAGAAGACTTTTATGTACTAAGAGAAAATGAGATGCCAGCAGTACTAACGGAGCTAGCATTTTTAGATAACAGCGCGGATTATGAGAAGTTAGCTTCAGAATCTGGAAGACAAATAGTTGCTGAGGCAATTTATGCGGGTATTTTAGATTATTATGAGTGGAAAGGTTTTGATGTTTCAAAATCTCGTTTAACGAAATAACAATGTTGATTGTTAAGTCCATCGTCTATATAGAGGTGGGCTTTTTATGTAAGTTTTTGTAATTTTATATCGAAATAGAAAGATATATCGTATTATGCTGATTATGAATAAAATAATGGTAGATTAGTTTATTTTTATCACGTATACTTTTACTGTTGACTAATTAAGAGTTTGTTAGTTTAATAGGGAAAATTATACGATAAAGGGAGGCAAGTTAACACGGTATAAGCATATAGAAAACGTGTTAAACAATTTATGAAAAAAGTTATTTCTAATGTGTTAGCAGTGACAGTCGCACTTCAAGTAGTACTGGCTCCAGCAACTTCTTTTGCATCTACAAAAGAATTTCCAGACGTTCCGAAAAATCATTGGGCACTTGAAGCGATTACTGATTTAACGTCAAAAGGGGTTATTGCAGGTTACGATAATGGTAAATTTGGCTTTGGAGATGTTGTAACTCGTGAGCAAGTAGCAGCATTAATGTATCGCGCATTAAAACCAGAATTAAAAAGCGATTATAAAAATCCATACTCTGATATTAGCGCAGGAACGACGATGTTCCCAAAAGAAATTTTGGCATTAACAGATATGGGGATTTTCATAGGTGATGGTAAAGGGACGTTTAGACCGAAAGAATCATTAACTCGTGCTGAAATGTCTGTTATTTTGCAAAGAGCATTTAAATTAGAAGTAAAAGCACCACATACATTTAATGATATAGATGCAACACACTGGTGGGCAAAAGAAGCAATTAGTGCATTGCAATCCAATGGTGTATCGGTAGGAAATGGACTTGGAGGATTTGATCCATCAGGTATATTAACACGTGAAAGCTATGCGCAATTATTATATAAAGCGATGAAAATTAAAAATGATGTTCCTGTTGAACAGCCATCGTATATTAATCTAGACGTAACTTTGCCATCTAACGTAACGGCACTAGAGATTGATAATTTCATTAAAAAATCTCATTCGGATAGTCCACTTATTGGAACTGGTAAAGATTTTATTCAAGCACAAAATGAGTATGGTGTGAGCGCACTATATTTAGCTGCACATGCAATCTTAGAATCAGCGTACGGTAAATCAGAAATTGCATATCGTAAACATAATTTATTTGGCTTAAGAGCATATGACCGTGACCCATTTGCATATGCAAAATATTTACCGTCATACAAGGAAAGTATTTCTTACAATGCTGATTATGTAAGGAAGAACTACTTAGAAGAAGGTGCTAATCATTTTAATGGTTACACATTACCTGCTATGAATGAAAAGTATGCAACAGATAAAGAATGGGCTGGCAAAATCGCTAATATTATGGAGCGTATTAAACCGTTTAACAAGAAAGATTATGCAAATGTAAAACGATTACGGAAAAATCCTAGTACATTAAATGTAGAGGCATTAGGAAAAGACATCCCATATAAAGATTATGCAAAAGATGCAACGGCTACGGTTCAATTAGTAGGTTCCTACTATCAAGTGCCATATCCATTTGGTTATACAATTAAGAGTGTACCAAATATTACACAAAATGAAGTTGGAAAATTAGAAAATGGTAAGAAAGTAACTGTATATCGTGAAGATCCAAACGGTTGGGTAGAATTTTCATTTGAAAATACTCAAGAAAAATATTGGACATTGAAGAAGAACTTAAAATTATAGACAAAAAAGGTGTTTTCATTTATGAAAGCACCTTTTTATATTTTTTCCAATAATTTAACAGTTTCATATATAATTAAAGGTATTAAAGTTTGAATTTTCTGTTAACTTAATTTGGAAAGAGGAGAGAGGTATGCAAGGAGAAATACGAACAGAGAAAAATGTAAGTTATGTTGGTAAATTGATATTGCCGGTTAAAGCGTCACCACATTTTAAATTTTTGTGGATTGGGCAATTACTTTCGACTTTAGGTAGTTCGATAACGATTATAACACTAGCTATTTTAGTACTTGTAACAATTGGAATAGCGTTATGTGTACCAAGTATTCGACGATTTGATTGATGATATAAAGGAAAGGGGAACGACTTATATGATTATAGGAAACTTGAAAGATATAGTAATAAAGGAATTGGCCAGCCAATACACTTTGCATGAAAAGGTCTGTGAAGCAAAAAATTTCACAGTCTATATCGCCACCCATAGAGAAAATAAGCTAACATATAATCAACTAGTATTAGTAAAACATCTTTGTAACGAAAAGCCTTCCGTACATATTTGGGACAAGAAAATTAGTACGGAAGCAACAGAACTAGAAATCACAGAAGAAGTGACGGAAGCGATTCAATCTGGTTTTGTAAATGAAGAATAAGCCCTAATCAAATTAGGGCTCATTCTTCATTAAACACAAATGTTTGTTTCATTTGTTCCCCCTCATTTACCGGATGACCGTTGTATGAGAAATTTTTTTCTTCCCAAGTAATGACGACTTTAAAATTATGGCTATTAAAGTCTAAAGGGAATACGATGTAGTCAGAGCTTGTCTGACTTTTAGAAACGTTGCTATTTAACGTAGTAGGATTAAAAGTAGCTTTAGAGGTAGGAGTGTTATCAAGTATTTCCACTGATACATTTGATACATCATTACCGATGTTTTTTACGAGTAAACTATATGTATCATATATACCCTGTTTTGGCTGCACTGCTTGCTTGTTTGCGTTATGAGATTTGTCAATTTCGATATACCACTGTTTAGACTTTGACACAATTGGTAGTGATTGAAATGTGTATGCACTAGCTTGTATTGGTAGTGCGAAACAGGTTAGTGCAAAGAGAGAAAATATTTTTCGTTTCATCTTTAAAGTACTCCCATTCTGTAACGGATTTATTTGTTATTATCTTCTTTTTTTGAGAGGGTATACCATAATTCAATTGTAAAAAATATAGTCTCTCTTTGTGAATAAGATGGAGATATTTCTCTTGGGCTAACCAATCGACTGCAGCAATTGCGTGATCGATTGGAAAGATGTATTTATTCATAAAAGGGAAACTGTATGTTGTTTCCTTAATTCCCGCGATAGTCATGACACTCATGACTGTCATTTACATTTTAAATGCAAAAATTGGTTTTAATATTCCGTTAAACACATCTTATATGGTAGGTGCGGTTATTACCGTTATATTAACTGTTGTATTCTTTATAAAAGCTGCGAAAAATAAAAATGAGAATATTGAAGTAGATGTGCAATTAGAGAAGGAAGCTGTGTAGAGATTTTTCTGCACAGTTTTCCTTATTTGGGAATTTTTTCAATAATATGTTAAAATAACATTGTCATACAACAAGGGGGATTTGTTTTATGGAAAATGGATATCTTGCTAAAGTGGATTTAATGAAAAGAATAGAATCGAAATCTAAGTATAATAAGAAACTTGAAAAATACCAAAGACGTTTATTAGCACTGCAGCAAATTGTAAAAGAAGAAAAAATTGCGGTTATGCTCGTTATGGAAGGTTGGGACGCAGCTGGAAAAGGCGGAGCGATTAAGCGAGTGACGGAACATCTTGATCCGCGCGGATTTCAAGTAAATCCAATTGGAGCACCAGCACCTCATGAAAAACGGTACCATTACTTGCAACGTTTCTGGCGAAAACTTCCTCAGTACGGGCAAATTACTATTTTTGATCGCTCATGGTACGGACGTGTGTTAGTTGAGCGTGTTGAAGGGTTTGCTATAAAGGAAGAGTGGACGAGAGCGTATGATGAGATTAATGATTTTGAAAAACTATTAACAGATGATCATTATATAATCGGGAAGTTTTTCTATCATATTAGTAAAGATGAACAATTAAAGAGGTTTAAAGATAGAGAGAACAATCCTTTGAAAAGATGGAAAATTACAGACGAAGATTGGCGTAACCGTGAAAAGTGGGACGAGTATGTTGAAGCAATGGAAGATATGTTTGAAAAAACAAATAAGCCAAATGCGAAATGGCATATTATTGAAAGCAATGATAAATTATACGCACGTTTGAAAATATTGAAAGTGATTATTGCATTGATTGAGGATTACCTTTTAGAACATAATATAGAATTACCTTCGTATTATTATGAAATAAAAGAGGGTAAGAAAGAAGGCTTTGAAGCTAATCAAGATGAAGTTGTAAAATAGTACAAAGTTTGTATATGAAATATAAAGTAGAGCCACCCTGTAATTTTAGATAATAAAATTACAGGGTGTTTTTATTTAGAAATATTTTACAATTAACGGAATGAGGTATATAATCAATAATCATATTAACATTGTTAATATGATTATTGATTATATACAGTGTGGAGGTTTTATTTTGAAGGGAAGAGATGTTGTTTTAGGCTTGTTAATGGGAAAAGAAATGTCTGGTTATGATATTAAAATTGTGTTTGAAGACGTATTTACTCATTTCTTTGATGGGAGTTTTGGAATGATTTACCCAACGTTACGACAGTTGGAAAAAGAGGGGAAAATAAAGAAAGAGGTTATTATGCAAGAAGGGAAACCGAATAAGAAAATGTACTTTATTACAGATGAAGGGCGTGAAGAGTTTTATCAGTACATGCAAACAGATGTAGAGAAAGATGTTTTACGTTCAGATTTTTTAATGAGGATGTATTTCGGTAATTATAGCGATGACAAGTCAATAAAAAAATGGATTGCGGACGAAATTGAAAGGAAAGAAGCATATATTGCGGATCTTCGTTTGAAATATGAAAAGTGGAGAGAAGGTATTACTTTTGTTGAAGAAATTTCACTAGATGTAGGTATCGCATCGTATAGTGCTCAAGTAGAGACGTTGAAAAGAAAACTAGAGCAACTAGAAGTAAAAAAACACAATAAAACGGAAGAATGAAAAACACGTTTATAATAAATAAAGGGGTAGATGAACATGGAGCAATCAAAGGGTATTAAGATTGTCTTTTTAATGTGCTTAGGTATATTTCTTTGTATGATTGATACGACAATTATGAATATAGCTTTACCAGCGATACAAACGAGTGTAAACACTTCATTAGAAAAGATGTCTTGGATATTAAATGTTTATACGATGACGATTGCAGTACTAGCCATTCCACTAGGACGGATAGCTGATATTTTTGGGAAAGCAAAGATGTATATTTTTGGTTTGATAATTTTTGGTGGTGGATCAGTGCTTTGTGCTTTTGCTAATACGGGCGATTTTCTTATCTTTTCTCGTTTTATACAAAGTATTGGTGCAGCAATTTTATTTCCGACAAGTATGGTAATCGGCGTATCAGCAATGCCATTAGCAAAGAGGCATGTTGCACTTGCAATTTTAGGGGTAACACAAGGACTATCAGCTGCAATGGGACCAGTAATAGGTGGAATTATTACACAAAATTTCGGTTGGAGATGGGTGTTCTTCTTAAATGTTCCAATTTGTATTCTTGGAATCATTTTATGCTGCGTTATGCTGCAAATAAAAAATGAAGAACGTATTATCTCAAAAATAGATTGGGTAGGACTACTATTAAGTAGCACAGCAATTTTTTCTTTTACTCTCATATTAGTAAAAGGCAATACATGGGGATGGCAAAGTAATATTGCTTTGTCTTGTTATGCAATTAGCACTATTTCTCTTATTCTATTTGTTTTAGTAGAACGAAAGATTCATAATCCAATGGTGAATTTAAAGTTATTTCAAGATCGAATGTTTGTCGGAGCGTCTATCGTTATCATATTAAGTAATTTATTTTTAATTGGAGTAACTGTATTACTTCCAACGTTCTTGACGAAAATACAAGGTCGAACGGAAATTGAAGCATCTTTTTTAGTGACACCTATTTCAGCAATGATATTTTTTGTCTCACCAGTTGCAGCAACATTAATTAAAAAGCTTGGAAAAGTAACTATTATTTTGTCAGGATTTCTTGTTATGGGCTTATCTTATTATTGGTTGCAAATGATTGATGTTAATTCAACAAATATAGAAATTATTATTCCATGTATGATATTAGGTGTTGGGTATGGTTTAGTAGTAGGTCCAATTACAGTTTTAAGTGCTTCTTCGTTTGAAGGGGAATTATTAACCGCTTCTCAAAGTGTTGTCTCGATGTTGCGGCAAGTAGGAATTGTATTAGCAGTTGCAATATTTGTATCTAACTTAACGCACAATTTAGCTGTAAATAAAGAGAATGTATATCGTTATGCAGAAGAAAAAGTACATAATATTCATGTGGATAGCTCACAGCAAGCTGAAATACTACAAGTAACAAAAGAAAAAATAGAGAACCAAAGTATAGAACCAAGTGTAGAAAAGCATCAAAATAAAACATTTGTAGGGTTAAATAAAGAGAAAAAAGATGCATTAATTCACCAAAAAGTGGATGAAGTATTAAGAGAAATTCCAGTAGAATATAGAGATGTAAAAAGAGAAGAAGTTATGAATCAAGTGACAAAAGAAGTTGAAAAACAAGAGGGAAATATAAAGAAAGAGGTACTCGCATTTTCGAATGATGTGAATCACTATGCTCAAAATCAGATGGCAATGAGTTTTACAGATTTATATAAAGTAAGTGTGCCGATTATCTTAGTTTTTGCTTTAGTAAGTTTGTTATTTTGGGAAGGAAAGGCTTTAAGTAAAAGAAGGGAAAAAAGGATAGTAGGGGGATTGTAAGGGAAATAGGCTAAATATAAATTTCACTCTAATTATTGAAAGTTGGTTATTAACAAAGGAAAGAACTCCACGGACGAAACGTGAATGGCGAAGTTCTTTCCTTTGTGCTTATAGGCATATGTGTCACTATCGTTAAGTATTTACTCTCATTCATTATCAGCCAAAATCAAAGATGAACTGAATAGTATGAATAAGTATTTTTACATACAATGAATAGGTACGTATCAAGTTCAAATATAGGATGCATAATATTATTTTTATAGGATTCTACATATGTTTTCAAGGGGGCTTTATAATATGTCTATAAAACATATAAATCTGGTGACAAGATTTTTTATAGAATTATTTGCTCTTGCATCACTATGTTATTGGGGCTTTCAATTTTTTGGGGATGTTCATTGCACCTAAAGCATCATTAAAATTGACAGAACCATATAGGTTTATGTTAGAAATCATATTGTTTGGAGTTAGCTCTGTTGCTCTATATACTGTTGATCAAATAACCTTTGCTATTATTCTTGCAGTGTTATTTATAATAAATCGCACTTTAATCATTGTTTGGAAACAATAAATTTACTACGGTATCTATATAAAATCATATGTTATGTAGTTTTGTATTATATTATTTATCTTTAATAATACATAAGAGTAGTGTTAAAAATTAGGGGATTATTATTTGAAGTGGAGGAGCAATAAAATATGAATAAATTTAAGAGTTATAAATTTGGGGATTTTGTTGTTCTATAGTACATTAACAAGGGGGATTAGTTTTATAGAGAGGGTGAGAAAATAATAGATACAGCAGATGTTTCAATAAGTAATCATATATATACAGAAGAAGACCAACAAAAATTATACAAACGAACATTAATAATCGTCAGCATCTCACAAATGTTCGGCGGAGCAGGGTTAGCTGCTGGCATTACAGTAGGTGCACTTCTTGCGCAGCAAATGCTTGGGACAGATGCATATGCAGGATTACCGGCAGCTATGTTTACAATGGGATCTGCGGTAGCGGCTTTCTTTGTTGGAAAATTATCGCAAAAACATGGTCGCCGCATAGGGCTTTCGGCAGGTTTTATAGTAGGCGGACTAGGGGCTATCGGAGTTGTGGGGGCAGCTTTAACAAATAGTATTATTCTTTTACTAGTTTCTTTACTTATATATGGCGCGGGCACAGCTACGAATTTACAAGCGCGTTATGCTGGAACGGATTTAGCGAATAAGAAGCAAAGAGCAACTGCTATTAGTATTACGATGGTAATGACGACTTTTGGTGCAGTCGCAGGTCCAAATTTAGTAGGAGTAATGGGAAGGTTTGCTCATTCAATTGGAATTCCTGAACTTGCTGGTCCGTTCATATTATCGGCAACTGCATTTATACTTGCGGGTATTGTCCTATTTGTTATGCTTCGTCCAGATCCGTTACTTATTGCTAATATGATAGAAACATATAAACAAGAGCATACATATAAAGGGCAAGCAGTAACAGAAGAAGCTACAGAAAACAAACGAGGTATTACTGTTGGAGCCATCGTAATGATACTTACACAAATCGTGATGGTTGCGATTATGACGATGACGCCAGTCCATATGGGACATCACGGTCATGGATTAAGTGCAGTAGGGCTTGTGATTGGTTTTCATGTAGGTGCAATGTATCTTCCCTCTCTCGTTACAGGAATGCTAATTGATAAAATTGGCAGAACTACGATGAGTATAGCTGGTGGAGTAATTTTACTAGCAGCAGGTGTCATAGCTGCGATAGCGCCGAGTGATTCTTTAATACTATTAATTGTTGCTTTGTCTTTACTTGGATTAGGATGGAACCTCGGTTTAATAAGTGGTACTGCTCAAATTGTTGATGCAACTATACCTTCCACACGTGCAAAAACACAAGGGAAAATAGATGTGTTTATTGCGCTAGCTGGAGCTTCAGGTGGAGCGATGTCAGGTATGGTAGTGGCGAATTCAAGTTATGCGGCATTGTCATTAGCTGGAGGAGTGTTAGCTTTCATACTCATTCCTGTTGTGATATGGACTCGAAAAGATTAAGAGTATAAACATGTCAAAAAAGGGAGGCTAATATAGCCTTTTCTTTTTGGGGGGGTTAATGATCTACTATTTTTGAATTTAAAAATAGATAGAAATAATTTTAATAGGCTTTAGAGATAGTCTGGTTTAAAGAATATGCGGAATTTGTGATATAATTATTTTAAAATGGAATTTATTAGGTATAGGGTGGGGTAATATGGCTTTTCAAACACCGTTAACAATTAAGAAAGTTATTGAAAATGTTCATAGTAAGAAATATTTATTACCAGCTATTCAACGTGAATTTGTTTGGGGAACTGATCAGATTGAAAGATTATTTGATTCGTTAATGCAAGGGTATCCAGTAGGGTCATTTTTGTTTTGGGATGTTAAAAAAGAGAAAAGTAAGGATTTTCAATTTTATGAGTTTATTAGAAACTATCATGAAAAGAATAATAGACATAATCCGTTAGCAAATATTAGTGGTGAAGAGGGGATTGTGGCAATATTAGATGGTCAACAACGTCTAACTTCAATGTATATTGCATTGAAAGGAACGTATGCATATCGTTTGCCGAGAATGAGGAGAGAAAATCCGTTAGCTTTTCCAGAACAACAACTATATGTAGATTTATTAGGGACATCAGATGATTTTGATACGGTGTATGATTTTAGATTTTTAACTGTTGAGGAAGCAAATGAAAAAATTGAAGGTGTTTATTGGTTTAAAGTAGCGGATATTCTTAATATAAACAATCCTTTTGAATTAAATCAATATCTTATACAAGAGGGATTAAGTGCAATTGAAAAAGATAAGGCTTTATTTGCAAGTGAAACGCTATATAAGTTATATCGAGCTATAAATGAAATACCTAATGTGAATTATTTTTTAGAAGAGGAACAAAATCTGGATAAGGTTTTAAATATCTTTATTCGAGTTAACAGTGGTGGAACAAAATTAAGTTATTCGGATTTATTATTGTCAATTGCAACAGCCCAATGGAAAAATAAAGACGCTCGACAAGAAATAATTAAGTTCGTAGATGAAATTAATCAAATTGGTGATGGGTTTAAGTTTGATAAGGATTTTGTTTTGAAAGCGTGTTTAGTTCTGTGTGATTTTAAAGATATTGCTTTTAAAGTTGATAACTTTAATACCGAAACGATGGAGAAAATAGAAGACAATTGGGATCACGCAAAAGAAGCAATTAGATTGGCTATTAATTTAGTTGCAAGTTTTGGATATAATCAAGATACTTTAACATCTAATAACGCAATTGTTCCGATAGCGTATTATTTATTAAAACGAGAGATTCCACATAATTATGTGGAATCAAAAAAATATAAGCAAGATCGAGATCTTGTGAAGAAATGGTTGATTTTAGGGCTGTTAAAAAGGGTTTTCAGTGGACAGCCTGATAATATACTACGAAAATTAAGAAAAGTTATAGCTGCTAATAATAATGAATTTCCTTTGCAACTGATTATTGATGAATTTAAAGGAGAAGCGAAATCATTCACATTTTCTGATGATGAAATTGATAATTTACTATCTTACCAATATGGTCAAAAGCATACGTTTTCTATTTTAGCAGTGCTTTATCCACATTTAGATTTTAGAAATAAGTTCCATCTAGATCACATCTTTGCTAAAAGTTTATTTACAAAAAGGAATCTAACTAAGAGAGGAATTCCACAGGGGAAAATGGATGTGTACGTAGAAAATGTAAATTCTATCGTGAATCTTCAGTTATTGGAAGGGATTCCAAACATGGAAAAATCTGATACGGAATTTGAAAAGTGGTTGAACGAAACGTATAAAGATGCTACCAAGCTAGAAAAATATATGGAAGAACACTACATACCGATGGTTAGTTTTGAATTTGCAAATTTTGAAGAATTTATTGCAAAGAGAAGAGAATTATTACATGAAAAATTCAAATTACTTGTTTAAATTGTTTTATGGATATATGGTAAATAAAATTTAAAATGTAAAATGTAATAAAAAAGGCTCTAGTTATTCCCTAGAACCTTTTTTATGTTTAACTTAAATCCCATTTTATAATAAGTCCTAAATGCGTAAGACCACCACCAAATCCGTATAGTAAAAGTGTGTCTCCATTATTTAATTTTCCTTCTTTCCTAGCTAAGTCCAGAGCGAGTGGAATGGAAGCTGAAGATGTATTTCCCATGTGTTTTACACTTGTTAAAGTTTTTTGAATTGGAATTTCGGTTTTCTCACAAATAGATTCAATCATTCGTAAGTTAACACTGTGTGGTATGAACCAGTCTATATCATCTATTTGCATATTTGCGGTATGTAATAGTTCTTTTATACCTGCTGGCACTGTACGAGTTGCCCATTTATATACTTCTCTTCCATTTTTCACGATTTTTTCATTTGTTTGCAGTGGTGTACCATTCATAGTAGTAGATAAGTTTGTTCGGTATAGATGAATACCACCGTGCCCATTTGTTCCCATATGAGCAGCGACAAAGCTTGGTTTGTTTTCATCTTTTTCTAATAAAATAGCTCCAGCACCATCGCCAAATAAAATGCAAGTCGTTCTATCGGTGTAATCAGTAACTTTAGATAATGTCTCTGTCGCTACGACAAGTACTTTTTCGTGTGATCCAGAAGTGATTAAGCTATTACCGACGTGCAGGCCATATGTGAAACCAGCGCAAGTTGCATTTAAATCAAATGCTATTGTATGAGGTATGCTGAAGTGTTGTTGTATTTGACACGCGACACTCGGAAAAACATAGTCAGCGGTTTCAGTTGGTGGCAAGTTGTTACCATTTCTATAGGCCTGTTACTCATAGTAGCTCTTTTGATTTTTAGTGTAAGAAGAATGCGCAAAAAATGACGATTAAAGTAAATATATAAAGAATTTCTTTCTGTTTCTATAGGTGGTTTAATCTTGTGAAAGCGAATTACTTATGCTACACTTTATGTAACTTAAAATGAACGGAGGGGCTTCCTTTGATCTTAATCAGATTACGTCTCAATACTTTGTGCCAATAATTGAATAGCGCTCAAAGGCTCTGTCTGTGTGCAGAGTGAACGGGATTGGTCTGCCTATTTTAAAGGAACCCTTTATTAAGCTTATATGTGAAAAAGAGGGAGGGACGAATACGCCCTCTTTTTGTTTTGCCTTTATAAATAGAATGGGATCGTATAGGTGAACCCTTATTGTGGATACGTATATGATCTTGGGACTTATTGACTATGAGATAGGATGAAAGTATAGCTTTCTCCTGTTTCTTTGGTGAACCCTTATCCGTTTGCGAAAACACAGGCAGTAACCTGTGTTTTTTATTTTACGTAATCGAAATGGAGGAATAAATATATGGAAGAATTATTACAAAGAGCAGTTTTAGTTGGAGTAAATTTAGGTAATGAAGATGATTTTGCATATTCGATGGAAGAGTTAGCGAATCTTGCAGAGGCTTGTGATGTAGAGGTAATCGGGCAAGTGACACAAAATTTACAACGAGTAAATCCGTCCCATTATATTGGAAAAGGAAAGATTGAAGAAGTAGCAGCCTATGTAAATGAAGTAGATGCGAATATGGTAATCTTTAATGACGAATTATCTGCTTCTCAAATTCGAAATTTAGAAGCAGATTTAGATTGTAAAGTAATTGACCGTACCATATTAATTTTAGATATTTTTGCGCAACGTGCGAAAACGAAAGAAGCACAGTTGCAAGTAGAGGTAGCGCATCTTCAGTATATGATGCCACGTTTAATCGGTCTTCGTGAATCGTTAGGAAGACAGAGCGGCGGAGTTGGTACGAAAAATAAAGGTGTCGGTGAGAAGAAATTAGAGTTAGATCGCCGTAAAATTGAAGAACAGATTTCAGTTTTAAATAAAGATCTAGAAGCACTTGTTGCCCAGCGTCAAACGCAGCGAAAGCAACGTAAGAAAAATGAAGTACCAGTTGTAGCATTAGTAGGCTATACGAACGCCGGAAAGTCAACGACGATGAATGCAATGCTTGAAATTTACAATGGTACAGAAGAAAAACAAGTATTTGAAAAAGATATGTTATTCGCGACGCTAGAAACATCTGTGCGAAATATTGATTTACCAGATAACAAATCATTTTTATTAACGGATACAGTTGGATTTGTAAGCAAATTACCGCATCACCTTGTAAAAGCTTTCCGTTCAACATTGGAAGAGGTAGCTGAAGCAGACTTACTTATTCACGTTGTAGATTATGCAAATCCAAATTACGAACAATTAATTGATATTACAAATGAAACGTTAAAGAAAATTGGAGTAGACAATATTCCGACCATTTATGCTTATAACAAATCAGATATGGTAGATGTTGAAATTCCGAAAGTACAAGAAGACCGCGTTTATTTATCAGCGAAGAAACATGTTGGAATAAAAGAGCTTGTCGAAATGATTCGCTCACACATTTATAAAGAGTATACGAAGTGTGAAATGCTAATTCCGTATGATCAAGGACAGGTAGTTTCTTATTTCAATACTCATGCGCACGTTTTATCTACGAGTTATGAAAACGAAGGTACGAAACTAGAAGTAGAATGTAAGACGAGTGATTACGAAAAGTATAAGCGTTTTGCAATTTAATAAAGAAGGCGATCCTAATATATGTTAGGATCGCCTTTTTCTTATTCTGTAATAGAGGCCCACTTATAAGAATAAATTCCTGCAAATGGACGAATAACAACACCTTTTACTGTTGGACGTTCTAAATATACCAGGCCTGATTGGAAGATTGGAGCGATAGCTGCATCATCTTCCAGTAAGATTTTCTCTGCATCTTGGAACGCTTTCCAACGTGCTGGTAAATCAGTTGCTAAAGTAGAGCTCGTTTTCTCAATTAATTCGTCGTATTTTTTGTTTGAATAACTCATCTTATTAAACGGTCCGTCAGTGACAAACATATTTAAGAATGTTGTAGGATCAGGATAATCTGGTCCCCATGTAGAAAGTGAAATTTCATAGTCACCATTTCCTTCACGATCTAAAAATGCTTTTACTGGAAGAGGTTGTAATGTGATTTTAAGTCCTGGTAAGTTTTTCTCCAGTTCACCTTTTAAAAACTCACTAATTTTTTTATCGTTAGATTCATCAGTTGTTATGATTGAAAGAGAAGCATTTTGTAAATTTGTTTCTTTTTTCGCAGTTTCCCATAGTGATTTAGCTTCTTTCACATTTGTTTCTACTTTTACATTACTTGTACTGCGAAAATCTTTATTATCAGGTCCTTTTACGAATCCTTTCGGAACGAATGCATTCGCCGGTATAGAACCATTATTTAAAATTGTTGTTGCGATTCCTTGTTTATCAAAAGCAAGCGAAATAGCTTTTCGAGCATTTTTGTTTGCTAATAAAGGGTTCTTTTGGCTAAATCGGAAAAATGTCATAGAAGGACGTTCCATTTTCTTTAAGCTCGGATCTTTTTGATATTTATCAACAAACTCTGAATTAATCGTAATTCGGTCTACTTGTTTGCTTTCAAATAAATTAACGGCTGTGGAAGTATCTTTTACGATATTTACATTAATTTCACTTAACTTCACATTTTTATTATCCCAGTAGTTCGGGTTTTTTGTCATTTTATAACTTGTATCATGTTTCCATTCACTTAATTGAAACGGCCCGTTATAAACTACATTTGCAGCTTCAAGTCCGTAATTTTTCCCTTGCGCTTCTACAACCTTTTTGTTTTGAGGATAAAATGTTGCAAATCCCATTAACCCTAAAAAGTATGGAACAGGGTGTTCTAACTGTACTTCAAGCGTTTTATCGTCAATTGCTTTTACACCAAATGAGTCAATTGGTAATTCTTTTTTATTTATTTTTTCTGCGTTTTTAATATCGAACATAATATGTGCGTATTCAGAAGCAGTTTCTGGATTAACAGCACGTTTCCATGCATATTCAAAATCATGTGCAGTAACTGGATCACCATTTGACCATTTTGAATCGTGTAATGTAAATGTATATGTTTTTCCGTCTTCGCTCAGCTTGTATGATTCAGCTGCTGCAGGAACAGGTTTATTGTCAGGGCCAGGCATATATAATCCTTCCATTACGTTGTTTAATGCAGCGTAAGAAAACCCATCAGTTGCGATAGATGAATCAAGTGTAGAAATTTCCCCAGCTTCTACAATGTTTAATACTTGTTTTGAAGATTCTTTTTTCTTTGCTCCGGTAGTTGTTGCCTCTTGTTTTTGACCACATGCTGTTAAAAACATAGATAATGTGATTGAGAGTGCAACGATTCCTTTAGTTTTTTTCTTCATAGTTGTCATCCTTTCCTTCATCTCTGTCCTAGTATAAAAGAAAATATAGAAGATTTCTATAAATAAATCCGATAAAACTTATAGAAAAAATATATTATGTAAGAAGTGATATTTCTGGAAAAAGAAATGAAACCAGTATAGAATAGAAATGTTTCAAAAGTCAGAATTTATCGAGGTTAAAGTTTTACTTTATTACACTTGCTGTAATAAATATATATTTTGTACAGGAAGGAGAAATACATATATGCAGGCAGTTTCGAAAAAAAATACAATGGAAACACGGACGATATATCGAATTCTATTTGCGATTAGTTTCGGTCATTTTTTAAATGACTCGATGCAAGCAGTTGTGCCGGCATTGTTTCCTATTTTGGAAAAAACGATGAATTTATCTTATATGCAAGTAGGATGGATTGCGTTTGCATTAAATATGACGTCATCGATTATGCAGCCGGTTTTTGGTATGTATTCGGATAAGAAACCGTCACCATTTTTATTACCGCTCGGTATGTTTTCGAGTATGCTTGGAATGATTGGACTCGCGTTTGCACCGAACTTTATTATTGTTATCATTTCTGTTTTATTTATCGGATTAGGTTCCGCAGTCTTTCATCCAGAAGGTGCTCGAGTTGCTTATATGGCAGCTGGTGCAAAACGAGGTTTAGCGCAAGCGATTTATCAGGTTGGAGGAAATACAGGGAATTCCTTAGCTCCTATTTTTACAGCGCTAATTTTCGTTCCGCTCGGCCAAATTGGTTCTTTAGGTTTTACAGCCTTTGCAGCAGTAGGAATTGTATTATTAATTTTCGTATCAAATTGGTATAGAAATGAATTAGCAACTGGCGCTGTGAGAAGAAAAAAGAGGGCTGCGCTTGAGGCGGAAAATGCGATTGTAAGTACACATATTAAATTTGTTATTCTACTTCTTGTTTTTCTTACTTTTGTACGTTCTTGGTACGGTGCTGGTATAGGGAATTTTTATCAATTTTACTTAATTGAGCATTATGGTTTATCTATAAAAAATGCCCAGTATTTCGTATTCGCATTTATGATTGCCGGTGTATTAGGAACTTTCTTTGGTGGACCGTTAGCAGATCGATTTGGAAAGAAAACAATTATTGTATTTTCAATGCTAGGTTCGGCGCCACTTGCCCTTTTATTACCTCACGTTTCGCTCATGTGGGTCGTACCGCTATTTTTATGTATCGGTTTTATTAGTTCAAGTAGTTTTAGTGTAATTGTTGTTTATGCGCAAGAGCTTGTTCCTGGAAAAGTAGGGATGGTATCTGGATTAATTGTAGGGCTTGCGTTTGGACTCGGAGCTTTAGGATCTGTAGTACTTGGGAAATTGGCTGACATATATAGTCTACAATTCATTATGTTACTATGTAGTTGTCTACCATTAATTGGACTTACTTCTTGGTTATTACCAAGTGATAAGAAAACGATAGAATAGGGGATGCACTATGAAATTATGTGAAAAT
The DNA here is from genome assembly GCF_040459735.1 of Bacillus cereus group sp. RP32. NCBI lineage: Bacteria > Bacillati > Bacillota > Bacilli > Caryophanales > Bacillaceae > Bacillus > Bacillus cereus group sp. RP32. The sequence continues at coordinate 3,674,872 of NZ_JARVHO010000001.1, read as the reverse complement.
GTTACAGAATTAATAGGAGATACACCTGTCGTCCGATTATCTAAATTTATTCCAGAAGACGCAGCGGATGTGTATGTAAAACTAGAAATGTTTAATCCATCACGCAGTGTGAAAGACCGCGCTGCCTATAATTTACTGCACGTTGCAGAAGAGAATGGTCTCATCAAACCAGGAGATACAATTATTGAACCGACAAGCGGAAATACAGGAATAGGCTTAGCAATGAATGCAGCTGCGAAAGGGTATAAAGCAATTTTAATTATGCCAGACAATATGTCAAAAGAGCGTATAAATTTATTGAAAGCATACGGAGCGGAAGTAGTTTTAACACCGGCAGAACAAAGAATGCCAGGAGCAATTGCGAAGGCATTAGAACTGCAAAAGCAAATTCCAAATAGTTTTATTCCGCAACAATTTGAAAATCCAGCAAACCCGAATATTCATCGTTATACGACTGCACTTGAAATTTATGAACAAATGGATGGCGAGCTTGATGCATTCGTAGCAACGGCTGGAACTGGTGGAACTATTACAGGTACTGGGGAAACGTTAAAAGAGAAGCTACCAAACTTATATATTGCAGTAGTAGAACCGAAAGGATCTCCCGTTTTATCAGGCGGTGTTCCAGGTCCTCATAAACTAGTAGGAACAAGTCCAGGGTTTATCCCGAAAAACTTAAATACAGAAGTGTATAACGAAATTATTCAAATTGCAGACGAAGAGGCTTTAACGACAATGAGAAACTTAGCTAGACAAGAAGGTTTATTAGTTGGGCCATCGTCTGGAGCATCTGTTTACGCAGCAATTATGATAGCGAAACGTCTAGGCGCAGGTAAAAAAGTTTTATGTATTGCACCTGATACAGGAGAACGTTATTTGAGTATGGGATTATTTGAATGAAATTGTTAGAAACAGCTTAATCGTGAAATTGTCACGATTAAGCTGTTTGTTTTAGGTTGAAAAGAGGGGGAGAATGAAAATGAAACTATTAAAACCAGCAAATGAATATAGCAAACAAATTATAGAGTATCGGGAGGCATTTTTACATACGGATGAAAAACCATATGGTAGTAGTTCTTTACAAAATTTTGATTCTCTCGATAAATGGTTTGAAAAAGTGAGTAGACAGGAACTAGGAGAAAACTTACAAGGTAATCGAGTACCGTCTAGTCAATTTTTAAGTTTTGAAAAAAGGGAACTTATAGGTTTTGTGAATATTAGACATCGACTAAACTCAGAATTATTGCGGGAAAGTGGTCATATTGGATATAGTGTACATCCAAATAAACGTCGTCAAGGTTACGCTACGAAACAACTACAACTTGCATTAGATGAAGCACAAAAGTTAGGGTTACAGAAAGTGTTAATAACTTGCGATAAAGTTAATATCGCTTCGGCTAAAACGATTCAAAAGGTTGGCGGTATGTTAGAAGATGAAGTAGTTTCTGTTCATACTGGGGAAATTGTTCAGCGTTATTGGATAGAAATATGATTTAGTGGGACATTGAAAAGGGAATGCAATGCATAATATCGAAATAGATAAATGAAAAGGTAACTGTGTACTGCAATTATAGGGGGAAATGAAGTGGGATTAAAAGAGAAAGCGATAGAAATATCGGAGATTTATAGGAGAAATCCGAAGATCGAAGCTATTATTTTAGCGGGTTCAGTAGCTAGAAAACTAGAAGATGAACATTCAGATATAGAATTGCATATTTTATGGTCAATGCCACCAGAGGATGAGGATCGTAAATGGCCTATTAACTATATTGGTGGAACAATTTTGTCATATTATCCTTACGAGGAAGAAGAATGGTCGGAAACGTATTTGACAAAAGAGGGAATTAAATTAGAGATTAGTAACTTTTTAACTGAAACAGTAGAGAAAGTTATTTCGGATGTGGTAGTTCAATATGATATAAGTTATGAAAAACAATGTATTGTATCATCCGTTCATGATGGTGTTAGTTTGTATGGAGAAGAGAAAGTACATGAATTAAAAGATAAAGTGGTAGCATATCCAGAAGACCTAGCGAAACGGATGATTTCAGAAAATCTTTGGTTAAGCAATCGCTGGCATAATCGAGAGGCGCTTTTAAAACGAAAAGACTGGCTTATGTTATATGATGTTATTTGTGAAGTGCAAAGAAATATATTTGGGGTCTTATTTGGTTTGAATAAAATGTATGTACATCATCCGGCATTTAAATGGATGCCACATAATGTGGAACGAATGATTATTAAGCCTGAAAATCTATACGAGCGTATGGCAAATACGTTAATAGGGAAACCGGAGTATAGTGTACAGGAGTTAGAAGTGTTAATTGAAGAGCTATTACATTTAGTACAACAATATGCTCCAGAATTACATATTACTGAACAACAAAAACGTATACAATATGCGAAGTAAAAAAGAAGGGATGTAACAATGAGTTACCTCCCTTCTTTTTATTTGACTAATTTACCTAGTATGGGTAATCGTTGAAGTCTATCACCGAGAATATGTGAAGCAAGTCCGCTCGTTAGGACGAATAAAAGATAAACAATCCCTCCTACAGCGCCGCATATAAAGACAATGAGAAGTGATTCCATATAGGATTGTCCAGGAATCATCCATTTTAAAATCGCTTTTAATGCAATTACAACAGCAGACATTGCAGCGGAGTAAATTGTAATAAGAAGTACTGTTTTTGCTGTCTCACCAATTTTAAATTTCGCAAACTTAATGATGCAGTACAACATAATAACATTGGAAACGAGGTATCCAAGAATTGTTCCAAGTACAGCACCGTGTCCGCCAAATAAATGTAAGAGCGGTGTATTTACTAAAACTTTAACGAGAATACCGACTGAGAAAGCGATCATCGTTTTTCTTTGATAATCGATTCCTTGTAATATAGCTGCTGAAACTGTGAAAATCGCACTTAATATAGCAGAAGGTGCAAATGAAATTAAATATTGTGATCCCCCAAGTGCAATTTCAGGATTTACATAAACCATACGGAAGGCATCGTAAGCGATGCTAGCAAGACCGAATGCAGCTGGGATAGTGAAGAATAATAAGACTTGAAATATCTTTGCAATTTGTTCTTGTAGTTCTTCTAGTTTCCCACTTGTATACGATTTCGTTATAGCCGGAATGATCGTTAATGAGAATCCAGTTGCAAGAGAAGCTGGAATCATAATTAACTTTTGGGCATAGTTCGTTATATAAGCGAAAACTGCATTCGCTGTTTCTAACGGCTCGCCCATCGCCCTAAGGACATCAGCTACAGTATATTGATCTACTAACGTGTAGAGTGGAATTGCAATACTGACAAATACAATTGGGATTGCATATCGAAGTAATTCCATATAAATATTTTTTAATGGAATATTCGATGCCCTTGACTTTAATTCTCCTTCGGGAGGCTTTAATCTATTATATTTTTTCCAGTACAGCATTAAAATCGAAACGCTGGCAAGCGCTCCGATAACAGCGCCAAACGTAGCAACTGCAACAGAAGAGGCGACTGCCCCCCCTAATAGTTTTGAAACGATAAAACTACCAACTAAAATGAAAACCACGCGCGCAATTTGTTCTACGACTTGAGAAACGGCACTTGGTTTCATATGTTGAAAACCTTGGAAATAGCCACGTGTAACACTCATAGCTGGTACGATAATAAGTGCGAAACTTAATGCTCGCATCGTAAGTGTTACGTCGGCGATAAATTGTGGATCTGGCGTTTTCGAGCGAATAATAAATTGTGATATGTATGGTGCTCCAATAAATAAAGTTAAAAACCCTAAAAAGCCCATAAACAACATTAATTTTACGCTAGAGTTGTATAATTTTTTGCTTGTACTATAATCACCGAGCGCATTATGCTTTGCAACAAATTTGGAAACAGCAATAGGAATACCAGCTGTTGAAAAGCTTAATAAAATACCGTACCAAGAGTATGCATATCCATATAAAGCGACCCCTTGTGTTCCGACTAATAGTTGAAAAGGGAAGAAGTATATAAAACCTAATATACGTGAAATCATTGTTGCACCACTTAATAAAGCAGTACCTTTTAAAACTTTTGAAGTAGACAAAATTCTTTCCTCCTACTCGTGCTGTCTTGCATTTATCGTATACTACTATAAACCTGTTAGAGAAGTTAATATAGTATGGAACATAAATATTCTAATATTATTCATTTAAAAGTCATATTTTACATTTTTTAAATAGAATGTAATACATAAAAATTCAAAATATAAGTTGACACTATTTTTAATGTGTGATAAAAATGATAGTAATCAATTCGGAAAATAATATTTGGGCAATGAAAGGGTATAGTAGTGAATATCTCCCTATTTCAGAGAGCTGATGGTTGGTGTGAATCAGTATATAGATTATTCATGAAGTTCGTCCTGGAGCATCTTTCATAAATCTCATATTTTGAGGAAATGAAAGACGGTAGTTTATACCGTTATCAAATAAAGTGGTGAAGATTGTTTCACAACTAGGGTGGTACCGCGATATTTATCGTCCCTACGTATTTACGTAGGGACGTTTTTTATTTAGGTCCTAACTTTGTTGTGGCTTCATAACTAGGGTGGTACCGCGATAATTTATCGTCCCTACGTATTTGCGTAGGGACGTTTTTTATTTAGGTCCTAACTTTGTTGTATCTTCATAACTAGGGTGGTACCGCGATATTTTTGTCGTCCCTACGTATTTACGTAGGGGCGTTTTTTTATTAGTAGGGAGGAAGTGAACGTATTAGAAAAGAGTATTGATAGAACAATATAAATACTGAACTGAAACAAAGAAAAAGAGACAGAGAGGAGATTAACAAATGAATTCACAGCAATGGACATCGAAATTAGGTTTCGTATTAGCTGCAGCAGGTTCAGCAATTGGTCTTGGGGCGATTTGGAAATTCCCATATATGGCCGGCATCGGAGGGGGCGGCGCGTTCTTCCTTATTTTCATCGGTTTCACATTATTAATTGGTTTACCGCTATTACTAGCTGAATTCGTTATTGGAAGAAGTACACAAAAAGAGGCTGTTGATGCATATAGAGAAATCGCACCAAAAACATTATGGCCATGGTTAGGGAAATTAGGGATTGTAACTTGTTTCATATTACTTTCTTTCTACAGTGTTGTAGGAGGCTGGATTTTATTATACTTATGGAATGCAATTACAGGTAGACTATGGGAAGGAAATGGGGCATACGAAGATACGTTTGGTGAAATCATTTCCAATCCGTATTTAGCAGTTGGATCACAGCTATTATTCATCCTTATTACTATTTTCATCGTAAGTAAAGGTGTACAAAATGGTGTTGAAAAAGTAAATAAATATTTCATGCCAGCATTATTCGTTTTATTCTTTGTTTTAATCGTTCGTGCACTTACGTTAGATGGTGCTGGAGAGGGAGTTCGTTTCTTCTTACAACCTGATTTCTCACATGTAACATCAGAAGTTATTTTATATGCGATGGGTCAATCGTTCTTCTCATTATCGGTCGGTGTAGCAGTAATGGTAACATATAGTTCATACTTACCGAAGGAAGAAAGTTTACCGCGTTCAGCATTTTCTATCGTAGCTTTAACATTAGTAATTACATTACTTGCAGGACTTGCAATTTTCCCAGTTGTATTTGCATTTGGACTAGAACCATCTCAAGGACCAGGATTATTATTTATCGTATTACCTGCTATTTTCAGTAAAATGGCGTTCGGAAAAGTGTTCTTCGTTATTTTCTTATTGCTGTTCTTCTTCGCAACGATTACATCTGCTATTTCTATGCTAGAAATTAGTGTTGCGTCGTTAACATCAAAAGGTAAAGGCAAACGTGAAAAAACGGCCTTAATCGTAGGGTTATTAATCTTCGTTGTTGGAGTACCATCAGCATTATCATTTGGTATATTAAGTGATCTGAAGATTTTCGGAAAGACAATCTTTGATTTAGCGGACTATGCAGTGAGTAACGTACTAATGCCACTTGGTGTTTTATTAGTTTCTATCTTTGTTCCTTTAAAAATGAAGAAAGATGTATTAATGAAAGAACTTGGTGTAAGTAAAAATAAAGGCTATAAACTGTTCGTATTATGGTTATTCTTACTTCGCTTTATCGCACCAATTGCGATTATTATCGTATTCTTAAATGTACTTGGCATTATTTAAAAAGAAAGGTAGCGTATCGCTCTATGATACGCTACCTTTTTATTTTGCTCTTTTTTGTAGTTCGTTTACTGTTACGAACTGATAGCCCTTCTTAGATAAAGAGTCTAAAATACCTTCAATGGTTTGTAAATTTTCATTAGACTCATCATACATTGAGTGCAGTAAAATGATAGAACCTGTTTTTACATTTTTATTAACATATTCAATTTTATCAGCAGCAGATTTATAAAAAGTATCAGGTTCAAGGTCCCATGTGATTGTTTCGATATTATTTTTATTTAAATAATAGGGCAGACCAATTAGCTTTTTTCCGTTAGGTGGTCTAAAATCAATTTCGCCTGTATATCCTGTTTGGCGGATTAATGAATTCGTTTTTTCTATTTCTTCTTTAATAAAAGAAGGTGTTTTAAAAACCATTCTGTTATGAGAATATGTATGGTTTCCAACTTGGTGTCCAGATTGTACGATAGATTCTCCTAACGATAGGTTTTTTTCTAATTCATTTCCGATTAAAAAGAAAGTAGCTTTTGCATTGTATGTATCTAGTAGCGGTAATATTTGTTTTACATTGTTCGTAGGGCCATCATCAAAAGTTAAAGCAATTACTTTTTCGTTTGTCTCTACTCGATTTGTTAAATCTCCAAACAATTGAAAACTCCTTGCGTTCATCAATTTGTATGTTCCAAATAATGCTACAGTAATAATGAATAATGTAACGATTGTAATGATTATTTTCTTTTTCATAAAGCGACCTCACTATACTTTTGGATTGGACTAAAAAATATTATACCAAACTAAGTAATTTCATGCTTAAAAAAGGATGTGGATGCAAGGGGGAGGAATTTATCATATAATAAAATACAAAAGGTATATTAGGAGGTGTTGAAATGGCGATTACAATTCAATTGCCGGACACTGCAGCGTCTCATGCAAAGCCAAGTATGGAAATGGCGATACTTTGCGTGAGGTAGACAAGTAATATACAATCGCCTAAATGAGCTCGTATCATTTTTATATTTGGCTTTGCACCTTATTGAAATGAACCATAAAAAATAAGGGGCGAGCAGAAATGAAATACGTAAAAGCTGCGACGGTTTTACCAGAGAGTTTAATTGCTGAAATTCAAAAGTATATACAAGGTGAAACAATTTACATTCCAAAACAAGAAACGAAACATTATAAATGGGGTACACGATCTGGAGGAAGAAAACAACTAGATGAAAGAAATAAAGCCATTAAAGAAGCGTTTAAAAGTGGAATTTCCATTCATCAACTTGCAGAGGAGTATTTTCTTTCCGGAGAAACGATTAAAAAGATTGTGTATTCTAAATGAAAATAAAAGAGTCTAGTTCAAATATTATTTTGAACTAGACTCTTTTTGTTTTGTATCTATTGGATATATTGGTTGTAAATGGGAATGATAATAGTAAAAGTGAATCGTAATTGTACGGCATAGAAAGGTGACTACATATGAATCATCTAGGACAAATAACGATAGAACTGTTTGTTGGTTTTTTTGTTCTATTGGTGGCTACTAAAATATTAGGAAAAACACAAATATCTCAGTTAACACCATTTGATTTTATTTCTGCCATTGTAATCGGAGAACTAGTTGGAAACACTGTATATGATCCTGAGGTGAGAGTATGGTCTATTTTATACGCTGTTTTTGTATGGGTAATATTAATTTACGCAATAGAAGTAATAACACAAAAATTTAGAAGGACAAGAAAGTTCTTTGAAGGATACCCTTCTATTATCATTCGTAATGGGCATATTGACAGAGAACAATTAAAATCGAATCATTTGGATATTAATCAATTACAACAAATGCTTAGGCAACAAAAAGACATATTTTCAATACGAGAAGTTGAATATATGATATTGGAACCTAACGGAAACATAAGCGTTCTGAAAAAGAGCAAATATGAATCTCCTACTATAAATGATTTAAGTTTAAAACATAAGCCTGTATACTTACCAATTTCATTAATTAGTGATGGAAAAGTAGTGAAAGATAATTTGAGGGAAGCTGGTTTTGATGAAGGGTGGCTGTATAAACAAATAAAGCAAAAAGGGATTACTAAATTTGAAGACGTCTTATATGCAGAATGGAAAACAGACGATGGTTTCTTTTGTCAGGAAATGCCTCGGTAGAACATAGTCAGAGTATGTAATGTTCATTTCTAAGTTATCTTTTACATATCAAAAAGCTGAATCATTGTATACAATAAGACTAGATTAACAATTTGTATGGAGTGATAAACATGGAAGCTTTTATTAGAAGTGATCAATACAATTTTATAAAGTCACAAGCTTATATTTTAGCAAATGGACACGCAACGGCAAATGATAGAGGTGTAATTCAAGCATTAAAATCACTTGCGATTGAAAAAATAATACATGTATTTGAAAATTTAACAGATGAACAGAAAGAGTTAATTGATACAGTATTAACAGTTCAAAATAGAGAAGATGCAGAATCGTTTTTAATGAAAATAAATCCGTATGTCATTCCGTTTCAGGAAGTTACAGCACAAACATTAAAAAAATTATTTCCTAAAGCGAAAAAATTAAAACTTCCTGATATGGAAGAACTGGATATGAAAGAGTTATCTTATTTAAGCTGGATTGATAAAGGGTCAAGCAGGAAATTTATTATAGCGAAAAATGATAAAAATAAGTTTGTTGGTCTGCAAGGAACGTTCCAAAGTTTAAATAAAAAGAGCATTTGTTCATTATGTCATGGACATGAAGAAGTTGGGATGTTTTTAGTTGAAATTAAAGGTGATGTACCAGGAACCTTTGTGAAAAAGGGAAACTATATTTGCAAAGATGGTGTAGCCTGTAATCAGAATATGAAATCGCTTGATAAATTGAACGATTTTATTGAACGATTGAAGAAATAAAGAAGGAACCTCTAGTATTTAAACTGGAGGTTTTTATTTTTGGGAGAAGTAATAATAGGCTTCTTTTGTAGCTGTAAATTTATAAAAAAAGTCGGGTCATTTATAATGAAATTAGATAAAAATATCTATTTGGATACAGTTGCTTATATGCAAGGAGGTAAAACATGAATTACATTTCACCGAAAGAAGAAATGTTAAAAGTGAAACGGTGCCTAAAGATACGATAGCGGCAGGTCGTGGTCATACAGTTGCTCTTAAATCGGATGGCACAGTTGTGGCAGTGGGGCGAAATAAAGAAGGAGAATGCAATGTAAGCGGTTGGTGTGATATTGAAGCAGTCGCAGCGGGCAATGTTCATATGGCGACGAACACGGGTAATGCTCATACAATCGCTCTTAAAAGTGATAATACTGTGGAAGCGGTGGGGTGGAATAAGCATGATCAATGTGATGTAAACGACTGGCATAATATTGTATCGGTTGCGGCGGGGTGGCGTCGTACCATTGGCCTTAAACCGGATGGCACAGTAGTAGCAGTGGGGCGAAATAAAGAAGGAGAATGTAATATAAGTAGCTGGAGAGATATTGTGGTGGTCACGGCGGGTGACTGGCATACAGTTGGTCTTAAAATGGACGGAACAGTGACGACTGTGGGGAATAATCGATATGGCCAATGCAATGTAAGTGGATGGCGTGGTATGGTGGAGTTGGCGGCAGGTTATCTTCATACTGTTGGTTTGAAATCGGATGGCAAAGTGATGGCAGTGGGTAATAATAAACTTGGTCAATGCGATGTAGGCAGCTGGAAAGATATTATGGCAATAGCGGCTGGTACGAATCATACAATCGGACTTAAATCAGACGGTACCGTGGTGGCAGTCGGCTGGAATGAGTATGGTCAATGTAATGTAAGCGATTGGCGTGATATTGTAGCGATAGCGGCGGGTTGTGCGCATACGGTCGGTCTGAAATTAGATGGCACGGTGGTAGCAGTAGGTGATAATACATACGGTCAATGCGATGTAGGTAGCTGGCGTAACATCCGATTGCCTGGAAAATAGTTAATGTACAACAAATCACTAGTAATATTATTCTATTTTAGGAGTAATTATGGAATAGGATATGTAGATAAGAACCCCTTTTTAAAAGAGGTTCTTATTCTTTTTCCATAAAATGAGTGTCTAAATGGAATTTTTGAACAAACTTTATTTCAAAGCTACAGTAGAAAGTATAAATTACAAATAAAGCATAGGAGAGCTGAAGAAATGCTTAAAAAGTTTTTGCTTTCTTTACCGGATGTTTTACTTGTATGCATTGTTATCTACATAACATACACAACTACTCTTAGTTTTGGACAGATGTTAATAATTTCAATTGCAATCGGAATCGTCGGTGGTCTTGTTATAAAAATTTGTAAGGATGTATTCACGTATATAAGGTGGACAATTAAACAGAGGAAATCTTGAATATGTTGTATTTCTATTAGGAGGAGAGGAAATGAATAAGAAAAAGAGTAGAGTGAAAAATGAAATCGCACTTTGGACATTGACAGCGGTTGTTCTCATCATTGTATGGTACTTTTTTCAAAGATAAAAATGCATCGTACTTAAAAGATACGATGCATTTTTATTATTTTTTTTGCCAATTTTCTTTTATAAAGTCTTCACGGCCAGATTCTTTTTGCTCAGTAGCATATTTCTCCGGATTTTTTTTATAAAAATGTTGATGGTATTCTTCAGCCTCATAAAAAGGTGCAGCCGGGCGAATTTCAGTTACGATTAGCTCTTTAAACATACCGCTTTCTGCAAGAGCTTGTTTTGATTTTTCAGCAAGCTCTTTTTGCGTTTCATTATGATAAAAAATAGCAGTGCGATAAGAGGGACCGCGGTCAAAGAATTGTCCGCCATCATCAGTTGGATCGATTTGTGGCCAATATAAATCTAGTAATTTTTCATATGGAAAAATAGAAGGATCGAATGTAATTTGTACAACTTCTAAATGACCAGATGTACCAGCTTTTACTTGTTCATATGTTGGGTTTTCTACATGACCACCCGCATAGCCAGAAAGTACTTTATGAATACCAGGAAGTTCATCAAATGGCTTTACCATGCACCAAAAGCAACCGCCTGCGAAGGTTGCGAGTTCGTATGTTTTTTCGGACATTGTTGTAATCCTCCTAAATATATATGTTTTATATAGTATTATACAATCTTTTTTATTACGCAATAAAAAAGATTTAGAAGTAAAGGAAAATTGAAATATATTTCTTTATAAAGTCTTTAAAATTCCTTCAAAGTTTCTTTTTTTCTGAGTGTTATGATGTAAATCGAAGTGAAGATGTGAGGTGATAGGCAATGAATCCACGTATGAAATTTAATAGTTTACAACAAAAAATGAAAGAGAGACTAATATGAAAAAGGAATTTATACAAAGCGATTTAAGAAATATATTGATTGCGGCATGCTTACTATTAGGGTTAGTTATTTTTGGATATTTTTTAATAAATAATTACCCAGGTACAAATGAAAAAAAGAAGTTAACAGATGCAACATCTACTTCAGAATCAATTACATCTATTGCTAATTCAGATGCCAAAAAAAGGGTTACAAAAACTTTTAATATTACGGCGAAAGTAGCAAGTTTAGATTTGGGAGATGGGAAAAAGGTAGATGCATGGACCTTTGATGGAACATCACCGGGTACTCAAATTCGAGTTAAACAAGGTGAACGTATTGTTGTAAATTTGAAAAATGAATTGCCAGAACCAGTTACAATCCATTGGCACGGATTAGATGTTCCTGCGGCGGTAGACGGTGTTCCAGGTGTTACGCAAAATGCTATAAAACCCGGTGAAACATATACATACGCATTTAATGCTGATCAGGTGGGGACATATTGGTATCATTCACATCAAAAAAGTGCAATACAAACGGAGCGGGGACTATTTGGAACCATTGTTATTGAACCGAATAAACCAGCTGTAAAATATGAAAAGGATTATACAGTGGCGATCCATGAATGGAAAACAGGAGCCATAAAAACCCGTAAGCATAATGGCGAACAAGATAAAGATTGGGATAGCTACCCTAGCAATCATATTCGAAATGAAAAGGCGCAAACTTTAGAAGGCCCGTTAATGATGCCAAGTAATGATCAACTCAAAGATTTATCTGATGGAGATGATTACGATGTATTTACATTAAATGATACAAGTGAGGGACTACGATTGGATGCAAAACCAGGTGAAACAGTACGCCTTCGCTTAATTAATGCTGGGAATAATACGCATTTAATGACATTAGTTGGGGCGCCATTTCAAATTATCGCATTAGATGGTCGTGATATAAAAGGTGGGGACGAGCTAGATAAAGCAATTCTTCCGATGGGGGCTGCACAACGTTATGACCTTGTTTTTAAAATGCCGGAAACAAGGAGTGTAAAACTTATTAATGTGGATCCATCTAAGAAAATGAATCGAATGTTAACGACGACTATTGGGAACGGTTCTTTGCCGAAAAAACCTATTGATATAAAGAGTTATCCATGGTTTGACTTTACGAAATATGGAGAAAAAGAAGTTGGCAAGTTTACGATAGATTCAAAGTTTACAAAGGTCTATGATATGGATTTGGCAGAAGGTGTGAAAGATGTAAATGGACAAGAAAAATGGGTGTATACGATTAATGGAAAGACATCACCTGACATTCCACCCATTAAAGTAGAGAAAGGAGATAAAGTTAAGATTCGCTTTAAAAATAAGGGAGAAGAAATTCATCCAATGCATTTGCATGGACATACATTCCAGGTTATTTCTAAAAATGGTAAACCAATGGAGGGAAGTCCGATTTACTTAGATACAGTTAATGTTTTTCCGGGAGAAGAATATGAAATTGCTTTAGAGGCAAATAATAGTGGACTATGGATGGTTCATTGTCATCATCTCGTTCATGCGGAAAAAGGAATGCATACGATGATGAATTATGAGGGGGTAACTACTCCATTTTCTACCGGAGATCACTCAGGTAATCATCCAGAATAATAATACGGAGGTTTTCATGCTTTATAGAATGATAGTATTTATTTTAACAAGTGTAAGTATATTTTTATTTTCTCATAGTAGTGTATTTGCTCATACAAGTGTTGTAGGAGCCACCCCTAAAGAGGGGGAGGTTCTTACAGTACAACCGGAACAGATTATTCTTGAATTCAGTGAACCAGTTACAGGAAATGTAGTCAATATTGAACTGCTAGATCCAAGTGCAAAGAGAGTGCAAGTATCAAAGGTTGAAATATTAGATAACCCAACAAAAATAAAAGTGAAATTACCAAACTTAAATAATGGTACTTACACAGTAAGGTGGTCTATGATTTCTGCAGACGGACATCCGAGTGAGGGAGGCTATCCCTTTTCAATTGGAGAAGAAGTACAAACTAATGTAGTGGTAGAGGGAAATGCGAGTGGGAGTGGCTCAGTATTTTCAGATGTTATGATAGTAACACTACGCTATATTGTAGAGGGAATGATTTTAATTGGAGCAGGAGTAAAGTGGCTCGATATGTTTGTTAAACGTTATAGATTACCGTCCATATTGCAAAGAATGAAGAATATGAAAAAGATTTTCTTCTCTATACTTGTAGTAGGATTAATAGCTGAATTAATAGTATATAAGTCAGTTATTCCGAAGGGAAGTTTACTTATTCATTCGCCATTTTCAGTTATTATTATGATTCAACTGCTATTATTAGTTCTTATGTCTTTGCAACATATGGGGAACGAATGGTATGCGCTAGTTTGGGGATTTCTTGTTGCGAGTTTTTCTTTCACAGGTCATGTATGGATTACTAATCCAAATTGGGCAGCAGTTATAATTAGAATGGTCCATGTTATGAGTATTGCAGTGTGGCTAGGAGCACTTATTTATTTAGTTCTTGTTATAGCGTGGACAACATTATACAAAATTACATTTGATCAAAAGCGTTTCCGTAAGCATTTTAGCATTATTGCTGGTATTTCATTTATTCTAGCATTTCTTTCTGGGGAATTAATTGTGTTTCTACAGACAAGGAATTGGGTACTTTTTAATTTTAATTCAATATGGACGAACCTTTTAAATATAAAGGTTCTTACTGTATGTATAATTACAATTGTAGCATGGAGACAAACGAAAACATGGGGTATCGATATTGGAACAGTTAATCGCCGTTTATTGCTCTTAGAAATTGTTCTAGCTATACTCGTATTATTAGCTGGTATTTGGATGAGTCAAGTTTCGTTTCCGGTGAATTCTGTAACAAGCTAAAATTATAATGTTCATAGGAGTTCTGTAATGTCAATCCGTATTAGATTGCTGTTGTCGTATGTTGCGATGGTAATTATTCCAATCGTTTTTTGCGGTATAGCAGTTATGTTAATTAGTGTTACTTTATTTGGTGATATTCGTATTGCAAAAGCAATCATTGGTCTTAATCAAAATAGTCATTCTCTCATTGATAAAGAGCAGGAGGGAGCTATTCGTACAAAAGAAGATGAAGATGATATTTTCAGTAGGTTGAAAATTCTTTCATCGTATGCTCCAGATAAATTGGAGGATATAAATTTTTTAAAGGAAACTGATAAAGAATTAAACGATAATCAAGCAGGATTACTAATTCGAAAAAATGATGAGCTTACATATTCATCCCCATATTTTAAAATCTCTTCTTTTGATAAATACCTACCCGCATTTGAAACGGAAGGACAAAGAAAGGGAATGGATGTGAAAATAGAGGATAATTCTTTTTACTATAAGCAATTTGATTACTACGATGAAGAGAAGGATAAGGTCAGTATTTTTGTATTTGAGTATGTAAATCCTTTAGAAGAAATGATTAGAGAATTTTTCCCGTATTTCGTATTCTCTTTAATACTTGGGTTAATTATTACGAATGGAATATTAACATATTTTATATCACGGAGTATTATTAAACCATTGCATTCATTAAAGCAGGCAACGGAAAGAATTCAAAAGGGTGATTTAAATTTTCAAGTAAAGCCACTTGCGAAAGATGAAATAGGTGAATTAAGTTTATCGTTTGAAGAGATGCGTGGCAGATTGAAGGAATCGGTCGAGTTGCAAATGCAATATGAAAAGAATCGTAAAGAGTTGCTTTCAAATATTTCTCATGATTTACGGACGCCAATAACGGCTATTAAAGGTTATGTACAAGGAATTAAAGAAGGTATCGCTCGAACTCCAGAACAATTAGATAAATATTTAACGATTATTTATCATAAAGTGTTTGATATGGATCAATTAATTGACGAGCTTTTTCTCTTTTCAAAACTTGATTTGAAAGAGGAACCATTTCAATTTGAAGAGGTTGAAATTAACCAATACTTATCTGATTGCATAGAAGAACTACAGCTTGAATTGCAAGATAAGGGAATTACAGTGAGATGGGATGCTCAAAAGGATACTTCTATTTTGGTAAAAGGTGATCGTGAAAAATTACGTCGTGTTATTACAAATATCATTTGGAATAGTGTGAAGTATATGGATAAAGAAGAAGGATATATAGGAATTCGCATGACCGAATCTATTGATTATGTAACGATTTACATAAAAGATAATGGGGTAGGAATAGAAGAGAAGGCGTTGCCTCATATATTTGAAAGGTTTTATCGTGCAGATCATTCTAGAAATTCTAAAACAGGTGGAAGCGGACTTGGTTTGTCAATTGCACATCAGATTATCACACAACATGGTGGTGATATTTGGGTAGAAAGCAAAAAAGGTAAAGGAACGACGCTGGCATTTACATTACAAAAAATCAATTAGAAAAAGGAGAGCATCTTGAAAAGAATTTTAATTATTGAAGATGAAGCTATTATAGCAGAGTTAGAAAAGGATTATTTAGAGGTTGCTGGGTATACAGTAGATATTGATTACTCTGGCGAAAAAGGTTTACAAAGAGTTCTGCTGGAGGATTATGACTTGTTAATTTTAGACATAATGTTACCGGGAATAGATGGATATGAAATTTGTAAACAAGTTCGATTGGAAAAGGACATACCAATACTTATGGTGTCCGCAAAACAAGAGGAAATCGATAAAATTAAAGGGTTAGGTTTTGGAGCAGATGATTATATTATAAAACCGTTTAGCCCGAGTGAAATGGTGGCACGTGTAAATGCTCATCTAGCTCGTTATGATCGTTTAACAGGAAAACGAGAACAAATAAAAGATGAAATTCGTATTCGAGGATTACTTATTGATAAATCGGCCCGACGTGTATTTGTAAATGGAACTGAAATCATGTTAACAGGAAAAGAATTTGATTTATTAACTTGTATGGCAGAACATCCAAATCAAGTATTTAGTAAAGATCGTCTCTTTGAAACTGTATGGGGGATGGATGTAATTGGTGATGCAGCAACGGTTGCTGTCCATGTGAAAAATATTCGTCACAAAATTGAACTCGATCCATTTGATAAATCATATATCGAAACAATTTGGGGAGTAGGGTATCGTTTTACACAGTGAAAAGGCCAGCAAAAATGCTGGCTTTTTTTGCGTAAGTAGATTAAGAAATTACAAACAAGATCCTCCGCTCACATCAATTAATTGCCCAGTAACCCAGCGGCTGTCTGGAGAAGCGAGAAATGCCGCGGTATCGGCAATATCTTCTACTTCACCTAAGCGATTAAAAGCGGAAATGGTAGTGGCATACTGTTTCATCATTGGATCGCTCAAGAGTTCTGCATTCATATCGGTTTTAATAAATCCAGGAAGTATTGCATTCACTGTTATTCCTCGTGCTCCGAGCTGTTTTGCTAGCGTGAAAGTCATCGTATTAATAGCGCCTTTCGTCATACTATATGCAACGAAATCAGGTAAAGAAATACGAGTGGCAGCGGATGAAATATTAATAATTCGGCTATTGTCACGTAAACGAGATAGAGCTTGTTGGATGATAAAGAATGGTGCTTTTGCATTAACAGAAACCATTCTATCAAAAAATTGTTCAGTCGTTTCTTCAATAAAAGCACCAGGACCAATTCCAGCGTTGTTTATTAAAATATCAAATTTAGTACTACCAGTTCTTTTTTGTAATTCGCTATCTAAAGAACTATAAAGGGTTTCTACACCATGTAAAGATTCAAGGTTTGCACCGATAGAAAAAGCTGATCCGCCATTTGATTGAATTTCATAAACAGTTTCTTCAGCATCTTCTTTTCGATTTCCGTAATGAATAGCAACTAATGCACCGTCGTTCGCTAAACGTTTTGCAATAGCACGTCCAATTCCTCGGCTTGCTCCTGTAACTAATGCCACTTTTCCTTTTAACATAGTTTTCTCATCTCCTCAAAAAAAATTTTATGTTATTAAGTTGTTTTTCTTTATGTAGTAATGCGAACATACTTAAGTAATATATGAGTATGTGTAAGAAGTTCATTCCGATTTTGTTTTGAGAAAAAATAAATAGACTTCTCTTGAATTGATTGAATTTTATTTTTTTTCGGAAAATATGTTGACAATGAAAAGAACAACGTCCTATAATACGTTTAACAAATAAAAGTTAATTAAGAATCTTTCAACTTTATATGTTGCATATGCAAAGAAGAGGAAAGTAGATGGTTATGATCGTTTCAGAGAGCTGCTCCTAGGCTGTGAGAGTAGTAACAATCGAATCATTGAATATCACCTCGGAGCATCGCTTGCGAAAGGGAAACTGAGTAGAGGGCGACGGCATCGTCTCCGGTAAAAGGACGGGGGTCTAATTGGACCTACAAAGCTTATATTTCGTGAGAAGTATAAGGAAGCTGAGTGGTACCGCGAAACTCTCGCCTCAGCAATCAAAGCTACTAAATTGTAGTAGTTGATTGCTGAGGCGAGAGTTTTTATTTTAAAAAATAGAATACGATAATGCGTAGAAGAGGAGAGTAAATGAAGAAAATTGTTTCAGAGAGCTGCCCAGAAGCTGTGAGGGTGGTAACAATTTCATCATTGAAAATCACCTCGGAGTACTACTTTTGAAAACTAGTAAAAAGTAGCGGAGTTGTTTCCGATAGAAAAACAAAAGTCTAATTGGACTTGCAGAGCTTATATTTCGTGAGAAGTGTAAGGAAGCTGAGTGGTACCACGATTCCCTCGTCTCAGCAATGGATTGCTACAAGTATGTATGTAATCGATTGTTGAGACGAGTATATTTTTAAGGTTTATATACTGAATATTCTGTTGAAATAACTCATCTCAGCAATCGATATAGAAATAGATTGCAAAAATAGAGAGAAAAAAGAGGAGCGATGTGAGATGGGAAACCAGTATATTTATATGAATGGGGAATTTGTAGAAAAAGAAAAGGCAGTTGTTTCAGTATATGATCACGGTTTTTTATACGGAGATGGTGTATTTGAAGGGATTCGTAGTTACGGTGGAAATGTATTTTGTTTAAAAGAACATGTAAAACGATTATACGAATCGGCAAAATCTATTTTACTTACAATCCCACTGACAGTTAACGAAATGGAAGAAGCAGTTTTACAAACATTGCAAAAAAATGAATATGCTGATGCCTACATTCGATTAATTGTTTCAAGAGGAAAAGGTGACTTAGGGCTCGACCCTAGAAGTTGTGTGAAACCGAGCGTTATTATCATTGCAGAACAATTAAAGTTATTCCCACAGGAATTTTACGATAATGGACTAAGCGTTGTATCTGTTGCATCGAGACGTAATACGCCAGATGCATTAGATCCACGTATTAAGTCAATGAACTATTTAAATAACGTACTTGTGAAAATTGAAGCGGCACAAGCAGGAGTGTTAGAGGCCCTTATGTTAAATCAACAAGGATATGTTTGTGAAGGATCTGGAGACAATGTTTTCGTTGTGAAAGATGGAAAAGTGTTAACACCTCCTTCTTACTTAGGGGCGCTAGAAGGTATTACGAGAAATAGTGTTATCGAGCTATGTGAACGACTTAATATTCCATGTGAGGAAAGGCCATTTACTCGCCATGACGTATATGTAGCAGATGAAGTGTTTTTAACAGGAACGGCAGCAGAATTAATTCCAGTTGTAAAAGTTGATTCAAGAGAGATTGGAGATGGAAAACCAGGAAGTGTAACGAAACAATTGACAGAGGAATTTAAAAAGTTAACGAGAGAAAGAGGAGTACGTGTTCCAGGACTGGCGGAGAGCTTACTGTAGGTAGGGGAGAGGAGTTAATTAAAATGGAACAGCATACAACACGTGAGAAATTACAGTGTGAAGATGTGACAGGTGCCGGACATGTTATTCAATGCTTGAAAAAATTAGGTGTAACGACTGTTTTCGGTTATCCAGGCGGAGCGATTTTGCCAGTGTACGACGCGTTATATGGAAGTGGTTTGAAGCACGTTTTAACTCGTCATGAACAAGCTGCCATTCATGCGGCAGAAGGATATGCGAGAGCTTCTGGAAAGGTCGGGGTAGTCTTTGCTACCTCTGGCCCAGGGGCGACAAATTTAGTTACGGGTTTAGCAGATGCTTATATGGATTCGATTCCTTTAGTTGTCATTACAGGGCAAGTTGCAAAACCTCTCATCGGAAAAGATGGATTTCAAGAAGCAGATGTTGTCGGGATTACAGTACCTGTTACGAAGCATAATTACCAAGTTCGTGATGTGAATCATTTATCACGCATCGTACAAGAAGCTTTTTACATCGCCGAAAGCGGGCGACCAGGACCAGTATTAATTGATATTCCAAAAGATGTTCAAAATGAAAATGTAACAAGTTTTTATAATGAAGTAATTGAGATTCCAGGTTACAAATTAGAGCCTATGCCAGACGGTAGGAAGCTTAGAGAGGTAGCTAAAGCAATTTCCGAAGCAAAACGTCCCCTTCTTTATATTGGAGGAGGGATCATTCATTCGGGTGGTTCTGATGAACTTATTCAGTTTGCGAGGGAAAATCGTATTCCTGTCGTTTCCACTTTAATGGGACTTGGTGCATATCCGCCGGGAGATTCGTTATTTTTAGGAATGCTCGGCATGCATGGAACGTACGCTGCAAATATGGCAGTAACAGAATGTGATTTATTACTTGCGTTAGGTGTTCGCTTTGATGATCGTGTAACAGGAAAATTAGAACTCTTTTCTCCGCATTCAAAAAAGGTACATATTGATATAGATCCTTCGGAGTTCCATAAAAATGTAACTGTGGAATATCCGATTGTTGGAGATGTGAAAAAAGCGTTACATATGTTGTTACATATGCCAATTCGTACACAAACAAATGAATGGCTTACGAAAATAGAGGAATGGAAAGCGGAATATCCTCTTTCCTACAATCAAAAAGAATGTGAGTTAAAACCACAGCATGTTATTAGTCTAGTAAGTGAATTAACGAATGGTGAAGCGATTGTTACGACAGAAGTAGGACAGCATCAAATGTGGGCTGCTCATTTTTATAAAGCGAAAAAACCACGGACGTTTCTAACATCTGGCGGACTAGGAACGATGGGATTTGGTTTCCCAGCGGCAGTTGGTGCTCAGCTTGCGAAAGAAGAAGAACTCGTCATTTGTATTGCGGGCGATGCTTCTTTTCAAATGAACATTCAAGAATTACAAACAATTGCTGAAAATAATATTCCTGTAAAAGTATTTATTATAAATAATAAATTTTTAGGGATGGTAAGGCAATGGCAAGAGATGTTTTATGAAAATCGTTTATCAGAGTCAAAAATCGGATCACCAGATTTTGTGAAAGTGGCAGAAGCTTATGGAGTGAAGGGATTAAGGGCGACAAATTCAACAGAGGCGAAACAAGTGATGTTAGAAGCATTTGCTCATGATGGTCCTGTCGTAGTTGATTTTTGTGTAGGAGAAGGTGAAAACGTATTTCCGATGGTTCCGCCAAACAAAGGGAATAACGAAATGATTATGAAGAGGTGGGAAGAATGAGTCATACTTTTTCACTCGTTATTCATAACGAGCCAAGCGTCTTATTACGTATAAGTGGGATTTTTGCTCGGCGTGGTTATTATATTTCTTCTTTACATTTAAACGAAAGAGATACTAGTGGCGTTTCTGAAATGAAACTCACAGCAGTTTGTACTGAAAATGAAGCGACATTACTTGTCGGTCAGTTGAAAAAATTAATTGATGTACTGCAAGTAAATAAATTATAAGGAGTGTATGGAATATGAAAACGTATTATGAGAAAGATGCAAAATTAGAGTTATTACAAGGGAAAACAGTTGCGGTAATTGGTTATGGATCTCAAGGTCATGCGCAGGCGCAAAATTTACGTGATTCTGGTGTGGAAGTTGTAGTCGGTGTTCGACCTGGTAAGTCTTTTGAAGTAGCAAAAGCAGATGGGTTTGAAGTAATGTCTGTTTCAGAAGCGGTTCGAACCGCGCAAGTTGTACAAATGCTATTACCGGATGAACAGCAAGCACATGTGTATAGAGCAGAAGTAGAAGAGAATCTCCGTGAAGGACAAATGTTACTTTTCTCACATGGATTTAATATTCACTTCGGGCAAATTAATCCGCCAAGTTACGTAGATGTAGCAATGGTCGCGCCAAAAAGTCCAGGTCATCTCGTTCGCCGTGTATTTCAAGAAGGAAATGGTGTTCCGGCATTAGTCGCTGTACATCAAGATGCAACAGGCACGGCATTAAGTGTAGCGCTTGCGTATGCAAAAGGTGTAGGTTGTACACGTGCAGGTGTAATTGAAACGACATTCCAAGAAGAAACAGAAACAGATTTGTTTGGTGAGCAAGCGGTACTTTGCGGCGGGGTAACTGCACTTGTGAAAGCTGGTTTTGAAACGTTAACAGAAGGCGGATATCGTCCTGAAATTGCATACTTTGAATGTTTGCATGAATTAAAGTTAATTGTTGATTTAATGTACGAAGGTGGTTTAACGAACATGCGCCATTCTATTTCAGATACGGCTGAGTTTGGAGATTATGTAACAGGATCGAGAATTGTTACAGATGAAACGAAGAAAGAAATGAAACGTGTTCTTACAGAAATTCAGCAAGGTGAATTCGCGAAGAAATGGATTTTAGAAAATCAAGCGGGGCGTCCAACGTATAATGCCATGAAAAAAGCAGAGAAAAATCATCAGTTAGAAAAAGTGGGGGCAGAGCTTCGTGAAATGATGAGCTGGATTCATGCACCGAAAGAATTAGTAAAGAAATAGAGAAAGAGATTGTAAGTGAAAAATACGTAAGAGGGGATTTGACAAGATGAGAAGTGACATGATTAAAAAAGGTTTTGATAAAGCGCCGCACCGTAGTTTATTAAAAGCAACTGGTTTGAAAGATGAAGATTTTGATAAACCGTTTATAGCTATCTGTAATTCTTTTATTGAAATTATTCCAGGTCATAAGCACTTAAATGAGTTTGGAAAACTTGTTAAAGAAGCAGTGCGTGCAGCAGGTATGGTTCCATTTGAATTTAATACAATTGGAGTAGATGACGGTATTGCGATGGGGCATATCGGTATGCGTTATTCGCTTCCGAGTCGTGAAATCATTGCAGATTCAGTAGAAACGGTTGTAAATGCACATTGGTTTGATGGCATGATTTGTATTCCAAACTGTGACAAAATTACACCCGGTATGATGATGGCTGCACTTCGTATTAACATTCCAACTGTTTTTGTTTCAGGTGGACCGATGGCAGCTGGGAAGACTTCTAAAGGGGAGGTTGTCGATTTAAGTTCTGTTTTCGAAGGAGTAGGAGCTTATCAATCTGGGAAAATTTCAGAAGAAGAATTAAAGGATATTGAAGATCATGGCTGTCCATCTTGTGGTTCTTGTTCTGGTATGTTTACAGCGAACTCTATGAACTGTTTATGTGAAGTATTAGGTTTAGCTCTTCCTGGTAACGGAAGTATTTTAGCTATTGATCCAAGACGTGAAGAATTAATTAAACAAGCAGCAGAGAAATTAAAGATTTTAATTGAAAGAGATATTAAACCGAGAGACATTGTAACGGAAGAAGCAATTGATGATGCGTTCGCGCTTGATATGGCGATGGGCGGTTCAACAAATACAGTGTTGCACACATTGGCGCTCGCACAAGAAGCGGGTTTAGATTACGATATGAACCGCATTGATGCCGTTTCAAGACGTGTACCACATTTATGTAAAGTAAGTCCTGCCTCCAATTGGCATATGGAGGATATTGATCGAGCAGGCGGAATTAGTGCAATTTTGAAAGAGATGAGCCGAAAAGAAGGGGTGCTTCATTTAGACCGTATTACTGCTACTGGGCAAACATTAAGAGAAAACATTGCTCATGCAGAGATTAAAGATAAGGAAGTGATTCATTCTCTCGAAAACCCTCATAGTGAAGAAGGGGGATTACGTATATTAAAAGGAAACCTTGCGAAAGACGGAGCAGTTATTAAAAGTGGGGCAACAGAAGTAAAACGATTTGAAGGACCTTGCGTTATTTTTAATTCACAAGATGAGGCACTTGCGGGCATTATGCTTGGAAAGGTTAAGAAAGGCGATGTAGTTGTTATTCGCTATGAAGGACCAAGAGGCGGTCCTGGTATGCCGGAAATGTTAGCACCAACGTCAGCGATTGCTGGTATGGGATTAGGTGCAGATGTTGCGCTATTAACGGATGGACGTTTTTCTGGAGCTTCACGTGGTATTTCGGTAGGGCATATTTCGCCAGAAGCAGCTGCGGGGGGAACGATTGCACTTCTCAAGCAAGGGGATATCGTTTGTATCGATGTTGAGGAAAGATTGTTAGAAGTAAGAGTTAGTGATGAAGAATTAGATAAGCGTAAAAAAGAATGGAAACGACCAGAACCGAAAGTGAAAACTGGCTGGCTTGGACGTTATGCGCAGATGGTAACATCGGCGAATACAGGTGCAGTTCTAAAAATCCCGAATTTTGATTGAGCCAATTTAAAAGAGATAAGGATGATATATAATGGTGCAGAAGGTAAAGGAGAGAGTGAAAATTGAAGATATCTTAATGGCTCATAATTGCATGAAAGATATCGTTATTAAAACACCGTTACAACGTGATACAGTTCTATCTGAGAAATATGATTGTGACGTTTATGTAAAACGAGAAGACTTACAATTGATTCGCTCTTTCAAAATTCGTGGTGCGTACAATTTAATTCAAAGTTTATCAAAAGAACAATTACAAAACGGTGTTGTCTGTGCAAGTGCTGGTAATCATGCACAAGGAGTTGCTTACACGTGTAATTTATTGAAGATTCCGTCGAAAATCTTCATGCCAACAACGACACCTAAACAAAAAGTATCGCAAGTACAATTTTTCGGTAGTGATTTTGCAGAAATTGTATTAGTTGGTGATACATTTGATAGCTCTTTCCAAGAAGCACAGCGCTATTGTGAAGAAAATAGAATGACGTTTGTTCATCCGTTTGATGATCCGCATGTAGTTGCTGGTCAAGGAACAGTGGCAGTTGAAATTATGCATGATATGGAGAAACCAGTGGATTATATCTTTACAGCAATTGGAGGCGGTGGGTTAGCATCAGGTGTTGGTACATATGTAAAAGGTGTTAGTCCTGCTACAAAGATCATTGGTGTAGAGCCAATGGGAGCTGCATCTATGAAAGAGGCTTTTCTTCAAAACGAAAATGTCGCGTTAGAGAAAATAGATAGTTTTGTTGATGGGGCAGCTGTCAAAAAGGTAGGAAAGTTAACATTTGAAACTTGTAAAGATGTAATTGATGATATTGTTTTAGTACCAGAAGGAAAGGTTTGTACGACGATTTTAGAACTGTATAAGAAAAATGCAATTGTAGCTGAACCGGCTGGTGCACTATCTATTGCAGCGCTTGATTTATATAGAGATGAAATAAAAGGTAAAACAGTTGTATGTACGCTAAGTGGTGGAAATAATGATATTGATAGAATGCAAGAAATGAAAGAACGTTCGCTCATTTACGAAGGGTTAAAGCATTATTTTATCATTGAATTCCCGCAGCGTTCAGGTGCGCTAAGAGAGTTTCTTGATAAGGGATTAGGGCCAGAAGATGATATTACTCGTTTTGAATACATTAAGAAACATAATAAAGAAAATGGCCCAGCACTAGTCGGAGTAGAGTTGAAACATAAAGAAGATTATGAGCAATTAATTACTCGTTTTAAAGAAAATAATATTCAATTTATGGAGCTTAATAAAAATCCTATTTTGTTTGATTTGCTTATTTAATAGAAGGAAAGAGTTAGCATCCAAATAAAAAAGATAGATGCAAACAGCGGAAATGCTGCTTGTATCTATCTTTTTATAATTACACTATATACTTTCCATATTCAAGTAGGATAAAGCTAGTTAACCAAAAGAGTATCGCAATGCGAATGATTACATACATAGTAAATTCAAAGGTAGTAAGTTTTCGTTCACGTTTTATTTTTTTTAGAAGTTTAACAGAAAAAAATGAACATAAAAGTAGAACGGCTATAGATATTTTATAAATATTCTCTAACAAACTTACATTTTCTAATAAGTCTTTCAGCATGTTCATCACCTATTCTATAAAGTATGTTACAGAGAAATAAATCTTGCGCTGTCTAGTTTCGTTTGTTTTTTATGTTCCCTGTATCATCAATTTCTACATCAGTTGAAATCGTTTGTAAATATTGTAGAGCTTTTCTCTTTTCTTCCTCATTTACAGGGGAAATTTGGTTGTTGCGAATGATGTAAGGATTGAATGACATTTGGACATCCTTTCCTTTAAAAGTTAAAGTTAATACGCCAGTTTCGGCGCTTTTCCCGCTTACATAACTTGGGAATAAAAAGTTGCCTAATGAATAAGCGATAGGAACGTTATTATAATACTCAAATCCTTGTAACCAATGCGGGTGACTCCCGACAATCGCGTCAGCTCCTGCTTCAACCATTTTAGGTACATATTGTTTTTGGTATTCTACCGGACGATTTGATTTTTCAACGCCCCAATGCATATAGATGATTAAATAGTCTGCATCTTTCTTTTGCTCTTTAATTGTTTTTGTTACAAGATTTAAATCATATCCGTTCGCAACGCCAGGTTTATTGTCACCAGCTACCCAATTCGTATCAGGCATAAATCGAACGAAGGAAAGAAATTTGAACTTTTTCCCTTTTACAGTCATTTCTCGTGCAGTATATGCATCCTTTGCATTCTTTCCGGCTCCAATGTAAGGGAACTTTAATTTTTCAACGTGAGAAATCGTGTCTAATAATCCATCTTGCCCATAATCAAGTGTATGGTTATTCCCAATATTTACGATGTCATATCCCGTGTTTTTTATCGCTTTAAGCGTGGATGGATCACTTTTAATCCAAAACAGTTGTCCAGGAGCTTTCTTTTCTCTCGTTGTAAATGCTGACTCTAAATTAACGAAAGAAATATCAGCTTTTGTTATTTCTTCTTTTACATGTTGGAATGGATAATCAGCCCCGTTTTTTTCGATTACAGGACGTAATTGCCAATCGAACATTGTATCACCAGAGAAGGTGAGTGTGATTTCCTTGTCTTCTATTTTCTTTTCACTTGTTGAAGCTGTTTTACTAGATTTGTTTTGCAAATCGGGTTTGTCTTTCGCTTTTGAAATAAAAGAGTAGTTAACTAATAAAACAATTGGTGTAATGCAAAAGGCTATTAACAGAAATCGTTTTAGTAAAGTTTTCATAAATACCTTCCCTTTTGAGTTTATACCGCAATTTGTGGGCAATAAAACTCGCGCTAGTTAAAGTTTCACTTTATGTATAACTACAAATGCAGTTTATGTAGTGAAAACATTTGTTAATATTCTCAATATTAAGTTAACATATAGATAACCTGTAAATCAATGTATAAACCAAAATATAGAAATAAAGAATTCGAAGGGTGAAGAACGAGAGATGGTTATATTAGGAGCAGTTGTAAATGGGATTTGTATTATATTTGGTACTTTACTAGGAAAATTATTTAGTAGAATTCCAGAAAGTATGAAGGGAACAATTATGCATGCAATCGGTTTAGCAGTTACTGTGCTTGGACTTCAAATGGCATTGAAAAGTGAAAATTTTCTTGTTGTCATACTAAGTTTAGTTATTGGTACCGTCATCGGGGAATGGCTACAACTAGAGGAAAAGTTAAAGCTGTTAGGAGATTGGTTAGAAAATAAAGTTGGATCGAAAGGGAAAGGGAGCATATCAGAAGGTTTTGTAACAGCTACTTTAATTTTTGTAATTGGTGCAATGGGGATACTTGGTGCACTCGACAGTGGGATTCGCGGAAATCATGATATTTTATTTACAAAGGCAATTATTGATGGATTTATTTCTATTATATTAACGACGACTTTAGGGATTGGTGTAGTATTTTCGGCAATTCCAGTTATTTTATACGAAGGAGGTATTGCGGTTTTTGCAACACAAATTAATAGTTTGGTCCCGAAAGAATTAATGAATCAATTTATAGTGGAAATGACAGCTACAGGTGGTATTATGATAGCCGCTATTGGATTGAACTTACTTGGTATTATTAAAATTAAAGTGGCAAATTTACTGCCAGGTATATTGGTAGTTGGAATAATTGTTTCACTTATTTACGGTTACGGTTTAATAGTAAAGTAGTAGGGGATGGATATATATATGGAGGAATTTCAATATACAAAACGTGTTCATAACATATTGAAGATTGCAGCAGAAGAGGCGGAAAATAATATTATTCAACCAACTCATCTGTTTATCGGAATGAGTAAAGAAGGCACTGGAGTTTGTAGCGAGTTGTATATGTATTTGTTTCGTAACTTGGGTACGGATTTTTTAGAAAAACTTTCAATACGAAAACAATACGATTCACCGTATCAAAAGTATAAAAAAATAGGACAATATAAGGTATCTTATAAGGTGCTAGAAATTTTACAAATAGCGAAGAAACGTATGGAACGTTTCCAGCAAGTAATGATCAATGAAGGACATGTTATATATGCGCTATTTCGTGTAGATAAGTTTATTGAAAATGCACAAATACAAAAAGATATATTACGTATTATAGCTGAGCCAAGAGATTTAGCGGTTGATCTAAAATGTTTTGTTCCTACTTATAATGATTTAACTTGTACTGTTAGAAAGGCTAACCTTTCTGATTTTGAAAAATTAGCAAGTTTTGTTAATGAGGAATTTGGTGAACGTTGGTTACGTTCAATAGAATATGGATTTCGTACATATAAAGAAAACTTACCTATTTATATAGCAGAACAAGAAGAAGTGATAGTAGGTTTTGCTTGCTATGATGTAGTGAGAGGGAAGAAAGGATTGTTTGGTCCAATGGGCACAACAAAACAAAATCGTGTGAAAGGTGTAGGAAAGCAATTGTTACATCGTTGTTTACATAGTATGAAGCAAGAAGGATATGAATACGCAATTATTGGACAAGCAGGTCCGATTGAGTTTTATGAAAGAAATTGTGATGCGCGTTTAATACCGTTAGAGAATAAGTAACCAACTCCATATATGGGAGTTGGTTTTTTTATGAAAATAATGTAGAGATGTAGTGGTTTTCACTAGAAAATAGCGGGTTTTGTAGTAAATCTTACAAATAAAGCAAATTACTAAACTTTTTACAAGAAAGGGTGTAGAATGGGTATCTAAAGAAAGAAGGTGTGAAAATGGCCAGCTGGAAACGAAATTTAATGATTTGTTGGCTAGGTTGTTTTACCACTGCAGCCGGTATGAGTTTAGTAATTCCTTTTTTATCTTTTTATATTGAGGAATTAGGAGTGACTGGCACTTCAAGTATTGCACAGTGGTCGGGACTTGCATTTGGTATAACATTTTTAATGGGTGCGATCGTATCACCAATATGGGGAAAGCTTGGTGATATACATGGACGGAAATTGATGCTGATTCGTGCGAGCCTTGGTATGGCGATTATTATGACGCTTATGGGGTTTGTAACGGATGTGTATCAACTAGTCGCACTAAGATTTTTGATGGGAGCGGTATCTGGTTTCCTTTCAACGGCGATGACATTTATTGCGGCAGAAACTCCGAAAGAACATTCAGGTTGGGCAATCTCCACAATTTCAACAGGTGGCGTGAGCGGTTCTTTACTTGGCCCATTACTTGGTGGTTATTTGTCTGAGTTAATTGGAATGCGCCATGTTTTTCTTGTTACAGGAGCTTTTTTATTCCTTTCTTTTCTCATCGTTTTTTTCTTCCTACATGAAGAGAATCACTCCGCTCAAGCAAAAAAAGTACAACCGAAAAAAGTATGGACGATGGTTCCAGCAAAGCATTTAATTATTAGTTTATTTGTAACAACATTTATTATTCAACTTGCGAACATGTCAATTCAACCTATTATTACATTGTATGTAAAGAATTTAGAAGGCCCAGGAACAGCTCATATTGAAATGATTGCAGGCGCAGTCATGTCTGCGACAGGTTTAGCTATTATTATGGCAGCTCCTAAGTTAGGGAGATTATCAGATCGTATTGGACCTCAAAAAACGTTAGTTGTGGCATTATTTGCGGCAGGAATTATTTTTATTCCGCAAGCATTTGTAACCTCAGCTTGGCAACTATTAATTCTTCGCTTTTTATTAGGTATCGCACAAGCAGGACTATTACCTTCCGTACAAACTCTACTAAAACAACATACACCAAACCATGTAACGGGAAGAATATTTGGGTATAATCAATCGTTTCAGTTTTTAGGAAATATGATTGGACCAGTACTTGGTGGACAAATTGCAGCTCATGCAGGCTTCCAATATGTTTTCTTCTCTACTTCATCACTATTATTTATTGCGTGCATTTGGGTTTATTTTCACAATAAGAACGAAGAGGTATCAGAGAAACGACATTTGGAAGTTAGTTAACTAAGTGAATGAAAAAGAAAAGGATGAAGCAATGATTGCTTCATCCTTTTCTTTAAAATTGGAGACAAAGATAGCTTAATGTACCAAGCTCGTAACTGCGGTGAATGACTTCACCGTTATTTTCACCGCTTCCCATAGCGATAAATAAAGGAACAAAATGCTCTGCTCTTGGTACTGCTAATTGTGCATGAGGGGCATTGTTCTCCCAATTAAATAATGCATCTTTATCAGTAGTCTGCATATGTTTAATAATCCAATCATCAAATTCAATTGCCCATTGTTCGGGTGTAGTTTGATTCCATTTTAAAGCTCGTAAGTTATGAACGGTAACACCGCTCCCGATTATTAAAATATCTTCTTGTCCAAGTCCTTTTAGTGCTTCGCCAATCTTAAATTGCTCTTTTGCAGCAAGGAATGGATTGACTGATATTTGGACAACAGGAATATTTGCTTCTGGATACATGCGATGCAGAAGAGTCCATGAGCCATGATCTAAACCTCTCGTCATATTATGATGGACTGGAATACCTTTGTTTTTAAATTTTGTTTCTAACATAGATGCAATGTTAGAAGAGCCTTTCGCACGATATTTGATTTCGTATAACTCAGGAGGAAAACCTCCAAAATCATAAATTGTTTCATATTCGTTATCTGCTGAAGAAATCGTTAATACTTCGCTTTCCCAGTGAGCGGTGAAAATAACAATTGCTTTCGGTTTGTATGTTTCGCCAAGTGTTTTTAAAAACCTTGTATAGTCTGTATCTTGAATAGCAAGCATCGGTGATCCGTGTGCTAAAAATAATGATGGCATCATAATAGAAACCTCCCAAAAATATAATAATTACTTTATGTAAGTAACTATATAATAATTACTTTATGTAAGTAACTATATAATTTTATTTTCTGTTCGTCAATATATTAGTTTAAGAGCTAATTGGAAAAGTGGGTCATTTGTCATAATGAAGGCAATTGCATATAATACATAATAAGAATAATGAATGGATATTCATTTTTTGATATACATAATAGAGTTGGGGGCTGACGAAATGAACGTACAGGAAAGTTTCGTTACGGCATTGGATGGATCGGAAATTTATTTACGTAAGTGGCTACCAGAAAGAGATCCGCGAGGGATTATTCAAATTGCACATGGTATGACAGAACATGCAGGTGTTTATACAGACTTTATTGCTGCCTTATTAGAAGCGGGGTATGGTGTTTATGCGCATGATCATAAAGGTCATGGGAAAACAGTGAAAAGAGAAGAAGATTATGGTCATTTTGAACCAAATGTAGGTTGGAGTGAGGCTGTTTCTGATGTTATCTTTGTATCAGAAACGATAAGAAAAGAGCAGACATGCCCGTTGTTTTTACTTGGACATAGTATGGGTTCTTTTTTATCAAGACGTGCTGTACAACTTAAAGGTGGATTATATGATGGATTCCTTATTTCAGGAACTGGTGGGAACCCGGGATTCTTAGGAGTCATTGGTCATAAAGTAGCGACAATCGAGATGAAACTACGCGGGGCAAAAACGAAAAGTCCGATGCTAAACTTTTTATCTTTCGGAAATTTCAACTCACACTTTAAGCCAAATCGTACGAAATTTGATTGGTTATCTTCAGATAATAATCAAGTTGATAAATATATTGCGGATCCTTTATGTGGATTTATTTGTACAACAAGCTTTTATCGTGAATTATTTTCTGGGGTATTAGAAGTAAATAAACTAGAAGAGTTTAAGAAAACACCGAAAAATCTTCCAATACATATTTTTTCAGGAGATCGTGATCCTGTTGGGGATATGGGGAAAGGTGTAAAAAAAGTATATGAAAATTATAAAAAATGTGGCGTGAAAGATGTAACGCTGCGCTTATATGAAAATGGAAGACATGAAATGTTCCACGAAGTAAATAGAGATGAAGTATTTCAAGATTTGATTTCTTGGTTAGATGGGCATATTGTATGAGAAGAAACCTCACTTTTTTCAAGTGAGGTTTCTTTGAGGAAATGGAGGAATAGTTATGAGTGAATTTGTAAATAAAGAGTATATAGAAATAGATTTTCAAGATGTTTTGATTAAAGAAGAGGAATTGAAAAATTGTACGTTCATAAAATGCTGTTTTAGAGGGGTGGATGCAACGGAAGTTTCTACTGAAAATTGTAATTTCATAGAATGTGATTTTACCGGTGCTCTATTTAACGCTTCTATCCATCAAGGAACTACATTTGCAAATTGTAAGTTTGTTGGTGTGAATTTATTCGTATCGAAGTTTGAAGAATGTAAAATGACTGGCTCTGATTTTGAAGAAGCGAATTTAGACGGAATAACTATAATATCGGGCGATTGGTCATATACGAATTTAAGGTTCGCGAACTTAAGTAAACAAATGTTAAAGGGTATACGTTTAATTGAAGCTGACCTATATGAATGTAATTTAGAAAAAGCAGATTTACGTGAAGCCGATTTAACAGGTGTACAACTAGGTAAGGCGAAACTTAGCGGTGCAAATTTAAAAGGGGCGATAGTTGATAGAATTGATTTTACAAGTTTTGATTTGAAAAATGTGAAATTAGATATAGCGCAGGCAGTTGCAGTAGCAAGATGTTATGGGGCTAAGGTGAACTAAATTGTTTGTAAAACCGTTCAAATTGTTGAACGGTTTTACAAATCATAATAGTAGTATAATAGTGAATGAGGTGTTAATAATATGGAAGATAAAACATTAGGTATACTACTAGATGTTGTTGGGGAATTATTTTCAGATGAAATATCAATCGCCGTTTCGAATACGAAAGAATATATTTACTATCGGCCAAGTAAACGAATTGATTTAAAGATTAGCGCCGGGAATCCTATTAAGGAAGGAACGATTGCACATAAAGCAATGGTAACGAAGCAAAAAGCCTCTGAGTTTATTAACCGAGATGTTTTCGGTATTCCTTATCATGGAATGGCCGTACCATTTGCAAATAATGGAAATATTGAAGGTTGCGTGACGGCAATTTATCCCGCTTTAACGGATGGTAAGTCAGTCGTTACTTTAAAAACAACAGACGGATGGGTTCCAGTTCCTTTTGCAAAGGTCATGTATTTAGAGGCTAAAGATAAAAAGACATATGTGAATTCAGAAGAGTTAACAGGAACGCATAAATACTCTCTACAAGAATTCGAATACTTGCTTCCGAAAGATTCGTTTATTAGATGCCACCGTTCCTTTATTGTAAATGTTAATCATATTAAAGCGATTTATCCTGATACCCATTCTACTTTTTTACTTTCTATGGATAACGGAGAGAGGGTACCAGTAAGTCAATCATACGCCAGTTATTTTCGTAAGCTTCTAGGATTCTAAAATTTTCTGCTTTAGAACCTAGATTCGCTGTTTTATCTGAATTTTCGGCATTGTGTAAGAAAACCCCTATTTTGATGGTGTTAATGTGTAAAATAATTATGAATATTCATTGGGAGAGGGATTACATATGGAGAATAATTTAGATAGAATTAGGGATCAACGATTAAAAGATCGAGTAGTTACACCTGAAGAAGCAGCTTCATGGATTAAAAGTGGAATGACTTTAGGATTAAGTGGATTTACACGTGCTGGTGATGTAAAAGCAGTCCCATTTGCACTTGTAAACCGAGTTAAGAATGATAAATCTTTTAAAGTAAATGTTTATACAGGGGCTTCCTTAGGTTCGGATGTAGATAAATTATTTGCTGAGGCAGGAATTTTAGGGAAAAGATTGCCTTTCCAAGCAGATGCAACTATGCGAAAAGGAATTAATAACGGGGACTTTTTATTTGTGGATCAGCACTTATCTCATACAGCAGAGTTACTTCGTGCTGACGTTATGGATATAGATTTCGCTATCTTGGAAGCGGTTGCGATTACTGAAGATGGAATGATTATTCCAACCACTTCAATTGGAAATTCCTTAGCATTCTCCTTAAATGCTAAGTCCATTATTATTGAAATGAATATGGCTCAATCTACGCAATTAGAGGGGCTACATGATTTATATGAACCAGGTAAACAAGGGGAAAGACTCCCTATTCCGCTCGTAAAAACGGATGATCGAATTGGAACAATCGGTATCCCAATTGATGCTGAAAAAGTGAAGGGAATTGTGTTTACGAATCAACTGGATTCGCCATCGACAATTGTTCCTCCAGATGAAGAAACTGTTATTATGGCACAGCATTTAATAGAGTTCCTTCGAGAAGAGGTTAAAGTAGGCCGATTAACAAATCGTTTAGCGCCGTTACAATCGGGAATTGGTTCAGTTGCTAATGCAGTATTGCACGGCATGCTAGATTCGGAGTTTGAAGATTTAGAGGTATATTCTGAAGTTTTACAAGATGCGGTCTTTGATCTAATGGATGCTGGGAAAGTCAATTTTGCTTCCTGCTGCTCCATCACGCTTTCTGAAGAGAAAATGCAACAAGTATTTTCTAACTTTGAAAAATATCGTGACAAATTAATGATGCGCCCGCAAGAGATTTCTAATCATCCTGAAATCATTCGTCGCCTTGGATTAATCTCGATTAATACTGCTTTAGAATTAGATATATACGGAAATGTTAATTCTACTCATGTTTTAGGTACAAAAATGATGAATGGTATTGGTGGTTCTGGTGATTTTGCGAGAAATGCACGTCTAGCTATTTTTGTTACTAAATCGATTGCAAAAGGTGGCAACATATCAAGCATCGTTCCTTTCGTTTCTCATGTAGACCATAGTGAACATGATGTAGATGTTATCGTCACTGAACAGGGGTATGCTGACTTAAGAGGGCTTGCGCCAAGAGAAAGAGTGGAACTAATTATTGAGAATTGCGTACATCCAATGTATCGTGAACAGCTACGAGCTTATTACGAGGAAGCAAAAACAAGAGGTGGACAAACTCCTCATATTTTAGAAAAAGCTTTTTCTTGGCATACAAACTATGCTAAAAATGGAACAATGCTTGAAGCGGTAGTAGAAACTGTTTAGAAATGCAAAAATGATGCTTAATATAATATGCCATAAAGGTTAAAAGAAAAAGAACGCCAATTTTCAGGAATGGCGTTTTTTTTCTTTTAAAAAATTGTTACCTATTATGAGGAATTATAAAAGTAATCTCTTATTTACGGAAATAAGAGGTTTTTTTAATTACTTTTCGAATCATTTTAATAGTTTATATATCAAAGGTGAGGAGAAAGAATCATGAAGATAAGAAATGCGTTATTAAGTGAAGCAAATCAATTAAGTGAACTTGCACTACATTCAAAAGCAACGTGGAACTATAGCGAAGCATTCATACTTGCTTGTAAGGAAGATTTAACAATTACTGATGAGTACATAAAAAATAATTTTGTATATGTTTTAGAAAACGATAATACGAAGATTGGTTTTTTCTCATTTTTACGTAATGATAACGCTCTTGATCTCCTGTACATTCAGCCTCGTTACAAAGGAAAAGGGTACGGGAAAATACTTTGGGAGTATGTATTAGAAAAAGCAAATGAGCTAGGAATAAAAAGTTTTACAATTGATAGTGATCCGAATGCAAAAGGGTTTTACTTGAAGATGGGAGCAAAGTTAATAGGAGAGACACCATCAACGGTTTTTGAGGATCGTTTACTGCCTCTTTTGCAACATGATGTGTAAAACAATTAATAGTAGGAGAAGATTAGAATGGATGATGTAAAGATAAAAAGGATATATGAAGCACTAGTAAAATCATGGTCGATTGAAACAAGTTCAAAGTGGACTATTGAGAATCCGGCAAAGGGACAGTGTGGTGTAACGGCTTTAGTCGTTCAAGATATATACGGAGGAAAAATCAAAAAGACAAAAGTAGGGGAGGTGTGGCATTTTTATAACTGTATAGTTGGACAGAGGTTTGATTTTACAGAGATTCAGTTCAATGGAAGATTGAATTATTTGGATGTGGAATCAAATCGAGAAGAAGCATTTGCAGATACAAATGAAAAACAATATAGCATTTTGAAGGAAAAGATAATGAAAGAGTTGAAATTATCTTTTGACTCTTAATCTTTAATAAGTTACTATAATGGTGGTAACTTATTAAAGGGAACTTCATAGAGTTGAAAGGGGAAATACTTTTGAAAACAACTTATGTAAACGCTACAATCGTAACGATGAATGAACAAAACGAAGTGATAGAAAATGGATATATCATTGTAGAAAATGATCAAATTATAGATGTAAAGAGCGGAGAATTCGCTAATAATTTTGAAGTAGATGAAGTAATTGACATGAAAGGAAAGTGGGTTTTACCAGGACTTGTAAATACACATACACATGTTGTAATGAGTCTCTTAAGAGGTATTGGCGATGATATGCTATTACAGCCGTGGCTTGAGACGAGAATTTGGCCACTTGAAAGTCAGTTTACGCCAGAGCTTGCGGTCGCTAGTACGGAATTAGGATTACTTGAAATGGTGAAAAGTGGTACAACATCATTCTCTGATATGTTTAATCCAATTGGAGTAGATCAAGATGCAATTATGGAAACGGTATCAAAGAGTGGAATGCGAGCTGCTGTTTCGAGAACTTTATTTAGCTTCGGAACGAAAGATGATGAAAAGAAAGCCGTTGAAGAAGCTGAAAAATATGTGAAGCGTTACTATAATGAAAGTGGTATGTTAACTACGATGGTTGCGCCGCATAGTCCATATACATGTTCCACAGAACTGTTAGAAGAATGCGCACGAATTGCAGTAGAAAATCAAACGATGGTTCATATTCATCTTTCGGAAACAGAGCGTGAAGTACGTGATATTGAAGCACAGTACGGAAAACGTCCAGTAGAATATGCAGCAAGTTGCGGGTTGTTTAAACGTCCAACAGTTATTGCACACGGTGTAGTATTAAATGAAAATGAGCGTGCATTTTTAGCAGAACATGATGTTCGAGTAGCTCATAACCCGAATAGTAATTTAAAACTAGGTTCAGGTATAGCAAATGTAAAAGCGATGCTAGAAGCAGGAATGAAAGTAGGAATTGCAACAGATAGTGTAGCATCCAACAACAATTTAGATATGTTTGAAGAAATGCGTATAGCGACATTATTACAAAAAGGCATTCATCAAGATGCAACAGCGTTACCAGTTGAAACAGCTCTTACACTTGCGACTAAAGGAGCTGCTGAAGTAATCGGGATGAAACAAACAGGCTCACTTGAGGTCGGAAAGTGTGCCGATTTTATCACAATTGATCCATCTAATAAGCCGCATTTACAACCAGCAGATGAAGTGTTATCGCACCTTGTATATGCTGCTAGTGGAAAAGATATAAGCGATGTAATTATTAACGGAAAACGTGTCGTTTGGAATGGCGAATGTAAAACGTTAGATGAAGAGCGTATTATATTTGAAGCGAGTCGTTATAAACGAGGTTTGCAAAGATAGGTAATTATATGTAGTTGAAAAAGCTATCCTTTTTTAAAAGGATAGCTTTTTTCTTGGACGAATAAATATTCAAAAGAATGTCGCATCTTTCTGTTAGTATTTCTGCTATAATATATTACGCTTTATAATATATTATACTTAAGGAGAACAACTCATGAAGCGAAAAAAGAGCCATTTAATGGTAATGGCACTTGTTACATCTTTATTATTAACAGCTTGTAATAATAAAGCGAATAAAAGTGACACAGAGGCAAAAAAACAAGTATTACATGTAACGGTATCGGAAGAAATCCCTTCTCTTGATACTGCGAAAACGATGGATGGTACATCAGCACATGTTATGCAAAACATATTTGAAGGTTTGTATGTATTAGATGATCAAGATCAGCCTATTCCAGCAGTAGCAAAATCGTTTAAAAGAAGTGAAGATGGTAAAAAATATACATTTGATTTGCGTAAAGATGCAAAATGGTCAAATGGAGACAGTGTAACAGCAAATGATTTTATGTTTGCGTGGAAACGTGCAATTAAACCTGAAACAGCGTCTCAATATGCGTACATGCTCTTTCATGTGAAAAATGCGAAAGAGATAAATAAGGGAACAATGCCTCTTGATGAACTTGGGGTTAAAGTTATAAATGATTATAAGTTAGAAGTGGAACTCGAACAGCCAATTCCGTATTTTTTACAGTTGTTAGCACTGCCGATTTACTTGCCACAGCATGAGTCATTTTTGAAAGAACAAGGAAAGAATTATGCATTGGAACCTAGTAATCTCATATATAACGGCCCATTTGTATTAGAGAAATGGAAGCATGAACAAGAGTTTCAATTAAAGAAGAATGCTACATATTGGGATGAAAAGAAAGTGAAATTAGACGAGATAAACTTTCAAATTGTAAAGGATACAATGACCGCTGTTAATTTATACGAAGCTGGTAATTTGGATCGAGTGACTATTAATTCTCAATTTGTAGACAAGTATAAAGGGAATAAGGAATTACATATGTCGAGCGATCCTGGAATTGCTATGCTACGTTTTAATGAAAAAAATAATGCGTTAGCAAATAAGAAAGTGCGTCAGGCTATTTCATTCGCGTTAAATAAAGAAGATTTCGTTGCTCACTTTATAAATAACGGGTCAAAACCTGCAAGCGGACTTGTACCAGTTGGTCATATAAATGAAGAGACTGGCAAAGATTTTAGAAAAGAAAACGGAGATCTTTCTTCATATGATTTGCAAAATGCGAAAAAGATTTGGGAAGAAGCGAAAAAAGAACTAGGAGTAGACGAAGTAAACCTCGAGTTTTTAACGTATGAACAAGATAATGCAAAACGTATGGCAGAATATATAAAAGGTGAATTAGAAAAGCATTTGCAAGGATTAACGATACAAATTAAACAACAGCCATTTAAGCAAAAATTACAGTTAGAACAAACAGGAGATTACGATATATCTATGGCAAATTGGGGACCGGATTATAAAGACCCAATTAGTTATTTAGAACTCTTTACGACGGATAATCAGAATAACAAAATGAACTATTCTAACCGACACTACGATGAATTAATAAAGAAAGCGAAAAGCGATCTAGTACTAGATCAGAAGAAAAGATGGGAAGCATTGCAAGAGGCCGAGCGTATTTTATTAGAGGATGCAGCTGTAGCACCGCTGTATCATATTGGTTCAGCATATGTACAAAAGGATTACGTAAAGGGAATTGAAAAGCATCAATTTGGTGGTGTTTATACTTATAAGAATGCTTATATCCTAAATTAATAAATACAAAAAACCTTACTTTTTAAAAGTAAGGTTTTTTACGCATGCATTCTATTAAACCGATTTTAATAAAGAATAAAAATTCGTATCATATGGGATATCATCTTGATACATATAATTTTTTAAAAAGCCTTCTTTTTCAAATCCTAATTTTAATAACACTTTATTGGAAGCTTCATTTTCAAGAAATACAATTGCTCCGATCCGTTTTAAATGAAGTGTGTGGAAACCGTATGATATAACGTCAGAAACAGCTTCAGTTGCATATCCTTTTCCCCAGTGTTCAGGGAGAAAGGCATAACTTATATTGGCTCGTTTATGCTCAGAAGACCAATCATGAAACCCAATTGTTCCAACGAGCTCTTTCTTGTCCTTTAATTCGATACCCCATTTTATACCGCTTCTTGCATTGTAACTGAGCTTAAAGTTATGAATGACTTGTTTCACTTGATCAATATTTTGTAATGGTTTTTGGCCATAATAGCGCAGTACGTCAGCATTAGAAAAGCATTGTAGTATACTCGGTGCATCTTCTTCGGTAAGTTCTCGTAAAATGAGTCGGTCGGTTTTTAATATAGGAAACATACTTTCACTCCATTTCTTCTGAAACTAGAATGTGTTGTTATTATATAATTTAGTCTGAAAATAAAGATTATTCAAGAGGGAAGTATGGTTTTAATTTGTGATAAAATTGATTGTGGAATATATTTCAAAAAGAGGTTTGTATATGGAGAAAAACTCAATTTTAATTGTAGATGATGATCAAGATATTGTTCGATGTGTTAACGCGAATTTAATGCAAGAAGGTTTTAAAGTTTTTAGTGCTCATAACGGAGAAGAGGCTTTAAAAATAATAAATAATAACAGTATTCAACTTGCTATTTTGGATATTATGATGCCACATATGGATGGAATAGAATTGTGTAGGAGGATTAGAGAGAAACATAGTTTACCAATTATGTTTTTAAGCGCGAAATCATCGGATGTAGATAAAGTAATTGGGTTTAGTACTGGGGCAGATGATTATATTGTGAAGCCGTTCAGTACAATTGAATTTATAGCGAGAGTGAAAGCTCAATTAAGAAGGTATACATATTTCAATCAAAGTGCTGTCCAAGAAATAGAAAAGAAAATAAATATTAGAGGTTTAGAAATAGATGAAGTGTCTAGAACAGTAATGTTATATGGAGAAACAATCAATCTTACGAAAACTGAATATGATATTTTGTACTTAATGGCCGCTGCAAAGAATCGTGTGTTCACTATTGAAGAAATATACGAAAGCGTTTGGAAAGAAAGAGCATATGAAAGTAATAATACAGTAATGGTTCATATTGCAAGATTAAGAAATAAAATTGAAGAGAATCCAAAAGAGCCGAAGTTTATTCAAAATGTTTGGGGAGTCGGATATAAAATTGAAGATTAAATCATTACAAGGCATTAGAGCTAAGTTTTTTATCGCATTCATATGTAGCATTTTGTTAGCAACTGTAAGTATAATAGCGTTTCAAATTGTAATTGGAAATATATATAGTCATGTTACTGCGTTAGAGGAAAAATATTCATTTTTATATTTTATAGTTTTTTTAATTTTTACTACAACATACTTTGCATTCATGACAAAAACAATGATGAAAAGATTATCTGAAATTAACAAGAGTGTGAAGGAAATAAGTAGTGGTAATTTGGAAATACATATACCTATTTCAAAAAATGACGAGATTGGTGAATTAGCAGTGAATGTTAATAGAATGGCTAAAAGTTTAAAAGAGTCTATCGAAAATGAAAAAAAATTGCAGGAAATGAAAACTGAAATGATTAGTAATATTTCTCATGACTTACGAACACCTGTAACATCTCTAATCGGTTACGCGGACCTGTTAGGAAATCAGCTTCATTCAAATAGAGAAGAATGTGAACAGTATGTAAGTATACTAAAGCGAAAAAGTTATGAATTAAAAAATCAAGTAGATGATTTATTAGAATATTGTCAAATAAATTATAGAGAGATCGAATTACATAAAAGTGTAGTAAATATGAAATCGTTCATTGAACAAATCATGATTGATTTTGTACCACAACTAGATGATGCCGATATGAGCTTTTGTATTAATGGTGATAAGGAGTTACATGTGGAAATAGATGTAGCGCTTATGGTGAGGCTATTCGAAAATGTAATTAGTAATAGTATTATGTACGGGAAAGACGGAAAGGATATTTTAATTCAAGTTTCTAAAAGAGACATGAATGCTGAAATAGAAATTAAAAATTTTGGACAATGTATTCCGGATGAGAACCTTCCTTACGTTTTTGAGAAGTTTTATCGTGGTGAAAAATCACGTAGCTCCCATACGGGTGGCAAAGGAATGGGACTTGCAATTGCGAGAAGTATAGCAGAGCTTCATAAAGGGGATATCACTGTGCGCAGTAACGAGAAAGAAACTGTTTTCACCATCGCTTTACCGTATTATAAAGAATTATAAGGAAGTCGTAAGTATTTCTTTTATATGTCGTAATTTTCACTTCGTATGATGTAGTACAAAGATAGGAGAGTGGGGATACAACATGTGGAAGAAATATGTATTAGTAATTTTAATTGCTTTTCTAATTGCAAGTTGGAGTGTAGTTTATTTAGCTAAAGGTGTTATATCAGTCATTGTGTGGTGGAGTATACAAGCCTTTAGCTTAGTATCAATCTTTATTTTGATAGGATCAGCATTACTATTTGTGTGGAAAGGCATTTTCAGAAAGCGAATAGATAGAATATTACTCTTCATCGTTCTTTTCTCTATAATTGGAGCTTGGCCTTTAGGATGGTTTGCTAACATAGGGGGACTTGCTTACCCAGCAGATGTACAGTCTATGAGCCCTAAAATAGTCGTTCGTTTTCCCTTAAATGAAAGAGCACTAGTGGGCTGAGGTGGTGATCGATTAGAAACGAACTATCATGTTATAAAACCAAATGAACGATGGGCATATGATATTCTTATTCCGCCTGCTGAAGTGAAAAGTAGTAAATTAGAAGATTATGGAATATATGGAGCAAAAGTAATGGCACCAGCTTCAGGAACAGTTGTATCAATCAATAACGATGAAAAAGATGTAGTTCCGGGATCGGATAATTTTGAGTCAATGGCGGGGAATCATATTTATTTGCAACTAGATGAATCAGGGACATTTTTGATTCTTGCCCATTTAAAAAAAGGATCAATTAAAGTGAGGGAAGGCCAACATGTAAATGAAGGAGAGGTACTTGCTCAAGTTGGTAACTCAGGAAGTTCAAGTGAGCCGCATTTACATATTCATCATCAAAGGCAGGATCCATCCAAGGTGAGCATATTTCTTTCGGAAGGATTACCACTTTACTTTCGAACTGAAAAAGGTAAGATAATGCCAGAAAGAGGTACATACATAAGTGGTAATGAAAAAAGGTATTCCAGTTTTATTGGAATACCTTTTCTCATTACCCTACAAATGTTTGATAAAGTAAGAAAATATTTAAAATGATAACAAGTGCAGCGATGATCCAAGCGATAAAGGTTGTTATGCGGTGATTAACGAGCGCACCCATAATTTTTTTATTGCTTGTAAACATAATAAGTGGCACTAATGCAAAAGCAATACCGAATGATAAGACGACTTGGCTCATGACTAGAGCGTAAGTTGGATTTACACCTAAAGCGATAATAACTAATGGTGGAATCATTGTAATAAAGCGGCGTAAGTATAACGGAATATGCATTCGAATGAAACCTTGCATAATAATGTCACCTGACATTGTACCGACAGAAGAGCTAGATAGTCCTGCTGATAAGAGCCCAATTCCAAATAAAGCAGCTGATACAGGACCGACTAAAGTACTGAACTGGTTAAAAGCAACATCAAGGTCTTCAACATGTAAGCCATTTTTAAAGAATAGTGCGGCAGCAACAATTAACATACTCGCATTGATTGCTCCAGCGATAACCATTGCGATAATGATATCAATAAACTCGAAACGGAAAATTTTTTTCTTTTGTTCATCAGTTGTTCCGATCACGCGGCGTTGTGTCAATGCAGAATGTAAATAGATTGCATGTGGCATAACTGTCGCACCTAATATCCCTGCTGCAAGTAATATACTGTCTACACCTTGGAATTTTGGAATAAATAGTCCTGAAAGAAGGGGACTTAATTCTGGTTTTGCATAAAAAACTTGAATCCCAAATGCTATTACTACGATAAAAATCATCCCTGTAATAATAGCTTCTAGTGGGCGAAATCCTCTGCGTTGAAACTCAAGAATAATAAATGATCCGACTGCTGTAATTAAAGCAGCTGGTAACATCGGAATTCCAAATAATAAATACAATCCGAGTGCTGCCCCGATAAATTCCGCTAGATCTGTAGCCATAATAACGAGTTCACCTTGAATCCATAAGCCAATAGACACAGGTTTTGGAAAGTGTTCGCGAGCGATTTCAGGTAAATTATTTCCCGTAGCAATTCCTAATTTAGCTGATAAAGTTTGAATTAATACTGCCATTAAGTTAGAGGCGAATATAACCCATAATAGTAAATATCCATATTGTGAACCAGCTGCGATATTTGTAGCAAAGTTACCAGGGTCAATATAAGCTACGGATGCGATAAAAGCGGGTCCTAAAAACGGTAACAGTCTTTTCCAGCCTTTCGTTTCTCCACTTAAAGCTAAGTGTGCTGATTGAACAGTTGTACTTTGAGAAGGGACTTGTTCAT
The DNA here is from genome assembly GCF_040459735.1 of Bacillus cereus group sp. RP32. Taxonomy (NCBI): domain Bacteria; kingdom Bacillati; phylum Bacillota; class Bacilli; order Caryophanales; family Bacillaceae; genus Bacillus; species Bacillus cereus group sp. RP32. The sequence goes on along the minus strand of NZ_JARVHO010000001.1, from coordinate 3,631,020 downwards.
CTTTTGATATATCTTTATTCATAGTAGTTTTCCCCTTTGAAATGTTAACTTGATGAAATTATTGTAAGTATTCTTATTGTTTATTTCAATACATTTAAATGTATGAGATGATATTTTTATTTGAACACAAATGTTTCCTTAGTGCAAATTATATGCCTTGCCGCAATAGATAGTGTCGTGTTATAAAAAAATGGGAGTTTATGGTGTGATCACATGGGGAAACATAATGAATTAAAGGACTAATTTTGAAATTTATGTGAACATAGAGCCTATATTACAGCATATTAATTGATGGAAATGAAATTGTATGATATATAATATATTGGGATTACAACATAACCATAGTGTTTTGTGATGTAATCTTGTTTTTATTTTCGTTAACTTATAGAAAAAATTGTAAATAGAAGAAAATAGGCTAAGTACAATTTAGTATGTATTTTCTTATTATATATGTTTTGATATGAACGTTAACTTATACATGATTTTAAAATTTAGATAGGTGGTAGAAATAAATTGGCAACTACAAAACCATATAGAGTATTACTATATTACATGTACACAACAATTGAAAATCCAGAAGAATTTGCTGAACAGCATTTAGAATTTTGTAAATCACTTGAGTTAAAAGGAAGAATTCTTGTAGCGACAGAAGGAATTAATGGAACTTGTTCTGGAACTGTTGAGCAAACAGAGAAATACATGGAAGCAATGAACAATGATCCACGTTTTGCTGGAATCGTTTTTAAAATTGATGAGGCAGATGAACATGCATTTAAGAAAATGCACGTACGCCCTCGTCCAGAGTTAGTTACACTTCGTCTAGAAGACGACATTAATCCGAAAGAAATAACTGGTAAATATTTAGAGCCAACAGAATTCTATGAGGCAATGAAACAAGAAGATACAGTTATCATTGATGCACGAAATGATTATGAGTTTGATCTAGGTCACTTTAAAGGTGCGATTAAACCGGATATTGAATCATTCCGTGAGTTGCCAGATTGGATTAGAGAAAACAAAGAAACACTTGAAGGTAAAAAGATTTTAACATACTGTACAGGCGGAATTCGTTGTGAGAAGTTTTCTGGTTGGTTAGTTCGTGAAGGTTACGAAGATGTAGGTCAGCTTCACGGCGGTATTGTAACGTACGGAAAAGACCCAGAAGTACAAGGTGAGCTTTGGGATGGACAATGTTACGTGTTCGATGAGCGTATCTCTGTACCAGTAAACCAAAAAGAGCATGTTATCGTTGGTAAAGACCACTTTACAGGTGAACCTTGTGAGCGCTATGTAAACTGTGCAAATCCAGAATGTAATAAGAAAATTTTATGTTCTGAAGAAAACGAAGCGAAACATTTACGTGCATGTTCTCATGAATGTCGTGTACACCCACGTAATCGTTATATCGTTCAACACGAATTAACTGAAGAGCAAGTAGCGGCTGCATTAGAGAAAATCGAAGCAGGGAAGTAAGCTAAATTATTGTAATAAAAAAGTACTCCAAATTTTATTTTGGAGTACTTTTTTTACCATGTGTTTTTTATCAGTTTTTGTCGGTAAGTCGATATAATCGAAAAATCGCTGATATAATTTGAGTTGCGCCGATATAATCGAAAAATCGCTGATATAATTTGAGTTACGCCGATATATCTTAAAAATCGCTGATAAAAATTTCATTCACTGAAATGCTCTACGTATTTGTAATTTGAAAATCACCCTTTTTAATGTTTATCATCTTTCTCTTTAACAGCAGAAAGTACAGTTTGTTTTACCCATGATTTTCTTCGTTTATGTTGTAGACTCCATTGGTATAAACTTTGCGCACCTAAAATAAGTGAAATGACTATGCCGCTAATTGCTATTAAAAGCGCGAAAAATTCAAGTGGCGACGAGATTTTGTTTGAATCGGTGTTTCTTAAAAGATCAATCATAGTAAACCCTAACATTTGGCCTACTACAGAGTAGAGCGTTAAAATTAATAGTAAAAGGCTATCTTTTTTAGAAGCGACATTTTCTTGATATTTAAACAAACTATCAAGATTTTGTTTTGCATTCGAGTATAGTACCTCAATGTTAAATAGTTTTCTTAAGCGGAAGAAAATATCTTCACTCTGTGATTGGGATACTAACTCTAAAGAAAAGTAATTTGCTGTAAATGAATTGATTGAATAAATTAATTGCTCTATTTCATTTGTATCCTGTTCAATGTTTAGTTCAGCATAAGCGTTGGCCATCTTTAATAAAACAACTTTATGAAATAAGTTTAATAATAAAGCGTAATAAAACTCCCCGTACATTTGACTAGCAAGTTTAGCGATTGCTTGCTCACCTTCATTTGTTATACATGTAAAAATATGTTCTTCCATAACAAAGTAGCGATTAGGAGCCCATCTTTGATAAGAATGTTTTATTAAATAATCTTGAATATAAGAAACATTATTTGCGCCAATATACGGCTTACCATCGTCTGTTAATCCGGAAAGGCTGGAAGTACGATAAACATCCACTTCATTCAGGTCCATATCTTCTTTTATAGATAATAACGTTTGTACATACATTCTTTGGTCTTCAAAGAAAGGAAAGGTTTGAAAGTAAGAGCTCCGCAATCTCTTTTTCTCAAAGAAGTCTGTTACACCATGAAATAAATCACCGAATATAAGTTTTTCCACTTGTGAGTATTGTTTTCCGTTACATTCAATACAAATAGTCTCGTTTGTATCATTTTTAGTTTCGAGTACACGGAAGCGGGCGGCGAATTCAATTGCTTCTGATAATGTTATGTTTGGAGCGGTTTCTACTTCTGTCCGAATTGTTAAGAAGCCAAGCTCATAAGGACAAATTGTTACGTCAATAGAATGAATCTTGAATGGAACAGAAATCAAATTTGTTGTTAAATGTCCAGTTAAGTTAAGGTCTTTAGAATAGCGTTGTAATCCTTTTTGATGCTCTGAGTGAGGAAATAGAATTTTATTTGTAAATGAAAGATAGTATGCTTCCATATTTTGATGTGAAACTTGAAACTTTCCGTAGTATGTATTTTCATTTTCAAGATGATCGAGTCGAAAAGGGCGGAAATCATTTTTCTGTAAGAAAGGGAACATATTTTGTTCATATCCAGTTTTAAAAGAAAACGGGAATATAAATTGAAATATAGCTGTTGCTACATCTTTTTCCTCGATGGTTTGTATTGCCTCCATTTACATTGTTTCCTTTCCATATATGCTATAAAAACAACATACCCAAATTTATTTGAAAATAACCACTGTTTTATACTCGATTAAGAATGAAAATTCAGCTTATTTAGTAGGGGACATGTATAATGTTATGTATATTAAATGTTATAAAATTGTATTTTGAAAAGGGGGATGTTGTATGCGTATTTTAGTATTAGGAGCTGGTGGCGTCGGAGGCTTTTTTGGAGGTCGATTAGTCGAAAAAGAAGAAGATGTTACGTTTCTTGTCCGCAGTAAAAGAAAACAGCAATTAGAGGAAAAGGGACTTGTTATTCGTAGTGTTAACGGGGATTTTTCCTTCCAACCGAAATTAATAACGAAAGAAGATCGAACTTCTCCGTTTGATGTTATTTTATTTTCAACAAAAGCGTATCACTTAAACGAGGCAATTCAAGATTTGAAGCCGTTTGTAGGTGGAAATACTGTAATTATTCCATTGTTAAATGGTATTGCTCATGTATCACTATTACAAAAAGAATTTGGCGTGGAAAAAGTGATTGGCGGTTTATGCTTTATCGAGACGACGTTAAACGATCAAGGAGAGATTGTACAAACGAGTGTTGCCAACAGACTTGTATTTGGAGAAATGAAGTCTCAAGATTCAGAGAGAATAAAGCATATTTCTAAAGCATTTGCAGGTACGAAATCTAGTTTTGTTTTAAGTGAAAATATTATGCAAGATATGTGGCATAAATATTTATTCATTACTGTAATGTCGGGTGTGACGACATTAATGCGTGCACCGATAGGACCGATTCGCGAAAGCGAAGGTGGACGCGATTTTATCCAAAACTTATTTGAAGAATGTGTGCAAATCATGAGATCTATGAAAGCTCCAGTTAAGGATGGAATTGCCCAAGAACATATGAAAACAATTGATAAAATTTCGTATGATATGAAGTCATCGATGCAGCGTGATATGGAAAAAGATTCGTTCATTGAAGGCGAGCACTTACAAGGATACTTACTAGATGTAGCGGAACAATTTTCTATAGAAGCACCATTATTAGGGGCAGTATATCAAAATTTGAAAGTGTATGAAGAAATGACCTTTAACAGATTAGCAATACAATTGGATGTATGAAAAAATAAAAAAGAAAGCAATATATAAGTGTATTGCTTTCTTTTTTTATGACAAATTATTTATTTCTTTTCGTTCTATCTGTCAAATTTATTTCCTGTTCACGTTTACCGTATAATTGATTAATTTCATTTGCTAATGCATCTAAATAGGAATCAGAAAAAATAGGCTTCTTTTCTTTAGACATGTGGGTCTCCTTTATCGATTTTTTAGTATTCATTATGTATATTTACCGGCGGATTATGCGCAATCATTTAAATTTTTTCTTTTTAAAAATTTTTGTTTACATTTTGAAAATAAAGGAGTATTATAATCCACAGTTTCAATTTTCTAAATCGCTGAAACCGCATGGTGCGGGGGACCCGTTCTTATGGATTAGTTCTTAATCCAATGGGGTGAATCCTTGAAAAAGGTAGGGCTACTCATAGGCCCGAATCCGACAGCTAACCTCGTAAGCGTTATATTGAGAAGGAAGGTGGAGCTTGTGCGACAAAAAAAATAATGTCTACAAGTCTATTTCGTTATGGCTTGTAGACATTTTTTGTTTTCTGAAGAAATCGTTTATCCGCTGTAACTAGCAGAAAAGTTCGTACAAAATTATTGGAGAGTGGATAGCAGTGGTTTCATCAATCAAAAGGTTTTTAATTGGAAGGCCGTTAAAATCAACTGAGTTAGGAGAGCAAAAGCTTAATAAAACGAAGGCGCTAGCCATTTTATCTTCTGACGCATTGTCATCGGTCGCATACGGACCAGAGCAAATATTAATCGCACTAGCAGGCCTAGGAGCAGTAGCTTATTGGTATTCTATTCCTATCGCTGTTGGGGTATTAGTATTATTGACAGCCCTTATTTTATCTTATCGACAAATTATTTTTGCTTATCCGCACGGCGGTGGCGCATACGTAGTATCAAAAGAAAATTTAGGGATGAATCCAGGGCTAATAGCTGGAGGATCTTTATTAGTCGATTATATTTTAACTGTTGCAGTAAGTGTATCAGCAGGTACAGATGCGCTTACATCAGCTTTCCCTAGTTTACATGCACACAATGTAATCATTGCGATTATATTTGTTATATTGATTACTATTCTAAATTTAAGAGGGGTAACGGAATCAGCTTCCGTTTTAGCATATCCTGTTTATTTATTCGTTTTAGCACTATTTATATTAATTGGTGTAGGTAGTTATAATATTATAACTGGTCAAGTTTCACCGACATTACATTCACCGATTGGAACACCAGTTGCAGGAATTAGTTTGTTTTTACTGTTACGAGCATTTGCTTCAGGAAGCTCTGCTTTAACAGGTGTTGAGGCAATATCTAACGCAATTCCAAACTTTAAGGATCCTGCACCTAACAATGCAGCGAAAACATTGCTCGCAATGGGTGCATTACTTGCAGTGTTATTTTCAGGAATTGTCTTTTTAGCTTATTATTACGGAATTAATCCAAGTAAGGAAGTAACAGTTGTTTCACAAATTGCTGAACAAACTTTTGGGCGTAATTTCATGTACTATTTTATACAGGGTACAACTGCTTTAATATTAATTCTTGCTGCTAACACAGGGTATTCTGCATTCCCGCTATTAGCAGTTAACCTTGCAAAAGACAAATTCATACCGAGAATGTTTACGATTAGAGGAGACCGCCTAGGTTACTCAAACGGTATTATTATACTTGGAATTGCTTCGATTATTTTAATTGTAGCTTTCCAAGGGCAAACAGAACATTTAATTCCGTTATATGCAGTAGGTGTATTTATTCCGTTTACACTCTCTCAAACGGGGATGGTATTAAAATGGCTTTGTGAAAAACCTGAAGGATGGGTTTTGAGATTAACGGTCAATTTAGTTGGTGCAGTCATTAGTTTTATTGTAATGAGTATGTTCTTTTTAACTAAGTTCGCACAAGTTTGGTCAATCCTTATTTTCTTACCTGCCATCATCTTCTTGTTCCATAGAATTAAGAAGCATTACGAGGCAGTGGGTGATCAATTAAGTTTAAAAACTTGTGAGCCACTTGTTCCAATTGAGGGAAATGTAATTGTTGTTCCTGTAGCTGGTATGACGCATGTAGTAGAAAATTCATTGAACTATGCGAAGGCTCTTTCGGCAGATCAAGTTATTGCTGTATATGTTGCTTTTGACAGAGAAGAGGAAAAGAAATTTGAAGAGAAATGGAAGAAGTGGCAACCTGAAGTAAGGCTTGTTACCTTACATTCTCATTATAGAAGTATTATTCAGCCACTAACAAAGTTTATTGATACAGTACAATATAAAGCGAGTGAGTCAAATTACCGAGTTACTGTAGTTATACCACAGTTCATTCCGAAAAAAGGTTGGCATAACATTCTTCATAATCAGTCTAGTTTACTCATTCGTGCGTATTTACTCTATAAAAGAAATGTTGTTATTACGACAGTTCCATATCATTTGAAAAAGTAAGAAGATTTTTTAAGGATAGCTTTACGAAAGTGAAGCTATCCTTTTTGTGTATACACTATGCATAATTGCATATGGTTCTAAAAGATATATTGATATAATTTTTGTATCTATGAATAAGTAGAGGTTTTTGTTGTGATATATGGATATTTCAATTGAAAAAGTGAAGTGGATTATATTTTGAAATAAGGACAGGAAAGCTTGAAAATAAAGGGAATGAAAATACTTCTTTACGTTATATAAATAGCTGTGTTTAAATGACCTTACAGTACAAAACTTACATGAAAACAAAACGGAATTTCATATTTACGTACGTTATTTAGTTTAAAATGAATAATATTTTTATGTAATATATTCACTGTGTGAATGTGAGAATGGCTATAAAATAGAAATTTTATACAATATTATTCATACTAATCACATATGAAATGTTTTATAACAATAAGTAAGTACTGTATCAATAAAAGTTGAGAGAGGTGGTTCGTACATGGATCGCGGTGAGAACGTTCTCTATTTTAACCATCTCAAACTATATGCAAGAAAATAGAATAATAAAATGCGATAGTAATAGTTGCTAATACATAGGAGGAGTTAAAGTGAAAAAGACTTTAATTACAGGGTTATTGGTTACAGCAGTATCTACGAGTTGTTTTATTCCTGTAAGCGCTTACGCTAAGGAAGGGCAAACAGAAGTGAAAACAGTATATGCACAAAATGTAATTGCTCCAAATACATTATCCAATTCAATTAGAATGTTAGGATCACAGTCACCGCTTATACAAGCATATGGACTAGTGATTTTACAGCAGCCAGACATTAAGGTGAATGCGATGAGTAGTTTGACGAATCATCAAAAGTTTGCAAAGGCAAATGTAAGAGAGTGGATTGATGAATATAATCCGAAGCTAATCGACTTAAATCAAGAGATGATGAGATATAGTACTAGATTTAATAGTTATTATAGTAAGCTCTATGAACTAGCAGGAAACGTCAATGAAGATGAACAGGCAAAAGCAGATTTTACAAATGCATATGGAAAATTACAATTGCAAGTACAAAGCATCCAAGAGAGTATGGAGCAAGATTTATTAGAGTTAAATCGATTTAAAACGGTATTAGACAAAGATAGTAGCAACTTATCACTTAAAGCTGATGAAGCAATAAAAACACTGCAAGGATCAAGTGGAGATATTGTGAAATTAAGAGAAGATATTAAAAGAATTCAAGGAGAAATCCAAGCGGAATTAACGACTATTTTGAATAGACCTCAAGAAATTATTAAAGGTTCTATTAATATCGGTAAACAAGTATTTACAATTACAAATCAAACTGCGCAAACGAAAACAATTGATTTCGTTTCTATCGGTACTTTAAGTAATGAAATTGTAAATGCTGCAGATAGTCAAACGAGAGAAGCAGCTCTTCGCATTCAGCAAAAGCAAAAAGAGCTACTACCACTTATTCAAAAGTTATCACAAACTGAAGCAGAGGCGACACAAATTACATTCGTTGAAGATCAAGTAAGTAGCTTTACAGAACTAATCGATCGTCAAATTACAACTTTAGAAACGTTATTAACGGATTGGAAAGTTTTAAACAATAATATGATCCAAATTCAAAAGAATGTTGAAGAAGGCACATATACAGATAGTAGTTTACTTCAAAAACATTTCAATCAAATTAAAAAAGTAAGTGATGAAATGAATAAACAAACGAATCAATTTGAAGATTACGTTACAAACGTTGAAGTACATTAAAAATAAGTAACGATATAGGGAGAGAAGAAAAATGACAAAAAAACCTTATAAAGTAATGGCTCTATCAGCACTTATGGCAGTATTTGCAGCAGGAAATATCATGCCAGCTCATACGTATGCAGCTGAAAGTACAGTGAAACAAGCTCCAATTTATGCGGTAGCAAAAGCATATAATGACTATGAAGAATACTCATTAGGACCAGAAGGCCTAAAAGATGCAATGGAAAGAACAGGTTCAAACGCTTTAGTAATGGATCTGTACGCTTTAACAATTATTAAACAAGGGAATGTTAACTTTGGTAATGTATCCTCTGTTGATACGGCTCTAAAAGGGAAAGTAATTCAGCACCAGGATACAGCTAGAGGAAATGCGAAACAATGGTTAGATGTATTAAAGCCGCAGCTTATTTCAACGAATCAAAATATCATTAACTACAATACGAAATTCCAAAACTATTATGATACGTTAGTTGCTGCGGTGGATGCGAAGGATAAAGCGACTCTTACGAAAGGGTTAACTAGATTATCAAGTAGTATTAATGAAAATAAAGCGCAAGTAGATCAGTTAGTAGAAGACTTAAAAAAATTCCGAAACAAAATGACGTCCGATACGCAAAACTTCAAAGGTGATGCAAATCAAATTACATCTATATTAGCTAGTCAAGATGCTGGAATTCCGCTTCTGCAAAATCAAATTACAACGTACAATGAAGCAATTAGTAAATATAATGCAATTATTATCGGTTCATCTGTTGCAACAGCACTAGGACCAATTGCAATTATCGGTGGTGCAGTAGTTATTGCTACAGGTGCAGGAACGCCGCTAGGAGTCGCATTAATTGCAGGTGGTGCAGCAGCTGTAGGCGGTGGTACAGCTGGAATCGTATTAGCGAAGAAAGAACTTGATAATGCACAAGCTGAAATTCAAAAAATAACAGGACAAGTTACAACTGCCCAATTAGAAGTAGCTGGGTTAACGAACATTAAAACACAAACGGAGTATTTAACAAATACAATTGATACTGCAATTACAGCGTTGCAAAACATTTCAAACCAATGGTACACAATGGGATCAAAATACAATTCTTTACTTCAAAATGTAGATTCAATTAGTCCAAACGACCTTGTTTTCATTAAAGAAGATTTAAACATTGCGAAAGATAGCTGGAAAAACATTAAAGACTATGCAGAAAAGATTTATGCTGAAGATATTAAAGTAGTAGATACGAAAAAAGCATAATCGGATACGAATCGTTAGAGCGTTAAGTATTGATGAGTGATTTGAAGCTCCTGTTCAGTTGTGAGCAGGAGCTTTTTATACCCTTATAAAGAAAATAGGTGAAAAGTATGCAGAAACGATTTTATAAAAAATGTCTTTTAACGTTAATGATTGCTGGAGTGGCAACGAGTAACGCATTTCCTTTACATCCTTTTGCAGCAGAACAAAACGTAAAAACATTGCAAGAAAGTGCGGAAAATTATTCGCTAGGGCCAGCTGGATTCCAAGATGTTATGGCGCAAACGACATCGAGCATATTTGCAATGGATTCATATGCAAAATTAATTCAAAATCAGCAAGAGACTGATTTGAGTAAAATAAGTTCCATTAATAGTGAGTTTAAAGGAAATATGATTCAGCACCAAAGAGATGCAAAAATTAACGCAGCGTATTGGTTAAATTATATGAAGCCTCAAATTATGAAAACAGATCAAAATATTATTAATTACAATAATACTTTTCAAGCGTATTATAATAGCATGCTAGTAGCGATTGAACAAAAGGATAGTGGAAAATTAAAAGCGGATTTAGAAAAGTTGTATGCGGATATTGTAAAGAATCAAAATGAGGTAGATGTATTATTAGGGGATTTGAAAGCTTTTCGCGATAGAATGGCGAAAGACACAAATAGTTTTAAAGAGGATACAAATCAATTAACAGCAATTTTAGCAAGTACGAATGCTGGCATTCCAGCTCTAGAGCAACAAATAAATACATATAACGATTCAATCAAAAAGAGTAATGATATGGTCATTGCTGGTGGCGTACTTTGCGTAGCACTAATAACATGTCTTGCTGGCGGACCGATGATTGCGATTGCGAAAAAAGATATCGCAAATGCAGAAAGAGAAATCTCCAATTTAAAAGATAGAATTTCTGGCGCACAAGCAGAAGTGGCAATATTGACAGATGTAAAAAATAAAACAACAAATATGACTGAAACAATTGATGCAGCAATTACAGCATTGCAAAATATATCAAATCAATGGTATACAGTAGGGGCAAAGTATAATAATTTACTGCAAAACGTAAAAGGAATCAGCCCTGAAGAATTTACCTTCATAAAAGAAGATTTACATACAGCGAAAGATAGCTGGAAAGATGTAAAAGATTATACAGAAAAATTACATGAAGGCGTGGCGAAGTAAACAGTGGACTAGTTCTGCTGTTTATTTTTTATCCTGTTTTTTGTGAGAGGTGGACTTGTTATTTAATATATAAATTTGCTGTGTTTTTTTATTGATGTAGCTTTGGGGTAATGTTTAATCAAATCGATACTAATAACCTAGATATACTTCTGATCAAGCTTTTTATATTTAATGTTTTAATGAAAAAAGCTATACTGTAAGTAAAATTAAAAATTGGAAAGGAAATACTAGAACATGGAAAATTATTTATTATTTATCCTTACAGCACTGTTAATCATAATAATGCCTGGTCCTGGTTTTGCACTAGTTACAAAAAACACTATCTCGCATGGTAAAAATGGTGGGATAAAGACTGTCTTAGGAACGATATCTGGAATGATGATTCATACAATAATGGCCACGCTAGGACTCTCTGCCATTCTAATGAAATTTGCTATGTTATTTACATTTATAAAATATGCTGGGGCTTTTTATTTAATTTACTTAGCTGTAAAGTCAATTAAAAGTGCCTTACATAAAAAAGAAGATATGTCAGGTTCAGTAGAAATGGACTCTAAGGATGTTGGGGCAATTAAAAGCTTTAGACAAGGATTTACTACGGCAATTTTAAACCCAAAAACTGCTGTGTTTTTCCTTAGTTTTTTACCCCAATTTATTGTGAGTAATCAAAATCATTTCCTCCAATTTCTTTTATTAGGAGTCACATTTACGACTTTGACAGCAATATGGTATTTACTTTATATCTCACTCATACGTCAATTAAGAACTTTTTTAAGAAAAGAAAGAGTGAACCGTACAATAGAGGGTATTACGGGAGCAGTATTATTAGTATTTGGAGTGAGGTTGTTTTTCCAAAAATAAATATGTATATGAAAAGAGAAATAAATAATGGTGGTTATTTCTCTTTTCATTTATTCTAAAGCTACCATTTCACAATTTTATAATGATTTTAAGGTAGGGAAGTTGATCTTTTTCTCGGATAATTGGCATTATTAACCTCTTATATCAAAGTTGAAATTATTTATATAACAAAATCGGAACCTATCATATTTCATAATAGGTTCCTTCTTTAAATGCAAAACTTAAAATGTATCAGGTTATACTTCGAATCGTTTCCGTTTCCATAAAAATCTTATAAAGTTGAATTTCTTGTTATATTTTAGCTTGATGCTGATGAGATACCATCATCCAAATTTTTTTATGATTCAATTTAGGATGAATAATTACTGTCGTTTGATAGGTGTTGCATAATAATTAAAAGCTAAATCCAGCAAAGCACTTGCTTCTTGACGCAGTAACAAATCCTTCGGACGGAAAATAAAGGATCCGTCAGCATTGATGGGAGTATCAGGGTCTAGAATTCCTTGGGAGGCAAGTGCCTGAATCGATTGAACTGCCCAGTCATCTGCGGCATCCAGTAATTTAACTTCAATAGCTTTGTCAGGTTGAATCGGTTTCAAGTTTTGAATTTGCTTAACGTTTTGAATCATGGTTGCTGCGACCTGGCGGGTAATCGGAGTAGCACGATTATACTCTGGAATTCCATTCATAATTTTTTTCCTTGCCTCTTTTGATTCATCTGGAAAACCGTTCCATCCATGAGCAAGTAACAACGTATCCGCAAACTCTCCTTGTGTCATGGTTTCCATCGGGTTGAATAGATTACCTGTTTTAGCACCCATAATATTTAGAGCATGAAGGTTATCAATGTGACTTTTATAGTTACTCTTTTGTGGAACGTCATCAAAAGGTGGTTTGTTGTTAATTTTCTGAGCATCTGCTACAAAATCAAGGCTTTTAGGAGAATTGTAGTGAAAATATGTGATTTCTCCAGCTGAATTCTTTTTGAAAGCAACTTTGTTGCCTTCCGAATCTTCAAATAACAACGGATGAATCATTTTGAGAACTTGTTTTCCAGTTATTCCACCCTCCATGACTAAATTCCCATTTTCATAAGTAAAATGAGTGCGAATCGTAGCGAAACGCGTATTTTGGAATAAGCCCAAGTATTTATGAGCTTCTTTCTCCTCTAACGGGAGATAACTTGTTTTTACTTCATTCTTCTTAGCTGGGAAATAGTGATCCATGAGAGCTTCATATACGTCTATACTCATCATTGAATCATTATTATAAGACATGAAGAATGCTGTTTTTTGTTCGGGCACTAAAATCATCAGTGATTGATGTCCAGGCATACTTCCCCCTTTCATTACAACGTGTTGACCGTTAGCAAATTTATTAAAAGGTGTCTCAAACCCAATTGTCGCAACAGGGTTGGTCTTATCATCAAAAACTTGATAGGCATGCATCATATCTATGCTTTTTTTGCTTACAATTTCTTTGTCTTTAAACTTTCCTTTCTGTAGTTGCATAATCATGTATTTTGACATGTCTTCTGCGGTAGATAAAATGCTTCCTTGTGGTGTATCCCTTAAACCGCTCCCACTTGTTGGGATCGGTTCGCCAGTGGGACCATAATGTGTAGCCATTCTTTCTATAAGTTCAGGTGTGAAGCTCATACTTGTAGATTTCATATCTAATGGTTTGAAAACATTATTTTCCATATATTTGGAGAAAGGGCTGTTAGTAACATTCTCTACTGCAAACCCTGCGAGCGCAAATGAGACGTTATCATACGTATAAACTTCCCCTGGCGGCCGTACCACCGTTGGCATGTGTTTAGAGAAAAATTCCTTCATTGGTATGCTGTTTTCGTCATCGGTATATTCAGGTCCAGTTATATTTGTAAGGTCGGGAAAATCAAATCCGCTGGTATAAGTGAGCATATCAAACAGTGTTACAGGTTTCCCTGTTTGATTAGGTATTTGTAATCCACCAAGATATTTTTGTACGTCTTGATCTAGTTTAATATTTCCTTTATCGACTTGTTGCATCACAGCCAAGGCAGTAAAAGTTTTTGAGACTGAAGCAATTTGAAAGACCGTGTCCTTAGTAACGGGAATTTTCTTTTCTTTATCAGCATATCCATACCCTTTATTAACAACAACCTTTCCATCATGAACGACGACAAAACTAGAACCATTCACATTATACTTCTTCATTTTTTCCTCGAATAATGGATCAGCAAAAGATTCTATTTCTTTTTTATTATTGGGTCCTTTCGTCATTTCAATATTAGTTGTGGATACCGATGGTTTTGATGTTTCTCTTTCTAATGATTGTTGAGAACATGCAGAAATCATGGTTGAAGAAGAAAGAAGAATTGTAACGATACCCAGTTTGTTAATTGCTTGTTTCATTTTTGTACGCTCCTTTATTTAATTGAGATTTTTTGTTAGCTCAACGAGTTAGCGACTCACTAGCTTATGAACAGAGTGTAGCAAGCGGCGAGTCATAGTCGATAGTGAACTTTTGTCATATTTATAAAGAAAAACAAAAATTGAGTGGATGAGGCTGTATTGATAGTTATGTCATAAAAGTTATGACATTTTGACACTAACGTATGTGACAGAAAAACCCTTAGAATCAAGGAGCAGTTTATTACCCATTAATAATAAATGAGGAGGGAAGAGCTTCATTGTGTATGTTAAAAAATAAAGAGGCGTGAAAGAGGAAACAGGTATGACCTATTTATGAAAAACAAGCCAGTAACAAGAGTGTTTCAAGGATAAAGTAATTTCTAGGGTTAACAATTAACGTACATGTGGAAAAAGAGGGACTTACTTAGGACAGAATGGAGTTTGTAAAAATAATGATTATGAATATGATTACGAATTCAATTCTGGCTTGTAGTCATTGGTGGAGGTAATAGCTGTGTGATTAATACGAAACAGCAAGTAACTAACGATACAATTTAAATAGAGGAGAGGATACTTTATGAAAACAAGCAGTAAAATTACATGTGCAAGTCTATCACTTTTAATTGCTGGAAGTTCCCTGTTAACACCAGCCTCAATTGTAAAAGCAGAATCCACGCAAAATGTATCTAGTTCGTTACAAACAGGTACTCAAAGCAATCGTACTTCCGTTAAGAAGGCAATGCGGGATGCACTGCAACTTGGATACCCTGGAATTCTCGCTCAAATTTCTAAGGGCGGTAAAACGTGGAGTTATGCCGCTGGTATAGCGGATCTGAGAACCAAGAAGCCAATGAAAACAGATTTTCGCTTTCGCATTGGTAGTACGACGAAGACATTCATTGCAACAGTGCTACTTCAATTAGCTGGAGAAAACCGCTTGAATTTAGACGACTCCATTGAAAAATGGTTGCCTGGTGTTATTCAAGGAAACGGATATGATAGTAACCAGATTACTATCAGACAGATATTGAATCATACAAGTGGTATCGCTGAATACACAAAGTCAAAAGACTTTGATATGAAAGATACAAAAAAAGCGTATACAGCTGAAGAATTCATAAAGATGGGGATTTCTCTTCCTCCAGACTTTGCTCCAGGAAAGGGCTGGTCTTATTCAAACACAGGATACGTATTACTGGGTATCCTTATTGAAAAAGTAACTGGAAATAGCTATGCGGAAGAGGTTGAAAGTCGAATTATTGAACCTCTTGAATTGTCAAATACATTCCTACCTGGCAATTCAACGGTTATTCCAGGCACCAAGCATGCCCGTGGATATGAAAGATATGACGGAGAAAGTGAGCTAAAAGACGTTACTTATTCTAACCCAGGTAGCTCGGATGGAGATATAATTTCTACTGCTGACGATTTAAACAAATTTTTCTCTTACTTACTCAGTGGCAAATTACTGAAGGAACAGCAACTAAAACAAATGCTTACTACAGTTCCTACAGGAACAGAAGGAATCGATGGATATGGTCTTGGAATCTATGAAACTAAACTTCAAAACGGTGTCTCGATATGGGGACACGCAGGCGGTGTTCCAGGGTTTTCTACTTTTGCTGGAGGCACACTTGGAGGCGAGCATACATTGGCTATCAATTTGAATGGCCATAAAACTAGTCGTTCTGATCCTTTTAAAAATATTTTACTTGCAGAATTTAGCAAGTAGGTAAAAAGGAAAACCGGATAAATTTTGTAATAGTTTTTATAGTTGAAAATATACCTTTCTGGTTCAAAAAAACAACTTCCTTTAAAATTTTTCTTGAAATTAAGGGGGTAAATACTATTAAGCTAATAAAACAAAATTCTTCGTAACATAAAAAAACGTTATTCTTTCTCTAGAATCATAGGAAAGGATAGCGTTTGTTTACATTTAGGGGTATCACCACATTGCTATCAAGCTAAGACTTTTAATTGCCCCCATAACGAAAAGTTTACTCTCTACAGTTATTTATGAGATTTTGGTTCACTTTTTCTTTTTGGGAAACAATTAATTTCTTAAGTTGATGGGTACGTATGATTCCCCTATATAACAAAATAGGAACCTATCATATTTCATAATAGGTTCCTTCTTTAAATGCAGAAACTTCAAATGTATCGGGTTATGCTTCGAATCGTTTCCATAAAGATATTATAAAGTTGAATTTCTTGTTATATTTTGGCTTGACGATGATGGGATATCATCATCCAATTTTTTATGATTCAATTTAGGATGAATATCTAGCAAGCGACGAGTCATAGTCGATAGTTAACTTTTGTCATATTTTAAAGAACAACAAAAATTGAGTGGGATCCGGCTGTATTGATAGTTATGTCATACAAACCATGACATTTTGACACTACCGTATGTGACAGAAAAATACTTAGAATTAAAAAAGTAGTTTTTAACACATTAGCAATGAGTGAGGAGGAGAGATTTTGATGACGAAAGCATCAGCTCAAAAAACTTTGCAAGATTTTTATTTCTTGTTATTTACCTTTGTATCCGGCTTTTTTTACTTTTGTTTCTATCTAGTCAGCATTACATTTGCATTAGTAATGACGATTATCTTTTTGGGTATTCCCTTATTGGCGTGGGTGCTGCAAACAACTCACACGTTTGTTCAGTATGAACGTATTCAGACGAAAATTTATACAGATATATCGATAGATTTATTCGAACTAAGAAAAAAAAAGGAGGGAGATAAATGGATTAAAGCGAGAGATACGATCCTCAATAATAGCAACTGGAGGGCTATTTTTTGGCTCATGCAGAAATTTTTTGTCGGAATAATGAGTCTTATATGTGCTGTTTTACTGTATGTAATGCCACTAGTATGTATCGTTACACCCTTACTTTTTCGATATTTTAATATATACTTATTGGGCATAGCTGTGGATTCATGGGAGACAGCAATTTTTGTCATGATTGTTGGTTTTATTCTCATCTGGATACATAATTTTATTGGAAGCTGCTTAGTTCAAATTATTGGAATGTACACGCGTTCCATGTTTAAAGCTATAAAGGAGTGATAATTTGTTTAAGACTTTGAAACTATGGTTCTGGTATGATTGGGTCTTACTTTGTATACGTTTTATTATTTGGCTATCGTTGATATGGATGACTATCCAACAACAAGATTATTTGACAGTACCACTTTGGATCATTATTCTTTGGGAAATAGTTTCATTCTCAGTACCTTGGATTTGTTTAATGTTTAGTTATCGCTATTATTTGTTTACTGAAATAATATTATTTGGCGGAGTGTGTTTCTATTTAACTTTATTATTTCCGTCAGCGTATCTTACTTTTTTAATGCCAACTTTTATGATTGCGGCAAATAGTGCTCATAAATCTTACCGTTGGTCGGGTCCTACCACAATTATTTTATTCCCATTGCTCATTGCGATATTTTCCAAAGTAACAGATGTATGGGCAATCATCCTACAACTCAGTTTAGCTTTTGCTATGGGCTCTTTCTTTCGTTTACTGGCTATTAATTACCGTCAAAGTGAAACTATTCGAAACCAGAAACATGTATTGGAACAATACGTATCCCAAGTTGAGCGGATTACATTACTTGAGGAACGTGACAGGCTCTCAAAAGACTTACACGATACGATGGGGCATTCCTATACCTCAATTATTATGGGGATGGAAACATTACGTATGGAATTAAAGTCTAAAGAAGGAGAGCAACAGCTCGATTCATTATTACAATTGGCCCGTAACAGTATGGAAGAAGTAAGACTGTATTTACATCAATTGGATTTATCACAAGAATCGCTTCCCTTAGCTGTCACATTACAACAATTGACAGAGGAATTTAAGAAACATGCAAAAGTAAATGTACGTACTCGAATAATAGGGGAAGAGTATATGGCTTCAAAACAATCAAAAATGACACTATATCGGAGCTTGCAGGAATCACTAACAAATGCTGTTCGCCATGGGCATTCCACAGAAATCATTGTGTCACTCCACTTTGAACCACAACAGATAAGATTGGATGTACAGGATAATGGCTGTGGGGTAGAAGAGTGGAAGGATGGCTTTGGATTAACTGCAATGAAAGAGCGTGTGAGTCAGTCGCAAGGAAGAGTCATTATTTATTCCAAAAAGGGGGAAGGGACGTTAATTTCATGTGTTTTACCGAAACAAGTACAACTGTCTAATGAACAAATCCGTCTGTGTATTGTCGATGATCATTCTTTTATCCGAGAAAGTCTTCATACAATTTTGGATGGACAGGAGGATTTACAAGTAGTGGGAATGGCTGAAGATGGAGAACGGGCTTTGGAATTGTGTGAGAGACTAAAACCAGATGTAGTATTAATGGATTTAGAGATGCCAAATCTGGATGGGATTCATGCGACTAAAATGATTAAGGAAAAATGGCCGGATATTCGTGTACTCATTCTGTCAACCTTTCAGAATACAGAAAGGGCAAAAGAAATCATACGAAATGGTGCGGATGGATATGTATTGAAATCCATAGATTCGCGTGAACTAGCTGAATCAATTCGTCTAGTCTATCGAGGAGGCACGATGATTAATCATGACCTGTTCCATAGAATGTGGGAAGAAAATGAAGAAACAGGATTATTTGAATCAAGATCAGGTGGAAAAGAGTATGGATTAACGAAACGAGAACTAGAGATTTTGGAACTATTATCACAAGGAAGTCGTTATAAAACAATAGCTTCGAAACTTTATTTGTCAAACGGAACGGTAAGAAATTATGCCTCCAATCTCTATGAGAAGCTCGGAGTTAAAAATCGAGAAGAAGCCGTACAAAAGGCAAAAGAAACAGGATTACTTTCTTGACACTCTCACTTGAACCAGTTAGCTGAAGTCAATAGTGGAACTTACAGATAATGCAGGGCATCACTACCCAATATTACATTTGAAACTACAATGAAAAATAAAGAGTTGGAAATCCCCTGCTTTTTTGTGAATATAGTCTAATATAATTTAGTTGTTTAAAATGGGTATTCGGATTTTCATATCGAAAAAGTAAAATAGATATTTTGGTCAATAACACCTGTGATTTAGATGTTATTGACCCCATTTCGAAAATATCTATTACGTTTCCATGAGTGGTTTTGGAATTGAAAGAGTTACTTCCGTAAAGTCGGGGATAATAGCACTCACTAAATTCAAGCTCTTTATAAAGACAAGAATTTAGAAACTAAAGAAGTTAGTGTGAGGGTGCTTTATTGTAGTCAAATTAAAATATGTCGTTTTGAGTTGAAGTAAAATGTGTAATATAATTCTAAAATTTAAATTATATTGGAATGATGCAAAAGATAATCCAAAACTGAATTATACAAGTAGGTCTGTGCAATCAGCCTGAAGATGGTCATCCCGTTGCTGGAGTTCATAATCCGATACAGAGTCCAATTGGATTCAATATGAGAAAGATAACAGGTTAATATATTTCTAATCATTTAAAGGGAAGGGTATGTGATTGAGGTGAATAATACATATAATGAAAAGACGCATACATCGATTAAACAATTATTAAAAAAGTTTTCATCAAAAGCTCCTGGCTTTGCATATATTGCTAGTTTCGATAGCGGAGTAACTTATAAAGGTGCAGTTGGCCTAGCTTCTATAGAGAAAAATCTACCCATAACTACCAAAAATGTTTTTAATATTGCCTCAGTTTCTAAACAATTCACAGCATTTTCTATATTACTCTTAGAACAAGAGGGGAGATTGAGTTTAGATGATTCAATTGTAAAGTTTGTCCCTTCTATAGGAGCATATGCTGAACCTGTAACATTGAGACACCTAATTCATCACACTGGTGGACTAGTTGATTATATGGAATTGGCTGAAGCAGCAAATATTAAATATACTGATACATTAACTGTGGAAGAATCGCTAGAACACCTTAAAAGTCATCAAATTGCAATGTTCCCAGTTGGAACAAAATTTGAGTATAGCAATACAGGATATTTTTTATTATCACAAGTGATAGAGAAGGCAAGTGGCAAGTCTCTATGTCAGTTTACAAAGGAGCGTATTTTTGATCCTTTAAATATGGGGACCACAATAATTGTAGATTACTACCCAACTACTATATCAATTGCTAGGGGCTATTCGAAGAATGAGCAAGGAACATATAAAATTTATGAAAGTCCTTGGGAACATACAGGGGATGGGGCAGTTCATACAACAGTTGAAGATCTGGTAAAATGGGGAGAACATTTAACGACAGGTACCGTTGGTGGAAAAGACCTCGTTAAAAGAATGAGCGAAATAGGTCCGAAAATTTCTCCAACTGGAGAGACGATTATTGATAATGAAGATTATGCTTTTGGGCTGAGGGTTGCAGAAGGTTTTAACTGTCCATACCTGGAACATTCAGGAAGCTGGGCAGGTTATCGTTCACACTTCATGCGGTTTCCAAAAGAATATTTGTCTGTTGCGGTACTAAGTAACTATGCTGAATTTGACTCTAAAAAATATGCTAATGAAATAGCAGCAATTGTTTTAGAAAAGTAAAAAATAGAGCTTAGAATACAGTATTTGGATTTGGTTTATCCCACGTTGTTTTATATTGTTTAAAAGAATTTACCTTACACTTTCTCAAAATCCAATCAAAAAAACGGAAATAACCTTAGAATTGGATTATTTTTTGAATATCCTGAATAAAAACTAAGGTTGTTGCGGTAATATTACAAATCGAGTACCCCTGCATTCTCATTTTTATTTAATAAGAATGCAGGGATATAATAAATACAAAATTTGCGTTTTTGGGGATAGCTTTTCTTGGCTTGATGTGGTATCGCTACATCAAGCTAAAGTTAGGTCTTTCGTGAACTTCCTTCGGTGTTACCTACATGCTTGATAACTTGTTTATCTTTTTTGAAAATAATACCTATCTAATTTTATTTGGCATGGTCATTTTTAAAGGGAAAAAGTGTTTTCAGGATTTTTAGTTTATTTAAACGAAAATTCACTTTGTTTTCATTCTTAAGTTGATGGGAATGGGATCACCATTACAATGCGAATTTCGCACGCTAAGGAACTTCTATGTTAATAAACTTGGTTTTACCGTACATTAAGGAAGCTCCATAAACGATATTTAATGTTTGTTATTGAATGGCTTTGTTATCGTTACTACAGAAAAAGCAAAAAAGAATGAATTAAATATAAATCGATTTACATGTTTCAAGCGTATCTATATTGAGTTTGTAAATCTACACAATAAGTTTTCATTGTATATAATAAGTGTAGCAGAAGTTCAGTTAGATAAAATTCGGTAGTCGAAATTTCTTGTATAAAGCTGTATAATGCTTGTAACGAAAGGGAAATACAGGAAGGGATTTGTAATGAATTACTATGGAAAAAGATAAACAACAGTTAAGCGTTGAAGTTGCAAGATTATATTATCAATCAGATTATAGTCAGCAAGAAATTGCTAACAAATTAAATATTTCAAGACCGACGATTTCTAGACTATTAAAGTACGCGAAAGAAAAAGGATTTGTTCAAATTAGCATAGCCGATCCATTTGCTGATTTAGATAACGTTGGAAATTTACTAAAAGAAAAGTACAACTTGTTAGAGGCACATGTCGTATTTTCTCCAGTGCCAGAATATGCAACGATTACAGAATATATTAGTAAATATGCAGCTGAGTATATGGAAAAGACGGTTAAAACTGGTGATATCGTTGGTGTAAGCTGGGGAATGACGATGTATGAAATCGCTAGAAAAATTGTACCACAACATGTAAAAGGTGTAGAAGTTGTTCAGTTAAAAGGTGGTATTAGTCATTCGAGTGTAAATACATATGCGAATGAAACGATTGCTTTATTTGCAGATGCTTTTCAAACGACACCAAGAAATCTACCCCTTCCAGTTATATTTGATAATGCAGTGACAAAAGAATTAGTAGAGCAGGATCGACATATTCATCACATTATCGAAATGGGGAAACAAGCGAATGTTGCAATTTTCACTGTAGGAACAGTGAGAGACGAAGCACTATTATTCAGATTAGGTTATTTCGATAAGGATGAAACGAATTTGCTCAAAAAACAATCGGTCGGTGACATTTGTTCACGTTTCTTTGATGGAGACGGAAAGATTAGTAGCGAAGAGATTAATCAGCGTACAATTGGAATTGAGTTAGAAGAACTGAA
Source organism: Bacillus cereus group sp. RP32 (assembly GCF_040459735.1). NCBI lineage: Bacteria > Bacillati > Bacillota > Bacilli > Caryophanales > Bacillaceae > Bacillus > Bacillus cereus group sp. RP32. The sequence continues at coordinate 3,608,619 of NZ_JARVHO010000001.1, read as the reverse complement.
ATTAAAGAAACGTTCTATTTTAGTTGCTGGTGGTAATAGAAAAATAAAAGCAATTGATGGTGCGTTACGTGGCGGGTATGCAAATGTATTAATTATCGATCAGCATACAGCAAAAGAATTGTTACATTATCAAAAAGGTTAGAAATAAAAGGCTTTCTCAAGATGTTAATTTTGAGAAAGCCTTTTATTTTGTTATGTATGAATTATGGGAGTGTTTTTTGAATACAAATTGCCTTTTTAAAAATAATTATGGATATTGAGATACATACTACCATTGTTAATATAAAAGTTTTGATTTTAAATATGAATTGTTTCTTAGTTAGAATGCGCTTTATTTACTACAAGAAAATTCCTTTTTGAAAAGAATGAACAAAATTTCAAAAGTGTATTTACATTTGTTCAACTAAGAGTTAGAATGAAGTTGTTAAAAGATACGAGGAGTGAAGATAATGAATATTGCAAAGTTAATTGACCATACAATTTTAAAAGCTAATACTACAAAAGAAGATGTTATGAAAGTAATCGAAGAAGCAAAGGAATATAAATTCGCTTCTGTTTGTATTAATCCTACATGGGTAAAGCTAGCTGCTGATGAGTTAGCTGGACATGATGTAGATGTTTGTACTGTAATCGGTTTTCCATTAGGAGCAAGCACTACTGAAACAAAAGCATTTGAAACAAAAGATGCTATCGCAAAAGGTGCAACTGAAGTTGATATGGTAATCAACGTAGGCGCTTTAAAAGATGGCGACAATGAGTTCGTTGAAAAAGATATTTATGAAGTAGTACAAGCAGCAAAAGGAAAAGCTCTTGTAAAAGTAATCATTGAAACTTGCCTATTAACAGATGAAGAGAAAGTACGCGCTTGTGAATTATCAGTTAAAGCTGGTGCTGACTTCGTAAAAACTTCAACTGGATTCTCAACTGGCGGAGCAACTGCTGAAGACATCGCATTAATGCGCAAAACAGTTGGACCAAACGTTGGTGTAAAAGCATCTGGTGGCGTTCGTACACGTGAAGATGCAGACAAAATGGTAGCTGCTGGAGCTTCTCGCGTTGGAGCAAGTGCTAGTGTTGCAATCGTATTAAATGATGCAAAAGGTGCTACAGATAACTACTAAACATTAATGAAGTCAAAAGCAATAGATACACAAAGTAAAGTGTATCTATTGCTTTAATAATTGAAAAAAATGTAAGCGGATACGAATGGGAGGAGACGGCTTATGAAATATTTAATCGGTATTTTTGGCCTCGTATTGATTTTAGGTATCGCTTGGCTTGCTAGTAATGATAGAAAGAAAGTCAAATATCGCCCAATCATAACGATGGTTATATTACAATTCATTTTGGGGTTTTTATTATTAAATACAAGTGTAGGGAATATATTAATTAGCGGAATAGCAGATGGTTTTGGAGAGCTATTAAAATATGCCGCTGACGGTGTGAATTTCGTATTTGGTGGATTAGTAAATCAAAAAGAGTTTTCGTTCTTTTTAAGTGTATTAATGCCAATCGTATTTATTTCAGCTTTAATAGGCATTTTGCAACACATTAAAGTATTACCTATTATTGTGAAATCTATCGGTCTAGCATTAAGTAAAGTAAATGGAATGGGGAAACTAGAATCATATAACGCTGTTGCTTCTGCGATTTTAGGACAATCTGAAGTGTTTATTTCAGTTAAGAAACAACTAGGATTATTGCCAGAGAAACGAATGTATACATTATGTGCATCTGCAATGTCTACCGTTTCAATGTCTATCGTTGGATCGTATATGGTGTTATTAAAACCACAATATGTTGTAACCGCTTTAGTGCTTAACTTATTCGGTGGTTTTATTATCGCTTCTATCATTAACCCTTATGAAGTTACTGAAGAAGAAGATATGTTAGAAGTACAAGAAGAAGAGAAAAAGACTTTCTTTGAAGTATTAGGGGAATACATTATAGATGGATTTAAAGTTGCAATTACAGTAGCAGCTATGTTAGTCGGTTTCGTTGCTTTAATCGCATTCATTAATGCAGTATTTAAAGGTGTAATCGGTATTTCATTCCAAGAAATTCTTGGTTATGTATTTGCACCATTTGCATTTATTATGGGTGTACCTTGGCATGAAGCAGTTAATGCCGGAAATATTATGGCAACAAAATTAGTATCAAATGAATTTGTCGCTATGACAGATTTAGCACAAGGCAACTTTAATTTCTCAGATAGAACGACAGCGATTATATCTGTATTCTTAGTTTCATTTGCAAACTTCTCTTCAATTGGAATTATTGCAGGGGCAGTTAAGAGCTTAAATGAAAAGCAAGGGAATGTAGTCGCAAGATTTGGTTTGAAATTACTTTTCGGTGCAACATTAGTAAGTTTCTTATCAGCAACAATCGTAGGCTTATTATTTTAACAGATTCATATCATATAAAAAGGAATGGTGATTGTAATGAGAATGGTAGATATTATTGCGAAAAAACGTGACGGCAAAGAATTGACGACTGAAGAAATTAAATTCTTTATTAATGGATATACAGACGGAAGTATTCCTGATTATCAAGTGAGTGCACTTGCAATGGCAATCTTCTTTAAAGATATGACAGATCGTGAACGTGCAGATTTAACGATGGCGATGGTGGAGTCTGGAGAAACAATCGACTTATCAGCAATTGAAGGAATTAAAGTAGACAAACATTCAACTGGCGGTGTTGGTGATACGACAACATTAGTATTAGGACCATTAGTAGCTGCTTTAGATGTACCAGTAGCAAAAATGTCTGGTCGTGGATTAGGACATACAGGCGGAACAATTGATAAATTAGAAGCGGTAGAAGGATTCCACGTTGAAATTACGAAAGAGCAGTTCATTGATATTGTAAACCGTGACAAAGTAGCTGTTATTGGACAAACAGGAAACTTAACACCTGCAGATAAAAAAATCTATGCACTTCGTGATGTAACAGGAACAGTAAACTCGATTCCTTTAATCGCAAGTTCAATTATGAGTAAAAAAATAGCAGCTGGTGCTGATGCGATCGTACTTGATGTAAAAACAGGTGCAGGAGCATTTATGAAAACAGAAGAAGATGCAAAAGAATTAGCTCATGCAATGGTACGTATCGGAAATAATGTTGGACGTCAAACGATGGCTGTTATTTCAGATATGTCACAACCTCTTGGCTTTGCGATTGGTAACGCTCTAGAAGTGAAGGAAGCAATTGATACTTTAAAAGGCGAAGGTCCAGAAGATTTAACAGAATTAGTACTCGTATTAGGTAGCCAAATGGTCGTACTTGCGAAAAAAGCAAATACGTTAGAAGAAGCTCGTGAAATGTTAATTGAAGTTATGAAAAATGGAAAAGCAACTGAGAAATTTAAAGAGTTCTTAAGCAATCAAGGCGGAGATAGTTCAATTGTAGACAATCCAGAAAAAATGCCACAGGCGAAGTATGTAATTGATGTACCTGCTAAAACTTCAGGTGTTATTTCTAACATTGTTGCAGATGAAATCGGTATCGCAGCTATGCTACTTGGTGCTGGCCGTGCAACAAAAGAAGATGAAATCGATTTAGCAGTAGGATTAATGTTACGTAAAAAAGTTGGCGATGCAGTAAAAGAAGGCGAGCCATTTGTAACAATCTATGCAAACCGTGAAAATGTAGAAGATGTAAAAGCAAAAATCTATGAGAACATTTCTATCGCTGAAACAGCAGTGGCTCCTAAATTAGTTCATACAGTTATTACTGACTAATCATCATTACATTATTTTAAGGGGGAAATAATATGGATAAGAAAAAATATATTGAAGAAGCAAATAAGATGTTATCGAAAGCATATATTCCGTATTCGAAATTTCCTGTTGGTGCAGCATTAGTTACGAAAGAAGGTAAAATCTATACTGGTTGTAATATAGAAAATGCTTCTTACGGTTTATGTAACTGCGCAGAAAGAACAGCGATCTTTAAAGCAGTATCAGAAGGGGAGCGCGACTTTAGTTACTTAGTTATTACAGGCGAAACAGACGGACCGATTTCACCATGTGGTGCTTGTAGACAAGTAATTGCTGAATTCTGTGAACCGAAAATGCCAGTTTTACTAACGAATGTAAAAGGCGATGAAAAAGAAGTGACTGTAGAGCAGCTACTGCCTGGTGCCTTTTCAATTGAAGACTTAAAATAAATTAAAAGGCCATGCCACAATTAATAGTTGTGGCATGGCCTTTTTTATTTTCAATAATAGAATGTAATAATCTGTTCATATTCCGTTCATAAACTTTGAGTAAAATGATTGTATCGTGGAGAATTGTGATGTATCGCTCATATGTTAAATTAGAAAAGACAATAAAAAGAGCTGGAATTTCTAAATAGGAATTCCGGCTCTTTTTATGTTTTATACGATTGTTTTTTTAGCTTTGATTTCATTTGCTTAATTTTAAACGTATTTGAGCATCTTGTAATGCGGCTGGTGTAACGTTAAGACCATGTTGATCAACAATTTTTGTGTTTAATAAAATGGAATCTAAGCTTCCACGAAATGTTTTTGTATAGTTTTGACGCAGCATTTGTTGTTCTTGTTTTTCATCAACTGTTAATCCAGATGCTTTTTCTTTTTTTGATAATTCGTTAATACGGAATAAAATATTTTTCATTTGTCTTCACCTCTAGTTAGAATCGATTATATTAGTTACTTACTAATATATAGTTATTGTAACGCTTAATTTTTATTATGTCAACATCATCTAAAAGGTTAAAAATTGACGAAAAATTATAACAATAATAAAATGAATAGCAGAGGTTAATTATCTTTAAAAGTATACATAGAACGCTAGGGGGATTAATATGAAATCAACATTTTTTGCTCAAAATAGAGAACGATTAGTAAACACATTACCAGATGAATCTATTACTATTTTATTTGCTGGACAAGCACCTCATATGTCAGCTGATGCACATTATAAATTTGTGCCGAATCGAAACTTTTACTATGTAACAGGGATCGATGAACCAAATGTTATTTTCATGTTGAAGAAGGTTGGAGGTAGTGTAGAAGAAACACTTTTCATTGAAAAGTCAGATCCAGTAATGGAAAAATGGGTCGGTAAAACAGTTTCTAACGAAGAGGCAGAGAAAATTTCAGGTATAAAGAAAGTTGTATATTTAGATAGCTTTGAAAAGACAATGTCAAATATACTTTTCACAGAAAATGTGAAGCATCTATATTTAGATTTAGAGTGTCGTGAGTGGAATGGTGCGGAGACAAAAACGCTTGCGTTTGCTAAACATGTAAGAGAACAGTATCCACACGTTTTAATTGGTAATGTATATCCGAATATTTGTGAATTACGAGTGTTTAAAACAGAAGAAGAAATTGAAATCATTAAAGAAGCGATTGCTGTAACGAAAGAGGGCATTTACAACGTACTTAAGCATGCAAAAGCTGACATGATGGAGTATGAATTAGAAGCTCAGTTTGATTTCACACTGAAGTCATCTGGCATTAAGCATCATGCGTTCAATACAATTTTGGCAAGTGGGAAAAATGCTACAGTTCTTCATTATGAAGATAATGATGCACAAATTCAAAATGGTGATTTAGTACTGCTAGATTTAGGCGCTCAAAAAGATTACTATAATGCTGATATTAGTTATACATTCCCGGCAAATGGAACATTCTCTAGTCGCCAAAAACAAATGTATAATATTGTATTAAAAGCATTGAAAGAAACAACAGAGCTCATTAAGCCAGGAGTAAAGTTTGCTGCATTAAATGAGCATACAAAAAAGGTGCTAGCAGAAGAGTGTAAAGCAATTGGTTTAATTCAAGAAGACGAAGAGTTATCAAAATACTATTATCACGGTGTCAGCCATTTCCTTGGTTTAGATACGCATGATGTAGGAACATATAAAGATAGAGTGTTAGAAGAAGGTATGGTTATAACAATTGAACCTGGTCTTTATATTGCAGAAGAATCAATTGGTATTCGTATTGAAGATGATATTCTTGTAACGAAAGACGGATATGAAAACTTGTCAAAAGATATCATTAGAGAAGTTGAAGAGATTGAAGCGTTTATGAGAGAAAACAATGTACATGTAAAAAAAGACGAAGTTGTTACGAAATAATGATTGGGAAAGACGCTCAAGTTTGAGCGTCTTTTTATTTTGTTCATTTGAAACCGCGATATTTCCTCAAAAAGCATCTTCAATTTATAAAGTCAATTATATTCCAAATGTCAATATATATGTTGATCATGCCCGGACGAAGGTGGGGGAGTATGATCTGGGAATGTCACGAATACGGCAACGATAATTGCCACACTAATTGAAAGTAATAATAAAAAACGCCGTTGGATAAAAGTAGAAAAGGTTTCTGATAAAAGTTGAATTATACATGACATAGTTATTGTTATCGTAAGTAAGAGACTAATAAACAGTATACTATGAGCTTGTTGAGCGTTTAACATTTCTGTAATCATTGCTCCCATCATACTTGCCATTAATCCAGAAAACATTCCTTCTAAAGCAGTATATAGGTGAAAACGTAGACCGACTACAAAACCGATACAACCACTAATTAAAATCGCAAGCAAAGTAGAATATAGTAATTCTCCTTTAAAAAGAATACCTAAATAAAAACCTATGCTTAAACCGATACACATACTAAAAGACATAATAAATACCATATACTCCATTAGGGTACCCTTGCGTTTAGAAATATATGATGTAATAAGAATCGAGATACAACAAAGTGTTAAGGCGGTTAATGTGTAAGCGAACATCATGATACCTCCCTGTCCTATCATTCATTTCATCATATGTTCATATGGAGAGTACTTATGCTTATTTATATCTGCATATTATCTGCACAATTTCATAAATGTAAGTGAGAAGGCTCCTGATTTTTTGGGACGCCTTTTTAATTATGAGCATGTAAATGTAAGAGTTAAATGAAGAGTTTCTATTGTGAAGCCATAAAGAATAAGCGTATAATATTATAGGTCTCCCATTTGCGAGACGAACCGCGAATGATAAATAAGATTGTTGTTTTATCATCGCCTCTAAACAGATAGACAATGAACGTAACACTGGAATACAGATAGGGAGTTATAAAATGAAATTAATTATTGCCGAGAAACCAGATCAAGGTTTGGCTCTTGTTTCACAGTTTAAATATCGCCGGAAAGATGGATATTTAGAAGTAGAAGCGAATGAGTTATTTCCAAATGGAGCGTACTGTACATGGGCAATTGGTCATTTGACGCAGTTATGTAATCCAGAGCATTATCACGCAGAGTGGAAAAAATGGTCACTTAATACGTTACCGATGATTCCAGAGCGTTTTCAATTTGAAGTAACAAAGTCAAAGTATAAGCAATTTAACGTTGTGAAACAGCTGTTACATAACCCTCAGGTAACAGAAATTATTCACGCGGGCGATGCTGGTCGTGAAGGGGAATTAATCGTACGAAACATTATTAATCTTTGCAACGTGCAAAAACCAATGAAGCGCCTGTGGATTTCATCTTTAACGAAGCAAGCTATTTATCAAGGATTTAAAAATTTATTAGATGAAGCAGATACAATCAATACGTACTATGAGGCGTATACAAGGTCATGTGCGGACTGGGTCGTTGGTATGAATGCGTCACGTGTCTTTAGTATTTTGCTAAAGAAAAAAGGAATGAACGATGTATTTTCAGCTGGACGTGTACAAACACCGACACTCGCATTAATTGTAAAGCGTGAAAAAGAAATAGAAAACTTTAAGTCTGAGCCTTTTTGGGAAGTGTTCGCAACCTTTAATATAGAAGGAAAGAAGTATGAGGGGAAATGGGAGAAGGATAGTGAATCACGCTTAAAAGACCCTGATATGGCAAATAAAATTGCAGCATTTTGCCAAGGTAAACCGGCTGTAGTAAAAGAAATGAAAACGGAGCGTAAAGAGTTTCAGCCGCCGTTTTTATTTAATTTATCAGCACTGCAAGCGACAGCTAATAAAGCTTTTAAATTTTCACCGAAAAAGACGCTTGATATAACACAAGCACTATATCAAAAAGGGATTGTTTCTTATCCGCGTTCGGATTCTAACTATGTTACACAAGGAGAAGCAGCGACGTTCCCTGATATTTTGCAGAAGTTAAGTCAGTTTGATGAATATAAAGGGTTATTGCCTGCACCAATTGAATCGATTATGAACAATAAGCGTTATGTGAATGAAAAGAAAGTAACAGATCACTACGCCATTATTCCGACAGAGCAAGTTACAAACCCAAGCAGATTATCAGGTGATGAAAAGAAAATTTACGATATGATCGTAAGAAGACTTATTGCAGCTCATTATGAAGTTGCGATCTTTGATTATACAACGATTGTAACGCTTGTGGATGAACGTGCTGAATTCATATCAAAAGGAAAACAGCAAATTCAAGAAGGATGGCGTAAAGTAATTTTCCAAGATGATAAAGATGATGAAACAATTCTCCCAATTGTAGCAGAAGGTGAACAAGGAAAAGTTGTAAAGGTGAAAGTGAAAGAAGGAAAAACACAACCACCGAAGCGTTATACAGAAGGGCAACTTATTACGTTAATGAAAACGGCAGGTAAGTATTTAGAGAACGAAGAGCTGGAGAAAGTATTAAAGAAAACAGAAGGTTTAGGTACAGAGGCAACGCGCGCTGGAATTATTACGATGCTGAAAGACCGTAAATATATAGATGTGAAGAAGAACCAAGTGTATGCAACCGATAAAGGGAAAGTATTAATTACCGCAATCGGAGACAAAATATTAGCTTCACCAGAAATGACAGCGAAATGGGAGCAGCGCCTCGCGGAAATCGGCGAAGGTACAGCATCACCAGCTACATTTATGGAACAAACGAAAAAGCTATCAGCTAAAATTATTGAAGATGCGGTAGAAATGTCGGAGAAATGGGATTTCACTGGATTACATGTTGAATCGATTGAGCGAAAAGGATCGAAATTTACAACAGGTAAAAAGGTTGGTAGTTGTAAAAAATGTGATGGCGATGTGATTGATAAATCAACGTTTTACGGTTGTTCTAACTACAATACAACACAATGTGATTTTACCATCTCAAAGAAGATATTAAGCAAAACAATTTCGCAAAAGAATATGACAAAGCTCTTAAAAGGTGAAAAGACCGATTTAATTAAAGGCTTTACAAAGGGCGAGAAAACATTTGATGCGAAGTTAGAGTGGAAAGATAATAAGATTAATTTTGTGTTTGAGAATTAAGTAGTTTCAACAAATAAAAAAATATGATAATTAAACTGTATCCTATAGAATAGACACTTAAAAAAATCTATTCTATAGGATATTTTTTTGAATAAGTAGTACTATTTATTTTTATTTAATATACAATAAAAAAATCTTTATAATTGATAATTTTTTATTGTAAAACAATAAATTTTGTATTAAAATCAATATCATGATAAATCAGTGAGGTGCTTTTTATAGAAAGGTAACAACGCTGTTTTTTATTAGAGGAGGTAAAACTATGAACAAAAACAATTTGATTATTGAAAATATGGATAATCCTCATGAGTTGGAGAGAATGTATAGAAAAGACCCAAAAGCTTTTAAAAAGTCATTCTCACAAGCATGGGATGAAAACCCTGATGCGCAGGTTCTAGCTGCTTGGTATGAAAGATTACATTTCAAGGAGACGGCAAAGAAAGAAAAAATATCGCTGTTTCAAAAAGGATTCTTATTCATGGGTATGTTAGCTATTCTATCTGGGCTAAGCACTAGAATCATTTTCCACTTTGTCGAACAGGAAGCAATTGCTCCAATTAACTTGGCTTTTGGTGTAATTCCCTTTATTGCTGCTTATTTTATTTACAATAATACTCCGAAAAAAAGTATTATTTATTTCCTTGTAGCGTTGTTCCTAATTTCCGGGTTTTATCTTAATACGTTGCCAGTAAATTATAAAGACAGTACCATCCTTGCTTATTTACATCTTCCTATATTTTTATGGGTCTTAGTAGGGCTTGCGTTTACAGGAAATGAATATTCAAAAGGCAGTACAAGATTAGCTTATATTAAATTTAATTTAGAATATTGCCTTCTCTATGCGAGCATGGCAGTGAGCGGAATGATACTAGCAATATTCACTATGAAGTTATTTAGCTTCGTTGACTTGGATATAGGAGAATTCTATTTTAGTAATGTTGTTTTATTTGGAGCTGCCGCTCTCGCTGTAGTGGCTGCATACTTAGTATCAATGAACCTTAAACTTGCTAAAAATATTACACCATACATATCTAAAATTTTTAGTCCGCTCGTCCTGATCACATTGTTGATCTATCTTATAACGGTTATATGGGTTGGGAAAAATCCGTTCTTGGACCGCAATTTCCTAATGGTCTTCAACGGAATACTCCTTGGTGTATTGGCTGTTACCATATTTTCTATTGTTGAGAGTGACTCAGACGAGAAAAAGAGCATTCCAGATTATATAAATTTTGCCTTAATTGTTCTGGCGCTTATTATTGACACTGTCGCATTGTCAGCCATCGTATTCAGACTTTCTTCTTACGGGATTACACCTAATAGACTTGCTGTGTTAGGTGTAAACATACTGATCTGGGCAAATCTCATTTGGATTATGTTCTCCTATATGCGTTTTCTACAAAACAAATCAGGGCCGACAGCTATCCAAGATGCTGTTACGAAGTATTTGCCAATCTACGGACTTTGGGCAGCTTTCGTTATATTTACTTTTCCTATAATGTTTAATTAGAAAGGCTTTGTTAATATAACGACAAGTTAATTCTTCTATAACGTATAAAATCCTTAGAGCGGATAATTATCGTTACTTCTATTATTTCTTGAAAATAAAAAAACGTCCTAATCTGGGACGTTTTTTTATTATGTATATTGCTGTTTTTTCTTAATAAGTAATAACACTTGTGAAATACAAGCAAGTACTGGCAGTTCAATTAACGGTCCAATAACGAGTGCAAGTGCAATAAGAGGCTCGTCCGGAAAAGCAGTCACAGCAATAGCGAGTGCAACAGGTGAGTTTCTTGCTAATGTTGTTAAGCTTAAACTTACTGTATCTTTATAAGATAAATGCATAATGCGTCCGATTAATTGTCCGAGTACAAAATTTATGATGAAGAACAATAGAACAGGAATGAGTAATAGTAAAACGATATTCATATTTTGTAGTAAATATTTACCTTGTGATGCAAACATCGCTACAATTGCTAAACTTAAAAATACAATTTGTGCAGAGCTGAAAAACGGAATGAGTTTATTCTCTAGTATTTCGGCTTTTTTCATTTTATTCATAATGAATTTTGTAGCGTGTGCAAGTACAAAGGGTAAGACAATTACGATAACAATACTTTCTACTAAAACAGAAAGCGCTACAGTCTTCATGACACCAGCAAATAAAAATAAATAAATGGGAAGGAGTAGTACTTGCAATATTAAATTTACAGGCAAAATAGCAGTAGAAAGTGCTACATTTCCTTTCGCTATTTCAGTAAAGATTAAGTACCAATCTGTACATGGAGTAACCATTAACATAACAAATCCAACCCAAAGTGCTGGATGATCTGAAAGAAATAGTGCACCTAATCCCCAAGCAAGTAAAGGTGTCCATACAAAATTAATAGTAAGGCTCGTTCCAGCAAATTTTAAATTGTGGAATCCGTTTTTTATTTCTTTCAATGGAATGCTGAGGAATAATCCATATAACATGAAAAATAGGAAGGGGACAATAAATTGCTCTGAATACATATGTATCAAATTAAATTGTCCAAGTACGATGCCGCATGTAACAGCAAAAAGAATAATAAAAGTTTGAATCTTTTCTATAGTGCTCATGAGTGAATCCTTTCTAAATATGAATTGCCCTCTCTATCTCCATTATACAAATAATAAAGTTACAATGGGTGTTTTAATTGTATTGGGATTATTATTTTTAATTCGAGATATTATTTTTTATTTTAAGTTACTTGACTAAAGTAAGTGAGTGTAATACAATCACTTACATAAGGTAATTAAATAACAAAAAGTTTTTTATGTTTGTACTTAAGGTATCTATTGGAACTTTTTACTAGAATAAGAATTTTTATGATGATGAATAATGAATATGATAAGAAAGTTTAGGTGAAGAAAATGGGATTATTTAGCTCGTTATTTGGTAAAAAAGAAGAAAATACAAAAGTAGAGGGGAATAAAACAATGTCAAAAGTATTATTTGTAAAAGCAAACGATCGTCCAGCGGAGCAAGCAGTTAGTTCAAGAATGTATGAAACATTTGTAAGTACTTATAAAGAAGCGAACCCAAATACAGAAATTACGGAGTTAGATTTATTCGCATTAGATCTTCCGTATTACGGAAATATCGCTATTTCAGGTGGATACAAACGTAGTCAAGGAATGGAGTTAACAGCAGAAGAAGAGAAGGCTGTAGCTACGGTAGATCAATATTTAAATCAGTTTTTAGAAGCTGATAAAGTTGTATTTGCCTTTCCACTATGGAACTTCACAGTGCCAGCGCCATTAATTACGTATATTTCATACTTATCTCAAGCTGGAAAAACATTTAAATATACAGCAAATGGTCCAGAAGGTTTAGCTGGCGATAAGAAAGTCGTTGTATTAGGTGCGCGTGGTTCAGATTACTCTTCAGAACAAATGGCTCCTATGGAAATGGCAGTGAATTATGTAACGAATGTGCTTGGGTTCTGGGGAATTACAAATCCAGAGACTGTTGTAATTGAAGGGCACAATCAATATCCAGATCGTGCACAACAAATTGTTGAAGAAGGTTTAGAGAACGTTAAAAAAGTAGCGGCGAAATTTTAATTGATAGTAAATCTAAAAAACCAACATGGATGACCATGTTGGTTTTTTAGTCTATTTCTATGTTAAAAAATGTATATTTATAAAATAAATGAAAAGTTTGAAAATAGTATTGCAAAATATTATATAGCAAACTATAATGAGTTCAAGAATAGTTGATAGTTGAACTAAAGATTCAGAAAATTCAATTAGTTAAAAATGGAAAATGAGATAAGGAAATTTGAATGGGGGTTATATTATGGCGAATAAAGTACCGTTTTCGTTCATAGTAGTTATTGGATTAATGTTATTTGCACTATTTTTTGGAGCAGGAAATTTAATATTCCCGGCAATGCTAGGGCAATCGGCAGGAGAGAATGTATGGATTGCTAATGCTGGATTTTTAGTAACGGGTGTTGGATTACCATTACTAGGTGTACTAGCATTTGGTTTTTCGGGTAAAGATGATTTACAGTCATTAGCAAGTCGTGCTCACCCAGTGTTCGGGATTGTGTTTACAACAGTTTTATACTTAGCGATTGGCCCGTTATTTGCAATACCAAGAACAGGAAATGTTTCTTATGAAATTGGTCTTAAACCGTTTATGCCAGAAGGATTAGGTTCTACACCTTTAATTCTTTTCACAATTGTATTCTTTAGCATCACTTGTTTTTTTTCGCTAAATCCTGCGAAAATTGTCGATATTGTTGGAAAAATCTTAACGCCAATTAAGTTAACTTTCATTGGTATTTTAGTAATCGTTGCTTTTATACATCCGATTGGAGATATGCAAGCACCAGTGGAAGCTTATACATCACATGCATTCTTTAAAGGGTTCCAAGAAGGATACTTAACAATGGACACGCTTGCATCATTCGTATTTGGAATCATCATCATTAATGCAATTAAAGAAAAAGGTGCGAAAACGAAAACACAGATTATGGTCGTTTGTGCAAAAGCAACAATCATTGCAGCATCTATTTTAGCAATTATCTATACAGCTCTTTCTTATATGGGTGCTTCAAGTGTTGCAAAGCTTGGACATTTAGAGAATGGTGGAGAAGTATTAGCGAAAGTTTCTAACTACTATTTTGGATCATATGGCGGAGTATTATTAGGATTAATGATTACAGTAGCTTGTTTAACAACTAGTGTGGGACTTGTATCAGCATGTTCTTCATTCTTCCATAAGTTATTCCCAAATGTTCCTTACAAAGCAATTGCAATCACGTTATGTGTATTTAGTGCCATTGTTGCAAACGTAGGATTAACACAATTAATCGCAGTTTCTGTTCCAGTACTAACAGCAATTTATCCACTAGCAATCGTATTGATTTTCTTAACATTCTTCCATTCATTATTTAAAGGAAGAGCTGAAGTTTATCAAGTGAGCTTAATCGTAACATTTATCATCAGCTTATTCGATGGATTAAGTGCAGCTGGAGTTAACATTGAAGTAGTAAGCCGAGTGTTCACTAAATTCCTTCCGATGCAAGAAGTAGGATTAGGATGGATCTTCCCAGCAATTATCGGTGGATTTATCGGATATGGCATTAGCATTATGAAAGTAAAAAATCAAGTTCAGCCAGCAGCTAGTGCAAATAAGAAAATAGGTTAAATAAAAAAGTTATAGAACTTTAATCTGTACCCTTTGTAAAGGACATTTTGAAAAAAGTTAGGCAACATCAAGAAGATGATTTCTGTATCCAACAGGAGTCATCTTTTTTAAATTCCATTGATATCTATAGTGATTATAGTACGTCATATATTTCTTAATCTCTTGTTTCAACTCATCAAAGGACGCGCAAGGTTTTATATGAGCTTCATCTTTCAGATGACCAAAAAATGATTCTTGCGGGGCGTTATCCCAACAGTTTCCTCTTCTTGACATGGATTGTCCGAGATTTAGCTTTTTGACTAGCTTTTGATAGGTAGGACTTGTGTAGTGGGCTCCTTGATCTGAATGGATATAAGCACCTTCGGTCAATTGAATCCGCTGATTCCTTTTTAGTTTATGGAGAGTGGTTGTTACGAGCTCTAATGTCATCTGTTCTGAAACATGGTAAGCTAAAATTTCATTGGTTGATCCATCTAAAATTGTAGATAAATAGGCCCTTTGATTCTTACCGTAAACTAAATAGGTGATATCTGTAAGAAGTATTTTCCCTGGAGTATTTTGTTTAAATTCCCGATTTAATCGATTCGGTACTATTCGATGTTCTTTTGTAGCTTTTAGCATTCTTTTATAAGGATTCGCTTTGCGAACCGGACAGACAATCTCGTATTTCTTCATAATTCTACGGATACGCTTTAAATTGTAGACAACTTGAAACTGACCCGCTAATGTCATCTTTATTTGACGAGCCCCTTTCTTTTTATTTCTAAATCGAAGTGCTTTTAAGATGGTTTCTTTCACGCTTTCATCTCGATCGCTCTTTTGTTTCCGTTGTTCTTGAGATGAAATTGAAAAGTAATTATAGTATCCCGAACGGGATACTATAATTACTTTACACAAATGACTGACCATATTCCTTAAGTTGTATTTCATGATGACAGAACGAATCAAGATGAATTTCTGACTAGGTTGTAGCGTTATTTCCTTCTCATCCTCCCTTCTATAAGTTTGATTTTTTTTAACAATTCATTTTCCGCCTTTAGTAAGTTTCGTTCGGCTTCTAAACGGGCATACTTTTCTTCTAACGTAAGCTCTCTCTCTCAAGAGTTCTTCCAGCTTTTTCGATACGTGTATCCCGTAAACCCAATACACCATTTTTTCTATAAGCAGCACGCCATCTACTTCCTGATGACATAACCCGTTTCATTCCAATCATATCTATATCAAAGCCACATTCTTCAAAAATATTTCGAGGTAGCTTTCCTTTTTCATTTTCCTCAATAAAAATATGCTTAAATTCCTCTGTATAAGTGATACCTTTCTGACTTACAGATTTTACGTATAGGTTATTTGATAGAATTTGAATTTCTCTTTCTGTAAATAGCTTTTTTGTCATTTTGGACATTCTCCGATCCCAATTTTCCTTTTATTATACAAGAAATACCCTATAGAATAGACTTTTTTCGAGTGTCTATTCTATAGGGTACATTTTACTTGTTTCTATAACTTTTTTTGTTACTATTAATAATGAAAGAAAATAAAGTAGTAGGGGAAATAAAATGAAAAAAACAATTGATCATATCGGCATCGCAGTTCGAGATATAGAAAGTACGATACGTTTTTATGAAAAGGTGTGAAGTGACAAGAAAGTTGTATACTTTACAAGAAGGTTGTTCATTCTACAACAAAGTTATACATGGTACATGAAAGATGTACACTTAAAATAATATAAGATTATATGGGAAAAAGCATAACTTTACGTTATGCTTTTTTGCAATTTCAAAAATGGAATTTAAGGGGATTTTGAAGAATTAGTAAAGGTTAGAGTTCTATGGTTACAGAATGATTTTTAATTATTAGGTTAAATATTAAATGGAAATTTGAAGGAGAGTACCAGTTACTAATTTAAGATTTCTTTATTAGATCTTTATATAGAAAATAAAAAAAGAGCCTGTCCTTGAAACAAGCTCTAGCTACAAGAAATAGCGTAATTGAGATGTCTATATATTACCATTTACTGAATGGAAATTCTAGGTGTATTATGTTGAGAAATAAATTATAGGTATCTTAATGAAAACTTCAGTTGAGATTAAATAAAGTCCCTAAATATAGGGCGTTAAAGTTTTAATTAACTACGTGTGAAGAGAAGTTTTAAAATATTTTTTTATGGGGAAAAACAATGAGAAAAACTATAAAACAGCATTTTTTATGAAAATTAAGTATGTAATCAGTTCATGATAGAAGAAAGAAATGGTTCAGTTTATAAAAAATTAATTTAAGTGTATTTTACTTTGCAGCAAATATACTTCTTGGAAAAATAGAGACAAATGTTATATGATAAATTTAAGAGATTGGGGGAATGAAACTTTGAACGAGTCATATACAGCAGAAGAAGCTGCAAAGAAGTTGAAAATATCTAAATTAACTGTTTATGAACTTATCAAAAGAGGGGAACTGCCATCTTATCGAATAGGTAGGCAAGTTCGAATTGATGTAGAAGATCTACAGAAATACATAGAGCAAAGTAAAACAGGGAGCCTAAAAAATTCCGCTCAATTATCTAAAAAACATAATTTAACGAATGTAATTGTAATTAGTGGGCAAGATATGGCATTGGACATACTAGGGAAATATATGGAGAGTAGTATGGGAGAAAGAATGCTAAGAGCTTATGATGGAAGTCTTACAAGTTTGATTCGTTTGTATAAAGGTGAAGGAAGTATAGTCAGTCTACATCTATTTGATGGTGATACTAAAGAATATAACATCCCCTACACTAAAAGAATTTTAACAAATTCTCAGTATATAATTTTTAATTTACTTTTAAGAAATGTAGGGTTTTATGTACAAAAAGGTAATCCAAAGAATATCAAAACTTGGGAAGATTTATGTAGAGAAGATGTAAAGATAGTGAATAGAGAAGTTGGAGCGGGTATACGCGTTTTATTAGATGAACAGTTACGTATTCATAATATACATAGAACAAAGATTAAAGGTTATGATTATGAAGAAAGTAGCCACTTTAGTATTGCAACTAGTGTAGCTATGAATAAAGCGGATGTGGGAATAGGGATTGAAAATGTAGCCAATATAACAAAAGTTGAATTCGTTCCATTAATAAAAGAACAGTATGATCTTATAATCTTAAAAAATGAACATACTGTTAAAATCATTAATGAAATTAAAGAAGTACTGCATTCAACAGACTTTAAACAAGAACTAGAGTCTATTGGAGGATATGATTTAACATTGACAGGAAACACTATATATGAATCTTTTTAGTTAGATTTAATGTCTTGTTTTTATTTATAATAATAAGATATTAGATGGGATTTATACATAGAAAAAGACTGCTTTATAAAGCAGTCTTTTTCTATGTATAAAGAATTATTAATTAATAAGATAGTAAGTAGTTTAATAAGAATAATAGACCGATAACACAAATAGTTTTGTTTAATTCTTTTCTTTTTCCAGTTAGGAGTTTTATTACTGGATAAAATATAAAACCAAAAGCTATACCGTCAGCTATATTGTAAGTCAGTGGAATCATAATAATTGTAAGAAAGGCAGGGAAATATTCCGAGAAATCATCAAAGTCAATCTCTTTTATGCTTTTTAACATTAAACTTCCAATGATAATTAGAATAGGTGCAACGGCTCCATCTGGAATCATTTTTATAAAAGGCATAAAGAAAAATGAGATAAGAAATAGTAATCCAACAAAAATAGAGGATAAACCGGTTTTTGCACCAGCAGCTATTCCCACGGCACTTTCTAAACCAGCTACAGTGGAGCTAGTCCCAAAAACTCCAGCAAAAATGTTGGACATCCCGGTTGCCTGATAAGCTCGATTGAAACGTTTATTGTCATTTTCAAAACTTTGTATGGTTCCTAGATTTTGAAATAGTAGAATCATTGTTAAAGAAAAGGTAGCTGTCCAAAAGGATGCATTTTTCACTTGTGCAAAAGAAAAAGCATTGAACACAGCTGGGTAATGCTCATATAAAGACCCCATATTATAGGAAGGATCTAATTTTGTTATGCCACAAAGGGCTGCAACCAATGTACTAATTCCTATAACGATTAAAAATCCACCTCTGATATTATAAATAAAAAGGATTACAGCTAATGCCAGAGTAAAAATTGTAAGTAATGTATTTGCTTTAAATAGGTTATCCAATCCAATTATTGTTACAGAAGAATCTGTAATAAGTCCACCTTTCTGAAGTCCGATAAAGGTCAAAAATAGGCCAATCCCTACAGTAATAGCATTTTTTAAGGAGTGTGGAATAGAGTTGATTAAAAGTCTAGAAAAAGGTGTAAATGTAATCAGTGTGAAAATAATGCCTGATACTAATACGACGCCTAAAGCTTCCTGCCAATTTAGTCCTAAAGATTGAACAATTGTATAGGAAAAGAATATATTTTCTCCCATTCCAGGGATAATTACGAGAGGGGAATTTGCCCAAAAACCTATTATAAGGCAACCTAAAAAGCATGTTAGAGTAGTGGCTACTACAGATGCCTCTGTACTAATCCCTGCGTCTCTTAATATGGAGGCATTTACAATCACTATATAAGAAACAGTGAAGAAACTTGTTAGAGCAGCTAGTAATTCTTTTTTTATGGTTGTATTGTAGTGTGTCATATTAAAGTGAGTATAAATCCATTCTGTCATGACATAAGTCTCCTCTGTTCAAATTTTTTATACATTAACTGGGTACTTCGTTTTTATTGTGACTTTCAAAGTTGAAATTGTTCTAAATCCAAAAGTATCGTTCCATTCTAGATCGTCAATAATAAGTGACTTATCTTCTATAAAAGGTTGTATGGTATTTAAAAATACTTTTAGTGATTTTCTTGTTAGATTTGCACCGGCACAGTAATGAGAACCAACTCCAAAACTTAAGATTGGAGGGGTATTTGTTCGCTTTTGGCATTCATTTGGGTTTTCATATTTACTCTGATCTCTATTTCCAGAAGAGATAAACAAAATAATTCTATCACCTTTATTAATGAGTTTATCTTCTAAAGGTATATCTTCATTGGCAACACGTGCACAATAGGGAAAAGGGCATTCCATTCTTAAAGATTCTTCAACTATATTTTCTAATGTTAGTAAACTGTAAGGATTATTATGAGGTAATTTATCATTCTGCGTTTGTATGTAAAGATACATTAATGTTTTTACAGCACTAAGAAATGGTTCATGTCCATCTACTGTTACATTTGCGATTAGGGCTAAACTATCTTCTACTTGATCTACATTTTTCAGTATTAAATCGAATAAACCTTTTTTTTCGTATCTTTGTTGGTCGCGAATTTCAGAAATAATACTATAGGTTTTATCAATAGAGTGAACAGTTTTTTGAGAGTCTTCGAAACTAGGAACCGGAATCCAAAGGAAATCCACAGCTTTAAAAGCTTCTTGTAGAATTAATTTATAATCGTTTACATCTAGGCCCAATAAATTAGCAAGAGTGTTTTCTGTAAACGGTATAGCTATTTCATTAATAACGTCAATGAATTCATTATCTTTATTCAGAGAATTCAATACTTTGAGTGTAGAAGATTTAGCTAACTCTTCTATAATAGAGTTTGTTAAATTGATAGGTACTTGTACGTGTTTACGCAATTCCTTATGCTTAGGATTATCCATATACATTAACCATCTAGAGTAAAAATTAGAGAGTTTATCTTTATACTCAACAGGTATATCTAGCTTTTCGATGAATTGTTTTTTTCGATTAGCCTTTAATCGAGAATCTTTTAATAGTTGGGTGATATTGGTGTAATCGAAAACAAGCCACGCATTGAGTTCTTTATCCCAAATAATATTTTCTGTAGCTAAGGCCGCTGTATAAAATTTATATCTATCTTCGATGATTTTTTTTATAGTACTGTTAGTCATTTCGTCACTCCTAGATTCACTTTTATTTGTAATATTAATTTTCTTGTAATTGATATTTCATATTATTGTGAGTGATCTGGTTGCTGGAAGAGAAAAGAGAAAAAATGCTTAAAAAATATATATTTATAGATATGGACCTATTTTCCAGTTATAACTAAATTATATTAAACAATAATTTTAGATATAAAACAATACTTATTTTAACGAAACATAACTAAATATAACAAAACATAACTGGATATATATTTGTTTAATTAATTCAGAACATTCTTTGTTTTATTTATTAAGATGATAATTTTTATGATTAATGAAGTGAAAATCTTTTATTAAATTGTAAGGCTATCAAGGGTTGTGACTAAGAAATAAAGCTACCAAAAGGTTTTTATCCTGAAAACAAAGAAAAAAATAATTTTGCAATTAATAGAATTGATATGATATGTTTTCTTTGTTAATAATTTGAAAAATCTACATAGTCTATTAAATTTATGTTTGATTTATTTTAAAGACATTATAGATAAGCAGAGGGGAAGGTAGATGATAGATCAGCATTGGGTAGAGTGAATAACTGTGAGTAACTTAAAGTAAAATCACTTTGTTTATTTTTGAGTTATTATATAATCTAGGAGAAGTAAGAAGGGGAGTGCAAATTTTGAAATTTGTCTTTGATTTAGATGGTACAATTTGTTTTAAGGGAAAACCAGTTTCAGAAAAAATTCTTGCATGTTTAGATAACATTAGTAAAAATGGTCACGAAGTTATATTTGCTTCTGCAAGACCTATTCGTGATATGCTACCTGTGATACATCCGCGCTTTCACGAATATACATTGATTGGGGGAAATGGATCTTTAATTTCTCAAAACGGAAAATTAATTTATTCAAAAGAGTTCGAGAAATCGCAACTAAAAAAGATCCTTACTTTGATAAATGAATTTCAAGCAACTTATTTAATTGACGGTGATTGGGATTATGCATATACTGGTCCGGATAATCATTCTATACTTAATAATCTAGATCCAGCTAAACTTGCTAAATCTGTTAAGGTGAACTCTTTAAATTCGATAGTTAAGATTTTAATCCTTACAGCAAGCAACATGGAAGAACTATCGAAGAGTCTAAGTTTATTAGATGTTGTTGTGCATAAACATAGAAATGAAAATGTAATAGACATTAGTCCAAAAGGTATTCACAAATGGAATGCACTGCAGGTATTAGGTGTTAAAGAAGGGGAATATGTAGCTATTGGAAATGATGCGAATGATATAAGTATGTTCGAACATGCTGCATATTCAGTAATGGTTGGGCATCATCCAGAATTAGCGCCATTCTCTAAAGAAAGCATCCCTATGGACATAGAATACGAAATAGAGATCATAAATAGGTTAGAGAAACTTTCTGAATTATATAGCCTAAGTCATAATTAAATGTTTAAAAATCCATTAATATATTTTAAAATTATTAGATGTGGAATAATTAAATATTGTAAAATGGAAAATATCCCTTTGGATGATCAAATCCAAAGGGATATTTTCCTAACTTTATCTTAAATTAACTGTTGGATTGTTAGTACAGCTTGGTAGCCAAAGTAAATACCAAAACAGATTAAAATAACACCTGCTGAAATGGAAATCCATTTCATTACAGTAGCGTTTACAAAGCGTCTACCAAAATGTATGGATGTAGCCATGAATAAATCCCATAGCATAATACCTGCAAAAATAGCTGTACTATACCATAGTGCTTGTTCTTTTCCAATTGTACTTATTGCACTAGTAAGAACAGAACCGTAAATTCCTATCCAAAATACAATATTTAATGGATTTGAGATTGCAATTGCAAATCCTGCTAAAAAAGATTTTAGAGGATGTTCTTTTTCGCCAGTTAAAGAATGATGTACTTGTTTAGGAGCATCCTTAATACTTTCATATCCTAAGTAAAGCATGGTAATAAAACCGAAAATCCAAATGCAAAGTTGAGCAATTGGAGTTGTTAGAAAAGTGGAAACCCCAAAATAAATGAGTAACATCATAATTACATCAGCTGACATAGCGCCTAATCCTACAAACCAAGCGCTCCAAAATCCATTTTTAATACCTTTATTTATTTGAGCCACATTGATTGGACCCACAGGAGCAGAAAGGGAAACACCTAACAATATATAACTAAAGATCATGCTAATCATGCTTTTTTACACCTGTAATTGGACATCTCATTACGCTTTCTTCATTTGTTTCAGGCAAAATATACTGTTTCCACTCATGTGAATTTTCAGCACCATAATCACCTATATCTGGATGCATTGAAATATTATCGTAGGCTAATAAGCGTTTCCTAATAACTTTACGGACTTGTTTTCCTTGTTTGGTATCACCTGTAATATCATCTAACGTTCCGCGGGGTTGAAGGGTAATTTCAAGACCATTCTCGGTATATCTGCTTTGTCTTTCAGCATATATAGGTGCTCGGCAAACTACAAATATAGGCTCTCCAGCAAAACAAAATTCCCATTTAGCATGGTAAGGATCTGTTGGGATTTCCGGATTCCATGGTTCAGGATCATTTTCAATTAAAAATTGTAGTACATTCCAAAATTGTTTTTTATATTCTTCTGCTAGTAATTGCTTACTTGAGGGTTTGAAGAATATCACTAGCGTGGTCCGCTTGGCAATTTGCTGATATGTCTTTATATATTCATAAATACCATCTCTAAGCTTTAGTAGCTCTTTTTGATCATAAGCTGAATCGATAAAAAGATATCTGGACCAACCATGTTTTTCAGAATCTACTGCAAAATAGCAAGGAAACGGTTTAGAATTATCCATAATACTTTTGTGGAAACTGTTGTAAGCGTTTATTTTCCAGTTTTCTAAGAAATCATTGTTCTTTTCATCAAGAATTCTATTTTGATTATACAAATAAGATTTGGTTAATTGGATTACCACTGTAATCCCTCCTTATTGTGAGTATAAAATCATTGATTGTTTTCATAAATTAAAATGTTGTTTTTCACTATATTTAAAATTTTATTGATATCCTCCGTGTGTATCTCAATTGTTAACTCAGGTACGCCTGGAGATAGTAGAAATTTATTATAATTATAGATTTTTTTATCTATAATAAGGGTAACCTCATCCTGATACCCAAAAGGAGCTACACAACCGGGAACACAGGAAGTCTTTTCAACCAACTCTTCAGATGAACAAATTGAAACTCTCTTGCCAATTAGTTCTTTCATTGATTTTGAATCTAATTTTTCGCCTTCAATCGTAACTAGTACATAATTATGTCCGGTTTTATCTTTTAGAAATAAACTTTTACTTGGAACACCTTCTAAATTAAATCTTTTTCGTATTTCTCTATCTGTATCATAATCCAGATTGGGTTCATGCTTGTATTGCTGATAAGAAATATTAGCTTGATCTAATAGTTGCATCACATGATTATACATAATTATCCTCCTTTAAGATTTATGAAGTACATAGAAATTTTTTGTTTCAAAATTAATTCTTGTTAATGTGGCTTATGAAAAGGCAATTATAAAGTAATAGGATTTCGGTATCAAAAAATTCAATATAAGGGTTATATTGGAACCTTTTTAATATATTAAACTTTTTCACTGTAGAAAGGTATTGATAAATTTTCTTTTAAATACGGGAATTCTGAGATGATTTCATTTTCGAAAATTCAGAAAAATATTTTGGTATTGAATAAGAGAATCTGTTTTTAAAGATTAAAATGTATCATTTAATGTTTTGCATGTGGTTTTCTTAGGCTTGTTACAACAAGGATTGTTCTCTATATAATTACATATTACTCTCGGTAGGAGTATTTAGGGCTTGGTTTGCTTCTTTTTTCATTATTAACAGAACAAGTATTATACTAATAACCAGTGAACTAACTCCAACTGATATGAAAGATGAGAATTGAAAAATTTTAACGTCCCAGAACAAGCCGGACAGGTAAGCTCCTAATGCAGCACCTATACCCATGGTAAGAACTGTGTAGGTAGTTTGTCTTTGGCTAATTAAATCTTGGTCTGCATTTAAACTTAAAATGTTCATAGCACAAATGTGATATAAAGCAAAGGTAAAAGCATGCATTAACTGTGAAATTACTAATAAAGTGATGCTTCCGACAAAAAGTTCTATTAATGTCCATCTTAGAATACCTAAAATAGAACACAATAAGAGAATAGATGAAACATTCATATATTTTAGAAGCCTATGACCATAAGCGAAAGTAACAATTTCGCATATAACTGCAAAAGCAATTAATGAACCTATTGCAAAACCAGTATAATTATTTTCCAACAACTTAATAGAAAAGAATCCATAATAAGGTGCATGTGTTAATTCAAATAAGAAAAATACAGAATAAAAAAGCAAAAGTTTTCTTTCAATAAAAATACTTTTTGATTTTTTTTTCGTAACCTTAATCGGTTCAAGGCGAATTAGTAGAATAGAGGAAATTAACAACATAAACCCTAAAAATATTAATATAAACCAAAAAGATAGTGGGCCGAATTTAATAAGGGCATGACTTGCCCAAACTGAAAAGAAAATAAATCCGATGCTTCCCCACATTCTAATGGTTGAGTATCGTTTCATGTCACCATTTAATTTTGATAATGAAATTGTTTCTATGTTGGGCAAAATAGATATCCAAAAAATATTTAATAAGGAGAGTGCTATAACTATAGCCAAGCTATTTTTAACTTGAGTACCAACAAACAGAACGACTAAAAGGAGAACGCATTGTATAAGGTATATGCTTGCTAAATTTCTATTTAGTTTTGATATCATTAGGAATACATATGGTCCTAGTATTCTGGCTAGAATTGAAATGCCAAGGATTATCCCTATCTCTTTGCTACCAAAGTGTAATTGATTTAAAAAAAGTCCGGTTAGCGGAACTACAATAGCAAATGTTGCAAAGTATGAAAAGAAAGTAAAGGAACAGTACTTATCAAATGTTTTCATTTTTATCCACCTCTTTATTAAGATTGGTATTGTTATAGTAGTGATTGATCTGTATTAAGAACGTTTTTTTATTAGTTTGTAGCAATTTGTACTTAAAATTAATATATTCAGTTCTTAAGTGTATTTTATAATGCGGTTTAAATAATTTTTCTCCCAAGGATTAGTGGTTTGTAAATTGGAAAAATAATATATTTAGTGATCTTCCACATGCTTGAAATAATTCTTAGTGTCTGGCGTATTTTCAACAGTAATATTTTGGAGAGAAGCCTTTTGTGTTTGTTCCTTCATAGATTAGAAAGTTATTTAATATACAAGTAAATGGTTTATGTTTATAGACTGTATTTTTAACTGAAAGGAGGTAGTAGTTCTTATAGTGAAACTAGTCCAGTATAAAATTCTACAGGCTATCCAACCAATAAACTTCTTTTAAAAACATACTAATTTGAAGTTATGTTCCACATTGAGTATTTCGAATTTATTGTTGGTAAATGTAAGTACGTATTAATATGAAATCAATTGTAACACCTCCTTTTTTATTATTCTGAAAATACAAAAAGAAGTATACAATAATTTTGATTTAATTGGAATATATTTCTTCGCAGATTTTAATGTATAACGAATTATAACTAAACATAATTAAAGATAACTAGATATAATTAAGTTTGAGTATTTTCAGTTTTTTTTTTCGCAAAAAATTTCTCTTATGAAATAAAATCGCATATTTCGACATGTGATGTTGTTATTTCATAAACATTTATTACATTGTTTTAAAAAAAATGAGGATCCACAATACTTTATTTGTTTAAATTGAGTGGATATTATTGTACAAATGTTTCTCAAAAAATAAATCTGAAAATATAGAAAAATTAGAATTTAAACTATAGTGAGAATGTTGTGGTATGTTCTGTTTGCGAGAATTAAATTTTGTACAAGTAATGCTTTTGGTAAAAGGAGGAGATACAAGAGTACTTTTTTGTTAGGTAATTTATTTATTGTCTTTTATTAAGAAGGGAGAAAAATTATGAAAACAATTAAATCATTTTTATTATGTGCTGTTTCTGTTTTTATGCTCGCAATTTTTACAGGATTCTCTCCTGCTCTGGCGGAAGAAAATGTTAATAAAACTGAGATAAAAGTATTTGCTGCTGCAAGTTTAAAAGATGTTTTAGAGGAAGTTACAGCTAATTATGAGAAAACTCATGGAAATGTAAAGTTTACTTTCACTTACGGTGGTTCAGGCTCACTCCAACAAATGATTGAGCAAGGTCAATCAGCAGATCTATTTATCTCCGCTGCCGAAAAAAATTTCACTCCTCTAGTTGAAAAGGGGTATATCAATCCGAGCCAAGCTATTAATTTTTTAGGGAATGAATTAGTATTGGCAACACCAATCGAAAATAATATTGTGCATAGTTTTTCAGACTTGAACACAAATAATGTGCAAAAGATAGCTATTGGTAATCCTGCAACAGTACCTGCTGGAATGTATGCAAAACAAGTATTTGAAGGGCTGAACCTGTATGAAGTTTTAAAACCTAAATTTGTATTAGCAACTGACGTAAGACATGTATTGTCGTTGATCGAAACGAAGCAAGTTGATGCTGGGCTTGTATATAAGACAGATGCACTCATTTCACCTCAAGTAAAAATAGTAGATACAGCAGATTCTAGTTTACATGATCCTATTATTTATCCAATGGGTGTTCTTAAAGCGACACCGTCTCCAGTTGAAACTACAGAATATTATAACTATCTTCAAACGGACCAAGTAAAAGAAACATTTGTAAAATACGGATTTTCAGTGCTAAATCAGAAACAGGGATTAAACAAAGCAGCATAAACATAAATTGTAGATTTTGTACAAACTTAGAGTATCCACCATTAGATAAAAAATATTTAGTGGTGGATACTTTCTTGTTTTGTAAATATCAAATTAAGTATTAACGATAATTAGATAAATAAAGAAGTTTTAATTCTTTTTTAGGAGCTACTTAAAATGAATTCTATGTTTGAAGTTGTCATATGTGATTTAGATGGTACTTTGCTAAACAATAATAAAGAGATTAGTAATAGGACAATAAAGACTATACAATCTTTAAATCAAATGAAAATACCTGTTATTCTCGCAACGGCAAGAGCACCAAGAGATATAGAAACTTATTTAAAAGAATTAGCACTTGATACTCCTAGCATTTGTTATAATGGGGCATTAATTTTTGATAATAGAAAAAGTAAAATACTTACGTCTAATATGATTGATATTTCCATAGTGAAAAAATTATTTGAAGTATTAAGAGAAGAAAAAAGCATTGAAAATTTTTTAGCTGAAAAAAATAACGAATTTTGGGTGGATGTAATTGATAAAGATGTACAGTGCTGGATTGATGCAGGTTGTCCACCACATGCAATAGGATATCCATCTACTTTTTTAGATGACCATTTATCTAAGTTGATCGTTAGGGGAAATACCGAATTTATTATCAGAATTTTGGAAAAACAATTCAAAGAACACTTAATTTATACATTTTCTGACTCCCGTAAAGTTTGGTTAGAAATTTTGTGTAAAAATGCAGGGAAAGCAGCGGCTGTAAAGTGGATAGCGAATCACTACAGTGTCCCACTTTCAAACATAGTGGCCTTTGGTGATGCAGAAAACGATATTGGAATGTTAGAACTAGTTGGTATGGGGGTTGCTATGGGGAACTCTGGAAAAGATGTGCAATTAAGAGCGAATTGTATTGCACCAACAAATGAAAATGATGGTGTAGCACACACTTTACGTGGGATTTTTTCTATATAAAGACTATAACTTATAAAGGGAAAGGATAGAATCTAATGACGAAAAACGGTTTGTTATATACATGTGGTAAATCAAAATCGATGTATCATGGTGAGGAAAATGATTCAATTATCATGCATTTTTTGGATAGTGTATCTTCTTATACACAAAATAAAAATGCTCGAATTATAGGAACTGGAATACTAAGATGTGAATTTTCTTCTCACATATTTGAGTTACTCCATAAAAAAGGGGTACCTAATCATTATATATCCAATATAGGAATGGGGAGAATGAAAGTTAACAAATTAGATATGATTAAATTGGAGATAATTCCTCGAAATATTGCAGCTGGTTCAATTGTAAGGAATTATCCTATCCAATATGGACAAGTTTTTAATCAGCCTATTTTAAAATTAGACCTCAAATATTCAAACGATCCGATGATGAATTCCGATTACATTGTTGCAATGGGTATTGCTACTAAAAGAGAAATAGAAGTTATAAGAGAGATAGCTTTTGAATTAAATGCTATTTTAAAGGGTTTTCTTTTGGAAAGAGGAGTAAAATTAGTTGATTTTAAGTTCGAAATGGGAAGAAATGCAGCAGGTGAGTTGGTAATAGGAGATGAAATTTCTCCAGATGGTATGCGTCTTTGGGATATAGAAACAAACCAATCTCTAGATAAAGATGTATTTCGTTACAACAAAGGAGACTTGGTACATGCTTATGAAGAAATATTGAAACGTATAATGCCAGTAGAGAGTATGAAATAATAAGATGAATAATGTAGATGTGAATTTTATTGAATACTCAACTGATACAGCTAGTTTTGAGTTATCTCCAGAGAGAGAACCGGTTTTATATGTAAATCCAGGTCAAGAAATCTCAATGGAGATAATGAATGCATTTTCACAAGAGACGGATAATGAAGAGGAACTAAATAATGTAATTAATAAAGGCAAACATCATCCGTTTACAGGGCCAGTTTATATCAATGGAGCATTGCCAGGAATGACAGTAGCTATAAAAATTAAAAATATTCATTTAGCAAAGCATGCATATACATGTATTTCGCGTTCTTCAGGAGTGTTGAAGGGGCAATTCACAGAACGAAATTATAAGAAAATAGAGATTAAAAATAATAGGATAGATTTTGAGGGAATTGATTTACAGGTTAGACCTAGCTTGGGAGGGATAGGACTAGCTGATCCCTTTAGAACAAGAAATGGTGCAACATGTAAATACGGAGGGAATTTAGATATCCGCTGGTTGGTTGAAGGAACAACAATTTATTTACCAGTAGCTGTCGAAGGTGGTTTATTATACGCTGGTGACTTACATGCTCTACAAGGAAATGGAGAACCCTCAGGGATTGCTTTAGAGGCATCAGGCACTTTACACATAAATGTAAATGTATTTGAAAATAATATTCCTACTCCCATTTTACAGGTAGAACAAGGACTTGTAATAATTGGCTTTGGGGAGACATTTGAAGAAGCTGTTAAGATGGGCGTAGATACTTCTACAAAGATAATAGCTCAAGCAAATCATATGAATAAGGCAGATGCCTACATGTTATTGGGATGTACCTCGGACATTGTTATTGGGCACTTAACAGGGAGAATTAAAAGTGTAGGAGTGTTAATTCCATTTGAAGTTTTACGTATAGAAGATGTACTGATTAAAAAGTAAACAAAGAAGAAAATGAAAAATTATTAACATTTGATTTTATATTTTCTATGAAGAGAGGAATCACTTTGTCAGTTAATGAAGAGTTTATTACAATTGCTCTTTCAAAGGGACGCTTATTATCAGAAACCTTGCAGATTCTAAGAGCAAGTGGGATTAATATCCCCGTAGATTTAGAGAGTTCGCGTGAACTGTGTTTTGAGTTAAGTGAACAAAATTTGCGCTTTGTATTGGTAAAATCAGTAGATATTTTACTTTTTTTAGAGAAAGGGATTGCTGATTTAGGCGTTGTAG
Organism: Bacillus cereus group sp. RP32; assembly: GCF_040459735.1. Taxonomy (NCBI): domain Bacteria; kingdom Bacillati; phylum Bacillota; class Bacilli; order Caryophanales; family Bacillaceae; genus Bacillus; species Bacillus cereus group sp. RP32. The sequence goes on along the minus strand of NZ_JARVHO010000001.1, from coordinate 3,578,536 downwards.
GAAGTGATTTACTATTAGAAAAGGGTGAAGGTTTTGTAGATATACTTGATCTTAAAATTGGGCAATGTGAACTGTGTGTATGTGCAAAACCTGGTATAAATATAAGAGATGTAAAATCTGTAGCAAGTAAATATCCTGTAATTACAAAGAAATATTTTGATCAGCAATACCATGATATAGAAGTGATACATTTAAATGGTTCGGTGGAAATTGCTCCAGTGTTGAATATGGCGGATTGTATTGTGGAAATAGTGCAGTCAGGTAAGACACTTGCTGAAAATGGATTAATAATCTATGAAAAAATTGAAGAGATTTCAGCAAAAATAGTTAAAAGAAAAAAATCATTATATGAAAAAGAAAAACAAATTAATGACTTTTTGGCAAACTTTAATAATTATTTTTATAACATTAATGTGCCATCTAAGTTATAAAAATAACATTTTGAGAAAATAGGTGGTGTTTTGAAGTGAAAATAATAGTAATAACTGGTGCAAATCGCGGTTTGGGATACGGAATTGCAAAATCATTTGCGGAGAAAGGGCACAAGGTTATTGGATTGAATAGGACTTTGTGTAAAGAAGAATGGTTAGAAGAAATTAAATGTGATCTTTCACAAAAGATAGATATTGAAAAGTCTGTTGCCGAGATAATTAGACGATATGGGAAAATAGATATATTAATAAATAATGCAGGTATAAGAAGATTTAATAACATTTCAAAGATAACAGAACAAGATTGGCAAGACAGTATAAGTACAAATCTTTCAGCCCCATTATGGTTGATTCAGTTTACTGCCCCTATGCTAAAGCAGAGTAAAGGGCTAATCATATTCATTGGAAGCCATGCGGGTGAATACTATTTTGAGCAAGGTGTTGCATATTCAAGTACAAAATCTGCTTTGCACGCAATGGCAGAGGCAGCAATACAAGATTTAAGATACGAAGGAATACGTGTTAGTCACCTATCCTTAGGAGCAATTGCCAACAGGTCGATGGAAAATGATGAATGGAAAATGCGCCCACAAGATATAGGTCAATTGGCTGTTGCAATCTCAGAATTACCATCCAGCATAATGCCTGCTTTTGTAGAAGTTCGGCCTTCTATGCCAAATAGGTCTCCAATTTCTGGATTGGAAAGATTACAGTATATATAAGTATTATGGCGATACTTTATTTTTTAATCCCCTATTTTTTACGGAAATGGGGGAATTTTTTGTATTTAAAGGAAAAAAACGAGAAATTATATGATATATCTAATATCTTAATATAATAATATAAAAACATATATTACAAAAAGAGTAGGGGAAAGCATCTAGAAATATTTATGTACTTTTATATATAATGGTACAAGTAATGATATATATCATTAAGTTAAGGTAGTATAGTATCATATTGTAATGAAAGAGGAGCTTGTATTATGGAATTACAAGTTAGTTCCATCATCCACTGATGCAAGGCTGTGATCCTTAACCTATAGTCCACTTTCTCTGACACACATATGCACTTAAATCAAGATGGTTGGTCCCCATGTCTACCAAGTTAAGGAATGCATCGTCCTCAAAAGCGAAAAAAGTGAATTGAATTCCCAAGGTCAGCTATAAATAAAATTTTCGTTTTAGGGATATTTCAAATTATTAGCTTGACAGAAATGGGGTCTCGCCACATCCCCATCAAGTTAAGAATTTGGTTGCTCCCCAAAACGAAAAAATATGCTTTTTTGTTACAAGTAGCACAAAATTTGGTTCTGGGGGTACTATAAAATTTTAGCTTGATGGCTATCGGGCGGGACTCTGATAGGAAAATACAGACCAAAGTATAAAATAAAGCACCCGCCAAATTTGAAAAACTTTCAGATGTGGAAGGTTATTCTTTGAACCATTTCCGTATTCCTATCTAGCTGATTTCTTATGTTTTATCAGATATTTCAATGCATTTTTAAAATATCTGACAAAATAGCATTGACAGTTTATTAATTTATACATCATTATTAATAATGAAAATCATTATCGAACTTATCGGAGGACTTACTATGCGTACATATTTAAAGACGATACTTAGTTTATTGTCAGCTCTTTTCTTAGTGTTCATAGCTGCTTGTGGTAGCAATGAAGTGTCAAAAGAAAAAACAGAGTCAAAATCAAACAAAGGACAAGGTTATACCGTTAAACATGCTATGGGTGAAACAAAGATCACAAAAACTCCTAAACGCGTTGTTGTTTTAACTAACGAAGGAACAGAAGCGATTTTATCAATGGGAGTAAAGCCTGTTGGTGCTGTGAAATCTTGGCTAGGGGATCCATGGTACGATCATATTAAAAGCGATATGAAAGATGTTAAAGTTGTAGGGGTTGAACATGAAGTCAACTTAGAGAAAATTGCATCATTAAAACCTGATTTAATTATTGGTAATAAGGTACGCCAAGAAAAGGTGTACGATAAATTAAGCGCAATTGCTCCAACAGTATTTTCAGATACACTAGGAGGCGATTGGAAGGAAAACTTTAAATTATATGCAAAAGCTTTAAATCGTGAAGAAGAAGGCAACAAAGTATTAAGCAAATTTGATGCACACCTAGAAGGTGTAAAACAAAAATTAGGTGATAAAGTAAATCAAGAAGTTTCTGTTGTCCGTTTCATGGCTGGAACTTCTCGTATTTATTACACAGATTCTTTTTCTGGAGTTATTTTTGATCAATTAGGTTTTAAACGTGTGAAACAGCAAAAAGAGCTGTTTACTGCTAACAGTAAATTTGGCAACCTTGCTATAGATGTAGGAAAAGAAATGATTCCTAAAATGGATGGAGATGTTCTTTTTTACTTTACATATGCTCCAGAAAATGATCAAAAAGCTTTAGATAAAGCAAAAGAAATGACAAGCGATCCTCTTTGGAAAAATCTAAATGCTGTTAAAAATGGAAATGCACATGAAGTTAGTGATGCAGTTTGGAATACTGCTGGTGGTGTAATTGCAGCTAACAAAATGTTAGATGAACTTGAGAAAATTATGCTTAGCAAATAAGGCTTCAACTTCTTAATTTTTTTATATTAAGGCCGGAGAGTATAAAAATACTTTCCGGCTTTTACTATTTTTTAATGGAAACTTTTGAAGGGGTAGCCCCCCATGCCCATTAAGCTAAAGAATCAAAATTCCCCAAAACGAAAATTCTATCCGTTATTGTCTATTGATAATAATGCGTTATATTAACTTTACATGTATAGAACATACATTTTTTTAATAAATAAAGACACTGGTACAAGAGACAGATTCTTTCTTACATTTAATATACTAAATGCAAAAAAGGAGCTTGATTATTTATGCCATCAAAAAATAGAAATTGTTTTAATCCTTGCGAATTTCCTTATTCATTATTTCCTTGTGCATTTCCTTGTGCAGTTCCAGAGCCTATAAAACCAATAGACCCTACTAAATTTGATTATATCGTGATTGGTGCCGGAACTGCTGGAGGGGTAATCGCCAAAGAATTAACAGATGACAAAAGTACTTCTGTACTAGTGCTAGAAGCAGGAACAAATATGACGAATGAGCTAAGTAACCCTAGCGTTCTTGCGGCCATTAATACAACTCGAGGTAACAGGTTTAGCTTTAATGTTACTTCTGAATTAGAATCGACTATTGCACGTACACTTATTGCAACAAATGGTCGCACCATAGGGGGAAGCTCAGAAATTAGTGACATGTACGCCGTACGTGGGAGTAAAGAGTTGTATGACCAGTGGGCAAGTCTTGTTGGTAATCAATGGAGTTACGACAAGATTAGCTCCTTATTTGTAAAAAATGAAACCTATACAGGATCGACACAAGACCCTGATGAACGAGGATCACAAGGGCCAATCTTTATTAGGCAACAGAGTATTCCCCCTAATGGATTGATCAATACGTTAGTTCAAGCAACAAACACTGTATTGGGAACGCCGATTGCTGTGGACTATAATACTGGCATAAGGGATTGTACATTTTATAAATCGCAAATTATTCAAAAAGAAATTAGCCCCGGTCAATTTGTCCGATCCTCAACGGCAACAGGTTATTTAAATGATCATATTGTCAGTCAAGGAAACCAGTTCCATCCAGATGAATTTGGAGTTGGTGGAAGAAAGTTAGTTATTTTAGCTAAAACAACCGTTAACAAAATTTTATTTAAGAAAAAAAATGGACTGAACATTGCGGTTGGTGTTGAATTTGTCAAGGATGGTGTTTCACATAGAAGGTTTGCAAGAAAAGGCATTATCGTCTCTGCAGGATTTTTTTCCTCAGTCATTCTACAACGTTCAGGAATCGGTAAATCGGATGATTTGGCTAAAGCAGGTATATCAACATTTATAGAGAGTCCAAATGTGGGTCACAATCTTCAAACTCATGGTTATGTTGGATTAGGAGTTGAAATAGATACCTCTCAAATTCTTCCGATATTTTTTGCTGATCCCAACTTTCCACTTATCTTAGGTGCTTTCCAAGCAGAGAATCCAATGAATCTACTAGAAAGTCGTCGTCTCCAACTGATAGGGGCTCCTATCCCATTTTTTATCCCTGCTCCAGATGTGATCAGCAATGGTTGGAGCTTAGATTTAACTTTCCAAACTACTCCAAGTATCATGAGTTTTGGTATTGTAGACGTGAATACAAAAAGCAGGGGTACAGTGCTAGTGGAACATAGCGATCCAGAGGCTTATCCATCTCTTAACTTCAATCCGTTGGAAGATCCCAATGACCTAACGTATATGGTCGATCAATATAAGAGAATTTATAATATTATTGTAGAGGCTAGAGATCCACTGAAATACCCAAATAACGGAATCGGGAAAGTTGTATATCCACCCGAAAGTATATTCCAGCTACCTGACAATGATCCTAACAAACAACAGCAGCTTGAGAATTATGTCAAAGCCTCTTACACGAACTTCTCTTTAGGCGGTCAGTGTCGGATGGGACAAACGATTCAAGAAGGGGTTGTCGATGGATTCCTCAATGTGTTTGGTACCAAAAATCTTAAGGTTGCCGATTTGTCCATTTCGCCTATTATTCCAGATGGTCAGCCGTCCGCCGCTGCTCAGATGATCGGACTAAATGCGGTACGGTTTATAAAAGAGGATCCCTCTCCATATGTAATGACAGATAAGGAACTTGAAGATTACGAAAATGAGATTAAAATAATATAAATTAAATATTTATTCATTGGTTTTATTCTTATTTTTCGATCTAAAGATTGCGTTTTGGCTAGAATGCGGCTTGCTTTGTGGGGACGAACCCCATCGCTATCAAACTAATAAAAAGAAATATCCTCAAAATGAAAAAAATACGTTATTCTTTCTATAGAATTATAGGTGGTCTGACCCCATTTGGTGAGACAAAGAAAAAACACCTAGATAACATGTTTCCTATAAGCTATAGGTGACATATTATCTAATTTTCTCTGAATCCGTTCATTATTATAGTAGTGGATGTATTCATCCACAGTTTGTATTATACTAGCATTATTCGATTGTTTTATATTTTGCGCATAGAATCCTTCGGATTTCAAATGAGAATGAAAGGATTCTATGAGGGCATTATCATGGCAGTTTCCTGTACGAGACATGCTTGTGATAATGCCTTTTTCTTTGGCATATGTTTGAAATTGTTTTGATGTATACACCTTTCCTTGATCCGAATGTAAAATCGTATCAATCACATTTCGCTTTCTTAAAGCCTCTTTTAGAGTATCTAATACAAGAGAAACATCTTGTGTCTCAGCTATTTTATAACTTACAATTTCATTGTTAAACCCATCTATAATAGATGAAAAATAAAGAGTCTTATTGCCGAACATCAAATACGTGATATCAGTGAACCATTTTTCATTAGGCTTGGTAGCTTTAAATCTCCGTTGTATTCTATTTTTAGCTACCACTGGTTCATGACCGAGCACAAATATCTTTTTCTTTTTTCTAACCCGAGATAATACGTTGTATTTTCTCATGATACGTAATACTTTTTTATGATTCATTACGATGTTAAATTGATCACGTAGACAAGCTGTAACCCGACGATATCCATACCGATATTTATGATCTTGACATATTTCTATTACGGTTTTTTCTTCATGATTAGTTACTGTTTTCTCCTGTTTTTTCCAACGATAATAAGTAGCACGTGAAATATTAAATATGGAACACAGTTCTGCAATTGTAAAAATTGATTGCCGTTCCTTTATCATTTTCATTATTTCTTCTTTTCCTCCCACCTCCTTAAGATTTCTTGGCACTTTTCCAGCAATATAATCTTTGCCTTTAAATATCGTATTTCTAATTCTTTTTGTTCAAGTTCTGTTAACCTTTTTAAGCCTTTTCCATGTGCAGATTGTCTTCCAATAGATTGTTCAAACCGATAGGTTTCGCCTTCACGATACCATTTCATCCAAGTTTTAATTTGAGCCACATGTCTAATTCCTAAGGCATCCATAATTTCTTTATTTTTGAATCCTTGGTGTTTCATTTCAACTACTTTCCACTTTATTTCGGCGGGATAATGCGCCTTTTTCCCCATACGAAAAACACCTCCATTAAAATCATAACTGATACTTACGATTTAGAGAGGTGTTTTTTATCGTCTCATTCTCAGGGTTCACTCCAATAGTCATAGGGAGGCGTTTATTTGTTACCGTATTTTCCAAGTTTATATGAAGATGAGCTTATTTATAGTGTTTTTGCACGTTATTATAACCATATAGGCAGTCCAAGTAGAAAGTTGAGTATAAGAAGAAAAGATTTGATTCCAGGTAAATCATGGACAATTAGTACTGATTTACCTACTTCTTTAAATAACATAATGAAACGATTAAACATATTTGCATAGCCACCTGTAGATTCTTTAATAAAAAGAAATACTTTGTATTTCTACTATACAAATTTTTTTGGAAAAGAGATAAAAGAAAAAGTATGGGATGTTATGTGCAATGGTGGGAATGTTAATGTAATAAGTCTTATTGGAACAAGAGTATATACAACAATACAAAATCAGTACTTTAAGTATTGTCCGTGTTGTGTAGCTGACGATTATGAAAAGTTTGGAGAAACGTACTGGAGGTTACAACATCAGATACCTAGTGTATTTAGTTGTGAGAGACATGAAACATACTTGTTAGATAGTACTGTGGTATATAAATATAGCAATACTCAATATTTAGAGCCACCTACTATTGAAAACTGTCCAATAGTAAGAAAGGAAGTATCTTATTCTGATAGGACTAAAATGTATCTTAAATATATAACTAAAGAAAGCATTCTTCTAGCTAATAATAATTATAATTTCGAAGATGTGAATCAAATATATCGGACAATCTTAACCCAAAAAGGATACATAAATAAAAATGATTTACTTGATAGAAAAAAGTTACTTAAAGATTTTTTAGAGTTTTATGGAGAAGAATTATTAATTCTTATGAATTCAACAATCACAGATAGTGCGAACTGTTGGCTTATCAAATTAATTAGAACTCATTATACTTCGTTTCATCCTATCCGACATATATTACTTACTATTTTTTGGGATAAATCCGTGAAAAATCTAGCTGAAAATAATGAGGGGAAAATTAATCTTTTTGGCGAAGGACCATATATTTGTTTGAATAAAGCAGCAGAACATTATAATACTCGTATTATAGAAACAGTCGAAATAAAAAAATTTAAAGATAAAATAAAAGGAATTTTCGAATGTAATTGTGGATTTAGTTATTCTAAATTGGTGCCGGATCATATTTCCGATGAAAAAATGTATTGGAAAATCGAAAAATATGGAAAGGTTTGGAGGGATAAGCTATTTGAACTAAGATATGTTGAAAAACTATCAATAGCTAAGATAGCGAGAATATTAGGTACATACGATGCTAAAGTATACTATCATTTAAGAAATAAATTGTGTCTGGAGGATAGACAAGAAGAATTAAAACATCAAAATCGAAGGAAATATTTAGATTTAAAAGAAAAACATCCTGATTTTTTAATCCCTCATCTAAAAAGAATTGATACGAATTTAATCGCCTGGTTGTATAATAATGACAAAAAATGGATAATGAAAAATAAGCCAAATGTTAAATATAGACGTAGTAACAATTCTAAAACTTATAGAGAAGTGAATTGGCCGGAAAAAGATCAAGAATATTTACATAAATCAAGAGGCATTTTAGATAAATTATACCAGATTGAGCCTCCAATACATGTTACTAAAAATCGTGTAGCAAAAGAGTTAGGTATTAAGGGGGTTACAGGATATGAAAAGAAAACACCTAAAACTGTACAGTATTTACAGATGCATACTGAAGATAGAGAAGGTTATCAGTTGCGAAAAATTAAATATATTATCCCTATATTGATTAATAAAGGAGAAAAAATTATTAAAAATAACATACGAAGTTATGGATCCGTTAAATGTTTCGAGTTTAAAAACCCTGAAATGCAGAAAGAATTTATTGGACTAAGAGAGAAGTATAATTTTTAATATATGTATAGTGTACAACTATGTTGTTTTAATAAATGCCTTGATTAATTATGGAGGCAGTTAAGGGATAACCTTGTTGTAACTATCTGTAAATTGAAACTGAAAAATGGGGGGTTATATACCTTATGATATATAACTATCTTGAAACAAAACGCTTGTTTCTATAACTTTTTTTGTTACTATTAATAATGAGCAAAAATAAAGTATTAGGGGAAAGAAAATGAAAAAACAAATTGATCATATTGGAATCGCAGTTCGTGATATAGATAGTACGATACGTTTTTATGAACAAGTTCTCTCAGGGAAATTAATAGATCATTACGTAAGTGAAGCACCAGGTGTGGAAAGTGAAGTCGCTATTATAGAAGTGGATGGAGATAGAATTGAACTACTTGCACCGACGAATAATACAACATCACCAATTGCCCGATTTATAAAACAAAAAGGTAAAGGTGTACATCACGTTGCATATCGTGTCGATGATTTAGATGTAGCTTTAGAAGAATTAAAAAAACAAGGTATTCGAACATTAGAGCATACACTTCGAATAAATAAACATGGCAGACGATTAATTTACCTGAACCCAGCGGATACAGAAGGAACGATTATTGAGTATTGTGATTATCCGGAAGAGAAATAAAGGGATTTTATTATTGAAAAGGGTATTGCATAATAAAGTAATACCCTTTTTATTTATGTATTTGCTATGTGCTTACAACAGACAGATATCTTTTCAAAAGATATCTGTTTTCTTGCTATACAAGTGTGTATTACATATATGAAATACTCCAATGATGAGATACGTAAAGTTTGAATTTGCTTCTAATATATGTGTAGTGTACAACTATGTTGTTTTAATAATTACCTTGATTAATTAATTATGGATGCATATAAGGAACAACTTTGTTTTAACTATTTCAAAATTAAAGCTGAAAAATAGGGGGTTATACGCCTTCTGATGTACAACTATCTTGAAACAAAACAAAAAGGTGTTGTTAGGAACTTTAATAGATCGTTACGTAAGTGAAGCTCCTGGTGTGGAAAGCGAAGTAGCCATTCTTGAAGTGGATGGAGATAGAATTGAATTACTTGCGCCTACGAATAATACGACATCTCCAATTGCACGATTTATAAAACAAAAAGGTAAAGGTGTTCATCACGTTGCGTATCGTGTCGATGATTTAGATGTAGCTTTAGAAGAGTTAAAAGAACAAGGTATTCGAACGTTAGAGCATACACTTCGAATTAATAAGCACGGTAGAAGATTAATATATCTTAACCCAGCGGATACAGAGGGAACAATCATTGAGTATTGTGATTATCCAGAAGAGAAGTAAAGAAATTTTATGATGGAAGAAGGGTATTGCGTAATAACGTAATACCTTTTTTATTTATGTATTTCACACTTTTTTCATAAATGATTCACGATAACTTTTCTTCTTTAGGAACTTACATAAATATATTTTATGATATAATAACAACCGACTTTAAAAATGTAAGTTGTATCTATGAAGGTAGTTACTATTGTATTGGAAGTTAAGAGGTGAGATAGAAATAAAAAGTTACACTGTATAGAAATTTATATTTAATCAGGTTAATATTTCGTCGGAGAATGAAACTTGGGAAGTTTAAGGAATGAAAAGATAGTGATGAGGAAGAAAGAAGTGAAATGATTGTGAAAGTAATGAGAAGGTTAGGGGCATGGCTATTAATTGCGTGTGTACTTATCATATTGATACCAAAAAGTGCATCTGCTCATGCGTACGTTGTGAAATCAAACCCTGCTGAAAATGAAACGTTGAAGAAAGCACCATCTGTAGTGAAAATTGAATTTGATGAGGATATACAAGTTTCGCATTTTAATACATTGTTTGTAAGAGATACCTCAGGTACAAGAGTAGATTTAAAAGATGCTCATATCGATAAGAAAAACAAAAAAATATTAGAAGTAGGCTTAAAAGAAAACTTGAAAAACGGACTCTACTCTATTCAGTGGAAAGTGATTTCTGCTGACGGGCATCCTATTCAAGGAGTTATTCCGTTCCGAATTGGGTCAGAGGAAGCGGGAGCAGACGATATACAAGTAGAAGAGATGGGGTATGTCCCGAAAAAAGATATGATTATGGAACGTGGAGTTTTATATACAAGTTTCTCACTATTTATAGGAGTGCTATTCTTTAATCTTATTATGTATAAAGGGAATGCAACCTCGGTTCGATCAAGGAGTAAGAACATAATATGGATCTCATTATTGGGTATATTGATTAGCTTATTATTCAATCTGCCATTGCAAGCGAAAATAAATGCTGATGTTTCATGGTTAGAAGCATTCGATCCATTACTATTAAAAGAAACATTACAGCTTTCTGTTTTTGGATATGTATGGATTACTCAAATGGTTCTTATTAGTTCGCTTATAATTGTTACTTATTTTGCGATGAAGTGTGAGAAGTTGTCGTCGTTTAAAGTATGGAGCATTCCAATACTATTGTTTATCGGGATACTTGTTATGAAAGCCTTTAATAGTCATGCATTTGGTTTAAAGTTTAAAGAGATTGCGGTCGTTATGGACTTTCTACATTTATTCGCAGCTTCGTTATGGGTTGGAGGTCTATCATCCATTATTTTTCTTTTACGTAAAGAGGAAGACAAGTGGAATATGTATTGGGATATGATTAAGCGTTTTTCACCGTGGGCAACAGGTGCTGTCATCGTGATTTTAATAACAGGTCTTTTTAACAGTACATTCTTTATACCAACAATCCACTCGTTATTTGATACGAAGTATGGATTAGCTTTATTAGCAAAGATACTTTTATTCATTTTCATGGGGATATTGGGAATTGTTCATTATGTGAAAGGGAAAATGAGAGCGGAGCAAGGATTAGGCGCTACGGTGAAAGTAGAGTTTATCATTGGAATTATCATTTTCGTAATCGTAGCTTTTATGACAAACGTACAAACACCGCCGATGCCTCCAACTGGACCTTTTACAGAGAGTAAGCAATTAGATAATGGATATGAACTTACTTTACATGTAAGTCCTAATAAAGTAGGACAAAATACATTCCATATTACTTTAAAGGATGAGAACGGACAACCTGTTACTGATATGGAGCAAATTATTTTAACCACGCAATCATTGGATATGAATATGGGGAAGGGTTCATTTAAAGTTTCGGCCGTGTCACCAGGAGAATATGAAGCGGAAGGTATATATATTAACATGACAGGAAACTGGAATATGCAAGTGCACGGATTAACAAAATCTCTTGATAGTTTTGATACGGATTATAAATTTATTGTAGGCGGCAGATAAAGTGAAACTTTAATCAGCCCTCATCAATCGGGTTATCCGGCGAATAGCCGGGATAAAGAGAAGGTATAGATAAAAAGGAGCTAATAGAAAATGAAACGTATAAAAAAATTTGGCACAACAATGATCGCAACAATAATTGCAATGGGGATTTTTTCGTTACCTGTTAGTGCGCACGTCACTGTGAAACCAGAAGCTTCGGACGTTAATTCTTGGGAGACTTACACGATAAAAGTACCAGTTGAGAAGAATGTAGCAACGACAAAAGTTACATTGAAAATACCGTCTGGAGTAGAGTTCCAACAGTATGAACCAGTGCCAGGATGGAAAGTGGAAGAGCAGAAAGATAATGCTGGAAAAGTGAAAACTGTAGTATGGGAAGCAACAGGAGAAGGGATTTTACCCGGTCAGTTCCAGCGATTTACTTTCGTCGCTAAAAATCCGGATAAAGAACAAAAAATAGCTTGGGATGCATATCAACAATATAAAGACGGAGAAATTGTTGAATGGACAGGCGATGAAAAAGCTGAAAAACCACATTCACTTACTACAATTGCAAAAGGTACGTCATTAACAGGAGAACATGGTGAAGTGTCTAGTGTAGAACAGAATGAAGGTACTAGTAATATGCAAGTAATAGCGATTGTCTTATCTATTTTGGCGATTGTATCGTCGGCAGGTGCGTGTGTTTTTGTAGTACGCCGTAAAAGGTAAGTAAGATTGAAAGGTCTCATCGAAAATAATGAGACCTTTTTTATTAGGTCTATGGATTAGAAAGAATGAAGATAGTGGTACTATTATAGCCACTCTATAATGAAATGTATTGATGTATGGAAATCAATTGACGATTATTAAGTCTTCCGGCAGGATATCATGTTCGAGCCAGTTTTCAATTAAAGTATTAAATAGTATGGGATTTGCTAAAGAGATTCCATGACCAATTTTAGGAATGATAATACCTGTGCAATTTGTATTATTTTCAAGGATTTCAGTCATTGAGTCTTTCATAATTCTTTTTTCTTTGTTTCCAACAGTTACTAATATATTACTATTAGCATCCTTGAAACCTTTTGGTATTGTAAACGACATATTTTCTTCTAATATCCTTACAAATGTATTTTTATTTATTTGACAACTGTCATGATAATAGTTATCAAACTGTGTTTCATCTATGTACATTGATGTTGCTTGTATTTTGGAAAATGTCTTACTCTTTATTAGGAAGTAGGTTAAGCTAAGGAAGCTTATTAATGTTTTAGCGAAAGGGATTGGTTTAACTAATGCGCTATTGATCATAGCATATTGAATTAAGTTTGGCTTCATGCTGAGCATGGAAATTAATACTTGAGCGCCTAATGAAAACCCAATTACTATAACAGTTTTACCCTGACTTTTTTCTTCAATTAGGTCTATGATTTTTTCAGCACTAAAGTTTATTGAGAAAGGATCTTTACTTTTATTTTTTCCTTGCTCAAGTAAATCAGGAACAAGGCAGTGATAGTTAGTAAAATGTTTAATTTGTTTGTCCCACATCCAACCACTGACTCCACCCCCATGAATAAAAACCAGAAGTGGTGAGCTGGAATCTCCAAATTCTTTATACTGTATAACCATATAATGCCCCCTTATGATTAGAATTGTTAGTCCATCCATATATAGTAGAGGTAATATTCTTACTACTTAAGTATAATCATACAATAAAAAAGAAAAAAATTCCCTTTAATACAACTCTCCGTAACTGAACTCTACTGATAAAAGGGTGAAAAAGAGCCTACAAACAGCAGGCTCTTTTTCATTTTTATTTCACTTCAACCTGCTGCCTTACAGTAAGTGTTTTCGGCTTTATATTTACGAAACAAATACTCACAACAATAAATAATAGTCCGATGAATAAGCTAATAGTAATGGCCTCATGTAAGAAAATTGAACTTACAATAATAGCGATTAGTGGAATGAGGAATGTATAAGCCCCAACTTTACTTGCTTCACCAGCTCCAACAAGAGTGAAGTATGCAAGCCATCCCATTGCAATAACAAAGAATGAAATAAAGAGTAGTACACTAACAAACGGTATACTCCAAGCAATACTAGACCAGCTTTCAAACTCTGATCCAAATCCAATTAAGCAAAGCCCGCCAATAATAAGCTGCAGTGTTACCATCCAAATGGAATTAACGCGGTGCCCAGTCTTCTTAATAAATACTGTTCCAAGTGCCCAGCCAATAGCGCATCCTATCGCGAGAAGGATTCCGATAATAGAAATATGTCCAGTTAAACTACTAGAGCTAATGACACCTACGCCAATAAATCCAAGAACAAGCCCGAAAATTTTTAAGCCGTACATAGATTCTTCAAGCCAAATCCATGAGAAAATGCCGAGTAAAACAGGTTGTAGAAATACAATGGCGGAAAATAACCCAGCGGGCATATATTGAAGGCCTACAGTTTGTAATCCGTAAAATATAATGATGTTAAGTAAAGAAGAAATAACGTATAAATGCCAAGTTTCTTTTAAGTGTAACTCTTTGTATTTCGGTAATGCGAAAAGAAGTAAAATGAATCCTCCAATTAAAGTTCGAACGCCTGCAAATAAAACGGGTGGTGTATAATGCAGGGCAAACTTAGATAAAGGCCAATTGATTCCCCACATGAAAACGAGAAAGGTAAGGATTATGGCCGTCTTAGTTCGAGAAAGCTGTGTCACGGTAAGACCTCCTTGTTGTTATTCATTTCACTATGATATGATATCGACTGTAATAAATAAAATGAATCTTTTTTATAAGGAGTATAAGTGATTAGTTATGACCATTACACAACTGCAAGTATTAATAAAAACTGTTGAGTTAGGTAGTTTTACGAAGGCGGCCCGGGTGTTAAATATGACGCAGCCAGCAGTCAGTCATGCCATTTCAAGTATTGAGTCAGAGTTAGGAGTTACTATTCTTATACGTGATAAACGAAAAGGGCTAATTGTTACGGATGTAGGAAACAGAATTCTTGTACATATTAGAGAGATTTTGAACGGTGTAGAGAAGATTGAACAAGAAGTTGCGATGGAGAAAGGGCACGAAGTTGGGACGATTCGAATTGGGAGTTTTCCGAGTGCTTCTGCACATTTCTTACCGAAAATGATAAACCATTTTAAGGAGAAGTATCCGAACTTAGAGGTCGTTCTTTGCGAAGGAACGATTCAAGAGGTTGAAGATTGGTTAGTATCGAGGGTTGTTGATATAGGAATTGTTATTTTGCCTAATAAAGAGATGGAGATTGTTCCATTAACGAAAGGAAAAATGGTTGTTATCTTAAGAGATGACCATCCTCTTTGTAAGAAGGACTCTATTACAATTAGTGATTTAGAGAATGAACCAATCATATTATGTAAGGGCGGATATGAACCACCCATTATTGATATGTTTAAACAAGCCAACGTACCACTTCGGGCTGAGTATGTAATATCAACCGTTACTACAGCTTTAAACATGATTCAAGAAGGGCTAGGTATTGCAATATTAGCCGAATTATCTTTAACGAATTTACCACAGAATGTGCAAACGAGGGAATTGGAACCACAAGTATGGAGAGAAATTGCTTTAGCTGTTCCTTCATTAAAGGATTCTTCAATAGCTGTGCAGCTATTTATAGAGGAATTTCAAGCGCTATTTGCAGAGTAAAAAGAGGTGTCTCATATATCTTAATGGGACACTTTTTAATTTGCTTATAAAAAATTTATGAAAAGGATTGACTTATCTTTTTGTTGTAACTATAATGATTACATCGAGGTGATGATCACGATGAAAATTAGTAGCCGCTTTTCTATAGCTGTTCATATTTTATCTATTTTGAAAAATAATCCATCTTCACTTTGTACTTCAGACTATATGGCTGAAAGTGTAAACACAAATCCAGTAGTCATTCGCAAAATCATGTCGTACTTGAAACAAGCGGGTTTTGTATATGTAAACCGCGGTCCAGGTGGTGCGGGATTATTAAAGAATTTACATGAAATCACATTGTTAGATGTGTATCATGCAGTGAATGTAGTGGAAGAGGATAAATTATTTCATATTCACGAGCAACCAAATCCAGATTGTCCAATTGGAGCAAATATTCAAGCGGTGTTAGAAGTTATATTAATACAAGCGCAATCCGCGATGGAAGAAATTTTGAGAAATATTACGATGGGGCATTTGTTTGAAACTTTGCAAGAAAAAATGAATGCTTAAATCATATTTATATTTTTTTATTATTAATGTAACTGATTTGATTACAACTATGAAGGTAAGGTGTAAAAGTATGACTGTAAAAATGAAAGTATACTCAGATTTTATATGTCCATTTTGTTTTTTAGCAAAAGGTCCATTAGATGAAGTTGCGAAAGAGAAAGATGTAGAAATTGAATGGATGCCATTTGAATTACGTCCAAGTCCATATTCAAAAATAGATCCATGGAATGAGCCAGAAAAATTAGGCTCATGGGATGCTTTTATTCTTCCAACCGCGAAGAAGTTAGGAATTGATATGCGTTTGCCGCGTGTTTCACCGCATCCATATACACATTTAGCTTTCGAAGGATGTCAATTTGCGAAAGAACGTGGACTAGGAAATGAGTATCATCACCGCGTATTCACCGCATTTTTCCAAGAAGAGCAAAACATTGAAGATATTGATGTTTTAACAAAATTAGCGGTAGAAGTAGGTCTTCCTGAATCTGAATTTAAAGATGCTTTAGTAACTCGTAAATATAAAGAAAAGCATCAAGAAGCAATTCAGCATGCATATGATGAAGCAAATATTATGGCTGTTCCAACTGTCATGATTGGAGATGAAGTCATTCAAGGGCTTGCTAGTAAAGAAACGCTACAAAGAGTCATCGATAAAGAAATTGAAAAGGATAAAACAAATTCATTTGAAGGTATGCAATGTAATACAGATGGATATTGCTAATTCGCTTGTTATGAAATAACAAAATAAATTATAAAACAAATATTTGGAGGAATTAAAATGTCAGCAACTACAACAAATTTAAAAGAAGCAATCGTGAACCGTCGTTCTATTCGTAAAGTAACAAAAAACGATGCAATTACGAAAGAAAAAATTGAAGAAGTTTTACAAACAGCTTTACACGCACCAACATCTTTCAATATGCAAAGTGGTCGTATGGTTGTATTAATGGATGGAGAACATGAAAAGTTTTGGGATATTGTTAAAGAAACACTAAGAGCCCGCGTACCAGCAGAAAACTTTGAAGCAACTGTAGAAAGATTAAAAGGTTTCCATACAGGTGTTGGGACTGTGTTATTCTTTGAAGATCAAGCAACAGTAGAAAAAATGCAAGAAAATGCACCATTATATAAAGATCAGTTCCCATTCTGGTCTCATCAAGGAAATGCAATGTTACAACATACTGTATGGATGTTATTATCGGCTGAAGGAATTGGCGCATCCCTGCAACACTACAATCCAATCGTAGATGCTGAAGTGAAAGAAACTTGGAACATTCCAGCAGAGTGGAGCTTAGTAGGACAAATGCCATTTGGTGAGCCAAATGAACAACCAGGAGAAAGAACTTTCTTACCTACTGAAGATGTAGTGAAATTTTATTAAGAAATTTAATATATAAAAAGTTAAATAAAAGGAGAGTACGTATTAGTCATATATGTACTCTCCTTTCGTATGCAATGTTAAACTCTTACTGCAAGAACGATTTCCTTCATATGAATCGAAGTTTTTCCTTACAATTAAAAATCTGTTATGTTTATTGTTTTGTAATGACAGTAAACATCCCCGTCATGTTTGGTGAGTAATCCTTAAAATCAAATTTTTCATAGAATGATTCTTTACCTTCTGATGCAAATAAACCAACAAACGCCTTATCAGGGGCATTCTCATGTAAGTATGCAACTAAACGATGCATGATTTCTTTCCCGATACCATGTTTCTGATAATCCGGATGAACTACTATATCTTGAATATAGAAATAGATAGATCCGTCACCAACAATTCGCCCCATGCCAATTATTTGTTCATTATCTTTCACTGTGATGCAGTGAATAGAATTCTTCAGTGAAGTATCTGCTACATCAAAATTCATATAATCAGTCCATCCAACAGAATCACACAAATATTTGTACTCTTCTAATGGTGGGATGTTATGTTTAAACTCATATGTTTTCAAAATGTACCCTCCAAGCCCTTAAATTTAACAAGTATATACATTCGACATTTTTTTATCTTTTCCTCTTATGTAACTGAATTCCCTTTAGCTATTGAATTTCGTCCAGTTTCCGTATTTGTATTTGTGTTAATTAATAAGAGTTTAGGGGAAAAATATAAGAAATAATCGAAAGGGAAGTGGGAAAATGAATGATGAGAAAAAGTATACAGTGGTAGGTACTGATGTTGAAGAAGTAAAACGTTTAAATGAAAATTCGGGATTATCATATAATCAAGTGAAAGAATTATTAGCGAAGCAAATGCAAAAAAAGAAGTAATGAAATTGAAATCCTTTATTTTTTCATTTAGCATTCTAATTAGAGAGAGTTATGAGGATAACTCTCTTTTTCAATACAATGGAGCAACTTTTAGAGCGGAGGAAACAGCATGAAAAAGTGGGTAAAGATAACGCTGTCAATTGCTGGGGGTATTGTCCTATTGGCATGTGCCGGAGGATATTACGTGTATAAAAATTATTTTCCAAAGGAACCTGAGCGTATCGTATATGATAAAGATAGAGTGTTAAAACCGATACATAATCAGCTGAAAGGAATCAACATAGATAAAGTAAAGATAAAAGAAAAAGAGGTTGTAAATGCGACTGTGAACGAGCTTCAAAAAATGATTGATGATGGAAAATTATCATATGAAGAATTAACGAGTATTTATCTTTTTAGAATACAAGAACATGACCAAAATGGAATATCATTAAATACTGTTACAGAGATTAATCCAAATGCAATGGAAGAAGCGCGAAAGTTAGATAAAGAAAGGTCTTCAAATAAGAAGTCGAACTTATACGGCATGCCGGTTATCGTAAAAGATAATGTACAAACAGAAAAGGTGATGCCGACAAGTGCGGGCACGTATGTGTTAAAAGATTGGATTGCAGATAAAGATGCGACAATCGTGAAGAAGTTGAAAGAAGAAGGTGCGTTTGTTTTAGGGAAAGCGAATATGTCTGAGTGGGCAAATTATTTATCCTTTACAATGCCTAGCGGATATAGCGGGAAAAAAGGACAAAATTTGAATCCATACGGTCCGATTACGTTTGATACATCGGGATCAAGTTCTGGATCTGCTACAGTAGTTGCGGCAGATTTTGCACCACTTGCAATCGGGACGGAAACGACTGGGTCAATTGTAGCACCCGCGACGCAGCAATCAGTAGTTGGGTTACGTCCATCACTAGGTATGGTGAGTAGATCTGGCATTATTCCGTTAGCTGAAACACTTGATACAGCAGGGCCGATGGCAAGAACGGTAAAGGATGCGGCAACGTTATTTAATATAATGGTAAGTTATGATGGAAAAGATGCTATGACAGAAAAAATGAAAGATAAAGAAAGAATTGATTATACGAAGGACTTATCAATAGACGGATTGATAGGGAAAAAAGTAGGAGTTCTTTTTTCAATAGATCGACAAGATGAGAATAGAAAAGAAGTAGCAGAAAAGATTAGAAAAGACCTTCAAGATGCAGGTGCGATCTTGACTAATGATATTCAGTTAAACGATGGGGGAGTAGATAACCTGCAAACATTAGAATATGAGTTCAAACATAATGTTAACGACTATCTTGCACAGCAAAAAAATGTGCCGGTAAAATCGCTAGAAGAGATTATAGCGTTTAATAAAAAGGATAGTAATAGACGAATAAAATACGGACAAGCATTAATTGAGGGATCTGAAAAATCTGCTATAACGAAAGATGAGTTTGAAAAAATAGTACGATCGAGTCAAGAAAATGCAAGAAAAGAGCTAGATAGATATTTAGTAGAAAAAGGTTTGGATGCTTTAGTTATGATTAACAACGAAGAAGTTCTTCTATCAGCTGTAGCTGGCTATCCAGAATTAGCGGTGCCAGCAGGATATGATAACAATGGAGAGCCAGTAGGTGCAGTGTTTGTCGGGAAGCAATTTGGTGAAAAGGAACTGTTCAATATTGGATATGCGTATGAGCAGCAGTCTAAAAATAGAAGATCACCAAAACTGTAAAAGGGTAAACGAAAAAAAGAGCTCCACTGAAATATGTTGGTAGGCTAATATGAAAAGAATCTAACAATATAAAAAGAAAAAAAGGATTCTTCTCAATTAGTAAGAAAGATTGTCTATAGAAGTTCATAAAATGTAATATATTCAATTTCCATCCATTGAAGGGGGAGGTTAAATCTTAATGAATGAAGTGAAAAATTTCTTTCGAAGTAGAGGGTTCCAACGGTTTCTCGTTTTAATAATAGTAGCGCTTGTATTATATGGATTAAAAAGTATGATCAATTTAATATTAATTACGTTCATACTTACATTTTTAATGGATCGGTTTCAACGTTTTATTTCAAAGAAATTGAAAGTGAATCGGAAAATTGTTATCGCATGTTTGTATATAATATTAGTTACTTTTATCGGCACAACATTATATAAATATTTACCTGTACTAACGATACAAATTTCCCAATTGATTTATCAGTTTAGGTTGTTTTTTCAAAATCCACCTGATAATGAGATCATTAAATATGCACTTTCAACAATTAATGGGATGGAAGTATCAAAATATATAGAACAAGGTGTAGATGTCATATATCAATCGATTGCAAATATAGGAAAAGTCAGTTTGCAAATACTACTTTCTCTTATTTTAAGTTTATTTTTCTTGTTAGAAAAAGAACGCATAATATCATTTACTTCGAAATTTAAAGATAGTAGTCTGAAGGTTTTTTATGAGGAGATTGCATATTTTGGTGAAAGGTTTGCAAGATCGTTCGGTAAAGTAATTGAAGCACAGTTTTTAATTGCGGTTGTCAATTGTGTACTCACTGTAATTGCACTTGTGATTTTAGGATTTCCGCAGCTTCTTGTATTGGCCGTCATGGTCTTTCTACTCGGTTTGATTCCTGTTGCCGGTGTAATCATTTCCTTGTTTCCACTTTGTATTATTGCTTATAACGTAGGCGGAGTAATGTACGTTGTATACATACTTGTGTTCATTACAGTAATCCATGCTCTTGAAAGTTATTTTTTAAATCCGAAGTTTATGTCTGCGAAAACGAATTTGCCAATCTTTTATACATTTATGATTCTCATCTTCTCAGAACATTTCCTTGGAATATGGGGGCTTATTATCGGGATACCAATCTTTATCTTTTTATTAGATGTACTTGATGTAAACAATGAGGAACAGTTTAAAAAATAGGAAATGATAGAAAATAACTGATGTTTTCAAGGAACAATCAAAAAAAGCAATCCAAAATAAATTGGATTGCTTTTTTGAATAAACGATTAAAGAACTGGAGCCATTGTTTCTTTCAATACTTGAACAGAGTGATCGAATTTTAATTCTTCTTCTTCACTTAATTCCACTTCTAAAATTTCACGAACACCGCCGCGATTTAAAACAGCAGGTACGCCGATATAAACATCTTTTTGACCGTATTGGCCTTCTAAGTAAGCTGATACTGTTAATACGCTATTTTCGTCGTTTAAAATCGCCTTTGTAACACGTAGAAGTGACATACCGATACCATAGTAAGTTGCACCTTTTCGCTCGATAATATGGTAAGCTGCATCACGAACGTTTATGAAGATTTGGTCTAAATCTTCTTGCGTGTATGTGTTGTCTTTATCAAGAAGCGTTTGTAGTTTTTGAATACCGACTGATACGTGACTCCAAACAGGAAGTTCCGTATCACCATGTTCCCCGATAATATAAGCATGAATGTTGTGTGGACCAATATCGAAATACTCACCTAACATATAGCGGAAACGAGCAGAATCAAGAGTTGTACCAGAACCGATTACGCGTTCTTTCGGTAAACCAGATTCTTTCCAAGTTACGTAAGTTAAAATATCGACAGGATTAGTTGCGATTAAGAAGATACCATCAAATCCGCTATCCATAATACTACGAACGATTTGTTTAAAGATTTTCGCGTTTTTCTCAACTAAATCTAAACGTGTTTCGCCTGGTTTTTGTGGTAATCCAGCCGTAATGACTACAAGATCAGCATCTTTACAATCTTCGTAGCTACCTTTCCATACTCTAGTTGGAGCTGGAGCGAATGGAACAGCATGACTTAAATCCATTGCTTCTCCTTCAGCTTTTGCCTCGTTTACATCAACTAAAACAAATTCTTCAGCTACAGCTTGGTTAATCATGCAGTAAGCATAACTACATCCAACTGCTCCTGTTCCTACTAATACAACACGGTTAATCCCTTTTTTCATTTCAAAATTCCTCGCAATTTCATTGATTTTATTATGTAAGATAATACGTCTTACTTCTATAGAGTCATATCTAGTTTATTACACTTTATAAAAGATATTCAAGTAATTGAAAATGTATCCGTGCAATTCTTTGCACGAAACATAGGAAGTAAGTGAACCGAATATAATGCAATAAAATCCTTTATCGAAGGGGAAAAGGGCATGATGCATCCATTAACGATGGAAAGAATGCTCCATATTATTAATGTGGGGCTCGTAAAAACGAAGAATCCAAAGCAAATTATTATTGCTGGTGCAGGAATTTCAGGATTAGTTGCAGCATCGTTATTGAAAGAATCAGGGCATAACATAACAATTTTAGAAGCAAATAATCGAATAGGCGGAAGAATATATACGATTCGTGAACCATTTAGCTCTGGTTTATATTTTAATGTAGGGCCAATGCGAATTCCTGAAACACACGAGTTAACTTTAGCTTACATTCGTAAATTTAAATTACCATTAAATCTTTTTATAAATAAAACCACTTCAGATATTATTTATACGAATAATATTAAAACGAGATTGAGCGTATTTGAAAAAAATCCAAGTAAAATTGGATATCCTGTTTTAGAGAACGAAAAAGGGAAAACGGCAGAAGAGTTAATGTTAGTAGTATTAGAACCCATACTAAATTTTATAAAAAAAGATCCTAATAAAAACTGGATTATCGTTGAAAAAAAGTATAAAACATATTCGCTCGGCTCATTTTTAACTGAATATTATTCAGACGGTGCAATAGATATGATTGGGGTACTTCTTGATATGGAAGCTTATATGGGAATGTCTTTAATTGAAGTATTACGGGAAATGATTTTTTTTACTTCAACGACGAAATATTATGAGATAACGGGTGGAATGGATGTATTACCCAATTCATTTTTGCCACAGCTAAAGGATAATATTTTTATGTCATATAAAGTAGAGAAAATTATACAAGAAGATAATAAAGTAATGTTACAAGGAAATCGTGAGCAAACGTTAGAGCGATTTACTATAACAAGTGATATTGCTATTATCACAATTCCATTTTCAGCGTTACGATTTGTAGAAGTTCGGCCATATCATTTATTCTCTTATTATAAAAGACGAGCAATTCGTGAATTAAATTATATTGCTGCAACTAAAATTGCGATAGAGTTTAAAAGTAGATTTTGGGAGAAAGCGAGACAGTGTGGCGGTAAATCTATTACAGATTTACCTATACGATTTACATATTATCCGAGTTATGGCATTCAAACACCAGGGGCGGCTATCGTTTTAGCGAGTTATACGTGGGCAGATGAGGCGTTAACGTGGGATAGTCTCCCGCAAAGAGATCGCATTCGTTACGCATTAAAAAATTTAGCAGAAATATACGGCGACATCGTCTATAGTGAGTTTGTTACTGGAACATCTTTTTGCTGGAGCCAAAATCCGTATTCTTGCGGCGCATTTACAGCTTTCGAACCGGGCCAAGAACTCGAGTTATTTCCGTATATTACACCACCATCTGGGAAAGTGCATTTTGCCGGAGAGCATACGACATTAACACATGGGTGGATGCAAGGAGCAATAGAGTCTGGAATTCGAGTTGCTTATGAAGTAAACGAACAGTGAAGATATATTTACAAATCACTATTCTTTTAATAAAATGATTAGTATAAATCGTAATTATTACGCTTTGAATACGTTTGAAATAAAGAAATGGATGGTCGATCAAATGAAAAAAGTAGAAATTCATATATTAGGTGGCTTTTTAGGTAGTGGAAAATCAACATTATTACAAAATTTATTGTTAGCGGAGAAAAAGAAGAATAGAAAAGTTGCAGTATTAATGAATGAAATTGGTGAATACTCGGTAGATACAGATATTATTGGAAAAGAGAATGTTTTAAGAGAGCTTCTGAAAGGATGTATTTGTTGTACGCTAAAAGAAGAGCTTGAAATACAATTACATTCGTTATATCAGCAAGAAAGACCAGATGTCATTTATATAGAAACGACAGGTGTTGCACATCCAATTGAAGTGTTAGATGCGTGTGTATCACCAATTTTAGCACCTTTCCTAGAAGTGAAATCAATTGTCGTCGTTTTAGATGCAGTAAGGTGGTTAAATCGAAGTGTATTAAGTGCAAACGTTCAGCAATTATTGCATGAGCAACTGAAGTTTGGTAGCCACATTTTAATTAATAAATCAGATTTACTAACAGATGCGGATAAGAACAAAGTAATTGAAGAAGTGAAAGCAATAAATAATCATGCGAAATTGTTTGAAACAAAATATTGTAATATATCTTTAGAAGACATAGAAGCAGCTGAACTTACGAATGATAGGGAACATGAGACACTACATGTAAAACAGCATTTGCATATACAAACGATGACATATCAATTTACGAAATCAATTGATCAAGATAAATTATACGAATGGCTTTCGAATTTACCAGATAGTATTTATCGTGTAAAAGGTTTTGTGAAATTTCATGGGGACAAATATCCTCACTTATTCCAATACTCGTTCGGGGTACCGACTTTACTGGAACAAGACTTCGGTTTCCCAACGAACCTGGTAGTAATAGGGGAAGGGCTAGATAAGAAACAATTGGCTGAAGGGTTAGAGAAAGTGGAACTTAATTCTAATTAAGATTAAAGGGAGCTGCCACATAAGTTGATGAAAACGACTTATGTGGCAGCTTTTTATTTTTTGTGAATAAGCATATAGATACTTGTATTCATTTTAAATAGTCACTCTTTTAGTATTTTCGTTTTCCAAGAGAAACACTTATATTAGAGCCTCTACTAATTTCAACTTTGCGACCATCTAATTCTATTGTTCGAGAGCTTGCAGTAGGATTTTTAATTAGACTGTACAGATAATCTGCTTTAGTTGGTAGTAGTGTGTTTAGGATTTTTTTCACAGGCTCGTTTAATACCGGATCATCACTTGTAATATACATTCTATATGCGCTATCATCTGAGGAAGAAAAATAAAAATACATCATGTTATCATATCCGTCTTTACCATTTTTATTATATATATATTCCGAAGAGCGTTTGAAAAATCCAGAATCAATTAGTATATTCTCAATTTCTTTATACTTATCCTCATCTTTCGCAGGAATAGAATCAGGAACAAAATAAGGACTTACATTAATTGCACTATACATAAACTTTGCAAATTGTTCTCTTGTTACATTCAGTTTTCCGCCATATTGATAGTTTCCAATTCCGTTTGTAATACCATTACTATACAATGAACGAACAGAGTTTGTTGCCCAATGATTATTTGGAACATCATAGAAAAGGTCGTTTGTTTTTACAGGTAAATGAAACGCTTTTTGTAAGATAACAGCCATTTCATATCGAGTTAATGTATCATCAGGTCTAAACTTGTCAGTGCTATTGTCCCCTGTCATGATTCCTTTTTGAGCAACTGCTTTAATATTGTTTTCGAACATATGCCCATGAATATCAGAGAAATGTTTGCTTGTAGATCCGGTATTTTCTAGTTTTAAGTATCTTGAAATAATCGCAGCTACTTGCCCACGAGTTACATTGTCCCCAAATCCAAATTTTCCGTTACCATAACCATTCATGACATTTTGTTCAGTTAAATGGTCAATCGAATCTTCAGACCAATGCCCTTTTGGTACATCGATGAAACGTTCAGTTTGTGCATGAGCATTCGTTGCACCGAATAATGTGGCGGTAATTAAGCCTGTTGCAAGTACATGTTTAAAATTCATTATGATTCCTCCTAAGTATATAAAACAATATTTTCTCACTCATATCCGTTACTTTTAAGTGATAATCACTTATCTATTATATTAGTATATTTAGTTTTTGTAAAATATGGATTTACTTTCGGAATATTGCTTAAATATATTTGGTGTTATAAGAGGGAGGGAAGTATAAAAAGTTAACTGACGGGGCGTTGATTCATTCTGATTAGGGATGTGTTATAAAATTCTTACTAATTAATAGCTGGTCAAAAGAAGACAACCTTTGTTGGGGTATAAAAAATGCTTGCAGATTTTGTCTAACAATAATAATTGTAAAATTCAGAAATATATTTATAATCAAATCTAAGAGGTGATTCAGGTGTCAGAAAAGATAATAATGGATGTAAAAAATCTAACAACAAAAGGGTTAGAAACAAGAGAGAAATTATTGTGTGCTGCAGAAGAAGTGTTTGGTAGTAAAGGATATTACGAGGCTTCTATCGTGAATATTACACAAGAAGCAAAGGTAGCGCACGGAACTTTCTATAATTACTTTCCATCTAAAAAAGATATATTTGATGAATTGATTCGCAGATTGAACCGTGAGTTACGCTTAATTATTAAAGAAGAAATGAAGGGGATATCAAGTTACGAAGAGGCACAAAGAAGAGGTTTTCAAGCATTTTTTCGATGGGTGAAAGATCGTCCTAATCTATATAACATTGTACAACAGGCGGTAGTTGTTGATGATAACTTATATAGATGGTACTATGCAAAGCTCGCAAATGGATTTTTAAAAAGTTTATCGGCTGGTATGGAAGCGGGGGAGTTTAAACAACTTGATAAAGAAACAATTGCGTATTGTCTTATGTCAATTGGGCAATTTCTAGGAATGCGATGGGGGTATTGGGAAGAGAAAGATGTTCCGGAAGATGTATTTGAAGCAGCGATGTCATTAATATTTGAAGGATTGAGAAAGAGATAAGGGAGTGGGGAAAATATGCAAGGCATTGCTTATTGGATTGAAAAACGGGCCTATTTACATCCAGATCGCATTGCCATTATTACAGATGAGGAGGAAATGACATATAAACAGTTACATGAGTATGTAAATAAAGTAGCTGCATATTTAATTTACGATTTACATGTGCAAAAAGGAGAAAGGATAGCTATTTTATCGCAAAATAGCTTGGAATATATTGTGGTTTTATTTGCTATAGCAAAAGTAGAATGTATTGCTGTTCCACTGAATATACGGTTAACAGAAAATGAACTTATATTTCAGTTAGGGGATAGTGGAACTACAGTTTTATTTGTAGAGGAAACATTTCAAAATATGGCACTGTCAATGCAGAAGGTATCGTATGTACAAAGTGTGATTTCGATTAAAAGTTTAAAAGAAATAGAAGATAGAAAAATTGATAACTTTGAAGAGATAAATGAAAGCGCATCCTTTATTATATGTTATACCTCAGGGACAACTGGAAAACCGAAAGGAGCTGTACTTACACAAGAAAATATGTTTTGGAATGCGCTAAATAATACATTTGCGATTGATCTAACTATTCACGATCGCTCCATTGTATTACTGCCTTTATTTCATATTGGTGGGATTGGCTTATTCGCATTTCCAACTTTATTTGCAGGTGGTGTAATCATTGTTCCGAGAAAATTTGAGCCAACTACAGCTCTTTCCATGATAGAAAAACATAAAGTGACTGTAGTGATGGGAGTACCTACAATTCATCAAGCATTAATGAATTGTGAGAATTTTGGAACTACAAATTTGCAATCAGTTCGCTGGTTTTATAACGGTGGTGCTCCGTGTCCAGAAGAGTTGATGAGAGAATTTATAAATAGAGGATTTTTATTTGGTCAAGGCTTTGGTATGACTGAAACATCACCAACCGTATTTATGCTTTCAGAAGAAGATGCAAGACGTAAAGTAGGCTCAATTGGGAAACCAGTTTTGTTTTGTGATTATATACTTATTGATGAAAACAAAAATAAAGTTGAGATTGGTGAAGTTGGAGAGTTACTTATAAGAGGGCCAAATGTAATGAAAGAGTATTGGAATCGGCCAGATGCAACAAAAGAAACGATTCAAGATGGTTGGTTATATACGGGAGATTTAGCTAGAGTTGATGAAGATGGTTTTGTATACATTGTCGGTAGAAAAAAAGAAATGATAATTTCCGGTGGTGAAAATATTTATCCACTTGAAGTAGAGCAAGTCATTAATAAGCTTTCGGACGTATATGAGGTAGCGGTCGTTGGTAGGCAACATGTAAAGTGGGGAGAGACTCCAATCGCCTTTATTGTGAAAAAAAGTAGCAGTGTATTAACTGAAAAGGAAGTCATTGAACATTGTCGTTTATTTCTAGCAAAATATAAAATACCGAAAGAGATTGTTTTTCTAAAAGAATTGCCTAAAAATGCAACTGGTAAAATTCAAAAAACACAGTTAGCAAATCAATTGAAAAGTAGGTGAAGAGATGACGATGTACAGCACGGGTCAAAAGGCGTCATGTAGTAAAACAATAACAGAAACGGATTTTGTATTATTTGCAGGTTTAAGTGGGGATTTTAATCCAATCCATATTGATCATGAGTATGCGAAAAAAACTAGATTTAATCAAAGAATAGCACATGGTTTACTAACTTCTAGTCTATTATCGCAATTGCTTGGTATTCATTTACCTGGAAAAGGATCCGTTTATATGGAGCAAACTATTAAATTTACAGCACCAGTTTTTATAGGAGATACAATTACAGCAACGGCTACAGTACAAGAATTTATAATAGAAAAGAGAGTTTTGAAATTGTTAACGGAGTGTCATAACCAAAAAGGAGATTTAGTATTAACAGGTGTAGCTACAATGATGGTGCCAAAAGAAGGAGGAGTAGTCTAATGAATATTGGGATTGAAGCGACTGGTGTTTTCTTCCCAAAAGACGTAGAGACGGCTGCAGATCTATCTAAAAAAACAGGTATTCCTGAGCACATTATTATAGAAAAGTTTGGATTATATGAAAAACATGTCGCAGATGAAACGATGCATGCATCAGATTTAGCTATTGCTGCTGCAAAGCCAATATTATCACAAGTAGATCCTCAATCTATTGATGTAGTCATTTATTTTGGCAGTCCACATAAAGATTACCACGTATGGTCTAGTGCCCCAAAAATTCAGCATGAACTTGGATTAAAAAATGCTTATGCTTTTGAAATTATGAATGTTAGTTCTTGCTTTCCTATTGCTCTCAAAGTGGCAAAAGATATGCTCTACTCCGATAACTCAATTGAAAATATATTATTAGTAGGTGGATGTAAAGAATCTCAAATTGTAGATTATGATAATCCACGCTCGCGTTTTATGTTTAATTTCGCTGATGGCGGAAGTGCAGCTTTAGTGAAAAAAGACGCTAGAAACGGTGAAATATTAGGAAGTGCGATTATAACAGATGGTTCATTTCATGAAGATGTTCGTATTCCAGCAGGTGGATCGAAGCAGGTTGCGAGCTACGATACAGTTGAGAATCGACAGCATTATATTGATGTAATAGATCCTATTAGTATGAAAGAACGTCTAGACAGGGTTTCAACTCCTAATTTTGACAAGGTTATTCGGGAGGCGTTAAGAAAAAGTGGATTTACTCCTAAAGATATTAAAGTATTGTTACCACTGCATACAAAACGTTCTATGTTAATAGAATTGATACAGGGGCTAGGGCTAGCAGAAGAACAAGTTGTATATTTAGATCATTATGGACATATGTCAGCGCTTGATCCTTGCATTGGTCTTCATTTTGCAAATGAACAGGGGAAATTACAGGCCGGAGATATTGCAGTAGTAGTTAGTGCAGGGACTGGGTATACGTGGGCAGCGACTGTGATTAGGTGGTAGTAAAGATGAATTTTATCAAAAAAATTATATGTTGTTTTTTCATTGTTACTGTGAGTCTAGGGATGTTTGCTTCTTTAGGGAGTGCCTCTGCTGTAAAATATGTGAAATCATGGGGGAGTGAGCTAGATACTTCTAAGTTATTAAGGACACCAGTGGCGATGGCAAGGGATGCAAAAGGATTTTTGTATGTTGTTGATATGGGGAATAATAGAATTTTGAAAATAGATAAGAATGGAGAAGTTGTTGATGCTATAGGAACTTTAGGTGAAGGTCCGGGACAGTTTAATATGCCATTTGGTATTGCTGTTGATAAAGAAGGTAATATTTTAGTTGCGGATACAGCGAATTATCGTATTCAAAAATTTAATGAGGAGTTTCAATTTATTAAAAGTTGGGGCACAAAAGGTAAAGGAAGTGAGCAGTTCTCGTTTCCTAGGGAAATTGCAGTAGATAGCGATAACAATTACTATATTACGGATGAATACAATCATCGAATTCAAAAATATAGCCCGGATGGGCAGTATATTCAAACAATAGGGAGTTATGGAAAGGCGAATGGAGAAATGGCTTTACCACAAGGAATCGCGATAAATAAACAGGACGAGGTCTATATTGCAGACACATATAACAATCGTATTCAAGTGTTTGATAAAAAAGGGGAGTTTCAACGAGTAATCGGAACAGGAAGTGCAGGTTTAGGCCCATATCAATTCTACCATCCAAGAGGAATAAATTTTGACTCAACATCTGGATCGCTATATGTAGCAGATACATATAACAATCGGATAATGAAATTTACAAATAAAGATCAATTTTTATATACAGTAGGTAACTTTTTTCAGTTTGTTTATCCTAATCAAGTTCTTCCGGATGGTAAAGGGAATATCTATATAACGGATACGGGAAATAATCGTGTGCTTTTATATAATGAGGTAGGCCTAACAGCGGTAATGAAGAAAACCATAGGTAATGAAAGGAATGGAAATACACAATATGCAGGACCTTATGATGTCGAAAGAGACACGAATGGAAATGTTTTTGTATCTGATTCCTTTAATCATCGAATTTTGAAATATGATGTATCTGGGAAGGTTGTTGGGAAGTGGGGAAGTTTATTTGGTGCTGGTGGATCACTAGGATACGGAAGTCTTCCGGGACAGTTTTATGTTCCAAGACAAATTGCAACAGATTGTTACAATAACGTGTATGTATCTGATTCTGTAAATCATCGTATCCAAAAATTCACCAATTCAGGGATAACGCTTGCTTCATATGGTTCATTTGGAGTATTACCAGGTTTTTTTCAATTTCCATCTGGAATAGCTATTGATAGTAAAGGAAACATATTTATAGCTGATTCAGAAAATCATCGTATTCAAAAATTTAATCCATTCTTTGTATATATGAAAGAATGGGGGAGAAAAGGAAGTGGAGAGGGAGAGTTTTTTCAACCTATGCAATTAGCAATTGATTCAAAAGATAATGTTTATGTTGTTGATCGGATTAATAATAGGGTTCAAAAATTTGATAATGAGGGTAATTTTCTTACAAAATGGGGTACAAATCATGGAGCTGGAAACTTAGATCCACTAGAAAATTGGAGAGAGGGTCCAGGAGATCTTTTTTTGCCAATAGGAATTGAAATCGATATAAATAATACGGTGTATGTCACAGATACTTCTAATAATCGTGTGAATATTTATAATGAAAATGGGGATTTTTTAGAGTCTTTTGGAAGTTTTAATGGTATGTCAGGGCAGTTTTTCTCGCCACAAGGAATAGATGTGGATAGCCAAGGGAATATCATTATTACAGATGGTTTACTCCAAAGAATTCAATTTTTTAAGAAAGCTAATTAATATTGGAGACTCAAAATGCTTGTTAGAAAGGATAGAAGTTTAATAGAGTGGGAATGCGGTTAAAATATTTATATCAAATTGTAAAGGTGTTTAATTGAAAGCGTAGAAGATACATGTATACTAACAATCTCGTTTATATTATTCAAAGAAAAAGTCATAATTACGGTTGGGTAACTTTGGCGTGTTTGATTCTATCAGAAAGTAAAGTATGGGGAGGATCACAATGTCGATGAAAAAACGTAAATGGCTAAGAATGATGGCTACTGGTTGTGTTTTAGGTTCGTTATTAATAACGACAGCTTGTTCAGGAAAGAAAACAAGTACAGAGGGTGACAAGACGATTAAGGTAGGTGTTCTTGCTTCATTAACAGGTCCATTAGAATCATATGGAAAACAAACCATGAACGGATTTGAATTAGGGTTAGACTATGCAACTGGTGGAACTGGCAAAGTTGAAGGGAAGAAGATTAAGTTTGTTGTAGAAGATACGGAAACAAAAGCTGATGTAGCGGTTAAAAAAGCTACGAAGTTATTAGAAGAAGAGAAAGTCGATTTTTTAGTCGGATCGTCTAGTTCAAGTGATACATTAGCGGTTTTACCATTAGCTGAAGAATATGAAAAAATAATGGTTGTAGAACCAGCAGTAGCTGATAGTATTACTGGGAATAACTGGAATAAATATATTTTTAGAACAGGTAGAAATTCCTCCCAAGATGCAGTCGCTGGTGCGGCGGCAATCGCTAAAAAAGATGTGAAAATAGCAACGTTAGCACAAGATAATGCTTACGGCCGTGAGGGAATTGCGGCATTTAAAGCTGGAGCGAAGAAATTAGGGGCAAATATTGTAAACGAGCAATACGCAGATACAAATTCGACTGACTTCACTGCAAATATTCAAAATATCATTAGCTCAAAACCGGATTATTTATTTATCGTTTGGGCTGGGGCAAATTCACCTTGGAAACAGTTGAAAGATATGAATGTGGAAGCGCAAGGTATTAAAATTTCTACCGGTGCACCAGATATACCGGCATTAAAAACGATGGATGCGTTAGTAGGAATGCAAGGTTTTTCTGTTTATTATCATACACTCCCGAAAAATAAGGTGAATGATTGGTTAGTGGAAGAACATAAAAAACGATTTAATGGTGCGGTGCCAGATTTATTTACAGCAGGTGGAATGTCAGCGGCAATTTCTATTGTAGAAGCTTTAAAGAAAACAAAAGGTGATACAGATGTTGATACGTTGATTAAGAAAATGGAAGGAATGGAATTTGATACACCGAAAGGAAAGATGAAGTTTAGAGAAAAGGATCACCAAGCGATGCAGACACTGTATTCTATCACATTGAAAAAGCAAGATGGTGTTGACTATCCGGTGCCAGTATTAGAGCGAGAATTAACGATGAAAGAGACAGAACCACCAGTTCAAAATAAATAGACTGAATTTTCTGTTGTTTACGTATAAAGAGGGCGTGCACCCTCTTTATACGTATTTCTTTCATACTTAAAGCTTTAAAAGGAGGGATTTCGTGACACATTTGCTAGAAACGAAAAATCTTTGCGTATCTTTTGGCGAGCATCATGTTATTAAAGATGTGAATGTAACAGTACAAAAAGGAAAGCTCATTTCCATTATTGGACCAAACGGTGCAGGAAAGACAACGTTATTTAATTTACTTAGTGGACAAATTTCTCCAACGAAGGGTGAAGTATATTTTAAAGGACGAGAGATTACAAAATTATCAATTTCGGATCGAACTCGATTAGGAATTGGTCGTTCTTTTCAACTTACAAATATATTCCCGGAGTTAACGGTACTTGAAAATGTTCGTTTAAGTGTTCAATCATTTGTTCAAGATTACTATAGTTTTTTTCCGAGTTCGGCAAAATTTAAACAACAAGTGGGAGAGGCGAGACGGTTCTTAAAAACGGTATTACTTCAGGAGAAAGAACATGTATTAGCGAAAGATTTAGCACATGGGGAAAAACGAAAGTTAGAGCTTGCGATGTTACTAGCTTTAAAAACGGATGTATTACTACTTGATGAGCCGACCGCAGGTATATCAGTTGAGGAAGTACCGGCTATTTTACAAGTGATTGAAAATATTAAGAAACATCCAGAAAGTACAATTGTACTAATTGAACACAAGATGGATATGGTACTAGGTTTATCAGACCATCTTATCGTTTTGTTCCATGGAGAGTTATTGGCTGAAGGTTTGCCTGAAGAAATGATGAAAGATGAGCGTGTACAAAGTGCTTATTTAGGGGGATTATATAGTGGCACTATTACAAGTGAATAATATAGAGACGTATTTAGATCAGTTTCATATTTTACAAGGGGTATCTCTTGCTATTGAGAAAGGAACGATTACTGTACTGTTTGGAAGAAATGGGGCAGGGAAGACGACGACATTACGTTCGGTTATGGGATTTCACCATATCGCACATGGTGAAATTTATTATGATCGTACACAAGTAAATGGATTATCTACACATTTAATTTCAAGGAAAGGAATAGGTTATGTACCAGAAAATCAAGGTATTTTTCACGATCTGACAGTAGAAGAAACATTCGCTCTTGCTAGGGGTAAGGGAGAAGAAGCGGAAGAGAAAATTGAGTGGATGCTTGAATTATTTCCAGATTTAAAGCAGTTTTGGCACAAAAAAAGTGGACTCTTAAGCGGAGGACAAAAACAAATGCTAGCAATTTCAAGAGCATTTATTAATAGTGATGGTTTATTACTTATTGATGAGCCGAGTAAAGGCTTGTCCCCTATTATGATAGAAAAATTAATGATAGCCATTTTGAAAATGAAGGAGAAAACAACAGTTTTACTCGTTGAACAAAACTTTATGATGGCTAGTCAAATTGGTGATTACTTTTATATTATGGATAACGGAAGAATTGTTCATAACGGTTTTATGCATGAATTAAAAGAGGATAAGGAAATGTGTCACAAATATTTAGGAATCTCTTAACATGAATCCGAGGTGAGAAGGATGGATGTGTTAATCAATTTATTTGTAAATGGGATTTCAACAGGGATGCTCATTTTTTTATTAGCATCAGGACTTTCACTTATTTTCGGTTTAATGAGCGTTCTAAACTTCGCACATGGTGGTTTATTTGCCTGGGGAGCGTTTACAGGTGTTTGGTTATTTAATATGACAGGTAGTTATGTATTAGCGTTAATTGGAGCAATTGCTATGGGGATGTTTCTTGGATTCATTTTAGAAAGATTTCTTATTAGACCGGTATATGGAAATCATGTTCGCCAGCTTCTTGTGACGCTTGGAGGAATGCTTGTACTTAGTGAATGTATTAAAGTATTTTGGGGGCCAAATCCAATTGGTGCTAAATTACCGTTATGGTTACAAGGTAGTTATACATTTGAAGGCGTTATATTAATTAAATATCGTCTATTCGTTATTTTAATTGGGATCATCATTTACATTGCCTTACTATTATTGCTCAAAAAAACAAAGATAGGTCTAATGATACGCGCTGGTGTAATAGATAAAGAGATGGTTCAAGCGCTCGGTATTAACGTAAAAGCAATATTTTCTTTCGTCTTTTTATTAGGAGCAGGGATGGCAGCGTTGGGAGGCTTCTTATTAGCACCGTATTCAGGAGTTATTTTCGCCGAGATGGGTATGCAGTATGCGATTTTAGCTTTCATAGTAGTAATCATTGGAGGATTAGGAAGCGTACAAGGTTCAGCAATCGCATCTTTAATTGTCGGATTAGCGGGTGCCTTTACAGCGTATTTTATACCGGATTTATCACTTGCAATCAATATGTTAATGTTACTATTTTTCTTAATAGTGAAGCCAAATGGACTTGTTAGTGAAAAGGGGTGAAATGGTGAACAGCACATCAAATCGAATTAAAGTATACTTCGGAGTATTTATGCTCATTTGTTTAAGTGTATTTCCATTCGTAAATGATTCACGGAGCTTGTTAATTTTGTTCACTCAAATCTTCATCTTTGCTATTTTTGCAATGAGTTTTGATGTATTGCTTGGTTATACAGGAATTGTATCGTTCGGCCATTGTATGTTCTTTGGAATAGGAGCGTATGGGGTAGCACTTTTATTTGATCGGCAAGGAGTATCCATAACGAACTTTTTAATAGGGCTAGTAGCTGCAATTATCATTTCAGTAATTGTTAGTTATATAATCGGTTTGCTTTCGTTACGGCTGAAAAGTCATTTTTATGCAATGTTAACACTTGCTATTTCACAGTTGTTTTTCGTACTTGCTGAAAAATGGCGTGGACTCACTCATGGAGGAGACGGTTTTACATTTGGTGTACCAGACTTATTCCGTGATCGTTTTACGTTTTATTATGTAACACTTATATGTTTAATTGTCATTTTTATTCTGTTACGTCTTTTCACAAAATCTTCTATTGGAAAAGTATTAAAGGCAATTTCACAAAATGAGCAACGTGTTGAAGCATTAGGATATAAAGTTCTTCATTATAAAATTATTGCTAGTATTGTTGCAGGAGTAGTTGCTACAATTAGCGGTGGTTTATTTGTTATCACACTACGCTTTGTTAATACGACTGTATTTTCAATTGAAATGACATTAAATGCATTATTGATGACAATGATTGGAGGTGTTGGAACGTTAATTGGAGCAATTGCTGGAGCTGGAATTATTGAATCACTGAAATATTATTTATCAGAACTAGCCACAGCGTATCCGATTTTTGAAAGATGGACAATTATTCTTGGTTTATTGTACATTATCGTCTTGTTAGTTTTTCCGAAAGGATTAGTTGGCACGATTAAGAGACTGAAGAATGTGAAACAGAGTAAGAAGGAGAAAAGTGCAGAAGTGGAGCAAAATGTGTGAAAAATCAATTGTATAGAATATGAAAATCCCTCTTTTAAATTCGTAAAGGAGGGATTTTTATTGGTGTATGTAATTAGTTTATAGCTATTCTATTAATCAAATAGTTCATCAGGGATTTGTTTTAAAGAGTGTTGATTCGTAAAAAAATGAACAGCTAATTTTTCAATTGGAACATTTTCAATTGGTACCAATGTATCATTTCTAATCGGCAAAAAGGCTATTCCTTTTCCATCATGAATAAACTCTTCCATAAGCGAATAAGAATCTAATTGTTGAAGTTGACGCTGAGATAAATTATTTTCTTTTAGAAATTGTATCGTCTTATTTCTAAAAGGGCACCTTTTGTCATTACTAACGAAGAAGAGTTCCTTCGAATAGTCAATGGTACGTGTTTGTTTCGTTTTTAATAAGCCTATAGAAATTGAAGCAGTAAATACTTTTTTAAAAGCTTCGTCGGGATCCTCTTCATAAGTGATGACCATATCAACTTTTTGTTGATGCAGTAATTTTTGCAAATGACTGCTATTTTCTACGTATATTTGATAATTCCTGAAATTTTCTTTAATACGCTTACTTACATAATTAGTCAAAATAGATTGTGACGTCGCGATTATATAAGAAGAACCATTCGTTTTAATTTTATCTTTTGCTTCTTCTACTAGAGTTAATATTTGATTCGTGTAGTCTAATAAAATGTCACCAGAAGGTAATAAGGAAACGCCTTTGTTATCTCTATGTAGTAAAGGAGTTTCTAATTCTTGTTCTAATTTTTTGATTCGCTCAGTTACGTTTGGCTGAACATATCCTAACTCTTTAGCAGCTTTACTAATAGAACCTTCATTAGCTACAGTTTTGAATATAATAAGATCATTTATTTCCATTTATCACAGCCCCTTATACGGTATCATTATAAATGATAACAAACATAATTTATACCTATTTTACGTTAGTCAATCACCGGTTTATCATTGTGTATATAAGATAGAAAGTGAGTGATAAACATGATTGGAATGCAATATAAGGTCATTTTGCCAAAGGATTATGACATGGAGATTATTAAAAAAAGGGTAAAGGATAATGGGCATAAAACGGATGGTTTTCAAGAATTGAATTTCAAAGCATATTTAATTACTGAGGCAGGTATGGAAGGGAATTTCTATAACTGTTATGCACCTTTATATATTTGGAATGGCCATGAAGGAATGAACAAATTTATCTTTGAAGGGTATTACGATAATATTTTACAATCTTTTGGGTGGCAACAAATAAATATAGGTGCTCCATTAGTTGTTAATCTAAAGGATGATTTTAAGAAATGTAAGTATGTTGTTGAATATGTAGGGAGTATTTCTCAAAGTAATTCACTGAGGGAGACTCAATTAAAAACTATGAATGAATATGTAAAAAATATAGAAAAGTGTTTAGGAAATGTAATCATTTATAATCCAGATAAATGGAGGTATAGTCAGTTTAATTTTTATGAAGAAAAGCCTGAAATGGTAACAAATAAAGGTGTTACAGTATATGAGATTTTGCACATTTCACGATGAAAACTTGTTGAAGTTAAATTAGGAAAAAGGAATGAATATGTATGCCTTTTGTGAACGTTTATTATCATGAAAATATATTAAATAAAGAAGAGTTGAAAAAGATAGGTGAATGTATTCATCTGTCATTAATTGAACATTTTAACATCCTTGAAAATGATTTTTTTCAAATGTTTTTACCTTATCAACAAAATCACTTTTTATATAATCCATATTATTTATTAGAAAGAGGAGAAAAGAGAACAGAGAATATGATTTATGTTTCTATTACATGCGGACCGGGAAGAACGATAAAACAGAAAATGAATCTATATCAGTCGATATCCCTGAGGATTTCTGGATGTTCTAGTATAAAAAGTGCAGATATTTTTATTACGCTAAATGAGACATCTGCTGAAAATTGGTCATTTGGTCAAGGATTGGCACAATTGGTAAAAGTGAAGGGAGAGTGAAATGATGAATGAATCAATTAAATATTGTATTCAAGAGAGAATGAAATGATCGCATTAATAACACATATGGCTTTTTATGTTGGTTGGCCCAAAGCAGTGGGAGCTTTAAATATAGCAATGAATGAAATGGAAAGTTAAGAATAACGATAAGAAAGAATTCATTTAAATATGAATTCTTTCTTATCGTTATTTATGCAATACTCTAATGAGATATTTTTCACTTTTTCTCTTGCTTTTTTATCACTTGCGTAGTAAAGTGATAGTAAGATTCACGATAGGAAGTGATCAAATATGCGTGATAATACGATAGGGTCATTAATATGGTTACGTTTAATACGATTTACGAACCAAAGTAATCAGATGTCAAATGAGTTTTTAAAACGGTTTGATTTAACGACAGCTCAATTTGATGTGCTTTTGCAAATACGTACGTATCAGCCACTCACACAAATGGAGTTAGCTGAAAAGGTAACTGTTACACAAGGCGGTATTTCTCGAATGTTAACTCGTCTTGAAAAAGAAGGATATATTGTACGAAAACAAGACTGGAAAACGAAAACAATTAGTCTTACAGAGCAAGGGGAAGCAGCTTTAGAGAGAGCATTGCCAGAGCAACTTGCATTTCAATCATCGTTTTTTGATGATGTATTAAATGAAGAAGAGCAGAAAATATTATACGAGCTAATGACGAAAGTTCATAAGCATAGTGAAAAAAAAGAATTGCCGTAAGAGTAATTTTTTTTACACTATCAATTGACTAATCAAGTGAAAAAATAATTGAAGAATATGAATACGACTGAATTAAAGGAGAGAGCAACTATGGAAAAATACCGTATGGATACAAGTAAAGGAATAGAGTTTGGATTATATTCAATTGGGGATCATGTTTTAAATCCACATAACGGAGAGAAAATTAGTGCAGAACAAAGAATTCATGAATTAATTGAAACAGCTAAGTTAGGGGATGAATCTGGACTTGATGTATTTGCTGTCGGTGAAAGTCATCAAACGCATTTTACAACGCAAGCTCATACAGTTATTTTAGGAGCTATTGCACAAGCTACGAAAAATATAAAAATTGCAAGCTCAGCAACGATAGTAAGTACATCTGATCCGGTACGAGTATATGAGGACTTTGCTACAATTGACTTGATTTCTAATGGACGTGCAGAAATCGTGGCTGGTCGTGGATCTCGTATTGGGGGATATAGTTTGCTTGGTTATGACGTGAATGATTATGAAGAATTATTCGAAGAGAAGATGGATCTTTTATTAAAAATTAATAAAGAGGAACATGTAACATGGAACGGACAGTTCAGAGCGCCGCTTGCACATGCATCGGTTATTCCGAGAGCGAAAAATAATAACTTACCAATTTGGCGTGCAGTTGGTGGCCCGCCAGCTAGTGCAATTAAAGCAGGACGTGCGGGTGTGCCAATGATGATAACAACACTAGGTGGTCCAGCTATTAACTTTAAAGGATCAGTAGATGCTTACCGTGAGGCTGCTGAGCAAAGTGGATTTAATCCAGCAAATTTACCAGTTGCAACAACGAGTTTATTTTATACAGCAAAAAATTCACAGGATGCACTTAGTGAATACTATCCTCATATTAATGCTGGTATGCTTACACTGCGCGGTGGTGGATATCCGAAGCACCAATTTACAAATGCAGTAGATTATCGTGACGCATTAATGGTTGGTAGCCCGCAACAAATTATTGAAAAAATGCTTTACCAATATGAATTGTTTGGACAACAACGTTTTATGGCACAAATTGATTTTGGTGGTGTGCCACTTAATAAAATTGAGAAAAATATCGAATTAATTGCTACTGAAATATTACCGGCTGTAAGAAAACATACAGCAAAATAATTTGAAAAATACCGAGAGTCTAATCGATTCTCGGTATTTTTTTATGTATTAATTTAGTTTGAAAAATGGCAAAAAAATGAATTTTTAATCTAGAAAGAGGGAGGGTATTTTCTATTTTTGAATAACATTATTTCGTGTTTGAATTTTAGAAATATATTTTTCTCTTGACAAAAAACAAACTGATTTCTCCGTTGGTTTAGAGGACATTTTTTCGTGTGAAAGTCAAGTGTATGAAGAGAGAAATGATTATTTTATTGATATGAGAGTAAGTCTTATATTGAAAAAATACATTTTATTAATGAGAAAAATCTAATTCAAAAAAATGACAAAAGACATATTTCAGACAAAATGATGTCAATAATACGTCAAAAATCAGCTGAATTTACTATGCAGGTATATTATACAATTCGATTAACGGATAAAACACTACTGAAATAGTGAAAAGGTAAATTTTATGAGAAAGTTCTTTTGTAATGATCTTGAAAACTGAAAATTTATATTTTCTAAAAGTACATAAACAAATTTATCTTTCTATATTTCTAAGATTTGAGTTGTTTTATACATACAACTCAATTGAAATTACGATATAAAAAATTATGAAGGAAGTGATTGTAGTATGGAAACGCTCGAATTGGCACGAATACAATTCGCATCAACAACGATTTTCCATTACTTTTTTGTTCCGCTGTCTATTGGTTTAGCTTTTATCATTGCGTTAATGCAAACGTTATACGTGGTAAAGGGACAAGAAATTTATAAGAAAATGACGAAGTTTTGGACACAAATATTCCTAGTTAACTTTGCGGTAGGTGTAGTAACTGGTATTTTACAAGAATTCCAGTTTGGCATGAACTGGTCAACATATTCACGTTTCGTAGGTGATGTGTTTGGTCCATCACTTGCAATTGAAGGCTTATTAGCATTTTTCATAGAGTCTACATTCCTAGGTTTATGGGTATTCGGTGAGGACAAATTACCGAAGCGAATTCACTTGTTATGTATTTGGCTCCTTTCAATTGGAACAATGTTATCAGCATTTTGGATTTTAACTGCAAGTGCATTTATGCAATCGCCAGTAGGATATGAAATGGCAGCAGATGGACGTGCACAAATGAATGATTTCTTAGCGATTATTCAAAACCCACAATTATGGGTACAATTCCCGCATACAATTACAGCGGCGATTGCAACTGGTGCATTCTTTATTGCAGGTGTGAGTGCATGGAAAATAACGAAAGCTCAAGAAACTGAAGTGTTTAAAAAATCGTTCCGCATTTCTATCATTGTTGGAACACTTACAACGGCGTTAGTATTATTCTTCGGTCATGCGCAAGCACAACAATTAATTAAGACGCATCCAATGAAAATGGCAGCAGCTGAAGCGTTATGGAATACGAGTGAGGATCCAGCGCCATTTACAGTATTTGCGAAAATTGATGCAGAGAAGCAAGAAAATTCGTTTGAAATTCAAATCCCTTATATGCTAAGTCTATTATCATTTGATAAATTTAGTGGTCAAGTAGAAGGGATGAATCAAATTCAAAAACAATATGAAGAAAAATATGGGCCTGGAGATTATATACCGCCAGTACACACTATGTTCTGGAGTTTTAGAGCGATGGTAATGAGTGGAACATTTATGCTTCTTCTAGGAGCATACGGATGGTTCTTATCAAGAAAAGATCGTTTAGCTGAAAAAACTTGGTATTTAAAATTAATGGTGTATGCAATTGCACTACCGTTTATCGGTAATACAGTAGGATGGATTATGACTGAAATGGGACGTCAGCCTTGGGTAGTTTTCGGTGTTATGAAAACGGAAGATGCTGTATCTCCAAATGTTACGTTCGGAGAAGTATTATTCTCTTTAGTTTCATTCACATCACTATATTTAATTATAGGTGGAATCACTATTTACTTATTCGTTCGTATTATTAAAGGACATGAGAATAAGAAAGCGAAACAGGATTCTCAAAGCCATGATCCATTTGATAAGGAGGAAGAGTATGTTATCTCTTAATGAGTTGTGGTTTATCATTATTGCAGTTTTATTCGTAGGCTTCTTTGTACTTGAAGGTTTCGATTTCGGTGTAGGTATAGTTTCAAGGTTTTTAGGGGAAAACGATTTAGAGAAAAGAATTTACTTAAATACAATTGGCCCATTTTGGCACGCGAATGAAGTATGGCTTGTTTGTGCTGGTGGAGCTATGTTCGCGGCATTCCCGCACTGGTATGCAACTTTATTTAGCGGGTTTTACATTCCGTTTGTATTTATGCTTCTTGCTTTAATTATAAGAGGGGTTTCCTTTAAATTCCGTGCGAAAATAGACAA
This sequence comes from Bacillus cereus group sp. RP32, assembly GCF_040459735.1. Classification (NCBI taxonomy): domain Bacteria; kingdom Bacillati; phylum Bacillota; class Bacilli; order Caryophanales; family Bacillaceae; genus Bacillus; species Bacillus cereus group sp. RP32. The sequence continues at coordinate 3,535,708 of NZ_JARVHO010000001.1, read as the reverse complement.
TCATAAATGGAAAGGTTTTTGGGATTGGGGTATGTTTTTAGGAAGTTTACTACCGCCTGTTCTTTGGGGAGTTGCAATTGCTAACTTTATGGTAGGTATTCCAATTGATGAAACGAAAAATGCTGTAGGTGGATTCTTACCATTACTTCATCCATTTGCATTACTTGGAGGAGTTATGTTCCTTCTGCTATGTATTGTTCACGGATTGCAATTCCTTACTATACGTACAACTGGTAAGTTAAGAGAACGTGCACGTATTGCTGCGTTGAAAATTGCACCGCTTGCAATTATAGCACTTCTTATTTTTGCCGGTGTAGGGTTATGGAAAACAGATATATTCACTGGTCATGGTACAGAGTGGATTATGGTTCCGATCGGAGCTTTTGTAGCATTATGTGCGTCAACATTATTAAATAAAAGAAGAAGAGATGGTTGGGCTTTCGTTATGACGAGTTTAACAATCATTTTACTAAGTGCGAGTGTGTTTGCCGGCATGTTCCCACGTGTCTTAATTAGCTCGTTAGGGTCAATATACGATTTAACAATTTATAATGCAGCATCGGGAGATTATGCACTAAAACTGATGACGTATTTTTCAATTGCTATATTGCCATTTGTTTTGGGAAGTCAAATATGGAGTTTCTATGTGTTTAGACAACCTGTTAAGTCAGATAAAGATTTGGAGTACTAATGAAAAGAAAAAGAGGACTTCCATCGTATCCTGGTAGCCGAGTTTTATATGTAGTGTTAACAATCATTAGCATTTTAGAAGCTATAAGTATTATTGGGCAAACAGTGTTTTTAGCACGGGCTATTACGTTTTTATTTCAAGGAGAAACAGTGCAATCTGTGTTAAATGAAACGGTTTATTTTGGAATCACGTTTGCAGTACGTCATATGCTAGTTCGAATTTCGCAAATATTAGTGGAACGTTTCGCTGAAAAAACAGGATCGCTACTGCGAAAACAATTAATAGAGGCGTATTTCACATTAGGTCCACGGTATGTTCAAACTGCTGGAACAGGTCATCTGGTTACCTTATCGATTGAAGGTATTGAGAAATTTAAAACATATATTGAATTAACAATTCCTAAAATGATTAGAAGTAGTATCGTACCGGGACTAATTGTACTATATGTTTTTACGTTAGATATTGAGTCTGGAATCATTTTAGTTGTAACGATCCCTATCGTAATTACATTTATGATCCTACTAGGATTAGCAGCGCAGAAAATGGCGGATAGCCAATATGAAACATATCGAGTACTTTCTAATCATTTTGTAGATACATTAAAAGGATTAGAAACATTAAAGTATTTAGGGAAAAGTAAACAACACGAAGGAAAGATTGAAAAAGTAAGTAAAAGGTATAGAAAAGCAACGATGCGTACTTTGCGAGTTGCTTTTCTTTCTTCTTTTGCATTAGATTTCTTTACGAGTTTATCAATCGCATTTGTGGCAGTCGGATTAGGGATACGTTTAATAGATGGGACAATTGTACTATTGCCAGCCCTTACGATTTTAATTTTAGCTCCAGAATATTTTCTGCCGATTAAACAAGTTGGAGCGAATTATCATGCTACGTTAGATGGACAACTTGCAATGGAGCAAATAGAAGAGATTTTACAGCAGCAAAAAGAAATAGGAAAGAAAGAATCTAATGTAGATCTAATCTGGAATTCCTCTAGTAACTTGAATTTACAAGATGTAAAAGTAAAGAGTGGTGAATCTGAAAAAGCTATATTAGAGGGAATTGATTTTACTTGGAAAGGCACCGGCGCTATAGGTGTAATTGGTGAAAGTGGGGCAGGGAAATCGACGTTAATTGACGTATTAGCAGGATTTTTAACTCCTTCGGGTGGAAAGCTGATAATAAATGGTGTGAAAATTGACGGGTCTACTCGAGAAGATTGGCAAAAGAATATTGTTTATATTCCGCAGCAACCTTATATTTTCCCACTTTCATTAAAAGATAACATTTGTTTCTATGAAACAAATACAACTGATGCAGAAGTGGAAAGAGTTATTAATGAAGTTGGTCTTCGTTCACTCGTTACATCGCTTCCGAACGGGATGTATGAAAGAATTGGAGAAGGTGGACGTATGCTTAGTGGGGGGCAAGAACAACGTGTCGCTATGGCGCGTGCACTTTTAAGCAAAAAGCCAATTATTTTATTAGACGAGCCTACAGCACATCTTGATATTGAAACTGAATTTGAAATAAAGCAAGCGATGTTACGTCTGTTTGAAGGTAAGCTAGTATTTCTTGCAACACATCGTCTTCACTGGATGAAACAGATGGATCATGTTCTTATTTTAAATAAAGGGGAAATGATAGAAAGCGGCACGTATGAAGAACTTTTAAAGAATGAGGCATTACATTTTCAAAGGAAAGAGAGGGGATAGAGATGAGTAACTGGATTAAACCTTATATACAGCAAAATAAAGGTAGAATGACTTTAACTATTTTCCTTGGTCTTCTTGGAGTTAGTTCAGGTGCGATGTTACTTTTCATTTCAGGTTATTTAATCTCTAAATCTGCTCTTAGACCAGAAAATGTAATGGCTGTATATGTTCCTATCGTTGCAACACGTGCGTTTAGTATAGGACAAGCGGTATTTCATTATTTAGAGCGTTTAGTTGGACACGATGTCGTACTACGCATATTAGAAAAGATGAGAACGAAACTATACAGAATAGTAGAACCGCAGGCGTTATTTTTCCGCTCACGATTTCAAACGGGCGATATGTTAGGTATATTATCCGAAGATATAGAGCATTTGCAAAACCTATATTTACGTACAATATTTCCTAGTCTATTAGCATTAGTTGTATATAGTATATTCGTACTTGTTATCGGTGCATTTGACGTAGTATTTGCACTTATTACAGCATGTATGTTGGCTATTATCGTTTTTCTTCTTCCGTTTGTATCATTACTTTTAATGAAGCAGCATCATGTTACTTTAAAGCAAGGAAGAAGCCGTTTGTATCAACAACTAACAGACGCTGTTTTTGGGTTATCTGATTGGCAAGCAAGTGGTAGAAAAGATGAATTCATTGATAAGTATGTAGAGCAAAATGCTCAGTTGTTAAAAACGGAAAAAAGAATGAAGCGCTGGAATCATATTCGGGACAGTATCATTCAATTAGTAGTGGGGATTGTAGTTATTTCAATGATCATATGGACTGGAAATGAGGCGGCAAGTGAACAGATTGCACCTACCGTTATTGCGGCTTTCGTCTTAATGACGTTATCAGTCACAAACGCGCTTATTCCTCTTTCAGATGCTATCGATCGAATTCCATCATATGTAGAATCTGCTCATCGTCTAAATAAAGTAGAAGCTAATGATGTTTTACAGGATGAAAAGGAATTACATGAGGATAAAGATTATGTTGCATCAAAACATATAGACATTGAATTAAATAATGTATCGTATAGTTACCCAGATAGTAATGAATTTGTATTGAAAGAAGTATCACTGCAAATAAAGGCAGGAAAGAAAATCGCCATTTTAGGAAGAAGTGGAACAGGAAAATCTACTTTGTTAAAATTGTTAGCAGGTGCGCTAAGCCCGTTACATGGTGAAGTTTTACTGAATAGTGAACATGCTCATACGAATCTTTTATCAAAATATATTTCTGTATTGAATCAAAAGCCGCATTTATTCGATACGACAATTGGAAATAATGTGCGAATCGGTAAACCAGAGGCTACGGATGAAGAGATATGGACAGCTTTAGAGAAAGCACAATTAGCTTCGCATATAGCTTCTCTTCCAGATGGATTGCAAACAAAAATGCATGAAATGGGAAAAAGGTTTTCTGGTGGAGAAAGACAACGGGTTGCTTTTGCTAGAACGCTAATGCAAGAGGCTCCAATTATTGTACTTGATGAACCTACGATCGGCTTAGATCCAAAGACAGAACTATCTTTAATAGAAACAATGTTTTCTGCAACAGAAGAAAAGACTGTTATTTGGATTACACACCACCTTGTAGGAATTGAACATGTAGATGAAGTTATATTCCTTGATCGTGGTCAAATTGTGATGCAAGGCAGTCATGAACAACTTCTGAAAGAAAACGAGAAGTATCGAAAGCTTTATGAGTTAGATAAAGGAATATAGTTTGAATAAGTAATAATTGTAAAAATAGCTACGCCAAATGGTGGAGCTATTTTTGTTTTGAAATGAATATTCTATTCTTTTTTAATGTTGGATTGCAGATGTATATGATCATTATGAATGAAAAATGAATTTCATATTATACATATAATGGAGGGGGATATACATGAAGGAGCAGTATAAAATTATTGTTTTAAGTGATGAAGTATCAGGGGGAAGGATTCAAAATGCATTAGACAAAAATAAATGTAAAACAATAGTTCATGTTGTAGACGTTTCAACTATTGTTCGTATAGAAAATTCTTTTCAATATATAGTCATTTGGAGAGTGGACGCAGAAAAACTTACAAATGAATTGATAAACAAGGGCGTGCAAAGTAAAAAAATTATTAATTTAACAAAATACATGTATGAATGGAGGAATAAATTAATTTCTATATATCAAATAAATCCAGATCTTATGTTTTTATACATGTCTATGAAAAAAGTAAAGAGTGATCCCACGTATGAATTGTTTGCTACCGGTTTGTCTTATCCGCATTGTGGCATAAGTACGGAGCTCCTCTCAAAAAAGTCAATAAAATTAACACTTCCATCGCAAGATCTATACTATGATTATTTAATAGCGTCACAACTTCTATCAAACGATCATTCATTTCAATATTGTTTGATAGGAATAGCTTATTTCTCTTTTTACTTTGACATGTCGTTATCATCTGAAGTATATAGAATTCACAAAGTATATTATCCATTGTTTCAAGACGGTCATCATACTGTAGTCCATTCTCCTCTACCCACTGATGGATTCTCACATCTAGATACTCCGAAACCACTTTTTTCTATTTTTAATTTGCATTTTGAATATCTTTTACTAGACGAACTAAAAGATGAATCATTGAAACTACCTTGGATAAATGCTGAATGGAATACCACTCCCCTTCATATTCCTTTTGAAGAACATGGGAAAATAAGAGCAGCTTCACATGCTAAATTGTCTTATCCTCATACTTTAGTTGAAAATAAAACGATTTTTAAAACATATTTAGAATTACTGTTAAAAAATGATATAAAGCCACTAATCGTTGTATTTCCTGTTACTTCACATTATTTCAATTGTAGTAGTAAGAAATTAAAAGCAGATTTTTATAAAGTTATAAATGATTTTCAAACTCAATATTCTTTTCAAATCATAGATTTATTTGATTCACCATTATTTTGTGATGATGATTTTTATGATAGTGATCATATGAATAAAAAAGGTGCAAATAAAATGTCCGCGTTATTAAATATGTTTATTCAGGAACGAAAAGTATGATATTTTGTTTCATGTTTGCATAAAAGTAAATAGGCTCCATACAGTTAAGTAATGTGATTTTGCATCGAGTATACAAATAATATGCGAAGGGGTGAGAGAGTAAAATGAGAACTCGTTTTGAAAGAACTGAAGAGGCGAGAGATCAACTTCCATTGGTAAGTGTTTTAATTCCTACGTATAATCGTCCTCGCTACTTTGAAAAAGCGTTATGTAGTGTGTTAGAACAAACATACCCTAATATAGAAATTATAGTTGGAGATGATAGCACGAATGACGAAACAGAAAAGATGCTACAAAAATACTTATGTAATCATTCAAATATTATTTATATAAAAAACAGGTCAACTCTCGGACAATTTGAAAATGCGCTAATGTTATTTAATGAAGCGAACGGTGAGTATATAAATTTTTTAATGGATGATGATATATTTCATGTGAATAAAATTGAAAAAATGATGAAGTATTTTTTCAATGATCTAGATAATGAAATTAAGCTTATAACATCTCATCGTCAAGTAATTGATGATAAAGGGAAAGAACTAAGACATATTTATTCAACTGTCCGCTTATTTGAAGAGGATATGATTATAGAGGGAACAGAATTAGGAAATAGGGTAATTGTAGATCAAAAAAATTATATTGGAGAACCGACAACAGTTTTATTTCGTAAAAATGATTTACAAGAACCGTATGGGGTTTTTGATAAGAGGAGGTATCTATGTAACGTAGATATCGCTTCATGGTTATCTTTATTAAGTAAAGGAAAAGCAGTATATATAGCAGAGACACTTAGTTACTTTCGATTACATCCAGATCAACAGTTAAATGAATCTAATAAAATAATGGATGGGTTAGAAGACTTTTCACATAGTATTATGATAGCAGGGGAAAAATATGGTTTCTTATCCAACGAAAAAGAGTTAGACAAAGCGATAACTAATTTTCTAGATTATGCAAGAAGGATAGTTCCATCATCGATATTATATACATTAGACTATTATCAAAAAATTAGGGGAAAGAAAATAAACATAGAAAAGAAGAAACAACATATAAATAATAATTCTCCTTTACCGAAAGTAAGTATACTTATTCCTGCGTACAATAGACCTTATTACTTGGAATTAGCGCTCAATAGCGCTCTGAATCAAACATATGAAAATATTGAAATTATTATTTCTGACGACAGTACAAATAATGAAGTTAATGCTATGATTCAACCGTATTTACGTGAATATGAGTGTATTACATATGTTAAAAATGAAACACCTTTAGTTGCTGAAAACTTTAATAAGTGTATAGAACTTGCGAACGGTAATTATATAAACTTTTTATTAGATGATGACTTATTTCATCATGAAAAGATCGAGAGAATGATGAAATACTTTTTGACGTTAGAAAATATTTCATTTGTGACGTCATATCGTGAACTGATTGATGAGAATGGAGAGATATTACCACCCTCAACATTGAATATGAAAATTGCGAAAGAAACTACACTTTTTGAAGGGAAAGAATTAGGGAATTACATATTAAAAAATTTAAAAAATATAGTTGGTGAGCCGACAACTGTTCTATTTAATCGAGATTTGTTTGAAGGGAAGTTTGGGTATTTTAAAGGAAAGGCTTATTCCGCCATTAATGACATTGCAACTTGGCTAGATATGATGAGGAAAGGAAAAGTAGTTTATATACAAGAACCTCTTAGTTATTTTAGACAACATAGTGGACAAAATCAAAAACAAATGCATTTTATTTTAATGACAATTGAAGAATGGGCTGAATTAATTATAGATGCGTATAATAGTGGATTTTTAAGTTCTGAGAGAGATTATAAAGAGAGCTTATCTTATTGCTTAGAAAATGCGGGATTTATAGTTAAGGATGCAGTAAGAAATGGAGAACTAGATCAAATTTATAATGAAAAGATAAAAAAAGGGTTAAACAAGCTAATTGCTTATATGTTTGAGAAAGAATCTTGTTATTGTCAATATTGCAATCAACAATTTGAAAAATTTTCACCTTGGCCAGCACATTATGATTTTCCGAAATATAAATTTGAGATGTGGAATAAAGATACAGGGATATGCCCAGTTTGTAGTTCAATGGATCGTGAAAGATTGTATCGTGCGTACATTGAAACGGAAACGGACTTGTTAAGTGAAAATTATACAATGCTTCATATTGCACCTGAAGCGAAGGTAAGAGATTGGTTTAACGAGTATAAAAATATTACTTATGTATGTGGGGATTTAGAGCCAAAGGATCCATTGATGAAGGAAATTGATGTTACAAGAATTACATATGATAGTAATACTTTTGATGTAATTTTATGTAGCCATGTATTAGAACACGTTCTTGATGATGACAAAGCAATGCGAGAGTTATATAGAGTTTTAAAGCCAAATGGATGGGGAATTATTCAAGTACCAATCGTAATGAATGTAGATTCTATTATAGAGAATGAATTAATTGTAACACCACAATTGAGGAAATTAGCTTTTGGTCAAGAAGATCATGTGAGAATTTATAATCAATCGGGATTCATTCAACGATTAATGAATGCGGGATTTAAGGTGGAATTATATAACATAGCTGAAAGACAAGGAATGAAAAGTGCTAGGAAATTTGGATTATCTGAAACAGATATGCTCTATATTGTCCGAAAATGATAGGAAGGAATAGATAGATATGAAGAATATTCCTTTTTTACGTGCTTCAACTGTACCTGTAATTGAGTATTTGGACGAATTGAAGGAAATTGATACATCTCACATATATACGAATTATGGACCTATAAATCAACGTTTTGAAGAAACAATTATGTCCGAATTTTTTCAGAACAGGGGAGCTGTTACAACGGTAGCAAACGCAACGTCAGGGTTAATGGCCGCTATTCAACTTAAGAAAAGAAGAAACGGAAAGTATGCCCTCATGCCTAGTTTTACATTCCCTGCGACTCCATTAGCGGCTATTTGGTGTGGGTTGGAGCCTTATTTTATTGATATTTCAATAGATGATTGGTATATGGATAAAACAGTACTTTTGGATAAAATTGAAGAATTAAAAGAAGAGGTTGCGATTGTTGTCCCGTACGCAACTTTTGGATCATGGATGAACTTAGAAGAATATGAAGAATTAGAGAAGAAGGGAATTCCGGTTGTCGTAGATGCGGCACCGGGGTTTGGGTTAATGAATGGAAGTATGCATTACGGTCAGGATTTTAGTGGTATGATCGTATATAGTTTTCATGCAACAAAGCCGTTCGGAATTGGTGAAGGAGGGCTCATATATAGTAAAAAGGAAGAAGATATACAACGTATTAAAAGAATGGGTAATTTCGGATTTGATAAAAATCGTGAATGTACGATGATGGGGTTTAATTGTAAAATGTCTGAATATGCGGCAGCTGTTGGGATTGCGACTATGAAAAAATGGAATCAAAAATTAAAAGAACGCACCCGTATTTCTGAATGGTATAAACAATTGTTACAAAGTAATGGATTAATGAAAAAAGGATGGAAACTCCAAAAGACAGAAGCAGTTATTCAACAATTTATGCCTATTCTTTGTCCGGAAGAAGTTCACAACATACAAGTAATAGAAGAACTGAAAAAACAGAAAATAGAAGCTAGATTATACTTTTCACCATCATGCCACCAACAAGTTCTTTTTAGAACTTATAAGTCTACAGATTTAATAGAAACGAATAAAATAGCCAAACGAATAGTAAGTTTACCTTTATGGGAAGGAATGACGAAAGAAATAGTAGAACAAATTGTAATCTGTTTAAGGCAGAAGGTGGTGTCGGCAGATGAATAGTTTTTATAGTCAAGAAGAGCTAAAGAAAATTGGATTTTTATCTGTTGGGAAAAATGTATTGATTAGTAAAAAAGCAAGTATATATAATCCAGGTGTTATATCAGTTGGTAATAATGTAAGAATTGATGATTTTTGTATTTTAAGTGGTAAAATCACAATTGGAAGTTATTCGCATATATCAGCGTATACAGCGTTATATGGAGGGGAAGTTGGGATTGAAATGTATGACTTTGCAAATATCTCAGCTAAAACAATCGTATATGCAGTACTTGATGATTTCAGTGGAAATACTTTAATGGGGCCAACTGTTCCGAATCAATATAGGAATGTGAAAACAGAAAAAGTTATTTTAAAAAAACATGCGATTATTGGTGCTAATTCTATTATTTTTCCAAATGTAACTATAGGAGAAGGCACGGCAGTAGGCGCGATGAGTATGGTGAAAGAGAGTTTAGATGATTGGTATATTTATGCTGGAGTTCCCGTAAAAAAAGTAAAGCCTCGTCAAAAAAAGATGCTAGAGTTAGAAATTGATTTTTTAAAAAGCATTCATTCTTAATAAAAAAGAATGAATGCTTTGTATTTTTCTCCCGCTATTTGCCGAGCAGTAAAACCCCATCTCAAAATTGAGCGAAAGGAATGAAGTTAGGTTGGGGCCTTGTTGCCAGTAAAAAACGATTGGTGAGGGCTGATTAAAGTTTTACTTTATGACAAGCAGAATGTATTTTAACTTATTATGTATTAAATTTTGCTGACCAAGGCAATACTGAGCCATAGTGAATGTAAAGTTGGAGGGCGAGCGTATATGTTTGATGAGGATGGGATAGTTTTAATTATGGAACCAGCTGATGAAAGGAACTTGAGGAGATTTATTTTTTCAGTGCCAAAATCAGTGTATGAAAAGAAGGGGCTTACATTACACTACGGAACAGCTATAGGACAAGGATATATGGATATAATTGAAGATATTATTAGCGTACATATAGAAATAGATGTTGTAACTGTAATCGGGCATGTAAGAGGCTAAATAGCTATTTGAAAAAAGGTTTTAAGTAATTTAGATAGAAGTTATGATAGAGAAAATTGAAGACAATTATAAAAATGAAGGGAGCCTACAATGAAAATAAAATCAATTTTATTAGCATGTATAGTCTCAATTGGATTAATGGGATGTTCACTAGTAGAGGAAGGAAAGAACTCCCTAGATTATGCGCAAAAAGCGACAGACTATGTAAATGAAATAAGTGCATTTGCAAATGATGCACCAGCATTAGCAGAAAAGGCTGTTAATGATAGCGAAGCTCGAAAAGAATTAGAAACGAAGCTTAGTGAAATTAAACAAGACATACCCGCATTCAATGAATTAACGCCACCTGATGTAGCAAAGGATCTTCATCAGCAAATTGTCGGATATAACGAAAAGTTAAATACGTTAATTGATACGGCAATGACAAAGATAGAAGAAGGAAAAGTAGATGTAGAGCAATTTAAAAACTCTGAGCTTATGCAGACGGTAGATCAAGTTCGAGATTTGAAAGATAAGATACAAAATTTAGGGCAATAATGAAAAGCTCCGGTTGTAATAACGGAGCTTTTTTATGTTTTCTAATGGAAAAGTCCATTATATTTTCTTCCTATAATATAAGAGTTTTTATCACACTGCTTGCCGGGCAGCCCAATTGGTGATGGCTGATTAAAGTTTTATTTTATATCTTCCATTTTTCTAAAATATGTATCGACTTATTGGTTGCATCCATGTTCACTTGAACACCTATAGGCATAGTGATCATCGGATGGGTATGACAACAATCAAAGTCAGCTAGTAAAGGAATCCTTTGATTTTGGAGTACTTCTAAAAGTATTTCGTAAGGTTTGCGATTTGTACCACAATCATCAAATTGCTCATGTTTTCCAAGAATAATGCCTGAAACTTTTTCAAATACACCGTTAATTTTTAGGAATGAAAAGCTTCTTTCAATGGTAGCTGCATCTTTTGAGCTATCTTCAATAAATAGAATATCGCCTTCTTGAATACATGGCATATAAGGACTGCTCCAAATTCCTTGTATTGTATTTAAGTTGCCACCAATAACACGTCCAGTAGCTTGTCCGTTTGTTACAGAAATCCAATTATTTGGTCTAAGTTCTTTATCTTTCGTTTTCTCTTCCCAATTAATAAATTCGTCTGACCAAAATAAAGGTTGTTTTATGTTGTAAGGAAGTGCTTGGTCATGCAGTAATGTTTCTGCAAAATATTTGTACGTATCATCTACAAAAGGCTCAAATTCTCCAAAAGAGGGAACGAGTGCCGGACCGTAAAATGTAGGAATTCCTGTTTTTGCATAAATCCCTAGTAATAAAGCTGTTGCATCTGAATAGCCAATCATTATTTTAGGGTTATTTTGAAAAGCATCATAATCAATATAAGGTAATAAGGAATTAGAATTTAGACCGCCAATTGTTGACATGATACAAGATACATTAGGATTTCTTATTAAAGCATTCAGTTCCTTAGCACGCTCTTGTATACTACCCGAACGATAATAATCATATCGACCTGTTAGTGAACCTTCTAATATATGAAATCCTTTCTGTTGTAAGTAAGATTTCGCTCGTTCAAATCTTTTGGGAGAAGTGTAGGTTACTGGAGAAGAAGGTGAGTAAATCCCAATTGTGTCTCCGTATTTTAATGATTTTGGAAGTGGCATTTGTATGAATCCCTTCTATTAAATAGTTTAGCCGCGTGAATATATTGTTGAATATTCTTATATTTCAGTATCATTGTAACATAAATATATTGAAATATAATTGTTATAGATGAATAAATAGACTTTTTATCTTGACGATATAAAGGGAAAGTTGTTATGGTTAAACGTGAGTGTATAAAAGGTTTGCTAAAGGAGTTTTGAAATGAAGCGGTTAAAATGGGGAAGGCTGACGATCCTAGTAGTCATTATTTTAGGGATATGTTGGTTCTTATTCCAAGGAACTCAAAAGAGTGCAACAAATATAGAGGGACAACCTTTACAGGTGGCAGAACTACCTAAAACAGGATTAGCTGAAAAAGTAGTGCCACCAAAGTACATACCACCGAAAATTGATGCAAAAGCAGCTATGATTATTGATGCGAGTAATGGAGAAGTTATTTATCAACATAATGAAAAAGAAGCTTTTGCGCCAGCAAGCATGTCTAAGATGATGACAGCGTATCTTCTATTAGAAAATGTACATAATGGGAAAGTTCGCTGGGAAGATCCGGTGAAAATGAGTACGAAAGCGGCACAAACAGAGGGTGCGAGAATCCCAGTCCAAGTGAATGACACATTGACTGTTAAAGATTTGTACCATGCATTAATGATTGAATCGGCAAATAATTCGGCTGTAGCTTTAGCAGAACATATGGCTAAGACGGAGAAAGATTTCGTTCAGCTTATGAATGCAAAAGCGAAGGAGTTAAAAATGTCGGATTATGCTAAATTCGCAAATGCATCAGGACTACAAGAACCTGATGGAAGTGAGACGAAGATGACGGCTGCTGATGTAGCAAACTTGGCGTATCATCTAATAAAAGACTATCCAGAAATATTAGAAGTGACTCACTTACGTCAAAGTCAGTTAGCATTTAATAATATTAATGTTATAAGTACAAATGATATGTTAAACAAAAATAATAAAGCTTTATATATAGAAGGAATAGACGGATTAAAAACAGGATTTACAGATAGCGCGGGGTATTGTTTTACGGGTACAGCAAAACAAGGTGATACTCGTATTATTACTGTTGTAATGGGAACGAAAGGTAAAACGCAGCGTTTTACAGAGACGAACAAGCTAATGTCTTATGCTTTTGGCTTAGTTAATTAAGTGAAATACTGAGTTGGATCATCATATAAGCAAGGCAATTTGTTGTTACTTATTATCGGTAACAATAAATTGCCTTTTTATTGTTAGTATTAGGAAGTAAAAAGGTAAAAAATGTGAGTGTTATTATTTGAGTTTATTATTATTTGAGTTTATTATTGTTTGAGTTTATTATTGTTTGTTGATAGTATAAAGTTAGAAGCTTATTAATGATAAGTTTTAAGAGGCGGAACATGATGTATACATATGAAAAAGCCTCAAATGAAAATTGGAGGGAATTATGATGGCAAAAGATTTTTACACAGCAATTGAAGACAGAAGATCTATTTACGCGATTAGTAAAGAGCAAGTAGTTTCTGATGAAAAAATTCAAGAAGTGATTTATCATGCTGTAAAACATACACCTTCAGCTTTTAACTCTCAGAGTGCCCGCGTTGTCGTCTTGCTAGGAGAACAACATGATAAGTTATGGGATATTACGAAAGAAACGTTACGAAAAATTGTACCTGAAAATAACTTTGCATCTACTGAAGAAAAAATGAATGCATTTAAAAGTGGTTATGGAACGGTTTTATACTTTGAAGACAGTCAAGTAGTGGAAGAACTGCAAGAAAACTTTACATTATACAAAGAGAATTTCCCAACGTGGTCACAGCAATCCTCAGGAATGTTACAATTTGCAATTTGGACAGCTTTAGAAATTGAAGGATTTGGTGCTACATTGCAGCATTACAATCCATTAATTGATGAAGAAGTGAGAAAAGAATGGGAAGTTCCAGAAATCTGGAAACTTACTGCGCAAATGCCGTTTGGTAAACCGGTGGTACCTGCAGGTGAAAAAGAATACCAACCTTTAGAAAATCGTGTGAAAATTTATAAATAATGCGAGATAAAAGGTGAACAGGGATACAACCTGTTCACCTTTTATAAGTAATAAGGATTTTTTTGATAGGAATTTTTCATCTGATCTTTTAATTCGTTTTTACGTGTTTCAATAGTTGATATTTTTTGTAAGGTAATAATTGAAACGAATTGAAAAAAAGCAGAGTACAATTCTATATTTTTATTTATAGGATCATCTATTATGTTTTTCATAAATATACCTCCTTTTTTAATCCCATTATTTGCGGGCAATAAGACTTCCATCTCAAAATTCAATGTACCGCCCTGTAAAAGTTCCATAGGTTTCAGTGTAGGGTAAATAAAATTTGTATTGGTTAAAATGCCACTATATATATGATAATATAAATATCCTATAAATTCCATATTTAGTGAAAAATAGGTAGTGGTGTGTGTGTTTTCGCCAAATTAGAACAGAATTTTTGAAGTTAAATCTTACAAATCGTCAAATCTTTTATAAGTGATAGATAGTATCAAAAAAGTTTTCTGAAAATATTATACTATTGATTAAAAAAGCATTTTTTGTCATGATAAGAGTATGCTTTATGTAAGGGACTTTACTAGAAAATACATTCTTTGCATTGGATTAGATGAATAGAGTTTTTCAAAGTGGATAGAAAATGTATATTAAGATAATGAATGAAATGTCGAATTTTCAATGAAATACATAAGAGAATTGAAAAAAGCATTGCAAAAACAATAAGTTTAATGGTAAAGTTCACATGAAGTTCACACGGAATTCACTTCATTCATTTAAAATGAACTCTGTGTGAAAAATAAAACTCTTGTTAAAAAATGGAACTTAATGAATATTTTACTTTGATAATATTGTAATGTATTAAGTTTATAAGTTTTTTTAAGAGGATAGTAGGGAAAGGAAGTAAAGACAACTTATGAAAAAAGTAATTGCAGGTTTAGCAGCAGCTTCTGTAGTGGGTGTTGCAGTTCCAGGTATGGATTCTGCTCAGGCACAAGTTTCAAATGAGGCGCTAAAAGAAATTAATGGACAAACTCAAACTCAAACGACTGTAACTGAAACAAAAAAGGTAGAAACAACTTCTGAATTAAAATACACGGTAACAGCTGATGTATTAAATGTACGTTCAGGTGCTGGTACAGGACATAACGTTATTTCTAAAGTGAAATCAGGTCAAGTACTACAAGTAATTGGACAAGAAAACGGTTGGTTCAAAGTAACTGTAAACGGTCAAACTGGTTATGTAAGTGGTGACTTCGTAACGACTGGTGGTAAAACAGGAACTACTGTTCAACAAGGAACTGGTACTTACACAGTAAACGTTTCTTCACTAAACGTACGTACAGGCCCAAGTACATCTCATACAGTATTAGGCTCTGTAAATAAAGGTAAAACAGTACAAGTTGTTGGAGAAGTAGAAGATTGGTTTAAAATCAACTTCAATGGTGGAACTGGATACGTAAGCAAAGACTTCGTAACAAAAGGTGGTTCTGCTGTATCTAACGAAACAAAACAACCAACTACAAACAACAATACTACTACAGTTCAAACTGGTGGTTCTTATGTTGTTAACACTGGTGCTTTAAAAGTACGTACAGGCCCAGCTACATACAACGCTGTAATCGGTGGCGTAACACAAGGTAAAGTATTAAACGTTACTGGCGCTGAAAATGGTTGGTACAAAATTAACCATAACGGCCGTACAGGTTACGTAAGTGCAGACTTCGTTAAGTTTGTAAAAGGCGGAGTAAACAACGTTACAAATAACAATAACGTTACAAATAACGTTCAACAACCAGGTAAAGACGTACAAAAACCAACAACAGGTGGAGATACATCTTCAATCGCTGGATTCGCTAGATCTTTAAATGGTTCACCATACAGAACTGCTGGTACAACACCTGCTGGTTTTGACTGCAGTGGATTCATTCACTACGTATTAAATCAAACTGGTC
This sequence comes from Bacillus cereus group sp. RP32, assembly GCF_040459735.1. Taxonomy (NCBI): domain Bacteria; kingdom Bacillati; phylum Bacillota; class Bacilli; order Caryophanales; family Bacillaceae; genus Bacillus; species Bacillus cereus group sp. RP32. The sequence goes on along the minus strand of NZ_JARVHO010000001.1, from coordinate 3,519,751 downwards.
ATAAAGGCGCTCGTCAAACAGTTGCTGGATACTGGAGCTCTAAAACAAAAACTAGCAATCCACAACCAGGTGATTTAGTATACTTCCAAAATACTTATAAATCAGGTCCTTCTCACATGGGTGTTTACTTAGGAAACGGTCAGTTCATTAGTGCAGAAACTGATGCAACTGGTGTACGTATTAGTTCTGTAAGTAACTCTTACTGGAGCAAGCACATGTTAGGTTACACAAAAGCATACTAAGAAAAAGTAGTTTATATACTTTTCGTATAGAGAAAAGGCTTTCCAGGGAAACTTGGGAAGCCTTTTTATAGTTGAGTTGGGAATGTAGTAGTTTTTACTGTAACTTCCCATTTAAAAATCGAGCGTATAGGTCATGAAAGTAGTTCGGACGAAATAAGTTTGCTGCATGTCCTGCTAACGGTATTTCTTTATATAAAACGTTAGGAAGAACGGACTTTAAATCAAAAAGACAAGATTTATAGAGATGATCATGTTCACCCATTACCCATAATATAGGGTGGGGAAGTGATTTTAATTTAGATTTTAAATCGAATTCTAAACGATGCCGTAATGATTGGGAAATAATTGATGAATGTAATTGCAATCCGAAACGGTAATAAATATTTCTTGAAATGACTGCGAACGGATTTGCCTTTAGTATGCCACTTGGAAAAATGGTATTTGCATATTGAGAGAGCCATTTAGAGTATTCGTCTCCGCGCTTCTCCCAAAATTTTTGAAATACGTTATATAAAAGGGATGGATTATTATAATGTCCACCAATATGACAAATGCTTAATACTTTTTCTGGGTGCATTTGTGCAAAAATTGTAGAGATATAACAGCCATAACTTAGAGCGCAAATATGAGCTTTTGTAATACCTTCTTTTTCATATAATTTCAATAGTTGATCTACGAGGCGCTGTAATGAAAATTCGATAGCTTCTCCTTTATCGTCGCCGTGACCTAATAAGTCATAAGTAATAATGTTGTAAGAGGCGGAAAATCGCTTATGCTCTTTTTTGAAGGCACGACGATTGCCGACTAATCCATGAATAAAAATGATTGTTTCCTTTTCGGAATGTATATTTGTTTGCAAAAAGGATACTCCTTTCAATAACGGGAGATTTATACAGTATTGTAAATTAGTTATCTATAATTCACATAGAATAATATTAAGTACCAGGTAATAATATCAGATGTTTATATCTGTTGTAAAGATGCGTTTGTATGTATATTTTGTAAAAACAGAAAAAGTGTGTTTACATTCAGTTTACATTTGTATTGTATTCTACTTTTAGAAAGAACAGTTTGGTTGAACACGAGGAGATGAACAAAAATGGAAGTTAGAAATGAGATGGAGAAAAAAGGGAGCTGGAGGCAGTTTTTACACCTTATTCAAGATACAAATCCTCCAAAGGGGATTCTTGCTTTTGCGTTATTAATGAGTTTACTTTCTACTGGAGCAAGTTTATTTATACCGATGTTAACGAAGGGCTTAGTAGATAATTTTTCACTTTCGTCAATTAGTACAGGACAAATTTTTGGGCTAATTGCATTCTTTATTATGCAAACTATAGCCGCGGGATTGTCTATATATTTACTAAATTATATAGGACAGAAGATTGTAGCTGGACTGAGAGAACGTTTGTGGAAAAAGGTGCTTATTTTACCGGTAACTTATTATGATCAAAATAGAACAGGCGATACAATTAGCCGTATGACAAATGATACAGGAGTTGTGAAAACGTTAATTTCTGAGCATTTGTCAAATTTATTAACAGGCGGTATTTCAATTGTTGGATCATTAATTGTACTATTTGTTTTAGATTGGAAAATGACACTTTTACTTTTAACGGTTATTCCGTTATCAGTACTCATCTTAGTTCCACTTGGACGAAAAATGTATAAGATTTCAAAAGCACTTCAAGATGAAACGGCTTCTTTTACTAGTGTATTAACACAAGTATTATCAGAAATTCGTTTAGTGAAATCTTCGAACACAGAAAAAAAGGAATATGAAACTGGAAATAAAGGTATTGAAAAGCTATTACAATTTGGCTTGAAAGAGGGAAAAGTGCAAGCGTTAATTTCACCAGTTATGTCGTTTGTTTTAATGGCATTACTTGTTATTATCGTAGGGTATGGTGGAATGCGAGTTTCTAGCGGTGCATTAACAACAGGAGAACTAGTAGCATTTATTTTATATTTAGTTCAAATTATAATGCCGATGAGTCAATTATCTATGTTCTTTACACAGTTCCAAAAGGCAATTGGTGCAACGGAAAGAATTAATACAATTTTAGAATATGAAGTAGAAGATCATGAAACTGGTATGAAGGTTACAAATGCTAAGCAGCCAATCGTACTTGAAAATGTACATTTCGAGTATAACGAAGAAGAGCAAGTTTTAAAGAATATTGATTTCACAATTGAATCAGGAAAAGTAACAGCAATCGTAGGACCAAGTGGTAGCGGGAAAACGACGTTATTCTCACTATTAGAACGTTTTTATGAGCCAACTAGCGGTGCTATTAAATTAGGAAAAGACTCAATTACGAGTTATTCATTGCAATCATGGCGACGTCAAATTGGTTACGTTTCACAAGATAGTCCGTTAATTGATGGGACAATTCGTGATAATATTTGCTACGGTGTTGAGGGTGAAGTAACAGATGAAGAAATTGAAAAAGTAGCAGCGATGGCATATGTTGATGCATTTATTCATGATTTACCAAACGGATATGCAACAGAAGTTGGAGAGCGTGGTGTGAAGCTTTCTGGAGGGCAAAGACAGCGAATTGCAATTGCTCGAGCGTTACTTCGAAATCCACAAATTCTTATGTTAGATGAAGCAACTTCCAGTCTAGATAGTAAATCAGAGTCTGTCGTTCAGAAAGCGTTAAATAACTTAATGAAAGGCAGAACAACATTAGTTATTGCACATAGACTTTCTACTGTTGTGGATGCAGATAAAATTATCTTTATAGAAAAAGGGAATCTTACAGGAAGCGGTACACATGATGAATTATTACAGACACATGATATGTATCGTGAATTTGCAACGCAACAATTGAAAATTAAAGAGGGCGTATTATAAAATGAATCATCAGTGGGGTTTTTACTCCACTAATGATTCATTTTTAAAAGTTTTATAAAGGATGCGAATTAGAAAGGAAATGGTTTCTTTGATACCTAACATTTTAATAGTGGACGATGATCCGCATATTAGGGAACTTGTTTCTGTATTTTTAGAACGAGAAGGTTTTCAAACATATGAGGCAATTGATGGACTAGATGCACTTCAGAAAATAGACGAAGTAAAAGTTGATATGGTTGTTCTTGATATTATGATGCCAAATATGGATGGATTTGATGTATGTTTTGAATTAAGGAAGTACTATGATATTCCGATTTTGATGCTAACTGCTAAAGGGGAAACGTCTCAAAAAGTAAAAGGATTTCACCTTGGCACGGATGATTATCTTGTAAAACCATTTGATCCTATAGAACTAGTAGTGAGAGTTAAGGTGTTATTGAAACGTTACCAAATTACAGTGTCGCAATCGATTCAAATTGGGAATGTACTGTTAAATCGTAAAACATTTGAAGTTACAGCCGGAGAACAAACAGTCACATTACCGCTAAAAGAATTCGAATTGCTCTTTACTTTAGGTTCTAAAGCAGGAAGAACTTGTGCGAGAGAGCAGTTAATTGAAGATGTATGGGGATATGATTTTGAAGGGAATGAACGTACACTAGACGTTCATATTAATCGACTACGTGAGAAGTTTCAAGAAGAGAAGTCGAAGTTTAGTATTAAAACGATAAGAGGATTAGGGTATCGCTTAGAGGTAAGTAAATGAGGAAAAGAAAACGAATGAGTAAGTTGAAGATGTTGAAAGTAACGGGAGCGGTATTAGCGCTTTTTTCTTTTCTCACTATAATTTGGTCTATCGCATTTTATGTAGCAACTAGTATATTGAATGCTTTTGAAGTAAATGTATCGTCGTTTGTAGCCTTTCTAATTAGTGATATGGTCGGTTTTGTATTTATTGTTCTTATCTGGACATTGATTGGGATATTAATGAGACCAAAACGAGAGGCAATGATTTGGACTATTATTGAACCGATACAAAAAATTGCAAAAGGAGACTTCTCCGTAAAAATACGAAATGAAGAAAAGTATGATGGAGAAATTGGTGTACTCGTAAAAAGTATAAATGATATGACAGATGAACTGAATGCGATGGAGAAAATGCGCCAGGAATTTGTATCGAATGTTTCTCATGAAATACAGTCACCTTTAACTTCTATAAAAGGATTTGCTAGAGCACTAAAAGATAACAATCTTTCCGAGGAAAAACGAAAGCATTATCTTACCATTATTGAAACGGAAACGACGAGATTATCTAAACTAAGCCAAAATTTACTGAAACTAACTCTTTTAGAGTCGGAAGAGTATACACCAGAAAGAGTGACTTATCGATTAGATCAACAGTTAAAGCAAACTGTGTTAAATAGTGAACCGCTCTGGGCTGAAAAAGAAATTGAATTAGACCTTGATTTAGAAAAAGTGCATATAATTGCGGATCAAGAAAGTATGAGTCAAGTGTGGATTAATTTAATTCATAATAGTATTAAATTTACTCCAAGTCGTGGCACAATTACAATTCAGTTAAAAGAACATGAGAAATTCGTAGAAATACGTATTCGTGACACTGGAATTGGTATATCTGAAGAACAGAAACAACATATTTTTGAACGTTTTTATAAAGCAGATTCTTCACGCAATCGTGCTTATGGAGGAAGTGGCTTAGGCTTGGCCATTGTAAAAAAGGTACTTGACCTTCATCAAGGAGAAATAAAAGTCGAGAGTGAGGAAGGGAATGGAACAGAATTTATTGTGTGTATTCCGAATTATGAAGAAAAATAGTGTTAGGAGGATATCTTCTAACACTATTTTTCTTTAAAAATACATTCCCCGTTACTGCAACTATATTGATAAGCTGTTCCTTGGCCATTCATACGGTATGAATAATCTGATTCTTTATCTTTCTTAAAGTCAACATATGCTTCTACACCGTTTGTATCATCATCGATATCAATGAATTGAACATAGCGTATAGAATAATCTTTCTTTTCGCTTAAACCTCTTTCTTGCAAGTTAGTATGGATACCGTCTACTAACTCGTCAAACAATGACCAGTTTAAATTAAGATTTTTAAATGACTCAGTATGTCTTCCTAAAATGCCGTTGTCTTGTATTATTTTCTTATTATTATCGTATGTATAAGAGTATGTAAAATAAGGTTCGTCTTTATATACTACCTCTACATAATAGCCGATATTATAAATGGGAGTATATTTTCCGGTTATGCTTTGTATTTCTTTTTGCTTATAGCCTTGTATAGTATAGAGATAGTCGCTAGTATCTTTTTCTATTACTTTATAATGTAGTGGATTACCAAATATAAAGTACATAGCCAAAAATATGATACATAGTCCGACTGCAGTTAGTGACAAGAACCATTTTTTTCTTTTCATACACATACACTCTCCTATGCAGGATTTATTTTTATTTTACATGAATTATGGCAAAAACATGAGACTTATCAATAAAAACTTTCCATAGTTACCTATAAGTAACCTACGCACATGAAAGTGCATCATTGCCTTTTTACATAAACACAGATACAATTTTAATATAATACATAACTGAGATGATTAAGGAGTGTTATACTTGGCAGAATTATTACAAGGTAAAAATGCTTTAATTACAGGAGCAGGTAGAGGAATTGGTCGCGCTGTAGCAATCGCATTAGCGAAAGAGGGCGTAAATGTAGGTCTTTTAGCTCGTTCAGAAGAAAACTTAAAAGCTGTAGCGAAAGAAGTAGAAGCAGAAGGCGTAAAAGCTGTTATTACGACTGCTGATGTATCTTCATATGAAGAGGTAACGACTGCAATTGAAACGTTAAAAAATGGTTTAGGGTCTATCGATATTTTAATTAATAACGCTGGTATTTCTAAGTTCGGTAAGTTTTTAGAATTAGACGTTGCTGATTGGGAAAAAATCATTCAAGTAAACTTAATGGGTGTATACTATGCAACTCGTGCAGCTTTACCAAGTATGATTGAACAACAATCTGGTGATATTATTAACATTTCATCTACAGCAGGACAAAAAGGTGCACCTGTAACAAGTGCATACAGTGCTTCTAAATTTGGTGTTCTTGGCTTAACAGAATCGTTAGCGATGGAAGTTCGCAAACATAATATTCGTGTAACAGCTTTAACTCCAAGTACAGTAGCAACTGATATGGCTGTAGATTTAGGGTTAACTGATGGAAACCCAGATAAAGTAATGCAAGCAGAAGATATTGCAGAGTTTATCGTAGCGCAGCTGAAATTAAATAAACGTACATTTATTAAATCAGCAGGACTTTGGTCTACTAATCCGTAAGGGATAATTTTATAAACAAAAGAAGGGATATTTATTCTGTAATGGAGGAGATGTCCCTTCTTTATTTTTGTTTACGAGACAGAATTTTCTGTATAATAATATGTGAATAGTAGAAAAATATTGAAAGGGATGGTATTTACATGAGTACAATTGAGAAATGGACGGCTGTTGATCAATATGTGAGTGATGTATTAATACCGAAAGATTCTACATTAGAAGAAGTACTTCAAGCAAACGCTGCAGCTAATTTACCAGCACATGATGTATCGCCAACGCAAGGGAAGTTTTTGCAACTATTAGTACAAATTCAAGGAGCTCGAAACATTTTGGAAATTGGTACTCTAGGCGGGTATAGCACGGTATGGCTTGCAAGGGGATTGCCATTGGGAGGCAGAGTTGTTACATTGGAGGCAAGTGAAAAGCATGCTGAAATTGCACGTAGCAATATTGAGCGTGCCAATTTGAATGATAGAATTGAAGTGCGAACAGGATTAGCTTTAGATTCTTTACAGCAAATCGAAAATGAGAATTATGAACCATTTGATTTTATTTTTATAGACGCCGATAAACAAAATAATCCTACTTATTTTGAATGGGCACTGAAACTATCACGCCCTGGTACTATAATTATTGGTGATAACGTAGTACGTGAAGGAGAAGTTATTGACAATACGAGTAACGATCCTCGCGTACAAGGGATACGTCGCTTCTATGAATTAATAGCTGCAGAGCCACGTGTAAGTGCTACTGCGCTTCAAACTGTCGGAAGTAAAGGATACGATGGGTTTGTAATGGTAGTCGTAAAAGAATGACGGAAGGTGGTAAAAAGATGAAAAAGATGTTTCAAAAATTATAACATGTATCGTGTACAACACAGCTAGCTCGTGGACCTCCAACATACTTGGAAATATAAGTTTATATAAAAATTGGAGGTTAGGAATAGATGAAAACTGAAAAAGAAATGTTAGACTTAATTATTAGTACAGCAAAAGAGGATGGAAGAATTCGAGCTGTCATCATGAATGGGTCACGTGTAAATCCACATGTGAAAAAAGATTGTTTTCAAGACTATGATATTATGTATGTTGTAAATGATATACAATCTTTTACGTCTAATCATAATTGGATTCATAGATTTGGCGAAATAATGATTGTACAAATGCCGGAAGAAATGTCATTAGTTCCAGCAGATGAAGACGGGAAATTTCCGTATTTAATGCAGTTTATGGATGGAAACCGAATTGATTTAACGCTCGTTCCCTTTGATTTGATAAATAAGTTCATTGGACAAGATAGTTTAAGTGAACTGCTTCTGGATAAAGATAATTGTATTGACGAATTTCCACCAGCAAGCGATAGGGATTACTTAATAAAAAAGCCTACAGAAAAAGAGTTTTTAGATTGCTGTAATGAATTTTGGTGGTGTAGTACGAATGTGGCAAAAGGACTATGGAGAGAAGAACTTTCTTATGCGAAAGGAATACTTGATGGCCCGGTGCGGGATATGTTCATCGTAATGTTAGAATGGCATATTGGTATGAAAACAGACTTTACAGTTAATGCAGGGAAGTTTGGAAAGCTTTTCGAGCAATACATTGAAAAAGATATGTGGGAGCAATTTAAAAGGACCTATTCGAATGATGAATATGAAGATATTTGGGAGTCATTTTTTGTAATGGGTGATTTATTTAGAAAAGTTGCGAACGAAATTGCTAACACATATGGGTATCAATACCCGCAAGGTGATGATAACAGAGTGACAAGCTATTTAAAACATGTAAAAGCTTTGCCGAAAGATAGTGCATCGATTTATTAATTGTATAAAGCAGTAAGACTGTCCTAATTATGGACAGTCTTATTTTTGTTCATGAATAATAATTTCTCTAACAAAGTGCAGATGAATCACATATGAAATTTTAGGGAGGTTTTTATCATGTATTATTTTTATTCATCAGAAATGTTTGCCCCATATGAATGGGGACTAGAACGAGATGTTTCGTACGCCTATATGCCATATCACTCATTTTATTATGGAGACTATATGAGCTCATTGCCATACACATATATCCCTCAAAAATATACAGTACAAATGAAAGCATATGAGCGTGGATCGTGGACACCATTTTCGTGGGTCGAAAAATATGCGTACGCATTTTCAGGGCCGTACAATAAAGCGGAAGTCGCTCTTACATTTGATGATGGACCAGATTTAGAATTTACGCCGAAAATTTTAGATAAGTTAAAACAACATAATGTGAAGGCGACTTTCTTCTTGCTTGGTGAAAATGCAGAAAAGTTTCCGAATGTAGTAAAACGTATTGCGAATGAAGGGCATGTAATTGGCAATCATACGTATAGCCATCCAAATTTAGCGAAAGTAAATGATGCTGAGTATCGTAATCAAATTATAAAAACAGAAGAAATATTAAATCGTTTAGCTGGTTATGCACCGAAGTTTATACGTCCGCCGTACGGTGAAATACTTGAAAATCAATTGAAGTGGGCGACAGAGCAAAATTTTATGATTGTACAGTGGAGTGTTGATACGGTTGATTGGAAAGGAGTAAGCGCTGATACGATTACAAATAATGTGTTAGGGAATTCATTTCCTGGCAGTGTTATACTTCAGCATTCGACTCCAGGTGGACATTTGCAAGGGTCTGTAGAGGCGCTAGACAAAATTATTCCGCAGTTGAAAACGAAAGGGGCACGCTTTGTAACGCTGCCAAGTATGTTCCAAACATCGAAAGAGAGAAAATAAACTGGAATTTAAATCAGTCGGGTATTGTCAATCGTCCACTATAAAGAATAGGACTCCCAAGTACTTTAAAATGGGAGTCCTATTTTATTTATATACTATTATTTTCTAGTAAGTCTTTTCCTTTTTCTATAACAAATTCATAGTATGCAAGATCATATGGATAAATATCTTCAAATTTTATCGTTATTGGTTTATTGTTTAAAACAGAAATAGCCGTAAAAGATGAAATCTCTCTTTTTAATAGTTGTAGAAAAGAAGTTGCATGTACTTTCATCACATCGTCTACTTCTTCACCTGGTGCAAATGGAAGTGGATTCATGACATTGTGAAAATACATATGACAAAACTCGCGATCAGTAAGATTTGAAATTTCATAATCTATTTTAAAGATGCCCTTGTATGCTAAATCAGTAGTTTGAAAGGAAAGCCCTAATTCTTCTTCAATCTCACGAAGACCACCAATTTGTACTTCTTCATCATGCATAATATGTCCAGCTGAAGTAATATCCCATATACTAGGAGCTTCTTTTTTATTTTTAGAGCGTAATTGGAAATATAAAAACATATCTTCAGCATCTTTTTCTACAAACCAACAATGAAATGTTTCGTGCCAATCACCGTCACGATGCACTTCATCACGTAATTTCTTCCCAAGTATATTTCTTTCAGTATCAAATATTGTTAACCACTCTGTCATTTAAATTCCCCTTTCCGCAAATTTTATTATACAATATTTGTATTGGATTTTGGGAAAATAAAGAAAAAGGAGTGGGTATAAGTGGGGATAGAGAATAAGGAAATAAAATCGATTATTTCAACAGAGGAAGAATTACGAAAAATATTGGGGCGACCAAGTGAGCGAGCTTTGAAAAAAGTTATTTCATCATTAGACCATCATTGCATAGATTTTCTGTCTAAATCTCCTTTTCTAGTATTATCTACTGCAAATAAATTAGGAGAGTGTGATGCTTCGCCGAGAGGGGACGCACCTGGATTTGTATACGTATTAAATAATAATAAAATTATCATTCCAGAAAGACCAGGCAACCGTCGTATAGACTCCATTTTGAATATTATTTCAAATCCGCACGTAGGGTTACTCTTTTTGATCCCTGGTCTTGGGGAGACACTCCGAATAAACGGCCGAGCATTCGTTACAAACGATGAAGAAATTTTGCAAGAAATGCAGGCAAATGGACGCAATCCGTTACTTGGAATTGTTGTTGAAATAGAGGAATGCTATATTCATTGCGCAAAAGCTTTTATTCGTTCTAAGATGTGGGATTCAGAATTTTGGTTAAATAAAAAAGAATTACCTTCAACAGCAAAAATGTTGCTGGAGCATGCGAAAGTGAATGCTTCAGAAGAAGATGTTGCACGTTCTTTAGAAGAAAGTTATACGAAAAGATTGTATTAAAAAACTTTATTAATATATCTTTGTAAGGTGAATATGTACACATTTTAGAATGGGATATTTATATATGAACCGTGGATTTACAAAATGGAGAAATAGCAAAATAGGTAAATCGAGCGGCAATTGTAAAATGTTATTGTGAAATATAATAAAAAATGATTTTGAAAATAGTTAGTAAAAATAGGCTTGCTTTTTAAAAAGTTGATAACTATAATAAGTTAACAAATAGACATGAACGAAAAGTAATGATAAGGACATGAAATCATTTTTACGGTTTACAGAGAGGGAAGCCAAGGGTGTGAGCTTCCTAACACGAGAAATGGTTTTACCACCTTTGAACTTCAATAGTGAACGAGTAATCTAGTAATTATTGACGGAATCAGCCGTTATCTGAACTTGAGCAATCTAGAAGGAGTTAAGTCTGGATTGGAACAAGGGTGGAACCACGAAAACACATTCGTCCCTTTCCTAGGGATGAGTGTGTTTTTTTATTGAATTAGAGATTGAAAATTAAAAATAATTAAAAAATAGTATTGATTTTGTTGTTTATACGAGTATAATGAGTTAACAAATAAACATGAACGAAAAAGTAACGATAAGGACACGGAATCATTTTTACGGTTTACAGAGAGGGAAGCCAAGGGTGTGAGCTTCCTAACACGAGAAATGATTTTACCACCTTTGAACTTCAATAGTGAACGAGTAATCTAGTAATTATTGACGGAATCAGCCGTTATCTGAACTTGAGCAATCTAGAAGGAGTTAAGTCTGGATTGGAACAAGGGTGGAACCACGAAAACACATTCGTCCCTTTCCTAGGGATGAGTGTGTTTTTTTACTTTGAAAGGAGGTGCAGTAAAATGAAACGATTTGTACGTACGGAAATAACCACCACCTGCATGATTAAAAAGCAGAGCAAGGTGATTGATAGAGATAAAAAATAAAATTGTAGGAGGAGATTAGAAAATGAATAACGTTATTAATGTTGGGGTGTTAGGCTTAGGTACGGTCGGAAGTGGTGTTGTCCATATTTTGAAAGAACATTATAAAAAAATTACACTTGATACAGGGTATGAAGTGAAGGTAAAGACAGTCGTTGTACGTGACTTAGAAAAAGAACGTGATGTTTGCATTGATGGAATCGTAGTAACAAGTCATGTCGATGAAGTTCTAAATGATCCAAATATTGATATTGTAGTAGAGGTAATGGGCGGAATTGAAGAAGCAAAGCAACATATTGTTAAGGCTTTACGAAATAAAAAACATGTCGTAACAGCAAATAAAGATTTAATGGCTGTATACGGTGCAGAGCTTCTCCAACTGGCGAACGATAATGATTGTGATTTATGTTATGAAGCAAGTGTAGCGGGCGGTATTCCAGTGTTAAGAGGATTAACAGACGGATTAGCTTCAGATCAAATTGAAAAAATAATGGGGATTGTAAATGGTACAACAAATTACATGTTAACAAAGATGAGTCAAAATGGATGGTCGTACGAAGAGGCTTTACAAGAAGCACAAAAATTAGGTTTCGCAGAATCGGATCCAACAGCAGATGTAGATGGGCTAGATGCGGCGAGAAAGGTAGCCATTCTTGCAAACTTAGGTTTTTCGATGAATGTTTCTTTAGATGATGTACAAGTAAGAGGGATTCGAAAGGTCGAAAAAGAAGATTTACAAATGGCTGAAAAGTTAGGATTTACTATGAAATTAATTGGGAAAGCAGAGAAACAAGGATCAGCCATTCATTTAAGTGTAGAACCGACACTTTTACCAAGCCATCATCCATTATCGAATGTAAATAATGAATTTAATGCAGTATATGTTCACGGTCAAGCGGTAGGAGAAGTAATGTTTTACGGACCTGGAGCCGGGAAGTTACCGACTGGTTCTGCTGTAGTAAGTGATATTATTTCAATCGTTAAAAATATGAATCAAGTTCAGAAAAATAAAAGTGTGTTAAAAGAACCAGAGCCATACGAGTTACAAGGGGATGAAGAAGTCGTTTCGAAATATTTCTTACGTATTTCATTACGAGATGAACCTGGGATGTTGCAAAAAATAACAGAATGTTTCGTTAATTATTCTGTAAGTTTAAAAGAAGTTATTCAATTACCTTTAAATCGTGAACTTGCAGAAGTCGTTGTTGTGACACATCAAACTTCAAAGTATCAATTTGAACGAGTTCTAGGAGCGATAGAAAGTGTCGCAAGTGAAATAAACAGTTATTACATTATTGAGGAGGAAAAACAATATGTATAAAGGATTATTAAAACAGTATGCTTCTTATTTACCGGTGAATGAAAATACACCTGATGTTAGCTTAATGGAAGGAAATACACCTCTTATTCCGCTATTAAATATATCAAAACAATTAGGGATTCAGTTATACGGTAAGTACGAAGGTGCGAATCCGACAGGTTCTTTTAAAGATCGTGGTATGGTAATGGCTGTTGTGAAGGCGAAAGAAGAAGGTTCGGAGGCAATTATTTGTGCATCAACAGGTAATACTTCGGCATCGGCCGCAGCATACGCGGCACGCCTTGGAATGAAATGTATAATCGTAATCCCGGAAGGAAAGATTGCACATGGAAAATTAGCGCAAGCAGTCGCTTACGGAGCTGAAATTATTTCAATAGAAGGAAATTTTGATGATGCACTTAAGGCTGTAAGAAATATTGCTGCGGAAGAGCCGATTACATTAGTAAACTCAGTGAATCCTTATCGAATTGAAGGGCAAAAGACAGCAGCATTTGAGATTTGTGACCAGTTGCAAAGTGCACCAGATGTTTTAGCGATTCCTGTTGGGAATGCCGGAAATATTACAGCATACTGGAAAGGTTTCTGTGAATATGAGAAAGAAAAAGGCTATAAGAAGCCAAGAATTCACGGATTTGAAGCGGAAGGAGCAGCTGCTATTGTAAAAGGACATGTCATTGAAGAACCTGAAACAATTGCAACAGCGATTCGTATCGGTAACCCCGCAAGTTGGTCATATGCAGTAGAGGCTGCTGAACAGTCTCACGGTGAAATAGATATGGTATCAGATGAAGAAATTTTACGTGCGTATAGATTATTAGCAAAAACGGAAGGGGTTTTCGCTGAGCCAGGATCAAATGCTTCATTAGCAGGTGTAATTAAACATGTTCAATCTGGAAAAATCAAAAAAGGAGAGACAGTTGTTGCAGTTTTAACTGGAAACGGTTTGAAAGATCCTGATATCGCAATTTCTTCTAATACATTAGATATTGCAAGTGTTTCAAATAATATAGAACAAATTAAAGAACATATTAAAGGGGTGATTATGTCGTGATACCATTAAGTATTCGTGTTCCTGCTAGTACAGCGAATGTTGGACCTGGATTTGATTCAGTAGGAATAGCTTTGTCATTATATTTAGATGTGGTGGTAAAAGAAAAAGCTGATAGATGGCAAGTAATCCATTCCTTTGAAGAATTAATTCCGACAGATGATAAAAATTTAATCGTTAGCACGGCATGTAAAGTATGTCCTTCTTTATCACCTCACATAATAGAAGTTACTAGTAATATCCCGCTTACAAGAGGACTAGGAAGTAGTGCATCAGCAATTGCAGCAGGGATAGAGCTTGCGAATCAACTTGGCAATTTAAACTTAACGACTGATCAAAAAGTTCAAATTGCAACAAATTTTGAAGGGCATCCAGATAATGTTGCGGCTTCTATATTAGGAGGAACTGTAATCGGAGCACTTGATGGAAAGAATGTTTCGGTTGTAAGAATTGAAAGTAAGGAATTAGGTGTAATTTCTCTTATTCCAAATGAAGAGTTAAATACAGAGGAAAGCCGATCTGTATTACCAGATGTGTTTCCGTTTCATGAAGCAGTTAAGGCTAGTGCAATCAGCAACGTATTAGTAGCTGCGTTTTGTCAAAAGAAGTGGGAAGTTGTAGGTGAAATGATGGAAAGAGATCATTTTCACGAGCCGTATCGTTTAGAACTCGTACCGCTATTACCCTCAATTCGTAAATGTGCAAAAGAGTTTGGAGCATACGGCACAGCGCTTAGTGGTGCAGGTCCATCCATTTTTATATTAACGCCATATGATAAGCGTCAAGAAATTGCTGAGCAATTAGCGAGAGTATTTACGTCTATGAAAGTGTGTGAGCTAGAAATCGATCATAGAGGAATTACTGTAAATAAAGAAGAACATATAGAACTATAAAAAAGCTAGCATTGCTAGCTTTTTTTGTTGTAAATATCTTTTCAGTTGGCATATAAAAGAAAAGTAATAATGTATAATTTAGTAAAGTGTGTATTAATTTAGAGGTGATCGTATGAAAAAAGAGTCACCAGAAGAAAACAGAGAACGTATAAGGCAAAGTGAATTGAAAAATAATCCTACCGGTTCTTTAAATGATGGATTCAACAGAGCTGAATCAGGTAGTCCAGTTGATATGACGGATGGTATGAATTGGAAAGGTACAGCGCTAGTAATTTTAGTGCTAGTTTTAGGGTATATTATATACACTTATTTTTTTAGTTGAAAAATAAGTGTTAAGGCTTCGAATTATTTGCTTTTATATTTAGTGGGGATGAAAAAACACGGTTATTGTACTACATATACTTTAAGCAGATTATAGTTGTTCATACACACTTATTTATAATACTCAAAATAGAGCTAGCGTTATGCTAGTTCTATTTTTTTGCCACATTCCTGTAACAAAGCCCCTGTATATTCAGTGGTGGAGGTGCAAAAGATGAAAAAAATGATAGCAATATGTCTTCTTACAACGATGTCATTTTCGACTTTAGTCGGGTGTGATGTAAAAGGTAACAAGGCTGTACAAGATTCTAAAGTAAAGAAAGCGACGTATAAAGAGTTTACTTACGATGTAAATCCAGAGACTTTCATGTTAACTGTAGAACATGATGGTGTAAAGGAACAGGCGTCACAGCCGTTACCGAAAATGAAGGTGGCGAATGTAAAAAAAGACAAGGATCGAACATCTTGGGAATATCCAGATCAAAAAGTAAAAGTGAATCTAGAAAAGAAAAAAGATCACTTAAATATTGAAGTGGAATCGACTGGTGCAGAAAGCTTTACGTGGCCGAAAGTACAAGCTGAAAATTATACACTTCCGTTATGGGAAGGTAAGCAAATTCCGAGTAATGATGAAAATTGGAAGAAGTTTTTAAAGGATGATGCATATTCATTTGCTGAATCATTTTCTATGAAGTTTTTTGCGTTAAATGGTTCGAAATATTCAATTGTATTTATTACGAACAATATGTTTAATAATGAATTGAAATTTCATTCGGATCCGAAAATAGGATTTGATTTTATACATGAATTCCCGAGTATAAATAAAAATAAAGCATATGGATTTCAATTATATGTGACAAATAATGATGCAGTCAGTATTGCTAAACTGTATAAGGATAATATTACTCAAAAAGGTGAATTTAAAACATTACAAGAAAAGGCTAGAAAAAATAAAGAGATTGAAAAACTTTATGGTGCTGCTCATTTTTATTTTTGGAATCAAAATGGTTTGTCTGACAGTAACGTAAATTGGCCTAAAATAAGAGAGCAAATAAATAGTCCTGTATTTAGTCATATAAAAGGGCTTATTCAAAAGAATAGTTCGGAGCCTGGAGAACTGAGTGTGTTTGAGCAATTAAGTAAACAAGATTTCATTGATAAGTACCAAAAAAATGTTATTTTGCGTTATGTAAATGAAGTATTATCAATGAAGGAATTGTATAAAGATGATATTTTTCAAAAGGTTGATCAGAACGCTAGTGAGTTATTAAACAAAGGGATAGACCATTTATCGAAGATGGAGTTATATAACTTAAATAAGCATGTATTAAAATCAGCGCTCGGTGATGCGGTTGAAGAAGTAAGTAAATGGGGTAAGGCAGATGGAACGGATATTATAAAGGAAATGAAAGAATCAGGAATAGACAATGCATGGATTGGGCTACCGAACTGGGAACAAGGGTATATGCAGCCTGATTTCGTGACAGAAGCTAAGAAAATGGGATATTTAGTTGGTCCGTATGATTCTTATCATTCTATTCACGAAAAAGTTGATAAAAATTGGAATACAGCTTCTTTTCAGGATCCATCGTTATATGAAGAGGCAACTGTGACGAAGAAAAATGGAGAAAAAGTGCAAGGATTTTTAGGTAGAGGGCGAAAGTTAAATCCAACTTTATCTCTTCCTAGTGTAAAAGAGCGAATGAACGATATTTTACAAAATGGACCTAAATATAATTCATGGTTTATTGATTGTGATGCAACAGGTGAAATTTATGATGACTATTCAGCCAAACATATAACGACACAAGAACAAGATTTAAAAGCAAGATTGCAACGAATGGATTATATTGCGCAAGAAAAAGGTATGGTAGTTGGCTCAGAAGGCGGAAATGACTTTGCAAGTAGCACGATTGCATTTGCTCACGGTATTGAAACACCGGTTATTAAATGGGACGATGAAGATATGAGGAAAAATAAAACAAGTCCGTATTATGTGGGCGGATATTGGTCACCGAATCAAAATGTTCCAGAAAAATATGCAAAACAAGTACCGTTAAAAGAAGAATATAAACAAGTGTATTTAAACCCTGTATATTCAGTACCATTATATAAATTAGTATACAATGATTCTGTAATTACAACGCACCACTGGGAATGGGGAAGTTTGAAAGTAAAAGATGAGGTAGGGAACCGTATGCTATACGAATTATTGTATAATGTTCCTCCGTTGTACCATTTAGATAAAGTAGAATGGAATAAGCATAAACAAGAAATTACGCAGCACCTGAAAGTTTGGAATGACGTTCATGAAAAGGCAGTAAAAGAAGAAATGACGAACTTTGTATATTTGTCAGAAGATAAATTAGTTCAATCTGCTTCTTATGGAAAAGATATTAAAATTATTGTGAATTTCTCGAATGCAGAGATAGAAATAGAAAAGACGAAACTAAAAGCAAAATCCGCTTTCATTAATAATCATGGGAAGAAAACAATGTATACACCGATTGAGAGATAATATGAAATGTATTGTTGCATTACTAATTTTTCAGGTGAAAATTGAAGGATTCGAAACGAATAAATTTATAAATCTATAATTTCGAATGTTGCGAAGTGTTAAATATTTGAAGTTGGAAAATAGTGACTTGCCAAAAATAAGCACGAGAGTATAATGTGAAATGGGATACATATTGGATTCATCATGTAACCTTACAAAAATGTAAGGTGTTTGAAAGGAAATTCAATATGAAGAATACTAGACATACATTATACTAGGGAAAGAGAAAGAGAGGCGAATGAAGATGAGCTCTGAATTAGAACAAAATACGAGAAGCAATAAAAAACGTTCTAAAAGAAGGTCAATAAAATGGTTCATTTTAATTCCATTTTTCCTACTTATTTTTGGAGGAGTAGGATATGGATCATTAATATATAATAAAGCAAAAGCTGTTGTAAGTGATGCGTATGCACAAATTGATAAATCATCAAAACGTGATAAAGAAGTTGAGCCTTTAAATGATAACATCTCTATTTTAATTATGGGTGTAGATGGTAGTGAAATGCGAAAAAGTCAATATGGTGAAGCTGTTCGCACAGATGCACTTTTATTAGCAACAATTAATAAAGATGATAAATCAGTTAAATTAGTAAGTATTCCGCGTGATTCACGTGTATATATTCCATCTAGAAAGAAATTAGATAAAATTACACACGCACACGTATTTGGTGGTGTTGAAAGTACACGAGATACAGTGGAAAGATTTTTAAATGTTCCTGTTGATTATTATGTGAAGTTTAACTTTGAATCATTCGTACAAATTGTCGATTCACTTGGTGGTATTGATATTGATGTACCTGTTACTTTCACAGAGCAAGATAGTAAAGACCAAGCGGGTATGATTCATTTAGAAAAAGGCTTCCAACATTTAAATGGAGAACAAGCACTTGCACTTGCAAGAACGCGTAAAATTGATAGTGACGCAATGCGTGGACAAAGACAACAACTTGTAATAGAAGCAATTGCAAAAAAAGCGATGTCTGTGCAATCAATTAGCAAAATGGGCTCTTTACTTGATGCGGTTGATAAAAATATGAAAACGAACTTAACTTTCGATGATATGCTTGCGATTACAAAAAATATGGCAGGATCTAATTTAGAAATGGAAAAAATGCAAATAGAAGGTACGGATAAACGTATCGGAGGTATTTATTATTACATTCCAAACGAAAAAAATGTAAAAGATATTTCGAAAAAATTAAATGAGCATTTAGGTGTAACACCAAAACCAGTTCGAAATGAATAATAAAAAAAGATTGGCCTTTGCCAATCTTTTTTTATCGAGATGGATTTGTAACTTTTCTGTAACGATTTTTTATTTTAGAAAAATTATACTCATATGTATGAGAATATTGGAGAAGCAAAAAGTAAAGAGAAATAATGAAAATCTGTAATAAGGAAAGATATCATATGCAGAAATGGATAGGCATTATGGGAATCATTTTTATGTTGACTGGATGTAAAATGTCTGAAGCTCCAACAAGTTTAATGGGTGCTCCTGCCAATGAAAAATGGATTAATGAACTAAAAGAGCAAATAGATAAAGATTTGCCTGTTAATTATCGATTGCTTACTCCAATGTCTAATAAAGATAAACAGATGATTTGGTCAATGGATTTTAAACAAGATAATAAGAAAGAAGCTATCTTATTTTATAAATTACCGAATGAAGATCATAGCGTATATTTAGCTGTCTATGAAGAAGTCGGAAATGGCTGGAAAGTAAAGTCCACGCATAGATTTGATGGTGGAGATGTAGATATCGTTGAAGTTGGTGATTTTACAGGGAACGGGAAGCGAGAGTTATTAATCGGAATTTCTGTAAGTCGTGAATCGTTAGAACATGTTATGTATGTTTTTTCGGAAGAATATGAGGATATGAAGGAAATATATAATCGAAGTTATACGAAGTTATTCATAGAGGATCTAAATAAAAATGGACTGAAAGATATAAGCCTTGTTACGTATGAAAAAGATGAGAAGTTGACAGTTGAGTTTATGGAACAATTTAAAACTTTATCTGAAGCATCATTCGATCCATTTATAAATAGCATTCAAAGAATACAAATGGGTCGTGTTTCTAAATCACTAAAGGCAGTTGTAATTGATGCAGGAGTTGGTGCTCATTCAGGGATAACGTATGTAGCAAAATTTGATAAGGGTCATTATGAGGTATTGCCTATAGATGGGAAAGAAGATTTGTTCAATGAATATGTAGTGGAGAGTAAAGATGTTAATGAAGACGGCATTATTGAATTTGTTCGTACAGTGCGTCCACAAGGTTGGGAAGATAAATCACATGGTGATATTCCGCTTTTTGAACGTTACATACAGTGGAGTGAATCTGGAATTAAACCAATTGAAGAAAGATATATCGATATAGAAAAAGGATATTATGTGAAAATTCCTGAAGAGTTAATTGGAAAAATTACGATACCAGATGAGCAAAAGGAATCAAATTCTCAAAAGTTTTTGGAGACAAGTACAAATGAACTATGGCTTGAAGTCCATATATTTAAGCGGAAAGAATGGTTCAAAATAAAAGGATACGAAGCAGCAGTTAAAACAGCTTCTCACGTATATGCTGTACCGAAACAATCACATTTTGAAAAAGTGAAAGCATATGTAAAACCGCTAGCGGATTATCAACAAGAGTAGGGAGGTGGAAATTATGCCAACAATTTTAGTTTTAGAAGATGAAATGCCTATTCGTAGTTTTATCGTCTTGAATTTGAAACGTGCTGGATTTTATGTGTTAGAAGCTAGTACGGGAGAAGAGGCGTTACAGATTTTATGTGAACATACTGTTGATGTAGCATTACTTGATGTTATGTTACCAGGAATTGATGGTTTTCAAGTTTGTAAATCCATCCGGGAAGAAAATAAAAAAATAGGTATTATTATGTTAACCGCACGCGTACAAAATGAAGATAAAGTACAAGGACTAGGAATTGGTGCAGATGATTATATCGCAAAGCCGTTTAGTCCAATGGAATTAACTGCACGTATACAATCGTTACTAAGGAGAATAGAAGTACATGATGAAAAAGCGAATATCATCATATCTGGCCCATTTTCGTTAAATGTAATAGAGGAAAGACTATATAAAGGTGGACAATTAGTCGATTTAACCCCTACAGAGTATATGATATTACAGTATTTGATGAATCAGGCTTCAAAGCCGGTTTCACGTGATGAAATTTTAAATATGATTTGGGGAACGAATTATGTAGGTGAGACGAAAGTAGTAGATGTAAATATGAGGCGGTTACGCCAAAAGATAGAATGTAATCCATCAGAACCTGAATTTATTCTTACTGTGTGGGGAAAAGGATATGTGTGGAAGGAAAGTATAAGATGAAAAGAAAAGTGACTTTATATTTTATGACGGTCATTATACTTATGCTTGTATTATTTGAAGTCGTATTTTCAGTCTCAATTTATCGATATTATTATAATGGCATTGTGCAATATATAGAATCTCATGCGAAGACAAGTACGCGATTTTTCTCTGAATACAATTCACTATACTTTATTCGTTTGCAAGAATACAGCGGGGATATAATTGAGAGCTTTCAGTTAGAAGGAACCGAATTACAATTAATTGATCGACATGGTACGATTATACAATCGTCAAGTGGACAAAAGGTAGAAGGTAAAGTAGTTATTCCATATTCATTACTAGAAGGAGAAATGTATCATCAAGTGACTGCTACGAAAGACAATGTGAAACAATTGGAAGTGATTAGTCCACTTATTCATCAAGGACAAACGATCGGTGTTTTGAAATATACAACTGTTTTAACGAATGTAAATGCAAAGATTATTGAAATTATTATGTTTACTATTTCAGTTGGAATTGTCATTTCTGGTATCGTATTCTTAATCAGTAGACGATTAGCGAATTCGTTTGTTAAACCTATCGAATCTATTATTCATGCTTCTTCACAAATTGCAGAAGGTACATTAAAGAAGAAAATTAAAGAGGATTATCCAGGTGAATTAGGTGAGTTAGCATATAGTTTAAATCATATGTCTAATAAAATAGAAAAAGCGGAACAGATGAAAAATGAATTCATTGCTTCTATTTCTCATGAAATACGAACGCCTTTAACTGGAATTAAAGGTTGGAGTGAGACGTTAAAAACGGTAGATCATTTAACAGAAGAAGAGATAAAGCAAGGCATGGGAATTATTTCAGGTGAGACAGACCGATTGATTCATTTAGTAGAAGAATTGCTAGATTTTTCAAGATTACAATCAAATCATTTTAATTTATATAAACAAAAGGTGCAAATGTACGATATACTAGAGGAGACGATTTGGCAATTAACTCCTAACGCTGAGGAGAAACAAATTCAATTTATTAATATGATAGAAAGAATTGAATTGATGGGAGATCGAAATAGGCTAAAGCAAATTTTCTTGAATATTGTTCAAAATGCTATTAAATATTCACATGAAAAAGGTACCATCCACGTTGAAGCGACTAAAAATGAAGGACAAGCAGTGATAAAGGTGAAAGACGAAGGGATCGGAATTGCTAAAGAGCATTTACCATATATAGAACAGTCATTTTACCAGATTAATAACCATGCTACAGGTGCTGGTCTCGGTTTAGCTATCGTTAAAAAAATGGTGGAGCTTCATGGAGGTACACTTAGTATTATAAGTAAAGAAGGAAAAGGAACAACCATTTTGATAAAACTCCCATTATAATACATATAAAGTCTGTTTATATAGTGTAATAAAATAAATAGATGTATAATTATATTGGGTGATTTATATATAAGATTAATAGGGAGAGGAATTCGATAGAATGGAAAAAGCTTTTAAAGTTAAACGAGTAGTAGTCGTCTTAATAGCGATTGCAGCAGTAGCTATTGGGTATTTCATGTTTCAATCCATTACTTCACCAGCAAAGGCTGTTGCAAAACAAGAAAACGTAGTACAGCTTGCAAGTGAACAACCGAAAGTAGAAATGAATAAAACGGCACCAAGTCGTTTTAATGGAAAAGAAAGAAAAGTTGCTTATCTTACATTTGATGATGGCCCAGGGAAATATACGGCTGAATTGTTAAATATGTTAAAACAGCATGATGCGAAGGCGACGTTCTTTTTAATTGGAGCGAATGTAAAAGGATTTCCGGATTTAGTGAAACGTGAAAATGCAGAGGGTCATTATGTAGGTATGCATAGTATGACACATAATTTTGCAAAGTTATATAAAAATGGCGAGTATGTAAATGAAATGAAAGAAGATCAAAGCTTAATCGCAAATATTATTGGAAAATCACCTAAATTAACACGTCCACCATACGGTTCGATGCCTGGATTAAATGAAGGTCTTCGAAATAAAGTAGTAGAGGGCGGTTTTAAAGTATGGGATTGGACAATTGATTCATTAGATTGGAAATATAATAAAATGCAAGTTGATGCAGCGGCAGCACAAATTGCTCAAAATGTAATAACAAATGCAACAAAACCACAGGAAGTTATTTTAATGCATGACATTCACCCACAATCAGTTGCTGCTGTGCCAGCAATTTTAAAAGGGTTAAAAGAAAAGGGTTATGAGTTTGAAGCTTATCATGAAGAGAGTCACTTCCCAGTGAATTTCTGGCATGATAACCGTATGTAATGGAGGAATGAACGTTGAAGTATGGAAAAGTAGCAGTAGTTGGAGCACTATCATTAGGACTATTAACAGGTTGTTTTGGTGAAAAACCAGAAGAAAATCTATATACAGCTTTTGAAACAGCAGCGACACAAGAAAAATCATTAGTTGATGAAGCGAAGAAGTTAGAGAAATTAGAGAATGAAGGTCAAGAACTATATTCTCAAATTTTACAAGAAGGTAAAGATCATAATGACGCTGTTATGAAGAAGATAGAGCAAGCTACTGCAAATGTAGATGACCGTGAAAAAGTATTAAAAACTGAGAAAGAAATGCTAGAAAAAGCTCAGAAAGAAACAAAATCGGTTCAAGGAAATATAGAGAAGCTTGAAGATAAGAAGTTACAAAAACAAGCGAAAGCTGTAGAAGAGTCGTATAAAAACCGTTATGATGCATTCCAAAAGATGAATGAAAATTATACGAAGGCGTTAGCGACTGAAAAAGAACTGTATGAAAAATTAAAAGTAAAAGAAACGAAATTAAAAGAGATTGGTGAAAAAGTTAAGGCTGTTAATGAATTAACTGTGGAAGCACAAAAATCAAAAGAGCAATTTAACAATTTTACAAAAGAGTATAATGACAGTAAATTAGCATTCTACAAAGATGCAGAGATTAAGATTAAAGATCAGAAATAAAGAAGAATCTTAAGCATAATAAAAAGCCGGAGAAACATCGTTACAAATGTTTTTTCGGCTTTTTACGTTAAATGAATAGAAAAGACTGGAATTGATATCATAAAAGAGTTATAGTGAATTATTCCAAGGGAAACATTGTAAAGTAAGGAGAATGGAAATATGTCATATGAATTTTTACTCAAATTAGGTTTAGCACTCTTTTTAGGATTATTCATCGGGATAGATAGGCAGCTAAAGAATAAACCGCTTGGTGTGAAAACAAGTATGGTTATTTCTGTAGCAAGTTGTTTAATTACGATGGTTTCAATTGAAGCCGTACATGTATATTCTGTTCCAGGGCATACAAATATGGATCCAATGCGTCTAGCTGCTCAAATTGTGAGTGGGATTGGTTTTCTTGGGGCAGGTGTTATTTTACGAAGAAGTAATGATGTTATTTCAGGATTAACGACAGCTTCTATGGTGTGGGCTGCTTCAGCTTTAGGTATAGCAATTGGGGCGGGCTTTTATTTACAAGCGACGGTTGCTATGATTTTAATTATTTTAGCAATTAATGTACTTCCACAACTTGTGAAAATTGCAGGTCCGTATTCATTACGACAAAAGGATTTATCTATAAAAATTACTGTAAAAGAGCATCATGAGTTAGATGGTATATTTAAGCAAATTAAAAATTTAGGTATGCATGTGAAACGAGTGAAAATTAAAGATATAGATAGTGGAGCATTTCAGCAACTGGAAATGGTTATTTTAGCTCCAGAAGATTTATATACAACAGAGTTATATAGTTCCCTGAAAGAGATTGATCGAGTAGTTTCAGTTGAAGTGGAAAGTAGATAATTGTGATAAAAAAGAGTGAAGTGTATTCACTCTTTTTTTATTTGGATTTTTAAGGGAATAAATTGATATAATGATGAATAACAAGGGGGAGAAATGATGGGAATACATATTAGAAGAGCGATAAAAGATGATATACGAGGTATAGCAAAGGTGCATGTTGATAGCTGGAAAACAACGTATACAGGGATATTTGCTGACGAATTTTTAGAAAATATAACATATGAGCAACGAGAAAAACAATGGGAAAACATTTTTCAACAAGAAGATAAATACCAATATAGATTTGTAGCAGAGACGTCAGATGGAACAATAATTGGATTCATTGACGGGGGAGTTGAAAGAAGTGGTGCATATAATTGTGATGGGGAATTATATGCGATCTACCTTTTACAAACGTATCAAGGAATGAAAATAGGACAACAGTTATTTCAAGCTTTATTATCGGAATGTATAAACAATGACATGCAATCACTTTTAGTTTGGGTGGTCACGAATAATCTTTCTAAAAAGTTTTATGAAAAATATAATCCAGAAAAAATTGATACAAAATTTCTAGAGAGAGTACAGGTAGAAGAGACAGCGTATTGTTGGAGAAATATAAATAATATTATTATGTAAACTCATTGTTTGTAAGAGGTATACCAATTAAGGTATACCTCTTTTGTTTAACTATTTTGGATGGATTATTAATGAAAAATAGAAAGTATATAGTTTGAATGTAAGCATTTTTTTCGTGTATGTTTAACCAGATTAAAGAAAGGTAGAAAAAATAAATATTTATTCAGATTTAAAAATTCTGAAATATACTATTGAATTGAATATCATTATCAATTAGAATCATAATTGATAACGATATTCAATTGTTGTTTATTATATAAAATTTCGATAGCTTTAATATAAAGAGGAGGACCAACATGCAGCATGCGAAACAAATCGCAGAACATGCAACATTACAAAGTTTTTTAAACTGTTATTTAAGGGAAACAGGGAGTGGAGAATGGATTACAGAGGATGAAAAAATGAAAAGTATCTTCAATAATACGTTGAATAGAGATATAGTCCCCACATATTTATATTGTCGGCTATCGGCACAACACATTACTTTGTATGGAGAAGTTATATATAAATCAGCAACAGATCGCCATTTGTTTGGAGAACAATTTTATTATCAAATGGGAGAAAATAAGAATGTTATAAAAGCAGATTACGTTACAGTTATTACGTTCTTAATAAAAGAGATGTCTATCAACTACGGAGAAGGGACGAATCCTGCTGAACTTATGCTTCGAGTTATTCGTAGTTGTCAAAATATTGAAGAATTTACAAGGGAGAGAATAGAAGATACATCTGCATTATACGGTTTCCATACATCCTTTATAGAAGCGGAGCAATCTTTATTATTTGGACATTTAACTCATCCAACCCCAAAGAGTAGACAAGGTATTTTGGAATGGAAAAGCGCAATGTATTCTCCAGAATTAAAAGGAGAATGTCAGCTTCATTATTTTAGGGCACATAAAAGTATAGTAAATGAAAAATCATTATTATTAGATTCTACAACAGTAATTCTAAAAGAAGAGTTACGTAATGATGAGATGGTTAGTAAGGAATTTATATCGAAGTATTGTAATGAAGATGCATATTCATTACTTCCAATTCATCCGCTTCAGGCAGAATGGCTATTACACCAACCTTACGTACAGGATTGGATAGATCAAGGAGTACTTGAATATATCGGTCCTGCAGGTAAGTACTATATGGCAACATCATCACTCAGAACGTTATATCATCCTAAATCAAAATATATGCTTAAGTTTTCATTTCCAGTAAAAGTAACAAATTCAATGCGCATTAATAAATTGAAGGAACTAGAGAGTGGTCTTGAAGGAAAGGAAATGCTAAATACAGCAATTGGTGAAGTGTTAGACAAGTTTCCAGGTTTTGATTTTATTTATGATCCAGCATTTATTACATTAAATTACGGGGCAAAAGAGTCTGGATTTGAAGTAATTATACGAGAGAATCCTTTTTATAGTGAACATGCAAATGACGCTACTTTAATTGCTGGATTAGTTCAAGATGCTATACCTGGGGAACGTACTCGTTTATCGAATATTATTCATCGACTAGCAGATTTAGAAGGTAGAAGCTGTGAAGAAGTAAGTTTAGATTGGTTTAGACGATATATGAATATTTCTTTAAAGCCGATGGTATGGATGTACTTACGTTATGGTGTTGCATTAGAAGCGCATCAGCAAAATAGCGTTGTTCAGCTAAAGGATGGTTATCCGGTCAAATATTATTTCCGTGATAATCAAGGGTTTTATTTCTGTAATTCAATGAAAGAGATGCTTAATAATGAGTTGGCTGGCATTGGAGAACGTACTGGAAATCTATATGACGATTATATTGTAGATGAGAGATTTCGTTACTACTTAATTTTCAATCATATGTTTGGTCTCATTAACGGTTTTGGCACAGCAGGATTAATTAAGGAGGAAATTCTTCTCTCTGAATTAAGATCTGTACTTGAATCGTTCCTTCCGTATAACCGTGAACCTTCTACCTTTTTAAGAGAATTGTTAGAAGAGGATAAGTTGGCATGTAAAGCAAATTTATTAACGAGATTTTTCGATGTCGATGAGTTAAGTAATCCTTTAGAACAAGCAATTTACGTACAGGTACAGAATCCGCTCGTTAGAGAAGTGGCTGTCCGTTCATAAATAACGTTAAAATTTCACGTAATACAAATAATGGTATTTTTTCGTAAGGCGGAGGGAGTTATAAGAGTGGACATGTATCATACGAGAATATTGAAAGCGCTTGAATCAAAAGATTACATTTCAGTACGAAGAAGAGTGTTACGTCAATTAGTAGAGTCGTTAATTTATGAGGGGATTATTACGCCAATTCGCATAGAAAACGAAGAACAAATTCTTTTTCTTATACAAGGACTTGATGAGGACAACAAAAGTGTCACGTATGAATGTTACGGAAGAGAACGAATGACATTTGGACGTATCTCTATAGATTCATTAGTAATAAGAGTTCAAGAGGAAAAACAAGAAATACAATCAGTTTCGCAATTTTTGGAAGAAGTTTTTCGGATTGTTAACGTAGAACAAACGAAATTAGATTCTTTTATTCATGAATTAGAACAAACAATATTTAAAGACACGATTGCACAATATGAAAGACATAATAAGGTGAAATATACCCAAAAATCGTACGATGAATTTGAAAGCCATTTAATAGACGGTCATCCATATCATCCTAGCTATAAAGCACGCATTGGGTTTCAATATCGTGACAATTTTCAATATGGATATGAATTTATGAGACCTATAAAAATTATATGGATTGCAGCTCATAAGAAGTATGCGACTGTAGGTTATGAAAATGAAATGATCTATGACAATATTTTAAAAGGTGAGATAGGCGCGCATACATTAGAAACGTATATGGAACGAATTCACAGTGCGGGATGTAATCCAAAGCAGTACGTGTTTATACCTGTTCATCCTTGGCAGTGGGAGAATTTCATCATTCCAAATTACGCTGATCATATACAGGATAAAAATATAATTTATTTAGGACAATCAGCGGATGATTATTGCGCGCAACAATCGATGAGGACGTTAAGAAATGTTACGAATCCAAAGAGACCATATGTAAAGTTATCGCTGAACATACTTAACACTTCAACACTCCGTACGCTGAAACCATATTCAGTTGTGAGTGCACCAGCTATATCGAATTGGTTAAGTGATGTCGTAAGTCAGGATTCTTATTTAAGGGATGAATCGCGTATTATTTTGTTAAAGGAATTTTCGAGTGTAACGTATGATACGAATAAGAAAGCCACATATGGTTCATTAGGGTGCATTTGGCGTGAAAGCGTTCATAAATATTTAGATGAGCAAGAGGATGCGGTTCCCTTTAACGGCTTATATGCGAAAGAGAAAGACGGGACACCAGTTATTGATGTATGGTTAAACAAATATGGGATAGAAAATTGGCTACGATTATTGATTCAAAAAGCGATCATACCAGTTATACATCTTGTTGTAGAGTATGGAATCGCATTAGAATCACACGGACAAAATATGATTTTAGTTCATAAAGAAGGGCTACCTGTCCGTATTGCATTAAAGGATTTCCATGAAGGACTTGAGTTTTATCGTCCATTCTTAAAAGAAATGAATAAATGTCCAGACTTTACTAAAATGCATAAAACGTATGCGAATGGAAAAATGAATGATTTCTTTGAAATGGATCGTATTGAATGTTTACAAGAGATGGTATTAGATGCACTGTTCTTATTTAATGTAGGAGAATTAGCTTTCGTACTTGCAGACGAATATGATTGGAAAGAAGAAATTTTTTGGATGATAGTTGTCGAAGAAATTGAAAATCATTTTAGAAAATATCCACACTTGAAAGATAGATTTGAAAGGATTCAGCTATACACTCCTACATTCTATGCTGAGCAATTAACGAAGCGACGATTATATATGGATGTGGACTCGCTTGTTCATGAAGTTCCAAATCCATTGTATAGAGCAAGACAACTTATCAAACAAAAATCAGTTGTTACAGGGGGAAATTATGCTAATCGTTAATAAACAAGAGTATAGCAAAAGTGATTTTGATTTGAGATTACAAGTTTATGAGGAAATGGAACAATTTCAAAAAGCAGCAGGAAATAGAGTCGCGCTTTGTTTGAAAGATCCATTCGATATTATTACGCTTGTGTTTTTCTTAAAAGAAAAGAAATCATCAGTATTGCTTATACATGAAGATACGCCAAAAGAAACGGCTATTGAAATGGCAAAGCGTGCAAATTGTATCGGGATATTGTATGGAGAATATGGCGATTTTACGAAATTAGAAGTAGTGAACGCTTTACTAGAAGAGCCTTCTTTATTGCAATATAGTTCTGGAACTACGGGAGAACCAAAACTGATTCGTAGAGCATGGACGGAAGTGGATACAGAAATTACTGCTTATAATGAAGCTTTAAACTGTGAAGAGGATGAAGTGCCGATCGTTATGGCTCCTGTTTCACATTCATACGGATTAATATGTGGTACGTTATCTGCAATTACGCGGGGAAGCAAACCTATCATCATTACGAATAAAAATCCTAAATTCGCATTAAATATCGTTCGCAATACAGAAAAACATATCATATATGCAGTACCACTTATGTTACATATTATGGGGAGTTTCCCGCAAGGAACGTTTCAGTTTCATAAAATTATGACATCCGGAGCACCTTTACCAGAAGCATTATTTTATAAACTAAAAGAAATGTCAACATATATGATGCAGCAATACGGTTGTTCTGAAGCGGGTTGTATTAGTATATGTCATGATATGAAAAGCCATTTGGATTTAGGAAATCCACTACCTCATGCGAGTATAAGCATAGGCTCAGATGAAAATATGCCTGAAGAAATCGTAGTGAAAATGAACGATAAGGAAATTTTCACGAAAGATTTGGGGTATAAATCTGAGCATGGTCTTCATTTTATGGGGCGCATGGATGATGTGATTAACGTTTCAGGATTAAAAGTCTTTCCGATAGAGGTAGAAGAAACAATGCTTCGACTAGAAGGCGTTCAAGAGGCAATTGTATATCGGGGAAAACATCCTGTGATGGGCGAAGTTGTTAAAGCGAAAGTAATCTCTCATGTTGATCCAGTGCGAATAAGAGAATGGTGTATGCAGCATTTACCATCTTATAAAGTTCCGCATGAGATTGAAAGTGTAACTGAAATTCCGAAAAATAAAACTGGAAAAGTAAGTAGAAAATTACTAGAGATGGGAGAGGTTACAACATGAGACGTGAAACATTAAAAAATGAAGTGTTGAAAATTATGACAGAAAAAATGGAGCTAAAAAATGTAACGCATTTAGAAGAAACGATGCGTTTAAACCAAGATTTATATATAGATTCGGTAATGATGTTACAACTCATAGTCTACATAGAAATGGATGTAAAGCTATGCGTTCCAGAGGATGAGGTAGACCCAAAAGCATTTCTTACTGTAGGATCTTTGCTTGATTTTATGGAGGAGTTGCAGCCGCTATAGGAAGTAAATGTGAATAACTAACCTTTAGGAAAGTGGATGAGAGTATGACTTCAATTAAAGTGCACTGTTTAGTGAGTTGTTTTTGTGAAATTATAAAAAGGCGTAGCGATATTGATTTTCGTCCATTTTATTTTGGACTATGGGACGGCGATTTTGATATAACAGAAGGTGGAATTATTTCGTATCACTCTGAAAACATTAACCATAATAATTACTTACTATGGTATCAAAAATTGTATGGTATGAAAGTGAACGAATGGTACGATCATGCAAAAGATAAAAATAGCAATGTAGAAATATTTTTAGAATTAGTAGAAAACAAGCCTGAAAATCGTTATGTCATTGTAATGGTTGATATGTCTCTATTACCAGAGAGGGAAAATAAATTTCATCAAAAACCATTTCCACATTATTTAATGATATCGAAGACAGAGAAAGAAGAAGAGTGGTTCATGCTAGATCCTGATTTTCGCTGGGAAGGGAATATGGAAAGAGAAAAAGTGCTTTACTCTGTTCAAGATAACCCATTTGGTGGAGGCTATTTCATTGATGTAGAAGGAATTCAGGAGCCAACGCTAGAAATGGTAGCAAGTTATTT
This sequence comes from Bacillus cereus group sp. RP32, assembly GCF_040459735.1. Taxonomy (NCBI): domain Bacteria; kingdom Bacillati; phylum Bacillota; class Bacilli; order Caryophanales; family Bacillaceae; genus Bacillus; species Bacillus cereus group sp. RP32. The sequence goes on along the minus strand of NZ_JARVHO010000001.1, from coordinate 3,488,182 downwards.
CATAGAAACTTTCAAAAGAAACGACAATGAACTGACTATGGAGCTGAAAAATTTAATTATAAAAATGGCAAATGAAGAAGAAGGGTATTCGCTTTCTGGTCTTGTAGCGGCAGTCAAACAAATACCAGTACTTGCAATTCGTAAATATAGTTATGAACATGCCTTTGCATACTTCCGTGAAACGTTGCAATATTCGGAGCAAGAATTTGATTATTGGTGTGATCGGATAGAAGATATTGTACAAGGATTTACAAATGTACAGTATCGTGCAATTAAAATGGCAATGACGAATAATAAAGGCATGTTAGTATCAATTGTTGAAAAGTTGGATGAAATGAATGCAATTGAACTGCAAATAAAGGCTGAATTAGAGAGACAGTTTTTATCATGGAAAGAAATGAAAACAAACGAGTCTGTCTTAGTATTGTAAAAACCTAACTGAATTTAAGATAAGGGAGTTCAAACCTATGAAATATTCATTATGTACTATTTCCTTTCGTCATCAATTAATTTCATTTACTGATATTGTTCAATTTGCATATGAAAACGGCTTTGAAGGCATTGAATTGTGGGGGACTCATGCACAAAATTTGTATATGCAAGAATATGAAACAACAGAACGAGAATTGAATTGTTTAAAGAATAAAAACTTGGAAATTACGATGATAAGTGATTACTTAGACATATCATTATCGGCAGATTTTGAAAAAATGATAGAGAAATGTGAACAACTTGCAATACTAGCTAATTGGTTTAAAACGAACAAAATTCGTACGTTTGCTGGACAAAAAGGTAGCGAAGATTTCTCGGAACAGGAGAGAAAAGAATATGTGAATCGTATTCGCATGATTTGTGAAGTATTTGCTCAGCATAATATGTATGTACTTTTAGAAACACATCCAAATACGTTAACGGATACGTTGCCTTCTACTTTGGAATTATTGGGAGAAGTAAATCATCCGAATTTGAAAATAAACCTTGATTTTCTTCATATATGGGAGTCTGGAGCAAATCCAATAGACAGCTTCCATCGACTAAAGCCGTGGATACAACATTACCATTTTAAGAATATATCGTCAGCAGATTATTTACATGTGTTTGAACCTAATAATGTATATGCAGCAGCGGGAAGTCGTAATGGTATGGTTCCATTATTTGAAGGTATCGTAAATTATGATGAGATTATTCAGGAAGTGAGAGGTACTGATCATTTCGCTTCAATCGAATGGTTTGGACATAATGCGAAAGATATATTAAAAGAAGAAATGAAAGTATTAAGAAATAGAAATTTAGAAGTAGTAACTTCTTAATATAAAATGATGTAAGAGTCTCTCATTGTAGAGACTCTTTTTTTGAAAATAAAATAACCAAAAATTACCATGTATTTAAATTGAAATTTAACACAATTTATATATAAATAAGGAGGTGATTGGTAATGGCTAGAAATCGTAATTCTAATCAATTAGCATCACATGGAGCACAAGCGGCTTTAGATCAAATGAAATATGAAATTGCACAAGAGTTTGGTGTACAACTTGGCGCTGATACTTCTTCACGTGCAAACGGTTCTGTAGGCGGTGAAATTACAAAACGCCTTGTAGCGATGGCAGAACAACAACTTGGTGGCGGATATACTCGCTAATTGTAGAAGGTTATAGGAGAAAGGAAGGATTCTTCCTTTCTTTTTTTTCAATTAATTGGTATGGATATATTACGAACTGGATTCAAAGAATAGTAATAATACTATATTTTCCCCAATTTCTTTTGTTGTGAATGGGAAGTAGTAAAGATGTAATAGCCCTGGTGGAATGAAAAATTACGTTCCAGCAGGGCTATTATATGGTAAGAAATATATGATGAAAGGTTCCGAAGTCAACATGTTAAAAAAAGAAAACTGTTGTTTAATTGCGCTTGCATCAGTTCCACTTGTTATGACATTAGGGAATTCAATGCTCATTCCAATCCTACCGACTATCGAAAAGAAATTACATATTTCATCGTTTCAAGTATCCATGATTATTACAATTTACTCTATTGTAGCCATTTTACTTATACCGATTGCTGGTTACTTATCAGATAGATGGGGACGAAAGATGGTAATGGTTCCGAGTTTGCTGATTGCGGCTATAGGCGGAGCGGTAACAGGGTGGGTATCATGGAAAGTTGATAATCCCTACACTTGGATACTGATTGGTAGAGCGATTCAAGGTATTGGTGCAGCTGGTGCAATGCCAGTTGTTATACCGTGTGTTGGTGATTTATACAAAGATGAAAAACAAGTTAGTGCAGGTTTAGGAATCATTGAAACATCCAATACATTTGGAAAAGTGCTGAGCCCTATTTTAGGATCTGCTCTTGCTGCCATTGTATGGTTCTTACCATTTTGGGCAATTCCAGTTTTATGCATAGTATCAATTGTTTTATTACTTGTTCTAGTAAAGGCAAAGAAACAAGAAGGAGAAGTGCCACCACTTAAAGAGTTTATAAAATCTATTATCTCTACATTTCGAGAAAAGGGAAGATGGTTAATTGCCATTTTTGTATTAGGTGCAATTATTATGCTTATTTTATTCGGAATTCTCTTTTATTTGTCGACGATACTGGAATCAAAGTATGACATACATGGTATATGGAAAGGTTGTGTACTTGCTATCCCGTTACTTGTACTGTCACTTAGTTCATATATGTCGGGTAAAAAAATTGGAGATAATCAAAATGTAATGAAGAAGTGTATTTATATTGGTTTTTTAATGGCAGCTGCATCAGTCATCATTCCTTTATTTATAAAAGGGATCTATTTACTACTTCTTTGTCTCGTTATTATGGGGATAGGAATTGGTATGGCACTCCCATGTTTAGACGCCCTAATTACACAAGGAATTGAAAAGGAGCAAAGGGGGACAGTTACGTCATTTTATAGTTCCATGCGATTTATTGGTGTAGCAGCTGGACCACCTCTATATTCTTTTTTCATGAAAGGTGCTGACCATGAAGTGTTTTATGTAACAAGTATTTTTGCTGGTATCGGTGCTGTTATAGCAATGATTTGGATTAAACCAGCAAAAGATGCAAAGACGGTAAAACAGAAAACGGAACCTACTTCATAATTTGTAAGAGAATTGCATGGTGTTTTAAGGAACATGCAATTCTCTTTCGTTCATTAAGAATACATAACTTGTTTTAACATATAAAGCGCGACACCCCAAATGATGAGACCCGAAAATTTATTTAATAATACGATTGTCTTTCCAGTTGAGTCTATTTTTTTTAGAAATTTCCCCGCTAAAGCTAAGCTTATAAACCAAATCCAAGAAACGATAATAGTTGCAAGTGTGAAAGCCCATTTTTCACTTCCTATGTATTGAATAGAATTTGTTCCAATTACACCGATTGTATCTAAAATTGCATGTGGATTTAATAACGAAACCGATGCAGCGAAAAGGATTTGCTTTTTTAACGGCATGCTGTTTTCTTGTTTTATATCGTTGGAAGGGTTACTTCTCCAAATAACAAAGCCCATATATAGGAGAAAGAAAAATCCAATTATATATAACGTGTTAGTTAGCCAAGAAAAAGTAAGGAGTACAAGGGAGACACCTTGCACCGCAATTAATATGAGTAACGTATCACATATAGAGGCAGTTAATACTACCGGAGCTGCCCTCCAAATGTTTGGTTGGCTCGCACCTTGGTTAAAGACGAAAATATTTTGGACGCCTAATGGAATGATAAGACCAAACGCAAGAATGATACCATGAATAATTGCTTCATTCATCATATTACCTCCTATTTTAATTCATTATGATAGTGTATATTGTATAGAAGAAATGAAAATTTGTATCCATCCATATGGTTGGGGAGGTTACCAACCAAAAAGAATATAAGGTGATATGATGGAAAGATTCGTTTGGAAACCAAATATGTCTCTAGCGACTCCTCTGTATAAACAAATAGAAACGTATATAAAAGAAAGAATCGTTAATGGAGAATGGACTATTGGAACGAAATTACCTTCACAAAGAGATTTGGCGCATGCATTTGGTGTGAACCGGAGTACAATTGTACTGGCTTTCGATGGGCTAGTGGCAAAGGGATATATTGAAGGGAATGGCAGGAAAGGAACAATTGTTGTAAATAATAATGAGAATGCTTCAACGTACGCACCTCCGCCTAATTGGCAGTCTTATGTAGAAACAGGACTTCATTATCCGAATCTGCCTGCTATTCAAGAGATTAATCAAGCTGAATTTTCTCCGCATGTAATTCGTTTAGGAACAGGTGAGCTCGCGCCAAGTCTTTTACCTGAAAAAAAGATGAAAGATATTATGAATAAGCTGTTAGCATCAAAGGTGGCACTTGGCTATGAAGAGCCGAAAGGAAATCTCTCTTTAAGGGAAAAGATTGCGGACTATTTAAAAGGACATGGTATAGATGTAACTCCTGATTCTATATTAATTGTTTCAGGAGCAATTCAAGCGTTGCAACTTATTTCTATGGGACTTCTTCCAAAAGGGGCATCCATCTTATTAGAAAAACCATCTTATTTATATTCTCTTAATGTTTTTCAATCAGCAGGAATGCGTTTAATTGGTATACCAATGGATGAGAACGGTTTACATGCATCATATATTACGAAATATAAGAAGCAATTTAATGCATCTATTTTATATACAATTCCGTCTTTTCATAATCCGACGAACTTTAGTATGAATGCGAAGAAACGAATAGAAGTGATGGAAATATGTAACGAAATTGGTTTGCCTATTATAGAAGACGCGGTGTACCAAGACTTATGGTTTGATGAGCCTGTTTCAAAGCCTTTAAAAGCATATGATAAAAACGGAATTGTACTACATATTGGGAGTATGTCTAAAGTCATTAGTCCAGGATTAAGAATTGGATGGATTGTTGGATCTGAGCCAGTCATTCAAAGATTGGCAGACATAAAAATGCAAACAGATTATGGTTCAAGTTCTATATCCCAGCAAATTGCAGCGGAATGGTTTGCAGATGGATTGTATGATGAACATTTACAGTTTGTAAGAACTAAGTTGAAAAAACGTAGAGATTTTATGTTACAAATGTTAGAGAAATATTGTCGTGATATAGCAACATGGTATGAACCGACAGGTGGTTTTTATATTTGGTTACATATGAATGTACCCGTTTCGAACCGTAGCTTATTCGACAAAGCTTTGAAAGAAAAGATTTTATTAAATCCAGGTACTTTGTATGATAGAAGTGCAAACCAATTTTTGCGTCTATCCTATTCATACGCAACGTTAGAAGAAATTGAAATAGGTATCAAAAAACTTGCACAACTAATGAAAAAGTAAGAGGAGAAAATAATGAAACAATACGTAATTTGCCAAATTATCAATGGAGAAAAATATTTAGCTGCTTATGCGGAGTCGAAGCAGGATGCAATTGAAAAAGCAGAATTGTTAGGATTACGAACGGGAAATCGATACACAGTTATTACTGCGGAAGAAGCTGAAGGGTTAACGTATCCTTAAGCAACGAATAATTATGATGCAGCATGAAGTAAATAAGCCTCGTAATCTATGATATTACTAGGCTTATTTTTTTTGAAAGCGTTACGTGTTCTCGTATGAAAAATAATAGTATTATGAGTCAAGTTGACGGAAATACCGATTTGTTTTTCGGTCCTGATTTCCGTTTCTATAGTCATCAATATATTGTCTGAAGTTCCAAGATTGTAAAAACTTATTTGCGGCGTTATAACCAGAATTGTAAAGCCACTCTTTTTCTTCCTTTGTTAACTCAAAGTTTGTACTTGTAATGGATCCTGTTGGAATTGTAATCGTTCTTGCTTTTGATTCCTTATCTAAATGACGTAAATCATGGGCTTGCATCATCGTTTTAAAAAGTCCTTTGAACATGGAGATAGGCTCGTTATAATGGGCAGGATCAGCTTGAATCTCATCTTTTACGAAATGAAATCCAAATGTTGGCCAGCGAGGAGAGGAAGGTGAGTCGAAAATCCAAATTGGGTAATTGCTTAAAATCCCTCCATCAACCATATAACAAGGTTGCTTCCATTTAGGGGTTCTCCATTTTACCGGTTCAAAGAAGAAAGGGATTGTACTACTCATTCTTACAGCTTTAGCAATAGAGAAGCGATAATTTAAAAATCCGTAGTTCGGTAAGTCATCGGGAAAGATAACCATTTTACCATTACTTATATCAGAAGCGATAATTTTAAGCTTATTTAAATCAGATAAATCTGTAAATAAGTGAACTCCTTTTTTGCGAAGTAATTCTTCAATCCATTCTTCTATAAATATATTAGAGTAAATACCAAGGGTAGTCCATGCGCTTAATCCTTTTCCGATAAAGGGGATTCTGTCAATAAAGGTTCTCTTCGTAAATTTATTATAATCGATATCAGTTATAATCGTTTTTAACTCTGAACAAGAATATCCTGCTGCTAGGAGCGCAGCGATAATGGAACCAGCTGATGTTCCAGCTACACGTTCCCATTCATAGCCTTTTTCAGCTAACGCGCAAATTGCCCCTACATGCGCAATTCCGCGTACACCGCCCCCTTCAAAAACACCATCAATCTTCATTAATCATACTTCCTTTCGAATAAAAGATTTGAAAATGGCAAAAAAGCACGTATTGTACGTGCTTTTTTACAATAGTTTTTAAATTTACTAGCAGCCTACAAAGCCGCCCCAACAGCTAGCTCCGATGATGATTAGAAGGATAAACAAAACGATTAATAAAGCGAAACCTCCATAACCACATCCACCACAACTACCGCCGTAACCGCCGCAACTATATCCGTAACCCATGTGGAATTCCTCCTTAAATTAAAAATAAAAATGAACGAGGGGAAAATGTACTGGAAGAAATAATGAACTATCGTGTTTGTAGGAACAATGTATACTATGCTTTTTTTAACTTGTTCGCGTATGGAGGAAGAGCCCGTTTTTTTGGAGGCTTGTTGTTTTTACAAAGAATGGAGTATAATTTTTGTGCGATGATACAAATAAGTATGTAAATATAAGGAGAATTTATGAATAAACAAATTGAAGTATTAATTGATAAATATGGGCTGACACATTTAAAAGAGGAACTTATTCACACTGTATTTCCTTGTGTAAAAGTTGTGCCAAAGCAGGAGGAAACAGTTGCGGTAGGTAGTTCGAAAATGGGAGGAGTTCCTGACTTGCCAGCTACATTGGAATACCCAATGCACAAAGGAAATCCATTACAATTTATCGCTCAATTTAATTTAAATGATTTACAAAATGTTGGTATGGGTCACAATCTTCCTAAGACAGGGATGTTATATTTTTTCAGCATTGAAAATTACTTTGAAGAAGATGTGAATCCAACTGAAGCGGGGCGTGTACTTTATTATGATGTTCCTGTAGAGCAATTACGAAGGGCCGATGAATTGCAAACAAATTATAACCAGTGTGCAACTACTTTTGAACTGACATATAAATTGCCAGAGCTTTTCATTGAAGATGAGGCTGATTCAGATCGTTTCTTACAATTGCTTGAAGAACTAATCCCAGACAACTATGATAACCATCAAATGTTTGGTGAGCCATTCTCTGTACAAGAGGAAGTATTATATGAGACAGGAGAATATATGGGGATAGACCCGCAGCAAATGACGCTTTTATTCCAAATCGATTCAGATACTAAAAATTGTAATATGATGTGGGGAGATTTAGGAATGCTTTATTTCTGTATTGGAAATGAAGACTTAAAAAATCGACGTTTTGAAAATACATGTTGTGTATTACAAACTTGTTAATGAAAAAGGTTGTTCTTGTAAAAGGAACAGCCTTTTTACAATGTTAAATATGCATAATCTCATATGACCTATACGAAAAAGTATTGTATACTCTGAAACTATACGATACTTTTTCGTATAGTTATAGAATGTAAGGAGTGACGAGATGAGAAAGACAAGTAAGTATGTGACAGCTACCCTGCTTTGTTCAACTATAGTAATGGGAGGCTTACACGCGTCAACGGTATCTTATGCAGCTACGAATCCGTCTGTAGCGACAACACAATCAGATGCAAAGCTATTAGATGATTTCCGAAAAGAATTAAAAAAACAGGTTGATAATCGAGAAGAAAATATTACAATCACATATAAAAAGAAAGATAGAAATGCTAGAAATGTTATGGACCAATTGTATGGCGAGTTTAATAAAATTGTAGATGCAGATGAGTATGTAAAATATAATGTAGCGTCTACTAAATATTCTATTAAAGGGTTACCAGGAAACTATACGTTTACATTGCAAGTGAAATACCGTGAATCAAAAGAGCAAACACAATATGTAAAATCTCAGGCAAAAGCAATTATCGGTTCAATTGTAAAAACAGGGATGGATGAGCATGAGAAAGTAAAAGCTATTCACGATTATGTTGTAAAACATGTATCTTATGATACGTCTTATAAAGCGTATACAGCATATGAAGCATTAGCGAATCGTTCTGCCGTTTGTCAAGGCTATACGTTATTAACGTATGAGTTGTTAAAAGAAGCAGGTATTCAAAATCATATTGTAACAGGCACAGGGAATGGACAAGCTCATGCATGGAATTTAGTAAACATTGAAAACAAATGGTACCACATTGATACGACATTCGATGATCCAGTACCAGATAAAGCTGGGCGTGTAACATATTCATATTTTAATATGTCTGACGAGCAATTAAGTAAAGATCATGAATGGGATCGTAGTAAATATCCGGCGGCAACTGCAAGTTACTTTAATGAATTAACAAACAAAATAAAAACGGGTAGTTCAAAGACTGCTGCGTATGAACAAATGTTAAAAGAAACAAATTTAAAATATTTGTCTGCACAATACGGGGCAGATAATTATAGTGAATTTAAGAAAAAATTACAGCAACAATTCGCTTCTAAGCCAGAAAAGGTAGAAGTACGATATAAGCAATCTATGGATGGAACAATGCAAGATATAAAGAAAGTGTTAAATGAAATAAATTGGCCAAAAGGTGCAAAGCGTGTATCTTATGAAGTAGCACCTTATAGTGCGATGGCAAATTATTCATTAGCGACAATTTCATTTACGTATTAAGTAATGAAAAAGAGCATCTGTAAAAGGTGCTCTTTTTATTATGTATCACTTTAAAAAACAGAATTTTGTGATAAAATATAAAAAGGAAGGATGTGGAATCTGATTGGATTTGTTCGAAAATAATATTTTTATATTGATATATACTTGTTTAGTAATCGGACTTATCGTTTTGTTTTTCCTATCATTTACTTTGTTCCTTAGAAGATTATTGCAAAATAGCGCTGCAAAAAAACAACATGAAATAAATATGAATAAGAAGCTAGATCGAATGATTGAATTGCTTGAAAAAGATAAGAAATAATGATAGAAGACTTATGAAAAGGGGGAGAGGATGGCTAATTATATAAAAGAATTGCGTAAAAAAGTAGGGCACGACTGTGTTCTCATAAACTTTGCGGGTGGTTGTGTGTTGAATGAACATGGAGAAGTATTGCTGCAAAAAAGAGGTGATTTCAACGCTTGGGGATTTCCTGGTGGTGCAATGGAAATTGGAGAATCTGCCGCAGAAACTGCGATTCGAGAAATAAAAGAAGAAACAGGTTATGATGTGGAAATAAATGAGCTTATCGGGGTGTATTCAAAATATTTTCAAGCGTATCCAAATGGAGATAAAGCCCAGTCAATCTTACTATTCTTTTCATGCTCAATTACCGGAGGAGAGAAAAAAATAGACGGTGATGAAACGTTAGATTTGAAGTTTTTCCCGTTAAATAAGATGCCACCATTGTTTAATCAACAACACGAGGATTGTTTGCAGGATTTACTAGAGAAAAGAGTAGGGGTGTATCGTTAACAAAAAAGAAGCTAATGAGGTTAGCTTCTTTTTTATGTTTTATTTATTTCCACCAATCATCAAACATTGATGCTGGAACTTGTCTTTTATGTTCGCTCACTGTGTAACGTTTTTCAATTTTTTCTGCAACGTCAGTTGGAACTGCTTTACCTTCTAAATAATCATCTAGTTGATCATACGAAATACCTAACTCCGTTTCATCAGCTTGACCTGGTTTTTCATCCAATAAATCAGCAGTTGGCATTTTTAAGTAAAGTCGCTCATCCGCACCTAATTCTTGTAAAAGAGCACGTCCTTGACGTTTCGTTAAACCCGTTAATGGTAATAGGTCTGCACCACCATCTCCGAATTTTGTAAAGAATCCTGTAACAGCTTCTGCCGCGTGATCAGTTCCGATAACAAGTAGACCTTTTTGTCCTCCAATTGCATATTGTGTAACCATACGAATACGCGCTTTCACGTTACCTTTATTGAAATCTGTTAATGATTCACCCAATAAGTTTTCGTATTGATTTGAGAAAGCATCAACTGTTGAAGCGATATCAAATGCAACAGATTGATCAGCTTGAATAAATTGTAATGCTAATTGCGCATCATCTTCATCTTTTTGCACTTTATAAGGAAGGCGCACGGCGATAAATGTTGCGTTACCACCTTCATTACGAATTTCCTCCACTGCAAGCTGAGCTAAACGTCCAGCTAATGTAGAGTCTTGTCCGCCGCTAATTCCAAGTACAAATCCTTTCGCACCTGTTTTTTTTACATAATCTTTTAAGAAATCAACACGTTTACGGATTTCTGCTTTCGGATCAATTACAGGCTGAACATGTAATGCTTTCATAATCTGTTCTTGTAATGTCATTATGTTTCCTCCTATTCATATTAAAGCAGTAATTAAGTTTATATGTATATTGGTACATACTTCTATCCTTTATTATTTCGCAAAACTAACGAATATACAATAGGATGCGTGTATGAATATGAATGTAGTCATTATAATGAAACTGCTTCGTTTAAGCAATTTTTTTGAAACCTTTCAATAATGTAAGGTTTTTGTCATTTGAATCGATGGAAGGTATTTCCGTATTTTACTAATATAAAAACATAGTTAGTAGAAGGGCGGAGAAGTAATATGAACATTAGAGAACTCGCATACCGGAATGTAACGCGAAATAGACGAACATACTCAGCATATTTTTTAAGTAGTGCATTTGCCATTATGGCCTTTTTTGTTTATTCATTTTTTGCGTTTCATCCCGCATTAAGTGCTGGAGAATTGGGACGATACGTATTCGTAAGTATGTCTTTTGCACAGTCCATTATTTACTTATTTACGTTTTTCTTTATTTTATATTCGATGGGAATGTTTTTAAAAACGAGAAAGCGTGAATTAGGAATTTTAATGATGTTAGGTATGACGAAATATCAATTAAAGCGTCTTATCTTCTTTGAAAATATTATGATTGGGATAGGGGCCATTATTTTTGGAATACTTGCTGGAATGTTATTTTCCGGAATATTACTATTTGTAGCTCCGATGATATTAAAATTAGATATTACTTTAGCTTATTACATTCCAATGAAAGCCATTGTTGTAACGAGTATTATGTTTTTCGTATTATTTATGATTATTTCATTGTTTAGTGCAGGAATGATTCGAAAAAATAAAATTATGAAATTGTTTAGAGGATCCGCAGAAGCGAAGCCGGAACCGAAAGCATCGATTATTTCTTCTATATTAGCGGTTATATTGCTTAGTGCGGGATATGCAGGAGCACTTATGTCACACGGGGCAATGGTATTTGTCATGATGATTCCTGTTACAACGGTAGTCATTATTGGTACGTATTTGCTGTACAAGCAGTTGAGTGTCTTTATTATTAGACTGTGTAAAAAAAGTAAACGTTTCTATTGGACACAGACAAATATTGTTACGTTATCAGATTTAGCTTACCGTATGAGAGACAACGCCAGAATGTTCTTTATTGTAACTATTATTTCAACTGTAGCATTTTCAGCAATAGGTACATTAGTAGGTTTCACGTCCATGACGAAAGGGATTATGGAGAGACCAATTGCGTTTCAGTATCATTCTAAGCAAGGAAATAGTAATGAATCACAGCATTTGAAGATGATTGATGAAGGATTAAAGAAACATAGTATAGCAGCTTCTAAAACGAATATTTCAACGAAAAAGGCGGAGGAGCAGTCGTTAAGAAGTGCCGTTTTCATAAAAGAATCAGATTATAAGGAATATGCGAAGTTAACAGGAGAACCATTTCAAACTGTAGCAAATAAAGAAGCTTTATTTTTATCAGTCGATATACCAGGCCCACCGATGAAAGAAAGAAAAGAAATTACTTTACCACATTTGAATGAATCTTTAAAAGTGAAAAAAGTTAATACTTCTTCATTAAGTAAAATACTAAGAGGTAACGTCTATGTAATCTCTAAAAATCAATATGATGCATTACAAGATGGATTTAAAGAGGAAAAAGATTATGTGTACAAAACAGAAGGAACGAAAGATGAAATTGAAGTTGGTAAAGAACTTACTCATCAAATGAAGACTTATGAAGAACATGCAATGTTTAGTGCAGAAGAGTATGAACAAAACCAAAGTTTACAAATCGCAGGACCAATTCTATTTGTAGGTTTCTTTATTGGTATAGTATTTTTCGTATGTGCAGGAAGTTTCCTTTACTTCCGTTTGTTTTCTGATTTGGAGGATGATACTCGTTTGTTTGAAATGATTCGAAAAGTAGGCTTAACGAGTGGAGAGTTATCGAAAGTAGTTACAATCCGATTGGCACTTTTATTCTTCGTTCCAATAGGTGTTGCAACATTACATGGGGCAGTAGCGTTAACTGCACTGGGACAGATGTTTGAGTACTCACTATTTAAAGAAAATGCGATTGTATTAAGTATTTTCGTAGGAATTCAAGTTGTATATTTCTTACTGATAAGATCTCGTTATTTAAAACAATTGAAAGAGAGATTACGTATGCATTAATTGTGTTATTTTAACTTGAGTACAAAAATTTCTAAAAAGAGGCAAGTATTACCAAAAAGTGATAAAATGGAAAGAGCGAGGTGGAAAAATTAATAGAAAGTAAGGGGGGAGTAATATGAAAGCAACAGGAATTATTCGAAAAGTAGACGAATTAGGACGAATTGTTATTCCTAAAGAGTTACGAGAAGTATTAGGAATACAAATCAAATCACCACTTGAAATTTTCGTAGAAGAAGATAAAGTCATTTTACAAAAATATCAACCTTACAATGCTTGTCAAATAACAGGTGATGTTTCAAATCAAAACATATCATTAGCAAATGGAAACATTACTGTTAGTATAGATGGAGCGAAACATTTAATAAAAGAAATAGAGAAGTTTTTAAATAAGAGTGAGGCTTAGTCTTAATTTATTTTTAAAATTTCATATCATTCTTTAAAAACTATGAAGGGACCATTAAATTGGTCCTTTTATTTTGGTTAATGGTTGTACCAATTGGATTTTTGGTGAATAAAAATTACGAGATAAATAAAAAGAGTAGTATAAAATTAGTAAGCTATATTGAGAAATATTTTTAAGGAAGGAAAACGAAACGAATAAAACGAATGTTACATTTAAACCTTTTCAAAAGTGGTCTGAAATGAAAATAATATATTTTCAGGAGGGATTACGATGAATAGTAGTACAGCGAATAAACAAAAAGGTATACAATTGATTCCTTTTACAGTAGATAAGGTGGTTGAACAAGTAAATGAAATTCCACCAGGTGTACAACTCATTCATGCTCCACAAGTATGGGAGAAGAGTGCGAAAGGAAATGATATTGTTGTTGCCGTATTAGATACAGGTTGTGATGTGAATCATATAGATTTAAAGGAACGCATTATCGGTGGAAGAAATTTCACGAAAGATTACGAAGGAGATCCAAATATTTATCTTGATAATAACGGACACGGTACTCATGTAGCGGGGACAATTGCAGCGACTGAAAATGGAGTCGGTGTTTTAGGAGTCGCACCACTTGCTAAAATGTTAGTGTTAAAGGTTTTAGCGGGAGATGGTTCTGGAAGTTATGAGCAAATTATTGAGGCGATTCATTATGCTGTAAATTGGAGAGGGTCTAATAAAGAAAGAGTTAGAGTTATTTCAATGTCACTTGGTGGCCCGCAGGACGTTCCAGAATTACATGAAGCGATTCAAAATGCAGTAAAGCAAGATGTTCTCGTCGTATGTGCTGCTGGGAATAATGGAGATTGTAATGATAATACAGAAGAACTAGATTTCCCAGGTGCTTATTCCGAAGTAATTGAAGTAGGCGCTGTCAATTTAGAAAGGAAAATCGTATGTTTTAGTAATTCGAATCAAGAAATTGATTTAGTGGCGCCAGGTGATGAAATATTATCTACGTATCCTGAAGGGAAATATGCGGTATTAAGTGGAACTTCTATGGCGACACCGCATGTCGCTGGAGCGCTGGCATTGCTCATTAAGCAGTGTGAGAGAGAATATGGTAGAAAGTTATCAGAGCCAGAAATATATGCACAACTTATTAAAAGAACTGTACCTTTAGGGTATGAACGTACATCTGAAGGGAATGGATTAATAGATTTATTAAAAGAATAGCAAATACTAAAAACATCTCATAATTTTATGAGATGTTTTTTTGTATGGCTTTGTCGAATATATCGTGGAATCTAGTATTTATTTCTTTTTCATGAAATGTTTATTAGGGTGGTGGTTATCCCATAGATCTGTTCATAAAATGATAAAAGGTACATAGAACTGGCATCGTAACAACGAAAACCGCTATAAGGTTAGAGGAGGTATATACTGATGATATATCAAGCTATCCAGCAGTTAATTGATCGTGCTATTGAAGTTCAACTGATTGAAAAAGAAGATGAAATATATACAAGGAATCAAATCCTTTCCTTACTTCGTTTAGATGACTTTGTAGTGGAAGCGTCAGCGCCCGCAAAGAAAGCAATTTCAGAGTTATTGGAAGAGTTAATTGAATATGCTTGTATGCATAAAGTCATTGAGGCAGTAATGGACGAGAAGGAGATTTTAGCAAGTGCAATTATGGATGTTTTTATGTCCAAACCGTCCGTTATCAATTCTCTATTTTATGAAAAATACGAACAAAATCCGAAGGCTGCGACAAATTACTTCTATGAGTTAAGTAAAAACAGCAACTATATCCAAATGAAGCAAATTGCCAAAAATATAAATTATAAAGTAAATACGGAATATGGACCCATTGATATAACGATTAACTTATCAAAACCGGAAAAAGACCCGAAACAAATTGCTAGAGAGAGAGTATTGGAAAGTACAAATTATCCAAAATGTTTACTCTGTATTGAGAATGAAGGATATAGAGGCAGAATTGGACATCCAGCACGCTCGAATCATCGTATGATTCGTATGAATCTTACAGATGAAAGCTGGTTTCTACAGTATTCTCCGTATATATATTTCAATGAACACTGTATTGTATTGTCTTCAGAACACCGTGATATGAAAATTGACCGTCAAACATTTTTACGTTTGTTAAAATTTGTAGAAAAATTCCCGCATTATTTCCTTGGTTCTAATGCTGATTTGCCTATTGTAGGAGGATCTATTCTAACACATGACCATTATCAAGGTGGAAACTATGAATTTGCTATGGCAAATGCATCAAACGACCTAATTTTTGAACTAACTAACTTTCCAGAAATGCAATGTTCTATTATTAAATGGCCTATGTCAGTTATTCGCTTAAGAAGTAAAGACATAGAACAAATAGTAAATGCAGGGGAGTACATATTAGAGAGGTGGAAGGGATATAGTGATCCATCTGTTAATATATTTGCATTTACGAATGATGTTCCACATAATACGATAACTCCGATTGCTCGTTACCGGAATGGTATGTACGAATTGGACCTTGTTTTGCGGAACAATCGTACAAGTGAAGAACATTCGCTAGGTATTTTCCACCCTCATGCGGAAATACAGCATATTAAAAAGGAAAATATCGGTCTAATTGAAGTAATGGGGTTAGCAGTACTTCCGGCGCGTTTAAAAACAGAACTTCAGGAAGTGGAAAAATTCTTACTTAACATTCCAAGTGATATTCCAACGCTTCATATACGATGGGCAGAACAATTAAAAATCAAATATTACAATCGGATACATGAACAAAATGTACAGGAGATAGTAAGAGCAGAATTAGGACAGAAATTTATACAGGCGCTTGAAGATGCTGGCGTTTTTAAACGAGATGACGAAGGGATATCGGCATTTAAACGTTTTATTCAGACCTTAAATTAGGAATGGACTTAGTAGTTATAGTAATTACAAAATGACCTAATTAATAATATGGAGGAGTGTGAGCATAAGCAACTACAGGAATTGAAACAGATAGGCGGTCCTATATTAATGATGTGTATAAAATGTAATCAAATAATTAAAGTGTCCAAAGGATCCAGTAAAAAAATAAAGTGAAAAAGAATGAAGCGTATATATTTCTAGTGTGTGATGAACAAAGTTCCTTCTGATTAAAGTTGCATTTTATTAAAAGAATAGAACCATACTAAAAAACATCTCATATGAATATGAGATGTTTTTTAGTATGGTTCTGTCGCATGTAATACGACGTCTAATAAACCGGGGAATCTAGCATGTAAGTCATCTTCACGAATTGAAATGAAACGCTGTGTTCCTTCAATGCGTGTATACATAACACCGGATTCACGTAAAACCTTGAAATGGTGAGATAAAGTTGATTTCGCAATTGGAATGTTTAACGCACCACAAGATTGTTCATTTTTCTCTAATAGCATCGTTACAATTTGTAAACGAATTTGATCGCTAAGTGCGTATAAGACAGAAGAGAATTGAATTTCTTCTCGATTTGGATGATAGAGAGTACGCATTTTTTCACCTGCTTGTATAAGTTAATATAGTTTGCACTATAACATATAAAGTGGTATATTTCTATTGTTCGAATATATTCGAACAATAGAAATATAGGGGGAGAAAAAATGAAATATACCAAATTGCAAAAGGCAGGACTACATATTTCGAAGTTAGGGCTAGGAACAAATGCTGTAGGGGGACATAATTTATATGCTGATGTGAATGAGGAAGAAGGAAAACGATTAATAAAAGAAGCTATCCAGCAAGGGATTACATTTTTTGATACAGCAGATTCATACGGTTTCGGTAGATCAGAGGAATTAGTAGGAGAAGTATTGAAAGGAAAACGCCACGAAGTTGTACTTGCTACAAAAGGTGGAATACAGCCGTTATTAAATGGAGAAGTTTATATTAATAATGAGCCAAGCTATTTAAGAAATGCTGTGGAAAATAGCTTAAGAAGATTACAAACTGATTATATTGATTTATATTATTTACATTTTACAAATCCAGAAACAAGTTACATAGATTCAATTGGTGAGCTTAATCGCCTAAAAGAAGAAGGTAAAATTCGTGCAATTGGAATATCTAACGTAAACGTAGAGCGATTAAAAGAAGCGAATCAGCACGAACAAATAGATGTTGTACAATCACCGTATAATATGTTGGATCGTACTGCTGGAGAAGAAATTTTGCCGTATTGTATAGAATCAGGTATTTCATTTATACCATACGGGCCTCTTGCTTTTGGGATACTAGGTGGAAAATATACAGAAGATTTTAAATTAAACGAAGGCGATTGGCGTCAAAGTGTAAATCTATTTGAAGAAAATACATATAAGAGTAACTTTAAAAAAGTTGAGAAGTTAAAAGGCTTAGCTAAAGAAATAAATCTTGAAGTATCGCATTTAGCGTTAGCTTGGCTATTAAACAAAAAAGGAATTGATACCGTTATTCCTGGTGGGAAACGAGCGGAGCAAATAAGAGAAAGTGTAAGAGCGGTGGAAGTTTCATTGAATGAGAAGGTGATGAAAGAGATTGAAGCTATTTTAGAAGCTTAATTGAGAAGAGGGGTGTTCCCTCTTTTTATCCCGCATTAACGTGCAGTAAGACCCCCACCTCAAAATTTAGCGGGAGCAAAGAAGTTAGGTGGGGAATCAACTGCCCGTAAAAGCCCGATTGGTGAGGGCTGATTAAAGTTTCACTTTATATAAAAGGAGAAGGTTTAAATGAAAAGAGTACTAGCTGTATTCTTTACAACCATGTTTATGATCGGTACGGATACTTTCTTAATTTCACCACTTTTACCGATATTACAACAGGTGTATCATGTTTCAACTGAGCTGTCAGGGTGGATGGTGAGCTCATATGCTTTAGGATATGCTGGATTTGCGCTTATTGCTGGTCCTATATCAGATGGCTTAAACAGAAAAAAAGTAATGGTAATAGGAATGAGTTTTTTTGCGTTAAGTACGTTTTTATGTGGAATGGCACCGAGTTTTCTATGGATGCTAGCATTTAGATTTTTAGCAGGTGTAAGTGCAGCCTTTGTGTCTCCACAAGTGTGGGCATCTATTCCGCTCCTTATAGAGAAGGAGCAAATTGTAAAGGCAATTGGAATTGCAACAGCAGGATTAGCAATCTCTCAAATTTTAGGGTTGCCAGTTGGATCATATTTGGCAATGATACACTATACAACACCATTCTTCGTCATTGGTATATTATCAGCACTACTTGTCATTCTTATCTATGTAGTATTACCAGAAATACAACCGGTTCATATAGGTGGAAGTAAAACAAACATCTTAAAGCGCTATAAACAATTACTTACAGATTCAAAGGTTTCACTTTCTTATTTTGCATATTTTGTTTTTCAAACTGGTAATTTTGCTGCATTTTCATTTTTTGGTGTATGGCTTTCCAGTCAATTCGGCTTACAAGTCCATGAAGTAGGTACAGCTATGCTCGTATTAGGATTAGGAAATTTAACTGGTAATATTTTTGGCCCTAGAATCGTAAATAAAATTGGTTATAAACTTTCTTTCTATGGTGGAATTATATTTACAGCAGTGCTATATGTATTACTTCCTCATGTAAAGAACATCGTATTGGTGGAGTTATTGTTCTTTGTTTTGTTTTTTGTGACAGGAATTTTGTTTGTATTAATGATGAGGCACTTACAAAACATGTCTAGTGTAGCAAGAGGAACAGGAGCCGCGCTTGTAAATGCTTCTATGTACATTGGTCAAATGATTGGAGCGGCAATAGCAGGAATGTTATTTGCAGCATCTCACAATTTTATACTTATAGGTAGTTTTACTGCGTTACTATATATTGTAGCTTTATTTCTGTTTAGAAGAAGTGAAAAGCTTAATGAAGATCGTGAGACAGGAATTGCATCATGAAGCTTGTATAAATAAAAAAAGGGATTTATCTATTATTTGAGGTGACATGGAATAAAGCGAGTGCAAGAAGTGCAGTTAGTCTATCAATGAAAATAGCAGTTGGAAACCACATATGAAATCAATATTAGAAGAGTAATAATACATGAAGGGATTTTTGAGTGCAGAGATTAAAGAAAGTAGAACAATAGTAGAAATGTTTTTTCACAAAGTTATGAGGAATCCAAAAATAAAAAATCCCTATAAAAATAGGGATTTATATATCGGCATATAGTTCCTTGGAAAAGGATATACTTAGTTTAGCATATAGGACTACTTATATTTGTGAAAAAGATGTGAAATAGATGTGAAAAAATCCCGTAATAAAAAGCACTGTTTTAGCAAATGCAACTAAAACAGTGCTTTTTTCTTTGATTGAACAGTTGCTGCATTTTCATCATGTATGCCTGCATCTTTAATAATTCGTTGTTTAGCTATATTTAATAGATGATTTACTGCTTCACCAAAATAGTTAGCTTCGCTCTTTGTGCGGGCTTCTCGTAAACATTTATAGTTTTCTAGCAGTTCCTCTTTTTCAGTGTTTGTTAAGAAATCTTCTATTTTCTTTTTTGTCATACGAAACACCCTTTCTTCTGACAAACGACGCAATAGAAAATATTTATTGTTTATTATAGCAATAATTTTTAAAAAAAGTATAGACTAACGTCGTAATAATTTGTCAATTTCTTGAATCTTCTCATCAGCTTTCCCAATTTGTGTATTTTTAGCCTGCTCACCACCAAGCGCTTGGTGCAGTAAGAAAGTCTGACCGGAAATGGCAGTCACAATGGATACTTTAATAATTTCTTTTATTAAGGTGACATCGAATAAAACGAGTCCAAGAAGTGCAGCTAGACTACCAGTAAAAATATCAGTCAAAAACCCAAAGTGAAAAAAAGTTTTCAAACGGCGTGGAAGCAATAACTTACCTTGGTTATTGATTAGATGGGAAACGAAGCCAGTAATGCCACCAACAAGAACTGCAGTTAGCCATTGATACATTTCCATCGAATCCACTCCTTTTAGTGAATAAGATTCGATTATTTTATATTGATTCCTTTTAATATTTCATAGAAGCATATTGAGAAAGTTTGTTTGGGTTTTTACTGTATTCAAATTAATTATAACAGAAAAATCTGATATATTTCAGTCTATTATATAAAGAGGTTATTCCTTAATATGAATGTAGAAAGGGATGCGTGATATGAATATAGATTATCGAATAAGAAGTGTGGATGGTTATGCAAAAAATATAGGGGAATTAGTAAGCATGCTGGAGCATACGAGGTCTGTAACATTACAGGAAATACAAGATCTATCAGTTGAGCAATTAGATTTAATTATGCCGAGTGGAGGAAATTCCATCGGAGCGTTACTAAAGCATATAGCAGCTATAGAAAAAGCTCATCAACTTATTTCATTTCAAGATCGTGACTTTACAAAAGAAGAATTAAAAATATGGGAAGACGCACTGTATTTAGGGGAAGCGGGGAGAACAATCCGTGGTCATGACATACAGTATTATGAACAACTTCTACAAAGTGTTCGAGGAGAATCGTTGAAGTATTTGAGTGAACAAGATGATGAATGGCTTATGTCAGAAAGAAAGTGGCCTAACGATGTAGCGTATAACCAGCACTATCTGTGGTTTCATGTGCTAGAAGATGAGATTAATCACCGTGGACAAATTAGAATGATGAAAAATAAATTATTTGAAAATTACGTTAAATAAGATAGCTTTTTAAATGAATATTCCATATAATGAGAGTAATTAAAATGAGAACGGGGTGATGTATTATGGCGAAAATAACTTATATTAATAAACCAAATACAAAGGTGGATGGAAAGGGCGAGACTGTATAAGTTAGCGCACGATCCTTCCGCTTAGCTTAAACTAGGGAGGATATCAATTTGAATCAAAATATTTTAGAATCGTTCGGCTGGGATTCTTTTTTTGAGGAACAAGCTGTAGAGAACTTTGAAGTAGGGCGTATTTTACTTGAGCATAAGCATATATATCGAATTATTTGTAATGATGGTGAATATATGGCAGAGCTGTCTGGAAAGTTTCGACATGAAGCAGTAACGAAGGGAGATTATCCAGCGGTTGGTGATTGGGTGTATATAAAGAAAATAGAGAATGAAAAGAAAGCAATTATTCATCGTATTTTTCAAAGAAGAAGCTCTTTTTCTAGACAAGAGGCTGGTAATCGAACGGAAGAACAAGTAATAGCAGCAAATGTAGATTATCTATTTTTAGTAAATGCACTTAACCATGATTTTAACGTAAGAAGAATAGAACGTTATTTACTATTAGCGTATGAAAGTGGTGCAATGCCTGTTATTGTTTTAACAAAGAGTAGCTTATGTGAAGACGTGGAACAGAAAATTGTTGAAACGGAAGCTGTGGCAATTGGTGTTCCAATCTTCGTCGTTGATAGTTTAAAGCATACTGGTATTGAATCGTTGCAGCAATTTGTTTCTTCAGGAAAAACAATTGCTTTAGTCGGGTCATCGGGGGTTGGAAAATCCACTTTGTTAAATGCACTCATAGGACTTGAAGTAGCAAAAACGGGAGATATTCGTGAGGAAGATAGTAAAGGAAGGCATACGACAACTCATCGTGAATTGTTCCGATTACCGAGTGGTGGTTTAGTTATTGATACTCCGGGTATGAGGGAGCTGCAGCTTTGGGAAGGAAGCGATGCAATTCAAACAACATTTTCTGATATTGAAGAATTAGCAAAAACGTGCCGTTTTAGGGATTGTAAACATGAAAATGAGCCAGGGTGCGCAGTGCATAATGCAATTGATAACGGAATTATTACGATAAATCGTTTGCAAAGCTATAAAAAATTACAAAGAGAACTGGCGTATTTTATGAGAAAACAAGATGCTATTCTTGCGAGAGCAGAGCGTGATAAGTGGAAAAAGATTTCTAAACAGCATAAAAAAATATGAAAAGCCAAAGGGTAGTTCCCTTTGGCTTTTTTTGCATTTGTAAATTTTATAATAATATTATTCAAATATATAGACAAAGGGAATTTAATTGTTTAAACTTTACAAAGTATTCATCGTAATAGATTATGAAAATAATAATTTAGGGATGGGAAATGTTTACAACTCGCTAGATTTAACTTTTGAAATTGAAAAGCAGGAGGTTTGTAATGGGTAGACTATTAAATTGGTTTCGTGATATGAAAGTAGCAAAAAAGTTATTAATTTCATTTTTTGTAATTTTAATTGCGGCTGGCTCTATTATCGGAGGCATGTCTTATCAAACAGCTAAAAAGAATTTTGAATCACAAATTACGAGCAGTGCTCACGACAATATAAAAATACTGGATAATTTAATCAATCAAATGATTGATGCGAAATTTAATGACGTGAATAATTTTGCACGGGTGATTCAAGGTAATATGTATCAAGGGGATAATCAAGATGAATTAAGAAAAATGCTATCTCAATATATCAATTTGAATAAAGATGTTGAACAAGTATATGTTGCTGGGAATGATAAGAAATTTGTGCAAGAACCAAATATACAAATGGCAGCAGACTATAATCCAACAGATCGTTCTTGGTATAAAGATGCAGTGGCAAAACAAGGTGGTATTGTCATTACTGAGCCGTATAAGGCGAAAGGAAATGGACATATTGTCGTAACGATTGCAAAACAAGCAGAAGATAAAAACGGTGTTGTAGCAATAGATTTAAGTTTAGATAATTTATTAAAAACAACAAAGTTAATCAATATCGGTAAAAAGGGATATGCTTTCATTTTAGATGGAAAACAAAAAATAATTGCACATCCTCAAGAAAAATCAGGAGAAAAAGCAGCTGATTCTTGGGCGAAGAAAATTTATGAAGATAACCATGGTGCTTTTTCATATATGTATGATGGCAGCGAAAAACAAATGGTATTTGCTACAAATGTAAAAACAGGTTGGAAAATCGGTGGAACGATGTACTCAAATGAAATAATTGAAGCTGCGCAGCCTGTATTTTATAATATGTTAATTGTTATGTTTATTTCATTAGTTATAGGCGGAGCACTTATTTATTTTGTGACACTTTCTATAACGAAGCCATTAAAAAGATTAGTTGCCACTTCTAAAGAAATAAGTGAGGGAGATTTAACGCAAACAATCGAGATTCATTCTAATGATGAAATTGGCCAACTTGCAAAAGGATTCAATGAGATGACAGATGCATTGCGAACGTTAATTGGAAGAATTAATACGTCGGCTGGACATGTTGCAGCAGCATCAGAAGAGCTAACGGCAAGTGTAAGACAAGCGAGTGAAGCGACTGAGCAAATTACAATGGCAATGGATGAAATATCGAACGGGGCAACAACGCAAACAACGAGCGTAGAAAATGGTGCAATGTTATTATTTGATGTAACAGAAGGAATTCAGCATGTAGCAAATAGTTCATCATCAATTAGTACGGCTTCTGCTCATACTCGTGAAAAAGCAGAAGATGGCGGGAAACTAGTAGGAAAAACAGTAAATCAAATGCAGTCTATTGCAGAATCTGTTTCACAATCAGATGAAGTTATTCAGTTACTAAATAATAAATCAAAACAAATTGGTGACATACTAGAAGTCATTCAAAATATTGCAGATCAAACGAATCTTCTAGCTTTGAATGCGGCAATTGAAGCTGCAAGAGCAGGAGAGCACGGAAGAGGATTTGCAATCGTTGCAGATGAAGTACGTAAATTGGCGGAGAAGTCTAGCGTTTCATCTAATGAAATTAGTAAATTAATATGTGAAATACAAGATGACATGAGTAAGACGGTAAAATCTATGGGGCATGTAAATGAAGAGGTTCAATCTGGACTTGTTATTGCGAATGAAACGAAGCAAAACTTTACTGAGATTTTACAATCTACAAATGAAATTGCAGATCAAATTAAAACGATGGTTGAAACGGCTAATGGGATGTCAAAAGGTGCAAATGAAGTGTCTATTTCAGTAGGTCAAATTGCAATGACAGCACAGAACAATGCGACGAGTACTCAAAACGTTGCAGCATCAGCAGAAGAACAACTAGCGTCCATTGAGGAGATTAGTTCGGCGGCTGGTACATTATCTCAAATGGCTGAAGAGTTACAAGGGTTAATTGAAAGATTTAAAGTTTAACAGAGGACAGACTACTCCAATAGCAGTATGCTATTGGAGTAGTCTGTTTTTATTATGTAAAATGAAATGAGATTGAGAGTATCTTTATAATATTTAAAGGTATATTTTGTATGATATTTGTCGAAAAATAGAGGTATTTGTTTGCTTTGTGTATAATTATAATCGTATAAAATGCAAATAAAGGAGATTACTATGGGAGTTTATTGGGGTACCAAAAGACATTCTTGGCTTAGTTATGTCTCATTTTGGTTAAGTATTTCATTTTTTATTGTCTTTCTAATTGAAGTGTTTATTTTAAAAACACTTTCGAATAGTTCGGTGCAAATTGTTAAATATTTTTATTTTATACTTGTACCAGTAAACATCTTTCTTAGTTTAAAGTTACTCTTTAAGAAGAATGAAAAGAAAGCATTACCTATTTTTAGTTTCATCGTATCATTATTATTTACAATTTTAATACTAGTATTAGCGTTAGTAGCTACGGGGAAATTCTTTTAAGGGGAGTGATAAAAGTCACTCTTCTTTTTTGTTATTGTAAGGAAATACTAAGCGGAGGATGGACAAAGAGTGCATTTACTTATGTTTGATATGATTGGAAAGCGTTAGAAGCATATTAAGAAATATAATGAGAGACAATTCATATAATAATGAAGAGAATCAGGTGTTTTACATGCAATTATGAAGCAAATGAATACGGTAAAAACGACGATATATGGTACAATACATATGGATAGTGATAGAGATAAAGGGTATATAAAATACTCATCGTTTTTTAGTAAGAGAGGGGTTATCTTATGCTATACGAGGATTTGATGACATTATTTCAAGCAGCTCCGAAAGAAGAAGGTAGAGGCGGCTGGAAATATATAATCCAGGAACGAAATGATAAATATGAAATTGTTGATGAACTGTTGAAAAATCAAATGAGTGTTGAATTGTATTTTAATGAATATGATGAGGTGAAAATCACTTTATATAAAGATGGAATGCCTATTTCTACTATGCAAAGAATTGCGATTTCAAAAGTTGAATTAGACGAAGAGGAGGAAGGAATTCAATTCGTTTTAGAACGTATGCCTAGTCGGATGATTCGGTTGCAATTAAAGCCATATTTAGCACTCGAAATGGGGCCGTACTGGGAAGTATGCGATGATTGTGAATGAACATAAAAGAAGCATCCAATAACATGGATGCTTCTTTTATGTTTTTTGAAGTTGTTTAAAAGCAATAATTGGCAGTAAAATGATGCTGACCCATCCAATTATAGGATATAGAATGTGGAGTAATTCACTGTAACCAATGTAACTAAAGCAATAACTAATTAGTAAAATGAAGAAAATAATATTGTTACTTTTCCATCCGGTGATGGATTGCATTTGTTTTGTCATTCCGAACACATTACCAACTAAAGTTGTGAACACTTCACCGAAAATGATAAGAACAAAGAAAAAGTGAAAAGTTGCATTGAATTTTCTTATGACTTCAGCCATTGGGATATTATATTGATAAAATTGATCGACTGATAAAATAGCTAAATGGCTACATAATAAAATTAAAGAAAGTCCTGCACCGCCTAAAATACCGCCCCATAAAATGGCCTTTCGATCTTTTACTTCACTGGCTAACGGGACGAGAACGCTTTGGGCGAGAGAAAGATTTAAGGCGACATATGTAATAGGACTAGTAATCCACTTCATATTCCAGCTTTCTGCAGGAATAGTGTCACTAATAGGAGTTGTACCGTGAAAAAAAGTTGTAATAGCAAGTCCGATAATAAAAATCATCATAATAGGTACGACAAGTGTATTAACTTCAAAAACCCCTTGTAATCCGCGACTACCTATAATGAGACAGGCGATCAAAATAATGAAAATACCAAGTTGTCTTGGTAAACGAAGTTGCTCTTCAAATACCGCCCCAGCTCCTGATAACATAACGCTCGTTACACCAAATAATACGAGTAATAATAGTGTGTTTACAACATTGCCAACTACATCCCCAAATAAATATTTGTTAAATTCTTGCGCTGAAAATGCACCGATTTGTGATGAAAGTAACATCATCTTTGTGCCAAGCCAAATAAAAAAAAATCCACTTACACATATGCCAATTGTTCCATATAATCCGTTCACTGTAAAAAATTCAACAATTTCTCGTCCAGTAGCAAATCCAGCTCCAACGACTGTTCCAATATAAGTAGCAGCGACCTTCTTTGCTACTTGCCATTGTTGATTGTCCATGTTATCCCTCTTTCTACTACGATGAGCTTGATTTACTATTATGCATATGTATGAGCTTGGACAATTAGACGTATGAAGTGTTTGAAAACATACATGAATTAAAAGATATTAGGGAAGTATTAAAGGTGTTAAAACTTTGTTACATATGAGCCAATCGTTCGAAAGGATAGGAAATGTATGGTAACATGTAACTAGGTTATTAAAAGATAAACATTATGAAATGATAAGAGGAGTGGATTGTATGAGTACGAAAACAAATGTTGTTGAAGTATTAAACAAGCAGGTAGCAAACTGGAATGTGTTATATGTGAAACTACATAATTATCACTGGTATGTGACAGGACCACACTTCTTTACGTTACATGAGAAATTTGAAGAGTTTTACAATGAAGCTGGAACAAATATTGATGAATTAGCAGAACGTATTTTAGCGTTGGAAGGTAAACCGCTAGCGACAATGAAAGAATATCTTGCAACATCTAGTGTGAGTGAAGGGACAAGCAAGGAATCTGCAGAAGAAATGGTGCAAACATTAGTGAATGATTACTCTGCACTTATTCAAGAATTAAAAGAAGGTATGGAAGTTGCTGGCGAAGCTGGCGATGAAACATCAGCAGACATGTTGTTAGCGATTCATACAACATTAGAACAACATGTATGGATGCTAAGTGCGTTCTTAAAATAAATATAAGTATATAAAGAAAAAAGTCATTGAAAAATTCTTTCAATGGCTTTTTTTGTAATTTTCCAGTTTTCTTTTATGCTATAATATAGTAAAAAGGAGGCGATGCGATGTTTCGCTTTTTCAGAACTGGAAAAGAAGAGCGTGAAATTACGAAAGATGAATTAGAACAAGCGATGGCTAAGTTTCTAGAAAAGAATGCTAATATCGTTTATACAGTATTAGTAAATGATGATTATACAGTAAATTATGATTTGTTAAAGCCGTATTTACTTGCATTTCCAACAAATAGTTTTCTTATTACGAAGGAAACGCTTGAGGTATTTGAACATACAGAAGAAAATCTAAACCTAGTTAAAGAAATTGATATCGTACAAAAAGCAGTAGATCAATACGTAACAGAAAAAGAAATGTTTCCAATTGTTGAAGGTAGTGAAGATCGCCTTATATGCGGGATGAAATTAGGGCCGTATTTAAATCGTATATTAAAAAGAGACTTATATATTTCAGAAAAACACTATTTAGTTTCAAGTAAACCAGACAGAAAAAAACAAAAGAGTGGGTAGATGTATTGAAAACAACAATAAATATATTGTTGTCTTTTTTTGTTTAGTAAAATATTGATTTTTCTGTTTATTAAACTTTATACTAAACTTATTGGACGAAGAGAAATAAAGAAGCTATTGAATATATAGACGACAAAAATAATAAGTAGTAAAAAAGGGAGATGCATCATAATTGATGTATCTCCCTTTTGTCATTATAAATGAAAAGCATTTGCTAGTAAGCGATAAGAATTCAATTTATCTTCAAATCGATGAGTAATTGTGACAATCATAAATTCATCAGTATTGTACGCTTTGCTTAAGTTTACGATTTGTTCTTTCACAGAAGATGGATCACCGACGATCATACGTTGACGATTTTCTTTTATACGGAATAAATCATAAGCGCTGTATGAATAATTTTGTGCAGTTTCGATAGAAGGAGTACCAGTTGTACGCTTTCCTTGTTCTAGTAATAAGATTGATAAATCTAAACTAGAAGCAATTTTTTCCGCCTCTTCATTCGTTTCTCCGCAAATAACAAAAATAGAGACGATTGATTTTGGTTTATCTCCTAAATAAGAAGGTTGGAACTGTTCTTGATAAGCATTCATTACTTCAGGGCCACCGTATCCGTTAATGAACTGTGCGAATGCAAAAGAAGCACCTTGTTTTGCGGCAATCATTGCACTCTCTCCGCTAGAACCAAGCATCCACATCTCGGGAGATGTTGGAATGACAGGAGTAGCCTTTAAATTTGCATAATGATGGTTTTCTGGTACTTGATCATGTAAGTACATTGCAACATCTGCAATTTGTTCTGGGTATTGATCAAGTGAGACCATTTTGCCTTCTTGAAGTGCGCGAGTTGCAATTGGCATACCACCAGGTGCTCTGCCGACACCAAGATCAATACGATTTGGATAAAGCGCTTCTAAAACACGGAAATTCTCAGCAACTTTATATGGGCTATAGTGTGGCAACATAACACCACCTGAACCCACTCTCATACGATCTGTTTTTGCTGCAATATGTGAAATAAGTATTTCAGGACTTGAACCAGCAAGGCTGACAGAGTTGTGATGCTCCGATACCCAAAAGCGTGTATATCCGAGTTTTTCAACTTCTTGCGCAAGTGTAACTGTATGTGAAAAAGCTTGGGCTGCTGTACTACCATCTGAAATAGGTGATTGGTCTAATACGCTTAATTTGATCATAGAATATACCTCTCAATCTTAATGTACATCCTATTATATATTTACTTACGAAAAATGCGTAATAAAATGCTCAAAATAAAAAGTGGATAAATTCTATATTTACTTTTAACGAGAAAATCCTCGTTCATAATGATTCATTTCGGCTAAATTTAATATATATTCGTAGTTATCAATCTCAAGTTTTAGTTGTTCACGCTCTTTTTTAGATAGATGCTTACAACTAAGTTTGTTGCATAGTTGTTGTTTCTTTTCTTCTAAATACTTCTTTGTAGCGTGGTAGTCGTAAGTTTGTTTCATTTTTAACCACTCCTTCTTTGCTGTTGCTATATTATACGAAGCGTGAAGAGGTGTGAAAGCTAACTCTTATGTACTTTTAGTGAATATTCCTCTTTCTATGTTGTTATGTTTATAGGAATTTATGAATAAAATGCACTAAACCACTAATGCCCATTTTATCCCGCATTAACTGTCCATAAAAGCCCGATTGGTTCAACTAATAATCAGTGGGGGAAGAACCCCCACTGATTATAGTTTCACTTTATGAAGTAAGGGGTGGAATTGTGCAGAAAGATATAATGTATAACACTGACATGGATGAAACGTTAAAAGTTATAAATAAAGGGTTAAAGAAGACGACACGTTCGAAGCAAATTATAGTAGTAGGGGCCGGTATGGCTGGGTTGGTTTCGGCATCTTTATTAAAGGCTGCAGGACATGATGTGAAGATTTTTGAAGCAAACAACCGGGTAGGTGGCCGCATAGAGACGGTTAGAATGGAAGATACTGGATTATATTTAGATGTTGGGGCAATGAGAATTCCGTATTCGCACACATTAACGATGGCATATATAAGAAAATTTGGGCTACAGGTGAGCCCGTTTATTAATAGGAATGAGACTGATATCATTTTCGTAAATGGCCGGAAAACGACATTAAAACAATACGAAAAAGATCCAAGTATATTAAAGTATCCTGTAGAAATGAATGAGGTCGGGAAAACGTCTGAGGAGCTATTATTGCTAGCGGTACAGCCCATTATAAATTTTATAAAAAAGAACCCAGAGAAAAATTGGGATGTTGTAGTAAAGGATTTTGGGAGATACTCTACAGGACAATTTTTAAAGTATCATCCTTATCAATATAATACGTATTTCTCGCCAGTAACAATTGAGATGATCGGTGTTCTATTAGATTTAGAAGGTTTTTTGGAAAGGTCATTTGTAGAGACGTTGCGCTTTTTATATATTATGCAAGAGGAGAGTGGATTTTGTGAAATTGTAGGTGGGAATGATAAATTACCAAAGTCCTTTTTACCACAATTAGAAGAAAATATTATATATAACCAAAAATTAATGAAGCTAGATCAGCACGATAATGGTGTGACAGCTTTTTATCGAAACGAGCAAACTTTTGAGTATAGTAGTATTACAGGGGATTTAGTTATTATTACAATTCCATTTTCGACAATGCGCTTTGTGGAAGTAGATCCATTTAATTCTATATCTCATGAAAAATGGAAAGCAATTCGTGAATTGCATTATATGCCAGCGACAAAAATAGGAATTCAATTTAAAAGTCGATTTTGGGAAGAACAAGGACAATTAGGTGGCAGGATTATAACGGATTTGCCAATTCGTTATGCCTATTATCCAAGTCACGGAATTGGAGAAAAAGGACCTGCTATGATGTTAGGAAGCTATACATGGTCTTATGATGCGTTGTTATGGGATGGGTTATCAAAAGGTGATCGTATTTATTACACACTACAAAATTTAGCGACAATATTAGGCGATCAAGTATATGATGAGTTCATGTCTGGCATATCAAAAAGTTGGACATTGGATCCATATGCACTTGGAGGGTTTGCACTATTTCAGGCAGGGCAAGAATCTGAGCTACAACCAGCGATTATAAAACCAGAGGGGAGATTATACTTTGCAGGTGATCATACAACGTTATATCACGGATGGATACAAGGTGCAATTGAATCTGGAGTTCGTGTAGCGGTAGAGGTAAATGATTAAAATGTGTAAAATTCAGAAATTTCTTTACTGTATGATTTGAGACGGATATTATTATATATAAAAGAATTAAAAGGAGTGTTGAAAGTGAATCCGTTATTATTCGATTTTCCTTCTGAATTTTATACTGATAGGCTATTTATTCGAATGCCGAAACCGGGTGACGGTAAATCTGTATACGATGCAATTCAAGCTTCTATGAAAGAATTAAAACCTTGGATGGTTTTTGCACAAAAAGAGCAAACAGAGGAAGAAGTAGAAGTGAGCATTAGAAAATCGCATATTCAATTTTTACAGCGTGAGGATTTAAGATTACTAGTTTTTTCGAAAGAAACAGGTGAATTTATTGCATCAGCTGGATTGCATCGTATTAATTGGGATATACCTCAATTTGAAATTGGGTATTGGATTGATTCAAGGTTTAGTGGAAAGGGTTATATGGTAGAGGCTGCAAAGGGTATAACAGATTATGCTTTTTCTGAGCTGAAAGCAAATCGCGTAGAAATTCGATGTGATTCTTTAAATAAGAAGAGTAGAGCGATACCTGAGAAATTAGGATTTAAGTTAGAAGGTACATTGGAAAGTGCGAGTGTAGCGGTAGATGGAAATGGATTAAGGGATATGTGTGTATTTGCCATGACTAGAAATACATATGAAAAAGAAGAGCTGTAAAGAAACAGCTCTTCTTTTTGTGTATTATGGTACAGGATGTCCATTAGAGCTTTCGAAAATTGTAAACCATTGTTGACGATCTAAATTAACTTTTGTAGCAAGGGCGGCTGTTTTAACACGATCTAATTTACCAGATCCAACGATTGGCATCATGTTAGCTGGATGAGCAAGCAGCCATGCATACATAACTGTATCGATGCTAGTAACATCTAGTTCAGTAGCAACCTTCTGTAAAGTTTC
The DNA here is from genome assembly GCF_040459735.1 of Bacillus cereus group sp. RP32. Taxonomy (NCBI): domain Bacteria; kingdom Bacillati; phylum Bacillota; class Bacilli; order Caryophanales; family Bacillaceae; genus Bacillus; species Bacillus cereus group sp. RP32. Next base: position 3,456,157 of record NZ_JARVHO010000001.1, on the reverse strand, counting down.
ACGTAAACGTACAGCACGTTCTGATTGGCCAGTAAAGATTTCTCCGCCAGCAAGAGGCGACCAAATCATAGGATTGATTCGCTTTTCTTGGCATAAATCAATTGTCCCTTTTTCGAAATGTTCAAGCTGCATCGCAGATACTTCAATTTGATTTGTAATGAGCGGGAAATCTAAATAAGAACTTAACATATTAAACTGTGAAGGTAAAAAGTTAGATACACCGAAGTGACGGACTTTTCCTTCTTGCTTTAAGCGTGAGAACGCTTCTGCTACTTCATTTGGATCCATAAATGGATCAGGGCGATGAATGAGCAGTACATCAATATAATCTGTATGTAAGTTTTGTAGTGAGTCTTCCGCGCTTTTTATTATATGTTCAGCACTCGTATTGTAGTGCGCAACATATCTCTCTGGAAATTTTGGTGATGGGGGAGCGATTCCACATTTTGTGATAATTTGCATGTCTTCGCGTAAGGAAGGCTTGAGTTGTAACGCTTCTCCAAATAATCCTTCACACGTATATCCGCCATAAATATCAGCATGATCGAAAGTAGTAATTCCCATATCCATACAAGCTTCCATAAAAGAAAGTAACTCTTGCTTTGGCATATTCCATTCTGCTAAACGCCAAAAACCTTGAATAATACGAGAAAATTCTAGTGTTTCGGCCATTTGAACTCGTTCCATTATAAGTACCTCCTTGATGAATGAATCATTTTTTGAAAAGGCTTTCTTGCTACATATTATTATATAGTTACAGTGTCGTACATACAATAAATATGTTTTGCTACAAAAACGATTTTCTCTATATGCTATAATGTAAAAACATATAGCTATAAGGAGATGTACGAAATGATTCCAGTAACAATATTAACTGGTTTTCTTGGATCAGGGAAAACGACATTATTAAATCGCATTTTATCAGAAAATCACGGTCATAAATTAGCAGTGATTGTAAATGAAATAGGACAAATTGGTATTGATAATCAGCTGATTATGAATGTCGAAGAAGAGATTATGGAGATGACGAATGGATGTTTATGTTGTACTGTACGTGAAGATTTACTAGTCGCTTTAAAACAATTACTGGACGTAAAAGCAGAAGGTAAAATGGAATTTGATGGATTAGTAATTGAAACGACTGGTCTTGCAAATCCAGGTCCGATTATTCAAACATTCTTTTTAGATCCTGTGATTCAATCTGCATACCAAATTAACGGCGTTGTAACAGTAGTAGATAGTTATCATATACATAAACATTTTGAAAAAGGACTAGAAGCAAAGGAACAAATTGCATTTGCTGATGTCGTTTTAGTAAATAAATTAGATTTAGTGGATGAAAGTGAAAAGGAAAATCTATTGCAGGAACTGCAAGGTATTAACCCAACTGCAAAGTTAATCGAGGCGACTAACTGTGATGTAGATATTCCATCGTTACTAGAAATTCAAACGTTTAAAACGAAAGATACGTTACAAATTTATCCTCATAAAGAGCATAATCATCTAGAAGGGGTAAAGTCGTTTGTACTACGCGAAGAGCGACCGTTAGATTTACAAAAACTAAATGAGTGGATGTCAGCTGTCGTTCAAGAGCTAGGGGAGTATTTATATCGCTACAAAGGAATTTTATCGATTGATGGAGTAGATAAACGTATCGTTTTCCAAGGTGTGCATACACTGTTTGCTGCATCATATGATAGAGAGTGGCAAGAGGGCGAAGAACGAATAAGTGAAGTTGTGTTTATCGGAAAAGATATTAATAAAGAATGGTTCCAAGAACATTTCGGGGAGTGTGTGAAATAAGTCTGCATATATTGCAGGCTTATTTTTTTAACTTAACTAAGTATTTTGTAGAAAAATGCTAGATTGCAAAAAACGAAGGATAATAAAAAGCCTGTTTTCACAGGCTTGTATGTTCATCTAATAGTAACTCCATTACAACACCTACAACTGGACCTTCGTCATCAATATCACCATTTAAACGGAAACCAAATGACTCGTATAATCCCATTGCGAGTTTGTTGTCTGGATGTAAACTTAAATAAATTATTTTACATTCAAATTTATCTTGTAAGAATTGAATGAGTATGCGAAGGAAACGTTTTGCGTATCCTTTTCCTTGATATTGCTCGTCAATCATAAAGCGATCTAACCACACACTTTTACGTTTTTTCCAATACCATCCATACATTGCGTATCCTACAAGTGTTTCTCCATCATATAAACCTACTGACGTTCCGTTTCCCTCATATAATGATTCTGCTAGAGAAAACGCATTGCTTTCAATAAATTGCTGCTGGTCTTTTGCAACGTTTAAAGCAGCTACCGAACGCCAATTTTTTGCTGTAACTTCACAAATGTGAAGAGTCATAATTCCAACTCACCTTCTAAATTAATATAGCTTAAAAGCTAATATGGATAATTTTACTTGTTATTTTGGTCAAGTCAAGTAAGAACAAATAAAAAAGAAGCTGAATGACATATTCAGCTTCTTTTAAAAATTTGATTAGTTAGTAGCTTCTTTTAATGTATTTACGTTTTCTTCCATTAAAGTGAAGTAATCTTTATTGCTCCTCGCATCATCTTCAGAAATAGTAGCAAGATGATTTAAGCGTAAAATTTTTGTACCCGTCTCTTTTTGAATTACGGACGCTACCTTTGGTGTAGAGAATGTTTCAAATAAAATATATTGTAGATTATGTTCTTTTACTGTTTTTGTAATGTCAGCAAGCTGTTTTTGAGATGGTTCATTAGAAGCTGAAATACCAGCGATAGCAATTTGTTTCAGGCCATAGCGTTGTTCCCAGTATCCATAAGCCGCATGAGAAACTAAAATATCTTTCGTTTTTGCATTCGCAACAGCTGCTTTAAATTGATCATCTAAATCAGTAAATTTTGTTTGCAGTGCTGCGAAATTTTTTTCGAACTCTTGTTTATGATCAGGCTGTAATTCTACAAGTGCATTTTTAATTTTTTCTGCCTGTTTCATTGCTAGAGTAGGGTCTAACCAAATGTGTGGGTCTTTATCGTGATGATGTTCATCCTCTTTGTGGCCGTCTCCGTGATCATGATGCTCTTCTTCAGTAGAAGTACGCAGTTCAATACCTTTTGATGCATTTACAATTTTAACATTTTCTTTTTGTAATGCTTTTTCCATTTTTTCAGCAAATGGTTCTAATTCAGCGCCGTTATAAACGAATAAATCGGCTTTTGCAACTTGTACTGTTTGTTTTTGACTTGGTTCAAATGTATGTGAATCTGCACCAGGTGGGTAAATCGCTTCAACAGTTACATAGTCGCCACCAATTTTTTTTGCAAAATCTGCAAGAGGAAAAATAGTAGTATAAACAGTTAGCTTTCCGTCTTTCTTGGCATTACCTTCTTTTTTATTTGAGCAGCCAGTAAAAATTAAAGTGAAAATAAGTAAGAATGAAAATATAGTCAATCTTTTAGGCATGAAGTTCTCCTCTTTTCTTTTTTTACGGATATATTTTCCCCAATTATAGAAGAAAAATATCATTTTAATACAAAACGGAATAATTACGTTTTAGTTTGCGAACTTAGTATAATACATCTTTTATAAAGTTGCAATAAATAATAATCATTCCGATTTGTTTTTGTTATAAAGTTGTCAAATTTGGATGTATTATTTTTAGGAATGCATGCATATGTGACAACGCTACGTTCATATATTTGAAAGGAGGGTGTAGAGGGGGATGAGTGTTTGGGTTACTTAATGGAAGCTATTTTATTGATATTAGCGGTAGTATTACCATTAGCATTAGTCTTAATTTTTTTAAGAAGATTAATAAGTAATTTAGGAGATGCATCAATAGTAACAAAATTGCGAGAGAAAGATGAGAAAAAAGAGTGAGTAAAGCACTATGCGTACGCATAGTGCTTTACTTGTGGTAAAATGAGAGCAGGAAACTCCTAAAAGTTGTATTTTACTGAAGGAGAGAAAAGTAAAATAAGAGGTATATGCATATATGAATAAGCGAACAGCGTTAGTACTTGGTGCAAGTGGTTTAGTTGGACAAGAGATAACGCGTCTATTACTTGAATCAGATTACTACGATTCGGTTACTATTTTTGTAAGGGAACCAATGCAATGGCAACATGAAAAGTTACAGCAAAAGCAAATAGATTTTTCGATGTTAGAGGAATATAAAGAGTTTTTTGCTGTAGATGACGTATTTAGTTGTCTAGGAACAACAATCAAAAAAGCAAAAACAAAGGCAAATTTCAAAAAGGTAGATTATGAATATACGTTACGAGCTGCTTGTTTAGCTGAAAAACAAGGGGTACAAAATTTCCTTGTTGTGTCTTCAATGGGAGCAAAACCTAAATCGTTTTTCTTTTATTCGCAAGTTAAAGGGAGAATGGAAGAGGAATTACAAAAGTTAGTCATTGGTGGTATTCACATTTTTAGGCCATCTTTATTAGTAGGAAATCGACAAGAATTTCGTTTCGGTGAACGAATGGCTGAAAAGTTATCTCGTATCATTCCTTTTATATTTAAAGGGGCTTTCAAAAAGTATAAACCAATTTCAGCGAAAGATGTGGCGAAAGGGATGTATATAACTGCATTGAGAGAAGAAACGGGTATTTATATTTATAACTCAAATGAAATTACAACGATAGAATAAAAAACGTGAAAAATGGCATGTATTAAAAATCAAGTTTGAATCTTGAATGAATAGTAAATACATGTAGTTTAGCAATTATAAGAAAGTAAAAAAGGAGTGGGAAGCCCACTCCTTTTTTACGATAATTTATTATGCAAATCGCATTCTTATCCCGCTATTTGTGGACAGCAAAAACCCCGCGGATTAAAGTTTCACTTTATACGTCTCCAACTCTAGTACGACAAGTGACCTCGTTTATTGCAATGCTATTTTTAGAGTCGTATTATACTAACGGATGATTTCGTCTTATAAGAATGTTTCACTTCATTTGAAAATATACTACTATCATATATCCATTGTTTGTAATGCCAATAAATCAAATAGAATATACTTTCTATTTGGAAATAATCTGTTTTTATATCTGTTTGAGTAAAATCTGAAGGGAATTGGGTTCCGAAGATATAAAAGTCCTATATGTACTACTCCGTATTTTTTGGAGATTTGCAAAAGGAGGATATACGAATGAGTAAAAAAGAAATGTTGCAAAATGGAATTAAGCAAGTGTTTTACGAAGAAGAATGGTATCCACCTTTATCAGACGCGTTAAAGCACCTTACTGCTGCACAAGCATGTTGGCAACCAGAAGGAGAGGCTAGTAATACGATTTGGGAAAATGTAAACCATTTACTTATCTTTAAAGAACGCTTACTTGCCCGCTTGCATCAAGATGAAACATTTGTGGCGCCACAAAATAATGATGAAACGTTTGTCCAAGGTGGACGTAATGATGAGAGGGATTGGCAACAAACAGTGTTGCGAACAATTCAAGTGCATGATGCCTTACAATCTGCATTAATATCCCTTCAAGAAGCAGAACTAAATCAATTAACTCCTTCTCTACCAATTTGGCAACAATATATGAACATCCTTTTGCACGATGCTTATCATACCGGGCAAATTGTGCAACTTCGCAAGCTTCAAGGTTCATGGCCAGCGCATCGTTCTTATTTGTAAATGATACTTAAAATTGTTGGAGTTATAAACGAAACAAACGAATTAATATGTAGAATACTACTATATGAAAAAACAATTTCTCGCTTAATCTGAGGAATTGTTTTTTTTCGTAATCATGATTGTGGAATTCGATTTTTAACCCTGTCACATATTCAGAAAGGGAGATAAATACATAAAAAAATAGGTGTATCAAGCAAAATGTTGATCCACCTTAAAACGATATTATGAAATAACATACGTTATCTTATAGTATACTTTTTATTCCTCTAGATTCAGTAGTACATATTATTCTCGGTTTTATTTATTCGTATGGAGTTTCCCCGGTGCTCGTTTGTATTGATACGGTTCTTCTAACTCAAAACTAAGTTCATTGGCGGCTATTCTTGGGAAGTAAGGATTGCGAAGTAACTCGCGTCCGATAAAAATTAAATCTGCTTCGTTATTATTTAAAATTTGTTCTGCCTGTGCTCCAGTCGTAATCAAACCAACAGCCCCAGTTGCAATGTTAGCATGTTCTTTAATATGTTTAGCATATTGCACTTGATACCCGGGATATACATCGATGTGTGCCGGAACAACAGCTCCAGAACTACAATCAATTAAATCTACTCCTTGTTCTTTCATCCAGTTTGTATATGGAACGTAATCTTGAACCGTTAAACCGTCTGGATGATAATCGTTTGCTGAAATACGAACAAATAACGGTCCATTCCAAACTTCATTTATTGAGTCAATGATTTCACGTAAAAAACGATAGCAATTTTCAGGTGAACCTCCATATTCATCAGTCCGTTTATTAGAAAGTGGAGAAAGAAATTCATTAATAAGATAACCGTGAGCGCCGTGTATTTCAATAACGTCAAATCCAGCTTGGTTGGATCGTATTGCAGCCTCTTTAAAAGCTAATATGGTCTTTTTTATTTGCTGTATACTCATTTCTACTGGGATTTTCATAGTTTCATTAAACGGAATTGCGGATGGAGCGAGAGCATCCGTTTCTAATTCAGCTTTTCTTCCGGCGTGAGCAAGTTGAATGGCGGCTTTTGCGCCGTTATCATGTATAAAAGTTGTCGTTTTATGTAAGCCTTCAATTAGGCTATCATTCCATATACCTAGGTCTTTATTAGAAATTCTTCCTTCAGGTAACACGGCTGTTGCTTCGATCATAACTAAACCAACTTGACCAGCAGCTCTTGTTCCGTAATGAACGTGATGGAAATTAGTTACTTGGCCATCCTCGTTTTCTGATGAATACATACACATAGGCGACATAACGATACGATTTTTTAGTGTAACGTTCTTAATTGTATAAGGTGAAAAAAGCTTGGAATTCATCAAATAGCCTCCTTGATTGAATTTTCTTATATTTTACCATTCTCTTTTTTGTTTCTCTAATAAAACGCTTATACGAAAAATTTTGTTTATTCGTGTTACAATGACTAATATGAACTGAATTGGAGGATGACATATGTACCAGGCTTATTATGAAAGCGAAGTAGGTTTGCTAGAAATTACAGCAAATCAAGAAGGAATTACGTCTGTTATATTTGTTGATGAACGACAAGAAGAACATAAAAATGAAATGATAGAACAATGTATAAATGAGTTAGATGAATATTTTAAAGGGAAAAGAAAAGAGTTTACGGTCCCGCTGTCTGCGGAGGGCACATCATTTCAAAAAAATGTATGGGATGCACTTTATACTATTCCGTACGGCGTAAGTGCTTCATATTTAGATATTGCAGAGAAGGTCGGAAATACGAAAGCGGTACGAGCAATAGGAGGAGCAAATAGTCGGAATCCAATTTCAATAATCGTTCCATGTCACCGTGTAATAGGAAAGAGCGGGAAGCTTGTTGGGTATGCGGGCGGTTTATGGAGGAAAGAGTGGTTATTAAAACACGAAGGTATTTTGAAATGACGTATGGATGGGAAGAGGGATTGTTTTGAAATGTATAAATTGTGGGCGACCTTGCGAGGAGGAACAGTTAAATTGTGCAAGTTGTCAGCGAAACTTGGATAATGAACAAGATGAAGGTAGCTCGTTAATAGATAAAGAACTAGAAGTATATGTAGGGAGACGATATCCGTATTACAAAAGGAAATGGGAGCTTGAGAATAAGCGGATTGCTAGGTGGAGCTGGAATGGTTGGGCTGCTATTTTTAATATAGGCTGGCTAGGATATCGTAAGTATTATGTGCCAGCTGCTTTATTTATGTTGTTATTAGTAGCGTGTGATGCATTTTCGTATTATATGGGATTTAATGTAGCGTTGCCAATCATTAATATGGTGCCTCTTACGTTTTTATTACTCATTTTTATTCTGTTTGGAATGGGGATTTTTGCAAATGGATTATACTATCAATTTGCGGAAAGACGTATATACCGAATAAAAGCAAGAGAAATAAAAGATAAATCAGTTGAAAACTATCTTATCCATGATAGCGGCGGAACGAGCAAAATGGGAGCGACAATTGTTACTATTTTAGCAGTTGCTAGCATATTTTTTAGTCATTTCTTTTTTCCGACTGATCGAGACGTTATTCAAAAGGTTCGTACAAGCTCGCTTTATGAATATCCTTTCTTTTCTATAGGTGAATCTTTCGAAAATTATTTTCAAAATTCAGGTTGGATATATTATCGTGGAACGGAAGGGTTAGAATTAGTAGAATTCCAAGGATATAACGCTGGAACGCCGAGGCAAAAGGTGGCGATTCAATTTGTTGTCGATTATAAATTGGGTGAAGTGGAACCATACTCACTTACGGTTAACGGTGAATCTAAAAATGAAGAAGAGTTTTTGAAGATGATGGAAGAAATATTTAAGGTCCAAAATCCATTTGATATAGAGGATGGATTACAAGTAAATGCTATTCAACAAAGCGGCTGGAAAGAAATTTCTGACCGCTTTTTTCTATGTTTGTTAAAATAAATATTTAAAATAATCAGAATCTTTTGTATAATGAAATATATTATATAGGATTTAACTTATACATATAGATTGGGGGAAGGAAGAATGAAGAGAAAGACAACAACAATTGCTGCACTTGCGTTAACGACGAGTGTATTGGTTGCAGGATGTGGGAATGGTGAGAAGGCTTCGACAACGAAGAAAGAATCGAATAAGGGAGCAGCAGATAAGCAAGTATTAAACTTACTAGAAACAGCAGAAATCCCTTCAATGGATACGTCAAAATCAACAGACTCTGTATCATTCCGTGCCTTTGTAAATGCAATGGAAGGGTTATATCGTTTAGATAAGGATAATAAACCAACACCAGGCATGGCAAAAGATGTGAAGATTAGTGAAGATAAAAAGACATATACATTTGAATTACGTGATGCGAAATGGTCAAATGGTGATCCAGTTCGAGCACAAGATTTTGTATATGCATGGCAACGTACATTAGATAAAGCAATAGCGGCAGAATATGCATTTATTTTATTTGATGTGAAAAATGCACAGAAAGTAAATAAAGGAGAATTACCATCAGATCAATTGGGTGTTAAAGCGAAGGATGATAAAACGTTAGTAGTAGAATTAGAGCAACCAGCACCTTATTTTCTTGAACTTACGTCATTCCCTACATTTTTCCCATTAAATGAAAAATATGTGAAAGAGCAAGGGGATAAATATGCATTAGAAGCAGATAAACTATTATACAATGGACCATTTACGATGAGTGAATGGAAACATGAAAGAAGTTATCAGTTAAAGAAAAACCCTAATTATTGGGATAAAGATATTGTGAAGTTAGAAGAAATTAATGTAAATATTGTGAAGGAAACGAGCACGGGAGTAAATTTATATGATAGTGATCAAGCGGACCGTGTTATTTTAAGTTCTGAATTTGTTGATAAATATAAAAAGAATAAGCCAGATGAATTTAAAACGAAGTTAGATCCACGTATGTATTTCTTGCGCTTTAACCAAAAAAATGCAATATTTAAAAACCAAAAAGTTCGTGAAGCGATTGATCTGGCATATGATAAAAAAGGAATTGCAAATATTATTTTAAATGACGGATCATTACCAGCATATTTCTTAGTACCTGAAAAATTTACGACAGGACCAGATGGGAAAGATTTCCGTTCTGTAAATAAAAATTTCCGTGATAGTAAAGACAATGCAGAAAAAGCAAAAAAACTATGGGAAGAAGCGAAGAAAGAACTTGGCCAAGATACAATTACAGTAGAATTTCTAAATGATGATAACGGTAGCCGTAAAAAAGTGGGCGACTTTATTAAAGAAGAATTAGAGAAGAATTTACCTGGTATTAAAGTGAATTTGAAACAACAACCATATAAGCAGAAGTTAGAGTTAGAAAAGAAATTTGAATATGAATTCTCATTATCAGCATGGAGTCCGGACTATCCAGATCCAATGACTTATATTGATATGTTTGTTACTGGAAGTTCATTTAATGAAATGGATTATTCTAACCCGAAGTATGATGATTTAGTAGCGAAATCAAAAGGAGAGCTATTAAAAGATGATAAAGCACGCTGGAATGCCCTTGCAGAAGCTGAAAAAATCTTAATTGGTCAAGATGCTGCCATTTCTCCTACGTACCAACAAAGTACGGCTTACTTAGAGAAACCATACGTAAAAGGTATTGCGAATCATACGTTTGGTGGGGACTTCAGTTATAAATGGGCATATATTACAAAGAAATAGTATAATAAAAGATGAGTGAATTTTCGCTCATCTTTTCGTTTGTTTAAGGAGGAGCTACTTTTGTTAAAAGGAATCAATCATCTTTGTTTTTCAGTATCTAATTTAGAAAACTCTATTACATTTTACGAAAAAGTGCTAGAAGGAGAATTATTAGTTAAAGGGAGAAAACTTGCATATTTTCATATATGTGGGGTATGGATAGCACTAAATGAAGAAACACATATTCCAAGAAATGAGATTCATCAATCTTATACGCATATTGCGTTTTCTGTTGAACAGAAAGACTTTGAACGTTTACTGCAACGATTAGAAGAAAACGATGTTCATATTTTACAAGGAAGAGAACGGGATGTAAGGGATTGTAAGTCTATATATTTTGTTGATCCTGACGGCCACAAATTTGAGTTTCATTCAGGGACATTGCAAGACCGACTTAATTATTATAGGGAAGATAAACCTCATATGACATTTTACTAAGGGGGGAAGAAGTTGCATGCGCTAGTAATTGGTGGGACAGGAATGCTAAAGAGAGTTTCTATGTGGCTTTGTGAGCAAGGATTTCATGTTTCTATTATTGGACGAGATGAAATGAAATTAGAAAATGTTAAGCGAGAGAGTGCTATACCAGAAAATATCGCATGTCTTCCATTAGATTATCATAATGACGACGATGTAAAGCTAGCTATTAAAAGCACAATTGAGCGGAATGGCCCCATAACATTAGTTGTCGCATGGGTACACGCAAGTGCGAAGGATACGTTGTCATTCATTTGTAGAGAAGTGGATTTGTCGTCTGAAACATACAACGTTTTTCATAGTTTAGGTAGTAAAGCGTCGCGTATACCCGCACAAAAAATAGGTGGTACGCGATGTAGCTACCATAAAATAATATTAGGTTTTATATTAGAAGATACATACGGGAGATGGCTTACCCATGAAGAAATATCGGATGGGGTAATAAAAGGAATTGAGAATAAATGTGATGAATGGATTGTAGGACGAGTAGAACCGTGGGAATTGCGGCCAAAATGGTAAGGGGGAATGTGAAATGAAAACAACTGTATATGTAACAAGGCACGGTGAGACGGAATGGAATGTATCGAAACGAATGCAAGGCCGGAAAAATTCTGCTTTAACTGAAAATGGTATGTTACAAGCAAAGCAATTAGGAGACCGAATGAAAGATTTATCTATCCATGCGATCTATAGTAGTCCGAGTGAAAGAACCCTTCATACTGCAGAGTTAATAAAGGGCGAACGTGATATACCGATAATAGCGGATGAGCATTTCTATGAAATTAACATGGGTATATGGGAAGGACAGACAATCGCTGATATAGAAAGAGAATACCCAGATGAAATGCAATTGTTTTGGTATGAGCCACATCTTTTTCGGTCAACATCAGGAGAAAATTTTGAGGTTGTTCATAAAAGGGTAATGGATGGGATACAACTTCTTTTAGAAAAGCATAAAGGAGAAAGTATATTAATTGTTTCCCATGCGGCAGCGGCAAAACTACTTGTAGGACATTTTGCGGGTATTGAAATAGAAAATGTGTGGGATGATCCATTTATGCATAGTGCTAGTCTAAGTATAATAGAATTTGAAGAAGGGAAAGGTGAAGTGAAGCAATTTGCAGATATAAGTCACTTTCAATAAACGTAAAAAAGGCCGCAAAACGGCCTTTTTTTGTAGGCATAAAAACTAGCAATTACGTTTTTTATACCAGAAGTGATCGAATTTCTTGTTTTTGCAAGATGGGAATTTATGTCCGCCTTTGCAATCATTCCATTTCTTTCCGTCATCACACGAATCGTCGCAAGAGCCACCGTGTCCATTCGGGAAGAATTCGCATTTTTTACAGTAACATCGTTTTGTCCAGTAAAATTTCTTTTCAAAGCGTACACATTTTGTAACGAAAGTACAATGCTTTCTGCGAGTACGTTTTGTAACTAAAACGCATTCTTTTCTACGTGTTACTTTCGTAACGAACGTCCATTTTTGAACGCGAACACGAGTACACTTCGTAACAAATGTCCATTTTTTAACATGAGTACATTTTGTAACGAAAGTACAATGTTTCACGCGAGTACATCTTGTTCTTGGACACTTACAATCTTCGCTACACTCTATTTTTGTAGTGCAATCATCATCGCACTCAAAAGTACTTGGATCTTGGTGTAAGAAATCCTCCATCCCAGCACTTTTGATTTCTTCAACCGCTTTTCTAATATCACGTTTCATAGAAATCCTCCTTATCATGTATTAAGTTGAAAAGGTATTCTTTTTCCTTAACATGATATGAGATATGACGTCTTTCTGAACAGGACAAGAGTGTAATTTTATATAAATAGATGATAGCGGATGTATGGACAAGGCAAGGTGCATACATTGAATGAAGAGAACTGAGAAGGGATGAGAAAATATGCTACCTTCATATGATTTTTTTATTCATCCAATGTACTTAGTGGAATTAAAAAAAGACATTTGGTCAGATAGTCCAGTGCCAGCAAAATTAACTTATGGAAAAAAGAAGTATGATATTGATATCGTATACCGGGGGGCTCATATTCGTGAGTTTGAGAAAAAGTCTTATCATGTTATGTTTTATAAACCGAAAAAATTTCAAGGTGCGAAAGAAATTCATTTAAATTCTGAGTTTATGGATCCGTCTCTCATACGAAACAAATTATCTTTAGACTTTTTTCATGATATTGGTGTACTTTCACCAAAATCACAACATGTATTTATAAAAATTAATGGTCAAATTCAAGGTGTATATTTACAGTTAGAATCAGTTGATGAAAACTTTTTGAAAAATAGAGGATTACCGAGTGGTTCTATTTATTATGCAATAGATGATGATGCGAATTTTTCTTTAATGAGTGAGAGAGATAAAGATGTTAAGACTGAGCTCTTTGCGGGTTATGAATTTAAATATTCGAATAAAAATAGTGAAGAACAGCTGAGTGAATTTGTATTTCAAGCGAATGCTTTGTCGAGGGAAGCTTATGAAAAAGAAATTGGAAAATTTTTGCATGTTGATAAATATTTACGATGGTTAGCTGGCGTTATTTTTACACAAAACTTTGATGGTTTCGTTCATAACTATGCACTATATCATAACGATGAAACAAATTTATTTGAAGTGATACCGTGGGATTATGATGCAACTTGGGGGCGAGATGTACAAGGAAGGCCACTTAATCATGAGTATATTCGCATTCAAGGCTATAACACGTTAAGTGCAAGATTGTTAGATATACCTGTATTTAGAAAGCAATACCGAAGTATTTTGGAAGAAATACTAGAAGAACAATTTACCGTTTCGTTTATGATGCCGAAAGTTGAGAGTTTGTGTGAATCGATTCGTCCATATTTACTACAAGATCCATATATGAAAGAAAAATTAGAAACATTTGATCAAGAAGCTGATATGATCGATGAATATATAAATAAAAGAAGAAAGTATATACAAGACCACTTACATGAATTGGATTAATTTTGAAAGAGATTGGAACATTATCAATCTCTTTTTTTGTATAATAAAGATGTATCAACAAAACTGACTTACTATTCACTTAAAAGAGTATGGGGGATGTGGAAACATGACGGTAAAATGGATTGATTGGGTAAAACAAATACAAGCTATAGCCCAAGCGGGTTTAACGTATTCTAAAGATGTGTATGATATAGAGCGTTTCCAACAATTACGGGATATTTCCATTTCGATGATGTCACATTACACAAAGACAGATTGGGAAATAGTAGAGAAGTTATTTGCAAGTGAGACAGGTTATCAAACACCTAAAGTCGATATAAGAGCAGTCGTTTTTCAAAATGAAAAGTTATTATTTGTGAAAGAAAAAAGTGATGGGAAATGGGCATTGCCAGGTGGATGGGCCGATATCGGTCATACGCCAACAGAAGTAGCAGCAAAAGAAGTTTTAGAGGAGACGGGTTATGAAGTAGACGATTTTAAGCTACTCGCTATATTTGATAAAGAAAAACATCAACCATCGCCTTCAGCAACACACGTATATAAAATTTTTATTAGCTGTAAGATTATTGGTGGCGAAAAGAAAACTAGTATTGAAACAGAAGATGTGGAGTTTTTTGGTGAGAATGAATTGCCTAATTTATCGATTGCTAGAAATACAGAAGAGCAAATTAAAGAAATGTTTGCCTACATGAAAGAACCTCAGAAAGAAACATTAATAGATTAATTATGCTTATGCCGATAATATTGTTGGAATGAAGATATTGGCAGAATGCGACCTTTATGTAATAATGGGATGGTATGTGAAGAAAAAAGGAGATAGAAAATAAAATGTTAGCAAGCATAATAGATCAGTTATTACAATTTTTTGCAAGCCTAGGTTACTTTGGAGTAGCGCTAGCTTTAATGATTGAAATTATCCCGAGTGAAATTGTACTTTCGTATGCTGGATTTTTAGTAGCGGATGGTAAAATTAGTTTTGTCGGTGCAGTTATCGCCGGAACTATTGGTGGTACTTTAGCCCAAATCTTTTTATACTGGCTTGGATATTACGGAGGGCGTCCGGTTGTAGAGAAATATGGGAAATATCTACTTATTAATAAACACCATTTAGACATAGCGGAAGGTTGGTTTAAGCGTTACGGAGCAGGAGTAATCTTTTCTGCACGCTTTATCCCAGTAGTACGTCATGCAATCTCTATTCCAGCAGGATTAGCTAAAATGCCGTTAAAACTATTTACACTATATACAGTAGTTGCGATTATTCCATGGTCAATACTATTTATATACTTAGGTGAAAAGCTTGGTGGAAATTGGCGACACATTAAAGAGTATGCATCTGATTACACACATTACATAATTATAGGAGCTGTTCTCTTTGTTGCTCTATACTTCGGTTTAAAGTATTTAAAAAAGAAAAAAGCAGCGCGTTAAAGTCAATGATTTTTCATTGGCTTTTTTATTTGTTTCGGTTCTAAAAAAAAGGAGTTGTCCATAATGTGTAATAATAAAGCGTAGCGGAGGAATGTGATGAAAGGGTCACCGTTTATACGTGGAACGATATTTTTAACGATGGCAACGATGATATCTAAAATGTTAGGATTTATATATGTTATACCATTTACAGCAATGGTTGGTACGAGTGGGTACGTTTTATACACATATGCATATCGTCCCTATACGATTATGCTCAGCATTGCGACGATGGGACTACCACTTGCCGTTTCAAAAATGGTATCAAAATATGATCAACTGAATGATTATCATACGGTTAAGAGAGTGCTAAAGAGCGGTATCTATTTTATGTTAATAATGGGAGTAATCTCATGTTTTACGCTATATATATTAGCTCCACATTTAGCTAAACTTGTAATCGATGGAAATGATCAAACAGGGAATAGTGTAGCAGCGGTCACTACTAATATCCAAATTGTAAGTTTTGCGTTAATACTTGTACCGGTAATGAGTTTATTAAGGGGATTCTTTCAAGGGTTTCAATCGATGGGGCCTTCTGCTTTAAGTGTAGTTGTTGAGCAGTTTTTTCGGGTCTTAACCATTTTAATAGGAAGCTTTGTCGTTTTATATATTTTAAAAGCTTCTATCTCACTAGCAGTTGGTATTTCAACGTTCGGTGCCTTTATGGGAGCGATAGGTGGATTAACTGTTTTAAGTGCGTATTACATAAGAAGGAGAAAGCACTTAAAGAAAAAAGAAATGGCAAGTATTCCGCAAACAACGAAATCTTTTTTCTCGCTTTATAAGGAGCTCTTTACATATTCAATACCGTTTGTTGTGGTTGGTTTAGCAATTCCGTTGTATCAGACGATTGATACATTTACAATTAATAAACTACTTATACAAATAGGGTATATGCAAGGAGAAGCGGAGAAGATAAATGCAATAATTGGTCTTGTTCAGATGGTTGTACTCATCCCAGTTTCCGTTGCGACTGCTTTTAGTATGTCTCTCGTACCTGAGATGACAAAAGCCTATACAGCAGGGAATGTGAAGTTACTGTACAAACATTTTACGAGAACGAATGTATTAGTAGTAGGTATTACGGTACCAGCGGCGATTGGAATGATGGTGTTAGCAAAACCAGTATATACTCTTTTATTTGGTGCCGGAAATGATCCGGAGATGGGGAGAGTTATTTTACAGTATTATGCTCCTGCCTGTATACTATTTTCGCTTTTTACAGTAACAGCTGCGATGTTACAAGGAATTAACCAACAACAGAAAACAGTGCTAGGATTAGTAATTGGCATTATTGTAAAGATAGTTTTAAATATCGTATTGCTTCCGTATTTCGATTATGTAAGTTTTATTATTTCAACATACGCTGGTTATACGATTTCAGTTGGCTTTAACTTGTGGATGCTTTCTAAATATGTTATAAAGGCAACATAAGCTTTTTAAGGCAGAGAGCACTCTGTCTTTTTCTTTGTTTAGAATATTTTTCTTATAAAAACGTTTTCAAAATAATTTTTCTATTGAAATTTAAACGTATGTTTCATATGCTGAGAATGGCGGTTCAAAAACTGTTATGTAAGAGAGGTAGATTCCTACATGTAAAAAGAATCGGGGTGATAGTATGTTAAATATTTATTTAACAGACCGAAACGGAAAACTACAAGAGGTTGAGGAAATGCAAAAGGGTTGCTGGATTAATGTACTTCATCCAACGGAAGAAGAAATTCAATATCTAGTACAAACTTTAAATGTAGACTTAGATTTCATTAAAGACCCTTTAGATGATGAAGAACGCTCTCGTATTGAAAAGGAAGACAATAATACCTTAATAATCGTGGATATTCCAACAGTTAGACATGATGAAGAAGGAAATTCGATTTATGACACGATTCCAATAGGTATGATTGTAATGCCAGATTGTTTTGTGACAATTTGTTTAGAAGAAAACCCAATTTTCGAACGCTTTATTAATCAACGTATTAAAGAATTTTATACGTTTAAAAAGACACGCTTTGCACTTCAGCTCTTATATACGATTTCTACTTATTATTTAAGATACTTAAAGCAAATTAACAGAAAAACAATCGATTTAGAGCATCAATTAAATAAGTCGATGAAAAATAAAGAGATTTTCACATTGCTAGGCCTTGAAAAAAGTTTAGTTTACTTTACAACATCATTAAAGGCGAATAAAATTGTAATTCAAAAATTAATGCGTAACAGTACATTTTTAAAAATGTATGAAGACGATCAAGATTTATTAGAAGATGTATTAATTGAAAATAAACAGGCTATTGAAATGGCGGAAATATATAGTCACATTTTAAGTGGAATGATGAATACTTTTAGCTCCGTTATATCAAATAATTTAAATAGTGTTATGAAACTGTTAACGTCTATTACAATCATTTTATCGTTACCAACGATGGTTTCTAGTTTCTTTGGAATGAACGTAAAGGTTCCGTTTGAAGGGGAAGCACATGGTTTTGTAATTGTACTCATAATATGTGTAACACTATCTTTCACATTAGCGTTTGTTTTTTGGAAGAAACGTTACTTTTAACGAGAAGAAAGCTGCTCTAGCATAGTTATATAACTGCGCTAGAGCAGCTTTTTTGCCATGAAATCGAAAGTTTTGAATAGAATATAACTTATAAAATGTAATGTATATGAAGGAAGTGAATTCCGTATAAGCCTTGTCCAATTCATAAAATGGGGTTAAAATTACATATTGTTAATGAAAAGTTGGAGGAAATACATCATGGAATTGTTTCAATTACCGAAAGCATTCCTGCAAATGAATACAATCTTTATCTCCATATTGATCGAAGCACTTCCTTTTGTGCTCATTGGTGTATTTATTTCAGGATTCATTCAAATGTTTGTGACAGAGGATATGGTAGCAAAATGGATGCCGAAAAACCGTTTTCTGTCTGTTTTAATGGCTACTTTTTTAGGTATGATGTTTCCAGGTTGTGAATGTGGAATCGTTCCGATTGTAAGACGGTTAATCGGAAAAGGGGTTCCACCATATGCCGGGATTGCATTTATGTTAACTGGGCCAATTATTAATCCGGTCGTATTATTTGCAACATACGTTGCCTTTGGAAGTAGTATGCACATGGTATGGTATCGTTCTATCGTAGCGATTATCGTAGCAATTATCGTTGGAATTATATTATCATTTATGTTTAAAGAACATCAATTACGAGATGATCACTTCCCAGAAGTGAATCATAAGCGTCCATTACGTAAAAAAATGTGGGATGTATGTACGCATGCTGTTGAGGAATTTTTCTCGATGGGAAAATATTTAGTATTAGGTGCGTTAATTGCAGCGGCAGTTCAAACGTTCGTACAAACTTCAACACTTCTTGCTATAGGACAAGGGCCGTTCTCTTCACCAGCTGTTATGATGGGACTAGCTTACATTTTATCACTTTGTTCAGAAGCGGATGCGTTTATTGCTTCGTCATTCCAAAGTACATTTTCAACAGCATCACTTGTCGCGTTCCTCGTATATGGACCGATGGTGGATATTAAAAATATGTTTATGATGCTTGCGACATTTAAAACGAAATTTGTAATTGTCGTTACAGTTACAGTTACACTTGTTGTTTATGCAAGCTCACTACTCATTTATGCGATGGGGTGGTAGGTTATGTTTCGAGCGTATATATTATTAGGTTTTACAATCTTAATCGCGCAGCTTCATATTTCCGGTAATATTACGAAGTATATCAATATGAAGTATGCTTATTTATCAACTACAGCAGCCATTATTTTAGGCTTTTTAACAGTAGTTCAAATTATTATCGTTTTTCAAAAAGAACATGAGAAAGAACAAGGAAAACAAGATTGTAGTTGTGATCATAGCCATTGCGGACATGATCATTCAAAAGATGAGAATACATGGTGGAAAAAAGTATTTTCGTACTCATTGTTCTGTTTTCCTATTATATCAGGATTGTTTTTCCCAATTGCAACGTTAGATTCAGATATTGTTAAGGCGAAAGGGTTTCATTTTCCTGTTGCACAAGCAGAAAGTACAGACCCATTTATGAGAAGGCAATTTTTAAGACCGGACACGAGTATTTATTACGGAAAAGAAGGATACCGTGGTGTAATGGAAAAAGGGAAGAAAGAGTTTGTAACGAAAGATAGTGTTACTTTAAATGATGAAAATTTCCTTAAGGGTATGGAAACAATTTATAATTACCCTGGCGAGTTTACTGGGAAAAAATTATCTTTTAAAGGGTTTGTTTTCAAAGATGACTCTTCTCAAAAAGAACAATATTTCTTATTCCGTTTCGGGATTATACACTGTGTAGCGGATTCTGGTGTATATGGTATGTTAGTGAAAAAACCAGAAGGGGTAGAATGGAAAAATGATGATTGGATTCAAGTTGAAGGAGAAATATCAACGGAATTTTATCAGCCATTCCATGCGAATATCCCTGTATTAGAAGTAACGAAATGGAATAAGGTTGAACCGCCAAAAGAACAATATGTATTTAGAGGAGCCGATTGATAACATCGGTTCTTTTTTGTGGACTAAGAGTTCTGAATGTTGTTAATATTAAACGTGTAGTGATAGTAAGCTCATACCGTTCTAGTGTTAATGGGAAATGGAACTCTTACCGAACTTCTTTGCTCCAGCCGAATTTTGTGGTGGGAGTCTTAATGTCTGCAAATAGCGGGTTAAATAATCAAAGAGGTGATAACAATGACTGAAGTAAAAGGGAAAACAGCTAATGAGTCTAGAGTGTTTAAAACGAGCCGAGTATTTCCAACAGATTTAAACGATCATAATACGCTATTTGGTGGGAAGATATTAGCCGAGATGGATATGGTTGCTTCTATTTCAGCAACAAGGCATGCAAGAAAAGAATGTGTCACAGCATCTATGGATTGGGTAGATTTTTTACATCCTGTTCGCTCTTCAGATTGTGTTAGTTATGAATCTTTTGTAATTTGGACGGGTAGAACTTCTATGGAAGTATTTGTGAAGGTAGTAGCAGAAGATTTAATTTCGGGTGAGAAACGTATAGCAGCAACGTCATTTGTTACTTTTGTTGCACTTAGTAAGGAAAATAATCCGGTTCCTGTGCCGCGAGTTATCCCTGAAACAGAAGAAGAGAAAGAATTACATCGCATTGCAGTGTTACGTGCAGAACAACGCCATATACGTAAGGCGGAGAGTAAGAAAGTAGCTACATTATTAACTTTTTGAGTTGAATATGTAGTCGTTAAAGGTACAATAACAAACGGAAATGTTTTTCATATGAAAAGCGGACACCTAAAAATAGGTGTCCGCTTTTATAGTTTTTTCATCCACATATCATATGACGATAACTACTTAGCAGAAGCAAGCAGCACCGACGATGATTAAGAGGATAAATAATACGACTAATAGCGCGAATCCATTACCATGTGCGAAGCCCATTGTTATTTCCTCCTTTTATTTTAAGATACAACATACAATATGCAAATGAGCTATCGTTTGATATGGACATATATCATGTAATGACATATTTTCTTGAATGATAATGTATTAAAAAAGGGAAGATATAGAAATAACAGTAAGTGGAGAAAGGAAAATATCCATGAAACACTTTTTCGCTGTACTCCTTTTTTTAGTAGGTGTATTCATTTGGATGAACATCGATGTGGAAATGGGGAAAAAAATGGCTAGTGAATATGAATTAGGACAAGTTCGATTAGGTGAATTTCAACTATATACGAACGGTGAAGAGTTATATAAGAAATTATTTGAGGATATACGTAATGCAGAAAAGTACGTATATATCCATTTTTATATTGTAGGTAAAGATGAAATAAGCAAAGAGTTTTTGCAGTTACTTGAGAAAAAGGCAACGAGCGGAGTAGAAGTGAAATTGTCAGTCGATCGAATAGGCGGATATAAGCTGAAGAA
The DNA here is from genome assembly GCF_040459735.1 of Bacillus cereus group sp. RP32. Taxonomy (NCBI): domain Bacteria; kingdom Bacillati; phylum Bacillota; class Bacilli; order Caryophanales; family Bacillaceae; genus Bacillus; species Bacillus cereus group sp. RP32. The sequence continues at coordinate 3,434,928 of NZ_JARVHO010000001.1, read as the reverse complement.
AAAGATAATTCATCAACTAAAAAGCAATGGTGTCCAGTTTACGTTTAGTAAAAAACCTAAATTGAAACATTTATTCTATTCGTTGCACCAACGGAACCATAGACGCATCGTTACGATAGATGGAAAAGTATCATACGTTGGCGGCTTTAACATTGGAAAGGAGTACCTTGGACAAAATCCGAAATTTGGTCCGTGGCGTGATTATCATGTACGAGTCAAGGGGAATGGTGCCACGGATATGGAAAGAAAATTTGCAACTGACTGGGAAGAAGATACAGGAGAAAAAACGCCTATACATGAAAGTTTACCTGCAATTGGGAATGTGAAATATCAATATTTATTTTCAGATGGAAAAGGTTTATGGGAAAAATATGGAGCACTTTTAAAGCAGGCTAAAACGTCTTTAATTATTGCAACGCCATATTTTGTACCAAGTAAAGAAATGATGAAAGAGTTAAAAGATGCATTAAACCGCGGTGTCAATGTGAAAATTCTCGTACCATTTAAAAGTGATGCAGTATTGTTAAAACAAGCTGCCTATCCGTATTTGAAAGACATGTTACATGCTGGAGCGGAGATTTATCAATATCAGAATGGTTTTTTTCATGGAAAAGTAACAATCATTGATGGGGAAATTGTTGATATTGGTACCGCAAACTTTGATAATAGAAGTTTTTATTTAAATACGGAGTCTAATTGTATTATCTATGATAAGGGAGTAACAGCGGACGTATGGAACCGATTAAAAGAAGACTTTCATAAATCAAAAAGACTTTCAGAAGAAGACTTTGAGAAAATTAGTAAGTGGGATTGGTTTTTAGCAAGAATAGCAAATGTTATAGCATCATATTTATAACATATAGACAAAAGAGAAGGGAGGCATTTTCATGGATTGTATGAAAGAATTAATGAGGTATAGTTATATGCTTATTTATAAGGTTGGGGAGTATACAAGGGAGGTAAGAGACGAAGAATTAAAAGAGCTATTACAGCATCATTTACCATATATGTTGCAAGCGTATAATGAACAAGTGAATTTTCAAGAAGGAGAGAATGTACAGCATATAACTTGTGAACCAATTTCATTTCATTTTCATGAAATGGAAAAGGAAACTGATAGTAAATATACAGGGGATATCCATATTGCAACTTGTTATATTTCGCATTTAAAACGGTTAGCACTAAAGTTCGCTCAAGTGGCAGTTGAAGTTGCAAATCCAGAATTCCGCTCGTTTTTAGAAAATTGCTTCCTGAAAATGAATCGTTATGCCTATAGTGTATGGCAATATGTTGTGAAGAAAGAGTATAAGATTAAACATGTATATGAAAATGAGAAGTTTGCATAAGAAACTAAGGCGGAAAGATAGGCGCCTTAGTTTTTTACTTTTCATGGAGAAAAAAAGACTAGGTGTACATATTTATTATCAGAAAATTTACAAATATTTACCGTTTATTTACTATTTTTCAATCTTTCCTTTAAAAATAGAGAGTAATATGGGGGTTGTACATATTCTATCTAAAGGAGGAAACGCAAATGAACAAATGGGTTAAATCATTAACTGCTATGGCACTTGCAAGTTCTTTATTAATGGTAGGTTGTAGTAAAGGTGAGGACAAGAAGAACGAAGAGGATACAACAACACAACAAGAGGACAAAAAGGATAAAGAAACAAGTGGAACTGAGAAGTCTACGGATTCTAAAGAAAAGAAATAATGTAATAATAGAGCTTCCTCTTATATATGAGGAAGCTTTTTTGTTGTAAATTGATTGAGATTATTGAAAAATAGAGAAAGAATGAAAAAGGGGGAAAACAAATGAAAGTATGTATATTGGGAGCAACAGGTCGAGTAGGTTCAAACATAATTAAATTAGCATTAAAGGATTCAGCTGAAGTGACTGCATTAGCACGTGATGTAAATAAAATAGAAATACAACATGAAAGGTTACGAGTGATAGAAGGTAATGTACTAAATGAAAATGATATAAAGAAAGCAATAGAAGGAAGCGATATAGTAATAAGTGCACTTGGAACGGATCAAAATGGAACGTTAGCGAAGAGTATGCCACAAATTATAAAGCAAATGGAAGAAGAAGGGGTTCATAGAATCATTACAATAGGAACAGCCGGTATTTTACAAGCGAGAACAAATTTAAATTTATATCGTTTTCAATCAACGGAATCAAAAAGGAAGACAACAACCGCAGCAGAAGATCATTTAGCCGCATATAAGTTACTGAGTAGTAGTAATTTATGTTGGACGGTCGTTTGTCCGACGCATTTAATAGACGGTGATGTGACAGGAATATATCGAACTGAAAAAGATGTATTACCAGAAGATGGAGCGAAAATAACAGTTGGTGATACAGCGCAATTTACGTGGAATTTATGTAGTGAAAACCAATATGAGAATAGTCGAGTAGGTATTTCCTATTAAAAAAACCATCCCGAAATTGGGATGGTTAAAAGACGATATAACATACAAATATGAGAATCATAATGATTTGGAGAATGGCTTTCGCTACTGTACTGCTTAAAAAACCAACTACAGTAGCAACTCCTACTAGAAAGGCGTCTTTTGGCGCTTTTTTATGCATGAGTTCTGTAATAAATACCGATAAGAACGGTATGATAATTAAACCGAATGGTGGGAAGAAGAAAGATCCGACAATGATAGAAATCATACCGACACGTTCTCCCCATTTAGAACTCCCGTATTTCTTTAAGAAATATCCATTTGCAATAAAATCAGCAATGAAAATAAATAGTGTGAAAATGACTTGAATAATCCAAAAGGAAGTTGTTAGTTCTCCGCCATTTATACCAAAATGGTAAATTAAATATCCAGCCCAGACAGCAAGGATGCCTGGAATGATAGGATAAATAAAGGCGAGAAATGAAACAATGAAACAGGCAATGATACAGATTGTTAATAATACTGTCACTTTATAACTCCTTCTTCGTGTCTAATTTATGTACCGCAATTTTTTTCACTTGATGTCCATCAAGTTCTAGTGCTTTAAATTGAAAACCGGCAAATTCAATGGAATAACCAGCTTCAATATTTAAATCAACTGCTTGAGAGAGGAGCCAGCCTCCAATTGTATCTAAATCGCTATCATCAATATGCAGGCCAAACATATCATTTACTTCAGAAATGAGCACCTTCCCATCTAAAACAGTAAGCTTCGGCGTACGTTTTTCAATCATAGGTGATTCATCCGCATCAAACTCATCTTGAATTTCTCCAATGATTTCTTCAAGAATATCTTCCATTGTTAAAAGTCCAGCAGTACCACCATATTCATCCATAACGATTGCCATCTGAACGCGATTCTTTTGTAGATGTACTAATGTTTTGCGAATTGGAACAGTTTCAAATACAGTTAGTACTGGATGTATGTAAGATTCAAGTGGTTTATGAATGTCTTTCGTTTGATCGTGAAATACTTCTTTCGTATTGATCATACCGATAATATCATCTTTATCTTTTTCGATGATCGGATAGCGTGTATACTTTTCAGTTGCGACGATATCCATATTCTCTTCTAACGTATTTTCAGTAGATAAGCAAATCATTTCTGTACGAGGGACCATAATTTCTTTCGCGACCCGGTCGTCAAATTCAAAAATATTATTTACATATTTATATTCGGTTTGGTTTATTTCGCCGCTTTTGAAACTTTCACCTAAAATGAGTCGTAGTTCCTCTTCAGAATGGGCAAGTTCATTTTCTTTCGCAGGCTCTAAACCGAGTAGTTTTGTGAAAAAGATTGCCGTACTATTAAGTAGCCAAATGAATGGATACATAATTTTATCAAATAAAATAAGTGGTCGTGCAAACTTAAGTGTAATTGCTTCAGCTTTTTGAATGGCGAAAGACTTTGGAACTAATTCACCTAATACAACATGGAAAAATGTAATAACACTAAAAGCAATAATAAAGGATAAAGTATTCGCCATTGTTCCAGTAATATTAATCTTTTCAAAGAGCGGTCGTAGTAAATGTTCCACAGTCGGTTCACCAAGCCAACCAAGCCCTAAAGAAGTAATCGTAATCCCGAGCTGACAAGCTGATAAATAAACATCTAAATTAGATAGGACACTTCTTGCAGCTAAAGCTTGTTTATTGCCTTCATTTGCAAGTTGGTCAATGCGACTTTTTCGTACTTTTACAACAGCGAATTCTGATGCAACGAAAAAGCCGGAAATAAGGATGAGCACAAAGATGAGAAAAATATTTAATATGTCCAAGTGTGTTCTCTATTCCGTAGTTTGGAATAAAGATGTCACCTCCTGCGATTATGTTATGCTTTTATAATAAATCCAAACGAAAAGAATAGTCAAAGAAAAAGGGTAAATATTGGTATGTTTCTGCAATAGTTTTTGAATTTGCTGTTATTTTGTCCGCTATACAAAAGGAATAACCCCCTACTTTCAGATTATAGAGGGTTATTTCAAATTAAGGTTTTGGAATACTTCTCGTTAAAGCGTATGATTGTTGTTTAACGTGATTTGTCGTCCATAGTGTTTGAAGGAAAGAGAGTATGCAATACGGGATATACAAAAGTAATAAGCTAATTGTAACAATAACAGGTGCATTTCCACCGAATTGAACGACAAATTGCAATAGTCCGCTTGCATGAAAAACGCATTCCATAATAACGAATGAAAGAATAATGGAACCTAGAATAGATTTGTGATTCGAAGTAAGCGCTAAAAACAATGTATCTACAAGGAAAGAAGATTGTTTTATTTCATATTCATTGGTGTTACTTAAGAAAGGAATCCACTTTTTTATTGCTTGCATAACGATAATCATGGAAGTACTACAAACGATGATAAAAGATGAGTAGTAAGGAAGCTTTATCAATTTTGCGATGTATAGGAGTAGTAATAAGACCGAACATTGTAATAATACAGTACAAAAAGAGTACGGTATCCATTTTAATAAATAAGTGAACTTCTTAACCGATTGAGGTGCTTTAAAAAATAAATGGCCGATCCCTAAGCTGATAAAGAATCCAATCGCAAGAGTAAAGGTAAAACGAACAATCGATAAAAAATATATTTCCCATATGTAAGGGAATAACGGTGTTGAATGATTAGAAGTATGAACCATTTGATTTGCTGAGAAAAAGATAGATTCGTGCATCCAATCAATCTTTGGAATTGTCATAGAAGAAAGTTGTGCGAAGTTATGAAAAATGCTTATAAAGCCAGTTATGTATGAGTATTTATGTGTAATGAATAATGCAGGAATAGGACTAATGATAAATATAATGAGAACACCAACGATAAATTTACATATATGTGAGCGCAATAAAGACATGTAACCACCTACTCTTAGAATATTCAGAAAATTCTTATTCTTATTTTAGCTTTTTTCGGCGTAAGTTACAATATATTTTTCTTAAAGAAATTTAGTATTGTAGGGGATATAAGTGAATGAAACGTGAATAAATTATGACAAGAAAATGAATAATTTTCAGAAAAGTAAAATAAATTATTTATTTTTTTCTGAAAATATAATATAGTTATGGCACAGAAAGTATTTTAACATAAGGAGGCTGTTTATGAGGATTAAAGGGAATTATGTGCCGAAAAGGGAAGTTTTATTTTGCTCAAGTTCAATTACGATAGGGGAAGCACTGGAGCATTTAAATAAAACTGGGTATCGTTGTGTACCAGTTTTAGATGAAAAAAAAGAGAAATATTTAGGGAATGTATACAAAGTAGATATTTTAGAATATAAAGGTTCGCTGGAAGAGAGTGTAGTACAATTATTAAATGATAAAGAAGGTTATGTTAGAGAAGATTCTTCGTTCTTTAAAGTATTTTTTACAATAAAAAAATTACCTTATTTATCAGTAGTTGATGAAAATGGAGTCTTTCTTGGAATTTTAACGCATAAAAAGGTTTTCGAGTTATTAGAAGATGCTTGGGGCGTTCATTCTAGTAAATATTCTGTCATGATTGGGACACAAGATTATAATGGGGCCATTCAAAAATTATCGACAGTATTAAAGAAATATACAGGTATCCAAAGTTTAATGACTTTTGATAATGACGCCTTATTAGTTCGGAGAATTATGTTTACATTAGGAGAAGAGTTTAACGACGGTGAATTAGAGACGTTACTGAAAGATTTAGAAGATCACGGATTTAGAGTTGTGTATGTGGAAGAGATGAAAAATCCACGCGAAGTTGAAACGATAGAGTAACATGCAAAAGCCATCTAATTATGTTGGATGGTTTTTGTTATGTTACTTGAATAAAGTTATTTAAAAATAATGATAGGATAAAAGTCGAGATTGTAACAATATTTGTGTAAAAGAATAAAAAATGTAGATAATTTTGATTTTCAAAAAAATCAATTTGAAAATATGTTTTTATTTTTCAACTAAATATGTTACTATATGTGTGATAAAAACAAAGAGGTCTGACAACTATACTCCACGCAATACCACTCTAATGAGTCAAATATTCAAAAAAATCAAAAATTAATAATTAGAGTAAAAATAAGGGGAATGGAGAAATTATGGAGAAAGACACTGCTTTGTAAGGGGCATATTTTATCAGCTTGAGCAGAGAGGAGGATGCATAGCATATTGTGAAAATAGAGATAAACAATGAAAAAGTGCTATGCAAATGAAAAGTATGAAGGGACGTTTAAGGCCAGGTGATACGGTAGCAATCGGTTTAATGTTATTTGCACTATTTTTAGGAGCAGGAAATTTAATTTTCCCACCAGTTTTAGGGCAACAAGCTGGAGAGAATGTTTGGATTGCTACAATTGGATTCCTTGTGACGGGAGTCGGATTACCCCTATTAGCTGTAACGGCTGTCGCGTTTGTAGAGGGGGACTTGAAAGCGCTATCTTCTAGAGTTCACCCAATATTCGCGTTTATTTTCCCATTGATTAGTTATTTAGCAATTGGACCATTTTTCGCGATTCCGCGTACTGGAGCCGTTTCATTTGAAATGGGTATGAAGCCATTTTTATCAGAGGCATTGGTTTCCGAATGGTACATGCTATTTCTTTTCACGATAGTTTTCTTCGGAATAACTTGGTATTTATCATTAAATCCATCTAAATTAGTGGATTGGTTCGGAAAATTTCTTACACCATTGTTAGTATTGATTGTTGCTGTTATTGTTGGAAAGGCAATTATTGATCCAATTGGAGAACCAGCTGCGCCGCTAGCAGCATACAAAGAAAATGCTTTCTTTGGTGGATTTATACAAGGATATTTAACGATGGATGCAATTAGTGCGCTTGTATTTGGAATTGTCGTTGTACAAGTTATCCGTTCTAAAGGAATAAAAGAAAGTAGTCAAGTTGCAAAAATAACAGTAGTATCAGGTATTATTGCAGTACTTGGTTTAACGTTAATTTATTTATCACTTGCTTATCTTGGTTCAACAAGTACATCACTTGGTGTATCAGAGAATGGTGGACTTATTTTAACGAATGTTGTAAATGAGTTATATGGAACAAGTGGTAAAATTTTATTAGGGCTCGTTATTATACTCGCTTGTTTAACAACTTCTGTTGGATTAACATCAGCTTGTGCTGGCTTCTTTACAAACTTATTCCCTAAACTTTCGCATAAAGCGATTGTAACGATGGTATGTGTGTTTAGTTTAATTGTATCTAACCTAGGTTTAACACAATTAATCACAGTTACTTTACCAGTGTTAATGATCATTTATCCAGTTGCAATCGTATTAATCGTACTTTCTTACTTCCATAAATGGATTGGGAAGCGTAATACCATTTATATTGGAGCTATTTTAGGCGCATTGTTAATTAGTTTCTTTAACGGTTTAGAAAGTGCGAACATTAAAATTGACGCGATTTCTAACGTACTACAAATGTTACCATTATATAATGAAGGAATAGGATGGTTAATCCCATCATGTATTGGCGGGATTCTTGGTTTCTTCTTCTATAAATCAAATGAATCAAGTGAACTACAAAAGAAAGGTGCTTAGGCGCCTTTCTTTTTTTAAAGGGGATTTTATTGTTTTGTCTAAGTAATAAATGGGAGGAATGATAAAATGGCTAATTTTGAAGATTTTTTAGCTTTGGATTTACGAATTGGAACTGTAACATATGCAGAGGAATTTAAAGAAGCAAGAGTTCCAGCGATTAAACTAGAAATTGATTTTGGAGAGCTTGGAATTAAGCAGTCAAGTGCTCAAATTACGAAGAGATATACCCCAGAAGATTTAATCGGTCAGCAAATCGTTGCTGTTGTAAATTTTTCGCCAAAACGTGTAGCTGGATTTAAATCAGAAGTGCTTGTTTTAGGGGGAGTACCTGAAGCCGGTGATGTCGTATTACTTCAGCCCAATATGGAATTACCAAATGGAACGAAAATTAGTTAGTGTAAAGGCGGGGGAACATGGATATTGGACGAGAATATTTACAATGTGCCATTTCGAATTTTGAAGCAACAAAGAAACAAGGGGAACGGGTGCTTTCTCAATTATCATATGAACAGATTGAATGGTCTTCTCATGAAGCAACAAATAGTATAGCGGTTATTATAAAGCATCTGCAAGGTAATATGCGTTCTAGATGGACGGATTTTTTAACATCTGATGGTGAAAAAATAGATCGTAACCGAGACGCTGAATTTGAAGATGGTTATCATTCTAAGGAAGAGGTTCTCGCAGCATGGAATGAAGGATGGGAATATGTTTTGAAAACGATGCATGTGCTAACGCCAGAAGTTTTATTACAGACGGTATATATTCGCGGTGAAGCACATACTGTCATGCAAGCAATTGAAAGACAAATTTCTCATTATGCTTTGCATATTGGACAGATTATTTACATTGGGAAGATGTTAAAAGAAAATGAGTGGGAATGTCTAAGTATTCCTAGAGGACAGTCTGCACGTTATGTAGAGAAAAAACGTTCAACATAATAATAGGAAAGAAACCGATATAAAATGGGAAATAAGAAAATCACCCAAATAATAGATGGTTCTGTAATCATAAGCATGCTGCCAAAAATAAGTCCGTATATAATAAGAAAGAAATTAAAAAGCGTATTTACAGGGATAAATCGTGAGATGAACACTTGCTGTCGTTTAAAGCAATCACTGTGAAATAAATAAAAGCGGAAGTACGATGTGGCAATAATAAGATCTTTCTTTCGCACAATTCTTTTTTTGCATGTATGACAGATGAATGGTGGTTGCATTTTATTACGCTCCATTTTTTATTTTCGTAATAACGTAAGACAAGATTAAGTGCAAGGTGTATATCCCTATATATGCTCCTGATATAAGAAAAAATGGATTTAGTAAAATTCCATGAATGCTTGTCATGAAAACTAAATCTTGTATTAAAACATCATATATATTAATAGAAATAATTGTACCGAGTACATAAAGTGCTAAGTACGCTGAAATATGTAAAGCAACACGGATTGTAGGATGCTTAGCAAGCCAATAAAAAATAAATGATAGTACAATGGGTAATGTTCCTATTAGTAGCTTCAATTCATTTCACCTCATTAACAATATAGCCGGAATTTAGACGGTCTATTCTCTAGAGCTTGTACATAACTTGAAATAGAGAGGGTGATAGTATGAATCGAGGCTTTTTTTATGTGAAGTTCACAAGTGTACGTAAGTTAGTTTTATTTATTATTACTACAGTACTAGCGACTTTTTTTCTTATTAGTATGATGGTAACCTCTATGAAAGAGACAAAGTCAACGTATTTATATAATTGGTTAAATGAGTTATCGATGAATGGTTACATGTACGTTCTTGGGAAAGAGAATCATTATTTTACACAGGAGTATCGAAATTTAAATCAAGATTTTTCAATTTCTTCGTTTCTCTTTTCTATGGCTACGAATATTCGTTTTAATGATGTACGCAGTTTTGTCGGAAAAGAGCTACCTGGTTTTGGAAAGTACGATACAGAAATTGTTATTGCGGGTGAAGGGACAAATTATTCTAACTTACCGATAGAGTCGAGCGTTCCGCTTGAAGAAGTGGTAAAAGAACGGACTAGTGAAGGTGGACAGGCTCAAAAGCCGAATACGAACAAAGAGAAAAAGCAACCGGCTCAAACAACAGGAAAAAGACAAGTTGCGCTTATTTATCATTCGCATAGTTGGGAATCTTATTTGCCGTTACTAAATTTAGCAAACGATCCAAATCCGAATAAAGCAACAAGTTCCGTCACTAATATTTCAATAGTGGGCGATCGATTTCGTGAACAATTAGAAAGTGAAGGGATAGGAGCTACTAACGACAAGACTGATGTCGGCCAAAAGTTGATTAGTAAAGGGTTAAATAGTAATAGTTCTTACAAAGTGTCACGGGAAATTGTACAAGAAGCAATGACAGGCAATAAAGAACTGCAGTACTTCTTTGACTTGCATCGTGATAGTGCTCGGAAAAATGTCACGACAAAAGCAATTGGAGATAAATCATATGCAAAGCTTGCTTTCGTAATAGGGAAAGGCAATAAAAATTATGAAAAGAACTTACAATTAGCAACAGCTCTTCATGAGGAAATTAATAAGAAATATCCAGGAGTGAGTCGTGGTGTCATTCAAAAAGGATTCCAAACAGGAAATGGTGTCTACAATCAAGACTTATCAGGACAAGCGATATTAATTGAAGTTGGTGGCGTAGATAATACGGAGGAAGAACTAAATCGATCAATTGATGTACTTGCTAAAGCGTTTGGTGAATATTTCTGGCAGGCGGAAAAGGTGAATGGATAAAATGAAACATAAATTAGTGGGAGAGTCTGAAAAAACGTGAGTGTAAAGCTTGCGTTTTTTCTTTGTAATGATGAGGTGTCACAGAATAGACATAATTTGCCGTTGTTATGGTAATATCGAAATTTGTCAAATTATACTGGGAGATTTACAAAGGGATTTTCGAAAAATTAGAGAAAATCTTTTTACAAGGAAAACTTTTTATTATAAAACTGGTAGGGTGATAAAAGTGATTAGGGAGATCAAAATAGAAGATGCAGCACCATTTTTGCAATTAAGTAAGCAACTAGATGAAGAAACGAAATTTATGCTATATGAACCAGGAGAAAGAAAATTTACAGCCGAGCAACAAGAACAAATGATTCATCGCTTTATAGAAAATGAATATGCAACAATATTCGTAGCAGTTGAAGAAGAAAGTATAGTAGGGTTTATTTTAGTGAATGGAAATAATATTCAAAGAAAGAGACATGTAGCAGGTATTGTAATTGGTATTTTGCAAGAGTATAGCGGGCGAGGTATTGGGACGAGATTGTTTAAAGAGGCTGAGAAGTGGGCAAGATTACATGATGTATGGCGTTTAGAATTAACGGTAATGGCCCACAATACAAGAGCTCAGGCACTATATAAAAAAGTTGGATTTGAGAAAGAAGGTGTCAAAAGAGCAGCTCTTATTATCGGTGGAGAGAACATCGATGAGTATGAAATGGCCAAATTATTAAAATAAGAGGTCGTTATATGAAAAAAAGATGGATACTACTTGGTATCGTAGCGATGATACTCATTATTGGAGTAGCAGGAATCAATTATAAAATGTATAAGGATAAGCAGGCGCGCGAGGTAAATGTGAATAACATATTTCCGAAAGCGAAAGAAACGATTGCCAATATGGATGGTGATATTGCGGTAATTAGTAATCCGAATTCGATGCTTGTGCTTGTGAATAAAAGTAGACGTTTACCAGATGGATACAGACCGCCAGATTTAGTTATTCCGAAAGTGCGCTACTCAAGTGAAGGTGATCAAGAAAAGAAAAAAATGAGGAAAGAAGCAGCAGGGGCGCTAGAGGAAATGTTTCAGCAAGCTGATAAGGAGCATATTTTCTTATTTGCAGTATCGGGATTTAGATCTTTCGATCGACAAAAAGCATTAAATACGATGTATAAAAAGCAAGATGGAGAAGTAAAAACAGCGATGTCGAGTGCGGTTCCTGGTACGAGTGAACATCAAACAGGGCTTGCTATGGATATTACATCTCAAGCTGCTAAGTTTCAGTTAGAGACAGTTTTTGGTGAAACGAAAGAAGGGCAGTGGCTTTCTGAAAATGCCCATAAATTCGGGTTTGTAATTCGATATACAAAAGAGAAAGAATCGCTTACGGGCTATCGATATGAACCATGGCACGTAAGGTATGTGGGGAACCCACAAGCTACATATTTATATGAAAATCAACTGACGATTGAAGAAGTAACGCAGTGAACAATTGAGGGGAGAGAAGGATTATGACGGTGTTATATAAGAAAAAAGTACACGCATATGTGACAAGAGAAAAAGAAGGAGTTATGCAACTGCTTGTTTTTAAACATCGTGATATACCTGAAGCTGGTATACAAGTACCAGGGGGAACAGTTGACGAAGGGGAAACGTTAGAAGCAGCAATTTTACGTGAAGTACAGGAAGAGTCTGGATTACGTCATTTATGCATAGAAAGATTCCTAGCCGATTACATCATACTTGTGAAAGAGAAAAAGGAATATCAAAAGCGGCATTTTTTCCACGTAACTTTGCTAACAGATGTAAAAGATGATTGGGAACATATTGTAAGTGCTGGTGAGGAAGATCAAGGATTAGTATTTTGCTACGAATGGATGGATATTGCAAAATGCCCTGCATTAGCTGGGAAACAAGGTGAGTTCTTACATTTGTTAGATGAGGTATATGTAAAGTAATAAAAGAGTCTGAAGCGGAAATTTAATCGTTTCAGACTTTTTTTATTTTTCAGGAAATAAAAGGTTTTTACATTGGTAAGTTGAATTCTTTGAAAGGGATTGTAGTTATATATGCGAGGAGCGGAGAAAATGAAAAAGTAATAGATACACGTTATCAATGAAAGCTTTTAAAGAAGGAGATTCAGTTCAATGCTCGATTACAAAAAGAATTAACAATTCATGATATACAAGTAGCGATGGAAGCTGGGCAATTAACTGCAAAAGAATTAGTTATGTATTATCTTCATAGAATCGCGAAATATGATCAAGAAGGACCAAAAATCAATTCTATTTTAGAAATCAATCCAGACGCTATTTTTATTGCAGAAGCGTTAGATTATGAAAGAAAGACAAAAGGTGGACGGGGACCATTACATGGTATACCTGTTTTACTTAAGGACAATATTGAAACGAATGACTCTATGCATACAAGTGCAGGTACGATTGCCCTGGAACAAAATATAAGTAGTGAAGATGCATTTCTCGTTACGAAACTTCGAGAAGCAGGAGCAGTGATAATAGGAAAAACAAATATGACAGAATTAGCAAATGCAATGTCTTTTGACATGTGGGCTGGATATAGTGCAAGAGGTGGACAAACAATCAATCCATATGGGACGGGCGAGGATGATATGTTTGTTGGTGGCTCTAGTACGGGGTCTGCGATTGCAGTTGCTGCTAACTTTACAGTAGTATCTGTTGGAACGGAAACGGATGCTTCTATTTTAAGCCCGGCTGTTCAAAGTTCTGTAGTCGGTATTAAACCGACTGTTGGTCTAATTAGTCGTAGAGGCATTATTCCGTTCACGTATTCGCAAGATACAGCTGGTCCATTTGCTAGAACGGTTACAGACGCTGCTATTTTGCTAGGGAGTTTAACTGGGGTAGACGAGAAGGATGTAGCTACTCATAAAAGTGAAGGTATAGCAGAACATGATTATACAAAATATCTTGATGTTAATGGCTTACATGAAGCGAAGATTGGTGTATTTAGCAATGCACCAAAAGATTATTATGAAACTGGTGAGTATGATGAAAAGTTGTTTAAGGAGACGATTGAAGTATTGTGTAGTGAGGGAGCAACAGTAGTAGAAAATATTGATATTCCGTCTTTTCATAGAGAATGGAGCTGGGGAGTATCGCTCTATGAATTAAAGCATAGTTTAGATAACTATCTTTCTAAATTACCTTCTACTATGCCAGTACATTCTATTTCAGAGTTAATGGCGTTTAATGAAAACATAGCTGAAAGAGCTTTAAAATATGGACAAAATAAGTTAGAAAGAAGAAAAGATTTTCCTAATACGTTAAGAAATCCAGAATATTTAAATGCAAGATTAGCAGATATATATTTTTCACAAGAACAAGGTATTGATTTTGCACTGAAAAAATATAATCTCGATGCGATTCTATTCCCTTCCTATATCGGCTCGACTATATGTGCGAAAGCAGGTTATCCATCTATAGCGATACCTGCGGGATATATGGATAACGGGAGACCATTTGGAATCACGTTTGCAAGCACTGCTTTTTATGAGGGGACCTTGATTAAACTAGCATACGCTTTTGAACAAGCGACAAAGCATCGGAAAATCCCTAACTTATCATGAACAAAATAAATAGGACAGGAATCCCTGTCCTATTTATTTTGTTCATTAAAGTGAAATATCTTTTTTCTCTGTTTTATCATATTTTAATAAGTTAAATGATAAACAAGCAGAGCACAATATAAGGATAGAAGCGAGAATATAAATAGTACGAACACCGAACAGGTCGGTAATAATGCCAACGCTAAGCATAGAAAGACCAGAAGCTGTTGAAAGAAGTGCGCCGTGTGCTGTATACATTTTGGATAATAAAGAAGGAGCGACGCTGGATTGTAAAACCGTCGTTTGAGAAATATCTCTAATTTGATAACATGGCCCCATTAGAACGCATAGAAAAAGCGCAATAAACCCGCTACTTGTCATACCATATAAAAATGTAAGAATACTAAACATAAGAGAGCCTATCGCCATGGAGCGTATTAAATTGTTTTGAATGTATGTACTCATTTTCCACGCTAATATCCCGCCAATTAACGTCCCCACATAATAACTTGTGTTAATATATCCCCACCATTCTTCTCCTTTATGAAGGACAGTTGTTACATAAGCCATTGTAATAGCGCCGATCCATATCGTCCCTGCGAAAGTCTCAATTAAGTCCATACATGTAACGGTACGGAGAGAGGGGTTCTGAAATAAGAGTTTCCAACCTTCCAGTAAAGCAGCGCCTTTTGAAGAAGAAGGTTCAATTACTCGTTCAGTATGTATGGAACGTAATGAAACGTGTAGTGCAACACACCCAAAAATCATCAAAATGTTATTCATCATGAGTGTAGAAGTAGCACCGATAAGAAGAACTATAACACTTGTAAATGAATAAGCAGCGGCTTGCGCAATTTGTGTGGAAAAGGAAAAAATACTATTTACTTTTACTAATTGTTCTTTTCGTGTAAGGCGAGGAAGGATACCGTATAATAACGGTGCGCTCCAGCCGCTACATAAAGAAATGAAAAAAATGAAAATGAATAGTGTTACAACGTTTGAGGAAAGGGCTGGGAATAATATCATTAATAAAAATAATAGAACAGTTTTTGTCCATTGTAGTGTGAAAAGTAAGGAATAAGATGAAAAACGATTCATGATAAGTGGTGCAGATGTATTTGCTATAAGATTAGTTATGACTTGTACTAATGGAAAAAGCGCGGTTAATGTAGCTGATTTCGTTGTGATATACATATGAGTTGTAATAATCATGATGTATACGATGTCAGCGAGAGTAATGCATATTTTAGAGCCTAAATAGTAAATTAGTGAACGATTTTGCAATAAGTACACAACCTTCCTGAGGAAAAACATTCCAATAGTTAGAATAATTATAATTTGAAAGTTGGAATTGTGAAAGAATTTAATTTTTTGTCATTTTTTGAAAGGAAATGTCATGTATAATGAAGAATATATTAATATAGTATTTTATTGATACTTTTTATAACAGTGAATATGTACAATAGCTTGTAGTAAATGCCCCGGTATAAGAAAGGGCGGATAAACCATTCTTTTCTTCATATACATATAGAAAATGAGAAAGAAAGCGAGGGTTGCATATGGCTGCTTGGGTAATTTGGTTTATAATAGCTGGTATTTTATTTATTGCGGAACTGTTGTCGATTACGTTTTATATGCTTTGGCTTGGAATTGGAGCTGTTGTCGGAGGTCTAATTGCTTTGTTTGCCCCTGAAGCACTACTGCTACAAGTTGTTGCTGGTGCGATTGTAAGTTTAACATTGACTTTCTTTACGAAAAGAATTTCAAAAAACTTTCGAGAAGCAAAAGGTTTTACTGATACAGTAGATTTGCTTGTCGGTAAAAAAGGAATTGTTATGCAAGCGATTACAAATGAAGCAAATGGTATTGTGAAGGTGGATGGAGATACTTGGACAGCTATTGCAGATGATCCAATTGATGTTGGAGAAAAAGTTATTGTTATAAAGAGGCATAGTACTATATTACAAGTAAAAAAGGAGAGTGAATAAATATGGCAGTAGCATTAACATTAACGATTATTTTCGCACTAATCGTTGTTACATTTATCGCATTAACAATTAAAATTATTCCACAGCAAAAAGTTGGAGTCGTTGAAAGATTTGGTAAGTTTCAGCGTATTATGGAGCCGGGATTAAATTTATTAATACCAATTGTAGACCGTGTTCGTGTATATCATGACTTACGTATTCAACAAACGAATGTACCACCACAGAAGGTAATTACGAAAGATAATGTACAAGTAGAAATTGATACAATCATTTTCTATCAAATTGTGGAACCAGAACTTGCGACATATGGTATTTCGAACTATGAATATGGTGTTCGTAATATTACTTCTGCAACGATGCGTCAAATCATTGGTAAAATGGAACTGGATGAAACGTTATCTGGTCGTGAAAAAATTTCAACAGAAATTCGCTTAGCGCTTGATGAAGCAACAGAAAAATGGGGCGTTCGCATTGAGCGTGTTGAAGTTGTTGATATTAATCCGCCAAAAGATGTGCAAGCATCGATGGAAAAACAAATGAAAGCAGAACGTAATAAACGTGCGATCATTTTAGAAGCTGAAGCTGCAAAACAAGATAAAGTCCTTCGTGCTGAAGGTGAAAAGCAAAGTAAAATCTTAATGGCTGAAGGGGATAAAGAAGCACGTATTCGAGAAGCTGAAGGTATAAAGGAAGCAAAAGAACTAGAAGCACAAGGGGAAGCAAGAGCGATTGAGGAAATTGCAAAAGCAGAACAAAATCGAATTGAATTACTTCGTGCAGCAGATTTAGATGAACGCGTACTTGCTTATAAATCATTTGAATCATTGATTGAGGTTGCGAAAGGACCAGCAAATAAAGTCTTTATTCCGTCTAATGCAATTGAAACACTTGGTACTCTCGGAGCAATTGGAGAAATCTTTAAAGAAAAACAAGCGAAGAAATTGCCTTCTTCAGATACACCAAAAGAACAATAAGAGTGAAAAAGAGAAATGGGATGCCATTTCTCTTTTTATTTTTGAGTAGGATAAAAAATATTAGTCCTTTGCCATTATGGATAGGGCTTTTTTGTTTGTCACTTTTCAAAGAATTATAAGTTTAGAGTGTTTGGAATTGTTAAGTGGAATAACACGTTTACTAGACGGTTAAAAAACTGTCAAAGTAATATATTTTTGTTAAAGAAAATTTAAAATATGATATAATGGAATTTTGTGGATATTAAACAAGGGAGTGGGAAACAATTGC
The DNA here is from genome assembly GCF_040459735.1 of Bacillus cereus group sp. RP32. Lineage (NCBI taxonomy): Bacteria > Bacillati > Bacillota > Bacilli > Caryophanales > Bacillaceae > Bacillus > Bacillus cereus group sp. RP32. Next base: position 3,417,363 of record NZ_JARVHO010000001.1, on the reverse strand, counting down.
AAATATTATTAATACGTCACGGTGAATCCGAAGCTGATATCTTAAACGTACATGAAGGACGAGCTGACTTTGAATTAACAGAAAAGGGAAGACAGCAAGTGCAAAGGCTTGTACAGAAAGTGAAAGCTGATTTTCCACCAGATTTCATTTGGGCAAGTACATTAAAGCGTGCTCGTGAAACTGGTGAAACGTTAGCTGAAGGAATTGGATGCCCAATTCAACTAGAAGAGGAATTAATGGAGTTTAATAACGGAGTGCAAGCAGGCTTATCTTTTGAAGAAGCAAAGAAATATCCAGAGCCAAAGTTTCTTCATGACCGTTTTGAAAATGGGGAATCATTTATTGAATTTAGAATGAGAATAGAAGGAATCTTTTCTAAAATCGTGACAGAGAATACTTATGAACGGATAGCAATCGTTGCACACGGTGGTGTAATAAATAGTCTATTACGTGCGTTTTTCAAAATGCCCATTTCAATGGACTATTATTTTAAAATGGGAGATACGGGAATAAGCTTAATTGAAATTGATGGCGAACAAAAAACGGTGCATTTCATTAATGATACGAATCATTTGGACGGGATGTAAAGACCCGTGTACAAAGTAGTGTTTTTTGATGTTGACGGTACGCTTTTAAGTGAGATTGATAGAAGTATGCACGAAAGTACAAAAGAAGCGATACAAAGATTAATAGATAAAGGAATTCACGTAGTTGTTACAACAGGGAGACCATATAGCTTATGTTCGCAATTTAAGGAACTAGGCATAAATACGTTTATTTCTGCAAATGGTGCACATATTAAGTGTGAGGAATCAGTTATACATAAATCAGTACTTTCCAGTGAAATCGTTCATGATATCTCAGAGTTTGCAGAATTACATGGTCACGGCGTTTCTTATTTTACTGAGGGTTTTACAATGAACGGAATAGCCTCAGATAATGAGCGTGTAATGCAAGCGCTTAGCGAGACGTTAAATTTAGGGGAGTACCCTGAAAAAAGCAAGGATTTGTCTGAAGAAATCTATTGTTTATGTCTGTATGCGGATGAAATAGAATCTCAAAAATTTATTGAAAAATATCCAATGCTTACATTCGACGGATTTCATGGTTATGTCATAAATGTATTGGAAGATAATAAAGTATCGAAGCTCACCGCAATTCAAAAAGTATTGGATCACTTAAACATTTGTAAATCAGAAGCAATTGCTTTTGGTGATGGTGGAAACGATATTGAGATGTTGCAATATGTAGGATTAGGAATTGCGATGGGGAATGGCGGAGAAGTACTAAAAACAAAAGCTGATTTCGTTACAAAGAAGGCGAGTGAAGGTGGTATTTTATTTGCTTTAGAGAAGCTTCATGTCGTCTAACATACCTTTATTGGAATAAAGGTATGTTAGGATCTTTAATGTGCTCGCACAATAAAATATGAATTTGCCCACGATGATGATAAAAGTGTGCAACAATTTCAAGCAACCATTCAAAGCGTGAATAAGAAATACCCCAATAAGTAGTCTTAATTTCTGCTAATTGTTCATTGGAATAGAATAAAAAAGTTTTAGAAAGTAAATCGTAGCCCTGTATCATCGTTTGTTGCATTTGCGTAATTGTTTCGGGTGTTTGTTCTTTATAGAAAGTGTGTAGTTGTTTTTCCGTAACACCATTTAAAATGAGTAGATCTGCATGGCAAATAAGAGAAAGATGTGCACACATTTCAAATAGAGATCGCTTTGCGTGAATGGGCTGTATTTTTAAATCGGCTTCATTATATTGGTTAAGCATTTGAATAGAAGTATCAACAGCAACTTGTAGTTGATGCAATGCAGATTGTACAAACATTGTAATTCTCCTCTTCTCCGTATATAATAGTTTCTTAAGAGTATTATATCATACTCAAAATTCCGAAAATTCTAGTAGTTTGACTAGCATATTGAAAAGTATTATATTGTAAAAGGTCATATGAAACGTGAAATAGAATGGAATGCAATTATTGAGTTAGGAGTTAGACCAATGAGTTTGAAATATGGAAGAGATACAATTATTGAAGTTGACTTAAATGCAGTAAAACATAATGTAAAAGAATTTAAAAAGCGTGTGAATGATGAAAATATTGCAATGATGGCTGCTGTAAAAGCAAATGGTTATGGCCACGGGGCGGTTGAAGTTGCGAAAGCTGCTATTGAAGTAGGAATAAATCAGCTTGCAGTTGCATTTGTAGATGAAGCGATAGAGTTAAGAGAAGCAGGAATTAACGTGCCGATTTTAATTTTAGGTTATACATCAGTAGCAGCGGCGGAAGAGGCAATTCAATATGACGTTATGATGACTGTTTATAGAAGTGAAGATTTACAAGGTATAAATGAAATCGCAAACCGTCTTCAAAAGAAAGCGCAAATTCAAGTGAAAATTGATACAGGAATGAGTCGTATCGGTTTACAAGAAGAAGAGGTTAAACCATTTTTAGAAGAATTAAACCGTATGGAGTATGTAGAGGTAGTAGGAATGTTTACACATTACTCTACGGCAGATGAAATTGATAAATCATATACGAATATGCAAACAAGTTTATTTGAGAAAGCTGTCAATGCAGCAAAAGAATTAGGAATTCATATTCCATATATTCATAGTTCAAATAGTGCAGGTTCAATGGAGCTTAGCAATACATTTCAAAATATGGTCCGGGTAGGTATTGGAATATATGGAATGTATCCTTCAAAAGAGGTAGATCATGTAGTCGTTTCTTTACAGCCTGCGTTGTCGTTAAAATCAAAAGTAGCTCATATTAAACATGCGAAGAAGAATCGCGGTGTAAGTTATGGGAATACGTATGTAACGACTGGTGAAGAATGGATTGCAACTGTACCAATTGGTTATGCTGATGGCTATAATCGTCAGTTATCTAATAAAGGGCATGCATTAATAAATGGAGTTCGAGTACCTGTTATTGGTCGTGTTTGTATGGATCAGCTCATGTTAGACGTTTCAAAAGCAATGCCAGTACAAGTTGGGGACGAAGTAGTATTCTATGGTAAACAAGGCGAAGAAGAAATTGCGGTAGAAGAAGTAGCGGATATGTTAGGTACAATTAACTATGAAGTTACATGTATGTTAGACAGAAGAATCCCGCGAGTTTATAAAGAAAATAATGAAACGACTGCTGTCGTAAATATACTAAGAAAAAACTGAATCGATATGATTCAGTTTTTTTATTTTTGACAAATGAAAAATGCTCTATTTGTACCGTGTAGTTGAATATTCTTAAAACCAACGGATTTCAACAAAGATATTATTTCTTCATTGGAATAACAAGCTTCTTCAAAAGTAAAGTCACTTCTTTTCCAATTATTATCTATATCATGTTGAAATAGTATAAAGTTCATTTCTGCTTTTTTATTTTCGTTATCATATGTAGAATCAATCGTACATACATATTCTTCCGCTGAAATATGAAATGAAGCAATCCAATTTTCAAGAAAACCTTTCTCCATATTCATATCAAATACGAATGTACCTTCGCTATGTAATACGGAGTAAACATTATGAAAAACATTTTTTAATTCATCTAATTTTAAAATATGGTTTAAGCTATCGCCAGTAGAGATAACATAGTGAAATTGCTCATTTATATTGAAATAACGAGCATCATCGATGATAAAGGTTGCGTCTGGCGCGTTTTGACGTGCGTATTCAATCATTTGAGCAGAACCATCTATACCAGTTACTAAAAAAGTATTATCAATTAATTTCTTAGTAAGGTGACCAGTCCCGCAGCAAAGATCTAAAATATGAGAATGTGGTGGTGCATATTGTAAAACGAGTTTTTCCAAAAGTAGATAGGAGTGTTCAGCATAATGCCCCCAATGTTTATTATAAATGGATGCGAAAATATCATAATCAGAATAAATTAGTTTTTTACACATATGTATTCACCTCAAGATTCATTAGATTATAATAGTCATGCTTCTTTTTCATTTCAAAACCACATTGTGTATATAGTTTTAAAGCGTCGTTATTTTTCGTTTCGACGTCTAATTCAATTGTTGAAATTCCTTTTGTAATAAGGGTATGTACCATATAACTAAGAATATCTTTACCATATCCTTTACCTTGATAAGAAGGATGGACGGCGAATCCTGATAGTGTAGTAGATTGCTCTTGCTTAGAAACTGTGATCGTTCCTACTATTTTTTCATCGATAAGAGCACAGTAAACTTGATGGGAAGGTGAATTTATCATCTTTTGTAACCATGTAGCGGTATTTTCTGCTGAATCTCCAAAAGCTTTACTGGAAATTTCAATAAGATCAAGAAGTGATTCTGAAGAGGCAAGAGGGAACTGTATAGTATTCTTTGGTGTTTTTTGAACTCCATACTATATTCACTATATAAATAAGGTAACTTCATATGTTTTGCAAATTCTTTCCCGGAAATAGAATCTCCATTCATAATAAGAAGAGCTTCATCTGCCTCTCTTATTCGTATTTCTTTTATTGCAGCTTGTAAAAGAGTAGTGCCTATATGTTGTTTCCTATAGTTCGGATGAACAAACCCTATTAACTCCAGTTTTGTCGGTCTTTCAAAGTCATACATACTTAATGCACCGATTAATTGAGTATCGTCATAAAGTAGAAAATCATTTATCTCTTTATTAGTACGAGCAGTTAAAAAGTTTATATGTAAATCTGACGAATAATCAATTTGATCGTATTCCCCGCAAATATGAGCTAAATCTTTCATTTGCTGAATTGCATTTGCTGTTAAAGATTTCTTTTGTTCAATATTCATTTCATAATCCCTCTCATTCGTATTTAAAAATAGACTGGATGACTTAGCCACTTTTCTAACTCCACGCTGCCCTGAACAGATAATAATCGGTACAAATATCGATAGAGATGTCTACATTCTTCAAGACGGGGAATGGGCATAATGGTTTCGTAACCTTGTTTAAAAGCATGAGCTTCTTTTTCTGTAAGCACATATTCTAAGCCGATAAAATCAAACTCCCGGGGAGCAACTGCATAGGCTTCTGTATCTACTAAACCTGTAATAGTTGAACCATCTGATAAAAACTGAGTAGGGTCCATATCAATTAAAACGAGCGTTGAGTCCTTTGGTGCTGGCAAGGAAGAAAGTTGTGATTCAAAAGTAGGAAATGCATTTTGTATGCTTTCATTATCGGAATAAAACATATTCACAAGCGCTTTACTCACATTTAAAATGTGTGATTGGAATTCATCTAGTGTAATTTGGAAGGAATCTGACACATTTCCTATGTAATCGGCTTTAAATGTATGTATTTCTGCAAGCCCTTTTCCTAGACTGAATAAAATAGAATCTGGTTGCCCGATAAAAGATTGAACTGTGTTACCTACTAACTTTTCGGCTACAACGAATTCACGACCATTTAAAATATGTTTTTCTAATATTGCTGGGATAAGAAGATTAGTATGTTCTTGCAGCAATGTATGTACAGCTTCTAAATGATGTACGTTCCTTGGATCAATTCCAAATAGGTTTTTACATCCCCACCAAAAATCATTATTTGGTTCTTCATTCATTTTAGAAGAACGAACGATGACTTCTGCATCTTCCGTTCGGACGAGAAACACATCGCTTGCATGGTCTTCATAACCTGGGTGTAAAGCTTGAATAGATAAAATAGTTGAAGTGAATAGTTGTTGTAGCATGAAGTTACTTCTTTTTCTGTAAATTCTATAAATTCATTATATAACAGAATATGTTCCAAGTGGATAATGATGAGGACAACATAGAACTTAAATAAATTTATAGTAAGAAATCAGTGTGAAAATTATATTTTTCTACTTTTGTATGAATTATCAAAATAATATTTCTGATGATAAATCTGTAAAAACACCCGAATGTAAATCTCTTATTTTCAGTAAATGAAGAGTTAAGCGTTCTTTTATAAGTATTATAAAGTTGGTTATGAAAAATATTTCTCAATAATAAAATGAAGAGAAAAATATAAAGAAGTAGAATAGATTCCTTTATAATAGTTTTAAATTAATTAATATAATTAATTATTAATAATATTAGATAGGAGAGAATATGATGGCAAATGTACTCGTAATAAATTTCCCTGGAGAAGGTCATATAAATCCGACTTTAGCTATTGTAAGTGAGTTAATTCGGCGAGGGGAGACAGTTGTTTCGTATTGTATTGAAGATTATAGAAAGAAGATTGAAGCAACCGGTGCAGAACTCCGAGTGTTTGAGAATTTCCTCTCTCAAATTAATATTATGGAACGAGTAAATGAAGGTGGGAGTCCTCTGACGATGCTATCTCATATGATTGAAGCATCAGAGCGTATTGTGACTCAAATTGTAGAAGAAACAAAAGGGGAAAAGTACGATTACTTAATATACGATAATCATTTTCCCGTAGGACGTATAATAGCCAATGTTTTAAAATTACCTAGCGTTTCTTCTTGTACAACATTTGCTTTTAATCAGTACATTACTTTTCATGATGAACAAGAATCAAGACAAGTAGACGAAACGAATCCATTATATCAATCTTGTTTAGCGGGAATGGAAAAATGGAATAGGCAGTATGGAATGAAATGTAATAGTATGTATGATATTATGAATCATCCTGGTGATATTACTATCGTATATACTTCAAAAGAATACCAGCCGCGTTCAGATGTATTCGATGAATCGTATAAGTTCGTCGGCCCATCAATTGCTACGCGTAAAGAAGTAGGCAACTTTCCTATGATAGATTTAAAAGATAAAAAATTGATTTTCATTTCTATGGGAACAGTTTTTAATGAACAACCTGAGCTATATGAAAAATGTTTTGAAGCGTTTAAAGATGTAGAAGCGACAGTCATAATAGTTGTTGGTAAGAAGATAAATATAAGTCAATTTGAAAACATTCCGAATAACTTTAAGTTGTTTAATTATGTACCGCAATTAGAAGTATTACAGCATGCTGATGTATTCGTGACACACGGTGGTATGAATAGTTCGAGCGAAGCACTATATTACGGTGTCCCGTTAGTTGTAATTCCAGTAACAGGAGATCAGCCTTTAGTTGCGAAACGAGTGAGTGAAGTAGGAGCTGGAATAAGGCTTAATCGTAAAGAATTAACTTCTGAATCGTTACGTGAAGCTGTAGAGAAAGTAACGTATGATGTAACGTTTAAGGAAAATAGTCGTAAAGTTGGAGAGTCACTTCGAAATGCTGGTGGGTATAAAAGGGCAGTTGATGAAATATTAAAAATGAAAATGAATTCATACTCAAAACTTAAATAAATGTTTGGAGCACACTTACTGTAATATGTAAGTGTGTTTCTATAAATAAATTACATAAAAAATCACTGTAAAGGTGAAACTTTTGTGTATATAAACTCATATCTTTGAATTAGTAGTTAAATTACGTTAAAATAATACTAAGAAAATACATAAGTTTTGGGGGTAATGAATGAAAAGAGTATTTGAATACGTATTATTAACAATTGGATCGATTATTGTAGCGGGTTCATTAGAGCTTATTTTAGCACCTAATGGATTAGTAGATGGTGGGGTAACGGCCATTGCTATTATGGCAAATAAAGTTGCTGGATTACCGCTGTACGGAGTGTTTTTAGGACTTAATATTCCTATCCTGCTATTTACCGCAAAAGTAATGGGGAAGAAGTTCTTCATCCGTACATCTTATGCAAATGTAGTTACAACACTCGGATTAATTTATTTAAAACCATTTCCAGCGATTACGACTTCTGAACTATTAATTGTACTTTATGGCGGAGTATTGTTTGGAATTGGTGTTGGGATTGTTGTTAAAATGGGTGGAGCGATAGACGGGTCAGAAATGTTAGCAGTTTGGATGAACAAACACTTTAAAGTACCGATTAGTACATTTTTACTTGCGGTAAATGCTGTTATTTTCACATTTGTAGCGATTTTATTTTCAATCGAGCAAGCGATGTTCTCATTAGCGATTTTCTATATTGTTACAAAGATGATTGATTTCATATTAGATGGTATTAATCAAGGAAAGAGCGTTATGATTATTTCTGGTAAAAATAAAGAAATAGGCGATCTGCTTATGAAAGAATTGCAATTATCCGTTACGTATCTACATGGAGAAGGTGGTTTTTTAGGAGAACATAAGAGAATCATTTATTGTATTACAAACCGTTTCATTTATCCAAAAATGAAAGATCTCGTTCTCTCTGTAGATCCAACTGCTATCATTGAAGCTTCCTATTCAACAGAAACAACTGGTGTCAAACGTCCGGGAAGGGCAGCGAGATCAGAAAAATAGTGAATGAAAATAGCTCCACGTAAGTATAACTTGCGTGGAGCTATTCTTATTTAGGGAACCAGGCCTTTTTCAGTAATTGAACTACAGTTTCGATACAATCCTCTGGAATACTACCAAAACCGAGCAATACATACGACTCATCCATTACATTATGAACAGAATCGTATGTGGAGAGAGGGTATAACTTAATACGTTCTTTTGCGGCTGCATGAATAAGTTCTTGTTCATTCATCCCGTTATGAACGTGAAGTACAATATGAAGTCCGGATTGTTCACCGAGTATATGTACGTTATTTCCCATCTCGTTTGTAATAGATTTAATTAAAGAAATATGTTTTCTTTTATATAACGTCCGACTTCGGTTAATATGACGTTCCCAATCACCATTTTGAATAAAGGTGGCAAAGGTAAGTTGTTGCAGCGTAGAAACTGTTTGTTTAAACATACCACCAAGTTCTTGATAAGCTCCTAATAGATGAGGTGGTAAAACGATATATCCCATTCGTAAAGAAGGTAAAAAAGATTTTGAGAAAGTTCCCATATAAATAACACGTTCATTTGCATCTAGCCCTTGTAAAGAAGGAATAGGTTTTCCTATATAGCGAAATTCCCCGTCGTAATCATCTTCAATAATATAGCCCTTACAATCATTCGCCCATTTTAATAACTCGAGTCTTCTAGATAACGGCATAATGATTCCAAGTGGAAATTGGTGAGATGGAGTGACATACGCTACATTGGAAGCCGATTTACGTAAAGCGGAAATATGAATCCCTTTATCATCTAAAGGGATAGGGTGAACGGGAAGGCCAGAACTTTGAATCATAGCAGGGATACGGTGAAATCCAGGATTTTCGATTCCGTATTCTTTTTTTGGACCAAGTAGTTGCAGTAGTAGCCAAAGAAGAGGCTGCGTACCTGCTCCGATAATAATTTGATTAGGTGAAGAATGTACCCCGCGAGCATGATATAAATACTTTGAAATATGTTCTCGTAGAACGAGCTCACCTTGTGGATCTTCTTTAGCAAATAATTCATTTTCATACTGAAATAAAGTTTCGTGTAATGCTCTTTTCCAGTTTGTTATCGGAAAAGCTTTTTGATCAATAAGCCCTTGACTACAATCATAATCATATTGTTCGTTTTCTTTATTATTTGCACTGTTTGACGCAATTTGCTGTTTCTTTTGAATGACATCAATATCAACTGCTGCAACAAAAATCCCACGTTTCGGTTTGCTTTCTACATACCCTTCAGCTAGTAATTGTTGATAAGCGGATTCCACTGTAATACGGCTCACATTAAGTTGCATAGCTAAATTTCTGTGAGAAGGAAGGCGTGTCCCGGCACGTAGTGATCCATGAGAGATTTCTCGTTTCATATATTCATAAATTTGTAAGTAAAGGGGTGTTTTACTTTGTAATACTAATGGGATAGTCAAATCCATTCGTAGACGCTCCTTTTCATACTGGCCTTATAAAAAAGAATAAAACTGTCACTTAAGCTAAGGACAGCGGCTTTCTATAATGATGATATAACATTTAGAAAATTTTATAAATAGTAAGGAGAGAATCATAATGAATATTAGAGAATTAGTAACAGAAGCGGATTTACATGACGTATTTCCTGTATTACAACAGTTAAGAACAAAACTTTCAAAAGAAGAAGTAAGTTCTTTATTTCAAAAAATGAAAGAAGAAAATTATAAACTGTTTTCGCTACGTAATGAAGGGGATGAAGTTGTGAGTCTAGCCGGTGTAGCGATTTGTACGAATTTTTATAATGAGAAACATGTTTTCGTATATGATCTTGTAACTGCGGAAGCACACAGATCAAAAGGATATGGTAAAGTTCTGCTGTCATATGTAGAAAAATGGGGGAAAGAAAAAGGGTGCAGCTCTATTGTTCTTACATCTGCGTTTCCAAGAATGGATGCACATCGTTTTTATGAAAGAGAGGGCTATGATAAGGTAAGCTATTCTTTTTATAAAGAGCTATAATACTAAGTAGGTTCCATGTTTAAAAATATATGGAACCTGTTTTTCTTTTCTGGATTTGAGCTAGCAACAGGTCCAGTAATATAATTTGTCGAATATTAGAAAATAACAAGGGAATATTGAATTTGGAGAATGTTAGGAGCGTTTATACTTGGAAAAAATAAAGAAATTATCTATACTAAATAATGGAAGAGTCATCGTTATTTCTGATATTCATGGAGAATTAGATCTTTTTAAGGAACTACTACATAAAGTTCATTTTAAAGATGAGGATTATTTAATTATTAATGGTGATCTTTGTGAGAAAGGAAGAAATAGCATTGGCGTCGTAAACTATGTGATGGATCTAGTAGTTAGCAAGCCAAACGTTTATGTAATTGAAGGGAATTGTGAAGTTGTAGTTGAAGCACTTGTAAATGAAAATCCCGCGCTAATAAATTATTTATGTACGCGAAAGAATACAATTTTTAATGAGTGGCTAGCGGAATTGAGTGTTACCGTTAATGAAGAAAGTGATATTTGTGAAGTGAAAAACATATTGATGGGTCATTTTTCAAAAGAAATAAAGTGGCTAACAGAATTACCAACAGCGATTGAAACAGAAGATTATATTTTTGTACATGCTGGCCTTGATGATAAAGAAGATTGGAAAGAAACAGAGCGCAAAAATGCGATAGCAATGCCAGAGTTTTTCAATAAATCACATAGAGCAAATAAGTATGTAGTTGTCGGTCATTGGCCTGTTGTAAACTATTCAGATAAGGCACCGTCTAACAATCCAGTTATTGATGAGGAGAAAAAGATTATTGCGATTGATGGGGGAAATGCGATTAAAGAAGCAGGACAATTAAACGCATTTATCATTCAAAGGAAACCAGCAGGTGATATGTTTTCTTATACATATGTAGACTATTTTCCAGAATATGAAGTGATAGCAGATTTTAATGCGAATTCAGAAATGCAGGGCGGGGTAACATATCCATATTATTACATAGAGCCGATGGAGAAGGTGCAAGAATACACAATATGCAAGCAAAAGGAAGCGAATACATTACTTTATGTGAAAAATGAATATATTAGGCAGCTTGAGTCAGGTGATTACACAGTGAAAACCGATATTTCTTGTGCACAAATATGTGTAAGGAAAGGGGACATTGTTTCTCTCATTGATGGAAGCTGTTCAGGATATGATTTAGTTAAAAGAGATGGAATAGAAGGCTGGATAGAGAAAGGTATTTTAGTTGAGATAGAAAAGATGAAATAGGAGGTATGGAGCCTTCTATTTTTTTATTATCTTTTTATAATTGATATTTGTTTTGATTTTTCTGAAAAAACATTATAATTATATATGAAATAAAGAGGAGTGTAGGAGGAAATTATGCAAAACGTAAGAGTAAAAGGGGATAAAGTTACAATTCGTGCAATTGAAGAATCAGATATAAAAACATTATGGGATCTCGTATTTAAAGAAGAAAATCCAGAATGGAAAAAATGGGATGCACCGTATTTTCCGTTTTCAATGCAAGAATACTCGTCTTATAAAGAGAAGATGAAAACTCGTTTAAAAGAGGAACCTCTATCCAATTTAATTATAGAAAATAACGGTCAAATTATAGGGACAATCGGGTTTTATTGGGAATATAAACCGACGCGTTGGTTAGAGATAGGGCTTGTTATTTATAATCCAAATTACTGGAATGGTGGTTATGGTACAGAGGCGTTAACGTTATATCGAGATTTACTATTTGAAAAGATGGAGATTGGCAGAGTAGGAATCACGACTTGGTCTGGCAATGAACGAATGATGAAAGTAGCGGAGAAAATAGGAATGAGCTTAGAAGGTAGGATGCGAAAATGTCGTTATTATAACGGGACGTACTATGATTCTATTCGAATGGGAATGATTCGTGAAGAATGGGAAGCGTTATATGTAACGAAGGGGTGAGAAAGTATGTACGCTATTATTGCTACATTTGATCGTGTGTTTACTAATAAAATTATAGAATTACAAAATGAAATAACAAATATCATTGGCACAAATCAATTAGCCGGAGTAGAACCTCATATAACATTAGCTGATTACAATGAGGTAGATGTTAACTTATATACTAAGAAATTAGAGGAGTTTGTAGCTGTTCAAGAAAATATGGCTGCAATAAATTTTCCTTCTGTTGGAGTTTTTCCTACTAATGGAACGATCTTTTTAGCACCGACCATTACAGATGAATTGTTAAAACTTCATCATTCTTATCATGATAATTTTAAAACTTTTCATGATAATTTAAATTCATATTATGTACCAGGAAAATGGGTTCCGCATTGCACGATTGCAAATAAGTTACATGCAAATCAGTTTTTAAGTGTAATGGAATATATATATGAAAAATTTGATTATGCAACAGCTTCAATTGAGAAATTAAAATTAATTAAAGTGAATTATGAAAATGGTTCTGCCATTTCTTCTAGTATATTAGCAGAATATAAGTTAAAGAGAATGGAGACAACGAGATGACATATGTAATTAGAGAAATGAAGCAAGAAGATATTCACGCTGTACAATCCGTAGCGAAAATAGCTTGGCATGATACATACGAAAGCATTATTCCGAGAGAGATTCAAGACAGATTTTTAGACGAGGCCTATTCTGATGAAAAAATGAAATATCGTCTTGAAAATACACATTTATTCGTTGCGGAAGAAGAGGGAGAAGTAATTGGCTTTGCGAATTTTTCACCTGTTAGATTGCAAAACGAAGCAGAATTAGGAGCGATTTATTTGTTACCAGATCAGCAAGGGAAAGGGGTAGGAAGTGCTTTATTACAAAAAGGGTTAACGGAATTAAAAGGAATTCGGAAACTATACATTCATGTAGAAGCAGCGAATGAAAAAGGAAAACGTTTTTATGAAGCGAAAGGTTTTGCTCAATTAGAGGAATTTGAAGAAGATTTTGAAGGACATATGATGCAGACAGTAAGGATGGTTTTATACGTATAGGGAGGACTAGTAATGAAAATTTTTGATTTTAGTGAAAAAGTGGGAAAGAAAATCTCAGCATTTCAATCTAATTTCATAATGTCAAAAATATTAAACTATAAAGGAAATGTACATATTGGTGCTATGCATTTACGAGAGAATGGAATAATTGGATATCATGAAGCAGTTGTATCACAGCTGCTTCTTATTGTGGACGGAGAAGGATATGTATGCGGAGCAGATAAAGAAAAAGTGAAGGTGGAAGCGGGACAAGCTGTGTTTTGGGGGAAGGACGAATCTCATGAAACGAGTACGGAAAAGGGATTGATGGCAATTGTAATTGAGTCGGAGGAACTTGAACGAGCAATATTAATGCCTATTAAAGAGGAGAGTTGTGAAAAATGATAGAAAAGGCGAATCGAGAAGAAACGAATGAAATCTTACAGTATGCAGCTCAATCACTTTTTGAAGGCACGAGGGGAAATTGTCAGTTAAGTATAGAGAAAGCGATTGAAATCACAAGGTCGATTGTAGAAAAGGGAGCATATTATTTAGTCGTTAAAGAAGAAAACAATGTAATGGGATGGATATTAATAGGGGAAAATACGGACTATTTTTCTCATGAAAAACTAGGGTTTATATACGAATTGTATGTTTTTCCAGAGTACCGCGGAAAAGGGTTGTCAAGAAAGTTAATGTGGGCTGGTATTAAGGAATTACAAAAGAAGTATTCAGAAATTCGCTTAAATGTATTTGCCGGGAATTTTGCGAAAGAGATGTACGAAGAGTTTGGTTTTGTTGAAAGACAGGTAATTATGACTTTGAAGTGAGAACAATAGGCTTGAACGGGAGAGGGGAAAGAATGAGAAAAGAAAATGAGTATGTTTCGTATTTACAAAGAGTGTGTCCTGAATTACAAATAAGATCAGCTTATATAAATGAAATTGGCCAAAATAATGATGTATTAATTGTAAATGATAATGTAGTATTCCGTTTTCCGAAATATGAAAAAGGTATTCAAAAACTTCGAATAGAATTAGCTAGTTATGGAGAGGAGTTTTTACAACTATTTTCAGCCCATTATCCTAATTTAGAAGCAGTAAAGGAACGAATGTATTTTTATAAAAGTCCATTTTCGCTTCAAGAAGCATTGTTTGGTGTACTAAATAATGATAAAAAAGCCTTTGAAGCTGGATTAGCACAATATGTATAAAAAGCCGATTTCAAATCGGCTTTTTATTATCGATACATCGTCCACATCCCTATATCTTTAAACCCTAATCGTTTATAAATTCGTCCAGCAGCCGGATTATTATAAAACAAGCAAAGTGTTCGGCCCTCTTTCGCAAAGTCTTGAATCATTTTTTGCAATATGAGTGAAGCGTATCCACTCCCGCGATAATTTGGGTGTGTACATACGCCAACTACCATAGCGGATAATGAATTTTCAGCAGATGTAGAGGCGGATGCAATAATAGCGCCGTCTTTTTCAATATAGTATGTACGTCCTGTGTTTGTTTCGAGAGCTTGTCTTAATATTTTCTCTGATTCATTAGCAGTCGGAAATTCAACGATATTACTTCGTAATTGCATTATTCGCTTTACATCATCTAGTGTGGCAAGTTTAATTGTTTCTTGGACAGGCGTAATAGGTAAGTTGTTGTCATTTAGACATTCACAAAAATACATTTCATTTTTGACACCTAGTTGTATACTCGGAGCGGTTTCAAATTTTTCTACAATAGTTGATTTGCCAGAGAGTTTAAGCGGCTTATAGGCGGAAATAAGTGCCTCATAATCAATGGTAACAAATTCTTCTTTACTATAGGGTATAAATGCATCATGGAAGCGGAGTAAAATCGATTTTAATGTTCCATTCTCTTTAAATACGCCCCATAATTCTTGAAAGTCTGTTTCATAACCGAAAGCTTCTAAATCCCCAATAATAAACAAGTTAAGGGCTGCTTCTTCTTTTAGGTAATCGAATACTTGTTCATGATCTTTCTTTGTTAACTTTCGCATCATAACGAATCGACCTCTTTTTTACTTTTCTAAATATTACAACTTAAATTTTTTGAAATCAATATAAAATTTTATGTTTAGTTCACCAACTTTCGGAAAAACTAGGAAAGATATGACAAAGGAGGTTATGAACGGTGGATCATCCAATTCAAGGGTTAATGAAAGCGGCAATGGAAAATTTAAAAGAAATGGTCGATGTAAATACGATTGTTGGAGAGCCTGTTCAAACGGCTGACGGTGGTGTGGTGTTAACGGTTTCTAAAGTAGCGTTCGGTTTTGGAGCAGGAGGTTCTGATTTCCAAACGAATGATGGCCAAAGAGCGAACGGTAACCCTGCATTTGGTGGCGGTAGCGCGGGTGGTGTTTCTATTACACCAGTAGCATTTCTTGTAGTGAATAAAGATGGAGTAAATATTCTGCATCTACAAAATGCGACACATTTAGCAGAAAAAATGATTGAATTAGCTCCACAAACAATTGATAAAATTCAATCGATGTTCCAAAAAGATGAAAAGAAAGAGGGAAATCATCATCCTCAAAACCCAGATGAAATCCTTTAAAAACACCTGCTCACGAGCAGGTGTTTTTTTTGTAATCACTATGTAATAAAACACATGAAATTGTAAATAGTTTTTGAATTTTTTTCTATGTTTCTAAAATTTTTCATGTTAAAATATGCTATAGAATTGAAACATATAAAACGAAGGTGGCTAGGTGCTTTGTCTGGAGGATCTGACCAAGTAAAAAATATGATATATATTAATGGTAATCGTCGGGGTCATTGTTTTATTACATCAGGAATTACGTTTAAAGAGTTTGCAAGTAACATCCCTTCACCGCTTCATCAAGTGTTGCTTTTGAAGCATAACTTTGAATGGACAGATTTTCATTATCATACTTTATTTGAATATGTTGAGGAAGAAAATATACATAAGCTAATTCAAGCAGAGATTGATGAATTTGATGAATTTTGTTGGGTAGATTTTGATGATGCAAGCGATTTAGATGAATTAGAGCCAAAAGAAATTGCAGAGCTTTTATATTTGGCTCACAAAAAAGAACCACTTGCAAGAACATTCTTTCCGCTATTGAAAAATAGATTTGTTTATTTTTCACATGATGACGGATGGTACAACAAAGTGTATTATCGTAGAATTGCTGACTTTGTAGGGATGTTAAGTAAAGTCATTCCTTATAAACTCGGTGCTTTTGGTAAGAAACGTTTTTCTTTGTTCCAAAAATCAAAAATTTTCCCAGCAATTTCGAAAGAAGTGATCATGGGGCTTCTTCCATTAATGGAGGATGGTCTTTATATTGATCTAGCAGGGAAAATTGAGTCAAGAAGAGGTCTTGAAATTCCGGTATATGTAGTTGGTTCGTATGAAAGTACGGATGAGGTGCTAGATAATATCGATGAATTGAAAGAAGAAGCAACAGAGACGGGCTGGCTTATTTTTGATAAGAAAGAACAAGAATGGCAATGGGTTGTGGACTAAGAAAACTTGGCGCATGAAGTCAAGTTTTCTTGTCATTTGAAAGGAGTACAAATGAAGAAATATTATACAATTGTGGGTATTGTAAGTATTATTCTCGTAGCGATTTTACTTATTACTTGTCCGAAAGAATCGGATTTTAAAGTATATGTAGAGGATAAGTATGCATTGAAATGTGATGAGAGTAGTTTTGAATGCACACAAAATGTAGATGGTAAAAAAGAAAAATTACAATTTGAAAGTACAGATGCACGAAATGGTGTATTCTTTATGACTGCAAAGCAAACATTTAAAACAGAAGCTGGTGTTACGAAAGAATATAGCGGAGTAGGAATGTTTGGTACATTTCTTTTTGTTTCAGAGAAGACTTTCTAGTAATAGAAGGTCTTTTTCTTATGCTTATGTTCATATAGATGAAGTAAGACAAGCATAGGAGGGATAGTAATGAAGAATACATGTATCGTTTGCGGTGGTGAGGAGTTTTTTTCCTCAACTTTGTATGCACGTACGAAACAAGATTGGGCATATGCGCCAAACATGTACCGTTTTGAAAAGGTGTTTATTGAACATAGGGATGAAGAAAATTATCCAGTGTTTCAAGAAATTACAGCGAAACATTGCTGTGGATGCGGCCATATTATGTTGTATCACGAATGAACACACCAAGTATAACTTGGTGTGTTTTTTTAAAACGTTGACAAAGCAAGCGGATAAAGTAAAGTAAATAAAACAGAAAAACTACCAAAACCAATTGCTGTATATCCAAGTGTTCTCGCTCCGAAATTGACAGCTAATAAGCCGACTAAAATTGCAAGAGAACCGAGTGTAACCGGATAAAATGCAATTGAGAAAAGCGAAAGAAATAAAGCGACATACCCTACCATTGCACCGATATTTGTACCTTCTATTTCATTTGCAATTTCTTTACGGTTATGTCTAATTGGAATGCCAGCTGGTGATATTTCAGCTGCATACTCTTCGTGTTTTTCACCACTTTTAAAATGATGATTTCTCTTTCTTCGCATGTACATCCCTCTCTTTCAATTGGGTGTACCTATAGTATCTTACACAAAGAGAAGAACATGAGTATGAGTTAAACCCAAGTAAAGCAAAAATTGGAGAATAAAGATTCCATTATTAGCTTGTACATCTCCTAATGAAGATAAACAGGAATTTTGGAAAATGATGTAGAATGAAATGAGTGATAAAACGTGAAGGCAGGGGAATGTATGACGAAATTTAATTGGCATGAATCAGCAGAGAAAAAATGGGATAGTAGTGCAGAATTTTGGAATCAAAATAGTCAAGAGATGTGGGACAGCGGGAGTAGGAGTACAATTATTCCGTTTTTTGAACAGTATGTGAAGAAAGAAGCTCAGGTGCTCGATGTTGGTTGTGGGGATGGGTATGGTACATATAAATTAAGTCGCGCGGGCTATAAAGCAGTTGGAGTAGATTTATCAGAAGTGATGATTCAAAAAGGGAAGGAGCGTGGAGAAGGACCGAATTTATCTTTTATAAAAGGGGATCTTTCTTCCTTACCATTTGAAAATGAGCAATTTGAATCAATTATGGCAATAAATTCTTTAGAATGGACCGAGGAGCCATTACGAGCATTAAATGAGATAAAGCGCGTTTTAAAAAGAGATGGGTATGCATGTATTGCAATTTTAGGACCGACAGCAAAGCCCCGAGAGAACAGTTATCCTCGCTTATATGGCAAAGACGTTGTTTGTAATACGATGATGCCTTGGGAGTTTGAACAGTTAGCGAAAGAACAAGGTTTTGAAGTTGTAGATGGCATCGGTGTATATAAGCGCGGAGTAAATGAGAAGATGCTAGGTCAACTACCTATCGAGTTACAACAATCGTTAACATTCTTATGGGTATTTATGTTAAAAAACGCATAAAGAAATGAAAGAATTTTTAGGAGGTAAATAAGTGCAGAAAATACAAAAAACTGATACAATATCATCAGAACCAATTAAAGGGGGACTAGGGTATATGACAACTACTACAACAGTTAAATCCGATATTGAAATCGCGCAAGAAGCGAGTATGAGGAAGATTCAAGAAATTGCAGCTGAATTAAATATTTTAGAAGATGAATTAGAGCCATACGGGCATTATAAAGGTAAGTTATCTCTTGATATTTTTAAGCGCTTACAGGATGAGAAAGACGGTAAAGTTGTTTTAGTAACAGCGATTAACCCAACTCCAGCTGGAGAAGGTAAATCAACAGTAACAGTTGGTTTAGGTCAAGCTTTTAATAAAATTGGTAAGAAAACAGTAATTGCACTTCGCGAACCATCTCTTGGACCAACGATGGGACTAAAAGGCGGGGCAGCAGGTGGCGGTTTTTCACAGGTTGTACCTATGGAAGACATTAACCTTCACTTTACTGGAGATATTCATGCGATCACAACTGCTAATAACGCGTTAGCGGCGTTTATTGATAATCATATCCAACAAGGGAACACACTTGGAATTGATACGCGTAAAATCGTTTGGAAACGCTGTGTTGACTTAAATGATCGTGCCCTACGTAACGTAGTAATTGGTCTTGGTGGACCAGTTCAAGGTGTACCACGTGAAGACGGTTTTGATATTACAGTAGCATCTGAAATTATGGCCGTATTCTGCCTTGCAACAGATATTCAAGATTTAAAAGCTCGTCTATCTCGCATCGTAGTTGCTTATAACTTTGCAAATCAACCTGTAACGGTTAAAGATTTAGGTGTAGAAGGTGCGTTAACATTATTATTAAAAGACGCATTAAAACCAAACTTAGTGCAAACGTTAGAAAATACACCAGCTATCATTCACGGTGGACCATTTGCGAATATCGCTCACGGTTGTAACAGTGTTATCGCTACAACAATGGCCGCAAAATTAGGTGATTATGTTATTACAGAAGCTGGATTCGGTGCTGATTTAGGTGCAGAGAAGTTTTTAGATATTAAAGCTCGTGCAGCTGGCATTAAACCAGAAGCAGTTGTTATTGTTGCGACTATTCGTGCGCTTAAAATGCATGGCGGCGTAGCAAAAGATCAATTAAAAGAAGAAAATGTAGATGCATTAGCAAAAGGTATGGAAAACTTACAGAAGCATGTTGAAACAATTCAAAGCTTCGGTGTGCCTTTCGTAATTGCAATTAATAAATTTATTACAGATACAGATGCAGAAGTTGCATACTTACAAGATTGGTGCAATGAGCGTGGCTATGCAGTATCCTTAACGGAAGTTTGGGAGAAGGGTGGCCAAGGCGGAGTTGACCTTGCTGAAAAAGTATTAAAAGAAATTGAAAAAGGTGAGAACAACTACGCACCACTTTATGAATTAGAATTACCATTAGAAGAAAAAATCCGTACAATTGCTCAAAAAGTGTATGGTGCAAAAGATATTGAATTTGCTCCGAAAGCACGTAAGCAATTAGCTCAATATGAAGGAGAAGGATGGAGTAACCTACCAATTTGTATGGCTAAAACACAATACTCTCTTTCTGACGATGCAACAAAATTAGGTCGTCCGTCTGACTTTATCGTTACAATTCGTGAGCTAAAACCATCAATTGGTGCAGGGTTTATCGTTGCGTTAACAGGAACAATGTTAACAATGCCAGGCCTTCCAAAACAGCCAGCAGCACTACAAATGGATGTAAATGAAGATGGAAAAGCAGTAGGTTTATTCTAAAAGGTTGTAATTCATCTCGTTTATCTGTAAACTATATATACATCAAGTGGCGCCTTTCCATCGAAAGGCGCCTGTTTTTTGGAGGAAATTATGTTTGATCCAACTGCTTTTGATAATTTAAAAGTAATCGTAGAAGGTGCTGTTTATGATTTTGATTTACATGGAGATATTCTTGTAACAGATCGAAAAGATATGATGGACCTTGCCTCATTAAGTCGTATATACCATATTTCATTTCAATTAACAGAACCGTTCGAACCGGTAGTAAAAGCAACATTTTCACTATCTGTAGATGCAAAGAACTTGTCTGGTGAAATATTGGAAGTACCACAATTTACACCAGGTTGTGAAATGAAGTTAGCATTTTCATTCCCGATAGAAAAGCCAGAGGTAGTGTGTGAAGAAATTGAAAATTTCATGCATTCTATATGGGGAAAAGAAAGAATGATTACGCAGAAAATTTCATACGAATATAATAAGCAAGCGATTTCATATCATAATAAGGTAGAGGTTATATTTCAAAAAGCGATTACAGAAGACCATGTTGATGATTTAATAGCTGTTATTTCACACATGATAGAAACGGTGCGAACAATACAACATTTTCTTCAAAAATAGAGATAAAGGAGAAAAACAAATGATAAAAGATATGCAACCATTTTTACAACAAGCTTGGGAGAAGGCTGGTTTTAAAGAATTAACTGAAATTCAAAAACAAGCGATTCCAACTATTTTAGAAGGACAAGACGTTATAGCTGAATCTCCAACTGGAACAGGAAAAACATTAGCGTACTTATTACCCCTTTTACATAAAATTAATCCTGAAGTAAAACAACCACAAGTTGTTGTTTTAGCGCCAACACGTGAGCTTGTAATGCAAATTCACGAAGAGGTTCAAAAGTTTACAGCAGGGACTGAAATTTCAGGGGCATCTTTAATTGGTGGTGCAGATATTAAGCGCCAAGTTGAAAAATTAAAGAAACACCCGAGAGTAATTGTCGGTTCACCAGGACGTATTTTAGAATTAATTCGAATGAAAAAGCTAAAGATGCATGAAGTAAAAACGATTGTATTTGATGAGTTTGATCAAATTGTAAAACAAAAGATGATGGGCGCAGTACAAGATGTAATTAAATCTACAATGCGAGATCGTCAATTAGTATTCTTCTCGGCGACAATTACAAAAGTGGCAGAAGATGCTGCACGTGATTTAGCAGTTGAACCACAATTAGTACGTATAACACGTGCAGAGTCAAAAAGCTTAGTTGAGCATACGTATATCATTTGTGAGCGACGCGAAAAAAATGATTACGTAAGAAGAATTATGCATATGGGCGATGTAAAAGCAGTTGCTTTCTTAAATGACCCATTCCGTTTAGATGAAATTACTCAGAAATTGCAATTCCGTAAAATGAAAGCAGCAGCTCTTCATTCAGAGGCAAGTAAGCAAGAGCGTGAAGCAACGATGCGTGCTTTCCGCAGCGGGAAATTAGAAATTTTACTTGCTACTGATATTGCAGCACGCGGTATTGATATCGATGATTTAACACATGTAATCCACTTGGAGTTACCAGACACAGTAGACCAATATATTCACCGCTCAGGACGTACAGGACGTATGGGTAAAGAAGGAACTGTCGTTTCTCTTGTAACACAACAAGAAGAGCGTAAATTACTTCAATTTGCAAAAAAATTAGGTATCGTGTTTACGAAGCAAGAAATGTTCAACGGATCATTTGTAGAAACGAAACCGAAAGCACCAAAGAAAAAGAAACCAGCATTTACTGGGAAGAAAAAACCTAGATAAATAAAGAGAAAGACGTAACTATTTGTAGTTACGTCTTTTTTGTTTGTAATTGAATGAAAAAGGAATAACGATAGTACCTGTAGAAACCTACATAGAATATAAAAACCATTAGGGGGAAATGAAATGATTCATAAAGTTGGACAAATTATGTTATATGTAAACAATCAAGAAGAGGCAGTAAATTTTTGGACGGAAAAGGTAGGGTTTCATGTAGTAGCAGAGGAAGATAATAAGCAAGGAATGAGATGGATTGAAATTGCTCCGACTAGCGGTGCAGAAACGAGTATTATATTACATAATAAAGAAGTTATTTCTAAGATGAGCCCAGAATTAAATCTTGGTACACCATCTTTAATGTTCTTTTCAGAAAATCTTGAGCAATTATATACAGATTTAAAAAATAAAAATGTTACTGTTGGCGAAATGGTAACAATGCCTTCTGGTAAAGTATTTAACTTTGCTGATAGCGAAGGGAATTATTTTGCGGTTATGGAAAAGAACAAATAATAATATTGCTATGTGAAAATCCCCCTCATATATATTGAGGGGGATTACATATTTGAAGTGGATTTTTCATTAGAGAGTTGATTAATAAAAAATGCCCCTTTTTCAATAGCTGTTTCAATATAACCAACGATTTGATCGAACGTAAATACTTGTAAGTTTTCATGTAAATGTTGCTCTGGATACAACATATCTTCAAAAAGATACTTTCGAAAAGCTAAAACGTTTTCTTTAGAAACCTCTTCAATATCTATAATGTGAGCCTCTTGATTGAGAAGAGAGAAGAGCCGTTGTTCTTTATCGTAATGATAAAGTAATTTTGCGTTCAATAATTTAAAGTCGTTGTAGTACATAGGCGCGATCGTTTCGTCATTTTCGATTCTGTTTTTAAGCCAAGGTAGAAAAAAGCCGCTTAGCCAATTATCATCGGCAATGAGGTGGGTGCAATAGCCTAGGAGAAAAGGGGACTCCATATAATCTTTATATTTATGAATAAATGATCCATAATCAATTCGTCTCGTATAGTCTTTTGTTGAGCCGGCGTAAAAATGTGAGGTGACTTTTTCTATATTTGAATGCACAGCATCAGGGGCCACACCTCCAAGTATAAAAGAAGTTTTATCTTGAATAGATAATTTCTCGGCAATCCTGTTAGCGATAATAGCATGCATAATTCGTGATCCCATGAATGACACCTCGGTTTCAAGTATTCATTTCAGGAAGAGGACTGAACAGTTAGTATTACTTTCCCTGTACTTTTTCTACTTTCGACCCATTCATGTGCTTTCCCTGCATCTTGAAGTGGAAAAGATTTCGTAGCCTTAATTTGCAAACTTCCGTCACGTAAATAACGGAAAACTTCATTTGCAGTTTCTTGGAGTAGTTCAGGACGTTTTTTTCGTGTAGTACCAAAGCTAAAACCGAGTATAGAGCGGCAACTTGCGTGTAAATCTTTCGTTTGAAAGTTACCAATTTCACCGCTTGCATTTCCGAAATGAACGAGGCGACCGTAATAAGCAAGACATTTTAAACTTCTTTCCGAAACCGTTCCAGAAATAGAATCTAAAATTACATCAACCCCTTCACCGTTTGTCAGCTCATTGACTCTCTCTACAAAATCTACATCTTGATGACATATAACATAATCAGCTCCAGCGTCTAAAGCGATTTTACTTTTCGCTTCATTTCCGACAGTACCGATAACGGTTCCAGCCCCTAATCGTTTTGCAAGTTGAATTGCTGTCGTACCAATTCCACCAGCCGCTGCATGAATGAGTACAGACTCATCTTGTTGAAGCCTTGCTACATTTGCGAGTAAATTATAGCTTGTAAAAGATACAATTGGACAAGCAGCTGCAGTTTGAAAATCGACTTCATCAGGTAAAACGAAAGTAAGGTTTTCGTTTGCGACAACGTATTCTGCGTAAGATCCATTTTGAGGAAAAGCAATGACACGTTGTCCAGGATGAATATTTTTCACTTGAGAACCGACACGTTCTACAATACCAGCGGCATCTATCCCTGGTATAAAAGGTAGTGCGGTATTTCCTTTTTTACCATAACGGGATTTAATATCGGCGAAATTTATACTAGTAGCAACAACGCGAATCAAAACTTGATCTTCTGAAATAGCCGGCATATCCACATCTGTATATTTCATCACTTCAGGACCACCGAACGACGTTACAATGATAGCTTTCATTGTATATCCTCCTAAATTTGATTATATAAATCATTTTAAATCGTCATTAGAAATTGGAAAATTATATAATAGTTATGTGTGATTATAAGTGAAGCTTATGAACATATTGAATCATTATATTAATTTATATAAAAAAAATTTGAAAAATCGAACGAAATATCAATTACTTGCCAATATAAAGTGTAAGACAAAGGAGGGATGGAATATGAAGGATGAAACGGTGTATATAGATTTAATCCAATTAACTTTATCAGGCAATAAAGAAGCATATAGCGAATTGTATGATAAAACGATTCAAGAAATATATAAGACAGCACATTTTTTAATTGAAGATAAAATGGATGTAGATGATGTCGTTCAAGAAATATACATACAGCTATATGAATCGCTTCGTAAATATGATAGCGAGAAGCCATTTAGACCTTGGCTAATTGGACTTGCGATTAAACAAATTCATTCTTATAGAAGAAAGAGGTGGATGCGACTACGAATTGTAAAAAAAGCAGAAGAGCAAAGAAAACCAGTACAAATTGATTTTTCTAGCGATGTTGTAAGTAAAATATCAAATCAAAAATTAATCGAACTCATTCATAAGTTACCGTATAAATTGAAACAAGTTATTATCTTAAGATACTTACACGATTACTCTCAAGAAGAAGTAGCACACATATTACATATTCCAATCGGTACAGTGAAGTCTAGAATTCATGCGGCATTAAAGAAACTACGTCAAAAAGAGCAAGTAGAAGAAATCTTTTTAGGAGAGGTAGGGAATGTGAAATGAGCTTAGATTGTAGAGTTAGAGAATCTATACAAGAAGAAGCGAAGGGGATTATTGCCCCGCCGGAGTTAAAAGAAAAAGTAATTGTTCAAATAAAAATGAAGAGCGGGGGAAGTAAAAGGAAGAAGCGCCTTATCGCAGGAGTGCTTGCAGCAGTATTTTTAATCCCAACGACTGGTTTTGCTTACCAATCTATTATGGCGGATGGTATATACGGGTCGTTTGAGAACTTAATAAAACATGCCGGAGCGATGACATTAGAAGCGTATATGCGTTTTAATGCAAAGTTATCAGAAGCGAAAGACGAAATGGGTGCGAAGGAATATGAAGAGTTTACAAAAGAACTAAAGAAATTAACAAATGCAAAGCTTGCGTACGGGGATTCGAACGGTAATATTAATTATGATCAATTATCACCAGGAAAAAGAGAAGAAATGAAAAATTTAAGTATGAGCCTTCAACCATACTTTGATAGATTAAATGGTCATAAATCTAGTAAAGAAGTATTAACACAAGAAGAGTTTGACCGTTATGTGGAAGCTTTAATGACATATGAAATCGTACAAGGAAAGACAAAATCAACTGGTGGGATGAAAGTAGAAGAAGTACCTGAGGCGTATAAAGAAAGATTTATTAATGCGGAGCAGTTTATGGAGTATGTAGATGAAAAGGTGAGATAAGTAAAAAGCTCAAAGCCTAAGCTCTGAGCTTTTTTATTGAAACGTAAAATTATTAACCACCTATTCCTTTTGCTAGCGATAAGAAATATACAAATACTAGTATTACTGCATTTAATGCTGTACCAACTATTCCGAATAACCAATTCTTTGATGCGATTGCAAAAATAATACCGAGTAATGAAAGTATAGCTAGAATCACAATAATTAAAGTTAAATTTGCATTAGGTCCTCTTAAAATAAAGAAAGAACATATACTTGCAAGAAACGTTAGAAACGAGAAAGTACCTAATTTCATAATAAGTCTCCCTTGTTTGAAATGTATTTTGACTTAGTGCACGACTTTCTTAAGTTTAACATAAATTTCCTTACCGCATGTATAGCAACTCTTACAAGGAGTATTGCACTTATAAATAAACCACCATAACCAACGACACTTAAAAATTGAACATTAAGTTCTTTTGCATACAAGTCAGGGCAGAATTATCTTGATTTGCTTAATAAAGTGAAAGTGGGAAATCACTTAGTTATATTCCTTACTATTTTCCTTATCTTTTTGTATAAAACAATCTAAAAGTGAATAACCAGCTATTAAACTAATTATCGTAACAAAAGTTGTATTTATAAGAATAATATTAGCTAAATAAGGTAAGTATTGGCCAAGTGGTGAAAAGAGTAGAGCTGGGGAAAAGGAAATTAATATTGTAGGTACTGTAATAGCGATAAACTTATCCGGTTGAAAGCTCCAGTTTTTTTTACTCGTTTCGCGATTAATCGATTGAAGGAATCGTAATAATATGCCAACTATAAGAGGGAAGATTGTAAAGTAGAATAATCTTGGATAAACGTTAAAATTCACCTGCGCATCTGTATCTAAATAAAATTGAATTTTCACTCCGACAAATAATAATAAGACGATAAATAAGGTGAAGCAGAGGTATAGCATTACTTTTTGCATTGCATTCCACCATCCTTTACTCAAAATATATTCAAAGAAAAAAGAGATATACAATAACTACTGTTGTATATCTCTTCTTTTACGGTTATTTAATAGTGGAGTTTCCTTTTTCTTGCTTCGTGAAATAATCAATAATGCCCATAGCGCTAATTTCTATATCTAGATGTAAAATGTTATAAACGGAATGATCTGATGGAACGTTTACCTTTGTAAGGTGAGAAGAGATCTTATCCATTAATATAGTTTGTAAAGCTTTAGTCGCTTCATCGAAATCATTATACTGTTCAAAGGCCTCTTTACCAGTATGAACGAAAATAGGTAACCAATGTTCCAGTTGGTTATATACTTCTGTAACATTGGATGATGCACCGTAATGACCGAAATAAATAGTATCTACATTCATACTTTGAATATGATTTTTAGAAGCAATCATCGCATCTGGTTGGAATTGTGAAGGGGACGTTGATGGTAGATATAGTTCTACACCAAGGTCTGCGAGTTCTCTATAGTAAATTCCTATTGTATTGCCAGTAAAAATGCCATTTGTTAATGAATCGTGAATGCTAATATGGTGCTTAGCATGTCCCGGTGTATCGTAAAATGTAAGTGTACGGTCTTCGGCAATTTTTAACGTATCACCATTTTGTACAATACGAACACGTTTTTCTTCTATAGGAAGAATTGGATCAAATAGTTTATCGAAATCTTCTTTGTATACAGCTTTTGCGCCTAAAATGAGTTTTGTTGGGTCAATCATATGACGAGCACCGCGAGAATGCACATATAAAGTAGCGTTTGGACACTTTTCCATCATTAAACCAGCAGCCCCGGCGTGATCTAAATGAACATGTGTAACGATAATGTTTTTTACATCGTATAAATCAATATGTAATTGTTGTAAGCCATCTAAAATATACGGAAGAGAAGGGGCTGCACAAGTTTCAATTAAAGTAATATCGTCACCTAATAAAACGTACGTACCAGTTCGTTCATTGTGTTGTAAATCAAAATCATCAATAAGATATAGGTGTGAAGATAATTGCTCTACTTTTTTCATCGTTACCACTCCTTAGTTACTGTATGTTTCTATTATACGCTAAAATAGAAAAAGGCAGAAAACGAAAGCTCGTCTTCTGCCTTTTTAAAGTGTTGTTATTTCGTTTGTTCTTTATTGATAGACATAACGAACAGTCCAACAATGCCACCAACGATTGGAAGCATAATCTCTCCTGCTAAATTAAAGTAGGAGCTTAAAAATAAACCATTTACATCGATTACCCAGCCAATCACATACAATAACATCATATATAGTACGAAATAAAACTCGCGATTTGAAATCATTTCATGTTGTGCAGTTTTCATAATGAACACCATCCTTTTCTTTTATAATGGAATATAAACTGTCACATTTTGTTCACAATTCAATTGTAAAACTTTCCATCATAAAAGTCTAGTAGTCTGTGTCGAATTTTCGAACAAAAACAAAGCGCTATCATTTCAGCTTATAAGTACGTAAAAAGAGCTGTATATTCACGAATGTAGTATAGTATAAACATGGAATGATAGTGAAGAGAGGGGCAGGACAATGACAATTTATGATTTTTCAGCTAAAACGATAACAGGAGAAGATAAATCGTTAAAAGATTACGAAGGAAAAGCACTTCTTATTGTAAATGTAGCTAGCAAATGTGGTTTTACACCGCAATATAAAGGATTACAAGAAGTATATGATAAATATAAAGACCAAGGACTAGAAATACTCGGTTTCCCTTGTAATCAATTCGGAGGACAAGAACCAGGTACAGAAGCAGATATTACTAGTTTTTGTGAGTTAAACTACGGTGTGAATTTCCCGATGTTTGCAAAGGTTGATGTGAAAGGTGATAAGGCACATCCGCTTTATACATACATGACAGAACAAGCACCAGGTTTACTCGGTATGAAAGCAGTGAAATGGAACTTTACTAAGTTTTTAATTGGAAAAGACGGGAAAGTAGTAGGGCGTTTTGCGCCGCAGACAAAGCCGGTAGATTTAGAAGTTGAGATTGAGAAGGTACTTGGAGAATAACTAGAAGTTTCACTTTATTAAAAAACGCCTCAAAGAACAATGTAGTTCTTTGAGGCGTTTTCTTTCAACTCACATTATCAAGATTAAATCGCTGAATGGAAGTCATTTGATTTAGGCGGAGAGGCTGCTTTTTTCATAAGAATTTCCCATAAGTGTACGGATTTCTTCCATTCTGCTGCGGCCTGTCCTTTTTGATACATAGCGTTCTCATAACTGAAAGTAAGTTGTTGCATATGAGCCGAGTTGTAAAGTGTATCAATGTGGAGAGCATATTCTCGGAATGTTTGACTTTTCCCTCGTGGTATACCAATTCTGCCAAATTGTTTTAAAAGTGCACCGTAAGCTTTGCTATAAACAGCATCATCTTTTCGGTATTTGTAGAAAAGAATGATAAAAAATGTAATCCATTTCATTCTAGTGGTGAAGAGAATGTATCCGATGATACTAATTGGTATCGTAGAGAGGAATACGTACCACCAAGAAAGTCCATTTTTAGAATTTGTAAGCTTTTTAGTAGGAGTGTCTTCTGTATCTTCAATTAAACTTTTGAGCTTTGCTTCATTGTTTCTTTGGTGCATTTGCGCATTTTGAGAATTAGTTTCTTCGCTATTTTGTAAAGTAGGAGCAGGAGTATTATTTGTGAAATTATAGGGATTAGTAAATCCTTTTGTTGGTTCGAATGGAATCCATCCGTATCCTGGGAAATATACTTCGACCCAAGAGTGTGCGTTATCGTTCGCGATTTTAAATACATCCTCACCTTCTGCACCAACTAGTGTGTTATCAAGAGTTCCTTCTGTATAACCTTTTACCCATCGAGCAGGAATCCCAGCAGAACGAAGTAACACAATCATAGATGTCGAAAAATTATTACAGTAGCCGCTTTTTGTATCAAAAAGGAATTGATCAACATAATCTTGGTTTTTGGCAGGGAACAACACATTCATTGTTTCATATACGAAAGAATGGTCGGTGAAGTAATTTTCAATAGCTAATACTTTATCATATCGGTTGTCTTTATCATTTGTTAGATTAACAGCTAAGTCTCTTACTCGCTGCGGTAATGATTCGGGAAGTTGCGTGTACTTTGTCATGAAATAAGGATTTGTTTCTTGACCTTCATTCGTTTTTACAGCTTTCAAGTTTTCTATGGAAAACTCCGGGACCCCATATGTTACTTTATATGAATTTAAAGTAGTAGAAGAATCTCCGTCCATCGTATAGATTTTTTCAGAAAATGGGTCAACGCTGTATGATACATCTGAAGAAGCCTCAACTGATATTAACCCTGCTGGATAGGTAAGGTGAGGATATCTTTTTTGCATGTTGATTGTTGCCTTAGTTGTCTCCGTTTTTGTATTTTGTTCGTACCAGCTCACGACGTCGTTTTTATTTTTAAAAGAAACCTTTTTTTGATTTTCAGAAACTTCCCAGCCTTTTCCTGTATAAAAATCTTTCGTTTCGACTCTCCAATATTGTTTGTTTTGCGTTTGTGCTGTGAAAACAATTGTAGGATCTGCCTTAAAAGGACCGCCTAATCGCGAGTCATCTAAACCATACCCAATTTTAGAAACTTCTTGTTTTTTACTTGCTTCGGATGTGTTGAATTTTAAAAAATCCATTGGGTTTGGCCATTGAGGGCCAAATTTTGGAGCAAAGTATGCGATAGTTGCTGACAATACAATAAATATTGTAAGAGGTTTAAGTAATTTTGAGATTTCTCTAGCATAATTTTGTAAGTGTTCCATCTCTTTTATTCGTTCTATGCGGAGAAGACTAAGCATAAAAAAGCCGATGACAACAGTACGAATAATAGCGTAGTTTGCATGATATAAATGTAAGTTATGAAAAACGGTGATATAAATAATAGTCAATATAAGAAATAACAGCCCACGTTTTTTATGAATCATCCAAAAAGAGATGAAAGCACTCAAAAACCAAAATGATAAAAAAAATAAAAGTGTTGGAAAAACTGGAGAGATATCCAGCAAATTCCCCTGGAATAACAGGGAGAAATTTCGAGAAATATCAGTGGAAAATTTCGTTAGCCAAGATGGGTTTATAAAAGCATTTTTATAATATAGGAAATGAATGATGAATAAAATTGTGACGATCTTTATTGGAATCTGCCACCTTGTTTGAAAAAAATAGAGAGTGAAGCAAATCCCTATAAATATTACGAAAACATCTAATCTACCTACGTTTGTAATACCTATAAGGGGCCTTAGCCATTCTAGTAAAAGTAGAAATGCGCATGCATGCATGAAAAATCTAGTCATATCCAATTGTTTTTTTTGCCTGTAATGTTATCATTTGCTCACCTCAAAAAACACGTTTGTATACTGGTTTCCATAAACCACATTTACAAATATTTTTCGTTTTTGTAGAGTTTCTAGAATACTTAGCTCTCGATGTGAGAGTTGGTTTACTTTTTCTTTTACGACAAACACCATTAATTTTCTATTTTTTATAGCAGCAAAGTCAGCCGCCTTTTGAATATCGGGAGAAAGATCGCTTGTCACGAGTATAATCGTGACGGGCTCATAAATTTTTCTTAATTCCATTTCTACACTCCGGGAGAGTGGGAATACACTATCTGCTTGTACCTTCGCTAAATGACAAAAGATTTGATGTAACTGACTATCTCCATTGTCTAAAGGGAAAAAAGTTCGTTCTTTTCCGACAGATACGAATGACGCCGGTGAATTTTGCTTCAAGACAGACCTGACAATAGAGGCAGTAAATGTGACGACTGATTCGAATAGAGGGGATGGGGTTCTGTCCATGAATATCATAATATTATGGCTGCGCTGTTGTTCAAACTCTTTCGTCATAATGTTGTTTGTTCGTGCAGTTGCTTTCCAATCAATCCATGAAAAGCGGTCACCAGGTTTATAGTCTCTCACACCGACAGAAATGGTAGAGTCTTTTACTAAATTTATATTTGCTGAAAGTGCTCCTTGTTCGAAATGATTTTCCATTTGTCGATATGTTATATCTACATACTGAGGGTAGACTAAAAATGTATCTGGAACTGAAAAAGTTACTTCTTTCTCCATCATACCGAATAAATCACCAGTTTTGACACGTACGCTTGAAAAAGTGTGCTCTCCTCTAGGTATTGTGTCAATTGCATATTGAAACGAAATATTTCGTTTCAATCCTGGAAAGAGTATTACTTTATTCATCTTCGTTTGTTTACAATTTGTAAATTGTGATGGCAGCACATCTTCTATAATTAAATACAGTAAGGGAAAAGGAAAACTTCTTTTTAGTGTAATCGTACTTAAAAAGGGTTCTCCTGCTACATATTCGTCTTGATTTGTTATTCGTTTTACCTCGGCGTTCCGTAAAGCAAAGAAGGGAAGCAATAGTGAATAAAGACCAATAGGAATCATACTGTAAAACAAAAACCAACTTACAAATCCTCCTTGAAGCATAGCGTATACAAATGTTAAGACTAGGTATAACGGAATGAGTGATAACTTAGTAAAATGATAGAGTGCTCGTAGTATCCGTTTCATCAAAGGTTCATCTTCCTGTGAGTAGGTACGGTAGTTCGTGCAACGATTTTTGCGATAACTTGTTCTCCTGTAATTCCTTCAAATTTTGCTTCCATTTTTAGAATGAGTCTGTGAGCCAACACGTAAGGAGCTAAAAACTTAACATCGTCCGGAATAACATAATTTCTGCCATGGATGAATGCGTAAGCTTGTGAAGCTTTCATTAAAGCAATCGAGCCACGTGGACTTGCACCTAGTTGTATAGAACTATAAGAACGAGTCTGACTAACAAGCTTTACAATGTAATGCTTAATTGCTTTGTCCATACTTACTTCCCGTATGCTTTGTTGTAAATAAAGTAATTCTTCTATTGTTGTAATAGCTTGTAAATGGGAGAGGGGATTTGTTTTTTCCATCCTGTTTAAAATTTCAAACTCTTCTTCTGGTCTAGGATATCCCATTTTTAGTTTCAATAAGAAACGATCGAGCTGTGCTTCTGGTAAAGGATATGTTCCCTCATATTCGACTGGATTTTGTGTAGCCATTACAAAGAACGGTTTTGGTAACGGTCTTGTCATGCCATCTATTGTAATATTGCCTTCTTCCATACTTTCAAGTAAGGCAGATTGTGTCTTGGGAGATGTACGATTAATTTCATCAGCAAGTATAAAATTCCCCATGATTGGTCCAGGCTTGAACTCAAATTGGAGCTCTTTCGGATTATAAATAGAAACACCTGTAACATCTGACGGCAGTAAATCAGGTGTGAATTGAATGCGCTTGTAATCAGCATCAATTGATTTAGAAAGTGCACGTACTAACATTGTTTTCCCAACGCCAGGCACATCTTCTAATAGTACATGACCTTCAGCTAAGAGAGCTGTCAAAGCTAAGATCGTTTCTTTTCGCTTTCCGACCATTAACTTTTCAATATTGGTAATTATTTTTTCTATAATGGGATGTAATGAATCAAGCTGGTGCATCGTAATCCTCCTAATGTGTTATTATCGTTTTCTAATCTATTTAGTGAAAAATAGAATGTATCCACCTAATTCCAAGAATATTCAGATTATTTAGTCTGATTACATCTAGTATAATTGTTTCGGTAACTTAGGGCAATATGGTAAATAATGATTTCTCGTTTTATGTGAAATACGTTTTGATATAGAATAGTATCGTCGGTAAAAGTAGAAGAGGGGAAGGACAGGAAAGATTGACCTCAATGAGCAAAATAAATAGCGTAGGAAACCCTACGCG
Organism: Bacillus cereus group sp. RP32; assembly: GCF_040459735.1. NCBI lineage: Bacteria > Bacillati > Bacillota > Bacilli > Caryophanales > Bacillaceae > Bacillus > Bacillus cereus group sp. RP32. The sequence goes on along the minus strand of NZ_JARVHO010000001.1, from coordinate 3,383,633 downwards.
TAAAGTTTGGAACATATATTAATACGCCTTGTGAATAAAATAAAGTCGGCTTCACATGAAGAGGCCATCTATTTAAATTATTACACTCCTTTATTTTTTATCTCTTTTATATTCTTTTCGTTTATTTAACCAAATATGAATCAATTCTACCAATTCCATTGTTTCAATCTCACAATATTCTCCTTTCCCATCTTCGGCTAAATTGTCTAACACAGTAGTTGTGTCGTTCCGGATTTCTAAACCGCAAATGTTGCCATTTACTACTACATAATTTTTTTCTCCGTTTAAAACACTATGTATTTCTTCTAAAATCCAATCTCCAAAAGCTGAAACTTCAATTCCTAAAAAAGTTTCAACAAGTTTTATTTCTTGAGGAAATCTCATAACTAAATCACTACTGTTAAGTACTTCAAAACTATATGGATATTTCATGACTATTTTACTCCTTTATTTCTGGCTTTAGTGACTCTATTTACTTCTCTATTAATCTCATAAGCTCTATTAAGGTAATAAATTCTTATACTATCATTACTCTTGTCTTACTTACATTTATAGTAAAAGTAGATTGTTATTAAACTTATTTATCCAATATTTCTCTGATGTAGGTATGAGTTCAGTGAAATCTTCATATGTACCTATCCAATCTTTTGGTACATAGTTTTCGTATGATGCCGGTTCTGGAAACATTGAATATAGTATTTTATTATCAAAGTTAATTAATAAGACTGGACTATAATCTAATAGATCTTCTACTGCATTCTTCCTTTTAATATTTTCAACTAGTAAATAATTTAATTCTTCTTTAGTTGTTTTATATTGATTAATCCTTACTAAAAATCCTTCTACATTTTCATGATCTAATATTTTTATTCCATTTCTTTCTTCCGTTTCATCATTATCTTCAATGCTTATACCTAAATTTTTATATGCATTATCTAATTTATTATAATCTAAAAACCATAGTTCTTTATCTGTTACATACCACCTAAACTCATTTTTATATATGACGGCTACTATAATGTTTTCTGCATAAAGCGGTTCTAATATCATAATCTACTCCTTTTATTATTATCTAAATATCCTACCATTCTGGTGTATTCTTCTCTTCATTCAATCCAAGTTGCTGGCAAATCATATGGGTTTCCTGGCGTTTTTTGTTCAACTATTTTCAGGATATTTACCCTTATTATGTTGGATTGAAAGTATTGTATTTTCATTTATAAACTTATCTTACGATTTAGGCAAATCAAATTTAACTATTCCCAAATTACTTCCGCTATTATATAAGAAATTTTTTGCACGCTCATTATAATCTGTACTACATCTTAAACTTTGCTAGAAGCAAGGAAGTAATTTAACAGTCAGTGAAGGATGTGACCCCTCCACAACGATTAGATTTTCACTTTTTTATATTTGTTCCGTAATTTTTGACAATCTCTTGAACTGTGCGAAATGTCACATCTGTATTTTACAACCTCTCTTATAGTAAGGGTATGGAAGAGAGACGTATTAAAGGAGTGAACAGTATGAAGAAGAAACCTTCAGCACTAATGAAACGTTTAAAATATTTTTCACCAATAGATCGTTATAACGATAACCATACACAAGAAACATATGAAGATCGCGAATGGGAAAATGTGTACAGAAAGCGTTGGCAGCATGATAAAGTAATTCGTTCTACACACGGCGTGAACTGTACTGGCTCATGTAGTTGGAATATTTATGTGAAAGATGGAATTGTAACTTGGGAAGGGCAGGAGCTTAACTATCCGACTACAGGTCCTGATATGCCTGATTTTGAACCGCGAGGATGTCCGCGTGGAGCAAGTTTTTCTTGGTATATTTATAGCCCGCTTCGTGTGAAATATCCGTATGTACGTGGTGTTCTTTGGAGTATGTGGCAAGAGGAGTTACAAAATAACGAGTCACCATTAGACGCTTGGAAAAGCATTGTGGAAAACCCTGAAAAGGCACGTACGTATAAGCAGGCGCGTGGTAAAGGGGGATTCATTCGTGCGAATTGGGATGAAGTGTTACAACTCGTTTCAGCTTCTTTACTTTACACAGTAATAAAATACGGTCCAGACCGAAATGTTGGTTTTTCACCAATTCCAGCTATGTCGATGTTAAGTCATGCAGCTGGTAGTCGCTTTATGCAACTTATGGGTGGACCGATGCTTAGCTTCTATGATTGGTATGCAGATTTACCACCAGCTTCTCCTCAAATTTGGGGCGATCAAACAGATGTACCAGAAAGTAGTGACTGGTATAACTCTGGTTACATTATGACATGGGGTTCAAATGTACCGATGACGAGAACACCAGATGCACACTTTTTAGCAGAGGTTCGATATAAAGGAACGAAAGTCGTTTCTGTCAGTCCTGACTTCGCTGAATCTACAAAGTTTGCGGATGATTGGATTAGTGTGAAACAAGGTACAGATGGTGCGCTTGCGATGGCAATGGGGCACGTAATCTTACAAGAATTTTACGTAGATAATCAAGTGGAATACTTCACAAAGTATGCGAAACAATATACTGATTTTCCTTTCTTCGTCACATTGAAACAAAAAGGGGATCAATTCGTTGCTGATCGTTTCTTAAATGCTTCTGATATTGGACGCGAAACGAAGTTAGGAGAATGGAAACCTGTACTTTGGAACGAGAATACGAATGATTTTGCAACACCTCACGGCACAATGGGGTCACGTTGGGATAACGAAAAGAAATGGAACTTACGTTTAGAAGATGAAGAAACAGGTGAAAAGATTGATCCACGTCTTTCTTTACTTGGAATGGAGGATAGTGTTCAAACTGTACAAATTCCGTACTTCTCTGATGATGGAAACAAAGTATTAGAACGTACAATTCCAGTGAAAAAGGTTATGACAGAAGAAGGTGAAGTGTTCGTTACAACTGTATACGACTTAACGTTAGCAAATTACGGTGTGAACCGAGGACTTGGCGGGCAAGAGCCGAAAGACTTCAATGATGACGTACCGTTTACACCTGCATGGCAAGAGAAAATGACAGGAGTAAAACGTGAGCTTATTATTCAAATCGCTCGTGAGTTCGCACAAAATGCTGTTGATACGAATGGTCGCTCAATGATTATTGTCGGAGCGGGTATTAACCATTGGTTTAACTCTGATACGATTTATCGCGCCGTTTTAAATCTTGTTCTTCTCGTTGGGGCACAAGGTGTAAACGGCGGTGGTTGGGCGCATTATGTTGGTCAAGAAAAATTACGACCAGCAGAAGGATGGCAAACAATCGCGATGGCAAAAGATTGGCAAGGGCCACCGAAATTACAAAACGGTACATCTTTCTTCTATTTCGTAACAGATCAATGGCGCTATGAAGATACACCAGTTGGACATTTAGCATCACCAGTGGAAGGCAACTCTCGTTATCAACATCACGGTGATTACAACGTATTAGCAGCGCGACTTGGCTGGTTACCTTCGTATCCGACATTCGAGAAAAATGGGATTGAATTATATAAAGAAGCTGTTGCTTCTTGTGCAACAACGCAAGAAGAAATCGGAAAATACGTTGCACAAAAATTAAAGGATAAAGAACTGAAATTTGCGATTGAAGATCCTGATAATAAAAATAACTTCCCGCGCAACTTATTCGTATGGCGTGCAAACTTAATTTCAAGTTCTGGTAAAGGACACGAATATTTCTTAAAACATTTATTAGGTACAACGAACGGATTAATGAATGACGATAGTGATTCGTTACGACCAGAAGAAATTAAGTGGCATGAAGAAGCACCAGAAGGGAAGTTAGATTTACTCATTAATTTAGATTTCCGTATGGCTGGAACAGCGCTTTATTCTGATATCGTCTTACCTGCTTCAACTTGGTATGAAAAGCATGATTTAAGTAGTACAGATATGCATCCATTTGTACATCCATTTAATCCAGCAATCGGTTCACCGTGGGAAGCACGCTCTGACTGGGACATTTTCACTTCTCTTTCTAAAGCTGTGTCAGATTTAGCGAAGAAAATCGATCTTGAACCAATGAAAGAAGTTGTTGCAACACCACTTCTTCACGATACACCACAAGAATTAGCGCAACCACTTGGCAAGATTAAAGATTGGAGCAAAGGTGAGTGTGAACCGATTCCAGGTAAAACGATGCCACAAATTCATGTTGTCGAAAGGGATTATAAAACGATTTATGACAAAATGACTGCGCTAGGACCAAATACCGGAAAACAGCCGATTGGTACGAAAGGGATTTCTTGGTCTGCAGAAAAAGAATATGAGCAATTAAAGAGCCGATTAGGGGTCGTTCGAACGGATTCTATTGCGAAAGGTTGCCCTGACATAAAAGAAGCAATTAATGCTGCTGAAGCGGTATTAACACTTTCTTCTACAACAAACGGTCATATGGCTGTAAAAGCATGGGAAGCACTTGAAAAACAAACGGATTTAAAACTACGTGATTTAGCAGAAGAACGTGAAGAAGAATGCTTCACATTTGAACAAATTACAGCGCAGCCGAAAACAGTAATTACTTCTCCGGCCTTTACAGGTTCAGAAAAAGGTGGACGTCGTTACTCACCGTTTACAACAAATGTGGAACGTCTCATTCCTTGGAGAACGATAACTGGTCGACAATCTTTCTATTTAGATCATGACATGATGAAAGAATTTGGTGAAACGATGGCAACATTTAAACCAATTCTGCAACATAAACCGTTCCGTAAATCACGGCCTGAAGTAGAAGGAAAAGAGATTACATTGAATTATTTAACACCGCATAATAAGTGGTCGATTCATAGTATGTACTTCGATTCATTACCGATGTTAACGCTGTTTAGAGGTGGTCCAACTGTTTGGATGAATAAAGAGGACGCTGCAGAAGCTGGCGTTGCAGATAATGATTGGATCGAGTGCTTTAACCGTAACGGTGTTGTTGTAGCGCGTGCTGTTGTAACGCACCGTATACCGAGAGGAATGGCATTTATGCACCATGCGCAAGATCGTCACATTAACGTGCCTGGTACGAAATTAACAAGCACCCGCGGGGGAACGCATAATAGTCCAACCCGTATTCATGTGAAACCAACACATATGATTGGCGGATATGGTCAATTAAGCTATGGATTTAACTATTATGGTCCGACTGGTAACCAGCGTGACTTAAACGTAGTAATTCGTAAACTGAAGGAGGTAGATTGGCTTGAAGATTAAAGCACAAGTCGGAATGGTAATGAATCTAGATAAATGCATCGGCTGCCATACTTGTAGTGTAACGTGCAAAAACACCTGGACAAATCGTCCAGGTGCTGAATATATGTATTTCAATAACGTAGAAACGAAACCTGGTATTGGTTATCCGAAGCAATGGGAAGATCAAGAGAAATATAAAGGCGGCTGGGAATTGAAAAATGGTGAAATTCAACTGAAATCCGGTTCAAAAATGAAGCGCCTTATGAATATTTTCCACAATCCAGATCAACCAACAATTGATGATTACTTTGAACCTTGGAACTATGATTATGAAACGTTAACAAATAGTCCACAGCGTAAGCATCAGCCAGTTGCTCGTCCGAAATCAGCAATTACAGGTGAATTTATTGATAAAATTGAATGGGGTCCAAACTGGGAAGATGATTTAGCAGGCGGACATATAACAGGATTGCAAGACCCGAACGTAAAGAAAATGGAAGAAGAAATTAAAACGGATTTTGAAAATGTCTTTATGATGTATTTACCTCGCATATGCGAACATTGTATGAATCCATCTTGTGTATCTTCTTGTCCATCTGGTGCGATGTATAAACGTGAAGAAGATGGGATTGTCCTTGTGGATCAAAATGCATGTCGTGCTTGGAGATTCTGCGTATCTTCTTGTCCATATAAAAAAGTGTATTTTAACTGGCAAACAAATAAAGCTGAAAAATGCACAATGTGCTTCCCGCGTATTGAAGCGGGTATGCCAACGATTTGTTCGGAAACATGTGTAGGACGTATTCGATATATTGGGGTAATGCTATATGACGCTGACAAAGTAAAAGAAGCGGCGTCTGTTGAAGATGAAAAAGATTTATATGAATCTCAGCTTACTGTTTTCCTAGATCCAAATGATCCAGAAGTAGCAGCTGAAGCGAAAAAACAAGGGATTCCTGAAGAATGGATTAAAGCGGCACAACAGTCACCAATCTATAAAATGATTATTGATTGGAAAATCGCTCTACCTCTTCATCCAGAGTATCGTACAATGCCGATGGTTTGGTATATCCCGCCGCTTAGCCCAATTATGAACATGGTGGAGGGGAAAGGTAGTAACTGGCAAGCAGAAGAGATTTTCCCTGCTATTGATAATATGCGTATTCCAATTCAATATTTAGCGAATTTACTCACTGCAGGAGATGAATCACATATTCGTCTTACATTGAAAAAAATGGCTGTTATGCGAACACATATGAGAGCGTTGCAAATTAATAAAGAACCAAATGAATCGGTATTAAAAGAACTTGGCTTAACGAAACAGGATGTAGAAGATATGTATCGTCTTCTTGCTATCGCGAAATATAAAGATCGCTTCGTCATCCCGACATCTCACCGCGAGCAAGTTGCAGATTTATATAACGAACAAGGAAGCTGTGGTTTATCTTTCGCAGGTGGCCCAGGCTCTTGCACGACAATTTCTTAAATAATGGGGGCGGAAAAATATGAAACAAAGTTTACAAACTGCTTTTTCATGTTCTTCATTCCTTCTTTCCTATCCAGAACTCGGGTGGAGAGAAGCTTTAACTGAATTGCAAGAAGAGATTGAAGCGATTGAACAGGAAGACGTTAAAGCATCACTTACAGCATTTATAAAGCAAGCGCTGGATAAAATGGATGATCAATTAATTGACTGTTACGTATATACATTTGATTTTGGTAAAAAGACAAATATGTATTTAACTTATATGAACACCGGCGAACAAAGAGAAAGAGGTATTGAATTACTAGAGTTAAAGCAGCATTATAAAAAATCTGGTTTTGAAGTAACAGATAAAGAACTACCTGATTATTTACCGTTATTACTCGAGTTTTTTGCAAATGCAAATGAGCAAGACAGTGAACCAATTATGAGTAAATACAAGGAGAACATACAAGCATTACACGTTCAGTTAAAAGAAGCAGGTAGTATGTATGAACCGATTCTTGCGGCTGTTCTACTCGCTATCGATACATGGGGTGTACAGACAAATTAGAAAGGAGAGTTGTCAAAATGATGGATCAATTTCTATGGGTATTGTTTCCCTATATCATTTTTGCGATCTTTATCGGTGGACATATTTTCAGATACAACTATGATCAATTTGGATGGACATCAAAATCTAGTGAACTATTAGAAAAGAAAATGCTACGAATTGGAAGTCTATTATTCCACTTTGGGATCATGTTCGTAATTGGCGGTCATGTTATGGGGATTTTAATTCCAGAGGCTGTATATCGTTCAATAGGTATTTCGGAGCATATGTATCACATAATAGCAATTAGTTTCGGACTTCCGGCAGGTATTGCTTCTATCATCGGTTTAATTATATTAACGTACCGCCGTGTAACAGTAAAACGCATCATTGCAACGAGTACAAAGGGAGATTATATTGCGCTTATTTTATTACTAATCGTAATGCTAGCAGGACTTTCTTCAACTTTTTTAAACATCGACTCAAAAGGGTTTGATTATCGTACAACGATCGGTCCTTGGTTCCGAAGTCTCTTTATTTTCCAACCGAAAGTCGAATATATGATGGAAGTGCCTGTATGGTTTAAAATTCATATTCTTACAGGGATGGGGCTTTTCGCAGTATGGCCATTTACTAGACTGGTACATGTTTTTAGTGCCCCAATTAAATACTTAAGCCGTAGTTATGTGATTTACAGAAGACGTATTCCAAATGAATTGAAAAAATGATTTAGTTTTATATGTTTAGTAGTTTATAAGGAAAGCCGAGATCTAATTGGAGACCTCGGCTTTCCTTATAGGTATAAGTATCTAAATAAGATGCTAATCAATACTACAAACAGAGGTAGAGCAATCTTCACATGCAATTTCACATTTTAAAAATTGTAAATCGTGGATTGTAATCTTTCCTTTATGAATAGAAATTGTGCCTTGCTTTTTTAATTCATTTAACATTCGATTTACACTTTCACGTGAAGTTGCACAGAAATTAGCAAGTTCTTGATTCGTTAATGGTAAATCGATGAGAATACCATTTTCCTTTAACACACCATAACTATTTGTCATTCGTATGAGAGTAGAATACAAGGCACCTTTTTTGCCGTGTAATACTAAATCTCGGAACTTCGTTTGCATTCTTCTTAAATGTTCACTAATCCATTTCATAAATTCAAATACAAGTGCGGGTTTTTGGAGTAATGCTTTTTCTAAGGTTTCACGCTTTATTACTCCTACTTCAACATCTTCAAGGCATTTTGAATTTAATAAATACTTCGCATTGTCCGTGAATAATGTTAATTCTCCAATAATGTCGTATGCCGAACAAATACGGAGTGTTAATTCTTGCCCGTCAGCACTTAGTTTACTAATTTGTACTTTTCCAGAGTGGATGATATAGAGTTCTGTTGCTTCCATACCTTCTTGAAAAATAAAACTCCCCTTTTTAATCTGCATTTTATATTCAACAGATGCAAGTAATTCCTTTAAATCTTGAGATAATGTCATACTGTTTGCCACAGCAATCACCTTTCTTCTTATAAGCAATACATTTCCTATTTTGAGTGTAAATATGCTGAAAATGCAAGAGCTATTTTAAAAATAAAGTGAAATTTCAATGACCGTAAGGAGGAGAGACTGAAGATGTGAACAAAATTCGAACGGATTTGTGAAGATTTTTTGAATGGGGAAAGTGATGTGAGAAATGTCACATTGAATATGTCGCTTCTTTTTTATAATGAAGGCAAATAAAAAAAACGAAAACTTACTAAGGATTTGAGCAGAAAAGAAGGGATATAGATGCACGAGAAAATGAAAGATTCTTTAGAACGGCCACTTCAAGATTTACGTATTTCAGTTATTGATCGTTGTAATTTCAGGTGCACATATTGTATGCCCGCTGAGGTGTTCGGACCTGATTACGCTTTTTTACAAGAAGAGTTATTATTAACGTTCGATGAAATAGAAAGATTAGCAAGATTGTTTATAAGTATGGGAGTCAATAAAATTAGGCTTACTGGCGGCGAACCGTTATTGCGTAAAGACTTACCGAAGTTAATCGCAAGGCTTGCAAAATTAGAAGGCTTAAAGGATATTGGGCTCACAACAAACGGTATTCATTTAGCAAAACAAGCTAAGGCGTTAAAAGACGCGGGATTAAAACGTGTAAATATTAGTTTAGATGCAATAGAGGATCACGTTTTCCAAAAAATTAACGGAAGAAATGTAAGTACAAAACCTGTACTGAAAGGAATAGAAGCAGCAAAGGCTGCTGGATTAGAAGTAAAGGTAAATATGGTCGTAAAAAAAGGAATGAATGATAGCCAAATCCTACATATGGCTCGTTATTTTAAAGAACAAGAAATTCAGCTTCGTTTTATTGAGTTTATGGATGTGGGCAGTACGAACGGATGGAACTTTGAACAAGTTATTACGAAGGAACAATTAATAGAGAAGATTAATCGCGTATATCCGATTGAGCCTGTTCAACCTCGTTATTTTGGAGAAGTTGCGAAATTGTATCGATATGTAGGGAGCGATGCCGAAGTTGGATTTATTACTTCAGTATCTGAGTCATTTTGTTCTTCTTGTACGAGAGCTCGTATTTCGGCAGACGGCAAGTTTTATACGTGCTTATTTGGAGAAAAAGGAACGGATTTGCGAACGCTTCTTCGAGAAAATATTTCGGATGCCTCACTATTAAAAATTTTACAACATACATGGCGATATAGAACAAATCGATATTCAGATGAAAGAACGGTGGAAAGTACAAATAAACGTCCAAAAGTTGAAATGTCATACATTGGCGGATAGCGAAAGGAGGATTCTCTATGCAAGAGCGATATTCAAGGCAAGTATTGTTTTCTGGAATTGGTGAAATGGGACAAAGCAAAATAAGAGAAAAGCAAGTGCTCCTAATCGGTGCGGGTGCACTAGGAGCTGCAAATGCGGAAGCGCTCGTTAGGATGGGAATTGGGAAATTGACAATTGCCGATCGTGACTACGTCGAATGGAGTAATTTACAGCGGCAACAGTTATATACAGAAGAAGATGCAAAGCATTGTAAACCGAAAGCAATTGCAGCGGCAGAACATGTAAGAAAGATTAATTCTGAAGTGGAAATTGTACCAGTTGTAACAGATGTCACAATGCAAGAAATAGAAGAGTTAACAAAAGATGTGGACCTTATCATAGATGCGACTGACAATTTCGATACGCGTTTACTTATAAATGACATTTCACAAAAAGAGAATATACCTTGGATATACGGCGGATGCATCGGGAGTTACGGTGTAACGTATACCATTCTTCCTGGGAAAACACCATGTTTTCGCTGCCTAATGGACCATCCTATGAGCGGTGCAACATGCGATACAGCCGGAATCATTCAGCCAGCTGTACAAATGGTTGTTGCTCACCAAGTAACAGAGGCGATGAAAATATTGGTGGATGATTATGAGTCGTTAAGAGGGACGATGTTATCATTTGATATTTGGAACAATCAATATCTCTCATTAAAAGTAAATAGACAGAAAAAAAGTACATGTCTATCTTGCGGAAAATCACGAACGTATCCAAGTTTAACATTTGAAACGCAAATGAAAACGGAAGTGTTATGCGGACGGAATACAGTTCAAATCCGTTCAGGAATAAAGAAAAATCTTAATTTAAACGAAATTCGAAAACGATTACAAAAGAGTGTACATGTCAAAAAAACGCCATACTTACTATCATTTCTAATTGATGAATATCGTTTCGTTTTATTTACAGACGGTAGGGCATTTATTCATGGGACAAATGATGTGAAAATAGCAAAACGATTATACGCAAAATATATAGGATGAACAGAAAGAGCGTTGCCCCTTATTAAAACGAGGTGAAAAAGAATGTTAGAAAAACGTATACCAATTCCGGTGGCAGAAGCAGTGGCACGTGTAATGAAATACGCTCATCAAGGTGAAATAGAAGAGGTTTCTCTTATAGAAAGTTACGGAAGAATTCTTGGAGAAGATGTTATTGCAGATTATGATGTCCCTCATTTTGATCGCTCTCCATACGACGGGTTTGCGATTCGAGCAGAAGATACAAAAGAAGCAAGTAGCAGTAATCCCATTCTGTTTGAAGTGATTGGTGAAATTGGAGCCGGTTTTGTTTTTACAGAAGAAGTGAAAGCATTTCAAGCTGTCCGTATTATGACAGGAGCCGCAATTCCGAAAGGGTGTAATGCGGTTGTTATGTTAGAGCTAACGGAAGGATTTGAAGAAAAAGAAAAGACGTATATGAAATTAAAACGCTCCTTCGCCGCTGGTGATAACATTTCTTTTAAAGGAGAAGATGTAAAACAAAATAGCATCCTTGTGAAAAAAGGGACTGTTATTAATCCTGGAGTATCAGCGCTTCTTGCTACGTTTGGTTATAGTTCTGTAAATGTTATAAAACAGCCGGTTATTGGAATTGTAACGACAGGAAGCGAACTGCTTGAAGTACATGAACAATTAAAGCTAGGGAAGATTCGAAATAGTAACTCCTATATGATTGTTGCTCAAATTGAACGAGCCGGCGGAGTTGTACAGTATTATGGACAGTTCGCTGACGATTTTGAGACGTGTTATAACACTGTAAAAAAAGCGATGAAAGAAGTCGACATTTTAATTACAACTGGTGGCGTTTCGGTAGGAGATTATGACTATTTACCTGCTATTTATGAGAGATTACAAGCAAATGTACTTTTTAACAAAATAGCGATGCGACCAGGAAGTGTGACAACTGTAGCTGAGGTAGAAGGAAAACTACTATTTGGTTTATCTGGTAATCCTTCTGCTTGCTATGTCGGTTGTGAATTATTTGTTCGGCCAGTTATTCGAACATACTTGTATAAGAAAAATCCGCACGTATTTCGTGCAGAGGCAATATTACAAAAAGACTTTCCGAAAGCAAATCCATTTACTCGATTTGTAAGAGGGAAAGTGGAAATTGTAGATGGAACATTGCAAGCTATACCAGTTGGTTTAGATAAATCTAGTGCAATTTCTTCACTTGTAGAATCAAATGCATTTATCGTTTTACCAGGAGGAACGAGAGGATTTGAAGCAGGAATAACGGTTTCGGTACTGTTATTAGAATCAAACGCCGGAAGTGAGTGGCCGTGGGAAGAACCGCTTCGATCGTACAAATAAGAGAAAAATAGATTGCTAACTTATACAAAGATAAGAGGTGCAAGATGACACATACGTATTATGAAGTAATTGATACACCTATTTCAATTGAAGAAGTTACAAACAAAGTAATTCTTCGTGAATGTGGCGCAGTTGCAACTTTCATTGGTACTGTTAGAGAATTTACGAAAGGCCGTCGTACGCTATATTTAGAGTATGTAGCATATAAGTCAATGGCGGAGAAACAGCTTAAGAGAATTGGCACCGAAGTAGGAGAGAAGTGGCCTGGGACAAATGTCGCCATTACACATCGCATTGGTACATTACAAATTTCTGATCTTGCTGTTGTCGTCGCTGTTTCTACACCACACCGGAAAGCTGCCTATGAGGCGAACGAATATATTATGGAGCGTATAAAACAAATTGTTCCAATTTGGAAGAAAGAGTTTTGGGAAGATGGTGAGTCATGGATAGGTGATCAGTTAGAGAAGGTAGCGTATGCAAATGGTGAGCCTGGAAAGGAGATGAGAATATGATTGAAATACTATTATTTGCACATTTACAAGAAGAAGTAAGTAAGTCAGCATTACACATAGATTGTGAAAATATTACGGTTGCTGAACTAAAGGAAGTCCTTATTACGAAATACAACGTAGCAATTTCAAGTGAGATAATGGTCGCTATAAATGAAGAGTATGCAAATGAGGATGACATCATTCAAACTGGCGATGTCATAGCAATGATTCCGCCAGTAAGTGGTGGTTGATTCTTTTCAGCCTAATCATGTTAGGACGTGATTAGGCTGGAGGGAATGAATATAACTATGCATACATAGGAGGGAACAGGATGAAAGGTCCTAATTTTCAATTAAGTTTACAAACTTCTAATCTAGTTATCGGTTTTATGGTATGGGTTATTTTATCATCATTAATGCCTTATATTAAAGCGGATATTCCATTAACTGCGGGACAAATTTCTATGGTAACAGCAGTACCGGTTATTTTAGGTTCTGTTCTTCGCATTCCAATTGGTTATTGGACAAATCGTTTCGGAGCAAGAAAATTATTCTTTATTAGTTTTATTCTATTATTATTTCCTGTCTTTTATATTAGTGTTGCCAATTCAATGATGGATTTAATTATTGGTGGCTTATTCGTCGGAATCGGTGGGGCCGTATTCTCCGTAGGGGTAACTTCTTTACCGAAATACTTTCCGAAAGAGAGTCACGGTTTTGTAAATGGTATTTACGGTGTCGGTAACGCTGGAACAGCAATTACTTCGTTTTTAGCACCTGTCATTGCAACTTCAGTTGGCTGGAGAACGACAGTACAGTGTTATTTAGTTTTACTTGCAGCATTTGCACTTATGAACTTTTTATTAGGTGATCGTAAGGAGAAAAAGGTGAATACACCATTAATGGAACAAATAAAAGGTGTATATAAAAATGAAAAACTTTGGTTTTTATGTATCTTTTACTTTTTAACATTCGGATCATTTGTCGCATTTACAGTATACTTACCAAACTTTTTAGTATCTCACTTCGGATTAGAAAAAGTAGATGCAGGTATGCGGACAGCCGGATTCATCGTATTAGCAACAATGATGCGTCCAATTGGCGGTTGGCTAGGTGATAAATTTAACCCATTTAAAATATTAATCTTCGTATTTATCGGTTTAACACTTTCAGGTATTATTTTATCATTTATGCCTAGTATGAACGTGTATACACTTGGTTGCTTACTAGTAGCATTTTGTGCAGGGATTGGTAATGGTACAATCTTCAAACTCGTTCCAATGTATTTCTCAGAACAAGCAGGTATTGTAAATGGCCTCGTTTCAGCTTTAGGCGGACTAGGAGGGTTCTTCCCGCCCCTAATTTTAACTTTACTATTCCAACTAACAGGTCATTATGCAATTGGATTTATGGCATTATCAGAAGTCGCACTTGCTTGTTTAATCATTACAGTATGGATGTATAGCCAAGAGAAACTGTTAGTGATGTTAAAGAATCATTAATCAGGAAAAAGAACCATCCCAAAATATTTTGGGATGGTTCTTTTAGTAATAGGCTTCAACATGTTTTTTATTGATATCTCAACAAACGCTTGTTTTCTAAAATAATGTGGTTTTAAAATGAAAAAAAGAAGGCTTATGGGATTTTATGTTAAAATATAGATGTCAGGTGTTATTCAATTAAAGGGCAGGTTAGTTAAAGAAAGTTTAAATTTCTTCCAAAGATCGAACTAATTTTTAACATACAAATATTTAATTGAATCGGGGTGTTTAGATGAAAAAATTATATAAGTCCACTCAAGATAAACAAGTATCAGGTGTATTAGGTGGTTTAAGTGATAAGTATGGAATTGATGTTAGTATCCTTCGTATAGTAACTGCATTATCAGCCTTTTTTTCTAGCGGATTTACAGTGTTACTTTATATAATAGCAGCAATTGTTTTGCCTACAGATAAAGAAATTAAGGGATAAATGTATGAACTTAAATCTAATTCCACAATCGAGAACTCTGTTTTTTGTCTATTGAAAGTTTCCAAAGTAAAAGTAACAGTACGATTGTTATAAGACTGAAATGAACAACCGAAAAATCCTCATAAAACATTCGGAATATATCGAGAACGAAAATAATAGCTTTTGAATGAAACGATGACTATTGATCGCTAACGAATCGATAAATAGTCGCTCTTTTCCAAAAAACTATATATTTATATAAAAATTTATATAAATATATAGAAATATCCCGAAATTTTAAAAATATATGACGGTATTTATAACAAGAAAAACTTCATATTTTTAGGGCCAGATTTTTTGGTAAGGCTAATGGATATTGTGAAAAAGTACACTTAAAATAAAGAATACAGTTTAGGTCGATAAGATAAAATTATGAATTTGTATAAATAATCCATAATTTTCTTTATGAGTCATATTTGATATGTTAAAGAAAAGAGAGGGGAGGGTAATTGTGAAAGCTATTGATTTGGGCGTGTCGAATTAGATGTTGAGAATGTCTTAAAGTCGATTTATGAAGTTAACCCAGATGCACTTATGTTTGGGACAGATTTACCATCTACAAGAGCAAAAATACCTTTTGAGTATGGAGATGTCAAATTAATTCAACAGCTATTTGATGAACAAGCTACCGAAAACATTCTGTGTACGAATGCTTTCAAATGGTATTTTAGGTAGCATCAGGAGCTACATTTGAATTAAATTTGTCCATTCCATATTTAGTAAAGAGTTTAATCCAACTATAATATATTTGGAATGAGGTTTTACATGTTTGTTTTTATTATATTAGACGTGATATTACCAATATTAATATTGCTGCTAATTGGTGCAATCTTACAAAGAAAGTTCCAATTTAACTTAAAGCAGCTATCTATACTTATTACTTATTGCTTGATGCCAGCGGCTGTATTTGTGAATATATATGACATTCGTATAGAAATAGATTTGTTGCTCCAAATAATATACTATTTAATGCTTTATAGTCTAAGTCTGATCATAGTAAGTCATTTCATTTCAAAAATATTAAAGTTAGAAAAAGGAGAAAGTGCAGCTCTAAAAAATAGCATTTCGTTAATGAATTCCGGTAATTATGGATTACCAGTAAGTCAATTGATTTTCAGTCAAAATCCAGTGGGGGTTTCCATTCAGATTTTTATTGTGATTTTCCAGAATCTTTTAACTTATTCGTTTGGGATATATAACTTACTATCAGCAACAAAAACAATCGGAAGTATTATTCAATCATTTCTAAGACTGCCTGTATTTCATGCACTCATATTAGGGGTTCTCTTTCAATCTTTTACAATTCAAATACCTAATTCTATCTTTCTACCTCTCAATCAGCTTGCGAATAGTTTTGTTGCAATAGCACTCATATTGCTAGGAGCGCAATTATCCAACATTAAGCTTAATTTTTCCCATCGAGTCATAACATGGGCTTTAATTGGAAGATTATTGATGGGACCATTATTAGCACTTGCTATGATATACCTACTAAACATTGATGGTATTGTTGCACAATCATTATTTATTGCAAGTTCTTTTCCTACTTCAAGAAATACATCAACCATTGCTATGGAGTATCAAATTGAGCCTGAATTACATGCGCAAATCGTTTTATTTTCAACACTTTTCAGCATGATTACAGTAACTATCGTTATTTATTTGTCATATATTTTGTTTTGAATATACGTGCAAAAACGCATAGATTTGAGGCGATAAATGATGGGCGGAAATCCCATCGATAGGAGAAGAAAACAGTCTTTGATATATTGGTTGTCGTTTACAATTGTACCATGTCTGATAATTAAGCGGCTTAATTCAAAAAAGGAACCAAAACAAAAAGAACAAACGCTTCTAAAAAACGTTTGTCCAAAGGTAATTACTATTTTAGCTAAGAAATAGATTATTATTTGTGAGTACGAGAAAGCTTTTTTATAAGTTGAGGAAATATAGATGTTAGTTCCTGCTTCAAACGCTTTGTAAACGATGGATCTTTACCTGAGGTTGAAATAGTGACAACATATTCGTCATGTCGGATGACACCAGGTGTGTGAAACGATGATTTTGTACCATCACTTACAACATTAACCCACTGGAAATCATGGGCGGCCTGTTTGACCATCATATTTATAGCATGTTGATTTGTAGCTGCATAAATAAGATGAGCATCTTTAATATCATCATTAGAAAAATTTTTTTGCTTCCAATTAATATAAGGAAGTTCTTTCATTTCCTTGCAAATTTCGGGGCTGACAACGGTGACAAAAGCGCCTGTATCTTTTAATCCAGACGCTTTTCGATATGCGATTTTACCTCCACCAATGATAACGACCACTTTTTTATTTAAATTAAGCATAAGAGGGTACATGTTATACATACACACATTCCTCCATTCGTTCTAATAATGTTAACTTCATATATGTATCAAACTGAAGGCAGTTACAAGTCGTAATGTGATCATATTTTTTCGTATGCAACTTAATTTTTTGAAGCAATAATCCAGTAAAGAGAAGGTACGGCATGACATATACATGGGACGCAGTCGATGTTATAGTCTTGAGCTCAGCAGTAAAAGAGGGCGCTCCTTTCGTTAAAAAGGAGCACGATACTTGCATACCGAGTTTTCGTTCGACAGCTGCTCCGATTTGTTGTAACTCATGTATCGGCTGTGAATCACTACTGCCTCGTCCTATGAGTAAAACGCTACTATCTTGCTTTGGCATAGCTTCACGTATTCTTTTCACTACAAGTTCCACCATATGTGGATGCGTACTAAAAGGTGGTACAACTGAAAATGTGATATGTGGATACTTCTTTTGCAATTTCTCTATCTCAAAAGGAATATCACGTTTATAGTGAGCTGCTGCAAATAATAAAACAGGTACAATCATTATTTCAGTTGTTCCCTCCAGTATCGCTTCTGTAACTGCATCTTTAATGGTAGGTGTTGTTAGCTCTAGAAAAGCTATTTTTTGAATTCTTTCGTTACGTTCTTTCATAACAGATTGAATAAAGTGAATGAATTGTTCATTACCTTCTTGGAGCCGGCTACCGTGTCCAACATATACGATTCCTTTCATCGTCTCACCATGTCTTTCTTCATAATAATGTTTTGTAATTGCTGATCTATATTATGAAATCCAACTTTATTCGCATAGTGTAAAGTTGGAACGTCGGTATACGAGAATGGAAGAGTAACGATATCGATAAAGCCAAGACGTTTTATTTCTGCTAGAAACGTATCAATTGACGCCCGCCCTTCAAATACAATACTATCCCATGAGAATTCAGAAAGCATACGAGAATGGACTTCATCGAAACGATGATCAATAGTATACTCATGTGTCATCATATAAGAACCGGCACCAATTTTCTCTTGAATAAAAGCAATTCGATTAATATTTCTGCCTAAATAAACAGTAGTATCGAAAGAGAACTCTGCTTGTTTACTTAATAGCCCATATTGCATAAGTTTCTCTTGAGTAGCAACGTTCATATACCGCAGTTTCGCCTGTAAGGAACGAATATCTTTCTCGTGTTTACTACATGATTGCATCAATATTTCTACACTTTCAGCTGAGCAAAATACTAGGCGATCAACGCTAAAAATTTCATTGATTTGTTCAAGTGTTAATGTATATTCTGCCTTTTTGAAAGTAGGAATTTGATATATTTCTGCACCGGCTTTTTGTAACTTTTGTTTCGCTAAACTTGTTTTATTTGTTGCAGATGCAAATAAAACTTTTTTACCATGTAATGGTTTACGTTCTTTCCAAGCGATTTGATTACGTAAGGAAACGACATCACCAACAATTGTCATTGATGGATTAGAAATATTTTCGTTTTTGACGATAGAAACAATGGTTGAAAGTGTACCTGTGACAACGCGCTGTTTTCCAGTTGTACCCCATTCAATGACTGCTACTGGTGTATCGTCTTTTTTTCCTACTTGTAGTAAGTTTTCGCAAATTGTAGGTAAGTTTTTTATACCCATGTAGTAGGCGATTGTGTCGCTATTTTGGGATGAATTATATTTTCCATGATCGGTTAAAGGACCTTTTGCATGCCCAGTTAGTAAAGTAACGCTATTACTGTAGTTGCGGTGGGTGAGGGGGATACCTGCATAGCTACTAGCGGCGATGCTAGATGTAATACCTGGTACAATTTCATATGGAATGTCCGCTGCTGCTAAAGTTTCTGCTTCTTCACCAACACGGCCAAAAATAGATGGGTCTCCGCCCTTTAATCGGACAACGATTTTTCCTTCTTTCGCAAATTGAAGGAGGTGGGCGTTAATCATTTCTTGTCGCATAGTATGATTCTTTGGCATTTTGCCGCAATAAATAAGTTCACATGTTTCTTTTGTATAACTAAGAAAGAAAGGGTTTAATAAACGGTCATATAAAACGATATCTGCACGCTTTAAACAATCTATCGCTTTCTTTGTAATAAGCCCTTCATCACCTGGTCCTGCACCAACTAAATATACATATCCGTTCATCATCGCACCTCATCAATTTTTATTTAAAAGGAAGCCAGAGGAGGCTTCCTTTCGTAAATTACATGTTTATCCCGCATTAACGGGCAGTAAGACCCCTACCTCAAAATTCAGCGAAAGCAAAGTAGTTAGGTGGGGATCAACTACCCGTAAAAGCCCGATTGGTTCAACTAATAATCAGCGGGGGATGAACCAATCCCCGCTGATTAAAGTTTCACTTTATATAAATGTCACCATCAATAACTTCTACTTCGTATGTTTGGATACAGCCGTCATCAGGTTTTTGAACTTCACCTGTTATTAGTGAAATTTTCCAATCATGCAGTGGACAAAAGACGAATTCTCCAGATACAATTCCTTCTGCTAACGGTCCGTTTTTATGAGGACAACGATTTTCTACAGCTCGAATATCTCCATTTGAAAGGCGGAATAGGGCGATAGACATACCTTTCATTTGCACCTCTTTACCGATTTGTATAGGAAGGTCTTCTGCACGCATAACTTTTATTTTTTCTTTCGTTTGTATCATTTAAATCACAGCTCCTTATTTCACAGTTTCTACTTCATACATCGCTTTTAATGACTTCGTTTCTAGTGCTTGTCCCCATGCTTCCGTATATGTGCTACGAGCTGTTTGGAAGCGTTCATTTAGCGTAGTAACCATACTTGCATCTTGTAGTATTTCTTTTATGTGATCGAAGCCTAAACGTTCTGTCCAGTAGGCAGTACGCTCTCCGTAAATACCAGTTTCACGATAATATTGCATGTAAGCTGTAGCGATGCGAAGGACATCACCTTCAGTAGGGACGATCATTACAAAATCTGCCTCGCGTACTTCTGTACCACCATTTCCGCCAATGTAAAGTTGGTATCCATTTTCGACACATACAACGCCAAAATCTTTCGTCAGTACTTCCGCACAGTTACGTGGACAGCCCGTTACTCCCATCTTCATTTTATGAGGTGTATCTACCATTTCTAATGATTGTTCAAGTAACATACCAAGTCCTAATGAATCTTTCGTGCCGAAACGGCAGAAGCGAGAACCAACACACGATTTTACATTACGAAGCGATTTTGAATACGCATATCCCGAAGTCATATGTAAGTCAGCCCATACGTTAGGTAAATCTTGTTTCTTAACACCATATAAGCCGATTCGGCTCGCACCTGTAATTTTCACAAGAGGAACATCATACTTTTTCGCAACTTCAGCAATTTTCATTAAATCATCTGCTGTTGTAACGCCTCCGTACATACGTGGAATAACAGAGAATGTACCATCGTACTGGATGTTCCCGTTCATTCTTTCATTAACGAAACGGGACGATTTATCATCTTCATATTCTTCTGGAATCGCCATACGTAAATAGTAATTTAAAGCAGGACGACATTTCGAACAGCCATCTTCATGTACAAAACCAAGAACATTTCGTACTTCTTTTGGAGATTTTAAACCTTTCTCGTGAATGGCTGCTACGACTTCATCACGTGATAAAGTTGTACATCCGCACATACCAGCAGACTGCGCAGAAGCATCAAAAGCATCTCCGAGTGTATGAGATAAAACTTGTTCCACAAGCGGACGACATTTACCACAAGATCCTGCGGCTTTCGTGCAGCCTTTTACTTCTTCAAAAGTAGTTAACTCTTGCTCTAAAATGGCATGAACGATTGTACCTTTCGTAACACCATTACATCCACAAATCGTGTCATCTGCACTCATTGTAGCAACGTCAAGTTCACTTTCTTCACCAGCTTTGTGAAGAATGGAAGCTGGTGTATATTCTTGTATATCTTCTTCTTTCTTTAACATGCTAAAGAGGCGTGTACCATCAGCTGTGTCACCATATAAAACGATACCGACGACTTTATTGTCGCGAATTAATACTTTTTTATAGGAACGTTTACATTCATCAAAGATTGATATTGCTTTCGTTTGATCATCTTCGTATATTTGGCCAGCAGAGAATAAATTACAACCAGCAACTTTTAATTGCGTACCGACGATACTGCCCGAATATCCATTCGTTTGTAAATTTGTTATATGTTTCGCTAATATTGCCCCTTGTTCATAAAGAGGAGCAACAAGTCCATATGCGATACCATCATGTTCTGCACATTCGCCAACTGCATAAATGGATTCATCATTTGTAAGCATATAGTCATTGACTACAATGCCTCGATTGACAATGAGACCAGCATCTCTTGCTATTTTCGTATTTGGTCGTATTCCGACAGCCATTACGATTAAATCACAATCTACAACTTCACCATCTTCAAATTGAATGCCCTCAACATAGTCTGTACCAAGAATTTTTACAGTTTTCTTTTCCATTAAAAACTTCATGCCTTGTGCTTCTAAATCTTCACGCAATAGAGCTGCTGCCTTTGTATCTAGTTGTTGCTCCATTAAGCTAGGCATTAAATGAACAACATGTACGTCCATTCCTAAGTCAATAAGACCTCTTGCGGCTTCTAAACCAAGTAACCCGCCACCAATGACAACGGCCTTTTTCTTTTCTTTAGCGGTATCCATCATAAACTGTGTATCTTCAATAGTTCGAAATCCCGTTACACCAGGAAGAGTGGAACCTTCAACCGGTAAAATAAAAGCACTAGAACCTGTTGCAATAATGAGCTTGTCATATGTCAGAGTACGATTCTTTTCAGTAATAATAATTTTTTCTTCTCGGTTAATACTTTGAACTTTTTCATTTGTATACAAAGTTATTTCATTTTCTTCATACCAACTGTATTCATTCATAATGATATCTTGCATATTTGTTTTGCCTTGTAAAACATGAGAGAGCATAATACGGTTGTAGTTTGGATGCGGTTCATCTCCAAAAATAGTAATCTCATATGAAGCACTATCATGTTTTAATATTTCTTCCATACAGCGTATGCCAGCCATACCATTCCCGATCATAACTAAACGTTTTTTCATTTTCGTTTCCCCTTTTTATGTGAAATGTTGAACAAAGGATTATATTTCTATTATAGAAAATTAAAAAAGAGGGAGATGTGATATTTATCACACTTATATAATGATTCACAAATTGTTAAAATTCGGATTTGTGTGAGGGGGGGCGTGGATATTTTTCGCAAAATGAAAAAGCAGGACATAAGTATTTACACTCATGTCCTGCACTTGATTTATGCTCTCGTAATTGCACGTGGAAATAAAATATTATTTTCTAAATGAATATGCTCAAATAAATCAGACTCTAGCGCTTCAAGGCGTTGATACACAAGTCGATAAGTACCGCAAGCCCCTTCTGGAGGAGTAAAGTCATTTGTCACTTTACGAAGTTCTTTTATAATATTTCCGGCATAATTGTGCTCATTTTCTAGTTCATCTACTACTTCACGTAACTTAGCATAGTTTTCATCAGTTGGATTTTGTTCAAATTCTAAAATTAATGGAAAATCTTCCGTTTCTTCTTTAATTAAATGCTGTTCTAATTCCATTTTAAGTTCATGAAATAGCTTATGAATTTGAGCTAAATGAGGCTGATTTGCTCCATGAACGCGTAATACTTTCGTCACATATGGACTTAGCTGTGGCAACTCTGCATTTAAATAGCGATGATGCTTATTAATTACATAATCAATCAATTCACGATATGAAGCATTTTTCCAATCAATTTCAGATTCATTTAATCGTTTCGTATTATGATAAAGCGTATTTAACTCTGTAATTACTTCAGAAGCTGATAAATTTCTTTCATGAATTGCATCAATAAGTGGCTTATTACCACCACAACAAAAATCTATTCTATATGATTTAAAAAGATCACTAGCTTTTGGGAATTGTGTAACAATCTCACCAACAATTGAAGTTTCAGTAAATGTATGTTCCATATGAATGCCTCCATAAAGTTTAAATGTACTATCTAAATTAAGAATAGCGATAAATGAAAAGCAATGTGGTGATTGAAATCACTTTTTATGTGTCAGTTTTGAGAATAATAGGAGTGATATAAACGGAAGAGAGAGAGGAGGTAATTAGTCGCAATACTATTTGATAAAAAAAGAAGCTTACTAGAAGCTTCTTTTTTAATACTATTTTTCACATGCAACTCCATCGCCATCACGATCAAGTTTAGAGCTATAACCTGGTTGGTCTCTATATAATGGAGCTTTTCCAGCATTTTTAACTTCAGTACAATTTTTGTAAGTTACATTACTATTGCTACTTGCAGCTGGTTGTGTTTGAGCTTGCTGTGCTTTTTTCTGTTCCTCTTGTTGCTTACGAGCTTGTTCATCAGCTTGGCGTTTTTGCTCTTCTTGTTGTTTGCGAGCTTGTTCATCAGCTAGACGTTTTTGCTCTTCTTGTTGTTTGCGAGCTTGTTCATCGGCTAGACGTTTTTGCTCTTCTTGTTGTTTACGAGCCTGTTCATCGGCTAGACGTTTTTCATCCTCTTGCTTACGAGTTTGCTCTTCGGCTTGGCGTTTTTCATCCTCTTGCTTACGAGCTTGTTCATCGGCTAGACGCTTCTCATCTTCCTGCTTTTGAGTTTTCTCGTCCGCTTCTTTCTTTTTATCATCTTTTTTCTCTGCATTATTAGAAGCGACTTGTTTATTTGTTGCTGTCGTCTTTTCAGAAGAAGGAGCTGAAATACTTGATAATGCAACAAAAATGACAAATAAAATAGCAGTGATAATAAATTGTTTTTTTGCTACACCTGTCTTTTTAATTACGGATAAGATTGCTAGAACAAGGAAAAAAATAAATAAAATTAAACTTAAAGTAGCAAAAAAATCGATGACTGGGTGTTCAGATTTTGTAGTGCCCATTCCTATTAAGAGAATTGAAATCATAAAAAGAATAATGGTAGGACGACCATATTTTTTTGCTTTTCCATTTTTCTTAAAGAATGAAATGATACATAGTATTAAAAGAATAAAAGCAATAAAAAATAAAGATGCACCAATATTACTCAAAATTGCCATTTTTATACCTCCATTTGTAAGATTTTCACTATTGATTATATAGGAACTTATTGGATATTACACGATTTATATAAATTTAGAAAATTAGTATTTTTAATAGACTTATAAACATTTATTTTGCATATGAAGAAAAATAGATGTATTTCCTATTACGTTTTTAAAGAGAATTCATAAAGTATAATATAACGATTGAAAGGAGGGGTTTAAATGGAATTTCAATTATTGGTAACTTGTATATTACAAGAAGGTAATGCTTTCTTTTTAGTAACGAAAGTAGACGATGTTATTACGTTAAAAGTACCGATTACTGCGGGAGTAGCAGGTTTATTCTTAGCTTTAGGTGTACCAAGATGTTCTTAATTTAAATTTCTAGAGTAGAAGGGAAGGGGTATACCTTTCTTTTCTATTCTTACATAATATGATTATGTAAACTAAAATATTGTTTTGTAATAGCACGTTTAAAATGGACATGCATATACTATAATGTTTCATTGGATGTTAGTGATGAAAGGTAGTTTTCACACGTGCATGTAATGATGTTCATTAAGTTATGAAATTAAAGAGGTGCTATTATATATGAAAAGAAGAACATTTGATATTCCAGTTACATTGCGAAGAGAGTGGTTTTTAATAGAATTAGCCCATTTAACGAAAAAATATGGAATTGAAATTGCAACTAGCAAAATGGAAGCTGCACCGTTTTTAAGAGATCAAGTTACGGAATCAAAAATAGGATCAGGGCTCCAATACGATAAATATGATGATGAGTATATAATTGAAAATTAAAGGGTAACAGCAAAAGTGAATTTCTTTATAAAAAAATATAAAATAAAGCAGATTCTAAGTATGGAATCTGCTTTATTATGAAATACTTCTAGTCAACTATCCTCTTTCTAGTGTTTTTCCTACATATTTCTCTTGTGTTATTCCAAAAGATTCACGAAGAATGCGGGCATAATCTTTTGATTCTATTGGTCTTTTATTCTTTGTGCCTTTAAAGGTTTCTGTATAATTTTTATTTGTTAATGATACGTGACCATAATCAGTTAATTTACAAGTAATAGCCCCTTTATTAAAAGGAGATTCTTTATGCTCTACAATCACTTTTTGAATGTTATTCACTTTTTTCTCATCTATTGGATCTAAAGTGAAAGCATAGCCTATTTTCCATTCATGTGAAGGTTCAGATTGCAAGAAATTTGTAGATTCCCCGTTAGCGCCTTTTCTCATTTCTAAAATGTGTGTGCCTTTTCGGGTAGTTCGTTTGCGAATTTGATATTCTCCTGTTTGAGAAGAGATGACTTCGCCGTTAAAAGGGACTGGATGTAAAGGTAGATGGGATGCAAAACCTGCATCTATAACATAATCTTTATGATTATGATTTAATATGATAATGACATGACCATCATCGGGTTTCCATTTATTATCGTAAAGATCATAAACAGTACCAGCTACTTTATATACTTGAAATCCACAATCCATTAAAAAGTAATACAATAAGGAGTTTAATTCATAACAAAGACCGCCTCGTTTTTGAATAAGTAACTTTTCTACTAAGTTCTTTTTTGAGATGTCTTTAAAAGTACCAGCCATAATATCAAGATTTTCATAGGGGAGAATCAATCCCATTTTTAAGAGGATTTCATCTAAATCATCAAATGTTATTTCTTTTGCAGGAATTTTTAATCGTTTAAAAAACTCCTTTTGTAACTTGGTCATCATAAAGCATTCTCCTTTCTTTTTACAGAATTTTCTTCTGCTCATCGCTAGGTTAGTACTTCTAAAATTTTAATTCAAGTCTGCGAAAATTATCATAATATATGTTTCTGGAAATATTATTTTCTATTCGGAAATTTCAGTTTAGTTTTTAATCGTAGGAAAGTCTTACAATATAAGCTTCTATTCCTTTAGTTTGTATTTAATTAAATAAAAGTACATATCTTCATTAATCTTTTTTATAACTAACTGGTAATAAAGTGTTTTTTTACTAAAGTTTTTTCAAGATTTGTATACTTTATATAAACAATAATGGTTTAGGGATATTTAGATTTAATAAAGTTAAAAATTATTGAGAAACTTTTTTGTAGTGTTCTCTCAAAAGGAAGAGATAGAAACAAAGAGAATAACGTGTGTTAAGGAAGAGGGTGTACTAGTAATCTCTTGAAAATAGGGCAAAATCTTGTTTAAGTAAAAAGATTATCTATTATTAAGAGTGAAGATAAAAAATATTACAAAGAGCACCTTCTTTCAAAAAAAGTGGGGGGAATAACATGCGATTGATGAGAAGATGTGTTACTTTACTAATTATATTTTTTATCATGGCTCCAATAATTAGCACGAATGTACGGGCAGAAGTTGTAAAAGAGCTTGGAAAGGGATTTCCTGATACAGAAGTATTTACACCTGGAGAATGGTTTTTAGGTCAAAAACCTGCTAATTACGATGAGAATAAGCCTCCAATTCTTTTTGTACAAGGAAGGAATGGGAACGCTGATAGTTGGTATGGAAAGACAGTGTATCACGATATAAATGATATGTATGACTATGCTTTAAAAGCAGGTTATCAAACAGTATTTATCCAATTATATGATGCTGCTGGGAAAGGGTCAGCTAGTCAGTGGGACAACGGAAAATTGTTAGCACAAAAATTAGAAGAAATATATAATCACTTCGGTAAAAAAGTTAATATTGTAGCACATAGTAAAGGCGGTATCGATACACAAGCTGCATTAGTAGGATATGGTGCAAATCGATTTGTCGGAAATGTTATTACGCTTGCGACGCCACATCATGGCTCAAATTTAGCGGACTTATCATATAGTTGGTGGGCAGGATGGCTGGCTTCTATTTTAGGTCAAAAAGATGATGGTACGTACTCATTACAAATGGGCGAAATGGCAAAATTTCGTTCAACGATTGATAATAATCCAGCAGCTAAATTAAACCGTTACTATACGGCTACTGGGACTAGCTGGGGACCAGTATTTTCTGCGTTATCTATGGGTGGGTTCTATTTGTCATCATACGGTTCAAATGATGGACTAGTAAATGAGTGGAGTGCTAAGCTGCCATATGGAACGCATTTATTTACAGATTCCAGATTTGATCATGATAATATACGAAAAGGATCTGCTGTTTTCTCTCGAATTGAACCATATTTACGTACAGCAAATGTAGCCGTACCAGCTTTAGTAGCATCCAGCACTAGTTCAAATGAAAATATAGAACAATTAAATACAACTTCAAATCAAAACATATTAGGAGGAGAATTGCCACAAAATCAGTGGATAGAGCAAACTGTTACGGTTGATAAAAAAGCGGAAGGAATCGTTTCTATATTAACAGCTTCTTCTGATGTAGAAGTACAAATGATATCTCCAAAAGGAAAAATGTATACAAATAAAGATAGCGTTATAACAACTGGTGAAGGTGAATCTTTCTTTAATGGTGCGACAATTAGAACATTTAAATTTGATAAAATGGATGTAGGAGAATGGAAAGTTAAAATGATGGCGAAGCAGTCGAAAGATGCATATTTAGTTGTAAGCGATTACAAAAGTGGTGCGCCATTTGTTCTCCAAATGCCTACAAAAGTTAAAGCGAATAAATCTGAGTATAAACTGAAAAAATCACCTGTGGCACCTGAAATGAAAGGGGATCTTTCCATAACAGTAAGAGTCGTTAATAAAGAAGGGAAATTAGTCTCTGAATATAATGAATTACAACATGTTAATAACAATACATTTACTGGTGCTTTGAAGGACATAAAGCAACCAGGAGTATACAACGTTACGATGGATATAAAAGGGACGAATAAAGAAGGACAACCGTATAATCGTACAATTGTTAAGTCGGTTTATGTGGAGAAGTAAGAAAGAATAAGAAGTTTTTAATATAAAAAGTACCGAACTTTTGCAGTAGAAGAGTTCGGTACTTTTTTCATGTTTATTAGATTAACAGAAACGTGTGTCACTTTACCTATAAGTTTGCCGCAATTGGAAGCATAAACTTGCCGGAATTCACTTGTTTTAGAAGATATTTATCTAATTGTTCAAAGAAAATGGAAGCATAACTTTGCCGTGAATGCTGTTTGTTTGTAATAAAGTTTGATCAAAAACATGCTACAAACGTTGATTTTATAATAGATTCTTTTCCAGTAGATTTAAGATGGTTTTTTATAAAAATGGTTGATTAAAATTACACATGTTAACCTTACTATGTGATTCTCTGATTAATAAAACGCAAAAAAATTTGGGAATAGTAACATCTATACATTACCAGTATCCTTTTTTTATAGAAATGGTTCGAATTCTCGACAATAATCCATCCTATAGTTATTAATGTTATAGAAAATAATCTAAGACCCAATCTATACATATAAGCTAAATCTTTAAGATAAAAGAAAGATAATATCCCTATAACAGCACCAATTACCCCAATAATCAAACCTTTATATTTTTGTAAAAACATATAGTTACCCCTTTCATGTAAACAAAATATTCCATATTTAAACAATACTAAATTATGGAATATTTTAAAGGATTAAAACGTTTTTATATTCAGTTTATATATCATGTTTCTTTTATTAGGGGTCCCGCCACATCGCTATCAAGCTAAGATTATACAATGTCAAGTATAGTAGAGATTATTTCTTTTTTCTAAAAGCCAGGCTTAGAGAATTTAAAGGTTTGCATGCGAAATAAACCCTATCGGGTTTCATTTTTTGAATTAGGCCGCTTGATCTTCAGAAATGGTATAATTGTAAACGACACCTAATATATCAAAGACTGTTTTCTTCTCATATCTGTGAGATTTTCGCCCATTTTGCTGTAGGAGGTTGAACAGGCGAATGAGAATCTTTGATAATTCTTGGGTGTCTTTCTGTATGGCTTGATAAATAAGAAAAAAATAATCTCTAATCATATATATGGCCTTATATTCACTCAGCTCTCGTTTCTTTTTCATAAGAAGTAATTGACGCATTTGAAACATAGTAGAAGAACAGAGGAGAATAGCGATCAGTTGCCCATACAAATGGCATTCTAATCTTTCTCGTTTTATCTTTTTACAATGGTGAATATGAAAGAATGATTTCCATGTTTTAAATAAAATCTCGATTTGCCAACGTAAAGAGTACCAATCATGTACTTGTCCCATCGGGACAGTATCTGTAGAGGTATTTGTCATATATACATTGATACTACTGAGACGTTTACTACGAGGGGAATACTTTATTCCTTTCTTTTTCTCTCTTACAGCTTGATCTTGCAATCGTTTTTGTTGTTGTTCATCTGTAAGTCGATGAACAATCACACGAGTTGGTACTTTATCAGTCATTCCTACATAAGCATCGGATATTTCATAGGTTTGCCCTAGTTGGAGAGAGTTCATTAATGCCTCCATATCTATCTGTATATACTCTGTACCTTTCTTGATTTTTCCATCCTGAAAATAATCAGGTGTGAGATTTTTTTGATAAATACGTGTATTGGATTTAATACGAGAGATATAGTAAGCCTTTTTATCTTGTATATGTTGAAGATCTTTTAAATGAAAATACCCTAAATCACGGATACATAAATCATTTGGTGTTACAGTTGGAACACACAGAGAACCATAGGTTCGATCATGTTGTTTCCCTGGACCTGTATGGATATGTAGGAATTGTCCGCTTAATAGGTCATATTCAAGTTGAATTTTCATCCCAGCAGTATGGCTACATCCTCCAGCCCCAGGATAAATGGTTGAAAATATATCTGGAAGCTGAAATGCAGTGGAATCTAAAATGCGAATATGCTTGAAAACAGAGGTGTATGGAGAAGAAAGTGGCATAGATGAAGTTAATTTTTTATTTAGAAGGTTAGTCAATATATGTTGTAAAAACTGAACGGCTGATGTATTAAACCGTTGATTCAGTCCTTCTGGACTGATGAGTACTTCTGTGGATGCTTCTAAACAGCTAGATAACTGAGCTAAAGAGGTTGTAGCGATATTTTGACTCATCCATATACATAAAGCGACTAAATCTTTTGCTTGATATTTACTAGTTCGTTGTACAAAACCAACATCTCTAGCAAGATCCCGTAAGGTATTTGGAGATAAAAAACTTTGAATCTCTTGAGCAAATAGTTGTAATTCATCAGGCACAGAAACAGACATAAAAAACGCCATCCTTTCCTATTGGAGTGAACCCTGAGAATGAGACGATAAAAAACACCTCTCTAAATCGTAAGTATCAGTTATGATTTTAATGGAGGTGTTTTTCGTATGGGGAAAAAGGCGCATTATCCCGCCGAAATAAAGTGGAAAGTAGTTGAAATGAAACACCAAGGATTCAAAAATAAAGAAATTATGGATGCCTTAGGAATTAGACATGTGGCTCAAATTAAAACTTGGATGAAATGGTATCGTGAAGGCGAAACCTATCGGTTTGAACAATCTATTGGAAGACAATCTGCACATGGAAAAGGCTTAAAAAGGTTAACAGAACTTGAACAAAAAGAATTAGAAATACGATATTTAAAGGCAAAGATTATATTGCTGGAAAAGTGCCAAGAAATCTTAAGGAGGTGGGAGGAAAAGAAGAAATAATGAAAATGATAAAGGAACGGCAATCAATTTTTACAATTGCAGAACTGTGTTCCATATTTAATATTTCACGTGCTACTTATTATCGTTGGAAAAAACAGGAGAAAACAGTAACTAATCATGAAGAAAAAACCGTAATAGAAATATGTCAAGATCATAAATATCGGTATGGATATCGTCGGGTTACAGCTTGTCTACGTGATCAATTTAACATCGTAATGAATCATAAAAAAGTATTACGTATCATGAGAAAATACAACGTATTATCTCGGGTTAGAAAAAAGAAAAAGATATTTGTGCTCGGTCATGAACCAGTGGTAGCTAAAAATAGAATACAACGGAGATTTAAAGCTACCAAGCCTAATGAAAAATGGTTCACTGATATCACGTATTTGATGTTCGGCAATAAGACTCTTTATTTTTCATCTATTATAGATGGGTTTAACAATGAAATTGTAAGTTATAAAATAGCTGAGACACAAGATGTTTCTCTTGTATTAGATACTCTAAAAGAGGCTTTAAGAAAGCGAAATGTGATTGATACGATTTTACATTCGGATCAAGGAAAGGTGTATACATCAAAACAATTTCAAACATATGCCAAAGAAAAAGGCATTATCACAAGCATGTCTCGTACAGGAAACTGCCATGATAATGCCCTCATAGAATCCTTTCATTCTCATTTGAAATCCGAAGGATTCTATGCGCAAAATATAAAACAATCGAATAATGCTAGTATAATACAAACTGTGGATGAATACATCCACTACTATAATAATGAACGGATTCAGAGAAAATTAGATAATATGTCACCTATAGCTTATAGGAAACATGTTATCTAGGTGTTTTTTCTTTGTCTCACCAAATGGGGTCAGACCACCTATAATTCTACAGAAAGGATAACGCCTTTTTTGCTTTATGGATAGTGCAAAACCTTAGTTTTATAGCGATGTAGCGGTACCAAATAGCCGTTTAATAATTATTTATGCCACCTTTATATATCTAAATAATCAAACGTTATTACTCATTTTTAATTGCTCTAAAAGATAATCACGGACATTCACAAAAATACATTGTTTTTTTAAACTTAATAATAAGTATTTCAATTCAAATTCTTGATAAAAAATCTTAGTGATATATAGTTTAAACTCATCTAAATTAGGCTTTTCTGGGCTGTATAGCATATCTAAAGGAAGTTTAAATTTAGAAAATAAATGATCGTTTTGGGCAAAAATCGAAACTTCTTCTCTAGTTAATCGATCATGAAATGCAATTAAAATTTTTCTTAAGGCATTTACTTGTTCTTCTTCAGTTTCAGCTGAAGTTACAAAATAAAAAACAGGAAAGTTCATAAAAAATAAAATAATCAAATTATTGTAGAAATAATGATAGTGTGAAGCTTATAATTGAACTGGGTGATTAAAAGTGACTATACAAAATGAAAAGATAATTGATATCTGTGATAACCGCAGACTATTAAATAAATATTCACGTAACAGTATTCCAAGCGTAATCTTCATAGCAGGGTTAGGCGATAGCTATGAGACATGGAAAAAAGTCCAAGACCGAATATCGCAAAAAACATCAACCTTTTCCTATAACAGGTCGGGTATTGGCAGGAGTCAAGTCGCATCCGTCCCGACGACTTGCTATGATCTAGTCGAGGAGCTCAACGAATTGTTGCTAGCGCTTGAAGTGGAGAAGCCCTATATATTGGTGGGGCATTCTTTTGGTGGTTTGGTCGCTAGATTATATGCCAGCCTTTATCCACTGAACATCTGTGGTATGGTTTTGGTTGACGCTGCACCGGAATATAAAGAACTTGCCTATGAAAAGGTTCTACCCGAAAATCTTCTTGCAAGAAATAGGGAATATTACGAGAATCCTATGTTGAATAGTGAGAAGATTGATAAAATACAAAGTTATAAGCAAATCGTTGATCATTCAAATCAAAGTAACCTCCCTCTTGCAATTATTACAAGAGGTTTACCTGACAATGTTGAAGAGGGATGGCCATCTCAAGAAATATTGAAAATTGAGCAAAAACTCCAAGCAGAATTCCAATGGCTATCAACGTCAAGCAAGTACCGGATTGCTAGTCGAAGTGGACATTATATTCATCATGATGAGCCCGAAGTTGTTATAGAGGAGATTATGTTAATGTTGAAGGAGATGGGGAAATGAGCGATACAAGGATTAAATTGATGCTGGATTTACAAAGAATTGAGAAGGATGAGTATCAGTTACACGAAGGTGAGCAGCATCAAGATTTCTTACCTTTGTTACTTCAATATATTGGCGATCCTCAGCCAGAATTACGGGATAACCTGATTTATTCGATGTTTTATATGTGGATTAAGGAAGAGAATAGATTCAGTGAAGAGGAGTTACGAAGCCTCTTAACTGTTCTGACTGATGAGAACCATTTGTTCTATAGTATTGGTAGCGAGGATGATCAGTCAGTTTTTACAAGGACGTTCTCTGCCTTACCTATCGCTTTGATTGTGCAACGCCACAGACAGAATCCATTTTTTAATCAAGCGGAAATTGAGCAATTAATGCATGTGATGCTCCGTTATTATAAAGAGGAGAAGGATCTGCGAGGTTACCTTTCAGTAGGAGGCTGGGCTCACAGCGCGTCTCATGGTGCGGATGTTTTTGTTGAGCTGGTGCAGTGCGAGGAGAGCAGCGTCGCACTGCTGCGTGAGGTTCTTGTCGCTATTTCTGGCATGCTTCATAATGGTAGACACATTTTTAGCGATGAGGATGATGAGCGGTTGGTAAACATCGTGGATACGATGATTGACAAAGAGTTACTTCCACATCAAGAAATCGCTAATTGGATTAGCGGCTTAGCGCAATGCTGCAATTTGCCGAGAAGTCGCAGTCAGGTGATTGCTCGCGTGAACAGCAAGAATTTTTTACGCAGTCTCTATTTCAGAAGGGGACAAGATAGCCGAGGGAATGAGCTTAACACGGTCATACTTGGTACTGAGGCAATATTGAACAAGTTTTCTTTCAGTTAAAGGGTTAGAGGGGCCGTCCCCATCGCTATCAACTTAAGAAACACATTCTTCCCCAAAACGATAAAATTAAACTTTTGTACTATAAAAAATATAGAATTTCCGTTTAGGGGATACTTTAAAATCTTAGCTTGATGGATATGTGGCGATACCCCACATCCATCAACTTAAGAAAAGTAAACACCCCAAAAACAAAAAATGAGCTGACTTCTCAAAATAACTAACTGCAGAGAAAGAAAAATTTCATTTAGTGGGTACTTCAAAACCTTAGCTTGATGGCGATGTGGCTGTACCCCATTACTATCAACTTAAGAATTGATAGTAATGGGGTATTCAATTTCTTAGCTTGATGAGTATGGGATACTGCCAGCATTTCTTCTATCTTCTATATTCTTGTTGTAGAGTGTTATAAAATTCTTAAGTTAATAGGCCTTAAGTGGCATACATAGCAGAATTAACGAGTAAATGTAATAATCTCATCAACAGCTTTGATATAACCACCTGCCTCACGGAATGATTGACTAATTTTTTGGGCATTCTCTTTGTAAATCGAATGCTGCAATACTTCATTAACGGCATGTTTTAAATCCTCGGCCGATAATTGCTGGATATTTAACATAAATCCTGCGCCAAGTTCGTATACTCGCTCAGCAATCGTATGCTGATCATTTATAAATGGGAGCATAACTAGAGGTACTTCAAAATAAAGTGATTCACTTGTGCTATTCATTCCACAATGACTAATAAATACATCCGCTTGACGCAGTATATCTAATTGTGGAAGATAGTTACCAACAATAAAATTATCAGGTATATCTCCTAGCTGCTCCACTGTTAATTGTTTGCCTATACTAAGTACTACTTTCGCATTGAGATCTTTTAAACCGACGAAACATTTTTGATAGAATTCAGGCTGATTATTAATTATGGTTCCCATAGAAATATAAATCACACGTTCTCCTTTTAATTCATCAACCGAAAAATCATTTAGAGTTTCATTTTCAGCAATGGAAGGACCGATAAAAATATAGCCATCCTTAAAATCCTTGCTGTTTCTTTGGAAATAGCGAGAAGTAAAGACAATATTCAAATCGCCTGAACCCGGACAAAGTAAAAAATTATCAGATAGGGATACTTCATATTTTCCTTCTAAATATTGTTTCATTTTTGCTATTTCTTCTAATTGCAAAAATGCTTGTAGCATGGCTAAACGTTCCTGTTTTTGTTCTATGTTTCTTGTTCCTGTCAGGTTCATATTTTCTTTTAGTTCTTGTGAAAAAGCAAACGTGGTCCAAGTTGCAATAGATGCTAAACCTCTATGGTGAGCAACCCATTTTCCAGGTAAAGACTGTGCATCATAGAGGATGTAATCGTATGTTTCTTTGGAGATTTCTTCAAAAATGGAATCAGTAATTCTTTCCATAGCATGAAGGAAGTGTAATAAGTACTCTTGAGGATGGGAAGTCATAAGATTCATATTTTCCGAAAGCTCTCTTTGTGCCTCTTGATTGATGGGACGGAATTGTGCACCTGCTTTTTTGATTTTTTCTTCAAAATCATTTGATGAATAATAGACAATGTTGTCTCCACGTTGTACTAAATCCTGTACTAATCCTAACGTTGGATTTAAGTGTCCTTCTCCACCTATATTGATGTAAAGTGCTTTTTTCATCTTTATCCCCTCCAGTAAATTTGATATCGTTAAATGTAAAAAGTAAACGATTTTTTATTTTGTTTGAATTATAACAAACGAAGTGAATGAATGTCTATTTTTATTTTTGAATACCCTTAATTTTTAGAGGGTATTTTATTTAGATAAGTTGATGGATATGTGGCGAGACCCCACATCCATCAACTTAAGAAAAAGAAACACCCCAAAAACAAAAAAATGAGTAAACCCAAAGGGATAAAACGATCAATTTTTTTATAATCGGTACGAATTTATTTCAAAGCTACAGGAAGCATAAGTTTGCCGCAAACAAAAAGAACCATAAGCTTGCCGTTTCGGAAAACTTATGGTTCATATCACAACGTGCAATGAGAATTTAAGTTCTATGAGGGAGACGATAGGAATCAAAAGAACATTATTCAATAAAAAAAGATGCTGAAATAGCATCTGAATGAGAAGGTGATTATTAAGTTAGTTTTATAACTGTTAATTCAACTGAATTGATACCATTATCACAAGTTGTAATACTTTGACGATTAAAACCACTATTATTTTTCAGTTGAAGAGTGGAATTAGCTGATACTGTAACAATCGTTTCGCCTACTAGTTGAAGGCATTCGTTATTTGATGAAGTATTCATTTGAAATGCGAAGTCACCTTGACTATTAGCAAGTGGATTATTATTTAAAAATATAGTCATGACTGGAATATGTGGAAATACAGGGTTTGAAGTAGTGTTAATAGTTGAAATGAAAGAAACTCTATAATCATCAGCTTGACTAAATTGTATAGTAGTAGGATTTAGTAAGGAAACTCCTCCTGCTATAGGGCCAACATGATTAAATGGAAAAGGATCTCCAAAAGGAACAGTTATAAACTCAGTTTGCCAAAAAGTACCGTATGCTGGATAGCTTTTTTTATGTAAATGGTCGCATGAACATTTTTTATATGAACTAGAAGAGGAGTTGCATGAGCATTTTTTATATGAGCTGGAAGAAGATTTGCATGAACATTTTTTATTTGAATTTGAAGAATGATAGTATGAACCCAATATATTACCTCCTATTATTAATGAAGTGTATACTCATAGTAGTTTATGTTTGTCCTATATAAAAGGTGATAGATTTGGAAGATAAAGTGCTTAAATGAAGAAATATAGTAACAGAGTATTAGTTGTAACAATTTTTGAAGATGAAAAAGTTAATGTTTTGGTGGAAATATCCGTGGAATATCTTGAAAGATTGAAGTAAAGTGGGCACGCATATTTTACTTTTACATGTAAAAGTAAAACCATTATCCTCAGTTTGGATGCTGTGAGCGTTTAAGAGTTTGTATATTAGAGTTTTTAGTTGTCGCCTTTTATTTACGTAATAGGGCAGGAAGAAGACGAAAAGTATCGAATGAATGTACATATGTAGCATTATTTGCTTTTGGTGTGAATAGTAGTTAAAGATACGTTGAAATATTTTAAACCGTAACAAAAGAGAGATTAAATAATAGAGGGAGCAACTTACATGGAAAATATATTAAAGGTATCTTCAAAATCAAAACCAAATTCAGTAGCAGGTGCAATAGCTGGTGTACTAAGAACAAGTGGAAATGTGGAAATTCAAGCGATTGGGGCTGGTTCTATAAATCAAGCGATTAAAGCAATTGCAATCGCAAGAGGATTTGTTGCTCCAAGTGGTATTGATTTGGCCTTTGTTCCAGCATTTCAAGAGGTTACTATTAATGATCAAGAAAGAACGGCGATTAAACTAATTGTAGGTCCTAGAAGGAAAAGGTAACTGCAGTAATTCAGTATTGAAATGATATTTAAAATAACAAACAAAAAGTGTCACAAATGCTTATGAAATGGGCATTTGTGACACTTTTTTTGTTTTGTTTAAAATGAAATGAATAACCCTAAAACTGCTCATTCTTCTCCTAAGATTCAACGATATAGTATGAAAAACCTTATTGTATCAAGGTTTATAAGTGGTGATTTCCCTCGATGCTCACATTAAATCTTTTCATTTTTTATCAGGTGTTTTCATTAGATTTGATTATGCTCTCGAAGTTTTCCGAAGCTTGTTGCTGCATGTTCTGTGTGATGTGGCTATACTTGTCTAACGTCATTTGAATAGATGAGTGTCCTAAGCGATCTTGTACGATTTTAGGGTGTTCTCCAGCCTGAAGCATGAGTGTAGCGTGAGTATGTCGTAAGTCGTGTATACGAATTCGGGGAACATCAGCTTTTTTATAGTGATCAGTCAAAAAGCGATGGGGAGCATCTATATGTAAGGGCGAATGTATATCGTATTGCCAGTGAAAATATAGGCCTCTTCATTCAAGTGTATACCCCAGCGGAAAAATTCTTTCTTTTTATAGGAGTAGTAGGATTGAAACTTCCCTATAACAAAAGAAGAGATACTAATGCTTCTATTTGTAGACTTAGTTTTTGTAGCAGCTTTAAAAAGTCCTTTTTCTGTTTTTACAAGCGATTTATTAATCAGGATACGTTTATTATCAAAGTCAATATCTTTCCATGTTAGTGCAAGTAATTCTCCGCGTCTCATACCTGTATAGATTGCCAGTAAGGAGAACATATGGTACTTAATATTTTTTTCTTTTAGATACTGGAGGAATCGATTACATTCTTCGCTGGACCATGTTTTCATCTCACCTTGCTCTTCACGTGGTTTTTTAACCTTATTCATTATATTATCATGTATGATTTCTCATTCTACAGCGTGTTTGAAAATGCATCTTAGGCAGCGGTGGATATTGCTGATTGTACCATTTGATAGTCCTTTTTCCTTAAGTTCAGCATAGTAGCTTTGAATCATTACAGGCTTAATACTTTTAATTTTTTTATAACTAAATGGGGGAAGGATATAGAGCCTAACTAAGCTCATGTCTTTTTCATAAGATGTAATTTTTAATTCAGCTTTACGAAGAGGCTTTAACTTTTCCCATACATCTAAAACAGTTAATTGTTTGTCATCAAAATATATTCCTTTCTCTATCTCTGTGATCATCGTTGCAGCAGCATTTTGGGCTTCTTTTTTTGTTCTAAATCCACTTTTACTTTTTTGCTGTCGTTTTCCTGTGGTTGGATCTATACCAATATCTATTGTAAAAGACCGCGTATTTCCACGTTTACGAAAACTTCCTTTCATATTCAATACCTCCTGTATCGTTAGTTTTTAAAATTACAGTATTGTGATATTTGATTCTGTAATTTACTTGCTAATAATTGATTTTCATAATGCAAAAGCCTTTTTTCAGCAAATTGGGTTGTTACATTGAATTTTTCTGAGATTATATATGCTTTTAACTGTAGGGGAGGAAGGTTACGTAACATAAAAGTAGGTACACAAAATTGTTGTGCGATACTTGTAGACAAACAAAAAAGCCGAGATTGCTCCCGACTTGCTTCGACAAAATAATCATAACATACGGGAGTGGTCTTAGTGGGAATTATTAAAGAAAAACTTGAAGAAATGACAGCTGAAATAGATTTGAAAATAAACGGAATATATGTTGTTAAAAATGGTCAGGTCCAACTAATAGAACCATCCCAAGGTGGATTTGGTGAACAATCATTTGTATATCAAAGTGGAAAAGTAATTCGTATGGAAGAACGAAAAACACAGTTACTTTAATCAAATTTGAATTTTGTTAAGAGATGAAATGTTGAACAAATGTGAATGATTATATGATACTAAGGTAAAAGAAAAAGAACCCTTTATAAGGATTCTTTTGGGGAGTCAATCTAACATTCACATTCGTAATCACGGTAATATTCATCGCACGAATCATTTCTATCATTGCAGCAGATACAAAATGTCTTTTTAATCAATACTTCAATGAAATTAAGGAATTCGGTATTATTTGTGAGAGTAAGGCTTTGAAAATTTTCTACTTGAAATACTCTTGTTTCATTTGTAGCAAGAGTCACGATAATTGGTGTAGGAGATTTTCTTGTTTGAATAGTGACTTCGATGGGGGAGACATCTTCGGGAACAGATATTTGAAGTAATGTTTTGTTGTGATTATTAGTGAAATCTTCAAAAACTCTTCTTGAAGTTTCAGGGGGTACGATAATAGTTAAAGGTGCATTTTCGGTTGGGGTAGTTTCTGAACCAGCTACGGTATGAGTTTCGATGAAACAGTTATCTTTTTGATAGTGAGAATTTGATTGTTCTTTATAATACTTGTTACGAGAATCATTTTGATTATTGCAACAGATACAAAATGTTTTTTGAATGAATATACCAATATTGCTATTAATATTAGTATTATTTGTGAGAGTGAGGCTATGGAAATCCTCTACTTGGAATACCTTGGTTTCACCTGCAACTATTGTTACAGTAATCGGCAGACGAGAACTTCTTGTTCGGATAGTTACTTCAATTGGTTGGGAAGTACCGGGAATGCGAAGATCAAGTAATGTTTTATTGTGGTTATTGGTGAAATCTTCAAAAGCAGTTCTTGTAGTGTTAGCTGGTACGCTGAAATTTAAAGCTGTATTCGAACCAGTTATTGTATGGGTTTCAATAAAACAGTTGTCTTTTTGTTGGTGAGAATACGATTGTTTTTTGTAATATTTTTTACCATCTTTATAAAAATAATCAGCCATACTTATGTCGCTCTCCTTTCTTTGAGATATCTATATATTTTATTAAAAGAAGAATAGAGTGCTTGTACAAAATAATAAAATCCGCTCTCGTAATTAATTAAAAACGTTATTTGATATGTAAATGTAAGAGCACTTCGGGAAGTGCTCTGTAAAGACTATTCATTCTAAAAGAAAAGAATATAAAATAGTTTATGAATTTATTTTTGATTTTGTGTGTATTCTTTGGACAAAAATTTCATTGAAAACTGAAAACTAGATGCCATAATAGCACCTAGTTTTAAAGGAGTACTTGTACTAGCTTAATTTGATAATGTTTAATTCTAAAGCATTTATTCCATTATCGCATGTACGAATGTCTGTGTCGCCTACAAAGCTATTATTAATAAGTTGAAGTGTTGAGTTAGCTGGGACTGATAAAATAGTGTCCCCAATGAGTTGAGCGCAATCTACATCCTCTGGATCTAGTATTGAAAGACCGAAAGTAGCTTTGAAATTTGGAATCAGACTGTTATTTAATAGTATAGAAATGGTAGGCGAATAAGGGAATGAAAGGGCTACAGTCAAGTTAATTGAGGAAATGAAAGAAATTCGATAATCCCCAGCTTGTGTGATATTAATTGTAGTTGGATTTAACAGAGAAATTCCCCCTACCATAGGGGCAGCCTGATTAAAAGAAAAAGGGGATTCGAAAGGAACTGTAATGATTTCCGTTTGCCAAAAAGTACCGTAAGCTACTGATAGTGATCCAGTCGGTCCAGTCGGTCCAGTCGGTCCAGTCGGTCCAGTCGGTCCAGTCGGTCCAGTCGGTCCAGTCGGTCCAGTCGGTCCAGTTGGCCCAGTTGGCCCAGTTGGCCCAGTCGGTCCAGTCGGTCCAGTCGGTCCAGTCGGTCCAGTCGGTCCAGTCGGTCCAGTTGGCCCAGTTGGCCCAGTTGGCCCAGTCGGTCCAGTCGGTCCAGTCGGTCCAGTTGGCCCAGTTGGCCCAGTCGGTCCAGTTGGCCCAGTCGGTCCAGTCGGTAGTGTGAATGGTGGAACAGGTGGTAAAGTAGGTCCAACTAAATTAGGATTTATTGCAGCAGAAGATAAAAACTCGTCCATTATATTTTCACCTCTGAATAGTTAGTATTACTAATAGTAAATGCAGGGATAGAGAAAAGCGAAATGGACAAGTGAGGAATTAGACAATGGAATTTTCATAAAAGCGTTATTTTATTATAGGAAAATAGGTGACTTAGCAAGTGTGCCAGCCGAGTCACCCAGTACTATCGATCCAAATAATGTTCTTTTTCTATATGTATTTATGTTGAGTTCCTAGAGGCTAGCTCAAAAACCACAGTTAAAGGACAAAGAAAATCATTTTAGAGAGTATTAGATTTTATTATGTTAATGCTACAACAGCAAGAGTTAAGCCCAACGT
The DNA here is from genome assembly GCF_040459735.1 of Bacillus cereus group sp. RP32. NCBI lineage: Bacteria > Bacillati > Bacillota > Bacilli > Caryophanales > Bacillaceae > Bacillus > Bacillus cereus group sp. RP32. The sequence goes on along the minus strand of NZ_JARVHO010000001.1, from coordinate 3,341,981 downwards.
ATTTAATGGACTAGAATATGGGCCTACATTAACAGTAAGAGTACTTATTATACCTGGAGGTGTAGTGAAAATTGCTGGTGCCGATACAGAAGTAAATCCTGCAGTATATCCTAGAGAAGTACCTGAGCCAATGATTGCATTATTATTCAGATACATAGTGATACCTGCAGAATTACCTCCTGGTTGAATAATAACTTGCACTTCATAGATTGCCAAATAGGTTCTTCCGCCTTCAAGTAAAACAGTTGTTGGAGGTGTGAATGAGATTGCCGTACCATTAGAATTTACCACGGTATCTAGTGGAATTGCAGAATTTACAGAAACTATTGTTGGGGTAGTTTGAACAACATTTAAACTGTTAGCCGTGGGGGACGGACAAGTGCAAGGTTTGTGAATTTTAGAGTTATTATCATTTTGGTAATTCACAAATAATCAAACTCCTTTGTGTAAGATAATTTTTTATCTTATAAAACGTAACTTTTTGTGTATCTATGTTATTTTTAACAAGTTTGTGAAAATTAGCTGAAAAGTGTTGGTCAGTCAATTCTTAAAAGCATTTAATACTTAGGGGTTTCAAAAGGCATCCGATAAATATATATGAATGTTTTTTCAAGAACATTACTGTAAGTTAGGAAGTGCAATAAAATAGTTATTTAATAATAAAATCGTGTACAAAAAATGCACACGATTTTATAAAAATTATGTCTTGCGTGCTCATTGCAATCTATGTTTATTGTATGTAAAACGTGATACATTGCAATACATTAAAAGAGCACTCTTAAAAGTGCTCTCTGACTAAAACTAATATTGAAAAAGAATACCACATGATATTTTATGTATGTTCTTAATACATGTGCAGTTTAAAAACTCTTTCTTTTGCACAACAAAGCAGCTAGTTAATAAAACTAACTGCTTGTTGTACAAAAGAAACGCTGCGCTTACAGAAATAGTTTGTAACTTTAAGTTACAAAAATAGTATGAACAGGGTTGAAAATGTTATTCGGAAATCAAAGAAAACAAAATAAAAAAGAGCACCATGCATCAGTGCCTTTTAAGATAGGAGGTAACAATTTGAGCTGGATGTTTAGGTTAAAATTATATGGTGTAGAAAAGAAATAAGACCTAAATTTTATTATTAGTTCAATATAAAAAAGCAGTTAGCAAAAGCTAACCGCTCTCACAAGCACTGCTAAAAGGAACTACTTTGGGGAAAAGCAGCTTATACTTAGTGTTACCGGAATAGCGGATTTTATTCGAGGGAAGTATAAGTTGAATTATTTAATTAAGCCCATATAAATACTAACGCCTACAATTTTAATTAAAAAGATAGTCTCAATTCAGAAGCAAAGAATTTTTACTACGCTAAATAAAAATTTCATTTTGTATTAATTTGGAACACAAAAAGAGCACTTAATAAAGTGCTCTCGTGACGAGATTCATTTTGTAATGACTATTTCAATTTATAAAGAAAGGAACTCAGGATATTATATGTACGCCCAGTTAATTGAGTACCTTGTACAAATAAAGAGCAGCTAACAAAAGTTAACTGCTCCTCCAATCATGGAATGTGGTTCGAAATGGGTTGTCTATAGTATTGACGGAATTTTGAGTTTTATTCTAGCGAACCTAAAAAGAGCACCATATAAGTGCTCTTTTCAAGAGTGAGTATAAATACCAATCATCCTATACTAGTATATGCACTGCATTATGTAGTTGCTACTAAAATTAACTTCATTTTTTAAAATTAGAGGTTTCTTTTAATGAAACCTCTAAAAAGATAACTAAATTTACGTTATTGTAAATTCGATTGCGATAGGAGTTCCTCCATCTAGGACAGCTCCTCCTACAATAGTAGCAGCTGTAGTAGTCACACCAGTAATAGTATCACCTGTTTGAATAACGCCATTAATATAAAGTGTTAAAAAAGCATAAGAAGCAGGGAATGTTGTTACAGCACCGGTGTCATCAGTGAAGTCTGTGTTAGCAAAAGTTAAATCTGCTCCTGCGACAGTTCCTGTTGCTGCTGTACTTACAAATCGTCTTCCAGCTATAAAGGGCTTAACGATAGGCATTTATGTTCACCTCTTTTTTGAGAATAAACTCAGACAAGTTTTTTGAAAGGCTTGTCCTGTATTTTATTCTATGTTGTGCTTCTTCTAAAAGATACGGCTTGTATACTAGTAAAAAAGTATAATTATTATGTGTTTAATAGATGCTGTATAAATTTAAACAAAATAATTCGTATATAAGTAAGTAGATCGAACGGAGGGGAACCGTATCGTATGAATCAATTGTCATTTTTTGAAAACATTGATGAAAAGGAGATGCGAAGACTTGTGGTGAAGGAGCTGAAAAACTACAAAGCATTGTGCGTCCGGATGAAGAATCAAGAAGAACAGCATCAAGCTGGATGCGTTGTTCTTTTTCCTAAAATGAAAGGTGACGATAAGAATCATGAGATACGCTTTAAACAAATTGAACGAACGTTACAGAATGCACTTGATAAAGATCAGCGGCAGATTATTGAGTTAAAGTATTTAGGGAATGAGAAAGTGAAAGATTCTTATGTTTATAACGAATTGATGATGAGACGCGATAACTTTTATGGGAATAAAAAAATAGCTATCCGTTTGATAGCTATTGCTTTAGGGATTATATAAACTTGGTTTTATTCTAGTGAAAATAAAATTATGTTTTTTGGTGCCGTTGAGACAGATTTTTATATGATATGTGTAAATCGTCTTACTTGAGCTCTACCTTTTGGTAGGGTTTATTTGTTTAAAATAGGTTGCTGAATCTGCAGTTTACACAATTAAGATGCATTTTAATTTTTACCTAACTAAAATCATTATTTGATTTGGTCCTGTACGTTTCATAACACGATATCCGTTAGTTGATGACGTAGCGATTCCCTCATTATTGGATTTACAATAACCGTTTACTTGACAGGTACCATCATCACGAACTAGAAGTTTTCCAATAAGACCAACAGCAACCCATTCAGGTCTGTTTAATCGTGAGCTACACGGAATATCAGGATCCCAATTGGGGTTGATTTTTTTTCTAGTTTCTACGTGCTTTGGAACAATTACATTTCCTGTGCTATCTTTTATCGCTTCTTTTACAACCTTTTCATATATCTCCCGATTCCATTCATCTAGTAAGTATTTAGAACATGTAGGATCTTGAGTATCTGCTAATATGCCAGGACGAGAACTCGTAACTCCTACAATATAATCATCATCCGCATTTGCTGTTCGTATTTTCTCACCATCTAGCAGTTGTACTTCGACCTTCCGCGTGAGAAAAATCTCCGTTCGCTATTGTAAAAGAGCCTTCCGCAGCAGCTAGAGTAAATAGCCCTTCCGCATGAGAGACCCGACCACTTGCTTCTGTTACAATTCCCTCTGCATGTGACACGAGTCCACTGGCGATAGTAGCCTGCCCTTCTGCGTGCGAGACTGCTCCACTGGCAACTGTACCCTGTCCTTCTGCATGCGAGGTAAATGAACTGGCTTGCGTGTTCAGACCTTCTGCATGGGAGGCCGTACCACTGGCTTCGGTATTATTTCCTTCCGTATGAGAACAAAATCCACTGGAACGGGTATTTTCTCCTTCAGCATGAGAAGCATCTCCATTCGCTTGAGTAAGCGTTCCTTCTGAGTGAGAGGCCGTACCATTTGCTACAGTTTGACTTCCCTCAGCATGGGAGCAGTCACCATTAGCAACCGAGCAACAACCTTCCGCATGAGAAAAATCTCCGTTTGCTTCTGTACCACATCCTTCAGCGTGGGAGCAATCACCATTTGCAGTCGTTCCACATCCTTCAGCGAATGAGCAATCACCATTCTGAACAGGGCTACCTTCAAAAGAGCATGTTCCAATACTGCCAGATACCTCACAAATGAGTGGTGGGGCAGTAGGTCCAGTGATGCCCGTAGGCCCGGTATTGCCAGTAGGTCCAGGTGGTCCAGTGGGACCTGTATCGCCAGTGGGTCCAGTAATGCCAGTCGGCCCAGTTGGAAACGTAAATGGTGGAATAGGTGGGAATGTGGGTCCAATTGAACTTGGGTCTAATGCAGCTCCACGTAAGCTTTCATGTGAATCAAATGGATTTCCTTTTGACATAATTCACCTCCAGTATATTAACTCTTTACTAATAGATGTGAATTGTGAATGTAATATGAAAATATAAGGTTAATAAAGCTTGTAGTATTATTGTAATAAAAAAATTTAATGAAAACGCTATTTGAATAGAAAGGAGAATGAGCTAAATGATTGAACAGGTTGAGATCGAAGGGTAGCTATCAATATTTGATATCGATGAAACCAAAAACAAGTTGTATGAAGTCTTGGAAGCTAATAGTTACCATTGCGAGATTAGAAGTTATTACTTACACAACGATTATATGGGAGAAGTTAAGTACTTCTACATTAGAACAACAGATGACGTGATTATCGATATGTGTCTAAGTGAGTTTCCTGAAGTATTTGCGGTATACGAGGGATTCACTGAAGGGCGCAAATCAAGAAGATACACAAAGGAAGATTACAGTAACAATGCTATTTAAAAAAAGAGAAGCCCTTAATTAGGTCGCTCCTCTTAATGCCAATATACAATAACTATTCCATTATAATGTATAAACGTAAAATATTTAACAATTAGCTATGTGGTAAAAATTTCATTTTGTGTTATTTTAAAACCAAAAAAGAGCACTAAATAAAGTGCTCTCGTGACGAGATTCATTTTGTAACGACTATTTTATAAAGAAATGAACACAAAATATTTTATGAAGTTATTTTCGATTAAGTGTGTATCTTTTATACAAAATTTTATTTTATAGGAAATGAAAAAGAGCATCATGTATAGATGCTCTTTGATCAAGAATTTCAAGAGAAAACATATAATGTGAGTTTGCTCATTATAAGGTATGCATGCAATTTTTTCTTGTGTCTTTCATATAAAAAAGAGCACATATTTATAGTGCTCTCAAGTTAGGAGGTAACTCTGTCTTTGAACAAAATGAGCTACGTTGTAGATATATGTAATAAATAGAATGATAAGAACAAAAAAATAGCTAGCAAAAGCTAGCTACTTAGCCCCAGGGAAGGGAGAGGAGCGATCAATTAGGTCTAAGTTTGGAATAAGGGTTTTAGATTTTAAGACCTAACCTAAATATAGTATGGATTTTATTTGAGTTATTATGCATATAACTGGTTCCTCTTAAAAGAATGATCAACAAAAAAACAGCTAGCAAAAGCTAACTTCTCCAATCTTAAAGGAATATTAAATGAAATGTCTTAGGAGTTTTTGTATTTACAGTATGTATCAATATTTAAATTATATTTAGTGTATTGAAAAAGAGGGTCTTCGAAAAGTAATTTTCTTGGAGTGAATAGTCGATTGTATTATTGAAGGCTTTAAGAAAGTTCATTGAAAATAGGTGAAAAAAGTAAACAAATTTCATATAAAATTGTTGAAATAAAAAAGAGCACCATTATATGGTACTCTTCTATGAATCAGTACACCATTCATATATTGTTAATGTTTGTGAGTCATGAACAATCAAATGGTTTGAAAAGTAAGGATTCAAAATAATACATGTAAGATGAGTATAAATTGTTACAAAAAATTAAAAATTAGTCAGCAAAAGCAAAATGATTAGCTCTCAATGGAAAATACAATGCATTATTAGAAACCCATGATACAAACAACTATGTTGTGAGGGTTAAACTTTTTGAAAAACTTCATTTGATATTACTCTAGAATGGAATTATTGAACTTATAAATTAATATGTTTTTTCGTTTATTGATAAAATAAATACGTTGATAGGAGTAATAACGTATTCCTTTAAAAATATGCGTTTTTATTAGTAAATTAATCTAAGCACTCGATAAATAGATGCGTATACTTATATTATGTGAGTTGTGAATGTAATTAAACTAAATTTTTCTAGTTTAATTATTAGTAACTCTACTTTTATTCTAAGAAAAATGAATATTTAAAAATATTCAACACCATTACAATTGAGTGTTTCTTAGTATAAGGGTATTCTCTCAAAATTATTAAATAAGGAGGAAATAAATGAAACATAATGATTGTTTTAATCATAATAACTGCAATCCGATTGTTTTTTCAGCAGATTGTTGTAAAAATCCACAGTCAGTTCCTATTACTAGCCAACAATTAAGTCAATTAATTACTTTACTAAATTCATTAATACCAGCTATTTCAGCATTTTTTGCAAATCCAAGTGATGCAAACAGAGTAGCGTTACTCAATTTATTTAATCAATTTTTAATTTTCTTAAATTCCTTACTATCTTCCCCAGAAGTTAATTTTTTGAAACAATTAACTCAAAGTATTATAGTTTTATTACAATCTCCAGCACCTAATTTAGGACAATTGTCAACATTATTGCAACAATTTTATAGTGCCCTTGCACAATTCTTCTTCGCTTTAGATCTTATCCCTGTATCCTGTGACTCAAATGTCGATCCTGCAACTTTACAACTTCTTTTTAGTTTATTAATTCAATTAATCAATGCTACTCCAGGGGCGACAGGTCCAACAGGTCCAACAGGCCCAACAGGTCCTGGAGGTGGAGTAACAGGCCCAACAGGTCCTGGAGGTGGCGCGACAGGCCCAACAGGAGCAACAGGTCCAACAGGCCTAACAGGTCCAACAGGTCCAACAGGTCTAACAGGTCTAACAGGTCCAACAGGTCTAACAGGTCTAACAGGTCTAACAGGTCCAACAGGAGCAACAGGTCCAACAGGTCCAACGGGTCCAACAGGAGCAACAGGTCCAACAGGTCCAACAGGCCTAACAGGAGCAACCGGAGCTGGAGCAGTTATTCCGTTTGCATCAGGTGGACCAGTAGCATTAGCAACTGTTTTAGGTGGATTAGCAAACACAGGAGCACTTCTTGGATTTGGAAGTTCATTCTTCCCTGTAATTGTCCCGCCTGGTGGTCCAATTACTATAGGTCCTGTACCTCCAGTATTTGATTTTGCATTTGTAGCCCCTCGCGCAGGTACAATTACTTCTTTAGCAGGGTTCTTTAGTGTAACTGTAGCGGTTGCTTTAGCATTAGGAAGCATACAAATTCAAATGCAATTGTACAGCGCGCCAGCAGCAAGTAATACTTTCACTCCAGTAGGTACACCGTTACTATTAACACCAGCATTTAGTGGTCTTATTGCTATCGGTAATACTTCAAGTGGTATTAGCGCACAAGCCATTGCGGTCGCTCCACAAGATAAGATATTACTTGTTGTTTCATCAACTACACCTGGTTTTGATATAGCTACTGCTATTACAGGCTTCGCAAGTGCAGGTATAACATTCGTATAATCACTTGTAAGTTTTGTAGTTGAAAATTTTGATATAAGAAAAGAGATTGTCAAAAAAGTATCCTCAGATTAACTTTTGAAGACAGTCTCTTTTCTTTAATTGTTTTTATACTTTATGTCTGGTGAAAATGATTAAATATACTATGAGAATGTAGTGTAATTGTGTTAAGTTAAATGGTCACTGCTAGTAAATTACATAGTAATAGGCATAAGAAAATGAAGGTTTCCAACCTATTTGGGATACAGAACTAATTTCATACACATACAAAGGCAGATATCTAAAATATTTTAAATTTTAGTCTTACATATGTAAGGATTGAGAAGTGGGAGGGTTATATATGAGTTACGGAAATATAGAGTTTTACGTATTCGGTTTCAAAATCAGCAGGAAAAAACAGAACTTGGAGTAGAATTATTGTTTCCTGAGCTAAAGCAAGTGGATAAACATGAGTTGAAATATAGACAGTTAAAACGAGCTTTTGAAGAAGCTCTTGATGAGGATGAACAAAGGATTCTTGAAATGAAGTATATGAGTATCAAAGAATTAAATGATGATTACATTTATACTATCCTTGGAATGAAACGAGGTAAGTTTTATAGAAAACGTAAATCAGGTATCATCAACTTTGCTACAGCGCTTGGCATGATTTAAAAAGTAATGGAATTTTAGGAGTACTGTTCGGGGCACTATTTAGGGCACTTAATCAGGTGCCTTTTTACTTTGGAATCGGCGGTACGACATTTCTACAGTTAATTGTTCTTTGAAAAAAGAATGCTGTGGGGATAGCGTAGCCCCTTTATCAAAACGTTACTTGGTCGGAATGGACGGAGAAAAAAGGAAGAAAAAGACGAAAAACTTAATTGAATTTATTTATCCAACCACGGTGCATGAGTGTCGTGGCTGGATATCAGGAAACTGTCCGGGTGCCAACAGGAAAAAGTGTTGGTTTTTCATATAAATCTTATAATTGAGAATTGGTTTAAATAACCAGTGCACCAACAGCAAAATGTGATTCATATATTTGCGCACATTTTGCTCACATTTTGTTCACGTACTATATAAAAAAGTATGAAAATCTATAAAAATAATTATTTCAATAAAATTTGTTCTAGATATTAAAAAGTGCCGAAACCCTTGTGGTTTTTATATTTTATCAAATAAACAACCCTAAAACTGCTCATTCTTCTCCCAAGATTCCACAATATAATGTGCAATCGTCGGATTGAATCCTTTCCCAACTAAAAACATAATCGCAGCAACTTCTGTTAAAGCATGTTTGTGTGATGTATGTTTTGCTTCATTTAAACCGTAATCTACCCAAGGTTTTACGAAATCTAGTACAGGTTTCTTTAAAGGTAAAAACTGTGTACCGACAACTTGTTGAATTTGTTGTTGTGTTGGTTCTGTAATTGGTCCAGGTGGTAAGATTTGCGGTTGTGTAATATCGAGTGTTGGTCCTGGTGGTAAAATTTGTGGTTGTGTCGGATCAATTGTTTGTGGTGCCGGTGGTGAAACACGTGCGTCATAGTTTGGTTGATACATTTGTGGCTGATATTGTGGTTGTTGAGGCTGAGTTGCGTATGGATTTTGTTGATATTGTTGTTCTTGATTTTGTGGTGCTACATATGGATTTTGCTGATATTGTTTTTCTTGATTTTGCGGTGCTGCATATGGATTTTGAGGATATTCATAATTTGGACGTGTGTCGAATGAGTTTTGTTGATAATTATCTTCTTGATTTTGCAGTGTTACGTATGGATTTTGTTGATAATTATCTTCTTGATTTTGCGGTGTTACGTATGGATTTTGTTGATATTGTTGTTCTTGATTTTGTGGTACTGCATATGGGTTTTGAGGATATTCATAATTTGGACGTGTGTCGAATGAGTTTTGTTGGTAATTAGCTTCTTGGTTTTGCTCGAATTGTTGTTCTTGTTCCTCATATTTTTCTTCATACCGTTGTTCTTGTTGCTGAGGGTAGAATGGTTGTTGTGGATAAGGCGGTTGATTATTATAGAACATATTTATTCCTCCTTCATGATGATGCCTACCACCCAGTGTATGGGCGGACAAGAAAATATGTGATGAAAAAATGCGGGCGTGTTACAATAAGTAACTGGGTGAAGATAAAATGACAAAACAAGAAAAGATTCAAAAAACAATTACTTTTGTAAAACATATTTTAGAAAAAGATGCGAGTGGGCATGATTGGTATCATATTGAACGCGTACATAAACTGGCGATTTCTTTATCCGAGCAAGAAGGGGGAAATCGTTTTATAATTGAAATGGCAGCATTACTTCACGATGTGGCAGATGAGAAGTTAAATGAAAGTGAAGAAGTAGGAATGAAAAAAGTTTCTGATTGGTTAGAAGAGTTACATGTGGAAGAAGAGGAAAGTAAACATGTTCTTCACATCATCGCCAACATGTCTTATAAGGGTGGTCATGGTGGCAAAGTGGAGTCACTTGAAGGGAAGGTTGTTCAAGATGCGGATCGCTTAGACGCTCTTGGAGCAATTGGAATAGCTCGCACATTTGCGTATGGTGGAGCGAAAGGGAGATTAATGTATGATCCAACTATTCCTCCGCGTGAAGTGATGACGAAAGATGAATATAGAAAAAATAACGATCCATCTTTAAATCATTTCTATGAAAAACTTTTAAAACTAAAAGACTTAATGAACACGAACGCAGCAAAACAAGAGGCTGAAGTTCGTCATCGTTATATGGAACAGTTTATTGAACAATTTATGAAAGAGTGGAATGCACAAATATGAAAATGTTAACTGTGGAAAACTTATCGAAATCATACGGAGAAAAACCGTTATTTGATGGATTATCATGTAGTATTACAGAAGGACAACGTGTCGGAATTATTGGTGTAAACGGTACTGGTAAATCGACATTATTAAAAATTATTGCAGGGTTAGAAACTCCTGATACAGGTGATATGACGCATTCACGTGGTTATACAATTAGTTATTTATCACAGCAGCCAGAGTTTGATGAAAAACTAACAGTATTAGAGCAAGTGTTCCATGGTGATACACCTTTAATTCGTCTTCTTCGTGATTATGAACAATCGTTATTAAATATCGAAAAAGATCCAAGTAATGAAAAAGTACAGGAACAATTATTTGCAGTGCAGCAACGTATGGATGCGATGAGTGCGTGGGAAGCAAATGCGAATGCAAAATCGTTATTAACGAAATTAGGAATTACTGATTTTACAGCAACTGTTGGAAACCTATCTGGTGGACAAAAAAAGCGTATTGCAATGGCGCAATGTTTTATTGAAACACCTGATTTATTAATTTTGGATGAGCCTACGAACCATCTTGACCATGAGACAGTTGAATGGTTGGAAGAATATTTAGCAAGATATACTGGTGCGGTATTACTTGTAACCCATGATCGTTATTTCTTAGATCGTGTGACAAACCGCATTTTTGAATTAGACAATGGTAAACTATATAGTTACGAAGGAAACTATAGTACATTTTTAGAAGCGAAAGCACTTCGTGAAGAACAAGAAATTGCGCAAGAATCAAAACGTCAAAACTTATATCGCCGCGAACTAGCATGGATCCGCCGCGGTGCAAAAGCTCGTTCGACAAAGCAAAAAGCACGTATTCAACGATTTGATGAGTTAAAAGGTCAAGAAGGACCAGCTGCAAAACAGTCAGTTGATATTGCGCTTAGCGGGAGTCGCCTTGGCAAAAAAGTACTTGAGTTAAAAGATGTAACGAAAAAATTCGGTGATAAAACGGTATTACACAACTTTAATCATATTGTGAAACCAGGAGATCGTATCGGAATCATTGGAGCGAATGGAAGCGGAAAATCATCTCTATTAAATATGCTTGCAGGCAAGTTAGCTCCTGATAGTGGTGAAGTTGAAGTAGGACAAACTGTAAAAGTTGCTTATTATACGCAAGAAAATGAAGAGATGAATTTAAATCAGCGTATGATTGAATACATTAAAGAGATTGCAGAAGTTATTCATACGACAGACGGAAAAGTAATTGGTGCATCTCAAATGCTAGAACGTTTCTTATTCCCGACGCACTCACATGGTACACCGCTTGGTAAACTATCTGGTGGTGAAAGAAGACGTTTATATTTATTACGTATTTTAATGGGAGAACCAAACGTACTATTACTTGATGAACCTACGAATGATCTAGATACACAAACATTAACAGTACTGGAAGATTATTTAGAAGATTTCCCAGGTGTCGTTTTAACTGTATCGCATGACCGTTACTTCTTAGATAAAGTAGTAGATGAATTGTTCATCTTTAGTGGCGGAGGCGAAGTGCGTGAATTCCTAGGTAGTTATACGGACTTTTTAGAAATGGAAAAGACGAAAGAACTTATTGAGAAGGCGGAAGTTCAAAAAGAGAAAAAAGTAGTAGAAGAAGCTCCGAAACAACAACGTAAACGTAAACTTTCATACAAAGAGCAGCGTGAATGGGAAACAATTGAAGATACAATTGCCGAACTAGAAGAGAAAATTGAGTCAATTGGGGAAGAACTTGCGAAAGTTGGATCTGACTTTACAAAGGCACAAGAATTATCTGAAGCACAGCAAAAAACAGAAGAAGAGCTAGAAAAAACGATGGAAAGATGGAGTGAACTATCAGACATCGTTGAAGGATTAAAATAAAAACAAGCTGCATATATTGAAAAGTAAAGAGAAAAACTTTACACTATTGGTAGAACCTATTTTAGGAGGGAAAAAATGAGAACATCTAATCCAATGTTGAAAAAAGAGGCATTCCGTAAAGAGGGAGCAAGCGCTTCTGCGATGACGATTGGCGGAACAGTAGGCAAAACGTTTATTATGCTTATCTTGCTACTTGCAACGTCTGTCTATTCATACATACAGATGATGCAGGGGACGATGAAGATGCCGGTATTAATTGGTGCTTTAATCGTTGCGGCAATCATCGCATTTGCGTCTATGTTCTTTCCGCGTATTTCACCTTTTGGTGCACCAATCTATGCGGCGGTAGAAGGGGTTGTATTAGGTAGTATTTCAGCGGTTTATACAATGAAATTTGGCGATTCTATCGTTTTAAATGCTGTATTACTAACAATCTCAATTCTATTTGCAATGTTAGTGTTATATGCAACGCGTGTAGTAAAGGTAACGGATAAATTCCGTACAGGCGTGATGGCAGCAACACTTGGAATTATGGTTATGTATTTAGTCGTATTTCTACTAAACATGTTTGGTGTAACGGTTCCGTACATTCACCAAGGCGGTACGATTGGTATTATTATTAGTGCAGTTGTTATCGTAGTTGCTGCATTAAACTTATTACTAGATTTCGATTTAATCGAAAATGGTGTACGTAGTCAAGCTCCGAAATATATGGAGTGGTACACTGCGATGGGACTAATGCTTACATTAGTTTGGTTATACTTAGAAATTCTTCGTTTCGTTTCTTACTTTACGAAAAATGACTAATAAAAAATCCTGCATGAAAAATGCAGGATTTTTTTATTTTCAAAGATAGAGTGAAATTTTAATCAGTGAGGCTTATACTGCCTGTTAATGCAGGGTAATTTCGTTAATGGTATAATATGGTTGTTGGTAACTCGAATTGAAGGGGGATGGAATATGATGAAAGAGAAGAAAGGGATTATGAAAAAACTATTTTCTAAAAGTTTTTTCATAGAACTAGAAGATGCTTTAACGTATCCATCATTAGAAGTTATTATTTCCGCTATCGAAAGGTATGCGGTTGAATGTCAGGAACAATTGAATTTTGAGAGTAAAGTTAAACCGATTACTTTTTACTTAGAAAATGTAATGTATCGTGTTGAGATAAAGATGGCTCGCGGTGGATATTACATTTCCTGTAGTGAAGTATAAATTTTGAAACCTTACATGTTTAATATATGTAAGGTTTCTTTTTTTCTTTTACAGCATATAAAATAATATTTTTCACTTTAAAATATATTATTTTACGCTTTTTACCCTTCATACATTTTTCTTTACAATGAAGAAAAATATGTGAGGTGGTATAACTTATGATGAATCGAGTTGTATTAATCGGTAGATTGACAAAGGAGCCAGAATTATACTACACAAAGCAAGGTGTTGCGTATGCACGAGTATGTGTTGCGGTGAATAGAGGTTTTCGAAATAGTTTAGGTGAGCAACAAGTAGATTTTATTAATTGTGTCGTTTGGAGAAAATCGGCTGAGAATGTAACTGAATATTGTACGAAGGGGTCTCTTGTTGGAATTACCGGGCGTATTCATACGAGTAATTACGAGGATGATCTGGGAAAGAGAACATATAGAACTGAAGTTGTGATTGAGAGCATTACATTTTTGGAGAGAAGGCGGGAGGGCGCATCACAATAAGATGGGACTTTAAACAATGGGTTTGGGGCAATTAGATTGAAAGATAAAGTATGATGATGGAAAGAAATCAGCAAAATAAAGCATCCGAGTAGGTTTAGAAAGGTGGAACATGTTACAATACACCTAAGAACACGCAATAAAGGAGAGTTTTTTACGTGAAGATTAAAGCAATTGAACCGACGCCAAGTCCAAATACAATGAAAGTTATTTTGAATGAAGTATTACCATCAGGAGCGCGTAATAATTATACAAATGAAAATAAAGAACAAGCACCAATGCAAGTGCAAGAAATTTTGAAAATTGAAGGCATTAAAGGTGTATATCATGTAGCCGACTTTTTAGCAGTAGAGCGAAATGCAAAGTATGACTGGAAAGTTTTATTACAACAAGTTCGTGCTGTTTTCGGTGAAGAAGTAGTAGAAGAAAGTGAAGAACAACAACTTGCTCATTTTGGGGAAGTGAAAGTGTTTGTTCAAATGTTCTTTACAATTCCAATGCAAGTAAAGTTAACAGATGGAACATCGGAAGAACGTGTTGGCTTACCAGATCGTTTTAAAGAATCAATTATGAAAGTACAAATGTCTGCACCAAACGTTGTGAAAGAGCGCAAATGGGTAGAACAAAGTACACGTTACGGTAATTTTGAAGAAATCGGGAAAGAAGTAGTAGAAGAGATTGTTGCTGCTTATTCAGAAGAACGTGTAAATGAAACAGTTAAAGAATTATTAAACCAGGCAGGTGCTGTTGAAGTAACGATTCAAAAGCGTGAGCCATATAAAGTAACAGTAGAGGTGATGAAAGATGCTGACTGGAAAAATCGTTTTGCAGCATTAGAGCAAATGGATCCTACTGAAGAAGATATTCCAGTGTTGAAGATGGCGTTAGATGATGAAAAAGTTTCGATTCGCCGTTTAGCAACAGCGTATTTAGGTATGGTAAAAGGTGATGGAGTATTGCCGTTATTATATAAAGCGTTATTAGATCGTTCAGTAAGTGTTCGCCGTACAGCGGGCGATTGCTTATCAGACGTAGGTGATCCAGCAGCAATGTTCGTCATGATTAAATCTCTGAAAGATTCAAGTAAATTAGTACGCTGGCGTGCAGCGATGTTCTTATTTGAACTTGGAGATGAAAGTGCGATTCCGGCATTAAAAGCAGCGCAAGATGATCCAGAGTTTGAAGTAGCTATGCAAGCGCGTCTAGCATTAGAGCGTATTGAAGGCGGAGAAGAAGCAAAAGGTTCTGTATGGAAACAAATGACGGAGTCTCGTAAAGGAGAATAATGTATGATTGTTTTCTATGATAGTTGGTGCCCGATGTGTACGGCGGTTGCAGAACGTACGAAAAAATTAGATAAAAAGGGTAAGATGAAATTTGTTTCATTTCGAGATGAAGATGTAGTTGAGAAGTATGAACTCTCTCAAGAACTACAAAGCAAGATGGAACAAAGATTGTATATTTTAAAAAATAATAAGTGGTATGACGGGATTCATAGCATACATGTATTAGCAAAGGCTGTTCCATCTTATTGGTTTGCCGTGCCTTTTATAAAACTATCTATTGTACTTGGATTTGGAAGTAAAGTATACGATTATATCGCTAACAATAGAAAACTTGTCCCAGTTGGACATTGCCGTGAAGGGGTTTGTGAAATCCCTACAAAAAAATGAAATCATTGTAATCTTTCTTTTGCACCTAGTAATAGAGCGTGATATGATGAATTTGGAATGAAAGTTGAAGGAGAGATTACAAGATGTCAAATGCTTATGAAGAATACATGCGTCAAATGGTAATCCCAATGCGTCAAGAATTAGTGCGTTCTGGGTTTGAAGAGTTAACTACAGAAGAAGCTGTAACAGAATTTATGGAAAACACGGCAGGTACAACTTTAGTAGTTGTAAACTCTGTTTGTGGTTGTGCAGCTGGTTTAGCACGTCCATCAGCAGGTCAAGCAGTTGTTCGTGCTGAAAAACAACCTGATCATCTTGTAACTGTATTTGCAGGCCAAGATAAAGATGCTACTGCAAAAATGCGTGAATACTTCGGAGAAATTCCTCCATCTTCACCATCTATGGCATTATTAAAAGGAAAAGAAGTTGTTCACTTCATTCACCGTCATGAAATTGAAGGTGCAACTATGGACGAAATTATTACGAACTTAGAACAAGCTTTCGAAAAGAATTGCTAAAGAAGGGGGAGAGAAAATCTCCCTCTTTTCTTTATATAGAGGTGAAACAATGATAGTAACAACAGCAGGAAGAACGAACAAAGAAATGACAGATTACGCAAATAAGGTAGCAGCAGAATTAAATCGTTCTTTCGTTAAACGTAATGACATACCAGTACATAAACTACATGAGCAGTATGAACAAGATGTACTTGTTGTAGGGAAAAACCGATTAGCTATTTATCCGAGAGGAACGGAAGAGTCGTTTTTCTTTCATCCAAACTCAGCGATGTTTCGTGTGAAAAGGTTAATGCGCGGAGAACATGATCCGTTTGTACAAGCCACGCAATTAGAGAGCGGAATGACAGTATTAGATTGTACGCTCGGTATGGCATCAGATAGTATTGTAGCTAGTTATATTGTTGGTGAAAGCGGAAAAGTAACGGGACTTGAAGGCAATGAGTATATGGCTTATATTATGGAAAATGGTTTGAAAACATGGTCTTCAACTGTTTCTGAAATTGATGAGGCAATGCAACGAATCGATGTGAAGCAAACGGAGCATTACGCATTTTTAACACAATGTGAAGACAATAGTTATGATGTTGTATACCTTGATCCGATGTTTGAAGAAACTGTTATAGAATCAGATGGAATAAAAGGATTAAAACACTTCGCTTTGTATCATGATATTACTGACGAAACAATTGCAGAAGCGAAGCGTGTGGCGAGAAAGCGTGTCGTTCTGAAAGATCATTTCCGTAGTTCTAGATTTGAAAAACATAATTTTCATGTATACAAAAGAAGAAGTGCTAAGTTTCACTTTGGTGTAATTGACCCTTGCTAATTGTTTGAAAAGATGTATAATAAGCAATAATTAATTAAATATACTGTCGGTGATGAAGAGAGTAGTCTTTTTTAGAAGGAAAGCGAGCTAGGGATGGTGTGAGCCTAGTGCGGAAGAAAAAGATGAAGCGCACTTCGGAGATGCTTCTTGAACGAATAGTAGAGTAAGCCGAGGCCCCCTGTCCTCGTTATAAACGGGAAAGTGGTTCGTAATGAACAACAAGGGTGGTACCACGGGTTTAAACTCGTCTCTTTTTAGAGACGAGTTTTTTGTGTTTTAAAAATGAAGGAGGTTGTAGTATGGATTATAAAAAGCAGTTTGCAAAAAGTTTATCCAATATTTTTACAAATGAATTAACACAAAATCAAATTTTAGATTTAATCGAAACGCCGAAACAAGATGAATTCGGAGATGCGGCATTTCCATGTTTTTCACTTGCGAAACAATATGAAAAATTACCAGCTATTATCGCAAAGGAAGTTGCGGAGAAATTAAGTAATCCATTTTTTACGAAAGTAGAGGCCGTTGGTCCTTACGTAAATGTATTTTTTAATCGTGAAATTGTAAGTGATGCAGTATTAAAAACGGTTTTAGCGGAGAAAGAAGAATACGGTCAAAATCACTTTGGCTGTGAAAAAACGGTAGTTATTGATTATTCTTCTCCTAATATCGCGAAACCTTTTTCAATGGGGCATTTACGTTCTACGATGATAGGTAATTCATTGAAACATATTGCTGAAAAATGTGGTTATGAAGTTGTAGGAATTAATTATATTGGGGATTGGGGAACACAGTTTGGAAAGTTAATTACGGCTTATAAAAAATGGGGAAATGAAGCAGTAGTTAAAGAAGATCCAATCCGTGAGCTATTTAAGTTATATGTTCAATTCCATGAAGAGGTAAAAACCGACGAAGCACTAGAAGAAGATGGACGCGCTTGGTTTAAGAAATTAGAAGAAGGTGATGAAGAAGCGGTTGAGCTTTGGAATTGGTTCCGTCACGAATCCTTAAAAGAATTTTCTCGTATTTATGAACTTCTCGGTGTTGAATTTACTAATTTTCAAGGAGAAGCTTTTTATAATAACTTAATGGAAGATTTTATTGGAATTTTAGAAGAACATGATTTGCTTGAAGAGTCTGACGGCGCGTTAGTCGTTAATTTAGAAGAAGAGGGAATGCCGCCTTGCTTAATTAGAAAATCAGATGGTGCGACGATTTACGCAACACGTGACTTAACGGCAGCTGTATACCGTCAAAACACATATGCATTTGATAAAGCGTTATATGTAGTTGGCCCAGAACAAAGTTTACATTTTAATCAATTTTTCACGGTATTAAAAAAACTTGGTTACAATTGGGTTGAGGGCATGGAACATATACCGTTTGGGTTCATTTTAAAAGACGGTAAGAAAATGTCGACACGTAAAGGAAGAGTTATTTTACTTGAAGAAGTACTTGAGGAAGCAATAGACCTTGCAAAACAAAATATTGAAGAGAAAAATCCAAACTTAAAACAGAAAGAAGAAGTAGCAAAGCAAGTCGGCGCTGGCGCAGTTATCTTCCATGATTTAAAAAATGAGCGTATGCATAATATTGAATTCTCATTAGAAAATATGCTGAAATTTGAAGGTGAAACAGGACCGTACGTACAGTACACACATGCACGTGCGTGCTCTATTTTAAGAAAAGAAAGTGTAGAATTTGAAACGTGTACGTTTGCATTAAAAGATGATCATAGCTGGAGCGTCGTAAAATTACTTAATAAGTTCCCACAAGTAATTGAAGCAGCCTTCAACAAAAATGAGCCATCAATCATTTCGAAATACGTATTAGATGTAGCACAATCGTTTAATAAATACTACGGCAATGTTCGTATATTGGAAGAGAGCGAAGAGAAAGACAGTAGACTGGCATTAGTTTATGCTGTGACAGTTGTATTAAAAGAGGGATTACGTTTACTTGGGGTAGAGGCTCCTGAGGAGATGTAAAATAAATAGGTATACGTATCATAGTAGATATGTATGCCTATTTATTTTTATAGAAAATGTGAAAGCAGAAGTTTTATTTTATTAAATCTAAATTTTTCTAGAATTGTTTCAAGTGTAGGAAGCTCCTTATTAAATGGAGAATTGTAATGTCATATATAAAAAGGAGGCATTACAATTGGAAATGTACGATATATGAAAATTACATTTGGTGACATAGTATGTTAAAAGGTAGCGATATTACGAGGGATGTCATTTATTGTCGATAAGTCGATATTCGACATATAATCGCTGATATATGTTAAGAATCGGTCGATATATTTTGAAAATCGCCGATAAAATGAAAGAATCGCTGATATATTTGAATTATCGCCGATATAATTTTATGTACAGAGTTCAGCTTCCAAAAGATAAAATCCTCATGTTACGTTATTCCATTTAATTAAACAAAATATGGAGAAAAACAATCATTTTTACTATATTTTGTTATAAATTTGAATAATATTAATTAATACCATCCATTATAAGAGATTTTAGTTGAATACCTACAATATGATGTGTAAAATCTAAGCAAGTAGCAGTACAAATAAATATTCGAGGTGAATACATGCTAGATTTTAAGCAGTTAGATGCTTGTTTGAAAGACAAGAGATTTATAGATGGATTACAGGAAATAAATAATGAAATTTCATATATAAAAGAAAAGAATACTTTATCTTATTTGAAGAGTTGGCTTGCTAGTGTTCCTTCACATAAGGAGTTTGACATATTAATACGTCTTACTGATGAAGGGCTTATGCACCAATACAGTTCATTCCTCATTCGCTACGCCTACAAAAAATTCCCAAATATGAGAACGCTCTCTTTATATTGTGATGAGTTAATTGATGAGCGGAAAATACTTGAAGTAGAACAGTTGTTAAAAGACTCATTAGAAGAGGTAAGTAAAGAAGAAATAGAAGCTGATCTTTTAGCGAAAACATATTTTACGTTAGTACGATGTTTGTTGGAAATGAAACGAAATGAAGAAGCCCTAATCTATATGCAAAAGGCAGAGGAGTACAGTTCACGTGCCGTATTTGATAAATGGGGCTACGTCTATATGCATACAGGTGAATGGGAGAAAGCAGAAGAACAATTTATAGCTGGCATGCAGCATAAAGATTGTGAAGAGCTATCTACCTATTTATTATCACAATTATATGCGAATCAAGGAGAACAAAAACGTGCATTACAGCTAATTGATGATGCGATTGTAAAGTTCCCGCAAGTACCATATTTTCATTTTGAAAAGGTAAAATATTTATTAGATTTAAGGAAGTATGAAGAAATGTTAGCGGTAATAGATAACATAAATAATCAGCTTCCTTATCATGCGTATAAAGCTTACTTTGTACATTTACGTGCAGAAGCGCTTTACAAAATGAATAAACTTGTAGATTTACAACAGTTATTAAAAGAAGAAAAAAGTTTAAAAGAGTCTTTATATCATAATTTAGAAAAAAATCCAGATGGAAAAAAGGTGCATTTACCGATAGTTCCTATTGTACAAAAGGATAATTATTGTGTTCCGACAAGTTTAGAAATGATGTTGCAGTTATGGGGAGAAAAACGTACACAAGATGAAATAGCAGAGTTTATTTTTGATATGACAGGCTCAAAGTTTTCAGATACTGTTTCTTATTTAGAAGAATTAGGTTATGAATATCGTTATTTTAAAGGGAATGAGGAAAATTATAAGAGACTGCTGGATGAAAGGATTCCTGTTTTATTAAGTATAGATATTGAGCATGCTTCACATGTACAAGTGCTATCTGGATATGATGATACGTTACAAGCTTTTTATGTTCAAGATCCGAACTTTATAGAACCAGTTATTGTGGAATATAGTAAGTTACAAGAAAAATATCGTTACACAGGTTGTTTAGCGATTACGTTTGTTCCGAAAGAAAAGAAGGAGCAATTAGCATTTTTAAATGAAGAAGAAAATCATTATTTTAAATCTATTTTTTCTCTTACGGATCATCTAGATGAACATGATAAAGAGGGGATTCATAACTTAGTACAATTTTTAAAAGAGACGAGTGATAATCCGAATACGTGGTTATATACAGTTAAGCATTTAGATGTTGAAGTAGATAATGAGTTTATTATATGTTGTATTGAAAAGTTAATGGAGAAGTTTCCGAACTCAGATTTTGTTAAATTGCATGGTGCGCAGTGCTTTATTCGCCTTCAAGAATTAGAAAAAGCCGGGCAAATGCTGACAAGTGTTGAGAAGAAAAATAATCGTGCTTTATATCATTTAATAAACGGAAGATATGCTTTTGAACAGGAAAGTTATATAGAAGCGATTTCAAGTTTTCGTTCATCATTACAATTAGACGCAGATCAGCCGATTGCTTGGAGTTTTCTCGCTCTATCATACATGTATATCGATCAATCTGAAAAGGCGTTGCAGTTTTCTCAAGTTGCTTTAGAACGTAGTCCAGAAAGATTCACTTTAACGAATCACGGATTAATATTAATAGATTTAGAAAGATATGAAGAAGCGTATGAAATTTTTAATGACCTATTAAGAGAGAATAAAAAGGAGGCACATGTATGGTATGAGCGCGCGAGATGTGCGCATCATTTAGGGGAATTACATTTAGCGATAAAAGGGCTTAAAGTAGCGATTTATTTGGATAGTAATGCACCTTACATCTATACGAAACTTTCGGAAATATACGAGTCTGATTTGAAGGATGAGGAAAGTACGAAAGAAATTTTATTAAAAGGTATTGAGAATTGTGACGATAAGGCACCTCTATACGTAAAACTCGGTGACTATCATTTTCAAAATGATAGTCTGGAAGAAGCAGAAACATTGTATAATCGTGCTTTAGAAGAAAATCATGATGATGTTTATTCTCACTTTGGACTTACGCAAGTTTATATGGCGAAAGAACAATACAAGGAAGCGAAACAATATATTCTCGGTATTGAAAAACAAATTGAAAAGAGCCAAGATTTTCTTATGAATGCGGGAATGGTTCTATGGGATGCTGAGGTTGAACTTGGTGGAAATGAAGAAGGGTTTAAATTAGCTTTGTCTAAGTTAGAGAGTGGTATAAAGCAGAGTGAATATAATGTGGCAAGTGCGTTAGATGAATATGTGAATCGAATTAAAGGAACGGTATTTGTACAAAGAGGTATAGCATTCTTAAGAACGTTACACAAAGAAAGAAAAGAAATAAGCGAATACGGTTGTTATACAGGTATTTTATATGAATCTATTGGGCAGTACGGCCAAGCGATGAAAAGGTATAATAAGGCGATAGAACAAAAGGAAACGGCATTACCGTATTACCGAATTGGTGAAATACTCATGGCATTAGGGCAATTGACGGAAGCAAAACAAGCGTATGAAACATGTTTAGAGCTTGATGAGAATTTCGTAGGTGTGCATTTACAGCTTGCAGAAATATATGAAAAAGAAGAAAATCGTTCTAAAGAACAAAGTCATATGGTTCAAGCTATGAAAGAAGAGCCGATGCATATTAATATGGAATATTTGGCACAGCTTTCAGTAGAAATGAGTCTTCAGGAAGAGTTACTGACAGAACTAGAACAATTAGCGGACGAAGCACCTGAAATATGGCGATTAGATGCGATTGCATATGTGTATGGAGCGATGGATGAAATAGATAAAGAACAAGCACAGATTGAAGAGGCACTTCAATTAGATAGTGAGCATATAGAAGTTCTATATCATTATGCCAAAGTGTTAGTGAAAAAAAGAAATGCAAAAGCAATTGAAATTGCAATGAAAGTTATACAAAAAGATGCAAATAATGAACGAATATTTGATGTGTATGTAAAAGCGATAGAACAACATAAGAAATTGTCTAACATACGAGATTTTCTTCATACATTAAAGGTGAAGAAGGCAGAAAGAAGTATGGCATTTATGTATGCTGCATCTGCGGTGACGGAAAGATGGATTGAACGTCAACAAAATGAACAGCCGAAAAAATCCATAATTACGAGAGCTTTTTATCGTATGAAAAACCGTGCGAAAGAAATTTCGATTATTACTACAATCATTGATTTGTATGAAATTTCGTTAAAGTTAAATCAAAAAAATAGTATGGCAGCACAGCGATTTTCACTATTTTACGAGAATGTGGCGATGTATAAAGAGGCGATAGATGTATTGCAAATATCGTTAGAAAATAAATGGGATTACGATATAGCGAAGCAACTTGTAAATCTTTTCATGGCGTGTGAGGAAGAAGATATGTTACGGGATGCTTCAGAATTAACGAAGCAAATGGTTCGAGAGTTACCAGATGATTATGATACGCTTCTTTTACAAGCACAAGTATTCTTTAAAATAGGAGAAGAAAGAAAAGCAGAAAAGATTACCTTACAATTAACGGAGCAAACACCGTTTGTAAGTAGAGCGTTTCTTGCTTTAGGAGAAATGTATCAAAGTCAAGAAAGGTTTGAAGAGGCAATTCATGTATTAGAAAATGCTTCTATACATCATCCAAATGAAGCAGCAATTCTTCTTTCTTTAGCATCTTCGTATCATGGTGCCGGACAAACACTAAAGGCAGAAAAAATAACAAATGATGTATTAACAATAGATGCGAGTGATTTGTTAGCAAGATACGATCGCGCTTGTTATTTAGCACAGTTAAATAGAATTGAAGAGGCGAAGCAAGAGCTTGAAATTGTTCTTCGTGAGGATGAATCAGGATTCTTTGCTGAGCTTATTGAAGAAGATGAAGAATTAGCTGGAATACAAGAATTTAAGAAATAATTGTATAGGAATTGTGAAAAAAGGGTATAATTAAATATATATTTCGAATTAGTTGACAATTTATTGCCCAATGGCATAAAATAGCTTTTAATAAAGTATACAAATCTGAAGACGAGAACGAGTAAAATAATGAATTGTTCCCCAGAGAGCCGGTGTATAGCTGAAAGCCGGTGTGCAGACGTTATTTGAAAATCATCTCCGAGGAGCCGAGGCTGAAATAAGTAAGCCCGGACGGATGTCTACCGTTACAAAGAACACGTATGATAGTACGTTGCTAAGTGCTATTAGCGAAGAGCTAATAGAATTAGGGTGGTAACGCGGTTAAACCCGTCCCTACTTCATGGGGACGGGTTTTTTGTGTGCTTTAAAATATTCAAAAGGAGTGATTGTAGATGAAGAAAGTAGATGTAAAAGAGTCAGCTGTAGGGAGAGAAACACGTATTCGTAAGCAGTGGAACGAGCAAAGTATTTTCGAGCAATCAATTCAGAATCGAGAAGGCGCACAGTCTTTCGTATTTTATGAAGGACCACCAACGGCGAACGGTTTACCACACGTCGGACATGCACTTGGACGGACAATTAAAGATGTAGTAGCGAGATATAAAACGATGGCTGGTTATAAAGTGCTACGAAAAGCGGGATGGGATACACACGGTTTACCTGTAGAATTAGGTGTTGAGAAGCAACTCGGTATTTCTGGTAAACATGAAATTGAAGAGTATGGAATTGAGCCATTTATTCAGAAGTGTAAAGAGAGTGTATTCACATATGAGAAGCAGTGGCGTGAATTCACTGAAAGCATCGGTTATTGGGTAGATATGGATGATCCATACGTTACGCTAGAGAATCCATATATCGAAAGTGTATGGCATATTTTAGGGACGATTCATGAAAAAGGATTATTGTACAAAGGGCATAGAGTCTCACCATACTGCCCAAGTTGTCAAACTTCACTAAGTTCACATGAGGTTGCACAAGGATATAAAACAGTAAAAGACTTAAGTGCAACAGTTAAGTTTCAAGTAAAAGATAGTGAAAATGAATATTTCCTAGGGTGGACAACAACACCTTGGACACTTCCAGCAAATGTTGCGCTCGCTGTACATCCAAATATGGAATACGTGAAAGCGAAACAAGAAGGTCATGTATACATTGTTGCGAAAGAACGTGTACAAGATGTATTAAAAGAAGACTATGAAGTATTATCTGTTCATAAAGGTGAAGAATTAGTAAACACATCTTATATGCCGCCATTTCCAATGAAAGAAGTTACAAATGGCTATCACGTTATCGCAGCAGATTTTGTCACGGCAGATAGTGGTACAGGACTCGTTCATATCACTCCAGCATATGGGGAGGACGATTATAGAGTCGTTCAAAGTGAAGGATTGTCATTCTTGCATGTTGTAGATGAGAAAGGTGAGTATACAGAAGCAGTACCATTTTTGAAAGGGAAATTTGTAAAAGATTGTGACGTGGATATTGTTCGTCATTTAGCGAAGGAAGGCTTACTATATCATAAAGAAAAGTATGAACATAGCTACCCACATTGCTGGCGTTGTGATTCACCACTTCTTTATTATGCAGGAGAGAGTTGGTTAATCCGAACAACTGCAATTAAAGATACATTTTTGCAAAATAACGATTCTGTTACTTGGTATCCAGACCATATGAAACATGGACGCTTTGGTAAGTTTTTAGAAAATATGGTGGACTGGAATATTAGCCGAAATAGATATTGGGGAACACCATTAAACGTATGGGAATGTGAAAGTTGCGATCATCAATTCGCACCGAAAAGCATTGCTGATTTAAGAAAGCATAGTACAAAAGAAACACCGGAAGATTTGGAATTGCATAAGCCATATGTAGATGAAGTGCAAGTTTGCTGTGAAAAATGCGGAAGTACAATGAATCGTACACCAGAAGTAATTGATGTTTGGTTTGATAGTGGTTCCATGCCATTTGCGCAATATCATTATCCATTTGAAAATAAAGAGTTATTTGAAGAACAGTTTCCAGCGGATGTTATTGCAGAAGGCATTGATCAAACACGTGGATGGTTTTATAGTTTATTAGCAGTATCAGCACTATATACAGGAAAAGTGCCTTATAAACGAGTGTTATCACTAGGGCATGTATTAGACGAAGAAGGACAGAAAATGTCTAAAAGTAAAGGGAATGCACTAGATCCAGTTGATTTAGTAAATCAGTTTGGTGCAGATGCATTAAGATGGGCGCTACTCGTTGACAGTGCGCCGTGGAATGCGAAACGTTTCTCGGAAAGAACAGTACTGGAAGCAAAGTTTAAATTTGTAGATACATTAGTCAATGTGTATAGCTTCTACGTTTTATATGCAAATTTAGATGAGTATAATCCGAAAGAAACGTATGACGCAAAGCGGACGAAATTGGATGAATGGGTATTATCAAAATTGCATAGCACAACGAAAAAAGTGGGAACAGCACTTGATGATTATCAATTTACGAATGCAGCTCGTGAAATCGCGGCGCTTGTAGATGAAGTAAGTAACTGGTATGTAAGACGATCACGTAATCGTTTCTGGGAATCTGGTATGAATGCTGAAAAAGCAGCTGCGTATGAGACACTTCATGAAGTGCTTGTGACAATTAGTAAATTAATTGCACCATTTACACCGTTTGTCGCTGAAGATATTCATTTAAATTTAACTGGAAGTAGCGTTCATTTAGAGGATTATCCAGTTGTAAATGAATCACTACTTCAGCCGAAACTAGAATCGGAAATGGATGCTGTTTTACAAGTTGTTGAACTAGGAAGAAGTAACCGTAATCAACATTCTTTAAAAGTAAAACAGCCGTTAGCGGAACTTGTATTACTAGCGCATAATGAAAATGATATGGATTGGGAATTTTATCGTGATATCGTCATGGATGAGCTAAATGTCAAAGCGTTTCATGTTGAACTCGATGAAACGAAATACACGTCCTATCAATTAAAGTTGAACTTTAAAACAGCTGGGCCGAAGTTTGGTAAAAATGTGAATGCAATAAATGGATGGTTAAAACAATTATCAAAAGAAGAAGTGCAACACTTTGTATCTACAGAAAGAGCAGTTTACGAAACTGCACCAGGAGAAGAAGTAGTTGTAACGGCTGAAGATGTAGTAGTAGAGAAAGTTGCGAAATCAGGGTTCTCTAATACGACTAACGGACAATATACAGTTATGTTAGATACGAATGTAACAGAAGAGTTGTTACAAGAAGGAGTGGCGCGTGAATTTATTCGAGCGGTTCAAGAATATCGTAAGCAGTTAAATTTACCGGTTAATTTACGAGTAGATGTTATTCTTGATACAGAGGAAGAGCTACAACGAACATTAACGAACCATAAAGATTTATTGGAAGAAAATTTACTCGTTAAGCAATTTACATTTGATCACTTAACGAATGAAGACGATGAACTATCTTTAGGTGAAGCGAAAGTTCGAATTAAATTAAGCGCGGCTCATTAAAGAAAAAAGGAAGTTGGAATCATTCCAACTTCCTTTTTGTATGATGGAAATTTATCCGGCTAACTTCCTCATAATCCGTTCGATAGGTCCTCTAGTAAATGTCTTTCTTCATAGCACACTAAATAAAATACTGTAGAAATATATTTCTACAGTATTTTTCTCATTTTATACATAAATATTGAGAAAATTTCACTCAACCTAAATGGAAAGGTAATAGAATTGTTTATAGAGAATTACTCGTAGATTCAATTTTTATCCCCCCATTTTGTGGGGAATGATTGCCTAGTGGTAATGGGATAAGGTTGAGCTACTTTATTAGGGGGAGTGGTTCTATGTTTAATAAAAAAATGGTGGCAATGGCAATGACTGTGCCGTTAGTAATGGGGACGATTTCTACGGTTTCGGCATTGGAAAAACAGCAGCAAGTAAAGCTAGAAGCTTATTCGCCGCAGAAAAAAGCAACTGAATATTTAAAAGAAAATGCTGCGCAGTATGGATTAAAAACAGACCTTTCAGACTTGCAATATATTTCTACAACAGAAACGTCAGTAGCTTCATATGTTAGGTTCCAGCAAGTTGTTAATGGTGCACCTGTATTTTCAAAACAAATTACAGTTACTCTTAACGGAGAGGGAAAGGGCGTACTTGCTGTTTCTGATTATCAATCCGTCAAAGGTGTGAAGGAAGTAACGACAAAAATTAGTGAAAAAGATGCAATACAAAAATCAATGGCGTATGTTGGAGAAGCAAGTGAGCAAAACTTATGGGCTCCTACAGAGAAAGAATTCGGATATATTGTGGAAGAGGGAATTGCTCGTCCAGTATATAAAGTGGTAGTCCATTCTAATAATCCATTTGGTGCATGGGAAACATTTATTGATGCGGAAAATGGGAAGTTAATTAAAAAGGTTGATATAAACCGAAAAGCTGAAGGGACAGGAAAAGTATTTTTACCTAACCCAGTCGTATCTAGCGGTAGTAAAGTAGGCTTAAAAGATAATAACGATGCAGATTCAACAGCGTTAACGAATCAATTGAAGACTGTTACGTTAAAAGGTTTAGATGGGACAGGATTTTTAATTGGAGAGTATGTAACGATTTCTTCAAAAGCAAAAACAAAATCTACAAATTTACAATTTAACTATACACGTGCAAATGATAGCTTTGAAGATGTTATGTCGTATTATCATATCGATACATTACAGCGTTACATTCAAGGGTTAGGATTTAAAAATATTAATAATCGCTCTATTAAAGTGAATGTGAATGGAACGACGGCGGATAACTCATTTTATTCTCCAACAACGAAAGCTTTAACTTTTGGTACTGGCGGAGTAGATGATGCAGAAGATGCTGGTATTATCGCACATGAATACGGGCATTCAATTCAAGATAACCAAGTGCCTGGCTTTGGTAGTTCTGCAGAAGGCGGAGCGATGGGAGAAGGATTTGGTGACTTCTTAGGTGCTACGTATGAAGATGCAGTATCGACAACAGGCTACGGAAAAGCATGTGTTGGAGAATGGGATGCGACAGCTTATTCTAGTTCAGATCCGACGTGCTTGCGCCGATTAGATACGAATAAAGTGTATCCGAAAGATGTTACAAATGAGGTACATGATGATGGGGAAATTTGGGCACAAGGTCAATATGAGATGGCACAAGCTTTTGGACGTGATGTAGCAACGAAAATTATTTTACAATCACACTGGTCATTAACACCAAACTCTAAATTCAGTGATGGAGCAAAAGCGATTAAGCAAGCAGATGCTCTTTTATATGGCGGACAACATGCTGCTGATATCGATCGTATTTGGGCAGCAAGAGGAATTAGTACGAATTAATATAAAAAGTCGTGGCGTTTATAAGCCACGACTTTTTAATTTGCTTAAGCACTGGTACTAGTAAAGTAAGCTATAGGAATGCTAATGTAAATTCATCCGCATTCTAGTTGTTTTTTTCGTCTTTAAAAACAAAATGCTCTTTAAATTTTCTAGACTCAACTTTTTGACCGTTTCTCATGGAGCGGAAAGGGTGTTCTTGCCAAGTAATGATTACATCAACTTCATCTGCTTTTGTAGCAAGTGGAAAATTAGTATGTTCAAATCCAGTTTTTCCACTTGCTAAGCGACTTTCCTTTCGTGAGAAAAGTTCATATTTCGTTTTCGTTTTTGGCTCGTTGCGGAATACTTCGACTTGTACGTTATATACTTCACTGTTACCAACATTTTTTACTGAAAATTGATATGTTTTAAATTCATCTTCTTTAGCTTGAAGCATATTGTTACCTATGTTCTTCGGTTCATCAATATTCACTTTCCATTGATCAGAGTTTTGGGAGATTGGTAAAGATTTTGGTGAATAGGCGTATGTTTCATTTACTACGATTAGGCATAACAAAAGGAGGAAGAAACTTATTGTTTTTTTCATATACACACCTCGCTTTAAATTTGTTAGTTAATATGCGTAAAAAACACAATTTTTATGTAATAAAATGGAAAAAGGTGATAATTTGATTCAAATGAATTTAAAAAAACTTGAAGAGGTAGTAGATGGAGAAGGATTAAGAGAATCGTTTCACAATATAGAGATACAAGGTATCTGCATTGACTCCAAGAAAATTAAGAAAGGGAATTTGTTTGTCCCAATTATTAGAGTGAAAGATGGACATGATTATGTGAAAGAAGCAATGGATAATGGAGCTGTCGCTTCCTTATGGAAAAAGTCTTACGGTACTCCGCCAAAAGGGATAGCAATTATATTTGTAAATGACACTTTGTTTGCTTTGCAACAATTGGCACAATTTTATCGAAAAGAGCTAAATGTAAAAGTAATCGGAATCACTGGTAGTAATGGCAAGACAACGGTAAAAGATATAATAAACACAATTTTAAATACAACTTATCGTGTGCATAAAACAAAGGGCAATTTTAATAGTCAAATCGGTTTGCCGTTAACGATTTTAGAAACGAAACGAGATACAGAGTTTTTAATTCTTGAAATGGGGATGAGTGAAAAAGGACAAATTCGAAACTTATCAATAATAGCACAGCCAGATGTAGTGATCATTACAATGATTGGCCATTCTCACTTAGAGACGCTTGGATCAAAAGAAGAAATTGCGAAGGCTAAATTAGAAATTATTGATGGATTAAAAGATGAAGGATTATGTTTGTATAATGGTGATGAACCATTGCTTTTGAAAAATAAGAATTTATCGAGTATAAATTGTAAGGCATTTAGTGAAAAGTATACAAATGATTTGTTGCCAACAAACGTGCAATTAGATGAATATGGTGTTCATTTTAAATTAAATGATTCAAAAATACAGTACGATGTTCCCTTGCATGGAAAACATAATATTTTAAATGCGATTGTCGGAATCGCCGTAGGTCAATTTTATAATGTCCCCACAGAAAAAATACAGAAAGCATTGCGACAAGTAAATATTACTCATATGCGCTTTCAATTTTTAACTGCTAAAACAGGTTTTACAATTATTAACGATGCATGGAATGCCAGTCCCTCTTCAATGAAGGCCGCAATTGAAACGTTACAGACATTAAATGCCTATAAGAAAAAAATGATAGTAATTGGGGATATGTTGGAGTTAGGGAAGAATGCTGAAACATATCATAGAGAAATTGGTAAAATGTTAAATCAAGAGAGCATTCAATATGTATTCACTTATGGAGAGTTAGCTGAAATTGTAGCGGAAGAAGCGAGAAAGAAATATGATATAGGAAAAGTACAGTCATTTAATAGTAAAGCCAAGATAGCAGAGGAAGTATTAAAAGTTATAACGAAAAAGGATATCATATTATTGAAAGGCTCACGTGGAATGGCTTTAGAGGAGATTGTACAAAATTGGATATGAAAGATCAAAATATATTTAAAAAGGCTTGCGTTTTATAAAACAAAGAGATAGAATACTCTGTAAATATAAAAAGTGAGGATCAGGAAAAGTACATGATGCAAAGGTCTACAGAGAGCAATCGGTTGCTGAGAAGATTGCGATACCGCATGATGGAAAGACACCTGTGAGTGTTGCTTTGAACGTGATAATTAGTAAAAGCAAACGGTACCTACCGTTATCAGGGCTAAGATGGTCATTATGACAATTTGGGTGGTACCGCGGAAAAATCCGTCCCTATTTATAGGGGCGGATTTTTGTATTCTTTGAAAGGAGGTGAGTGACCGTGGATGATGACGATGACAACAATAACGTAAATAAATATAAAATTACTGGAGGGAAAATTAATGGAGTCAATAATAAAGCGTTCACTCACAAAAGAATGTACGGAGCAAGGCGGCAAGGTTGTATTACTTCAAGGATGGGTAAAAAAGATTCGTCATCTAGGTAATGTTAGTTTTTTATTAATAAGGGATCGATCGGGAGTTATGCAATGTGTATTAGAAAATGAGTTAGCTGGATATAAGGTAGATGTGGAAAGTGTCGTTCAAGTCGTTGGTGAAATTGTAGAGACTTCGAAAACAGAGTTAGGGGTTGAAGTGCTTACTCACGAAGTGAAAATATTAAATGGCGCAGAACCACTTCCGTTTGAAATAAATAAAAAGAAGTTACAAATTGGTTTAGATCAACTACTGAATGAGCGGGTATTATCATTAAGACATGAGAGAACCGCGGCGATATTTAAAGTGAAATCTACACTCGTTCAGAGCTTTAGTGAATTCCTTATAGAGAACGATTTCACACGTATATTTACTCCGAAAATTGTTTCACAAGGGGCAGAAGGAGGAGCGAATGTTTTTAAACTTCCATACTTTCAAAAAGAAGCTTATTTAGCACAATCACCACAGTTTTATAAACAGATGATGGTAGCTGGAGGGTTAGAACGTGTTTTTGAAGTTGCACCTGTTTACAGAGCGGAACATCATAATTCTTCCCGTCATTTGAATGAATATATATCGTTAGATGTAGAACTTGGATTTATTCATGATTTTTATGAAGTGATGCAATTAGAAACGGATGTTTTACGATATATGTTTCAACAAGTAGCAAAAAACTGTGAAAAAGAACTACAACTATTACAAATAGAAGTACCTGTTATTACAGAAATACCGAAAATTACATTGTTAGAAGCGCAAGAAATTTTGAAAAATAAATACCGAAAAGAGTCGCCAATTGGGGATTTAGATACAGAAGGTGAAAAGCTACTAGGCAAATATGTGAAGGAAACATATAAGAGTGAGTTAGTTTTCATTACACATTATCCGAAAGAAGCTAGGCCGATGTATACGATGCCGAATAATGAGAATCCGTCTATTACTGATTCGTTCGACTTACTATATAAAGGATTAGAAATAACATCAGGGGCACAGCGAATTCATAACTATGACATGTTGCTTGCTTCTTTTAAAGAAAAAGGATTACATCCAGAGAAGTTTCAATCTTATTTAGATACATTCCGATACGGTTGTCCACCACATGGTGGTTTTGGGATAGGATTAGAAAGGATTGTGTATAAGCTTTTAGAATTAACAAACATACGAGAGGCAAGTGCTTTTCCGAGAGATTGTACACGTCTTATACCATAATATTAAAACCCTTCTATAATAATAGAAGGGTTTTGTGCATTTCAACATAACTTAAAGGGAAGAATAATGGTTTTTTTGTGTGAAAATATGTAAATTATATCAAGAAAATTTTATAATGAATTGAGAAATAGAAAATTCATAAGTTATAATAAAATATGAATATAAAAATAGTTCATATAATAATGTATGGAAGGGTATGAAACATGTTATATCAAACTCAAGCAACACAACAAACACCAGCTTACATAATCTATCTTCTGGATGTAAGCGCATCAATGAATCAAATGATGGATGCAGGCGGAGAAGAAAAAAGAAGAATTGATATTGTAACGGATGCTCTATCATTAGCGATTCGCCAAATGGTATTTCGTTCAACAAAAGGTAGTCGCTTGCTTCCAAGGTATAAGTTATCTATTTTAGCCTATAGCGATCATGTTTTTGATCTATTGGGTGGGGTGAAAACAATAGACGAAGTAGCAAGACTGCGCCCACTAGAAAAAATCCAAACGCATCGCTTAACTGATACAGCAAAAGCTTTCTCTGTAGTGGAGAAGTTATTGCAAAAGGAATTACCAAATTTACAAGATGGACCAGCTCCTGTGGTCTGTCATATGACAGACGGCGCTTCAACTGGTGAAGATCCAGAATTAATTGTGCGAAGAATTATGGATATGTCTGTACCTGATGGAAATGTGCTAATTGAAAATATTTTTATTTCAGATGAAATTATGCAGGACGAAATTACTAACATAAAGAAGTGGCAAGGGATTATGCCAAATACAGAGATTACAGATGAGTATGGCGCAAAGTTGCAAAGACTTTCATCGCCTATCCCTCAAAGCTATCGTGAGATGATGACTGAACATGGTTTTCATATTGCAGATGGTGCGGTGATGATGTTTCCTGGTACAAATGCCGATTTAGTGTCACTTGGATTTCAAATGTCCGCTGCGACGCCGGTTCGATAGGAGGGAAAAGTATAGTGAAATATATCCTGTCGCAAGAGAAAGAAACGGTATTGCAAGAAAAGAAAAGCAAACATTTTACTTATCAATATAGCTATGTAAGAGCTAAAGAAACACAGGATTTAAATGAAAGTGGACAAGATTTTTTAGTATTTCAAGATAATGGAACTAATTTCACATTTGTGTTATGTGATGGTGTAGGGATGTCTTTTCATGGTGAAATCGCTGCGAAATTTCTTGGTATGAAATTATTAAACTTATTTGAAACATTTCCGGAAACGGAACAGGATATTTCTATTCTATTAAATGAAGAGTTGGAAAAGTGGAAAGAAGAAGCGTCAGAGGAAATAAGGGCATTTCGATTGCCAGAAGAAACACCGTGGTTACTTCGCGATGTATTGGAAGAAAAGCGAAAACAAGGTAGTGAAGCTATGTTTATTGGTGGAAAAATAGAACTCATTCCAAATCAAGACAAAGTACAAGTAACGATGGTTACACATGGTGATTCATTTGTACAATTGTTTCAAGAGAAGAAGGATTGTTTGAATGTAATGAAGTTTGAGAGAAATATAGAGAAAAGATGGTCTACACAGCGTGGCATTATTGGTGGCGAATTGGAGGTTTTTTCAAAGATATTATCCAAAGAAGAAGTAAACCGGATAGTTATTCATTCAGACGGACTTATGTCGCTTATGCAATATAACTTTGAGGAAGTCTTAACAGAAATTGAGAGGGCGCAGTGCTCGCCGACAAGCGATGATATTTCATACTTAGATATTTCTTGGTAACAACACGATAGAAAAAGGTGAATAAACGTGGAAGAGATTATTGTGACGTACATAAAGCAATCAAATGAAGAAATAGATATTGCGATTCCTAATGATGTAAAAGTAGTACAAATTATTGAAGCGATTTTACATCATGAAAAAATAGATGAAGCGTTAAGCGATATCTATGAAATTAGAGTGACAAAAGATAAAGAAGAATGGCATTCTATTCGGGATGATGAAACTTTGAGAGATAGTGATGTTTGGGATGGGCAATATGTAATGTTGCATAAAAAAGGAGCAATTATTTCTTCTTTTGAAATGCTACCTGCAGAAGAAGCTCATACCGAACCTATTAAATCAGATATACCTTCTAATGAAGAAGATTATGTATGGAAAATCATTGAGTAATAGTTTTTAAGTGGGGAAGGAGCAATGTTTTGTGCAAAAATCACCGTATTTTCAACGCTCTCCGCGTGTGAAAGTAGATATACCAACAGGGGATGTTATTATTCATGATCCGCCGAATATACCGGAGGAGCCGAAGTTTTCAATTGAAACAATGTTACTGCCAGCAATGATGACGATTTTAACATTGATATTATATTTTGTAATGATGAAATTTATGAAGATGAATTCAAGTTATATGCCATTAATGATGGTTTCAAGTATTCCAATGTTGGGATCATATGTAATTACAACGATGGGGCATTTCCGTAAAAAGAAAGAACATCGTCAAATGGTTGAACAATTACAAACAAGATACTTAGAGCAAATTCAAAAGCATCGAGTGGAATTAGATACGTTAAAGGTTGAACAAGCAAAATATTTAATTACACAAAATCCAAGCCCATTAAAAAGTGTACAAAGAATTGAAAACCGAGAAAGTAATTTATGGGAGCGTACACCTGAAAGTCCGGACTTTTTAGATATTCGTATTGGAACAGGAGAAAGACCATTTCTTGTAGAATTGAAGGTACCTGAACAGAAAGGTTATGAAGAAAATCCATTAGTTACAGAAGCACAAAATGTGAAAAGGGATTTCAATATGATACCTAATGGACACATTTCAATTTCTTTGAAAAAAAACGATGTAATTGGTGTAGTCGGAAATAAAGAAGATAGACTAAACTTTATTCGAATTGTAACGACGCAAATTATGACACATCATGCACCAAATGAAGTGAAAATAGCAGCCTTTTATCATGAGAAGGAGAAAAAACAGTGGGATTGGATGAGATGGCTTCCTCACGTATGGGATGAACAGAGAAGTATGCGTTTTTTATCTGAAAATCAACAAGATGCGCAGAAGCTAGCTGAAGTACTCTTTACCCCACTTAACATGCGCAGAATCTATAATTCTTCTGCGCAAGCGGATGCAAAAGTTCCTTTAATTCCAATGTATGTCTTTTTCTTATCGGCGAGAGAATTTTTAGAGGATGATCCTTTAACTCCAATGTTACTTAGAGAAGGTGAAAGTGTAGGAGCTTCTACATTTATTTTTGCGGAACAAAGGGAACGCTTACCTATGGAATGTGATCTTATTATAAGTTTAAATGGAAAAAATGGTGAGTTAGTAGAAACTTTTTCAAGTTCAGCTGAAAACAGTGGGACAACGCGTGCAAGTTTTAAAGTAGATCGACTTTCATTCGAACGATGTGAACTAGGAGCGCGAAGCATTGCTCCAATTCGAATGAAAAGTTCTACAGCAGCCAACATTCCGAAAGTATTAACATTTTTAGACTTGTTTCAAGCTAAAAACATGGAAGAGTTACAAGTGCTCGAGAGATGGAAAGAAAATCGATATCCGACTTCATTACCGGTTCCAATTGGTGTAAGAGAGGGAAGTAAACCTGTTTTTCTAAATATTCACGATAAAATAGAGAAAAAAGGGCATGGTCCGCACGGTCTAATGGCTGGTACAACTGGATCAGGAAAAAGTGAAGTTATTCAGTCTATAATAGCAGCGTTAGCAGCAACCTATCATCCTCATGAGATGGCATTTATGCTTATCGATTATAAGGGTGGCGGAATGTCAAACACATTTGCGGGATTACCGCATATTATTGCATCTATTACGAACTTAGAAGATCCAAACTTAATTGAGCGTGCCAGAATTTCATTAAAGGCAGAATTAGAGCGTAGACAAAAGTTATTCATTCAGGCTGGAAATGTCCAGCATCTAGATGAATATTATGAAACAAGCTGGCGTGAAAAAGAACCTTTACCACATTTATTTATTGTTATTGATGAGTTTGCTCAAATGAAAAAGGAACAACCAGAATTTATGGACGAGCTAATTAGTGTCGCTGCAATAGGAAGAACTTTAGGGGTTCACTTATTATTGGCAACTCAAAAACCTTCAGGGGTTGTAAATGACAAGATTTGGAGTAACTCGCGTTTTCGAATTTGTTTACGTGTACAAGATGATGCGGATAGTCGTGAAATGCTAAAGATTCCAGATGCATCTAAAATCAATGTACCAGGACGAGGGTATCTCCAAGTTGGTAGCAATGAAGTATTGGAATTATTCCAATCTGCATGGAGCGGAGCACCTTATAATCCAGATGAAGAGAAAGTTCTTGATATTGTTGACTTTACAGAAGTTAAGCTTTCGGGTGAAAGAATAAAAGTGAAAAAGCGTCCAAAACCAATGACAAATAGTCCAAAGCAATTACAAGCTTTTATTCAATATGTACAGAGCGTATCAGAAAAAGAAAATATTAAAGCATTACCAGGACCTTGGCTGGATCCATTACCGGAAAAATTATTGTTAAAAGAATTTTATGCTATGGAAGATTGGACAATTGGTGAGTGGAATAAACCGAAAGAATATTTACAAGTAACGGTAGGATTAATTGATGATGTTGCAAATCAAGCACAATTTCCTCTGAAGTTAGATTTACAAGAAGGGCATTTAAATATATATGGTATGCCAGGTACAGGGAAAACGACGATGTTGCAAACCATTATTATGTCCTTAGCTGTATCTCATACACCAGAAGAAGTGAATTTTTATGTTATTGATTTTGGTCGTATGTTCTTAGATTTTAGAGATTTACCTCATATAGGTGGGATTGTACAAGAAGGCGAAAATGAAAAAATGAAACGTCTATTCGGATTTTTGAAGAAGGAAATCACGGATAGAAAAGAGAGTTTTTCTAATATCGGTGCAAAGTCATTCTCTATGTATAATCGAATGGTAGAAAAGAAAATACCAGCTATAGTAATAATGGTAGATGGTTATATAAGATTCAAAAATGAATTCGAGAAAGAAAATGAAGTATTAGAATTATTATTGCGTGAATCAAGTACATACGGAGTATATTTCTATTTCTCTCTGAATCAAACAATTGATATGTTCGATCGTGTTCGTAACAATATACCGATGGCAATTACATTTGAATTGCAAGATAGAACAGAATATCATAACTTAGTTGGCAGACCTAATTTCCCATTAATTGAAGTTCCTATTGGTCGTGGATTAATGAAAGGTCAACCGCCGGAATTGTTCCAAGCAGCACTGCCGTTTATTGGTGAAAGTGAATTAGAATATTCCCAGCAATTAAAAACGATTATTCAAAAAATGAATAGGGAATGGAATGGTGAAAAAGCAAAAGATATTCCAATGGTACCTAAAGAGATATTTGTAGAGCATATGGTTGAGCAATTAGAAACATCCCAAATTTCAGCAGGTATTGAAACAGAGGATATTCGTTTGCAAAGTTTTTCATTAGACGAAATGAGCCATATATTTGTTGGTGGAAGAATAGAAGGCGGGAAAACATCGCTATTACAAACGATTCTGTTCACCACTACTTACCAGTACTCTCCAGAAAAGGTTGAACTATACTTAGTAGATCTTGGTGAAAGACCTACAGGCATATTAGCTCTTGGAGATTTACCTCATGTGAAGAAGAAAGTTACAGATGGTATGCAATTAAAAGAAATATTAGATGAATTGTTAGAGTTAATAAATAATAGAGAACCAGTAATGCCATCTTTAGATCCAAATGCAGCAGTGGAATTTCCATATAAGAGAATAATCATTGCGATTGATGATATTGATCAAGTGTTAACTATACTAGCTAATGATTATGAGACGAAAAATAAAATGGAACTAATAGTTCAAAACTGTAAAAATAAAGGGATTCATTTTATAACGGCGGCTACAACCTCTAGTCTAAATAGCCATTCTCATGAAAAATGGTTTGCAGAAATTAGAAAAAGAAGCATTGGTTATTTATTGGGAACAACACACAATAACGATGTGTATTTCTTTAATATGAAACTTCCACATACTGAAATGGATCAAGAATTATTAAGTGGGGATGGATATTGCATACGTAGAAAACCAATAAAAATAAAATGTGCATATACACCATTACATTTACTTCGCAAAATGACAGATAAAATAATTGTGAAATGGTCTGAATTAAAAGTGAAATAATATTAAAATAGGGTTAAATTACAAAAAAATAGAATTTTTTTGTAATTTAACCCTTTAAATATTGTATGAATATAGTTTATAATCTAATTGTTGTATCATTTATGATTTGAAAGGGGAAATTAATACAATGACAGAAATTAAAATTAGACCAGAAGAACTTGAAAGAATTGCTAATAACTTTAAAAACGCAGCTGGGGAAGCACAAAATCAAGTTAATAGACTTGAAGGCGACATTAATAGTTTACATGGTCAATGGTCTGGGGCAACACAAGATAAGTTCAGAGCGGAATTTGATAATTCTAAACAAAAAATGCAACAATACATACCGATTTTAGAAAAAATTTCGACGGATTTAAGAAAAATCGCTGAGAATTTCCGTAATACAGATAACTCATACTAAAAATAGAACAATTGCAAAAGGCCAGGAGCTATTGTTCCTGGTCTTTTTTATGGAAAATTGTCAGATGAGGGTAAGGGGATAAGATGGGATTCCGACCAGAAGTAGGAGAAAAAATTATTCTTAATAAAGATGTTTATCGTTTTGAGAAACACCCAGCCGTAATTGGTATTGAAATGCCCTATGGTCAAGAGGGAAGACAAGGAACAGTTTATCAATTACAACATGAAAATGGTGTGGAACGAATTGCATTAAAAGTTTTTAAGGAACGCTATCGTGATGAAAAACATCAATTAGCATTTTTAAAACCACTTTCTTCCTTAGCGGGCCTTAAAGTATGTTCACGCTACATTGTTACAAAAGAAGAAAATGCATCTGTTATTGAAAAATCAGAAGATCTTGCTAATAGTATTGTAATGCCTTGGATTGAAGGTCCAACTTGGGCTGATATTTTACAAGAACAACGAGTGTTATCAAAAGAACAATGTTTCTTTATTGCAGAAGCATTTCTTAAAACACTTAAAATGATGGAGGAAAATGAAGTTGCTCATAATGATTTATCGTCTAGCAACGTACTCATACCTTTCTTGAGTGAAAATCCAATTGAAGGACAACACTATATCGAACTTGTTGATGTTGAGCAAATGTATGGACCAAAAACGAAAAGGCCTATGCTATTGCCAGCAGGTTCAGCGGGCTATGCACCAATGTATTTAAAAAGCGGGGTATGGCAAAAAGAAGCCGATCGATTTGCAGGCGCTATTTTATTGGGAGAAATATTAGGTTGGTGTAGTGAAGAAGTTCGAAATAAAAAATGGACGGATGCAAGTTACTTTAAAACGGAAGAAATGCAGACAGAATGTGAAAGGTATACGTTACTTCAGCAAGTATTACATAATCAATGGAATGGGGAAATTGCAAAATTATTTAAGCAGGCATGGAGTAGTAACTCTTTCGCAGAATGCCCAAGCTTTGCACAGTGGTACGATGTATTTAATAGCGTGAGAGAAAGAATAAAAATTGATGCGGAAAGGCAGTCAGCAGAAGAACACTCTCTTTTTGTATCAAAATGTTTGGAAATTGCAAGATTATTAGAAGAGAGAGAATTTAAACAAGCGGCATTATATGAGTATAAAATAATTTTCAATTCACTCAATTCATCAACAGCTCTACAAAAAGAACTCGCATATATCATTCAAACTATGGAGAGTCAAGAGCCTGAAATAAATAATAAAATGGTCCTACAACATTATTTGGAATTAGCTACTGAATTGGAACGAGAAAACAATGCAG
This sequence comes from Bacillus cereus group sp. RP32, assembly GCF_040459735.1. Lineage (NCBI taxonomy): Bacteria > Bacillati > Bacillota > Bacilli > Caryophanales > Bacillaceae > Bacillus > Bacillus cereus group sp. RP32. The sequence continues at coordinate 3,301,506 of NZ_JARVHO010000001.1, read as the reverse complement.
CATTTGCTTGTTTCGTCTATTCACGAATCGTACAATTTCCAAACATTGACCAGGCGTTAAAACAGGAAATTGAAAGCATTATTGAAGAGATAAAAGAAGAGCAAGGAACGCAGTCACAGCAAGAAGTAGCAGCTACAATTACAGTTCCAACTAGCATTCTACAAAGCCGGAAACAAACGAAAAAACAAGTGGAATATGATATAGATGATGAGATTTTAAATGCAAAAGCATCAAATCAACCACTTACAATAACGCATGAACAAAGCGAACCGTCGGCTTTTTCTACATGGTGGAAAAAGAATAAAAAGCGAATTTTGATTATTGGTTCAACTGTAGTGGTTGTTATAGGTGGTTCAACGTTATTTTATTTCTACACAACAAACGCGAAATATCAAAAGTTTATGGAACAAGCACGACAAGCTTATGATGATAAAAAATATACAAAAGCAGAAGAAGCTGTTGGACATGCAATTGCTGTGAAGGGTAAAGACGAGGCATATCTCCAATTAGCAACGATTTACGTTGCTGAAGGAAAAAATAAAATTGCAATCGATTATATTACAAAACTAATAAAAGATAGAGAAATAGATAAAGAAAATAATGAAGCTGCTTATCTATTAGCTTTAGCAAATTTCCGCATTGGAAAATATCAAGAAGCAGTGCAAAATTTTGAACAAGCGCTAGCGAATAATGCAAAAGGAATTGAACCATACAAAAAAGATGCAATGAGAGATTTAGCTGTAAGTCATATGAAAATGAAAGAATTTGAAAAAGCGGAAGATGTTATTGTCAAAATGAGTACGAAGACAAATGAAGATAAAGCAATTGTTTCGTATTTAAAAGGTCAATTATCAACCGCAACGGTACAGTTAGACAAAGCAGAATCTTTCTTTAAAGAAGCTATTATGCAAGATTCAAAGAATGCCATATATACAATTGAACTTTCAAATTTATATGTGCTTTGGAATAAAACAAACCTAATTGATAGTGCGAAGAAAGAAATAAATTATCAACAAGCATCGCACATTTTACAAGTAGCGATTCAAAAAGATATGAAAAATATTGAGTTGTTAAATCAACTAGGAATTGTGTATTACGAAGCGGGCCAGTTTTATGAAACGCGAGATGGCGCAAAGAGTACTGCTGCATATCAGCAAGCGTTAGAAGCTTACAATAGAGTTGTCAGCAGTGGAACACGCGACATAAATACGCTTGTAAATATAGGGATTTTATACGATAAAGTGGGACAAGGAAATGAAGCAGAGAAGCTTTTCACAGAAGCATACTCACAAAACGATGAAAATCCGCATGTGAATTTTGCATTCGGGATGTTTAAAATTAAACAGAAAAAATACGAGGAAGCAAGTCGCTTCTTAAGAAAAACAGTGCAGGCAAATGAAAATGAATCTGAAGTAAGAGCCGCGCAAGAAAAACTAACAGAAATGAAAACAAACGGTTGGATTCAATAAAGATAGGAAAAGGGGAAAAGGACATGGAGGAAAACAATAATAACTTAGGGAAAAAAGTCGCTATATCAGTAATGTCAGTAGCTTTACTAGGAACGTCAGGATATCTTGTGTATGACAAAGGCTTTAGGACAGCAGGAAAAGAACCAGTAAAACTAGCAAGTAATACAGAAGAGAAAAAAGATGATCGTATTACAGGGGGCGATTTACAATCTATGTTCCCAAATTTAGTCGCTGATCCTGCAAAAAAAGATGAAAAACCCGGCGAAAAACCAACTATTAATTTAGCAGATTTAATTGGAAATAATAAATCACCAATTACACCAGTAACGTATAAACCTGATGAAGTATCGGTGGAAAAGAAAGATCCACAAATCAAATTATCAGATGCACCAACTCCGCAAAAGCTAGATTTGCCAACTAATATAGTAGGACCTGTGGCAGAACCGGGTAAGGTGAATGATAATAAACAGCAACTTAATGGGCAAGAAGGAGATGGGCAAAAACCAAATCCGAATTCAGATTTAAAGCCAGATCCAAACCCAAGTCCAAATCCAGAACCGAAACCAGATCCAAACCCAAGTCCAAATCCAGATCCGAAACCAGATCCAAACCCAAGTCCAAATCCAGAACCGAAACCAGATCCGAAACCAGATCTGAAACCAGATCCGAAACCAGATCCGGATCCGAATCCGAAACCAGATCCAAAACCAGAACCAAAACCAGATCCAACACAACCAACAATTAAAATATCACCAAAAACGGGTGATATTTTAGTTGAGTGGTACGCTGGAAATGGACAATACTACTCATCTGTTTTCTTTAATGATTTTTATACAAATCAAAAAGAACCAGATCAAAATGTATTAAATAATTTAACGAACTACGATAGCAAAAAGGAAGATTGGACGCTTGTTAGCCAATTGAATACACCATCAAAATCGAAATCGATAGCTGAACATAAGTTAGCATTAGATAATTTAGATCAAATTCGCTCGAGTGGTGAATATTCAAATGAGAGAGCATTATTCTATTTACGTAATCAAATCAATGTGTTAAATGAATCGGTTACCACACAAGAAGAGTTACAAAAGTATTTAAGTGAAAATAAGAAAGATTACATTAAATTAGTAGCAAAAAATGTTTATGAAGCAGCAACAAAAGAACAAAAAAATTGGTTAAATACAGGGGATGTAGCATCTTTAGAACAAGCATTAAGTAAATTTTATTTAGTCACGTCTGTATTTGAAAGTGTAGATCCTACATTAGTAGAAAAAGCGAATCAAGATGTAGAAGATATTTTCAACGAACTATTAGAAAAAGAATTAAAGAACCTTAATATCCAAACATCAGTAGTGATGTCTACAACTGAAATAAAAGAAAATGCAAGCCCAGTGAAAGAAGATACTAGCAGTAATGAAGGAAAAGCAGTGAAAGAAGATACTAGCAGTAATGAAGGAAAAGCAGTGAAAGAAGTTACTAGCAGTAATGAAGGAAAAGTAGTTAAAGAAGAAAATGTAAGTGAAAATGAGGCAACAGCTACATCAAGTGAGAAAAATCTAAAAGATTCAATAACTGAAGGTGCCACAAATAACGATAAAACAAATAATATAGATTCAAGTAATCAAAAGGAACAGGTGAAATCTGATCCGGTTGATCGAGCGATTGATGAAATTGAAACATATGTAATTCCAGCGAATCCACATTATGAAAATGCTTTACTATTAGCAAATCAGTATATTGACGGGGCAACAGGTCAACAAAGAGAAAAATTAGAAAAGCAATTTGGTGCGGCCGTAGAGGGACTTCGTGGACAAATAAAAGATCCTAGTTTTTCAGTGGAAGATGCTATAAAGAAAGCAAATTTATTAGCAAATACGGTAAGGGTAGAAAAATCCGTTCAAGATGAATCTCATAAGTTATTAATGCCGCTTATGTTTGAAAGAAAAGCAAACGAAGCTGCAAATAAAGGAGAATACTATACAGCGGTATTAAATATTGCAAATGCAATTCGTACAAAGCATCCATTAGAACGTTCAAGAGAAGAAATGGTTAATTATGCGAGTAAATTATGGGTAAATACAGAAAATGAATGGAATGAAATGAATGGAACGACAGGATGGCAAAGTGAAGTAGGTAAAACCGTATTACCATCATACACATTACTTGCACAGTTAAAAGATATTGATAAAACGATTGGACAAATTAGCGGTATGAGTATGATTGATAGTGCATCAAAAAAAATGGAGGGAATTCAACTTATTCAATTAGCGAGTGATGAAGCAAATAAAAAAGAGCAAACGAGCCTTTATAACGCTTTACATTATTATGGTCAAGCAGCCTCTCGTGGTGTTGTTGAAAAAACAGGGTTTTCTAATGTTGCTAGTCTTGTAATCGAAGAAGTAAAACAGTTAGAAAAAACTCAATATAAGGCTGCATTAAACAACTATCAAATTTTATATAAAACACCAGGAATTGAAGAATTAGGAATTAAAGATGGGATAAAAGCGAAAATTGAGTATTTGAGTACATTTGAAGCTGCAAATGTAAGCGGGAATAAAGATACGATTGAAGATTTAGCTTCAGCAGTTGAATTAACTTATCATTCTATGGAACTAGGATATCCAGAAGAAGATGCAAAAGAATGGATGAATACGGTAGCAGTAAAAATGTTTAATAAAGGTGCAGGGTACATGTCGTCAAATGACACGAATAATGCATATAAATGTTTTGAATTTTTAACTCGTGAAAAATATGCAAATGCTATTAATGGAGAAATAACTAAACAAGCAAAAGAGAATGTAGAAAAAATTAAAGCAATGAACGTTCAAAAATAACTAGATTTAAATTTCGCATAAGGAGTAAATATTAATGAGTTTAGTAGAAATTTGAATTCTACTAAACTCATTAATTATTCATTAAAGTCACACTTTGCATAATAAAGAATTTGAAAGGTGGAAAAAAGATGATTAGCAATTTAAAAAGGGAAGCATTATCCTCATTGAAAGGCCGATGGGGATTAGGGGTAGGTTCAACGTTTCTTAATTACCTCATTCCCGCAGCAAGTATGTATTTCATTGGTATAGTAGTATTTCTAATTTTTGGTTTGTTCATAGACGTTTTAGGACCTGAGAACCTTGTATATTATTCATATGGCGAACCTCAAATTAATTTTGGAGTTATTTTATCTCAAATTATTATATGGGCTATTATTTTTATTCTTTATATTGTTGTACAAAGTGTTATGAGTTACGGCTATTATACAATCACATTAGGTTTAGCGAAAAATGAATCTACCACAATTGGTGATTTATTTGCTGGTTTCAATTCAAATAATATATTTAGAGCTATGAAACTAGGTATCTTACAAACAATATTTATTAGCTTATGGAGTCTTTTGTTCATTGTTCCAGGTATTATTAAATTTTTCTCTTATTCTATGGCTTACTACATTATGTTAGAGGATCCAGAATGTACAGCAAGTGAAGCAATTAAAAAAAGTAAAGTGATGATGAAAGGACATAAGTTAGATTTATTTATCACTTGGTTAAGTTTCATTGGTTGGTTTATTTTAGGTTCATTGGTGGGAATATTTACACTAAATCTCCCATACCTTTGGATTTCTCCATATTATACTACTACAGTATCGCATTTCTACTTAAATCTAGTGGATAGAACTAATAATACAAAAGAAGTAACAGTTATCTAGGAAATGATGATTCTTTAGGTTGATGGTGATGTGGTACTAACCCAATTATATCAGTTACGAATCCCTGCACATTGTGTGGGGATTTTTTCATAAAAAAAACTCTTACCATTAGGTGTCCAAAAGTTTAGTATTTTAATTCTAAATTTTCACTTTTAGAAATCGAACCTATTGTGTATTCATCTCCGCCATAAAGTGAAAAAATTTCTACTAATATTGAGTAGAACTTTTTTATGTTTATTTTCGATAGAAAAGCAGTTAGTTTCCGATCTAAAATCAAAATATAAGCAATTTTTTAAGTAAAAGAAAGCCTAGTATAGCTATCTGTGAGAAACAGAAGTAATTAAAAAGCTTATTAAAGTTTGTAAAAGTTCATCAAGGCAGTCTATACTTTCTTTTTCATACACATCATTTCTAGTAGCCATTCTATATAAGGTATCTAATAAGATGTGGGGAATGAATAAACATGAGATAGACTCCTCAGTCCTTCCTCTCAGAGAAGAGTATCTAACCTTAATATCACTATACAGATGCCAAACTATTAAGATGTTAGGTAATCTCTATAGTGAAAAATACGAAAAGGCTATGGAGTCCGAGTTCGTTGGTGGCGGTACTGTTTTTTAGTGTGGATGTTAAGGGAAGCACTAAAGGAAGAGAACAAGTACAAGGAAATGGTTAAGAAGTATGGCAATATGTATCATTAATAACCTTGGGTAGCCTAGTAGGCTACCTCTTTTAGCTTTATCCCCAAAAAAGAAGACTAGGAGAATGTTTTTATCTCGGTGTCATCTATTTGTACATTTATTAGTATTGATTAAAATTGCTTACCTTGAGGAGACAGAGTCTTCGAGCTTTAAGAGTATAAAAAATATTCTTCTACCTAATTAAATTTTTGTGGTAAAATATTCTATATAAAAATTTAAAAGGGGAAAGGCTTATGGATTTAATAAAAATTACTCCAGAGCGTTTGGAGCAGTCTGCTAAGTTGGTACAAGATATAAGACAAACTTTAGACAATATGCACAAAGATCTTTATAATCAAACAGAATACATAGCGTCTCAGTGGACAGGTGCAACAAGTCAAAATTTCTATCAAATGTTTAATGAAGCTAAACCAAAGATTTTTGAAGTTAATAATCTATTGGATAAAATTTCAGAAGAACTCAAACATTCTGCTAAGAAATTCCGTGAAGCAGACCAAATGGATTATATGTTAGCAAAAGCAAAATCTCAAAATGATGTGGAGTATTTGCAAGGGAAAGCAGAATGGAAAGAAGGAGACCGATTTGGTGGGACGTTAGAGGGAGCAGTGGTAGAAGCAAAGAATAGTGTAGGGACAAATGGGGATTTGACAATGAAAGCCTTATCTGGGAAAGTAGATTTAAATATTCCTTTTTCTTTAGATACTGCTAAAGATGATTTATTTGCAGGGAATATTATTGGTGGAAAGATAGAGGGGTCAGTTTTAGAAAACGAATATAGCACAAAAGTTCCTATATTTACCCCTACAGGTTTTGAAATGAAGGATATTAAAATTACTCAAAAGTTTGGTGAAGGAAACTTTGCGTATGGTGTGGATGAATATACACTAAAAAATGCAGCGGAAGTTACTACTAATAAATATGAAGTAGAGATGGACCTTTTTCATATCCCAGAATTTGTTCCTTTTATAGGAGATAAAGATGTCGTCGTAAAAGGGGAATTGGGTTTGGGAACATTTGGCTATGACTTTAAATTAGGAAAAGAAACGGGATTATATGTTGGAGATGGTTATGGACTAGGTGGTACCATTAAATTTGAGGATTAAGAGAGGAGCGTTTTATATGCAACCATTTAAGGCTGGAAAATATATTACATATGTCGCAATTGCTATATTTCTTGTAGTCGCTATTATGTCTCCTTATGAATTACCTAAAAAGATTGGCTTTATTATAGCTGTTCTTATTTTAGGAGCATGTGCACTTGGTACTAATAAACTTTACGAACGGATGTATAGTAAATTTAAAAATAAATAATGTATAACATAAGAGGGGGAATAAATAAATGAAACTTTTACCAATCGGATCAGTAGTGAAACTAGAAGGTGTAGAACCAATCATTATGATTATTGGAAGAATGATTGTATCAGCAGATAAACGTGATTTTGATTATGTGGGTGTTCCTTACCCAGTTGGCTATCTAGGTGATGAAAAAGTATTGTGTTTTAATCATGATAAGATTGTAGAGGAAATGCATAGAGGGTATATGACTGAGAGTGAATTAGTTCTACGTGAGAAATTAGTAGAAATGTAAATTATTTGGAAAATACATATAGATTTTAAAAATACGATAGGGGAAACAAAATGGGAAAGATAATGAGAACCATTGTAATCATAGGCATACTTGTTCCTCCAGTGCTGCTGTGGAGTGCACCTGATATTCCTCTAAATAATAAACTTCTGTTTACAGGTTTACAACTAACTGTAGGATTCATCGCAGTAGTAGCGTTAGAGGTTATATTTAGAAATCGAAAAAAGAAGAGGGCAAAATAGATATAAATTGTATAGAATGGCAGATAAGAATATTAGTAGTTAATCTTCTCAATTAAAGAAACTAACAAAAGCAGGGAGAAATCCTTGCTTTATTTTTGTACAAAAATAACAAGTAGAATATTATTAAATTAGGATATTTGAGGGTAGAGGTTACAAAACTTTTTCCTCCTTAAAGTCTTTCATAGCAGACTTAAGTAGTATTTTCATATCAGTCCTTTGTTAGTTTATAGAAACAAAAAAGAGGACTACTCCTGAGCCAGCTGATTGTCTATGAAAGGCAACAAGTGTTTTTGCTTTTGTAGTAATACTAAATAGAAAAAATCATAAATAAGAAAATCACCATTTTGATTTTTGTGAACAATGGGGTTTTTATAGTATGTTGTGAATTTTTTTAATAAACTTTCTTTTCAAGGGATACATGGGAGTTCTTTTTTTATTCTTTTTCTTCGCTAAAACACTTAATAAAAGCGAGTTCTCCATATAGTCTATATCTTTTTCTAATACACTTTGCATTCCAGATAGCATCATATATACAGCTAAAATAACAATAGTGAAAAGTAAAACTGGACCAAATGCTGCCCATGGTAAAACGGATAAAAATTGATGATTACGACCAAGTAAAATAAGTGTGCCAGCAACGTTAAATAAAATGGTTTGAAATAGTGCTAAATGCAGTAATAAAACTAAAGTTTGCAGTATTTGTTGATTAATCCAAATGAAAATTTTTGGCGTAAGAAAGGGTTTTAAATGGATCTTACAAATGTGAAAAAAACCACGTCTTAATGTTTTAGAGCTTGTCACAAATTCATTTTGTAGTAATAAACGAATTTCATTAATGAAAAGCTGTACTAAATTAGGTACACCAATAAAAATTAAAACTGAAATCATATAAGAAAGCCAAAAATGTTCTTCATCTGGAGATACAAACATTACAAGTGATAATAAAAAAACAACCATTTTTTAAAAGTGACATAACGTTTGAATCTCCTTATATTTTTATTGTAAATATTTTCTATAAATCTATATAACACTCCTTTTCGACAAAAAAATTAATATACACCTTGACAGTTACAGATATAACCGATATAATTCATATTAATTTAAAAAGAAAATATATTCTAAATATTAAAATGTGTTGAATAGGAGTAGTAAGGTCATGTATTTGTACAGAGAGCTATGGGTTGGTGTGACATAGTCAAATGACATCCTGAACTCGCCTAGGAGCAGTAAGGTGGAACGGAATCACATTCTTAGTAAATCTTAACGGTTAACCTTCGATATTAGGTTTGTAATCAAACGATTACTACTAAGGTGGATTCATAATGGAATCAATAAGGGTGGTACCGCGTTAAGTAAATGGCTTAGCGTCTCTTTATATAGAGACGTTGAGCCATTTTTTTATTTTATGGAAATAGAAATGGAGGGTTTATTCGGATTGGTTTATAAAATTTAATTATTTATATAAAGTAATTTAACTAGGAGGAAAATAAGATGAAACAGACGGAGCAATGGACTTCGAAATTAGGTTTTATAATGGCTGCAGCAGGATCAGCAATTGGACTTGGCGCAATATGGAAGTTTCCTTATATCGCTGGGAAGAGTGGGGGAGGGGCATTCTTTTTAATCTTTATATTATTTACTGTATTAATTGGACTACCACTACTTATAGCTGAATTTATGATTGGGCGCAGTACACAGAAACAAGCAGTTGGAGCATTTAAAAGTATCGCACCTAATACAGGATGGCACTGGATTGGACGCCTTGGCGTTGGAACATGTTTTATACTACTTTCGTTTTATAGTGTTGTAGGTGGATGGGTGTTAATTTATTTATTCAGAGGAGTAACGGGACAACTTATTACTCCGGGACAAAATTATGGAGCGTTATTTACTGAAACAATTGGAAATCCCGCTTGGGCGATTATGGGACATTTCGCTTTTATGTTCATTACGATTTGGGTTGTATCAAAGGGTGTACAAAATGGAATTGAAAAAGCAAGTAAATATATGTTGCCAGCATTGTTTGTTTTATTTGTTGCTCTTATTATTCGTTCATTAACACTTGATAATGCAATACAAGGTGTGAAGTTTTTCTTACAACCAGATTTTTCAAAGATTACTTCAGAAAGTATTTTATTCGCGATGGGACAATCATTTTTTGCGATTAGTATCGGGATTTCGATTATGGTTACCTATAGCTCGTATTTAAATAAAAAAGAAAGTTTACCAAAATCAGCAGTTACAATTGTTGGATTGAATTTATTTGTTTCATTATTTGCAGGTCTTGCTATCTTTCCGGCCGTATTTTCATTAGGAATGGAGCCGACAGAAGGACCTGGATTACTATTTATCGTATTACCATCTGTATTTAGTCAAATTCCATTCGGTGGTTTATTCTTAACAGTATTTCTTGCACTATTTACATTTGCGACATTAACATCAGCATTTTCACTATTAGAGACAGTTGTTTCAGCATTAGCAAATGGTGAACAAGAAAAGAGAACGAAATTATCATGGATGATCGGTTTCGGCATTTTCTTAGTAGGTATACCATCAGCGTTATCATTTGGAATATGGAGTGATATTACGATTTTTGGAAAGAATATTTTTGATGCAGTAGACTTCTTATCTAGTAATATATTAATGCCGCTTGGAGCACTATTTATTAGTATTTTCGTTTCATTCAAAATGGAGAAGAAGGTACTAGAAGCAGAGTTTTTTGTAGGTGGTAATTATGGAAAGAAAATATTTACTTGTTGGGCGTTTTTACTTCGATTTGTAGCACCACTTGCAATAATCGTTGTCTTTTTAAATGTAATAGGGATTATTTAACAGAAAATGTTATAATATTCAGTAAAAAAAGAAGGTGATGATTATAAAGACGAATTTGATAGAAGTAGGGAAACACATGAACATTAGAGGGAAAAAGCTATACGTTGAAACGCATGGAAATCCTAAAAATAAACCGGTCTTATACTTGCATGGTGGACCAGGAGAAAGTTGCTATGATTTTTCATTTTATCAAGCGGAACGTTTAAAAGATTCTTTATATGTAATAATGATAGATCAAAGAGGTGTTTGTCGCTCAGAAGAAATTACTGAGGACGAAGCTTTTGGATTAAATGATTTGATTGAAGACTGTGAGGAACTAAAAAAAGTATTACAAATTGAGAAATGGTCTGTCATTGGACATTCTTTCGGTGGATATGTAGCATTGTTATATGCGTCGATATATCCAAGTTCAATAGAGAAAATCATATTTGAAGCGCCAACTTTCGATTTTGCATTAACAAGTAGAGCTTTGTTACAAAAGACAGCGGATTTATTAAAAAAGTATGGAAAAGAAGAAGTAGCAAAAGTGTGTTTAGTTTATTTATCTAGCAATGCTAGTTCAGAAGAGTTGTTAGAAGCTTATATAAGACTAAGTGATGAACTAGAAGAAAAAAGAATGGAGATTTACAATTATAAGGAAGATGTGACAGACGAGAGTTTGTATAGTGATGAAGAGTGGGAAGTATGTTCAAATCGCTCCAAAATTCATTTTGATAGATTAAAAGTAGAAGGAGCAGTTCATACTTCATTATTACAAAAAATAAAAAATATACAAAATCCAATGTTATTAATTGTAGGAAAACATGATGTAGTAACGTGTGAAAAACAAATTGAAACATTTAATAAAGATGCTCAAAATGGGGATTATATTGTATTTGAAGAGAGTGGTCATACACCGCATTATGAAGAAGCAGATCGATTTGCTGAAATAGTCATTCAGTTTTTGAAATAAAGTAGAAAAGGAGCTTCGTGTAATGCGAAGCTCCTTTTCTTACATTTTGGGATAAGTAATTGTTATGTTAGGCCATTTGTTTTGCCAGTTCTTTTTAGTAACTCTAACATTGTACATATGTAATCGTTCTTTTGTTTCAAGAAAATGAGCTGTTGGTCTCACTTGTAAGGAAAGAACATCTTCAATACCGCATGGGGCTGTTAATATAACTTTGTTTTTTTCGTCTAATGTAACCCCTAAAGCGGTTGCTGTTTCAGGAAATTTAGAAATAGCATCAACAGAAGAAGAATACGGTGGCATATTATTCACCACATGCATACGAGCTTGATTCTTTACCGACCAAGGGATAGTAGCATCCATATTCATTAATTTTATTCCTAATGATTGTTCGTATATCTCATCTTTATGTAGACTATTATAATAAATTACATCAACATCAGGCATAGTTGTTCTAGCTTCATAGTTATGTAAAGTATCCCAAATTTTAGAGCGAACAAATCCGGCGCAAATCCACCAATCAGGTAACTCTAGTGATTTTGCCATTTGTAATACGTTCATCATCCATTCGTCGTTTTCTATTAAGCGAATTATATCTTGCTCTGTTTGTATAGTCATTTGTTATCCCACCTACTATTTTTATAGAGGACTAATTCATCAGTTTAATAATCCATGTGATCCAGTAAGCACCTGGTATGAATAATAGTTGTGCTAATAATGTACCGAAAAGTCTAGAAATCATTAGCCAACCATACATTTTACTCATTGCTTCTGCACCTTCTTCTGATTGAAGAGCTCGCTCTGTTAAAAGAGCGATACGTGGATCAAGCAGCACTGTTAATAAAATAGTAGCAAACCCATTAATAAGGCCAGAAGCTGTAGTAGCTTTTGTTGCGTAATCTGGAAGTAAAAAGGAAGCGTATAGGGCTGAAAGAACACCAGCTGTATAAATAGCAGTAGCAAACATGTTAATAAGCATAATACGTTTTGGAATACCACCAATGCGTAGTCTATGAATCATTTCTAATTTTGGGAAGCGTACATATTTTTTTGTGTACTTTAATTTTTGAATGTTATTTGTTCTCATCATTCGAATGAAAGAACCGTCTGTTTCAAAGTTTTGAATGACATATCCAAATAGTTTGGTTAAAGTTGGATATAGTATAATCGCAATCAATGTACCGACAGAGGCGGATAATAGAACGAGCCGTATAATATGTTCTAAATTAATGGATGCGTCTCGTTTTGCCTCATCGACAAACCCACTGATTAAAAAGGCTTGTAGCATGTTAGATGTTCTTGAAATAAGTAACACCATGCCTACGACAGACAAAGCAACAGCAATTCTCTTTAAACGCACTCCAGCTAATCGAATACTATAAGAGCTTGTTTCAACCGCATGAATAACAATTGTGAAAGCCATTATAACAATTAACGTAATTGACATTAGATTCACCAGTTTCTATTAAAATAATTGTAACTTTTTTACTTTATCATATGTATTACATTTTGTAACTGAAAGTATGTGACATAGAAGAAAAAATTTCGAAAAGATAAATAATGATAGTATAGTAAAAGGTGGCCATGAAAAAGCCTTCCATATAATATGTAAAGTAAATAGGAGCGGGGGATTAAATGTGTATACAACATTTCTATTTGATTTAGATGGAACATTGACGGATCCGAAAGAAGGAATTGTAAATTCAGTATTGTATGCATTAAAAAAGCTTGGAATTGAAGAATTACATGTAAATGAGTTAGACTCATTTATCGGTCCGCCCATCCAACAATCATTCGTAGAGAGGTACAATATGAATGAAGGGCAAGTTGAAAGAGCTGTTTTTTATTTCAGAGAGTATGTAAAGCAACGTGGATTGTTAGAAAATAATGTGTACGATGGTATTCCAAATCTTTTAAAACAATTAAAAGATACCGGAAATCGTTTATTTATAGCAACTTCCAAGCCTACTATATTTGCTGAACAAGTACTAGATCATTTTCAACTAACGAATTATTTCGAAAGTATCATTGGAAGTAACTTAGATGGTACGAGAATAAAAAAAGAAGAAATCATTGCTCATATTTTACAAACAAATGAAGATTTTAATAAAGAAGAGATTGTTATGATTGGAGATAGAAAACACGATATAATCGGTGCGAATTATAATGGAATTTCCTCAATAGGCGTTTTATATGGCTATGGTAGTGAAACAGAATTGACTGAAGTTGGTGCGACTTATATAGTAAATGATGTAAAAGAACTACAGCATTTTTGTGCAGAAAATAGTTTGGTAAAGAAGTAAATATAGAGACTAACAATCCCTTTATAACGTATGACGATGAAATCGTTTATCCCGCGTTAACGGACAGTAAAACTCCCACCTCAAAATTCAGTTGGAGCAAAGAAGTTAGGTGGGAGATTAACTGTCCGTAAACGTCCGATTGGTTCAACTAATAATCAGTGGGGGATGAACAAAACCCCCACTGATTAAAGTTTCACTTTATGTTTAAAGGGATTTTTCATATGTAATCGAATACTTATAATTAGACATTTTTAGCATGAAAAATTTGTATGAATAAGAGGAGGGATGTCAAAATCAAAAGATTAGTAGAATTATATTTATAAAAGTTTGAATTTTCTGTTTAAATGGAGGGGTATAATTGGAGCTAGTTATTATATTATTAGCACTTAGTTTACTAATGTTTGTAGCATATAGAGGGTTTTCTGTTATTTTATTTGCACCGATTTTTGCTTTATTTGCCGTATTTTTGACAGAACCTAGTTTTGTATTACCTTTCTTTTCGAATATCTTTATGGAGAAAATGGTAGGTTTTATTAAACTATATTTTCCTGTATTTTTACTTGGTGCAATATTTGGTAAAGTAGTAGAAATGTCAGGAATTGCGGACTCGATTGCAAAAACAATTATAGAGTTAGTTGGTGAAAAACGTACGATTTTAGCGATTGTATTAATGGGTGCTATTTTAACGTATAGTGGTGTTAGTGTGTATGTAGTAGTGTTTGCTGTATATCCGTTCGCAGCTAAGTTGTTTCGCCAAGCGAATATTCCAAAGCGTTTAATCCCTGGAACAATTGTTCTTGGAGCAGTTACGTTTACAATGGATGCGCTACCTGGATCACCACAAATTCAAAATGTAATACCTACAACCTTTTTTAAAACGGACATTTATGCTGCGCCGATACTTGGTATTGTAGGGGCAATTTTTGTACTCACGTTAGGTTTACTATATTTAGAGAGTAGACGTAAGAAGGCGAAGGTAGCAGGAGAAGGGTATTTTGGTTTTAACGATGGGAATACTGAAATGGCAGCTTCTTTGCAAGTAGAACAAAAAGATATGCCGATGCTTAAAAGTATTGAAATTACAAGAGTACAGCAAGTGATTGCTTTTATACCACTTATTTTAGTAGGTGTAATGAATAAAGTTTTTACTATTATGATACCGAAGTGGTATCCGAATGGTTTTGATTTTTCTGCAATTGGTATGAAAGCATTTGGAAAAGTAGAATTAAGTGCAGTAGTTGGAATTTGGTCAGTAGAATTAGCACTTATTATAGGTATTGTAACAACGTTATTATTATATTGGAAACGAGTAGTAACAGGATTTCAAGCTGGATTGAATACAAGTATTGGTGGAGCGTTACTTGCAACGATGAATACAGGTGCTGAGTTTGGATTCGGTGGGGTAATTGCAGCACTTCCAGGTTTCGCGATTATGAGAGACGGCATTTCTGCCACATTCACGAATCCTTTAGTGAATGGAGCAGTAACGACGAATATTTTAGCTGGAATTACAGGCTCTGCATCAGGAGGAATGGGAATTGTTTTAAGTGCGATGGGAGATAAGTTTATTGCAGCGGCCAATCAATTTGATATTCCATTAGAAGTAATGCATCGTATCGTGTCAATGGCATCGGGAGGAATGGATACATTACCACATAACGGGGCTATTATTACTATTCTTACAGTCACAGGTTTAACACATAAACAGTCGTATAAAGATATTTTTGCTATTACAATTTTGAAAACGGTTGCTGTATTTTTAGTAATTGCATTCTATACTGCAACAGGAATTTATTAAGTCGATATTTTATAAACTAAAACATTAATTAGGGTAAGAAGGGGTGGGGTACTTGCAAGAAGTTGCTGAGTTTCGTATGCCGAAGTCCGTATTATATGGAAGAAATTCGCTAGAAAAGCTGGGGGAACAATCTAAGAAGTTGGGGAAAAGAGCGTTTATAGTTACGGATACAATTATGGAGAATTTAGGATATGTTGAGAGGTGTATACAACAATTAAATACGAAAGGTATTACTGTTATTACATATAATAAAGTAAATGCTGAGCCTACAAATATACACGTGTTAGAAGCGTTAACTATTTGCAAAGAAGGAAAGTGTGATTTTATTATTGGTATTGGTGGTGGAAGTTGTATTGATGCAGCGAAAGCAGTTGCGGTGTTATATACAAATGGTGGAGAAGTGGAAGATTATGTCCAAAAAGATATGGAAATAGACAACGATCCGCTACCACTAATTGCAATCCCAACAACTTCTGGTACTGGATCGGAAGTAACAAGTGTAGCAGTAATTACGAATAAACGAACAGATGTAAAAATGATGATGAAGCATCCAAATTTCACACCGCAAGTAGCGATTATTGACCCAATTTTAACGCGTTCGGTACCACCTCATATTACAGCAGCAACAGGGATAGATGCATTATGTCATGCAGTCGAGGCATATATTTCTAAAGTTTCACAATCGCTTACCGATGTACTTGCACTTTCCGCTATTGAAAGTATTATGAAATATTTACGTATTGCATATGAAGATAGAGAGAATATGGAGGCAAGAGAAGCGATGATGATTGCTTCTTTACAAGCTGGAATCGCATTTTCAAATGCATCTGTTACGTTAGTTCATGGAATGTCAAGGCCGGTAGGAGCGTTATTTCATGTACCACATGGTATATCGAATGCAATACTATTACCTACAGTTTTACAATATACAAAAGTTAGTGCAGTAAAAAGACTAGCGGAAATTGGACGTTGTATAAATAAAGATTTGTATTCCTATTGTGATGAAGAAGTAGCCGACTACACGCTGGGAGAAATAAAAAAACTTTGTTTTGATCTTCGTATTCCAAATTTAAAAGAATACGGAATTGGTGAGGTTGAATTTGAAAAAGCTATTTCTAAAATGGCATCAGATGCAATTGAAAGTGGAAGTCCAGCAAATAATCCACGTGTGCCATCATACGATGAAATTAAACAGTTGTATCGAGAATGTTTTCATTATCAATATGAAGATTCTATAAAAACATCCGGTAATTAATTTCGGAATATTCTTATAAAATTTCCTTGGAAATAGTTAAAACAAGACTTTATATTATAAACGTAAAGTCTTGTTTTATTATGTATAATATACATAATAAAATGTTGTGATTAGTTTTGAAAAACAGTATAAGGTGGGTGTTGTGTAATGAAAACAATAGGTTTAATTGGTGGTATGAGTTGGGAATCAACTTCTGAATACTATCGAATCATAAATGAAGAAATAAAAGAGAGGTTGGGAGGGTTACACTCAGCAAAATGTATGATTAATAGTGTGGACTTTGAAGAGATTGAGCGATTCCAGTCTAACGGAAATTGGAATGGAGCGGGAGAAGTATTAGGGAATGCAGCATATTCGTTACAGAGGGGAGGAGCAGATTTTATAATTATTTGCACAAATACAATGCATAAAGTAGTTGAGAAAATAAAGGAGAATATTCATATTCCAGTCTTACATATCGCTGATGCAACTGCGAAAGAAATTAAAAGGAAAGGTATTCAAAAGGTTGGTTTACTTGGAACTAAATATACAATGGAGCAAGATTTTTATAAGTTACGCATAGAAGAGAATCATATAAAAGTAATGGTTCCATCAGAAAAGGATAGAGATAAAATAAATGAAGTAATATATATAGAATTGTGTTTAGGAAAGATAACATCCCAATCTAGAGAGTATTATAAAAGAGTTATAGAAGATCTAGTAAAAGAAGGGGCACAAGGAATCATATTAGGTTGTACAGAAATAGGGTTATTAATAAAACAGGAAGACGTATCCATTCCGATATTCGATACAACTCATATACATGCAGTTGAAGCAGTTAATTTCGCTTTACAAAATAGATTATAATTATATTATGTAACCTAGTTCGAGTTTGTGGAAAACATTCAGAAAATATTTTATAATGTAAGTGGTTACAATCGAGGGGGAATGCGTATGTTTTCAGTTCAACCAATCGCATTTGTACATAATGAAAGAAAGGAAATAAAAGATGATGAGTGGGGAGAAGTAAGATCCTGTATTACTTTAATTGAAATGTATACAGAGGAAAGTATACAAGGGATTGAAGATTTTTCTCATATTGAAGTTGTTTTTTATTTTCATAAAGTAACTGATGAACAAATTCAACATTTTGCTAGAAATCCTAGAAATAATAATGATTATCCTAAAGTAGGCATTTTTGCACAGCGCGGGAAAAATCGTCCGAATCGCATAGGAGCAACAATTGTAAAGGTGATCAAAAGAGAAGGTAAATCAATTATTGTTGAGGGGTTAGATGCTATTGATGGCACACCTATATTGGATATAAAGCCGATAATGAAAGAGTTTATGCCGAAAGAAGAAATTGTACAGCCTAAATGGGCAACGGATATAATGAGACAGTATTGGAAGGGGAATGGAGTAAAATGAGAATATATGAGGCAACAATTGCAGATTTAGATGGACTAGCATCAGTTTTTAATAACTATCGTATGTTTTATAGACAAGATTCCGATGTAGAAGGAGCAAAAGTATTTTTGCGAAGTCGAATCGAGAGAAAAGAATCTGTTATTTTCGTGGCAGTTGAAGATGGTGAATATGTTGGATTCACGCAATTATATCCATCATTTTCTTCCATTTCGATGAAAGAATTATGGATTTTAAATGATTTATTTGTACAAGCAACTAAGCGCGGGGCAGGAACAGGTAAAAAATTATTAGAAGCTGCTAAAGAATTTGCATTAGAAAATGGTGCAAAAGGTGTAAAATTACAAACGGAGATTGATAATTTATCAGCACAGCGATTATATGCTGAAAATGGTTATTTGAGAGATAATCGTTATTTTCACTATGAATTAACGTTTTAAAAAAATATAAGATTAAAAGAGACGTTTTCATTGTGAAAACGTCTCTTTTAATTTGTATTATAGTTGATTTAAAATCCAATTTGTAGCATCTTCAAAGTTTTCTGCAATGTAGTTTGGTTCAATATGTGCCCATTTATCTCGGTACGTATGTAAAGCATCATATCCAGCGCCTGTTCGAACTAATATCGTTGTCGTATGTACTGTTGCTCCTGCAACGATATCAGTCCAGCGATCACCAATTACAGCGCATTTTGTTAAATCAAGCCCGTGTTTTTCAGCCGCTTGCAGCAGCATACCTGTACTTGGTTTACGGCATTCACAACCATCACCGTGTTTATGAGGACATACGTATATATCATCAAAACCGAAGGCTTCTAATTCTTGTACAAAATCAGCTACAGTCGCTATCCCATCTGCGATACCTGGTTGATTTGTGAAAGAGAAAATTTTTATATTTTGAGCTTTTAGTTTTTGCAGAGCTGCTTTTGTGAAAGGAAATAATGTAAAAGAGCCTGGATAATGTATTGTAGTGTCACCGCCAATTGTACCGTCACGATCAATAAAAATAGCTTCGATGTTTGTCATAGTTTTAGTCCTTTCCATTTATAAGTAGTTTAAAAATGTTTTACAAATCGATATCCATTTACTTCATATCCTAATTTTTTGTAAAAAGGATGTGCTTCTACTCTTTTTGTTCCACTGACTAGCCATGTGCCGATACAATTATGTGTCTTTGCTAATTGTTCTGCATAATCCATTAATACTTGTCCAATGCCTTTCCGTCGTATTGTAGAATCAACGCTAATAATTGAAATCTCCCCATAACGAGTTATATCTTCTAAATTTTCACGTATACGAAACCCAAGTAATCCACATATGGTTTCTTCTTCCTCATAAACATATAAAAAATCAAAGGGACTCATTTGTACGAATTGCAATCGGTTGTTCATATCTTCATAGGAAATAGAAGAACCTTTTAATTCTTTCGCTAAAGAACAAAGTGCATCTATATCGTCTATTGTAGCTTCGCGAATTTGAAAAGACATATAATCCACTCCAATAAAATGTAATCAAACATTAAATATTCTGTTAAAAAGTATGTATTCCTGCTATGAAAATAAATATTTTATAATGATATATAGATAGTTATATGTTATTATTTTTCTTGATTGTATTGGAAATGGAAAGAAGGGGAATGTATGTTAGACGTGAATATTCGCTCTGCCGGATATGATATAGGGGAAAAGATAATTCATGATATTGCCTTTTCAATTGAAAAAGGTGAATTAGTTGCACTTATTGGTGCGAATGGTGCTGGGAAGAGTACGACGATTAAAACGATGCTCGGTTTACTTGTAAATATGAATGGTGAAATATCATTTGGTGAAAAGAAAAATCCTTATGCATACGTGCCGGAACACCCGACATATTATGATTATTTGACGCTTTGGGAACATATCGAACTATTAATGGCTGCTCGCGAGAACGAAGTAGGAAGCTGGGAAAGAAAAGCAGAAGAGTTATTACATATGTTTCGAATGGATAAACATAAACATGAGTATTTATCAAAGTTTTCAAAAGGTATGAAACAAAAATCGATGCTCATTTTGGCATTTTTAACTGAACCAGATTTTTATATCATTGATGAACCTTTTATCGGTTTAGATCCAGTAGCTACGAAAGAGTTTTTAAGTTATTTATATAAAGAAAAAGAACGTGGCGCAGGTATTTTACTTTGTACGCACGTATTAGACACAGCTGAAAGAATTTGTGAGAGATTTTTACTCATTTCACAAGGTACATTAGTCGCAGATGGAAATCTAGAATCTATCCAAGCGTTAGCAGAAATGCCAGGGAGTTCATTATTAGACTGCTTTGATGTAATAGTAAGGCGTGAACAGCATGATTAAACAACAATTTTATAAAAGATTGCGCCATGAACTGGGGCGTAAATGGAAGTCCATACGTTCTATAACTGATTGGACGGTTGCACTATATATTATTATTCCTGCACTTATATTTATAGGGATTTATTATCGTTCACTATGGATGGAAGAATTATCGATGGGAGAGACAGTTTATTTTGGGTTAGGTTTATTCGCATTTTATGTGATTACATATTCGAGAGGAGTTCGTTCATTTTTTGAACAAGCGGACAGTTTATTTTTAATTTCGTATCCCGCTCACATGCAAAAGTTAATCCAGTATGGCATGACATATACGTTCATTCGAATAGCGATAACGAATGTAATAGTAATAGTTGCTATGTTACCAGTGTTGATGAAAAGTATCGGAGTGACGAAAATACAAGTCGTATTATTTTGGCTATTTTTTACTGTATTTCGATTTCTGTTGTCGTTATTAACGAGATTTATTCATGTACGTGTGGGGAAACGATGGCTACTATGGATTATAAAAAATGTAATGTTTTCTATAAGTTTAACCTTTTTTGGAGTGAGTCTGTTTCTTATTTATACAAATCCATTTTATTCTATACTAAGTATCGGTCTAGCAGCTTTTATAATTATCGGGTTGATAAAAGAAAAATTGAATTATAAAAATTGCTTTTTTAAAGAAGTTGAGAAAGAGAAAGAAGAAAGTATGCGCTGGACAAGTGGGATTATGCAAGTTGGTGGTCATACAGCTAAACCGAGTAGTTCGAATAAAAAACCGTGGATGTTTCCACGTTCTAAAAAGTTTTTAGGGAAGAAAAAGGAATCTCGTATTGTTGAATCCTTTTTAAAAGAATTTTTCCGTACAAGTAGTGCACGAATATTTTATATTCAAATTGTATGTATAAGCACCGTCAGTATTATTATGAGTCCGAGGTGGATTGCAGCTATTATTCTTGCATTTGCTTTAGTTGGAATTTCTCGTTATGCGCGCGATTATTGGAATGAATTTACGAAAAAAATGTTTCTCCATCTATATTGTGATGAAGGAAAATTATTATTGTTAAGATGGAAGGCAGATCGCTATTTATTACTTCCAGTACTGCTTTTGTATGGAATAGTTGTACTTTCTCATTTTTATTTATTACTAGCTGTAATTGCCGGGATTCTTTTTATAGTATGGATTGGTTGGATTGTATTTTTACCATAGAAAAAGAGCCGAAAAATGGCTCTTTTTTTAATCTGTTACACATTGATAAAGAAAATATACTAAAACGAGTATGCTTGCGGCGGAATACATGACATCTAAAGTCATCGGATTGCCTCCTCATTGTTGTTGTATTTATATTGTATGAAATCTTACAATTTCATATTCAAGTGAAAAATATGTGAACGTTAACAAAATTGTAAAGTGCAAAAATTACAATCATTTTGTATAATAGAAGAAACAACCGTTATATAAAATATAATGAGTGAAAGGGAGGGAACATAAATGCCAAATTGGTTTAGAAAAACCTTAGTCGCATTAATTACCGTATTTACATTTGGTTTAGTGACGCCTCCTTCCATATTGCTTGATAATGCCAAAGCTGCGGACAAGCCTACGAGTACAGCTGGGCAACAAAATTTGGAGAGTACGTCCTATACATATGAAGAAACGAATGACAGGTTAACCACCGATACTTTTATTACTTATGCAATGCTAGAAGCAGAGAAGCAGTCGATGCAAAAGTTTGGCACTAAAATTGGTCCAGTAATTGAAGATGAGTTTAAAGATGTAATATTACCGAAAATTGAAGAGGCAATTGCTGAGCTTGCAAGTGATGTACCAGAGGAGTCATTGCAATCATTAGCAATTTCTCAAAGGCCAGCTGGCGGAAATAATGAAAAGATTTTTCATGTGTATGACACGAAATCAGGAAATGACTTATTACGATTTCATGTAAGAAGAGATCATCCACCGCAAGATGGTTATTATTTTAATTTCCACTATCACCGTTTTGATGATGGGTACTCAGGACACCATGAATTAGGAAACATTTATTGGAATACGAATGTACCGCCAAAATGGCTTTCTTAAAAAGAACAAGAGAAGATCTTGTTCTTTTTTTATGTGTATAGAAGGGTAAGACAACTATGTTGTTGAATAAAATAGGTTTAGAAAAAAGAAGCAAAGGGAGTATGGAAATGCAAAAGTATATTGTTTTTGACTTTGATGGCACATTAGTAGATTCACAAAATATATTTGTACCAATTTATAATCAACTTGCTGAAAAGCACGGATATAAAACGGTAAGGGAAGAAGAAATTGAGTATTTACGTAAATTAACGATGCCAGAGAGATGCAAAAAACTCGATGTACCACTGTATAAACTACCGATCTTAGCATTAGAGTTTTATAAATTGTATCAACCTGCTATAAAAGATCTTATTTTGTTCCATGGGATGAAGGATGTATTAGATGAACTACATAAAAAAGGCTACGGAATTGCCGTTATATCTTCTAACTCAGAAGAGCATATTCGGGCATTTTTACACAATAATGATATAGAAAATATACAAGAAGTATATTGTTCTAAAAATTTGTTCGGTAAAGATAAAATGATAAAAAGATTTTTAAAATCGAAAAAAATAACAGAGAAAGATATGTTATACGTCGGTGACGAACAGCGAGACGTAGCAGCGTGTAAAAAGGCTGGGGTGAATGTAATATGGGTATCTTGGGGATATGATGTTATTGAAACAGTGAAAAAAGATGCACCAGATTACATGGTCAATACACCAATGGAAATTGTGCAAATAGTACAAGGGGCATATTCTTAATATGAATACACTTCAATCAGCTATTCATCATATTGAATTTTGGGTATCGGATTTAGAGGAGTCCATTTCTTTTTATGATATGTTATTTTCAATAATTGGATGGAGAAAGTTAAATGAAGTAGCATATAGCACAGGAGAAAGTGAAATATACTTTAAAGAAGTAGATAAGGAAATCGTAAGGACGTTAGGGCCTAGACATATTTGTTATCAAGCTATTCATAGAGAAGTAGTTGATGAAGTAGCAGATTTTCTTTCTAGTACGAAAGTGAAGGTAATACGTGGTCCAATTGAAATGAATCATTATTCGGAAGGTTACTATACAATTGATTTTTACGATCCGAATGGATTTATTGTAGAAGTTGCCTATACACCAAATGCAGAAATGTAAGGGGAATAAAAATGAAAACAATGACAGCATGGCAAAATAGTATACAAATAGTAAAAGATGCAGCGAATATTGAAGAAATTTCTAAAGGTTTTTCACCTGATAAAAAATATATAGTTACGACAATTGATGATGAAAAATATTTGTTACGGATTGGCGATATACAAGAGTATGAAAGAAGAAAAATAGAGTTTCAAATTTTAAATGAAATGGCAAAACGCAACGTACAGGCACAAAGGCCGATTGAAATAGGTATATTGGAAGAAGAAAGTGTATGCTATAGTATTTTTTCATATTTAGAAGGGGAAGATGCAAAGAAGCTATTGCCTACGCATTCACCAAAAGAACAATATGAAATTGGTATAGAGGCAGGAAAAGATTTAGCGAAAATGCATACATATGAAGCTCCTAAGAATATACTTCCATGGTATGAAAGAGCAATGAAAAAACATCAAAAATATGTAGAGGCATATAAAACGTGCGGAATAAAAATAAAAAATGATGATAAAATCATTAAGTTTATCGATGAAAATGAAATGTATTTACAAAACCGCCCAAATCGATTTCAACACGATGATTTTCATTTAGAAAATATAATTGTACGGGATGGGAAATATGTAGGTGTTGTTGATTTTAATGGTTATGATTGGGGCGACCCACTCCATGATTTCGTAAAAATTGCACTATTTGCAAGGGACATTAGTATTCCGTATTCAATCGGACAAGTAGAAGGATACTTTAATGGGAGAATACCAGAGGAGTTTTGGAAATTATATGCGGTGTACGTTGGCATGACAGTTTTCTCATCAGTTGTGTGGTCCTTACGAGCAGCACCACATATGTTAGAGGATACGTTAGAGCGTCTTACTATCGTTTTAGAAGATCATAAAGACTTTGAGTCATTAAAGCCAACTTGGTTTCAACCAGAAAAGATTAAGATGAAATAGAAAAGGTAGGTGTGATTCACATCTACCCTTATTTTTTTACCATTCTTCGTTTTGAAGTAGTTGTAATGCTAACTTTAAATCTACATCTTCTTGTATATGTTCCGGAGTCCACGGGATATGTATATGCGGTTGTATGCCAATGCCGGACATTCCTTCACCTTTATCTATAGTAGAAAGTCGTGAAGTAGGGTAGTAAAGGGCGAATGTATCTGCCCATCCATTACGACTAAATTGGAATAATCATTTAAACCAGCAGTTGGACGACCTATTACTTTTACTTTTAATGATTTTTTGGCAACTTCTACAAAAGAATCACCAGAACTTCCACATGTAACATCTGTTAATAGAACTACTCTACTAGGTGATTTTCTTCCGTGTATTTTTAATGATTGAAGTTCTTTTGGTAACCCAGAAGTATCAAATGTAACGAATCCTTTTTTATAATTCTTTTTTAAATCTTGAATAAATATATCTGTGAATAATTTGGAAAGTTCGTCTAAAGAATCATAATCTTCCCTTTCGATGTCTTTCATACGCAAATGAAAGTTTCGTTCTGTATGATTTAATTGCATTGTATCTGAAGAATCTAAAAGTGAAATCTCTTTGTCTTCGAATAAGTAAGGAAGTAATTTGAAAAATGCATCATCACTCCCGCCACGATTCAATCGCACATCTATTATTAAATTCGGAAAAGTATTAAGCTCATCTTTATGTGAGTCTAATAATTTATTAATAGCTTCAGTATTTGCGAAATCCGTCAAAGTAATTAAGAGTGTATCTTCATTATGCTGTTTAATTGAATAAATAGGCGTGTATTCGTTTTGTTTATATTTTTGTAAAGTAATGGTCTCGGTTACCCCATTTTCATTTATAAGTGTAAAATTTGACGATTTTAATAAAACATAATTCCATTTTTCTCGTTCATATGAAGTTTCGTTTAAATACTTTTTATATTTTATTAATAGCTCAGGAATTTTCATATTATCTAATGCTAGTATAGACTGTCCTTTTTTCACTCTTATTTCTTGTGAAGTGGATGTAATATATAGGCAATCTCCGTATCTTTTCACTTGGAAACCAACACTGTTAAGAGGTGGATTGTTAGACTGCATTTTGAAAAACATATGATTATCTTTAAAATCTAGTAAGTAATCACTTACAATTTCAGTGAAATGAACCGGTGTCAGTTCTCCTTGTTTCTCTAATTTCTCGATTGTTTGTAAATAAGTAATAGGATCGTCCCATCCTTTCTTATCTATACAGCCTGAATAATCATGATGAGTAATCGAAACAACTTCTTTGAAAATTTCTGTGTACATTGCTTTTCCTCCTGCCAATTTAATTAGTTGAATAATAGAATTCTGTATTCTTTACGTATTATCCTTTTTTAGATAGAGAAAAGAGGGATGTGTTATCATCCCTCTTTTAAAAATTTATTTAATTTTCGTAAATACAAGTGGCTGCGTACTTAACATAGCTGGTACATGTAACTGAAGGGATGGAAATTCACCACTCACATTCATTTCATAAGCGAATAATAAACTCATTTTCATTTGGAATAAATCAACTTTTGCAGAGAAGATATCGTAATGATGATGCGCTAATTGAATGTCCATCCCCATAAATTGTACATATAACGAATTATCTCGTTTGTATACTTGTAATGTTCCGTATGCAGGATGTTCGAAAGTACCAGTATAATCGTCTAACTTGTGAGAAGGTGTAGTCCCTTTCGTTTGTTCAGGAATGGATTCGGTTGCTTCTTTCATCATTTCCTTCATTTTTTCAGTATCTTCTACAGCACGTTTATGCCAATCAATGCATTCTAATTCAAGTAGTTCGTCATAAATTTGATTAGCGAGATAAGTAGGAAGTAGTGTGCCTCCAGCATTCGTTAAAATGACAAGGCCTATGTTTTCTGTTGGTATGAATGAAACAAGTGCTGAAAACCCATCAATATTACCGCCATGATGAATTACCTTATTACCACGATAAGCGCTAATAAACCAACCAAGGCCGTAACTATTTAATGGAGATTCAGGAAGTGATAAAACTGGTTGATCTGGAATGGAATTATGTGGTGTATACATTTGTTGTAATAATTCAGAGGAGATTACTTCATGATCTCCAAATTTCCCTTTGTTTAAGTGAAGAAGGACCCAATTTGCCATATCTTTAATTGTAGAATTAATACACCCAGCAGCGCCAACTGTATCAATGTTACGGAATGGAACTTCTTTTATTTCACCTTCAATTTCAATGTAAGGTAAAGCATAATCATCTGTATTTTGTGAATCTGTAACAGAGAAGTTTGTTTGATCCATATTTAAAGGTTCTAAAATATGTTCTGTAGCGTATTGCTCCCACGTTTGATTCGTAATGTTTTCTACAATATAACTAATTGTTGCATACATTAAGTTGTTATATAGAAAGGAAGTTCGAAACGGTGCATCAAGCGGTAAATGTTTTATTTTTTCAACAAGATCTTTTCGAGATAAGGAAGAGCTATACCAAAGAGCCTCATGGCGGCTTACACCGGTTCGATGAGAAGCTAAATCTCGCCCGGTAACTTGTGAACTAGCAAGTAGATCAGATAAAGAGAAGTTAGGTATATAAGACTGGACAGGATTATCCCAATTAAACTTTTTTTGCTGTGCTAACAAGCTTAATGAAAGTGTACCAAAAGCTTTCGTTGAGGAACCGATTGCGAACCGAGTATTCGGTGTAACAGTGTCTTTTGTCTCTAAATTTCGATAGCCAAATCCTTCTGAAATAATAACTTCACCGTCTTTTATAACAGCTACAGCAGCTCCAGGAACGTTTAAATCCTTCATCATTTTTTCAACCGTTGTTTGTAAAGAAGTCATAACAGGAGTTTCAATTTTAGACATACTTCTAACCTCCAAATATAAATTTTGTTCTACCGCACTATACTTTCGGTAATAGAAAATAAAAACCTTTTTAATTATGGAAAGTTAATAATTTTGTAAGAATGAATAAAATTATTATTTATTTAGAATTTTATTTTTATTATAATTAATTTAAATTAAGATTTAGAAGAGATGGTGAAGAAGTGTGCTAACAATAAAGAGAGTGATTTGCGATAATAAAAAAAATCCGATAGGTATAGATTCAAAAGTTGTGAAAATGAGTTGGCAGCTTGAGTCGAGGAACCGAAATGTAAAACAAATTGCTTATCAATTGCAGGTTGCGAAGGATAGAGATTTTGAAATTCTAATGTTTGATTCGCAAAAAGTAGAAACAGATCAAAGTTTGCATATACCAATCAATTCATTTTCATACAGAGAAGAGACACGTTATTTTTACCGGGTAAAGGTATGGGATAATTACGGAGAAGAATCATCTTGGTCTAAAGTAGGATTTTGGGAGACGGGGTTACAAGGGCAAGATAATTGGAGCGGAAACTGGATTACTGTGAAAAAAGAACGAACGCAAGTTATGTCTTTTAATAAAAGTTTTTCTATTAAAAAAGCAGTTAAAAAAGCACGCTTATATATCACTAGTTTAGGAATATATGAGGCTTCTATTAATAGAGAGCGTATTGGAGATTGTTACTTTACTCCTGGATGGACAAGTTATGATAAGAGAGTATTGTATCAAACGTATGATATAACTCATGTATTAAAGGTTGGGCAAAATGATATTTCCACTCTGGTAGGTAACGGCTGGTATAAAGGGCCGATCACTATGCATCATGTACGTAATTATTACGGGAGAAGACGTGCGATAATTGCTCAATTACATATAACATATGAAGATGGAACGAAAGAAAAAATTGTAACGGATGAAACATGGAAGGTAACTCCAAGTCCTATTTTGTATTCGGAAATATATGAAGGAGAGGTTTATGACGCTACACTAGAAGAAAGTGTTCAAGAGCTAGAAGATGTTGAAGTGATTGAGTATTCTAAACAAATGATTTTTTCGCAAGAAAATGAATCAATTCGTAAAATGAAAATTATAAAACCGATTTCTATTTCAAAACTACCGAATCACGAATGGCTCATTGATATGGGGCAAAATATGGTAGGGTGGGTTCGATGTATAGTCCGTCATGTTTATATTGGGCAAAAGATAGAATTGCATCATGCTGAAATATTAAATAAAGATGGTAGTTTTTATACTGGAAATCTCCGAAAGGCAAAACAAAAAATAGTGTATATAGCAAAAGGAGAAGAAGAGGAAACGTTTGAACCTCATTTTACATATCAAGGCTTTAGGTATGTGAAAATAAGTGGATTAACCCAACCACCTCAAATAACAGATTTTGAAGGGGTTGTATTACATACGGATATGGAAAAAGTAACTGAATTCGAAACGTCTAATCCATTAATCAATCAACTTCATCATAATGTGGAATGGTCTCAAAGAGGGAACTTTTTTGATGTGCCAACAGATTGTCCGCAGCGAGATGATCGACTTGGATGGACCGGAGATGCACAAATGTTCATTGGGACAGCTACGCAAATTATGAATGTACAATTGTTCTTTAAAAAGTGGCTCCAAGATTTATCGTTAGATCAAAATGTTAATGGAGCTGTGCCTTTAGTTATTCCAGATGCTTTTGGGAAAAGAGCGGATTTTGATTTACATACTTCTGGTGGTTGGGGCGATGCAGCAATTATATGCCCGTGGGTTCATTATTTACATTACGGAGATGTATCGATTTTAAAAGAACAATATGACAGTATGAAGAAGTATATAGATTACATACGTTCACAAGGTGAGAACGAGTATTTATGGGATACAGGCTATCATTTAGGGGATTGGCTCGCATTAGATACGAAACCAGATGTATATGAAGGTGGAACAGACAAGCATTTTATTGCGACTGCTTATTATGCGTATTCTACATCGCTTTTACGAAGGATTGCTGAGATTTTAGGTGAAAATACAGATGCTAAATTATATGCAGAGTTACATGGGAATATTGTTCAAGCATTTCAAAATGAATTCGTTACACCGAATGGTAGGTTAATTTCAAATACACAAACAGCCCACATATTAGTACTTCTTTTTGAACTAGTGAAAGATGATGTGAAGGAGAAAGTATTTAATCGCTTAATTGAGCTATTAAAAGAAAATAAAAATCATTTAACAACAGGTTTTATAGGAACACCGTATTTGAATTTAATATTAAGCAAGTTTAACCGGCATGACCTTGCTTGTAAGCTTCTATTTTATGAAGATTATCCATCATGGTTATACCAAGTGAAAAAAGGTGCCACAACGATTTGGGAACATTGGGATGGCGTGAAAGAGGATGGAACACTTTGGAATGATAGTATGAATTCTTATAATCATTACGCATATGGTTCTATTGTTGAATGGATATACCGATATATTATTGGATTAGAAATGGATGAGACAAAACCTGCGTATAAACATTTTTATGTACAACCACATTTTGATTCGAATTTAGAGTGGGTTAAAGTAAAACGTGAGACAGCTTATGGAGAAATTAAGATTGAGTGGCGGGTAGAAAAGGAACAAGCCTTTTTACATATTTCTGTACCACCTAATACAAGCGCTACATTACGGATAGACGAAATAAATTGGAAAGCAGAACATGACGTTGGAAGGGATTTAGGATCAGGCGATTATAAATTTACATTTTGTAAAAATATATTGAAGTAGAATTCTGTTTATATAGAAATATTTTTTATTCATTAGGATTATTTAATTTACTGTTTTTCATGTTATGATAAATTGCATATAAGATTGAAAGAAGGTTTTACTACATATGAAACATGCTGAATATGAATACTTAAATTTATGCCGCCATGTAATGGAGCATGGTACGAAGAAAGAAGATCGTACAGGGACAGGCACTGTATCTGTATTTGGATATCAAATGCGTTTTGATCTAAGTAAAGGTTTTCCTTTATTAACGACAAAGAGAGTGCCGTTTCGCCTTGTAGCAAGTGAACTGCTTTGGTTTATGAAAGGTGATACAAATATTCGTTATTTATTGCAGCATAATAATAATATTTGGAATGAATGGGCATTTAAGAGCTGGGTAGAAAGCGATGAGTATACTGGTCCTGATATGACTGATTTCGGTCTTCGCTCACAACAAGATGAGGAATTTAAAGTGCAGTACGACGAGCAGATGGACTTGTTTAAAAAGAACGTTTTAGAAGATGATGATTTCTCGAATAAATATGGTTATTTAGGAGACGTATACGGAAAGCAGTGGCGTGCCTGGAAAACGACAGCTGGTGAGACGCTTGATCAATTAAAAGATGTAATTGAAATGATTAAAATAACGCCAGACTCCCGTCGCCTAATTGTTTCTGCCTGGAATCCTGAAGATGTACCAAGTATGGCATTACCACCTTGTCATACGCTATTCCAGTTTTATGTAGCGGATGGCAAACTTTCTTGTCAGTTATATCAAAGAAGTGGTGACATATTCCTTGGAATTCCATTTAACATTGCAAGTTACTCATTACTAACACATTTAATCGCACATGAATGTGGTCTTGAAGTGGGAGAATTTGTTCATACAATTGGAGATGCACACATTTATACGAATCATTTTGAACAAGTAGAAAAGCAATTGGCACGTGAACCACGTCCATTCCCGAAACTTACATTAAATCCAGATGTGAAATCTGTGTTTGATTTTGAAATGGAAGATTTAACGATTGAAGGATATGATCCACACCCAGCAATTAAAGCACCGGTTGCAGTATAATTGTAGAGGAGATGAAAAAATGATTGTTTCATTTATGGTCGCAATGGACGAGAATAGAGTAATTGGCAAAGATAATAATTTACCTTGGCGTTTACCGAGTGAATTGCAGTATGTAAAGAAAACAACGATGGGCCATTCACTTATTATGGGCAGAAAGAACTACGAAGCGATTGGTAGACCACTGCCTGGAAGACGTAATATTATTGTAACTCGTAATGAAGGGTATCATGTTGAAGGGTGTGAAGTAGCACATTCTGTAGAAGAAGTGTTTGAACTATGCAAAAATGAAGAGGAAATCTTTATTTTCGGCGGAGCACAAATTTATGATCTCTTTTTACCTTACGTAGACAAGTTATATATAACAAAAATCCATCATGCATTTGAAGGAGATACATTCTTCCCAGAAATGGATATGAAAAATTGGAAAGAGATTTTTGTAGAAAAAGGTTTAACAGACGAAAAAAATCCGTATACGTACTATTATCATGTATATGAGAAGCGACAATAATAATAAGGATTGATGTGAAATTCACATCAATCTTTTTATTTGTATTCGTTAATATAAGTTTATAGATGATATTCAATAGTGCTATAATGAAATCTAGCATGTAAAAATGCTAAAATTTTCAAAAGTATTCATATAGAAAGAGGAGGAGAATCGATTGAGAAAGATATGGGGGATTCTTTTTCTTTGCTTAACATTCATGTTAGTTGGATGTGGTAAAGAAGAAAAACCACAAGAAGCATTTGATACATATGCAAAAGCATGGAATAAACAAAAATTTGCAGAAATGTATGATCAATTATCAGAAAAGGCAAAAAAAGATATTTCAAAGAAAGAATTCACTGAGAAATATGAAAAAATTTATTCTGGCATTGAAGTGAAAGATTTAAAAGTAGAAACAGGGGAAGTAAAAGAAGATAAAAAAGATGAAGGCCCTGTTCCTTTTAAAGTAAGTATGGATACAGTTGGCGGTAAAATCACTTTTGGTCATGAGGCAAAAATGGTGAAAGAAAAAGATGGAGATAAAGAATCTTGGAAAATAGATTGGACTCCTGATTTTATCTTCCCAGGGATGACAAAAGATAGTAAAGTACGCATGCAAACGACACAACCAAAGCGCGGAGAAATATATGACCGTAACGGTAAATATCTTGCGGTAAATGGTAAAGCCTCTGAAATCGGAATGATTCCTGAACAGTTAGGTGATGCTGCTCCGCAAACGAAAGAAACGGTAGCGAAGTTGCTAAATATGTCTGTAGAAGAAATTGATCAAAAACTAGCAGCTAAATGGGTAAAACCAAATTACCTTGTACCAATGGGAATATTGCCTGAAGGAGCAACACAAAATACGTACATAGATTTACCCGGTGTTGCAACAAAGCCAGTAAATGTTCGCTCATATCCATTAGGAGAAGAAGCAGCACATCTTACTGGCTATATTGGAAAGGTAAATGCTGAAGATTTAAAAACGCTACAAAAGAAAGGCTATCAAGCTGATGATCCAGTAGGTAAAGCTGGTTTAGAGCAAGTATTGGAAGAAAAGCTACGCGGTAAAAAAGGTGGTCGTGTCTTCGTAGAAGATGCACAAGGAAAAGAAATTAAAAATTTAGCAAAAACAGATGCTGTTGATGGAGAAAATGTAACTTTAACGATTGACAGTGCAGTTCAAAGCGAAATTTATAATGAAATGAAAAATGAGGTAGGATCAAGTGCAGCAATTAATCCAAAGACTGGAGAAACACTTGCACTTGTGAGCACACCAGCTTATAACCCAAATACCCTTACAAGAGGGGCGTCAAAAGCGCAACGTGATGCGGTAAATAATGATCCGAAAAAACCGATGACGAATCGATTTACACAATTATCGGTACCAGGTTCTGTATTTAAGCCAATTACAGCTGCAATCGGTCTTGAAACGAAAACAATTGATCCAAAAGAAGAGTTGAAAATTGAAGGGTTGAAATGGACAAAAGATTCTTCTTGGGGTAATTATTATGTAACGCGTGTAAAAGATGCAAATCCGATTGATTTTGATAAGGCTATGAAATACTCGGATAATATTTATTTCGCACAAGAGGCTTTGAAAATCGGAAAAGATAAATTTATGAGTGAAGCGAAAAAGTTCGGATTCGATGAGAAATTACCAATTGAATATGGATTCCCAGCTTCTAAAATCGCAAATGATGGTATTAAAAATGATATTCAAATGGCAGACACAGGTTATGGACAAGGGCAAGTATTAATGACTCCACTCCATCTAGCATTAACGTACGCACCAATTGTTAATGATGGAAACATACCTTCTCCATATATTATTAAAACAGATAAGCAACCAAAAGTTTGGAAAGAGAATGTCATTTCAAAAGGCAATCAGGATATATTAAAAACTGCTATGACGAAAGTAATTAATGATCCAGATGGTACTGGGAAAATTGCTAAAATTGATGGAATGACTCTTGCTGGAAAAACAGGTACAGCGGAATTAAAAGTATCAAAAGAGGCCGAAGGAAAAGAACTAGGCTGGTTCGCTGCATTTGATTTAAATTCACCAGATATGGTCATTACAATGATGATTGAAGATGTAAAAGGTAGAGGCGGAAGTAATATTCCAGCTGAAAAAGTGAAACATGTGTTTCAAAAATAGAAAATGATGAAGACTATCTCCATGGAATGTGGAGGTAGTTTTTTGTTTCACCAAAAACATATTGAAAAGATAGTGTTTATTAACTTACGAAAAAAAAGTAGCTATTTTTTATTGACATTGAACATAACTTTTTGTATTATACTTACATAAGGTAAGTTATTTACTTTCGAATTATAAATCTCAAATTAAAGATAAGATGTGTAAAAGGGAGAGAATACAATGACAAAAGTACTATTTATTACAGCAAATCCAAATTCAGCAGAAGGTTCTTTCGGAATGGCAGTAGGAGAAGCTTTCATCGAAGCTTATAAAAACGAACATCCACAAGACGAAGTTGTAACAATTGATTTATTCAACACTACAGTACCAGCAATCGATGCGGATGTATTTGCTGCTTGGGGTAAATTTGCAGCAGGTGAAGGCTTTGAAACTTTAACTGAAGTTCAACAACAAAAAGTTGCAGCAATGAACACAAACTTAGAAACATTTATGCATGCGGATCGTTATGTATTCGTAACTCCAATGTGGAACTTTAGCTATCCACCAGTAGTAAAAGCATACTTAGATAACTTAGCAATCGCAGGTAAAACATTCAAGTATACTGAGAATGGCCCAGTTGGCTTATTAGAAGGCAAAAAAGCACTTCACATTCAAGCAACAGGTGGCGTTTATTCTGAAGGAGCATACGCAGCTGTAGACTTCGGCCGCAATCACTTAAAAACAGTATTAGGATTCATTGGTGTAAATGAAACTGAATACATTGCAGTTGAAGGTATGAATGCAAACCCTGAAAAAGCACCAGAAATTAAAGAAGCAGCAATTGCTAATGCTCGTGAATTAGCAAAACGTTTCTAATATAGAATACTTAAAAAATGTCCAAGCACTTGCTGTTTGGACATTTTTTCTTCTTTTTCCTTCGTTTGTCTAGTATAATGAAGGTCGGAATGATAATAGGTGGGGGTTCTGTATGATTCAAACGTTTTTTAAAATCTTTTATTTAATTTTAATCGTAATTGCGATTACACCGAGAATGTGGCGTCTGAAAAGACAAGTAAATACGATGTCGCCACAAGAAAAAGATAATGTTGTGTATAAAACGACAAATTGGTTTGGTAAGAAAATGGTACGTGTAGCTGGTGGGACAGTTGAAGTAAAGGGACTGGAAAATGTTCCAAAAGATAAGCCGGTACTAGTTGTAAGTAATCATCAGAGTAATATGGATATTCCTGTTTTACTAGGTTACTTAAATAAACCAATTGGATTTGTTTCAAAAGCAGAGATTAAGAAGTTTCCAGTTGTACCAACTTGGATGGAACTTATGAATTGTGTATTTATGGTTCGTAATGATCGTCGTCAATCTCTTCAAGCGATTAAAGATGGAATTGAGCTGTTAAAGAACGGGCATTCAATCGTAATCTTCCCAGAAGGGACGAGAAGTAAGGGTGGCGAAATTGGAGAGTTTAAGGCTGGGAGTTTTCACCTTGCAGTAAAATCTGGTGTAGCAATCTTACCTGTAACATTAGATGGGACATATAAAATGTTTGAAGCGAATGGAAACCGTATGAAACCAGCTCATGCAACAGTAACAATTTCTAAGCCGATTACAGCTGAAGAGTATGCGAATATGGATATTAAAGAATTAACGAAGCATACACAGGATGTTATCGCATCACAATTACATAAGTAATAAAAAAAGGTTTCAGCTTAATATAAGCTGAAACCTTTTTTTATGCTGTAGGTAAGACATAAAAGAGTACGCAGAAGAACATCATCGCACTACCACCTAAAACGAAAAGATGCCAAATGGCATGATTGAAAGGTAACTTTTCCCAAAGGAAGAATATAGCCCCTACAGAATATAAAATTCCGCCTGCTAAAAGTAGTGAAAAACCATGTCCAGTTAGATTTTCATAAAGTGGTTTAATAGCAACGATTATGAGCCATCCCATTATGATATAACATAATGTTGATGCCTTAATAAAGCGACGTACAAAGAAAATTTTGAAGATGATACCTCCGAGTGCTAGTGTCCATATAATAGCGAGTAACGTCCAGCCTAATGGTCCGCGAAGCGTAATAAGTAAAAAAGGAGTATATGTGCCAGCGATTAATAAATAAATGGCTGAGTGATCTAGTATAGTAAATAATTTTTCTACTTTTGGATGATGAATGCTATGTAACAAGGTCGAAAACAAGTACAGTAAAAACATGCTTACACCATAAACCGTAAATGCAACTACAGCAGATGCGGTACCATGCTTAGAGGCATGAATAATTAATATAATTAAGGCAGGGATGCTTAAAATGGCACCGATACCATGTGTAATTGCATTTGCAATTTCTTCTTTCACAAAATGTGTCATTCGTGTCATTTTTTCAGTCATAATGCAAATCCTTTCTACTATCATAAAATAATATGTCATTTCCCTTACCATATCATACACAAGGGCAATAGAAAATGAAATTTGTATAATTGATTATATTTTTTAATTTTTTTGACAAAAGGCAATGGATTTGTTGACGTTTTCAAACTTTTTTGACAAAATAAAATTATGCAATAGTAGGACAAGGAATCTACTAATAAAGGGGATGGAGAAATGTTTTCAAATATTGGCTTTCCAGGATTAATTTTAATTTTAGTAGCTGTACTCATTTTGTTTGGGCCGAAAAAATTGCCAGAAATCGGAAAGGCTTTAGGGGAAACGTTAAAAGAATTTAAAAAATCAACGAAAGAATTGACTGATGATGCATTTCAAGAGAAGGAAAAGAAAGAAAAAATGTAATGAATTTTCCTCGAAATGGATAAATAAAGTGTGGTGAACGAGATGGAAGATCGGGAAATGAGCGTAGTAGAACATATTGTTGAGCTTCGCAAACGAGTAATATATACAGTACTATCCTTTGTCCTATTTTTAATTATCGGATTTACTTTTACGAAGGATATTTATTTTTGGCTAGTAAAAGATTTACCAATGAAATTAACTGTTCTCGGTCCA
Source organism: Bacillus cereus group sp. RP32 (assembly GCF_040459735.1). Classification (NCBI taxonomy): domain Bacteria; kingdom Bacillati; phylum Bacillota; class Bacilli; order Caryophanales; family Bacillaceae; genus Bacillus; species Bacillus cereus group sp. RP32. Next base: position 3,264,410 of record NZ_JARVHO010000001.1, on the reverse strand, counting down.
AGTGATGTATTATGGATTTTTTTCTCGATTGCTACAGTATTTGCTATCGTTTGTACAATTCCTTTTGCTGCTATACAAATTTGGTTATTTGTAAAACCGGGTTTACATCCAAATGAACAAAAAATGACAGTAATGTATATACCGGTATTGTCTATATTATTTATTGCAGGTTTATGTTTTGGATATTTCGTTGTAATGCCGTTTTTATTTCATTTTTTAACTACGATAGGTAATGAAATGTTTAATACGATGTTTACGACAGAAAAGTATTTTCATTTTGTTCTTAATTTAACAGTTCCATTTGCTGTAATTTTTGAATTACCTGTAGTTGTCATGTTTTTAACGAGTATTGGACTGTTAACGGCGGAATTGCTAATAAAAATAAGAAGGTATGCTTACGTAGCATTGATTATCATTGCATCGTGTATATCACCGCCAGATTTTTTATCACATAGTTTAGTAGCGGTACCGCTTATTTGTATTTATGAAATTAGTATCGCTTTATCAAAGATTGTCAGTAAGCGGAAGAAGAAAAGAGAAGAAGAAATACAGTCGAAAAGTGCCTCGTTATAAAGGCACTTTTTTTATTTATTTGTTATACTTTAGACATAAACGTATACAATATATAGAAGAAAAAAATTATAGAATCTCCAAAATTTAGACAAACTTTGCGCTTTGCTAAGTTTATACTAAAATTATTAAGCAATATACGGATAACGGGATTCCTGTCTGATCGGATATTTAGGATGGAGGATGAATAGAGTATAAATCTTCTAACCAAAAGGACTACAGGGATTGACTAAGGATACTTTTGTATTCATAGAAGTCTCCACTTTAAACAACGTGTTACAGCGTAAAGTAGAGGAAGTTCAAAAATCCAATGAAAAAGAGGATTGATATTGTGATTACGAAAAGTTTTTATTTCACTCATTCAACAGGGGATTGTATTAAAATATTCGAAATCCCTGTCCTACAGGCACAGCATCCATTATCGTTTCTAATTCAGTCTCGTCTTCAATTATTTATTGCAAAAATTCAAAAACAAAAGCACCCAAGATTTTCGTATTCTTTCCGTGAATATTTGCAAAATTGTTTGAAGTGGAATGATTATTTAAATGTATATAAAACAAATACCCTTGAAAAAAATGCATGATACAAAGTATGGACAGGGTTAGTAAACTCTGTCTTTTTCATTTTAGGTATAAAAATATAATTAATTTGGTGAAATTTGTTCGAAATTGTTGAAAGCACAGGGAATGCTAGTATAATAACAAGGAGAGCGTATTGGAAAGGGAAGAATATAATATGCAAAAAATTAAAATTGTAACAGATTCAACTGCAGATTTAACGCAGGATGTAATCGAAAAGTATGGCATTCATGTGCTACCATTATCAATCTCTGTAAATGGACAAACATATTTAGATCGAGTTGATTTACAACCTGATGAATTTATTGAAGAAATGATCAAATCAGAGGAATTACCAAAAACATCACAACCGGCAATGGGTACATTTGTAGAAATGTATGACAAGTTAGGTGAAGATGGAAGTGAAGTACTTTCTATTCATATGACAAGTGGAATGAGTGGTACTGTGGCAACTGCCAATAGTGCTGCATCAATGACCGACACAAAAGTAACAGTTGTTGATTCTCAATTTATTACACATGCTTTAGCATATCAAGTAATAGAAGCTGCAAAAATGGCAAATGAAGGACGCTCACTAGAAGAAATTTTAAAACGTGTAGATGAAGTGAGAAAGAATACTCGTTTATATGTAGTAGTAGATACATTAGAAAATTTAGTGAAGGGTGGGCGTATCGGTAAAGGAAAAGCGTTTATCGGTTCGCTACTCAATATAAAGCCAATTGCTAGCCTTGAAGATGGTGTTTATAACCCTGTAACGAAAGTGCGTAGCCAAGGTCAAATTGTAAAAACGTTAGCTAAGTTATTTGAGGAAGATACAGCTGGAAAAGTTGTAAAAGCTGTTGCAATTCCGCATGCGAAAGCAATTCCTTTAGCTGAAAATGTAAAAGCGGCTGTTGAAAAAGTGAGTGGATTTGCTCAATCAGAAATTTTCTTTACAACGCCTATTATTAGTACTCATACAGGTCCGGGTGCAATCGGATTTATGTATTTAGCAGAGTAATAGAGTAATAAAAAAGCTACTTGAAATGAATTTTCAAGTAGCTTTTTTATGTGAATAGAAAGTAAGAAATAAGAAGGGTTATACAGGCACTCCCGCTAATGATATAGCGAGTCTGTAAATATTTATTCATAGAAAACACCCACTGATTAAAGTTTTACTTTATGATTTTCTCTAGTATATGTTGGATATAGAAAATAAGTAGTTACGTTATACGTGTAATGTTTCAATTTTTTCATTTACTTGCTTATCGTTTGTTGCGCTATTATAAGTAAAAGTTTGGCCTAAAAAGAGTACATGCAGTTGTTCCCACGGTAACATACGTAAATTCCAATTATTTCGGAGCCTTGTTACTGCCTCGCGAGGTGTTTCATCGGCAAGGGCAAAAGCTCCGTAATGCATCGGTATAAAGTGTGTAGCGTTTAAATCTAAATAAGCTTGCACTGCCTCTTCAGGTGAAACATGAGATACTTTCATAAACCACTCTGGTTCATAAGCGCCAATTGGCATAAGGGCAATATCAATTGAAAAGCGTCTGCCAATTTCTTTGAAACCTTGGAAATAGCCACTGTCACCACAAAAATAAACGGTTTCTTTCGTTGGTTCATTATTAATAATCCATCCCCCCCAGTGAGATGTATTCATATCAAATAAGGATCTTCTCGTCCAGTGCTGGGCCGGTACGAAGTGAAAGGAAACATCATTAATGATCGTATTTTCCCACCAATTATACTCTTCTACACGAGTAAATTTTTTGCGAGTAAATAGTTTTTTCAGTCCAATAGGTACAAGGTATAAAACATCATCATTTAGCTGGCGAAGCGTTGGAAAATCTAAATGGTCATAATGACCGTGTGAAATGAGGACAATATCAATTTTAGGTAGTTCTTGTATAGAAAGACCAGGTTCAGTAAGTCTTGGAACTAATTTTAATTTAGTAGCCCATACTGGATCTGTTAATATATTCAGCCCATTCGTTTGGATAAGGAATGTGGAATGACCAATCCAAGTTACAGACGTCTTTTCAAAGTTGTTTTGTAGGAATTTACTTTGCTTAACAGGTGATTGTTCTACTAAAAAAGAAAAATCCTTTTTATTTTGTTTTCGTTCTTTTCGCCAACGTATAAAGGAACGAATTGATTTTTTTGTACTCACATTATCCATGTTTTCATAACGTTTTGTCATGAACATCACCTCATTTAAAATCGTTGTAATTGTATTGTACCGAAATGTTGTTAAGGAATACAGTGTATAACATGGATGAATGTTTAAGGAATTGTTAAAAAATAGGGGGATGCGTTTACAAAAGTAACAATAAAATTAGTTTTGCAACTTCTATTTAGAGAAATAATAGTAAAAAAATAAATTTTGTCTAGTAATTGGCTTGAAATAAAGAAGTAACATACGTAAATTCGTACGATTTCGTGAACAAATGTAGTAAACAATTTTCTCGTAGTGTTAACTTTTGTTATGATAAACATAACCTATTTAAATTTAGGATAGAGAAAAGAGGTTTATAAATGAAGCGTTATCAAAAAATAATTGGTCTTATGGTTGTATTTTGTCTCTTTGTACTTGCTGGATGTAGTGGATCGGGTTCAAAGCTTCGTAAACCATTGAATTGGGATTTAGAAACTTTCCAATTTACAAATCAAGATGGAAAGTCATTTGGTACAAAAGATTTAAAAGGGAAAGTTTGGGTTGCTGATTTTATGTTCACAAATTGCCAAACAGTTTGTCCGCCAATGACTGCCAATATGGCAAAACTGCAAAAGATGGCCAAAGAAGAGAAATTAGACGTTCAGTTTGTTTCGTTTAGTGTAGATCCAGACCTTGATAAGCCGGAGAATTTGAAGGCTTTCATTCAAAAGTTTACAGAGGATACTAGTAACTGGGATTTATTAACGGGTTATTCATTAGAAGATATTACAAAGTTTTCAAAAGATAATTTCCAATCACTTGTAGATAAACCTGAGGATGGTCAAGTTATACATGGTACATCATTTTATTTAATTGATCAAAACGGAAAAGTAATGAAAAAGTATAGTGGTATTAGTAATACGCCGTACGAAGACATTATACGTGATATGAAGAGATTAGTGGATTAAAAAGAAGGGTGCACAGCACCCTTCTTTTTTTACATTAGTCTATGGATAAAATGTCATGTTGTTGTGGAAGTTTTGGTGCCCGAATTTCTAACACGCCGTTTTGATACGAAGCTTTCGCTGCTTTTTTATTAATTGAGTACGGTAATTTAATCAATCTTGATGCTTCTGAAATGGAACGTTCTCGGCGATAATAGTTATGAGATGTTTCTTCCTCGACCTCTTCAAGTATCTCTTCTTTTACAGAAACTTTTAAGTATTCACTTTGTATTTCAATTTGAATTTGTTCTTTTTGTATACCTGGTAGTTCAGCTGTAACAACGAGTTCTTCACCAACTTCATATAAATCTACGGGGAATGTTAATAAACGATTTCCTTTTTGGAAAAAATGATTTAAATCAGCGATTACATTGCGAAGTGGTGTTTGCTCGAAGAAATCATCAATTTGCTTTAAATAATTGCGAACCGGTGGGCGAGAAGAGTCTTTTTTTTCTTCACTCATGGTATTCCCTCCTAGAAATCAATTTGCAATATCATATGACAAAAGCGGAGAAAGGTGATTGCCTAGTTTTCATGTTTTCATAAAAAATTGTTAAAAATGTGAAATGGAGTGATTTTTTTATAGTTTTTGGTCGCCATATTCAATTGATTATGCTAGTATAAATAGGGTTGATATAGTAGTATATAGACAGAATGAAAACTGAAAGAGGGTAAGAAGTATGTGTGGTTTTGTAGGATGTTTATGTGAAAACCCTAGAGAGTTTTCAGAAACAGAAAAACATCAATTTGAAAATATGAACACGATGATTTTCCACCGCGGTCCAGATGACGAAGGATATTTTCGTGATGAACATGTACAATTTGGCTTCCGCCGTTTAAGCATCATTGACTTAGAGGCAGGACATCAGCCGCTAACTTATGAAAATGATCGATATGTAATTATTTTTAATGGTGAAATTTACAACTATGTAGAATTACGTGAAATGTTACTTGAAAAAGGTGCAACGTTTGCAACACAATCTGATACAGAAGTTATCATTGCATTGTATGCACATATGAAAGAAAAATGTGTAGATTATCTTCGTGGTATGTTTGCATTTATGATTTGGGATCGTGAAGAGAAGAAACTTTTCGGTGCACGTGACCACTTCGGTATTAAACCTTTATACGTCGCACAACAAGGTGATACTACATTCTTCGCATCTGAGAAGAAAAGTATTATGCATGTGATGGAAGATAAAGGCGTTAATCCAACGTCACTACAACATTACTTTACGTACCAATATGGTCCAGAGCCAGAAACATTAACAATTGATGTTAATAAAATCGAGCCTGGTCATTATTTCGTAAAAGAAATCGGTAAAGAGATGGAAATCCATCGCTACTGGAAACCTTATTTCAATGCTTCAAGCGCAACGAAAGAGGAGCATATTCAAGCAATTCGTGATGTGTTGTATGATTCAGTAAAAGTGCATATGCGCAGTGATGTACCAGTAGGTTCATTCTTATCTGGTGGTATCGATTCATCTATTATCGCTTCTATCGCAAGAGAAATGAATCCAAATCTTTTAACATTCTCAATTGGTTTTGAACAACGTGGTTTCAGTGAAGTTGATGTTGCAAAAGAAACTGCTGAGAAATTAGGCGTTAAAAACCATAACGTATTCATTTCAGCGAAAGAGTTTATGGATGAGTTCCCAAAAATCATTTGGCATATGGATGATCCTTTAGCAGATCCAGCAGCTGTACCATTGTACTTCGTTGCAAAAGAAGCACGTAAGCATGTAACAGTTGTTCTTTCAGGTGAAGGTGCAGACGAGCTATTTGGTGGTTATAACATTTATCGTGAGCCAAACTCACTAAAAATGTTCTCTTACATTCCTAGCCCAGGTAAGAGCGTTCTAAAAGCATTAAGTGGTGCTCTTAAAGAAGGATTTAAAGGAAAGAGCTTCCTAGAGCGTGGATGTACGCCAATTGAACAGCGTTACTATGGAAACGCGAAAATCTTCCGTGAAGAAGAGAAAGTTGAATTAATGAAGTATTACAATGAAAGTGTTAACTATATGGATATCACGAAACCATTGTATAACGAGATTAAAGATTATGATGATGTAAGCAAAATGCAGTACATTGACATGTTCACATGGTTACGCGGTGACATTTTATTAAAAGCTGATAAAATGACAATGGCAAACTCATTAGAACTTCGTGTACCGTTCTTAGATAAAGAAGTATTTGATGTTGCATCTAAAATTCCAACTGAATTTAAGATTGCTAACGGAACTACGAAAGCTATTTTACGTGAAGCGGCACGCGGAATCGTTCCAGATCACGTATTAGATCGTAAAAAACTTGGATTCCCAGTACCAATTCGTCACTGGTTAAAAGACGAAATGCATGATTGGGCTATCAATATTATAAACGAGAGTAAAACAGAGCATTTAATCGACAAACAGTATGTATTAAACTTACTGGAAGCACATTGTGCAGATAAAGGCGATTATAGCCGTAAAATTTGGACTGTACTTGCGTTTATGGTATGGCATCAAATTTATGTTGAGCATAAATACGATACGAATAAGTTCCACGAAGAAACGAAACGTGCGTATAGCTTAGTTTAATTAGAAAAACCTTAAGATCGCATATGGTCTTAAGGTTTTTTTCATAAATAGGACGTATTATTGATACAATAATAGTAAAAGGATGGACAACATATGATTATGTTTGAAAAAGTAACTGTAGATAATGAAAGCGTTGTTAAAGAAATGTTTCGCTCACATAGTTTAACTGAGAATCAAGTACAGTATTGTGTGAAAGTTGATGATACATATATTGGTGTAATAGACTATAGTGTACAAGAGGAGAGTACAATTTTATCGCAGTTAATTATTCACTTTGATTATCAAAGTTACGGTTATGGGACAAATACGTATTTTACATTTGAAACGATGATGAAAGAAAGAAACGTGAAAGAGATAAAGGTATTACAAACGGAATTAACAGAACAAGCAAAAACTTTCATAGAGAGCTTTGGTTTTAATGAAGAAGATGGAATATATGTGAAGAAAATATAACGATGAGTAGTTGTGCGAGATAAATATAAGGCAGGTGGATATATGACGATGACTTCTGGTCTTGTATTAATTGGAGGGTGTTTTATAGTAGCAGAGCTAATCCATATGTTCATTCGAAAAAGAATGAATAAGAAAAGAAAGCCGTATGAATTACAATATGCCCCTGTGTTTTTCCTTTTATTTTGTATGCTTATTACATTACAAAACATAACGAACTTTCCACCGCTTTTAAATATTTTTTTAAAGTTCGGTTTGCTGTATAGTAGCACTGGAATAGCCCTTTTATTTCTTTTATTTTGCATACGTTATATTCACTATCAATCGTATATATTTATTTTAAATTGGTTAAAGCACAATGATAGAAACCGCCTTACATAAGGCGGTTTTTTTATTTGTAATTGTAATGGTTTTGAAAGTTATATGTATGCTGATTTATTTAATAGTAGTTCCATATATCAAAAAACAACGAGGTGCAATTTGACATGGAATATAAATAAGTGGATAACAAGATACAGATGTTTTTGTATATAAAGCTCAAAATTTCATTAAAATTTATAAAAATAATTAGATGATTTAACATATTATCTATTATTAGTATGTGGTACTATATATTCTTAATCTGTAACGTAAGTAGGTGTATAAATTTGAAATGTTAATCAACTAGTTTATCTTAAGTGCTGACAAATAGCAGGATTAAATTTTGGGGAGGTTTCGTTTTTTTATGTTTAATTTGGATATTTTATTTCTTGAATGGATGACCAGTGTGGAGGGAAGTGTGCTTACAATACTTTTTAAACTTATATCTAGTATTGCAAATGAAACGTTGTATTTAGTCATTATTTCGATTTTATATTGGTGCGTTTCTAAAAGAAAAGCATTTCATATGATTGTTATGCTTTGTTTCTCTGGGTATATAGGGATAGTGGTAAAAGAATTCATGAAAATCCCGCGACCGTATACATACGAAGGAATTCAGGCTTTATATGAAAAATCAGCTGCAGGTTATTCTTTTCCAAGTACACACGTCCAGTTAGCGACAACATTTTGGGGCTCTTTTATGATGTTATGTAAAAAGAGAATCATTTGGACCATTGGAATTATTTTTATAATATTGGTTGCTACTTCTTGTCTATATTTACGTGTACATTGGCTCAGTGATATAATAGGTGCAATTTTAATTAGTGTCATAGTTGTTTATTTATATACGAAAGTAACAGGGGAATTAAGTGATAGGAAATTTATATTGTTACAACGAATTGTATTGGCAGTTTCACTTATTATGTATTTTATGACTGACCAAATAGATAATTTAAAATTACTTGGAGTTTTGACAGGTTCTACGATTGGTATCATGTTAGAGAATCATTTTATTAAAATGAATGAAAATAATAATTTAAAAATACAAGTAGTAAAAACAGTTTTAGGCCTTAGTTTCATGTTAATGATACAGCTCATACTAAAAAAAGTAATACCTGATATGTATTATGTACGTTATGCATTGACTGGAATTACAATTACTTTCTTATGTCCGTTTATGTTTCACATGTTACGGTTAAAAAGTGAATAGCAAATAAGTACAAAAATATTTTGAATAAAAATGAGGTCGAAATTAGATATATTGAAAAAGTTTTCTGATATATCTATTGACAATGTATGAGATATACATTAATCTTTAAATGTTAATGAAAATCATTTTCAACTAGGAGGATTTATGACACGCACTAAAAATATTCTTATACTTTGCATTATGTTATTAATGGTCATAATTGCAGGTTGCGGTAAAGAAGAAGAGAAGAAAGATAAAGATACATCAGTAAAGGCAAAAGATTCATATAGTATAAAGCATGCAATGGGCGAAACGACAGTAAATGGTACACCAAAAAGAGTTGTTGTTTTAACGAATGAGGGTGCTGAGGCACTTTTAACTGTTGGAGTAACGCCAGTTGGAACGACAAAACCACGAGCTGGGGATGAATGGTATCCTCATTTAGCGAATGAGTTAAAAGATACGAAAGTAGTAGGAACTGAGCGTGACATTAATTTAGAGGCAGTAATGAAGCTTCAGCCGGATTTAATTATTGGAAATAAAATGCGTCACGAAAAAATATACGAGCAGTTAAAAGAAATCGCGCCAACAGTATATGCTGAAACATTGCGCGGTGATTGGAAAGAAAACTTTACGCTTTATACAAAAGCTGTAAATAAAGAAAAAGAAGGGCAAAATGCTCTTAATGATTATAAAAAGCGTATTGCAGGAATAAAAGAACAATTAGGTGATAAAATTAACTCTAAAGTTTCAATTATTCGCTTCGTCCCAGGTGATGTTCGTATTTATCAAAAAAATTCATTCTCAGGCGTTGTATTAAATGATATTGGATTTAAACGACCACCACTACAAGATAAAGATGAATTTGCGATAAAAGGAATTACAAAAGAACAAATTCCAAATATGGACGGGGACTACTTATTCTATTTCACATCTGATAAAGATGCGGATAAGAATAATGAAGGAAACACGTTAGCGAAAGAATGGACAGAAGATCCGCTCTTTAAGCAGTTACAGGCTTCTAAAGATAATAAAGTATTCGAAGTAGATGAAGTGATTTGGAATACAGCAGGTGGTATTGTAGCTGCAAACCTTATGTTAGATGATATTGAAAAATATTTTTTAAAGTAAATGAATGGTTGAGTACATCACCTTAAATGGGTGATGTACTTTTTTATTTGTAAAAATACAGAAAATTCCTTCTTTTGAGTGTGGATAAGTTGTACAATTAAACCAATTATGGAATAAAGGAGTGGGAATGAATGAAAGCTACTCATAAAGATTGGATTTTGTTTAACGGAAGAATTGTAAATACGAAGGAAGAACAGCCGATGATTCCATTAGAGGAGAGAGGCTTTCAATTTGGTGATGGTATATACGAGGTATTTAGATTATATGATGGGAAGCCACATTTGTTAGATTTACATTTAGAATGATTCTTTAATTCTATGGAAGAAATTAAACTAATTCCACCGTTTACTAAGGAGGAGTTAGTAGAAGAGTTACATGAAATGATTGAAAAAAATCAATTTCAAGAGGATGGGAATGTATATTTGCAAATATCAAGAGGTGCTCAAGCGCGGAATCATGTATATGATTCCAATATGCAACCAACATATTTTGCAAATATTGTTTCGTTTCCAAGACCAATTGCTTCAATGGAAGTGGGAATCAAGGTAACAGTAGAAGAAGATATAAGATGGAAGTTTTGCCATATAAAATCATTAAATCTTCTTCCTAATATCATGATTAAAAATAAAATAAATGAACAAGGCTATCAAGAAGCGATATTAGTACGAGATGGCATTGTTACTGAAGGGTGTCATTCGAATTTCTTTATTGTGAAAAATAATAAATTGATTACACACCCAGCTGACAATTTCATTCTACACGGCATTACACGTCACTACGTTATTACATTAGCGAATGAGTTACATATTGATGTAGAAGAACGAGAATTTTCACTACAAGAAGTATATGAGGCTGATGAGTGCTTCTTTACAGCGACACCACTTGAAATATTCCCAGTCGTTCAAATTGGTGACGAGCAGTTTGGAAACGGCGAAAGAGGACCGATTACAAAGAAACTCCAAGTGGCATATGAAGAAAGTATTAGATTGTTTAAAGTTATGAACTAATATTGAAGAAAAAAGCTGGTATTCCTCCAGCTTTTTTTCATGATATAATTCAAGCATAGGACAAGATTTGAAAACGCTGTAAAAAGGGGATTTAATGTATGAATTATGAAGATTTTAAAGAAGTAATTCACGGTAGACGAAGTGTTAGAAAGTTCACAGAACAAGAAGTATCCACTAGTGATATAAAAGAAATTATTGATTGTGCTCGTTATGCACCGAGTGATACGAACTCACAAACTTGGGAATTCTTGGTCATTATGAACCGAGAAAAAATTAAAGAAATTGAACAAATGACATGGGATGCATTACATAAACTTGCGGCAAAAGCGGCAGAAAACGGAGAAGAGAAAGCAGGGAAATTACTTACACGTTCTTTCGGACCATATGCAACAGCTTTCTCGGAGGCACCAGTATTAATCGTATGTTTGGCAACGCCATATGAATCAAAGTTTCGTGAAAAAATATTTGATCCAATTGCTTTTGTTCCAGATTCAGTTTGGGAAGAAGAAGGAATTAAGAGTAGCTGTTTAGCGGCACAAAACTTAATGTTGGCTGCACATGCGAAGGGGCTTGGTACTTGCCCAATGACAGGACCTGTATTGTTAGCTCAAGATGAACTACGACAATATTTACAAATTGAGCCTGAAAAACAAATAAATATGGTTATTTCACTCGGTTTTCCGAAAGATAAGCCGAAGAAACTTCCAAGAAAAGAAGTAGATGAGATTACAACATTTGTTTTTTAAAGCTTAAAATAAAAAGACATTGAATGAACAATGTCTTTTTATTTTGGACAGGTATGTAATTAATTTGTTGGGCTAAAATGATAGATAAGAGGGAATTACTATTTATTTCATAAAAAAAATTAATGTTCTATTAAGGAAAGTATGATACATTAATCGTGAGCAAGATTCTATTTGTTCATGAAAGTGTTGAAAGTAGTCTTAAAATCTAAAAGTTATTTTTGTATAATAAATTATAATGAAATGACAGGGGGGATGAATTTTGAAAAAATTCATAATCACTGGATTGTCTGTATTGTTATTAGTTGGTTGCGGTGCTCCAAAGGAAAAAGACGGTACACAATCAAAGCCAGAAGAACAAGTTGTAAACGCAAGTAATGAGAATATAGTTGTATTTCCTGAAGGAGCAATGCCAATTGGAGAAGGGAAAGTGAAAGTTATTACTCCAGATGGCACTTCTGAAAATGGCAATATACCAACCGTATTCATTAAAAAGGATACTTTAATTCAACACGTTGAATTAGAGCTTTCTAATTTTCAAAATGATAAAGAAACATTCGTATTTGTAGATCAAGTATTTGCAGATAAACATCAAGTAACTAGTACAACACAGACAACAGTACAATTAAAAGAAAAGACGCTTGAAACAGGTAGTCATACAATTACTGCAGTTCAGTATGAAAACAATGACCCGAAAGGAAAGGTTATTAGTTTTAATCAAGCAACATTTGAGACAAAGCCTGCGTCTTAATAAGTGTAAAAAGTACATTACTCCAAACAGTAGTGTGCTTTTTTGTTTGGATTAGAGTGTGCAATAGTGAATAACTTGTTTCGTTTTCAAATACGATTAAATAAGAAGAAATCACTTATTACTTCTATGACAGAGGAAGGGGTTGAAGATGTGAATCGGTGTATTCGTATCGTCTTGATTAGTATGATGATGGCAGTATTTTGGTTTACGATACAAGAGGTGATTCAAGTTACGCTCAATTATCAAATTCATGACTTATTAATAGGAGCTCTTTGTTTTACCATTGTTTATCTATTATATGATAAACTCGGACTAAGGTAATTTTCAGAAGAAAATGTAGGTATTTCATTTGAAATGTCGAATAGTACTTACGATGTCGTAATAACAAATTTTCTATTGTTTACTGTGAAACAGGAGAAGGAGAGATAGTAATGAAGCGAGCTCTTATAAATATTGATTATACATATGATTTTGTAGCTGAAAAAGGTGCTCTAACTTGCGGTAAGCCGGGCCAAGAAGTTGAGAAAGAAATTGTACAAATAACGAAGCAATATATTGAAAATGGAGATTACGTTGTCTTTGCGATTGATAAACATGAAGAAAATGATGTATATCATCCAGAATCAAAATTATTCCCGCCTCATAATATAGCTGGCACAAATGGAAGAGAGTTGTTTGGTGAATTACAAGATGTATACGAAACATATAAAAATGCTGAGAATGTATATTATATGGATAAAACACGATATAGCGCATTTGCAGGGACAGACTTAGAGATGAAGTTAAGAGAAAGAGGAATTGAAGAGGTTCATCTTGTAGGGGTATGTACTGATATTTGTGTTCTTCACACAGCAGTAGACGCTTATAATAAAGGATTTAAAATTGTTGTTTTTGAAAAGGCAGTTGCATCTTTTAATGCCCAAGGTCATGAATATGCACTTGGGCATTTTAAATCTTGTTTAAACGCAGAAGTGAAGTGAAAAAAGAGGCCGTTAAAAAAGGGCTCTTTTTTACTTTTAAATAGAAACGACATTTTGCTCGATTAGTTTTTTTAGGAACGGACTTATTTTTTCTGGTAACGCATTTATATCAAAAAATTGTACATGTAATGATTCAATTCCATCAGCTTTTAACGTACCGCCTGTAAGGTCTTTGCAAAGATATGCAATTGTTATAGGATAAAATTCATCTCCGTTCGGTAATTTCACAAAAAATTTTTTTCCAGAAAATACGCTTATTAACTGTAAAGAGCCTATTTCAATCCCAGTTTCTTCGAGCACTTCTCGTCTTCCTGCTTCCTCTGTTGATTCACCTAGTTCAACGAATCCACCAGGGACACCCCAAATTCCATTTCGTCTTTGTTGAAGTAATATTTGTCCTTGTTCATTGAAAACAGCTACAGCAACTCCTGCTAGATTGAGTGGTCTTGATCCAATAACTTCTCTTAGTTCTTCGATATAGCCCATTGTTAGTAACCTCCGCGAATCAAAATATTTTCAAATGAACTATTCGGCGCGATATTATTATTTCCTTTTTTGTTGATGGAAGTATTGCGGTCATAAAATAAAGTCGTTTATAAAAAATTCTATTGCAATCTCCCTTTAGATTATGAAAAAGGGTATATTTATAGGAGGATGTGTAACAAGTCTTAAGGAAATCAAAAAGTATTACAATAAATCAGTTTTGTATGAAATTTTTATTAGTTAAGGAAGTGGATGGATGAGTTTATTAACGTATACTGAAGAATTTTTTAATTATGTACGGGAGTTTTTACTTTTAAGATTTTTACTATTTGCTTTCGTTTTAATCATTATCTCTTTTGTAATCAACCGCATTATTGATTGGTTTTTTAGGAAATCAAGCTTTTTTGATGAAGAGGTAGAGCAAACGATTCAAAGTGTAATTCGATCTATTTTTAGATATATCATTATCATCAGTTTAATCATTTATTTAATTAGCCAATTTGTAGATATAAAAAGTATCATTGCAGGTGCCGGGATAGCGGGGGTTGTTATTGGTTTTGCTGCACAACAGATGTTAAAAGATGTTATATTAGGCTTTGCGAGATTAGCGGACAAAGAGTTTCGTGTTGGCGACTTTGTTACTTTTAACGGAACAAACTCAGGAACGATTGAGGAAATAAGTATTCGTTTCATGCAAATTCGTGAATGGTCAGGAAAGCTTCTTACGATACCACATGGAGAGATAAGAACGATACAAAATTTTAATAAAGGATGGATGCGCGTAATTGAACGAATTACGGTAAGTTATCAGGAAGATCCTACAAGAGTTAAAGAATTGTTAGAAGAAGTTTGTGTGAATTGCAATGAAAAATTCGCTTCAAATCTTTATAAAGTAGAAGATGAAGCTGTGGAACCGTTTAAATACGTTGGTGTTACAGATTTAAATCCAAATCTTAAATACGTTGGATATGAATTTTGTATTACAGGCTTAATAAAGCCAGAAGATTATTTTGAAACTTCTAGACAAGTAAGGTTTGAATTAATGTCTATGTTCCATAAGAATCAAGTGCAAATGCCAGCAACAAATATGTTCGTTACTACTGAGAGTTTACAGCATAACCATGGTGGACAATCTGTATCGGACAGCTAAAGTAGAATAATTGGATAGAAAAACAATAATAAAATGATCAATATAAAGAAAGAACTGAAGGAATTCAGTTCTTTTTTATTTGTAGAATTTAGAAATTTCTTAATGTTATAATGGTAGATGGTGATGAAAATGAACTTTGAAGAAAAAGAGATGCATCGTTTAGAAGCATTAAAAGCAATTGCAGAATTATTAAATGAAGCAACAGACTTACAAGACATGTTGGAAAAAGTGTTACATACATTGTTACAAGTTATGAATTTGCAAACAGGGTGGATCTTTTTTATTGATGAAAGTGGAAAGCACCGAATGCTTGTAGATGAAAACTTACCACCAGCTCTTACGTGGCAAGAGAAGAAACCAATGTGTGAAGGAGACTGCTGGTGTGTAGAGCGTTTTGTGAATGGCAGATTGGAAAAAGCGACAAATATTATTGAATGTAAGCGAATAGAGGATGCGATTGAGTGTAATTGGGGAGAGACAGAAGATGTTACGCATCATGCGACGATTCCGCTTAGGTCAGGATCGGAGAAGTTTGGTCTATTAAATGTAGCCTCACCTCAAAAAACACATTTTTCAGAGGAAGAATTGGCATTATTAGAATCGATTGCATTTCAAATAGGAACGACAATACAACGTATTCAGTTAGTAGAGAAAGAACGTAAATATGTAGTGGTAGCTGAAAGAAATCGATTAGCCCGTGATTTACATGATTCAGTAAAACAATTGTTATTTTCTATTATGCTAACAGCAAAAGGTACTCTAAATATGACGCAAGATAGCGACTTGCAAGAGATGTTGAGTTATATTGGAGAATTATCACAGGAAGCATTACAAGAAATGACACTTTTAATCTGGCAATTAAGACCGGAAGGATTAGAGAAAGGTTTAGCAGAGGCAATTAAAAATTACGGGAAGTTGTTAGGGATTCACGTGGAAGTTCGAATTGATGGAATGGTTTCAATTGGAGATGAAATTGAAGAAGTTTTATGGCGTATTAGTCAAGAAGCAATACATAATTGTAAAAAACACGCTTCATGTGAAAAAGTAAATGTTCTTTTGAAAATAGAAAATAACCAGTTGTATTTTTACATAGAGGATAACGGAATCGGATTTATACAAGATCACGTAAGAGAATCAGCGCTCGGTTTAAAAAGTATGAAGGAACGTATTCAGTTAATGAGGGGATCATTTCAAATAAAAACTGAGCTGAAAAAGGGTACAAAAATTGAAATTCAATTACCAGTTTGAAGGGGAGAAGAAGGTTGACGATTAAATTACTACTAGTTGAGGATCATCATATTGTCCGAAGAGGACTTGTCTTCTTTTTGAAAACGAGAGAAGAATTTGAAATAGTTGGGGAAGCAGAAAATGGGGAAGAGGCATTAACATTTGTCCGAACGGAAAGACCAGATGTAGTATTAATGGATTTATCAATGCCAAAGATGGATGGAATTGAGGCAACAAAACGAATAAAACAATATGATGAAACGATAAAGATACTTATATTAAGCAGTTTTTCGGAGCAAGATTATGTTTTACCAGCACTGGAAGCTGGAGCAGATGGTTATCAATTAAAAGAAGTACAACCTGAGCAACTTGTAGCTTCAATTATCGCAGTACATGAAGGGAATGCGAATTTTCATCCGAAAGTAACACCGGCACTATTAGGACGATCAGCAGTTAAGAAAGAAAAAGAAAACCCTTTTTCCATGTTAACAAAAAGAGAGCAAGAAGTACTTCGTGAAATTGCGAAAGGGCGAAGTAATAAAGAAATTGCAGCAGAGCTTCATATTACAGAACAGACTGTGAAAACACATGTTTCAAATGTTTTAGCTAAATTGGAAGTGGATGATCGTACGCAAGCTGCATTATATGCGGTGAAACATGAGGGGAATAGTAAGTATGAATAATGGTGTACCATGTTATGGCAGAATATATATAGTTGGCCCGCTATTTGTGAGCTAACAATCAGTGAGAGCTGTACAAAACTTGCGTTGATTTACATTACAAACCATAGTGATGCCAAATAAAGGTTTTTCTTCTTTCAATAATTAGGTACAATAAAGTGAAACTTGAATCAGTGGGGTCATCCCAACTGATTATTAGCCTGTACCAATTGGATTTTACTGGATTAAGCTACGATGGAAGGGGAAGAAATACTATGCCAGGTACAAGAAGTGGGATTGGAAAGATTCAAGCTTCGTTAAACGGTTTATCACCAAAATTGCGAAGTATTGCCGAACATATATTGAAACATCCACAAGATGTTGTACATAAATCTATTACAGAATTAGCTGAGGTTACGAATAGTTCAGAAGCTACGATATTCCGCTTATGTAAGCACCTTGGTTTTCAAGGGTTTCAAGATTTAAAGATTACATTAGCTCGTGAAATTGTACATACTCCTATGCAAAATATTCATGAAGAAGTATCGGCAGAAGATAGTATGGTAACTGTTGCTAAAAAAGTTTTCCATTCGCATATTACAGGACTGCAAGATACATTACATTTGCTAAATGATACAGCGCTAGAGAAAGCTGTAAAAGTATTGCAAGATACAAGCCGTATTGAGTTTTATGGAAATGGTGGTTCTGGTATTATTGCGATGGATGCATATCATAAATTTATGAGAACAGGTATTTCGTGTATTGCTCATACAGATTCACATTTTCAAATTATGGGTGCGGGTTTACTTACGAAAGAAGCTGTGGTCATTGCAATTTCTCATTCTGGTAGCAATAAAGGGTTACTGGAAGCGTTAGAAGTAGCAAAAGCAAGGGGAGCTCGCATTATTGCAATTACGAGCTATCAGAAATCAGCATTAAGTCAACTTGCTAATATTACATTATATACTTCAACACGTGAGACGGAATTCCGTACAGAAGCAAGTTCATCAAGATTAGCACAGTTAAGTTTGTTAGATACTTTATACGTTGGGTTATCGTTACAACGCCAAGAAGAGACATTGCAAAATTTACAAAGTATACGTGAAACAATTTCGATGAAACGAATATAAAAAGTCCTTCAGTTGAAGGGCTTTTTATATTGGTCAATAGTTTGATGATATATAATCTAGGTTTACTCGTTATAATCTTTTTTGAAAATATGATGATAATAATTTCCTATATTAAAAAATCTTTATTTATTACTCCGCATCTTGAATTCTAATAAACGATACATAGATGAAATCTCAGTTTTCCCTTCAAATATAGTAAGAAAACATTTGGTTAATAATTCAAATATTGTTCAATATTTAACAATAAGCTTTTAAAATTACATGTTATGATGAACGTGTAATGATGATTGAACATTTAAATTTGGTGCAATAATTGGTCGAAACAGTGCAGGTAGAAGTTGTGAGATGAACTCATTAAAATTCTAAAACACTAAAGGGGAGATCACATATGAAAGCGGTAGTAGTAAATAAAAATAGTAAAGCAAACATTGAAGTTATTGAAAAGGAATTGCGTCCGTTACACTCAGGTGAAGCGCTAGTGGATGTAGAGTATTGTGGAGTTTGTCATACTGATTTACACGTTGCAAATCATGATTTTGGAAATACAGATGGCCGTATTCTTGGTCATGAGGGTGTAGGTATTGTTACGAAAATTGCTGATGATGTAACTTCACTAAAGGTAGGTGACCGTGTAAGTATTGCATGGATGTTCCAATCTTGTGGACGTTGTGAATATTGCATAACTGGTAGAGAAACATTTTGCCGTGAAGTTAAGAATGCTGGTTATTCAGTAGATGGTGGTATGGCAGAACAATGTATTGTTACAGCTGATTATGCTGTGAAAGTACCAGAAGGATTAGATCCTGCTCAAGCATCATCAATCACATGTGCGGGCGTAACTACATATAAAGCAATAAAAGTATCAGACATTAAACCTGGTCAACCTATCGTCATCTATGGGTGTGGTGGATTAGGTAACCTAGCTATCCAATATGCTAAAAACGTATTTGGTGCAAAGGTAATTGCAGTAGATATTAATGACGATAAATTAGCATTAGCAAAAGAGGTTGGTGCGGATATGACTATCAATCCAATTTCTCAAGGTCCTGCTGATAAGATTGTTCAAGATGAGTTTGGTGGTGCTTATGCTGCTGTAGTAACAGCCGTTTCTAAAGTAGCGTTCAATTCAGCAGTTGATGCAGTACGTGCTTGTGGTAAAGTCGTTGCAGTAGGTTTACCAGTAGAAACTATGGATTTAAACATTCCGCGACTTGTACTAGATGGAATTGAAGTAGTTGGTTCTCTAGTCGGTACTCGTAAAGACTTAGAAGAGGCATTCATGTTCGGTGCAGAAGGAAAAGTAGTGCCGGTTGTTCAAACTTGTTCTCTAGATAAAGTAAAAAATGTATTCGAAGAAATGGAACAAGGTAGAATTCAAGGACGTATGGTAATCGATTTTAAACAGCATAATTGTGATTGCAAATAATTCATTTTAAATATAAAAAGCATGAGTCTAGTTAAAGACATGTAAAAAAGTTAGACGGCAGAAAGAAGATGATCCCTGCATTCAACAGGAATCATCTTCTTTGCATTCCACTACTATCAATGTCGACTAACGAGAAAGGATTAAAGGTTCACTTTATTTACAAACGAAAAAGAATCTTTACTTTTAACAAATTTTTTATGATCTGGAACGGTTTGAATTGCTACTGCTTGCGAATCTCTTGCTTTCAGTGCGTCTTGAATCCCGATTGTCATAAGCTTAATAAATAGAATCGTAATAAAGAATGAAACGAGAGTATACAAAATAATCCACCATGAAATATTCATTTCATAACGATTTAATCCAATAAGGCCAGCCCAATCATTAGATAGCGAAACAGGTTTAAGCACTCCGTCATAAAGTTCCCGCATTTGAATCCCGCCAATTACAATATCAAGCAACGCTAAATGGATAACGAGTATGAGTGCTTGGACGATATGTTCCATGAATAACACAAATAAGCGATCAAGTAATAAGACTCGTAAGTGTTTTTTGATAATATGAAAACGGCTAGCCCCTAGCAATTGGGAACTTAAAATGTAATCTTGTTTCATAAATTCCTCAACCTCTGAGGATATATATAAAGAAAGTGTAGGCAGAGCGACGAAAATAAGTACGAGTACTTGATAAAAAGCAAATGAAATATTTGGATCTAATCTATCAGCATTTGATACGATTACAATATTAACGGGCGTAATGAGTATAAATGCGATAAATAAAGTAGGAATGTAATAAAAAACTTCTGAGCATGACTGGAAAAATCTCTTGAATTTTGGAGCATATAAACTTAAGAGGATTCCTATACATGTTCCGAATAAAATTCGAAAGAAGCTAATTGCCACGGCTAATAAAATGGTGAATTTTGCTCCTTCTATAATTTGTAAGAAAACAGACTCTCCAAAACGATCAGATCCAAAAGGTGGTATTAACGATGGTGGAAAGGGAGCCTTTCCAAGCAATTCGTTATTGTCATTGTAAAGCAACTGAGGAGGTTTTGGGATGTTATCTTTAAAGAACCAACTATAAATAAAACTAGCTGAAACAAGTATGAATAAATAAGTAAAGCCGATTAAAAAGCGTTTTGATTTCCAAATAGATTTCATAAAGCTACTCCTTTCAATTGTTTTTGCGATCTATTCATCATGAGAGAGATTATCTGAAAAATGGTATAAAACGGTAAAATAATCATGACAAGTATAATAAATGCAGCGGGAGGTGAAATAAACGCCTTCTTAAATAAAAATTGAATAATACCTTGCATATTAAAAACAAATTCTAAAATGAATAAGTTAGAAAGTAAGAAAACAAAAATCGTTTTTAAATGGTAGAAGAAGTGGATAGATATATTTTTGAATAAATGAATGCGTAGTATATAACTTGATGAAAGACCTTTTCCATATGCAACCTCTACGTAATGTTTTCCATGTTCTTCTTGTATGTATAACACCATCATCCGAAACATTTGTAATGTAGGTAAGACCGCTAAAGATAAAATAGGGAGTAAATAAGCGCGATTTTCATTAAAAGAAATAATGGTGAAAGGAGCTTCCCCAAATTTCTTAAGTACCCAAATGAAAAAGATTTGCAAACAAATCATCATCATCATATCAGGGACAGCTTCTAATATGAATACAATTCGGTTTATCCATTTTTTTATATAATCTTTTGCTAAAAAATAAAAAAATGCCATGCTAGATGAGATAAAGAGCGCAAGCAAAAAGGCCACAAATAATACAATAAACGAATATAGGTAAGGTTCTAAAACAGTTGGAAATAATGGTGTTGTTTTTAAATGACCAAACTTTGGGTCTGATCCTATAACCAACAATGATTCAGGTGAGAAAACCTGTTTTAACATAGTAACGATCTGGTTAAAAAAATAAATTGGTTGAAAGGTGAATCCTTGTTGAGTGATAAATAAATAAGGTAAATTTAATAATAGTAACAGTGATAAAAGAATTGATGAAAGCTTAATTGTGAATTGAGATATTTTATGTAACATTAAATCCCTCCGACATCTTTTTACAACATTATACAATAAAGTCTAAAATATTGTTTTATTTTTCTGAAAAATAAAAATACTATTAGATTTTATAGTATGGAACATATATTTACAAGTTAATAAAGTGATAGTAGGATTCGCGCTCTAAGTTTATTAAGGTAATAGGATGATTGAACCAAAAACAATTAATAGAGCAAAATGTACAGAATTCTTATTTGGAGAGGTAGCGGCTATGTTACGCGACTTCATCGCGATAAAGCTAAGCTTATGCAAAGTTAATTTTAGACGAGATGGTTTCTTCTTTTAGGCTACGTGTAGGAAATTTAAAAAACTCCTAGGGGTCAATGAATTCCTAGGAGGGCACCTGTGGTTCAACAAAGAGATAATTCTAACAAGCTCTAGAATTATCTCTTTGTTGAAGTTTAATGTTTAAAACCCCATAAGATTCTTTACATGTTTAACGTTCTGTTTAGATGTTAATTTTTCAAGTAATAAAAATGCAACATCAAAAGCTGTACCTGGATTTGAAGATGTAATAATATTTCCATCTTGAACAATTAAATCATTTTGTACTTTTGCACCGAAATTCTTTAACTGCTCTTTTCGTTTACTCGTTGGATGACTGTATGTGGTAGCTTTTTTATCTATAAGAATTCCACTTTTACCAAGCGCTAATGATGCAACACAAATACTTGCAATAGGCTTCTGTTTGACATGGAAATGTTGAATAACATGTAAGAATTCTTTACTGAATGCATCCCGATAAAAACCAGCTTCTTCAAACCCTCCTGGAATAGCTAGTGCATCAAACTCATCCAATTGAATATTATCAACCGTTTTTTCGGGTATGACAGTAAAATTCCAAGTACAGGTTAATTTATCCCGAAGACCAGCTGTTATGACCTCGGTCGATCCATCACCCTCCCACTTATTCCAACCTAGTACGTCTGTAAATACACTAGCTTCTACTGCTTCAAATCCGTCAGCTAATAATAATAAAATCTTTTTCATATCGTAAATCGCCTCCTAATATCCTTATTTTATATAAATATAAAAAGCTGATGAATAAGTTAAATAAGGATATTCAATTGTTTGGCTTTATTATATAAAGAATTTAGGTTATTCTATTTTATAAAAAAAGGTTGGATAGTTTATGGATCAAATTGATAAAAAAATCGTGGGGTTATTACAGTCAAATGCAAAAATTTCAATGAAGGATTTAGCTGAAGCAGTTCACTTATCTTCTCCGTCAGTAACTGAGCGAGTAAGGAAGTTAGAGGAGCAACAAATTATTGAAGGTTACCATGCACGTGTTTCTCTAAAAAAAATTAATCGTCCAATTTCTGCACTTATATTGTTTAAATCAACGAATTGTAAATCATTATCTAACTTTTGCTATAATCATCCAGATGTAATTGAGTGTTACAGAGTAGCAGGGGAAATTAGCTATATTGTCAAATTAGCAACGTATTCTGTAGAAAGTTTAGAAAAATTTATTGATGATTCGATGCAATATGGTACGCCATCAACAAATATCGTGTTATCTTCTCATGAAAAAAAGATAATTGCTCCCTTTATTAGTGAAGAATAAAAATACTGGCCTAATCAATTAACTATTGCCTACTTAATAATCTTTTAAAAATATCCCTTATTTTTCGGACTTGTATAAAAAGAAGGGTCACTAATCATTTTTCTTAGCTTGATGGTTATGTAAAGTGACCCTTAAAAATGAATATTGCTTCTCAACTCTTTTTCATGCAAATGAGTAGAACGTAAGGAAGGACTATGTATGTGTTGTTAATGAAAGAAAAAGAGAGTGTGTTGCGAAACGTAACGAATATAACGCAACTTTACCGCGGGGAAAATCTAAATTTAGTATGTAAGTGAAATGGAATGAGGGGGATATATTTTTTGTTGTGAAAAAAATTTTCTTTTTAAAACTTTATTAATGAAAAAATATTTTATATACTAATTCATGTAAACGGTTTACTAGATCGTATTTTGCTAGAAACGAAGGGAAGATTCGCATGGAAACAAGGGGGAGAGTAATCGGGATTGATATCGGTACCACAAGTACAAAAACGGTTGTATTTACAGAAAAAGGAAAAGTCGTTGCATCACATGCAGTTGATTATTCAATTATTCAACCGAATGTCGGATGG
This sequence comes from Bacillus cereus group sp. RP32, assembly GCF_040459735.1. NCBI lineage: Bacteria > Bacillati > Bacillota > Bacilli > Caryophanales > Bacillaceae > Bacillus > Bacillus cereus group sp. RP32. Next base: position 3,240,632 of record NZ_JARVHO010000001.1, on the reverse strand, counting down.
GCTGAGCAAGATCCTGATGTAATATGTGCTGCTGTATATAAAACTGTAAGCGTTGCCATCCGAAAGGGTAACGTGTTACCAGAGGATATTTCTTCAATCGGTATTAGTACAGCAATGCACGCATTAATTGCAGTAGATAAAAACGGTGCACCATTAACGCATTCTATCATTTGGGCAGATAATCGAAGTACGAAACAGTCAGAAAAATTATTACAACATATGAATGGTCATGAAATTTATAGACGAACGGGTACACCAATTCATCCGATGTCGCCACTTTCTAAATTATTGTGGATGAAAGAGGAAGAGCCAGAATTATATGCGAGCGCATATAAATTTATTTCCATTAAAGAGTATGTTATGTATCAATTGTTTTCACGTTACGTAGTGGATTATTCAATAGCATCAGCTACTGGGTTATTTAATTTAGAAACATTAAACTGGGATGAAGATGTTTTAACGTTGTTACATATGTCACCAGAACAATTATCAACACCAGTGCCAACTGCATATATTTTATCGGGTATGAAACCTGAATTAGCACAAAAGATGGGCATTCGTGAAGATACGCCAGTTGTTATTGGTGCAAGTGATGGTGTTCTTGCGAATGTAGGCGTTGGGGCAATATCGCCTGGCTCAGCTGCAATTACAATTGGTACAAGTGGTGCGGTTCGAACAATTTCATCAAGTGTTAATACAGATGAAAAAGGAAGAACGTTTTGTTATGCATTAACAGACGAGCACTGGGTGATCGGGGGACCAACGAATAACGGCGGAATATTATTGAGATGGTTACGTGATGAATTTGGTAGCCCGGAACAAGAGGTTGCAAGGAAGCTTGGCATTGATCCGTATGATTTATTAATTAAGTATGCGGAAAGTGTACCAGCTGGAGCGGGTGGATTGCTATTTTTACCGTTTCTATCTGGAGAACGTGCACCTTACTGGAATGCAAATGCTCGTGGTACATTCTTTGGAATAAACCTTCAGCATAAACGAGAACATTTTATACGTGCAGTCATGGAAGGTGTTTGTATGAGCGTATATTCTGTTGCACTCGCAATCAGGGATTGTACAGGGCCACTTACTGAAATACGCGTTTCAGGAGGTTTTGCGAAATCTGCATTTTGGAGACAAATGTTATCCGATATGATGGGAAAAGAATTGCTTGTTCCTGAAAGTCATGAAGCATCTGCGCTTGGGGCAGCGGCAGTTGCTTTATATGCTGTAGGAAAAATTGATTCTCTTGAAGAGGTAAAGGATTGGATTGATATTGTTCATCATCATGTACCGAATAAAGAAAATACGGCTATATATTTAGAAATGTTTTATATGTATGAACGACTTTACAATCGCTTGAAGGAAGAATTTGATTGTATAGCTGCTTTCCAACGTAAACAATAGGGGGATTGGGAGAAATGGTAGTTGGAATCGTACTAGCGGCAGTTGTCATACTACTTTTACTTATTACAGTAGTAAAATGGCATCCGTTTGTCGCGTTAATTTTAACAGCAATTGGTGTAGGACTAGCAATGGGAATGCCATTGATTGGAACTTCACCAAAAGATCCAGGGATTATCGATTCTATTAAACTAGGGCTTGGTAATACGTTAGGGTTTTTAGCGATAGTATTAGCATTAGGAACGATGCTTGGAAAAATGATGGCCGAATCTGGCGGTGCTGAACGAATTGCTAACACATTAATTGATCGTTTTGGGAAGAAACGTGTTCACTGGGCAATGATGTTCGTTGCATTTTTAGTGGGGATTCCAGTGTTTTTCCAAGTTGGATTTGTACTGTTAATTCCATTAGTATTTACAATTGCGTTAGAAACAGGGGTATCACTTATTACAATTGGTATACCACTAGTAGCAGGTTTATCTGTTGTACACGGACTCGTTCCGCCACATCCAGCAGCGATGGCAGCAGTAGGTATTTTTAAAGCAGATGTAGGGAAGACAATTTTATATGCTTTAATCGTCGGACTTCCAACTGCAATCATTTCAGGTCCGCTTTACGGGAAATGGATCGGTGCTCGTATACATAAAGAAGTACCATTAGATATAGCGGAGCAATTTATTGAAAGAGATAAGAAGAAGGAACTTCCTAGTTTCGGAAATACATTGTTTACTATTTTACTTCCAGTATTTCTTATGCTAGGTGCATCGATTGCGGAAGTAGGGCTAAGCAAAACAAGTCAACTTGCACAAGTATTGCACTTCATTGGAGATCCAATAGTCGCGTTATTAATTGCAACGATATATTCTTTCTTTAGTCTTGGTTATGCAAAAGGTTTCTCAAAAGATAAAGTATTACAATTTACAAATGATTGTTTAGGGCCAATTGCGAACATACTGTTAGTTATCGGTGCAGGCGGTGCGTTTAATAAAGTATTATTAGATTCTGGAATTGGAACGACAATCGCAGAAATGGCGAAAGAATCTCATATTTCACCGATATTATTAGGTTGGGGAATTGCGGCACTTATCCGAATTGCGACTGGATCTGCTACAGTTTCTATGATGACAGCAGCTGGTATTGTTGCGCCGATTGCAGCAAGTACACCAGGTGTAAATGTTGAACTACTAGCACTTGCAACAGGTGCAGGGTCATTAATTTTATCACATGTAAATGATTCTGGATTTTGGATGATTAAAGAATATTTCGGAATGACTGTGAAAGAAACATTATTAACATGGACTGCAATGGAGACGATATTATCTGTCGTAGCACTTGGACTCATTTCGTTATTAAATATATTTGTATAGAATGGGAGATTGATTAATATGAAACTAGGTTTAATTGGATTAGGAAAAATGGGATTCCCATTAGCAGAACATTTATATGAAGACAAGCATGAAGTAGTGGTATATGACGTTAATAAAGAGCTTGTTGAAAAGGCAGGGGCAATAGGGATTACCGCTCGTCATACATTAAAAGAAATGATTGCTGAACTAGAAGCTCCTCGTAAAATTTGGGTAATGGTACCTGCGGGAGAAGTTGTTGAATCGGTACTAAAAGATGTATATCCATTATTAGAGGAAGGCGATATCGTTATTGAAGGCGGGAATTCATTCTATAAAGATACGTTACGCCGTGCTGAAGAAGCGAAAAGTTTTGGTTTACATTACGTAGATATCGGTACATCAGGCGGTGTAGAAGGAGCTAGATACGGTGCTTGCTTAATGGTTGGTGGAGAAAAAGAAATTTATGATCAATTAGAACCTTTATTTAAAGATTTAGCAGTAGAGAATGGGTATTCTTATGCAGGCCGCGTCGGAAGTGGTCATTTCTTAAAAATGGTTCATAACGGTATTGAATACGGAATGATGCAAGCAATCGCTGAAGGCTTTGAAGTGTTAGATAAAAGTGATTTTGATTTCAATTATGAAGATGTTGCTAAAGTATGGGCAAACGGATCAGTTATCCGCGGTTGGTTAATGGACTTAACTGAAAAGGCATTTGCAGATGATCCTAAACTTGATGGCATTAAAGGTGTGATGAACTCTTCAGGAGAAGGGAAATGGACTGTGGAAACGGCACTTGAACTTCAAGCGGCAGCACCGGTAATCGCAATGTCATTATTTATGCGCTACCGTTCTCAAGAAGATGATACATTCCACGGAAAAGTAGTTTCAGCTCTTCGTAATCAGTTCGGTGGACATGAAGTTGTGAAAAAATAAGGTTGTTTTTAAAAAGAAACTTGTGCATAGGCGCAAGTTTCTTTTTTTATAGTGTAAGAAATCTCTAATTTAAAAATATCAATCAATCATTGTTTATTTGTACTGATTGTATCAAATATATAGTGAAGCATGAAAGATGTCCCAACATAAAAATAAGAATAAATAAAATGAAATTTTCATAAATAGTAAAAGGATGATTATGTCATCAGTGTAGCTATGAAGTGGTGTTACATATGAAAAGAGCGTGTTAATAAAATATGAGGTGGTTAAATGGGAAATGAGCAAGTGAAGAATGCAGGGGAAGAAAAAAAGTTATGTCTTTGTATGATTGTTAAAAACGAGTCTAGAATTATGGAAAGATGTTTAAATGCTACAAAATCAATTGTAGATTTTGTTTCTATTTGTGATACGGGATCAACTGATAATACACCTGAAATTATTGAAAATTGGTGTGAAGAAAATGAAATCCCTGGAACAGTTCATCATGAACCATTTCAAAATTTTGGCTATAACAGAAGTTTAGCAGTTTCATTAGCACAAAAAACATATCCAGAAGCAGATTATTTATTAATATTAGATGCAGATATGATATTAGAAGTTGATCCCGAGTTTGATAAGACTAGTTTAACGGAAGACCACTATCTTACAATGCAATATGATATTCATATTAAGTATTGGCTTACACGCCTTTTGAAAGCTTCTTTACCATGGAAATCTGTCGGTGTTACTCATGAGTATTGGGATATAGATCGTTCCAAAGTTGGTGCGAATTACAATACGAGGGTAGCTAGGTTAGAGACGCTTGTCGTTAACGATCCTGGGGATGGTGGTAGTAAAGCTGATAAATTTGAGAGAGATGAGCGGTTGTTGTTACAAGGATTGAGTGATCCAGAAACAACGCCAGATTTGCATATAAGATATTTATTTTACTTAGCCCAAACTTATTTTCATTTAAGTCAATTTGAAGATTCGATTAAATGGTACAAAAAAAGAGTGGAAGCAGGTGGATGGGTTGAAGAGGTGTTCTATTCGTTATTGCGAATAGGATTTTGTTATGAACAATTAGCAAACCGTTCAGCAAATAAACAATATGAGGTAACAGAAGTGGATGAAAAAGAAAATGCTAAGGCGCAAGAAGAGCAATATACAGCATTAGCTATTCTTTATTTTCAAAAAGCGTGGGAATATAGACCAACTCGGGCTGAGCCATTATACCAACTTGCAAGAATGTATCGATTAAAATCTCAAAATAATATTGCTTTGATGTATGCGTTGCAAGGGAAGGAAATTCCTTTTCCGAAAAATGATCTGCTATTTGTAGATTATCATGTGTATGATTACTTATTTGACTATGAGATTTCTATAAGTGCTTTTTATATACCGCATAAAAAACATTTAGGTGCAGTATCACAAAAATATTTGGAATCGAAAAAAGAAGAGCTACCGTTGCATATAGCAAATATGGTAGAAAGTAATGCGAAATTTTATTAAATACATTGTCGGTTAAAGGAGTAGTGGAGTAATCATGGAATTAATACGATGGGCGCTAGAACTAGGGGAATCCGTGCATGGAAATACGTATGAAGAATTGATGCCACTACTAGATTATTATTATGATCGTGATCATTTAAAAGCGTATTGTATCGCAAATCTCCTTATAGACATGGACGTAGCAGAAGAGCATCGGCAAAAAATCGAATTAAGAAGGTGCATTGCTGCTTATTATGCTGGAATGTATAAAGTAGCAAAAAAACATGCAAGTGAGCTTTTAATTAGATATCCGGATGTGGATTTATATAAAAATAATTTAAGACTAATGGAAGCTTATTTGAATAAAGAATATGATTATTGTCTTTTTATATGCCCAAAGACGTATGGTAGTTTTATAGATGTTGCGCGAGCTTTGAAATGGCGATTGGAGCAGGAGGGAAATACAGCAATTATTTCAGAAACAATACTAGAAAATGTGAAAAATACAATTGTTTTTGGAGCGCATACGTACGCACATAATCCGAATCTACTACCAAAAAATGCAATTGTTTATAATTTAGAACAGCTATATGAAGGAAGTCCTTATGCGCATCCTCTTTATTTAATGTTATTAAAAGATAAGGAAATTTGGGATTATAGTAAACAAAATATAGAATGGTTAAAACAAAAAGGAGTAGGAAAAGAAATAAAACATGTGGAAATGAACTATGCCCCAACTCTAGAAATAAAAAAAGATGCATTTGATGAAGAGTTAACTGAAGACATTGATATACTGTTTATAGGTGCTCTTAACCCAAGGCGACAAGCTATTTTTAATCAATTAAAAGTAGTTGCCCCGAATTTAAATATTGTTTTTAAAAATAATGCGTGGGGAATTGTTAGAAATGAATTGATTGCTAGGTCTAAAATTATATTAAATATTCATTTTTACTTATCGGGTATTCTTGAAACTCCTCGAGTTTCTTATGCAGTGGCAAATAAGAAATTTATTATCTCTGAAAATAGTAATCCTGAGGACGAGATAGAGTGGCCAGGAATAGTGTTTACTCCGTATGAAAAAATAATAGAAAACGTTATGAAATATATAGAATTACCAGAAGAACGTATTAAATTAGCAGAAAAAGCGTATAACTATTTTGAGGCGAAAGGAAGCATAGGCATACTGAGTCATAAAGGAGAAAAAAAGTAATTGTGAAGAACTCATACGAAAGTATGAGTTCTTTTTACGTCTATCATACTATTTTATCAAGCTAGTTCCCTCTTTATATTGTGTTTTGTATAGAAATTTCTGATAATATATAAGTATAGCTGGAAAACAAAGGGGAGAAATAATTATGAAACTAGTCGTTATTAACGGTACACCAAGAAAATTCGGTAGAACTCGTGTGGTGGCAAAGTATATTGCTAATCAATTTGAAGGGGAGTTATATGATTTAGCAGCAGAGGAACTGCCTTTATATAATGGGGAAGAATCACAACGTGAATTAGAAGCGGTAAAAAAATTAAAGGCATTAGTGAAAACTGCAGACGGTGTAGTACTATGTACACCTGAATATCATAATGCAATGAGTGGAGCGCTGAAAAATTCGTTAGATTACTTAAGTAGTAGTGAATTTATTCATAAACCTGTCGCTTTATTAGCCGTTGCAGGAGGCGGTAAAGGTGGAATTAACGCATTAAACAGTATGCGCATTGTTGCTAGAGGAGTATACGCAAATGCTATCCCAAAACAAGTTGTGCTTGATGGACTTCATGTACAAGACGGTGAACTGGGAGAAGATGCAAAACCATTAATTCATGATTTAGTTAAAGAATTAAAAGCATACATGGGCGTATATAAAGAGGTGAAAAAACAACTAGGAGTGGAGTGATATGCCATCTCTGTATAAAGATTCACGCTTGTATTTCATTCTAGGGGCCAATAGTCTATCAGCTATTGGTTCCGGTATTGTTATGATAACGATTCCGTGGTTGTTAATTAAAGAGAGTGGAGGAGAGACAACGTTTGGTTATGTTTCCATCATCGCAACTCTTATTATGTTTTTATTAACACCGTTTATTGGGCAAAGTATTGATCGTTTTTCAAGAAAATCTTTATTATTATGTAATGAAGGTATAGGGATAGTCGTTATAGGAATGGTGGCTGTATGGGGATTTACTGGGCAACCTTATCATTCTATTCACTATATTCTTATATATATAGCAGGGTCATTTTACTATTTATTATTTTATCCTACAATATTTGCGTTCAACCAAGAGATATTTCAAGCAGAACATTATAAAAATTTAAGTGGAACAATGGAAATACAGGGACAATTAACTCAAGTTATTTCAGGAGCGGCTGCTAGCTTCCTAATTGAAATCATTTCTTTAAAATGGATCTTGTTAGTAGATATGTTAACTTTTGTAGGAGCATTTTTCCTTTTCTTATGTATACCGTACGTAAAGAAAAATGAAGTGAAAAAGAAAGTAACATTTAAGAAGCAATTGTTCGAAGGGATTCACTTTATGCAAAAGCGTCCGAAGTTCTTTTTGTTTTTACTTGCGACTTATATGCCGTTTATCGGTGTTATGGTGGCAAATTATTTAATCCCGGTATATATTTCAGATATATTAAAAGCTAGTGCCTCTGTCTACGCAATAGAAGGTATGGTGTCGGAGCGGTTTTGGCGGGAATAAGTATTCCAATTATGATGAAATATGTCAAAATAGAAATTTCAATCGTCATGACGATGTTCCTATATGTAATTTCAATTACCGTAATGATTATTGAACCTTCCGTAATGTTGTTATATGGACTTGCAATTTTTCATGCAATTGGAAATGCAGTTACAAGAGTGGCGAGACATGTATTAATGATGGAGGAAATTCCAAACGAAGTAATGGGAAGAGTGGATAGCTTATTTCGGTTAATTGACACAGGAATTCAAATTGTATTGTTAATGTTGTTTACAGCTGGTGTTTCTAAAGTAGGTGTCATGGTACCGTTTTATTTACTAAGTTTCATATTGATCCTTTCGTTAGGAATTGCTATAAACTATGTAATCTCAAAACGTAAATTCGAAGCGAGTGTTTCTAATAAATCGATCGTTTAAAAAACACTTCTGCCTTCCTTTCTTTTTCTATATAATAAAAAGAAAGGGAGTGCAAATTGATTTATGAACAAATGGATCTTGCTTATAATTTTATTATTACCACCACTATACATTCTTTATATGACGTTTCGAATGAAGCAGGTTGCTCGTGAAAAATTGAGCCATCACTCTCCGTACGTTCTTATATTAGGCGCAAAATTATTTGGAGATAAACCGTCTTTATCTCTTCAAAACCGTTTGGATGTAGCATTGGAATATTTAGTTTCCCATCCTACAGTGAAAGTAATTGTTTCAGGTGGTCAAGGAGAAGATGAAGATATACCGGAAGCTCATAGTATGAGAAACTATTTAATGGTACATGGTATAGATGAGAGTCGTATTTTAATAGAAGATCAATCTACAAATACGTATGAGAATTTAAAGTTTAGTATGGATTTATATGATGTGAAACATGCGGTAGTTGTAAGTAATACGTATCATTTGTATAGGACCAAAATAATTGCAAAGCGTTTAGGCATGAAGATGGAGGCACTAGCTGCTGAAACACCAATGCGCTCTAAGAAAAAAATGTATGTACGTGAATATGCTGCAATAATGAAAACAATATTGTTCGACCGTTAGAGCTCAAATTTGAGCTCTTTTTTAATTATAAAGCGTATCATTTGAAATGAATGCCGTATTCCATCAAAATAAAGGAAACAACATTAAAGGAGTTGTATTTGTGATTCAATTTAATCATGTGTCAAAAGCGTATGAAGATGGCATGAAAGCAGTGGACTCATTGCATTTAGAAATTAAAAAGGGAGAATTTTTTGTTCTCATTGGTCCGAGTGGTTGCGGGAAAACAACGACAATGAAAATGATTAACCGTTTAATTGAAACGACTGAGGGATCTATTTTAATCGATGGAAAAGATATTCAACAATATAATATAAACGAACTGCGTTGGAATATAGGATACGTATTGCAGCAAATCGCTTTGTTTCCGCATATGACAATTGCTGAAAATATTGCAGTCGTTCCTGAAATGAGAAAATGGAGCAAAGAAAAAATAAAAGCTCGTGTCGATGAGTTGCTACAGATGGTCGGGCTAGATCCAGACGTATATCGCAATCGTATGCCTGATGAATTGTCAGGAGGGCAAAAGCAGCGCGTTGGTGTCGTAAGGGCATTAGCCGCAAACCCGAAAATCGTTCTTATGGATGAACCGTTTAGTGCGTTAGATCCATTAAGTAGGGAACAGCTTCAGAAGGATATCGTACAATTGCAAAAGAAGATTCAAAAAACAATTGTATTCGTAACACATGATATGCAAGAAGCATTATCACTTGGAGATCGTATTTGTATTATGAAAGAAGGAAGAGTAGTTCAATTAGATACACCAGAAGGTATTATACATAATCCGAAAAATGAGTTTGTAGAAGAGTTCATTGGAAATCGTGGACAACCTTGGTATGAGGGGAAAAGTATAGAAGATGTATTGCCACTTGATGAAAGTATACGGGCAGAAGGGGATGCATTATCATTGCATTCTTCTTTACAAGAAGCATTAGTTCGTGTACGAGCTGACGAAGTCGTTCCAGTTGAAGAAAATGGTCAATATGTTGGAGCTTTAACAAGTCGTCATATTGTTAATTACATTGTTGAACAAATGAAGGAAAGAGGCTAAACAGTGACTGATTTTATACAAACGTTCCAAGAGCGGAAAATAGAATTACTAACTGCATTAAGTGAGCATTTACAAATATCGCTTATTTCACTATTTTTTGCAGTAATTATTGCGGTGCCACTTGGCATTTTATTAACGAGAAAACAACGAATGGCTGAATTTATAATAGGAACTTCTGCGGTTATGCAGACAGTGCCATCACTTGCATTACTCGGACTTTTAATTCCGTTAGTAGGAATTGGAAAATTCCCAGCCATTATTGCATTAGTTGTGTATGCACTATTACCTATTTTACGAAACACATATACAGGAATAAGGGAGTTAGATGAATCTTTAATCGAAGCAGCGAGAGCTATGGGCATGAATAGCTGGAGAAGACTGTGGAAGGTAGAGCTTCCTCTTGCATTACCAATTATTATGGCCGGTATTCGTACGGCGATGGTATTAATTGTTGGAACGGCTACATTAGCAGCTCTTATAGGTGCTGGTGGGCTCGGAAAACTCATATTACTTGGTATCGATCGAAATGATCATGCGCTTATCATTTTAGGGGCCGTACCAGCCGCGTTACTCGCTTTATTCTTTGATGTAGTACTTCGAGTGCTTGAGAGTCCAAAACGCTCTTCTAAGCGTGTTATATTGACGATATGTATTACTTGTATAATGATTGCTTCTCCCTTTCTTTGGAACACACAAAAGAAAGATATTGTTATTGCCGGCAAACTTGGATCAGAACCTGAAATTTTAATTCAAATGTATAAGCAACTTATCGAACAAGATACCGATTTACACGTAGAATTAAAACCAGGTCTTGGAAAAACAGCATTTGTATTTGAAGCATTGAAATCAGGAGAAGTAGATATATACCCTGAATTTTCAGGAACAGCTTTATCTACTTTTGTGAAAGAAGAGCCAAAAAGCACAAATCGGGATGAAGTATATGAGCAGGCTCGCATTGGAATGGAAAAGAAATATAATATGGTCATGTTGAAGCCAATGGAGTATAACAATACATATGCACTAGCTATGCCGAAAAAAATAGCAGATCAAAATAATATAAATACAATTTCTGATTTAGGAAAAATGGCACAGGATGCTAAAGTAGGATTCACATTAGAATTTGCTGATCGTGAAGACGGTTATAAAGGAATGCAAAAATTATATAACTATAAGTTTTTAAATGTGAAAACGATGGAACCGAAACTACGTTATAGTGCAATTCAATCAGGGGATGTTAACGTAATCGATGCATATTCAACTGATAGTGAACTTGAGCAGTATGGACTGAAAGTGCTAAAAGATGATAAAGGGTTATTCCCACCGTACCAAGGTGCACCGTTATTAAGAAAAGAGACGTTACAGAAATATCCTGAACTTGAAAAAGTATTAAATACATTATCTGGGAAGATTACAGATGAAGAAATGCGAAAAATGAATTATGAAGTAAATGTGAATGGAAAAAGTAGTGAAGAAGTTGCAAAACAATTTTTACAAAAAGAGAATTTACTTCGTTAATTTTACAAGAAATATACAAATTTATATGTATGAAATGACCGTTCATTACAAAATGAACGGTTTTTTTGTGCATACTTATACATTTTTTCAAAAAAGTATTCCATTTTTCTTCATTTTCTTTTAGAATAAGTAATGTTTTCCTGAAAAAATATAAGAGAAACGTCTATTAGAGAAAAAGGTGACTTTAATAGTTGAACGAACATAACACCTAGAATGACAGATGGGGTGGTACAAATAGAAAAGAAGTTAGGTTTTTTTCCATTAATTGCATTAGTAGTCGGAACGATGGTTGGTGGCGGTGTTTTTAGTTTACCGCATGATTTAGCAGTAGGAGCAAATAGCGGCTCTATAATAATTGGTTGGTGTATTACAGCGATGGGAATGATTCCACTCGCGCTCGTATATCAAACGTTAGCAAGACAAAAACCGGAGCTTGAGGGCGGAATTTATAGTTATGCACGCGCTGGTTTCGGAGAATATATCGGATTTAACAGTGCTTGGGGATATTGGCTAGCAGGAATTTTAGGAAACGTTGCAACAATCATGTTACTGTTTAGTACATTAGGTTATTTCTTCCCCATTTTTAAAGGTGGAAATAATGTTGCGTCTATTGTTGGTGCATCACTTTTATTATGGACACTTCATTTTCTAATTTTATTTGGAATTCGTGAAGCATCTATTATGAATGTTATTGCAACGATAGGGAAATTAGTTCCAATCGTATTATTTATTGTTGTAATGGTAACAGCGTTTCGCTGGGATACATTTACACATGATTTTTGGGGAGAAGGAACTATATCAGTTTCCTCTATACTTGGTCAGGTGAAAAATACAATGCTTGTAACTCTTTGGGTTTTCATTGGGGTTGAAGGAGCGGTTGTATTATCTGGTAGAGCGAAAAATAGCCGAGATGTTGGTAAAGCGACAGTACTTGGACTTATTTTAGTAATGTCTATTTATATTTTAATTTCTGTCTTGTCTATGGGAGCGATGACAAGAGGAGAGCTTTCCGTGTTAGAAACCCCGTCAATGGGACATGTATTAGAACATGTTGTTGGGACATGGGGCGCCGTTGCGATTAACATTGGGTTAGTTGCTTCACTTGTAGGTACATTAATAGGCTGGTTTTTACTTGTTTCTGAAATTTCCCACGTAGCAGGAAAAGATGGCGTGTTTCCGAAAGTCTTTACGAAAACAAATAAAAAACAAACGCCACATATGGCATTATGGATCTCAAATGGCGTTGCCCAAATTATATTTATAATCGTTCTGTTTTCAGAATCAACATATCAAATTATGTATTTTATTGCTTCAACATCAATTTTAGTACCATATTTATTATCAGCGTTATTCCAATTTAAATTAGTTATTACAAACGAACTAAAAGATGCAAAAGTAAAAAACGGCTCGTTAGCTTTAATTGCTTCTACTTATTCTGTATGGCTTCTATATGCAGCAGGTTTGAAAAATTTATTACTTGTTTCAATCGTGTATGGAATTGGGATTATTGTTTACATGTATGCAAGAAAAGAAAAAGGAAATCGTTGTTTTAAAGGTATTGAGAGATATGTAATGTGGGCAATTGTTATCGCAGCTATCACATCACTTTATATGTTATTAACTGGAAATATAAAAATGTAAAAGTCCTTTTAAATAAAGGGCTTTTTTCTTTGTCTAGAGAATATTTAATACATAAGATATTCAGGAGGGATGAAAATGGAAGAAAAAGAACAGTTAACCAGAATTGTTGATTTAGCGAGTGAAGTAAGGAAAGTATTAGTGCAAGAATCCTTTTTTAATCATCATCCTGAACTACGAGGAGTGATTGAAAATTTAGCGAGTGCTGTAGAAAATTTGGCGGAATTACAGCAAAATACAGATGAAAACGCTGAAGATCGATTACGATATGTACTTGCTAAAATGAAAATTGCTCATAATGCCATTTTACAAGAGAAAAAAGCATTTCCATCTCATTAATATACGTTTTAATTTTGAACCTGGCGGATAACGTCAGGTTTTTTGTTTCTAGTTTTTCGTTTCTTTCATACACTAAGAATAGTATGAAAAAAAGAAGGTGACGAAGGTGAGATTACATAAAACTCTTCAGCCAAGTTTTATAAAAAGAATGTACTATATGAGGTTTATCGGAAAGTTTACAAAAGCAGAGAGAGAGAAGAATGGAGAGAACTTCTTTGTACAATGCCTATCGCCAATACCATTCACGTTACAAGAGCAATTAAAAAATGAACCATACGTATTTGAAGGTTTATGTAGCAATAAAAAGAATGAAAAAGTCTTTTCGGAATTAAAGAAAAGAAAATTAGAAAAGCAATTGGTTATGTTTCGTCTCTATTATGAAAGAGGACATATATACGTGGAGTTAATTTGTGCAGAAGAACCACGAGAAATGGCCAATGGCTATAAAATGATTCCAGTACCTAAAGTTTCCGAATACAAAAAAGGAGAGTCTTTAGAAAGAAAACTTGGAAATGGCTATTTGTCATTTCTAATGCCAAAATATCCGAAAGACTTTGAGCCTCCCGAATTATTGTGGCACGATGGAAGGTTATATGGAAATATATCTTTAAAGTCATCATCAATTAGTTCAATCGCATATTTTGAACAGCAGCGGGAATGTAAGTATATAGACTTAAATGACTGGATGAAGTATGTGGAAATAGCGGTAGAAGATCAATTGTATTTTGTAAGCAATCACATGTATGAGCAATTAAAAAAACGAATGACTGAAGAAGGTAAGCATGTAGAAGTAGAGGAAATAAAAGTGCATAAGGATGAATGGGAATGGGATGAGCGTGAATCCGTCTTTTTACAGTATGTAAAAAGTTTTGTACGTAATAAAGGGCTATATTTGGATGAAACGGACATTTATAATTTCCATATAAGTGCGAAAACAAATATGTTGACGATTCTAGGTGGTATACCAGGCGCTGGGAAATCCCGATTTGTGCAAGCTTATGCAGAAGCACTTGGATTACAGTATGGGGAAGAATTGATTTGGATTCCGATTTCACCATCGTATCAAGAACCACATGATTTACTTGGTTACCTTCATCCAAATGGTACTTTTATTGAAAGTGAAACAAAATTAGTTAGGGCGTTAATGAAGGCAAAAGAAAATCAAAATCAACTATATATAATCGTTTTTGATGAAATGAATATGTCACATATTGAGCATTGGTTTACTCCATTTCTATCTGTTCTTCAACTTGAAAAGCAAAACCGTATTCTAAATTTGTATGAAGGTGTACAAGAAAAAGAAAATCCAATTCCATCAACAATTGAAATTGGTGAAAATATTATATTTGTAGGTACAGTAAACTTTGATGAAACAACGAAAGAACTCTCAGATCGATTATTAGATCGGACGAATTTAATAACGTTACAAAAGATTCCGTTTTGTGAGATGTGTATGGAACAAGAGAAAATTGTATTACAACCACCTCTGAAAGTAACTGCAGGAGAATTTCGTATAAGCTGGGTCAGGAATAAAGCGATGATTGAGGTGTTTTCTGAAGAAGAGTTAGAACTATTAGATAAGTTACATGTTGTATTGTCATCACATGATATGTCAAAGGGAATTTCATTTCGATGTGCAAACGCAATCGCTACTTACTTGCAAAATATACCGTTCCAAAATAATCATTCCTATATGATCAGTAGAGAAGAGGGATTTGATTTACAAATCAAGCAACGTGTATTGACGAAAATAAGAGGTACTGAAATGATGGTTGGATCTTTACTTTCTGAAGACGTAAAAAGGGGGGCGACATTACTACCTCTTTTGCAATCGCCACTTGCAAACAGAGTATCTACATTTGAACACTCTTTAGCATATATAAGAGAAAAGCGTAGAGAACTGGAGCTGTATGGCTATGCAAAATGAAGGGCGATATGAAACAGAAATCGTTGATACGAAAGAAACACTCCCTTTTGTATTAAAGTTAATCATTGGAACTGAGGCAAAGGGGGAATATATTTTATTAAATCGTCTTTGTACATCTACTACAGCATTAGTTCAATGTATTTATAAAGTACAAGAATTAAAACCAATTAGATTGCATTACCATTATGAAAGTCCAATGAATATTACTTTTATATGGAATAAAGTATATGAGGGACAGAAAAATATAAAAGAGTCAAAATATGAAATAAATGAAAAAAAACAAAAGGTATTAATATATGAACATGGAAAAACGGAATTCTTTTATCCATGGCGTTGTGGATTATATCATTTTGAAGTGAATATAGAAGATAGAACATATTATGGCGCATTTCAAATCGTTCCCAAAAATTTTTTTGATGATCAATTTGAAATGATTCAAAACTATGTAAAGTCAATTTTGAATGAGTTGATTTTAGATAGAGGTTATTATAAAAAGACTTTCTCTGCACTTAGTGATATTGAAGATTCTTCTTATTTAGTGTTACTTAGAAAGTTGCCGCAAAAAATGAAAAAGATAAAGCAAATTTTTAAGAAAATAGAATCGAGTTCAAAATTTATACATGAATATAAATGGGAAGAAAAAGAGCGGAAAGCAACGAGAAAAGGAGCCATAGTGGCGGAAAGAAAACCGTATGCAAAATATTATAATCGTAAGTTTATAGAACAAAAAAATAGTAAGGAAAATGCATTTCTTAAATTTAAAGCGATGCAATTTTATTTCTATTTACTTGAAGCTGAAAGTTTTTTGCGCCAAACAATTGAAATATTAGAAAGAGCAAAAAGGAAGAAATCAGAAGAATTTCAAGCTGTAAAAACGATTATACAAACAATTGAGCGTAATGGATCAGTGACCGATAGAGAGAAACAAAAATATAAAAATATTCATTTACTAAAAGAGGCGGATTTGCGAAAAAGCTCTATGAAGATACAAGAATATAAAATATTAGCGCACTTTGTACATGAAAGTGTACAATACTTTCAAACTTTAATGCATTCTCCATTTTGGAGAGAAGTTTCCGAAACAGGTAACATGTACTCACAAAATTTACCGATACCACATCAACAACTACTACAGCATTTAGATGTACTTCCACAATATACAGAACAATCTCCATCTTTATTATTTGTTTATAAACCAACATTTTTAGTGTATGAATATTACGCTTTTTTTATCGTTATTTCCATGTTAGAGAAAATTGGTTTTGAGGCTAGAAATTCCATTCGTGAACAAATTCAAGAACATTTTTATGTAGATGGATTACAGGATGGAACGACAGTAGTTTTACACCGAGATGATATTAGAGTACATGTCGCATTTAATGATTTAATTGAAACTCATCCCCTTATTGCATTAAGTAAAGGGAGTAATTTTTATAATGGAGAAGATACGAAGAAGCCAGACATTCGCTTAGACTGTTATGTAAAGGAAGAAGGAAAATACGTATATCAATCTTCTATTATTATTGAAGTGAAGTATAGCCCAATGTACAACATTTTTCAGCACGTTGGAAATACGAAGGCAACTGAGCAAATGTATAAGTACTGGTCTATAAAATATGTAGAAGAACAGGATGGAAAGAGAGTCTATTATCGAAGGGCCATTTATGAAGTTATTTGTGTATATCCAGGAAGTCATATGCATAGTAAAAAAATTGAGTCTGGATGTGGTGTGTTCTTGCAATTATATCCATATAAAACGAAACAAGGGGAAGAGAAATTAGCCGGAAAACATGGAATGGTACAAATTTTTGAGAAGTGGTTAAAAAGCATGAAGAAGTAAAAAAATCCTTTTTTATAAAGGATTTTTTTAGATTAAGAAGAAATATATGCTGTATGGAAGACAGCTTTATACGATTTGAATTTGAAAGTAATATAAATATATTGTTAGAAGAACGGTACATGAGGGATAAAAGACGATTAAGATGGAATTTAATTCGTTTTGCAGAATATAATAAGTCATAAATATTTTTAGTTGCATACGTAGATTTGTTCTTATATGATAGATAGTGAAAGCGTTATCAAAAACAGAGCGGCGATGGGAAAGGCGGGTAAATATGTTCCAGCGTGTTCAAACAAAAGAAGAACATTTTTGGTTCGAGCAACTATGGGGAGATTTTTGTGAAGAAAGAAACTTAATGTTCGTAGAACGTAATTTAAATCCATCACGATTTTTATTAATAGAAGATGAACATCATATTGGTACAGTAGAATGTATTAAGTATACGGAACCAGAGCAATCGAATTCTGAGTTTTTCTATCCGTTTTCTAAAAATGATTTAGTGAAAGATTTAAAAAATGTGTATGAAATAGGCAAGTTGAGTATTGCGAAAACGTCTCGTGGGAGAGGACACTTCAAAAGACTAACAGCTATTTTATTTATGCATGCATTAGAAACGAAAGCAGAATGGTATATTGCAGCAGTGACAAAAAGAATGTATATGTATTTATTAACAATCGGTTTCCCAATTGAACCGGTAGATAAGCCATTTCAGTTTCATGATACTTTACAAGGTGTACCAGTGCGAATTCATGCCCGAAAAGGGGCTACGCATTTGTATTCTTTAAAAGAATTTCGAGATGTGATTCAAGGGAATGCTCATGCACAGGCATTAATCGCAGAATACAGTAAGAATATTATGTTAACAAAATAAGGCGAAATGAATATATATAATAAAGAGAATACTATTTTAATATGAAGTCATTCTTCATGAAAAAAGACCCTTATTATTTTAATAAGGGTCTAAAAATTATAATCCAAATATACTAAAAATCATTTTGCGGCGCTTCGGCTTCTTTTCTCGTTCATATGTTGATTTTGAATCGGGAGTAATATATATTGGTTCTTCTTTCTTGAGGGAAGCTTCTAGCTTTTGAATTCGCTCTAACATTTCCTCCATTTCACGGCGATGTTGTAAAAGTTGGTACGTAACAACATCATTTGCCTTATCTTGCATTTGTTCTTCCATTCGATCTAGCCTTCTCGTAATAGTGTTTAATTGAGCTGCTAATTGCTCAAATTCATGTGATGATTTGTCTTGAACAATTGTATTTACTTGAGTTTTTAATTCTTCAACATCATTTGATGATGTTTTTTGAGTAGGGTGAGAGTTTTGAGACTGCTCTATTTGTGAAAGATGGAATTCTAACATTTGATCTAAATCTTCTTGTGTGAAAATAAAGTGACCATATTTATTTTTTTCTATCGTAAGATTTAATTGTTGTGCAATCCGGACAACAGCCTTTGGGCTAACACCTAATTTTTTTGCGATAAATGGTGTTTTATATTCCAAAATAATCCCTCCTATATATATCCTGTTGAATGATTTCGATCTATGAAGGAAGTTCCCTTCTAGTGTGACAAAAGAAGTGTGGAATCGGCAAAGAAAGTGTTTTTTCACGAAATGAACCTGTGAAGAATATATCGTTTATATAAAATATTTTATCTTAAGATTTAGAACTATTTGACTAAGGGAAATGAATTAGATTATCATAATGATAAATATCTTTTTTATGTATGCATATAATATATAAAAAGGTGGTTGCTAATGTAGAATTTTGTTAGAGTATTAGAATGCTTACTTCACTTGAATAAAATTAAGTAGGAGGTGGCTTCCTTGCTTACAATGTAAGTAAGGAGAAGTATTTGGACATATATAGTATAAGTATAGTGATTGTTTTAATTGCCTTAACGGCATTTTTCGTCGCAGCAGAATTTGCAATTGTTAAAGTGCGAAGTTCACGAATTGACTATTTAATTGCAGAAGGAAATAATCGCGCAACATCTGTCAAAACAGTCATTACAAACTTAGACGAATATTTATCTGCTTGTCAGCTAGGAATAACAGTTACAGCTCTGGGGATTGGGTGGTTTGGTAAACCGGCGTTAAAGCAAATGTTTGACACGCTTTTTGTAAATTTGAACATTTCTACTCAACTAGCAGACATTTTTGCTGTAATTTTAGTGTTTTTGTTTATTACATTTTTACATGTTGTAATAGGGGAATTGGCCCCAAAAACATTCGCGATTCAAAAAGCTGAACAAGTGAGTTTGTTTGTTGCTAAACCGTTAATTTTCTTTTATCGTATGGCGTTTCCATTTATTTGGATCCTAAATGGATCAGCTCGAATTATTACGAAGTTGTTAGGGCTGAAACCACCGAAAGGGCACGATGAGGTTCATTCAGAAGAAGAATTACGGTTGTTAGTTTCAGAAAGTTACAAAAATGGAGAGATTAATCAATCTGAATATAAATATGTAAATAAAATTTTTGAATTTGATGATCGTATAGCGAAAGAAATAATGGTCCCCCGAACTGAGATGCATATTATAAGTAAAGAAATGCCTGCTGAAGAAGCTTTGCAAAAAATGTCTCGGGAAAAATATACGAGATATCCAGTTGTAGATGGGGACAAAGATCACGTAATAGGCTTTGTAAACTTTAAAGATATTTTCACAGATTTTGTGCAGCATAATGCAGTAAGTAATAAGAAAGTAGAGCAATATATTAGGCCAATCATTTTAGTTATCGACTCTATCCCAATACACGACTTATTTTTAAAAATGCAAAAAGAAAGAACGCATATTGCTATATTGATAGATGAATATGGTGGTACGTCTGGACTTGTTACAGTTGAAGACATTTTAGAAGAAATAGTGGGAGATATTCAAGATGAGTTTGATACGGATGAACAGCCAGAAATTCAACAAGTTAGTGAAACGAAAACAATACTAGAGGGAAAAGTACTTGTTAGTGAAGTGAATACGTTATTAGGTTTAACAATTGATGATAATGGTGTTGATACAATCGGTGGTTGGATTTTAACGAAGAATATAGAAATTGCTGAAGAGGATTTCATTGAAATTGAAAATTATAAGTTTTGTGTAAAAGAATTAGATGGACACTATATAAAGAGATTAGAAGTTACAAAAACTGTAGAATCAATTGTTATTTTAGAAGATGAAAAACAAATTCCATTTCAAGAACAAATTAGTTCGTAGACTCTGCTATATGGCAGGGTTTTTTTGAGCATAATATTTTTGGCAGAATAAGGGCTATGATACAATGGCATAAGCCAGACCTTTCACTAGGTGAAATATTGTTGTATACATATATTTGGAAGGGGAAGAGTTATGAAAAAGCATTTATATATAAATGGAGATTGGAAGTCTGTAAACACTTATAAACCATTATACGCACCATATTCTGAAGAAACGTTAGCGGAAATTGCACAAGGAACGGAAGAAGATGTACAAGAGGCTGTTACTGCTGCAAAAAATGCAATGAAAAAAATGAATACATTATCTGCATATGATCGTGCGACTATTTTAGAGAAGGTTGCACAAAAAATGGATGAAAGAAGAGAAGAATTTGCAGAGATTATTGCAAAAGAGGCTGCAAAACCAATTCGTGCTGCGAGGGGAGAAGTAGATCGTACCGTTCAGACATACAAATTTGCAGCGGAAGAAGCGAAGCGTATATACGGCGAGACACTGCCACTTGATGCAGCACCTGGTGCAGATGGGCGTATTGCATACACAATACGAAAACCGATAGGGGTTATAGGAGCTATTACACCATTTAATTTCCCATTAAATTTAGTGGCACATAAAGTCGGCCCTGCAATTGCTGCCGGAAATACAGTTGTGTTAAAACCAGCTGATCAAACGCCATTATCGTCTTATGCATTAGTTGAATTATTTGAAGAGGCAGGATTGCCAAAAGGAGCTTTAAATATTATTTCTGGTCCCGGTTCAACTGTAGGTGAGGCGATAGTTACAAATGATGATGTTGCTTCCATTACTTTTACGGGAAGTCCGAAAGTTGGAATTGGAATTAAGGCAAAGGCTGGGTTAAAGCGAGTTACGTTGGAACTGGGATCAAATGCTGCTGTTATTATTGATGAAGATGTAGAATTAACAGATGAAGTAATTGAACGTGTAAAATGGGGAGCATATGTAAACAATGGACAAGTTTGTATTTCGGTACAACGTGTTTTTGTACATGAAAAGAGAATGGATGAATTTCTTTCAAAGCTAAAGATAGCGATGGAAGCAGTTGTTGTTGGTGATCCATTGCTGGAAGAAACGGACGTATCGGCTTTAATTTCGAAAAAAGATGTAGAGCGAATAGAAATGTGGGTGCAAGAAGCTATTAAGGAAGGTGCTACTGTTTTATACGGTGGTAAGAAACGTGATGCAAGGATTTTTGAACCAACTGTATTAACAAATGTTCCAGAGTATGTATCTGTTCAGTGCCAAGAAGTATTTGGTCCACTCATGACAGTAAATACATTTAAAGAATTTGATGAGGCAATTGAGCAAGTAAATCATTCACGTTACGGTCTACAAGCAGGTGTGTTTACAAATAATTTGTTTAAAGCAATGCGTGCAATTGATGAGCTAGAGGTTGGTGGTGTCATGATTAATGATATTCCAACGTTTAGGGTAGATCATATGCCTTACGGTGGTGTTAAGGAAAGTGGTACGGGGCGTGAAGGAATTAAATATGCAATAGAAGAAATGACAGAAATGAAATTAGTGTGTATTAAAAAATAAAGTAGATCGAGCTTAAACATCCTAATAAAAAACGAGCTGGAAATGTTTACGATTCCATACTCGTTTTTTATTGTTTGTTTTACGTTTCTCGGAACGATTTAATTTAACCAAGTGTACCTTTTACTTCATTTCTTGTTTGAAAATAGCATCTTCTACATAAATTTGTTCTTTGTCAACAGCAGTGCTATGAGATAATACTAAACCGATTGGTGTTTCTATACCTTTATTTTGAACAATTGTAAAAGGAACATTTT
Organism: Bacillus cereus group sp. RP32; assembly: GCF_040459735.1. Taxonomy (NCBI): domain Bacteria; kingdom Bacillati; phylum Bacillota; class Bacilli; order Caryophanales; family Bacillaceae; genus Bacillus; species Bacillus cereus group sp. RP32. The sequence continues at coordinate 3,218,405 of NZ_JARVHO010000001.1, read as the reverse complement.
TTTCATTTGCTAATTTAATGTATTTTGATAAATGTGGGTAAGCAATGCCACCATTTAGGAATATTTGTAATAATTGAGAAGAGCGCATGCTACTAGCTACTTCAGAATATACATTACTTTGCATTACTTGACCGATAGTTAAAGCGATTTCTACACGCTCACGTAACGTAGTTAAATACATATTACGTTCTTCTGGTTTGTTCTGCTTTTGGCCGTAAATGCCTTCTTGGAGATAATCTTCCACATTTTTATTTACCATATTTTTCACACCTTTCATTTTCTATTGTACGAAAGAATGAAGCAGGATGCAAAAAAAAGTCGCATCGAATGTAAAAAACTTTGAATGAAAGGAAGGAAAATGGAATGTATCAATCTAAACAATTAATAAGGACATTAAAAATTTTATCAACACATATTAACAAAATGTGACAATAATCTATTAACGAATCGCATTTTTTGTGTTAATATTCAAAATATAAAGGGTGTTCGTCGCATGGAAATGGAGGGAATGGGGGTTTTTCCAATCGATAAGGATATTAAAGAAGTATTTTGTTCGCACTTGAAAAACAACAGGCACCAATTCGTTGAGAACTGGAAAAACAAAATGATAATTTCCGATAAAGATCCATTTAAACTAGAAGCAGTTCAAAATGGAGAGGATTTATTAGAGTTAATTATCGAACTTACTATGGAAGAAAAAGATATAGATTATCTTCAGCCATTATGCGAGAAAATTGCTATTGAACGTGCAGGGGCAGATGCGAATATTGGAGACTTTGTTTATAATGCAAATGTGGGAAGAAATGAACTTTTCGAAGCGATGTGTGAATTAGATGTTAGCGCACGTGAATTGAAACCGATTATGGCCCAAATACATACTTGTTTTGATAAATTAATTTATTATACTGTTTTAAAATACTCGGAAATTATATCAAAAAATTTAGAGGAAAAACAGCAATATATTAACGAAACACATAAAGAAAGGCTGACGATTTTAGGGCAAATGTCAGCAAGTTTTGTACATGAATTCCGTAACCCACTCACTTCAATTATGGGATTTGTTAAATTATTAAAGGCAGATCATCCAAGTTTATCTTATTTAGATATTATTTCGCATGAATTAGACCAATTAAATTTTCGTATTTCGCAATTTTTACTCGTATCGAAAAAAGAAATGTGGAATAAATCAGAACAATTTTGGCTTAATGATTTGTTTCAAGATATTATACAGTTCTTATATCCGAGTTTGGTCAATGCAAATGTTTCGATTGAAAAGAATTTACCGTATCCAATTCCACTTGTTGGCTATCGGAGTGAAGTGAGACAAGTATTTTTAAATATATTAATGAACTCAATTGACGCTCTAGAATCAATGAAAGAAGAACGGAAAATTATCATTGATGTATTTGAAGAAGATCAATCGATTCGAATTGTGATAAAAAATAATGGGCCAATGATTCCAGCTGAAAGTGTAGAAATGATTTTCGAACCATTTGTAACTACTAAAAAGTTAGGAACTGGTATTGGATTATTTGTATGTAAACAAATTGTAGAAAAACATAATGGGTCCATCATGTGCCGTTCAGATAACGAATGGACAGAATTTCAAATTGTATTTCAAAAATAAACAGTCTACACCAAATGAATGGTGTAGACTGTTTTAATTCGTAAGTATAATGGCTTCTAATTTAGGATCTTTAGTTGAATAACCTAAAAGTGAAATTGTATATATGATGTTCGGTTCGACTTTGAAATTCGGTATAGTTAGTAAGACGCTGGGATTATCGGCGAGTGAAACATCAATATCTGCTGTACCAGGACTAACTTCCAAAAAATCTGTTATTTGTTTAAAGAGTACATTTTCAAATAAATGATCTCCACCTTTTAAATCTACATTTACAACAGGGGTATCTGGAGAAAAATGTGCAAAGCGTATTTTTGCTTGACCAGCTGGTAAATGTGTATTATCAAGCATAGGTTGTAATTGTAGATGATTGTCACTATTTATTGCGGCAAAAGTATAAGTGTGATTCCCCATTATTGGTACTAAAGCTGAAAAGATGGGAGTTTCATTTCCAACAGGGACAATATCTATACGGTATTTACCTTGCACTAATGTTAAATAGGGACTAAATTGTTTAAATGAAATATTTTTAATAACCTTTTGCCCGTTTACTAAAATGTCAACCGCAGGTGTATTGGAAGCAGAGTGAAAAAAACGTATGTGTGACGGTAAAGCAGCTTCTTGTGAATCTCTTTTTTCATACGCCTGTACAAGTTTCGTAAGCGTATCGTAATATTTCATATATAGTTCTACATATTTTTTCGGATTTTTAAATTGATAGTAACGAGCGAGCTGTTCGTAACGTGCAGCTTCTTGTCCATATTTTTCGATTTCAGATTGAGACATGAATATTCCTCCTTTGTCATCATTAAAACTATATGCTTAACAAGAAAGAGGTTATGCGAAAAAATTGTTTTTTGAAGAAGAAAAGTTGAAAATTAATAAAGAGTATTGCTTATGGATAAGTGTTTTTTAGGCGAAAGAGCCTTATAATTTTCTAGAGTATACAGCAGTATATCATCTATGTTGGATGATGATGTACCGATTACAACGTATATTTCGAAATAAAAAACCTTAAGAGCGTATGAAGTAACATATCGAAAACATGTCCAAAAATCCTTAGAAAACTAGGGATTTTTTTAATAATGGGCAAATACACATACAAAGTGATAATTGTCCTACATAAATTATAAAGGAAAGGTAGTTTAAACATAAGGAAAGGAATAAAATATTGGGATGGGGATATCCAAAAAGGAATTGTGAATGGAGTTATGGACGATTTTGTGCTTTACGATGTAGGATGAATTTTGAATTTGTAACATTATTTTTTCTATTTACGTTAGCAAGTGGCAGTATTAACCGATAAAAGAGCGTCGTGCCGAACTGATTAATGTGGTTAATCGGTTCTTTTTTTATTGTATAAAACGGAGGAGAATGTATGTAAAATATAGGTTTCTATAAAAATAATTGCTATGCATTTAGTAGGATTAATTGTCGATATTTGTTTGAAAATATGCAATATAAAGTAGGAGAATAGGAAGGAGTTTAAAGGGAGTTTCGTCGAAGTTTACACAATGTCGGCAATTGAGGGAAGCTGATATTATGTTAAGAAAATATGTAGTGAAGCGTTTATTTTATATAAAGGAGGGTTATTGGAGCGTATAGATAAGGGTTGGTCTTCGTTTTAAGTTCTGAATTTTCTGTTTTCAAAATTAATATTTAGCACTCATTTGTATATTTTATAATAGTTTTTTGATAAAATCACTGCTTTCGCAGAGGGTTCTTTTTTATGAAAGAAACGTCAATTTTCTTCATATATATATACAAATTGGAGAAATGGGGGAGCGCTATGCGCGATTACTTAATTAAACCACTTGTTGGTCAGCCGTATCCAATGATTTCACATGGAAAAGGTGTGTATTTGTATGATCAAAACGGAAATAAATATTTTGATGGCTCGTCAGGGGCAATTACGGCAGGTATTGGGCATGGCGTAAAGGAGATTGCAGATGTTATAAAAAAGCAAGCAGAGGAGATTGCTTTCGTTTATAGATCACAGTTTACGAGTGAACCAGCTGAAAAATTAGCGAAGAAATTAAGCGATTTAAGTGTAGGAGATTTGAACTGGAGCTTTTTTGTGAATAGTGGTACGGAAGCAAATGAAACAGCTATGAAAATTGCAATCCAGCATTTTCAAGAGCGAGGTATTCAAGGGAAGCATAAAATTTTGTCACGATGGATGAGTTATCACGGTATTACGATGGGAGCCTTATCAATGTCTGGGCATCCACTGCGCAGACAACGTTTCGTGTCAATTTTAGAAGATTATCCAACTATTCCAGCTCCATATTGTTTTAGATGTCCGGTGCAAAAGGTATATCCAACTTGTCAGCTTGCTTGTGCGACTGAACTAGAAAGATCAATTGAAAGAATTGGTGCAGAACATATCGCAGCTTTTATCGCTGAACCGATTATCGGAGCAGCTGGAGGCGCAGTCGTTCCGCCGAAAGAATATTATAAAGTCATTAAAGATATTTGCAGTCATTACGATATTTTATTTATTGCTGATGAAGTAATGACAGGGCTTGGTCGTACTGGCGCATGGTTTGCGATGGAGCATTGGGGTGTAGAACCGGATATTATGACTCTTGGTAAAGGTTTAGGAGCTGGATATACACCGATGGCAGCGACGATTGTAAGTGACCGTGTTATGGAGCCAATTTTACGTGGATCGCGTTCTGTAATGAGTGGGCATACGTTAAGTGCAAATCCATTATCTGCAGCAACAGCTCTAGCTGTTATTGAATATATGGAGAAACATAATCTACCTGAAAAAACAGCAGAAAAGGGAGAGTATTTAATAAAAGGACTACAGAAAGTTCAGCAACAATCGACAATCATTGCTGATGTGCGCGGAAAAGGGTTGCTGATTGGAGTAGAATTGCAACCGTTTACAAAAGCGTCGGAACTTATTTCGGTTGCAGCTAAAAATGGTCTTCTTTTATACCAAGCTGTTTCAGGGCAAGCAGGAAAAGAAGATAGTGCACTGCTTGTAGCACCGCCGATGACAACTACATATTCCGAGTTAGATGAATTACTTTCAATTTTTGCAAAAAGTGTAGAAGAAATGATGCAAAAAGGAGGGCATAGTATCGCATGACAACTATTACGAATACATTCGATAAATTAAAAGAGATAGAGGAAGTAATTTCTTTATTCCACGATGATATGACATTAATGTTTGGAGGATTTGGGGGGATTGGATCCCCTCCATCTTTAATACAGGCGATTTTAGAAAAAGGAGTTACAAATTTAAATTTAATAGGAAATGACACGGGATTTCCTGATGTAGGAATCGGTCGTCTTGTTACGAATGAAAGAGTAAAATCATTAATTACTTCACATATTGGTTCAAATCCAAATGCAGGAAGACAGCTAAACGAAGGAAGGTTACAAATCGAGTTTTCTCCTCAAGGAACATTAGCAGAGCGTATTCGCGCTGGTGGTGTAGGACTTGGAGGTGTATTAGTTGATGTAGGTGTTGATACGATTGTAGAAGAGGGAAAACGTACAGTTGAAATGAATGGCAAGACATATTTAGTTGAAACAGCATTAACTGCTGAGGTTGCAATTGTATATGCGAAAAAAGCGGATCCGTTTGGTAATCTTGTGTTTGATAAAAGTGCTCGTAATATGAATCCTCACGTAGCTATGGCAGGGGATATAACGATTGTAGAAGCAGAAGAAATCGTCCCACTTGGAAGTTTAGATCCAGAAGAAATTGTTGTCCCAGGAGTATTTGTAAATTATATTGTACCGTCGGAAGGAGTGAATTGGAAATGGGTATGGGCTTAGAAGTGAGAGATAAGATTGCTAGGCGCGCGGCGAAAGAAATACAAAATGGTATGATTGTAAATTTAGGTATTGGTATACCATCGCTTGTACCAAATCATCTTCCTAACGATATAAACGTTATGTTTCATGCGGAAAATGGAATTGTAGGTATGGGACCTACGCCAAGAAAAGGGAATGAAGACGAAAATTTATGTAACGCAGCAGGTTTACCGACTTCTCTTATTACAGGAGCGAGTTATTTTGATAGTTGCACAGCGTTTGGGATGATTCGAAAAGGTTTATTAGACATAACGATTCTTGGTTCATTACAAGTAAGTGAGAATGGTGATTTAGCGAACTGGATTGTACCAGGAAAACGCGTTCCAGGTATTGGGGGAGCGATGGATTTGGCACAAAAAGCGAAGCGGGTCGTTGTTGTGATGAATCATGTCGATAAATACGGAAACGCAAAGATTGTTTCGGAGTGTACATTACCATTAACTTCAAAGAAATGTGTAGATTTAATTATTACGGATATGGCAGTTATGGAAGTGACGCAGGGTGGACTCGTTTTACAAGAATTAATGAGTCCATACACAGTGGAAGATATAAAACAACATACAGAAGCTGATTTCAAAATTGGCTCTAACTTACTAGTAATCGAATGAGGGGAGATGTAATATATGGAGCAATTAAAAAAGAAAATTTGTGATTATATCGAGAGTCATGAAGAGGAAAGCGTAAAATTTTTAAAACGATTAATTCAAGAAAAAAGCGTATCTGGTGATGAAAGTGGTGCGCAGGCAATTGTGATTGAAAAATTACGTGAGCTAGGTTTAGATCTTGATATTTGGGAACCTTCATTTTCTAAAATGAAAGATCATCCTTATTTTGTATCACCGCGTACAAGTTTTTCAGATAGCCCGAACATAGTGGCAACTTTAAAAGGAAGTGGCGACGGGAAATCTATGATATTAAATGGACATATTGATGTCGTACCAGAAGGAGATGTGAATCAGTGGGACCATCACCCTTATAGTGGTGAGCAAATAGGGAATCGTATATATGGTCGTGGAACAACGGATATGAAAGGCGGCAATGTCGCACTGATGCTTGCGATGGAAGCTATTATTGAATCTGGTATTGAATTAAAAGGAGATATTTATTTTCAAAGTGTAATTGAAGAAGAAAGCGGCGGGGCAGGAACATTAGCGACTATATTACGAGGATATAAAGCAGATGGTGTCATTATTCCAGAACCAACAAATATGAAGTTTTTCCCGAAACAACAAGGGTCCATGTGGTTTCGTCTACATGTGAAAGGCAAAGCAGCACACGGTGGAACGCGTTATGAAGGAGTAAGTGCAATTGAAAAAAGTATGTTTGTTGTAGATCATTTGAGAAAATTGGAAGTGAAGAGAAATGACCGAATTACAGACCCGTTATTTAAAGGAATCCCCATTCCAATTCCAATTAATATTGGGAAAATTGAAGGTGGGAGTTGGCCAAGTTCTGTTCCTGATTCATTAAATTTAGAAGGAAGATGTGGTATTGCGCCGAATGAGACTATAGAGGCAGCAAAAGAAGAGTTCGAGAATTGGATCGCTGAATTAAATAATGTGGACAATTGGTTTGTTGAAAATCCTGTAGAAGTAGAATGGTTTGGAGCGAGATGGGTTCCTGGTGAACTAGAAGAAAATCATGAGTTAATTACGACACTAGAGCATAACTTTGTTGAAATCGAAGGGAATGAACCGATTATTGAAGCATCTCCGTGGGGGACTGATGGAGGTTTATTTACACAAATCTCAGGTGTACCAACGATAGTATTTGGTCCAGGAGAGACGAAAGTAGCACATTATCCAAACGAATATATAGAAGTTGATAAAATGATAGCTGCCGCAAAAATTATTGCATGTACATTACTAGATTGGTGTGAGGTGAAAAAATGAAATACTATGAATCTTTTAGAGAACAGACGAATGGCTATACAGTAGAAGGCGTTTTAGACTATTTTAATAAACGTATTCGAGTAGACCACTACACAGGAAATATTCAGAGGATTATCCAAACAATTGACGAATTAGCAGAGAAGCATTCTTTCACTAAATGTATTATTAAAGGAAAGGGAGAGCATGTTTCTACATGGCTCTCTTTCGGTTTTTTATTGGAAGCAACAATACCGCATTATTTTCAAGGTCACGATGCATACTTCTTCGTGAAATTTATTAATGATGAAAGACGAAATAGTATTCATTGGGCTGAGGAAGATACCATTTTAAGCGGTGTTAAAGCAAAAGAAGTAAAGGGAAAAATAGTACCAGAGAAATTTTTATTAAGAAAAGCGACAGAAGAGGATGCGGAAGAATTAGCGGCTGTCTTTGGAAAAGTATTTGAAGTTTATCCGACTCCTTTAAACGAAGCGAGTTATGTAAAACAAACGATGAAGGAAGACGATACAATATACTATGTGTACGAATTCGAGGGGAAAATAATTAGTACAGCATCTGCAGAAATGAATATAAAAGAAGGAAATGCAGAATTAACGAATTGTGCTACTTTACCCGAATATCGTAAGCATGGGTTTATGAAAAGTTTACTAATTAAGTTAGAAGAAGAACTGCAAGAAAAATCGATTTTCTGCTCCTATACAATTGCTCGATCGCTTTCTTTCGGAATGAATGCGGCCTTTCATCAGTTAGGTTATACGTATACAGGAAGACTGGCGAACAACTGCTACATTTTCGATAAGCTGGAAGATATGAATATATGGGTGAAAGATTTGTCTAAATAGTACGGAATCGTAATGCTTATAATCGCATATAGGTATGCCGGAAATTCGGCATGTGATTGCTGAATTTTCGGCAAAAGGGGGGGATGACATTGCTAGCAGTTTCGACACAAGAAGTCATTGAAGCGATTTTGGGCAGTATTGATGAGGCTATACACGCAGTAGATGAAAATGGTATTACAATTTTCTATAATACTGTAGCTGCAAAACACGATGGGTCAAAAATTGAAAAAGTGTTAGGAAAACATTTGTTAGAAGCGTTTCCTTCTTTATCTAGGGAAACGAGTACGTTAATGAAAGTGTTAGATACAAAAAAACCAATCGTTCATCAAGTTCAGCATTATCAAAATTTAAATGGGGAAGACATTTGTACAGTAAATACGACGTTACCTATTTTTATAGATGGAAATATTGCTGGGGCTGTTGAAATTGCAAAGGATTATTCCACAGTTCAAAAACTTACGGATACAATTGTAGATTTGCAGTCAAAAATAAAGCGGTCATCTAGAAAAAAAGCAATTAAAAAGCATGTTGCATTTGAGACGATTGTGACGGATGATGCTCGATTTAAACAGACGAAAGAATTAGCACAAAAAGTAGCGCCAACTGATGCAAATGTTTTAATATATGGGGAAACAGGAACAGGGAAAGAGTTATTTGTACAAGCGATTCATGAAGCTTCTAAACGGAAGAACAAGCCATTTATTGCACAAAACTGCGCAGCTTTGCCAGAGTCGCTATTAGAAAGTTTATTGTTCGGAACGACGAAAGGTAGCTATACTGGGGCAATTGAACGAGCGGGATTATTTGAACTTGTAGATGGTGGGACATTGTTTTTAGACGAACTGAATTCAATGCCTCTCGATTTACAAGCGAAAATGCTACGTGTATTAGAAGATGGTGTTATTCGTCGAATTGGTGATAATAAGACGAGAAAAGTAGATGTTCGCGTTATTACTGCAATGAATCAGCCACCAGAAATATGTTTAAGAGAGAATAAAATTCGTACTGATTTATATTATCGATTAAATGTCTTTTCATTATATATTCCGCCGCTACGTGAAAGAACTGAGGATGTCTTATTATTAGTGTCTTATTTTTTGAACGAATATAATAAAAGTTATAAAAAAGGTGTACTTCAAATGGATAAGGAAGCGAAAGAAAGACTACAAGCTTATCAATGGCCTGGCAATGTTCGTGAGCTAAAACATACGATTGAACATGCTGTCATTATTGCAGAAGGGGATACACTAACAGCCAATTGTTTACCGCGTACATTTCGGAAAGAGAATCTGCCAAAGAATAAGAGCATATTGCCACTTAGAGAAGCACTTCATCAAACGGAAAAGGAATTAATAGATCAAGCGTTAATTGAAACGGAAGGGAATATATTACAAGCTGCAAAAATGTTAGGTATCCCTCGCCAAACGCTTCAATATAAATTGAGTAAGTACGACAAAACCGCCGAATAATTGGCGGTTTTTGTGTGTTTGCACCAATAAAAGAGCGTTTACATATATAAAAAGTAATGAATATGATAGTATGTATGGATTTCATACAGTGCTTACAAATATTTTTTTGTTGATGTAATAGCGTTCTCCGTACATTTACTTATCAATAATGTAAAGTTGGCATAACTATTGCTTATATAAAGGATGAGCGTATAAAAAGGGGGAATAGCAATGTTACATGATGTATACAAACCAAATCGTCACTGGAAGGATATCGAGTTGTGGAAGGATGTTACTGAAGAGCAATGGAATGACTGGGTTTGGCAATTAACGAATACGATCAAAACTTTGGATGACTTAAAGAAAGTGATTAATTTAATACCTGAAGAAGAAGAAGGCGTTAAAATTTCAACAAAAACGATCCCGTTAAATATTACACCGTACTATGCTTGGCTAATGAATCCTGATGACCCACGCTGTCCGATTCGGATGCAATCTGTACCGATCTCGGAAGAGTTATATAAAACAAAATATGATTTAGAAGATCCGCTTCATGAAGATGAAGATTCACCAGTTCCAGGGCTGACACATCGTTATCCAGACCGCGTATTGTTCTTAGTAACGAATCAATGTTCTATGTATTGTCGTTACTGTACACGCCGTCGTTTTAGTGGACAAATTGGAATGGGTGTGCCTAAGAAACAATTAGATGATGCAATTGGTTACATTCGTGATACACCACAAGTACGAGATGTATTAATTTCTGGTGGTGACGGTCTTCTTATTAACGATAAAATTTTAGAATATGTATTAAAAAATTTACGAGAGATTCCGCATGTCGAGATTATTCGTATCGGAACGAGAGCGCCGGTAGTATTCCCGCAGCGTATTACAGAAAACTTATGTAATATTATTAAAAAATACCATCCAGTATGGTTAAATACACATTTCAATACTTCTATTGAAATTACAGAGGAATCGAAAAAAGCATGTGAAATGCTAGCGAATGCTGGTGTTCCAGTTGGAAACCAAGCAGTAATTTTAGCTGGTATTAACGACAGCGTTCCAATTATGAAAAAACTTATGCATGACTTAGTAAAAATCCGTGTACGTCCATACTACATTTATCAATGTGACTTATCTGAAGGTATTGGTCATTTCCGTGCACCAGTATCTAAAGGTCTTGAAATTATTGAAGGTTTACGCGGTCATACATCTGGTTATGCGGTTCCAACATTCGTTGTAGATGCACCAGGAGGCGGCGGGAAAATTGCGCTTCAACCAAACTATTTAATTTCGCAAAGTGCAGATAAAGTTGTGCTTCGTAACTTTGAAGGTGTTATTACAACGTATCCAGAGCCAGAGAGCTATATCCCAGGAAGAGCAGAAGGGTACTTTAAAGAAATCTATCCAAACTACGAAGAAAAACGTTCAGATGTTGGTATCGCAGGTCTTATGAGTGATAAGAAATTTAACCTTGTTCCAGACGACTTACAGCGTATGAGCCGTCGTAAAGACTATGAAGATAATGACACTCATGCATCACTAAAAGATAAACGTGATAAGCGTGATCAACTTAAAGATAAAAAGTATCAATCGCAAATGGCTAAATTAGAAGAAAACGACAAAAAAAATGAGGGTGATGCAGTATGAATTGTATGTGGTGTGACAGTACAGAAGCGAAAGAAAGCTTGAATACTGTATATTGGGAATTACCAGATGGTACGAAAGCCATTGAAATCCAAGAGACACCATGCATTTCTTGTTCCTCATGTGGTATGGACTATCAAGCAGATCAAACAGTGAAAGAAATAGAAGATCAATTGTTTCTAATTTATACGAAAGATTTACCAAAACAACTAACATATGAAGAATTAATGGGAAGACCACGTCTATTAAAAAGAAATTATTTCGACTTTTAACCAGCTTTTATGCTGGTTTTTTTCTTTTTTGCCTTGTATAATGTATCCAAGTTAGAAAGGCAGGGAATATTCTTGAAAAAGACATTTTACCACTATATGATGAAGCATCGTGCAGCTTTATTTAGTAATGAAGTATCGAATTTAGCAGAAGCAATGTATGATGATTTAAGCTTTCCAAAGCAATCTGAAGATTATGATGAAATTAGTTCATACTTAGAGTTAAGTGGATTGCTAGAAAGTATGTCTATATTTGATGAAGCTTGGGATTTATACATACAAGAGAGATAAGAACTATATGAATTTTTTGACGTGAAGCTAGTCTATTTGCTAGCTTTTTTTTACGTTGTAAATAATTTTTTTATACGGTGATATTTTTTATTGAAAAAATTTATGAATATACGCTTCTGTGATAAGCGTTTTTATGTAGGTTGCATATACTGTTATCAAAATCACGACGTCAAAAAAAGGAGAGATATAGATGGCGAGAAAAAAGCAACCTAAATATAACGTAGGGGACATAGTCGTGATTACGCTATATGGAACCGTTGGTAAAATCACAAATATGAAGGTTTTAGATGGAGTTTACGTTTACGAAGTCAATAATCATGATGGGTTTTACGTAGAGCAAACGTTGCAGCACGTTTCAGAGCAAGATATGAAAAAAGGTGAAACTGAGTGGATTGAATTAAATTATAATTTCACATTTGGTGATCTCGTGCAAGTAACAGGATACGATAAAGATGTGTTTCGAATTGTTGGTTTTCGTACAGAAGTATGGAGATATAAAAATGACGCATGGGAAGATACTATATACGAATTGTCACGAATTACGGATGGTGAATGGTTAGAAGCGGATGAATCAGATTTAACGTTACTTGCTAATGCTCAAACGGCAAATGCAATTTTGAAGAAAATGAAACAAGATAAAGCTGGTATGAATAAATTAGATTTAGGAAAATTAAAGTCAATTAACAACTCAAAAAAAGTGAGTGTTAAGACAAATCGTCAAGAGATCATTGATGGATTACTTGATATTTATAACGATTATCAATTGTTATTCGATACATTTAAAGATGAAGAATACAAAATTGTTATGGATGTTGTTCATAATTATTTAGTTAAATTGACAGAGAAAAAATAGTTAACTAGAAAGAGAGAATGAATTGAACAACAACATATGCAGTATAAGGTATGCCTACAATTATTAAAAAAATAAAAAGCCATTTAATAAGAGAGTCTGCCCATTGATCTTCATGCATGAACTCTTCTTTTGTTTGCCCTACTTCTTGTTCTACCTCATATTGGTATTCCATAATTAAATCCCCCTTTTTGATAGCTTGTACTACCATCGTATGCATCTCGTCCAAAGGATATGACCTATAAAAAAAGAAAAACTATTTTTCTAATCTCATATACATAATTTTGAGATTTTTTCATAAAACAGAAATAAAGGAGTGATGCTCATGAAGGAAATTGAGGTCGTAATTGATACGGAAGAGATTGCGGAGTTTTTTTATGAGCAACTAATTGAAAGAGGGTACGTCCCAAAACGAGAAGAAATTGAAGATCTCGCAGATATTACATTTGAGTATTTATTAGAGAAATGTATGATTGATGAAGTTTTTGATGAAGATGATGAGTGAAAGTAACGGCGGGCTTAACTCGTCGTTTTTTACTCTTTACAAACTTGTCACAAATATAGTCGGAAATTATTGGTATAATTAAAAGAAAATTTTACTCAAGAGGTGAAGGGATGTTCAAAAAAATTATTGATTCTTTATTAGGTAGGAAAAAAAATCGTTCGTATTCTAGTAGTGATTATCGCCATAGAGGTCGCTCTTATTCAAGTAGCGATTATAAACGACGTTCATCTGGTTATGGGCATCAGCATTATAAAAGAAAACGTAAAAGTCGTAGCTTCTTTTCAAGTAGCTGATGAAATGGCGTCGTATACTAGCTTTATTTGATAGACCACTGCGAAAAAATACAATCGTTGCAGAACGTTATAAAATTGAATCAGTAATTGGAATGGGCAGTTATGGGGTTACATATGTCGTTAATGATTTACAAATAAATAGAAATAAAGTCTTAAAACAATTAAGACAGAGTAAACAAAGGTATGAGTCAGGTAGAAAATCATTTGAACAAGAGAAAATGATTTTACAAACATTAAATCATCATGCAATTCCTAGTTTATATGATCATTTCGTATGGGAGAAAAAAAGCTTTTTCGTGATGGAATATATGCCTGGTAAAAATTTCGAAGATTATATTTTCTTAGATGGGCATGTATATACAGAACGTGAAGTTTTAAAAATTTTATATGAAATATTAGAAATTGTATCGGTGTTTCATAATAAAGGTATAATTCACCGAGATTTACGCATTCCAAACATATTAATGAAAGAAAACCAAATTAGTATTATTGATTTTGGATTAGCTAAATTGAAGGGTGAGGGTGATGAACGAGCTACAGCTTATGAAGGTGAACAAGCTTTGATGCGAGAAGTTCACTTTCGTAGCGATTTTTATGCGCTTGGTCATTTCTCGTTATTTTTATTATATGCAAGCTATGAATCTAATGAAAAACATGAAAAACATGAAAAACCATGGTATGACGAATTAACTTTGGAAAATTATAACCGTGAAATGCTTATGCGGATGTTACAAATAAAAACGCCGTACTATGAGAATGTACAAGATTTAAAAAAAGATATAGCTTTTGCTTTAGAAAGGATGGAGGTTCCGTGTTTCAAAAGTTTTTAGCAAGTGTTGGTATTGGTAATGCAAAAGTAGATACAGTTCTTGAAAAAGATGAGTATATTGTTGGAGAAGAGATACTAGGGAAGGTTCATATAACTGGTGGTTCAGTTAGCCAACAAATTGAAAGCATTTACTTAACATTATCGACGTCGTATGTACGAGAAGTGGATGATAAAAAAGTAACAGCAACATATGATTTAGAGCGAGTTCGTTTAACAGAACCTTTTTCTGTTGAGCCGAATGAAAAAAAAGAAATTCCATTTTCATTTATAATGCCAGTTGAAACCCCGCTTACAATTGGAATGAAAACAGTTTGGGTGCATACAGGTCTTGATATTAAACGCAGTATAGATCCAAGTGATCGTGATTACATTCAAGTGTTGCCCAATGCACTATTAAATAGTGTGTTAGAGAGTGTAAATCAATTAGGTTTTAAAGCGCGTCATATAGAATGTGAAGAATTACCGTATCGATTACGTAAGCAAGTTCCGTTTGCGCAAGAATTTGAGTTTGTTCCTGTTTCCGGAGAGTTTTATGGGAAATTAGATGAACTAGAATTATTAATCTTACCAAGCGCTTATGATCGATTAGAAATTATTATGGAAGTAGACAGAAAATCTCGCGGATTAGCAGGTTTATTTGCAGAAGCGCTTGATCTTGACGAGAAAGTGATTCGCTTTACAGTAACGAATGAAGATATTCCAACAATGCAAGAAAAAATTAACAATTATATTTTTAAATAAACTATGCATAAAAAAGAAATGGAGAGGAAAACTAAAACAACCGCTCCATTTTTTTGTATAGTGAGGTTATGTATGTGAAACGATATCGACATTTATACTTGTTAAGTTTTACGCTACTCATTTGTTTTGTCGTATTATCACTTTCGTATCATACCGCTTGTATTGAGAAATTTGACAATATAGTCGCGCATTTTATTCAAAGCTTTCGAAACGATTACTTGACAGCTTACTTTACTTGGGTGTCTTTTATCGGTTCCAAAAGAATATATTTTCCGGTACTCATCATTCTTGTAATGTATTTTCTCGTTAGAAAAAAGTTGCTTAGTGCATTACTTCTAACAATTAATTATTATGGATCTCGTTATTTAAACAGTATGCTTAAACTATGGTACGAACGAGCAAGACCTGATGTAACGCAGCTTGTTACTGCAACTGGATATAGTTTTCCGAGCGGTCATACGATGAATGCTACTGCTTTTTTAGGATTTATTGCATACGTCACAATTACTGAAGAACGTATTACATTGCATAAAAAATTGTTGATTATTTTTATAGCGAGCTTTGTTGTATTATCTATTTCAGTTAGCCGAATATATCTTGGCGTTCACTATCCATCTGACATATTAGCAGGATGGGCAGCTGGCGGTAGCTGGCTCGTTTTATGTGTTATATTTCATAAAGCGTTCATTAAAAAAGAACCTATGTCATAATAGGTTCTTTTTCCATTGGTTCAACATGAATGTGTGCATGGTAAATGCCAAACTTTTTCCGAAGCATTGCCTCGATGTTGTCAGTAATACAATGACTTTCACCAACCTCCATACGAGCATCTACCTCGATTGTAATATCAACGTACGTTTGATTCCCGTACATACGCGCGCGAATGTCTACGATGTTTTCCACGCCACCAATATGTTCAATAGCACCAGCGTACTCTTCCATCTTATCTGGATCGATTCCATCCGTTAACATATGAGAAGCTTCTACGAAAATCTCCCATGCAGTTTTACAAATAATAAGGCCGACAATTAAAGCGGCAATAGGATCTAAAATAGGCATTTGGAACTGCGAACCGACAATACCTACTACTGTACCGATACTTACGAGAGCATCTGATAAATTATCCTTTGCAGCGGCTTCTAATGATTTACTTTTTGTTCGTGCTGCAATCTTTTTCGTATATAAATATACAAAGTACATAACGACAGCAGAAAATAAGGCTACCCATGCAGCAAGTACATTAGGCGCTGCTTGTTTCGGATTAAAAAAAGATTGAATGGCGCTAATAACAACTTCTAAACCGACCGTTGCCATAATAAAAGAAGCAACAAGTGATGCAATTTGTTCTGCGCGCGAATGCCCATAAGGATGATCTGGATCACGAGGTTTACGAGAGATTTTTAGACCAATTAATATCGCTAAAGAAGCACCGATATCCGTTAAGTTATTTAAACCGTCAGCACGTAATGCGCTAGAGAGGGTAATATAACTGATGATGATTTTCATAGAGGATAAAAATATGTAGGCCATAATGCTGACAATAGCACCTTTATCAGCTTCTTTATGAGAAAGAGTATCCATTTTAATCACTCACCTTTCTACAAGGAATTTCTTTCTATAAATAGAGTACCAAACGAAACTCGTGTGGGTCTATACAAACATTGTTGACGTTTTTTAGGTTTTTAAGAAGGGGATAACAAAGTTTCGTGAAGGAAAAATATGTTGTAAAGTGCAAAGTTAGGGTGTGAACGCGATTTGGATCGAGGGGATAGGGAAAAGGATAGATGTATTATGATGAATCCGTATACTACACCGCTCAAAGGTGATTGGGCAAAATAAAAACCCTCTAGAAAATATATTTCAGAGGGTCTTCATCTTAGTATGCTTCTAAAAACTCAGTAACTTGCTCTTCAGTTTTTGCGTTAGCGCTATGTAAGTGGCCTAGCTTCTCGCCATTTTGATATACAAGTAAACTTGGAATACCCATTACTTGATACTCTTCAGCGATACTTGGGAACTCATCTTTATTAATAGTATACCATTCAAACTTATTAAACTCTTCCATTACATCTCCGATAAAGTTGTCCATACGCACACAATCTGGGCACCATGTAGTAAAGAACTTAACAACTACTGGCTCCTCACTTGCGATGATGTCTTTGAATTCCTGTTCAGATTTGATTTCTTTCATGTTTTTGTCTCCTCTCAATGTCACACGGATAAGCTAGTATTTTTATGCAAAATCCGTAATTGCAAACATTTTGCAAACATTAGTGTTTTTGAAATAGATTGTTTGCAAAATCTTCGACTGCTTTTTCTTGTAGGCCTGGTACGACATCTGAGTAGGTATCTAATGTGACGCCTACTCTTTTATGTCCTAATCGTTCACTTACGATCTTTGGATGAATACCTTGTTTCAACATTAATGTTGCATGGGTATGTCTTAAATCGTGGAACCGAATATCAGGAACCCCACATTTCTTTATAAGCTTTTTCCAGAGCTGTGTCAAACTTCTGAAATTGCATGGGTTACCATTTTATCTCTTTTTCAATTTGTAGATTACTTATTTTTTATAACCAATTAAAATTTTAAGGTATTGAGGATACTTTTCAACTACTATAGTTCTTCCATCCATTTCAAATTCTTGTTTTTGGGAAGCTTACTATTGATAATTTTCCATAATTATTCATCAACCATTTTATTAAAAATGGGAATTTATTTAGGAAATGTCAAAACAAATTCAAAAGCAAGGTAAAAATATAAAAGATATACTTAGGGAGATAACAAGGGGAGGTAATGGAATGGATAAAGAAAGAATCTGGAACGATAAACAAAATGTATTAAGAAGATGCAGCGTAGCACCGACTATGCATAATCAAGAAGATGCTGAGGTAGTAGAAGTCTGTAATGAATATATACATCTAAAGTTACAAGAAAAGACACAAACTAAAAATAGAGATTTAATTTTGACTAAGGAGGACTTTATTAAGGTCTTAACTAAGCTTGAGCAAAAGAACGAAGGATTAAGAAGGAAAGATCTAGATGGTCGTAAAGCACGTTATTTATTAGCAATATTAAACTTACTGCCTGAATTTCGAGTTGTAGATAGAGAAGTTTTTGGAAAAGGGCAATTTAGAAACAAAAAGTTTTTAGTATATATTTAGATATGTAAGGCGCTGCCGTGACTTTGGCGGCGTCTTGTTTGTTGTTAATGAAAGATAAGGGAGAAAATAAAAAAGAGAGCTAGTGCTCTCTTTTTTAGCGGTACGGTAATTAATCGCAGATTGGTATCCCGAGCACTCTTAAAGCTAATGCTACTTGAAGAGAAATCTCTAATCTAGCAATTTCAATACCAGCTACTGAAAGAACTAAAAAAGGTTGTCCATTTACAAACACAACGCAACTATCCATGGTTACGCCTCCTTTCTAGCAATCTAATATAGTATATGTATTTAACGATAATATGTAATGGTTAAATTAATGGATTTAATAGAATTGGTAAATTAGCCTATTTAAACAAAACAAACGAACATAATGAATGAAAAAACAAGAATCAAATGATTCCTGCTAAGGCAAAAAATTTAACAATTGAGCGATAGCAAGAATAAACTTTGGCGAAATATTAATCTCAAATTTTATATTTATATGAGTACCCCTTTCATTGTTTTTCTTACATCAGTAATACAGATGATTATTGAGTACATAATTTGTTGTCTGATCCTATATTAATATTTATAGTTTTATATAATAGATTGTAAAAGATAAGAGGATTATAGCTATGTATGAAACTTTTTCAAAAAGAGCAAAAAACGAACAGGACAAATTAAAGATGTATACATTTATGACACCGTACGAGAAAGATTAAGAATCCAAGTGATTCACATTTGGATTCAAGCAATCGGTGAAGAAAACGACCAAATATGGGACGTTGTTAATAAAATAATGTCTAAAGAACTAGGATTATTCAATTTAACCAGCGGAAAATATGATTCGTCATTTCAACGTTGCTCCGAGTTTTTACAAACATGCACAGATACAGAAGCAATCGACATTATAGAACTATCATTTATCATTTACAAAAAACACTATGCAAAATACGGATGGAACCCATCCCACTACTACAGAACAACAACTCAATCATTCGACGGGGCAATTGAAGAACTGAATTATTGGTTCAAAGACAATAATTTGGGTTACGAATTCACAAATGGAGAACTTATCCGTATAGACCAAACTCACATGCACGAAGAAGTTGTAAAACCAACTATAACTTTACTATTTGAAGAAGACTTCGAAGGACCAGCTGCAGAATTTTTAAATGCACATAAAGCTTACAGAAAAGGTAATTACAAAAATGCACTAGTAGAAGCTTTAAAATCTTTCGAAAGTACAATGAAGACAATTTGTGATAAAAAAGGAAATCACAAAGGATCTCTTTTATATTACGTTGTCTTATAAATTTTATTTTTAATCCTATTTTTAGTATCCATAAATGCGGCGAATGTAGCTATAGCACCACCTAAGTCATAGACTTGGAATTTGTGGGAAAAAGCTAATCCTGTAATGAAATTGTAGCTGTATATAAAGCAAGTTATACCGAACAACCATAACATGAACTTTAAATCTTTTAAGCTCAATCTATAATTTTTGATTTTTTTCCACATATGTATCAACTCTTATTGTTATAGGGTTCTGTAGTTTTTCTTTTTGAAATCTCGCATGTTGAGGATAAAGAATAGAAGGAAGATAACGGCTGCGATACCATTAATCCAGTAGTATGTGTGCCCTGTTGTGAATCCGTTATAGAAGGAATAGGTATTCCAAATTACAAGAAGTACTGAACAAACAGTAGAAATCATTAATGAGCCAAAACTTCTCATGATTTTCACCTCGATTCAAATTTTTAAAAATTTTATATAATTATACATTTAAATAAAAGGATTTTCAAAGGTAAATCAAATTGTATTCATGATAGCCATCACTATAACGATCTTTTCTCACATATTTTTATGAGATGTTTATGAAGTCCTATAATGTCGGATAAAGCAAGCAATCTCTTTCCGGTACTTAGAGAAGGTAAACGGTGGATGATTATTACTTATAAATTTTATGAGTGAATTAAACAACAAGCAGGAAATTCAAAAAAAGATGTAGGGGATGCATATATGAATTTAGAGGAATCGTTATTAGAACTTATTCGTGAAGTTGTGAGAGGAGAGATTAGGGCGGCGTTATATAAGTTCCAGCAATAATCACAACCAAAAAAAGTAATATGGGTGAAAGAAGCGTGACTAACAAGAGGGGAAATTGCTGCACTGTATAGAGTGAAAGAGAAAACATGATGTGGAACGCGAAAGGGATCATAAGAACATCTTAGGAATTATTTAGCGGTTAAGAAGTCAGGAGGATAATTAGGGTGTTGAAATGGGTGAAGAAACAAAAACGCCCACCGTGCATTGTTTGTGAGAAACAAGAAGGTGAGCTTCAATTAAACGAAACGAATGGGATTTGTGAAAATTGTGCCCAAATTACGCATGAACAAGGTATTGAAAGAGATACCCATCCCCTTTATATCTTATTCCATAAATAACAAAGCTGGTGGGCTTCTGATTCAAGAGCTATTAAATGATCATTATTAATAGAGTTATTCGCATACATTCTGTTCTTTTGGATGTTAAGGACAGTATAATTCACATCATTATATTCATTTGAAAATGTTGATTCATTTAATAATGTCAGTGTTGAGTTGATGTTATATTTATCAATTCGCTCTTTTTTTCCTTTGAAAAATAGTTTAATAAGATGCGGCTCATCATTAATGAGCAAACCGAGTTCAGGTGATGAGCGGACGATTAAATTATCTGATAACCAATGTGATTTACCTGGATCAAACCAAGAGACTTCTTTGTTTTTAATAAATTTTTTGTACTGCTTTATAACATCAATGTAGTTTTGCTTTTTCTTCTGATCAACAGTTTGTACTAATGTTTCAAAACAGTCAAAAGGTAGTTCGTTTTTATGAAATTTAATAACAGTTTCTCGTAATTGTTTCCAGTAATCAAAAATCGGGTGATATTCAGGTTGAGATTTTAAATTCTTTACAAAATTTGTTTTAGCTGCACTACTTTTCAGTGTGAAGTCTAAAAATTGTGTAAGTCCCACTTTAATTTCCGCCATGTTACACCCCCTTTCCAAACATTACTAATTCGATATTGGAAAGGGAAATCCTGCATTTTTAAGGAGGTTTACTAGATGCTAGAAAAACCGATGTTCATACACAATGGCTATATTGTAAAGCTGATCCGCAAGAATGACGAAAATACCAATTCATTTTATATATTCAACCAAGGTGCTTGAGTGCCGTGGCTTTTGTGTTTCTTATTGAACTTGGTAATCATGGAATACTTTCTAAGAGGAGGAAACTGGAATGGATCTACACCCAGTAAATGATAATAATCCGAAAAAAGCATTGGAAGGGTTTTTAAAAGCAGTGGAGAAAGCCCAGAAAGAAGAGAATGAAAAATCAAAGAAAGCAAATAAAGAAGATGAGTGAAGCGCGCTATCGTTAAAATGAAGAATAACGTGCTTTTTTATTTTTTTCATAAAGCGCATGCATATTCATGGATTTACAGATATTTGTTACGTGGGCATAGTGTTTTTGATAAATAACATTATGGAAATAAACGGAAATGAAATTATATGAAAAAAGGTCCTGTTGTTTCCAACAGGACCTTTCCTAAAATGGCAAAGAGTAACTCTTACCTTACTCTTCTCGTATATAATACATGAAAAAGATAGATGTGTATACAACAAGAAATCCTAATATGATTATTTGAATATAGTGTTTAAGAATAATAAGGTGGAATTTTAAATAAGGAATTAAATTACAAATGTTGATTTGTCAGGTGATTCAAATGAATTTCTATCAAATTGTAGTTAATAAAGTGATATTGAGATAATAAGATATGTAATTTAGCATACCAGATTTTTAAAGCGAACAAGGGTATGGAATATTTAAATAATACGGAAGTGGAGGGAGAGTAATACTAAAATTTCATTTGTTTTTTACTGTAATAAATAAATTTATTTGAATAGAAGCGAAAAATAGAGGTTTGCCTTAGTCATTTATGAAAGTCAAGAATATTTATAACCATAGGAGTAAATACACAGGTCCGATAATTCTTGTTGCTGAGAAGATGAGAAAAAACAGGTGTACAACAATTAGTTTGATCACAAGAGGATATAGAAATAAAACAGGGGAATTGGAATTTTTCGCACGGATCGTTTGAGTTTTGATTATTTTTCATAATTACCTCCTTTTAAAAATTTTATAATCGTTAAGTATGCCTTAAGAATTTGTATTTTCTTCTGCATTTAAAGGATTTGTAAGTATTTGTGTAATGTTCAGGAATATTTTTCTTCTAAGTATATGTTTAGAAAAGCGAGACGTTCTTATGGGAAGTATAATCAATACTTGGTTATTAAAAAGAAGTGTAAGTAAGACTAGAAAACAAAATGGAAATATATTTTTAATAACTTAAAACATAAAAAGAGTAATTTATTAAGTGTTTTAGTGAAGAAGTCATCTATTTGCAAAAACTACTTTGTTTAATAGAAAAAGTGATATAAATAGATATATATTTATGTGAATGTTTATAATGTTTTGTTGGTCCAATATGGGCTTTTTACGAATGGTTATCTATTTTATGGGAATAACGCTGTGTATTGAGTATTTTAATAAAATAAAGTGGAGAGTTGCTTAAGCAACGGTGTTATTAATAAGTATCAGAACGATATAGAATTACGCTCAATATATGAGTATTATTTATAAGCAAGAATCCTTTTATAAGACACTCTGATAAAGGAAGAAAAAACTAAGAGACAGTTTGAATTTTTAACAGGTAGATATATGAATGAATAGGATAAAAGTAATTACTTAATGTTGGGATAGGTTATAAATGGAGAACCAACTAAAAGAAATATTTGGTGCATTGATAGCAGCTATAGGTACAATAACTTCCGCTATTGGAAGTACACCTTTTTATTTTATAAGCAGTAATGTAAGGAAAGATTTGAATGTATATGGGAACGTACTACAAGCAGTTGGAAATGCTTTAGAAGCTGATGGTCAAGGGGGAATATCTCTTGAAAAAATCGGAAATGAAATTCAATCAATAGGTAATGTAACTGTAATATCTGGATTGGTTATTGAGTTTCAAAATGAAACAAAAATTAAATTGGTGATTGCGGGGAATTGGACACAGGCTTTAGGAGGACTTACAGCATTAGCTGATGAATTTGAGGATAGTTCCGATAAAGATGAATCTTTAAATATTGTAGGAAACTTACTGCAAGCTACAGGGAATTCATTGCAGGCGATTGGAGGGATTTACGAACTAAAGAGTAAAAGAGAATTACGGCAATTTAGTAAAGAAGATAGATCAAATGATGTAGAGGGAAATTTAGAAACTCAAGTAAACAGCGAACCAGGTGAAAATAAAAAAGGACAGTTGGTAGATATTGCTGGAAGTTGGATACAGGCGGTAGGTTCTGTAATTTCACTAATTGGACAAATACGTGAAGAAAGCGAGGAGTTGGAGGGGAGCGATTAATAGAATAGTTTAAATAACTATTGATAAAGTGAAAAATCCCTAAAATGAAAAAGATTAATTTTTATCTTATTTTTTTGATGAACCATTTTTATATGGAAATCATATAATATAGTGTAGGACAAGCAACCATTTTATAATCTATTAAATACTCCAAGAGCTTACCTTTTATATATCTTCGCATCTACTGATCTAGATGCTCTTTTTTATTGAACAAAACACCCATTTGGAAAGGAGGTTAATAATGGGAGTGACATTAGAAGAATTAGAAAAGTGTTATAATAAAGCCTTTATTGAGGGAGCAGAGTACGTAGCTGTTCAGATTGAAATGGATGGATTTCATAGCGATGAAGTAATTATTAACGACAAATACAGTATAGATTCTAAATTAAAGTATTATAAGAAAACATACAATGAAAATTTAGAACATAGATGGATTCCAGGAATTCGTATTGTAGGTTTTGCATATGGCTATTCGTTCTCAGAAATTCTACATGAATTAGGGCTGCTAGTGAAGTAATGATTAAACAAATAGCAGTTATTTTACGCGATGCCGTGATTTTAATGGCGTCTTTTTTGTTGTGAAGGAAAGATATAAATAAAAAAGAGAGCCTAAGCTCTCTTTTGAATAGATACCTAACGTTTATGCACAGATTGGAATTCCTAATGCTATTAGAGTCAATGCTACTTGAAGAGAAAGTTCTAATCTAGCAATTTCGATTCCAGCGACTGAGACCACTAAAAGAGGTTGTCCATTAACGAACAAAACACAGCTTTCCATACGTTCGCCTCCTTTCGAGTAATCTAATATAGTATATGAATAAAATTGAAATACGTAATAGTCATATTAATAGATTTTATAGAAATTGATAATTTAACCTATGGTATAAAAAATTAAGTAAACTAATAGCTGATTTATTAACACCATATATGAAGGACAAGAATATATTAGGAGTATATAACAACGTAGGAGTGGTAAATATGTTCTTTGCAAAGTTACGTGGTAGGAATGAAGTTCCACCAGTAGAAACAGGTGCTCGAGGAGAGGCTTTCTTTAAATTAAGCCCGGACAAGCTTAGCTTAAAATTCATGCTAGATTTATTCGATATAGAGGATGTAGTAGCTGCCCATCTGCATCTTGGGTCAAAAGGAACGAACGGTCCTGTTGTAGCTTTTTTATTTGGACCTATAACAAATCCAGTTTCAATAGAGTGTGCAACTCTTACGGGAATGATTACTCAAGAAGATTTGGTCGGGCCGTTAGCGGGTCAAACATTAGGTACTCTTGTAAATGAAATCATATCTGGAAACATATATATTAATGTTCATACAGTACAATATCCTAATGGTGAAATTCGTGGACAATTGAAGTATTGCTAATGAATTATAGTATTGTAAAAAATAAAGCATCCGTTGAGGGTGCTTTTATTTGGAAGAGGATGTATTAATAAGTCATATACCTTTAATAATCTTGAAAATTCATTTTCATAGTTTCAAAAGTAAATGAATTTAATTAGACGTAGTTAATTCACTATCTCTTTAGTTTGTGAATTGATTAACGGAAAATTCAAATAAAATACCCCTCTAAAATTAAATTAGTATTAGTAGATGAACCTTGTAAATGAAATATGAAAGTGTAACAGATAATAAAAATCTTTAAACCTAATCAAAGCTAATAGATTAATTCTCCACACCCACTGAAATAAAAAATCATAACATAAATTGTAATTACTTTTACGGAAGTGAGATGAAAATAATGTTTTATTCATATTTTACCCATACAGGTATGCGACCAGCGTATGGTACATCAATAACGTTCAGCGGAGCACAAAGTACAGTTCAAGCTGTTCAACAAGCGTTACAAATGCAACAACAAATGCAAATGCAGCAACAAGGTATCCAGCCGTATTATTCATCCATGGAGTATTTTTATCCAGTGCATCAAATCACACCGTATGGAAGTTCTTTTCTTACTATCCCATATGGAACTGTATATAACTTATAGAGATTAGTAGGGGGATATGCAACTGATCGTAACCGCCCTCAAAATTCGGCAGTTACGATCAGGGCGGCTCTCATCTAACAACTTTCCCGCAAGTGCCGAATTTTGAGGTTTGAGTCTTATTGCCCGTAAATGGCGGGAACAATTGAGGGGGATAAGATTGTGTATATGTAAGCGTCAAATAGTCCCCACCTACAATTTGTAAATAACCGATGAGATAATTTCCGTACATAATACAAATGGAGTTTTTTTAATGGCTGTAAAAGATATTCACAGTCATAACATCACATATTTTGTTTATAATTGTAAATAGTTATTAAAATGTATAAATGATGTTTTCTTATAAATAAAAAAGAAAAAAGGAAAAATAATGCAACTTTTTAATTTGTTTATTCGTGTTATATATGAAAGGAGGAGGGGGATGGAGATTGAAGAAATATATAAGGTTTATATAAACGATGTGTACCGGTATTTATTTTCCCTTTCTCGTAGCCATCACGTAGCGGAGGACTTGATGCAAGAGACTTTTTATCGAGCGTATCTTTATTTAGAAGACTATGAAAATCAAAAGGTAAAATCATGGCTTTTTAAAGTGGCATATCATACGTTTATTGATTATGTTAGGAAAGAGAAAAAAGTAACCTTTGTAGGAACGGAAGAATTAGAGACAATACAAGCGGGGGAATCTACAGAAGAGTATGTAGTCGCAAAAAATAGTTATGAAAAGTTAATTCAGATTATTCATACTTTACCGGTAATAGAGGCACAAGCTATTTTATTATGTGACGTACATCAATTAACGTACGAAGAGGGTGCTTCTGTATTAGATTTAAAGTTAAATACGTATAAAAGTCACATGTTTCGCGGGAGAAAGAGATTAAAAGAATTGTTAAAGGAGGAAAAGAGTCAAAATGACAAATGATAAACCTCATTCTGAACAAGATGATTATAAAGAACTGTTACAAGAAGCTATTCATCAAAGAACGGCTTCACTATCTGATGGAAAACAAGAGCAATTGTTGAAAATAGGTAAAAAAAGAGCACGTATTACGAATGTTTTAATTGTATTTACTTTTTTATTACTTATTCAACCTATTATATATATATCAACACTCTTATATTATACATTGGCACCTACAAACGCAATGGAGATACGAAATGTAGTAAATCAAACGTTAAGTGTAACAGAACCAAATGTATTTTTGAAAGATAGGGACATGGAGCAAACGTTGTTACCGCTTAGTTTGCAATTGCATTTTGATTTGTATAAAAGAGTAGGAAAGAAAGATATTCGAATAGGAGAAGAGAAAACAGATTATGTATTTAGTAGAGCAACGAAAGTAAGCCGTGAATATACAACAGATGAAAAAATTCCGGAAATCCCGTATATAGACAACGAAGTATTGTCTCATCCTAATAATTATAATGCGTCCTATAATAGTAGCGAAGAAGCGCAAGTATTAAAGGGTCTTCCGCAAGAATCTGTTGTAGAAGCATTTGTATCTTTTAGAGAATTATTAAGTGTACAAGAGGTAACGGATATGTTTCCTACTATTGATATTGTGTGGTATGCCATTCATACAGGATTAGAGGAGAAGCAAACGAATGAGGAGGGTATGTATGTAGCACCGATTGGCTTTCCAGCAGATATGATTTCAAGGCCAAGTGGTGCTTTTGAAAGTGATTTACCTCATGAGGAACAATTTATTGATGTTTTAAAGTCATTACAGAAGCATGAAGATTTAGCAGTGAAGCTATCTAGAGCGAAAGTATTAGAGTTGTCAAAGCGTATTTCTTTCCTTGAAAAAAATGGGGTGAAAACATACGGGGCAGTTGTAACTGGGCCTAAAGTAGAAGTTGAAAAATTGATGAGCCACGAAAAAGTTAGAAAATTGAAAGTAGGTGAATCGAGGTTATGGAATTGGCATTCTTAAAAAAAAGAAAGAATCATATGTATAAACAGGAAACGTGGATGGGGACTATTTCATTAATTATTGCCTTTCTAGCGTTATTGTATTTGAACATTATATTGCTTACTCAAGAAACATTTATAGGTAAAGGTTTTCTGCAAATAGTTGGTATTGGCGTGGTGTGCTCAGTCGTAGGTATGATCACAAAAAGCAAAAGTCGAAAATATGCATTGTGGGCATGTAGTTTATTTGTTTTTATGCTGTTGTTTGCTGTATTTGGATTTATGTTAGGTTGGATGATAAGCTTTGGGCCATAAAAAAAGAGCGAATGTAGATTCGCTCTTTTTTGTATTGAAAGTAAAATAGCTAAGTGAAGAATCCATTAAATTTGAATGGATTGCACTATACATCTAGGTTGTGTTTTTATTAATATGTTTTCCTCTCAAGTGTATATAAATAGGTGATAGGTATAGTGCTAAAACAATAGCTCGTCCAAACATTGCGAATCCCCCTTACATAATATGTAGTAATAAGCATGAAAGGGGAACTAGCATGTCTTGCTATTACTACTGTAAGTATTGTAAAGAATATAAAAAGAAACAGCATGATTGTTGTAAGAGCACGAGTAAGTGTAATGACAATGAGGAGAAGCTTGTTAGGGCATCTGCATTTAGAGCTAGAAATACGGTGAATCAAACGGTTCCTGCCAATACTTTTGTAAAGGTATTGTTCCAAAATGAACAATTTGATTTAGCAAATGAGTATAATCCAGTAACGTCTATTTTTATTCCGAAGACTAGGGGAGTTTACTCTATTATTGGAACGATTGGTTTCTTTCCAAACGATCCTAGTTTAAATTATAGAGCTCGTGTAGAAATTCGTGTAAATGGAAACGCAGCAATAGCTATAGATAATGACTTTTTCGGTCCAATAGGTTTTGGAAATGTAGTAAGTGTTTCGACGATTATTCAATTGAATGAAGGAGATCAAGTTGAGGTTTATGCACAAAGTAGCATAGACGGAGTTTTAAGTCCTTCAGAAGACGGCTCACATTTTGAAGCTGCAAGATTCCCTTCTCCAATTAAATAAAGTCGAGTAAACAAAAGAGAAAGAATAATCCTCATCAAAATGGTGGGGATTATTCTGTTAAAAATAGTAACAGTTTGTCCAAGCTATTCTAATCTATATTGCATAGTATGTAATAATAAATTTAAAGGGGGACTTACTACGTCTTGTTATTACTGTAAGTATTGTAAAGATTATAAAAAGAAAAGTCATGATTGCTTTAGAAAAAATAGTCAATGTGATAGAAAGTATGTAAAAGTGAATTGTTGTGATGATAAGAAAGAAAAGCTTGTAAGGGCGTCTGCATTTAGAGCTGTTAATACAATGAATCAACCTGTTCCGGAAAATACTTCAGTTAAAGTATTATTTCAAAATGAACAGTTTGATTTAGCGAATGAATATAATGCAGCAACATCTATTTTTATTCCGAAGACTAAAGGGGTATATAGTGTATTAGGGAATATAACATTCTCTCCAAATGATTTTAATGTAAATTACAGAGCTAGAGTTGAGATTCGTGTGAATGGAAATCCAGCAATAGCAATAGATAATGATTTCTTTGGGACTGGTGTATTTTTTAACAATGATGTTTCAGTAACGTCTATTCTTCAATTAGAAGCAGGGGATTCAGTTGAAGTTTTTGCTGAGAGTAGTGTTGCCGGAGTAATTGTTCAAAATGTTAATGGTTTGAATACGGTTCATTTTGAAGCTGCAAGATTTCCTTCTCCAATTAAATAACGAAGAGAATAAAATACTTTTCAGTAGGTTTAGTTAATCCCCTACACCAAATGGTGGGGGATTATTATTGTTTTTCTAAAATATATAAGTAAATAGGTTAAATGTAGTTTTTTTTCAGGAGCATTTCACATACTAGGATGTAAGGGGGAAAGGGGTATCTTTAGGTAATAAAAAGAGTACAACGAAACATATAACATGGTTGTGAAATTTCTTTTGCATTACATTTGCTAGTCGTCTTATGGAATAGAAAAGACATCTTAATTTATTAATACATAAAAGGCCGTATAATTACGGGCTTTTTCTTTACTATATAGAAATTACATATTTAACATAGGTTTGTGTAGGTATTGCTATTGTATGGAAAGGAATAACATTAAGGCGATTACACTATATAAAAATAAAATAAATCCTAAGATGAGTAGTATGGGATACAACTTGAACATATTTGACCTCCTTGAGTATATAAAGAATTTTAATACATCTATGGTCAATTTAGAAGAGAAATATATTAGATGAAAGATGATTGAATGAATACACTAATTTAACAGTGTAGTGAATGTATAATAAATAAAGGAGTATTGTTGATTACACATTGATTAAATTGTTTATGAGCAGCAGGTAGGTTGATTGCCCGTGAAATATAAAAGTGAGCAGGTTTATGTGTACAGAATGAGAGATAAATAAAAAAAGAGCATACATAAAAAGTACGCTCTAAAGAAAGATAGGTTTTATGAGTGGATAATCTCCATACGATAATATATGCTCGACTAATAAAAACGTGTAAAAAATCAATAGATTATCAATGGAATAACATGAAATGAGTAATTTTGGTCTATTCCCGAAGTCGCGGAGCTAACCAAATTGTAAGGATTGTGAATAGAATGGATTAACAACTGGATAATGATCGTACTTCAGTTTCGTATTTCTTATAGTTTGGATATTGCGTAATAGTTTGACACTTAGGTGTGGAAAGTTGATTAATTATAGAAACATTTGTAATTACCTCGTTACAAGGACCGAAAAATGTGATTTTTAGTTTTGAGTTTGGTGGAACTTTAACCACTATAGGTTTTTTTTTCATAAAATCAGCTCCTCATATGCAGCATCTTATTCTGCACTTTTTCGTTCAGATTATAAAGGCGTATTAATATAATATGAAATTTTAGTTGAGTTGATAATAATATGGGGTTTTATGCCGTGGTGAAAATGTGGGAAATGCATTGGAAACTGAGAATGTTCTATAAAATGTTTAATCGATATAATAGGTAAAAGCAAAAAATAAGTAATTTATCTAATACACTTTTTTCCTTGATACATATTATAGTAGTAAGAATTGTATTAGGAGGTAATGAAAGAGTGCAAGAAAATGTACAAGCTCAGCTTTCACCACCGTGGATCACATATTTCAATGAGTTAAAAAATTCAATTGGTGCTGATCCAACTGTTTCAGTTGGTCCGCTAATTCCAGTTGGCGGGAATTATATTATTTTAGTGCATGCGTTAAGTAATGAAAAAGCGATAGCGTTAGCAACGCTTCTAAAATCTTTTGTAGAATTTGGGAATGTAAGTGTAACAGTTATTGTAACTAATAATGAAAATAACATTGTAAATCCACTTCCATGTCCACTAGATGCATTTGAAATTGCTCATTTATTTCAAGTGGCGTTAGAAAATAATCCTTATTTTGAACAAGTTGTTGTACAGCCGCAGCTTCCTGGTGGATCAAATGTTGTCTTTCCAGTTTTTGCTGCGCAAGTGATTCAATTTTTTAATGATGATATTTCAAATTTATGTCAAACATTTACTGGTGTTGCTGCAAATGTATTTCATGATGTAATGAACGATGACATTTGTGATATCCCAATTTTATTCTCCACAAGCTGTGTTCCGAGCGGTGAGAGTGCACAATTACAAAATACAGAGTTGACACCAAAACTGTTTTACTAAATTGTAAGAAGACATTTTCATTAATAGAAAATGTCTTTTTTGTATGCATAAACGTTATTTTGTCTAGCTAATTACAGGTTAACAAGCTGTGAATGATGAACGAAACTGCCACTGATGAAAGAGTTACAGAATTTCATATAGCATGTAAAAGTAGTCTGTTTGAATTGAAAATATATAAGAAATGTGAGGGAAATCATTTTCGTGAATATAGAATAATCGTAAGAAACACAGTAAGTTAGCTGTCATACATATGTTTATTAGTCTAAAGAAGATTAATATCGATGAGTAGTAATAATGAAAACGTTTCTAATAATAGCGCTAATGAAAGGTTAATTAATTGATATTATTTACTAATAGATGATAGTGCATATCTCGAATTTGTGAATGAGCTGTATGAAAAATAAATAAAATTAGTGGAAGTTTAATTAAAAGATTATATGTTTTGAAAAATAATATAGATTCTCCTTATTTATATTATAGATAGCTAGTATTAGGCATAAGGGGCTTTCAATAAGACAAGCTTTGAATATGATATTAAAAAGGGGATGAATTGTAGTGGGGTATATTATCGATATTTCAAAATGGAATGGAACTATTGATTGGGATATTGCAGCATCTCGGCTAGATTTAGTTATTGCTAGAGTTCAAGATGGCTCGAATACGGTAGATTTTATGTATCAAAATTATGTGAATGAAATGAAGAAACGCAGTATTCCATTTGGTAATTATGCATTTTGTCGCTTTATATCTATTGCTGATGCAAGGAAAGAGGCACAAGATTTTTGGAGTCGTGGCGATAAATCTGCTAAGTT
Organism: Bacillus cereus group sp. RP32; assembly: GCF_040459735.1. Taxonomy (NCBI): domain Bacteria; kingdom Bacillati; phylum Bacillota; class Bacilli; order Caryophanales; family Bacillaceae; genus Bacillus; species Bacillus cereus group sp. RP32. Next base: position 3,186,253 of record NZ_JARVHO010000001.1, on the reverse strand, counting down.
TTGGGTGGTGGACGTAGAAATTCAAACGATGATGGATATGCAAGGGGGGACACAAGCGTTTATAGATGAATTACGCCGTTTAGGTGCGAAAAAAGTAGGGCTATACGTGGGGCATCACACGTATGTATCATTTGGAGCACGTAATATTGAAGTTGATTTTGTATGGATTCCTCGTTATGGAGGAAATAAGCCAGCATATCCGTGTGATATTTGGCAATATACTGATGCGGGAAATGTTCCTGGTATTGGAAAATGTGATTTAAATAAATTAATAGGAAATAAGTCGCTTTCTTGGTTTATAGGTTCGGATCAAGTAAATCAATCTATTCAATTTAACAAAGAGAATACACAGCAATCAAATGGTATTGGTATTGCAGTTTCAAAATATCCTGATGGATATGGCATAAACGTATATGAAAATCCTACGAATCCTCAGTTTACAGGTACAATCACTCAAAAAAATCCATATTTAGTCTTACATGGTTATTGGGAAGACGCAGATAAAGATATGATTTGCTTAGGCAATGATAAACAGTGGGTATATGTAAAACATTTTGATGTAGAATGGTTTTATGCAGTTTCAAAATATCCTGTTGGGTATGGAGTGAATTATTATGCAGAGCCTGAATGTATAAATTATAAAGGAAATATTGATGGATCAAAATCTTTTCGTGTGTGGGGAAGAGCCAAAAATGCAGTAGATATCGGGCAAAATAATTGGATACTGGAAGAACATGTAACTATTAAGAATCTATAGGAATACGTAAAGGGTCATTTTACTGATAAATAGTAAGATGACCTTTAATATTTGAACAAAAAAGAACAAGATACATAGTTTATTCAAATGAAATGAATTACATGTGGAAAACACATTGTTAACACAAGTATAATGTATAGTTATTCTTATATAATAATAAAAGTGAGGTATTTTGAATTGAAAAAGAAAAAGTTATTTTTAGGAACAATTATTTCATGCGTAGTACTGGCATTATCGGCATGTGGTTCCTCAGACAACGTAGTAACATCAAAAGTAGGAAATGTTACAGAGAAAGAGTTAAGTAAAGAATTAAGACAAAAATATGGGGAAAGTACTTTATACCAAATGGTGTTAAGTAAGGCGTTACTAGATAAATATAAAGTTTCAGATGAGGAAGCAAAAAAACAAGTAGAAGAAGCAAAAGATAAAATGGGTGACAACTTTAAATCGACTTTAGAGCAAGTTGGATTGAAAAATGAAGATGAATTAAAAGAAAAAATGAAGCCGGAAATCGCATTTGAGAAAGCGATTAAAGCGACTGTCACAGAAAAAGATGTAAAAGATAACTATAAACCAGAGATTAAGGTAAGTCATATTTTAGTGAAAGATGAAAAGACTGCTAAAGAAGTGAAAGAGAAAGTAAATAATGGTGAAGATTTTGCAACTTTAGCGAAGCAATACTCAGAGGATCCTGGTTCAAAAGAACAAGGCGGAGAAATAACTGGTTTTGCTCCAGGGCAAACGGTGAAAGAATTTGAGGAAGCTGCATATAAATTAGATGCAGGACAAGTAAGTGAGCCAGTAAAAACAACTCACGGTTACCATATTATTAAAGTGACAGATAAAAAAGAATTGAAGCCATTTGATGAAGTAAAAAATCAAATTCGTAAAGATTTAGAACAGCAAAGACTACAAGATACGACAGGTAAATGGAAACAGCAAGTAGTTAATGATTTATTGAAAGATGCTGATATTAAAGTGAATGATAAAGAATTTAAAAATACATTTGAATTTCTAGAAAAGAAATAATGATTGCAATTAGAAAAAGGAACCTATATAGGTTCCTTTTTCTAGTTAGTGTGTGTGTTATAAATAGATAGTAAGACAATATAATATTACATTTAAATATTAAGAATTACAATGGGAATTTATGTATTTTTTTAAAATTGGAATGATCAATGCTTCATAGAATGTTGATATTATAATGTTTCGTTTGCTTAATTTCATTCCACTATTTGCATGTAGTCTGATTGGCGCGGGCTAATTAAAACCTGAAGTGATTTAAGTTTTTCTTTATTGAAGTGGATAAACATAATTTGCAGAATGAAACATACAATAGTATTGAAAAAATATTGATGTTAAATGAAGTGAAAAGCAGAGCATTCTACTAAAAAAGGATGTTCTTTTTAGTATGAAATTTTTAGAATAAAGAAAGAATGCTTTTAAACGAATTACTTAATAGATAAATATATTATGTAGGAGGAGAAAATATGAAAGTAATTTTTCAGAGAGAAGGCGGAGGGAAGGTTTTTGAATCGCATGATGAAGATATAAGTAACTTATTAGCTATTTTAAAAGAAACGAAAGGGATTAAGATTGGGATGGTTGACTATGAAGTATTAAAATACGAATTAGAGTATTTTCGTAACCCAAAAAAAGCAGTAACGGAGAGGGAATTACATATAATAGTACAACCAAAATATATGTAGTAAGGGGAGATTATGTATTCTTAAACAGTATGTACGAAAAGAGAGTGTTTACATTGCTCTCTTTTCTATAGAAATTTTGTGAGTTCGTTCTTTATAATATATGCTTTCATTTATAGTTGGTTAATAAACTTGAAAAATTAAAACTTTTTAGTTTAGGCAGGGATTTTATATTCGAGTAGATAAATGTTTATATGAAGTATTTTGTATACGAATATTGGAGGAGTAAAAATGAGTTTAGCAAGTTATATAGGGTGCAATGTAGAAATTCCGTTAACGGATCCAGATTCTAATGATGCAATTGTTTTTGGATCGTGCTTTTCAGATGAAAGTATGCTTGAAATTGTACAAGAGTTTCAATTTCAAACAAGTTACACGTATGAAGTTTCAACGAGCTGGGGCATTGAACTTGTTGAGTGGCAAAGTGAAAAGGAGAAGAAAGAAGCTAAAAAAAGCTATTAGCTTTATGCTCGATTATGGAAGGTTATTTAAATGAGGGGGACTATTTTGAATTATTCAGTTGTTGGGTTGGTGATGAAGATCAGGAACGAGTGGGAGAATTAAAATTAAAAATAAATCATTTTAATATAGATGAGATTTGTATCCCGGAAAGAACGCTTGTCAGGATAGAAAAGTAAATATAGAAATATACGTTATTAGAAAAAAGCGACTTCACTTTGTATGAAGTCGCTTTTTCTGTTGATATGTGGACGGCCTATTATATAAGAAGTGAAAAGCTCACTTGATGAAGAAAAAATAAATGATGGATAAAAATATAATTTAAATCATTCCAAAAGAACGTAGGTTCGTGTATAATTAGAACTAATGTTCTTGTATGTGCAGATAGTATACGAATAAGAAATAAAGTGAAACTTTAATTAGTTGGGTGTTCATCGTCCGTTATTTATTAGCTTTCACCAATTAAGCGTTTACGGGCAGTTGATTTTCGTCATACCTCCTCATATATAGCGGATTTTGAGGTAGGAGCTTCACTACCTGTTAATGCGGGATAAATATGAGCCTAGCAATTATTAATGAATAATCGAGGAACAATATGTGTGAAATAGAATGGATAAATGATCAAGGAGATAAAGAAATGAATGATGTAAAGGTGCAGAAAATAGAAAGAGAATGGGTTCCATTTACAGTAATGTCGGAACAGTTGTTAAGTATGCGAAAGATTGTTGGAGAGAAGTTTAAAGTACAAAAACCGCTCTTAACAAACGAAGTAAAAGAGAGAATTTCTGATAAATTATTAACGTCATTATTGTCTGAGAAAGAAATATTGGTGACATATTTTGAAGATGGATACATCCTTACAAGTTATATGACAGTTGTGCATATAAACCCGCTAAAGCAAAGTGTAATATGTACTGACGCATTTTATAAAACTTACGTATTTAATACTTCTGATATTATTGAAATAACGTAAAGGAAGCTGAAATTTCAATTTTAGCTTCCTTTACGCTATTTTAGATGAGGGATATAAATAATGAAACGAAAAAGCAGCTAGATTCATACTAGCTGCTGAGCCCCAGGGAAAGGGAGAAAAAGATAGGGTACTCCAAAAATCAATAATAGCTGTGTAACAGCCTAATTATAGTATAGACAAATTTAAAATTCCTAAACAGAACGATGAAAAAATAGGATTAGGCTGTACCCACTTGGTTTTGATCTGCAAGGTCAGAATCAAACGTATTAGTCGCGCTCACGCCATTAAAAGTATTAACAACAAAACCAACGTTTGAAGCACCAGATCCATTATAAGCCTTCGTATTTTCTTTCGGAGAAACGTTGTAGAAATCGCCTAAATTAAATGAACCGTTACTATTTTGTACAACTAAATTCCCTACAACTGAGGGCATACTTTTCACCCGCTTTACAATCATTTGTTAACACTACTATATGGTCTTATAGTCCAAATGGTTCATGTAACAAAAATTGTGGAATAGTAAAACGTTTGAAGTGTAGCTTAATCCTACAATAAAAGTATGTTAAAATTAATGTAAGGTCGATTAATTTTGAAAAACAATTGTATAATTAATATATGCGAAATCAAAGGAGGCAAAATGTAATGAATAATGTTATAAAAAAAGTAGATTTAACAGATGCAAAATCAAGTAATCTTGTTGCACTTATTTATAGCAATGAAGTTATATTGGTTGAAGAAGCATTTTGTCCAAATGAAATAAAATTAAAGTTTAATGAAATTGCAATTTTATCGGCTATTAAAACAGCACATATAATGAAAGTATCCATCAGAAAAGAATTGGAAGCAATTTTTCATGACACTGGTGTTTTATTTGTGAAGCATAGTGTTGATTATGGTAACAGTCAATCTATCACTATGCATTTTGAACAATTCAAAAAGTTGCAAAATGAGATTGAGAATTTAAATAAAAATCGGTAATCAGAATAGATGAAGATTCTTTCATAGAGGTTAACTGTTCTATGTTGAAAAAAGGGTTTAAAATTTTTTTAGATGAATCTCACTGTAAGCATAAATATGGTTTTATTAAGGATAATGAAGTAATCTAGGTGTAACTTTTATATATTGTGTGAGAAATGCGGGAAAGAGAAGCTGAAATATAAAAGCAATAACGAAATAAATAATGACTTTTTTGATATATAAGCAAGAGTAACTGTTATGGTTACTCTTTTTGTTTACATAAAAACTCCTACTAAAGTATGAAATGAGTTGATACTTTAGTAAATGGCTGAATAAAAAGGAAGAGTGTACAATGCTGTAAAGGAGGAGAGATATTTGAAGCAAAACGAAATTGGAAAAATTGTAATTATAACAGGAGTGACGCAAGGGTTAGGTCGTGCAATGGTTGATCGATTTCATGAATTGGGATGGAATATATATGGCTGTGGACGTTCAAAAGATAAAATTGAAGAATTAAAAAAATATTACGGAAATATACATGATTTTCAAATAATTGATGTTTCAGATTCTCAGCAAGTAAGTAGTTGGGCAAATTATATACTTCATAGAAATAGAGCACCAGATTTGTTAATAAATAATGCGTCGATTGTTAATAAAAATGGGCCACTGTGGAAAGTAACCGCTCAAGAATTCGAAAATATAATGAATGTAAACGTAAATGGTGTAGTAAATGTAATTAGGGCATTTGTCCCAGCGATGGTAGCTAGGAAAGAAGGAAGGATTATTAATATGAGTTCTAGTTGGGGCCGAGAGGGAGAAGCTGAGCTTGCGCCATATTGTGCCTCAAAGTTTGCAATTGAAGGTATCACGAAATCTATGGCACTTGAATTACCCTCTGGTATGGCTGTTGTTGCTTTAGATCCGGGCGGCAGTATCAGGACCCCAATGCTGTATTCATGTGCACCACAGTATGTAAATGAATCACCCACACCTGAAATGTGGTCACATCATGCGATTCAATATATATTAAATATAACAATAGATAAAAATGGAGCTTCATTGACATGCCCAGAATGTATGTAAATATATTTTGAACTGTATACGTATCTTTTAATTAGCGTATTTTCAGTGATATACGCTTTGTCTAAAAAAAGTACCTTAAAGGTGCTTTTTTGTATGATTAACACATTTTAGAATTCACAAAATTACATATAGAAAATAAATATGAGATAAAGGATGTCATTTGTGTATGGCGAAAAAAGCACTAGAAAATTTCTAAATAGGTGATAAAAATGAATCCAAGCGGTTTAAAAGTGACAGGAGCATGGTTTCAAGTAGGAGGAAATCTTACTGCGGCTATTGGGACGACAAGAGGATTTATTGGAGAAGAGAAAGTTGAATCAGATCTTGTAATTGTAGGAAGCTCATTACAAGCCCTCGGTTATATATTACAAATAATAGCGAGTAATGATACCGGAGATGAAGCTGAAAGAGAAAATCAAAATATGTGTTTGGAGAATAAAAGTGAAATGCTCGATAAAATGGGCATTGAATTATTAGCATTAGGGAATATATCAAATGTAATAGGAACATATTTTAATATAAATAAACAATTGAAAGAGAATGATTATCTCATAATTGTCGGGAACAGTTTACAATCGATTGGTGCTTTTTTAGGAGTAGAAGCAGCTTTGCTTCAGATGAAAGCAATACAGAGAATTATAATACTAGGTAATTCTTTGCAAAGTTTAGGTGCGGGACTTCAAGCGTATCAAGGTATTATTAATGTATCAAAGAATGAAATAGAAAATGAAGGCAGTATGGTTGATAAGAAGAATGAGAAGATAATAGCACTCATTGGTATTTGGATACAAGCAATAGGAACTATTATTTCTGCGATTGGATTAACTATAATAGAGGAAGAAGAAAAATTAGAAAAAATAAAAATATGAAAATACACATTTGATAAAGGAAGGGGGGGCAATTTTACATACGTGGTAAGATTGAAGTAGTAGGTTTTTAGGCATATGAATAGAATATATAAGAGTAGAAAAGTTTTTCATGCTTAATTGGAATGTATGAAATATAAAAATAATTGGTTTTGTGAGCGTTTGAAAAGAAGAGAGATAAAAAATACAAAATGAGGAGTTTTCAAGAGATGATGTATTTATTGGCAATTCTTCTGCCACCTGTAGCCGTATTATTTTGCGGCAAACCATTTCAAGCGATAATTAACTTCCTATTAACATTAATATTTTGGGTTCCAGGAGTTATACATGCGATATTAGTTGTACATGATAAAAAAGCAGACCGGAGATTAAAAAAACAAATTGAAGCATATGATGAAATGAATAAGAGGAATAGGAGATAGCTAAGTCGTGAAATGATTGTAAAAAGAAAGGGGGACTACCTCCTTTCTTTTTTTCATTCTGTTTAAGTTTAAATTTTAGTATAGCGGTAAGAATTTTTAATATAAGTATTGTGATAATTAGTTTTAGAGTGTGCGCTTAATAAACCGGTGTAAATGTTTTCAGGCACGTTAAAGAAATCATACATTCCATTCCTTAATTGAATGCGTAAAATCATAGAAAAAGGATTATAGCCAACAGCAACAATATTTTTAGAACTCACGGGAGATAGCTTCATCATTATGCAACTCCTCACTTTTCATTTTTAATAATTTCTTGTAGATGTTGAGGTTGTAGTGTTGAAATCCTTATAATTAAAGAGATATTATACTTATATGCGATATATTAAATGTTCGTTATACGTAATGATAAGGAAGTTCACACGAAGTACATATCGTTGTGCTATTTTTATTTCACCTTTGATTTATAAATAAGAAAATATTGACCATTTGAAAAAAAGGTATATTATTTATACGAGGTATGAAAAATTCACTTTTTACATTCTATGCTTAAAGGGGCAGCATTATTAGGAAAAATAGAAGTGAAAATAGTTTGCATAAGAAGAATTCTAAAATTTATAATCTGTGAATTAGGAAAATATTGAATGCTCCAGGTCAATATACTTTCTTAATTAAATTCAGTTTAGAAAGTGACCTCAATATTTTCAAGTAAATCAACGGGAGAATTGAAAGGCAGGAGAAAGTAACATGTCAGAAAATTATCGTTCTCGAGAGGAGCGACGACAAGTTAAAAAGAAAAAACAGCCAGCTTCTAAAACACAAAAACCAAAAGGTAAAACATCGTTCTTTCGTAAGTTTTTGATTACTTGTTTATTACTTGGTATTGTTGGTTTAGTGGCGGGGGTTGCTACCTTCTTCGTAATGATTAAGGATGCACCAAAACTTGAGAAAGCAAAACTTGTTAATCCGTTATCCTCAAAAATTTATGATAAAAATGGCGATTTGGTATATGAATACGGGAAAGAAAAACGGACGAATGTTACGTATGATCAAATTCCTAAATTAGTAGAAAATGCATTTTTAGCAACAGAAGATTCACGTTTTTATGAGCATAGTGGAGTAGACTTTAAAGGTACTGCCCGTGCTGTCTTAGTGAGTCTTAAAGGAGATTATGGTTCACAAGGTGGAAGTACAATAACGCAACAGGTTATTAAAAACTATTTCTTATCGATGGAAAAAACATCAAAACGTAAAGTTCAGGAAATATATTTAGCGTATAAGCTAGAACAACAATATTCAAAACATGAAATTTTAGAAATGTATTTAAATAAAATTAATTTAGGAAACCGTTCATATGGAATCGCAACAGCAGCACGAAACTATTATGATAAAGATTTAAAAGAGTTAACATTACCAGAAGTTGCGATGCTTGCAGGTTTACCAAAAGCGCCGAATAACTATGATCCAACGAAAACAGAAAATGTTCAAAGGGCAACAGAAAGAAGAAATGTTGTACTAGGATTAATGAATCGACATGGTTATATTACAAAAGCAGAAATGGAAGAAGCATCGAAAGTTTCAGTAACGGATGGTCTTAAACCTGCAACTGAACTTCAAGCAATGCCATATCCTGCATTTATGGATGCAGTTGTGAAAGAAGTAGAAAAAGAATTGCCCGATGCTAATATTGGCTCAGATGGTTTAGAAATTCATACAACTTTGGATCCAAAAGCACAGAAATTAGCTGATAATATTTTAAATACAAATATTATTAATTATCCAAATGATAAATTCCAAGGTGCTTTCACATTTATGGATACGAAAACAGGTGAGGTTCGTGCTATAGGTAGTGGACGCGGTGAAAATAAAGCAGTATTTAAAGGGCATAATATGGCAATTGAATTAGATCGTGCAGCTGGTTCGACGATGAAGCCAATCTTTGATTACGGTCCTGCAATTGAATACTTAAAATGGGCTACGTATCATCAAATTGATGATTCTCCATTTAAATATTCAACTGGACAAGAACTTCGAAATGCGGACAGAAGTCATTTAGGCCCAATTACTATGCGTGAAGCGTTAAAAATGTCACGTAACGTTCCAGCAGTTAAAACTGCAAAAGAAGTAGGACTTAATAAATCAAAGGAATTCTCTGAGAAATTAGGTATTACATTTAATAAACCGCTGGCAGAATCTACAGCTATTGGTACAAACGAAGTATCACCAACTGAAATGGCGGGTGCTTATGCGACATTTGGAAATGGTGGAAAGTATGCAAAACCGCATTTTGTTAAGAAAATAGTTTATCCAGACGGCAAGTCACAAAGTTTTGAGCAAAAACCAAAACAAGTTATAGCTGACTCTACAGCATATATGATTACTGATATGCTTCGTTCAGTAGTAACATCAGGTACTGGTACAGCAGCAAATATAAGTTCTTTAGATGTAGCTGGTAAAACAGGTACAACAAACTATGCTTCAAAACAATTAGCTCAATATAACATTCCAGAAAGTGCGACTCGTGATAGTTGGTTTGCAGGTTATACGCCGCAATATACGATGGCAGTATGGACTGGGTATATGAAAGATGGTAAAGACGAGTATATTAGTAGTAAAAATACGAAAATCGCACAGTTGATCTTTAAAGAAATGATGAGCGAGATGGCTACAGATAAATCAAGATTTAAAATGCCAAGTAGTGTAATTCAAGAAGGTAGTGAGCTGCGTATAAAAGGGGAAAAACGTGATTCTTCTCCAAATACAAGCGTACCGGATACAACGGAACAACCAAAACAAGATCAACAGCAAAAAACTGAAGAAGAGAAAAAGCAAGAAGAATTAAAGAAACAAGAAGAACTTAAAAAACAAGAAGAACAAAAGCAACAAGAGGAACTGAAGAAGCAAGAAGAACAAAAGAAACTAGAAGAGCAAAAGAAACTAGAAGAGCAAAAGAAACAAGAAGAAGAAAAGAAACAAAATGAACAAAATAATGGAAATGGCCAAGGAACGACACCTCCAGCAAATAACGGAGGAGGCCAAGGAAATACGACACCTCCAGCAAATAACGGAGGAGGCCAAGGAAATACAACACCTCCAGCAAATAACGGAGGAGGCCAAGGAAATACGACACCTCCAGCGAATAACGGAGGAGGTCAAGGAAATACAACACCTCCAGCGAATAACGGAGGAGGTCAAGGAAATACAACACCTCCAGCGACCACACAACCAGATACTGGCGGGAATACAGGAGAAGCCCCTGTCAATAATGGACAATAAGAGAAGTTAATAAAAAGTACAAAAAAGCACTTAAGATTTGTGAAAATTACAATCTTAAGTGCTTTTTTATCGTTTAAATTAAAATATTGATTATTGATTTCCTACAGAAAATTCTATAGTAAGCAGTTTATAGGTTTTTAGGATTAAATAGTTGTTATGTGAAATTACTACATAATTCTCTATTTGAAGTATTATTTTCGTTAAAATGTAGCAGCTATGCAATGATGAATTTAAATGTTAAAAGTACCGTAGAAATTCTGAAAATAAATTGATGGAAAATGATAAAAGACTTGAGCCTGAGGCAATGGAGTATAACTGGGGTTGTAAAAGGTAGTACTACTTGGATGTGCGCCATGATGCCAAAATGAGGGAGTAACTTGACCGGGAATTTGATATTGTTGCCAAGTTGCAGGGAGTTCAATTCCTACATCGGAACTAGCTGTATGAACGGCTGGAACGTGTATCCCAGGAGTCGAAGGAACGACGGCTGTTACTCTTGAAGATACCCACATAACATAATCACTCCTAAGTTGTGATAATAAAGTAGTATATTCTTTTCACACGTATAAAGGTACATATAGATAGGACTTTAGGCTAATGTATACTTATAAAGTTGTAAGACCAATTTAAATTGATGGTGGACCATTTATTATAAAAAGATACGTCTATTTACGGAGGGAAAAGGGACTAAGAAAATGTAAAATGGAGGTGTTAATTGCAATAACATACGTGTTTATGGAGGAATTTTAATGGAACGATTATGGACGAAATCATTTATTCAAATGACTTTCGCAATGTTATTTTTATTTACAGGATTTTATTTACTTGTACCAACGCTCCCGCTCTTTATTAAAGAGATAGGCGGCAATGAATCACAAGTTGGACTCATGATGGGAATGTTTACAATAGCTGCAGTTGTAATACGACCGATTATTGGAGGGATGTTAGATCAATATGGTAGAAGATCGTTTATTATTTTTGGACTCATCTTTTTTGGGTTAACGATGTATTCCTATAATTTAGCGTCGACTATTATCCTTTTAGCTGTTTTACGTGTTATTCACGGGGTAACATGGGCTGTTTCTACAACAGCTGTTGGAACAGCGATAACTGATATTATACCAGATTCACGCCGTGGTGAAGGTATGGGATGGTATGGGATGGCTATGACAATTGCAATGGCAATCGGCCCAATGATTGGATTATCGGTTGTACAAAATTATTCATTTCACAGCCTATTCTTGTTAGCAACTCTTTTATCCTTTATGGCAGTCTTATTATCGTTCATGACGAAAATGCCATTCACACCACAAAAAGAAAAAGGGAAAATGCAACTGTTTGAAAAATCCGTTCTATCAATTACGATTGTTGTTTTCTTTTTATCATTTGCATATGGAGGGATTACGACGTTTTTACCGCTATTTGCATCGTCAATTGATGTGAATCCTGGGACATTCTTTCTTGTATATGCAGTTGCTTTAACGATTGTAAGACCAATTTCAGGAAAACTATTAGATAAGTATGGAGAAGTATTTATCATACTCCCGGCACTATGTATTACGATTATCGCAATAGTTGTATTAACGATTTCAAATAGTTTAATGGGTGTAGTTATCGCAGCTGCATTATACGGTGTTGGATTCGGTTCAGCACAGCCCGCATTACAAGCAGCGATGCTTACAATTGTTGATCCGAGTAAAAGAGGAGTTGCTAACGCTTCATTCTTTACCGCATTTGATTTAGGGATTGGACTTGGTGCGATTTTACTTGGAGTTGTTTCGCAAATGTTCGGTTACCGTATTTTATTTGCAGGTAGTGCAATTTCAGGACTAATCGCTTTCATTATTTTTGTCATTTTTGTAAAACAGCGATTAGGTAAAAAAGAATTTGCGTAAACGAGAGGAACAAAGATCAAAATTTCAATTGAACATGACGCTCTACAATGGTTTAAGGAAGAATTCTGAATATAGCATGTTAATAGTCCAATTCAGCCTGGATATTCTTTAGGAATAGTCTTTAGGAAACTGTATGGTAAATTATGTAAGTTAAAGAAAGAGACATTCTATTTTTTTGAATGTTGATGATCTTTAGCACTTTCAAAACTATCATTTAGTTGTAGGTTAGTACGGGGAAACGTAGGAATTTAATTTAATTATGTAAAATAATAACTTTTTTAAAAGTAAATAAGTTTTATATAAGAATTATATTGAAGAGATAGTGAAATAAATATTATGAAGAAACGAGTTGTATATGTGTACAGCTCGTTTTTTTATTTTCTTAAAAAAAATGGGAGAATGATATGTTCTGTAGGATTTTCTGATTCATCCTTATATTTTGTTTTAATAAGTCGAACAAAGAAGTCTGTCCTTTCTTTATAAAATATGAAAATTATTTTTGAAAAATTGTATTGTTACATCGGTAAAAGTATAGGAAACTTATCATTATAAAATAAATTGAAATCTTCTAAAAACTCTGATACATTGAAATAGAAATGTAGTTTCACGATTTTGTAAAGGCTTACAGTTATGTGCACGAAGATCTATTAGGATTGGAGGAAATAATGATGAAAGCTGAAGAAAAATTTTCCCCGGGATTAGATGGTATAGTGGCAGCGGAGACGAAAATTTCGTTTCTTGACACAGTGAAAGGTGAAATTGTAATTCAAGGGTATGACTTAATCGAACTCTCAAAAACAAAAGAGTATTTAGACATTGTGCACCTTTTATTGGAAGAACATCTACCAAATGAGGATGAAAAAGCAAAACTCGAAAAGAAATTAAAAGAAGAATACGCGGTACCAGAAGGTGTATTCAACGTATTAAAGGCATTACCGAAAGAAACGCACCCGATGGATGGATTGCGTACAGGTGTGTCCGCATTAGCTGGTTACGATAATGATATCGAAAACCGCTCGTTAGAAGTAAACAAAAGCCGCGGGTACAAATTATTGAGCAAAGTACCAAACATTGTAGCGAATAGCTATCATATTTTAAATAATGAAGAGCCAATTCAGCCTCTTCAAGAATTAACATATAGCGCGAATTTCTTCTATATGTTAACAGGTAAAAAACCAACTGAACTTGAGGAGAAGATCTTTGATCGTTCCCTTGTTTTATATAGTGAACATGAAATGCCAAACTCTACATTTACAGCGCGCGTTATTGCATCAACGCAATCGGACTTATATGGTGCTTTAACAGGTGCAGTTGCATCTTTAAAAGGTAGCTTACACGGTGGTGCAAACGAAGCGGTTATGTACATGCTTTTAGAAGCTGGTAATGTTGAGAAGTTTGAAGAGTTGTTACAGAAGAAACTATATAACAAAGAAAAAATTATGGGCTTTGGACATCGTGTGTATATGAAGAAGATGGATCCAAGAGCACTGATGATGAAGGAAGCTTTAAAGCAGTTATGTGATGTAAAAGGCGATTATACACTATATGAAATGTGTGAAGCTGGAGAAAAGATTATGGAGAAGGAAAAAGGAATTTATCCGAACCTTGATTATTATGCAGCTCCAGTATATTGGATGCTTGGTATTCCAATTCAACTTTACACACCAATCTTTTTTAGCTCTAGAACAGTAGGACTATGCGCGCACGTAATTGAGCAACATGCGAACAATCGATTGTTCCGTCCACGTGTAAATTATGTTGGCGAGCGACATGTACTTAGTAAATAAGAACAACTGGGGAGTTGTTAGCACCGCCCGCTAGATGGGTGTTTGACCGACACCCATCATTAATAATAACGAATTTTCGACAGAAAGGGAAGAATAGTATGATTAAAACAAATGAAATTAAACAAAAAGATGCATTATTAGAAGAAATTGCGGATTATGTATTAAATAAAGAGGTAACTAGCGCAGAAGCATTCAGTACTGCTCGTTACGTATTACTTGATACACTTGGATGCGGAATTTTAGCACTACAATATCCAGAGTGTACGAAATTACTAGGACCAGTTGTACCAGGAACGATCGTGCCGAATGGTACACGTGTACCAGGTACGTCATATGTGCTTGATCCAGTGAAAGGTGCATTTAATATCGGATGTATGATCCGTTGGTTAGACTATAACGATACTTGGCTTGCAGCAGAGTGGGGACATCCATCTGATAACTTAGGCGGTATTTTAGCAGTTGCAGATTATATTAGCCGTGTTCGTATTTCAGAAGGAAAAGAACCATTAAAAGTACGTGAAGTATTAGAAATGATGATTAAAGCACATGAAATTCAAGGTGTACTAGCTTTAGAAAATAGTTTGAATCGTGTTGGTCTTGACCATGTATTATACGTAAAAGTAGCAACAACTGCTGTAGTTGCAAAAATGCTCGGTGGAACACGTGAAGAAATCTTTAATGCATTATCACATGCATGGATTGATAATTCTAGTCTTCGTACATATCGTCATGCACCAAATACAGGCTCACGTAAATCATGGGCAGCAGGTGATGCAACAAGCCGCGGTGTTCATCTTGCAATGACTGCTCTAAAAGGTGAAATGGGATATCCAACAGCATTATCTGCACCAGGCTGGGGATTCCAAGATGTATTATTCAATAAACAAGAATTAAAGTTAGCAAGACCATTAGAGTCTTATGTAATGGAAAATGTATTATTTAAAGTTTCATATCCAGCAGAGTTCCATGCACAAACAGCTGCAGAGTGTGCTGTGAAATTACATCCAGAAATTAAAGAAAGATTAGATGAAATTGATCGTATTACGATTACAACTCATGAATCAGCAATTCGTATTATCGACAAAGAAGGTCCATTAAATAACCCAGCTGATCGTGATCATTGCTTACAATACATTACGGCAATTGGTTTGTTAAAAGGAGATATCGTTGCGGATGATTATGAGGATGTAGTAGCAAATAATCCACGTGTAGATGAATTACGTAATAAGATGGTTGTTGTTGAAAACAAACAGTATAGTTTAGATTACCTTGACCCGAACAAGCGCTCAATCGCCAACGCTGTTCAAGTTCATTTTAAGGATGGCACTGTAACAGAAAATGTGGAATGTGAATATCCACTTGGTCACCGTTTCCGTAGAGACGAAGCAATTCCAAAAGTTGTTCAAAAATTCACTGCAAATATGGCAGGTCATTATTCTAGTAAGCAACAAGAACAAATTCATGAAGTTTGTCTAAATGAAGAAAAACTAGAAAATATGAATGTAAACGAATTTGTAGATCTATTTTTAAATTAATAATAGGGGGAATTTAGAATGGCTTGGGTTGTGAATAAACAGTCAACACAAGAGGAGCTTGCGAATTGCTTCCGAGCTCTAGTAGAAGCAAATGAAATTTTGCAAATTCCAGGTGCTCATGATGCAATGGCTGCTCTTGTTGCAAAAAATACAGGTTTTTCAGCTCTATATTTATCGGGAGCTGCTTACACTGCAAGTAAAGGGCTACCAGATTTAGGAATCGTGACGTCTACTGAAGTAGCAGAGAGAGCAAGGGATCTAGTAAGAGCTACAGATTTACCAGTTCTTGTTGATATTGATACAGGATTTGGCGGTGTATTAAACGTAGCGAGAACAGCAGTAGAAATGGTGGAAGCAAAAGTTGCGGCTGTTCAAATTGAAGATCAACAATTACCGAAGAAATGTGGACATTTAAATGGTAAGAAACTTGTTACTACAGAAGAGTTAGTTCAAAAGATTAAAGCGATTAAAGAAGTTGCACCAAGCTTATATATTGTGGCACGTACAGATGCTCGCGGTGTAGAAGGCTTAGATGAAGCAATCGAAAGAGCGAATGCTTATGTAAAAGCAGGTGCAGATGCAATATTCCCTGAAGCGCTTCAATCAGAAGAAGAGTTCCGTCTATTTAATAGTAAAGTAAATGCGCCTTTACTTGCGAATATGACTGAGTTCGGGAAAACGCCGTATTATAGTGCAGAGGAATTTGCAAATATGGGCTTCCAAATGGTTATTTATCCTGTAACTTCACTTCGTGTTGCAGCGAAAGCATATGAGAATGTGTTTACTTTAATTAAGGAAACAGGTTCTCAAAAAGATGCACTTTCAAGTATGCAAACGAGAAGTGAGTTATATGAAACAATTTCATATCATGACTTTGAAGAACTAGATACTGGAATTGCAAAAACAGTATTATCAGAGGATCAATAGATAAAACAACTAAGGCGATGAGAATACATCTTTGGCAAAACGAACTGCTTGATGTGACAATTCATCGCCTTCTGTTTTCAAAAATAAGAAATTCCACTCATCGTAGACGAGCATACGTAGTAGCAAGTAAGGCCGAAATGATAGGGGGATTCAGATGGAGAAAACAAAGTTACCGTGGGATGAATTTTTTTCACTTAATAAAGATGTGAATTATACTTTCTTTACGCCAGAAGATTTTTCAGGAGATGAAGATTTAATCGCAAAAACGACAGAACAATTCGTTAAACAAGAAATTGTTCCACAAATGGAGAATATAGAACAACATAACTATAAAATTTCTCGTCAATTATTTGAGAAAGCTGGAGAACTTGGATTATTAAGTATCGAAGTCCCAGAAGAGTACGGCGGATTTGAGTTAGGAAAGGCAGTTTCAGGGCTTGTAGCAGAAAAAATGGGATACGCTGGTGCATTTAGTGTTTCCTTTAATATACACGCTGGTGTAGGTACATTGCCTTACATATATTACGGAACGAAAGAACAAAAAGAAAAATATTTGCCGAAAATTGCGTCTGGAGAATGGATTGGGGCTTATGCTTTAACTGAGCCAAATGCTGGTTCTGATGCTTTAAGTGCAAAAACAAGTGCAGTATTAAATGAAGATGGTACTGCTTGGAAGTTAAATGGTGAGAAGCAGTGGATTACAAATGCTCATATGGCAGATGTATACGTTGTTTTTGCGAAGACAAATAAAGGAATGACAGCGTTTATTGTCGAAAGAACATGTGAAGGTGTATCCATTGGACTAGAAGAAAAGAAAATGGGGATTAAAGGTTCTTCAACGGCTACCCTAATTTTAGAAGATGTTGTCATCCCTGCTCAAAATGTTTTAGGGGAAGTTGGAAAAGGGCATCACGTAGCACTTAATATTCTTAACTTCGCTAGACTAAAGCTGGCTTTTGGAAATATTGGAACAGCAAAACAAGCAATTGGTTTGTCGGTTCAATATGGAAAAGAGCGAAAACAGTTCCAAACGGAATTAGTAGATTTTACGATGATTCAAGAGAAAATTGCAAATATGATCATTGCTACATATGGAGCAGAAAGTGCAGCCTACCGTACAGCAGGTGTAATTGATGAAGCAATTCATGAGAGTGATGAAGATCTTATGAAGAAAATGTCTCAATTTGCAATTGAATGTGCACTTAATAAAGTAAATGCTTCTGAAACACTTGGTCATATCGTAGATGAAGCTGTACAAATTCATGGTGGTTACGGTTATATGCAAGAGTACGAGGTAGAACGATTATATCGTGACGCTAGAATTAGTCGTATTTTTGAAGGAACAAACGAAATTAATAGATTAACAGTTGCTAAAATGTTAATGAAGCAAATGGAACAAATTGAAGATACTGAAGTAGAAGTTGATGTAGCAAATGTTGAAAGAAACCATCGTTACATTTTATTAGCGAAAAAATTGTTGAAACAATCTTTGAAAACGCTCTCTAAAACTCCAGGGTTAAAAATTGACCAAGAACAAGAATATTCACGTGTATTATCAAATATGTTAACGGACGTGTACGTCATGGAATCAGCATTTTTACGCACGAGTAAAGCAATTAGTAAAAATGGTGAAGAGAAAGAGCGTACGAAACAAATGATAACTGATGTTATTTGTGAAGAAGGCTATCGTAAAGTAGAAGAAGCAGCGATTTCTATACTTTCAGCGGCTGTCACAGAAGAACGAGATAGACACGTAATTTTAGCTGGAATTCGTCAATTATTAGTGCCTTTATACACGAACGTATTTACAAAAAAGAGAGAAATTGCGAAAGCTATTATAAATCGTGGAAAGTATATTGTGTAAATAGGAGGAAAGCGATATGAAAAAGATTGGCTTTATCGGTTTAGGTAATATGGGTCTTCCGATGTCTAAAAATTTAGTTAAATCGAGTTACACAGTATACGGTGTGGATTTAAATAAAGAGGCCGAAGCTTCCTTTGAAAATGAAGGAGGAATTATTGGCTTATCAATCTCAAAACTAGCAGAAACATGCGATGTGATTTTTACAAGTTTACCTTCACCTCGCGCTGTTGAAGCGGTGTATTTTGGGGAAGAAGGATTATTTGAAAGTAGCCACTCGAATGTAGTTTTAATTGATACAAGTACTGTATCTCCACAATTAAACAAACAGTTAGAGGAAGCTGCAAAGGAAAAGAAAGTAGACTTTTTAGCAGCACCTGTTAGTGGTGGGGTAATTGGAGCTGAAAACCGTACATTAACGTTTATGGTTGGTGGATCGAAAGAAGTATATGAGAAAACGGAATCTATCATGGGCGTACTAGGCGCGAATGTTTTCCATGTTAGTGAGCAGATTGATAGTGGCACAACAGTTAAATTAATTAATAACCTATTAATTGGTTTTTATACAGCTGGTGTGAGTGAAGCTTTAACATTAGCGAAAAAGAATAATATGGATTTAGATAAAATGTTTGATATTTTAAATGTAAGTTACGGTCAAAGTAGAATTTATGAGCGTAATTATAAAAGTTTCATTGCAACTGAAAACTACGATCCAGGATTTACTGTGAATTTATTAAAGAAAGATTTAGGATTTGCAGTAGATTTAGCGAAAGAAAGCGAACTTCACTTACCAGTAAGCGAAATGCTATTAAACGTATATGAAGAAGCAAGTGAGGCAGGATATGGTGAAAACGATATGGCTGCTTTATATAAGAAAGTTAGTGAACAGTTAATTTCTAATCAAAAATAATAGACTTATATACATCATAAAAAAGGAGAGAATATAATGATTACAACTGAAATTAAACGAGTAAAAAATCATATTAATGGTGAGTGGGTAGAATCTACTGGTACAGAAGTAGAAGCAGTTCCGAATCCGGCGACTGGAAAAATTATCGCTTACGTTCCGCTATCTCCGAAAGAAGATGTTGAAAAAGCTGTTGAAGCGGCAAAAGCAGCATACGAAACATGGTCTAAAGTACCAGTTCCGAATCGTTCAAGACAATTATATAAATATTTACAGCTTTTACAAGAAAACAAAGAAGAGCTTGCTAAAATCATTACGCTAGAAAATGGTAAAACATTAACGGATGCAACTGGTGAAGTGCAGCGAGGGATTGAAGCGGTAGAACTTGCAACATCAGCACCAAATTTAATGATGGGACAAGCTCTTCCGAATATTGCTAGCGGCATTGATGGATCGATTTGGCGCTACCCAATTGGAGTTGTTGCTGGTATTACACCGTTTAACTTCCCAATGATGATTCCATTATGGATGTTCCCACTTGCAATTGCTTGCGGTAATACGTTCGTATTAAAAACATCGGAAAGAACGCCACTTTTAGCAGAGCGACTTGTAGAGTTATTCTATGAAGCTGGTTTTCCAAAAGGGGTATTGAATTTAGTACAAGGCGGAAAAGATGTTGTAAATAGCATTTTAGAAAGTAAAGATATTCAAGCTATTTCATTCGTTGGATCTGAGCCGGTAGCTCGTTACGTGTATGAAACAGGTACGAAACACGGGAAACGTGTACAAGCGTTAGCTGGTGCAAAAAACCATGCGATTGTAATGCCTGATTGCAATCTTGAGAAAACAGTGCAAGGTGTAATTGGATCTGCATTCGCAAGTAGTGGAGAGCGCTGCATGGCATGTTCAGTAGTAGCAGTAGTTGATGAAATTGCTGATGAATTCATCGACGTACTAGTAGCAGAGACGAAGAAGTTAAAAGTAGGTGACGGTTTCCACGAAGATAATTATGTTGGACCATTAATTCGTGAATCTCATAAAGAGCGCGTATTAGGCTATATTAATAGCGGTGTAGCAGATGGAGCAACTTTATTAGTTGATGGTCGCAAAATTAAGGAAGAAGTTGGAGAAGGTTACTTTGTAGGTGCGACAATCTTTGATGGTGTAAATCAAGAAATGAAAATTTGGCAAGATGAAATTTTTGCTCCAGTATTAAGCATTGTACGAGTTAAAGATTTAGAAGAAGGTATTAAATTAACAAATCAATCTAAATTTGCAAATGGCGCGGTTATTTATACGTCAAATGGTAAACATGCACAAACGTTCCGTGATAATATAGATGCTGGTATGATCGGTGTAAACGTAAACGTTCCAGCACCAATGGCATTTTTCGCATTTGCAGGAAATAAAGCTTCATTCTTTGGTGATTTAGGTACAAATGGTACAGATGGTGTTCAATTCTATACACGTAAAAAAGTTGTAACAGAGCGCTGGTTTTAATAGAGAGTAAACAGCCAAAACAGTTGTTAAATGAAAAACACCACTCTGAAGATGTGGTGTTTTTCGTCTTGTTAATTATTTTTTTCAAAAGCTAGTTTAATACCAAAACCAATTAAGACGATTCCTGTTAAGCCTTGAATATAACGTTGCGTCCTCGGTTCTTTCATAAAAGCACTAATTTTATCAATTAAAAATATATAAAAAGCGAACCAAATAACTGTTAATACGAGGTAAGTAAGACCCATTACGAGAAGTTGAATAAACGTATTATGATTTGGATTTAAAAATTGAGGTAAAAAGGTTAAAAAGAAGACTGCAACTTTAGGGTTTAATAAATTCGTAAGAAACCCTTGGCGAAAGCAAGAAGTGTGTTCATCTTCATTATTTAAAGATATATCGTTCGTATCAAAGCCTTCTTTGTTTCTTACCGCTAAAAGGGCTTTAATGCCAATATAAATTAAATACAGAGCTCCAACGTACTTGAAAATAGAAAATAAAAGAGCTGACTTTACAATAATTGCGGAAAGTCCGATTACTGCTGCTAAAGTATGAATTAAAAGTGCAACACATGTACCGAACACTGTTTTCACTCCACCGACCTTACCGGCAACCAATGTATTTTTCGTCGCCATTGCAGTATCAGGACCAGGTAAAATAATAAGACAAATAGACATAATGATGAAAAGAAAATAATTTTCAATCATAGTTGCTCCTCCTTTTTATTTTTAGAATATTTGATTAAAAATAGTGTAGCACACATTTTTGATTTAATAAAATTAAATTTTATTAAAAATTATTAAATGAGAAAGAGGCTATATAGTAGTGAAATTCCACTACTATATAGCCTCAATTTTATCCCGCATGACCGGACGATCGGTGAGGGCTAATAATAAGCGGGTAATGAACCCCCACTTATTAATGTTTCACCTTATTATGCATTAAGTAAGTTAAAGAACCGATTTACATCTTCTTCTGAAACATCACTTAATTGCTTATATTTATAATTCGGATTTTGATCTTTATCAACGACAACGGATCGTACTCCTTCGAAGAAATCTTCATGTCTCATGAAATTTTTAGCAAGTACAAGGTCGGTAGCGAAACATTCTTCAACGGATTTATCTTGTCCATCAATAAACTGTTTTAAAGTTACTTTTAATGAAATAGGGGATTTTGATAATAGCGTTTCTTTCGTTTTTAAAGCAAAGGAACTTTGAGCTTTCTCCAATGAATCGGTGATCTCTTCAATTGTATCGAATGCAAAATGTGAATTAATTTCTTCTAATGAAGTAGAAAGCTCGCTTTCTAAGTTTGGAGCAGTTGCAAATGTACGAATGACTTCTTTTAAATTAGTATGTACATCATCTTGTTTATGCCAATTTACACTTTCAAGTTCAGTAAGGAAAATTGGTAATGAATCAGATGTCATAAAGTAATCAGCAGCGTTTATAAATAATACGTCAGAAGCTTTTAAAACAGATGCTGTTAAAGCAACATAGCGGCCAGCAAACCCTGGAGATTTATTTAAGAAATAAGCAGCACCGACATCTGGGAAGAAGCCGATATTCATCTCTGGCATTGCCCATTTCGTACGCTCAGTTACAATTCGATATTTCGCACCATTTGTAAGACCGACACCACCGCCCATTACAATTCCATCTAAACAAGCGATGATCGGTTTTTTATATTTATAAATATATGTATCAATTTCATACTCTTCTTCAAAAAAACGTTCCGCATGCTGCAATGCAGCTTCATTTGAACGCGCTTCATAAAGAGTTTTAATGTCGCCGCCTGCACAAAAACCTTTTGTGCCAGCTCCTTTTAATACGATAAGCGCAATTCGCTCATCATGTTCCCATTCTTTCAGTTTTTGCCCAATTGGTTGCAACATGTCATAAGATAAAGAATTAAGTGCTTTTGGGCGGTTTAAAGTAATTGATGCAACGCCGTTTTCGCTAACAGAAAATAAAACGTGTTCAGTCATAATTCATCCTCCCTTACATATCTTCTTATTCTTAATTCTTGATACGTACTGAAATGTCCTTTATAAATTTTGTCTAAAGTTGACGGTACGTGTTAATTTGTATACCGCATATTTTGACGAGATATATTTGCAGGATTTCTGAGGTTGAAAATGAATATTACAACATTACTGTAATTGTAATTATTTGAAATTATCATGATAAACACGCTATTATATATGTGTAAATTGTGCATAATCACTTCAAAAAGAGTATTTGAAGTGATTATGATGAAAGAAAAATTGCTTTTCATTAGAAATAGAGAAAGGAGAAATCGGAATGCCAGGACCTTTACTATTGTCGGTGATTATTTTGTCTTCTTTAATGATAGGGATAACGCAGTATTTTCATCATACAGATACGACAGAGGAAGTGAAGGATAAAGTACGACTTGTATTTCCGATTTTTATCATATCTATTTCTTTTTGCATTTTATTAAATAAGGATGGGTACATTATCGCAGTATTTTCATTTTTTGTAGCGATCGTTTTCATTACAGTTTTATATTATGTAATGAAAGACTTTATACAAAAATAAAGATGTCACATTAGACATTTTTATTTTTACAATAAATAAAATTTCACATACCGTATTATATATAAAAATAAAAAACATATAGCGGTAGAAAAGTGTGTACTTTGCCGTGTATTTACTTGTCAATCTTGCATAGCCAATATACTATTAATAGTGTAGAGATTAGAAAAAGGGGTTGTATCTGTCATGAAATTTGAGGTGCACACAAAAATTATTTCAAATGAAAAAGAAGTAAGATTACATATAGAAGAAAACATATTTCAATTAAAATTGGATGGTTATCACTTATTTACAGTTCAAGAAATATTGCCTTTATATAAATCAAATGAAGAAAGAATTGGTAGTGCAATGATACAAAAGTTAGAGTGGGAAAACGGAAAAACTACAATAAACTATCAACTCGTATCACTAAAATCAGTAAATTAAAAGGAGCAGGAAACTATGAAGTTATTTCATACAGCGGATTGGCATTTAGGAAAGCTCGTTCATGGCGTGTATATGACTGAAGATCAAAAGATTGTATTAGATCAGTTTGTACAAGCTGTTGAAGAAGAAAAACCAGATGCCGTAATTATTGCAGGGGATTTATATGACCGAGCAATTCCACCTACGGAAGCAGTAGACTTATTAAATGATGTTTTACAAAAAATAGTGATTGATTTACAAACACCAGTTATTGCGGTTGCAGGAAACCATGATAGTCCAGATCGTATTCATTTTGGAAGTAGTTTAATGAAGAAACAAGGATTATTTATTGTGGGACAATTTCAATTTCCATATGAGCCAATTATATTAAATGATGAATATGGCGAGGTTCACTTCCATCTCGTTCCATATGCGGATCCAAGCATAGTTAGACATGTTTTGAAAAACGAAGATGTACGTTCTCATGATGATGCGATGCGTATTTTTATGAATGAGCTTTCTGAAACAATGGATAAAGAAGCAAGACACGTATTTGTTGGTCATGCATTTGTAACTTCTGCGGGAGAAGCGGAAGAGAATACAAGTGATGCAGAACGACCACTTTCAATTGGTGGTGCTGAATACGTAAATAGTCATTATTTTGATAAGTTTCATTACACAGCGCTTGGACATTTACATCAAGCGCATTTTGTACGTAATGAGACAATTCGATATTCAGGTTCTCCACTTGCATATTCTATTTCTGAAGAAAAACATAAAAAAGGATATTATATTGTGGAACTGGACGAGCAAGGTGAAGCAACAATTGAAAAAAGGTTACTTGCACCACGTCGTAAAATGCGAACAGTAGAAGCGAAAATAGATGAATTATTACAACATCCAGTAAGTGAAGATTATGTGTTTGTAAAATTATTAGATGAAAATCCTGTCTTGCAGCCAATGGAAAAAATACGATCTGTATATCCAAATGCAATGCATGTTGAAAGATCTATTCAAAGACGAGAGTTCACAGAGTCAAATGAAGTAACTGTTTCAAGACATAAAACGGATGATTTATCGTTATTAAAGGCTTTTTATAAAGAAATGAAAGGCTTAGATTTATCAGAAGAGAAAGAACGTCTATTTGTAGAAGTACTACAAACAGTGCAAGAACGGGAAGGTGAACGAGGATGAGACCGATTCAGCTAATTATGACAGCATTTGGGCCATATAAACAGAAAGAAGTAATCGATTTTAATGATCTTGGAGATCATCGTATTTTCGCCATTTCTGGGAATACAGGAGCTGGAAAGACAACGATTTTTGATGCGATTTGTTATGTCTTATATGGTGAGGCAAGCGGAGAAGAACGTAGTGATACGAGCATGCTTCGCAGTCAATTTGCTGATGATAATATGTATACAAGTGTAGAACTAACCTTTCAGTTAAAAGGGAAACGTTATGAAATAAAACGACAACTTGGACATAAAAAACAAGGGAACAAGACAATTACGGGACATGCAGTAGAACTATATGAAGTGATTGATGAAGAGAATGTTCCAGCTGTTGATCGTTTCCATGTAACGGATGTAAATAAAAAAGTGGAAGATTTAATTGGTTTAAGTAAACATCAATTTAGCCAAATTGTTATGTTACCACAAGGGGAATTCCGAAAACTATTAACATCTGAGACAGAAAACAAAGAAGAAATTTTACGTCGTATTTTTAAAACGGATCGTTATAAGTTAATGCGTGAGTTACTTGATCAAAAACGAAAACAATGGAAAGACGTTTTACAAGAAAAACAGAAAGAACGAGAGCTATACTTCCGTAATGTTTTCAAATTACCAATCCGCGATGGAGCATTATTAGAGACATTGGTGGAACAAGAACATGTAAACACGCATCAAGTAGTAGAAGCATTAGAACAAGAAACAGATGTGTATAAGGCAGAGGTGGAGCAATTACAAGTAGAACAAGATGTTCAAACGAAGCAATTAAAGGATGCTGAAACACGTTTTCATGCAGCGAAATCCATAAATGAGAAATTTATAGATTTACAACAAAAGAATGAGAAATATAACACTTTACAAGAAAATCGTACCGTTATTGAAATGAAAGAAAAATCTTTTAAACGTGCGGAAGAAGCGAAGCGCTTATTACCATTTGAACAATGGTACGAAGAAGCAATGCAAAATGAGCAGAAGGCTGAAAGTTTATTAAAACAAATAATCGCTAAAAAAGAAAATGTAACGAAAAGCTTTGAACTTGCTCAGGAGAAATATGAAGCGGTAAAGAATAAAGAACCTGAGAGAGAGAATGCAAAAAAACTTGTTCAAAGATTAGAAGAGTTACAACCAATTATTGCATCATTAGCTGAGAAACAGTTGAATTTACAAAATGCAGAAATTCAAATAGGGAAATTAAAAGAAAGTATGCAAAACTTAGATCGACAATTAGATGAGCATACAAATCAAAAACAGCTAATGTCTGATGAATTACAGCAATTAGAACGAGCACTTGAGCAATATGTAGCTAAAGTAGAAGAACTAACGAATATGCGAGAAGATGCCAAAGTTTTAAAGCAAGCATATGATGTTTGGCAAGAAAAGCAAAAATTCGAGAAAGAAAAAGAAGCGGCATATAATAAGATGCGATTGGCAGTTAACTCATATGAAAATATGGAACGTCGCTGGTTAAGTGAACAAGCTGGTATATTAGCTCTTCATCTACATGATGGCGAATCTTGTCCAGTATGTGGTAGTACAAACCATCCGAAAAAAGCTACAGAGCAAAGTGATGCGATCGATGAAAAAGAGTTAAATGATTTAAGAGAAAAGAAAAATGTTGCTGAAAAATTACATGTTCAATTAGAGGAGAAATGGAATTTCTATCACCTACAATATGAACAGGTAATAGAAGAGGTTAAGAAGCGAGGCTATCGCTCAGAGGAATTAGTTGAAACATACAGTGCACTTGTTCAAAAAGGAAAACAATTAGCAACTGAAGTAAATACGCTAAAAGCAAGTGAAGAAACGCGTAAGCAAACTGCTGTGAATATAAAGAGTGTAGAAGAAAAAGTAGATGCACTTCAGAAACAAAAGCGTGAGGTAGAAACAGTACAGCACCGTACAGAAATGGAGTGTATGCAGCTTCGTACGTCATATGAACATGATAAGAAAAATATCCCTGAAAACTTACAAACAGTCCAAGCTTGGAAAGTCCAGTTTGACCAAGCTATGCATGAACTCAAATTAATGGAGGACGAATGGAAGAAAGTGCAGGAAGCGTATCAACATTGGCAAAATGAAAATATACGTATTCAAGCAGAACAGGAAAGTGCTTCTAATCAATTTGAAAGTACAAAATTGAAGAAAGAAGAGACGTTTACGCGCTTTATGAAAGAGCTTGAGCAGAGCGGATTTACCGATCAAATTACGTATAAAGAAGCTAAATTAAGTGATATTGAAATGGAGATGTTACAAAAAGAAATTCAAAGTTATTATTCATCTCTTGAAGTGCTTGCAAAACAAATTGAAGAATTACATGCTGAATTAAAAGATAAAGAATATATGGATATTACGGCGTTAGGTGAACACATAACAGAATTACAAATTAATCTCGATATAATAAAAGAAAAACGCCAACGTGCGCAAACTGCGGTAACGTATATTTCTGATTTACATGAAAACATTAGACGTATTGATGAGCAAATTCATGAGGAAGAAAAAGCGTTCCAAGAACTTGTTGATTTATATGAAGTAATGAAAGGTGATAACGAAAGTCGTATATCATTTGAACGTTACATCTTAATTGAGTATTTAGAACAAATTGTTCAAATTGCAAACGAACGATTACGTAAATTATCAAATGGACAATTTTATTTAAAACGAAGTGAACGAGTTGAAAAGCGAAATCGTCAAAGTGGATTAGGATTAGATGTATACGACGCATATACTGGCCAAACACGCGATGTAAAAACATTATCTGGCGGTGAGAAATTTAATGCCTCACTTTGCTTAGCGCTTGGAATGGCAGACGTCATTCAATCGTATGAAGGCGGTATTTCCATCGAAACGATGTTTATCGACGAAGGTTTTGGTTCATTAGATGAGGAGTCATTAACAAAAGCGGTAGACGCCTTAATTGACTTACAAAAATCAGGCCGATTTATCGGTGTCATTTCACACGTTCAAGAGCTGAAAAACGCAATGCCGGCTGTATTAGAAGTAACGAAGCAGAAGGATGGGTGTAGTCAGACGAGGTTTGTGGTGAAGTAAGTTCAAGTGTAATTCATACTTAAAGCATTCTTTGCGGGTTTCTAGTATAGAACTTATGATAAAACAAATGCCATCTCTTAATAGAGGTGGCATTTATTTGTTATTCAATATAAAACAATTCACCTACGAGTTATCTGGAGAAGGCGGTGTATTTTCCAAACGATTATAAGCTTTAAAAGCCGAAATTGCCGATATAACACCACCTACTAAAAATAAAGCTGATCCACTGACTAATATGATACGACTGACATATGTTTCACGAGCTTCTTCAACTTCTTCTTGTAGTACTGTTGGCATTTGAAATTCCCCTAAACAACATTTATTTTGTAGATAGTATATACAAACGCCTAAAATATGTTAAAATCACTGGATAGTGTTATGAGGAAGTATATAGTAGATGTGAATTGTTTGAAAAATCTTCATTATAAATATATGCTAACTTCACATAGAGCACATATTAACATTGTATTATGTATATGTACCAAATAAATAAAGTGAATTGTATTTCGTTCTGTTTTTAAAAATTTAAAATTCTATTATTTTTATATAAAGGTTTCACATCGGAGTTTTAAATATTTTGGAAATAGATCTAAATAAGAGAAATTCATATAAAAGGGGAATGTCTTATGACAACATATACGAGTGAAATGAGAAAAAGTTTAGTTTCAGAAGAAGATGTAGATATTTTAAAAATTATGGCTCACCCAATCAGATTACAAATTGTAAATGAATTAAGTACGAGAAAAACATGTAATGTAACGCAATTAACAGAATTACTAAATATTCCACAATCGACTGTTTCGCAACATTTATCAAAAATGAAAGGTAAAGTGTTACGAGCTGAGAGAAGGGGCTTAGAAATTTATTATCATATTAATAATTTAAAAGCGAGTAAGATTGTAAGTGTTTTAGGATATATAAACTAATGAAGTATTTTCATATAAAATAGCCGCTGCTGGTGAGCAGGGGCTATTTTTTGTTGTTTTATGTATTCGCATTTAAAATTTTATAGTTTTTATGATTTACAATTGTTCGATCAAATTCAAAAGTACCACCGCTTACATCTGTAATTTCAACTAAGACCGATTCAGTATAAAGTTTTAGTACAGATCCTGTGATCTTTAAATTATTTCGTTGAAAAAGTATAGTATCCCCTACGTTTGCTTTCATAGTACCTCCTCATTAAAGACAGAAATATTTTTTTATTATATATATTAAACCACGTAAAGCTATATTAGTGAATATTTAGTTTTATTTTTTAAAAAAATATTTGTTATTTTATTGATAAATAAAACTAAAGTACATCGTAGTGTA
The DNA here is from genome assembly GCF_040459735.1 of Bacillus cereus group sp. RP32. Taxonomy (NCBI): domain Bacteria; kingdom Bacillati; phylum Bacillota; class Bacilli; order Caryophanales; family Bacillaceae; genus Bacillus; species Bacillus cereus group sp. RP32. The sequence goes on along the minus strand of NZ_JARVHO010000001.1, from coordinate 3,156,788 downwards.
AAAAGTGTTTTTTTCTGTTTGTATAGGAAAATTAAAATTTTGCAATCTAGCCATCATATAACTTGAGACATAATTTTTATAAAAGAAGATGATAAAACAGCTGTAAGTCGTATGGATGCAAAACATGATAATAACTATTTACGTATTTAATAATTCGTTTTTTGTATTTCGTCCTTCGTTTTCTGTAACTGATTCCATATTTTTGACGCCCTACCTTGTAAGTGCTTACATAAACAGAAACATCTTATACAATGAAGGTGTTAAATCAAATGAGGTGGCCAATATGAACATAAAAAAAGAAAATTTAGCGAATAGCATTGAAATAGAAAGAGGAGGCGGAAAGGTATGAAAAAATCAAATGTTAATCCATGGCTTGTTGTCCTTGGTACAGTCATAGTACAAATGGGACTCGGAACGATATATACATGGAGTTTATTCAATCAGCCTTTAGTTAGTAAATACGGTTGGAGTCTTAACGCAGTTGCTATAACTTTCTCAATTACTAGTCTTTCCTTAGCATTTTCAACTTTATTTGCGAGTAAATTGCAAGAAAAATGGGGACTTCGTAAACTTATTATGATAGCTGGACTAGCATTAGGACTAGGATTAATACTTAGTTCACAAGCTTCCTCATTAATATTGCTTTATGTACTAGCAGGGGTTGTTGTAGGTTATGCAGATGGTACAGCATATATCACTTCATTATCCAATTTAATAAAGTGGTTTCCAAAGCGTAAAGGTTTAATTGCTGGTATTTCTGTCTCCGCATATGGTTCGGGTAGCTTAATCTTTAAATATGTTAACGCACAGTTAATTGAATCAGTTGGTGTATCACAAGCGTTTATATACTGGGGTTTAATTGTTACAGCTATGATTGTCCTTGGCGCTTGTTTAATCCATCAAGCTGCAGATCAAGGAGCAGTTCATGAAACAAAAACTCAGGAATATACAACGAAAGAAATGTTAGGCACAAAACAAGTATACTTATTATTTATTATGTTATTTACATCATGTATGAGTGGCTTATACTTAATTGGTATGGTAAAAGACATTGGTGTTCAACTTGTAGGGCTTAGCGCAGCGACAGCAGCTAATGCGGTGGCTATGGTTGCAATCTTCAATACATTAGGTCGTATTATTTTAGGACCGTTATCAGATAAAATCGGCCGTTTAAAAATCGTTACTGGTACATTTGTTGTTATGGCAGCTTCAGTCTTGGTTTTAAGTTTCGTAGATTTAAATTATGGTATATACTTCGTATGTGTAGCAAGCGTAGCGTTTTGTTTTGGTGGAAATATCACTATTTTCCCAGCTATCGTTGGTGATTTCTACGGTATGAAAAACCATAGTAAGAACTACGGGATTGTGTATCAAGGATTTGGATTTGGAGCACTTGCAGGTTCCTTTATCGGTGCACTTCTAGGTGGATTCAAACCAACCTTCATGGTGATCGGTGTATTATGTGTCGTATCGTTTGTTATCGCAATTTTAATTCAAGCACCTAAGCAGAAAAAAGAACAAGAAGAAGAGTATCGCAGCGTAGCATAAGTTTATAAATCTTCTATCACACTATAAATACGAAAAAGCATCCTATTAAATAGGGTGCTTTTTTATGAATGATTGTAACGAGGTTATATAACATTTGGGATTTTTGAGACAAAAAAGTGAGTGAAATGCCTATTTGGATTATATTGGAATATCAATAAATGATACATCATATTCGAAATACGTATTAAATCTTAAATTATAAACAAGACATACATCAGTAATTGCAAGATATATTTTCTCGGTATTTTCAGAAAAATGTTGAGAAAATATATACTTGGTTTTTTGATAAGGCTTTGTAAATGAAGGTATCTACAGTTAGTCTTCTACAAGTTTAAAAAGAGGAGTATGAATTAAATGTGTAATGTAAGTACTTATTAATGCTTTTAGATGTAATTGTGTTGAGAATCACTAAAATATTTTATCTGAAAAATAAAAATAGGTTGACAAGTTTATTGAGAAAGATTATCATTTCGTTGTAAGAATATTAAATGAAAAACATTATCAATGAATAATATTTTGATGAAAAGTACACTTGACCAATTAGTTTAGTAAGTGTATTATTTTTTACATCAATAATGATAATCATTATCATTATTTGTTTAATTAGATTAATTTTCAAATGAAAGGATAGAGGAAATGAACATAGGGGAATTTGATGGGAAAACGGTTTTAGTAACTGGTGCAGCGCAAGGTATAGGTAGTGTTGTAGCAAACATGTTTTTAGAAAGAGGAGCTACAGTTATTGGGGCTGATCAAACTGAAGAGGGGTTAAACGTACTCTTAAATCAAAATGAATTAAATGAAACACGTGTGAAAACCTTTCGTTTAGATGTGAGTGATAGTGGCGCTGTTGAAGAAGTAGTAGAACGGATTGAAAATGATATAGCACCGATAGATATATTAGTAAATGTTGCAGGGGTATTACGTATGGGAGCGATTCACTCTTTAAGTGATGAAGATTGGAATAAAACATTCTCTGTAAATTCTACAGGAGTTTTCTATATGTGCCGAGCAGTAAGTAAATATATGATGCAAAGAAAGTCAGGGGCAATTGTTACAGTTGGCTCAAATGCGGCAAATACTCCGAGAATGGAGATGGCCGCGTATGCTGCATCAAAAGCTGCAACGACGATGTTTATGAAATGTTTAGGGTTAGAACTTGCAGCATACAATATTCGCTGTAACTTAGTTTCTCCAGGTTCTACTGAAACTGAAATGCAAAGATTATTATGGGCTGATGAGAATGGAGCTGAAAATATAATTGCTGGTTCTCAAAATACATATAGACTCGGTATTCCGTTACAAAAAATTGCACAACCTTTAGAAATTGCTGAAGCAGTATTGTTTTTAGCCTCTGATAAAGCGAGTCATATTACAATGCACAATTTATGTGTCGATGGCGGAGCTACATTAGGAGTTTAATAAAAAATTCAGGAGGTTTTAATACTATGAATGAACTTATAGCCGTAAAGGAACTGTCGGAAAAATTATTAGAAGATTATAAAACTGAATCTTCGTTCTTTTTTGCTTCACCAACTCGAACGATATTGACAGAAGGAGAGTTTACTAAAGTAAAACATCATGAAATTGAAAGTTTTACAGAACTTGTACAAGCGGTATTAAGTAATGCAAAACAAGCTGGAAATCCAAATCCTATCGTTGTTGGTGCCTTGCCATTTGATCGTAGAAAAGAAGTTCAACTTATCATACCAGAAGATAGCAGAATTTCTGAGCGTTTACAATTGGAAACAACAAATCAGTTTGAAACAAACGAGAACTTAACTTTTGAAATGACGCCTGTACCAGATCCTGGAGTGTATATGAATGGTGTGAAGCAAGGAATTCAAAAAATACAAGACGGTGATTTAAAGAAAATCGTTCTATCTAGATCGTTAGATGTTAAATCTTCCGCAAAGATTGATAAGCAAAAACTTCTTCGAGAATTAGCAGAGCATAATAAGCACGGTTATACATTTGCTGTGAATTTACCGAAAGAGGAAAACGAGGAAAGTAAGACATTAATTGGAGCAAGCCCTGAATTACTCGTTTCACGTAATGGTATGCAAGTTACTTCTAATCCATTAGCGGGTTCAAGACCACGTAGTGATGATCCAGTGGAAGATAAAAGAAGAGCAGAGGAATTACTTTCTTCTCCAAAAGATTTACATGAACATGCGGTAGTAGTGGAAGCGGTTGCCGCAGCACTTCGTCCGTACTGTCATACATTACATGTTCCAGAAAAGCCATCCGTTATTCATAGTGAAGCGATGTGGCATTTATCTACTGAAGTGAAAGGGGAACTAAAGGATTCAAATACTACTTCTTTAGAATTAGCAATTGCTCTTCATCCTACGCCAGCAGTTTGCGGAACGCCGATGGAAGAAGCGAGAGAGGCGATTCAAAAAATTGAGCCATTTGACCGTGAATTCTTTACAGGAATGCTAGGGTGGAGCGATTTAAATGGGGACGGTGAATGGATTGTTACAATTCGCTGTGCGGAAGTGCAAGAAAATTCACTTCGATTATTTGCAGGAGCGGGAGTTGTTGCTGAGTCAAAACCAGAAGATGAGTTAGCAGAAACATCAGCTAAGTTCCAAACAATGCTAAAGGCTCTAGGGTTAAGTGATAATTCACTGAATGAAAAATAGGGGGAAGAAAGAATGTTAACAGGTTATACAAAGTGGCCAAAAGAATTTGCTGATTGTTATCGAGAGGAAGGGTGTTGGCTTGGTGAAACATTTGGCGGGATGTTAAGAGAGCGGGCTGAAAAATATGGAGATCAAATTGCAGTTGTAAGTGGTAATACGCATATAACGTATAGTGAACTTGATAAAAAAGTAGATCGTTTAGCATCAGGTTTACTGAATTTAGGAATAAAGCAAGAAGATCGAGTTGTAATCCAACTACCTAACGTTATCGAGTTTTTTGAAATATGTTTTGCGCTATTTCGAATTGGAGCTCTTCCTGTTTTTGCACTACCTTCACATCGAAGCAGTGAAATTAGTTATTTTTGTGAGTTTGGTGAGGCGAGTGCTTACGTTATTTCAGATAAGGCTCTCAGCTTTGATTATCGAAAACTAGCAAGAGAAGTGAAAGAGAAAGTGCCAACTTTACAACATGTAGTTGTAGTGGGAGAAGAAGAAGAGTTCCTAAACATAAATGATCTGTATATAGATCCCGTTCCATTACCAGAAGTTCAGCCAAGTGATGTTGCGTTTCTCCAATTATCAGGAGGGACAACAGGACTTTCTAAATTAATTCCTAGAACACATGATGACTATATTTATAGTTTACGTGTTAGCGCTGAAATTTGTAATTTGAATGCAGAAAGCGTCTATATGGCAGTTCTACCAGTAGCGCACAATTACCCAATGAGTTCTCCAGGTACATTTGGAACTTTCTATGCGGGTGGAAAAGTTGTGCTGGCAACTGGAGGTAGTCCAGATGAGGCATTTGCACTTATTGAAAAAGAAAAAGTTACGATTACTGCTCTCGTGCCACCATTAGCAATGATATGGCTTGATGCAGCTTCTTCTCGTAATAACGATTTATCGAGCCTAGAAGTGATTCAAGTAGGTGGAGCGAAATTTAGTGCTGAGGTTGCAAAACGTATACACCCTACATTTGGATGTACGTTACAGCAAGTGTTCGGTATGGCAGAAGGGTTAGTAAATTACACAAGATTAAATGATCCTGAAGAAATCATTATTCATACGCAAGGGAGACCGATGTCTACATTCGATGAGGTAAGAGTCGTTGATGAAAATGATAACGATGTAAAACCTGGTGAAGTAGGTAGTTTATTAACACGAGGGCCCTATACAATTCGTGGTTATTATAAAGCAGAAGAGCATAATGCACGATCATTTACAAAGGATGGTTTTTATCGAACGGGTGATCTTGTAAAAGTAAATGAACAAGGTTACATCATAGTAGAAGGAAGAGATAAAGATCAAATTAACCGTGGTGGTGAGAAAGTTGCTGCGGAAGAAGTTGAAAATCATCTATTAGCACATGATGCAGTGCATGATGTAGCAATTGTATCGATGCCTGACGATTATTTAGGAGAACGTACTTGTGCATTTGTAATAGCTCGCGGACAAGCTCCGGCAGTAAGTGAATTAAAAATGTTTTTAAGAGAACGCGGTATAGCTGCTTATAAGATTCCAGATCGAATTGAATTTATTGAATCATTCCCGCAAACAGGTGTGGGAAAAGTGAGCAAAAAAGAATTACGTAAAGTCATTGCTGAAAAACTTATTACGGTATAACGATAAATAATATAAAAATTGGAAGGAAGTGATTAGATGGCTATCCCATCTATTTCAGTATACAAAATGCCAGTTGAATCAGAACTACCAAAAAATAAAGTGAACTGGACACCAGATCCGAAGCGTGCGGTTCTTCTAATCCATGACATGCAAGAATATTTTCTTGATGCATATAGCGATAAAGAATCACCAAAAGTAGAACTCATTTCAAATATTAAGGTAATAAGAGAAAAATGTAAGGAACTTGGTATACCAGTTGTTTATACAGCGCAACCAGGTGGACAAACGTTAGAACAACGAGGATTATTACAAGACTTCTGGGGTGACGGTATTCCTGCTGGACCAGATAAAAAGAAAATTGTCGATGAACTTTCCCCTAATGAGGATGATATATTCTTAACAAAATGGAGATATAGTGCATTTAAAAAGACAAATCTATTAGAAATTTTAAATGAACAAGGAAGAGATCAACTCATTATTTGTGGTATTTATGCGCATATTGGCTGCCTTTTAACAGCTTGTGAAGCGTTTATGGATGGGATAGAGCCGTTCTTTGTAGCAGATGCAGTAGCGGATTTTTCATTAGAGCATCATAAGCAAGCATTGGAGTATGCGTCTAGTAGATGTGCAGTAACGACATCCACCCACTTACTGTTAAAAGATTTACAAAGTGTAAAAGGTGATAAGAGTGAAGGGATTACTTTACAGGAAGTACATGAACTAGTTGCACAATTACTTCGTGAACCAGTAGAAAGTATTGAGACTGATGAAGATTTATTAAATAGAGGACTTGATTCGGTCAGAATTATGAGTTTAGTAGAGAAGTGGCGTCGCGAAGGAAAAGAAATCACTTTTGCGGATTTAGCAGAGAACCCAACCGTTGTTGATTGGTACCGCTTATTATCTCCGCAAACAGAACATGTACTTTAATATAGACTACATAATAAAGGGGTAGTAAAGAATGCCTAATAGTCAAAAGGTTCGTCATTCATTATCATCTGCGCAGACTGGTATGTGGTTTGCGCAGCAATTAGATCCACGTAATCCGATTTATAATACTGGGGAATATGTAGAAATAAACGGAAATATTAATCAAGATATTTTTGAATTAGCAGTACGTAAAGTTGTAATGGAAGCAGAAGCGCTGCATGTTCGCTTCGAAGAGGATGAAATTGGTCCATGGCAAGTTATTGAAGAATTACAGTTTCAAATGCACTTTATTGACGTTCGTAAAGAAGAAAATCCTGAAGAAGCTGCTAAAGTATGGATGAAAAATGATTTATCTATGCCAGTCGATTTGAAAACAGATACATTATTTACTGAAGCACTTATTCAAGTTGAAAATAATCGTTTCTTTTGGTATCAGCGCATCCATCACATTGTGATGGATGGCTATGGATTTTCACTTCTTAGCCAAAAGGTAGCGAAAGAGTATACAACACTTATAGAAGAAACAAATAAGAAAGAGAAGCCATTTGGTTCTCTTTCAAAGATTGTACAAGAAGATATTGAATATCGTGAGTCGAAACAATTTCAGGAAGATCGTACTTTTTGGTTAGAGAAGTTTGCAGATGAACCAGAAGTTGTAAGCTTAGCAGAACGAGCGCCGAGAACATCAAATGGATTTTTACGAGAAACAGCTTATTTATCCAGTTCTAGCACGAAAACTTTACTAGAAGATATCAATATTTCTTTAACAAGTTGGCCAGAATTTATTGTCGCTGTAACAAGTATTTATATGCATAAGTTAACAGGTGCAAATGATATTGTTTTAGGCTTACCGATGATGGGGCGTCTCGGTTCTGCATCTATTCATACACCGAGTATGGTAATGAATTTAGTACCACTTCGTCTCACTGTAACTCCAAATATAACTATTACGGAATTAGTACAGCAAGTTTCTAAAGAAATTCGAGATGTACGTCGTCATCATAAATACCGTCATGAGGAATTAAGAAGAGACTTAAAGTTACTAGGTGAAAACCAAAGATTATTTGGACCGTTAGTGAATGTGATGCCTTTTGATTATGGACTTAATTTTGCTGGGAATCGCGGGATAACACATAATTTATCAGCAGGACCTGTCGATGATTTATCGATAAATGTTTATAAACGTTTCGATGAAAATGAGCTAATGATTCATTTTGATGCAAACCCAGAAGTATATAATGGTGCGGAACTAGCATTGCATAAAGAAAGATTTATGAATGTATTAGAATTAGTGATAAATGATTATGAAAAAGATGCGTCGATTGGAAGCATAAACATTACTCTTCCTAAAGAAAATCAAAAAGTTTTATTCGAATGGAATGAAACTAAAGAAGTTGAAGAGTTAATCTCTTTACCTATATTATTCGAAAAACAAGTACAAAAAAATCCAAATAAAATAGCAGTAACTTGTAACGGAATAAATCTTACGTATAAAGAGCTAAATGAACGAGCGAATGAACTAGCACACTATTTAGTAGAAGAAGGAATAGGGCCAAATCAGTTTGTAGCTTTAGTATTTTCAAGATCAACGGAAATGGTAGTTAGTATGCTAGCAGTTTTAAAGGCTGGTGCAGCGTATTTACCAATAGATCCAGAATATCCAGCCGAGCGAATAAGTTATATAGTAAATGATGCAAAACCAGCTTGTATTATAACGCATTCATCCGTTACATCAACTTTATTTATAGAAAATGATATGAAAAAAATTGAATTAGATCGTGAAGAAACAGAACAAGCGTTAAAAGCATATTCTTATATGAATCTACCATTTAGAAATGATGAATCACTTTTAAACCCAGCTTATACAATTTATACTTCAGGATCAACCGGCAATCCAAAAGGTGTAATTGTTCCTATGAAAGCTTTAAGTAACTTTTTATTGGCTATGGATGATATGTTTTCATTACATGAAAACGATCATTTATTAGCAGTTACAACATTTGCGTTTGATATTTCAGCTCTCGAAATTTATTTACCACTTATTAGTGGTGCAAGTTTAACAATCGCACAAAAAGAAGTAATTCAAGAACCTTCTGCGTTAACGGCATTGTTACAAAAAGAAAGAGTGACAATTATGCAAGCTACACCGACGCTTTGGCAGGCGTTAGTAACGGAATATCCAGAGAAGCTACAAGGACTAAATGTGCTCGTAGGTGGCGAATCACTTCCAGCCCATTTAGCAAAAACATTAAAAGAATTAGGTTGTACTATTACAAACTTATATGGACCAACTGAAACGACGATTTGGTCTACTGTCATGAACATCGATGAAAGAGAAAGTGGTATACCTCCTATCGGAAAGCCGATTTGTAGTACAGCTGTATATGTATTAGATGCAGGTTTACAACCAGTACCACCTGGAGTAATTGGTGAATTATATATTGCAGGGGAAGGGCTTGCAAGCGGATATTTAGGAAAAACAGAGTTAACGGCTGAACGTTTTGTTGCAAATCCTTATGGAGAACGAGGGCAGCGCATGTACCGTACAGGTGATCTAGTAAAATGGCGCAATGATGGTGTGTTAGAATATGTGAGCCGCGCAGATCATCAAATTAAAATTCGTGGTTTCCGAATTGAATTAGCTGAAATTGAAATGGTATTACAACGACATGAAAATATTAAGCAAGCAGTAGTAATGGTACGAGAAGACCGCCCAAATGATAAGCGAATCATTGCGTATATCGTTGCCGAAGAGAAGGAAACGATTAATCTTTCCGAAATTCGTTCTTATGTTTCAAAAAGTTTAGCGAATTATATGGTACCATCAGCGTTTGTGTTGTTAGAAGAATTACCATTAACACCAAATGGAAAAGTTGATAGAAAGAAATTACCAGCTCCTGATTTTAATGAAATGAATAAGGAGAGAGTTGCTAGAAATCCGAAAGAAGAAATATTATGTGATTTATTTGCAGAAGTACTTGGTATTTCTCGTATTAGCATTGATGATAATTTCTTTGAAATGGGAGGCCATTCGCTTCTTGCCTCTCGTTTAATGGCAAGAATTCGTGAAACGTTAAGTGTCGAATTAGGAATTGGAAAACTATTCGGATCGCCAACTGTTGCTGAACTAGCGAAGCAACTGGATGGAGCAAAAAATGCACGACCATCTATTCAGAAAGTAAGTAGACCAAGTGAAGTTCCACTTTCATTTGCACAGCGTAGGTTATGGTTCTTAAATTGTTTAGAAGGTCCAAGCCCTACATATAATATCCCGTTAGTCATTCGTTTGTATGGAAAGTTGAACGAGGAAGCATTGCAAGGTGCTTTTTATGATGTAGTCGAGAAACATGAAACACTGAGAACAATTTTCCCTAACGTATTAGGTAGTTCCTATCAGAAAATTTTAAATATGGAAAATATAAATCTAGCAATGATTAAAACAAAAACATGTAAAGAGGAATTAGAAAGTGTGCTTGCTGAGGCGGTAAGATATAGCTTTAACCTCGATGTTGAACCAGCAGTTCGTTTGCATCTATTTACAGTGAATGAAAATGAACATGTATTACTAATACTATTGCACCATATTGTAGGGGATGGCTGGTCATTACAACCGTTAACGAGAGATTTTACAACGGCATATAAAGCGCGATGTCAAGGTGAAAGAGCGCAGCTGGAGACACTTCCAGTTCAATACGCAGATTATGCACTTTGGCAACAGCAATTGTTAGGGGATGAAACTACAGAAAAGAGTCTCATTTCAACACAATTAGAGTTTTGGAAGAAAGAGCTAAAGGGGTTACCAGATCAATTGGAGTTACCTACAGATTACCAGCGTCCAATTGAAACGAGTTATCGAGGAGAAACAATTCATTTTCAAATAGATGCGGGTATGCATAGTAGGTTAGTAGAACTTGCACGGAAAAACGGAGTTAGTTTGTTTATGGTGTTGCAAGCAGGACTTAGTGCGCTATTTACAAGATTAGGTGCAGGTACTGACATACCAATCGGTAGTCCGATTGCTGGAAGGAACGATGATGCACTCTCTGACATAGTCGGTTTATTTGTAAATACATTAGTGTTGCGTACAAATACATCAGGAGATCCAAGTTTTAAAGAATTATTGAATAGAGTGAAGCAAGTAAATCTTGCAGCTTATGAAAATCAAGATGTGCCATTTGAACGACTTGTTGAAGTGTTAAACCCAGTACGTACTCGAAATAGTCATCCGCTGTTTCAAGTTATGTTAGCTTTCCAAAATACGCCAGAAGCAACCTTTGATGCTCCTGATATAGAAGCGAACCTTGAAATTCAAAGCGTCGGCTCTGCAAAATTTGATCTAACATTTGAAATTAGCGAGAGTAACGGCGTTGATGGTACTCCAAACGGCTTACACGGATTATTAGAGTTTAGTACTGATTTATATAAACGTGAAACGGTGCAAAAATTAATAGAACGATACATTTTGTTATTAGATGATGCGGTAGAGAATCCGGATCAATCAATTGGTAGATTAGAAATTTTAACGTTAGCAGAGAAAAATACAGTGTTAGAAAAGTGGAATGGTGGTTTTCAAATTGTACCAGAAATGACATTATCACAATTATTTGAAAAGCAGGCTCATATAAATCCAAATGCTATTGCTGTCGTCTTTGAAGATAAAAAGTTAACTTATGAAGAGTTAAATAAAAAAGCGAATAAAATAGCTCGTTTGTTAATAGCAAAAGGAATTGGTCCTGATCAACTCGTTGCTTTAGCAATGCCGAGATCTTTAAATATGGTTGTGAGTTTACTCGCGGTTCTTAAAGCAGGAGCAGGTTATCTTCCATTAGATCCAGATTACCCGTCTGATCGTATTTCATTTATGCTCCACGATGCGAAACCATCATGTGTTTTAACAAATTCAGATGTGGAAGTTGAATGTGATGAGAAACTAAAAATTTTAGTTGATGATGAAAAAGTAATAAAAGAAATTGAGAAATATAGTGAAGATAATATTGAGGAAATGGAGCGTGTGAAGCCGTTAACTCCATCACATGTTGCTTACGTTATTTATACGTCAGGCTCAACAGGTAGACCGAAAGGCGTTATGATACCTCATCAAAACGTAGTAAGACTTTTAGGAGCAACTGATCATTGGTTCCAATTTGACGCGAACGATGTGTGGACGATGTTCCATTCCTATGCTTTTGATTTCTCAGTTTGGGAAATTTGGGGACCTTTATTATATGGAGGGCGTCTAGTCGTAGTACCACATACTGTAAGTCGTTCGCCGAAAGAATTTTTACAACTTCTTGTTAAAGAAAAGGTTACTGTTTTAAACCAAACTCCATCAGCGTTCTATCAATTGATGCAAGCAGATCGTGAAAATGAAGAGATTGGCCAAAAATTATCTTTACGATATGTTGTTTTTGGAGGAGAAGCACTTGAGCTAAGTCGATTAGAAGATTGGTATAGTCGACATTCTCATAACGCACCAAAACTTATTAATATGTACGGTATTACGGAGACGACAGTACATGTTAGTTATATTGAATTAGATGAAACAATCGTCTCTTTACGCGCGAATAGTTTAATTGGTTGCAGTATACCAGATCTTAAAGTATACGTATTAGACAACTACTTACAACCAGTGCCACCTGGAGTAGTTGGAGAAATGTATGTTGCAGGTGCAGGGCTTGCTCGTGGGTATTTAGGAAGAGCAGGATTAACAGCTGAGCGCTTTATCGCAGATCCATTTGGTAAGCCTAGTACAAGAATGTATCGTACAGGAGACTTAGCGCGTTGGCGTAAAGATGGGACGCTAGATTATATAGGGCGTGCAGATCACCAAATAAAAATTCGTGGATTCCGAATTGAATTAGGGGAAATAGAAGCGGTCATAATGAAACACTCTAAAGTTCAGCAAGTAGCCGTTATTGTACGGGAAGATCAACCAGGGGATAAACGGTTAGTTTCTTATATCGTCGCATCTAATAATGAAATGATTGATACGAATGAAATGCGTCAGTATGCTGGATGTAGTTTACCAGATTACATGGTTCCGTATGCTTTTGTAGTAGTAAATGAGTTACCTTTAACTCCAAACGGTAAATTAGATAGAAAGGCATTGCCAGTTCCAGAATTTATTGCATCATCTTCTAGTCGTGGACCAAGAACACCGCAAGAAGAAATGTTATGTGACTTATTTACAGAGATTTTAAGTGTACCTCAAATTGGAATTGATGACGGATTCTTTGATTTAGGTGGTCATTCACTTCTTGCGGTGCAGCTTATGAGCCGAATTAAAGAAGCACTTGGAGTGGAATTAAATATTGGAACTTTATTTGCAGCACCAACCGTTGCGGGATTAGCTGAAAGACTTGAGGTGGGAAATGGACAAAGTGCACTTGATGTGTTGCTTCCATTACGAGCAAGCGGAGACCAATTACCACTATTTTGTGTACATCCAGCAGGTGGATTAAGTTGGTGCTATGCCGGACTTATGAAATCTTTAGGAACAGATTATCCAATCTACGGTGTCCAAGCACGTGGAATCGCTAAAAATGAAGAACTTCCAAAAAGTTTGGAGGAAATGGCGAAGGATTATTTAAAACACGTTCGTGAAGTACAGCCCCACGGACCATATCGTTTACTTGGCTGGTCGCTCGGGGGAAATGTTGTTCATGCAATGGCGTCGCAACTACAAAATGAAGGAGAAGAAGTAGAATTACTCGTTATGCTGGATTCTTATCCAGGTCATTTCTTACCGAATACGGAAGCACCTACTGAAGAAGAAGCGTTAATCGCATTACTTGCTTTAGGTGGATATGATCCAGATAACATGGATGGTAAACCACTTACGATGGAAAGTGCAGTAGAAATACTCCGTAAAGATGGAAGTGCATTAGCAAGTCTTGAAGAAGAGACGATTTTAAATTTGAAAGAAACGTATGTAAATTCGGTAGGGTTGTTAGGGAAATATGTACCGAAAGTTTATAACGGAGATATATTATTCTTTAGATCTACTGTTATACCAGAATGGTTTGATCCTATTTCTCCAAATACGTGGTTAAATTATTTAGACGGGGAAATAGTGCAACACGATATTGATTGTAGACATAAAGATTTATGTCAGCCAGGTCCGCTTACAGAAATTGGACAAGTATTAGCGAAATATTTGCAGAATAAGAAAGGGGTAAGTACAGTATGACGAATCCGTTTGAAAATGATAACTACACATATAAAGTATTAAAAAATGAGGAGGGCCAGTATTCTCTCTGGCCTGTCTTTCTTGATGTACCTATTGGATGGAATATCGTACATGAAGAAGCTAGTAGGCATGATTGCTTACAATATGTTGAGAATAACTGGACAGATTTGAATCCAAAAAGTAATCAAGTTGGCGAAAAAATATTAGTAGGAAAACGATAATGAAGGCAAAAATAAATCCAAAAGTAGTTGTAAGTGTCGTATATATAACAGCGATGTTTATGGCTGCGATGGATGCAACGATTGTGAATGTAGCACTCCAAACGATAAGTAAAGAATTACAAGTGCCTCCATCTGCAATGGGGACGGTTAATGTTGGGTATTTAGTTAGCTTAGCTGTTTTCCTTCCTATTTCTGGTTGGTTAGGAGATCGCTTCGGTACGAAAAGGGTATTTCTAACCGCTCTTTTCGTATTTACAACTGCGTCTGTATTATGTGGAATAGCGAACGATATTACTTCATTGAATATTTTTCGTATCATTCAAGGTGCTGGTGGGGGGCTTTTAACACCAGTTGGGATGGCGATGTTATTCCGAACATTTTCACCAGAGGAAAGGCCGAAAATTTCACGGTTTATTGTGTTACCAATTGCTGTGGCACCAGCTATCGGACCAATTATTGGCGGTTTCTTTGTAGATCAAATGTCTTGGCGCTGGGCATTTTATATTAATTTACCGTTTGGAATCGTAGCGTTACTATTCGGTCTACTATTTTTAAAAGAGCATATTGAAAAATCAGCTGGTCGCTTTGATTCTCTCGGTTTTATTCTTTCAGCACCAGGATTCGCGATGCTTATCTATGCACTTAGTCAAGGGCCGTCAAAAGGCTGGGGTTCTTCAGAGATTATAAGTACTGGAATAGCTGGGATTGTATTCATTACATTGTTTATCATTGTAGAACTTAGAGTAAAGCAACCGATGTTAGATTTACGCTTATTAAAAGAACCAGTCTTTAGAAAAATGAGTCTTATTTCATTGTTTTCATCCGCTGGTTTACTAGGAATGTTATTTGTTTTTCCACTTATGTATCAAAATGTAATAGGAGTTTCCGCATTGGAATCAGGTCTTACGACATTCCCAGAGGCGATTGGGTTAATGATATCGTCACAGATTGTGCCATGGTCATATAAGAAACTAGGAGCTCGAAAGGTAATTTCTATTGGATTAATTTGTACAGCGATTATCTTTGTTTTATTAAGTTTTGTAAATCACGATACGAACCCATGGCAAATTCGGGCATTATTGTTTGGTATCGGTATTTTCTTAGGTCAGTCTGTCGGAGCAGTTCAATTTTCTGCATTTAACAATATCGCACCACCTTCTATGGGGAGAGCGACTACTATATTCAATGTGCAAAACAGATTAGGTTCAGCGATAGGAGTTGCAGTTTTAGCTAGTTTACTGGATGGTTTTGGAAATAATAGTGTGCAAAATAATGCTCAGTCAGATTTCTTACCATATCAAGCTGCATTAATTGGATCAGCAATGTTTTTACTCGTAGCATTACTATTTTCTTTACGTATTTCTAATAAAGAGGTAATGTCAAAGAAGAAGAAAAAGCGGTTACCTATATTACAAAAAGAGAAAGAAGTTGTAAACGAATAAATTATAGCATGATAATATTCATTTGAAATAAAGTAATATTGGTATTTAGAAGGAGAGAGTTTACATGATAGAGAGTAAAGTTGTAGATTCTGTACCAACTCTTAATGAGAATGATTGTCAAATATGGTGGGCAAGAATTTCAGATTTACAATCATCGCATTACAATTTACTAAATGACGTTGAACGAGAGAAAGCAAATTCATATCATCAATCGGCAGATCGTGCACGATTTATAATAGGTTGTGTAATTAGTAGATTAGTTCTTGGAAAGATCCTTTCTATGTCGCCAGTTCAAGTACCGATTGATCGAATGTGCCCAGTATGTAAGTTACAACATGGTAGACCACAATTACCAGAAGGAATGCCGCAAATATCTGTTTCACATTCGGGTGAGTGGGTTGTTGTTGCATTTACAAAGTCTGCACCTGTAGGCGTGGATGTTGAACAAATGAATCCAAATGTAGATGTTATGAAAATGGCAGAAGGCGTATTAACAGACATTGAAATAGCGCAAGTTATGAAATTACCTAATGAACAGAAAATAGAAGGTTTTTTAACATACTGGACTCGAAAAGAAGCAGTACTAAAAGCGACAGGTGAAGGACTAATGATTCCGCCAGTACATATTACTGTATCGGCTCCAAATGATCCTCCAAATTTGTTAGTTTTTAAGGATAGGCAAGAGTTAGTAGAAAATACAATGATGGAAGATATAAGGCCGAGTGTAGATTATATGGCTTCAATTGCAATATTTAGTAAAGAAGTAACTGAAATTACACAGTTAGACGCAGTAGCGCTTTTAAATTATAAATAAGTTAAATAAAAAATCTTATAGAAGAGGTGTTCCTCATGTTAGTAGCGGAAAATAGAACAAATGAATTCATTTATAATGTACAAGCAATTAAAAATATTTTATTTTCTGGAGATACATCATCTATTCATGCTTTAGAAAAGCTTTTGAATGATACAGTTCAGTTTGATGTTCTCGAACAAGAGGTACTGGATAGACAATACATCCCGAAAGAAGCAAAGAATTTCTTTGATAAAAACGGAACATTTCTTTACCGTGTATCCAATGTTAGTTATAAAGGAAAAGTGTTATCTGAGAATCTAATTTTTGCGGACACTTCGTTTTTACCAAATACACTTAAGAGTGAATTAGAGAGTGGAAATATTCCAGTTGAAAAACTTATAGAAAAGATGGAAGTAAGAAGAAACGTATTATACGAAGGATATCAGCCATCTGGAAATATTATTGAATTGTTTGATGGATGCTCTGTTACGGCGAATGTGTATCCAACTAGAAAATATCAAATTGTAAGTAACTGCAAATGCATATTTTATATTTGTGAAGTATATCATGCTGAGAATATAAAAAATCTGCTTAAATAGAAAATAAGAAACCAGCCATTTTATAGGCTGGTTTCTTATTTATTTCACAGCTTCTTTTAACTCTTTACCAGCTTTAAATGCTGGAACTTTACCAGCAGCGATTTGAATTTCTTCGCCAGTTTGTGGATTACGTCCTGTACGAGCAGATCTTTCGCGCACTTCAAAAGTTCCAAAGCCGATTAATTGAACTTTATCGCCAGATTGTAATGCAGTAGCAATTGTGTCAAATACGGATTGTACCGCTGCAGAAGCTTCCTTTTGAGAAATATCAGCGGATTGTGCCACGTTTTTAACTAATTCTGTTTTGTTCATGTTTTCACCTCATAAAAAGTTTTTTAGAATGAATGTTTTAGTATAATGGATAGTATAGAGAAAGCTATTTATATGGTTAGAAAGAATACTATATAGTTATGTTAATTTCGTTGTAAGAGACTGAATCCCTGCTAATAATTAGGGATTAATTAAGAATTGATGTATAGAAAATGCTGTAATATGAGGATGAGGGGGAGTATATGAATGATTTTTCGTAAAAAAAATGAGAATGAAAGTATATTAATTCGTCAACATGATCATGGTTTTTTAGCTGGAGAGATTGCAAAGCATATAAAAGAAGATTTTTTTGAAGATGAAACATACTTAAAAGAGACAATTGATGCAATATATGAGCATGATAGAGGATGGATAGAACTTGATAAAGTACCAATTTTGAATGATGCTAAAAATATTCCATATACATTTATGGATTGTCCAAGTTCATTGCGTTTTGTTTTTTATACGACTGGTTTGAATGAAATTGAAGATTCAAATCCATACGGAGCATTACTTTGTAGTAAACATTTTTTATCATTTTCATTAAATGACGAAGACGAAGAAATGATGTCTTTTTATAATCATGAATTGGAACGACAAAAAAGAATTTTGAAAACGTTAACAAAAGAACAATTTGCGATGTTCGATAAACATTATAGATTATTAAAGTTTTGCGATGAACTTTCTTTATATGTGTGTATGAATAAACCTGGTGTAGAAAAGACAGATGAAATTGATTTGTTTAAAGATGGTTTTGAAGGAACGGAAATGTTTAATAGTAAGGTGGAGAAACCTATTCAAGCCGAATGGGTGGACGAGGAAACAATTCGGATTACACCGTTTCCATTTCAAACAGAATTTCATACGTATGTAAAATATAAAACAATAAATAAACGTGAAATTGAAAAAAAAGGGATTGCAAAAGCTGATAGAGAATCGGAAATAGAGAAACAAAACATTCGTTTCGTACAATAAGGAGGCGATTTAGATTGAAAGAGTACATGTTAAAACAGTTTGATTACCATGATTGGGCTAATACACGATTATTCAATCGATTAAAAGAGTTACCAAGCTATGAGACAATCTTTAGCGAAAAGATACAGAGTGTATTTCCATCAATTAAGGATACTTTTGCGCATATTTATATTACAGATCAAGTGTGGTTACACATATTGCATGGTAAAAGTATGAATGAAGCAATACAAGACCGAGAAAATTTACGAAAACAAATCGAAACTAAATCGTTATATGAATTAGAAAAAATGTTTAAAAACATGGCAAATCAATATAAAGACTTTTTAATTACAATACAAGACGTGAATGCTGTATTTGTTATCGAGAATCCATATGCAGGGAAATTAGAAACTTCAATTTTAGAGTTAGTACAACATGTCGTAAATCATGGTACATATCATAGAGGAAATATAACAGCGATGATCCGTCAACTTGGTCATTCGTCGACAATGATGGATTTTGTACTGTATTTACATATGGTGCAGAAAGAGAGGGAGTAATATAGTTTGTAAGAAGGAGAGACTTTAATTGAAAAAGTCTCTCCTTCTATTTTATCCTACTTTAATGGTAGAAAGACTGATTTAAGTTTTATCTTATTTCTTAAGAGACTTTATTTTCTTGTAATTGCTTAGCGTATTGTACAGCCTTAAATGCATTGACTCTACCGTTTTTCCAGTACGTACCTGTACCACTAATTTTATCAGACGTTGATTCAATAATTTGGCGGATTTGTGTATTGCTATATCCTTGATTTGCTAAAAGAGCAGCGACTCCTGCAACGTGAGGTGTTGCCATAGATGTCCCACTTAATGATTGATATGTGCTTCCTTTATATGTGGAATATATATTTGAACCTGGTGCTGCAACATCTACCCAGCTACCATAAGTAGAAAATGAAGATTTTCTATCAGATTGATCTGTAGAAGCAACCGCAATTACTTCGCTGTAATAAGCAGGGTAATTAGCTTTTGTATTTCCAGCATTTCCAGCAGCAGCAACAATGACAGAGCCTTTATTCCATGCATATTGAACAGCTTGTTGTAAAGCAGTCCCACCATTTGGAGCACCTAAGCTTAAACTAATTACTTTTGCACCTGAATCAGCAGCTTCCCTAATACCTTGCGCTACAGCATCAAGAGTACCACTTCCTTGATTATCTAATACGCGGACAGCATAAATTGAAGTTTGTGGGGCAACACCAGCAATTCCAACACTATTATTCGTAAGTGCTCCAGTAATCCCAGCGCAATGCGTACCATGACCATTACCATCATCTGATGTATTGTCGTTGTCAACATAATCATGCCCGTTGATTACTTTAGAAGCTAAATCAGGGTGTGAACCTTGAACTCCTGTATCAATAATAGCTACTTTTACACCAGGATCACTTCGTTGACTATCCCAAGCTTGTGGAGCTTGAATCTTTTGCAATCCATATTGATTTTTAAAATATGGGTCGTTTGGAGTCCAAAAGGCGTGAACGTAATAATTTGGTTCTGCATATTCCACATCTGGATTATTTTTATAACTTTTTATTTTTTCTTTAACAGTACCTTTTGAAAATTGAATGACTTCAAAACCTAACTTATCATCTTTAGATAAAACGTTAGCACCAACAGATTTATGAAAAGATTGGACATTACTTAAAGAGGTATTTTGTTTGAACTTAACGATTAATTGGTTAGGGACGTAATCAGTAGATGATGTTTCAGCACTTGAATTATTTGTGTTAAAAAAGAAACCACCGATAATAAATGATAAAGCAGATAGGAAAACAATGATTTTGTTTTTCAAAAGATTTTTCCTCCCTTTTCTTGGATGAGTTTTTCGGCGACACTTTAATGTCGCATTCCTTTTCAACTATATAGTTAGACCATACGATTTATGTCATTTATGTGAAAAATTTTTAGTGGAATAAAAAAGGGAAAGATCGATATAAATATATTTTTAATGACATTTACTGAGTTAGAAAACGAAAAAAGGAATGCTCATTATGTATGAGTCATTCCTTTTTTTAGATTAACTTGCCTGTTTTTTATGACTTTCTTTCAATTTCTCTGCTTGTAAAAAGCGATTCGTTTCAGTAACAACAATACCACTTAACCCAATAAGGCCAATTAAGTTTGGAATCGCCATAAGTCCATTTGCAATATCAGCAAATGTCCATACGATACCTAGTTTTAAATTAGCACCTATAGCAATCATGACGATAAAGATTGCTTTATAATATTTAACAGCACCTTCTCCAAATAAATAAGCCACGCATTTCTCGCCGTAATATGACCATCCTAAAATAGTAGAGTAGGCAAATAATATAATTGCAATACCAAGAATCATACTACCAGCAGTGCCAAATACAGATTGGAACGCAAGTGTTGTCGCTTCAACGCCAGTTTTACCTGATTTCCATGCACCTGTAGTAATTAATACTAGCCCTGTAATTGTACATACAATAAACGTATCTAGAAAAGTACCAGTCATAGAAACTAAAGCTTGCTTTGCAGGTGAATCAGTTTTTGCGGCAGCTGCTGCAATCGGGGCACTCCCTAAACCAGCTTCGTTCGCAAATACACCGCGCGCCATTCCAATTTGAATTGCAGATGCAATTGTTGCGCCAATAAAACCACCAGCAGCTGCAGTCCCATTGAATGCGCCAGAAAAAATAAGTGAGAATGCTTCTGGAATTTGATCGTAGTGATAGAAAATAATAATAAGCCCAGCAATGATATAAAAGAAAGCTTTAATAGGAACGATATATCCTGTCACTTTCCCGATTTTTTTCACACCGCCTAAAATAACAATGGCGATTAAAAACGACATAAATATACCAGTTAAAGCAGGAGGGAAAGAGAAATTAATTCGCATTGCCTCTGCAACTGAGTTAGATTGCACCATATTACCGATACCGAAAGAAGCAGTTGTGCCGAATATAGCGAATAAAACAGCAAGCCATTTCTTACCTAAACCACGTTCTAAATAGTACATTGGTCCACCTGAATATTCACCATTTTCATTACTAACACGGTATTTCACCGCAAGAATTGCTTCGGCATACTTTGTTGCCATACCGAACAAAGCAGTAATCCACATCCAAAAGATTGCACCGGGTCCACCGATCGTTACAGCAGTTGCAACACCGGCTATATTCCCCATACCAATCGTTGCCGCCATAGCTGTCATAAGTGCTTGGAAGTGGCTAATATCTCCAGAGGAAGATGTATCTTCTGATTTTTTAAAAGCTAGTTTGTGAGCGTATAATAGTTTACTAAACTGTAAACCTTTTAAACGCACGGTGAGAATG
The DNA here is from genome assembly GCF_040459735.1 of Bacillus cereus group sp. RP32. Taxonomy (NCBI): domain Bacteria; kingdom Bacillati; phylum Bacillota; class Bacilli; order Caryophanales; family Bacillaceae; genus Bacillus; species Bacillus cereus group sp. RP32. The sequence goes on along the minus strand of NZ_JARVHO010000001.1, from coordinate 3,135,171 downwards.
ATACCAGTACCAACGAGTAACAACAACGTTGGTAATCCCCACACATAGTGATTGATTTGTTCTAATACTGTACTTACTGTCTCCATCTGTATTCTCCTTTTTATGAAAAAATAAAAACCACTTCAAGTAAATGAAATGGTCTCTGGAGAAACAAGGGATAGAAAAATAAACCGATAAAAATCGGCATTTTCTTTCGCTTGTCTCTGTCCTTTTACCTGAGAGATTATCCGCTATAGTAGCGGATTTGCTCCTTCGGTGCTCTTTTTCCTCCGCGCTATATAAAAGCGAGAGGGAGTCTCTCCAGAGATTCGTCCCCATGCAGTTCTACTTGTAAACAAGACCTGAGAGTTTCAAAGTTGGTTTAACAACTTTTTGCCCCGTCGGTAGATCAATAGACCTTCTCCTGAATGGTTCATCCGAATTATAAAATTTATAAAAACATTGATTGTAAATCAATAAAAATATTATAGACAGACAAAATATAAATTGCAATCTTTTTTTATTTTAAAATAGTAGCCAGTTTTATTTTTTTGCAAGTCCTAATTTAACTTCAACTTCATTTAACGTAGATAAAGCGAGGACAATATGTTGGTCCGCAAGTCCTAAAGCATGTTTAGTATTTTCAATTGTTTCATTGGATGGAGTAGAGTTATTTGCTCCGTCTATAATTAAATCTGCTGCGTTTTTCATAAATTTAGAAGCAGTCTTAAATTCAGTTGTGAAATAAATTAGTTGTTCTTGTATGTGTACTTCCGATATATTTTCTTTAATTTTCACAGTGTCTATTTCATTCATAATTTTTTCATATTGTTTGGAAATAGCAGTCATTGTGACTAATAGTTTATCTCTGTCTACTGAATCTCCGTTCGTGTTAATCTCTTCCCAGGCAGGCAACCAATCTTTTTCGATGATGTCATTATAATTTGTAGTTAATTCATCAATTTTTGGTTGTAATTTAATTTTAAAAGTTTTTGTATCAATTGTTTCTACGGTAGTTTTTTCGTTATAATTTTTATCTTTAGTTGTGTAGAAAATCGTACAGGTAATAATAAAAATAGAAATAACGATTTTCCATTTATTAAAAACTAATTTCTTCAATGGGTAATACCTCCAAAAATAAATATATTTTAATTATAATATATAACAACGATAATGTTAATGATAGAGAATATAGTCGGGAATTGATTTTAATTATATTTTTTATATACATAAATAATCAAGGTTAGTAAAATGATGAAAGTAATATGTGAGAAAAGAGGGTTTTTAGTGAAAATGAATAGAAGAAAACTAGTTTCAAATATTTCAACGACTGTGTTATTAGTTAGTTTATTTACACTTATATATTTAGACAAAGAATCTAAAATTGAAGATTTTCCAGTACCAATGTCAGCAATCCATATTAACGATGATAAGGAAGAGGATTATAAATATATAAGTGTAATGCCCATTACAAAGGCTAGTGGATGGGAGAACTTAGGGGAAAACGGGCATACTGTTAGTTTTAAAAAAGGGGAGCGGAAGGTAACTGTATTACATTATCCAGGAGAAATTACGTATTATGTATTTGAACAAAAGGTGAATAAGGGAGATAAGATAAAGTTGTAATTCGTTAAGGGTTACATCTTTTCTTTTGATTCTGAATTATTTGAAATAAAATCAGATAGATGGTTTGATAGATGTAGTGATAAATATGATTAGTTCTATATGCACATAAAGAGCACTGGAGAGACCATAAAAATATTATGTAAACTAAAAATTGTAAGTGGAAGATCAATTATATCCTAAGGGGAGTTAAAAATGTTACTAAAAACAATCTACTGTAAAGTGGAAGAAGAGAAAAAAGAGTTATTTTCAAAAGCACAAGAAAAATGGCAAGCTATACAGCATCTAGATGGATTTCATGGGCAATTTGGTGGATGGTATGAGGATGAAGCATGTGTATTTACTTTATGGGAAGATAGAAGGGCGTATCAATCATTTATGAATGGTGCTCACGATACCATTTATTTAAATAGTAATCAAGAGGATACGTTTCTTTCATGTGAAATTGAATTGTTTCAAACGTTGTATGATATAACTGATATGCCTTTGAAAGCCGTTGTTATAGATGGGGCATTTGTAAGAGTTGCAATTTGTGATGTAAAACAACAGAGAGAAAAGCAGTTTTTACATAATCAAGAGGAAATTTGGAATAAAGGAATGGAAAAAGCAAAAGGGCTGCTAGCTGGAGTTGTTGGGAAGTCTTTAAAAAATGAAAATTGTTACATAGTGTTAACTTATTGGAAAGATGAAATGGCGCATCAAAATTATGTAGAAGAGATTTTCCCAGAGTTGTATAAACTAGCTAATATTCATGAGGATTTAAAAGATATAAGAGGTAAACAAGCTGTATGTAAGGAAGAGTGGCTTGTATATTAAGTGTACAAAACGTGCATAAATGAATGTATAATAAAGATATTTTCTTATAAACGAGTAATTAATAGAAGACGTTATATACCCTTTCATGTTAATATATTTAAGTTATAATAGAAGGCTTACCCTTTTGTATTGTACGGTAGAAGCAGTGTGAGCTTGAATTTTTTTGAAAAGGATGTGCCTAATTTGCGTATCAATAAATTTATTAGTGAAGCTGGAAAAGCGTCTCGACGTGGAGCAGATAAACTAATTAATGAGAGAAGAGTAATTATTAACGGTAAGGTTGCAAAAATTGGTGACCAAGTAAATCCAGGTGATGATGTACGTGTAAATGGAGAGCAACTTCGTATTGCTCGAGATCACGTATATATCGCTTTAAATAAACCAGTAGGTATTACATGTACGAGTGAAAAAGCTGTAAAAGGTAATATTATCGATTTAGTGAATCATCCATTACGAATTAGTCACATTGGACGTCTTGATAAAGACTCAGACGGTTTAATTTTATTAACGAATGATGGTGATATTGTTAATGAAATTTTACGTGCTGAAAACAAACATGAAAAAGAATATATCGTTTCAGTAGATAAGCCAATTACACCTGATTTTCTAGAGAAAATGGCAGCTGGTGTGAAAATTTTAGGAACGAAAACGCTTCCTTGTGAAGTAACACAGTTATCAAAATATGAATTCCAAATTATTTTAACTCAAGGGTTGAATCGTCAAATTCGTCGTATGTGTGAAGCTTTAGGTTATCAAGTATACACGTTAAAGCGTACAAGAATTATGAATATAGAATTAAATAATTTACCTGTTGGACAGTGGAGAGATTTATCGAAGAAAGAGAAACGACGTCTATTTTCAGACTTAAATTACGAACCACAAGATTGGTAAAATTGAGAAGAGGAAACCAAAAATCTATTTTTGGTTTCTTTTTTTATTAAATAAAAAATCATTTTTAAACACTTGCAAAAATAAAATGAATAAGATATAGTAAATAACAATTAATGGATGTATTTTTAAAAGCAAAGAAAAGGACACGAGTTATTTTATCCGGTTATACAGAGAAGGAAGGAAAGCTGAGAACTTCCTAACGCAGAAAAATAACTTACCACCTTAGAGCTGCACTAGGGAAATTCAGTATCTAGTGCCGTGTAAGCGACGTTATCGCAAAAGAAGCCATTATGTTTTTTGTGATGGGAATCTGGGTGGAACCACGAATATAAGCATATTCGTCCCTAATTTTTAGGGATGAATATGCTTTTTTGCATTCAATTTTATAATAAGCGAAGAAAAGGACACGAGTTATTTTCCCCGGTTATACAGAGAAGGAAGGAAAGCTGAGAACTTCCTAACGCAGAAAAATAACTTACCACCTTAGAGCTGCACTAGGGAAATTCAGTATCTAGTGCCGTGTAAACGACGTTACCGTAAAAGAAGCCATTGTATGTTTACGATGGGAATCTGGGTGGAACCACGGGTAAAAGCACGCTCGTCCCTATTTTAGGGATGAGTGTGCTTTTTATTATGAAATGGAGAGATGAAAAATGAAAGAACAGATGATTGAAATTAAATTTCCAGATGGTAGCGTTAAAGAATATGTAAAAGGAATTACTTTGGAAGAAATTGCTGGATCCATTAGCAGTAGTTTGAAAAAGAAAGCAGTCGCGGGGAAAGTTAATAATCAGTTATATGATTTACGCCGAAATATTGAAGAAAACGCGGAAGTAGAAATCGTTACTTTAGATTCAAATGAAGGGGTAGAAATTGCAAGACATTCTGCGGCACATATTTTAGCGCAAGCTGTAAAGCGAATGTATGGTAATGTAAACCTTGGTGTAGGACCGGTTATTGAAAATGGATTTTATTATGATATGGATCTTCCGAATAGTGTAAACATAGAAGATTTACCGGAAATCGAAAAAGAAATGAAAAAGATTATAAATGAAAATGTAAAAATAGAACGAGTTGAGGTTTCGCGAGAAGAGGCAAAAAAACTGTTTCAAGAAATGAATGATCACCTGAAATTAGAATTGTTAGAAGCAATTCCTAGTGGGGAAAGTGTAACACTATATAAACAAGGTGAATTTGTAGACTTATGTAGAGGACCACATTTACCGTCAACAGGCTATTTGAAAGCCTTCCAATTAACTCACGTTTCTGGTGCATATTGGCGAGGTGATAGTAACAATCAAGTGCTTCAGCGTATATATGGTGTTGCGTTCTCTTCTCAAAAAGAATTAGAAGAGTATTTACATTTCGTTGAAGAAGCAGCAAAAAGAAATCATCGTAAATTAGGTAGTGAGCTGGAGTTATTTATGTTTTCTGAAGAGGCTCCGGGAATGCCATTTTATTTACCGAAAGGACAAATTATTCGTAATGAATTAGAAGCATTTTTAAGAGAAATTCAAAAAGAGTATAAGTATCAAGAAGTACGTACTCCGTTTATGATGAACCAAGAATTATGGGAGAAATCAGGACACTGGGGACATTACAAAGACAACATGTATTTCTCTGAAGTAGACAATAAAAGTTTTGCATTAAAACCAATGAACTGCCCAGGGCATATGTTAATGTTCAAAAATAAATTACACTCTTATCGCGAATTGCCAATTCGTATGTGTGAGTTCGGTCAAGTACACCGACACGAATTTAGCGGGGCATTAAATGGATTATTAAGAGTACGTACTTTCTGCCAAGATGATGCTCATTTATTTGTAACTCCAGAACAAATTGAAGATGAAATTAAATCCGTAATGGCGCAAATTGATTACGTTTATAAAACTTTTGGATTCGAATATGAGGTAGAGCTTTCTACTCGTCCAGAAGATTCAATGGGTGATGATAAGTTGTGGGAGCAAGCAGAAGAGGCATTAGAAAATGTATTACATTCATTGAATTATAAATATAGACTAAATGAAGGTGACGGTGCATTTTACGGGCCGAAAATCGACTTCCATATTAAAGATGCTTTAAATAGAAGTCATCAGTGCGGAACAATCCAACTAGATTTCCAAATGCCAGAGAAGTTTGATTTAAATTATATAGATGAGAAGAATGAAAAGAGAAGACCAGTTGTCATTCACAGAGCAGTTTTAGGATCTTTAGACCGTTTTTTAGCGATATTAATTGAGCACTTTGGAGGCGCCTTCCCGGCATGGGTGGCACCAGTTCAAGTGAAGGTCATTCCAGTTTCGAATGCAGTCCATGTACAATACGCGGATGAGATTGCGGATAAATTAGCACAAGCTGGCATTCGTGTTGAAAGAGATGTACGAGATGAAAAGTTAGGATATAAAATAAGAGAAGCACAAATGCAAAAAGTTCCTTATGTTCTTGTTATTGGGGATAAGGAAATGGAGAACGGATCTGTAAATGTACGTAAATACGGTGAAGACCAGTCAGAAGTTATTGAACTAAATGGGTTTGTGGAGAGTATAAAAGAGGAAATAAAAAACAAGAAATAGAGATTGATAATAAAATACACCATTAACATGTATTACTGAATTTAAACTCATTAAAGAACCATAATAAATGATGAAGGGATAGCTTAATCGCTATCCCTTCATCATTTATTGCCATATACTTCACTTCATACCGTTAAATCATTTTCTGATTTTATATTAATGGCTTCTTGTAAGAGCTTTTGGAGAACTGCAGCAAAAACAGCAATCACGATAGAGGAGAAAATAATGATCAATCCAATTGGTATAAAACTTGGAGGATCAATTTTTTTTGCCATAAGATAGTAAAGTGGCATACCTAGTATGTATATGGTACCGATAGTGAGGGCACAGTATTTTATATTTTTTAAAGCCTTTACTGATAATACCGAGAACGCTTTGTTCTTATCAATATAACTTAAAAGTTTAAAAACTTGATACAGAGCGAAGTAAAAAGGTATCGTCGCTACGTACATATCGATTAAAACGAGAGATTTCATATAAGCAATAGCTGGATACATTTCTCCAGCGAAATTCCCGATTTTAGGAACTAAAAATATGCACAATGCAAGTACTACTATTCCTATAAAAACAATAGCTAGTTTCAAAAAGAGTGTTGTAACTTGTTTCATAAAAAGCACCTCGTTTATTTAATGACAACATGATTTTATCATATAATTTATTGTTTTAAAATAAAATTATATTGTTTTTTAACTTATTATTATTGTTATTTATGTATCCTATTAATTTTGATGAAAATAAAAAGCCTTTTTCATTACAAAGAAAATTCCCTTATAAAGTGGTCTGTAATATTTTTACCTTACAAAAATGTAAGGTAAATGTAAGCGAAATCGAAGGAACGAGTTTTAGAAAAGTGAGAATATGAAGTAGGAAAAAGGTTCATGTTCCCCGTGCAACTCTTTTTTGTTTGAAAAATTTAAAAACTCTTAAGGATTTACATGAGAAAAAGATAAGAAATATGTGAGAAATTAATTTTATACAAAAGGGATGGAGTGAAGGAGATGTCAACAAACGTAGTTACTGTAGAAAGTGTAGAAAAAACGTATGGGAAAAGAAATGAGAATCAGTCAAAAGCGTTAAGGGGCGTGTCATTAAGTATTAAAGAAGGGGAATTCGTCGGGATTATGGGTCCTTCTGGATCTGGCAAAACAACACTACTTAATGTGATTAGTACATTGGATCAAGCGACAGGAGGCAGTGTGACAATAGCTGGCACAAATATTACTTCGATGAAGGGGAATGCATTATCAGATTTTCGATCTCAAAAATTAGGGTTCATCTTTCAAGATTTTAACTTACTAGAAAACTTATCAATTTATGAAAATATCGCTTTACCACTTTCATTGCAAGGCGTACCTTCAAGTGAGATTACTGGAAAGGTGAATGAGGTTGCGAAGAAATTAGGGATTACTGAAATTTTAACGAAATATCCAACTGCTGTTTCTGGGGGACAAAAACAAAGAACAGCGGCAGCACGAGCTTTAGTACATAATCCAGCAATCGTATTAGCAGATGAACCGACAGGAGCGCTTGATAGTAAAAATGCAAAAAGCTTATTAGAAGCGATGCAAGATTTACATGAAAATCACAATGTAAGTATTTTGATGGTTACACACGATGCATTTAGTGCGAGTTATTGTGAGCGTATTTTATTTATTCAAGATGGTCTTCTGTATAAAGAGTTAAAGCGTCAAGGAACGCGAGAAAATTTCTATCAAGACATTTTAGGTGTGCTCGCTCATATGGGCTCAGCTGCTGAGTCTAAGTAGGGGGCGAGACTATGTTATTCAAATTATCACGTCATAGTATGAAAAAGATGTTAAAAGATTATATGGTTTTACTTATTGGTCTCGTTATTAGTATTAGTATTTTCTACATGTTCCAAACGATGGCGATGAATAGTGAATTTACGAAAGATAATAGTCTTATTAGTAGTATTAGACTCGTATTCTGGGTAGGTGCCATACTATTATCTTTCATTACTGTATTTTATATTATATATGCCAATTCTTTCTTACTCACATTAAGAAGAAAAGAACTTGGTATGTACATGATGCTCGGTGCGAAAAAGAAAAAAGTAGCACAGCTATTATTTATTGAAACATTCGGTATGGGTATTGTCAGTATTATTATCGGGATCTTAGTAGGTATGTTACTTGCAAGTGTAGCAGGAAACTTTTTAATGAATGGTATGGAAATTTCAGCAAAAGGTAGTTATTCATCTGTATATACACCAGCAATCTTAGTTACAGCTATTTTCTTCTTAATACTATTTTTTATTACTGGTTTAATGAATAGCATCCGTTTATTACGTAAAACAGAATTAGAATTAATACGTGAAGATGAAACACTAGATGAAGTGAAGAAAAGTAAAACTCGCATTATTATAATGACTGTACTTGGTGTATTACTAGTAAGTACAGGATATTATTTTATGGTAAATATAAAAATGTTTGCTGAACTTGGTTTTATAATAGCGACAATCGTTACAACACTCGGAACATATTTTATCTTTAGTTCATTGCTTCCATTTTTTGTGATGAAAATTAAAGGGAATAAAAAACGAAATGAAACGGGCTTAAATAGTTTTACATATGCACAGCTACGCTTTAGAGTAAATAGTTTATCGAGAGTATTAGGTACTGTAGCGATGTTAATTGCATTAGGCGCAGGTGCGATGACGGCAGGGATGGCATTTCAAAGAAATGTAGGTATTATGACAGACTTCTCACGAGTATATGATGTTGTAATTCATAATCCAAATGATCAAGATAAAGCGGCATTAAAAGAAATGGAAATTGTGGAAGAAAGCAAGTATAAATATAAAGTAGATGGAGAAGCGGTTTATTATTTACGTAATGACTTAACTGCGAAACCACCACTTGTTTCTGATCACTTTGATACAAAAACTTTAAAAGAGCCAGCTCGAAAACGTGTGGCTGAACCTTTAACTGAACCTGTTTATTCTGCTTTGGAAGCTCCCGAAGCAGCCAATAAACTTCCTCGTATGCCGAGGGATTGGGAAGATGCGGTTGTAAGAGAAATACAAATTACACATAATCAATTTAACGGAAAACCTGTAAGAATTGCTGATGAAGAACACTACAAAGCAGTTCAAGGAACGGAACATAGTGTAACATTAGCAAAAGTAGATGATATGAAAAAATATAAACCGTTGTTGCTCGATATAGATAAGAGACAAAAAGAACAAATTGAAAAAACAACAGGTACAAAAGTAGACTTATTTACAAAAATGACAATTTATCAGTTTATGAACAGTTTCATGAGTGGAACAATGTTTATGGGATTTTTCCTCGGAATTGCCTTTTTAGCAATGATGGCAAGTTCGCTAATGTTCAAAATATTAACAGGTGCTTCTCGTGACGTACGCCGTTATGAAATGTTACGAAAAATTGGTGTGAGACGTAGTATGTTAACGAAAAGTATTTATAAAGAAATTTCATATTTATTTATCTTCCCAGCGATTATTGGAATTTCCCACGTGTTAGTAGGGCTGAACTTATTCAGTTTTATATTAGTTGACCCGTTTGTAAAGGTGTGGGTGCCGATTGGGATTTTCTTAGTCATATATTTCATCTATTACTGGATTACTGTCCAACTTTATAAAGGTATGGTAATGCCGAAAGAAGAAGTAGCGAAATAGTTAAAGGAAAAAGTCTTTGTTTTGAAAACAAGGGCTTTTTTCTTTATTTCTAATACATTGTGATCGAGTCATTCTATGAATTTTATATTGAAAATTAAGAAAAAATTAAGAGTTTATATAGCGGAAAGTTAAGAAGTGTATGGGATATTAAGAATGTGCAAAAGATCAAGGTGAAATTGGAAAGTATAATTGTTGTACATTTATATTTTTTTGAGGTAGTTTTACAGAACTAAATTGATATTTTTATAAATTTAAAAGAAAGGAAATTACTTATGAAGAAGATAAAAAAATTAATAAAACTTATTGGTTCCATCACTATACTATTATTAATTGTAGCATTAATATTTCCTACATGGACCTCGCAAATAAAAGGACAAAACAGTATAAGTACATTAGAGAAAGTAGAGATAAATGGAAGTGATCATGAAATGATGATACGCGGCAAAGATAAGAACAATCCGGTCATTATTTTTGTGCATGGTGGACCAGGTACTTCAGAAATACCGTATGCTCAAAAATACCAAGACTTATTGGAAGAGAGATTCACAGTTGTTAATTACGATCAAAGAGCGAGCGGGAAGTCGTATCATTTCTTGGAAGATTATTCGAATCTTACATCAGAACTTCTTGTAGAAGATTTATTAGCTTTGACAGATTATGTTTCAAAACGTCTAGGTAAAGAAAAAGTAATATTGGTTGGTCATTCTTACGGTACATATATTGGAATGCAAGCTGCCAATAAAGCCCCTGAAAAATATGAAGCTTATGTTGGCATTGGGCAAATGAGTGATACAGTAGAAAGTGAAATGGATAGTTTAAACTATGTGATTGAACGGGCACAAAATGCTCGGAATACAGATGAGGTTTCCTATTTAAATGGGTTGACTGAAAAAATTAAAAATGGTGATACATACACTCCGAGAAATTATGTTGCGAAATATGGTGGAACATCAAGGCTCATTGAAAACCCAGATGGTGATAACATCGGAATGTTACTCAGTAATGAATATAACTTGTTAGACGTAATTCGTTATAACGTTGGATTATCACATTCTCAAACGGTCTTATTAGAAAAGGATTTAAAGAATCCATTGCCTACTAAGGTGACTAAAATGAAGCTACCGTTTTATTTCCTTATGGGGAAATATGATTATAACACTTCATTACATGCGGCAAAAACATTTTTTAATACGATTGAAGCAGAGAAAAAAGAATTTATTACTTTTGAAAAATCCGCGCATTATCCGCAATTTGAAGAGAAGGAAAAGTTTTATGAGTGGATGTGTGATACATTTGTAAAATAAATAAAGTGTATCCGAACTATAGAGAATTAAAAAAGTTAGCGAGATATATCATTACAAAAAGCGAAGTTAAATAAAAAAGACTCTTGTAAAAAAACAAGAGTCTTTTTTATAATGTTCTCTATACAGAAGGAAAAGATTTGATAATAGTCGAAAAATATAATATAACCTCCAAGAAATGACTAGAATAATAAAATTTTGTCGCGAGAAAGGATACGAAGTATGAAAGAAATGCTACAGTTATTTCGCAACAAAGTGTATGCACGTTTTTTTCTAGCAAATATTTTAGAGCGACTCGGTTCTATGATTGCTGGAGTTTCTTTAATGTTTTATTTGCTAGATCAGTACGGAAAACAACCAGTTTACGCAACGATGACACAAATTATGATTGCATTACCTGCATTAATCTTTTTTCTACTAGTAGGGACAGTAGTGGATCGTTTTGATAGACAGCGTATTTGTACGGTAAGTAACATATGTTGCTCGCTCTGTAATATCGGAATCCTAATTTCGCTTTATTACGGGATGATTATACTTGTTTTTATATTTTTATTTTTGGAAAATGCATGTATACAATTTTTCTCCCCATCAGAACAGTCGATGATACAGGGAGTAGTTGAATCCGACCAATACGGTGAAGCAGCAGGGATTAATCAAATGGTAAATAGTTTGTATGCTTTATTTGGTGTAGGAATTGCAACGATGGTGTACTGGACTTTTGGAATATACGGGAGTATTTTAGTGAATACGCTCACTTTTATTATGAGTGGTATTTTGATTCAAACAATCTCCATTCCAGAAAAAGTTCGTTTGCCAAATGGTCGAACAAAATGGAAAGAAGTTAATTTGAAGATGTTAATAACAGAGTTTCAAGAAGGGATCAAGTATATATATCAAAATGATACTTTAAAAAAATTACTTCTAGGATTTATAGTTTTTGGATTATTGAATGGTGTTTTAAGTGTATCCACAACTTACATATTAAAATACAAATTAGCACCAGCAACGTATGAAAGTTTAGCGATAGTAGGCGGTGTAGTTGGAGGGATTTCATTACTAATTGGAAGTATAATAGCAACAAGTGTAGGTAAGCAATATGCACCCAAACCTATTATAGTATTTGGTATGGCGGGCTCAGGGGTCTTTTTCGGTATGTGTTACTTTGTAAACTACGTATGGTCTTTTTATGTATGTATTGCTTTTGCGACTTTCTTTTTACCGTTTATTAATGTTGCAATAATGGGCTGGATGTATGAAATTGTAGAAGAGTCATTCATGGGACGCGTTCAAAGTTTACTTAGTCCATTAACGACAGGATTCCAGCTGTTATCTCTCGGTGCGATAGCGATGTTGTTCCCGAAATGGATTCGTGCAGATACGTTGTTTATTATTTTATTTGGTTTATTATTTTTTGTTACGTGTTTATATCAAGCCATTTTACCTAGTGGGAAGAAACGGGTGCAAGGTATAGCTGAAGAGATGTAATATATCTGGTTTCTGTTTTCCGAATATTCTATCGGATAGTAAGGAGAAATCGTTATGTTGATGCGAATTGTTAAATGGTGTGGGGTTACTTGTTTACAACTAGTAGCTGCTATTTTATGCATAATCTGCCTAGGTGCACTGCCACGTTTATTTAAGGGATTGCAAATTGATTTAATTGGTTTTTGGAACACGATTGTATTTCTTGGAGGGAAGTTACTTCAACCGGGTGAAATAACATATGGATTTCGGGACTCAAGAAAATTATTTCCGCAAATATGGATTCATTATATTGAAACGATGATTGTATTTCTCTCAGCGTTTTTACTATCTTTGCTTATAGCGTATGTACTTGTCGTTTGGGTATTGCAGCGTTCTCATATGAAGCAGAAAATGTGGAACGGGATTTTTCTTACGCTTGAGAGTATACCAGATATATTACTTATTTTATTATCACAACTTCTTGTCGTAATTCTTTTTCAAAAAACAGGATTTATGCCGGTCAAACTAGGTGGATTAGGGGAAGAAAGGATACGTTTGTTACCAATTATATGTCTCACAATACCAACAACTTTATTGTTTATTAAACTGTTGTTATTACGATTTAAAGAAGAGTTAGAGAAAGATTATAGTTTGTTTGCCAAGAGTAAAGGATTAAGCTTACAGTATATTTTGACACATCATATTTCAAGAAATGTTTTATTAACGACAATTTATTATGCGAAAACAAATATTTTATTTATACTTTCCAATTTATATATTATTGAATGGATATTTAATACATATGGTATGTTTGTTTTTGTAAAAGAAAATTCTAAATTAGAAATATTTACAGTGAGTCTAGTTATATTATATGTACCGCTTTTTATACTATTTCGTATATTACATACACTCTTACAAAATATGATAAAGGAGCGTGTGTAACATGTGGCAAGTTGTAAAAAGAGATGTGAGATTTTGGATAGGTATTACTTTTTTGAGTGTACTAATGATTGTTAGTATTGGATATACGTTGTTTTTTGATGGGAATATTCGTGAACTTACGATGATGTATAACGAAAAAGGAGAACTAGAGGCAGCTCCATTTTCACCATCAAGTAAATTTTGGTTCGGAAGTGATGAGAAAGGACACGACCTTGTTCAATTAATAATAGAAGGAGCGAAATGGACAGTTGGAGCGAGTATAATTATAGCGATTTTACGAGTTATAGTTGGAGGGGGAATTGGTTTACTTCTTGGTATGTATGGTAAACGTTCTTTCCCAGTTATTTCATCCTTTTTTGATCCTTTTAGCATTGTACCGATGGTTATGATTTCTTATTTTATGCTAAATGAAGTTTTAACGTTTGACAGTGGAGCGGAAGTTGTGCCGTTGTATTTGCGTGTGGCATTTCAAATTATAGTTCTTGTATGTCTTGCTGTACCAACAGTGATGTTGTATGTAGCGCCGTATTAAGAAAGAAGAATTTATTTTGGCAGCCACTGTGCTAGGCGGGAGTAAGTGGCATAGGTTGAAGCACCATATATGGCCGCATATGTTACCACCATTTCTTTTATTAGTAGCTCAACAATTTGTGAGTACTTTATTGCTTCTTTTACACCTTGGTTTGTTGCAATTATTTTTTGGTGGGACAATCATCTTCAGTGGGATGGATCCAGATAGTGTAACAAAAGAATGGACTGGCCTAATTGGTCAAAACTTCCGTCATTTAACTACACATACATGGATTGTACTTATACCAATTGCTTTTTATAGTATGACAATTTTAGCGGGAAATCTAGTTAGTAATAGTATGCAAGATGCGATTAAACTAGGAAATGTAAGGACACCTAAGAACAAGGATAAAGAAATGAAGGAAGAGATACAAGTACAACATACTGTGAATGATTTTTCTTTCTATAGAGATACAAAAATAAAGTGAGATAGCTGAAGACAAATTGTTTTCAGCTATCTTTTTTGCTTAATTTAGTGATGTCCAGCTAATAGAGTAAACACTATTATTAGGAAAAAACCACTAGTAGCCCACATTAAAAATGTAAGGAAAGAGAGCTGTTTCTTTGCCTTCCAAAGCATTTCATGAATTGTGACATAGCCAAGGGAACCGATAGCACTTCCCATAATGAGTCCTTGTAAATGTAGAGCTTTTCCTTCCATCAAAATGCCAAAAATAGTACCTGTACCGAGGATAAGAGAAAGTAATAAAGTTGTTAATAAAAAGGAAATATATTTATGCTTTGTAAAGAGGAAGGGGATGATTAATGCTAAGCCTTCAGGAATATGGTGAATTACAATCGCAAGTAAGAAAGGAATGGCAGAATCATTATGATTTATAAATGCTGTACCTAATGCAAAGCCACTCGGCAAATTATGAATAAATATAGCAAAAGAAAGAAAAAGGAAAGTTTGCCATGCTTGTTGATCTTTTTTATGTATCATTGGATGATGACAATAGTTATCTAATAAGCTCATAACTAAAATACCGATAGCTATACCGAGTATAGGCCCAATTATTTCAAAGCTTGAAAATGTTTCAGGAATTATTTCAAGGGATAAAAGCCCAAGCAAAATCCCTCCACATAATGCGTATAAACGATGCATTTTTTCTTCAATTAGCTGGCGCGTAGCAATGCCAACAGCACCGCCTAATAGTAATCCACCGAATGAAAAAAACGTAACAATCATTGGAATCCATATTCGTTCCATAGTATCACACTCCGATTCTTCCACTTATTTTTAGCTTACGAAAAGGAAAGTTAGATTAGTCCAAGTAATTGTGTTTGATTATAGAGAAAAAACTAATAATTCGTTATAATTTATATATTAAATTTAAATGGAAATATGAAATGGGGAATAAGTTTGCAAACAAAGTGGAGTCTATCTGAATATGAAAATCCAAAACGATATGATATAGAAAATAAAAGTTTGTCAGATTTTCCGTTCTTACTATCATGGGCACAAAAACTAAGTATACAAAATGATTGGATTCTAGATGTTGCCTGCGGAACAGGAAGGGTTACGATTCCCTTTATAGAGAACGGATATCAAATGATTGGTGTAGATATACATGAAGGTATGCTTGCTGAAGCGAAGGGAAAATCTATGGAGTGTAAAAAATTAAAATGGCTACAACAAGACTGCTTACAATTGAAGATTGAAGAAACAATTCCGTTAGCATTTATGGTTGGTCATGGATTTCAACACTTTCTTACGAATACAGATCAAAATAAGTTATTAACATCTATTCATCATGTGTTAGCTGATAATGGTATATTCATATTCGATACACGTTTTCCGTCAAAAGAAGAATTAATACAACCATCTACAGAAGAATATTGGACAACTATTAGTGATGAAAAGGAAAGAAAATGCGATCTATATACTGAAATGACATACGATTCAATTCAGCAAATACAGCATTACATAACAACAAGAAGGTTTTATGAGGGTGATGTGCGAGTAGAAGAACTGAAAACAACGATTGACCTTCGCTATACGTATCCACAGGAGTTAGAAAGATTATTAGTAGTGAATGGTTTTGAATTATTACATATATATAATGATTGGGAAGGAAATGAGTTAGGGGAAGACTGCTATTCTATGGTAGTAGTTTGTCGGAAGAAAAAATAGTGTTATTTTTAAAATATGAGTGTGAAAAGCTTTTAAGGAGAGAAAAAGATGACTTGGTACTTAGATAATGTTTATGAAATAAATAAAGAAGCGCCCTATACATTCTATCTTCCTAGCTCAGAAGTTTTGGAGAAATTAAAGGTTGGAGATTTGGTAAAGTTAATTTTTGTAACTAAAATCGAAGACAAAGATGGGTTTCATGGTGAACGAATGTGGGTGGAAATCACTGAAAGAAATGAGAAAAAGTTTGTAGGGGAACTGATCAATGATCCATATCGTTTAGATTTAAAAATAGGTGATAAAATTTCATTTGGAATTGAAAATATATGTGATACGGAATATAATGATCCAGCTTCAAAAGATTGGGATTTTTATTTTGATACGAAGGTAATTGTTAGTGATGATGTACTTGAAAAAAGAGAATTTAACTTTATGCTTAAAGAGGGTTCAAGAGAAGAAGGTGACTCTGGTTGGTCAATATTGAGTGGCTATGAAAGTGATGACTATGTCAATAATCCTAAAAACTTTCAAATTATTTCAATTGGAGTCATTTTGAATATGGATGATTCTATTTTAAACTTTCTTGAAGAACCACCTTTATGTGCATATGAAAGAAATGATGAAGGTAGATTCTATAAAATTGAAGACTATGATTGGGATGCTTATTTAAATGGATAGATGAAGTTACTATGTTCTAAAGAAAGTGATATATATTATTTCATACTATGTGCTGGATAAAGGTTTTAGAGATAATAATTGAAGAGAATAGTAATAAATGGAGGGGTTTGTAATGCAGCAAATTCAAAAAATAGGAAAATCATTTTGGTATATGACACCTGTTTCTGAAACAGATAGACCTATATTAGGAATGGTCGTTGGACAAGAAAAAACTTTAATGATTGATGCAGGGAATTCAGAAGAACATGCACAATTATTTTTAGAAATGCTAAAAGAACAGAATGTATCAAGTCCTGATTTCGTAGCATTAACGCATTGGCACTGGGATCATATTTTTGGGTTGCCTGTACTACAAGATGCATTAACTATTGCGCATGCAGAAACGAAGAAAGAAATGCAGCCACTAGTATCTTATGAATGGACAGATGAAGCGTTGGACGCACGCGTAAAAGAGGGTACTGAAATTGCATTTTGTGCAGATTGCATTAAAAAAGAGTTTGAAGAAAAAGCGAGAAATATTAAAATTATTCCTCCGACCTTAACGTTCCAGGATCAAATTGAATTAGACCTTGGTGAAGTGACATGCGTGTTAAAACATGTCGGCGGAGATCATGCACATGATTCAGTTGTTATTTACGTGAAAGAAGAAAAGATTTTATTTTTAGGAGACTGTATATATGCAGATATCTTCTCTTCAAAGTGGAACTATTCGATGAAACGAACGTTTAAATTAATAGAAGAGTTGGAGGCATTTGATGCTGAAACTTATATTCTTTCTCATGGGACAGCTATAAGTCGGGATGAGTTTTTACAAGAAATGCATTTGTTAAAAACAGTAGGAACTTATACAGAAATTCATAAAGGCGATGAAGAAAACATAAAGACAGCGTATAAACGAGACGTAAATAGAGAATTAAATGAAGATGAATTAGAAACAATTACGTTTTTTGTAAATGGTTATGAAATGAATAATCAGTAAGACACTAAACTAATCAAATATAATTAAACTGCATAAAAAGAGTATTGAAAGTTAATTCAATACTCTTTTCAATAGTTAAATATGTAGTTTCAAACAAATTCTACATATGGGGTTTATCGTCTGAAATAATGCCATTCTATTTATTTTTCATATAGATAGTGGTTCAAGTGGAAGCTTTCTTCGCTAATTCAGTTATATAGTTAAAAAATCCATTGTGGTTTACATCATATACTACATTTACAGGTCGTCCGTCAACAGTTTCCACTGTACGCCCCTGGCTAGGTCCATATGTATGAATAATACTATTAATTGTTTGTAATTTTGCAAGGTCAGATTTCCCGATAAAGGCAGCAGTTAATACATCCCACAAATAGTAAGTAGAGTTAGTTGAGAAATGAACGAGGGGAGGAACCATTGCATAGCATTGACCAAGAAAATCAACACCAATATATTTACGCTCTTTTGCCCAACTTTCACGTATGTCTATAGTTAATGGAACTTGGTTTGTACTTTCTAGCGTTACTAAGTTGATTTTAATTTTTGATTCCCACACACGAGCTACTGCTTCAGGATCCCAAAACGAATTCCACTCAGCCGTTCCATCATGTTCTGGTTCATGTACATTGCCGGCAGTACGAAATGTTCCTCCCATCCAAACAAGGCGCTCAATTTTCCCCTCGATTACAGGTGCTTCATATAGTGCACGCGCTAAATCGGTAAGAGGCCCTGTAAATAATAAAGTTGTTTTCTCTACAGTTTGTAGAAGCGTTTCAATTAAATGATGATGTGCAGGTTTTTCTACTACTGGTGTAACAACTTTTCCAGACTCATTTAAAATTGGTAAAGCATCTACATAAAATGCATGCATTCGCCAGTCTTTTGGAAATGGATGTTTTGCACGGGAATTTGATGCGGCTACTTCAATATTCCCATTGCCGAAGCGATCAATAATTTTGCGACTTGCAGACATTGCTGGTTCTAAATAGCTATCTGCAGGGATAACTGAAACACCTGTAAGCTTGACATTATCCATCTGAAGTAATAAAAATAGTGAAATTAAATCATCTATACCACCATCATGATTAAAGTACACTTTTTTTATCATTGTAATCTCCACCCTATATGATTTAGTTAGGAATTAAATATAAACTTCGGAAAAATCATCAATAATTTCCATCACTTCAATTTGTCCATTGATTAGTAACTCAGGAAGTTCATTACTGACGTTTCCTTTCCAGTAATCTCTAGCTTGTTCAATTTTTTGAGAGAAAGGAATACCGTCTTCTTTCGGTAAAAGATTTCCGTCACCTTCAAAACAATGTCCAATTACTCGTAGTTTAACAATCTGCAAAACTTCTCGATTGTAAGAATCAAATAATGCTTTCCATTTCAAAGCATCTTCATAGCTCCTTGCAGCATATAAACAAGACAATCTTGACGGATAATCAGGATATTCTTGTAGCCTAACCATCTCCACAATTGTTTCTCTAACGGCTCTAATTGTTTGATCCATATAATCCATAACCACTGTAGCATTTTCATTCTTTATATGTAATTCTTCATTTGCATAATGTTCTTTTAAAATTTGCATTGCATCTTTACCGTTAGAATTTAAATGTTCTCTTTCAAAAAAGAAATGAAATAGGGTATTCTTTTGATTTTTATCGAAATGTATGATTTGTCCAATCTTCATTTTTTTCCTTGTAACGATGTGGTATGCGTAAAACTCTTGTTCATACATGGTTATCCTCCTAGTAGTAATGTAATTCAATGATACATTTAGTAATTCAACATTGAAATATATAAAACCTTTATAAGTAAAAGTGCGAATTTGAGCAGAAAGGAAAGAAAAAATGATAGCGTTTTAAATTTGTTCACAAAATGTTCACTTACGAAGAGGTTTCCATAATCGATATAATGACAAAGACTTAAACAGAAAGGATGATAGAAATTGCCAACAACAAGAAAGGAAAACCTCCAGTTTGGTATGATGATGTGCCTTGGGATGGTTATCGTAATGACGTTTTACAATTTATTAATGAATGGATCAGGAGGGCCAATTCATATTAAGGAGATTGCATTAGAACTATTAATTGGATTTATTATTGCGCTATTAATTGAAATAAGTATTGTTGGGCCTTGTGCGAAAAAAATTGTATTCATGCTACCGTTTGATAAATCAAAGAAAATAAATATTATTATTGCAATGGCGACAGCAATGGTAATCGGAATGGTGTTCTTTATGTCATTTTTTGGAATGATTATGATGCATTTACATGGTGGGCTACAAGGGGACTCATTTGTTTCAATATATTTTTCAATTTTTATTAAAAATTTTATTATGGCTTATCCATTACAATTAATTATTATGGGGCCACTTGTGCGTTTCTTATTTGGAAAGTTTGTTATGAAAAATAAACCTGTTAATATAGCGTAGTTATAAATATTAAAATATTATATACCGATAAAACAATAAAAAACACATCTCAAATATTTTGAGTTGTGTTTTTTATTGTTCATTTGTAGCTATTTTCATACTGATGTGACATTTGTCCTTTTGCCTTTATAGGATTATAGCTTTTAATTAAGTCAGAAATAGAAGATTAGGAGATGATTTTTTGAAAGGCGTTGTATTTGCTATTTTAGCTGGCGTATTTATTACACTTCAAGGTACATTTAATGCAAAACTTAGTTCACATATCGGTATATGGTCGACAAGTATTATTACGCATTTAATTGGATTCATTATTGCAACAACAATATTTTTGTTAAAGAAAGAAGAGAAAATAGCGGATTTAAAGGATGTGAAAAAAATATATTTAGTAGCTGGTGCACTTGGCGTATTAATTATTTGTGCAGAAACAGTAGCGATACATGCAATGGGAGTTACATTAACAGCTGGAACACTTATGGTTGCTCAATTATT
This sequence comes from Bacillus cereus group sp. RP32, assembly GCF_040459735.1. Taxonomy (NCBI): domain Bacteria; kingdom Bacillati; phylum Bacillota; class Bacilli; order Caryophanales; family Bacillaceae; genus Bacillus; species Bacillus cereus group sp. RP32. Next base: position 3,114,634 of record NZ_JARVHO010000001.1, on the reverse strand, counting down.
AACAGCAACTTTAATTGAAATGAAGGGGTTATTTCAAATAAAAAAGATACAGATGGAGAGATATCATATTGTGGGAACAATAGTAATGATTATAGGTATTGTTGTATTTAATATGTAAATGAAAGGAGGAAATGAAAATGGAGAATAGATCAGATTTAATTATCCATTATTTGAAAACTAATAAAATGCTTGAAATTTTTTCAGAGATAGATACAGCTTATTTTCAAGTAAATCATTTTGATAAAGGTAAGTTTATATGCAATATAGATGACGAAATGGATCGTTTATATTTTGTTGTTAAAGGTAAAGTAAAAGTTTATACGATTACACCAGAGGGAAAGAAACTGATCCTTCGTTTTATCAATCCATTGGCGGTTGTTGGTGATATTGAATTAATACAAAATAGCAAAGCGCATAATGTCGTTGAAGCTTGTTCAGATGTTATAGCCATCTCTATTTCTCATGCTGTAATTAGAAATAAGTTATTACATGATCCTATATTTATGAACTTCTTGCTTGAAAACATTGCAAACACATTAAAAATATCGACTCGTTTTACAGCACTTAATTTACTTTATCCAGTAGAAATACGTGTAGCTAGTTATTTACTTTCTATTTCTACTGATAGTAACGGGAATATGTATAAAAAAGATTTGGATGCAACTTCGATATCAAGTATTGCGGATTTTATAGGAGTAAGTTATCGGCACGTAATTCGGGTGTTACAAAAATTTTATAAAGAAAAATTAATTGAAAAGAGAAATGGAGTTATTGTAATTAAAGACTTTTTTAAAATGAAGGAAGTTGCTAAAGATAATATTTATGAGTAATGAAAGGGAGAGGAAGATTTTGATTGGATTTACTTTAGCTATATTAGCAGGAATATTAATTAGCTTACAATCTGTTTTTAATACGAAAGTGAATGAAAATGTAGGGCAGTGGTTAACAACTACATGTGTTCTTGGAATAGGTCTTATAAGTTCAGTGCTATTTTATATCATTACAGAGAAAAGTATAAGCGTTAATTTTTACACTACAAATTATTTGTTTTATGTAAGTGGGTTGTTTGGTATCGGATTAATTATTTGTATAATGGGTGCAATAAAGAGCTTAGGTCCAGCATATACGGTGCTCATTAGTCTCATAACTCAATTAGTAGTTGCGTTATGCATTGATACATTTGGATTATTTGTAATGGAGAGTATTCCATTACAAATAAATAAATTAGTTGGTATAGGTCTATTAATTATAGGGATAGGAATTTTTAAAAATCTTTTTTCGAATAAGAAAGATATTAATATAAATGAGGATAGAGCTTAAATAAATTACAGGGAGAGTTGTAAATGATTAGAGAAGTAGTAGTGAATGCTCTTTTTGTGAAGATGTTACATTTATTTGAGGAAATCGTCAGTTAACAATTAGCATAGTTGAAAAACAAGTAAAGAAGCCATAGATAAATTGTGATCTTTTATATAGCACTTATTATTTTGAAGTTATGTGCACTATCGTAGTAGGAGAAGTGCCTATAAAGTAGGGTATGATTAAAATTAAATATTACCTAGTATATTTAACTAATGAATACAATGTCTTTTTCAGTTATTATGTTGTAAATAATTTTATGGTAAAATCTTTAACATAATGAAATAAAGGGGTAATATTCTATGGGTTATTTCTCAAATAGTTTATTAGTTTTGTTTGTCCTGATCGTCTGTAGCTGTATGGTTTTTGGTTAATAATATAATGATGGATGTATATAAAAGAAGTTAACTGAGGATAGATTAACTTCTTTTTATTTTAAGTTGAGAAGGAATAATATTGTTCTTATGGAAGTTTGTATAAATTAATTTCATAGTAAAGACAATTTTATGAAATAAAAACAAACGAGAAAATAAGGAGTATTTACATGAATAATAGTATAAATTACACAATTAAACACCCAACAAATTTCAATGGATTATTAACTGTATATGAATCTTTAGGATGGAATTCTCTTCAATTAACGGTTAACGAATTAGAACAAATGTGTAAACAAAGTTGGTATGCAATATATGCTTTTAAAGAGCAACAATTAATAGGGATGGGGCGTATTATATCAGATGGTGTAATAACTGGTGTTATTTGCGGGGTATGTGTATTACCAGAGTATCAGTCCATTGGAATTGGAAAAGAAATAGTAGAACGATTAATCCAGCACTGTGAACAAAACAAGGTCATTCCTCAACTTATGTGTGTAGAAACATTGCAATCTTACTATGAAACTATCGGATTTGAAGCATTCTCGATTGGGATGACAAAACATATTAAACGATAGCGGTATTAGAAAGGAGAATAAATTTATGGAGATTGCTAACTGTGTGGAAGTATAATCTAATTACTAGTATAAAAATAAATTATAAAAGAGTATGTTTGAAAAAAATTCAAACATACTCTTTTATTAAAGGAAATCTATTTAATATGAATGACCTAATCCGTTCCAATAAAAAGAAACGATTTCTTGTGCTAATTCATCTATACTTACAATAATAGGATTGTGATTTTCATCTTTAAAATTCCCAATTGATAATAAAGATACGAAAGCATGAGCAGCAAATTTAGCGTTTCCTTTAGGGATTTCTCCAAGTTGCATCGCTTTATCGAGTGCTTTTTCTAACACTTCATACATGCTATCTTCAGCATTTTTTAATTCCTTCAATTGTTCTTCAGATAAAGATAGTTTTGCATCTTTCATAAAATTTTTCATATCGATATCCATTGTGGCATGTAAGTAGACTTTAGCAAAGTTTAATAATCTCTCTTCTAAAGTATTGTTTGTAGAGAGTATTTTTGACATATTCTCACGTATACGCACCATCATCTGGATCATAGTAGCGGTAAATAAATCGGCTTTTGTTGAAAAGTAATAGTAGACGGTTGCTTTCGTAACACCACAAACTTTTGCGACCTCACCCATGGAAACGACTTGATAATTTTGAGTAAGAAATAATCGTGTTGCAACTTCTAAAATGGTTTCTTTTGTAGATTTTGTATTTTTATTTTGACGAGGTCTTCCGAGAGGACGTTGTTTTTGTTCCAAATCTATTCGCTCCTGACATGTATTCTTGAAATAATTATAACATAATTTTTAATCATTCTTGATTAATTAACCGACCAGTATATATAATTAATAGTGGAGGAAAAAAGGAAGGTGGGTTTTTATGAAAAAGCACCCATTACATATGTTAGGGAAGCTTGTAGCCGGGAAGAATACGCAATGGATAACTTTATCGGTTTGGATTCTTATTACATTATTACTTTCATTTACGTTACCACAAGTAAATAGTACGAAAGAACCGAATCCGAAAAATTTACCTGAAACAGCTATGTCACAGCAAGCGGAAGCACTTATGAAAAAAGAGTTTCCGAATAATGCAGGAAATCCGTTGTTAGTAGTATGGCATAGAGGTGGTGGATTACAGTCAAAGGATTATAAACTCATACAAGACGTTTATAAAGAATTAAAAACCAGTCCTTTAAAAGAACAATCAACATTACCGCCATTTGATACAATCCCGGAACAAGCATTATCAAAAAGTGCATCAAAAGATGGTACATCATTTGTTACACCAGTATTCTTTAATAAGACAGCTGGAACAGATATATTAAAAGGAAATCTTGATGATTTAAGAAACATAGTGAATAGCAAGGTCGATGAAGATCCATTCAAACGAAAAATTAGTGACGCTGGTTTACATGTTCGATTATCTGGACCTGTAGGTATTCAAACGGATGCAGTTAGTTTATTTAGTCAAGCAGATGTGAAATTGTTAGTTGCTACTGTATTACTTGTATTGGTTTTATTAATCTTATTGTACCGCTCACCAATATTAGCGATTTTACCTTTACTTGTTGTTGGCTTTGCATACGGCATTATTAGTCCTACACTTGGATTTTTAGCTGATCACGGATGGATTAAAGTCGATGCCCAAGCGATATCAATTATGACAGTATTATTGTTTGGTGCTGGAACGGACTATTGTCTATTTTTAATTTCGAGATATAGAGAGTACTTGCTAGAGGAAGAAAGTAAATATAAAGCATTGCAACTTGCAATTAAAGCTTCTGGCGGAGCAATTATAATGAGTGCGTTAACTGTTGTACTTGGATTAGGAACATTATTACTCGCTCATTACGGTGCCTTTCATCGATTTGCGGTACCATTTAGTGTTGCTGTATTCATAATGGGAATTGCTGCTTTAACAATTTTACCAGCGTTATTATTAATTTTCGGTAGAACTGCATTCTTCCCATTTATACCGAGAACAACTTCAATGAATGAGGAATTTGCAAGAAAGAAAAAGAAAGTCGTAAAAGTTAAAAAATCAAAAGGTGCCTTTAGTGAAAAACTTGGAGATGTTGTAGTACGTAAACCGTGGACAATCATTATGCTTACTGTATTTGTATTAGGTGGATTGGCATCATTTGTACCACGTATTCAATACACATATGACCTATTAGAATCGTTTCCAAAAGATATGCCTTCCCGTGAAGGGTTTACGTTAATTAGTGATCATTTTTCAGCTGGTGAACTAGCGCCAGTAAAAGTTGTTGTTGACACGAAAGGAAAAGAGCTTCCTATTAAACAAGAACTAGAGAAATTTTCTTTCGTAAAAACAGTGAAAGACCCAAAAGAGGGAAAAGAGAATAAGCAAATTAAAATGTATGAGGTTTCTTTAGCTGAAAATCCATATTCAATTGAAGCATTAGATCAAATCCCTAACTTGAAAAACAGTGTAGAAAAAGTATTAAAAGACGCTGGGGTTAGTAATGCAGAAGATCAACTATGGATTGGAGGAGAAACAGCTTCATTATATGATACAAAGCAAATTACAGAACGTGATGAAGCGGTTATTATTCCAGTAATGATTAGCATTATAGCTTTACTATTACTTGTTTACTTACGATCAATTATTGCGATGATTTATTTAATTGTAACTGTTGTATTATCGTTCTTCTCGGCACTAGGAGCAGGGTGGCTATTACTTCATTATGGTATGGGAGCGCCGGCCATTCAAGGTGCGATACCGTTGTATGCATTCGTATTTTTAGTTGCTTTAGGTGAAGATTATAATATCTTTATGGTTTCAGAAATATGGAAAAACAGAAAGACACAAAATCACTTGGATGCTATAAAAAATGGCGTTATACAAACAGGTAGTGTCATTACATCCGCAGGTTTAATTTTAGCAGGAACTTTTGCAGTATTAGGTACACTTCCAATTCAAGTTCTTGTTCAATTTGGTATTGTAACTGCAATTGGTGTATTATTAGATACATTTATTGTTAGACCATTACTTGTACCAGCAATTACAGTTATTTTAGGTCGCTTTGCTTTTTGGCCAGGAAAGCTTTCAAGAAAAAGTGAAGAAGTACAAAAGGTGGATGCATAGTTAAGAAAGCCAAGGATATTTTCCTTGGCTTTCTTCTATGTATTTTATTATTTTTTTGAAGTCAAATCATCAGTTACAGCATGATCAGCATCTTCAATAGCAGTTTCTGGCATTCCATATAAGCCGTTCATTGCTTGTTCTTCTACATTAAGGTTTACAGTATTATTATTTTGAATAGGTGTATTGTTTGCGATAGCATTATCTTTTTTATTTACATTTTTGTCATTCATGTTTGAATCCTCCAAACGTCAGTTGATTTATTAATAGTATGTGGTTGGATTTCAATAAATATGTGAATGAATTTTTGTAGGTGTTATATAATTAAATAAAAACTTTAACTATTAGGAGTGAACAGGTTTGGTGAAAACAAGAAAGTTAGCCTTCTAAAATAAAAAAATTTTTAGGAGGCTATTACAATGAAGTTTTATATAATTGACAGAGAAAATTGGAATAGAGAGCAGTATTTTGAACATTATTTAAAGTTGAAATGTACGTTTAGTATGACTGTGAATGTTGATATTACGAGGTTATTAAAGGAATTACATCAAAAAGGAATAAAATTTTATCCCGTTTTTATATATTTAATTTCTAGAGTAATAAATAATCATAAAGAATTTCGAACATGTTTTAACGATGAAGGAGTTTTAGGATATTGGGAGGAAATGATACCAAGTTATACAATCTTCCATAAAGATGATAAGTCTTTTTCAAGTATATGGACGGATTATTCTAATGATTTTCACATTTTCTATAAAAACTATGAAGAGGATATGAGGTGCTATGCTGGTGTTCATGGTCTCTTCACAAAAGAAAATGTTCCGCCAAATGTTTTTCCTATTTCTAGCATACCTTGGGCTAGTTTTACTGGATTTAATCTTAATATTAATAATGATGGTGATTTTCTATTACCAATTATAACTTGTGGGAAATATTTTAATGAAGAAAATAAGGTTATGCTACCAGTTTCATTGCAAGTCCATCATTCGGTTTGTGATGGGTATCATGCGAGTCGATTTATAGAGGATTTACAGAAGTTAAGTAATAGTTGCAACGAGTGGCTAAAGTAATATCTAATTTTTAATTATACACAATTGAAAATGAATAAAAGAGGAGAACATGTTTATATAGCATGGTCTCTTTTTTATTCATTAATACTAAGTGACAGTGGAAAATATAGGTTGATTTGTAGTTTAATAGTAAATGAAGTTATTAATTTTAATTTTCTTTATTTTATAACTATACGGTTCGCAAAACTTATTATCTTGTAACAATGAAGGAGAAAACAAAAATGATAATAATATCTATAGAAAAAGCTACAATTTTAGATGCTGAAAAGTTAACAGAAATAATGACAAAAACATTTGATGAAGAAGCAAAACGATGGCTATGCGGTCAAGGTGATGGTATTGACTATAACATCCAACCACCTGGCTATTCTTCAGTAGAAATGATGAAATATTCGATTGAAGAGCTGGATTCTTTCAAGGTGATAGTGGATGAAAAAATAATCGGAGGAATTATAGTAACAATCTCTGGTAAGTCATATGGCCGAGTTGATCGTATTTTTGTAGATCCTGTTTACCAAGGAAAAGGAATTGGATCACATGTTATAAAATTAATAGAAGAGGAATATCCGAACATAAGGATTTGGGGTCTCGAAACATCTAGTAGACAAATAAATAATCATCATTTTTATAAAAAAATGGGCTATGAAATCATTTTTAAATCTGAAGATGAGTATTGTTATGTAAAAAGAATCACTGTAGATTCAGCTGAAGAGGACGTAATAAAAAATAAAGATATGAAAAATAGCCAATATGAAAACTGTAATCTAGCAAATACAGAGTATTATCAAGTGAATTTAAAAAACGGTTCCTTTGTTGGTAGCAATATGATGAATATGAAGATGAGTAATTGTAATGTGAGTCAATCAAATTTTAGAAATATAAATTTTAGAAATTCTTCATATGCAGATTTAAATCTTTCTGGTAGTAAATTTGATTTTGTGACTTTAGGTGGGGTTCAATTTAAAGATACAAGTCTCGGAGAAGATAAAGATCCTATTTCATTTAATAGATGTGATTTAGAAGGTAGTACGATTAGTAATTGTAATCTGAAAAATATTGAAATAGAAAATTGTGATATATACGGTATGAAAATAAATGGCATTCCGATTGAAAATCTACTTGAGTTATATAATAAAGTAAAAAGTTGACCTGTTTTGGTGTAGATAAGGTGTTCGTAAATCAGATGATACACTGAAATAATTGTGTAAAAATAACATAAAGAAACATAGAAGAGAAGGAATTTCACCTAGAGGTCTAGAATGAAAAGAAAAATGTACTGTAATGAATATGGAGGGAAGAAATTATGGGAATCAAAGTAAGAGCGGTAGAAATTCAAGATGCTAGAGCGATTCACCGTATATGCATACAAGATGATGTTTTACCTTATATGGTTTTCTTACCTAGCATGCGAGTAGATGCGATGGAAAATAGAATTCGAAATTTAGCGCCAAATCAATTTGAATTTGTTGCAGAGTATGATGGAGAAGTTGTTGGATTTGTTGGGTTAACCCAAAGTCCTGGACGTAGATCTCATTCGGGTGATTTGTTTATAGGGGTAGATAGTGAATATCATAATAAAGGTATTGGAAAAGCGCTTCTTACAAAAATGCTTGATTTGGCTGATAATTGGCTAATGCTAGAGCGAGTGGAACTAGGTGTTTTAGAAACGAATCCGAAAGCGAAATCGCTATATGAAAAATTGGGGTTTGTAGAAGAGGGAGTAAAGATAGGGAATTTGAAGGCTCACGGAAAATTTATTAATGAAGTTATGATGAGTCGTTTTAGACCTGATGGTTTAATCGTACATAATGGATAGTTGTGAACTTGTATTTTTTGAAGGCTTTTTTAATACACTTAATGCACCATTTGCTTCAATGATTGCTGTTTCAACATCATTAATATCAAATACGTTTTTTTCTCTTAACATTTGTAGAATGTTATCAATAGAATAACGTATCTTTTTTAGATTCTTATCGAGCAATTTTCCGTCTTGAATAACAATTGTTGGTTCGAAAGTAAGTAATTTATCCAGTTTTCGATTTGATATTTTCCAAATAGTAACAATTTTTTGGAGAATACCTATTGCAATGATAGTTATTACCGTTGGTAAATGCTTAATACTAGGATCCGTTATATCAGCGCCAAAAACAGTACCTAATGTAATAATAATGAGAAAGTCGAATATAGGTCATTCACCAATTGCTCGTTCCCCCATAAATAGAGTGACAAATAGTAATAAAGGTAAGATGGTGATTATTCTTACTAGTACCAGTGATATTTCTTTTAAAAAATCAATCATAATTACACCTCTTTAGAAAACTTGTAATTGTGTTTGTGCTACTGTTATAACAGAGCATATATACTTGAAAATAGTGATTTGTAGCTAAAGATTAATAATCTTAATTTTGTGCAATAAAGCAATTAGTAAATGGAACTAACTGCTTTATTACATCTTACAAGCCCACACTTACAACAATGATTTGTAACCTTGATTTACAAACGTAGTATAAATGACATTAGAAATAGTATGCGAAATGAAAGCGGATTTAATGAGTATTTTATATTTTGTACTTCTATAGACAAAATATATTTATCATCAAATCTTTTTTTATTTTTTGTATAGACAGGGTGCACCTAATGGAAGTATTAAATATTTAATGAAATGGCATTAGCGATAGGATAATGCTTGTTTCCCTAATGCTTCCCACGATTGAATGAAAATATCTTGGCTTACTTTGTGTGCTTTTTTCACAGTTAATGGGTCATTGATATAAATGTATTTGTCCTCGAAACCTACAATAACAACAGCGTGTAAATCCAAAGGAGCTGTAATTTTTTTGTCATCATGCTTCCAAGACTCCCATCTATCTGGAAGGCGATAATCTCCTGTAGTCCATACTACCACAGGTTTACCGAGCTTAATTAGAGCTAACACAGTATTAAAAGTTTTTCCTGTTAAGTTTACCGTACGATTTGGTAGATAACGTTCCATTAATTTTTGTAACGGTTGAACGTGGACAGCGTATCCCTTATTTTTCCCAGTTATATCTCCGACAAACCCTTCTTTAGGATCTCCCCATTGAATGATGTCTCCACTTTTATTTGTAGACAGCGGAGTAGGATCTTTTTTTATCTCGTTAGCTAAATCCATTTTATTAACTTTAATACCTGCATGCTGTAATACCATCGCTAAACTTGTAACTTCGCATCCATATTTTAATTCCGGTTTTTGCGAAATAAGCGGCACATCTAGAATGATTTTTTTAGTAGCTGAAGTGGGAGATGGTTGTAAAGTTTTACTTTTTGGAAATGAATGTGTTGTATTTTGAGTCAATTTGTTATTTCCATGTTTAACGTGTAATTCATTCTTTTTAAGATTGGATGGTTTTTCTGAACATCCCGTTAAAATTAAAAATAAGGCATATAAAGTTAGAAATCTTTTCATATCATTCACCTTTTTAATTGTACTTACTTGATACCATAATACTCTATTACCCGATACTTTTTAGAGGTGTAGAAGGTTTAACCAGCTTCCTTTTATACAACAAAACAGACTAACTACGTGTAATAAAACGGAATTCCATGCGTACCGGGTAATAATTTGTGACTTTAAGTTACAGTTATAGTATGAGCGAGTTGAGGAGAGCTATGCAGGGATAAAAAGCATTAAAAGTATTAAAAGCTTTATTCTAAAAGTGACTAGTGAAGCAAATGCATATCTATATAAGATGTTTTAGTAATAAAAATGACCTTTTTGAACATTTTATGTTTTACGAAGAGAGAAATGAATATTGAATCCTTCACAAAATAGGAAGTGAGTATATTTCTTTCTTTTTATATAAATTATTAAGTGTGAAATACTTATGAAATCAGTAGCTTTAATTAAGAGATTGTAAATTGTCGAGGTGATTCAATACATGCCAAAGTTAGAGGTAGAGGGATGTAGCCTTTACTATATAGTAAAAGGAGAAGGGACTCCTATCATTTTTATTCACCCTCCTACGCTTACCAGCGGAAATTTTGAGTATCAGATCGAAGAATTATCGAGAAATTTTAAAGTAATCGCTTTTGATGTTAGAGGACATGGTAACAGCCAGAGTTCAAGTCAGCCAATTACGTATTCACTAATTACCAAAGATATGAAAAGTTTACTGGACCACTTGGAAATAAAAAAGTCTTTTGTATGTGGGTATTCAACAGGAAGTACAGTTGCCCTGGAATTTTTATTAACTTATCCCGAAAATAGTTTAGGAGGAATTCTAATAGGCGGAATGTCAGAAGTGCGTCAAGGGTATTTAAAAATTAAGATTTCTCTTGGTGTCCAATTGGCGAAAGCAAGAGTAATTTCATTTTTAGCATTTGCCATTTCGTGGGGGAATTCTAATACAAAAAAATTATTTAAAACAATGTTTCGAGAAGCTCGGAAAGGTAATGGGAAAAATATCGAACAATATTATCGCTATAGTTTGCACTATAATTGTACCAATCGCCTTAAAGACATTCATCTACCTATGTTATTGGTTTATGGACAAAATGACAAAACTTTTTATAGTCATGCAAACTTATTACATGAAGAATTGCCATGTAATGAATTAAAATTTATTACGGGTGCAAAACATCAAGTACCAACAAAAGCGGCTACAGAGTTAAATCAAATGATTGAGCAATTTGTTTGTACTCATTCTAAGGTGCCTAAAGAAGCTCTTAAATCATAAAGTATTATCTCAAATCTAAAAGGGATTTATAATTAACATTTTCAAAAAGGATAACGGGATGAGTTTTGTTTCTAACTTAAAAAATTATGATTAACAGCAGATCAATTAGAAATGAAATCGTGGAAACAGGGGATTTTCGAAAATTGAAGATGAAAAAAGCAACCCATGTACGTAATGGACAATGAAGGTATGAGTTAAAAGAAGATAAATAAAAACTTAACAAGTGGAGGTGTCGAAAAACTAATTCGGGTCACCATATTCAAAAAGAGAATTGTACGTATTAAAACAGATTAGCCGATTTCCTGTAAAACAAGGAACCGGCTATCTGCTTTTTTATAGGGTTGTTGTCTTTTAATAGTGACAGTTATTAGTTTGGATTGCTTTGTTTTGTTTCTTTTGTGTGTTAGGCGTAATTTCATCAGCAAACTCCATATTTGCCAAATTTACTTTGGATGGAATAAATGTTCTTGTTTTATTTTGAAAACCTTGAAATGTTTGTTTTATAGGTCTTATCACACTTGAATTACGTGTTGCTAATACACCCAAAACTGTTCCTAGCCCTAACAAAGAAGCCAAAATCCATCCTTTATTGTTCGTCTTTTTATTTCCGAATAACTCAAACATTTGTTGAGTTATTTTTTTTGAATTGAATAATGACATCAAAAAGTTAAGGATATTCATTTTTGTCCCTCCCTGAAAAAAATCGTAAAAAGAAACACGCGTTTCAATTTCACATAATTTATGATGCGACAGTTTATAGAGATTTATGATGCCAACTTATACTAATAATTTTTGACTTTCAAACCGGAACTTTTTAAAATTACCCAAGTGTTTTTCTGAAATACGAAGAATAGTTTTATAAAAAAATCAAAAAGTGACTGAAAAGTTATGTATTATTTAGATTGGAAATTTATCAATTCTTTTTCAATAGTCGGTTATGTAATGTCGAAAGGGTGAGTAACGCAAGAATCGAGCCTACTAAGGCAAGTGACATATCCCATTGCGCATCCCATATATCGCCTTGCATACCTAAAAAGTCTTTTGCTGCTTTTCCTCCCTTTGCTATTTTAAAAGCTAACCATTCGATGATTTCGTATAATGCAGCAATAGCAAGTGAAATACTTATACTAATCGTAACTAACCAAGGGCCTTCAGTTAGTTGGGTTTTCCGTAATAAGATTTCTCTTATCACGATGGTAAACAAGCCTTTTATCAAATGTCCAAATCGATCGTAGTGATTTCGTTTTAAATCAAAAACATCTTGTATCCAATTAAAAAGAGGCACCTCTGAGTATGTGTAATGTCCACCGACAAACATTATAATGGATAATATTGTAATGATCATATAAGAGAGAGTGGTGAGACGAAACTTATTATACATTGCAATTATAATGAATAGACCGAAAATGGCAGGAATAGCCTCTGCTGCCCATGTTGAATATTTTGCAGGATTAATAACAGACCATATACAAACGGCCATAACAACCAATAATAAAAATAAGTGAATGACTGCAAGTTTGTTTTTTATCACTTTTTTCACTCCTATTGAAAGTTTTTTTACTTGAAGTATTTGGAAAACCACAATTCGTATACAGAGTACTTAGAATTGTTCACCTTAGTTTATACTTACGAACAGCTTTTTAATGAGTAGAATAATAAGAAAGGACCTGCATACTACATATTTCTCTTTCGGGAGGGAATAATATGTATATAACATTTCAAAAATAAAGGAGAACATCTGCATGAATTACAAAATGTTTAGGGCTATCAATCGTCTAGCGGGTCGTAATTCAACTTTGGATACGTTTATGATATTTATTTCACAAAAGACTCGATTCTTGTACGTTTTTTTATTAGCCTTAATGTGGTTTAGAGGAAATTCCTACAAAAAAATTATTTTATTTGCTGGGGCATCAGTTGGGTTCTCATTATGTATAAACCGTTTCATCCAGCTATTTTATTTTAAGCCTCGTCCGTTTGTTATACATCGTGTGCGTTTACTTATCCCATCAAAGAATAATTCTTCATTTCCTAGTAAACATACAGCCTTAGCATTTGCCTTATCGACCTCTGTCTTACTTCGCGAACGCTTATTTGGCTCAATTATGTGGTTTTTAGCAATCTTGACAGGTTTCTCACGTATTTGGTTAGGACATCATTATCCATTTGATATAATAGGAAGTGCTTTTATAGGAATCTTGACCAGTATGGCTATTAATAATACTACATATTTATTTAATTCTTTTGTTACCTGGATTATAAGTATATATAGAAAAATAATTTTTGTGAACTAGAGACACTGCTTACAACACCTTCGATAAATCATAGTACATAATCTTGCATATTTTTTATTAATGCTACTTTTCCTCGAGATATGTTTTGCGGTAAACTACAAGCATTTAGTTAATTACTTGAAGAAAAGAAAATATTTACTTGCTTTTATGTCTACTATTTTATCTGTAGGTTTTTTATGCGGTTGCAATTGCGTTGATGAAGATGAGCCATATCCAACGGAAGAAATTCGAGAAATAATTAATAATATAGGGGTTATCATTCACATACTGTTACCAAACAGCCTAATTGGAGTAGAGCGATATATATAGTGATTTATTGGAATAGAACAAGTAAAAAAACACCTCTTACTATCGTATTTATTAAAATACAATAGTAAGAGGTGTTTTTAGTTATAATAGTAGCATTTCAAAACTCGTGTACTTTTTGTTTTTTTCTAACAATCATCATTCTACCATGGTATTTAATTATAATTATCATGATTGTATAACAAAAATTTTAATATAGAACGCTATATATCCTTCTTTATTTAAAGATGCTTGTTCATACGTAATTTCCGGAATTTGTATAATGTTTCTTGGACATGTCGATAATGGATATGGAATGAAAGAATGATAAGCATGAAGTGGTTTATCATTGGGATCGGGATTCTGTTATTGACTATTTTATTTATATTGTTTTTGAAAATATCTTTAAAAATTACTTTATTATATACAGAAATAGAAAAACAGTGTTTACTACAAGTTGAAATATGGAAATTTAAATATACGTTTGATGTGTTAGAAAGAATAAAAAAGCAGCAAAAAAAGACTGGACAAAAAATTGAAAAAGCAGAAAAAGAGGGCGGTATTGAAAATAAAGTAATGGCACAGATTGATAGTATTGGAGAGATAGTAAAAAAGTTGCAAGAGATTCATTCTGTACTTAAAAAAATCTGAAAAAAGTTAAAATCAATCAATGGAGATGGCATTCACAAATTGGAACAGGGGACGCAGCTAGTACTGGAATCATAACAGGTTTTGCGTGGTCAATAAAAGGAATGGTTGTCGGAATTTCTGGAGAATATATGCACATTATTGATATACCTTTCCCTTGAAATTACACCTGTATTTCAAGGGAAAGGTTTTTGCATTTAGGTGTGAATTAACAGCGTCATTTCATATTTATCGTTCAATAATAACTGTATTTATGTTACTTATATTCGTGAAAAAACAACAATCTGTAAGTACAGAAAAATCTGTTCAAACATAAAGTACTTTGAATTATTTTATGTTTTATTTCAAGGAAGTGAAACAAGCATTTTATAGAGAGATTAAAAGATTTGATTTTAGGAATTCCTCAGGAGGTAAATTAATTAATCGGATTGATCTTAATTTTGATGTCTCTACTATTACTCATTGAATTGAAATGTATACAATGGTACTACCTGATTGGGAATTAATTTCAAATGGAGCGTATAGTCTTTTAACGGGAGGCTTTCAAAATAAGACAATGAATCTGTTCCTTCTAAACTGCGGTTAAAAGATGAATTTGTTGGGAGTATCTTTATAACACTAGCTGTTACAGAAAAAGTAAAGTTAACTTATAATAACATTGTTTATGGTGTATTAGAGTTAAAAGAAAAATATGTACCAAATAAAGTTGAAGAAGTAAAAAAGGTGTTTCAAACAACAAATTCTCAACATCACGAAATAGTTGATGAATCGATTTTAGATGATATTTAGTAGAAATTAGAATGAAAAGCTAAGAGGTTTTATAGACTTATCTCAATTGTTCGGAAGCTTTTGCACCATACTTGTAATAGTCTCCAAAGAATTACAGATAGGATAATCCATTTATAAATATTGGATTATTTTTCTGTTGATGTTTGCTCAAGACATATGTATAATTTAAATCGTAATCATTACGATTTAAATGGAGGTTTTATAATGAAAATTGCATTTACAAAGAAGGTAGGTATATTAACTATTAGTTCAATGTTGGTATTAGTAGGCTGTCAGACTTCAGGTTCATCTAAAAAGCAAGAGCAAACATCTGAAAGTCATACAAATGAAAATGAACACAATCACAGTCATAATCATAGTCATGCTCATGATGAAGAAACAGAAAAAATTTATGAAGGGTATTTCGAAGACAACCAAGTGAAGGATCGATCACTCTCCGATTGGAAAGGAGACTGGCAATCTGTATATCCATATTTGCAAGATGGAACGCTTGATGAGGTATTTGCTTATAAAGCGAAACATAA
Organism: Bacillus cereus group sp. RP32; assembly: GCF_040459735.1. NCBI lineage: Bacteria > Bacillati > Bacillota > Bacilli > Caryophanales > Bacillaceae > Bacillus > Bacillus cereus group sp. RP32. The sequence continues at coordinate 3,098,886 of NZ_JARVHO010000001.1, read as the reverse complement.
AGGTAAAATGACAGCTAAAGAATATAAGGATTATTATAATGAAGGGTATCAAACAGATGTTAACCGTATCGTGATTCAAGGGAATACTGTAACATTCTACAAAAACAAAGAGGGGAATTCTGGTGAGTACATCTATGATGGGTACGAAATTCTGACATATGATGCAGGGAATAGAGGTGTAAGATACATATTTAAACTAGCAGAAAAAACAGAAGGAGTTCCTCAGTATATTCAATTTAGTGATCATGGTATTCACCCGAATAAAGCTGGTCACTACCACTTATATTGGGGTGACAATCGTGAAGCTTTATTGGATGAAGTCATGCACTGGCCTACCTACTATCCATCAGATATGGAGGGACATGATATTGCCCATGAGATGATGGAGCATTAAATTAGGAGTCATGATGATCTGATCTTTCGTAAGAAAGGGGAATTAATATGTTGGTGAGTACAACATTGTTTGTAATCTAGTTGCTTTAGTATAAAAGGATAAGATGGGACGCTGTATGATGCGATGATAGTCGTACGTACAATGTTAAGCGTGGGAAGAGATGGAGATAAATAAAATCCAAAGAGCATTTATACTTTTGTTCAGCATGTATAAAGGAACAATATGAACTTTATGGCGAAGCTTATTGGAATAGAGTACATCAGGTTCCAGGAGTTTTTGTTTGTATTAAACATCAAATACCTCTAATTAAGCAGCCAATAAATATCACACACTTGTATACATATAAATTTATCTATCCTAAACTAACAGATAGGATAGATAATGAGTCTTCTTTTGAAAATAAACTTATGGATGAATTAATAGGGATTGCAGAAGATGTAAAGTATTTGTTAAGGAAAAATTTCTCGGCTTTTGAGAAAGATTATTATGTTGAGAAGTATGAGACACTCCTGAAGATTAAAGGTATCGGATATCCTATGTTAAAAAGAACTCAACGCTTAAGTGAATTACTTCAAGATCATTATCCCCCAAATTTATTATGTATGCTGGAATCTTCATTTCAAATAAATGAAAGATCATCATGGGTAAATGATATTTTTGGCCAAGGTAGTATTCAATTTTGTCATCCAATTAGACATTTATTAGTTATGCGTTGTTTGTGTGGTTCTGTAAAAAACTTTTTTGAAAATGAATTTATATATGAACCTTTTGGAAAGGGACCATGGATATGTATGAATCCTTTAGCTAATCATTATTTGCAAAAAAAACGTTAAAAAGGTGGAAATTAGTGTTCATGGATTAAATCGAGAAGTACAATGAGATTTTACATGTAATTGTGGTTTCATATATAGGCTTAGAGAAAGAGAACAAGACCCCTTAAATATCCTTTATTGGAGCAATAGAATTGTTGAAAAAGGACATGTATGGGAGAGAGAATTTAATAAGCTTTTATCAAGTGGATGTACTCAGAAAGAAATCGCAATGAAAACAGGACTTACACCACCTACTATACGAAAAATAGTAAGGGATCGTAAAAAAATAATAAAAAAACTAGACAGTAAAGAAACTTTACAAATTTCGCGAGAAAAGAGAACACTGGATTATAAAGAAAAATGGATACAATTAAGATGTAAATATCCAACCTATACAAGAGTAGAATTGGCTCATTTAAATCGAGCAGCGTATGCTTGGTTGAGTAAGTTTAAGAGAATATGGCTAGAAAGTCATTTACCGTCCAAAGTTTTGGGCAAAAATTCAATGAAAAAAAGTAAGGAAAGTTACTATAAAGAAGATTTAATACATATAGAAAATGCCAAAAAAATAGTTAATGATTGGGAAGAATATGAAAAGGTTAGAGGTAAGTTAATTAGAAAAACGTACTCAGCTGTTACGAAGATATTAGGAGAATATAAAAGGTGTTCGAAAAAAAGAATCATCCATTGTTGAAAGAGTATATTGCGACAATTGAAGAATCATTGCAAGATTTTCAAAAAAGAAGGGTTCGATATGTACTGGAACATAAATTCAAAGATGTAGTAGTTAGTTTATCTGAATTAAAAGATGCAGCGAGTGTAAAAGTAGCAGTAAGAAAAGGAGAAGGGGATATAAAAAGGTTGGTAAAGGAACACAACCAATCAATCTTAATGAAAAGATAAAACAATATATTTTTGTATTTTGGAATGTGGAAAAAGCAATGTACTATACATCTAATATAAATGTATAATGCATTGCTTTTTATATATCAATGAATAGTTTGGAAATTTGTATTGTACAACTTTCTTTTAAAAAGAAAACAAATTGTAATTTGGAATTGAAGTTGAAGTTGTTATTGTACGACTATGTTTTAATGCCGTTTAAAAGGATCTTTAATCAATAGGCTATACAGCAATGTTAATGTACAACTTTGTTTTAACATAACAATAGTGAAAAGCATGACAGTATAATGTCATGCTTTTTATTTGTTAGTTGTTGTTAGGCAGTTTTGGTTGCATTAAAAATAATGCTAAACCAATAAAAATAACTGTAATGCCTAGTCCTTGTTGTAAAGAAATAGTCTCATTTAATATAAAGTACGCTAGTATACAAGTTCCAATTGTTTCTCCTAAAATGCTCATAGAGATTACAGTAGCACTCATCCATTTTAATAACCAATTAAAAATTGTTTGCCCTAAAATTGTAGCAATAAATGCTAAGCCAATAAAGCACAGCCAAGTTTGTGTAGAGTAGTGGATGAAAGATTCATGCTGCATGTAGGCAAATATACCGAGAAAACAGGCGCTACTTCCATAACTAATTACCGAATACGGTATAAGTGATAAATCTTTACGAACATGTTGGCTAATGAAAAAGTAAGTGGTAATAATTCCGGCCGCAATAAAGGCTAAAATATCTCCGTATAATGCTTCTCCGCTAATTTGGAAGTCTTGCCATCCGATGACGATACTTCCTGAAATAGCGATGAGGCAACCAATGACCGCTCCTTTCGTAAATCTCTCTTTAAATAGAAAGTAACCACCAATCATTGAAAATAAAGGTTGTAACGTTACGATAACTGTAGAACTCGCTACAGAAGTATATTGTAATGATTCAAACCATAGTACATAATGTGCAGCTAAAAATAGCCCGGATATGAATCCGAATCCCCATTGTCTTCTTGTTGCTGTTTTTAGCTCGTTTCGATTATTTTTATTAAATAGTAATAACGGTAATAGAATCAGTGCAGCAAAGAATAATCGATAAAAAGCAATGATAGCCGCAGGAGCATCTGCCAATTTTACGAAAATTGCTGAAGTTGATAGGGCGAATACGCCGAAAAATAAGATGCAATATGAAAGAATAGGTGATTTCACAGTTTGTCCCTTCGATACAATATTTATTATAATAAACTTAGTGCGATATAATGTACAAAGGTAAGTATATAAGTCCTTAAGGCGATAGGAAAGGATTATTTGCCTTTGTTTACTATGTCAGCACAAAGACAACGAAACATGCAATATGATGAACGAAAGGAAGGTTTTACTATGATACATGATAGACTCGGACAAACTGTATTAAGTTATCGTAAGAGAAATAATATGACAATTCGTGAATTTGCTGATTATGCAGGAATTAGTACTTCACTAATTAGTCAAATTGAACGAGGATATGCGAATCCTTCTTTAAGTGTATTGGAATTAATTGCGAAAGCATTAAATGTACCGTTATTTACACTTTTTATTAATGAGATTGATACAGATTTACTCATTTCTAAGAAAAAAGATCGAAAAAAAGTGTATCGGGAGAACAATGATCACATTGTATATGATGTATTAACACCGGATTTTATGAAAGCACGTATTGAAATGCTAATGATGGATTTAAATAAACAAGCAAACACAACGGAAAGTCACTATTCACATGAAGATAAAGAAGAGATTGCTGTTGTTATGAAAGGAGAAGTGTATGTGGAGTTAGAAGGAAAAGAATATTTTTTAGAAGAAGGTGATGTTGTACGTATTCCGCCAAATGTGAAACATCGTTTTTTGAATAAAAGTGATGTTTCCAATCATATTTTATTTGTATTGACGCCATCTTTAGGATGAGTATAAAGTGATTTTTATTACGGGGGAAAAATAGATGGAAAATAAAACTGTTTTAAGAGATGGTCTTTCAATTATTTCTCAGTGTAAAAAACAAACAAATGATATTTGGCATGCGCATTTCGGAGCAGCTGCAATTGCTAGTTATTTTTTTATGAAAGATAACAATATGGAAGAAGAGATAACTCGTAGTATGTATTCTCAAACAAAAATGATGTTGAACAATCAAAACTTAGGTGAAATCATCGATAGTAAAGAAGAAATTGATTTTCAAAGTGCTGAAAAACTGATTATAAAATCAATGGAGCATACAATTGATGAACTTCATTGGGTGGGGCATAATGTCATTTATGCTGCATTAAGTTTATTAGCTATGAAAGAGTTACAAAAATGGGGAAATAATCAAGCAATTGAAGGGATTACTAACCTTATATTATCGTTTCGAAAAACAATTCCTGGTAGATCGTGGATTGGTTTTACGACGAAGGAAGTAAAACAATTAAGTATAAACGATGAGATAGAAAGTGAATTCAAAAATCCGAAACAATTATCTAAGCTTATTTTAAAGGAGCTCTCGCAATTTAATATTATTTATAGAGCGGAAGCGCATCATGATTTAATTGGTCATTTGCTTACTTTTTCTCATGCAATTAATATTATGTATGATTTAGGGCATAGAGGTATATTCCAACGAGGGATACGCCCACTGTTAAAACTAGTATACGTGTTACGTGCTAGTCAATATCTTATGCCGAATACTGAAATTAACTTGCACTCACCTATAGATCGTTTACCTTTAATCGAATCAAAACGTGCTCATGTATTACCAACAGAAAATCAATTTTGGCTAAAAGACTATAGTGCGTTTGATTGGGATTTCGGGCATGTTTTTAAATTCTCATATAGTTATTTTGATCATATAAAGAGAGCTCCAGAATATAAAGATATTACATTAGAGAAATTCCGATTTGTTATTAATACATAATGAAGTCTAATGATCTGTATAAAGGGTTAAATTTAAAATTTTTTGTTGATAGTATATTATTTTTTTATTTGTAAGATTTTACATGCTTATTTCACTTTTACTAATTATGTAAATAGGCTATACTAAAATACATATATTTTAGTATTGGAGAGAGAAGTAAAACGACATGGAATTAGTGAAATTGGAAAAAGTCATTGAAATAAAGAAAGAAGAACTTTTATATTTAGTATCGGATTACGGAATTCAACATGAAAAAGTATTGGCATTAAGTCAAGAAATAGACAAATTGATTAATTACTTTATGTTTTTAAAATAAAAAGAATTATGGCATGATTTGAAAATGTTATAGTTCTTTTTTATTTGAAAATTCAGATGTATATTCTATATACCAATAATAGATAGAATATTCTGTTTTTAAGGAGGGAGATATATGATATTACATACGCACATTTCAGGCGAAGGGGAACCAATTATGCTTTTACACTCTGGTGGTATGACAGGTTTAGTAGAGTATGAAGAGCAGGTAGCATTTTTTCGAGAAAAAAACTATCAAGTCATTCGTCCTGATTTAAGAGGACATGGAAGATCAGGGGGGACGTTGGAGAATTATTTCCTACGATCTGTAAAGGATTTACATGATACGTTAGTGCATTTACAAATTGATAGATGTCATATAGCTGGTGTTTCACTAGGAGGATTAGTCGCTTTATTATTTGCAAAAAAATATCAAGATAAAGTGAGAACATTAACTTTTTCAGGTATCTTTCCGGTTAAGAGAGAAAATTGGGAGGAGTCTCAAGAGTATGAAGCAAAGGGTCATCAGGAATTGATGGAAAATGAAGAAGTTGTAACTTATATGAATCAAATTCATGAAAAAAGTGATTGGAAAGCATTGCTTGAATCGTGGCAAGTTAAAGATTGGTACCCATTTGATGAAACAGGTGAGGTAGCTAATCTTCAAATACCTACACTTTGTATTGCTGGGGGAGATGCAGAAGATGAAGTTACAGCTACTACAACGTTCAAACAATTAAACGAAAATATTCATATTGCTGTTATTCCGTTTGCTGGTCATTTAGTGCATAACGATCAACCAGAAATATATTCGAATATATTGTCTAATTTCTTACAGAATGCACAAGCTGCTAGTCGAATATAAGGACTTTTGGGTATAATAATAAAGGAATTATTAATTGTATCGGTTAGGAGCGCAGCACATATGAAAACAGTTGTTGTTATCGGTGGAGGTATAACGGGACTTTCTACTATGTTTTATTTAGAAAAATTAAAAAAGGATAATAATATCGATTTAAATTTAATCCTTGTAGAAAAAGAAGAGTACTTAGGTGGTAAAATCCATAGTGTAGAAGAAAAGGATTTTATTATGGAATCAGGAGCGGATTCTATCGTTGCTCGTAATGAATATGTTATGCCGCTTGTAAAAAATTTAAATTTAGAAGAAGAAATGGTGTATAACGAAACGGGTATTTCTTACATATATTCTAATAATACTTTACATCCAATTCCTTCTGACACTATATTTGGAATACCGATGAGTGTCGAGTCGTTGTTTAGCAGTACGCTAGTATCAACGAAAGGGAAAATTGTTGCTTTAAAAGATTTCATAACGAAAAATAAAGAGTTTACAAAAGATACTTCACTTGCTGTATTTTTAGAAAGCTTTTTAGGGAAAGAGTTAGTGGAAAAACAAATTGCTCCGGTGCTTTCAGGAGTATATTCCGGTAAATTGAATGAACTTACTATGGCATCGACATTACCGTATTTACTGGATTATAAAAATAAATATGGAAGTATTATTAAAGGTTTTGAAGAGAATAAAAAACAGTTTCAATCAGCAGGAAACAAAAAATTCGTATCATTTAAAGGTGGACTATCTACGATTATTGATCGTTTAGAAGAAGTGCTGACTGATACTGTTGTTAAGAAAGGTATTATAACGACAGATGTAAGGAAACAAGGTGATCGCTATGAAATCTCTTTTGCAAATCATGAATCTATCCAAGCTGATTATGTTGTTGTAGCAGCCCCGCATGATATTGCAGAAACTTTATTACAGTCTAATGAGTTAAACAAGCAGTTTCATACATTTAAAAACTCATCTCTTATAAGTATTTACTTAGGATTTGACATATTAGATGAACAATTACCGGCGGACGGCACAGGATTTATCGTAACGGAGAATAGTGATTTACATTGTGATGCTTGTACATGGACAAGCCGAAAGTGGAAACATACATCTGGAAAACAAAAGCTATTAGTAAGAATGTTTTATAAGAGTACCAATCCAGTATATGAAACGATTAAAAATTATAGTGAAGAACAATTGGTACAAGTTGCTTTAAATGATATTGAAAAGAGCCTGGGAATTAAAGGGGAACCAGAAGTAGTTGAAGTTACAAATTGGAAAGATTTAATGCCGAAATATCATTTAGAACATAATCAAGCTGTTCAAATATTACAAGAAAAAATGACGGATCTTTATCCTAATGTATACTTAGCTGGAGCCTCATATTACGGTGTCGGAATTGGTGCGTGTATTGGAAATGGGAAGAACACTGCAAATGAAATAATTGCAACATTAAATGAATCGTCAAACTAACATAGAATACATAAATGAATAAATAAATGAATGAATAAAATGTCCCTCCAGTATATTGGAGGGACGTTTTATTTATTTCACTTGAATTGAGATTTTTTTATTAGTTGTATTATTCTCAGTAATCGTTAATGCTATGTTCCCAGATTCTTTAAATGAATATGATGAGAGTTGATAAAGCTCTTTTATGCCATGTTTCTCTTTTAATTTATTGGCTGGAAGTGATGTTATGTTCGGTTTCCATGTTTCCTGTTTACCCGAAGGATAGTTAACTATTATTTCTGGATTATTTAATTGCATTACTTCCCAAGAGGCAAAATGTAGTTCAACTTCTGTATCTTTCTTTAGTAATACTTCTGAGAAATATCCAAGCTCTCCGACATTACCGAAAACAGTAAAGTTTTGATTTTGTAATGTGATATCTAAATGTTTAGGTTGATAGGTTGCTGCGTGATAGATTCCATATGAAAGCGAAAGAGTAGAAGCGATTAACATGCCGATTGAAAATGTCATAAAGCTATTACCTTTAAAACTAGTCATCATGAATGAATTTGGGGCGAACTTTTTTGCAAATAAAAATATGAGTAATATGAGTAAGAGGGATAAGCCGATGAATATATACATAGAACATTTACACCTCCACAGAAAAATATAATGTTAACTACATTTCACCATAAATGTATGGATTAGGGGGTAGAAGGGGAAAGTGAGCACGGAATCGAAATTATAAGACGGAGTGGTGAAAATGAAAATAATACAATTAATTTTTATAAATAAAGGTAAGAGCAGGATAATAGGAGGAAATGTGATTGTATCCTTTTGTTAATGAGTTAGATACATTACTTAGAGAAACTGGTTTTTTAAGTGTAAACTGGAGACAAACAGCTCTTGGGCATTAGTTGCAAATAAATAGAGCATAAAGAGGTGATCATAGTATTTTGATCACCACTTTATTTTTTCTAATCATGCAAAAGCAAGAAGGGTTATTTTTAGTTCGTATTGAATTAAGAGGATAAGCTTCTCTAGAAATATTTGATAAATGGGACATTGAGGACTTTCCTAATTATAAATACTTTTTCTGCTATAATGAATGAGTAGAAAGAAAGGAGTGATCCTGTGGCGTTTCCTATATTAGAAACAGAACGTTTGCGTTTAGTTGAAATAGAACAATCTTATTGTCAAAAAATATATGAAATCTTTTCATTGGATGAAGTAACGTGTTATTACGGTATGAATTCTTTTACGGAGTTTGGACAAGCTTCACGTATGATTGAATCATTTTCAAAAAATTACTTTGAGAAAAAGGCAATACGATGGGGGATTGTATTAAAAGAAACAAATACTTTAGTGGGTACAATTGGATTAAATAATTTACAACTATGGAGTAAACGATCTGAAATTGGATATGACTTACATCCTCGTTATTGGGGGAATGGTTATGCGTCAGAAGCGGCTCGAGAAATTATTCATTATGGATTTCGAGATTTAGGCTTATTTAGAATTGGAGCTATTACATACCCTGAAAATGTTACTTCTTGTAAAATGTTATCTAAAATAGGCTTTCATAAGGAAGGGTTATTACGTGGCTATATTCATCAAGGAAATAAGCAACATGATGCACTATTGTATTCTATAGTTCGAACGGATGTAGAGGATATAAATTTATAATAAAAAACCCCTCTTATAAAAGAGGGGTTAAGTAAAAATTAACCTATTTTAGGTAATAAACGTTCTCCGCTTTTCATGCTACTTTTACATAAAGGGCATTTAGGCTCTTCTTCAAATGAAAAATTCTTTCTCATCCATCCTAAACAATCCTCTGATTCACATTCCCAGACAGGGGTTTGTTCTGGTGGTACTTCAGCTACATCGTTCTTTCGATTGCGATACATATAACCACTCCTTTTATGTAAAAAATTTTAGTTATATATTAAAAAGGTTGTTAACCGAGCTGGTAACAACCTTTTTATTGTTTGAATTATAGCTTTACAACGTTTTTAGCTTGAGGTCCACGGTTACCGTCTTCAACTTCGAAGCTAACTTCTTGACCTTCGTCAAGAGACTTGAAGCCGTCGCCAGTGATAGCTGAGAAGTGAACGAATACGTCGTTACCGTCTGCAACTTCGATGAAACCGAAACCTTTTTCGCTGTTAAACCATTTTACTTTACCTGTTAATGTCATGGTAATGCCTCCTAAAATTTAAAAAGATTACAATATGATCGGCCTTATTTGAATGAAAAATAAAAGTTCACATATTATCAAACACCCATAAGGAGTACAAAATAATCCTGATTGATACTTGATAATATGCAAAGGAAATATGGTGTTAAATTGACCTTAATTACTATCTTACAACAAATGGTGGGAAATAGCAAGTGCTGGTAATACCAGTGAATAATCTTGGTGATAATAGTAAAACGCACAAAGTCATCTCTTTTATTTATATATTATTCCAAATTTAGATTTATGCTAAACGGAGAGCATTTTTATTGAAAGTTTGTATTAGAGAAACGATATATATATTATTAATATAATTGTTATGGAGGCGAGAATATTGCAATTTACTCAATTTAAAATAATTGATGCAGCTAAAGAAGGAAGAAAAAAAGTTCATCCAATATTCGCTGTTATACTTGCAATTTTATTTTTAACTTTAGGTGAATTGTTCATGTTATTTATGTTGTTTTTACCGAAAGCAGAAACACTTTTAATGAAGGCAATTTATAGTGATATTGAGATGATATTGACGTTTGGCGGAGCTGTATTTTTTGTTTTTTTATGGGTTAGATTTGTAGAGAAAAGATCAATTTCATCCATTGGTTTTTGGAGAAATCAGTGGATAAGAAAATATTTGAGAGGTGCATTAATAGGTTTTGTTTTCATTTCAATACCAGTAATGATACTTTTATTAACAGGAATTGTACAACTACAAATGCAACAAATTACGCCAACCGCTATACTTGGAATTGTGGGATCTTTAGTTGCTTTTTTAATACAAGGTGCAACAGAAGAAATTGTTGTTCGAGGTTGGTTATTTCCAGTCCTTTCTGTTAGAAGCTGTATATGGATTGGGATTGTTGTAACTTCTTTTTTATTTGGTTTTCTTCATTTACTAAATCCAGGTATTACAATTCTTTCAATATCGAATATAATATTAGTTGGTGTATTTGCAGCTTTTTACGCTTTAAAGGACAGCAGTCTTTGGGGGATATGCGCGTGGCATTCGTTGTGGAATTGGGCACAGTTTAATATTTATGGTTTTGCAGTAAGTGGAATGGCAATGTATTCTACACCACTTTTTAAACCTGTAACAAAAGGATCGGAAGTCCTTCATGGGGGCTCGTTTGGTATTGAGGGGAGTATCATTACAACAATCATGCTTTCTATCGCTTCAATTGTTTTATGGAGACAGTTATGGGGAAAAAATGCAAAGCAAAGAGATTTAAGTAAATGAAAGTGGGAGAAACTATGGGGATTATAGCGTTTGAGGGAGCAAGTGCGGTGTATAATTAAGGCGTAAAATAAAAAACGAGAGGAACATACTCCCTCTCGTTTTTCTACTACAATCGATTCATAACAACTCTTTTTTCTCATTTAGAAATTGCGTGTAGAAAAGGAGTTGTTTGCAGAATTGTTTTCGTTGAGATTCATCCAGGCCCGCGAAAACCGTTTGGATCTCCTCGAGAATAATTTTTAATTGTTCTTCAGATTCCGGAATATTTCTTCCCAAAAGTGCATCGATCGATGTATATTTTTGTGGAGATATTGGGATATTTTGAAAAAACTTTCTCAATATGATTTGAGAAACAGTAAAATGAATGTTCTAAATTTTATGATAAGCTAATGATAATAAAATAAAAGAACAAAAAGACCCACGGCGTTACATTGGTGCGGCAACACTACTGTAACGTTTTACCCTAGTGTACGTAGGGAAAACTTTCCATGAGTCAGCATTAAGTATAACATACTTCTCAGGCATACATAATTGTTGTGATTGTTTTCCTATTGAGAAAAAGGGAGGAGTCTTGTGTTCTAGTCCTGAGGAGGAAGAACATGCGAGGTTTGATGAAAGAGTTGAATAACACGATCCAGTCGATGAATATGAGCATAAGAAAAATAGCAAAAGAAATTAATGTAAGCAGAACAACGATTTCGAATGGCTTAGATTTTAAAACTGGAGAAATGAAATTCGACGTGTATGAAAAATTAGTGCATCATGTGTATAAAGACCCTTTAAAGCAAATAAAGATGATACGAAGTTTTATAGAAAATTGTTCTACCAGCATGAATGTAAGAAAGGCTTTAAGTTATAGCCAAGTAGCTGGGGAATATAAAGTAATGGAATCATTAATTAAAAGATACAGTGAGGAAACCGATGACGAGGACTTAAAAAAGGTACAAAATGACGTACGTAAATATCTAAGTGTCTATAACTTATACAATCACAGGAATATGAATCGGAAACGGGGTCAGGCACTATTAGATATAATTTATGAGACACGTGTTTCATCAGATTCGGAGTGCCAGGCATTATTAAATACGTTACTAATGGCAGCCGAGTATGACAAACAAAGGTATAGTGCTATGTCATCGTATGCCGAAGCTGCTGAAGCATACATCGCTAAGATGGATAACAGCTATGTTAAAGATTGTTTACACATGCAGTATTTGGAACGAATTGCGTACACCCAGTTGCATGCTAATGAGGTAGATAACTGTAGAGTTACGTGCCACGAGATTATAAATTCTGATTTGAATTTTACAGTTGTAAAAGCGACAGCATACTGTTGTTTGGGTGAGAGTTACATTTTTGAGAATCCGTTAATGGCAGAAAAATATATTTTGAAAGCTATTCAATGTTTAGAAGGAATTAGTTCACCGAAAGGGACACAAAAATATAACTCTTTTAAAACGACTCTTGCTTTTTTGTATATTGAGTTCGGATTTAATTTAAATAATATAGATTTTGATTTTATTAGTGATGGTGATCTTGCTTATTATGAGTGTTTGTATGGTGATAAGAAGAATGGTTATAGAATTTTCGAAAGATTAAAAGAAAAAGGTCTATCTGCTTTTCAAATGTACTACCTTTCTAGAATTGAAAATGATACAATGATAGCAAGGAAATCTTTAGAAGAATTTGAAAAAACGGGAAGCCTAATATATGCGCAACTTCCGAAGCGCATTTTAATAACTGAAGGAGTGTTGTAACATGAAAAAGTTTTTAATCACTACATTATGCGCACTTGCATTATCGGTTGGGGTTATTGGTGCTGGTGCAGATCAAACTAAAGATTTAGGTAAAGAAAAATTGGATGTACATACTGAAAAAGTACAATTAATGAAAGTTGATCCTGGTGGCATGTAATATAAATTAATAGTTAAAAAGACGCTACTCATAGTAGCGTCTTTCGTCTTTTTAAGGGGTGTCACGTTTTTAGATGTTTTGAGAAAATTGTACCATTTGATACATATTTCACAAACTATTAAGGATGAAGGGGCGGAACTATGGTGGAAAAAGAGACTGTAAAGCAAGAAACAAAGCGTTTAATAGGGGAATTATTTGATGCTGAGAATGTAAGTTGTGATATGGATTATTTGATGGAAGTGTTATACAAACGAGGGCAGATCACACATGAACAGTACAACCAAATTACAGCTGTATTGCAACAAAAAAAGGAATAGCATCTGGCTAATCCTTTTTTATTTATTGCGAAGTTTTTGGTACTATTAATTGTCTTAATAACGCATTAACAATCTCAGCTTGATCATCTGTAATTTCAACGCCGTTAGAATGTAACTTCCCTTTATCTAGAAAATCTGTAACGTCAAAGTTTAAACTGTTTGGATTTTCTGTTCTCCCTAATATAAAGTCTGTAGTGGAATCCATAAGATCTGCTATCTGTACAAGAACTTCGTATTTAGGTCTACGGTAGTTAGTTTCGTAGCCGCCGTATGCTGATTTAGACATGTTTAGTCGTTCTGCAGTTTCTTCTATGGTCCAACCTCTTCGGTCGCGTAAGAATTTTAAACGTGCTCCAACATCCATTTTGCATCCCCCGAATTCTTTTTTATATTTCAATACTTTTGTTTTATATAAAATAACAAGAAAATATATAGCTTTTTATATATTTTAATGGTTTTGTTTTAGGTGAAATTCAAAGAAAATATAAAACTTATTATTATTTTTTACGTTTGTATTACTTATAAGATACCATTAATTATAGTAAATACGCAATGCGCGGATAAAAAAAGTATAAAAAATTATCAGAAAGTTATTTACTTTTCCGCGAAGTGCGGATATAATTGGAATCAATTACTAGATTGTGGGGGTGCAACATGAAAAGGTACTGGCTTGTGAAAATACGAGAAGATCTTGGTTTGATACAGGATAAAGCCGCTAAATTGGCTAACATAAGCCGAACTCATTATGCTGACATTGAGACTGGTAGAAGGACACCTAGCCCACGTTTAGCACTGCGTATTGCGATGGTATTAAACTTTCCTTTTGAATGGTTTTTTATGCCCTCGTATCTGCATAACGCGGAAAAAGAAGTGATAGAAGCTGCATTACAATTAGATTTTCCTGAAAAGGATATTTTTTTAACTGAGTTTCCGCACTTCGCGGAAAATATAAAAGAGTAGGTTTTTCGTTCTAAAGGGGTGTTAAACATTGGGGAATAAGAAATCCAGCTTATACATTCGTAATGAGTTTTATGGGACAGAGAAAAAAGAAGTTCTGTTTCAAGAAGTATACGAAAAATATCTAGGTGTCAAAGTAACTGTTACACGAAAAAAGAAAGCGAAAGTAAAGGCAAGTTAAATCATTGAAAGGAGGTGATATACATGCAACGGTACGTGACTTATGCGACTCGATTAGTAAAAGCAAAAGACGTAAAAGCTGTATGTTGCGAAAGTAAAGATTACTTCAAGAATGGATCAGAAGAACAGGCAGTAAACATCATGTTAAAGCTAACAGAAAGGAGTGAACGTGTTGGCCATTAATGAGATTTTTGTTGAAGGTTTCCAGTCACATACAAATAGCCATTTTAATTTAGGAAATGGGTTGAATGTTATTACTGGGCCATCTGATAGCGGGAAAACTGCCATCATAAGAGCGGTTCGCTGGGTAGCATTTAACGAACCTCAAGGTGAGGCTTTCGTAAATGAATCTGTAGGGCATGCGGCGGTGGCGATTCACTTAGATAACGGCATTATTATTTCAAAGCACCGCAGAAAAGGGAAAACATCATACAGAATTCAAACGAATCCTGGTGATGCAGGGAGTGTATTTGAAAAATCTGAGGTACCCGAGGAAGTAAAACAACTACTCGGTATTACAAAGCAAACCTTTGGTGATTTTGTTACAGCTTTAAATTTTGCATTTCAGCTCGAGGCACCGTTTTTAATAAGCGAAACACCATCATCGGGTGCGAAGGTACTAGGGAAGTTAGCAGGGACAGAAGCTGTGGATCTCGCGGTAAAAAGTGTATCAAAAGATACATACGCAGCAAGGCAAGAGAGATTACTAGCGGAAAAAGAAATTGAGAGATTAGCAGGTAACTTACTCGAGTACTTGGATGTGGATGATAAAGTACAGCAATTAAAAACAGCTGAAAGTTTGATGGAACATATAGAGGAATTGCATAAAAAGAAAGAGGTATTAAAAGAAATATCTCACATGTACACAAGTCGTAAACAAAAGTACATAGCAGCTTGGGAAATCAAGAAGCGACTTAAGAATGTGCCAGTACTTATTCAAATACTAGAACAAACAGAAAAAGACCAGCAGCGTCTGCAAACACTACTGGACTTACAAAAAAGATACGAGTCACTGTCCACCGCCAAGAAGACATTGACTGAAACATTAAAACAATTTGATGGATTAGTAGAAGTAAGTAACTTGTTACAAGATTCTACTAAATTTGAAGAAAGATATTCTTTGCTTTCTATCTTATCACAAAACTATAAAAAGTATAGTCAAGCATTACAAAATGTTCAATTACAGCTAGGGAGGTTAACTGTAGTTGAAAACATTGATGTAGTTGTGATTGAAGAGGAAGTAAAGAAAACGGACGAATTAAATAAGCTCTTTGTACAGTATAGCGTGGTGAAACAACGCTATGAAAAAACAAGCATGGATGTAAACAGATTATCTGTATCTAGTGGCACGTCAGATCAACTACAAGAATGTGAAACAAGTATTGAACGTTTAAACCAGATGCACATGTTGCTTCACAGATTTGAAACTACACACAAACAATATGTGAATATTACGAGTCGTGTGGAACGTTTACGTGTCCCTGAAGAAGCGGAAATAAAGGTAATAGAAGCTGAGAAGAACGTATCTCGTTTAGTGGAGTTAAACGAATTATTACGGAACTACATGATCTGGAATCAAAAAGTTCGTCATAGTACGAGCACATTGGAACTATATGAAAAGCACATTGAAAATTACACAAAGGAATTGGAAGAGACATGGAACGAGGCTGGTGGAGTTTGTCCGCTGTGCGAATCGCCGATGTCTTTTGAACATTCTCATTGAGGGGTGATTCATGGTGATTGATACAGATAAAGTTAGTGACTTTTTACAAACAGCTGAGAGGCTGAATAATTCGTTAATGGAAATCAATGAGATTATTGAAGCTTTTGAAGATACGTCCAATGTACTAAAGGTTTCGCTATCTCATAAAAAATTTAATGAGAATTTACCGGTAAGTGCATTAGAAAGTGTAGGGGAAAAGCACATTGATTTTGCTATCCGACCGACTGTGTTGGCCTGTTTAAAAGATCAAAAGAGATTCGTTGAATCGGAGTTACAAAACTTACTATCAAAACAAATTGAAGGGGGAAATGAGTAATGGAATTAAAGCAACGTATTGAAATCGCGAAAGCAAATTTAAAGAAAGCCGAAACGGCAAAGATTCAAGCAGAGGCTGAGAAAACGTCAGCAGAAAAGCAGTTAACGGAAATCGCTGAACAAATGGCGCAGCATGGTGTAACACCTGAAACGATCCAGGATGAAATCAGTAAGCTTGATTTATCAGTAAAAGAAAACCTGGAGCATGTAGAACGACTTATCCCGCAGGTATAAGGAGGCTGTTCTAATGTATGAGCTTCTAAAAGCAAAAGCGGATATCCGTCAGGCAAGCGATAAATTAAAAATGAAAATTGGTCAACGAGACTTATTAGTAAGACAACAAACAGGTGCAGAGGCTAGAAAAGCAAAAGCTGTAGCGCAACTCGGTGAATTTGATTTAGTACAGATCCTTCTTCAAAAAACAAGTGATTACGCAAGGCAGCAAGCAAAACGTCGTATTGAAGAAATTGTTACCTCAGCTCTTACAGTTGTATTCGATAAAGATTACAGATTCGAGATTGAAATAACTGTAAAAAGTAATCAACCAGTAGCGGAGTACTGGTTACAGTCTGAAGATGTACGAACGCAATTGAAGCCGCCTGATTATGATCGTGGTGGTGGTGTAGCAGACGTAGTAAGTTTAGCGCTTAGATTGGCTGTAGGAGAGATTAGTGGTGTAAGAGGTCCATTATTCTTAGATGAGGTCGGGAAGCACGTGAGTCAAGAATACGCGCCGAATGTGGCGTACTTCTTGAAAGAATACAGCATTAAATTTAACCGTCAAATTGTTCTTATTACGCACAGTACTCATTTAGCTGAGATAGGTGACGTAGCAATTGGTGTGACTCAAAAACAGGGAAAAAGCATAGTAACTGCTTTATAGAAAGGGAGATTTGGATATGTGTATTAAATGCTTTTTAAAAGAATTAGCTGCAGAGGTTGCGGGAGTGAAAGTGAAGGAGGAAGTTGTAGGTAAAGCAACGGAAGAACAAGTACGTGAGTTACGTAGTATTCGTAAGGAAACGGAAGCGATTAAAGAAGCTGTGGCAAAAGAATTAAAGGCTGAAATTGAAATAATTAAAGAAAAATATGAAAAGAAATTGGAAAATGCAACAAAAGGATTAAAAGAATGGCACAAAGCGGTTTGGGCTGACATCCATTCTGAATTAGGTGTAAAAGGTGAGGGTGACTTGACGTTAGACGCTAAGACAGGTGAAATCACGAAAGAGATCATCAAGAAAAAAGAATCAAGTAATCTTCACTAATGCGACAGCTTGTTGAAGGTGGTATTACCTTAGATACAACGTTAAGAAGAACACGAAAAAGCAGAGGTGAAAGTATGAAGTTTCTATATTTCGGAGATCCGCATATACGAGGCACAAACCCTCGTAACCGTAAAGATAATTATAAAGAGGCATTAATTGCGAAGTTCCGTGAGATTTTTGCGCTAGCTAAATACAAATGTGTGACAGCAATTATTGAACCAGGAGATACGTTTGATAAACCTGAGGTTACGACAAGCGTATTACTAGAGTTTGCAAAGGTATTGAAAGAAAGCCCTGTTCCAATTTATACGACAGCTGGAAATCATGATATTTATGGGTACAATCTTGCAACGTATGAACGGACAAGCCTAAGAGTACTGGAGTTAATCGTACCGCAGCTTACAGTCATAAATGATCCAGGACAAGCTAAAATGTTTCATCAAGATGGTAATCACGTACAGTTAACGTTTACGCCATACAGTGACCAAATTGATAAAGCGGGATATGGTTATTCACCAGAAGTTATTGAAGATTATGAGTCAACCAAAATACACGTAGCACACGGAATGCTACTTGATCATGATCCACCTTTTGACAGGTATACAAAAGTACAAGATGTAAAAACAGAGGCGGATTTGGTTTTATGCGGCCATGATCATACAGGTTTCGGTATTTATGAGCGTTCTGATGGAAAAGTATTTGTGAATGATGGGAGCCTGACGCGGTTATCAGCGTCAGAAGCTGAGATGCGGCGTCAAATTTCTGTGCTCCTTATTGATGTAAAAGCACCACGTGTTTTCAATTTAGAGCGTATACCACTTCAAAGTGCGAAGCCTGGTGAAGAAGTACTTGACCGAAGTCGTATTGAAGCAGAAAAGAAGCGTGCCTACGCAATGGAGGAGTTTGCTTCCTTGATTCAAACGGAAACAGGAGAAGATGTTCTGGTGGATATAAATACGATTGTTGAGAGTATTGCCAAGACAGAGAGCATTAATTCTGACGTGGTAGAAATAGCGTTAACAAAAATAGCGGAAGCGAAGGAGGGATTGCGAACGTGATTGTAACTAAACCGCAATTTGATGAAAACGAATTAGGTGAAGGTACACCAGTGCAGTTATGTATTTCTAGTAAAAAAGAGAAAGACTGTAAAACTAATTGGAACGGCATTGTGGTTGGTTTTACGCCTTTAAAGTTAAAGGTTGCAGGATACACACCGAAATGGTCTTTAGATATAGAGATTGTTGAAATTAGTATTGAGCAAGTTTTAAAAGAAAAAGTATCGATAGAAAAATTAGTGCGACCAGTACGCTGTATAAATTTCGAGGAGGCCTCTACAAATGAGTGAATTAAATAAACAAATTCGTAGTTTACAAGAAGTTCATGGAACAGAAAAGTTACTTGCAGCGGCAACAGAAATTTTAGGGAAGAAAGTACCAACTGATTATGTACGTGTATTAGATCCACTTGAGTTACAAGCATCCTTACAACAAATCGATGCTGCAGTTCAGGATGTTCTTGAAAAAGGTAAGGCGCGTGAAGAAGCTTATGGGCGAAAAGCAGAGTTAATTAAACAAAAAGTGAAGCTGAAGACAGCTGTAGAACTAAAAGAAGCCGAAGCGTTTATGCAAATCCAAGGTGAAGGGCGTAATCAATTTACTTATGTAAATGATCAAAAGGTTGCTCTTACTAACGACACATTACGTGATGCGTACCGACAACACTACAGTAAAGAAGAACGTCAACAGCTTACTGAGGTAGAGCAAGAGTTAGCATCCATTGATATTAAAATTTATCAAACAAAAGATGCCTGGGAAACAGCGAAAGAATCGGCAGATCTTGTGAAGGCAAAAGCGTATGTGCAAGCAAATCTACTGAGATTTTTGGCGTAGGGGGGGAGAAAAATGGGATGCGATATTCATGCATATGTAGAAGTTAAAAGATATCCATATCAAGATGAGAAAAGAGAAAACGGGGTATGGATAAATGCTGATAAATGGACGGTGAATCAAGAGCATGCGCTTCATCCTGAAGATGACCAACGGCATATGATCATTGATTATGACGATTACATTTATAAAGGGCGTAACTATTATTTGTTTGCAATCCTTGCCAATGTGAGAAATGGAAAAGGATTTACACCAATTAGTGAACCGAAGGGGTTACCGGTAGATGTAAGTCCGGAGGTGAAAAAACTAAGTGATTATTGGGATCGTGACGGACATTCCCATTCATATTTAACGCTGAAAGAATTACTAAGTTTTAATTGGGATGAAGAGATTGAGGCTGCAGAATTTTATGGGAGTGAAGAGAGAGCTAGAGAGATGCTAGGTGAAAAAATCACGCGAATTATTCCTAAACCTTTAGGGGTAACTGTATATTACAACACAACTATAAGGGGTACAATGAGTGGATTTATGGAAACTATCACTAAGTTAAAGGGTTTTCTGAAAGATCATGACCACCCTTATTGGAAGACAACGGAAGACGATATACGTTTAGTATTTTGGTTTGATAACTAAGGAGGTACCAATGGATCCAAAACAAACAGCAATGAGAAATAAACAACGTGAACGTCAGCGACGTGGGGATGATTTTCAAGCTGAAATCAGAAGAAGCTGGCGAGAAATCCCTAATGTATGGCGCATGAGAATAGCTGATGGTGCGGGTGCGACTCGTCCAGGTGATGAGATTGTGTTAACACCTGAAGTAAATATATTAGCGGAAATGAAACGTACTGAGAGTCGTAGATTTTCACTAGATTATATGAGACCAAATCAGATTCTCGGTTTAAGAGACTTTGATCAAATTATTGAAAGAAATTTAGGTTTAGTGTTTATTAGTTTTCTAAATGATAGCAAGGAGCTTGATGAAGCTTATGCATTCAGACTTATTACAGCTCTTATTCATATGAAAAAACGAAATGTGAACCATATAAAACTTGAAGAATTTCAAAATCGGATGGTTCCTTGTGTCCCACTTCCAAGACTTACATATCATGAACCTTCTTACGATTTATCGGGGGTGCTTACTTGCTACAAATCTTTGTAAAACACAACATTCGAATAAGAGGTGCTAGTACACCTCTTAAGGCGGCAATTACCAAGGCACTAACATTTGATAATCCAGCGTATGTGAAAGCGAAAAAACAACGTAGACCTACGTGGGGCATACAAGCAAAACTTGAATTGTTTGTATATGACAAAGGTGATATTGTCACACCTCGAGGTTTTCTCAAAAAGTTAGAAGATGTATTGAAAAACTTAGGATACGATCCAAGTAAAGTTATTACCTCACAGATTTCATATGGTCGAGATGTTAGTTTCGGAGAATGGAATGCTGGATTTGTTTTAAAAGAAGACCAGACACCGATGGTACAAGCACTTATGCAAGAAAACGGAATAGGTGTTGCACCAGCTGGTTCTGGTAAAACAGTAATGGGGATGCGTTATATCTATGAAAAAGGTAAAGCGGCCCTATGGCTCACGCACACAAAAGATTTAATGTATCAATCCGCAAAGCGAGCTAAGGCTACAATGCCTGATATCGGTCGTATCGGCTTTTTCGGTGACGGTGTACATGATTGGGGAGACGGTAAGTTAATCGTTGCTACAGTGCAAACCTTGCAACGAAACCCGCAAATAATCGACGCGCTAAATGATTTTATAGGGACAGTAGTAGTAGATGAAGCCCATCATTTTCCCGCGGTACAGTTCATCGAAACGACTGGGAAATTAACGGCTGAAAATATGATTGGTCTCACGGCAACACCTTCTCGAAAAGATGGATTAGAAATCTATATGTACAACGGTGTAGGACCAAAAGTGTATGAGATTAGTAGGGACGGAATGTATGAAGCTGGGAGACTAATAAAACCGGATGTGAAATTCGTATACACCGAGTTTAATTATGAAACAGCAAGTAATCGAAATGAGATTGATAGTGTAGATGCCGGAGGAGAAGATCTTGATTATACAGATTTAATAAGACACCTCATTTCGGATAAAAAGCGTGCAAAATTAGTTGCTGAGAGTATCGTGGAGCATTATCCATTAGGGCCTGCGATAGTTATTACGGAATCTGTCCGGTACTGTTTTGTCTTACAGCAACTCGTACAAAAATTATTGAAAGAACGATACGGTGATACGTATTACGGGAAACCGATTAATACAGCTGTAGTGCATGGCGGAATCAGTCGTTACACCTGGAGAAAAGCAAAAAATGAAAAACATGCACAGCAGCTCATTGATAATGGTCATGCAGTCGATAAAAAACAAGGGAAATACGGTTGGCAGGTAAAGGTTGCGCAGTATTCAGAAAAGGAAATCCGTGAATGGCAAGTAACAAAGCAGCAACGTAAAGACATTTTAGAAGCGTGCGATCGAAAAGAAGTAGATATTTTATTTGCGACCCAGTTAGCTCGTGAAGGACTGGACATGCAGCATTTAGCAGTTGGCCACATGGTAATGCCGAAACGTGGTGATTCTCGTGAAAGTAATAGCGGTTCATCGGTAGAGCAAGAAATTGGACGTATTATGCGACCTGACCGAAACAATCCGGATAAAGAAGCGTACTGGTTCGATTACGTTGACTACAATGTTGGCGTGTTTAAGGACCAATACCATAGCCGTAGAAAAGTATACAGCAGAATCGGTTTAACGGTACCGAGAAAACCGAAAACAGAGCGCGATGCAGTAGCTAATTTCTTAAATGATATGCCTTGGTGAAAGGGGTGATAAAGATGGAAAAGTACGAGTATGTAGGTGCACTTTATGAAATTACAGAATTAATTGCTTCAGCGAAAGAGGTGAAGTAAGTGGATCAAGTTGATAAAGAACAGGCTGTAAAGTCGATTGTAGCTATGGTTGGTAAGGTTTGGGGTTCTTTAAAAACGATTATTCAAAGTATCGGTAAAGAGGTAGTAACAAAAGTTAGAGAAACACAACCATTTATACAAGAAGTTCAACGACTTGAAACGAAACGTGCGAAGCGTAGAAGACAAGTTACTTATCGAAAAAAGAAAAGCCAAGCAAAACGAAAAGCGTGGAAAAAATATGGCCTACAGGGGCGCGGGAGGAAAAAATAATGACACAAGAAACAAATCAAAATGAAGTAGTGGTACAAAATAATGCGGTGGCGAAAACAAACACTGGAAGTAATTATATTACAGCAATTTTAGAAGAAACAAAGCAGGGGTTCGTTGAAGCGAATAACGGACTTGATATGGATTTCGTCCGAATGGGTGAATGGTTAACTGTTAACAAGAAAGGCAATTTCGTAGAAAAAGATGATGAAAATGTAACGTACGGTGACAGTATCGATGTAGTAATCGGATATGGCGAGCAACGTTGGTCTATATGGGGAAAACAAGATTCTCCTGAAGACGGTCAATTAATCGTAGCGGAAAAAACAAAGGAAGATGCGGAAGTTGTATTCAATCAGTGGTTAGCTGAGAACCCACAAGCTGAAGAACGTTATGAGTTAGACGATATTCAGCTTCGCTATATGGCATCAGTTGTTCCAGTATCAACATTAAGTCCTGACGACTTCCCACGTATCTACCTTATGAGCTTCAGTCCAACAGACACTATCATTTTCGGTCGTTTTGCGATGAATGTGTATACAGGGAAATATAAAGCATTAGGTGTTCCATCTAAACTAGGTGTCAATAAAATTGTTACACGTTTAGTAACAACAGAACGTAAGAGTCGTACAAATGCGAGTCAGCAATGGATTGGTATTGACTTCCAGCCTGTAGGTGTATTCAAACCAGAAGACTACGGAATTAATGTAGAAGAAACAGAACAAGCAGAAAAAGCTTCAGAATAATTAAGGAGGGCGTCTACAAATGGCAAAAAAGAAAGATAAAACAAGTGAATATCAATATGTAGACGCATGGTACAGCAATCAGAACGGTAGAAGCATTCCGTGGAAACGAATCCCTTCTTCTGAAGTGAAGCAATTCCAAACGGGAGAGGCATTCAATTTCAATTGCTTTGCTACAGTTCAACGATTTGCGAACGATACAAAAGTAAAGGGGGAAGCATTTATTGCTCCCCTATATTTTGACCTTGACCATGCGGAAGACCCATCAGTCAGCCAAAAGGATGCAGTAAAACTGGTGGAATTTTTTACGAAAGAAATGGACATTCGTGAATCGGATATGTGGATTTACTTTTCTGGATCAAAAGGATTCCACATCTTAATAAGCTCCGATGCACTCGGTATTGAACCGAGAAACGACCTTCATAAAATCTTCAAACATATGGCTGGATACTTAGTCCATCGATTAGGACTCACTTCACTAGACCTGGTGGTGTATACAGAAAAACGAATGATTCGTTTACCAAACAGTATGCACCAAAAAACAAACCTATTTAAAACAGAAATTAGTGTAGATGAATTAAATAAGTTAACACTGGAAGAAATAAAAGATTTAGCTAAGTCACCAAGGCATCCTGACGATTTACCTTATACACCAGAAGAACGTAAAAAAGCAATGAAATATAGACCACGCACAGGGTACTTATTAATTGATAAAACCAAAGAATATGAACAAGCTGCAGCTACAAACGCACGACGTTACGAAAAAGAAGAGTTTCAATTTAAGAAAGACAAACCACCTGCTTGTGTAGTTGATATCTTAAACGGTGGGTGGAAAAAAGACGGTGATCGAAACCAAGCGACAGTACAGCTTGCTTGTTACTTCAAAGATGCAGGATACACCAAGGAAGAAACAATGAAAGACCTGGAAGAGTGGGTACTAAAATTCACTTCTGAAAGTAATGATTATGGAAAGCAACAGCGTGTGGCAAATACGCGAAGTGTAGTTGATGCGGTATACAGCGGTGACAATACATACAAATTTGGTTGTGCATTTATTCGCTCACTACATGGTGAAAAGAAGCCGGGGAGCAAAGAATACGAACGTGTAGCGTGTGCTGGTGATATGTGTCATTGCATTAAGAAAAATGCAGAGGAAGAAGAAAACGCAAAGCTCCTACATTTAGCAGAGACTGGTAACGCAGATCTTACTGGAAAGCTTGTAAAAACACGTGTCATGGTTGCAGGTAAAAAGCATACACCTTATATCATTCCGAAAAACATCGAGTACCATTGCTGGGGCAGAGAAAGTTGTAAAAAGGTACATTGTCCTCTATATGACATCCATACGCATACAGGATACAAAGACCTGGGCGTCAGTGATCGAGAAGTCATACAAATGACAGGTGTAGGTGACGATAATATCAAAGGCATTTTACGAGAAATCTCAGGCATTCCAAATTGCCCGAAATACAATACGGATATTTTAGAGAATATGAACGTGGAAGAATTACTTGTAATCCCTATGGCTGAAGAAGATGACGAAAAACAAGAGCAGCATAAAGGGAATTATGTACTACGAAAAGTGTACGCCGTAAATGGATTAAACGTAAGCGAGAACAAGTACTACGAATTAACCGGTTATGTCTACCCACATCCAAAGAATCAGGAGTCAACACTACTTATAAAGAGTGCGACACCGCTTCAGGATGTGGTTGAAAGTTTTGAGTTAAATGAACAAGTGAAAGAGGATTTAGCAACGTTTCAGCCTGCAGATTATACAGCGGAATCGATTGAACAGAAATTAGGAGCTATTTGTAACGATTTAACGTACAACGTAACTCACATTGTAGAACGTGACGAAACGTTACTCGCAGTACTTCTTACTTTCCATAGCGTGTTACGGTTCCGAGTACCTTGGGACTTAAATCCTATACGTGGATGGGCTGAATTGAAAATCGTTGGTGATACAGGTACTGGTAAGTCAGCGCTCATTGAAAAAGTAATGAAATATGCAGGGCTTGGTACTCGAGTAAATGCGGAAAGTACATCACGTACAGGTCTAACGTACAAGATGGAACAGTCAGGTGCTCAAGGTGCATGGTACATCGTTTGGGGTGCATGGCCGTTGGCTGATAAAGAAATGATTTGGATCGATGAGGATACAGGTATTACAAAAGACGATTACGGTGAAATGACACTTGCGCGTTCTGATGGAAAACTAGAAGTAAAACGAGCTGTAACAGCTGAAACACCTTGTCGTGTACGTGCCATTATGTCAGGGAACGTACCGAAAGGAAAACGACTGGCTGATTACTCTCAAGGCGCAGAAAGCTTAAAAGATATTTTTAATAACGAGGATATTAGGCGCTTTGACTTTGCAGTCTTTATGCGAGCAAGTGATGTGGATCCTGAATTATATAACCAAACACTTGCAACGTATCCATCAATCATACAGAAGGATACGTTGAAAAATAACATCTTATTTGCTTGGTCACGAAAGCCGGAGGACGTGTTATTTACAGACGGTACGATTGATAAAGTACTGGAGGTTGCGACAGATCTTGCCAAAGTATACGGAAATGCGAATGACATACCGCTTGTTTCTCCTTCAGATCAACGGAATAAAGTAGCACGATTAGCAGTTGCGCTTGCAGCTCTTACACATTCAGTTGATGAATCAGGAGAAAGAATTCAAGTTTGGCCGGGACACGTTGAATTTATTGGGGAGTATTTAAAAGCGTTATACAATGCTCCAGGTTGTGGTTTAAATTACTATGCTCGTTTAGCGATAAAAGAGGAAGAAATGACAGAAGAAAGATATCAGAAGTTTACCGCAGACCTTAAAAAAATCGATACGTTAACAGGTGAAATGAAATTCTATGAGTTTATCAAGCTATTCGCTCAGCAGAAGTACTTACGACTTGGTGATGTAGAGGCAATGCTTTCAATCGATAAAGAGGAAGCAAAAGCAATTGTAAATCAATTAGCGAAAATGAGGATGATTCTTTTAACAAGTGGTGGCTATCGAAAAACACCGCGTTTCAATGCATACATTGCGTATTGCATGAAGAAAGGACTCTTTGATCATATACAGGATGAGTACTACTAATTATATGGACAAGCATTATAAATATGACTGGAAGTGAAAATATGAAACTCGGAAGTTTGTTTGGGAAACCTAAAACATTAGCTAGTAGTAAAAAACAGGTACCGGTTAAAGAATCAAAATTAGCGGTAGAAATGGAAAAAAAGAAGAAGCCAGGGCAATTCGATATTGTTTGGCCAAAAGTAGAACCACAACAAGTGAAAGATTATAAAGCGATTCTTACAGTCTCGGAGTTAAAGAAATACGTAGAACGCTGTATACAAACGGGTAAAGCAGGATTCGACTGGGAGACTGCAGCAAGTGAAGAAATTAGAGGGCATTATAAAAAGGCGTTTGAAGGTATAGAAGAAGCTTGTGACACAGGTGTTATTGATGAGAAAGAAGCAGAAAGCAGAAGAGAGAGCTTAGAAAAAGCATATCTAAAAACACCGCTGGATCCGTGGAAAGGTGAAATTTGTACTGTGTCTTTATCAGCAGCGGCGCACGAGTCAAGAGTTGTTCCAATTTCACATAAAGTTGGCCAAGTATTTGAACCAAGTATGGATAGAGATGAAGCTAGGAAATTGGTTCTAGATTTGCTTGATGAATACCTATTTAAAAATGAAAAGGTATTAAAGATTGCGGTCAATTTGTCTTTTGAAACGAAATATGCAGCGAAGTACGGTAAATACATTTTAGGAAAAGTGGCAGATCCATTGATTATGTGGGTACGGTGTTTACAAATCGCAGCACCTCAAAAGATTAATAACCCGAAAAAACCTACAAGCGGATGGGGTTTAAAACCAGCTACGAAACACATTTTTGGTGTAACGATGAACGACTTTTCAGCCCTTTTAAAGAAATACAAGGTCAATTTTTTTGACGAAATTGATGCGAGTAAAGGTGAAGGGCTGCTTTACTCAGCTGAAGACTCGGATTATGCTGTGCAGCATTACGAATATTGGTCTCAAATTGCAGCTCAAATTCCGCGATATGAGGAATGGCTTCATAAGATTGAAATGCCATTCACACGTGTTATCGGCCTTATGGAATATTGGGGGATGAATTGGGATCCAAACCTTGCAACGCAAAAGAAACAAGAAGCAGAAATTATGCAAGAGCAAGCGGCTGAACGTATTAAACAAATCGCGAAAGAAACGTTCAATATTGATATAAATACCGGTAAATCAGGTAAAACGAACGAAGTGAAAAGCTTAATGTTTGATTACTTAAAAATACCGATTGCCAAATATGGAAAAACGGGCGCGAGTCTTGATCAAGAGGCGCTTATCGATATGGCATTTATGCTTGAAAACAAGCTGAACGATATCGACGAGGAAAAATACCTCGGTGTTTCATTACCTGAAAATTGGGAAAATATCGATCCGGAAAAGGATCCTACTTTAGATAAGCTGGAACGCGGAGCGATTCGTATCGCAAAACGTGAACCGCATCCTTATAAAGAACAGGCACTAGAAGTTATTGACCAGCTAAAGAAAATACAAAAATACACGACATTACTTTCTTCGCACATCATAGGACGTGAAAAGTACTTGAACTTTATGAGTGGACGAATTCATGCAGGGTACAGCCCATTTACGGAAACAGGACGTTTAAATAGTTTTAACCCAAATGGACAAAACGTTCCTAGACCTGATAATGACGAGTTTAAAATAAGAAACTTCTTTGTACCTAAACCAGGAAAGATATTATTCTTCATTGACTTCTCAGGTTTCGAGCTACGCTTAATGGCATGGAAATCGGGTGATGAGGTCATGATTGAATTGTTTAACACAGGCGGCGATATGCACCGTAGAACAGCGTCTGTAATGACTGGAAAACCCGAAGATGAAATTGTAAAGAAAGAACGTACAGATGCAAAGGCAGGAAACTTCGGTATTTCTTATGGAGGTACGGAGCACGTTTTACAGTTCACATTTAAAACAAAATACATGATTCGTAAAACATTAGATGAATGTGCACAGATTGTAAATGCCGTTAAAACAGCGTACAAACGTATACCTGAGTATCAGCGCAAGATTGTTTTAGAAGCACGGGAGCAAGGCTATGTACAAACGATTTATGGATACATGAGATTACTACCTGGCATTAACAGCGCGAATAGAAGAGATCGTGGCTCAGCTGAGAGACAAGCAGCGAATACACCAGTACAAGGTAGTGCCGCTGACATTATGAAGAAAGTACAAAATGAAATTTATGAATCTATCGGTAAACAAGAAGGTGTGCTTGCTCATGGTAGTGCCGATATGATCGCACAAATTCATGATGAAATTATTTTTGAGATAGATGATGACCCAGAAATTGTAGCCGCAGTAGAAAAACAAATTAAACAAGTTATGGAGCAACCTCCAGTACCAGGATTTCCAGTTCCGATTGAAGCAGAAGGAAGTGTAGGTTATCGATGGGGCGAGAAAATGAGTGTTGAGTCCTGGCTTAAACAAAGGGAGGAATAGCATGTGGGTAGAGGAGAGGGACCACGTAAATCGATGTTTGCAAAGCGTCATGCAACAGCATTGCCACGTGTAAAGCCAGCGAGAATTGTAGGGGTTATTGCTGGAGAACCGTACAACATGGTTTGGGTAGTAAGTTCATTAAGAAAAGATAAAAAGACGGGTGTTTTAGACCCAGTACCACAGGATCCTTACGCAGAATTGTTATTCGAGAGTTGTTTCAAGAAATGGGGGAAAGACGATGAACGAGAAATTAAATCGTCAACAACGCCGAGCGAGTGAACGTGAACGAAAGAAGACAAGGGAACGTCAAAGTTTTCATCGGGGTGAAGTGCAGCAAGTATCTCTTTTATCGTATAAAGATGGCCGAACATTAGCGTTAAGAGCGGTAAAAGAAGTGTTAGGTTTGGGTCCAGTACGTCTAGAGCGTGTACAGAAGCGATTGGAAGAACTAGAAAATGAGAATTTCAATGAGCTATTTTTAGAGCATTTAAGAAAATAAAAAGCTGTAGAAAGGAAGTGTAGTTGTGGGTGGGAGACAGCAAGGAAAGGGGTACGAGAATAGGAAAAGTGATCGTAAGATGGAAAGATTAAAACGTGAAATGGTTAAGCAAAAAAGAAAGGTAGCAAAAGGTGAGCCACGAAAGGCGGTAGTGTACTTGAATAATTCGGAGCAACAGTTAAAGGATGTAATGCAAGAAAATCGTGATTTGCAGTTGGAAGTTGATTTATACAAGTCTCAGGTGAAAGTGAAAGACAATTACGCAAAACGTGTAGTGTACGAAAATAAAGAATTACGAGAACAGATTAAAAATTTACGTAAAAAGTTTTTAGCGGTAGTTGTTTCTTATATGGTGGTAGCGGTCATTGTTAGCTTTGTGATTGCTAGATAAGAAGGGAGCGGTTGAGATGTCTGTAGTGAAAGACAACGAGTTCTGGAGAGAAGTTTATTACAACATGGAAGAGCATAATTGCTATAAGGATGAGGCTGTAAAGGCAGTAGAGGATCAGTTCAATAATAAGGACGAAAAAAGATTAGAAATCATTGAAGCTGTAAAAGAAAAGTTGATGTGTGCAGGGATACCAGAAAAGGATTCTTTAAAATTAGCAGAAACCGCACCCTTTGTTAATTCTTTAACTGATGCCAGTGTAGAAAGAATGGTTAGATATTTTATAAATTTGTTTAAAAAAGGGGAGCGTGCAAAACAATGAACATCATACATTTATTCCAGCTCCAAAAAGAGCTTGATAACAAGATTGTGGAAAAACGTGGCTTACAAAACGTACCGTTGTTTCAAGAAAAAAAGTTAGCATTTCGTGATGAACTAAGTGAGTTACTTCATGTGTGGCGTGGCCATAAGTTCTGGAGCGAAAATAACAAACCGATTACAAAAGATGTACGTAATGAAGGTCAAATGATGGAAGAGGACAAGGAGTACTACAATCCATTGTTAGAAGAATTTGTGGACACGCTGCACTTTGCTTTATCGATTGGATTAGAACGTGAATGGAACAAATATATCGATGCTTTTGTAGTACGTACAAACAAAGGGCATTCCAAAGTAGAAATTATCGATGTATTTAACGATTTATATGAAAACAAATTGTGGACTGCAGCACACTACATGACGTTGATGAATGACTTAGCATACTTAGGCGCAGCACTTGGATTTTCAGCTATTGAGATATACAACGCGTATATAGAAAAAAATAAAATCAATCATGATCGTCAGGCATCCGGTTACTAAAAGGGAGGCGAAATGGTGGGAAGGTACACATTATGGAGGAAGGAAGAAGTAGCGTATTTGGAGCAGTATTGGGGGATTTACAGTATCAAGCATATGGCCAAAAAGTTCGGACGTTCAGTTGATGCCGTTAAATTAAAAGCGCAACGTATTGGGTTAGGGGACGCTCGATTACATTTTGAGGGCATTACTATTTTGCAACTTTCTGAGGTCATAGGTGTTGATTATAACTGTATAAAAAGCTGGGGCAAGCGCTTCGGTTTTCCTATAAAACTTAAGTTGTTTTCAACGGAGCAAAAAGTAAAAGTTGTATACTATCGTGATTTATGGAATTGGTTAAAAACACATAAACACGTGGTGGACTTTTCTAGAATCGAACCAGGTATTTTCGGTCCTGAGCCTGATTGGATGAAAGAGAAACGTAATGCGGATCTAGTGGCCAAAAAGAAACGTGGAAAACCATGGAGCGAAGACGACGATTTGTTACTCAAAAGTTTAGTAAATGCACACCGTTACACATATCCAGAGATCGCAATGAGGTTACAACGTACAGAGAGTTCTATAAAACGTAGACTACAAGAGTTAAAGATAAAAGCTAGACCTGTACGTATATGTAACCATACAAAATATACAAAGCAAGAAGTAAAACTAATTATAGATTTATATGACAGAGGATACAGCATAGATGTTATTGCAGAGAGATTAGGGAAAAGTGCATTAGGTGTTCGTGGGAAGATGGAAAGAATGGGGTATCGGTTTAAAGGTAAGGTCCCAATAGTACCTAAGGAGGTTTTAGTTTAAATATAAAAAAAGGCTAGGATTGCTCCTAGCAAAGAGTTATGTCGTACAGAAAGGTAGTTGTGCGCAAACCAGATGTTTGCAAGTTCATTATATAACGTTTATTGGGTGGATAGGTTGAATCATAGCAATCTTTACACAAGTTTTACATGGGATTGAAGTTTTTGATAAAGACAAAATTTGAATTTTGTATAAAAACGGAGGGATTAAAATGGCAAAACCAGTTATTTTAGAAGAATTCGAGTCAGGAATACACTGTGTAAAGTGCAATGCGGTTACTGTACACAAAATGCAAACGATTGATGAAGACGGTGGAGGTAAATTTATTGGCCACTACGGTGAATGTGATGTTTGTGGGAATGTTTCGGATTTCAATGAAGAAGATTTTTTAGATAAGTAAGGAGCAGTCAAAATGGCATATGAAGTGTTTTATAGAGTCGGTGAGTATAAAGATTCTATTGTCGTTGCAGGTGAATCTATAGAAGAAATTAGAATGAAGACACAAAAAGAGCTGGAAAGAAGAAATGCAACTTATAGATATTCTAATTGGCTAAATGACTGAAGAAGATTTTAACAAAAGCGTTATTTTAATCGAAAAGGGGAATGAGAGATGGAATTAAGGCAAGCGTATGAAATGGTTATTAAGCATCAATTGGAATTATTGGTTGAGGAAAAAGGATGGGATTTTTCAGAAACTAGTTTAGAAGAAATAGCTGAAGCGATGGCAAATGATCCACAATTTACAGATCAGTTACTTGATTTCACTGATGAACACCTAGAAACATTTGGTGATAATTACTGGTAAGATTTTAAAACAAAATAGTTATTATATGCAAAAAAATAAAAGAATCCGCTGTTTATAAACGGATTCTTCGTAACAGGAGCACCAGGAAAAACAGGAAGCTGTTCCAGAGAAACCTGTGTATTCCTTGGTTTAATAGTAATGTATGTGAAGTAAACAATAAAATGAATAAAAGTTAAACGAAATTTTTATTTAGTAAAAAGCAATCGCGTACAAAAAATGTACGCGATTATATAGAAACTATGTCTTGCTTGCTCATTGCATTCTATGTTTATTGTATGTAAAACGTGATACATCTAAATAACTTAAAAGAGCACTTTTAAA
Organism: Bacillus cereus group sp. RP32; assembly: GCF_040459735.1. Taxonomy (NCBI): domain Bacteria; kingdom Bacillati; phylum Bacillota; class Bacilli; order Caryophanales; family Bacillaceae; genus Bacillus; species Bacillus cereus group sp. RP32. The sequence goes on along the minus strand of NZ_JARVHO010000001.1, from coordinate 3,066,078 downwards.
AGTGCTCTTAAGACCAAGACTCTTATTGTAAAAGAGTACATGATAATATATGTACCTTTTTCTAAGAATGTGAATCATTTGACCAGAATTTTTACTTGAAAACTAAAGAGCGCCTTTAAAAGCGCTCCGTGACTAACAATGAGATGTATATGACTATTGTATGTATGTTTTTAGTATATGTACAAGTTTAAATAAAATCCTTATTTAGTAACAAATAAAGAGCACCGTAGAAGGTGCTCAATGGCTAATTCTGAAATGAAATGATCACGATTATTGTATGTATGTTTCTAATATATGTGCAGTTTTTATATAAAATATTTAGTTAATATTAAAGAGCGCCTTAGGAGAAAGGCGCTCAATGACCAAGGAGTGTATCAGAAATGATACTAAATGATTCATAATGAGATGTTCATGAGTATTGTATGTATGTTCATAATTTATGTGTAGTTTATAACCAAAATCTTTATTTAAAGGTAAAGAGCGCTTTATATAAAGGTGAATATGATTACTGTATGTATGTTCTTAATGTATGTGCAGTTTTTAAACAAAATCGTTATTTTAAATGGTTTAGCCCCTTGAAGGGCGCTCCAAGGGGCTAAGATTCGAGAATTTTTAAACTCTTGTTTAATTACATGAAAACTCCCTAAAGAGTATCTATGGAATTTTAACACTTAACTGATTATTTTTACAGATATATATTGAAAATCGAATGCTAATAAAAGAAACCCCGTTTATTCACGGGGCTTCTAAGGCTAATTGTCAAGTAATGACGTACTCGACTAATTAACAATATCATGAATTTTTTGGTGAAAATACTGGTGAATGTGTCCAAATGGATGAGGACATTATCTTGAACGAAAACGCTATTTTACAAAACAAAGCAGCTAGCTAATCTAGCTAACCGCCCCATTGTAATGTGCTGAGGAATTTTACTAAGCATACATATTATGAGTTGTAACTACAAGTTACACCTATAGTATAAACAAAATCGAAAATATTATGCAAAAAAGAAAACAAAATAAAATCTTCTTTTATACAACAAAACAGCTAGTTAATAAAACTAACTGCTTGTTGTACAAAAGAAACGCTACGCTTACAGAAATAGTTTGTAACTTTAAGTTACAAAAATAGTATGAACAGGGTTAAAAATGTTATTCAGAAATGAAAGAAAACAAAATAAAAAAGAGCACCATGCATAAGTGCTCTTTAAGATAGGAGGTAACACTTTGAGCTGGATGTTTAGGTTAAAATTATATGGCGCAGAAAAGAAATAAGACCTAAAATTTATTTTCAACTCAATACAAAAGAGCAGCTAGCAAAAGCTAACTGCTTGTTGAAAAAAGGAATCTACTCCAGGTTATTTACTGCCAGAGTTTCAAGAAACAAATGATTAAATTAATCTAACTTTTCAATTACAATTGAAGCATTTACATTTGTTTGTGTTCCACCTGCCAAAGTTTGCAAAGTGACCGCAGCAGCTGAAGTATGATTGTGGAGGGTAAGAACATCACCTGCGGCTAAAGAGAGGATTGTTTGCCCGTTGTTTTGCTGAGTTCCTGCACCTGATCCATAAACTGTGTTGGTAACTGGAGCACCATTTAAAAAGAGCGTAAATTGATTAGGTTCAACTCCTGATACAGAAAAAGAAATCTTATAATCTCCTGCATTAATAACCATAATCTGAGAAGTTCCAGGAGTATGAGTAATACCAGGTGTCATTAAACCATTCGAATTAAAAAGAATAGGTGCTTCTAAGGCAACAACTTGAGCTGCTGTATTGAAAATATAAGCGTATTGAGATAATCCAGATACTGTAAGGCCGGTAGGCCCAGTAGCTCCGGTAGCTCCAGCGGTTCCTGGTAATCCAGTAGGCCCAGGAATGCCTTGGATGCCTTGGATACCTTGAATCCCAGTTGGGCCAGTCGGGCCGATAGGTCCAATAGGTCCTGGATTACCTTGAATACCTTGGATACCCTGAATTCCAGTCGCCCCAGTTATTCCAGTGGGTCCAATAGGACCAATAGGCCCCGGATTACCTTGAATCCCCTGAATCCCTTGACTTCCTTGAGGTCCAGTGGGGCCAGGGATACCTTGGATACCTTGGATACCTTGAAGTCCGGTTGGTCCTGGTGACCCAGTTGGTCCAGTGGGGCCAGTCACTCCGGTTGGTCCTGGTGGTCCCCCGGAAGGTCCAGTCGGGCCCGTTGGTCCTGGTGGTCCCCCGGAAGGGCCGGTAGGTCCAACAGCTCCAGAAGGTCCAGTTGGACCTACAGAACCAGGAATCCCAGGAATCCCTTGAGGACCGGTCGGGCCAGGAATCCCTTGAATGCCTTGAATGCCAGGAATCCCTTGAATGCCTTGAATCCCTTGAATTCCAGTGACCCCCGTTATTCCAGTCGGTCCAATAGGACCTTGAATGCCAGGAATGCCTTGGATGCCTTGGATACCTTGAATTCCAGTAGGTCCAGTTGGACCAATAGATCCAGAAATCCCAGGAATCCCTTGAGGTCCAGAAATACCTTGAGGACCAGTAGGTCCCAGGTTACCTTGAATTCCAGTAGGTCCAGTAGCACCAGTAGACCCGGTAGGTCCAGGAGGTCCACCTGAAGGTCCGGTAGCTCCAGTAGGTCCCGAAGGCCCAGTAGCACCGGTTAATCCAGTAGACCCGATTTGAGGCAACGGAAAGGCACATGGAAATGGGACGTGACATTTCTTTTTAAATTTACTCATTTTTACACCTCCGTTATAAACTAACTAGCCGATTTATATTTATACTTTAACAACTTATGAGCAAGCAGACATAAGGGTGTAAGGAAAAAACTATAAAAATCACATGAAAGGTTTTAAGAGCAAGCCTCTATTTCACATTCCATACAAAAAAGAGCACCATATATAAGTGCTCTTCTGACCAAGACTCTTAATGTAAAAGAGTACATGATATCATATTTGATTTTTTTCATAGGGTGAAGTATTTGAACCAAAACGCTATTTTAGTAGAAAACATTAAAAAGGACCCGATTAGGGGTGCGGGTCCTTTTAATGGAACAATAGAACTTTATGGGATTACCAATACGTTACCATAAAAGGTAATTAATTTCCAAGTAATAGGTGTTGAGAAAACTTTATATAAAACTTCATTTTACACAACAAAACAGCTAGCCGAAATAGCTAACTGCTTCATTGTAAATTTTTTAGAAGTAGCCGATATATGCTGTAACAAAAAGTTACAACTATAGTATAAGTAGATATCAGAATATTATGCATGAAAGAAAACTAAACAAAAATTGCATTTTGTAGAAATAAGAAAACTAAAAAAGAGCACCATGCATAAGTGCTCTTTAAGATAGGAGGTAACACTTTGAGCTGGGTCTAGGTTAGAAGTATATGGTGTAAAAAAAGAAATAAGACCTAAATTTTATTATTAACTCAATATAAAAGAGCAGCTAGCAAAAGCTAACTGCTCAGCCCTCAGAGAAAGGGAAAAAGAAAATTACAGAGGTCACTGTGAATTCAAGCTGTATCAGCCCATTTATAGTATTGGACAGAATTTAGAATTTTATTCGGACAAACTAAAAAAGAGCAGTTATCATAGCTAACTGCTCTCACAAACCCTGGAACAATGGACTACTTTGGGGAAAAAGCAGCTTGTACTTAGTATTAACGGAAGATTGGATTTTATTCGAGGGAATGAAAATTTGAATTACTTATAAATTCCTAATAACTAAAAGAGCAGCTAGCAAAAGCTAACTGCTCATTCTTAAAGAAGATCTAACTGGTTACAGTACATTAAAGATGGGTTATCTATAGTATGGACGGAATATTGAGTTTTATTCAGGGGAGGCAGAGGAAATGGAATGTAAACATAAATGGGTGAGAATGGAAGATGGAACAAACGATAAGTTCTGTGTGAAATGTAGTCAAAAGGCGAAGCAGATGCAAATTGCATTACCTATAAGTATCCCTGTAGGTATTGATATGTCTTTGCCGGTAGCAAGGGAAACAATGACTATAAACTCATATGGCAGGTTACAAGAAGTTTATAAGGACGAGTGGATGAAGGAATTTAATAAGACAAGATGTTTTGGAATTAATACTTTAAGAAACTCAACAAAATAATCCTTTGAAAGAAAGGAGTGTCCAAGACTGTGAAACCAGTAAAAACGAAGTGTGAAGCATGTGAGCACGTGTTTCGCGTTCACATGCTCACAGCACGATTATCGAACCGTGTGGACAAGCACTACTTCATTTGTCCGAGCTGTAAAACGGAATTTGTAAGTTATTATTCGAACCGTGAAATGAGACAGCTGCAGAAAGAAATTTCGAAATTATACAACGGTTTCCGTAAATGCTATACGAAGGAACAGGCAAAAGTGATTCAGGCGAAAATCGATAAAAAAGATTTAGAGTTTAAGTGGTTACGAGATAAATTGCGAACGGAGATTGAAAATAATTTACCAAACTAAAGGGGGGACAACGTTATATGAATATACCTAAACAATTGATGATTGGTAGAGTTCCGTACGATGTGGAAGTCGTAAAAGGTTGGATTGACGAAAGAGAAAACGGTGAAGTGAGAATTGCTGAAGTAACGTATCACGAACAACATATCAAGATTTCGGATAACGTAACAAAGCATGAAGGGAAAATGAAAAACGTACTTCATGAAGCAATTCACGCGATGCTGTATGAATATGGATTCGACCGTTTAAATAAAGAGGCTAATGTCAATGCGTTAACTACAGTATTTTTTGACTTTATTGAAAATAACTTCCGTGGCGGTATCTCCAGCTTTGTAGGTCATGAATACTTAGTACTTACGTCTCCTGCAAAGCAAGTAGAAAAAGAGGAGCAACATGGTTTTTCATTTATCAATACAGCAGCTGAACTTGTAGAAACAATTAATCAACATGAGCCAAAAGTAGATGTTTCAGCATTAGGAACTGCAATGGCACAAGCAGAGGTTCATAAAACTATTGATTTACAAGCAGTTACGCCTGAGCAAATTCGTGATGTTGTTAAAGATACCGTGAAAAATCGAAGTCGTAAACTACCAATCGTAGACGTAAATCGTGGCTCGTTCCCTATGGAAGACGTGGTTAAGATTACTAAGCAAAAAGATAGACCTTGTACACCGGATCCAGTGAAAGAAAAAGAAGAAACAGATCCAACTCATTGGAAAACAGGTATTAAGTATGACGATGAGGGTAAACCAAGATATCGTACACGCTATGAGTGCTGCATGTGTGGGAATCGCGGGAATCAATATGAATACAAAGAGAACAAATTCACAAAATGCCATAAATGTAACGCAAAACTTAAGATAGAACATGCAACTAAAAAAGGATTCCCTGAACGTGATTCATTCGGTAATTTTTACGTAGCTAATGACGAATACAGCGTTATTTTGGAAGGAGAATGAATATGAAGAATGTACCTACGAAAGTTATCAGTGAAGAGCTGGAAACACGTGAAGGTGTTACAAAAGTACAAGTAAGCCCTCATGAGAAAATTGAAGTAGCTGGTGTTACGGTTGAGGGTCCAGCAGTGATTCTGATTAATAAAGATTAGGGGTGATTGGATGGAACTTATATACGAATATCCGATTTGGACAACTTGGTTTATCTGTGTAATATTTTTCGGTTTAGCGAATGTGATAGAAACAATTAAGAAGTAAGGAAAAGGAGCTGGGGAAATGAGGGCTATATTGAAAACGATTGATGGATCGGAACACCGCATAGAGGAAGCTGATTTTATTCTGGAGGGTTATAACAAAATATCGGGAGCGTTGTTTGCAGAAGGAAACACGATAGACATTACTGATGACGAAAGACGTATTAAAGGAATTGTAAATATGAATTATGTTACGGCTATTAAGTTTGAATATTGATAAAAGAAAAGGAGCTGAAGAGACATGAAATCAACAGGTATCATTCGTAACATCGATCCACTCGGACGAATTGTAGTTCCAATGGAATTACGCCGCACATTAGGTATTCAGGAAAAGGATCCAATGGAGATTTTCGTAGATGGTGAATCTATTATTCTACAAAAATATAATGTTAACGGTTCTTGCCAAATTACAGGTGAAGTTTCTGACCAAAATATCGAATTAGCTGGCGGGAAACTTGTACTGAGTCCTGAGGGAATCGACCAAGTTTTAGCGGAAATCGAATCATATTTGAAGGGGCGATAAGATGAGTAATTCAGGTGGCCAATATTCAAATATCGAATTGGAAATGATTTTGGACAATTTTGTTAAGGCGTTACCGATGCAGATACGAATGCAGCGTGAAATGTCTAAATTACTTAAAGCGCGTTTTGATGCACTTGTTTCTGAAGGGTTTACGGAACAACAAGCGCTGGAAATCGTAAAATCACGTGGTGTAGAGTGAAAGGTTCAGAGGCGATCTTACGGGCAATGCACCAGGTAGGAGGAGAAATCCCGGCTACGCAGTTTGATACGTGGCTGGGACAACTCTCTCAGTTAGGACTACTGGAGCAAGTCACGAAAGATGATAAGCATGTTTATTATTACCGGCTTACGGAGAACGCAAGACAGTTTTTAGCAAAGAAGGATGTCAAGTGACTATATTAATCAGTATTAGTAGTTTATACCCCAACTTTCGTCATTTGGGGCAAGTGGGTACTACTTATTGAAGAGTAGACAAGAAATGTTTAAAAGCATGACGCATTTCTTCGACATTTGCAAATCGTTCCTCAATTTTAATAGAAGTTCCTGTTTTAATAAAAGTTCGAAACTCATCATTTGAAAAAGAGTCCATTTTTGTCTTACCTGTAATTATGAAATATATCAGCCTGGTTAATGCATAAGTTTCGTGCCTAATTTCATAATTTGCGAACCCAGTTACGCCGAGATATGGATCATTAAAAATACCCTTTATTTCAGTATTTAGGTTAGTTAGATAGCTTTCTTCTAATTTTACTAGTCCAAAATCTGAAACTTTAATAATTTCTGTACCATCGTAAATTTTTATTAGTATATTTGTAGGGCTTATATCCCTATGTAATACTTTTTTACTATGAATGTATGTAAAGGCTTTAAAAATTTGCTGAATTAAGTTTATTCTTTTTGAAATATCTAAATTATTATTATTTCGTTTGATATAAGAATATAATGATTCGTTAACGTATTCCATTATGTATTGCCGATTTTTTTCATCAAATTTAAATACTTCAAGGACGTATGGTGACTTTAATTTTTTCATTTCTTTAAACTCAGTACGAAAGCGATTATACTCAGCATCTGTAAGATCTTTATGTGCCTTCTTAACAGCAAAAAAACGATTGTAAAAGGAATCTTTATATTTATGAACGGTTGCATAAGAACCTTCTCCTATTGCTTTCATTGAGAAATTATTCTGCTCTGTAGGCGTCTCTTTTGTAACAACATTTACTAATTCAAATAACGGATGTGTTTCAATAATATTTATTTTTTCGAAATCATTAGGTATTTTACTACCTCTGTATGCCTGTAAAAATTCACTACATTTAATTAAGGTAGATTTATATTTTTTATGAATTCCGAATGCATATTTTGAATTTTCTAGGTTTTTTTGAAAAACTATTAATTCGTCTATCAGATCAATTAAATCTTTACTGTCTTCTGCAGGAAAATAACTGGACTCGATTCTGTTATTTAGAGTTTTAAAGGCTGAATTAATTTGAAAATGATATGCTGAAAAAATAAGTTTTAAAGGCAAAGAGGCGTCTTCATAAAAATCTAAGTATCTTTCAATTTGAACATCTGTAAGACGCCAGCGCTCGACCAAATCGTCGCAAGCATTTTCTAAGTATATTAGTATTCCATCTTTTACCGAAACCATTGTTTACCTCCATATGTAAAATTATGTGTTTTATTTAAAATACTATCAAATAAAGTGGACAATTGCGATTGAAATTATAAAAGTATCTTGAAAGATTCACAGCTGATTACATGAAAATAAAAATATATAAAAGAAAAGTTTTTAGGAGGGGGTCTAATACACTACAGTACTTAAAAAAGAAAAAGAAAATAAAAAAGAACCCCCCCTTAAAAAAATATACCTTATATATATAATATAAATATAAAACTAATAATTATATATTATATATATAGTATTATTTATTAATAGTTATATAGTATGTAATACTATTAATGATTTAAGGTTTTTGTTTTAGGGGTTTGATTTTCTGAGTCAGGAGGTTCGGAGATGACCAGAATTGATGGCTATGTTTCAAAGAAGACAATACGACTATGGCTGGAGAATTATGAATCACTGGCTGTAGGTGACCGCTTCCCTGATGCGCCGCCTAGCTTTACGGGTCCTGGTACGCAAGACGGGCAAAGCGATGGCCGACTGAATAAGATTGTGCTGGATCAAGCGATTAAACAATTACCCAAAAATATGAAATATATAGTGCTTGCTCGGTATGTGTATAAGATTCCTAGGAAGAATACATTACGGACTATGAATATCACTGCAAAATTATATTACTCACGCTGTAGACAAGCCGTGGATTTATTGCACATGAGTATTAACGGCGATATGGCTGGTATGAGAAGTTTAATAAAAAATTTGTACGAGGCTTGACAAGGTGGGGGCATAGTAGGTACAATTTATGTTAGGATGGTGAAATTGTGTCCTACTCAAACATTAAATAATACGCATAGCCATGAGGCCTGTCATAGGGTATCATGGCTATTTTTATGCCCGTTGGATTCGGCTAACTGTAGGGTATATAGTAGGTAGAAACTAAGGCAACTACTATAGTGGTTATCTAACTATCGGCAACACGATAGGTGTTTTTATCAGCCGAGCTCGCTGGGAGGAGAAGGCCTTTGAAACTCAGGGGGTCGTAACCATTCATATCGGTTTCATAACTTAAAGGTTTTGACACTTTGTTATGGGTGTGATAGTATCAAGGTATCAAGTGGTGTCATAACTTAGTGTCATTAGTTAGGACCGAAATGGAGCTGATATGAATGAAGTACGGATATGCGAGGGTAAGTACGATTCACCAGGACTTAGAGGCACAGATTCAAACACTGGAGAAGGAAAGCTGTAGTATAATTTATTCAGAGAAGTTCACTGGGACAAAAGCTGATCGTCCTAAGTTTAAGGAACTACTTTCGATATTAGAGTCAGGTGACACACTGGTAGTTACAAAGCTGGATCGCTTTGCTCGTTCGACAGTTGATGCTATACAGACAGTAAGAGAGCTGTTTGAAAAAGGTGTGAAGGTACATGTATTGAACATGGGACTGATAGAGGATACGCCGACAGGTCGCTTAGTATTCAATGTCATGAGTGCGTTCGCAGAGTTTGAACGTGACATGATTGTTGAGCGGACACAAGAAGGTAAAGCAATTGCTAAGCAGCGTGAAGACTTTAGGGAAGGTAGACCAAATAAGTACAGTAAGAAACAAATTGAACATGCACTAGGCTTATTAGCTAATAAGCATTCATATAAGCAAGTAGAAGAAATGACTGGTATAAGTAAAAGTACATTAATACGAGCCAAAAAGAAAAAAGAGTCGGAAGAATTAAAATGTACCCTATAGAATAGACACTGAAAAAAAGTCTATTCTATAGGGTATTTCTTGTATAATGAGAGAAAATTGGGATCGGAGAAAGTTCAAAATGACAAAAAAGCTATTTACGGAAAGAGACATTCAAATTCTATCAAATAACCCCTACATAAAATCTGTAAGTCAGAAAGGTATCACTTATACAGATGAATTTAAGCGTATTTTTATTGAGGAAAATGAGAAAGGAAAACTACCTCGAAATATTTTTGAAGAATGTGGTTTTGATATAGATATAATTGGAATGAAACGAATTATGTCATCAGGAAGTAGATGGCGTGCTGCTTACAGAAAAAATGGTGTATTTGGTTTGCGAGATACACGCACCGAAAACGCGGGAAGAACTCTTGAGAGAGAGCTTACGTTAGAAGAGAAGTATGCTCGTTTAGAAGCCGAACGGAACTTACTAAAGGCAGAAAATGAATTGTTAAAAAAGATCAAACTTATGGAAGGGAGGATGAGAAGGAAATAACGTTATCACCTAGTCAGAAATATATCCTGATTCGTTCTGTTATCATAAAATATAACTTAAGAAATATGGTGAGTTATTTGTGTAAAGTAGCTGGTGTATCCCGTTCGGGATACTATAATTATTTTTCCATTTCATCTCAAGAACAACGGAAACAAAAGAACAATCAAGATGAAATCGTGAAAGAAATCATATTAAAAGCACTTCGATTTAGAAATCGAAAGAAAGGGGCTCGTCAAATAAAAATGACATTGGTGGGTCATTTTCAAGTTGTCTACAATTTAAAGCGTATCCGTAGAATCATGAAAAAATATGAGATTGTCTGTCCGATTCGGAAAGCAAATCCTTATAAAAGAATGCTGAAAGCTTCAAAAGAACATCGAGTAGTGCCGAATCAATTAAATCGAGAATTTAAACAAAATATCCCAGGAAAAACGCTTCTTACAGATATCACTTATTTAATTTACGGTAAGAATAAAAGAGCTTATTTATCTACAATTTTAGATGGCTCAACCAATGAAATTTTAGCTTACCATGTTTCAGAACAGATGACATTAGACCTCGTAACAACAACTCTTCATAAACTAAAACGGAATAAGAGGATTCCATTGACTGAAGGCGCATATATTCATTCAGATCAAGGAGCCCACTACACAAGCCCTACCTACCAAAAATTAGTCAAAAAGCTAAAGCTCGGACAATCTATGTCAAGAAGAGGGAACTGTTGGGATAACGCTCCACAAGAATCATTTTTTGGTCATCTGAAAGATGAAGCACATATAAAACCTTGCGAGTCTTTTACTGAGTTGAAACAAGAGATTAAGAAATATATGACGTACTATAATCACTATAGATATCAATGGAATTTAAAAAAGATGACTCCTGTTGGATACAGAAATCATCTTCTTGATGTTGCCTAACTTTTTTCAAAATGTCCTTTACAAAGGGTACAGATTAAATAATTCCGGCTTTTTATTTTTGGAGAAAAAAAGAACCCCCCCGGGGGAGGCGCTTTTTGATCCAAGGCTGGCGGGTGCCCGTAACGTACCGCCAGAATTTTTAAACTCGGGGGGAGATGTTTGAAAGTTTTTGTACTTTATAACAAGTTTTAATTAAGGTAAGTAAAAGTAAACAAATAAAATATTAGTTCTGCAACCTGTCTATATAAGGTTTGTAAAAAATAGGGCTATTTAAATCATTTGGATAGAATTCCTTAGTCTGGGATTTATACTCTTCATATTCGAAAACCTTAAAATCACCACGGTTTTTTGTATAAATAAAAATCCTAAAGGGAAGAGCCCATACTTTGGAAAGAACAATATGATATCTATAGTTCAAAGCGTGATCAAGGTCTTTTTCAAATTGTTGTGTATATGAAACAAAACTTTTATTACTTTTGAGTCGGTTAACAATTATAAAATCTAAATTATCCGTAGGCCACCATTCCAGTCCATAGTCTGCTGATACTTGAGATATTAATTGTCCTGGATTTAATTCGAATACATGGAAAGATCTAGTGAAATCATCATAATGTATGTCCACTTTAATTTCAGTTCCTTTATTATTATATATCGTTGGAGAATCGTATTGTAAAGTACTCACCATAGACACATCCTTTTTTAAAATAGCATTAATTAAAATCTTTATAAAACAATTTTACAATATAAATTATATTATTCAATAAAAAATTTCAAGGCAATCGATACTAAATCGGTCGCCTTTTTCTATTTCACGAAGAAAGGGGAGCGAAAGAATGGCTAAGTTAGACGAATTAAAGCAGAAACTCACGGCAAAACAAATTCAAGCGGCGTATTTACTTGTGGAAAACGAGTTGATGGAATCGAACAACGAGGAAAAAAGGACGCAAGATGAAATGGCGAACGAGTTAGGCATAAACCGTACCACGCTTTGGGAGTGGCGAACTAAGAATCAGGATTTTATTGCATTCAAGAGTGAAGTGGCTGACAGTTTCCTTGCAGAGAAACGTGAGCAGGTGTACAGCAAGTTAATGCAGTTAATTTTAGGACCACAACCAAGTGTAAAAGCTATGCAGTTGTACATGCAGCGATTCGGTTTACTGACTGATAAGAAAGTAATTGAGGGTGATCTAGGAAATGCGACTCGTACAAATGCTGAAATCGAAGAACAGCTTGAAAAATTAAAAAAATTGACAGGCGAGTAAAAGGAGGACGGGCTACATGGCATATATAGACGGTAAATGGCTAGCCCGTCAAGAACGTCAGGAGCGTATTAATCTTGTAGCAGAAAGAGCAAAGAAATTACAAGAGTTGTACGAAACTGGCGAGGCTACAGAATATTACATGGATACACTACTTGCTGACATCGATGAGCTAGAAAAGTTAAAAAGGGTGCACCGTGGGGAACATGACATGCTGTATTTCATGTATGAGTATTTCTCCGAAGAAGGTAATCCAGGTAATCCGGATAACTTAATCCCTGCTGGAGTAACGATGGATGACGCGGCTGAATTTCACCAAACGTTATGCGGGCTTTTAGATGACATTACAACAGGTAGGGAGAAGAAGAAAAAAGTAGCCTGGAGTGTAGGACGTGGACACGCGAAAACCGCTTATCTGAGTAACGGTTATTTGTGTCATCAAGTCGTGTATCGATTAAAGCAGTACATTGTTTTGATTTCTGAAACATCTGATGTAGCCGGTGATTTTATATCTTGGGCACGTGATCAGTTAAAGTACAACGAGAAGTTACGTGAAGATTTCGGTATTTTGCTTCATGAACAAAAGAGCCGAAATGAAGTAGATAACGATAAAGAATTCGTAACTTTAACGAACACGAAAGTCGAAGCAAAAGGTATCGGGACTCAGGTACGTGGACTACGCCACGGATCAAAAAGGGTTCAGCTCTACATTTTGGATGATTTGGAGAGTAAAGAAAATACCGCGACAGTTGATTTAATCGCAAAAAATAAGCGCTGGTTCAAGGAAGAATTGCTACCAGGTTTGAGCCGTCAAGAAGGTGCTTGTATTTATATGGGTACCATCGTTTGTTATGACAGTTTATTGCATCACGTGATTAAAAACCGTCGTGATTTCGTATCAAGATCGTTCCCAGCAATTCTAAAATGGTCAGAGCGCGAAGATTTATGGCAAGAATGGCGTGAAATTCGTCAAATAGATGATGCAGACTCGGCAGATCGCGCTCGTGAATTTTATGAGCAGAACAAAGAAGAAATGCTTCGGGGCACAAAAACGTTATGGCCATCACATTTCCCTTACATCGATTTGATGGAAATTAGGGAAGATGACGGAACAAAAGCGTTTAACCAAGAGTACCTATGTAATCCGACTGATGAAGAAAGGCAGATATTTAAACCTAAATATTTCACGTACTGCACTGAAAGTGATTTAAAAGATAAAAAACTTTTGTATTACGGGGCAGTCGATTTCGCAATGGGGAAAGAAAAAGGTGACTATAGCGTAGTAGTTACACTTGCAAAAAACGTGGAAACAGGTACTTGTTACGTTATTGATATTTTTATGGAGCGTGTGCATCCAAATACGTTATTAGAAAAGGCTGTAGAATACACGCTGGAATATCAATATGAATCAATCGCAGTAGAGGCACAACAAGCGCAGGAGTGGTTTGCTGAGAAGGTTGCTGAAGCATTGCAAAAGAAAGGGTATCCTTCATCGACTCGCTTAAAACAAATTAAGCAACGTACACGAAAAGCACTCCGTATTGAGTCATTATTACCGGATATACAGAGTGGTAAATTACGTTTTATGAAACATTTACGTGCTTTATTGGAGCAATTTGAAATGTATCCGATGCATCCATATGATGATGGTCCGGATGCGGTTCAAATGGCTTTTTCTATTGCATATAAACGTGCAAGACGTAAAGCGGGAACTACAGGAAATTCGAGATATTGAGAAGGGAGGGGCTTGAATGAGAGTACAAGGAGATCGTAATTTTATGAATCCGGTGGAAATTGTAATGCCAGTTCGTACCGCGCTCGGTGATTCTGAGTGGACACGTATTATGGACGAGGTTCGTTTGTATGAACGATATGAAGGAGACTTAAACGTATGGTCTGATTACAAGAAACCGGACAATCTCGACTATGATCCTACAAAAATACAACTTGATTATCCTCAAAAAATCGTAAATATGATTGCAGCTTGGCAATTTGAAAAAGAACCGAAAGTAACAGTTCCTCCTGATGTGATAGATGATCCAGCGCTTATGATTCAATCAGGCTACGAACCTAGTGAGGAGCAGCGGGTAGAAAACAGTAGAGCGAAAGCAAAAGAGCGGTTATTGACATGGGTTTGGGACGACAACCGAATGCATGAGAAGTTACTTGCAGCGGCAAAGGATCGTGCCATTTCAAAAACTGGTGTGTATGCCCGTCTTCACTACGATAAACGACGTGGTGAATTTAAGGTTATTTGGCATCCATCGACGGAAGTTATTGCGAAGTATAGCGAATGGGATATAGATCAGTTGGAAGAGGTTCATTTTATCGCATGGCTCGATGAAGAGCAAACGAAAATGTGGAAGTTATCGTATTACTTAGTTTGGCATGAAGAGACTGGTGAGTACGACTGCGAAATTGAAGAGGCTGTATACAACGGTGATTTAGAACAACAAGAAGAACGGGTTAAACGTTCATCTATGGGAATTGACTTTATTCCTGTAGTACCAGTACCGACTGAAAAACTAAGTAAACGTACTACGGGTTATAGTGAACTTGAAAAAACAATAAAGTTGTCTGAGGAAATTGATAAAAAAATGTCTGATTACTCGGATGCATTACGTTTTGAAATGTTTGCTATTACCTTGCTGACGAACGTAGATGAGGATCCGAAGAATCCACTACAAGTTGCACCAGGTGCGAAATGGGATTTAGGCGATGGCGCTGAAGAAACTGGTGAACCAAGCGCTAAAAAGTTGGAAAGTGGATTCCGATTTAAAGAAACCATTGAAGCATATTTGGACCGTTTGCAAAAACGTCTACATGAAAAAGCAGAAGTACCAATGGTGAATACGGCTGATATGAATACAGGCGGTATAAATGATATGGCCGTACAGCTTTTATTCAGTAATATCATTTCAAAAACACAACGCTCATGGGTTATATGGCAATCACGCCTCCAAACCTTAAATGAGTATATTTTGCGTTATATGAAAGCAAGACAAGATGATCCAAAATTCAAATACGATAAAACGCTGTTAGCAAAAGTAGATAACTATTATGCTAGCAAGATTATTTTCGGTTTACCGTTGCCACAAGATCAAAAAGCGCTCATTGAACAGCTAGGGGATGAAATTTCTAATGAAATCGAGTCAATTAAAGGCGCAATTACGAGAAGTGGTAAAGAAAATGCAGAGCAAAAGTTCATGGAAATCATGCAAGAACGGATGTTGAAGCGACAATCTCAGGATCCTTATAACGAAAAGTAACACTTGCCTTACGAAATGGCGCTATAAACTTTCGGAAATTATAGCCGACAGGCTCAAAATGGAGGATTTGCAAATGGAATACGTAAAACAAGCCGCATCATTAAAGTATTTTGTAGAAAAAGTACAAAAAACACCTAAGTTCCCACTACGATTAGACCTTCAGTTTTTTTCTGATGGTGGTTCTGGAGATGATCCAAACAAAAAGCCTGGAGATACCGATGACCCGCCGAAAACTTTTACGCAAGAGGAGTTAGATGAAATCGTTAAGAAACGCTTAGAACGTGAGCGTAACAAGTCAGCGGAACAATACGGTGACTACGATGACGTTAAAGCGAAGTTAGAAGCGTACGAAAAAGCTGAAGAAGAGCGTAAAAAGCAAGAAATGACGGAAATTGAACGATTGCAGGCGGAAAAAGAAGAAGCTGATAAAAAGGCATTAGAAGCTTCCGAAGCAGCACAAAAAGCACAGGAAAAAGCAAATACTCGTATTTTGAATACTGAAATTAAGAGTATTGCACGTGCTTTAGATGCGAATGATCCAGGGGATGTATTGGCACTTTTAGATAAGTCGTCCATTAAACTCGATGAGGACGGGAATTATCAGGGAGTTGAAGAGGCTGTTAATGCACTAAAAGAAAGTAAACCTTGGATGTTTAAGAAAGTTGTGGGGGCAGATGCAGCTGGTGGCGCGAATCCGGGAACAAATCCGAGAGCGAATGAAATTCTTGCTTTAGAAAAAGAGCTGGAAGAAGCGAAAGCAAAAGCATTAAAAGATTCAAAGTTTGCGGGAGAAGTAACACGTATTTATAACAAGTTACTAGAAGCAAAAGCAAAGAAATAGTAGGTCGTTGACAAAAAAGTCAGCGGTTTTTTTAATTTAAAAAATTTGAGGGGGCTACAAATATGCCAGTACCAACTACGTACGAATTTCAACAACAAGTGAGACAAATGCAAGCAAATGTAGATTTAATTTTAACGAAAGCACCGGTTCTTTTCGGATTAATTGGGGTAGGAGACGGGTTAACACAAACGAAATTTGAATGGCAAAATGATTACTTAAACTCAGATACGGGTATTGTGAAAACTGCAGCAGCTGTTGGTGCTACAGACCTGGTTTTAGAAAAAGGTGAAGCTCGTAAATTTACTGAAAATGCACTTGTACAAAACGGTTTAGAAGTGCTACGTGTAGTAAGCATTGATGAAAACGCGGATAAAATTACCGTTCAACGTGGCTACGACGGTACAACAGCTGAAGCAATTACAGCTGGTGGAGAACTGAAAGTTATTGCAAGACCGCGTCCGGAAGGTGAAGATGCGTTCCGTAAGAATGAAATTAACGACCGTCTGGTGTCACATAACTTCTCACAAATCTTTTCAAGATACGCATCTGTATCACGTACACAACAACAAGTAAACACATACGGCGTATCAAACGAATTAGATTACCAAGTAAACCTACGTTTACAAGAGATGATTCGTGAAGCGAACACGTCTTTAATTTACGGCCGTAGATATGCGGGCACTCCATCACAACCACGTACTACAGGTGGTTTATTTGCATTTGCGGGTATTGAAGGTTCACATAAGCAAGACTTTAAAGGGAACGAAATTGCGGCAAAACCTTTAAATGATGCTGTAGAACAAGTATTTACTCGAGGTGGTTCGGCAAATACGATTCTATGTGGACCAAATATCGCACGACAAATTACAAAGCTTGGTGGCGATACAATTCGTACTACACGCCAAGATACTGCGGCAGGTTACCAAATCTTATCGTTTGTATCTGATTTACCAGGTGGGGCGATTTCTAATGTGGTAGTTGACTTAAATATGCCTAAAGATCGTGCATTACTTCTTGATACAGAAAAAGTTAAGGCTCGTTATTTAACTCCGATTTATGATCAAGATGCTACACAACCAGGCGGAGATTACTTCTCTCGTGTCATTCGTGGAGAATTTGGTTATGAAATTAAAAATGCAAAAGAATCTATCGCTGTTCTTGAAAATATTTCTAAAACAATGGCATAGAGAGGAGATAAAATAGGCTTTTTAAGAGGTTGTTCGACGTAACCATGAAAAGTCCATGTTCATAGTCTAAATTATCTTGTAAAAAAGGAGTGATTTGTTTGACAAATTACTATGACTATGGATATGGGTATAACCAATATATGTATCCGTACCAAAATCCTTATGAAAACCCTAGACCTCAAGGAACACACCATTTCCATACTCAAGATGATATACAATCCCATCTTAATGCTGGTAGAAAAGGGCATTGTTTTAAAGGATTTTGGGGAGGAAGAGAACATACTTTTCTTTTGATAGGTTTAAGAGTTGATGGAACGGTTGAAATCATTGAAAATGGTCAACCAGGTACTGTTCATCGCGTTGATATACAGGGATTATCGTATCAAGGTATTCAATGTCCAGCTCCACAACCACCACCAGGAGGCGGTAGCAGTGGCGGTGGAACTTGGCCGCCTCCTGGTGGTGGAGGATCTTGGCCACCTCATTGTCATTGGGTTCAAACTCCTTGGGGGTGGCAAAAGGTTTGTCATTAAGAGAGAGCAGCTAAATAGCTGCTTTTTTTATTTTTGAAAGGAGTTTTAATATGCCTATTTCTGAAAATCAGGTACAACGGTTAAACAAATCGATGCCAATTGCGAATGACGTTAAATTAGGTACAGTTATTAAAGAACTACAAGAAAAAACAGCTCAAATACCTAAAAAGGCGGATAAACAGGCAGATAGTACTGCAAGTGACGTGGCGGGTGTTGTGAAAGACTTAAATGCATTGATTGCGAAGTTAAAAGCTGCAGGAATCATGAGCTCTTAATAAATTTACAGTGACGGAGGTGACGCCAAATGAAGGTGTCGGAAAGGCTGGAGAGTCGGTTAGCAAAAGTTCCAAAAGTAACTCCGGAAGACATCGGAAATTGGCTAGCTGAAGCCGAAGCTGAGTCAGAGTTAACCGAAGAAGTAAATGCAAATGCTGTCTTTTATCTTGCACTATCATTTGCTTATGAATCGATCGCAGCAGACGCAGCACGTTATTTTTCTTATACAGATGGTGAGGAGTCGGTTGATAAATCGATGATCTTTGCAAACTATAAGAAATTATCAGCAGATGCGCTTAAAAAGTACAGGAAATATAGACGGGGCAAAGGTACTCATCAAACATTTGCTAAGCGAGCAGACGGGAGATGATTACATGAGCGATTCTCAACAAGAAATGGATGCCGCACTTGATGCCATTTCTGAAGAGTTTAAGGAAGAGCACGAAAAACAAGTTTCTGATACTGTTAAGGCCATTGTCTTAATACGTTTGTTTTTGGTTGATTTACTGAATGATTATCAAAAGGACGGAATTGTGAAGCGTGGTAGGTTAAATGCGTTATTACGGGACCTGACTTTATACGAAAATGAATTTCGTAAACAAGCGGAGCAGTCATTCCATAGATTAATTGAAAACACGTCGAAATGGACCACATCAAAATTATCAGAAGCAGGTTTAGACGTGAAATCTATAACCGCAGTAAATAAGAAAATTATTCAAGAAGTATTAAAAAGACCTGGAGAAGACGGTTTAATTCTTTCGGATCGTGTATGGAATTTATCTGGGGATTTGAGGGATCGGTTGAGTAGCGTAATTCGTCCCGCCATATTAAAAGGTGAAAGTATCAATATGATTTCTCAAAAGATTAAAGAAGTACATGACAATGAGAAATGGAAAATTGAGCGCGTGGCTATTTCCGAGAGTAATAATACGTACCGAGCAGCTACTATACAAAATGGATTAGAAAGTGAAATTGTGGCAGGCTATCAAATTTTAGATAATGGCCATCGTCACCGATACCATTCAAAGCACATGTGTTACAAGCTGGCGAGACGTGATGCGTATGGTTTAGGTGCTGGAAAGTACCCGAAAAACATTCCGGAAACCCTTATGAATCAATTAGTAAGCCCACATCCACAATGTTCTTCTCGACTGACTTATTTAATAAGCGAGGAGGTGTAGCATTTGCTTACCGAAGATGATATTAAAGAGATTCGCGAAAATCGTGAAATGATTGAGCAAGGACGTAAGGAACCGGTGATTTTACACATTAAAGGGATTTCTGAAAAAGATCCAATTACAGGTGAAGAAATACAAGGTGAATCACGAAAAGAAACTGTTCAATTAGTTTGGAAGAAATTCACTTCAGTAGAAAAGACGAAGTTCGTTGGTCTTGATGTTAAAAAGGGAGAGGCGCTTGTTACATTTCCCTTTAATATAGACTTGGAGAATATTGAAAAAGTTGAACGGCGAGGGGTTTTTTACGTTATCGAACTTATCGATGAAAGAGGGCTTGGTGGCGTGAATCGTAGAGAGGTAATTGTAAAGAGGGTGATTTGATGAAGGTTAGAGTTGTGGTTAAAGGACAAGCTGCTGTGTTAAAAGCGCATAATCCCAATAGGTACAAAAAACCAATTGAACAAATCGTAGAAAAACATACACGCCTACAGGCTAACCAAGCTTCTAATCGTGCTCCGATATTATTTGGTCCTTTATCTCAAAGTATCCCTGCAAGTGTGAAGATGATAGTAGGTGCGAAAATTATTGGAACATATGGATCTCCTCTTATTTACGCGGCAGTACAAGAATTTACGCACAAAACCAAAAAAGGTTTTATGCGTAAAACAGCTTTTGAAGGTGAGAAACCGTTTGTAGATGATGTAAACAAAACTGTTCAACGTGTAGCGAAGGGGCATTAGTTATGTTAAACGATGTAATGTACTCACTTAAAAAAGCACTGGACTTGTTTGCGCCTACTACATGGATTTATGATGGTGTTTCTGTATCGGGAAACACTAAACCTTTCATTACCATTGAGGACTTGTCAGGAACAATTAACAGGTATTCAAAAGAGAATTTCTCACGTAATCATCTGATTCAAGTTGGTGTATATGCAGATAAAGTTTTTGATAGGAACGATTTGCAAGATAGAATAATTGACCGATTCGAAAAGGGTTCAATTGACTTGTATGACACAAGCAAAAAGAATCCGGAACGAAACGGTTTTTTTAATGCAGAAGTAAAGAATTTTGAACCGTTATCTCAAAAAGATGTTGAGGTTTTAACGGCGAAACATTTGAGTTTTATAACTATAACAATCAGAAACTAAGAGGGGGAGTAAGAATGGCAGATGTAGCGAAAAGTAATGCACCGGAGTTTAAAGGTGCGGAAACACTGTATTTAATTGATATCCCACAAGCTGACGGAAAAACTACAAAAACGGTTCGATTTTATAACCAAACATCGGGTTCCCGATCAATCGAAGCTGGAGAAATTGAGTTGAAAACAAAGGATAAAAGCGGATCGGATTACGGAGATGTAACACAATCCGCAAGTATTGAAGGTATTTGTACAGAAGGTGACGAGGGTCTTGATTATGTAGAAGAGGCCATTATTAATAAAATTCTAGTAAGAATTCATGAAGTTAACCTACGTAGTGCGACGGCTTCTTCATATAAAGTTAAATCAGGAACATACATGTTGAATAGCTTAGAGCTATCTCATGAAAATGAGGAGTACTCAAAGTATTCTATCGGTTTAAAATTAAACGGAAAAATTTCTAAAGGCACAATTAGTACAGTACCTAACGGTGCACCAACTGGTGATGTAGCTACACCTTCTACGCCTGAAACAAAGTGAGCAATCTAGCTCGCTTTTTTATTTTGAATAAAAACTTGGAGGGATTTAATAATGGCTGAAAAATCATATACACGTTTTGTAGTTAATGGAGAAGAATTTGAACTGAAATTTTGTTTAGAAGCAATTAGATTGCTAGATGAAAATGGTGGACCGATGCAGTTTGTTTCTCAAACGATGCAAGGAGGAATTACAAACTTCGTTGATGTGATTTACTATGCGTTAATTCATACTGCAAAAGGTATTACGTATGATGCGGTACAAAAAGAGATTGAAAAATTATTTAATGATCAAAAGCTAGATCTTGATGAAATTCTAAAATACAACAAAGCGGTTGTGCTAAATAGTTTTTTCTTCCAGAAGACAGTGAAGAAACTTCTAGCGACGATGACAGCGGAACAGCAGAAGTCGTTCGAGAACCTGTACGCATAAATATCGATGAATTGCAAGGTGAGTGCTTTCGTTTTTTTAATATGACCACCTTGCAATCTTGGCGTATCAGTCTCAAAGAATATCACATTATGCTCAACGGATATAAAGAACAATTATTGGATAAGTACGAGTTTGCAAGTGTACAAGCTTTGTTTAATCGAAATGCACAAAGCGACAAAATCAAATCATTAGCAGATATATATACACGTCCAGAAAGTGCTCGTGATATTGAAAAACAAGCAAAAGAGCGACAAGAAGTGGTTGAAAAAATTCAAAGAAATGAATCGTTCTTTGATCAAATAGAGTCGATGATTAAGAGTCAAATAAAAGAAGAGGAAGGGTAGGTGAGGTGAATGAGTCAAAACAAGGTAGAAACTCAGGTGATTGCAGATATTTCAAACTTAATAAGTAACCTTGGACAAGCAACGCAGGCTTGGAACACATTTTTTAAGCATATTAGTAAACCACCTCCAACACCCCAAACACCACCGCCACCAGCACCTCCACCATTACCGCCAGCGCCACCAGCACCACCGCCACCAGATTACTCGGGATGGCGGGCTAGATTTCAAGAAGTAGGTAACCAAGCAATTGAAATGGGCCGACGTGTACAGCAAACAGGACAAACAATGCAAAATGCATTCGGTCCTGCGGCTGCAGCGTCGGCTTTTGCTTTAGGGAGTATGATTCAAAAATCACGTGAATTTGAATCGCAAACCCGTAAAGCAGCTGTTTTAACTGCAGGTGATTACGGTCAAGTAAAGAAAGCGATTCTTGATATGGCAAAAGACTCTGTGTATTCAACAGGTCAGGTAGCAGCAGCTTTTGCTGAAATGGGTGCGAAAGGTTTCGATTCGGCTCAAGCAACCGCTGCATTACCTGGTGTGTTGAGTGCGGCTGCAGCGTCAGGTGAAGACCTGGGAATGGTTGCCGATACGATTACGTCAGCTTTAAATTCTTTTGGTATGGAAGCAAGTCAAAGTACACATGTTGCTGACGTGTTAGCGACCGCCGCAAATGCAACCGCTGCTGGTGTAGGAGATATGCAATACGCATTTAAATATGCAGCAGGACCTGCAGCACAGTTAGGGATTTCAATGGAAGAGCTTGCGGCATCTGTAGGTATTATGTCTAACGCTGGTATCAAGGGAGAAACTGCTGGTACAGCGCTTCGTGCATCGATGCTACGTTTAGTTAAGCCACCAAAAGCAGCAGCAAATGAATTAAAACGACTCGGCGTATCTATTACGGATCAACAAGGGAATATGAAGCCACTTTCTCAAATTATTGGTGAGTTAAAAACAGGAATGGAAGGTATGACAAATGCACAAAAAGGTGCGGCGTTAGCGACGATATTTGGTACAGAAGCTGTATCAGGTATGATGGCACTTGTATCCGCAGGACCTGAAAAGATTGACGCGTTAACACAATCCTTAGTGAATTCAGATGGCGCGTCAAAAAAAGCTGCAGATTCAATGCTTGAAGGATGGGCTGGAGCATTAACGAAGATGGAAGCATCTTTAGATGTTGCGGCACGTGCATTTACCGATGCGTTAGCTCCTGCATTAATGGTGGTAGCTGGAGTAGTAGAAAAACTGGCAAACGCATTTACAAAATTACCAGCTCCTGTGCAGACTATGATCGCTTCCGTAGTAGCATTTACTACGGCTTTTTTAGTTGTAGCTACGGTTGCGGGGATTGTTATTAACGCGATTGGTGGAGCGATTATCACTCTCGGTCAACTTATGCTATGGATGTCGGGAACATCAAAAGCAGCGGTAATGCTACGGTCAGCTTTTACAGCATTAAGAGCAGGATTCGCGTTATTGTTAGGGCCAGTAGGTGCGGTTATTGCGATTCTATCTTTAGTAGGGGTAGCGCTAGTTCAACTTTATAAGCATAACGAGACTTTCCGAAATGCCGTGAATAGTGCTTGGGAATCAATAAAAAGTGGGACAGTGTCAGCTATCGAGTCTATGAAATCGGCACTAGATTCTTTAGGAACGTACCTTGGAACGGTACCTGCAAAATTTTCGGCGATGGGTAGTGCTATAGGTACAGCCTTTGACGTAGCAATTGCTGTTATACAGTCAAAATTCATGTTAATTGGTCAAAGTATAAATGGAGCTTTTTCTTCCACGATTTCTGGCTTAAGTTCGGCCTTTTCTGGGATAGGTTCTTCTATTTCACCAGTGATTGAATTTATAAAAATGTCATTTTCTTCTATCGGAAATACAATAGCAACCTTAACACCGCTGATTGTACGATTAGGATTAACATTTTTAGGGGTTTCAGGACCTGTCGGTTGGGTAATAGCAATTGTAGCATCATTGGGGGCCACAATTTTTAAATTAATAAACACAAACGATCAAGTAAAATCAGCATTTATGTCAGCATGGCAATCGATACAACAGATTTTTTCTACTGTGATTTCGGCCATTTTACCGGTTGTTCAGTCAATGGCGCAGGGGATTATGCAAGCTTTTGCTCCTCTAGCACCAGAGTTTCAAAAAACAGGTCAAGTTATAGCGGAAAGTTTTGCTACATTAGGCCCCGCGTTTGCGGAGCTAGGTGCAGCCTTTGGTGAACTTGGTGCTACAATTGCAAGTCTTTTTGGTGAAATTGTACAAAGTGTAGTACCGTTAGCAGCTGAATTATTTACTGAGTTTGGTCAGGTCATACAACAAGTCATGTCTATGGTTACGGAGCTTATCCGTATGTTTGCTGCTACAACTATAGAAATTATGCCGTTGATCAGTGAAGGGCTACAATTTTTATCTCAAATGTTTACAGCTTTTGCGACTACAGTTTTACCGATATTCCTTCAGGCTTTTCAAACTGCATTCCCTATTATCTTACAGGTAATTCAGGCGGCGTTTAGCATAGCAGGAATGCTGATTCAAGGATTTGGCGAGGTTCTATCAATCATAGCGACAACAGTGATTCCGGTGATTCTTCAAGCAGTACAAGCGGTCTTCCCGGTAATAGCTGGGATTATTGCCGCGGCGATTTCCATTGCGATTCCAATAATTCAATTATTAGGCCAGGTAATCTCAATCATAGCGACTACGGTTATTCCTTTGATTTTACAAATTGTCCAGGCGGTTTTCCCGGTTATAGTTTCGATAATTCAGGCGGCTATTCCCGTAGCTACTGCGATTCTTGAAGGACTAGCCACAATAATAAAAGGCGTAGTGATCCCGGCGATTCAATTTATTTTGTCGATTGTCCAAGCAGTTTTCCCGGCAATTATGGGCATAATCACCTCTGTGATTGGGATAATCACCAACATAATAAAGCTTTTCACTTCGGTTTTAAAAGGAGATTGGAGTGGAGCGTGGAACGCGGTGAAGGGCATTACATCGAGCGTGATGTCATTAATCGGAAATATTATCCAGGGAGCGATAAACTTAATTTCTGCGGTCGTGACTGGTGGACTGAATCTAGTGAAATCGGTTTTCTCTAGTGTTCTTTCAGCTATAGGTTCTCTAGTGAGTTCAATTTTTTCCGGTATAGGTTCGGTCATTTCATCAACGATGTCCGCAGCGGGTAGTATTATTTCTTCAATGTGGAATGCAGCAAGGTCAGCAACATCGAGTATCCTAAGTTCTATCTATAACACAGTGACGCAAATTTTCAATAATGTGAAGTCATTCTTAAGTGGCATTGATTTAGGAAGCATAGGACGAAATATGATGCAAGGGCTTTTAAATGGGATAAGCTCTATGGCTGGAGCAATTTGGAATAAAATTACGGACATTGGAAATGGGATTAAAGACAAAATTTCTGGTCTGTTATCGATTCACTCACCGAGTCGTTGGTTCAGGGATTTCATTGGTGTCAATATGATGAAAGGCTGGATAAACGGTATTGATGCAATGAAGGGTGCGGTACAAAGAACTACAGAACAAATGACTGAGTGGATGAAGCCAGAGGCTATGCAAGTGGAGACGGTATACGGAATGCCAAGGGGGTTAGGTGCTTACCAGACAGCTAGACCACAAGTAAGTGTAGGTAATAATGATACTAGAACTACTACAAATCCAGCAAATAAAGAAAGACAACCAGCGTATATCAATATACAGCTAGGGAAACAAGAATTTAATAGATTTGTAGAAGATGTATCAAATGAGCAAGAGGCAATTAAAAAACGAAAAAGCGCGTTTTAAGGAGGGCTGAACTTGCTAATTTTTAACGGAATAAACGTAGAAAAATATTTTGAAAATAAATATGAAAAAGGGCTTTTTATGATAAATGACATACGTGGTCGGGGCGTTCTAAGTGATGAAATTTATGAATTATCAGTACCTCGACGCGCTGGATCATACTATTTAGGAAAACGGACTCCCAAGAGGGTGATTGAGATTGATTTCTCCCTCAAGGGGGTCTCTCTTTTGGACCTTAGAAAACGTATGGATGAATTGAATAAACTGTTATATACAGATACCCCTGTAGAAATAAAATTTACTGATGAGCCCGAGTATACGTATTATGGTGTGAAAGAAAAGGCAGAAGAAAATCTAGAAAAATCTAATATTCACCAGGGAACTATTACAATTGTATGTCTATTTCCATACAAATTAGGCGATATGAAAACTTATAATTTTCAACAGGAATGGTCTACAGAAATCACTTCTCGGTTTGTTAATAACGGCAGCGTAGAGTCACCGGCTTTAATTGAGATTGATGTCAATAAACAATCAACATTTTTGGACGTATGGTTTGGGGATTATCCGTTAGATCGAAATTATTTCCGGTTAGGATATCCGTTAGTTGCGGAAGAAAAGCCCGTACAAGAACGAGAGCGGGTACTATGGGACGAGCTGTCGAGCATAGTAGGTTGGACACCCGTTAAAGGGTTTGTAGAAGATTTGCAAGGAACTGGCGAACTAAAAGTGAAAGATGGTTCTGCTTTTTACTGTCCAGATTACGGGGAGGATCCTACAAACGGTTTTCATGGTGGAATTGTCAAGAAAAACATACCTGGCGGACCATTACAGGATTTTGAGATGGAAGCATGGATGCACTTGCAATCGAGTCATGCTAATCAAATGGGAAAGGTAGAAGTCCTTCTTCTTGATGAGAGGGGAGATATAGTAGCTCGTATTAATATGAATGATTTATACGGTGATGCGGAGATAACAAAGGCGTATATGAGAATTGGTAATACCGCAACTCCTGGAAGTATACGTAAGTTAGCTGATACGAGCGGTGCACATCCTAACATGTTTAACAAATTTTATGGACGCCTTAGAATCGCACGACGTGGTCGTCGTTGGTCTGTGTTTATGTCGAAGTTTAAAGAGGGTACAGAAGTAGACGATGTCTTTTTTATGAATCATTGGACAGATGAAGGAACTGGGACGATGACGGATCGGAAAATAGCCCAGGTGATGTTAGCTATTTGTACACTCGGTAGACACTTCCCTGTAAATATAATGCAAATCGATGATTTGAAAATTTGGAAGGTGAACAGTGTAGGTGCAAATACACGTCCATATATTTTTGATCCTGGAGATAAAGTGGTAATTGATACTGAGAACGCGCACGTTACAGTAAACGGGAAAGACGTTATACACTTGAAAGACGTTTTTAGTGATTTTCCTACGATTATACGTGGGAATAACAGGATTGACATTATGCCGCCTGATATCGGGAAAGCGACAGTATCATTTAGGGAGATGTTTAGATGAGTAAACTTAATGGTATTTTGCATGTTGTTGATTTTAAAACAGAACGAATTGTGACTGCCATTAGACCAGATGATTACTGGGACGATAAAAGGCACTGGGAAATTAAAAACAATGTAGATACGTTGGACTTCACTGTTTTTGATGGAACAAAACATGTCACAGCATTAATGCAGCAAAATCTAGTGTTGAAGCAAGTAAGGGATGGCAGGATCGTACCTTACGTGATTACCGAAATTGCAAAAGATACAGAAAAGAATGCTGTCACAGTGTACGCTTCCGCTGAATGGATTTTATTAGCAAAGGCTGGATACATCAAACCGCAACGGATTGAATCTAAAACAGCATACGAATTCGCTACAATAGCTTTATCAGGAACTAAGTGGGAAATAGGTACCATTGAATATACCGGATTTCATACGATGACAATCGATGAGTTTATCAATCCTTTAAAATTATTAAAAGATACCGCATCATTATTTAATTTAGAAATTGAATACCGTGTAGAAATGATAGGCTCACGTATCGTTGGAAGATACGTAGATATGGTTACAAAACGTGGTAGAGAGACGGGAAAAGAAGTAACCATCGGGAAAGATTTAAAAGGAATTGTTCGGAAAGAAAATTCACAAAACATATGCACCGCTTTACTACCTTTTGTAAAAGGCGAAGACGAAAAGTTAATTACAATTGAAAGTGTAAACAATAACTTACTTTACCTGGTAGATAACGACGCTTTCCAGCGTTGGAATGAGGATTCTCAACACAAATTCGGATTCTACACCCCGGAGACAGAAGATCAGAATATGTCACCTAAAAGGTTATTAACTTTAACACAAATAGAAATGAAAAAACGTGTAAATGCGTCAGTATCCTATGAGGTAGATGCTGCAGCAATTGGAAGAGTTTTTAGATTAAAACACGAGTTAATTAATGAGGGTGACACGATTCGTATTAAAGATACATCGTTTAAACCTAGTCTTTATCTTGAGGCTCGTGCGATTGCTGGTGACGAGTCATTTAAAGATCCTGAGCAGGATAAATACGTCTTTGGTGACTACTACGAAATCGTGGATCAAAGTGAAGAATTACGTAAAATGTATAACAGGCTCATTAGTTCTTTAGGAAGTAAAGTAGGTAAAGATTTGCTTGAACAGCTTGAGAAACAAGTGAATGAATCTATTAAAGAAAACGAAAAAAAGATTGAACAAATAAAAGAAGAATCGGAGACGGCAAAGACACTTGCCGAAAAAGTAGAAGAAAACTTGAAGAATTATCAAACGGCCATTCTAGAGAGCGTAAATCCACCAACAACGGGGTTAATAGCAGGTCGAACAATGTGGCAGGACATAAGTAATGGAAA
This sequence comes from Bacillus cereus group sp. RP32, assembly GCF_040459735.1. NCBI lineage: Bacteria > Bacillati > Bacillota > Bacilli > Caryophanales > Bacillaceae > Bacillus > Bacillus cereus group sp. RP32. Next base: position 3,037,398 of record NZ_JARVHO010000001.1, on the reverse strand, counting down.
ACCTGGGGTACTTAAACGGTGGACCGGTGAAGTATGGGACGTCGTTGTTCCTGATGTGGCTGCGCAAGTAAAAACTGTGTGGGAAAAAACAGAAAAAGCGCTAGAAGGACGAGTTACAAGCAAACAAGTAGAAGAATATGTATCTACTTTCCAAATACCGGAGCTTAAAAATAACGTAACACAGCAAAAAGAAGATTTATTAAGGGAGATCGCTGAAAGGGTTGCAGTAAAAGACTATAACTTAAAGGTTACAGATATAGAACGGAAAATTTTAGCTAACGAGCAAGGTATTGAACTTAGCGCAAAACGAGATGAGATATACCTTAAAGAAGAGATAGACGGAACGTTTGCGAAAGTTTCGTATATTAAACAGTTGGAGGCAAGCTTAAAGGTATTAGATGAAGGTATTCTAGCGGAAGTTAAAAATGGAAACATCATTTCTGTTATCAATCAAACAGCTGAAAGAATAAAAATTGAAGCGGAACTAATTGATTTGGTTGGTAAAATCGAGGCGTCTTGGTTAAAAGCTGGATTATTGCAGGGTATGACAATTAAAACAAGTAATGAAAAAGAACATATTCATATGCAGAATCAGGTATTAAAATTTGTGAATCAAGGCGTCGCTAAAATGATAATGGGCTTTGAAAATGAATATAACAGTAGCTCCCTTAATCCTTACATCACATTCGGTCAGGGGGATGGATCTGGCCGGAATGTTGGTACGATTTACAAAGATGGTAGCGGATTTTACTTTCGTTTTATAGATTTAAACGGTGCTGAAAGTAATGTCCGTATAACAGCACAAGGACATGTAGGTATTACAGCTCAAGATGGTCTTTGGGTAAATTCAAAAAGAACAAATTTCAACTCAGTAATTGAAGTTCCAGCCATTAGATTCATCTCGTTAGGTATTACTCCAGGTTCACAGCAGGGTAATTTGTGGATGGGTAATGGATATAAAGGATTTGGCCTTTATTATTATGATAATTACTGGAAGTTCGTACAAGGCTCGTAACAAATAAGGGAGGGAATAACATGAGTAATTTTTTAGGTGTTTTAGCGATAGTCGGGGAAGACGGAAGAATAAAAGTACCACTAGACAAGTTACAAACAGCAGGGATTAAGCCTAATTCAAAGGTGGAGATATTCTCTGATACTTCTAACTTGTTTATTCGTACCGCAGAAAGGTTTTGTGATATTTGTAACGTCAATACAAATACAACACGAATTGGTAATCAAGAAATTTGTAAAGATTGTTTAGATAAGATTGCACAAGCTTCACAAGAACGACAAGGCACGTTCTCTGAATAAGTGAGTAAAGGTAACAGGAAATTTAATTGCTTTAAGTAAATGGAGCAGCTGCGGCTGGTCTTTTTTGTTTTTTATAAGTGAAGGGGTGGTGGCGGTGGAGCAAAAAGAGTACGAACGTATTGCGAAATTAGAAGTGCATCTTCAAACAATGAATGCTGCAGTTAAGCGAATAGAAGAAAAGTTAGACTATAATCAAAAAAATTATATGCAACGTACCGAAATAGACGAAATGTTTAAGTTTCGTGATCGGGAAATTCGTGATTTGAAACAAGCGCAAGAAAAGTTGGAAAGTAACAAAAAAGCAAATATATCGATATGGATTTCAGGACTGTCATTGGCAGTCCTTTTATTATTTAACATTTTAAATTTTCTTAAATGAGAGGAGGTGGTTACATGAAAAATTTAGATAATGCATCAATTACACGTTACATCATCTTGGTTATTGCCGTAATTAATAGTGTTTTGAACTTAGTCGGTTACCAGACAATCAGCAATGAATTAGCAAATAACATCGTAGCTGTAATTACTGGAGGCTATACATTGTACATGGCTTGGAAAAACAACTATTTATCTAGTAAAGGTTTGCAGCAAAAAGATGTGCTTGAAAAACATGATTTAAACTAAGGGGGACTTTATTATGGGACAAATCGTAGATATTTCAAAATGGAACGGAAATATTAATTGGCCAGTCGCAAAACAGTATTTAGATTTTGTAATTGCTCGTGTGCAGGATGGCTCCAATTACGTAGATCCATTGTATAAAGGATATGTACAAGCAATGAAGCAGCATAGTATTCCTTTTGGTAATTATGCATTTTGCCGTTTCGTTTCCATTGCCGATGCGAAGAAAGAAGCACAAGATTTCTGGAACCGCGGTGACAAGAGCGCTACAGTTTGGGTGGCTGATGTAGAAGTAAAAACAATGAATGACATGAGAGCAGGTACACAGGCGTTTATCGAAGAGTTATACCGATTAGGAGCTAAAAAAGTTGGTTTATATGTTGGCCATCATATGTATGCGCCTTTTGGTATGGCGAATGTAAAATGTGATTTTGTATGGATTCCGCGTTATGGCGGTAACAAACCTGCATATCCTTGTGACATTTGGCAGTATACGGAAACAGGAAATGTACCTGGTATCGGGAAGTGTGATTTGAACGAATTAATTGGAAATAAGTCGTTGTCTTGGCTTACTGAAGCAGCACAGAAGCAAGTACAAGCGGAGGTACCCAAACAAAACATTATTCAAACAGGAGCATTTTCACCGTATGAAGTACTTGATGCGATGCAAGCTCTTACATCGTTAAAGATGACTGGTAAGTTCATACTAGAGCCGGATGGATTAGCTTATATCGTCACAGATCCAACATCGGATGTACAGCTGAAAGCCGCAAAAGAATGGTTGGATAAAAAATATTGGTATTATGAAGTTAAATAAAAATAAGAGCCGTCATTTGACGGCTTTTTTTATTTATTCTGTATTAATGAGGATCGCCTGGAATATACGGGTCACCTGGATACCGCGTAAACTGCCCGTTCAACACCGTATTCCCTTGCTGAATTACTCCCGCAAAGCTAATGCCCCATGTGTTTATGGTAACGGGGTGACTAGGATCTGTCGGGCTAATCGGGTCGCCTGGGCGCGTCACCCGAACAACGTACGTAGGGTCTTGCGGTTGATGCGGGTCTTGTGGTCGGAACACCCGCAAGCTAAACAACTGTCGTGGTGGAATCGTAAATGTAACAGGTCCAACAAACGGAGTGACTCCTCCAGGTTCACAATAGATACACCCTCCGTTGCCATTCCTATTGCCTACTTCATCATCTGAACCACCGTTATCATCATTAATTAACTCTCCACAAAGATAACCATATGAAGGGAATACATTACCATCACACGTATCTTGGTAATTCTGAACTGCTATAGTTACAGTTTGCGGTTCGTCTGTCTGATTAAGTGCAGAAACTTGAATGAAATCAGTGTCTGCATTACGGAATAGAGGGCCGGATGTATACGTTTGATAGCGAGGTTCACAATGACAATCACAGTCGCATTTTTTTCGTTTCTTCCGATAACACTTATGTGAACGGTCGTAATAATAGTTTGACATATTAAGCACGTACCTCCTTTTTAGTACATGCTATGCGAAGAGTAGGAGGGAGGCTTGGACAATAGAGTATAGCTGTTTAAGAGTAAGGTAAGCAGTAAATAAAAGACCACCTCATTTAGAGACGGTCTTTTTAATTTATATTCACTAATTCTTCAAACTTAAATTCGGTATTCAAACCAAATAAATGCATATGTACAGTATACCGTTCTTGTCATCGGCTCAATATGTAACACATTTATGTACATGTCGTGTACCATTCCGTCACGATAGTAAGAAATGAGTATTTCTTCTTTAGTTTGTAATGATTGTACAAGCCCAATTTGTAGTTGTTCCTGCATATCTTCGCTAACAATTGGTTTCGGTACTTTATTCAAATCATTAAGTATTTCTCTAATTCCTACAAACTGCTCCGGCATACTTGCGAAAGGTTGCCATTTCACCATATCGCGCCCTTTTATTTTCGGTGTTCCCCAGTTATGATTTTCCATGATGATCCTCCGATTCGTGTGATTTATGTTCATTATAAACGAATGAATGTTCTTGTTACGAGGTTATATTTCACCTATAAAATTGTCTTCAAAGGGAATTGTAAATGTACAAATAATTCCTTATTCTGTTATTATGGAAAAAGAATATAATTGGAGGGGAGTGGAAGAAATGGCACTAATATCATACGCTTCAAACAAAGGGTATATAGGAATCAATCCTAAGGATATTCCAGATGAGTTAAAGAAAAAACGTATTATTATTCAGGATTTAGATGATGAAGGTAACGTTGTAAAAGAGGCCGTAGCGAATGAAAGTGATAAGGATACAATGTTGTCGTCTCTCGTTGCGAAATATGGCTTTACAGCGTTAACGCCTTTAGAATCATGGGATAGATTTACCGATGAAGAGAAAAAAATAATTAATTATATAACCGATGAAGAGCTTAAGTATCTTACAGAACAAAGAATTCAAGATTTTAGAGCGTTTTTTGATGAACATGGAGCTAGGAAGATTGACTTAGCCTTACAAATTTCAAAAGGTCGTCAGTATGGTCCATATCCTTATGAGCCTTACTTTATAGTTAAACTGGGAAGTGAATATGCACGTCCATATACGTTTAATGAAGCTATAGAATTCATTGAAGAAAGAGATGGTATATATTACGCAATAACAAAAGAGGGAAATCGCCATTGGGATTTTGTAGATAAACCTACAAAAAAACAAGCTCGATATCAAAGAAATAAACACGGTAATCGTATTGTTTTTAAGAGTTTTACAGATTGGAAAGAGTACCTTGTGAATGAGGATGAACTAGATTAATGTTGCTTATTATGTATGTTATGATTTTGTCTATATAAATTTTTGTGATAGGGGAGTAGATTGTACTAATGGGTGGTCAAATAACGGAAATAGACGCTGTAAATAAAATGATGGAAATCGATCCTCCTGAAAAAGTAGATGAGGAAATACCTGAAAATGATTTATCGTCTAAACAGAGCGCTAATACATTATTTAATTTTACAAAGAAGTTTGAATGGCTAACTGAAATATTAAAAAGAAAGGCATTTTCTCCAAGATATAATGACGAAAACATTGAGGTGTATGGGTTAGGGGATGAAAAGACGATTTGTTTTCCCATGACATGTTTTTGTGATATACACTTAAAGCGCCTTAATCCCCATATGATAAAATATGGAGGCTTTGGTATAGGATTAGAAAAAAGCTGGGGAATCAATGCTGGTGTGCAGCCTATTCAATACATAAATATTAATTCGCCATATCATAAGGAATTTGCTGAACTATTTACAAAATCATTGAGAAGTATGAATGAAAGCGACGATGTATTGACAGAGTATCAAAACTTTCTTTTAACTAATTTATTATATTTAAAGCCTCTAGAAGGAATGATGAGGAACTCAGATGAGGACGATGATTTGTCCAAACATAATTTTCATGATGAACGGGAATGGCGCTATATTCCAGATTTAAGTACGCAAGAGGATTTAACGCTATTAATCCCTGCAGATCATATGTCGCCGGAAGCGCGCTTAAGTTACTCAGATACAATAGGACAAAATCCAGAGTTTTGGTTGAATTTTGAATACAGAGATATCAAACATTTGATAGTAAAAGATGAGCGATATCGAGAGTTGCTAATTCATTTTATAATAGAAGAATTGAACATTGATAGTTTTGAGAAGATGTTGTTAATTTCTAAGATAATTGTCTGGGAAAATATTGTAAAGGATTGGTGATTTTATGTTTTCAAATTTTAAACAAGCGTTTAAAAAGGATGAGAGTAAATATACCAAAATACCACAGGCTGTTTTGGACACATTAAGTAAAGATCTACCTAGAGGGTTAAAATATGTTCCTCTAGATGAACAGCATATACAAGCTGTTCCTGAAGAAGGTTCTGAACTCAAACTAACGATTTCAAATTTAAAGATGAAAATACCTAATGGATTAAAACTTAATTCTCCAGATGAGCTGCAAGAATTTTTATATCGTACACAACAAAAAGTGCAAACTGATGGGGAAAATATAAAAATAAATGGAGAAACGAAACCAATAACAGACTTAGTAAAAAAGCCATTCCAGTCAAAAAAAATCATACCTGGTGAAACTAAATTTGAGATAGTGCCAGAGCCGTTTCCTGAACCAAATCCATTAGAAGTTACCTATGAAGAAATGGGAATAACTAAAGTTTTTCATGTGAAGAGACAACCACTAGCAGATATGAAAAAAAGCTTATTTAAAACTGTAGATCCTGGTCCGCTTGAAATCATTTTAACAATTGATGAAGAAGCTCACGATGTGAAATTTAATATTAATTTGACGTTTTCAAAAGCTACTGATATCGAAGAAATTATAGAAATGATAAAGTTATACATAGGCTTCTTGAACGGGAAAATAAAGTTATCAGGTGAAATTCAAACACCTATAATGAATGAAATAGATGAAAAAAGATCTATTGATGATACATTACGCTATTGGGAAAAAGTATTGGCCATTAGTAAAAAGTTACAAGTGAAATTTAATCCGCAAGAGGAGATTGATAAAGAAGGGTTACTTCTTATTGATCAATTATATACATGTTTGATCGAGGACGCGCCTTATAAAATACCGGTAATGATTAATAACTTTACGACTACAACAAATGGCCCGCTAAATACAAGTGAGTTTTTAGATGGTGACGGTATGGCATTCCAATATAAGCAGACTGAGATTTATTGTTTATATGGAGCTACCTTTAATTTATTTAGTGCGGTGGCTCTACTGAATTGTAAAGTGAATGACATTGAAGTGGTAGAAACAAATAAATACAAGTTTAACATTGAACCAGCATATGGAACTTCTATTGAGCAAGCTTCGAAACACTTTACTAGTAAGGAAGAATTAGATAAGTTCTTCAGCCCACCAAGCAGTGCTTTAGAAGCATTATCAAAAGCTGAAGAACTATATGAAAACAAGCCTTCTAATTAGAAGGCTTGTTTTTTATACAATAGCGAAATTGATTTTAGTTTTTTCGTTTACAATACGTCTAACACGGAAAGTGGATGATGAATCATATGGGAATATCTTTTTAATAACTTTGTTCTCTTTACTCATTAACTGCATATCATTAAGAGTTTCGTCTTCTTCAATTACTATTTCGAGTTTCTCCCCATTTTCATCAGTTAACTCAATCTCGATATACCTGAACTCAATAACCTGTGTTGTAACATTGATAAATCGTAAAGATAACTCTACTGCGTCTTCACCCTGATTTTTAACTCTTTCTAATTCTATACTAACATTTTGAGTGGATGCTTCTTGATCTGCAAGTGTAGAAACTGTAGAGAGATACTTAGCTTTATCTTCTTGCCAAATTTTATAATCTGTATCTTCTAATTCTAATGTTTGAATAATGCTGTCTCTAAATTTATCTAATCCAACTGGATCATTCATTTTAAACGAAATCTTAGTAGGATCAATTGCACCAACAATTTGTTCGAATTTAAAGTTAGGCGTAAGAACTGTAGTATATTTTTTTGATGTTATCCATGCAGCGCCCATTTCATTTAGGCAAGGGGCGCTTTGATAGTAGTTATCTGAAAGTACAAATAACACCATAATATTATTGTTGTTTAATTCGTTTTTAAGGAACTCATAGATGCTCTCCCCATGTGGAATATCGTATCCAGGCAACGAACTGCAGAAAATACTTTTTGAGGTCTTTTGAACACCAATATCATTAAGAAGATCTACTAGTTCTTTTACGTATTTAACATCTTTTGAAGCGTGACTGATAAAAATTTTATCGATTTTATTATCGATGCTAAGTGTTTGTTGTGTACTCATTTGTTTATTCCCTTCGGTAGTGTTTAATATTTCTTCCAAATCCATTAAGTAGTTAAGCATAAATAATTTGGTATTATTCAATGTGTTGGTTATAACGGTAATTTGATGATTATATATAGCATCTAACTTGTTTTTTTCTAGATTTGTAAAGTACAAGTCTTGGGGGTGTAGCCCAGAGGGAATCACATTCGATGCCAACAATCTTTGGTAATTTTCAATTTCTGAGATGAGTCCAGGAAGAGGTGCTGTTAGTAACTGATCGTGGACTATTTCTTTTTTTGAAAAGTCGTATACATCACATTTTCTTGCGTCTATATAAAGCATATGTGTTTCTTTAACCATTCGGCCGTAATCCCTACCAGAAATCCCTGTTTTGTCCGCGAGTGTTTTTATCTTACTCACAATCGCTCTAGTATTAGCCTCGAGGAATTCGGTATTACTGTATTCTAAAAATAAAACTTCCTTAATGTCTAATCGCTGTCTTGCAATTCTCAATACGCTTACTAGAGAGCTGTGGATGTCGTATTTTTCTTTTTGGAGTTTCTCAATTATTGATTGGATTTTTGTTACATCTAACAATGCAGTCACCTCAAACAAATTTTAAAATATGTAATTTACTAGTTAAAAGTTTTCCATTCTACTAAAGTGCGTTTTTTGCAACTTCCAAAATGAAAATATCCATTCCCTTTTGTAATTCTTTGCTTGTGATTACAGTTAGGACATTGTATTTCTTGTTTTTCAAATGTTGCATAAATAAGCCCTATTGAACAAAGAAGTAAGGGAACTGCAAAGAGTAGGCCGATTATAGTTATACCTAAAACAACAGAAAAAATGATACCGAAAATGCTGAATGCTAATAACGTTTTTCAGCCAACTCTTTCTTTAACGGAACTCTTTTTTTGTTCCACTTCAATGATGTACGTATTGCCATCAGTTGTTGTTTTTGTCTCCATATTTCTCCTCCTTAAATACCACTAGTTAAGTAAATCAGAGTATTGCGAAATATATACATAAACAAAAACAGTACATTTATTTTATGTACTGTACAACATCTTCAATTTGGTACGTTTTATCAATACCTTTTTCTGAAGCCAATTGGTTTAAAGCATCTAAGATCGACTTTAACGTATCAAAACGCACAAGGCCAACCTCACCATTCACTAGATTACTAATAGTGGCTGGGCGTACCTTGGATTCCACGGATAACTTGTTTTTCGTAATCCCGATTTCCGCCATTGTTTCTCCTAAAGTGAATACCATAGAACTCATGGTAATACCTCCGTTCATTCCGATCGTTTATTACTTTACATTTTACACAATTTACATATTAAAGTAAAACTTTTTTAGGGAGACTATTGACGTATGACTCCTAGAGTTATATATTATTACTAATAAAGTTTTACTCCTAAAGTCATATTTTTATATAAATGTGAAGGGTGGCGCGAAGAATGCATGGTGAAAAAAGTATTGTAGATTTATTAAGCGGTCCGCAATGTAAAGCGTTTGAACAACTTCCGGAAAAAATACAAAAACAAATCAAAATTGATTTTTATGGAGACGAAATTTGTATGTTTAAAGTGCTGTCCAGAGATGAGGGTGAAAACTTACCACCAACGACTGACATTTATGTTTACTTAGAAACCAATAAAAAGCTATACACTGTGGCGTACACGAAAAAATATGATTAAATATCTGTTTGCTTTAACGAGCTTAAAAGTGGATTGTATTTATTTTTTTATCACAGTGAAGCATTTGTAAATGAAGTCAAAAGAGTAATCGAAAAAGTGGAGCGACTTAGATGAAAAAAATAAATGACTATTTCGGTTTAGATACAAGGTCTGATTGTATTTGGTTTTATGGTTTCTACACTGTAGCTTCTGTTCTTTTACTTATCAATATGCTTATAGCCCATGTGCTATAAGTTCTTTCTTTAATTGAATATCGGACAATCTCCAGCCTCGTGAATATCTTTATTCAAAAAAACAGATATACACGAGGTCTAGTTTCTTATTGTCTTTTTTAGGTAATTAAGGGGATGATCCACACGAGGAATGACCTAACACTCGTTAAACTTGAACAGGTTAGCTAAGCCAATGTCAGAAAGTTAAGCGTCCTAACGAATAACGTTTCCTTGTTTGCGTTGTTAGGAGTCTAGGCGAGTACGGCCATTAACGGTACGGAGGTTGCTTGGCGTGTTACGGCACGGGTAGCAGCTGATAATGAAAGAATGATAGGTTACGAGTAATGAAGGATACGCCAGTAGTGCATTTCCTTTCCTGGTTCTTTCTGCAGATAGGACAAGCTTTATCTGTAAAAAGTCAGCTGTGTAAGAAATTACAGCGTTTAAACAGGGTGTTACTATACGGATTCCTTAACCCGATAGACCATGATTGACAGAACGTCTACTTTACGACGCTTTTTATTTTTTGAAGCGTTGTAAGGTAGTCATTTTCTGCCCTAGCCGTTGTCCTGTACCCTCATCCCATGATTGTCGGCCAACCGCCAAAGTCAATTGTAAAAAGCAAAATAAAGATTAAAAACTTATTTAGGCTGGAGGGGGAGGAATTACTCCTCGATGGTCCAGATCTCCTCGATTGGCTTACCAAGTTCCTTACAGATTAAATAGGCTGTATCGAATCGAGGTTTAGTACGATTACGAACAATTGCACTAAGGGTAGAGTCGTCAACTCCGATACGTTTTGCAAAATCACTTTGTTTAATATCAAGCTCTGCAAAGATTACCTTGAGTCTACATTTAAACTTCATATACGCTCACCTCTAGAATTTACTTTCTATATACAGAAATAAACTCCTTTATAAAAAGTACAAGCTAGAAAGAAAAAAATTGGTGTGGACGTGCAAAAATAATTCTCCAAGTCATATACCTATATCAAGACCACGAGGAATACCAAGTGGTACTTAGGACATCAAGAGGGGAAAGGTGAGGACTAATGAGACCTGGATATAAGTATTTAAGTCGCATGCCACTTTATCCATCGCAAACTTTGTTTAATATGCACGCGGAGGCTAATGATTATGAGGAAGTGGAATGTATATACAATCACATTGCAAAGCATGATATGTTACAACATCCACATTACATTGATATCGTTGATTTATTAGGGGAAGAAGAACCTTATGGACCTTATAACGAGATAGGTATACAGAAAAGGATTGACACGTATCTAGTTGATTGTAAACAGTGGGGGGATGAGTAATGAGGTGGCAATATGACTATTTAAATGATACGCCATATTTGTATCCGTCAAAAGAACTGAGAAGCATGTATAAGGAGTCCAGGGGGAAAGGTGAAGCGAATTCAATCGTAAAGCATATGGAAAGACATGAAGTGTTTGACAATAAAGAATACCGCGGTTACTACAGTTTATCTAATGAAATCATGGAGGATCTGTACGGGGATGAAGAAGAGCTTCTTGAGTGGGAGGAAGTTATTGATCAGTATCAACCAATTCTAAAAGCGAAAGGTTTACAACTAAAAAGAAAGAGGGATTCGATATGCCACTTGCAGGAGAAGCCATTGTAATTTGGACAGCAACTGGATTGTCTGTAGTGGCTATGAAGGCAGCCGAGAAAATGGGGATGAGTGTTCCACATTGGCTTCCACGTATAACGATGTATACAACTGTTACCGGCTCGTTTCTGTACCTTCTACGTTATGTGCTAATGGTGTTTCTTTGAAAGAACGGAACCTGAAATCATGGGACATTTTGTTATATAAGAAAAATAACTCGTACGTAATTCTTCCAGTAAAGAGCAACTATATCCTATAAGGATATATAAGGAGTGAACCCCTATGCTTGAGTTGTTATTAATACCTGCAGTTTCGCTGGGATACGCTTTGGTAAATGATAGATTAAAAGGTAAAGAGGATGATAGAAAGAAGATACAAGTGTTTTTTGAAGTAAGTGGAATTGCAATTAGGAAGGATGAAAAGCTGCATTATCCAGTTTTTCTTGAGCGAAAAGAAGATGATCGTAGTACGACTTATGTATATAGGCTGCCGTTAGGGATGCCATCGAAATTAATACAAAAAGTTGAGGACGTTGTTAGCGAAGGACTTAATAAACCTGTACGTATCAAATACGATAATTACAAATTAATGATTCGTGTTTTTCATAAGGATATACCAGAGAAGTGGGGATGGACAGAAGGATTAGTGGAAAAAGGTAGATGGCGTGTACCAATGGGGCAAAGCCTTGAAAGATTGATTTATCATGACTTCGATAAAACTCCTCATATGGTATTAGGTGGTCTTACACGGATGGGAAAAACCGTGTTTTTGAAAGTATTACTTACTACTTTGATTGAGGCGAATCCGGAGCATGTTCATGTGTATTTAATTGATTTAAAGGAAAAAGGACTAGAATTTAGTGAGTTTAGTAATTTGAAACAAGTGTTAGAAGTTGCTGATTCTGTAGAGAAAGCACACCATGTACTAAATAAAATTATGAAAAAAATTGAAGAGCGCGGAAAATTCATGAAGGGTAATGGATACAAAAATATAGTTGAAACAAAAGAAAGGGATCGGTATTTCATTATTGTTGATGAGGGTGCTGTACTTGCCCCAGCAAAAGGGTTACCGCGTGATGTTAACAAAATTCGGGAAGAGTGCCAGTACATGCTTAGTTATATAGCAACTGTATCGGGCGGCTTGGGTTTTCGTTTGATTCTGGCTACACAGTATCCTACGGTTACTTCAATACCATCAGTAGTAAAGCAAATGTCTGACGCTAAGTTAGGATTCAGATTACCGACATACAAGGCATCTGAGGTTGTCCTTGATGAGTCAGGATTAGAAATATTACCGTCGTTACCTGGTAGGGCTATTTATAAAACAGATCGATTAACAGAACTGCAGGTACCTTTTATTAGTGATAAGCAGATGTGGAAACATCTAAAACAATACGAGGTTGAGGTGAAGAAAGATGAACATTCAGACACATATCAAAATCAACCGTCAGATGACGATTCTGACCTCGATTAGAAAGCTGAAGTTCGCAACACGTAGGCATTTAATGGCGGTACACGATATGGGTGGTATACGTAACGCAAACCGCATTTTAAAAGATCTCAGTCCATATGTGAATAGCACAGTGTACCAAAAAGAGTACGTGTATTACTTAAATAAAAAGGGCCGTGAACTGTTCGACGATATAGAAAAGATTGTACCAAATAGTCGATTAGCTCACAGCCTTATGAGAAATGAAGCATGGCTCTATCTGTTTTGTCCCGACGACTGGCAGATAGAAACGCCTATACGTTATAAAGTAAATGATAAAAAGAAGACAATTATTCCTGATGTGAAGTTTCGGGATGAAGAAGGAACACTAAATGCTGTAGAAATAGATCGTACACAAATGATGAATGTGAACGCTGAAAAAATGAGCAGGTACAGGGAGTTTTCGTTATACTACAAAAATAAATATAACGGAAAAATACCTTTAATACATTTCTTTACAGTGACGGAATATAGACAAAAAAAGCTGGAGCAACTTGCCGTAAAGTATGATGTATATGCGAAGATATATGTGGTATCACAAGTAAGTTAAAAGACTATAACATTGTATTGTTATAAAAATAATTTCAAATATACTTATAATTATATATGAATTGTATTAAATTTATAATTTAATAAATTGTTATATGAAAAGTTTAAGAAAATTATTGAATAAAATCAAGTTATTGGTGAATGCTAAATTTGAAATTTTATAAGGAGGTAAGAAAAATGACATTAGAAAAAGATATGTTTATGTTGACAACTAGAGAAAGTAATGTGAGAAAGGCAAAATTTATAGAGGGGGCGTTTAAAGGTAAGGTAAATAGACCAATCGAGTATGAAGTACACATTGGACCCAATGATTTATTACCGGTAGCTTATTTAGAGATGGCTATTGAAAAATCAAAAACTGTAGCATTTATAGAATTGCCTAATGGTGGTGCAAGTGGATTCCTAGTAGGAAAAGATTTATTACTTACAAATAATCATGTGTTCCCAGATGCCAGTACTGCAAACCAAGCTGTAATTCGCTTTAACTTTGAGAACGATATACATGGAAATCCAAAGCCTAATGATGATTATTATTGTAATGCAGGGCAATTTTTCTATACTAATGAAAGTTTAGATTTTTCGTTAGTAAAGGTAAATAAAATAAAACGAGATGACAATCCATCTAATAATGTAGCGTTACCAGGAGAACGTTGGGGTTATAATACCATTTTTTCAAATCCAAACGACGGTAATAAAGTTACACTAACAATTGAAAAAAATCTTAATATTGTTCAACATCCAGGTATGCGTAAAAAAGAAATTGGAATTAGAAATAATACTTTTGATGGATTAAATAAAGAGTATCCAGATTTTTTACGATATAAAACTGATACGGAACCAGGTTCATCGGGATCTCCTATATATAATGATTCGTGGGAGTTGGTTGGATTGCATCACTCTGCTGGAGAAAGCAAAAATGGTGTATTTGTAAATAATGAAGGGATACTTATTTCATCAATTATTAATGACATGCTAATGAATTTTCCTGCAATGGAAAATGGTAATCAGATTCTTGCACAACTTGGTATTAAAGAACTTCATAATAGAAAAGGTGAGGGTGGTTCTGTGTCCGCTTCAGGAACAACAGATTCACGAGGAAACTCATCTGTAACTGTCACAGGAACTTGGACATTTAAATAGTAAAGCAAATAGTACCTTGTAGCTCATAATAATACTATTGTTTATATAGTATTAATAATAATATACTCTATATAATATATATTATATAGAGTATATATTTATATTATATATAAGGTATATTTTTTATAGAGGGGGCTCTTTTTTCTTTTTGTTTTTTATTGGATGTTGTTGTGTATTGTTTACCCCCTCTTAAATTTTCGAGTTTTATATATTTTTATTTTGACGACTATAGAAAGTCGTCTTTTTGTATTGGTAATAGATTGTCATATAACTCCTGGAGTTATATAATTCAGACATAATATACTATACGTTAGGATACTAAGATAAGGAGTGGTAATTGTGGCATATGCTGTTTATGTACGTGTATCAAGTGACAAGGATGAACAGGTTTCTTCTGTAGAAAATCAGATTGATATTTGTAGATATTGGTTAGAGAATAATGGTTTTGAATGGGACGAGAATGCTGTGTACTTTGATGATGGTATATCAGGGACAGCTTGGTTAGAGAGGCACGCAATACAGTTAGTATTAGAAAAAGCTAGAAAAAAAGAAATCGATACAGTTGTATTTAAATCTATACATCGACTTGCACGTGACTTAAAGGACGCGCTAGAGATTAAGGAGATACTATTAGGACACGGAGTAAGACTAATAACGATTGAGGAAGGGTACGACAGTCATTACGAAGGTAAGAATGATATGAAATTTGAAATGTATGCAATGTTTGCGTCTCAGTTACCTAAAACATTATCTGTGTCTATAACAGCGGCTTTAGCTGCAAAAGTACGTAGGGGCGGTTATACTGGTGGATTTGTTCCATATGGTTATGAAATTATAGATGGTAAATATGCAATCAATGAAGAGGAAGCTGCTCTTGTCAGAGAAATATTTGAATTATATGCACAAGGATTTGGTTATATCAAGATTGCGAACACTATAAATGATAAGGGGGCACGTACAAGGAAAGGAGCTCCTTGGACATTCTCTACATTATGCAAGATGATTAAAAACCCGGCTTACAAAGGTACCTATATAATGCAGAAATATGGGACAGTAAAAGTAAATGGTAGGAAGAAGAAAGTTATAAATCCCAAAGAGAAGTGGGTGATTTTTGAAGATCATCACCCTGCTATAATCAGTCATGAATTATGGGATAAGGTTAACGATAAAGATCCTAATAAGTTCAAAAAGAAACGCCGCGTATCAACAACTAATGAATTAAGAGGTATAACAGTTTGTGCGCATTGTGGTACAGCAATGAGTAAAAGAAATAGCATAAACGTAAGTAAGAACGGAACAGCAACAGAATATTCATATATGATTTGTAATTGGAGCAGAACTACAGCACGTCGAGAATGTGTAAGACATGTGCCGATACATTATAAGGATTTGAGGGCATTAGTACTAAGTAAATTGAAAGAGAAAGAAAGAGAGTTAGATAAAGAATTTTGTTCGGATGAAAATCAACTACATGTAAAACTAAGAAAGCTTAAAAGAGATATTAATGATTTGAAGTTTAAGAGAGAACGGTTATTAGATTTGTATTTAGAAGACGAAAGAATTGATAAAGATACGTTTACCATACGTAATGCGAAGATTGAAAAAGAAATTGGATTGAAAGAGATGGAAATAAGGAAAGCGAGTAATATCGAAATTCAAATTAAGGAAAAACAGGAAGTTAGAGACGCATTTGCTTTGTTAGAAGAATCGAAAGATCTGCACAGTGTATTTCAGAAATTAATTAAGCGAATAGAAGTTGCGCAAGATGGGGCTATAGATATCTATTATAGATTCGAAGAATAACTTTTTGCCGTATTGACATATCGCAAGTGCGGTTGGTAAGAGTAGCACGTGTCGTGAATTAGAAAAAAATTATGGTGCGTACATTATACCTGAAGTGAATTTATTGTTTGAAATACTAAAAAACGAACATAGAACATGGTATTTTGAAAAACAAGTAGAGCGCTGGAAAATAGCAGCGCAGAAATCAGAGCAATATGAATTAGTAATACTTGATGGCGACATTTATCAACCACTTAGTTATAATTGGTGTTTCCATTTTGATATATTTAATCAGCCGTTATCTTTAATAGAAAACTTTTATAAAGAAAAGCTGATACATAGGGAAATTGGTTTTCCCGATCAATATTTTTATTTATATACGAATGATGAAGAACTTAGAAAACGGAAAGAATGTGACAAGACAAAAAGAAGAAGAAACTTTGAAAAACATTTACATATATTAAAATCGTTTCAACGTTATTATGAAAATTTAAATGCTGTTACAGACGGGTATTGCAAAATGATTGATGCGAAAAGTGTAAAATCGAATGAATTAGAAATTGTGAAAAGTTTAAACAGTTTAAATGTATGTGAAGAGAGACGTTTTGATGTTTCGAGGTTAGATGCGATTACGAAGTGGTTAAAAGAACATCGTGCATAAAAACAACGAGTGCCTTATAAGGTACTCGTTATTTTTTTATGTATTATATATTGATTTTAAAATTTGTAAGTTTGCTTTTTCATTTTTCTTAATAGCATTTGTATATTTAGCTAGAAAGAGCTGAGAAGGATAAACCGGTAGTTCACCACAAATATCGATACCATAAACATTCTTATTCCTAATAAGAGAATGAATACATTTTAATAGTGTAGAGAGTTTCATATGTCCTTGATCCCAATTTGTAATAGTTACTTTTGAATCTAAAACATCTTTATCAATACTTACATATATAGTATCTGTATGAATATGCGAAAGTATCGTATGTGCAGATACTTCATTAGATATATCTATCGGGAACACTTCTACGCATGAATAATCATTAGAATGAATTGTTAAAGAAGAAGGTCCAATAATAATTACTTTCTTTAATTTCGGGTTATTTTGAAGAGCGAACGATACCCATGACCCGCAAGAAATAAGAGTATGTTCATTTTCTTCTTTTAAGTTCATGTCAGTGTGATGATCAAATAAAATAAGGGTAAATGGCTCATCTATTTCTTTTAGTAGTAAATAAGATACATAGTGATAATTTCCAGAACCGATAAAAGTGATTCCTTTTTGCTCTCTACGACATAACTCCCTTTTTATATGCATTAAAGAAGGGGTCTCGCAATATAGATTTGTGTGCTCTAAATGACTAAAATCAATATCTTCATGTGAATAAGAATGAAGTTTATTTTGTAATAAATATGTATCGTCAAAGTTTAAAAAAGTTAAACCGCTATACAATAAACTCATATTTATTCATCTCCTTTATATGTGTAGGCTAGCATATATTTTTATAAAATTAAAACGAAATGCTTAGAGATGGATCTGCATTTGAAAAAAATGGATATTTTGACAGAATAATCTTTCAATTGATAAAGAAAAGAAATATAATATAAGGAAATATATATGTGGTTCAAGAAATAGAAAATATGAATGGGATATGTGGGAGGAAACAAGCAAGATGAAAACATTTTTTAAAATAATAGGTATTTTAGCTGGTATGGCGGTAATCGGCGTAGGTGTAACATATGGTATGCTGTATTATCTAAATAATAGTAAACCAGCTGCGAAAAAGGCATCACCAGCTGCTCCGGCAGTAGAAGTACTAGCTGATAGTAATGTAAAAGCTGAAGATGCAAAGGTTTTAGAAAATGGCAATCATTCATTACCGAATAGTGGATTTAATAAAAATTTTAAATGGACAGATGAGAACATACAGACAGCATTACATGAAATGGCACATCAAAAAACGAAAGCTGATCAAAAGTGGGGCTATATTTTTATTACACAAGAACGTATTGAAAGTTTACTTGATATTGTAAAGAGCAATGATCTTGTACAAGGAAATACATATGCAGACATTTTAGAGAGATGGAAACAAGGAAAATATGAAAAGATTGATTCGGATCACAATAAGATTTGGAAATTACAAAGCGGGAATTTAGGCGAAGGAAAAGGAGTAATGTCAGAAGCGGAACAAAAAGAGTTAATTAATCAAGTGTTTATGCAAAAAGGTACATATTCGGGTAGTCAATTAATTGCAGATGGGGGACAGACTAATAAATAAGATAATATTGGAAGAGAGTAAGTGCTTATTAGGCAGTTACTCTTTTTTTGTGCACCTTTTAGTCTCGCTCTAGTAAGGAAAGAAACGATTGTAAAACGGGTGAAATCCATCTAGATTTATGATAGATTACATGGCTTTGAATAACTGTTGGAGTTTCAATAGGCTGAAAACTGAGTTGCTCTTTTTGACAACTTTCTTGTACAACGATGTAAGGAAGAATTGAAATTCCTAACTCACACATAACGGATTGTTTAATGACTTCAACGTTGGAAGTTTCAAATGTTTTAGCTGGAATATTCCCGCTTTGACGTAAAAAATGATCTACCATTGGTCTATAGCCGCAGCTTTGTTCGGTAAAAATAAACTGAGTATCCTTTAATAAACAAAACGGATTAGATTGTGTAGAATAATGGGGAGGTAAAATCCATCCAAATGTTTCATTACTAAATGTACGCGTAATAAAATCATTATGTTCTGTACTTTCTCCAATTATGAAAATAACATCTGTTTCTCCTTCACGTAGCTTATTCATTGCTTGTTCGTTTGTATTTGTTTCCAGTACGATATTTACTTTCGGATTTTCCTGTTTGTAAGTACGTAATAATTGTGGTAATCGGTACACTGCTAATGATTCGTTAGATGTAATGCTTAATGTTCCCTCTAAATTATCACTATTTTGAGGAATTTCTTGTGCTTTTTCATAAATAGCAAGTAACTCTAGGGCATAAGGATGAAATTGATGACCTGCTTTTGTAAGAAGTACTTTTTTCCCTAATCGATCAAAAAGAGGGAGGTGTAAATCGTTTTCTAATGCTTTCATATGCGCTGTTACAGTAGATTGCGCATAACCTAACGCATGAGCAGCTTTAGAAAAGCTACCATACTTAACGATGGCACAAAAAGTTTTAACATGTCTCATTTCCATAAGCAATCCCTCTTTTATTATCATGATTTGTGAATGATTATATCACGTATTTCAATTTTCCAAATGATTAAATTCTTTATAAAATGAAATTATAGAAATATTCATTTAAGTTATATTGGAGGAGAAATGATGATCAAAAAGAGCTATCATGTAGCTGTAGTTGGTGCTACAGGTGCAGTTGGACAGAAAATTATTGAACTGTTAGAGAAAGAAACTAATTTTAATATAGTTGAAGTTACATTGCTTTCGTCAAAACGATCCGCTGGTAAGGTAGTGCAGTTTCAAGGACGAGAGATAATAATACAAGAGGCAAAAACAACTAGTTTTGAAGGTGTAGATATTGCCTTTTTTAGCGCTGGAGGAGAAGTTTCAAAACGATTTGTTAATCACGCAGTCACTAGTGGTGCCATCGTAATTGATAACACAAGTGAATACCGAATGGCGCACGATGTACCACTCGTTGTTCCAGAAGTAAATGCGCACACTTTAAAGGAGCATAACGGTATCATAGCAGTTCCGAATTGTTCAGCATTACAGATGGTGACGGCACTTCAACCAATTCGAAAAGTATTCGGATTGGAACGAATTATTGTTTCCACATACCAAGCTGTGTCAGGTTCAGGAATTCATGCGATTCATGAATTAAAAGAACAGGCAAAGTCAATGCTTGAAGGTGAAGAGGTTAAGAGTACTATACTGCCAGCGAAAAAAGATAAAAAACACTATCCGATTGCGTTTAATGTATTGCCTCAAGTAGATATATTTACAGATAATGATTTTACATTTGAAGAAGTAAAAATGATTCAAGAAACGAAGAAAATTTTGGAGGACCAAAACTTGAAAATGGCAGCTACTTGTGTGCGTGTTCCGGTCGTATTCGGGCACTCAGAATCGGTTTATATAGAACTTGAAAAAGAAGCAACTGTTGCAAAAATAAGAGAAGTGTTGCTGGATGCACCAGGTGTTATATTGCAAGATAATCCTAGTGAACAGCTGTATCCTATGCCATTATATGCAGAGGGGAAAATAGATACATTTGTCGGGAGAATTAGAAAAGACCCTGATACGCCAAAAGGGTTCCATCTTTGGATTGTTTCCGATAATTTATTAAAAGGGGCTGCTTGGAACTCAGTTCAAATTGCAGAGACGTTAGTAGAGGAAGGTATTATTTAGTATAGAATTACACAAAAATAAGAACTAGGAAACTATAGATTCCTAGTTCTTATTTTTGTGAAAACTTAATATAAATTAGTTTTTATAGAGTTTTTATAGAGTTTTTATAAATATCTATCTTATTCGCGGAAAATATTAACGTTTTATGTTCTTCGTTAATAGTAAGATTTATATGAATTGTTACAGGTAGTTCAAGCTTTTTTACTACATCTTCTATAGCGATATACTCATCTTCTGTTTCATTATAGTAAACAACAGATCTAATTGATACCTCTTCATGTTTTATATCAATTTCACACATCATAGAGAATTTTTCGTCATTATGTAAGAATAATTCGCCAAGTACTATTGAACCGTTTAACTCTTCTGTAAAGTTAGTTGTTGACGCTGGTTTCACCCATGTTTCATCATATTCTTCGTTTTCTTCTTCATCTATTGCCCATTCCCATATTGGGTTTTGTTTCAAATCTTCAATCGTTAATTCATCAATCGGTTTGCAAATGCCCATAAATATGTTCTCCTTTTGTAACGTAAAATAAGTTTTTATCACAATAATTAGTTGATTAATTATAAGTAGATTCAATATAGAATTTTGTTCATTTAATATAAAACTACTTTATTTTGAAATAAAGCTATTACGGTAATATTAACAAGTGTCTAGTTATCTATCAAATAATTATTAGAAGAGATTTTTAAATGGGATTGTTTTAAGGGGGGAATAGTAAAAAACATCAAGAATGAATAAAATTCATTTGGTATGATATGGATATAATCAATGCGAGGGGGAAATGTGATGTATGAAGTAAAGGGGTATTTTTCATCATTAAAAGGAAGTCATTATGATATTGGAAAGCAACAAGGGGAGTTTGTGAAAAATCATCCGTACCTTATTCCGCAATTTATACAAAAAGAACATTTAATATCAAATAACTATTGGACAGAATCTAGAAATATATTAAATCAATATTGTCCTGGAATTAATGAAGAAATTGAAGGCTTTTGTGAAGTGTTGAAAATTCCTGCTAAACAAATGATGTATTATTATCAAACATTATTAAAAGCAGGATGTAGTCATTGTGTCGTATCACCTAAAAAAACAGATTTAAAGCACACATATGTATTAAGAAATTATGATTTGTCGCCAAAAATAGATGATATGCGTTTCTGCTCGACACATGTTGAAGGTGCATATGTGCATAGTGGCTTTTCTACTCAATATTTTGGACGAACAGAAGGAGTTAACGAGCATGGGTTATCTGTTACATTTTCAGCATGTGGTCAACCGGTAGGAAATATTGCAGGTTTACGAAAGCCAGTGTTAAGTGGTTTACAATGTTTTGCGGTAATTCGAGTATTATTGGAGAAATGTAAAAATGTGCAGGAGGCGAAATCACTTATAGTTGAAATGCCGATTGCAAGTAATATTAATCTAATTGTAACGGATCCATTAGACGCGGCAAGAATTGAAATATTTGACGGTTTTAAATCAATAACCACAATTGATGAGGAAAACCAAGATTTTATCGTATCAACAAACCATGCGATCAGTTTACCTATTCAAAAATTGAATAATAGAAGATTAGAACAATCTACAAACAGATATCACACATTGTATGATCATTTAAATAGAAATGAACAAATGAGTATGGAGTCTTTAAAAGGATTAGTAGAAAAAGAGTATCCTACTGGGCTGACAGTACACAATTATGAAGAATGGTTTGGAACTTTACATTCTGTCTTATTTGATTTACATAATCGTACAATGAATATTTGCTACGGATCTCCACTTTTAAACGACTGGTACTCATTGAAAGTTGGAGAAAGTCTATCTTTTTCTAAGGTGAATGTGAAATTTAAAAATAAAACGTATGCTGACTTTTGGAGAGAAGAGCGTTATTAATTGATTCCAAAAAGAGCAATGGGGTAATATGGTAATAGCGAGGCGTACATACAGGAGGGAATGCCATTGCTAAAAGTTATGTTACCGGTTGTTTTTATCTTACTTGTTGTCGTTTCAATGTATATTACTTACGAAAAAAGAAAAAAAGCAGGGGTAAAAGGATTGAAGAGCGCGTTAACTTCAATTTGTTTCTTTACACTAGCAATCTTAAATTTGTTTGCATATTGGTTTAACTTTGGCGGGATTTTTGTTTGGTTCATTTCAATTGTTTTATTGCTCGTTGGAGCATATTTTACGAAATATATTCCAATAACTAAAAAGGTACATTGACATTTATATGAGTTTAAATATTTTGTTTTGAAAAGAGGTTATTCTACTAAGTCGTTGTGAAACGGGTTCATAGGATAATCTCTTTTGTTCGTTTAGCTTTGTAAAGAGCGTACTGTTCTTTTTAGTTGCTCAATAAATTCTCGAGTTGCAGCACACATATATTTATCTTTTCTGTAAATAAGTCCTATTTCAATTGTGGGAGTAGGATTTTCTATCTTAATAGCTTGAATGCTTTTATTTTGTAAAAAGTCTATATAAGGTTTTGGTAACACTGTAATTCCCATTCCTTTTGAAACCATTTGGATTAAAGATTCCATCGTACTAATTTCTAAAATTGGTTTTGGTTTAAAGTTGAATTTTTGACAATGAGATGTAATTAGTTCGGTTAAAAAGAAATTTTTAGGTAATAGAATTAAAGGGTAGTTCTGTAATTCAGCAATAGATACATGATTACGTTCATCTAATCGATGACCAGTCGGTACGACTAATGTAAGTTCACTTTTGTATAGAGGGATAGAAATAATCTCCTTATCTTGCACCGGGAGAAATGTAATGCCAATGTCTAGTTCATTTTGTAATAATTTTTCACGAATATCTCCGGTGCGAAGCCCTAATACAGAAAGTTCTATATTGGGATATAAATGATTAAAATTTAAAATAGTTGATGGTAGTAAATAATTTACGACGGTTAGCAAAGATCCAATTGTTAAGGTACCTTGCTGTAATCCGTTTAAATCTTGAATAGCAGAACGAGCTTGTTCGACTTCATGAAAAATGGTTTTACTATGTAATAATAAAATCCTTCCTGCATCAGTTAAAGATATTTTTTTACCAATGCGATCGAAAAGCGGCATTCCTACTTCATGTTCTAATGCACGTATTTGCTGACTTAGAGAAGGTTGTGAAATATTTAGTTTCTCAGCTGCTTTTGTGAAATGCAATTCTTTTGAAACAGCTAAAAAATATTCAAGTTGTCTTAATTCGATTGGAATCACCTCAAGTTTAATGATAGGTTATACCTATCATTATTATATAAATAATTGGATTGAACAATGATTGTGTTGAGCTTATAATCACTTTATTAGAGAGGGATTGAAAAGTTTTTGAAGTAAGGATAGATAAGTATCGGAGCAAGGATATTTGAGTGGTTATTACATTTGCTGACCTTTTGTCATTTTAAATGAAAAATAGACAGAGAGTTTGAAAGTATAAATTAATCTATTGAAAAATTGTGGGGTAAGTAAGAGGAGCGATTAAGATGAATAAAGTATATGAGGTACTATCTTTAAATATAGGGTTACCAAAAGAGGTTACATACGGCGGAAAGGTAATTCATACAGGCATAAATAAGAAACAAGTAAAGGGAGCGGTGTTTTTATCCTTTGTAAAATTTAATGGGGATGGTCAGGCGGATTTGGTTCATCATGGCGGAGTAGATAAAGCGGTGTGCGTATATTCGGCGGAACATTATGGCTATTGGGAAAAAGAGTTGAATCAAGGTCTTGCATATGGAGCATTCGGAGAAAATATAACAATTAGTGATATGCGTGAAGAGGATGTTTGCATTGGTGATACATTTCAAATTGGAGAAGCAATTGTACAAGTAACGCAGCCAAGACAACCTTGTTTTAAATTAGCAAAGAAATACAATATTCCAAAATTACCATTATATTTTCAAGAAACAGGATATACAGGGTTTTATTTTCGTGTATTAGAAGAAGGCTGGGTATCACCTGTTGATACGTTAAAGTTAATAAAGTCTGATCCGAAAGGTGTTACAGTAGCATTTGCTAATCGTATTATGCATAAGGAAAAACAAAATATGGAAGGGCTAAAAAGGATCTTAGAAGTACATGCGCTTTCTACAAGTTGGAGAAATACATTTGAAAAGCGAATGAGGGGGGAAGAAATTAATACGAAGGAGAGACTAGAAGGAAAAAAATAATAAAAAATATTTTTTTATAAATGGTGCATTTCTATGAGTAAAAACGAAGTAGAAAGCACTATTTTTATATAATAAACTTATTAATATTCAAAAATCTTAATATTGTTTTATTCGACTTATTTTCGAATAGTCAAAACATAAAATTAATTAGACTCTTTTTTTATATTTTATGATAGTATATTGATTGGTAAGACCTATTACATTAAGAGCAGGTTATATAACTAAATCTAATTTGATGGAATTAACGTATGGAGGGACAACATGGGGAATGTTGAAATTTTTGAAAAACTTCTTTTAGAAGAACCGAAAAGAGAGCAGTTATTTCCTTTATTTGAAGAAGTGTTTGGAATTACAATTCAAACATTGAATGATTTTTCAGAGAGAGGTTATTGGGATGATACATACAAAGCTTTATCATTTTTACATGACGATAAAGCGATTGCAAATGTTGCGGTATTTTCGCTACCATTGCTAGTAAATGGTGAAAGAATAAATGCAGCGGGCATTCAATCGGTAATGACGCACCCTAATTTTCGTAGACAAGGACTCATGACAAAATTAATAAGTAAAATGATAGAAGAAATTGATAAGAAATGTGAATGTACATTATTGTTTACGGAAAAACCTGAACTATATGCATCATTTGGGTTTAAAGTTGTGCAGGAGTATTTGATGACTATTCTATATGATAAAAAGAATAATAATGATTCCTTACTTAGAAAGTTAGATTATTATATGGAAGAGGATAGAAAGTTAATACATGAAACTATTGATAGTAGCCAAAGGCTTTCAAATAAATTTTCAACATTAAACTTCCATCCTTCGTTTTATTTGAATATGTACAATTCGGAATGGAATAAGAAATTGTATTATTCAGAGAAACTAGATGCTCTAATTGTATATGAAGTAGATAATGAAAAGTTGAAATTATATGGGGTGTTTGCATCAGTAATTCCAGTTTTAGATGAAATATGCGGAGAAATCGCTGAAAGATTTACAGAAATCGAATTTTACTTCTCTCCAGATCAATTAGGGGTTGAGGATGTACAGTTTACAGAATTACAGTCTAGTAAGTATTTAATGGTTCGAAGTAGTAGAGAGTTGGATTTGAAAGGTTATAAATTCCCAGTATTAGTAGAATTTTAAATGTGCATACAGATGCTTTATTATGGAGGAACTATGAAAATATCATATATACCAGAACATATTGCGCAACTTACTATAATGAATGTACCTGAATATTATAAGCTTAATAACAATCATGCGTTGATTGTCCGCTCGAAAGCCGAAACAGATTTTTGGCTTAAAACACATTATGGTTTTGATGTAATGAATGGTCATGTATTTTATACTGAGATGATGACAGATTTTCAAGCTGAAGTTCAATTGCGTATGAATCCAAATTCAAAATTCGATCAAGCTGGTCTTTTTGTTATGATTTCGGAAAAGTGTTGGCTGAAAACTTCATTAGAATATATTCTAGATGGTCCATCTCATTTAGGAGCTGTCGTAACGAATAATGGATATTCCGATTGGTCCACACAAGACTTTCCAACAGAATTAGCTAACGAGCAACTTCGTTTTCGAATTGTTCGTAAACGTGGTGATTATACAATATATGTGAAGAAGATCCACCAATGGGAACAAATAAGAATCGCTCATTTGATGGAGGATATAGGAAATGAGCCTGTTAAAATAGGTTTTTACACGTGTAGTCCTTCTAAAAATAATGGATTTGAGACTGAGTTTTTAGAGTTTACAACTGAAAAAATATAGATGAAAAACCGTATTCTTTTCATTAAGAATGCGGTTTTTATATTTATATAATACAAAGCACATTTATTGACCGGAAAGTCATAAATGCTTATCATTTAATAATGTTAAATATTAATTTGCATAATATAATAGAAGTACTGGAAAAATCAAAAAATATATGGCTTAAGTAAGGAGGGTATGAATTATTAAATGGTAATTTCATAGGAAAAAGGAGATCAAGTATGAAATCATTTCGCAAATTATTACAGTATTTAAAACCATACATGTTCTTCGCGATTATTGGACCATTATTTATGGTACTTGAGGTTGCGATGGACTTAATTCAACCGACTATTATGCAACATATTATTGATGTTGGGATAGCAAATCGTGATTTGAATTATGTAATAAAAATGGGGCTTCTTATGATAGGAGCTGCAGCACTCGGTTTAGTTGGAGGACTTGGGTGTATGATGTATTCTACAAAAGCAGCTGTTAATTTCGCTACAGACATACGAAAAGATGTATTTGCGAAAGTAGAAACATTTTCTAGTGAAAATCGTGATTCATTTGGAACTGGGAAATTATTAACGATTGTGACAAATGATATTACTTCTATTCAATCGGCGATGACGATGACATTACGTGTACTTGTTCGTGGTCCTTTGTTATTTATCGGAAGTATAATAATTGTTTTTGTAACAGCACGCGAGTTATTTCCTATATTACTTGTGGTTGTTCCAATTTTATTACTTGCGATTATATTCATTGCAAGTAAAGCGAGCGGAACGTTCAAAAAAGTGCAAGAAGCATTAGATAAAGTGAATACAAAGCTACAAGAAAATTTATCTGGAGTACGTGTTATTAAAGCGTATGTAAGACAAAAATATGAAATTACTCAGTTTGGAGATGTTAATACAAATTTAACGAAGATAAATATTCGAGCGGTGCAGCTTATTTCCATAATGATGCCAATCATTATGTTAGTTGTAAGCGGCGGGATTGTCGCAACATTATGGATTGGTGGAGAAAAAGTATTTGATGGAACGCTTCAAGTAGGAGCTATTTTAGCGTTTATAAACTATTTGAATATTATTTTAATGTCACTTATGTCTATAAGTATGGTATTTATGCAAATCGCGCGAGCATTTCCATCTGCGGATCGTGTACAGCAAGTTTTAAATACTGAGGTTGATATTACGACGGAAACAAATGCGGTTGCACCTAAGCAAATCGAGGGAGAAATTGACTTTAAAAATGTTAGTTATAGTTACACGAAAAATAATGAATATGTTTTAAAAGATATTTCATTTAACATATGTAAAGGTGAAAAAGTAGGAATTATCGGTTCTACAGGAAGTGGTAAATCTACTTTAGCAAAACTGTTACCGCGTTTATACGATGTTGATCAAGGGGAAGTATGCATTGATGGAATAAATGTTAGAGCATACGATTTACAAAAACTCCGTGCTTCAATCGGGTTTGTACCTCAAAAGGCATTATTGTTTTCAGGTAGCATAGAAGAAAACTTACGTTATGGTAAAGAAAATGCAACGAATGACGAACTGGAAGTAGCGGCTTCATCAGCTTGTGCGACTGAGTTTATTAACAAGTTGGAAGATTCATATCAATATCATTTAACACAAGGTGCGACGAATTTATCAGGTGGACAAAAACAACGTGTATCAATTGCAAGGGCACTTGTGAGAAAGCCATCCATTCTTATATTAGATGATTCTACATCAGCAGTTGATGCGAAATCAGAATCTAACATCCAATCGGCATTAAGAACAGAATATAAAGGAACAACAACATTATTAATCGCCTCTAAAATCTCATCTATAATAGATGCTGATAAAATTCTCGTTTTAGATAACGGTGAATTAGTTGGTGATGGTACACATGAAGAATTGTTAGAACAATGTGAGGTATATCAAGAAATTTATCTTTCCCAAGGTGGCAATTTACATAAAGAAGGTGGGAAAGAACATGCGTAATTTTCAAGGGCAGTTTGCTAATAAAGGTGGGCGTAACGCGCCTAAAATGGGTGAAGCTAGAAACACTAAAGGAACTGTATTGCGAGTATGGAACTATATGGGGTATCAAAAGGCTGCTCTTACGTTCGTTATATTTTTAGTATTTGTTACGACGTTACTTGGGTTATTAGGTCCTTATTTAATGGGAGTAATTATAGATCAATATATTGTACCGAAAGATTTAAACGGTACGGCGAGAATGTGTTTGTTACTTATCGCGATTTACGGTGTAACAGTATTGTTAACTTGGCTACAAACATTTGTCATGGTTAACGTTGCATTAAAAACAATACAAAAAATACGACAAGATATTTTTGAGAAAATCCAAACGCTTTCTTTACGGTTCTTTGATGTACGTTCTCAAGGGGATTTAATGAGCCGCGTTACAAATGATATAGATAATTTGAATCAAGCGTTGACGCAAAGTGTTGTACAAATTATTTCATCAGCATTAACCTTTATAGGTGTAACGATTGCGATGTTCGCATTAGATTGGATTTTAGCGATTGTTACTTTAATTACAGTACCTATTATGTTTTTCGTTACAAAAAAACTAGTTACTTATAGTGGTAAAAACTTTGCAAAGCGTCAACGAGATTTAGGAGAATTAAATGGTTTTATTGAGGAAGCTATAACAGGAGCGGATGTTACAACGTTATATGGGAAAGAAAAAGAAACCGTACAAACTTTTAATAAAATTAATGAACAATTAAGAGTTTCAGCTACGAAGGCGGATACATTTTCAGCTTTTATTTTTCCAAGTATGAACTTTATAAATAACTTAGGTATGGGGCTTGTAATTGGGGCTGGTTCAGTTATGGTTTTAAATGGAATGACAACAGTAGGTGTCATTGCGGCTTTTATTAATTATTCTCGTCAATTCTCAAGACCACTAAGTCAATTCGCCACTTTAATGAATACAATTCAAGCGGCAGTTGCTGGTGGAGAACGTGTCTTTGAAATTATGGATGAAGTACCAGAAATTCAAAATAAAAAAGATGCATGCATTGTACAAAATTTACAAGGGCATGTTGCACTCGAGAATGTTTCATTTGGTTATGAGGAAAATAAAACGATTTTAAAAG
Organism: Bacillus cereus group sp. RP32; assembly: GCF_040459735.1. NCBI lineage: Bacteria > Bacillati > Bacillota > Bacilli > Caryophanales > Bacillaceae > Bacillus > Bacillus cereus group sp. RP32. The sequence continues at coordinate 3,007,728 of NZ_JARVHO010000001.1, read as the reverse complement.
AAGTGAGTCTTAAGGCACAGCCAGGGGAGACAATTGCTTTAGTTGGTCCAACTGGATCGGGCAAAACAACAATCATTAATTTGCTAACTCGCTTTTACGATATACAGCAAGGGCAAATTCATATCGATGGAAAAGATATAAAAGATTATGATATTAATTCGTTGCGGAGTAAAATAGGAGTAGTTTTACAAGATACGTACTTATTTGCTGGGACGATTATGGATAATATTCGTTATGGTCGATTAGATGCTAGTGATGATGAAGTAATCAATGCAGCTAAGGCAGCATCTGCACATTCTTTTATTAAACATTTACCGAATCAATATGAAACAAAAATTGCTTCAGAAGGATCGAATTTAAGTCAAGGACAAAAACAACTTCTTGCGATTGCGCGGGCGATTTTAGCAGATGCAGATATATTAATTCTCGACGAAGCAACATCAAATATTGATACGAGAACAGAATTGCAAATTCAAGAAGGACTAAATAATTTAATGAAAGGTCGAACAAGTTTTGTAATCGCTCATCGACTGAAAACGATTGAAAAAGCAGATCAAATTCTTGTTATAAAAGATGGAAGTATTTTGGAAAGAGGGAATCATGAATCTCTTATGGAAGATAGAGGGTTTTACTTTGATCTATATACGAGTCAGTTTAAAATTTAATAAAAACTTTAATAAGGTGCGGTTTCTCCAGGAAGGAGCAACCGCATTTTTATATTTGTAAAGATAATTAAAAATATAGAGTTGGATTTTTTAAGATATATGAATTGTTAGCAAAAACTAGCAACTTCAGTGCCAGATGGAAAAATTAATTTACGTGGAATTGTAATAATCTCAAGAGCCATCTGTGCTGAATAGAGAAGTATTGGAGTTAATTCTAAAGCAGGAGTTAATAATAATATAAAGCTCGTTAAAATTGCAAAGCTCCCCAAAAGAAACTTTTTGAAGTGTTACGGAAATCTTTTATTAAAGAAAAGAAAGAAAAAAATGCTGTAACAATGAGTATCAAAAATTTATATTTATTAGTTATTAAACCCCTCCTAAAGAACAGTAAGTTATATTATAACGTATTTTTCTGTATTATAATAAAAAGATTTTGAAATCAATAGTTTAAAGACGTAAATGCCGCAACTTAAAAATATTAGTTGTGGTTTTTATTTTTAAGTTGCTTATTTTAGAAAATAGATAATCTAGAATTAAAAATTAAAAAATAGATTAGTGCCCAAATTTTGTTTGCTGGAGAAGTACTGGATATTTGACCAGACAATAAGACGAGCTTTGAATATAGTAATAAAAAAGGATGTGGAACAATGGCTAGATATAGTTTACACGCAGGGCACAATAGTATTGTACAGGGCGCAAATTATGGGAATCGGAAAGAACACATTATGGATCGCCAAGTTAAGGATGCGGTTGTTGCTAAATTAAGAGCATTAGGGCATACAGTTTATGATGATACTGATGAAGTAGGGACAACACAAGCGCAAAATTTAAATAACATTGTATCTAAAACAAACTCACATGATGTAGACTTAGTAGTTTCATTTCATTTAAACTCATATGATACGAATGCTAATGGTGTTGAAGTACTGTATTATGACCAACAAGCTTTATCAGCAAAGATAGCAGCGCAACTTTCAAAAGATATTGGCTGGTCAAATCGTGGCGCGAAGGAGCGAAAAGACCTTTATGTATTAGCGAATACGAAAGCACCTGCGATCTTAATTGAACTTGGATTTATCGATAATGAAGCAGATATGTCAAAATGGAATCCAGATAAGATTGCAAATTCAATTGTTTATGCGTTAACGGGGCAATCTGGTGGGACAACTCCGCCAGCCCAAAAAAATATTATTCAATCAGGAGCTTTTTCACCGTATGAAACCCCCGATGTAATGGGAGCATTAACGTCACTAAAAATGACAGCTAACTTCATCTTACAATCGGATGGTCTAACATATTTTATCTCTGAACCAACTTCAGATGCGCAACTTAAAGGAATGACAGATTACCTTGATCGTAAAGGCTGGTGGTATGAAGTTAAGTAAAGATTTTAGTTTAGTGGAACAGAATATTTAAAAATCAATAGTCAAAAAAGAGGATTACTTATAATGAGTAATCCTCTTTTTATTTTATCTCGTATGAATAAGAGTAGATATAGAAGATTACCGCCTTAAAACTAAATAAGTAATGCATGTAAGCGGGAGGTTCATTTGGTATATCAGCTATATTTGTAAATCATACTTTTAAACAGAAATAAAACTTAGAGTTTGAATTTAATTGATTACAATTGAAAAAGCACTAAAAACTAATAAAACGGCCATAATGATGTTAAAAGATTTAGTATGTTTTAATAAAAGTTTTTGGAACATGGAACCAAATAAGCTCCAACTAAATGTACTCATTAACCCGACTACACCTAGAAATAATGAGAAGAGTAGAAAACTTGAATATGAATTATAGTAAGGGAGAATAAAAGTTGACACTACAGTCAGGCCGAATAGTATCCCTTTAGGGTTAACAAACTGAAGAAAAATCCCCACTGTAAATAAGTTTTTATTACGTTTTTCATCGGAATCTGTACTAGTTTTACTAGTGAGTATTTTAAAAGCTAAATATAGCATATATGCTACACCTAAAATTTTTAAAGGGAATTCGATTATGGGTAGGATATTAATTAGTACAATATTAAAGAAGCTACATAAGGAAGTGAGGATGAAAAACCCGAAAGCTACTCCAAAACAAAATTGCATACTCCTTTTTAAACCATGTTGATTAGCGTATGTCATAGCTAAAAAATTGTTAGGACCGGGTGTGAAGCTACTTATAAAAACAAATAACAAAAAAGAAAATATAGGCATTTCAAAACCCCCTAATTATTTAGTGTATGTTATAATGACCGAAAAGAACAATATAACGTGTGCTCTTTATTATACATAACGGTCGTTATATTGTATATAGTGTAGGGGTGTTTCTTATGGAAGAAATTCAACTTATTTTGGCGAAAAATTTAAAAACAATACGAGAGAAAGAAAAAATGAGTTTGGAAAAGGTCTCGCAATTAACAGGTGTGAGTAAAACGATGATTGGACAAATTGAACGAGGGGAGTCAAGTCCAACATTAACAACGATATGGAAAATTGCTAATGGTTTGAAAGTGTCTTTTACTTCTTTAATCAATAATCCGCAACCAGATACGAAAGTTGTTTTACGAAATGATGTTCAAGTATTATCAGAAGACAATGGGAGATATAAAGTGTATCCTTCTTTTCCTTTTCAAGATGATAGGAACTTTGAAATCTATACGGTTGAAATTGAAACAGAAGGAAAATTAAGTTCGGAAGGCCATAAAGAAGGAACCGAAGAATTTATAACGGTGTTTGAAGGGGAATTGATAATTGAAATAAATGATTGTCAATATACATTAAATAGCGGAGATTCAATTTGCTTTAAGGCGGATAGACCGCACTCTTATCATAATTCCGGAAGTACGCTAACTCGGTTAAGTATGACCATTTATTATCCAGCTGCATAAACTTACAATTGCATCAAGAATATAAAGAAATGTGTGTTGATAAACCATCTATAAGAGATGGTTTTATTTTTTAAAATTCATAAAAAAGACACTCGTTTGAGTGTCGACATAGTATTGCTCTCGCGTATAGGATTGGAGTATGTTTCTCAAATACGTTTTGAGATGGTTCGCATTTTGGGAAACTGTCTTCTTATTCAATGTAACATTGGCAGGGAGAAGTGTAAATTGATAATGTATATACGGAAAATTTAGTATAGATATTTTCTACTATTAATATAGTGCAAAATGTTTTTTATTGCTTAATCACTATCGTTTAGTTATTGAAAGAATATTAGCTTTAATTACGTAATCTTTTCTATTTGACCATTTAAGAATGATTATTATAAAAAAGAACGAATCATTTTTTAATCAATTCGTATAATTGTTAAAGAGGCACCAGTTGAACCACCTCCAACTAAATTAACTACGGATAATACTCCGAATAGTTGAAGTGAAATTGTATTACCAGCAATTAAATTGGTTATTAAATTATTATTATAGTTTGAAGTTGATATTGCGGATGAAAAAATAGATCCGGGAAGTGGAGTCGAAGAGTTTAATAGTAGCCTTGTACCAGCAAGTAGAGAAGTTGTTGTATTAATTTGATAGGTTAAATAATATCTTCCAGTAACAGGAATTGTATATATATCATTTGTAGCGTTCACTGTAAAATTACCGAGACTTTGGTTATTAGAAAGTGGAATATTAGTTCCACCTAATATGACTGAGATGGGACCACTTAATGTATTATTAGCGAACATAGAGTTTGTTGTAATAATGGGTCCAGTAATGCCTGTAGGACCGGTATTACCTGTGGGCCCAGTAGGACCTGTCAGTCTGTATGGAAGAATAATTTTAAGAGCCAGTGATAATAGTTCTTTTTTCATTTTTTCATTCTTATCTTGAATATAAATCACCTCATTTTTAAATTAGAACGTAACCGATTTAGTATTTTGAAATGGAACTATCATTTTATTATATTAATACTACTAGTTATAGCAACGGTAAAAAGTTTACTATATGTAAAAATCATTTGAGAATGAAAAAAGTAGTTATGGAATTCTTCTAAAATGATAGATGTATTATTTTGTTAAGTAGTAAACAAAAATGTGGAACGAGGTATTAAAGTGAAGCGAGATAATAAATTATCAATAAATAAAGCTATGATAGAACCTGAAAACATTGGACCTACGTTTCCAGTTACTCCCCCAATTTATATTCCAACGGGAATGACCGGTCCGACGGGTCCAACTGGTTTAACAGGATCACCGGGAGTAACAGGTCCAACTGGTTTAACGGGGTCACCGGGAGTAACAGGTGCGACTGGTTTAACGGGATCACCGGGAGTAACAGGTCCAACTGGTTTAACGGGGTCACCGGGAGTAACAGGCCCAACTGGTTTAACGGGGTCACCGGGAGTAACAGGCCCGACCGGTTTAACGGGATCACCGGGAGTAACAGGTCCAACTGGTTTAACGGGGTCACCGGGAGTAACAGGTGCGACTGGTTTAACGGGATCACCGGGAGTAACAGGCCCGACCGGTTTAACGGGATTACCGGGAGTAACAGGCCCGACCGGTTTAACGGGATCACCGGGAGTAACAGGCCCGACTGGCTTAACAGGGGCAACGGGTCCAACTGGAGTTATTGGTCCCATAACAACAACTAATTTATTATTTTACACTTTTGCAGATGGAGAGAAACTTATATATACAGATGCAGATGGGATCGCTCAATATGGTATAACTCAAATATTACCTCCTGATGAGGTTTCCTATATTAATTTGTTTATTAATGGAATACTTCAGCCACAGCCATTTTATCAGGTCAGTGCTGGTCAGCTAACTTTATTGGATAATCAACCACCATCACAAGGTTCATCAATTATTTTGCAATTTATCATTATTAATTAAAAAGACAGATTCTTAAATGAAAAGAATCTGTCTTTTTGTTTTACTTTAAAGTAGATAACACTAAGTGACGATAAATTCGATTGTGATTGGAATTCCACCGTCTAATGCATCTCCACCAGGAATTGTAATAGCACCAGTAGGTCCGGTAGTAACACTGGAGTTTACACTAGGTTGAAGAATGCCGTTTACATGTAAGTTGTAATACGTAAAAGTCGGAAAAGCCGTTGCAGTAGTACCAGCATCATTTAAACAAGCTGTAGCAGCAATTGGTACTACAGCAACAGGAATCCAAGCTTATAATGTTCCAGTAGTTGCTGGGGATAAAATACTGGTATATGTTTCATTAACAGCGGCTAGTCCAATAGCTGCAGTTGCTGGATTTGTAAGTGCAGGTTTAAATATCGTCTAATTCGTTACACTATTTAGTTGAAATTTAAACATTGATTTGTATACAGTCCTTCCTCATTTTATTAGGAAGGACTGTATTTTTTTGGGGAAGAAGTAATCAATCAAAAATTCACTCAAAAAAAATTGTGATTTATGATTTACACTTTATAGCTTCTGGAATAAGTTATATCGTTAAAAATTCCTCATAAGCAAAAAAAGATGAATTCTGTTAAAAATAGAATTCATCCATTAACCTATACTAGTCGAGTAAATGGTTTATCGTGATTAGTGAAATTTCATTTCTCAAATTAGAAATATACTATTTGTTTTTATTACAGTTACATCCTTTTTTCTTTACATAGCCTTGATCGGCTAAATCTCTTTGCGATTGGGAATTGGAAGATTGAGAATTCGAAGACTGAGAGGATGCTGATGAACTACTATTTTTATTATGAGAGTAGTTTTTTCGGTAGTTATAATTACTCATAGTACTATCACCTCCAATTAAATATATAAATATTATATGTATGTACTCTATTAATTGTTACGATAAAAAATAGGAATAGAGATATACAATAAAAAATCTCCTGCGTATTTTCCGAGGAGATAAATAATTACCTTTTTATGATATAAATTAATATCCCCAGTAAAGAGGGAAATAATATGAATCTTGGTAATATAAATTTTGTTGTGCATTAGGAGGCTGAATTGTAGGGTTTATCGTGCCGCGGTTCTGATTACAGTTTGCTGGAGGACCAATTACTGTAGTGGAGTGAATAGGGGATATCGCTTGTTTCCATTGTTGTTCATCGAGACAGTAAGTATGAGCCATCATATTAGCGGGGGTTAACCTTAAAATATCAGAACCAAAAATAACTTCTGGGGTTGGGGCATCGAAAATAGCTAATAAATGAGTACCATCTGCTGTAGCAATTTCATAATGCCACCACGCTTGTGGAATGTTGGCAACTTGCCCTGGTTTTATCGGTAAGTTTAATATTTGGTTTGTAAAAGGATTAAGTAAGGAAACAACAGCAGATCCTGAAATACAGTAAACAAGTTCAGCTGCATTTTGATGAATATGTGGCTCTACAACATTTCCTGTACTTAAATAGATATCTAATAAAGAAGTATTTTCTAAAGTATTTAATTGTTTTATGCCAAGTACGTTTATATAATTTTGGGCATCTTTCTTAAAAAAATTACTTTTATTTAAATCATGGGTGAAATTGGTTGAGGGGGAAGTGTAGTCGATATTAGAAGTCATTTGTATTACCCGCCTTTCTTATATTTTCATGCAATTTGAATTTAGGATATGAGTCTAGTTATTGAAATGTGAAAGCGTTGCTGCCCTTGGTTTGTAAAGTGATAAAAATGTTCATTTGAATGCACTATAATTACAAGAGTTTCATTGCGAAAAAAGGTGCTATTTATTACAATTAATGTAAAAGATAGCGCTTTTTTAATTTGGAGTACAAGGGGAGTGCAGAAAATGAACCATACTATTTTAAAAGAGTTGGAAGTTGAATTAAAAAATTACTTTCAACCGTTTTTGAATGCACCTGCAACAATAGAAGAAATTCAATATGCCGAAAGTGAAATGAGAATTGCGTTTCCAGATGAATTACGTAATCTTTATCTTGCACATAACGGTGAGGATAAATCAGGACCAGGGTTGTTTTTTGGTTTGCCATTTCTCTCGTTAGATGAAGTTTTGGATGAGTGGAGAATGTGGAAAAAAATTGAAGAGGATGATTTTTTTAATTTTGATGCATTTTCAATACCAACAGAATATATTAAGGAAAGATATGTGAATCAAAATTGGATACCTATTAGTAAAGATTATGGCGGTAACAATTTAGGAATAGATGTTGATCCGGATGAAAAGGGGAAAGTGGGACAAGTTATTAATTTTGGACGAGATGAAGAAGTGAAATATGTAATTGCAAATAGAATTTCAGATTTGTTACTATTTATTTTACAAACGCTAAAAAATAAAAATTTCACCATTCATCAAGAGGAAGATTATTTATATTGGAGTTATGGTGCTAATGATAATATACATTTTTTAGACACTTTATTTAATATTGAATTACCTGTTTTACAGCCCCAATTTATATTTCAATCTGAAAATAACGTTAATGATTGGTACGATAGTTTAGATGAGAATTGGAGATATATAGTGGGTGCATCTGAACGAGCAGACAGGTTTATTAGAGAGAAGAGATTATATTTAGGTGGAAAAGGGTTAGTAGATATTAGTCCATTACAAATGTGTACAGAAGTGAGAGAACTAATTTTATCCGGAAATGAAATTCGAGATTTAGCAGGATTAGAACGAATGAATTCTTTAAAGAAGTTATATTTAGTTAATAATCCGGTTCAAGATTTAACGCCAATCATACATCTAAAACATTTACAAGAAATGAATATAAAGAATACGAAGATAAATAATTTATCGGAACTTGTAGAAATATCATCATTAAAAAAATTAAATATTACACATACTAGTATTCAAGATTTTTCGTTGCTACCGCAGTTTCAAAAATTAGAATCGCTTTCTGTACATATTTCAAATCGTGAGCAGCTCTATGCGATTTCGAAAGTAGATAATTTAAAGCATTTATATATTTTAGGTTTAGAGAATGTTAGTGAATTGGATTTGCTTGTTTTGCAAAATTTAAATAAGTTAATCACAATTGAATTTGAAAATAGCATCATTGCTAATTTAAATTGTTTTCAACACAATGCGTCAATTCAAAATATAAAATTGACAGATACAAAGGTAAAGGATGGAGCGGCATTAGGTAAAATGAATGGGCTAAAGGAATTAGAATTAGATGGCGCAACAATTGATAACCTTGAAACGATTTGTTGTTCGCATTCATTAGAAATATTTACAGGAACGTTTGAACAATTTTTTATGTTAAAAGACTCGTTTGATAGAAATATAGATTTTTCAAAAATAATTGGAGGAATGAGTGAAGAAGAAAGTGAAATTTGGCACCAGCATGTAATTGAATAGAAAATAACATTATTATGTAAATAAGTTTGTTTGTAGAAGGTGTAACTGTTTGACAGTTGATACTGCAATAAAGTGGTTAGGTGAAATAAATTATGTGTAACTGAATGTCACATCCCCCCTTAATCGTTCGTCTTGTATGTAGAACATATAAGGAGGGATTTTATTATGAAAAATTTTGATGTAGCAATTGTTGGTGGTGGGCTTGCTGGATTAACAGCATCTATATATTTAGCGAAAGCTGGAAGGAAAGTTATTGTATTAGAAAAGTCCAGTCACTTCGGCGGTCGAGGGATGACTATAAATAAAAACGGCATTTGTATGAATCTTGGTGCACATGCTTTATATAGAGGTGGAGAAGCGTTTATAACTTTTAATGAACTAGGAGTAAATCTTCCAGGTGGAATCCCATCTACAAAAGCACATGGAATATGGAAAGGGGATATTTATACCATTCCAACAGATTTTCGCTCTATTTTATCAACACCGTTACTTTCATGGTCTGCAAAAGTACAATTCGCTCGTCTTATGATTCATTTAGGAAACTTAGATGTAGGAAAAGTTCCGAAAATAAGCCTAACTACATGGGCAGAAAATGAAATTAAAGATCCAATGGTTCGAAATATATTTTATGCATTATGCCGAACAACAACATATACGTATGCTCCTACAATACAATTAGCATCTTCTGTACTAAAGCAAATACAGCTTTCTATGAAAGAAGGAGTACTTTATGTAGATGGTGGTTGGGAGACGATAATAACAAATTTAAGAGGAATAGCGAATACTAGTGGTGTGCAATTTCTGGCTAAAAAGCATGTTTTGAAAATAGAGCATTGTGAAGGGAAAAAAAGAATACAATGTTTTGACGATGAAGTATTTGAAGCAGGTGCAGTCATTGTAACAACTCCACCGAAAGAGGCTTGTAAAATTATAAAAGGTGCAGAAGGAACAAGTTTGCAAAAATGGTGTGAACAATCTATACAAATGACTGTGGCAGCATTAGATATTGGTTTAAAACAATTACCGAATCCTTTACATCATTTTGCATTGGGATTAGATCAACCTATATTTTTCACGAATCAATCGAGAGCAGCTAAATTAAGTGAAGATGGATCAATTGTAGTGAGTCTAATTAAATACCATAACCCTGTACTAGAACTGAATGATATTCAAGAAGAGAAAGAACAGTTAGAAAATATGATGGAATTGTTACATCCGAATTGGAAAAGAGAAGTTGTTGCACAGCAATATTTACCGAAAATAACGGTAGTATATGATTTTCCTCATATTGACCGTGTTGAAAAACCAGGCCCTAACATACCTGGAATGCCAGGTGTTTATGTTGCAGGAGATTGGGCTGGGCATGATGAAATATTAGCTGATGCTGCGGTGGCAAGCGGAAAACGTGCAGCGTTACACATATTAAAGCAATCCGAAAGTGAGGCAGTTCATCATGGAAACGGAGCAATTATATGAAACGTATCAATCATTATTATTTTCGTTAGCATATAGAATCCTTGGGAGTGTTATGGATGCTGAAGATATCGTCCATGACGTATTTATATCACTTAATAATATGGAGGACGTTCAAACTATAGAAAATATGAGAGCCTATTTATGTAAAATGGTAACAAATCGCTCAATTGACAAATTACGTTCGGCAGCACATAAACGGAACGTATATGTCGGAATGTGGTTGCCAGAGCCATTTGTGGAAGAGGTTGATGATCCATCAGAGTCATTTGTAATGAAAGAATCAATTTCTACGGCATATTTATTACTTTTACAACAATTGTCTGAGGTAGAGAGAGCTGTTTTCATATTAAGAGAGGTTTTCAGTTATGAATACGAAGAAATCGCTTCAATTGTAGATAAGAGTAGTGCGAACTGCCGAAAAATCTTTCAACGTGCAAGGAAAAGTATTTTGGATAAGCCGAAGCAGTCAACATTAAGTACGAAGAAGATGGCTGCCTATGTGGAGAAATTTGTATCATCTTTGCAGTGTGGGGATGCGCAAGGCATGTTAGAAGTATTAAAAACAGATGCAATATTAAAAGCTGATGGTGGTGGTAAAGCTACAACTGCAATCCATCCAATCTATTCTGCAGATAGAATTATACGTTTATTCTTTGGAATTGGGAAGAAGTTCCCGGAAGAGTACAATGTTGATTATAAGATGGTAAATGGAGGCCCAGGTGTTATTGTTAAAGTAAATAATAAAGTGACTTATGTGCTTTCATTTACATTTGAGAATGAGAAAATCTCAAACATTTATATGATGGTTAATCCTGAAAAACTTATGCACTTAAATGTAACGGTATAAAAAAAGACGCATTTCTTTTAATCTGTACCCTTTGTAAAGGACATTTTGAAAAAAGTTAGGCAACACCAAGAAGATGATTTCTGTATCCAACAGGAGTCATCTTTTTTAAATTCCATTGATATCTATAGTGATTATAGTACGTCATATATTTCTTAATCTCTTGTTTCAACTCAGTAAAAGACTCGCAAGGTTTTATATGTGCTTCATCTTTCAGATGACCAAAAAATGATTCTTGTGGAGCGTTATCCCAACAGTTCCCTCTTCTTGACATAGATTGTCCGAGCTTTAGCTTTTTGACTAATTTTTGGTAGGTAGGGCTTGTGTAGTGGGCTCCTTGATCTGAATGAATATATGCGCCTTCAGTCAATGGAATCCTCTTATTCCGTTTTAGTTTATGAAGAGTTGTTGTTACGAGGTCTAATGTCATCTGTTCTGAAACATGGTAAGCTAAAATTTCATTGGTTGAGCCATCTAAAATTGTAGATAAATAAGCTCTTTTATTCTTACCGTAAATTAAATAAGTGATATCTGTAAGAAGCGTTTTTCCTGGGATATTTTGTTTAAATTCTCGATTTAATTGATTCGGCACTACTCGATGTTCTTTTGAAGCTTTCAGCATTCTTTTATAAGGATTTGCTTTCCGAATCGGACAGACAATCTCATATTTTTTCATGATTCTACGGATACGCTTTAAATTGTAGACAACTTGAAAATGACCCACCAATGTCATTTTTATTTGACGAGCCCCTTTCTTTCGATTTCTAAATCGAAGTGCTTTTAATATGATTTCTTTCACGATTTCATCTTGATTGTTCTTTTGTTTCCGTTGTTCTTGAGATGAAATGGAAAAATAATTATAGTATCCCGAACGGGATACACCAGCTACTTTACACAAATAACTCACCATATTTCTTAAGTTATATTTTATGATAACAGAACGAATCAGGATATATTTCTGACTAGGTGATAACGTTATTTCCTTCTCATCCTCCCTTCCATAAGTTTGATCTTTTTTAACAATTCATTTTCTGCCTTTAGTAAGTTCCGTTCGGCTTCTAAACGAGCATACTTCTCTTCTAACGTAAGCTCTCTCTCAAGAGTTCTTCCCGCGTTTTCGGTGCGTGTATCTCGCAAACCAAATACACCATTTTTTCTGTAAGCAGCACGCCATCTACTTCCTGATGACATAATTCGTTTCATTCCAATTATATCTATATCAAAACCACATTCTTCAAAAATATTTCGAGGTAGTTTTCCTTTCTCATTTTCCTCAATAAAAATACGCTTAAATTCATCTGTATAAGTGATACCTTTCTGACTTACAGATTTTATGTAGGGGTTATTTGATAGAATTTGAATGTCTCTTTCCGTAAATAGCTTTTTTGTCATTTTGAACTTTCTCCGATCCCAATTTTCTCTCATTATACAAGAAATACCCTATAGAATAGACTTTTTTTCAGTGTCTATTCTATAGGGTACATTTTATTTAGAAGTGCGTCTTTTTTTTATTTCTCTAACATTTCAAGAGGTACATCTTTTTCGCCTGCTACCTCAAATTTAATTTCCCCATCTTCTTCATAAATACGTGAAATAATCGGTATAGTAATCATTAATTTTTTATGCTGTTTTCGTTTTCGAGCAGCATCTAAGCTAATCACGTTCATTGTAAACATCCTTTCTTCTAGAAATATATAAACAAAAGAAAATGCGTCCGGAAAGGGCGCTTAATTGAATTTGAAATACCGATTCATTTAATTGGGGTTTATATGATTTAACAACTGCAATTGAATTAAAAATAGTATGAATGGAATAATTGCACGTAGAAATTAACTTTACCAAAAAAGGAAACAATATGCTATAAAAAAATTCAAATCTTTGTCATATAACGAGAAAAAGGATTTCGTTTCGCATATAATGAAAGTAGACGGGCAGCAAGAGCTTTTTCATCATATTGCTTGGAAAGGCGATGAAAAGAATGGATACGTTAGATTCATTATTATTTCAACTTGAACAATATGGAGAAGAGCATGATCGAAACAAAAAAACACGGGAAGAAAAATTACGGAATATTTCTCGTGAGATGGGGCAATTTTTATCAATTTTAGTAAAAGGGTGTAGCGCAAAAAGCATTTTAGAAATTGGAACTTCTAATGGTTATTCTACATTGTGGTTAGCTAGCGCGGTAGAAGAAACAAATGGAAATGTAACAACTGTAGAGCTTTCTTCAGAGCGGGTTGGAGAGGCACTTGTTAATTTTGAAAAGGCAAACCTAATACAAAGGATTGATGTTCATAATCAAGAAGCAGGGGCATTTTTAGATGCGCAACTAGATCATTCATTTGATTTTATTTTCCTAGATTCAGAGCGTACGCAATACATGTGGTGGCTTGAGCATATAAAACGCATTTTACAACCAAAGGGTATTCTTGTTGTTGATAATGCAACTTCTCATGCAAGTGAATTAGCCGAGTTTAGAAAAATGATGGAAGAAGATGAAATGTTTGAAACGGTGTTATTGGCATTTCAAAATGGAGCATTCGTAGTGCGCAAGAAGAAATAGACTTGAGCGTAATATAATTATCACATTGAAAAAGGGTGTATGTCAAAAGATTGAGTACAGTGGGATAGGAAGAACATCCTTTATAAACGTAACATACGAAGAATCCGCCTTCAGCATGTTGTTCTCTAGGTCTTAAGTCTGAGGAAAATTATGTTGATTACAGGTATACTTATAGTAAGAAACAGGGAATGACTGCATAAACAGGCATTTCTAAATAAATCGATTTCAAGCAATCAGAATGAATATGAAATACGATATAATAGATGAAATATAGTGCATATAAATTCGCACATATAAATAAAGGAGCGATTTTGTTGACTGAACTCGAGAAAAAAGAACCTGTATCGATTGTGAAAGATAATAATGTAGAAATAGTGGTTGATACAGTTATAAAAGATCAAGAATTAGAGGAACTGAATAAAGAAGCTGATCTTTATGTACAAAAGTTAAATAGCGAGCAAAATACAGATTTATCAAAAGTATTGTCTCAGCTAGGAGATTTAGGGGATAAAGAGCAACAAGCAGCAGGACAAACGTTGTCAGCATTAAAACGTCCTGTCACAGCAATGATGAATGGAAAGAACGAAGAAATTCCAAATACATTGTTAGAATTACGAAAAGTGGTATCAGAGCTTGATCCGAATTCACTAAAAGCAAGTGGTATGAAGAAAATTATGTTTAAAGTATTCAAGAAAAATCCACTTGAAACATACGTGCACAAATACCAATCTATAGATAAGCAAATTGAGGAGATTATAAGATCCCTTTTAATTGGTCGTGACAACTTACAAGAAGATACAGTTGGTCTTGAAATGCTTAAAGAGCAATCGCACGATAAAATTCACGCGCTTGATAAGCAAGTATACTTAGGGAAAAAACTTGCAGGCATGCTGGAAGCTGAGAAACAAAATCCAGAACGTCAAAGAGATATTCCATTAATTAACGATGCATTAGAAAAGATTTTAGTGCGTACGCGTAATATGCAGCAAGCGAAAAGTGTTTTATTACAATCTATCGCATCTGTAGACATTATTAAGAAAAATAATGAAAAGTTAACGGAGGCAATTCGTAATGCAATTACGATGACGCAAAACGTTGTAACAGTTTCTGCTGCTATCCAGCTAGCATTAACAAATCAGCGTAAAACAATTGATGCAGTGAATGCGACAAATGAAGCAATTGAATCAATGGTATTAAGCAATTCTCAAGCATTAAAACAAAATACAGAAGAAACAACAAAACTGCTTGAAAATCCTGCAATTAGCATGGATAAATTACGCGAGTCATTCCAAAACGTATTCGCTGCAATTGAAGCTTCTGAGAAATCGTCAGAACGTATTATCGAGTCAAGTAAGAAGTTTGTTATTGAACTAGACACATTTAATGATGAAATGAAACAAAAACTCATTCAGCGCCCAAGAAAATAGCAGACTTTTAGAGGAGGTGAAAAAATGAGTTTCATTCAAACCGTATTAGTACTATTAGGTACATTGCTTTTAATCGCATTTACTGTCGTTGTATTAGTTGTATATTTCGGACGTAAACTGTATTTTTCATGGACGAAGCCATATAAAAGAGCACACGATTCTTTAGATAAGTTATCGAATAAATCATTACCGTTTCTACAAGAATTTACACAACACCCTCTCTTTTATCGTTGGATTCGTACAGAAGGAAAGAAAGAACAACTTACATTAAACACTCTTTTCTGTGCATCGGGTCAACGTACGAGAGAGCAAGTATTCTCGATGTTACCGAAAGAAAAACAGAAAAAAGTACATGTAATGGCAAAAACAACGAAAAAGCTTACTAATGAAGATATTGATGTAGCGGCGATGAAAGTAAAAGATTTTTTAAGACAAGAAACGCAGCAAACTGTAAAACCGACAGATTTATCGTTTTATAAATTGTATTTTTATGATCGATATCCAGATGCATTAAATACAATTCAAGCGTATAAACGCTCAATAAATCCTTCATTACAACGAACGGTTGATGATATTACAATTTCAGTATTAAATGCTTTGCCGTATTATCAGGAGCAGCGTATGTTCGAACAACAACATAAACTTGAAACGTTCTTAATGAAAGATTTAACAGCTATGCTGTCGTTAGTCGTACAATTACCACCTTCACAACGACCAGAAAAAGAAGAAGAACTAAAAATCTACTTGCAAAATTTCAAAAAAGAAATGGAAGTAGTAGAACGAGATATTCGTGACTCAATTGATCACGATTTGAATGTGAAGATGAGAGCAGCGACTGAAAAGTTTAAAAATAAATAAATGAAAAGCGCCTTAAAGCTATCGTTTTTAGCTTTTAAGGCGCTTTTTTATGAGATGTTATTTTGCTTTAACGGTTGTATGACTAGATGCAACACTTTCATTATGCAATCGATCAATTGCAGTTACTACATACGTATACGTTTCTCCAGAAATAGCTGTTTTATCTACATAAATTTCTCCAAGTTTTGTTTTTCTTACAGTAGTAAGTAAATTTTTTGGATTTTGTATATCCACTTCATTTTTTCCATTCACTCGGTAAATGGCGTAATAAGCAGAGTCATTCTCTCTATCATCAATGATACCGACAGCAATACCTTCATCTCTTGGAATGGCTCCTTTTAAAGTCGGTTGTTTTGGTGGTTCATGATCAAGCCAAGGCATAGGCGGGATTAATGCAGGATGTTTATATACGTCTTTTGCGAGTCTATCTTTAACTCCTAGTGGATTGTTATTAATATCTTTTAAGCTGAAATGCATACTACCTTTTATCTCAGGGGATAACCGGTTTAATGTAATTTGTCTTGGATATTCTTCAGGATCAGACCAAGCGGGGATAGAATTATTATTAATTTTATAGGCCGCCTGACCGATGTATAAGTGAATCGGTTTATTAGTTGTTTCTTTTACCCACCAATCTACTAATATGTCATATGCAGCTGGTGTGAAACCAATATTCCAATATATTTGCGGTGTAATGTAATCAATGTAACCTTTTTGTATCCATTCACGTGTATCAGCATAAAGATCATCATAGTTTCTTTGACCTGCAGTTGTGTTAGAGCCAGTTGGATCGTCAGCTATATTTCGCCATACGCCGAAAGGACTAATGCCAAACTTTACATATGATTTTTCTTGTTTTATAGCAGTATTTAAACCTCTTACAAGTTCATTTACATTGTCACGGCGCCAATCCTCTATATTTGTAAATTTACCGTTATTATATGTTTCGTACGTTTTTTGATCGGGGAATTGTTCACCCGCTACTTTATATGGATAAAAATAATCATCCATATGCAGTGCGTCAATATCGTAATTTTGTACAATTTCTAAAACACCTTCAGTTATAAATTTTTTCACTGCTGGAATGCCAGGGTTGTAATATAACTTCCCGCCATAAGGTACAACCCAATCAGGATGTTGTCTTGCAGGGTGATTATTTGATAATCGATTTATATCAGTGTGATTCATCGTTATTCGGTATGGGTTAATCCATGCGTGGAATTCTATATTTCTTTTATGTGCTTCTTCAATCATAAATGCTAGTGGGTCGTAATCAGGATCTTTTCCTTGTGTACCTGTAAGGTATTCAGACCAAGGACCGTAATTGGAAGGGTAAAAAGCATCAGCGGTTGGTTTTATTTGTACAACAACTGCATTCATACCGGTATTTTTTACATCGTCTAATAATCTAATAAACTCTTGTTTTTGATTTTCGATAGGTAAGCCAGTTTTTGAGGGCCAATCAATATTAAGAACAGATGCAACCCATACAGCACGTAATTCATGTTTTTTGTACGTAGTATTTACTTCAGCATAAGTAGAGTAAGGGGAAATGAAAGAGAAAGGAATAAAAAAGATGACGATACAACATATCATTAACAAACGTTTAACGATCATTTATACGCCTCCCTATTTTATCGTTAACTAATATAATATCCGAGGAGAGGTTGTTCTTACAATTGAGAAAAATGAATATTGAAACATTAATTTAATAGGAAAAATATTTTTATTGAAATTTACTTTCATCATAACTAAATTCTTTCACTTCTTCATATGCTTGTTAGTAAAGTGAAACTTCCTTTCATTCGAAGGGGGATAAATTATAAGTATAGGAGGATTAATAAATGAAGGTTTTATTTGTTTGTTCTGGAGGGATGTCCAGTGCAATTGTTGTAAACGCTTTAAAAAAAGAGGCGGAGAAAAAAGGGGTAAACATGGAAGTGCATGCGATTGGAACAAATGAGGTGGAAGAAGAAGTGAAGAATGGCTGGGATGTTGTAATGGTTGCACCTCAAGTAAGACATCGATTTGATTCAGTTAAAAAATTTGCAGAAGAGGTATCTATCCCGTGCGGTATTATACCGCCGCAAGCATACACGCCGCTTGGCGGACCGACTTTATTAAAAACTGTAAATGATTTAATTAGTTAGGGGGAAGCGTTATGAATAAGTTTGTCACGTTTCTTGATAAAAATTTATCTGGACCGATGGCAAGGCTTTCTGAACAGAGGCATTTACAAGCAATCCGTGATGGAGTTATTTCTGCATTACCATTTATTATTGTAGGAAGTTTCTTTTTAATCGTAGCATTTCCACCGTTACCGAAAGATAGTTTCATATCAGTTTGGGCATTAAAAAATCAAACGAGTATATTAATACCATATCGTTTAACAATGTTTATTATGTCTTTATATATAGCATTTGGAATAGGATATAATTTAGCGAAAAGTTATAAGCTAGATGCTTTATCAGGGGCACAGCTTGCAGTATGTTCATTACTATTAACATTAACGCCTGAATTAATTGATAAAAAAGGATTTATGCTTCCGATGACAAATCTCGGAGGTCATGGACTATTCGTGACGATGATTGTTTCTATTTTATCAGTGGAGATTTTAAGGTTTTGTAAGAAGAAAAACGTAACGATCAAAATGCCAGAGCAAGTACCACCATCAGTAGCGCGTTCGTTTGAAGCACTTATACCTGCGGCTTTCGTTATTATTATTATGAGTCTTATTACTGTCGTTTTTAAAGTGGATGTACATTACGTTGTAGATAAATTAGCAGCACCGTTAGTTAAAGCTGGTGATAGTTACTTTGGTGTTATTATACCTGTATTTTTAATTACATTTTTCTGGTCTTTCGGGATACACGGTGTATCCGTTGTAGGTACTGTAGCAAGGCCGCTTTGGGATGTGTATTTAGGGAAGAACGGTGAAGCTGTAGCAAGTGGTGCAAGTCATTTTCCATTCATTGCACCAGAGCCGTTTTATCAATGGTTTATTTGGATTGGTGGTTCAGGAGCAACGTTAGGACTTGTGTTAGCTATGATTGTATTTGGACGATCAAAATATTCGAAAGCACTATCGAGAACTTGTATAGTGCCTGGTATTTTTAATATTAATGAACCAGTTATATTCGGTTTACCAATTGTCCTGAATCCAATCTTAATTATTCCTTTCGTTATTACACCGCTAGTAACAGCTACTATAGCTTATTCTGCAACTGCAATGGGATTTGTAACGCCAACGCATATTATGCCGCCTTGGACACTACCAGCTCCAATTGGTGCGTACTTAGCTACAGGAGGAGATTGGCGTGCAGTTGTATTAGTGTTAATAAATATAGCAATATCATTCCTTATTTATCTACCATTCTTTAAAATGTACGACAAAAATATGCTTGAAATTGAAAAGAATGGAGACGGAGAATCTGTTAATTCGTAAGCTCCATACTCTATTTATGAGTGATAGGCATTCTGTCTATCACTTCTTTTACATGAAGTTCAGAGAGGGTGAATTAGGATGAATATAAAATTTAGTTATAAAGGGGTATTTTTATTACTATTTGGAGTAATATGTTCGAATTTTCTTTTTGTACCTTTATTAAAAATGCTACATCTATCACAAATGCATAGTATATGGCTCGTTACAAGCATTGCGGCAAGTATTTTACTTACTATAGTTGTTTCTTTTATTGATGGATCGTTTGTATCAAAAGCTCAGTTGTTTTTTAGATTTATATTATTTTCAATCGGTTGTACGTTTGTAACTTACATGATTGTTTTTTAATAAAGAGGAGGTTATGCATGTTATGTATGTTGCAGGGGTAATGTCTGGTACTTCGTTAGACGGTATAGATGTAGCACTCGTTCATATAGAAGGAAGCGGTGTGGGTTCTAAAGTTGAACTCATCCATTTTACTACTGTGCCATTTAGTAATGATATAAAAAATGAGATCCAGCAGGCATTATCAATAGAAAATTCAAATGTACAACTTATATGCAGTTTAAATTTCAAACTCGGTTTATGCTTCGCCGATGCTGTAAAGGAAGTTTGTAAAGAGGCCAATTTTCCTTTGGGACAATTAGATTTAATTGGTTCTCACGGACAAACGATTTATCATCAGCCACAGCAAGATGGTAGTATGATTCCTTCCACATTGCAAATTGGAGAACCAGCAGTTATAGCATATGAAACGAAAACGACGGTTATCTCTAATTTTCGAACGATGGATATGGCAGCAGGGGGACAAGGTGCACCACTTGTACCATATTCAGAGATTATTTTGTATCGCCACCAAACTAAAAATAGACTACTACAAAATATTGGCGGAATCGGTAATGTTACCGTTATACCAAGTAAACTAAGTGAGAAGAGCGTTATAGCTTTTGATACTGGTTCAGGGAATATGATAATGGATGAAGTATGTCAAAGATTATTTCAGTTGCCATATGATCAAAATGGTAAGATTGCAAAACAGGGTGTAGTTGTAGAAGAGGTTTTGACATATTGTATGAACCATCCATTTTTGAAAATGAGTCCACCGAAATCAACTGGTAGAGAACAGTTTGGAGAAGAATTTGTCAGTGAGTTATTGAAGCGGTTTGAAAAGCATAGTAAAGAAAATATATTGACGACTGTCACAATGTTTACAGCAAGTTCAATTGTTCATCAGTATAAGGAGTTTATTTTGCCGTATTATGAAATCGATGAGGTAATTCTAGGTGGTGGCGGAAGTTATAATGATACACTTGTAGAAATGATACGTTATGGATTGAAAGAAGAAAAATGTGCATTATTCCTTCAAGAAGATATAGGCTATTCTTCAGAAGCGAAGGAAGCAATCGCCTTTGCCATTTTAGCAAATGAAACGTATCATCGTAATCCGAGTAATGTCCCGAGCGCAACTGGTGCTAAGCAATCTGTAGTTTTAGGGAACATAACATTCCCTCTAATTTCAAGAGAATGAGGCGAACGCATGAAGTATATGATTGGAGTAGACGGCGGCGGAACGAAGACAGAAGCAATTGCATTTGATAAAGACGGAAACGAACTTGTAAGAGCTACAAGTGGCTTTGGAAATATATTAATAGATTTTGAAGAAGCTCTTGTGCATATTATGGAAGCAATCGATGAATGCCAGAATGGGTTATTAAATGAGCATTGCGTTTGTATTTGTTTGGGATTAGCGGGTGTAAGTGGAGCAAATACGAATGAGTTAACATTACGTTTAAAAAAGAAGTATGGAACACCAATTGGAGTTTTTAATGACGCAATGATTGCACATGCAGCTACTTTAAAAGGGAAAGATGGAATTTTAACAATTGGCGGTACAGGCGCGATTTGTATTGGAAAGATAGGAGAAGTGTATGAGTATAGCGGTGGATGGGGACATATTTTAGGAGATGAAGGAAGTGGGTATTGGATTGCGTTACAAGGTTTAAAGAGAATGGCAAATCAATTTGATCAAGGGGTTACACTTTGCCCATTAAGCATAAGGATTCAAGATGAGTTTCAACTTTTGACGTCGTCTCATATAAAAAGACTAGTTTATAGTTCTTCAAAAGATAAAGTGGCAGCAATTGCACCATCCGTTATTGGGGAAGCTAGAAATGGGAATGATGATGCACATGAAATCATTTTACAAGCGGCTAAGGAATTAACGAGAATTACGGTGAATATTTACAATAAAATGCAGTTTGATGTAACAACTTCAATTGCAGTAAGTGGCAGCATACTGCGTTTCGTACCTGAAATATATGCTGAATTTAAGAAATGCTGCGAGAAAAGTATGGGAGAAGTTATATTTGTATCACCATCAGAACTAGCAGTGAAAGGAACCTATTACTTAATGAAGAATTTATATTTTAATAAATAGCGGTATGAGAATTTTTGTATGATTTGTAAAAATATGATGTTAAAATGTATAAAGGGATGTAAAGTAAGAAAAGTACAATATACATAGTCATTGAATATTGTATAAGTACTCCCATGTAGAAAGTGAATGATTACATGATTAATAGTATACAATTTTTGTATTTGGTGGTTTCTTATTTATTTGGAAACATATTGACCGCTTATATAGTGACGAAATGGAAACATAATGTTGATATTCGGCAGGAAGGAAGCGGCAATCCTGGCGCAAGAAATATGGGGCGCGTATATGGAAAAGGTTATTTCGTCGCTACATTTTTAGGTGATGCGATCAAAGGGGCAATCGTAGTTTCTATTGCAAAATACCTTTTTGAAGATTCTACATTTGTAATGTTAGCTTTACTGGCTGTTTTACTTGGACATATTTACCCGATTGCATTTAAAGGCAAGGGTGGAAAAGGGATTTCAACATTTATTGGAGGATTAATTGCATTTGATTATTTGATAGCGCTTACCCTTATTGCTGTTTTCATTATATTTTATTTAATCTTTAAAGGATTTACTAAGCCAGGACTAATTACAATCGCTTGTTTACCAGTGTGCATGATTTTGTATTCTTACTCTATTGTTACGACTATTTTAAGTGCACTTATCATTGTACTTATTTTATATGTAAATCGAGAATGAAATGAACTTTTTATAAGTGGAGTTAATCTCCACTTATAATTTTTATTAAATACATAAAGGAGAGAAGGCATGGGGTTAATTTATAAAGTTGCTGATCAAGCTTGGGAATTTGAAAGTATACATAAGTTGAATTATAAAACATTTGTAGAAGAAATTCCGCAACATGAAGAAACGAAAGAGCGTGTTCGTATAGATCGTTTCCATGAAGAAAATACATATTTAATTTGTTTAGATGACGATAAGTTAGTAGGTATGGTTACATTGCGAGGAAAACGACCATTCTCGTTAGACAATAAAATTCCAAATCTAGATTATTATTTGCAAGAACATGGAGAAAACGTATATGAAATTCGTTTACTTTCAGTAGAACGTGAATATAGAAATGGAAGAGCGTTGTTAGGTTTAATTCGCTTTTTACATCGTTATTTGCTTCTAAATGGATATGAATTGGCACTCATTTCTGCTACAACACGTGAACTACCTTTATATGAGCAAATGGGATTCAAATCTTTCCATACGTTAGTTGGTACAGAAGCAGCAGCCTTCCAGCCAATGTATGTTACCCCTGCTATGTTTGAAGCATCGAGTGTTGGGGGAATTATGACGAAAGAATATACGTTTTTACCTGGTCCAGTAGATATTGAAGAAAATGTTCGAAAGGCATTTTCTACTAAGCCTATTTCGCATCGTTCTAAGTTATTTCAAGTGACGATGGACAATGTGAAAAAACGGTTACTTCACATGACAAAAGCAAAGCATGTACAACTTATGTTAGGAACAGGGACGTTAGCAAATGATGCTATTGCTTTACAGTTACGTTCTTTAAAAGGGAAAGGACTAGTATTAACAAATGGGGAATTTGGTAATAGATTAGTTGGACATGCATCACGCGCGCAATTACATTTTGATACGTATAAAAAAGAAATGGGAGAACCGTTTATTTATACCGAATTAGAAAAAATAATGGGAACTGGCAATTATGAATGGCTTTGGTTTGTTCACCATGAAACATCAACCGGAATGTTAAATGATTTAGACGAGCTAAATGTTTTAAGTAAAAAGTATAATGTGAAGCTATGTGTAGATTGTATCAGTTCGATTGGAGCAATACCGATAGACTTGAAGGATGTATATTTTGCAAGCGGTGTTAGCGGAAAGGCAATTAAATCGTTTACTGGATTATCTTTCGTTTTTTATAATCATAATGTGAAAGTAAACGAGACATTACCGGCCTATATGGACGTTGGTATGTACGAAGAAAATGAAAGTATTCCATATTCTCATTCATGGAATTTAATTTATGCACTGCAAGAAGCATTAAAGAGATTTGAAGATGCAAAAGCATTTGAAAAAATAAACGAGACGTATGCATATATTGAACAAGCTATTACCAATATGGGTTTAAATCTTGTTTCACCTAAAGAACATGCCGCGCCAATTATAGTTACCATTCAATTAAATGAAAATCAGTCTTCTAAGGTGATTGGCGATGCGTTAGCGTTACAAGGATACATTGTTCATTATGAGTCATCGTATTTACAAAAGAATAATTGGATTCAAATTGCATGTTTAAATGATTATAAAGAACGCGATACGAAGAGGATGTTAAATTGTTTGCAAATGTGTGTATTACAGAGTGGGATACATATATAAAGACTTTTTCTTAATATAGATGGTTTCGTATAAAGGAGTTGCTACATACGAAAACTTAGGAATAGACCATTGGAAGAGGTGTTAGTATGATAACTAAAAAACTACCGTTACATATAGACGATATTAAAAAAGCCCAAACCATTTTAGACAGAAATGCTCGTAAAACGCCACTAGTAAAATCTTTTTATTTGACTAGTAAAACAGGCGGAGAAATTCACTTGAAATTAGAAAATATGCAATTAACGGGTTCTTTTAAATTTCGTGGTGCGTTTAATAAAATGTCACAGTTGACAGATCAAGAAAAAGAAAGAGGAGTAATTGCTTGTTCCGCTGGTAATCATGCGCAAGGAATTGCTTTATCTGCTCATTTACTTGGTATTAAGAGTAAAATTGTGATGCCAATTTCTGCCCCTCAGGCGAAAGTTGAAGCAACTAGAGGATATGGATCAGAAGTGATTTTATACGGTGAAACTTTTGATGATGCGAAGGCAAAATGTGAGGAGATAATAAGGGAAACAGGTGAAACATATTTACATCCATATGATGATGTAGAGGTAATGGCTGGTCAAGGTACAATTGGTTTGGACATTCTTGATGATATGTGGGATGTTGATACTGTCATTGTACCGATTGGTGGAGGTGGCATTATTTCTGGTATTGCAGTTGCATTAAAATCTTTTAATCCATCCATTAATATAATTGGTGTCCAAGCAAAAAATGTTCATGGGATGAAGGCATCTTATGACAAAGGTACGATTGTAGAACATTATGAGGCACCTACTATAGCAGATGGTTGCGCAGTTAAAATACCAGGCGATTTAACTTTTGAAGTAGTAAAAGAATTAGTAGATGATATTGTAACTGTATCAGAAGGTGAATTAGAAGTAGCGATGAAAGACTTATTACAACGTGGTAAAGCTGTTGTAGAAGGGGCTGGCGCATTAGCTACTGCTGCTCTACTTGCAGGGAAAGTGGATCCATATATTAAAGGGAAAAAGGTAGTCGCGGTTATATCTGGTGGGAACGTAGACTTGCAGCGCATTTCCAGTGTTTGTGAGCAATTTTTTGTAGCTAATGAAGTGAAATGAAATAGTACATTTAAACATTGTGTAATGAAAAAGGAGCTAAGTGAAATTATATTAGCTCCTCTTTCGTTATGTTTGTACGGAAGCAAATAATGACTCCATTTTTACTTTGCTCTTCTCTCGAATTTCAGCGTCCGCATGGCGCATTACAAATTTATGCGCTATAGCAATTGCTAAAACATCATCTAATAAACCAATCCCAATAATAGCAGCTATATCTGGAATGAAGTCGATTGTTAATACGTAATAGGATAAAGCGGCTAATATTATAAATTTCGCTTTAGTAGGTAACCCTTTTTTTCTCATTGTGTAGTATAAAATAATACTTTCATAAACACTAGATTTCCCGAGGTTTGCTGAGCTTTTTTTGAATTTTTTCCAAAGTGTCTGTTTCTCCATATAAACACTCCTTTTACAAAAACATAGATTTTTTAAAAGGATAGACAAAAAAGTGAAGGAATAATCAATTTTATTATTTATCTTATTGTATATTTCCATAAAAATAAGGAATTACCTGTTCAAAATAATAGAATGTTGGTTATGTAACGACTTACAGTGTTTTGTTACATAAGTATGTACAGTAAAATGTATGTGGAGGATTTATTTATTATTAAAAATTGAATACCGGGTATGGGGGAAGAAAAATGAAGATAAAAGAACTACCAATTGAATTCGAATATAACGGGGGAAAACAATGTATTTATCCGAGCTTACTTATATTAAACAAGGAATTAACTTTAGTAGATACAGGTTATATAAACTTTTTACCTTTAATTGAAGATGCAATTGTAAAACATGGGTATGAGATGAAAAACTTAAAAAATATAATTATTACTCATTATGATGACGATCATATAGGATCTTTATATGATTTCAAAGTGAAATATCCTTACATTAATATTATTGCTAGTGAAATAGAATCCAACTACATTAATGGTGAAATAAAATCGGAGAGACTAGTTCAAGCTGAAGAAATGTTAGAACATATGCCAATTGAAGAGAAAGAATTTGGTGAATGGTTTATACAACAGTTAAAAAATATAAGACATATTTCCGTCGATGAAAAAGTAAGTGATGGTCAAATGATTTTAAATGATGAATGTCAAATAGTAGCGACCCCAGGACATACTTCGGGGCATATTTCATTATATTTTCCGGACTTAGAATGTGTAATTACAGGGGATGCGGCAGTTCAAGATAATTGTGAATTAGTAATAGCTAATCCGAATTTTTGTTTAAATATAGAAAAAGCGGAAGAATCTTTAAAGAGAATAAAAAACCTTAAAGCAGCAACGTATTATTGTTATCATGGAGGAAAACTCATTATATAAAATATATAAAAAAACCGATCTTTCTTATATTGAAAACCGTCCTTCTGAAAGATAAGTTCGTATGCTAAATCAAAATGAGGATTATATACTGCCTTTATATTATGTTTTAAAATGTAAAATTTAGTTCCCTTATGTACATATTGATCTAATTTATGTTGAACTGGTGAAACAGTGATTTTAAAAATCCCATTACTATCTTTATTGTAGTATCGTAGTTCTAAGTAATCGTTATAGATGTACCCTTGAAATTCATGAATTTCGAACGGGAATTTTGTAGGAGTAAGTATATGTTCCTTACACTTCATTTCATATTCTTTTACAATAGTAGCTTCTTTCATAAATGGATTCGTTCCATCATAAATTTGATTAATTTGAGATATTTTATTGTTTTTTGTTATTATTTCTAAAATGTAACCGATAGTAAATTCGCCATCAGTTTCTTTGAAATAGGAAATAAGAATTGTAGTATCTTCTTTTGGAGACGGTACTATTTTAATTTCATGAATATGTTTATCTGTTTGGAAAGTAGGTAGTTCAATCCCTTCTGTTACATATGACCTCATTAATTTTTTATCTTTTTCGGCAAGAAGACTCCATCTGATTTGTGTTACGGGTGAAACCCAACAATTCAGGTGGAGATGAATTGCTGTCAGAAGGTAGGCTGAACTCTTTTGTTTCGTTCATAACAATGTTCCCGGGGCAAATATTTGTTTCTTTTTTTTTTACGATATAATCTGCCCTTAGATAAGGAGGGAATATATCGTAAGACAACGAAATTGGATAATAATCATCATTTGGTTACTCGAGCCAAAAGAAATAATTTTAATGAACTCTCTAAGAAAGGTGGTGAAAACAATGGCTAGAAAGAAAGCAGTGAAAGTATTACGTAAACAAAAGAAAAGAGAAACCATGCAACGATTCACGCAGAAACAGAATATCGGGCGAGCTTGTCTCACAGCTAAAGAATTTCGCATACTGCAACGCATGTCGCATAGTTCAAAAGCATTGCGAAATGTTGGATTGTACACGATTAAACAAAGTTATTTGAACGATAATAAAATGGCTACTGTAAAAGAAGTCGACACTGCCATGCAAGTCGATATGAATTATTGGGGCATTCAATCAAACTCTGTGCAGGCTATTCGTAGAACTTTATTTACAGAAGTAAAAAGCTTTTTTAAAGCATGGGAACAGTGGAAGAAAAATCCTGAGAAGTTCACAGGTCGTCCTAAGTTTCCTAATTATTCTGGTCCAACTGACAAACGAATCATTGAAATCTATCAAGTGCCAAAAGTGGATGAGAACGGATATTGGATGATTCCGATGAGTGTGGCATTTAGAAAAAAATTCGGTTCCATTAAAATACGTATGCCTAAAAATGTAAGAAATAAAAAAATCTCCTACATTGAGATTGTACCGAAGCAAAAAGGTCGGTTCTTTGAGGTGCATTACACATATGAAATGCACGCTTCTCAAATGAAGAAACAATCCACGACTACGAGTAACGCTTTGAGTTGCGATTTAGGCGTAGACAGATTAGTAAGTTGCGTAACCAATACAGGTGATGCATTTTTAATTGATGGAAAAAAATTAAAATCCATAAACCAATATTTCAACAAAATGATATGTAATCTCCAGCAGAAGAATATGGAAAACGGAATTTCAAAACGAGTTGTAACGAATCAAATGGCTGCACTTTGGCATAAACGAGAACGACAAATAAATGGTTACATTTCACAAACTGTAGGTCTGTTGTTTAAAAAAGTGAAAGCATTTGGCATAGATACGGTTGTCGTAGGGTATAACGTTGGTTGGAAACAAAAATCTGATATGGGGAAAAAGAATAACCAAAAGTTTGTTCAAATCCCGTTTCATAAACTGATTGCGGCAATTGAGAATAAATGTATAAAAGAAGGTATCCGATTTTTAAAACAAGAAGAAAGCTATACTTCAAAAGCTAGTTTTCTTGATAAAGATCCGGTTCCTGTTTGGTCTAAGGATGATAGGACGCATTATCGCTTTAGTGGCAAACGAATCACGCGTGGTCTGTACCAAAGTAAAGCAGGAACATGTATCCACGCTGATATTAATGGTGCGCTGAATACATTGAAAAAATCAAGAGTTGTAGAATTAGATGACAATCTCAAAGTGAAAACGCCGATTCTATTAGAAGTACAAAAACGTAAGGCTGTTGCTTCGCGCATAGCTTAGTGGGTGCGTCAACCATCCATGTGTACTCGACTTGTCGGGGCTTGTAGCACACGCCGGAGTCATCTGAGTGGTGGCTTCTTTCCATAAGGAAGAACCGCTCTTTTTCGAAAGGGTGGTGCAAGTGGGAAAACAATCGTTTGTTGCCAGTACCAACCAAAAACATACTTGGGGTGTTACCGTAAGGTGGCATGAATGCTAGAGCGTCAAACTGTCTAGCGATAGACGAAAAGACCTAGCGTTCAAACTCAAGCCCCCACTGAAACGCGGTATCTCAGTGGGGGTAGTTGACCATTTTTGAGTAAAGCTTGTTTGAATTCACTTAT
This sequence comes from Bacillus cereus group sp. RP32, assembly GCF_040459735.1. Taxonomy (NCBI): domain Bacteria; kingdom Bacillati; phylum Bacillota; class Bacilli; order Caryophanales; family Bacillaceae; genus Bacillus; species Bacillus cereus group sp. RP32. The sequence continues at coordinate 2,978,494 of NZ_JARVHO010000001.1, read as the reverse complement.
TACATTTGTTTGAGATTTTGCCATAATAATTGAGGGCGATTGAAAATATAGTAAGAAAAATATGCAAAATGTGTTTATGAATGTAGTTGTCAATTTCATCACCCTTTAACTATGTTTCCGTAACATTGAAATATATATGTATAAGAGGGGAGAAGATGAGCTTATTATTTGATCTAATAATGGATATAATTATATTTTATCCAAGAAATGATATGAAATTAAAACATCATATTGCAAAATTAAGCGAATTTGAGTGGTTTCGAAAGTTACACGAAGATACAAGGTATACAAGATTAATTTGGAGTAATAGAAAAATTAAAAAGTTCATTTTGTCTACTACTAACATGGAAGCATTAATAAAATCAGAGAAAAAACAAAAAGAATTTATCCAACTAGTACACGATGAATATAAAAAATAAGATAAGAATTTTTTTATTTTTCATATTTGGCGAAACAAATGGTACAATGAAAGCTAATGTGAAAAATAAGGAAAAGAAGTGGTCTATTTGAAAAACTTTTTAGAATTAGGAATTAGTGAAACTTTTAATCATACATTACGTGAAAATGGAATTACAGAAGCAACACCAATTCAAGAGCAGGCAATTCCAGTTATTATGTCAGGTAAAGATATTATTGGACAGGCGAAAACAGGAACGGGTAAAACGTTAGCATTCGTGTTACCGATTTTAGAAAAAATCGATCCAGAGTGTAGTGATGTTCAGGCTTTAATTGTTGCACCAACAAGGGAACTAGCACTGCAAATTACAACTGAAATTAAAAAAATGCTTGTTCAAAGAGAAGATATTAATGTACTAGCGATTTATGGCGGGCAAGATGTAGCACAACAATTGAGAAAATTAAAAGGCAATACACATATTGTTGTTGCGACACCAGGACGATTATTAGATCATATACGTCGTGAAACAATTGATTTAAGTAATCTTTCAACAATTGTACTAGATGAAGCGGATCAAATGCTTTATTTCGGTTTCTTATACGATATTGAAGATATTTTAGATGAGACACCTGATAGTAAACAAACGATGTTATTCTCAGCAACGATGCCAAAAGATATTAAAAAATTGGCGAAACGTTATATGGATGAGCCGCAAATGATTCAAGTGCAAAGTGAAGAAGTAACGGTAAATACAATTGAGCAGCGTGTCATTGAGACGACAGATCGTGCAAAGCCAGATGCACTTCGTTTTGTTATGGATCGTGATCAGCCATTTTTAGCAGTTATTTTCTGTCGTACAAAGGTTAGAGCAAGTAAGCTTTATGATAATTTAAAAGGACTAGGTTATAATTGTGCTGAACTTCATGGTGATATACCTCAAGCGAAACGTGAAAGAGTTATGAAGAGTTTCCGCGAAGCTAAAATTCAATACTTAATTGCAACGGATGTAGCAGCTCGTGGACTTGATGTAGATGGTGTAACGCACGTATTTAACTTTGATATTCCTGAAGATGTGGAAAGTTATATTCACCGCATTGGCCGAACAGGACGTGCAGGTGGATCAGGTCTTGCAATTACGTTCGTTGCAGCGAAAGATGAAAAATATTTAGAAGAAATTGAAAAAACGCTTGGTGCACCATTGCAAAGAGAAATAATCGAACAACCGAAGATAAAACGTGTAGATGAAAATGGAAAACCGGTACCAAAGCCGGCTCCAAAGAAATCAGATCAATATCGTCAAAGAGATAGCCGTGAAGGTTCAAGAAGTGGTTCAAAAGGTGGCCCAAGAAATAGTTCGAGAAATGATAACAATCGATCATTTAATAAGCCAAGTAATAAGAAAAGTAGTACAAAACAAGGTCAGCAAAGACGTGGCCGTTAAATAGTTATTATTCAAAAAGAGTCGCAAAGTGTTGCGGCTCTTTTTTTGCTTGTATAAAACAAGGGTGATGCCGAGAAAAAATGGAAATTTCATTCACCGTATTTAAAATAAATTTTAAAACTTATAAAGGAAATTTTATAGTCCAAAACCAGTAGAGCAAGGGTATTACTACCATGTCCCAATTCAAGAACAAGTGTAACTTATGTATGAAGAATATTTAACCGAAAAAAATCGAGGGAAAGCAATTTGTACTAGCGACCCTGATGATGATACGGATTATGAAAAATCAATTCGTATAACAATACGAAAACATCTTTTACTAACGAAGAATTGGAAGATTTGGTGAAAGAAATTCGTAACATATTCAAACGGTACTGGAATGTTATGCTGCAGCAAAAAGAGAACGGAACTTATTATGTTTACTATTTCGGCAGAACACTTTAGTTGAAAGAAAAGGTATTGAAGCGAGAGAGTATTTTCATTACACATTCCGCAATTATCGAAATGGAACAAGAGAAGTTTATAAATGATTTAACTCATATTGGTAGATGAAAAAAATAAGGGCGTGTGAAGATTGAGATTTCTTATTTACAAATTTAAATTAACAACCATTTTCGAACATTGGCCGAACGAGAAAATTATTGTTGCTGAAACGGAAAGTAAAGCAAGTTTTCTGTATTGGCAGCAGTTCAGAACAAAATTTATAACAATGTCGATGGCGGAATTTATGAAGTTTGTAAAGTGCGAGAATGAAGATGTTTTTGACATCAAGCGCATGTACAGTGCAGAGCAGGCTTTCAAGGAAATGCAAAATTATCGCAACCTCGATTTCGCTTACATGGGTATGCGAGTAATACGATCGCCGGGAACTGGAAAACTCATTTGTTCGTTTTGTTCGAGGGAGAAATTGAAAAGCACAACTGTCATCATTTTTGGGAAATTGCTTATTACAATGATGAGGGCAATGTAGTTCGAAGCTACCAGAAGGGGGAATATGCGGTATAAGAAAAAAGGACTAGCAGTCTAATCTGTACCCTTTGTAAAGGACATTTTGAAAAAAGTTAGGCAACACCAAGAAGATGATTTCTGTATCCAACAGGAGTCATCTTTTTTAAATTCCATTGATATCTATAGTGATTATAGTACGTCATATATTTCTTAATCTCTTGTTTCAACTCAGTAAAAGACTCGCAAGGTTTTATATGTGCTTCATCTTTCAGATGACCAAAAAATGATTCTTGTGGAGCGTTATCCCAACAGTTCCCTCTTCTTGACATAGATTGTCCGAGCTTTAGCTTTTTGACTAATTTTTGGTAGGTAGGGCTTGTGTAGTGGGCTCCTTGATCTGAATGAATATATGCGCCTTCAGTCAATGGAATCCTCTTATTCCGTTTTAGTTTATGAAGAGTTGTTGTTACGAGGTCTAATGTCATCTGTTCTGAAACATGGTAAGCTAAAATTTCATTGGTTGAGCCATCTAAAATTGTAGATAAATAAGCTCTTTTATTCTTACCGTAAATTAAATAAGTGATATCTGTAAGAAGCGTTTTTCCTGGGATATTTTGTTTAAATTCTCGATTTAATTGATTCGGCACTACTCGATGTTCTTTTGAAGCTTTCAGCATTCTTTTATAAGGATTTGCTTTCCGAATCGGACAGACAATCTCATATTTTTTCATGATTCTACGGATACGCTTTAAATTGTAGACAACTTGAAAATGACCCACCAATGTCATTTTTATTTGACGAGCCCCTTTCTTTCGATTTCTAAATCGAAGTGCTTTTAATATGATTTCTTTCACGATTTCATCTTGATTGTTCTTTTGTTTCCGTTGTTCTTGAGATGAAATGGAAAAATAATTATAGTATCCCGAACGGGATACACCAGCTACTTTACACAAATAACTCACCATATTTCTTAAGTTATATTTTATGATAACAGAACGAATCAGGATATATTTCTGACTAGGTGATAACGTTATTTCCTTCTCATCCTCCCTTCCATAAGTTTGATCTTTTTTAACAATTCATTTTCTGCCTTTAGTAAGTTCCGTTCGGCTTCTAAACGAGCATACTTCTCTTCTAACGTAAGCTCTCTCTCAAGAGTTCTTCCCGCGTTTTCGGTGCGTGTATCTCGCAAACCAAATACACCATTTTTTCTGTAAGCAGCACGCCATCTACTTCCTGATGACATAATTCGTTTCATTCCAATTATATCTATATCAAAACCACATTCTTCAAAAATATTTCGAGGTAGTTTTCCTTTCTCATTTTCCTCAATAAAAATACGCTTAAATTCATCTGTATAAGTGATACCTTTCTGACTTACAGATTTTATGTAGGGGTTATTTGATAGAATTTGAATGTCTCTTTCCGTAAATAGCTTTTTTGTCATTTTGAACTTTCTCCGATCCCAATTTTCTCTCATTATACAAGAAATACCCTATAGAATAGACTTTTTTTCAGTGTCTATTCTATAGGGTACATTTTAGTCGTATCTGCTGTCCTTTAATAGGAGAAAAATTATTCTGGATTAGAACTACGAATAACCAGAAAACGCGCTTTAAATCAGTGTTGTCAAAGATGTAATAATCTATGCAACAAAAAGCTTAGTCGGAATTCAAAACACCAAAATGGCTTGCATTGGTAACAGGCTCAAAACTAGTATATGTAAAATGAAAAATTCCATGCAAAAAGCAGACAACAATTTTGGTTGTCTGCCAGTGTGTTCAATGAGTTAGCTAATTGTGATAATTTGCATCCCTATTATGAGAAGAGTGAAGCTGCTAGTTCAAACAGCTTGTTGGTATTATAATCGTACTTCAGTATCAATGAATGTAAGCAATGCTCGACTGGTGAAGAATTTCGCCAATTGGGTAGATATTTTGATACACAACTTAAAAAGAATGGTTTAACACCTCAGGTTGTCAGGAATTTAAATATACAAGGTATACCGGATAAAGATACTGGTATTATGTATGACCTTAGCCCCTTGTATGTCGGGAAAAAGAAAAAACAATGGAAACAAGCGGGTATTTGGAAAGGACCAACTGATATGAGGGGGGATAAAAAAAGGCTAGGATTTCTCCTAGCAAAGAGTTATGTCGTACGGAAAGATAGTTGCGTGCAAATCGATTATTTGCGAATTCATTATATAATGGTTCTTGGGTGGATAAGTTGAATGATAATAATCTTTACGTAGATTTAACATGAGATTGAAGTGATTGATGAATACTAAATTTGAATTTTATTAAGAGATAAAATAGTGAACAAATGTGAATAATTAGATGCTACAAGGATAAAAGAAAAACTTTTCTTTATAAGGTTTCTTTTGGAGAATCAACCTAACACTCACATTCGTCATCACGGTAATATTTATCACACGAATCATTCTTATCATTGCAGCAGATACAAAATGTTTTTTTGATCAATACTTCAATGAAATTAAGGAATTCGGTATTATTTGTGAGAGTAAGACTTTGAAAATCTTCAACTTGAAATACTCTTGTTTCATTTGTAGCAAGAGTCGCGATAATTGGTGTGGGAGAACTTCTTGTTTGGATAGTTACTTCAATAGGGAAGACATCTTCAGGAACAGATATTTGAAGTAATGTTTTATTGTGGTTATTAGTCAAATCTTCAAAAACTCTTCTTGAAGTGGCGGAGGGTACGATGATGGTTACAGGGACATTTTCAGTTGGAGTGGTATCTGAACCAGCTACGGTATGAGTTTCGATAAAACAGTTATCTTTTTGAAAATAAGAATATGATTGTTCTTTATAATACTTTTTATGAAAATCATTTTGATTATTACAGCAGATACAAAATGTTTTTTGAATAAATATACTAATGGTGCTACCGGTATTGGTATTATTTGTGAGAGTGAGGTTTTGAAAATCTTCAACTTGAAATATCCTTTGTTCACCTGCAGTTATTGTAAAGGTAATTGGTCCAGACCTTCTGGTTCGAATGGTTACTTCAATTGGTTGAACACCACCAGGAACGCGAAAATCAAGTAATGTTTTATTGTGATTATTGGTCAAATCTTCAAAAGGTGTTCTTGAAGTGTTAGCTGGTACACTAAAAGCTAAAGCACTATTTGAACCAGATATTGTATGAGTTTTGATAAAACAGTTATCTTTTTGATGGTGAGAATACGATTGGTTTTTATAATACTTTTTACCATCTTTATAAAAATAATCAGCCATACTTTTGTTACTCTCCTTTCTTTGAGATATCTATATATTGTATAAAAAAAAGAAAAGGGTGCTTGTACATAATAATAAAATCCGCTCTTGTAAATAAGTAAAAATGTTATTTGATATGTAAATGTAAGAGGGACAGTTAAATTAATTGAGGAAATAAAAGAAATACGATAATCCCCCGGTTGTGTGATATTAATTGTGGTAGGATTTAACAGAGAAACTCCCCCTACCAAAGGTTCAGCCTGATTAAAAGAAAAAGGAGCTCCGAAAGGGACTGTAATGAATTCCGTTTGCCAAAAAGTGCCGTAAGCTACAGATTGTAATCCAGTAGGTCCAGTAGGCAGTGTGAATGGTGGAATAGGTGGTAATGTAGGTCCAACTAGATTAGAGTTTATTGAAGTAGAAGATAAAAACTCATTCATTTTATTTTCACCTCTGAAAAGTTCGTGTTACTAATAGTAAATGTGGGAGGAGAACAAAATGAAATGGACAAGTGCTTGTATTTATGAAATCTAAAACAATAGTTATTTTATTAAAGAAAAAACATGCATAAAAATTATGCATGTATAATAAAAAGCTATGTCTTGTCTATGTTAAATATGGGCTTAGATTATATAAACTGTAAATATGTTTGAGCAAAATGGTTATTTATTAACAAATATAAAGAGCGCTTTTTAAGGCGCTCCATGACTAAAAATAATATTGAAAAAGAATATCACATGATATTTTATGTATATTCTTAATAAATGTGCATTTTAAACAGAAGAAACGCTGCGCCTACAGAAATAGTTTGTAGCTTTAAGTTACAAAAATAATATGAACAGGGTTACAAATATTATTCAGAAATAAAAAACAACAAAATAAAAAAGAGCACCATGCATAAGTGCTCTTTAAGATAGGAGGTAACACTTTGAGCTGGATGTTTAGGTTAAAATTATATGACGTAGAAAAGAAATAAGACCTAAAAATTATTATCAATTCAATACAAAAGAGCAGCTAGCAAAAGCTAACTGCTATAAGAACATTATATTTACGAATTTAAGCGGTATAAGTATTTGGTGAGTTTTGTATAGGATAGATGAAAATAACAAGTTTATGTAACAAAAATTAAAATAGAGCAGTTATTTACATTAACTGCTCTATTTGATACAACCTGGCTTAGAAGCAGATTATATTATGATTAGTAAAATATTGAATTTTATTAAGTTCTTTAACAAAACCCTTAGTTGTTACTAAATAAGGAGCACCGTAAAAGGTGCTCAATGGCTAATTCTGAAATAATCATGAGTATTGTATGTATGTTTCTAGTATATGTGCATTTTTTTATATAAAATCTTTATTAAAATATAAAGAGCGCTTTTCTTAAGCGCTCTGTCCAAAAATATAAGTTGAAAGAGGAAACAAGACATTATATGCACGCATACTGTTTTAGAGTGTTGTGTGTTAAAAACTTGATTTTCATAAAAAAATAAAGCACACATATAAGTGTGCTCTTATGAACGCTTTAGATTTGTATGACTATATAGTCACCATACAATAAAATATGCTTGTTTGATATAAATGTGTGTCAAATCTATAATATATATTTTGGTGTATAAAAGGAACATTAAATGTTAATTAGCCAAGCATATTGTTTTTATTAACGAATCTGTGCAACTGTTAATGCTGCAGAACGAATATCTACTGTACCAATTACTTCAACCGGTACAATTTGAATTAAATCACCAGGGTTTAAGTTGATTAGAATGACACCACTGGATACATCGACTTCACCGGTTCCGATAATATTAGAACGGACTGCGGTTCCAGATCCTGCAATAATATTAGTTGATGTGTTGAGTGTCAAGAAAAAGCGCGCTGCTTCCGGGGCTACTGGAACGTTATCGAGGCTGATTGTTAATGTATAACTGATTTGATAAATACCAGCTACTTGAATTCTAATTCCAGTTCCAGTACTAATTGTATCATTTATTACAGGGACAGTAATATTAGGGTTTGGGCCTGTACTAGGTAATAGTAATGGCGTAAATAGTGTTGCAAATTGAGGTGAAGTAGCATTGAAAGCAAAACCGAGAGCTGGTAGTGTACTAGGGGCTTGTGCTCCACAATTAAAGTTTGTGTGCTTACGACAAGATGAACGCATATTTTCACTCCTTTCTTTCATTTAGATCGCGTGAGTAATAACCTCACGATTTGGACAAGCGTAATATAATATATGAAAATTTATATTGAATAGTGCAGAGGTGTACCGTTATGGATAAAACTAACTGTCTGTTGTACAAAAGGAAACACTACGCTTACAGAAATAGTTTGTAACCTAAAGTTGAAAAAATAGTATGAACAGAGTTAAAAATGTTATTTAGAAATGAAAGAAAACATAATAAAAAAGAGCACGCATATAAGCATGCTCTTTGACAAGAAAGGTAGATTTTTATGAGTGGATTCCTCCATACAATAATATATGCTTGTCCGGTTAAAAGTTGAAAAAATTTATAAAAAGTTATTTAGTAATAGATAAAAAGAGCGCCTTGGGAAATAGACGTTCATTGACTAAGATTTATATAGTAAAAAAGGTTCACATCATATTGTATGTATATGTTTAAAGGTTGTGTATTGTTGAAACAAAATTTTTATTTAATTTATAAACATAAAAGGAGTGTTCTCGATTAGTAAAGTAGAATCGAATTTTTATAACTGAATTAAAGTACTCAAGCTAATTGCTTTGTTATGAATCCTATAATAACTAGAAGAACAAAAGGATTGCTTAAAATTGCAAAAATACCAAATAAAATGTAGTTCCGAATGTTTTTGGGAATGATTATAGCCAAAACGATTGTGATAATAAGATGAAGATATATTAGATAATCTATAAACGCTAAATAAATTAGAGCAAGTAGAGGTAATAAAATTGAAATAATGTAAAAATACAGTTCCATTTGGCACCCTTCCGAGAAAAAATTAATAATAGTTTACCATCGTTCGTGATGAATTTAAATGGTGAAAGATTAAATAGAAATGCTATTTTGTGCATGCGAAAAAAGGAGTACTTTATTAGGGAACCACTCCATTCGCTAATAAATACCCATTCTCATTAATATATATGTGAATTTTCAATAATAATGATTATAAAAATTTCACTTTTTTATAAATCAGAGCAACTTTTTCAGAAATAAAATATGCACTAACCTGAAAACATTTACAAAAATCCTATTTTTATACTTCAAGTGACGAGCTTAATTGATAAGAAAAGAATGAGTAAATTATATAAAATGTTGTTTGAAAATGTCACAAATAAAAGAGCACCTTCGAACAATGGTCTTTCTCGGAGTGAATTATGTTAAAAATTTTCTAAAACAGAATTGAAAAGGAGAATACTCAAGCTGTGAGTCATGAGTAATAGTCCTCAAATATAAGAATGATTTTGATTTTCTATGTATAGTATGAATCACCATGTATATAGGTGATAAAAAGTAAAAGAGCAGCTAGCAAAAGCTAACTGCTCGCCTCTCGACCAAGAGAGCAAGAGTGGGAAGAATTTAAAACTACCTTTTAAATTCTTATATAGTATCGGAAAGTATTTAGAATTTTATTCGTGTAAAACATAAAAGGCAGCTAACAATAGTTAGCTGCTAAGCCCTCGTTTATGTAAGGAATAAGAAACTGTATTTATAGAATTGACGGAACATTAAGTTTTATTCAGGTGATTACGTTATATGTTTTATGATATAGTCTTGTATTAGTAAAAAAGCTGCAAGGAGAAACATTACGTCAATCGAGAACCAAAACATCTCTTTTTGAGGTTTTTTAAACTCTGATATTATGGAAAATATTAAAAATAAGGCAACAGCTATTACAATACAGAGTTTAATTATATCAGACATTTATAGCACTCCTAACATTTAATCTTTTTTATTATATAGCTATTTCCAATGTTGAGAGATTTTAAAAGTATTTTATGAGAATTCAAACAAAATAACCTTTTATAAGAAAGCGAGGTTAGGAGAATAGAGGATAACATAAGGCTTTTAGGTGATGATGGGATGTTAGGGATGGAGTTTAAAGAAAGTATGGTCAATGTTTAGAACGATGATTTAAAAGTGCGAGAAGAGAAGTTGTTAAAATGGTTAGCTATACTTGGATTTTAAGGGGAAAACTCCTATAAAATGTAGGAGTTTTTTTCTTTGTCTAAAAGTTCTTGAAGATATATAATAATTTTCTGACTATTAAAACTTGGAGGGATACAAATGAAAAATGAAACGTTGCACACGCAAGAAGATATTATTAAAATGTTTGATTCATTATTAAGACCGGCAGAACCATTTTGGAATGAATTTTATGCGAATAGAGAAAAAGATGTTCCGTTTTTTGAAAATGTTCCAGATGAGAATCTAGTTTCCTATATACAAAAAGAATGGATCTCCAAAGGGAAAGTGTTGGAGCTTGGATGTGGTCCAGGAAGAAATGCTATTTATTTAGCGACTGAAGGGTTTGATGTAACAGCAGTGGATTTATCTATAGAAGGCATTAATTGGGCGAAAGAGAGAGCGTTAGCAAAAGGAATAGAAATTGATTTTATTTGTAATTCAATTTTTAATTTAGAGGTTCAAAATGAATTTGAATTTGTATACGATTCGGGTTGTTTACATCACATTCCACCACATAGAAGAATAAGTTATGTGAATTTAATTAAAAACTCATTGAAATCGGGTGGTTATTTTGGGTTAACATGTTTTGCAGCAGGCGATTTAGATGAAAGAAATGGATCAGAAATAACGGATTGGGATGTATATAGAGGATGGAGTCTACGAGGTGGCCTTGCATATTCAGAAGAAAAATTAAGAGAGATATTTGACGAGTTTGAAGTGATCGAAATTAGAAAGATGAAGCAAATTGACCAACCAAATACTATGTTTGGAGAATCATTTCTTTGGACAGCGTTATTTAAGAAGAAATAAGAGTGTAGATAATTGACAAACGTATCGTTTTTATAGACAATACATTTATAGGAATATACGTTCGGTTTTTTTAGCCGATGTATGTTTTACATAAATACATATCAAGGGGTTGTCTCTATATGAGTACTACAAATCAAAAAATTACTACGTTTTTAATGTTTGAGGGAAAAGCTGAAGAAGCGATGAATTTTTACACATCACTTTTTGATCAATCAGAAATTGTAAATATCTCTCGTTACGATGAAAATGGACCTGGTAAAGAGGGGTCTGTCATTCATGCAACGTTTACGTTAAATGGCCAAGAATTCATGTGTATCGATAGTTATGTAAAGCATGCTTTTACATTTACACCATCTATGTCTCTGTATGTAACTTGTGAGACGGAGGAAGAAATTGAAACGGTCTTTCATAAACTAGCGCAGGATGGATCTGTACTAATGCCGTTAGGTTCTTATCCATTTAGCAAAAAGTTTGGCTGGTTAAATGATAAGTATGGTGTGTCCTGGCAGTTAACGCTTGCGGAATAAAAATTTAAAAAGAAAAGCGTAACCTATTTATAGTTACACTTTTCTTTTTAAGCATTTTGCTTTCCGGATCTTTTCCCAAGTTTAGCTAACAATTCAGGCTGATCCCCTTGGCTCATTACAACTTCAACAAAGGTAAGTTGATTCTTATTAAAACTCATTTTTGTTAAGACTGCTGTTAACTCTATTTCATTGTCTGTTTTAAATGCTTGCTTTTTTTCTGATCCGAATAGGCTTACTAGTTTTGTGTAATCAAGAGAGAGTTTCCCTATGTGCGAAAGAAACTTTGGAAAGAAATGTTTTGGTCAAGAAGGTTTTGCTTGATTACTACGGGTGGTTCGCCGATAGGTGTAGTAAGAAATATATTGAAAATCAAAGGAAAGATGAGGTGTAGAAAATGTTGAAATCATACAAATATCGTATCTATCCAAATAAAGAACAACAAATATTTTTCTTAAAAACATTTGGATGTGTTCGGTTTGTATACAACAAGATGCTTGCAGATAGAATCAAATCTTATCAAGAATCACAGGATAAACTTGATAAATCTGTTAAATATCCTACGCCTGCACAATATAAGACTGAATTTCCATTCCTAAAGGAAGTGGATAGTCTTGCGTTGGCGAATGCTCAAATGAATTTGAATAAAGCATACGCTAACTTTTTCCGGGATAAATTTGCTGGATTCCCGAAGTTCAAAAGTAAGAAAGATAACCATCGTAGTTATACAACAAATAACCAAAAAGGCACGGTTTACATCGAGGGTGGTTATATCAAACTGCCAAAAATAAAGACCTTGGTAAAGATTAAACAGCACAGACAATTCTTTGGATTAATTAAGTCTACTACAGTGTCTCAAACACCTACCGGCAAATACTTTGTATCGGTTTTAGTAGAAGAAAATGAGCAATTGTTTCCTAAAGTTGATACAAAAGTTGGTATTGATGTTGGACTAAAAGACTTTGCGATATTGTCTAATGGCAAGAAATATGAGCACCCTAAATGGTTGAGAAAATCCAAAAGAAGATTAGCTTTTCTGCAGCGCTCTTTGTCTCGTAAAAAGAAAGGTTCAAACAATAGAAACAAGGCCAGATTACAAGTTGCAAGACTTCATGAGAAGATTGCGAATCAACGCAATGATTTTCTTCACAAGATAAGCAATGAAATCACAAACGAAAACCAAGTAATTGTGATTGAGGACTTGAAAGTGAAGAAAATGCAAAAGAATCACAAATTAACAAAAGCAATCAGTGAAGTATCTTGGGCTAAATTCAGAGAGTACCTTGACTATAAAGCAATATGGAAAGGTCGTGATTTGATAATTGCACCTAAGAATTATGCGAGTAGCCAATTATGTTCTTGTTGTGGTTTTAAAAATAAGGAAGTCAAGAATCTAAACCTTAGAGAGTGGATTTGCCCTGAATGCAATAGCCATCATGATAGAGATATAAACGCAAGTATAAACTTACTAAAATTAGCCATGTAATTGGTATTTTCTTTAGGGGTAGGTACTACCCTTATATCTTGGTAAATATAGGTAGCTAATAAAAGTATCTACTTCCCAAGAAGCTCCCGCTTCAAACGGTCTGTAAGGACGTTAAGTGGTGAGTAGTTCACTTCATTACAATTGCCAACCCACTGTAACTTTGCATGTGCTACTACATCATCTAAAAAAGCCAAATTATAATCACCAGGGACACCAAAAATATGTTCAATTCCTAATTCACTTAATCGATCTAATAAATATGTACTTACAGTATATTGCGTTTTCAAATGAATCATCTCCTAATTGTGCAATGTATATTTCAATAAAGTAAAGAAGTTCCAATGCGTTGATTAAAATATTGATTACTGGATTGTGGTATAATTTACATACAGGGGGAAAGTAGATGACACAACATAAAGAAGAACAGATGAATGAAGCATTAGCATTATTTTACTTTGCATATAAAACATTTACTGAAAAGCCAGATGAAATTATAAAAGAGTATGGCATACAACGAGTACATCACCGAATTTTATTTTTTATCGCACGCTTTCCAGGGATAAGTGTAAATGAGTTATTATCACTATTAGAAATAAGTAAACAAGCTCTTCACGGACCATTACGACAACTTGTGGAAAAGGGTTTAATTGAGAGTAATGAAGCTACACATGACCGTCGTGTGAAACAGTTATCTTTAACAGAAATAGGTGTAGATTTAGAGAAAAAATTGAGCGATGTTCAAAGAAAACAGATGAGTGCTATTTTTTCAAAATTTGGTGAATCGTGTGAAGAAAATTGGCATCAAGTTATGAATGAAATGGCAAATAGTCGATCAGGTTTTGATGCTTGGATATCAAAACGAGCAGTTGTAATCGATCAGAAATAATAAGAAATATATCTGTTTTTATAGTTTGAAAAAGAACAAATTTTATCCATACATTTGGCAACTATGGATTGGTCATAGAGTGAATGGATAAAAAGATACATTACTAGATACTTTATACGTGTACGCAATGGAACAATAAAATTCACATTTCCGAGAGGGGAATTATTATGATAAAACTTGTACTTATTCGTCACGGACAAAGTTTATGGAATCTTGAAAATCGCTTTACAGGATGGACAGATGTAGATTTATCAGAGAATGGATTAAGTGAAGCGAGAGAAGCAGGAGCGATATTAAAGAAAAATGGATATACTTTTGATGTAGCTTATACATCTGTATTAAAACGAGCAATCCGGACGTTATGGATTGTACTTCATGAGATGGATCTTGCTTGGGTATCAGTACATAAATCTTGGAAGCTAAATGAAAGACATTACGGTGCATTGCAAGGGTTGAATAAAGATGAAACTGCGAAAAAGTATGGTGAGGAGCAAGTTCATATTTGGAGAAGAAGTATTGATGTAAGACCACCTGCTCTTACTGAGGGTGATCCTAGATATGAAATGAATGATCCAAAATATAAAGCACTTAAAAAAGGTGAGTTTCCATTGACTGAATGTTTAGTGGATACGGAGAAAAGAGTACTTGATTATTGGCATTCAGAAATTGCGCCGTCATTAAAAAGTGGTGAAAAGGTAATTATTTCATCACACGGTAACACGATTCGTTCGCTAGTGAAATACTTAGATAACCTTTCAAGCGATGGTGTTGTTTCATTAAATATTCCAACCAGCATTCCACTCGTTTATGAATTAGACGATGATTTACGTCCGATTCGTCATTATTACTTAAGTATGGACGGAGAAGTACCAAAAGGGGAAATTCCGAAACATATTTCTTTTTAACATGAAAATTTGAAACGCATGCTTGTCTACATATACAATGTAGATTCATGATAAAAGACGTGGTACCTTCTAATGTATATGCGATATTGCTAAATTTAGAAGCTTGTCCACGTCTTTTGTCATAAAGAGGGCTGCTTGTGCATGTAATGATATCGTGAGTAGTTTTTGAATGGAGGGTGATGTCATTGGTGATCTCTAACATTCGAATCGGCTTATTTATTTTAGCAATCGTTTTTCTAGTTCTTGTTTTCTTTTACTGGAGAAATGAAGAATTGTATGAGGAGAAAAAGCAACGAATTAGAAAGACTTGGTATGGGTTGTTTATAGTATCAGTCACCGTGTATTTCATGATAAAAGGAATCGATTTAACCCTCTGGAAAAATCTTTTAATGTTCACTGCAATGGTTATTTTCGTTGATATTGCATTTATTTTAACGCCTAATATTTCAGAAATATGGGGAGCAAAATTTAGCGATATCGGCAAGACTGTTCAATCGATAAAACGTTCATTAATTGCTTCTAAAGCAAGAGGAGAAATATATACAACAATTATTCAAAATGTGAATCCAGCAGTATTCGGTACGATGGAATGGCATACGGAAGAAGAATATACAAAAAGTTTAAACGCATTTTTAGATTCATACGGGGAAAAGATTGGAGCGAAAATTGTTGTATTTGAAGCGGCAAAGGAATTAAATACAAACTTTCGCGGTATCCGCTCTCAATTTAGTATTATCGTTCCGTTTGAACACATTGAGCAGTTGAATGAGCAGAAAGCGGTACAAGTAGAAAATGTCGGCATTATACCAGCAAAAACTGTGAGTGATGTTTTCATTGTTATTGATGGGAAGAAAAATAATCTGCAAGATCGAGATTTTGAAAATGTATATAATTTAACAATACATCATAGTTATTTTAGTAAATAAGGACAGGATTTTCTTCTGTCCTTTTCACTTATACATAAAGGTAAAGCGAATTTAGACAAACTTGTATAAAATCGGACAATCATTCCTACACTAGCACGTAGAGGTGATTGTAGTGATAAAAGATTATGACAATGATTTTTTTAAAGAAGATAATGAAGATACAACAGATTTCTCGTTAATAAAAGGAGATACATTACAGCAAGTAGAAGAGTTAGAAGAAGAATTAAAAAGAAAATGATACGTGTACACGCTATCTACATTTGCGATATAATATAAATAGAAGATTGTATCTTTTTGAAAAGGGGGAGAAGAGATGGCTGAAATAAATGTACAAAAGTCTTCATTTTTTAAAGAAAAAAAAGAAGAACCAAATACAGATTTCTCTCTTGTGAAAGGTGCATTAACAGAAAATATAAATCGTTTAGAGAAACTGATGAATAATAGCGGTTCAAAATATATACGAGTGAAAAAAACAAAAGAAAATGCATAGTGCATTTTCTTTTGTTTTTTATTTAACATTTAACTTTTCTTTTACTTTTGCAGGTAAGTCAGCTTCCTGAACCTCTTCATATGACTTCACTTCAATTGATGATATTTCATTTTTGCTCTTATCATCTTGATCTACATAAAGGCGTAAAAATGCATTTTCATTTAATTTATGATCATTTGATGTTTTTTTACTTCTAAATGTAATTTGTTTTTTTACTCCGTCTTCGTCATAAGCAGGCAGTGTGTAGTTTCGTAAGTTTCTACCTTCTACTTTTTCGGTAGTTCCTTCACCTTCTATCTGCACGTAATATACATCTTTACCAATTCGATTTAGTGATGCTCGCTCACATCCAATAGTAATAGTAGAAAATAATAAACATAGTGTAATAATTGATAAAAACTTTTTCATTTTCTTTATCTTCTTCAATTTGTTTCTTTACACAGTATACGGCTATTATGAAATGAGAAAAATCGATATAGATTACAACACCCTTACAATGTTGTAAGGGTGTTGTCCATAAAATGAACAGTATTTTAAAAAGTTAAAAGAAAGGTAAAATAATGAATCATGGTATAATGATTAAAGACTTACATATTATTTTGTCATTTTGAGAGGAGCTTAAAAATGTATTCTACTTTAGAACAATTAACAAAGCACCCTGTATTTTATCATTTTGCAGAAATTTCAAAGATTCCTAGAGGATCGGGTAATGAAAAGGAAATTAGTGATTTTTTAGTTGGCTTTGCAAAAGAGCGTAACTTAGAAGTGATTCAAGATGAAGCAATGAATGTCATTATTAAAAAAGACGCAACTACTGGCTATGAAAATATACCAACTATTATCATTCAAGGTCATATGGATATGGTATGTGAAAAAAATCAAGCAACCGTACATGATTTTGAAAAAGATCCAATTGAATTACGAATCATTGGGGACATGTTATATGCAAATCAAACGACTTTAGGTGCTGATAATGGTATTGCAGTTGCGTATGCATTAGCTCTATTAGATGCAAAAGACATTCCGCATCCAGCACTTGAAGTAGTTATTACTACTGAAGAAGAAACGACAATGGGTGGGGCTTTCGCTGTTGACCCAAATCATTTTGAAGGAAAGATCTTTATTAATATTGATTCTGAAGAAGATCATAAATTACTTGTAAGTAGCGCAGGTGGTGCAAAAGCTGTTGAAACAATTCCAGTAATTTTGGATGAAGCGCCAGCGAATATGGATGCATACCGTCTATATGTTGGTGGTCTAAAAGGCGGACATTCTGGTATGGAAATTGATAAACAACGCGGTAATGCGAACAAAGTATTAGGTCGAGTATTACGTGATTTATTAGCAAATATTCAATTTGATATAAGTGAAGTTCACGGCGGATTAAAAACGAATGCAATTCCGCGTGAAAGTGTAGCTACAATTGTATTACGTACAGAAGACGTAGAGAAGGTAGAAGAAATACTAGAATCATGGACACGAGTATTACAAGAAGAAATGCGTGCTGTTGATCCAGATGTTCATGTTACACTTACAAAATTGGATGAGAAAGTAGAAAAAGTATTTGCTAAAGAAACACAAAAGCAACTTATTTCATCATTATTCTTAATTCCAAATGGCATTCAAAGTATGAGCATGGATATTAAAGGTCTAGTAGAAAGCTCAACAAATTTAGGTGTTATTGAAACATTGCAAGATGAAATTAAATTACGTAACGAAGTGAGAAGTTCTGTAAGTAGTTTAAAACAGCATATTGCAGATGAGATTAAATGTATTGCCGAATTAGTTGGTGCAACATTTGAAATAGAGTCAGAGTATCCAGAATGGCCATACAATCCGAATTCACAAATTCGTAATTTATTTGAAAAAGTGCATCAAGAAAAATACAATAAAGATGTTGAAATCTTCGCTGTACATGCAGGTATTGAATGCAGTGTATTCGTTCAAAAGATGCCTGAATTAGATGCAATTTCATTCGGTCCAGATATATTCAACGTCCATACTCCAGATGAACATATTAGTATTTCTTCTGTTGTGAATAACTGGGGATTCTTCGTTGATGTAATGAAGGGTACGAAAGAATTAGTTAAATAATATGGATGAAATGAAAAGTAGCCAATAAAACTTTATAGGCTACTTTTTTGTATAGAATTTTATTAGAAATTCTTTTTTACGTTAGTATTTAATTTTCACTTTTATTTCTAGAGGATATTGTACCAAAGATTGCTCCGGATACCGCTCCAATTAAAGTCATAAAAATTGCACTCCATGCTGCAAATGACATTATTACACCTCCAAATAATAAATTATTGTTTCTTAGCCTTTTGAATAGAAATGATAATTGCGACAACTATTAAGAAAATAAGAGGAGACCAAGAAAAGAAAGACATGTAATATTCTCCTTCCAATATTAATTTTAGACCTTTATATAAATAAATTATCGCATGTTTAAAGAATGAACATATAGAATATGCAATATTGCATATCGAATTGTAGGGCATAAAGAAGTGAAAACGGTTCGTGAATAAAAATGCTAATTTATAAAGAAAGTAAGGATTTTTTCTAACCTTAAAAAGGGCAGACAATCAAAAAGCTCTCTACCTTATATAAGGCAGAGAAGCTTTTAAAATAGTTTTTGTCTAATAACAATGGTATCCAATGTTTATTGGTGAGATAAACGTAAATTATTTTGAGATTTTAAAGGTGCCCCCATAATAATAATTTTCTCCAAGTTTCATAACGGCTACATATGTTCCTGGATTATAAACCTTAGTAATAGGTGTTACAAATCTACCATAATTATGTTTTAGACCTGAGTCAAAAATGGTTTTATATCTATGCAAGTTTATTTCATTATTTTCATTTTCACTCAATTGATATATTTTTACAATACCAGTATCCTTACCACCAGTATATATAGTAACATCGAATGTATCTCCATGCTTTAAGTCACCAACTGCTAACTCTTCTATAAAATCTGCATTATGATGTAATAAAAAATAGCTTTGCCACTGCCAATTATCTAAAAATCGTGATTCTTTTTGTGTAAGTTGAGATTCAGCAGACACAGGTGTGATTGTACTAATTGTATTCGAAAATAAAAATCCTCCAACAGTCAATGCACCAATAATTGTTGATTGCCTTAAAAGTTTCATGTTCTAAACCTCCTATTTACTTAAGGATTCAGAAATCGTTTTTGTGAAAAACTAGCTGTGAAATCTAATGGGTGATAATATCTTCTATAATCATATTAACATTTATTGATTTATCAGACAAATTAATAAGTAATAAAATTATATCGAGGGAGTGAAGGCAAATATAAGAAAGAAGTTAGAGATATAGCTAATAAATCTTTATTATATGTAATTGCGATTTATTATTTGAAAACATGATTATTTTAAAACTGAAATTTTAATGCACATCTTAAGTTTGGGTATATAATTTTAAAATTTGACTTATGTAAATTATCAAGTTATGATTTTTTATTATAAAAGAAAGGCTTGAATATAATGATTCGTCGTTTGAGAAAGCTAAAAAATGTAGCAGTCGTAGTAAGCTTCTAAGTGAAATACAAAGATCTACAATACTTAGAAGCGAGGAATAAAGTTATGAAGCATCCATTATTTAATCATTGGTCAGAAACGAAGTATTTAAAAGATATAGTAACAAATCCACTCATTGAAGTAGGAGAGTACTCCTATTATTCAGGGTATTACGGTCATCAAAATTTTGAAGATGGCTGTGTAAGGTATTTGTGGGGGGATGCTAAGTCCCGTGCACTTTTCAATCCAATTGAACAGATGGGATGGCATCTTGATAGACTTATTATTGGGAACTATGTTTGTATTGCTAGTGGAGTAGTCATTTTAATGGGTGGTAATCATAATCATCACTCAGAATGGATCACAGTATATCCATTCGCTGAGCAAATTGAACAATCATATGAACCGAAGGGTGATACAGTCATTAAAAGTGATGCTTGGATTGGAATGAATGCTATAATAATGCCTGGCGTTACAATCGGTGAAGGTGCAATCGTCGCAGCAGGATCTATCGTAAGTAAAGATGTTCCGCCGTATACAATAGTTGGTGGAAATCCTGCTAAAGAAATAAAGAAGCGGTTCACTGATACAGAAATAAATATGCTAATGGAGATGCGTTGGTTTGATTGGGATAGAGAGTTGATTGAGAAGGCAATGCTTCTTTTATCTAGTCCAGCCATTGAAACATTATTTGCTTTTTATAAAAATGAAGTAAAAAAGAAATAAATCAGTTAGAAAAACTACATTCCATATAGGATGTAGTTTTTTATTTTTTGTAAATGTGGAACAAATGTATTATTTAGATTGTCTATTAATTGTAATCCTAAAAAATATGAAAGTGCGAATCATTTTGAAAAATATAAGGGGATTAAAAATAAGGATATGTGTGGAATACAAAGTATTAGCGCACCTAAAAGTGTCGGATGAGATGGTCTATATGAAAGCGATTCTAACGTTTTATATGTATATACAATTTGAGAACACTGTCTATTTTTGGGAGGATTATGTTAGAATAAAGCTTTTTTTGAGTACAAAGATATTGGAGGTAACAGAAGTGAAAGGTATGTTTTGCAAGAGATTTATTGCAATAGTAACAGTGCTTACACTATTTTGTAGCATGGTCGTTACAATTGGAAGAGCAGCAGCGGAAATAGTTCCTGCTATAGACGTTGAAGCAGGATCAGCAATTTTAATAGAAGCAAATTCCGGAAAAATTTTATATGAAAAAAATGCAGATGAATCATTGGCAATTGCTAGTATGACAAAAATGATGAGCGAATACTTAGTTCATGAAGCGGTGGATAAAGGAAAACTTAAATGGGATCAAAAAGTTAAAATCTCTGAATATGCACATAAGATTTCGCAAGATCGTTCATTATCAAATGTTCCATTAGAAAATGGTGGCTCTTATACGGTAAAAGAGTTATATGAGGCAATGGCAATTTACTCTGCAAATGGTGCAACAATTGCTTTAGTTGAACAGATTGCTGGTAAAGAGATCAATTTTGTAAAAATGATGAACGATAAGTCGAAAGAGTTTGGAATGAAAGAGTATAAGTTTGTAAACTCTACAGGCTTAACAAATCAAGATTTAAAAGGATATCACCTAGAAGGGACGACTCTAGACGAGAAAAATAAAATGTCTGCAAGGGATTGTGCAATTTTAGCACAACGTCTTATTCAAGATTTTCCCCCAATATTAAATACAGCAAAAATTCCTAAAAAAACATTCCAAGAGGGTGGTAAATATCCAATTGATATGGCGAACTTTAACTGGATGTTAAAAGGTTTAATTAAGCAATATGAAGGTGTAGATGGTTTGAAAACAGGAACGACTCCAGAAGCGGGAGATTGTTTCACTGGTACAGTAGAAAGAAACGGTATGCGTCTAATCTCTGTAGTAATAAAAGCAAACTCTCATACAGCACGTTTTGATGAAACGAAGAAATTATATGATTATGGATTTGCGAATTTTGAAGTGAAGAATATCTACGGAAAAGATTCAGTAGTAAAAGGACATGAAACAGTTCGAGTGGCAAATGCGAAAGACAAAGATGTAGTAGTTCAAACGAAGCAAGCTGTTTCACTTCCAATGCCAAAGGGCAATAAAGATGTTTATAAAAAAGAATTTAAAGTATCGAATAAAGAACAAGAAGCGCCTATTAAAAAAGGTGTAACAATAAGTAAAATGATTATCTCGCCTAAAGATAATACAGATCCTGGCTTCTTATCAGGTAAATCATTACAAATAGAACTTGTAACAAAATCTGATGTAGAACAAGCAAATTGGTTTACACGTTTTATGCGTGAAATCGGATCTTTCTTTAATGGTATGTGGGATAGTGCGGTTGATATAGTAAAAAGCTAGCATAAATTTGTGTCCATCAATTAAAAAACGCTATTCTTTTTGTAGAAATATACAATGGTCTGACCCCATTTGGTGAGACAAAGAAAAAACACCTAGATAACATGTTTCCTATAAGCTATAGGTGACATATTATCTAATTTTCTCTGAATCCGTTCATTATTATAGTAGTGGATGTATTCATCCACAGTTTGTATTATACTAGCATTATTCGATTGTTTTATATTTTGCGCATAGAATCCTTCGGATTTCAAATGAGAATGAAAGGATTCTATGAGGGCATTATCATGGCAGTTTCCTGTACGAGACATGCTTGTGATAATGCCTTTTTCTTTGGCATATGTTTGAAATTGTTTTGATGTATACACCTTTCCTTGATCCGAATGTAAAATCGTATCAATCACATTTCGCTTTCTTAAAGCCTCTTTTAGAGTATCTAATACAAGAGAAACATCTTGTGTCTCAGCTATTTTATAACTTACAATTTCATTGTTAAACCCATCTATAATAGATGAAAAATAAAGAGTCTTATTGCCGAACATCAAATACGTGATATCAGTGAACCATTTTTCATTAGGCTTGGTAGCTTTAAATCTCCGTTGTATTCTATTTTTAGCTACCACTGGTTCATGACCGAGCACAAATATCTTTTTCTTTTTTCTAACCCGAGATAATACGTTGTATTTTCTCATGATACGTAATACTTTTTTATGATTCATTACGATGTTAAATTGATCACGTAGACAAGCTGTAACCCGACGATATCCATACCGATATTTATGATCTTGACATATTTCTATTACGGTTTTTTCTTCATGATTAGTTACTGTTTTCTCCTGTTTTTTCCAACGATAATAAGTAGCACGTGAAATATTAAATATGGAACACAGTTCTGCAATTGTAAAAATTGATTGCCGTTCCTTTATCATTTTCATTATTTCTTCTTTTCCTCCCACCTCCTTAAGATTTCTTGGCACTTTTCCAGCAATATAATCTTTGCCTTTAAATATCGTATTTCTAATTCTTTTTGTTCAAGTTCTGTTAACCTTTTTAAGCCTTTTCCATGTGCAGATTGTCTTCCAATAGATTGTTCAAACCGATAGGTTTCGCCTTCACGATACCATTTCATCCAAGTTTTAATTTGAGCCACATGTCTAATTCCTAAGGCATCCATAATTTCTTTATTTTTGAATCCTTGGTGTTTCATTTCAACTACTTTCCACTTTATTTCGGCGGGATAATGCGCCTTTTTCCCCATACGAAAAACACCTCCATTAAAATCATAACTGATACTTACGATTTAGAGAGGTGTTTTTTATCGTCTCATTCTCAGGGTTCACTCCAACAAAAAGGATGGCATTTATTATGAATCTTTCGATTTAAAGGATTCTGGTGCAAGGTTAGTTTAATAAAGTTACATGATGAAAACCCACCCATTATTCCATCAAATGACAATAAAAAAATAATATCCGGTGAGTATTTCTGTAATTAGATTTTATCCCGCATTAACGGGCAGTAAGACCCCCACTGATTAAAGTTTCACTTTATAAAAATTTAATAAAATCTTTTCTTTGTATTAAATATTTTGTTTTAAATTATGTATATAAAGAAATGGAGGTCAAATTAACTTTGTACTGCTTATATTAGGAATTTAAAGAAACAATATGTACAATTCTCCCACTACATTCGCATAGTGGCCTTTTTGAAAAGCAAAATCTACAATTTACAAGGAGAATATTTTATGAGTAAGAGAATAAAAGAATTAGATTCCATACGAGGGTTAGCGGCACTTACTGTGGTATTTGGACATTTTTGTTTAATGCTACCATCGTTGCCTAATTCTATTAAATTTTCCCCGCTTAGGTTTTTATGGGCGGGTGGGGAAGCTGTTATCGTTTTTTATGTACTAAGTGGTTTTGTGTTATCTATGGCACTTTATTATTCAAAAACAAATTATTGGGGATATTTAATTAAGAGATTTGTAAGAATCTATATTCCTTATTATTTTTGGATAATCGTTACCTTTGTTTTATTTATTTTATTTTCGCCATATGAAGTGGTAGGACTACGGGATTGGTTCTATGATAGGTGGCAAGGGTCTATAACAAAATTAGATATTATAAACCACTTTGTGCTTCTTAATAACTTTTTTACGGAAAATTATAATCCAGTTATTTGGTCATTGGCTCAAGAAATGCGTATATCTATTGTGTTTCCTGTGTTATTCCTTCTTTTTTATAAACTGAATTGGAAGAAAACGATACTATTTGCTTTGAGCTTTTCTTTAATTAGTGTTTTTCTTAATATGTTGCATATTGGGAAAGCTGAAGGATTTTATAATGGTTATGCCGATACACTGCATTTTACATCTATGTTTATGGTTGGAATGTTACTTTTTAAGCATCAGGAAAAACTTATCTACTCATATAGGAATATGAAAAAATTTAAAAAAGGATTTCTTATTGCCTTAGGAATTATTCTATATTTATATTCCATTTTAATTTATGGTTTTTCCCGTAATGATACTACTTTCTTATTAAAAGATTGGGGTGTCGTAATGGGGGTTAGTATATTTATTATAATGGCTATGAGTAACCTAAAAGTAAAAATACTTTTAAATAAGAGTGTGTTTGTATACTTAGGAGAAATTTCATACAGTATCTATTTGTGTCATTTTCCAATCATGATGGTACTATTTAAACTTTTGTATACAAAGATACCTATCTTTTTCCTTCTTACTTTGTGCATTACAATGACACTACTTTTTTCTATAGTTTCTTATCATTTAATCGAAAAGAAATGTATCAACTGGGCAAAACAAAGAACAACAAATTTTTTGAAAAAAGTATAATTCCTAAGGAGATTTTATTTCTTTAGTAAATATACGAATATGACCGATTCCTAAGTATACTTAGGAATCGGTCAATTTTGGATTCTAAATGTAAATATAATAAAGTGGAATATAATTGAAATCAAAAACATTTAGAAAGAACAATTACATTGTGAGCTAATGTATAGTATAGATATGAATAATAAAAAGGGGAAATAGATATGTGGAAGCGATTTGTCTCGATTGGTGATAGTTTTACAGAGGGGATAGGGGATGAAGTTGAGGGAATTGCATTAAAAAGCTGGGTAGATCATTTGGTTCAACTGTGTGAAAAAGATATAGAATATGCCAATTTTGCAAAGCGTGGGTTAGTAACTAAAGAAATTCGCTCGCAGCAATTGGAAAAGGCGTTAACTTTTAATCCAGATTTGGTTAGTCTCATTGCAGGGGCAAACGATGTTTTAAAAGGACGTTGGAATCATGAGGCATATAAGAACGATATGAAATTTATGATAGATACATTAAGTAAAGCAGGGGCGGATATTATTATAGCAAGCCTTCCAGATTTTACAGTTCGGCTTCCTTTTTCTTCTGAAAAAAAACAAGTATTAAAAGAACAATTATTAGAGGCAAATGAAGTTATACTTTCACTGAGTAGAGAGTATAAGCTTCATCATGTTGATTTTTGGAATCATCATTTAGTTAATGACAATACGCTTTGGTCTAAGGATTTAATTCATCCAAACTCAAAAGGATATGTAAAAGTTGCTGAATTGATTTTTAGTAGTTTGCCTGTACAGAAGACAAAATAATCGTTTGCAATTTAACAAATATGATATTAATTGTATTAAGCTATGTTTTTTAATAAATGGAAAGAACTAAAAATTTAGCAAACAAAGCGTATCTATGATATATTTCTACAGTAGTGCACAAATGCAGAATCAAAAGGAAAGATTACCTACGGAAATAGGTGATCTTTAAACATTTTTATACCTAAATTAATATATACTGTATTACTAAATAAATTAGTACTGCATAAAAATTAAGTTCTTTTATAGAAAAACTGATGTTACATTATCTTAAAATATATTATATTTTACAAGAGATTCATAATAATATTATATAATAACATAGTCAAATCATATTTTGGGGATTTATCCCGATTGCGTATAATGTGTAATTTTTTTGAAGCAATAATGTCCAATAAGTTAAATAGGTAGTAAATGTAAAAAAATCAATACTATATTATTCAATCTTTGTTATGAGTGCATTAGTAATTGTTAGTATTATATTTTTAATATCTATTTTAGTTATTGGAATTAATTTGAATAGAAAATATGTAGGATAAGGAAAGGTACATATACTTTATTGTATATGTACCTTTTTATTTAGTAGGATTTATAGTCTCTATAAACTATTATGTTAATAAAATTAAAAAACTTAATTCTTAATATTCTTATGGTTAAAGCTATCTATAAAATGAAAATATAACTAAATAATAGTTTGTTATGATTTGTGGATTTTGTTTTTTTATCCGAATTTTCTGATTCAAATATTTCAACTTTATGAATATAGTAGGTGAAAAAGTTGTGTGATAGTATTTGAGATAGAAAAAGGCCAACTTTAAAAAGGATGTGAATTAAATGTGCAAACAACTGTAAATGGTTATATTAAGTTAATGTTTAACTGTTTTTAGTGTAAGGCAAAGGTCTATTTTGTAACAGTTGATATAAAAATGAAGAAATAGGTGTACCAAAAATTATCTGACTATTTTAAAAAATATGAAACGTTGGAATTAGTATAGGGTTTGACGAAGTTAAATTCTAGGTGAAATCTTTATAATGATTAATTAGGTTTAATAAAGGGGTACCTTATACGCAAAAGTATTTATATTAGTAACCTAAGGAGCTTGCTTTTATGAAAACTACTGATTCAAAAGGCCTATTAGGAAATAGGGTATATTTACAAGTTTTCTCTGCCTATTCATTGCTTATGCTTGGTGTTTTTATTGATATGTTAGCGATTATGACTATAGTTGGGTTTGAATGGGAAGTAGATCCTACTATGATTGGATTGATTCCTGTTGCATATGCACTTCCTGGAATTATTTTTGGCTCATGGGCAGGTGTTATTGCAGATCGTTTTAGAAAAATTCCAATTATGATGTTCTGTAATCTAATGGTTGGTCTAATAACGATTGCTCTTTTATTTGTACAAGATATCTACTGGCTCTTAGTGGCATTAATGATTCGTTCCATTTTTAGTGTTTTCTATTATCCTGCACAGCAAACACTAACAAGACAGATTGTATCCCCGGATTTGCTCACTAAAGCAGTAAGTATCAACGGAATAGTAGAGCAGGGTACCAAGATAGTAGGCCCACTTATAGGGGGCATGTTGCTGAGCTGGTTTCAACCAGAGTTCTGCCTCATTATAAGAGCTATAAGTTGTTTATTAGCTACCTTAGTTCTGATACCCACAATAAAATTTAAAGAAACTATATCGAAAGAATTTGTTGAAAAGCAAAAACAAAGTACTTGGACCGCTTGGGTACAAGGGTGGGGTTATGTGTTATCTAATCGGATAATATTATCAACTATGATTTTCGTTACAATAGCCATGGCAGTATTACAATTAGTAGACTCACAATTCCCAACTTTATTTAAGAGCTTATTCCCACATGATAAAAGTAAAATGGGATATATCATTTCTATTATTGGTCTTGGCGGAATACTTGGTGCATTACTAACTCAGAAATTAAAACAATTTCAATATGGCTGGGTAGTATGTGGAGGTATGGTTTTAATGGGAATTGGTTTTGGGGGGATTGGTTTGATAACGCCCGGTACGGTCTTCGTTTTGGCCTATTTAATTAGTTTTATCGCTGGGATTGGAAGTGGGCTGATGCTTGTATCTAATCAAGTCATTTTACAAATAGAATCCGATCAAGATCAAGTAGGAAGGGTATTTGGTATTCAAAGCAGTTTAACAAACGCAGTTTTAATTATTTCTCCTGCTATGAGTGGCCCATTAGTGCATTTGTTCGGAGTAACTCAACTTTATGTTTATGGAGGGATTGGGCTTGTTATCATTGGAGTAATTGGAGTTTCACTGCAGAAATATTTATGGGCTAAACATAAACACGAACCTATAAGAGCAAATAATTTTTGAAGGGAAGATTTTTATGACCAATGAGGAATGTTATCCATTAAGCCATCCGCAGCGAAGGATATGGTATACAGAAGTTATTCATTCTGATAAAGGAATATGTAATTTAAGATTTTTATTTAAACTTCATCGAAAAATGAATTATTCAAAATTAAACCAAGTTGTGAATCGCGTCATTAGTGAAAATGACGGTCTGTGCATTAGGTTAAAAGAAAATGGGCATCAGGAACCGAAACAATATTTTATTAAACATGAAGAACAAGAATTTGAGTTTTTTGATTTCAGTAATGTGGAGAATACAAATTTGCTTGAGGAATGGATTGAGCAGAAAACAAAAGAAACGTTTACATTATTTAATTCAAATTTATACTATTTCGCTTTAATAAAATTAAACGATAATGAATGTGCAGTCTTTGGAAATGTTCATCATATTATTATGGATGGTTTATCAATTCAAATATTTACTGAGCAGATTGCAAAATATTATTATGAAATGTATAACGAGAATGAGGAAGACGAAATTGAAAATTCATATTTTCAATTTCTGACTAATGAACAAACATACTTGAATAGTAGTCGCTTTCAAAAAGATCAAAAATTCTGGTTAGAGGAATTTAAAACATTGCCATCTGTGACCGGATTGAAGCCCTATAATACGTACCAAGTTAGTACTAAAGCATCACGTGAGACATTTATATTAACGGAGCATTTGAAGAGAAAGATAGAAAAATTTTCTGAAGATTACAAAATTAGTTTATACACTTTTTTTGTTGCTGCTTTCTCGTTGTCCATGTATCGGTGGACCTCATCGCTTGATATTGGTTTAGGAATGGCTTACGGCAATCGTATGACTAAAATGGAGCGAAAATTGATTGGAATGATGGTGAGTACAGTTCCTTTAAGAATGGATATTGATCCAGAAGAAGAAGTACTTTCATTTATTAGTAGGGTGTCCAGAAAACAAAGCAAATTATTGAGACACCAGAAATATCCATTTGATTTGTTATTAAAGCAGATTAATAAAGAGAATAACAGTAATGTGAGACTTTTCGGAACTACAATTGATTATAGGGATCGTGATGAAAGTGGTGACTCACTATGGATTCCAAACCATGAAGAGGTGCAAGATTTTGCAGTGCATATTGAAAATCTAATTGATATTGACTCTTTACATGTACATATTGATTATCGTGAGGAGCTATTTTCTAAGGAAGAGATAAAACGGTTTTTTAACGTGATGTTAGCGATAATGGAAAACACTTTTGAAAAACCAAAGCAGAAGGTAGCTGAAATCGAAATCATTTCTGATGAAGATAAAAGAAAAAGTTTAGTTGAGTTCAACAATCCTAAGCTGGATTTCCCATCTCAAGTAACTATTCATGAATTGTTCAAACAGCAAGCGTTGAACTATCCACGCGATATTGCAGTTACGTATGGAAAAGAAAAAGTTACTTATAGGGAGCTTAATGAACGTGCAAATCAGTTAGCTCATTATTTGCAGAAAAAGGGAGTAAGACCTGATACTTTAGTTGGACTGTACGTTGAACGTTCCCTCGAAATGATTGTAGGTATTTTAGGGATTTTGAAGGCTGGTGGGGCTTATGTTCCACTTGATTCAACATATCCAGAGCAGCGACTTCAATATATTTTAGAAGATGCTAGCATTCAGTTATTCGTAACGCAAGAAAGTTTAAAAGAATTGAAATGGTTACCAGAAAATGTTGAGTCGATTTGCCTGGATCGTGATCAAGATGAGATTGGGAAAGAAAGTAAGACTTTACCGGTTTCTGATGTCAGTTCCCAAAATTTAGCATACGTGATCTATACTTCGGGATCAACGGGGAATCCAAAGGGTGTTATGATAGAGCATCACAATGTCATTCGGTTATTTAAAGCAACGGATTGTTGGTATCAGTTTAATGAAAAAGATACTTGGACGCTTTTTCATTCTTATGCATTTGATTTCTCAGTATGGGAAATTTGGGGAGCATTATTATATGGTGGAAAATTAGTTGTTGTTCCGTACTGGATTAGTCGATCACCTAAGGATTTTTACCAATTATTGGTGAAGGAAGAAGTCACAGTTCTAAATCAGACACCTTCCGCATTTCGACAATTAATACAAGTATGTGAACAAGAAGATAAGAATAAAAATTTGCAGCTGCGTTATGTCATATTTGGCGGAGAAGCGTTAGAACCTACTAGCTTGTTACCGTGGTTTCAAAGGTATGGGGAGAAAAAACCACAGTTAATTAATATGTATGGAATTACAGAAACTACAGTTCATGTTACATATTATCCAATTACTCTAGATGATGTGCAGCATGCTTCAAGAAGTAATATTGGCAAGCGGATTCCCGATTTAGAAGTGTATATACTAGACGCTTATCAACAACCTGTTCCTATAGGTGTTGATGGTGAACTTTATATTGGTGGGGCAGGACTGGCACGTGGGTATTTAAATAGACCCGAATTAACTGCAGAGCGCTTTATACCTCATCCATTTAGTAGTGATCCGAAAGCAAGATTATACCGGACAGGAGACTTAGCGAGGTATTTGCCAGATGGAAATCTGGATTATCGTGGAAGAATTGATCATCAGGTTAAAATACGTGGTTTCCGAATTGAGATTGGGGAGATTGAGTCTACTTTACATACATATGCATCTGTAAAAGAGGCAGTTGTAATTGTAAGAGAAGATCAGCCAGGCGATAAACGATTAGTAGCATATGTTATAGGAGATGGAAATGTAGATGCGTGGAGAGAGTATCTTAAAGCGAAACTACCAAGTTATATGGTTCCTTCGGGATTTGTGGTGATGGAAGCTATTCCACTTACAGCTAACGGTAAAGTTGATCGTGAGGCCTTACCTATGCCGGAGGAAAAGCAGATTAATAGTGAATGTGTTGGCCCTCGGAATAGTAACGAACAGATACTGACTACCATTTGGAAGCAAGTATTAGGTGTTAAAAAGGTGGGAATCTATGATAATTTCTTTGAAATTGGTGGCGACTCGATTCTCAGTATTCAAATCATATCTCAAGCAAGTCAAGTGGGGTTAAAACTTACTCCAAAGCAAATGTTTGAATGCCCAACTATCGCTGAGCTGGCACAAGTGGCTATAGAAACGCAGGGAGTACAAGCGGAGCAGGGAATTGTGATAGGTGATGTGTCTCTTACTCCAATTCAGTGTTGGTTCTTCGAGCAAGAACATCCACATCTGGAGCATTGGAATCAATCGATGCTTTTAAGAGTAAAAGAGAGATTGGATGTGAAGTTACTAGAGGGAGCGATATTAAATTTACTCAAACATCATGATGCTTTACGTTTCCAGTACAAACAGTTACCAAACGGAACGTGGAGGCAGAGAAATGAAGGGACTGATGAGCTGTCAGTACTCCATGTTGTAAAACGGAATCAAGTTAATGAAAAAGAGTGGAATACAATAATACAAGAAGAGATGAACATTAATCAAGCTAGTTTCAATCTAGTTACTGGTCCGTTAATGAGAGTAGTGTACTTTGAGGATAACTTGACTGGAAATGATCGAATATTCTGGGTGATTCATCATTTAGTAGTAGATGGAGTATCATGGAGGATTCTATTGGAAGATTTACAGACGGTATATAACCAGATGAAACAAGGTCAAGAAGTTCGCTTACCTGCGAAAAGTACATCTTTTAAAGATTGGTCTGAACGACTCCAGACGTACAGTGATTCGGGTATTTTGAAAAAAGTACAAGATTATTGGAATGAACAAGTAGAAAAAGAAACGATGAAAATTCCAATGGACTATCCAATACAAGAAACAACAGAAGAATCGATTGATCAAGTGACAGGGACTTTAGGAATAGAAGAAACATATGAATTGTTACACGAAGTTCCAGTAACTCATAAGACAAGGATTGATGAGGTACTATTAACGGCATTAGGACAAGCTATCGTCGATTGTACAAATCAGCAAACGGTTTCTATTCATCTAGAAGGACACGGAAGAGAAGAGGTAATTGAAGGTATTGATTTATCAAGGACAGTGGGCTGGTTCACGAGTATTTATCCCGTTCATCTCAATTTTCAAGGAACTCAAACACCTTTTGAAGGGTTAAAGGCTGTCAAAGAACAATTGCGTCGAATTCCGAATCGTGGAGTTGACTATGGTATTTTACGTTACTTGAATAAAGGATTACTTCCGTTTTATCAGCAAAAGCCTTCAATAAGTTTTAACTATTTGGGCCAATTTGATCAGGTTTTCTCAAGGGAATCTTTGTTTATGCAAGAGACAGGATTTACATTTTTAGATCATGATCCAGATTCCAAACCATCTCATCTAATTGATGTTATCGGAATGGTGAAAGATGAAAAGTTACATTTTGTTTGGATGTATAGTAGAGAACAGTTTTCTAAATTAAAAATTCAATTGATAGCAGATGGTATGTTGAGGCATCTTCGTCAACTTATAAATAAACCAACAACAGAATCTGCTTTTACGGTATCAGATTTTGCTGATGCAGAGGATCTTACGGAAGAAAGCTTGAGCAAAGTATTACTTAAATTAACAAAGAAGAGGGTGTAAAAATGGGAGACGTTATTGATATATATGGTTTATCACCTTTGCAAAAAGGAATACTGTTTCATACTTTATACGATCAAGATGATGAACATTCTTTTTCCTATATTGTACAAGTAGGTTTCTTGCTCGGGGGGCAATTGGATGTTGCTACTTTTGAAAAGGCCTGGGAATATGTTATTCATCGACATGAGGTTTTACGTTCAGTATTTGTGTGGGAGGAAGTAGAAAAACCACTACAAGCGTTTTACCAACGTCTTCCTTTTACTATTCATCAAGAGGATTGGAGCGCCCTTTCACACAAGGAAAGGGCGAAGAAATTACAACAGTTTTTAAATGCAGATCGTAGAAAAGGATTTTTATTAGATGAAGCACCATTGATGAGAGTCACTGCGATTAAAGAGGCAAAAGAGGAAACGAGAATTATTTGGACACATCATCATATTTTGCTAGATGGATGGAGTGTGTCATTGGTCTTTAGTGAAGTGATGGAAGTTTATCTCAAGATGATAAGGGGAGAATTATTGAATCTTCCTAAATCTCTTCCTTATAAAAAATATATCCAGTGGATAAATAAACAAGATCAAAGTCAAGCAGAGGAATTTTGGAAAGAAGAATTAAAAGGGTTCTATGCACCTACTCCATTAGCAATGGAAAGAAAGAACCAAGGACAAGAGAAGGGCTATGGAGAGTGTGTTTATCAAGTATCTGAGGAACTTACTGAGAATTTACAAGAGTGGGTACGAAATAGTCGATTAACGTTGAATACGTTAGTACAAGGTGCATGGGCTTATTTGATGAGTAGGTATAGCGGTGAAAGTGACATCGTATTTGGCGTAACTAGCTCTGGACGTCCTACTGATTTAATGGGAGCAGAGAATATGGTGGGGTTATTTATTAACACATTACCTACTAGAATTCGATTAACGGATAATACATCAGTAGTAGATTGGCTTCGTAAAATACAAATGAAAGAAATGGAACGAAGACAGTATGAGTATAATTCATTGATAGATATTCAAGGCTGGAGTGAGGTTCCGCGAAATAGTTCCTTATTTCATACCTTGTATGTGTTTGAAAATTATCCAATTCAAGGTGAGAGAAATGATGATTTAAGATTACTAGATGTTAAAAGCACGGAACAAACAAATTATCCTTTAACACTCATTGTAATGCCCGGTAAGAAAATTATTTTAAAGTTGATGTATGATCGAAGCTTTTTTAATGAAGAAACAATAAATCGGATTCAGAATCACTTATTGCAAATATTAATTCAGATGACGAAGAGCCTAGATTCAAAACTATTTGAAATTACTCATTTAACAGAAGAAGAACAGATACAGTTACTAGAGGAATGGAATCATACTCAAGTTAATTATTCGGCTGAAGGCATGGTTCATACGATGTTTGAGGAGCAAGTTAAAAAAACGCCGGAAGCAATCGCGGCTAGTTACGAAAATGAACAAATTACCTATAAAGAGTTGGATAAGCGTGCAAATCAGCTAGCTCATTATTTACAAAAGCATGGTGTAGGCCCAGAGTCTCTAGTTGGTGTATATATGGAACGTTCATTACAAATGATGATAGCGTTATTAGGTATTCTAAAATCAGGAGCAGCGTATGTTCCACTTGACCCTACTTATCCAGAGAGTCGGCTTCGATATATATTAGAGGATGCTGGAATCGAAGTACTAGTGACGGAAGAGAATTCTAAAAACTTGTTTGTATCTGAAAATATCGAAACGATTTGTATGAATAAAGATTACACTGCAATTGAAAAAGAAGAATCAACCCCATGTATAAGTGGTGTAACAGGAGAAAATTTAGCGTATGTTATGTATACTTCAGGATCTACAGGGAATCCAAAGGGAGTAATGATTGAGCATCATTCAGTAATTAATTATTTAGAATGGATGCAACATAAATATCCGCTTTCTGAAAAGGATGTGGTCTTGCAGAAAACGCCATTCTCATTTGATGTCTCTGTTTGGGAGTTGTTTTGGGGTATTCACGTTGGTGCAAGTGTATCTTTCCTACCTCCAGGTGGAGAAAAAGATCCTTCTATTATAGCTGAAGTGATTAAAAAACATCAGGTTACTATAGTTCAATTTGTACCTTCGATGTTATCTGTTTTCTTAGATCACTTCAATCATATTGAATTGAACATGAATTGTTCGTCCGTACGCCATGTATTTTCTGGTGGAGAAGAACTAAGTTCAGGGTTAGTTAGACGATTTCAACAGAAATGGAATTATAGTGGACAAGTGAAATTAACCAACTTTTATGGACCAACTGAAGCCACTATTTATGTGAATGCATTTGATATTCAGCCTAATGAAGAATTTGTTTCTATTGGGCAGCCGATACAGAACACGCAATTATATGTATTAGACCAAAATCAACGCTTGCAATCAATAGGAATTGAGGGTGAGTTATATATTGGTGGTGCTGGTTTAGCACGTGGATACTTAAATCGTCCGAATCTTACTGCTGAAAAATTCGTTTCACATCCATTTCGATTGGGGGAACGACTATATCGAACGGGAGATTCAGTAAGATATCTAACTGATGGAAATATAGAATTTATAGGTAGAATGGACCATCAAGTCAAAATGCGTGGTTTTAGGATTGAATTAGGAGAAATTGAAGCAACTTTAGAAAAATGTTCGTTTATTAAAGAGGCTGTCGTATTAATTAGAGAAGATCGTCCAGGTGATCGACGATTGGTTGCATATGTAATAAGCGATGGAAATACCCAAGAGTGGAGAGAGTATTTACAAAACCAATTACCGAATCATATGATTCCAGCGCACTTTATAGAGTTAGAACACTTCCCGCTTACTCCGAATGGGAAAATTGACCGAAAGGCCTTGCCAGCACCTGATGAGCAAGCTATTGAAGATTTAAATGTGCTTCCTCGAACGCCATCGGAAGAGCTTATTGCCTCGGTTTGGAGTCAAGTGTTAGGAACAGAAAATATTGGCATTCAGGATTCCTTCTTTGAACGTGGTGGGCACTCACTACTTGCTACTCAAATCGTCTCTCGATTGCAAGAACTGTTCCAAATTAAAATTCCATTACGTGAACTTTTCAAGCACGATACAGTGGAAGCATTGGCGAAACGAGTGGATCAGTTACGAAAAGAAGATAAAAAACGAGAGATTGCCCCTCTTGTACCTATGAAACGAGAAGAAGCTATTCCACTTTCCTATGCGCAGAAAAGTCTATGGTTTATTGATCAATTAATGCCAAATAGTGCTATATACAATATTCATGCAGCGTGTCGCTTAACAGGTGAATGGTCAATTGAAGCATTGGAGGTCGGATGGAATCAATTGTTGGAGCGTCATGAATCATTAAGGACGACAATTCTAGAACAAGAGGGTGAACCTTTTCAACAAGTTCAATCTCATGTATTCAGACATATTCCTCAAACGAATCTAACAGATCTCTCTTTGGAAGATAGGGAAAGAGAAATGAAACGGCTCATTCAAAACGAAGCTGAGGAACCATTTCATTTTGGACAAGGTCCTCTAATTCGAACACGAATATTGAAAGTGGACAGGGAAGAGTGGATTCTCATTTGTACGATGCATCATATTATTTCAGATGGATGGTCAATGGGAATCTTACTTGAAGAATGGATGGCTTTTTATGAAGGAGCATTAAGTGGCAAACCGGCGGAATTGAAGGAGTTATCTATCCAATATGCAGATTTTGTCATGTGGCAGAAGGAATGGCAAAAA
Source organism: Bacillus cereus group sp. RP32 (assembly GCF_040459735.1). Taxonomy (NCBI): domain Bacteria; kingdom Bacillati; phylum Bacillota; class Bacilli; order Caryophanales; family Bacillaceae; genus Bacillus; species Bacillus cereus group sp. RP32. The sequence goes on along the minus strand of NZ_JARVHO010000001.1, from coordinate 2,942,061 downwards.
GAAGAGAATTTGAATCAGCACCTTCAATATTGGAAGGAAGAATTGTCTGGGGAACTACCGGTTTTACAATTACCGATGGATCGTCCTCGACCTGCAGTTCAAACCCATCGTGGTGCAAGTCAGTCTTTAATAGTGGCGAATTCCCTACAGGAAAAGCTCAAAGATTTAAGTCTGCAAGAAGGATGCACTTTATTTATGACATTGATGGCAGCGTATCAAAGCTTCCTTTCTCGTTATACAGGACAGGACGACATCATTGTTGGAAGCCCGATTGCTAATCGAAATGTGAAAGAGATTGAGGGATTAATAGGTTTCTTTGCAAATACGTTAGTTTATCGAGCTGATTTCAGTGAAAACCCGACGTTCCAAGAACTTTTGTCGCAGGTAAGAAAAAAAGCACTAAAAGCATACGAGTATCAGGATATTCCATTTGAGAAAGTGGTAGAATCCGTAAAGCCGGAACGGAATACAAGTCATTCACCAATATTCCAAACCATGTTTACTTTACAGAATACGAAACAAGAGTTTCTTCAGCTATCTGAAAGACAAATGGAACTCATGGAAAGCCATGTTTCTGTTGCAAAATTTGATTTGAGTTTATTTGCTTCTGAGACGGAAGAAGGATTATCACTAACCTTTGAATATAATACTGATTTGTTTAATGATACAACCATTGAACGTATGGTAAGTCATTTTGAACATTGGCTAAATCAAATTGCCTCTTATCCAAAATGTTTATTATCAGAATTGAATATGTTATCGAAAGTAGAATATAAGCAACTACTAGAGGAATGGAATGAATCAGCTGTTATAGATATAGAAGATAGCATGATTCATACAATGTTTGAAGAACAAGTGGAAAAAACACCAGAAGCAATTGCAGTAGTGTGCGAAGATGAAGAACTAACATATCGAGAGTTGGACGAACGCTCGAATCAGTTGGCACATTATTTACAAAAAAATGGTGTAACATGCGAATCATTAGTTGGGATTTGCGTTACACGTTCATCCGAGATGATTGTCGGTCTCTTAGGAATTATGAAGGCAGGAGGAGCATATGTCCCAATTGATCCAGCGTATCCGGAAAGTCGACTGCAGTACATTTTAGAAGATGCTCAAATAAAGGTACTGGTGACACAGGAAAAGTTACAACAAAAAATGGTTATACCTACATTCGTCAACGTCATTTGTATTGATCGTAATCGAGCAGAAATAGAACAAGAAGTTACTACGGTATGTACGAGTGAAGTGACGGGCGATAACTTAGCCTATATTATCTATACTTCAGGTTCCACTGGAAATCCAAAGGGAGTAATGATTGAGCACAGGAATACAGTAACAATGATTCATTGGGCCCATCACACGTATTCCCGAAAGGAATTAGCGGGAGTATTAGCTTCAACTTCACTATCTTTTGATTTATCCGTTTTTGAAGTATTTGTTCCCTTAACGATGGGTGGTAAGGTGATTGTCGCTGAAAATGCTTTACATCTAGACAAGTTGTCTACCAAAGGTGTGACTTTGGTTAATACTGTGCCATCGGCAGCAAAGGAACTGGTTCGAGCAAAAACAATTCCTTCTTCAGTAAAGGTAATGAATTTGGCTGGAGAACCGTTACCATATCCGCTTGTTCAAGATTTATACGAGAGAAGTACGATTGAGAAGGTGTACAACTTATATGGACCGTCTGAAGATACTACGTATTCCACGTATATGGAATTAGAAAAGGGTGTCATGCATAGGGTACCACCAATTGGTAAACCAATCTTCAATACAGAAGTATATGTACTGAGTGCTGAACAAAAAATGGTTCCAATTGGTGTAGTTGGTGAGCTGTACATTGGTGGATCAGGGTTAGCACGTGGATATTTAAAACGCCCTGACTTAACGAAAAATCGATTTATACCGCATCCGTTTAAAGAGGGCGAGCGAGTATACCGGACTGGAGATCTAGTAAGGTATTTGCCGGATGGAAATTTGGAGTATGTTGGACGAATTGATCATCAGGTGAAAATTCGTGGATTCCGGATTGAACTAGGAGAAATTGAAGCGGCATTACAAAAGCATACATTAGTTAACGAAGCTATTGTGATGGTACGGGAAGATTATCCTGGCGATCCACGTTTGATTGCCTATGTTGTAGGAGACGGGGATGCTCAAAAGTGGCGTGATTATCTCAAGGACCAACTACCAAATTATATGATTCCAGCCTATTTTGTTGGATTAAATGCATTTCCACTCACTCCTAATGGGAAAATTGATAGGAAGGCTTTACCAGCACCAGAGAAACAGGAGATAGCAAGTGGTTATATTGCTCCTCGTACGTCTACGGAAAAAACAATCGTTTCGATATGGCATGAAGTTTTAGGTATGGAAAACATCGGAATTCAGGATTCGTTTTTTGAAATTGGTGGCCATTCACTACTTGCTACGCAAGCCGTTTCTAATCTTAAAGAGGCTTTTGGAATCGAGATACCATTGCATGATTTATTTATGTTTCATACGGTGCAGCAATTGGCAGAACAGATTGATCAATTGCTCGATAACAAAAATCAAGAAATGCAGAATGATAGTAAGGAGAATGTAAGTCTTCAAGACTATGTTCAAAAAGAAGCAGAAGTGAGTAATGATGAAGAATTACTGGAACTGCTTAAGCAATTAGAAGAGCTATCAGAGGAAGAAGCACAAGGGATATTCGAGAGTAATTTGGTTGAGGAAGGGGTAAAAAAATGAGAAGTGATTTACTTGCAAAGCTGAGTTCACTTTCTCCTGAGAAGAGAGCATGGCTTCAGAAGCAAATGCAAAAAAAGGAGAATAAAGAAGCACTCCCGTTGTCTTATGCACAACAACGTTTGTGGTTTATGGACAGATTTAATCCAAACAGTTCTTTATATAATATTCCAACGGTATGGCATCTAAAAGGAAATTGGATGCCTGAAGCATTAGAAAAGGGATTCAATCGACTCATTGAACGCCATGAATCATTACGAACTGTTTTTAAAGAAGTAGGAGAACAACCTGTGCAACAAATTGTCGAATTCCTTCCTAGAGCATTACCTGTAAGAGATTACTCTCAACTTCCTCTAGAAGTAAAAGAAAAAGAGATAGATAGTTTAATTGCGAGAGAAGCGCAAGAACCATTTGATTTAATGAATGGTCCTTTAATTCGTAATCAGCTTGTTCAATTAGAGAAGGATGAATGGTTATTACTGTGTACGATGCATCATATTATTTCTGATGCTTGGTCCATTGGTATATTCATGAATGAATTACTTGCTTTCTATGAAGAAGAAACGGGCGGAAATCCTGCTAAATTAAGTTCATTATCCATTCAATATGCAGACTTTGCGAAGTGGCAAAAGGAGTGGTTGCAAGGTGATGTGCTAAATCGTCAGCTTACGTATTGGCAAGAAGAATTGTCTGGTGAGCTTCCTATCTTACAACTGCCAGTGGATCGACCTCGACCGGTTAAGCAGACTTACTCTGGGGCTACGCATCACGTAATTTTTCCTTATAAATTGCTCAGTCAATTGAAGGATATAAGCCGACAAGAAGGATCTACTTTATTTATGACTTTAATGGCCGCATACCAGAGCTTTCTTGCTCGTTATACGGGACAAAAAGATATTCTAGTTGGTAGTCCGATTGCAAATCGGAACCATAAGGGAGTAGAAGGATTAATTGGTTTCTTTGTTAATACGTTGGTTTACCGATCAGATTTGAGTGGAACCCCTACTTTTCGGGAGATTTTGAGCCAAACAAAGAAAAAGGCGTTAAAAGCTTACGAATATCAAGATATACCATTTGAAAAAGTGGTAGAAGCTGTGCAACCTGAACGAAGCATGAGTCATTCGCCTATCTTTCAGACCATGTTTACGCTACAGAATATAAAACAAGAACGACTAGATTTGCCTGGTAAAAGTATTGAAATGGTAGAAAGTAATATGTCTATTGCTAAATTTGATTTGAGCTTAACTGCCTATGAAGTGGAAGAAGGTCTATTTGTCTCATTTGAATACAATACGGATTTATTTGATAGTAGTACCATTGCACGTATGGCAGGCCATTTTGAGAACTGGCTAAATGAAATCACGTATCATCCAGATGAATCATATACAAAGCTATCAATGTTATCGGACACTGAGCAGAAACAGCTCCTAGAAGAATGGAATGATACGGACGTAGTTTATGGTCATGATTGTATGATTCATGAGCTATTTGAGCAGCAAGTTTCACGGACACCTGATGCAGTGGCGGTAGTTTATGAGGGTGGAAAGCTAACGTATCAAGAACTCGATGAAAAATCGAACCAATTGGCACATTTTCTACAGAAACGAGGTATCGGACCTGAATCATTAGTCGGTATATGTATTGAACGTTCTCCTGATATGATTATTGGTCTCTTTGGGATTTTGAAAGCAGGTGGGGCTTATGTCCCACTGGACCCGAGTTACCCCGAAAACCGCCTGAGATACATTTTGGAGAATTCACAAATTCAAGTGCTGTTAACAAAAGAGGCACTACAGGACTGGTTACCTAAAGGTATTCAAGCAATTTGTTTAGACCGGGATCGAGTAATGATTTCTAAAGAGAGTAATTTAGCCCCAGTGAGTGGAGTAACAGCAAATAACTTAGCTTATATCATATACACTTCGGGTTCGACGGGAAATCCAAAGGGGGTAATGATTGAACATCATTCCGTTATAAACCGCCTACAGTGGATGCAGAAAAAATATCCATTGTCCGAGGAGGATACAATCCTACAAAAGACACCGTTTTCGTTTGATGTTTCTGTCTGGGAATTATTTTGGTGGTCATTTGTAGGAGCACGGGTTTGTTTGCTTCCACCAGGAGGAGAGAAAGATCCTGCGGTGATTGAGGAATATATTGAACGATATCGTGTGTCCACCATGCACTTTGTTCCGTCGATGTTATCTACTTTCTTAGATTATATGGAACTATATAATTCGAAAAGGGATCTATCGTCTTTAATTCAAGTTTTTACTAGTGGAGAAGCGTTAAACACTGAGCAGGTTCGCCGATTTAAGGGGATCTTTTATAATGTTCAACAAACAAAGTTAATTAACTTGTATGGTCCTACTGAAGCGACTGTGGATGTGACTTATTATGATTGTGATTTAGAAAAAGAACCAATGCTTATTCCGATTGGTCGTCCGATTGATAATACAGAGTTGTATGTGTTAGATCAATATCAACAAGTGGTCCCGATTGGTGTGGCAGGGGAACTTTACCTTGGAGGAGTAGGATTGGCACGTGGCTACTTCAATCGACCAGATTTAACTACTGAACGTTTTATTTCGCACCCCTTTAAGAATGGGGAACGATTATATCGAACGGGTGACCTGGTGAGATATATGAATGATCGTAACTTAGAATATATTGGAAGAATAGATAATCAAGTCAAAATTAGAGGATTCCGAATTGAATTGGGAGAAATTGAAGCAGCTTTACATGATCACCCATCTGTAAAAGAGGCTGTTGTGTTGGTGAGGGAAGATCGACCAGGAGATAAGCAGTTAGTAGCGTATGTAGTGGGTGAAGGAGATACTGGAGAGTGGCGTGAATATCTCAAGAAGCAATTGCCACATTATATGGTTCCAGCATACTTTTTCCAAATTGAAGGGATGCCACTCACTCCAAATGGTAAAGTGAATCGGAAAGCCTTATTGGAATTGGAAGAACAGTTCATAAGTGAAGATATTACTTCATCACGAACACCAGTGGAGGAGCTCATCGTTTCCGTATGGAGCCAAGTGTTAGGAATAAAAAATATTAGTGTACAGGATTCCTTTTTTGAAATCGGTGGTCACTCACTATTAGCTACTCAAGTAGTTTCACGTTTACAGGAAATCTTTCAAATCGAATTACCAGTACGTGAACTATTTGAATATACGACGGTGGAGTCACTGGCAAAGCGATTAGATCAATTACGTAAAGGAGATAGAAAACGAGAGATTCCGCCACTAATACCGATGGAACGAGGAGAAACTATTCCACTATCTTATGCTCAACAACGCTTATGGTTTATTGATCAATTTACACCTAATAGTGCCCTTTACAATATGCCAATGGTATGTCGCCTTACAGGGAATTGGCTACTTGAAGCATTGGAAACGGGATGGAATCAACTAATAGAACGTCATGAATCACTGCGGACGGTCTTTCACGAAGTGAACGGTCAACCCGTACAGCAAATTAAACCGTATGCTTTTCAATCAATTCCGAAAACGGATTTAACTATGCTTTCTTCTGAAGACCGAGAAGAAGAGGTTAAACGTTTCATTCAACAAGAAACAGAAGTGCCATTTGATTTAACAGAGGGGCCATTAATCAGGACAAGTATTTTGCACGTGGGAGAGGAAGAATGGATACTCCTTTGTACTTTACATCATATCATTTCAGATGGATGGTCAATGGGAATCCTACTTGAAGAATGGATGGCATTTTATGAGAAAGCAACGGATGGAAAGGTAGCGGAACTTGAACCATTACCGGTTCAATATGCCGACTTCGCTCAGTGGCAAAAAGGATGGCTAAAGGAGGAAGTGCTTGATCAACAACTCCAATATTGGAGGGAAGAATTGTCTGGGGAGCTTCCTGTACTCCAACTTCCTATGGATCGCCCGCGTCCTGCAATACAAACTCATCACGGGTCGATATACACTCTGGTTCTGCCAAGCACGCTACATGATAAATTGAATGAACTTAGCCGAAAAGAAGGGGCTACACTCTTCATGACGCTGTTGGCTGCATATCAAAGTTTTCTATCTCGTTATACGGGACAAGAAGATATTCTGGTCGGAAGCCCAATTGCGAATCGGAATTATAGAGAAATTGAAGGACTAATTGGTTTCTTCGTTAACACGCTAGTTTATCGAGCTAATTTGAGTGGTAGACCGACATTTCAAGATGTACTGTATCAGGTTCGTCAAAAGGCATTGAAGGCGTATGAATATCAAGATATCCCATTTGAAAAAATTGTAGAATTTGTGCAACCGGAGCGAAGTACAAGTCATTCGCCAATCTTCCAGACTATGTTCATCTTGCAAAATATGAAACAAGAGTTTCCGGTGTTATCTAGTAGAAGTATTGAAATGATAGAAAGCCATAGTCCAATTGCAAAGTTTGATTTAAGTGTGATGGCAGTTGAGACAGAAGAGGGATTACTTTTTACTTTTGAGTACAATAAGGATTTATTCAATGCTACTACTATTGAACGGATGGCAGGGCACTTTGAGAAATGGCTACATGAAGTTTCTCATCGCCCACAAAATCCGTTGCATGACCTGAGCATGCTATCGGAACCCGAGCGTACTTTGTTATTAGAAACATGGAATGACACTGTAATGGAAATGTCTCATCAGGGTCTTATTTGCGACAGATTTGAGGAGCAAGTAGCGAGGCGTCCTGATGCGATTGCGGTAGTCGATCAAACAAAACAGTGGACTTATGGTGAACTGGATACACAAGCAAATCAGTTGGCAAATATTTTACAGCGAAAGGGAGTAGCCCCAGAGTCAGTGGTGGGAGTTTATCTTCCGAGGTCAGCTGAGCTAATGGCAAGTTTACTAGGCATTTTAAAAGCTGGTGGAGCTTATGTTGTTTTAGATCCGTTGTATCCAAAATCAAGGTTAGAATACATGATTGAAGATGCAGGAATTCAATTTGTAGTGACGGCGGAAGGACAAGAAGGACATTTTGCACACGTCGAAATGGTGAGGTTAGAAGAATTAACGGTGGAAAGCGTAATCGCACCTACACGTCAGATAAATCCAGAGAATTTAGCCTATATTGTCTATACCTCTGGTTCTACAGGAAAACCGAAGGGTGTCATGGTTGAATATCGCTCATTAATGAATATGGTTTCTTGGCATCAAGAAGTTTATCGTATTTCAGCAGAGGATCGTGCGACTCAGATTGCAGGTGTTGCTTTTGATTCGGCTGTTCAGGAGATTTGGCCATATCTAACTGCTGGTGCAGCACTCTACTTGTCAACAGAGGAACTGAGAATTAATCCAGAAGCACTAAGGGACTGGCTCATTGATTCACGAATAACAGCTAGCTTTGCACCTACGCCTATTCTGGAAAGACTCTTGAAATTATCTTGGCCAGATAAAACGGATCTTCGTTTTATCATTACTGGTGGGGATCAATTAACGCAGTATCCATCAAACGATATTCCTTTTGCGATAATTAATCAGTATGGTCCATCGGAAAATACAGTTGTTACCACAGATTGTTATGTACCTGTAGGAGTGACAACAGGTACGCCATCGATTGGTCGACCGATTGCGAATACAGAAGTTTATGTATTAGATTCTCATCTTCAGCTAGTACCAATTGGTGTAATTGGAGATCTCTATATTGGAGGGAAGAGTCTTGCGCGTGGATATGCTAATCGTCCGGATCTTACAAAGGAAAAATTTATTCCACATCCTTTCAAGTCAGGAGAACGTCTCTATTACACAGGAGACAAAGCAAGTTATCTTTTTGATGGTAATCTCCAGTTCCATGGACGTATAGATGACCAAGTGAAAATTCGTGGTTTCCGAATTGAATTGGGAGAAATAGAAGCTGTTTTGCAGGCGCATTCTTCTGTGAAAGAAGCAGTTGTATTGGTACGAGAGGATTATCAAGGTGATAAGAGATTAGTAGCTTATGTAGTTGGTGAAGGCAGTGTCCGTGAATGGCGAGAATATCTACAAACACATTTACCTAATTACATGGTTCCAACTAACTTTATTGAAATGGAATTTTTACCACTTACACCGAATGGGAAACTTGATTTGAAGGCATTGCCTATACTTAGTGAACAATCTGCCGAAAATACTGTCTATCCACGAACTCCGCTGGAAGAACTTATCGCTTCAGTGTGGAGTCAGGTGCTAGGAATAAGAGACATTGGTGTTCAGGATTCTTTCTTTGAGCTTGGTGGTCACTCTCTACTTGCTACACAAGTGGTCTCACGCTTACAGGAAGTCTTTCAAATCAAATTGCCAGTACGTGAACTGTTCGAATATTCAACGGTCGAGGCATTATCGAAACGAATGGATCAGTTACGTAAGGGAAGCGAAAAACGAGAAATTCCACCATTGGTGCCGATGGAACGAGGAAATAATATTCCACTATCTTATGCCCAACAGCGCTTATGGTTTATTGATCAATTTGCACCAAATAGTGCACTTTATAATATGCCAATGGCATGCCGCCTTACAGGGAGTTGGTTACCTGAGGCATTGGAGTTGGGATGGAATCAGTTGATAGAGCGTCATGAATCTTTGCGGACTGTATTTTATGAAGAGGATGGCCATCCTGTGCAGCAGATTCAACCGTATATTTTCCGTCCGCTTCTTCAAATGGACTTAACTAAGCTTTCATTAGAGGAGCGAGAAAGAAAGTTGGAGCAATGGATTCAAACTGAAGTAGAATCTCCATTTGATTTAGAACAAGGGCCATTATTCCGTGGGAAACTCATAAGAATTTCAGAAGAAGAATGGGTTCTTCTGTGTAATATGCATCATATTATCTCGGATGGATGGTCGATGGAAATCTTGCTTCAAGAATGGATGGCATTTTATGAGAATGCGATTGGTGAGAAACAAGCAGAGCTGGAACCACTACCAGTTCAATATGCCGATTTTGCTCAGTGGCAAAGAGAATGGTTGAAAGATGAAGTACTAAATCAACAGCTTGCATATTGGAAGGAAGAATTATCTGGTGAGTTACCAGTCTTAATGTTGCCAATGGATCGTCCGCGTCCGCCAGTGCAAACCCACCATGGATTAACTCATAATGTTTTGTTGTCACGCTCATTACTGGATAAATTAAACGAAATAAGTCGTCAAGAAGGGGCCACACTTTTCATGACCTTATTGGCATCGTATCAAAGTTTCCTTGCTCGTTATACGGGACAAACGGATATTATTGTCGGCAGCCCAATTGCAAATCGAAATTATCGAGAAATTGAGGGGCTGATTGGTTTCTTTGTCAACACCTTGGTTTATCGAGCTGATTTAAGTAATGCACCGGCATTTCAAGAGTTGTTGTCCCAAGTGCGGATAAAAGCATTGAAGGCGTATGAGTATCAAGATGTTCCGTTTGAGAAAATTGTAGAGGTTATCCAACCTAAACGAAATACAAGCTATTCTCCAATTTTCCAAACCATGTTTACTTTGCAAAATATGGGACAAGAGCTACCAGAACTACATGGAAGAAATATAGAAGTAATGGAAAGTAACGCTCCAATCGCTAAGTTTGATTTAAGTTTAACTGCTGCAGAAGTGGAAGAGGGTTTATTACTTACTTTTGTTTATAGGACTGATTTATTTGACAGCTTAACTATTGAATCTATGGCCGAACATTTTGGAAACTGGTTGAATGTAATCGTGGAAAATCCTGATAAATCGTTAGCTAAGTTGCCTATATTATCAGGATTACAGCAAAAACAGTTGGAAGAGTGGAATAATGATGCTGTAGCATCTCCACAGGAAAGTACGATTCATCAGCTGTTTGAAGAGCAAGTAAATCGTACACCTGACGCGATAGCAGTGGTAGATGAAAAACAGCAGTTAACGTATCGAGAGCTCAATGAAAAAGGTAATCAATTGGCCCACTATCTTCAGCAATGCGGGATTGGGAATGAATCATTGGTTGGACTTTGTTTTGAGCGTTCAGTTGAGATGATTGTTAGTATTATGGGGGCTTGGAAGGCTGGAGCAGCATATGTTCCATTGGACCCATCATATCCAGAAAATCGTCTACGATATATTTTGGAGGACACTGGAATTCAAGTATTAGTTACGAACGAGTCATTAGAAGACTGGATACCTAAAGAGGTCAAGATAGTTTGTCTAGATAGAGATAAAGCAATGATTTTACAAGAAAGCATTCTTTCACCAAAATGTGAAGTAACAGGAGAAAACTTAGCGTATGTTATTTATACTTCGGGATCGACAGGGAACCCAAAGGGTGTCTTGATACAGCATCATTCTGTAATAAACTTGTCGCATGGTTTACAAAAAGAGGTTTTCGAACATGAGATACCATCTAATATGCATGTCGGTTTAAATGCGTCAATTGCCTTTGATGCATCTATTCAGCAATTACAAATGCTGTTATATGGTTCAAGTTTGTATATTATTCCGAATGAAGTACGAAGTGATCCGGAGCAGTTTGTAGCTTATATTAGGGAGAACAAGTTAGAAATCTTTGATATAACACCTTCATTACTTCAATTACTTTTAGATGTTGGATTGTTAGAAACGTGCGATGGCGTTCATGTTCCAAGTAAGGTACTGGTTGGTGGCGAAGCGATTATGCCTTCATTATGGGAACAGCTAGTAGAGACTGATAAAATGGAGTTTTATAATGTATATGGTCCTACAGAATGTACGGTTGATGCAACATGCTATCATATCAAAAAAGATAGTAAGAGAGTAACGATTGGGCGTCCGTTGCCTAACGTTCAAACTTATGTATTAGATAGAAATAGGTTGCCAGTTCCAGTTGGTGTGATGGGTGAACTTTATATAGGAGGAGCAGGCCTAGCAAGGGGATACTTGAATCGTCCAGAATTAACGTTCGAGCGATTTATTTCACATCCATTCAAAGAAGGCGAGAGGTTATATAGAACAGGAGACCTCGTGAGATATCTTCCTGACGGTAATATAGACTATCTAGGAAGAATGGATAATCAAGTGAAGATTAGAGGATTTCGAATTGAACTTGGAGAGATTGAGTCGACCTTACAGGAGCATGACTTGGTAAAAGAGGCAGTTGTAATGGTTAGGGAAAATCAGTCGGGAGATAAGAGGCTGGTAGCTTATGTAGTGGGCGAAGGCAGTTTAGAAGAATGGCGAGAGTATCTTAAAACAAAACTGCCAATCCATATGATACCTTCCTACTTTGTCGAAATGAAAGAATTACCGCTAACCATAAATGGAAAGATTGATCGGAAATCGTTACCTATACCAGATTATCAAGGAACACAAGAAGGATACGTGGCCCCAAGAAATGAACGTGAACATAAGCTTTCTATCATTTGGGAACGTGTGCTGGGTTCAAAACGTATTGGTATGAATGATAACTTTTTTGAAATTGGTGGAGATTCAATTCTTAGCATTCAGATTGTCTCTCGTGCGAAGCAAGTTAGTTTACAATTGACACCAAAACAAATATTTGAACACCAAACGATTGCTGAGTTGGCGCAAGTAGTCAAAGAAGAACAAGGTGTACAAGCTGAACAGGGAATTATAACTGGAGAGACGATACTTACACCTATTCAGCAAAGGTTTTTTGCACAAAATCATCCTAACCCACATCATTGGAATCAATCCATGTTCTTTAGAACGAAAGAGAAATTGGACATAGGATTACTGGAAAAGGCAGCGGGTAACCTTCTACTTCATCATGATGCCCTGCGTTTAAGATATGACCGTTTACCTAATGGGGTTTGGAAACAGTGGAATGAAGGAATAGAAGAGCAATTGATGCTTACTGTCATTTCATTAGACGAAGTGCCGGATGCTGATTGGCATCAGGTTATTCAAAAAGAGATTAATATTGCACAAGAAAGTTTGAATTTACATGATGGTCCGTTAATGAGAATGGTGTATTTTGATGAAAGTGAGCACGCTGGCCGATTATTTTGGACAATTCATCATTTAGCCGTGGATGGTGTTTCTTGGCGAATTTTATTGGAAGATTTGCAAACAGCGTATACGCAAGCAGTCCAAGGGCAGAAAATTCAATTACCTATGAAAAGTACATCCTTTAAAGAGTGGTCGGAGAGATTACATCATTACGCTGAATCTGGAATATCACAAGAAGTGCTGCATTACTGGGAGCAGCAGTCTGAACAAGACGTAGTTATACTGCCGGTAGATGGTACTATAAGTAATCCAGTAAGCGCAGTAACTGAGGAAATTACTGTGGTGTTAAATGAGAATGAGACCCGTATGTTATTGCAAGAGACTTTAAGCACTCACCGTGTCCAAATCAATGAGGTATTATTAGCAGCATTGGTACAAGCTACGGCAGCATGTACGGGGCAGCCGATATTGAGCGTAGATTTAGAGGGACATGGTCGAGAAGAGATTATTGAAGATGTTGATTTATCGAGAACCGTGGGATGGTTTACAAGTATTTACCCAGTTCATTTAAATATTACTAGTGCTAATACGCCAATTGCAGCATTAAAAGCAGTTAAAGAACAAATTCGCAAAATTCCTAATAAGGGTGTTGATTATGGGGTGTTGCGTTACATGAACGCAACAATGTGTGATCAATTAAGCTCGCAATATACACCGTCTATTAGTTTTAACTATCTTGGACAATTTGACCAAATGTTTTCTAGCGATGCAATGTTTATTCCGGAGAACGAATTTAAGCGTTTAGATCATGCTGCCGGTTCCAAGCGATCGCATGTAATTGATGTAATTGGGGTTGTAACGAATGGAAAACTTCAGTTCACTTGGGTATATAATGTTGGACAGTTCGCCAAATCAACGATTCAAAGTATTGCACAGAATATGCTTCATCAACTGAGCAGATTGATTCATTCTTCAGATAGAGAATCTGCACTGACCATTTCGGATTTTACAATGGCTAATCTTAACCAAGCAGGTTTGACGAATATACTAAATAAAATGAATCGTGGGAAGAACTATCAGATTACTGATTTATATCCACTATCACCTTTACAAGAAGGGATGATTTTCCACACATTGCATGACCAAGGGGATGAACATGTTGCGCCGTATATAGTGCAATTAAGCTTTATGATTAAAGGGAAAATGGACATTCCTACTTTTGAGCAGGCGTGGAAATCTGTAATTCAGCGGCATGAAATTTTTCGTACAGCATTTGTATGGGACGAAATTGAAGAACCTGTACAAGTGGTGTATGAAAATATCCCATTTAAAGTGAACAAAGAAGACTGGCGTACAATGACAAGTGAAGAGATAGAGGAAAAAAGAAAAGTCTTTTTGGCATTAGATCGAAAACAAGCCTTCCAATTTGATGAAGCACCATTGATGCGGGTAACAGTCATTCAAGAAGGTGAGGAAGAATATCGGATTGTTTGGACCCATCACCATATTTTACTGGATGGATGGAGTTTACCATTAGTATTTAATGAATTACTTACAGTTTATCAGAAGAGAATGAATGGAGAAGCTGTAAAGTTACCTAAGTCCTCACCATATAAGAAATATATCCAATGGCTAAGAAAGCAAGATAAGGAGCAGGCGGAACAATTCTGGAGAGAGAAGCTAAAAGGTTTTACTGCGCCAACTTTGCTGGGCTTAGAAAGTAAAGAGGAAGAAAAAGGTTACACAGAGAAGGTTACGTATTTATCAGAAGAGCAGACTCAAGCGTTACAAGGATGGGCGAAACGCAATAAACTTACTTTGAGTACAGTAATTCAAGGTGCATGGGCATATCTCATGAGCCGATATAGTGGAGAAAATGACATTGTCTTTGGTGTAACAAGCTCAGGGCGTTCTACGGAGATTATTGATGTTGAAAACATCGTAGGTCCTTTCATTACAACGTCACCGACGCGAATTCAATTGATGGATGATATAAAAATAATAGATTGGTTGCAGAAGATACAAGAGGAAGAGATAGAAAGAAGACAATATGAGTATGCTTCTTTGACAGAGATTCAGGGGTGGAGTGAAGTTCCTAGAGGAACACCGCTGTTCAATAGTTTATATGTGTTTGAAAATTATCCGGTGAAAGAGGAGTCTTCAGGAAATCTGGAAATTGGTGAATTGGAAGGAGTAGAACAAACCCACTACCCATTAGGGTTGGCTGTAGTTCCAGGAATCCAGTTATCGTTAAAGTTAATGTATGACCGTAGTAAGTTTAATAAATTAACTATTAAAAGAATGTTGGGTCATTTACGCCAAGTATTAATGCAAATGCTCAAAAACATTGATCAAACTCTGTCGGAACTGGTATATATTACGGAAGCTGAACAAAGGCAAGTTTTGGACGAATGGAATGATAATACAATATCCTATCCACGTGAGAATGTGATTCATCAACTATTCGAAGAGCAAGTGAATCGTACACCAGATGCGGTGGCAGTAGTGGAAGAAAAACAGCAACTAACGTATCGGGAGCTGAATGAAAGAGCTAATCAATTGGCCCATCATCTACAGAAATATGGAATTGGAACAGAGTCATTAGTTGGCCTATGCTTTGAGCGTTCAGTTGAGATGGTTGTTGGTCTCATGGGAATTTGGAAGGCTGGAGCAGCCTATGTTCCATTGGATCCATCGAATCCGGAAAGCCGCCTACGCTATATTCTAGAAGACACAGAAATTCAAGTATTAGTTACGAATGAGGAATTGGTGGGCTGGATTCCTAAAGAAATTAAAACAGTTTGCCTAGATAGGGATCAAGCAATGATTTCTCGAGAAAGCAAACTTTCACCAATATGTGAGGTTACAGGGGAAAACTTAGCGTATGTTATCTACACTTCCGGTTCGACAGGTAATCCAAAGGGGGCTTTAGTACAGCACCATTCTGTAATAAACTTATCATATGGTTTACAAAAAGAAGTTTTCCCACATGAGATACCTAATAATATGCGCGTCGGTTTGAATGCGTCAATTGCCTTTGATGTATCTATTCAGCAATTACAAATGTTGCTTTATGGTTCAAGTTTATATATTATCCCAAGTGAAGTTCGCACTAATCCGGAACAATTTGTGTCCTATATTAGGGAGAATGAGTTGGAAATGTTTGATATGACACCTTCATTACTTCAATTACTTATAGATGGAGGTTTGTTAGAAACGAGCGCTGACGTTCATGTACCAAGTAAGATATTAGTCGGTGGTGAAGCAATTATGCCGTCATTATGGGAACAGCTAGTAGAGACCGGAAAAATTGATTTTTATAACGTATACGGTCCTACAGAATGTACAGTTGATGCAACATGCTATCATATCAAAAAAGATAGTAAGAGAGTAACGATTGGGCGTCCGTTGCCGAACGTTAAAACTTATGTATTGGATAAAAATATGTTACCTGTTCCCGTTGGTGTAACAGGTGAGCTATATATTGGTGGTGCAGGTATAGCGAGAGGATACTTGAATCGCCCAGAATTAACAGCAGAGCGATTCATCCGTCATCCATTTAATGAAGAAGAGCGTTTATATCGTACGGGAGATTTGGTTCGTTATTTACCTGATGGTAATTTAGATTACTTGAGAAGAATTGATAATCAAGTGAAAATTAGGGGCTTTCGTATTGAACTTGAAGAGATTGAAGCGAATCTAGAGAGGCATCCATTGGTAAAAGAAGCAGTAGTTTTGGTAACAGAGGATAAATTAGGAGAGCAGAGATTGGTTGCTTATGTAGTTGGAGATGGTAGTATGCATGATTGGCGTGAATATCTCAAGACACAAGTACCGAATTATATGGTTCCCGCACACTTTATTAAGGTAGACGAGATTCCTCTTACAACGAATGGCAAAGTTGATCGAAAGGCATTGAACAATTTAACTATTCAAAGAGAAAATAACTTCTCTACACCAATCATTCCAAGGGATGAAATTGAATATCAGTTGATTAAAATCTGGCAGGATGTCTTACAGATAGAAGATGTCTATGTAAATGATGATTTCTTTAATAGAGGAGGACACTCTCTCCTTGTAATTAAATTAGTTTCAAAAATTAGGGAGAAGTTTGGAAAAGAAATTAAAGTGTCTACATTGATTAAGAATCCAACAGTGGAAGGAATCGCATGCCTTATTCGTGATAAGCATGATATGACGAAATCAGTAGCAGCGCTAGTTCCACTACAAGAATCAGAAAAAAGACCTTTCTTCTGCGTTCATCCGTTTATGGGGAATGTATTCTGTTACATTCAACTAGCAAGATTACTTAAGAACCATTGTTCATTTTACGGTTTACAGAATCCTCTTATAGAAAAGGGAGAAATTGACGAGTTGACCTTGCCGGAACTAATTCAACTTTACATTGAAGAAATAAAACATGTTCAGCCAGAAGGCCCATATCGTCTTGGAGGATGGTCTTTAGGCGGTGCAATTGCTTATGAAATCGCAACTGTACTAAAGAATCAAGGTGAGGAAGTTGAGTTGTTGGTACTCATGGATACAAAAGTACCTTCAAAGCAGGACTATAAAACGAGTGAGGATATGCTCTCATATATATATGAGCATTTCATTCCTAGAGATCTTACTGAGCAGGAAGGAGACCTTGTCCATAAACAAGATATGCTAGTGGAGCAATTAATTATGGAAGGCGTACTCCCGCCTGATGCAGATCTTATCAATTTGAAGCAAGTTATCAATGCACATAGGAAATGCCTGAACATAATGGCAGAGCATGATTTAATACCATACTCTGGAGAACTTCTCTACTTTAGTGCTGAGGAAGGAAAAGAGTTGTTTACAGATTGGGGACCTTTATTAAAAGGAAGAGTAAATAGATATTCAGTCCCTGGATTACATGAAGAAATAGTGGGTTCCCCTGCAGTTGAAAAAATAGCTATGTATCTATTAAAGGAATTTGAAGGAATAAAAGAGAGATCCATTTTATTAACGGAAAATTAGAGAGTACAAAAGATGCAACGCTATGAACGAAAAGGGCAGCCCAATACCTGCATATCAAGTGTAGGGAATAATGAATATATTAAGAGCATTACTTTTTAAGGGGATAATGTAAAAAGAAATTGGTAGAGACATAGAAATCTTAATGAGTTACCCATAGTAAGATGTAAATGCTCTGAAATCTTTGTAATAGAAGCGAATACCTGATGATATTACTGAGGAAAGGTGCATATTTTCATTGATATGTAAATATGCACCTTTCCTATTGTATATGCAATTTAATAAAGTGAATTTGAGTTTCTGTAACGTTCATATATGAAGTAATTCTTTAAAAAAGGAAGTGATTTATTATACAAATTCAAGCTGTGAAAATACCAAAGAATATTGAAAGTCATTTGCTTAAGCAACTTAGTAACTTAGTTTCAAATGAGAAGAAAGAACGAATGAAGCGTTTATTAAATTCATGCGACATTAATAGAACTCTGATAGGAGATTTACTAATTCGATCTCTAATCTGCCAAAAGTATAAAATTAATAATGAAGAAATTAGATTTATATATAATGAGTATGGAAAACCTTTTGTTGAAAAATTTTCTGACTTTCATTTTAATGTGTCACATTCAGGAGAATGGGTGGTTTGTGCTACTGCTAATTTTAATGTGGGTATTGATATAGAAAAAGTTTCAGAAATAGAGGCTTTTAAATTAGCACATGAATTTTTTTCAGAGGAAGAATTTTATGATATATCTAATATGAATTCTGATGAACAAATTAATTATTTTTATGATTTATGGACATTAAAAGAAAGTTATATAAAAACGATTGGAAAAGGGCTTTATACCCCGTTAAATTCATTCTCTATAAAAAAAGAGTCACGAACTTTAATTACATACAAGAATATACCTAAAAACTTTTACTTTAAACAATATAACATTGATCCAAATTATAAGATATCTGCTTGTGCAATAAGGAATGAATTTCCGCAAGAGATAATAATTAAAGACATTTATACAATTTGCCAAAATATATACAAATTTGAAAGTAAGGAGAAAATCAATGCAGAAGACTAAACTTTTTTGCTTTCCACATGCTGGGGGATCTGCGTTTAGTTACGCAAAATGGAAAAATTACTTTAATCCATATATTGAGGTAGTCCCGATAGAGTTAGCTGGTAGAGGATATAGAATTGAAGAAAGTTTGCACCAAAGTATGGAAGAGGTGGTGAATGATGTCTATAATAATATCGTTATGCAGATAGATGATTCGCCATATATTTTATTTGGGCATAGTATGGGAAGTTTGATTGCCTATGAAGTAGCTAGAAAAATACAAGATTCTAAAAATGTATTGCCTAAATTTCTTGTTTTGTCCGGTAGAAATCATCCAAATAGTAAAATAAAAAATATTCGACATAATCTTTCTAATGAACAATTTAAAAGAGAAGTTATTGCAATGGGAGGTACACCATCTGGGGTACTTGAATCAGAAGAATTAATAGAGATTTTTCTACCTATTCTAAGAGCAGATTTTAAAATTGTCGAGACATATATTCATGACAATAATACACAACCATGTGATATTGATTTTCTTATATTTAATGCGGAAAAGGATGAGTTTACTACATATGATCAAGTAATAAAATGGAAGCAATACACAAGTAAAACGTGTACTTTTCATTCTTTTGAAGGTAATCATTTCTTTCTAGATGAAAATATTAAAGAAATAGCAAATAGTATTATAAGAAAGTTAGATTCTAAAAGATTATCAAATAGTTTTTAGAGATTTTCTAACTATACTCATGCCTAAGAAACAAAAATATTAAAGATGAAAAATACAGGCATTGCTGAAATATCTTTGAACAAAGGCAGGGCAGTTTAAACGAACTATTTAAGGTAGGTGTTGATGGAATTTTAAGTGAAATATATGAAGTAACTTTAGTTTAAGTTGACTTTACCTGAAGGTGAAGTTTTCTTTCTTCATCAGACAGTCGTTGGATAACTGATGAGTTAATCGATGCAAGTAGCGGATCTTGCTTATAATGCTAATTGTAAGTACTATGTACTTTAAAAGCCCAAATCATCAGGCTAAGAAAAATAAATCTATCATTTTCTACTGTAGAATCCTTACTATAAGGATTCTATTTTTTGTATCAAAAATCTATAAAGATAATATCGACGAAAACGAATTAAAAGGTATTTTAAATGAATTTTTTAAAACAACACTAATACTTATAACGTTCGCTAAATATATTCGCTCCTTATGTTTGCAAGAAGCTTACAAACTTTCCTCTTCCAATGCAACTTAAGCGTAAATGAAATTTTTTGTAAATGTGGAACAATTTCATTATTTACACTGTCTATTAAGCGTTACAACATTTTTTATTTAATATATCAAGAAAGGAATAAATATTTTTAACTAAGGGAGAAGATTGAATTGAAAAAATTATGGATGCTGCTTTTCTTTTGTTTTGCAGTTATGTTGGTAGGATGTAATAAAAATGAACTGTCAAAACAAACATTTGAAGAATATATCAATTTATGGAATGATAAAAAATTTGCAAAAATGTATGATCATTTATCAGAGCATGCAAAAAAAACGATTTCTAAAAAGGATTTCACAGAGAAATATCAAAAAATCTATGAGGGTATTGGAGTTAAGAATTTAAAAATTAAAACGAAAGGAGAGAATGCTAAAGATAAAGAGCTTTTTCTTTTTGAAGTTAAGATGGATACGGATGGAGGAACAGTTTCATTTATCCATGAAGCAAAACTCGTGAAAGAAAAGGAATCTTGGAAAATAGATTGGACACCAGATTTCATTTTTCCAGCTATGAAAAAAGATTACAAAGTACGTATGCAAATAGAACAAGGAAAACGCGGAGAAATATATGATCGAAATGGGAAAGCTCTTGCAACGAATGGTAAAGCGACTGAGGTTGGAATTATTCCAGAGAAACTAGGCGAAACGGCAGCGCAAACAAAAGAAATAGTAGCACAATTACTTGATATGTCTGTAGAAGAGGTCGATCAGAAGCTTACAGCGAAATGGATAAAACCAGACTCCTTTGTACCAATTGGTATTTTAAAAGAGGGAACTAGACAGAATGATTATATTGAATTAGAAGGAGTTTCATCTCGCCCAGTAAATATTCGGACGTATCCATTAGGAGAAGCGGCGGCACACTTAACTGGTTATATAGGAAAGGTGAATGCAGAGGAGTTAAAATCGCTTCAAAAAAAAGGGTATCAAGCAGATGATTTAGTAGGAAAGACAGGTTTAGAGAAAGTACTAGAGAATACTTTGCGTGGTGAAAAAGGTGGACGCGTATTTATAGAAGATGAGAATGGAAAAGAAATTAAAAATGTAGCAAAAAAAGAAGCAAAAGAAGGGGAAAACGTTACGTTAACAATTGATGCTGCAATTCAAGAAAAAATCTTTAATGAGATGAAAAATGAAGCAGGATCTAGTGCAGCGGTCAATCCTAAAACAGGTGAAACTATTGCACTTGTAAGTAGCCCTGCTTATAATCCAAATACAATAGTTAGAGGAGCATCAAAAGCTCAACGAGAAGCATGGAATAACGACTCGAAACTACCAATGATGAATCGTTTCACACAAGCATTTGTACCAGGTTCCGTATTTAAAACGATTACTGGTGCAATTGGTTTGGAAACAAACACTATAAACCCTAAGGAAGAATTTAAAATTCAAGGATTAAAGTGGGCAAAAGATTCATCTTGGGGAAATTATTATGTAACACGTGTGAAGGAAGCTAGTCCAATTGATTTTGATAAGGCAATGAAGTACTCTGATAATATTTATTTTGCTCAACAAGCTTTGAAAATGGGAAAAGATCAGTATGTAAATGAATTTAAGAAATACGGATTTCATGAAAAATTACCAATCGAATACGAATTTCCTATTTCAATAATTGCAAGAGATGGGATAAAAAATGATATTCAACTAGCAGACACGGGATATGGACAAGGACAAGTATTAATGACACCACTTCATTTAGCATTAACATATGCACCGATTGTGAATGAAGGGAATATTCCGTCGCCTCATCTTTTAAAAGAAGCAAAAGTAGCGGGGAATTGGAAAGAAAATGTGGTTTCTAAAAAGAATCAAGAGATATTAAAGAGCGCATTAATAAAAGTCATTAATGACCCTGATGGCGCGGGGAGAATTGCTAAGGTTGATGGTATAACTCTTGCTGGTAAAACCGGTACAGCAGAACTGAAGGAGTCGAAAGAAGCAGACGGAAAAGAACTTGGATGGTTTGCAGCTTTTGATGCAAATGCGCCCGACATGATTGTTACCATGATGATCGAAGATGTAAAAGGAAGAGGGGGGAGTAACGTTCCAGGCGAAAAAGTAAAACATGTTTTTCAGAAATAATAAGTAACTATAAGGTGAAATCTTTTACTACATTCATTGTTTGCTTCACGCGAGGGTATAAATTGAGCAATACAAAGAACAATTAAGTTTCGAAAAAGCATTCTCCTTAATCGAGAATGCTTTTTTGTTGTAGCTGAATAAAGATGATAACTTATCTTTGTTTTCATTTTTGAAAGGGTGGTATTGCTAATAGTAAATAGAAGAGTAAAACAAATTGAAAGGGACAAGTGAGGGGGATTTTAAAATTTAACAAAACGTTTATTTAGTAAAGCATAAATAGAGCAAACAAATAAGTATGCTCTAAGAAAAAAGGTGATACAAGTGGAGTGTTGCGTGAAATGCACAAATAATAATCAGATTTTTTATGAGTGTATTTTTAACATTGTATGCTTTACTTGTTTTTAGGAGCCTGTCATGTAAAAGAATGTATAGATGATTATTTTATGAAAGTAATCGCACACTTTTACATTTTTAGGAGGATTTTTCTATCAAAAAAAGATAAACAATGGAACAAATGAAACTTGTATCTTGTCTATATATTGAAACCATAATAAAAGTGAGGGTAGTTTTATCTTTATTCAAATAAGTTCGAGGTGTGGAAATGGAAGAGACGTTTATTGAAAAGTGTATTCATGATGAGCTTGACTATGTTATAAAAGACTATTGGCAAGATGTATGGAATTATTCATTTATTATTACGAAAGATCCACACTTATCAGATGATATCACGCAAGATGTGTTTATAAAGGTATTTAAAAATTGGAATTCATTTCGAAAGGAGTCATCTATTAAAACGTGGATATTAAAAATTACAAGAAATACAGCAATAAACTATTTGAAATCCTCCTATTTTAAAAGGATATCATTAGTAGGTTTTTTTAGTGACGATAAGCAATCTCCATCGGCAGAACGAGAGTTTTTCAAGCAAGAGGAAATGAATGAAGTGTGGGATGTTGTCTTAAAACTACCCAAAAAACACCGTGAAATAATAATTTTAGACGCGAAATATGAATTATCTTATGAAGAAATGGCTGAAACACTAGGAGTATCCATTGGAACTGTTAAATCTAGATTAAGCCGAGCGAGAAGTAAGGTTTCAAAATTAATAGGGGAGGGTAGTAGTGATGAACAATAAAAAAAATCCTGACTGGTATAGTAAATTAAAAAAAGGTCCAATGGAGAATCGTAAAGATGAAGAAGAATTTATTTTTAAAATAAAGCAGTCTATATATGAAAATAATGAAGTGAATTCTGTAAAACATAAAAGACCGTTTCGTAAAAAAGCTCTGCCTATTATAGTTGTTTTTGTTTGTACAATGTTATTTGTTATCGTTCAACAACCATGGCTTGATGATAATAAATCACCGGTCCAAAGTAGTACACAAATTAAGCCTAAAACTAAAGATGAGTCTGCTCAAGATCCAACATTAAAACAATTTATGAATGAATTATATCAAAGTACAAATTCAAAAAATGAAAATGACTTGTATAGAGCGTTAAATGATGAAGTTCTATTTAAAGGGAAGAGTTATAAGAAGGATGAATTGAAATTTGATGAAGATATTTTTCATGAGTTGCAAGTTGCTCTTACCATGGGGGGAGAATTTACAAATGATACAAAGCAAGCATACAAAGTACCAAGTGGATTGACAGAAAGTAACGAACCAAAGCAAGCGCATTATGTATATGCAACTGTTACTGGAAATAAAACGAAAATTTTAGCTGAACCAAAGCGAGAATCACAAGTTTTATATGAAGTATCTAATGAAATGGTAAAAGCTTGGATTCCAGAAAAAGTGCAGAATAATGGATATATAAAAGTATCGACAATTAGCGGTAATACTGGATATGTACAAAAAGAGTATGTTTTAACTGATATTAAATATTCTTTCATGTTCGAAAAGGATCATGAAGGTAAATGGAAAATAACGAATATAGATTCTATATGGTAAAGAGGAAGGTTCACTTTAATGAACCTTCCTCTATGTTTTTATTCTCTTATTGAAGAGTATTCCAGTACTCTAAAATTTCTGATGTAACGAGAGCAGCAATGTTTTTTTCTGAATTACTACCAGGAATAACGACAGAAACGGCAATTTGTGGATTTTCGGTAGGAGCATATGCAATGAAAAGAGAATGGTTTATCATTCTTTCTTGCTCATTCGGAGCACCTGTTATACCTGTTTTACCTGCGACATGAAAGGGTAAGTTTTTAATTTCCTCTATATTTTGGCTCATCCCACCTTGCACGACACTCCAAAATTTCACCGGGTAACGATTTGAACTTTCTAAAATTGGTTTAAACTTTTTTGTTCCCTTACCATTTTGATCAATAATAGCACTTACGATTTGAGGTTTATATTTATCACCTTTACTTGCTAAAGTTGCTGCATATTGAGCAAGTTGAAGAGGAGTGTGTACTTCATTTCCTCCCCAAGAGGCATTTAATAAGGCGGAGATACCATTTTCAAACTTGTTTGTTGGATGAAATTCATATTGTCCGTCTTCTTCAAAAGGTAAATCAATCCCAGTTTTAGAACGAAGGCCGAATTGCTTTAAATACTCTGTCCATATATGTGCAACTTTTTCTATATTCCCATTATTTTGGTTGAATAAGGGTAGAGCTACTTTTGCTGTCATAAATGTGTTAGATGAATTAATGATAGCCTGCCTCGGTGTAATCTCACCTGTTGGCGTTCCAGGTGCATTCGTAATGTTATTTTGATTATCATATTGAAAAGTACCTTTATCTAAATAAGTATCTTCAGGTTGAAAAAGCTTTTCGTTTAATCCAATTAAAATAGTAAGTGGCTTTATAGTTGAGGCCATATTTACATAAGATTCACCATACTTTAATTTTTGAATTGCTTTATTTTGCGAAAGTGATTTGATGTTTTCTTTTTTAGATGATACTTGTTCATATAATGTATTTGGATCAAACACTGCTGAGTTGGCCATAGTTAAAATTGCGCCAGTTTTCACATCGGTTAGCACAACATAACCAGCATTAACATCAGTTATTTTCTTGATTTGAGATCTTAATGCTTCCTCTGTTTTTTGCTGCAACTTAGAGTCTAAAGCTAGCCAGACATCTTTTCCTTTTTGTACTTTTTGTATGTTCCATAAGAACTTTTTATTATTTATTTTAAAAATAAGTGTTTTACCCGGTTTTCCTCTTAAATCATTTTCATATTGCAGTTCAATCCCATTTTTTCCAATAGCCAAATGCTTTGAATTAAGGTCATTTTCTACATACCCAATTACCTGTGAACCAATTTCACGTTTAGGATAATATCGAATCACTTCATCTTTGATTATTACATTATTGGGTTTGTTTTTGTTTATGAATGCAAGTTCATTCTCAGTTATGTCAGAGTATAACGGTATATCATTCATAGTCTGCTTTTTACAAGATTGTTGTAATTGAGATTTTATGTCCTCTGTAGAAATGTCATGTTGAAACTCGCTTGAAAATTGATTGAAAAAAGCTAATGTGTTTGCTGTATCTTGTTTCGATAGCTTCTCATCATTAAAAGTGCAATATAAAGACTTAACTTTCTTATTTGTAGCTAGTATTACACCATTTCGATCAAGTATTTGTCCTCTTTCGGCCGAAGAAGTTTCGATAGTAATTGAAAAGAAATGGCTTTTTAACAAAATTATTAATATCAAACCTACAATAGAAAGAATCGCTATAAATCTCCATCTTTTTATTTTTGTATGTAACATAAAACCCTCCCTTTTTAGCTTATTTCATCTTATAGTTAATTATTTTTTTTGTAAATGTGGAACAACTTTATTATTTAGGTTGTCTATTAAGTATTACAGCATGAAGAAAGGAATAATCAGTATGAAAAGTTTTTAGCAAATCTATGTGTAAGTTTTATATGGGCCAGTATATAGTTTAGCATTTCTAATGCTAGCGACAAAAAATAGAGAGAAAATAGGAAAGGAGAGTTATGAATTACGTAGCTAAACGAAAAGGTATGAATGCTAACAAGGATTTAGCAAAAAAGTCGAAACGATATTTATAATCGGTCATCGGTATGTAACATATAAGGAATTAAATGGAGGATTTATGGAAAAACAAAAAGGAAAGAACAAGACGTATATATCTATACGATTAAATATAATGTTCCTTTGCATATTTTTACTATTCTCAGCTATTATTGTTCAGCTAGGAAAGGTGCAAATCGTAGAGGGAGAGGCTTATAAGAATCAAGTAGAAAGCAGTCAAAATGCAACTACTAGCATTCCAGTTCCACGTGGACAAATACTAGATCGAGAAGGGAAAACAGTTGTTAATAATAAATCTCTTCGTACGATTACGTATACAAGGGTAAAGGGAATTACTAGTGAAGATATTTTAAAAACAGCAAAAGACTTAGCGGAAGTGCTTGAAATGCCTGAACAAGATATAAATAAATTAACAGACATCGATAAAAAAGATTTTTGGATGCAGTTGAATAGGCAACGTGCGGAGACAATGATTACTAAAAAAGATATAGAAAAGTTAAAAGATAAGGGAATAGAGGGAAAAGAGTTAGATAAAAAAATAGAAGACTTAAGACGAAGTCGTGTTACAGAATTAGAATTGGCAGAATTAACAGCACAAGATTTAAAGGTGTTAGCTATTAAAAGTAAAATGAGTTCTGGTTATCAACTAACACCACAAATTATAAAAAAAGATGTAACAGATCAAGAGTATGCGCGAATAAGTGAAAACCTTGCTGAGTTTCCAGGAGTAGATGCAGCAGTTGATTGGGAACGTAATTATGTAAATGGTAATTTATTCCGTTCTGTGTTGGGTAATATTACGAGTAGTGAAGAAGGGTTACCGAAAGAAAACTTAGATTCTTATTTGGTACGTGGATATAACCGTAATGATCGTGTAGGAAAAAGTTATATTGAACAACGATATGAAGATGTGTTACACGGTACAAAAGAAGAAATGAAAAATATTACTGATAAATCAGGAAACATTATAAACACAGAGATAATCTCTAAAGGAAAAAGTGGTAATAGTTTAACATTAACGATTGATATGGAATTACAAAAGAAAGTGGAAGAAAGTATAGAGAAAAATTTGAGAGCGTTTAAGAGTTCAGAGCCACTGTTGGACCGAGCTTTTGTCGTCATGACGAATCCAAATAACGGACAGATTTTATCTATGGCAGGCAAAAAGATTGTAGAAAAAGAAGGGAAATTAGAGATTGAGGATTTGGCATTAGGTAACATGACAACTTCCTATGAGCTAGGGTCAGCTGTAAAAGGTGCAACTGTATTAACTGGATATGAGACAGGGGCAATACGGCCAGGAGATCAATTTTATGATGCACCCATGAAATTTAAAGGTACACAAGCTAAGAAATCGTGGAATGTATCCGGATTTGGTAATATTAATGATTTACGAGCGCTACAAGTATCTTCGAATGTATACATGTTCCAGACAGCTTTAAAAATTGCGGGAGTTAATTACGTACCAAATGGTTCGTTGGATATAAAACAAGGAGCATTTGATACGATGCGCTATTATTTTAAACAATTTGGATTAGGAGTTCCAACAGGTATTGATTTACCGAATGAAATAATTGGACAAACTAGAAAAGTAGATAGTCAGCCTGGGTTTTTACTAGATTTTTCTATCGGGCAGTATGATACGTATACACCGTTGCAATTGGCGCAATATATTTCAACGATTGCTAATGGCGGTTATAGAATGCAACCTCAAATTGTACAAGAAATACGAGAACAATCAATAAAAGAAGAAGAGGTTGGCAAAGTTATACGCTCTATAGAGCCTGTCGTATTAAATCGAATTGATATGAAGACAGAACATATTGATCGGATAAAAGAAGGGTTTAGATGGGTATTCCAAGAAGGTGATGGAACTGGCGTGAAGTATTTCAAAAACGCGCCATATAAACCAGCAGGAAAGACAGGGACAGCTCAAACTGTATATGGTGGAGATGATCCAATTGGTAGAAATGCGAAAGGGGAACGTATGGAATGTTACAACTTAACGTTAGTTGGATACGCCCCATATGATAATCCAGAAGTAGCATTCTCAGTAGTAGTCCCATGGCTTCATGATGATAAAAATGGTATTAATTCTATAATTGGAAAGGAAGTTTTAGATGTATACTTTGATTTGAAAAAGCAACGTATAAATGGTGAACCTACTAATTCAGATGTTCTAAATCAAAATCAGTAAAACTTATATACTTTTTTAGGGGAATAGATTTTGTTAATATAAGTGCATTTAAAAGTAAAAAATAAAATTTGAAATAAGCGATAGTGACAATCATAGTTGCTATCTCTTATTTTATTAATAAATGTGATACAAGTTATAAAGTTTTTATGTTTATGGAACAAACTTGTTTCGGTGATTGTCTATTATGTGTACGTATAAAAAGGTATTAAGAATTTGAAAGGAATGATGATTTTGAAAAATAAGAGGATGCTAAAAATAGGTATATGCGTTGGTATATTAGGTTTAAGTCTTACAAGCTTAGAAGCTTTTAAAGGAGGGCCATTGCAAGTTGAGGCGAAAGAAAAGACAGGACAAGTGAAGCATGAACATCAGGCGACGTATAAAGAGTTCTCTCAACTTGAGAAAAAATTCGATGCACGATTAGGTGTATATGCGATTGATACTGGTACAAATCAAATAATCTCTTATCGACCTAACGAAAGGTTTGCCTTTGCATCAACATACAAGGCGTTAGCGGCAGGGGTATTACTACAGCAAAACTCTACTGAGAAATTAAATGAAGTTATTACTTATACGAAAGAAGACTTAGTGGATTATTCACCTGTTACCGAGAAACATGTAGATACTGGAATGACACTAGGAGAAATTGCTGAGGCTGCTGTTCGTAACAGTGATAATACTGCAGGGAACATTTTATTTAGCAAAATAGGCGGACCAAAAGGATATGAAAAAGCGCTTAGACAGATGGGTGATCGGGTTACTATGTCTGATCGCTTTGAAACAGAATTAAACGAGGCTATTCCAGGAGACATTCGTGATACTAGTACAGCGAAAGCAATTGCTACGAATCTGAAAGCCTTTACGGTCGGAAATGTGCTTCCGGTTCAAAAACGTAACATTCTTACAGGGTGGATGAAAGGAAATGCTACAGGAGACAAACTTATTCGTGCAGGCGTACCAACTGACTGGATAGTTGCAGATAAATCCGGTGCTGGAAGTTATGGGACACGAAATGATATTGCTATCGTTTGCCCGCCAAATAGAGCACCAATTATTATCGCAATTTTATCTAGTAAAGATGAGAAAGAAGCTACTTATGATAATCAACTCATTGCAGAGGCAACTGAAGTTATAGTTAAGGCTCTTAAGTGATAATCTCTCAATTCATTATGTAATAAAATATGAACTTGGAAAGTGATTCTTTTTAATGTGAAAAGAATCGCTTTTTTTGTATTCCTATAATGAATAGTAAGTATATAAGTGAAAATTATTATGTCATGGAAAATTTATCGCCTAAAGTGTATGAGGGGAGTTTTCGCCTGTGGTGTTCGTACTAATATAATTATTATATATAAGATAATTATATTTTGGAGTATCTAAGCTAAAGATTTTTATATGGATATGTAATTTTACATATCCATATAAAAGACACATATGTGTCAATCACTATTAAATTATATTGAAATTATTTTTAGGTAAGGAATTCATATAGATTTTGGAATAAAAGGATTTTTATGTTTAATTATCATAGTATAATTATTTCACTGTATGAAATGAAATTTGTATTGAACTTTTTTAAATATAATATTTATAAATTCGAATGGTGAATATCTGAAAAATCAAAT
Source organism: Bacillus cereus group sp. RP32 (assembly GCF_040459735.1). NCBI lineage: Bacteria > Bacillati > Bacillota > Bacilli > Caryophanales > Bacillaceae > Bacillus > Bacillus cereus group sp. RP32. The sequence goes on along the minus strand of NZ_JARVHO010000001.1, from coordinate 2,912,212 downwards.
TTAACCAATGTGATTTTCTGGTTTACTTATGAAAAACATAGTGTTTACAATGAGGGGGAAGTAAGGTCCTTATATTTTATCAAAAATAAATAAAAAACGAAATGCAATTTCTCTTTTGAAAAAATGCTATCCTCAAGTGTTTGTGAAGAAATCCTAACGTTAGGTTGTACAACTCTTAAAAAAGATGGATGAGGCTACTCGAATTCAAGACAAAATAGCTGGATTATCCAAAGAACAAGTAGACAAGCATTATATCCACTACGTAGAAGAAAATCATTCCCCAGATTATTATATGTATGCGACTTCTTATCAAACTGCATATGTAGGAGATGCAATTCAATATGTATTAGGTATTAATAAATTTATAAAAGATGGTCGGGGTCCATGGCATGAGGCAGGGCATTTGAGACAGCAATCATCTTGGAAGTTTTATAATATGACAGAAGTACAAAATAATATTTACAGCCTTTCTGTAGAAAAAGCATTTACATCTAATCAACCTTTTAGATTGCAACAAGAGGGCGCTTATACTAAGGCATTTCAATACTTAGAACAACCTAATAAAAATTATGACGAAGTTAGTGATGTTTTTGTTAAACTTGTTATGCTTTGGCAACTACAGCTAGCATATGGAGAGGATTTCTATCCTAAATTGCATCAATTGTATAGAGACATGCCTTTAAGTGAACTTCCACAAACTGATGAAAATAAAAAACAATTATTTATGATTTCAGCATCAAAAGTGGCCAAACAAAATTTGATTCCTTTCTTTGAGAAGTGGGGATTACGTCCGAATAAAGATACCATTCAAAAAGTGGCTGCATTAGGATTTCAAATTTTAACAGCAGAGATTTGGAAGGGTACGGATTTTAATCCAATTAAACCAGATGTGCCTAATGAAAATAATATTTTAGAAGGAAGCCAGTTTGCAAGGACAATGAAAGGAATTAGTGATTTCGAATTTTTCATCTTTCCTATTACGCATTGTATGGTGGAGGTCATGGCCCATTTTTATCACTCCATAGCAATACACTCTTTGTATATATTTTTTAATTACATGCTATATATCTAAAAAGGGTATCGGAATATGAGTGATATGTAATGCTTGTAATAGGTGTGAATTATGTGATGCCACCTATTGTAACAGCTAATATGTAAGTTCTTATCTTTCTTAAAAACATTATCTATCTAGCTTCGTGAAAAGCATTTTGATGGATTATTTTAATTTGATATAAAAAGAGGACGCATTATTATAAAATGTACCCTATAGAATAGACACTGAAAAAAAGTCTATTCTATAGGGTATTTCTTGTATAATGAGAGAAAATTGGGATCGGAGAAAGTTCAAAATGACAAAAAAGCTATTTACGGAAAGAGACATTCAAATTCTATCAAATAACCCCTACATAAAATCTGTAAGTCAGAAAGGTATCACTTATACAGATGAATTTAAGCGTATTTTTATTGAGGAAAATGAGAAAGGAAAACTACCTCGAAATATTTTTGAAGAATGTGGTTTTGATATAGATATAATTGGAATGAAACGAATTATGTCATCAGGAAGTAGATGGCGTGCTGCTTACAGAAAAAATGGTGTATTTGGTTTGCGAGATACACGCACCGAAAACGCGGGAAGAACTCTTGAGAGAGAGCTTACGTTAGAAGAGAAGTATGCTCGTTTAGAAGCCGAACGGAACTTACTAAAGGCAGAAAATGAATTGTTAAAAAAGATCAAACTTATGGAAGGGAGGATGAGAAGGAAATAACGTTATCACCTAGTCAGAAATATATCCTGATTCGTTCTGTTATCATAAAATATAACTTAAGAAATATGGTGAGTTATTTGTGTAAAGTAGCTGGTGTATCCCGTTCGGGATACTATAATTATTTTTCCATTTCATCTCAAGAACAACGGAAACAAAAGAACAATCAAGATGAAATCGTGAAAGAAATCATATTAAAAGCACTTCGATTTAGAAATCGAAAGAAAGGGGCTCGTCAAATAAAAATGACATTGGTGGGTCATTTTCAAGTTGTCTACAATTTAAAGCGTATCCGTAGAATCATGAAAAAATATGAGATTGTCTGTCCGATTCGGAAAGCAAATCCTTATAAAAGAATGCTGAAAGCTTCAAAAGAACATCGAGTAGTGCCGAATCAATTAAATCGAGAATTTAAACAAAATATCCCAGGAAAAACGCTTCTTACAGATATCACTTATTTAATTTACGGTAAGAATAAAAGAGCTTATTTATCTACAATTTTAGATGGCTCAACCAATGAAATTTTAGCTTACCATGTTTCAGAACAGATGACATTAGACCTCGTAACAACAACTCTTCATAAACTAAAACGGAATAAGAGGATTCCATTGACTGAAGGCGCATATATTCATTCAGATCAAGGAGCCCACTACACAAGCCCTACCTACCAAAAATTAGTCAAAAAGCTAAAGCTCGGACAATCTATGTCAAGAAGAGGGAACTGTTGGGATAACGCTCCACAAGAATCATTTTTTGGTCATCTGAAAGATGAAGCACATATAAAACCTTGCGAGTCTTTTACTGAGTTGAAACAAGAGATTAAGAAATATATGACGTACTATAATCACTATAGATATCAATGGAATTTAAAAAAGATGACTCCTGTTGGATACAGAAATCATCTTCTTGATGTTGCCTAACTTTTTTCAAAATGTCCTTTACAAAGGGTACAGATTAATTATTTACGTCCTCTTTTTATTTTTATTTATTAGATAAATTTAAGCCGAAACTTTTGTTTTAATTATGTCGATTCACGGATAATTAAGTTTGTAGGATATTCAATAATTTTACGTTTAATAGATTCATCTGTATTTATATATAGTAGAATCTCGTTAACGGTACGTTTACTCAGTTCAACAATTGGAATATCAATGGTACTAATTGTTGGAGTTGTAACTGTACAAATTAATTGATTATCATAACCACAAACAGCTAAGTCAGTTGGAATAGAATATCCTTTTATAGTAGCTCCTTTAATGACTCCAGCAGCAACTTGATCATTTCCAGTAAATAATGCAGTAGGTCTATCTTTTAATTTATCTAATTTCTCAAAAATTCTAAATCCATCTTTAATAGTAATTGCATCTCCAAACAGCCAATTTTTATTGAATGGTAATTGCTTTTCTTTTAAGGCATGCAAATATCCTTGTTGGCGTTTTAATTGTGCTTGACTATTAAGAGAATCAAAACAAAAGCCAATTTTTTTATGATCTTTGTTTATTAAATGTTTAACAGCTTTGTATCCAGCTTCAAATTCATCGTAACAAATTATTGGAATAGGTGCATTTTCCTCATACTCATTACAAAGTAATATGGGCCCATATGCTAAATAATGCTCTATATTTTCCCAACTATTTTCTAGGGATGCGAGAATTACACCATCTACAGCTTTATTCTTTAGTAAGGAAAGTAATTCTAGTTCTATTTTTTTCTCATAAAAAGTCTGATAAATTAGCAATTTGTAATTGTGTTTTAATAATTCTTTAGAAATTTCTCTAGCTAATTTTCCGAAAAAAGGATGATCTATATTTGGAATTGATAAAGCGATGGTTTGTGTCTTATTTATCCTAAGATTCCTAGCAATAGAACTAGGAGTATAGTTGAATTCTTGCATTACTTTTATTATTTTCTCACGTTTTTCTGAATTTACATATGGATGATTATTTAGAACTCTTGAAACCGTAGCATTTGATACATTACATAATTTAGCTATTTCGTTAATTGTTACCATAGAGAAACCCTCCGTAAAAAAAATGTTGACATGTAATCGATAACATAAAATATAGTCTACTCATGATTTTCAAAATAATTTCTTAGAGGTGATTTAACGTGAAAACTCTTACTACAATTTCTGGACATAGTAAAGACAATTTAGCTTTATTAAAGTGCCTACAGGGGGAAACAAAAGAAAAAGAATTTGAAATTAGTAATATATTGCCGAATCACAAGATGAAAGAGAAATTATTTAGGGAAAATAAATTGAAAATAGATATTGATATAGAAAAAGATATTTTCAATTATAGCAGAAAAAATATACAGAAAATAGAATTTATGCCAGTTAATCGGTTGATTTCTCAAGATGAGGTTGAGAAAATTATAGGAGTTTTAAAAGATGTTTTACCGACAGGTCAATTTACAAGTGGACCATTTTCAAAAAAGCTAGAAGAAGTAATCGGAAATTATTTAAATAAAAAGTTTGTAATTGCAACAAGTAGTGGTACGGATGCCCTTATGCTGTCATTGTTATCTATTGGTATTCAGCCGGGAGATGAAGTAATTATGCCAGCTAATAGTTTTGCTGCTACTGAAAATGCCGTGTTAGCAGTCGGAGCAAAACCTATATTTGTAGATATAGATCAGCAGAGTTATTGTATTGATCCATCTAAAATAGAAGAAGCTATAACTAAAAAAACTAAATGCATTTTACCTGTACATTTGTATGGTAAACAATGTGAAATGAAAAAGATTCGTGAAATTGCGGATCTATATCAATTAACAGTTATTGAAGATGCATGTCAAGCTATTGGTTCTTCAAATCTTGGAGAATATGGAGATATAATTGTCCTTAGTTTTAATCCATATAAGAATTTTGGTGTATGTGGTAAGGCAGGTGCAATAGTTACTAATAATGAAACTCTTGCAATTCGTTGCAATCAATATAGTTATCATGGATTTGAGATTGATAAAAAAAATAAAAAGGTATTAGACTTTGGATTCAATTCTAAAATTGATAATTTGCAAGCAGCTATTGGTTTGGAAAGAATTAAGTACTTATCATATAACAATTTAAAAAGAGCGTATTTAGCTCAACGATATATACGTGATTTAAAGGAATTAGAGGATAGAGAATTAATTAAGCTACCTATGATGACAGAAGATAATGTCTGGCACCTTTTTCCGATTAGAGTTGAAAATGGAAGAAGAGACGAGTTGAAAAATAAATTGTACCAAATGTATAACATTGAAACAGATATTTATTATCCGGTATTATCTCATAAACAAAATACTAAGTGGATAAAGGAAAATGATTTGCAAAACAATATATTAAATACAGAGCAAGTTCATAAAGGAATATTACATTTACCTTTACACCCAAATATGATGTTAGAAGAGCAAAATTTCGTTTTGGAGGGATTATTCAATGTCAATAAGTAATGAAGTTTTAAAGTCTTTAAATTTTGAAAGACTACCACAGGTTAAAAAGCCTAAATATGTAGTGTTCTGTGATTTTGATGAAACTTATTATCCTCATAACATGGATGATTCTAAAAGAAGCAATATGAAATTGTTAGAAAAGTATTTGTATGAACAAGGAAGTAAAGGGGATTTAGTAATTGGTTGGGTAACGGGAAGTAGTTTAGAATCAATTGTTGAAAAAATGAAAAAGGGTGATATTCAGTATTTCCCTCATTTTGTGGCGAGTGGATTAGGTACAGAAATAACGTACTTTGATAGTAATGGGACTACTATAGATGATCAAATTTGGGAGGAGAGAATTATAGGGGGTGGTTTTGATTCTTCAAAGATTGAAAGAATTCTTAAATTGCTAGAATCAAAATATGAAATTTTTTTAAGACCTCAGACACAATTAGGAAGTTCTAAGTACAAATTTAATTTTTATTATGAAGAGCAAAATGAATTTATTGATGCAAAGAATTTAGAAAAGATAGAAGAAATTGGAGAGATATTCCAAGTTGGAGTAAATATCAACAAATGTAATCCATTAGCTGGTGATCCAGAAAATTGCTATGATGTAGATTTTATTCCGCTTGGAACAGGTAAAGATGAGATAGTGAAATTTATTTTAGACAAGTACGAACTAGATAAAACAAAAGCAATTGCTTTTGGAGATAGTGGGAATGATTTAAGGATGCTACAAGCTGTAAGACATGGTTATTTAGTAGAAAATGCAACTGAAGAGGCTAAAAAAACACACTCAATGTTAGCTCAAGGTGAATACTCGATTGGAATTTTAAATACTCTAAAGCACATTATTAATTAAAAGGGGATGTTCATATAATGAATATTGGAATTATAGGTGCAGGAAGTATTGCAAGAGCTCATTCTAGAGCATTATCAACTGTTGATAATTGTAAATTAGTTGGAGTGTATGATGTTAATTATGAGAATGCCGATAAATTGATAGGGGATTTTGGTGGGAAGGTTTTTAATAGCTATGAAGAGTTACTAGAAGTAGTTGATGGGGTAATAATATCTTCCCCGAATTTTTGTCATAAATCTCAAGCAGTTCAAGCGTTATTAAAAAATAAGCATGTGTTATGTGAAAAGCCAATGGCTATTTCTTGTGAAGAAGCAAAATACATGATGGCAATAGCAAAAAATACTAATTTAGTAGCTTCAATGGGGTTTAACTATCGCTATCTATCTTATGTTAAGGCTTTAAAACAATTAATTCAAAATGAAGAATTAGGGGAAATAGTAGTGGTAAGGTTGCATTTTAAAAAGAATAGCGCTTTTAGGAGAACTTCGTTTACTTGGCGAGATGATTTTCAAAGTAATAGAACTAGTGGGGCCTTGGGAGATTTGGGAATTCATCTAATAGATTTACTATGGTTTTTATTTGAGAGTGATTTTAGAGAGGATACCGTTCGTACTAAAATTAAAACAAATGTTAAGGAAAAAGAAAGCAAACCAGTTTTTGTTGATGACTATGCTGAGGTTTATGGCCAATTGAATAATAAGGTTTTTGTTAATATTACAACATCTAAAAGCTCATTTCTTGACGATTGTGGTTTTAGTATAGAGGTAATAGGTACGAAGAAAGAATATAAGTATTCTTCTAAAGAGCCAAATAAATATATACTCTTTGATGGATTGGAAAAACATGAAATCTCGTTACCTTTACCGTTGCTAGTCGATCCAGAAAATGAGATTTTTGAATGGTCTGATTCTTTTAGGAGTGAAATTATAGAATGGGCTAAGGCTGCGGAAGGTGGTCCTAATAAGTCTGTAGCAACATTTGAAGATGGATTTCGTTCACAAGTTATATTGGATATGTTTTTTGATAAAAGCAGTAGTAATAAAGAACGATCTGTAGCAACTATTTAGTTTTATGGTAAAAACAGGGGTTTAGAACTTTTACTTAAATCCCTGTTTTTATTTTGGATTGGAGTTGAGAAAAGATGCGGTTAATGTTTTATTATGGTTGCTTGTTTTATTTTATTGTAGGAATAATACATGTTTGCATCGGTAGTTTAATTCCTTCATTAATACAATATTATGGAAGAACCCCTGATCAATTAGGTGTTTTAATATTTTTTCAATTTACGGGTTTTTTATTTGGTGTTCTAAGTTCACCCATACTAGTAAGAAAGTATCATTATTTTAAAACAATAACATTCGGTGTTTTAGTAATGTCCATTGTCCTAGGAGGTTTTATATATATTAAAGAATGGGCATATTTAGCCGTTATTTGTTTTGTATTAGGCTATGGAGCAGGTTTGTTAGAAACTACGGTGGGTTCCTTTATTATTTCAGCAGAAAGGAATAGTGCTGCTAAATTTAGTATTCTCGAAGTATGGTTTGGGGTTGGGGCGCTAGGGTTTCCGTTACTAGTTAATTATATTACAAAATTTTATGAATGGTATTTTATTCTTTATGGGATATTACTATTCTTTATTTTTACACTATTTGTTTGGTACATGCTTGGACGTACAAAATTTCTAAATTTTTCTCCTCAAAAAAATGAAAAGGGAGGAGCATCCCTTTCCTCATTCACTCTTAAATTTAAAAGTGAAAAGATTAAAGTTATAGTATTTATTTCACTTTTTGCATTCTTATATGCAGGCATAGAAACCAATCTTGCAAATTTTTTATCTACAATAATGATTCTTACCAATAATGAATTAATCAGTTCAGTAAGTATATCTTGTTTTTGGCTAGCCATAGTTATAGGAAGAATACTTGTAGGTAAGTTTGCTCATAAATTTAATTATTGGACATACATTACATCTAGTTGCTTTACATTAGTGATTCTATTATTTCTATTCCCCTTTGTTCAAGGTACAGGTATGTATTTGTTTATCATCTTCATTATTGGTTTAGTCATAGCGGGTGTTTTTCCAATAACATTAATACTAGCTTCCCGTATTATGGAAAATAATATTGATCAAGTGACTAGTCTATTTATCGCATCGGCCAGTTTAGGGGGGGCACTAGTATCTTTCTTAATTAGCTGGAGTCTATCATTAAATACTATAACTGTTACTTTTGGGATATTTTCACTTTTTGCATTGAGTCTAGGTTGTATTATTTTAAAAATGAGGAAAATTGCAACTTACAGTAACGAAAGTGCCAAAAAGGTAGAAAGTATGAAAAATTTATAGAAAAAATTTTTATAATATGAAAAAGTTAATTTTATTGGGAATTCCTAAAAAAGTTGATAAAGTTAAAAATTCTGTATTTGGGCTTTGTTTTATATATTGTGCTGTGTAATATATAAAACAGAGATACTTCAAAAATAAAAATGATATGCAACAGTGACCAGTTCTCAGGTAATAAAAAGTTATTTTAATTAGCTTTTCAGATTAATCTAAGAGGGGTTTGTTATCGAATGGAGATAAAGATTAGTAAATAGGATAAGATTGATATCTCTAAAAAATTAAAGTCTTTTTTAGCTGAACAGTATTCACTGGAATTGGGTGAATACATAAGCTATGAGTTACTTGAATTCATAATAAAGGAATTAAATCCACATTTTAATCAAGTTACAAGGGACAGGTTAGAAATGTTGTTAAAGAATATAGAAAAAGATATATACAGTTAATAGACTTTAAATGACAATTGAAATAATAAGATATCATTTTAGATATCTTAATACTCAGTAAGAATAGAATAAGTAATGCGTTACAGAACACTCATCCAAATTTATTGATTATAAAGGATGGGTGTTTTTTTCATATAGTATGTTATGAAAAAACTGTCGATGAAAGTCTACATTAAAGACTATCCCGCATTTTTGTATGCTATATCATCTTCTATACCTAAAACCTAATGATATATAGACTAATTCCATATGGGAACAGTTGATAAATGACAGAATTAAAACGAAATTAGAAAAAATACATATATAATGGTAGAATATGGTTGGTTAACCTGTAGATGAAGAATCAATAAATCTATTATTAAGGGGGAATTAATTTGGGGAATAGGAACAAAAGAATGAAAAATTATTTTCAAAGGTTAGTAGCTGTAAGTGTTTGTTTTTTGTTAGTTTTTCTGGGGAGCAATTATTCAAAAGCCGAAACTGTTGCACCAATAACATTAAATCCTAAAGATGTAGAAGCGTTCACCAATAAAGTAATCCCAGAGAAAATGAAAAAAGAAAACGCAGCTGGTGTAGCTCTTGTCGTGGTAAAGGATAATCAAATTCTATTTCAAAAGGGATTCGGATTTTCCGATAAAGAAAAGAATACCCCCATCGATCCTAAAAAAACAGTTTTTCGATTAGCGTCAATATCAAAAGTTTTTACTGCTAGTGCTGTCATGCAGTTAGTTGAACAAGGGAAAATTGATTTAAATAAAGATATAGTAAATTATATGGGGGGATTAAAGTACCAAAATAACATGGGTGAACCAGTTACAATGGAGCATTTACTTACCCATACAACAGGGTTTGATTACGTAGATCCTAGACCAGAGGACATCCATTATCAAGATAATGATTATACAATGCTTAAAGATTATGTAGAAGATAATATGCCCACAGTAGTGAGAAAGCCAGGAGATACATATACATATGATAATTTTGCTTCTATGCTTCAAGGGTATATTGTTCAAAATCTGACAAACACACCTTTTTACAAATATATGGCCAAAAATGTTTTTTACCCTTTAGAAATGCATAATAGTAGTTTTGTTATGACAAATTTTATTAAAGAAAAGTTAGCAACAGGATATGATGCTAAAGGTAATGTTATCCCATTTTATCAAACTAGACCAACAGATATGCCACAAGGGAGTATGTTTTCTACAGGGAGTGATGTAGCCAATTTCATGATTGCTCAATTGAATGATGGTAAATTTAAAAATAACCAAATACTACAAAAAGAAACTGTAGAAGATATGCAAAAAACAAAATTTGCTTTACATCCCAAATACCCTAATATGACATACGGATTTGAGTTCTTTTCACCGCAAAGTCATAATGGGCAATATGTGTTTGGCAAAGGTGGAAATATACCAGGTTTTTCATCTTTAATGTGGTTAATTCCAGAGCATAAAATTGGAGTTTTTGTTGTTACAAATAAAGATAGTTCAGCACTACCTGTTGAAGTATTTGATGATTTTATGAATGAATATTTCCCAGATAAGACAAAGCCTGAATATTTGAAACCTAATGAAGAAGAATTAAAGAAATTTGAAGGGGTTTACCGTGATTTGAGATTAAAAAACTTAATGTCACATGTAAACATAAGTGAAGGAAAATTATATGTAAGTGATAAAGCATATGGTAAACAGGAGCTAAAACAAATAGACCCTTTACTATTTGAGGATGAAAAAGGGAATTATATGGCGTTTAAACTTCACAAAGATGGTACCGTGAAAGAAATGATACATTGGAACTCTGGTAGTTCAGCAGTGAAGCTAAGTGAGCCTGAGAGATTTAAAGACGTAGATGAAAATCATCCATATGCTAAGTTTATAAATCCTTTACATCAATACGAGGTATTACAAGCAAATAAGGAGGGGAATTTCACTCCAGAATCTTCTCTTACACGAGCAGAATTTGCATATTGGTTATCTCAAATTGCTTACTTTACGCCACCTTCAAAAAAAGAACCAGTGTTTTCTGATGTGAAAAATCATCCATATGCACCACATATTCAAAAGTTATATGAAATTGGTATTTTATATGAAAAAGAAGGGGAACAATTCCATCCAGACCGTGCAATTACTAGACAAGAAGCAGCATGGATTACCTGGCAGTATTTAAAAATGTTAGGAGCGCCATCTGCAGATGCAACATTAAAGGGAGAAACTGATGAATGGGCAATAGAATCCGTGAAAAACATTGTAGGTCATCGTTTAGTAGGACCTGAGGTTATATATAATGAAGATGGATCAGCAGACTATCTATCAAAACAAAGTATGAAACGGCAAGAGGCAGCTGCATTATTATTTTACGTTTTATTATCTAGTTAATTTGTTTTGAGATAAATTTCACAAAGAGAGAAGATCTAAAGCGCTTGAAATAATGCACAGAAAAAGAATAATCTTTGACCAATGATTATTCGTAACAAATAGAGGTGGCGGAGTTATAAGCATACTCCAAATCTTAAGTATAGCTGTAATTAGAAGGATTTCATAAGTGTTTTGTAATATAAGGAGCTCCTTTCAGGGGAGCTTTTTTTATATTATTATTAATAATTTCATGTACCGTAATTAATAATAATATAAAAACCTATAACAAGGGGATTCAGTCCAAGACAGGTCACAGTAATACATTCGTTACCGCCTTTCTTTTTTTGAAGGAGATTTTAGTATTTTGAAATAGCGCAAACATTGCTATCAAGTTAAGATTATGCAAAGTCAATTTAAGACGAAATTGTTCTTTTTTCTAAAGGGAGAGTATATTGCTTTAACTATTGTAAATAATTTTGAGTCCGATAGATCTCTTATTCTTGGCATAAAATTAAATCTTAATAAATGGGTAAATCCGAAAATCTATTTTGTGTAACCGACTGTGTCTGTATACAGCAATATGACTTTACTTGGTGTAATAGGTATGATAGGCTCGTTATTCAGAAAAGATTCCGATTGAGAAAAGCACATCCATAAAGGAGGATTGGTAATCATGAGTGATAAAGTACTTATTGTGGAAGATGAACGTGAAATTGCCGATTTGGTTGAGCTATACTTGAAAAACGAGAATTATACGGTTTTCAAATACTATACTGCTAAAGAAGCGTTGGAATGTATAGACAAGAATGCGATTGACCTTGCAATATTGGACATTATGCTTCCCGACGTAAGTGGTCTCACTATCTGTCAAAAAATAAGGGAAAAGCATACCTATCCAATTATCATGTTGACAGCGAAAGATACAGAAGTAGATAAAATTACTGGGCTAACAATTGGCGCGGATGATTATATTACAAAGCCTTTTCGTCCACTAGAGTTAATTGCGCGAGTCAAAGCGCAGTTACGCCGGTATAAAAAATACAATGGAGTAACGGCACAGAACGAGAATGTTATCGTCCACTCTGGTCTTGTTATTAATATAAGCACGCATGAGTGTTCTCTGAACGAGAAACCGTTATCTCTCACTCCCACCGAGTTTTCAATCCTGCGTATCCTCTGTGAAAACAAGGGAAATGTGGTTAGCTCTGAGCAGCTGTTTCATGAGATATGGGGTGATGAATATTTCAGCAAGAGTAATAACACTATCACCGTGCATATCCGACATCTGCGAGAAAAGATGAACGACACGGTTGATAATCCGAAATATATAAAAACGGTATGGGGGATCGGCTATAAAATTGAAAAATAAAAATAAGAATAAAAAAATCGATTATTCAAAATTAAAACGGAAACTCTACCAATATATCCTTACGATTGTCATGGCAGCAGTTGTATTTGTGCTGTTTTTACGTCTATTTATCCAAGGAACACTTGGAGAGTGGATCGTACGTTTTTTGGAAAACAGTTATCATTTAGAGCGTTGGGACGCAATGATAATATATCAGTATACTATACGGAACAATATAGAAATTTTTATTTATGTGGCGGTTGCCATTAGTATTCTTATTCTATGCCGAGTTATGCTTTTAAAATTTGTAAAATACTTTGAAGAGATAAATACCGGTATTGATATACTTATTCAGAACGAAGATAAACAAATTGAGCTTTCTGCGGAAATGGAGTTCATGGAACAGAAGCTCAACACGTTAAAGCGAACCCTTGAAAAGCGAGAGCATGATGCAAAGCTGGCCGAACAAAGAAAAAATGAAGTTGTTATGTACTTGGCACACGATATTAAAACGCCTCTTACATCAGTTATCGGTTATCTAATCCTGCTTGACGAAGCACCAGACATGCCAAGAGAGCAAAAGGCAAAATATGTGCGTATTACGTTAGAAAAAGCGTATCGCCTGGAACAGCTAATTGACGAGTTTTTTGAAATTACGCGATATAACCTTCAAACGATTACGCTCACGAAAAAACATATAGATCTATATTATATGTTGGTGCAAATGACTGATGAATTTTATCCCCAGCTTGCCGCGAAGGGAAAACAGGTGGTACTCCATGCTTCTGAAGATTTGACCGTATTTGGTGACCCTGATAAGCTAGCGAGGGTCTTTAACAATATTTTGAAAAACGCTACTGCATACAGCAAGGACGACAGCGTTATTGACATTAAGGCGGACCTATCCGAGGATGTGGTATCTATCGTTTTCGAGAACGCTGGATATATCCCGAAAGATAAACTCGCTACCATATTTGAAAAGTTTTACAGATTGGATGATGCCCGTTCTTCTGATACGGGCGGCGCGGGACTTGGATTGGCGATTGCAAAAGAAATCATTGTTCAGCATGGTGGACAGATTTACGCGGAAAGTAATGATAACTCTACGACATTCACGGTAGAGCTTCCAGCCTTTCAAGACTTGGTTGATAAAGAGGGTTCATAGAAAACAATCATTGTTTCTTAAGGAATTCTTAAGGTTATCTCTACTTTTTCTTAGGAAATTAACAATTTAATATTAAAAAATGGCTCGTTCTTATGCGGTAGATTTAAACCATAAGAACGAGCTTTTTTTATTTCGTCAAAGAAAGATATGATAACTTATGCGTGGATTAAAATAGATCAAATGTTTAGAAAAAGAGTGACACAAATATTTCTTTTCCTTTTAACGAATTGTGTCAAATGAGCAATCTGCTGTTTTGGATGTACCTGCACACCACTGAACAGAGTATCCACATAGATATAGCTTCGCTTTGCAGAAAGTAATCGTTAAGAGTTACATATCCGAAATCTTCAGCGCTGAATCAGCGTGACATCATCATCAAGTCATTTACTTAAGGAGGAAGCTGAAAATGAAGAAGTAGTGTTTTTTATTGTTATTTTTCTTAGGTTTTGCTTTCATGAATAAAGCACTGTTTTTTCAGAATAAAGTAGAGGTACAAAGATATGATCAAAATCACAAAGATAACATAAATAATACAGGGACTACCTCAATTATTCAAAAGAAAGAGATTGTAAAAGAACAGATCTATCAAGGGAATTTGCTCTTAATTAACAGGAAATAGCCTATTCGCTATGTCGGTTTGCCTCACAGTACGATTATGCAAAAAATGAATTTAGCCTTGGAAGAATACCTGGATTATTTAAAAGAAGAAGAGAGCATTTCAGCAAGCATTGATGGGAAAAAAATATACGATTTCATATTATCCCTTTTTTCAAAACAAGACAATTGACGTTGAAATACCAGTAAATGAATTTTTTGAAATATCTGGAAATAACAAAGATGGGGTGATTGTGACCACCTGTGCTTGAATTATATTCTAAAATGACAAAGTTATAGATTACAATGTAAAGTTAGGAGATTTTAAATGCATTCAGGAGTTTTAATTAATTATTTATATACTTATTTTTTTACTATTATTTTTTGTATAGTGTTTCAAATTGGATTTTATTTTAAAACGAAAAAAAATATATCTATTCAGCATTTTGTATGGGTGTATGTTTTTCTATTCTACCTTTCACTAGTGTATAAGGTAACGCAGATAGGGACTATATGGGACATAGGTAGATACGAAACATTAATTCGTGCAAATCAAATTAACTTGATTCCATTTGCTTCTGAAGGTATGACTACTTATGTCTTAAACATTTTACTGTTTATGCCATTAGGTTTTTTATTGCCGACTATTTGGCCGCAGTTTAGAACAATGAAAAGTGCTGCCTATGCTGGATTCGGTTTTTCATTGGCTATTGAGTTAGGTCAATTGCTAGATAATAGAATTACAGATATTGATGATTTATCTATGAACACCCTGGGAGCAATTATTGGGTATTTATTATATAGAGTATTATTCAAAATGATATATAAAAGAGATGAAAAAAAGATTGATAATAATATTTCTCTAGTAATAAAATACGAGGCTATTTTTTATTTAGTTTGCTCATTTATAGGTATGATGTTGATTTATTATCCAGTTTTATTTAGACGGCCTCTAATCCTTCAATAAGGTGATTAAGATACTGTCAGATAATATACATATAGCAAATTGATTCTTAAATAATAGGATATTACATATACCCATTTATATTAAATTCTCATAGAAATTTTTCAAAACTATTCTTACTGAAAGTTGAGTGGTTATTGAATTGATTTCTATTGCTCCCGTTTTATATCAAAGTACTAGCCTTTAATTAACAATTATATCCATTGTAAAAAAATAAGATAGGCTTTAATATTTACCAGTATTTAAATGCCGAAAATTATTTAAGGCATTTCAACCAAAATTTAAGAGGAGCATACAATGAATAAACTAAAAAGGTTACTGAAACGTAAAACGACTTGGATAATTCTTATCCTATTCGTATTTATTTATGTAAATAACAGTTCTTTTTTTGCTAAGAGGGACGATGGAACTCCTCTTCTTCTTGCTCACCGAGGACTTTCGCAAACATTTAGCATGGAAGAGATTGAGGGTGATACATGTACAGCAGAACGTATAAATAAACCTGAACATTCTTATTTAGAAAATACAATTCCATCTATGGAAGCGGCATTTAAAGCTGGAGCTGATTTAGTAGAGTTTGATGTTCAACCAACTAAAGATAATAATTTTGTTATTTTTCATGACTGGACTCTTGATTGCCGTACTAATGGTAAAGGTGTTACAAGAGATTTTACAACAAAAGAATTACAAGCACTTGATATTGGTTACGGTTATACAGCTGATGGGGGTAAAACATTCCCGTTTCGTGGCAAAGGGATTAATCTTATGCCAACACTTGATGAAGTACTTACCCATTTTCCAGACCGTCCTTTTCTTATTCATATTAAAAGTGATGATGAAAATGAAGGAATTCAATTGGCTACTCACCTCAAGAAATTACCAGCGAAACGCCTTGATCAACTAACTGTATATGGTGGCGATAAACCAATTGCTGCTATAAAAGAGCGCATCCCTAGTTTACGAACAATGTCAAAAGCGACCATGAAAAAAGATCTTATTACTTATATGGCATTAGGATGGACTGGCTACATACCTTCAAGCCTGAAGCATGGAGAATTACATATACCAGACAAAGTAGCTCCTTGGCTTTGGGGATGGCCAAATCGTTTTCTTAATCGAATGGATAAAGCAGATACTCGAGTTATCATTGTAGGAGGAAATGGGTTTGGGTTTTCAAGTGGATTTGACTCATCTGAAGATATAAAACGCCTTCCTGACGATTATACAGGTGGGATTTGGACAAATCGCATTGATAAAATAGCACCTGTATTTAAGAAATAAGGGGATAATATAACAGTCGAAGTTCTTTCATCTGTTTAACCATTTATATTTTAAAAGAAGACTTATTAATAATTTTAAAGGTTTATATACCGATAAATACCCCTGATTTCCTATGAATAATGGAAATCAGGGGTATTTTTTGAATGAATGGAACTTATTTTATTTATATTCAAACAGAAGTACGACAATGATTAAATAATTACTCGCAAGATGTAAAAAATGAGCTGAATCCTCATAAATAACTAACTGTAGAAAAGTGAATTTTTCGTTTGGGGGTACTTTTAAATCTTAGGTTGATGGGCATGTGAAGGTACCCCTATAAGGAATTTATATCTTAATAGTTTTATAAATAAATAATATGAAATTATTCATATTTATACAAAAAATTCGAAAATAATTATATATTAAGTTTTGCAATTATATCTTTTAAATTACTCATATTGAAGGGGGAAAACGAATGAAAAAAACAGTTATTACATTGCTTGCTGCGGGAACAATGTTAGGTGCTCCTTTTTCAACTGCGTTTGCAGAAGAACAAGTCTCTCAACAAGAAGCAATGGATAAAATGGAGGTACTACAAAAAAATTGGAATGAGGAACAGGGAAGTCCATCATTTCTTTCAGGTGATTTATCTGATAAAAAGGTAGAGACTCAAAAAGCGGTAAAAGAGTTTCTTGAAGAAAATAAAGAATTATTTAAAATAAATCCACAAAAAGATTTAACACTTAAAGAAGTGAAATCAGATGATTTGGGTATGAAACATTATGTTTATACACGATCTATAAATAAAATACCTGTTGACGGTGCACAATTTATTGTACATACAGATAAAGAGGGGAAAGTAACAACGGTCAATGGAGATGTCCATCCAGCTGCAGAGGAGAGTTTAAAGGGGAATACAAAAGCAAAGATTACAAAGGAAACAGCACTTTCAAATGCTTGGAAACATATTAAACTTACAAAAATTGATACGCTAGTAAAAATGGACGGGAATGGATTAGATCAGATAAAAGAAAACTTAGAGTCTACTAATGAAACAGCAGATTTAGTTGTATATGAAAAAGATGGAACATACTATTTAACGTTTAAAGTGAAACTACAATTTATTAAACCTTATGGTGCTAACTGGCACATCTATGTTAATGCGGAAGATGGAACAATTGTAGATTCATATAATGCAGTTACAGATGCAGATAGTGCTCATAAAGGCTACGGATATGGGGTATTAGGTGATAAAAAAGAATTGAATACAACTTTTAGTAGTGTAAAGGGAAAATACTACTTAAAAGACATAACAAAACCTATGAATGGTGGCTACATTGAAACATTTACAGTTAATCATAGTGATGAAGATTATCCAATAAATTATCGTCTATTTGATGAGGATAATGCTTGGACAAATAAAGATCAAGGGCCAGCAGTTGATGCCCATTATCATGCAGGAAAAGTCTATGATTATTATAAAAACGTTCATAATCGTAACAGTATTGATGGAAAAGGTAAAACAATTCGCTCGGCTGTGAATTATGGAGTTAACGTAAATAACGCATTTTGGAATGGCCAGCAAATGATATATGGGGATGGAGATGGTCGCAGATTTATTCCGCTTTCTGGTTCTCTTGATGTTGTGGCACATGAATTAACTCATGCTGTTACAGAGTATTCTGCTGATCTTCGTTACGTAAATCAATCAGGTGCATTAAATGAATCTTTCTCTGATGTTTTTGGCTATTTTGTTGATCCTACTAATTGGGATGTAGGAGATGCTGTATTTACACCTGGTGTTTCTGGGGACGCACTGCGAAGCTTATCAAATCCTGAGAAATATGGACAGCCTGCTCATATGAGAAACTATCAATATCTTCCAGAAACTGAAGAAGGAGATAATGGTGGAGTGCATATAAATAGCGGTATTCCGAATAAGGCTGCATATCTGACAATTAATTCTATTGGTAAAGAAAAGGCAGAAAAAATCTATTATCGTGCGTTAACAACATATTTGACTCCAACTAGCGACTTTAAACAAGCTCGTACTGCTTTATTACAATCTGCGGCTGATTATGATGGTTATGATAGTGTAACGTATAAAGCTATAGAAAATGCTTGGAATCAGGTCGGTGTAAAATAATTTAATTTAGTTACTATAGGCTAAGAATTATAGCAATTAAAACTAAAAAAAGAAAAGAACACACTTGTATAATGCAAAAAGGTGTGTTCTTTTTCGTTGTTTTTTGTATTGTTTAAGAACTAGAGTCCAAATTTGGTTATTTTTAAAATTAATCAATACAGTAATACTTATGCATTTATTATATTTAAAAGAGCTATTTCATTGAAAATAATAGATAATTCTACTTTACTAATAAGGTTTACTTCTCCTCTTTCAACATCAGCATATAGTATCTTCGGTAACCTCAATAATTTCACTCAATTGAATATGAGTCGGAGCTAATTTCCATGTAATTAGTAATTTTTTCACATGAATACCTAACGCGTTATAAAAACCTCCCGTATTTAACTAACAATTCCTCTATCTGATTAAATAAAAGTAAAATTGAATAAAGGCTAAGATTGAAAAATATAAAAGATGGAAGTAGCATAGGGGGATTTACGCATAAAGTAAAATTGATGGTAAAGTTAACGGAATTTTCATTTAAGTCAGATAAAAAGGTGGTGTTTTTAACTTATAATAATGTTAATACAATGAAAATACGGCTGCGAATTATTTGTTTTAAAAATCAAATTTAGATGGGAAGAGGATAATGAAGACCAGAGATAGTTATAAAATTATTGTAATTGGTGCTGGGACTGCAGGAATATCTTCTACTGCACATTTGTTACGAAATGTACCCCTATTGAAAGAAGATATAGCAATTATTGATCCATCAAAAAAACATTATTTCCAACCACTATGGAGTTTAGTGGGGGGAGGAATTGTTTCAAAGGAAAGTACGATGCGTGATCAAGAAGTGCTTATTCCAAAAGGTGCAACGTGGATTCCTAAAAGTGTCGTTAAGTTGTTTCCGAAAGAAAATAAGCTACTTTTAGATGATGGATTGCTGCTTGAGTATGAAATTCTTATTGTAGCAGCCGGTATACAAATAAATTGGGATGGTATTAAAGGCTTGAAGGAGTCTATTGGGACTAATGGGGTTTGTAGCAATTACTCTTATAAATATGTTGATTCTACTTGGAGAGAAATTGAAAAATTTAAAGGAGGAAATGCAGTTTTTACCCACCCAAACACTCCTATTAAATGCGGTGGTGCTCCACAAAAGATTATGTATTTAGCAGAAGAGTATTTTTCTAATAGCGGTATAAGAAACAAAAGTGAAGTAATGTTTTATACGGCGAACGCTAATATATTTCAGGTTCCACGTTATGCTAATACATTAGAACAAGTACTAGAAAGAAAGCAAATTATAACGAATTATAATAAAAACTTAGTAGAAATTATTGCCGAAAAAAGAGAAGCAATTTTTGAAGATACGCAAACACTGAAAAGAGAAACTGTACCATACAGTATGATCCATGTTGTTCCACCAATGGGGCCACCTAATTTTATTAAAGAGAGTGAGATAAGTGATTCTCAGGGGTGGGTAGATATAAGCCCTTATACTTTGCAGCATGTACAGTATAAGAATATTTTCGGACTTGGAGATTGTACCAATTTACCCACCTCTAAAACTGGAGCGGCAATTCGAAAACAAATACCTGTCTTAAAACAAAATATTATGGACGTACTTAACGGAAGAGACTTGCATGCTAAATATGATGGATATACATCCTGTCCGATTGTTACAGGTTATAAAAGTCTTATACTCGCTGAATTTAACTATGAACATGAGCCTCAAGAAACATTTCCGTTTAATCAAGCGAAAGAACGATATAGTATGTTTTTACTTAAAAGATATATGTTGCCCTATATGTATTGGAATTTTATGTTGAAAGGGATGCTATAGGAGAAGATAGAAAGCAGTTATACAAATTGAAAAGTAATTTGAAATAACTATTTGGAGGGAATAGCTATGCTTTTAAAATATTTTTATGATGAAAAATTAGCACATGCTTCCTATTTGGTCGGTTGTCAGAAGGAAGGTGTAGCAATTGTAATTGATCCAGGTCGCTATATAGAACAATATATCGACTTTGCTAAGAAGGAGGGGATGGAAGTAATTGCTGCGGCTGAAACTCACATTCATGCAGATTTTCTTTCTGGGTCTAGGGAACTTTCTAATCTTTATGATGCAAATTTATATTTATCTGATGAAGGAGATTATGATTGGAAATATCAATATCTTAATGAAGGTCGATATAATTTGGTTAGAGAGGGCACAGAGTTTAAAGTAGGTCATATAAAATTTAATGTAATTCACACACCAGGGCATACGCCTGAAAGCATATCTTTTTTAGTAACTGATACAAGTCAAAATAACCATACGAATGATAAGCCAATAGGAATATTCACAGGTGATTTTATATTTGTAGGAGATATAGGAAGACCAGATTTATTAGAAACTGCTGTAGGTATGAAAGATACTGCAAAAATTGGAGCGAAACAATTATTTGATTCTATACAAAAAATAAAAATACTCCCTGATTATTTGCAAATATGGCCATCACATGGTGCAGGAAGTGCATGTGGAAAAGCATTAGGAGCAATTCCAACTTCTACATTAGGTTATGAAAAGATGTTCAATTGGGCATTTCAGTGTAATGAACAAGGAGATTTTGTATCGACTTTATTGACGGGACAGCCAGAGCCTCCAAAGTATTTTTCATTAATGAAAAATTTAAATAAGTACGGTCCACCAATTCGTAAAAAAAGAGAAGTTACTGCTATTAATACAGTAGAAAAACTTCAAGAAGTTATGAGGAGCGTTCAGCAAATAGTTGATATAAGGGATGTAGAGAGTTTTGCTTCTGGTCACATTGAGAAATCAATTAACATACCGTATAACAATTCTTTTACAACTTGGTGTGGATGGTTACTAGATTATAAAACAGAAACTTTAATCATACTAGATGAGGAAAAGGTTAGAGTGGAGGAGGTTATTAGAGACTTTGAATCTATTGGGCTAGATAATATTATCGCTTTTGTACCTTTAAAGGTAATACAAAGATTGAATAGATTAGAAAGTTATAAAGAAGACACATCGATCGAATTATATCCACATATAAAAGGTGGGAGTGTTAAGGTAATCGACGTGCGTAGTAAAAAAGAGTGGGAGGAAGGACATCTTCATGATGCGATACATATCCCTTTAGGTAATCTATTTGAACAGATAGATTATATACCGAAAGATTTCCCAATAGTTTTACAATGTCGAACCGGATTGCGTTCCGCTATAGCAGCTAGTATTTTACAAAAAGCTGATATAAAAGAAGTAATTAATTTAAAGGGAGGATTTCTTGCATGGAAAAAAGAAGAGCTTCCTTATAAAACATGTAATCGCAATGTGTAGGGAAATAAATTTTATTAATTTATCCGATAAGGAAAATTGCGGATTATATAGGAGTATATCTATATATAGGAGCAATAGATGATTTATTCTATAGACCTGAATTTATTCAGAATTATGCTGATGAGCAAATAGAAATAGTTTTATCAGGACACGCTCATGGTGGACAATTTAGGTTACCATTTATCAGCAAATTAGTGGCTCCAAATCAAGGTGTTTTACTTAAATATACAGCTGGTTTATATGAAAAACAAAATACGTCTATGGTAGTAAGTAGAGGATTAGGCAATAGTATCATTCCGCAAAGAATTTTTAATAGGCCAGAACTTGTAGTCGTACAGTTAAATTGAACTGTACGATTTTTTGTACAGAAAAAATAGGCCATATGCATTTTATACAAGTTAACATTACAGTTTTGTTAAAAATTTTCTACGTTACATAAAGTAACAAAATTTGACCCGGAGAGTTTGTTATAGTGTAAATAATCAAAAAAATTAAAAATTAGTCGAGTGAAAAGTGTGATAAGCAAGTCAGTAAAAAACTTAAAGGGGTGTACACATGCATAAAGAATATGAAATTGAAGAGTATACGGCGATTGAGGAACAAATACATTATTATTGTAAATGTTTATTAGTAAGTCATCCTGATCAAATTATAAAGTATTTAGAAAAAAGGTTAGAAAAATATGCAGAAACATTACAATATGCACATTTATATCCTGACACAGTTATTTTACCGTTACAGCAATTAGTTATCGAATATTCTTTAGATGTTGCTAGAATTAGGAAATATATGAATTTAAAAACGTAAAATGAAATATATAATTTAAATGAAACAGAGTCGACTTTAAGAAATGAAATTCTAATGTCGACTCTGTTTCATTGTTTAAGATCGAAAATACATACTAATCAATGAAGTTTGACATATAATTACGCAAGAGTAAAATAAAAGTGAGTACTCACTCATTTTGAAAAGGGGGAAGAATACATGCAGCAACATGCCATTATTTTACGAACCGTGTCAAAAAGTTTTGGGAAAAAAGAAGTGTTACACAATCTTTCATTGCAAGTTGAAAAAGCAGAGATATTTGGTTTAGTTGGGCCTTCAGGTTCAGGGAAAACGACTCTTATTAAATTGATTGCAGGTATTAATGAGGCAACGAAAGGTGAAGTACTTGTATACAACACGAACATGCCTAATTTAAATGAAATGAAAAGAATTGGTTATATGGCTCAGGCGGATGCATTATATGAAGAACTATCAGCATATGAAAATGCAGATTTTATTGCAACGATGTATGGATTAAAGGGAAAACATAAAAAGGAAAGAATCGAAGAGGTTTTTGACCTTGTACAATTATCACAACATATAAGACAGCAAGTGCAGCATTTTTCAGGTGGGATGAAGAAGCGTTTATCATTAGCGATAGCACTCCTTCATGAACCTGAAATATTAATTTTAGATGAGCCAACAGTGGGGATAGATCCACTTCTTAGAAAAACAATCTGGGAAAAATTTTATGATTTGAAAAAGAAAGGCACAACTATTATTGTAACGACGCACATTATGGATGAAGCTGAGTTTTGTGAGCGTTTAGGGTTGATTAGAGAAGGAAAGCTAGTTGCGACTGGAACACCTGAAGAATTGAAAAAACGGGTATCATCAGGACGGATTGAAGATGTCTTTTTGTTGGAAGAGGTGGCCCTATCATGAGAGTTACTGGTGTAATCATTCGTATTATTCGCCAATTTTTTCGAGATAAACGTTCGTTAGCGATGATGTTTGGGGCACCAATGTTATTACTTTGGTTATTGTCTCTAGTGTTTACACAAAAAGACTATGTACCGCATATTGCTGTAGTTGATGTGCCTGCTCCTATTGTAAAAACAATGAAAACTCAAGAAGCCTCAATTTATGAATACGGCAAAGAGAAAGCAATTTCAGAGTTAGAACAGCAAAAGGTAGATGCAGTAATTTATTTAGAGAATGGGAAAATGAATCTTTTATTAGAAGGAAGTGATTCATCAAAAAATCGTGCTGTACTTCAAGTTTTACAAAAGAGTTCAGAAAAGAATGATGTATCAGTTATGAAGCCTGAAGTAAATTACTTACATGGCTCTAAAGACTTTACAATGTTTGATGGGCTTGGCCCCGTATTGATTGGTTTCTTTACATTTTTCTTTGTATTTATATTATCTGGAGTTTCCTTTGTTAGAGAACGTTTAAGTGGTACATTAGAGAGGTTATTGTCCACTCCAGTGAGAAGATGGGAAATAGTTGTAGGATATATTATTGGTTTTGGAATCTTTGCATTTATACAATCAATTATAATCGTGAATTTTTCAGTTTATATTTTAGACTTGTATGTAGCTGGCTCCATATGGCTAACGCTACTTATTACATGTATGCTTTCTTTAACAGCACTAACTTTAGGGACATTTTTATCAGCATACGCAAATAATGAATTTCAAATGATTCAATTTATACCGCTTGTCATTGTGCCACAAATTTTCTTTTCTGGGTTGTTTCCAATTGAATCTATGAATAAGTGGCTACAAATGTTAGGGAAATTATTTCCGCTCACATATGGAGCTGACGCAATGAGACAAGTGATGATTCGAAATCAAGGATTTACAGAGTTTGCGTTAGATCTAACTGTATTACTACTTTTTTCTCTATTATTTGCAATAGGGAATGTATTTGCATTAAAGAAACATCGGAAAATATAATGATGATACAAAGGGGCATTATAGATGAAGAAGGATTGGTTGGATGAATTAATTGCCGCAACTAATACGGATAAACGAAATGAACGTCAAATGCGTATTTTAGAGGCAGCTGTTGATATGTTTGGAGAAAAAGGATATGCATCAACTTCTACAAGTGAAATTGCAAAGCGTGCTGGTGTAGCGGAAGGAACAATCTTCCGCTACTATAAAACGAAAAAAGATTTATTGTTAGCAGTCGTCATGCCGACATTAACAAAGTTTGCTGCACCATTTTTCGTACAAGCCTTTGCAAAGGAAATATTTAAATCGAAGTATGAATCATATGAGGGACTTTTACGAGTTGTCATTCATAATAGATTTGAATTTGCTCAAAAGCACTTTCCTATGATTAAAATATTAATTCAAGAAGTACCATTTCAACCAGAGCTAAAAAATGAAATACAACAATTAGTAGAAACGGAACTGTTTTCACATTTCAAAAAGTTGATTGTGAAGTTTCAAGATAAAGGAGAAATTATTGAGATACCACCATCTTCTGTATTACGTCTTACTTTATCAGCTGTATTAGGTTTACTATTAACACGATTTTTATTATTGCCTGAAGAAAAATGGGATGATGAAGTGGAAATTGAAAATACGATTCAATTTATATTGTATGGATTAACGCCACGAATCTAACTATAACAACATTTTAGGGGTTTGATTTTTGGTATTTAAATAAATGTAATTTAATAGGTTTAATCATAAGTAAAAATATGTTGATGTGTGAATTACATATACTATTTTTAAGCAAATAATAAATCGCCTTTAAAAAGGCGATTTATATTCATTATACAATTTTGATAAATAAGTACTTGTTTACGAAAAACATTCTAGATTAACGTACTTCTTTGTCTCTTCTTCTAAGACCTAATAATCCTGCTAGACCTAATAAACCCAGCCAAGCCCAATTATTATTTCTATCATGATTATTATTTAAATCATTTGTCGTATTTACATTTCGAGTTCTCACATCATTATTAACTCTGTTCAAGTTATTATCATTAACTCGAGTTGACATATCAGTGTTATTAACTCTATTCATATGATTTCCATCGTATTCAGCTTGGGCAGATGTGCCGAAAAACATAATAGATAGTGCTAAAACACTTAAAATAGATGATAATTTTTTCTTCATAAATATCCCCTCCTTTCTTATGTATTAATTTCTCCATTGCTTTTGTACATTATTCGTATCACAGTATCTAAATCATAAAGTTAAAATTATTAGAACTATCTTTAATCTCCATTATTAAAAGGACAGGTAAATACAACGAAGCGGTTAACAAAAGTTAACCGCTTACGCCATGTTATGCTTGATCAGATTGAAGAACATGTAAAGGAGGAGGAATAATCCAGCCTTTTTTCTTATTTAACCGTAGTAAGGTAGCACCTGCTTGTGCCTTTTTCATATGGAATTGTCCAAACATCATTCCTACGTCTTCTCGAAGTGATTGTCCCATCGCTTGGCTACATGCTACTAGTCCAGCAGCAAGATCCATAGAAACTTTAGCTGCAATTTCTGCGTCATTAATACGAGCACCAGGAGGGATTGTTTCAATAGATGCAACTGGACGCTCTGGAGGTGCTGGTGGTAATGCCACACCGTTTGATTTTAACAAGTTTTTTAGTTCTTCAACTTCTGATTGGATATCATTTTCTATAAGATTTTCTAAAAACTTTTTTAAGTCCTCGTCTCCAGAATGATTGACAAGAACTTGGTAACCAGCAATTGCACCTTGTGCCCCTGCAAGATAACTCCAAATTGCAAAGACTTCTCCGTAATGCATTGGTTCATTTTGGGGATTACCACTTAATACTCCCATTTTAATATGCCTCCTTAAAATGAATGGATTTTTTGAAATATTTTTTACCAAAGAAAAAATGCTTCTGAAAATGTTCCGTAATAAAGAAAGTAGGTTTCTAAAATTCATTTGGAACACCCTAACTACAAGTAATACTTTCTCAGTCTATAATGTACAAATATAAAGAATATATTCCAAATAACTTGGGATTAAAATTCGTATTAAGACTTATTTTAATTTAAATGTAAAGAGGAGAGGAAAGAATCTGTAACTATGCTAGTAAAGATGGATTGTGTTTAGACAAAAATGTATTAACAAGTTTGTACAAGAACTTGTTAATACATATACGAAATAGATTTGAATTGCAGTTGATATAGCATTAAATTTATAGTTATTATAAAAATAATCAATATAAACAGACTTTGCTTAAGATACTAATATCAGTACAATTTAGATTGTATGGATTGATACCATGGAGGTAATGAAATGCGGCAATTTGCAAAACCAACAATAGTTGTAAGTAAATGTTTAGAATTTGATGCCTGTCGTTATAATGCAGAGATGATACCAGATGTAACAATACGAAATTTGCAGCCATTTGTTACATTTATACCTGTTTGTCCAGAAGTCGAGATCGGATTGGGGACTCCTCGTGAAACGATACGAATTGTAGAAGAAAATGGTGTGAATAGGCTTGTACAGCCGTCGACACGAGAAGATGTAACTGAAAAAATGGAGCAATTTTCATATGTCTTTTTACAAACGATATCTGATGTGGATGGTTTTATTTTAAAGAATCGTTCGCCGAGTTGTGGTACGCGTGATGTGAAAATTTATTCTGGTTTTGAAAAAGCACCAGCAAAAGGAAAGGGATCTGGCTTATTTGGCGGAGCAGTAATAAAAAATTTTTCGCATCTTCCAATTGAAGAAGAGGGTAGATTGTCGAATTTTATTATTAGAGAACATTTCTTTACAAGGCTGTTTACAATCGCGCATTACAAAATGATTAAACATACTAAAAACATAAAAGAACTCGTATCATTTCAATCAGACTATAAGTATTTATTTATGGCATATAATCAGGTAAAACAAAAGGAATTGGGGCGTATTATTGCAAATCAAAAAAATGAAACGATTGAAGTGGTATTTGAAAACTATGAGAAGACTTTATATGAATTATTTATGCGCACACCCCGCTATACATCGAATGTAAATGTATGTGAGCATATTTTTGGATATTTTAAAACTAAGCTGAAAAAACAAGAAAAAGATCATTTTTTAGATTTGATACAAAAGTATGTAGAAAAGAAAGTCCCGCTTAGTAGCTTACTTGCAATTTTAAAATCATGGGCCATTCGATTTGACGAAAAGTATTTATTAAGACAAACATATTTTGAACCTTACCCTGAAGCTTTAGTAGAAATTTCTGATTCGGGAAAAGGTAGAGATTATTAAACAATAAATTACATAATTCGACAAGAAAACTCCTATGTTGTTGTAGAACAATGTAGGAATTTTTTTGTGCATTAGTACAGAATCTGTTTTAAAATTAAGTTATGACAGAATTATAGCAATTATCTAACTAACATTCGTGTCTTTTAATTCGTAATGTTTGTAGTAGAAACTCGCACGCTGTCGAAACTCAATATTCGATAAGGGGTGTGTAGCGGAATGGAATTTACTCTAACTCGCGAAAAACAAATGATTAAAGAAATGGTACGTGACTTTGCTGAAAAGGAAATCGCACCGAAAGCTGTATATTATGACAAAACTGCGGAATTTCCATATGAAACATTTCAAAAAATGGGCGAACTAGGATTATTAGGAATCCCATTCCCTGAAGAGTATGGAGGTTCAGGTGGCGATACTGTATCGTACGCGTTAGCAGTTGAAGAAATTGGTCGTGCTTGTGGTGGGACAGGATTAAGTTACGCTGCAACAATTTCATTAGGTGCTTCTCCAATTTATTATTTCGGTACAGAAGAACAAAAACAGAAATATTTAATTCCAATGGCATCAGGTAAAACTTTAGGTGCTTTCGGATTAACTGAGCCGAATGCTGGATCTGATGCAGGTGGTACACAAACGAAAGCTGTATTAGATGGAGACGAGTATGTTATTAGTGGTGAAAAGTGTTGGATTACAAATGCAGAGTATGCAAATACAATTATTGTAACCGCTATCAACGGTGTTGAAGATAATGGTAGAAAGCGTATTTCGGCATTTATCGTACCGACTACAAGTGAAGGATTAACGATTTCAAGTCCTTACGATAAGATGGGTGTTCGTGCTTCTAATACATGTGAAATCGTACTTGATGGTGTACGTGTACCGAAAGAAAATATTCTTGGTGATGTAAATAAAGGATTTAAACAATTCTTATATACACTTGATGGAGGACGTATTTCAATCGCAGCATTAGCAGTAGGTATTGCACAATCTGCATTTGAACGTGCGCTGCAATATGCGAAAGAACGTCAACAATTTGGAAAGTCAATCTCTAATTTCCAAGCGATTCAATTTAAATTAGCTGATATGGCGACTGAAGTAGAACTTGCACGTAATTTAGTACATAAAGCAGCTTGGTTAAAAGATAATGATAAACCTTTCGGTAAAGAAGCGGCTATGGCAAAG
The DNA here is from genome assembly GCF_040459735.1 of Bacillus cereus group sp. RP32. NCBI lineage: Bacteria > Bacillati > Bacillota > Bacilli > Caryophanales > Bacillaceae > Bacillus > Bacillus cereus group sp. RP32. The sequence continues at coordinate 2,883,008 of NZ_JARVHO010000001.1, read as the reverse complement.
TTATTTGCATCTGAGGCTGCTAGTCGTATTGCAAATCAAGCGGTACAAATTCACGGTGGATACGGCTATATGCGTGAATATGAAGTGGAACGACATATTCGTGATGCAAAACTATTAGAAATTGGTGAAGGAACTTCTGAAATTCAACGTCTCGTAATTGCAAGACATTTAGGATGTAGATAAAAAGGAGGAATCACTATGTTTCAAAAAATATTAATTGCTAATCGCGGGGAAATCGCAGTTCGTATTATGAAAACTTGTCAAAAACTTGGCATTCGTACTGTTGCTATTTATTCTGAGGCTGATGAAAACGCCCTTCATGTAAAAATGGCAAATGAAGCTTACTTAGTAGGTGGGCCGCGTGTCCAAGAAAGCTATTTAAACCTTGAAAAAATTATTGAAATAGCTAAGAAGACAAATGCTGAAGCAATCCATCCGGGATATGGATTATTATCTGAGAATCCATCTTTTCCAGTTCGTTGTAAAGAAGAAGGAATCGTATTTATCGGACCGTCAGAAGAAATCATTACGAAGATGGGAAGTAAAATCGAATCACGTATTGCAATGCAAGCTGCAGATGTCCCAGTAGTTCCAGGTATTACTACAAATATTGAAACTGCTGAAGAAGCAATTGAAATTGCTAAACAGATTGGTTATCCATTAATGCTGAAGGCATCCGCAGGCGGCGGAGGCATTGGAATGCAGTTGATGGAAACTGAGCAAACGCTCACCAAAGCATTTGAAAGTAACAAAACAAGAGCGCAAAACTTCTTCGGTAACGGAGAAATGTATTTAGAGCGCTATATTGCAGATGCGCATCATATTGAAATTCAACTTTTAGCAGATACACATGGTAACACAGTGTATTTATGGGAGCGTGAATGTTCAGTGCAGCGCCGAAATCAGAAAGTGATTGAAGAAGCACCTTCACCATTTTTAGATGAAGGTACACGAAAAGCAATGGGTGAAGTTGCTGTACAAGCTGCCAAAGCACTTGGGTATACGAATGCTGGTACAGTTGAGTTTCTAGTTGATGATCAGAAAAACTTCTATTTCTTAGAGATGAATACGAGATTACAAGTAGAGCATCCAGTTACAGAAGAAATTACTGGTTTAGATCTTGTAGAACAACAACTTTTAATTGCATATGGTGAGAAATTATCGTTTACACAAGATGATGTAAAACGTAGTGGTCATGCCATCGAGGCACGTATTTATGCAGAAGATCCGAAAACTTTCTTCCCATCACCTGGAAAGATTACAGATTTAACGCTTCCATCAAATGTACGTATTGATCACTTTTTGGAGAATCAAGTCACGATTACACCTTTCTATGATCCAATGATTGCGAAAGTCATTGCTCATGGTGAAACTCGTGAAGAAGCAATTTCGAAATTACATGATGCTTTAGAAGAATTAAAAGTAGAAGGTATTAAAACGAACACGCCAATGTTAATTCAAGTTTTAGAAGATGATGTGTTCAAAAGCGGTATTTATACGACGGGTTTTGTAACGAAGCAACTTGTTAAAAAATAAGGTTTAACAATATTAAGGGGGAAAAAATGATGACGAAAGTATATGCATCGATGGCAGGAAATGTATGGAAGATTGTTGTAGGAGTAGGAGATACAGTAGAGGAAGAGCAGGATGTCGTCATTTTGGAATCTATGAAAATGGAAATTCCAATCGTTTCAGAAGAAGCTGGCACAGTTATGAAAATTAATGTGCAAGAAGGCGATTTTGTAAATGAAGGAGATGTATTACTAGAAATTGAATAGGGAGATATAGGGGGAAGCGAATTGAAACTACCTAATTTTGCTGTCATTAAAGAAGTCGGGCCACGTGATGGCTTACAAAATGAAAAAAAGATTGTTGGCACAAAAGATAAAGTAAAATGGATTCAACTACTTACAGAGGCGGGATTATCGTACGTTGAAGTTTCCTCATTCGTTCACCCTAAATGGGTCCCTGCATTAGCTGATGCAAATGATGTGTTTTCTGAGCTGAAAAGGGATCCCAATGTTACATATGCAGCGCTTGTTCCAAATCAAAATGGTTTGGAACGAGCTTTTTTGCAAAATGTAGATGAGGTGAATGTTTTTTTATCAGCAAGCGAATCTCATAATAAAAGTAATATTAATAAATCAATTAAAGAAGCATTAGCTGTAATTGAAGATATAACAAAACAGGCATTATTCGAAGGGAAAAAGGTAAGAGGCTATGTTTCTACTGTATTTGGATGTCCTTATGAAGGGGATATAAGTGTCGCAGCAGTTGACGAATTATGTAATCAACTATTTTCATACGGCATTTATGAAGTGTCTCTTGGCGACACAATCGGAGTAGCGAATCCGTTACAAGTAGAGCAAGTATTAGAACATTCATTAAAGAAATATGATGCTTCGCAGTTTGCAATGCACTTCCATAATACGTATGGAATGGCTCTGGCGAATGTAGTTAAGTCATTAGAATATGGTATTACAACATTTGATAGTTCTTGTGGTGGTCTTGGTGGATGTCCATATGCACCTGGAGCATCAGGTAATGTTGCAACTGATGACTTAGTTCATATGCTCCATAAGTTAGGAGTCCAAACGAATATTGATGAAGAGAAGTTATTGAGAGCGAGTCAATTTATTCAAAGTAAATTAAATATCCAATTACCGAGTCATGTGTATAGAGCGCTTCAACATAAAACGATAAGTAGGTGAGAAGATGCTACAATTACAAAACATTTCAGTTGATTATGTAACACCTCACGTTGTAAAGATTTCATTATATCGTGAAAGACAAGCAAACTCATTATCTTTAGCGTTATTAGAAGAGTTACAAAACATACTAACTCAAATAAGTGAAGAGTCAAATACTCGTGTAGTTATTTTAACAGGGGCTGGTGAAAAAGCATTTTGTGCCGGAGCTGATTTAAAAGAACGAGCTGGCATGAATGAAGAACAAGTTCGCCATGCTGTTAGTATGATTCGCACTACTATGGAAATGGTTGAACAATTACCACAGCCAGTTATTGCTGCTGTAAATGGAATCGCACTTGGTGGTGGCACGGAATTAAGTTTAGCTTGTGATTTTAGAATTGCGGCTGAATCTGCAAGTCTTGGTCTTACTGAAACGACTCTTGCAATTATACCAGGAGCAGGTGGTACGCAGCGTTTGCCAAGATTAATTGGTGTTGGTAGAGCAAAAGAATTAATTTATACAGGCAGACGTATTTCAGCGCAAGAAGCGAAAGAATATGGTCTAGTAGAATTCGTTGTACCAGCTCATTTACTTGAAGAGAAAGCGATTGAAATGGCAGAGAGAATTGCTAGTAATGGTCCAATTGCTGTTCGATTAGCAAAAGAAGCAATTTCAAACGGTATTCAAGTTGATTTACATACCGGATTGCAAATGGAAAAACAAGCGTATGAAGGTGTAATCCATACGAAAGATAGATTAGAAGGATTACAAGCATTCAAGGAAAAACGCACACCAATGTATAAGGGGGAGTAAATATGTTAGATCAAAAACAACAATCGAATACATTTGAAGAACGAGTTGAAACGATAAAACAAGGCGGCGCACCAAAATATCATGAACAAAACAAAGCAAAAGGAAAACTATTCGTTCGAGATCGCTTAGCTCTATTATTTGATAATGGTCAATATGTAGAAGATGCATTATTTGCAAATTGTGAACAAACAGGACTTCCAGCTGATGGTGTTATAACGGCAACGGGTAAAATTCATGGTCGTACTGCATGCGTGATGGCAAATGATTCAACGGTAAAAGCAGGGTCATGGGGCGCACGTACAGTTGAAAAGATTTTACGTATTCAAGAAACGGCAGAAAAATTACGTGTTCCGCTATTTTATTTAGTTGACTCTGCTGGGGCGCGTATTACTGATCAAGTAGAAATGTTTCCAGGGCGCCGCGGTGCAGGAAGAATCTTCTACAATCAAGTGAAATTATCAGGCAAAGTTCCTCAAGTATGCTTATTATTTGGACCTTCTGCAGCTGGTGGCGCATATATTCCAGCCTTTTGTGACGTTGTCATGATGGTAGAAGGTAACGCATCTATGTATTTAGGCTCTCCTCGTATGGCTGAGATGGTTATCGGTGAGAAGGTAACATTAGAAGAGATGGGCGGAGCTCGTATGCATTGCTCTGTATCAGGATGCGGAGATGTTTTATGTAAGACCGAAGAAGATGCGATTACACAAGCAAGACAATACATTTCATATTTTCCAAACAACTACTTAGAGAAGACTCCATTGGTTACACCTCAAGAACCGAAACAATTCGAAAAAACGTTAGAACAAATTATTCCAGAAAATCAAAATGCGCCTTTCAATATGAAAGATCTCATTAATAGAGTTATTGATGAAGGTTCTTTCTATGAAGTGAAAAAATTATTTGCTCAAGAACTAATTACAGGCTTAGCACGTATTGATGGTAAGCCAGTTGGTATTATTGCAAATCAACCGCGTATGAAAGGCGGCGTATTATTCCACGATTCAGCGGATAAAGCAGCGAAGTTTATTAATTTATGTGATGCATATCATATTCCATTGTTATTTCTTGCAGATGTACCTGGATTTATGATTGGTACAAAAGTAGAGCGTGCTGGTATTATTCGTCATGGTGCAAAGATGATTTCTGCAATGAGTGAAGCAACTGTACCGAAAATTTCTATCGTTGTTCGTAAAGCATACGGTGCTGGTTTATATGCAATGGCAGGTCCAGCCTTTGAACCAGATTGTTGCCTAGCATTACCGACAGCTTCTATTGCAGTAATGGGTCCAGAAGCGGCAGTCAATGCTGTATATGCAAATAAGATTGCAGCTTTACCAGAAGAAGAGCGTGATAGCTTCATTGCTGAAAAACGCGAAGAGTATAAGAAAGATATTGATATTTACCATTTGGCATCAGAGATGGTTATTGATGGTATTGTTCATCCAAACAATTTAAGAGAAGAGTTAAAAGGACGATTCGAAATGTATATGAGTAAATATCAAGTATTTACAGATCGTAAACATCCTGTTTATCCAGTTTAAAGCCCTATTTAGGGCTTTCTTGCTTCAAAAAGTCAAGGAGGGGAAAACATTGAAACAAGCAGTTTGGTTTCCAACAGAAGAATATAAAGAAAAAACGCGTTTATATGGTTGGATGAAATCATTGGGCTATGAAGATTATGAAACGTTTTATAATAAATCTATTGAAGAAACAGATTGGTTTTGGGGAGAAGCTGAGAAAGCGGTTGGCTATCAATGGATGAAGCCTTATACAGAAGTGCTAGATTTAAAAAATGGTACGCCGTTTGCACAGTGGTATAATGGCGGAACATGTAACGTTGTAGAATCAGTTTTATCACGCTGGCTTGCAGATGATGAAACAAGAATGCAACCAGCACTACAGTATGAGGGAGAAAATGAAACTTCAAAATCATTTACATATGAAGATCTTGACAACTGGGTAAGTCGCGTTGCAAACGGTTTGAAACATGCGGGTATTGAAAAAGGTGACCGTGTAACAATTTATATGCCGATGATTCCAGAAACAGTTGTTGCAATGCTAGCTGTTATGAAAATCGGAGCAATTATTTCACCAATATTCTCAGGATTTGCGTCTGATGCAGTCATGACTCGTGTACAAGCGGCAGGATCAAAAATGATCATTACTGCAGATGGTTTTTCACGCCGAGGTAAAGTTGTTTCATTAAAAGACGAAGTAGATAAAGCTTGCGAACATTGTCCAACTGTTGAAAAAGTTGTTATTGTTCGTCATGCAGGAAATGATTTTACACCACATAATTATGATTTCCCATGGAGTACGCTAGAAAAAGAAAAACCATTTACACATGCTGAAGAGATGAATAGTGATGATCCGTTAATGCTCATTTATACATCAGGTACAACTGGGAAACCGAAAGGAACAGTACATACACATGCTGGTTTCCCTTTGAAATCTGCATTTGATGCAGGATTTGGAATGAACATCAAACAAGGTGACCGCGTATTATGGGTAACTGATATGGGCTGGATGATGGGACCGTTTTTACTATTCGGCTCTCTCATTAATGGAGCAACAATGGTTATGTACGAAGGTGTTCCAGATTTCCCAGAAGCAGATCGTTTATGGGAGACCGTTGATAAATATGAAATTACACATCTCGGTATATCACCAACATTAATTCGTGCGTTAATGGCAAAGGGTGATGAGTATGTAAATAAACATTCGCTCAAGAGTTTAGAAGTATTCGCATCAACAGGTGAACCTTGGAATCCAGATCCTTGGATGTGGCTATTTGAAACAGTTGGAAAAAATAATGTACCAATTTGTAACTATTCAGGCGGAACTGAAATTTCTGGTGGGATTTTCGGAAACGTCCTTATTAAACCAATTGCACCGATTAGTTTTAACGCATCTTTACCAGGAATGGCAGCGGTTGTGCTCGATGATCAAGGCAATCCAATTCGTGATGAAGTTGGAGAATTATGTTTAGAGAAACCTTGGGTTGGTATGACGAAAAGTTTCTGGGAAGACGATGAGCGTTATGTGAACACGTATTGGTCACGTTTTGAAAACAAATGGGTTCATGGTGACTGGGTGATTTATGATGGTGAGCAATATATTATTACAGGACGCTCAGATGATACGTTAAACATTGCTGGAAAACGTATTGGACCTGCAGAATATGAATCTATTCTTGTGAAGCATAATGATGTCATAGAAGCTGCCGCGATTGGTGTACCTGATGATGTAAAAGGTGAAGTTTGTCATTGTTTTGTAGTATTAAGGGACAATGTAACATTCACAGGAGAGTTAAAGAAAGAATTAATGAGTTTAGTAAACTCTCATATCGGAAAAGCATTGTGTCCAAAAGATATTCACGTTGTAGAAGATTTACCAAAAACACGTAATTCTAAAGTAATGCGACGCGTCATTAAAGCTGCTTACTTAGGAAAAGAATTAGGGGATTTATCATCACTTGTAAATCCTGAAGTAGTTCCGTTTATTCAAGGGTTACAGTCTAGTAAATTATAAGATTTAAAATATGTATAATGTGAAATGACCTCTAATTGTTAGAGGTCATTTTTATTTTTTCTTGCATTACACTGAATAGAAAAAAGATTTATCAATGTACGAATTCTAAGTATATACAATGGAAGTTCATACAGTAATACACTTATTTTTTATGTATATAGATTAATTTAGTACATGTGATTGTTTTTTCTTTTCTATGTTTTTGCCTCGTACACTTTGAAGCTAGTGGACATACTATATTAATAGAAATGATTAGGGGGTGAGATTTTGGGATATCGTTATAGTAATTCTAGAAAAAAGTGTTCATGTAAACAGGATGATTGTTGGGACGTTTTTGAAGAGTGTAAAAAAGAACATGAAGAGCAAAATAAGGTATGTGACTGTTGCTGTGTACAAGGAATTAGAGATGAGCTGAGAAAGTTAGTAAACAGATCAGTTCGCATTAATACAGGAAGTAATGAGTATGCAGGAACTGTAACTTCAGTCACTTGTGATGTTGTAAAGCTTGCTAATAGTGCTGGGGTAGTTACAGTAATTATATCAGTTTGTAAAATTGAAGCGATTGAACCATTGTTGACATAGGAAACATTGCATAATTAGGCTATGTTTTTGTAAAGCCATTCTTATGAATGGCTTTATTTTAAATTCATATAAAAGGAGAATATATTCTTTATATAGAAATAAGTTTGAGGTTAAAAAGTATGATATACGAAAGGAGCATGAAAGTGATTAAACTAGAAACCTTTAAAAAGTCTGATTTCAAACAATTAATAGGTTGGATTGACTCCGAAGAGTTTTTAATACAATGGTCCGGAAATGCATTTGCATATCCCCTAAATGAATAACAATTAGAAAATTATATAGAAAGCTCAAATACACTTGCATTTAAAGTAATAGATGAAGAATCTTTGGAAGTAGTTGGTCATATTTCACTTGGACAAATAGACAATATTAATAAGTCTGCAAGGATTGGAAAAGTGCTAGTTGGTGATACGAAAATGAGAGGACGTTCTATAGGGAAACTTATGATGAAGGCAGTACTACAAGTTGCATTTGAAGAATTAAAACTACATAGAGTAACTCTTGGTGTTTATGATTTTAATACATCGGCCATCTCATGTTATGAAAAAATAGGATTTGTAAAAGAAGGTTTATTAAGAGATTCAAAAAAAGTAGGAGAAACGTATTGGAATTTATGGGAAATGAGTATGTTAGAATATGAATGGAGCGATAAAAAATAATAGTTTTCTATAATTATGTTATGTTAATTAAAAGGGGTATGGTGGGAAATTATGAATAAAAAAACGAAAATCATTACAGTTGCAGCTGTTTCAGGAGGAGGTAAAACTACTGTTACAGAAAGATTAAGTCAAAAGTTAACAAATTCAAAAGCATTGTATTTTGATAGCTATAACTTTGATAACGGTCCTGCTGATATTTGTAAATGGATTGATGATGGAGCAAATTATGATGAATGGGTGTTTACGCCTTTAATTCATGATATTCAGCATCTTATACGAGAGGGTAATGTAGATTATATTATTGTAGATTATCCTTTTGCATACTTAAATAGTGAAATGCGAGAGTTTATTGATGTAACTATATTTATCGATACGCCTTTAGATATTGCGATGGCTAGAAGAATTTTGCGAGATTTTAAAGAAGATACAATAGATGAAATACATAATGATTTGAAACATTACATGACATTTGCGAGAAAAGCATATTTAGAGGCAATTCATACTGTTAAGCCGAATTCGGATATTGTATTGGATGGCTCTTTATCTGTAAGTAAAATAATTAATCATGCTGTAGAGGAACTTGGCCTGAGAGAAGTGATTGCCAATGATTAAATGTATAGAGGAATATGTACAAGTTGACGATTTTAAAATGTATACGAAAAAGTTCCAAGGAAAGAAGTTGCAGCCAGTTATTATAATGGAAGCAGGTTATGGCGATTATTCAAAGGCGTGGGACCATATTGCTGAGGGATTGACGGAATATGGGACGGTGCTCACATATGATTGAGCTGGATTAGGGAAAAGTGGAAATAGTTCCAAGCGACGTATTAGTTCTGAAATGGTAAAAGATTTAAGAAGTTGCTTAGCGCAACTACAATTGAAACCACCTTATATTTTTGTAGGACATTCTTTTGGCGGTATAAATGCACGTTTATTTGCGACTTCTTATCCCAAAGATATGTTGGGAATCGTTTTGGTTGATTCGACACCAGAAAATTATAAAGAAGATTTTCTGCCAATCATGTCTCCAGAATTTCAAGAAGCTTACTATAAACAGTTTGTATATGAAAGTTCTTATGAAGAGTTTACATTTAGTTTAAGTGAAGTAGATAGACATTGTAAATCAATGAATGATATTCCACTTGTCGTGTTAGCTGCGGGTAAAAAAGCTTTTTATTCGCCAGATGCACAAATGAAATGTTTACAATTGCAAGAAGAATTATTACGCTTATCAAGCAATAATAAATTTGTAATTGCAGAACAAAGCGGTCACTATATTCAAAAAGATGAGCCGTATTATATTATAGATGCTGTTAAGTGGATAATAGAGGTTGGGGAGAGATAAATATGTACACTTTATTTGAATACAATTGGCAAGTAAGAGATAATTGGTTTAAGTGGTGTGAGCAACATTCCAAGGAAGAATTACTTCGCAAGCGTATTGGTGGTGTGGGAAGTATTTTAGAAACATTATTTCATATTGTTGATGTTGAGTATAGCTGGATTAATGCTCTTCAAGGAAAAGAAGATCGTGTACAACAGTTTAAAGATTATCAATCAATCCAAAAAACGAAAGCGTTATCTGATTCATATAAACGAGAATTAGAAGCTTTCTTACAAGTATGGTCAGCTAACTTAGAAGGTAAAATATTAAAAGCTTCGTGGACAGATAAAACATATACATATGGTGAAGTTTTAAGGCATGTAATTGTACATGAAATTCATCACATTGGTCAGCTATCTATATGGGCGAGAGAGCTAAATCTTCAGCCTATTTCAGCTAATTTAATTGGAAGAGGATTATAAATTTAGAAAACGGCTTGCACTGTAAATGCAAGCCGTTTATATATATAAGAAGATTTCCTAGTTGAAATCCTCGGATTTTTTCTGGCGTATATGTAAAAACATTAAAAATGTAATAATGAAGAAAATCAACAATGTTTGTATGATTAAATTTTTAAACTGAAGCAAAACTGTCCAAGAAGTAACCGCATCTTTAAAAGCTTGGAGTGCAGAGTATGAGGAAGGATCAAAACCGTACTGTAGTAACTTTTTTGTTTCAATAAAAGTACTGTTTTCTTCATTGGAGTCTAATATTACGGAAATAAGTCTAGTATCTCCTCGTTTTGCTGTACTGACAAAACTATAATTACCATTAGTTAAAAAACTAGTTTGTAAGCCGTCAACACCTTGGAGTTTAATGTTTTTATTAAGGGAATAAATCATTTTATTTGTGTTGAAAACTTTTGAGTGTTTGAAGGTAAATTGGTAAGAGGTTAGTTTCGTAATATTCAATACATCTGGAAAATCTGTTACTAATTGTGTCGCTAGTTTAGCTACGTCTATCGCTGTTGTAGTTGATTGTTTATTTGTATCATTATTCATTCCAGTAGCATTTAGAAACGGGGATGGTTGTGATAACTTTAGTTGTTTTGCTTTCTCATTCATTAAAAGTGTAAAGTTATCTTCGTTTCCAGCAATGTGTTCTGCAAGGGCAAGTGCGGAACGATTATTCCCTGTCAAAAACAATGCATGAAGTAAATCGCGAACTGTCGTTTTATCTTTCGAAGTTACTTGTATAGGACTCGTTTCTGCTCGGAAAACTTCGTTACTTATTTTTACTAATTCATCTAACTGTATTTTTCCTTCATTCAGTTTTTCCATTACGATATACTCTGTCATTAATTTAGATAAAGAAGCTGATTGTATAGGGGTTTCTTCATTTTTTTTATAAACAACTTCACTTGAATTAGAATCTATTAAAATAGCTGATTTAGCTTGAATAATTGGACCATTTACATAGAGGTAAAAATATAAAACGATAAGTGCTGTAATAACAAAAGATAAGAATAAAATTGTGAACTTTTTCAAGAATTGCATAAGCGATCCTCCTACTATGACATCAATAATACTATTGTAAAAAGGAATGCTTAATTAGGAAGAAAGAAAAGGTAAAGAATTTCTAAAGAATTATAAAGGATTATTAAATTTGGATTTTAATGGAAAATAAAAGATCCAATTTCTTATATGGTAAGAAATTGGACCTAAAATTAAGTTGTATTAACATTTATATGGTTGTAGTTTTACAGTGAAAGTTGTTTTTTTATCATCACTATATACTTCAATTGTTCCTTTATGCAATTCCACAATACTTTTTGCAATTGCCAATCCGAGTCCAGATCCACCAGTGTTCGTAGAGCGAGATTTTTCAACGCGATAAAAACGTTCAAAAATATGAGGTAAATCCGTACTAGGAATAGGTTGGCCGTAATTTGTTATATCTATAGTAATCATATTATTGCTTTCATAGGCAGCAAGGTCGATATATCCACCGTCGTTTCCATAAGCGATAGCATTTATAATAAGATTTTCAAACACTCGTACTAATTTGTCTCCATCAGCTAATACCATGAGTTTTTGAGATGGGAAAGAAGGTCGACATTCTATATTAGCTTCTTGAACTTGTATGCGGAATTGAACAGTTAATTGCCCAAGTAGCTCTACAATATCAATGGGAACAGAATATAAACTTAACTCTTTATTTTGAACACGTGTATATTCAAACAAATCATTCATTAATGCGTTAAGACGGGTTACTTTATCGTAAATGACTTGTATATAATGGCGTAATTCCACTTCATCTCTATAATTATCATGGTGGATTAAATTTACGTATCCAACTATAGAGGTAAGAGGAGTACGTAAATCATGCGATACATTTGTAATAAGTTCACTTTTTGCTTGTTCCGCCTGTCTTTCTTCATCAATCGAAACTTTCAATTGTTCAACAATGTGATTAACCCCGCTTGCTAACTCTTCCAGATAATTATGGTTTACGATAGAGACTTTATGATTGAAGTTTCCATTTGCAATATAACGAATTTCTTCTATCATTTTTTTAATACAAGTTTCATAATAAATCTTTCTTTCATGACGATAAAAAATGTATAGGTAGGATGAGAAAATAGAAAATAAAAACAAATAAGATACAATCATCATCCATAGAGATTCCTTTATTCCTTTATATTTTTCATATCCAAAAATTCTAATGAATTCTTTTCCGAGCTCGCTTAACGTAAGTGAACTTTCAATTACACTTGTAACAAGGCGATATATAATTAATTCAGTAATAGGAGTAAGTGTGATGGCTAACATAAACCAAAAAATTAACTTCCATTTTGGGATATCTTTTAATATATCAAATGCTTCATTTCTCAATTTTATAGCCTACTCCCCAAACAGTATGAATAAACTTCTCTCCATTCATTCCTGTTTCAAGTTTATCTCGTAAATTACTAATGTGAACCATTACAGTTTTATTTGAACCATAACCATCTTCGTTCCATACGCGTTCAAAAATTTCTTCGGAACTAAATACTCTTCCGGTATTACTCGCAAGTAAATATAAAATATCAAATTCAATAGATGTAAGTTTAATATATTCTCCATTTACTTTAACAGTATGATTATGTTTGTGTATTTCAGCAGAACGAATACGAATAATACCATCTTCATTTTTGGAGGAAGTGGCATTTTGGAAAGATGATCTTCGTAACAAAGCTTTCACTCTAGCTACTAATTCTAATGGATTGAATGGCTTAATCATATAATCATCTGCACCTGTCATAAGACCTAATATTTTATCCATATCTTCTGCTTTTGCACTCAGCATAAGAATAGGTACAGTATTATTCTCACGAACTTCCTGGCAAACTTCTAATCCATTGCGTTTTGGCATCATAATATCCAAAACCATAAGGTCAACATCATATGTAGAAATCATTTGCAATGCCTCATCGCCATCGTATGCTTTATAAATGTTATAGCCTTCATTTCGCAAATAAACAGCAAGTAACTCAACAATTTCTTTATCATCATCAATAATTAATATGTTTTTATTCATTATGTAGTTCCTTTCCTTACAAATCATTAACATTACTATAATATCAAACATTTATGTATTTTGTAGCAATGATTCACCATAAAATTTCATGTAACGTATAAAAAAGGGATTAAAACATTCATAACGAATACAAATAAAAAGGATATTTAAATACAGCGTTATATTGAAAGTTAGGAAGAAAGGTGACTTGAGATGTTATATAAGGATATATATTCATTTACTCCAACTGGAAAAATTGAAAATGATATAAAATCATTTCTATTAAAATACAATAAAGAACTTACTTATAAACATTCAATTCGGGTGGCAAAAGAAGCCCGTAAAATTGCGATTACGTATCATGTAAATGAAGAAAAGGCAGTGATTGCAGGATATTTACATGATATTAGTGCAATCTTTCCAAATGAAGATCGGGTTGCAGTTGCTGAAGAATTTGGAATAGAGATATTACAAGAAGAACGAGAATTTCCAATGATTATTCATCAAAAGTTATCGAAAGTAATTGCAAAAGAGATATTTAAAGTGGATGATGAAGAAATCTTAAATGCAATTTGCTGCCATACTACACTACGTAAACATGCAACGAAAATGGATTTAGTGTTATTTGTTGCTGATAAAATAGAATGGGATCAAAATGGAGCACCACCATATTTAGTAGAAGTAAAAAAAGAATTAGAAAAATCTTTAGAACATGCTGCTTTTGCATATATTTCATATTTGTGGGATAGAAAAGACACGTTGGAAGTTATACATCCATGGCTAGAAGATGCATATTGGCAGTTAAAAGAAATTGTAGAGTAGAAAGGAATTAAGAATGCAATTAAAAGAATATATGAATGAAACATTCCCTGGAGTTACATTAGTACCACATATATACTTTCAATGGGAAAATCATTTGCATTTTCATTTTGGGAAAGGGAAAGACCTATTTGTAGAAAGAACCGACGATGTAAATAGGGAATACTTCACTCAGCTTTATACATATAATAAATACTTATTTGAAGATATATTTTCAAAAGAAGATGAAGTTTTTTTAGTAACAAATGTTTATCGATTTAAAAAGGAAAATGTGAAAAATCCGCAGAAAATTAATATATATAGACGTTTTATTCATAATAGAGATTTAAAGTATCATATAAGGCAAGAAACAATACCTTTTTTATTTGAAGAAGAAGAAGCTGACTTGTATTGTACTTATCAATTTTCATTAAAATGTTTTGCTTGTGATATAAAGTATACACCGCTTATTCAAGCTGCAAATCATGAAGATTTTCTAGGTCTTTATCCTCGTTTTGGACGCAAAAAAGAAATTTCTTATCCAGATGTATTTCTCATAAATGCAACAAAAGATATTATCATGTTTATTTACGATGATAGAGGATGTGAAGTAATTACGAAGAATAAAGAAACAATACGAAATTTATATGAGAAATATAAAGAGTGGATTCCAGATTATGAATGAGAAAGTATAGATAAAGTATTTACATGATAACAATAGGGGAAGTGAAGCATGTAATGAAACGTATTGCAATCGTATCCGCATGGGAACCAGAACTTACGTATTTGCATCAATATTATCCAAGTGAACGTATTGAAAAACGAGCAGCTTGGGAATTTCATTTTCATTATATTAATAATATGGAAGTTATCTCCGTAATAACTGGAGTTGGGAAAGTAAGTTGTGCTAGTTGTGTGCAATTATTAATTAGTGAGTTTCAGCCAGATGAGTTGTTTATGACAGGAATATGCGGAAGTCTATCAAATAAGGTGAAAAATGGACATATTGTAGTAGCCCTTAATGCAATACAACACGACGTTACTGCTGCTGGTTCAGGGGAAGATATTTTTAATTTATATAATGGTAGGACAGCACCTATTGAAACAACAAAGTCACTTGTAAGAAGAATAAAAAAGATACGATCTTATGATCCGATTCATTATGGTACATTTTTATCTGGAGATCAACGTATCCGTAGTTCAGAAATGAGATATTTACTCCATACTGTATATGGAGCATTAGCGGTTGATCAAGAAGTGGCAGCTTTTGCTTATGTGTGTCAAATCAATAACAAACCTTTTCTTAGTTTAAAAGCTGCATCAGATCAAGCAAATGATAAAACGAAAGAGGAACAAAAAATCTTTAAAATGTTAGCGTGTGAACGAGCGTGCGAGCATTTAATTGCTTTTTTACGTGTACATGAGATTAATGTAGTAAATAATAGATAGTAAGAGGGGTTAATATTGGAAAGTACAAATAAAATAGCTATTCTGGGTGCAAACGGAAACGCAGGGAAATTCCTTGTAAACGAAGCGTTAGAAAAGGGATATCAAGTAAAAATATTAACAAGAAATTCTAATAATATCAAAATAACAAATGAAAATTTAGAGATTATTAATGGAGATGCACGTGATTTTGTTTCAATACGCAAATTACTTAAAGGGTGTCGAGCTGTAATTAATGCGGTAGGTCAACCAAAAAATGAATCTTATATTTTTAGCACAGTAACGAAGCATATTTTAGAAGCAATGAAAGAATTTGAAATAAAAAGATATATACTAATTTCTGGAGGTTCTTTAAATGTTACAGGAGATCAAAAGGGAATTGTAAATAAAATAGGAGCTACCTTGTTTAAAGTATTTTTATCAAAGATGATGCAAGATAAATATAAAGAATTGCAAACTATTCAAGGTAGTGATGTAGATTGGACAATTGTTAGATTACCATTTGTTATAGAAGGGAAGAGCATTGGAAATATAAAAGAGAGTTTAGTAGATATGCCAGGAATCAAAATTCAAAATAGTGATATTGCACCATTTGTTATAAAACAAATTAACAGTGAGAAATATGTAGGGAAGTGCCCGTTTATTTCAAATTAAATGTTAAAGAATGATGGGTAGAGTGAAACTAGTACATTTTACGTATTTGAATGCTAAGTTTAACACGAGTAAGTGGGGGAGAATTTTATATGATTCAATACAAAAGATGCAGTGAAGTAAGTATAGATTTAGTGTATGAAGCTTTTAAAGATGGATTTTCAGATTACATTATTAAAATGGAAGTTTCAAATGAAGATTTTATAAAAAGGTTTTTGGGACCAGAAGGGAATTCACTAAAACATTCCTTTCTTGCTTTAGACGGTAACAAATCTGTTGGTGTAATACTTGGCGGGATAAAGGATTATGAAAACATAAAAACAATGCGTTGTGGAACATTAGCGGTTCATCCTAATTACCGCGGTATTGGTGTGAGTCAAAAATTATTTGAACTGCATAAAGAAGAGGCGCTTCAAAATGAGTGTAAGCAACTTTTTCTTGAAGTCATTGTAGGCAATGACCGAGCGATTCATTTTTATACGAAATTAGGCTATGAAAAAGTGTACGATCTATCTTATTATAATTTAAAAGATATGACTAAAATAATAAATAAAGATTGTAAGGGAATTGAAGTAAAACAATTAGAATTTCCAGCTTTTAAAGTTGAAATTCAGAAATGGTTACACTTCCATATAAATTGGCAAAATGATATGGATTATATCGGAAAAACAAACAATACATTTTATGGTGCATATGTCGATAATGATTTAAAAGGTTCTATATGTATGAATGAACAAGGTAAAATTAGTTTTCTTTTCGTAGACAAAGACTATAGAAATCGTGGTATTGGATCAAAATTATTACAAGTAGCAACAGAAAACTTAAATGTATCAAGTTTATCAATTGGGTTTCCAAACAACAATTTACTGGAAGGGTTTTTAAAGAAAACTGGATTTGAAAAGAATTCATTAGCACAATATGAAATGTATGTATTATTATAAAAAGCGAAAGGAGTCATTCTTTCGCTTTTTATTTTTGTGCTATATTGATATTTTACTTTGTATAATATTCTTTTTTTATGTAGAATAGATAGGATGGGAGGGGATGAAATGAATAATGGATTAAAGTTTAAGATTTTTGAATTGCATTGTTTCGTTCAAAAGACTTATTCTGATATTAAAATAGCATGTGATATTGCTATTTATCAAGAAAACACTTCTAAATATTTAATTTCATTAGGATTTTTAAATAAATCATATATGACTTATATAGAAGCAAAAAGATTTTATCGTGAAAATGAAGAACTTATAAGTGTAGAATTTGATAATTTCTTTCATACATATGATAAATTAGAACAAGAATTAAAAAAAGTTATTTCAACTGAAGATAAGAATCCTTCATTGCTACATAGCAGATTTGATCAGTTTCAGCAAAAAGTTGAAAATATAAATGACCTAATAAAAGTATTGCAAAACGCTCGTTAAAGAATACTTTTTCTTTTTCATATAGAAAGTATGCATTAAAAACATATTAGGGATATGACATATTGAAGAGGTGACTTTTGTTGATGACAGAAGTCATCTTTTTATAATACGGTTTTGCGTAATGTGATGTACTTTTTATTTTTTCTATTTTTGATAGGAATACATTTAAGCAGTTTCATATTTTAGGAAATTATACGAGGAAAATAAAATGAAGAATAAAAAAGAAATAGCTATAGTTGTATTAACAACAGGATTAGTTTTAACAAGTGTAGCACC
Organism: Bacillus cereus group sp. RP32; assembly: GCF_040459735.1. Lineage (NCBI taxonomy): Bacteria > Bacillati > Bacillota > Bacilli > Caryophanales > Bacillaceae > Bacillus > Bacillus cereus group sp. RP32. The sequence continues at coordinate 2,865,252 of NZ_JARVHO010000001.1, read as the reverse complement.
ATACGGAGTAGTTTATGCAGAAGAAACGGGTCAAATGCAAGTTGATATTCAAGAGGGTTCGTTCCGTACAGGTGAACTTACACAACCATCACAAAAGACGCCAGAGAATATAGTGAAAGATGCACTTAAGGAAAAGACCGAGCATGCTTTGTCTCCAAAACAAGTTAGTGGAGACAAAGGGGTAGATTACAAAGTTGTTCAAAAACGTAGTTCTTATGATGGGACTACACTTGTGCGTATGCAACAAATATATGAAGGTAAAGAAGTATATGGACACCAATTGACTGCTCATGTAGATAAAAAGGGTATTATTAAAAGTATTTCAGGAGAAAGTGCACAAAATTTAACACAAGAAGATTTAAAGAATACTAGTAATTTATCAAAAGAAGAAGCAAAACAATTTATTTATACGAAGTACGGAAACGATATTAAATTTATTTCTGAGCCAGAAGTCAAGGAAGTTATTTTTGTAAATGAAAATAATGGACAGGCTAGCAATGCATATCAAGTTACATTTGCCGCTGCAACACCAAACTATGTATCTGGAACTTATTTAGTGAATGCTCATAATGGTGATATGTTGAAAAATATGGTGCAAGAGTCAAGCTTAAAAGTAAGTGAAGAGCAAGTGGAATCTTTAAAGGAAACTAAAAAAAGCAATTTTAAATCATTAACCGGAACTGGAAAAGATGATTTAGGTATAACTCGTACATTCGGTATTTCTGAACAAAGTAATGGGAAATATGCGCTTGCAGATTACACAAGAGGGCAAGGAATTGAGACATATGATGTGAATTATAGAGATATTAGTTTTGAAGAAAAATATTATCCTGGTATATTAGCAACTAGCACTTCAACAACATTTAATGATCCAAAGGCGGTAAGTGCTCATTTTTTAGCAACAAAGGTATATGATTTTTATAAAGATAAATATAAGCGTAATAGTTTTGATAATAAGGGGAACAAAGTAGTATCAGTTGTACATGCATGGGATTCTGGAGAAACAGATGATCCTAAAAATTGGAGTAATGCATTTAGTGCTAATGTTAACAATGTTAGTATGCTTATATATGGTGATTCAATGGTTAGAGCGTTTGACATAGCGGGCCATGAATTTACGCATGCGGTTACATCTAGCGAATCTAATCTTGAATTTTTCGGAGAATCTGGAGCAATTAACGAGGCGTTATCTGATATTATGGGAACGGCTATTGAGAAATATATAAATAATGGAGAATTTAATTGGACAATAGGAGAACAAAGCGGATCAGTTCTACGTAATATGAAGAATCCATCTTCAATCAATTTTTTTGATGGAGTACCGTATCCAGATGATTATAGCAAATACAGTGATTTAAACGGAGAAGATAATGAGGGCGTCCATTTCAACTCAAGTATTATTAATAAAGTCGCGTATTTAATTGCACAAGGTGGCACTCATAACGGTGTAACTGTAAATGGTATTGGTGAAGATAAAATGTTTGATATTTTCTATTATGCAAATACTGATGAATTGAACATGACTTCTAATTTCTCTGAATTAAGATTAGCGTGTCTTAAAGTTGCAACAAACAAATATGGGGTCAACTCAATTGAGGTTGAAGCGGTCCAAAAAGCTTTTGATGCAGCGAAAATTAAAGGGCCAGTGAAAGACAACGAAAAAATCGCAGAAAATCACATCCCAGAGTTAACTGTACCGTTTACAATTACACTGCGTGTAGGTGATACGTTTGACCCGATGAGTAATGTAATAGCTGTTGATAAAGAAGATGGTGATTTAACGAATAAAATAAAACATAAAGGCGATGTAGATACTTCTAAACCAGGTACATACATTGTGGACTACTCGGTTGTTGACTCTCAAGGTGGGAATGCAACGGCTACACAGACGGTAATTGTAGAGGGAAATGGAGAAATATTAGATTTAAACCCTACATTAACAGTGCCTACTGCAGCGACAATTCATGTAGGAGATTCATTCGATCCAATGACAAAAGTATTAGCTATGGATAAAGAAGGCGGCAATCTTACTTCTAAAGTAAAAGTTAATGGTGAAGTAGATAGCACTAAAGCTGGTACTTATGTACTAACGTACACAGTGACAGATTCTAAAGGTCATGAAGTAACTGCGAAACAAACTGTAACGGTCAAAGTTAGAGAAAAAGTTGAAAATGAATTACCAATACTAAAAGTACCTGCTACAACTACAATTACTGAAGGAGATCAATTCAATCCAATCGTAGGTGTATCAGCTACTGATAAAGAAGACGGTGATCTTACTTCTAAAGTAGCATATGAAGGTATTGGAGATACCACTAAAGCTGGTACTTTTGAAATAATATATAGTGTCACAGATTCTGTAGGTAATGAGGTACATACAATACAAAAAGTATTAGTGAAGGATAAAGATACTAGCAAAGCTAAAGGTATTACTAATAATAGTAATAACGGTAATATCACGAACAGCATTAATTCTGATAAAATAGAATCTACATATAAAGAGCTTCCCAACACGGGTGCCAACACAACTAACAGTGCAACAATGGGCATATGGATGATTATTGTCGGTACAGTACTCACTTTGGTTCGCAAATTTAGAAAGATATAAAAATAATAGTAGAAATTATTTCTCACACAATAATTATTAGATGAATTTTTTACTTAATAAGATTTTAGTATTTAAGTAGTGTATTTGGCTTCTATAAAACTTTGTGCCTGGACACTGTTTTGCCTACAGACCTACATTACATATAAAGCACGTTACTATTCTCATTCAAATAAAAGAATAGTAACGTGTTTTTTGATTTAAAAATAGTCTAAATTCAAAAGGCCATGAGTGTGGAAGTAATTCTAATCTGCCATTGATAAGTTACTAAAAACACTTTGTTTTAATGAAAGTTTAACTCTATATGACAACATGAGATTTTCGGTATTTAGCAGGTGTTTCGTTAGTGAATTTTTTAAAAATTTTAGTAAAATAGCTTTGATCACTAAAGTTGAGCGAAGCACATATGTCTGATAAGGGATAGGTTGTGAAAGTTAATAACTTTTTTGCTTCTTCGATTCGTTCTCGTTGAATGTACTCAATTAATGAAATACCGACTTCTTTTTTGAATAATATAGATAAATAATCTGAATTTACGTTTGCAAATTTAGCAAGTTGTTTAACAGATATTTGATTGTAAATATTTTCAAAAATATAGTTTTTGCAAATAGCGATTGTCTTTGAGTGCTTCTGTACTTTTTGTGCTTTTACACGGTCTGCAAAAGTACAGAAAACATTTCTTAATAAATCCCAAACAGATTCTGTGTCTTTTAAATCCTCTGTCTTTTGAATGTGTAGATCGTAAATCTTGTAAGCGATCCCGGAAGGAAGTCCTCCTTTTATAGCATATCTAGTAGCAAGTGTGATGGATGAAATACAAATGTTTTTATGACGTCTTAATTGATGAAATGAAGATAAGGATGAAAGAGTCTCTTGTTGGAATTCGTAATAATATTTGAGTGCGCTTTCTTTATCCCCGTTTTCTATAGCTCCAAGTAGTTGGTTCTCTATATACAAATTATGACAGATAGATTCGTTTTTTTGCATTGAAATATATACATCCTCGTTTAAGATACTGCTATGACTTACATGAAATGAGTCACTGTTATTTGAAAAGGTACTTACATCTGAATTTTTTTTATAGAGAATGTTATAGAACAATATTGCTATATTTACAAAGAAATTTTGATCTTTGACTGACAATGAAAAATAATGGTCTCTTGTTCTTTTATAATTCGAAATAAAATTAAGGTTACTATCCGTTTTACTTGTAGAAAAATTTACATGTGTCAAGGGCCCAATAATAACAGTACCGTTCACTATATAATGGCTCTTTATGTGAATTAAAATGAAGTGCCCTAAATATTGGTGAGTTCTGAAGATAGGCGAATTAAATGAATCATTTTTTTGAAAAAGCACATGTAACTGTTCTATTTTTGATTTATAGAACGAATGTGAATCATCTTTTGATGTAAATTCTAAAAGAATATTTTTGTTACAATCTAAAAAACAAACTGGAATTTCAAAATATTGGAAAAACATATTACAAATGTACTCTATCTCAATTAGACTGAGCTTTTTAGTCATATTATTCCTCCTTACAGTTGTGTGTAATAGTTGAATGTTTATATATTCCCTTTTTTCATAATAAGTAGAAACGGAAAAACTTTATCTATAAAAATTATAAACTTCTAAGAATAATACCATAATTTAACATGATTAGCACATATTATTTGAATATAAAGGTAATAGTTTTAGCGGGTAACGTAAAATATGAATTGTCACACTTATTCGTTGTTCATTGCTTATATGTATTAGAAATGATTAAGATTGGATTTTAAATAGAGATAGGAAGGGAGAGATTAATGAATTGAAGTTAAGTTAAGTAATTAATGAAAATTTGCGATAGAAGTTAATATGTAATGATTTTTGAAGTAGAGATATAAGTGTAATTTAGGGGGAAAACTACATATATCATACGGAGAGACAACGTAATAATAGAAAATAAGAAGAGTGAATAAGTGATTGTAAACAATGGATTGTTGGACGACTATGTTTTAGGTTACTCGTTTAAATCTGGTACTTGGCACACTATTGCTTTTAAGAGGGTAATAGTAATAAAGAGATTTTTAAAATGATAGAAGTAGTAAAGGGGAAAAGAGAAATGAAAAAAATATTTAGTGTGCTTTTAGTATTTTTCTTAACATTTTCTACATGGTCTAGTGTATTAGTAAAGGCAGCTTCACCATCCAAAGGTACTTTAACGATTCATAAATATGAACAAGAAAAAGATGGCGCACCGGGGCTAGAAGGTGATGGCTCTGCAAATCAAGAGGTACCAACAAATGCGAAACCGTTAAAAGGTGTAACGTTTGAAGTGAAAAGGGTTGCATCGTTTGAAAAAATTTCAAGCGATGGGAAAATCGTGAAAGAAGATGTGAAGCCTGTAATGGGAGCAACTCCAACTCAAGTAGTAACAGATGATAACGGGCAAGCTGTATTAAAAGATCTTCCGCTAGGACGTTATGAAGTGAAAGAAGTGGCAGGACCTCCGCATGTTAACCTAAATCCAAATACGTATACAGTGGATATTCCATTAACGAATAAAGAGGGTAAAGTGCTAAACTATGATGTTCATATGTATCCGAAAAATGAGATTAAACGTGGTGCAGTTGATTTAGTAAAGACTGGTGCAAATGAAAAAACATTAGCAGGTGCAGTATTCTCTTTATTTAAAAAAGATGGTACAGAAGTGAAAAAAGAGTTAGCAACAGATGGTAATGGGCATATTCGCGTGCAAGGATTAGAGTATGGGGAATACTATTTCAAAGAGACAAAAGCGCCGAAAGGGTATGTACTAGATCTGACTAAACACGAGTTTTTTATAAAGACCTCCGGAACTATTAACGAAGATGGAACAATTACTTCTGGTACAGTAGTTAAAGTAGAAGTGCAAAACTATGAAGAACCAAATATTGATAAAAAGATTAACGGGAATTTGGAAGCGTTACCAATTAATCCGTTAACTAATTACAATTATGATATCAAAACATTAATTCCAGAAGACATTAAAGAATACAAAAAATATGTAGTAACAGATACTTTAGACAATCGTTTAATGATTCAAGGAAAACCAGTCGTGAAAATTGATGGAACGGAAGTAAATGCAAGTATTGTAGAGGTAGCTGTAGAAGGCCAAAAAGTAACAGTTACAGTAAAAGATTTCACAAAGTTAGATGGTAAAAAAGAATTTCATTTACAAATTAAATCACAAGTAAAAGAAGGAGTACTATCTGGTTCGGAAATTTTAAATACAGCAAAAATTGATTTTATAAATAAAAATGATGTAATTGGAGAAAAGGAATCTAAACCTGTAGTTGTTGTTCCGACAACTGGAATTATCGAGTTAACAAAAGTTGATGGTGCTGATAAGAAGAAATTAAAAGGTGCGGAGTTTGTACTTAAAGATAAAAATGGAAAAATAGTTGTTGTGGCAGGTAAAGAAGTCACAGGTGTATCAGATGAAAATGGTGTTATTAAATGGACTAATATTCCATATGGAGACTATCAAATTTTTGAAACGAAAGCACCAACTTATACAAAAGAAGATGGTACAACAGCTTCATATCAATTATTAAAGGACCCTATTGATGTAAAGATTGGCGAAAATAATCAAACGGTTAAATTATCGATTGAAAATAATAAAAGTGGATGGATTCTTCCTGTAACGGGTGGTATTGGAACGACTCTATTTACTGTACTAGGCCTTGCGTTAATGGCTACAGCGGCATTTGTTTTCTTTAGAAAAAAGTTTGCTAATAATTAAGGTTGTAGGAACATGTAACCAAGTGATGTGAAAAGGGGAGAAGCAAAATGCTTCCCTCTTTTCGATATTTTAGTATATGCAGAGGTGGAAATATGAAACGAAATCTTGTTTTAGGAGGTATTTTTTTATTTGGATTAGCTATTTTTTTATATCCTACTATTAGTAATTGGTTGGCGACTCGTGCACATTATTCTGAGATTAGCTCCTACGATAAGAAGATCAAAGCACTACAAAAGAAAGAAGTTGAACGTAGGGAAAAAGAAGCAACCGAATATAATAAACAAGTTCAAACTTCCATGAAAACATTTGCAGATCCATTTTCTGAAGAAAAAAATAATAATCAAGCATATGCAGATGCGTTAAATTTAGGTGATGTAATGGGGTATATTGAAATATCGAAAATTAATATAAAACTGCCAATCTATCAAGGCACCTCTGAGGAAGTATTGAGTCGCGGGGTAGGTCATTTAGATTATTCTTCACTTCCGGTAGGTGGAGAAAATACACACACTATTTTAACAGGGCATCGTGGTTTACCATCAGCAAAATTATTTACAGATTTAGATAAGTTGAGTGAAGGAGATCTTTTTTATATTCATTCTTTAGACAAAATTCTTGCTTATAAAGTAAATCAAATTAAAGTAGTGTTACCACACGAAACGGACGATTTAAAAATTGTGGAAAATAAAGATTATATAACATTAATTACATGTACGCCTTATGGAATAAACACAAATAGATTACTGGTTCGAGGTGAGCGTGTGGAGTTTAACGAGAAAGAAAAACAAAAAATGCGTAAAGAGATATTTATGTTTAATAAGTGGACCGTAGTAGTCTTAATCCTATTATTATGTGTGTTACTAGTCGCAATTTATAAGAAAAAATTAACTCGATAGAATGAAGTTAATTATCCTGTATTAATGGGCAGTGGGACCGAAAATCCAAAGATAAGCAAAGAAGGTATATAGGGGATGAAGTACATCCTCACTGAAAAAAGTTTCACTTTATTCGACTGTAGAAAAAATACGGTAAAGGTGGGAACAAAGGAATTGAGGTTACGATTAAAGTTGGTAAGTATTCATTTTATGGTTTTGTTAATGTTATGTGTAAGTTTTGTCGTATATGCACCAAAAGAAGCATATGGATCCACGACTAACTTAGAAGGTCTAGGGGATATATCGCGTTATAATGCTGTTGTCTTTGGTAACCATATAGCAGTAGGTGGCGACATTGAAGGAGCAATTGCAGTTCAAGGTGATATGGATGCATCTGGTTATACAATTGTAGGTGCAGCAGCGGGAACATCTAATATAGTTGGGGAAAAATGGGATGATGAGGGATATCCATCCTTGTTATTGTCTGGAAAATTTAAAAAATCAAGAGAGGAATCTTTTATCATTCAAAACGGAATAGTCGTAATGACAAAAGAGAGTGATCCAGATCGTATCATACAATCTTCTTATGATCGTATCGTTTATAAAGAAAAACTAGAAATTGACGCGAAATTTAATGAATTTCACAACATAGTGAACCAAGTCAGTAAAAATGCAGGTCAATATAAAACGAATACCCCAATTCCAAATATGAGTTATGGAATCGGAAAAGATATAAACAATCCTAATATTTATGTTTCATCAGAAATGGTAGGGAAAATCAATTTAGATATAAGAGATGTCTTTTTACCTAATGCTAAAGGAAAAGATTTTATCGTTATGTATTCGGATGCAATAGAGGTTACATTTAAAAATGGTGCTATCTTATATGACACGAATAATATTGGTAGGGCTACAGATATTATTCCCACATCACAACCCTATTCTCCTAATTCACCGTTCACTGAGTTATACGGGAAGGTGATTTGGGTTTTTCCTAATGCAAAAAAGATCACAACAGAGGGATATGGTGTCGTTGGGAGTGTGTTTGCTCCAAATGCTGTATTAGAAACAAAAGGCGGTTCGATTAATGGACAAGCATTTGTCGGTGCAGTACAACAAACTGGTGGATTTGAATTTCACAATTTCAAATTTAATTGGCAACATTGGAACAAGCCTAGTACAGGAAAAGTAAAGATAAAAAAAATAGATAGTAATAATGATAATAAAGAATTGATGGGGGCAAAGTTTCATATTGAAGATGCAAATAAAAAAGTAGTTGGTGAGTTAGTAACAGATGAAAAAGGAGAAGCGATATCAAAAGAATTACCAATAGGTAACTATACTCTTGTAGAAACAGAAGCGCCTAAAGGTTACGACTTATTAAAAGATAAAATAACTGTAAAAGTAGAAAAAGATGTAGTAGTAGAAATTAAAATAAGAAATAAGAAATTACCAGATCCGATGGGGAAAATGAAGCTAGTGAAAGTAGATACGGGAGAAAAAAATAAAAAGTTAGCAGGAGCAAAGTTTCATATTGAAGATGCAAATAAAAAAGTAGTTGGTAAGTTAGTAACAGATGGACAAGGAGAAGCGATATCAAAGGAATTACCAATAGGCAACTATACCTTAGTGGAAGTAGAAGCACCTAAAGGTTATGAATTATTAAAAGATAAAATAGCTGTAAAAATAGAAAAAAATACAGTAGTAGAAATTAAAATAGGGAATAAGAAATTACCAGATCCAATGGGGAAAATGAAGTTAGTAAAAGTAGATACGAGCGATAAAAATAAAAAGCTAGCAGGGGCAAAGTTTCATATTGAAGATGCAAATAAAAAAGTAGTTGGTGAGTTAGTAACAGATGGACAAGGAGAAGCGATATCAAAAGAATTGCCAATAGGTAACTATACCCTAATGGAAGTAGAAGCACCTAAAGGTTATGAATTATTAAAAGATAAAATAGCTGTAAAAATAGAAAAAGATACAGTAGTAGAAATTAATATAGGGAATAAAAAATTACCAGATCCGACTGGGCAATTTGAAATTGAGAAAGTAGATGATAAGGATAGTAATTTAAAACTAAAAGGTGCTGTATTTCAAGTCTTAGATAAAGAAGGTAAAGAAGTTACTAGACTAACAACGGATGAAAAAGGAAAGGTGATTTCCAACCAGTTAGTACTTGGAAAGTATACGATTAAAGAAATAAAAGCGCCAAACGGATATATGTTACTTAGAGATCCAATAGAAATAGAAATTACAGAAGCGGTAAGGACACAAAAACTAACAGTGAAAAATGTGAAAAATAATTGGGTAATCCCTAATACTGGTGGCAGCGGAACAACAAGTTTTTACGTGATTGGTTTTGTGATAATGTTTGGCGTGCTATATTTCTGTAAGAAAAATCGTTACATTAGATAGTTTTTAGGGGATGAGTTCGGTATTGTACTAGATTCATGCTACTAAATTTGTTGAAGAAGGAAGGATAATAGTAAACATAGAATATATTAATAATTAAAATGTTTACGAGGTGAAAGTGATGGCAATAAAACAAGACGAAATTAAAGTAGTAGTCGGAGCTGGGGTGTTTAATAATAATCCAGGTTGGATACAAACGCAAGAAGATGAACTTAATTTACTAGATAAAGTTACGTGGGAAGAAAGATTTGAATACAATTCTATTTCAGCTATTTTAGCTGAGCATGTATGGGAACACCTTACTTTTGAAGAAGGTGTAAGGGCAGCAGAAATTTGTTATGAATTTTTAAAGCCAGTAGGGCACATTCGGTGCGGTGTTCCTGATGCATTTTTCCGAGACAAAGCATACCAAAATATAGTTCAAATAGGCGGACCTGGTCCGAAAGATCATCCAGCAGCAAGTCATAAAATTGTTCATAATTATAAAACATTAACGGAAATGTTTAAAATTGCTGGATTTGAGGTAGTTTTACTTGAATATTGTGATGAAAATGGTCAGTTTTATTGCAACGAATGGGATGCAAATGACGGTGTTATTTTCCGTTCGAAAAGGTATGATTTTAGAAATAAAGGTGATAAACTTGGTTTTCCATCTTTAATTGTTGATGCGATTAAATGATAAGTTTTTCAAGCAAGTAATTATAAAAAGCAGAAAGTGTTCTTTCTGCTTTTTATTTTGCAAAGGGGATGAATATACTATGCAACCTATAAAACAAGTGGTATTAACATGCATTACTCATGATCCAACAGGGAGCTTATTATCTACAATAAAAGAACTAAAAGAGGAATTGTTAAATTTAAATTATGATAAAAAATATATAACAATTAGTAACGTAACACCTAAAGAGGTTGTAAAAGAACTAGCAGAATGTAACTTCCATATAAATATAGTAGAAAAATTAGGAGTAGGGAACGCACGTAGGGATTCTTTGAAGTTTGTTAGTAACTATAATCATGATTACTATCACTATTGTGATTTTGATCGTTTGCTAACTTGGATTAAAGAATATCCAGCTGAGCTTAATTCGTTCATTCAAAATATACTTGATGTAGATTACTTAATCATTGGCAGAACGGAGAAAGCTTTTCAGACACATCCTGAAGAATGGAAAATTACAGAAACAGTATCGAATAAAATTATGTCATTACAATTAGGGAAACAAGTAGATATTACAGCTGGTTCATGTGCGTTATCAAAACAAGCAATTGATTACATAATAAAATATTCTAAATGCAGAATGACTGATGGAGAATGGCCAATGATTATAAATACTTTTACAGATTTTAATATTGGTTACATTGCGGTAGAAGGTTTAAAATACGTGAACAACCTTAACCAAGATAATATTATTGACCCGATAAAAGCATGGTCAATTAGATTAGAGCTCTCATATATAATAAGTCGATCAATTTTGGAGTTAACAAAAACCTCTTAAATTAATGGGATGTAATAGTGATTTCCTTTTTAATTGAAATCATGTAAAATAAAAATAGAACGTACATTCGTTTAGGCGGAAAGGAGGTTAATTTATAATGTTAGCTGTAATAGATAAACAAGGTAATGAATATGTAGTACAATTTGAGCGTTATTTTTCATATTCGATAGAGGAAGTTTGGTCTGTTTTAACAGAAAACAGTAAGCTTAAAAAATGGATGTCTAATTTACAAATTGAAAGTCTTAAAACGGGTGGAATAATAAAGTTCGACATGATGGACGGTTCATTTATAAATATTGATATTTTAGAATGTCAACTAAACACAGTACTAGAATTTAGTTGGGATAAAGATCGTGTCCGATTTGAAATACATAAAGAAGAAAGTGGTACTCTTTTCCTTCTTAAAGAGTACATTCATGAATTAACTGATCACACACCGAAAGATTTAGCTGGTTGGCATATTTGCTTAGATCTTTTTTCTGCCGTACTAGAAGGAAAAGAAAAAGCATTTTCTAAAGATGAATGGCAACAATGGTTTGAAACATATAAGGATAAGATCATTGAAGTGAGATGATAAATTGTATAAAAGGTTATATTCATTGTGTAATTATTACACTGTAAAAATGATTTTAATGAAAAAATAAGAATAGAGGTTAATATGAAAGTAAATCAATTAATTGCTAATAACATAAATAAATTAGATACAGTGATTCCATTTAATAATTCGTTTGGAATCGCTGGTTTATCAGGATCAGGTAAAACAACTTTTTGTCAAACAATCGGCGAAGAATCAAAAAAACGATTAGTTTCTTTATTGCCAAAGGCTGAATATCAATATTTATTTCCTAACATTATGGAAACGAATTTTAGTGCTATTAAGATGGAAGATATGCCTTTAGTTCTTTTTCTAGGAAAATCATCGATTTCTTCCAATCCACGTTCAACAATCGGTACACATACTGGTATTTTCACAGAGGTACGTGAAAAACTTGCTGATGTATTTCATCTTTCACCTGAGGTTTTTTCATTCAATAACCAGTTAGGCTGGTGTACTGGCTGTAAAGGGCGAGGTACTACTAAAACTATTGAGTGTAAAAAATGTAACGGAAAACGTTATAGCGAAGAAATCGAACAACATACTATAAATTTATTTGCTAAACCACATACAATTTCAAATATAAATGATTTAAGTGTTGAGTCTATTCTTTCGTTAGCGGAAGAGTTAAATATTAGTGAAGCAAAGCAACATATACTGCAAAATATAATTAATATGAATATTGGTTATTTAACTTTAAATCGAATTATGGGTACGTTGTCAGGTGGAGAGTTAACAAGACTATATTTGGCTGAATTCATGGCAGTAAGTGAAAATGCTGTAATTATTATTGATGAGATTTCAGTTGGACTTGATCATGAAACATTATTACAAATATTAGAAGAGATTAAGCAGTTAGGGTGTAAAAATCAAATTTGGCTCATCGATCATTCGGATACAGTACTGGATACAACAGATGAGCAATTGTTCTTTGGACCTGGTAGCGGAAAATATGGTGGACAAATTGTGCAAGAATCACCAAGACCAAAACCAATACTGTCGGATTTAAATCAAGAAATACCAACAGAATATTATACATTCCAAGAATTATATTGCCGTAATATCCAAATGGTGGAGTTTCAAATTCCTAAAAATAGGCTTGTAACGGTTACAGGAGAATCTGGATGTGGGAAATCTACACTTGTCAATGAATGTTTAGCTGCAGATTTCTTGAAACGATATCCAAAAGATATATTAGTTATGGTAGGACAAGATCGAAATCAATCCATTACAAGTCGATCAACTGTAGCCACTTTCCTAGATATTAAAAAGAAACTAACAAAGTATAGTGAAGAAATTGATGATATTTTTGAGCGTTCGATCGAGGATATTATAGATGAACTTCCAAATGAAGATATTGCATATAAACGCTTGAGTCTACTAATTAAATTAGGACTTGGTTATTTAACGTTAGAACGAAAAACACAAACATTATCAACAGGTGAGTTTCAATGTGTTCATTTAGTTTCGGAGTTATTTGCAAACACAAGAAATCCACATACATTATTTATTTTTGATGAGCCTTCAAAAGGTTTATCACAAAATATTTTAAATCAATTTATAGATAGTGTTAGAGGGATATTGCAAGATAAATCAGTCTCTATCATTATGATTGAACATAATAGTTACATGTTAGAAAGCTCTGATTATATTGTAGATTTCGGGAAAAGAAAGCTTGAATCTATAAAGAATCTTGATGTAGTAAGTCATGAAGATTATTATAGTCAAAAAAGTAGTGTGAATAATGCTGAGCAAATACATATTTCTTCAGCGCTTAAGCATAAAGAAGGCGTTCACTATTTAGAAGGAAATCATATTAATTATTTTAAAAATGCCGAAAACATTTATAAGGGTGGTATTTTAAAAAGTTTATCATCAATGGCCCGTTTAATTTATGGTGAATATGAATCTGATACAATTGCACCTGTTGTTGCTATTGATCTTGAAAGACATTTATATAGTCAATATAGTTTCTTATATGAAATTGGTGGACTAATTAATCATATGGTAGCTGCTCATCCAACTAATAAAGATACGAGAAGTTTTGATTTCTATTCACAGGACAATCATTGTCCATCTTGTTCTGGACGCCTTCAAATTGAAGTTTTTGATAAAGATATTGCAATTCAAGATAAAAACGTTCCATTTTGGGATGGTTTATTTGATCCGGAAATCATGAAAGTATTAAAATTTTATCAATATGAAAAAATAGAATTTTTATTTGAAGAAATTAAAAATGAGCTTGGTCACGATTTATCAAAGAGCTATAATGATATGTCAGAAGAAGAAAAGCATACGTTTTGGTACGGATATTTTGAAAAATCATTTTATGATAAAAAAGGAAAGACACGCAGAACATGGGTAGGATTTAATACGATTATTGGTGGATATATTGTTATTTCAAAAGCAGCTATTAAAGAGGAAATTAAGACTTCTAAAGAATTGATAACATGTCCAATTTGTGAGGGAACGGTATTAAATCATCAAAAACCGCTTAAATTTGCTAACTTCGATATTCGTGAAATTATCAATCAACCTATTGATGAAGTGTTGAAGATAGTCGGTGATTTACCTGCACTTCAAAAATTGAAATCTATTGTTGGTGGCGATTTGAGATTGACAGAAGATGTTTCTTTATTGCCAAGAAAAGCACAAGTTGCACTGAAAATGTTTGAATTAGAACAGGCAAGCTTTTCAAACTACGAAATGGTGTTACAAAATGTCTTACCATTCTGGGACGAAATAAAAGGAAATATCGAATCCATTAGTGTTAATAATCAAGTAACTGTTTGTGATTTCCCTAATGTTTATGAAACGAGAGAAAACATTATAGATAAGTATTTCACAAATGGTAAATATAAAAAACTTACGTATGTATACGAAGCGTTTGGATACAAAAAGTTAGTTACCCAAATTAATAAAATTAAAAAAAGTAATCCATGTCCATTCTGTAAAGGAAAGAAAGTTATAACGGAAGATAATCTACATGATGGTGTATTTAAACTAACGATTCCATGTGTAACTTGTACTGCAACTGGTATTAATGACGAAGGACTAAAAGAAGTTGTTGAGGGCGTGGATGTACAAACATGGTTAACTGGAAAAGTTTGTGATGTTGTGGATGAAAGCTTATTAACAGAAGATGTTTCGCAAATACCAATTTTTAATCGTATTCGCGAATTGGATAAACGAGATATGATGGCGGTTTATGAATGTCTTGAGAGTAATCAGTAAAGTTTTATTAGTTTATGTGTTATTAACATAACTTATATAAAACGTATATTCTATATAATAACGCAGTATGAGTATTACAAGGTAATGAAAGAAGATCCAATTTCTTAATGTAAAAATTAAGGAATTGGATCTTTTAGTATTTTTATGTCCCGTATACTACATTTCCAACTAAGATATTTGGAGGAAAGATTGAAAAATAAAAGGGACGAACAGTTGATATATTATGTAATTATTATATTATAAAACTGATTGTTAGGGGTAAAAACAGTTCGCAAGTAATATCTTTTGCTTATAATATCTTCATTCTGTTGTCTGTTTTTTTAGATTTAACAGAAATATATACTTGAATGAAGTATATATTTCTGTTAAATTTATCCTATGGATAGAACAAGTTTAATTAAAGGTCATTTAGAAATGTGTGTATTATCTATTTTGTCGAAAAAGAAAAGTTATGGTTATGAGATTATGAAAGAACTTGAAGTAAACAATTTAAAATTGAAAGGAGTAGGAAGTATTTACCCTATTTTAACTAAGTTGAAAAATCAAGAGTGGGTTAATACTTATCAAGTAGTAACAGACAGTGGTAAAGTTAGGATTTATTATGAAATTAATGAAAACGGGAAAATACGTCTTGAGAATAAAATAAATGAGTGGTTAGAATTGCAATCGGATATTCAAACATTACTAAAAAGCGGTTTGAAAGGAGACCTTCTGAAATGAGGAATAGATTACTAGGTAAAGAAAAACAATTTTTAACAGACGTACTTAAGGAATTAAAGCAATACGATATTAGTTTAGAAGAAAGGGAAAATATTAAGCAACAAATATTAGAACATATTCAAGAATGTCGTGAACATGGTGAAGATAGTATAGGTGATTTAGGTACACCTCAATTATTTGTTCAAGACTATTTAGAAATAAATGAGATTGATTTACAAGTTAAAAGGAAGCAATTGAAAAATGAAAAGGGGAAATTAAACAAATCTATCTTACGCGGCATATTCATCGCGGTTATTACTTACCTCATCTCGCAAACTACATTTACAATATTTTTAACTAGATCATTAAATCCAACAAATAGTAAAACTACATTTCAGTATAATCTTTTATATCGTATTTCAGAAAATCAATGGTGGAATTCATTATTAATAATGATTAGTTTTATGCTCTCTGTAGTAGTCTTTATTAGTTTAGTAAGTTATAAAAAAAGAAAACTCTCTAAAGCATAATGAAGAATACAATCTATAAAATGTCTCTAATTTATATTCTTTGTAATGTATTAATGTTATGTATTACAGATGCAAAAGTTTACGCTCAGCAAAATATTAAAATTGCATTGGATAACTATATTGAAAAATTTATAAAAGAGCAGAACATTCCAGGAGCTTCTGTTGCAATTGTACATAAAAAAGATGTATTTTTCACAAAAACGATAGGAATTACTGGAGAATCTGAAAAAAAGGTAACTAGTAAAACCCCATTTGCAATCGGCTCAATAAGTAAATCTTTAGCAGCTTTAGCTATAGTAAAATTAATAGAAGATAAAAAATTAAAATTAGAGGATCCAGTTCAACGATACCTTTCCTGGTTTAAACTAAAAGATTCACAAATATCCTCAACTATAACAATCCAACATCTACTAACTCATACAAGCGGAATCAGTACATATGAGGGCTTAGCAATATCAGATAAGCAATCCAAAAATTCTACAGCATTAAAAGAAAATGTAATGAAACTTTCAAATGTAAAATTAACTGCTCCACCAGGTGAAAAATATCAATATAGTAATGCGAATTATATTATTTTAGGTGCACTTATTGAAGAAGTCACAAATGAAACATATTCATCATATATGGAAAAGTATATTTTTCAGCCATTAAATATGAATGGCGCGGCAGCAAGTAAAGAAATTGCATACGAAAAAAATTATTTAACAGGTTATCAGTCTTGGTTTGGTATTCCAAGAAAAAGTGTAGTGTCCTATGATAATGCCGGGGCACCGTATGGCTATATTACTGCAAATTTAGAAGATATGATTCAATTTCTTATGTTTTTGAATCGTAAAGAGCACACTCAATTTTTAAAGAAAGAAAACATCGATCTTTTTCTTTCACCACTTTATAAAATAAATTCAGAAAAAAGTTATGGTTTTGGATTAAGAACAACAAATATAAATGAAAACGAAACGATAATTTGGCATTCAGGATCAACGCCTGATGCCCGTGCAGAAATCTTTATTTTAAATAAAAGTGGCTGGGGTGGAGTGATTTTAGCAAATAAAAATCATGTTTTAGAAGAACCAGCACTATCGGTATTGAAAAATGGGATTATTAGTATTTTGAATGGAGAAGTACCGGTTGATCCCCCTAAAAACGTACCATTTATACAAATTGTTATGTCTATAGTTATATTCGCGCTTTTCATTATATCAATTATGTTAATTAAAAAATATAAACATAAGAAAACTGTTAAAAGACTAACTTGGTTATTTATAGGGAGTCTATTTCTACTAGTATCTATTATTTTCATCCCGCTTCTTACTTATAGTACAAACTCACCATGGCATACGATTAAAATATTTGCGGCAGATGTAGCCTTTCTTACAAGTATTATAGTAACTTTATTAGTTGTGAACGGACTAATATCAATCTTTATAGCCCTAAGACAGAAGGGAGTATAAGGGGAAATAATTAAAGAAATATAATTCAAGCGTTATAAACAGTTGACTCTCACACGATGTCATTGTTTAGGAGAAAGTTGAGCTATGAAGTAGAGGTAATTAATGGGAGGGAAATATATTTAAAATAGGGGACTTTTCAAAACTATCTTCCATTAGTATACGTATGTTGAGACACTACGATAAAGTGGAATTATTACAGCCAGTAAAAGTCGATGAACAAAGTGGATATCGATATTATTCAGCAGCCCAATTAAAGAAAGTAAATCAAATTCAAATGTTAAAAGATATGGGATTCAATATTGCTACTATTAAAGAAATAGTAGAGAGCGATAATATGGAAGTAATAAAATTACAATTTGAAAATCGTAGTGCTCAAATAAAGGATGAAATGGATGACCTCCAAAAACAATTACGTCTTCTCGAAGCCTCAATGAAAACGATGAGAGAGGATGTTGTTGAGATGAACTATCATGTTTCAATAAAAGAAATTCCAGAAAGAAATGTAGCTAGTGTTAGAAAGGTTATTCCATCTTATAATCGCGAAGGGGATTTATGGGGTATATTAATGCAAGAAATACAAATGAAAAATATTAGCATTGCCCATCCTAGTTATAGTATTGCAGTTTTCCATGATCGTGAATACAAAGAAAATGATGTAGATGTAGAAATACAGCTAAGTATTTTAGGGAAGCACGAAAAGACAAAAGACGTTACATTTAAAAATATTGAATCAACTAATGTAGCTTCCATAACGGTTAATGGAAGTTATGAACAAATGACAGCTGTAAATGAGGCTGCAGCAAAATGGATTGAGACAGAAGGTTACGAATTAGCAGGTCCAATGTATAATATTTATCATGTGAGCCCAGCGATGGAATCGGATCCTAATAAGTGGGTTACAGAAGTTTGTTATCCAGTTAAATGATGATAAAGAAAAAAGGCATATAATTAATGCCTTTTTTCTTTATGGGTACCGTCAGGGAAATGTTACAATGCTAAACCTTTTTTGCTGAAGATTCTCCCGTTTTTAATAATGTTAAGAAAGTTTCAGTGGCCTTAAAGAATCTAATGAGATCACTTTCTCTGAATTAAAATGGTATTCTCCTAGCAAATTAATATGTTTCCAGCAAAAAGGTGACATATGGTGCAAGATTACGGTTATGGCGGGTGTAAACCAACCAGAACGTGATCTTATCCGTATGCGGTAGCGTGAAGGAATTGAACTGGCTAAGAAAGAAGGAAAGTGTAAAGGTCGGTTAAAGAAGTACCATAAACATCATGCAGTAAAGCTTAATAAAGAGGGAGATATGACTGTAAATCAAATTTGTGAAATTACAAATGTGTCTAGGTTCTCATTATATAGAAAGCTATCAGAAAGGAACAGTTGATGAGTTATACTAAAAATAGGAAATATACAATTGAAAATAAATTTCATATAGAGGTGGAATTATATGCCTAAAATTGACAATATGTTAGCAATTCTATGGATGCTTCGTTCAGGTGAAAAAATTACTGCAAAACAAATTTCAGAAAAGTTAGAGATGAATATAAGGACTGTATATCGTTATATTGATACAATTTCAACAAGTGGCGTACCTATCATTTCAGAACCAGGACATAACGGTGGATACACTTTATTGAACAATTTTATTGAGGCTCCTCTTTTTTTTGATTTTGAGGAGCAAACTGCACTATTTCACGCTGCTGTTTTTGCAGAAGAAGCAGGATATTATGGAGGTGAAGCACTAAATAGGGCCATTTCAAAACTAAGTAAATACTCAAATCAAGAGCAGGAAACAAAGATAAACCAACATTTAGCTAGTCTTGAAGTAATAAGTCGATTAAGTTCACTCTCTATGGAACCTTTTTTGAAGGAGTTGGAGCAGGCCGTAGCTGACGGGTACTCAGTAAAAATTCTTTACCATAAAAGTGGCGAAAAGCAATTAAATTATAGATTGGTCGATCCGTACAAAATTATCTATTGGAATAATAAGTGGTATGTGATTGGATTTTGTCATCTTAGGAATGATATCCGTAGTTTTAGAGTAGATCGAATTGAAAGTCTAATGCTAACAGAAAATAAGTTTAACCGGCCAGAAAATTTTTCAGCACGTGACTTTTTTATAAAAGGTCTTCTTCCAACTATAGAAGATAAGGAAGGGACTATTTCTTTGGTTATTAATGGGGATAAAAGTGTATTGGCTGATATTTGCCAACATTGGTTTTTAGGACATTATTTACAAGAACGGACTTCAAACCAAGCAGTTTTTCTTCTTGAAAAAGATATAATACATACATATGTACCTTATTTACTTTTACCGTACAATAAATCTATTAAAGTTATTGAGCCAATAAGTCTTAAGAAAAGACTTATTGAAGTTCTTTCGGAATTAATAAAATTTCATCAAGTATGATAACTTCCCTGACGTTAACTGTCAGGGAAGTTATATTATAATAGTTATATAAATTGTGATTGGAGTGTTATTGGATGCAAACAAAAAAAGCATTTCTATATGTATTTAATACAATGTCGGACTGGGAATATGGATATTTAATTGCTGAATTAAACTCAGGAAGATATTTCAAAAAAGATTTAGCACCTTTAAAAGTAATTACAGTAGGAGCTAATAAAGAAATGATTACTACTATGGGAGGACTGAGCATAAAACCAGATATTTCCCTTGATGAATGTACTCTTGAGAGTAAAGATCTTTTAATTTTACCAGGAGGGACTACTTGGAGTGAAGAAATTCATCAACCGATCTTGGAAAGAATTGGCCAAGCTTTAAAGCTTGGTACTATTGTTGCTGCAATTTGTGGTGCAACTGAGGGCCTCGCGAATATGGGATACTTAGATGCTAGAAAGCATACAAGTAATAACTTAGAATATACTAAAATGGTATGTCCTAACTATAAAGGAGAAAAGTTCTATGAATTGGGATCTGCGGTATCTGATGCGAATTTAGTTACTGCATCAGGAATAGCTCCTCTGGAATTTGCAATGGAGGTACTGAAAAAAATAGATGTATTTACACCAGATGCATTACATTCATGGTATAACCTAAATAAGACTCATAAACCTGAATACTTCTTCCAGTTAATGAATTCAATAAATAAATGAAGTAACTGAAAAACTCAATTTCTCTATTTTGATTTGTAGAGCAGTTGAGCTTTTTAATTTGAAATTTCCTTATCGTTGTGAATTTGTATTTTCCTGACGCGCCCCCTTTATCAACTTATCCGTAAATATGAAGAGAAAATACTTCTTGATTCGATTCATCAACTACTAGCACAATTTTATTTGCAAAATTACAATATGATCGGATTTTAATGGATTCCTTTAATGAATCTTCTAAAAACCAACCTGTTGGTACTAAAGAAATACAATCCTCTTTTTCAAAGAATGAATGTTTGAGGAAATATGCTATTTCTTGCGTTTCTATTAAGAACATCGGATCAATGCAATCAAATGCTGCAGAATAATATTTTAATGTTCTTCTACCGACAATTCTATTAAAAGAATGGCTTCGGTATAAATCAGGCACTACAGGACATATACCGTTTGTTAGAAGTTCTTTTAAAGTTTGTTTTGATTCTTCCTTTAAACCTATCATGAAAATTTCATGTAATTCATTTTTAACTATATTTAAAGTAACGTCATTTGGAATGGGAAAGGACGTATAAACGTCCTCTTCAAGTATGACATCCATGCCACTGAAAAGTTGGCAAATTGGACTGAGAGAAGTATTTGAAGATACAAGAGGTGCCTTTTCTATATAAAAATCTTCATTTATAGGAGGTAATGGATATTTTTGTTCTTCGATTTCAATTAACTAATCATACATTCATATAACTTCCTTTCATCATAGTTTTCTTATCGGACTATAAAACGCAATAACAACTTCAAGTAGCTTCGTGAAAGCAGCTAAAGCAAATACAAGTACTGGATTATAGGCTGAAATAATACCTCCTACTAATGCCCCGAGTGGCATAGCTAATCGTGTAAGTACTCGCGAAAATCCTAAAACTCTTCCTTGCATATGTGATGGAACGGTTTCCTGGCGAATTGTGGCTACAATTGTATTCCATGCAATATTGCAAGTCATTGCAATACCGAAAGCAATACCGGGAGCAAGCCAATATGTACTCCAAAGCGCAAAAGTTAAGCCAATTGCTCCAACAAATAGGAGTAGAGGAATTAGAATGCCGCGCTGCAATCTTTTTTCTAAAGGAACTGCAATCAAGCTTCCTAAAAGCCCTCCTATTCCAATTAGTGAATAATTAAAGCCACTTTGTTCCGGCGTAAGTTGCAATGTGGATAGTAAATAATACATGAACACACCTAAAACCGCACTTGCTCCAAAGTTTCCAATCATAGCTTGAAAAGATAAAGCTAAATTTAAGCGGTCATTTTGGAGCCATTTAAATCCACTAACCAAATCAGCTAGTACATTTTGAAGTGCATTTTTATCTTCGCATTTCTTGTTTACGGTTTTCATAGACGGTAATAATATCACAGCAACTAATGTTGCAATAAATGAAAGAACATTAATCCAAAGCACCTGAAAGCCGCCAATAAAAGAGATGAAAAACCCAGCTATCATTGGACCTAACAAACTAGCCAATTGATTGATCATTTGATAGAAAGAATTAGCCTTCGTTAATGATGCACCTGCAATATGTGGAATGACTGTAACAGTTGTTACATCAAAAAGCATGGACATAACTGCTAAGGTAAAAGTAATTACGTATAAATGCCAGATTTCTAATAGATGTAGTGCATGTAGAATTGGTACGAGACTTACTAAAATAATATTGGTAATATCCGCTATCCAAAGTAACTTTTTTCGATCGTATCGATCAATCATTACACCAACTAAAGGGCCAAATAAGACAATTGGCAATACATTAATAGCAAATAAAGAACTCATAATTACAGCTGAACCGGTTAATTGATAGGCAATCCAAGGCAACGCAAAAGTATATAGTGAATCCCCAATTCGTGAAATGAGTAAACCAGAAATGAAAATCTTGTATTCTTTAGAGAAAGTCGTCTTTACGGTAAGTCTTTGTTCTTGTTTAAGTTTCACACTATTTATACCACCTTTATTATAGAGGAATTTGAAAATCATCCGTCCAATACTTGTTATATATAGAATTCTGTAATTTTTTGGTGAATCCTACTTTTTAAAGGTATTTTAAAATCTAAAGGAGGAAATAAAAATGAAGGCAGTATTTTTAGATAGGGATGGGACAATGGGAGGGACAGGTAGAGGGATTCACCCGAATGAATTTACACTATTTGATTTTACACCTAAAGCAATTCAAAAGTTAAATAACTTAGGAGTAAAAGTGTTTGTATATACAAATCAAACTAGAATTGGAAGGGGATATTTTACCGAAAAAGAACTGCTTAAAGGATTTCAAAAGATGCAACAAATTTTAAAAGATGAAGATGTATATATAGATGGAATGTACTATTGTCCACATAAAATGAATAATAGTTGCGACTGCCAAAAACCGAATATAGGTTTACTTTTGAAAGCAGCGGAAGAACATGGTCTATGCTTAAAAGAGTGTTTTCTTATTGGAGATACAGGGAGTACAGATATGATTGCAGCTGAAAGGGCTAATATGAAAAAGATTTTAGTACGAACAGGATGGGGAGAAAGCTCATTAACAAAGTATAGAAATTCGTGGAAAGAAACAGTACCTGATTATATAGCGCAAAACCTACTTGATGCTGTGTGTTGGATTGAAGATAATTTAAATACATAATAAAATTATAGTAAACTATATTGTTCAAAGATCGTTAGGAGGGAAAATATTGATACAAATAGATAAGAATATGCGAACAGCTGGTGCGTATGTAGTGTATAAAAATTTATTTGTTTTTCAAGTTGGTCCAACGAGTAAAGGGGATACATTAGGTGTAGTAAGGCTGGGGGGACATAAAGAAGCCGATGAAACAGCAGTAGAAACTGCTAAAAGAGAGGTGAAAGAAGAAGCTGCTATCGATATTACCATTTTGAGTTCGCCAAGTATATATTACAAAGAGAATTGGAGTGCACAATCAAAGAAAATAAAAGTAGAAAATGAAATCAATCCAATATTAATTATTGATAGTCCAGATGAAACTTTATCTATTATGTACATGGCACATTCAAAAACCGAACCGAATCCCTCTTCTGAAACGAACGGGTTATTATTACTTTCAGTGAGTGATATTAAGCTAATTTGTAGTAAGGAAATAAAACTAAATGATTATATTAAGCAAGGTGGAATGGCTATATTGAAAGAAAAAATGGATAAAGAGTTAATCTTACAACCTTTCCCGCAACTCTTGTTTTTAGCAGAACTTTTAAAAGAAGATCCTGTATTACTTCAGAAGTTTCTAAATTAGCAACAAAAATTTACCGTAATAAGGGCTTTTATTTTAAAAATTTTATCGTATGTGTGGTTGGGGAAGAAGACATCTAGAATATATAGACGAAAATAAACTATAAAATTATTATGTTAACTAAATACGATATAGAATATATTTCTTATAATCTTTATTTTATGATATGTAATTAAATAATGTGGCACCTTCTATTATTGTTATTATGTATAATAGAAAGTAAGAATATTTTGGTAGTTATTTAATGTAATAAAAACCTTTATTTGAAAGGAGTGATGTTTTATGAACAAACAGAAGAAAACAAAATATGAGGTAAAAATAATTTGAGTATGCGTATCATACCTCTATAAACTACGTTTGCTCAAAGCTAGGAGCAATGCATGATAAATATTAAAATTGGAAAAAATCAATACCCTATAACATTGGCTGAGGATCATAATTTTGATTGGCTAAAGGATGTAGAAGTGTTTACTGTTTTTGATCAGCAAGATTCAGGAAATATTAGCTTTGGTATTATTGAAAATGGACAACGCTATTTTTTGAAGTATGCTGGTGCGCGCAATTTAGAGTATAAAGGTAATATAGAGGACGCAATCCAACGATTAATGAAAGCAAAGGAAGTATATGAACAAATTCAACATCCTTTACTAGTTCCATATATTAATTCCATTCCAATGCAAAATGGATTTTGTTTAAGGTTTCATTGGATTGGTGGGGAGTGCATGCACAATCATTGGGACTTTACACCGTTTGAAAAGCACCATGCACCAAACTCACCTTTTGTTAAGTTAAGACAATTAGCCGTGACGGAGAGACTTAACATATTAACACAAATTTTAGAGTTTGCAACCTATGTGGAGTCATTAGGATATGTCATGGTTGATTTTTATGACGGTAGTATTTTATATAATTTTGAGCAATCAAAGCTGACGATTTGTGATATTGATTTCTTTCAAAAAACACCTGTATTCAATGAAATTGGGAAAGATTTTTGGGGGACAGCTCGCTTCAAAGCACCGGAGAAATATGAACTGCATGCACAAATTACAAGCGAAACGAATGTGTACGTATTAGCCGGAATTGCTTTTGCCTTTATTGGCGGAAAAAGTGATAAAAGCTATGAAAAATGGGAGAGCACACAAGAATTATATAATATATGTACAAAAGCGTTGCATAAAGAAAAAAGTAAAAGATATCGCACTGTTCAAGCGTTTTATGAAGCTTGGATTACAAATATAGAATAAATAATCAATAATTCATTTTAATTTATATGTATCAACAAAGGGGAACACATAAGATGAACGAATTAGAGTACAAAAACTTTTATGATAAAGTAGGAAGATTAAATGGATGGGATTTTAGTAAAGTAAAAGGTGAAACTGTAGGAGATTCATGGGACTTTTATGGTGAGGTAAAAGAAAGGTGCAAGTCATCACGTATTTTACTAGATGTTGGTACAGGTGGAGGAGAAAATGTACTTAATATAGCATCTTCAGCTAAATCTTTAATTGGAATAGATAATTCTAACGGAATGATTGAAAAAGCACATTCCAATTTGAGAAAATCAGGTGTACAAAATGTTGAGTTTCTACAAATGGATTCTGAAGTTTTAACGTTTCCACATGCTTATTTTGATATTGTTTCAAGTTGTCATGCACCATTTGCAGCGACTGAATTAGCAAAAGTAATGAAAAAAGGTGCTTTGTTTTTAACACAACAAGTTAGTGAACATGATAAATTGAACTTGAAAGAGGCATTTGGAAGAGGACAATGCTTTGGTGAAAGAGATGGAACTTTAAAAGAAAAGTATATGGGTGAACTTAGTAGTGCAGGATTTGAACTCGTACAAGTAAGTGAATATGATGTTACTGATTATTACAGTAGCCCTGAAGACCTCATGTTCTTATTAAAACATACGCCTATTATTCCTAGGTTTGGAGTAGAGGAAGAGGATTTTACTATTTTACAAAAGTTCATTGATGCAAATAGTTCTGAAAAAGGGATTCGTACGAATTCAAAAAGGTTTATGATTATTGCTGTTAAATTATAATGTGTTATAGATTAAAAGCTGCTTTTCTTTAAAAAAAGCAGCTTTTTGTGTGGAAAAGAAGGTTATACAAGATGGTCTTTATTACTAGAGATTGGAGTTAAGGACCTGGGTATAGAAATAAATTATAAAGTATGCTGGCATGCGAGAGGTACAACAACGGTTAATATTGTAAGAGGTATGCATAAGGACGAAACATTGGGATTATCCGAAAGTTATAGTAGAAGAAATAAGAAAACATCGGTAAAGTTAAATGTAAATCCAAAAGGTTGATTTTTGTAATATATAAAAATCAACCTTTTGGAGCGTATGTAATATAGAAATAACGTATAGAGTAAGTAAGATTTTTACTTACAGTTTTATTTTTTAGCAGGTGTATTTCCCATCGCGATAGAAATTCTATTCCAACTATTAATTTGATTAATAATCAAGACAAGGTCAATATATTGTTTTTCATCATAATGTTCACATACTCGTTTGTATAGGGAATCAGGAACTCTTTTAGTAGGAATTAGTGTAATATGTTCAGCTAGTTCAATAGCGACCTTTTCTTCTTCTGTATAAAAAGTACATTCATCCCAAGTACTTAAGCAATAAATCCTTTGTTCAGTTTCTCCCATTTTTCGCGCATCAGATGTATGTAAATCTAAGCAGTAAGCACAGCCATTGATCTGAGAAACTCTAATTTTAATAAGCTCTCTAGTCATTCGATTAATCGTTGATTGCTTTGTGTACTTTTCCATGTCCATCATAATTTTCATAGCATCAGGTGCAGCATCATAGTAAGAAATTCTTTGGTTCACAAAACATCACTCCTTTAGCTTAAGATATTGTTCATTATATCTTGATATGGTCGTTTATACCAATTATTTGAACTATAGCGCAAAACGCTTGAAGTTAAAATTTTATTGCATTAGCCGGAAATGTTAGCGTAACTACTCTAATACAAAAGTATTATTTTGTTAATTAAAGTTTCAATCTCCAGATGGATTCTTCCTGTTAGTTTTTGAAATACAATACTAATAGATATAATAAATTTGGAGGTTTATTACAATGATTACACATATATCAGATATTAAACTACAAACGGTTTCCATAGAAGGGGTAAAACAAGTTTATAAGGACATATTATCTTTTCCAATAAAAAAAGAAACAGCATCATTTATTCAATTTGAAGTAACGCCTTATACAACAATTAGTTTTCAAGAAGTATATGAACCAATTGCACCTGCTCACTTTGCTTTTGAGATTCCATATTCAAAATTTCTTGAAACAGTAAGATGGCTAAAGGATTCTGGATTACTCATTGTGAAATGGCAAAATGGAAATGTAATTGGTGAAGAGAATGGTTTATTCAATGTATACTTTAAAGATGGGGATGGAAATCTACTCGAAATTATCGCACATAGTTATGTTAAAGAAGATGTATTAGTACCGCAGTCCCCTTTAAATATTTTATATGTAAGGGAAATGGGACTTCCTGTTAAAAGTGTACCTGTATTTACAGAATGGTTAAAATCCAATCTAAATATGAAAACGATGAAAGATGGGGATATTTTCAACTTTGTTATAGGTGGCACTGCATACATCGTTGCAACTTGGTGGCAGCGACCTTGGATCCCGATTGCGATGAAAGCTTTACCACCAAAAGTACACGTATCTTTCGGAACAACAGATCAAGCATTTTTACAGCAAATCCAAATTAACTTTAAGAAAAATGGTGTCCCATTTCAATGTAAACATAATGAAGTATCATTTATTGAACAGGGATATGCATTTTCAATTGTGCATACACCACATTTCCCTTCCGATATTCCTAGTAAATTAAACTTACCACTTTCTATTTAAGGATAGAAAGTGGTAAGTTTTTTATATTTTCGTGGAGAAGGGTTTCAGCATAATTACACTGAATTTATAGGGGAGTATAATGTGTCAGCTTAATTTACAGTAAGGAGAGAAATGAATTGAATTTAGGAAATCCGATAGCTAAAGGGAATACAGCAGAAATCTATCTCTATGATACTAAGGTTGTAAAATTATTTAATGAATATCTGCCTGATACAGAGTCTATGAATGAAGCAAAAAAACAAAAATATGCTTATTCATGTGGACTATCAGTTCCGAACGTATTTGAAGTGACAAAGATAAAAAATAGACAGGCAATTATTATGGAATACGTAAAAGGTGACAGTATGGGTGATCTTCTGCTTAATAATCTAAATGAGGCAAAGCATTACATAAATATTTGTGTTAATGAACAAAAAAAGATTCATGCTATACGTGTGAACACAGATGAAATAGAATCAATGAGAGAAAGGTTAGAGCGTCAAATTAAATCTGTACATAAATTGGATGAAAAACAAAAGGAAAGTATATTGAATAAGTTATATTCAATCAAATTTGAACCTAGATTATGCCATGGTGATTTCCATCCATTTAATCTAATTTTGAGTGAAAAGAATGTAAATATTATAGACTGGGTAGATGCTAGTTCAGGTGATATTCGTGCAGATGTGTTTCGTACATATTTATTGTATGCGCAGTCTTATATAGAATTAGCGGAAATGTATTTGCGAATATATTGCAGTAATACCGATCTAACAAGAGATGAGATCTTTCAATGGGCTCCTATTATGATTGGAGCTAGATTTTCAGAGAAAGTATCTCCGCAAAATGAAGTGTATGTAAACAAATTATTGAATCAGTATTTATAAGTAATAAAACAAAGGTTGTCTAGTAGCCAATTAATAAATGCTGTTGTTAAACTAAGTTTCCTTGTAGTTAAACAATAGCATTTTTAAACATTGATATAGGTATATTTAGTTTCGATCTTCATCCTATAAAGATTTATTATCCGTATTTGTTCCTCAGTTAATTCTTCTTTACCCCAATACATATGCATTAAGCTATATTCAAAAATCTCCTTTAATTTTATAAACAATGGAAACTTGTCTATCATCTCTTTAGGGAGTTCATTTTCTTCTTTATATCCTTCAAATAGTGCTTTTGTAATAGAATGTTCATAATCAACGATATTCCCATTTCCAGCAAATGAATATTCTATCGCACTATAAATAGGAACTGCTAAATCAAATATGTAAAAATGTTTTTCGCAGTCTTGAAAATCAATCATTGTTATGTTTGAATTGTTTTCAACTAATATATTTTCCAGCCATAAATCTCCGTGAATTAAGCCGTAATTGGAAGTAGACTTTTGTAGCTCTTTTATAGAAGTTAAAACGTCAGATGCAATTTCTCTTATAGTAGTTTCTTCTTTAGGGATATACTTAAGAAAATTATATTCTTCATTTTCATACCAACCGTTTATATGTTTAACCGGATTAGTCTGTTCAAAGCTTTTAGAAATGCGATGTAATTTTCCAATTTGTTTACCAAGCTTTTTAAATATATTTGAATTCCAATCACACCTCGGTAAATGTATACCAGGAGCAGCTTTATATAATACAGCAAAAATCTCCTTGTCTAATGGAAACTTTTCTACAAAATTTCCTTGTAAAGAAGGGATTATTGGTGGAACACCTAAGCCATTTTGATATAAAAAATTCGTATATGTAACTTCTTCTAATTGTTCTGCATATGTTTTGTAGTTTGTAATTCTAATGAAATAAGTACCTTGTTGTGCGTTACATTGATACATTTCATTCGTTATGGGTTTAATGTTAATAAAATTTAATGGATATCGTTCATTTATTAATTGGAGTATTTCTTTTTCTAGCTCGTTCATTGTAACTTCCTTTCCAAACTTTAATTTTTTATTTGAGAACTAAAAGATTCTTAATATACAACATTCGTGTTTTATTTTTGATATCCTTTAAAATGAAGCATGAAGTAATGAATGGCTCATGTTATAAAACACAAGAAATATCAAAAGAAAGAAATGACTCTCTTTTATACTTATAAATAAGGAGTGAAGGAAATGAATGAACATATACAGCAAATGATTGATTGGATTGAGAGCAATTTAAAAGAAGAATTTTCATTAAATGAATTATCGCGTTATATGGGTTATTCTCCGTATTACTGTTCTTTTAGATTTCACCAAGTAACAGGCATGAGTATTAGGCGTTATATTCTTTTAAGAAGACTGTATTTATCTACGGGGGATTTGAAGAATGATAGAAAGATAATAGATATTGCATTGGATTACAATTATTCTTCGCAAGAGGCTTATAGTAGAGCTTTCAAAAATGTTTTTGGAATGAATCCAAGAGAATTCCAACTTAACAAAATGCCTATTCAATCATTTATTAAACTAAAAATAGAAGAGGAGTTAAAAATGAATATTTCTAGAAAATTAGAGGTTGAGCAGTTACGTAGCAATAATAATGAGTTGTTTGATAAAGATGTATTAAACATATTGAATGGTCAAATGATGTATGAAGAATTTAAAACGGAGAAGCTAATGGGTGAATCTGATTATGCCCCATTTAACGAAGCGATGTGTGTAAACACGGCTACTACACAAATTTTTAATGAAGAATTTATTAAAACAAGAGCAGAAGGACATAATAGTTCAGTAGAAAGTTATACAAAAAAAGTTATAGATCCGTTAGAAAATCTTTTTACGAAAAAGTATAAATGCATTGTTTTATGGTTTGGTGAAGATATGTTCTGCCAAATGAACTTACTTACCATACTTTCATACTTAGAACAATCTTGTTATGAAGGGAAGGTATACTTAAATAGCTTCAGAGAAGATGAATTTAAAGTAAGTCAACTTGAACTGGAATTAGGAAATTATTCTTCTATATACGATGAAGTAGTAGTGAATCATAAAAAAACATCCTATAAAGTACCACCTGTAATCTATCAAGCTATAGACTTATATTTAAATATGTTAAAAGAAGATAATATCGTAGTAAAATTCATCTCTAAAAATAAAGATTTATCAACTCGAGAATTATTAACAAAGTTGTTTAAACTCTTTTCGACAATCGGATATGGTGATTCTCAGTACATAGAACTAATAAATAAAATAAAGAAGAAAGCTGAACCTAAAATATAGGAACAGCTTCTTTCTTACAATTGTTCAAATGACTCTAATTCGCCCTCTACAAATAACATTAGTTCTTTAATTGTTTCACTAGAAAAATCAAAATGAATTCCAGCTGCTTCATATACTTCCGTTAAAGATCTAGAGCTACCTAATGATAAAGCCTTTTTATAATTTTCTATTGCTTGTTTAGGATTTTCTTTATATTGTTTATACATTTGTAACGCACCAAGTTGTGCGATAGCATATTCGATGTAATAGAATGGTATTTCGAATATGTGTAGTACAGGTAACCAACCAGTTGCAATCCAATTTTCATACCCTTGAATATTTACGACGTTCGATTGGTAAGTGTTATGTAATTCTAAATACTTTACATTTCTTTCTTTAGCGGTATGATTAGGATTTTCATACATCCAATGCTGGAATTGATCAACGATAAGCATTGGTGGTAAATACTTTACAATATCTTTAAAGAAATCTAATTTTGCTTTTATAAATTCTTCAGTATTCTCATAAAATGTATCCCAATACTCCATCGAAAATAATTCCATTGTCATGCTAGCGAGTTCTGCTGATTCAGAAGGGATTTCCAAATATTTTTGAAGTTCTAACTGCTTCATACATTCATTATGAATACTATGACCCATTTCATGGAGGAAAGTAGTAACATCATAATGTGTATGATTGAGATTCATAAAAACGAAAGATAATCGAGAAGCAGGTAAATATTCGCAAAATCCTCCTGGTCCTTTTCCTTTACGACTTTCTAAATCTAAGCAATTATTTTTACGCATACGGTCCAGTAACCTAGAAAACTCAGGATCTAGTTTGTGTAAAATATGAGAACTTTTTTCGATTAATTCACTGGCGTCTTCGATAGGTTTTAATGCTTTTTGATTTGGTGCGGTTGCTTTTAGATCCCATGGACGAAGACTATCTACTTGAAGTTCAGATGTTTTCTCATTAAATATTTTATTGATAAGTGGTACTACGTATTTACGAATAGATTCAGCAAGTTCATAGCAATCTTCAGGTGTATAATCAAAACGTTCATGTTTTTTAAACATATAATCACGATAATTATCTAATTGAATGTTTTTCGCTTTTTGGTGACGTATTACGATTAATTCATTTAATATCTTTTGTAATGTATCTTCAACAGATAAGAATGTTTCAGAAATGAGTGTTTTCGCTTTTTTTCGTATATGACGATCCGGATCTTGTAAGTAAGACTGTAGTTCAGTAATTGTTTTTTCTTCACCGTCCCATAGTGCAGTTAAACCACCTGTAATTTCGAAGTACTCGGTTACTAGTTTGTCTTCGTCTACTTCTAAATCAATGTTCTTTTCACAAAATAATGTTTGCGCATTCTTTATTTTTTTATCTAGTAAGCTATACGTTTTTGGATCAAGTTCCATTCGAAAAGAGGACTCTAAATATTTATTATCAAATGAATTTTGATAACGTTTCAAAAGAGGTCGTACATATTGTTGATCATATTTAAAAGTATCTTTAATTTTTTTATTATCTGTATTACATTGAAAGGCGATATAGTGCGATCTTAATTGTTCTTCAATTCCCCAAATGACTGTGGATTGTTTTTTTAACCAGTTTTCCAGCTCTAGCTTTGAAGAAATCTCGTCATTTAATAAAGTAGAAAGAGTCTTTTCTAATTCTAGAACGTTACTAATATCAATTGTATTTAAGCGTTGCATGACATATCCCTCACTTTTTATTTATTCATGGAGATATTCTACTTATTAATTGTAATTTCCTTGTTAAGAGAAGGAAATGTGAAATAATGTTAAAATTTAAAGTAATAGAAGGGATATATTTCTGTTTGCTTAAGAATGAAGAATCTTTTTAAGTCCGTGCATTAGGGAGTGAAATAATGTATAAGTATTTACATATTTTTAATGATATAGAAAACATGATTCAACGTGGAGTGATAAAAGAAGGGAAGAAATTACCGTCAATACGATCGCTTGTTACGCAATATGAATGCAATAAGGCGACAGTTATACGGGCACTATATGAATTAGAAAAACGTCATATTATTTATTCCATCCCTCAAAGTGGATACTATGTTGTTCGAAAATCAGGGAGTTTTGTAGAAAATGACGACATAATTGATTTTGCTTCCTCAGCACCAGATCCAGATGTTTTTCCATATTTAGATTTTCAACATTGTATTAATAAGGCTATTGATACATATAAAAATGACTTATTTGTATATGGGACGCCAAAAGGCTTACCGTCTTTAATTCCGGTTATGCAAAAACAACTGGCAAACTATCAAGTTTTCACTAAAGAAGAAAATATTTTTATAACGTCAGGTGTGCAGCAGGCGCTAGCAATATTAACCGCTATACCATTTCCAAATGAAAATGAAACGATATTAATTGAACAACCAACATATCATCTATATATTGAATATCTAGAAATAAACAAAATCCCTGTAATCGGTATTAAACGTACGAATGAAGGTATTGACTTAAATGAATTGGAACGCATTTTTCGAACAGGTAAAATAAAATTCTTTTATACAATACCAAGATATCATCATCCGCTTGGAACTTCTTATTCTAAAGATGAGAAAGAAAAAATCGTGTTATTGGCTAAGAAATATAATGTATTTATAGTGGAAGATGATTATTTAGCAGATTTAGAAACGGATTCAAAAGCTGATCCGTTATATAGTTTAGATCATGATAATCATGTCATATATTTGAAAAGTTATTCGAAGATTATTTTTCCAGGTTTACGAGTTGGAGTTGCGGTCATTCCGCCATCCATTGCAAATGATTTTCATAAATATAAAAAGATATTAGATATTGATAGCCCGATGATTTCTCAAGCTGCATTAGAAATTTATATAAAGAGTGGCATGTTTGAACGCCATAAAAATAAAATTAAAACTTCCTATCACGATAGATCTAAAAAACTTGCAGAAACATTAGAAAGAACTCATAGTGAAAACCCGCTTTTATTCACATATAAAAAGTATAATACAATTGGAATCCACACTTGTTTAGAATTACTCAAAACGAGTATTTCTGAAATGTTATTCCAAAGATTAAATGAAATGCAAATAAGTATTGATCCGATTGATAAAAATTATGTTTGTGGTTTTCCGAAAGAAAGACTATTAAAGTTAAACGTTTCGAATGTGAAGGAAGATAGGATTGAAGAAGGAATTCGTAAAGTAATTGAGGAAATCAAACAAGCGGAACGTATAACCTTTCAATTTAAAAAAGAAAAAGATGAATAAGGAGGTTTGTTGTGAAACGCAAAATAATTCTCTTGTTTGTATGTATCGCTATAATAATTGGTGCTATCGTTCTAATTAATTATTATAAAAAAGATGATCAATGCATTGCGATTGGTAAGTATTCAAGAGGTATTATCGTAGATCAAAATAACGAACCTATATCTAATGTGAAAATTTATGAAGATTCAATTGAAAGTAAGGAACGCAGTATTTCAAATGCAGGAGGTGAATTTGAAATACCACATGGTGTTTGTGGTGAGATTGTATTACAATTAGTTACTCCAGATGGAGAAATCTATACGAGGAAATATGATAGTAAGCATATACCGGAAGTTATAAAATTGAATTATAAAAATGAAGATAAATAAAATGACATTATTACAAGGAAAAATAGTAGTTGTAGCTGGAGCTACTGTATATGTAATAAGAAGAAGTATTGTCTTGTATGGGGAGAACCGAAACGATTGAAGAAGCTACAGAGATTGTTACAAAGCAAGATGGTATCGAAATTGCAGTTCGTATTTTGGAAGTGGGAGATTCTTGCGAACAGGGATAAAACCAACAGTAATCTCAACAAGTGTTTCCCATAAAGGCCAGGGGCAAAATCAAATTTTTCAAGGACAGTGGCACAGGGGATATAGTGATTAAAAATGTTAAAAAAGTTTAAGTGTAGCTTGGAATGTGGTGTGTAATTTGATACAAAATAGTAAAAACCAAACTAATATTGCAGCTAAATATTAGTTTGGTTTTTTTATGAATTTATATTGAGAGAGCCAATCTAATTACATACTTATATTGCCTTATATAAATAAATTTCCCAAGCAGATGTCTTTGATACAAATGTTTTCTCAAGGTATAAATTGTTTTTCACTGCATTTTCAATAGGGACAGCAGAAAAAATGTACCGACCACCCATTTTTTTAAAATGTTCTATATTTAGCTCTACATTTTTCAAGTGTTTTTTCGAACCTTTCTTAAACATATAGTGTTTTCCAAGTTCATCGGTGAAAATATAACAGCGGCCACCCCATTCGTCAAAATACGTACGAATCGTTTTATTTTTCGCTAATTCCTTCTCAATTATTTTTCGGAATTCATATTTATAAGATAGAGGATAAAAATTGTTGTATGTGTCAAGTGTATAGAAACCATTGTACTGAGCGATAGCTGGATGTAAACCAATATTAGCGATACGGTACTGTTCCAAAGGTAAACCGATATACTCTTTTATCTCCTGAAATTGTTTTTTCGCAAAAAATTCCTTTACTGAAGGTTTATTTTGATAAATAATTTCTTCATTATAAAAGCATAACAAAATAATTTGAGCAATCATAAAACTTGTTGCAGCGTATCTCCATACTTTCCCTTGTAACCATAATATTTTTAATCCAAGAGCGAATAAAACATAAATAACTAACGGGCGCAAAAAATGATAACGTGCAAAATTAAATGTATCTAAAATGTGAAGCCGTTTTGTTAATGGAAGCCAACCTTTATAAAACCAAAAAGCATACCAAATGGACAAAAATATGTTAAAACAGAACAAAAAAATAAAGACTTTTTCTCGCTTCCATCGTTTTGTAGTAATGATGAAATACAACGCAATAAGTATGGCAGGTAAAATAATAAATGTATGGACTGTCATGACATGGGTATGTCCTAAAAGAAAATTTTTCACTGTAAGTCGGAGGGAACGCCATAACGATAATCTCGCATGAAAATATTCATCTCTACTGTTAGGTGCAGTTGATAAAAAAAAGGAAGATACTAAGCGATATTCTACAACCATGTATATGAGCGTCATATAAATAATTGAAAAAAGAAAACGAAAGTTCCATTCTTTTTTTACTACTAAGTCCACTAACCAGAGCATCCCTATACTACTTAAAAAAAAGAAAAAACCTAAAACAAAACTCGAATATAGAGGAATTAGAGTAAGTACGAAATAGTTCTTCCACAACTTTTCCCCTTTTCGAATATTTAAAAATGCCCAAAGTGCAAGAGGCATTCCCAGAGTACTAAGCATTCCTGATGGCCAAAAAGGGGTAAGAGCAAAAGCTAATGAAACTCCCATTGAAATGACCATCCATTCCTCTCTCGGTAAAAAATGATGTTTTAAAAGTACATACATGCCTATAAAAGCAACCACTCTTGTAATCGTCTGACTTAATACATAAGCAACCATATTTGGAAAAAAAGCATACAACCAAACAATGCAACTAAATTCCGTACTAAATGCGTTTCTTGATAATTGATTATTTATCACCTGTGGAATTGTACCATTAATCGAACCTCTTATCTCTCCACTCGATGTCAAAACCTTGTACCATGACAAATTGGAATCAAGATTATCATGAATGCGAATATGCGCATTTTCTCCAAGAATAAATAAAGGAGACAAATAAAGAATGAGTATAATTGTTGCAAAAACAAGTAACTTTTTTTCGTTTTTATTCTGGTTTAAAAACATTGATCGCACCTCAAGAAATTCTCAAAAAGTTTACTTATAAAATTTCCAAAATGAAAGAAATTATCCCTGGTTGATCAAGGTGCTATAAATGTAAGTGTTGGATTGGAGCGGAAAACAGCAGATGAAGTTACCACAGTATAAAGAATCGGATGTTACAGATACAAATCCTATTTATCCAAGAAAAACTGGATATGAAAGTTATGGGGAAGTAATTCAAGTTGGTAATAAAGTAACAAATTTAAACGTAGGTGATAAAGTAGTCTCTTTTTATGGGCATGAAACGATAGGAATAGTTAAGGGAGATAAAGTAATTCGAGTGCCTAGTTATATAAAATCTAAAGTTGCTTTATTATCTATTCTTTCTTGTGATGCTGCTAAAGGTGTATTGAAACTAAATCCGCAAAAGGATGAAAAGGTACTTATAACCGGAATGGGAGTGATTGGTTTACTCACTTGTTATTTCTTAAAATACTTTGTAGGTGTAGAGCACGTGGATGTTGTTGAGCCTAATAAAAATAGAAGAGAATTTGCAAAGAAATTTGGTGCGAAAAACCTCTATGATTCGGAAGAGAAAATTATAGATACGTATAATTACGGTTTCGAATGTTCTGCTACAAATAGAGGGTTTCACACATTGCAAAAGGCTATTAATAGTAATGGGGCGATATGTATTCTTTCTGATGGTAATATAGAAGACTTAACATTAACCGCCGACTTTTATCGAAAAGAATTGCAAATCATTGGTTCAAGTGATGGATATGATTATGAAAAACATGCAGATTGGTTTTTTAGTCAAATAGAACAGACGCCATGGATAGAAGAGATTTTTCAATATGAAATTCATTATACTGCACTTGAAAAATGTTTTGAGAAATTGAGTGAAGAGATAATTACTCCTTTAAAAGTATTTGTCTCATATGAATAAAATGACCAAGTACTTATCACGTAGCTCACATATATTTCGTCACAAATATGATAACAAAACGAGGAGTAACATGTAAGGGGATTTTTATAGGTACAGCGGGTTGTGTAAACAGAGAAGGGGTGTTGCTCTTTCATCATGTACAAATAGTATATTATCTTTCTCAATGTACATATTAAGTAAAGTGTTTAATATCGTACATAAAAGGCGGGATAGTATGGATGAAAATAAGAAAAATGAAGAATTGATTAAATTTAAGAAACAATGGTTTAATGAAGATAATCAACCGGTAGCTGGTATAGAGTTAGCTTTACCGCCTGATATAGGCAGCATGTTAGACTCGAAATCAGTTGATGATGAAAGTGGAGAAAGTAATAATGAATAAGTTTACTCTATGCATCCATTCGGGTGCTTTTTATTTTTCTACAAACGTACGAATTCATAAAGTAGGGTGGACTTTAAACCAATCTTTATAATAGATATAGACTTATTATTATGCTATATTCAATGGGGCTCAGTGACCACGTTAATTATTTTGAATAGAAGAAATAACATAGGTATTAATAATACATATACCTTCTTGTATTAGAATCATAGAAATTTAATTTGGCACAAGGAGCCGCACCGTTTAAATTTATTTGTCTTTTATATGGTACTAAAAATGAGATAAAAATAAGGAGATAGAAATATAATGGAATTTTGGGAATCAAGCTTTATTGAGAAACAAACGATGTGGGGGTTTGAACCTACAGAATCTGCACTTTTGACAAAAGATTTTTTTGTGGAAAACAATGTTAAAGACATATTAGTTCCGGGTATTGGATATGGGAGAAACGCGAAGGTATTTATCAAAAATAGTATAAATGTAACAGGTATTGAAATTTCAAAAACAGCGATCGATTTAGCAAGAGAAAACGGACTAGAAGATGTTAGCATGTATCACGGTTCGGTAAACGAAATGCCTTTTGATAATAAGCTGTATGATGGTATATTTAGTCATGCACTTCTTCATTTGTTGAATGAACAGGAAAGAGAGAAATTTATTAAAGATTGTTATAATCAGTTAAAACCAGGTGGATATATGGTTTTCACAACTGTTTCTAAAAAAGCTCCAATGTATGGAAAAGGAAAACAGTTGGATAAAGACTATTATGAGGTAATGGAAGGCGTAAAAATGTTCTTCTATGATTCTGAATCTGTAAAAAATGATTTTAATAAATATGGATTAGTACAAGTTTCAGAAATTGACGAACCAAATAAGATCATGGAAAATAAGCCTTCAATTAATTTCTTAATGATAAAATGTAAGAAAGAACTATAATTAAAAATTATTAAATATGATTAAAGATGTTTATATATTGATAATGCACAAATAAAAAGGACAAGCATATAATAGAATTACCTATTAACTTTAAGTAACCTTAACTTTCTTTAATAGGGTATCTCAAAATCCCTGAAAAAAGCACTTGCGGAAACAAGTGCTTTTTTATTTAAGATGGTTTATATGGAATTTTAAACCATTATTTTATATAAAGTGGTAAGATAAATAGGGAAATGTGTAAGGGGGCGGGGGATTTGAAACTTAAAGAACTGGCGAATTTATTTTTGATTAAAGAGACCGTTGGGGATATGGATGTAGTAGTTTTCAATTGCCGCTTGTTCTGTTTTTATAACTTCAAATACATCATGTTCTTTACTATAAGTTTGTAATTTTGTTAACGCGGAATCCAGTAAGTTCATACATGTAACAGTACCACTAGCATTTTTTATTTTTTGTGCAATTGGAATACTATTTCTTCCAACGCCAGAGCCGAGGTCAAGTACTTGTAAAGAGTGTTTTTCTTCAAAGTAATCCATCAAGTCCAGAACTGTTTTAACCGGTTTATAAAGCCAAGAACCAGTTTCAAATAGTTTATATTGTTCATAGCAAAGGTCATGATATTTCTTTTCTTCGTTTCTTATGTGATCAATACGGTTCATATAGTTTCAGCTCCAATATTATTATTGCGAAATGAATGGGTAGGACAACCTTTTATATTTGTTTGAATTCGAAAAATACCACCAGCATGTGGATATATTTTTAATTCGTCATCCGTCATTCTTGTTCTGGCTGTTGTAACATATAGGTCTGTTAAATTAGGCCCTCCAAATGTACAAGACGTTACATATAGCGCTGGAATTGGGATACTTAATATTTGTTTTCCAGTTGAAGGATTCCATCTAGTAATCTTTGAGCCGCCCCAATGAGCAATCCATAAACATCCTTCCTCGTCTATTGTCATACCATCAGGTAGACCGTCATTTTTGGGAAAAATGATTACATCACTTGGATTACGAATTTCGCCAGTACTTATATCATAATGAAAACGAACTACTTTTTTAGTAGGTGTATCAATATAGTAAAGGTATGTATAATCAGGTGACCAAGCGATGCCATTTGATGTATTTACATGTGAAACTTTTTTCTCGACACTTAAATTGTTATTTAAACAATACAAGGAACCTGCAGCATTAATACCGTATATATCTGTAGTACCTGCCCAAAAACGACCTGCTGGATCGCATTTACCATCGTTAAAACGATTTTCAAATAAATGTGGTTCAGGGTCAAAAATATGTGTCAGTTTTTCGGTTTTTACATTAATAGAATAAAATCCGTTTTTCATAGCTAGGAGTAGTACGTCTTCTAAATATGGAACAACACAGCCGATTTGTTGATTGAGAGCGATTACTCGGTTTGTATTAGCCGTAGGATTATGTATGCATAATTGTTTCTCTATAATATCAACCCAGTATAAAAGTTGCTTTTTTTCATTCCAACAAGGCCCTTCAGCTAAACTAGCTTTCGCATCTAAAACTAATTCTATATTACTGACCAAGATGTTCACCTCGCTTTATAAGATATCTATATAATTCGATGAGAATAGAGGTAAACCTTTTAGTAAGAGGATATTAAGATTTTACTGTAGAAAACTGACTATCTTAAGCGATTAAAAAAATGTATAAACATGGAGAGGAAAATGCATATGATGTTTTATGAAATTGTTTGCTTTTCTTGTAAAAATATATTCCGTGTATACGAAGGAAGCGAAAAATATAAGCGATTTAAAGAGAAACCGAAAGGGACATATTGTTGTGATGAATGTAGTCATAAAATTCAATTAGAAGCAATAAAGCATTTGTTTAGATAGCTTTTTTGTCCGGAAAAGTTTGACAATAAAGGCGTTATAAATTATCATATGAAAAAACTAATATTTAATATGGCATGGAAGAGAAGAGTAGTTAAGAAAGAATACGTACAGAGAGCTCTGGTAGCTGAGAAAGAGCAGTATACATCTTAATGAAAAAAGACTTGGAGCTGCGCAAGG
Source organism: Bacillus cereus group sp. RP32 (assembly GCF_040459735.1). Taxonomy (NCBI): domain Bacteria; kingdom Bacillati; phylum Bacillota; class Bacilli; order Caryophanales; family Bacillaceae; genus Bacillus; species Bacillus cereus group sp. RP32. Next base: position 2,824,094 of record NZ_JARVHO010000001.1, on the reverse strand, counting down.
AACTAATTTGTTTAGGGATGGTGCGACGGGTTCTCCCGTTATAGAGATAGGGTATAAGCATATTTTGCCGTACCTGAAGAGGTTAATATGGCGACGTATTAACAAACTGAGGTGGTACCGCGAAGCTAACAACTCTCGTCCTCAAGATGAATAATCTTGGGGGTGGGAGTTTTTTTATTGCATAAAACTGAAAATGTGAAAACAAAAAATCAATTGAGGTGAGTAATATATGCATTGGGCGTATGAAGTAGCACATGAATTAATAAGAAAACATCCAAGCATGGAACAATTGTATTCGATTTGTCATCATGAAAATAAAAAAATAATGAAAGAAAATCAAAAACAATTATTTATTATTATATATAGGCTCATTATAAATCAGTCTAGCGGCCCACGTATACCGTTATTAATACATGTAGTAGGCATTGAAAAGTTCATCGCATTATTAGATTTCTAAAAATGCTAAAAGAAACGCAAGTACTCAGAAATCTAAGTACTTGCGTTTCAAATTTTGCTACCGTGAATACATTTTCGGACATTCATCCCCACGTGGTTCATAAAAGCAATGACTTTTAAATTGTCCCGCAAATGGCTGGTTATACCATTCAGGCGGACAAGCTCCAACTGGACGGAAATACCAAAGAGCCCATCGTGCTGGCCAGCGCCATTCACCTTGTAAAACTTTTCTTGCAATTTCTTTTTCAGAATCACGAGCACGCTGATAAAAATATCCGTATTGTACTGCTTCAAATCCACCGGGACTTTGATATACTGCGTCACGTACAGAACGAAGCTGTTTAAAATCTAAGCAATCACAAAATACACGATTTACTACTACGCAGCCAACAAGTTGTTCACCTTGTCGACCTTCTCCTTCAGCTTCTGCACGAATTAAACGAGCTAGCAAATCAACATCACTTTCGTTATATGGAATAAGGGGCATAGTGCTACCACCTTTCTTTATCTGTTATAGTAAAGAGTGTATGTATGAAAATAAGCTAAGTGCTTTTCTATATGTAAATTCATTAATTTTCACAAGGAGCTTTTATGAAAAAAGCTAATTAGTAATTGTAGACTAATGTAAAAGGGAGAGATAACGTGTATCGAATTCATAAAGACCATATTATTTACGCAATGTCACCAGAAAATAAGCCGTGTATGGAAGTAGAAATTGAGAGTCGTCTTGTATTTGAAACATATGATTGCTTTGAAAATCAAATTGAATCTGAAGATGTTGCGTTTCAAGAATTAGATTGGAACCGAATTAATCCGGCGACTGGGCCTGTATATATTAATGGTGCAGAACCTGGTGATATTTTAGTCGTAACGATTGAAAAGATTAACATCGCAGAGCAAGGTGTTTTAACTACAGGAGCGAATCTTGGCGTAATGGGTGAAGATCTAAATGAAAATACAGTGAAACTCGTCCCAATACATAATGAACATGTTTTGTTTTCAAATGAACTACAAATCCCGATTAATCCAATGATCGGTGTTATTGGTACTGCGCCGAAAGAAGAGAGTATTTCATGTGGCACACCGCATGATCATGGCGGGAACATGGATTGTAAAGAAATAAAAGAAGGGACAACATTATTATTACCTGTAAATGTTCCTGGTGCCCTATTAGCATTAGGCGATTTACACGCGACGATGGGTGATGGTGAAATTGGGGTTAGTGGAGTAGAGGTTGCTGGTGAGGTAACTGTTACAGTTCAAATTATAAAAGGAAAGAAATGGCCACTACCAATGGCGATCCAAAAAGAAAAAGTAATGACGATTGCTTCAGAGAAATTGTTAGATGATGCAGCGAATTGTGCTGTACGTAATATGGTGACATTTTTACATGAAGAATTAGAAATGTCTAAAGCTGATGCAACGCTTTTATTATCAGCTGCAGGCGATTTAAGAGTTTGCCAAGTTGTGGACCCGCTTAAAACAGCACGAATGGAACTACGTATGGATTATGTGGAGAAGCTAGGTTTTAATTTGAGTAAATTTCATATTAAATAAGAATGATAGAAGAAGGATGCTGTTGTATAAAAGTATCCTTTTTTGATTTACGGATGATATAAAAACAGGTAGTATTTATTTTATATAATTGAATATAAGATTGTGGATCGAAAAAGGAGTAAATACATGGTTAAAATTATGATTGTAGAAGACGATATGAAAATTGCAGAACTATTATCAACACATGTCGCGAAATACGGGTATGAAGGAATTATTGTATCGGATTTTCAAAATGTATTAAACATTTTTTTAGAAGAACAACCAGAGTTAGTTTTATTAGATATTAATTTACCAAGTTTTGATGGGTACTATTGGTGTCGTCAAATTCGCGGAGTTTCTACATGTCCGATATTATTTATTTCGGCTCGTGAAGGCACGATGGATCAAGTTATGGCGTTAGAAAACGGAGGCGATGATTTTATTTCAAAGCCTTTCCATTACGAAGTTGTAATGGCGAAAATTCGTAGCCATTTAAGACGTGCTTACGGGGATTATGCACCGAAAGTAGAAGAACGGATGATTGAGCAACAAGGCCTTTGTTTATATCCAGAAAGGCTTGTATTGAAGCTTAAGAATCAAGAGATTGATATAACGAGAAACGAAGCTATTTTATTAGAGATGTTAATGAAAAATTATCCGCGAGTTGTGGGTAGAGAAGTGTTGTTGAATAAATTATGGGATAGCGAATCTTATGTTGATGATAATACTTTAAGCGTAAATACAACTCGTGTGCGTAAAAAGTTAAAAACATTGCAGATTGAAGATGCAATTGAAACGATCCGTAGTGTCGGTTATAGATTACATATTACTTGGGATACTGGTATGGAGAAATGATAAGGTTGTTTATTCGTGATCATATACCACTTATTTGTTTTACAGTAATCCAGCTACTAGCCATATTTCTTGTATATTGGTTTGATGGGCATAATCATATTGCAACGGCATTATATGCAATGTTTTTAGGTGTCTTTTTTATGGTAGGTTATTTAGTATTTCGTTACTTTACCCATCGTACTTTCTATGAACGGTTAGCAAATCCGTTGAACTCTTTAGATGAGTCTGTTCAAAAATCAGATTTTGCGGTTTTATCTACTGCGCTTCAAGACTTGCTTGAGGAACAATATCGCCATTATCAAAATCAGCTCCAAATACAAGAGAGAAAAAATAATGATCATCTAACTTTTATGAATCAATGGATACATCAAATGAAAACACCTTTATCTGTAATAGAGTTAATTACACAGGATGAAGTAGATTCGCGTTTTGAAAGTATAAATGAGGAAACAGATAGGCTGAAAAAGGGGCTAGATATGGCTCTGTATGTCGCACGTTTAGAAGCATTTACACAAGATTTTTATGTGGAAAAAGTACAGCTACATAAAATAGTGAATGATTCTGTACATGAACATAAACGCTTCTTTATTCGGAATTTTGTATATCCAGAGCTCAAAATTGAAAAGGACATTACTGTAGAAAGTGATGCGAAATGGTTACAATTTTTAATTGGACAAATACTATCTAACGCGATTAAATATTCAGCTGGTAGTCGAGAGAAGATTAAAGTGAAAGCTTGTAAGGAAGATAATAACGTTATACTTGAAATTACCGATAATGGCGTAGGGATACCGAAGCAAGATTTACCAAGAGTGTTTAAACCTTTCTTTACAGGAGAAAACGGTAGAGATTTTAAAGAATCAACTGGAATGGGGCTATATCTTGTATATGAAATTACGAAACAATTAGGACATAGTGTAGAAATCGACTCAGAAGTTGGTAAAGGCACTGTTGTGCGAATTAAATTTTATAATGTGTAAATAAGTAATCTAGGCTAAAGAACTTTGGAGATAAGTTTTTTAGCCTTATTTTATAGCGATTATATGAAATGATAACAGGTCATCTTAGTATGTATAATGACACGCTAATAAATACGATTGTTAAATTAGAAGTATTTAATAAAAAGCTGATAAATAGTTTTTGTAAGTAAAAAGCCACCCCTTTGAAAGAGATAGCTTCATGAATCCGTCCTATGAATAAGTGTATCAACATTAATAAGTATAATGTTCGAATTCGTGATATGTATTGTGAATTATAATAGAATTAGTCTTTTGTTTTTTCATGATATTAAGCAAACAAACTTAATAATTTATATCCAATTAATCCTAAAATAGTGATAGGAACCATCATTAAGAAAGAAGAAATTCGATTAGCATTAGAGCGTTCTAACACAAGAATTAAGATAATCCCGACTATCACTTCGGTATATCCAACAGGTAACATGTGACTATAGTCTTCAAAATTTAAAAGAATGTGAAGTCCATCCGTTACAAAAACTCCACTAATAAGCGCGCTTCCGAATTTATGAAGTGGATTTGTAGTATCTTTCCATAGAAAACCTGCAATTCCAAAGATAGTTCCTCCTATACATGCACATACAATCCATACAGATATAAAATAAATAGAGTGAGCTACATTTTTAATAACTATTGCATAACCATAGTAGCCTAATACCATACCGAGTAGTGCAAGGATACCGGAAAGTATAGCTGTACGCTTAGAATAACTAAAGCTAGCCACAAAAAAGGATGGAACTAACCAAACACTTCCTAGATTAGCTAATGAATTCCAATGTCCTGGAAGTATACCTTGCCCCAATTTAGTTAGTATACCAACAATGATCCCTACTATAATCGGGATGAGAAAAATCCGTAAAAACATATTTAACTTTGTGATTTTTAATGTCCTGTCCATAAATTCAATCCTTACATTTATATTTTCTGCAAACATATAATAGCTTATTACAGGGGGATAATCAATAAAAATTTATCGAAAAACAATAAGTGGTTATTGGATAAAGAATAACATTTTGTTTTTATAATTAGGTGAATAAAATATCAAGAACTCGTTACTCAACCAAATGGTAAATCAAATAATATATGTAAGTAATGAAATTGCCCAAAACATGTAATTCAACTTAGTATAAATCTCTCGTATTTTGATGAAATGATTTATGATAAAAAAGAAACGAAAAGGGACTGATATAGTTTCTTCCTGTTTTTATTTACAATTTATTAGAAGGAGATATTTTTTACTAGTTGTGAATGATAGGGGGATTGTAATGGATATTCGAAAAATGAAATATTTTATAACGGTGGCAGAAGAATTAAATTTTAGTCGTGCAGCAGAACGTCTTATGATGGCACAACCTCCTTTAAGCCAAGAAATTCGTAAATTAGAAGATGAATTAGGGGTCCAACTTTTTCATCGAACAAAAAGAATAGTTGAGCTTACCGATGCTGGCAAAATATTTTTAGAAGGTGCGCGACAAACACTGCTTCAAGTAGATAGAACTATTAAGGAAACACAGCTTGCGGATGAAGGAAAGGTAGGACATTTAATCATCGGTTTTGTCGATTCTACAGAAACGGTTATAAACATATTAAAAACATTTCGAGAACGGTTTCCAAAAATTCAGCTTATATTACGCGAGATGACAACAGACCAGCAAATAAAAGCACTCTATGAAAAACAAATTCATATTGGATTTATTCGTTCTAAGCAGAATAATGAAATATTGTCTTCCGAAGTTTGTTCTAAAGAACGTTTAAAATTGGTTTTACATGAAAATCACGCATTAGTTTCGTTACCTAATATTTCTATTAAAGAACTAGTAGATGAACCATTTGTTTTATTTCCTCGTCATTTCGGTACTAACTTTTATGATTTAATTATTAGTTACTTTTGGGAACATGGAGTAAGTTTAAATATTGTTCAAGAAGCAATTCAAATGCAGACGATTGTTAATTTAGTTGCAGCAGGAATGGGGATTTCTGTCGTTCCATCATCGGTGGAGAGTTATAAAAAATCGGGAGTCATATATAAAGACATTCAGGAACATACACCGGAAATAAACTTATACGCTGGATGGAGGCAGGATGAAAAGTCTGTCGTGCTCGAGAACTTCTTATCAGTTGTTAGAGAGATTTATACGACTTCACAATTTGAATTTAAAAAGTAAAGGCCCATCTTGATTGGATGGGCAGTAGTGATTTGGGAAAGGTACTATATTTATTGTTAAATCACTGACGATTTAACCTGTTTTACTTGGGTCATACTCAATGAAACCTTTTAGCACACTATCAATTTGACCCATAATTTCAGGTGACAATGTAATACTAGAGGCAATTACATTTTCTCTTATTTGCTCCGGATTGGAAGCGCCAATAATAGCAGAGGAAACAGCTGGATTTTGTAGTACCCAAGCAACTGCGAGTTGAGGTAGGGTGAGATGATTTTCTTGTGCAATAGGATTAAGTTTTTGTATAGCAGTAAGTACATTATCACTCATCCAACGTTGTACGAGTTTATTGAAAAATGGTTTTCCAGCATCTGAATTAGCACGTGATTGAGTCGGCAATGGTTTACCTGGTTGATATTTTCCAGTGAGAATACCTTGTGCGAGGGGAGACCAAACAACTTGACCAAGTCCTTCACGTTGACATGTAGGTATTATATCTGTTTCGATCACTCGCCATAACATCGAATATTGAGGCTGGCTAGCGATAAGAGGAATGTTCAATTCTCGGGCAAGTGCTGCACCGCGTGTGATTTGCTCCGATGTCCATTCACTTACACCTAAATAAAGAACTTTACCTTGTCTTACAAGATCTGAGAAAGCTAACATTGTTTCTTCAAGAGGAGTTGTTGTATCGAATCGATGTGCATAATAGACATCAATGTAGTCTGTATGTAGCCGTTGTAACGATGCATTACAATTTTCTATAATATGTTTTCGTGATAAACCTCGATCATTTTTTCCAGGTCCGGTCGGATGGCATACTTTTGTACAAAGTTCTATACTTTCTCGGCGTGTCCCTTTCAAAGAGCGACCAAGTACTTCCTCGGCAATAGTGTCCGAATAAACATCTGCAGTATCGAACGTTGTAATTCCAACATCTAATGCGGCTTTCACACATTCATTTGCAATATCTTCATTTACTTTTCCGCCATGGTTTATCCAGTTCCCGTATGCAATCTTGCTTACTGTTAATCCACTGTTTCCTAGTTTGCTAAATTCCATTGTAGAATCCCTCCTTAAAAATGATAACTTTATTATAAAAACTGAAATGTAGTCTGTATAATATATAATTAATCTTAAATTTATATAAAAATTATATAAGAGGGGTTGCTTAGAAGTTTCTTGCTAGGGAAATCTAAAGCAAGTAGTACAACAAATGTAATTTGTGATTGTTCAATTTGAAGTTAAGAAATGATAAATAGACCTAGAAGAAAGCAATCTTTATAATAGCACATATATTTGCATTTACTCATACAGTACTATCATGGTACAATATGGTTACTAACAACGGAAAGGAATGATGGGTGGACGATGATTAACTAATCTTATTTTTAAATGTTGAAATTCAATAAATTTCAATTTCTAAAAAATAGGATTAGTCTGCCCAATTTCCATAAACGGTATTGCTATTTATGTTGCGCAATAGCTTATTTGGGTATAAATATTTTAATGACTAATCCTGCCAAATTTATTTGGGAGGATTTTTTTATTCTCCCTTAATGAAAGGGATCGGTATTATGAAAGAACTATTAAAATTAAATGATGTTTATGTTGAAATAAAGGAAAATACTTTGTTAGAGAAAATGAATGTGACAGTAAAACAAGGGGATGTTATCGGATTAATTGGTAAAAACGGGGCTGGTAAATCAACGTTACTTCAATTAATAAATGGGAAGATTGAACCGTCAAAAGGCACTGTTGAATGGATGCAAATGAATATGACAACTGCATATGTTGAACAAGAAAAAGAATCTTTCGTTAGCAAGGATATGATTGCAAAGGAAGCAGAACTTCTTGCGAAATGGGGCGTACCAACGAACGATTTTCTTACTTTAAGTGGTGGTGAAAAGCTGAAAGTTCGATTGGCAAAAGGGTTTGCTGAAAATCCTAATGTCTTAATATTAGACGAACCGACAAATCATCTAGATGAGATGAGTACGGAATTTCTCATTAAACAAATTAAAAATATGAAAGGTACAGTTATCGTCGTATCGCATGATCGATATTTTTTAGATGTTGTTGCAACTAGAATATGGTCAATTGAGGATAAGAAATTAATTGACCATAGCGGGAATTATACGAGTTATATGAAAGCACGTGAGCAGAAAAGAATGACGCAGCAGCGTGAATATGAAAAACAACAAAAAAAGATAGAACAAGTAGAAACTCATATAAAAGAATTAAGTTCATGGTCACAAAAGGCACATGCACAGTCTACAAAACAAGAAGGGGTTAAAGAATTTTATCGTGTAAAAGCGAAACGCATGGATGCACAAGTGAAGTCAAAACGAAAACGTCTTGAAAAAGAGCTAGAGAAAACGAAGGTAGAACGTGTGAAAGAGGAATATTCAGTTGAATTCTCTATTCAAGCGAGTAAAAAAGTAGGAAAACGCTTTTTAGAAGTAAAGCAATTAAAAAAAGAATTTCATGGAAAAACATTATTTGAAAACGTTAATTTTACAATTCAACATGGTGAGAAGGTTGCGATTGTTGGACCAAATGGTAGCGGGAAAACAACATTACTGAAGATGATTATGGGGGTGGAAACTGCTGAAGGAGAAGTATGGATTTCACCATCAGCAAACATCGGTTATTTAACACAAGAAGTATTTGATTTACCGCTGGAAAAAACACCAGAAGATTTATTTTTCAAAGAGACGTTTGAAGAAAGAGGAAAAGTCCAAAATTTAATGAAACATTTAGGATTCCAAGCCTCTCAGTGGAAAGAGCCGATTGAACATATGAGTATGGGGGAACGAGTGAAGTGTAAGTTAATGTCTTATATTTTAGATGAAAAAGATGTACTCATTTTGGATGAGCCGACGAATCATCTTGATCTGCCTTCACGTGAACAACTTGAAAATACATTAGCTGAGTATAACGGAACACTCGTTATCGTTTCTCACGATCGATATTTTCTGGAGAAAACAACTAACACAAAACTTGTGTTTTTAAACAATACGATACAAAAACAGCTAGAAGAACCTACGAAAACAAGGGATGAAATTGAAGAGCTACGTTTAACGTTAGAAACAGAAAGACAAGAAGTATTAGGGAAATTAAGCTTTTTAACTTCTAAAGACAAAGAATATAAAGAACTAGATGAACGGTTTATGGAACTTACGAAGCAGATTAAGGCGCTTTAACGTAAGTAGGGGGGATTAACATGGGAGAAGAGAGTTTGACTAATTTATTTAGAATAGATTGTGGAGGTATATACCTGCAAGAGTTTACGGTGAAAGATGCAGAGAGTATTTATAAAATAGCAAATCAACCGGAGATAGCAAAGTTTTTACCGGACTGGAAATCAACGAAAGAACAAAGGGTTGATTGGGTTGCAAATTATGAAATACAAGAAAATAAAGCGTTTCTTCATGCAGTTAGAACTACGAATAACATAGATGACCATATATTAAAGCTAGGAATATTCAAGAAATCGCCTAATGAATTTGTTGGATGGTGCTGCACAAGTATGAAAGATGAGCTTCCTTCACCAAATAGAGAAATTATGTATGCCGTTTCAAGTGAATATCATAATAAAGGTTATGCAACGAAAGCGACAAAAGGCTTAATCGATTATTTGTTTAAAAATACAAATGTAGATGTCCTTAACGCAATTGCAGTAATAAACAACGTACCGTCAAATAAAGTTATTGAAAAATGCGGGTTTACTTATTTGGGTCAACAGATGATAGAAAATCAAATTTATAATCATTATGTATTGAGTAAATCCGGATGGATAAAAAATAGTGCTCTTTAAAGGGAGCGATTAAGCAATGCAAAAAAGCTTAGAACTAAAACTCTAAGCTTTTTTGCATTTATATAATAAAGATTTGATATACAATTGTATTTTCTACCACTATACAATTATTATAAGATAGTCATGCGTTAATTTTAGTTTGAAAACAGTTTTGTTGTCAGTTTTTTTAGAAATCTTACAAGCGTGTAAGATAAATGAAAGATGAATCAATATGAGCATTAAGACAATTCATTTACACTCTATTGTGAGAAGTGCAAATGAAGGGAGAATAGAAATGGAAATTTTACATGCGAAAAATATTAGTAAAGTATATAAAGGGAAAATACCTTTTAAAGCATTAGTAGATATTGATTTATCAATTCAAGAAGGTGAATTTATAGGAATCATGGGGCCATCCGGTAGCGGGAAAACTACGCTATTAAATATGGTATCTACTATTGATTCTCCGTCCTCAGGAGAAATTTTAATAAATGGTACAAATCCTTTCCAGTTATCATCAGAAGATTTAGCTTTGTTCCGCAGGAAACAATTAGGATTTGTTTTTCAATCATTTAATCTACTTAGCACACTTACAGTAAAGGAAAATATCGTATTGCCGATGACTTTAGATGGTGTTTCTGTGCGAGAAATGAACAAAAGAGTAGAAGAAATTGCAGAGAAATTAAATATTACAGATATATTGAATAAAAGAACGTTTGAAATTTCAGGGGGACAAGCTCAAAGAACAGCAATTGCTCGTGCAATTGTTCATAAGCCGCAATTATTACTTGCAGATGAACCAACGGGGAATTTAGATTCTAAATCTTCAAATGATGTAATGGAGATGTTAGATACTCTAAATAAGGAAGAAAAAGCTACGATGATGTTAGTGACTCATGATCCGTATGCAGCGAGTTTTTGCAGCCGAGTAATTTTTATTAAAGATGGTCAACTATATAACGAGATTTATCGTGGTGAAAGCAGGCAAGCTTTCTATCAAAAGATTATGGATGTCCTTTCTTTGTTAGGAGGGAAAAGGCATGACTTTTCGTCAATTCGCATTTAATAATATTTTTCGTAATAAGCGTACATATGCTGCCCATTTTTTAAGTAGTGCATTTTCGATTATGATTTTCTTTACGTATGCACTTTTATTATTCCATCCTGATTTACAGGGGGAGTTGAAATCGACAAGTGCAACAATAAGTGCATTTGGTACATTGGGATTTTCAGTTTCGCAAGGATTAATTTTTGTATTTTCATTTTTCTTCATTTTATATTCAATTAGTTCGTTTTTAAAAACACGTAAGAAAGAATTTGGCATTTTAATGATGCAAGGTATGTCAATGAGACAGCTTAAGAAACTAGTATTAATTGAAAATATGTTGATTGGACTTGGTTCAATTTGTATAGGGATTTTCATTGGACTCATATTTTCTAAACTAGTCTTATTGATAAGTGCAAGTGTATTAATGATTAATAATGGTTTACCTTTTTATTTACCGGTGCAGGCTGTATTATTAACAGTTATCACATTTCTTTTCTTATTTTTAATTGTTTCATTATTTACATTTAAAATGATAAAAGTAACGGAACTTGTGGAACTTATTCGAGCAGAGGAAAAGCCAAAACCTGAACCGAAATCTTCAGTTTTATTATCTCTACTTTCTTTAATTTGTATAGGTTATGGATATATTTCAGTATTTCGTTTTATCCCAAGTACTAATTTTATTACGCTTGGAATAGGTGTGCTCCTAGTAATTATAGGAACGTACTTTTTATATACACAGTGTAGCGTGTATATACTGTACCTTGCTAAAAGAAGAGAATCTTTCTTTTTAAAGAGAACAAATATATTAACATTTTCTGAATTAATTTACCGTATGAAAGATAATGCAATGATGTTTTTTATAGTATCTATTATTTCAGCAGTGGCATTTACAGCAATCGGTACAACAGCTGCCATTGGGAATAGGGATTTAGTATGGATGACAAATCCATATACATTTCTGTATGAAAGCTCTGAAAATAACAAATTGTTAGATAAACATCTCTCAATGATAAAAAAACATCTCGCGGATGCAAATATTCCGTACCGAATGGCTCCATCTTCAAATAAATTTACAGAAAGTAACGTAAATGTATTGAAGTTAAGTGAATATAACGAACTTGCGAGAGCACTCGGGTATAAACAAGAAACGATTGAAAAAGACGATGAAATCTTACTAATCCCTGGAAGAGTATCACAAAAACAAGAATTTAAAAATGGTGACTATAAAAAAAATATTGAAGTCATTCAAGGAGATTGGACAAACACATTTCGTGTGAAGAAAACTGTAGAGAATTTAGTTTTACCACATGACTCTAGTAGTATTTATATTGCTGTTCAAGATCATGTGTATGATGAAATTCCTCTGACGAGTAATCCAGAGGATGAAAATATTCAATATCGTACTTACGGATTTGTTGTAGATGATTGGATAAGAACGAAAGAGATTTCAAATCAATTAAAGAGTATATTCGATAAAGATCTTAGGGACAGAGAGTTCTACTTTGAAGCTTTAACATTAAACTTGTTGGAAGCAAAGCAAAAGAATGGTTTATTACTTATGGTAAGTGTTTTAGTCGGAATTGTTTTCTTTACATTTGCTGCTAGTTTTATTTATTTCCGATTATATACTGATTTGAACCGTGATCAACAACAATATAAAATGATTTCGAAAATGGGATTAAGTAAACGAGAGTTAAAAAAAATCGTAACGAGACAGTTAGTATTAATGTTCTTCTTACCAATTATCATTGCAGTGATTCATACTGTAGTTGCGTATACAGCACTGCAACAATTAGTCAGTTTTTCTATTTTAAACAGCTCGATTTTTATTTTAATTTCATTTATATGTATACAAGTTTTATATTTCTTTATCACTCGTTGGCGTTACCTACAAAAGCTTTATAAGACTATGGAGCAATAAAGGATACCAACTAATAAGATTACAGAAAAACATGTGAATAATATGAATTATGAAAGGAATTGTAATGAAAAGAACATTAACTATTTTTATGTTCACTATTTTTTTAATAAGCTTTAGTGCATGCTCTAAAAAGGATAACTCATTTCCTGCAAACGGTGTATTAATTATTGGAAATGAAAATAATATTTCACCAATTATTAATCGTTATCAGGAAATTGCGAAAGAAAATGAAGTGTTTTCTGTGAAAAAAGGGGAAGTTGGAAATGGGAAAGTCTTAATTTTAAATGAATCTACAGCACAAGCATTGATTAAAGAAAAACTTTTTCGAAAACAAGATAATGGCTCTGATCATATTATAGATACGTTACCGAAATTCCCAAAAGAAGGATCGCTATTATTTACAAATGAAGACGATAAGACTATGAAAAGTATTAAAATAGGAGGGGAAGAGATTCCTGTTACATACGATAGTGATGCCTGGATAGGCAACAATCGTAACTATTCAACGGAATGGTATATGATTGTAGCAAAAAATAGTGTGTATAAAGAAATAAAGGCAAATGAAATAAAAATGCATCTTCTTCATTTGGAAAAATCCCTAGGTGACAAAAAACCTAAAATGTCAACAGATAATACATTGATTAATGAAAATGTCAAAGTAAAAAAGTTAATTAAAGGTTTGGAAGGAGAAGTATCTTTTCAGTTTGTAACGATTGGCGAAACACCTTAAAAAAGAGTTCGAAGTTGGTGGGAATTTCATCAGCTTCGAACTCTTTTTAGTTTATAGACCATTCATATAAAAAAGATTACATTACTTCATTTAATCTAGTCTCGTTTGTTTCCTCAATCGCATTTGTATTTTGAGCTTCTTTTTCTTTACGAACTTTTTGTAGCATTTCAAGGATGATCCATAAAGGAACACCTTTATCTTTTAACATCTTCCATAAATCTAATTCGTTAAATTTATGCTCAGGCTGTTTCATTTCCTTTTCAGATGAACTAATATCGAACTTGATTGGATCATTTGATTTTGTATCTTCAAGTTTACTAGAAGATATATTATTACGCTCATGTGTAGCAGGAGTTAATTTAGTAGATTGAGATAGGGTATGAGTATGTAAACCGATTTGCATATCGCTTTACCTCCTTTTCATGTAATGAAGATAGTTTTTTTATAATGTATAGATTGGTTTTACATGAGGAAACTATATTTAATTATAAATTCAAATAAACAGATTTACAAGTTGTATCGTAAAAAGTAAATGCTTACTTGAATTAATATTTATCAACATTTGTATATGTTTTCAATATATACAAGGAATATAAAATAATTTACATTATGTTTAAGTTATTAAAGCATGCTGTAAATTAAAAAATGTAAACGTTTTATTAGGGGGAGGAAGCATGGGGAAATTATTTTTAAAAATATGTTTATTCGCAATAGGGACTGTGTTTTTATTCGCAGCAAAAATAACTTACGCTGAAGAGAAACAACAAAATAATTATCCTATCATACTAGTGAATGGATTTGCTGGGTGGGGTAGAGAGGAAATGTTAGGGGTTAAATATTGGGGTGGTGTTCATGATATACAAGAAGATTTAAAAAGAAGTGGCTATACAGTACATACTGCTGCTGTTGGACCTGTTTCTAGTAACTGGGATCGTGCATGTGAATTATATGCGCAAATTAACGGTGCTACAGTAGACTACGGTGCCGCACATGCTGAGAAACATGGACATAATCGTTTTGGTAGAACTTATAGTGGTTTTGCACCGAATTGGAGTGAAACAAATAAAGTTCATTTAGTTGGGCATAGCATGGGCGGACAAACGATTAGAACATTAGTACAGCTATTAAAAGAAGGTAGTTTTGAAGAAAAAAATCATGTGAAAAATCATCCGAACACGAATATATCACCACTATTTGAGGGCAAGAAATCATATGTTCATAGTGTGACAACATTAGCAACTCCTCACAATGGCACGACACTTGCGGATAGTAGTCTTCTACTACCGTTCGTTAAAGATTTACTCATTACAGCAGCAAGTTTTGGAGGGAATAATAATTTATCGTTATATGATTTTAAATTGGATCAATGGGGTATAAAAAAGAATACTGGAGAGTCTTTTTTCCAATATACTAATCGTATTGTAAATAGTTCACTTTGGAAAGATACAAAAGATATAAGTCAATGGGATTTAAGTACAGATGGTGCAAAGGAGCTTAATAATTGGGTAAAGACGCAATCAGATGTGTATTACTTATCATATAGTGGTCATGCATCACAAGCGGCACCTATAACAGGTTTACATCTACCTCATATAACGATGAATAAAGTGTTAATGGGTAATGCGTTTTTCTTAGGTTCCTATGCAAGATATGAAGAAAATCGACCATTAATTGATACTTCTTGGTGGCAAAATGACGGTGTAGTAAATACAAATTCTATGGTCGCGCCCTCATCTAATGCTATTGTAAATAGTAATGAGCCTTTACAGATTGGGAAATGGAATCATATTGAAACAAAAGCAAATTGGGACCATCTCGATATGGTAGGACTTAGTGTTTCAGATACGTTAGGTTTTTCTAGCATTCAAGAGTTTTATAGAACAATTGCAGAAAAGTTATTAAGATTACCAAAATAGGTAATAATAAAGCGCTTTCGATGGAATTCGAGGGCGCTTTATATTATATTGAAAGAGGGATATGGTAGAAAAATAAGGGGGATATTATGAAAATAAAAGTTGTATTATCAGGATATGGAACAGTAGGAAGAGAGTTTATAAAATTACTAAATGAAAAATATTCATATATATATGAAACATATGGTATAGAGTTAGTTTTAAGTGGCGTTTTAGGTAGAAATGTTGCAATTCATAATGAGGATGGCTTATCTATTCATCACTTATTAAGGTATGGTGGCGGTAGCTCTGCAATTGAAGAATATATTGAACATCATCCGAAGGAACGAGCAACAGATAACATAAGTGGTACTGTACTGGTGGAATCGACTGTTACAAATCTTAAAGATGGAAATCCAGGAAAACAATATATAAAACAAGCGATTGAGAAACATATGGATATAGTAGCAATTTCAAAAGGTGCACTTGTTACAAACTGGAGAGAAATAAATGAAGCAGCAAAAATTGCAAATGTACGAATTCGATATAGTGGTGCAACTGCTGCGGCATTACCGACACTAGATATTGGGCAATTTAGTTTAGCTGGATGCCATATTGAAAAAATAGAAGGAATATTAAACGGGACTACAAATTATATTCTTTCAAAAATGAATGAGGAAGATATTACGTTTGAAGAAGCACTGAAAGAAGCGCAAAGTAAAGGAATTGCTGAAACGAACCCAATATTAGATGTAAGTGGTTCTGATAGTGCGTGTAAATTGTTACTTTTGGCAAACAGTTTAATGGGAACAGAAAATACGCTTACTGATATACATATAAAAGGTATTGAACATGTTACAAAACAACTAATTCGAAATGCTAAAGAACAAAATAAATATATTAAATTAATAGCTTCAGCATATACGGATAAGGATGGTAAAGTGGCTCTTCATGTGGAACCACACGAAATAGATAAAGATCATCCGCTAGCAAATGTAAATGGGACAGAAAAAGGAATTACCTTCTTTACTGATACGATGGGGCAAGTTACTACAATTGGTGGTGCTTCCAATCCACGCGGAGCCGCAGCAGCAGCTTTAAAAGATGTAATTAACTTATACCGCAAAGATTTATCCCTTAGTAATAGGCAGTAAAATGCCTGTTACTAAGGGATAATAATCAGTGGGTGATAATCAGCCCCATTGATTAAAGTTCCACTTTATAAGACCGTACCGCCCTTTATAAAAAATACATATGTAGTGGACCTTTTGAGAATGAAATAAATATGCAAAAATGATTGCAGGGGGTAAGGAATTGTTTAAAGATTTTAAAGTTGTGAAAGATCGTCCCGTTTATATTCAATTGAAAGATTATTTGAAAAAGATGATTATGAAAGGTCATTTGCTCGGGGATCAAAAAATCCCTTCAACTAGGGAACTAAGTGAATTACTAAGTGTGAGCAGAAATACTGTACTCGCTGCTTATGCGGATTTAGAGCAAGAAGGACTCATTTATGCAGTTAAAGGTAAAGGGAATTTTGTAGCGAAGGTTGATATATCGAACACTTCGTCTGTTGAAATAGATTGGAAACATAAACTTAATACAGTTACCTTATTAGCGGATGAATTAGATTTAATGAAACATGGTGTTCGCTGGGAAAAAGGAATGATTGTTTTTAATAGCATTGCTCCGGACGAAAAGCTATTTGATGTGGAAAATTTCAAAAGAGCTTTTCTTACTCGTATGTCCATTGAAGGGGATGTCGTATTAAACTACGGATACGCAAAAGGTTATAGACCTTTAATGAATTATCTACTTCATTATATGGAAATGAAAGGTGTAGATATTTCGAACAAAGATATTTTAATTACAAATGGATTTACAGAAGGATTAGACATCGTGCTATCCTCGTTATCGAAGAAATCAGGGCGGGTTATTTGTGAGAATCCAACTCACCATGCTGCATTGAAGCTTTTCCGTTTACATGGACTTGAAGTTCACGGAATTAATATGAATGAAGATGGCATCGATACGAACGAAGTAGAAAAAAGTTTGCGTGAAAAAGAGTTTGATTTCGCATATTTAATTCCTTCCTATCATAATCCAACCGGTATTGTTACGAGTTCGGAGAAAAGAACGGAACTGATGAGATTATTCTCCAAATATAAGGTTCCTATTATAGAAGATGGATTTAATGAAGAACTACGTTATTCAGGTTCACACTTAGCACCATTATTAACTTTTGCTGGCGCTGGTAATAATGTAATTTATATTAGTAGCTTTTCAAAGGTGCTTTTCCCTGGTTTACGTGTAGGCTGGATCATCGCAGATAAAGAACTGATTCATCATTTAGAAAGTGTAAAAAGAGCAAGAACGATTCACACATCTACGTTAGATCAAGCTGTTCTATTTCAATATTTACATGAAGGATATTTTGAAAAATATTTAAAAAAGGCAAGATCAGTTTATAAGAAGAAATATGAGTTAGCTGTTGGGGCGTGTAACGAGTACATTCCGTTTCAAAGAATGACCGGTGATGGTGGACTTCATTTATTTATAGAGTTAGAAGAAAAAATTCATGCCCGCACACTTTTACAAAAGTGTTATGAGCAAGGGGTTACATTTTCTCCTGGAGATGTTTTTTATTCTGATGGAGGAGGAGCGACTACTTTTCGATTAGGATTTTCACGTCTGAAAGAAGAAGAAATAGTTCGTGGAATCAAAATAATCGGTGATACAATAAAAACTGAAATTTGGAGTTGAGGAAATGAGAATTGGCGTTATTATGGGGGGAGTATCCTCTGAAAAACAAGTATCAATTATGACTGGAAATGAAATGATTGCAAATTTAGATAAAAATAAATATGAAATCGTACCAATTACGTTAAATGAAAAAATGGATTTAATCGAAAAAGCGAAAGACATTGATTTTGCGCTGCTTGCATTACACGGAAAATATGGAGAAGATGGGACGGTTCAAGGCACGCTTGAAAGTTTAGGTATTCCTTATAGCGGGAGCAATATGTTATCTAGCGGTATATGTATGGACAAAAATATTTCGAAAAAGATTTTACGCTATGAAGGTATAGAAACACCCGATTGGATTGAACTTACAAAAATGGCGGATCTAAATCTTGATGAATTAGATAAGTTAGGATTTCCGTTAGTGGTAAAACCAAACTCTGGTGGATCAAGTGTTGGGGTAAAGATTGTATATGATAAGGATGAATTAATTTCAATGCTGGAAACTGTGTTTGAATGGGATTCTGAAGTAGTAATAGAGAAGTATATAAAAGGTGATGAGATTACATGTTCAATTTTTGATGGAAAACAGTTACCTATTATTTCAATCCGACATGCAGCTGAGTTCTTTGATTACAATGCAAAATATGATGATGTTAGTACAATTGAAGAAGTTATCGAACTTCCAGCTGAATTGAAGGAACGTGTAAACAAAGCGTCACTGGCTTGTTATAAAGCATTGAAATGCAGCGTTTATGCAAGGGTAGATATGATGGTAAAGGACGGAATTCCATATGTAATGGAGGTTAATACATTACCAGGGATGACACAAGCAAGTTTACTACCGAAAAGTGCAGATGCAGCTGGTATTCATTATAGTAAACTATTAGATATGATTATTGAAACTTCATTAAAAGTAAGAAAAGAAGAAGGGTTTTAAGAAGCGCTATCATGAATACTTTTGACAGTAACATAAAGTATGTTATGATGAATACAATACGAAAATTAAATATTTATCCACTAGGGGGGCCTATTAAAGGCTGAGATCAAATGAGAATTTGAGACTCTTAGTACCTGATCTGGTTAATACTAGCGTAGGGAAGTGGGAAGACATTACTATTTTATGAATAAATACTGTCAATTTCACTTTCTTTACGTTTGTAAAGAAAGTTTTTTTATTTTACAGATTTAATAACTGTGGGTAAATACTTAAATTTTATACTTTATTGGAGGGATTTAAATGACATTTTCACAATCATTACGTCAAGAAGTAGATTCAATTTGGGAAGCTAGTTTTCATCACCCTTTTGTAAAACAACTTGGTGAAGGAACGTTAGATTTAGCTAGTTTTCGCTATTACGTACTTCAAGATTCATATTATTTGAGTCACTTCGCTAGAGTACAAACTTTAGGAGCTGCAAAGGCTCTAGAATTAGAAACGACAGCTCGTATGGCACACCATGCTCAAAATACATACGAGGCGGAATTATCTTTACATGAGAACTTTGCGAAGAAACTAGGGATAACACAAGAAGAGAAAGATAATTTTATCCCTGCTCCAACTGCATACGCTTATACTTCACATATGTATCGTGCTGCGTATGAAGGACATTTAGGCGATATCATTGCAGCAATTTTACCTTGCTATTGGTTGTATTATGAAATTGGTGAGCGTTTAAAAGAGTGTCAGCCAGAAGAGCAAATTTATAACGAATGGATTTCTGCTTATGGATCTGATTGGTTCCGTACGCTAGTTGAAGAGCAAATTACAAGATTAGATACTATCGCTGAAAACGTAACAGAGTCTGACCGTAAGCGAATGAAACAGCATTTCATTATTAGCAGTCAATATGAATATTCATTTTGGGAAATGGCTTATACTTTAGAAAAGTGGCCAGTGAATACAGAAGTAGAAGATGTAATGGGATAATGAGTAGGGGTATTGCTATTCAAATGTATGGATAATACCTCTTTTGGTATTTTTCGTAAAATTATTGTAAAAATAACAAATAATTGAGGTGTTCATATGGCATATATAATCAATACTTAGTTACTAGGAGGATATTGTAATTATAGGAAATGAAGGCTACCAAGTGAATAGGAAAGCGATTATATATGTAAAATTTAATAGATAGCAAAATGAAACATAAGCTTTGTCAATGTTGTGGTGATGATGACGCGGTATGTATAGAAAATAATATTTGTTCACAAACATGGACTTGCTTTTGTTGTGGTGTTATAGAAGTTAGTCTGGAACAGAAAAAGTAATACAAAATCGTTATTTGAAAATAAATAACCGCAAGAACGTAGCAGGCAACCAATTAAGTTGCCTGCTACGTTCTTGCATGGTAAATGATAGATTTCGAAATAAAGAAAAAGGTTTTTAAATGAAATTCATAAAAGTTTGATAGGCACTACCGAGGGAAAATACCGTAGCTACCGCATGGGCAGTCCATTTAGGCATATTTAATTTTAATATGGTGTTGTATAAGATTCCATATACGATACAAATGATTAATACAAATGCAATGAATTGAAGTGCTAACAAAAATAGTGGTTGTTCTAAAGCACTAAAGTCAAGTTGTTCCATTAATATATCACACCCCCCTACTTAATATATTAATATAACTAAATTAAAAGTAAAGGACTTATTTCTATAAAGTTCCAAATTTGTAGGGATTTTAGGGGCGGTAATTGAATTTTAACCAAAATGCTATTCTAATACGAAACGAGGGAGTGAAACGGAGCAATTATCGATACTTGAAATAGATGAAACGAAAAATAAGCTGTATGAAGTATTGGGAGCTAACAACTACCATTACGAGATTAAGAATTATTATCTACACAACGATTACATAGGTGAGGTTAAGTTTTTCTATATTAGAATAACAGATGACACGATTATTGATATGTGTTTAAGTGAGTTTCCTGAAGTGTTTGCAGTATACGAGAGATTCACTAAAGCGGCAGATTAAGAAGAAATACAAAGGAAGATTACAGTAACAATGCTATTTAAAAAAAGAGAAGCCTTTAATTAGGTTGCTCCTCTTAATACCAATATACAATAACTATTCCATTATAATGTATAAGTGTAAAATATTTAATAATTATCTTTATGGTAAAAATTTCATTTTACAGAACAGGGGAATGGATATGTGTACTTATTGGGAAAACGCAGTTAAAGAGTTCTTTAAGAAGCAAGAACTGGAACGAAATAAAAGAGCAGCTAGCAAAAGCTAACTGCTTGGTGGAAAAAGGAATCCAATCCAGGTTGTTTACTGCCAGAGTTTCGAGAAACAAATGATTAAATTAATCTAACTTTTCAATTACAATTGAAGCATTTACATTTGTTTGTGTTCCACCTGCCAAAGTTTGCAAAGTGACCGCAGCAGCTGAAGTATGATTGTGAAGGGTAATGACATCACCTGCGGCTAAAGAGAGGATTGTTTGGCCGTTATTTGGTTGAGTTCCTGCACCTGATCCATAAACTGCGTTGGTAACTGGAGCACCATTTAAAAAGAGCGTAAATTGATTAGGTTCAACTCCTGATACAGAAAAAGAAATCTTATAATCTCCTGCATTAATAACCATAATCTGAGAAGTTCCAGGAGTATGAGTAAAACCAGGTGTCATTAAACCATTCGAATTAAAAAGAATGGGTGCTTCTAAGGCAACAACTTGAGCTGCTGTATTGAAAATATAAGCGTATTGAGATAATCCAGATACTGTAAGGCCGGTAGGCCCAGTAGGCCCGGTAGCTCCAGCGGTTCCTGGTAATCCAGTAGGCCCAGGAATGCCTTGGATGCCTTGGATACCTTGAAGCCCAGTTGGGCCAGTCGGGCCGATAGGTCCAATAAGTCCTGGATTACCTTGAATACCTTGGATACCCTGAATTCCAGTCGCCCCAGTTATTCCAGTGGGTCCAATAGGCCCAATAGGCCCCGGATTACCTTGAATCCCTTGACTTCCTTGAGGTCCAGTGGGGCCAGGAATCCCTTGGATCCCTTGGATACCTTGAATTCCAGTTGGTCCTGGTGACCCAGTTGGTCCAGTGGGGCCAGTCACTCCGGTTGGTCCTGGTGGTCCCCCGGAAGGTCCAGTCGGGCCCGTTGGTCCTGGTGGTCCCCCGGAAGGGCCGGTCGGGCCAACAGCTCCAGAAGGTCCGGTTGGACCTACAGAACCAGAAATGCCAGGAATCCCTTGAGGGCCGGTCGGGCCAGGAATCCCTTGAATGCCAGGAATCCCTTGAATGCCTTGAATCCCTTGAATTCCAGTGACCCCCGTTATTCCAGTCGGTCCAATAGGACCTTGAATGCCAGGAATGCCTTGGATGCCTTGGATACCTTGAATTCCAGTAGGTCCAGTTGGACCAATAGATCCAGAAATCCCAGGAATCCCTTGAGGTCCAGAAATACCTTGAGGACCAGTAGGTCCCAGGTTACCTTGAATTCCAGTAGGTCCGGTAGGCCCGGTAGGCCCGGTAGGTCCCGGAGGTCCACCTGAAGGTCCGGTAGCTCCAGTAGGTCCCGAGGGCCCAGTAGCACCGGTTAATCCAGTAGACCCGATTTGAGGCAAAGGAAAGGCGCATGGAAATGGGCTGTGACATTTCTTTTTAAATTTACTCATTTTTACACCTCCGTTATAAACAACTAGCCAATTTATATTTATACTTTAACAACTTATGAGCAAGCAGACATACGGGTGTAAGGAAAAACTATAAAAATCACATGAAAGGTTTTAAGAGCAAGCCTCTATTTCACATTCCATACCAAAAAGAGCACCATATATAAGTGCTCTTCTGACCAAGACTTATTGTAAACCTATGACTTGTGAGTGTTCTCGAAATCAAGATATGATTCAAAAATTATTTAGTGCAGGGGATACTAAAAAAGAGCGCTTCGGAAAGCGCCCTTCTGTAACGACTATCCACTCTAAAAAGAAATGATGCAATATATCATATGAAATTATGTGAGTTTAGTTGTGTGTATTTTGTATAAAAATTTCATTTTGTAGAAATAAGGAAACTAAAAAGAGCACCATGCATCAGTGCACTTTAAGATAGGAGGTAACACTTTGAGCTGGATGGTTAGGTTAAAAATATATGATGTAGAAAAGGAATAAGACCTAAATTTTATTATTAACTCAATATAAAAGAGCAGCTAGCAAAAGCTAACTGCTCGGCTCTCAACCAAGAAAGCTAGAGTGGGAGAAATCGACTTTTTAAAGCCTTATCTACAGTGCTAGACCATGTTTAAAATTTTATTCACTTAAAACATAAAAAGAGCAGCCAGCAAAAGCTAACTGCTCACCCAAGAAAAACAGAGGAAAGATAACCATGTGTCTATAGTATTTACGGAATATTGAGTTTTATTCAGGGGGAGAGGGAAATGAGAGCTGAACATGAAAGGTCACAATCCATATACAGGTATCCTGATGGTGGAGTAATAAGGCTGGAATACAAAAAAAGAGGTAAAGGTATAGGTTATGCAAAGCATCCGAGATACAGATTGTATTTTAAAGGGAAAAGAAAAATGATTGGAAGCTCTAGCTTACTTACTATTCAAGATGCAATACGGATTGGTAAAACAAAGAAATATGAAATTAAAAATTCAATTGAAGTGAGGTTAGGAAAATGGAGGATAACGTAAAGCTTTTAGATGATAATGGGATGTTAGGGATGGAGTTTAATCAAAGAACGATTCGTGTTTATAACACAGAAGGCAATGTGATGGAATTACTTTCAACAAAAGAACAGGTTCAAGAGGCTATCGATTATTTAAAAGAATGTCAAAAAGAAATGAAGTAACGTCCTAAAGAGTAATCAGATCGAACGGAGGGGAGCCGTATCGTATGAATCAATTGTCCTTTTTTGAAGACATCGATGAAAAGGAGATGCGAAGACTTGTGGTGAAGGAACTGAAAAACTACAAAGCATTGTGTGTCCGAATGAAGAATCAAGAAGAACAATCTCAAGCTGGGTGTGTTGTTCTTTTTCCTAAAATGAAAGGTGACGATAAGAATCATGAGATACGTTTTAAACAAATTGAACGGACATTAAAATATGCTCTTGATGAAGATGAACGCAAGATAATTGGAATGAAGTACTTGGGGAATCAAAAGGTTAAAGATTCGTTTGTATACAACAAATTAATGATAAAGCGTGATCCGTTTTATCAAAAGAAAAAAAGTGCTATTCAGTTGATAGCTACTGCTTTGGGGATTATATAGAACTTGCTTTTGAAGCAACAGAAATGGAATTCTAGCATTTTGTGTTGTTGATATAGGTAGGTTAAGATGAGGTTGCTCTGCTTTTTGGTCTCCTTGCCCTGCCTGATAGTGGGGCTTTTTTTATTCTATTAAAAATAGTAACAGTTCGTCCAAACTTATCTAATCTATCTTACATAGTATGTAATAATAAATTTAAAAGGGGGAGAACTAGTATGTCTTATTACTACTATGATCATTGTAAGGATAACAAAAAGAAACATCATGATTGTCATAAAAGCAGTAAGGGTTATGACAAATATGATAAGTATTATGAAAAATGTGATAAAAAGTATGAAGAGAAACCTTGGGTTAATGTAAAAGTGGATTGTTGTTCGGATGATAACCAATACAATCTTGTAAGAGCATCTGCTTTTAGAGCTGTGAGCACAGTTAATCAGAATGTGCCAGCAAATACATTTGTTAAAGTTTTATTCCAAAATGAACAATTTGATTTAGCAAATGAATATAACCCTGCAACATCCATTTTTATACCAAAGACAAGAGGTGTATACTCTGTTATTGGAACAATTGCGTTCATTCCTAATAATTTAAACGCAAACTATAGAGCGCGGGTAGAAATTCGAGTTAATGGAAATCCGGCAATTGCAATAGATAATGATTTTTTTGGTCCAATAAACTTTGCTAATGTTGTAGCTGTCTCATCAATAATTCAATTGAATGCAGGGGATGTAGTCGAGGTTTTTGCACAAAGTAGCGTAGCTGGAGTTATTTCTACTGTAGAAAATAGTACGCATTTTGAAGCTGCAAGATTTCCGTCTCCCAAAGAATAAGTGATATGAAATCTCGTCAGTAATTTATATTGGATCTGTATAAATGCAGGTCTTTTTTTTTCGATAAAAAGGGGGATGAAAAAGGGGACGTTTCCGGGGATTTCCCAAAACAGAATCAATATTACGCTATACCTATACAGTTCTTTGAAAAAAGAATAGTGTGGGGATAACCTATCTATGCGTTCATAATCCATGATCATAGCCCCTTTATCAAAACGTTTCCGGAGAACGGGCAAGGGCTGTAAGAATCCGCAAGAAGGACGAAAAGACCAATTACATTTATCTATTCAGCCACGGTGCATATGTATCGCGGCTTTTGTGTTTCTTATTGAGTCTGGTAAATTTGCTGGGTTGATTGGTGATACAAAATATTTTTTCATAAAATCCCCAAAAACGTCATTTTCAATTTGTACGATTTATGTGTCGGGTGGTAAAGTTATCTCATAGGAGTCCAGGAACCTAGACATAATTGGATATACATAATAAAAGGGGAAGTAACGATGAGTGATAAAGTATAAGGAAAAATTAAATGTAAAGAATGTAATAAGGAAATAGGATGGTACTGTATTTATGGGAATCCTATTAAATCGAGATTATGAAGTAAATTTGCTTGATGAAAACAAAGTAGGTGCAAAATTATTTAGTAGGAAATTTCAACCGAAACCTCATGAATACGGTTTGTACTGCCCTGAAGATGACTGTGGGGTATATAATACATTCTCGTATTCAGAAGAAGATTTAATTAGTAAAGGAGCGAGAAGATGAACCAATAAACGGGATTATTCCCTCAGGCTCACAATAGATACATCCACCGTTACCGTTTCGCACAGTATCATCCGAACCTCCATTATCATCGTTAATTAACTCCCCACAAAGATATCCATAAGAAGGATAAACATCACCATCACACGTATCTTGGTAATTCTGAACAGCTATAGTTACAGTTTGCGGTTCGTCTGTTTGATTAAGTGCAGAAACTTGAATAAAATCAGCGGCAGCATTACGGAATAAAGGCCCTGATGATAACGTTTGATTGCGAAGTTCACAATGACAATCGCACTTTTTACGTTTCTTACGATAGCACTTATGTGAACGGTCGTAATAATAGTTTGACATATTAAGTACGTACCTCCTTTTTAGTATATGCTATGCGAAGAGTAGGAGGGGAAGATTGGACAGTAATCTATGGCTGTTTAGGAGAAAAGTAAGACGTAAATAGAAAAGACTATCTCATTTAGAGACAGTCTTTTTAAATACTATAATCTAGTATTTATCAGCCCCAAAGACATATTCTTTGCCTTTAAGCTGGCACTGAAAAACTTACCAATGTTTCTTTCTGCAATGGCAACAAATAAAGAAACAATTACAACGACACTTATTTCGCTTAAACTTCCAATCATCATTACAATGGTGTTTTTCTTTAGATTTCCACCAATCAGCATCACAATGGTGTTTTTCTTTAGATTTCCACCAATCATCATTACAATGGTGTTTTTCTTTGGATTCCCACCAATCGTCACAACATTGCTTTTTCTTAGAACTCCAGCAATCATTATTCCAGGACATTCTTTTATACCTCCCTTCGATTAGGGTTCATATTATTCTATGTTTTAGTAAAAAGAATGCTTGTTTATTAACCTACTATTTTATTTTTATTTGATAGTGAGCTTTGTATTAGATGTAGAATTTATACAAACTATGCTAAATTTAAGAGATAGTAGAGGGAACTACTTGTTGTGGCATTGATCAACAAAAAATAGTTGAAGAAAAATATTCTCATTTTAAATAATATTTTCTCTTGGGGTACGCTTTTTAGGCGTATATTTCACAATAGCGAAGGAAAAACATACAATATAATTGCAAATGAAGCCTATGTGTATGTGAAGTAGAAAAGAGTGTCTGCTCAACTATGAGTAGACCACTTTTTTATTTTATCCAATATTTTCATAAGAATGGCTTTAGCTGGAGCGATAGGAAATAGTATATTTTTCATTTGAAAATGTATTATAGAAACACGGAGGGACAATAAAGGTGTTTAAAAATGTCAGTCATTTTATTCGGTTAAAGGGCCATTTTCTTGAATAATAGAAAGGAATATTCATAAGTAAATCGAAGTTAATTCAGAAGCTGTTATTTAGTAGAGCATCGGGACTTACTACTCAACATTAAGGAGGAAATCGATTATGAGTGACACACAGACATTACGAGGATTAACCACAGTCAGTTTTTGGACGGATGATCTAGCAGCGGCAAAGAAGTGGTACGCCGAACTGTTGGGCATCGAACCTTACTTTGAACGTCCAGGATATACCGAGTTTCGTCTTGGCGATTACCAGCACGAGCTGGGGCTGATTGATAGCCGCTATGCGCCCGATAGTCCAGCGACCGGACCGGCCGGTGCTGTAGTGTACTGGCACGTCGATAATGTAACAGCAACTTTCAAAAATCTGCTGTCTATGGGAGCGATAGAATACGAGGCACCCACAGAGCGTGGCGAGGGTTTTATTACTGCTTCTGTGGTCGATCCCTTTGGTAACATCCTAGGGATTATGTACAATCAGCATTATTTAGAGGTTCTGGGTTCGAATAGAAAAACGTAACTTCACAGTTCACCGAGGCTTGGTAAGTTGCACTGTGGAGGATAGCGATTATTTATGCAGATATACAGTAACTGCTGTCTCAAGTTATGTGATGCTAAGTTTGGTTGGCTTGTCTGAAAAGAATTTAGATGAGTTAGGCTTTTTAGGGTTTACAATATCAATGGTTACTTCATTTTTAGCAATATACATAGGGTATTTTTGGATGACCAAAAGTGGTTTATCATCAGTTGAATTAACGTCGAAAGGTATCTTAGTTATTGTTATTGTTGCAACAATTATTTTGGCACTTTTATTGAAATTGTTAGAAAGAATGGATGAAAATGAAGTGAAACAGTGAAAAAGACGGTGAATACCGTCTTTTTTTATTTTATATCTTCTTCGATCCAAATTTCTTCTAATTTCATTTCCAGTGCACGAGCAATACGATATGCAACAGGCAAGGTTGGAAGTCCACCTTTTAATAAGTTCGTCATTGCAGAATTACTTATATTAGCTTTCTTTGCAATATATCCATATTTAATGCCTTTTTCATCAAGGATTTGTTTTAATTGGTTTCGCATAATTTCCACATCCATTTTAAATTTTTGCTTGTCCATATAAATATTTTGAGAATGGACAGGCAAAATCCTTCTTTCTAGGTCATATACCTATATCAAGACCACAAGGAATACTAAGTGGAATCAAGTACATCAAGAGGGGAGAGGGCGCGTATGCGTTGGCAATATTCACATTTGAATGAATCGTCTTACCTGTATCCATCAAAAGAATTGAGAAATATGTATAGAGGTACTAGGGGTAAAAAAAGAAACAAACGCAATTGTAGACCACATGGAAAGATATGAGGTTTTTAATAATCGTGAATACAAAGGATGTTAACGTTTATCAAGCGATATAATGGATGATTTATATGAAGATGAGTATGAAGTGCTTGAGTGGGGAGATGTAATTAATGAGTATCAGCCAGTTATGACATCTAAGGGATTACAACACATTCGAAAAGAGGGATTCAAATGCCAATCGTAGGAGAAGCGGTAGTAGGGCTTATTATGACATTAGTATGGTTATACTTGGAGATCCTTCGTCTGGTTTCTTACATTATGAAAAACAAAGACTAAAAAACATCCTGCATGTTTCAAACATGCAGGATGTTTTTGTGAAGGTTTGTGTAATAGAAGAAATATAAAAAAAGTGCTAACAAGTTTGCAAACGAATTTGCTAACACCTATACAGAATAGACATAAATTATCGTGTCTTATTTGAAAATAGCTTTAATCAGTTAAATTACACTTATAAGCAATGCTCATAAAAATAGTCTTAATATCAAGAGTTTAACCATCCAGATATTTTATGACTATTGAGTCATAAACGGGGCATGATATTGATTTCTATCCAATTAATGAACGTTTAAAAGGGCGTCAGCCAGAAGAGCTAATTTATTAAGTATGGATTTCTGCATATGGATTGGATTGGTCCTGTACTCTAGTTGAAGAGCAAATTACAAGATTAGATACGATTGCTGAAAAAGTGACAGAGTCTGACCGCAAGCGAATGAAACAGCATTTTATTATTAGCAGTCAATATGAATATTCATTTTGGGAAGTGGCATATACATTAGAACAGTGGCCAGTGAATACAGAAGCGAAAAAGGTAATAGGATAGTGAAAAGAGGTATTGCTATACAAATGTATGGACAATACCTCTTTTTATACTCTTTTGTAAAATTATTGTAAATTCCAAATACAATACGCAATATATATTGTATAATTCTAATGTGATATATTTACGATAAACAAGGAGGACTATGTATGATAATTTCTTTTAACTTTTATCAGAGTTATTTCATTAATATGTTAGTCGGATAAGCGGTATTTGCTTCTCTTTTAAGTAATTAGATTATTTGATCATACTTTAGTTTTTTTGTGATCAAGAAAAATGAAGAAAGGAAGTAATCATTTTATGGAAAAATTAAAGTTGTTAACATTTAAAAATATAGTAGAACCTCTTTTAAACGAAAGCGTATCATTTATATATTTTCCTATTGAATGGCTCGATATTGTAGAGATACATTATAAGACATTTTTATTAACGAGTAAGTTGAAACGATTGAATGAAAGATTATATGATATGTTTTCTGATATATTGTTTATTCAGCATAATCCGTATGTATTAAATGAAAATACACCATGGATTGTATCCAAAGAACCTATTAGAAAAGAACAACTCGATTATATATTCCAAAGTTGGTATGAGGTGATTCATGATTGGAAACCTAATAAATTAATAGAATTGCCAAAATATGAATGGCATTACGATTTAATTTCTAATTTAACAGTACTACATGATAATGAAATATATTCTAAGTGGGTGCCCGCTTTAATTTCACATGTTTTTTGTGAACAACCTGTACGATTAGAGAATATCAACGAAGAAGATATATATTTTTCTCCTCTTAGATCACAAAATATTTGTGAGGCAATGTCAAAGCCAATTAAAGATGAAAAAACACAAGATTATTTCGCCTATGTATATCGGTTCGAATGTATAACGCGCGGTGGCGAGAATATTCCGTTATTAAATGTTTCAATAGGAATTCGGAGGTTTTATCAAGAATATAATCATCCAGATATTCCTTTGCTATTAAGACGTAAACGGGGCATGATATTGGTTTCTACGCTAGAATTTGCATCGAATAATAAGAAATTACGGTTTGTAAAACTAAAAGTACAACAAGCTACAAACGGCATAAAATGGATTAAGATATTTAGAAATTTAAAAGATGATTTTCGTATAGGTGGAGAAGTTGAATTAGAGCATATTCTTCAATATCCGAAAGATTATATGCTAGGAACAAATATTAGGGTGTTACTTCCATACAATGAGAGAATATATAAAGTTCAAGGTACTAAAATAAAACCTGGTATAAAAGTAAAGGAAAGAGAGTATCTATTTAAAGGGTTTCAGCAAAAATTCACTTATTTCACATTACTACCAGAATGTAAAAAGATAGCAACAAATAATGAAAATGAATTATTCCCTTTAATTGCACCAAAAGGATTAGAGACTATAACGTTAGAAATACGGTCTGAAAAAATATCGTTGGAAGCTGAACAAGCGTTATTTGAAAGTAAAATTGTGTTAGATCAAATCGGTGAGTCATCGTATGTATTAAATGCAGATTCTCCAATATTGTTAAAAATAGTAAGATGCAATATTGAAAAAGTATTGCAAAACCCATATAAAATGCAATATTGTCAGAAATACAAATCAAATTTAGTAGAGGATGTTATGAAAGCGGTTTATGCTACTGCAGGTGAGCGCAATGATGCGACATTGGCGTTAATCGCAATGGAAAATTGTGACGGGCGTGAAAAAATTGATCCAAAGCAAATTGTTAGAGAAGGGTTTGCACGTACAAACCGTATTTCAGCATTTATTAATTTATTTATAGGCCAAAGTGTATCTCGTAAAACTATTATAAATTGTATTTTTAACTTATTAGAACAAAGAGGGTTTATGAAACGTAGTTGGAATAAGATAAATTTACCTTGTACATATGTTAATTTATCAATTGAACGAATATCGAAATTTGATTTCTTACCTATTATTTCACAAATAAAAGGAAAAGAAATTTCATATAAATTATATGGGAATACAGATTGGCAAACGATTGATCGTTTGTTATTAAATGTAAATAAACACAACACCTTTTTACCACAACCTTCAAAAAGAAATGATATGGGAATTCAATTTAAACAATTTGTTTCTGAAACATTAACAGAAATTTTACAACATGCAAAAGAGGAAAATGAGCAAGTATATTTTATTATTGATGCGAATTTAAGAAAATATTGGATAAAAGAGTTACAAAATAAAAAAATTGATATAGATATTTTACCGGAGATTGTTCCTGATGCGCTAAAGGTCCCTAATTTAAACATTATAAGAATAAATACATCTTTTGATACACCAAAATACGGTGTGATAGAACGTGATGATGTTCCTGAAGGTACAAGTTTATATGTAGATCAAAAAGGGATGTATTATAGCACTGGCGAATATTCGCTAAATGGTAGTGAAACATTGCAGCGATACATACTTGAGATATTAACGCTAGGTGTAAAACCTGTAGAAAGGAATTATATCGCTAAAATGGTACACTATATGTGCTGTAATTCAAGTATGCTTCAGGAAAAAAATATACATATGCCGTATTCTATGCATATGGCGAAAGTAATAAAGAGCTATAGGACTGATATAGATGCAAGAGAGTTTAAAGAGTTTGATGATGAATTGGATGTAGATATAATGAAAATAGAAAAGAAAGATTCAATTATTTTGCTTTAAATAATAGTAGACAAATCCTGCTCGTTATATTGATCAGGATTTGTCATTTTTTCATGTAAATAAGGATATCCTTTGTCATGTATCTTTTCTTTTATGTATTTACTTTATTTACATACAGGATTAAGATATTTTTTAGAAATACAAAATCTACATCATATGGAAAAGCAATATGAATTGATTCAAAAGAAATTTGAAAGGAATGAGGAATTGTGAAGAAATTAGATGTGTTATTAATGCTATTAAGCGGCCTCTTTCCAGTTGCAGGAATTATGAAGCAAATCCCACTAGAACAATCTTTATATATCGGAGGCCTTTTATTTTTTACTAGTTTCGGTAGCTATTTTGCGAAAAAAATATATTCACGTATATGTAGTTGGATAGCGTATGCGCCATTTATAACACTGCTGTTAGTCATTTGGCATCAAGATATTTCAACAAGTTCAATAATAGGGAATGCGAAAATCGCCGCTTGTATCGCTTTAATTCCATGTTTATTCCGTTTTCGTACATATGGACTTACTTTCGGTTTATTTTCATTATGGGCCGCTTTACTTTGGGATATTAAAGAAGTACAGTCGTTAGTCATACTTGAACGTATGTCGAGTTTAATGACAAGTCATTACTTATATCTTCTACTGTTAGTTGGAGGACTTATATTAGGTGGATTACTTGCGATGTTATTACATCGTAAAGAGCAGGATGATAATAAAGAAAATATAAATCTATTTCAACAAAAAAAGAAGCGCAAAAAATTATCATTTAAGATTCCACTTCCTAGATTACCGAAATTAAAGATCAAATTATTTAAGTTTGGTGGAAAAGTATCAAAACGAAATACGCCAGAAAAAATACGTGAGCATAATTACGAAGAACCAGCTCAAGCTGCAACATATGAAATGACAGAGCAAATAGATCCATATAAAGAAGGTATCGCTCAAGGACAAACGAGGATGGAACGTCGTAGAAATAGGTATAATGCATAAGATATTTGAGTAACCCTTTAATGATGTATCATTAAAGGGTTTTTTTATGTAATTAAATATAGATTGCTAATGTGGAAATTGTAGCATACTCTAAAGTTGAGGACTTAAATAAAATAATGGGAGGACAAAATGCTTATTATTACATACATTTCGGTCTGTATATTATTTTTAGTTAGCTTTTTACATGTTTACTGGGCTTTCGGAGGTAAGTGGGCGACAAATAGTGTCATTCCAACAAAATCTGGAGAAAAGGCGTTTATACCAGGTACAGGGATGACATTGTTCATTGCGTTATTATTAAGTATGGCAGCAATGATTTTATTACAACAAACGAATGTTGTTCATTTGGCATTTCCTAATATTATTGTTCAAATGGGATCCTGGTTTTGTATGATTGTGTTTTTCATAAGAGTAATTGGTGAGTTTCATTATTTTGGTATCTTTAAGCGAAAAAAGGATACGCAATTTGCTAAAATGGATACTGTTTTATATATACCACTTTGTGCATTTTTATCTCTATCATTCTTACTAGCAATAATATCGTGAACATAAAATAGTACCTGCTTACTTTAAAATAAATATACGTGAATTGACAAGGAGTAAAAGTGAGAAATCTAGTAGGAAATAAAAGGGATGTAAGCGCCTTCTTATCGAAATATAGATTATTATGAAAGGCGGTGACACTATGAAGTATGTAAAAGTATGTATGAATGGCGGAAGCGAACACAAATTCTCGATGACTTTAGATCGGTTTGAAGAACTTATTACTACAGAGAATGGACTATTAGAAAATAAATTAGTTAGTATTGAAAATGTAATGATTAATCCTACTAATATATCTTCTGTAGTTGAAAAAATTGGTGTGCCGGCTAAGTTTATGGAAGCTTAAAAATCGGTACATAAAAAACATCCATATGGATGTTTTTTTATTTATAAATATGATAATTGTACAATGAATATATGAGCAGGATTTTTAGCAATACGTATACATTTAATGTGTAATAGGTGCACAATAAAATAAGTACAAGCATATATTATCTAGTAGGGCAAAACCTTCGTGTCCTACTTAATACTCAGAAAAAACCTCTATCACATGAGAGCATCCAATTGCAGGGTGCTCTTTTTTATTCAGTGCTTTAACTATCAATTTTAAACATATCTTTGATGTTAATAAATATTAAAAATAATATAATAGCAAAAATTAAGTTAGATAAATAGAAATTTTGATGAAATAGTAATTCGAAGATGACATCAAAAACATATAATAAGGCGATGGTAGGTAATATACAAATAAATAAAAATCTCCAATTTTTTAGATAATGTTTATAAGTAGTAATCGCTTTCTCCATACATATAGCTCCTATATTTTTTATTTTCTATATAATTATACATTTAAATGAAAGGATTTACAAAAGAATATTTAGTAATTAAGAATTGTAGGAGAGATTTTGTTGAAAATGTGGATAGCTGTAGCAATCTGAATAATAAATGCTTTTGCTTAAAAAAGCTTTTAAAGAACGATACTAAAATGATAAACTATAATCTACTTTAGTTTTGAAATGAATAGAGGGATTTACATGATAGATAAAATTAAAAATGCTGTAGAGGTTATGTACGAAGATGAAGCAAAACATTTACTTCAAAGTATTCTTATTCAGTTGAATTTATTAGAAGAAAACTATAGTGAAGATGCAATTAAAAATTTGATGGATATTCCTAAGCAACTAACGAGTAATACATCATATATAAGAAATGTAAAAGAAAGCACACACGTACATATTGCGTTTGATGATTCAACAGCTGGATGTTTAAAATATATGCTTAGTCAAGAAGAACAATTGGAAGAGAGGGTTGTCGCTTTTTCTGAATTCTTTTCAATTGGGCCGATAAACAAGCTACATATGAATGAGGGACAACTTGCAAGACAGAAATGGTTAGTAAACAATTTAACTGCTTATGATAATTATTTTGAAGAAGAGTATTTACCAAGGTTTTTAGAAACTATGGAAGAACTACATACTATCCCTATTGATACGCCTATTACAATTTGGAAAACCAATAACGCACATGAACATGTGGGCCTATGTTTTGTAATGGCGCAATTAAAAGATAAGAAAAACATTCGAGTTATGAATACGTCTGAAGCAAGTAAAGAAATATTAAAACAAGAATATGATATTCGTGGAACTGGAGAGTTAGCACCTGAAAGTTTAGCTCTAATTCAAAAAAGTTTTGTAGAATTGCCGTATTTAACTGTAGAGAAACGTATGCAGTTTGAACATGAATGGGATAGTCTATCGAAAAGTACGGGATTTTTAAGAGTTTGGACAGACAATGAAGTGTGTTCTGTACAAGAAGATTATTTTGATCAATTTATTATTGAATGCGCGAAAAGTATAGGTGCTGATCAAGAATTCCTAAAAGCTCCTAGAGTAATTGGTGAAGCACTTGGTCTTGTAGAGCAATTAGTCGGCGATACATTTTTAGAATATCGCTTAAAAGAACTAATAAAAAAAGAAGTATTTGAATTTGAAGGTTCATTAGAAGAAATGCGCTTTTATAGTGTGAAATTGAAATAGCAATTAAACAAAAAATCCTCTTCTGATTCTTTAATAGAAGGGGATTTTTTTGGGGAATCAACGAGAAGTTTTTCCTACATGGAAGTTTCATATAAAAAGAAAGTTCATATACTATATAGAGTTTACTAATAATTAGGAGGAATAGTTTATTGAACAATCAGTTTTGTTCATGTCAAGCAGATGATGCTCCAAAGTTACTACCTCCATCTAAGCCTCCCAATTTACCTTCTACGTTTGCTAATCCTATACAAACAGGCCAAATGAGATCATGGATGTGTAATTGTCTAGGGAGATGGGGTTATTTAAGATTATATATACCCGGTACTTTTGGAAGAGATATATGGTTTTTTCCAACAGAAGTTCGGCGGTATGATGTATCGGGATATACTTGGCAAGATGGTCATCGGTTTAAAGTAACGTACCAATATAAACAAATTAGTAATTTTATGTGTTTTGCTTAATGCAAATAGGAGAGATTTATTATGGATTTCTTCTATTTTTATTTTGTAACACTTTTATATGAATTTGGGCTATACATAAGCTTCCTATAGAGCGCTTATCACATATGAATGTTAAAGGTACTGAATGAAAAGTAGGTGATTTATTAATATGTATAACCAGCAAAATTATCCATATGATCAAGGGATGTATTATAATCCACAAAACTACGGGTATGAATCTGTAAATGAAGTGAGAGATATGGAACAAGAAGATTATAGACCAGATGATGCGGAAGATGCTCCAACGTCACCACCACCGTCACAAGCACCGTCGTTACCGTCTACATTTGCTTCTCCAGCTCAAGCAGGGAATATGAAATCATGGATGTGTAACTGTCTAGGAAGATGGGGCTACTTACGTTTGCATCGTCCTGGACCTTTCGGAAGAGACTTATGGTTCTTCCCGACTGAAGTGAGGAGAAATGGGGTTTCAGGTTATACTTGGCAAGGTGGTCGCCGTCGTAAAGTAAGTTATCGCTATCAACAAATTAGTAATTTCATGTGTTTTGCGTAAAGAAGAGTGAGAGAGTAGAAGGATTTTACTCTCTCACTTTTTATTTTTCAATATACGAAGTAAGATTTTAAATGAAAATTTACAATTTTCACGTTTTTATTAGAGTATAATGCATATGTTGGTTGGTTTACAAAAACAAATGAGAGTGAGGGAATACAATGTCAATGAAAAATAAAGTTGGGCTAAGAATAAAGGATGGTATTAATTTAGCTTCAGCTCAGTTTAAAGAAGATGCGTATGAAATTTATAAAGAATCTAGAAAAGTGCAACCTATCTTATTTGTGAATAAAACTGAATTAGGTGCGGAGTGGCTTATTACAAGATATGAAGATGCTTTGCCACTATTAAAAGATAATCGCTTAAAAAAAGATCCGGCCAATGTATTTTCTCAAGATACATTGAATGTCTTTCTTACTGTTGATAATAGTGATTATTTAACGACGCACATGCTAAATTCAGATCCACCTAACCACAATCGTTTACGATCACTCGTACAAAAAGCTTTTACACCGAAGATGATCACGCAATTGGAAGGAAGAATACAGGATATTGCAGATGATTTGTTAAATGAAGTCGAGCGAAAAAGTTCATTAAATCTTGTTGATGATTACTCTTTTCCTTTACCGATTATTGTAATAAGTGAAATGCTAGGCATTCCAAAAGAAGATCAAGCGAAATTTAGAATTTGGTCTCATGCTGTCATTGCTTACCCAGAAACACCAGAAGAAATAAAAGAAACTGAAAAGCAACTATCTGAGTTTATTACATATCTCCAATATTTAGTTGATGTTAAGAGACAAGAACCAAAAGAGGACTTGGTGAGTGCTTTAATACTTGCAGAAAGTGAAGGACATAAACTTAGCGCTAGGGAACTATATTCAATGATAATGTTACTAATTGTGGCGGGACATGAGACGACGGTAAATTTAATAACAAATACGGTATTAGCGCTTCTTGAAAATCCGAATCAACTACAGTTATTAAAAGAAAATCCCAAATTAATTGATGCAGCTATTGAGGAAGGGTTACGATATTATTCTCCAGTTGAGGTTACAACTTCAAGATGGGCGGCTGAACCTTTTCAAATTCACGACCGAACAATCGAAAGAGGAGATATGGTTGTCATTGCATTAGCTTCTGCAAACCGTGATGAAAATGTATTTGAAAACCCAGAAGTATTCGATATTACTCGGGAAAATCATCGCCATATTGCCTTTGGTCATGGTAGCCATTTCTGCTTAGGAGCTCCACTTGCTAAGTTAGAAGCAAAGATTGCTATTACTACTTTGTTTAATCGAATGCCTGAACTACAAATAAAAGGTAACCGTGAAGACATTAAATGGCAAGGTAATTATTTAATGCGTTCTTTAGAGGAATTGCCTTTAAATTTCTAGAATAGTTAAAAGGAGACATGCATACATCGAAATTGATTTACATAGAGTATGTATGTGTTATTTAAATTCGAAACGGAAGGGTGAAAACATCCCAATGATCAACTAATTCTATTTGTAAGAGATCTTCGTTAAAAAACGAAATATTCTTCTGAATAGGATTAGTCTGCGCATTTATAGAAAAGGGATGTATTTCGCTCTGCGAATATATAGTCTTTTTATATGATTTGTGCTGCCTCCTGCTCAGAACATGAAATAGGGGGATTTTTTATGTCGACAAATGTAGTAACGAAACAAAACAATGGGGTATCACAAGTATTAAAAAATCGGTTTGTGCAAGGAATTCTTGCATCAGCATTATTTTTACAAATTGGAATATGGGTTCGGAACTTTGCGGTATTATTATATGTAATGGAAATGACGAAAGGTGATGCTTTTGCTATTTCAATGATTTCGGTTGCTGAGTTTGCTCCAATTTTCATCTTTTCCTTTATAGGTGGAACCTTTGCTGATAGGTGGAAGCCAAAGAAGACAATGATTTGGTGTGAAACGTTAAGTTCCATTTCAGTATTCGCTGTATTAATTACACTTATGTTTGGAACATGGAAAATCGTGTTTTTTGTCACGCTTATTTCTGCAATCCTTTCGCAGTTTTCTCAACCATCAGGTATGAAATTGTTTAAACAGCATTTATCAACGGAACAAATCCAATTAGCGATGTCTATATATCAAACAATATTTGCGATTTTTATGGTGCTAGGACCGATTCTTGGAACATTTATCTTTCATAGTTTTGGAATTTATATTTCAATTATCATAACAGGTATCGCTTTTTTACTGGCAGCAGCTGTGTTGTTATTTCTTCCGAAAGATCTTGAGAATGATATTGAGAAGAAAGAAATCACGCTATTACAGGAGATGCTGGATGGTATTAAATATGTGAAAAAGAAAAAAGCATTAACTTTGCTTGGGCTTTGTTTTATGGCAGCAGGACTAGGTATAGGATTGATTCAGCCATTAGGTATATTTATTGTGACTGAGCAGTTAGGGTTATCAAAAGAGAGTTTGCAATGGTTACTAACAGTAAATGGCGCGGGTATGATTGTTGGCGGAGCTTTAGCGATGGTATTTGCGAAAAACGTAGCTCCGCAAAAGATGTTAATTGTAGGGATGCTCGGTCAGGCGATCGGCATTGGTATTATAGGTTATTCAACGAATTTATGGGTGACACTTACAGCACAACTTTTTAGTGGGTTAGCTCTTCCATGTATCCAAATAGGTATTAATACGCTCATTATTCAAAATAGCGATACTGATTTTATCGGTCGTGTAAATGGCATTTTAAGTCCACTATTTACCGGTTCAATGGTAGTAACAATGAGTGTAGCCGGTTCATTAAAAGAGGTGTTCTCATTAAGTACGATGTATGAGGGAACAGCTTTACTATTTATAATTGGATTATTATTTATTTTACCTATATACAATTTAAAGCCAGTAATAGCGGTAGAAAGTGAAATAAATGGTAAGGGAAGTGCTGTACAACATGAATCCTAATCCAAATGTTAAATATCCTATTGAAGGAAATGAAAATGTCCATTTTATAAAAAATACAATAACGAAAGCTAATATACTTGTTGGTGACTATTCTTATTATGATGCGAAAGATGGAGAAACATTTGAAGATCGAGTATTACATCATTATGAATTTCTTGGAGATCACCTTACTATTGGAAAGTTTTGTTGTATTGCAAATGGAGTTACCTTTATTATGAACGGAGCGAATCATCGGATGGATGGATTTTCGGCATATCCATTTAATATATTTGGAAATGGGTGGGAGAAGTATACACCTAATTTGTCTGATTTACCTTACAAAGGTGATACAGTTATAGGAAATGACGTATGGATTGGTATGGATACAACGATTATGCCTGGAATAAAAATAGGAGATGGTGCAATCATTGCAGCTAAATCTGTTGTGACTAGAGACGTCGCACCATATACAATTGTTGGCGGAAACCCTGCAAATAAAATAAAGGAGCGATTTACAAATACAATAATAGAAGAATTATTGCAAATTCAATGGTGGCATTTTGACATTGAAAAAATAACTGAAAATATAGATGCTATTGTAAAAGGAGATATTGAACCATTAAGAAAGATAAAAAGGTAATAAAAAATGCATAACAAAGAGTATCATACCCCCGAATTTTGTTAATGATAATAGAACAAGGAGGTGTGATACTATGGCACAAGACGTTTTATGTGAAGTAAACAACTGTAAATTTTGGGCTAACGGCAATAAATGTAGTGCAGATGCAATTTATGTAGTAAGTCATAAAGGGAAACATGCATCTACTACGGAAGAAACAGATTGCAAAACTTTCGATCCAGAAGTATAAATTTTTTGAAGGGTAGCCAAATCGTGGTTGCCCTTTTATTAATTATAGTATTGATAATAAATCTCATTTTCATTCATTATTTTTAACTTTTCTTGTTAATTTTTATATTTTCTTCATAAGTGATGTAATCCAGAGTAATTCGTGTTCTATACGTGATTTACTAAATTCAATAACTTCTGTAATAAAAGATGAGCTAACATCTAAAGATTGAATAGCAGTAAGCTGTTTATTTAGTACGTCTTGGCGTATTGTTAAAATTTCTTTTCTACCTTCGTAATCAAGTTTTTCAAATAGAGCGATACGTACAAGGAACTCAGCGTTATTTGTCGCAATTTTTTCAGGAAACTCTCTTAACATCTCTGAAAAAATTTCTTCACCTGTTACCGTCATATCCGATTTACTAGGAGTGCCAACAACGGACCGTAAAAAAATTAAAGCATGGTCTGATATTTTATTTATGCCGTATAGTAAAGAAAAGTTTAATGATCTGGATGCGGAAAAGGGTATAGCACTAAATGAATTTAAAGCATATCTTCTACCGATTGTTCAGGGAAAGAGGTACCATTTAACCGATGATATTATTTCGGATTTAATACGAGCTGAATATGAAGGCGAAAGATTAACAGATGAAGAAATTGTTACTTTTTCTTTAGGTTTATTAGCGGCAGGCAATGAAACAACTACTAATTTAATTATTAATAGCTTTTATTGCTTTTTAGTGGATTCACCTGGAACATATAAAGAATTAAGAGAAGAACCTAAATTAATTTCAAAGGCAATTGAGGAAGTATTACGCTATCGATTTCCCGTTACATTAGCTAGGAGGATTACAGAGGATACAAATATATTTGGGCCTTTTATGAAAAAGGATCAAATGATTGTTGCGTGGGTAAGTGCAGCAAATTTAGATGAGAAAAAGTTTTCGCAAGCCTCTAAATTTAATATACACCGAATAGGAAATGAAAAGCATTTAACATTTGGTAAAGGTGCTCACTTTTGCTTAGGAGCACCACTTGCACGTTTAGAAGCTGAGATTGCATTAAGAACTTTCATAAATGCTTTTGAAAAAATAGAGTTATCTCCATTGTTCAATTTAGAAAAATGTCTATTGGAAAATGAACAAACGTTAAATTACTTACCTATTCTTTTGAATAATAGGTAAATTGATCAGCAAGGTACAAATATACTGTACCTTGTATTTTATTTCTCAATTGTAAAATTTTAGTTAGTTATTTAGTATGGAGGTGTGTGAAAAAGAATGGAGGAGGACGCTTATGTTAACGTGTAATGGAAGTAAAACGTTTCAAACATTTATTAAAGCTGTAACGGATTTAATGGATAGTAATTTATTAGAAGATCAAATTGTTTGTGCGATTGAAAAATTACTAGAAGAACTTTTAGAAAAGAAAACATGGCTTCCGTTAGAAAAACAGAAGGCGAATTCGGCTCAATACGCACGACATTTGTTATATGAAGATCCTTTTAATCGTTTTGAAGTATTAGCTCTTGTATGGAAAGATGGACAATCTACACCTTTACATGATCATGATGGTACATGGGGAGTAGAAGGCGTTTTTACAGGGAGGATAATGGTGCAAAACTTTATACAAACGAAGCAGTTTGAAAATTCACTTGTTTATTTAACACATACAGGAAATCTTTATTTGGGAGAAGGAGAAACAGATAAAGTCATTCCACCAACTGATTGTCATATTCTTGAAATAGCTAAAAATGAAAGCGTTGTCACTATTCATATTTACGGAAAACGTTTAGAAAAGTTTAAAGTATATGTCCCAACTGAAGAAAAGAATGTGTACATGTGTGAGACGAAATATATTAGTTATAGTTCATAGTATAAAATCAAAAACTTTTCTTTAAAAAGAAAAGTTTTTGATTTTATTATTAATTATTTCTTGACCTGAAACGCTTTTCATAAATTATAAATAAGGAGTACTTCACGAGATCAGTATGAAAACGATACCTTTTGTTTATAATGAACTCGTGTATTTATAGAAAGTGGTGAAGAAATAATGAAATTAATCGCAATTGATTTAGATGGAACTCTTCTTTCAGGGAATAAAATGATTAGTAAAGAGAATACAGAAGCAATTCGAAAATGTCAGGAAGCGGGTCATGTTGTAGCAATTTGTACAGGACGTTCTATCGTCGACATTGAAAGATTGTTGTTAGAAGTTAATTTAGAGTGTCCAATTATTGCGGAAAATGGTGCGCTTATATATAAAGATAAAAAAATGATGAAGAGATATCCAATTCAAAATATGCAAGCACTTGAGATTGTAGAATATCTTGAAGAGAATGGCTTATATTATCAGCTTTATACTGATAAAGGTGTGTATGTACCGGATTATGGAGTAGAGAGTGTACGTAATGAAATTGAGTATGTGAAGAATTCAAAAGAAAATTTCGACTTGAAAGAATTAGAAACGATCGCAGCTTTATACCTTGAGCATACAGCGTTTCATAGTGCAGAAAGTTGTAAACCGATTGTAGAAACTGATATACATGTGCATAAGCTTTTACCATTTTCTTATGACATAGAAAAATTAAAAAAGTTAAAAGCAGCGTTTCTGCATAATACTGATTTAGCAATTACATCTTCATATTGGCATAATTTAGAAATTAATCATCGAGATGCTCAAAAAGGAAATGGATTATATACTTTAGCAGAACATCTAAATATTCCAGTTGAAAATACTGTAGCGATAGGTGATGGGCTAAACGATGTATCCATGATGGAAAAAGCAAACATATCAATTGCAATGGGGAACGCAGTCGAAGAAATAAAAGCAATGTGTAAATACGAAACTTTATCAAATGAAGAACACGGTGTTGCACATGCTTTATATAAATATGTAATGTAATATAAAAAGAAAAAAAGAATCCAAATGGATTCTTTTTTCTTTTTATTAGGGGTAAGGTATTCTATGAGATTCATAGAAGCCTTATTACTTTTTATTATATAGAATATATTGGAATAAATGTTTATATTTTTCATATTAATTGTGAAAATTTTATGAACTTTATATTTTTTGTATTTTTATACTACTAAAATCGATGTGTATGACTCTGATATTAAAATCCGGTTTCTGTATGAGTACCCGTTTTAGGTTGGTCGTACATTCAGAATTAATATGTGATGAACAAAATACGTACTGATTAAGGATTCATTTTATACGCAAATTCTTCTCTACTTTAATTGAAAAATAAAATTTATTCGAATAATTATTCTGCAGCTATATACCTAAAGGCACATTCTACGTATAATGGAGAAGTATAAATTTTGAATTTGTATTAATTTTACATATTGAGGTGAAAAAGGAATGAATGCGCGGCTAATGGAACTTATTGATGTGAGTACAATAGAAACCATGGCAGAACAGTTTTATAAATTAACCAACATATCACATCAACTTCTTGATGCTGAAAAAGAATGTATATTTTCTTTTGGAATAAATGAAATGAAAATATGTAAACTTCC
This sequence comes from Bacillus cereus group sp. RP32, assembly GCF_040459735.1. Taxonomy (NCBI): domain Bacteria; kingdom Bacillati; phylum Bacillota; class Bacilli; order Caryophanales; family Bacillaceae; genus Bacillus; species Bacillus cereus group sp. RP32. The sequence continues at coordinate 2,780,061 of NZ_JARVHO010000001.1, read as the reverse complement.
CAAAATTGAAATCCCCATTTTTTTATACAATCAACATTTAGGATCTTTTGTAGTATGGTCAAACAAAAGTGAAATTTTCAATTGTCAAAAATACTTTGAAATGCTTTCAAATCTAATTATAGATGGAGCAACAAAGGTATTTCAAAGTAAAAATAAAACGTTGCTTTCTCGAAAAGAGGAGGAACTGCATACGATTTTACAAAACATGCCTGTTATGGTTGATGCGCTTGATTATAATGGAGATTTTGTTTTGTGGAATCGGGAGTGTGAAATTGTAACAGGTTATACAGCTGAAGAAATAATAGGGAATCCAAATGCCCTACAATTATTGTACCCAGATCATAATTATCGTCACCAAATACAAACGAAATTTTTAACTTGTGGAAAAAATTTCAGGGATTGGGAAATGCACTTAACATGTAAAAATGGTGAAATCAAAACAATCATGTGGTCCAATATATCAGAACAGTTTCCTGTAACAGGATATAGCTACTGGGCAGTCGGGGTAGATATTACACATTTAAAAGCGATAGAAGACCAGTTAAAACAACAAACGTCTGAATTGGAATTAATTTTTAAGGCTTTACCAGATTTATGTTTCTTAACAGAAGATGATGGCACAATTATAGATTATAAAGCAGGATCCCCTTCGAAATTTTACGTACCGGCACAAGCTTTTATGGGAAAAAAGTTTTTCGAAGTATTACCATCTCCAGTAGCACAGCAGTTTCAGGAAGCAATTCATCAAGTGAAGGAAAAAGGGACGAATGTAATTGTTGAATATCCACTTACAATTAATGGGAGTGTCGATTTCTTTGAAGCTAGATGCTTACCATTATTACATGATAAAATTATGATCATTGTACGCGATATTACAGAACGGAAAAAGACAGAAGAATTGCTAAATAAATCAGATACACTTGCAGCAATTGGTCAATTAGCAGCTGGTGTGGCTCATGAAGTGAGGAACCCATTAACTGTCATTAAAGGGTTTATACAGTTATTTCAAATTAATAAAGAAGATCAAGAAAAATATTTTGATTTAATGCTTTCTGAAATTGAAAGAATAGAAGCGATTCTTCAAGAGTTTTTATCAATTGCTAAAACAGATGAGATAAATACAGAACAAAAAAATATTTATCAAATTTATAATAATGTCGTATCGTTAATGAATACAAAAGCAATTATGACGAATATTCAAGTGGAACTATATGCAGACAACAAAGACATAAGCATTGAATGCTCAGAAAATCAATTGAAACAAGTGTTTATTAATATTTTGCAAAATTCAATCGAAGCTATGCCAGATGGCGGGAAAATTACAATTCATATAAAAGAGATAAATGATGAAGGTGTCATTATTCATGTAATTGATGAAGGAATAGGGATACCTGAAGATAGAATTAAGAGATTAGGTGAGCCTTTTTATAGTACAAAAGAAAAAGGTACCGGTATCGGATTAATGTTAAGTTATAAAATCATTGAAAGTCATCAAGGGAATATAAGTATTATGAGTGAAGTTGGTGTCGGGACAACAGTAACGATATATTTGCCGAAAGCTCATATTAAAAAATCTCTATCAAATTATGATGATAGATTTGAATCAATGCGTCCCATTATTAATTCTTAAATTACTAAATACCCAATAACCAAAAGCTTAGTTTTTGGTTATTGGGTATTTTTACATTTATTTTAGTAAACTTTACCTTTTCTTTAGATTTGTTTTAATTTCTATTAAGTTTTTATCAGTATATTAATATTTGTGCAAAGTACTGTATAGAAAATGTGCATTACTTTTAATATATAGATTCAATTATTAGTAGGAATTCGGTAAGGAGGAGATTATGACAAGGTGAAAAAGCATGAGAAAAAAAGTGGTAGAGCAATACCGACGCGGTTAAATATTTTATTTCTTTGTGTATTTTTATTATTTTCTGCAATGATTATACAGTTAGGTAAAGTGCAAATTTTCGATGGAGAGACTTATAAAAATGAAGTAGAAAAGAGAGAAAACGCAACTGTGAGCCTATCTGTCCCACGTGGAAAAATATTTGATCGAGACGGGAATCCAGTTGTTAATAATACATCTTTGCGTACGATCACGTATACAAAGATGAAAGGTGTAAAATCAGAAGATTTATTAAAAACCGCAAGACAACTTGCAGACATAATTGAAATGCCGCAAGAAGATATAGCTAAGTTAACTGAGACAGATAAGAAAGATTTTTGGATGCAATTAAATCCGAAACTGGCTGAAAATCTAGTATCGAAAAAAGAAATAGATACATTTAGAGAAAAGGATATTAGCGGCAAGAAGCTAGATAAAAAAATAGAAGAGTTAAAAAGAAAACGGGTTACAGATAAAAATCTTCAGGAATTAACAGAGAAAGATATAAAAGTGTTAGCTATTAAAAGTAAGATGACTTCTGGTTATCAAATGGCTCCTCAAATTATTAAAAAAGATGTTAGTGAAAAGGAATTTACTATAATTAGTGAAGATTTAGCGAATCTCCCAGGTGTAGACGTATCGGTTGATTGGGAGAGAGTGTATGTAAATGATGGATTATTCCGATCTGTTCTTGGAAATGTTTCTAATTCCGATGAAGGATTACCAAGTGAACGATTAGATTACTACTTGGTACGTGATTATAGCCGAAATGATAGGGTTGGAAAAAGTTATATTGAACAGCAATACGAAGATGTACTTCATGGTACAAAAAAAGAAGTAAGAAGCGTTGCAGATAAACAAGGTAATACAATTAGAACGGAAATCGTTTCTGAGGGAAAGAGCGGTAAGAATTTAACTTTAACAATAGATATGGAATTACAGAAGAAAGTAGAAGAAAGTATTGAAAAAATATTAAAGGCATATAAAGGGTCAGAATCCATGTTGGACCGTGCTTTCGTTGTGATGATGAATCCGAAAAACGGACAAGTATTATCCATGGCCGGGAAAAGACTTGTAGAAAAAGACGGAAAAACAGAAGTTGAAGACTATGCATTAGGCACAATGACTAGTTCTTATGAGCTTGGATCAACAGTTAAAGGTGCGACAGTTTTAACTGGATTTGAAACGAAAGCTATAACACCAGGTACTTATTTTTATGATGCACCTATGAAGTTTAAAGGAACTAAGGAAAAAAAGTCTTGGAAAGAGTTTGGAAATATTGATGATTTAAGAGCGTTACAAGTCTCTTCAAACGTTTATATGTTTCATACAGCATTAAAAATTGCAGGTGTAGATTATGTGAAAAATAGTTCATTAAATATTAAACAGGAGTACTTTGATAAAATGAGGTATTATTTCAGGCAATTTGGATTAGGTGTTCCAACGGGTATTGATTTACCGAATGAAACAGCTGGACAAATTGGTAAAAAAGATAATCAACCTGGTTTCTTACTAGACTACTCAATTGGCCAGTATGACACTTATACGCCACTTCAGCTTGTACAGTATATTTCAACAATCGCAAACGGTGGATATCGAATGAAGCCACAAATTGTTCAAGAGGTAAGAGAGCAAACGTCGCAAAAAGATGAGATTGGTAAAGTGGTGCATGCAGTAGAACCAATCGTTTTAAATAAGATAGATATGAAAGAGGAATATATAAATCAAGTAAAAGAAGGATTTAGAAGGGTATTCCAAGAAGGTGATGGAACAGGAGTAAGGGCGTTCCAAAAAGCATCTTATAAGCCAGCAGGTAAAACAGGGACAGCACAGACAGTATACGGTGGAGAAAGTGATATTGGAAGAAATGAAAAAGGTGAGCGAAGAGAATGTTATAATTTAACGTTAGCAGGATATGCGCCGTATGATAATCCTGAAGTAGCATTCTCTGTAGTTGTGCCGTGGGTTATTAATGATAAATCTGGTATTAACTCTGATATTGGAAAAGAAGTTTTAGATGCTTATTTTGAATTGAAAAATAAGAGATTGACTGGAGAAACTATAAAAATAAATAGCTCTCAAGAAGGTTAAAACATATGAAATAGTACAGAAACTAGAGTCGACTTATTTAGAAATAGGTTCAAAATGGGTGATAGAGAGGTAAAATCATTCTATCAATTATGCACACTTTATAAAAAAAATCATACATTGATAGCATAGGACAAGCTGAAAAGCTTATTCTAACCTCACAGAACACTCCTTATCACGGTTTGGCATCTACTTATGTAGATGCCATTTTTAATTTAATCACTAACAATTATTTATCACCCTAAAGTAGCAAGCATATTAGGACTATTAGGTGAAGATTGACGGTAATAATTACAGTATGCTTAATAAGCGAATTGAAATGTAAGGAGTGAGAAATAAGTGCTAAATATTTTAGTGGTTAATTTTCCAGCAGAGGGACATGTAAATCCTACATTAAGTTTAGTCAAAGCCTATACTGAACGAGGTGATCACGTACATTATATTACGACAGAACAATTTAAAGGCAGAATTGAAGATTTGGGAGCTACTGTATATACACATCCAGATTTATTAAAGGGAATTTCTATTGATTCTGAAACTCGAGATGGGCTGAGTTCATTCTTTCATGTACATGTTCAAACTTCTTTATATATATTACAAATTACGAAAAAATTATGTGAAAACATACATTTTGATTTCGTAATTTATGATATATTTGGCGCTGGTGAGTTAGTAAAGGAGTATTTACAAATTCCTGGCATAGTTTCTTCTCCTATATTTTTAATGTCTCCAAAATTTTTGGAGACATTACCTTTTCATCCAAATGCAGAAATACCATTTCAACCTGATGAAATTTCTGAACAGTTACTATATCAAATAGAACATGAATTTGGAGTAAAGCCTAAAAATAATCTTCAATTTATGCATAACAAGGGAGATATTACTCTTGTGTACACAAGTCGTTATTTTCAACCGAATAGCGATGCGTTCGGAGAAAATAACATTTTTATTGGGCCGAGTATTTCAAAGCGTAAAACAAATGTACAGTTTCCACTAGAATTACTTCAAGATAAGAAAGTTATTTATATTTCAATGGGAACACTGCTTGAAGGGATCGAACCATTCTTTAATACGTGCATTGATACTTTCTCAGATTTTGATGGGATAGTAGTAATGGCAATTGGTGATAGAAATGATCGTTCTAAAATTAAGAAAGCGCCAGACAATTTTATAATTGCTTCATATGTACCCCAATCAGAAATATTAAGTGAAGCAGATGTTTTTATTACACATGGTGGTATGAATAGCGTACACGATGCCATTTATTTTAATGTCCCATTTGTTATAATTCCACACGATAAAGATCAGCCAATGATAGCACAAAGATTAACTGAACTTGAAGCAGCAAATCGATTATTGAAAGAACATGTTAATGTGCAAACTTTAAATGAAGCGGTAACAGAGGTTCTTTCAAATGAAAAGTATAAACATGGTATACGAAAACTGAATGATAGTTTTATAGAATGTGGTGGTACTAAAGAAGCAATTGCAGTTATAAAATCTCTTTTAAATAAATAGTGTGGACAATATAAAAGCATAGAGGATTAATAAAATGTACCCTATAGAATAGACACTGAAAAAAAGTCTATTCTATAGGGTATTTCTTGTATAATGAGAGAAAATTGGGATCGGAGAAAGTTCAAAATGACAAAAAAGCTATTTACGGAAAGAGACATTCAAATTCTATCAAATAACCCCTACATAAAATCTGTAAGTCAAAAAGGTATCACTTATACAGATGAATTTAAGCGTATTTTTATTGAGGAAAATGAGAAAGGAAAACTACCTCGAAATATTTTTGAAGAATGTGGTTTTGATATAGATATAATTGGAATGAAACGAATTATGTCATCAGGAAGTAGATGGCGTGCTGCTTACAGAAAAAATGGTGTATTTGGTTTGCGAGATACACGCACCGAAAACGCGGGAAGAACTCTTGAGAGAGAGCTTACGTTAGAAGAGAAGTATGCTCGTTTAGAAGCCGAACGGAACTTACTAAAGGCAGAAAATGAATTGTTAAAAAAGATCAAACTTATGGAAGGGAGGATGAGAAGGAAATAACGTTATCACCTAGTCAGAAATATATCCTGATTCGTTCTGTTATCATAAAATATAACTTAAGAAATATGGTGAGTTATTTGTGTAAAGTAGCTGGTGTATCCCGTTCGGGATACTATAATTATTTTTCCATTTCATCTCAAGAACAACGGAAACAAAAGAACAATCAAGATGAAATCGTGAAAGAAATCATATTAAAAGCACTTCGATTTAGAAATCGAAAGAAAGGGGCTCGTCAAATAAAAATGACATTGGTGGGTCATTTTCAAGTTGTCTACAATTTAAAGCGTATCCGTAGAATCATGAAAAAATATGAGATTGTCTGTCCGATTCGGAAAGCAAATCCTTATAAAAGAATGCTGAAAGCTTCAAAAGAACATCGAGTAGTGCCGAATCAATTAAATCGAGAATTTAAACAAAATATCCCAGGAAAAACGCTTCTTACAGATATCACTTATTTAATTTACGGTAAGAATAAAAGAGCTTATTTATCTACAATTTTAGATGGCTCAACCAATGAAATTTTAGCTTACCATGTTTCAGAACAGATGACATTAGACCTCGTAACAACAACTCTTCATAAACTAAAACGGAATAAGAGGATTCCATTGACTGAAGGCGCATATATTCATTCAGATCAAGGAGCCCACTACACAAGCCCTACCTACCAAAAATTAGTCAAAAAGCTAAAGCTCGGACAATCTATGTCAAGAAGAGGGAACTGTTGGGATAACGCTCCACAAGAATCATTTTTTGGTCATCTGAAAGATGAAGCACATATAAAACCTTGCGAGTCTTTTACTGAGTTGAAACAAGAGATTAAGAAATATATGACGTACTATAATCACTATAGATATCAATGGAATTTAAAAAAGATGACTCCTGTTGGATACAGAAATCATCTTCTTGATGTTGCCTAACTTTTTTCAAAATGTCCTTTACAAAGGGTACAGATTATAACCTTTATGCTTTTATATTATTATACTGCAAACTGCACAGCAGTATTTGCATGTAAAAAAGCGGTATCAAAAACAGGTACAGTAAGGTCGTTTTGAGAAATAAGCAAAGGAATTTCAGTACATCCTAGTAATATACCTTCTGCGCCATTTTGAATTAATGATTTTGTAATTTGTAATAGCTTTTCTTTTGATGCTTCTGAAATAATTCCTTTACTTAATTCATTTAAAATAACATGATGGATAAAATTTCTTTCCTCTTTTTTGGGAATGATTGTCTCAATGTTATAGTTCGCTAGACGTGATTTGTAGAAGTCTTGTTCCATCGTTTGTTTCGTACCTAATAGTCCGATACGCTTTATATTTTGGTCTACCATTTCTTTAGCACTTACATCACCGATGTGAAGAAGTGGAATGGATATTGCATTTTCTACTTCTTCAGCAAATAAATGAACCGTATTGGAACACATTAATAAACATTCAGCTCCAGATTTTTCAACCTTTTTTGCAACTGTGACTAATTCATTTTTCACTTCTTCATATTGATGATTTTGTAATAAAGTAGTTACCTCACCAAAGTCCATGCTATATAAAACAAGCTTTGCATTTTGATCATATTGAGAGAGTGTAAGTGTATTAATATGTTTATAGTATAATGATGTAGATTCCCAACTTAGTCCACCAATTAAACCGATTACTTTCATCGTACATTCCTCCCGTAACTATGTTGAATTCATTATTTCATAATTCCGATAAGAATACAATGATTTAAATGTAATGTTAAATAAAAAATTAAAATAATTAGAAAAGTATTGAAATTTATTCATCTTAATGCAATAATACGAATTACAAATTAATACTTATCCAGAGAGGTGGAGGGAACGGCCCTACGAAACCTCAGCAACCCCTATGTAATTTTGTAGGAAGGTGCTAATTCCGCAGAGGACACGATGTGTTTTTTGGAAGATAAGAGGATTCTTGAACGTGAAAGAAAATGACCTCTTATGTAAGAGGTCATTTTTTGTTGTATAGAAAGGGAGTGTCGATGCATAATTCATTTTCAAAATAAATATAGAGTAATAAAAGTTGACTAATATGAGAGGGGAATTGTAATGAACAAATTATCAACAAAGTTAGTAGTAGCAATCGGAATTGGAGCAGCATTGTACGGCATATTAGGACTTTGGGGCTTTTCTATTGCACCAAATACATTTATTAAACCTGCGTTAGCTATTTTAACGGTTTTTGGAGCGTTATTCGGTCCAGTGGCAGGACTGTTAATAGGACTTATCGGTCATACCGTAACAGATACAATCGCTGGATGGGGTATTTGGTGGGGGTGGGTTATTAGTTCAGGCATTATCGGCTTTGCAATGGGACTCATTCAAAAAAGAGTTAGATTTAGTGTGAAAAACGGGACGTATAATAAAGGCGATATTTCTTATTTAGCTATTACTGGGTTAATTGGTATCGTCATTGCTATTATATTTGCGGGTGCATTCGATATTATTGTCATGGGAGAACCGTTTGACAAAATTGTAATACAAGTATTAGGTGCAACAATTGCTGATGTTATCGTATTTTTAGTTCTTGGATTGCCAATTACGATAGGCCTAGCTAAATCTAATAAGAAACATACACATTTAAAAATTGAAAAGTAGGGATGTTAACATGCAACCAATTATTTCTTTTGAACAATTCAGCTTTCAATATAAGCATGCGGCGCAGCCTACTGTAAAAGACATTACGTTTCATATATATCCTGGTGAAAAAGTATTAATTGCTGGACGAAGTGGTTCAGGAAAATCAACGTTAGCTCATTGTATCAATGGGCTAATCCCGTTTTCTTATGAAGGGAGTAGTACTGGAACTATTTCTATTGCGGGAAAAGATCCGAGGAAAGGGAGTATTTTTGAACAAAGTAAACAGGTAGGAACAATTTTGCAAGATCAAGACGCTCAATTTATTGGTCTTACAGTAGAAGAAGATGTAGCTTTTTCTTTAGAAAATGAATGTGTAAATCAAAACGATATGAAAAAGATTGTTTCGGAATCATTAAAAAAGCTAAAGATGCATTCTTTTCATAAACAAAGTCCGCATGAATTATCTGGAGGGCAAAAACAAACTGTTTCTTTAGCAGGTCTGTTAACAACAAATGCTGATATATTATTATTCGATGAACCGTTAGCAAATTTAGATCCAGCTAGTAGCTTACATACGATAGATCTTATTAAAGATATACATAAACAATATAACAAAACAATTGTAATTATTGAACATCGAATAGAAGAAATGTTAAACCTGGATTTAGATAAAATCATTTTAATGAATGAAGGGGAAATTGTTGCGATAGGGACACCAGAAGAGATTTTAGCGTCAAATATATTACCATCTATCGGCTTAAGAGAGCCTATGTACGTAGAAGTATTAAAGAAATTGCAGTTTGATGGTAATAATGACGTAATATACTACCCGCTTGAAAATCTTCAAAGGGAAAGTGTTCGTAGCATAATAGATGAGTGGATGGAGAAGCAAGTTTCTTTTAAAGGTACTCCTACAAAAAAAGAATTATTGAAAGTAGAGAATTTGTCATTCTCCTATCCTAATAAACAAAAAGTATTGAACAATGTAAATTTCTCCATATATGAAGGTGAAATTGTAGCACTTTTGGGCCATAATGGAGCCGGTAAATCAACATTAGCTCATAGTCTTATAGGCATAAACAAAACAAAAAATGATAGGATTGTATTTGATGAAGTAAATATCAATTCTTGGTCTATTCGTAAACGTGGTGAGGTTATATGTTATGTGATGCAAAATCCAAATCAGATGATTACACAACCTACTGTTATAGAAGAGGTTTCATTTTCATTAAAATTAAAAAAGTTTTCAAAGGAAGAAATTAAGCTTAGAGCGGAAGAAACATTAAAACTTTGTGGTTTGTATCCATTTCGAAATTGGCCAATTCAGGCATTAAGTTATGGACAAAAGAAGAGAGTAACGATTGCATCTGTACTAACAACAAATCCGAAACTTATTATTTTAGATGAACCGACAGCGGGACAAGATCATTATCATTATAAACAGTTTATGACGTTTATAAGAAAACTAGCTGCAAAGGGAATATCTTTCATTTTTATTACTCACGATATGAATCTCGCATTAGAATATGCAGACAGAGTGATAGTTCTACATGAAGGAGAAATTATTGCGAATAATACCGCCTCTACTGTATTAGGGCATTCAGAAACTTTACATAGAGCGCACTTAGTGGAGAGTACTTTATTCAAACTAGTTAAATTTAGTGGTATTGCAAATCCTGAAAGATTTATAGAACTTTATTTTGATGTTATGAGGAGGGAGGAAGGTGTATAATACATATTTTCATCGTATGGATGGAGCAGTGAAATTGTTGTTATTTATTTTTTGCATGACGCTTACTTTTTTATTTTTTGATTTTCGCGTATTGTTCTTTGTATTTATGATTGGATGTATCGGACTTCTAATTGCTAAAATTCCATTTCGTAAAATCATTATTGTTTTTACTGTTATATTTACATTTAGTTTATTAAATTCTGTCATGATCTTATTTATTACACCAACACATGGATCTGAATTAACCGAATCATATACTTCATTTTTACATATTGGATATGCAACAATAACTTATGAAACATTATTTTATGCAGCTACACTTTCATTAAAATATTTTACGTTATTACCATTTACACTTATTTATATATACACGACTGATCCAAGCAAATTTGTGAGTAGCTTAAGTAAATTTCGAATTCATTATAAGATTACATATGCAATAAATATTGCATTACGTTACATACCTGATATTCAGTCCGAATATAAAGTTATTAAACATGCACAAGAGGCGAGAGGAGTAGCTTTTGAAAAAGGAGAAGCAAGTTTATGGATTCGTATGAAAAACCGTGTCTTAATTTTTGGGCCTTTAATTATTCATTCACTAGATAGAATCGATACAGTTTCAAATGCAATGGATTTAAGAGGATTTGGAAAGAAGAATACACGAACTTGGTTTTATACAAATAAAGCGAAAAGCGTGGATTTCATTTCGTTATTTGTAGGTGTTTTTATTTTAATTGTTGCAGTGTATTTAAAGTTACATGTATTTCAAAACTTTTGGTATCCATTTTAAAGCACTCTCAAATGAGTGCTTTTACTTATTTTTATGTGGACATGCTCAAAAAAGGGATATTTACATAATGTATAATACGAACCAGTTAAAATGATCAACTACCTATTAGTTTTCAAACCAAAAGGAGGAGAAAATATGAGTTACGGTGGTTCTTGTGGTTTTGGTGGAGGTTTCGCGTTATTAGTTGTGTTATTTATTTTATTAATTATCGTTGGATGCAGCTGCTGGGGCGGAGGGTACTAATTTCTAATTAGTCTCCACAAATGTAAACTTAAAAAACATAGAAGATACTTATGTATCGAAACAAATAAAAAAGGAGCAATTATGCTCCTTTTTTATTTGTTTTCAGATGAGTTCATATTATATCTCGGCAATGTAATTGTCAAAGTTGTACCTTTATTAATAACGCTTCGGATTTTCAAACTACCTTGCATCGTTTCGATGATCTTAACAGCAACCATTGTACCTAAACCTGTACCTTTTGTTTTTGTACTAAAATATGGTTCACCAAATCGATTTACTTGCTCTTGTGACATACCAATTCCGCTATCCTCAATTCGAATAATAACTTTATTATTACTAATAGATGATGAGATATGTAAAGTACCACCATTAGGCATTGCTTCAATCCCATTTTTTATTAAGTTTAAAAAACATTGTTGAAAGTGCTGTTTATTGCCTACAATTGTTGCCACGGAAAAATCTTTTGTAATATGTATTGTATTCATATTGCATAATGGTAAGATCATATTAATAACTCGGTTCAACTCTTGTTCTACTGAAATATGATCTGATTTTTCTGAAGCAGGTTTGGCAAACGTTAAATAATCATCAATAATTCCTTGTGCACGATGTAACTCTTCAAGTATATGTTCAATATACTCGTCTCTTGATTCTGGAGTTAAATTAGGTGTTTTTAAAAGTTGAGTAAATCCTTTTACGACAGTTAAGGGGTTTCTTACTTCGTGCGATATACTAGCAGCAAGTTGGCTAACAATCTCCATTTTTTCCATTTTAATCATCTTCGATCGCATACATACTGCATCTTTTAAAACTTCATTAAAATAAATGCCAAACAACATCAAAATGGTTGGTAATATTATAAAATAAATAATGTACAAATTATTTACTTCAAAATTTGATAAAGTTAATACAATTACAGTTGTAAATATTGCTAGAAAAAATGTTAAAAACATTCCATAAGCTACTTTAATTTTTCTATTATACTTATTAAATTTTGCGGATGCGAATGCTGTAACGATAAACATTGTTCCATAAACTAGTATTGTTAACATACTAAATCCATAAAATGAAAATCTTGTAATTAATAAAATAGCAAACAAAATGATACCAACAGGGAAACCACCATAAAGTGTGCCTATTATAACTGGTATTTGTCTTAAATCATGAATACAATTTTCATCCATATAGATTGGATAGCGCATACATAAAATAAGAGGGATACTCGTACAAAGGATAATAAGTAATTTTTTATATTTCTTTAAATAGCGTCCGCTATCATATATAAAATAAAAAATAAATATACTACTTAAAATGTAAAGAAGATTATTTAATACGTTTTGATTAATATAAACAAAGTTCATAATATTTTCCTCGTTATTTTGAATTTCCATTTTATATGTATTATACATGATTATAGTAGAAACTTTATGTTTTTAATAATATAGGTTATATCTTTTCAGCATTTGCCACGTTTATCCACTCTTCATAAAATACTTTAACTGATTCATATCGTTCAGCTCGGCTTTCATTTACAGCACGATACGCTATTTCATATAAATTCCTACTTGCTTCCCATTTTGTAAAGGAACGATCTTTTCCACCTCCTAAAATTTCGAAAGCCATCGCCCCCATATTAAATACATTTGTTCTTGCATCAATCATAGCGTTTAGCTCAAATTCTTCAGGAGACATAAAACGAGAGGAACCCCATAATCTTCCCATTTTATTCACGTATGGTTTTTTAGAATATAAATCAATATCACAAATCTTCGTCTCATTTGTATGAAAATTATATAAAATACTACCGTCATAAAAATCTATTGCTACATAGTTTTCCTTTTCGACATATGTATGGAAAGAAAACATAGAATTTAAGGATTGAATTCGCTCCAAAACAGATAAATGCTTATATTTATAATAAGGAGAGTTTGGATTTTTATATTTCTCAGGAGGCGGGAAACTCCAATGTGAATGAAGACATTCGCCATCAAACCAATCAAAAATTAAGACATATCCAGATTGAACGGGAAAATGTTCAATTAGTTTTATAAGCGAGTCATGCTTTAATTCCTCGTATAGGGAAGCTGAATTTTTTAATCTTTCAATAGCGTCTTTCATAGTTCCTTCATATGCAAGTGTTTGTGCCCCGGCATATTTAATAAATTTCTTGCGCCCATCTTTTTCTACACCGAAAGATAGATTACCTGAATCTTGCTGGTCAAAAACTGCAAATACGTTTCCTAATTTCAATAGCCAATCAAAATTATGATGTTCTTTTAACTGGAATGTAACTTGATTCAATTGAATTTTAACTGGAATATCTTTCATAATATACCTCGCATTTATTATAATTAAATTGTATATCTCAGTATTCGACATATTTTGTGAAAATCCTATGTTAATCACATAAAATTTTATAAATATAATAATAAACACTTATAAGAGGGTGAACAATATGGAACAACAAATCGTTATTAAACCATATCAAAAAGATTGGTATGAAGAGTATGTAATAGAAAAAGAGAAATTTATTTCTTTATTCGGAGGAGATTGTATTGCTATTGAACATATAGGAAGTACTTCCGTAGAGGGATTAGGAGCGAAACCTCTAATAGATATGATGATTGGTGTAACGGATTTGCAAATTACCGAAAAGTGGATTGAAGATTTATTAAAGATTGGATATGAGTATGTTCCAAAAGAAACACCTAATCGACGTTTTTTTAGAAAGGGAAAATGGAGAGCTGGTACCCATCATTTGCATGTTTATATTTATAATAGTGACGAATGGAAAAACAATCTTTTATTTCGAGACTTTCTAATAAAACATGAATGGGCACGTAAAGAATATAGAGAATTAAAAGAGAAACTTGCAACTATATATCCTTTTGATCGTGTTTCATATACAAAGGAAAAGACACCGTTTATTCAAAGAATTTTAGAATTGGCCAAAACTCAAAAAAACTAAAATTACAGATTCTTATCTGAAAAATTTAAAAAACCCTTCCTACGTTATTTATAGGGAGGGATTTTTTCTTTTGTCATAACGATATACATTATTTCTAATTATTGGAGACGGATTATTTTATTTATTTCGATATTTCTAGTACATTGAAAATATTAAGGGGGAATTAAACAATGAAAGCTATTGTACATCAATATAAAAAAGGGGTAGAAGGATTAGAATATAAATTTTTACCTGAAACAAATCCTAATGCCGGTGAAGTAAAAGTAAAGTTAAAAGCTGCAGGATTAAATCATAGGGATTTATTTATTATATACAATAGAAAAGAAATGGAGCTGCCGTTAGTAATAGGGTCAGATGGTTCAGGAATTGTTACAGAAATCGGAGAAGGTGTTTCAAATAATTTATTAAGTAGCGAGGTTATTATCAATCCTAGCATTGGATGGGAAAATATTGCCGAAGTACCAGATTTACCAGAGGTTTTAGGTGGACCGAAAGATGGAACGTTTGCTGAATTTGTTATTGTGCCAGCTGAAAATGTAGTGGCAAAACCGTCATATCTTACTTGGGATGAGGCTGGAGTTTTATCGTTATCGGCATTAACAGCATATAGAGCGCTTTTTACAAAGGGTAAATTGAAGTGTGGAGAGCATGTTTTAATTCCGGGAATAGGCGGCGGTGTAGCGACATTTGTCATGTTATTTGCGAAAGCAATTGGCGCAAAAGTAAGTGTTACATCAAGGGTAGAGAACAAAAGACAGTTTGCCGAAAAATATGGCGCAGACTTTTCTTTTAATAGTTCTGGAAATTGGGAAGAGAGTTTACGCGGAGAGAAAGTAGATTTAATAATCGATAGTATAGGTCCAGCAACATTCTTACAATATTTTGATGTATTAAAACCAAATGGGAGAATTGTTAATTTTGGTGCAAGCTCAGGAGATAAAATTGAATTACCATTACGTGCATTATTTTATAACCAAATCGATATTATGGGGACATCTATGGGTAGCCGTGAGGAATTTAATGAAATGGTTAAGTTTATTGAGAAACATAAAATTAAACCAATTATTGATAAAGTATATTCGTTAGAAGAAGCCATTCAAGCGTTAAGTCGTATGGAACAAGGAGAACAGTTTGGTAATATCGCTCTACGTATGGAATAAAAATATGATTTAATAACCTATGTTTTTATATGGATATGTTATGTAATATATACACTTATAGTTTGTGAATCATTTGACTTAAAAGGTTTTTCAACCCTATATATCTTTAATTCATGTAAATAGTTACATAATTGTCAAATGAAAAATAGTAAAATGAATAAAGTGAAAATCTAAATATGTGTAAATGTTGTATACTGTGTAAATCAAGTCAACTTGTATCTTTATTTCAAGTAATATAAGAAATTATAAGGAGAGAGTAACGTGAATTACACAGTATTTCAATGGATAAACAATTTAGCAGGTACATCTGCGCTCTTAGATAAGGTAATGATTGCTATTACAAATAGCGCTGCATATGTGGCTATTCTATTCATGTTTATCTTATGGTTTCATAACGGAAAGAGAATGCGATAAGAAAACAATATACAGTGTTGTATACGACACTTTCAGTAATAATTGCATTACTAGTAAATGTTTTTATTCATGTAGTATATTATCATCCACGCCCTTTTGTATCATATGAAGTGAATCAATTAGTACCTCATGCAGAAAACTCATCATTTGTTAGTGATCATTCTGTACTTGTATTATCGATTGCGTTCATTTTTATGCTTAGAGGAGAAAAGTTAAGATATATTGCACTTTTATGGGCGGTTTTAGTTTGTATATCTCGTTTGTATGTAGGTGTTCATTTTCCTTTAGATGTAATGGGTGCAGCTGTAATAACGATTATAACAAGCAGTTTATTATTGCAGAAAAAACGTATATTTGAACCAATCGCAAAACTTGTTTTCAAAATGTATGCACTCGTAGCGAAACGAATTCCTTTTCTAAAGAAATATAACCATGTAGCTTAAATTTCATAACTAGCCTTTTATATATTGCCCCCCTCCTTTGGAAATTGAAAGGAGGGTTTTTTGTACACAAGTGAATAGATTACTTGCAAAAAGAATTTGAGTGTTATGTAGCAAAATCGAAAGAATGAATATTCAAAAATTTCACGTACTGTATTTTAAGTATATAAATAAACTATCAATAACAATAACTAGTTTCACATTGTTTTAAAGGAATTAAAAGGAAAAGTTCGAAACATATAGTATTGAAAGCAAAAATTACATAATTTGTAGCACACCTCTGCAGTAGTTAATTGTGAAAGAAAGGGGATAAATATGCATAAACTTCAAACGAATAAAGGCGCGCGGTATTTTATGGTTGCTTTTATTGTTTTGTTTCTTATTATGCTTTTGCGTTTTTTCTATATTCAAGCAGTAGGGGTCGTCCATAATGTAGATATAAAGGACCTTGCAACTGAACAACATAATAAAAAGGGTGTTTTGGAAGCGAATCGTGGCACGATTTATGATCAAGCTGGAAAAGTGCTAGTCCAAGATTCCACAACATATCGTGTTGTTGTGAATTTAAAAGGAACAAATAAAGTGAAAAATAAAGATGAAACCGCAAGGCAATTAGCTGATGCGCTTGAAATTGATAAAGAGGATGTATTAAAAAATTTTCATGATGGACGTACGCAAGTTGAAATCGGAAAAGTTGGTCGGAATTTATCTAGAGAATTGAAAGAACAAATCGGGAAAATGAAAATTCCGGGTGTTTCTTTTATGCCAGAGAAAGCAAGAGTGTATCCAAATGAAGATTTTGCATCTTATATTCTTGGTTTTGCTAGACCTGACGATAAAGGAAATACAGAAGGGAAATTCGGACTTGAAAAGAGTCTGGATAAATATTTGCGCTCGACAAATGGGAAAATAGAATATGTGGGAGCACGAAAAGGCATCCCCCTTACAAATGATATAGGAAAAATAGAACCCGCTAAAAATGGAAATAACGTGTACCTTACGCTTGATAAACAAATTAATAGTTTTTTAGAAGAAGCGATGAATAAGGCACAAGATCACTATGATCCTTCTATGTTAGTAGGAATCATAGCGGATCCAAAGACAGGGAAAGTTTTAGCAATGTCTAGTAAACCTAGTTTTAATCCTAATAAAGGCGATATCGAATATTTTTTAAATGATCCAATCGCAAATGCATACGAACCAGGTTCAACAATGAAAATATTTACGTTAGCTGCCGCAATTAATGAAGGTGTATATAACGGGAAAGAATATTTCCAATCTGGAAAATATTCAGTTGGTTCATCTGATATTAAAGATCATAACGGTGGATTTGGATGGGGATCTATTACGTTTGATGAAGGTTTTGAAAGATCATCTAACGTAGCATTTTCTATTTTAGAAGATCAGCTATTGAAACCAAATAAATTTAAGCAATATATGAATAAATTTGGATTCAATCAAAAAACAGGAATAGATTTACCTGGTGAAAGTAAAAATACTTTATTATTAAATACACAAATTCAACAGGTCACAACTTCTTTTGGACAAGGCTCTACAGTAACGCCTATTCAATTAATTCAAGCTGCTACCGCTATAGCAAATGACGGGAAAATGATGCAACCATATATCGTTGACAAAGTTGTAAATCCAATAAATAAACAAGTTATTATGGAAAATCAACCGAAAGAAATTGGGAATCCAATAAAAAAAGAGACAGCGGACAAGGTAAGAGACTTAATGGAGCGTGTTATTACGTCTTCAAAAGGTACTGGTACAATGTATAAAGTGGATGGTTATCCAATAGGAGGTAAGACAGGAACAGCGCAAATTCCGAATCCTGAAAATGGACGATATATGGAAGGAAAAGAAAACTATATTTTTTCATTTTTAGGAGTGGCTCCGATTGATGACCCAGAGTTAATTGTATACTTAGCTATTAAGCAGCCAAAGTTAAAGGGAGATGAGTATGGAGCTCAGCCGCTCGCTGAAATATTTAAACCAGTTATGAAAAATAGCCTTGAATATTTAAAAGTGAAACCGTATACAGAAAAACAAATGGCAGATGCAACGGAACGATTCCAATTAAAAGTACAAAACTATGTCAATCAATCAATGGATACAGTAGAGAATAGTGTGAAAAAAGAGAAGCTCCAACCGATAATTTTAGGCGAAGGAAAAATAATAAAACAATATCCGCAATCTGGTGAAGTAATGAGTAAAGGGGATCGTATATTTTTATTAGGGAAGAACGCAAAAATGCCAAATTTACAAGGTTGGTCAATGCGTGATGTTATGTATTTATCAAAATTATTTAAATTAGATTTAAAAACTACAGGTACGGGCTATGTAACGAGTCAGAGCATTGAAAAGGGACAAGATATACAAGAAGGCGATGCATTAATCCTAGAATTGGAACCACCGTTACAACCGTTAGCAGAGGCGAATACAAACTAATTCGGACAAAGTGAAGGGTCTATATACAATAGGCTCTTTTTTTATAGATTTAAGTAATTTCACGCACCGTAATTTTTTGAAAAAATAATAAATAAGAGAATCAACAGTGACACGTCAGTAAATATCTGATTATTTTATATTTACAGTTAAATAAACTTGTGATAATATGGAAAAAATCAAATGCAGTGAAGAGAAGAGTAAATAAAATGAATTTTTCACAGAGAGCTCCATTTAGCTGAAAAGGAGTAAAAATTCTTTATTGAATCAAGCCTCTGAGCAGCACATCGGAACCTTTTATTAGGGGATAGTGTGACGGGAGCTCCCGTTATAGAGCTATGGTATAAGCATGAATTAGAATGCAGTACCTGATAAGGTTAATATGGCGACATATTAACAAACTAGGGTGGCACCGCGATGATAAATCTCGTCCCTAAGACTAAAAGTCTTGGGGGTGGGATTTTTTTATTGTTTCAAAACAATTTGGAAAGCGGGGGCCTAAAATGAAAAACTTACTTAAAGATTGGAAATATCCATTATTACTACTATCTGGAGTTGGTATTGCGAATTTAGGGGCATGGATTTACTTAATAGCACTAAATGTACTTGTCTATAATATGGGGGGATCAGCCTTAGCTGTTGCTACTTTATATGTAATTAAACCATTAGCCGCTTTATTTACAAACGCTTGGTCAGGAAGTATGATTGATCGTTTAAATAAACGGAAGTTAATGATTCACCTCGATATATATCGTGCGGTATTTATCGCTATTTTACCGTTACTTCCATCACTTTGGGTTGTTTATGTATTCGTATTCTTTATTAGTATGGCAAATGCGATTTATGAGCCTACTGCTATGACATATATGACGAAATTAGTTCCAGTAGAGCAAAGACAACGTTTCAACTCATTACGTAGTTTAATTGGATCTGGTGCATCTTTAATTGGTCCAGCGATAGCGGGAGTATTGTTAATAGCAAGTACACCGGAGTTTGCTATATATGTAAATGCTATAGCATTTCTCTTATCAGGAGTAATTACATTGCTGTTACCTAATCTTGATAAAAAATCCGATATTACTACGTCAAATGATAAGTTATCTTTAGCTGTACTAAAAAAAGATTGGAACATCGTTTTAAATTTCAGTAAAAAATCCTTATATATCGTTTTTGTGTATTTCTTATTTCAAGGGATGATGGTTTTAGTTGCCGCAACTGATTCACTTGAATTGTCATTTGCGAAAAAAGTTTTATTGTTAACAGATAGTGAATATGGCTTTTTAGTTAGTATTGCTGGAGCCGGGTTTATTTTAGGAGCTATAACAAATACAATTTTATCCAAAAAAATAGCGCCTTCATTTTTAATTGGAATAGGATCATTATTCATAGCAATCGGTTATTTAATTTATGCTTTTTCAAATGAATTTTTAATAGCTGCTATCGGATTCTTTATTTTATCTTTCTCTATGGCGTATGCAAATACAGGATTTTATACCTTTTATCAAAATAATGTCCCTGTCCATATGATGGGACGGATTGGGAGTATATATGGGCTTGTGATTGCGGGCATCACCATTTTAATTACGATTTTGTTCGGAGTCGCAACTCAATTTATTTCTATACAACTTGTGGTTATTGTAGGCTCATTGGTAATGCTGCTTATAACTATCATATTGTGTGTATTTACTTTATTGCCCTCACATTCTAAAGTGTATTCCTCTGAGTCAATCAATTCAAAATAGTAATCTTGGTTTTGATTTACGGTATTCAATAGGAGGGTTTACCCTCCTATATATGGAAATATAAGAAGGGTGAACAATATTGATAAACGAGGGTGGTTTTTGTAATGAAAACAAAAGATCAAATAGACAGTATTGTAAAAGAAATGCATCAGCATATAGATTTCTCTGGGGTAATTTTAGTAAAAGAAGAAAAAGGCTTAGTCTATGAAGAGGCGTTTGGTTACGCAAATCGCAATGAATGTATAAATAATACGCTACAAACAAGGTTCGGAATTGCCTCCGGTTGTAAAATATTCACTGCTATCGGTATCTGTCAACTTGTTGAAAAAGGTGTAATTACTCTTCAAACAAAGTTAAAAGAGTGTTTACGTATAAACTTTCCAAACTTCAATGAAGATATTACAATACATCACCTTTTGACGCATAGTTCGGGTATTCCAGATTATTTTGATGAAAGTATTATGGATAACTTCGAAGATCTTTGGGAACAAACTCCTATGTATCTATTAAAAAATTTAAAAGACTTGTTACCATTATTCCAAAGCAGAAATATGATGTTTGCACCTGGAAGTAAGTTTCACTACAACAATGCAGGTTTTATCATACTGGGATTAATAATCGAAGAACAGACAGGATTTGAATTTACGGAATATATAGAAAAAAACATATTCAATCCAATTGGTATGAATGATTCTGGCTATTTTTCTTTAGATAGTTTACCAAGACACACAGCTTTAGGATATATAAAAGACGAAATTAACCAAAATTGGAGAACAAACGCCTACTCTATACCAATAAAAGGTGGTTCTGATGGTGGTGCTTTTATTACTGCTCCAGACATGCTGAAATTCTGGGAAGCGTTATTTAACTATGAAATCATAAGCCGAGAATATACAAACATGCTTTTAACTCCTCATATTCAAGTAAATAATAATCAGTCTTACGGCTATGGAATATGGATTGAAACAAGAGAAAACAAGATATTCAAATATCATGTAATGGGATATGATCCAGGAGTCAGTTTTCGCTCAGCCGTATATCCAGGCTTAGGAATTACATTAGTTATTCCATCAAATAAAGGAGCAGGACCCGAAAAATTAATGACAGAAATAGAAGGAGCTTTTTAATTATATGGATATAGAAATTAGAGCGTATAGAAAAGAGGATGAAACTGGTTGGGTACGTTGTCGTGTGTTATCTTTTTTAGATACAGTATATTACGATAATGTATTTAGAGAGAAAGAAAAATATGAAAATCCTGCTATTGAATTAGTAACAGTATATGAAAATCAAATTGTGGGTTTAATAGATATCGAATATGAATTAGAAGAACGTGCAGTTTGTTCAAGAGGAACTGGTCTTGGCGGCATGATTTGGCATATTGCAGTTCATCCGGATTTTCGTAGAATGAAGATTGCTAATCAACTATTAAATGAGGCAGAAAAGTTAGCGAAAGAACTTAACCTAAATCGATTGGAAGCGTGGACTAGGGACAATTTATGGGTTCACGAATGGTATGAAAAGAACGAATTTGTAAACGTAGATTCATATTTACATGTATATTCCGATCATACAGACGAGATAAAAGGTGTAATGAAAAGTAATATTGATCAGTTATATCCAGTTCAAACATTTGCTCATTATACAGGTGAAAATAAAGAAGAGATAAGAAAACAATTTAAACGAGTTCACGATTGTTTTTGTTTTGAAAAGTATTTTAACTAGAAAGCATTTATTTTATAAATAAATGTTTTCTAGAATGAAATATAATTCTATACAAGTGAATTTGATAACATTATATTTATATCTACGGATTTATAAAATATTACTATGAAGGGATGTGTTAACAGTTTGTATATGATCAATGGTAGTGTGTTTATCATAGTAGGAGTTATCTGTTATTTGATTGTACGAAGTATTTTTATTGGAATGAAAAGTAAAAAAGGTGTGAATTGGTGGAAAGAACTAATTAGTTTTCTATTCGTAATATATATTGGTATGGTTGTTGCAATAACTTTATTTCCTATACCAATCGGTTTTCCAACGGGCATCGAGAATATAAGACTTTCAATCAATATTATCCCCTTTGCTTCAATTATTAAAGATATTGGTAAAATAGGAATTGCTTATGATGGTGATGTTCTATTTATGATTGGTCTCATCGTAAAAAATGTAGGTGGAAATATTTTATTATTAATGCCTTTAGGATTTTTAGCACCAATTATATGGGATAAATTCAAAAAAATTAAAAACACTATTTTATTAGGTTTAGCTATATCAATTAGTATTGAATTATTACAACTAATAGAGTCTTTATTTAGTAGTTGGATACGCATTACTGATATTGATGATGTAATCTGTAACGTTATAGGTTCTATTGTTGGATATTTTATTTATAAAATCACTTTAATGCTAGCTAGTAAATTTAATATTCAAGTATTAAATAAGACTAATTCTAAAGGTGTAGAATCTATTGATAATTGACAGTTCATACGGGTTAATAGATATGTTTGTTTTGAATAAAAATGCTAACAGATGTACGAGTCAAAAGTACGTCTGTTTATTTTTATTAATAATGCTTACGATTATTACATTATGTACCGTAATAAATAGACGAGAGTATAACCCAAAAATATATAATGAATTAACAAAAAAATTGTAAATACATTCATCCTTTGTTTATCAATGCTGTGAACGGTAATACTAAATAACATTGAACTTTTACAACAAGGGATGATAATATGATATTCATTTATACAGATTTTGGCGGAACACATTCAACTTCACTTGCTGCAGCTTATCATTTAAATAAATTACCAACGGATCGTAAGTTAACGAAAGAAGAAATTTTGAATGTAGATTACTTTAATAAATTGAAAACAGAGGATATGGGCAAAATCATTTTTCATGGAATAGACGAAAATGGTAATCCAGTTTATACAATTGGATGTGGTGCATCAAAAGTCGTTGTACCTGCGATGAAACATTTAGGAGAGATTTTGCAAAAACATTATCAAAGTCATGAAAAGATTATTTTTTCTAATACATCACCAACAGTGCCTTTACCAATGACTTTCGGTGGTCTGTTTTCTAGAAGATTTCACATCGACTTCATCGGCGTACCGTTACTCGTATGGGGAGCGAAACTTTGCTGTGATAACGTACAAAGACTTGTTAGTTATACGAAAGAAGCTGGTCGATTGACAAATGATTATGTTGTAATTTTAGATAATGAAACCTTTAAATAATGTATAAAAAGAAGAAAATCGGGCAAATACTTCGGTTTTCTTCTTTTTTTCGTGAAAATGACAAAAAATATTCACATTTAATATCCATCTACTATAGCCAAAACAATAAAGTCCTGTTACTATTACAGGGATATTCTCTTTTCGTAACATAAATATATAGAAAAGTCAGAAAAGAGGAGTTGAATTAAGGGAGGAACAACATGAAGCGTGTTGCTTGGATTACTGATAGTACAACTGCGAGTTTTACAACAGAAGGAGATAACTTTGTTATCCCAATTGAAGTTATTATTGATGGTGTGTCGTACAAAGATTGTGAAGAAGGTGTGCGTGAGCGCGTCTATAATGCGTTAAACGAAGGTAAAACTGTCACTACATCACAACCTAACATAGGGGAAATGGTAGAGTTATTTTCGAAATGCAAAGAAGAATATGAAGAGGGATTTGCAGTTGCTATTAGCGGAAAAGTAAGTGGAACTTATCAAAACATGAAGTTAGCTGCAGACATGGCAGGTTTCCCATTAACGGTATTGGATAGTGAAACAACAAGTTATCCAATGGATGAACTAATTAGAAAAGCGAAATCGTTATACAATGATGGTATGACGTTACAAGATATACACAAAACATTAGTAGATGAAAAAAGAAGACCTTTCCACGTATTCCCGAAAAGTTTAAAAGGCCTTTACGCAAGTGGACGTGTAAAGGGAGTTCAATTTTTACTTGGAAGTTTATTAAGTGTCAACTTAATATTAGAAGTAAAAGGTGGAGAGCTTTTACTTGAAAAGAAAGTTCGCAAAATCCAAAAATGTCGAGAATACATTAAAAATGAACTCGAAAAAGAATTACCAAAAGTACTTCATATGTTCCATGCTAACGATAAAGATGGAGCTGAGGAATGGATTTCAGATATTAGAAAAGCATTTCCTGAAATGGACTTTAAACTATATCCATTACCAATTTCATTTGCGGTTCATGCAGGTGAAGGTACAATAGCAATTAGTTATTAAGAGGAAAACCCGTGAATGATTCACGGGTTTTTTATTTAATTAAATTGAAATTGGAGGCATATCACGTCGCCATCAAACAAAAAGGCTCATTTTATCGTTTTGAGGAGCAACCAATCCCTCAACTTGATTTGAAATTAAAAATATAAACCTTTGCCTACTGGCTGAACAGTTTCTAGAACAGTATCGACCATTTCTTCATTGATTAGGGTTCTTATAATCCAGGCTGAGAGATCTTGAGCAGCAAAACAGCCTGCAGCAGTCGAGATATTTCCTTCGTTTACGAAACTTTGTTCAATAACGTCTACATCAAATTCTTTAAGCTGTTCTACTACGAACGGATATGTAGTGGCTTTCTTACCTGTTAGTAATTTTTTAGCTCCTAGTAGTAATGAACCAGAACACATAGATCCTATTAATTGTCTTTGAGGATCTACATGAATGCTATTAAGATACTCTTGATTTGTATATAAATTTTGTACACCCTTACCACTTGCAAATATTACAGCGTCAGCAGACGGAATATCAGATATGTTTCCTGTCATGGGAATACGTAAGCCAGACATGGATATATGAGTTTTTCCCGTTCCTAATAGTTGAACATCCCAATCAGAAATACCGCCAACTAAACGTACACGATTTAATAAATCCCATGGTAGAAAAACATCTATATCAGTAAAGTTATCAAAACGGACTATTGCAATTTTCATTTTCTAATCCACCCCTTACTGTTGTTACCAGTGCCAATTAACTTTTCTAATAAAACAATTCCTTTAACATTTGATTCTAATTCCATAAGTATGTCCCCTTATTTACAAGATGAACTTCTCCTGTTTATGTTCTATATTAAGTTATAAATCCCTGTATATTCCATGCATTTGAAAGAGGTGTTAGCAATTTTTCAACTCACCCAAACATATAAATCAATTAAATTTTCTGCTTAGTTTCTACCGATTCGTTCTACAAAACCAACATTTTTAGCAATAACTTCGTAAGGTATTTGGAAATGAGAATCTTTAACTTTCTTGAGCAAGTTGGTGTAATTCATCACATACAGAAATAGAAATAAAAGTGTCATCAGAATAGTAGTCCTGCTCCACTGGTTAAATAAAGGAGAGGTGATGATATCCGTTTACATCTATATTTTATTAAATAAAAAATTATATACTTACAAAATATGTGGCATTGAAATATCCTATACATACCTTAAATTTTGTTGTATAGAGCGATAAAAGGATTTTTAAAGATAAAAATAGAAATCTATATAAAAATATATATAAATGGTAGGGATGTTATGAAAATTGGTAAGTTTGGAGAAGTAAATAACATAAGTATTGATACAATTAGACATTATATGGATCTTGGCCTCATTATTCCTGAAAAAAAGGGCGGTCACAATTTTTTTGACGAGTATTGTCAAAAAGATTTAGAGCTTATATTACATTACAAAGAGCTAGGTTTTAGCTTGAATGAAATTAAAGAACTATTTTTTTATAAAAATTTAGCGAAATCTATGAATTACAAAAAAGATACTTTTTACCAATCTTTATTTAAATTGAAATATGACCAGATGGAACAGGAAATAGAACTTTTGGAGAAGAGACGGGATAAATTAAAGGAAGTGTTACATGATTTATTATTAACAAATGAAAGTTCGGATTCAATTATAGGGATAGATTTAAGCGTACTTCATTTGCTTACATGTTCTAAGTGTAGCAAAAAACTAATTCTTCAAGATGGAATTATTACTAACAATCAAATTACTGAGGGGAAGCTAATTTGTAATTGTGGTGAAGAATATATTATTACTTCAGGAATTATAACTGCGGGTAAATCATTTAAAGCAAATGAGCGAACGTCACTTGAAGATACTATTTCGGATTATATTCATGAAACTGATAATGCGTATTTGGAAAATATGCATAGAGAAGGACAATGGGCGAAAAAGAAACTAATACATTTAGATTTAAATAATAAATTAATACTGGATATAGGATCGGGACTTGGGTTCTTTTTGAGAAACATTTATGAAGAACTACCAAAAGATTGCCTATACATTGCAGTGGATCGAGATTTAAATAAACTTTTATTTTTAAAAGATGTATTAGCGAGAAAAAATCCGAAAAGAAACATTCTCTTTATCTGTGCTGATTTTTTGAATATCCCTATTCAGAATCGGTCTGTTGATATTGTAATTGATCATTCTGGTACGAGCAATTATAGTTTTGAGCATGAGGATTTTTTACTTCACGAATTAAATCCACTTTTTAAAACGGATTGTTATTTATTAAGTTTATTTATTTTATTTAAAAATTTCAGCTCAAATAGCCAAATTACAAATAACTTTCGAGCAAATTTTACACTTTCAAAAGTAACGAAAGAAATCCAAGATTTACAGTTTCAATCCATAGATGAAAGTACTTCAAACTATTTGAAACGAGGTGGAAAATACGAGGATTTCTTTGTTCAAGGAGAAGAAATTTATACATATTCATTTTTCGGAAAAAGATGGGGTTAACCCCATCTTTTATTTATTTTCCCTGAAAACTTTTCAAATAGTACATATTGCTATTGGGTTGACCCAAGAACTTACAATGTACGTAACACAAAATTAGGCAGGGGGAAAAGTGATGGGAAGTTTACGATTACATATAGAAAATAAAAAAAGAAACCAAGAACTAAGAAATATTTGTTTATATTCAATTGCAAAAACAGTATCAATATTCGGTAGCTCTATGTATAGTTTTGCGCTAGGATTATATGTTTTACAAATAACTGGATCTGCGTTAAATTTCGCGATTACGCTCATATTAGGAACGATTCCAATAATTGTTTTGAATCCCTTTGCTGGTGTAATTGCTGATAAGGTTGATAAAAAGAAACTAGTTATTTGTATGGATTTACTAAGTGGATGCTTATTAATAGCTGTTTATATATTAAGCAGCTATTATGGATTAAACTTATTCATCATTTATACTACAACCTTTCTTATGACAGTGTTTACAACCTTTTTTGGAATAGGATTAGAGGCTGCAAAACCAAATATCGTCTCTAAAGAGAGGCTTATGAGTATTAATTCTATAAGTAAAATTATCGATTCTGTATCTTTAATTCTCGGCCCTATGTTAGGTGGCATCGTTTTTTCAGTATTTAATATTAAGACTTTTATAATTATAAACGGTATTTCTTTTATTCTTTCAGGGATAGCATTACTATTTATTCATTTTAGACTGTTCGAGTACAACATAAATGAGGGAAATTCAAAAAGAGGAGTTAATTTTATTAAAGATATAAAAGAGGGGGTTTCTTACTTACTTGAAAAGGAAAGCTTAAAGAACACGTTTCATATTTTAATTTCGTTTAATTTCTTCTTAGGCTTTGCTGTAACTGTTCCATTGCCATACATTATTAACACAGTACTCAATCTTGGTTCTAAGCAATTTGGTATCATTCAAGGGACTTTTCCAGTAGGGATGATAATTGGTGCAATTGTAGTAAAAAAGATAACTGATCGTTTTTCTTACTCTTATCTTTTGAAAAAACTAAGTTCTATGTTGTCAGTTTTTATGATTATTTTAGGAATTCCAGTTTTATTCAAAAGCTTTGAAGTGAATGATTTAGTATTCGTTATTACTTATTGTGTTGTTATGATCTTTTTAGGGTTTATTATAGCGCTAATTGATATTCCTTTAATTTATTTCATGCAAAATGAGATTCCCGATGAATACAGGGGAAGGGTTCTCAGCATTGGATTAAGTATAGGTAAAATGATGCTCCCTATAGCAATGGCACTATCCGGTCTATTATTAAATTATATCCCAGCGTACACCATTCCAATTGTAGGGGGATTCTTATATTTAATAGTAATTAAAGTTTCATCAAATCGTTTCATATTAGAGGTTCATTCGAAAGATTATAGTGCTTAGTAGATTCTTAGATTATTTATAGAATGGATACTGCTACCTCTTTCAAGCTAAGAAAAGCAAATACTATAAAACGAAATTTATAGTTTGTTAATTCCTATAGGCCTATTCTTTGTATTTGTTTTTGACTATATTCCGCAATCTGATGATTACTTACAGAATAAGTACGGTGAACACTTTACAGTGTATAAACAGAAAACAGAAAACAAAAAAACTAATACCGTTTATTTGGTAAATCAGTTTCATAAATTATAAAAAGCGCAAGATCATCATCCTGCGCTTTTCTATCGTAATTCAGCTGTTTTTCTAATAACAATCTTATCAATATCATCTTCTTCATCACCATTAAATAACCCGCGTTCTTTTAAATACGCCTCAAAATATAAATCTGCTTCTGCACGTTCATCATATGGTTTTACAGATAGAACGAAACCTAATTTGTTTTGTTCCTCTAAATGAGAAGTGGAGATGTAGGCCGGTACATTGTGGCGTAAAAAGAGTTCTTTAACCGGAATAATCATATCTTTCATTAATTTCGTTAACATACCCATTTCAAACTCGAAATTAAAGCGATCTATGCTACATAAATCAGCGAATACTACACCGATAAAACCTGTATTAAATACTTCTTGATATTCTACATCTTCGTCATTATCGTAAAAATTCTTTTCGATTAAATAATTTATAAAGTAAGCAACACCGTCACTTTGTTCAAATGGTTTTGTTGAAAGAACAAAGCCGATTTTCTTTTGTTTATGTAAATACACACATGACATGTATGCTGAAATGTTATGTTCTTTAAATAGAGAACTTGTTGCCCCAGAGAGGCCATCAAGTACGTGATGAACAATTTGAAGTTTTTTACGAGCGAAATAATAGGATTTCTTTTGTAACTCCAATGTATCAATAAAGACAGAGCCGATAAAGCCTGTATTTGAAATGATAGGTGTTTGCTTTTTTCTTCCTCTGCGCTTTGCTTGAGCCATTGTAAAAATCATCCCTTCATGTACAAGTAAAATAAAAAGAACGTTTGTTCGTATATTTATATTTTACTATTAAAACGCTCTAAAGTAAAGGGTTTTTGACGAAAAAAACAACAAAAAAGACACCTGTAAAAAGTGCCTTAAACGCTGTAGGGAAGAGGGTTCATCCCAACTATTTATATTATGATACAGAAACGATCTCTTCTGCATCTTCTACATCTAAATGACAGTCCATAGTACGAACATCTTGATCTTCATGACTTCCGAAATAAATAGTAATTTTCATATGTATCGCTCCTTTATTCTAGGAATACCTAAAATAATTACTAGTAATGTTACTATTTATTATATACCACTTTTTTCATTCCGACAACGTTATATCATTTTTAATTCTTTTAGGGCAAAAAGAGTAATGTATAGAGATATTTTTATAGAAATAGATACATTTCTTATGTGTTATATTTAATACTGAAGAATTCGAAAACGAATTTTTATGAAAGGAGCAAAATGAATGAATTATAAACAGTTACTAATAGATAACTTCACATATAAAACCTCATATATTGCGCGGCAGTTACATGGAATGAATGTAAAAGAAACGAAGGATTACATTGCTGTCGACTGTGGTTTACCGGCAGATACATTTAATATCATTACTATACTAAACAATAATTTAACGGAAGGTATTGAGAAACTATATAAAGTGGTAAACAACTATAATCAAAAGAAATTTCCAATGAGTGTTTGGTTTTGGGATGATAGGCATGAGCAGACTATAAAAAGAGAATTAATAAAACTTGGCTTAAAAGAAGCAGAACAAAATATCGCGATGATAGCAGACTTAAAAACAATTCATCCAACAATAAACATGCCAGAAGGTTTTACGATACAAAAAGCATCTTCGTCAGGACAAATTAAAAATTTTGGGGAAACGTTAGCTAATCTATTTGGTACTTCAGAGGAAGGTACACATGTACAAGCATTCTACAATGAAACTGCTTCTTTCGATTTATGGAATAGTGAGAATATGAAACTATATTTAGGGATTTTTAAAAATGAAGTCGTATCTGTTGGTTCATTAGTATGTACAAAAGATAGTATTGGTATTTATGATATAGCAACAAAAGAAGAAATGAGAGGGCAAGGATTTGGCTCTACTATGTTTAATTACTTGCTACAAGAAGCAAAGAAATTAAACGTTTCTCAATGCGTATTACAAGCTTCACCTGATGGGATTAATATTTATAAAAAGGCTGGTTTTCAATCTGTTGGACAAATGACTGTATTTGAAAATAGACGTTTAATTGAATAAATTATTCAATCTAAATTGCTTTTATGTAGGAGTTAATACATCATTATGAAAAAAATATATATCGTTACAATCATTTTCACCTTTATAGTAATAGTCACTTTTGCTTTTCATAAAGTA
This sequence comes from Bacillus cereus group sp. RP32, assembly GCF_040459735.1. Classification (NCBI taxonomy): domain Bacteria; kingdom Bacillati; phylum Bacillota; class Bacilli; order Caryophanales; family Bacillaceae; genus Bacillus; species Bacillus cereus group sp. RP32. The sequence goes on along the minus strand of NZ_JARVHO010000001.1, from coordinate 2,748,898 downwards.
AATGAACTTAAGTACACAAAAGCTATTAATCAATCAAATCATATAAAAAACATTGCACATAGAGGAGCTTCTGCGTATGCGCCGGAACATACAATACAAGCTTATAAACTAGGACAACAATTAAAAGGAGATTATATAGAAATTGATCTTCAAATGACAAAAGATGGACATTTAGTAGCTTTGCATGATGAAACAGTAAACCGCACTACAAATGGTAAGGGGCTAGTTAAGGAACATACATTAGAAGAAATAAAGCAACTAAATGTAGGTTCTTTTTTCAATGAAAAGCATCCAGCTTTAGCAAAGAAAGAATTTGAGGATGCTACAGTTCCAACACTAGAGGAAATTATTCAAACGTTCAGGAATAGTACTAATTATTACATTGAAACAAAATCGCCAGATGAATATCCCGGTATGGAAGAAAAGTTATTAGAAATTATAAAGCACTACGAAATAAGTGATAAAATTATTATTCAATCATTTAGTAAAGTAAGTTTGCAAAAAATTCATAGTTTAGATGTTCATATACCTCTAGTACAATTACTACCTTACAAAAAGGCAGTTCAATTAACTGAATTAGAGATAAAAAAGTATAAAACATACTGTATCGGTATTGGGATGAACTATAAATATATTGATTCAGCTTATGTAAAGAGAATAAAGAAACACGGATTAGAAGTTCATCCATTTACTGTAGATAATGAAAAAGATATGAAAAAGTTACTTCTATGGGGAGTTGACGGGATGTTTACGAATTACCCGGATCGTTTACATTCGTTATTACAATCTTGAATTATAATGGTGTAATTATCACTGAATCAATACAACAAGTACCCACAAGTATACAAAGATAGTTTGTGGTCCAAATGGTAACATCATTGAATACATAGAGCCGATATTGAAATGAAATCCGAAAAAGAATCCAATATTTTTATTGGATTCTTTTTATTTAGCTCCAAGTGACGAACTTAAAGCAATATGAATTTGAATTTGTTAATAAAATATTACATTGAGTATGATTTTTTGTAATTACCATTAGAAAGTAACGAAATTGTAATGAATTTTAACTACGCTTTTTATATTTTTTTGATACACTGACTACGAGAGGAATACCGATTAATGTAGGTAAAAACCAAAACCATATAGGCGGTAATAAATTAATTATGGGAATATGAATACCGACGTTTACTAAAAGTGCGGTAACGGCACCAATATAAGAACCTAACATACCTCTAATATGGTGATGGAGCCAATTTTTCCAACGTTTTTTTCGTGCGAGGTATCCATATATCGCAAATGAATAAGAGAAAATTGCTACATAAAATAAATATGCGATTTTATCCCAGCTTATAATGGATAATATAATTGCAGTAAGGGTGATGACAACATAGGATGCATGATATATTTCACCCCATTCCGTATGTTTTCCTTTCTTCTTTTGAGCAACCATCGCTACAATACCGGTGATTAAGCATATTGTTCCAAATAATATGTGGATGGTTAAAAGAATGTGAAAAATGCTCATAATAATTCCTCCTTTTTTATTTTTATAGTATTGCAGTATAGGAGGAAAGTTGAAACGTATTGTTTATTCACCTTAATATTTTGAAATAAATGTACTCCTAGCACAAATATAAACGGACAAATTTTTCTTGAACTTAGCGGAGACACGTATTACGTGAAAAGAAGGAGAGACTTCCATGTTTACATCTATTACATATTTACAATCTGGGAATGAGAAGCAACAAAAAGTGTATGATGTTTTGAATAAACTTAACATTATGGAGGATTTAATTTTGTATAGTCCGGTTCTTTGCGGGACAATTCCTATTAGAATTGATACTCTTCAATCTGACTTAGATATAGTAATGGAAGTACATAACTTTGATGTTTTTGAACAGGAAATGAGATCTTTATACGGTTCTTATAAAGGATTCAAAATAAAAAAGAAAAAAATTAAAACTACAGAATCGATAAAGGTAAATTTTGAATTTGAAGGTTTTAAATTTGAATTATTTGCTCAGCCTAAGCCAGTACGTAACCAAAATGCATATAGACATATGATAGTAGAGCACATGCTATTAATACAGCATCCCCATATAAGGGAAGAAATTCTTCGCTTAAAAGAGAACGGTTTAAAAACAGAACCTGCTTTTGCTCAAGTATTAAATATTGACGGAGATCCTTATGACGAACTTATTTTATTGGGACAGGAAATGAGATTGTGGTAAATACGATACACAAAAACTCCTCTATAGTTAAAAGAGGAGTTTTTGTTATGCCATGAGCTTACGGATTAATTCACTCAACAATTTAATTCCGCTAGTCATTTGCTCTGGAGAAACATATCCATATGATAAACGAATGTACCGATCTGATTCTTCTTCATATATACGTCCTGGGTTTAAAAGAATTCCTTTTGATAGCGCCTCTGAAAATAATTTCTTCATCGGAATGTTAGGTACAATCTTTAGCCATAAAAATAATCCACCACTAGGAATATCCCACGATGCAACATCTGCGCAGTACTTATTTAAAGCTCGTATCATGAATTGTCTTCGTTCTTTTAATTGAATTCTTACGTTTGCAACATGTTCTTCATAAAAACCTTTATTTATCCATTCAGCAGCAACTCTTTGAGATAAAGAGCTCGATCCATAGTCTGTTTGCATTTTTATATCTGACAATCTATCAATAACTGGTTCGGGTCCAATGATCCATCCAATTCTAAGTCCTGGGCTAAGTGTTTTAGAAAGACTACCAACATATAATACATGTCCATGTTTATCTATCGACTTTAAAGGAGGTGGAGGTGGTTCATCAATCCATAACTCTCGGTAAATATCATCTTCAATTATAGGTAACTGTTCCTTTTCACATATTTTTATTATTTCTTTTCTTCGTTCTTGAGACATTAATGCCCCTGTTGGGTTTTGAAAACTAGGGATAGAATATAAAATGTTTTTCTTTTGACTGTATTTAATACGTTTTAATAATTCGTTAGGTAAAATACCGTGATTATCCATACATATACCAGATAGATTTATATTTGCTGATTGAAATACATGAAGTGAATATAAGTAAGAAGGTTGTTCAAGTAAAACGGTTGATTCTCTATGCAAAAGACCAATTGATATTAATTGGAGTGCTTGTAATGCACCAGAGACGATTAATATAGAACTGGCTGAAGTATGTATTCCGAATGATTTTACGTATTTACTAATTGCTTCACGTAACGGCAAAAAACCTTTTTGTTCTTCGTATCCAAAATAATCTATTTCGTCACTTACGCTTTTCATAATGGACTGCATAGTTTTTAGCGGGAAAAGTTGAGGCGCAAGTTCACCTTTACTAAGATGGATAAGTTCTTTATTTGCTTCTGCTTCATTGATTTCTCGTACCATTAACTTGCTAGGTTTGTGAATACCAGCTTTTACATATTCACTCCAATCAGGCGGGGGATTCGTCGCTAATAATGACCATGTATTATTTGTTACAATTGTTCCTGCTCCAATTTTCCCTTGAATCAATCCATCTGCCATAAGTTCATCTAGCGCAGTTATTACAGTACTTCGATTTACATGAAATAATTTGGCTAACTGCCGTTGACTAGGAATCTTACTTCCAATAGGCCATTCTCCGTTTTCAATTTTTTCTTTCATAAAATTTACTATCTGCCGATACTTAGGCAGTTTTTTATTAGTTGTCATAAAAAAACTCCCTCGTTCACTTTATAAATGCCAAGTGGTTGGTTTTTACGATAAATAACTGGTTGAAGACATTGTAACAACTATTAAATATGATGAAAAGAAATAATTGGTAATTATAAAGTGGTTGGTTTGAAGGGGGAGAAAAAACATGAATTATAAAAAATGGGACTTTCGGATTATTTGTGCTCATGCTTTTACAATTTTAATATGGGGGACTGCCTTTCCAGCAATTCGTATGGGGCTCGAATCTTATACACCTGAGCACCTTACTTTACTACGTTTATTAATCGCTTCATTTATTCTTCTGTTGTTTTCTTTTATATACAAGTTACGACTACCGGATTTAAAGGATATCCCAGCAATTTTTATATTTGGTGCTTTAGGATTTACTTTTTATCACATTGCATTAAACTACGGCGAAAAAACAGTAAATGCTGGATCTGCAAGTTTAATTGTTTCAGTCACACCTATAGTAACGGCTATTTTTGCATCTGTTTTTTTGAATGAAAAAATGAAATTAAATGGTTGGATCGGTGGTGTAATTAGTTTTATAGGAATTGCTTTCATATCATTTAGTCAAGGAGATGCTATTCAATTGAATAGTGGAGGATTATTTATACTATTAGCAGCGATTTCAGAAAGCTTATTTTTCGTTTTCCAAACTTCTTACTTGAAAAAGTATGGTTTCTTGCCATTTACCATATATACAATTTTATCTAGCACTGTATGTATGCTTATTTTCTTACCGGGAGTGTATACAGAAATACTAGCAGCTCCTCTTGAAGTGAATATGAGTGTTATATATTTAGGTTTATTTCCAACAGTACTCCCATATATCGCATTGGCATATATCATATCTCATTCTGGTGCTGCTGAGGCAACAAGTTCTCTATATTTAACGCCAGTAACTGCATGTTTTATTGCTTGGATATGGTTAGGTGAAGTGCCGACTTTTGTTTCGATAATTGGCGGGGGAATTACTATACTTGGAGTTTTAATTACTCATATATCACTATCAAAAAAAGAAAAATATACAACTCTAGTAAATAATAAATCAATATAAACTCATTCCATAACCATTTTATTATAATTTCTTTCTTTTGTTGATAAATATAATATCTTGTATTTTAGTTAAATATTGTATGTTACATTTTGTGTAGTAAGTATTTTAAAAGGAGATGAAAACATAATGAATGGAAAAAGGAAAGTTTTCACATGTATTTCTATTATAGGAATTGGATTAGCTAGTTTTTCTAATGCTGCTTTCGCAGTGAATGTAACAGATAATTCATTGAAAAAATCTATCCCCGTCATTAATCAACAAGTAGCTGCTGCAAAAGAAATGAAACCATTTCCCCAGCAAGTTAATTATGCAGGTGTTATAAAACCTAATCATGTTACACAGGAAAGCTTAAATGCTTCTGTGATAAATTACTACGATAATTGGAAAAAGAAATATTTAAAAAATGATTTATCTTCTTTACCTGGTGGTTATTATGTAAAAGGAGAAATTACCGGTGATGCTGATGGGTTTAAGCCACTTGGAACTTCAGAAGGTCAAGGATATGGGATGGTAATTACTGTATTAATGGCTGGTTATGATTCGAATGCCCAAAAAATCTATGATGGTTTATTTAAAACAGCAAGGGCTTTTAAAAGCTCTCAAAATCCTAATTTAATGGGGTGGGTTGTAGCAGATAGTAAAAAAGCACAGGGACATTTTGATTCTGCCACTGATGGGGATTTAGATATTGCGTATTCCCTTCTTCTTGCTCATAAGCAGTGGGGGTCAAATGGATCGGTTAATTATTTGAAAGAAGCACAAGACATGATTACAAAAGGTATTAAAGCTAGTAATGTTACAAATAATAACCGACTAAATTTAGGAGATTGGGATTCTAAAAGTTCACTTAATACAAGGCCATCAGATTGGATGATGTCACACCTTAGAGCATTTTATGAATTTACAGGTGATAAAACTTGGCTTACTGTTATTAATAACTTGTACGATGTTTATACACAATTTAGCAATAAATACTCTCCAAATACGGGGCTCATTTCAGATTTTGTTGTGAAAAACCCACCACAACCAGCACCTAAAGATTTCTTAGATGAGTCACAGTATACAAATGCATATTATTACAATGCTAGTCGGGTACCATTAAGGATTGTAATGGACTATGCGATGTATGGAGAGAAAAGAAGTAAAGTTATCTCTGACAAAGTCTCTTCATGGATTCAAAATAAGACGAATGGAAATCCTTCTAAAATTGTGGATGGTTATCAATTAAATGGATCAAATATAGGTAGTTATCCAACTGCTGTATTTGTGTCACCGTTTATTGCTGCAAGTACAACGAAAAGCGATAATCAAAAGTGGGTAAATAGTGGATGGGATTGGATGAAGAATAAGAAAGAAAGCTACTTTAGTGATAGTTATAATTTATTAACCATGCTATTTATTACAGGTAATTGGTGGAAACCAGTACCTGATGATAAGAAAATAGAAAACCTAATAAATGATGAAACTCAAAAAGGATACGATAAATAACAGGGTTTTCTTTTTAGTAAAAGGAATTAGCACTATGCTAGTTCCTTTTTAATATTTCGTGAAGCAATACAACTTTACAATTAAATAAAGAAAAATTTAATAAGATCATGTTGTAGGTTGTTGTCGGAAAAGGGAGAATATGTCACTCTGTTGAATATAAAAATACAACCTATTTATAAAGGAGCCTAAAATATTGAATGTCCAGTTAAAGATTGTTACGAGAGAAAATTGGGAAGATGCATTAAAGCTACAAGTTAAAAAAGATCAAAGAAAATTCGTTCCATCCGTAGCAGTTTCACTTGCTAAAGTATATATAAAACCAGATGGTGACAATGTAGAGTACATTCCATTTGCGATATACGACGGCGAGCTAATGGTTGGATTTATTATGCATGCTGTTGTAAGAGAAACAACTGATATGTATTGGATAAACGGTTTTATAATCGATCAAAAACAGCAAGGGAATGGTTATGGAAAAGCAGCATTACAAGAAAGTATTTCCTTAATAAAAAATACATGTAAGGCGTGTAAAGAAATAAGATTAACAGTACATAAAGATAATAAATCCGCAAAGAAACTATATGAATGTTACGGTTTTCAATCATTGGGACATGATTATGATGGCGAGCAAGTATATCGTTTATTTGTTAATCAATTATAAAGTAAATGACTGGGAGGAATAGCAATTGAAAAATAAATTTCATCATATTGTACGAGCTGTTATGATTAAGGATAAAAAATTGTTAGTGGCTGAATATATTGGCCATCATTATTTTTTACCAGGTGGTCACGTTGAAGTTGGCGAATCAGCTGAGAATGCATTAATAAGAGAACTGCGAGAAGAACTCGGAGTAAACTGTAGTATAAAACAATTTTTAGGAGTTATAGAAAATCAGTGGCAAGATAAAGAAGTACTTCACCATGAAATTAATCACATTTTTGAAATAGATTCGCAAGAGTTACATGTTGATTTACTACCAAAATCTAAAGAGTCTCATTTAGCGTTTCACTGGATAGATTATAATCAAAAAGCTTTAAATACGTATAAAATTATGCCAGTGCCTTCAGTTAAAGAGTTACTAGAAAGAAAATTAAGTGAAGAACTAGTAAACTGTTGGATTAGTAATTTTTAAACGCCTCTATTAATAGTAAATACGTCCACCGAAAGGAAAGTAAGAAAATAGGCTAAAAAACAAGGTACATCACCTAGTGTAAGTTCATATTTTGTTGATGTACGCATTTAGTCTATAGCCTTATTTCTACTTTGTTTGCAAAAATATATAAACTTTAACATTGGAATGGAATTTATTTTTATAAATGGAGGGTTTCGTAATGAATCAGTTTCAACAAGAACTACAATCATTAAACCTTAATGATTATCAATCTGGCAATGTTGTGTATTGGGATCAACTACAACAAAATCAATATCCATACTATTACATTCAAGACGATGCACGTCGTTGTGGCGGGTGCGGAGGTTGTGGTGGTCGCTGTGGTGGATGTGGCGGCGGAAGATGCGGAGGTTGCGGTGGTCGTTGTATAGGATGCGCTGGTTGTTTCGGTTGTTTTAACTGCTGGAACTGGTGGATTATATAAGTATAGAAAATCAATAATATTTCGCATGAAAGAAAGGTGTAAATGTTATTTTATACTTTTCTTTCATGCTATATTTTTATATTCGTGTTAAGGGGGATTTATTTGTATACATACGATAAGTTAATTTCTTGGGTAGAAAATATAAAAGAAGAAAATCATAGTTCTGCAACAGCACTGTGCATCATAAAAGATAACAAAATCGTACTAGAGCATTATAGTGGCCACCATTCAAATGTATCTACAAGCAAGAAAGTAACAGCTTCATCACAATTCAACGTTGCTTCTGCGAGAAAAAGTTATTTAGGTTTAATGGTAGCATATGCGCTTTACGAAGGGAAAATAAACTCTATTGATGATGAAGCGATACAGTATCTTAAAGACTTTGATCCTGTATTGCTTGGTAAAACAATAATAAGACATTTAGTAACACATTCGCACGGTTTAGGAGAAACGCATGATGGGACAATTTTTCGTGAATTTGAACCTGGACAAGCATGGGCGTATAGAGATATTAATGTAAGAATGATTACACGTCTTATTTATCAGCTTTATAGTAAAAGTTTTCCTGAATTATTAAAAGAGCGTGTGTTTATACCTGCTAATTTTCAAGAAACAGGTTGGAGAATTCAGCAAGATGAAAAATTAGTTAAAGTTGTTGATAATCCGATTGAAGACGCGATTAGTGAAATTGGTACGGTAGATGATGGTACTGAAAAAAATCTATTTGTCTCAGCTAGAGAATTTGCTTATTGGGGCAATCTTCATTTAAATCAAGGTATGATAAGCGGTAATCAAATTGTTCCAAAAGAAGTTATAAAAATTGCTACGAGTTTGCAAAGTCCAACATTTACAAACAATGAACTACCACAAAACGGGTTGTTTTGGTTTGTTCAAAATGAACCTGCGCTTTCAAGTGAACTTGGTGAACGAGTGCCGAAAGGAGCGTATCAAATATTAGGAATTACAGGACCGACTCTTTTAGTAATACCTGAATATAATGTAGTTGTTGCGAAAATGTATAATAAAAGGTATAACTACGGCGGTGATAATTATTTATATTATTTACGTGAATTTAGCAATTTAGTCGCTGATACATTTCGTAACGGTAATAGGGCATAATTACTCCTATAATGAAAAAGGAGTGAAAAAAATGAAAGATAAAATGAATAAAAATAAAAAGCAAAATATAAAAGATGTGAATACAGAACAAAATGCAATTTATAGCGATCCTAAAGATGCAGCTAATATGCAAACGGTACCGCAGCCGAAGGATTTTGATGAAATTGAATACTAATTTTTCGTTCATCGGACTATATGATGAATGAAAAATACATCTTAAGTCCCATCACATAACAAAAATCTTTTGGTATCCTATATACATAAGCATTTGAAAATGTCTTATCTTAACAAAGCTTTCTTTAAGTAAATCTAATATAACCTGCAAAAAGACACTTCATAATGAAGTGTCTTTTTGTGTATATGAACTTAATTTCCATTTTCCACACAGTATCTTGCTTTTTATGATGGTTATACTAACTGTGAAAATTCATGTCAAGATAAAAGAAGGGGACAGTTAGTATGAAACAAACTTCTATAAATCCGTTACTAATTGTTCTAGGTACAATTATTGTTCAAATTGGCCTTGGAACAATTTATACATGGAGTTTATTTAATCAACCCCTTGTTAGTAAGTTTGGATGGAACCTCAATTCCGTAGCGATAACTTTCTCCATAACAAGTTTTTCATTATCATTCTCAACCTTATTTGCAGGAAAGTTGCAGCAAAAATTAGGACTTCGTAAACTCATCGCTACTGCAGGGATTGTTTTGGGACTCGGTTTAATACTTAGTTCGCGAGTTTCTTCCTTACCATTACTATATTTATTAGCTGGTGTCGTTGTTGGTTATGCAGATGGAACTGCTTATATTACATCACTATCTAATTTAATTAAATGGTTTCCAAATCGAAAAGGACTTATTTCTGGCATATCTGTTTCGGCATATGGAATGGGCAGCTTAATCTTTAGATATATAAACGGAAGTCTTATCGATAGTCTTGGTGTATCACAAGCATTTTTATATTGGGGTATCATCGTCTTGCTTTTAGTTTTAACCGGATCGTTCTTCTTACGTGAAGCAATCGTAAGTAACACTGTAACTGAATCATTAAACAATGACTATACGCCTCGTGAAATGATGCGAACGAAACAAGTATATCTTTTGTTTTTTATGCTATTCACATCTTGTATGGGCGGTCTATATTTAATCGGTATGGTAAAAGATATTGGGGTACAGCTCGTTGGGCTTAGTGCAGCAACTGCAGCTAACGCCGTTGCAATGATTGCAATTTTTAATACGGTAGGTAGAATCGTTCTTGGAACGTTATCAGATAAAATTGGTCGAATGAAAATTGTTTCTGCAACGTTTATAATAATTGGATTGTCAGTCTTTACTTTAAGTTTCATTCCACTAAATTACGGTATTTATTTCGCTTGTGTAGCAAGTGTTGCCTTTTGCTTTGGTGGTAATATCACAATCTTCCCAGCAATTGTTGGAGATTTCTTCGGATTAAAAAACCATAGTACAAATTACGGGATTGTATATCAAGGTTTCGGGTTTGGTGCACTTGCAGGAGCGTTCATTGGAGCGTTACTGGGTGGATTTCAACCGACCTTTATTATAATCGGTGTTTTAAGCGTTATTTCCTTCATTATTTCGATATTAATTCGTCCACCAAAAGCAGAAAACAAAAAAGAAACACGACATTTATATCGGAAAGTAGCTTAACTATAAAAAGAGTCCTTGTACAGGGCTCTTTTTATATTACAAAATAAGTGAAAATGATTTGAAAGGTAATAAAGTAATTTATTTCTTTAGCAACTAAGTAGCAGATTAGTAAAATATTCATATTGTTTTATAAAGGCACTGAAATCATGTTATAAACCTACATTAACCACCTTTGTTATTAGATATGCAATTCATTTGTACACCATTATTTTATTATAAAGGTAGTTGGCTTATATTGGTTACAACTATAATTTCTTCTTTTATCGCATTCACTTCAACAAATATTGATGACATTTTTATACTTCTTGTTTTATTTTCGCAAGTAAGGACAGGAGTAATTAAGAAAGAAGGTAGTACTGTCCGAGGGAAAACTAAAATGAAAGAACTTTATATTGTTATCGGACAATATTTTGGGTTTAGTTTAATTATTTTTCTAAGTATCATCGGTTCTTTAAGCTCTTTTTTCATTCCTGTTTCATGGATCGGATTATTAGGATTCGTGCCAATTTATATAGGAGTGAAAGGACTATTGTCACTTCGTTCTTATAAGAGTAACGAAGTCATTGCTAACGCTTCTAGTTCAATATTTAAAGTAGCTTCAATTACATTAGCTAATGGAGCTGACAATATTTCGATTTATATACCAATGTTTGCTAGTCAAAATCTTAATGCCAATATTGTTACATTAGTAATCTTTTATTGCATGATAGCAATATGGTGTTTTATTAGCTACAAATTGATAAGAGCTCCTATTTTAGCTAAAGTACTTGAGAGAAATTGTCATTTTATCGTTCCAGTCGTTCTAATTGGTTTAGGAATGTTCATTCTTATCCGCAGTAATACAATTGAATTATTGTACTAATATGTTGAAACTTAGATTAAAAAGAATCAGACGCCATAAAAAGCCGTACTACAGATAAAATGTAGTACGGCTTTTCTTTATTTTAGTGAAATGAAACAGTGCTCTACGACTATTAAGTTAGACAGGATATTACGATTATTAAATTGAATAGATACTTTTAAAAGGAGCGTGATAATTAAAATGAAAATAGTAAAACAATGGATCCAGGAAGATAGTGATTACATAAGAGAAAAAGTAATTGAATATAACCAAAAACATATTTCGGATGAAGAGAAAAAGCCTTCAGAAAAAATTAGTTTTATAGTGAGAAATGAAAAGGAAGAAATTGTAGGAGGAATAACTGCAATTACATTTTGGCACCATGTTCATGTTGATTTCCTTTGGGTTTCTGAAGAGTATAGACACGAAGGCTACGGAAGTAAGTTATTAAAACTAATTGAAGAATTTGCAATTGAAAAAGAGTGTAGGTTAATTAATTTAGATACTTTTAGCTTTCAAGCTCCTGATTTTTATAAAAAGCATGGATATAAGGTGATTGGAGTAAGTGAAGACCACCCTAAAGGGCACAATCGATATTATTTAGAAAAAAGATTAGAAAATATATAGAATCCCAAAATAAATCAATCAAAGCATAAAGAGCGTACGTTGAATGATCACTTTCAAAATACGCTCTTTTTTATTTAGTAATGAAGGGTTATCGATTATTAACTTTACTAAGAGTAGATAAATGAAATACTCTATTAACTTTTTTATATTTTAAAACGATTAAATGGTAGAATGTAACAAAGGCAGAAAATTCTCGTTATTAAAGGTGGACTTAGATGAAAAAAGTAAATGTTACATATGCACTATTATACGATAAAACAAATGAAAAGATCTTGATGGTAAAAAACAAAGGGAAGAATGGTTCTTATTATACGCTACCAGGTGGCGCAGTTAAATTAGGAGAAACGTTAGAGGAGGCAGTAATTCGGGAAGTGAAAGAAGAAACCGGGCTACATATAACTGTAAACGGTATTTGTTACATTAGCGAAGCTTTTTTCGAAGAGAGAGGACACCATGCAATATTCTTTAATTTTTTAGGTGAAATAATTGGCGGGGAAACAAATATAACAAGACCACAAGAAATTGAAGAGATTACTTGGATGGAATTACATAGAGCAGCACCACATTTACGTATACCAGAACAATTATTAAATATATTACAAAGGAAAGAAACAGTACCTTACTTTTTTGACGGAACAATCGTTCATCAATCTTCATAACATTATCATTTCATGTAAGGCGGGGGAAGAATGGAATTTATCGTAAATCATAAATATTTCACTCAAGCACTTTCAGAAGTAAGTAAAGCTGTATCTACTAAAGCTATAGTACCTATATTATCTGGTATAAAAATAACTGCAGATCAATCTGGAATTACTTTAATCGCAAGTAATTCAAATATTTTCATCGAAAAATTCATCCCTAGTTCCAACGAAGACGATACAACTATATTAAAAGCAGGAACTATTGTAGTACCTGCAAAATATTTCATTGAAATTATAAAGAAAATGCCAAGTGATGTATCAATAAAAAGTCAGAATGAGCAAACCATTACGATACAATCAGAAGAAATTACACTAAACTTAAATGGACTTCCAGCATATGAGTTTCCGAATGTACCACTTATAGACGATCATGCAAAAATACAAGCAGAAACAGAACAATTGATTGAAGTATTTAAACAAACTGTCTTTGCAGTAGCTAAAAATGAATCTAGACCCGTTCTTACGGGAGTACATATCGAATTAGAACACAACAAATTAATTTGTGCTGCAACTGATTCACATAGACTTGCTATACGCGAAACGATAATTTCTACAGAGGTGAAAGCAAGTTGTATCGTACCAAGTGCAACTATTAGTGAACTGCTAAAATTAATGAATAGTAATTCAGAATTCGTATACATCTATCTTTCAGAAAGTCACATTATTTTTACATTCGGCACAACTACATTATATTCAAGATTAATTGAAGGAAAATATCCTAATATATCTAGTTTAATTCCAAATGAATTTCAAACAGTCATTAACGTAGATAGAAAAAGGATTTTACAAGGTGTAGATCGATCCAGCTTATTATCAAGTGAATGGGCAAATAACAATGTTAACTTAGAAATCATAGACGAATCCACAATTAAAATTTCTTCTAACGCTTCTCAGATTGGAAAAATATCCGAGACACAACAGATAGATGAGATTCAAGGTGAAAAACAATTAAATATATCTTTCGATGGACGATTTATGATGGATGCTTTAAAGGCGATAAAAGAAGAAACGGTTACTTTAAGTTTCAGCGGTTCTATGAGACCGATATTAATTGAAGCAGGGACACCATCTGCAGCAGTACATCTTATATCTCCAGTAAGAGCTTATTAATAACAAAGGAAGGAATCACATTATGTACAAGCACACTTTATGCTTTATAAAGAGAAATGAAGAGATACTTATGTTAAATAGAGAATATGACCCTGTAAAAGGATTATGGAACGGGGTAGGTGGAAAGATAGAAAAGGGAGAAACACCTTTAGAAAATGCGATTCGTGAAATAACAGAAGAGACTAATATAGAAGTTACGCATGAACAAATTCAGTTTAAAGGCATTATTAAGTGGGAGGACTCATCTTACTCTGGTGGTATGTATGTTTATTTAGTAGAGCTACATGATGAATTTACATATTACACTCCAAAAAAAGTATCGGAAGGAATTTTAGATTGGAAAGAGATTTCTTGGATCCTAAGTGACTATAATTACGGCGTAGGAGAGATGATACCTAAATTTTTACCGGATTTATTCCACAATAAATTAATATTAGAGCACAATTTTATTTTATCTAATCATAAATTAATAGATTATAGGAATGCAGAATTGATTAAGCAGGATAGTTCTATAGATAATATAGTTCAATTATAAAAAGAAGGAATTGTAATCTATAATACACAGCAAAATAATTATTACTCAAATGATTCGAAAAGTAGCTAAGGAGAAAATTCAAATGAGGATGAGTGTAATGAAGAAAATAATTATTTTACTCATAGCTGTAGTTTTAATTACTTTTGCTTTTTATCAATACAACAAAAAAGATAGCGTAGCTAAAAATGATAAAGTGTATGTAGAAGACTTTAAAGGTAAAAATGATTCAAACAAAATACAATCTGCTATTAATAAAGCAGAATCAAGTACAATTAAAACAGTATTGCTTGAGGATAAGAAGTATAAAATCACGTCACCAATTATAGTGAAACAAGGTGTAAAGTTATTATTCGGTTATGGAACACAGTTTGTTGTTGAAGGTAATTTCAGAGTTCTAGAATTAGAAAAAAACGCTTCTATCGAAGGAGCCTATATAGCTGTAAACGATCCTACATTTAATTCTGAAGTTATATATTTAGACGGCAAAAATAAGTATTATAACACTTGGCACAAAACACAAATAAAAGATATAAATATTATTAATTGGACAGAAACAAATAAAGGTACTGGAATTTCTTTGTATTCTGGTGGGAAAGAAAATGAAATTTCATTTATTAACTTTGAAAATATAAAAGTTGTAGGAATGGAAACTGGGCTGAAATTAGTAGCAAAGAAACCGCAATCTGGTTATGCTTGGATAAATGCCAACCGTTTTATAAACTTCTCACTTGAAGATTGTGTAAATATGATTTATATGGATAGTAATGTAACTACACCAAATGAAATTAGCGGTAATCAATTTACAAATCTACAATTACAGCCATCAAGTAAAACGAAAAATATATTAAGAGTAAGTGGACAACATAACGAGTTCAATGGAATGGTGTGGGATTTACAGAAAATTAATCACGAAAACGAACTCATTGAACTAACTGATAAAAGTATGAATACGGTTATTAATATTACCTCTGTACAAACAAATAGAGTTTTAGATAGCGGTAAAGCAAATATAGTAAAATAAGGTTAAATACAGAAAAAGAGCGAATTCCTTATAATAGAGATCGCTCTTTTTTATTTATAGTTAAATTCCTCTCCACCAAGCTGATGAAGGATAGTCTGTAGATTTTAACGTGATAGATTCACCAATTTGTGGCGTTGCAATATTAACTCCTAAACGCTTTGCTTCTTTTGTTACACGTTCAATAGGATCACTCCATTCATGTAATGATAATGTAAAAGCACCCCAATGAATCGGAAGAAGTAATTCTCCTTTCACGTCAATATGAGCTTGCACTGTCTCTTCTGGTAACATATGAATAGCAGACCACCTTGGATCATATTGCCCGCATTCCATTAACGTAAGATCGAATGGACCGTATTTATCACCAATTTCCTTAAAGTGAGGAGCATAGCCGCTATCACCACTAAAGAAAACTTTAGTCTCTTGACCAAGAATAAGCCATGAACTCCATAACGAACAATCTCTATCTGTCATACTTCGTCCTGAGAAATGCCTTGCAGGTGCACAAACTAATTTTATATTATCAAACGCAATTTCGTCCCACCAATTATGTTCACTAATTTTACTAGGTGAAACGCCCCATTTCATTAAATATTGCGCAACTCCAGTTGGAACATAAAAATGTTTTGCACGATCTTTTAACTGCATAATACTCTTGTAATTCAAATGGTCATAGTGATTATGTGAAATGATAATCGCATCAATTTCTTGAAGCTCTTCACGTTCTAAAGAAAAAACACCACTATAACGTTTACTATTAAACAGAGGAAATGGGGAAGAGGCATCTCCAAACATCGGGTCTAATAACAATGTTTTACCTTCTATTTTTAAAAGAGAAGCAGAGTGTCCAAACCATGTCACACTCTCTAAAGATTCATTATTTTTATTCGATAAAACAGTAGGTAAATTCTTTACAGGACGCAGCTTTGTTTTCATTTTAAAGTAATCCGTCATTAAACCTATAATATCTTTCGGTTTAAAACTTACATCAGTATCAATTTGATTTATATATTTCTTTTTCATTCGTTCTCCTTTTTACGTTTAACAATATACGTATGTTGTTATTGTAGCTAATTGTAGTTTAAACGAAATTATTTTACCTTTCACCTTAAATGCAGTACATTTCATAAATTTGTCAAATTCATTATTCTTATATATAAAACGTAAATCAAAACAGCAGCAGATGAAACTAATATGAAGTAAATGTAAAATGTTTTAATTTAGTAAATTCCTTCACACACGCAACAAAGAACATACGTTTCGTTATGTGTTATAAAAGTAAATGCGTCTTTAAATAATAAAAGGAAGGAGAATTTATAAATGCAAGCAAATAGAAAAAAGAAATTAAAATGTAAACTATCAAAATCTGAAATAACGCAGCTATATGCAGAAGGGAAGAGTACTTCAGAAATAGCTACACTTGCTAATGTGTGTGCTAGGTATATTCGTATGGTTTTAACAGACAATAACGTTCCAAGACGCGCTATAGGGAGTTGGAAGAGATAGTATGACATAACAGAAGATTATTTTAAAACGTGGTCAAATAACATGGCTTATATATTAGGGTTTATAGCAGCAGACGGTGTTATACAGAAAGAAAATCAATGTGTCAGTATATCTCAAAAAGAAAGTTACATTTTAGAAGATATAAAACAAGAACTAAACACCAACCAGCCACTATATCAAAATAAAAAAACAGGCGTATATATGCTAAACATAAATAGCAAAACAATAAAAGACGACCTTATGAATATACACGGAATCATGCCATGTAAATCATTTAACATTGAATTTCCATTTGTACCAGAAGAATATTTACATCACTTTGTTCGTGGGTATTTTGATGGGGATGGTCATGTAAACTCCCATAAATATTTTGTTAGCTTTGTTGGAGGATCATATAATTTTATGAATTCTTTTAAAAACATCCTTGAGGATAATAAATTCCGATTGAGTTTTGTTGACAAAGAAAAACAATATCGTATTTACCTAAGTGGTAAAAATAATGTTAATAAATTTTCACAATGGATTTATAAAGATAAAGATTTACATTTAAAGCGTAAATATAATATTTTTCAACAAAAAGAATAATGTCATGATGATCGACTAATCCACGAGCAAGTTCAATTATAAAAGTAAAATCTACGATGAATTATTAATTGAAATCAAAGTAATTTATAAATACAGTTTAGTTAATCTAAAAAGAAACTTGTTTAAAATTAATGATTAAACAAGTTTCTTTTATTTTGTTTATTAACGATTATATACAAGAATATAAATTACGAATTCCAGAGCTATCAAATCACATCAATTCAAAAACAATGAACTAATCACTAATAAAGAAAAGGGAAGTGTAAAACAAGATGCTAACATATAATAAGTTTATTACTTTTTTCTAGTTGACATAATATATATTATAGGTAGTTGTAGAAAAAAGCAATATCAGGTATCAAAAACCAAGTAAACTATACTTAATGAGATGAAACGGAGATTTTTAGTGAGATTCATACAAAATCTTATCTAAACGAATTTCTACAGTTTTTATCATTTATTTGTTATAAATCCATCACAGCAAATTTTAATCGATTATTAATTAAGCATTAATGAATCCAAAACATTTTTGATCGACAAGAAATTTTTTATACAGAAAAATTATTTCTATACAAAATATAAATTTTAAAATTCATTTTATGTTTTACTTTATGAATTTAATGCTATTTACACACGCTTTATAACTTTAGATTATTTGTTGTTATTCCTGTTATTTACGCTTGACTTTTATCGCACTTACCATTCTTTATTCTAGTTAACATAACGTTTATTTTTAACTAAAAAAAATCTCCCTCATCTTCAGGAAGATTTTTCAGTTTGCTAGTATCTCATGTATATATTTTTAATAACAATCCCAATTGTAAATTACATTAGAAAAATCTAGATTTAACAAATCGTCTTTCTTTATAAAGAAATTAGCAACACCAGAATCTCCCCACATAATATTTAATGAATCGTCTGTATCGATTTGTAGCAATAATATATCATGATGCTGGTATTTTACTTCCCATTCCCTTGGATCTGTCTGTGTGAAGAATGGATAACCGCCTATTTTATGCCCTTGACCTACATATATATCATCATACAGTTCGCCTAATTCTGTACTATTTTCTTCATCAACAATTTCTTCCCAATCAATTTCTTCATTAAACATCTTTTCAAATCGATAATCACTTGATGTTACTGGTTGATAAGCTAATTCAAATTTCAATTTCGTTGCTTCGAGTATGATAAAGTCCTCTAATTCTAAAGTATTTAAATAACTAAAATCAGTAACAACCTTATTTAAATCTTCTGAAATTGTAGAATGATAAATAATTCGAAAGTCTTTTTGGATTGTTGGATGATCAAAATCTGCTCCGTAAAGCTCATCATCAGCACTTACGAAAAACTGTAACATTCCCTTTTGAGGCATATATTCAACATGTGGCATTTCTTCAAAGTTTAACTGCGCAAGTAACATCATAGGTTGTCCATTTGAATCTTTAGGATGCTCTTGATCTACAGGTAAATACGGATAACCACCAAATTTACTCTCAAAAAGCGTTGTCTCTGCTAATGTTCCAGACACTTTAATATAAGGTTTCACACTTTCTTCTAAAATACTACGATACTGCTCTAGTTCTTTCGGAATTTGAAGTTGATACGTATTCTTCATTACATTTGCCTCCCTTTAATAATGAATTGAAAATGCCTTACTTAATTATATAGCAAAAGATAGCTTCATTGAAAATGGTTAAAAATCCGTTTTCACCCTCGTTTTTTGTGCACTTTGTGGACAAAGTAGATTATGTTCTAAAACCTTTTTATTAATAGTTCGAATTAAATCCGCTGCTCCTGCAGTATTTGTATTTTCTTTTAGCTTTTCTTTTAAATCATCAATTTCCTTTGAAAGCTCAATCCACCTAGGTAAAACATGATTATTCTTTAACGTTCTATAAAGTTGCTTTTCAGGATTGTATGAAAGGTCTTTATCAAGATTAAGAGGTTTCCCTTTACCTGGCAAATTATCAAAAGACCCTTTCTTTTCTGCTTCTTTAACGATAGAACTAATATGATCCTCATACGTAAAGGTCCAAACTTTCTCATCTTTTACTAAAATCTCTTGCTTTTTTAGTTTTTTATCTAGTTCTTCTTGATTCATAGAATCTCTCCCCTTTATATTTTATAGTAGCGTTTTTGTACGCTCCAATGCTTTCAACCCATCAAATAACTTTTCTCGCCACCAAACACCGTCATGGTCACCTTGAAACTCTTCATAAGTAATTTGGTATTCTTTTTCATTTAAAGCTTTATACAGGCGTCTATTAGCCGTTAAAAGAGATTCGTTTTCAAGTTCTCCTGCTGCAATATAAAAATTTGATTGCGTCTTATTAGAATGTATAGTTGAAATTTGATTTTCAATCCCAGGAATTTTATTTTCATAACCATCCTTTTTCCAATGCACGGATCCAGACATTGACAACACGTTTCCGAAAACATGTGGATTTTGAAGCGCTGTATAAAAAGCTGCTAAGCCACCAAGACTGAAACCGGCAATTGTTGTATGTTTCGCTTCTTGATGCACACGATACTTAGCGTGAATCCACGAAATTAATTCCTCCGTTAAAAATACATTCATTTTATCGTTATAAGTTAGCTCTTCTAGTCGATCAACAGGATCTATTGCAACAGCAATACAAGATGGGATTTCTTTTTCGTATATTAAATAATTGAGTGTTCTTGCGATTGAAAGGTTATTAATGAATGAATTCCCATCAAATACAATGAGAAGATCTTGGAGATGTGAAGTGTGAGAATAATCATGAGGTGTATATATATGAGTTTTACGTGTGTTATTTAAAATTGAACTATGAAAAGTATATGTTTCAATTTTTCCGGATGGATAATGCTTTGAAGGAAAACGACTGCTATACTGCACTTCCATCCCTATACTTAGCACTGATGCTTTATTAGCACCTTCTCCAAATGTATTTCCATTAAATCGGTCTAGTTCGTACTGTTCACTACGCTTTATCCAATCATTTTCGAAAAAATCGTTTACTGAAAAATAGTAAGTTGAAATAAAACTCTTATCCGTCCTAAACGTTTCATACCAAATATCTGTCTGTAACAATCGTTTTAATTGATTTACAGACAGATCCCAACCAGGAAAACTACCGAATACATTAACATTTTCAGTTTTTTGGTCCCCTAACCATATATACGTTATAAGCTTATACTGATTATCTACAGGACATTGTTCTATTAGCGGCGTATGATTTGACTTTATTTCATGCAAAAAAGTATAAAAAGCTTTCTCGTTTCCATTTTTTAATTGATTATTAAGCTCCTCTAACTTAGGACTAATTATTGAAGTCACCCATCTTCCTCCTTTGTATTTCTTTTCACTAGATTGCTTTTATAAAAATTAGGATTAGGATGATATGTATTTAGATGAGTTATTTATTAGAAAGTTTATCAATTGCCTGAATAGAAAGTTCCAACGCTTTGATTCGTCTTGTTAAAAGAGTTCTTTGCGGACTACCAACTTTACACTTATCATAAGCCCTCTCAATTGATGGAAGTAAACCAACAAGGACATTACGAGCTTCTGCTAACTCTTCTTGACTATACTGGTGACTTTCTTGATTCCAAACGTTTTCTAGTACTGCTAACCCTACACAAACGGCTTTAAGTCGTTTTTTCACTAATGTAGTATTTGCACCTTTTTGAGTCATCTGTAATAGTGCATTTTCAAGTTTACGAATAGTCGATTGTAAAGATTTTATTGATTCCGATTTATCTATATTTGATACGTTTTCCATTTTACTGTTGTTCCTCCTGGCTTAACTTATTTAATACTGGATATAATAAGTACTTGATTTCACTCGAAATATTTTATCATAAATAACTAACGATATTCGAGTGGGACAATCCATTAAAGGAAAACAATCGCTAAACGCCTCTCCGCCCTTGCTTCATTCTATAAGTACTTCTTTCTGCACATTAAAATTCCTATATAAGCAAGGTATAAATATTGTCTTTTTTATGAACAAAAAACGCACAAGCAGCATAACTTGTACGTTTTATTTTTTATTCAGTAAGATAATATAGTAATAGTTTTCGCGCTTTCTCATAATTTATGAAATCTCTATACAAAACGGGATACTTCACAATTTCTGTTTCTATAGAACGATATTGCAGAAACCATTCAAAAAACGATTTCCTTAACCACTTTATTTGCTGAAACGTAATGTTCTGTTCGTTTCCATTTAGTACAGAACTTAAAGTACCTGCTGTATGCATCCAATAATGATTAAAGTCAGCGTTTATACAGTCATCATCTGTAAATTTACTTTTTAAGTCTCGTTGCAATTTTCCTGTAGCACGATACGGAAACGGTTTATGCAGCAGACTATGCATTTTCTGCAATTCATTAAAAATAACCATTTTACCTAATAGCAACTTTCCACCCCTTTATTTCTCTATCCAACTTAATAATTTTTCATAATGATATTGAGCATCTTTATAGCCAAGATTATATAAATTAACTAGCTTTTCTTTATTTCTTTCTATTCCGCTTATAGGAAGTTGTGAGCTAGGCTGAATTAAATAAAAATTATCTTTCTGTTCGTTGCCATTCATATAAGTTACGGTTTCATTATAATAACGATAATGTTCTACTAAATGTTCTGCGATTTTCGGATGTTTACTATATAAAATTTTAGCCAGACCAGAAAATTTATTCCGCTGCTTCTCATATCCTTCTGGCTTTGTCATAATCACGACGTTCTTTTGATAACCATCAGTTTGTGCTTTTAGAACCGGTATAGGATCTATAATCCCTCCATCTAGCAATTTTAGATTATCATATTCTACAGCAGGTGCTATAAACGGTACAGAACTTGATGCGCGAATGATTTTTAAAATATCATTTCCATGTTCTATTTTATTGTAATAAACTGCTTTTCCTGAATCACAATCAGTCGTTCCTATGACAAATTGCTCATTGGAATTTAGGAAAGTTTGAAAATCAAATGGAACAATTTTATTAGGGACTTCATCAAATAAAAAGTCCATCCCGAATAATTCACGTTTTCTAATCAAATTTCGATAAGATATATATCGGTGATCTGACACTAGCTCTGTATTTACTTTTTTATTCCTTCCTTTTTGACGTGATAAATAAGTTGCGCCCATACATGCACCAGCGGATACGCCAACTACATACGGAAAGAATAAGTTCTTTTCCATAAAATATTCGAGTACTCCTGCAGTATATAGACCTTTCATTCCTCCGCCCTCTAATACTAAACCTATATTTTTCATGCTATATCCCTCTGCTTCTTTTTTCTTACTTACATGTTAACACAAGATTTTAAGACGAGGTTATATAAACGAATTGCAATAATAACCAGAAACTACTAAAGTAATGTCATAATTTCTTAGTAAATAGCATGGTACAATGTAAGTAACACATTCCACAAATAATGGAGGAGGAATTTCTTATGGGTTTATTTAGCGGTATTTTAGGAAATGCATCAAATGCGAGTACAGAAAGTGTAGAGCGTGATTTAGAGAAGATTATGTTAGACGATGAGAAAGTTGAACATGCTTATAAATTAATTCGTGATTTAATCGTATTTACAAATCGTCGTCTTATTTTAGTAGATAAACAAGGGATATCGGGTAAAAAAACAGAGTATCATTCTATTCCTTATAAAAGCATTACACAATTTAGCATTGAAACAGCTGGGCATTTTGATTTAGACGCTGAGCTTAAAATTTGGGTATCTAGTTTGAGTACACCAATTACGAAAGAATTTAAAGGTGACGATAGTGTTTTAAGCATTCAAAAAGCGTTAGTAACATATACGACGAAATAACGCTTTTATGTATATTTATTCATTTCTGAAATTACTAACCTGAGTATTTTGGAAGAATATGCATAAATTTTGTATATTTAATCTCAAGCAACAGAAAAAGGTAAAGCGTATTTCAAATGCTTTACCTTTCTTTTTTGTAATAAATGAGTGTAGTTTTATCATTTAATTTCTTTATTACTTCTGTTCTTTTATACCCCATTTTTTCGTATAGAAAACAATTTCTTTCTTCTTCTAAAATCGTAGCAAGTTCAAAGCTCCGTGTTTCTGGAAACATCTCTTCAATTAAAATAAGTACCTTCTGTGCGATTCCTTTCCCTTGATAGTTTGGATGAATAAACATTGGACTGATCCAAAATTTATAAGGTATTTCTTTTTGGGATATACAAATCGCTCCAACAAGTTTCGAATCTATTATCATCTTATAAAAATTACTGCTCGGATTATTTATTCTTAAAATAGTTTTTTCAATAGATTCATTTGCTGGATTTGTTTCTTTGAAATAAAACTTTCGCATCATTTTCTGTCGCCTTCTCTAGTGTAATCTCCATGTTACCAATTTAGTCGCTTTCTTAATGAAGTTATATGCGCTGTATGATGACGTCCATGCCATGCATATAGTCCAATTGCAGCAGCAAGTTTTGTTTCACCAGTTTCCGGATGATTAAATGTCTTTTCTAGATCTTCTAGTTCTAGAGAATATAAAAGGTTAACCCATCTTTTATGTAACGATTCTAACATTACTAGTGAAACGTCTACTGGTAATTTAGAATCAGGTAGTTCTGCCCACTTCTCTTCTTTATATGGTTTAATAGTAGGATTCTTTTCTGTTAGTGCTAATTTAAAGCGTATGTAGCTATTCATATGGCTATCAACAACGTGATGAACTACTTGACGAACCGTCCATCCACCAACTCGATATGGTGTGTCTAACTGCTTCTGATCTAAATCTTTAATTGCTTTTGCTAGTTCATTAGGTAAATCTTCAATTTCTTGAATCCATGTATCAATCATTTCTTCAGTTATAGGACGTTTGTATGTAAATTGCCCAATTGGATAACGTAAATCATTCATGTATAAGTCCCCCTTAATATAAGTGCGAAGTATTTCTCCATATATAATGTACAAAATTCACATGTTCTCCATTTAATTCTACAGATGTTGTATCTGCTTCGTTTTGATAGGAAGAAAACCCGCTTTTTTCTAATACAATTTGTGATGCGAGATTATTAGTAGTCGTTTTAGCAAGAATCTCATTAATTTCATTATTTTTCGCTACGTCTAAAACTAATTTTACAGCTGCTGTTGCAACTCCTTTTTTAGTAAACTTTTCTCCGACTCGATACCCTAACGAACTGCTTCGGGATTCCGTGTCAATATCTACTAAATTTATTCGTCCTACAATTTCTTTTTCTTCATTACGAATTAAATAAAAATAAGAATTTCCATCTGCCTGTTCTATTAATAAATCGTCTAGTAGTTTTTGGAAATATTCAAATTCAAAATATTTTGAGCCACGATTTGGTACCATTGTTTCAAAAAAAGATTTATTCGTAAGTTCAAACGTAAATAAATCTTTAGCATCGTCTTTCTTTAATTGTTCTATGTATATTTTCATCTCGATTACCCCTTTTATATCTACTAACTGTTATATATTCTTTTTTAATCAACTTTTTTCCTGCTATTTCTTTCGTTTCAGTAACACAGCTAGTAGTACTTTTGGATGAAATAGGTGAAATGGACTACGAATTAAATTCATCACTCGTACTAACCGAATATAAACATCAGAATTACTTGCGGATAGTCGATATATTTGTTTCGTATACCATAGCTGAAATTTTTGTTTTGTAGTTAATTCTCTCTGTAGCTGCGGGTGACGTGATATTTCCGTTGTTGTCATATCCCAAGGGGTTTCTATTATAGTAGCTGCCTTTTTATAAAATTGTTGTGTAAATGTTTTATCAAGTTGTTTTCTACCTTGCAGAAGGAATTGCAACTGGTGAGCTTCCATAGCAGCAACTGAAACACCTTGGCCGAAAACCGGATCAAAACGACATTGCGCATCTCCAACAACTAATAATCCTTCTAGTACATTATTCACTAAATCAAATCGCCGGCGTACTTGATAGGGAATTTTGTATGTCTTTATATCAGTAATTCCCTCAGCCTTGTTTAGGAAATTTGTAACATTAGAAATTGATAGGTTTTCAGCAAAATCATAAAACTCATCATCTGTTTGTGGTGCTTTCTCATTTGCGTATCCACTGAAAGTAACAAAATAACGATTATCTTCTATCGTTTGAATAAGAACGCCATAAGGATTATCAGGGAAACTCGGAGACATTAGCATATTACAGCAGTCTAACTCCTCATTTTCTTTAAGTTTGAACATTTTCGTTGCGTAAAATAAATCAATACGAACTTTCTCTTCTTGTACTTCAATTTCGTATTCTCGTAACCACTCTATACTTTTTGAACCAAATCCACTTGCATCAACTACAATATCTGCATGAACTTCTTCTTGTGCGTCTGTCTCTAAATATTTAACTTTTACTCCACACACTTTGTGAAGCTTTTCATCTACCAATAACCCTTTAACCAATGTTTCATATTTAATAGTAATATTAGAAACCTGATCTATTCGTTTTTGAATATGCCATTCAAGCAAAAATCTACTTTGTTGAATCATATGTACTTCTCCTGTGAATGGTTGTTTCCATAAACCGAATTGATGCCATTTTAAATCACGAGTAAAGTTATTTACGACACTACCTGCTTCTATTAATTCATTCGTAATATTAGGAAACAATTTCTCAATGGCTTTTTCTCCACCTTTTAATAACACATGAGGATGATTACTTTGTGGAACTCTTTTTCTCGAGGACTTTCCATCCCATCTTTCACTGGCTTCTATAATGATTACTTCTTTAAAAGCAGTTGATAATGCTTTTGCTGCGAGCTTTCCTGCGATACTTCCTCCGATAATGATAGCTTTATTAAACATATTTTCCCCCTTAATAAAAAGAGATCCTGTCTTTTATGAATGAAACAGGATCTTAAACTAATTAATTTCTTTACTATTATAATTAAAACACATGAGTATATTGCAACGTTATAATTAAAATACCTAATCCCCATACGTAATATGCGAATACTTTTAAGGAGTGACGTTTTAAATATTGAATCATCCATGTAACGGCTATGTAACCAAAAAACGCAGCTGATAACGTTCCGACAATTAAAGATGTACTAGAAATAGATTCTGCTTTTCCTTGAAAAACATCTGCAAATTGTAAAATAATAGCTCCGACAATGGCTGGAGTTGATAATAAAAAAGAAAAGTAAGCAGCAGTTTCACGGTCTAACTTTCTCCATAATGCAGCAACGATTGTCATACCAGAACGAGAAATTGCTGGAAAAATAGCAGCAGCTTGAAATGAACCGATAATAAATGCATCTTTATATGTAATGTCATCCATTTTTTTACGACCATTTTTTTGTTTATCAGCCATATATAGAAAGAAACCTGTCACTAAAAACTCCCATCCAATCGTAATGCCTGTTTTTGAAATATCCTCAAAAAAGTCTTTAAATAACAATCCGATTACAACTGCGGGTATCGTCCCGACAATAAGTAGTAGCATTAGTTTTGAAAAGGGATTTTTAATTAAATATATAAATTCTTTTTTGTAATAAATAAACACTGCAAGTAAAGTCCCAATATGCAGCATTGTATCTAAAAACAATCCTGCTTCATCTAATTGAAACAAATGTCTTCCTAAATAAAGATGACCTGTACTACTTATCGGTAAAAACTCTGTTAAACCTTGTATGATCCCTAATATAAAAGCTTCTAACCAATTCATGATGGTCCCCTTTCTCGTTTGCTTGTACCAATATATGAAGGTTAAATTTTCGATATGAAAAAAACTATATTTCTCTATGAATTTACTTTTATTTCATGGATATATATGTAAAAAAAGTAAGGAGGGTTACTATGTGGCAACATACGAAATTCGGTAATGTATTACTGTGGGCAGGACCTATCCTTGTATTTATAGGGTTATGTATGACAAATGTTATTTCTAATATTCCTTTCTTTGAGGGAAAACATAAATCGATTGGAATTGTACTTATATGTATAGGTGTATGCTGTTTTATTGTTGCTAATCATTTAAAAAAAGGAGAAAAGTATGAAGACTAAGTTTAAATAAAAAAACAATCCCAGTATATGTGCTAGGATTGTTTTTTTATTACTTATTTATAGAATACTTTATCAACGTTATATTTTGCTTTGTATTCATTAATGATATATGTTTCGTAAATTTCTCTTTCTGTTGGATCTTCTACGATACATGCATCAATGCGGTATACTTCATCACGGTGATTTTTAATTGGTGAAACATTGTCTTCAAAATGCTTCTTAATACGTTGTCTAATTTTACGAGCTTTACCTACGAAAAGAAGTTCGTCATTAATATTATAAAACATAAAAATGCCGCCTTTATCTCTAGGGAACAAGTGGAAATCAATAAAACCATTAATTGGAGTGATTATTGGCTCGTCTCCTTTAATAACTTGTTTACGTTCAGTAATTGAAACATCAGCTTCAGGAATATTAATTTTAATCAAGTTCATTCACGTCCTCTTTTATTATAAAGATAAATAATAGCATACATATGTAAGAAAAGCTACGTTCAGAGGCATATTTCATTTTATAATTCAAATATTATAGGAGTATCATGTAAACTCTTCTTCCAAATCATATGATCACTTGATTCTCCCCAATAATCCTTCAGTACATAACTAGGTTCTCCAAACTTCTTCGCCCATATACTTTGCGCTTTTTTTGTATCCACTATCTAAACAGTATTCTGTTATCCTTCTGCTAAGTAACGTAATATACATTGCGTTTAGTAATAAATTACCTATGCCATTTTATTGATATTCAGGTAGTACAAATACTGTTCCTATTTCATATAAATCTTTAAGAACACCACCTGTACAACTATGAATCAATGTACTTGCTGGGCCGATTTCAATTGTTCCAATGATTTTATCGTTACTTGTATCAATTGCTAATAAAAAATAACGACTTTCTCCGTTACTCTCCAAATCATTTTTCAAATACTGTTTTTTCGTATGTATTTCATTTTCTATGTCATCCAGTAACTGTGATAACCCCTCATTTTTAAATGTATGAGTAATAACAAAACGAAAAAACAAATTTAATTCATCTACATCATCCGAATTTGGCCTTCTTATTTTAACGTTATACACGACTTGAATCTCCAATCTTTAAAAATATATGAGAAATTGTTAAGTCCATACTTTATATACTCTATTCAACATTATTCTACAAAAGCCTGCATAAATCCAACAGTATAGAAAGCTCATTATAAATATCGATAGAATAATTTTTATATCCAAAGTCGTATGAACAGTAGGACCTAATACAGGAAATCGAAAAATATCAAGAACGACCATAATTCCTATAAGTAAACATATCGCCGAAAAGGAAACAATCCAAATCCTCCTCTTAAATTGTATAAAGGATACACCAAACGCAATACCTAATAAACCTGTAGTAAAAGGAAAAACAATTAGTTCACTTGGCTCAATAATAAATAATAGGAGAATAGTAAGAATATAAGAAAGTATTCCCGTGCGAGTAGAATAACAAATAGCGAAAAATATAGGTAGTGTCGCAAAAGGACTAATAAATAAGCCGATACCAGGGATTAAGCTCCCAGCAGATTGCAAAATAGCAGCAAGTGAACCGAGTAATGCTGTAATGACTAACCTCTTTGCGGGCGTCATCTTTCTTTTATGAACAAAATTTGTCTCATGCGCAATCATCGGTTGATACCAATAGTTTCTAAAGTGATTCATCAAAATCCCCCTAAAGATATTTAATTTATCACTTTCTATTTTTATTCATACACTTATAGCTTATTAGTTACCTTCTTCTAAATCTGAGAGTTTATTTTATATTAAGGAACGATTTCAAAAATAGTACCTTTGTTAAAATCAGTTACTTTCATAGAACCGTAAACTCCTAAATATAATCTAGTTTGATCCAAATTTGTTCCTAAACTCATATAATAAGCTGCCTGTTCACCGAAATTATAATGGGTTTCAATAACATGAAAGTCAGTATGTTTACCATGCGTACCAGCCCTAGAAAAAGCTAACGCACCTTTTACTGAAGACTGAGATTTTTCTTTTCTAGTCAGATCAGTAAACACAATGCTACCCGTCAAACTAGGAATTGCAGTTCCCATATACGGCTGAACTCCAGTAAGTGAAGTCCCTTCAAATTTATCTGGTCTGGAATCTTTATGAAAATAACTGATTAGTGGCTGGATACGCTTTGCGGATGTTTCTATTGTTTCATTATAATAAGCCATAATTCTCTCATCTAAAGTAGCATTTTCAGAACAGTGCCTTATAAAAGAAGTAGGTAATTCTCCTTCCCATCCCCTCCACCCAAAATTTATCAATCCATATTGTTCAGGAATATCTCTTATTAAATGGGTTTGAACAAGTTCAGTAACTGGTATTGGTTTGTATTGAACAAATGAAAAAATAGACTCTACTATATCCTGTCCGACATTCCCGGCGTATTTGATATATTGATTATAAAGCCTTTGGAATGAAATACCTGTTATATTCCGAACGCCTTTTGCAATTACTGTAAGTGTTTCTTGTATAGATAAAGGAAGTTCATTAAAGCGTGTAACTACTGAAGGATTGGTTATGGATGTATCTCGACTTATATCGATTTCAATTATTTTACCCGCAATTTCTAAATCATCTTGGCTTAAATTAAAAGGATCATAGCCAGAACCACCATCTCCATTTGTAAAAACAAGTTTTCCAGTCTCAGGTGAAAAGTTTAAACTATTTACGCCGTTATGATTAAAAAATGGCCTTCTTATATTAAGTAAAGTTCTTCTTTTTTGAGGTTTACCATTTGATTGTAAAATCCATTCTTCAATCGTATCAATATGATCATATTGAGTATCTCTATTTGTCCACTTTAAGTTTAGAGTTTTTGGGTCACACGGATTCGGTTTAAATTGTTCTGAAAGTGCACCTGGTCCTTGGGTCCCGGCTACTGAATAATGAAGATAAAACAAGCCGTTATGATTAAATTGCGGATGAAACGCTAAACCCAGCAATCCGCGTTCATCATAACCGCTACTAGAAACACCTTCTTCAAATGTGCCTAATTTAATAATTCGGTGACGAATATTTAAAAATGTCTTTATAGCTCCGTCTCCTATGTAAAAAACCTCTCCTAATTGAGTTGCGATAAATAGTCTTTCGATCGATTCACCTGGAAGTATAGCTGTTTTCAATACAGTCGGTAAATTTACTTTATAAACGATGGGCCGTAAACGAACCTTAACTTTTGTCAATTAACTTTACACTCCTTGTTATTCTTTTTAATAGAAGAATATGATGAGAGTAGTTAAATTAGTATCAAAACTATAGACGTAAAAGTGTGATATCCCTGTTCATACAAGTCTGTTTTCTACTTAGCATCAATTAACTTACATTCCTTTTTATTACATTTTTGATATGATATAAGTATAAAATATAAATTAGGGGGACATTCTATGGCAATCTTACTACAAATCATCGTACCGCTTATATGTGCAATATACTTATTTACCCTCTATCGTAATAGTACTATTGGAAAAGCCACTTTTCTCTTAGCAGTCGTTATTGGGATTTTCGGTTTAGAAAATATTTTTCAATATGCTAGTTTAACAGAACATACTGTTTATCCGTATTGGGGTAGTTTAAAGGCTGTAATCTTTATTTTATCAGTGGTGTTTTTATTCAAGAGAACCCCCACTCCATATAATAATTAACAATTATTCATGTTTATTTAAAGCTTATTTTCAGAAAGAGGTTATACAATGAGAGCACCCTATCAAGTATTAATATTTCCTTATATAATAACTGAAGATTCTATTCAATACGCTATTTTTAACCGAAGTGATTATGGTTATTGGCAAGGAATAGCTGGTGGTGGAGAAGATGGTGAAACTCCTATTGAATCAGCAAAACGAGAAGCGTTTGAAGAGGCTGGTATTATAAAAGAATGTCCCTATATAAAATTAGATTCTGTTTCTTCACTACCTGTAGAGGATGTAGTTGGAGGATTTTTTTGGGGAGAAGATGTTTATGTAATAAAAGAATTTTCTTTTGGAGTTAAAGTTTTTACAAAAAATATTTCATTATCCAAAGAACACTCCAATTATAAATGGTTATGCTTTGAGGATGCAGTAATGCTGTTGAAATGGGATAGTAACAAAACAGCGTTGTGGGAATTAAACAAAAGGTTATCAAAGCAGTTAAAGAATTAGCTATAAATAAAAAAGATTAGGAGCGAATCCTAATCTTTTTTTGTTATTCAATTGCACCAGCAACGTCATAATCGTTTAAATCTAATTCAATTGTTTGTCCGAGTGCTAGTTTAGCTAATTCTGATCCTAAATATGGGCCAGCAGTTAAACCTGAAGCACCTAATCCGTTTGCAACGAGGATGCCTTCAAAGTTAGGCAGTGGTCCGATTACAGGTAAGAATCCTGGAGTAAATGGTCTGAATCCAACTCTCGTTTCAAGCATAGTACCATCATCTAAACCAGGTGCAACAGTTAATGCTTTATGGAATACTTCATGTAAACCACCTGCTGTTACACGATGATCGAAGCCAGTTTCGTTTTCATGAGTAGCACCAATTACGACATGACCATTGTCAAACGTTAAAATGTATTGATCGTTTGGCGGCATAACAACTGGCATATTTTCGGTTGCTGTATTTTCTGTTTGCAAATGAACAATTTGTCCTTTTTGGAACGTAACTAAGAAATTGATTCCTAATGGATTCAAGATTTCATTCGCCCATGCCCCTGCAGTTACAATTACCTTTTCTGCTACCATTGTTTCGTCATTTACTTTAACTCCAATAATATCATTACCTTCACGGACTAATACTGCGTCTCCTTTTATAAAAGTTGCGCCATGTTTTTTTGCAGCACTTATTAATGCGTTACGTAATGATCTTCCGTTTACTCGTGCAGCGCCACTAATATGAACAGAACTGTATTCTTCAGATAATGCTGGGAATAATTTTTTCGTTTCTTCAGCTGATAAACGTGTAATTTCTCCAATCTCTGGTGCATCTTCACGTCGTTTATAAGCTCGTTCTTCCATTTTATCTAACTTTTTCTCATCAGTATGTAAACTAATTGCACCTACACGTTTGTATCCTGTATCCGTTTCACCGTCTGCTTCTAATTGTTGGATTAACGAAGAATAGTAACGTGCACCGCCTTTAGCGATTTTATACCACGCTTTATTACGACGCTGTGAAAGCCATGGACATACAATACCAGCCGCTGCATCAGTCGCTTGACCTAATTGTTGACGATCAACGATAGTAACATTCGCACCTGCTTTAGCGAGATGATAAGCAGTAGACGCTCCTAAAATACCAGCTCCAACTACAATATACGATTTCATTTCAAACACCTTTTCTCTTTAGCTAATTATTTAAATATAAGAACATGCTTTAGTATACTGAAAGGAATCCTTTTTTCAATGTGCTAAGCGTAATTAATTGTTGCATCATTGTGATTTTCCTAACCATTATTTTTTCTTCTTGCGGAATAATTCAATTGTTTTATAGCCTTGTGAAAGAATTTCAATCATTTTCTCAAGACGTTTGTCACGTGTTTTTTCTTGTTTTACAGAAAATAAATTACGCGCCCAATCTTTTTGATATCCAGGTGTTAAACTTTGATAAAATTTAAGTTCATTTGGACGATTAACTAATAATGCTTCAACATCTTTAATACGATCTGCATAATCGGCAACACATTGACTCGCAGCAGGTGTTTTCTTCAATTTTTTCTTTTCACGCTTTAAACCTACAACAGTAAAGACATCATCCATACTTACCATTCGTGCAAATTTAATATCACTCTGTCCTACATACCCATCTTCGCCAACGTTTAATGCTGGAAACATCTCATCACGGTGAATAAACGTACTGTAACGAGAATTACCTTTTTTCGGATATGCGAAGAATATGTAGCCTTTTTCAATTAGTAATTCTTCATTACTAATAATATAATTCGTTTGTTTCACCATTTCATCAAGTGTTTCTACAAAAATAAAAATGGCATCGTGTTCTTTTGAAAATGCAGTTTCTTTCCCTGTAAAAATGTCATAATCACTAGGTTCATTCATTACGACCATATTTGTATACTTATTAAGTTTCAATTTATCAATAATTGACATAAAAATCTTCCTTTACATTCAAAATTCATTGTACATACTATTCTAGTGTATTATATCTATTAATAAAATTAAACTTTAATAGTTATTTTAAATTAAAGTTAATAAAATAGCCGATTCTTCGTAAGAACCGGCTAGCTATTCGTTTCATCTCAACTCAATAGCAAATAAAGTATTTAATAGCTCTCTATATTGATCTTCTGTAATTACCCGTTTCGTTTTTTCTCCATGAATTATTTCGGTTAAACTCGTATTCGTTAAAGAGACATGTCCATAGTCCGTTAATTTGACTGCGATTGGGCCCTTATTGAAAATAGATTTCTCATCTTCTATTACTCTTCTTTGAACATCGTTCACTACTGCCTCATCAATGATACGATTATAAAAAGCATGGCAAACTTTCCACTCTCCGTTCGTATCTTTTCTTTCTAGAACGTAATTTCCTTTACTCGTGTCTCGTTTTTTCACTCGATACGTACCGTTTTTAGAGGAAACAGAATCTCCAGTAAAAGGTACAGGGATTAAAGGTACTAAAGAAGCAATACCTACATCAATTAAGTATCGTCCGTTATCATGATTTAAAATAATTGTTATATGCCCATCCTCAAGTGCCCATGCGTTTATATCATTTTTATATACAGTACCAAGTGCAAGCTGTACATCATAACCACAATTTTGTAAAAAGTAGTAAAAAAGAGTATTTAATTCATAACAAAGTCCGCCGCGGGATGTAGTTAAAATTTTATTCTGTAAATTTTCCATAGTAATTGTATTCGCATTACGTGCTATAACATCTAAATTCTCAAATGGTATAGTGTGTGCAAATACAAAGAGAATTGTATTTAATTCTTGAAACTTCACTTCAGTACGGTTTTCAAGATTCAATCTTGTAGACATCTTTTCTTGTAGACTTGTCATAGTCAGCACCCCTTAATATTTATAAGTTGAAATAGTATATGCTGATTGTAAATTCGATGGGGTACTGAAACAATGTACATTTCATTTAACTGTACCGGTACAAAAAGTCTAATTCACAAGATTACTTAAGAAAAGAAGCTACAAATACAAATGTAATAGTTTATCTATAGGTAAATTATTATGATCGCTTAAATCAACAAAATATTGAAGTTGCCACATTTGGCTCTTTTTAGCTTGGTTGCTAACAGGGGTATCCCAAATTGGATAAACTCTCATAGCCATCTTCCCTTTTTGACTTTGCGTTTTTAATATTTTTTCTTTAAGAAGAATTTCTTTAGGGAAAATAAATTGTCCTAGTTGATTATCATCAATACAAGTGATAACTAATAAGTCAGGAGCAGCGTCATAAGAAAATGCTTGATTTTGCATATTGTCATCTTTCTCCCAAAAAGAAACAAATTGACCAATTTTATTAGGTGTAATTTTTGATATTCTAAAACGAATGCTTTTATGATTTAAGTGGAATAAACATCCTGCATATTCGGCGTTTTGCTTTTCTTCTTTTAGATTCGTAATTATTAATTCGTTAGGTTTGTAAATTATATTGTTTAAATTTTGGATTACATCATTAAATTTGTTCAAGAAAACTCCCCCTTTAGTCATCTCTTAGTTTATCACAAACATCAGTTCTTATATGTTGTAAATAATAAACGACATGAAAAAGAGGAAGATTTTACTGAGGTATTGTTATTATTCTAATGTACTTAGTTTTTCAATTGCTTGTTGTTCAGTTGCTAAGTAAAAAATGTCTTTCCCTTTATTACATTCATAAATAAAATCCTTTAAGCTTTTACTCGTATACATAGTGAAATCTCCAATAATAGCAATCTTTACCTTGTAGTTTATAAACTTTTGAAGGATATCACCGGCAAGGCGTGTTTTTAAGTCAAAGAAACTTTCGCTTAGTAATGATTTGTCAATAATAATATGTTTCGCATCCATCTCATATTGAACTGTTGCCATAAGATCCAATGCCGTTTGAACATCGGATATTAGTACTTTATCATTTTTTATGAGCGCAATATTTATTCCGTTAATTACTACTTTCTTTATTTCCATAGTATCACTCCCCCATAATTTTCTTATCATGCTTTGTTAGTACATTTTAAAATACTAATATTTGCAGCGGAAAGAGATTTAAGCGCTTCTTTGTTTTTATTTTTTATTTATATTACGGTAAATGAAATCTTTGTAATTATTACCCCACAATATTTTCACTTATTATAAAAATATTGTGGGGTAATATAACTTAATAAACTATTAAAAGTATCAATCTCAAAATACGGTTTTATTTCAGTCTTATTTGTGATTCTATGAGGGTTAAACCATATTCCTTTTATATTTGCATTTTGAGAACCAGCAATATCCTTTTCTAAGTCATCCCCAACAAATAAAGTATTTTCCGACTGTACATTTAGCTTATTTAATGCTAGTTCGAATATACGTTTATCAGGTTTACTCAATCCTACTTCTTCAGAAATAATAATCGTATCAAAGTAATTGTTTAAATTCGTGTTAATTATTTTAGCTGTTTGTCTATGCGTTGAGCCGTTTGTTATAATTCCAATTTTAAAGTGACTCTTTATATGATTTAAGAAATGAATAGTATTTGGGTCTATCGAAAAACATTTAGGGAAATTTTCATTCCAAAAATCTTGGATATAATTGCGTGGCAATCTATACTTCGGCGGGAATTCATCAAACAACGATTCCAAAACTATCGTTTTATTACTTATGCCGTATTCCCTTTTATCGTATTCTTTGAATTGCTGTAACATATTGTTTTTGACTATATCACTAACATCCTCATAACACTTTTCTAAAACTAATAAAAACAAGTTATCTACTGCCTTATCCCTATCAAGTAACGTATCATCTAAATCAAACAGCATGGCTTTATAATTCATCATATAATTTCACAACCTTTCTTTATTTCCATACAAATCAAAAAAGCAATTAATATTAATGAACGATATTCTAGAGTTAAATCGCAAATCCTTTTTCAGTTTATTATTTAATGTAAAAGCAAACTATTTCCACGTGTTACGTAAGCTTGTAAATTCTTTAGAAAAATACAATGTTTTTAATTTCAACTTCAAATTTTCAGATTAATTCGACCCCAATTTATGATAATCTGTATTTAAAGATTAAAAACAAAGGAGGATTCGTATGCAAATAAGACCAAAGGCAAGTGAATATAACCTGTATTATGCAACGTATATTAACTTGGTATCAGACGGAAATATCATACATATTCTAGAACAACAGATACAGGAAATTAACCGTTTATTAAAGGAGATTTCTGATAGTGAGGGACTTTTCCGATATGCTCCTAGTAAATGGAGTATAAAAGAAGTAATTGGTCATATAGCAGATACAGAACGTATTATGGCGTATCGTTTGCTATCTATCGCTCGAGGCGAGAAAGCAGAACTTCCAGGCTATAACGATGAAATGTATGTTCTTAAAGCTGCTTTTGATAAGCAATCTATACAAGATCTTCTTGAGAACTTCATAGTTGTTCGCCAATCTACCGTACATTTACTTAAAAGTTTAGATGAAGAGGCTTGGTTACAAAGAGGAAATGCGAATAGATCTGAAGTTACAGTTCGTGCATTAGCATACATCATCGCTGGTCATGAGCTTCATCATCTACAAATTATAAAAGAACGTTATCTTGGTTCTAATGTATATCCAGTAAGTTAATAAATTGAAGAAAAAGAGTCCTATTTATGTGAGGCCACTGAAAAAGTCCTTATAGTTTAAAAAGCGAAAGCTTCCTCGATGAAATCGAGGAAGCTTTCGCTTTTTTCATGTATAATGATTGTACTAATTCTAGGTGGTGTCTCGGATGATTTCTAATCAACAATCTCTTAACCTCAGTCCATTTATGGCGATTTACGATATCGTTGTACCAAAGGATAATATGCTTCGTCAATTTAATGAACTGGTAGACTTTTCTTTTGTTTTAGAAGAACTACAAGATAAATATTGTCTCGATAACGGTCGCAATGCAGTGCCGCCTGTTCGTATGTTTAAATATGTATTACTAAAATCTATTTTTGATTTATCAGATGTAGATGTTGTGGAACGCTCAAAATACGATATGTCCTTTAAATATTTCTTAGATATGGCACCAGAAGATATGGTCATTGACCCTAGTTCGTTAACGAAGTTCCGCAAGCTTCGTCTGACAGATGTAGGGTTAATTGACATGCTCATTCAAAAAACAGTGGAAATTGCACTCGAAAAAAACTTGATTAAAAATAAATCTATTATTGTTGATGCCACGCATACAAAAGCACGCTTCAATCAAAAATCGCCGAAAGAATTTTTAATGGAGAAATCCAAATTACTCCGCAAAGCTGTTTATCAAGTTGACGAAGGAATGAAGGAAAAGTTCCCACCAAAAACAATGACAGATGACTTAAGTGACGAACTTGAATATTGTCAAAAAGTAATTGAAACAGTAGAAAAAGAGGAAATCATTCGTGAATATCCAAATGTGAAAGAGAAACTGAATTATTTAAAAGAAATCGTAGAAGATCACCAAGAACACCTCCAATTTTCGCAAGATCCTGATGCGCGAATTGGACATAAAACAGCGGATTCTTCTTTCTTTGGTTATAAAACACATATTGCGATGAATGAAGAACGCATCATTACAGCTGCGGTGATTACAACGGGTGAAAAAAGCGATGGAAAATACCTTCAAACATTGATTGAAAAAAGTCGTGAAACAGGGATGGAAATTGATACAGTTATTGGAGATACTGCTTATTCTGAGAAAAATAATATTCAATATGCCAACCAAAATCAATTACAATTAGTATCGAAATTAAACCCTATTGTGACACAAGGGCCACGTAAAAAAGAAGATGAATTTGAATTTAATAAAGATGCGGGTATGTATGTCTGTAAAGCTGGACATATGGCCGTTCGTAGAGCACGTACGGGTAAAAAGGGAACAAACAATAGTCAAAGTCATACCTACTATTTTGATATTGAAAAATGCAAAGTATGTCCATTCAAAAGTGGGTGTTACAAAGAAGGCGCTAAAAATAAAACATATTCTGTGACAATTAAATCCACTGAACATAAGGAACAACAAGCATTTCAAGAAAGTGCATATTTTAAAGAAAAGGGGAAAGAGCGTTATAAAATTGAAGCGAAAAATAGTGAACTTAAGCATAGACACGGGTATGATGTGGCATCTTCCTCGGGTCTGATTGGTATGCAAATGCAAGGTGCAATGGCTATATTCGCTGTCAATTTAAAACGAATCCTAACCTTGATAAAAGAAACAAAGTAAAAAAGAATAAAGGGAAAGGCGACTTTTCATTCAAAATTGAATGAAAAATCGCCTTTCTTGTTTTGCATCCGGTTTATAAACCGAAAAACGTAAGTTTTTCAGTGGCCTCATTTATGTAGGGCTCTTTTTCAGTATTTATAAAGAATTAGCGTTAAATATTATATAAAAGTATATAATATATCCCAGGTGACCATATTCATTGCTTTTGCACAACCCCAATCTAGAAGTCTTTGATGAAGCATATGTACTTTAATACGTTTTTTTATATCCTCTTTCCCTTCTAAATTTCTACAATACAAATTAACTAAATGTTTTGCGATATTACCTTCATTGTTATCTATATAGTAGGTAATCATCTTTATTAGATCAGAAACGGGATCTGCAAATCCTCAACCGATTGACCATCATAAAGTGGATTTCCTTTAAAAACATACTCTCCTTCTGTTGACGAGACAAACATAGTTTGGCCCATCGCTCCATGTGCTGTTTTTTTCGATGAAATGAGTTTACCCAAATTAAATTTATTGAGCATCGATTGTAATATTTCGTTAACCATTTAAAAATCCCCTTTAGCAGAATAAAGATTTACTAATTGTTCATTTCTATTAACTTTCTGTATAACGATGCTCTGGACACATTTGTAATTTCACAAATTTGATTTAAAGTCATGCTTAAATCAAGTAAAATATTTTGTTACTTGGACGTACACCCACTCCTTATCCCCTTTGTGGATATAAATAGTTGCATCTTGCGGAAAATATTAATGAGGATGCGAAAGAGGGATACTCAAAATCCATTTGATTTGTTTTTGGGTGGTAAAACATGTTTCTCTACTCTTTCATATAGAGTAACTAATTGATTGATAAAAGAAAATTTCGGTACTAACCAATACGAAAATAACGCTGAAACACATCCTATTAAAGCCCCTATTGCAACGTCAAAAGGATAATGAACCCCTACCCAAATACGAGAAATCGCTACACAAAATGCAAGTATAAGCCATAACCAACCAGCTTTTTTATGAACAAGCCAAAACGAAAAACAAATTGAAAAAAAGAGAATCGTATGGTCACTAGGAAATGAATTATCTACAGTATGGTCTACAAGTTTATTTACATCAGGCAATACTGCAAAAGGTTGATAATTTAAATGAAATTTCCCAGCTATTTTTCCAATCACCTCAGCAATTACAAAAGTAACCATCGCTTGAATAACCATCATCCTACTTTTTCTAGACCTAGTAAACCAATAAGCTAAAACAATTAAAGCTAAAATATATACCATATATTCTGCCAAAAATACCATGGTTGAGTTTAGAAATGAATATTGTTTACCTAAATCATTAATTGCTCGGAAAATATCAATATTGAATTGTGAAAAAGACATTTCAAATCCCTCCTTTTTAGTAAGGTGTTTTACTGATTGCCATACACCTTCATTGCATGATTAGTTTTGATAATTGTACTCATTTAAAAATATAAACCTCTTATGAAATTGCTTTCTTCTTTTTCACTATAATAAAAAAAGAAAAAGGAAAACATCGAACTTTCTTACAAACATTCGAGCATTCTTACAGTTTTGTCATTTTTCATGTTTACTGAAGAATCTAAAGCGGCGTTTAATCCTGATACTTATTATACTGGTAAGAGCCCTTATACAGCGGTGTATGGTGGTTCAGGAACATTCACATAATCGCACCTGTAATCGATACAATATAAATAATCATTTGTGAAGTTGAGGAGATATTTTCGATAGGACCAATCATAAAATTCATTTTTTCTTACCTCCTTGATAACTTGTATTCTATATATGTTATCTAGAGTCTATATGGAGCTAATCGGTAGTTTATCTATAGATATAAGGAATTTATGTGTAGTTAGTTAAAGTCCTATTGCAAAGTTTTGTATCATCAATACAGATGAGGAAATTGTGAAAGCATATTGCGGAGAGAATGCAATTAAACATGTAGCTGGAAATAAAGATGGTTCAGCGGATGAACTTCATACAGTTATTAAAGAGGCTGCTAATAAAGTAAGACATAACTCTTATACAATTCCAAAATGAATCAACCTTCATTTAAGGAATACAAATGTATGAATTCTTACCGAGTATGAATTCGAACAGGTATCACTTGTTATATGTCATTAAAATAAAAAAGATCATCACTTGGTTTAGTTAGAAAACTAAGTGTACATAAGTACAACGACATGAAAACACTTTGTTCCTAAATCCACTACCTGTATTATTGGTTGCGTGAAACTCCTTCTTGAGAAAGCTTTTAATTTCCGAATATTCTGTTGACTGTTATAACATATTCAATTTACAATTTAATTGTGGTGTTCTTTCACAATCAAACCACTTAGAATACACTTCATTTATTTGAAAATAATTACAAATAGAGGTGCTAAAATGAAAAACAGAGTAAATCCAGAATTATTACAAGGGTTAGAGATGTTTCCGGATCTCGATTTACGCCCGGAAAACTTGCAATCAATCAGAGAAGGAATAGCTCAAATGAGACCACCTACCGTTGTTGATGACTCCCTTTCGTTAACAGATAAAGTCATTGTTGGACCAGATGCTAATCCGTTACCATTAAGAATTTATCGTCCAAAATCAAATCATGAATCTTTACCTGTCTTATTATGGATACATGGTGGTGGTTATATCTTAGGTTCTATAGATGATAACGATGATACTTGTATGAGGTTTGCAAAAGAAGCTCGCTGTGTGGTCGTATCTGTAGACTATCGCTTAGCTCCTGAACATCCTTACCCAGCACCAATTGAAGATTGTTATGCAGCTTTAAAATGGATTGCTGATAATGCAGAGTCATTAAACATTGATTCGAATCGAATTGGGGTTGCAGGAGTAAGCGCTGGAGGTGGGCTAACAGCAGCATTATCATTATTAGCCCGAGATCGAAAATATCCTTCGATTTGTTTACAAATGCCACTCTATCCAATGATTGATGAGCGAAATAATACACCTTCAGCGAATGAAATTAAAGAGGGGTTTGTTTGGAATCAAAAGGCAAATGAAGCTGGCTGGAAAATGTATTTAGGAGAAATGTATGGAACGGATCAAATCCCTGCCTATGCAGCGCCTTCTCGAGCTGAGGATTATAGTGACTTGCCATATACCTACACATTTGTTGGTCAATTAGATCCATTCCGCAGTGAAACATTAACCTATGTAAGTAAACTAGCGCAAGCTGGTGTTGATGTCGAATTTCATTTATATCCAAATGCCTATCACTGGTTTGAAGGATTAAATCCAAATGCCGATGTATCTATTTACGCTGTGAACGAAATGGTACAAGCAATAAAGACTGGTTTCAAAAGAGTATCTAAGGTTGAGGCTTAATACCTTCACAAGAGAAACACTCATAAATAGCATACATTTGTGAGTGTTATTATCTATTAGCAATATCCGATTCTTATTTAGAATCGGATATTGCTATGTAAAATCCACCTAATATATCAAGGCTGAGAAACAGATATAAGATGTTTAGACGAAGTGTTTATTTCCTCTGCCACTGCTTTTATATTCATCATGATTTGAAGCATTTCTTCTATTGTTGTCCTTGGATTGATAGAGCAAAGTCGAATTACTACTTTTTCTTTCAAT
Source organism: Bacillus cereus group sp. RP32 (assembly GCF_040459735.1). Taxonomy (NCBI): domain Bacteria; kingdom Bacillati; phylum Bacillota; class Bacilli; order Caryophanales; family Bacillaceae; genus Bacillus; species Bacillus cereus group sp. RP32. The sequence continues at coordinate 2,706,263 of NZ_JARVHO010000001.1, read as the reverse complement.
CTAGTCGTACTTAGCATAGCAAATCCTTTTTGATTAATTTCTTCCACCAGTTTTTTGTTTATTTCATGAATTGTATCTGTAGATGTTAGCTTACAAGGAATATAACGAAAAGTAACAATTCCTAATTGGGCAGGTGTTACTACCTCCCAATCTTTTTCTTTCCTTAAAAACTCTTCAACTTGTTCAGCCAACATAATGCCATGATCTATTGCCTCACGAAAAGCTGTAACTCCGAATGCTTTAAAAGAAAGCCATACCTTTAATGCTCTAAATCTACGAGAAAGTTCAATTCCACGCTCCCCAAAATTCACTTTTTCTTCTATATTAGTTTCCGTATCCTTAATATACTCCGGGATCATACGGAACGTTTTACTTAAATATTGGCTATTTTGAATGAGTACACAACCAACATCATAAGGCTGAAAAAGCCATTTATGCGGGTCTAACGTCAAAGAATCAGCACGATGAATTCCGCTTAACAACTCCCTTCCTTTTTCACTAAGAATTGCTGCAGCCCCATAAGCACCATCCACGTGTAGCCATACATCTTCATCACCACATAGATCAGCCAATTCATCGAGGGAGTCCACCGCTCCGCAATTCGTTGTCCCTGCATTAGCAATAACACAGAATGGTTTTTTTCCTTTTAATCGATCTTCTTTTATTTGCTTTTTTAAAGTACTAACTGAAATTCTTAAATCTTCATCTGTCTCAATTCGGCAAATTTGATGCTGTTTAAAACCTAATACTTTAAGTGCTCGATCTACAGAAAAATGAGTTTGGTTAGAGAAATACACAACCGCATTTTCTATGTCATTGTTCAGCTTGACCTGTCTCGCTACAGTAAGTGCAGTCAAATTAGCCATAGATCCGCCACTGACAAATAGTCCTTCAGCTGAATCAGGGAATCCTAGCATTGATTTTAACCAGTTGATTGTCGTTAATTCAATTTGTTCAGCACCTGCACCTACTATCCAAGCTGTAGGAAATACATTAAATCCACTTGCTAAAAAATCTGCTACTACACCAACATAATTATTAGGACCGGGCACAAAAGCCATAAAATGAGGATGATCCACATGAGTAATTTGATTAAACACATTGTTATTAAGAAAATGAAGTAACTCTTTTGGATTGGATCCGTTTTCTGGAATCGTTTCAATTAGCTTGTCTCTAAAAATATTACTATCAATCGTTTCCGAAACTGGTTTACTTTTTAAATGATTCATATGATCAACAATCAAGTCCACCGCTTGATATCCTAACTGACGCATCTCTTCGGCTGATAACTGCAAGTTTTTTGTCATTTGGTTTACTCCTATTCTATTTAAAAAGGCGAGTTCTTGCTCGCCTTTTCATTTTTTATAATTTGTAATCACCGATTGCCTGTATTGGATTTTGAAGAATCCTGTTGATTAACTGATGGATGTGATTCAATATTTCCTGTATTTTCTCCGCTTCATATACGGATTGATCATATCCAAACTTTATTGTAAGTTTCTCTTCAGGGAAGCACATAATTCCATACTTTACATGAGGCTCATCAACAACTTCGTAATCTGTGATAGCAAAATTTCTGTTTTCATTTGAAGAGAAGATAGCTTGGTTAGTTGGATAGTTTTCAAAAACCCAAAGATGGTCAGTCAACTGATTTTTTAATTCACTTTGCTTTTGTATATCAACAAATGAATAGTATGCATACTCATTACATTTCAATGTTTCTAGTTGTACTTTTTGCAGGAAATCTACAAAAGTTTGTGTTTCTGTCCATGCTAGTCGGATAGGTAAAACATTTGTGAACAGACCGAACATATTTTCAATTCCTTCTACTTCAGGAGGTCTGACTGATACGAGATTAGGTAATACTACTTCTCTCGTTCCATTGTATTTGCCAAGTAATATTCCCCATACAGCTAGTAATGCCGAATTCATAGTTATATTGTTTTTAGTTACAAATGTCTGTAACTGATTAGTCAAATCCTTATCTAATATTAAATCCATAAATGTGAAATTTAACCCTTCACTTTGAGTTGATACTTTCTTTTTAGGAATACTAATTTTTCGATTGTATCCTGATAAATAATCCCGCCAAAAATGACGTGCTTTCTCATGATCTCGTGCTACAGTCCAATCTATGAATGTCTCAAAAGGTTTCACCATAGGTAACTCTGCCGTAGTTCCGGCATTTATTGTTTCATAGAGCTGGAATAATTCGTCTATCAAAATGCTGACGCTCCAACCATCACATAATAGATGATGGGAACTCCAAACCACCTTATGCTCGTTATTTCCTAGTTGGAATATACAGAGACGGGTCATGAGTTCATCTTTTTTGAATCCTTGACTTAAATTTTCATTCATCCACTGGTCTAGGAATTGTTGCTGTTCTTGTTTCGTCATCTCAATCAAGTTTTTTATCTCTGAAATCATTTGAACATCGTGTAGAACAGCTTGCCAAGGTTGTGCTTGTTCATCTTGCACAATTATCGTCCTTAAAGAATCATGACGATCAACTAATTGTTGGAAACACTGAATAAAGAGATTAATATCCAGCTCCCCCTCAAGTGCCCAAATTGTTTGTTCGAAATATGCATTTGTATCAGGTTCAGTCGCAGCATGTTCATAAATAATTTCCTGGAAAGGTGCCAATGGGTAAATACGTTCTATTTTTATTTCTGGCATTTTTTCTTGTATTTTGATAAGTGTATGTTGATTAAGTTGTTTATCTTTAACATTTAGTGATGTAACTTTATTATCGTTCATTTTGTTTACATCACTTGTTTGCGAATTTGGAAGATGATCAAGCTTTTTAACAAATTGAACCATGTCTCCTAATATAGGAAATGAAAATAAATTTTTTGGCTCTAGCTCAAATCCTTGTCTATACAGTCTGACGGAAACTTGAATCGCTTTTATCGAATCTCCACCTAAGGCAAAGAAATGATCATTTACTCCAATCCGATCTACTTTGAGTACTTCTTGCCAAACACTAGTTAATATTTTTTCCATTTCAGTTTTTGGAGCAATAAATACTTCATTTGTTTGTTTCTCCGGAGTAGGGAGCGCTTTTCTATCTAATTTCCCGTTTGGAGTCAAGGGCAATTGTTCCAAATAAACAAAATAAGAAGGAATCATGTAATCTGGCAAGTGATCTCGCAAATGCTTTCGTAGTTCTGTTGTACTAATATTTTGCTCAGTTACCACATATGCAACTAAAAATTTTATTCCGTTCTCATCTGTTTGATCAATTACGACAGCATGTTCGACTTGTTTGTAAGTGAGAAGACAATGGGCGATTTCTTCTAACTCTACTCGATATCCTTGAATTTTAACTTGATAATCTTGGCGGCCTAAAAATTCAATATATCCCTCAGGATGCATTTTTCCACAGTCTCCTGTCTTGTAAATAAGACCAAAATCAGAATGTGATACAAATGCTTCATTTGTTTTCTGTTCATCATTTAAATATCCTTTAGCAAGGCCCACTCCCCCAATATATAAATCTCCAATTACACCAACAGGGCACATTTTCTTTTCATAGTTCAACACATAATACGTTTGGTTTGCCAAAGGTATCCCATATGGAATACTCTTCCAATGCGATTCCACCTGTTTGACCGGATAATAAATTGACCAAATCGATGCTTCTGTTGCCCCTCCTAGTGAAACTACTTCTGCAATCGGAAAATGTCGTTTTATTTTTTCTGGTAAAGAAAGCGGAATCCAATCTCCACTATGTAAAACTAAACGTAAAGAAGAATGTTCAAAATGAGAACCTACTTGATCCAATGCCAAATCCATGATTGCAGGCACTGTATTCCAAATTGTAATCCCTCTACGTTCGACAGTGCGGATTAATTCTTGCATGTCTCTTGGATCACGAATCATTACCAACATTGCACCTGTGCTTAACGTTCCGAAAATATCGTATACAGATAGGTCAAAACACATGGAAGAGATACCAATAATACGATCATCTTCATTTACCTCATATTTTTGATTTATGTCTTGAATAGTATTTGTAACCGCTTGGTGAGTAATAATTACTCCTTTTGGTTTCCCTGTACTTCCTGAAGTGTATATAATATAGGCAATATCTTCTGGACCAGCAATAGCGGGCATATCTTCTGTTGTATAAAATGACAAATGATTTTCTTCATAAAGACTAGGTTCTAATAAAAGTTTGCATGAGCTATTTTTAAAAATAAATGTTTGGCGATCTAAAGGGTGATCGGGATCAATCGGAACATAAGCGGCACCTGCTTTTAAAATACCTAACATATTGACAATTGTGTCAACTCGCCTTTTTGCTAAAAGACCCACTTTGTCACCTAGACCAATGCCTTGCTCTTTTAAGAAGTGGGCAATTTGATTGGAGCGTTTATGAAGTTCCGAGTATGTTAACCATTCTTGTTCAAATACCACTGCTACTTCATCCGGTGTACGTTTTACTTGGTCTGTAAATAATTGATACAGAGTAGTTGAAGGTATTTTTTCTGTTGTTTCATTGTATTGCTTAATTAATGTTTGATCCGATTCTTTCATCTGCAAAGATGTTATATCGCTTTGTTTCACCAATTGTTCCAATAAGTCAACAAATTGGGAAAACATTGCTTCTATTACATCAACATCAAACAACTCTTCAACATAGTTCCAGCTAATTAATAACTCTCCATTTTTTTCAATTACTACATTATCCAAATACACTTGTGGAGTCCGAGCATGAATATAGCGAAGAGAACCAAGTTGTTCCCAAGAGAAAGCACCTGCACCTGCTAACATCGAGGTGAAAACGATTGGCATAACTGCTTTTGGTGTCATTTGATGATAACGAGTAAAATCTCGAATAAAGTTAACTCCATCGTAATGACGATGTTCAAGGCCATCTAATAAAGTAGATTGCGTTTCTTTTACTCTAGTAAAGAAAGTTTGCTCTGGTTTTACATCAACATCCAATAAAATAAGCGATGTGAAATCTCCAACAATCTGTTCTACTTCATCATGAACAGGATAACGGTTAAATACAGTCAAATTAATTGCTAATCGACGTTGATTACTCCAATATGCCAACACATCACCATATATTGTACAAAGTAGAGCGGAAGGTGTTACCTCTTTCTCTTGTGCTAACTTTCGTAGCTTTGTCCATTTTTCATTGTCCATGATTTTTGTAAGTGATTGGAATTTAGGAGTAGCAATCTCTGCTGGATCCTTTTTTAACAGCAAAGAAGGTGCAAACGGAAAGTCAGGAAGCTTACTTGTCCAATAATCTTTTGCTGTTTTATATTCTTCACTTTGTTCTATTTCATCATAGATAAACATGTAATCTTGAAAATCAAAAGATAGAGATTCTAATTTTTGATTTGGTTTATAATAATAATGCAACAAATCCTGTCCAACAATGTTCATGCTTGCTCCGTCCATTAATAAAGCATCGTATCGAAAACATAATAAATACGTGTCTTCTTTTAAAAGAAAGGCTTTTAATTCAAACAAAGGCCATTGCCCCAAAGGGAATACATGGTTAGTCATTCGAGAACGCTCTTCTTGTAAGCGAGCATTTTGATTCCTATCATCTAAATCTATGAGACTCACTATTTCAATCTCGTAATCAGGAACGCTTTGTAATATTTGCTGTTTTCCCTCTGGTAAAATTACAGCTCGCAACATTGGATGACGATGAATTACCTTTCGAAAACTTTTTGAAAGACGATTGATATCCAATGCTGTTTCATATTCAAAATATGTTTGAGGTGAAATACCACTTAATTCAAACTGTGAATTCCGTCCTAACATGTACGCTGTCTGAACCTCTGTTAATGGAAATGACTTAGACAAATCTTTAACATGAGTTGGTCTACTTTCAAAGTTTTCCTCTTTATGCTCTAACTTTACACAAGAACTCAGTTGAGCGATTGTAGGGTGCTTAAAAAAATCTGTTGTACTTATTTTTAAGCAGTCTTTTCTTAGTAAATTAATTACCTGAAGTGCTTTAATGGATTCTCCTTTTAATGCAAAAAAATTATCATGAATACCGATTCCCTCAATCTCCATAACTTTTTCCCACGCACGCACTAATTTTTGTTCAATTTCATTGCGCGGGGCAACGTATGGAATTGATACATAATCCGTTTGTGTTATATCCAATAACCTTTTTCTATCCACTTTTCCATTTGGATTCAATGGAATCTCTTCTACCTGAATCATTTTTTCAGGAATCATAAACTCAGGTAATTTATCACTTAAATATTTTCTGATTTCACCAAAAGACACTTTGCTATCCGATACATAGTAAGCAGCTAATAATTTCCTATTTCCATACACTTGATCAACAACGATAACTTGGTTTACTTCTGGATATTCCCTTAATTGAGTTTCGATTTCTCTTAATTCAATCCGATACCCCCGAATTTTCACTTGATGGTCCATTCGACCTAAATATTCAAGTTCTCCATTAGGCAACCAACAAACGAGATCACCTGTATGATACATCGTTTCTCCTGCCTTAAAAGGACTCGGTACAAATTTTTCATCTGTTAGTTTATTTTTACCAAGATACCCTCGTGCTACCGCTACGCCAGCAATGCAGAGTTCACCGGGAATTCCAAATGGTTTTAATTGGCCATACTTATTCAATATATAGGAATGATAATTCGGATTAGGTTTGCCAATCGTAACTTCTTTGGAAGTGCTCAAGTCTTTCACTGTTGCGCAAATGGTTGTTTCTGTGGGACCATAAATATTTAAAATTGTTGCTTCACTGATACAACGAATTTTTTCAACCAAATCAATGGAAAATGCTTCTCCTGCTAATAAAATAGATTTTAAATCTTTTAGAAAATTTGCCCCTTCTGGATCACTCAAAATCACTTCCATTCGCGATGGCGTTGATTCCCATAAATCCACCTTATGTTTTTTGACTAAATGAGCCAATTCTTTTGTTGCAAACTGCTCCTCTGTAGCAATTACTACTTTTGAACCTTGCGTTAAAGGAAGACATATTTCTAACAAGGAAATATCAAAAGATACACTAGCAAGAAACAAGAATGATTGATTATCCTTTACTTTTTCTCTCATTACATTTAAAAAATGAACTAGAGATTTTTGTTCTATCATTACCCCTTTTGGATTTCCTGTCGATCCTGATGTGTAAATAACATAAGCCAAATCATTAGGATTATGTTCTCGTACTAAATTACTTTCTTCACCTTGGAAAAGATATTCTTTATCAAGATACAGTACTTCACCCGCAAATTGTGGCAATACCTCCTCTGTTCGCTTACTAAGTAAATATCTTGCTTGACTATCTTGTAACATATATTCAATTCGTTCAGTTGGATAGTTAGGATCGATTGGTAAATACGCTGCTCCTGCTTTAAAAATTCCCATCATGCCAATAATCATTTCTAATGACCGGTCTACCATAACCCCAATAATACTTTCCTTGGATACACCTTTACTTTGAAGAATAGAAGCCAATTCATTTGCTTTCTTATTCAATTCTCTATATGTTAAATATTGATCATTACAAACAACAGCAATTTGATTTGGGGTTTTTAACACTTGTTCTTCAAACAAATCTTGAAATGTTTGAGATAAGTCTATGTTTGTCTGACTGTTATTCCATTCTTCTAACAACTCTTTCTCTTCTTCTGCGATAATACAAATATCTTTCACTGCCAAATTTGGATTTTTTGATACTTGCTTTAAAACATAAAGATAAGAATTTGCAAATTGTTGCAAAGAAGAAAACGAATGAGATTTGAAAGAAATTTGAAATTCAAATTCATTATGTATTTCATTCCATTTTCTTTGTATCCAAACCGCTAAATTATTCTCTGCATATTCTTCTATCGAATTTTTATTATGTAACCCTTCCATCCCAATAACAATTTGAAAAGGAGTTAAAGGATGTTCCACTAATAATTCAGAGAGTAGATACCCCTGATTGTCATACCCGAATAAAGTCGTTTCTTCAATCTGATTCAATACTTGTTTAAAGCTATGATGCGGATGGATTTCACTTCCTAAAGGAATCAATTTATTAAGATTCTCGCTTTTTTCAAGATTTTTTTCGATTACAGGAATACCAATAGTAATTCTTTCTTGATCTGTATAGTGTGCCAAACAAATCCTTAACGCGGCCTGTAACCAGCTAAATAATAATAAATCTTGAGACTTACTTTCTTTTTGTATACTTTTACTCAACTCGACATTCATTATGATTTGAACGTGCTCACAAGGATTTTCTTTATTTAGTTGGTAATCACTATTAAATATAGAAAAATCAAGAACCTCGGAAGATAATTGCTCCTTCCAAAACGCTTCTACCCCTTTATTTCCATGAATAGAACTTCGATCTTTAATGTGCATGTTTATCTTTATCCCCCTAATATTCATTTCTTCTATTCGTTAATTTTCAGGCCAACTTCAAGCCCATGGAGAAATACTTGATGGTTATCCAAACATAAAAATTGCTGAATCTCTTCAAATTTCATATGACCAACTGAACAAACGCCTAAATTTAATGTCTCAGCAACCATATTTAAGGTAGCAGTGATAATGCCTGACTCAATACAAGCAAATAAATATCCATCTGAACCGTATTTCGGGATGGAAGCGTTCGCATTATAAACCAAATAAACTGAGAAAGCAGATTGAGTAAATAAATCCTGGTTAATTAACTCATGATCACTTTTGATTACTTGATCAATGTTGTTTACAATCACAAGACTATTTTTTGATGGGTTATAATAATAAAACCCAGCTTTTATACCTTCTATACGTTTTGGTTTTATATAAACAAAGATATCAATAGGGTAGAGTCCGCCTGCACTTGCGTAATGATAGTATATTTTTTCTTCCCTAACCTGTTTTAGAGTTGATATGAAATGGGAAAATTCTAAAAAATTAATATATTTTTTCATATCAAATTGGCGACAAGACCTACGTTCCTTGATTATAGTGGGTAGCTCATTTGTTGTTTCAAGTTGAATTTCGGTTGATCGCGCAGCAACGTGCGTTCGATTAAATTGTTCACGCATATACGTATCTAACTCTTCTTTAGAAAAGCGAATCTGGTTGCTATATGGATTTGGAAAAATCTTTTCTTGTGTGGAAAATACTTCTCTTGGGTGTAATATGTTACTTACTAACACACGATTTTTTATCATAAGCTCTATTATATTTTTGGCTTCTTCCTCATTACCTAACGAAAAGCGATCTACTATTTCATTAATTGTCACACCTTTTTGAGTCAAAAAGTAAAACTCAGGAAACCACTCAGACAGAACGCCTGTAAATTTCGTTTCTCCTATCAAAACTTCGTTATGCAACTTCTCCCAATGCTTAATAGGAGACCAGTAATAAATTTTCTCGTTCATATAACCCTCCATAAACGTTTAATTTATTTTTGAAATGCAATTTTCTAATCTACAAAAAATATTTTTTAGATTCTGATCCTTGTCTCATAGTGATTATAAATACATGCACTTCAACGAAACTTGAAAATAATGAAATAACTTTTTCTTCATTAAAATTTTTTATTTCATCATAAAAAATGATTTTTTATTAGATATTTCACATCCTTTCCCATAGTAATCCTATAAGGTATAAACCATTTGGAACATTGAGAATACTCATGCATTTCCAATGTGAAATTATTGTAATAGATTGGAGAGCGGTTGAATATAGTTATTAAATCAAATAATGTTGAGAAAGTTTTATTTATTATATCGATAAAATTTTCTGATACGATTTATTACAAATAGATTAAGAATAGAGTTTTAAATTTTCCTTTAGAAGTTAGTGTAAAAATATAACATACTATTACATACAAGTGAGTCACTTACATATCGTATTTAAAATAGAGAAAAGACACCATTCAAGGTATCTTTTCTCTATTTTAATTCCATATACTTTTTACGCCTTTACTATCTTTAAACGATTTGTAGGAATTAATACAACTCGAACCTCTAGTCCGTTATATGTTCGAATATGTAATGAAAATTATATAAATTAAGAATGTATTTCAGATAATTTTATAAATAAACGCAAAGACATCTGCTCTCCCTACTGTTACAATAACAATAATCTCTTGCCTATTTCTTTTATTAAATTGTAATATAATTACAGTATGTGAAATTATATTACATTAACTTTAAAAGCGAAGTGAAAACAACCTTCACTTCGCTTTTTTATTTGCAATCCTTATTCAATTTGCTTAATTCAGTATATATTTCCACATTATTTGCTTTTATTTTATCGGTTTCTCTGTTTTTAAAACTAATGAACTTAATGCAGGAACTTTAATTTTATTATCATGGACAACGTAAAGTGTTTTACTACCTGCCTGTTTTCCGTCTACTAGTACTTTCCACGGACCTTTCGATGGAAGTGTTATGTCAACGGCTTCCCTATTTGCATTGTGAGCCACCATAAAGTATTCGTTTTTATTACCATTTCCCTTTATTGAATAAGCCACAACATTTTTGGGAGCATCCATAAAAGCTATATATTTTTTTATTTGTTCTGCAGATGTCATTCGAAATGCTGTGTACTTTTTGCGTAATTCTATTAAGCCCTTCATATAATCTACTTCATTATTAAACGATGCACGGCGCAACCAATCCATTTGGTTAATTGAATCAGGAGATTTGTAACTGTTATGATCACTATATTTCGTGCGCATAAACTCTTGTCCTGCATGTAAGAATGGAATACCTTGTGATGTTAATAAAATTGAAGAAGACAATTTGTGCATTTGTTTTCGCACTTCTTCACTGTCATCTGGATTAGTCAACTCAAGTTTATCCCATAATGTATGATTATCATGTGCTTCCACATAAGTTAGCACCTGCTCCGGATCTTGATAAGTAGACGAATTTGTATCGTAGTCAATGCCTGCCGTAATGCCTTTTTTAATGCGGTCTTCCATGTTTTCCTTTCCATTTACAAATCCATTTTCCTTCTCCTCAAATACACTACCTTTCAATCCATCACGTATATTATCGTTAAAATGAGCAATCCCTTTCATTTTCACTGCATTTTTTTGATTTGCTTTCAATTCAGCTACAAGAGGTGTATTTAAATCCCAACCTTCTCCATGCAGTATAATAGAAGGGTCAATTTGATTAACAGCTTTACGTATTTCATTCATCGTTTCATAATCATGAATACCCATTAAATCAAAACGGAATCCGTCTAAATTGTATTCTTTTGCCCAATATGTGACGGAGTCAACCATAAATTTCCTCATCATTTTCCGTTCTGAAGCTGTATCATTTCCTACTCCGGTTCCATTTGCAAATGTTCCATCTTCATTGTAACGGTAATAATAACCTGGAACTAACTTATGAAAATTAGATTCAGCAGCATTATACATATGGTTATATACTACATCCATTACAACACGAAGATTATTATCATGCAGTGTTTGAATCATTTGCTTTAATTCGGTTATTCTAACAGTTGGTTCATATGGATTTGTAGAATAGGATCCCTCTGGAACGTTGAAGTTTTTCGGGTCATATCCCCAGTTATATTGTGGTTCGTTTAAATTCTCTTCATTTACTGATGCATAATCAAATATTGGTAAAAGCTGCACGTGCGTAACACCAAGATCTTTCATATGATCAAGTCCTGTTTTCACATCTTTAGGCCCTCTTGTTCCTTTTTCAGTTACACCTAAATATTTTCCTTTATGTTTTATACCACTTTCGGGCTGAATAGAAAGATCACGTACATGCAATTCATAAATAATTGCATCTTCCGGATTTTTAAATTTTGGCTTTTTGTTTGTTTTCCATTTTTTCGGATTTGTTTCTTCTAAATTAACAACTGCACCTTTATCTCCATTTACAGAAGCAGCACGCGCATACGGATCAACTGCTTCTGTCCACTTATCACCAATTTTCACCTTATACGTATAAAAGAGACCTTTTTGGTTTCCTGTAAGTTCTGCTTTCCAAGTGCCTTTTTCACTTTGTTGCATGTTTATTTCAGTACCTATTTTATCGTTCCATTTTTTATATGTAACTAACTTCGCTTCACTCGCAGTAGGAGCCCATACACGGAACTTTGTATATTGTGGTGTATATATATTACCTAAATCGTTACCACCATAATAAAATGAATGATCAAACTTCTCACTACGAATGACTTTACCGATTTCGGTATACGTATCAGCTACGTTTTCGATTTTAACTTTGTATGTCTGTTTTAAATCAATTTTCTGCTCCGTAATTATTTTAACCTTATTAGTAATATTTCCACTGTTTATATCATAAGGACTAATATTCTTAATTTTAATGCCTTCAATTTCAATTTTCCGTTCCTTAATATGAAACGGCACATTAGTCGTTACAGTAATTTCATTGAAACTATCAATAGTTGCTTTTTGAATTAATAGATCCGAAGAAGGCTTAGAATTATATACTTTATCATCACCAGAAAGAATCCATACTTCAGCACGACCGTCCTTTATATTTTCAATCCAACGATCGCCACCATCTTTTTCCCACTCATTCGTACGAATGATAAATCCTACACGATTATAGTCACCATCTATATTAATCTTAGCGTACTTTCCAAATTCATCTTCACCAGTAAATTCATATGATTTACCATTCGCATTTTCTCCCCATAACCAAAGGTTCCAATCCTTTGTATTTCCAGACTGTTCTTTGTAATGAATGATAACTTCAGTTGTTTTCGAATTTGAAACTGCCTTTACAATTTGAAAAGAGAAAACAGATGATAACATAACGATTATAGTAAGTAATAAAACTGATTTGTTAATTAATCTTTTTATCATTTGCACCACATACACCCTTTCTTTAAATAGTACGTACAATTTATTATGCTCGTACTAAATTACACTACTTAAATTAATCTAGAACTCCCTTTTACTTCACCCCCATATTGGCTATTTTCACATATGTATTTCAATGATCTTTTAATACGAAAACGTTTGCATTAATGTTTAAAAAAATAGATTTATTTATGTCTGCATATATTTGTAAATACTAAAAGATCAGGGAAATCATTTTAAAGCAATCGTTTGTTATCGCTTTCATTCTATAGCACTTTCTATTAAGAGGTCAATATATTATTAATTTTCTGTTTTTATATACTTTAAACCTTATATATGTGTCGTAACTTCATAAAGATAGACAACCTAATTATTGCTTAGTAAGTGTATTTTCAATCATACATTGCTGTATAAAAAAACAGCTACTATCATTTTAAAGATAGTAGCTGTTTTTCATAATGTAATAATATATGAATGAAAACTATATTTCTAACTTACTTAATTTTTGCTGCATCAAATGCCTTTTGAACTGCTTGAACCTCAGCAGTATTTGCTCCATATTTATTCGTTGCCACTCGAATACATGCTGATCTCAATTCTTTGAAATTAGAAGTCATGTTTAACTCATCTGTATTTGCATAATAGAAGATGTCAAACATTTTATCTTCACCAATCCCTTTAACAGTTACACCGTTATGAGTTCCACCTTTTGCAATGAGATACGCAACTTTATTAATAATACTTGAATTAAAATGAACGCCACCTTGATCCCATCCATTAAAATCGTTAAATTCACTGTAATCATCTGGATAAGGTACTCCAAGTGAAGATGGAACAGAAGCCGGGTTTTCCATATCACGGAAAACAGATCCAGTTTGTTCTCCCATCGTCCAGTTAAAGCCTCCATTATTTACGTATTTCTCAATTGATGTTCCCATAATATCAGATAGCGCCTCATTAATCGCACCAGATTCACCGTAATATTCAAGATTAGATTCGCTAGAAGTAACTGCATGTGTAAATTCATGGCCAGCTACGTCGTATGCTTTAACGATAGGATCTCCGTATACAAGCATACTTCCATTATTCGCACTTAATGCATTCTGCCAATTTTTCGGATCATTCGTATCTCCAGAATCCCAAGCGTGTACAACTGAAACTACCTTTTGTCCCTTATTATCAAAACTATTACGCTTGTATTTATCTTTATAAAAATCAAATACTTTTGTTGCTAAGTAATGAGCACTTACTGCTTTTGGATCGTTAAATGTTGTCGAAGTACTAGTTGCTAATGTACCAGGATAATAGCTTTCTTCTTTAGTAATGTCTCTATAATTCACATCATATGTTTCAATTCCTTGCCCTCTTGTATAATCAGCAAGAGCATATTTGCCATTACTTTGTTTAGAGATACCAAATGTACGTGATATACCTAAATCATCTTTTCCTGTTCCAGTTAATGATGTAAGGTTGCTTTTTTTACTTTTCTTTAATGCTCCAACTAGTTTTTCACTTGCTTTTAAGTTAGATTCTTGTACCATATTTTTTAACATATCACCATTTTGTGCATTTACTAAATAAGTTCCGGAAACATAGTTTGGTGTTGCAGCTTCAAATGTAACCTGGTATGCATTGCTAGCTTGTCCATTATTTTCATCAACAAAAATAACTTCTTTAACTTCTGGCTCAGAAATAAAATTGATATCGTTCCCGTACTTCGTATAAATATATTGTGTTGCTTCATCTTTTGATAGATTGATAGGTTTTTTCAATTCTTCTTGTTTTAAATTTTGCGCGCTATCACCTGAAACACTTTTAATAACACCGTTATTATCTACGTGTGCAGTTAATTGATGACCATATACTTCTTTTCCTTCGTATGTTTGCTGTATACGTACAAGTGTAGTCCCATCATATGAACCACGTTTTTGAAGAACTTTATAATCTACTCCTGTTTCTCCATTGACTTGCTTTGGAGAAAGAGCTTGTTCTGTTTTCTCCTTCAGAGCATCTTTTACTACATTCTCTGGTGCCTTTTGTGACGGTTGTGTAAGTTCACCCGAACGGAACGATTCTTCCTGAATTTGAACTTGTAGTTGATCTGTTTCTTCAGCATGACCTATTCCGTATGGTGCTACAGCTGTTAAAGCTAAGCCTGTTGTTAAAGCTACCTTAGTTAATGTGTTTTTGTTTTTCATTTTTTCACCTCGTATAATTTTTAAAATAGAAAGCTTGTACAAAGTATACTTGCTGTTTCTGTCGAAAAAAAGGGAAAATACACAATTTATGTAACATTATGCAAAATTACATAATGTAAGGACGATGATATAAATAAAGAACAACACATATAAGTGGTTAATTTCAATAAAAAAAGAGCTCCCTAAGGCGCTCTTTACATACGATTATAAATCATAAATGCATTGTGTCATTTATTAGTATATGCTCGTCTCATTAATTGTTTACTTGGTGATTTCTTTGCACATTAACCATTAAAAATCCGTTATCTAATACATTAAAATTCTTCGTTACTATTTGATTAGTAAATGAAAGAGAGAGTTAAAATAATGTAAGAAACAAACATGATAAAAGCAAACCAATAGATAAAGATAGCACTCGACATGTATTGTGTAATTCTTTTTTTATATAAATTTGTTTTACTTATTTACTTTTTTAGGATTAATTTGAAATTGCCCTTTCCAAGATCCAACTATTTTTCCTATTTTATTTATGTCTACATCTAATGTTAAAGGTTGTTTAAAGGAACCTTTTCCTTCAGGACCTTCAACAAATGTAATGACACCTTCTGGTCTGTCTTTATCGCGAATGCCTACATGCTCTAACTTTTTTCCTTCTGACAATAATTCGAATGGTAAATTGTCTTCACCTTGAATAAATGATAATTGTGAAAACATACCATTTCCTGTGTTATATTCAGGATTTTCTTCTTGTTGTCCGTTTACTTTTCCATCGCTTTTTATATTTAATCCATTTGTATCAAATTCAAATGGCATTAGAGTTCCATCGGCTTTTTCAACTCTATAATGAACAGATATACGTGCATCTGCCACATATAATTCTTTAAAATGTACAGTAATCCCCTGATCTGTTATCTTCTCATCCAAAGGCATGAACTTGCCATTTGACATTCCTTCTACCTTGTTATTATTGTCATCTCTTATCCCTTCGTTGACTACCTCATCTTTAGAAACTTCATTAGCAAAGTAAGAAGCAATATTAGTTGCTGCAACTTGAACTTGTGGAATCATAGCTATAGTAAAAATACCTACCGCAGCAACCGCTGTATACATTAAGAGTTTTGATTTTTTATTCACATTTGAAAATACCCCATGCTTTCTTTCTGTCGTTTTATTTACGCTAAGTACATTATTAGACTCGTTATAATTTTTAAATGTTTGCCATGCTTTTTCAACATCAATATTTATTTCTGGAGTCTCATGAGCAAGTGTTGAATTTTCCCACTGACTTAATTCCGTTAGCTCAATTAATAAATTTTGACACTCCTTACATTTGTCTAAATGCTTTATAAATTGTTTTCTGTCCGCACGGGAAAGCTCGCCATCAATAAATGATTGAATGGATCCCATTTCATAACAAGTCATTTATTTCCCCTCCATTTGTTCAAAAATTTTCCGGAACTTTAGTTTAGCTCGTGCCAACAATGTTCCAATAGACGAATCATCAACCTGAAGTACTTGCGCGATTTCTTTATATCGAAACCCTGAAAATTTCATTAATAATATCGTTCGATCTTGTTCTTTCATTTTTCGCAAAACCATTTGTACTTTTGTAATTTCTTCTTTTCTAATCCATTCATCATCTAGTGACGAATCAATTTGAACTTCTTGATACTGGGTTTCTTTATCGATTCTTGCCTGATGTCTTTTTTCAGAGCGAATGTAGTTGTAGGCGACATAAGTAGAAGACTTTATAAGCCAAGCGCGTAAATTTTCTATTGATTTCCAATCCGAATGATACAGTTGCAAAAACACCTCTTGCGCTAATTCCTCAGCAACCGTCTGTTCTTTAATGATCCATATTATTTGTTTTACAACATACGCATAGTTTTGTTTAAACAACGCTTCAAATGTTATATGTGAAACATTCCTCTCTTCACTTTTTATTGTTTGCATGTAAGTAAAACCTCTCTCTCGTTTGATGCCTGCATTATAGAGAAACCAGAATGCTCATTTTTGTGACAAAAAAATAATATTTTTTTATTATGTACTACTACGTACATTCATGATATAAACAAATATTCATATTAATTAAAGTAAACTTTTTTCTCAATAACAATATAAAACCTACTCTCAACTATTTTTAAGAGTGGGTTTTAAACTATTAAAAAAACAATTATTTTAATACCTCTTACAATTTATACTACTTTTTATTTGTTCTTTTTTATTGGTGCAAATAAATCAACCTTTAATTTTCCTTCTAGGTCTTCTGCAACATTGTTCATACAAAACTCTAAATTATCCCTATCATAATCTGCACTATACTCACTATTTGGTAACCACACTGCGTACATGTATCGATAAACTTCACTTAATTTATGAGGTTCATCATAAAACTGGTATAGAGCGTATATACCTCCATCTACACATTTAAATTGCATATCTTGATGAGGTTCTTTTTCAAAGTTTTCAGGTACGGTAACGCAAGCATCATGTCGGCACTTCTGACTTGCAACAAATTCAGGATTATCTAATGAAATTCCGATAAATGATTGCTCTGGTGGATGTAGATTATTTTCATTTGCCCACTGTAGTAACTTTTCCCAATGATCTTGTGGTTCAAAGTAACTACCAACTCTTCTTATAAATGCCACTTCTAATTGCGGTAAATTCTTTATTATAACTTTCATTTACATCAGCCTCTCTATACATATCTACTCCATTTATTTAGCTCTCGTATATATGTATTCCTTCCTAAATAAAACAAATTCTCTAATTACAGAATCGATATAAAAACAATACTAAAGTTGTATGTAGTTCCATACTTTTACACGATTCTATATTCTTTTTAAATCGATATATTAATAATAAGAGAATGAAAGAATGAAGGAGGTTTTGCATTGATTAAAGGACTATATGAAGCACACTTACCGGTTAGTAATTTACAAAATTCTATTTTTATCATTTAATAATTATTTAGTGTGCTTTCCTCATACAGAGGAACTTGCCACTTAATATTTATTAGTATATACACCATAAATTAAGCGAGAAAAATCTAGATGTATTTCACATAATTCTTTTTTAAAATTTCCATCTAATCTATTCACTTGCGTTCGTTTATTAAAAAATTTCTAACGATTAAATGCACATCCTATCAATTCATCATTAAATAAATGTAAAAAATGCCCCTATTCATTCATTTTTCATGCGTATGTATGTACATTTGTTAATTTATTCGATATATTATGTGTATTGAATGATTACGAAAAGCTTATTGGTCGCTAAAAAACACCTTATATTTTTATATCCGAGAAAACTACAAAATGTATAAAATTCCATTTGTCAAATGAATTTAATGCGGAAGGAGGTTTGTGGTTACTTCATCGGGATATAATCATCAGTTTTGAACTGATAAAAATATAGGAGGCGACATAATGTTTCGTACGATTTCAAATTTCATGAGAGTAGCTGAGATAAGAAACAAAATTCTTTTTACACTAGCAATGCTAATTGTTTTTCGAATTGGCACGTTTATTCCAGTTCCTCATACTAACGCAGAGGTATTAAAAGTACAAGATCAAGCTAACGTTTTAGGTATGCTAAACGTATTTGGCGGAGGAGCACTGCAACACTTCTCAATCTTCGCTGTAGGTGTTACACCATATATTACAGCTTCCATCATAGTACAATTACTACAAATGGACGTTATACCTAAATTTTCGGAATGGGCAAAGCAAGGAGAAATGGGCCGAAAGAAATCAGCTCAATTCACTCGATACTTTACAATCATTCTCGCATTCATACAAGCCATTGGGATGTCTTATGGTTTTAATAATATAGCAGGTGGACAATTAATTACAGATCAAAGCTGGACTACATACTTATTTATTGCGACAGTTTTAACTGCAGGTACTGCATTTTTACTTTGGTTAGGTGAACAAATTACCGCTAATGGCGTTGGTAATGGTATTTCGATGATTATCTTCGCAGGACTTGTTGCGGCGATTCCAAATGTTGCGAATCAAATTTATTTGCAACAATTTCAAAATGCAGGCGATCAATTATTCATGCACATCATAAAGATGGTCTTAATTGGTCTCGTAATTTTAGCGATAGTTGTTGGTGTTATTTACATTCAACAAGCTGTGCGTAAAATACCGATTCAATATGCAAAAGCTGTTTCAGGAAACAATCAATATCAAGGAGCAAAAAATACTCATTTACCTCTTAAAGTAAATAGTGCTGGTGTAATTCCAGTAATCTTTGCTTCCGCATTTTTAATGACGCCGCGTACAATTGCGCAGCTCTTCCCTGATTCAAGCGTATCGCAATGGTTAGTTGCAAATCTTGATTTCGCACATCCACTTGGAATGACGCTTTATGTCGGTCTGATCGTTGCTTTCACATACTTCTACGCATTTATTCAAGTAAACCCTGAACAAATGGCTGAGAATTTGAAAAAGCAAAATGGCTATGTGCCTGGTATTCGTCCTGGTAAATCAACAGAACAATATGTAACTAAAATTTTATACCGTTTAACATTTATCGGTGCAATTTTCTTAGGAGCAATTTCAATTTTACCGCTCGTATTCACGAAAATTGCTACATTACCACCTTCTGCACAAATTGGTGGTACAAGCTTACTTATCATCGTCGGTGTAGCACTTGAAACAATGAAGACTTTAGAAAGTCAGCTTGTAAAACGTCATTATAAAGGGTTTATCAATAAAGCGAATTAAGTAAAAAACACAGTTGGTTATTTTTCCAACTGTGTTTTTAATTCTACTACCTCTAATTTTCCCACTAATGTATCAATTACTTTTTCTAAGTTCACTATTTTTTCTTCTAATGCTTGAATGCGTTTTTCGCTATCCTCTACATTATTATATTTTAACTCATCATTGGACGATTTGAACTGCTCCCATAATTCGAAAATAGTATTTTCAGTAGGTGATTTGATTTTTCACCACTACTGGTTGCATCTTTATTTGATTCTAATTCAAATTGAAGTTCATATGTATTTCCAGTTAACTCTTTAGCTATTTCCGCAATTAAATCTTTATAAGACTTTTCAACCCATCCTTGTTGGAATTCGTTTTCAAAATAAATGATTAATGAATTTTCATTTATTCTGGCTGTCGTTTCTTTAACCCATGTTTCATATGAAGGTCTTGAAATTATTAATTGCATTTTACCTTTTATTTCATTCCAAATTGTATTGGGTTCTTCTTGTCTGGAAGTGAGTGGATTATTTTGCATATGATGAATATGTGTGATAGAAGTGGTTTTTGATTCTATTTCGAACCAAATTTGATATTCTTCATTAGTAATTTTCTGTACGGTACTTGAAATTATATTTTTATACTCACCTTCAAGCAAATCACGATGAAACGCATCCTCACAAAAGATTATTAATGTATTATCTTCTATAGTAGCATTTGTATTTCTAATCCAGGTTATAAATGTTTTCTCTGCTAATTTTGGCCTTAACGCTTTCTTTACTTCATCCCAGCTATTAGGCTTTTCTTTTTGAACATCTTTCAATTTAGATGGTTCGCCATTACATAGATCAAACTGAATTTCAAACGTCGTATTAAACATTTCTCTTAATGTATGAAATACTAATTCTTTGTAGTGAGATTCTAACCAGTCACGAGCAAATTCATTCGGACAATAAATTGTTAATATATCATCCTCTAAATAAACAGTAGTATTAGTAAACCAAGTTTCATATGATGGTTTTGAAATTTGCGGTCGAATGTTTTCCTTTACTTCAGTCCAATTCATTTTCATAATAACTCCCCTCTTTTTACATTTCTCTTTCATATAGCTTAATAATATTACGCCTTTCCAATAAATAAAGTCAATCCGTATCATGAATAAAATTCAAGCAGCCCTGTTATATACAGGGCTGCTTCTTTATACAACTACATTTCCTTCTCAAATAATTTCCCTTGTTTGAAATAGCTCCGGAGTGTGGATCGATTAGCTAAAAATACACCAACCAAAATAAAACAAGCACCTATTCCCATTGTAGGGTTTAAAGGTTCTCCTAATATGATATATCCTACTATAATAGCAATTAAGGGTGATACATATAACCACGTTGACGGGAATACAGGATTTGTTTTTGATAAGAGCCAATAATATAATCCGTGCCCACCAATTGATCCGATAAAGATAAGATATAAAATAGGCCACTGTACACTCCATGAAGCTAATACAGATACATTCGGTTGTTCTACTATGACGGATATGATTAGTAATAAAACTCCTCCGTAAAACATTTGAATACCATTAATGAGAAATGGTGATACACTTTGTAAATCCGAAAGTATTTCTTTTGAGCGAATAGAGCCTATTCCGTAAAATAACTCTCCTATTATTAAAACAAAACAAGCGATACTCCATATGAGACTTACTTCTTGGTGCGTTCCTGGTAAAGAAACAAAAATAACACCTATTAGTGCAATAATTAATGCTACGAGTTGTTCTTTTTGTAATTTTCCCTTATTTCTTTTTGCCTGTAATAATAAAATCATCATCGGCCCCGTAGCAGAAAGTACAGCAGCTAACCCTGAAGAAATATATTGTTCCGCCCAGTACAAAGTTGCGAATGTCATAAACGTTAAGCAAAAACCAGCATATATAATACGTTTTGAAAATACATGTGGCATAATTTCTTTTCGCTTTAACTTAAATATAATCATCAGAATTACGCCTGCTAAAAAGAAACGAATTCCTGCTGAAAATAATGGGGGCGCTCCTGCTTCAATTCCGATTTTTATCGTTAAAAATGTTGTTCCGAAAATAATACATACTAAAATATAATTGAAAATGACCATTTTTCTTCCTCCTTTTTACTCTTAACATGAGTATAGAAGGTATGGTGTATAACAGTGTATCTATGTATATAACAGTTACTTAAAATTGTAGTTGATTCTCTTTATATTTTTCGCTTTAATAAAATAAAAACGAAAAAGGTGAAACCATGAAGATTGTCCTTCGTAAAGAATCCAACATACCGTATTACCAACAAATATATATGCAAATCGTTGAAAGAGTACAAAGTGGCATGCTTGCGCATGGTGACTCCCTTCCATCTTTACGCTCTATGGCCGAAGATTTGCAGATTAGCCTATTAACTGTTCGTAAGGCATATAAGCAATTAGAAAAGAAAGAATATATACGCATTGAGCAAGGAAAAGGTGCTTATATACATAAACATGTAAAGAAAGATTTCAAACCAATTCCGTACAAATGGCAACAAACGAAAACGATTAATGTTATGCGATCTCAATATGCAATGAATCAGCACCGAAAATATTACGATTTTTCACAAGCAATTTTATATCCTCGTTTATTGCCAAATCCATTCTTAGCAGACGAAATGCATAAAATACTGAATAAAGACCAGATGATCCTAGCAACTTATGGGCCAGTACAGGGTGATTATGAACTGCGAGTTGAAATAGCAAATTACTTAAGTGAACACCAAAATTTAGTGACCGATCCATCTCAATTATTAATTACAAGCGGAGCACAACAAGGAATTGATTTAATTGCTCAAACATTATTAAAACCTGGTGATATTGTATTAGTGGAAAGTCCTTGTTACAGTTCTGCACTTGATATTTTCATCAATAAAGGCGCTAAAATTATACCAGTTTCTCTTGATAATCATGGAGTTCGATCCGACTTAATCGATGATATTTGTCAAAGTAAAAATCCCGTATTATTGTATACGAATCCAACTTTCCAGAACCCGACAGGTACAGTAATGAGTAATGAAAGGCGAATGGAACTTATAGAATTAGCAGAGCTATATGAGTTTTTTATAATTGAAGATGATTCTTTCGGAGAAATATATTTTGAGGGTGCTACTATTCCCCCTCCTATCAAAAATTTTGATACGAACGGTCATGTAATATATATAAAAGGATTTAGTAAAACGTTAGCACCAGGATTGCGTATCGCATCTCTTATTGCCGATGGGCCTATTTTTGAATGGTTATATGCTGTAAAAGGTTCAATGGATATCGGTAGTCCTTTATTAACGCAAAAAGCACTCCTTCCTTTTTTACGTGCAGAACGTATGAAAAATCATTTAGAAAAATTACGTACGGCTCTACAAATTAGACGTGATATAACGATTGATATGTTATCACCACTTAAAGAATTACGATTTGAAATACCAAATGGTGGCTTTAATTTATGGATTACACTTCCTGATTCGATAGATCCCTTTACCT
Source organism: Bacillus cereus group sp. RP32 (assembly GCF_040459735.1). Taxonomy (NCBI): domain Bacteria; kingdom Bacillati; phylum Bacillota; class Bacilli; order Caryophanales; family Bacillaceae; genus Bacillus; species Bacillus cereus group sp. RP32. The sequence continues at coordinate 2,683,005 of NZ_JARVHO010000001.1, read as the reverse complement.
TATTACAAAAAGCAAATGAAGTAGATGTCTCTTTTTTACCAGGAACAGCTTGTCTATTAAATACCGATATAAGTAATAATCAATTACGGATTAGCTACTCAATGTTAAATGAAAAAGATATGTTGATTGGTTTAGAGAAATTACATGATACAATACGAAACTGTATATTATAGAAATAACATTACATATCCAATAAGAAATACTATCCAAAATGAAAATGTGACTTTTTGGATAGTATTTTTTTTCTGCGTTTTTTGTAGTTCAACTTCACTTTCTCTACAAGCAACTATCTTCATTATCCTCCTACTTTCATTACAATTTTACCTCTAACATGTTGGCCTTCACTCAAAATATGAGCTTCTCTAACCCCCTCTTCATTAAAAGGCACAACTTTACTTATAATTGGTTTTATTTTTCCGTGTACAATTAATTTTGATAATGCTTCTAATTGCTTTCCGTTTGGTTTTAGCCATAAAAACCCTGATTTTATCCCTTTTACTTTTTGAATTGGCTCATGAACAATCGAAACTAACACACCACCAGATTTTATAATTTGAAAGCTTTTCTCTTGTACTTCGCCACCTATTGTATCTAATACAATATCGAAATCTGATAGTAATTCTTCAAATTTATCTTTTTTATAATCAATAACGAGATCTGCTCCTAAAGACTTTAAAAACTCTTCATTCTTACTACTTGCAGTTGTCGCAACAAAAGCTCCAAATGATTTTGCCATTTGGATTGCCAAACTTCCAACTCCACCAGCTCCAGCATGAATGAGTACTCGGTCATGTTCTTTTATTTTTGCGTAATCTACAAGACTTTGCCACGCAGTAAGTCCTGCAAGAGGAATCGAAGCTGCCTCTTCAAAACTTAGATTAGTAGGCATATAAGATACTAAATCCGATTTTACTGTAATGAATTCAGCATAAGAGCCCTTCCCTATATTTTCAGGTTTCGTAAATACTTTATCTCCTACTTTGAAGCACTCTACCTCTTCCCCAACTTCTTCAATAACCCCAGCTACATCCAATCCTAAAATAATTGGAAATGAAAATTGTAACTGTTCTTGTAAGTCTCCTTTTCTTATTTTCCAATCAACAGGATTAACAGATGTCGCGAGAATACGTATCAATACCTCGTTACCTTTAACAATTGGTTTTAAAACTTCTCTTTCTTTTAATTCTTCAACATTACCATATTGATCTATAACAATTGCTTTCATTTCCATTCCTCCTTGCTATTTATTTTAATAACATACAAATATTTCTCAAAATTTTTTGCCTTGAATGGCTATATACTTATTTTTAGGGGTTATTGCACTATTAATTCCAAAACGAAACTTACATACACCTTAGAATCACTCAACATTGTATTTTTAATGAAATTCAAAAGAAATGGGGAGAACTCTATGACTGAAAAGATATTTAAAATAAACGGGATTGATATATGTACAGAAAGCTTTGGGAACCCTAAAAACCCAGCTATTTTATTAATTATGGGTGCTACGTGTTCAATGGTTTATTGGGATGAAGAGTTTTGTGAACAGTTGGCTAACACGGGGAAATTTGTTATTCGTTTTGATAACCGTGATGTGGGATGCTCTGTTACATATGAGCCTGGAACTTCCAATTATACAGTTACAAATATGGCTGAAGATGCAATTGGGGTACTCGATGCTTATCATATTGATAAAGCACATCTATTTGGTATGTCATTAGGTGGTATGATCGCTCAAATTGCTGCAGTAAAAAATCCCGAAAGAATTTTAACGTTAACATTATTAGCTACAAGTGTGATAGGCTCTGACGATAACACGCGCGATTTACCTCCGATGGACGAAAGAATTTTAACACATCACGCAAATGGCACGCATTTAGATTGGACAAATGAAAATGTTGTAGCAGAATATTTAGTTTCCGGATCTCGCCTATTATGTGGATCCAAACGAACATTTGATGAAAAAAAAGTCTATAATCAAGTAAAACAAGAAATAGAACGCGCAAACAATCTATTAAGTATGTTTAATCACGCTTTACTTCAAGGTGATGATGCTTATGAAGGTGTGCTTCACTCCATACAAGCACCTACATTAGTTATCCACGGAACAGACGATACAGCACTCCCTTTTGAACACGGTCTCGCACTTATTGATGAAATTCCTAAATCAGTCCTACTAACACTTGAAGGCGCAGGACATGAAAATCATCCTGATGACTGGGCAGACATCATTCATGCAGTTACTGAACATACATCTAAAATATAGATAAATAACGAATAGAAGGGGCACACCATAATTTGTGCCCCTTCTATTCGTTACATGTAAAAAGCCCATCACTGTATCCGTATGTATAGTGATGGGCAATACTTATTTTTCTATGTTTAAAAAAACGGACAATCTAATTGATCAACAGATTCCCATGATTTTTTTTTTATATTATCGGTGGATTTATTAGCTTCTAGTGGCACGTTTTTAAAGGGATTTACTTCGACCTTTAATAAAGATGATGGCTCCACGTATAATGAGAAAACATGGCTACTTGGTATAGCTTTTGACACATCAATATCTCCTACTTGTTTAAAGAGTTGCTGCGCTGCAAAGAAAAAGAAATTGGTTGGGTTTGATTGTTTATTCAGCCATGCAATCATTTCAGGTGATACTGATTTATGAATATTGATTTTTACTCGATCACCACGTTTATATCGCCTAGATCGCATACTTCCACCAACTAACTTATCGTTAAGTTTGTAAATCCTAACTCTTTTTGCTTATGCTCTCTATATTTTGGCGAACAAGTGTAGACTAATAATCCACGTGCATTTGTAAATAACGGATTATCTACAAAGATTACATTTGTTAGTCGTCCTTTTTGTTTTAAAATCATTTTTAAACTGTTTTTAATAATTACTGCGCCCCCGCCATAAATAAATACGTATGGATCGTCTTTCATGTCATCAATTTTGTTTATGATATCCGTTGCGACACGCGCTGCTAAACCTAATAATGCTGGTTGTGATTCTTCAACTAGTAACGCATTTCTTGGGTGCTTTTCATGTAAATAAATTTGGTTAAACTCTGTAATACTATCAATCGTCTTTGTTGGATACTTCCGGTTCCATCTTGTAATAATTTGTAGTAACGTTTCTTTCACACCGTATGATAAGCCCTTACTTAATTGTGGTCTAAAGTTCACACCTAGTGAAACTACTTCTTCTGTCGTCCCTGCACCAATATCAAAAGACAATAAAGTTTTATCAACAAAATCAATTTCTGAAACTTGATTTTGTTCACATTCTATTTTATGTTTCACAACATTTCCTTCTTCATCATATACAATGCCCCACGTACCAGAAGCGCCCTCAGGCAGGCATTTGCAATATTCGATTGAAATATTAATTGTCACATCACGTCCGTTAGGATAATGGAACACAACCTTATGATTGCCCATATAACGTTTCGCATTTTCCGCAGCTATTTCTTGTGTAATAAGTTGCATAGGAAGAGCCACAGATAAATCATAACGAATATTAATATGACCAGAAGTTGGACTTTGACGCATAGCACTTACCGCTAAACCAGATAGAATTGTAATAACCATTAACTCATCAGTTGACTTATTTGATTTCTTCTCAACCTCAGTACCTTTTAATTGATCTTGAATGACTTTTTCCCCAACGATATACCGCACGTTATTTAACATTAGCGATGGAGAACTAATGGTCACGTCAATATGATTTTCTAATTCAGATAATGAAACATCACTCTCATCTAACAATCCTGTAGGCTCTCCTATATATAAAGAATATATACTCGGAATAAAAATAGGGTCTTGCCCTTTCACCATTAACTTCAAACCGTTATTTCCTGCATCAGCACCAGCTTTTAATAGAATAGACATAACTACCCCCTAAATTAATCTGACATCCCTTCCAAATATATGCGAGCCCATTCTTTTACATTCAAATGTAATGTAATTTTTTATTAATCGTAAAAATAAAATATTATATTTCCAGTCATTTATGTAAAAAGTATTTGACATGAAACTTTTCCAATTTTATACTATGGATGTAAAGAATTTTTTACATCACAGGAGGTGTCATTTCTAAATTGAATTATAAAAAAATTATTTTCATGATTATTGTTTTATCATTAATCGGAGTCTTCATACATGGCGCATATAAATATGTAACGGAAGGTTCTATTTTGGGAGGAACAATATTCGCTTTTTCGTTAATACTTGGTAATTTAATTAATCAAATTACTTGGGGAGATCCAAACGGAGTATCGGAAGAAAGCAAAGATGAAATGGGACAACAAATCCAATATAAAAGCTTTAAAATTGCTTATTTTGCACTTATATGCCTTATGTTTTTTATTTTAATATTATCAGAAGGATTTGCATTCCTATTACTCGATGAAATAAAGAATCTTCCTCTTTTTATCGCCCTTTGTTCTTCATTCTTTATTTATCCTATCGTCGAACTTATAGTCGCAAAACAATATAAATAAAAAGGTGAGATTTTCTATATACAGAAAATCTCACCTTTTTATATTTATATACCCTCAACTATCGTTTTTAATTTATTCACAGTCCGCCAATTTCTTACTGTAGCTGGTGTATGTAACTTCTGAAACTGGTTCATTAATTTAGAATTTCGAATGCTATTTTTGAAAAACACATACACTACATTTTCATCTATATAACAATCTTCAGTATCATTTTTTTCATAAGCAACTGATCTTTTTCAATTTCAGAAAGTTCATTTGCTAAAAAGGCAACATGTATACTTTCCCCTTCTAGCAATAAATCGGCTTCATAGGGGCATCTTTTTATAATATTTATAAATTCCTCATGTGTTCTTAACATAACTGGAACATCAAAACCAAAAACATTTTTAATTTCAGATTGTATTCGTTCATTTAGAATTTTTATATCTTCCTCAGATTTGAACACGATATTACCGCTTTGAATATATGTTTTCACTTGTTTTAACCCTATTGATTCAAACATTTGTTTTAAATCGGCCATTTTGATTACCTTATGCCCACCTACATTGATTCCTCTAAGTAGTGCAATATAAATTGGCATATCATTTCTCCTTATTCAAATGTGTTTAACAATTATGTAAAGTGATAATAAAGTTATTTAATTTTGTTCAACAAAGCACCTGTTTGTTAAACAAATAGTGCTTTCGTTATAGAGCCGTTGACTTTTTAAACAAAGGTATATACCCTCCACTAGGCCCATAAGCAACTCCAATTTCTTCCCATCCATATTTTTCATAATATCCGTTAAGATCTGAAGTAAGATAAAGAAATTGATACCCTCTCTTTGCAGCTTCTAGCAGTCCATGATTCAATAATTTTGCTCCTATAGAGTTGCCCCTAAATTTTTCATCTACAAACAAACATGCTAGCCACGGGCTCAAATCCTGACGACTATTTAAATCATTGCGGATTAATGCATACGTTCCGATAATCTTATCATCTACTTTTGCAATGTAAAAACTCGGTATGTCATTTGGATCAGTTAAAGCATTAGTCATACAATCTTCATAAAAAGCACGCCCACCTTCCTCACCCCATTCTTTCCAAAAAACATCTACTGCCTTATTAAATAAGTCATCCTTCTTTAGTAATTGAATTATCTCCATAAAGCTATGACCCCCAAAAGTATTATTTAATGATTGTACAACTAACTAAAATTAATGCTTTTCAAGTATCTTTATTTTTTTATGTAACTAGCTATAATTTCTTTACTCTTAAATATAGCCTTTTAATATTTATTCTCTTGTCTTTCTAAATAAAAAAACTTACTACTTTGTTATGCAAGAGTAAGTTTTTCTTCACGTTATTTCATGATAGGTAAATGCATTATAATTTGTTGACCAATTGGTCCCATTCTTCTAAAGCCTTTATCTTGGAAGCCGACTTTTTCATATAAATTTTGTGCAGGAATATTTTTTTCATTCACAGCAAGTACAACTTCATTTTTTAACGGGAAATAACGTTTTACAAACTCTTGTAATAGTGCTAATGACTTTTTAGCATATCCCTTCCTCTGTCTATTGTGATTTACAGAAAACGAAGTTAGAAGTAAAGCGTTTTCATTGTTTGTGAACTCTCGCACTCTATCTCCCGTTTGCAATGCAAAAAGACCAACAGGTATCCCGTTGAAATCTAAAATAACAATCACATTTTTTGTACGATCACTCTTTGCTTTCTCCAATAATTCACTTGGATCTGATGTGAATTGAACTTGTTCACTTGGTAAAGTAAATGTTTGTATAACTTCTTTATATTTCTCCTTATACGGAACTAATTGAATTTCCCCTGTATGTATGTTCATGCTAAACTCTCCCATTTTTCAACTTATTAACTTAAACCTTGCTGCGCTTTTGAATGCACTTTTCCATCTAAAAAGGTAATTTCAACTAATGAAGTTGGATCGCTTCCCTTCCATGAAAAAATTTGTTTAATTTGTGTAGAATCTTCTACACCTTCTTCTATAAGTAAATTACCATCAAAACCAATTACATCTTTCACTTCAATATAAGTCATTCCTTCATTTATATTTGAGAAATGATTTAGATTGATAGATTCTTTCTTCTCACTTTCCATCACAGTAGAAGAAGTCGCTGTTTGTTTTTTCACTTCTTTCTTCTGTTCACACGCTGTCATACTGAAACCTAAGCATAAACTACATAATATAAAAGTGCTTTTTTTCATCATAACAGTTGTCCCTCCCATAATAATTAAACCATATATTCCCTTAAAAATAAACTGAATATTTAATATTATATTGAAAAACCCTGTACAATTTAGTACAGGGTTAAGGTTAACTTTTTTTATTCAAATGATTATTTGATTGGTCATTCTGTTCTTTTCTTAGTTCTTGTTCTTCATCTTTTGGTAATTGTTTATCATTATTTTTAATTGGATTCGTTTCTCGATTTTCAATCATGTCATTTGGAACTTGCGGCATTACTCGGCCAACAATTGCTGCTAACTCATCAAGTATACCTTCACCTGTTTTTCCTTTTTCAATTTGCTTTCCAATTTGTTTCAGTCGTTCATACGTATCAACATCTGCTACAACGACTGCATTAGCACCATCTGGATCGTTTTTTAAACTTTCTGCAACAGAGTATTTAATGGAATCAACACGAGTTCGATCGAGTTTCGCTTTTACATCAATACCTACAATAGCATATTTCCCAACAACGACCGCTGTTGCATCATTCACACCTGGCACACTTGCCGCTAAAGATGCTAAATGGTCTGCTGCTTTTTCATTTGGCTTATTTGGTTTGTTCGTATAATTAACATTTTTCATCGAAACATTTTTTTGCTCTGGCTTTTCGTTTGGATTGTCTTTTTTTCCAATACTGCATCCAGTTATAAATAAGCAAAGCATCAACATATATATTAAGATCTTCATTATTCTCACCACTTTACTATTAAAGTTTAATCATAAATTTTTTCAACAGCTTGCATTTTCTTCACTTTTTCCTCTGCTCCGCTATTTGCATTAATGAAAATTTGGTACGTATCTTTCCCTAAAGTACCTACAAATTCATAGCAAAGTACTTCATTATGCAAATCATTTACAACTACGGCTTTACGTTCTTCCATAACTTTAACATCTGGATTGATTTTCTTTCTTGCTTCTGCTGCAGTTAGCTTTGCTGAGGGAACTGTTCGTTTTTGGTGTGATGCTAAATATTCTTTTGCAGAGAAACCAACGATAGAACCATCATCTAAAGCAATTTTCATTTGAATTGCTTCTGGATAAATTCGTACGCCATTCTCATTTACTACATACGTAAATACACCAACGTTATCATATTGTGAGCTATCAAAAAGCTCCATATTATTAAACTTGTGGTCCTTTAAAAATTTCAAACCTTTACTTCCTGCATCGTTTAAACTAATTTTCTGTTCTTTAATTTCTCGGTTATTCATAACCCAAATTGGATATCCGCCTTTTCCGGTAATATCCATATAAAACTCATTATTCGTTGCTGGATCTTTAATTTTCACACTATAGAAAGATTCTTTCGCACCTTTTCCGCTTTTCTCAACATCTACTTTTTCATTTCCTTTTAAATTCAAAAATGATTTTGCGATTTTCGCCGCTTCATCTTTAGAAATTGCTTTTCCTTCTGCTTCAAATCCGCCTTTTTTATTTTTTTGCGCACTAGTAAAGGTCGGTCCGAAGTTTGTAGACGAATACGATGTTACGTTTTTCTCTACTGTTTTTAATCCATCAATAATTGTATTGTCTGCAGGATCACGATTTGATGCGAGTGCCATCTCAACATCCATCCAGCGTAAATTATTTTTCAAAACAAGATGTTGTACTTTTCTTAGTTCATCTTGTATATTGCCTGCATTTGAATATAAAGTTTCCAACGTTTTGTATTCTTGATCATTTAACGGCTCTTTTTCTAAATCACGAATGGCTGCACGGTAACTAAAATCGCCGATATTTGCTAAAAATTCTTCCGTTTTATTAAAAGGCATTAATGTTAAAGGCAGTTGTCCTACATCCGAACGAGCTACAGATGTTATTCTCCATACGTCTGCTAATGCAGGTGATAAAGATGCACGTGAATTCATCGCGAGCGTTGTTCCAATTTTGTCGTGCAATAAATCAACCTCATATGCTAAATCATGAAACGCACGTTGATAGCTATTTTCTGCTCGAATTAATACTGCATTCTTCTCTTGATGTTCTTTGTAGCCCCAATATCCTGTTCCAACTACACCGACTGTTAATAATACGATTATAATACCTCGTAACATAGTTCCACCTCCGCTCTATTTACAGAAAATATGTTTCCCGATCTTTTTAATTTGTGGACGAGTCCAAATCCATTTACTTGTTGCGGTATCTGGATTGAAATAGTACAATGCATTTCCTGTTGGATCCCATCCATTAACTGCATCTAATACAGCTTTTTTCGCTGTTTCATTTGGCGTTAAATATATTTGTCCGTCTGCTACCGCTGTAAATGCTCTTGGCTCAAAGATTACACCCGAAACGGTATTTGGGAATGATGCACTTGTAACTCGATTTAAAATAACCGCAGCTACTGCAACTTGCCCTAAGTACGGTTCACCACGAGATTCTCCATATACTGCGTTTGCCATAAGCTGAATGTCATTTTGAGAATAACCATTTGGAACATTTGTCCCTTTATTTTGAGATGGTTTATTTTCTTGTGCAGTACCACCACTATTTCCTTTATTCGTTGTCGTTCCTTTATTAGCTGTTGACTTGTCATACCTCGTTGCTTTTACTAGCATTTGCTTCGTTTTAGCTCCAGCTAAACCATCAACAGGTAATCCGAATTTCTCTTGAAAATTTCGAAGTGCCCAGTATGTACCCCATCCGAAAACACCATCCACTTTTCCCGTATAAAATCCGTTATATTTCAAACGAGATTGCAGTTCAATGACATCTTCGCCAGATGCTCCTCTTTGAATGACTTGATTAGAAAAAGCTTCAACATTTTTTAGTTGTATACTATTTACCATCAAAGATAGTCCTATGAATGCAAGTAAAATTGCTATTTTAAAAATAGCTTTTTGACGCATGATTTTCCCTCCTTAATTACGGAAATGATTTCTTGGTTATGTTTTGTAAAAGCCTCGCTTTTATGTAAAGAAGACAAAAAAATCCAAACTCATATCGTTGAAAAAATATGTAAACAATATAAAAAAATATAAAAGGAGTTCATCATGAAAAAATTGTTAAAGCGTATCGCACTCGTCATTTTGTTCATAACTACATGTTCAAATATATATACTGTCCCATCAATTGTTCATGCGCAGCCTCCGTATGCCAAATGGGGGAAACTTGCTGTAGAAAAGACGAAAGAACAATACCCAAAAGCGGAGATTATTGATTACCTTCATATAGGTAGAAAACCGAAAACCGTTCAAATAACGGTTGAAAAATTTAAATTGTGGCTACGTGAAGATGGAAAAGAATATGGTGTTTTTGTTTATGTAGAATTTGAAACGAAAACGGAGAAATTTATAAAGATGTCGTTTCAGAAGACGAGTAGATAAAATGAAAGAACCCGCACTGTTTATATTTTAAACAGTGCGGGTTCTTTCATTTCTATAATCCATTCCTAAATTTACACCTTTCAAACATTCTCTCTTCTTATATAAACTTATAATGCTCCTGTACATGCTCAATAAACAATTTCAATGGAACAAGTCCACGTTTTGGCATATGACTACTTATTACAGCAACAAGTTCTAACTGTGGAATGATAACGATGTATTTTCCGCCATATCCCATAGCAAAATACATACAATACGGTATGTGAAATCTTTCGTTATTCAAAACCCACCAGTGATATCCATAAGCCCCCACATGTTCATACGTTTCAAATAGAGCTTTACTAGATTCTTCTAACCATTTCGATGATACAATTTCATTCCCTTGCCAATATCCATTCTGCAAACATAATATTCCGAGCTTTAATAAATCTTTAGATTTCATTTTCATACCGAAACCGCCGACATGTATGCCTTGCGGATCTTGTTGCCACTCATATTCGGTAATTTCTAATGGATCAAATAAATATCTTTTCGCAAACTGCTCTGTCGACATTCCGGTAACTTCTTGAACAATATAGCTAAGCAAGTGAGAAGACCCTGAGTTATAATTCATTTTTGTAGCTGGTTCTTCCATTATTGGTTTTTCTAATATATACTGCACCCAGTTTTCCGATTCTACAAAATCATTTGGGAACACTACTCCATTTCCGAACTCTTTCCAATCTTCACCTGTAGTCATCGTTAATAGATGATAAATTGTTAATTCGTTTTTTTCTTCTGGTATATTTGGAATCCATTTTGTAATTGGTGTATGTATATCATTTATATATCCTTTATCGATTGCAATACCTATTAATATGGATACAATACTTTTTGTAATCGAATTTATTTTATATAAATTACTTGCGCATTCTATCGTTTTATAATATTCATTGGTTAGCTCACCTTTTTGATAAACGAGAAATGTATTTACTTTTTTCTTTTCAAATTTATTTTCTAGTTGCTTGAAGTCCAAAACTTTACCTCCAATTAAATCATTACCTTATTTATTATATCTTGTAGCTTTAATTAAAACATAAATGTGTTCAAATAAAAAACAAACCTGCCAGTAATAAACTGACAGGTTTGTTTTTTATAATTTCGTACGAACATTCCAAAGCTCTGGGAAGAAACATTGATCAAGTACCCTTTTCAAATAAGATACACCAGAAGATCCACCTGTTCCCATTTTATGACCAATAATACGTTCTACCGTTTTCATATGACGGAAACGCCATTGTTGTAGCCAATCTTCGATATCAATTAATTTTTCAGCAAGCTGATATAAGTTCCAATATTTTTTCACATCGGCATACACTTCTATCCATGCTGCTTCTACTGTTGCGTCTTCTTCATAAGGCTGCGTAATATCACGATTTAACACATCTTTATGAATAGGGAATCCTTCTTTTACAAGTGCTTGAATTGCCACATCATACAAACTTGGTGCGTGTAGCGCTGTATGAAGTCGAGCGTGTAATTCTGGATCTTTTTCATAAATTTTTAATGCGTGCGGCGTTTTATAGCCAAGCGCATACTCAATCATACGATATTGATACGATTGAAAACCTGAAGCTTGACCGAGTGAGTCACGAAACTCAATGTACTCTGATGGTGTTAATGTCGCAAGAATATCCCAAGATTGAATAATTTGCGACTGAATTTTTGATACACGTGCTAACATTTTAAAAGCTGGTTGTAATTTATCTTGTTTAATAGATTCAATCGCTGCGTTTAACTCATGTAAAATAAGCTTCATCCAAAGTTCACTTGCTTGGTGAATCACGATGAATAACATTTCATCATGATGATTTGATAATCTCTTTTGAGAAGATAGTAAACTATCTAATTGTAAATACTCCCCGTACGTCATATTCTCTTTAAAGTCCGTATGAATTCCTTTTTCCATAATTACCTTTTCGTTTTCTTTCATATTAGCCAAACGCCCCTTTTATATAATTCTACTTATATTGGTCTAATAACTGCTCGAACTGGACTTCCATCTGCATCTGTTAAGGCAAGTGGTAATGCGATTAATTCATAATCGCCGTCTGCTACATGATCTAGTACGACATTTTCTAAAATGTGTATACCATGTTTAAACAATTGGTGATGCGCTGCTAATTCTTTATCGTCTAATGGATCTACTGATGGTACATCTACCCCAATTAAACGAATTCCCTTTTCAGAAAGAAATGGTGCGATATCAGCACGTAAATGCGGAATTACATTCGGGAATTCATTCGCTTTACCATGTGAAGATGTGCGTAACAACAAGCGTTCTATACCTTCTAAATGAAAGGTTTCTAATTCCTTTTTCCCAATGCTTTCAAGATTAGAAACATCAATGATCCGCGCTGGACCGACATAAACTTGAACATCTAAATCTATTACTTTCTTTCCATCATTATCAAAATGAAACGGTGCGTCAATATGAGTACCTGTATGAATACTCATCGTTAACTTTCCGACATTTACTGAGCCACTCTCTTCTTTTGACCATGAAACTTCATACGAGAACGGTGTATCACCTGGCCAAGTAGCAATATCATTATTTAGCGGTTGTGAAATATCAATCCACTCTGAAGCTTTCATACTTATGCCACAACCTCTCGCTTATTTTCAAACTGCTTATACTCTTCATCTTTCATAATTTTCTTTAATATTTGTACAGATTTCCACACTTCTTCGTATGTGTTATATAAAGCGACCGGCGCAAGTCTTACTCCATTAGGTGCACGGAAATCAGGGATAACTCCATTTGTTTTTAACGCTTTACATATGCGTGCTGCTTCTGCATGTTCTAAATAAATGTGCCCGCCTCGTTTTTCATCCTCTAATGGATTTCCAATTGTAAATCCGTAATCTTTTAATTCATGATCAATCAAATTAAGCATGTATCTTGTAATATGTAGTGATTTTTCGCGTAAACGTTCTATACCAGCATCTTTAAATATTTCAAGAGAACCAATTAAAGGTGCAGTACTTAATACGTGCGGTGTACCAATTTGATAAGCACCTGCATGATCAGCAGCTGTTAATGTATGTTCCATATCAAACTGCTTATCTTTTCTAGAACTAAACCAACCTGATAATCCTGGAAGTCTATTAAAATGCTTTTTATTTACATAAAGGCCCGCAACTCCACCAGGTCCTGCATTTAAATATTTATAATTACACCAAATGGCGAAATCAACATCCCATTCTTTGAAATAATGCGGAATAGAACCGATTGAATGACATAAATCGAATCCGATATGAATACCACGCTTATGTGCTTCCGCTGTTAAACGTTTCATATCAAGAATTTGGCCGCTTCTATATAGTACAGAAGGCAATAAAATTAACGCGATATCATCTGTCATTTCCTGAATAATATCATCTTCAGAAAGTGTTCTACGATCTCGGCTTTTCACTCGTACTAAATGCTCATCTGGATCTAATCCTTTTAAACGAATTTGACTTTGAAGTGCATATATATCTGATGGGAATGTTAATTCATCAGCAAGGATTTTTGTGCGTATTCCTTTCGGCTCATAAAACGTCGCAATAACTTGGTGTATATTCGTAGTAGTGGAACCGGTTACAATTGTTTCTTCCGATAAAGCTCCAATAAGAGGCGCTGTCAATTCACCTAATTTCTCAGAAAGGAAAAACCACGGATGCTCACCCTCTGTCCAGCCATCAATTCCATACTCTTTCCATGAATGTAGCAACGTAAGTAACGATTTCTCTGCTCTTTTTGAAAGTAGCCCTAATGAGTTTCCATCTAAATATATTGTTCCTTCTTTTTTATAGAATTCAGTTTGAAAATCTTTCAGTCCATCATGTTTATCACATTCAAGCGCATACTCATAAGTTGGTTGAAATGGTTCTTTATACAAGGTGTCACCTTCTCTTAATTTTCTTTTTATTCTAACTAATTGAAATATATCACCTTAGTTGATATAACGTCAATGATATTATGTCAGTTGACTTTATATATGAATTTCTTTTACAATACAGTTATATTTTCAGATATTTCAGTATAAAGAGGTGATTCTTTGAAAAACTATACTCTTTCATCAAGAAAACACCGCTCCTTAGAAACAAAGAAAAAACTTTTACACTCTGGCTATACTATTTTTATACATAATGGTTTTCAAAAAACGACAATTACACAAATTATTAAACATGCAGAAACTGGTTATGGGACAGCATATGTATACTTTAAAAACAAAGATGATCTCCTTATCGTTTTAATGGAAGATGTCATGAATCAATTTTATGATATTGCTGAGCACTCCTTTTCCCCTCAAACGAAAGAAGAAGCACATAAAATGATTCAAAATCAAGTTAGAGCATTCCTACAACTAGCAGAAAAAGAACGAGCTATATTGCAAGTTGTGCAGGAAGCTATAGGATTATCAAAAGAGATACGTCAAAAATGGGACGAGATACGGGAACGCTTTATAAACAGTATTGCGCAGGATATTACATACTCTCAAGAAGGTGGATTAGCACAGCCTGAATTAAATAAAGAAATTGTAGCTAGTGCTTGGTTCGCGATGAATGAGATGTTTCTTTGGGCAATTGTGAAAAATGATAAAGAATTAGAGTTAGGAGAAATTGTGCATACATTGACGGAAATGTATACGACTGGGCTATATAAATAGAATACTCATTTATATAGGTGTGCTATTGTATGGTCTATAAAAATATTTTATCTGGTTATGGTGATGCTAAAAGTGTTTTTTTAAATAACGGGAATGTCTTAGCAATATTTCCAAGGTAAGAAAAGCGAACATAGCCTTGCCTCTTCTGAACTTGCCTATTGGATAACAGAAAGATTTTGCATTGATAAAGAGATGTACCAAACAGCTATTAAAATTTTTAATGAGCAAACTTCAAAAAAATAACCTGTTACTCAACAAATTAAGTACCAGGTTATTTTAAATATTTTATTACCGATACAATAATACAAATTAGCGATGTAAGTAAAAGCAAAAGTCCCATATTCTTATTCTCTTTTTCATCCTTCTTAACATTTTGTATCCCCATTCCAGCAAGCATAAAACCTAACAATAATTGCAAAATAAGCATACTTTGCTTCGAATCATCATTCCAACTGTAAATAGAATAGCCCATTACAATAATAGCGAGTATAAATGGGGTAATTCTAATTATAAAAACACCCCCTATTTGATTCTATTGTGTTAACCTACTCACAATTCCAACAATAAACTTATACTCAGCTCTACTTTTTCTTACTTTCTTAAACCCTTCTTTCGTATCAAAAATAAAACATGTTTTCCAAAACCAAATTCGTGCATATAAAGACTCAAAATAAATAGGTTTTATAATTCCTCGTTCCTCAAATTCAGTTCCATCTTTATTTTCTATTTCTGTTCGAACGAACCACCTATTTCCAATACCAATTTCAATATACTTCACATAAGTCCACCTTCCGGAAATTAATTTCTAACTATTCTATTATTTCCCCGGTAAGCGCACATTCCGACAGAACATGAGCCCATAAAGAAAAAGTAGATTACAAAAATCTACTTTATAACTTATATTTTTGCATTCGTTTATAAAATGTACTTCGAGGTACAACTAACAGTTTTGCAGCTAAAGAAACATTTCCATTCGTCTTTTCTAGCGCTTCAATCATACTATCACGCTGTATTTTTTCACGAAAATTTAATGTATGCTCCGTTTTATTTTCTGCTTGCAATTCAAGTTGATGTTGATTTCCCATCATTGTTTGTAATAAAAAAGAGATTTGTTTTTCGCATATTTCCCGTCCTTGTGACAAAATGTAAATACGTTCTAATACATTTAATAATTCTCGAATATTTCCGGGCCATGTATGTTGTGAAAATTGATTACAAATACTCTTTGGAAATACAACATTCCAATTCTTTCGTCTACAAAAATCTTGTATGAAGTACGGAATATCCTCTTTTCTTTCTATTAACGATGGAACATAAAGTGGATAAACATGTAAACGATAATATAAATCTTGACGGAATTTCCCTTCTTCTACTAATCGCAGTAAATCTTTATGTGTCGCAGTAATAATACGAATATTTAGCGGTACCTCTTTTGAACTGCCAATTGGGGTTACTGTTCGTTCTTGTAAAACACGCAATAATGCGACTTGCATCTCTGGTGGCACTTCACCAATTTCATCTAAAAATATTGTTCCACTGTCTGCTTGTTCGAATTTCCCTTTAAATCCTTGACGTCGCGCACCTGTAAACGCACCTTCAGCATAACCGAATAATTCACTTTCCATTAATTCTTTCGGCAACGAACCGCAGTTAACAGCTATAAAAGGACCATTTTTTCTTGGACTATTTTCATGAATCGCTCTCGCTACATATTCTTTCCCTACACCTGTTTCACCACAAACATATATACTAGCATCAGTTGGAGATACAAGCTTAATCTCTTCTAAAGTATGTTGAAATGCATTGCTTGTCCCAATAACTCCAGGGAAAGTAATTCCGTTTATAAATGGGGAAGTAGAAAATAAATTTCCTTGTTTATTCTCCTGTACATAAATACATTTCCCGATCATTCTATCATTACTATATACTGGTACTTCTAATTTAGGCTTCAATCCATGTTGCATTAAATCTTCAAGTTTCATTCGTGACCAATTAGAAACACGTTCTCGAACCTTTTTGCTTGCGGAAACGATAACATCACGATGATTACATATAACAACTTGTTCATCACTGTCAATTACATCTAAAAAACGATGGATTAAGTGTAGTTCGTTTTGATGCACTCGAATACTACATTCACGTTCAATCGCATGTGCAATCGAAGTTACCATCCCGAGCATATACGGATGGGAAAACTCGATTGGACAGGAGAAATCTAGAACACCAATTAATTTCCCATCATCATTATGAATGGGAGCGGCTGCACAACTCCAGCTATGAGATGCGACAGAATAATGCTCTGTACCACTTATCATAATAGCCTCTTCAATCTGTAACGCGGTTCCTATCGCATTTGTACCAACAGCTGCTTCCGTCCATTTCACACCTTCAATGAAGTTAATATGTTTCGCTCGTTTTAACGTTTGTTGATTTCCACTTAGCGATAGAACGTAACCGTCTGGATCAATTAATAATGCCATCATTTGCAGTTCATCAATGGTTTTCCTCATATTTTGTAATTGAGGTATTGCTATATCAAGGAAGATTTCACTCTTTTTCTTTTGATCTTGAAAAATGTTAGAAGACAAAATTTTCTGACCTTTATTCATATGAGGATTCACATTCGCTTGTTTACATCGATGCCATGACTCTGAAATTCTTTCGTTCATACGGTTCGAATCAAGGACTCCTTCATCAACAAACTTTTTCCATGTATGTAAGTAAAACGGTGAAGCTAACATTGTATCATCTCCCTATTCATTGTTTTGGAGATCTGTAAAAACATACTTTTATTATAAAACTGTATAAAAGTGTTTTCAATAAAACTAGAAAGACGACACAAATATGTTAATAATATGAATATATCAATGCGATTCTTTATTCTTTTTTAGTAAAACTATATTTTGTATAATAGACGCAAAGAAAATACATAACCAAAACCACTTTTGTGGATTGCCGTTTATAAAGAAAACTATCAACGCTATTGCAAATAAAGTAGTGGATGCTAAACTAAAATATAATTTTGTTTTAATTCCCACTATCCCTCACTCCTCTATCACTTTACAGTACATACTAACTCTTCATTTTTTAACTCTAATATGTACTTCTGTAAAACATATTCTCTTCCGCCATGTTTTTCATACCAATCATGTATTCTGTTAACATGCATCTCGTCACTTCTAATTTTTGATTCAATTTCTTTATACTGTTCATAACTATCATATTCCCATATGGCGAATATTTCTGTTGTACCATCATTATTATCTTTCATCCAGCGTCCTATTAGCCTGGAACCATGCTTTAACTGGTTAGGTAAGTTTGTGTTAGTAAAATGCTCATTAAATATTTCTACAAATTCATTTTTTACTATATAGTACTTTCTTCTGTAAAACATCCCACTACACCTCTTTTATGAACCTTCCCATTACAACCGTATTATAATACTTCCCATCCGACAGCTTTTTGTCATTTTTCAAAATACCTTCTACTTCAAAACCTAATTTTTTATAAAGTTGAATAGCTTTTTCATTTGTCTCTAACACTTGTAATGATATCTTTTTCACTTCATTTTCATCAGCCCACTGAATAGATTGTTGCAAGAGACTCTTACCAATTCTATATCCCCAAAACTCTCTTAAAATACAAACACCAAATTCTACTTTATGAGTTAATCTCTTCAAATTTGATCCTTCACATCTTGAAAATCCCACGATTCGCTTGTCCACTTCTGCAACTAAAAAGAGATTTTTCGTCTCTTCACTATCTGTTTTTATTATTTTTTGAAAACCTATCTTATCTATAAATCCCTCTCCAGCTTCTCTATCCATATTTTCAGTTTCGCCATCGATCTGAGCTCTAATTTCCGATAACTGCTCAGCATCCGTTTCAGCTGCAGAACGAATTGTATAAGTTAATCCATTTATATGAAACTCTTGTCCTTTTATAATCATTTCAAACTCCTTTTAAATGCAGTCTATTGATGCGATTATAATTTCTTTACCCTGTTTCTCAAATTGTTGAATCGTTTCTTTACTAGCTTCTTCATCTGTTATTATAAGGTCAATTTCTATTAGTGACTCTCCTTTTATAAAGCAGTCTCTTCCAAGTTTCTTATGAAGAGCTAAACAAATGTTTCTTCTAGCAATTTTACTTACTGTTTTTCCAAAATAAGCAACTTCCGGCGTTGCAGTACTTATACCATTCAATGAAATACCACCACCTGTAGAGAAATAAAGATCAATAGATAATCTACTGATCAATTCTGAGGCAAGTGTATCTGTCATATTTCCTGATGGTTTCACCTTTCCACCAATTAAGTACGTATCTACATTCTTATACTCCCGTAACTTACTAGCAATTTCTAAAGCATTCGTAATCACTGTAAACGATGTTTCAGGTAAATACTTTAACATGGCATAATGAATAGAAGCCCCGCCAATAAAAACGGAATCTCCTTCTTGTATGTAGGATGCAGCGACTTTTGCAATCGCTTCTTCATTTATAGAACGATAACTATAACGTTTCGATGGTTCAGCAGCTAAGTTTCTTACTCGCGCAAGTTCAACTGCACCTCCGTGCGTTCTTTTTAATAATCCATCCTTTTCCATAATAGACAAATCTCTTCTTATCGAATCAATAGACATATCGAAACTTTCCGCAAGATCTTTAGCAATTACCCTTCCATCTTTCTTAAGTAACTCTAAAATTTTCTCTCTACGCTCTTCAGTAAACATGTTCCCACCACCATTATTGAAGATTCAGAAATTTAATCTTTATTTTAATTATATGCATGTCTCTTCCGTTTTACAATATTTTCAATTCTTATTCACTCCGTTTTATTCAGCTTTTTCCCTCTTTCTATTCCGTTAACTTCAGAACGAAATAAATGTATATTTGCATATTCCACAAACATACTTCCATTTAACTTCCTATTGATATAAAATTATTCCTATGTTTTACTTTTTAACACAGAAAGGAATTATTATGAAATCTATAATTAAAGTAACTTGTACAGCATTATTATTTACAGGACTAATGGCAGGATGTAATGGGAATACTGCACCGAAACAAGAAAAGAGCGCTCTTGAAAAGGATGCAATGCACTATGGGGAAATATATAAAAATGAATACTATAGAGCAACTGTTGAAAATGCTAAATTCGAAAAAATAGACAAAGAGTGGCGTCTCACAGCTCGAGTTACTATAAATAATGCTCGTACTGACGGACAAACGATAGATCTTTCAGAAATAAAATATTTCATAAAAGATGAAAAAACGGGTGAAAAATACGAAGGTGAAGTTGTACAAAATGAAAATGCTAAAAAGGTTCCTTCTGAGTTTTCTTTAACTACCGACATTGTATTTAATATGAAAGCTTCTCCAAAAGATTTAAATACCATGTATTTATACATAGATAGCAAAGCTGCGCCGTTAACAGATACTTATTGGAAACTTGATAATTTAGCATCTAAATAAAAAACAGTGTTATAAGACTGTTTTTTATTTTGTAAAGTTATAAATTTTACTAGTTACCTATCTCAAGCAATACGTCTTCTGCACAAATTGTCACTTCTTCAAATGGGCAATCAAATAAAACACCCAATTCGAACCCTTCATTAGTAAGATCTATTTCATGACATAACCACCAAGCACCTTCAAAATCTTCCGGAATAGAACATTTCGTTACGCCTGTAAAAGTTACTTCCAGTTTATCAAATTCACTAAAAGTACCACTGCAATCTAATATAATAATTAGCGTATCTTTTGATATTCTCTCTACTGATTTGACTACACTGTCATGTAGTGAGTAATCATGTAACTGAATAACATTTGTTGGGAGTTTTTTCTTAATCGAATGGAATTGCTCTAAGTAGAATCGATCTAAATGAGCCCTTCTTTTCTCACAATCCTCTATCCATTCTTTCATAAGTTTTTTCAATTCACTAGAAGGATATTCTGAATTAATTATGGTGTTATGAATAAATGGGTGTATGGATTCAGGAAGGAATTTTAATAAATCTGTTTTCCTTTCCTTTATTCCCTCTATTAAACTTTGTATATCCATTTCTGACCATTCTTTTATAGACTCTATAAAACTTACAAATTCTATAATTTGCATTTCTTTATACCAATCTCCAGTGAAATTCTTCAATCGCACCACCCCTAAAACATTTTAACATCCCACAAAAGCAATACATCTATTTATTATATCATTCCAATAACTATTTTTTCTAAAGAAAAAATGCAAAACTATAAATATTCCGCCTTTTATTTCTAAAACTTCAGAATATTTACAATAATTGATAATTAGAATACATTTTACTAGTACAAAGTTTCACCTGTACAAAATCTAAACAAAAAGGGATGGTTATATGTTGAAGAAATTAGTAGCAGGTACACTAGTAGCGGGATTTGCATTCACTGGAGGACTTGGAGTAGCAAGTGCTGAAGAAAAAGCTAACACAATTAAGTCTTTTGATTATTTAAAAGTGGATGAACAGAATGTTAATTCACTTACAAAATTAAGTGATCAGGACAAGAAAGATATCCAAATTACTATGGTATTACCAGAGCAAAATGAAAATGGAGATTGGTTAGCTTACGGTTTTACTAGCCGCGAAACATTAGATGCTTATATTGAAAAGGATAAAAAAGTACTTAAAAATAAAATTAATCCTTTAGGTAGCGGTGCTGGTAGTACTGATTTTTATGAACATAAAGATAAAGGTGGCCAATATATTTACTGGAGCAGCGGTTTTAAAAACTTACCTTCTAGCTGGAATGACAGAATTTCTTCTGTAAGTACAGCATCGCCTTCAGCAAGTTATTCAACGACACTTTGGGAGCATACTTCAACACAAGGCTATGGAAAAGGTGTTGTATTCAAACATGCTGATTGGTACGGTAAAACTGCTAATTTAGCTGCTGATTGGAACGATATTACTTCAGCGATTGACGTAAAAAAATAATAAGATATTCAATTTTCCCTGTAAAAATTCAAACCACTATTCTCTTATTCATTTAGAGAATAGTGGTTTATTAATTTTCTATTTAAGCATGTACAGCATGCCCTACAGCTTGTAATAACGCTTCATGAATCGCTTCAGATAAAGTTGGATGCGCTGCAATATAATCTCTCATAATATCAGCGGTAACTTCTGTATGAATCATTACAGTTCCTTGTCCGATTAGTTCGGTTGCACGAGGACCGATAATAGAAATCCCAACAATTTCTTGATATTTAGGTTCCACGATAACTTTTACTTTACCCGTTTGTTCTCCAATAATAAGCGCTTTTCCGTTCGCTGTAAAAGGAAATTCTCCGATAAGAATATCACCGTATTGTTCTCTTGCATCTTTTTCGTTTAAACCAACACTTGCGATTTCTGGGGATGTGTATATACATCGAGGTACTGCATGATAGTTAACTTTCACATCTTCTCCACTCGCATGTAACGCTGCTGTCGTTCCTTCATGGAAAGCAACGTGAGCAAGTTGTATTCCACCAATCACATCACCTGCTGCGTAAATATGTGATACATTTGTTTGCATATGTTCATTCACAGAAATTCCTTTATTTGAAAATTGAACACCTGCTTTTTCTAAATCTAATTTTTGTACACGTGGTTTTCGGCCGACAGAAACGAGAACATATTCCGGATTGGCTTCTTGGATACTTCCTTCATATTCAAATGAAGCTTGCTTCTTATAATTATTTAATCCTTTTAAAGCAGCTCCTGTAAATATTTCCACGCCATCATTTTCTAGATTATCTCTTAAAATATGTGCGATATCTTCATCTTCACCAGGTAGTAATTGCGGTGCCATTTCAACAATCGTAACTTTTGTTCCAAGACGACTATAAATACTTGCAAACTCGCAACCTATTACACCACCGCCAACGATTAATAATGATTTCGGTATATTTTCTAGGGACATTGCATGGCTACTATTTAAAATCCACTTCCCATCAAATGGAGCAAAAGGTAATTCAGTCGGTTCTGAACCTGCTGCTATAATGAACTGGTCTCCATCTACTACATCTACTTTATCACCGTGTGTAACTCGTACACGGTGATCTGTTTCAAATTTCGCTTTACCTTGTATAACTTTTATTTTATTTTTCTTCATTAAATATTGAATTCCTTGGACAAGCTGCGTTACGATCTGTGATTTCCTCGCCTGTATTTGCTTCCAATCAACTGAAATACTTCCTTCGTTAAGCATAACTCCATAGTGATTTGCTTTTCTCACAATGTCATGCACTTCTGCACTTTCTAACAATGATTTCGTAGGCATACAACCAACATTTAAACAAGTCCCGCCAAGATCAGCTTCATCAATAAGAGTGACATCTTTTCCATTTTGAGCCGCGGTAATTGCCGCTACATAGCCAGCAGGTCCGCCTCCAATAACGACTAATTTACTCATTCTCTCACCTTCTCTTTATAAAAGAATTGTTACAGGTTCTTCTAAATAACGTTTAATTGTGCGTAAAAATGCAGCTGCTGGTGCACCATC
Organism: Bacillus cereus group sp. RP32; assembly: GCF_040459735.1. Lineage (NCBI taxonomy): Bacteria > Bacillati > Bacillota > Bacilli > Caryophanales > Bacillaceae > Bacillus > Bacillus cereus group sp. RP32. The sequence continues at coordinate 2,659,710 of NZ_JARVHO010000001.1, read as the reverse complement.
TAATACACGATGATCGAATGTTAAACTTAAAGGTAACATACTGCCTTTTTTTATTTTCTTTCCTTTATATACAGGTACATGTTCAATTGCACCTACACCTAAAATACCAGTTTCCGGTGTATTTAATACTGGCGTAAAATATTCAATCCCAAAGCTACCTAAATTACTAATTGTAAATGTTGTTCCTTGCATATCATCACTACTTAAACTGCCTGCTCGTGCCTTTTGTGCCACATTCTTAATCTCTTTAGATAACTCTACTAAAGATAGATTATTAGCAAAGCGAATAGCTGGAACGACTAATCCTTTTTCTAATGCGACTGCCATACCTAAATGAACATGTTCAAATTGATGAATGGCATCATCTATATAAGCGCTGTTCATTTCTTTATGCTCTCCAAGCGCTAATACAACAGCACGAGAAACGAAATCCGTAATGGTTAGTTTGTTATCGTATCGTTTTTGTACAACTTCCGCTATTTCTTTATGTAAAGCAATTAAATCTGTAACATCTACTTTCATCGTTAACGTTAATTGCGCACTATTTTGTAAGCTAGCATGCATACGGTTTGCGATTGCTTTCCTCATACCAGTCACAGGAATGACTTTACTTTCTTCTTGTTCAAGTACTTCTGGAATTGCAACTCTTTCTTTAAGTGCCTTTAATACATCTACTTTTATAATTCTTCCACCAGGTCCTGTACCAATTAATGATCTAATATCAAGATTTTCAGTTTTTGCAATCTTTTTCGCAACCGGAGATATTTTGACTCTTTGCTTCGTCACATCTATCGCATATGGTTCTGCATGTTGTACATTTTTAGGTTCTGGATTCGGTGTTTTCTCTTCTATAACATTTGTACTTTCATAGACTTCTACTTTTTCGTTCGGTTTACCGATATAGCAAATTACAGTACCCGGTGGAACTCCCTCATCTTCACTTACAGCTATATCAAGAACAGTTCCATCAGCCGGTGCTTCTATTTCAGTTTCGATTTTTTCCGAGTTAATGCTAGCAATTAGTTCACCTTTTGATACGTTATCGCCTGCTTTAATATTCCAGCTCGTAATGATACCTTCTTTCATCGCCATACCTAACTTTGGCATTACAACTTCTACAGCCATGTTTCTCTCTCCCTTCTCGTCGTTTCATTACACATGTAATAAAGATTGGTCTCCGATCATTTCTGATACAGTTTCAATTACTTTCTCCGGCGTTGGTAAATATAACTTTTCAAGTGGTGGAGAGAATGGAACTGGTGTATGTGGTGCTGTAATCCGTTTAATAGGTGCATCTAACATATCGAATCCTTTATCCGCTACAATTGCCGCAATATCTGTTGCGATACTACATCTTGGATTTGCTTCGTCAATAACGATTAGGCGATTTGTTTTTTCAACAGATGCTAAAATGGTATCTTCATCAAGCGGTGACAAAGAACGTGGATCGATTACTTCTACTTCAAGTCCTTTTTTCGATAATTGCTCTGCAGCTGCAAGTGCTGTATGAACTTGTTTTCCAATTGCGACGATTGTTACATCAGAACCTTCACGTTTAACATCTGCTTTCCCTAATGGAATTGTATAGTATTCTTCTGGTACTTCGCCTTTCATATTGTAAAGTGTTTTATCTTCAAAGAAGATAACTGGATCGTCATCTTCAATTGCTGCTAATAATAAGCCTTTTGCGTCATACGGAGTAGAAGGAACGACAACTTTTATACCTGGAATGCTCGTAAATAACGCATATAAACTTTGTGAATGCTGTGCCGCTGCGCTAAAACCAGCACCATGCATCGTACGTACTGTAACTGGCACTTTCGCTTTACCACCGAACATGTAGCGGAACTTTGCGCCTTGGTTTAATACTTGATCAAGACAACTACCGATAAAATCATTAAACATTAATTCAGCAATCGGACGTAATCCTGTTGCAGCAGCTGCCATCGCCGCTCCCATATAACCCGCTTCTGAAATAGGTGTATCTAAAATACGATTTCGACCAAATTCTTGTACAAGGCCTTTCGTAACACCAAGCACACCGCCCCATGCTTCATCGTCTTGCAAGTGATCAACTTGTGCACCGCCTGCAACATCTTCTCCGATTAAAATTACATTTTCATCACGACGCATTGATATTTTCATCGCTTCATTAATTGCAGTTGACATACTTACTGTTCTAGTCATTATTTTTCAACCTCCTCTTATTTGTAAGAAACGTATACATCTTTTAATAATTCTTCATCCTCTGGATATGGACTATTTTCACTAAATTCAATTGATCTTTGCACTGCTTCATCTACTGCCTTTTCCATATCGACAAGTTCAGATTCAGTTAATAGCGCTTCATGAATTAAATGCTTACGGAAATTCACAATCGCATCTTTTTCATTTAAATGTTCTTCTTTTTCTTCTGAAGTTTTATACGTTTGTGCTTCACCTTCGAAATGACCGTAATTGCGATATGTCATACATTCAATTATTGTTGGACCACCACCATTACGCGCACGTTCTACTGCTTCTTCCGCGGCTTTATATACTGCAAGTAAATCTTTTCCATCCACTTGAACACCTGGAATATTGTAAGCTTTTGCTCGATCTGCAATGGAATCACAACTTGACGCATATTCAAATGTCGTTGCTTCACCGTAACCGTTATTTTCGGCGATAAAAATAACTGGTAACTTCCAAATCGCTGCTAAGTTAACCCCTTCGTGAAATGTCCCTTCATTATTTGCTCCGTCACCGAAGAAGCAAACACTCACATCTTTCGTTCCTTTATATTTAGCTGTTAATGCTGAGCCGCAAGCAAGTGGAAAACCTCCGCCTACAATCCCATTTGCACCAAGCATTCCTTTATTTAAATCGGCAATATGCATGGAACCGCCTTTACCTTTACATAACCCAGTCACTTTCCCGAAAAGTTCAGCCATCATCCTGTTTAAATCACAGCCTTTTGCGATACAATGTCCATGTCCTCTATGCGTACTTGTAATACTGTCACGATCCGTTAAGTGGGCACATACACCAACTGCTACTGCTTCTTCACCTGCGTATAAATGAACGAAACCTGGCAGAACGCCTTGCGCGAATAATTCATGTACCTTATCTTCAAACTTACGAATTTCTAACATTTTTTCATACATCCAACTAGCTTGTTCTTTCGTAATTTCATTCCCTTTACTTTCAGTTGTTTTTAACATGTTCAGCCCTCCTATTTTCTTGTTCATCTTTTATATTGCAAATACTGTGCCAAATTCTAATCCTTGATTTCATAGGTTTTCTCTATTCTTTCAAAATAAAAAAGTGGACAAAATGAGACACTTGTCTCGTTTTGTCCACTTTTGTTCACCTAATTTGAGAATTATAATCTTATTCATTATCAAAACTCTTCTGTAACTTCCGGATGTAAATAATTTGACCAATATGATAAGCGTTATGAGTTGTTACATTTGCTAATATTTCCCACCACTTTGCAGAAACAGGAAATCCAACTACATCACTTTCAACCTTCTCTTCATTTATAAGCTTTTGCCATTGTAACAGTTTCTCTAGTAGTTTTTCTCTTAACTCATCGAAAGATTGATTATCTGAAAGCATAAAACTTTTGTTATTATCACCAATAGCGGGCACGGCATTCACATTCGATTCTTTGTACCTAGTCTGCCACGTTGAGTTCCAATACAATAAATGTTGTACAATTTCAGCTATACTATTACTCTCTTCATTCGGTTTCCAGAAAGCTTCTCTCTCAGGTAGATCTTTCACTGCATCTGAAAATGGAATATACCAACTAGGATCGTTTGCATTCGCCAACAATTGATCTGCTAAAACATCTTTCACATGGGCCATTTTTTCCCCTCATTTCATTAACATATTAATACTCACTTCTCTATATACGCTGAGTCTTTATAATTCCCTTTTTTAAAAATCTCATAGAATATAGAATTAACGGGTATTGCTCTCAATACGAATGTAAGAATAATAGATTTTCTTATCATAACTCGTTATGATAAAAGAAAAAGAAAGCTGGCGGAAAATGGATAAAAAAATCGCAGTTATTACAGGAGCCTCAAGTGGATTTGGACTATTAACTACACTAGAACTCGTAAAAAAAGATTATTTAGTTATCGCTACAATGAGGAACCTTGAAAAACAAGTGAATTTAATATCTCAAGCTACTCAACTCAACTTGCAGCAAAACATAACAGTTCAACAATTAGATGTAACCAATCAAAACTCTATACATAACTTTCAATTATTTTTAAAAGAAATAAATAGAGTAGATCTTCTCATTAATAATGCAGGATATGCACATGGGGGCTTTGTAGAAGAAATTCCAGTAGAGGAATACCGTAAACAATTTGAAACGAACCTTTTTGGAGCTATATCAATTACTCAACTTGTATTACCTTATATGAGAGAACAAAAAAGCGGCAAAATCATTAATATAAGCAGTATTAGTGGTCAAGTTGGATTCCCTGGCCTATCCCCTTATGTTTCTTCAAAATATGCATTAGAAGGCTGGAGTGAATCCCTTCGTTTAGAAGTAAAGCCTTTTGGAATAGATGTCGCTTTAATTGAACCTGGTTCTTATAACACAAATATATGGGAAGTTGGTAAACAACTAGCTACAAACCAATCTGATACTACTTCTCCTTACAAAGAATATATGGATAAAATACAAAAACATATTAATAGCGGCAGTGATACATTTGGTAATCCGATAGATGTTGCTAATAAAATTGTAGAAATCACTGAATCTAAGCGTACGAATTTACGATATCCGATTGGAAAAGGTGTAAAATTTATGATCTTTGCGAAGAAGATTCTTCCTTGGAGATTGTGGGAATACCTTGTATTGAGAACTTTTAAGAAAATGTAGTTAACTTTTTTGATAAACATTTTGAAAGAGGTGCTAATTAAATGTTAGGTTTACCGTATGGAAAAGTGTTTTTAGTTCCGTGGACTGAACAATGGCAAATTGAATTTATGAAAGAGAAACAATTCATTGAGGAACAAATTGGCGAACATATTTTAGCAATACACCATATTGGTAGTACCTCTATTCCACATTTAAGTGCAAAGCCAATTATTGATATTGCAATCGAATTAGAAGATTATACGGACAGTTTAAAATGTATAAACAAGTTAGAACTACTAAACTATAGATACAGAAAAGATGTACTGCCTGAACGATATTATTTTAATAAAGGAGAACCACGAACTCATCAAATTCATATGTATGAACAAGGAAATACATATTTAATAGAGCAATTACAATTCAGAGATTACTTAATAAACAACAAAACTTCTCGTATACAGTATGAACAGTTAAAGATTCAACTTTCACAAGCTAATCCTAATGATAAACATCAATATGCAGAGGATAAAACAAATTTCGTTACATCTATTATAGCTAAAATAAATGATAAATTTAAATAAGAAACCATTTACTACTCAATGGTTTCTTATTTATTAGTTAACTCTTGATTTGTACCATCAATAATCACCTTATTATGCAGCAGGTGGAACGAAATAAACTAGTATTGAGAGCATCAATATAAATGCAACCATTCCCGTTATCGAGAGTATATATTCTTTTGATTCTCTATCATACTTCCATTCCATCCATGCTCTTAAAGTCGATGATATCCCTAAATAAATGAACATGACATAAGCCATTTTAGAGTTTTCAAATTTAAACATATAATAACAACTACCTATTATATAAATAATAATAAGTCCTATTTCTATTTTTACATGTAAACTATTCACATGCTTATATCCGAAGAAGCCTTTTTTCTCCATATTTAATTTTATTCTTAAACACTGTTCTAAAAAGTAACCACCTATAGCCAGTCCAATACTAATAATCAAGATTGTAGAAATACCCATTGTTATCCCCCCCTCCTATTACTTTATTTATTTTTAGAAATAGAGTGGACTATATTACGTTTATTCTCTTCTAAATAACTTACAATTCCTTCAGGATATGTGGACCTCTCCTTTAATTCATTTATACTTTTCCAAATTAATATAATATCCTCATATTCTTTATGTCTAATTTCATTTATTACCCTCTCTTTAACAATTCCCCTATGTATCAATGTGCAATGATGTCCTTTTTCGTTGTCCCACTCGAAAATATGTTCATTTACTACGGCCCATTCTTGAACATCAATCTTCAAATTGTATTCTTCTATTAATTCTCTTACTATTGCTTCTTTTGCTGTTTCACCAAATTCAATGTAACCTCCTGGAAAACGATAAAATGTTTCTCTTAAATCACATTGTACAAGTACGTTAGAATGATCTTCATTTAAAATCATTACTTCAGCACGTAATCGAGGACTTTTCATTTCTTCTCTCCCTATAATTGCTCATTTTGTGATATTGCCATAGTGTCTTAATCAATACGTATTAAATAAGGAAATATAGAATTATCCCCGTTATCAATAGTGATACAACTCCGCCTAAGGACATCAAAAACTCCCTTGATTCTCTATCATATTTCCATTCCATATATGATTCGAAACTATACAACGTAATTAAAAACAGAAAGGGTAGGAAGCCCATGTATAGAGGGTTCGAAAGAGAAGAACATATAATTATAACTACTATATACGAAAAAATAATAATCCTGTTTCCCCATTTATGCAGCTTATTTACATATTTATTATTCCATCCTTTTTGTTTCGGTATATTTAGCCTTTTTCTCACTATATTTTCTAAAACAAATAAGAATATGATCCATAAAACTAATACAATTACTTTCACATGCATTAGAGAGATCACCTCCTTTATCTTATCGTCTGGATTTTCTCCGGCTGATCACTCGGATATGTAGCATTCTCTTTGTTTTCAACGTCCCAACTAATAATTGTCGCACTATCTCGTCCGAATTGGTGATGAACGTGCTCTAATACATGATGAACACTTTCTTCAAGTTCTATATTATTTCTATTCATATCATTATACAGATTCAATGGTGTTTCATAATGACGTTCCCCGCATTCTAATACTCCATCTGTAACCATTACAATTCGATTCTTCCCGGTACGTAATTCACGAATTCCTGTTGAATAGCAAGGGACTGGTAAATTAAATGTGTTTATATTTCCAATCCATTCGTAAAAATGACGTTGATTTAATGCATATTGTCCTAACTTATGTAACTCTTCATGAAATACATAAACTAAACAATCACCAATAGATAAACACCATATGTAGTTTTCTTTTCTTACACATATTAAGCACGCTGTTTCACCTTTTACTCTTTTGCACTTTTCTTTAAATGAGGGGGATTGAAAGATTGTAAGTAGATGATTTTCAACAGATCGAAATACTGTATCAATCAATTCATTCATCATTACTTTTATATTTTCATATTCTTTTTGGATTGTATTTACTACTAAATCAACACTTTCCGCACTATTATGTCCATCTAAAATAGCTGCAAATTCCCAATCACCATTTGACCAAACTAACGCACCATCTTCGTTCTTTTTTGCTCCGGCGCTTATATTCCCGCCGTATTTTCCAAGTACAACGTCACCATATTGTTTAACTGAAATTTCTCCTAAACACATTTCTGTATTTCCAACCCAAGAATATTGTCTATTATTTGTTGTATGCATACTCATTTACCATATACTTTCGTATTCTTTCACATATTTTTTTGATTTTCTCTTCGTCACCATATGGCGCATCAGTCCATTTCGCTACTTCAGTTGGTGACCAAAATTCTTTGGGTGTATTTGGATAACGCGGTATGATGTGCATGTGCATATGTGGTACACCATTTCCTGAAACAAAAGTGTAAATATGCTCTGCACCTTCGCTTTCTTTTAACGCTTTACTTACTCTACTTGTTATAAGTCCGAACGTTTTCGCTTCCTCATCTGTTAGTTCAGCAAGACCAGGTATATGTCTTTTTATATCTATCATTACATAACCAAGGTATGTTTCTTCACTATCCCAGTGGACATGTCCCACATAGACGAGTTCATCTTCATAAATAGCTCCACCTGGAACTGTAATATTTCCTTTATGTTTCTCGCAAATAAAGCATTTTCGTTCTACTTGATTATTTGTTGACATATCCATCACCATCCTTTTTATTAATAATATCATAAAAAAGGAAAAACAGGATTTATATTCCGAAAATTCATTCTTTCAATTCGGCAATTTTTGAAATAAATTTGCACCTTATTATTTCTTCAAAAACGCAATCCCAATTACGATTCCAATCACAATTCCGATTACTAAATTATTAGTAAAAAAACCTTGAAATACACCGATTACAACCCCTATACCGACACCTATTGCCAAGGCATCATTCCTTTTATTATTTTTAGCCAAAATTGCATCTCCTCCCATCATTTCTCCCTAAATAACATACATTTACTTGAATGTATTAATATATTCACTATCTCACTTGAATATTTCCAAAAAATGCACTATAACTTCACATATAATTTTCCCCGTTTTCTGTACATACTCCTTTTATAATGAAAAATTTCAAGTAACCATTAAATATATATAGGCATTTACTATAAGAAATATCAGTAAGTCATTTAAGGAGGAACGATTCAAATGCATCCTCATTGGAATCCAAATATAAATCAACAATATGTATATTCCCCCCATCCCGTAAGGAATACATTGCATCAAGATTCACAATATATGATGCAGCGTATTGCAAGCCTTGAAAGTCAATTAGCGAAACTAATCTCATTAATCGACGAAAATAATCAATTAATTAAATCAATGGAACAACAACAAAACCAAGTTTGCACACCAGCTGGCGGTTCTGTTATCGTTCGTATGTAATTTTTTGAACAAAAAACACACTTTGTATAATAAAGTGTGTTTTCCTTTTATCTTCTTTTTTGATGAAATCCTTGTGTAATGCGGTCTAATATAATCGCAATGACAACGATAGCTAGTCCGGCTTCAAATCCCATTCCAATATTAACTTGTGTTACAGAACGGTATACATCAACTCCAAGACCTGGCGCTCCTACAAGAGATGCTGTTACTACCATCGATAAAGAAAGCATTATACTTTGGTTCACACCAGCCATGATTGTTCCAGTTGCGAGTGGTAATTGTACTTTAAATAATTTTTGTGATGCGGTAGAGCCAAATGCATTCGCTGCTTCAATTAAATCTTCTGGAACTTGTCTAATTCCTAAGTCAGTAAAACGAATTGTCGGTGGCATTGCAAAGATTACGGATGCGATAATCCCAGGCACTACACCTACTCCGAAAAATGTAATTGCAGGAATAAGATATACGAAAGCCGGCATTGTTTGCATAAAGTCTAATGTCGGTTTTAAAAATTTTGAGAAGCGTTCATTTTGAGAAGCTAAAATTCCAATTGGGATTCCTACAATAATTGAAATAATAACAGACGTAAGTACAAGTGCTAATGTTTGCATCGTCTGTGCCCAGTAGTTAATATTTAAAATAAATAATAAACCGATCAGTGTAAAAATAATTAAAGATACCTTTCTCGTTGTGTACCAAATGAGGAAACAAAGGATAATAATCATCAATATGGCCGGTATTATTGTTAAAAAATTAGTGAGTAAATCAACGAATCCACCGATAATATAAGAGAATCCTCGGAATAAGCCTTCAAGGTGCTCATATAAACTTGCAACAAATGAATCGACCCATTCCCCTAATGGAATACGTGGTATACTACTCATCGTCTTTCACCTCTTCCTCAATATTACCTGCAAGAGCTTGAATGACACTTTCGCGTTTAATAATTCCTCTTAGCCTTTTCTTCTCATCAATTACTGGTAACGGATATTTCATCTCCGCCATTTTCGCATACGTTTCTTCAAGTAAAGTATCTAAATACACATGCGGGATATCAGTAAGTAATAAATCAGCAATTGGCCACTGTTTTTGAACGGCTTTACTCGCATCATCTGCCGTTAATATCCCTAAAAACTCATACTTTTTGTTAACAACATACACAGTAGAAACGCCAGCGTTCCTCATAATTTGAAGTGCTACACGCGGTCCACGATCAATTAATAAAGTCTCCGGTCGTTTTAATATAGATTCCGCCGTAATTACTTTTCCTAAATTTACATCCGCTACGAATTTCTCTACAAATTCATTGGCAGGACTCATCATAATTTCTTCCGGTGTTCCAATTTGGACAATCTCTCCATCTTTCATTAATGCGATACGATCTCCAATTCGAAGAGCTTCATCTAAATCATGTGTAATAAAAATAATTGTTTTCTCCATTTTATCTTGTAATTCTAACAGCTCATCTTGCATTTCTTTTCGAATCAGTGGGTCTAATGCACTAAATGACTCATCCATTAACAATACATCTGGATTATTTGTTAATGCCCTTGCGATTCCAACACGTTGCTGCATACCGCCACTAAGTTGACTTGGATAATTATCTTTATGATGATCAAGTCCTACTAACTGTAGCGATTCTAACGCTTTATTCTCTCGTTCCTCTACTGGAACTCCTTGAATTTCTAACCCGTACGCAACATTTTGTATCACTGTACGATGTGGAAATAAAGCGAATTTTTGAAACACCATACTCATCTTCGTTCTTCTCACTCTTCGCAACTCTTCTTTTCCCATCGTTGCGATATCTTCACCATCTATGTATATATGCCCCGCTGTTGGTTTAATTAATTGGTTTAACATCCGAACTAACGTAGATTTCCCGCTACCAGACAAACCCATAATAACGAAAATCTCTCCAGTATATACTTCAAAGGTTGCCTTTTTTACACCAACGTTCATTCCTGTCTCTTTCAAAATTTCTGATTTGCTTTTTCCTTCTTTTAATAAAGACAGCGCTCTTTGCGGGTGTTTCCCAAATACTTTTGTTACGTTTTCAACACGTACCTTTGTATTATCCATGTCACTACTCCTTTTCTACCCATCTATTCATATAGTGTTGCGATTTTACAAAGAAATATTACATAAAAATGACATTCATAAGATTTCTTTAAAATTCGCGTTTCCGTTCATAATAAGAATGCTTACTTATACATTTATTTAAAAAGGCAAGCATTTCTTAGGAGGGTTTCGATGAAAAAGAAAATATGGCTTATATGCCTTGCATTATTTATTACTATGATATTCTCTTCATGTAATGCAACAAATGCAAATTCGAAAGGAAAAATTAAACTTGGTGTAACAAGTTGGAAAGAAAACATTGCAACGGCAAACATGTGGAAAGTTTTATTAGAACAAAAAGGTTACAAAGTTGAGCTCATGTACTTAGAAAAAGCTGCAATTTGGACTGGCGTTGCTCGCGGTGATGTTGATGCTAATTTAGAAGTATGGCTACCCGTTACGGATAAACCGCTAAATGCTCGTTATAAAGATGATATAGTCTTAAAATCAAAATGGTATGAAGGTACTGGACTTGGCCTTGTCGTCCCTTCTTATATGAAAAACATTAACAGTATTGAGGATTTAACTGCTCATAAAGATGAACTAGATAACAAAATTGTCGGTATCGAACCCGGTAGTAGTCTTATGAATTTAACAAATAAAGCGATGAAGGAATATGATATTAAACTAAAACTTGTCCAATCTTCTGAAGCTGCGATGATGAGTGAATTAAAGAAAGCATATACGAAAAAGAAACCAATCGCTGTTACGCTTTGGAATCCGCATTGGGGCTTTTCAGAATTTGACTTAAAATATTTAAAAGACCCTAAGAAAGTATATGGTGAAAAAGATGACATTTATTACTCTGTTCGTAAAGGTTTCGAAAAAGATTATCCAGATATCGTGAAATACTTTGACAAATGGAAAATGAACGATGAACAACTTGGTACATTAATGGTCATGTTAAATAAAACGAAAGATCCTGAAGAAGCGGCGCGCAAATGGATTGAAAAGAATCAAGCGCTAGTTGATGAATGGGTAAAAGATTAATAAAACAGGCTAGAGGATATGCTATTCCTCTAGCCTGTTTTATCTTATTTTTTCGTAACAACATCATCTACAATCCCATATTCTTTCGCTTCTTCAGCAGTCATAAAATAATCTCTTTCTGTATCATGTGCTACTCTTTCAATCGATTGCCCCGTTTTTTCTGCAATCATTTTATTAATATCACGCTTTAACTTTAGTATTCTTTTCGCTGTTATTTCAATTTCTGTTGCCTGGCCTTGCGCACCACCAAGTGGCTGATGAATCATAATTTCACTGTTAGGGAGCGCAAACCGTTTTCCTTTTGCACCTGATAATAATAACAATGCACCAAATGATGCTGCAAATCCCATGCATAGCGTTTGTACATCTGGTTTAATGAGATTCATCGTATCTAATATGGCAAAACCCGCTGTTGTTGAACCACCTGGGCTATTGATGTATAAATATATATCTTTCTCTGTATCTTCCGCTTCTAAAAATAATAATTGAGCTACGACACTACTCGCTACTTGATCATTTATTTCTGAACCGATAATAATAATACGATCTTTTAATAACCTTGAATATATATCATAGGAACGTTCTCCTAATTTCGTTTGTTCTACTACATATGGAATTGCATTCATTTTAAATCCCTCCAATAATTGTTATGCCGCTAAAAGCATACAACTGTAAGAAGAAGGTTTTTTCGCATTAAATAATAAGACTGGCTGTTTAGATGGTAACTTAGTAAAATCTATTGTCGGAAGAAGCTTAGTTAACAATTCCGGCCTTTCTTCCCGAATAGACGTTACTACAACTTCAATATCATCTGTGAATTCGACTATCTCAATCCCTTCTTCACTTACAGTTTTCAGCCTATTTCTACTCCGAAATAAAGAGGCTTTTACTGCACCTTCTGATACGGAACATACTTTAGCAATATCAGCGATACTATATTGAAAAACATCTTTTAATAATAAAATTGTGGATTGCTGTACATTTAATGACGATAATACTTTCCCTACCATTTCATGCAAATCTGCAATGTTCTCTTGTGGGGCATCAAAAATAATTTGTTCCTTTATTTTTTCATGAACTGATTTTGATTTCATCTGGTCTATCCAGCGATTTCTAGCTATTTTATATACAAGCGTCATACAAATATCTTTATTACTATATTTTTGAAGAACTTTACAAACTGTTTCTTGAGCAAGATCTTCGCCGTCCCATTTGTTTTTCGTTAAAAATGTACAGTACCTTTTCAATTCTCCATATTGCTCAATTAAAAAGTTTATATTTGAATGATTCATATCGATATGATTCTTTAAAATATGAGTTACTTTTGTGCACAAAATAACCACTCCTTTTCAGCGCTTACTTAATTAACGATTAAACAAATAAAAAAGTTACGGGGCATATAAAAATATTATGTTTATGTTCAATAATTCGCGGTCATAAATATGTTATGTACAATTTTACGTGAGGAGGAACAAATTTGCCAAAATTAACAATTGAAGGTGCGGGAACTTTTGATGTAAAAGAAGGCACAAAGTTAGTATTAGCGATCGAAGATAACGGTGTACACATTCTCCATCGCTGCGGTGGGAAAGCCCGCTGTACAACTTGTAGAGTAGAAATTATAGCAGGTGAGTTTTGTGAAGCAAGTTCTAATGAAAAAAATGCAATTACGGAAAAAGGAATTGAAGATCACTTACGTTTATCATGCCAAATGCACGTACATAAAGATATAGTCGTTCGTCCTATACTTACAGTGGAAAATTCAGGTCTAGATGCAGGCCCACGTCCAGCAGAATAATATGCTGAATTTAAAACAGCTCGCTGGTGAATATGCTGCTAACTTTGTAACAGATGGGATGAAAGTTGGACTTGGTACAGGTTCTACTGTATATTGGACGATACAAAAATTAGGTGAGCGTGTAAAAGAAGGCTTATCATTTCAAGCTGTACCAACGTCAAAAGAAACGGAAGTATTAGCTAAACAACTAAATATCTCTCTAATTTCGTTAAACGACGTACAAAGTCTTGATCTTACAATTGATGGAGCGGATGAAATTGATGCTAATTTACAGCTTATAAAAGGTGGTGGTGGCGCATTACTTCGCGAAAAAATTGTTGCCACTTCCTCCAAAGAACTAATTATTATTGCTGATGAATCGAAACTTGTAACACATTTAGGTACTTTCCCATTACCTGTTGAAATTATACCTTTTTCATGGAAACAAACCGAAAGGAAAATTCAATCTTTAGGTTGTCAAACAACGTTACGTTTAAAAAATAATGAAACGTTTATTACCGATAACAATAACATGATTATTGATTGTATATTCCCTCATAACATAACTAATCCTGCCAATTTACACACTCAATTAAAAATGATTACAGGTGTAGTTGAAACAGGGTTGTTTGTTAATATGACTAGTAAGGCGATTATTGGAACAAAAAATGGGATAAAGGAATTATAATGAAAGCTGACTCTTACAGTCAGCTTTTTATATTTTCTCTTTATTGCGTATCATTATGATATACTATGAAAACAAAAGCACATCACACTAGAAAGGGCTGAACAATTTGCACTCCAAACTCATAACAGAACTTACAGATTTAGAAACTGCCTTTCATATTCGAAAAGAAGTATTTGTAAAGGAACAAAATGTCCCTCTTGAAGATGAATTTGATATATTCGATAAAATCGGTGAGAAATGCAAACATATTTTAGTTTATTATAACGATCTTCCTGTAGGTACAGGTCGTATACGATTTGTTGACGGTGCAGGAAAATTAGAACGCATCTGTATTTTAAAAGACTATCGTAAATACGGATTAGGAAAAGTAATAATCAAAGCGCTAGAAGAAATTGCTCGTGACAAAGAAGCTACAAAAGTAAAACTACACGGTCAAACACAAGCTGAAGGATTTTATAAAAAATTAGATTATCAAACTTCTTCTGATGTATTTATTGAAGATGGTATTCCGCACGTTCTTATGACGAAAGTACTATCATAATAAAAAGGGTAGTATATGAATTTATATACTACCCTTTTTTATAAATAGAAAAGTGAATTCTCAAGATTTTCTTTTGCATCAAAGCCCATCATCTCTTAGTTCATACCTAGGTAAAGCTTACACTGTTTTCCATAATGATAAGGCATAAATCCAGTTTGGATCCCCATTTCCTTGATAGCTCTGGACTGCTTCATATACTTTTCCTTCGTGTAGAACTCTATCTCTCTTTTCATATGCTTTCTTTGCATTCCACTCTTCATATGAAGCGCTTTCAGTTTTTGTAGTAATTGTGAATATATCACTCTGTACAGATTCATTTCCAGCTACATCAACAGCTTTCACTACATATTTATAAGTAGTATTAGGAAGTAAATTTTTATCCATATAAGAAGTCGTATTGGATGTTGCAATTTTTTTCAATGATCCTTCTGTTTCTCTATAAATATCGTAATGGTCTACACCAATATTATCGTCAGAGGGACTCCACATTAGATCCACACTTGACGCTGTCGTTCCCATACTATGTAATCCTTTTGGTTGTGTTGGTACTTCTGTATCAGGCGCCTCAACTGTTGTTTTTACTGTAAGCGCTGCACTTTCTTTCGATACATTTCCAGCTGAGTCAATTGCTTTTACAGTATAAGAGTATTCTGTACTTGGTTGTAATTTTTTATCAATAAAATGAGTTCCTGGTACTGTATCAATCATCTCTCCGTTACGGAAGATTTGATACCCTTTTACCCCTACATTATCCGTAGAAGCGTTCCACGTTAGTTCTATACTATTCGCTGTTACGTTTTGTGTCTGAATTCCATTTGGACTACTTGGAGCTTCTATGTCCGGTTTCACATCATTAATAAGATTAACATCAATTACATTATAGAATGCATTTGCTGTATCAGCTACATCCCATACTGCTAAAATCACATGATATCCACTACGATCAGTAGGCACATTGATTTTGTGAGTTAAATGATTTGAGGCTGCAGAACCATCATGTTGTACAGTTCCAATTGGTTCTAAATCTGCTCTTGTGAGCGCTTTATTTGGGTTCCATTCTTTTTTTGTAATATAGTAATGCCATTTACTTGTTAAGTGAGGCGCTGTATATTTCCAAGTAAAAGTATTTTCCCCGCCTGTAATTGTATTTTTAAACCAACGATTAGCTGTTTGTTGATCTAAAACACCACCAAATTTACCACCTGCAGAAGCGATTTGGCCATCAACTGGGCCAGCTTGCGGGAACCCTTTTGGAGCTTCCAAACTTTGTGGTTCATACATAACACTTCCACAGTTTGCATTTAGTGCACCATAGGTTGGACTACATAAAGCAGATCGGCTGCTAGGCTTTTCAACAAAACCGTGCGCGTATGCGTTTTGAGGAATAAGTGTCGTGCCAATAATTCCAGCTGTTAATGCAACAGCTCCTAGACTTTTTTTGTTCATTTTCATGTTTTGTAGTTGTTTTAATAATCGATTATTCATGTTCCTGTCCCCTTCTTGTTATACTTTGTAGTGTAATGTGGGCTTCGATGTAAAAGAATAACAAGAGACAATCTTGTATCGATGTATGTGTTAATTATGCATACACCGCAGTGAAAATATATTTCATTTCTTGTGAAATATTTCACTTGATGAATATATCATGACATAGAAATCATCAAAGTATGTGCAGAAGTTGTGCAGGAATAATGAAAGCATTAGTAACACGTAAAACTATGGTCCGAATTTATAAAACAGAATATTTAACCTTTCAAAACAACGAATTCTCCGCTTCATATAAAAGAAGAGTGTCTATACCATTTCATATAGACACTTTTCTCATGTATAATCTTCCATTTATTACTGACCTATAAATGTAAAAATCTCATCAGCAGCTTCCTTGTAGCCACCAGATTTTCGGAAATACTCCTTCAAATTCAATGCAGCTTCTTTATATGATGGATTATTTAATACAAATTCTACACTTTCACGTAGTTGTTCCACAGTTAATTCATTTATAGATAACTTAATCCCAGCTCCTAGATTCCCTACTTGCTTTGCGATTACTGGCTGATCTGCACTTTGCGGAATTACAATGAGTGGAATCCCGTTATTTAATCCTTCATGTGTACTGTTCATTCCGCCATGTGTAATAAACAACTTTGTATATGCAAGTAGTTTAGTTTGTGGTACATAGTTTTTTACAATGAAGTTTTTAGGAATGTTACCTAAATCACTTATTTTTGTTTTATTACCAATAGACATAACAATAGTATGATCACTATTCTCGAACGCCTTCATACAAAGTTTATAAAAATCAAGCGCTTCATTAAAAACAGTGCCTAGTGAAATGTAAATCGGGCTTTTTTCTTCAATTGTAGTAAAATCAAACTCTTCATCTTTTACTTGTGCAGGGATGGATGGACCTACAAATTTAAATGTTTCATTAAACATATCTCCAAAAGGTTGGAACTCTTTTATTGTATACACAATAGTAAGTGGCGCTGGATTACAGAAAACTTCATATGGTGAGTTTATTTCAACACTATATTTTTCCGCAATCCCCTTAGTTAATCTTTCAAAATCATTATGTATCCTATCCTGAACTTCCATTGGGATACTTTTAGACAAGTAATCCAACATTTGTTCAAATGATTTTTCATTCTGTGCAAAAGATGTACAGGAATTTATTGCTGGAAGATTTAGAATTTGAGCAATTAAACGGCCACAGCCAAACATTGAATCATGAATGATGTAATCAAACTGTTCCCCTTCAATTTGTTCAAGAACATTTGGTATAATAACATCTGCCGTATGTAAAAGACCATTTATTCTCTCTGGTAAATAATTTCGACCACCGGAAAGAAAAGCATTTATAAATTTTTGATCGTCAATTGTTCGTACAGTAGCACCCGTCTTCTCAATACGCTCTCTAAAAGATTCTATTGAAAAATAAACTACCTCTTCCCCGCGCGAGACTAATTCTTCTACAACTTGCAATGTAGGATTTATATGTCCTTCTGATCCAGTATTAATGAATAAAACACGTGCCACTTAAAACACTCCTTTATTAAAATCTTTTCTATGTTGTTATTAGTATTACAGGTATTTTGTCTTATACTTCTAAATGGACCTAGCAAGCCTAAATCCAAAGTCATCTATATGAAATGTAGGATGGCTACGGCGACGACAAGTCGCACCGCAACCTCTAGCTGCTTCAGCCCAGCTACCGCCGCGGAAAATTCGGTATGATCCGTACACTTGTTCATCATATAAATCATAGCACCATTCCCAAACGTTTCCTAACATATCGTAAAGTCCCCATGCATTCGGTTCTTTTTTTCCGACCTCATGAATATGTCCACTAGAATTTTCATTGTACCAAGCAATCTCTTTCAGTTCTCCATATATGTATCCGGTAGTTCCTGCCTTACACGCATATTGCCACTCTGCTTCAAAAGGTAATCGGTACCCATTTGACTCTAAATTACAACTAACAATTTGACCACCATCATTAATAGAATAATATTCTTTTAATCCCGCTTTTTTTGAAAGTAAATTACAAAATATAATGGCATCATTCCATGAAATATTTACAACTGGTTTGTTACTATTTTCATTACCATTTAGTGCACGGTTCATAATATAATTCCACTGTTACAACATACTTTGCAAGAAGAAACGGTTTAACTTGAACTTGCCATTGTTTTTTTATTCGATCATCTCTTAATTCTACTTTTCCTGCTGGAATTTTCACCATATTAGAATCAACCGGGCCAATGAATCTATTCAATCCTATCCCCCCATGTTACTTCTTTTTATAGTCTAACTATCTATGGTATCGTATTTCTCTAAAAATAGTCTTACTTCATTTGAAGATTTTAAAATAATAACCTCTTTTTCCTTACTCAATTGATTTAGCCTTTTTAAAATTGAGGGTCGTTTCGTTTTAGGATATTGCCATATCCATTTAAAAAATTGCAAATCAAACCTTTCTTCACATCCAGCACCCATATCCGGTCTTGTTTTATTCCGATATTGTACAATCCTTTTAAAAGCACGATAAACACATATTGTTCTATGAATATCAAGAAAGATAATTGTATCAGCAGCGTTAATTCTTATGTCCATTGTCCCGCCATAATTCCCATCAATAATCCACTCATCTTCTTTAACTAATTCATTTTGAACCTTTCTTTGCTCCTCTTTCGGTACACCTTCCCAATTCGGTTTCCAAAATAACGCATCAAGATGATGTACTTTAATATTTAATTTATTACCTAACTGCCTTGCTAATGTAGATTTTCCTGAACCACCAGAACCTATTAATATTATTTTTTTCATACATACCCCTTTTTAAATCTATTATTTCTTCTGTAACATAAACTCACAAAACATTCCAATCCCAACACCAATTGTATAAGCAACTAAATCACTCCACAAAAATCCGTAACCTAATACGAGTCCACCTAAAGTCGTAGTACGAATGCTATCTATCCATTCAGCATGGTATAATTGGCTCACTTCAATCCCGTAGCAAAATAACAAACTAATAAGAGCCACTTTCTTCGTGTCTATTTTAGGAAATAAAAATCCGAATCCAGTAAAAATCATCAATGCCCATAAAGCATCACCTAAGTACGTGTTTAATAGATGAGGTAACGCAAAAGCTAACTTTCTTGAGCTAAGACCTAAAATAATTATAACTATAGTAAATAGCGCATATAATAATCTATTTCGTTTCTTATTCATCTCAAAATCTCCTAATATGTAATTAAAAACTGTAAATAGGTAGTAAAATATAATTATTTTACTACCTATTTTTTAATGGCTTTCATAATAAGAAAATGTGGATTTTTATTTAGATAATGATATGATGTTTCATTTACTTCTCTCATTTTTTCAACCGGCCTCGGTTCCACCATTTTATCTAACACAAAATAATTTGTTGTTTCATTAATTATGTCTTGGAGTGATCTTCTAAAAAAGCTAACTTCTATTGTAATATTTGGTTTAACCCAAGTATCTACTAATAATTGTTTTTCGAAATAATTTTCACTAGTAAACTTTGTAAAATCCATAAAAGGATGATGAATGGAGTATATAAATTCGCCCCCTGGCTTCAATACTCGATGAAACTCCTGAAATACTTTATCCCAATTTTCTAAGTAATGAAGCGTTAACGAACTTACAATAACATCAAAAGTATTATCTTCAAATGGTAATACTTCTTGCAAATCATGACAAAGAAACGTTGCTTTATTACCCGTACTTTCCTTTGCAGCTTTTACCATTTCAGAACTTACGTCAATTGCAGTAACGTTTGCTCCTCTTTTTACAAATTGAGAAGTATACCATCCAGCTGCACATCCGGCATCTAATATAATCTTCCCTTCTAAATTCTTTGGAATTATCTCCATCATCGCTGGTCTTTCGTAATAGCTGTTATATGGATTTACCACATCTTGGTTTTCTTTATATGTACTCGCTAATTTATCATATGTACCTTTAATCGTGTCTTTCATTACTTCCACCCCTTATCATATTAATCTAATAACTCTTGCTGCTTTTTCTTTGAAAATGATTGTAGAACTAAATCATATGACCAATCAATCATCTTATTAATTTGCTCTTGCTCTACATCTTTATGTATATACACTGTATTCCAATGTTTTTTATTCATATGATACCCGGGAATGATTGCTTCTGGATACTCTTCTCTTAATCTTAATGCAAGTTCTGGATCACATTTTAATGTAATCGCAGCTTTTTCTCCTTCTTCATGGTTTATTATCGCAAATATTTTATTATTAAGCCTCATACATGTTGCATTCCAACCATCAGGAGAATCTTCAGTCGCTTTTCTTTTTGATAAACAATATGTTCTTGTTGCATTCATTTTCCTTGGCACCTCTTATTCTTTCACGATTTGATTACGATGCATTACAATTTGTTTCGTCGCTTGAAATTGGTGTTCACCATAAAACTTTATTAATTTCTCTCCACAAAATAGACTAACAATATGAACATGAGATATTTCTTGAAGTAACATTGTAAGCATCTTCTCTCCAATCCCTTTATTTCTTACAATCTCATGCACAACAACATCTTCTATGTACGCTCGAAAAACACCAACAGAAACAACTCTAGCAAATCCGATTAATTCATTTTCTTCCCATACTCCAATTGCTATACTATGCTTTAACATTTTTTGAATATCGATTTCTTTTCTTTCTGGCCACCAACCGACAGAGTCATAAAGTTTTTTTATTTTGCCTACGCAGATTGGTTGTTCATGTTGCAATTTATACGTGTACATTTTCTTTCTCCCATCAAATTACTCATTATATTTATTTTGTCTTACTTTACTTCTTTCAATATAAAACTATAGAATCCAACCTGTTACAAAAAAACTTCATAAAATAAATTTATAATATCAATTTTACAATTGCAATCGTTACTCTCAACCTTTCATATTACGTATATCAAATATACAGAATAAGAGAAAACTAATGAATATAATACCAAAAGCATTTCTCATATTATTTTTACCTATTAAAACTTGAATTTATTGCAAGAAATGGTAAAGTTAATTAGGTAAAAAATACACAAAGTGAGGCGATTTTTTGAAAAAGTTTAGTTTATTACTAACAGCATTTGTCATAATTTTATCATTATTCATCCCTAATTTTACAAGTGCTAAATCTTTCCCTGATGTCCAATCTAATCATTGGGCAATTAAAGAAATTAACTATTTATCGGATAAAGGTATCATTAAAGGTACGCCAGAAGGAACTTTTAAACCGAGTGATGATGTAACTCGTGGACAAATGGCCTTAATGCTAGATTTATCCTTAAAATTAGAAAAACCATTTAGCTATAATCATATTTTTTCCGATGTAGCCAAAGGTATCTATTACTATGATTCTGTACATAAGTTAGCACATAATAACATTGTACAACGTGAAACAAACTATTTCCCTGACCGCTCATTAACTCGTGCAGAAATGGCAGTAGTTTTAGTTAAAACTTTTAATTTGAAGCCTACAGGTGCAGACGTCAATTTCCCTGATGTTCCATCTAATCACTGGGGTTACAATTATGTCAAAATTTTAGCACAAAATAATATTACTACTGGATTGCCTAATGGTACATTTGGTCCAGGTGTAAAAGTAACTCGTGAGCAATTCGCTGCATTTTTGGCTCGTGTATTAGAACCAAATTTCCGTCCAGCTCTTCCTAAGCCTAAAGGTAACTTAGAGGTACATTATATTGATGTCGGACAAGGTGATGCTACTTTTATTAAATCTCCAAGTGGAGAAACGATCCTTATTGACGCTGGTAACAACGGCAAAGGTAAAGTAGTAGCAAATTATTTAAAAGGATTAGGATTCCAAACTATTGATTATATGATTGCCACTCATCCTGATGCTGATCATGTAGGCGGATTAGATGAAGTGCTTTATGCTATGAATGTAAAAAACGTTTACGCCCCTAAAGTAAGTCATACGACACAAACGTTCAAAGACTTCCTAACTGCAGTAGCTAACAAAGGATTAACAATTAAAGAAGCGAATTCTGGAGTAACTTTACCAATCCACGGTTTAAACTCACAATTTTTAGCTCCCGTGAAAGAATACGATAACGATCTAAATGAGTGGAGTGCGGTATTAAAAGTAACACACGGTAGCAAATCTTTCTTATTTACTGGTGATGCTGAATCTAAAAGTGAAAAAGATATGGTTCTAGCACATGGTTCTAACCTAAAATCTGACGTATTAAAACCTGGTCATCATGGAAGTAAGACGTCTTCTTCTCAGCCATTTTTAGATGCAGTGAAACCAAGTATCGCTGTAATTAGTGCAGGTGCAGGTAACCGTTATGGCCATCCTACACAGGAAACTTTAGCAAAGTTACATTCAATGTCTGTTAATGTATATAGAACTGATTTAAATGGAACTGTAATTATAAATAGTGATGGTTCTAACATTTCTGTAAGAACGGAGAGATAATTATGAAAAGAGGTATTATTGACCGTTTTGAAGGCGAACTAGCAATTATTGAATTGAATAACGTAACAATTGATGTACCTAAATCCAAACTCCCTTCTACTGCAAAAGAAGGTGATATTCTTATAATCGAGGATGATACGTATACAATTGATAAAGACGAAACAGATAAAAGAAGACGTGAAATCCAAGATTTAATGAATAAGCTATTTGAATAGCAAAAAAGAGCCATTCTGTTGGAGGGCTCTTTTTTGCTATTCAAATAATAACTAGTAAATTTTTATTATTTAACTTCATACCACCAACCTTTTCGATCAAGCCAGCCTTTCATAGCATTTAATTGCGTATCACTAGTTGGTTCAGTAACAAAATACGTTAAACCATCCGATTGTAAAATGAAGGTAGCAGTCATTTTTAAAGAAGTTAACGCTCCCATAACATCTGGAGTTTCATCAGGTGAAAAGGCTCCAGATTGAATGATATTTTGTTTAGAAACTTGTCCTTGTATATTTTCTTGTTTCGGTACTGATTCAGTAAACCAGGAAAGTGGTTTATTACCTATTAATTGATTTAAATCACATTTGCCGATACCTGGTACATTACCTGTCTCCGTGTATTGCCAAATATCACAAGGATATGCTGGTTTATTGCCGCCATATCGAGGAATCCATACAAAATCACTTTTTACGTTCGCCATTCCGAAAGGCTCATATACATGATGGCCAACATATAAACCAACTTTTTTAGCACCTAGTCGGCGTAATTCATCGATAAAAGCTTGTGTACCTGCTCTCATGTCATCCATTGTTTTCACTTCTACATCAGCCGCCCAAACTGTAGCACTCTTATCACCGCGATTCCAAAAATCTTGCGCTTCCTTCTTCGCATCAGCAATTGAAATAAAGCGACAGAATCCATAGTTACCAAATGGAATATTTCTAGTTTTCATTGCTTGGACATAGTTTTTATATAAAGGATCTACATAATTTGATCCATCTTGTACCCTAGCGATTACGAAATCTAGTTGTGGAGCTGCTACATCCCAGTTAATGTTACCGTTCCATTTCGAAATATCTACAATATAACCCATTGCTTAACACCTCCTTTATTAGTATTATATTCAGAGCTCGTCTTATTGCTCTTCCTCTCCTAAAAATTCAATAGTATTTGCTAGTATATATAGTAAATACGACAAGTGTCTTCAACAAAGACAGTAACTCATTTCCATTAAAAAAGAAAATCATAGCTATACGAATCGTACTATTTGTCCCCATAATTACATCAGGTTGAGTAGTTGCTTTAAAATTAAAATAGCATCACCTTGTTTGGTGATGCTTTTAAAATCAAATTTTCTTCTAGAGCACGAATCCAATCACTATAACCGCTTCTCTAAAAAGTGTTGACTATATCCTTTAGGATGATCTTCAACAACACCATATTCTCGGTAGCCGTGCTTTTTATAAAAATCTGACGCTTGAAAACTAAATGAATCTAATAATATTAATCTACACCCTTTTTTCTTCGCGATGTCTTCGATTTTATGTAACAGTTGACTGCCATAACCATCATGACGAACTGTTTCATCAACCCATAAAAAATCTATATGAAGATGATAAAAATACATCGTTCCTGTTACCCCACCAAATATTTTTCCATCCTCATCTTTTACTACGAAACTTACTTGCTCCATTGGCTGTTTTGCTTCATCTCTTAAAATCGACATGTTATATTGAATTACTTTATTTTTTATGTACTCTCCTTCAGTACGAGTACCATTCTCTATGTGTTTCATATATTTCTTCCTTTCAACTTAGTAAGCTATCTTTAATTTTTACTTTTTCTCTTTAAAATAGTAATAAACACGAATCCACCATAAGTAACAAAGCATGAAAAACCAATTATCCCTGGCACTGAAACATAGCCTATTCTTATATAACTTATAATTGCAAAACTAACGATAGACAATAAAATAGATGGCCAAAATATAAGTGCTGTTTTTCTTCGTCTTTGTTTCGATGTACTTGCTTTCTCTTCAGAAACACGTGTGCCAAAAAGCAATACAATACAAATGAGGATTGCTGCAAAGTAAATCGTATCCAATGACAGATTATGATCATAAATCGCGATTCCAACTTCAATAGCGATAATTGTTAAAATTAATATGATAATTGTTGAAGTTTTTAAGTTTCTATTCAATTACTTGCCCCCTAGAATGCTTTCACTATATATATGTCGTATATGTACTTCAAAGCTGATGCAATAGTTTCATCGGCTTCTTTATTTTCAAATCGATTAGACAAATCTTTTCCTCCAATAACATAAAGAAGCGGAAATTCATTAAACACTCCTAGTATACCAATATTTATTATAGCTTTTGGCAATCCACCTGTCATATGTGCTAAATGATTATGCGGTATCCCCTCATATTCTCCTTGCTGCCTTACCATTCCATTTATTATTGGTTCCCATAATTCCGGCTCAGTTTTATACCCTCGAAAAATTTGCACTAAAAGTGAATGTATTTCATTTAACTCTCCAACATTTTGTTCATCTCTAGGGTTTTCTTGAACATGTATGTTAGGGAAGTACGTTGAAACATACTTTCTAACAGTATCCCATCCTCCGCAGTGCAATACAATCGCCTTTGCAATACAACTGTCATGACACGCTATCATCACTTCAACAGCTTTACTGAGTGATATTGTATCTCTTCCTTGCAAATGTGGATATAATTGTGCACTATCTTCTTTTGGATTAAATTTAATTTGGTGAAGCATATCATTCCAACTAATTTGTTTGTTTTTTACCATGTTTGCTACTGCAAATCCAATTGCCACTTTTGCTGCTGATGCTAAAGGAACATATAGTTCATTATTATAGGAGGCAATTATATCTTCAGATTTTGTAGAAGACACAATCACTCCAACTTGACCAGATTGTATTTCTTTCATTCTTTCAATGACAGTTTGCATATTCGCACCTCTTTTTATATTGTTTTATTACATTCTTAAATTTCGATATAGAATGTATAAAACCTTTTTTGTTACTTGATATGTATGCATACAATAAAAAAGATAGCATGAAACTTTCCCATGCTATCTTTCTAGATTAAATATTAAGCAAAACTCAATAATCTATTCTTCCGTAGGCTTTTTAGGACCATTAAGCTCCAATTGATAAAAAGCTAAATCTAACCACCTATTAAACTTATAACCAGCCTTCTTAATTGTCCCCGCATGAACAAATCCATATTTTTCATGTAAGGCAATGCTTTTCTCATTTTC
This sequence comes from Bacillus cereus group sp. RP32, assembly GCF_040459735.1. Taxonomy (NCBI): domain Bacteria; kingdom Bacillati; phylum Bacillota; class Bacilli; order Caryophanales; family Bacillaceae; genus Bacillus; species Bacillus cereus group sp. RP32. The sequence continues at coordinate 2,633,483 of NZ_JARVHO010000001.1, read as the reverse complement.
TGCATCAATTCCAGCAATTAAGGTCATATATTCCCTTTCTTTTGCAACTGTGATCAATGCTTTCATTAATGAAGTTCCTATCCTATTTTTTCTACATTCCTTATGAACGTACACAGAATGCTCAATTGAATATTTATAGGCAGGCCAAGCTCTAAACGGGCCAAATGTCGCAAATCCTACTATTTTATTATCTAATTCACATACTAAAATCGGGTAGCCGTTAGCCTTTTTTTGTTCATACCAATCTATTCTATTTTCAAGGGTTACAGGTTTATACGTATAGACGGCTGTTGTATTCAATATAGCATCATTATAAATATCTAAAATGTATGTGACATCTTGTTTCCTTGCTTCCCTTATCATCACTTTCTTCCTTTCCTCTAATTTCACTCCTATATACGAATACGAGCTTTTCGGAAACCATCAAATATATTTAACGCAGCAGACAAAATGTAAATGATAATACCTCCACCAATTAACCACTTTTTAACTTCCTCTGGAGAAGTAGTAAACACATTTGCCACATACGCAATAAATCCTTCATTAAATAAATGCGGATTTACTACAATTACAATGAATACTATTGTTCCAACTATTTGAAGAATAGCATTCCCGATTGCCAGCTTTTTCGTCCATTGTCCTTGTACTAACTTATAAAGAGATATAGCTATTTCAAAAACAATCACAATTACAACGATTGGCCAATACTGAAGTAACACATCTTGATTAAAAGTTGCCGCGACAAACTTCAATCCGCTTTCTGTACCATGATATACACCTACAAGATGGTTCGCATAAAAATAAAGTGTTGCCCATATTGCGGTCCACATTAACCCGCCAAATACTTCGAACTTTGAGATTGACTTTTTCTTTGGAATATACGAAGTATTTTTCAAATCATCCGGCGTCCACTTTTTTAAACTTGTCGTCAACGGTTGAGTACCTTTGTCTTTATCTGTTCTTTCTAAAATTGCAAATACAAGTGTCAACCAGAAAAATACATGGAGTCCTACTTCGATAATTTCCCCAATTCCTTTACCTATCAGGTTTAAAATAACATTTAATACCGCTTGCTCACCATCATATCCTACAAAATTTTCTGCAACCATTGCAATGAGTGCGATAACAGCTGCAATCGGTATGATCATTTTTAATAATGTCGTATATACATCAAAATAACGTGGTCCAATTAAATACATCGGCCTATCTAAGTACCCATTTGCCAATGAAACTGGACTCCCCAATTTTTCAAGAACTCTTTTTTCATCATCATCATTATAATCATCAGGTAACATATCCTCGATTGTTGACCGTAGTTCAAGAATAATATCTTCACGATTTTTTTCAGGTAATCTCTTCGCTACTTCCTCGACGTAAATATCAATCAAATTCATTCTTGTCCTCCTCCTTTAATAATTTATAAAGTTCTTTCGAATCCTTTATCCATTCCTTTTTCAACTGCAAAAATATCTCTAATCCATATTCACTTAAAACGTAATATTTACGAGGTCTACTCTCCGTTTTATCCCAACTACTCGTTACTAGCTCCTGCTTTTCTAATCGGCGAAGTAGTGGATATAACGTACTTTGATCGATTGTAATCCCTGATTGTTCCAATAATTGGACAAGTGAATACCCATACTGCGGTGTTCTTAACTGGCTTAAAACCGCTAATGTTAATGTACCTCTTCTTAGTTCAGTAATTAACGAATTTAATAAAGCATCCATTCACTCACCTCATTTTCATTACTATATGTCATACAGTATGTGTTTTATACTATGTATCGTACAGTATTAATGTGATAAAAACAATACGTATTTACAAAAAATAGAAAATAAAAAAAGCACAAACTATATATTTTGTGCTTTTCTGGCTAATTTAAATGCTTATAACAATTTTAATTTTGTACCTCTTGTAATATAAACTCTCCTTTTTCTTTAATAAATGGGGTAACATTTACAACTGATTCAATATGAATTACTCCATATACATGCGGATATTCTTGACCGTTAGAAGCAAGTTCATATTTTATTTCTGCTTTTATTAAGGATCGATCAATTGTCAGTAATAAAACATCTTCTTCATGACTAAAATGTTTTTCAGCAACTTTTAATGCTTGCTGTAAAAACGAGCAATGAATAAATCCCTCCTCTTTTAGTGAAACTTCATTAATTTCTCCATTTACCTTTGCGATTTCCCAATTTTTTTTTGTTATTACTTTTGTGATCATTATTATTTTCTCTCCATGTCTTTATATAGAAAAACAAGAGGTTCTTCTTTTTGTTACTAGAAACGCCTCTTGTTTTTACTATTTATTTTATTCCTTTAATTAAAGGCGATGCTTCCCCGCTATGGAAAATCCATAAATCATGAAGTGACCTTGTACATCCGACATATAGTAACTTCGCATCATGTTTCGTATTTTTATAATGTTCTTCATCAACATCGATTAATAGAACAGCATCAAATTCTAGCCCTTTTGCCAAATATACAGGTACTACTGAAATACCACCTTCATATTTACTTTGATCTGCTTCAATGACGTTTACGGCCAATCCTGCTTTTGTTAATTTCTCATATATATCGCGGCATTCATCTTCTGTTCTTCCTATTACCGCAATTGTTTTCACATCTTCGTTTTGTAGATGTTTTAACGTCTTCATAATCTCATTAAATTGATCTTCTGCATGGATTACCTTAACATCTTCACCACTGCGAAAAACTGGTGTTGCGAGCCCAACTGGAATCTCTGCATTTTTAATTATTTCGTTCGCAAATTCTATAATTTCTTTTGTAGAACGATAACTTCTCGTCAGTTCATAATAACCTGTTTCTTGGAATACTTCCTTAAAAGCACCCCACTCTTCAATCCCTTGATAATCATAAATTGCTTGAGATAAATCACCTAATATAGTGAAAGAATTACCTAGTGTAATTTCTTTTAATACATACACTTGGAATGGTGAGAAATCTTGCGCTTCATCAATAACGACGTGATGGAATTTCTGTCCGATTTCAATACCTGTTATGCGGTTATGTATGTAAATTAAAGCTGGTAAATCTTCTACATACACTTCTTTTTTACGACAACTCTTTTCAGTTTCTTTCACAAGTTCTTCAGGTAATACTTCGAGTATTTCTTTACTTTTCAATATTGAACTATATAGTGAAAGTGAGCTCATTTTCGGCCAAAACTTCATATATGTGTTCAATCTCTTTGTCGCTTCTTTTTTTAATAATTTCTTCTCGTTTGTTTCTCCATACTTTTTCAGTTCAATTTCAATCCAGCGCTTCATTCGGCCGACTAATCTTTCTCTTCTTTTCTTTAATGGATAATGTTTATATTCAACTTGCATCCATTTTTTTATGTCTTCTACTGGAATAATAGCATTGTCCCATGCCTCAAAATCACTTGTTGGTATTAATTCTTTTTCAAATTGAACCATTCTCTCTTCAATAAAGGACTTAAATTCCAGCGTGCCTTTCAATTTACCGAGCATAACCTTTTCTTCATCACGATTAATAGAAAAGGCTTCTTTCAACTTTTCTTCTGTTTGCTTTAGTTTCACAGAATCATCTAACGTACGTAATGCCCAATCTGGAAATGTTGTTTGACTAATATTCCCTACACCTAATTCAGGAAGCACACTCGAAATATAGTCTAAAAACAGACTATTCGGAGCGAATACAATCATTCTCTCAGCTTCTAATTGTTCACGATATTCATAAATTAAAAAAGCAAGGCGATGTAAAGCGATCGTTGTTTTTCCGCTTCCTGCAACCCCTTGAATTAATAATGGTAAGTTTCTTTCCGCACGAATAATATCGTTTTGCTCCGATTGTATTGTCGAAACAATATCCTTTAGTTTATTATCTTTATTCTCACCTAATCGATATAGAAGAAAATCATCGGCATGTGAGACATCTTCATTTCCTTTTACATATGTATCAACAACACGTTCTAGTTCTCTTTTTCGAATAGAGATGTTTCGCTTTAAATACACATCACCTTCTACTAATCCGTCTAGCGATTGATAAAATGCTAATTCATCACCGCCGGTAAATGAATAAAACATACTTGCAACAGGTGCCCGCCAATCTATTACAATTGGTTTCATTGTGTCTTTATGTGAAACACCTACTTTACCGATGTAGATCGGCATAACATCTTCCTTGCCATCCTCTTGAAAATCTAATCTTCCAAAGTACGGTTCTTGTACACCGATACGTAAATTTTTCCTATTAGATTCTCTCATACTTTCTAGAATTTGTTCTTTAAAATCATCTCCATAATAAACCGGAATGTTTTCGAGCTGTTCTAATTGATCATCCATCGTACGTAATGTATCTTTCATCCTTTGTAACTCTTCTTCAAAAATGTTGTTCATTTGATGATTCCCTCCTGTCCGTTCTAATTTTTCAGTCGAAATACAATTGTATTAAAAATCCATTTATAAAGTCAATAGTTTTAGTAAGAATTTTCTAAAATAAAGAAGAGTAGAGATTAATCCCTACTCTTCTTTATTTTAATTCGGTACGCCAAACATTCATTTAAAGTTGTTAATTCTTTATATTTCTCTTTTTCAAAATCATATGCTCCGCCTGGGAAGAATCCTACAATACTTAAACCAGCTTCAGCACATAGATTACTAATCTCATCTACCGTATAACATCGTAAAGACTGTGTAACTATATCATTTTGATTATTAGGATGCCACCAATGATCTAACATTCTTTCATTTATACGATCATATTCGTATTTTCGCATAGCTGAGCTTAAAGACATTTCTTGTCCACTTACCTTTTTCCAATAAAGTGGTTGATAAATATCAATAAGTGCACATCCATCATCCTTCATCCAGTTTTTAATCCGTTTTAATAGAATCAATTGCTCATCATCTGATCCTACACCAAATCCGTCTAAATAACTAACAACATCAAACTTTTCTTCAAAATTAATTTTATAAAAATCAGCGCAATGAATATCTATATCATTAGTAGAATGTTCTTTTGCAAACATAACTAACTCTGTTACAAGCTCAACAGTAGTCATTTTTACTTGTAACTTAGACATCGCCCTTGCAAATCCACCATTTCCTGCTCCTAGTTCTAACATTGACTGAAATGGATGTCCAATTTGTTCTTGAACTTCTTTCGCAACCTGTTCTAACCAGCTTTCTGTATTAATATCGTAATTGGATAGTTCGAATTGTTTTTCGTAAAATTCTCTCACATCTAATTCATTCATTATTATTCTCCTCCTGCAATAGATTTTTCTTCTACAGGTGAGAAACTAAATTTCTGACACCCATGAAAAAAGGTTATTATTCTCTATATTTACAATTTTATAAAAATAATAAGAATTTTTAAAGTAACAATATAAAAAGCAGATAATGAATGATCCCACTATCTGCTCTATGGCTGCTATTATTTTTCTTGTTGATACTCTACCCAATCACCAGAAATGATAACTTTCTTTAGCATCTCTTTATCTTGAGCGACATACACAAATGCACGTATTATTCTATCTCCTAAATAAATCGTTTCGGTGATTCGGTCATATAAATCACTTTCTGCATTACCTGTATATTCTTCAAGTTCATCTAATTTTTGCAGAACAACCTCATTTACTTCATAAACTTCTCCGTATACTTTGTCCTCATTTGAACAAATCATTGCCGGATACCCCTCGTTTGTATCAAATAATTTACCATACGTCCATGCTCCGTCTGCGATGCATATTGCACCTTGCATAAAATGAGCATTCGTTTGCTCTTTTCTTAATGTGCCATACACGAAAACATGATGCATATATCCCCTATCCCCTTTATATATCTCTACTTTCTAAATTGCAAATATGCACGAATCATAAAGTAACTCACTTCATTTGGAAGTTGTTCCTTAATTGATTTCAGACCACCTTCTGCATTTTGCACGGCAGTTTCAATCAGTGATTCATATTCTGCAGGAACAAAACTGTTCCAGTCTATTTCCATTCCATCTTCAAAAGAGCGAATTAAATGATTTTCAATTGTTTGTCTTGATAAGCCACGTTCTTTCGCAATTTCATCTAGATCAATGCCTTGTTTATACATTTCATACGTTTCTAAATGAGAATTTGCTGAAGCTTTCCCTGACTTTTTCCGCTCTGTCACCACTTCTGTTTTAACTGTTTCAGCATAGTTTGGATTGTCCTTAATAAAGTGCTGAACTGCTTGTAAGAAGTGAAAACCATACTTCACAAGTTTATGTTCGCCGATCCCTTTCACAGTTAAAAGTTCAGAGTCACTTTGTGGCATTTTTGCACACATATCCTTCAACGTTTGATCAGAGAAAATAACGAATGGCGGTACACCTTCTCCTTGCGCAATTTCTTTACGTACTTCGCGAAGTACTTCAAATAAAGGATGATCTTGAACAATTTGTCTTGTCTCTACTCGTTCTTTACGTAAAACATTCTCTTTACCTAATAATACTTCTTTCCCTTTTTCCGTAACTTTTAATGTCGGATACGTACCATGTTCTACTGCAATTAACTCATCTGAAATTAGAAACTCAATAAATTCACTAACTTCTTTTACGCTACGATTTGATAGTAACCCGTATGTTGGTAAAGTATGAAAATTGAATTCAATAACTTTCTTATTTTTCGAACCAGTTAAAACTTGTGCAATCATTTGTTTTCCAAATCGTTGGTTCGTTCTAATCATGCAAGATAGAACCATTTGTGATTCTCTCGTCACATCGATACTTTCCCGGTCGTCCGTACAATTTCCGCAGCGGCCACAATCTTCTTTCGGTTCTTCTCCAAAGTATTGCAAAATAAATGATTGTAAACATTGTTCTGTATGACAATAATCAGTCATATTTTGCAGTTTTTCAAGTTCATTTGAAAATCGAGATTCACCTGTCGATTGATCAATTAAAAAGCGCTGTACTTGCACATCCTGAGAAGAATATAGCAATATACACGCACTATCTAATCCGTCACGTCCAGCACGTCCTGCTTCTTGGTAATAACTTTCCATGTTTTTTGGCAGTTGATAATGGATAACGTAACGAATATTCGATTTATCAATCCCCATCCCGAATGCAGATGTCGCTACCATTACACTCACTTCATCACGTAAAAAGAGTTCTTGCTGCTCATTTCGATCGGTATCACTCATACCAGCATGGTATTTTGATACCGAAACTCCCGCTTTCATTAAATCTTCATACAACTGATCAACTACTTTTCTAGTAGCTGCATATATAATCCCAGATTCCTTTTGATTTTGACGAATATAATCCGTTAGATATGCATTACGATCTTGTCCTTTAATAACAGAAAATGATAAGTTCTCGCGCTCAAACGTTGTCATAATCGTATTTTCTTGATTAATTCCAAGCGTGTTGCAAATATCTTCACGAACTTGTGGTGTTGCCGTCGCAGTTAAAGCTAATACAAGCGGCTTTTCTGGAAGATAATCTAATATGCGATGTATATGTAAATAACTTGGACGGAAATCATGTCCCCACTGCGAAATACAGTGCGCCTCATCAATTGCAATCATCGGGATTTTCATATCGATAAGTTGGTCAACAAACTCCATTGAATCAAGACGCTCAGGCGCTACATAAAGTAACTTATAATGTCCTTGTTTCGCTAATTGAATGCGTTGATTCGCTTCTGTAATTGAAATAGAACTATTAATATAAGTAGCTGAAATACCGTTTTGTACTAATGTATCTACTTGATCTTTCATAAGTGAAATCAAAGGTGAAATAACTAATGTCGTTCCTTCGAATACTAATGCGGGAATTTGATAACAAATTGACTTACCACCACCCGTAGGCATAATACAAACCGTATCTTTCCCATCTAATACATTTTTAATTGTTTCATCTTGTCCTCTTCGGAATGACGAATAACCGAAATAAGACGCTAAAAGTTCTTGTGCTTTTGTAAACAAAAAAGAGTCACCTGCTTTTCTATATCTTTCATCTATTCCTATTATATCATCACTTATGCGTCATGAAAGTGATGAATACATGACTAACAGCTTGCTTTTTCATTTTTTATGCTTTTCTACGTTTTAAAGGTTGTTTAGCAACGGTGTTTTAATGGCTATTTATGTTTATAAATTTTAAAACAAAAATAAAGCACATATAAAATGAATTACAAAATAAATATACATTTTATTACTCTTCCTTGAATACTACTAATCTTATACATATGAATTCAGGAGGTTACTATATGAAGCAGCAGAATATTAGTTCCATCAAGCAGAAAACAGTACCGAACCAACTCCAATTTTCGAATCATGATGCGTGGAAATATGAATCGTATTATAAATACCAGCCATTATTTTCTTATAGAAATATTTTCCATTTTCTTTCTCAACTTTTTAAACGTTAATGTGTATGTGATATATTATCCATAATAATTTTCTCAATATATACCTTATAGACTTACTATAATACAGCTGTTATCATATAAAATATTCTGTTGGATAAACCCCTTAAGTTGACCTGCTTATAAAAGCAGGTCTTTTTTGATTATTATACATTTCAGTACACTTTTAGATACACCTGTATATCTTTTCTCTATTTTATAACCGTACTCCACTCACAACAAATGATAATAGTAACGAGATGTAAAATATAAGTTCTTAACATTTATTGAAGTAATTCTTTTTTTCTCAATACACAAAACGAATTTCACTTATTACTATAAAAGTACTCCAGATGAGTTTTTGCTCATCAACATTATCTAGTTAACGGGATCTGCTGCGGGAAGCTGATCCCATTGACTTTATTAAAGATCCACTTTCATTTGGACACATTTACCAGGTTTTTTAAATAGAATTTTATGATAACATTACTTAGTCGAGTCCGACATCTCGGCAATACCCTTTTGAGGCTCTGCAACTTCCCTTGCAGAGCCTTGTTTATTTTTATATTCACTTTATTTGTATATACCACAATAAAATTCTGCATCTTTTTCCATATCAATTTCTGAAATTAATTTAGGACACGTAACTAAAAATAAATTCCCATCATACTTTGAGTTATACATGTTCAAAGGAGTGTTACCGTTTATGTATTCTTATTGGCAATCGTATTACTCCCCCTATCATAACCCTTATGTACACTTTGATACATCTGTACGTAATTACCGAATTAGTAAAAACGAGAACTTTTTAAAAGGTTATATGCGTTCTTTATGGGAACAACATGTCGCTTGGACGAGATTAGCTATTATTAGCATTGTATTTAATTTACCAGACGTAAACGTTACAGTTGGGCGACTTCTTCAAAATGCAACACATATGGGACTGTCACTTGAACCATTCTATGGTGAAGATGCTGTAAAAAAATATAGTGCACTAATTAAAGACCACTTAGTCATTGCAGCGGATCTATTTAAAGCCGCAAAAGCTGGTGACCAAAATGCAGCTGCCGCTATAGAGAAAAAATGGTACGCTAATGGTGATGAAATTGTGGCGTTTCTTACTAGCATCAATCCATATATAGAAAAAGAAGAATTCAGAAAAATGTTTTATGAACATTTAGCACTTACGAAAGCAGAAGCGCTTGCCTTCCTAAATAAAGATTTTGAAGCAAGCGTAAAACTATACGATAAAATTGAAAAAGAAGCATTAGAAATGGCTGACATGATAACAAATGCAATCGTAAAACAATTCCCGCAAGTGTTTCAATAACAATAAGCCGATTTGAAAAAACAAATCGGCTTATTAAACTTTCTATCAATGATATTTCTCTTGTCCTCTTTACATTTAACGTATATCGATATATTTTATTAATATCCGTTTTCTATAGGAGGAAATAGTTTGATTAACGCCATCGGTCTCGTATTTATCCTTACAAATAAGCACGAGAAAAAGAAGAAAGTATATCTAAATGAAAAATTCGCATTAATAGACATTATTGATTCTAAAGAAGTAATTGATGATGAAGGAAACTCACTAGTAGAACTAACATGTAAATACAGTATATATTTAGATGAAAAATACTACTGTAAATCTCTTGATGATTATACTGGACAAGTATTTCCATTCTTAAGCGCTAAAATAGGAAAAGGACTTCTCAGAAACTTAAATTATTACTTTTCTTACGTTGATGCCTATGATAAAAAACCACCTGTAAAAGAAATTAGGCCACTTATGAAACAAGTAACGAACAGATAGTGAAAATCACTCAAGAAAGAAAACATCTAATTTCAGATGTTTTCTTTTTTGAATCCAGAACTAGTTACCTTTCATCCTCTTCTAAATATATGTATCCAAGCATACTTTAAATTAAAAACATTGGAGGATTAAACTGAATGAAATACTCAGAAACAATTGTAAGTAAACGGCTTCGAACACTTAAAATATGTAGTATGTTTATCATGCTAGTTTTAATCGCATGGGTTGGATATACAAAATTACTTTATGAAAACGGATTTCTTCAAGAAAAGAAAAATTCAGTTGAAGTAATGAATACTAGTATTACAGGAGAAATTGAACAGAATTCCCATGTAAACTTACAAGGTTATCGTAAAACAGACGTTGATACTATTATAGATGCAAGTAGGACTGATCCGAGCAAACTATCCTTAATTGAGATTATCAATACATCTTGTTCACGAGATTGCATAGGTGAACCATTAACATATGTGAACGCAAATAATGGATATATTTTTTATAAGGAGTCTAATGGAACTCATGTAGCTATAAAGATTAAAAAACAAGATAAATGGAAAATTGTAAAAAAATCTGTTGAAGATGGAATATAACCTTATAAATTGAAAGAGTACTTAACGTACTCTTTTTATTATTAATACCCTTCATGTTTACAATGACATTTCGGTTTCTCTTTACAATTACATTTTTCACAATCGCACTTCGGTTTCTCTTTGCAACGACATTCGTGACAATCCCTGCATTTACATCCACATCTTCCGAACATTAAATCATCCCAAAATGAACGCCTGCAATTACAATGATTCCCCATAAATATGCCTCCTCCTAAATAGAATTCATCATATTCTATGTTTAAAAGAGTAAAAATGCTTGTTTACTAGTCTATATTCTAGTTTTATAAGTATAGTTATAAATGTTATACTTCTCTGTTAGTACTTCCAAATCTCTTTAAAGTAAATACTACAAAGAAGAAACCCCAATATTTAGGATTTAAATTCATACGTGTTTTCTTTTTTCACACACAATATATATAAACACTAAAAGTTGGCTATAACTCTCTCCCTTCCCCCACAGCCCCTTTTAACCTCTGCAACATATACCCAATTCCTTTACATCCTTCTAACGGATACGTAATGATTTCTTCTAGATACAATTGTGTCACTACTTTTTTATGCTTCTTCCCTGCAAGTAAGACGATTTCATCAAACTGAAGCAAGTCTTTTTCAATCATCTGTTGTTTTAATTGTTCAATACTAATAATCTCATCGCTCTTTGAATCAAAGGCAAGATCATAGTTTTCTAGTACAATATCATTTGGCCTTAAAAATCCATGCTTCGCCGATAATATAACCCAATTCTCGAAAAACATAGTTGCGTACGCCTGACATGCTTTTCCGAACGGGCTAATATATACATCTTTTGCCTCCATCGGTCCGTAATCACGATACTTATCCCAAATTTTCTTCTTTCCGCATGGAATTATGCATAACCTTTTCATCGTTTTTTCTTACCTCATTTCTAACTTTTTAAATATAAAAATATAGAACCCTCTACTTCTTCATACGCAGCTTCTATTTCTCCAACCCCAAAAACGTTCCAACCATTATTTGTTTCTTTCGGTTTTTCGTTCATTATGATATGAACTTGTGTCATATTTTTAAAATCTTCTTCGAAAGATGCTAAAACAGGCTGATTTATCATATATGTTTTATTATGTATACTTACACTTAAAAAGGATTTATGTAATGCTTTATTTCCGTTTAAAATTACATTCATTGGATTAAACGAATTTAATTTTATATCTCCTACAATATACAAATGATACCCTTCTTCATCATAAAACTGCTTAATATCCTTGTCTCTTTCGTTTTGAACAAAATGAAGGATTTGCTTCGTTTTTTTACTTATTGTCATTTCAATATTGAAACTCAAATCCACATTTATATTTTGTTTTAAAAAAGCATATAACAATTTATCACTATTAAAGAAGCTCGTTTTCCATTCAGGGAGGATTTCATCTAATAATAAACATAAAAGCATTCCTGAGCTATAGCAGCTCTTTCTAATATTATAATTAGCATCATATGCATCTAAAATAAGCCCGCTATATTTTCGTAATGTTTCGCTTTTAACATTTTTACATACTGCAATACAAGCAGTCATTTCAACATACCAAGCAGGCCCTTCTATACTTTCAACCATATACTCATATGTTATAAACTCTTCTCCCATAAATCTAGCTCTTTGCTCTCTTAGTTCAATAAACTTCTTAATATAATTATTTTTCTCAGCTTGTGACTTACAATGAACTGCATTATATAAACAAATTCGTTCATTATTTCGCAATTGTATATTTTCTTCTAATATAGGATACAGAAATCCTAAAGATTCATTTGGAAATCTACCTTCTTTATTCAAATATTGATAGCAATGAAAAAGTTCATGCACCACCACTGCAAGTAAACTTTCATAATCTTTATGCCTATTCATATTCACGATGGCAGTTGGATAATCTTTTAATAAGATACATGTATCAGCCTTAAATTGGTCATCTCGCTTTAAAACGGCATACTCACCATCATCTTTCAAATATAATGGATGATGAAATACATACACATGCTCATCATTATATAATGCAAATGCAGCCCTCTTAAAACCAGGCCATAGCCCATTCAATAATTCTATATTTATATCTTTCTTTATTCGATTTAATATATTGTTCATTATATATAACACCCCTATATCATTCTACATACACCTATTGTATTCCACTTAAAAACAACCCTTTTATTTACATAAATATTAGATAAACCTATATCTTATCTCAATTTATAATGTATTATATAAATATACATGTGATGATTTTATGAAAAGGGGGTGAACAAATGAAAAATATAATCCCTGCACTAGTACTCTATATTATCGTTTGCGTAATCGCTATGATTGCTCCAACATCTGAAGGCTATAATCATATTGGCTGGAAATTGTTTGTTGGACAAGCGTATGCTATACCTATTTTCCTCATTACTGCTATTATTACATTTTATATAAATAAGAAAAAATCTACGAACAAACAGTTATAAGGATAGCAAATGCTATCCTTATTTTAATTCAATTATTAGATCAAAAATTACACTTGCAGTACTTTTTATCCTTTCTTCCGAAAAGTCAAACGTAACACCTGTTTTTTCATATATTTCTTGTATAGGTAAATTCCAATCTGCATTCGCTCCCTCTTTAAAGAAAGCAATCGCTTTTTTTGGATCCTCTCGATAAATTTGAAACAATTGCATTGCTCCTATTTGCGCAATTGCGTATTCAATTTGATAAAAAGGAAACTGAACATAATGAAATGACTCTAACCAGCTTGCACCGATTTCATCTTCTAATCCTGCACTATCGACTGATGAATATTGATACCTTTCAAATAGCTCAAAATATTTCTCATCCCGCTCTTCTTGTGTATGGTTTGGATTTGTATAAAGCCAGTGTTGGAATACATCTCCTGCAACTGACGATATTAATAAAGACAAAGTACGATATAATTGTACTCGCTGCACTTCTTTATATTCATCTTCTTGCTTGTAAAAGATATTAAGCTTATCCATTACTAGTAACTCAAGACTGAGAGAATAAAGCTCAGCCACCTCTTCACGAAGATATCTTTCCTGCATACTACTATCATTGTTAAACTGTTTATAAAAATGAAATGCATGCCCCACTTCATGTATGAGTGCATTAATTGCATAAAATGAAGGACTAAAATTAGAAAACGCAAAAACCTCTTTACTATGAGGTAAGGTAAAACAAGCAGCTCCTGGTGCTTTATTTTCACGTTCTTCTACGTCAATTAATCCCTTTTTTCGTATATGAATAAATTTCTCATAAAAATATAAATCTGTCTTCCGAAATATTTCTTCCACCCCATTCAATAAATCAATAGCATTTTGGAATGGAGCTTTTGGTAATTTACATGGAGTAAGGTCCCAAGGGCGATATTTTTTTACACCGAGATTGTTTTTAGAAAGAATCCCCAACTGTTCCCATATTGGTACAACATACTTTTCTATAGATTCATGAAGCTTATAACACTCTTTAATACTATAATCTCTATTTTTTTGTTTAAAAGCATACTCACTATAATTATTAAATCCTGCATTTAAAGCGATCTCATTCCGCAATTGTATGAGTTCATTCATAATACAATTTATTTCTATTTTCACTATACTTCTTGCTTCACATAAAGCGTACCAAGCTTTTTTGCGAATAGCTCTATTGGGGTTATCTAGCTTTGCTTTTACGTATGCATACGTCTTTTGCTCGCCTTCCCAATTAATTGATATGTTAGACATTATTTCTCTATATTTCGTAATAAGCTCTTGTTCTTTAACGGAAAGAGAAATGTTTTTTTCATTAAACATTTTACTCTTCACCAATCTTACTTTTTTCATAAATCCATATTTCTGCTCATCTAAAAAATTAGAAAACGGACAATCTATAAATTTCTGGTCAAACTTTGCATTGTATCTTTTTAAAAGTGGTTGAATTGTATTTTGGTTATATATATGTAAATCACTTATATTACTATTGTTTGTATCTCTATACATGGAAATTAAACTATTTGTTATCTCCTCTTCTATTTCAGCATTTACACGTAGTTCCTCCAAAAGCCAACTCTCTAATTCTGAAACAGAAGTAATATTTCGCTCTAATAGTGACTGTAATTTACTCTCCAAATCATTAAACATACACAATCCTCCTTTTAAAATTCTAATTTTCTGTTTTTTAGAGATAGAAAAAGACAAGTAGCCAATCCGACCACTTGTCCTTGCTGTTTATCTGTACTCAATAGAATTAAGCTTGGAATGCTTCTGTTAATACTGGTACGATTTGTTTTTTACGAGATACAACACCTTTTAATGTAGCAGTGTTGCTTACTAGAGATACGTTGTATGCTTTCTCAACAACGTTTGCTGCTTTACCAATCGCAAGACCGACAGAATCATTAGTTAAGATATCAGTTACTACGAATAAGAATAGGTCTAAACCTTTTTCTTCTACTACTGCAGAGATAACTTTTTCAAGTTCCGCTTGGTGTACAAGAACGTCGTTTGTATCAACAGCGTTTACTTGTGCGATTTCAACTTTCGCATTACCCATTTGGAATTCTTTAGCGTCAAGAGAGATTAATTGCTCCATTGTTCTTCCGCTTAAGTCAGCACCAGCTTTTAACATTTCTAAGCCGTAGCTATCAGCATCTACACCAGCGATTTCCGCTAATTCACGAGCTGCTGCTACGTCTTGCTCTGTGCAAGTTGGAGATTTGAATAGTAAAGAATCTGAAATGATTGCAGATAACATTAAACCTGCAACTTCTTTACGAATTGTAACGCCGTTTTCTTTGTACATTTTGTTTAAGATTGTAGCTGTACAACCAACTGGCTCACAACGGTAGTAAATAGGATCGCTTGTTTCAAAGTTAGCAATACGGTGATGGTCAATAACTTCTAACACACGAACAGATTCGATATCGTTAGCACTTTGTTGACGTTCGTTATGATCAACTAAAATAACGTTGTCCACTTCGCTTGCAACTGTCTCAACAAAACGCGGTCCTTCTACTTTAAAATAGTCTAACGCAAATTGAGTTTCACCGCTGATTTCGCCTAAACGTACAGGCTCAGCATTCATTCCTAATTCTTTTTTCAATTCTGCATAAGCAATTGCAGAACAAATTGCATCTGTATCTGGGTTTTTATGCCCGAAAACTAGTACTTTTTCCATGTTTTCCACCTCTTCATGAAAAGGATATCTTAAAGAAGCAAATATGACAATATTTAAAGCCCATTTTTTTATAAATAATTGCACTTTCTTCTATATTTTTCATCGTTTTTCATAAAAAAGATCATCTAAAATGAATTAGATGATCGAAATGTATATTTTATTTAAAATAATGTAGGAACTTGCACTACATGATTTAACGCGATATTTGATGCTAAACCGTTATTTACAAGGTTAACATCTATAACTTGATAAAATGCATTCCCAGTATCTGCAATTTCCCACACAGCTAAAATAAGGTGATATCCATTTCTATCAGTAGGTACATTTGCTACATGTGCTACGGAAGTTCCAGGTTTAGCTCCTCCATCATTTTTTACATAAAACGGTACTAAATCCAAATCAGATCGTGATAACGGCTTATTTGGATTCCAATCTTTTTTCGTAATATAGTATTTCCATTCTTTCGTACTATGAGGAGCAGTTAATTTCCACTTGAATGTATTCGTTCCGCCGTTTAACGTAACTTTCTTCCACCTATCAACTGTTTGAACGTCTAAAGCAGGGAAATGGCCAGCTCCTGCGATTTGTCCATCAGAAGGTCCTAATTGTGGGAATCCACCTATTCCTTCTACACTTTGCGGCTCATATTGAATCGGACCACAATTTACATTTACCCCTTGTTTACATAAATAAGAACGGCTCGCTGGTGATTCTACGTATCCATGAGCGGAAGCTTTTTCTGAAAAACCGAAAGTTAAC
Organism: Bacillus cereus group sp. RP32; assembly: GCF_040459735.1. NCBI lineage: Bacteria > Bacillati > Bacillota > Bacilli > Caryophanales > Bacillaceae > Bacillus > Bacillus cereus group sp. RP32. Next base: position 2,616,749 of record NZ_JARVHO010000001.1, on the reverse strand, counting down.
AATCCTGTAAGTAATATACCACCACTTAATATAACTTTCTTTACCTTCTGTAAACCTTTCGTTTTCATCTCGTCATCCCCTTTCCCATAATAAAGCGAAAATAACTATAGTCAGCTAGTCATCTTCTCTACATCCATTATAAGTCAAGGAGTATAACGAAAAGAACCCTCTAAAAACTTTCTCAAATTCATTTAGTACATTATATAAATTTTATTGATACATTCAAATAACACCGCTAGAGAAATATAGACGGTGTTAAATATACTCAATTAAACTATTCGTTTATAAATAAATTACGAAATTGGCAAAGTTAGTCTAGTTATCAAATAGCCCTCTCCCTCTCAGATTTGCGGAAACTGGCTCCTTTCCGATTTCACGTGCCCATATAGATAACTGGCCGATATGATGGATTTCGTGGACAATGACATGACGTATTAACTCTCCGTGTGTACATTCAATGACTCGGCGCCTAATTGGTGCGTCTCTTGAGCTAATCGGCTCTTCATTGAAGTCAGCTTTTGAAAGTTTCCGAGAATCCATTTCATTTGTCCAAGAGGTCACAAATGGCTTCACTTTCCCGTGGTATTGAGCTGAAAGATTTTTCACTTTTTGTAAGCTGGCATACTCTTCAAACAATGGCTCCTCAGGCACTGATTCACCACACAACCCTAAGATCCACATACATTCCACATCTACAATATGAAATAGGGTATGTAGTATACTGCCGAATCCACCGACCCGTTTCTTTACCAGTTCTTCGGCCGACATGTCTTCGCACCATGTAAACCAATCATCACGAACTTGCCAGTTATATTGAAACAGTTTCAACATCACAGCAACCTCCATCTTTTAGATTAACGTTTAATATTCACCAAAAGACTTCAAAATTCCTATTTAAGTAATACCTCTTATACAACTGTTAAAACCTTATACAAATTGGCCCTCAAATTGAACATTCAATATGAAGTTAATGAATGAAAAGAAACCCCCTATTATACAGGGGGGTTTCAATCTTTTTACAAATCAATACTCAGACCTAATAACAGATTTGTCGTTTGAAAATATCCCTCTTTTTAAATAAAAATACTAAATCATTTTATAATAAATAACCGTTGCATCTAAATTACCATTTGGAGATATTGCGTATTCTGGTATTTTTCCAACTTCTTTATAGTCTAATGATTTATACAATCTATTAGAAGGGTCTCCTTCTCTCGTATCTAGCACTATAAGAGACCTATTTTCTTGCTTTGCTCTTTCCTCTACTTTTTGCATAAGCGAACGTCCAATGCCGTTACGTCTAAAGTTCGGGTGAGTCATTAACTTGCAAATTTCAGCTCTATGAATCCCATTAGGCTTTGTAACTAAATGTAATTGAATACTCCCTGCCACTTCATTATTTATTTTAGCAACATACAAGATCACTTCTGGTGCTAAAACAGTTTCCCAATACTCTGTTGATTCTATTTGTTCCAGTGGAGGTAAAAAACCAATTGACGCCCCATCATCTACAACCGTTTTCAAAAGTTTAGAAAGCTCTTCCATATCATCATTTATTTGCTTAATCTCTTCAATTACTAAATTTTGCATTACTAATCCCCCTTTTGTTTCATTGTACCAAGTTTTAAGGAAGGAATAACAGGTTACTAAAAGGAAATATATATTTAGATAAAACATACTTATATAATGTATGGCAAGTGGAGGGATTAACCATTAGTAAAACAGGTTTTGACTTAATAAAACATGAGAACAACTTTAATCTTGGCTATGAAGATATCGAAGAGATATCTATGAGCTGTAAATTCTCTAACTGCACTCATACAAATGAACCACATTGCGCAATTAAAAAAGCTATTTCCGATGGATTTCTTACAGAAGAAATAATGAATTGTTATTATCGAGATAAGAATGAATTCGAATATGTATGTAAACAAAAGAACAAAACAAAAGCTATTGATTATATGAAGCAATTGAAACTTTTTAGAAAATCTTAATACTAAATAAATAGTTGTTATTTCTCATTCCGACTAAATTTAAAATTCTTACTTTAATACATCACATACCAGATAATTTTTATACTCAAATTTAATCTCACGTAAAAGAACGTTTTAAACATAAAGTTTAAAACGTTCTTTTACATTCAATGCTTCTGATTTTTCAGTTCACTTAAACACTCTTGTACTAATGTTACCGCTTGACTCATTGCAGCTCCGCCAGCAAATGCTGCTGATACACCACACGCTTCCAGAATTTCTTTATCTGAACACCCTTGATCAAGACAACCTTTTGTATGATAAATGGTACAATATTCATCTTGCGTTGCTAGACTAATTCCTAATGCGATAAGTTGTTTTTCCCTTTTTGTTAAAGAACCCTCTTGAAAACAAGCTTGCGTGAATGCATTATATGTTTCAGCAATTTCAGGAATTTGGTTTGTAAAACTACCGATTCCTTCTTTATAATGATGTAGAACGTCATTTACTGAACTATGATGTTGTTCGTGTTCCATCTTATTATTACCTCCATTCAAATTATGTGTACCTATTGTAGTATGTGATGAAAAGAAGGCAATATACCCCGATTAATAGAATGAATATTCAGTTTATTACAACTAAAATTTCAGACTATCATCCTCTACCGTTTGTTCTTTATAGTTTTTCCTTTCAATTTCTTTACTTCTTTCTTCCCAAAACGTTAGACCTTCAATTCCCACATTTTTAGGATCAAATACTGGATCTTTCCCTTCCTTTTTCTGTGCTTCATAATCTTTTAACACTTTTAATGCGATTTTACTTAATAGTAGAATCGCAATTAAGTTTAACCATGCCATGCTACCGATTCCTAAATCTCCAAGATTCCATAAAAGCGACGCTGATTCTACGCTACCGATGTAAACCATAATTAAAAATCCAATTTTTAAAACTGGTTTTAACCAGCTATGTTTAAGCTCACGATCTAAATAAGTAAGTGTTGTTTCAGCGATATAGTAGTATGCGAGTAAAGTTGTAAATGCGAAGAAAAATATTGCGATTGAAATAAATAATGGACCAAACCCTGTCATAACAGTTTCAACTGCTTGTTGTGTATAGATTGGACCTGCATCAACATTCCCTATATTCTTTACTATAGCGCTTTTCCCTTCAGGTATAACATTATACATACCTGTTATTAAAATCATAAGAGCTGTCGCTGTACATACAACAATTGTATCGATATATACAGAAAACGCTTGAACTAACCCTTGTTTTGCAGGATGGGATACTTCAGCAGCAGCGGAGCTATACGTCGCTTCTCCAACACCAGCAACATTTGAAAATACAGCACGCTTTACGCCCCATGCGATTGCTGCACCGACGATTCCGCCAAACATTTCATTTACACCAAAAGCACTAGAGAAAATTAAAGCGAACATACTTGGAATTTCTGTTACATTCGCAATTAATACGATACATGTAACAATTACATAACCTATTGCCATAAATGGAACAAGCATTTGCGAAACGCCCGCAATTCTCTTTACGCCACCAAAAATGATTGATGCTAATAATATAACTAATAATATTCCAGTTATATATTTGCTAATGCCATTAGAGTTTTCAAATCCAACTGCGATACTACTAGACTGAATACCTGGTAATAAAACGCCATATGAAAGTGTTACAACAACCGCTACAATGACTGCAAACCATTTCATTTTCAAGCCTTTTTCAATGAAATATGGTGTACCACCTCGGTATTCATTCCCAACTTTACTTTTATACACTTGAGATAATGTTGATTCGACAAATGCACTCGCCGCTCCTAAAAGAGCCATTACCCACATCCAAAACACAGCTCCTGGTCCACCAAAAGCGATAGCTGTCGCGACCCCTGCGATATTACCTATTCCAACCCTACCTGATAAAGCTAAACAAAATGCTTGAAAGGATGAAATTCCCGTCTCCGAGCTCTTCCCTTCAAATAATAGTTTTATCATCTCTTTAAAATAACGAATTTGCAGAAAACGAGTGGCAATTGTAAAATACACACCTGCCCCTAATGCAAAAACAACTAACCCAATACTCCATACTTGCCCTACTAACCACTCTACTAATTGTTCCATCCAAATCCCCCTTATCATTCTTTTGAAAGCTATTTTATATATAAGAAAACGGACAACTATTATGAAATCTTCCAGTTGTCCGCATCTCTTATTATTCCATCCCTCTATTTATTAACAGTTAGATTCTCTATTACTTTATATTTACCCAAACACTTTTCACTTCTGTGTAATTATCAAGCGCGTATGAACCTAACTCACGACCGATACCAGATTGTTTAAACCCACCAAATGGTGCAGCTGCATTTTCTAAGTTATAATCATTAATCCATACTGTTCCTGCCTGTAATTTATTGGCAACTTGATGTCCTGTTTTAATATTTTGTGTCCATACGCCCGCAGCGAGTCCGTATGAAGAGCGATTTGCTCTTTCGATAACCTCTTCTGTTGAATCAAATGGAAGTACAACGACAACTGGTCCAAAAATTTCTTCTTTCACAATTGTCATATCATCAGTAACATTTGTGAATACTGTTGGCTGTACAAAATACCCTTTTTCAAATGCCCGTTCACCCCCAGCAGCAACAGTAGCACCTTCTGCTTTTCCTTGTTCAATGTAATGTAGCACACGCTCTTGTTGCTTTTTAGATACAAGTGGACCCATTTCCGTTTCCTTCTCCATACCTGCTCCAAGTTTCACGTTATTCGCCATTTTCACTAGTTCATTTACGACTGTTTCGTAATGTTTTCGGTGAACGAACACGCGAGATCCAGCACTACAATTTTGGCCGTGATTATACATAATGCCTTGAAATGCACCGTTAATCGCTTCTTCTAAATCAGCATCTTCTAAAATGATATTTGGTGATTTACCACCAAGTTCTAACGTTACATGTTTAATAGTTTCTGCAGATTGACGCATAATATATTTCCCTGTAACTGTTGAACCCGTGAAGGCTACTTTATCTATATCATGATGGTTTACAATGGCAGCTCCTGCTTCAGGACCAAAACCTGGAACAAAGTTTACAACACCATCTGGAAAACCTGCTTCTTTAAAAAGTTTGGCTGCATATAATAACGATAAAGGCGTTTGCTCTGCTGGTTTTAATACGATTGTACAACCTGTTGCTAGTGCAGCTCCCATTTTCCAAGAAGACATAACGAGTGGAAAATTCCAAGGAATAATTTGACCTACAACGCCAACAGGTTCATGGCGTGTGTAATTTAAGTAATCTTTTGAAATCGGAATCGTTTGCCCAATAATTTTCGTAGCCCATCCCGCATAATAACGATAATTTTCTACAGTCGCTGCAATATCATCATCCAGTGCTACTTGATATGGTTTTCCATTATCTAAAGCTTCTAACTGCGCTAATTCTTCTCCACGCTCTTCAATTAAGTCTGCTAATTTATAAATTAGGTGCGCTCTTTCAGCGGTAGTCATTTCTGCCCAAGGTCCTGATTCAAATGCAGATCTTGCAGCTTTTACCGCTACATCAATATCCTCTTCTCGCGCTTCACATACGACAGCTAAAACATCTTCTGTTGCTGGATTGTATGTCTCAAATGTCTTCCCGCTAATGGAAGTTACAAATTCACCATTAATAAACATTTTAATCTCTTCATTTAAAAACGCTTTCACTTTTGGTCTCAGCTCAATGTTTGTCGTTAACATATATGCTCTCCTCCTTATTTAAACAGCTGCATGAGCTGCAATTTTTGAAATAATCGTTTGAAGTTTTTGATCTTCTTCTTCAGTTAATCCGAGTCTCGGATAACGAGAAGGTCCCCCTGCTTGCCCGTGTAATTCCATTGAGCGTTTAACAATTTGTACATATTTTCCTGATCCTTCAAGAAACTCGCAAAGAGGTAAAATAGCATCGTTTATTTCCCAAGCTTTTTCTAATTCACCATTTTGGAAATGCTCATACATTTTCGTAACAAGTCCCGGCACGATATTTCCTGCTACTGAAACCCATCCCGTTGCACCTACTAAATAAGATTCCATAACTAAATCTTCAGATCCACAGAAGACTTGAAAAGCACCTTCGCCTTGTCGTACTAAATCTCTTGCTTTACGAATATCTCCGCTAGATTCTTTAATATGTGTAACATTTTCACATTCTTTTCCAATACGTAGCATGAGCTCTGTACTCATATCAACACCAGATGTAAACGGATTATTGTATAACATAATTGGTATATTTACAGCGTTTGAGATTTCTTTAAAATGAAAATAAATTTCCTCTTCTTTCGGCTTACAATAGTACGAGTTAATAATTAATGCGCAATCCGCTCCGTGTGCTTCTGCATGTTTCGTATATTCAATCGTTTCTTTCGTCGTTTCTGCTGCAGTTCCTACAATAACTGGAATACGGCCATCAACTTCTTTTAATACTGTTTCTACCATTTTAAATCGTTCTTCTTTTGATAAACTAACAAACTCACCTGTACTTCCATTAATAATAATGCCAGCTACCTTTTGATCGATAAAATAGTTTACGTTTTGTTTTACACCGTTCCAATTAATTTCTTGCAACTCATCCATCGGTGTGATCAATACTGGAAATGCCCCTTTAATTTTTTTCATATTTATCTCTCCCTTTACTATTTTATTTTAATAAAAATCCTGTCGGAAACGGATCTGTAGGGTCTAATAGAAACGTCTGCATTCCTGAAATAAACCCTCTACTTTCAAAGCGAAAAATGTATCCTTGTTCTTCTTTCTTCACTTGTTCCACTGTTATAAAGCTATTAAATATACTTTCATTTTTAAAAGGTTTATCCGCTATATAATCATTTTTAAATAATGTATGAACATAAGATACAATAGTAGAAACAAAACCAGGCGAACGTACGATAAAGTTATCTTCATGAAATGTAATCGACTTTATATGGTTCTTTTCTGTTTGCATAGATTCTACTAAAATAAGTCTTTTTATTAATGACTGTTTTTGTATAGCTTGAAGTGTAACTTCACTCCATTTTTTTAATTTAGAGATATTTTCAATACTGATTTCTGGTGAATATGCATCCTTTTCTACAACTGCATATACTTTATCTGCCTGAATGAGAGAGTAACTTATATTACCAACTTGTAAATTTTTCTCAATCATATAACATAATTTACTTTCAAACGAAACAGATACAACTTCATCATTCTCTACATACGCATGGATTGAAAATATACCAGATAACGTTTCGATTTTGTATTGGTTCGTCTCTCTCTTTTTTAAATATCCGCTTTCTAGTAACATCGTTATGACTGCGACAATCCCCCCATAATGAAGCGGAATGGATCCTTCATGATTAAAAAATAATACAGCTGCATCGACTTCCATATGAATAGAAGGAACAACAATACATCCATTTAATCCGATAAAACCACGTGGTTCATTTAATAAAAGCTTCATTTCTTCTGCTAATTCACCTGAAAATTGTTCGTTTAATTGCTCTAAACTGTAGTAGTATTTGCATGGTACATCTTTCATTACACGAAATGCTTCACCATTTACATGTACGTCTACTGCTGTATACATTTTTTGAATGTTCATTTTACATCCTCCGTTTCATGTTCCATCGGTGGAATTAGCAAAAAGCCTTCTTTCAGTGGGTCCTTTTCATTATAAAAAAATCTATGCATCCCCATAAGCCAAGCTGAACCTGTAATTTTCGTTACGACAGCTTCAATATTTTCTACAGATGTTGCATTTATGACGCACCCTTTAAATAAAGAGCCAACGATACTCTCATGAATAAACTCTTCATCCACTTCAATTTTTTGATTTGCGTATAATACAGCTAGCTTCGCTGATGTTCCTGTACCACATGGAGAACGATCAATTCCTCCTGGCGGAACGACAACTGTATTTTTCACATGAGCACTTTCATGAGTAGAATCTGTATAAAATTCAATATGGGTTAACCCTCTAATAAACGAATACTGCGGATGAATGATTTCAAATTCCTCATTAATGATATTTCTAATATGAATTGCCTTATCGATAATTGTAGATGCATTTTCCGGTACTAACTCTAAACCTACTGACTTCGCATCAATAATGGCATAGAAATTTCCTCCATACGCAATATCTGCTTCTACAGTTCCAATCCCCTCGACTTGTACAGTAATATGCTTCAGTAAAAAAGCTGGTATGTTACAGAAAGAGACTTCTTTCGCTTTTCCATCTTGAACAAAGATATCAACTTCAACTAAGCCGGCTGGCGTGTCTAACTTTAACGAAGTAATCGGTTCAACTACCGGAATTAAACCTGATTCAATTAAAGCTGTACATACACCAATTGTATCGTGACCACACATCGGTAAATATCCACCTGTCTCTATGTATATAACACCAATATCTGCTTCAGGATGACACGGATCTGTTAATAGTGCTCCTGACATTACATCATGACCACGCGGTTCATTCATTAACAATTTGCGAATCCAATCATACTCCTTTTTCATATGTAACATCTTCTCTGCCATCGTCTCTCCAATTAACTTTGGAAGTCCGCTTATTAATGTCCTCGTCGGATTCCCGCCCGTATGTGTATCAATCGTCGTAAAGACTCTTTGTGACCTCATCCGTTTAACACCCTTTCTGTAAAACGACTCAAACGAAGTGGTTCAATAGGAATGATTGTTTCTTTTTCATTTAATAACTCTTCAATTACTTTTCCAGTAACCGCTGCAAGGCTAATGCCATCCCCTTCATGCCCCGCTGCGATAAAGTAGTTCGGGATATGTTGCACGCGTGAAATGATTGGCAAATGATCTTCTGTCCACGGGCGTAATCCAGCATATGAACGAATCACCATCATATCCGCCATTTTCGGATAAAAACGAATTGCTCTGTTTGCAATACATTTAATAACCTCGTTGTTTATCTTCGTATGAAAACCTACAAACTCTCTACTACTACCAATTAAAAAATTTTGGCTTTCTGTCGGCTCAAACACAAGAGCTACCCCATATTTCTCAGTTAAAGCATCCACTTTTCGTTTTCCGCCAAATTTAGAAATTAAATAGCCAAATTCCATTACTTTACGGCAACCAACGTGTTGTTGCCTTGAAGCTACAATAATATGCCCTTTTCTCGGTTCAATTGGGATATTTACATCCAACATTTCTCCGATTTTCGGAGCCCACACACCGGCTGCGTTTACCACTTGTTTCGCAGTAAACGTCCCGTTAGTCGTTTCTACAATAAAGGAACCGTCTATATCTCTTTTCATTTCTTTTACTTCCGTATGATTAAAAGCTTTCGTACCAAATTTCTTCGATTCTGTAAGAAGTGAAAAAGCAAGGAGATATGGATTTACAGTCGAATCCGTTGCGCATTCTAACCCGCCTAATAAATCTTCTGCAAAAAATGGCGATTCCTCTCTTATATCTTGTCTATCAAGCATTCGAAACGGTAAACCAGCTTCCTTTTGACGATTCACCCATTGCTGCGCTGCTTCCATTTCTTCGTCCGACTCACATACGAGAATACTTCCTGGTGCTCTATATTCAAATGAGTGCTCTAACTCTTCACTTAAATCAGTTACTAACTTTTGACTTACTAACGACATTTGACTATCAAACCCTGGGTCTTTATCAATAGCCAAAATATTCCCGTCACACCGTGAAGACGTCCCACTGACAAATTCTCCTTTTTCAATGATTGTTACGTCTCTTCCGTATTTTGAAGTGTAATAAGCGATTGAACATCCTATAATTCCACCACCTATTATTAAAACGTCACAGTGCCTCACGTAGCAACCCTCCCTTCTTTTTAATCCCTCACTTTCTTTTATGCAATTGACGTGCCAACTCTACATATATACACTTTTTACAAATAATATTTTTATTTGTAAAAATATTTTGAATTTATCATAAATAGGTGTATTATTTTTTTATCACTGTCAAAATTTTTATACATAACAGGAGGACAATATGGCATTCTCATTTCCCACAATACAAGAATTTCTAAAAACTTTATTAATTGATCACACAAACAATTTGCAACATATTGAGCAAGTTAACGAAAAGTTTTATTACAGCCCTTCTACTACAGAAAAATACAACTGTGCAGTTATAGATGAAGATGATTCATTCAACACTTTAATTGACGCGTTTTCTCATGAAATGACCGTTATCGTAATAAACGAAAATAAAGAGCCTATATGCTGTATAACGGCTCAACAAATCATTCCGTTTCTTATTAAGTCTTACAATGAACTACAATCTTTCTATAACACCGTAATACAAACAACTGATTCTTCTGTTACAGTTATCGATGATAAAGAATGTGTTCGTACTTGGACAGATGGCGCCGAAAAGATTTTTTCAGTCAACCATACTGAAATTATTGGACAATCTATCACTCGCTTTTTTGACTATAAAGATTTGGAAATTTTACAATCATTACATGACGGAAAAAGCATAATTGCTCAGTTCCATCAGCCTCGTCCAGATTTATTTGTATTAATTAACTCAAACCCAGTGTATTGTAACGATGAAATTATTGGAGCAGTCGTTTCAGAAACTGATGTTACGAATCAAGTTGCTTTAAATGAAAAACTATTTAATATGTCACATGAAATGCACCGATTAGAACAAGAGGTCGCAAAATATAAAGATGAATTAGACCCTTTCCTTGCGATGAATGGAAAGAGCCCTGTTATACAAAGAACGATACAATTAGCTAGAAAGGTGTGTTCGGTGAAATCAACAGTTTTAATACTCGGAGAAAGTGGTGTTGGAAAAGAAGTATTTGCGAAAGCAATCCATGAAGCAAGTGAAGCAGCTAAAGCACCTTTCATTTCAATTAACTGTGGCGCCATTCCAGAAGCGTTATTTGAAAGTGAATTATTCGGGTATGAGCGCGGGGCGTTTTCTGGTGCAAATAGTAAAGGGAAAAAGGGTAAAATAGAGCTCGCGCAAGGCGGTACATTATTCCTAGATGAAATAGGAGAAATGCCGCTCGATATGCAAGTAAAGCTTTTACGTGTACTACAAGAACGAAAATATTACCGAGTTGGTGGAGAAAAAGAGATTCATATTAATTTCCGCATTATCGCTGCTACAAATCGTGATTTACAAGAGGAAATGAGAAAAGGCACGTTCCGAGAAGATTTATACTATCGCCTAAATGTAGTTAGCTTGCACATTCCACCGCTGCGCGAAAGACGTGAGGATATTATTGAATTAACTTATTCTTTCTTAAACGATTTTTCAATCAACTATAACAGACCAATTCGTGACTTACCTTCCAGCATTATGCATGAACTGCTTCATTACAATTGGCCAGGTAATATTCGCGAACTTCGTAACGTTGTTGAAAGACTTGTCGTATTTGCGACTGACGGTATTATAAAACAAGAGTATTTACCATTTCATACAACTGAAACGTTAGACAATCATACGGCTCATTCCCTATTACTCAGCAACAATCATACAATCCTTTCTTTACAAGAAGAAATGGATGAACATGAGAAGAAAGTTATTGAGAGGGCTTTACGCATTTTAAATGGGAATAAATTAGAGTGCGCGAAACAACTCGGTGTTACGAGAGCCACTTTATATAACCGTTTAAAAAAACTTGGTTTACAATAACCGTTTCCCTCCTCTATATTGGCATAGTTTTTGCATTATATAATTTGTGCAAACCGAACTAGAGGAGGAATACATATGACGAATAAAGATCATGTAATTGTTTGTCGATGTGAAGAAGTTACATACGGTCAACTTCAATCGACAATTGCTGAATATAATTGCTCGGCGAGAGAATTAAAACTAAGAACACGTGCTGGTATGGGATTTTGCGGTGGCCGCACATGTAGAATGATGATAGATCGAATGATTGAAAGTGCAAATCCTGAAGTAACTACTAATGAAATTCCATTAAAATATCAACCACCAGTGCGCGCAGTTACCTTTGGAGCGGTAGGTGAAAATAAATGAATAGAATTACCCATCATCCTGTTTTAGAGAGTTTAAATAGTAGTAATCGCATCACTTTCCAATTTAACGGGCAACAATATGAAGCATATGAACATGAAACGATTGCGGCCGCCTTACTTGCAAACGGAATAAGAACTTTAAGAGTGCATGAAGATAGCGGGACGCCGCGAGGTATTTACTGTAATATCGGGCATTGTTCTGAATGCCGCGTGACAGTAAACAATCAAACGAACGTACGAGCATGCTTAACTGTTGTTGAAAAAGATATGGTAGTTAATAGCGGCAAACAGCATCCAAATATCGTGAGAGAGATGGTGAAAAAACGATGAATGATGTCATTATTATCGGAGCTGGACCAGCAGGTTTGTCAGCCTCCATCTCTTGTGCTCGTTTTGGACTAAATGTACTTGTTATTGATGAATTTATGAAGCCTGGCGGAAGGTTGCTCGGACAATTACATCAAGAACCTACTGGAGAATGGTGGAACGGAATAGAAGAATCAAAACGCCTTCACGAAGAAGCAAAATCACTTTCAGTTGATATTCGATGCGGCATTTCCGTCTATAATTTAGATAAAGATGAAAGTTCTTGGTTCGTACATACGAATATCGGTACGTTAGAAGCGCCGTTCGTTTTACTTGCTACTGGCGCTGCTGAGTACTCCATCCCCCTTCCTGGTTGGACACTTCCAGGAGTCATGTCGATTGGTGCAGCCCAAGTAATGACAAATGTACATCGCGTTCAAGTTGGGCGAAAAGGAGTAATTATTGGCGCTAACATTTTGTCATTCGCTATTTTGAATGAATTACAACTAGCGGGAATTAAAGTGGAACATATTGTACTTCCTGAAAAAAATGAATTAAGTCAAAAGGCTGGTGAACCAGAAGAAGTATTAAACTCTCTCTTACATGCTGCCCACCTTGCCCCATCATCTTTATTACGTATAGGTAGTCGATTGATGAAATATAATTGGGCGAAACAAGTTGGATTAAACTTCTATCCTAATAAAGGTATGAAAATAAACGGAACACCACTTCACCTTCGAAAAGCAGCTCTTGAAATTATCGGTACAGATCAAGTTGAAGGTGTACGCGTTGCTAATATTGATACGAAAGGAAACATCATAACTGGATCGGAACAAATATATGAGGCAGACTTCGTTTGTATTGCCGGTGGCTTATACCCTCTTGCTGAGCTTGCTGCTGTAGCTGGCTGTCCTTTCCGTTACATTCCGGAATTAGGCGGCCATGTTCCACTGCATTCCGAAACGCTGGAAACCCCTCTTCCCGGTTTATTTGTAGCCGGCAATATAACAGGTATTGAAAGCGGGAAAATTGCAATGGCACAAGGGACTGTTGCTGGATATTCTATCGTAAAACAGGCAAATAAAAAATCTCATTCGGTTGAACAACACTTACAACAAGCAATTCAACATGTACGTGCTGTACGTCATCAAGCTGCCATACAATTTAACCCAATGATTGATGTTGGTAGACGGAAAATGAATGAAATTTGGCGTGATTATTCCCTGGCATATGCACATACTAAAAAGAGCTGCTGAGATTACTCTCAACAGCTCTTTTTTCTACTCATCTGAGTTATTAAACTTTGCTAATGCGTAAATGCCTTCTTCATCATCTAATTCAAGTTGTAATCTTGCTGCAAATGAATTGACATTATATTCTCTGTCAAGTAATAAGCGTAATGCTTCAATTAAGTTCGCTTGAATTAAAATTTGCTGGCGACCATTTACCTCTACTTCAGCAGAGAAACCGTAGTCATCATCATACATTAGTTCAACTAAAACTTCTTCTGGACCAACTTGTCTTTTTTCAGCGATATATACACAAAGTGCATTGATAAGTTCTTGTTCAGAAATTTTTATTGTTTCCATGCTACTTCATCTTCCTTTTTCTTACGTTGATCTTTGAAGTATTTAAATGCACGAACTGCTAACATTACGATACCAGCCATTACTAACATATTTACCATAAACGCTAATACAGAACCAAGAGCTCCCATATTTGCAAATAGGCTACCCATTAGTAAACCACCAAGACCACCTAGTAATAAACCTTTCATAAAGCTTCCTTTATTACTCTTTGGTGCTGTGTTTGTTGCCTTTGTTTTTGAATCTGTTGTCGTTTTTTGTGAGTTTACGTTATTATCTTTTTTGTTCAAATCAACTTTTGACTTTTGACCAGAACTTGGTGTGTATGATTTTTTACCAGATTTGTAACCCTTCGCTGCTGCGTGATCTACAAACATGAAGCTACTAGCTCCAAAGATAACCATGAATGCTGTCATTACTGCTACAAGTTTTTTCAACATATTATATCCATTCTCCTTTTATATAGATATATGTGAAATCTACCTTTCTAGTAAATTCAGAATGATAGATTTATTTTTAAAAACATTTTAAAGGTTCTTATGAACTTATTATATGAACTTTTGTCGAAATATGCAAGTATTATTTACTTCCGACAGTTTGGTGACAAAGGAAAAATTAAGCAAAACAGAATTGACTTTAAATGAAACAAAACATATTATAAGTTCATAAGAACTTTTTATTATTTTTGGAGGTGAAAAGATGGAAACATTTCATCTCACACGAAACGAAATGGCTACCCTTCTTCTATCATTAAGAGGATGGAATACGAAAAAGCCTCTCGGTATTTTACAAGAAGCTTGGGCGAAGTCACATAAAAAAGATATTGAAAGCGGACAAGGCGTAACTGCTTTTATTACTACCGCACTTTCACCTATTTTTGAAAAACTGATTAAAATTGATGATACAGACGTCGGTTTTTCATTAAATGAAATAGTTGCGCTTGGAAATCAGATTGAAAATACAAGTTTCTCAGTAACAGCCATGCAAAACTGGGTGAAACGAGATATAAAAGAAATGATTGGCTCTCCTCAAAAAGGAAAAAAATATTCAATTGAACAAGCAGCCTTACTATTCATTGTTGAAGATTTAAAAACAGCACTTGATTTTGAATCCATTCGTAAGCTATTACGCCTTATCGTAAATGACCCAGCCGATCGAAGTGATGACTTAATCAATCCTGTTCATTTATATGGAGCATACTCTTCTCTATTTGAAGAACTCAATCAAGGGAATTGCTTACAACTAAATGCAACAGATACAATCCATACAATTGAAAATATCGTGAAAGAAAGAGCTGATAAAATTGCAAGCAAGTTCAATCAGGTTAACAACGAACAACGTGAAGCAATTCGTAATGCGATTATTATTGCCACATTATCTGTGCATACCGCTTATGTACAAATGTTAGCAAAACGTTACGTAACAGCAACTTTATTTTTACAAAATTTAGAAGTGAAACCGTAAAAAATAGGAGCAGAAATGCTTCTATTTTTTTATGAGAAATTTTTAATAATCTTTTCATTATCTCTTCATGAAAACTGGGCTTATATGCTTTACTATAATACTTATGAGAGACATAAAAGACTTGAAATAGCAATCCTATATGTAAATAAGGTATAATCTACATATAGTGAACCTTTTATGTTATTAAATAAAAGGATATACATTCAAAAATTCAAAACTAGAAGGTGCAACAATGGTAAGTAGTTTTATTCATTCAGTATTAACGTTTTTTGAAGGATTAGGTTATTGGGGCATTATGCTTGGACTTATGATTGAGATTATCCCAAGTGAAATTGTCCTTGCTTATGCCGGATTTTTAGTATTCAATGGTAGTATCTCATTTGTAGGTGCAGTTGTATTCGGTACAATTGGCGGTGTTATTGCCCAAATCTTTATTTATTGGATTGGACGCTACGGTGGACGTCCTATTTTAGAACGTTATGGAAAATATATTTTTATTCATAAAAAACAAATTGATGCAGCTGAAGATTGGTTTAATCGTTACGGAACTGGCGTAATTTTTACAGCACGCTTTATTCCAGTAGTACGCCATGCAATTTCAATTCCTGCTGGTATTACAAAAATGTCATTTCTACGTTTCACTACATTAACAGCACTTGCAATCATCCCTTGGTCTATTATTTTCATTTATTTAGGTGAAAAACTAGGTGAGAATTGGGAGAATATTAACGAAGTTGCTGGACCATATGTGAAATCATTCGCAATTGGCGGCGTCATTCTTATTCTTTTATACTTCATCATTAAAAAATGGACGAAAAAACGTAAAAAATTTGCTTAAGATAATAAAAAAACCGCTATACATTCATTACGAACTATAGCGGTTTTTTATATTAAAATTGACTAATCTTTCAAAATCACAAGCAAATCCTTCAGTTTAACATTTACATGGATAAGCAACAATTCATTCATTCCTTTCGTATATTATATCAAAAAGGAGTGATTCCCCTATGCATTGGCAACAAAAAATACAATACTTAATTGGACGCCCTATCGGGATTTCCTTCGTGAATGGGCAAGGAACTTCTGGTGTATTATGTTCAGCACATGATGGTCAATTATACGTGTATGAATACCTTTATCAGGCTCAGTTCGCAATGAAGCATTATGATTTTAGACAAATTCAAGATATACATGCCTTTCCGAATTGCCCACATCAAAATCCTCTATACTAAAAAAGGAACAGCTTTTGGCCGTTCTTTTTTCTCCACACTTATTTCTCAGCATAAAAGTTTTGTACTGCTTCATCAAAATAAATCCAGCCTTTCCAACCTAAATGAATTGTATCTTTTAAGAAATACTTATCATATTCATGGCCAGAAAAATCAACTACTGGGTATCCTGCTTTCTCAACTTGTTCCCGAACTTTTTTATAATAAACTTCACGGCGTTCTTTAGGGAAACCAGCGTAATCATACCACGGTCCGTTTACAGGTACAGAAATAAAGAGTGGCTTGACATTTTTCTCTTTAAAAATATTTAAAACAATTTGTAAGTCATCATATTCTGGTGATTCTTCATATGATTCATTTGCTCTAAAGTTTTTTAAACCTTTTAATTTTTTCTTTAAATTATGTTTATAGTAATACGGATTTTCAATTCCGAATGTGTTTGTAGTAGATTCCGTTTTTCCTTCTTCCTCCGCATGTTTACGTGCATCTACCCAAGAAATTGAACGTAGTCCCATATTTGTTTTTTCTTTCATCGGTTCAATCTTAAATAAGGAGTTAAATACATCTCTATGATCTAAAATATTTCGATGCATATACGCAAGTGGTTTAACTAAACCTGCTTTTATGTTATGTTTCGTATCATTATATACAATACCTTCTAATGAATTTTTTAATATATCATCTTTTTGAACAACTTTATAGTCTAATAATCGTTTCGCAATTTGCTTCTTCATTTCAACATTTATTGTATCATTAAAAATAAAATGATATGCTTGTTGTTTGGAGAAATTGTTAGTAAAATCCCCTTGTGATACACCCGTTTTAGTAAACCATTGTGGTGATAGAACAAAGACTACTTTTTTACCTTCTAACTCATCCATTGTAGACGTCATATTTAATATATGAGCTAAACTTTGTGTACCGCCAATCCCCATTAAATATGGTGTAAAACCTGCAGGATTTACTTTAAAGTAATTAGACGGATGATATGCATCCATTCGTAAAAATTCAGATGAACCATACATCGGTAAATACTGCGAATTCTCTAACATTTTTTGCTGTAAGAAAACACTTTGTAGTTTTTCTTTTTGTAAGGAGGTTGCCGCATCTTCTACCTTCTTATCACTAATAAGTGATACTAAACTTTTCGATGGGATTAATATGATAATGAAAAAAAGCACACACGCTAAAATTATCGGACCAAAAGCATGCTTCATTTTCATCGTCTCTTCCTCTTTCTATCGCTATTAAATTGTAACCCTTGTTTTTGACACGCCATCAGTTCTCTCCTTTTTCTCTATACATGTTCCATTCTATTTATCTATTATATACATGTATGTATTTCTTTCCTTGTTCTATTAAGTTCTATACAAATAGCGCAAGAAAATGTTTCCATAGAAACACGTTAATTATACAAGATTCTACATAAATTTCACACTGGAATTTTACTAATAATTTTATTTTTAAGACATGAAAAAATATATAAAATGTCTATACATTTGAAACTGTACAAAAAAACAGACTATCACATACGTGAAGTCTGTTTCTCCATACCTTTATTTTTGTACATCTGCCCATTTTAAACTTGTTGCCGGACCGAATTGATGTACATATAAATCTTTCACATATGGCTTTTGTAAGTACGATAACCCGCGCTGGAATACCGGTGCTATTACTGCATCATCTAGCAGTATTTTTTCCGCATCTTGCATTGCTTTCCAACGAGCTTTTTCATCATTACCTAATTCTGTTTTAATCTTCTTAATTAATGCATCATATTCTGGATTTGCATACTCTGTATTGTTCACACTGCTTCCAGAAAGAAATACTTCTAAGTAAGTCATTGGATCTGGATAATCCGGTAACCAGCGTGATAATGACATTTCATATTCTTTCTTCTTCTCTAACGCTAGTTTTTGCGTATGCGGTTGTAATTTTACATTTACCTTTAAGCCTGGTAAGTTTTTCTCTAGCTCTTCTTTAATGTATTCCCCTACTTTTTTGAAGTTTTCTAAGTCATAGTTTAATAATTCAAGCGTCACTTCATTTATACCGGTCTCTTGCTTCGCCTTTTCCCAATATTCTTTCGCCTGTTTTACATCAGTTTTATTAAACTCACCTGCCGTACTTCTAAAGTCTTTTTTATCTGGACCTTTTAAAAACCCTTTCGGTACGTAATAGTTAGCAGCAACCGAACCATCATTTAAAAATGAAGTCGCAAGTCCTTTCTTATCAAACACTGTACTTAGCGCAAGCCTTGCATTTTTATTTTTAAGAATCGCTACATTTTCATTGAATCGGAAGAAGTACATAACTGGATCTGTATATTGTTTAAGCTCTTTATTATTTTTATATTTATCTACAAATTCTGTAGAAATGACAGCTCTATCCACTTTATCTGTTTCATATAAATTTACCGCAGTTGAAATTTCCTTTACAATTTGATAGTTTATTTCATCTAGCTTCACTTCTTCTTTATCCCAATACTTATCGTTTTTCTTCATTGTAAAACTCGCTTCATGCTTCCACTCCGATAATGTAAATGGCCCGTTATATACCGCTTTATTTGCTTCTAATCCGTACTTATCACCTTGTTCTTTCGCATATTTTTCGTTAATTGGATAGAAGGACGATAAAATAAGTAGTTTTGTAAAATACGGTACAGGGTGTTCTAACTCTACAACGAACGTTTGATCATCCTTTGCTTTTACTCCTAATTCCTCTAACCCTAGTTGTTTCTTATTTATTTTCTCCGCATTTTTCACATCGTATGCAATGTATGCATATTGAGAAGCTGTATCTGGATTAATAAGCTGCTTCCAAGCGTATACGTAATCTTGTGCTGTTACTGGATCTCCGTTAGACCATTTCGCATCACGTAAGTGGAATGTATATGTTTTCCCATCTTGACTCACTTCATATTTTTGTGCTCCAGCTTCAATCACTTCATCATTTTTCGATAAACGGAATAATCCTTCCATTACGTTATTTAAAACGTTAAACGATACCGCATCTGTTACTTTCCCTGAATGTAAAGACGGAATTTCACCTGTTTCTAATAACTGTAATACTTTTTTCTCATCTTTTGGCTTTGTCGTTGTTTTTTCTTTTGCGCAGCCAACTAAAAATGAAGAGGCTAATAAAGTACTAACTAATGAGTAACGAACAACTTTTTTCATTTGAAAACCCCCTCTACTTTTTATGGTAAGTAACGACGAGCACCAGCGTATTCTTCTATATATCCTGGTGTATTAAGCGGTATAATCTCTACTGATCTTTCAGCTCTCGGCGAGTGAATCATATTTCCGTCACCAATATACATCCCCACATGATGAACACTGCCTTTCCCTTGATCATGTGCAAAGAAGATTAAATCTCCTTTTTGTAAATGTTCTTTATCAACTGCAACTCCATTTCTCGATTGCGGACCTGAATCTCGCGGAATTGTAATACCATGTGATTTATAAATCGTATGTGTAAATCCAGAGCAATCAAATCCGAAACCACTTGTACCAGCCCATATATACGGTAATCCTAAAAACATTTTCCCTGTGTTTATTAAATCATCGGCCGCTGGAGTTGGAATATCATTTTGAGAACGGTAAACCGTTCCATCATTTTTTCGTAGCCAAGCTTTCTGTCCGTTTGGTAACAACACGCGATATGAAATCGTATCTTCACTAAGTAGCGGCAGTCGCGTATTATAGCTCACTTCAAGTGATTTATGTTTTTCAGAAGGATTTATATATAAAATGGCTGTCGGTTTCGTTACTAATACGAAAGGTTCATTTGTTTTATCTGCAAATTCTTGATTATATGTTAACTGTTTTTCAGGCATCCATCCTGGGTAGCCTTCCTCATTTCGCGGCGTTGGCTGACCATGGACTAACACTTTCACCCAGTCCCCTTTTTTATCAACAACCGTTACTTCTTGACCTAATAGCGCTTGTGTTTCTAGTTTATTTGCATTTGTTAACCAAAGTTTCTCATCAAGCGTCATTGATTTCGTCCACTTCCACAAATCAACTGGATTTGTAGCGCTTGGTGTATCAATTGGCCGTAATGAATCAGGCGTGGTCCAAAGTGTTGCGGCAGATACATCAATAAACGCTTTACTATCTTTCTTCTCTTCAGCATTTGCTGATGTAAACGATGAAAATATAAATAAAGTTGTTAAAAATGCAGTTCCTACTTTTTTCATACATATCCCCCTTAAAAGATAGTTTTCTAGTTTCTTCTCCTAAGATTTACTATTCACTGTCGATTGAAGGTTTACCTTTGATCCTGAATAAGTCATTCCTTCCGGTTCTTCCATTAACCAAAGAGGTGCATCTAGATCGAAGTAATGAATATTAGGATGTGCAGCTGCTAAATGAGCTACAGCACTAACAGAAAGTGAAGACTCCATCATACTACCGACCATACATTTTACACCAGCTGTTTCGGCGATATCGGCAATACGCCACGCTTCACGTATACCACCACATTTCATTAATTTAATATTAATTAAGTCTGCATATCCTCCTTGAACGATTTTCAATGCATCACTCGCTGAAAATATGCTTTCATCTGCCATAATTGGCGTTTGCACATGATCTTTGACGTACTTTAATCCATCCCAATCTTTCGCGTGAACAGGTTGTTCAATAAATTCAATATTTAAATTGCGATTTTCCATCTCTTTAATGATCGTAACCGCCTCTTTTGGATTCCATCCTTGATTTGCATCTAATCGTAACGTTGTATTTTTAGGTACGCTATTTCGAATCGCTTCAATACGTTCTAAGTCTAAAGGAGCAGATTTCCCCACTTTAATTTTTAAAGTTTGAAATCCTTTTTCTACATGTTTCTTTGCCTCTTTCGCCATAATGAAAGGCTCATCTACACTAACGGTAATATCTGTATGGATTTCTTTCTTCCCGCCTAATAATGCGTAAAGTGGAACGTTTTGATATTGACAATACACATCATATAAAGCGATATCTACCGCCGCTTTCGCACTTGGATTCCCAATGCAACTCATTTGAATGTGCTGTAGTAACTGCTGAAATTGAATAATATCTTGACCAATTAAACAGGAACGCATCGGCCCTAAAATTGCTTCTTCAATCCCGTTTGCGAAATCACCCGTAATAACTGGTGTTGCGGCTGCAGCACCTTTGCCAACAATTCCTTCATTTGTATGAATAAATACATCTATACTTTCTATTTCGGTTACGGTACGAAGAGCTGTTTTAAATGGTGTATGAAGATTAACACGTCTACGATTTACTTTTACATCTGTAATTTTCATATTGTTCATCCTTTCGTTGTCTAACAAAGTGGAACTTTAATCTTTAAAAACAAATTATGTTTTTACGTACAATTCATTTCCTCTTTCACTTACTTTAAATGCAAGAGATTAATGTGAAATAAAAAAATCCAGCCATAAGAAGATTCTTACGGCTGGATTTTGTCTAGGAATGTGTAGACAAAGCAGCAATTTGATTATATTTTTTCTGCGCATCTTTTAACGCTACAAGTAGTGCCTTTTGAGACGAACCGAAATAACGATCTTTTATTTCTATTACTAACGTTGGATCATTAATATTTTTATGTAGAAACAAATATTTAACGAATTGAGATGTTAATGCAATTGTCGCTGAGCAATCTGCATCTACAATTTCCCCAGTTTCCTTAACAAGTACAAACGCTACAAAATAGCTTTTAAACTTTTCGGTAATAGGATTATTTTGAGGTGCTTTCGCATCCCCTACCACATAAATTGTATTTGAAGCATACACAGCTATCTTCCTTTCTAATACGGGATAACGGTTTTCTTAATAGTCGTATGAGTGATAAACTCAACGTTGATTAAAAAATGTATCCGCTTACCTTGTATTATAATACAATTGACAGAATTTTAACAACATTTATTTTGGTGTATATTCCATAATTATAAAAACAACTCACACTCTTCATTTTTACAGTATGTGATTGTTTCTTGTACCATGCCAGTCGTACATAAAAAAACAGTTAGCTATCGCTAACTGCTCTATTACACTACTTCGGCAATACAAATATAGTTTCATTTGACTTAGAAAACTGATATTCTTTTCTCGCAAACTTCAATATTTCTTCCTCATCGTCTGTTAAATTTTCTATGTTAGTCTTTAAAGACGCCTGATTTTTCTTTAAAGAAACCAATTGTTCTTTTTGATTCGTTATTGTATCTTTTTTTTCCACGATTATTTCTTGTTGTTTCGTTAAAATAAATTGAACGTACAAAGTAGCCGCCGCGATAAATATAAACATGAATATAAATCGCCTTAGTTTTTTCTTATTAATTGCTCGATTCTCATTAGACTGTGATAGTTGTTCTTGTATATTAGGAACATTTATTCGCTTGAGTTTCCTCATTTTGAAATCCCCCTAACACATATATTTTCACTACCATCGGCATAATCTCTTACTAACTTTAATTCTATTCTTATAAAATAAGCTCCTTCACAAAAATATCTCACAAATTAACCAATTAAAGATAGCATTCGACGACATTTCCATATTTACATTGAATTTTTTTATGTATGCTGCCATAAAATAGTAGTTTCTGTTATTCTTTTTCTACTATTGTAGAAGAGTTTTTTTACATACGAAATTTCTCCTTGTAATAACATGCTTACAAGGAGAAAAAAGATAAATTGTCGTATATTCGCTAAAACTGAAATTACTGTTTCTGAACTAAAGTTTTGAGCATAGATCACCTGTTAAGAAACTTTGCTAAATAAAAAAGCCCAAATTGGGCTTTTTTATTTTACAAATCAATATCATATTCCATACTTTTGGCTGTTTCCGCAGCAACCTCCACACCTAACAAATTTGTCACAATATGAAATGACATGTTAATACCAGCTGAAATACCTGCCGATGTAATAATGTGTCCTTCATCTACAAATTTCACATTCTCCATTACTTCTACATTCGGAAAATCTTTTTTGAAAGTTTGAAGACTAGCCCAATGCGTTGTTGCTTTAAGCCTTCCAGTAAACCGGCTTTCGCAAGTAATAGCGCACCCGTACAAACTGAAGTCATTAGCTTTACTTCTTTCATTTGCTGACGAACCCAATTTATTATAATATCATTTTGTACTTCATTTTCCCGAACACCTTTACCACCTGGAATGATTAAAATATCAACTGGTGGTAAATCTTCAATACTATAATCCGGCTTTACCTTTAATCCATTTCTTGCTGTAATCATTTCTCCATTTTGGCTAACTGTGTAAACAGTAAATGGTTTTTCTTCCTTCACTTCGGTTACAGAAAAAACTTCAAATGGCCCCGCGAAGTCTAACACTTCTACCTCGTTAAATAAAAATATGCCTACGCTCCACTTATTTATCATACGTTCACTTCCTGTTTTAAATGGTGTAAAAGGTGATCATATTCTTTTTCTAACGCAATATCATACGCTGTTTTTCCATCATTTTTCTTAATCGCTTTATTAGCTCCATTTTCAAGAAGTAACATAACTATTTCTTCACTTCCTAATAGTGCTGCTTCATGTAACCCTGTCCAACCCCCACTTTATATAGCATTTACATCTGATCTACTTTCAATTAAGTAAGCAACAAGCTCACTTTGTTTATTCGCTATGGCCGCTTGCAAAGGTGTATTTTCATTTTCGTTTTTTGCTCTAATATGTATATCTGCCCCACTTTCTAAAAGAAAACTTGCTATCTCTTTTTGTCCAAAATAAGCCGATAAATGAAGTAGAGTCCAACCATCGTCACTAAATTCGTTAACAGCACTTGGATTCGTCTTTATAAACTCCACCACTTCTTCCTTATTACCACTTATAATAGCTTGTACTATTGATTGTAAAATCGCCATAATAATCTCCCATCTTTCAAAATATTTAAGTATACTCTTCTATATGTTCTATTGATTATTATAATTTCCTGTTAAAATAACAGTTTACATAATAATATTATCACTCTAATATCTATCTTTTGTTTTAAATATTAAAAATTTATGTTAAAACAAAAATAATCATGTTTAATACGGAGGAGAAATTATGTTAAAAGTAATGCCTTTAAATAGTGAAGACTATGATTTAATTACAACTGCTGAAAAAGTAATTGAACAAAACTATAAATATGGCCGTCATCATATCGGTTCAGCTGTAAGAACTAAAACAGGTAATATTTATGCAGCAGTGCATGTTGAAGCGAATGTTGGAAGGATAACAGTATGTGGTGAAGCAATGGCGATTGGAAAATCTATTTCAGAAGGCGATCATGAATTTGATACCATTGTAGCAGTTGCTCACCCACACCCTCATGCAGACATAGAAAAATGTTGGGTTGTTGCTCCATGTGGTATGTGTCGAGAATTAATAAGTGATTACGGAAAAAATACGAACGTTATACTTTCTTATAATGGTGAACTTGTAAAATGTAACGTAATGGAATTATTACCTGAAAAGTACACAAGTGAAGTAGAATAATCATTCCTGTTTTCCATTCATCAAATAATATTATTCCAATAAAAAACAATCCATTTTAAAAACGGATTGTTTTTTTATTTCTTTTTTATGCAGTTTATTTTATTTTTCTATTTTCGATAATTATAAAATTATCATTAACAAAAATGAAATTCAAATATCCAAGTACGTATTGTGGTTCGTTTTTCATTTGAAAATTAAAATTCTATTTCTCCTTACATTCGAAAAATATCAATATAAATTCTCTAAAATAAGCAGTCTTATCATACTAATCTATAACAATTCTGTCTTCTTCCCTTACCTGTTTCCTTTAACACATATGATTTTAAAACAAGCGCTGTTAATGAATCTGTTAATGTTTTATATGATAAATTAGATAACGCTAATAGATCGTTCGTATATAACATTCTATGCTTCTCTAATAATAATAGTACTAATCGTTCCGACGGTTTTAATGCCTCATCACTTTCTAGTATAAAGTCTATATTTTTCATTTCTCTAATTGTTACTCCTTATATAAAAAAATACTTGCACAACTAATTTAATATAAAAATAATACACAACAAGATTTGAAGTATATTAAAATAACATCGTTTCGAAACACTATTATACTATAACATAGAAAAAGCATTTCCCGAAATAGGAAATACTTTTTAAAATTGCTTATATGTTTCTTCCAAACTTACATTATATTTCGAATTCTTATCCGTACAATTTCCTCCTAATTTTTGCTGGTCATACCGATGTATTTGTAATCAATCGAGCTCTTCTAAAATAATATAAACAAATAAAAACGGTTAGTCTATCATACTCTAAACATGAATGAATAACCGTTTTCCAGCTTCTTCTCAATTATCATGTTCTACCTTAAATGTTTCTTGCAATATGCGGTTTACTGTAATGACTTGTACCACCACCGCCTACTACTACTTTACCGCCTTTTTCAAAAATTAATAGTTTACTTGAACCATCTGCAAGAAGTACTATTACTTCAGCATTATTACTTGTTGCTACATAAATTACATAGCCACTTTTTGATATACATGTTTCCCAATTCGCATCAAATTCTGATCTTACTACACGATTGGAATACACTTGATTTTCAATTCTGTCTTGTTCTACGTTTTCCAAATTTATCCCCTACTTCTCTAAAATATCATTTATAGAAAAATAAAAGTTCTATTTGAAATAGTAACTGCCTTTAATATAAGTAGTATATGTAGTTAGTAGAAGAATGCTTGGACAACCGGAACGTAATACCATGTAAGTAATATACAATTGAAATAAGGCAGCCGATATTATATCGATTACCTTATTTTCATACATAGTTCTTTATTTTTCGTTTCGCACAGCTTCAAAAGTAAACATTTGACTTGCATTTGACGGTTCTTTTTCATAAACATAGTCAGCGGAGTAAGTAATGTTAGAGAAACCTATACTTTCTAGCAGAAGTTTAAACTCTTCTATTCCATACCAGCGTATCGCAAAGCGTTGTAGTTCTGTTTGTACTAACTGCCCTTTACTCCATTTTTCATATTTTAAATATGATAGAGTAACTTGGTTCAGCCAATCTATTTCAATTGATTTATTTTCTAATGTAATTCCGTCTCCACTCGGCAAAGAAAAAGTCGATGTATGAATCTCTCCTGTTTTCCAGTCATGCGGAAGCATAATATCTACGATTAATCGCCCGCCTGGATTAAGATGTTCATAAAAACATTTCAATGCGTTTATAGAATCTGTACGATTTTCAATTAAACAAAAAGATCCAGTTGGAATGATAATTGCCTCGTATTTATGTGGCAGTGAAAATTGTTGTAAGCTTCCTTCATATAAATTAGGATGTAAGTTTCTCTCTTTACATCGCACGCGGCACGATTCTAGCATTTCAGGTGAATAATCTATCCCATCTACTGTAAAACCAGCTTCAAGGAGCGGGATAATGACACGCCCTGATCCTACCGCTGCTTCGAGAATTCTTCCTCTACCATTTTTTAAACGTTCTTCGTAATACTCAATATCACCATTTAAAGAATAACCGACAGGCTTAGTGAAATCATAAAGTTCCGTGCAAAGTGTACTATAAAAACTAAACATTTATTTTCTCCTCCGTTTTATACGTACGGAAGATTTTCATTCAATTAATCTTCCTGTACCTTTATTTTTAATAAAAATTCGAAAGAGCTGACTGTCATAATATATCACTCGCTTTCCATACAATATAATTATATTGTATAATATTCCATTCAAAATGAACATATGAAAATTCAGAATTATATTGAAAGGAGGATATGATGAATTCATTAATTGGATTTATTTTTCTTCTTATCACTTTTAATACACTCATTTTCTTTATAGCAAAGAAATATCAACGAATATGGAAAATAGCCAGTGGTATTTTCATACTTTCTTCTCCCGTTGTTTTCTTCGCCACCTTGCACGTAATTGGTGAAAAAGTAGGAGATGGATTCGCTGGAGGTTTTGCTGGGCTTACCTTTAGTGGTCTATTGATCATGAATGCAATTTTTTTATTTGTTGTAAGCATTTTTTGTATCTACTAATAAACATTCACATTAAACTCCCCATTTCAAAGTTTAAAGAGCTTACTATGCAGTAAGCTCTTTATTCATAACTATTTATTTCACAATCGGCAATGTTACTTCACTTAATTTTACTGTAAGCTTCGTGCCCGCTTTCGGTCTAATCGTATAATCATAGTCACTAGCGATTAAAATGACCCCTATTTGATGCCCCACTTTAAATACATAATCATCAGGCTGCATATCCCATGTGAATGTATAATCTTTGCCCGGTTGAATCGCTGTTGAATTTTCTATACTCTTTAAGTTTTGTGGATCCATCCAGCCTCTCGTTACAATTTCCGGCTTTGCTCCACCATAATCAACAAGTAAAGCAGTTAAATTTGATACAGATCGATCAATATTTCCTGTAATTGAAATCTTTGGTGTACCGCTTATACGCGTATCTTTTTGAAGTACAGGCATTGTATACACTAATCGATTGGCTACTTCTAATTCTGGATTTTCTATTAATTGATTTGATTTCATTTTTGCATCATCCACGAATGAGAAAACTTTATTTGCAGAGCCCATACTTAATGGCAAATTAACTGCTTTGTTACTTAAATACATACGAACTTCTGACGGTACAGCTGCTGGATCCGGCCAATTTTTTATTTTATCCCAAGTTTTATTTTCACGTTGTACATCCACCATCGGTTCATTCATAATCCCATTTTCAATTCCATACAACCAGTAATCGAACCATTTATTTTGTGTTCTTTGCCAATCATTTGTTGATGTTCCACCGTGTCCACCTTGATGTAACCACATTTTACGAGGGACATCATTTTCTCCAAGTGCTTCCCACCACTGCGCAAACTGCTTCGTCTTTACATTCCAATCATTTAAACCATGAACAACAAATACACTCGCTTTTACGTTTTTAGCATCTTTTACATAATTACGTTTATCCCAAAAATCATTATAATTACCAGTTTTCCGGTCCTGTCCAGCTGTTAGCTCTTTTATTACTTGTCCGCAAACTTCAGGATTTTCTCTTGTTAGAACTGCTTCTGCCATGTTATCTGTATCTTCTCCTTGGTATCCACCAGGCGCAATGACTGCACCGTTTGCACGATAATAATCATACCAACTACTAATCGCTGCGATTGGAATAATTGTTTTTAACCCTTCCACGCCAGTCGTCGCAACTGCATTCGGTAACGTACCATTATAAGAAACGCCTGTCATACCTACATTTCCTGTTGACCAATCAGCCTTAACTTCCTCACCATTTTCTGTATATGCTTTCGCACGCCCATTTACCCAATCAATGACAGATTTCGTCCCTAATATTTCTTGCTCATCCCCAGTAGTTGGACATCCGTCTGATTTTCCAGTTCCTATACTTTCACCTAAAATGACTGCATAGCCTCTTGGCACATAATAATTTCCGTATGAACCAAGATTAACAGCTCCATACGGTTTCCCTTCATACGCATACAATTCTTCATCTACATTATATACAGGAACATCTTTTAAGCCAGATCGATATGGACTCATTTCATATATAACGGGAATTTTCACATTTGAATCAGTTTTTGGACGCATAACTTTTACTGATACACGATCCTTTTTTCCATCTCGATCACTATCAACTTCCGTCTCTACAAATAAATTTTCGATAATTGCTTCATCAAGCGAGTAGATCGGCTTTGTCATCCCATTTTCTAATTCAATCTTCGTATTTGATTGTAGTCCTTCTGCACCTTTCCCATTTAACTTCACGTCATTCTCATTTATGTAGTTTGTTTCTTTCTTGTCTGCATACGTAGTCATACTAGAAACTCCTGATGTGACTGATAAAGATAAGATTGTTGATAATGTAATTGCTATTTTCTTTTTCCCCATACTTTTTCCTCCCCATATATGTCTCCTTTTACTATACAATAAAATAACAGAAAATTCAGTTTATATTTCATGCAACAACTTGAAAAATTTGTAGAACACTCTTCAAACGAGCCTTCGAGGTTATATATTCTGATTTACTACTCTCATATAATCATAAAAAAACATCGCCTAATAATAGACGATGCTTTTTATAGTTTCGAATTAGTCATTCTTCATATTAATATAAAATCTTATATCTCCCTCTATTGTAGAGACTCCATAATCAAAACCATGTCTTTCTAAAATACTTTTCACTATCGCTAAACCTAGTCCTGTACCAGAATGGTCTTTACTACGAGAAGATTCTAGGACGTAAAAAGGTTCCCAAATTTTATCGATATCTTTCATTTGTTCGGCATTCATACCATTTTGAATTTGAAAATATATATTTTCATTTCGATCTTCTAAAGTAATTTTTATATTTTGATTTGCTGTATATTTTATCGCATTAGATATTAAATTTTGAAAGACCATTTTCATTTTATTTACATCAGCATTAACAACTGCATCGCTAACATTATAGTTCACTTGCAAATTGATTTCTTTCGATTCCAGTTCAATCTTATGCTTATCTAATATACTTTGGACTAGTGATTTAATATCGAATTCTTCTTTTTCTAAAACATCTCTTTCTAGTTTAGAAAATCGTAATAACTCTTCAATTAGGTTTGAAATTTGATCAGTTTGTTTAATGATTGTATCTATGTATGTACCATCATCTAAACCATCTTTTATTCCCATAGAATATGCTTTCACTAATGCAATTGGAGTCTTTAATTCATGCGTCACATCACCCATAAATCGTTTTAAATGTTCATTTCGATCTGTTAAATCTTCATGCGCTTCATTGAGTTTTTCACTCATGATATTAATACTATTAGCTAAGTCCCCTATTTCATCATTTGTTTTCACTTTCGCTCGTTCAAATTTCAAATTTGAAATATCTTCTGCAACATTACTTAATTCTTTCAATGGTCTGGTGATTGTCGTTGAAAGTATCCATACAAGTACGATAATGAGAAAAATCGTAATGCCAAAAATGTAAAAATAAAATGAATTTAACGCTTTTATTATTTCATTAGAATGTGCGATCGAAACTCCTACTAAAATTAACATATCGTCTTTCGCAATGTATTTCACAAAAAAACTAGATTTAATCTTTTCTTGATCATATATTTTATTCGCTTGCCCGAAGTTCTTTACTTTCATTACTTCTTCTTTTGTAATCCAAAGTTTATTAAGGGCAACCCTTTTCCTTGTAAGTTGCATACGTAACTCATCATTAATTCGATCTTCCGAATTGTTAATTGATGTATACGCAATCGTAACATTTCCTTTATTTTCAATGCTAGTAATTGCTTCATCCAGTTGTTTGCTCGGTATGGACTGTATTTGTGCTGTAATACCTTCTAAACTTTCTCGCGTTTTGTAAATATTATATTTCGGTAAAAGATAGTTAATTAATAATAAAGAGATTGTAAAAATAAGAATAACAGTTAAAGAAATGCTGAGAAATAGCTTTTTTCCAAGTTTATTCACTCTGCTCCTCCAAACTATATCCTAAACCACGATGCGTCTTTATAATATTTTCTCCTACTTTTTTACGTAATCTTCTTACATGTGTATCAACAGTTCGCTCTTCTCCGAAATAGTCAAACCCCCATACGATATCTAACAATTTTTTACGAGTTAAAATCATGCCTTTATGATTTAAAAAACACTTTATTAATTCTAGCTCTGTTTTTGTAATATCTAACTCTTTGTCATTTTTATAAACTTTATTTTTAGTGAAATCTATTTTCAAATCTTGAATTTGAATGACATCATCATGCTGTATAAGTTTTTTCGCTCTAGTTATTAATACGCCTGGATGAAATGGTTTTTTTACATATTCATCTGCGCCACTTTGAAGTGCTGCTAATTCATCTTCACTTTCACTTTTCGCTGTAAGCATTAACACTTTTACGCTTGAATTCTTTTTTATTTCCTGACAGACAGTAATACCACTATGTTTCGGCATCATCCAATCTAAAACAGCTAAATCAACTTTTTCATCATAAAATATTTGAAGTGCTTCTTCTCCATCTTTTGCTAATAAAACTTCGAAGCCTTCTTTCTCGAAATAAGCCTTTAAAATCCTTAACATATCTTGTTCATCATCTGCTATTAATACTCTCATACATTATCCTCCATTGCTATTAAACAAAAACCAATTGTATTATACAACTTCTTTGTTACATCAATGTGACAGAAAAATATTTGAACGTTTTAAGGGTATAGTAAAAACGAGGTGTTGTATTATGATTAAAAAAATCGGGGTTATTACTCTTCTTTGTTTCTTATTATCAACAAATGTGTTCGCAAATACAAAACAACAAATTGAAGTGTTTGATTGTCAAAAAGAAATGGTCGTTCAAAAACAATCTTTAGATCCAGCTATTCAAAAAGAAGCTGTTCAATACGCTAAATCCATTACTGGCCCGTTCAAAAACTTAAACGTCGTTCCAAAAGATGGTCACATGATAAAAATCCCATTATCTAAACCAATTTCTATTACAAATCAATGGTTACATACAACAATTGATGAAGTACTTATTCTCCTCCCGCTTAATGAAAAGCCTTATATTATGCTTTACGATGATGAAAATACTCCGCATTTTTATTATGTAAAAGGTGATCCGAAGGGATTATTGAAAGAAATGAATGTTAAAACATAATTGACTAGAAATCAGAGACCTCATAAGTTTATTTTTAAAGCTGAGGTCTCTTTTAATTGTATCAATAATTCAGCAAATGAAATTATTTTATTAATTTTTAAATGTATCGATTTACCAACAAAAAACAAAATTTAAAATAGCTGTTCAGAATAATTCTTTGCACAGCTACTTCTCTAACAATTTGTAATGACTAGATCCTTTAAATAATTTCTCTTTCACAAATCCATTTGCACTATAAAACGCATCACCTTGCTTTGTATCTGTATGTAGAACAACCACTTTAAAATACTTTTCTGCATGTAATAATAATCGGTTTAATAACAAGTTACCTAGCCCTACACGACGGTAGTCCTTTGAAATATAAAATCTCCTTAATCGGCCATTCTTATTATTTTCTGAGTATGGGTCCTCATTTAACCCTCCTATTCCAATTAACTTTTCCCCTTGAAAAATACCATATAAACATTCTCCAGTTTTATTAAATATGTTTATTTTATTTTCATATTCACTTATTAGTTTTATTAAGAAATTAAATCCCTCTTCTTTGCTTTCTTGAACAAGATAATCGTGCTCGTATTTCATTAAATCTTCAATTTGTTGAATATGTATATCTTTCAAGTAAATTCCCCCTTAATATAAAAATACGTAAAAATGCTCAAGAATTATTTATTCTGAGCATTTTTATGGTTGTTATTTTATTTAATTCGTAGTGTGCGTATTCTTCACTTCAGATGTAAATCGATAATATAGTTGTTTAATTTCTATACATATAAAGATATTTGTACTCAAAAATCATTAATAAAGTTGTTTAATTCTTATTGAACTAAGGCAATTGTTTGTTTAAGTGAATACTTTTACATTTATAATATCTTTCAAATATAATATTAGTTTATATATTCACTATTCTTCTCTAACAGGTTCAAGATAAATTATAATTTGTTAATCGATACGTTTGTGTAACCACTGTTCAAATATCTTGAACTGTTCTTCAGTATGAAAATAATGTTCACCTGTCTCCATGACTTCTAATTTACAACGATGTTTTTTTGTAAAATAGTTAATAGTTTCAAATTCGCACAGTTCATCCTTGGATCCGTACATAATATATGTATCTGTATTCCATGTATTAATAGGATGTTCTTTTACATAACATAAATAATCCCAATATAACTTTTGACCAATCGGTGTCTCTATAGTCATTTCTTTTTGCAAAAGCTCTGGTGTTACATTAAACCATTTCATCATATTTTCGATAATTCGTTCCATATTAACTACTGGTGATAAAAATAATGCCTTTTCTATCACATCATTTTGATAAGCTAAAAGGCTAAAATAAGCTCCTATACTACATGCAAACACGCTTACTTTTTTCCAATGTTCTTTTGCGTAATTCATAATTATCGATAATTCACTAATACAAAACTGTACTTTGCAAGGAGTATTATCATTTTTTCTGTCTCCATGCTCAGGTAAATCAAAGCTTAATACTTGATAACCTTTTTGATTAGCTTCTTCAGCTAATATTTGAATAACTGTATCTTCCTTATTTGACATATTTCCATGTACTGCAATAAAAACTTTTTCACTTTTATCTCCCCACAAAACCGCGGGAATATTACTAATGTTAAAATTATCTTTAAGCATATTTCCTCCGTGGAATAAGATATATAGGAATTGGCAAAAAACTGCACACACTTTATAATCCTCTACTCAGTTTTTTTAAAAATCAAACTATTACTAATTTATCACAAATGAATTCTACTCCATTCGTGGAAGAAGGATTTTTAAAATATTATATGATTTTTTAAATGAATTTATAATCTCTGCACAGTAGGCAATATTCCCTTCAACTCAAGTAAATCATCTATTACTAAATCCGCCTGCGCAAGTTCATCTTCTTGTGCAAAATCAAAATTGCATCCAATCGCAATCAAGCCATTATCTTTCGCTGCACGTATATCAGATAAACGGTCGCCAACTACCGCTGCTTCTTTTATATCATATTTGTTCAAAATACTTTTTACTAAGTCACTTTTATTAAGAGAGTTTATTTGTTCAATACTAAACGTTTCAGTAACCCACAGGTCCAAAGAATAATAAGATACGATTGCTCGTAAATATTCAGTTAAACCATTACTAGCAATATAAATTAAACAATCATTTTCTTTTATGTATGTAAAAACTTCTTTTACGTTCGGGTATAAAGCACCTTTTCCGCTCTTAATGTTTTCAATTAATCTTTCTAAAAAATATGCATCTGTTTGTTCTCTTACTTCAATAGAATGATTCGGTAATAAAGCTTCCCAGACTTTTGGCAAAGGCACACCCATAATTTTACGGTATTTTTCAATAGGTGTTACCGTATCCCATAATTGTAGTGATCTTAAGTGATCAAATGTATCATCTAACGATAATTCTAAAATTTTATCAGTTTGAAATAACGTTCCGTCCATATCAAAAATTAATGCTTGTAACATGTCATTCTCCCCTTTTGAACTATAAGTTTTACTCGATATATTTTTCAGCATCTCAACGATAATTTCTGAACAATAATTTGCGGCAGTTTTCGCGAAGTCGTCATAAGAAATTTGCGCTTCATCATCTGCACTGTCAGAAATACATCTTATAACGAGAAATGGTACTTCATTTATGTAAGCAACATGGCCAATTGCTGCACCTTCCATTTCAGTACAATGCGGCGCATATTCGTCTATTAATCTCGCTTTTAGTTTTGAATCTTCAACAAAACATTCACCGCTGACGATTCTTCCTTCATGAATCTCCATATGTAAACTACTACTATTGCATGCTGTACGTGCTAACTCTATTAATTCCTTACTTGCATTAAATTCTTCTTGGAACGGGAATAAGTTTTTCATTTGAGTTTTACTTACATCATGATGGGTAACATTCGTTGAAATAACGATATCACCAACTTTTACATCTGGATGTAATCCACCAGCAACACCTGTATTGATGATAGCATCTACATGAAATTTATGAATTAATGTTTGCGTACATGCGGCTGCATTTACTTTCCCTACACCAGAACGTGTAATAATTACTTTTGTTCCCATGAATTCGCCAATGTAAAAAGGCATTCCCGCAATCTTCTGTTCCTCTTGTATAGCTAGTTTTTCTAAAAGTAAGTCTATTTCAATTTGCATTGCTCCGATAATGCCGATTCTTTTCATGAATGTAGTCTCCTTTATTAATTAATCCCTTTAATTCTTTCAGACATAACCGACAATAAAAATTTCGGAAGTACGAGTTGTCTCTTTAACCGTTTCGGCTGCGAAAGTAACCTATACAGCCATTCAGTTCCTGTATCCCTCATAATTTTTGGTGCTCTTTTTACAGTACCAGATATTATATCAATCATGCCTCCTATACCAATAGATAGCGGCACGTTTAATGTTTGTATGTTTTCATAGATGAATTCTTCTTGTTTTGGTGAACCTAGTCCTACTAGTAGTAAGTGCGGCTTGAATTGCTTAATTTTCATTTTTACTTCTTCTATTTCTTCGCCATTTACAAATCCATGCTGTCCTTTAAACTATGCTCCTGGGAACTGCTCATTTAATTTTTTTAGTGCCTTTTTATTACTTTCTGGCGCAGCTCCAAAAAGAAAGACACGATATTCATTGTCATTACAATATTTTATTAAATCGTGAGTGATATCTGCCCCAGTAACACGTTCTTTCAAAGTTCCTTTTAATATTTTCGAGCCTATTATGACGCCAATCCCATCCGCTGTTATTAAATCTGCAGAAAGTAACATCTTTTTAAACTGCTTTGATTTAGCCGTGCTTTCCTTTGCAGACATAACAATTTCAGGATTTGCAGTTACTACAAACCTTGGTTTCTCTTGTTGTTCATGTAGCCAACCTTTTAATAAACTTATAGCTTTTTCATATTCTAAAGTTGAAAAAGGTATTCCCTTTATAAGTTGGTGATCCACTATACTCTCTCCTTACATAAGCCTCAAATATTCATCAACATCTTTCGAAATTTGTCTAAAAGCTTTATACCAGAATACATAGCTTGTTATATCGATTTCAAAATGTTTTTTCATAAGTTCTTCCACTGGAGCTTTTCCTGTTTCTCGTAAAAACTCCTTATATTTCGGATGAAAAGTAGTTTTACTTTCTTGAGCCCTCTCTAATAAACTAAAACTAGCTAAATACCCAAATGTGTATGGATAATTATAAAAAGGAACATCTGCAATATAAAATTGAATGTATTTCATCCAAACAAACGGCTGATATTCTGATAACGCATGCCCATATGCTTTTTCTTGCGCTACTATAGATAATTTCTCGATTTCATCAGCACTTAATGGACCTTCTTTACACTTTTCATAAAAATTCTTCTCAAATTCAAATGATGCTCGAATTGCCATTACATAATTAAAACAGTTTCTTATTTTCCAACTAAGCAATGACTTTTTCATATCTATACTATCTGTTGTTTGAATTAGATAGTTTAAGAGTACCGTTTCAAAGCAAATAGACGCCGATTCAGCCGTACTCATTGGCAAATAATCATCTAAAAAAGAAGTAGATTGCTCAAAACTCATATTATAAAAATGCCAAGCATGTCCTAGTTCGTGCGCAAGTACTCTTACACTATCGATACTTCCGTCATAACGCATAGAGATTCGTGATTCTTTTTCACTGAAAAAAGGAGCACAAAATCCACCAGGTGGTTTATTATCTCTCGGTTCCGCATCCACCCATCCACTCTCTATTGCATTCCGTGCAAATTCTGCTAATTCTTTATCTATATTTTCAAACGCATCGTATATGTTTTGAACTGCTACTGAAAAAGGGATATTAATCTCATTATTTTCCTTTACGGTCATAAGTTCATGCCATGTAATCGAAGCTTCCCCCTTCTTATACACGTTTAAAACACTTACTAATGTATCAAGATTTTCTTCTGTCGCATTCCACATTTGTAATAATACAGTTTCAGTAATACCATTAGCATGTAGAGATTGCGTTAAAATCTCTCTTTCTTCTAATTCATTACTCTTTGTATTACGTAATCTCCCTATTTGATTTAATACAGTAGCAAAAATTTCTTTTTCCTTATGTAAGGCATTTGTTAATAACTCGAATACTTCTACTCTTTCCTTTTCATTATCACTATTCATTGCAATATTATTTGCTTGTCCAAATGATAATTGCTTATTATTGTGCTCTATTTCTATCCTATCCCTTAATTGTATGTACATATTTTCCCACGCATTAAGTTCATCTTTTATTAGCCTAGTATTATCGGTAATTTCCACTTCACTTTGTTGT
This sequence comes from Bacillus cereus group sp. RP32, assembly GCF_040459735.1. NCBI lineage: Bacteria > Bacillati > Bacillota > Bacilli > Caryophanales > Bacillaceae > Bacillus > Bacillus cereus group sp. RP32. The sequence goes on along the minus strand of NZ_JARVHO010000001.1, from coordinate 2,579,190 downwards.
ATTACTTGCTGCACTTCACTTTTTAATTCCTTTACTTTCACAGTCAATCTAGTAATATCCGATATAATACTTTCTTCAACCGATCGACAGTACAAATAGTATTCTGCTTTTTCAATAGCTTGTATAAGTTTTGAAAGGTTTTCTACATCTTTTGTCACCATATATTGCTCTTTTAACTCCAATATTGGAAGTATAATGTCTCCATACGTATATAATCGATCTAAATCCCATCTAGCAATTTCATGCATTTTATAGCCGCCCCCTATTTTTACAAATAGTTACAGATATTTCTCCCTACACAATTATATATGAAATAAATAAATTTTAATATCTTGAAATATTTAGATTTTTATAAACAAAATACTTCAACACATAAAAAAGATGATTCTGTCCACAACAGAATCATCTTTTTAACATCTTATATTTAGCATTTTCATACTAATTTCATAAAAAACTAATTTATATATTTAGTAACTGCTTTTTCTTCGCATTAAATTCATCTTCTGTAATAACGCCCATATCTAATAATTCCTTAAATTTTTTCAGCTCATCTGCTACAGAAATAGTAGCATTACCTTGAAGAAAAAAAGGATTGATCAAAAGATCAATCCTTTACTCTACTTCATTTAAGAAAAATAGCGTTATAACGCCAGGTCCTGTATGTGCACCGATTGCTGCTCCAATTGTATTTACGATAAATACTTCACAGCCAAATCTTTCCGTAATTAATGCTTTTAAAGCTTCAGCTGTTTCTAAGTCAGCACCGTGAGTCATAGCGATTGTTTGACCTTTAAGGTCTTTTCCGCGCTCTTCCATAATATCTACAATTCGGCCAAGTACTTTCTTTTTCCCTCGTACTTTTTCAAGTGGTACAAGCTTTCCTTCTTCCACGTTTAAGATCGGCTTTATGTTTAGTAAACCACCGATAAATCCTGCGACTTTACTTAAACGCCCACCTCTAACAAGATACTGTAAGTCAGCTACTGTGAAGATATGTTCTATATGGTTCATTAGAAAATCAACACGTTTTAAAATATCTTCTTTTGATGCGCCGTCTTTCGCCATTTTAGCAGCTTCTAAAACGACAAGCCCTTGGCCAAGCGAAGCACATTTTGTATCAATAATTTCTAAATCTAAATCAGCATATGTTTCTTTCACTTCTTCTTTAATAACAACTGACGATTGATATGTACCAGATAGTTCAGATGAAAAAGCTAAATATATACAAGGATTACCTTCTTTTGCATAAGAAACAAATTTTTCTTGGAAAGTTTCAAGCGAAGGCAATGACGTTCTATAAACAGCGCCTTCTCTCATGTTTTGCAATAATGTAACTGACTCTAATGTAACTCCATCTAAATACTCTGTTTCTGCTTCATCATAAACACGGAGTGGAATTAAATCAATATCATATGCTTGCAGCAATTCTACCGGTAAATCCGCCGCACTATCCGTAATGATTTTAACACCCATTTTTAAACCTCTATTCTGTTATAAATATAAAAAATATAAAATAAAAATAGTACTTTTAAATTATATACGTAAAACTTAAATGAAGAAAGGAAAAGACTTTATATTGTATGCACTATTCTTCAAAATTTGAACTGTTATTAAAATCATCTAAATTTAACCGCTTTACATTCTGTATAATAAAAATATATCGAATTTTCCAAAGGATTGATACAAATGAGTATTCAACTAGCCACCTCTAATGATTTAGAATGGGTTAATAAACAATATGACGCTATAGGATTTGTACGAAGTGATTTAAATCGAGATATGGTAGCAATCATTACATACGACAATGCTTATGCAGGTGTTGGTCGATTAGTCCAAATAGATGAAGGTACTATTGAAATGGGTGGAATTTTTATTCTCCCTAAATTTAGAGGTCTACAATTAGCTAGGAAACTTGTTTCATTCTTAGTACAGACTGCGAAAGCATTAGAAATACAAAGCGTATTTTGTATTCCTTTTGACGAACTAGAAAGTTTTTATAAAACATATGGCTTTATTGAAGTTGATATGAAGAAAGAAGTTGTCCATCCAATTATTCTAAAAAAATATAATTGGTGTTTAGAAAATTATGATAAACATGTATTACTATTCAAATTGAGAGTCTTGTAAAAAAAAAGTGAATACACTTTATTTTACACATCAGTTTATAGTAGGTAATTATCAATGTTTTTTATTAAATTCTTAAATCAAACCACATATAATCCAAATTTTATGCCTGTTTTTAATAAGTGTTAATAAGTTTGTTTTCAAACATGTTAGCACTTATTTTTTCATAGACCTAAATAGATTCATTTTATAAAGTAACTATCCCCGTTAGCAAAAATTAGTATTCATTAATATTACACTGAATTTATTGAGAAAAAACCATTTGTAGCATTTAGGGAATATATTCATTTTTAATTAATTCGTACTTGTACTTCCTGTTCTTGTATTACTTGAACGACTAATTCCAGTACAATATTTTGCATTAATTGATACACATTATTATGAAATGTACTTTGTTCTGAAATGTATTCAATACATTGATAAATATAACCTTCTACAAATAAGCTTCCTTTTTCAACTGTAAATGTATTTTGTCGATTTTTTATTACTTTTGGCACTAAGAATTCAGTTTTTGTCAAAACAATCTCTTGTTCCACCTCTTTTATTCCTATGACTTTTTCTTTAAATACAACTTTTTCTCGTAAAATAATTTCACCTTTATATTTTCCTATTTCTATTGGTAGCTTGGCTGTTATAACATTATTTATTTCTCCTTCATTTTCCCCCTCTATTACTATGCTATGTATAGGAGTCCATGAAGATGTCTCTACCTTATTCTCTTCAATATTCCCTATGACTTTTTTATTATATAATTCCATAAGCACTCTCTTTTCATGAAGATTAAAAGAAACTATTTCACAATAAGCCTCCGAATGATACTGTTGTACTGTAGTTAATAGCTTAGAATCTAATTCACGTCTACCTACATCTTTTTCATTTTGAAAAACAAACTCTTCTTGATTTTTTATATTTATTTTTGGAAATATTTTAAAACTAGACACTTCAGAAATAATAGAAAATGGTGTTTTCACTACCATTGAACGTACTGAAGGTTCTATTTGTGATTCAGATGTTGCATTTTCTTTCTTTACTTCAGATACTTCCTCTTCTTTCTTTACTTTAGATACTTCCTCTTCTTTCTTTACTTCAGGTACTTCCTCTTCTTTCTTTACTTCAGATACTTCCTCTTCTTTCTTTACTTCAGATGCTTCCTCTTCTTTCTTTACTTCAGATACTTCCTCTTCTTTCTTTACTTCAGATACTTCCTCTTCTTTCTTTACTTCAGATACTTCCTCTTCTTTCTTTACTTCAGATACTTCCTCTTCTTTCTTTACTTCAGATACTTCCTCTTCTTTCTTTACTTCAGATACTTCCTCTTCTTTCTTTACTTCAGATACTTCCTCTTCTTTCTTTACTATTCTTTCTCGTGAATTATCTTGTTTATTCAGATCTTTATACTTGTGAATTTCATCCCATAGCGCCTTACCAATCCATGGCTTATTCATCACCATCCCCCCATCTAATAAAATTCAGGAAAATATGTTATTTTACACGTATTCATTTTCAGCATTATATATGTTTTATAATAATAAAAAAGACATTGTCTTTTTATCAAAGACAATGCTTTTTTAGTTTTATACTTGCACTTGTTGTACTTGTAAAACTTTTAAAGTAAGATCTAGTACAATTTTTTCACGAAGAGTATCAAATGGTTCATTTAGATCTGTTGGACAAGGCGAAAAGTCTAATTCGAAAAATTGAGCGCTAACTAACTCGCAATATGGTTGTTCGTTATAAAAAACTGTATTTTCGAAGAAGTATTTGTCTAAACGTGGTAGATCACCATTTTTAGGATTAATAAAGTGAGAAGTAGTATCTGAGGAAGCAGCTACTATAGCTAATGATAGAAAATCAGCTTCTGTTAAATCTGCAAAACCAGAAAATGGAACATTTGCAATACGGTCATATAGCACTCCATTACACTCATCATTTGCATACTCAATATTTTTCCGAATATATCCTTGTACAAATAACTTTGCTCTTGTAACTCTTCGGTAAGGTGTACCTGGTACTGGTTCGAATGCTACAGGAACTAACTTACATTGTGTTAAAAATGCATTTTTTAAGATACGTTTAATTTCAACTGCTGGAGGATCTAATGAAATATCAGATTCTACAACAATTTGAATCGTTCTTTCTGCTAATACAACTGGTATTTTTACAATTGGTGCTCCTGGAGTAGTAATTGGCGTTGCAGGTGCATCACTTAATGGTGTTTGAGTTTGTCCTGCTACCTGACATGGTACATTAATTGGGCATTGTTCACTCATATTTTATAATCTCCTTTATAAAAAAATTAGAGCTTTTTAACTCTCTTTACTGTATATGTACTTTTTCTATTATTGCGTGGGTTTGTATCATAGTCACTTTTATCATTTGCAATTAAAGATAGTATTCTATCTTTAATAGTCAAATACACACAGTTTAATATAATTAGTTTTTATGAATATTTACCTATTTAAAAATTCTTAACTATTATCGCGGAAACACACCATAATATGTTGATTAAGTTCAATAGTAAAAAGGATAACCATATTTTCGAAGAAACTTTCAAAAATCTATTCTTAAATTTATTAAGACAAATAAAATTAATTTTGTTAATTTCTTCATTCCAAAATATCTATGCAACAGCAAATTAATATTGGATGCACCTTATTGTTAAAAAATAAAAAACGACTTTTTCAAGTCGATTTTTATACCAATTTGTAATTTTAAAAAAGAGTAATTAATATGAATTTTATAGGATTTTCTAGACTTTTTCTGTTGTACAATTGTACAAATTCATTCATTTACCTATTATCCACAAAATAAGTATCATACGCCTTATCAAAAACATATCCTAGCTTTTCTGCTAGTTTAGCAGATGTAGTATTCGCAGCATCCCAGTTTGGATATATTCCTTTTTCTAGACAGTCCAAGATTAACGCCGCACTAACTATAGTTGCCAATCCTCTTCTTCTATGATTGTGATCAGTCGCCACTTCAATTTCAATCCCATTATCATAAATGCTATATGATGATGCACCGCATACAACTTCTCCTTTATACAAAATACTATATCCTATACCTCGGTTTATATAATCTTCCACTGATTGAAATTGAGTTGTAAAATCTTCAGAGACTTTATGTAATGTAGGGTTATTTACGATATGTTCATCTATTCTTCGTAACTCGTATTCATTTGGAAGCGCTGATATAAAAGATTGTAATTTTGAACGATCAAAAACTTCTGCATTACGTTTAAATTTATAGCGTAAAAACTTATCTATTTTTCTTTCGTAACATGTTTCTAAACGCTTTTTCCATTCTACACTATTTACGATGACTAACATTCTATCAGGGATGTTTCGAAGCAATTCTTCTGTTTCTTTCACCTTTGAATCCCCAGCGTAAAATGTGAAAATCCCTACCGTAACTTGCGCTACTGTCGGATTTTCGAGATCATTTACCCACGCTGTACCCATATGTCCTTGTAAATAAGAAAGTAAAACAACGTTATTGAAATCCTCGAATATAGTAACTAATTTTTCTCTCGTATGTATATTCGCTTCATATATCATTTACATTCCTGCTTTCTTTAGAATCAATGCACTTCTACTTTTTTATAAGTCCTTTTATTCTACATATAAGCAAAAAGTCTACTACACTCCATATATTTATAAATTATTCATAAATATAAAATTATTATAACATCTAATAATAGGTAAAAGACTGTCCAGTAAAAAGGTTTACAGATAATATACTTCATAATAATTCGCAATCTAAAATCTTTTATTATGTAAAAACCCTCTACATTAGTTTAACGAATTTCCCGAAAGAATTCTCCTTCCTCAAGCGTGTGAAGGGCGTAGCCCAACGATAGGTGGGAAATGAATTTCGTTTTGACAGTAGTCCAAACATTTTGATAAACCAGCTATATGAGGTTCTTTGATAACTTGATATAGAAGGTTGCAGGAAGAAAATAGAGTGCGAAAACCAAGCCATTCGGTTCCTGCGTAAAATATCAACCGTATAAAGAGAACATCCAAGCGTTGGTCATCTAGGGATGGAACGCCCCGAAGTAACGCTCAGGGAGACGAAAGGTTGCTTTCGTCGTGGAACTGAGAAGCTCCCACTTCAAGCTTTGCTAAGTGGTGAGTAGTTCACCTTTCGTTTTACAACTACAAACTTTTCCTATTCGAATTGCATCAATCCTAGAGCAATCTACAAAAATAACCTCATTGTCCTCTTTTACGAAGGATACGATACCATTCCTCTTATTAAATGAAAGAAAATAAGATACAACAATTTCGTTTCCGGCGATTACAATACTCTCAACTTTTGTAAAAGGCTCTAGACTTCGCAAAAATTCACAAATACTATTTTGGCAGCATTGATAATTTCGTTTCGGCTCACAACCCACTTACACTCCATCCCTTCCCTATATGTTTTATCTAATACATATACTATGAACGGAGTATAAAAAAGCTTGGACAATATAACTTTAACTCAGGAATATAGGTACTTACTTATCACATTAATAATGAAATTACGCCAATAATGAGTAACAGCACATAAATTTCCCTATAAATACATATAACAATTTCATCTTTCATGAAAAAAACGTTATAATAAGGTGTAGCCTCTACGATTACGTTATAAAGGAGAATAAAACAATGGCTAAAATTAAAGTATACCAAGCAAAAGAAGAAAATATGGATGCAGTAAAGAACATCATTGATGTTGAGGAACAAAACCCAACTACTGAAAACTTACAAAATCTATATGCATGTGTATTAGAAACAGAAGATATGGCATTGCCTGAATCATACATTGAAGAAGATATCTTAATTGATTCTATGGAAGTTATGGTTAACGCTTCTCAAAACAAACTAAGAGACTTAGGTGCATACGATGTAATCGAAGTTCAAAACAAAGGTAAGAAAACACAAATTTTATTATTAGCAGACGAAGAATACGAAATTATCGAAGGCTAATCTAAATCCGTACATACGAAAAAGCTCCTTTCCAATTGGAAAGGAGCTTTTTCATTACGCTTTTGATGTTTCACTCTTTTTATTCGTTTGTTTTTTCTCAATTACCATACGCTCATTTCCCATAAAGAAAATAAATATGAATGCTAGACCTGCTGGTACTAATGCCCACATAAATGTTTGAACAATGGAGCTAGAAAGAGCGTCAATAATTTTATCTAATATGTGCGGCGGGATTTGAGATCTTGCCGATTCTGATAGAATAGCTCTTGAATCTCCTAAAGCGTTTGTATTCATTCCTTCGCTCATACCTTTAAAAGCTTCTTCTAATGAATCTTGGAAACCTGTTCTTTGAATCATTCCGAAGATTGTAATACCAAGTGTCATTCCTAATGAACGAATGAAATTACTCGTTGAAGTTGCAGATCCGCGCTGTTCCATACCGAAGTTGTGAATAGCTGCCATACTTAGTACAGAGAATGAGAAACCTACTCCAAATCCAATAATAATCATATAAACCGTTAATAATATACGACTTGTTTCTGGCGTTAATGTGCTTAATAAGAATAGTCCAATTAGCATAATAACAGCAGAAATAATCATAATGTTTCGGTAGCTAAGCTTCGTCGTTAAAAATCCACCTAATTGAGCTGTTACGACTGATCCTAACATCATCGGTAAAAGTAATAATCCTGAGTTTGTTGCACTACCACCGTATACACCTTGAATGAATAACGGTATGTATACAGTTGCTGACATGAACGCAGCACCGTAACATAATGCAATAATGGTACTCATTCCGAATAAACGTTGTTTAAACATTTCAAATGAAATGATCGGTTCTTCTACTTTACGTTCAATAAAAATAAATGCAATAATTAAAATAGCGAATCCGCCAAATAAACTTAAAATAAAGTTAGAATCCCAATCATACTTTTGTCCGCCAAGCTCTAAGGCAAACATTAAAGAAACTACTGCACCAACTAAAGTAATTGCGCCAAACCAATCAATTTTTTGCTTTCTATGAACTCGTGATTCTTTATAAAAGAATGTAATAAAAATAAGTGCTAAAACGCCAAGCGGTAAGTTAATGTAAAATACCCAGTGCCAGCTTATGTAATCTGTTATATACGCACCAAGCAGCGGACCAAAAATACTTGATAAACCAAATACTGCTCCGAATAATCCACCCATTTTCCCGCGCTTTTCAGGAGGGAAAATATCAAAAACGATAGTAAACGCGATCGGCACTAATGCCCCGCCGCCAATACCTTGAATGGCACGATAAATACCTAACTGTGTAATATTTTCAGCAGTACCACAAAGTGCCGAACCAATCATAAAGACGATTAAACCGAAAATAAAGAATCTCTTTCTACCATACATATCTGATAGTTTTCCGAATATCGGCATACCTGCCATTTCTGCGACCATATAGGCAGAAACGACCCATACAAAGTTTTCAAGACCTCCTAAGTCACCAACAATCGTTCCCATCGCTGTTACGACAATGGTATTGTCCATTGATGCCATTAAAATACCTAGCAATAAGCCCGCCACAACAAAGCCGAGCTTATTATTCTTCTCAACCATAACCTTGCTCTCCCTCGTACTACTTATATTTGTTTATGTTCTTTTACGACTGCATTACCTTTTTGGTTAAAACTAGTATGATATTCTACAACACTAATTTCACATCCTGGACCAATGGTAACGTTGTTTCCTCTTACAACTTCAGCAATCGTATGCTCTAAATAAATTTCATCTCCTTCAATGATAGACGTTTGGAGGCTTCCAGCATGACTTGTAAATGGAATAAATCTCGCTTTTTTACGAACGGTAATCTTTTTACCGCCGATTTCTCTCACTTTGCTGCCTTCATAACGAAGTGAAATTTCAATATTTTCAGCATTAAGTAATCCATCACTTTCAAGGCCACCAGTTAGTGATAGTTCTTCAACTTCAATATCTCCTTTCACATTTAAAGCGCCTTTCACATCTACGAAATCACCAGTAAACTTCCCTTTAACTTCTATCATACCTCTTACTTTCGTTTTTTCAATATGGGCATCACTATTCATTTGTGTATTTCCGTATACTTTTACATATTCCGCATCTACATTTCCTTGTACTTCACTATCTCCATACACGACATAATTTTTCACTTTCATATTACCGCGCACTTCACTCGTGCCGTACGTTTTAAATTCATTACAGCTCATATCATTAGAAATCGTTCCTTCACCGCGAATCTTCACTTTGTTATAATCCCCGCCTGCTGAACTACCAGAACCATTAACAGTAAGACTATTTTGATCTTCCATATTACTTTCTCCCTTCCATTAAATCTGCTTCATTTCTTTTACATTTGCGCTTTTATCAACAGTAAGAACACCCGTATATTCGATCAGTTCAATCTCACAGTTAGCTCCTACTGTAACATTGTTTCCTCTTACCGTTTTTATGTGAGCATAATCAATATCGATATTGTCACCTTCTAATAGTTCAGCCTCTAATTGCATACCAAATACTGATTTAAACAGTCTACTAAAAGTACTTAGTCTATGTTTTACTTTAATCGTTTGACCACCAATTTCTTTTGCTCGACATGTACCGTGAATATTAATATTTATTTCATCGGCGCTTAATAATCCACCAATTGTAAATTGTCCTTCTGAAGAAAAAGTATCCACTTCACAATTCCCATCAACCGTTGCTTGACCGTTGATTTTAAATTCTTCACCAGTTACATTTCCACCTACTGTACCTTTTCCTGCAATTTTTAAACTGTTCGCCTTCACATCTTGCGTAATTGTTGCTTTTCCATCAATTCGCATCGTTTCCGCAATAACTGTACCATCAACTTTACCTGATCCACTAATTCTTGCATTGCTACTTTTCAAATTTCCAGTAACAGCACCATATCCGTTACATTCAAATTGGTCACATTCAATATTTCCATTAACAGTCCCTTTTCCATTTAATTGCACTTTATGAAACTCGCCGCCATTCGATGAACCGTAACCATTTATAATCAAATTATCTGTACGCATACTTTCTCCTCCACTACAACAGTTTCGTTTTTAATGCTTCGGTATATTTCATAATCGCTTCGCGTAAAACAATTTTGGTACCTTTTTCAAAAATTAAATCGTCCACGTTTGAAACTAAGAAACATGTAGAAATCCCTAACTTTCGGACGATGATTAAGTCACAAGTTTTATGCTTAATTGCTTCATAATTTTCACGTAAAACTTGCAAGACCATTTTTCCTTCTTCTAAACTAATCTCTCCCGATTGTAGTAACTCTTCTAACATATACACATAAAGAATATCTACAAATTGAAACTCTGTTGTTTTATTCGTTTGTTCTATGAAGAATTGTAAAACTGGCTCTGTTGCAATTCCTTTACGTAAGACGTCTTCTTTTGTTAAAAGAATTTCTCTAACACTCGGTGAAAACATATTTGCTAGTTCATCAAGTGATAAATCTTCTTTCATCGTTTGGATTTTATCAATACGCTCTAATATCTTTTCTTTCGGAAAAAATGTCTCTTGACCCGTGAATGTTGACTTTCGTACAAACCAATCTTCCGGTATTAAATTTTTTCTTTTCCACCTATATAACTGTCCGTATGAAATACCAGTTAGTTCTAATAAATCTTTTTTTGAAATTAAATCTGTACTCAACTGTATAACACTCCTTCCTGATAACAATGTAACATAACACTGTTACGCTGTAAATAGGCTTTTATCGTAAGTAGCGTAACAATGTGTAAAACAAACCTGTTTCACACACGAAAAAAAGGCTCTTACACATCATGTAAAATGCGTAAAAACCCTTATTTATCAACATGTAAACCATATTTCATAAAAATCAATCCACCCTTGTGAATTAATCATTATATTTTGTACTTTTTCGTGAGAAGTTACTTGTTGTTTGTTACGATATAAAGGAATAATATGAATGTGACGCAACAAAGTGTCCTCAATATCGCGTAACAATGTAACTCTATTCTCTAAATCTTCTTCTTTAAAATAAGGGGAGAACTTTTTATGAAAGTCCATGCTGCTTTGCCCATGAATAAAACTATTTTTTGTAAGAAACATATATAGCAGACTATCTTCTATTCGTTCGCTAATTGTTGCACTATCATGCATCATATCAGCCTTTTGTATCGTACTGATTTCCAATAACTCTTCAACTTCAAGAAAATTATTTTCTACACGAATCCCATACTTCGTACACTCTTTCTGAATCCATTGTGCATCTTCTACATGATCTTGTCCTGTAAATGTGTAGAGTTGTAGCACTTCATGATGATACATACTCCTTTTCACTAAACATTCTATCTCTTCCTTAATCTCTACTTTTCTTTCATTTGCTAATATTAGTTTCTTTGCCACTTCTCCACGTTCTCCGCCGAGTTCTTGAACAATCCTATCGCCATGAATGATTTTATGTAGTGCCTTTCGAAACAGCTCATCTTGCATTGGTCCTTCTTTTACAAGATTGCACGTTACATATGTCACGTTCGATTCAAGCCGAGACAACTCTTTATTAGGCTTTTCTTTATCTTTATATTGCGCCTTTACTAACACGTCATACGTATTTACATTTTTCTCTACATTCATTAATTCAATTCGGTCAAGAAAAGGTCTTTCACGATAATATAAATCATGCACTTCTAATACAAATAATTGTGCATTTTTCTCGCGTAATATAAAAGGTCCTGTACCAATAAAGTTTCCTGCTTCATCTTCATTTACGATAGAACACTGTTCTGCACTTAGCATATGTAAAAACATCCTATTTTCCGTATGTAATTGAATTTCAACAACAAATTCATCCACTGCACGGACATTTTCAACATGTTGCAACATCCATGCGTGTGGGTTGTTTTCCGCTTTCATAAATCGATTCAATGAATGTATAACATCATGTGCGGTAAGTTGTTTTCTATTATGAAGATGAACGCCTTTTCTTAAATAAAATGTCCAAACCTTTTCGGCGTCATTATATTGCCAGTGAAAAGCAAGTCTTGGCTCTATACAATTTGTTTCCTCATTCACATATACGAGTGTATCAAAAATATGTTTAACCATATGACATTCTGAGCGCATCGTAGCGTAGACCGGATCTAAAGCGATGTCTAGATTCATTTGTACTTGCAACCGAAGGACATCTTTTCTTCCTTCAGGTGTCCTTTCTATTTTATGACCAAATATGGAATCTACCCAAGCTTCATACTCTTTCTTTACTAATGGAAATTGTGAGCTGTAGCGTTCCACAAATGAGGTTCCACTTTTCACATCCCCTTTTTTCGTTAGTTCTTTTCCTCTGTCTAAAATCAATGTCATCGGTTGCTTTTGAAATATTAATTTAGAGCGATTCCCTCTCCCCCGCCCTGGAAACCAAGCAATCCAATTTAACTCTTCTAATTTTTTTATTATTAATTTACTATTACGCTCCGTACAAAATAATGTTTCTGCTATCATTTGTACGGTAACTTCTAATTGTTCTCCTTCTTGTCTACCTTTACCATAGGCACACCATAGTTCAATATATTGATTTAAAATAAACATCATAATCCCCCTAAAAGGTGAAAAATAACCCCTTTTGTTTCTACCCTTTTTCCAATTCTCCTTTCATCTTATCATTTCAATATAGAAAGGAGGAATTAATATTGAACAATCTCATACTACGTTATAATAAACCCATTATTATTAGACTGTGCGGCGAATTATTAACCCGAACAACTGAATCTATGTTAGCTCTCATTATGATTATTTACGTTAATAAAATGTTAAACGGTAATATAATAATAACTATGCTCATTTTCGGACTACAACCTCTCTCAGACATTGTATTTACACTTATTGCTGGAGGAGTGACTGATAAATATGGGCGAAAGAAAATTATGTTACTCGGCTTATTGCTACAAGGCGTTGCAATCGGCAGCTTCGTCTTTGCTCAATCTGTTTTTATATTTGCTTTGCTTTACGTCATAAATGGGGTTGGCCGTTCCTTATATATTCCCGCTCAACGTGCACAAATTGCTGATTTAACAAAACAAAAACAACAAGCAGAAATTTTTGCTCTTTTGCATACGATGGCTGCAATTGGTTCCGTAATCGGTCCAATAATTGGTGCTATCTTTTATCATACTCACCCTGAATATTTATTTATAATGCAAAGCATTACACTTATGATATATGCAGTAGTTGTATGGACTCTGCTTCCAGAAACCGCTCCAGTATTTACAAAGCCAAAGCAAAAGGTTGAAGTATCATCTTCAAAACAATTTGTAAGCAAGCATTACGCCGTTTTAGGACTTATGATTACTACACTCCCTATTAGCTTTTTTTATGCTCAAACTGAGACAAATTATCGCATTTTCGCTAAAGATATATTTCCAGATTTCGTATTCATGCTCGCTTTTATTTCAACATGCAAGGCTACAATGGAAATCTTCCTACAAGTTTTCCTTGTGAAATGGTCTGAACGATTTTCTATGGCGAAAATTATTCTTATTTCTTACACCTGCTATACAATAGCTGCAATTGGCTACGGGATTTCAGCAACAATCACGTCACTATTCTTCACATTACTCTTTTTAGTCATTGGGGAAAGTATCGCCTTAAACCATTTACTTCGATTCGTTTCAGAAATCGCTCCTACAGATAAGCGTGGATTGTATTTTTCAATTTACGGGTTACATTGGGATATATCTCGTACGTGCGGTCCTGTTATTGGTGCGGTTTTATTAAGTAAACTTAACGGTAGTATACTATTTTATATTTGTACTTGTTTCTTAATAGCTGGAGGCATTATGCAAGCGCTGTTTGTTCAAAGTGTAGAACGTAATAAAATAAATAAAGACGTTTCGGAGCATACCCCTCATATTTTATAAGCTGCTTTCCTTTTCCTTTTAACAGTAAAAAGAAGGATGTCACAAAGTTTTAAGACTTTGTGACATCCTTCTTCATCACCCTGCCATTTTATTAATACTATCTTCTGGTGAAAATACCGAAATATGATTTACCTTACCAGTTGATTTTGGAATAATGAATTTCAACTCAAACTGATTGTTTACTTTATATACGTATATTTTATCTTCCCCATTTACTTTAACTAAAGCTGGTTTTCCTAATGCTTTCTCTATTTCTTGTAATGTAATTGATTTTAGCTCTGCATGATAGGAGCGTACATCAAAAACTTGTGATCCTTTATTAAAACCGAAGGAAACATTTTCATTTGTAAAGGTAGCGTACATTCCGTTACCTGCTTGTTCCGTTTTATCTGCTTTTCCCCACGCTTTTTCTATTTCTTCAATATCTCCTGTATGAGCTGCGAACGGAACATTAGGTACTTTTCCTTCTTTCGCTAGTTCAAACAAATCTTTAATGTGGTTAATTGATTTTTGATTTATTACTGTATCTTTCGTGCTTGAATCTGTCTTTGGTTTTGCTGATCCTTCATTATTTGATTTTGCTTCAGGCTCTTTCTTTTCTTCAGAAGAATTATTTTGTTCGTTTTTACTATTTTCAGAGGTTGGGTTTGTTTCCTTTTTTTCGTCTGTCCCTTTACATGCTACTAATGCAAATATGCATGTAAAAGCGAGAAATAACATAGCTATCTTTACATACACTTTCATACATTTCAGCCCCCTATTATAATCTTATTCCTTTCGATAACCAATCCATGACACCACTTTTCAAATTGTGTTTGTTCCAAAAAATAAATACTTCACTCTCTCCCAATGCTTGTACAACATATTCTACAAAAGCTGTTCCTAAAAAATAACCGAGTCGGTTGTATCCAAAATACTGTCCTCCCGATAACCGGAACCACTCTTTCTCTTTTTCGAACGTCCATCCTTCTATATAATCTTCCAAAAAACGATTCTTTATTTGTTTTTCATTTTCTATATAGCATTGTAACCAACGTTCACCATCATTGTTATATGAGTAGTACACTGATTCATTTACGCCTTTTATAATTTGCTTTGATAAATATGTTGCAACACCTTCACGATACAAAGTAACTGCCGCGTCAGTCCACTCAGCTTTCGTCCAATCCATTCCATCATTGTGTAACATAACATTATGATATATATGTCCTATTTCGTGAGCGACAATAACACGAAGGTGATTTACATCTGGAGATAATTTTTCTGCCGCAAAAAATATGTCCCCAATAATTTCCCTTTCTACAAATGCATTAGAGCCAAACCCTCCAACAAATAGATGAAAATTCATATTTACATCAAAGTTATATTTATAATGATATTCATTCGTTATCTCTTGAATAATAGTCGGTAATGTTTCTGCAATGATACGAATTTCTTCTATTTTTGCGGGATATCGTTTAATGGCATTAGAAACTCGTTCTCTCGTATGTGGACAATGATACTTAAAGTATTCTTCAAATATCTCTGGATGCGAAGTAAAGTATTGGTTGAGGACTGCTAATTCTACATCGTTACTTTCCCATAATTTTAAAAAACTTGGAATTGTATTATTTATCATTTTTTCCATCTCCTTATATATCCCTTCTCGCCATTTACACTGCAATCCTTCCTGAAACGTAGAAAAAACAACAAAGAAAGATGAGTCTTCTTTGTTGCTTTTTCTGTTTAATCAAACCATTTATCACCATCAGAAATCCATTTACCATAATGCAAACCATAACATTCATCATAATAATAAAAAAAGCTGTCCAAAAAGGACAGCTTTACATATGTATTTTTACACTTCGATTGACTTACCATCTTCAACAATATGATAAAGTAAGTGAGCTAAATGATGAATTGGGCCATACTCTTCCTCTTCCTCATCTGTTTCACCGTGGAATTCAAGATCATTTAAGTATAGTGCTAAAAATTGATAGTATAGTTTTAAATCAAATCCGTAGCACGCAGTTGGCTCTTCATGATCCCCTTCGTATTGTAACATTAAGTATTGATCATTACCTTCTGCATCTTCTGCGTCAAAGAATACGAAGAATCCAACGTTTGTATCTAAATCAAATAGATGACGAGTGCCTTTTTCTGTTGCTTTATTGAAGTCCTCTTCACTTAATTTATGTACTGTTGTCGCTTTAGCATTATCTTCTTGATGGAAATTTACTGTAAATGTTTTCAATGCTGACACCTCCTGATTGTATAATACTAGCATAACATATAAAAAGGACTGCTTACAAATGTAAACAGTCCTTACATTCATTTTCGCATTGCTCGTAATAAGAAGCTTACGATGAAAATTAAAACGATCGCACCGATTAAAGCTGGAATAATTGCATATCCGCCAATGACTGGACCAAAACTACCAAGTAATTTCGAACCAATCCAAGAACCGATAATACCAGCAATAATATTACCAATTACACCACCAGGTACGTCCTTTCCAGTAATTAAGCTCGCAAGCCATCCTAATATACCACCGACGATTAAAGACCAAATCATATGATAACCTCCTTTATATTTTACCAATCAAAATATAATTAGAAACAATTGCTTACCATTAGTTATGTTACATTTTTCAATAGTTATTCATACAGATCAACTACTAGATTATTTCAAAATAATGAACGGCCAGTTTTTCGACTCGAGGTTGATGTTATTCGTAATACACATATTAAGGACAGTCAGGCTTTAATATTGTCCGCATAAACTCTTCTTTAAATGCAGGATAGTTAAAACCAACTGCAATTTTTTGAATTGGTCTATTATCAAATGTTGTTGGCTCGGCTATTTTTCTAAAATCTGCCACACTTTGTCCTCTAGTTACGTCATTTGTCGTACTGATCCAAACTGCTGACTTTTTATATTCAAAAATATCATCATTAATAAAGGAAATGAACGGAAGTAAATCATGAATCGGACTTCCAGCAATACCCGGGTATTCTTTTTTATAAAAGTTCTCATAATAAAAATCAATCATCGGTTTAATAAGTTTCGCCTGTCCTGTTCCTTCTTTATTAATAATATCCACCATTTCAGGAGTAATGAGGGCTTCTTGCGTTACATTTAACGGAAAAATAGTCGCATTCTTTGCATATTTCATTACAATATTTGCGGCAATTGGATCTCCATAAAAATTTGCTTCTGATACAGGAGTAACGTTACCAGGAAATAAAAACGCACCGCCCATAATATAATAAGAACATATCTTATCCATTACATTTGGATATAATAAAAATAACGTCGCCAAAGTTGTTAATCGTCCTGTCGCTACGATAATAATATCTTCTGGACAAGGTTCAATTAATTTAATTAATTCACAAAAATTTTCCCGTTTACAAATCCTCATATCAGGTGGAATAATTGGGCCCAAACCATGATCCCCATGAATTTCGGGGAAGAACAATGGTTCTTCAGCTGTCATTGGTCTAGCTGCACCCTCAATGATTTTCACTTCTGTAGCATAGTATCTTTCTAAAAAATACACATTTTCTGTTACGATTTCTCGCGATACATTCCCATATTCAGCAACAATACCTATAATATCTAATTTACATGTTTTATTTGCATAAATTAACGCCACAGCATCGTCAATACCAAAGTCTCCAAAAAAGATGATTTTCTTATTAACTATCCTCACCCCTCTTCAGCATAATCTACTACTATTATTATGTGAAAAAGACAAGGCTGTGAAACAGTGCAAACTAAAAAAGCCGCCTATTTATTGGCGACTTCAATCTTTTTATAAGATAAATATGCTAGTACATTTTTACTTGAATCGTATTTTGGATTATTTCCTTTTCTCGGTTCTCTCATATGTGTTTTTTCAAATCCAGGAATGTCCGGCATTTTCTCCATAAATTCAAGCATTTCTTCTTCAGTTCCTTCAATACGTACGCGAATCATTATTATATTTCCTCAATTCTCAATTTCTCTGTACTAAGTATAACGTACTTTGAAAAGACTGCAAGAAATTTATCTTTTTAATGTCGCGCTTTTTTTGCATACAAACAATGCCATTTCAGTATAAAACGAATTTATTTTATTATTTTCAATTTGAATATTAAAGAATTCTTGCATTTCAACTGGTGTTTTCATCATACACTCTGTTAATTTCATACGTTTCTGCAAAGGTACATTCATCATATCGCACCACCAGTCAAATTCAAATTTCTTGTCAAAAGTAAGACATGACTGCATTTGCAAACCGTTTTTTTCTAACAAGGTAATCCATTCTGTTTTTTTCAGCGCTCGTTCATGACTCGGATCTCGCTTTTTTTCTATAAAATTATAAAATGTATCGTATTCATTATTTTCCGGTGAAACATTATCTATTAAAATAAACAATCCATTATGTTCTAACGTACGATTTACTTCATATATAAACTGAGGTGGATTCGTAAAATGATGTGCTGCAATTCGGCACGTAATTGTATCAAAAAAAACATCAGCAAACGGTAAACTTTCAGCGTTTCCAGCAACAAAAGATACATTTTCATGTCCATTACTGATAATAAAATTTTTCGCATTCTCTAACATTTTTTCTGTTAAGTCTAAGGCAACTACTTCTTTAAACAATGGAGCTAATATATTCGCAACATGTCCACCGCCAGTAGCAATATCAAGAAGACGATTATTATGACGAGACTCAACTTGTTGAACTACATATTGTAAGTCTGGTCCATTAGCATGAATTTTACTTTTCACATATTTTTCCGCATTATTACCAAACTGTTGTTTTACAAGCTCTTCTTTACTCATTTTATCATCTGCTTTCTATTGTTATTTACATATAGGATTCATATAATAATTAAAGTTCTCTTTATGTATTTTCAAATCCTCTTTTCAGCTTTCTTCTTATCATGCTGTCCTATCATCAATATAATATTAATTTTACGTTTTATTACTAAACAAAAAAGGCTACGGGAACTTGTCCCCTAACCTGACTAAATATTTATTACATTTTTACTTTTTCATATACATCTATATAATATAAATCCTCTTTCAACTTCATAATAACGTCTACTTCGTTATAAGTAGCCTCACGAGCATGTAAACCAAATTGATCCATACCAATCCATATCCATCCAGGTGTATGCTGTAGAACATCTATGTTAAAATAATCTAATTTAATAAGCTCCGATTTTATAAATTTATCTTTATTAGCGATTTGTTTATCCATTAAGCCGTATTCTTTTCCATTTTCAAGTAGCGATATAATTTTCCCT
This sequence comes from Bacillus cereus group sp. RP32, assembly GCF_040459735.1. Lineage (NCBI taxonomy): Bacteria > Bacillati > Bacillota > Bacilli > Caryophanales > Bacillaceae > Bacillus > Bacillus cereus group sp. RP32. The sequence continues at coordinate 2,559,900 of NZ_JARVHO010000001.1, read as the reverse complement.
AAAATCGGATGTTCACGTATAATAAAATGATATTCCCTTTCGTCTACATTCGCCATAATTAAACGAGAATTAGATAAATCTAATCCCAAACTCGGCATATTTATTTTAATTACCTCCTATATTGGTTTCATCTCCATCCTAACAAACAAATATTTTTATATCGTTTCTTTTTCCTCATTATTTCTAGAAACTAAATTTCCAACAGCATCTGCCGTTACTTCAACTACAAATTCACAAATACCTGCTACAACTTCTCCAATTACTTCATCCATCTTTTTTCCCCCTTATTTTATATAACTTATTTGTAGTATAGAAGAGATTGGTTATTTTTAACTATCGGAAAACGTGACAACAACATTACAGTTTTGTAATCTTTTGTAATTTGTTTAGTTTCTATCCTTTGAAACTCCAAGTATGATTCACAAGCATATAGGCCATCATAATATTAATTAAGTTCCAATTATGCTAGAGGAGGCGTGTAAAATATACTACGTAAAATTAATTAAAGGTCAATCATTCTATGCTTTTGATCATCGTTTCTTAATGTCTGAAGAAGAAAAGGTTTCCGAGAAAGTTTATAATTACTTACGTCGTAATGAATTTTTCGAAGTACGTAAAGAAGAATATTCGGCCTGATGTATTAAAAGCATCAAGAAAAATATCATTTAATAGTGATATTTTCTTGATGCTTTTATTTTATTTATCCTTAATTTCACTGAATATGTAATCATTGATTTTATACATTTCGACTTACTTGTTTCATCTATTAACACATCAAATTTTTAACAAATCAAAAAGATTGAAATCCACTCATGAAACACGTAATATAGACTCTGACTCTAAAAAAGTTCGTTATAAATTATACATAAAATAAGGAGGTTTTATATACGATTTTTTCATTTTAAAAGACGGAGAGGTTTTACATTATGTGGCGTAATAAAAATGTTTGGATTGTGTTAATTGGGGAGTTTATTGCTGGTCTAGGGCTATGGCTTGGTATTCTTGGCAACCTTGAATTTATGCAAAAGTATGTCCCTTCTGATTTTATGAAATCAGTTATATTATTTATCGGACTATTAGCTGGTGTACTAGTTGGTCCTATGGCTGGTCGTATTATCGATCAGTATGAAAAGAAAAAAGTTCTTCTTTATGCTGGGTTCGGTCGCGTTATTAGTGTTATTTTTATGTTTTTCGCTATCCAATTTGAAAGTATTGCCTTCATGATTGCATTTATGGTTGCTCTTCAAATTTCTGCAGCATTTTACTTCCCTGCATTACAATCTGTAATTCCACTCATCGTACATGAGCATGAGTTATTACAGATGAACGGTGTACATATGAATGTAGGTACAATCGCTCGTATTGCAGGTACTTCACTAGGTGGAATTCTTTTAGTTGTAATGAGTTTACAGTATATGTATGCCTTCTCAATGGCAGCATACGCTTTATTATTCCTCTCAACTTTCTTCCTACAATTCGAAGATAAGAAATCAACAACACCAAGTAAACAAGCTGCGAAAGATAATAGCTTTATGGAAGTATTTCGTATTTTAAAAGGAATTCCTATTGCTTTTACAGCACTTATATTAAGTATTATCCCTCTATTATTTATAGCCGGATTTAATTTAATGGTAATCAACATTAGTGAAATGCAACATGATCCAACGATTAAAGGCTTTATATATACCATTGAAGGCGTCGCATTTATGTTAGGGGCCTTCGTTATTAAACGTTTATCTGACCATTTCAAACCTGAAAAATTATTATATTTCTTCGCTGTTTGTACCGCTTTTGCACACCTTTCCTTGTTCTTTAGCGATATAAAATGGATGTCTCTTACATCATTTGGTTTATTTGGTTTTAGTGTTGGTTGCTTCTTCCCTATTATGTCGACAATTTTCCAAACGAAAGTGGAAAAAAGCTATCATGGTCGTCTCTTCTCATTCCGTAATATGTTTGAGAGAGTTATGTTCCAAATTGTCTTACTCGGCACAGGCTTCTTCTTAGATACGATTGGATTGCAATATATGGTTCTCATTTTCGGTGTGATTTCATTATTAATTATTTTCATTTCATTATCTAAACAGAAACAATATGAAAAACAACCTTCGCAATCTGCGAATTTATAGCATAAATAAAGACGCATGGACCATATTAGATTAATCCATGCGTCTTTGTTATATAAAGCCTTATTTATTACGCTTATTATAATTATTTAAAGGAGTACCCTCTTTCACTTTCGAATACAGTATACTAACATGATATATACAGGAGGTGCGAAATTGTCTGATGGTATGCAGTTATTTAGTATCTTTATTTTTGTATTAGCTCTGTTTAGCATCATAGACTTTTTAGCAATTTCCTTATCTAGTAACCTTAAAAGAAGAATTATGGCAGGTTTCATTTTTTTACTACTAACTCCTATTGTTTTTTTTGCTACCGTAGCATTCGCTTCTATATTTGATAAAGCTGGATTTGGCGCAGGTGGGCTAGCCTTCATTGTTGCAATTATATATATTTTAAATGGGATAGTAATCCTATTTTCCTCTTTATTTTTCCTCAAAAGAGACATAACATAGGCTACTGTACTCGGCATGGATCTGACTTTACACTAGATTCATGCTTTTTCAATTCCACCTAAATTTTTATATGAAATTAAATAATTCTTTATAAAAATTTAAACTTTATTTATTACAATATTCGTATCGTATTCGCACGTTTATTAAAAATGAAAAGAAAGGAGTACAAAATGAAAAAGGTTCTATTAATTATTCCAATATTCATCGTTCTACTTAGCGGATGTAGCAATAATGATATATACGGTTCTTGGGAAGTCGTTGACAACAAAAATGGTCTTTGCCCTGCATCTTATAAATTTGAAACAGTTGTAAAAGAAGAAAAGAAAGAAAAAATTGTTCAATATTTAGTGGAGATGCAAACATCAAAGGAAAAAGAAGATTTATACAAAGGCTCATTTGTAAAGAATTCTAATGTATATCACATTGATTATGGTAACTCATTTACATCGGATCAAACTTTAAAAGTTGTCGATGGCAAATTAAATGTATACTTTTATGCAGTGGAAAAGTTATGTACATATAAAAAGAAATGATTACACTTCATATAAGACGCAGAAAATATTTTCTGCGTTTTTTATGTTTCTCCTTATTATCCTCCCTCTAAATTTGTCAATCGTTTTAATTTTCATAAAAAAATGATAAAATATAAACATGTGTTTTCAGAATAATTAAAAACGCAGAAAGAAAACACTGTTTTTAGGAGGGGTTTTGATGACTTACACGTTAGCAACTAGAATGAAAGCATTCCAATCTTCTATATTTAGTGAATTAGGGGCTTATAAAAAAGAAAAAATTGCAGCAGGTCACAAAATGATTGATTTAAGTATCGGGAATCCTGATATGCCGCCTGCTGACTTCGTAAGAGAAGAAATGGTACATACAGCAAGTGAAAAAGAAAGCTATGGATACACATTAAGTGGTATTCAAGAATTTCACCAAGCTGTAACTGAATATTACAACAACACTCATAACGTTAAATTAAATGCCGATAAAGAAGTTTTATTATTAATGGGTTCACAAGACGGACTCGTTCATTTACCTATGGTTTATGCAAATCCGGGAGATATTATATTAGTTCCGGATCCAGGATATACAGCTTATGAAACTGGAATTCAAATGGCTGGTGCAACATCTTACTACATGCCATTAAAGAAAGAAAATGATTTCTTACCTAACTTAGAGCTAATTCCTGAAGAAATTGCCGATCAAGCGAAGATGATGATTTTAAACTTCCCAGGGAATCCGGTTCCAGCAATGGCTCATGCAGATTTCTTTAAAGAGGTAATTGCATTCGCGAAAAAGCATAACATTATTGTTGTCCATGATTTTGCTTATGCTGAATTTTATTTTGATGGCAATAAACCAATTAGCTTCCTCTCTGTACCTGGTGCTAAAGAAGTTGGAGTAGAAATCAACTCTTTATCAAAAAGTTATAGTTTAGCAGGTAGCCGTATTGGATATATGATTGGAAACGAAGAAATTGTTCGTGCACTTACTCAATTTAAATCAAATACAGATTATGGTGTGTTTTTACCAATTCAAAAAGCGGCATCAGCGGCACTAAGAAATGGCGCTGCGTTTTGTGAGAAAAATCGCGGTATTTATCAAGAACGTAGAGATACTTTAGTTGATGGATTCCGAACATTTGGTTGGAATGTTGATAAACCAGCTGGTAGTATGTTCGTCTGGGCCGAAATTCCGAAAGGCTGGACTTCGATAAATTTCGCTTATGCATTAATGGATCGTGCGAATGTCGTTGTTACACCAGGTCATGCATTTGGACCTCATGGAGAAGGCTTTGTACGTATTGCACTTGTTCAAGATAAAGAAGTGTTACAACAAGTTGTTGAAAACATTAGAAATAGCGGTATTTTTTCTCTTGAAAAAGTAAATGAATTAGTTAAAAATTAATGATAACTCCCCTGCTTAACTGTAGCAGGGGTATTATTTATTGGAGGTACTTTCATATGCATATTCAAGACACTCTTCCTCATCGTTATCCTTTTTTAATGATTGATAAAGTAACAAATGTAAAACATGGTGAATCCGTTACGGGATATAAACTGATTTCAAATAATGAGTGGTTTATAAATGATAATCAAAAACATATGCCTCATATGTTAATTGTAGAAGCACTTGCTCAACTTAGTGCATTTGTAAATACAAGTGACTCTGAAGGTCTAGGCTTCCTCTCTTCGTTGGATAGGGTTGAATTCCACGGAAACGCATATCCCGGTGATAAACTTGATTTACATTATAAGCTTACTCGCAATCGTCGAGGTTTTATTCTCGGTAAAGGTACTGCAACTATTAACGATCAGCCGATTGTAACTATAGAAAAGCTATTAATATATCAAGCAGAATAGAGACGATGTAATTCGTCAGGATATCTCCCTCCTACAAATTCGTCTCACCAACATGAACAGAGTAAACAAATTACTTGGTTAGGAGCAGGAAAATGGAAAGTACTATCGGTATCGATGCTGGTGGAACATTAACGAAAATTGCTTATTTGAACGAACAAAAGCAATTAGCTTTTGAAAAATTTTATTCAAATGAACAAGATAAAATAATAGATTGGCTTAAGAAAAGCACTCGTATAAAACAAATATGTATAACAGGTGGTAAAGCAAAACAATTACAGCAACTACTTTCAGACTCATATAATATAGTAGAACTAAACGAATTTGAAGCTACTCTTGTAGGTGTCCGATACATATTAAAAGAAGAGCAATATGATATAAACAACTTTATTTTAACAAATATAGGTACAGGTACTTCCATTCATTACGTTTATAATGACAAATATATTCGAGCTGGTGGAACGGGTGTTGGCGGTGGTACTATTATGGGGCTTTCAAAATTGTTAACAAATATAGATCATTTTGAAGATGTGATTCCTTTAACCAAATTAGGTTCTAGAAAAGAACTAGATATTACGGTCGGTGATATTTATGGTGGCATTCTCTCTCCTATTGATAATAGCTTAACTGCAAGCAATTTTGGTAAAGCTACCAAAACAGATTCAAATTTTAGTAGTGCTGATATACTAGCAACTGTGCAAGGACTTGTCGGTGAAGTCGTTACTGCATTAAGCCTTCAATTCGCCGAAACAAAAAACATTGACCATATTATTTATATTGGTTCCACTCTATGTAATAACGTACACCTTCAAAATATTATTAGTAACTACACAAAATATCAAAATAAAACACCAATCTTTTTACGAGATGGTGGTAATAGCGGTGCGATTGGTGCTTTACTTCATGTTACGAATAAAAAAAGCTGACTTTTGTCAGCTTTTTTGCAACGGTACTTCAAATTCAATAATTGATTCCCCGTTCTCTCCAATTCGCTCTACACTAATTCTATCAATTACACATTGTAACTTTTCAGGGAAACTATGCATATCCTTAGCTGCTTCAGTAGCTAACTCAGTACGTTCTTTTCTCCCGACTGTTACATGCGGTATATACGGAATATCTTCTTTCAAAAATTGTAATAAGGCTCCTCTATATAGCAAGTCATGTAGTTTTTCTATTTGTTTTTGCCCCTTTTCAACTCGTAAAAATAAATATTCCCCTTCACCCGTAATTTGATTCGCAAATTCAATTTCTATCTCTTGTATCCCTTTTGATAATTTTAAAATATGTAATTTCAGCTCATCATTTGAAATCGAGCTTTCAAATGGGAATACAACTGTAATATGCGGTGGGATTAAACCAAATAAAGGATTATGTTTTTTCCTAATGTCCTCTATTTCATTAATAGACATGTCGTTTAGAAAAAGTAAAATTGTACGCATTTTTATATCCCCTACTTTCTCTTTTTATATTCATCATATTGTATGGTAGCTTGCACTTCAACAAATGATTTCAATTACATATAAAAAGAAAAAACTTCTCAAAAGAAAAATTTTTTCTTATAAAGCATGATTATTATTTTCCCGCCAAACTTTCCTAAACTTTATATAACAAGCAATTCTCCAAGGAATAATATACGAAACAGCAACAACATAAAATAATAAACCAATTGTTTGTTGATCTAAGTCAACAATATATTGTCTTGAACCATATCTTAAAAAGACAAGTGCAATAAAAGTAATTAAAAAAGCTGCACTTTTTTTCGTATAAATATTCCCATCATCTCTTCGTTCATAATTTGTTAAAACTATAAGTGGTACGGCGAGAAGAATTCCAATCGATACTGCTATAACTACTTGTACTATAGCTGGATGTACGGGACCAAAAAACCATAAAACACCCGGTGTTAAAAATAATAATGGCCACAAAATACGTAGCCCGGTTCCCTTTATAGGTTTATACATAGATCGATAACGACGCCAAAAGATTAGTAGTGCAATGCATAAAAAAACTGTAATGAGTGAAGATGTGTCTCCCATTTGCTATCCTTCTCTCTATAGTAATCTAATAATATTTTAAATCGATTTTTCGAATGATACTTTACGAATAAATACACTACTAGTTATGATATAAAGAACAGTTAATCCAATTGAAATAACAGTAAAATATGGAATATCTACTAAAGATCCATCACTCGTAAATAATAAACCGGTTACCCCTGCTTCCCCATAAAGCACACTATTCGTTGATAAGAAAAGGGATCCACCAATCATAAGACCGATCCATTGAAATCGTTGTTTAAAAACTACTACCACTTGGAAGAAACATGCTGTTGTAACATAAAATAAAAATTGCAAAATAAATTGTTGTACCGATTGCTGCCCAAAATTAACATTTACTAAGTTATATTTTAAATCTTGTAAAAGTATAACTTGAAGAAATGAAAATAATGCAGATTGAAGTACAATGTAACAAATTGCTCCGATGAAATATTGTATTCTCGTTACACCGAATGAAACTGCTAAACGAAATAGCTCATCTTGTATGATGAAAACACTCCCTACTATAAATAACATAATTGCTATTGAAGGGTTATTTATAATTTCAGGTAAATAACCAATGTTCGCTCCATTTAAATGAGCAGCATTTAAAGCCCCTTTTATTAATAAAGCTACAATCCAAAATATTATAATTGCTTTATAATGAAAATTTATATGTAACTTCAATTGCTTCATTAACATCGTCATTTCACTTCACCACCAGTTATGTGAATAAATAGTTTTTGTAATGTAATTCTATCAATTACTAAACCTTCTTTTTCAAGAGAGTAATAATCTTCATTAGTAAACTCTTCCCATATAACAGCAATCCCCTTATTTCCACAAACTTCTCGATTTATTACTTTTTTATTAATCGAAAATTCATCTACTTTATCTTTTTTCCCTGAAATAATATGAGCTTGTTGCAATAAATCTTCCACCGATGATTGAACAACTAATCTTCCTTCTTTTATGATAATTACATCTTCAATAACATGGGTTACTTCTTCTACCAAATGTGTTGATAGTATAATTGTTCGTGGATATTCACCGTAATCTTCAAGCAGTAAACTATAAAATAACTCCCGATGTGCTGCGTCTAAACCTGTAGTCGGTTCATCAAAAATAGTAATTGCTGCTCGACTTGCTAGACCTTGAATAATGCCTACAACTGTTTGCATGCCATGAGATAGTTTATGATATTTCTCTTTCATATTAAGCTGAAATTTACCCGCAAGTTCTTCAGCATACTTTTGATCCCAGTTTTTATAAAACATGCTACACATCTTAAAAATTTCTTTTACTTTATAGCTTAAATGCGCTTCTTCTTTCACTCTAACAAAACAAATATTTTGCATCGCTTTACTATTTTCAAAAACATTTTCACCAAATATTGATACACTTCCACTACTTGAAGTAATTTGACCTGCAAGTAAATTTAATAGTGTCGTTTTTCCTGCTCCGTTTCTACCGAGCAAACCATATATTTTATGCTCTTCCAAAGAAATCGTCACTTCATTTACTGCTATTTTCTTTTTATATTTTTTCGTTACGTCTTTTGTTTCAAGTGCAATCATCCCTATTTCCCCTCCTTCGTAATTTTTTGAATCATATCCATCAATTCGTCTTTGGATATTTCTAATACTTTTGCTTCTTCCCATACTTTAGGTAAATATTCGGTCATAAAAGTATTTTGTCTTTTTTTTAGTACAACTTCTTTCGCTCCCTTTGCAACAAACATCCCGATCCCTCTCTTTTTATATAGAATCCCTTCATCCACTAATACATTTACCCCTTTAGCTGCAGTAGCTGGATTTATTTGTAACATCTTCGCAAATTGATTTGTTGATGGTACTTGTTCTTCTTCAAGTAATATGTCTTTTAAAATATCAGATTCAATCGTTTCTGCAATTTGTAAGTATATTAATTTATTTTGCTCCAGAGTAGGTTTCACAATTTCACCACCTTAGGTTCATAGGTTCATTACTTATGTAATTAACCATATCACATTAAATTATTTATTTCCATAAATTTCTTTTACAAAAAAAGAGAGTCATTCGTTTAAGAGTGACTCTCTTACTAAAATTTCGAGTTTTCAACTCTTGTTCTCAAACTTTTTTCATTTATACCATTTTGACAAAAGTTAAGTTGTTGTCCCTTTATGGACTTTGTACGATCTACTACTTGCCCTAAATGATAACTTGTATGCTCCACTAAATGTAATAAGCTATGAAGATCCATATGCTTTTTTTCTTCGCATGCTTGTAAATATGCTTTTCTCCATTCATCAAATACTTCTTCAACGTACTGTAGCAAAACTTCAGTACGTTGTCGCTTTACTGGAAAATACTCCTCCATTCCATTTTCAAATACTATATTTGGATTCTTATAATGTTTTGTATTTCTCTGTAAATGTTCACAAATATGCAGTACGATTCCACCAATTGAATTAATAGAGTCCCCTTGTTTCCACAAATCTTCTTCATTAATGAGCCTTATTGCATGTACTAGCTTAGGTAAATAATGATCCTGCATTCTATGATAGATAATTTTGTATACTACTTCCACCTTTTCTCCTCCTATCATTTCAACTACTGCACTGGATATTTAACAAATATAGATTTCCGAAACTCTTTCTCATTTATAAGCATTGTAATTTTTTCATTATTATCGTTAAGGAACTTTACTACTTTCTTTTTATCCCATATATCATTTTCTTTTGGAAAATCATCAAATTTTTCATACAAGATTGATAGTATATCTTCTCTTTTTATCGTGAAATTTTTATTTTCTACTTGAAACTCGTAACTTTTCGTATTTGGTACTAAAATCGCTAGATAAATAACGTTAAAGAGAAAATTCTTCTCCATTTTGTCCTTGCCATCAAGCCAATACGTCTCAACCATGTCTTCTGTCAGAGTTCCATTTGCACCATAGTTTACCTTTATACTTTCATTCTCCAAACTAATACTTTGAAATGTATCACCACCGGGTAAATGATTAACAATTGCAACTACATCTGAGTTATTACCAACGTATGTCCCAGCATATTTCTTAAAGTCACCAGGTTCAACATCAGATATTTCTTTTATTCTTTCTCCGCTAGAACAAGCAGTAATACATAAAAAAATTGTTAGCATAACAACCACAATACGATGCATATATTTCATTTAGCATCCCCCATTTTTATCGATATTTCGTTCATTACAATACTTCTTCTCAAAACCCTTTAAAATATACGCATTTTAATCAAAATTAAAAATTTTCAATTTTTATGTTTACAATTATCCATTAATTGTATATACTTACTAACGTAAGAAAAAATTCTAAAAGGAGGTCGAAGGAAATGATGAAATTACAATTACATGCTTTAACTTTAGCGTTAACTGCACCTTTGTTTTTCGGACAATTAAATATGAATTCGACCACCCTAATGGAGAATTGAAAATCGCACTTTATTTCTATTAATTCATAAATTCGCCACAGGAGGTCGTATACTTTCCTGTGGCTTTTTGACGCCCAGCCATAGGAGAACTATATCTTCCTGTGGCTTTTTTGTGCGATTTTTTAGCTTCTTATATTATTTTTTAAAGAAAGGAGCAACATTCGATGACTATTAGCGTATTGTTTTTAAGTATTACGATTCAAAGAAATACAATTTCCAAAGATGAAATTTTTCATAATGAGCAAATTGAAAAAGCTATGAATGATGTTAAGGAGCGCCAAGCGCTTTATTGTGATCACCTGTAATTCCTTTTCGAAAGGAGGAATTCATTTATGACTTTTCATATTTTCTTTTTTACAACTGTACTTCAGAAAAACACTTTATCTGAAGATGAAATCATTCGTAAACAACAATTAAAACAACTGACTGATAAAATGACTGACATTAAAAGTTCATACTATACGCAAATGTATTAAAAATATATTTTAAAGGAGCAATACCTTCATGAAATTCAAAGCATTCTTTTTAACAATCACCATTCAAAAACGTAAGCTTTCTCAAAGTGAGATTTTGCGTGAGCAACACATTCAAACTATTATGGGCGAAGTGAAAGAGCGTCAAGCCTCTTATTATAGCCGTCTTTTCTAAATAACTTTTAAAGGGGAAAAAACAAATGAAATTTAAAGTATTCTTTTTAACGATCACCATTCAAAAAACTAAGTTCTCAGACAGTGAGATATTGCATGACCATCAAATTAATAAAGCTATGGAGGATGTAAAAGAACGTCAAAGTCACTACTGTAGCCATCTATAATTCCTTTCGAAAGGAGGAATGTATCATGAAGTTTCACCTTTTCTTTTTAACAATTACAATTCAGAAAAAAAACTATTCTGATGCGGAATTAAAACAAGAACAACAATATAAACAGGTTATAGACGAAATTCGAGATCGTAGAAGCAAGTACTACTCTCATCTATAATCTTTTAAAAATATAAAATTTGAAAGGGGTCGATTATGATGTTGCTAGCACGCTGTAAGGAAATGATTTGGATAGTTCAGAGGGATTCCACATAGTTTTATAGAGGCTATATCATACAAGTTTATCGTTATATTTGATATGTAATAAATATATAATAATAGTTTATGCATACACTTTTTTACATTGATTAACAAACAAAAGATACACCACTTAAAAAGCGGTGTATCTTTCTCAACTTATACTATTTTCGATTACTTCGTTTCGTCTTAAACAATCTCACTAAGTTCGATACAACTGTTTTTGTTACTGCATAAACTGGTACTGCCAAAATCATTCCGATAATTCCCGCAAAGTTACCTACCCCTAAAATTAAAATAATAATTGTTAACGGATGGATATTTAATTTTGAACTCATAATACGCGGTGAAATGATGTTACTTTCAAACTGTTGTACAATTGTTACGATAATAATTACGTACAACGCTTGCATCGGAGATACGAACAGACCTACAATAACAGCTGGTGCTGCACCGATAAATGGACCTAAGTTAGGAATGATATTTGTAAATGCTGCTATAATTCCTAAAACGAAAGCGTACGGTAAATCGATAATTAAATAACCGATAAAAGTAAAAGCACCTACAAATATACAAACGAGCGCTTGCCCTTGAATATATGCAGATAATGTTTCGTTCGTTTCCTTAATGATACGAAGTCCTTCTTCACGGTAAGACTCAGGTAATAGACTAACTGCTTTCCCTGGAAACGCATGTCCATCTTTAAACATATAAAATAAAATAAACGGTACTGTGAAGATAACTAATGCAACGTTTGTGATAATACCAAATAAAGCCGTTGCACTCGACGTAATCGTGTTTGGTATATCCTTTAAGTATTCAATAGCGTTTTTCTCAATTGTTTCAATGGAAACGTAGTTTTGTGTAGATAACCATTCAAATAATCTGTGATGGGATAAATCTTGTATGTATAGTTTTCCCTCTTTAATATAACCGGGCATATTTTTTACTAAATCCATTAACTGTTGCGAGATCGTTGGAACAACTACCCCAACTCCAACTGCAGTTAATGTTATAATAAAAAGATATAACAGTAAAATCGCTAAATTTCTAGGTACTTTTTTATTCTCCAAAAAGACTAACAATGGGTTAAATATGAAGTATAAAAATAACGCGATTAAGATTGGGAAAAACAACGTTGATATGAAGATACCAATCGGTTGAAATAGAAACGATATTTTTGTGCAAATAAATATGATCGCTACAACCATTAGCACTTCTAATGTCCAAAAGTGCACTTTCGATTTCAAAAAAACGTCCTCCTTTAAACTAGCACTTCTCTTCATTGTACCAAAATAAGCAAGAATTTCACATAATATTTTCCTTTACAATATTCCAAAATACCAATAAATACACTACAATGAGATTACATACAAATTTGCAGGTAAAGGTGATAAAAATGACACAATGCATCATATGCAGAAAAGATACGAAAGAACTTAGTGAACAATATGTCATCCCCGAAATATTATGTGGATATTATTTCACAAACTCAATTTGTGATACTTGCCATGAACAAATGACAACAAATATTGATCGCCCCTTAATTCGGCATAAATTAAGTCAATTTAAGATTGAGCAAATGAAAAAACAAATTGATTCCCCGCTCTATACGAATGAACATGGTGAGGAACTTGCGGCTGCTGAGACAGATGTTGTTGAAGTAAGTGATGAAATACTTTATTCCAATGCATTAATTATGAAACTATGTAAAAAGCACGATATTTCGCTACATAATGAAATTTGGAAAGAAGAACGTGTAACGAAAGTAGCTAGCTCTATTCAACGTGAATTACTTTTAGATAACCGTAAATACAAAATGAGTGTATTAAAAACAGCTTATACTTTCGCTGTACAAGCTGTTGATGGCTATTTTGAAGATCCAGATGCGATTGTTATTTCTAACATTCTATCAAATGCCGATTTTATGGAATTAAAAGAAAAAAGTATAGTTCGCGATTTAAGTAAAAGTTCTTTATGGAATACATTAAATACAAATAGCGAGAACCATTACTTTATTTTATTAAGTGATAAAGATGGCCTGTTCTGTTTCATTCGTCTATTTGATATATTTGACGTTGTCGTTCATTTATCAGAAAAAAGATATGAACTTTCATCTCCAATTGTCGGCGTAAATGATGTAAATAGGCAGGAATTTTATGTCCAAACTTTAAAACAGTATATGGATGGGCTATTTAAAGAAAAAAAACCTACTATTTAATCGAAATCAGAACATACGGTCTCCTTTCTTGACGAAAAGACACTGTGTTATAATAAGTATGAAAAGAACAATACAATCACATAAACCAATTATTAATTGTAAATAAATAAAAAAGACCAGTGTGCGGCTACACACTAGTCCACGTAACTTAGCAGATTGGATTGTTCATTTATCCTATTTGTTTCTTACAAACAAAACAACCCACATTCTATTGGCATAGGTGGGTTGTTATTTTTTGAGCTTGTCTATTAAAACGACGACGAACGTTAACAATGCAACGAGAAACAGTCCACCCTGCAGTAGCAACGCTATTTCACTCACGTATTATCACCCCCCTCCTATTTGGAGAAGTGATAATTGAACAACCAACCGTACCTTAAGTTACTATTTAATTTTACCATATTTTCTAATAGTTTACGACGAAAACCCGCAAGTGAAATGCTTGCGAGTTTTTTTATCCCGTATTAACAGGCAGTAAACAAAATGAAGCAAAATATAGGTGAAACTGCCTGTTAATGGCCGATTGGTTCAACTTTATTTCTCACTATTTTTTTAATGCATATGCATCAGCTATCATTTCACCAACAATTTTTTTTTCTTGTTTCTTCTCGTCTTTCAATAAAGGAAATAACAGTTCTGCCACTTCATATGCCTCTTCTAAATGGGGGTATCCCGATAATACAAACGTATCAATTCCTAACGCTTCATATTCTTTTATTCTTTCTGCTACTGTATGCGGATCTCCAACAAGCGCAGTACCAGCACCACCTCTTACAAGCCCAATTCCAGCCCATAAGTTAGGACTTATCTCTAACGACTCTCTCGTTCCTTTATTTAAATGTGTCATTCGTTTTTGTCCAACTGAATCATATCTTGCAAATGTTTTTTGAGCGATCTCAATTGTTTCATTATCTACATATTGAATTAACCTTTCAGCCTCTTCCCATGCTTCTTCTTCTGTCTCTCTTACAATTACGTGTAGTCTAATACCAAATCGTACGTTACGCCCCTTCTCTTCCGCAAGTTTTTTTACTTCATCTATTTTCTCTTTCACTTGCTCTGGTGGCTCTCCCCAAGTTAAATATACATCACTATGTTCAGCCGCAACGTCTTTACCTGCAGCGGACGATCCGCCAAAATAAATTGGTGGATACGGTGTTTGAACCGGAGGAAATACAACTTTACTCTCCGTAACTTTAATATGTTTTCCTTCTAAAGAGATTGTTTCACCTTGTAATACTGACTTCCAAACCTTTAAAAATTCATCTGCAACTTCATATCTTTCATCATGTTCAAGATACAATCCATCACCTTGCAATTCAACAGGATCTCCTCCAGCTACTACATTAATAAGTAATCTCCCATCTGAAATTCTATCAAATGTAGATGCCATCCTCGCTGCAACTGTCGGTGACATTAACCCTGGTCTAACTGCTACTAAAAATTTTAATTTCTCTGTCTCAGCCGCAAGAGCTGATGCTAACACCCATGGATCTTCACAACCTTGACCAGTTGGAAGTAATACACCAGTATATCCTAAATAATCAGCTGCCTGTGCAACTTGCTTATAATAACCATATTCAGCTGCTCTTCCTCTTTTTGTCGTTCCTAAATATCGACCATCTCCATAAGCCGGAATAAACCATAATAATTCCATATCTTTACACACCCCTTATTTATTTTGAAACGTATACTAACATACTCTATATAAATTACCCCTAATAATTTCCCCCGCTATTTGTGGGCAGTAAGATCCCGATTGGTGAGGACTGATAATCAGTGGGGGATGTCCCCTACTGATTAAAGTTTCACTTTATATGTTAATTCCCTGTCTCTCCTTTAAAATTATCTCGCCATCTTAAAAACTTCACTTCTAGTAAACGTACGAGTGAATCAGAAAACTTTCCAACGAATGCAAAAATAATAATGCCGATAAATACGATATCTGTATTTGAAAATTGCCTTGCATCCATAATCATATAGCCGATACCTTCTGTAGACCCCATAAGTTCTGCTACTACTAAACTCACCCATGCAACTCCTAATGATAATCTTGCTCCTAGTAATAGGTTCGGCAATGCTGCTGGTAAAATTAATTTTGTAATTAATTTTCTTTTACTAAACTCTAACACTCTGGCAACATCGAATAACTTTGAATCTACACCTCGTATCCCTAAAAACGCGTTTACGTATAGAGGAAAAAATGCACCGTCCGCAATTAATAATACTTTCGATGTTTCTCCAAAACCGAACCATAATACGAAAAGTGGCGCAAGAGCTAAATGAGGTACAGTTCTTAACATTTGTACAGATGGATCTAAATATTGCTCACTTCTCGTTGAAAATCCAACAATCGTTCCTAAAATAATTCCTAAACTCCCGCCGATAAAGAAACCAGCCGCAGCCCTAAATACACTGATACTTAAATGACCGAATAACTCTCCTGTTTTAATAAGTTCTTGAAAAGCTAGTAATATATCTAATGGCGTTGGTAAAACTGTTTTAGAAACTAAATCGAATACGCCGGCTAACTGCCAAATAATTAATACGATAATCGGTATAGTAATCGCTCTTACTAGCACTTTTACATTCGTCTTTCGCACTTTCTTTACATTGTTTTTTCCAATCGTTATACTCGCCCTTTTCATAACAGCTTTCGTATTCTCCAATTTACAAAACCTCTTTTCATTTCGCCTTTAATGCTTTTTCTACGAAAGAATTATCTACAACTTTATCTGTTTTGATTTCTTTCTTTATAGAGCCGAGCTTATATTGAAAATCCGCTGTCTTTTGCTGTTCGGCTATTATTTCTTTCGTTACCGGAACTAAAATTGGTTTGTCGTGATCAAACACTTCTTTTACAATTTCGGCATCTATTTTCTTTGCAGAAGTATATATTTTTATCGCTTCATCTAAGTTTGACTCTTGCCATACACGTGCTTTTTCATAAACTTTAAGGAATTTCTCAACTAATTCTGGATGTTCCTTCGCAAATTTTGTTCTCGCAATTAAAAACTCTGGTGAAGAAACATTTAATAGTTCACCATCTGCAATAACCTTTGCCCCTTTATTTAACGTATGTAGTGAAATGAATGGATCCCAAATGGCCCATGCATCTACTGATCCGGATTCAAATGCCGGCTGCGCTCCATCTGGTTGCAGTTGAATGACATTTACATCTTTCGCATTTATACCTTCTTTTTCTAATGCTCGATATAATAAATTAAATGCGCTACTTCCTTTTGCTACTGCAATTTTTTTACCTTTTAAATCTTTTACACTCATAATCTTGCTATCTTTTTGTACAAGAATCCCTGTTCCTTTTCTCGCATAACTTGTATTGGCAATTTCAGTAAATTCAATACCTGCAGCTTGCGCTGAAATAACTGGGGAGTTCCCCACTTCACCAAAATCCAACCGATTTGATGCGATTGCCTCAAAATAAGGAGGTCCGCTTTGAAACTCTGTCCATTTCACCTTAACTCCTTCTTTTTTTAACTCCTCTTCAAACCACCCTTTTTTCTGTGCCAGTAAGAGCGGGCTTAATCCTTGCTGTATACCAATTTGTATTGTGACCTCTTCTTTCTTACTACTTGCAGTGCTTTTTTCACATCCCAATAAAAATAAAGATATAACTAGTGCAAAAGAAAGAACCTTACATTTTTTATACATATATAATCCACCCTTTTCCTATATACTTGTTTGAATCAGTCCCCCGTGTTCAAACTGATGTAGCACTTTCGTTCGAAGTTGTTGGAACGATTGAGAAGTTTTATTTCGCGGATAAGGTAAACTATTTTCAATAACTTTATGTATTTTCCCAGGATTTGCACTCATGATGATAATTCGGTTTGAAAGATATATCGCCTCGTCTATATCATGAGTAACAAATATCATTGTCGTTTTCTTTTGTTCCCAAATGTTCAGCAGCACTTCTTGCAAATGACTTCGAGTAAAAGCATCCAGTGCCCCAAATGGTTCATCAAGTAATAATACATTCGGATCTCTTAATAAAGCCCTCGCAATCGCAACACGTTGTGACATTCCGCCTGAAATTTCTTTCGGATATGATTTTTCAAAACCATCTAATCGAACGATTTCAACCCATTCCTTTACCTTGTCTTTTACATACTTATCTTTTAACGACAAATCTGCAGCAATATTTTCTTCAACTGTTAACCACGGAAATAAACGATGTTCTTGAAAAATAAAACCTTGTTTCTTACTCGGTTTTACAATTTTCTCTCCATCGATGATAACTTCACCTTCAAATTCGTTATCTAATCCCGCAACAATTTTCAAAAGTGTACTTTTCCCACAACCACTCGGTCCAATTACAGTGACAAAATCCCCTTTCTCTAATTGAAAATTAATATCTTCTAATACTTGAACCGTACCGGTTTGTTTCGAAAAATATTTTGATACCCCATCAATTGAAACAGTCACTTCTTCCCCTCCTTGAAATGATTCATTTAAATGAATAGATTCAGCATTTGTATAATAAAAAAACCAAAGGCATTTTATCAATAGATAAAATGCCTTTGGTTTTTCCAATCAGCTAAACGTTATAGAATTAACTACATATTATACAAATATTTCCGATGAGTCAACTAGGTTTTAATGAACGATATTTATTTTTTTATAAAGAGTAGCAGTTTCTGAAATGATTTTTGGAAGTGACTCTTGAATTGTGTTTTTGACTGTATGAAGAGCCTTTTCTACATACCCGTCTTCAAATCGTTCTAACGACTTAGGTAATTCATCCTCATCCAATATAAAAAATTCTCCACTTGGAAGTATCATAATATCAAGGATTAAATCTTCAAAGGATACCACTTCATCCGTTATACATGTATTCTTTACAATATTAAAATACGAACCTAGATACCTCCCATCCTGATCTCTCCAAACGTATAAATTATATGGACGATTTCCCCAGTAATATGCAACTGTATAACTTCCTTTCGGGATTGTTAACTTCTTATCGTTTGCTGCCATTGTAAAAGAATACTGTACTTCATGATATAAAATAATTTTGTCCTGCTGCGCTTCTATTAGTAAACATGCATGATCTATAGTTGTACCATCATATCGGATTTTCCTTTCAATAATTTCAATGTCTGACGTACGTAAGCAACTCATTTTTTATTTCCCCTTTTATTTTAGTTCTTTCATTATATCCCTTTATATTTCCATTAAGAAAGCGTTCAGTCAATTCATTCATTTTTTTAAGTTAATATTTATATAATCTCATTTTCTACTTCACAAAAAAGCCTCTTCTAAATTAGAAGGAACTCCAGTATTATTATTATTATTATTATTTTATAACCCATGATTTGTAAGCCTTTACTTCTAAACTAAACTTAGATTCTTTTAACCACTCTACAGCACTACATACAAGAGGAGATGAATTATCTTCAGTAATACTTTCTATTGGAATCCATCTAGCTCCTAATGAATCTTGCTCTCCAAATTGTTCCGGTACTTTGAATTCACCTCCGCACCTTTCTACAAAGTAAAAAACTGCGATATGATGTACATGTGTGTACTCCTTAAATTTTGATGGAAATTGAAAATCAATTGTACCTACTTGTTTTACTACCGTTACATTTAGCCCAGTCTCTTCTTTAATCTCTCTATGAAGTCCAGCTAATAATGATTCTCCATCTTCTAAACTACCACCAGGTAGATCATTACGATTTCTATATGGACCTTTTATTTTATCAATTACTAATAAATTATTG
This sequence comes from Bacillus cereus group sp. RP32, assembly GCF_040459735.1. NCBI lineage: Bacteria > Bacillati > Bacillota > Bacilli > Caryophanales > Bacillaceae > Bacillus > Bacillus cereus group sp. RP32. The sequence continues at coordinate 2,540,452 of NZ_JARVHO010000001.1, read as the reverse complement.
TTTTCGATACAAATGCCATACACACCAAACGCACGATGAAAATTAGTAGCATTATTCATGCTTCAACTTCTCTATAACCGCATCATAAAACTTCCGTTCCTCATCAACATTTAAGTGAACACGACTTACTGTTTTAGAAAATCCATATAACAATTGTGCTTTCACTGGCTCTTTTAGCGTTATTTCAAATGTTGGAGGTTCCTTTATAAATTCCATCACAGTTGCGTCAAGAACCTCTTTCTCTTCTTCTTTCTTTAAAGGTTTGCCTTTATAAAACGCAATTTTATCAATTTGTGTAAATGGTATAACAATTTTCTTTCCTAATCCGATTTGAATGATTACTCGTTCTTCTGTAACAATAATTGGATTTTTACGCATTGCTTGTATTTCAGCTAAAAAATAAAACATTGCGTATGCGTTTAAAATAAGTAAAATCCATGCTACTACTGGATTCCATTGATGAAGTAAATAATGAAAACCAATACTTTCTATTATGGTCGCATGAATGATCATGATATATACACCTATTGCACCTGTCTTTTTGTGATATGAGTATACGGATTCACCTTCCGGTACTTTTATATGCCACGATAAAAATGCATAATAGATTAACTTACACTCTGTTACAATGATATCTACTAATTTATTTCTTTTTATAGTAGCATCAAACGCTGCATCAATCGCATAAGAAAATGAAGAATATTCTCTTCTATATTCTTTATATCGTTTGATTGTTTCAGGAAGCACTTTAACGATTTTATAGAGAAGGAATAATTCTAGACCTACAAAAGCAATTTCTCCCGCAACTATAATATAAGAAACGTTTGAAAAAGCTTGTAAATAGTCACTTGGAATAATAAATCTCGCAAATATATATCCAGCTATTACGACAGGAAATATATACGTTAGCGAGTATCCTTTTCGAATAATAAAGAAATATGTAATAACCGGAATTACAAACATACAATCTAATAAAGAACCAAGCACTACTTCTTTCGGAGCGGCTGGTACAATCGGAAGGGCATACAATAAATAGTTTGATAACAAGATGAAAGATACGAGTCCAACCCAAATACCTTTTCGCCTTCGCGATAGTGAGTCATTCATACGTTCACTCCTCTATTTAAAAACCTCGTTTAAATGATCTTTATAAAATGTAATGGCACGTTCAAATTCTTTAACTTCGTCTACTTTTATAACCGTTTCAAGTAATAATTTCATCGCGGATTCATAATCGTTAACGTTATATTTTGCTAATGACAAAAATACTTTCATCACGGCATTATCCGGAAACTGCTGCAAACCTGTTTCTAAAACAGTAATTGCTTTGTCATACTCACCTATACAACGATATGTACTACCAAGACCGATATATGCACCGCAAAGTGACTCCCCATCAAGACCATTTGCAATTGCCTGTTCATAATACGGCACAGCGTCTGTTTCAAGTCCCATTACATCATGTATCCAGGCACATTGAAAAAGCACTTCTGCATCCCGCGTAAAATTGGTTAACCCCATAAGTATCTCTCTAGATTGCGCATATTTCTTTTCATTTCTTAGTTTAATCGCTTGCTTTAATAAATGTTCCATAGAATCCACTCCTCACCAATTATTTTATGTATCCATCTTGAATGGTTAACATTTGTGTAAAAGTAAAATTCCCATAAATTAAAGTTTCGCTTACCTATATATACTATGCGGATTCACTCTTATCCAAATACTTAAAATTATAAAGCAGTAATGTGATTACATAGTACTTCTAACCTTTTGACAATTTCTTTCGCCGTTTCATCTTTCCCATTACATAACTTCCCTTTACCGTCCTGTCCAATTACGTAGTGCACCGCTCCGCGTGAATATAAAGAATGTGGTGAATTTGCAATCATTACATTTGCCTTAGATTCTTTCATTCTATTTTTCGCTCTTTCAAACAATTCTTCTTCATTTACATCACTTTCAAGTTTAAAGCCAACGAGTACGGTTTCTGGATCCCACTCTTTTATTTGCTTTAATACTTTTGGAGCCTTTTGAAAATGAATAATTGGCGCTATATCACTTGAAATTTTCCCATTCATATTAAGAACATTACCATCTTGATCACAAATTTTGTCTACAACCCAATCTGATCCAGCCGCTGCCATAATGACCGCATCGACTTTTTCATGTGTAATTATACTTTTCATTTTATCTTGTAAATCAACAATTCCTTCAAATGGGTGTAATTCTAATTGATTGTTTACATCGTTCGGTTTCTCAGCGAAATAACCGTGTAAATATATAACATGTGCTCCTTTACTTATAAACTCTTCAGCGATTATTCTACCAATTGTTCCTTTTGCCATATTCGTATGACCACGCACTTGGTCCCATTTTTCTAAACAACCACCACTCGTAATTAATACCTTTTTCCCCTTCATTGTAACCATCCCTTACTGATTTTTCTTACGAAACCATTCTGTTCCAAAGTCAACTATATCTCGTTGCTTCATAAGACGGCACGTTGCATTTCCTATTTTTCCATTTGTTACAGTTCCTTTTCGCTCAAACTCTACACCGATTTCTACAAACTTATCAGAATCGTAATCCATATCAACAAACTCTTTCCATACTCTTGCACCATTCTCTATAATTGGTGCCCCTACTTTTATTAACTCACATGCACCAGTACGTACTTCAGATAAATGTACAGACGTATTGGAATCATATCCAACACCAATTAATAATATGTATCCATCTAAATCGTATATTTTTCTTAATGGAGATTCCTCTCCTAAACTCATTGATAGCGACTGATTCATCGTTATTTCTTCCGCATGTTTCCCCCATGCAGCAAAACTTCCTAATGGATGGTTGCTACGTACTACATTCGGATATGTACGAAAACATTCAACTACTTTTCCCATTGCCCTTGTTGGTGTTATATGTGACTCAAACGCCGGGACGTTATCTCGAATAATTTGCCACCATTCTTCAGGTACAGGTGGTCTTGACCAATGTTTCGGATCAGATAAATCCGAAGATTGAGTTGGCATAATAATTGTTCCCTCTTCCGTAATAACTTTCATTAACGCCTCTACTACCGCAACGGCTCCGCCAGATACCCAGCCAATAGAACTGAGCGAAGAATGCACAATAACCGTCATTCCTTTTTCTAACCCTAATTCTCTTAAATCATTTGTAATTGTTTTGATTGTATTTGGCAATTGTGTACTTGCCACTATGTCATTCATTTTCACGATTGTTCCCCCATTTTTAAAACTAATACATACATATATTATCATATTTTTCTTAATTTTTAACTTAATCATTTCTGTCACTACAAAAAAAGGTTATATATTCACATGCATAATAATCAAATGACAATTTATCGATCTCAAATAACAATAGCAGATAAATAAAAAAAACTTTATTCCCTTTTCTACTATTTGAACTAATTTGCTTAATTGCATACGTTTTTTCAGTATGAAGAAAAATAAAAGTGATACGTCAAAACAATACAAACACTATATATAAACGAAAGATCCCATCACAACTGATAAGCTCTTCCGTTTTAATTACCCTTCAATTGTAACCCCTGTAAACATCGATAAGTTTCCCGTTATTTTCTCGCCTACACGTAAAAATAACCCTGCGGCTCTCCCGCTAATACAGTGTGAACCAACTAATAGTTTACCAGTATACGGACCATCCCATGTGTCAATTGTATAGTCAGGCATTTCTATGTATTGCTGATATATTTTCCGTTGTTCAAAGTAATACTCCGTTTTATCTTCAGCTAATAGTTCATCATTTTCGTATATAGATACCCCTCCGCCTTCACGGCCGTATAAAGGTTTAGAAACATATGATTCATTTCGTTCTATAAACGGTTTATTTGTAAAATATGTTGGTAGGAAATATTTCTGAATGATTCTTCTCTCTTCTTCCTCAAAGAAGACTCCTTCTTCGTAAAGTTGCCAAATTAATGCAAGTACACTTTTATTTTGCATAAGAAAAGCAGCAGGTGGATTAATAATTTCCACTCTTCCTTGCGCCATATGATCTAAAAGCTGAAGTCCAATTCTTTTCCCATTTTTATCGGTATCTGAAACTAAATATTCAATTGGATATAGTCTATATAAATAATGAATTCGTTCACCATTTTGCGTATATATACCATCATCTGCAACAACGATATCTTGTATACCTATATAATCCGTTGGTTGATCTAAACAATAGCTTCTTAAAAATTGAACTGTTTGATGATCTTCATCGTGCCAATCATAACTAGTAAAATATATCGTCTCTATAGGACTGATATTATAGTCATGTTTAATTTGTTCCCACGCCTGCACAATATGCTCTTCTATATGATTTGGGTGATTCACATCGTGATAACGGCATAACACTTCATTTGCGACAGACGGCTCTAAATAACCTGTTGGTGTGTCACAATTTACTTCTATTAACTTTATATCTTCACCATTTACGATAAAGTCAAACCTTGTAAAATATGAAAACAAACCAGTATGTTTCATTCTCGCAATTTCCCACGTTTCAGCTGGAAATCCTAGTTTTTGAAAATCTTCTGTCGTATTGACAATATATTGATACGTTCTATATAACACGTACATAACTTCCTCTGTCGCTTTTGAAATAGCAGTATAAGTTTTTACTTGCATACGATACATACCTGTTGCCATATATTGATTCCATTCTTCATTTTCTAATAGACTCGGCCATGTAAAACCATTCCGACCAGCCTCTTCCGCAAGTGAAAACCATACTTTCATATACTCTTTCTGCTCTTGTTCTGTATACATGATCCTATTATCCTTTCGTGTTATGATCCGGCTGGCGCTTTTGCGTTTCCAATTCCACTTGAACCTGAATTCACTTTCGGCGTTTGAGTCGTAGATGATTTCGGCGTATTTGTATCTGGCGTCACTTTATTTGAGGAATTGGGCTGTTGTTTGTTTAAATCTACTTTATTGGAAGAATTATTGTTGTTCCTGTTAGTTCCACCGTAGTATCCACCACTACCGCTGCCACCAGTTCTACTTTGGTCTTTTTCACGATATGGAATAATATTATTTGCATACGGTTTCTTCATTACATTGGGTTTTGCTGAATAATTCATATTTGAAGTTCTGCTTGCTAATAAATATCCCGCTACGAATGGCAGTATCGGTAAATGTGAGTTTTCATTATACGATGAAAACGATGGATTAATTTCCTTGCATAATTCACCATTTTCTACATTTTCATTGGTAGGAGTTTTATCATCACAATGTAAAGTTTCTTGTTCATTTCCTTGTTTTCCACCATCCGTTTTAACAGCAGTACTTTCTTGTTGAGCAGTATCTTCTTCATAATCGCCACATCCAGTTAATAAAAAAGATGATACCCCTATTGAAGTAGCAATTTTTATAAATTTACTTTTATCCATTCTCATGTGTTATACACCTAATTTCTTTTATCTATATTTTTCCAGATACCTTTATTATATAATGTAAATCTTACTTTTTTCAAACTATACCTTAGATGCATATTTGCATATTTTATACTTTTTATACTTTTTATACTTTTTATACTTTTTATACTTTTTATACTTTTTATACTTTTTATACTTTTTATACTTTTTATACTTTTTATACTTTTTATACTTTTTATACTTTTTATTCCACGAACAAAAACAAACTATCATTAGATTATAATTTTATTTATAGACTATAATAAATTGAAAGACGACCTAATACCCGGGTCGTCTTTCAATTGTTTTATTTTTATATATTAAACGTCTCAATAAAATCTCTAATGGTCCATTCAGATTGTTTTTTTCCATTATTGTGGCTAATATGACGGACAATATCCAAATACTTATAGCTATCAATGCAGCAAGAGCGTTACTTACATGCCCTCCTAAATCAAATGCTACAGGTGATAAAAGTATAACAAGCAGTGCCTCATTCAAAACAAAAAATGTTAATGAGCGCTTTCCCAAAGCAATTAATAAAAGGCTAAAGTACCCTAGATTTTTCAATCTACTCCCTATTATACCGAAACCTGTTGCATATGCTAATCCTCCAACAATTCCAGTTAAAATATGGATTCCATTTATCATTCCAGCTGTAAATACACTTGGATACCATAAAGTCCCTATAAAAGATAGAGGCAAAGCACCTATTAAGGAAATTGCTAATCCTATAATTGTTACATAATATAATTTTTTCAAATTTTGCTCTGGTTTTATTAATAACTGATATCTAGCAATCCACAAACCAAGAATTACCGAAGGAAGAATCGGGAACATAAAATGAACGAGAACAGGTATAACAGGAAAGAAAAGTAATCGCAACATTGTAGTACTTAGATACGTGTCTTTTGCTGAAACATCTGGTGAAAAACCGTAATCGCCTATTGCTTGCATATTAAATCCCCATATTATTGGAATAAAAATGATATACAATATAGTGATAATCGTAAATGTTCGAATTAATGTTTTCATTTTACACTTTAATAGCGGGCTAACAAGAAGCCCCGCTACACCATAGGCCATAAGAATATCTTGCCCTCCAATTAAGACTGCTAACACAACCCCAAACAGTATTAAATACCAAGAGCGTCTTCTTACTATTTTTACAGCATGATTTTCATTTTTCCCTTTTGATATCTGCCCTTCAAGTGCTAGAACCAAACCGTAGCCTAATAATACGGCAAACATCGCTCTTGCACGGTTATCAATTATGAATATACCAAAAAGGTTTACAATTTGATCAAAGAAACTTCCGCTTTCCACCCTATGCATAATTCCAGGATCTGCAGCATACAAGTAAAGCGGTGCATGGGCAAGTACGATTAATAGTAACATAGTACCTCTTGCTAAATCTAAAGAGACTGCACGCTTCTTCTCAATTGTTACATTATTTATTGACTTACTCATATTTTACTTCCTTCCTTAGCATCAACTAACCATTCCGACCTTTCTTACATTTTTGTCAAAAACTAATAACTAGTTGCTATTAAAATTAAAACAAATAAAGTGAAACGTTAAGCAGTGGCGGTTTCGTTCATCACCCACTAATTATTATTCCGTACCAATCGGGCTTTTACGAGCTTCAGGGCTTCCACCTAGCTTCCTTACTCCAGCCGAATTTTGAGGTGGGAGTTTTACTGTCCACAAATAGCGGGATACATATAAAACGAACTATTTCTTCAAATCCTATTCCGGATATTATATTCTAAGATGATTTTAATATGTTTTATTTTTAAAATACACATGAAATCTTTCAATCCCGGGATATCTTTCTCCTAAACTTTTAACCTGAAAACCAATTTTTTCATAAAATTCTACTGCCTCATTGTCTGTCTCTGCTTCTATATAAGTTAATTGAAGCATTTTTACTACTTCTTTTATCATTTGCAACGCAATTCCTTTATGACGATATTGTGGAGCGACTGCTATATGACATATTCTCGCTTTATTTGCTCTGATTATTTCAATACCTATACAAGCCTCTTCTTCATATCTGTACAAAGTCCCTTTATTACTCTCATAATATAAAACTGCTTTCTTTAAGCTAGTTTCACTTGGCCCGACTGCATACTGTAACACATTTAAAATTGGATTTTTCTTAATTTGTTCCACGCGTTGCAAATTCATTTCTACATCCCTTTCCATGAAAAAAGACTAGCTCTATCTATAAAGAGCTAATCTCATTACGCTGTTATTTTTTCTTCTTTTTTCACAACGACCGCTACATAACTATGTAGTATCATTCCGACAATAACAAGACTCATTCCGATCCAAGATAAAGATAACGGAATTGGCGCAGATAGTAAGATAAGCTCTCCTACTAGCGCAAATAAAACTTCACCGGACTGTGTTGCTTCTACTGTTGCTAGTTTTTGTGGATCATCTTTTACAAGATCTGTCGCAAAGAAGAATAGTACTGTCGCGATTAAACCAGAACTAACTGCTACAATAAAACATTGGAAAACTTGGCTACTTGACGGTAATCCGCCTGTTGATACTTCATAACCAGATAGTAAAAACCAAAATGGTAAACTTGCTAATGTCATACCGAGAACTCGCTGGAATACGTCTAATTCACCTTTACAAACTTGCATCATTTTTCGATTTCCAAGAGGATACGCAAACGCTGCAATGAGTACAGGAACTACACATAAAACGGTTTCTCGAATTCCTAATGAAGAAGCATGTTCTACTTGCATGAGTACAACACCGCATAAAATAACCCCAGACATAACTAATTCCTTCATTGGAAGTTTTTTATGTAATGGATCTACTGCAAAAAATGGTGTTAACAAAATTCCTGCGACAATCGTAATTTGCCAAGTTGATGCAACAAGCCAACCAGGTCCAAAAGCTCCGGCAAAACTAAGTGGTGCATAGAAGAGACCAAATCCAACGATACTCCACACTAACCATTCTTTCGGATTATTTTTCATATATTGAAAGAGTTGCTTTAAGTTCCCTCTATACATGACAATAAGTACAAGCATCGGAACCATAAAGTAGTACCGTAATGAAGCACTCCAAATCCAGCTTCCACCTTCTAAGTCCATCGCCCGGTTTAAAACAAAGGTAAAGGCAAAGAAAAATGATGCCAATATCCCTACTGCAATAGCTTTCATTATAAAACCCCTTGTTTAGTTTCTTCTTATACTATACAACAAATTAAATATAATTAAAATTCGAAATCTTTATCTCGCATCTATTCTAGCTCTATATAGTTTTCTTAACTGACTAATATGAGCTTGATGGTACCGATTATGATCGGCTATATGCCATATTCCCCACCTTATAGTCGCAGTTTCTCCCTTCTCATAAAAAACTTCTCGTGTTAAATCATTTTCTGTTAGTTTCATGCATTCCACATAAAGCATATGTTGCACTGCTTCATAATCTTGCATTAATTGTTGCAACGTCTGTTTTCTTAAACTTGGTAGTTCTCCTACATCATTTAACATAGTTCCGTATTTATTTTCAAGCGCGAGGGGAACTGCTTCTCCTTTTAAGCGATACACCCAGTTCAAATCAACCACTGCCAAATGTTGAAGTAGTTGTCCGATGCTATTTTCATTATTTTCTGCCCCTTTGAAGGACAGTTCTTTCTCATCAGTACCTTCTACTAACTTTTGCAGTCGTTTAAATGTATCAGTAACCGTCGCATACAAAATCGCTACTTGCGGGTTCATATTTTTTTCTAAATGGAGATCTTTCATACTAAACTCCCTCTATTAAAAGAACAAGACCATATGTTCATCATCACTATACACACCATTCATCTTTATAGCTCTCTTTTCAATTCCATACGTTTTAAAGCCCATTGATTCATACAATTTTTTTGCTGGCTCGTTTGTGGACACAACACCTAATGTCAATTGTTCCAAGTTCTTTTCTCTTGCTTTTCCAATTGCCTTACGTATTAACTCACGTGCAAGGCCACTTCTTCGATTACCTGCATCTACATACATCGCAACGATATGACCTTTATGTTTATACGCCTCTTTTTCTTCAGTTAGTAAAGTGACAACTCCAACTAATTGATGATCCTCATTAAAAGCACCAAATGTACAACTAGTAGTAGCTGTTAAATTACCTTCCACTCGTTTAATAGGATTTTCCTGGCGAATCGCCTCTTCATAAGTTGTTACAAATGCCTCTGGGTTTACTTGTAATGCTTGTAAACGTAAGTCCCAATATTTTTTCGCATCTTCTTTCGTAAGTAATCGAATCATATTTCTCCAGCCCCTTTAAGTTAACATAATATTTTTATAAACTACCATTTAAAGATTCGTATTCTTCTCTTAACATACTATAACGATAACGATGAATGAACTTCCCTTGACGTAATCGATCATTCCTCATTAGTCCTTCACAAACAAAACTAGCCTTTTCATAACTCTTTCTAGCTTGAAAATTATCTTCATCTACACGTAGCCAAACTTTCTCTAATTCAAATTCAAAGAATCCCACATGTAACATTCTATATAGGGCTGCGATTCCATACCCTTTACCCCAATACTCTTTATTACCAATCGCGATTCCCAGTTCTGCATTTTTATTTATTTTATCAAAGTTTTTAAGATCTACCCATCCAATATGTATGCCGTTTTCTGTAGTGATAGCTCTTTGTTCATAACCATTTTTTCGATTTATACATGCTTCAATCCACTTTTTCGTATCTTCACGAGTGAACGGTGGATATTGATCCGGTACAACTAAATGATTTGTCACTTCTTTATCTAATGACCATTGATATCGCTCTTCTACATCATCTAGTGTCAGTTCTCTTAATTGAACGATTGGTACATTCATTATGCTATCCCCTTTTTATTTTCCTATAGAAAACCCTTCGAACATTCTTCCTCCATACTGTTCTAGCGTTTTTTCTACAAAAGTAATTAAGTTTCTTTTCTGATCCGTTGTATAAAAATGATCGAACGCCTCTACAAATTGATCTGCGTAATGTTCATCATATTTTCTAAGTACCCTTATAAACCATTTTGAACTTCCAAGCCATTTCCCATTTACTCTTAATATATATTCATGTAATAAATCAGCTAATAAATTCGCGATAAACAATTCTTCTTCCCTTTTTGATGCACCAATAAAATCGTCCAAAGTATCCGTAATAAAATACCGTTTTTGCTTCATCATTTCTTCAGTCCATTTAGCTGGCCCTTTATTTAGTAAATCATTTGCTTCTCTTTTTAATTTCTCAACAATTTCATTTTCTCCTTTTAATACAATCCCCTCTGAAACTAATTGTGGTAACGAAGGTCTCCCTCGGTCACAATCCATTTTAAAAAAAGTTTTACACGTTTCAAAATTATGTACAAACACTTCAACAGGCCATCCATTACTATAGAAAGATTCTCTATAACAAGACGGTAAATTTTGATCAACTATAACAATGTCCAGATCAGATGTTTTTGTCGCTTCTCCTCTTACAACGCTTCCTCCCAGTAAAGCTACATCACAATTCGGAAATTGTGATGTAATTATGCTTTGTGCTGCTTCCATTGGTTTCATAACCGTTCCCCTTTTCTTATTTCACTTTCTTTTTTTCAGCTCTTTCTCTCGCCTTTTGTATATACGGTTCTGCGTCTGGTGTTTTGCATGACGTTGCCCCGTGATCAACTTGTACTTTCCCAATTTCACGTGCAATTTCAATCGCTTTTCTCTCTAAGTCTTCATTACGAATTCCTATCGCGATTAAAGCACTATTCATCGCTTCTTTTTTTCTATTTTTTTCATTATGTATATTTGCTTTAATCTCTTCTAGATACGGAGTGAAGAATTCATCATGTAACGTTTTATTTTTAATCGCTATATTTGCTAATAGAGACCATCCTGCTCTTCCAATCCATTCATCATCAGACTTTGTCCATTCTTCCATTCTTTCTATCGCGATTGGCGACGTACAAATAGCCGTCATCAAAACGTCCATTAAACAATAATAATCAACTCCCTGTACCCATTTGTTTAGCTGTTCTGTCGTAACTTGCTTTGGTTCTAAAATCATTGTTGCTAAAGTCATTGCATCCATATTTTTTGTTTTCCATAATGAAATTGCTAAATCATGATCTTTTTTTATCTTCTTTTTTAACAATTTTAAATTGGCAAAACTAACTCCGAATAGTGGCTCTTTCGCTCCGTGGTTTTTATATGTTTTACGATTTTGTTCTGTTCCATATTTCTCTAGTTGCTGCATTACTTCTTCAAGTAACATATGCCCACCTCTTTATCTTTTATGTTGACTTCATATATGTATGTACGATATATTCTACATTACTTTTTGGTTTTCCTATATTTTTTTTAAAATACGGTATGTGAAATTTTGAAATTTCTACAGATAACTAAAACAACCACGAAAAACCTGTACATTTTACATATACAGGTTTTCATTTCATCAATTTCCCAAAGTATAAGAAATAGAATATGAAAGAACTTTTATTCATTCGATTTTCTCTATATTTGTTGTAAGCTCTTTATATCTGACCACTCTTCTATAGACACTGCGTCCGTAAAAACTGTAACTACATTAAAATTCGCACCTTTTTCTTTTCCGATTTGTTTAGTAGCTAATAAATTCGCTGCCGCAGACGTTCCTATTTTTATACCAGTTTCATTATAAAAACGTGCTATTTCATACAAAAAGAGCTTCTTTATTCAAATGCGTTCATAAGCACAATTCTCCAACCATCTGGATCCTCTATTGTGGTCCCTTTCTCTATCCAATACGGATTTTCTGGTTCTACCTCATGATAGCCCATTTTACTTAATCGATTCACTATTTTTTCAATTTCATCTTTATTAGGCATATAAAAAACTAGTAAATTATCTTTTGTCGGTGCCGGACATGGACTTCCATTAACATGCGTTGTAAACTCCAAATGATACTTGGCATCCGGTAATCCAAACATAACCCCATCATATCCTTCATGATTGTGAAATTCTCCTATACGCTTTAACCCTAACCCCGTCTCATAAAAACTTATAACTTCTTCAAATTTATCTGTTGGTCTTGCCATTCTAAATTGAACCCAATTCTTCATGCAAATCTCCTCCTTTTCATTTTCCAAAGCTTTATAGTAATCATTATAGGTTACATATATTTCCTTTAACATCCCTCATTAGAGTGAGAGCTGCCTATGTTGAAAGACCTATTAATTTATAAATAGTAGGACTTTAGTATTAAATCCACATAAAATTAACTATAGAAATATTAAGTTAAAATAAATATTTCTATAGTTAATTTTATTACATATGAAAAAGTTATCCTTGCAGGGCTTTTATATACCGATCAGCAGATCTTTGTACAGCCTTACTCGCATCTTCCACCAAACTATGAAATGAATTATATAAATCAAATCATACGAAAGTACGATTAGTCTCCTTCCTTTTAACTCTTTAATCATTAAATTAAAAAGTTAATCATAATGAAATAAAATAATCTATTAATAGTTTTTGTCAAAACCTTAACACAACAATATCAACTAATACACATCAGGGAGATAGTAGGTTTAATTTAAGGAGAGATTCTAATAGAAATCGTTATTATGCTTTATGATGGAATTACTGCATTAGATGCTATTGGTCTGTACGAAGTATTTGCTATAGCAAGCAGTATCAACAAAAAATTTATTGCTAAAATTAAGGGATTAATTAACTTTAATGCTTGAAAAATTTACAAAGAAGGATTAATACGCGGCCAATCTTCATTTAAAGAGCAATATATATGTTAAAAGACATTAATTAGAAAATAACTTTAAAGCAAAAGTTATATACATGAAATGCTTAAAGTCATATACAATATTATACAAACCACTTTCCTTCCTATATAAGAAAAGTGGTTTGTATCTTTTTCAAAATTTTTTGTTACAAAATCACGCTACATTTTTCACTAAACTACAACTACTCATTTTCTTTTTTCTTCTTTTGTTCCTCAGAAGGCTCTTCCGTTGGATCTGGTTCTTGTTCATCTTTTTTGTTTAATTCATTATTCTTTTCCATAGAAGGATCTTGTTTTTCATTTTTTTCCTCCTGTCTTTGTTCAGAAGGTTCCTCCGTTGGATCTGGCTCCTTTTCGTCTTTTGGAGCTGGATTACAGCCAATTAATAATCCTACTGTAAATATGCTTGTCATTAATATTGAAAACATTTTTTTATAATTCAATTAAAGCACCTCCTAAAATTAATTTCCGTTGTAGTGTTCCAATTAAAGATTAAAACTATCCTTTTTTTTGTTCCTTTTTTAAAAGTGTCTTTCCTTTCAAATCTTGCATACTTTTGGACAAACTTTTTTGCACTTGTAAAAAAGTTTTTTTGCATTTACCTACCTATAATTGCTAATATAGTAGAGTAGAACTTTTATAGAGAGAAGGAAAATTATGCACAATGGAATTCGAATGACAACTTTAGTGAAAAGGGCTATGTTGATTTGCGCGGGGGTATTATTTACATACGAAGCGGCTTTAGGATCAGCACATACTGCTCTAGCAAGTACAGAGGATGAAGCAAAATCTGTTCAACTTGTAAGTGAAATTCAATCATCTCTTGCACCGAAAGAAGCTCCAAAACAATATAATGGGCAAGTTAGAAAAGTAGCTTATTTAACATTTGATGATGGTCCTGGAAAATACACAGCTGAGCTTTTAGATATGTTAAAGAGAGAAAATGCAAAAGCAACATTTTTCCTAATTGGTTCAAACGTAAAAGCATTCCCTAATCTTGTAAAACGTGAAGATGCTGAAGGCCACTACGTTGGGATGCACAGTATGACTCATAACTACAAGAAACTTTACACAGAAGGTCATTACGTAGATGAAATGAAGGAAGACCAAGGCTTAATCGCTGGCGTTCTAGGTAAATCGCCAGTATTGACTCGTCCATCTTACGGCTCAATGCCAGGATTAAATGAAGCTCTTCGTAACAAAGTTGTTGAAAATGGCTTGAAAGTTTGGGATTGGACAATTGATTCTTTAGACTGGAAATATAACAAAATGCCTGTTGACGCTGCATCAGCTAAAATTGTCGAAAACGTTCTAAACGTTGCTAACAAACCGACAGAAGTTATTCTTATGCACGACATTCATCCTCAATCCGTTAAAGCAGTACCTGGAATTATAAAAGGACTGAAAGAAAAAGGATATGAATTAGAAGCCTATAATGAGAACGAACACTTCCCATTAAACTTCTGGCATGATAATCGTATGTAATGAAAAAGACTTGATTTCCTCTAGTAGGTTATTGAGTCTTTTTTTATCGTTTTTGGGTATTACTTCTCGTATATTCAATTCAAATTCCTCCTTCCTTTATATCCATAGAAATTAAGAATCAAATTAATTTAACTTAAAAACATGTCATGTTATACTATAGGCTATTTTAAATAAGTAGGTGTCACATGATAGTATATACAGTTCAAACTGAAGCAGCATGGAAACAATTTAAAAAACTTGGTTATTTAGAAGGAAGTAAAGAAAACATCAATCCCGATTTTATATATTCATACGATTGGATGGTACGTGTAGCTAAAAAAAGATTACCCCACTACGAAGGTAACTATCCTATTTGGGTCTGGGAAGCAAATAATTATCCAGATTGAAATGCTAAAGCCTGGGGTAGAGAAAATTCAAAAATGGTAATTTCAACACTTGATGTGCCGAATGAATGGGTACTATGGAGTGATATTAGTTACTGGTGTTGTGCCATGACTGCTAGCTCTATGTATTTTCATCAAACAAATAAACGAACATTAGAAGACTGGTTTACTTTTATGGATGAAGAGTACAGATTAATATTCGACTTCGATTATTTATTATCTCATCCTGATTGGTATAAAGGTAAAGAGACTTCATTAGAAAAACAAGGTGTTATCGGCAAAATCCCCCTTTCCTTTGTAAAAAAAGTCAGACGTTTTCGTGTTAAGAAAGATAAATCTATTAATGAAATCAGAAGTGATAACTGGGATAATAGAAAAGAAAACCGTATCAAAAAGATGAATCGAAAATTAAGAAAAAGAAACGAAAAGCAAAAAAATTGCAAAAGCGACTTATACGGAATTAAAACATATATATCAAAATACAGTAAGAAATTATGGATTGATTATACAAATTCAATCCTATTTTTTATATTATCAACACTTTAGCACATATTACTCTTAAGGAGTGATGTGTATATGGATTTTCTTTCAACCGAATATTTGTCTGCCTTACTTGCCATCATTGTAATTGATTTAGTGTTAGCCGGTGATAATGCCATTGTAATTGGGTTAGCAGCAAGGCGATTACCGAAAGATCAGCAAAAGAAAGTTATTATTTGGGGAACTATCGGGGCAATCGCGATTAGAGCCCTCGCTACTTTAGTTGTCGTTTGGTTATTAAAAATACCAGGGCTACTTCTAATTGGTGGTGTACTCCTTATATGGATCGCTTACAAATTAATTGCTGAAGGTAAAGATCATGATATTAAGGCAGAAGAAGGATTTTGGTCTGCTATAAAAACCATTATTATTGCTGATGCGTTAATGGGTATTGATAATGTACTTGCTGTTGCAGGAGCTGCGCATGGCAATTTTTCTTTAGTCATCATTGGACTATTAGTATCTATTCCAGTAGTAGTATGGGGCAGTACCTTAATTTTAAAATGGGTGGACCGGTTCCCTGTCATCATTACGATTGGAGCTGCTGTTTTAGCTTATACTGCCGCGAAAATGATTGTAGATGAGAAATGGTTCGCTGGATTTTTCGAAAGTAATCCTTTCATAAAATGGGCATTTATCATTATTATCATTGCCGGTGTAGTATTCTTTGGAAAGATGAAACAAAAAACGAAAGATAATTCAATATAATGACAACGTTATATGTACAAACAAAAGCGCTACTCATATGAGTAGCGCTTTTTAATATTTATTTCGTTTCTCCGTCTTCAGTCGTCTTTACCTTAGTTTTATTTTTATCACGATGGTTATAGTTGTACTTCGAACGATCGACCGGTGTAAATCCTTCCGGTGTATAGAATCGTAATAAGTCACCGTTTACGACTTGGTCAGAGTATTTCAGTGATTTTTGAACCATTTGTTCATTTTGTTTTATTTCGTCTGTTAATTCTACAGATTCACCAGTAGCTGTATCATAGTATTTTCCATTCAGTGCAGTAACTGTTGGACTTACGAAGTTACCGTTACGGAATGGAACAACTTGTTTATGCTCTGGTGATAATAAATCTGATCCGAACTGGACATAATTTTTCGTATCTGTACCTAGTAAGTGTAATAGTGTCGGCAGAATATCAATTTCTCCGCCGTATTGATGTTGTACGCCGCCCTTCATTCCTGGAACACGAATGATTAATGGCACACGTTGCAGTTGTGCATTTTCAAATGAGTTCATTTCTTTACCCATTACTTGAGACATTGCTGCGCCATGGTTATCTGAAATACCGTAATGATCACCGTACATAACGATAATTGAGTTATCGTATAAACCAGATTGTTTCAAGTAATCCAAGAATCCTTTTACAGACTCATCTAAATAACGTGCTGTTTGGAAATACGTATCTACTGAAGAGTCACCTGTTTTAGCTGGTTCAATCGTCGCTTCCTCTTTATCAATTGGATAAGGGAAATGGTTCGATAACGTAATGAACTTCGTATAGAACGGTTGTTTCAATGTTTGTAATAACGGAATGGATTCGTTAAAGAACGGTTTATCTTTTAATCCATAGTTTACTACATCTTTTTCATTCATATCATAGTATGACGCATCAAAAAATTTATTGAAACCAAATGATTTATAAATATCATCACGGTTCCAGAACGTTTTGTAATTACCGTGGAATACAGCTGATGTGTATCCTTGTTGACCTAAAATAGCTGGTGCTGATTGATACGTGTTATGAGCTTTATTTGTAAAAACAGATCCTTGCGGTAACCCATACATTGAGTTTTCTAGCATGAACTCAGCATCAGATGTTTTACCTTGTCCTGTTTGATGGAAGAAGTTATCAAAGTATAGCGTATTCGCATCTTTTGTAAATGAATTTAAGAACGGTGTAACTTCTTGCCCGTTTAATTTATAATCAATTAAAAAGTTTTGGAATGACTCTAAATGAATATAAATTACGTTCATTCCTTTTCCTTTACCGAAGTACTCAGGATTAGGACTTGCATATGTTGATGCAAGATAATTTCTAACCTCTGTCATATTATCTCCATCAGCTAACGCTCGTTCTGTTGATGCTTTCGCACTTTGAATGCCATCATAAATCGTATAGTTGTATGCCCCTAAATATTTCACAATGTAATTGCGGTCAAATGTTCTTGTTAATAATTCAGGACGATCGGATTCTGCAAGACCTAAATTAATGCTGAATAATAAAATACCTGCTACAAATACTAGTGATACTTTATGTTTCGCAACACGAATTGGTTTTGGATTTGCAAATTTTGTTGCAACTAAAACGATTAAAATGATTGTATCTAAGAAATATAGTGGATCATATGCGTGTAGCAATGCAAAAATACTACCACCTAAATCTCCAAAGTTATTCGTTTGTGTTAATGTCGGGAACGTAATAAAGTCACTGAAAAAGCGATAATATACTACGTTTGCGTATAACAGTATAGACATTAACAAATTAATAACAATTAACCAAATGTAAGCACGTTTCCCCTTTGCGAATAATGCGAGCCCTAAAAATAAAACTGCTGAGCTTAACGGGTTGAAAAACAGTAAAAACTTTTGGATTGTGTTGGATATCCCTAAATTAAATTCTGTCACATATGCTGCGTATGTTTTTAACCAGAATAAAATAATGGCAAACACGAAAAATCCAAAGTGATTGCTTAACACTCGCTTACTCTTTAATAGTAATTGTTTCATCTCTCCACCTCTTTTGATCATCCAAGGCTTATTTTTTTATAAGTCTGTCTCTATTCAATTTTTTATCTTCAAATAGATTTTGTTTGTTTAACTAAATGAAGAATATTAGTAATTATAATTTGAAGCTAGTATTTATTCAACTATTTCTTTCTAGACAGTTTGACCTTGGTTTCTATTTAATAAAATAAATTTGTAACATTTTCTGTTTTCTCCCAAGTCTCATCAACTAATTATGACTCCACATACTATAAACCTTTCTTTACTGCTTCGCAAATAAATATGTCTCCAGTTCTGGAACATTAATGTAATATAATGAAATTCACAATAGATAGTATTTGTTTTTTTCTGTGTATATTAAATTCCTTCATATATTTCAAGTTTATTCTTAATACAGTCCTTTCTCTATATATAACATCAAAAGGTCTTTTCTTCTCTAAAGTTATTTCTGTATAATTATTCACAATTCATAAAATAAAAGATTATAAAAAAACCTCGCTCTCATAAAGAGAGCGAGGTTTTTCATCATCTATTATTGACCTTTGTACATTGCTTCTACTTGTTTTTGAAGTTCTTCATTTTCTAAGAACTCATCGTAAGTAGCCTCTTTATCGATTACACCGTTTGGCGTTACTTCGATAATGCGGTTTGCAATTGTTTGTACGAACTGATGGTCATGAGATGTGAATAACATTGTACCTTTAAATGCGATTAAACCGTTGTTTAATGCAGTGATAGACTCAAGGTCTAAGTGGTTCGTTGGATCGTCAAGTGTGATTACGTTCGCACCACTTAACATCATTTTAGATAGCATACAACGAACTTTTTCGCCTCCAGATAATACAGAAACTTTCTTCTTAACTTCTTCACCTGAGAATAACATACGGCCTAAGAAACCACGTAAGAAGCTTTCTGACTCATCTTGTGGAGAGAATTGGCGTAACCAATCAACTAAGTTGGAGTCACTGTTCTCAAAGTATTTAGAGTTATCTCTTGGGAAGTAAGATTGAGATGTTGTAACGCCCCATTTGAATGAACCGCTATCTGGCTCCATTTCACCCATAAGGATTTTAAATAATGTTGTCATCGCAATATCGTTACGACCGATAAATGCAACTTTATCACCTTTATTTAAAGTGAAGTACACATTATCTAACACTTTTTCACCATCAATTGTTTTAGAAAGACCTTCAACAGTTAATAAGTCATTTCCTATTTCACGCTCAGGTGTAAAGCCAACAAATGGGTAACGACGTGATGATGGTCTAATATCATCTAATGTAATTTTATCTAATAATTTTTTACGAGAAGTTGCTTGTTTCGCTTTAGATGCGTTTGAGCTAAAGCGTGCAATGAAGTTTTGTAACTCTTTTACTTTCTCTTCTTTTTTCTTATTAGCATCTTGTGTTAATTTTAAAGCTAATTGGCTTGACTCATACCAGAAGTCATAGTTACCAACATAAAGTTGAATTTTACCGAAATCAAGATCAGCCATGTGCGTACAAACTTTATTTAAGAAGTGACGGTCATGGGATACAACGATTACTGTATTTTCAAAGTTCATTAAGAAGTTTTCTAACCATTGAATCGCTTTTAAGTCCAAGTGGTTGGTAGGCTCATCTAGTAATAGAATGTCAGGTTTACCGAATAATGCTTGAGCAAGTAATACTTTTACTTTCTCTGCCCCAGTTAATTCTGACAATTTCTTATCATGAACATCTTCACCAATACCTAAACCTTTAAGAAGGATTGCAGCTTCTGATTCTGCTTCCCAACCGTTAAGCTCAGCGAACTCACCTTCAAGTTCAGCAGCACGCATACCATCTTCATCACTAAAGTCTTCTTTCATGTAAATGGCATTTTTCTCTTGCATTACTTTATAAAGTTGCGTGTGACCCATAATTACTGTTTCTAATACTGGGAACTCTTCATATTCGAAGTGGTTCTGTTTTAATACTGCTAGACGCTCACCTGGCGTAATATGTATATCACCTGTTGATTGTTCGATTTCTCCAGATAAAATCTTTAGAAATGTTGATTTACCCGCACCGTTTGCTCCGATTAAACCGTAGCAGTTACCTGGCGTGAATTTTATGTTAACATCTTCAAACAATTTGCGATCCGCGAAACGCAAACTAACGTTACTTACTGTAATCATTTGTGTCCTCCTACTAATACCGCTTATTTCAGCGTTTTCTCACCGATTGTCTTAAAAAATCGCATATTACGACTCAATTATTGTAGACTATAGCTATTATATAGTAGAAAAGGGATGAATAGCAACGGTTGATTGCTATTCATCCCTTTTCTACCTTGAATAAAATGTATGTTTTTAACGAAACAATATTATGATAGAAGCACATTATACAATTTAAGGAGCCTTTATTTTGAAGAAAATATTTATAATTGGAGCATAATGTTTATCGCTCACTTCCTATACAAATAAATGGCGAAATGAAAGATGAAAAGTTTGCAAAATATAAAGATGTGATGGACAAGTTTATAAAATAAGAAAAAACCCCTTTGAAAAGGGGTTTTTTTCTTATTTTCTTTTGCTTAATTTCTTTGTATAATTCTTTATTTTACTTGTTAACCCTATTAAAGCAGGTAATAATATTGGCATAACAATTATCGCTAATAGTAACAGTGCAACACCAACAACAGATGCTACTTGTATAAGCGTCAATACGCCTGAAGGGATTAATGCAGCAAATGTACCGCCTAAAATAAATGCCGCCGATAATACAACTCCTCCTATGTGACGAGATGCATTTACAATTTTCGTTGCGGGATCCCCTTCTAACTCATTGTATCGCATCATTACGAAAATGCTATAATCCACACCTAAAGCGACAATCATAATAAAACTAAAGAATGGCACATTCCAGCTTAATGACTCTACGTTTAATACGTGTGTACTAATTTGTTCACTTATGCCAAGTGATGCAAAATAAGCTAATATTAAAGATCCAATAATAAAGATTGTATTTAAAAATGACCGTGTAATAATGATTAATACAATCGCAATTCCAATTAACATAATTGTAGCTGTATGTAAGAAATCTTGGCCTGTTACTTCTTTTAAATCAACGTTTCTAGCTGTTGTGCCGCCGATTGCTTTTTTCGCCGATTTTAATTCTGTACCATTTAACGTACCGTCTATCGTTTTATTAATTTCTTCAATGATTGGCATCGCTTCTTTTGAATATGGATTTACGTCTAAAATGATTGTCATTTTAGCAGTCTTTCTATCATGTGACATGTACGTATTCAATGCTTTTTGGAAAGCTTCTCCCTCTAACACTTCTTTTGGGATATAAAATTTCTCAGAGCTTTTTGATTCATTTAGTTCCCCTAAATATTTTTGAGCATCTCCTAGGCCGTTACTTACCTTTTCAAGCCCTTCTGTACTTTTAGATAATCCTGATTGTAATTGCCCCATCTGTTCTTGCAAGTCTTTCAGCCCGGTTAATAGCTGACCTTGCCCGTCGTTTATTTTTGTTAATCCGGTTTGTAACTCAGATGACTTGTTCGCAATTTGTTTTGAACCTGTAGCACCTTCATTTAATCCATTTTTAAGATCAGCTGCTCCTTTTTGTAACTTAGTAACTCCATCGCTCATGCCTTTTAAGCCGTTATCCACTTTCGATAACGCTTGATTCGCTTCTTTAAATGAACCCAATGCCGCTTTATGTTGCGTTGCTAATTTATTTAATTCATTTGAAAGCTCACCTAATTGCTTTTGAGCCTCTTTAGCGATCCCTATCGTTTGCAGTATGTTCGGATCATTTGCTAATTCTGGTTTCGTTTGAATGAAATTCGTCATTAACATTTCAATTTGTTCATAGCCTTTTTTCGCACCATCAATCGCTTGAGAAATACTTCCGAAGTATTGATCGTAGGAACTTAAACCTTTTTCTAACTGCGAATAACCAGCATGAAGTTGTGAAGTTGCATTAGATAATACACTAATATTTTCATTTACTGAAGTTAACCCACTCTCAATTTGCTGCGCACCTTGTGCTCCGTCATTTATGCCATTTGAAAGTTGATTTAAAGCTGTTCCTAATGCTGTTACACCATTTTTTGCTTCCGTTGTTCCATCAATTAATTTTTGAACGTTTGCAAGACTATTTGAATCTTTACTACCCATTTTATCTTTCGCAGTAGTTAATCCATCATTAATTTCCTTTATACCACCATTGGCATCTCCTAATCCTGTATTTAGTTCTCCCGCTTGTTTATTTATATATAGTTCTTTTATCCTTTCACCGGTTGGACGCGTCGGTGAATATACTTCTGAAACACCTTTCACTTTCAAAATCTTATCAGTTAGTTCGTCTAAAGTTTGAAGCGAACTCGCCTCATCTAACTTGTTATCTGATTGAATGACTAACGTACTTGGTGAAGAAAAACCTGGTGGAAAATGCTCTTCTATTACGTTAATCCCCATTTTCGATTCATATTTATTATCTACTTCAAATAAATCATTGTAATTTAGTGTGTTAGAGTATTTCATTACAAAAGGAATCGATATCACAAAT
This sequence comes from Bacillus cereus group sp. RP32, assembly GCF_040459735.1. Taxonomy (NCBI): domain Bacteria; kingdom Bacillati; phylum Bacillota; class Bacilli; order Caryophanales; family Bacillaceae; genus Bacillus; species Bacillus cereus group sp. RP32. The sequence continues at coordinate 2,517,516 of NZ_JARVHO010000001.1, read as the reverse complement.
ACAATGATTAAAGCGACAAATGGTCTTTCTACTGAGTTTTTCGCAAGAAATCCCCATAATCGACTATCCTCATGACCTTTAAATGTTTTAACTGGATAAAACATTCCTTTTCCTAAAAGCACCATGAAAAATGGATTTAACGTAGTTAATACGAGTAATAATACTGCGACACCAATTGCTACTGCTGAAGTAGATTGATATAATTTAAAACTTGCTAAAGCAAGAGATGCAAAACCGATTAGTACTGCTATCCCGCTATATAAAACGGTTTTCCCTGCTGATTTAAACGTTTCTTTCGTAGCCAAAAATGCATTTTCTTGTTTACTTAATTCTTCTTTAAATCTTGTATATAGTAAAATGTTATAGTCTGTTCCAACTCCAAACAGGACAACAACTACAAACACTTGTGTAAAGTTAGAAAACGGAAAATTAAATTGATCTACTAGATGGGCAATAATCCCCATTGAAACTAAATATGACACACCCACTGTAAGAAGAGATACAATTGGAACAATTGGTGAACGAAATACAATGATTAATACAACTAGAATGAAAATGATAGAAATAACTTCTGTCTTCTTCACTCCCTCTTGAGAGGAAGTAAGAAAATCACCCGCTATTAAATCACTTCCTGTTAAGTACGTTTTTACCCCTTTCGTTTGCACTTTTTTATGAAGCCCATTTGCAACTTTTGATATTTCACCATTTTTTTTATCTACAGAGATTTGCGTTAAAATGGTCGTATTGTCTTTAGATATCAATTGTTTTTCCAAATCTTTATTATCTAAATGTGAAACAACTTCCTTAATTCCTAATTGCTCTTTTTCATTTTGTAAAGCATGGATTGTTTTTACGATTTCCTCTTTTTGCTCAGTTGTTAAAGCTATTTTACTTCCACTATTAAAAACAGCTATAATTTCATACTTTTCAGTCCCGTCTTTATCCATCTCTTTTATCATCTTGTCAGCAATACTACTTTGTTCTGTATTAGGAATCGTAATGTGCCCTTTTTCTTTCACTAATTTATCCATATTAGGCATCGTTACGATCATTGTAATAGTAATAACTATCCATAATAGAAAAGATAAACTTCTCCAATTTTTCAGCTTACTCATTTTAATCAACTCCCATTTTGAAAATTAAAAGGGAATGAACGTTCATTCCTATCATTCTATTACATTATTTTTTAAACTCTATTAAACTAGCTTTTCTGGAATGAACGTTCATTCCTTTTGTTACACAAATATCCTCTCCTACTCTCATGTTTTAAATATATCCAGGAATGAATATTCATTCCTATACTTATTAGCTATAGAATCAAATGATTCTAATAGCGTTCCAAGAACTTTCTTCCAATTCTTTTACTAATTCTTTTGAGTATTCTAATTGCCCTGTTGCAATTACCTTCGTTAGTTTTTCTAGCGGTTGATATACAATAATAATTAAAGCAACTGGAGGCAATGGACGAAGAAAACCTTTTGCGATTCCATCTTCAATAATCTTCATAAAGAAGCCTATAAAATCGTCAAATATTTTCTTACTCTGCTCGTCAAGAAAATAACTATCGCAGTGAGAATTAGTAAACAAAAAAGCGTCCACATTGTTTCTCGCAAATTCAAATAAACGGTTGTACGTATGACTAAACTGTTCACGAATATTTGCTTCAACAGGAAAATCCGTTTTTATCATTTCAGAAAGCTCTAACATACTTTTTGAAAATAACGAGTTAACAAGCGCCTCTTTATTTTCAAAGTAGCGATAAATAGTACCCGCACCGACCTTTGCTTTTTCAGCGATCATTGGAATTGTCGTACCATCGTAACCACGCTCTGCGAAAAGTTGCATCGCAGCATCAAAAATATCCTCTTGTTTATTTTTAGCCATTTTTTCCACCTCTATTTTCAGGAATGAAAATTCATTCCGTTTTTAATTATAAATTACAGGGAATAAAAGTCAAGTGCGTGACAAAGTATGGTTGCGTTTTAGTGAAAAAATCATATCAACGATTATTAGAATATATCAGCGCAAATCTAATTATATCAGCGATTTTCAAAATATATCGACTTACCGACAAAAACCGACAACCAAAGAGAAAGCTGTCCCCAAATTTGATTTTGGACAGCCCTATTTTTTAAAAGAAATCATAAATAAATGCTTCTCGTACCGGAACTATATCCTCAAACGCTCGTATTTCCTCTTCGCTTCCGCTAATTAATTCTAGTTCATTAAGTTCTAACGGACGTTTGTATCCAAACATTATTGTAGATAGTGCATTTATATCTAGCCTAATTCCTTTATCCTTTATTTCTTCTTCTATAATTGTTATTTCATGATTTGCAAGGCTCACTGTAACGTTATTCCACGGTGCAAATGAATCTATAATATGTAAAATCACTTCTTGCTGTGCATTGTTCCAATTCAACTCATATTGTTTTAAGAACTGCTCCACATCTACAATTCTTCCCATAAAATATGGTTTTATTTCTATCTTCACACGTGGCTCTTGCAATGTATATAACAACGGTTCGTTTTCACTTACTGTCATTTCAAGATCTTTAATCATAGAATCATGCTGGCAAATAAAGTTCCACAGACCATTTCGTGCTTCATTATGCAGTGGAACAAATTCATCTACTGTCATTTTATAGTTTTCTATTTTATATAATATATAGCCAGCTGCAGTTTTATTTTGATCGTAGTAAATTGCTAATGTTAAATCATCATAAACAGCTTGTAACCACCACTTTTCACTGCGAACTAGCGTACCAAAAAAACGTTCTGCAAATGTTTCATAAAGCTTCTCGACCTCTTCCGGGTGATTTTCTTTATTGAAACGTTTCACCGTACCATTCACTTGTTTTTTCATAACTAAATCACTTTTTGTCATATGACACACGAGAAGATTCGCACAAAGTTCCCAACCGTATTTACGGTAAAATGAAACGGCAAATGGATGTAGCATCGATACTGTATATCCGTCTTTTTTCATCGTTTGAAGTGAGTGTTGAAGCAATTCTTTCACATAACCGCTTCTTCTATACTCTGGATACGTTGCTACCCCTGCAACGCCACCCATTTTAAACTTTTCTTTGCCTATGTATATATGAAATGGAATAAGGTGTAGTTTTGCTGCTAAGTTCTCCCCTTCCATAATACCGTATACTTCATGACTTTCTTTCATTTTTGTAATTTGTTGATGCAATCGATCTTCATCAACTTTATATTGAAAAGCGTATTCTGATAAACGTAATACTTCTCTAAATTTATCTTCCTTTAATCGTATAACGTTCATATATTTCTCCTCCATTCCTTATTCGAATTGTACCATAATTCGAAATATTCCAGTGCGGTGAATGAAATTATATGGACTTAACGACACGAATCCAATATAAAAAGCAGATACATCCCGTATCTGCTTTTTATTACTTTATTTTGCTAACTTTTGAAGTTCTTCGAAGAATGTAGGATATGATACGCCTACTGCTTCTGCGTCTTCAATTGTTGTTTTTCCTTCTGCTAGACAGCCGGCAATTGCAAGCATCATTCCGATGCGGTGATCACCGTAACTATTTACTGTATTGCCTTTTAGTGCTGATTTTCCGTAAATAATCATCCCGTCATCAGTTGCTTCTATGCGAGCTCCTAGTTTCGTTAACTCTGCAACAACTGTATCAATACGGTTCGTTTCTTTTACTTTTAATTCGTGTGCGTCTTTAATAACTGTAATCCCTTCTGCTTGCGTTGCCGCTAAGGCGATAACAGGAATTTCATCAATTAATCTTGGGATAATATCTCCGCCAAATTCAGTTCCTTTTAATGAAGATGTTTCAATCGTAATGTTTGCAGCTGGTTCTGATGATCCTTCGTTAATTGGCTCTACAGTAAACGTAGCACCCATTTTCTCTAAAACATCAATAATACCTGTACGAGTTGGGTTCATTCCTACATTTTGTAATACTAGTTTACTATTTGGAATAATTGCACCTGCTACTAAGAAAAATGCTGCTGATGATACGTCACCTGGTACTTGAACGTCTGTCGCTGTTAACTTCTGTCCACCTGCAAGTTTCACTGTTTTTCCCTCGCGCGTTACGTTAACACCAAATGCTTCAAGCATTCTTTCCGTATGATCACGTGAAATATGTGGTTCTGTAACAGCTGTTACACCTTCTGCACGAAGACCTGCAAGTAAAATAGCTGACTTTACTTGCGCACTCGCTACAGGTGAAGTGTATTCAATTGCTTTTAAATCTCCACCACGTATTGTTAACGGTGTAAACGTCCCTTCTTCGCGGCCATCAATGTTTGCACCCATTTGTTTTAATGGATTTGTAACACGTTTCATCGGTCTTTTTGCGATAGATGCATCACCTTGTACGCAAGAGAAAAATGGTGTATTTGCCAAAATTCCTGACATTAAACGTATTGTTGTACCAGAATTACCAACATCTAATACAGCTTTCGGTTCTTGTAAACCTTCTAATCCTTTACCAACTACAGTGACTTCATCACCATTTTGCACGATTTCTACTCCCATTTCTTTAAAGCAAGAAATTGTACTTAAACAGTCTGCACCGGGCAAGAAACCTTTAATTGTTGTTTTTCCTTCTGCAATCGCGCCGAACATGACAGCGCGGTGTGAAATGGATTTATCTCCTGGAATTGTAATAATACCATTTAATCCGTTATTAACAGGTTCTATTGTTCTTTCCTTCATGTTTTCACCTTCTCATTTAAATTGTTTCATAAGTTTGGTATTTTTCTTCTCTAAGCGCTAGCTTTGCTTTCATACGATCTTCTTCTCTTTGGAAGCTAATACGTAATACCCCAAGCAACCCTTCACGTGCTTCTAATATTTGCAAGTTCGTAATACTAATTTCTTCACGTGCCAAAATACTCGTAATATGAGCCAATGCCCCTACTTTATCTAAAACATCGACGTATAAGTCGTGATAGGCAGGAATTGCCCCTCTCTTTCGTACTGGTAAAGAGTCACGGTATTCTTTCGCGTCTGCAAAATAGTTTTGAATCTCGCCTGCATCTCCGGTCGAAACTGTATCATATAAATTTTCCATTTCAGAGATCCACTCTTTTAATAATACCATTAAATGCTCGCGATTTTGCTTAACAATATCACTCCACATTTTTGGGCTACTAGATGCGATACGTGTAATGTCTTTAAACCCTCCGGCAGCTAATTGATGAATGAGCGGATTATCTCCTGCATGTTTCTCCACTTGCTTTACTAATCCTGCTGCGATAAGATGCGGAAAATGACTAACGATCCCTGTTACATAATCATGTTCCTCCGTATTTAGAACGAGAAAATGAGACCCTGTTCCTTGTAACCAACGCTTTAGTTCTTCCACATGTTCATTTGGCACATGATTCATCGGCGTTAAAATATAAAATGCATTTTCAAATAAATGTGCTTTTGCACTTTCAACTCCCGTTTTATGAGAACCTGCCATCGGATGTCCACCAATGAAAGAAACTTCCTTTGAAAATAAAGCTTCCGCTTCATTCATAATCGTCCCTTTTGTACTACCAACATCTGTTACAATAACATCTTCTCGTAAATGAAATGACGCTAATTTGTGTAATAACTTCTTCGTTTCTTCAACAGGAGAAGCAAACACAATTAAATGCGCCTCTTCACATGCATGCTGTAAATCTACTGCTACTTCATCTACTACGTGTAATTCTTTTGCACGCTCTACTTGTTCTTGAAATATATCATAACCTGTTATCGTTACATTGTGCTCTTTCTTAATTGCTAATGCGAGAGAGCCTCCGATTAAACCAGTTCCAATTAAAACTACCTTTTTACGCATTTCCCTCATCTCGAGACTTTCTTTTTTTATTTTCAAAGTGTTGTTTTAACACTGAAATCACTCCTTCATTTTGCTCCCTTGTTCCGACTGTAATACGGACACCATTTGGGAACGGACGAATAATAAATCCTGCGTGTGCACAAGCTTCATAAATCTCCCCAGCATTCTCAACTGGCAAGAAGATGAAATTTGTTTGCGATGGATAAAACGGAATTTCATTTTCCTTACAAAAGCTTTCGTATTGTTGTAATCCCTCTGTATTCACACGAACTATTTCCTCAATAAACTCGACATCACCAAAAGCAATCGTCGCTGCTTTTTGCGCTAATGAAGATACGTTAAATGGCAAACGTACGACATTTAATTTCTCGATTAGCTCTTCCTGTCCAATTGCATATCCAACGCGGAAAGAAGCTAATCCGTACGCTTTAGAAAATGTTCTAAGTACAAGAATGTTTTTATGTTTTTCTAAAAGCGGTAATGTCTCTGGGAAATCCTTTGCTGTTACGTATTCATAGTACGCTTCATCAATGACAATTAACGTATTTTCACTAATACTTTCAATAAATTGAGTCAATTTTCGATCATTCACATATGTGCCTGTCGGGTTGTTCGGATTACAAATCCATACGATTTTCGTATTATTATTTATTGCTGACGAAATTTCGTCTAAATCGTATACACCGTTATTTAAAGGGATTTCTTTCACTTCACAACCTTCAATAATTGCATGATGACGGTACTGCGGGAATGTTGCACCAGCCGTTACGATGTTATCTCCTGCTCTAAGTACTGCACGGCTTATTATTTGAATGACTTCATCTAAACCACTACCGCAAAGTATTTGTTCCATTTGAACATGTAACTTATTTGCAATTGTTTGACGAAGCGCTATAGCACCTCCGTCAGGATATAAAGCATGTTCCAACCACGATTTTTGCAACTCATCTAAAACACGTGGTGAGCAGCCGAATGGATTTTCATTTGATGCTAATTTCACAAATGAATGATCTCCGTACACTTCTTTCATTTGTTCAGGTGATTTACCTGGTTTATATGGTTGTAATGATGATAGTTGATCTTTTACTTGCATGTTAAAACCTCCTTTTTATTAAAATTCTTTTGCGTATTTATTATGTTGCGTAATGTTTTGCTGAATTAAATCCATACGATCTTTTCCGAATTGTTCGACTAGTGCATGTGCAAGTTCCCATGCTATAACAGATTCAGCTACTACACCTGCTGCTGGTACTGCACAACTATCAGATCTTTCAATACTCGCTTGGAATGCTTCTTTCGTATCAATATCAACGCTTGCTAACGGTTTGTATAATGTAGGTATTGGCTTCATAACACCTCTTACGACAATTGGCATTCCTGTTGTCATACCGCCTTCTAAACCGCCGGCATTATTCGTTTTTCTCGTGTATCCATTTTCTTCATCCCATAATATTTCATCGTGTACTTTACTTCCTGGCTGTCTTGCTGCTTCAAAACCAACGCCAATTTCAGCACCTTTAAATGCATTAATACTCATAATTGCACCAGCAAGTTTTGCATCTAATTTACGATCGTAATGAACGTAACTACCAACACCAATTGGCATACCTTCTGCAATGACTTCAACAATACCGCCGATTGAATCCCCACTACTTTTAGCGTTATCTATCGCATCCATCATCTCTTGTTCTACTTCTTTATCTAAACATCGAACTGGTGAATTTTCAGTAATCGTTTGAATTTCTTCTATTGGTAAGTTTGAAATTCGTTTCGCTTGTACCCCACCAATTTCAAGAACATGCCCTGCAATTTCTACGCCTAATTCTTTCAAAATTTGTTTCGCAACTGCACCAGCAGCTACACGAACTGTCGTTTCTCTTGCAGATGAGCGCTCTAATACGTTTCTTATATCACGATGTCCATATTTAATTGCACCGTTTAAATCTGCATGTCCTGGACGTGGTTTTGTAATTGTACGTTTCATATCTTTACTTTCTTTTTCCGAAATTGGCTCTGCACCCATTACTTTCGTCCAATGTTTGAAATCATCATTTTTAACGATTAACGTTATTGGTGAGCCAAGTGTCATCCCATGACGAACACCACTTACAATTTCAACTGTATCAGTTTCTATTTGCATGCGTCTTCCGCGTCCGTGCCCTTTTTGTCTTCTTAATAATTCTTTATTAATATGTTCCGCTGTTAATGTTAAACCTGCTGGTACACCTTCTAAAATAACTGTTAACTGCGGTCCATGTGATTCTCCAGCTGTAATGTATCTCATTTCTCTTGCCCCTTTACTATTTTTTTGTACAAAAAAGTCCCTACTGAGCGCTCAGTAGGGACGATGTTTATCGCGGTACCACCCTAGTTGTAGACAATTATCGTCTACCTCTCTTCTTCTGTAACGATCGTTTGACCGTCTTTCCCTCCAAAAGTTGGCGGAAAAGATGCTCCAAGGCTGTAATTCACGCTTATCTTTGTACTGATTCACACCGACCATCAGCTCTCTTTAACAGTGAGATAAGCACTACTGTTTCCTCTTCAGCGCATATATGATATGGAATTAAGATAATTTATTTTTGAAACCTTTTAACTCATCCATGAATCTATGGAATTCTGGAATATCCATTTGTTGTGCAGAATCTGATAATGCAACCGCTGGGTCTGGGTGTACTTCAGCCATTACTGCATCTGCGCCAATTGCAAGCGCTGCTTTCGCTGTTGGTAATAATAAGTCTCTGCGTCCAGTTGAATGCGTTACGTCAACGATTACTGGTAAATGTGTTTCTTTCTTTAAAATCGGTACTGCTGAAATGTCTAGTGTGTTACGTGTCGCTCTTTCGTATGTGCGGATACCACGCTCACATAGAATAATTTGGTCGTTACCTTGTGCAATGATGTACTCAGCTGCGTTAATGAACTCATCAATTGTTGCTGCTAATCCACGTTTTAATAATACTGGCTTGTTAACTTTACCTACAGCTCGTAATAAATCGAAGTTTTGCATGTTACGTGCACCAACTTGAATGACATCAACGTAGTCTAGCGCCATTTCAACATCGTTCGGATTTAAGATTTCACTAATGATCGCTAAGTCGAACTCATCTGCTACTTGGCGTAAAATTTGTAATCCTTCTACTCCTAAACCTTGGAAATCGTATGGAGATGTTCTGGGTTTGAAAGCACCACCGCGCATTAATTTTAGACCTTGGTCTTTCATCGCTTGCCCTACTTGGCGAACTTGCTCTAAGCTTTCTACCGCACAAGGTCCCATGATGAACGTTTGTGTTCCGTTTCCAATCAATTCACCTTTTACATTAACGATTGTATTTTCTTGTTTCTTTTTACGTGATACTAGTAATGCTTTACGGTTATCATCTTCTTGTAATTCTAAGCTAGCTTTGAAGATTGTTTTGAAAATGTGTTGAACTGTTGACGTTTCGAATGGTCCTTCGTTATGCTCTGCGATCATATCCAGTACTTCACGCTCACGTACTGGATCAAAACGTTTCGTACCTTGTACTTGCTTTTGCTCCCCAATTTTTTGAACGATTTCACCACGTTTGTTTAAAAGGTGTAATAGTTGTAAGTTAATTTCATCTACCTGTTTACGTAATTGATCTAATTCATGATTTGCCATTTGGAAATCCTCCTCTAATGTTTTAAAAGTATAGTAAGAGAATGAAAAATTCTCTATTTTCTGAACTGATAAATTATACAAAATTTAAGTGGAATCGATACCTCTTCTTATTTTAAACGAATACTTACTATAAGGACACTATCAACTCAATCAAAACCCACTTTTTTGTACAAAAAATCCCTACTGATCCAATCAGTAGGGACGATATTTATCGCGGTACCACCCTAGTTGTAGACTTATTTCGTCTACCTCTCTTCATTGTTAACGATCATCTGACCGTCTTTCCCTTCATAAAGACAATACTATCTTTACTACGAAAAAGATGCTCTAGGACTGTAATTCGCTCTTGTTTTTATACTGGTTCGCACCAACCACCAGCTCTCTGTTACAGGGAAACAACAACTACTGCTTTTCCTTTCAACGCATATATATTTAATTTTCAAGTTAGACCACTAAAATACAAAAAGTCCCTACTGAATAAATCAGTAGGGACGATATTTATCGCGGTACCACCCTAGTTGTAGACTAACTTTCCGTCTACCTCTCTTCACTGTTAACGATCAATTGACCGCTTTTTCTTCATAAAGACAATACTATCTTTACTACGAAAAAGATGCTCCAAGACTGTAATTCATGATTATCCCTGTACTGGTTCACACCAACCACCAGCTCTCTGTTACAGTAAGACTAACCACTACTGTGATCTCTTCATTGCACTTTGTTTATTCAAATGTTTTTGAAATTGAATAAGTATGATTCGTATTATAGAACGCTTTTCAAAACACTGTCAACAACTTTTTATATTTTTTTTAAAATTCCACTTCCGCCCTACATTTCTTCTTGTAAATTCTCCATAACAATTCCGATGCGAATTATCTCATTATCTATTGCATTTAATACATATTTTTCTACTCCATACTGGATTAATATTTCTTTTATTTGAATGATTTCATTTTCAAGTAAATCGGCTTCTTGAAGCGTTTGTAGTAAAGTGAAAAATACATTTGCATACAATTCTTTATACATTTTTATACTTTCTGTCTTTTCAAGTATTTCATTAAACAACTGTTTTAACTCCGTTTGATTCCCTTTTCCAACCAAACCTGAAAATGTTTTTATTATAGATAATCCTCTTTCTACTATTTCATCCATAAATAAAATAATACGCAAAAGCATTACATATTCTCTAGCTGTGATTTCACCCATTTTCGGTCGCTCTCGCAAAAATACACTGAGCCAAGATGCCCAAAATTTTTGTTGTTCTTTTGCACTTAACGTTTTGACGTAATAGCATAAAAACTGCATAAATTTAATTTTATTTTCTTCATTTTCATGTATAAGTAACGGGTATAACCAATCTGTTTTTTGCTCCCAATATAGTACACATTTAATAAATACAAAACTGAGCCATTTCAAGAAAGCTTCCCTCGTATGCGGATGTAATACTTCCAAATGTTCTACCGCATACTTAATAAATCGTTTCATTTCTGTAAATAAAGGTAAATTGATTTGCGTGTAACATAAGCCTGCCCATGCATATTTCGTAATCTCATTTTCTTTCTTTAAATCTAAGCACGGTAACAAATATTTTCGGCACCATTGCTTCTCAATATGATAAAGAAATGTAACATCTGCTACTAAACGAGCTAACATAAAATTTGTCCGTTCTTTACTAACTCTTACTTGTTCTTCAAATAAAAATAAATATTCATATACATTACGATCGTATAAATGATCATATGATAACAGTTTTAATAATACAGCTGTCATTTTTCCAACAGGATGCTGAATCGATTCATTGTAAAAGTCTTGTTTTCCAAGCTTAAAATCTGTATCACTTTTCATTACTTGAGGGAATACCGAAAAAGCAAAACGTTTCACATTGCGTATACTATTTTCCTCTAACTCTTCTAATCGATTACTAATTTCATATAGAAAGCTACTAATTAACCAATGAAAAGAAGTATTTCTAACAAATTTCTGTAATAGCGGAATTACTTTTTGGATTTGTTTATTTGTCAATCCTCGATTATTTCGCCACTCTCTAATACAAACAAACCATACTTCATTACTTATTTCGTGCATACCAACTAATTGATAGGCAAATGAAATACTCCATTCTGTATTCAACTTACATGCTTTCGATAACATCTCTAAAAAATGGCGTTGTTCAAAAACACCATCTTGAGAAAATTGACGAACTTGCTTCATAATTTCATCGTCTTTCAACTGCAATAATCCATCAGCAGTTACATTACAAGTAATACTTTGATCTGCCGTCTCTTTCTTTTGTACACTATATCGATCAGAATGAAAGTGAGGATGTTTTTGCTTCATTACCTCATAACCTTTTGCTGTAGATGGACTATTCGAATCACAAGTGAATAATAAATCTAAAACTAAACAAGCATCAAATGCTCTCTCCTCTGCAAGGTCCTTCAATACAATTTGAATAACCACTTCCTTTGTTTTTTCTAAAGAGTGTGCGAAATGATTTTTTATAAGTTGAAAAACTTCATGTTTATACGTGACATCTAAAAGAAGTCCTTCCTGTAACAACCATTTCATTTTGGCATCGGCGCTAACGAATATATTTTTATTCATCGCATCAATTGCAATTCGGTTCTGAAGCATGCTGTTTGCTTCTATCATTTCTGTAATATAATAATTTGCTTTTTTTTCATTTTTTTCACACAAATAGGCTAAACACTCTTTTACAATTTGAATTAAAAATGCAAGATCATTTTGCTGAAACTCTTTTTCAACATTTTCCTTATCCTTTTTTTTCAGTGCCGTTTGTCGTAGTGATAACATTCGCATCTTCTCTATTCCCATCATCATAATTGGTACGGCGTAATAGGAAATATGAGGTTTCATCTTCTCATTCCAAATTTGCTCCACATAAGAAAATGTAGACACTGGTAAACGACTCGATTCCTCAAGTTCTATTGATTCTTGCGTATCATTTCCCCATTTTCTTTCCCGCTTCAATTTCAGTTTTCCGTCCAAAATAAACGTTAGTAATAATAAAGCAATTTCTTTATGCTCAGGAAAAGAACATTTTTGCAGTAAGCAAGAAATTTTTTCAATAGATTTACTATCTTTTTCAGCTGTTTCTAATAAAAGAAGTGTCCATCTTGCAAACAACAACGGGTCCATTTTAATTTTCGTTTCGTTTAAGTAGCTACAAATTGTTCTCCATAATAACGGAGATATTTTAGAATGATTTTTAAAAATTAATTGAAATAATTCTTTTTGATGACTAAAAAGAAATTGTTCCACCAACCATTCTGCAAGTAATTCATCTACCTCATTATCGTTTGATGTAACTAAAAATAAATTTTGTAATTTCCCTTCTGCTTCAAGCCATTCCACCCATTCATAATCATGAGCAAATTCAACAAAGTAGCGGACTGTTTCAATTTTTTTTATGGATTGTTTTATGTATGATAATTGTTCCTGCTCTACTGACGGTGGAACTGTTACTATGTCACGAATTCGCATTCGTTTTGTAATATAATTATCTCCCATTAATTCTGCCCATCGCTTCACTGCTTTAACAAGAGATTGATGATTATTACCTTTATTCGGGTATACAATCGGCCGTATTCCTAAATGCTCCCAATGGTACGTATTTTCCCCTTGTGCAACAAATGCATAACGCCTTGTACTTGGCGGTAAACCAGTAGCCAAATATTTCATTACTGGGTCATTATGGCTATATCCAACGAATAAAACAGTATAATTCGAGAATAAATCAACTAAAAATCTTCTTGCCCAGCCTTCGGTCAAGTAAGCCCTTCCAAAATCACCATCTGTTAAAATTAAAGCTTCTTTCTCTTGTTCTATATTGCCATGTATGTAAGCGAGTCCTTTAAACGCTCTACCTGTAGGTAACGCAGGTGCGTAATATACGTTTAATTCTCTATTCATTTCTTTCATCGCAGTTGTAAAATGCCGATCAAAATTTGTCGTGACAATGCGGACTTCCGTATCTAAAGGAAACAACCTCGGAATCGCATAATGAAGCGGATTCGGCTTTGATTTTTCAATATGAACTAAATCTCTTGCAACTTGATGTATATCTTTTGTTTTCGCAATTTTACCAAGATAATAATCATGAGGTTCTGTTATTTCACGCGTTTCTACATATAACGTTTTCGCAATCTCATCAACTAGATCATCAAAATTCGGTAAGTTTGATTTCCCTTTCATAGAAACTCCCGCTCCAACAAATAGTACTAACTTTCCTTGTTCAAGATGATCAATTAACTCCTCTGGAATTTCTACTTCTGAAGTAATCCACATCATGGATTCCCCCTTACCTAAAAATGTCATATACTCTCATTTTACTATAACATTTTTTCTTTGTTTTTTTAATATTTAGACAAAAAACGAACATGAAAAAGTTTTATGTAAATATATTCGTTACAATGTATGAACTCCTAAATTTATTGTAAAACTATGTATAAATCGGAGGTGTAAATATTGAATGGTTTTACTGTAGTACTTATCAAATTTATATCGTGCATTATCGCATTTAGTATTGGACTCGCTTTATTTTTCCCTGCAACGTTCGTCCAAATTATTTCATTTAGTCTCTTTGTTACAATCGTTTCCTATATGTTCGTCGATAAAATCATATTAAACCGAATAGGCAATACCGGTGCCATTATGTCGGATTTCTTACTAACGTATTTAAGCGTATGGATTTTCGGTAATATTTTATTAGACAATTACATGCAAATTGCATGGGGGAGTTTCCTTTCCGCTACTGTCTTTACATTATCTGAAGTAATCGTTCATCGCTTTTCTAACTCACACACAAGGCACAACAACGATAACATTCATATTAATCGCCGCTTTGCATATGGTACGGAATTTGCTGAAGAACAGAATGTATTGGATAAAGATAAGAAGAAATAACATTTTGATGCAGGAGCGCCCTTTTTAATTATGTGGTGCTCCTTTTTCATGTTTTCATTATGGTACGTGAAATTATATCGACTTATCGACATGATTTCTTCTAATAAAAAAACTGCCTCTTATTTAGAGACAGTTTCTTTCAAATCTTTTAATGCAACAACATTAGCAAACGCTCCAAACACTACATTATGATGCTTTACAATGTCTTCCGCACGTAACACGTCTGTATGAAACGTACTATGTGCATCACTCACTAACGTTACTTTATAACCTTCACTAAACGCTCTTCGCGTTGTCGTATCCACACAGTACTCTGTTTGCATTCCTGAAATAATAACGTGTTCAATGCCTTTTTCTTGTAATACTTCGTCTAAGTTTGTCTTATGGAAAGAATCTGGCGTCGTCTTTTCAACGATACGATCCCCTTTTTGCGGAGCAATCGCCTCATGCACTTTCCAGCCCTCTGTACCTTTTTCTAACGGATGATCTTTTGGTCCGTTATGTTGTACATAAATAACTGGAATATCATTTGAACGACATTCCCCAATAAGCTCTTGCAATATTTCTAAAAACTTTTCCCCATTATGTACTGGCATTCCTGCTGTATACATACCTGCTTGCACATCAATTACTAGTAATGCTTTTTTCATTTCGCGCAGCTCCCTTTGTTTGTATATGTCTCTATATATTCATCATAATACAAAACTTCAATTACATTAGACCAATTCAAAACTGATCCGATAAAATCTTTTATATCAAGCCCAGGCATTTCATATACTTCTTCATCGTTAGCAGTTCCTGTCCCATCTTCAATGAGCGTAACTTTATAGCCTTTTTCAAAAGCAGCGATACTTGTAAATAAACAGCAAAATTCCGTATTAAATCCAACGATTACGACATGATCAACTTTATGTTTTGTTAATACTTCTTCAACACTTGTACCTTTAAAAGCACTAGGTGTTGTCTTCTCAACTACATAATCCGCAAACTCGGCATATTCTTCTACTAATTCACTGCCGGCTGCTTCAAAATACAAAGTACTTTCTGGATTATTATCTCGGTGTTTTAAGAAAATAATAGGTTCATTTTCCGCTTTAAATCGTTTTAAAAGATTTGTGATTAACTCTTTTTCAACAGAAAAATCTTTACACTCTAAAATCGCCTTCTGCATATCTAATACAAGTAGCGCCTTCATTTCTATCACCTATCCTCCTATAGATTTATACTCCATCATCCAACAATCCTCTAATTTCCCCTCATGCAGCTCATGTTCTTTTAAAATCTTCACCTTTTTAAATCCGCATTTTTCATAACATTTTAACGCACGTTCATTATTTACTTTCGGATCCATTGCGATTGCTTCTGCTCTCGTGTTCTCCATTATATATGTAATTGCTGCCTGAACGAGTTTCGTTCCAATTCCTTTTTCCCAATAAGTAGGCTCCCCGATAAATTGATCCATCCCCCATACATGTTGCGATTCTTCATAGCCATATAATGTTTTCCACTCAGAATCAATTGGGTACATTTGTATGTAACCGATTGGAATGGTATCAAACTCTATTAAACATCTTTTTTCATGACTGTTTGGATTATGTATGAAATGATCCAGTACCATCTCTACAGATTGCGGATTATCGCGTCCTTCGTAATACCGCAAGACTTCTGGGTCTGTTAACCATTTTGAAATGATTGGTGCATCCTCTTCTATTACGTATCTAATCGATATATTATCTTTTTGAAATAGCATATAGTACCTCTTTTTAATTATTTATATTTTTTCTTGTTGTGAAATCTTTCATTGCACCTATTAGTGCGTATGGTAACAATGTAATCGCAAAAAATGCTGTAAACACATTAAAATGAGGAATTTCATATGGAGTGAACCATTCCGTGAAAAATTCAGAATGTAAAATTCTATTTAAAAACTATCCACTTGGCTTAAAATTTGGTGTCCATCCTGTAATTTCACAAATAATAAATAGTAATTGAACAATTATAAATGCCCCTAGATAGCGAAACCATGTCCGTTTCCAAATCAGCTGCGCCTTATTTAATTCATGTTCCATCTAGCTCCCACCTTTTTATTTCCATCCTATTAATTATACACTTTCCATAGTTTATTTTTTAAAATTTTCTATATAATCATTCGTGCTGGGGGAATTCATTATGTCTAATCCTATACATAAATCAACATTAATCATTCTTAGAGGAAACTCCGCAAGTGGGAAAACAACAATCGCAAAGCAACTACAAGAACATTTCGGACAAGGTACACTTTTAGTATCACAAGATGTTGTACGTAGAGATATGCTTAGCGTACACGACACAATGGGGAATTTATCGCATGATTTACTATTTGAAATTACGAAGTACGGAAAAGGAAAATGTGAGTTTGTTATTTTAGAAGGTATTTTAAACAGTCGAAGATACGGTGAAATGCTGACAGAATTAATACATTTTTTGAAGGAAACGCCTACACATATTACTTTGATTTATCATTAAAAGAAACGATTCGACGACATAACACAAGGGAAAAACGGCATGAATTTGGTGAGGATTCCCTACAAAAATGGTATAATCTGCACGATACAATTGAAGTTGCTAGAGAAACTATTTTTACAGATACCTTCACGCAAAAAGATATATTTGATGCGATTCTTAATGATGTTGCGATACAAAAATAAAAGCCAGTCTCAATAAAGAGAACTGACTTCTATCTAGATAACTTTATTTATTAAAGAATTTTAACTTTAACAGTTTGTCTTCCCCAATTCATAGCCTTACTTTTTGAACCCATTAAAACATCAATACGATTTCCTTTAATAGCACTTCCAGTATCACCAGCAATTGCTTCGCCATAACCTTCTACCCATACTTTAGATCCTAATGGGATTACTTTCGGATCTACTGCGATAATTCTCATATTCGGATTAGCCGTTAAATCATGCCCCATCGCAGTTAAAACACGTCCACCATATGTACCATTTTCACTTGGATCAGCAGTATATGCTGTCGCAACTACCGTTAATTCACGTTTAGCAGACTGTATGTTATTTTTAGACTCTTCTCTTGCTTTTGCTTCTTCCTTAGCCTTTGCTATTTCTCTTGCTTTTGCTTCTTCCTTAGCCTTTGCTATTTCTCTTGCTTTCTCTTCTTCTTTTGCTTTGGCTATTTCCTTTGCTTTCTCTTCTTCTTTAGCCTTTGCTATTTCTCTTGCTTTCTCTTCTTCTTTAGCCTTTGCTATTTCCCTTGCTTTCTCTTCTTCTTTAGCCTTTGCTATTTCTCTTGCTTCGGCCTCTTCTTTAGCCTTTGCTATTTCTCTTGCTTCGGCCTCTTCTTTAGCCTTTGCTATTTCCCTTGCTTTCTCTTCTTCTTTAGCCTTTGCTATTTCTCTTGCTTCGGCCTCTTCTTTAGCCTTTGCTATTTCCCTTGCTTTCTCTTCTTCTTTAGCCTTTGCTATTTCTCTTGCTTCGGCCTCTTCCTTAGCTTTTGCTTCTTCTTGGGCTTTCACGTCTTCTTTAGGCTTTACTACTTCTTGTACCTTCACTTCTTCCTTAGGCTTTACTACTTCTTGTACCTTCACTTCTTCTTTTGGCTTTACTACTTCTTGTACTTTCACTTCTTCTTTTGGCTTTACTACTTCTTGTATTTTCACTTCTTCCTTAGGCTTTACTACTTCTTGTACTTTCACTTCTTCTTTAGGCTTTGTTACTTTTTGTACTTTCGCTTCTTCCTTAGGCTTTGCTACTTCTTGTACTTTCACTTCTTCTTTAGGCTTTGCTACTTCTTGTACTTTCACTTCTTCTTTAGGCTTTGTTACTTTTTGTACTTTCGCTTCTTCCTTAGGCTTTGCTATCTTTTGTGCTTTAACTTCATCCTTAGCTTTAGCTGTTTTGTGTACTTTCGCTACTTGCTTCGTTTTCTCTTTAGCTGTTTTTTCAACTGGTGCTGTACTTGATAGGAAAGAAACATTAACATAAGCTGTTTTTCCTTTATACTCAAATTGTAACCAACCGTCTTTTACTTGATGCGTTGATTCAATTACATCATTTGTTTTTAGTCTGCCAAGTATTTCTGATTCTGTACTTGCATCAGAACGGACATTTAACAAATTCGCTGTTACATAATACACATCTTTTGTAAACTCCGCACTTACAAAGACTTCTTTACCATTTAAATCAATTTTGGACCATCCTTCTTCCGTATGTATAACCTTTAACTTTTCTCCTTCTTTTACTTTTTTGACAACTTTTGATTCAGTAGTCGGTTTTTCACGTACGTTGAGTACATCTGCTGTTACGATTGTTTCTGCGGTAGCAGTTGTAGTAAATGCTCCCAATCCAAAAACAGTTGCTGTTGCTGCGCCAATTATTTTTTTCATATTAGCCTCCATTATTTTTTTTGAATTCTATCAAATGCTTCCATAAAATTAGGAAAGCATTTGCAGCAGCATATTAATACGACTTAATATGCTGCTATTAAAACTCCTTACTCCAATACTATCAAATTCTCATTTTTAATTCTATATATTATAAATCTCACTATCTTCTAAAAACTCTTCATACTAAATAGTTGTCACAATTCCTGCCAAAAACAAACTTACGATTGCTAAAAATTTTGTTCCGACTATAGCCCCTCTTAAATGAAACTTATAATCTTTATAACCCTTCATCCCTTCTGTACTAGGAATAACAACAAATCTTGGGGTAATCCAGCAAAAGATTAGCCAATCAATTATAAACAAATCTACTAAATTGAAAATCATTAAAATACCAAAAGTATGTAAATAGGCATCAACATATAATAATTTTTCATGTTTATGTAGTATATATGTAGAAACGACAGGCGTACCGAAAAGAATAGCATTATATGCAATATTAAAGTAGATTGTTTGCTTTTTTTCATGAATCGATTTTGGAAAAACTACCTTTTGAATATCTTTCGGATATTCAGTTAACGAAAGACGAGGATTATAATATAAAGATCCTAAAATCATTACAGATAGTACAATAGACATAATGACACCAACGTACATCATTTGCTCAAATGGATTCATATGCTTCATTCACCTTTTTCTTTAATTACTATGCTTCTCCTTTACTTAATTACATATTGTATGCTCACAAATAACCAAAAATTAATAACACCTTTAACACCCAATCAAAATTCTTGCAATGCAAAAACAATTTTTATAAAGTGAAAGCCTAAAGCACAATGAAAACCATCAACTATTCGGCTCTTATAAAATATATGATTCTATTACAAATGAATATGTTGGTCTTAGACATGTTACGGTAAACGAGGATAATGTTAAAGAGGCTGAAATTGGTTATATAATTTTGCCAGAGCACTGGGAAAAAAGGTATAGTAGTAGGATTGCAAAGGAACTAATGAATATAGCGAAGCAGACAGACATAAACGTTCTAAAATCAATTATTGATACGAGCAATATCCCCTCACGTAAAGTTTTAATACATGTAGTAGGTTTTACATCGGAGAAAATTTGCGAGATTGATGGATTGCCTGGGGAGATTTTGAGTATAAATATTTAACTACATAAAAAAGAAATGCTACATTTGAACTAAAAGTAGCATTTCTTTACATATAACGTCCTATTCAACCATCGAAAGTAAAACTTTCTCAAGCTCTTTTTTAGAAAGCATACTACCATTTATATAGATTTGATATGCATTTTTCCCTTCTTTTGCAGGTACCACTATCTTCATAGCCCGTACATTCGATTCTTTATATTCACCGAATGTTACGTCATAGCCATTTAATGTATATTTTTTTATATCTCCAGTAAAATTATGTCCTCTTTTAGCTGGTTTATCAAATGGTCTATCAAGAAAGAAATCTTTATATTCTCCCTTAACGATTTCTAATTGATGAATTGTAAAACCTAATTCTACATCTGAAGTATGTGGCTCTTTTTTTACATTACGATTTTCATATCTCATCATAATAAACGGCATAGGTTTGTCTAATGTCGCTTCTGCTTTTACTTCTTCAAATACTAATTGATGTCCAACCGGAATATATGTTGGATGCTTGATTGGAAAACCAGTTATTTTTTCAGCTTGTTCAAATGTATAGGTAAAATGTTGATCTATTCTTTCTTCATATATATTTAATTGTTCCATTACTTCTCTATCTCTTTTTTCTTCATCAGCATTTAAACGATTTGTAGCTGTATATTGTCTCTCACCATTCTCTACGACACTTACTTTCTTATAAAAATGGTACGTTTCCTGTAATAAAGCTACATACTTTTCAAAGTCCTCTTCTGTAAATATACTTTTAGCAATTTCTATACGTTCCATTACTAAATTATAACCATCCTCAGTCATTCCCATATCTTGCCTTGCTTTTTCTGGTGTCCCTACAATTTTATCCATTAATGTTGTACCTGCAAAAGTACCAGTCGGTATTAAAATAGCAGCAGCAACAAAGCCAAGTAATAACTTTTTCTTCATAGAAGTTTTCTCTTTGTTCCTCATCTTTTGGTATTTATAAAAAGAAGCTTGTACTTTATCTTCCAGATTAGGAGAAGTCTCTATATTCGCTGCTTTTCTTTTCAATTCATTCGTTACATATTTTTCAAAATCCATTTACTTCTCCCTCTCTTATGTCTGGCATATGTTCCATTTCAGCTCTTAATCGTTTTAGTGCAGTATGTAACCGGGATTTCACTGTACCGATAGGGATTTGAAGAAGTGCAGCAATTTCCTCCATACTATATTCATGGAAGTAACGCATAATTATTACTTCACGATGCTTATAAGATAATTTGTGTACAATCTCCACTAATTCATTACGTGTTTCCTTATGTAAAATATCTTCATGCATTATGTAAGAGCGATCTTGTTCATACATTTTTTTCTTTTCAAAAATCCGAAACCTTCGCCACGATTTACGACGCCAATCCTGTACTCGCTTCACAACTAGTCCATGTAACCAAAATCGAAACGAACAATTTATATCATAGTTTGTTACGGACTTCCACATGTGTATGTACACTTCATTTACTATATCGTCTACATCTTCGTTTTGACTTCCTACTAAAAATACTACTGTTTTATAAATATCTTTACATGTGTATTCATAAATAACTTGAAAGGCTTCTTGGTCCCCAGACTCCATTTTATACAGCCATTCTTTTAATTGTACTTCATCCAAAATTGCGTTCCCCTCTCATGATCTTTCACACTATATTCGCCCGTTTCTCACAAAAAGTTCATTTTACATGGAAATTTATTTATTACAATAAAAATATAAGTTATATTTTTAAGGAAAAGAGGATTTTAAGAATGAATTTAGAGGGTAAAATTCACGCTAAAAACGTACTAAAAAATCTATTCATAGGAGCGCAAGTTGATGGATTACAATTTGGAATTTCTTCAACCGCAATAAAAATTCATTTTACAAATTTTCATGATCCTGTTCATTATGAGGGGCAATTATATATCAATATCGAGACGAAATGGTGTTTATTTAATAAACCTCAAAAAAGATACCCATTAAATGAAGATGAATTTGAAGGTTATTCTGAGGAAGCAGAATATGAAAGAATATTTAAGATAAGAAGACAAAAAGTTACCGATATACAACTCGGCATAGAAAGCCCTCATTTAATCATTACATTAAGGAACGGACAAATTATTTATGTAAATGGTTTTCATGATGATTATGAATGTTGGCAAGCTGGTGTCCAATGTGAGGATTCGCTTGTAGTTGCTGCACCTTGTAATGATATCTCCACTTGCATTCCCGATGAATGTAATAAAAAATAGCTAATGGTATAGTCCCATTAGCTATTTTTATTTTGAAGAAACACTAGCAAAGCGTCTCCTCCCCAAGCTTCCAGCTAAACCATCTCCCATGCCCTTCGGTTTCTCCAACCGTTTCACGATATTCGTTTCCGTTAATATAATAATCAATATGAAGGTCCCGGTCCCACATGTTGTTATATAGGTGGAATACATCACGTTTTGCACCGATTTCTTGGATTTGTTTTTCTAACTTACGTTTTACTTGTTCAGGTATTTGATTTGCGACGTGTGTATGGAAAATACAGATTACAGCATCTTTACTTATTTGTTCGATGATAGATGGCAATAGCTCCACACCGTCTCCTTCTATTAATTGAACAGATTCAGTTTTCACTAAAGATGCTGCTTGTTCAAACATTTCAAGTCTTTCTTTATGCTCTGGCCAAATGAGTGCACGTAGCCATAAATAATCTTCATCACTATGTAAATTATTAACATGTAAGTCTAGTCCAATTCTTTCCACGACAGCTGGACTTTCTTTTAGAAAATGAGGCACATTCTCCCCTACTATTTCAGAAGTTACATGCACATTTGAATTTATATTTCCGTATGTTTCATCTGTTCCGTACGAATAGTTATATTGATCCCAGAACAGTTGTAATCCAGAACTTGTTCCAATTTCAATTAACGCTAACGGCTTTTTCACTTTATTAAATATGTAACAGAAACTTGGGTATAAGTACGCACATCGCCTTACTTCATTCGTTTGAACGAGTTTCGTTTGTAATAAAGTAATGATTTCTTCTCGGTACGTTTTACAGAAATCTTTAAAATGATCAAAAGCTTTATCTAAATTTGTATTCTTATTTTCAACTAAACTACTGTAATACGTTTTTAAAGGATGTTCTTTCCCTGTTAGTAATAAATAATGTACGGCTCCTAATAGTAAGCTTGGGACTGGTTGGCCTACTTGAGCATAGGAAGATAGTGTAAGTACTTCCTCATCTTCAGCAATTTGTATTGATAAGTATTCATATAATTCACTTGACCCTTTACATTCCTTTATTGAAAAATTTCGAAATAAGTTTGCGATTTGTTCTTGTGTACGCATCGGTATCCCTCTTTTTTAATATCACGGAATAATCTTACTATTTAAAGCCCAGAAATTCCATAAAAAGGTATCCATTCTACCCACTTTCGTATACGTAAGCTTTTTCGGGATAATTTCAAACTGTGATTTTTTTCTATTTATCACCTTAAAAGAGCTTGTTAAATAAGATTTTTGGCGAATAAAACGTTAAATAGTTTAAAATTATCAGATAACACTAGATATTTTAGTCTATTAATTATTATAATAGAGTATGAGATGGTTATACAATTGAGACAAAAAAGGTAAATACCTAGGTGGGGCCTAGGCGGTGTTTCTCTTTTACGGCTTAGACATAGAAAACACCTACTCTTTTTTGCCAATATAGGGGATGGAGAGATTATCATGAGCAACATGCAGCAAAAAACAGACGTTATCTTAATTGGTGCAGGAATTATGAGTGCAACGTTAGGCTCATTACTAAAAGAATTAGCACCTGAATGGGAAATTAAAGTTTTTGAAAAACTCGCAAGTGCCGGGGAAGAAAGCTCTAATGAATGGAATAATGCAGGTACAGGGCATTCTGCGCTATGCGAACTGAACTATACTTCCGAAAAATCTGACGGATCTATAGATATTAGTAAGGCTGTAAAAGTGAATGAGCAATTCCAGCTTTCAAGACAATTTTGGGCATATCTTGTAAAAAGTAAATTAATTCGTAATCCACAAGATTTCATTATGCCTCTACCTCATATGAGTTTAGTACAAGGTGAAAAAAATGTTGAGTTTCTAAAAAACCGTTTTGAAGCGCTTTCAAAAAATCCACTGTTTCAAGGTATGGAATTTTCCGATGCTCCTGAAACATTAAAAAAATGGCTTCCACTCATTATGGAAGGACGTACACCTAACGAACCAATGGCTGCAACGAAGATTGATTCTGGAACAGATGTTAACTTCGGTGCATTAACACGTATGTTGTTTGATTACTTACAAACGAAAAATGTCGAGCTAAACTACAAACATAGTGTCGAAAATATTAAACGCACAAAGAATGGTTTGTGGGAAGTAAAAGTACACGATATGAATAGTGGTAAAATTGAGCATCACACTGCAAAATTCGTCTTTATCGGCGGCGGTGGCGGTAGTCTACCTCTACTACAAAAGACTGGTATCCCTGAATCAAAACATATTGGTGGATTCCCTGTAAGTGGACTATTTATGGTATGTAAAAACCAAAAAGTTGTCGAGCAACATCATGCGAAAGTATATGGTAAAGCTAAAGTTGGCGCTCCGCCAATGTCTGTACCTCACCTTGATACGAGATATATAGACAATAAAAAAGCTTTACTATTTGGACCGTTCGCAGGGTTCTCTCCTAAGTTCTTAAAAACTGGCTCAAACCTTGACTTAATTGGTTCTGTAAAACCAAATAACGTCTTAACGATGTTAGCTGCTGGTGTAAAAGAAATGGGATTAACAAAATACTTAATTCAGCAAGTTATGTTATCTCACGAAAAACGTATGGAAGAATTACGCGAATTCATTCCGAACGCGAAAAGTGAAGATTGGGATATTGTAGTTGCTGGGCAACGTGTGCAAGTAATTAAAGATACTGATGCTGGCGGTAAAGGTACACTTCAATTCGGTACTGAAGTTGTTAGTGCAGCTGACGGCTCAATCGCTGCATTACTAGGTGCTTCACCAGGTGCCTCTACTGCCGTTCACGTCATGCTTGAAGTATTAGAAAAATGTTTCCCAAGCCGCATGGTAGAATGGGAAGAAAAAATAAAAGAAATGATTCCTTCTTATGGCATTTCACTAACTGAAAATCCAAGATTGTTCCAAGACCTTCACACTTCTACAGGTCGTACGCTTGGATTAAATGAAAAAGAAACGGTTCATAATTAAAGAAGTTATTAAAAAACGTCCGATTTATTCGGACGTTTTTTTATTTATCTGACGAAGAATTATTGTGAATGAAATTATATAAGCGATTCGACAATGGATATCAACTTACCGACAAGAAACGACAAGCCGATGTTAACTATCAACCCAAAATTATCCTCATCAATAGAACTCTTCTCGACATACATGTTTCCCGCCCTTACTTCTAGGCTATCCCCTACTGATAAAGGCTTTGCATATTCTTTTCACCCAACTATTTATCCCACATTAACGTGCAGTAAGACTCACTTCTCAATATACGGCTTGAACAAAGAAGTTAGTTAATAATCTGCAGAGATGAATCCCCCCCACTGATTCAAGTTTCAACTGGAATAAACAAAATATATGGCACATATGTTTAAGCAGTGGTCAATTGTTGAAAGGGATGACGCGTATGACACAGCTGAACTTTGAAGAGAATTTATTAACTAAAGTAGCTTGGTACTATTATAAAGACCAATTAACACAACAGGAAATTGCTTCACTTCTTCACATTTCAAGAAATAAAGTTGTCCGATTATTAGATAAGGCGCGCAGTGAAGGTATCGTTACATTTCATGTAAAAGGGACTGGTTTACACTGTTTAAGTATTGAGCGTGACCTAATGAAAAAATTCCACTTAAAAGATGCTTTCATTATCCCTACTCCAATAAACAATTATCACGCTTCTCTCGGAAAAGCTGCTGCACAATATTTAGAAACTCAGCTCCAACAAGGCGATTTGCTCGGCATTGGCTGGGGCGAAACGATTAGCAAAATGCTAGAAAACATTCATTTTGAACCTTCTATTAATCTTTCAATTGTGACGCTAACTGGAGGAGTAAATCACTATCTCCCGAGAAAACAAAACTATTTACACTACATGCAAGGCGATCTTCACATTATCCCTACGCCGTTTCTAGCATCTACAACCGAAATGGCACAAAGGATTCTATCAGAACCGAGTGTAAAAGATATGCTTCATGTCGCTTCACTTGCTCATACTGCAGTTGTTGGTATTGGCGGGATATCTCAAGATGCAACTATTGTAAAAGAAGAAAAATTAACACTACGTGAGATGACATATATTCGTAGTCAAAACGGTGCTGGCGATATTTTAGGGCAGTTTTATAATACGAATGGTGATTTATTAAAGCTCCCACATCATAATCGACTAATTGGTACGCCGCTCACAATTCTGCGCAAAATGAAACATGTCGTTGGTGTTGCTGGAGGTATAGAAAAGATAGATGCAATTTATGGTGCCTTAAAAGGAAAGTTCATTCATACATTAATTACCGATGAGGAAACGGCCCTCTCCTTATTACGAAAGGATGGTGATTGTTAATGTCTCATTTATTAGCTTTTGATGCTGGTACAGGAAGCATTCGAGCTGTTCTTTTTGATTTACTAGGTAATCAAATTGCGGTTAGTCAAAAAGAATGGGTTCATAAAACGGATCCTTGTTATCCAGGCTCTATGAATTTTGATGTAAAAGAAAACTGGCAACTTGTACAACAATGCACGAAAGAAGTTTTACAAAGAAGTAATGTCTCGCCCTCTTCTATTCAAGCTATTAGCGCTACTAGTATGCGAGAAGGTTTTGTTTTATATGATAAAGATGGGCAAGAAATTTGGGCTTGTGCAAATGTTGATGGGCGTGCATCCGCCGAAGTTAGTGAACTAAAAGAAATTCGGTCACATCTTGAAGAAGAATTATATACAAGATCTGGTCAAACTTTTTCATTAGGTGCTTTACCCCGCCTACTTTGGATTAAAAAACATGAACCAGACGTCTATAATGCTATTCACTCTTTTACGATGTTAAACGATTGGATTTTATATAAATTAAGCGGCGTGCTGCAAATCGATCCATCAAATGGATGTACATCCGGTATTTTTGACCTGCAAAATAGAGTATGGGATAACGATGTCGCTATCGAGTGCGGTTTAACGTTACCATTTTCAACAACAGTAAATGAAGCGGGTACAGTAATTGGCAACGTCACAAAAGAGTGTGCAGCATTAACTGGATTATGTGAAGGAATTCCTGTCGTCGCCGGGGGCGGAGATGCACAAATGGCCTCACTTGGAACAGGAGTCGTGAAACCTAATCAAACGTTAATATGCGGAGGTAGTTTTTGGCAACAAGAAGTCAATGTTACAGAACCAAAAACAGATCCACATGCTTCCATTCGGGTAAATTGTCACGTTATACCTAACCTTTGGCAATATGAAACGATTGCCTTTTTCCCAGGCCTTGTTATGCGCTGGTTTCGAGACGCTTTTTGCCAAGAGGAAAAGAAACTTGCTGACAAACTCGGTGTAGATGCTTATGAATTATTAGAAGAACAAGCGAAAGACGTACCTGTTGGTTCACATGGCATTATCCCTACTTTTTCAAATGTTATGAACTACATTTCTTGGCGTCATGCCGCACCTTCTTTTTTAAATTTAAGTTTAGATGCAGACAAATGCGGAAAAAAGGAACTGTTCCGTACTATTGAAGAAAATGCTGCCTTCGTTACACTTGGCAACTTAAAATTAATAGAAAATCTCACAGGGACATTCCCTTCTGAAGTCATTTTTGCTGGCGGTGCTGCTAAAGGAAAACTATGGCCACAAATTTTATCGGACGTCCTTGGTATTCCTGTAAAAGTACCTGTTGTGAAAGAAGCAGCTGCTTTAGGAACTGCGATTGCTGCTGGAGTTGGCGCTGGCATATATTCAGCTATGGAAGAAACTGCTGAACAGTTTGTACAGTGGGAGCACACATTTGAACCAGTTACTGAAAATCATGAACTATATAAAGAATTCTATGAAACATGGAAAACTGTGTATAACAGTCAACTCGCTTTAGCTGATAAAGGGCTCACCTCACATATGTGGATTGCGCCTGGTGCTCTGTAACACATTACATAAAGGAGTGAAAAAGTATGTTAAAAGCGAATGAAAATGACTTCTCCTATCGCTTCGGTGATAATGGGCCGAAATATTTAATACACGGTCCGAATATTGATCTTGGCCTTGTTGTCATTCAGCCTGGGCAAGAGTTTCAAAATCACTACCATACGACGTGCGAGGAAGTCTTTTATGCATTAGAAGGTGAAATTGATTTCTATGTGAATAACGAAAAAGTTCCGATTAAACAAGGCGATGTATTGCAAGTTCGCCCTCATGAATCTCACTATCTTATTAACCATTCTGACAAACCTTTTAAAGCAGTTTTTATTAAGTCACCACATTTACCAAATAAAGATACGGTACAAACGGAAAATCCAACATTAACGAAGGAGTGATTTCTAATGACTTGGGGATTTAAAAATCGATTAAATACAATTTTACCTGATGGAAGAGCGGTTATGTTAGCGATAGATCACGGCTACTTTTTAGGACCCATTCACGGGCTAGAACAGCCACTTGAAACAGTTAAAAACTTACTTCCTTACACAGATTCCCTCTTTTTAACTCGAGGTGTACTTAGCTCCTGTATTCCTGAAAACTGCAGCACACCGATGGTTATGCGTGTTTCAGGTGGAGCTACTGTCGTCGGTAAAGATTTAGCGAATGAAACAATTGTTACACCAGTAAAAGAAGCAGTAAAACAAAACGCAATTGGCGTCGGTGTTTCTGTTTTCGTCGGATCAGACTATGAAACACAAACTGTTTCAAATCTCGCAAATGTAGTTTCAGAAGCTCACGATTACGGTCTACCAGTACTCGGTATTACCGCTGTTGCGAAAGAATTACAAAAACGTGAAGCACGCTTTCTAGCACTCGCTTCCCGCGTATGTGTTGAAATGGGTGCTGACATTATTAAAACGTATTACTGCGAAGGATTCGAAAAAATCACCAGCACTTGCCCTGCCCCAGTTGTAATCGCTGGTGGTCCAAAACTCGATTCAATTGAAGACGCATTAAACATTACGTACAATGCACTGCAAGAAGGCGCAATCGGCGTAGATATGGGCCGAAACATATGGCAATCTGAACATCCTGCTGCAATGATTCAAGCGATTCATGGCATTGTGAAGAATGGATTGAATGTGAAAGAGGCACTCCAATTATTCGAAGATGTAAAAAATTAAAATAAACGACAGACTATTACTCTTAAATATATACAGAATTAATATTTACTATAAAGAAAAACCTCTATGTTAGATTACTAAGTAACCTAACATAGAGGTTTTCTTTTACATTTTTTTGTTCCGGATTTAGTCAGATTTTTACAGATCGCGTACGTTCCAAACAATCTCACCGCTCTCCCCCCACGTACTGTGATGCCGATGAAACCCTATCTTTTCTAATACCCGGAAAGACGCTGTATTCCAAGCGCCTACAGTTGACCAAAGTCTTTGGCGCCCCGTAGCGATCGCGGCCTCAAGCACTGCTGATGCTGCCTCTGTCGCATAACCATTACGATGAACACTTTGGAACAACTCATATGCAATCTCTGGCTCTTCAAGCGTGGAACGACCGATGATTAAGCCACAGTATCCGATGAAATCCCCTTCTTCTCGCCTACGTATAGTAAGAAGAGAAATACCATTTTCAGTTGCTTTCTTGCGCATTTCGATAAGAGAGCTACGAACAGATTCAATGGTTGGCATGTCCACACCACGTTCACCAATTAATTGTCTCAGCCAGACTGCATCAGATTCCTCCCACATATTCAGATCGAGTCGTTCCGTTTTTAACTGGAACCCCATATCTTTAAAAACAGCTGTCATAGCGGTAACCTCCTATTGATTTCACTGTACTACTTATAATAGTTTCGTACTTTACCATATGGGAAACCTGCTTGATTCATACATTATTATTATTTTATGCATAAGCAATTCCTCTGCTAAATAGACCTTGTTATCAAACTTCATTTTAAGTCTACAATATTTGATTTATGAATGAGTTTAAATTTACATTTAAAAATGTATCGCACTTTCTTTTTGTTAAAATAAAGAAAAGGAGGAATGATTATGAAACGAATGGGTTTTGAACGGCCTACTGATTATTACGATGAAAGGTTATATACTATCGATGAAAAAATTTGTGCCCTATTAAAAGAACGAAAAGAACTTTCAGGTGGTGATCCAGGTTTTCCACATGATGAAGCCATTTATAAATGGGCAAAGCAATACGGATTTTATCCAGACTATCTAAATTCATTATTCTCTTCCATGATGGACGAAGGTGAATTTAAACCTCGCGTCGAACCAACTACATTCAAAAAACATATACCTGTTTTTAAATCTTATGAACATAATGGTATCATGTATACCGTAACTTTTATTCGGCAATATGCAAATGCTAGTGTAGTTTATTTATATAGCGATTGGGATTCCACTGATGAAGTTTTTAATGAAAATAAGCCTCATAGTTTCTTCCAATTATCAATAGATGATACATATGACTGCTGGCCAGAAGGTGGTGGTGGCACTGATGGACATTTTAGTCATCATTTCGTTATATCTCCTGCCCTTCCTGATAATTTGTCTGGAATAAGCTTACGATTTAAAGAACTCAATATGCCGTTTAGAAAAGATCAAGCTGTACTTGAATTTGAAATTCGCTTGGATTAAAGAGAGCGTAATCTAGTTGAAAATCAGACTAGATTACGCTCTTTTATTTTGTACTTATACGATGTATAAAATTTACATCAATGCTTTTCGATATATCGATAACCCGACAGAAGATATCGATATATTTACATAATTAGACAAAATCATTTATATAACACCCACTCCATTAACACGATTGCCGATTCAATACGTTCTATTGTATCCCCTACAAATAGTTTATGAAGTAATGCCTCCAAATGAATTGGTTTATTAGGCAACACTTGTATATACCTTAAAACAGATCCCGCTGGCGGTGTAGGCTTGTTATTAATAGCCCATATCCCTTCTAACAATGTCCAAGTTGACGTATGAACAATGTATAAAGCTTTTAACTCATCATGTGCTTTCAAAGCAGACTGAATTTTAATGAGCGAACTACGCAACCAATGAGAAATACCTTTCACTTTGTCGCTAGAAACACGATAGTTTTCAAATTCATATGCAGCTATTTCCTTTAACTTTTTCAACTCGCCGCTTTTATCAAACAAAATTTTCCCTTCTAAAAATGAGTATAGTTCCATCGGATTATTTTTAAAGTTTACTTGAATTTGATTACAATCAGCATATTTATATTCAACTAAAATACCTTCTCTCATTTCAGAATGAAATTTCTTCTTTTGTCCGTCTTCTAAAAGAATATAGAAGTCTAAATCCGAATCCGGATATGCATCACCTCTTGCGACAGATCCGATAAGCATAAATCCAGTTATCTTATTTATAGATAAGATTTCAGCTACTATGGTTTGCACTAATTTTTTATGTTGTTCATGTTTAATAGATATTTGTGCTTCTAACATTCGTAACCTCCAAACATATTATTATGAAGTTATTCGTTACCTAAATATATTGTAGTTCTCTTATAATCTTCTACATACTTATTCAATAATTGTTAGTTCATATACAATTGCGTCTTTACTGCTTTTTGTTTTATCTTGAATCGTAACAATATCTCCAGCATTTATTTTCGAAGCGTTCACTACTTTTACCATTTCTGGTGGAACACCCCCTCCATTGTTCTCTTTATTTAGTGGAAGCCACTTTACTAATTTATTAGTTGCTTCTAAAATTTTGTATTTAATTGTACCATCATATTTTATTTCACCAACAAGATCTTTTACTAATGTAGGTGTATATTTACCCTCTTCTTTTTCCAAAGAAATATGATCACCTATATCTGGGATACCGTTTCTTACAGGTGCCTCCCATTTTGTTGAATTTAAATCATTTAAACTTACCTTCACACTTTCTTCTTTATTTGAGTTAGCATCTTTTAGAAATATTTCATTATAATTCTTATCAATAATAATATACTCTTTCTGCTCTACTATTTTTGCACTACTTTCACGTTTTTCTTCCTCATTCTTAGATACTTCTTCTTTCACATTATTATTACTACACGCTGATAATAATGTTGCCGCTAAAGCTGTCATTAATAACATTTTTTTCATTTCATTTACCTCCATTTATAACTAAACAATTAAATATATATCACATCCATATTTTACTATAAGTCAAAAAAAGAGGATATTTGTTTATTAATAAACAAATATCCTCTACCTTTAATTATATTTTACGACTGTTGATAAGCCGCTTTCGATGATTTTACATAATAAACTGCGTGATCCACGTTAATGATATGATCTGGTTTTGGTTTACCACGACTCGCTCTATGACCTGCTAAATGTTCTTCACTCGTTTCCCAGTTTTTCCATGCTTCTTCAGATTCCCAGCGAATCATAACGACAACTTCTTCATCGCCGCGTCTTACTTTTTTCACAAGAACACTTAAGTCAATGAAGCCTTCAAATTTTTCAATAATACCTTCTCCAGTGAAACGTTCTACAACTATATTTGATGTACCTTCTTTTACTGTAAATGTTTTCGTTTCAATAAACATATATCCCACTCCCTCTTTATAATACGATTACTAGTATTCTTCTATTATAGTTGATTATGATAATTATTTTCAATTATAAAGTTTTAATTTTTTGAATTAGGCTGATTTCTCTTCTATCACTTGATCTAAAAATTTGAAATACGGAAGTAATATTCCTATTAAAGAGGTGACACATATAATCGCACCGATGATCAAGTATAGTGCTCTCACTCCCCACATTTCACTCAGTATGCCTCCTAATAACACACCTAATGGCATAGCGGATCGTATGAAAAATAATCGCACTGAAAATACTTGCCCTATCATATTGTTTGGTACTGTTTGTTGGCATATTGTTGTGTTATGAACATTAAAAAAGGCAATGCAAATACCGGCAACTACTTCAATGAACACCGCAATTACTATACTATGATTGAACCCTAGAGAAATGTAGGTGAGTCCTCCTAAAAACAATCCTCCAAGCATAAGCATACGCCGGCTTTTATATGTTACTTTGCCAACTAGTATAGATCCAATTACATAACCAAGCGGGAAACCGGCCATAAAATAACCAAACTCCGCATAGCCTGCGGACAACTCGTCTTTTATATAAGGAAGATTTGTAACCATCGTTACCCCAACTCCAAATTGCACGAAAGTAAGAAATAGACCGAGCCAAACGATAACTGGTTTTGTGAAAAAGTATGTAAAACCATGAATAAATTGTTCTATCCACGTTTTTCTTATATCTGTTGTAGTTCTCTTTTCTTTTATATAAAGTAAGAAAGCGCCACTAACAAATAGACACATACATACGAAAGATAATGTAAGTTCTGTTCCAATTAAATGAATGACTACTCCGCCTAATACAGGCGCAAGAAACATCATAAGACGAGTCATTCCATCAATATATGCATTTGCGTCTTGAAGTTGTTCTTTGCTTACAATACTCGGTGTAATTGCTTGACTTGCAGGTGTATAAAGCGGTGTAATAAGTCCCACTACAATTTGAACAACATAAATGTGCCAAACTTCTATATTACCTGTAACTAGCATCGCCAAAGGTAATAAAAATACAGACCCGCGCACCCATTGCGAAAAAATCATAATCCACTTCCGGCTCCATTTATCAATAAATGGGCCACTTATTAGTTGTAGTATAAGAGATGGGATAAAGTATAGTAGCCACATACTACTTAATGCTGTTTTTGATCCTGTTAATTCGTAAACAAGAATCGAATTACATAACGTTCCGAAAGCCCCGCCTAACTCTGAAATTGCACTGCCAATCCACATATAAAAGAACGAACGGTTTTTCAATACATTTTTCAATTTCACACACCAACTTTTCTACTAAATTCCTCCCTCTATGTGCATTCTAGTTGCATATTATCTATTTAAAAACGCATCTAATTCTTTCGCTAACGACTGTACTGCTTTCTTTCTCAATACATATTTCCCGTCATGTATATCTACTAACTTCGCTGCACGTAACAATTTCAAATGATGGTGTACAGTCGATTTACCGAGTTGCAGTCTTTCTGTAATTTCCTGCAAAGTCCGTTCTTGTTCGAACAACAATTTTACAATGCGTAACCTCGCTTCATCCCCAAGTGCCTTATGTTTTTGAACTAAAAAATAATTCGGTTCATATAGATCTTCAGGATGGATGCTTTCGTTTGCGACTGGGTAATGAAATACTTTCGTATCTTCAATATCCGCCTCAATGTTCCACGGTCTGTACGTCATTTGCGGGATAAGAAGTACATAATGAACACTTGGTTCTGGCATATAGTTCACACCGCCAGTCGCCCACTCGACAAACTCTTCTGGTTTCATCTTTTTATTCATTTCATTTTTCGCTTCATAATCTCTTTGTAATATAGAAAGTATTTGCTCCTCCTCTTTCTGAATAACACTCTCATACCACCCTGTCATAACGGCTACTAAATGGTCCTTTAGTTTTTGCACATCGATATTACATATAAAACGAAGATACGTAGAGAAAAACTGATGATCTTGTGTCAGCTCCTCTAGTTCATATATTGCAGTTACGTCTCCACTTGCTGCTAAATATCTTTTCTTTTCATGCTTCTCACCTAAAAACGGTAAGCATATATATTTCAAATCTACTTCTGAAAGCGAATCGATTTTAGCATAAAACTGTGCTAAGTCCTGAAAATCCTCTTTATACAACAACTGAAGTAACGCTTTCCACGTATTATGTTCTTCTACAAACTGTAAGTGCTCTCTCATTTCTTCTGTTAATGATTCCTTAATTTCTTCCCATTCATTTTGACTCTTTTCAAGGGTATCGATTAACCTTTTATGAGTGATTGCCGCAATGCCAAGTGCGCATTCGAAAAGTATCGAATACTTCACTTGAACATGGTAAGTTTCCCTCTTTCTACTCGTTATGTGATAGACCTCCATTTTATCCCCTCCCTGTTTACTATATATTAAATTCTATTTTCATCGAATTATACCTTCTATACTTTTAGAATTAATGAAATTTAAGTTGAAATACATTCATTCTAAATTAAGAAGAATAGGAGCTTTTTTATATACAAATAATAACTTTCAAGGAGTTGTTGACATGTATTTTATATTAAATATGTTAGGGATTTTCGTTGTCATATTAATCGTTTTCCTATGTTCGCCTAATAAAAAACAAATAAAATGGAGACCAATCGTTATTCTAATCATATTAGAGCTCTTTATTACGTGGTTTATGTTAGGTACGAAGCTCGGTAGTATTATCATTAATAAAATTGCGTCATTTTTCAGTTGGCTACTGTCATGCGCGAATGAAGGTATTCGGTTTGCCTTTCCTTCCGCTATGGAAAATCAAACAATTGATTTCTTCTTTAGCGCATTACTTCCTATCATTTTCGTTATCACCTTCTTTGATATTCTTTCTTATTTTGGAATCTTAACTTGGATTATTGATAAAGTAGGTGCCGTTATTTCAAAGATTTCTCGTTTACCAAAGTTAGAAAGCTTCTTTTCGATTCAAATGATGTTTTTAGGAAACACCGAAGCACTTGCGGTTGTTCGTGATCAGTTATCTGTTTTAAAAGATAATCGTTTATTAACTTTTGGAATTATGAGTATGAGTAGCGTTAGCGGCTCCATTCTTGGCGCTTATTTATCAATGGTTCCAGCAACATATATTTTCAGCGCAATCCCTTTAAACTGTATTAACGCATTAATTTTAGCCAATGTTTTAAATCCTGTAGAAATTACGAAAGAAGAAGATGTCATATATACACCTTCAAAAGATGAAAAAAAAGATTTCTTTTCTACTATTTCAAACAGTATGTTAGTCGGGATGAATATGGTTATCGTTATTTTAGCTATGGTAATTGGTTATGTTGCATTAACTGCATGTTTAAATGGAATTTTAGGCTTTTTCGTCACAGGTTTAACAATTCAAAAAATCTTCTCCATTATCTTTAGCCCCTTTGCTTTTTTACTCGGTCTATCGGGCAGTGATGCGATGTATGTAGCTGAATTAATGGGGATCAAAATAACGACGAATGAATTTGTTGCAATGATGGATTTAAAATCAAACTTAAAGTCTTTACAACCGCATACGGTTGCGGTTGCCACAACATTTCTAGCTTCTTTTGCTAACTTTAGTACAGTAGGTATGATTTATGGAACTTACAATTCATTATTTGGCGGCGAAAAATCATCAGTCATCGGGAAAAATGTTTGGAAGCTTCTTGTGAGCGGAATGGCTGTTTCCTTATTAAGCGCTATGCTTGTTGGGCTATTTGTATGGTAAATACTCTTTAAAATAAAAGACACCCAATCGAATTGAGTGTCTTTTATTTTTATTTTCGAATTTGACCATTTCCACGAATCACGTATTTAGTAGAAGTTAATGCAGGTAGTCCCATTGGTCCCCTTACGTGTAACTTTTGTGTACTGATGCCAATTTCAGCGCCGAATCCGAATTCAGATCCATCAGTAAAACGAGTGGATGCATTATGATACAGTGCAGCCGCATCTACAGCTGTGAAGAATTTGCTGACGTTTTCCTCGTTTTCTGAAATAATCGCTTCGGAATGCATAGAACCATACGTATTTATGTGATGAATCGCTTCTTCTATAGAAGAAACTACTTTCACTGCCAACGTGAGTGATAAAAATTCTGTTTCCCAATCTTCTTCTGAAGCAAGTACAATTGACGAATCGATTGCCAATGCTTTCTGATCACCACGTAGCTCCACGCCTTTTTCCTTCAAAACTGAAAACAGCTCGCTACCAAATTGCTGTGCCCACTTCTCATGAAGTACAATCGTTTCAATGGCATTACATACAGATGGACGCTGCGTTTTTGCATTTATAATAATATCAATTGCCATTTGCTTATCTGCCGTTTCATCAATAAAAATATGACAATTTCCTGCACCTGTTTCAAGTACTGGAACAGAAGCTTCTCTCACTACCGTATCAATTAATTGTTTGCCACCTCTTGGAATAAGAACGTCTAAGTAATCATTCATTGTAAACAACTGCTTTGCGCTATCCCGTGTTGTATCTTCTATAAGCTGTACACTTTCTTCTGGCAAGCTTGTTTGTTTAAGCGCTCGGTGAATAACGGAAACGATGGCTTTGTTAGAATTGATAGCAGAAGAACTACCACGTAATATAACTGCGTTTCCTGTTTTCAAGCAAATTGTAGCAGCATCTACTGTTACATTTGGCCTTGCCTCATAAATCATCCCAACAACACCAAGTGGTACACGCATCTCCTGAATAGATAGTCCATTTGGTCGCTCCCATTCACTTACACGTTCTCCAACTGGATCACGTAATTCGATTAACTGCTTAATCCCCTCTGCCATATCAACAATTCGTTGTTCAGTTAGCATAAGTCGATCAAGGAGTGAATCAGAAAATCCTTTTGCCTTACCTTCTTCGATATCACGTTTGTTTTCCTCTACAATATAAGCTGTTTCTACTATTAGCCTTTCAGCAATAGCAGCAAGTGCTTCGTTTTTTTGATTTGTAGATTTTAGTACAAGTTCTCTAGCAATTTCTTTCGCTTTTTTTCCCTTTGCCAACACTTCATTCATCTTCATTTCCTCCTTTTTAACATCACTATTCTTAAAGTGACACCCAATAATCTCTATGAATGACTTCATAATTATGCCTTTCGCCTCTTGCTTGAATATGTTGACTTTGCATACCTTTTATCTCTCTTAATTCCTCTGCGCTATATGTGCATTGTCCTTTTCCAATTACGCGCCCTTGTTGCGTCATTACTTCTACGACATCGCCAACTTGGAAAAATCCTGAAACATTTGTAACGCCAGCAGGAAGAAGACTCTTACCATGCTGAATGATAGCAGTAGCTGCTCCAGCGTCTACTTCAATTTGTCCGCTAACAAGCGAATGCAACGCGATCCATTGCTTGTTCATCTTCATCTCTTTTTGAGGGGCATTTCCGACATACGTACCATCACCTTTGCCCTTCAAAACATCTACAAACTTCTCTTGTCCACGTCCTGTTCCGATAAATACACTCACACCAAGAGAAAGTGCTGTCTTCGCAGCATCAATTTTTGATTTCATACCGCCAGTCCCAAGTTTGGACCCAGCATCTCCTGCAAGAGAAGCAATCTCTTCCGTAACTTCAGGAAGGAAATAATATTTTTTCGCATCCGCATTTTTCTGTGGATTTTTGTCATATAAACCGTTCACATCCGTAAAAATCATAAGCATATCTGCCGAAACAAGTCCGCTTACTAAAGCTGACAGCATATCATTATCACCGAACGTTAGCTCCTCTAATGAGATGGAATCATTTTCATTAATTATTGGTAGAGCAGAACGGTTTAGTAACTCTCCTAAAGTAGCGTAAGCATTACTATATTGTTCTTTTCTAGAAAAATCACTTCTCGTCAGCAATAGTTGCGCTGTAACGATGCCATATTTACGAAATTCCTCCGTATACGCCTGCATTAACAAACTTTGTCCAACAGCCGCAGCAGCCTGTTTTCCTTTAATTGTCACAGGTCTGGTAGGATATCCTAGAGCCGAAAAACCTGCAGCGACAGCCCCAGATGTAATTAACAAAACTTCATGCCCTTCCTCTTTCAATCGAGCCAATGCGGCAACGTGATCTGAAAGTTGTTCTTTAGAAATGACTCCGTGACTATCTGCCAAGGAACTACTCCCAATCTTTACAACAATTCGTTGTTTTTTCACTTTTTTATCCCCCAAGTCTAAAATCAAAGTTTTTTATAAATTACACTTCTATTCATATAGCTTGCAGCGATTCTATTCTTTTCAATGCTGCGCCTAGCCTATTTAAGAGCAAAATAAAAATGACCGCTTCGCCCTTAATAAAATAAAAAGGACGAAACGGTCATTGTTCCGCGGTACCACCTTAATTGATATACATAGATATCCACTTGGCGCCTATAACGCAGGCGAACGCCTAAACTTTCATTTAAGACTCAGGGATAGGTTCGATATATTCTATACGAGGAATCTTTCAGCCGGTGAATTCCACTCTCTTTCGCAAGAAGACATATGTACTATTTCCCTTCAACGATTTTCGGTTTAATTTTTTATATTATGCGATATAATTTGATTTGGTGTCAAGAAGTATTTTTAAAAATAAATAGAGCGGTAAGTTACTTGTATGAAATTATTACCGTACTGAATGAAAATACAAATCGATATAAGTTTAACTCATATTCATCAACATAAAACCTAAAATTAAAGTGTATATATTTACATAATGTCGAATATATTTGATTTTTATCTTTTGGTGTTGCAAAAAGGAATATATTCTCTTAGAATGTTTCTTTATATTACATAAAGATGTTATTGTTATTTTAAGATAGCAATTTCGAAATGATATAATTTATTATAAAAGGAGCAAGATTGAGTTATTATGGATAAACAAATTGGATTTATCGGTTGCGGAAATATGGGAATGGCTATGATTGGTGGGATGCTACACAAAAAGATAGTGTCTGCAAATAATATTATTTGTTCGGATTTAAACACTACGAATTTAAAAAATGCTAGTGAAAAATATGGGCTAACTACAACTA
The DNA here is from genome assembly GCF_040459735.1 of Bacillus cereus group sp. RP32. NCBI lineage: Bacteria > Bacillati > Bacillota > Bacilli > Caryophanales > Bacillaceae > Bacillus > Bacillus cereus group sp. RP32. Next base: position 2,477,758 of record NZ_JARVHO010000001.1, on the reverse strand, counting down.
CTGACAACAATGAAGTAGCTAAAAATGCTGATATTTTAATTTTATCAATTAAACCAGACCTATACACATCAATCATTAACGAAATAAAAGAAGTAATCAAAAACGATGTTATCATCGTAACGATCGCTGCTGGGAAAAGCATTAAAAGTACTGAAGAAGCTTTTGCTAAAAAATTAAAGGTTGTAAGAGTAATGCCTAACACCCCTGCTCTTGTTGGAGAAGGAATGTCTGCATTATGCCCTAATGAAATGGTGACAGAAAAAGATTTAGAAGATGTGCTAAACATTTTCAATAGCTTTGGTCAAACAGAGATCGTAAGCGAAAAATTAATGAACGTTGTAACATCTGTAAGTGGTTCGTCGCCAGCATACGTATATATGATTATAGAAGCGATGGCAGATGCAGCTGTATTAGATGGTATGCCTAGAAATCAAGCATATAAATTCGCTGCTCAAGCTGTGTTAGGTTCTGCAAAAATGGTACTAGAAACAGGCATACATCCAGGTGAATTGAAAGATATGGTTTGTTCTCCTGGCGGAACAACGATAGAAGCTGTAGCAACATTAGAGGAAAAAGGATTACGAGCTGCAATTATTTCAGCAATGCAGCGCTGTACACAAAAGTCTGTTGAACTATCTGGGCAAACGAAAAAGTAAAACTATAAAAGAGATCACGTTAGCTTTGAATTTAGTTAGAAAACGGTGGATTACATACTCTCTCGCTTGCACTAAATGATAAACGGACAAACTCATAGATACTTGAGTTTGTCCGTTTTTTTGATTATACTACAATAATTTCATTTGTATCTTCTTTTGAAATTTTAGTTTTATCCCTTCCTTATTCCCTACTATGATTGTGTAATTTTATTAGAAACTAATAATTTTTCAATGCATTTCGGTAACATATCTAATAGCGTTTCAAATGCGTAATTTACATCTAAACGTTCTGTCCATTGATGTGCATCTTTTCCTACCGGCCCCATATTTAATACCGGAACGTCAAACTCTTCTAGATCCTGAAGTGGAATCGAATAACCTTTATCCCATAATGGCATATTGTCTACAAGTGAACTCATTGAATCTAGTGGATTCTGTAAGCCCACATAGCTCAAATCTGAAATCCCTCCAAAATAGTTTTGGTTTTCAAATGTAATGTTATGATTGTAGTGAGCATACTTTTCCATTTCTGCAACTACATCTTTAATTAACGGATTGTTGCGTGAACTTACAGCTGGATAATATGGTGGAGCAAAGAAAAGTACAATCATCGGCGCCTTTTCTTTACATAAAATAGATAGTTTATCTACTAAATCAATTGTTACCGCACGATCATCTTTATCTTCTCTATTTTTTATTATACTAGATTGAATATCATCTATTTTCTCTTGCCCATGTTGTTCAATTGCATAAGCGATAAGCTCTTCATACGTTAAAACATTTACTTTCATATTAGGCGGTATAAACGGATTATATTTAGAAAAACGATATGCTTGCTTCTCGTATGATTCTTCTATTTTCTCTGCTACTTTCGTTACTTTTTGACGTAACAATGAAACGACAGCTGTCATCGTTTTTTCTAGTAAAAACAAATTGAATAATGTGACTGCACGATGCGGAATTTGTACAGAATAATCCTCCTTTAAGTCCCGTTGAAGTAAGTTTGTTGGCGGAGGACTTGCTTCTCCTTCTACAACATCACAAAGGTCCGTATTCAATTCTAATTCAGCCGTTAATAAAGCAGCCATATAACTCCCATTTAAACCTGCAAATGGTTCACCTACATGTGTTTCTTTACCATAGCAAAGAAATCCAGGTAACACTTTACCAATAGAACCAGTATAAATATACTTATTTTGGTCACCAGGATGTCGTGAAAACATAGGCTCTGAATTTAATACCGTTTTATAATCCAAGTTATGTTCTCTTGCTAACTCTAGTAGTCTTGGAACAGCAGCCCTCATCCCTACAGAGTTTACTTCTTCATCTGGAACAGCTAATAAAAGAACATTCCCGTCAAATCTTCCTTCACAGGCTTGCTCAATCATTGCCATTTGTAATGTGAGGCCGCATTTCATATCCATTGTTCCTCTGCCAAACAGCCAATCTCCTTGTTCTATATCTTCACGTACATGGTCTGGTAATTCATCTTTATGAGAATAAAACATAGATGTTAACTTTTTAGGATTAAATGCATCTTCTTTCCAAACTCCGTAATCTTGCACATCTACAACATCAAAGTGACTAACTAAAATTACGGTATTTTTTGTACTATCGCTTTTCTTTACTAGGGCTGTAACAAAATATCGTCCGTCCCCCGTCGGATTTTTTTGCAAATGATGCGGGTTTTCTTTGAAGTACTGTAAATCAGATAATTGTTCCACAACAAAGTCTGGCAATATCACTTCAGCTTCTGTACCTGTAATACTAGGAATTTCAACAAGACTGCTTAATAATTGAATCAATTGTTCTTTTGATTGCCACTTTGACATATAAATCCCCCTATTTTTCCGCATTATGAAAATGAATTCCAGTATATGAATAAAAAATGACGACAGTTATCAAAATTATAGTTCTGATGTACTGCCGATTTTTATTGATATTTCATGAGCTGCTTGTTTTATCTTACTAATAAGAAAAGATAGTCGATCATCATTTATGCGATGACTAATTAACCCAACACTTAATGCTCCTACTACTTTATGATTAAATCCGATAATAGGTGCAGCTACTGAAGCTGTCCCTTCTGTTTTTTCACCATAACTTACCGCATATCCTTCAGTTTTTATTTGCTTTATTTGATCTAAAAGAATGTGCTTTTGTTCTGGTAATGAAGAAAGTAAATGTTCTACAATATGTTCCATTTCATTCGTTTTCATATTGGCAAGCATCGTTTTATTTGCGGCACCAATTGAAAGTGGAATTTGTTCCCCTAAGTTATCAATAACTCGAATTTTTAAAGGGCTATCTATTCTTTCAATGATAATAGAATGTGTTCCATTTGGAATGTTCAAATAAACACTTTCTTCCACTTCAGAGGCTAACCGCTTCATCACTTCTCTTGCAACTGATCTGTAGTCTACCTTCTCCAATTGACGTAATCCTATTTCCATCCACATTGGCCCAATTTTGTACTGTTTCGTTTCTGAAATTTGCGTAACTAACCCATGCTCGATTAAAGAGTTAAGTAATCTATGTACTGTACTAACTGGGAGATGTGTTCTGTCCGCTATATCAGAAATAGCCCAATACTCTTTTTCATTAGTAGAATTTAACAACTTTATAATACTTATGGCTCTATCAATTGACTGCACCATAATAACTCACCTCAGCTTGACTTGTAATATGCTAGTTCGCTCAATTACCTATCAATTTAACAAAAATTTAAAATGAAATCAATCTATTTATTCAATTTTCTAAAAATAAAAATGTGCCACTGATAACAATTTGTAAGCGTGAACAAAAAAACATTGACTTTTCTTTTTAATTATCTGAAAATTATAACAAGATTTCACATCACGGAATACATTCCACAATACGGAAAAACATCAAACTTCATTCTATCAACTACGAAAGTGAGGAAAACAATGACGCAAGTAAGTAATACAAACAATGAATTAAAACGTACGATGAAAAGTAGACACTTATTCATGATTGCACTCGGTGGTGTGATTGGAACGGGATTATTTAACGGATCTGGTTTTATTATAAGTCAAGCTGGACCTGGTGGATCCGTACTTGCCTTTATGGCTGGTGGATTATTAATGTATTTCGTTATGCTTTGTCTTGGTGAACTTGCTGTAGCCATGCCTGTTTCAGGTTCTTTTCAGGAATATGCAACTAAGTTCATCAATCCTGCAACTGGATTTACAATCGGATGGTTGTATTGGTTAAGCTGGGCGAATACGACCGGTCTTGAATTTACCACTGCCGGCATTACAATGCAGCGCTGGTTTCCTGATATTCCTGTTTGGGTTTGGTGTTTAATATTTGGCGTTACTATCTTCACTATTAACGCATTATCTGCTCGTAGTTATGCAGAAACAGAATTTTGGTTTTCAAGTATAAAAGTATCTGCCATTATAGCTTTTATTATCCTTGGCGGTGCCGCTATGTTCGGTTTTATTGACTTAAAAGGCGACGAACCAGCCCCGTTATTATCAAATTTCGTAAATCATGGCGGTTTATTCCCAAATGGACTTGCAGCTATTCTATTAACAATGGTTACAGTCAATTATTCCTTCCAAGGTACAGAACTTGTCGGAATCGCAGCAGGTGAAAGTGAAGATCCAGCAAAAACTTTACCTCGTTCTATTAGAAATATTATATGGCGCACGATGTTTTTCTTCGTCTTAGCAATCTTTGTTCTTGTTGCTTTAATTCCTTGGGAAGAAGCAGGATTAACAAAGAGCCCATTCGTTGCTGTATTTGATAATATCGGTATTCCATATGCAGCTGATATTATGAATTTTGTTATTCTTACTGCTGTTCTTTCTGTCGCAAACTCTGGACTGTACGCCGCAACTCGCATGCTTTGGTCATTATCAAAAAATGAAATGGCTCCGGCCTTTTTAAAAAAATTATCTTCACGAGGAATACCTTTAAACGCTTTAATTTTGACAATTTCTATTTCTGCTTTTTCTCTTTTAACAAGCGTTGTAGCTGCTGAAACAGTTTACTTATGGTTAATTTCCATTTCTGGCGTCATTACAATCATTGTTTGGATGTCAATTTGTGTCTCTCAATTCTTTTTCCGTAAACATTATTTAGCAGACGGTGGAAAATTAGAAGACTTAAAATTTAAAACTCCACTTTATCCACTTGTACCAATTCTTGGTTTTGGATTGTATGGCATTATATTAATCAGTCTTATTTTTATCCCAGAACAACGACTTGGAATCTATTGCACTGTACCGTTTATCGTTTTTTGCTATACCTACTATCACTTTAAAGTTAAGAAAAGAATTGCTACTAACACTCATAGTGAAAGTAAAATTAGCGAGACTATGTAATACTATACTTATATATAAAAGACCGCACATGGCTTTCATTTCATATGCGGTCTTTTATCATTGTCATTTGTTCTATTCCCTTTTCATTCATTACCTCATACGAGTCAGTATTGCTATATACCTTTACTTGGATTGCAAGTTCTTTGAAAAGTGATACCAATTTCTATAATGTGGTAAATACTACAATACTAGTAATTGGAATTTTTCACTTTTTATACGTTATTGATTTTCCTTACTATTACTGTTTTGATATATTGAATATATATTGCTTAAAAGTTTTAAAAAAGACAGGAGTTATCTACAATGATAAAAGGTTTCGGGGGAATATTTTGGAGAACTAACAATCTTGATGTTATAAAAAAATGGTACAGTGAAGTGTTGAAAATTGAAATAGAAAATTGGAATGGGACTGTGATTAAACCCCAATTAGGAAATGAGACTATTTTTTCTTTCTTTACCGAAAATGATAATTATTTTCCAATAGAACAGCAAGTAATGTTAAATTTTGAAGTACATAATTTAAATGAGACTATTCAGCATCTTGAACATATTGGTGTACCTCTTGAAAAGAAAGAAGAAACTAGTGAGTTCGGAAAGTTTATTTGGATTAAAGATCCTGAAGGTCGTCTAATTGAGCTTTGGGAGAAATAGACGGTTATAATCCTTTGCTATTAAGCTAACGGTTGCTTTCATTCAACAAAATAAATAAAAAAGTCGATTCCTTAACTCCACAGGAAATCGACTTCTTCTATCCCATCGCAATAAAATGGAACTACTTCCCTTGATTAGATTGTTTTCGAACAAAAGATACGAAAAATAGTTTTTTCTGGCTGCTTATTTATCCCTTCTAATTCGCTTTAAAATTATATAATGGCTTAATAATGTGCTTTATATCTATTGTTTCTTTTGTATTTTCTATAATTTCATCCATTGGCTTGTATACCATTGGGGCCTCATCAATTGTGCTCTCTACTACCGATGTAGTCCAAACCTCTTTCATCGTATTTTGGAAGTCCTCTAGACTCAATAATTCTTTAGCCTTCTTACGACTCATGATACGTCCTGCCCCATGCGGACCAGAAAAGTTCCAGTCTGGATTACCTTTACCAAATGCAATAATTGAACCATCTCTCATGTTAATTGGAATAATTACTCGTTCATCTTTCTGAGCTGAAATAGCACCTTTTCGTAGAATCATATTTTCCATGTCAATATAGTTATGTATTGTAGTAAATTGATCAGTTACTTTCCAATCCATTTTAGTGACAATTTCATCAATCATTGCTTTACGATTGAACTCAGCATACTTTTGGGCAATATTCATGTCATTCATATAATCTTTGAATCCTTCTCCTTCTAAATAAGCTAGTTCTTTACGAATCTGTGGCTTCTTAATTCCACGTAAAGTTTCTTGTATTTCTTTTTCTCTCCCCTCTTTAGTTAATCTCTTAATAATCTCATCCTTCATTGATGTAACATGAATTAGTTGTTCATACGCGAAGTTCTGGTAATACTCTGCAATTTGTTTACCTAAATTACGAGAACCACTATGAATGACAATATATACATTTCCTTTATCATCTTCATTTAATTCGACAAAATGATTTCCTCCTCCAAGAGTACCTATACTTTTTTGAGCTCGTTGTAATGTATATGGGGCCTTCACACCATCAAAATCAATCATTTTTGAGAATCGATGTTCTTTATCTCGGATACGAAAACCACTTGGAACAAATTTACGAATCGTTTCGTCTAAGTAATCGAAATTAATTTCTTCTTTTTTCTTATCAATCACAACAACTTCCATACCACAACCAATGTCTACCCCTACAAGATTAGGAACAATTTTATCTTGTATTGTCATCGTTGTCCCAATCGTGCAACCTGCTCCTGCATGTGTGTCTGGCATAATACGAATTTGACTATCCTTTACGAATTCTTGGTTACAAAGATCAATAATCTGCCCAGTTGCAGTCTCATCAACGTTATTCGTAAATACTTTTGCTTCATTGTATTTTCCTTGTAATTTCAACATCTTTCATGTCCCCTTCCTTTTGAAAGAATTATTTTATTACGTTGTATGTGTTCTTATAATTACTATCTTCCACCTTCTGATTTCCATTATATATGTACTATATCCTTCACTATAAAAAAAATTATAATGATTCATTTTGTTTACATAATATAATTACTGTCTCTTTATATTTATACCTACACATAAGCATTCCTCCTCCTCAATATCGATCATATAATAATTAAACAAAAACTCCCCTTAAATCGAAAATGATTAAGGAGAGTTTTTTATATACGATGAAATTATAGTTCAGATTTCACTCGAACAGAAACATTGTTTTTAATTATTTTTTTGAATTCTTTAAAGGTAACAAAATTGTTACTTTTCTCATCCCAAAGACGAAAACGGAGTGATCGTAAGCTTGTAGCAAGTGTAATCGTTGGTACATTTTTTAACGGAAGCGTATTATTGTGTGCCTCTTCTAGTTTATAGTTAGGTACTCTTGGACTTAAATGGTGAACATGATGGAATCCAATATTACCAGTTAGAAATTGCAAGATTTTTGGAAGTTTATAAAATGAACTTCCTTCCACTGCCGCTTTCACATATTCCCAATCTTTATCCTCTTCAAAATAAGAATCTTCGAATGTGTGCTGTACGTAAAACAGCCAAATTCCTACTGAACCTGCTATTAAGAATATCGTACCATGCACTAACAGAAACGATTGCCACCCAATTGCCCAGCAAAGTATAGCTATTAAAGCAACGATTATAATATTCGTCAAATACGTATTCATACGTTCTTTCTGTCTAGCACCTTTTCGGTTAAATCTATTTTTAAGTAAGAAAACATAAATCGGACCTAATCCAAACATAACGAATGGATTGCGATATAAGCGATATGCTAAACGCAGTCTAAATGGAGCAGCTAAATATTCATCAACTGTAAGCGTCCAAATATCTCCTGTACCTCGCTTATCCAAATTACCACTTGTAGCGTGATGAATAGAATGCTCATGTCCCCATTGATCAAACGGGAATAAAGTTAACACACCCATACATGTCCCTACGATTCTATTTGCAGGTCGACTTTTAAAGAATGAATAATGGGTACAATCATGAAAAATAATGAAAATCCGTGTCATAAAACCAGCGGCTAACAGAGATGGAACTAACGATAACCAATAAGAAACGGACAAACTTTTATAAGCAAGGTACCATAAAATAATGAACGGCACAATTGTGTTAATAAGTTGCCACACACTTTTTTTAATCGTTGATTTTTCATACGGAGCAACTTGTTTTTTTAAATTTTTAGTATTTTCTAATGTCATTGGTCTAATTCCTTTCCTTTATGTTGCTAATTCACATTATAGCATACTATTAGTATCAGGTGTTAAAAGTAGCTGTAATAAATATTATATAATATAAAAATCTCTTTTTTCTTACTCATTACTTACAAATTACTTACGGTCAAAAAATCTTATATAATCGGACTGATGGAGCATTTCAATTATAAAAGAAACATCTATTTTTTCCAATAAATATATATAAAAGCAGAGGACTTTTTCACTTCTGCACATCTTTTCTTTTTTTTAATGGTAATTTTTTTCGATTTGTATTTATGTAACAGTTTTTTCTCACAAGAAGAAAAGAGCTGCCATAAGTCAGGTTTCACCGACTTATGGCAGCTCCTTTTCATTTTATTTTAGCGATGGATCCAAACTGCACCTGCAGACTTGTCTTCAGCTTGACCTACTACTTCAAACTTCAATCCAAGTTTCGGCAACTTACGTCCGGCATCTGGAATAACACTGTTGATGTATTGCTTAGAATCATCAAATTTCGCAACGCCTGGCAATCCTTTATAATCAAAAATACCGCGGGTTGGCGAATTTACTTTCCATGCTGGCGTTTGATCAAATGAGAATGCCGCATCGGCAATTTGATAACGCGTACTGCTCTTCACAGTTGGTTGTCCATTTAATGTTCCTACGATTGCCTCTGGATGAGAATCTACTACCCCAAGGAATCCTTCGCCTGGATGAACGCCTACCCAGTTATCTGTAAAGCTTTGATCCGCATACCATACAACCATTCCTGTATTAAATACTGGACCACGTGCATGTTGTAGCGCCGTGTCAGACCCAGCATAATTTCGCCACTCGATATAGTAGTTATGTTTTTTCTGTTCAAATCCGTTAGACACAGTAAATCCTTTTAGCGTCATTGCTGGCTGGCCTTCTGCATCATCAGAGAAAACAACTTTTCTATCTACAGTTAATGCTGCATTGTCTAATGCAAATCCTTTATAAGCTACTGCAATATCTGTTACATACTCAAATTGCAGTTTTACTTTCTTTCCTTTAAATTGGCTTAAATCGTATGATTTATCAACCCACTTACCATCTGTTGTATCTACGCCGCCTTTTACATCTTTTTCGCCCATTCTATCAATACGTGTCTTCGTTCCATCTTCTGCAATCGCATTTACGTCAAGGAAATCATACTTCGCTTCCAATTCATAAAATGCCTTATAATCAAACTTAGCATCCGTTGCAGTCGTTAAGTCAAATACTGGTGTCTCAAGTGTTGTATGAATGTCATTTCCTTTTGTGCTGTAATAAAACTTCTTACCAAATGCTGATTCGATATTTTTTATATCTTTGTCTGGCAAGTTAACACGAACGATTCCTGGTCGTTTTGATTTTGTAACACTTTGATCTAAATATGTTGCAGTACCAATTCCCGTGCGAAGTTTATCATAATCTACTTCGACGATATTCGCCCAGTTCCCCTTCATATTCTTTTGGAAAAACTCTTTATTTTGCGGTGAGAAACTTGTTGGCTCTGTTCCCGCAATTTTTCCAGCCCAGCTACCGCCGCTCATAAGGGACCATGATTCAACAGGTTCACCTTGTCCAGAGTACTTTGTATCATATTCATCTGGTAAGCCTAAATCATGACCATACTCATGCGCAAACACACCAACTGCTCCGTCTTCAGGCTCGATTGTATAATCATATGCAGCCATCTTTCCGCCCCAGTTTGATACAGTAGATTTTGTACCATCAATCGCATATGGCTTTGATCCTAGTTTTGAACGATGGGACCAAATCGCATCATCTTTCAATTTACCACCGCCAGCTTCTTGACCTACGCCCGCATGTACAACCATTAGGTGGTCAATAATTCCATCTGGCTCGTTTTTATTTCCATCACCATCTTGATCGTATTGATCAAATTGATCATAATCAGCTAAATTAATGCCTTTTGCTACAGCTGCTTTTAATGCTTCTTTCACAAAATCGCGTGGCCCTAAAGGACCTTTATTATCATGACCAGTTCCCGCATCCGCACCATAATCTGAAGCTTTTCCTGGAACAGTAAGCCATTCGGTTACAGTGCCATCAACTGTGTAGCTTCCGCCAGATTGCTCTTCATAATATTGTTTAAAAGTATTAATCTTCGATCCATCAAATAACGTAAATTGCTCATCACCAAATATCATTTTTTGATAATGTTCACGATTAAAGTCCTTAGAATACATGTAACCCGGTTCTTGATCAATATTATTATGCTTAAAATCGCTAAATTCTACGAGTAAAACAAGCACTTTATCTTTTCGAACAGCTCCATTGTACTCTTCTTGCTTCGCTGGTGTAGTAGGTACTTTTCCATTTAGTTTTCTAGAATTCAATCCTGCATCTTGTCCAGCCACTGGTCCTACTTCAGGTTGCTGCGCTTGTTCATTTTCCTTCATTTTTGTATCTTTTACTTTTTTCATAAAATCAGAAGCTTCTTGCGTAAGACTATCTCCTGTCAAGATTTCTTTCCCAGGGTTTTCCCCTTTCTTTTTCTCAACATAATTTTCGACAGCCTTTGATGTCTCAGCTTGTGATGCAGATTGATCAATTACTCCCCTTTGTTTCAGCGCTTCTGCCAAACGCTCATCTGGTATTAAATGCTCATCAATTGGTAAAGATGGTGGCGTATCAGCATACGCTGCATGACTTCCAAAAGCAAACGTACTACTTAGCACTGCCGCTGTTGCTAAAACTGATAATGGTTTTAACTTCTTATTCTTTTTCAATGCTTTTCCTCCCCAGTGTCTGCAAATTATCGTTTTTTTTGCCGATAGGAACATAATATTCGTTATAATACGAATATTCAATCTTTTCGAAGAGCTAAAATGTTGAGAAATATTTTTCAGGGTAAAAAACATATGATAAATAAATTTACAAGAAGTCCATTTTAGAATTTGTGATTCTCTTTACTCTTGTTTTCGAATGAAATTTCATCTACACAAAAAAAGCCAATTCCTAAGTACTAGCTAAGGAATTGGCTTTTTTAATGAGAATATTTTATGAATAAATGGATTGCTTCTTCTGGTATATAGAACTTGCCATTGCTTTCTACAACGACACTACCTAATTCATATTCTTTATTCTTAATACGAATTATATTTTTATTTACAAATAATTGAGCTTTTACATTATTACGTTTTACTATGAGCACTGGGTTTTCTGCATCAGTATTATCTATTATTACTGTTGCACCTTTTCGTTTAAAGGCTAATTCACTCTCTACAAATAATTTGTTTGTTACTTCTTCTAAGTTAAAGCCCATTGCTTTCGCCATCGTCTTCGCAATGTCTGTGTTTTGGATCAAACCGTTTGGCTTTTGAGGACCGTAAGAATACAAAAACACATCCTCACCTGTATGGCCTCCTGTTGTGAAGCCTATGTTCGCACGATTGGCCAATAATGTAGTAAGTATTGGACCTACATCCGATTTCTTTTTTGCTGCTTTTACTCTTTCTTTTTCATCATAAGTTAAATTGTCCAAACCGTATAATTTAGCTACATCTTCTACATTTGATAAATCAGATTTCAGTTTATTTGTAGCACCTTCAAGTGTCATTTTTGATTTTTTTAATGGACCAATGTATGCAGAGACCGGCGTAATATTATAGCCTTTTGTCGTATTCGCATTCCCAATAGAAATACCGCTGTTACCATGATCAGTTACAGCTATTAACATCGTATTACCATCTTTTTTTGCAAATTCCAATGCTTCTGCAACTGCGTTATCAAATGCTAATACATCACTAATCATCCCTATTGGATCGTTCACATGAGCTGCCCAGTCTGGCTTACTTCCCTCTACAAATAAAAAGAAACCATCTTTATCTTTTGATAGTGTTTGAATTGCTTTTTCCGTCATTTGAGAAAGTGTTGGTTGCTCCGGATTTGTTGCTTCACGATCCATATCAAATGCTAAAGCATTTTGTGAGAAAGAGCCCCAAATTTTCTTAGATTTAGAGTTCAATAATGCATCTTTCGTTTCAACAAAGTCGTATCCTTTGTCTTGAATCACCTTTACTAAATCTTCACCATCTTTTCTTTTTATAGGTAGCAGTGCCTCTTTTCCCCCACCTAATACGACATCTATATTTTGATACACTTGCTGCTCCGCAATTACGTCAAAACGCTTACGGTTAATATGGTGAGCAGAAAATCCAGCGGGAGTAGCATGCTGAATTTCAGCTGTAGCAACTATTCCAGTTGCGCGACCAGTGCGTTTAGCACCTTCTAAAACATTGGCAACTGGCCGTAACTTGTCCTCTTCTTTTATTGATTTTAAGCTAGGTGAACTTACAATTGAAGGTAATACACCTACATATCCAGAATTCGATTTATTCCCCGTCGCTAAAGCTGTAGCTGCTGGGGCTGAGTCTGTTATAGCTGATTCAGCCGAATAGGTACGAACACCTCCTGTTACCATTTCGTCTAATGCAAGTGGTTTCCCTTTATACAAGCGAGCTAATGTAGTTGCTGAAGAACTCGTTCCGTCCATAACCATTATGATTACATTTTTCGGTTGACGTTCTACTTTTTTCACTTTAGCTTCCACTGTATGATAATTCACCAAACTTTCAGTACATACCATACTTATTGTGATTGTTCCTAATAACAACAATCTCTTCATCTTTAAAGCTAATTCCGACATTATTGCGCCTCCATTTATTTCACATTCATTTACATACAAAGGTCTGATTTTCCTTTACTTTTCACAACCTACATATGTTTTATTAGTTCCCAATTCTTATAAAGCTAACAATCGTAACTTTCTCATTCATTACATGTCGTTATAGTTCATCTATCTTAATAAAGAAGATTTTTCATTATTAACTTGTTTAACAATAAATCCCCAACTGAAATAAATAAAAATTTATTGTTAAACAATAAATTTCATGGTAAATTAATAAGATATTAAATAAATGAGGTGCTTTTTATGAAACAAGGATCAACACTCTTCCTAAAGACAGCTGTGATTCTAATGGGTATCCCTGTTCTTGCTATGTGCATTTTTTTAGTCCCTAAAATAGGAAATTTCGCTGCAGAACTATATCCTGATATTGCATATATTAAATATCTTGTATTTATCAACTTATACGCAACAGCAATACCTTATTATTTTGCGTTGTATCAAACATTTAAGCTTTTAAACTATATTGATAAGAACAACGCATTCTCAGAGTTATCTGTTAAAGCTTTAAAAAATATTAAGTACAGTGCACTAGCAATTAGTGTATTATATGTATTAGGTTTGCCACTTTTCTATCTTGTGGCAGAGAGAGATGACGCCCCTGGCATTATTATTATTGGAATGATTATGATTTTTGCTTCAATGGTAATCGCGGTCTTTGCTGCCGTTCTCCAAAGACTATTAAAAGATGCGATAGATATAAAATCAGAAAATGATTTAACGGTCTGAGGTGAATAATATGGCAATTATTATTAATATTGATGTAATGTTAGCGAAAAGAAAAATGAGCGTAACAGAGCTTTCGGAGAAGGTTGGAATTACAATGGCTAACCTTTCTATTTTGAAAAACGGAAAAGCAAAAGCAGTTCGTTTTTCAACTTTAGAAGCCATTTGTAAAGCATTAGAATGCCAACCAGGCGATATTTTAGAATATCAACCAGAAGAAAGTGAATAAAAAGAGTCCTTCTCGTATGAAGGACTCTTTTTTTCGCTATTACGGCGCAAAACTAATTTGACCAGTAAACAATAGGATAATTGCGATGATCCAAAATATAAAAAATGATGAGGACAGTATGAATGAAAGAATAGCAATTCCCTTCTTCTCGTTTTTTTTCGTCATCGTAATGACAGAAAGTATAATACCTGCTACTGTGAGGGCAACTGTAATATAATCTCCCACTATATTACCTGCATTCGCTATCCTTGTCGGGGTAATAAAAACGAACAAAAAACATAAAATGCCGATGAGTAAAGATATATAACTTATTATACTGTACTTCCTTTTAGGAACTATTTCAGTTTTCATACTAACCCACCCCTCTCTATAGCTATGTGTTTATATTAGCATGAATAACCATAATTTGGTTAAAATAAAAAACAGATACAGCGGAGACTTCCACTGTATCTGTTTTTATTTAATAAATAAACCTGCTATTTCTTCTTTGTCATTATAAGTTATAATATATGTCCGTTGTTCCTTACTATATTTCGCTACAAGTATAACAGTATATAAACCATCTTTTTCTTCAATCGATTGTTTCTCAATTTTTTCGAACGTACCAGCTTTCTCAATTACAGGTGTAAGATCTTTCATTTTTTCTTCTGGTAATCCCGCTTTCATTTTACTATCAAATTTTTCATGCACGTCTTTATACTTCGCCTCATTTAATAATGATACAATTTCTTCCGCCTTCGGAATAAATTTTTTCTCCGTACTTCCATCTACTTTATTACCGGTACATGCTGCAAGTGCGAACGCCGCGATAGCACTTATCATAATAAGTAATATTCTTCTCATTTTCATACACCCTTTCTTTTTAAAATGAAACTATAACTAAAAACGAGTAAAGCACAAATTGCTATTGAAACTTCTGACATAATGATTCCGCTTTTCCCTTTTACATATAGCAATATAATGCCCGCTAATGTATTTGCAGTCCCATGGATGAGAATTGCATATACAACATAACGAAATTTCTTTTGGACGACAGCTTGCAATACAATGAAGGCAAGTCCAACATGTAATATCATCGCAAACATGCGCTCAATACCGCCGAAATAATAACTGTTACCATTTTGAATGACTGTTTGTGACAATAATAGGGATATTACCGGGATACCAACTATCAACATTGCCTCAATACCACCATGCCCTGCTCCAAATAAAAAACCAGACTGCCAATCTCGTTGCTTCATAAAATAACGCATTGCAATAAAACGAGCTATCTCTTCAAAAATACCAGCTGATAAACTAAGCAAAAGTACAAATAGGACAGGCTGCATAACAGAAAACATTTGAAAATCTATGCTATTTCCATTTACATAATTCAGTATTGGTATGCGAATCAATATTTGTGATACAACAAAAGCCAATACACCTAACATATATGGAATATAGCGTTTCTTCCAAACAGCATATAAAAGTGCTACAAGCGGTAAACCAAAGCTAATCATTGTTGTAAAAATAAGACCATTCATCTCGCTTCACCTCTTACTTAAAGTGTATATAAACGAGTGAAGGAAGTATGTAGTTCTTTCCTATTCGGTTTCATTTTCATCATAGATGGTCATTTCATCTCTTTTAATATGAATGTTTGCGTGAAATAAGGACTTACATAAGTTGTTTCTAACGTCGCGTTATTTGTTTTATTCATAATCCGTTTTAATGAGAATAGCCCGTATCCTCTCGCTCCTTCTTTACTTGAATGGTTTTTCTCATAAATTTTTTGCAAATCAATCGCTTCACTCTTTGAACTATTACGCACGATAAAATATTGTCGTGCGTCCATTTCAAAGAATGCGATTTGCAATATCTTTTCCTCACTATGCACCGCTTCTTCAATTGCATTGTCTACTAAAACTGAAATGATGCGAATAAATGAAATAATCGTCATCGAAACACTTTCAATGTCCTCCGGTATATCAAGCATTACTTTAATTTGTTGCTGCTGGGCAGTGCCAACTTTCGCCCTTAATACACTTCTCACTTCAGGAATATGTATGCGAGATAATTTCGCAATATCAAGTTCATGATCATTTATTGTTTTTAACGTAGGAGCTATAACGTCATAATACACTTGCTCAATTTCCTTCACATTTTTTGTACGTATGCCCTCTTCTAACGATAGTAATACATTCATATAATCATGACGGAAACTAGCAAGCTCATCGTGCATATCCTCTAATTTTTCTACATAATCTAATAACTCTTTATCTAAACGATTTTCGTGCTCTTCTCGTAACTTTTCTTTCGATAAGTGTGCGCTCATTAGCACAATGATTAGTAATAATAAAAATACAATAATCGCTGAAATATAACTTACTTCACTGTATTGTTGATTTAATTGTGCTAATAATGCAGAAGATGGCTGAGTTAAGATTAGTTCAATAATAAATCCGGCAATTAATAATATATAAGTTACATAGTAAAGCGGACTACCTACTATATATTGAGCAATTTTTTGGATTCTTTTGCGAGCTAATAGAATACCGATAAAAGTAAGTGTCGATACGATAAGATGAATAATGCTACCTGTCCATAAATATAAATTCAATGGCGTTAACATAAAGATTTTCATTCCTAAATCGAAAAGCAACATTTTCACTAACGTTATAATCACCATGCTCACTAGTGCAAAATATACATTATGCTTCAATTTCAATTCATTTTGCATTAGTCCTAAACTTATTAGAAACAACACAATGGTACTATTCAATTCTGGATATCTCGTTACTGTTACGACAATAGCAAGTAAAATAATAAATACCGAACTTAAAGCTATTAACATTCTATATGACAACCTATTGTACCGGATTAATTGAATGTATAAAAACGTATGGCTCATACTAGTAAGCAGTATTGCAAATAAATCATAAATATACATTACATCTCACCCTTTAACATATTACGTATTTTACTCACTAAACGCCGTGATACTGGAATGCGTTTCCCACTTTTTAAAACTATCATTTTCTGCTTCGCATCATAAGAAGACATTTGCTTCGTATTCACGATATATGATTGATGACAACGAAATAAACGTTCATCTATTATTTCAATTTCTTTTAAAGTCCCGTAAAAAGAAACGATTCGATCTAACGTCACTAATGCTAAACGGTGCGGTTCATCAGTCATAACATATTCAACTTCATGAAACGGAACCCGTACAGTCGCATTACTATTTTCAACGATAAAGTCATCTGACGGAATAATTTGCTTATTACGCGCTTCATACTGTAGTAAACATTGTTCAAAAATGTTACGCCTCTCCTCGTATGGCACCCCTTTATCAATAAAAGTTAAAGCTGATACCATATATTGATATGAAATAGGTGCAAATTCAGAATGCGTCGTTACAAACACAATAATTCCTTGTGTATCATACTTTCGTATCTCTTGTGCCACTTGTAACCCTTTACGCTCTTCTCTTTTTATCTCTATATCTAAAAAATAGATTGGGATATACTTTGCCTTAGGAATGTTCGTAATAATGTTTTCACTTTTACTAGTTACCTCTATAAAATCAAAAGGCAACCTATACTCCTCACAAATCTCTTCAACTAGCCGCTTCATTTGCTGTGCTTGTATGACATCATCTTCTAAAATGAAAATACTCATGTGATCACTCGCTTTATTGAAATCTTTTCATCTATAGATTTATCTATAACTATCTAATTCAAATCGTTATACCAATCTCCTCCTAATTACTAGAAAGTATTAATTTTCTATAGTTTTTATAAAGCATAGAAAATAACCTCTACTTTCAAGCAAAAAGTAAAGGTTTTATTTGAATTATTTATAAAATAACCTCTCTATCAATCACTACGTTAAAAAATTCCGAGTAATGCGATAAAGAATAATTCGCTACATCACAGTTCCCTTGAAACATACATGTTGAAATACCTAATTCTTTTGCAGGTAATAAATCTAATTCTCTATCACCAATAGCTAAATCAATATTGTGCTTTTTATGCAAATGATCATAAGATAAAGCGTTCGGTTTTCGGGGGAAACCATCGTCAATTGTAAACATGTCTACGAAGTATTTGTTCCAGCCGTAATGATTTAATATAGATAATACCCCCGCTCTATCTTTATGAGTCATAATGACATTTTTATCGGCAAACTTTAATACCTCTTCCACTTTTTCAAATGGTTTTATATCTTCTATCATAATGCGACTCTCTAATACATCAATTTCACTTAATTGTTTTTTAGATATTTTATAATAATCAATTGCGTGAGAAAATGAAACCTTTAACTTTGTATAGATTTCCTCTTCACTTATTTCCTTCCCTAAAACTTGAGAAAGAATTTTTGTATAAACTGGATACGTATCAAATAACGTCCCATCAAAATCCCATAAAATATTCATTCTGTTCTCCTTCTATTTTCCAATCATTGTATGACTAAATCCGCCCGATCCTTCGGCAATTCCGTTTCTAAGTAAAAACCCTCTGCTTTCCAATACCTATTCTCAAACTTTGAAAGGTCCTTCTGCGTTTCCGGACTCTCCCGAAGAAAACGTGTCTCTCTTGGACAATCTAAATACACCATATAATGAAAGAAATCTCTCCACTCTTTTCGCTGTAGAAAAACACCTTCAATTACAATTACACCTACTATGGGTATCTGTACTTTTTTCATCTCACTTGAGTCTGTCTCATTATTATAGAATGGTAATTTCAGTTTTGTTTCATTTTGTAACTTCTGAAAAAACTTCTGCCGAAGCGACTCAATATCCCATTGCAAATAATAATACTCATACCATTCTTCATAGCCAGTATGATATCGTTTATTACGCTCTACTATATGATCATCAATATGAAAAATATGAAACGGGATGCTTTCTTGTTTCATATTTTCCTTTAAGTTTGTTACAAATGTTGTCTTTCCCGATCGACTTAAACCATCTATACCTAAAATGAATCTATTTTCTTTATGCTTCTTCATAATATTTATAAGCTCGTTTGTATTCATTACTTCTTCCACTCTTCTTTTAATAACGAGTATAAAATTGTATCATGAGCAACTCCATTTTGAATCATATGTTTTCGAAGTAATCCTTCTTCTTGAAACCCTGCTTTACTTAATAATTTTTGAGAAGCTTTATTTTCTACATATACAACAGCTGCAATTCTTATAAGTTGTAACGTTTCAAACCCATAACCTAAAATCGCCTGTAACGCTTCCGTTGCATACCCTTGTCCCCAATATGTATCATCTAATTCATAACCGATTTCAGCTCGCTTATGATGCTTGTTTATTAAATGAAATCCGCACGTTCCGATTAATTGGCCCGTCCCTTTTTTCTCTATTCCCCAGCGAAATACACTTCCCTCCTCATTACGGTTTTTAAACGTTTGAATAGTCGTTTTCGCTTGCTCAATATTTTCGAAAGAATCCATTCCGAAATAACGTATAACAGATTCTTTTGAAAAATAATGGAACATCGTTTCTGCATCTAACAGTGTTAGTTCTCTTAATTGTAAACGTTCTGTTTCTAGTTTCGGAAACCCCATCACTTTTTCTCCTTCTATTCTAATGAACTGCAAATTTCAATATAATTCCCATCTGGATCGGCAATGTATGCAATTGTTTGTCCCCACGGTTTCACAATTGGTTCAACTAAGATTTTAATACCTTGCTCTCTAAATTGTTCGATTGTTTCTTGTACATGATCAACAACGAATCCCAATTCAAAATGAGAAGATTGTAACTCGCCTTCTGTAAGTGGTAGTCCTGTTAATTCTTTCACATCTTGCCTCGTGTTCATCGCTAAAATTGTAGAACCAGTATTAAACTCAATATATGTACCATGCTCTGCTTTTATAGGTAACTGTAAAATATCTTTATAAAATCTTAAACATTCTTCAAGCTTTTCTACATATAAAATGATGTACTTCATTTTTAAATTCATTTTACATCCTCCTTTATATCCATCCCTAAAATTTCGACAAATGTCTCATAAAAACCTTGTTTCGTATAGCAACGAGCACAAAAAAATGAGGCCGATTTCTCGGCCCCCCAGCTTATTGGCATAAAACAGGAGATTTGGTTTGGACATAACCAGTTCGTACTTTTATTATATTTTATTTTTTCTGAATTTTGAATACTTTAAATACCCATTTATATTGAGAAAGTTTTTTTGCTTGCATAAAATTAATGAGTTTAAGAAATGCTACAAATGGAGGTGTATACATATGGAACCAATGCTATGTCCAAGCTGTAAAACGAACCGTACTCGCTTTAATATTATTGAGCAACAAGTAAAACCAGTCAAGTTAAATCCACAAACTGGTCAAGTAGAAGAAGAATACACAAATGAAACGATGAATGCTTTTCATATGTCCTATCAAGGACCAACATACAGAGTCCAATGTGCTGTATGCGGACTTGTTGAAAACCCAGAACAATTTATTAAACCTGCGCAAAATCAGTCTTTCTAATAAAAAAGTTGCTTGTGTTTCAAGCAACTTTTTTAATCTCATTCTACATTTACTTTAGACTCTCTGTAATATTACTTTTCCTTTCAATATAAATAAGCGGACAAGTACAAGTAAATCTATAAGCATATGTATAATTATAGACGGATAAATTGATCCAGTTGCAACATATACTCTTCCTAACATGAAACCTAAAATCGTTGTCCCCACTATACCTTTCCAACCTTGATAAAAATGCGCTAAACCAAAAATGATTGACGAGATAACTAGCACCCATATTATCGATAGCGCTGGGAATATCTGTGATAAGTAATTCATCATGAAAGAACGAAATAATAGCTCTTCTGTTACACCTGCTGTAATGCAAATAAAAATCCATAGTATTGTTTCTCGATAATTATTAGGGAGCATTTCTGAAGCATCACTCATTTGTCTTTCTGTATACCTTTGAAAAAGTTTATTTTTCTTTAAAATAATCAACGGCACTATTAACCCAATACATACACCTATCCACAATGATATATTCATATTTTCAAAATACTTACTCACCATATAATTAGCAGATGGTAGTTTAAGTCCATACTCCTCAAATGGAATATTGATTGAGTATGATGTTATTAACATAATGATGGTTAATATCCACAGTAAACTCATTGTTCTTATATAAAAGGAAACTCTAGCATTTTTATTTATTTGTATATCTTCTTTCAACCTACTGTACAGCCACTTACCAAGAACCCCTTCACCTAAGATTAAATATATAAATAACATAGTCAAAATAATCATGTTAATACCCCTTTCTATATTTTTAAAGGATTTCTTTTTTTAACTTTTTTATCTTCCAAAATAACATCACAAATATATACAAATACATACAACCTAAAAATCCAATTAAACCTTTTATCAAAATTGGAATCCTAACTTCCGAAGAACTTAAGAAAGTAGGAATCATACATATCATTGCAAATGAAAAAACAAATACAAGAAATTTAAATAAGTCTTTAAACTTTTCGATTTTTGTCTCTTTTTCCGAATATATATCTGGCAACTCATTATCATCAGCTACGTCCTTGCAAAAGTAGTGCCATTTAGTGAAACTTGTTACATGTTTCCAACCACACATTTCATATAATTCAATATATTCTTTTTGTTTTTCCTTTGAATCTCTATAATCCATTCTGAAATCGGCTTTATAGATTATATCTTTCGGCTCAGTTTTCTTAAACGTATACATCATATTATAATTTTGTAGCGCCCATCCTTTTTGATGCATTCTCCGTAAAAAAGCTTCTTCTTTTTCTAAACTCCATGCCGCGAAAAATTTCAATACCTTCTTTGTCTTCATCTTCTATTCACTCCCCTAATATACTGTTTCCATTTCTTACCGACCTCTGCAACCTGTTATACTCTAGCTCTAACACTTCTCTACCAATTGGTGTTAACTCATAACACTTCTTTCTATCTGTAGAGGCGACTTCAACTATTAACTTCTCTTTTAGTAACTTCGTCGTATTCCCATATAAAGTACCAGGACCGAGCTTTACTTCTCCATTTGTCATCTCTTCTACCATTTGCATAATTCCGTAACCATGCATCGGCTTCACAAGTGACAACAATATGTAATATGTCGCCTCTGTTAACGGAATATATTTTTTCGCTTTCGCATTCATTATAACTACCT
Organism: Bacillus cereus group sp. RP32; assembly: GCF_040459735.1. Lineage (NCBI taxonomy): Bacteria > Bacillati > Bacillota > Bacilli > Caryophanales > Bacillaceae > Bacillus > Bacillus cereus group sp. RP32. Next base: position 2,455,558 of record NZ_JARVHO010000001.1, on the reverse strand, counting down.
CCGATACATCGTTACCTGATATATCGACTCACGATACATCGTATATCGATATTTTATAATCATATTCCAAAATATGCAAGGTGATTTAATAACTTAATATCTATTTCTTTAAATTAAAAAATAATATCAATTTTCTGAATAATTTGTTAAAATATAGAAATATCCGTTTATATTTTGAAAGGAATGATACATATGATAAATAAATTGAAAGAAAACATAGGATCCGTTTTTGTCGGTAAAGAAAATGTTATTGATCTATTACTCGTTTCATTGCTTGCTGATGGACATGTACTGCTTGAGGATGTGCCTGGTACGGGGAAAACGTTACTTGCAAAAACTCTTTCTAAAAGTATTGGTGGTAATTTTTCTCGCGTTCAATTTACCCCTGATGTACTTCCGAGTGATGTAACAGGTATTGAATATTTCAATCCGAAAACGAGTGAATTCGAGTTAAGACTTGGGCCAGTCATGACCAATATTTTGCTTGCCGATGAAATTAATCGCGCTATGCCTAGAACACAGTCTAGTTTATTAGAATCGATGGAAGAACGACAAGTAACGCTTGAAAAGCAATCTACTCCTCTTCCGAAACCGTTCTTTGTTATTGCAACGCAAAATCCAATTGAATCACAAGGAACGTTCCCTCTACCAGATGCACAGCTTGATCGTTTTTTAATGACAATTTCAATTGGGTATCCGTCTCCAGAGGATGAACTACAAATGATGCGACGTTTTCGTAACGATGTACCACTAGAAAGTGTCACATCTGTTATTTCTTTAGATGATATTTTAGAAGCACAGAAACGAGTAAAAGAAATTTTCGTATCAGAACCGTTAGAACATTACATTATTAAACTTGCTCACGCTACAAGAAATCATGATTACATCGCCAATGGTGTAAGCCCGCGTGCCACATTAGCTTTAGTACGCGCAGTTCAAGCACTAGCCTTTTTACGCGACAGAGAATATTGCACGCCAGAAGATATACAATTTTTAGTTCCTTCTGTTTGGAATCACCGTATCGTCTTATCAATGGAAGGTGCATTACGTACGACAAAAAATGAAATTATGCAAAGGATTTTAAAAGAGGTTGACGTACCAGTGGAGATTGAACAAACATGAATGGACAGCGCGTTGTAACTGTACCTTTATTTTTCCAACTCCATATTATTCAACTAACTGTCCCAGGCGCTATACTATTTACATTTTTTATGCCACAACGAATCATTATGTTTCTCTTTTTCTTCTATTATTTATTTGCGATTTTCATTTATAAATATGTCGCTTACATAGAGAAAACATTTGAAGTCGTAAATGAGAAACAAACTACTCGGCTTTTTCCTAATGAATCTGGGCAGTTTTTTATTCATTTAAAAAATGGAGCAAATATACCACTCGTTAACGGTGTTTGTTATTTTCATTTAAATCCGTCACTACTACCACAAAATGATCAAGGAATTGAACAAATATCAAAAACACTATTCTCTTTCCCGTTTTCACAACCTGCTCATTCGGCGCAAAAGCGGGATTTAACATTAACCGCAACGAAACGTGGTGTGTTTCAAATTGAACAGTTCGAATGTGTCTTGAAAGATCCTTTTCATCTTTTAACTGTGCATTTGCCCATTTTTGATAAATTAAGGACTGAAATTATTGTGTACCCTTCTCCTAAAGAAGTAGCAGGCCTACAAGAACTACAGCAACTTTTAAACGGATCTTATCGAACGAATTTTTCTTTTTACAATGATGAAACATCTATTATTGGAGTTAAACGATATGAACGTGAGTCTTTCCGTTCTATTCATTGGAAAGCATCTGCTAAAATGCAATCATTACAGGCGAAGCAATATGAGCCTGTAAAAAATTATAGTTGGACGATTTGTCTTTCATTAGCTGCTGATCGCGGGTTTGGTTGGAAAGATAATATAGAAGACCTTATTTCATTTGCAACATACATTTGTCAATACGCAACGAAGCATCAAATACCGTTTGAACTATTTATTAGTGTATTAGCTGAAGGTGGTCCTCTGCACTTACCATTAAACGAAGGGCAAACCCATTACGGAATATCTTTAGAGGAATTAGCGCGTATTTCAGATGATAGTACGTTACTTCCGAAACAAGGATTTCTTCATTATGTAACGAGAAAAAGAGAACGATCGTCTACAATGATATACATTGGTTTACAGAGAAATGAACTCCCTCTTCTCTCTCAGCCTACGTTTCTTATTAATAACGAAGGGATGGTGGAAAAGCTTGAAAACTTGGCTTTATCACGTTAATGACTTTATTCTGCTGCTCCTTTCGTTATTAACGGAAAGAGATGAACTCATCGGTATTGCTATATTTTTAGCAACAGGCTATATGGGAGTATTTCTTATCCATAAACTAATGAAGAAAAAAACAACAGGTTTTGTCATACTGTTACTTACTCAAATAATCGGTTGTTCTCTCTTTCTCTCTTTCTCTCTATTTGGCACAATAATGTTACCACTTTTCTTCTTTATCGTACATGTAGTCGGACCAGGATATCCAGTTCAAAAATCATTAAGCGTTATTGTTTGGTTTGGTGTTTCAGCTATATTTTATGCGCCCTTTCCACCTTTGTGGAAACTGTTGCTGTTAGTAATACACATTATGATTACATTTTGGTTAACTGGGGCTAATCGTAATCAGCAGTTATTACGTTTCGCTTCTCTTATTACGATTGGAATAATTAGTGCTTTCCTCATTCCTATTTCCCCATACATTCGGCTTCTTTTTTCTTATGCCGTACAAGTAGTTGCTTTAGGATTTGGATACGCCATTAATCCGTTATTTTCGGCAGCTGAATCAAAAGAAACAGACGATTTTTGGTCGAATAAAGGGAATTTAAAGGATCCTCAAATTAAGGATGACTTTGGACAGCGTGCTTTTGATCCAACACTCATAAATAGCATTACAATAATAGTATGTACAACCATTGCTATTTACGTCGTTTGGAAAATAATAAAAAAACGAAAATATTTAAGTTTACCAAATATGCCTGCCTTCGAATCTACTATTATCACTGACAAAGAAGGAATGAGTTTAAAACATTTTAAACGAAACAAACCACCACATAACGAAATTCGAAAAGAAATTTTTAAGCTGGAGAGTAAATTAACTCCTCCTTTAAACAGAAAACGAGGAGAAACTGTTGAAGCATGGTTAGAAAGAATAAATAGTGAAGAAGATGTAAATATTGAGAGTCATATTATTGTAAATGCTTATAATACAGTGCGTTATTCAAATGAGGAAAACACTGTACTTTTACGTGAATTTAAGGAAGAGATTCATAAACTTTACTTGTATCAGAAGAGTTTGAAGAAAAGAAAGAGATAACATAACAAAAAAGACTCCTATTTTCATAGGAGTCTTTTTATACTTCTACATTACTTTTTAAATTGAAGCGTTTTTCCCTGCTTCAATTTCTAACGACTCTTCATGCCACCAAAGTGTTTCTTCAGGGTCTTCTTTAGCGATTAGGTGTGCTTCCTTTTTCGTTTCAACTGTAGGATATGAACCTTTAAGCGCACGTCCTGAAGTTGTAACGAATAATACACTAAATACGACTAATCCAATAATACTTACACCTGCTAAATAAAATGCCGGTGCAAGCGGGTTACCGGTTGCATGAACTAAGTATGAACATACGAGCGGTGTTGTTCCACCGAATATAGATACAGAAATATTAAATGAGATCGAAAGTGCTCGATAACGTACATCGGTGAAAAATAGTGATGGTAATAATGAAGGTAATGTTCCCTCATACACACTTAGGAAGAATCCTAATACGAAAATACCTGCAAATATAGCAGCAATATGTCCGTTACCTATTAGTAAAAATGCTGGAATTGCAAATACTGTTAAACCAAGTAAACCAATTTGCACAACACGTTTATTACCAATTTTATCACTTAATTTACCGAAATAAAGTGCCAGTGGAATCATAAGTGCCATCGTAATAGAAATAATTAATAAGCCAGTTGTTTCTTTGACTTTTAATACTTGAGTTAGATAAGAAGGAATATACGAAAGAATCATATAGTTTGTAATGTTAAAGAAGGCAACAATTACTGTGCTTAATAAGAAGTCTTTTTTGTGATATTTTAATATATCCATAAATGAAAATTGTTCGTTGTCTTCAGATTCCCCTTGTGCTTTTTCCATCTCTTCAAAGATGGGAGATTCATCTAAATGACGGCGTAAATATAAACCGACCAAACCAATTGGTGCAGCTACTAAGAAAGGAATACGCCAGCCCCAGCTGAGCATTTGCTCATCTGTTAACAATAACGTCAAAATGGTAACAATTACCGATGCAGCAATGTAACCTGAGAGTGTTCCAATTTCAAGACCACTACCGAGTATACCACGCTTTTTATCTGGAGAAGATTCTGCGATATAAACCATTGCTCCTGAATATTCGCCGCCTGTAGAGAAGCCTTGAATCATTCGAGCAACTAAAAGTAGTATTGGTGCCCATACACCAATTTGTTCATAGGTTGGTAGTAATGCGATGAATAATGTAGAAAGTGCCATTAAAATAATAGTAGTACTTAACACGATTTTTCGGCCGTACTTATCTCCTATTCTACCAAAGAATACACCTCCGATTGGTCGAACGAGAAAGGCTGCTGCAAATGTACCAAATGTAAGTACAAGTTGCAATCCACTATTATCAACACCTGAGAAGAATAATTGACTTAAAATAACCGCTAAATACGCGTATAATCCGAAGTCAAACCACTCCATTGCATTCCCTATACCAGTAGCAACTACTGCTTTCCTGGCTTGTTTAGGATTGACAATATTAACGTCTTGAGGTTCAAAATTTAAATCATTATTTTGTTGCATATAATAAATCAGCTCCTTTTTTAATTTAACTTCTTTAAGCACACCTTCTCTTATTGAATAAAATTAATTCGAAGCACTTAAGGAAAATCAACGTCTCCTTGTCTGTTATTATTATTTCACATAATTAATTATTTGTCCAATTAAATGCTCTTTTTGTATAAATTTACACCCTATTTAACTTTTTATAAAATGAAGTTTAGGCTATATAATATATACCTTTACACTACAAATGAACCTTTCATTTATTTATATTTATAACGTTTCTATAATTGCTTCCTCTAACTTAGAAACCAGTAACTTTTACTAAAGATTTGCATATATTTAAAAAGTGAACTCATTAGCTCGAATTCTGTTTTATTACATTCAACTATAATATTATTATAGTTTTAAAGGAGGCTATTTTATGTTGGAAATAATACTTTCACTTACTACTGTTTCTTTTCTCTTAATTATTTCTGGATTTTTCATTACCTTAAAACAATATAAAGAAATTAAAAATATAAAGACTATATTAACTATAAAAAAAGAAAATGAGAAAATTCCATCCGAAAACTCCATCCCTCTGCAATTAGACCTTAGCGTTCTCAATAATTTACTCGCTTCTGGAATAAATAAAGGTTCTAAAACAAGTAAAGAAAATTGTGAGTCTGATAAAACTAAATGATTGTTATGCTTATAACAAGAAGAAAATATATCTCCTCTTTTATCTAATCTTATTAACAACTACCTCTGATTAAAAAGGAGACCGCTTATGTGTAAAAATTCAATTTCTATTATTATCCCCATACAACATAAAATAAAAAATTTACCTGGAATTTTGGAAGCATGTGAACAACTACAGCCTTTAGAAATTATCCTTACTATTAACGGATATATCCAGAATTCAATTGAGAGTGCAGATTCCTACAATTGTGAAATTATTACACTAGAAGAACCGATAGAACCTACTAATTGTTATGTAATTGGCGCAAAAAAAGCAAAGGGGCAGTACCTCTTATTTTTAGATGAAAATTACATGGTTCCCCCCTCCTTACTTATACAATTTCTTCAACCATTACTAAATGGATCTGCTGACGTCGTATTAAATAATTTAGATGATTTTTTTTATCAAAAACAACAGCCCAATTTAGCAATAATTTGGCAGCAAGTTACGAATCATTTTTTTCATCGTCCAGATTTACATGTTAACTCCTTATTATTTCCTCCCTATGCAATGACAAAAGAATTGCTTGAGGTAATTACTCCAGATAGTTTATCAAATCCAATATTGGCACAAATGAAAATTATTGAACATAAATTTCGGATTTGCGATCAATTAAACATTTCTATCCCTCAAGTTCCCTCTTTTCCTTCAACTCAACTCATTCATTATCATCTTGAAGCCATTGCAAATTGGATAAGTAAAATGCAAGATCCAAGAGGAAACTATACCGATAATAATCGAAAGCGGGATATTATTTTAGGGCTTCAAAACGGAGAACAAAAATCCATTCCAAAAATAATTACAGGTAAAGAGTTTTATTCGAATACTTATGGAGATAAACAATTATCAGTTATCATCCCTGTTCAAAATGAAGAAAAAACGATAGAATCTGTCATTTTTGAGGTGCAGAAATTAAAACCTTTTGAAATTATCGTTATTGTTAATGGATCAACAGATAAAACAGAGGAATTGGCAAAGGAGTGCGGTGCAACAGTTATTAGTTACGAAGAAGCACTTGGAAATGATACGGGACGTGCAGTTGGTGCCTATTTTGCAAAAGGCGATATATTATTATTTACAGATGGAGATTTCTTAATTTCTAGTTATGATTTATTACCATTTGTACAATCTATTCAAAATGGCACGGACTTAGCTTTAAATAAACTAGAGTACTACTATATGTATCGTCTACCGTATTCTATCGTCACCGCATGTAAATATGCTATTAACTTAGCATGTAATCGGAAAGATTTAGGTATGGGATCCACAATTGCTGTCCCTCATGCTTTTAGTCGAAAATGCATTCATACAATTGGGTTTGATTCCCTTCTTTCACCAACCTTAAGTCAAGTTAAAACAATTTTAGCAGGCTTTCATGTGCAAAATGTCCATTCTGTCGACGTTGATAAATTGAATCGTGTTCGACCTGAAAAACACTTCTCTGAGGAAGGTTCCCTTTCATTAGCAACACAACAAATCATTGGTGATCATATAGAAGCAATTTCTTACCTGATCGAACAAAAAATGAGGTGAAAAGTGCTTTTAATTATACATCCTATCTATCTAATAATATATTATTAGATTTCAAATATATGACAGCATAAAAAAGATGGTTTGTAACCATCTTTTTTATCTTTACATCAGTTCAAAAGAAAAGTAGAAGGCAGGCTTTTTATTTCTGTATTTTCAATTTAAGAAGTTTGAAAAGAGAGGCTTGTTAATGAAGATTCAACACTTAAATCATCATTTAGTGTAATTGAGAAACATGCAACTAATGGTAAAGTAATAACAATTGATCCACTAGGATTAATTATAATTGTAGGACTTGTCCCACATTCGCCCCCACAATCTACTACTGCATCAATTCCACTACCAGGGGTAATTGTAATTTTAAGACATACATCTAAACAAACATTATTCGTAATACATGCCATAACTCTCCCTCCTTTCTTTTAACAATATATGCAGTTAATCAAATTCGGACACGACTCTCGTACTAAATTTTATAAATTAGATGCTATTTTACTATTCGTTTAATAGGAAATTAACGTTTGATTAAACTATCTAAATCAACTAAGAAACTCAAATCATCTTTTACTGAAATAGAAATACATGCGGTAAATGGTATTGCATTAAAATTAGATGAACATTCATCATTGCACCTTACGAATATTTCTGCGCCACCATTTGGATTGACTTTAGTTTCTAAACAAATATTAAAACAACTTTTATTGATGCAAGACAAAGTATTTCCTCCTTTCTTGTATCTAATATTAATTTATATAAAAATAAAAATATCGTTACTGCTTTATTTACTCTTTACTTTATATACTTAAAATAAATTGAAATAAAAAAAGTAAAAACCTCTTCATGTATTTGAAGAAGTTTTTACTTTTCAATTACCTTTTCACTTACACCTGAACCAAAAGAGTAATTTTTTTAATTTTATTTTCATTCTAATACTCAACTCATACTCTATCCGTTACTATTCCACGCTTATTAGTAAAGTAGCTTCCAAATTAAAATAAGTCTTTAAAATCCCTACGCTTTAATAAATAGGAAAGTCCTTCTAAATGATCGCCGGTAATTCTCAATACAGCTGGTGGATGTCCTACTGTTGCAAAGTGTTCATTTGGACGAATACGATTTGGTTTCATTACATCTACAAAATGAACGCATTCGACTTTATATCCTTCTAATATTGCCTTTACTTGCGCAACACACGATGTATGAAGAGTATCCCAGCCGATTCCCTCTAAACATTTTCTACTAATAGCATGGGGAACAGCAATTGTAGATCCCACTCCTAAATCTTTACGGTTACAAGCAATATTCAACATATATTTATATAAATTTACAATATATAGAGGAAATCTAAGATTTAAATTTAAATCGTTTAAAGCAATATCAACACCATCCGTAACAGCCTGTGTTAACGGATGAAGATCTTTTGCTGGAATAGCAAAATCAGCATCAATAAAGAGAAGTATATCCCCTGTGGCTTCTTGTGCACCAATTGCCCGTCCTACATCATGCCCTAATGTTTCTCGATAAACAATTACCGTTGCCCCTAATTGCTTAGCGATTACTTCTGTCTGATCTGTTGACCCATTAATTACAACAATTATTTCTTTCGGTTCAATTTTTCTTGCCTCAAGAATAACTTCTTTAATCGTCGCTTCTTCATTTTGTGCTGGTATAATAATTGATAACTGTTTCCCATTATAAATCGATGAATTCATACCCCATCCTTTATGAAAACTTGAATAATTCTTTTGTTTGTTTAGTTGCTCTATAATTTCTCTTTTTCTTCTTCCATCTGTATAGTTACCTCTAGCATTTTTTCGTTGTAACCAACTTTCCAAAGCTTTTATGTTCTCTTTAATCTCACATACTTCTAATTTAGTTAATTGATTTTTATAGAAAGAGGTTTTTTTTGCGGTTATATTATTCAAAGAGGTGTTAGTGATGGCTGGCGAGGATTGTAGTCGCCACCCTTTCTCAATAAGGGTGATTTGGGAAAGAACTGGATTTTGCAAGGTGTCATACCCAATGTCTTCAATTGCTTTTTTAGTAATAGCATATGGCATAGATAACATCGAATCATATTTTAAATCCATACGCCCCAATACATCATTTACTATTTTTCTATACACCATAGCAATACTTGGCCATTCTACTCTCATCTTTTCAAAACATACGGAGTCTATGTTATTCAAGATTACATCCTGTTCCTTTTTCAGTAGTGGTTCTATAAATCGTTCTAATTCTACCGAAAAAATAACATCTTCTCCATTTAAAAATAAAATTACATCTCCATTAGCGATTTTCGCCCCATGAACTGGTGCTTTCCATTTATTTTTCTCTTCAATAACAACAACGTTACTCTCAACAAATGTAGGTATGGATTGTATCGCACTCATTCTATCATCAGCTACAATGATAATTTCTAATGGTTTTATATGGTGCACTTTGTTTAAAATTTGATTCAATTTCGATTTTTCTTCTCCTAAAACTATAACGACTGACAGTGTCACTTCTTTTTGTTCTTTTTTTACAGTCTGATTAGGCTTTACTTTTTTTATATATTCAATTGTTTCACTCTTACCTACAGCTGCATGCCCTGCTTTTTTATCGAAATATAAGTCTATTACAATTTGATTTACTTCTGTATCTTTATCCAGTTGTTCTAATTCAGAAATGAATGGTATTAAATGATTTTGCACATCAAATTCACACGCGAAATTTTGCAAAAAATAAATATTCGGTACATATTTAATGTGATTAAAAAATTTCACAACATTAATTCTTTCGCCAAATTTCTCCTCAACTTCTTCTCTTGATAAACCTGGATAAGACAAATCGAAAACTAGATTTATTGGTACAGGTATCCATTTTAATAAATTTGTTTGAGGATTATTAATTAAAACTGTGGAGCCCTTAACGAATCCAGCTAAAATTAAAGACATAAACCCTCCCCCGGAACTGCCATAAAACAACACATTTTTCGAATCAATTTTTAACTTTGTAAATAATATTTCTAAAATATTTGCTATATCTTGTAAGTAAAATCTATCTACCTCCCCTTGTCCCCAACCTAAAGATAATTTTCCAAGATATAATGTAGGATCATTATAATATATAACAGTATCTTCAAATTCTTCCATCCAAGAATGTCTATGAAAAATAGGTGGACCAATTGGCTGTTCTTGAAATCCACCTGCTCCGGATCCAAAAACAATAGTGTTAGAAGCACCCGGCTTAATACGAATTAAAAATTCATACGTTACTTTATCCCAATCAACCTTGAGTATAAATGGTTCCGTAGTTTGAAAATCCATTTGCCATAATTCTTCATATGAAATGTTAATTTTTTTGTACTGGTCTAACAGTTTAATCACCCTTTCCATCCATTTCGAGATGTTCTATTAAGTAAGAGAGAGCTTCAACGTGATCACCAATTATCCTTAATACTGCTGGAGGATGTCCATTATGACTTACATTCTCCATTAAACGAATTCTATTCGGTTTTACAACATCAACATAATGTACACATTCTACTCTATACCCTTGTAATATAGCTTTTACTTGTGCAAGACTAGGGCATAGTAAACTTTCCCAGCCTATTGCATTTAAGCATGATCTACTCATAGCATGTGGAATTGCTACTAATGAGCCATTACTTAATTGTGGACGATTACATGCTAAATTAAGCATATATTTTACGATGTCTACAACATAAAACGGCGGATGTAACATCGGATTCAAATCATTTAATGCTATGTCAACGCCATCTGAAACTGCTTTTGTAAAGTGATGCAAATCACTTCCTGAAACACTAAAATCACCATCAATAAATAAGAGAATATCTCCTGTAGCTTCAAGCGCCCCAATAGCACGTCCAACATTATGACCAAGTCGTTCGTTATATTCAATAATAGTAGCACCAAGTCTTTTAGCGATACTGGCCGTGTGATCTGTCGAACCATTTACAACGACAATTATTTCTAGCGGTTCTATTTTTCTTGCTTCAAGTATTACTTGTTCTATAGTCTCTTCTTCATTTTGCACTGGTATAATGACAGATAGTTGTTTCCCGTCATAAATTGAAGAATGCATTCCCCAACCTCGATGATACGAAGGATACTGCTTGCTCTCACCTAATCTTTGAATAATATCTCTTCTTTTTCCTGCATCCGTAAACCCTACTCTTCTTCCCTTTTTCTCTATCCATTTAGAAATTCCGATTAAATATTTTTCCACTTTCTCTTTTTCATTTTCTGATAATTCTTTTTTAACTAAATACCCTTCTTCCTGTAACGTCTCATCTCTAGATAACGTTTTTATTGCATATTGATCGCTAATCCGCCAGCCTTGATTCACTATGTTCATATGAGCTAGAACGATATCTTTTATATAATCAAAGCCGATATTTACCACTACTTCTTTCTTAAGTGCATATGGTAATGAAAATATTGAATTGCTTTTTAAATCTGGTCGACATAAAATTTCATTTAACATTTTTCTCCAAACAATATCCATATTTGGACATTTACCAACTTCTATAAATTTATCTATTTTGTTTAATACTACATCAGCCTGATTTGTAATGACTGGCTCAATAAAATTCTTCATTTCATTTGAAGATAATAAAGAATTACTATCTACAAATAACAATACATCTCCTTTTGCTACCTTTACAGAAGCTTCATACCCATCATAATACGTACTATATTTATCCATCAAAACAATATGGCATTTATGTTTCTTTGCTATTTCATAAAAATTACTTCTATCGTTAGGAACTAAAATTATAATTTCAAGAGGATTTAGCTTCCATATAGATTGAATTGACTCTTCTAATATTTGCTCTCTTTCACTATACAAAATAATAACCGTTAACGATTTCATTACACGCCCCCTTTACACATCATGTGACATAAAATATTAAGTATTACCATTTCCTATGAATTTGCTACTTTATTAACATATTCAAAAGTGAATTATACTGTGTAAAAACAACCGTCTATTTTTGAAAATATAAGTTCTGCACTTACCTCCTTCCTCTTATCATTGTTTGTTACAACTCTCACCATAAAAAAGCACAAAAAAAGCCCTAATTTCTTTAGGACTCTATTAAACAAATTTATCAATATTATTAATTTTATATACTACCTTTTTCCATGTTATACCGCGATCTGTTGTAGTAAATATTTCTTTTTTATTACACGCCCAACCTTTACGCCGATTAAAAAAATGCAAACAAAATACATTTTTTAATAATGGATTACTTGATACTTTTATCCATTTTGATCCTTTTTTTATTATTTGATATACACTTCCATTTTCACTATTTATAACCCAGCCATAATAGGAACTAAAAAAAGAAACAGCCACTTTACTAGTATTTATTGTTTTATTTGAAATATGCCACGAATTGCCCTTATCAAATGAGTAATTCATCAAAAATATATCATCATTCATTTTAGTTGGTATTACTAATAGGTTATTTTTATAGATTGCTTTATAAGCCATAGCAGTCCCATTATTAATTCCTTCAAAACTTGGAATATCTTTTATAGCTTGCCAACTTTCCCCACCATTTATTGTTTTAAATACCGTTGATGTTTCATAATGTTTTTGTAATGAAATAAATCCGACTAAATCGTTTATAAATGTTATCCCTGAAATACTATCACTAATACTTATATTTTTTATTAATTTCCATACTTTTCCTTTTGTTTTCAAATAGTATAAATTATGTTCAAATTTATTTGATGCAAGCTTTCTAGATAATACAATCCATATACTATCCATATTCGTAGCATGCAATTGCACTTGAACATCAGTCGATTTCTCCCAATCTTCTTCAACCGGTAAAATAAACTCACTCCATCTTTCCCCTCTATTAACTGTATAAAATATAGCTGGCAATAGATCGTCATTCGTTTTTGTTAAACCATATGCCCAAGAGCTTCGAGCGTTTATTGGATATGCAAATAATACAATTGAATTTAGAGGATTAACAACATCCCATTCTACTCCTCCGTTTCGAGTATATAAGATGGCTTGCTTTTTATTTGTATATTGAATACCAGCCCAACCAAATCTATCAGTTCGCATTTGTAAAGAAGTAAATTGAATATCATTATTTTCCAATATATCACCTCATTCTTATCATATATATATTCGTATGCTATTATTTTCAAAACGTTCTATCATTAGTTATTTATACCATCCGCTTTATCTACTATCTTTATACTTACTTTCCCTTCTCTTCACCACTCAAATATCATTCAATAATGTATCAAATATAATGAAATTCCTTCTATTTTTTCCGTTATCATTTACCAAAAACTGTATTTTACAAAATTCAACTATAAAAAATGCACCCCAATTGTAAAACTATTTCTAACAATTAGAGTGCACTTTATATTAAATATAGCTTTTCATTTTTAAGCACTTACTACAGCAGCAACTTTATCCATACAAGTAATAAATTGAGTAATAAATGTATCAATTTCTTCTTTTGTAATTATATATGGAGGAAGTAAACGGATGATGTTCCCTTGTGTAACATCAACTAACATCCCTTTCTTCATTAGCTCTACCTGTAATTTCTTCACATTTTCATTCGTATCATTCATACTAATTCCAAACATCATACCAGCATGACGTACTTCCTGAATATAATAAGAATTTTCTTTCTGAATTTCTTGCAATTTATCATTTAAATATAGTGACGTTTCATACGCTTCTTGCATTAAACCATCTTCAATCAATGTGTTTAATATCGTTAACCCTAAAGCTGTTCCCATAGATGAATGAGCAAATGTTGTTCCGTGATCTCCAGGTGCAAATACATCACATAACTTCTCACCAACAATGATTCCACCTAGCGGTATCCCGCCTCCTGCTCCCTTACCAATTTGAATAATATCCGGTGTAATATTGAAATTTTGATAAGCAAATAGTTTACCAGTTCTCCCCATTCCACTTTGAACTTCATCAACGATAAGAATGACATTATATTTATCACATAAGTTTTGAACACCATATAAATATTCACTTGATAAAGGGTATATCCCCCCGCTACCTAATACAGGCTCTAGCATAATCGCAATTGGATTTTCTTTAACGATTATTTCTTCTAATTGCTCTATATTCTCGCGCTCTACTTCATATACTGGAATCGATGTTTTAGGGAAATTTTGATATACACTTTCTTGTCTCGTAAAATGAAGTGCTCCTAACGTACGTCCGTGGAAACTATTTTTCAGCACTACGATTCCTTCACGTTCTACACCCGTATTAGCTCTATATTTATCAATTAATTTTAATGTCGTTTCTGTCGCTTCCGTACCAGAGTTTGTAAAAAAGACCTTTCCGTTTTTTAAAGAGCAATCAACTAATTTCTTTGCATACTCAATCGCAACTGGATTTAAAAAATGAAATGGAAGATGCAACGATTTCGTAACTTGCTCCATTGTCGTTTGCACGATTTTCGGGTGATTATATCCTAATACGTTCACTCCGACACCAGAAAATAAGTCTACATACTCTTTACCATCCACATCATAAAGCTTGCACCCTTCTCCTCTTTCTATCGCAATCTTCGTACGACAGTAAGTAGGCATCATATATTCTTTATCTAATTGAAACCAATCCGACATTTTAAATTCCTCCTAATTATTTTCCCTGTTTATTTCTGTTCATTCTCTATAAAGTCATGTATAAATTCATTTTTAAGATTAAAATTTTAATAGTAATTTTCTTCACGATATTCATTTTTCCATAATTTCTTCTATTTCAACAGGTCCACTACATGTGCATTTTTTTCATCTAGCGGTCTGTTGCTCCTTTGCATGTCATACATAATCAAAGGTATAAAATCATATTTAGTAACAATGGACAAAAAAGATTTGGAGGCTATATCGATGGATGAAAACTATAATAAACAGGGGCAATCTTTACTAGGAAAAGGATTTAATGAAAATGGAGAACGTAATGAACAAGCTATACTTCACTCACAAACAGTTGGTTCACGTGGGCCTGTTCTAGAGCAAGATAGTGTACTTCATGAGACGTTACAAGAATTTATTCACGAAAAAATTTTAGAAAGGCCTGTTCATGTAAAAGGATTTGGTGCGTTCGGTTATTTTCAAACGATCTATCCAATGTCTGAACATACTAAACTACGTTTTTTACAAAATTCTAATGCGAGAGTTCCTGTTACGGTGCGATTTTCATTAGCCGTTAGTACGAAAGGAACACCTGACACTTCTAGAAATGTACGCGGTTTTTCTACAAAGTTTTATACAGAAGAAGGCATTTTCGATCTTTTATGTAATCACATCCCTGTCTTTTCCGTTCGTGATCCGATGCGTTTCCCTGAAACGATTCAAGCATTGTTACCTTCACCTATAAATAACTTAATAGACCCTAATAGATTTTGGAGCTTTGTCGCTAGAGCACCTGAATCCATTCATTTCGTTGTCCATTTATATTCTGATGCTGGTACGGCCAAAAGTCTTCGCCACATCCCAGGACATAGTGTTAATACATATGTATGGAGAAATGCAGAAGGTAATCGAAAGTATGTAAAGTATCATTGGTACCCCTTTGAAGGTGTACAATACATTACTAGTGAGGAAGCGAATAAACTGGCTGCTGAAAACCCTGATTATAGCGGGAAAGATTTATATGATGCAATTGCAAATGGTAAACCAGTAGAATACGGTTTATATGTCCAGCTCATGGATCCGAAAGATGAAGCACACCTTTCTTATGACCCTTTAGATGATACAAAAGTATGGGATGAAAAGAAGTATCCTCTTATACCAGTAGGCAAAATGGTATTAAATAAAAATCCTAAAAATTATATGGAGCAAGTAGAAAAAATCGCCTTCTCCCCTTCTAATTTACTAGACGGTGCAGAACTATCAGATGATAAAATGCTGCAAGGGCGTGCTAACATTTACAGTGATTCTCAAAGAAGAAGAATTGGTTCCGAATTTCGCAAATTGGCGATTAACAAACAGCAAAATTGGACGCCTGCTAATCAAATAACGAGTGGTGACGGAAGATACGTTGAAGGTAAACTTGAAAGAACTTCTATAACGAAACACGATGACTTTACGCAACCTAGTGAATTTTATGCGAAGTTAAAACCGATAGAAAAAGAACATCTTGCTAAAAACTTAGCTAGTGATATGAAAGTTATCTCCGATGATATTAGAAAGATCGTTTTAGGGTATTTTCATAAAGTGTCTGCTGATTTAGCCGCAAAGATTGAGAGTGCGTTGCAAAAGATTTAAGCATATAAAAAACGTCATTTTAATGTTTAAAATGACGTTTTTTATAGAAAAATTACTAATAAAATCTATTGTCTCGTTTATAAATTATTAAAGATAGAGTCTCCTGTAAGATTTTCGTTATTTCATTTTACATTATGGTACTCATTTCTCTTTTTCAAATAATCTTTTTCACATTGCAACGGCTTGAATTTCACTTTTTTCCCTTTCTTCTTTTTTGTTTCTATAACGATCCATTCCCCTTTTTCAATGTCTAGTTTTAGGCGTTTCATTACATTAATATTATCTTTTTCTTTATAAAGTAAAAATGCTTCTTGCGCACTCACAAATAAGCCAGGCTGCTCACTAAATCCACCACTATCATAAATTTTAGTTAGCGAATTATAATAAGAATCATTTTCCCTTCCACCATACATCAAATGGGCAGCCTCCAAATTTCTTTTACTAACTTCCCAAAAACTATGTTCATCAATATTTAAATTAAATGTGGATTTAATATCACTTATTATATTCTTCACATGCTTATCATCTCGAATTTTCCTTTTTTCAAGACAATCAGAAGATAGCTCTGGTGCATCTGTTTGAGAATGTACAACTTGTTGAATAGATACACATAATATAAATACACTTAAAATATACAATATTTTTTTCATACTTACGTTTCACCTCAAGTAATTTAGATACTATATTATTTGAGGCTCACAATATTCTTATGCTAACAATGTAAAAGGCCCTATAAATTGGACTTTTATAGAGCCTTTCATATTAACATTTCTTTATCAAATTCACCGGTGAAGCCATTACCTTACTATTTTTCACATCATATAGCCCTATAGGCGTTATACGTATAAAAGGCAAGTGTGTCGCAGAAAAAAATAAAATGGTAAATGCCGGATCGTCATACGCGTAACCACGCTCTTGGAGTAGTTTCACCATCTGTTTCTCTTCCTGTATTAATTTATTCATTTTCAAATTAGACATAATCCCGAGCAATGGTAATGCGATTTCATGTAATACTTCATTCTTTTCAGCTATTACCATTCCCCCGCCAATCTCTTTCACTCTATGAAAAGCTGTAAGCATATCTTCTTTATTCTTCCCAATAAGAATGATGTCACCGGTACCAGAATAAGAGCTAGCAAGACCACCTAGTTCTTTCGCAAACCCCTTTACAACTGTATTCACTCGCCAAGTACCATCACGAGCAATCATCATAAGAAAACACTCATCATGATCTAGAGAAAGTTCATCACAGTTTAAATCAATTTCACTCGTGTATGGTTTAGTTATAACGTTATTCAATAAATGTATACCCATTTTATGAGAAAAAATCATATCCTCTTTTTCTATGGACCAGTCTAATAATAATGGAGTTACTTTGAATTTACTCCAGTCTATTTGTAATGATTCATTTTTGTTTATTCCGTCAAGCTTCACCCATCTCCCTTTTGCAATTACGCTTATTGGAACTGGGTTTTCTTTACTTTCCAAAATATTAATATTAGCAATTCTACCTGTCGCAATTGAACCATGTAGATGTTCCATATTATAATAACGAGCGATATTATAACTTGCCATATGATAAGCATCTATTATTGGCACTCCTTGTTTTATCGCGGTAGCTATCATTACGTTTGTCATTCCATTTTCATAAAACGAAGGATGTGAGCCGTCTGTAGTAAGAATAAATCTATCAAACTGCTTTACTCCTAGTTCCAACAATTCTTTCAGTAACACTTCTAAATCTGGACGGATTGAAGAATTCCTAAGAGAAACTGTGTAACCTTGCATAAGACGGGCAAAAGCTTCCTGCCCTGTCATCGCTTCATGATCACAATCTGTACCTAAAAGCTTTAACTTTGCTAAAGTCGTTTCAGATGCTCCTGGAAAATGCCCTTCCACTTTTTTATGTAATCGTTTCGTTTCCTGTACCCAATGTAACATTTCATCATCGCCATGTAATAACTTTGGCCACGCTGTTAGCTCGCCGCCTTGAAGAACTGCGTCACGCTTAAGCCACTCTATTATTTCTTCACGATTAAATAAAGATTCCCCGTTTTGCAATTCAGTTTGTCCATCAAAACGACACCACCAATACATACTTGATGGAATCTTTTCAAATTCATCTAATAAACGAAATGCTTCTTCACGTTGTAATGTGAAAAATAAAGTTAAATTATCATTAATAAAAGTCGTTGTCCCAAACTGCATCGCATAATTCGCTAAAGTTTCAGGATTATATAATTGATATGGATGTGCATGCGGTTCTATGTAACTTGGAACTACATACTTTCCATCACAATCAATAACTTCACATTCATGCAGTTGCGCTGGCAATTTTTCGCCTACATATACAATCCGGTCATCGTAGATCCAAATATTTGCTTGCACCCACTCGCGCATATAGGAATTTAAATAAGTTGCATTCTTACATAAAATATGCGGACTTCTTTTGCCATCTATTACTTCAACATGTTCTCTTAATTGCTTGTTACTCCATCTAAACTGATTTTCTCCCAATGTATTTCACTCCACATCAATTTACTTTTATTTATTAAAATAAAAACAATTAACAAACTAAAGTATTATCCATTCATAACTCCCCTGTATAACCCCTATACCCTTCATTATATGGAATGATTTTAAAAATAACAATTTTCAGAATTAAAAACACACCTCTTTGAACAACAATAAAAAAGGATGTCGTGTAACTGACATCCTTTTTTATTGTTGAATTACACTTGATGTCATACTAGGAATGCTAATACTGTCCTATACAACAGAATGCCATTCGCTTTCTTTTCATCTATTTCTTAAATTCAATTTGCATCATTTTATTAAATTGTGGAACAATATCGATCCCACCTATAGAGTTAACACTGATAGCCAATGTATGTTTGCCTCCAATTACTCCACCAGCAAAAGTTGTAAATCCAGGAATTCCTCCTCCGTGCCCCCAAACTGATACACCGTTAGGAAGTTTAGTTTCATAGATTCCAAGACCATATCCGTCACCAACCTCTTTTCCTTCTACAGGAACTGTAGTAAGCATTTCTTTTAGCTCGTGTTGCTTTAGTAACTTACCACCGAGTAAAGATGCAAAGAACTTATTTAAATCGTCCGCATTAGAAATCATATCTCCAGCTGCATTAGCTAAACTTGGATTATAATCAGTCATGTCTTTCAACTCACTTTCCCCGTCAATTTTCACATATCCCCGAGCATGATTCTTTCCTGGGATGACGGGTGAATTACCTGGTAAAAACGTATTTGATAGATCCAAAGGCTCAATAATTCGCTTTTCGATTTCTTCTGCGTAACCATTACCAGTTATTTTTTCAATTAGCATTCCTAGTATTACGTATCCTGTGTTTGAATACGACCAACCTTTACCTGGCGAAAAATCTGGAGGTAGAGCGAGTCCTATCTTTACTATTTCTTCTGCTACATACGTTTTCTTCGAATTCATTATGTCAGCGTCTTTTGATTTTAAGTATTCAGCTATACCACTCGTATGATTCAAAAGTTGACGTATCGTAATTTGATTGCCATCATACCCATTTCCTTGAATGAGGCCTGGCAGCCACTTTTCAATTGAATCGTCAAGTTGCAAACGATTTTCACCTACTAATTGAAGAACAGTCGTAGCAGTAAAAGTCTTCGTCACACTACCAATCCGAAAGCGATAGTCCGATTTCATCGGTTTCTTTGTACTTAAATCTGCAACGCCAGCAGTGTAACTACTAGTTTTTCCGTTATTATACGCCTTAGCTAGTATCCCTGTAGCGCCAAGCTGTACTGTTTCCTCCATTACTCGTTTCAAACTATTTCGATTCTTTTGATCATGCACTTGTGATGGACTAGAAATATTTTGAGCTGAATCTGCCTTCAAAGTAAAACCAGGTGCGAATATAGTAGTACCCGCTAATAAAACTGTCAAACTTGCTAACTTAATTGAATTACATTTTTTCATAATCTTCTCTCCTCTATTCATATCGTATTGATTCAAGTTATACTTTCATCCTAAATGATAAAACTCTCTTTTTTCTTATCCATTCCTTACGAAATACTTACTTTCAAAATTTGGCGACCAGATGAGAAAAAATTATGTATGGAAATAAAAAAAGAACGTGTTTTCATTTATAAACACGTTCTTTTAAGCACTCTATTAACTTTTACCATCCTGCACTAGCGTTCATACCATTTCCTATAATAGTAAGAAGTAGTGGCCACAGTACTGGTACTAACGTAAGAAATAGATTAAACAGTATAAGTATTCTATATTTTCCAGGAATATTATAATTTTTACGATTAACAAATAATACAAAAACTAATAATATTATAGTCGTTACAAACAAAAGTAACACTAACAACCAATACCAAACCATTAAACTGAGACTCCATGGCTGTAATAGCTCGTGTACAATGCCAAAGGTGATTCCCAATACGCAAAACTAAAAGTAGTAACTGTTGCTTTGATAAACAATTTACTCGTTTTTTTATCGTATGTATACTTACAATATAAATCTATTATCGTGTATAAAGATAAAAATGCCAATAATACACCTACCCAAGACAATAACCAGTCTCCGCCCCCTCTAACTACCATAAACAGAAACCAACACATCCCTGCTGCAGAAAAAATAAAGGAAAGGAGTATGTTTTTCAATACCGGCTTCATTCTATATTGATGAAATGAAGATAAACTCACAAAAAATGTAACGAGCAAAACTCTACTAAGGCTACCTTTTTCCATTGGTAGAGATATAAAAAAGTAAGTATACATTACCACGTAATTAAATATAAGTAAATAAAATTAATTTACAGTTAATTTTATTTACTTATATTAATGTCACGCTTTTCCGTCTCGCTCTATCCATCGTACAGTCTTCTCTACATCTAACTCCGTATACGTCTTTTCTCCATATCGGACAGACTCATATATCGGAATAATATCTCTCGTTCTACAAATTCTCGTTAACCATTGTTGCATCGTTTCATAAGACCTTCTCTGTTCATGAAATGGTAATGTTCTTTCCCATTCAACTAACGTTTTCCTTATCGTATCTTTAGGTAACGGCTGTTCAAACTGATACTTCACTTTCTTGTTCTTTTCGGTTCTATCCATATTTTCTTTTGTTATCGATTGTTTATCCTGTTGTATTTCTGATTTCGTTACCTTTTTCCTCATTAATTTATAAAAAGCATATAGAATAACCAATGCAATAATTATATAAAAAACTACACTAATCCATGCATTTGAAAGAACAGAAAACACATCACTCCAATAATTTTTTCTTACAAAAAGTGGAATTTTTCTATCTATTTTCGTTCTTATATCTGCATCTCCTGTTTCTTCATCTATAATTCTTTCCGCCTCATCAAGCCGTTCATCTATACTAGTAAAATCATAATTTCTTTCCAATATTGTCTCCGTCTTACTAAAAAAACGCTCTTTTACTATGTCTTGTACATGTACAACACCTTGTGATAACGCTATCGCACTAACCGTAAAGAAAAGTATTATGAAAACTCTAATACTCCACAACTTTACTTTCATATGTCGCCCTTTATTAGCCATGGCATAAACCCCTTCTTATTCTTTAATTACGACCCATTTATTCGTTCTAGTGTATTTCCTTGGGGAAGTACCAAGAATTAAAGGAACTGCATCCAATTCTTTACGACGAAAACC
Source organism: Bacillus cereus group sp. RP32 (assembly GCF_040459735.1). Lineage (NCBI taxonomy): Bacteria > Bacillati > Bacillota > Bacilli > Caryophanales > Bacillaceae > Bacillus > Bacillus cereus group sp. RP32. The sequence continues at coordinate 2,433,468 of NZ_JARVHO010000001.1, read as the reverse complement.
TGCTGTGTAAAAATAAGTAGAAGATACAGGAGTATCTTGGTCCGATATCGCGGCAAGTACTTTTAATACATTTTGCAAATGTTTCCGGTTATGACCGTTCTTTATATGCAACAATCCATTATCTTTTACGCTATTAATCCATACTTCAAATGAACAGTTTTGTATGAGCAATTGTTTACATATGCCTGCCGTTAATTCAATGAGTTCCTCTATATCATTTCTCAAAGAAATACCGCTTTTATTTTGCAAGTTGAGATAAATCGCATATTTATCTGATTGTGTTCGCTCGTATTTTTTCGCAGTTATCGTCCCTGTTTTCGCTGTCGCACTCCAGTGGATAGAACGAAAATCTTCATTTTCATACGACTTCACTCCCATTACTTTCGTTTCATCATATAAGGGTGATGACATCGCTTTTCGAAATCCTCGTGACCATTCTTGCAATTCAGAAACTTGCATTTTCGGAACAGCTGGTAAAACTAAATAAGACGGCGTTTCAACTTGTTTATATGTTATATGGTTCGTTATGAATCCAAAGGGATCCGTAATGACAATTTCAACTTCTTCCCATTTCGCAATTCCTCTTTTTACAGCTACAGCTTGCAAATCAAATGAAACTGACTCTCTTCCTTTTATATTAAAATTCATATAATAATTTGAACCTGTACTATGATTTTTATTTATTTCATCATGATTCCAAGTTAGCTTATTTTCACACTTAAATCGAAATACGATATTAAAAATAGGAAATATCGACTTATTGGAAATTTTCATTTTGCACACATTCGTTTCACCTATAAAAACGTTTGAATTTCCTTGGCTGTATTCCCATTCAACACGAGATACTTTACGTATGTATACATACATAGCACCTATTAAAATTACATACAAAAATACGAGTGATAATATAAGTAGATTACTTGAGAATACACATAAAATAACGGCTACAACTGACATAACTCCCATTACGAAAGGCTCCGCTAAAGGTGTATACACCAGTTGTTGATTCATCGTACATTCTCCATTGGCACATTAATCGTATGAAGAATTTCTTTCATGATTTGTTCTTTCGTCGTTTTCATCTCACCTTCAATCGTTAACGTTAAACGATGAGCGCAAATGGATGCTGCGAGCGTCTTTATATCATCTGGCGTACAATAATCTCTTTCATTTAATATTGCTCGTGCTTGAATCGCTCTCATAAATGCCAACGTCCCCCGCGGGCTTACACCAATTTCAATTAACTCATGTTTACGCGTTGCCTCTATAATTTCAAGAAGATAATCTTGCACATCATTTCCTACTAACACTTCTCTTGCACGTTTTTGCATCATAATAATTTCTTCACTTGAAATAATAGAGTGTAATGTTTCTAACGGATCATTCATTTGAAACCGATTCATCATTTCCTTTTCAGCTTCTCTCGTAGGATAACCTTGGCGTATTGTGAGTAAAAACCTGTCTAACTGAGCATCTGGTAACGGAAATGTGCCAGCAGATTCAAGCGGATTTTGCGTTGCAATAACTAAAAAAGGTTCTGGTAATAAATGTGTCTGTTTCGCAATTGTAACAGTACGCTCTTCCATAACTTCGAGTAACGAAGATTGCGTTCTCGGTACAGCACGATTAATTTCATCTACTAATACTATATTTGCAAAAATAGGACCTAACCTCGTTTTAAATTCCGATTCCTTCACATCAAAATATTCGAGACCAATAACATCTCCAGGCAAAGTATCCGCTGTGAATTGAATTCTTTGAAATTTAGCGTCTACACTTTTAGCCAAACTTTTCGCTAAGGTTGTTTTTCCTGTCCCAGGTACATCCTCTAATAAAATATGCCCTCTTGCTATAAGAGCTATAGCTGCAAGTTCTATCGATTCATCTTTTCCTATAATAACTTTCGAAATATTGTTCGTAATTTTCTTTAATGTACTCATATATGTATCTCCTAACTTTATTTATTCTGAAAATTTAGAATTATTTATTTCCAAATTATAACACATTTAGTTAGAAGTAAATATATTCCTATTAAAATAAAAAAGATACCCATAGCAATCGCTTAGGGTATCTTTTTCATCAAATTATTTTACTAAATCTCCATTGTAAGCTTTTATATCTAGAGGAGCAGTTAAAAACTGTTTTACTTTACTAACGAAAGATGTGAAGTGTTCACTCGTATTATGACTCGCAACTGCCTCTGCATCTTTCCATACTTCTACCATCGTATACACATCTTCTTTTTCTGTATCTTTATAAAGGTCATAAGATACATTTCCACTTTCTTCTCTTGAACTATGAATGAGCGGACGAATGTCTTCTAAAAATGATTGTTGTTTTGCTGGATCTACTTGAAATATTGCGTGAATAATAATCATGGTGTTTCCCCTCTCATATTCCACTTATTTCTTTGAAATTACTTCCACTCAGCAACTTTTTCAATTGGAAGACGAACTGATTGGTAACCACTGTCAGCAGCTTTTCCGATTGAAATTAACATAACTGGTACGTGACGTTCTTTATCTAATCCAAAAGCTTCTGCGATTTGGTCTTTTTCAAATCCGCCAATTGGGCAAGTGTCATAACCGTGAGCACGAGCTGCTAACATAAATTGCATTGCCACAAGACCACCGTCAATTAGTACTGTATCTTTCATGACTTCTGGTGTAACCATTGAGAAGTAAGCTGAAAGTTTTTTCATTTGATCTTCTTTTACTTCAGCTGGCATTAAACCGCGCTCTACTGCTGTACCGTAAATTTCTTCTGCGTTATCAAAGTTGTTTAAATCACCAAATACAGCAATCATCGCTGAAGATGTTTCTACTTGAGATTGATTAAATTTCGCTAGTGGTGCAAGTGTTGCTTTCGCTTCGTCACTTTCAATTACTAAAAATCTCCATGGTTGCATGTTTACAGAAGATGGCGCAAGTGTTGCTTCTGTAAGAATTTCTGTCATTTCTTCTTTGCTAATTTTCACTGATGTGTCGTATTTACGAATTGAACGACGTCCTGTTAAAATTTCGTTAAAATCATTTATTTTTACTGAGTTAGTCATAGTTGTATTCTCCCTTTTTTATAATTCTTTTATATTTTCTTGAATGCGGTCTAACATTGTTAAAAGATTATCGCGCTGTTCTTCACTTAATCCTTTAAATGCAGATGCTGCAAAACGTTCTTTTTCCTCCTGATACACTTGAATTTTATTTCGTCCCTCTTCAGTTAGAGAAACTAACGTAATTCTGTTATCATCTGGATTTTTACGTCTTGTAATCATCCCGTTTGCTTCCAACTGTTTTAAATGCCTCGTAATCGCAGCATTATCAATATTCACTTCTTGCTGAAGTGCTTTTTGGCTAATTTCACCTACTTCATATAACTGAAGTATAAGTTCTAGTCTAGATTGACTCATACCCGTACACCCTTCAAATTTCGAACTTACTTCTTTATTTAGAAAGTGTAATTTATATAAAATAATTGCTTCTTTTGAGCATGAACTTGTCAAATTACCCCTCCTTTACATCCAATTCAAAAACGCTTGATGTATCAATAGTTGATATGTCAATTAATATAATCTATATCGATTTAGAATGCAAGCATTTTGTTTTTCCTGTTTATTTTTTTAATGTTCGCCTATTAATATTTTTCCAAAACAAGGGACTTTATCACATTACAAAAAGTGTTAATTGCATGATAACGATAATAACTTAAAATGACTGGAGAGTGATTTTGAGACTCCCACGACTAAAGTCGCAAGCCCGAATCCTGACAGATTTACGGGTGGGATCCTTGAATGACTAAGCGTTCTCAGTCCATTTCTGTTTTGAACAGCCTTCAAGATGAGGGCATCTCATTGCCCCTCCTAAACCAGACCATATAGGTGCTTAGGCTGATTAACTATTACCATCAATCACAGTTGCGTAGCGAATATTCATCGCCCCAACGATATCACGGTGTGTCTCAAACCCACATTGACACTTGTACTTTCTGTCTTGTGCCCTGTTCTTTTCAGCACATTTCGGACAGTTTTGACTTGTATACGCTGGATTCACATATTCAACCTGAATACCAGCTAGCATTGCTTTATACGAAATAAATTGTGACAAACGATAGAATGACCAAGTGTGTAGATTTTTTTCGTTTTTACGGCTTGTTCTTGCCGTCTGTCTTATATTCGTTAGTTGTTCTAATCGAATGACAGAAATATGATTATCAATCGCAAAATCAATGATTTCCCGACTTATTTTGTGATCTTTATCTTGCATCCATCTCTGCTCTTTATCATCTAATCGCCGAATCGCATTCACTTTTTTGGCTTTTCCTAATTTCTTACGAATACACCGAAACTTACGTTTCTTACATTGTTAGGGTCTGTGACATACGTTTCATCCCCTTGTTTTTTGATTTTCAACATCGTGTTCATTTGATACATTTCTAGCAATAATAACAAAACCAGAACGTGCTTATAAAGTTTACAACTGCATGAAACAAAGAAATTTCCCTCTCAAACACTTTGAAATATTCTTCTATCATCATTGATTTTAGTTATATCATTTATCTTCGGAATATTCCAATAAATACACCCGAATAAACTCCCTATAATTTAGATACTTTAAGTACCACGAACCTTGTAATTTTTAGTGGTACTCCATATCCAACCTCACTTTCATCTCATGCCAAAGACGATAGACTTTCTCGTTCGGGAAGGGCTGTAATGTGGGAATACGCAAACTGACTCAATGGAATTAGAGAGACAAAGCGGAATTACGATTAAAGCTTCTGTCGTTTCTTTCTGTATCAATGAATTAATAGTAAATGTCATTGATACACCTGGACATACTGATTTTATCGCTGAAGTGGAGCCATCATTCCACGTTTTAGACAGTGCAATTTTAGTTATTTCTGCCTTGGAAGGTGTGCAAGCACAAACAAAAATTTTGATGTAAACATTCCAGCAACTTTTAGCGAGCCTATATTACACAATGATTCTTACCAGTTAACAGGCTCATTACCTGTTACGAAAACAGAGCATTTTAAGCGAATACTCCATTCATTTACAGAAGGAGACGGTATATTTACAGTGAATCCAACTGGTTACACAAAACTGAAGGCTCCCTTCCCTATTCGAAAACGTGTTGATAATAATCCGCTAAATCGTAAGGATTATTTGCTTCATGTGCTTAAGGCTTATTAAGTAAAACACGCTGGGTTCTCCTCAGCGTGTTTTACTATTAAAAATAGTCTAAATAAATAACTGAATTTTCTAATTTAACTCGAGAAATTTTTAATTTCCATATTTACAATTTATTTTCGTTAACATATTTATTACAATAATCGGTATATAGAATATAAATGAAAGAAGGGGTTTGAAATGAGCATCCAGCTACAGGGATACGAACAAGTCACTCATCTTTTACATACTTGGTACCATGAAATACGCGCTCAACACATATCGACAGCTACCAAGATTAAACATGAGATTGAAGAAATGATTGGCATAATTGAAAAGGATCAAAATTTACTACTCTATTATTATCTTCTTGATTTTCGCTTTAAGGTTTTACATGATAACTTAAGCATCACTCCAAATAGTTTTGACAAGATTGAAACATTATATACTGAAACAGAAAAAACACTATCTTACTATTATCACTTTTTCAAAGCCATTCATTCTACAATTCTCTCAAATAACAATGTAGCAAAAGAGCATTACGAAAAAGCAGAAAATTATATAAATTCATCATCAGATGAACTAGAGAAAGCAGAATTTAACTACCGTTTCGCTAACTTCTATTTACATACATATCAGCCACTATTAGCTATTCAATATGTAAGTAAAGCAAAAGAGATTTTTTCTAAACATGTCGGACACGAAAATAATGTAGCCGGATGCGATAATATATTTGGTGCAGCGTGTATTGATATAAAACAATTTCCACAGGCTGAAGAAAGCTTTAATTCTGCAATAAATATTTACAATAAACAACATGAAGAAACCCTTCTTTTAAGAGTACGTAATAATTTAGGATTCCTATATGCAAGTCAAAATTTATCTGAATTAGCTATACGTCAATTAACTGATGTTACGAACAAACTTCCAAATCATTTCAAAGCAATTTTTCTTAAAGCAAGAGAGCACTTTAAACTAGAAGAATTGCATGTTGCTGAAGAACTAATTACTCGTGGATTAACTATTTGTAAAAACATAGATAACCAAGAATACTTGTATCATTTTACAATTTTAGCCCTGTTAGTGAAAGGAAGTCCTGCACAAGTTCTCGAAGAATGTATTATCAATGCTATTAAGTTCTTCAATAACGAACAATTGTTTAATTACACTCAAGAATATACTGAAAAATTAGCACTTGCATTCTATGAGGAAGATAATCACTCTAAAGCAAGCGAATATTTTTATTTGAGTCATCAAACGAAAGAAAAAACTTTTGAAAAGGGAGCGTTAAAATAATGAAAAAACTTACTGGAATTTTAATGGGATTATCTCTTTCAGCTATCTTATCATTTGGATTCACATTCTCTGCACAATCAGAAAATGTGAAAGATTCAAAGTCAAATGCACCAGTTATTCAATATAGTCATGCTGATACTTGGTAAAAACAATTTGTAATAATAAAAAAAGGTTACGATATATAGGCGTAACCTTTTTCATTATGTTGAGAATCCTTTAGATCCCCCTGCACACTACAAATCAAGTTAATTTTCCATAACGATTTCTTCAAGTTTCTCTATCAACCTTGATAAAGCTACAATTGAATTCCCTGTTTCAAATTCCCCAACATTTAAAGAATGGTTTGCATTTTTAACAATCTCAATCTTTAAATTGGATTGCTCTAATCGCTCCATTTGACTTGCATTGTATTGATGATCTTTGTCTCCGATTACTAAAATCCCGTCGTGACGACTATGTAAGATCGAATCAAAAATCGAATCAACAGTTAGTAATGGTGTAAGCAATATCATTTTTGACCGTAGAAATTCTTCTCTCTTCATTAAATCATTCGCAATCGGGATTGTTCCGAGTGATTTTCCTAAAAACATCGAATTGCTATATTGCCCACTTTTTAGCACTTCAATAATGACAGGATTAATATCATCCATCATTACTTTCGTTATTTCTTCCATTGGTTTTTCCATTAATTGTCCATCGTAGGAATAATGAATATGAACTACATCTATTTTATTTTCAAGCATAAGCATCGTTGCATAATAAAATAATGGTTTATCATAATTGTAAACCGGAACCTGAAAACATAAAACAGATTGTATTAGAACCTTTTTCAATATGTGTGTAACGAATGACTTTGTCGTCTATATGTATTTCCTTTTTAGTTCCCTTCACCGTTTCCCCCTCCAAACACGTTTACTTTTGTAAAACGATATGTTTTACGATTTTTATTATAATATATAGTGGTTCATTATAAGTACTAAATTATTACTGTTTTATCAAATGACATATCAGCGATATTTTATGTCTATTCTGTATACGTGTTAGCAAGTTTGTTTGCAAACTTGTTAGCACTTTTTTATATTTCTTCTATTGATAAAAATCCAGCTCTTTTATGAACTGGATTTTTTGTGCATTCAGTAATTCGAATGTCAATCCCAAAGTATTAGGAATATATTATTTATATTTGTACATTAGAGATTGAGAAAGTATTACTTGTAGTTAGGGTGTTCCAAATGAACGTTAGAAACCCGTTTTCTGTATTACGGAACATTTTTAAAACCGTTGTTTCTAATGAAATAAAACAAAAATAAAGATAAATCGTCCTTCTAAAGGCGATTTATCTTTATTAAAAAGAAATTTACTTTAATACTTCGACATTGGTGATTCTTAATCTAGTCATGATAAATATCCATAGCTTGTACTACAATTAAAACAGTGGATATTCACATATAAAGAACCATTACATTTAGAGAACTGGATAAACATTTTATAAAATGTTCAATTTAACTAGTAAAGCTAATAAAATTTGGAGAAGAATTTGAACATTTACCGCTATATCTGTATCAGTAGTCGTAACTGAAACATTTCTAGAATTTCTAATAACAGTTTCTTGTTTATTAATTTGTTTAATAGATGATTTTTGAAACAAATCTTGTGCTACGCGATCAGCTTTCTCACTGTCTGCTATAGAAATACTTAAAATAACTACAATTGCCGCTTGTAATGCTGCTTGGATAGATAATGCAGCTTTTGTATCTGTAGTAGTAACCTGTACATCTGCTGAATCAACAATTCTGATAGATTCTTCTGAGATTTGGTAAGTTTTACTTTCTTGTGCAGCTCCTTCTGAAACGTTAGCATCTTTAAAAGACGGATGAGGATTTGAAGAGTCTAATGCACTCCACTTTTTATTTTCATCTGACCGGCCTTCTTTGCCCATGAGATCACCCCCTTTCAATCCAAATAATTATTAACCTGCGATTGTATTTCAGAAACAATATTTTTAATTTGCTGCTTTTTTTCTGGCGCTAAATTTTTTATCTTTTCTTCATTTATCCCATGCCTATTAAGAATATCTGAGAGTAAAAGGTCTATAATTATATTCTTTTGATCCTTATCAAATTTAAAGGAAGAAAATTTGTTTAAATCATCCATTTACAATATTCACTCCAATCAAATTTACAATAATAATTTTAAATAACTACCAGCATTATATGTACTTTGATGAGAATTGCTTGGACAAGTAACTTAATCTTTTATTTTCACTTCTTTTTTTCCAATAAAAGCAAAAAGTTGTCTTCTAATACGAAGACAACTTTCATTTACTTCACATATACATAGGTTTCCTTTACTGCTACATAGTATATTTCACCTTTGATATTGTGTGGTTATCTACACTTACTTTCACATTAATCTTGAATATTAATCCATTCATAATGAAGAGTCCAAGCTTGTACCACATACTACACCAAAGTAAATATTTACCTAGAGTGAACTCTTATAGTTAATATAAACAGGATTAAATACTTTATAAAATGTTTAATTTAACTAATAAAGCTAATAAAACTTGAAGAAGGATTTGAATATTCACTGCAATATCTGTATCAGTAATTGTTACGGATACATTTCTGGAATTTTTAATAAGTGTTCTTTGTCTATTAATTTGTTTAATAGATGATTTTTGAAATAATTCTTGTGTTATTTTATCGGCTTTTTCACTATCTGCTATAGAAATACTTACTACAACCACAATTGCTGCTTGTAATGCTGCTTGGATAGATAGCGCAGCTTTTGTATCTGTAGTAGTAACTTGGACATCTGCCGAATCAACTATTTCAATATATTCCTCAGAAACTTGATTAATTTCATCTGTTTGTATAGCTTCTTCTAAAAGATTAGCATTTTTAATAAATGAATAAGAATTTATTGATTCAGAATCCCGGTTTTTTGGTTCAGAATCCTGGTTTTTTGGTTCAGAATCCCGATTTTTTGGTTCAGAGTCCTGGTTTTTTGGTTCAGAATCCCGGTTTTTTGGTTCAGAGTCCTGGTTTTTTGGTTCAGAATCCCGGTTTTTTGGTTCAGAGTCCTGGTTTTTTGGTTCAGAATCCCGGTTTTTTGGTTCAGAGTCCTGGTTTTTTGGTTCAGAGTCCTGGTTTTTTGGTTCAGAATCCCGGTTTTTTGGTTCAGAGTCCTGGTTTTTTGGTTCAGAATCCCGGTTTAATGGACTCCGGTTTCTCTTTCTTCTACAAACTTCACACTCACACATAAAATCACCCCTTTTAATCTAAAAAATTAGCAATATAAAAATATTGGCTAACTAATAGCATTTTATGTGTTTTTAAAAAAATTGTTTGGACAAGTAACTTAATATTCTATCTTTACTTCTACTTCTACTTCTACTTCTTGTCATTATTTCACATATGCATATGCTTCATTTGCCGTTATATAGTATATATTCCCTTTACTGTTGTGCACTTTGTATTGTGGTGAACCATTGACAGTTACCTTTGTATCAATCGTAAATTCTAACTAATCCTGCATCTACAGAGACGTTCACATCTTTTTCCTGCCAAGATGGAATGGAGCATCATAGAAATACATATTGTTAAATTTAGATATGAAGAATGATTTTATAAGTTTTTCGTATAAGTGTTAGTAAGTTCGTTTGCGAACTTACTAATACTTTTTTATATTTTTTCTATACTATACACCTTCACAAAAACATCATACTTAGCTGCTAAATCTTCTAATTTCTTTTCTCTGTATTTGGTCACTGTAAAGAAATGAATCACTGGCATCTTCCCATTATGCTTTTGTTTATAAATTTGCGTAAGTTCTTCATATTTTTTCAACTTCTCTTCATTCACTTTCATTTTCTGCGAGCGATCCACTTCAACCGCATGAAGTATTCCTTCTTCATCACGAAATTTCACATCGGGAACTATTTTCTTTTTTTCCTTATTCTTTATATAACGTATATCCGTTTCAATCTGCCAATCATCCGGACAGAATAAATGTAACCACGCTTCATTCCGTAATAATGCATGTGCAAGCTTTCCTCTCGAAACAACCTTCCCGTCATCCCCAAACAAAGCATGCCCTTCTTTATTGAGATAGTACACATACTCTTTCCCCTGCATTGTCTTACTCAAATACGGCTTCAAATCACTCATAATTCTGTTTGCATTCCGTATACCACCCATATCATGCACACTCATTACATGTCTTCTTGTTGCAAACTGCAACTTCCTAATCGTCGCAAGTATCGCCATCTGACGGTTGATCTTCATGTGACTCTGGATGTTCATGTTTTTCCACCTCATATTCTTTTAGATGTTTCCACATCATTTCATCTCTAATATAAGGAACTTGAATTTCGGTGAGTCGGTCTGATTTATAAATCGCTCTACCAGGTAAGGATGGTAATGTTTCTAATCCAGATTCATCAAGAACCACCTCAGATGCCACTCTTGTTGGTAATCGAAATCCTAATTTTGCATCAGACATTTGTTTTACTACAGATGGAATTGATGTAACCATTGGGTACTGTGTAGCCAAAACCAAACGAAATCCTAATCCGCCCGATACAGTCGCGATATAACTAAGCATGTATTGACACTCTTCTCGAATCTTATTAACGTGACGCGGCAATCCTTTTGCCGGGGCAAGTACAGCACCTTCATCAACAATGATGAAAAAACGGTCTTTTTCTTTTGTCTGAACTATATTCTTATAACCATCTTCTTTCATGAGTTTCCCGCGCTCTTCAATTTTCTCCATGATTTTTCCGAGTACATGATGTGCCTTTTCGACTGAATCTGCTACCTCAACCACTTGTTTCAAATTACTAAACTCGCTAAACTCCAGCCCTTTTTCCTTTAAATCAATTAGATATACGTGAGCATTTTCAGGGTTTGCTTCAATCAAGGTGGTAAGTAGTACTTTCAAAAACACTGTTTTCCCCATTCGTGTAAGACCACCTAATACTATGTGAGGGATTTTATCGAAATCGTGATAAATAAGTGTTTCTAAGCTCTGGCCAATCGGAACACGCCATTTCCCTTTCTTCACTAATCCTGTTGACCAATTCCACTTCTTCGGAATCTCTCTGTGAAATACACGAATATTCAATTTGTAATTATCGTACTGAATACGTACTGGTTTATTTAATCCTTCAGACACAACATCCTCTACCTTTTGAATAATTTTACTCGGCATGCCTAATGGCAAGGTATATACATAAGTCTTACTACGATCATCATCAATTTGTTTTTGGAACTTTGGGTATTGTAATTTTTCTTCATTATTTCTTTTGATTGCAATACCAGCTACCTCAAAAAACACTTGTATCTTTCGCTTATCATCATTTTTACTTTTGAACTTTTCACCGAATAATGCCACTGTTAAACCTGCAGCTGGAACGAGTAATAATTCAATCATTTTCTCCACTCCCCATATACCCTTATATAGGGTATATATCCCTTATTTTTGGCAGACTCCCGTACATGTTCTATATCAATGACCCGTAAAATACTTTTACAGAAAAGAATGAAATAATCCTTATTATTAAAAATAAAAAAGCCCACTATTGTGCGCTATCCGTGATTAAATCTTCTCTTCCGTTGTCTCTTAGATATTTATCAATTCTATCTTTGTACGCCTTCATTTTTGAAATGATATACTCATACGTAAAGACTGTATCTATGATTCGTTGCGCCATGTATTCTGCCATGTTTCAACTACTCCTTTTTATTGGATAGTAGCAATAATTAGCTCATCGATCGCTTGTTGTATTAATTTTAGTTTTTCTTTAAACTCGGTTACCTCCGCGACAGTTGGACTCGTTACGATTAGCTCATCCAGTGCTTTTTGTACGAGTGTTTGCTGTTGCTTCACTTTATCTAACTCATTACGGTCGATTTCACTCGCTGGTGGATCCATGTTTACTTAGATTTACATTACTGATTAATGTGTTCCTTGAGTAATCCATGTTGATTTCCTTCTTGTTTGAAAAGACTTTTACAATCTTTTCAAGGACCATTTTCATTTCGATATCTTTCAGGATGATCCATACATTCCCCTCTTCTTTCGGGGCTTCCAGTCCTTCTTCAAGGAACAACACTTTATTTACTGGGATATCTGACTTAATCCATACATCAATGTTATGCACATACAAAAATGCTATCAATCTGGAGTAAATAGTGGCATTGCAAACAACACTATACTCTTTCAACATCGGGTCCTAAGAGCAGCTTTAAATCTAGCTGTAAAACAAAATATTATTTCTAGAAATCCGGCTACTTTAGCTGTGATACCCAAAACAGAAAAAAGCTCCATCCAGACTTGGACAGAGAAAGAAGTAAAACAGTTTTTATTACATTCACAAGAATCACGATATCATATTGGATATCTTCTTGCAATAACTACAGGCATGCGTTTGGGAGAAGTTCTAGGGTTACGCTGGCAAGATGTTGATTTCAATAACCATACAGTTACAATTAACCAAACATTAGGTCATGATAATAAAATTAAAGCCAGTGCAAAAAATAATTCTTCAAAGCAAACAATCCCTATCCCTTTAGAGGTAATTGAAGAATTAAAGAAGCGCAAACTTCAAATAAATAAAGATAAATTACGAATCGGTCCAGTCTACCATGATTTAGATTTAATCACTTGTAACAATTTAGGGAAAGTCACAACAAGATCAACTTTTACTAGTCACTTTAATAAGGTAATCGAAAATGCTGGGATTAAGAAAATTAAATTTCATGACACAAGACATACACACGCAACTCTATTATTAAAACAAGGAGTCCATCCAAAAGTTGTGAGTGAACGTTTGGGTCATTCGGATATCTCTTTAACTTTAAGAATCTATTCTCATGTTTTACCAAATATGCAAGAAGATGCGGTGAAAGCATTCGCAAAAAACATATTTTGATGCTAATGTTTGCAAACCCTTTTAAAAACACTTGAAAACATTGATTTAAAGGGGTTTGTAGGCTCACTTTTGTAAAACGATATGTTCTGTATGAACTGATACATCCTTTACTTTATCTTTTATAAACGCTGGCTGTAAGTTATATGTATCTAATTCTTCTATCGGCACCCACTTAAACATATATGTTCTACCCTCTTCATTCAGAATATATTGATCCGCCCCATTTGCAGGTAATTCTTGCAGCTCTACTTCATAATAAAAACTAATTTCATGAAACTTTCGCTCAGAAAGGGTGAAGAAATTTTCTACTGACCACATTAATCTCTTCACTTTAATAGGAACACCCACTTCTTCTGCAAGCTCTCGTTTTAATGCATCTTCACTATTTTCTAGCATTTTCACTCGTCCGCCCGGTACGTACCAAAAATCTTCACCATCACCTTGCAGAATGAGTATTTTATTATCATATTTACAAATTGCTCCGACGCGGTAATTAAAACATGTTTCCTCTACTTTAAACGTAAGATCCACAACAAACCCCTCCAATGTATCATTACAAAACTATTATTTATGTGCTAAATAAGATTACTAAATTTTTCTATTTCATTCAATATTTTTCGAACTTTCCGAAAACAATACGCATCATTTGTCATCACAAGTATAAATACATATGTCACAATCACTGCACACACTAGAGAAGCATTATGGGGGGACGAATGGAAACATTGTCAATATATAAAACTGAAAAATCAAATATTTTTAAAGAATCATTATAAAAGATAAAGTAAAACTTCAATAAATGGAGTTTTTATCTTTCCCCTGTTGTTTTTAAATATTGTTAAGACATTATTAAAAAAGACGCAAGGTCAACTTATGTGCTAATTAATTCTTTTTCTAGAAAAAGCGTCTTTTATTGCACTTGTTAATACATTTAGGAATAATAAAATAGCCATAACTACCGTTAATACGTTAAATTGCTTTGTTTTATAAGGAGCGAACCATTCCGTAAAGAACTCTGAATTAACGAGACGCTCCCCAACTCCTCCTTCCTTGAAGTTCGGTATCCACGAATTCATATCAAGGATGATAAAAATTAGTTGCATAACGAAAAATGCTCCAAGAGTTTTAAGCCAATTTCGTATTCGAATAGGATGGCCTTTTTTAATGTCATTTAAATGATCCTCCTTTTAGAACTTGCTATTAAAGAGCCTTGTTCTGATAGATACGAATAGATAATATCCATGAAACCCCATAGCACCCCACTGCTATGACAGCAAATATAAGAAATAATTTCAAATCTGAAATCTCTTTTAAGAAGGTCAGTACGCCATTAGCATATTTATTTAATAAATATGGAGTATTTCGCATTAAATATATAACTCCAATAGATAAAAATATAAAAACTGGTACAAGTGTTTTCACTTTAAATGCAACAAAAAATGGGATGTAAAATGCAGTAATCAGCATGACTGCCAAGAAGCCTAGGATGTAACTTTCTAAGGAAAGTTGAAATTCCATGCTGTCTAAAATGAAATATTTTCCAATTAAGCAAAACGGGATGATTACTATTGTAAAAAATAAGGTTCCAACGTATTTTGAACTTATAATTTCCTTCCTAGTATACGGTAATGAGTTTACTAAAATATTAGCATTATCTTTATCATCAGATTGATATGTGTTAATTACAAAAACGGCACTACAAATGATTATGACATATGCTACATCCATGCCAGCCCACAAATAGGTAACTAGAAATAAGAGATAAGCAGGTAAAAAAGTTTTTTGTAAAATCAAATCCTTTTTAATTAAATTAAGCATCTTGACTCCCCCTTTTTCATGAAATACATAATATCCTCTAAACTTGGTTTTTCAATCACCACTTCTTTATTAAATAAAGTTTCGATAGAATTTACATTTTCAATCAATCCCTCGAAACCTGTATTTGCCTTACATACAGATATAAATTCACGCTCAGTATCAAAATCTAACATATCTAGTGGTCCTTTGACCAAAATATAATCTTCTGCAATGGCATAAATATCTTTTGTAAAAATATGCTTCCCATTTTGAATAAATGTAATATAATCGGCAATGCGGTCTAAATCCGTTGTAATATGAGATGAGAAAAAGATAGTTTTCTCACCATCCTGCATAATATTTTGTAAAACATCCAATAATTCTCTTCTAAATACCGGATCGAGTCCGGAAGTAGGCTCATCCATAATAATTAGTTCAGCATGATGTGAAAGGGCAATTGCAAGAGAGGCTTTCATTTTCATTCCTTTGGAGAATGTTTTCATTTTTTTATTTAATGGTAATTCGAACAGATCTTTATAATATGTAAATTGGTTAAAATCCCATTTTTTATAAGCTGGCGCAATAATTTTAGTAATTTCCTTTAATGTGAGTTCATCATAAAACACATTATCGTCATAAACGAAACCAATTCTTTCTTTAATTCGCTTCGCATCAGTCGAATAGTTCATGCCAAATAAGGAGACATTTCCACTATCCGGGTTCATTAGATTCATAATCATTTTAATCGTTGTAGATTTACCTGATCCATTTCCCCCAATAAAACCCGTAACAAATCCTTTTTTTACTTCCATCGAAAAATTTTTAATTTGAAATCCTTTAAAAGATTTACTGACATTTTGAAGTTCTATTACGTTTTCCAAGAGTTTTCCTCCTCGTATAAAATTGTAAGCATTTCTTTTAGATCATTTAAAGAAACATCCATTTGTTTAGCATTTTGAATCGCTTCACACAACTTTTCTTCAACTGTCTTTAATTTTTTTTCTTTCATAGTTTCAATGTTTTGTTCTGCTACAAAGGACCCCCTTCCGACAATTGAATAAATAAAACCGTCTTTTTCCAGTTCTTCATATGCTCTTTTCGTTGTAATAATACTTACTCTTAAATCTTTTGCTAACTGACGCATTGAAGGAAGAGCATCTCCTTGCTTTAAATCACCTAGTAAAATAAGTTTTTTTATTTGGACACCAATTTGTTCATAAATAGGTTCCTTTGAAGTGTTCGTAATAACGATTTGCATGCAAATACCTCTTTTTAAAAATATTGTATATATACTTTATATACAATATATACTATCGTACATTGTAAATCAACAGAAAATTCCCGAAATATAGTCACAAACACAATCTAATAATAAATGTAATTCATACAACTTATTTATACGGGTCTTCCTCGTATTTGCTCGATTTTGAGGTGGAGGTCTTACTGCTATCTAATGCGGTATAAAGACTACGTTGTGTTTTACGGAGAAATTGGCACAGCTGGTAGTGTGAAAGCAAAAGAGTTTGAAACAGAAGAACAATCTGAGGAAGTTGATATCAAGTTAGACTGGTATGAAGATGACGAGGAAGGATTGAAAAAGATGTTTCCTATGCTATGGGAAATGTATGGAGAAAAACCGATTGAGTGGTAGATTTATATACGAAAAACGCCTTGTTTCTTTATTAACAAGGCGTTTTTTCTTGATACTATGTTTAAATTGTTATCTTCCCACTTTCCCACCACTTCATGAAAGTGTCTAACGAAGGAGCAACCCAAGTTCTACTATCATTTTCATGATTCCATACATATATATCATCTCTTTGCACGATTCCGTTCAAAATGGAATAACCAAACAAATCACCATTTCCGCCATCAGCAAAAAATAATAAACAGTCAAAAGGCATATATAAATCCTTGAAATCAACTATATTTCTCATATTTATATTTTCAGTTTTAATTTTTGAAGCAGACCATATAAAGTCCCCGTATTCACCTTCTACACCGTTTGTTTCCTGTAATAATTGATGTAAATCATTCGGCAACTCCACATGTAAACAGTTTTGTATATCAGTTAGTTCATCCGTCATAGCTGGTTGTTTCAAACTTAAGTTTGGTGAGATACTGTGAATGGTGTTTTTCCACATCACCTTTTCTCCTCCTTATGTGCAATCAAGTATATTCAAAGAGCTCATCTAAATTTATTGATACCACTTTTCTAACAACTCTTTCTCCCTCTCGCCTGAAATACCTGCTTTTAATTCCCATTCGTCCACACTCTTCATCCACTCATACACGTCTGTAACTGTATGTTCTAACCTTCTAAAAGTAAGCCCTTCTTTCACAGCACTATCTATACTAATAGAAAAACCACCTTTCCACGGCTTCGTTTCACCTTCTAATGAAAAAGTTTCTGGAAGCCATAAAGGCATCTCTGTCCAAGGCTGCACTTTATGTTCATTCATAAACGATTCATCTACCCAAACGAATGCAGCAGCACTATTCGTAACCTTTTTACACGTATTTAATAGCTCTTCCATCGTCAATTCATAATTTGGACCTGTAACATTGAATGTTCCTGCTTTATTGTTTTCTGCCATGTTTAGTCCCCAGTTTGCGACGTCTTTTATATCAACTACCTGCACTGGGCGGTCTTTTCTTCCTGGAACTAACACTTCTCCTCCCTTTGCTACACGCCCAATCCAGTATGGAAGCCGGTCTGTATAATCAAACATACCTGAAAGAAGTCCTGCTCTTACGTGTAAAACACGCTCCGGCCAATACTTCTCTGCTTCTTTTTCACACAATACTTTCAGCGCACCGTAATACTCATAAGGAGAAACTTCACCATTCTCCACAGCCTTTATTTGATCACTCGTAGGTTCGGGTTGTAATATATAATCTTCTTTTATGTGATGCGGGATCCAATCTTTGTATACGGAAAGACTTGAGATGAATATATAATGCTTTATATTATCATGTAATGCTTCTCCAACATTTCTAATATGATGCGGAGAAAATCCACACGTATCTACGACAACGTCCCATTTTCGATTTTCTAAACTTGAAACATCATGATTTCTGTCACCGATTAACTGCTCTACTTCTGGAAAAATTTCTTTATTCGTTCCGCGATTAAATAATGTAACTTCATGCCCTCTTTTTAAAGCCTCTTCTACAAAAGCTCTTCCTAAAAATCGTGTACCACCTAGAATTAGAATCTTCATATTTCTCCCCCATTCGTGATTGAAAATCCTTACTTGTATTAAACGATTTTTTGCTGCGGAAAGTTACGGCTGGGATGCAGATTTTCACTATAATTTTAGTCCTGTAAAAATAAAAAGAAACCATTTTGAAAAGTTAATCATCATGGTTTCTAAAATAATAAAGTGAAACTTTAATCAGCCCTCACCAATCGGACTTTTATGGGCAGCCCGACCCCCACCTAAATTCTTTGCTTTCGCTGAATTTTGAGGTGGGGGTCTTACTGCCCATTAAAGCGGGATAAATAATTATTACCGGTCATTCTTTACCTTTACACAATCTCCCCGTCAACTAACTCAATAATTCTATTACACTTATTCGCTACCTCATTATCATGCGTTACAATAATAATCGTGCGCCCTTCTTCATTCAGTTGTAATAGTAGATCCATAATTTCTTCTCCTGTTTTTCTATCTAAATTCCCTGTCGGTTCATCAGCCAAAATTATTTCTGGTTCGCCTACTAATGCTCTAGCAATTGCGACTCGCTGCTGTTGTCCACCTGAAAGCTCGTCCGGTGTTTTATGCATATGTTCTTTTAAACCTACTTTTTCTAAATAGAACTTTGCCTTATTTTCTCTTTCCCGTTGCTTTAGCTTTCTATATGTGAGTGGTAGTGCTACATTATCTAGTACAGTATGTTCTTTTAACAATGCAAAATATTGAAATATAAATCCAATCATTTCATTTCTTGTTTTATGAACTTTATTTGCTCTAATTTCAGTTAATGTTTTTCCATTTAACGTATATTCACCCTCATTTGGCATATCAATTAGCCCTATAACATTTAATAATGTACTTTTCCCTGAACCTGATCGCCCCATTATCGCTATAATTTCGCCTTTATTTATCGTTAAGTCTATACCGTTTAGCGCAAACGTATTATGGTTCTTGTTGCTATACACCTTTTTAATATCTTTTAGTTCAATTAACCCCATTATTCCATCCCACCTATTAATGTTTTCGGTTCAAGCTTTCTAATAAATAAGAAGACAATTACATTCGAGACAACGATGATCAATGATAAGAATAGAAATACTAAAAATAATATAGGCATATCCAATTTAAAGTCTAATACCGTTGCTGTTTTTATATCCTTTGACATTTGCAATAGAGCCCCATATCTCCATGAAAAGTAAACTAGTGACATCCCTAAGCCAACTATTGCTACAATAATGTTTTCTAAAACAATTTGAATAAACATTCCAAATTTACTTTCGCCAAAAGCTATTTTTATACCAAATTCCCGCTTTCTCATCAAGATAGAAATAATAGTCGTTACTACAATTCCGACGATTGAGAATAAAATAAATAAGATTCCGACTATAAGTTGAGGTATTTCAGAATAGCTATCAAGAGTAACCCCTTCATTTATTTCTTCACCTAAACTTTTTAAATAAAACGTACCATCGTTTCCTTTAAGCTGAATTGATTCTTCTAGTTTCTTTACATCTGCATCTTTTCGTAAATATAAAACTGTACTTTGATGTAGTCTTAAAAACATAGCTTCATATTTTTCGTATCTATTAGATGACATAGGCATTATCATTGCATAATCCAACTTCAAATATGCGTTCAACGGATTATTATTATTTACGATAAATTTATTCTCCGGCAAAAATCCTATAATTGTATATTGATTATTAATTGTATCCCCAACTTGAAAATATTTCTTAAAGTAAGAACCCATTAAAACCTTTGTTTTCTCTTCACTATTTTTTTGAAAATCTTCATGTAAGAAACCTTCTTCAGATTTTAAAGGTAAATGTAACATTTTATAGTAATTTTCATCCACAAAAATTGTTTTAATAGTAGGTCTGTCATCGCGAAACGTTTTATGTTTCAAATCAGTAATCATACTGGTTTGAAGTGGTCTATTACTTGACTCTATTTCAATAACTCTCTGTTCGTATGTACCATACGAAATCACATCTTTATTTTGTTGAATCGTTTTATAAACTTCTTGAATTTGTTCTTTATTAAATTTTTTGCTTTGTAACCTATCTGCCGTCGTTTCAAAATTAATTAAATATGTTTTATCCACATTTAATACTGAGCTGGATTTATCGTTTAGATGGTGTAAGTTATAAAATACATTAATTGAACTCGTTATAGTTGCTAATCCAAATGTAATCTGTATTAGAAGAAGTACCGAAAATAGAAATCTCTTTTTTAATGCTATGAACGCACTTTTTATTCTCATCTTTTTTACTCCTTTAATGCTTTAGCAGGTTCACTTTTAAGCACATATACAATTGGTATTACAGAGAGGATAAAAGCTATAGTAAGTGAAAGAAATACACACATTACAATATGAGTAGACTGTAAACTAATGCTATAACTTGTAAACTCTAAAATATTTTCACTCAAAGTTTTAAAAATCCATTGTATGCATATTGCACAGGCTGATGCAGTAATTGCACATAAAAATAATTGACTAAATATAAAAATAAAAAGATTTACATTACTTGCTCCCAAAGCCTTCCTTAACGACAGGCTCTTTTTCTTCGTATAAATCCAATAATAACTGACTATTATACTGGTAATTAAAGCTATACATAAAAGCCTATATGGAAAACTGAGTAACTCTTCTACGGCTTCACTAGAGTTTTTTTCTTTCTCATAGTTCTCTTTTTCACTAATCACTTTGGCATTTATATCTTTATTGTTCTGCTTTAAATGCTGTATGAAAGTTTCTATCTCTTCTTTAGGGTTTTCGTTAGAACGAACGATCATTTGGAATGTCTTTTCATTTTGTATCTTTTGTTTCACTTCATCTGGCATGTCATGTAAAGAGACATAAATTTTCATATCATACTCATATTCGGTATTTACTCCTGCTACGCCTTTAACTGTATATTCCTTATTAAATAGTTTTATTGTTTCCGTATTTTTATAAATTTTCTTTCCCACTATTACACTATTTTCTTCATGTTGTTCCATCTGAGAACCTTTTAGCAATGGTGGAGACCAATTTTTATTAATGAGACCATTCATTGTTATCCGCCCGATATCTGGAATAGTAATACGAATATCATTTGTAATAACGCTAGCATTTTTAAAATCAGATTCTACTAACGTCTGAAATTGTTTGAAATTGAATTCCCCCATATTAGTAAGTTGAACGGAATAGTAATAATTAAAATAACCACTTTTACTATCATAAAATCTCTCATCATAATAATCTTTCGTCGACATTGCGATAAGTATCGGCCATATTGTCAATACAAACGCAATAAATAACATAATGAATATCGCTTTGTTCACCACTATTTCTTTTAATACTAAATTCATATATCCTCCTTATTTTAAAAACCGTGAAAAAAGTATATATCCTTTTTCACGGTTTTTGTTGATTTTTATTTAATTACCATTTCCTTATAGGCGAACGCACTATCATCCTCTACGACTGACCATTCATGAGTCGAATAACCACCATTCACTTTCCCTTTGGATGGAAGAAAAAGATCTATACGATCTGTAATTCGTGCATCATCCACTTCTTCTTTTTTAAAAGAGCCATCACTAAATTTAGCTGTTACAGTCATTTTGTACATAAGAGGTTCATTTGATTTTGCAGTGTAGGCAGTTGCCGTAGCTTTTGATCCGGCTCCTGACCAACTTGCTTTATTATCCCAACTAATCGAAGCAAATGAAACGGAAGAAACCATACCTAATAAAGAAGCAATTAGTCCTGTAACAGCTAAAGTTTTTTGAAGTAAATTTTTCATATAAACTCAATCTCCCTTGTTTAAAATATTCACTTAAATATTTAAGTATTTTTAGGCCTTGTCCTCATTATACATAAAGAAAATAATAAAATATCGAAAAATCCTAATATTTACATTTTTCGCATACAAATTACCTTCTCATGAACTTTCCGTCATAAAACAAAAAGATGGTATGAAACACCCATTCACACCATCTTTTTGCTTCCGTTATTTATTTGATCCTGTATAAGGAAGAATATATTTCACAATCAATTCCCATCTATCCCCTGCATTCGGTATGACTTCAGAAGCGATCGCCACCACGAGCTCCTTCTCTGGTACGCAGCAAATCACATTCCCACCATCGCCCATTGCACAGTATGAAAAGATTCCATCCTCTTCTCGTAACCACCATAAGTAACCGTATTGATTTTGGTTCATTGTTGTCGATTCTTTTATCCATGATTTTGATAGTATTTGTTTTCCATTATGAATACCTTCATTCAAATACAGCTGTCCAAACTTAGCCATATCTTTAACCGTTAACGTTAGTCCCCAGCCGCTTGTCGAAATACCATTTGGATCATGAACCCATCCCTTTACATCTTTTCCGAATAAGTCATCAAATCCAAATGCTTTCATATTATAGTTTGGAATTTCTCTCAGGCCCAGTGGTTGAAATAAGTACTCATTCGCAAAGTCACGGGCACTTTTTCCTGTTGCGCTCGTTATGATTGCTGATAATAAATGAGCTCCTGCAGATGAATACTTAAAAATCCCAACTTCTCCGCCTGCTCCTATCCTATTTAACGTATACTGTACCCAATCTTGTTGCGTACATAGTTCTTCTAACGGTTCCTGCCAGTCTACGAAAGGATGTGGAGTCGTCATTGTAAGAAGATGTCGTACTGTTATTTCAGATGAATTGACAGTATATTCCGGGAAAAACTCTATTACTTTTTGATCAACGCTTTTTATATAGCCTTTATCTATACATATCCCAATTAGGGCAGAAACAATCGTTTTTGTGACTGACGCTACATGAAATGCATCATCTGGACCGTGCCCGTTATAATATTTTTCAAAAATAACATTACCTTTCTGCACTACTAACATACCATTCATATTTTCATATTCTTCTTGTATAATCTGATCTAACTTTTCAGCAGTTTTCATTATTCCTTCCCCTTTAACCTATAATTAAAAAGGTTCGATAGGTACATATATATCAACTATATGTTTATTTTCCGGGTGCTGCTTTGGGTCATTTTTATACATTTCAAAAGGATACGAATCTCTCGGTTTATATCTGCTATTTGGAAGCCACTCACCGTATAAGAAATCCCATGCTCCTTTATATTCATCTTGGAATATTTCAAAATGACCTACCGCATACTTTCCAGAAGGTATTACCATTATTCCAATGTCGCTCGTTTCTACTGCGGACTCATTCGGAATTGTTATACATAAACTTGTTCTTAAATGATAGTCCTCAGTAAATTCATGATGATCATGGTAAATGGTTAATACTTTCGTATCCTCAAATACATGATAGTTTTCCTCAGCTGCGTAATGAAATAGTTTCTCTATCATTTTTGGAAAAGCTATCGTTAACTCTTCATATGTACCGATATACCTTATGTATGCAACGTTTATATCTTCCGCTGATACAATTTCAACATTTCCTCGAACCTTCTTACATTCATTGTATTGAGAAGGGTCACTTACGTCTTTGCAATTCTTGCTATTGTTGTTTCGATATTGAGACGGACTTACTCCGTAATAATGTTTAAATGTTCGGGAGAAAACTGCTGAATCTGTGAATCCGAAGTGATACGCAATATCTGTAATTGTCATATCCAAACGGTATGTAAGTAAATTTGTTGCTCTTTCTAATTTTAATCGGTTTACATACCGTGATAATGGCTCGTCTACTATACCTTTAAAAATACGATGAAAATGAAACTTTGAAAATCCTGCTACATCTGCTAACTCTTCAATTGAAAGTGAATCATTTATGTGTGATTCTATATAATCTTGCACTTTATAAATGCGTCTTAAGTACTCATTTCTACATTGTTTACTCTCCATACTTGTATCTCCTCACAACAAAAAGGCTAACGTTAAGCTAGCCTACTTTTACACATTTTTCAAAAACAAAACTCTACTACCACCGTTCCCATCATAATTTTTATGTACCGATACACCCTCTACCTCATCATCCCCAGCCTCAATTCGAAAACCGATTTCTTGATGAAACTGTATCGACTTTTTATTAATTGGTGACGTAATTGCTTTTACAACTTTACGGTTATTTGCACGAGCAATATCAAAGAAATAAGAATACAATGTCGATGCGATTCCTCTTCTTCTATACTTCGGATTTACACCGGTAAAATGAACATACGCTTCATCTTTATATGTTTGTGAAAAGAATCCGCATAAGAAACCTAACGTTTCGCCATCTTCTTCAATGATAAAACTCGTTTCTTGAAAATGAACGAAGAACAGTTTTGGCAACATAGCAGCCATATCTCTCCCGCCCCACCAATCATTTAAAACAGAATGAATCTTTACATAATCTTCCCCTTGGATGTTTCTTACTTGCATATGTTTCTCCCTCTCACTCACTTCATTTTTTCATAAATTTTAATGACCGTTTCTACTAAAAGGATGAATACCCATATTCCACAAAATACAAGAACAGACTAAAATATCGATCCAATTATCATAACACCAACTGCACCTGTTATTGAAAAGGATATTCCACCAAGCCCTGGATCCTGTATAAATGCTCCAGCAGAAAAAGCGGTTATAATAGATACTATTAAATAAATAACACTCATTATTTTTAATATTTTTATAGAAAGATACGAAGTTTGTTCTTTCTCCACTTGTGATAATTCGATTTCCCCGTTCGCAATTCCTTTTTGCAAACAGTCCTCACATAAAAATTCTTCCTTAATTTTTTTACCACCGTGCAGCGTACCTGTTATCTCTTTACACCTTGAACATTTTCGATTTATCATGTTGTTACAACTCCAATCTATTAAGATTATACTTATATCACTCTATATTTACCTTAATATCCCTTTTATGTATTTTATAGAGAAAGGTCGTGTTTTATGATTTCAAAACTCACGTTTGGCTCGAAAAAGCGTACCGTTCATTATGTATTAAGACCTAGTTTTTATGCGATTATTTTCCATCCATCTTCTTTACTGATTGCTGTTATCCAAAAAGGAGACCGTTATTTTTTACCAGGTGGCGGTATGGAAGGTAATGAAACAAAAGAAGAATGTTTGCATCGTGAAGTACTAGAGGAATTAGGATGGGCAATTGAAATTGATCAATATATCGGTAATGCGGATCGATATTTTTATGCAGAAAAGGAAGATATATATTATTTAAATGACGGGTTCTTTTATATTGCGAACATGGTGCAGAAACAAACTGAAAACTGTGAGGATGATCATGTTCTAAGGTGGATGTCTCCTTTACTTGCTGTAGAACTTCTCCTTCACGATCATCAAAAATGGGCCGTTGAACAAACCCTTTTATTACGAAAACAAAAAGGATCTCCTTCTATATGAAAGAGATCCTTTTTACTGTTAACTTACTTTTTTCAAATTGAGAGCTGGCTTTTTCATTCCGCCTTTTTTTACAACATATAAGCCGATAAAAATAATAAGTCCGCCAACGAGCTGCATCATATTAATTTGCTCTCCTATTGTAACTGCCGCAAAGATTACTGCGAACAATGGTACGAGATACATATAAACCATTACTTTCGTTGAGCCTATTTGACTAATACCGACATACCACATTGCTAGTCCGAAGATGGTCGCAAAGATGATTGAATATGCAAGTGATCCCCAGCTTGGCGTATCTACTGGCCACGTTAAAGAATTTGCGTTGAATAAACAGTATATAACAAGTGGTACAATTCCAATTAAAGTAGACCATGATGTGACTCTCATTGCGGAGTATTTTGTAATAAGAGGTTGCGCTAATATTGGATACCATCCCCACGCAATTGCTGCGACTAATCCAATTACATTTCCGAGCCACGCATACTCATAAGTAGCTCCTCCTGTATGTCCTGTTAATAAAACGAATGCTGCACCAATAAACGCTACTATTGAACCAATTTGTACTTTCATTGAAAAGCGTTCTTGTTTGTGCAATACTGCTAATATCCCTGTAAAAATAGGTGACATCGCAATTAATAATGAGGCGTTCGTTGCTGAAGTATATTTCACAGATAGCATAAACATCGTTTGATACATTGCCGTACCAACGATACCGACTGCTACTAGTCGTAACCAATCTTTTCTTTCAATACGTAATGAGCGTTCCATTAAAAATGTAATAAGTAATAATACCGGAGATGCTACTAAAAATCGTAAACTATTAAATTGAATGGATGACATATATGCCACGCCATACTTTCCAATTGTATAATTCGCTCCCCATACTAATGCTACTGATACTAGGAGCCACTCCATTTGCCATCGTTTCATCCGAATCTCCCCTTCCATATTTAGCATAGTAAAATTGGCTGGATATAGCACCGTCCAATTGGCTGTTTTTTTCCCCAGCCAATTTGTTATACTTAATGTATATAAGAGATGCGGAGGCGTTTGTATGGAATGGAAGCTAGATAACGACAGTAAAATCCCAATTTATCAGCAAGTAGTTGACTTTATTGAGAAACGTATTACATACGGAGAACTTCCTCCTGGAAGCTTCCTCCCTTCCGAACGGAAATTAGCTACGCAGTTAAATGTAAACCGAAGTACGGTAACGACCGCTTATAATGAACTACGTGCTATGGGGATTGTGGAAAGTACGACTGGTAAAGGGACACGTGTAAGTACACATATGTGGGGCGTTTCTCCAACATTAACTCCAAATTGGAGAAATTTCGTAGAAGGTGGTACTTTTTTACCAAACTTACCGTTACTTCGCCATATTCGGGCAGAAGTACAACAAAATGAAAATATCATTGATTTCGCAAACGGCGAGCTCGGTTGTAACCTTTATCCTCACGATCAACTACAGACAATTTTACGAGAACAACCGTTAACGCATTCATTAAGTTATGATCATCCGCAAGGCTATCTCCCGCTAAGACAAGCGGTCGTAAAATATATGAAAGAATATTTAAAAGTTGAAGCGACTGAACAATCCATAATGATTACATCTGGCGCACAGCAAGCACTTCACCTTATCGTTCAATGTTTATTAAATCCCGGTGATGCAGTTGCTTTCGAAAGCCCTTCACACTGTTATTCCTTACCGTTATTCCAATCAGCTGGTATTCGTATTTTCCCATTACCTGTCGATGAACACGGTATTAATCCAGATGATGTGCAAGAGTTATATAGAAAACACCGTATTAAAATGATCTTTTTAAATCCAAACTTCCAAAATCCTACGGGCACAATGCTTCATCCAAACCGTAGAAAAAAACTGTTATCACTTTGCGCAGACTTACGAATTGCGATTGTTGAAGATGATCCTTCTAGTTTACTTACGCTAGAAAAGAAACAACCTTGCCCTACTTTAAAATCAATTGATGAAAATGGGACAGTCATTTATGTACATTCCTTATCTAAAATGATTGCACCAGGCTTACGAGTCGGCTGGCTTGTCGCCCCGCAGTCTGTAGTAGAAAGGTTATCTGACGCAAGACACCAAATGGAATTAGGTATGAGCATTTTCCCGCAGTGGCTTATGCAACAATTTTTCGAAACTGTACCATTTCAGTCTCATATCGTACCGTTACGAAAACAACTAGCAGAAAAAAGAGATTTTATCGTTCGCGCCCTAAACGAGCAACTTCACGATAAAATCTCTTTTTCAAACCCGACCGGCGGTATATACATATGGGGAAAATTAAAAGAACCGATAAACGAAAAACAACTTATTATGCAAAGTTTAAAACAAGAAATTGCATTTATGCCTGGGAGTATTTTCGGCGCGAAAGATGGTTATATTCGTTTATCTTATGGAAAAGTGGATATTGATCAAATTGAGGAAGGTATCTCTCGTTTGCGTGAGGCTATTTTGGTTTGTGAAAAATAACATGAAATAAAGCTATCTCGTTTGACAAAACCTAAATCTACCATTATTATCAACTCGAACCTAGTCATAGGAGTGATAAAATGAAAATTTACGTTGATGCAGATGCTTGTCCTGTAAAAGATGTAATTATTTTTGAAGCTACGAATGCAGAAATCCCTGTAACCCTCGTTACTAGTTTTTCTCATTATTCTAATGCTCAGCAGCCAAAAGGAGTGGAAACAATTTATGTTGATTCTGGAGCAGATGCTGCGGATTACCGAATTATGCAGTTAGCAAAAAAAGAAGATTTAATCGTAACCCAAGATTACGGTCTTGCTTCACTCGCTTTAGCAAAAGGCTGTATCGTACTACATCATAAAGGCTATAAGTATACAAATGACAACATTGAACAATTGTTACAAACACGGTATTTAAGTGCAATGGTTCGAAAAAGCGGTAAGCGTACAAAGGGACCAAAACCATTTACAGCAGAAGATAAAGAGAAATTTAGAGCGCTCTTTAAAAGTATGATTGCACTTTAAAAATGAACCGTCTATTTGCAAGGAAAACTTCGCAAAACAAAGAAGAGAATATCCAAATGAACATTCTCTTCTTGAGGTTTACCCGTTTAAAATGAAGGTAAATTATCTAAGTTATTTTCTTTTATTCCATCCGGTTCACTACGTATAATATCTCTACCATACTTATGAAATACGTCTACATGATTTAACTTACCAGATTTCGCCTCACTAAGAGCAGTCATATAATCTAACTCTCTCCCGCTACTTGTTTTAAACGCTATTAAATCCCCATCATCATTTTTACGAACGGCAACAATTTGTTCTGCACCTGTATTAACTTCATCGTCAACTTCAAATTGAGCTTGTTCTTCTCCTTGATGCAAGTAATCATTATAAACTTTTTCAAAGTCTTTTTTGTCCATAACATTCACCTCCAACACATTTTTTAGTATGGTTGGGAGGTGTTGGTTTTATGTACCTTTTTATTAACTTAACAAGACTTTACTACTCCAAATATATAATGTAAATCATAATTTTATCCTAATATAAATTTATTTTATAAACCCTCTACTTATTAATTTAAGGTAAATTTAAGTGTTAATATTTTCCTAACAAACTTATAATTTAATATATCGAAACAAAATTTGAAATGGGGAATGGTTAAGATGAATATAGATTTTAATCGTTTAACTAATATTTGTTTAGAGTTTCAACAATCTAGATTTTATGTTACTAGAATTCCTAAAGATTTCTTATCAATTGCCCAAAAACGTTTTTCTATACCAACGGAAGATCAAATTATCGCTTTTTTAAGTTGTAATTTATTTGGATCAGGCAAGTATGGTGTTTACTTTACGAGTTCGGGTTTATACTGGAAAAATTGGTTATTAGGTAAAGGAAATTTGAAATGGGAACAATTAAATAAAGTGCAACAAATTGAAATTGATAAAGATGGTTTCTTATCTTTTGATGCACAAAAATGCTTCAATATTAACGGGAGTGATTATCCCCCACTGTTATTTAAAGAATTACTTATAGCTCTTACGAATTCATTCCAAAATTCAAAACAACAGGATATACATCCAATTATAAAAATGGATGAGATAAAATCTATTTGCTCTTTATTTGAAACGCACAATGAATTATTAGAACCTGATAATGGATTATTTGTAGACACTCATATTTCAGAAAAAAAGTTAAAAGCAATTGAGGCACGGTTTATCATTCCAATAGAAGAACAGATCATCGCTTTTTTAGATACATCTGTTCTTGGGAATATGGGGAAAGGATCGGATGGGGTATTAATTTGTCAATCAGGTATATATTTTAGAGA
Source organism: Bacillus cereus group sp. RP32 (assembly GCF_040459735.1). Classification (NCBI taxonomy): domain Bacteria; kingdom Bacillati; phylum Bacillota; class Bacilli; order Caryophanales; family Bacillaceae; genus Bacillus; species Bacillus cereus group sp. RP32. The sequence continues at coordinate 2,403,375 of NZ_JARVHO010000001.1, read as the reverse complement.
AACTTTTGTACACTTATATTTCCCCTGGCATGTTTTTAAAAATATCCCTATTACTTTAACTTCGGATGAATTTGAAATTGGGAAAGGAAATATATTTCATCTTCTACATGCTAGAATGCCTAGTCAAGATATTCTATTATTCATCAAGAATTTAAAACAGTACGTGAATAGTTTATATGAAGAACATCTACAATTACATATTTAATACACTCGTGTATAGTTAAGTCTAAAATTTCAATTCAACTAAAAAACCGATCATTTTTGTAGAGGGCCTACAAGTATAATCGGTTTTTTACTCTTATTCTTTTCTTATATTCCCATTTTTAATACCTACGCAAACCCTTCAAAGTCTCCAATATATCATCTGTAAAGGCTGTACTACCTTCTGCCTCTAAAACTCTAAAATAAAAACTTCTTAAGAAAGTTCTAATATTTTGTACTAAAATAGCATGCTGCGGATGTCGGATATCTTCAACAGTTGCTATACTATGTAGCCAATTGCTCCACTCTTCTCCAGTTAAAATATTTTGGTTACGTAACGACATAATTGGCGCTACTAATCTCTCATCTTCAAAGTGCACATATACGTAATCACTTAATCGAACCTTCTGGCGAACAGCAGCTAGTATTGCATATGAAAACTCACGATTTTGTATAGTACGTGCTAACGCATCTAGTGCATCAGCCGCATGCGCCGTAGAGTGTGCCCAGCCTTTTCCTTCTACGTATCCTCTTACATCTTCTTCTAAATATACATATTCTAGTACTTGTTCTGCCACACTGTATAGTTGTTCTTCAGATAACAGTGGTTCTCTTTCATGAACAGATAAAATAAGTGGCGGAATTAATACGGAGAATGCACGTTTAAATACAGAGTCTGTGCCCTTTTCACCAATTTTATAAAATAAATAATCAGGACTAATTGCTTGTAACATTAATCCTCGCAACTCTTTTTGTCTAAACACATCATTTGTAATCCATGTGTGAAGCGTACTATAAATTAAATCATCACGTAATTCAGCATCAGGTGAACCGATATAATCTAACATCCACTGCGCATATGGATATGCATCTACGTCTTCTGGTACAGCATAATTATTATTTTTAATTTGTAGTAGTTCTTCTTTTAATTCTAGTACTTCATTCATTATATTTTCTGTCCCCTTTTTACTTTATTAACATATTTTCGCCTTATCCCCTGTAATTGCCTATCCTTATATGAACTTGATTCAATTATATATAATTTATCCTAATAAATAAAAGGAAATACTTTAGAACATCGCAGTCTCTCACCTTATTTACATGCATTTCATGTAAGTTTAATTTATAAAATAAAGGATGTTTTTTCTTTTGTATTCAAACGTAGTTACAATCAAAGGTTGCATCATTTTAGAACTTGCTTAATAAATTCTGTTTTAGCTTTTGTGTAGGCTTCTCTATCTTGGTTAAATCTTTTAGCTAAATCTTGTTTAAGATTTGAATACTCATAAACTAATTGTGGATTTTCTCGTAAGCGGTTACGAAATAAAAGTTGATGCTCCCATTGCTCAGTTCCTTTAACCATTAAATGAAGGTGAGCTACACGCCTATTATTCTTAACTTTCACAAAGAACCTTCTCCAAGGTCTTTCATCCAATTCTGGGCTTACATAATGCCAATTATATACGGCCAATTCCGCTAAAATATCTAGTACTCTATTAAATGAGTCTATTTCAGCCATTAGATCAATGATAGGTTTTGCAGGTAAACCAGGTATGGATGTACTTCCTATATGTATTACTTTGCTTATACCGAGAGGAGCAAGCAGTTCATAAAGTTGCTGTTCTTCACATCGGCCTTTATCTTGCCAATCAGGATTTGCATTAACTATCTCTACTGACTCATTCGCCCACACAGGCCAATCGTTCGGACTATCTTTTTTATCCATCCAAAACATCTCCTTTCACGATTTTTTGCTATGTAAACGATTTTAAATTCCTTTAAATACAACTACGGAATCATGAAAATCACTATTCTGAAATACAACATCCGCACAACTTTTCGGATTATGCTCATCTATATACATCTTACAGGCAGCATGATATCTGTTCAAAAACATTTTTTCAGCTTCTTCATAACTTCCGAAAGCTTCTGTTTCCCGCTTTGCACCACGTTTTCTCGCAATCTCAAAATCTGTATCTAAGAAAATTTTATAGTCAAATAAATGCTCTACGTCTTTTTTCAATAGAAACGTCCCATCTACTATTAGTACCATATTAGGTTGAGCCATTAACGGCTCATTATGTACAGGAATATCCGTTTTTAAATTATGAGAAATCGTTTCATATTGTAAATTCCCGTTAGGTCCTAAAGGTCTTAATAACCTTTCTTTGAAAGCTGTATAATCGTGTGCATCTTCATAATACCCTCTTGCAGATTCTTTTCCTTTTGCATAGCGAATCACTCTAGGATTATGAAAATCGTCAATGCTGGCGCGTGTTACTGGTAATCCGCGTTTTTTTATTTCTTCAGCTAGTTCGTTTGCAAGTGTTGTTTTTCCTGACGCTGTAATACCACTTACTCCAACTCTAGTTGGATGCGTTAAATTTAACATTAAAATATGATTAACAATTTCTTTTATACGTTGTTTTCGGTTCATGATATTTTCCCCTCCATTTAGTTTACATAACAAAATTACAATTAATTTTTTATGTCACTATTTGTCGGTAAATCGATATCCTTTGTCGAATCGTTGATATATTGAAAAAATCGTTGATATATTATGATTGACTTACTTTCCCTTAAACCCTCGATATAAAGCAGTCCGTAATTCTTGTTTGTATTCTTCAATTTCTGGCATATCGAGTTCTTCTGCTAGTCTGATAGCTAATTCAATATCATACGGTACACGTACGAGTTGAATAGAAAAGCTTGCGGCTTCTTTTTCATTGTAAGTTCCTTCGAATATTAAATAAGAAGCTTGTGTAATTTCAAGAGGATTACCTACGCTACCAGCATTACATAACGTTTTCCCTCTGAAATTTTGAACGAATGCTTGGTGAACGTCACCGTAGCAAACGACATCGGGTTTTCTTTCCCCTTCTATATTCTCTGTGAGCTCACTGTTTTCAAACATACTAATACGCTCTTCTCTTGCAGCGTGTGGTTGAATTCTTTCATATAAACTTCTAGGTGAAGCGTGGAACATACGAATGAGTTTGCCGCTCATATAAAATTCGATTGAAAATGGTAAGCTTCTTAAATAGTCATTTTGTTCTTCCGATAATTGTTTTTGATGCCATTTTAACGCTTCAAATTCAGTCGGTTTTGTAATAAAATCATCCCAGTTACCCATTACAACTCCATCACATTCTTTACGAATGATTTCAATTACTTCGCTAGAATGAGGACCTTTTCCGACTAAATCTCCAAGACAAATAATGCGCTCAATCCCTCTTACTTTAATATCTTGTAGCACAGATTCTAATGCTGGAATATTACCATGTATATCAGAAATTACCGCTATTTTATCCATATGAATCCCTCCATTACTTATAGTTTATTATATCCTTATGTTGTGATTGATACCATTTTGGAATATAGGATGAAAAATTGTTATGATCTTCTAAAATTACGTTCAATCTTTCCTTCATATCATCTACTAAATGTGGCGTGCTTCGGTTTGTCCATACGATATCAGCTGGGAATGTCATTGCTGCATATAATGAATACAGTTGCCAAAAATGAAGTGACGGTTCTCCCACGCAATAACCGTGAACTTGTCCAACCGCAAATGGTTTACTTATTCTTGTAGTAAAAATCGCTACGTTATAAAAATCGTGTATTGGGTCGCCAAAATCATATCCTCCAAAATCGATAACGATAAATTCCTTATTATGAATCATACTATTTGCTGGATGGAAGTCATCGTGTAAAAAGGTAATAGGGCGATTTTTCAATAATTGTTTATGCTCCCCTACAAAACTTAATACTGGCTTCAAATCAAGGAAGTCTATTTCATAGTTTGCTAACGCTTCTACGTATCTTTCGTATTTATTCCATCGAACCGTTTCCCATTTATTACTTGCACTTTCTATTGAGTGGATTCTCTTTAATACTTCTCCTGCTTTTCTTCCTGCATAATACTGTTCTTCCACCGATAGCTTCTCTAAACCTTCTTCACCATTTACACCTTGGATCCATTCAAATACTTGAATACATTTATGTAATTCCTCAAGCTTTATGAAATGAATTAATTTAGGCGTTGGAATATGTAATGACTCTAATTGTTTCATATACGTATATTCTTCTTGTTTACGTTCAAAATGAACAACATCACATACTTTTACAAAATATGTTACTCTGTTTTCTAATTCTATTTTATATTTCTCTTCATGTGAAAAACCTTTTGAAATAGCTGTACACTTTACGATACGAGGCCATTCTAGTTTTCTCTCTATCTCTCTAAGCATTTCCTTCACAACGTTCACCTCTATCAATATATGTACAAACTATCTAACACTTCATGCTCTCGTTTATTTTCCCCTTTAAACTCCACCGCAAAAGGATATTCGCCATGATGATTCAAATGTTCTAGTACTAGCCCTTCTCCAATTGGTTCACAAAACTGCACATGAATGTCACCAAACGATACACTTTGACATTCCGCATTCCATTCTTCATTTTTCACGACCAGGCTTGCAGTTAGCTCCATAACTTCTTTCCATTTCCGTACTGTTTCTCGAACATTTTTCACTGCGTAATGAATCGTTTCAATTTGTTGTACTTTATTTTTATGTTCAGTGATTGTCCCTATATTACGTAAGTCGTTTCTTCTTTCTTCGTCTGTTTCATTCCACTGTATAAAGAAAGGTAATTTCGGTCCGTTTTTCTCTTGCTTTACAAATAACATTTTCCATTCTAAAAGGCGGCCATCTTTTCTCATTCGTTTCCCTTCAAATGGGCCTATCGTATGTAAACCGTGTTTACTAAACTTAACTGCTAGCTCTTCAATGCCATCTGTTCGAATTGCGATTTGTAACATTCCTTCTCCGTCTTGTAATTTTACTACTGTTTCTTGTACTAATGGATTTTCTGCTTTCTTCGCTTTATCTTCATGCTGAACTGCTAAAAATTCTATATATGATAAATCAAAATAACATAAACTATTCCAAGTACCCCAAGTAGTATGCTCTCCGCCTAGTGCAGTATGAAATCCACGCTCCTGTATTTGTTTTGCCGCTTCCTCCGGTGTACCATATACTGCGTGTACGAGATGATCAAATCGTAACATGTCTTTCTCCCCTTTCTCTCCATCCTTTTATTGTATATTTTATTTTTCTTTCATTCAATTCAAAAAACTTTAAAACCCAGTTGATTTATACGATTAATATGTATTATAATGAAACAAATTTAATTATTGCTGATTGGAAAAACCAAAGGCACTTTTCTCATACGGGAAAAGTGCCTTTTTCATTTATTATTACAGGGGGATTATTTATGCAGAAATTAATTGTCTTTGCTATTATTGGATTTTTCGCTCAATTGATTGATGGGGCACTTGGAATGGCGTACGGGGTAACATCTACCTCACTATTATTAATGTTTGGTATCGCACCAGCTGTAGCTTCCGCATCTGTTCATTTAGCTGAAGTCGTTACAACCGCCGCTTCTGGTGCATCTCACATCAAATTTGGAAACGTTGATAAATATACCGTTTCCAGGCTTACATTACCAGGAGCAATTGGCGCATTTATTGGGGCATGTTTTTTAAGCAATTTACCTGGCGATGTAATTAAACCGTACATTTCCGTATTTTTATTTACTTTAGGGGTTTATATTTTATTACGATTCATCATTCAAAAACAAATTGTTACTTCAAATAAACGTATGTCTGCAAAACAGCTTGTTCCGCTTGGCTTATTCGCTGGATTCGTTGATTCAACTGGTGGTGGTGGCTGGGGTCCGATTACGACACCTGTACTTTTGGCAAGAGGAAATGAAGCTAGAAAAGTTATCGGATCTGTAGATACGAGCGAATTTCCTGTTTCACTCGCTGCAACAATTGGATTTTTCATTTCACTTGGATGGGAACAAGTAAGCTGGGTTTGGGTATTTTCTCTCATGCTCGGTGGTATCGTTGCGGCACCAATCGCTGCATGGCTAGTACGCATCGTTCCTTCTCATTTACTTGGCGTATTAGTTGGTGGCCTTATTATCTTTACAAACATTCGTACATTGCTTACTACATTTAAAGTTGATCCAACTATTATTTCACTTTCTTACGTGGCAGTTGGTCTTGTCGTTATTATTTCTATTTTCATTGCTGTTCGCAATCATTCCAAGCGTTCTAACGCATCGACAGCCGGATATCCGAATGATCAAAAACAAATGCTACCATAACGATAAAGATACCGCCCGATATACTTCGAGCGGTATTTTTTATATTTCTATTTTCCAATTAATCATCGTTTCTGTAGTGTCAATTCTCTTCATATGTAATTTCTCTAATACACGAATCGAACTATTATTTTCAGGGAGTGTCTCTGCAATAATCGTTTCTACCTCTCCTGTTTGAAAAGCCCAATTTAATAATTCTCTTACAGCTTCTGTCGCATACCCTTTATTCCAATATTTCTCAATAAATCCGTAACCAATTTCTACTGTATGTTCCTCATTTGGTTTCCCTTTAAATCCTATATCACCTAGAACGATGTCATCTTCTTTTCGAATGACATACCACGCTCCCCAAGGTAATACATCCTTATTTTGTTTTACATTTTCTACATGTCCTACAATATGCGGGCCACTGTTATATCCTTGCTCGTTAGCAACGTGCACCCTTTCTTCTGTACACGGCACTATATAGAGTCTTTCTGTTTCTAATTTCATATTGATTTCCCCTTTTCAATTAAACAACGCCTCAATTTTATCATAAATAAAAAGAATATTCATTCTATTCATCAGATTTATACTTATTCTTTGAAACGAATTTAAGGAATAATCCTCTTTTGATAGTTATGTCGAATTATATTTTCTGAATTTTCTTTTAATTTTAAAGGATTTTTCAATATTTTTTGCGAAACATTTGTATAACAATTTCTTTCTTTATTTTTTTTGTTACATAACAGTAGGTTCGGGTGGAGTTTTGCGAGCGTTTCCTATACAATAACCGATATTTTTTGACTTTTCCTATCAAAATATCTTGCAATATATTCAGAAAGTCATTACAATTGCCATATATTAAAAATCTTAGCGATATATCAAATCCTCATCAATCCGATGAGGTAGAGGTTGCGACTTTTATGAGTAAAACGGACGAGACACAGAGAATGTCACCAACTCCGTTTGAAAGGAAAGGTTGCCGAAGTTTATATTTCTTCTCTGGAATTATGAGCTGGGGCTGTCTCCGAAAGGAACAGAACTGTCACGTTTACAAAATTACCGTGTAAACGTGGGGTGCTATCTTAACGGAAGGGTATGATGGGGTGGTTATTTGTGAAACGTTCCGCCAAATTCCTTTGGCGGTTTTTTGTATTTTTCTCCCCCGTTCCTTCCTATCTTACAAGAAAAGGAGTGTTGAACATGAATAGCGCAACGAATCAAGCTACCTCTAAAACGCAAACTACACAAGGACAAGGTGAATTAAAACGCGGATTAAAATCTCGTCACCTTACGATGATTTCTCTCGGTGGTACAATCGGTACCGGACTATTTCTTGCCAGCGGTGGTGTCATCCATTCAGCTGGACCTGGTGGCGCATTAATTGCATACGCCGCAATTGGGATTATGGTTTACTTTTTAATGACAAGCTTAGCTGAACTCGCAGCTTACATGCCTGTTACTGGATCTTTTAGTACTTATGCAACAAAATTTGTTGATCCGTCCCTTGGCTTTGCACTTGGATGGAACTATTGGTATAACTGGGCCATTACAATTGCTGCTGAACTCGCTGCTGTAACATTAATTATGAAATTTTGGTTCCCAGATACCCCTTCCCTCATTTGGAGCGGATTATGTTTAGCTATTATTTTCCTTTTAAACTATTTATCTGTTAAAGGGTTTGGTGAATCTGAATATTGGTTCGCACTTATTAAAGTAGTTACTATTATTATCTTTTTAATTGTCGGCTTTATGATGATTTTCGGAATTATGGGCGGCGAATCTGTTGGCTTTAAAAACTTCACAGTTGCAGATGCACCATTTAACGGCGGCATTATGGCAATTATCGGTGTATTTATGGCGGCTGGGTTCTCCTTCCAAGGAACTGAATTATTAGGAGTAGCTGCTGGTGAAACTGCTGATCCAGAGCGTAACATTCCGAAAGCAATTCGTTCTATCTTTTGGCGTATTCTTTTATTCTATATCCTTGCGATTCTCGTTATCGGTTTATTAATTCCTTATACGACTGAAAGCCTTGCCGCAAGTGATGTTACAGTAAGTCCGTTTACACTTATTTTTGAAAAAGCGGGCGTTGCCTTTGCTGCTTCTGTTATGAACGCTGTTATTTTAACGGCAGTTCTATCTGCTGGTAACTCTGGTATGTATGCATCCACTCGTATGCTTTGGGATTTAGCTCGCCAAGGAAAAGCACCAAAGTTTCTTGGTAAATTAGATAGCCGCGGTGTACCTGTTAACGCATTAATCGTAACGTCAATTGTTGGTAGTATCGCTTTCATTGCTTCCTTATTCGGCGACGGTGTTGTATACATTTGGTTATTAAACGCATCTGGAATGTCTGGCTTTATCGCATGGGTCGGAATCGCAATTAGTCATTACCGTTTCCGTAAAGCATATATCGCTCAAGGTAAAGATTTAAAAGACTTACCATATAGAGCAAAATGGTTCCCGTTCGGTCCAATTTTCGCATTTGCACTTTGTGTCATCGTAATTTTAGGACAAAACTACGGCGCATTTATGGGCGAAGCAATCGATTGGAACGGCGTACTCGTTTCTTACATCGGTTTACCACTCTTCTTAGTACTATGGTTAGGATATAAATTTACGAAGAAAACAAAAGTGATTCCGCTTGATAAATGCGAACTGAAATAAAGGAAAACGAGCAAACAAATTTGTTTGCTCGTTTTTTATTCCAATGCTTCTCCCTTCCCTATTACTCCTGTTTTTGTCATAATAAAGGAAATATACATTAAAGGTTGGGATACCATGAACATTCGCATTACTGATGAAGCAAAAACAGCTATACATAGACTAGAACGTGAAGATAAAAAAATCATTCGCATTAGAGGAACAATGACAAACTCTTGTAGTATTTTCGTTGATGTCGATTTAATTTGGGATACATATGATGCAGATGACGTTGTATATGAAGATGCAGATTTTATCGTACAAATGGATTCATTTACGAAAGACTACACTGGTGATACAGTGAAACTTGATTATAAGACGACTGGTTTTAGCATTACGACTCCGAGTGAGACTTTAGTTTATGGATTGTCGATTAAAAAATAAAAATTGTTTTCAGCTGACAAATGAGGTGAAAAAATGGGTAAATATGTTCCGTTAAAATTTTTATTTAATGAAGAATTAGCAGAAAGTATGGCTGATTCTATTTGTAAACACGATCCTAATTTTCCGAAAAGAAACTTCGTATCTTCCGTAACATGTAAAGTTGAAAATTTAGAGTTAAAGCAACGTATAGAAGTAATAGCAGATGAATTACACGATGCATTACAAAAAGATTTTAATACAGCAATACATATTTTACTGAAAACATTGGGGCCAGAAAACACAACAGAAGTAGGCACATTTACAAACGGATATATGTACATGCCTATTGCAAAATACATTGAAAAATATGGGCTTAACCATTTTGAATCCTCATTTAACGCCATGTATGAAATAACAAAAAGGAATACTGCTGAATATGCCATTCGGCCTTTTCTCGAAACATACCATGAAGAGACACTACACATATTACAACAGTGGATTCATGACGAAAACAGCCACATTAGAAGATTAGTTTCCGAAGGTACAAGGCCCAGACTTCCTTGGGCTAAAAAAATAGGAGCTCTGAAAGGTGACTTTAAGAACAATTTACAGCTTCTTGAACCATTAATGAATGATCCTTCTAAATATGTCCAAAAATCAGTAGCCAATCATATTAACGATATTACGAAAGAAGATAAAGAACTCGTTTTTCAATGGTTGCAGCAGTTATGTGATAAACAGCATCCTGTTAACCCTTGGATTATAAAACATGGGTTACGAACGGTTATTAAAAATGGTAATTTGCCAAAAGATTTTTGTTTTTGAGTATTTTAAACAAAACCGCTTATGCTTCAAAAATGAAGTATAAGCGGTTTTCTCTTTCAAACATTACCCTTGTCTTAAAATATTTTGAAACATTTCCGGCTTATTTCGTTTAAACAACTATCTTCCCTAATAACTTCAAAGGATTTCCACTCAATTATCCCGAATATACAAATAACCACTCTAACAAGGAGCGAATTTATATGAATCTATTTGAACACGAAACGTAAATCCGTTTCACTTTTATAAGAGGTCCTCCTTTTTACTTTTCTCATCATATCATTCATTTACAAAATAGGAGGGTACAATTATGAAACGTGATCCATTATTTTTAACTTTATTAGACAGTGCAAATACAAATTTTAGCGGCTGGGATTTTTCTTTCATTTCAGAAACGGGTCGAATGAATAGTGAGCCTTTATCGTGGTCGTACTGTAGCACTGCTTTCCAGCTTATACAACACGCAAAATCAATGCTAGATATGGGCACTGGCGGTGGAGAGCTTTTATCTATGTTACAACCGTTCCCGCCAACTATTTATGCTACTGAGGGCTACGCCCCAAACGTGCCAATTGCCCGAAAGAAATTAGAGCCTTTAGGGGTTATTGTTGTAGAAGTAAAGGATGATGATGCCCTACCACTTCAAGATGCTCAATTTGATTTAATTGTGAACCAACATGAATCCTATGCTGCTTCTGAGGTAAACCGAATCCTTTCTCCTAATGGAATATTTCTTACCCAACAAGCTGGTGGTCTTGATTGCGCAGAACTTAATAAGCAGTTTGGCACACCACTAAATAGCGAATTTGCAAGTTGGTCACTCGAAACTGCATGTAATGAGCTAAAGGAAAATGGATTTACTATTTTAGAAGAAAAAGAAGAGTTCCCCTTTCAACGCTTTTATGATATTGGCGCTATCGTATATTATTTAAAAGCGATTCCGTGGCAAATTGCTGATTTTACTGTCGAAAGGTATTATGAGGAATTATATCGCATACATGAGATTATGTTGCAAAAAGGCTATTTTGATGTGAAGCAACATCGCTTTATCATTAAAGCGATTCGCAACTAATCATGGAGTATATGAAACTGAAAAAGAGATGGATCTACCATCTCTTTTTTTATTTCCACTCAATATTTGATATATTCAAAAACTTAGTTTCGCAGTAATAGCCTTTGCCGCCAACATAGACCTTTTCTATTTTATTGTTGCTGTTGATTGCTAATTTAACTAATATTTCGGAAGGCGAGTGTAAAGAATAACCTTGTTCAAATACATAGACTTCTTTTTGTAAGTAGCGCTGTTCATAAAGGTAGCAAGCTAATGCACCGTTTGAAGTTCCAGTCGCTGCTTCTTCATTGATGTCGTATAGCGGAGCAAAGTTTCTGCATATAATTCGATTGTCATTAAAAGTATATAGATGCATCCCGACAACATTATAATACTTGCTGATTTCTTTAATTTTTTCAAAATTAGGTTGCATTGTATGTAATTGTGTTTCGCTTTTTATAGGAATTAAAATATCTTTTAAGCCCGTGGAGACAATTTGAATTGGGTATGTATTGTCTATATCTTTAATGTCAAAGCAGTCGATAAACTCATTTGGAGATATAACATCATAGAATATCGGTTCGTTTTGTTCCATGAATATGATGTCATCTTTTATGGTAATAGTAAGAACACCGCTGTTCGTTTCAATCGTATAGCGATTCTTGAAAAGTTTATTTACATGCATCAGTATCGCGAAAGAGCCAATTGTGGCATGACCACATAAATCAACTTCCTCTTTTGGTGTAAAATACTCAAATTTATAATCAGCAATTTCGGACTCTGATATAAATGCGGTTTCCGCATAGCCCAGTTGTTTGGCTATTGCCATTTTTTGAGTAGTGGTCAATGTATTCTCCATAAATACCACTCCTGCTTTATTTCCACCTTTATGATCCTTGCTAAATGCACTTGCAACATAAACAGATATTTTCATAAGACACCTTCCTTCCTCACTTATAGTAAATTGTAGCATAGAACGTACTACGTATATATATTGTTGGGTAAATTCGTCATAAAGCTAGAGACAAACTATTTTTTAGCATCTGAACTCTCCAAAAATAGTTTGTGTACAGTCTGAAAGATGGATCTACCATCTCTTTTTCCCGTTTATTTAACAAAAGTTTGTGGTGCCTTCTAGATTGTTAAGTAAGTTCACGCCTTGCAATCGCATCAGCTAATGCGATAAATTGCTCATGTGTTATCTTTCCTGTTACCTTCGCTTTAATAATTTTTTCCATTTCTTTTGTAATAATCATACCCTCTATTGCTAGACTTACTTTAGCTTCTTCGATAGCTTCATTTAGTTCTTCCTCACTTTGAAATGCCATAATTTAAGTTCCTCCCTTCAAATCGCTTTATTTACTCTTTTAATACAAGAAAAGTAATATCATCCCACTTTTTCTCTAGTTGTAAAATAGTCTTTTCAATGCTGGCTCCTGTTATCAGATCATACCCTTCAATTTCAGCTACAAATTGCTTCGTTTTACTCTTCGTATTCATATCTTTGTATAAGATGTATAACTTATTACCCTGTACTTGCATATCAAAAATTCCTTTATCCTCTATAGCGATTTTTGTATTTTCATCACTTTTCAATGAATATGTGCGTATGATGTTCAAATTCTCATCTAACTCTTTCATTTTTTCATCATTATTTAAAACATAAACCTTATTATCAATCACCTGCACTAGAATAGGTATGAATTGCTTTTCGTCTAATCTCATTTCTTTTTCTACTACTCTAGTCTTCGTATTTACCATAATTAATTTAGGTGGTAACTTTTGATTCACATTATCACTTTACTTCTACACTTTCTTGCCTTTTGTCACTATCTTTCCAATATACAAGTTCACTTGTATATCCCTTCTTTTCGTCCATCAATCCAATATTCACATCATAATAAACATACCCTTGCTCTGCATGGATGAAATATGCCCCTGCGTTTACATCTTGTAATTCTTTAGGTCTATTTATCTCTTGTATCTTGCCTGTCTTATCAATAGCATAATGATTGTTATTTCTATTTGATGAGAAGTAGTACCCCCTTTCATCTTTTGCATTACTCATCATACTTTGTCCATCTATCTCTATTTTACTAATCTCATTTCCTTTCTTATCATATCCATATATATAACCACCATCTTTCATTGCATTTGAATAGGAAACAAGATAATCTGCTTTTTGAATGTCTTTCAGTTCTTTATCATTTTTTGAACAAGCTACAAAAAGGAACATCGTACATATGACGATTATGCCTAATGAAATATATTTCTGAAACATATCATCACCTCGCATATATAATGAAAGCAATCAACATAATAATGCTAATTGCTCTATTAAAATATTATCTACTAAATTATAAGAGCGATTGTTTTCATATTTTTTCTATTGAGAAACAAGTTGCTTTTCATACCGTTTGTTCGCATCATCTTCTGTCAAAATTACAGTTGTGTAATTAATAATATTCCGGTTATCATATGTGAATATATGATCCAACTTATTTTCTTCTGTTAATATTATTGGTAAGTATCTTTGTAAATTGCTAACTACACCTCTATTATCATCTAATATCCAATCAATTTCTTTCCATTCTAATAATCCTTCCGACGTACTTAATGGCGTTTCCATATGCACTCCATCTGGTAAATCAGCAATGAATACATACATTCCCTCACTATCCCAAGACTCTTCTTTATCTTTAAAAATAACATTCCCCTTATACGTTACACTTGGAAGCTCTATTCCCGTTCCCTCAAACGTTTCTCTAATGATTCCTTCGTATGGCGTTTCATTATCTTCTATTTTCCCTCCGACGCCATTCCACATTCCCATATTCGGCTTTTTATTTCTATTCAATAAGAGTATTTCATTTCCTTTTCTAATGAAGCAAATTGTGTACTTATACATACGTCCATTTCCTTTCCTTTACACATGAGTTATTTAGCTTATTTTTAAGTAAAAACACTCGCCTTACAATTCCTTATCACATAATATATAGTACAACTTTCATACGTAAACACTTTACGTAAAGCGAAAGAATCCTTTTTAGAAAGGAGAATTAACATCGATACTATAAGCAATGAATTTCTAAAACTTTATTACGACAGCAACGTTTGGTTACATGATACACACTGGCTCGGGGTCCCCATTTTCAAACTTCCCTCTGATCTTTTTTTGTATCAAGAAATTATTTACGAATTAAAACCCGATTTAATTATTGAATGTGGCACTTGTTATGGTGGTAGCGCATTGTATTTAGCTTCTATATTAGATTTAATTGGAAAAGGGCACGTTGTTACTATTGATATATTTCCTCAACCAAATCGTCCATCCCATGACCGAATTACGTATGTAACAGCTTCTTCTGTTTCTGTACATGCCGTTCAAACTATATTAAATATGCGCAAACCTGATGATGTGATTTTAGTTATTTTAGATTCTGATCATAGTAAAGAGCATGTATCAAAAGAACTTTTACTTTATAAATCTATCGTTACTACTGGTAGTTATATTATTGTAGAGGATACATCTATTAATGGAAATCCTGTTTCTCCCGATTGGGGCCCCGGCCCAATGGAAGCTGTAGAAGAGTTTTTAGCTAAAAACAACAACTTCATAATTGATGAATCTAAACATAAGTTTTTCATATCATTTAATCCAAAAGGTTTTTTAAAGAAGATAAAGTGAAACTTTAATAAGTGGGGTTTTGTATAACCCCACTTATTCTATGATCTTCATTTTTGAAAAAGGATAATATACAAATTCTACTTTGCCTATTATATTATCTTCTTCAATATATCCTAAGCCATTTCGACTATCTCTACTAAGCTCACGATTATCTCCCATTACAAATAACTTATTTGGCGGAATTTTTGTCTTTTGAAAGTTATAAAACACTTGCGTATTATTGAATAACTCTTTATTTGTATACGGTTCTTCTTGTTTTTTATCATTCACATACACTGATCCATTCGTTATGTTAATTACGTCACCAGGAAGTCCTATTACTCGTTTTACATAATATTTCGACCCATCCTCTTCCTTTATAATGACAATTTCTCCGTGCCCTAAATTAGAAAAATGTACTGCTGCTTTATTTACAAATACGTAGTCTTCTTCATATAAAGTCGGTTGCATCGATTTCCCTTCCACTTTACATAAAGTAAAAGAATGATAGGCTACTACCAAAACAAACACAAACAGTATGTATTTTCCCCATCCTCTTTCAATCTCCTCTTTCATATCCATTCCCACCTTATTTAAACGCTTTTTAACTCAAAAAATATATCACTGCACAATGTGTTTCCATGCAGTGATATTATTTTTACTGGGCCTTGTTCGGTTGTTCTACTGGGACTGGATTTTCACCCGCTCTTTTCGCTTTCAATTCAAAATACGCATCCAAAATCTCTTTACCAATCGCGGAATTAATTCCTGATTTGTCATCATTCACCCAAGGTACAACAACTGAAAAAGCTACTTCCGGATCAGCATCAAATGGTGCATAACCGGCAAGAGTTAAATTATAACATTTTTTTCGGTTATAGTTTTCATCTCTTCCAATATCACTTTCTCCGCCATACACGGTTTCAGCTGTTCCTGTTTTTCCAGCTGGTTTATACGGTAATCCTTTAAACGTTGCAGTACCTGTCCCGTCAGTTTCTTGAAAAACTCTTCTAAATCCTTCTTTTACATGATTAATGTATGAAGTGTCCATATCCACTCGATTTAAAATAACTGGTTCAATAGACCGAACAACTTTTCCAACATCCTCTGGTCTATGTGGTTGCTCTCTCACCTCTTGCACAATTTGCGGTTTCATTCGGTAACCACCGTTTGCAATGGTTGAAATATATTGAGCAAGTTGAAGCGGCGTATATGTATCGTATTGTCCAATCGCATAATCAAGTAAAAAACCAGGTATGGTATCCGTTCTACCCATTTGACCAATCGATTCATTCGGCAAGTCAATACCAGTCGGTACACCTAAGCCAAATTGTCTAAAATAGTAGCGCATTTTATTAAATGTCTCTTGTTTAATGTCTAATGGATTGTTTGGCACATAATTTATACCTGCCATCTTTAATGCTGTATTAAACATATATACGTTTGATGAAACTTGTAAAGCTCTTAAATCATCAATATCTCCAAAGTCTTTCCACGATTTCTTTGGCTTAGTACTTCCTTTAAAATACATTGGTGCATCGAAGAAATGCGTATACGGCTTAATTGTTTCAGTTTGATATCCGGCTAATAACGTAGCCCCTTTCACAGTTGATCCTAACTCATAAGAACTTGTCATCGTTCCTAAAGCAAAGTCTTCTATTTGCATGCTGCCATCTTTATTTACAATTTTCTTTCCTGCCATTGATAAAATTTGCCCGTTTTTCGGGTTCATCATTACGACGAACGCGCGATCCATCATCGGTTCTGCAGAATGAAATGCTCGTAAATTCTTTTCAAGACTTTCCTCTACTTTTTTCTGTAACTCCATATCTACTGTTAACATTAAGTTGTTACCACTTTTTCCTTCGGTCACTTTTTCAGTTCGAATAATATTTCCCGCTTTATCTGTAATATTTTTCGACTGTTCTTTCGTTCCATGTAATGCATCTTCGTACTGTTTCTCGATGTAGCTCTTACCAATGCGATCATTTCGGTTATAATCGCGCACTAAATAATAATCTAACTGTTCTCTTGGCAAACCCTCATTTTCAGTAGAAACGCTACCAAGTATGGAACGAAGTATTTTATCATTTGGGTATTCACGTTCCCAGTCTACTGTCGTATCCACTCCTGGTAAACTTGCCAATCTTTCACTTACGATTGCATATTCATTTTGACTTACATCTTTTTTAACAATTTGCGGCGTCATTTTATATCCCGCATTCATCCTACTTTTAATTGCTAGTACTTCTAGATCCTCTTTTGATAGTTCGCTTAATTCTTCTGGCGTAATTCTTTCACGGCGCAACTCTTCAACCTTTTTATCTAATTCTTTCCCCTCTATCTCTCGCTTCCTAAATGTACTCTCATCTTCTTTCGTTACTTTTTCTGCTGCTCGTTTTTCGTTTAACTGCATCCAAAAATCTTTTTTATCTGTTTCTGTTAACTTAGCTATATCTTCTGGCGACATTTCTATTAGCTGAGCTAACTGTCTCGCTACTTGTAAAACTTCTTTCGAATCTACTCCTTTCATTTTCGTATATGTAACGGTTCGTAGTGGTTTGTTATTTACAATCACTTGACCTTGCCGATCAAACATTTTCCCTCTAGGAACAGGTGTGCTTACCGTTACATCTTCCTTTTTGTTCACTTCATTTCTATACGTTTCTCCATCAATGATTTGTACTTTACCTAATTGAATTATAATAGCTGAAAATAAAAGAAAGACGATAAAAAATAGTACATTTAATCGAAAAGGAATATGAGTCTTTTTCTTTTTCGATTGTTTCTTCTGCTCCTTTTTCTGTCTCATTTCGCTCCCTCGCTTCATTCTATTAACATTTCTACATAGAACCATTATGTATCAAATTTATTTATATGATATATATAGAATTTTATATTAATTACTAAAGAAATAAAAGATTTAATTTTCAGTTTTTTAATTTTACAACCTATTTATTACCATTCCCTTTAATACGTCATAACATGAATTTTCTTCTGAAAGAAAGAGTGTATGCAATTCTTTTTTCATACCATTCATTTACATTTCTCTGTATACTACAATAAAAGACATTACTAAGGAGAACATGAAATGACAGATCCATTCACAATACATACTAATACGTCATATTGTTTAAACTTTATGATTTATATTCAAAATATTTATCTTAACCAAAAAGAGAAAAAGGAAAATTTTAAATTTCCTTACATAGCAAAACAAGTAAATTTCTCTACTGGCTTTGAAGTGAATTTCAAAGAATTATGGCATACACTTCGCAAACAAATTACTGACGACAAATATGATTTCCACATTTTTCATGAGGAAAACCATATCTTTTACGAGAAGCTTTTTGACAATCAGTTATGTAATGAGGAATCCTTTAAAGAAATACTATATAGTTTTAAAGTATGGTGGACTAGCATAGTAGGTCAGCATTCATTAGAATGGTCTGTAAGTGAGTATAGTACGCAACTTTATAATGATTTAGTTTTATACTTAAAACAAAACGAAATAGAACCTTTACAACAGCTACACATTAGCTTACTTTATGACGATTGTGTATTCGCTAAAGAAAACATTTCTTCCTATTCTGCTATTTTTCCAACCAAAGCCTTTTTTATAGGTTATAGAGATGTGGTTGCGACATTATTGAAATATTTTAAACAGTGATTACTCAAATAAAAAACTGAGGTGGATACCTCAGTTTTTCCGATAACTTATTTCATTGAAGATAACCCTTCAACAAACTCACCAATCTTATTTTGAAAAACAAAATCAAAGTTATATTCTTGCCCTGTTAACTCTTCATTTACTAAGATCGTTGTTGCTCCTATTTCCCTCTTTGCGATTTCCGGGAATGAAGCAACAGGTTGTACTTTTAATGAAGTGCCCATAACGATAAATACATCTGTCTCATATAAACGTTTTATCGCATTTTGATATTGCGGCAATGTATCTCCGTATAAAACAACGTCTGGATTTAAAATGAAATTACACTTCCCGCAGCGAGGTACTTCATGATCAATCATATACTGCAAATCATATCTCGCTTTACACTTCGGACAATGTGCTGTTTGAAGTGTTCCATGTAAATCAATGACATGCTTACTACCGCCTAATTGATGTAAACCGTCAATATTTTGCGTTAAAATCGTAATGTCTTTCCCTTGTTCTTCTAATTTAGCTAAAAAACGATGGCCACGATTTGGTTTATATTGATGAAACGTATTAATTTGAAAGATTTCTTTATAATGCTTCCAAAATTCTTTCGGACTTCTATTATAATATCCTCTTGATAAATACATCTCCACATTCGCATCAGCATACAATCCATTTGCTGAACGGAAATCTGGGATACCACTTTCCGTACTTGCTCCTGCGCCTGTTAACACTGTAATTTTCTTCGCTTTTTCTAAAATTGAGCGTACTTCTTTAAATTGTTGCACAAAAATCACCTCTATGTATATTGCTATACTTATTATACCAGTTGTTTACAGGAGGTGTCGTACGATTCGTTTTATTTAATGCGTCGCACCCCCAATTTTCACTATATCCACCTCAACTGTCGTCGTTACCTCTACTGCCAATTCTATCCCTTTACTAATAGTAGAAAGTGACATACTCGGTTGACCTGGATAGTTACTCGCTTGTTCTGGTAAGAACGGAATATGAATAAATCCGCCTTTTATTTTCTTATCACGTTTCACTAGTTCATGCATAAGACCGTAGAATAAATGATTACAAACGAATGTACCTGCTGTTTGTGAAACGGAAGCTGGTATGCCTTCTTCTTGCATTCTTTTTACAATTGCTTTCATTGGAAGTGCAGACCAATAGGCAGCTGGTCCTTCTTCTACAACCGGTACATCTACCGGCTGATTCCCTTCATTGTCAGCAATTCTTGCATCATCAACGTTAATTGCGACACGCTCTATCGTAATATCTGGTCTGCCTCCAGCTTGTCCAATACATATAATCATTTCAGGGTTTAGTTCTTCTATATATTCTTTTAAAACTTGTATTGATTTATGAAATACAGTTGGTACTTGTTTACTAATAATCTTGTATTCTCCCACTATTTTTTCATTCAAACTCTTTGCGACTTCCCAAGCCGGATTGATACTTTCTCCGCCGAACGGATCAAATCCTGTTAGTAATACTGTTTTCATAGTTTTTCCCTCCTAATTAGAAACGATATACAAGACCGTACATAATAAACATATTGATAATAAAGATTGAAAGAGCAATTGGTACTTGTGCTTTAATAACCGCATTTTTATCCTTTAGCTCTAAAAGCATCGCCGGAACGATATTAAAGTTTGCTGCCATTGGAGTAAGCAATGTTCCGCAGTATCCAGCAAACATTCCAAGTGCCGCCATAATTGCCGGATTTCCTCCGTGCATTTGTACAATTAAAGGTAAACCAATTCCGCCAGTAATAACAGCAAACGCTGCGAATGCATTCCCCATTACGACTGTAAAGAGCATCATTCCTAAACAATATGCCATAACAGCAACGAACGGATACTCTGTCGGTAACACTTGGCCGACTAAATCTGAAACGACTTGTCCAACACCAGACTTCGCGAAAATACCGCCAAGTGCTGCTAACATTTGTGGTAAAATGACAGCCCAGCCGACAGCTTGTAATAGTCTGCTTCCTTCTTGAACAGGCGTTGTTATTTTCGATTTTGTAATACGCATCGCCGCAACGAATGCGAGTAATGCTCCTAGTGCTAATGCAACTAACGTTACTTTATCTGGATCAACAAGGGATACATTCCCCCATTTGATTTTCCCTAACGTTAACGTACCGATAATTGTAAAAATAGGAATTAGTAGTGCAGGCATAAAAATTTTATTTTTTAATTTCTCCGCATGTTTCACACGTTCTTGTACTGGTACTTCTTTCTCCTCTGACTTTGTTACTTTATTTAATGAAGCTAACACGACCATAGCGAGCACGATACAACCAACGTAAAACGAAGGTATTACATTTCCGAATAAAAACGTAATGGCAAATAACGCCCAAAATAAGCTAGAACCAAATTGATTTGGATGTTCACGATCAAATACAATACGAACAGCGATAAAGGCAACGATTATACCTAATACGTAATAAATTGTATCCATTGTGATAATGTTCATTTTATATTGCCTCCTTCTCTTCTTTTTCTTTTGATGTCATCGTTTTAGCTATATATTTATCAAATCTTCTAAATCTGATCCAGCTTACGATAAGTGCAGATATTGCAGTTGGAATACCCCAAAGAGCCATATCCCATACACCGACATGCATACCTACTGAATCGAAGAATCCTTTCATTAATAAAATAGCTCCAGTCGCGATAAATATATCCTCTCCGAAAAACCAAGCTGTATTTTCCGCAGCTGCTGCGTTTGCTTTAATTTTTTCTCTTAACTTTTCTGGGAGTTTACCATATCTTCCTTGCGCAGCTCCCTCTGCCATCGGTGCAACGAGTGGTCTTACTGTTTGTGCATGACCACCAATGTTCAGTCCAAGTGCTGCCGATGATTCTCTTATCGTAAAATATGACATTAATACTCTTCCAGTTGTTGCGCCTTTTGATTTCGTAATAAGTGCTTCTGCTCTTTCTTTTAAACCGTAACGCTCTAAAATTCCGATTACCGGTAAAGTTAATATAATTGGCATAGACATATATCTATTTTCTATGAAAAATTTACCGAACATACTGATGACATCATAAAAGCTTAATCCTGAAACCATACCAGTAACAATACCTGCAACCATAACTACTAATAGTGTATTTAATCTAAATAAAAAACCAACTGCAACAAGTAGTATCCCGATTAATTTAATCATTTCTAACAATTCCCCCTATTTTTTATTTCGGTGCACAAATAGAAATACCATTAAGTTTGAATGTTCTGTATATTTTTCCCGCAAATTGGACTGCTTTCTCTCCATCACCATGTAAACAAATTGTTTGTGCGTGAACCGCTACTTTCTCTCCGCTCACCGCGTTTACATACCCCTCTTTCACCATTTGAAGCACTTGCTTTATCGCTTCGTCTTCATTTTTTATGAGCGCATTTTCTTCTGTCCGGCTCGTTAACGTTCCATCTTGCTTATACGTACGATCTGCAAAAGCTTCTTGTACGAGAGTTACATTATATTTTTCCGCAGCCTGTATAAACGCCTCGCTATTTGCTAATCCGTAAAGTAATAGATTGGGATTACTATGATAAATTGCCTTCGTGATTGCATCTGCAATTTCCGGATTTGTCGCCGCCATATTATATAGGGCACCGTGCGGTTTTACATGATGCATTTTCCCGCCTGCCGCTTTCACAAAAGCATCTAATGCGCCGATTTGATATAAAACGTAATCGTATACTTCACTTGCTGAAACATTCATGTTTCTTCTTCCAAATCCAATTAAATCAGGAAAACCAGGATGCGCCCCTATTGCTACATTGTGCTGCAGTGCCTTTTCGACCGTTTTCCTCATTACAGTCGGATCACCCGCATGAAAACCACAAGCAACGTTTATAGAGGAAACGAACGGAAGAATTTCATCATCATTCCCCATTTTATAAGCTCCAAAACTTTCTCCTAAATCACAGTTTAAATCGATTGTCATCACGATGTTTTCCCTCCCAATGTCAGCTTCGTAAAGCGATGAATTTCTTTAATAGACTCATATTTACTTCTTGTTCTATGTACAATTGTTCCGCTTCTTCAAGCGTAATTTTCTCAAATGAAACATAGTCCCCCGGTTTTAGCTGAGCAAGAAGAGGTAAATCTACTGAAATGATATTTCCCATTCTCGGATAGCCACCTGTCGTTTGCCTATCTGCCATTAATATAATCGGCTGTCCACCGTTTGGCACTTGAATCGTTCCGAATGTAACGGGGCTCGATAAAATCTCTTTTTCTTCCACTCTATTTAAAACTTCTCCTTCAACTCTATAACCCATACGGTCAGCGTAATTAGATACTTTATACTCTTTCGTAAAAAATGCCTGTATACTTTCTTCTGTAAATTGATCATATTCAAAGTTAGTTATGACACGCAGCTTAGGATACTTCTTATACTTTGGCAGTACGCTTTTGCTAATTGCCCATTTCGTTTTGTTTCGTTCATCGTTTTGTAAGTTTTGAATGCAACGACTCGCCATTTCTGTGTGCGTTCCAATTTGAAAATAATCTCCTTTTTTCAGCATTCTTCCTTCAATACCACCAATTGCAGCACGTATGTAAGTACTTTTGCTTCCCATTATGCGATCAATCTGTATACCACCTGCAAAAGTCACATACGCTCTGCAACCGCTTTTCACTTTCCCAAAACAAAGCATACTACCTTCTTCCGCTAAAATGGGACGCCATAATGGAATACGCTTCCCATTCAGTAACGGCTCCATATTTGCTCCACCAATCGCAAGTAAAGTCGTTTTCTTTATTAACAATTTAGGCCCCATAATTGTCATTTCGAGTCCCGCTTCATTCTCTTCATTACCGACTAACAGATTGATCATCCGAAGTGCACTTTGATCCATGGCCCCGCCAACTGGTACACCGTATTGTTGATAATGAGCTCGCCCTAAATCTTGGACTGTTGTAAACATTCCTGCATGTAAAACTTCTACATCCATTCTTTAGCCCCCTCAAGTGATACGTACTCTTCCTTCGTTATTGGGATAAATCGTAAATACATACCGCTTTGAATATATGTTGGTGTTTCTTCTGCTGGATTAAATAAGGAGATTGGTGTTCGACCGATAATATTCCATCCACCCGGTGTTTCAAGCGGATATATACCTGTTTGATTTCCGCCAATACCTACCGAACCAGGAGCAATTTGTAACCGTGGTGTTTCTTTTCTAGGTGTTTCTAGTTCTTTTGATAGCCCTCCTAAATACGGGAATCCCGGTGTAAAGCCTAACATATATACAAAATATGTTGTTTCACTATGTATGCGAATGACATCCTCCGCTCGTAATCCTCTATAATGTGCGACCTCTTCTAAATCAGGTCCATATTCTCCCCCGTAGCAAACAGGTATAGAAATATGTTTCACATCCTGATTTAATTCTTCTTGATACGAATTACAAAGCTCCTGTATATACCGGCAAACGTAATGATATGACCCTTCACTTCTCCCATTTCGCTCCCATACTTCGTATACGTTGTAGTAGACCGCTAATGAAGTGAAAGATGGTACACACTCAACCATTCCTGTAAACGGGTACCGTCTCAACGCTTGAAATAATCGCTGCACTTTTTCGTATGTCTCCATCCCAATTTCTTCACCAAATGTAACAATAATTGCTTGATCCCCTAACGCAGAAAATTTCATCCTACTCCCTCTTTCTATGCCAAAAAGCCGAGTTCTTTCGAAATTCGATGTGCTGTTTCTTTCACCTTCGCAATAAAATATGCAATGTTACTTTCGTTATACTCAATTGCTAATCCCGAAATACTAATACCTGCTACAACCGTTCCATCACTTGCAAAAATAGGAGCTGCTATAGCCGCTGTATGATTTTCTAACTCAGAGTAGCTAATTGTGTGCCCTTCCTTTTTCGCCATTTGTAACACTTCTAGCAATTGTTCCTTATCCACAATTGTTCCATCCGCAAACTGTTTTAAATCTGTTTCCTCTATGTACTTCCGTTGCTCTTCCTCAGAGAAATACGATAGTAAAATTCTCGGACATGCACCCGCATAAAGTGGCGCTCTTCTTCCAACAGCTGTATACACGCGTACAGGCTGAGCACCTTCCATCTTTTCCACATAAATCGCATCATTACCATCTTGAATAATTAAATTAACTGCCTGCCCTAAACTATTTCTAAGCTCTTTCATATAGGGAATCGCAATATTTCTTACTGATAATCTTTGTGAAACAAGTTGACCGAACCGTAAAAAAACGACTCCGAGACGATATTTCCCCTTCTCGTTTTTTTGTAAAAACTCCATTTCTTCTAACGAGCCAATTAAACGATAAACAGATGTTTTCGGCATACTCGTAAGCTGAACCATCTCTGTTAAACTGAGCTCTTCATGCTCATAAAACAACTCTAAAATATCCATTGTCTTAACTGCCGTTTTATTTATACTCATTCTATCTCCCTCTTGTTCCGAATTTCGGAACTTATATTCCATTTTTCGAAACAAACATATAATTTAAAATTATAAAATATTCTTTCAATTATATCAATATTTTTTTCAAGCCTATGAACCGATATATTTGTCAGTAGTTTAAAAAACGTAAATAATTAAATTCATTTGTAAATTTTTAAATCAAGTTATTACATTCCTCATATATTTCGTTTATCATAATATGCACAAAATTAAATATAAGGGGTGTTTCTTTTGAAAAAGTTTCTAGTGATTCCTGCTATTATGTTATCTTTTTGTATAGATTATAATGTGACATTTGCGACAAACGAGGATACGAAACTAAACTCTCAAATTGAACAACGTACCATAACTAACGAAGACGTTGCATTTTTCGGATTAACCACTTATACTTCCAACTATTTAAATGGAGATAATTTAAGCGTTCTTGTACAAAATACAGGTGATTCTCCTTTTAGTTATACTTTGTATAACGCTAAAGGTGCTTGGATGATTGACGGAACTTTAAAACCTGGGGAACAAGCGATAAGTGAATTCGATATTCACTGGACTGATTGGCTTCCTGACGGTGAATATAAAATTATTTTTAGAAATAGAGACGGTTCACTTTCCAAAGTACATATTGCCACAAAACTATTAGAATAAAAATTACAATAAAAAAGTACAGAAGTGTAGATTTGAAATAAAATTTGATCACCTTTCATTCATAACACTGATAGAAAAGAAAATATAAAGAGCATGTATTAATCAATACACGCTCTTCTCATAGTTATTCGAAATATTCTTTTTTTAACACGATTGATTGTTCCTTCGTACAACTAACAAGTCTTTTAGTTACATATTACTTATTTTTCAAAATCGTTCTTTTAGCTTTTTTAATAATTCTACTAGTTGATTTTATGTCAGTATCCTTTGCCCATTCTTCACATAGGTTCATTACCCAATCCGGTTTAGTTTTACTGGCATCATTTAACCAGTTTCCAACCGAATCTTGTACATATTTTGATGGATCTGATTTAAGTAAATTAAGAATGGGAAGTGCTTTTTCAGGTTCTTGTTTTAATATTTCAATATGTTTACTCCATACACCTCGAGGACGAATAGATTCTACAGAGAACCTGCGAATATTCTCATCTTCACTTTTTGCCCATTCTACTAACAATGCCACACTTTCTTCTATATTTTGTGAAAGATCTTCTCTAATAGACATCCAAGCAATTTCTCGAACACCAAAATGATGATCCGCCGCAAAAGGTCGAATGTACGTTAATGTATCTTTTAATGTGTCATTTGATTTTTTATTCATAAACGCTGCCCAACATCGTACACTATCTGAAATATGATCAGATAATTTTAACAGTATGTCTTCCTTGTTTCCTTCATTCTCTTTGAGTATAATTTCATCCAATAAAGTTCCTGTTTTTCGTATGACTTTCATTCCTCTTTCAACGTTCTGTTTTTCTAATTCAGCTACTATACATTCCAAACTATTCTTGAGTCCTATTGAAGGTAAGACATTTTTAAGTAGTTCAATATGATTTATAGATAGCCATTCTGTTAGATTAACACTTTCTATTTTCCCTTGCTGTAGTAATTGTAAGACCTCTTTAGGAATTTCGTTTACTTTCCTGGCTCCTTTCCTGTTTAAGATAACTTCTGCTTCTTTCGTTATCATTTAAATTCCCTCCTTGCAATACTATCTTCAAATAAACAGAGGCCATTCTGAAAAATAATAATCAAAATGACCTCTGTCTTTCTTAAATGAACATTCAGTTTTACAAAAAATGTGATGTAAATCCACCGGAAGAATATTTCTCCCATACTTCTTTATAACGCTCTTACTTGTTTCAACGGCCAGAAAACAGCTTGGCCTTTTCCGACAATTTCATCTTCTGAAATAAATCCGAACATTCGACCGTCTTTCGAAACTTCACGATTATCTCCTAAAACAAACACTTGGCCTGCTGGCACTTTCGTTTTTCCAGTGATTTGTTCTAACGTAAAGTCTGGAGTTAATACACGGCCTGCTGCTTTTTCTTTAAACTCTTTTAAATATGGTTCTTCCATCGCTGTTCCGTTTACATATAAAACATCGTTTTTATACTCCACTGTATCGCCTGGTAAACCAATCACTCGTTTTACTAAATCGTATCCTTCTTTTCCGTGGAAGACGATAATATCAAAGCGATCTAATCCACTTATACTATAACCAATCTTATTCACAAGAACTCGTTCGTTATTTTCTAAAGTAGGCATCATCGATTCACCTTGTACTAATGAAGGTGTAAATAAAACACCGCGAATAATAGCAATTAATACAAGAGTAAATCCTATCGTTTTAGCCCATGAGAATAATTCTTTCTTCGTATTTTCCTTCATCGTTTCTCCTCTTTCTTAACTGTTTATTGTATGATTTGAACTAATTCTTGTACTAAATTAGGATCAATTTCAGAAAAACATGATTTCCCTTCTCTAACCGCTGTACCGACATGAGCTTGCGAAATTCCAGTTTCATCTAGCAATTGCTTTATATTTTCTTTTGTCACACCAGCTCCAACTACAAGCTGAATTTGACCACCGCTTACCTTTTGCATTTCTGCAAGCACCGGAATATTCTCTACTATATTTCCTTGTCCACCTGAAGTTAAAACGTGAGTCACTTTATGAAAATTCTTTAAAGTTTTCATCGCTTCTACTGGATTCTCTATATCATCTATCGCTCGGTGATACGTTACATTTATTCCCTCTACAACAGATAGTAAATTCGCTAATTTCTCTTCATCCACTTCATTTCGTTCGTTTAATACACCTAATACAACACCAGCTGCACCTAACTTCTGCGCAATGATAATATCTTCCTTCATCATTTCAATTTCTTCTTCCGTATATGTAAAAGACTTCGCATGCGGACGAATCATAACGTGAATCGGTATATGTACTGCTTCTACCGCTTTTTTAATAAATGCATAACTCGGCGTTAAACCGCCTTCTGTATAAGATGTAATTAATTCAATTCGCTTCCCGCCAGCTCGTTCAATTCGTTTCACATCTTCTAAACATGTTGCAATAACCTCTAGCATGAGATGACCTCTTTTCGTGCTTTTTTCTTATTATACAGTAGCTGAAATAAGAAACATAGCATTCTCCTATAAAACTGTAAAAAGAAGAATGAAAAGAAAGATTTTTTTTATTGATTGCCTTCATTGTTAATATTATATTCTACTAAAAAAGGAGTAACCCCTAGAACTTCTGACTAGGTGTCACTCCTTTTTATTTTACAAAAATACTAGGTTTCCCCTATACATTTAGTTATTTTTCTTAGTTACTTCATTATAATAGTGGCTAAATGCTTCTACTAATGCGTCAACTGACGCATACAATTCTTCTGGTGTATTATCTACCCCTCCCATTTCAATAAGTAATGCATTGGGAGAAAGGTCTTGATTATATACTCCGTTCCCGCTTTTACGATCTTTAATAAAAATCCCTCGGCTTAAACCGTAATACTTCTCATCTAAATAGGAATTTATTGCCGTTACTATTTTTTTATTTTTTTCATAGTTAGGATTTTCTCGTCCTAAAATAAAATAAAGCCGAGCATAATTCTTTCCGTTAATATTTTTTGTTGTAATATTTTTTCGTGCATCGTCTCTATGAAGGTCCATTGGAAACATAATATTTTTATCTTGTGCTAATTTATCTTGTAATA
This sequence comes from Bacillus cereus group sp. RP32, assembly GCF_040459735.1. Classification (NCBI taxonomy): domain Bacteria; kingdom Bacillati; phylum Bacillota; class Bacilli; order Caryophanales; family Bacillaceae; genus Bacillus; species Bacillus cereus group sp. RP32. The sequence goes on along the minus strand of NZ_JARVHO010000001.1, from coordinate 2,374,570 downwards.
TTTGACGGGATCCTTTGTAAGATTGGGCCCAATTTAAATTTTTATTTCGCAGAAAATCCCTCATATTTGTCGTATCATGTGAAACACCTATTCCTTTTTCTTCTAACTTTTGTTTTAAATAGTTTCCAACAAACGTAATATTCACTTCATTATTTGTACTGGAAGCATCATCGGGTATCGTAGCACCTGGAATGAGAGGAATAAACGCTTCCCAACTATGTGTATGATAAATAAAAACTTTATTTTCACCGTTATTTTGTGTATTTGAATTTTCACCAGTAGAATTGTTTTCTTTCCCACTCTTTGGGTGTTTAATAGCAGTACCTTTATCTTTAATGTTATCTAAAGGAATACTGGATTCTTCAGGAATGTTCGTATAATCTGTTCCTTCCCCAGCAATTAATATTTCCGAATAAAATTGATTCATATTAGGAAGTTCTCTAGTTAATAAACTTCGGAGATCATTTACATTAATGTTTGTAGAAAGTGACAGTAAAAAAGATTCCAAAGACGCTCGTCCTTTTTCTTTATGAAATTCTTCTGCAAAATAACGATTTTCACTTCCTATCATATACATAAGACCTTTAGTAGAATTCGTTCCTAATAACTGATTCATATAAAATGATTTAAATACGCTGGAATTACTAGAAATGAAGAATGAAGTGAGGATACATATAATAGTGAATAAAATACATATCACTACATATCTTACATTTAATACTTTCAGTTTAATTTTATTCATTTTATATCTCCCTTCATTTACTATATTCTTACGCTTAATTTTCAATGAATATGATTAATAATTTAATAGAACTGCCTCAAACTACTATGTTTTCATTTAACCTCTTTCCGTAAAGCAAATGAGGTTAAAGTTGCCATATGCAAATATCATCAAAGATTTTAAAACAAATTAAATAACCTGAGTCTATATAAATATAGAACTCAGGTTATTTAATACTGTTTACTCGATAGGAGGCACTGCATTTTGATGGACTTTTTTATTTTCCATGTCAATGCCTAATTGGTCTTTCAATAACTTCATACCTTTTTTTGTAAGATGGACGGCTCTATTCTTATCCGTTTTTGTAATCCATTCCTGTTCAAAAAATAGTTTTGCTATCGCAGATCCTAACCAACCAGAAATATGGTAGCGTCGTTCACTCCAATCAAGACAAGGTTTTGCAAATACCCTTCTCTTTATATCTGCCGTTTCAATATTTATTCCAAAATTCAGAAACCATCGCTTACCTTGTTCCGTTACAATGTATTCTCCTTCCTTTAAAATTATAAATTCCCTATGTAGTAATTTTTCAGTTATCTCTACACCGAGTCTGCCTGCAAGATGATCATAGCAAGTTCGAGCATAACGAATTTGTTTTAATTGATCCGATTGTTTTAAAGACCGAACTTGGACTGATGGTGCAATTGTTCCTAACTTTTCAAGAACTTCTGCTACCTCTTGATTAGCAAGTCGATAGTAACGATGTCTACCATGTTGTTCAACTGTAAGTAGATTCCCCTCTACTAATTTAGAAAGATGAGAACTAATCGTTGGATGTGACACCTTTGCCATATAAGCCAATTCGCTAGCAGGTAGTGCCTGATTATTCATTAGACAATCTAAGATAATTGCTCTTGTAGGTTCAGCAATTAGTTTAGCTATATATGAGATATTCGGATATACATTCATATTTCGATGATACCCTAACTATTAAACTGATACAATTATTTTAAGTTTAATAGTAAAGGAGAATGTATTATGAATGCAATTAATCTTAGTATATTAAATTTGAAAGAAACGAGAAGGCGCTCAGAAAAATTATGGAATTCTCTTCCCGATAATTTTCTTAATTGGAAGCCTGATCATGAAGCTATGTCCTTTGGTGAGATGATTCGTCATGTATGGAGCTCAACTTTTTATTATCATATGATTTTAAAAAACAACGGCTCAATAAATGATATACATTTCCCGTATGATGACGAGCCAATTACTTGTGTAAAAAAAGAAATTGAATTGGCACAATCGTACTTTACTGACTTCATAGAGTATGTTCAATCCATAAGCATAGCTGAGCTAGATTCAACCCTTATTGATCGAAGCGATGTTGGCTATCAAAGATATTTAGGCGACATGCTATTACGAATTGCCTATCATGATGCGGTCCATACTGGTCAATTTTTACAATATTTACGAATGATAAACTTGGAAAGACCTTTAATTTGGGATTAAATATAACAAATGTTTACAAAGCTTTCAAACTGGCATTATAATAATACGCAACCAATTATCTAACTAGTCAAAATTCTTTTCGTTAGTTAAAAAGAGCAATTTAGTTGTTGTACGATAATGAATATATGGGGATGATCACGTGAAAAAGCACTCTGAATTAAAAAAGCATTTATGTGAACTGGAGGAAAAACTATTAGAACCTAAAACTCGTACAAATCCAGCAGAACTGGACAAATTACTTGCAGACGATTTTTTTGAGTTTGGAAGTTCGGGAAACGTTTGGTATAAGAAGGATTCTGTTGGTGGAGACGGACTTAGTGTGAGAGAAATGACTCTTTGTAATTTTGAAATATTCCCTTTATCGAAGGATACTGTGTTGACGACATATCTTGTAAGAGATGAAACTAGAATGCAGAATACTTTGCGAAGTTCCATTTGGAAACTGATAAATGGAACATGGAAAATGTTTTTCCATCAAGGAACACTTACAAAATCATGATAACCATTTATACTAAAAATTTACATCTCAATTTGGTACGTCGTACACATAAAAAGCACGTGTTCGATTACTAATCAAACACGTGCTTTCAAAACAACTATATTGTCCATAAACAATAAAATGCAAGTTAAAAAAACTACGACCGAAACGCCGCATCCGCTAACATAGATAGTGTTGCATCATCCATCGGCGGATTGTGCAATCCTGCTCTGACGTTTAAATAGTAACGATGAAGCGGATTTTTTTCTGATAAACTTTTTGCTCCTACGATGCGCATTGCTTTATCTACAATAGATATTGCCGCATTTGTTACAGCATATTTCACTGCTGCTAGTTCGGCTTGCAATGATAGTTTATCCTCTGCCTCATCGTACTTTTTCGCAATTTGATATAAAAAGACGCGAGCTTGCATAAGCTCAAGTTCTAATTCTCCAACTAATCTTCTAACATTCGGCAATAAACTAATAGAATGATTTAAACTATTTGGCTTGTATGATCCCGCAAACTGAACTGCATAATTTCTTGCTGATTGTGCAATTCCTAAATAACATGCTGGTATATGTAGCAACCAGCCAATACCCTTTTGTTTCACTTTCCCGCCCTTTACATCTGTAAAAAAGCGACTTTCTATCTCTACATTTTGTAAGACAAGGTCATGACTAGCAGTCCCTCGCATCGCAACGCTATCCCACGTTTCTTCAATGGATACACCGAGCGTATTTCTCGGAATGACAAACTCTCCAACTTCTTCTCGACCTTCAATACTCGCTGAAATAATAAAATAATCAAGTATTGGCGCCATCGTTGTAAAAGTTTTTCTTCCATTTATAATCCACTTCTCGCCTTGTTGAACCGCTATTGTTTCTGGCTTACCACCACGCGTCGGACTCCCTGTTTTTGGTTCTGTTGCTGCCCGATTAAAGAGTGCACCGTTACGTACTTCTTCGCAAAACCATTTGAACATCTCATCATTCCAAGAGTGATTTTCCGCTAGCTCTTTCACAATGCCAATATGCCAGCCAATCGATAACGCAGTAGCTCCACAGCCTTCCGCGATTTTCTCTTGAAATAAAACGAAGTCATATAAAGAAATCGCACTACCACCAAATTCCTTCGGTAACGTTAATTTCGTATATCCGATATCTTTCAAATCACTTATATTTTCATACGGAAATGATCCTAATTCACTTAGTTGATGCTCTCTTTCCATGAACTTCGGAATCAATTTATTTATTTGTTCAATAATGAAAGATTGTTCTTCTGTTTCAACAAATGAGAGTGCCATACTATAATCTCCTTTATGTTCGATTCATCAACCGCTCACTTTTTCATTATGATTATATGAAGCTACCTCTCTATTGTTTCACTATTCCGATAAAAATACAATGTTTTTGACCAATAAGAAAAGTTCCCATTTAAAATAGGTTCTTTTCTTATATTAGTCTCCCTTCAATGCCTTTAACGGCAAAGAGGTTACATATCCAATGTACGAGAATAATTCTTTAAAGAAGAATGGTATTTCTGTGTCTAACGTTTTATATGCTGATGTCGGCGTTGGTGAAGCATACGCTTCAATATTAATATGTTTTGCGATTCTCATTGCGCGTTTCATATGAAGTGGATCACTTACAATCGTGTATGTGCGTATTCCGTTCTCTATTCCAACTTCCTTCGCATTCTTTAAGTTTTCTTCTGTGAAAAGGGATTTTGTTTCAATTAAAATATCTTCCTCTTTTACACCTTGTTTCATTGCATATACTCTTGCAGTACGCGCTTCCTCAAGTTCTGCCTCGAACTTTGTACCACCTGTAAAAATAATCTTTTTAATATTTCCGTTCTTATATAAAGAAATCGCATGATTAATTCTTTCTTTAAATACAGGAGATGGTTTTCCGTTCCATGAAGCTGCTCCTAGTACGATACCAGCATCCGTTTTCACACTATCATCTGTTTTAAAGCGATAGCTCCAAATATCGTAAGCTGCATAACTTACATATAAAATAGCAGAACAAATCATTAGTAAAAATACTTGAAAGATTCGTCTTTTCTTACTCTTCTTATTTTCTTTCATTTGTAATTGCCTCCGTACATCATCCATACTTCTATAAAAAAACATTTATATCAAATCGTTTTGTTTGAGTTTATTTAAAAGAAGGAACTTTACTTGTTATTTATGTATAAAAGGGTTTTCATTTAAAATTGAGGATTATCAATTCATTTTTATTTGCGGTTTTCATTACATATTTTCAATTCATAAGTTTATTACCATACAACTACATTGTAACGAATTTTTTCTCAGAAGGGAACGATGAAACAAAAGGAATTAAAATAAAGTAGCATTTTGTAAGAAAAAAGGTATATTTTTCATACATCACGAACAATATACCTTTCAAAACACGAATTATAACTTTTCTTTATACAACTCTAAATTTTCTAATAAACGTGCTTTCACAACTGGCCATTCACTTGCGATAATACTATACACAACCGCATCTCTCACATGACCACTTGGCAATTTTCTTTCGTTTCTAAGCACACCCTCTTTTACTGCACCTAACCTTTCAATTGCTCGTTGTGCTTTTTCATTTCTTGCATCCGTCTTAATTTGTACTCTCAGCATACGTAATTTTTCAAAAGCATACTGGAGAAGCATGTACTTACACTCTGTATTTATACTCGTACGTTGCACACTTGGATGATACCAAGTCAGCCCTAACTCGACTGTCTTATCTTCTACTGAAATATTATATAGACGTGTACTTCCTACAATCGTATTCGTCTGTTGATCCACTACAACGAAAGGTATTTGAGTACCCTTTCCATAACCCTGTATCGCTTTTTGAACGTATTGCTGCATATCTTGCGCACTATCCATTTTAGAAATTAAATACGCCCAAATATCCCGATTTCCTTCTACAATCGAAAACAAAGTTTCGACATCCTCACTATCTATTATCCGTAACTTTGCTCTTTCGTGAATTATTTCCATTTGAAAGCCCCCTTTGTTGTTACTATATCATATGAAAAGAAAACGTTTTATAAGAATAATAGAATGTATTTAAAACAATTCCTTTTCAAATATATTCTTCTCGTATAAGGCGGGAAAGCTCATCACTAACCTTTAAAAAGGGAAATTTTGATAATTCCCAATAAATGCTATGTAATGATAAATGGGAGGGGATGAAAATGCTAGATCAAATTACTTGGGGAACACCAGGCAGCTTATTATGCTTAGGTTTCTTTTTTGCAGGACTAGGAATCTTCTTAAGAAGCATGACGTCATATTCAAAAAATAAATAAAAACATCACAAAAACAGAAAATAGTATATTTTCACATTTTAGGATATTTGATTTTCTTAGCATGATAGTGATGTGGGAATAACCCGATTTTAAACAAAAGAAGCCTTCCTTTTACAGAAGGCTTCTTTTGTTAGAGATTTATCTTTTTAAAACTTTAAAGTAACAAATAAGTAATCGGCGTAATAATAAGTAATGTTAATATCGTTCTTTGTACGTAGAGAATAATAAGTTCCGATACTTTTAACGGAATGTCTGTCGATAAAATACAAGGAATGGAAGCTGAGAAGAACAATATAGATGATACCGAAACAACCGCAATGACAAACTTTGTCACAAGTGGTGCACTTACAACTAAAAGAGAAGGTAAAAACATTTCTGCGATACCAACGGATGCGGCTTTAGCAGCTAGTTCTGCTTCTGGTAATTGTAATAGCCATGTAAACGGATAGAAAATATAACTGATCCAATCAAATATTGGCGTGAATTTCGCTAAGACGATACCAATTAATCCGACTGACATAATGGATGGTAAAATGCCCATTGTCATGATAAATCCGTCTTTTAAATTTACTGCGATATTTTTCATAATACTTGGTGCAGATTTCGATACTTCTAGCGCATCTTCCCAAGCGCGTTCTAGCATTTTCTCTTTATAAACGGGCTCTGGGAACCCTTCTTCTGTTACATATGTATCTGATTTTCTACTAAGTGGTGGAATTCTTACGGTGATAGCAGTTACGATGAATGTTACAACAAGAGTAGTCCAAAAATAAACATTCCATAAATGCATAATGTCTAATGTTTTTGCGATGATGATCATAAATGTTGCGGATACTGTAGAAAAACCTGTAGCGATAATAGCTGCTTCTTTTGTCGTATACTTCCCTTCTTTATACACGCGATTCGTAATTAATAAAGCTAACGAATAACTCCCCACAAAGGATGCAACCGCATCAATTGCTGATCGTCCAGGTGTTTTCCATAACGGCCTCATAATCGGACGACAAAACGTACCGATAAATTCTAGTAATCCGTACCCGACTAATAACGCTAAAAAAGCCGAACCAATTGGCACGAGTAAACTTACCGATATTACTAGTTTTTCATACAAAAACGGCCCTACATCTGGCGCAAAGAACCATGCTGGCCCTACTTTCACGCAATATAATACACCAAAAACGACGCCAACTACTTTTAAAATCGAAAAACAAATATCTACGATAGATGCATTCCACTTTTTCGTATAATACGGATAAATCGCCCCCATTATCATAACGAGTAGAGCGTAATAAGGTACTACGCTCGGAACCGAAGTCCGGATCCATGATACGATATGATCAATCATAATGGAAGAAGCACCGTTTATCGTAACTGGTACGAAAAACATAAATACCCCAACTAGACTAGCGAGTATAAACCGAAGAATGATCCCCTTCTCACTCCCTGTCTTAATTACATTCCTTTTTAATTCAATTTCACTCAAAATTCGACACCTCCTATTATCTAAATATTCTGTATAATAATGTTACATTCCTTCTTTCGATTTCTAATATTTAATCATATGAAAAAGCCTATTTAAAAAATAGGCTTTTTCTACTACCTCTCATAATCATCCACAATCACTTGAATAACACGATACGATTCTTCTGCCACTATTTTATTGCTAGTCTTATTTGCATCATATGTAATTAACGCCTTCCAAAGTGCCCATCCTCTCGCTCTATTCCACGTTTCTTCATCTATTTGCAATATTTCTTTAAATACGTTTCTACTACTTTTATCAAAAAATGTCCATGCCATCGCTGCATCACAAGCTGGATCTCCTACTCCTAAAATACCAAAATCAATTACAGCACAAAGCTTTCCATCCTTAACGAGTAAATTTCCTGGTGCAACATCTCCATGAACCCAAACTGGTTTACGCTTCCACGTTGACTGAAGTGCTACATCCCAAAGGTGCTTTAATACAGTTTCATCAAAAACGTCCTTATTATTTTCGATAGCATTTCTCGCCTCTTCATCATATACAGATATAAGCCCACCTCTGTAAAAGTTATGTGCTCCAGCTATTGGGCCATTACTCGCATCAATGGATTGCAATTCTACTAAAAATGATCCTAAGTCCGCTGCAAATTCATGTAAGTCACGAACATTTTGTTTCGTAACAGTATCTCCTTCTATCCACTCATTAATAGACCAAGGCCACGGATACTCTTCAGATGGATTTCCTTTCGCAACTGGTGTAGAAATCGGTAAAGAAAGCTCCTTACTTAATATAGGTAGCCACTTATTTTCTTTCTCTACTTGCGGTACATATGCCACATCACTTGGCAATCTGACACTCATCTCATCCCCTAGATGAAACGTTCGATTATCATGCCCACTAAACTTTACAGGCTTCACATTTAAATGTGCCCATTTAGGAAACTGTTCTTGCACTAATCTTTTAACTAACTCTTTGTTAATTAAATTCATTCACTTTCCCCTTTTCTTTTGAAACTTACTATGTCCATCCGTACTACCGATATATCCAAAACCACATCGCTTATAAAAATCATTCAACGTACGATTATGCCCGACACAATCTAACCTCAAAAACTCTTTGTCATGTTGTACATTCTCTTCTATCCACCGTAAAATCCATTCTCCTATTCCGTTCCCCTTATACTTCCGGTTCACCGCAAATCTATGAATATATAATGAATTAGAAACTTCCTCTTTACCAAAGATATGTTCATCCCATTCATTTTGTTTAGGAGATGCTGTAACCGTACCGACAATTTCATCTTCTTTCATAACCACATATGTATATTTCTCTCTTATCCCATCTAGTATTTCAGCCGTAGCCTCTCCACCTAACAAATACTGCCACTGATCCACTTCTTTATGTTGTAGCCACTCTGCTACTTCTTTTAATAGAGTAATTATGCTATCACTTTCCCCTTCAATAGCAGTTCGAATTGTATATTCTTTAACTGTATTTCTCTCCATATTGCCGTTCCCCTTTCAAATTACTACCATACTGATAATCGCGTTCTACCGTCATTTTCGTCTGTCACGTATTCAACGTAAAAACCTTGATTCATTGCGTTTTCATACATCAATTCAATTGCTTCTTGGCCTTTCGCATAAATGTGTATGTAATCACCATCCGCTACTAATACGACTACTTCACACTTGCTTTCTTTAAACTCTTCATATGTTTCAATCTCTTCTAGTACTTCTCCTTTTGGATACGCTTTTAAATCTGCAAAAATGAGATAATATATGTTATCTTTTATTAATTTTTTAAATTCTAATCCACTCATTACCTTGTTATCTTCTGAAAATAATTCTGGTCCTAATCCATCAGGTAATATGAAATAAGATTCCTCGTTTTCCACTCGCCAATCAAATGATGTAATATCGATCGGCTTTAACACTTTCCAAAGTAGATTATCATATTCATTTGGAATATCTACAAAAATCCCTCGTTTCATTTTTTCTCCTTTCTTCTTTCTTATCATTTTTATTTTATACATCATATTACACAATTAACTACTACATTTTAAATACCTCTTCTATGTTATCTAACTTTTCTCTCAAATAAAATACCGCTCCACTACTAGTGAAACGGTTTTCCCTCTACTATTTTTCAAGCATTTACTTCAGTTTTTTGTTCCTTTCCTGCACTACGTTTGAAAGCAGTCGCTAAAATAATAACGATACTTACTACTCCAATCCAAACGAGCACTGTTACAGGTGTACTCCAGCTTAACCCTTTTCCAAAGAAGAATATTTCTCTAAGTCCTTCAATCATAAATCGCATTGGCAACCATGCGTACACCCAGTCTTGGTAAAATGGCGACAACATTTCAGGTGCTAACGATAATAGCGGTGCCCCGAAGAATAGTAAAAGAGCGAATAAACCGATTCCCTTTAGTCCAACTAGTGAAAGTACCGCTGATATCATTAAGAAGAAACTAAAGGACGTAATAGATAAAAACAGTGCCGTATCAGTGAAATTTGAAATGTTTAGTCCTACCATACCATCTGCAATCCATGTAAGACCGAACCCAATGACAGATGCCGCGATAGCACCTGTTATGATTTGTTTTAGTTTTAATACGAAGTTCTCATTTCTTGTACGAATCGGCATTTTATTTATCGCAATAAAGATAATTGCCGCACTCGCTAAACTTGCAATCCATAACGGCTGGAATAAAGACATTGGCGAGTTACCGTTCGCACTATTTTTGCCGATCTCATTTACGTTTGTCACTTCCTTCGTAATCGGTGTTACTACATTTGAAACTTGATCTACTTTTACTGTAGCTCCTTTTGCCTTCAATCCTTCTAATAGTTGCGTGCGAACAGTATTGTTCATATTATCAACTACCCCATTTAACATTTGCCCTGCCATAGTTGATGCTGCTGTATTCATTCCTTGATTGATGAATATTTCTACCTCTGGCGAAGATGGCTGTAGTGTTCGTAATGATGCTTGTTTTGTGCTAAAGTCTTTCGGAATGACTAATGCTGCGTAATACTCTTGATTATTTAATCCTCTTTGCACAGATTCCTTATCTTTTACTTCTACCCACTTGACCGCAGGTTCTTCCTCTGATTTTGATGTCTTTTTCATATTATCAACAATCGTTTGCCCCATGTTCATTTTTGGTTGATTCGGGATTTCTACTCCTTGGTCCTCATTTACGATTGCGATTGGCAAGTTTTTCGGCTGAGGTTGAACGGTTGGAAATAACGTTAATGAAAAAATAAAAACTACGAGTAGTGCAATAACTGGTGATAACAATAAAAGTTTATTTTTAAACATTTTCTTTTCTCCTCCTTACATTTGATTTATAATAACCAACAACGTGTTGTTTATTTATATTTTGAATTATATGTTCGAGTCGAACCTTATACAATAATCAAAAATTGTGAATGTGTCGGTTATAAGACACATCCTTGAAATGTGTTGGCTAAAATGAAGGAGGGACATACTTTGCGTGATAGTAATTTAGATTTACGTGTTGTTCGTACGAAAACTGCTATACGAAATGCATTGGTAGAATTAATTGAAGAAAAAGGCTTTGACGCCATTACAGTGAAAGATATTACAACGAGAGCGAACATAAATCGTGGTACTTTCTATGCGCACTATCAAGATAAATTTGATTTAATGACGAAATGCCAAGAAGAAATTATGTATGAGTTTTCTAGCATTGCCAAGCAGAGATTGCCTGAAGTTATTGCGGATCTTGGGTCCAATCCTTCCCCAACAATGCCGTTTATACTTATTACTTCTATTCTTGAATTTCTAAATGAAAATAGTGATTTTATGAGAGCTGTATTAAGTCCAAAAGGAGATTTATCTTTCCAAACAAAACTGAAAGACTTTATGTGGAAAACAATATTTGAAGATACGAATGGCGCTCTCATTAATAAGGAGAATTTACTTGTCCCAAGCCAATATTTAGCTTCTTATATGGCATCTGCTCATATTGGTGTTATTCAGCAATGGTTAAATAACGGACAAAAAGAAACACCTGAGGAAATCGCTCGTATTTTATCGACAATCGCTGTTCATGGGCCTTTTTATGCGGCTGGTTTGAAGAAATGAGCCAGCTATATAGAAAAGATCATCCACTATAATAGCGGATGATCTTTTTTTAATTACAACACTTCAATATAACCTTCTGTTCCATGTACTCGAATTCGTTGTCCATCTTTTATTAATTTCGTAGCATTCTCTACCCCAACAACTGCTGGTAATCCATATTCACGTGCAATCACTGCCCCGTGAGTCATAAGTCCGCCAACTTCAGTGACTAACCCTTTTATAGACACAAACAATGGTGTCCAGCCAGGGTCAGTAAAAGCAGTAACTAATATATCTCCTTCTTCTAAATTCGCTTCTTCCATGTTTAAAATAACGCGAGCTCTTCCCTCAATTACTCCTGAAGAAACAGGCAGGCCTACAATCGCATCAGCTGGGAGGTTTTCTCGTTTATATTTGCCTGTAATGATTTCTCCATCAGACGTCATGATACGAGGAGGCGTTAGTTTTTCATATAATTTGTAATCATTTTTTTGTTTTTGTATCAGCTCGTAATCTAGTTTATTCGTGCGAACAACTTCGTGAAGTTCTTCGAAAGTTAAATAGTATATATCATCGACCTCACGAATGACACCGCTCTGCACAAGTTGCTTAGCTTCTTTCAATAATGCCTGCTTATATATGAAATAACGATTAATCATGCCGTATTTTGGATATTCACGATAACCGATAAAATTACGGATATTACGAACCATCCGCTTCATCTCTTCTACTTTTTGCTTTCCATTTGGCAAGTGCTGCAATCGATTTACTAACTCTTCTTCTTTTTTCAAAGCTTCTTGCAGCCCTTCTTCAAACTTCCGTTTACTAGCACCCGCTTCAAAGTCTCTTATATTATTTAAAATCATCGGGATAATTGTAGTTGGCTTTTCACTCCAGCGTGTTTTCGTAATGTCAATTTCTCCACTACATCTCATTCCGTATTTATTTAGAAAAGTTAGAATGGCATCTCGGGCTTCTTCTCCACCTTTAAACTGAACTATTTCATCTAAAAAGTTATCGTTTTCTACATGTTGTAAATACGTAATAACTTCTTGGTACGGCCGAATCACATCAGCAACGTCCAGTAATGCTAGCCCCATTTCAGACGTAATATTGTTTTGTACCGATTGAGAAAGTGTGTCTGCTGCATTCTTTTCGCCTAGCCAGTGCTCCATCTTTTCATTCATCCATGTTGAAGCATTCATACCTGCCATAATGACAGCCATACTTTGCGGATGAAATAATATTTTCTTTAATTGCTGAATATCTTCCAAAATAAAATCAAGTACATCCACCCCTGATTTCGTTTGCATGTTTCGTTTTAACTCTTCGATTGATGCTTGATTTCTCTTTATTAAATCCATAACGATTGCTGGATTGTTTTCGACTTGTGGCTGCGAACTTGCAGGTGGTCCACTTTTACCAACACTCTTTTCTTTTTCATCATCTGGTAACAATGTAATAAAATTATCTCGCTCGATTATAGTCGTTAATGCATCTCTTACGAGTGGATCCGATTTTCCTAAAGTGTTTACTAAATAATCTCTGCTAGCAGGTGAAGCTAATTGTTTCGTAGCATCAACAAATAGCCGCCCTCCCGCTTTACGCATAGGAGCACTAGTCGTTAACAGGAAAAAAGATAATCCTAGTGGTTTCATCGCATCGGTCATCATTTGTTGGTGGCCAACCGATATATACACATGATTTTCTCCATCATTCGCTTCAGGAATTAGATATAAAGTCGTTATCGGCCTGCTTTGAACAATATAAAATGTATCATCCACTAAACACCATTCGATATCTTGCGGACATTCAAAATACGCTTCAATCTGTCTTCCAATCTGTGCTAGTTGTAAAATTTGTTGTTCAGATAATGTTTGAATCTTTTGCTGAACCGGATCAATCTGTTTCTTCTCTGTTCCGCCCTCTTTTAAAGCATAAATAGCTAATTTTTTAGTGGCTATCATCTTATCGACGATTTCGCCTTCTTTTACTTTATAATTATCGGCAGAGACCAGTCCTGATACTAATGCCTCACCAAGCCCAAAACTGGCATCAATTGATACTACCTTTCGGTTAGAAGTAACCGGATCAGCAGTAAATAAAATTCCCGAAGCCTCAGGGAAAACCATTTTTTGAACGACAACACATATAGAAACTTGATTATGTTCAAAATCATTTTGCATGCGGTACATTACTGCTCGCTCTGTAAATAAAGAAGCCCAGCACTTTCTTACATGCTGCAAAATCGCTTCTTTACCGATAATATTTAAATACGTATCTTGTTGACCAGCAAACGAGGCATACGGTAAATCTTCAGCCGTAGCACTAGAACGCACGGCATACGCATGTTCATTTCCAAAACGTGAGAGATAATGAGCTACCGCTTCCACTACTTCAGAAGGGATTTCTACTGCCATAATGACTTCTCTAATCTTCTTACTAATTCCATCAATTTGGGCTCGCTCTTCCATTTTCAACTTTGTTAGCTGCTGCAACAAAGTTTGAAGCTCGTCATTTTGCTCGATGGCCTTTTCATATCCTACCGTTGTAACACAAAATCCTTCTGGCACTTGTATCCCTTGAACGCTTGATAACTCCCCTAAATTCAATCCTTTTCCACCAACGAGTGCAAGCTGCGTGTTTTCTATTTCCTGAAAATCGAGAACGAAAGAACTCATTTACCATCTCTCCTTACTATGCATGTGTTCTTGATTGTAGCAGTAGTAAATACGAATAAACAGTCTATTTTGAACTTGATTTACATGGTATAATTAAGTTAGGAAGAGATTAAAAAAGCCCCAGTTGCTTCATTCTGTAACTGGGGCTTCTTATTTCCGCTCAATTTTAAATTGTAATTTATTCACAACTAACATCAATGTATCTCTGTTTTTCCCCTTTATATATAGAAACGCCATTAATTATCACACACAATTCTTATCTCAACAAATGGTATATAACCCGAAATATGCTTTATTTTATCCTCCTATGAGCCTTTTCACAGGAGTTTTTATGCATACATATATTATTTATAATGAATCAGTTCTCCTATTTTTCAAAAGCATGTTCTGTGTCATAATAACGCTTGTTAGAATTTATATATACCTACTAATTTTTCTAAAAAAGGATGGTTGTATTGGAAATGAAAAAGCTTCAAGGAATTTATGATGAGGTTATTAGTTTAGGGGAAAATTGTTATACTGCTATTCATCTAAAAAAATATAGGTTGCGGAAATATTCTGGTCCTCTAGATTGGTTTGTATCACCGAATCTTTCTTCTATCAACGAATTATTGAAAAATAATTTTATAGACTTTATGGAGTTAAAAAACATGCATGCAATGCCGGATCAAAATATTGTGTTTAATGATGGCGTGATACAACCTGTTTTTTCTCACATAATAAAAGACACAAAATATAACGTAACATCTTATCATGATTTCCCTGTTATTCCAAATGAAGATTGGTTCATCACATACCATGATTTCAAACAAAAATTAGATCGAAGAATTGATAATCTTTACAAAAGAATTCATAATTCACAATCCATTTTATTTGTTAGATGGGGCGGAAACTTGACTGAAGCGCTAGAATTACAAACAGTTTTATCAAATATTGTTAAAAATAATTTTAAGATCCTTTTACTCTATCCAACAGGACTTGAAAATGAAATAAACGAATTAGAATGGGGGCTTGATCATGTTTTTCCTATTCAAGTTTCAAGTAATTATCTAAATAAACGAACTTGGTATATCCTCTTAAAAGATATACACTTAAACTCAAAATAATAGTAGAAACTACGACTTTACAATCAATATTTTTTGTTTGCACTTTATATAAATTGATATGTCTCCACCTTAATTCTAGGAGTACATTATTGTTTTTTATAACCCCCCACTAATTTTTTTCAAATCCTCCAAAATGAATTTTCAAAATTAGGGAACTATAATGTCGTATTGAAATATATTAAGGGGGATAAAAAGTGGACAAGGAAATGAATTATGGAAGTGATTACAAGTTTATTCCAGCAACTTCTATTGAAAGTGGTCATGGCATCGAAGTATTGCCTGATTTATTTTGTTACACGATTCAAATCGTCAACATATGTTTTGTTGGAAATCCGCATACTAATGATTTTGTTTTAGTTGATGCTGGAATGCCTAAATGTGCAAATGAAATTATCTCTGTTACTGAGAAGCGATTTGGTACAAATAGCCGTCCAAAAGCAATTATTTTAACTCACGGGCATTTTGATCATGTTGGAGGAATAATCGAACTCATTAAGTATTGGAATGTTCCAGTCTATGCCCATCAAATGGAGATACCGTTCTTGACTGGACAACAAAGCTATCCTGAACCAGATCCAACAGTTGAAGGTGGTATGGTAGCGAAAATGTCTCCCCTGTTCCCTAATGAAGCGATTGATTTAGGAAATAGCGTAAAAGCACTACCTACCGATGGAACTGTTCCCCATATGCCAGAGTTTAGATGGATTCATACACCAGGGCATACTCCTGGGCATATTTCATTATTCCGAGAAAAAGACCGAACTTTAATTACTGGGGACGCTTTTGTTACAGTGAAACAGGAATATTTATATAAAGTAATTACTCAGGAACAGGAAATAAGCGGTCCGCCTCGTTATTTAACAACAGACTGGAAAGCTGCTAAAAAATCAGTTATTAAGCTAGAGAAATTAAAGCCTCTAGTCGCTATTACCGGACATGGGATACCAATGTCCGGTGAATTGCTATCAACAAGCCTCAAAACACTCGTTCAAGAATTTGATAAAATCGCTGTACCCGATCATGGAAAATATGTAGACAAAAAGATACATTAAACACGAAAAAACTTTAGTTTTTATATTAAAGAATTAAGATATGATACAAAATCAGCACGTCAAAAGATATTAAGTTTACTATGAAAATACACTGTACTTAAGTAACATCTCTATCCTAAGAATAGAACTATCCTTTTGGAATAAAAATCGAGCTTTCGCACACACTATCTTTAATAAAGTCTGCTTCTTACCCAGGCTTTATTTCTTACCATTAAAGAGCAGTCATAAATAACTGCTCTTTTTAATTTTTTAGTATAAGCTTAAATTTTTTGTTCATACTATACTTAACCCATGAAATAGTTATACTCCTTACATTCATGGATGTAACTTTCTCGCTGCAGTTAGCTTTTGCTAGCTGCTTTTTTATTGATAATTTTTTAAAACTCATACAAACTCCATATTTTTAACCATATCCCGAAATTCATTCCTTTTAACCGAGCTGCTAAAGAAGTTTTAATGAAAGTTATTAATATGCTGTGACAGAAGTAAAAGAAATTTATGTAGATAGATCAATGACAAACTGGAATCCATTATCTCATCTTGTATATTTCATAGAAATGATGTAATTAATTCAATGTTAGAGTCTTTAAGATAAACGTGGAGATATTTCAATATTGAATAGTTATAACGTAAATTTTAAAAATGAAAATATAATACTCATTTTTATCAAAGTTTCTTTTAAGTATGATTAAATTTTATTTCAAAGTTTTTAGTTTCAAAAAATCCGATAAACTTACTATATTCTTGACTTTCGTTCTCGGTCTGCAACCCCTGGACCATTGCAAACAAAGTATAAAAATAAGAACAATATCAACGAAATCCCCACCATAATACATCAGCCCGCCCCCAATTTCAGCTTGTGCAGTGACTACACCAGTAGGTGGGTGAGCATAAATGTATTTTGATAATATCCCATGACCAGCAGATGCAACTATTAAAACAATTGATCGATACATATAACTATGCCTATGTGGTATTGGATCAACATAAATCATTGATGTGGTAAACAGATATCCTGCAATGAAAACATGGAAATGTATGAACAAATGAAGAAGTATACTTTTGTGCATCATCGAGTATAAGTTAGTCGTATAGAGAATCCATAATCCTCCTAGATTAAGCAAGGTTGCGATAATTGGATGAGTAAGGATTTTTAAAGGCTTACTCTTTAGTACACTTGAAAGACGTCGCGCTGCTTTCACATTGAGCGTTCGTAAAAAAAGAGTCATCGGAGCTGCTAATGCTATAAAAATTGGAGCAAACATCCCAAGGAGCAAATGCACAAGCATATGTATTGTGAAGTCATTATGAGCACGATGAGCTAAAGGTCCAATAACTGCTATTGCTACACAAATAAGCCCTAAAACCCAGAAGACACTTCGATATAACGGCCATCGTTTGTAATGACGATTTGATAATACCGTCGATACAATATAAATTATTAATATAATTAAAATGAATACGAATAACAAAAAATCCAATAAACTCCATATTTCGTGATGAAGATGGTTATTGTTCATCTAAACTTTTCCCTCTCAATAATCTTTCATCGGTTCTTGTCTGAAAAACTAGTAGAATTCCAATTAAGAGCATTACAGCCGCAATTATATTCCATATTACGTCGTAGATAAGAACATTATCTACGTATCGAATCTGATGTATTTTCATTAGTTTATGTTGAATTATACCGTCATATAATTGAAATCCACCACTACCAAGCATTAACCCGCTCCACCATCTTTTCAACCAAAATGCATTTCTACGGCGAAGATCAGCAACCATAAACAAGGAACCAATCGTTGCAAACCAACTAAAAGCATGAAAAAGACCATCTGAAATCAATCCAATATCTGTTGTAGATTTATCATAGAAATGGTGCCAATGTAGCAGTTGATGAAAAATAGTTTCATCTATAAAAGCTACTAACCCTAGGCCAAACAAGATACCTGACCATAGATTACGGGTCAAATAAACAGAAGAGGTTAAATGGCTTGTATTATCGGTTTCAGTATCCACTAAATCATATCCTTTCCACTAATGTATATTCTTATTTTTCCCAAAAGAAAAATGTGCTAAACATACTTAGCGCCAAAGGAAACTAATGTTCAGTTAGAAATATCGTATAGATACTTATTCTCTAGCATATTTAATATTTGTTTAAAACTCCCTAAAAAACTTTAAGAAGTTCACCATTCTAAAATAGCGTTAGTATAATTTCTTTAGTATTTTCGAATGAATCTATATTTTTATCCTTTAATCAATTTATTAACAATGGAAATTACCATTTAGTCTTAACTATTTGATCCTGTATAAATAAACTATAGTTTTTCTCTAAAGGTAATTTCCATATCTTCATTTTAATATTGCATTTGTATTGCCTTTTGCACATTTTGAATATCATTTTTTAATAGTTGCTTTAAATCGTAAGCTGGATAGTAACCACGTTCGTACATAAAGTTAAAAACCTGCACATGTAATTGTATAGCGCCATTTATTTGGCGGGTTAAAACTTCTCTAAGTCGGGGTGTTGCAGTTTCAGTAATTGCTATTGCATAGTTTCGAACAGATGTCTTTGCTAATCCAAGTAAATCTCCAGCGTAAAATCCAGTGTCATCACGATGCTGCTGCGATTGAAATCCAGGAGCATACGGATAAAACTGTACTAACTCTTGTAGATTGTTTTGGATGGCATTTATAGCTTTAATATATAACGATTGAAGTGCTTGATCAGGTACATTTCTAACTGACTTTTTTTATTTGATTAAACCGTTCGCTTGGAATGCTACTAATTCATGTAGATCCAATGTTTCATGCCAAGCTAACTGATTAGGATAAGACATATATGTTCCCCCTTAATATTCATTCATGCTACATTATGCAAAAAAATGTAAAAGGGGCCTATACTACATAAATTCATTTCAACCTAATTTATCATTACTTTCCATTTTCTATGTTAATCACCATAAAATAAACTTAATTCCTCTTCCCTACTTTTTTATATCCTTAATTTTAATTTTCAAAATGACTTCTTCGCCTTTACAATCTATAAATTTAATTTTTTCTTCCTTAAAAATCCCCACCATAATACATCCTTTCTCGTTTCGTTATAAACCATACTAGTTAGAAAATATAAATGTGAACATTGTACCTACATATTTTTTAAATTTTATAGTTACTTAATTTTATATATGATTAAAAATTAAGTAACTACATTGAAGGGGATTCTCCATTAAATCACTTTATTTTTATAGATTAAAAAATAATTATTTTAGCCGCGTTAGTCACCCATTCCTAAATAATTAATAGGTTATATATTATGACTTAGGAGGGATAAAAAGATGACTATACTTTATGATAAAGACTCTTTACAAAAAAATATTACTAACCTTCCACATTGGCAACAAGAAGCTTTCCGTTCTTTTAAATTAAAAATGACAGATAAAAATAAACCTTTCCCTTGTATCCCAGCTCAACACGGCTTTACAGCCAATCACCTCCGGTACGGATTCATTGGTGATCCTAGAGATACGAATACTAGCGAGGACTTTGCCACATTACTTAAAGAATATACGGAATGTTCTAGAGACACAGGGCAATACGCTTCACTTATTGTTTTTATTCATACACCAATAGATTTAAAGCAAGAAACTACCGTTGAGGATTTTGAACATATTTATTGGTCTCTACTTAATACAACTAGCCATTTGGACGAGATGGAATGGCCTATGCACATTCCAAATGATCCTATGGAAAACACTTGGGAATTTTGCTTTCATAATGAATCATATTTTGTTTACTGCGCTACACCTGCCCATGTCAATAGACAAAGTAGACATTTTTCATGTATGATGCTTGCTTTAACCCCTAGATGGGTTTTACAGGGAATTATGAATTCTGAGAAACGCAGTAGAAAACTAAAAAACTTAATACGTCAACGTCTAGCCGCTTATGACAAAGCTCCTATTCACCCTTCTCTTAAAGATTATGGTGAAAAAGATAATTATGAATGGCAGCAATATTTTTTACGTGATGATGAAACATTTCCATCAAAGTGTCCATTTTCTCGAATAATAAAATACTTGCATAAAAATAAATAATCCACTCCGCTTTTTATTATTTAGTTGTACAAACTTTAACCACTGAATAGATTTAATATAGATCAAATTTAGTGGGAGGAGCATATCATACGTGGGCATATTTTTAAGCTATGTTTTCTTAGGTTTATCATTATCTGCTCCAATGGGGCCTATTAATGCTGCACAGTTAGAAAAAGGTATTAGGAGTGGGTTTTTTCACGCTTGGATTCTTGGCATAGGAGCCTTACTTGCAGATGTCATCTACATGGCACTTATTTATTTAGGTGTAATTCATTTCCTCGAAAAAGATATTATAAAACTTTTCTTATGGTCTTTCGGCGCTTTTGTTTTAATCTATACAGGCATCGAAAGTTTAAAAAATGCGAATCAAATTAGCATTAGTAATACTAGAAATGATGATTCAATTATTAAAAGCTTTTTTTCTGGTTTTTTTATGTCTTTATCGAATCCATTAACAATTCTATTTTGGCTTGGAATTTTCGGCTCTATATTAGCAAAAGCCGCTTCTTCCTATAATAAAGAGCAGCTTTTGTTATATAGCTTTGGTACCATTTTAGGTATTTTTATTTGGGATATTACGATGGCAAGTACATCTAGTATATTTCGTAAATTTTTGAATACTCGTATATTGTCTCTTATAACGATAGTATCTGGAATATCACTTATTATTTATGGATTATATTTTGGTTTTCAAACTTATCAAATTATTTTTCAATAACTTCTATTATTTAGTTTTGACCTACTATTCCTGTTGTGTAAGGAAAGATACTTCATATAACTGTATTCCTTTTTCTTGAGACAAAATGAACAATTATAGTAACAATAATAACTATTCCTAAAAACAACAAGCTCACTAGGAAACCAAAACGCGTTGTTTTTTGCAATAGTGTTCCACTAACAGCTAGTGCAATCATAATAAGACCAATAATACTTTTTATCTGCATCCAACCTTTTGGATTCATTAGCCTCCAAAAGGAGAGAAGAATTAAACTCCATGTATACAACAACATTAATCCGGCTGCAGTTGTTACATATTCATATATATTTTTTGGTAGTAATAAAGCACTAAGGATAGAAGCACCAAGCCCAATTATAATAAGAATTAAAGCTGGAAAAGAGATATTTTTCTTGTTTTTTTTCGCAAACATCGCAGGTGCATCACCCTCTTCAGCTAAGTTCATTAATACACTTGTCACTGCAAATAATGAACCAACTAACGTTGAAAAGCCCGCTAAAATTAATACTATATTTAAAATAAATGGCACATACGGCAAATTATAGTCTTGTAACGCTATTACAAAAGGACTTTCTTTCGTATTAAACTGGTTTAATGGTACCATCATAATTGCCAACCCTAAAGAGACTACGTAAATAATCGTTAAAATCATTAACATTACTCTCCCTGATTTTTGTGCATCTTTAGGGTCTTTAAGTCTTATTGTCATTAACCCCATAATTTCAATTCCTCCAAATGCATAAAATGCATAAATTAGAGAGGACCAAGTGCCTTTTAATCCATTTGGGAACCAGTCTTTAAAATTCCGCGGAATTTGCGCTTTATATAAACCACCCTTTATAAATCCTAAAATAACCAAAATAGCAATCACAATGAATCCTATAATAGCCGCGATTTTTATAATAGCCATCCATTTTTCTAAACGTTCGAATATCTTTACCCCTATAAAAATAATTAATATAGCTGCTACTCCATATATAGCAGCAAATATCCATAGTGGTATTTTAGGAAACCAGTAACGTGAAAAGATTCCTAACGCACTTAGCTGGCTGCCCATAATAAGCAGCTCCGAACACCAATATGTCCATCCGTGACTAAAACCCGCCCAATTTCCAAAAGCTTTTCTTGAATAAATGCGAAACGATCCTTTTTGCGGATCTTCTACAGCCATTTTTGCCAATGCTTCAAATACAATATATGTAGTGAATCCAGTTAAAATCAGAATAAGAATAATTGAAGATCCACCTATTTTAATTCCTATACTAGATCCTAAAAAGAAGCCTGTTCCTATCGTACAACCAATTCCAATAAGTGAGAGTTGCCACCATTTTAAATCTTTTTTTTCTTTCGTTTCGTTCTTAACATCATGACAGGTCATATCACGATTCTCCTTTATTTATGATGAGAATGTCCCTCATGATCGCTTAAATACTTCTCAGCAAGCTTTTCAACAACATCAACGACATCATGAGCCTTTATTTTATGGTTTGCTACTCTCTCACTTCCTACAGAAATCTCAACTGTAAATAACGCTTCATATTTCATTTCCTTTGCTCCTCCACAGGTAATTGTACAAGAATAATTGCTGTTTAGATTTACCCCCTCTAATTCTTTATCCTTTTGCTTTGCAAAAATTAATTATGTATTTAAAATCTCGAGTTTTTAAAAATCAAACAAATAAATTTGATAATAAAATTCTTAATATCACCATTTTACATTTATAAATCTTAAATAATACGAACACTACTAAGCTTATTTATTTTAAAAAATGTATGAGAAAGAAGAGACGGCATGCCTCTCCTCTATATCCATTTTATATATAAAATTAACGAGTAACTCCACCACCAAGTTGTTGCTCAGCTAATGATACGAGACGTTTTGTAATTTCACCACCAACAGATCCGTTAGCACGAGCTGTTGCGTCTGCTCCAAGTTGCACTCCAAATTCTTGAGCAATTTCATATTTCATTTGATCAAGAGCTTGTTCAGCGCCACGTACTAATAATTGATTGCTGCTTCCACTATTATTGTTTGACATATTGTTTCACCTCCTTCTTTCTTTAATATGTTAAATTACATGCTAAAATATATAGCTAATTAATTGGTAATTACGACCACGAATTCGAAGGTATAATTGATACCCTTTAAGTCCAAGATAATAATGTATAGGAGAACGAAATCCAACATACGTGCCATAGGATATCATAAATAGGCCTTCATCAGAAAATGAACCGGGTTACGCTATATAAAAGCATAACCCGCTTTTAATGAAATATTTTATTCCATATACGTTTAAACAATGGAGGAAAATGATGAAACATATTGTTGCTTTATTAATTAAATACACAGCGATAACTGCAGTATTACTTATCGTACTCGGTATCTTTCAAGGCATTTCAATTCCTAGAGTATTACTCATTTCTCTTTTCCTAACAGGAGCTGCTTATTTAATCGGGGATCTCTTCATTTTGCCTAAATACGGAAATATGATTGCTACAATGGCAGATTTCGGCTTAAGCTTCTTCGGAATTTGGCTTTTAACATCCTTGTTTACTAATTTAGATGTTACTCGTAATATTGGACTTTCTTCGTTTATAGCCGCTTTAATTATTGACGGAATAGAGGTTTTCTTCCACATTTATATGAAGAGGCTAGTACTGCGTAACGACGATGAATTAAGAAATCACAATCATATTCATCATGATAAATATGCTATGGAAATGTCAGATGAATATATAGATTCTTCCACAATAAATAAATCCAAAGTTGAGGATACATCTAAAAAATAAAAAAGTGGTCAATGCCACTTTTTTATTTTTGTTTATTAAGCTTGATCAGAATTTTTTACATGTAATGGAGGTGGAACTACCCATCCTTTTTTCTTACTTAAACGCAGCAAAGTTACACCTGCTTGCGCTTTTTTCATATGAAATTGTCCGAATAACATGCCTACATCTTCTCGAAGACATTTTCCCATCACTTGGCTACATGTCACAAGTCCAGCTGCTAACCCTGTAGAAACAGCTGCTGCTATTTCAGCATCATTAATACGCGCTCCTGGAGGAATGTCTTCGATAGATGCAACTGGTCGTTCTGGAGGAGCAGGCGGTAAAGCTACGCCATTAACCTTTAAAAGAGTTTTTAACTCTTCGATTTCCGAATTCATATCATTTTCAATTAAGCTTTCTAAAAACTTCTTTAAATCCTCGTCACCTGTGTGATTCATAAACACTTGATGGCTTGCAATTGCACCTTGTGCAGCTAAAAGATAACTCCAAATATCAAATACTTCTCCGTAATGTAACGGTTCATTTTGAGGATTTCCACTTAATATACCCATTTTAAAATTCCTCCCTTTCGAAAATATGATAATAAATATTGATTTCAATATGGAAATCAAATTTTTAAGTATGCTTTTTCCTGCAAAAGATTTTCTACTATGCATGGAAAACACCTTTCCAACACTGCGTGTTTATTGTTTAGGAAAGTAGGTTACAAATTAAATACTCAAAGATTATGAAAGAAGATTTTCAGTAATCTTTGAGTGAGAATCCATTTACTATAAGGGTTTGTTTTTATACATATACAAAAGAAATTGATTTACATATCTGCTATCTTTTACACTAATTTACTTAACGGTTAGCTCTACCACCAAGTTGTTGTTCAGCCATTGCTACTAAACGTTTTGTGATTTCACCACCAACAGATCCATTTGAACGAGCTGTTGTATCTGCACCAAGTTGTACACCAAACTCTTGTGCAATCTCATATTTCATTTGATCAAGAGCCTGTTCAGCGCCTCGAACTAATAATTCATTACGACTTCCACTATTATTGTTTGCCATATTATTTCACCTCCGATGTTGTTAATATGCTACAAATTATGAAATAATAATTATCCTTTTTATGGGAATTGGATTATGAATAAATATTGATTTTCTTCTTAAAATAGGGCAAAAGACATATGAAAGAAGAGCTGCTATAACGTACTTTCATAACAACACTATGTATAGATTTCTGTTTTTCCAAGAGATACATATAATATTATGAAAAATGATTCCTAAGGAGATATGAGATGAAAGCTGTAACCTATCAAGGACCAAACCAAGTACAAGTTAAACAAGTTGATGATACAAAGTTAGAGAAAAAAGATGATATTATTGTAAAAATTACTTCAACCGCTATTTGCGGTTCTGATTTACATTTATATCAAGGTAACATGCCGTTACCTCCAGGATACATTATTGGTCATGAGCCAATGGGAATTGTTGAAGAAGTCGGCCCAGATGTCACTAAAGTAAAAAAAGGAGATCGTGTTGTTATCCCTTTTAACGTTGCTTGTGGATATTGTTTTTATTGCCAACATGAAATGGAAAGTCAATGTGACAACTCCAATCCTCATTATGATTCTGGTGGATACTTTGGTTATACAGAGAAGTTTGGTAATCATCCAGGCGGACAAGCAGAATATTTAAAAGTTCCTTTTGGAAATTTCACTCCATTTGTTATACCGGAATCATGCGAACTTGAAGATGAATCTCTACTGTTTTTATCCGATGTTTTGCCAACAGCCTATTGGAGTGTAATAAACGCAGGTGTTAAGCCAGGTGATACTGTTATCGTCCTTGGTTGTGGACCTGTTGGATTAATGACACAAAAATTCGCTTGGATGCAAGGTGCTAAACGCGTAATTGCGGTCGATTACTTAGATTATCGGATAAATTATGCAAAAAAGATTAACAATGTTGAGGTATTTGAGTTCACAAAATTTCCAGATATGGGGGAACATTTAAAGGAAATCACACATGGTGGTGCCGATGTAGTCATTGATTGCGTGGGCATGGATGGAAAAAAATCGCCACTAGAATTTCTGGAACAAAAATTGAAATTACAAGGTGGAACTCTCGGCCCTATTCAAATTGCTACGAAAGCCGTAAGAAAATACGGAACGGTTCAAATGACTGGTGTTTATGGTGGCAATTATAATGCATTCCCACTCGGAGCATTTTGGGTTAGAAATATTAATCTTAAAATGGGACAAGCACCTGTCATTCATTTTATGCCGGAACTATTTAAAAAAATAATAAACAAAGAATTCGATCCAAAAGAGATTATTACACACAAAATCCCCCTTGAAGAAGCGAGCTACGGTTATCAAATTTTTAATAATCGTGAAGATGATTGTATAAAAGTCATTTTGAAACCTTGAAGATACAATTTATTATTCTTAATGAAAAGATAAGGTTACACTCCGTAATCTTATCTTTTTTATTAAATTCCAAGTATCTATTCCCCCATTTTCATCTCATATCGAAAATAGTTATTTCCAAAAGACTTTGCATTTTGAGATAACGATTTATTGGTAAAAAAATGAATTAAAGTATTAAGTAACCAATTAACGGACACGATAACAATGTTAACTAACTTAAAAAGAGGTGTACTTCATGTTTTATTATAAAGAGGAAATAATTAATATGATTAAGCCGGATAAACCAGATCCAGCTGCTGCAAAAGTTTTACAAGAAATATTAGGTGGGCATTATGGTGAAATGCGTACAATGATGCAATACTTCTTCCAAAGCTCAAATTTTAGAGGTAAAGAGAAGCAATATCGTGATTTACTTCGAGGTGTTTTTTTAGAGGAAATAAGCCACGTAGAACTTGTACAACATACAATTAATCAGCTATTAACTGGATCTGGTGAACCTACGCCAGGAAATGCTGGTATTGACAAAGCACCGCTTGATGAAGCGGTTAAACATGCAAACCCTCACCATTTTATTGTAGGTGCTCAAAGTTCATTGCCTGTTGATGCAGCTGGCAACCCATGGAATGGGTCTTGGGTATATAATCATGGAAACTTAATTAGCGATTTACTAGATAATGTCGTACTTGAATCTACAGGTGTACTTCAAAAGACTAGAATTTATGAAATGAGTTCTAATCAAACATTTAGAGAAACTCTTGCATTTTTAATTGTACGTGATAATGCACATCAAAATGCTTTCGCAAAAGCTTTAGAGACATTGGGGGTTGAATGGGGAAAACTCTTCCCTGTGCCAAACTATGATATTAATAAATACCCAGAGTGTAGAAAATATGTAGACATGGGATTCCATAATGCACAATTTAATTTCAGCTTAGATCCAACAAGAATGGGAGAAATATTCCAAGGTGAATCACCAAGTAGAAACAAAGGAACACTAACAGTAACTGACCCGCCAAAAGGTTTTCCTGTACCAGAGCTTCCTGAAATGCCAAATGAGCATAGTCCCGGATTAAAAGATATGGATCTTTAAGATAATTATGGCCAACTATTTATTCATGGTTGGTCATAGTTCTTTATAAAAATTCATGTAAGCTTGTTGTTAATGTGATAGGATGTTTTAATAAATCCTCTTTATTTAAATCATATTTCTGCTCCTCTTAATTTTGTTTCTATGAACCATTAGACGCCACTGTATACTTACTTATAACCTCCCTACCTCTATTCACATATAACATCCCTATATTGTAAAAAAGAGGAGGGGCTTGTTAATCTGTACCCTTTGTAAAGGACATTTTGAAAAAAGTTAGGCAACATCAAGAAGATGATTTCTGTATCCAACAGGAGTCATCTTTTTTAAATTCCATTGATATCTATAGTGATTATAGTACGTCATATATTTCTTAATCTCTTGTTTCAACTCAGTAAAAGACTCGCAAGGTTTTATATGTGCTTCATCTTTCAGATGACCAAAAAATGATTCTTGTGGAGCGTTATCCCAACAGTTCCCTCTTCTTGACATAGATTGTCCGAGCTTTAGCTTTTTGACTAATTTTTGGTAGGTAGGGCTTGTGTAGTGGGCTCCTTGATCTGAATGAATATATGCGCCTTCAGTCAATGGAATCCTCTTATTCCGTTTTAGTTTATGAAGAGTTGTTGTTACGAGGTCTAATGTCATCTGTTCTGAAACATGGTAAGCTAAAATTTCATTGGTTGAGCCATCTAAAATTGTAGATAAATAAGCTCTTTTATTCTTACCGTAAATTAAATAAGTGATATCTGTAAGAAGCGTTTTTCCTGGGATATTTTGTTTAAATTCTCGATTTAATTGATTCGGCACTACTCGATGTTCTTTTGAAGCTTTCAGCATTCTTTTATAAGGATTTGCTTTCCGAATCGGACAGACAATCTCATATTTTTTCATGATTCTACGGATACGCTTTAAATTGTAGACAACTTGAAAATGACCCACCAATGTCATTTTTATTTGACGAGCCCCTTTCTTTCGATTTCTAAATCGAAGTGCTTTTAATATGATTTCTTTCACGATTTCATCTTGATTGTTCTTTTGTTTCCGTTGTTCTTGAGATGAAATGGAAAAATAATTATAGTATCCCGAACGGGATACACCAGCTACTTTACACAAATAACTCACCATATTTCTTAAGTTATATTTTATGATAACAGAACGAATCAGGATATATTTCTGACTAGGTGATAACGTTATTTCCTTCTCATCCTCCCTTCCATAAGTTTGATCTTTTTTAACAATTCATTTTCTGCCTTTAGTAAGTTCCGTTCGGCTTCTAAACGAGCATACTTCTCTTCTAACGTAAGCTCTCTCTCAAGAGTTCTTCCCGCGTTTTCGGTGCGTGTATCTCGCAAACCAAATACACCATTTTTTCTGTAAGCAGCACGCCATCTACTTCCTGATGACATAATTCGTTTCATTCCAATTATATCTATATCAAAACCACATTCTTCAAAAATATTTCGAGGTAGTTTTCCTTTCTCATTTTCCTCAATAAAAATACGCTTAAATTCATCTGTATAAGTGATACCTTTCTGACTTACAGATTTTATGTAGGGGTTATTTGATAGAATTTGAATGTCTCTTTCCGTAAATAGCTTTTTTGTCATTTTGAACTTTCTCCGATCCCAATTTTCTCTCATTATACAAGAAATACCCTATAGAATAGACTTTTTTTCAGTGTCTATTCTATAGGGTACATTTTATGTCCCCCTCTTCTTTTAATTTTTCTTTAAAAGAGTTGCTCCTGCAATCCCTGGATGTGTCATTTCGAATGGATCTAGAATTAACTCTAAGTCTTCTTGTGACAATACACCATTTTTCACACAAAGTTCTCGAACGGATTGCCCTGTCGCGATTGCTTCTTTTGCAACACGAGCTGCTGCTTCATAACCGATATGAGGGTTCACGGCTGTAATAATTCCTACACTCTTCTCAACATACTCTTTTAAGCGAACTTCATTCGCTTCAATTCCTTTTAAGCAATTATCTGTAAAGGCACGGAAACCGTTATTCATAATGCTAATTGATTGTAGTAAGTTGAAAACAAGTACTGGTTCCATCACGTTTAATTCTAATTGTCCTGCTTCTGAAGCAAGGCAAATTGTATGGTCGTTACCAATTACTTGGAACGCGATTTGGTTAATCACTTCTGGCATAACAGGGTTTACTTTCCCTGGCATAATAGATGAACCTGGTTGACGAGCTGGTAACATAATTTCCGCTAAGCCAACACGTGGACCTGATGCCATTAAGCGAAGGTCATTCGCAATTTTAGACATATTCATCATACATACTTTAAGTGCTGCAGATACTTCTGTGTATGCATCCGTATTTTGCGTCGCATCTACTAAGTCTTCTGCACCAACAAGTGGTAGTTCACTAATGGCAGCTAAATGTTTTACAACTGCTTCAATATATTCTGGATCTGCATTTAAGCCTGTACCAACTGCAGTTGCTCCCATATTTACTTCATATAGATGTTGACGTGATTGCTTGATACGTTTCATATCACGTTCAAGTACGCGGGAATACGCTTTAAATTCTTGTCCAAGACGAATTGGCACAGCGTCTTGTAAATGTGTACGACCCATTTTAATAACATGATCGAACTGTTCTGCTTTTAATTCAAATACATCGTGCATATAACCCATCGTTTGTAATAAACCTTCTAATGCGTTTAATGTTGCAATATGAATCGCCGTTGGGAATGCATCGTTTGTTGATTGTGCCATGTTTACATGACTATTTGGACTAATATAATGATAGTCTCCCTTTTCCATTCCTAATAATTCAAGAGCACGATTGGCCATGACTTCATTTGCATTCATGTTCATTGAGGTACCTGCTCCGCCTTGGATTGGATCTACGATGAAATGATCATGCCATTTTCCATCAAGAATTTCTTGAGCGGCTTCTGCGATCGCGCCGCCCTTGCTCAATTCCAATCTTCCTACATCTGTATTAGCAAGCGCTGCAGCTTTTTTTACAATTGCGAACGCTCTAATTAAACTTTCATGAATTTTGTACCCTGTAATCGGGAAATTTTCAACAGCGCGTAAAGTTTGAATTCCGTAATATGCCTCAATAGGTAATTCCTTTCCTCCCAAAAAATCCTTCTCCACTCGCACGTTCTTGTTTGTCATTGCCATTTTAATTTCTCCCCCATATTAAATGTAAAACCTAAATAAATCATATGAAGTCATTACCAATCCTTATCAGATTTTATTGTTAAATCGTAGGCTAAAGGCTCTTCAATAATTTTTTTAATCTCTTCTAATTTATTAGTTTTCCCAAGCGTCCACATCAATTTTGCTATGATGGCTTCCGTATTCATATCTCCAGATAATATTACTTGATGTTGCGCCACTTTCCGTCCTACTTCATAGAGAAGTATGTCTTCTCCTTCTTCCAGGCATTGAGTAGTAATCACTACAGCAATCCCCATTTCAGTCAACTCTTGAATTTTCGAAAGCAAGTTCCTTCCTTCAAAAGGTAATCCACCGTTACCAAAACTTTCAATAATAACCCCTTTATACAAACCTTTTAAACAATCAAATATCTCTGGCTTTGTACCTGGATACAATTTCATAAGAAAAACATCCGTACATAAATTAGTATTTATTGAAAGTTCATTATGGGAGGACGTTGGCTTCCAATGATATTTCACTTCATCTTCATTTACCTCAGCAACATATGGATAATTCACACTTTCAAATGCATCATAACTTTTTGTTCGCATTTTAACTGCTCTCGTCCCAATAATCACCCTACCATCAAAAACAATAAACACACCGCCAACATCCTCACAGGCAAATCTAAGAGCATCAGCTACATTTTTCTTTGCGTCTGTCTTTTTAAAACTAATAGGTACTTGTGAGCCTGTTAAAACAACTGGTTTTCTTAAACCTTGAAGCATATAAGATAACGCAGAAGATGTATAAGCTAACGTATCCGTTCCATGTGTAATCACAAACCCGTCATAGTCATCATAGTGATTAAAAACAGCATTAGCTATTTCTTTCCAGTGCTCAGGTTGCATATTGGTACTATCAATATTCATTAAGATTTTACAATCTATTTCTAAGTTTCGAGATGACTTCGAAAAATAATTCAATAATTCCTCAGCAGATAATCCTGGAACAAGCCCTTCATTCCCCTCCACAGATGCAATTGTCCCACCAGTTGCCAGTAATAAAATTCTCTTCATACACAACCCCTCCATAAAATAAACAACGATATATCGTTCGCGAAATGCGCACTTATACTTATCATTATAGAACTTAATTTGAATTAATCAAGATTTTGTATTCAATACGCATACTTTTTCTATTCTTGATTCTTTTTCTATGTTATAATTAATTTAATAAAATTAGATGGGATATGAGACGAATGTTGGAACGTTTATCTGAATTAAGAAAAAATCAAAGATGGTCCTTACAAGAGACAGCAGATCGACTTGGGATTGCGAAAAGCACCTATGCTGGTTATGAAAATGGTTATAGATTACCTTCATTACAATCTTTATCTAAAATAGCAGATTTATTTGATACGTCTGTAGATTATATATTAGGTCGAATTGAACATTCACATCAAAACAAAGATGTAATTGATATTACAAGACTCCTAAACGATCCAGATCCAACACTTTTAATAGATGGAGAAGTACTTTCAACAGAAGAGATAATTGATTTTATCGCTTTTGTGAGAAGTAAACGAGAACTAAGTTCCAAAAGAATAGAAAATATTGAACCAACATTTGAAAGTTGATTCAATAAAGAACGAAGACACTGCACTCTTTAAACTTAGAAATACTTAGACAATTAATTTGTAAACGGTTTATATAGGATTAACTTGGGGAATATTATTAATCCGAATTCATTTTATCAACTTTATATTTATAAATTACATTTTATTATTTTACATACAAAAAATATCCTTCCTAAAAACTTCCATACCAAGAAAAATCGCGGAACTACACTGATTGATCTAGTACTTCTCTCCATGCAGTTCATGCTGGCAGCACGTGCACATGTATAATCCAAATCCACTCAGAGGGAATCACAAGGAAAATAGCAATCCATTCTTTGGTTTGGAAAAAGAGCGCTATGTGTCAGTTATACTTCTACCTATTGATATAGTAGCCGACGAAGGATATGCTTCATATCTTCTCCCTGTTGATAGAATTGCAAAATGGAAATAGTATAAAACTTATATTAAGGACTAAAGGAGGCAGAATAGTATGGAAATAATCGCAGCTATTTTAGTAGGAATCGTAGCATTAGAGCATTTATTTATCATGATTCTCGAAATGTTTTTTATTAATTCAAAAGTAGCACAACGCGCTTTCAAATTGCCGAAGCATTTAGAAGGAGATCGAAACGTAGCCATTATGTTTGCAAATCAAGGTTTATATAATGGATTCTTAGCAGCTGGCCTCATTTGGGGACTTATACTTGGAAACAATCCCATTGGTTATATGATTCAATTATTTTTCATCATTTGTGTGGTAGTAGCAGCTATTTTCGGAGGTTTCACGTCCAATAAATCAATTATCGCGAAACAAGGACTTCCTGCTATTTTAGCATTGCTTGCCCTTTTATCTGTCATATAGAAGCAAAGCTTTTCAATACAGGAACTCATTTTTGAAAAATACGCTATTCTTTCTGTAGATTTATAAGAAAGGATGGCGTATTTGTATGTCTATTTCTGTATCGAAAGAATTTGAAAGTATAACAGATTTCAAACAAGAATTATGTCATAAAACATAGTTTTTTAGCCCACTCATTTTACTAATTTATTCTTTAACTCCTCCCTTTTTTCTTTAGCTTCATCAATTTCTAATAACATGGATTTTTTATTTGTCTGCTTAATGAATTGAGTATATAACTCTGGGAATTCTTTTTGAACTGCTTTATTTAATACTGTTTTATATTTAATCATATAAATAGCTTGTAACAAGGTGTAAGTGTAACCTTTAGTATTGGTGTAGATTATGAAATTATGCTTCATGGAATGCTAATATGGTTACTGTAAGTGATAAAGCTACAGGTATAAAAACTATTAACAAAGCATCTTAATGTTTATGAAATTCTTTGCTAATAGTTTCTCTTCTCCCTAATCTCCTGCGAGACTATATTTTTTTATTGAAATTTTCCATATCTTATTTGATTTATTCTGTAACACCAGATTGGGTTACTTTTACATCAGCCGTTACACGAAAACGTAAATGTTTATAGGATTCTTCCCATTCTTGACTGTTCCATTTTCTTACGTGAGTTCTACCAAGCTTTCTAAGTCCTATAGGATCTGTGCCTTTTTTAATAAACCTCTTTATCAATGTAGTTGCTTTTTTTTCTATTTCTGTTTCCATAATTCTTTCTAATTTTTTTATTTCTTTAGGGTTATCTAGATTTTTTGTTTTTGTAAATTCTTGAATTTCAGCTTTAACTTGAATATGAGCATTTACGAATGGATGCTTACTATTCCCCTCCATCTTATATTTTGTTCTAGCTTTTATATTCTCTATCGTGGCGTAAGTATTTGAAGAACCAGGTAGTTTGAATTGGTATGTACCTTGTTTAAAATTATCTGTCAACAATTTAAATACAAATAAATCTTTAGGGTTCACTTTATCAACCATTTTACATCTTTTAAAAAGTGCTATTCCATTTAACTCCAACACGTTACCTTTTTTAGATATCATCGGTAAATATGAATCTCTCGCATCATCATTAAGTTGGTTTAAAAACATAAAAAAATTTGTTTTTGGCTGCGTTCCATTGTCCATATTTTGCTCCAGTAAAGAGGATAGATAGGAAGCAATTTCTCTTTCTTTAGAATAGTTCCCCTTTAATAGTGATTCCCCTTTTACATTTGTAATTGCTAAATAAATTGCATTTCCTACACTAGGATTTCGGTTCAAAGTCTCTAAAATTTCCTGCATTCCCTTATCAATTATTTTTTCATTAAATATGATAACACGCAATTGACCCAACTCTAGGGGTCCAGAAGATTTTTCGGTTGCTCTTGCAAGAACTTCTCTACCAGTCTGGCCTGATGCCGAATAGATTTTCGTTTCACCTTCCCCGCCTCCTTTATAGGCTGAAATCGCAAAGGTTCCTTTTAGCTTACCTTCTGCTTCGGTATCATATGCCGCAACTTGAACTAAGTCAATGTCATCCACAATTTTCGTTTTAGCACAACCTATTAAGAAGACACTTACTATAAGGGAAAGTATCCATCGCTTCATGTTTATCTCCTTAACTTTATTTTGGCGGTTTGAATTAGCCATAGTACAGGTAGGTATACATATATATATACAAAGCCAATTTGACCTGTCCAAGTATTTAATACGTTAATTTTATTACGGTTATTCAAGAAAAATGATAAAACAAAGATGAATACGATGATAACTGGCAAAACATATTTTTGCTTTATTCCCAGTGCCTCTTTTATACCACGACTTACTCCCCATAATGTAAAGGAAACATTGGGTAATATAAAAAAAGCCCAAACAGAAACAATAATGTATTCAAACCGCTCTATAAAGGGAAATTGTATAATTTTAATCATGCTTAAATACGCCCATATCGCGCTCGCTAGTTGTTTTTCACTAAAAAACGCAAGAGTTAAAATCATAAGGTATGTGTAGACAATAGTCGTTACGAAATTTGCATAGTGCGCATATTTTTGAGACGTTCTTGCTTTTTTAATAAATGGGTAGTACAACAATAACATTTCAAATCCAAAAAAACTAAACATATTTCCTTTCATTCCTTTCATAATTTCTAGGAATGAATGCTGTGCAATTGGAAATAAATTCCGAAAATCTGCATACTGCAAAGGATAAAAAAATGTGAAGATTAGAAAACTTGGGATAACGATTCCAAAGAAGCCGATTCCGGCAACTACACGAAATCCTCCAGTAACAATGTAATAACATAGGCCTAAAAAAGCCCCCGCTATAACCCAAGATGAAATTGAAGGAAACATCCAAACATGTACTACTTCAATATAAGTATGGAGTGTTGTTGCACCTAACAATACAATATAGCATAAAAAAATCAAGTTGAACAATCCACCAATCCATTTTCCAAGTACGTTTTGATTGATTGCAATGATGTCTCCATTACCCTGATTTAAAATCTGATATATAATCCAAATCATAAGATTAACAGATATTCCAAAAAGTAGCGTGCTAATCCACGCATCATTTCCAACTAATTTTGCACTAATCCTTTCAAAACCAAGCATACCAACTCCCATCTGTATAGTAATAATAAAAAAAAATACCATATATGGAGAGACTTGATACTCAATTGGGATCTGTTTCATAATACTCCTCCCTGTTAAATTCAATCATCAAAATCATTTCGTGATATGATTTTATTTTTCTCTACCTCTTCTGGATTAAAACGAAAACGCTGTTTAGATCTTGAAAAAATTGGACGTCGGAACATCGCTGAGATTGGCATACGTATAATGCTGTCTTTCCAATCAGTAGGACGTGTAGGATAAAAAGGGAACAAATAAGGACGTCTTAATGATTCTGTACGTAATAAGCGTGCTAAAAGTAAAGAACTTGTTAAAACAATTCCTAATAAGCCCAACAGGTGTGCAGATATTATAAAAGGAAAACGAATTACTCGAATTGTATTACCAATTCGATATATTGGTGCTGTAAATGAGCTAAGGGCTGAAAGTGCAACAATGATAATAAGTACATTACTTGTAAGACTTGCCTCTACCGATGCCTGTCCAATTACAATACCCCCTACTATACCGACAGTTAGACCCACTTTAGTTGGTAAACGTGCCCCCGCTTCTCTCAGTAATTCAATCGTTATTTCTAAAAACAGTGCTTCAATGACTGGAGGAAAAGGTACTCTACTTCTCGATATGATTAACGTTTCAAGAAGTTCTTTCGGAATTAGCTCGTAATGATATGTTAAGATTGCAACATATAATGGAGTAGTTAAGACAGAAAAAATAAAAGCAAAAAGCCTTAGCAGTCGAAAAAAGGAGGAAATAATCCAAGGCATGGTGTAATCTTCTGTCGTAGAAAAAAAATCAATTAATGTTGTTGGAAGAGTGATAGCATAAGGCGAGCCATCTACAAAAAGTGCAATTTTCCCTTCTGCTAATACAGCTGCCACACGGTCAGGACGTTCTGTATTCAAAAATTGAGGGAATATAGAATTCGGGTTGTCTGCAATTAACTGAATCAAATAAGTACTATCCAAAACATGGTCTGTTTTTATTTGACTTACCCGTTTTATAATTTCTTGTAGATTTTGATCATTTACAATTCCCTCAATAAATACAATCGCAACAGTTGTGTTAGAGAGAGAGCCTACTTTCAATTCCTTCATTTGTAAATAAGGTGTTGGAAGCTTTCTACGTACTAAATTTAAATTTACATCTAAATCTTCGACAAATGCGATTTGCGGACCCACAATATTGTATTCAATTTCAGCTTTTGTAATATCCCTTTTTTCTTTCTTTGACACATTTACTAACAAACAATTTAATGTATCTGTATCGAACTGAATAAGTATATAGCCATTTAAAATACTATCCTGAATATCTTCCATTTGATTTGTTATTTTTGAATTCTCAAAGGGTAAGACAGACTGAATATCTTGTAACGAATCGAAGCTCTTCTCTTTTATATAAGTCAAAACCTCTTCATGAAATATATTTACATCGATTAATGTTCTAAAATATGAAATGACTATAGAGGAATTATTAGAAGCAATTTCCAACGTTATAAAATCTTTAGATTTTTTTAGTAATTTCATTAAATCCTGTAAAGATTTTATAGAGTAAACTGATATTCTTTCATGTGGTTTCAATTGATAATACCCTTCCTTTCAGAAAGAAACTATATATAGTTTTCAGGAAATTGCTATTTTTAAAATTAGGGATGGTGATATGTAAATATACTTATTGAATTAATAATAACGCCTTTGAAAATAACTTAACCAAAATTAGTAAAAAAATGTATTGCAAGTAAAAATTAGAAATGTTTTTAAGTAGAATTATGATATTAAAAACATCCTTTCTTTTGGTTCTAAAGAAAGGATGTTTTTATAACAGGCTTTTTGGAAGGTTTTAATTTAATCCTAATTATATTTTTTATAAATTCTAAAAGTATATTATCTAATGAAGAACTTGATATATTTAATATTTCTTATAGCTTATCTTTCCCCTCTTAGGTCACTAAATGTGACCTTAATGTTTCCGTAATAAATATAACCGAAGTAAATTTATATCCTATCATTTTATTTTATGTCATTCCCTTACCATTCTATCCCTTTCCTCAAGCAAGATTATTCTTTCTACTTGAGATGAATACTGTTCTAAAATTGTATTCTTATCTTTAACCAATTTCAGTTTTTGTTTAATAGCATTACATTTTGTATGGTTTCTTAAAAAATTTCAGTAAAAGAATATATTAATTTTGAAGTGTACAAATAGGGAGAGTGACTTCAACTGTAGTCCCCTTATCCACTTCACTCTCAATAAATACCTTTCCCTGATGTGTTTCAATGATTTTATAACAGATCATTAATCCTAAGCCAATCCCCTCTTCTTTAATACTATAAAAAGGTTCTCCGAGGTATGGTATACGTTCTTTTGGAATCCCACACCCTTGATCGATAAAACGAATGCTTAATTGATTATTATCAAGTATATTTAATTGAATCAGAATTTCCCCTCCCATCGGCATAGATTCAATTGCATTTTTTAATATATTAACAAATACTTGCTTTAATTGATTTCCTTCACATGAAATCAATGGAATACCAGGGGTAAGATCGATTCTAATTTTTATATTATTCATCATTGCTTGAGGTTGTAGTAGCATTAAAACTTGATCCATTAGCACACTAATATCATTAGGTTTTATTTTTAGCACCTGTGGTTTGGCTACCACCATAAATTCAGTTGTAATACTCTCTATACGCTCAATCTCTGATGATACTATATTAATATAACCCTGATTATTCTCATTTTCCGTTGATTTTAGTAATTGCATGAACCCTTTCATTGCAGTTAATGGATTATTAATCTCATGAGCCATTACAGTCGCTAATTGTCCTACAACAGCAAGTTTTTCAGATTTTCGTAATAATTCTTCTGTTTTTAGCCGTTCAGTGATATCACGAGAAATACTTAGGAAAACTTTTTTACCATTTAAGTTAAAAACACGAACACTAAACTCAGTTGTTATTACTTTTCCTGTTGGAAAAACATATTCATCTTGCAAAGTGAATGAAGTTTGTCCCTTTTTAATTTTTTCTAATAACCTTACGATCATTTGAGAATCTTGTGGTACTATATTTGAAAATGATAATGAGAGCAACTCTTCTCTACTATATCCAAATCTTCTACACCCAACAGGGTTTACCTCAATAAATCGACTTGGAGCATTATCTTCATTCAGCTCTACTACATATACCGCATCCGTCGCTTGCTCGATTAGTGCACGGTACTTCATTTCACTATCTCTTAATTGCTGGTGTAATCGATGCCGTTCTCTTTCTGCTTGTTTTCTTTCAGAGATGTCTCTACATATTGCTGATAAAGCTATCACATTTCCTCTTACATCTAGTATAGGAGAAACTGTCAGACTGACATCAAGAAGACTCCCATCGTTACGTTGTCTAACAGTTTCTAATCTAGTAACCACGGATTCACCTGTTAGAATTTTCTGAATATTTTTAAGTGATTCTTCCATTAAAAAATCTGGTACACAAGGTAATCTCTTACCTATGATTTCTTGTGATGACCAACCAAATATCTTTTCATAAGCTTTATTCGCTTGTAAAATATGCCCTTCTCGATCAGAAATGGTAATAGCATCTAGATTATGCTTTATAAATGATTCTAATAATTCTTTAGTAGCGGTTAATTCTGATTCTACCTTTTTCCTTTCGGTCATATCAACTGTAGAACCAACAACTTCAATAACTTGTCCATTTCGTTTAATTGGCCTAAGCGCAATAAGAATAATAGTTTTATCATTTGGCCAAGGTAATTCAAATATAATTTCTTTTCCTTCCCATGCCTGAAGATAGTACTTCATCAATTGTGGAACTAAATGTGGAGGAATAATAGAAGCATCAATAGTACGTAAGCTTTTTCCTACCACCTGTTCAGAATAAAATCCGTTTTGATAATAAAACTGTCCATCACATAAAGTGTGTATAAAATGCTTACCCACTTTTTTAAATTTAAAAATTCCTCCTTGAAGCTCATGTACGGTATCTGTAAGTTCTTGCTTCGATTTTTTTAATTCTCGATTCATTTTAGATAAGTCCTGTGTTAAATAATACAATCTCTGGTAGGCTTCCATAAGAAATAGCCCAATTAAAAGTCCTAACGCTATATATAATAAGCCTCCTGTGTAAAGTAATGTAGTATTAAATAATACGCCAACTAACCACTTTATTCCAATAAAAACAGAAAAATATAAAGATGCACTTTTAAAAGGATGTAGTTTTTTAAAATAAGTTTTAAAAGTAGAAAATAGAATCCCCATACCTAAATAAGCAATCACAGGAGGTTCCCAATACCCTCCTATGTAAAAAATGCGCATTATAATTATGCTAATTAACGTAATC
Source organism: Bacillus cereus group sp. RP32 (assembly GCF_040459735.1). NCBI lineage: Bacteria > Bacillati > Bacillota > Bacilli > Caryophanales > Bacillaceae > Bacillus > Bacillus cereus group sp. RP32. Next base: position 2,334,357 of record NZ_JARVHO010000001.1, on the reverse strand, counting down.
CAACCAGCAATACGACCAAAGTAAATAAAAGATAGAATAAGAGGAACAACTCGAAGATCGTAGGAAAATCCCATGTATGGAAAAGAAAAGAACATTAACGTAACTGCAATAATCCCTCCATAGAGCTTTTCGAAATATCGACTAGAATTAATTGTAAACACTTGAATAAATATTGCTGCGCTAACTAATAAAGAAAAAATAGAAAGATTGATGAAATAATCTTTAATAATCATGTAATGTCCCTCCTTGCATTAAGTGTATTCGACAAAAAAGCTAAAAATCCTACAAATAGTATAAACAGTTCAAATACATAAAATTTAAACTAGGATAAAATCTAGAAAAGTAAATTATAAGCACAGCAGATAAGATATTTTAGTGAAAAATAGTTAAAAAAGATAATAGCAACCGTTTACTACTATTATCTTTTTTCTTTAAGTTATCGTAATATGTCTGAAACTCTAAAGGGACGTGATATGTCATTTCATCGAACAATCATTATACGCTGAGTTCATGAATACAGAAATTTCATCTGTAATTTTTGAAAAATAACACAAAAAAACAAAACTATCTTTAAAAATGGAAAAAGCCTATATAAATGTCAACTAATCTATGTACAAAAACGTTCACTTAATTTTGTATAAAATCACTCCACTTAGGAAGCTAAGTAGTTCTTCAGGGTTGATTAGAACACCTGTAGATACTTTAGGATAACTACATAATTGTATGAGTGTGAGTAATGTACTTGAAACCTTTCGGTAAAGCCATCCACATAATGCAACTAACTCCTTGGTTCAATATTTACTTTTTCGCTGAACGAATTCTTTTTCTTGAGCTAAGTATTCTAGGACATAAGGAGATATATGCCATTGCAATTTTTCAATTAACTTGTTGTCTAGTTTATTGTCCAGCTCCAATTACTTCTTTACTTTTCAGGTTCAATTCATTATATTTTGTACTTTGTCTTTATACACAACATATTCTTTACCATCCACTACTGCTACTACCGCAAATTCATCATTTGGATTGAATGAAAGCCAATCAGCCCACATGTTAGTATTAGCCCCTCCACTCCACATATTATGCACAGTGTTTTTAGTTAAATTCATAACTTTATAAGACGCATTTGGCGCATTTGTTCCAGTCTTTATTTCAAAAGTGTATGCGTTATGAATTTTTTTATAAAAGTAGAAAACGTTTGCTGGACGAAGCTGATTCAAAAAATCCTTTTCTTTTTTCTCTGCAATTTTTATCCCTTCTTGTAAAGTGACAGCATCTATTCTTAATGCTTTCCAACTGTTTTTCGCTGCATTCAAGCTAGGGGTTAAGAATTTATATTTATTTTGATCAGCTTTTTGATCAGCTTTATCAATATGTCCCAATACACCCGAATATTGAGAATCTAAATCCTCCCATTGCGTAGACATATAAGTAAGAGCAGTGATAGCACTATCAAGCATACTATGCATATCACTAATATTATGAAATGCAACTCCAACTACACGATTCAATGTTATTTTATAATCTACAGTCTGACGCAATTTTGCTAATTCAGGTTCTAGCCAACCTAACTTACCTCTTGCATCACCTATCATTATGCCACCAGCAATCAAGGTTGGAATAAAGGGGATTTTCACCATGTCTAATCCCTTAGATTCTATGTCTTTCTGATATTTTACTTGTCCTAAAAGGTCCTCTAGACGCTTTTGGTCAGCCTCCACATCAGCACCTTGGTTTTTTAAAATCAATTGCAATGTCTCTTTATGACTTCCAAATGTTCTAACATCTTCTCCAATAGCATTTTTTAATTGAATTAATTCTTCTATTAATGCTTTTACAGACTTTTGATTTTGTTGAATTCCTCCTTGTAAATCTGTAATCCTTTTTTTAAAAATATCTCCATTTCCAGTATTGATCGCCTCTACTAATGTTTCATAATGATTTTCAAATTTTGTATCGTATTCTATAATGCCTGTCAATGTATCTAAAAGATGTTTTTTTACTTGTGTAGTCCATGTAACAGCATGCGCTCTTGCATTCTTTTGATCTTGTACAATTTTACTAGGTAAATCTGCATTTCCATTAATAGTTATCCCTTCAAAACTCACATCTGGATTATTAATTAGCAAATAAGAATATTCATTCATAGCTTTTGCAAATAAACCAGCATCTTGCAAAGCTTTTTTCATCTGTTCTTCATTTGCTGAAAGAGACATATCTTGAGTGTTCGTTTGTTCAATTTCAATTGCAAAAGTTTCTATTGGTATGACTGCATAAGTAGTTGTTATAGTTAAAAATGCTGATACAGCGAGTAATTTGTTAGGGATTTTTTTCATCATTTCTTGTTCCTCCTATATAGGGCATGGTTTCAAATTCTAATCTTATTAAAAAGCGATGTCTTTCAAAATGAGTTCTACATCTTTTATCAGTATCGTTTGAACTTTCTTTAGCAGCCTTCAAATCATTAAGTATTAAAAAAATTTATATAATCTGTGCTCCAAATTAATTGATTCTTTTTCAAATTTTTAAAAAGCAATTAAACTACAAGGTTATTTTTTTATTCGAATAATACTTATATATAATTGAAAGGCGAAGTCTTTAATGAGACTCCGCCTTTCTGTTATATAAGGATTTATTAATTATCACTTTTCTGTTTAACAGTTTAATCATAGAATTTCTATGTTTTAGTTTACTTTACAACAGAATTAATATTTCCCTATTTTTGTGGAGTAACAGTTTCCACTTTTAATTCCTTTATTCCTTCTTTTAATGTAACAGCATCTGTTCGTAATGTTTTCCAACTGTCTTTCGCTGCATTTAAATTAGGTTTTAAGAATTTAAATTTATTTTGATCGGCTTTTTGAGCTGCATTCTCAATATGCCCTAGAACACCCGAATATTGAGAATCTAAATCATGCCACTGCGTGGACATATAAGTAAGAGCGTTAATAGCATCATCAAGCGCCTTGTGCATTTCATTAATATTACTGTAAGCAACTCCAACTACACGATTTAAGGTTACTTTATAATCCACGGTCTGACGTAATTCTGCTAATAAAGGCTCTAACTTACCTAAATTATCTCTTGCTACTCCCACTATGATACCGCCAATTATTGGTAGACCCAAAATAGCACCCTTCATTACATTAAACCCATCAGATTCTAATTGTTTATAATAGTTTACTGATCCTAATACTTCTTCTAGACGCTTTTGATCGGCATCAACATCTGCACCTTGATTTTTTAAAATTGACTGCAAGAGCTCTTTATTACTTCCAAATGCTCTAACATCGTGTCCAATAGAGTCTCTTAATTTAGTTAATTCTTCTATTAGTTGTTGTGCATACTTTTGATTTTGTTGAATTTCACCTCGCAAATCTGTAATCCCTTCTTTTAAAGTTTCTCCATCCCCTGTATTAATCGCCTCTACCATTGTTTCATAATAATTGTCAAATGTTGTATCGTATTCAACAATACCATTCAATGTATCTAAAAGCTGTTTTTTTACTTTCGTATCCCAAGTAACAGCATGTGCCCTTGCATTCTTTTGATCTTGTACGATTCTACCAGGTAAATCTACATATCCATTAATAGTAATTCCCTCAAAATTCACATCAGGATTCTTAATTAACATATAAGAATAGGCATTCATAGATTTTGCAAATAATCCAGCTTTTTGCAAGGTCTCTTTCATTCTCGCTTCATTTGCAGAAAGAGCTGTATCTTCATTGTTCGTTTGTTCAATTTCACTTGCAAAAGTTGTTACTGGTGAAACTACATTAGCAGTTGTAATAGTTAATAACGTCGATACAGCGAGTAATTTGTAAGGGATTTTTTTTATCATTTCATTTTCCTCCAATTTAGGTTTTAAATTTCAGTTCTACTCCTGTTTAAAAGCAATATCTTTTGAAATGAATTCTGCATCTTTATGAATATCATTCCAACTTTCTTTAGCAGCTTTTAAATCATCCGGTATTAAAGAGAATTTGTGGTCTTGCATAGAATCGATATTATCCAGTAAATCTGTATAATTTGCGCCCATTGTATTCCATTGCTTTTGAATATTTGTTAGTGACAATATCGCTTGATCTACAGTCTGATATAAATATGCCAATGTTTCTTTCGCGTTAGTAAGCGAAAGAACTGCTTGATTAGCACGATCTGCTTTCATACTTAATTCTCCGATTTTGTTAGAAATTTCGTTATAGGAGTCCATATGCTTAGATGCTGTGACACCAGCCGCAGTTCCTAGACCGATACCAGCTGCACCAAGAGCCGAGAGTCCACCAACAACAGCCGGTGTTGCTGTACCGCCAGTTACAACAATAACTACCGCTCCTCCAATAGCTGCAATAACTAAAATAGCTGCTCCCAATCCACCACCAATTGACCATGCTAATACATCATCAAAATGTTTTTTCTGAGTAGAACGAAGTTGCTCAATTTCAGCTTGAAGTTGTGGAATCGTTGCCTGTTGACCTGCTAATATTGCAGTTAATCCACCTTTCCCATCTGGACCACCAACATTATTTTTAAAATCTGTAGAATTTTGATATAGTTTCCCTTTGAAGTCTTGTAGCATCTTAATCACATTTGTAACTTCTTTTGAATTTGTATTGATTGTAGTAATTAAATCATTTATACCCTCTTTTAGACCTGCCTTATCTTTCTTTTGTACAGTTTCTACTAATGTGTCGTAATAATTTTGAAATTGTTCATCGTAATTTACAATATTACGAGCAGTTTTTTGAATCTGTGGCTTCGCTGTATCTAACCAGTAATTCGCATTGATTCGTGACAGCTCTTGATTAAGGTGAATATTTTTGAGCAACTCTCCCCCCTCTGAGCCTAAATCGATATTAGATAAATTTACATTTGGTTGCTTAATCATTGTTTTTGCGTATAAATCCATTACTAGAATATGAGACCCTGTTTCAGCCAATGCTTTCTTCAGTCCTTCAGGGCCCAATGCATAATTGCCTACTTTTTGTTCTTGAGCGGTCGTTTCTTGTGCAAATGCATGAATAGTGTTACCAGTAGTAGCAGTTATAACAGTTGCTAATGTGGCTAAAGTTAGTACTTTGAATGGAAATTTTTTCATGACTATTCTCCTTCTTTCGCTAAATGCCTATAATCTTTATAGATTTTCAAAAAACGTAATATCAAAATTTGTATACTTGTTCTTCAAGGTAACTTATTACATTTTTTAATTGTCTTAATGTATCTTTTTGAGACTGCTCGTTAGTTGTATCAATATTAGTAGATAATTTTGTAATGCTATTTTTTATTAGATTTAAATCTTCTTTATAGCGCTTTAGTAAATCAAGTTCTACATCTACTTGATTTGCAAACGTATGCAAATCATTTTGTGTAAGAAGAAGCATTGATTTTTGTAAATCAGCTATTGATAATTTCGTTGTTAAATCATATATTTTTTGATTTTGTTTCTCTAAATCATCTAAATATGCTCGCTGTTCTGCTGTTAATTTATTTACTTCAGCAAAAACGCCAAATGTTTTCTTAATCTTTTCAGTATCAATGACCTTCATCAGGTCATACTCTTGTGTTTTGGCTGCGGCTGCGGCTGCTATTTCACCTTGTTTGCTTTTCTCAATTGCTTCACGAACTGCTTTTTTTGCTGATTCAATCTCTAGAGCAGTTTTACCTTGCTCTGTTGCTTCTTGCACTGCTTTTTTCTCTGCTTCTAGAATAGAGTTGTTAATTTCTTTTCCTTTGTTATACGCTGCCACCCCGACTTGAGCAGCTGGTTCAATAATTTCTTTTGAAAGGCTATAAACTTCTTTGAATATAGCAAATCCCTGCTCATTTAAAGCCCCTGGTATTAATGCAATTTGCTGTAAATCATTTTGAATTGCTTTTTTGGTATTTAATATTTCATTTTTTAACTGGTCTATTTTTCCTGTTCCATCTGTACTTAGTATGCCTTGCGCAGTTGCCACATCAGTATCAAAATCTTTTAATTTTTTATCAAGCTGTAATTTAAGATCTGTTAATTCATTGATTTGCCGTTGCGTATTTTCTTGATTCGTCATAGCCATTTCTTGAAGTACTTCAAGTCTGTCCGAAAACCCTTCTCTATCTTCTTTATTATCTACAAACGATTTTAATGTCGGGTAATAGCTATTAAATTTTGTTACAAATCCTTTACTTTTTGAATTTAATAGAATTAACTTTGGATAGAGTTCCGATGACCATTCCTTCATATCTTGTTTGATTAGGAATTGATTTGTATTTAAAGCTGTGACTTCCTCTAACTGTACATTAGGACTCATTAAAGATTGATCAATATACGTTTGGATTAATTTAGATTGCGCACCTAATTTTCGTAATGAAGAGGAAATATCCATGCCTTCCTGTTGAGTTTCTGCTTGAACGATTGGTGTTGCGAGAGTATTGATAGGAATATTTCCTCCAGTTACAATGGATGTGACTAATAATCCCGTAATTATTTTATTTTTCATTCCGTACACTCCTTTACCATTGTTTTTATAACTTAATTCATATAACTTGTACGACCTCTCTCTTTGTAAACTGGTTAGGAAGGAGAAATCTTTCAGATAGGGTAATATCGTTATTTTTTACTTCTAATAGGATGTAAGGATTTTACTTATCTCTCATTTCGATACTCTATTTTTTCAAATATAAATAACAAAAATTTATTAACTATATTTGAATCAAGCACCTATGAATAGTAAATTATTAATTCTTCCCTAGAATTGCGGTTTAACTTACAGAACCGCGAGAATCAATAAACCAATGCTTATAGCTAATTTTGTCATTACATTTTTTAATTTAAATTTAGTAATATGTTTCTTAGTTTTGTCAGCAAACTCCTTACTAGACAACAAAAGGTGAAATTATACTGTACATTGCTTATACTTTTATTGCGGAATAACTTCACTTTTGTTATGCAGAAACTTAGAACACGTTTATTACAAATTTGATTCTTGACCTCTCGTTAATAAATTGACTATTTAGAAAATTATTTACGACATAATGTTACTTACAACTTCACTATAATTCCTATTAGCGTAACCTTCTCCTTTCTGTCTGGTCATACCAGTTATGTTGTTCATTAAAACATTAAATTTTTAATGCGTAAATAGAAAAATTTTGTCGATTAAGCTCGATAATTTACTGTTAAATAAAAATATGAACCGAAAAAAATTATATAAATATAGTTATTCGTAAATTTCATTTCTGTAATTGTAATGATTACAATTAATGTGTATACGGTTAAAAATAACTATTTTAGCTCAACCAAGAAATTTTATTTTAGAAAAAATACTTATAGAATAATATAATAGGTCTTTTTATACTTTTTTACCTTTATTTAGTTATGTATAATTGCATAAAATCTAGATATATTTAGTAATCTATGTTATATTGTTGATTTTTTACAAAAACATCCTAATATCTATACCAATAAATATAAAACGTGAAGATATTAGTCTATAAACTTATCATCGTTATAAACATAGGTTCTAAAATACAAAAAAGCTGCAAAGCTTCCTTGAAACACTTTGCAGCCTTCTGTCTTTTTGTTTTCTTTAACAAAATAATGGTTATTGTATTTTTCAAGTTAACAATACGGTACAAACATTTCCATTGAGCTTTTGCTCACATATGTGTTTATCAAATCTTCAAGAGCTATTTGTTTGAGCTGACGTCAGACTAGTGTTTATCTAATTCAGAACTATACCAATAAAGTGAAACTTTAATCAGTGGGGGTTTTCTTCATCCCTCACTGATTATTAGTTGAACCAATCGGACTTTTATGGGCAGCCCGCCCCCCACCTAACTTCTTTGTTTTCGCTGAATTTTGAGGTGGGGGTCTTACTGCCCATTAAAGTGGGATAAATTCAGCACATGATTGTTATAAAAAAATAGATAAACTTTGTTTCTCCATTATTTTTCTAACTCCTAAAAATTGAAACTGTTCCGCTAACAAGATAATATCAGGTTAATCTCCGTCTACTTGAATACAGGTTCTTTTTCTAGACAAATCACAAACTCTTTCTAGAGTAATAAGTTCAGTATTTTCATTTTTTGGGATACTTACACCCATGTTTAAGTCTTTACATTGGAGACAGCATATAACAAACTTATATTATTGTATATTTTTCACGGTACTGCCTAGGAGTCATGCTTGTATTTTTTTTGAAAACTCTTATAAAATAACTTTGGTCATTAAAGTTAAGCCAAGCACAGATATCTGATAACGAATAAGTAGTGAGTGTTAATAATTTTTTTGCTTCTTCCACTCGTTCTCTTTGAATATATTCGCTTAAAGTGATCCCCATTTCTTTTTTAAATAGTTTAGACAGATAAGTAGGCGTAATTTCTAAATGATTAGCAAGTTCATTCAGAGATATTCCATCGTAAACATTTTTATTAATATGTTTTATACATGTAGTAACCGCGTAAGAATACTTTTTTGCATTGTATTCTTTCACACGATCTGCAAAGGTACGTAAAGCGTCCCCTGACAATCGCTTTACAGATTCTACATTATCTAATTGTTCTAGGGTTTGTATATATAAAATACTATGAGCAAAAGCAATATCTGGTGGTAGATTTCCTTCTATTGCATATCGAGTGGCTAAGGTAATCGCAATAATTCCAAGGTTTTTTTGATTCCTGAGCGGATCCTCTATTAGCATAAGTTCAACATCTTCTTGCGAAACCGCATACATATACTGTATTAACTTTTTTTTATTTCCTTCTTTGATAGTCGAAAAGAAATCATTTACTAATGCCATATTGTGAGTTTTAGGTTTGTTTTGTCGGCGTTTAAAAATATATAAATCAGGTTTCACAATTTTATTAGGAACTTCCTCTAATACTTTATTTTTTTCCAAGACAATATCTACATCTAACTTTTCATTGAAAATCATGTAATGTAATAAAATTCCCATATCAATTAATATAGTTTTTTTAATCTCAGATAAACACTGATAATAAGCAAGTCTTTCTTGAATGTTATCATTTGATTTAAATTCTTTCTGAAATTTTATGATCATATCATCTGAATCTTTTGGATGTATAGTAGGACCGATTATAATAGTCCCTTTAATATCATCATGATTTTCTATATGAATTAGAACAAAATTTTCAAGATAGTTGTTACTTCGGAAAAGTGGCAAGTTACAGGGATCATTTTCTTGATAAATATCAGTAAGATGTTCTTCTTTTGAAGAATAAAAAGGACTACAAACATTATCAGATGTAGAATGATATAAAATTTTTCTGTCTGCAGATAAAATATGTACAGGGGCATTAAATGCTTTATGTGCAAGATCACACAAGTGTTGTATATCGATGGAAGTATTCATTGCATTCTCCTTTATAGATCCATAAAATATATTCTGTTATATATAATTCACGACAAATAATACTATAAAATATCAAATTAGTACAATTCACAACAAAATATTACTATATCTTCTTTATAAAAATCATATATTATTTAATTGTAGTTAGCATCTAAATATCAGAGTAGATCAGTAAATGAAATACATTAAGTTCTTTTCTTAATTCTACAACATATAATTATTGAACTTGAGAAAACAGTGAAGAGCTACAAAATACAGTGGTAGTCAATGCGAGGACCAAGCTGGAAAAAGATTTAAAATGCAGCGAAAGTTACAGGAGATACTGTACCGCCGCAAGAAACAACAGTCAAAGTTCCAATTCAATCACTTATACAAATTGGATTCAAAAAATAAATACTGCTAATTTAAATATGAAACTGAAAAACTATTTTGCTCCAAATTTTAGAAAAAGATAATAAAGAAGTCGTGAAATCGGAAAAAGCTGAAAGCGATAAGGTTATTTTTGAAGCACTATGCTTTGAAAAGTACAAGGTGGAGGAAATTCAAGTACTCAATTAAACTTTTAATTGAGAGAAAGGTCTTTTCATCAACAAAAAATGAATGGAATATTTGAAATATTGTCGGTATAATGCCAAATAGTTTTATCTAATTGGCACTATATTACTGTTCGCAACATTAGTTTTAATTTCCACAAAAGAGGAAAAAATATATATACTTTACAAATACTAAGAATAGCAAACTAGATAGTTTTATTACCGCATCACATAAAGTGAAACTTTAATCAGTGGGGGTTTTGTTCATCCCCCACTGATTATTAGCCCTCACCAATCGGGCTTTTACGGACAGTTGATCCCCCACCTAACTTCTTTGCTTCCGCTAAATTTTGAGGTGAGGGTCTTACTGCCCACAAATAGCGGGATAAACTTATTATTAATTTCCAAATACAATAGTTGTTAATCAACAAAAAAACTTCAATAATTAAGGTACACAGTAAATTGACCTCAAAACAGTAATTACTACAGTATCAGTTTTTACTTATTCTATAAAAAAAGAAATATTACTTAATGATTATTGCCTTATATCGATTTAGACATAAAACATTTTATTATATCGGCTTAAGTATTATGGAATTAAAATTGCAAATAACACCAAAACTCTTTTAAGGTCTCATACATCGTTCGTATTGAATTAATTATCTTTCGATACCTATGTCATTAACACAACTACAAAAGATCATTACAAAGGAATCTGAAAGGTTTTTTTCAATTTCAAAATTTATTTTTTTGTAAATTAAAGGAAAAACAATCCGTATTAACCTGTTAACTGTTTTTCAGGCATTCGAAATAAGCGTTTTGTAATCTCTCCACCGATCAAACCATTTGCAGATGATGATGTATCAGGTCCCAGTGTGACTCCTAGTTCAAAGAGCAATTTCATACTTCATTTGCTCAATAGTACTTGTAGTAGCACAAATAAGAATTTCATTTGTATTACTTTCGTATCTTTGAATATTTATAATTGCACTTCCAATATATTCATAAATAACATGTGCCTAATTATGCTATTTAAGCATGAGTAACCTAATTTCTTCTAGTACTTTTATGGGAACCCTTTCCCTTCCCTTATTCTACCAACTGAATTTGAAACATAAATGTACATTGCATTTCAATATAACAATAAAAGCTACAAAAGCAACGAATTTACTACTTTAAAGTTAAGTGTTTAACCTTGAAGTACTTAAATTCTTTTTTCCAGATAAAGCATACATTATATCTTGATGCTTTATTGTCCTCTTATAATTATGTGGTATCGGAAATTTGTTTCGGTGTTCTTTCATTATAATTAAAGTTTGAAGTTCTATGCACAATACTTTTGCGAGAACATGATAGTTATATCCATTGTTTAACAGAGAAATTATGTCATAAAACATAGTTTTTCCGCCTACTAATTTTACTAATCTATTCTTTAACTCATCCCTTTTTTCTTTAGCTTCATCCATTTCTAACAACATAGATTTTTTATTTGTCTGCTTAATGTATCGAGTATATAACTCTGGGAATTCTTTTTGGACTTCTTTGTTTAATACTGGTTTATATTTAATCATATAAGTAACTTGTAACAATGAGCGTTTTAACAAACTATCTTCAATGAGATATGCTACTTTATTAAATAAATGTACATATTCCTTAATATTGGAATAACTATTAAAATGAGCTAATACTCTACTTTTTATACTAAAAGCCTTGCCTACATAAATAATATTGTCATTATAATCTTTAATGAAATAAATACCACTGTCAGATTTTTTTAATTTATCATCCAATTCTTCTATACTCATAAAATGCAATTCACTCATACTTCTCCCTCTCCTTAGCAGTTTTAAATCGTGAAAAATAAGCAAGGTTTCTAAAAAAGTACTTGTCTCCCCTAGCATCTCTTATTTTATCTCTTGCTAAATGTCAAAAAACTGTTTCTATGTTACTCAACTATCAATATGATTATTAATAAAATTTTCTATCGTTATTATCTCGCAATTTTATCATGTAATTTCGATATCGTTTTCTCATTTAAATTACTGTGTTTTATCGAATAAAAGAAATATATGGCTGCCCCAATAGTAATCCAAATACTAAAGTACATCCATGTCCTTAACGGTAAATTTAGCATTAAAAACACACAACATACAATTGAAACGCTTGGTAATACAGGTACAAAAGGTACCATAAATCCACGCTTTAAATTTGGGTGTGATTTACGGAGAATAATAACTGATAGACAAACTAACGCAAACGTCACCAAACTACCGATATTAACTAAATTAACCAATTCTTTTAAATCAATAAACCCAGCTATTATAGAACTCCCTATTCCTGACAATCCAGTTATAAAAGTGGGTGCTCCAGTTTTCTTATTAACTTTCGCAAATGATTTCGGTAACAATCCATCACGACTCATTGCAAAGAAAACTCGTGTTGCCGCATACATATTTGAAAAAATAACAGCCATAAGGCCAATTACAGCACCTGCAGCAATTGCACTAGCGACTTTTCCTTGTCCTACCACTTCCATTACATAAGCCATTGCCTCAGGAACATTTAATTCTTTATAGGAAACCATTCCTGTCATAACAAGGCATACGATAACATAAATAATTGTACATATGATTAATGATGCAATAATACCGATGGGAAGATTACGTTTCGGATCTTTTACTTCTTCTGCTGAAGTTGCTAATATATCAAAACCCGTGAAGGCGAATAAAATAGCTGCTCCACCCGTAAAAACCCCACTTAAACCGTATGGTGCAATTGGTATCCAGTTCGTTGGTTTTACATAGAATATACCAACTGTAATAAACAATAAAATCATACCAATTTTAACCAATACCATTATATTATTGATTCGTTTACTTTCCCTCGTACCACGGGATAACATCCATGCTAATATCAATGTAATGATTACTGCTGGTAGATTCACAATACCACCATGTGAAGGGATCGTTACTAGAGCTTTAGGTATCTCTAATCCAAACCCTTTTATTAAATTGTGGAAATAGCCTGTCCATCCAGCAGCGACAGCCGCTGTTGCCACAATATATATTAACAGTAAAGACCAACCTACTAGATGAGCAACAAACTCACCAATTGTTACATATGAGTACGTATATACACTACCAGATGCCGGGAGTGTGGAAGCAATTTCTGCGTAACATAATGCTATAAATCCGCATATAATTGCTGCAAGTACAAATGAAAAAATAACTGCTGGACCAGCATCTCTTGCTGCTACTAATCCAGTTAACACAAGAACCCCCGTTCCAATTATCGAGCCTACCCCTAACATAATTAAATCAAATGCTCCTAATGTTTTCGTTAAGGTCTTGCTTTGATTATGCTCTAACAATTGTGTAACGGATTTCTTTTTTAATAACTTACTCATATTCTCTGTATCCCCTTTAAAATAAGGTTTGTTCTTCTCGTTATTGTTGTATATAAATTTACTTAGTTATTAACTAGCCTCATAATATTTCTTTTACATTAAATAGATTTGAAATATTATATAAATTCACTTCTCACTTACTAGTTAAACTAGACATTTCCATAGATTTTTGCGTACAACGTTTCATAGCTGAAATGATAGCTGTTCTTAAACCTTTTGCTTCTAGTATTGCTACGGCTTCTATTGTCGTTCCACCTGGAGAACAAACCATATCCTTCAATTCACCTGGATGTATTCCTGTTTCCAATACCATTTTTGCAGAACCTAATACAGCCTGAGCCGCAAATTTATAAGCTTGTTTTCTCGCCATACCGCCAAGTACAGCAGCGTCTGCCATGGCTTCTATAAACATATACACATATGCTGGAGAAGAACCACTAATAGATGTAACAACATCCATTAGTTTTTCATTTACGACCTCCGTCTGGCCGAAAATATTAAATATGTTCAGTACCTCTTTTATATCTTTTTCTGTAACCATTTCATTAAAACATAACGCAGACATTCCTTCTCCAACAAGTACCGGTGTATTAGGCATTACCCTAATAACCTTTAACTTTCTATCAAATTCATTCTCAGTGCTCTTAATACTTTTTCCTGCAGCAATAGTTACAACGATTACATCATTTTTTATTTGATCTTTTATTTGGTTAATTACCGATGAGTATAAATCTGGTTTGATTGATAAAATTAAAATGTCAGCACTGTTAGCGACTTCATTGTTGTTAGTAGTTATAGTTATGCCATATTTATCACTAGCATTTTTCAAATTACTAACGTTTAAATCTGAACAAATTATTTGATCTGGAGACACTATATTTTTGTTAATCATCCCACCTATCATAGCAATACCCATATTTCCACATCCGATGAATCCTATTTGTTTATTCATAATAATTTGCTCTTGCTCCTTCTACTCTAAATTTTATTGATTTTGAAAATATTATTCTAAATAAGGGCTATTACAATTACTAGGTTTATCAATAGAATTTAAAAATTCTCCTTCCTATATAGAGCTTACATATACCTCTAATAATTACTTATTTTCAAAAACCCCTTTTATTTGCACTGCTTTCGCTTGCACTTCGAACTCCCTCCTATTCAAGACATATAGCGATTCCTCTTTCCTAACGTTAAATAAAACGCCAATGGTAACTACTGTGATCTGCTTCATAGCGCAAAAGAAATGTATAGGGTAAAGAAATAATGAACTTTTAATAAAATCATTTCTTTAATCTATAATAAGAAGGACATAAAAAAACAAAAAGTTACAAAAATTTTTAAATTAAAATTTTTGTAACTTTTTTTGTGTAAATATAAGGTCGATTAAGACGTCTCACCGTTTTAAACTTGACACTCCATAATCTTGTCTAGTTACATTTATATGATATTTAATCGGTACTTTACTAAATGTTCGATCCCAATCTTTTTTGACTTTCTCCCATGTTCTCGGGTGTTTAATTCTAAATTGGTTGCCAAAACCCGCAATATCGACTTGATATTCTTTTTGTATTTTTTTGTAACATGATATACTAAGTGCTTTACTTCTTTTTCAATAGCTTTTTTTCCCTTATTTATATGCCCACATTTGAATTTTAAATAATATAAGTATCAATGATATTCCCTCTTAAAGAAAAAAAGATGCTAGAAGATAGCATCTTTTTTTAAAATTCAACTTACTATGTAGTTATATTTTATTTTGGAAATACTCGTTTTTTAAATGAATATTAATGTGTAAAAAATACATATTCTTTTGTTCTAAGTTAGTACATTTCTACCGAATCGATACGGAATTTTCTGATTTTAAAACCAATATGAAATAAAGGAAAATACTCTCTTAGAAAAACTATATAAAACAAATAACTTTAAAACAACTATCAATCTATTAATTGAAAGTAATAATGAGCAAGAGTTTATCATCTTAATTCCAAGTGTATTCGTTTTGCTTCAAAATAAAGAACTTGAATAAATTTTTTCGTATCAATACGAGCAGGTACTGTTGGTTCATTATTCAATTCTGTCATCTTTCTCCTTACGGTAGTAAAATCAAAAAATCTAGAAGCATAATTTTCGAACTTCGGGTTTAAAAAATCAGTAAGTCCAAGGGATGCTAAATGGTTTAATGATTGATAAATTGCTCTCCGAATCCGTTGTTTGGAAGCTTCTATGAACCTTTTTAATTCGGCATCCTCAGCTGAATCCCCAAGTTTTTTTTGAGCTAAATTTATAAAAATCTCTTTTAGTGAGGGAAAACCTTGTTCCAACGTGTTATCTTGTTCATATTTATATAAATAATCTAGCATATCCATTAAATCTTTACTTCCACTTTCACTGGCTATTCCTAATTCAGACAAAAGAAAATGAATGGAATTTTGAAAATGATTAAAAGTATTTAAATGTTTTTCATTACGGTATTTTTCTTGCGCACTTGAATTACTATCCAATTTTAGTACCGTATTAAGCGATTCTTGAATGTTTTTTATCGATTTTTCCAAACGAATTCTTTCAATGACTTTCCGAACAACTGTTAATACTTCAATCCGGTTAATTGGCTTAATAATATAGTATTCAACGCCAAGCGAATAAGCTTCAGCAATTAATTCTTTTGATTCTACTTGAGAGACCATGATGATTTTCCCTTTAAACGAAGGCTTTATTTGACGAATTGTTTTTATTCCATCTTGAATCGGCATTAACAAATCGATAAATAAAATGTCTATATTTTTAAGGATTGGCATGTATTGCTCTAAAGATAAACCATCCTCAGCTTCTCCTATAACCTCTCCAAGATCTTCATCCTCGATAATTTGAGCCAACATTGAGCGAACCGCTTTTTCATCATCTACTATATAAAAATACATAGAATCACCCTTTCGAAATTATATGATCAATCCCTAATCTAATTATAAAAATTGATCCTTTTCCTTCGGTTCTGTCCTCAAGCGTAACATCACCTTCTAGTTGTTCGACCATTTCTTTAACATACGATAGTCCGATGCCTGTCGATGGATTGCCTAAATCATCATATTTAGAAGTAAAACCAGGCTCAAAAATTGAATCTTTATATTTTGAAGAAATACCGGGACCATTATCGCCTATTTGAAATTCAACAAAATGGTGGTCTTTATTAATGTCAATTGTGATGGTTCCCATACTTTGGATAGCTTCTACAGCGTTTGTAACGATATTATTTATAATAGATAAGATTGTATAAATATGATAATGAGAATGTACACCATCAATTTTATACACAAATTGGATGTCTTTCTCTAGTAACTGTGCATATTTCGTATTCGCCCGTATAATGATATTTACCAGTTCATGTACAGACATATAATCTGTAAAACTTTCATCAGAAATTAGTTTTGAAAGCCCCGCAAAAATACGTTGATTATCCTTTTTAACATCATGGACCTCACCAGCAATTTGTAATGCCTGTTGCCTTAAATCCTGAAACTGAAAATTCATCTGTTTATGCTCAAAAGAGTCTAAGATTTTATATAAATCATAGGATTTTTTTGTTATATTCTCAGCATCTTGTAATGTTTTTTTTAAATGAACAGCATCTTCATATAAATTAGAGATGAGCATGAGCATGTGTTCATTTTGTTTCTTTATGTGTCTCTCCCTTGATTGCGCTTCATACAATTTCATCATATTGAAAAAGCTTAGAACTATAAAACTATGGGAACATGCGATAACAATGATTTCATTTATTGCCTCGGATGTGATCGATGTTTTTAATACAAAATATTGAATCATTAATTCCACACAGTCTGACAATATTTCAATAATGCAACCAATAAAACCAATCATTAGTGGTTGATGATAAAAACGTTTGATTTTTGCTAAATGAAAGAGATACGAATACGTAAAATAAAAGAAAAAACTAGGATAGTGAGTATGAAAAGCGGCTAACCAATCCATATTTCCCTTTATAATGACATCCATTGAGATACGAAATACTACCACGACTATTGCTGTTAAAAAACCCGGTAAAAATGCTGGAACTCGTCGAAACAATAATAAAAAAAAGAAAAATGTTGGTGCACCAAAGCTCATTCTAAATGTTTCATTTAAGGGAAATGACTTTATTTCACCTACTAAGGGTACTGTAAGTATCATTAAAACGAGAATATAGATGTCTTTTTTTACTAAATTACTAAGATTCAAAATAATCACTTCTCACTTTCGCCTAACAGTCAGTATACAAACCTATTTACATTAATACAACACTTACTCTATTTTTTTCAAAAACTGATAAATAAAATATAAACGAAAGCATTACAGATTGTGAATATTCATTACATTCTTCTACTTTATAACTCAAAAATGTTCAGACACATTATAAGGTCTGAACACTTTTGGACTCGCTCTGACACCAAAATATCTGTGCTCCTTTTTAAAATATACTTAAATCCCATTCTTTTGCAATATGTTCTAACAACATAACTCCTGGTAAACTATTCCCATATTCATCAATGGCTGGTCCGTAAATACCAATACCACATCCATCTTGTAACGGTAAATCCTTCCTAGATTTTGAGGGAACAAGTGTCATAACTCCGCCGGATACCCCACTTTTAGCTGGTAACCCAATGAAAGCGGCAAATTTGCCAGAAGCATTATACATTCCACAAGTAAGCATTAAAGCTTTTGTTAACCTAGCTACTTCTTTAGGAAGCACTTGTTCTTTTCGAATAGGATGATATCCATCATGTGCTAGTATAAGTCCTATTAAGGCAATATCTTCTGTATTTATTTCAATCGAACATTGTTTTAGGTAAACCTCTAGTGTCTCCTCCACATCTGATTCTAGAAAACCATTCTCCTTTAAATAGTATGCTAAAGCTCTATTACGATGAGCCGTTTCCCATTCTGATTGAAATACTATTTCATTAATAGCAGGACGCTTCTCTATCATTTTCTCAATTAATACGTATATAGATTCTAATTTTTCTTGCACCGATGTCCCTGGCAAAAGTGAAGCTATCGTAATCGCTCCAGCATTAATCATAGGATTAAAAGGTTTTCCTGGTTTATGTATCTCTAAACGAATAATCGAATTGAAGGCATCTCCAGTTGGCTCTACGTCAACTCGTTCTAATACATAAGAAATACCGCGACTTAAACAAGCGGCTATAAAACCGATTACTTTTGATATACTTTGTAATGTGAAAGGTACCTCCCAATCTCCTGACTTTATCATTGTTCCATCTGGCTTTACTATACAAATACCTAACTGCGATACATTTATTTCCCCCAGAGCTGGAATATAACTGGCGCTTCGTCCCTTAGCTGCATACGTTCGATAATGAGCTACCCATTGATCTAAGCAAACTTTTTCTTGACTCTCAACTTGAACGCTAGAATCCTCTATCATTTAACAATATTCCCCCGTACTATTAACTTTATATAGAATAATTTTTTCTTTAATATCATCAATACTATTTGCACTAGAACCAAGAAAGATATTCAGACATATTGCAGTCTGAATATCTTTCTTATTACACACTTTTCTTTTTTGAATTTTTCTGATAATTATCCCAACATTCAATATTTTTAAGCCCTTTAATGTTTTCTTTATAAAAAATAGGATCTTTACCAGCTTTTTTCTGATTTATATAATCTTGTAACGCCGCAAATGCTACTTTTGAAAGTAAGGTAATAGCAATTAAATTAATAATAACCATAAAGCCCATAAATAAATCCGCTAAATCCCATACAATTTGAATCTTTGCAACGGAACCAAATACAATCATAGCCAACACACTTATTCTGTATATCATTAACCACACTTTACTTGTATGTAAGAAGCGAATATTTGTTTCACCATAATAATAGTTGCCAATTAACGCACCAAATCCAAATAAAAAAACAAAGATAGCAAGACAACCCGATGCCCAAGAACCGATGTGTTCACTTAATGCTGCTTGTGTAAGTGCAATACCATTTAACCCCGGTTGTTTATATGCATCAGAAAGCAAAATAATAAAGGCAGTGCTAGTACAAATGATCAGTGTATCCGTTAATACACCAAATGCTTGAATCAGTCCTTGTTTCACCGGATGACTTGTTGTTGCTGTTGCAGCAACGTTTGGTGCACTTCCCATACCAGCTTCATTTGAAAATAAACCACGTTTAACCCCATTCATAAGTGCTGCACCAATTGAACCTCCTGCTATTTGTTTAAAACCAAATGCGTTTTGAACAATAAGAGAAAGAACTTCCGGCATTTTTGATATGTTGGTAACTACAACAAATAATGCAACTCCAATGTATAATACCGCTAAAAATACCACTTTGTATTCAGCCATTTTTGCAATACGTTGTACACCACCAAAGATAATCGCAGCGAAAGCAATGGCCATGATTATCCCGACTGTTAGGCGATCTGTACCAAATGCGTTTTGAAAAGCAATTGTAACTGTATTTGATTGTACTGAATTGAATACAAGACCAAAAGTAATTGTGATTAAAATAGAGAATAATACTCCCATCCAACGTTTATTCAACCCTTTTTCCATATAATAGGATGGACCACCGCGGAAGCCAGTTTTATCTTTTACTTTATATATCTGTGCTAATGTGCTTTCAACAAAACTGGATGCCGAGCTAATAATAGAAATAATCCACATCCAAAATACAGCTCCAGGCCCCCCTAATGCAATCGCAATCGCAATTCCTGTAATATTCCCTGTTCCAACGCGAGCTGCCATACCAATACAAAACGCTTGAAAAGGAGAAATTTGATCTTTAGAACCACTTTTTCCCTCCATTAATACACGGACCATCTCTTTTAACATTCGAAACTGTACAAAATTCAATTTAAATGTAAAATAAATTCCGCAAATAACAAGCATAATAATTAACAATTTAGACCATAAAAAATCATTCGTTGACCCGACTAAATCTACAAAAAACCTTTCCATATTATCACTCCATACCAAAAATTTATCTATCATAATCTATATAAAATCACCTATATTCCCTGGCATAAATACCTCATTCATATTCAAATACAACAAGGATAAAAATTTTCTATATTAATAGGATTGGTCTGTTTAAGCAAACATCACAACATGTAACTGTAAAACTGAATTTTTGAAGAACTTCACGTTTATACATACGGTGCTCTATCCCCTTCTGTAAAACTAATATTCTTATCCCCTAATGTTGTTGTACTATTATGTTTGTTTCGTTTACCGGTGATTTACATTTAAATCATAATAATCAATAGTGATTAACTGGTTTTTTGTTAATTTTCCCAAGAACATGGAAATATCTCCTTTCTCACTACTAATCTCAAAAATAGGCTAGGTAAAAAATTCATAGAAAAACTATGAAGCGCTTTCAATCTTCGACTAAGAGAAGCTTGTCTTTAATTTATAATCAAGAGTACAGAATGTTACGAAAAAGTACAGGTTTTTATAAAAACAAAAAAATATTTTAAGGTTTTGTGAATTTTATACAGAATTCAAACGTCGCGGATTCCGTTCTACCTAACCTTTGACAAGCCTCGATTTTCTTCATAAAAACATGCATACTTTTTCTCTTTTAGAACTTCATATAAAGTATTTGAAATCAAGAATCAATAGAATATTATTAGAATATTTAAAAAATAAAACATTTAATTTTTTTATGGTATCATACAAAAAACATTTGTTTTCTCAATTAATTCCCCTAGTTGGATTCGTCTATATTGCACATATTTACAACATTAAAGACACTAAGCAAAAAAGGATTTTGTTGAAGGGATGAAACATTACAAAACCCTTATTTAGGACCTTATGACATCCTCTTTTCTAGCAATATCGAGTTATCCAAAAAATGTATATTCACTAACATAGATTACAGGTGGTGTATTGTGAAAGAAATAGTATTCGTTCAAAATAAAAAAAGACTCCTTATGAAATTCGGATTTTTAAAAAAGGATATAGTACTTACCATTTCACTGATACTAGCAATTGTAAGCTGCTTCATATATTCGCCAAAGATCGAATATATTAACTTTGAAGTGTTAATTAGCTTATTTAATCTAATGGTGGCCATTAAGGCCTTTGAACAGCTAAAAATATTAGACAAACTTGCCGTTGCCATTTTAAATAAATGCAATAACAGCAGGTCAATATCCATTATTCTAATTTTGTTATGCTTTATTTGCTCCATGTTTGTAACAAATGATGTCGCTCTCCTCACTTTTGTACCAATAACACTTGTCATTAGTAAAAAAACACAAATGAACATGATGGATACAATCATCCTGCAGACAATTGCGGCAAACATCGGCAGTAGCTTGATGCCTATGGGAAACCCACAAAATTTATACTTATATTCTTACTATGGAATTAAGCTCATCCCATTTTTAGGTTCAATCCTGCTTTTAGCTGTACTTGGAATCAGTTTGTTATTTATATTTACTCAAAAACTTCAAAAAACAGATTTGAAAATAGAACTACCTGTTATTACCGTGAAGAATCGAAAAAAAGCTACCATCTGGATTTTGATACTTATCACTATCATTGCATCTATTTTTGGTGTCATTAATTATTACATTGCGCTAATAGTCACATTGATGGCAGCATTTACGTTAGATAGAAACTTACTATTTAAGATTGATTACTTTCTTCTAATAACCTTTGTCTGTTTTTTTATTTTTATCGGAAACATTTCCCATTCCGATGCGCTGGAGACATTTGCTCGCGCTAATTTAAGAGGAGATACTTCAGTCTTCTTTAGTTCCATATTTTTGAGTCAATTGATTAGCAATTTTCCTACTTCAATTCTTCTATCAAACTTTACTTCTGATTGGAAAGCTTTATTACTAGGAGTAAATATTGGAGGGCTAGGAACAATTATCGCATCTTTAGCCAGTGTAATCTCCTATAAACTATTTATTCAAGCCAATGGTAATGAGAGTAAAGCGTATTTAATTAAATTTAGCATTTACAACTTTGCATTTTTAATCATACTTACATGTATACAATACTTTATCTTTAAATTTCTAAAATTTTTTTAAAAAATTGATTACTTTAGAAAAACCCAAATTTCTCAGCATTAAATTGAGAAATTTGGGTTTTAATATAGGTATGTTTAAAGAGATACAACAAAGTTACCATCAATTTAATATTTTGAGATGTTCCCAAAGCGAAAACCTTTTAGCTTTTACGTTATTTATTAGATTTCAGTTCATTTTTTATTATGTGATTAATAAATTTATTAAGTTAATGGCTTTGAAATCGTATCGAATGCCCATCAACCTAACAAAATAAAAAGTTTTAATTTCTAAAGTTAATGAATTAAAAAGCACTCAATTTTTTTTAGCTTTAAAAGAAAATACATTTTCTTATTAAAATGCACTCAGTTACATAATAAATGACTGAATTTATAGTGTAATAACTTTCAATTAATAATAGAAATATAGCTTATTACAATGTTATTTCATTTTTGAGGTCCTCTTCACAAAATCCTTAATGTCCTTCAATTTTTTTCCGCTAATGTTATCTTTGATGGTTGCATCTATTTCATTTTCAATATAAAAAGTTTTATCCTTAACCTTTGTTTCAAATTTATATTTATTTTTATCCCAATTTATTAGATTGCTCTTTAGGTGTGCAATATTTCTTAAATCAAATTCAATCATAAAAGGTTCTAAAGCTGGATAAAAATGTCCAAGCTTATTATTTTCTTTTAAAAAAACTATATATGTCTCCTCGGATTTTGGTTTTATATACAATGGATCTTTATTTTCTACTTTTTTAGTAAACACTTTCGTAGCACCTTTCAGAATGATTCCATTTTTATCAATAATTTCATTACTTTCCTCTAATACGAGATTTTCTGAATATCTATGATTTATTAAGATTTCATTCTTTACATAGTCCCCTTTTAAGATTTCTTTGACATGAAAACTAAACAAATGGCCTTCAACACCTTCACTTTGAATCCCATGTGATGAACTGTTTGCCATATTCCATTTAGAGTATAAGCCGTCATATTTACCTAGTACAATTACGTCTGCTTCTTCAACCATTTCACTTAAATGATTTGTAGTTTTGAATGTCTTATTTAATACTATAGTTTCAGAATTCGATGACACGCTAGACACTCCTGCCACATCTATACTGGACCAAATTGTTTTACCAATAATAATAAAAAAAGGAAATATGAATAAACATAGACACCATTTCATTGCTTTATATTTATACATTATAATAAAGTCTCCTGAATTATATTTTCTCAATACAAAATATTCTAAATGTTAACTAAATATTAATCCAAAAGAAGAGAATGGTGCTATAATTCTCTTGTTAAAAATAATCTTTGGAGGGATAATATGAATTTTAAAAAAGGGATTACTGCATTTTTATTAGGTACTGTGTTTGTTTTTTCAAGCGTTGGCGTTTCAGAAGCTTATGTAAAAGAAGGATGGAGGCTGCCTTCAAAATCAGCTACATATAAATGGGGAGACAGATTAGACGATGGCTCAAGTATCATCAAATCCGGTTGGCAAGCTGCCGATTCAGCCTGGTACACTGCTTCTCGTATTAATTTTACAGTTTCCTCTTCTTCTGTGAACACATTAAACTCTTGGTTTGAAAGTTCCTCTACTTATTATGGAAGAATGAAGACATCTTATAATACATCCACTAAAAAAGTAACGAAATTTGCTGGTGATATTAACGCAGGTAATACAAATATTACAAAATCAAATGTTGCTAAAAGTACAGGAGTCCATGAGTTTGGTCATGCAATAGGAATAGGTCACAACAATGGTACTTCAATTATGAACAGCAATCGTAATCGTACTATTATGCATGTCCCTCAAACTGATGATAAAAATGGTGTAAATGCAATCTATTAACAGAAAAAGGAGATGATTTCTTAATGTTAAGTAAAAAAGCAAAAACTATGGTAATTGCAATACCTTTGGCTACAGTAATTGGTTTGGGAGGATATTCAGCATTTAATAGTCACTTCTCCCCTGTTGCTGAAGAAGATAAGAATACCGAAACTGTTATTCTCAGTAAAGATTTCCCTGCTACAAGTGATTTAAATCAAATGATTAATGAAGCAGATCTAGTTGTAATTGGTGAATATGAAGGTCTTGACTCTAAGTGGAATATGGCACGTAATCCAAGTAATCCATCGGAAGAGGACAAAGAAAATTACGTTGAAGGACATCTATATAATTTCAACATTTCCGAAACAATTAAAGGTGTGAATGAAAATAAACAAATAAAAATCAATCATCGTTTCGCTGAAACTGTAAAACTTGAAGATTCTAATGCAGTTGTTGCACCAGATGGCACAGTTACAAAAAAGGCTACTAAGATAACTACTAAAGAGGTGCAAAATAAGGATCCTTTATATATCGAACCTATGGTTAATAAAAAATATATGATGTTTTTGAAGAAGGATCAATTATTTGGTAACTACTACGGAGCAATTGAACCATTCGCAATTACCTTTGATGAAAATAACAAAGCAGACCTTCAGACAAACATAGAAACTATTAATGAAAGTAAAATGTCTTCCAAAGCACAACTTGCAGGAAAAACAATTGTATTAAAAAATGAAATACATGAAACTATTACTGACAATATTAGCGGTAAGACTCTTGATGAATTAAAAGAACAAGTAAAACAAAAAAACAAGTAATAATTATAACTTATATTGTTTTTTCCTATTTCATAAGATAATTAAAATTAATTTATAACTGTTATTACAGATTAAAGAAAAATCATTTTTTTCACCCAAAAGCAAAGCAACTGCCTATCAATTTTTTTAGTAGGCAGTTGTTCAATTATTAAAATAAAGTACCATACTGTTTAATTAAATACTATTTCCAAAACAAAAAAGTAAAGGTTTTCAATTCACTTCGGCTTTCTTGTCTCTAATTCATATATTCTTCTAAATTTATTTTTTGTATATCCCCCAAAAAAAATCCTACATAGCACATGTGCCAAGGTTCATCCGCATAACTAGTTACATTCTCCTTTTTCTATTGTTAATAGCTTCATAATAAAAACTGTTAAATAGCAAAAGTGCGAAGTCTTAAATTAGACTTCGCACTTTATACTAATTTACAATTAGTGACAATACCCATACAAATACAATATATACATAATAATCACTCATTATATGTGTTGCTCTTTTAATCGGCCAATGTATAAACCAATCCTTTTACTTAGCCATCTCTCATGATTGGTTTGATTGTTTCTACATACTTCATCCCCTCTCTCTATACTCATTTCAAGCGGTAATCCATTCCGATTGAAATTACAAATGAAAAAATTTTTCCGTTTTTCCTTTTTGCCTACTTGCTAAATTCAGCAAGTAAAATATCTTTAAAAAATTCCGGATTATTAATGTTTAAACTGTTTGCATTGATAGCAAATGTATGTTTGCCCCCAAGTGTTCCACCAGCAAAAGTGGAAAACCCTGGAACAGCACCCCTGTGTCCCCATACCGTAACACCGTTCGGAAGCTTAATTTCAAGAATTCCAAGGCCATATCTAGTTCCCTCTCTTTCTGTAGGAACTGTAGTAAGCATTTGTTTTAGTTGCTGTTCCTTCAGTAGTTTGCCACTGAGTAAATAAGAGAAGAATTTGTTTAAGTCGTCAGCATTAGAGATCATATCTCCATCCGAGCTACCTGGGTTAATATAAGTAACGTCTTTTAGCTCACTTGCTCCGTCTAGTTGTAAATATCCACGGGCATGCTTGGTTCCTGGAATCACGCTTGAATTGCCAGGTAGGAATGTATTTGACAAATCAAGCGGTTCAATGATCCGATTTTCAACCTCTTCCGCATAGCTGTTTCCTGTTACTTTTTCGATAAGGATCCCCAGTATTACGTATCCTGTGTTTGAATAAGACCAACCCTTCCCTGGAGCAAAATCTGGGGGAAGAGAAATCCCCATCTTTACAAATTCTTCAGCCGTATACGATTTTTTTATATCCGTAATATCAAAGTCTTTTGAATTTATATAGTCAGCAATACCACTTGTATGATTCAATATTTGCCGGATCGTAATCTGGTTACCATCATATCCGTTTCCTTGAATGACACCAGGCAACCACTTTTCAATAGGGTCGTCTAAATTTAAACGGTTCTCTCCAGATAATTGAAGTAGAACTGTTGCAATAAATGTTTTCGTTACACTGCCAATACGAAAGCGAAAATCTGCTTTCATTGGTTTCTTAGTTCTCAGATCTGCTACCCCAGCGGTATAACTCCAAGTTTTACCACCCTTAGAAATTTGAGCGAGTATTCCCGGGTATCCAAGTTGCAGTGTATCTCGCATTGCTTTCTTAACGGAAGTACGATCGTATTGAGTATTAGTTTGTAAAGAACTAGATACATTTTGGATGGGTTCTGCTTTTACAATTGAGGTTGGTGTTATGTATAACAGGGAACTTCCTGTTATTAAAAATGCTAGACTTGCGCATGTAATTTTATTGCGTGTTTTCATAAAGTATCCGTCTCCTCTATTTGAATTTTCTTACTGATCGTTATTTTTATAAAAATATTGTGTCTTAACAAACGGTAAATCCCTCTTTTTCCACATGCGTATTAACCATAGAAAATACTCCTTTCCCTTAAAACACTCTTGTTACTGATTGTTTTATATGTAGGCCGTACTTATCCCCCCTTCACGCCTCCTTATATTTTTATCCTACACAACGAAAATCTCTTTTTCCTTACCTATCCCTTACGAATTCCTTACATTCGAAATCGTTTCTATAATGATAGGATTGAAGTAGCATCTGTGCCCGAAAGCACAAAAAAACACCGATGTCGCTTCGGTGTTTTTTTGCGCTTTAAATATTGAAGATTCTTTTTACTCTTAATAAGTTACATTGCTGATTTTTTCTAATATGATTATTTTTCTTGCTCTATTAACACAAATTTCATAGTGTTATATGAAACACTTCTCACGTTGTCATTTAGGCACATTATTCTAATTTTATTGATGTAGTTGAGATGGACTCACTTTTTGAATTTGAACAAGTATATCAAATGATTTCCCTAATGATATATCAACAGTTTTTGGTATATCAGGACCTTCCCTAGTTATTCCAGCGAAAATTGGATGTTGTTCGTTTAACCAAGTTTTTGTCACTCCGTTCGCCTTGCGTAAATCAATAAAAAATTGATCTTTTTTGACCTGTCCAAAGATGTAGTTATAACTTTTTGGATCATCTGCTTTTAATGTTCCATATGGGCCAAATTCACCGTCACTATTATAGACATTATATTGTCCTTCGTAAACTGACGTTCCAATAGATACATACCGTTTCCCATAATATTCTGCTAAATGTTGCCCTGCTACTTTAGGGTATATAAAAGGAATCATATTTGTTTTCGAAACGTGCCCATTATGTCCCCAAACAATGGTTTTTCCTAAATGTTCTTCAGTCCACTTCGCATTTTCATACATTGCGATATCATGTTTCAAAAAGATATCCGATGGTTTATCAGGAGGTGACGCTAACATTGTAGTAAACTGTTCAATAATACGGGCATTTTGTTTTATCCATGCAAACTCTTTGGATTTTCCATTTAGATACCTTTTATTTTGTTCTAATAAAGCACTGATTTGTTTAGCATCTGAAATATACTTTTCTTTTGCTTCTTTCGAAAGGCTCTCAAAAGTATTCATATCCTTTGTTACAGGAATAAGACCTTTTATCTTCTCTTCTATTCTAGGCACAAGATCTGAATTGTTTCTCTTTATATATTCTATTATATTATTATAAACATTCTCATTTACTGATTGAATATCCATCCCGATGACACGCACTTTAGATTTATGTTTTGGATTAGCATTATATTGCCGAATCCAATCAAGTAAATCCAACATTTCTTTCGTTTTAAATGTAGGTGATAGATGTTGGCTTGGGTTTCCCTTACCAGTAAGAACATATCTATCAAGTTCCAAAGCTCTGTCCCACCCCTCTTCTAAAACTAAATTAGTAAAGCCCTTTTCAGATACTAAGTAATTAACAATACGGTGTTTCATCGTAAAAACTTCATGAGCCCCATGCGTAGCTTCACCTAAACCTACGATTGAAGCTGAACCTACCATATTCTTAAGTGGTTTTAAATCATTAAGAGATGCAGTTGGATTAGTTGTTTTTAAAGGCTTTGCATGTGCTTCTAACCATTCCTCTATTTGATTTGTATTGTATGGAGCTGTAACAGAAACTTCTGTTTTCGAATCTGCATAAGTACTTCCTACAAAATTAGTCAGTATTATAGTAGAAGCACTAAGTGCAATAATTATTTTCTTTTTCATAAAAACCTCCTGAAATACTAATTTATTAATTTTTGACATACTATAAGGACTACCGTTTAAACCATTACCTCTCTTATTATCATTAAGATACATTTATTCTAATTCCTAAAACTCACTTATTTCTTAATAGGTTCTTAAGAAATCCTTAATTCACTCATATGAATATAAAACTACATGAGCTTCAATCCATTGTAGTGTAGTTAATATTGGGCTAATAGGAAGTTCCAAATTTTGTTTTTTTGCAATGTATTCTCTTTATCATAAGGTTAGTTTAGGGGTGATTTTTTGTTTACTTCATTTTTTTCGGCACTCTGCATCTAGACGGTATACCCATTGGCCACAGTAAGACTTTATTCCAAATCCACAAAAAATAGATTACCTGCACACTAAAAAGTATAGTGTACAGGTAATCTATTTGTTTTTGAGATTAATAAAAAACTAATTTATTTTTTGAATTCTTCCATCAATAATAGACTGAATTGGTTCTTTTGATTTTTTTATATAATCTACTAATGCTTCAAAATCAGTTGGTCCTGTTTCAGCATCTTTACCGTTTTTAAAGGATACAAATCCATCTCCACCTGAAGCTAGAAATGCGTTCGCAACAACGCTGTAAGTTTTAGAAGGAATAATTTCTTCTCCATTTGTTAAGCGAATACTTATTACTTTTTCTCCATTAGGTTTGTTCGCATCCCAAGTGTATTGGATCCCTGAAATTTGAAGCATTCTTGTTATGTCTTTTTGCCATTGTTGATTTAAAATATCACGAATATCTTGACCTGTTAAATTTACTTTTATTAATTGATTTCCGAATGGTTGAATACCATATATCTCTCCCCATGTAATATCACCAGCATCTAAGTCATTACGAATACCACCAGGATTCATAAGTGCAATTTGGGATTGCATTGTTGCACGCTGGGCATCAGCAACTAAATTTCCGAGAGTAGATTCACCAGCCGTATTGAGTTTACGATCTAGTGGAGCAATAGACTTACCTACAACTTCATTGACAAGAGGTGCGATTTTCGCTTGATATTTCTCCATCTTCTTCTTTATTTTTTTATCAGGCTCCATGCCTTCATGGTAAGTTGTAACAATTTCTGCTTTTTTCTCAACAATATCTTGTGTTTTACGATCAATCTTTACATCAACATCAGCAAAAGCCATACCATAAGAATTTGCTTGTACGACAAGTTTATTATTAACAGTTCCATTTACATAAGTGTGGCTATGCCCACCAAAAATAACATCGACTTCTGGATCAGTCTCATTTGCTAATCGGACGATATCACCATTTGTTACGCCGTTCCCATCTGTTGTACCTCCGTTATGTGCAAGAACAACGATAGATTTAACGCCTAGTTTTTTTAATTGCTTTACGGATTTGTTAATAGCTTCAACTTCATCTGTAATTTCTACATTCTTTAGCATAGTAGGCATAACAAGGTTAGGAACATCCGTTGTTACGACTCCTATAAATCCAACAGGAACTCCTTGTACCTTTTTTATAGTGAATGGTGGTAAAAATAAACGACCGGTGGATTTATTATAGAAATTTGCAGCAACATACGGGAATTTTGCTCCTTTAAAATTCCCCGTTTTCTCATGGTACCCACCATAAATAAGGCGGTTCATTTCCGCAACACCTTCATCAAATTCATGATTTCCTATAGTTCCAACATCGAATTTCAAATCATTTAGAAATTCGATCGTAGGTTCGTCTTGTAATAATGCTGAAACAGGAGTACTTGCTCCAACAACATCGCCAGCATGTACCTTTAATGTATTCGGATTTTGTTTTTCACGATCACGTAAATAAGCCCCTAAGTACTCAATTCCCCCTGCATCTTTATTGTTAATTTTTTTTACAGTGTCTAGTTGCCCATGAAAATCGTTAATACCGAGCATTTGCACATCTATGTAGCGGTTTGGTCCTGTACTTGCTTGGGCTAAAGGCGCAGCAAATACACTAGTAAAAGTAACTGTACTTAATGCTAAAGCAACTGGAATAATTTTTTTCAACATAAAATTTCTCTCCCCTAATTAAAATCTGACATAATACGATGTTATTTTAATATATTAAGAGAATTATTTCTATAAAAATTCAACTAATTATAAAAATTAATAAGATTTTATTGTTTTCTGACAAAATGTTTCTTCCTCAAAAATGCGAAGGTGTAAAACGACAATTTTAAATGGAACTTTGTTAACGTACCGAAAAAAAACAGTTTTTAACTTAGTAATTCTTTAGCGTACGAAATTCGCGTTATGTTGGCGAGACCCCATGCCCATCAACTTAAGAAATTGGTAGTTCCCCAAAACGAAGAAAATTTTCGTTTTGGGGACACTTCAAAATATTAGCTTGATAGCGATGGGCTGAACCCCTATCTCGTTTTCTTTGGCTTGATGGTGTTGGGTAAAGTACCCAATTTATAATTTATAAAAACGTTATTCTTTCTTAGAAAGCAGTAAAGAAAGAATAACGTTTTTTATTTTTTTGAAATTGTGTGATTCCTTACTACAAAAGAATCTGATTAGTTAATAACATATTGAATTACATGTTATTTTGCATTTTTTCAATACCCAATGATACGTCATTCTTGGTATGCGCAATCCAAGCTATATGACCATCCGGTCGAATCCAAACTGCACTTATTTTTTCTAACTCAGAATGTTGTATTTGTCCTACAATCACTCTTATATGTGAATCAATGTTTATTTTATCTACCATATCTACATCAGAAGGATGTATCAATAAAATGAATTTCCCATCATGCATCACTTCATAGAGTGTGTGATTGTTCTGATCTTGTGCATAAATAGAAAAATTGGGACATCTTTTTCCTAGCCATGGATATTTTTCGGTATTATGCATAGGTGGATACATAATTCCTAGACCACTTACTTTTTTAGCTAAATCTTGATTCACTTCTGGGTATGTGAGCAAGTGAGAAAATAGCTCTCTTAGTTCCACTCCAGCATTTGAAAAGTTCATCATTAATTGTTCTTGCGCTTGTGTCTCTTTTAAAAATTTTTTTCCTACAGCATGTCGTTCAATATGGTAACTTTCTAATAGGTTTTCATATTTTTTCTGTTTTATAGCTAATCCCAATTTCCATCCTAAATTAAAAGCATCTTGTAAACCTACATTCAACCCTTGTCCGCCTGCAGGTAAATGAATATGTGCCGCATCACCTGCTAAGAATACACGCAAATGTCGATAAGTATCTGCTAATTTGGTTGCATTTCCAAAACGAGAAAGCCAAAGCGTTTCCTTAATTTGAATACGTTTACCTGTAATACGATAAACGCTATCCATAAGCTCTTCTTCTGTGACAGCAATTTGTACAGGTGTATGTTGATTTACAGGATCTACAATCGCAAAACGAAATACTCCAGGAGCAATCGGTACCATCATTACTATCCCATTTATATTTGATGTAGAGAAAAATGGATTATCTGGAATATCTTCTAAAATCACATCACCCAATATAGCAGTGGCTGTAGTATCCGTTCCACTAAATGGTATATGCGATAATTCGCGTACGATACTTCTTGCACCGTCAGCGCCTACCACATATGGAACTTCTAGTTTATATATATTTTCTCTTTGCTCTATTTCTAGCTGTACGAATGTTTCATACTGGTTTAAGTTCTTCACAGTATGCCCTCGTTTAATGTCCACATCTAATTCTAATGCACGTTCTTCTAATATTTCTTCTGTAATAGATTGAGGAATAAAAAGTGTGTAAGGAAAATCAGTAGCTAAATCTTTGAAGTTTAATCGTGTTTCTAGGGCAGCAAAATGACCCGTATCTAATTGTTTTCCTCGAGATAAAAATCTATTTTCAATGCCTCTCATAGCCATCAATTCTAAGGAGCGAGGGTGTAGTGTCATTGCTCTAGAATTTCGTATACGATCCACTCTTCTTTCCAACACAACAACTTTTATACCTTGAATAGCTAATTCACATGCGGTCATTAATCCTACTGGACCACCACCAACAACTGCTACATCATAATGATTTCCCATGTCATACCCTCCATTTTTTTGATTGATTAGGACTAATCGTACAAAAACATGTTCACATAATAGATTCCCAGTTAATAAATATTATATGTTACGTATACAAGTATACCGCATTTTAGTTTCCAAGGAAACTAAAATGCACCTAGAATATGAGGTCCCGCTCACATTTTAACGAAAACATACGCTATGCAAATTTCATTTCTAACATGGAATCTATTATTATTGAATGAAAGAAGTCTATGGAGGAAGGGTGTGACAGTGTGGAAAAATCGAGAAAAAGACAGTCTTTGATATTTTGGGTGTTGTGTATGAGTATACCACTTCTACTCATCAGGCAGCATAGTAAAAAAATTCAAACCCGTTAGGGTTTATTTGATATGCCTACGTTTATAACATCTATAAACGATAATAAAATACTACGTGAAAAGACCGCGTTTTGTATAAAAATATACCTTAAGTTGATGGATGTGTGGTACTACCCCATCGCTATCAAGCTAAAAAAATAGGTGACCCCCAAAATGAAAAAACATGTTAAATTCCCATAGATAACTATCTTATATTAATTACATAACCTAGTTTGTAATATAATAATATAAATATATTATGTTTAAAGGGGGGATTCAAATTGGTTAAAAACTTACCTTTACTAATAGTGATTTTAACACTTGGTGTAAGTTCTTCTACATTAAGTATGAATGGATACTTTTCTCCAGTTATAGAATGGTCTTTAATGATTATAAGTATTATTTTAAACATTACTGCAGTGATAGGTTTATCACTACACGTTCTTGTATACCAACCTATGAAAAGATTTGAAACAAATTTAAAAGAGACCTTCAAATAAAATAATTATATTTGAGGTAACACTACATCGCTATCGAGCTAAAAAAATGTATCCATAAAAAGAAAAAATACGCTATTCTTTCTGTAGAATCATAGGTGGTCTGACCCCATTTGGTGAGACAAAGAAAAAACACCTAGATAACATGTTTCCTATAAGCTATAGGTGACATATTATCTAATTTTCTCTGAATCCGTTCATTATTATAGTAGTGGATGTATTCATCCACAGTTTGTATTATACTAGCATTATTCGATTGTTTTATATTTTGCGCATAGAATCCTTCGGATTTCAAATGAGAATGAAAGGATTCTATGAGGGCATTATCATGGCAGTTTCCTGTACGAGACATGCTTGTGATAATGCCTTTTTCTTTGGCATATGTTTGAAATTGTTTTGATGTATACACCTTTCCTTGATCCGAATGTAAAATCGTATCAATCACATTTCGCTTTCTTAAAGCCTCTTTTAGAGTATCTAATACAAGAGAAACATCTTGTGTCTCAGCTATTTTATAACTTACAATTTCATTGTTAAACCCATCTATAATAGATGAAAAATAAAGAGTCTTATTGCCGAACATCAAATACGTGATATCAGTGAACCATTTTTCATTAGGCTTGGTAGCTTTAAATCTCCGTTGTATTCTATTTTTAGCTACCACTGGTTCATGACCGAGCACAAATATCTTTTTCTTTTTTCTAACCCGAGATAATACGTTGTATTTTCTCATGATACGTAATACTTTTTTATGATTCATTACGATGTTAAATTGATCACGTAGACAAGCTGTAACCCGACGATATCCATACCGATATTTATGATCTTGACATATTTCTATTACGGTTTTTTCTTCATGATTAGTTACTGTTTTCTCCTGTTTTTTCCAACGATAATAAGTAGCACGTGAAATATTAAATATGGAACACAGTTCTGCAATTGTAAAAATTGATTGCCGTTCCTTTATCATTTTCATTATTTCTTCTTTTCCTCCCACCTCCTTAAGATTTCTTGGCACTTTTCCAGCAATATAATCTTTGCCTTTAAATATCGTATTTCTAATTCTTTTTGTTCAAGTTCTGTTAACCTTTTTAAGCCTTTTCCATGTGCAGATTGTCTTCCAATAGATTGTTCAAACCGATAGGTTTCGCCTTCACGATACCATTTCATCCAAGTTTTAATTTGAGCCACATGTCTAATTCCTAAGGCATCCATAATTTCTTTATTTTTGAATCCTTGGTGTTTCATTTCAACTACTTTCCACTTTATTTCGGCGGGATAATGCGCCTTTTTCCCCATACGAAAAACACCTCCATTAAAATCATAACTGATACTTACGATTTAGAGAGGTGTTTTTTATCGTCTCATTCTCAGGGTTCACTCCAATAGGAAAGGATGGCGTTTTTTATGTCTGTTTCTGTGTCTGATGAATTACAACTATTTGCTCAAGAGATTCAAAGTTTTTTATCTCCAAATACCTTACGGAATCTTGCTAGAGATGTTGGTTTCGTACAACGAACCAGTAAGTACCAAGCAAAAGATTTAATAGCTTTATGTGTATGGGTGAGCCAAAATGTAGCTATGACTTCTTTAACTCAATTATCTAGCTGTTTAGAAGCATCAACAGCAGTACTTATCAGTCCTGAGGGACTGAATCAACGATTTAATAAGGCGGCCGTCCAACTTTTACAACACCTACTAGCCGAACTATTAAGCAAAAAATTGACCTCATCTATGCCGATTTCTTCTCCATATACTTCTGTTTTCAAGCGTATTCGTATTTTAGATTCAACTGCATTTCAACTTCCAGATCCTTTTTCATCCGTTTATCCAGGTGCAGGGGGATGCAGCCATACAGCGGGAGTAAAGATTCAGCTTGAGTATGATTTATTAAGTGGACAGTTCCTTCATATTCATACGGGTCCAGGGAAACAACATGATCGAACCTACGGTTCTCTGTGTGTTCCAACTGTGACAGTGAATGATTTATGTATCCGAGATTTAGGGTATTTTCATTTGAAAGATCTTCAACACATACAAGATAAAAAGGCTTACTATATCT
Organism: Bacillus cereus group sp. RP32; assembly: GCF_040459735.1. NCBI lineage: Bacteria > Bacillati > Bacillota > Bacilli > Caryophanales > Bacillaceae > Bacillus > Bacillus cereus group sp. RP32. Next base: position 2,298,765 of record NZ_JARVHO010000001.1, on the reverse strand, counting down.
CTCGTATTAAATCAAATACACGTATTTATCAAAAAAATCCCAACCCTGATTATTTTCAAGATGGAAGAATCAAGAAAGGTACAGAGTATATACAGATAGATATGGAGGTTGTAATGAACTCTCTTCAACCAGGACAAACATATGAAATATCTGACGCTTATGTAGGAATGACTGATAAAGTATCAACTCGTGTGATTGTTCATCGGCTAACAAAAGAACAACAACAAAAACGATTACAAGATCAAGCTGTAAGAGAAAAAAAGAAAGGAATGAAGTATTCCCCTCGTAGTAAACGTCTCAGTGGTATCAATGTATATATGACAAACACCCCTACAGATATTGTCCCGATGGGACAAGTACATGATTGGTACTCTTTACGTTGGCAAATCGAGATTATATTTAAAACATGGAAATCATTCTTTCATATTCATCATTGTAAAAAGATAAAACGAGAACGATTAGAATGCCATTTGTATGGACAACTGATTGCCATTCTACTCTGTTCTTCTACCATGTTTCAAATGCGGCAATTACTTCTTATAAAAAAGAAACGAGAACTGAGTGAATATAAGGCCGTATATATGATTAAAGATTACTTTCTTCTTCTTTTCCAAGCTATACAGAAAGACACCCAAGAGCTATCAAAGATTCTAATTCGCTTGTTCAACCTCCTACAGCAAAACGGGCGAAAATCTCATAGGTATGAGAAGAAAACAGTCTTTGATATATTAGGTGTCGTTTACAATTGTACCATGTCTAATAATCAAGCGGCTTAAATCAAAAAAATGAAACCCATTAGGGTTTATTTCGTATGCAAATCTTTCAATTCCCTACACCTAGCCTTTAGAAAAAAGAAACAACCTTTACTATAATTGACGTTGTATGAGCTTAGCTTGATAGCGATGGGGTAGCACCAACAAAACGCGAATTTCGTACGCTAAGCAAAATTTCATAAAGAAAAAGTCGGTTTTCTAGACGTGTAAGAGTTATACAGTATTGTAGGTAGAAAACATATCCAGATAATTTAAATCAGCTCATATTAATTTGGTCAATAATCTTTAAGGAAATTCACTCTAAGTAAGTAGGATAATGAAGAAAAGTCTTGAATTTTATTAAAATATAAAAGGAGTAGAAAAAATTATCTACTCCAATCTCTTTTGGATAACTTGTATTTTATTCGATTTTAAAAATGTACTTTATACTTTAATATTCAATATCATTAATGCTATGATAAATTCTTTAATAGCTATGACCTATTAATCCTCATAATCTTCAAGTGCGCTTTTCAATTTCCTAGATAAGAACTCATAGAAATCTTTAGCTTCAAGTACGGTCTTCTTACTTACAAAATCCCACGTTACCACTGGACATTCACTATTTACAAGACTTGATGTATCTAGGCAATATACGTATTCACCTACATCCCATATCACAACATAGCTGTTAGGAAGTCCCATTTCACGATACACTCCAGTTTCTGAAAGTATTGGTGAATTATCTCTGTAACCTGCACATGTTAAATCTATTCCGAGTATACCTCCGCCACCGTAATGCTTTAAAAACCAGCGATAGCTATCTGGAAATTTACAATCTAAGCTTTTTTCAAGTTGGTTAATAAATTCATCTTCAACTCCTCCAAAAAAATCTCCTTTTTCCTCCCGTTCGGAAAAAATGTTAGTAATCCATTCCTTCATTTATATTACTCCTTCTTTCATTTTATTTTTGATAATCTTGTGCTCTTTGTTTCCAGTAATAATCACGAAATCTCTCATACTGAGCTGTTAAAACTGGATCATTTCTAAAACTCTCTCCATCCTCAATTGTGCCATGAAGCTGTTTTGAGTATTTCCGATGTTTACTAGCCGGTAATTCAACCATGCTTCCTGGTTCTCGCTGAGTCGTATGGTGCAGTTGAATTTGTGTATCATCCTTGTAAAAAGGACTTCTCCCTTTTTTCGCCAGTTCTAAATTTGATAAACCTTTCGCTTGCGGGTTTGATGATACATAATTCCAATCAATATCTTTCATCTGATATACACGTCTATCTAAAATACTAGTTTGTTTCAGTACCTTTGCTGTTCCAGTAACTTCAACCGCTTGGTATTTATCACCAAATCTTTCTAGCCATGATAGATCTACCTTTGTGGTAGTTAGTTTTTGGCGTTTAGTAACTTTACTTATAGAACCAAAAAAGGCTGCACCAGCTTTAATTTCACCACCACCGAGAACAGCTAACATGTTTAATGCATAATCAGGTGCCTTAAGATCTTCCTCACTATTTAAATTTTTACCCGAGATTAATTCACCAAGGGAGACGAAGTTACCTGTAAACGGCATCCCAGCAAGTATATTATACATTGCTTCATCACGCTGTTGTTGACGTAATTTTTCCTCTGGTGAACTTGTAGGTACGATGTTAGAGAAATCAAAATCCAAATGAAGCGTTTTTAAATCTGATTGCGGTGCTTTGGTCGGTGCATCAATTATACTATTAACCTTGTCAACAGATACATCCACACCACTAATTGCCTTTTCTAACCCTTGTTGTATTTTATTTGTTGCATTTAACATTTTCTGTATTCCATTGTTCATTTGCTGGATAGCAGCATTGGACTGATCAATTGCATCGTTCATACCATTTACAGCTGAATTCGCTTGGTTAACGCCTTGAATCATTTGTTGCATGCCTTCGTTAGCTGACTTGATTGCTTCATTCATGCCTTTCATAGCTGAATTCGTTCCATTAAGTCCTTCAATCATTTGTTGCATGCCTTCATTAGCTGAATTAATAGCTTCAATCATGCCTTTATTCGCTGAATTCGTTCCATTAAGTCCTTCAATCATTTGTTGCATGCCTTCATTAGCTGAATTAATAGCTTCAATCATGCCTTTATTCGCTGAATTCGTTCCATTAAGTCCTTCATTCATTTGCTGCATGCCTTCATTTGCAAGACGTATTGCGTCATTGATTTCAATAAATACCTTGTCAAATATTGCATTACTAGACTTTAAATGTTTATCGGCTTCTCCCATAAGCTTATTGAATTCTGTATAATCAATATCATTGGTGAAATCAAACTCAATTTGCTTTGGAGGTTCAGATAGCCACTTCGTTATATCATCCCATTCTTGCTTACTAATAGCGTCATCATGTCCATTTGTAACTACATTCTTTATTTGGGATAATGAAGCGTAAATTTTGGGTTGTTTTTCATAGAAATAACTTGTTTCTTTAAGTGGTTCTAGTGAAGCATTGATATAAAATGCATATACATTTTGACCGTTCCATAACACTTTATCGTTCCCGACTAGAGTTACAAGACTTCCTTTTGGAATTGTACCAATAGTAGGGCTAAAAAAGTCTTCCGACGCTTGATATTTTATGTCATCTTTAGCTCTATGCTGTATGCCATTTGGGGCTATCCAATGAATACCTTTTGAACTTTTAATTTGATACCAACCGCCTGGTTGTTCACCAATAACTATAACTTTTTCTGAAGAAAGTGAATCTGCAGCTTCGTGAAAGTAATATGTCGTAAACAATTCTGTAGGTTTCGTAATTTGATAAGGTACGCCATCTGGAACAATCCAGCGATCCCCATAGGCTGTTTTGATTCGTTTCCATCCATCAGACCTATCTTCTAGTACCATTACGGTTTGTGGCATTAAACCATACATTTCTTTTTCCGTTAGAAAGGACGGTCCTTTATATAGTGCTACATTTTGTTTTAGATCGTATGCAACACCTTTTGGAGCTATCCACGTATCACCCATATAGGTTTTAATTTTCAGCCAACCGTTATCTTGAACATCAACGACTCTTAAGGTTTGCGGGACAATACTACCTACCGCATTGCTTTTATAATCTGGTGATGAATACAAGATTTGTTCGTTTTCTACCTTATAATTTATACCTTCTGGCGCAATCCAGCGCGTACCAGCATCTGTAAGAATCTTTTTCCAACCATTTGGTTGTTCATCCAGTAGCGTTACCATTTGCGCACCCAATACTCCCGTGCTCTTTTCCTCTATTGAAGGCTTAAGATACATTTTTACATTGGCTTGTAAATTATATTTTTGTCCTTCTGGTGCGACCCATTTTTCTCCGTTTTGCGTTTTTATTTTCTTCCATCCATTCCCTTTTTCTTCTGTTACCGTGACAGTACGGGGATTGATGTCATCGTTTGCTTGTTTCAAATAAGAAGGCTCACTATATAACAAAGTTGGCCGTTGTATGACGTACTCTTTATAAGTTACGACCGATTCATTATTTTTCATATCTGTTACTTTCATTATCGTACGGTATAAGAACATAGAAAATTGCTCTCTTGTGACAATTCCATTTGGATTAAAATTGCCGTCACCTGTACCACTTGTTATGTTGTTACCGGCTAATATTTTGACATATTCGTTAGCCCAGTGACCTTTCATATCCGTAAATTCAAAATTTCCTTGCGGCTTTAAATTAAATGCTTTTACAAGCACCGTTGCCATTTCAGCACGTGTCATATTATTTTTCGGATTGAATTTTTTCTCGGCATTTACGCTAAAAATACCACGTGCTGTAAGAGCCAAAATTTCTTTGTTGAAATTGCTGTCACCAATATCAACAAAGGGATTATTGGCATTATCTTGTGGTTTTAAATACCGATACAAGAAAGCGGCGAGATGTTCGCGAGTAATAGGATCCGCAGCACCGAAATACCCATTTCCGTAGCCTGTTATAATCTTATTCTCAGCCATATACATCATTTCTTTATAGGCCCAGTGCGTTTTAGGTACGTCAATAAAAGATAATGAATTCCCTTGACTATTTTGTTCTGCAAAAGTTGTTCCTAATGTACTGAATAATAAAATACATGTCATAAAACTTAAAAATAATTTCTTAATTACTTTCACAAATTTACCTCCTATTCTACTGTTTAAGATATATACCCTATATCAGTACTAACCTTATCATTTCTTTATATATATTTATATAAATTTTTTATTTCTATTGACAATGATATTTCTCGTAAGGACAAATTAAGTAATTATCCCTAAGTCCTTTTTTATTACTATGATATTTGATTTTTAAAGTTTAAGAGAAAGGAGTCCTATAAACGACCGTTTATGGTACTTGATTGATTTTTAACAAAAGCGTTAAAAACTCATCCATATTGAGTACCAAAACCCATATCCAAAAACAAAGTTCCTTATTTTAATTCAACAAGGTTTTTGGTACTATTTTAATAGATATATTTAGATAGGAAGTGAAACAATTTGATTTTTGGTTATGCTCGTGTCAGCACAGTAGAACAAAATCTCGATATGCAAATAGATGCTTTGCAACAATATGGTGTAGAAAGGCTGTATCAGGAGAAAATGACAGGAATAAAAAAAGAGCGCCCACAACTCGAAGAGTTGCTAAAGGTATTACGTAAAGGCGATAAGATAGTTGTTTACAAACTTGATCGAATTTCTCGCTCTACAAAACACCTAATTGAGTTAAGTGAAAAATTCAAAGAACTAGGTGTAGATTTTATTTCTATTCATGACAACATTGATACCTCTAATGCTATGGGAAAATTCTTTTTTCGAATGATGGCAAGCATTGCAGAACTAGAAAGAGATATTATTAGTGAACGTACCAAAGCAGGATTAAACGCGGCTAGAGTTCGTGGAAAAAAAGGAGGAAGGCCACAAAAACATACAGATAAGGTAGAAATGGCTCTTAAAATGTATCAAAGTAAAGAATATAGCATTAAACAAATTACAGAGGCTACCGGTCTAAGCAAAACAACATTGTATCGATACATTAACAAATAACCTCATTAATTTTATAAATGGAGGAAATGTTATGAGAGGAAAAGAACTTCTAACGCCTGTACAAAGGGAAGAACTATTACGTATTTCTGTTGAAACAGAACATGAGTTAGCACTGCATTACACATTTTCTACAGAGGACCTTGAAATCATTAATCAACATCGTAGAGATCACAATCGCTTAGGATTTGCTGTTCAGCTCTGTATATTAAGATATCCTGGATGTACTGTTACGAATATGCCAGCAATTTCTGAAGGACTCTTAAAGTTTGTTGCTAAACAAATTGGTGTAGACCACACGGTCTATGAAGCATATGCAAAACGAGAACCTACTAGGCGAGAGCACTTAGAAGAAATACGTAAAGAATATGGATATCGTAATTTTACTATTCTTGATTATCGAAGGATTTCTAAATTTCTACAACCATATGCATTAGAAAATGGAAATACAATGTATCTGATTCAAACTGCATTACAAGAACTACGAAAAGAGAAAATCATTTTACCTGCAATACCAACAATAGAACGAGCTGTATGGGAAGTACGTAAGCGCACAGAAGAAAAGATTTTTAAAGTACTAACCGCCTCTTTGACTTCTTCACAACAAGAAAAGTTAGATAGACTACTCCATCCAATGCCTAATACTTCAAAAACTTATTTATCGTGGCTAAGAGAAATACCTGGCCAATTTTCTCCTGATGCATTTTTAAAAGTAATTGAACGCTTAGATTACATAAGAAAATTGACATTAAAGCTTGACACCAAAGGTTTACATCCAAATCGTATACGACAATTATCTCGAATAGGAGCAAGGTATGAACCCTTCTCGTTTCGACGATTTCACAGTACCAAAAAATATGCGATCATGATTGCATATTTAATAGATTTAACGCAAGACTTGGTTGATCAAGCATTTGAAATTCATGATAAACAAATCATGAATCTTCAACTAAAAGGAAGAAAACAGCAAGAAGAAATTCAAAAACAGAATGGAAAATCAGTTAATGAAAAAATCAATCATTACGCGAATTTAGGAACAGCTTTAATTAAAGCTAGACAAGAAAATTTAGATCCATTTTTATTATTAGAAACGGTGATGCCTTGGGATACATTTGTAGCCTCTGTAGAGGAAGCAAAAAAGTTATCTCGTCCTATGAATTATGATTATCTTGATTTATTAGAAAGTCGTTATAATTATTTACGTAAGTATACGCCAACACTACTCAGAACATTAGAATTTCAATCTACTAAGTATGCAAATCCCGTTTTATTAACTTTAGATACTATCCACGAGTTAAATGAAGCTGGAAAACGAAAAGTTCCAGAAGGTGCTCCATTAAGCTTTGTTTCCAAGCGTTGGGAAAGATATGTATATGATGAAGACGGAAGTATTAATCGACATTTTTACGAATTGGCCGCATTTACTGAACTTCGAAATTATGTACGTTCAGGGGATATTTCTATTGTAGGTAGTAGACAACATAAAGATTTTGATGAATATCTTATTCCACAGCAAGAATGGACAAAGAGTAAGAATATCGGTACCAGGTTAGCGGTCCCGATTCAAGTAGAAGAATACATAAAAGAGCGTACTGAAACCCTTTTGCATCGAATTCAATCCTTTTCTAAAAATGTAAATTCTCTAGAAGGCGTAGATTTGGAAAAAGGAAGTTTGCGTATTCATCGCTTAGAAAGAGATGTCCCAGAAGACTCCAAGAAACTAAGCGCTAAGCTATACAATATGTTACCACGTATAAAACTAACGGATTTATTACTAGAAGTGTCGAATTGGACAAATTTTGAACAGCAACTGATTCACGCATCAACAAATAAACCGCCTAAAGGCGATGAAATTATTATATCTCTTGCTGCAATGATGGCGATGGGAACTAATATTGGTCTAACTAAAATGGCAGATGCAACTCCAGATATCACCTATCATCAGTTAGCTCATGCTAGCCAATGGCGAATGTATGACGATGCATTGCAACGTGCTCAATCTATACTTGTAAACTTTCAGCATAAAATCCCTTTATCCTCTTATTGGGGAGATGGGACTACTTCATCATCGGATGGTATGAGAGTTCAAATTGGTGTATCTTCTCTCAGCGCTAGCTTCAATCCACACTATGGAACAGGAAAAGGAGCGACCATTTATCGATTTGTAAGTGATCAATTTTCTTCTTTTTACACAAAGGTAATTAATACAAATGCTAGAGATGCTGTACATGTTATCGATGGATTATTGCATCATGAATCTGATTTGGTTATTGAAGAGCATTACACAGATACAGCGGGCTATACAGATCAAGTCTTTGGATTGGCTCATTTATTAGGTTTTCGCTTTGCGCCTAGGTTACGTGATTTAGCTACTTCTAAATTATATACGATTGGATCACCTAAAGAATTCTCAAATATAGAATCCTTAATACGGGGACAAATTAATATGAAGTTAATTTGCGATAATTATGATGACGTTTTACGGCTAGCTCATTCTATCCGAGAAGGTAAAGTATCGGGTGCATTGATTATGGGGAAATTAGGGTCTTATACCCGTCAAAATAAAGTGGCGAAGGCACTAAGAGAAATAGGAAGAATTGAGAAAACAATTTTCATCTTAGATTATCTTTCAGATAAACCAATGCGTAGACGTATTCAACGAGGATTGAATAAAGGAGAAGCTATGAATGCACTTGCTCGAGCTATTTTCTTTGGAAAACATGGTGAATTACGAGAAAGAGCGCTACAAGATCAACTTCAAAGAAGTAGTGCACTAAACCTCTTAATTAATGCAATTAGTGTGTGGAATACTGTTTATTTAAGTGAAGCAATAAACGTTTTGAAGAAAAAAGAAAAATTTGATGAAGAACTATTAAAACACATTTCTCCATTAGGATGGGAACACATTAACTTCCTAGGAGAATACCGATTTAGTAAAAAGGAAATTGCACCATTAGACTCTCTACGACCATTACAGATAACTTAGTAGTAAGAAGCCGATTATCTCTTAGAGTACAGGAAATCGGCTTTTTCTTTATAAAATTTTGCTTAGCGTACGAAATTCGCGTTTTGTTGGTGCTACCCCGTACCCAAGTTATTCTTTACTATTGTAACAGGCTTTCTCCATACACGAGAAGCATAATGATCCAAAAACTAACGATCATAACCAGAATTTCTTTAAACCTTTGCTGAAAGGAAATACGCCCTTCTTCCATTCTACATGCCCCTTTTCTCTACAACTTTTAATATGTTAAAATATAGAGGAAAGAAATCTGCCAATTTCTTTCCTCGACGGTCACTCATGACTTCTGCTCTTTGTTTGCTTTTTGCAAATGAAGAGCTTTTATTTTGCATACTTATACTTGCTTTCCAGCATGGCATAACGTAATAACTTTAACTTTGTTTCTTTTTTCAATGCTTTCCATTCCGATACAGCAATCTTCATTCTTTATTCCTCCATTAATTAAATTTGTTATTTAAATAGACTTATAAGTTCCAGTTATATATTTTTCTAATTTGTTTAGCGTATATTTTCGTTAAAATATTGGTGGCACGCCACATTGACAGGTGATTATGTTTGGAAGTCAAATGAAAAAACAAATTTTAATAATCTAAGACCATTATGAGAGAAAAATCATATAAAAAAGCAGTAAAGTAAGTAGCCGGTTCTTTAACGTACAGGGAACCGGCTGAAATGTGTCCAAATTGTGTCTAAACGTACAATTTTCTTTTTTTGATATGGTGGCCCCTTATATGAACCTGAATCTTGTTAAAAAGGACACTCAATTGAGTGTCCTTTCTCGATTTAATAACTATCTTAAACGTATTGGAATTCCATCTAATATGTTTAAGGTATTCTGATTTATAGTATTTATCCGTTCACATGATTGAAATATAGATAGAGATAATTTTATGATTGTCCCAGGTAAATGGGAGATTTTAATCTAAAATTAATGCTTGATGAATTCCTGATAATTTTTTTATTTTCCCAATTAATTCTGGAACTAATGGTTTCTCAGTTTCAATTATTAATATAGATAATTTCTCGGTTTCTTTTCGTGAAATTCTTACTTTATTAATATTGATTTTACAGCTTGATAAAATAGCGATTACAGAAGAAATCGTGCTAAAGTGATTATTATTCATAATAAGAAGAGCAGGGTTTTCCTCACGTAATTTTAGTTCAAAACCATTAACTTCAATGATTTTTACTCTTCCCCCTCTGAGAGAGCAAGCAATCATTTCAATTTTATCCTTACCTTTATATAAGCAAATTTTTGCTGTATGAGAATGTACTGGTTTTGCAATCTCTTCTATACAATTAATTGTAATTCCTCGTTCTTTTGCAATTGTAAGTGCATTAATAATTAGTGAATCATTTATTTTGAAACCTAAAATTCCACCGATAATTGCTACATCTGCACCAAAATGATAATTCGTCGTTTTAAATCCTCCATATAAAGAAATATCAATTCTTTCTGGTTCTTGTGAAAATAGCTGCCGGATAATGTATCCTATTTTTACGGTGTCTGCCCCAAAAGTATTGGATGTTCCAATTGTAATAGGATCGATGATATCAAATACAGATCTATAGTTCATAATAGTTGGTTCCCCTTAACATTGTTGATGAAAGTTATAGACTATTAGATTTATTTTTTGAAATATTATTAAATAAAACAAGAATTATTGAGATGTTTAACATATGTTCATAGTAGAAGAATCAATTAATGTGCATCCCACTTAATAATTCGTGAAATTCTGTTTAAAAAGTTAAGAAAACATACATTATGTGAACTACAGTTATAAAATGTTTCCTTCAAATATGTGTAAAGTATAGTTAGACTTTACTATGAATAAAGCCCACAGGAATTTTTAATTCCCTGGGCTTTCATTTTTCATGGTAATTCGGTTTCTATATGGTAAACGGAATCCTAGTGCGATTGCGGCTCCAGCACAACTAAATAAACAGCCAAATAATAAGTAGAGCGTGGGTGATGATTCTCCAATTGCAACAGAAGCAACGCCTCCAATTGCAGGGAAAAGTGCAACCATGTAACTACTTACTGATGCACCAATTCGCTCTACTAACTTAAGGTAAAACATCCACGCACCAAAGGAAGCAAATACAGTTAAAAATGCTAAAGCTCCTAGGTAAGAAACGGATGTTGGTATTGTAAAGGTTTGTTGCTGGAAAACACAAACAGCAAGTAAAAGTATTGAAGCTACAATAAAACCAACACTATTTGAATAAACAGCATTAATACCACGTCGTGCATTTCGGGCAGAAGCCGCATCACCAACAGCTGTAAGGACTGTTCCTAACAATGCAAGTCCTATTCCTTTTAAATCACTTGCATTAGAAGATCCAGTTGTCAGTAATGGATAAACTAATATAGAAACTCCTGCAATCCCAACTATTCCACCTAGTAGAATTCGAGAATGAAGCCGCTCACCTAAAAATACACGAAGTGCAATTGGTGTCAAAACTGTTTTCAGCGAAAACAGTAGCGTTACTAATGCAGCAGAAATCCAAATCGTAGCATAGTATAAACACAAATAACTAATAGCTAAGTTGCATACCCCAAAAGTAATGAGAGGTAAAGCGTCTTCACGAGAAGGCTTACCATTTGGACGTAACACGCATGCAAGAACAATAAACATGAGTGCAGCCCCCACCAAGCGATAAGTTAATGATAGTTCAAGACTTACTGGTGTACCTTGGATTTTTACCACTATAAAGTTCAAACCCCATACTACTAAGCAAAATATGTACATTAAAACTGTCATGCAAATGCTACCTCAGTAACCTGTGCAAAAGGAATATCAAAATAATTAAATACTTCTGTTAGTGCATCAGCAAGTTGCATGATTTGTTCCTCTGTATGGTTTGGTGTGACGTTAACTCGGAAACGTTCCGTACCCACAGCAACAGTTGGTGAGTTAATAGGTTGTAAATAGACATGATGTTGTTCAAGTAAACGTTGAGCAGCAGCTTTACATTTTTTAGCATCACCAATCAGTACAGGAAGAATATGTGTCTCACTTGATTCCATGATAGGAATATTTGCTTGAGCCAGCGATTCTCTTAGCATACTAGTCTTTTGATGTAGAGCATTTCGTTCACTATCTGAAGATTTTAAGTGTTCAACACTAGCATGACAAGCTGAGACAATTGCTGGTGGTAATGAAGTCGTAAAAATGAAACCGGATGCAAATGAACGTACAGCATCAATTAATAATGATGAGGCTGCAATATATCCTCCTATTACCCCAATCCCCTTTGCCATCGTTCCTTGAATAAAGTCTAAACGATCTACAAGACCTAGTTCAGCAGCTATTCCTGCACCGCGGGGGCCATACATTCCGATTGCGTGTACTTCATCAATAAAAGTTAAAGCATTATATTGTTCAGCAAGATCTATAATTTTTTCAATTGGTGAAATATCGCCATCCATTGAGTAAACGGATTCAAAAACAATAATTTTAGCTCGATCATGTGGTTGAGCTGCAAGCAATTCTTCCAAGTGTTCAACATCATTATGTCTGAATACTGCTCGTTCGACTTTTGTACTACGTATCCCATTAATAATTGAAGCGTGATTGCGTTCGTCAGAGAATACCATACAATTTGGAAATAAACGAAGTAAACATTGTAATGTCGCATCATTAGAACCGTATCCTGTAGGGAAAACTAAAGCCGCTTCCTTACCATGCCATTCAGCAAGTGATGATTCAAGTGCAGCATAATGATAATGTGTACCACCTATATTACGTGATCCACCTGAACCCGCACCGAATGCTCGAATAGCATCGTGCATTGCTTCAGTAACCACTGGGTGTTGTGACATTCCTAAATAGTCATTACTGCACCAAACGACAACAGGTTCTGTATCTTTCTGACCATTTAAGTGTGCCAATGGATATTGACCTCGAATTCGATTAATTGTAACAAACTCGCGATATTGTCCACTTTCTTTCAAAGATTGTAGCTTATTGCTAATAATTTCTGTATACATAACCTTACCTCCAAGAAAATTTACGGTCTAAACCGTTTTGTCAATATATTCTTTTTATAAAAACAATACAAACATGTAAAAAAATTCTAAAAATTGCTTTTTCATTATAGCAATAAATTACAAAAATAGTTAATGAAATGTATATTTGCATATTTTTATTTCTATCAGACTGATATTATACAAGAGGTATATTGGTTTGAGATTCGGGACGATTTTGATTAAAAGGGAGAATACACGCTGTAGAAATAAAACTGGAACGTTCAAAATTAATTTTAGAAATCAGTAAAGAATTAGAAAACCTTGAAAATGATACTTATGGTAGTGAAGTGGAGGAGATAGGAATAATTCCTATAATAGTTAAGATAAACAAATACCCCAAAACGAGAAAATTGACATCTCCAGGTGAAAATGTACATTTTTTTTGTTTTAGGGTGTTATAAAATTCTTAAGTTGATGAATGTGTGTCGTGCCCCTAATAGCTTAAGGATTCTGCAACATCCCAGACGGTACAATATTCATTAATTGGGCATAAAAATTAAATGTAGACTAGTGATTATGTAGTTTATTTTTTACTAAACATTACGGTACGTGAAATTATTACATTTGAATTAAAAAGCTCTATGTAAGTCTGAGCTTTTTAATTCTTTACCACGGAATCTATCAATTCTGAACTGACAACAAACTTCCTATTTGCTATATGCTAAAGTCCCTTCAGATTCTTCCCCTGTAACTGTGCAAATTCAATGTTTTAATTAATTTTTCAATGTAATCAACCAAACAGAGTGCTTATTACTGAGCTTCACCCCTGATGAATTATCTGGATGGTTAGCATAATAACGGATCCAAGCTAATCTTGTATAACCTTCTACTAAATGATAAGGTGGTTTGTATCCTGAAAATTGTCTGCTATCTAACACAATGGGAGGGACACTCCATGTACCTTCGTTAAGCCAACTGTTTACTCATCTTTATAAAATAACCTTACAAGGTTATTATTTTTTATTTTTCAGATATTTTATAAAATATCTGAAAAACATCCCTAATTCACTTTAAACTGCTTATTTACGCTTACAACACTTCCTTTTTTATTTAGGTCTTTATGCCATTATCTTTTAATTAAACACTAGTTATATCGAAATCTGAGGAGTTATTTTTTGATGAGAGTATGATTTTTTTAAGTTAATTCCTAAAAATAACACAAGAGCTGGATTTTCATCACAGCTCACGTATTGATTGGTTCTGTATGTGTACATGTAGGATATTGAGAACAACCAAAGAACTTATTTCCTGTTTTATTTGAATTACGAATCACTAAATCATGTTTACATGTTGGACATTTCCGTTCTGCAGGTTTTACCCCATGACCATCAAGTTAATATATTATAATATCCCCAGAACGAAAATTTCTTCGTTTTGGGGAACTACCAATTTCTTAAGTTGATGAGTATGTATGGTGACCCCATATAAAGAAATTTTAAACATCTTAATCTGCCTTTCCTTTATGTAAATATGGGAATAATGAAATTACCCCAAGGATAGCTAAACAAGCTCCAATCCATAGCGGAGATACAAAACCATACCCTTTACTGATTCCAAGACCACCTAGTGAGGAACCAATAACAATACCCAGCGTAATAAAAGAACTATGAACGGTATTTATCATTGTTCCATTACTAGCTGTTTTCATTACTCTCGCAACCATAGCCGGATTCAATGCTACACCAGTTAAACCAATAAAAATCGTAGAAATAACCGCAATGTATTTATTCTCTGCACCTAAAGCAAATAAAGACAATGCTACTATTAATATAATCAATCCGCTCACCAGTATTTTCATTGTATATTTATCAGCAAACTTGCCAATCACTATATTCCCAACTACCGTGGCACTACCATAGAGAGCAAGTAAATATGGAATACTTGCACTTGAAAAGCCTGTGATATTTGTAAAGATAGGAGTGAAATAACTAAATGCTGCAAACGTACCACCAATAATGAACATACTTGTTACGTACGCTGCCCAAAGATGAATATTCTTAAATCGCAGAAGTTCGTCTTTCCAATTCAATTGCTCTTTATTTGAAGATGATGGTAACAACCATTGAATCATAATCCCTGATACTAGCACAAGAACAGAAACAGCCCCAAAACTAATACGCCAGCCAAAATATTGCGAAATAACGGTTGTTATAGGTAAACCTAATACAGTTGCGAACATTAAACCTGCAAGTACAATTGATGCAGCTTTTCCCCTTGAATCAGAGTGAACCAATGTTGCAGAAAAGGAAATCGCAACTCCAAAAGATGAAGCTGAAGCAATACCAGTTATAATACGTGAAATCATCATAATATCATAGTTCCAAGCAATAGCTCCGAGCGATTGACCAATTAAAAATACGAACATTAAAAACAATAATGCTTGTTTGCTGCGCATTCGTAAGAGGATTGCAGTTAAAATGGGGCCTCCTATTACCATTGCTCCTGCATAAGCTGAAATTAAATACCCAATAGATGATACAGAAACCTGGAATGCAAAAGCAAGTTCATTCATCATACCTGCAACCATAAATTCTGATGTAGTCATACAAAAGATTGCTAAAGCTAATAAATAAATAATCGATGGCATAAAAACACTCCTTATTTATTATTGTAATGATCGGTACAAAAATAGTGTGAAAAAAGAGCGCACTAAGCGCCACAAATAGACTCCACTGTTCCTTTGATAACTTGTTCAGACAACATCCGATTTTGCATCGATACATTAAGAACACGGAATCCGTAATAACTGCTTAAAAGCAGACTAGCTAATTCCTCAGCTGATTGCTTCTTTGAAATTTCACCTGTTTGTAATCCTTCCTCCATCACTGTTTCAATAGCTTGTTTAAGAAGTTCAACATGCTTCGAGAAAATTTCTTGTACCATTAAATTGTTTTTAGCACGTTCTATACTGGCATTAATCAATAAACATCCTTTTTGATCAATATTCTCAAAGTCTTCTTTCAATGCCCATTCAAAAAAATTACTTAATCGTTCTTTAACTGGAATTGGAGTATTTAACAATTTCCTTTGTTCCCTAATCCCAATTTCATGGTAGCGTTCTAATACTTGTTTATACAGTTCATGTTTACTACCGAAAGTATTGTATAAACTTCCTTTTCCAAGTCCTGTATCACTGCATAAATCTTGTGTAGAACACCCCTCATATCCTCTTAACCAAAATGTTTTCATTGCAACATCTACAATTGAGGAATAATCAAACTCTCGGGGTCTGCCGCGTTTATTCAATCGTATCCTCCTCTCATTTTAAAGATAACATTAATAGAATACTCTTTTTTGTACCGAGCGGTCAATAATTTTGTTTTATTGTTACTGTAAAATAAAATTTGATTATTTTAGATTACGAATAATTAAAAATAGCTCCCTTATTTAAAGACAAGTCTTATTTGAATTAGTAATTTCATCAAACTTTGTTATAAATGATCAATCTATTTTACAAAGCCACAAAAAGACAAAATATAAATTGTTTAATCATTTGTTTTTCTACGTTTCCATAGGAAACGTCGGGAGCGAAACTCAGCCAAGGAGAAATCGTTGGTCTAATTAGGGTTACCATACATCACTATCAATCTAAGGTAAATTTGTATCCATATAATCAAAAAAACGCTATTCTTTTTGTAGAAAAATACAGAAAGGATGGCGTTTTGTATGACTCTATCGATTCAAGATGAGTTTCATTTATTCGCTGAAGAACTACAGCGATATCTATCTCCAAGTGCCCTTCAACAGCTCGCACAGGAGAAGGGTTTCGTAAAACGTAAAAGTAAGTATGGCGCACGAGAGTTCGCTGCTTTATGTATTTGGATTAGTCAACACGTAGCAAGCGATTCTCTTACTCGATTATGTAGTCAGCTTTATGCAAATACAGCTACACTCATAAGTCCAGAAGGACTGAATCAACGCTTTAATCCAACAGCTGTCGCATTTCTTCGAGAAGTTTTTACTTCTCTTCTCACACAAAAACTCTGTTCAAATCACTCACTTTCTGCACATATAATCTCTACTTTCAATCGTATCCGTATTCTAGATGCAACAGTGTTTCAACTACCTGATCAATTCGCTACTGACTATCAAGGTTCAGGTGGGAGTAGTAATAAGGCAGGCGTGAAAATCCAATTAGAATACGATTTACTTAGTGGTCAATTTCTTAACTTGCAGCTTGGGCCAGGAAAGAATAATGATAAAACATATGGTACCATCTGCCTTGAAACCGTAGAAGCAGGCGATTTGTGTTTACGTGACCTTGGTTACTTCGATTTAGGAGACTTACAAACCCTTCATGATAAAGAGGCTTACTATATCTCTCGGTTGAAGCTGAATACACGCATTTATACCAAGAACCCTGAACCCGAATACTTTAACAATGGTACGTTAAAAAAGCAGACAGAATACTTCCAGCTTGATATGACACAAATGATGTCTGATCTAATCCCTGGTGAAACGATAGAAATCCCTGAGGCATACATTGGCCAAAATCAAAAACTTCCAGCACGTGTCATTATCCATCGTTTAACCGATGATCAAACGCAAACACGCCTAAAAAACCAAGCGATACGTGAAAAGAAAAAAGGCATTGTCATGAAGGATAAAAGTAAACGTTTAATGGGCATGAATGTATATATTACGAACACGTCTTTAGAAGAAGTACCAACGAACTACGTGCACTCACTGTATTCACTTCGTTGGCAGATTGAAGTTTTGTTTAAAACGTGGAAGTCATTTTTTGAAATTGATGAATGTAAAAACATTAAAAGAGAGCGCCTAGAGTGCCATTTATATGGACAACTAATCGGTATTCTCCTCTGTTCTTCTACGATGTTTCAAATGCGACAGTTTCTGCTTGAAAAAACAAATCAGGAGCTAAGTGAATATAAGGCGATTTATATGATTAAAGATTACTTTCCGTTACTGTTTCAAGCGATAGCCATTGGCACAGAACAACTTTTGAAAATTTTGCATCGTCTTTATCTATTGCTCAAAAAGAACGGTCGTAAATGTCATCGGTATAAGAAAATGACCGTCTTTGATATTCTAGGGATTGTGTATAAAACGACGGTGAAGCATAGACAAACTGCCTAGCGAAAAAATCAGATTTTAATAGGCTTCTTTAGTATGCCTATTTTTCTATCAATTGTTAGTTTTGAACCAAGGATCGTTTCATATCTAGTAAATTACTTGATTAGCTTGATGGGCATGTGGCGAGACCCCCATTATTCTTTATTTGACTTCTAAAGTTTAGTATTTTGTTCCTTTTTTATGTTCCATGGGATACTGTCAGCATTTTGCAAAACAACCTACGCTATGCGGAAAAATAAAATAAGCTGTCCATACGAACAGCTTATTTCCATAATTATCGTTATTGGAAGACACTTTTCAAGTATTAATAGACGGGCAAGTTCAGTTCCGTGATAACTCTACACGCTCAAAGTGTTCAACTGTTGGAACTGGATCATAAAAGTGATGCAATAATGCTTTCCACTCTTGATATTGTTCAGATTGTCGAAATCCTATCGTGTGATCTTCTAAAGTTTCCCATTGCACAAGGAGCAAATATTTTCCTTTCCGCTCCATACAGCGTTGTAATTCATGATTTATGTATCCTTGCATGGAAGAGATGATTGAAGATGCTTGCTTAAATACCGATTCATACTCCGTCTCCATACCGTCTTTTACTTGCAACATGACTGCTTCTAAAATCATTTTGAATTCCTCCTCCTTTTCCTAATTGTACCATGTGGGGGGAACGTTGTATGAGAAGTTTTGATGTATAACATTAACATAACGTCTCATTATCAGTAGTAAGGACAAGGAGGAATCTTCCCCTTACAAGGGAACCTTCTTTCTTTTTCTATCGACCTATGCATTTTTTATACATTCCTATCCTGGCACGGTTTTATAGTTCTTTTTTGTTGTTGGATCAACAAAAAAACTGTATTAAATTTTTCATACTCCTAGGGGTCACTATATATGAACGCTACGTATTTGACTTTCTCAATGACCAACATTACTTAACGTGGTAAAATAGTATTCGGATGGGAATCCAATGTTATTAAAATTAAAGTGGTTATCAAGTCAGAGGAAGGCATCTTAGGGTGTCTTTTCTTTTTAAAATATATAAGCGCACCATCCCTTTCCTAATAGAGGCCTCCCCCTCATGCCTCCTTACAGGGAGAATGATAAGGCTTTTTTTTATTTACCCAATTACCGAGCTCTCAAATATTTTAAATAGTTACAATACATGTATTGCTTCAATAACATATGATTATTCTTAAGAATGTCATTGAAATGTACCAATAGATGTTAGTACAGCAAAATAAATTGTGTTATGATGTGAGCAAATATAAAGCTATCTAACGGAGGGATTCACATGCCGCATGTTGTGTTTCGTGGAATTACTACTGAACAATTAAAACGCATAAGCAAGCCATTAGTAGAAGAGCTCGCAGAGATCTGTGAGTGTGGTACGGATAATTTTACGTTGGAACTACCAAGTTCTACGTTTGTATTCAATGGAGAAGAAATAGAAGCGTTTCCTCTTATTGAAGTGAAATGGTTCGAGCGTGGACAGGAAATTCGTGATCGATTTGCCAAGGCCATTACTACATATGTAATGGATTTTGGACTTCCAGAAGTAGAGGTTGTATTTACGGTTTTCACAGAATCAGCGTATTATATTAACGGGAAGCATTGTGCAAGTTAGAGCGATTTGAAAGATTTTTGTAACATTTATAAGAGGTAGAACCACATTGCCATCAAGCTAAGAAAAGCAAATATCTAAAAACAAAATAATGAACTCAATTCTCATAGACAACTATCTGTGAAGAGATAAAATTTTTGTTTTGGTGGACATCAAAATATTAGCTTGGTGGATATGTGGCACTACTCCTATTAATAAATATTACTAACCATATTTCTAGTTAATATCTATCATATTTTTAAAAACAGGACTAATTAGATTTAAAAAAAGATTTCTTTTTCTTTACTCGTAATAAATCACCTGCCCATCCTTTGACTCGTATATATAAATACATACCCCCTGTTGTGAAAATAATAAATAAGAGAGCGATTAAATAGCTATATTTCCATTCTAGTTCAGGCATGTATTTAAAATTCATCCCCCACAATGCTCCTAAAGCTGTCAAAGGCGTACTCACAGCCGTTAATACAGTAAGAGCTTTCATAATTTCATTCCCACGATGAGAAGAAACAACTTCTTGTAAATGAATCATCGTGTCTAATTCTTCTTGGTATTCTTTAACAAGTTGTAATCCACGCTCTAATTTTACGTGTGTTTGTTTATAACAAAGGGTGTTTGTTAGGTTTTCTAACCAAGCTTCCTCCAAGCCTTGTAACACTTCTTGTATTAAGCGAAACACATGTGTGTTCATAAATAATTCATGACGAATATGATAAATTCTTTCTAAAACTGCTATGTTATTATGATGATAAAAATCCCATAACACATTTCTGAAATTGTTTTCAAAATAGTCAACCTTTCGTAAATAGTGAGATATAAATATTGATAAGATAGCACATAGTCCTTCAGCGGAACTATTACAATTTTTTATATCCATAGGGAAATTATGTATTAATTCTTGAAAATCCTCTTCCTCTTTTTCTTGGACCGTTATCAGTATTCCATGAGCTACGAAATAATGAAGAAATTTTTGAATTTTGGCGTCTTTTTTATTTTGATCATATAAAAACGAACCATATACGCAAGTTTGACTTGGTGATAACGTATAAACATATAATCCATTTTCACAAGGAGAACTTATCTTCTTTACAAATTGAGAGAAATAAGATGTTACATCACGAGGGATTATAGAAGAAAGTTTTTCAAGCTCACTAGTTTTCACATGATACCAATTCCATTTCGGCATTTTTATGCATTCCATATTATTCTTCCTTTCTGAATAGTTTTATGTTTGATCGAATAATATCCGTAATATGAAATTTGTATGTAGGTATTCATGTCTTAGAGGAAAAGTTTTTAGATCCTCTAAATTACAAAAACTAAATGGCACAGGAGGTCTTCTTCTGTTACAAGGAAGACCCCCTATATATTAGTTATTTTTATTCTCAATTTTAAACATTTCCTCTATACAAGTACTTTTTATCTTTTCTTATTTATATGTGGAAAAGAAGCCACATAATTTGGCACGTCTATTCAACGAACTCCATTTCGGTCGTTATTATAATTTGGATTCATTTGCAGATTGATTGGTGATGTCGTCAAATACTTGACTTCCAATCATATAGTATCCATGAAGTGCAGCCTCTTTCGAAGCGTCTACCATACGGAAAGAAGAAATTTCACCTTGCATTTTTTCAATTCGTTTTTTGTGGATATCTACTATTCCTCCTGTCCAAATAATAGTGTCATACTGGTCTAACTTAAATTGTTCTTGTAATACACGCATAACGTCTTGGAAGTGTGTATCTAACTCTTTTTGAATCAAAGTATCAACCTGACTTGTCTGAGGATTTTCTTCTCGCCCTCCATATCCTTTTTCTAAGATTTTTGGCATGTCGTTAATATGCAAGTGATCACTTTCACCCACATGGTTCTGCAGGATATTCTTAATATTTTTCAAAGGCTTGCTACATCCTAGTTCCGTCTCATAATGATTTAAAATGACATTCTGTTTCATATCTGTCATTTCTAATGTACGAAATCCACCATCAATAATTAAGATACGATCTTGTTCCTGAATGATTCCCTCTTTTAAGAAATAGGCATGTAAAGCGACCGGTTGCTGAAGAATCAAAGCATTTTCCACCGTAATATTAATAAATTTCCCATCAATTTGCACAGAAGTTTCTTTTTTTAGTGCACGTTGTAATTGCTCATGCTGACTACCAAAACAAGTAACGGGAAGCCCGGTAACAACTAAAGGTAACACGACATTTTCTTTATAATCCTTTGCAATGCAACCAAATATTTGTTGTTTAAACTGTTCGCTTTCATAATAATTTTCTATTTCTTCGTCAAATGGAGGAAGAAATGAAGCGTCAGATTGATGTGCTTCATTTCCCATGTAGTATGCAAAGTCTAAGTCTATAAAACTTACCTTTGTTAAATCTTCGCTTTCAGCATGATTAGGTACACGGGCTAGTGTGGAAGCTTCACTCTTAATCGTCACCTCAGAATCTACATCCTGTCGATATGCCCGCTTAGTAAAACCAATTCCTACATCAATTGCATACAGAGATTTCATACTTTTTTCCTCACTTTCTCTTTTTAGAATTCACTCTAGGCACTCTCTTCTTTCCCTTCTTTCATATATTGCTTTTCATTTTTCATTTTTCCCTCGTCTATGTCCTTACTATTTTGATTGATTTCGTAATCCTTTTCATCTTTTTTCTTTTTATTATTTTCGTTTTCTGTTAAGTCTTTAATAGTAGAAATGACAACTGGTGTGGCTGTAAGCAGTTGTGGTAATGTTTGTTTTGCAACATTAGCTGCAGTTACAGAGAATTGTTTACTTGTCTCAGTTACCTTCTCTAATGTTTCCTTTATGTTTCCTTCTTGTAGTTTGTCTTTTACGCTTTTTCCTGTTGTTTGTATAGCTTTCCGATTTTCTTTTTTTAATAGGGAAACCATCACTCCGGTCGTAATCCCAATCACAGCATATTTAAATATTGTATGTTTCATTTTTCTCACCCTTCTCTACTTTTATTTTCTTCCATGCTACAACCTAAAATGTAGCCTATTTCAATTTTTTCTTAAAATAGCAAGTTAGTATTACCTTACCTATTTATCGGATGTTGCAATCTATTAGAGAGAATGATAGTTTTGCAACTGTCTATCACTCGCCGTTGGTGTTTCATCTGTTACTAGAAGTAAAATTCTCCCTTGATCTAATTTTTCTTCATATAAGTTAGCTTCCTCCTTCGACAACCCCATTTCCTCCATTTGATTTCGGAGTTCGTCCCCTTTTTTGGAGAAAAAGTTGATAATACTTGTGCCCAATCCTTGTTCTTTTACTCCAATCGTATTTGTGTTTGTATCATCCGCAATCTTTTTTGTTAGATGTTTTTCATGTGTTAAGACATAAATGTCATCTTGGCGAATCCCTTGCAATTCTAGCTCTTTTACTTTCATAACTACTTCCTGTTCATTTTCATATTCATGAACCACCGGTTTTCTTTCATTCTTATGCATTGTATTTTTCCTCCTTTAGATTTTTTATTTTTTTATTTAGTTGTTATGTAATATGTAATACACCTATTTTAAAGATGTTAAACCTAAATTTTCAAAAAACTTTATGTAATAGGTTATTAATGTTTTTGAATATCAAAGAAATGTCACGAGCACTTTGCTTTGATAACAGTGTTATAAATAACAATTTATTTGGAAGACAAGCCTCTTTTTTTATCATTGGATTTTCCAATGACATAGAAGCACAGCGCTGCATTACATGTAACTGACCCATGGGGTTCTCTATTCCAAAAGAAAAAAGCACCCCGATAGATGCCTTCTTTAATTGTTCTCACTATAATTTATTTAGATAATTCTCCTATTACTGTAAGATACATTTATTCTAGTTCCTAAATCTCACTTATTTCTTAATTCACCCATACTAATATAAAACCAAATAACCTACCATCAAAAAATAAAGAAAACAGGTTATTTGGCTATTCATTCCGTAGGCTTAATACTCAAGTTAATCTTTTTTCACACGGTTAAACTTTATTAAGAAAACCTTAAGGGATTTCCCTCTATATTTATAAGAATTTTTTTCTATACTGAATTATGTAAATGAACAAGAGGAGAAATGGTCATGAAGAAATTTGTACTTTGCATACTAGGAATAGGCCTACCTATATACTTACTACCTTTCATATTACGAGGGGATTTGGATAGATTTAATCCGATTGCTGAAGAAAAAAATGTATACGCCATTGCGAAGGGATATGACGTTCCAGATTATCATCATAAAGGACGAGCTATGTACGCCCTAAAAGGTGTTGATGAATCAAGGAATGAGAAAGAATATACAGTAGAAACTAGCACCCCTAATGATTTTATAAAAAAACTTACTTAAAAATTCATGTGAAAGGAAAGTATGTGTATTCTTACGACGTTATTTCTGAAAAGGATATTCCGGAGAAAATAAGAAAGCAATTAGAGGTAGAAATTAAATAAAAGAGCCTACTCTTATGAGCTGGCTCTTGATTACCTCTCCAACTTACCATTAGGATATCTTGAGGAAGTAGAATTCTTTAGATCACTTTATTAAATTCGTTATCATTGTTTTAATAACCATTGTTCAATTACTTTCACCGTTTCATCTTGCTGTGCTTTTGGCGTAATTAAGCTTGCATTATCACCTTTTTGCTCACCATACATGCCAAAATGAGCATGGTTTCCGCCTTTTATCATGTGCATAGTTGTATTTTTTGACATTAACTTTTTATTGTTTTCTATTTTTTCTACAGTTGCTAAAGCATCTACTTCCCCATAAATTGATAACATCGGAATCGATTTCGTAGAGAAGTCATCTGCAGGATAAGAGCCTAAGAAAATGATTCCGTCTACCTTGTCTTCATGTTGGAAGGCATACTTAGAAATCATAGCTCCCCCCATTGAATGCCCTGCAACATACCATTTTTGAACTTTAGGATACTGTTCCATTACACTGTCTACTGCATTAATTCCAAGTATCGCTAAATTTAATGGCAACTTAGGCATTACTACAAAGTGACCATCTTTTGCAAGAGCTTCCCCTAAGTAACTATAAGCCTCAGCTTCTACTTTAGCTCCTTGGTAAAAAATAATCCCTACCTTAGCATCTTTCTGTCCAAAAACTATATTCTCTCCATCTTTTTTATCATCTACTAACGACAAAGCCTCTGTCGTTGGTTTATAAGTAAACTGAGACCAAGTCAAAAACGTAATACTTCCTATAATTAAAATACCTAGTAAAGAGTACAGAATAATTTTTATCCATTTCTTCACAAAGATGACCTCCCTAAGATGTATATATTCTATATTTTAGATTATCATTCATACACATAAAAACTCGAGCATTTTTATTGTGCTCAAGTTTTTATTTACGTCTTTAATTTATACTATAAATGGTCCAAGATAAATATGTAGCAAATGTAGCCCATAAAAAATATGGAATTAACAACCATGTCGATACTTTAGATAATTTGGAAGAAACTACTATGAGAAGTAACGTCGTAATAGCGACTAGTAAACAATCTACTGTTGCTAAAAATAAATTTTTTTGACTGAATTGAAAATAACTGAACGCTTGATTGAACATATAATTTAAAAGGAATACAAACCAAAATATTTTTGGCTTACATCCATATTTGTTGTAAATAATTGCAACTGATAATGCAATCAGTCCATATAATACAGCCCAAACTATTCCGATTGTCATACCAGAAGGTGTCCAAGACGGCTTTTCTAGCGCAGCATACCACATGCGATCAATAGGAAATAAAATACTAGAAACATAAAACAATCCATACGTTAGTAAGAACACTATAATACTAGATTTTTTCATAAACATTCTCCTTTTTCAATAGAAGGTTTTAGAAATTCTATATGATTATTCTGTCCCTTTAATGGGTAACATTCTAATATTTAAATTTCAAATACATATTGTTTAACCTATTTTATGCGAACTCTTTCATACTTTTATATGCACAAAGTGCTCTCTCACGTGCTGCCTTATGATCAACAAGTGGCAAAGGATATGTATGACCAAGCGTTATATTGGCCTTTTGTAAAATATGCTCAGGTGCTTCCCAAGGTTTATGTATATATTTATTAGGCATATCTCTTAATTCTGGTACCCATTTTCTTATATACTCCCCATCTTTATCAAACTTTTCTCCTTGTGTGATGGGATTAAAAATACGAAAGTACGGTGATGCATCTGCTCCACTTCCAGCAACCCATTGCCATCCCATTGTATTATTTGCAATATCAGCATCTAGTAGTGTATCCATAAACCATTTTGCTCCTTCTTGCCACGGAATTAACAAATGCTTTACAAGAAAAGAAGCTACAGCCATTCTTGCTCGATTATGCATAAAACCTGTTTGCCACAGTTCCCGCATTCCCGCATCAATAAACGGATAACCAGTTTCACCCTTCTGCCATACTGTTAATAACTCCTCTTCATTATTCCATGGAAAATGTTCAAAGCTCTTATTAAGAGGTTTATATACTGTAAATGGATAATGATATAGCAAATAATAAGAAAACTCTCGCCAAATCAATTGACGTATAAAACTATTCACTTGTTTTTCAAAAAGACTACATTGTCTTTCGGTACTTTCATTTACTAAGTAATGATACATAAACTTTACTGATATTTGACCAAATGAAAGATACGGTGCCAACATCGAATGAGCATTTTCATTTGGAAAATCTCTTCCTTCACTATAAGAGGCTAATTTGCTAGAGAAAAATTTCTTACATGTTTTATATGCTCCTTCTTCTGTAGGATCCCATATTGATTCAATATGAGATGTCCACCGTATTGTCGGCAGCAAATGTAATTCTGAAACAGATAAGCTTGCTGGTAAAGAGTTTCCTCCTTCTATACGCTGCACTTTACTAATAGGCTTATGTATTACCTGCTTTTGAAATGCATTGTAAAAAGGCGTAAACACCTTATATTCAGTGTTATCTTTCTTTTTAATAATCCACGGTTCTAATAATAAATGTGAATTAAACTCCTTACAAATAATACTTTTACCTTCTAACATCATTTTCATTTTTTTATTAGATTGTAATCTGTCCGGATCATAACAAATATTCCAATATACAGCCGTTATACCTAACTGTTCTATGAGAGAAAGTATTTCTTCCTGTGTATTTCCTTTGCGAATTATTAAAGTAGAGCCCAATGCCTCAAGTTGCTTTTGGACATCTATTATAGCATGATGTAACCACCACTTTGACGCACTTCCCATTGAAAAAGTTTCGTCATGTACATATACCGGAACAACCTCCCCAGACTGAACCGCCTCAAATAAAGCTGGGTTATCATATACACGAAAATCTTTTTGAAACATAACAATAATTTTTTTTTGCATAACTATCCCTTCTAATTCTTAAAACATATTAAATTTTATTATATAACAGTAATTTATACATAAGAATTTATTTGTCTTTAATAGATTAATTAACTTTTTCAACTATTTTATTAGTAGGAATTTTAACAACCATTTCTTTTTCACCTGTTCTATCAATCATGAAACCATGAACTTTAATATCAGAAGGCACTAATGGATGATGACGAATCATATCTATACTCTTCTCAATATTTTCACTAACATTTTCTTGTCCACTTAGCCATGCATTCAGGCTATCACTTGAAAATTCAGGCATGCAATTTTTAAAGAGATAGTCTATTTCTCTGTTATTTTTTATGGAATCACGTTGAATTTGTAGATTAACTATATCAGTTTCTTTATCCTCTATTCCGACAACAATAATTTCTTCAACTTTTTCTTGATAAATAGCAATAATAACAGATCTCATTATATCTCCATAAGGATGTACAATTACAGAATCATAGCTGTGTATAGTCAACACATTTTCTTGTTGAATGTTAGTTACTTGTTGGATAATCGGCTCTATTCCGTGTTCAATGTCTGTTAATAATAATACTTTTTTATTCTTTGAATTCATATGGAGCACTCCTTCTTCATTATTGTATTTATGAAACTTTTAAACTAGTAACGATAGTTGATTATTCATTACATGATTGTTACCAATTTTTCCATTGTCCTTCTGGATTAACACTTGCCAGTCTAACCCATCCATTTTGAACTTTTTCTCGAAATGTGAAATCATTATTTAGCAAACGCTCTATATATTCAATAGGTGCTTGAATTACAATTAGTAAACGAAGTGGTGAATGATACGTCTCACTATCTGACTGCATAACCGATTGCCAAGGTAAACCTGGCAACAGGTCACTTGCATTTCCTTGCATAACACCGAGACCTGCCGTTACGGTTTGGGTTGTTTTGTTTCCACTACCATAATAATGAGGAGCTACAGTTGAAGCGTAATATTGGAGATTTATCCACTGAGCTACTGTTCCTGGTCCTGCAATGATGCTAGCTAATATATCTCCACTTCCATCCTGTTTCCAATCATAATTATGAAGAAAAGCCCTTCCTTCTAAGTCACAATCCTGAGTTAATTCTCGTTGTCCGATAATAAAAGATGCATTACGGGCTAATCCCCATTCCGGACGTATTTCACTCCAATCTTCTGCAAATCGATGTGCCTCTTTACTCGGATTATTTATTTTCATTTTAAAATTAGGTAATTGTGTTAAACGCTCTCTATTTGCATGTTGGCTCACATTTGGCATAACCGACTCAATACTATCAAATGCTTCTTGCGCAGTTTCCGAAAGTTGTGGGACGTAAATCCATTCCAATTCATCCACTGTTGTTTTATGTTCAGCTGCTGCAAAAATGGTGTCCTCAGGAATGTTAATACCTTCAGCAGCCAATGCCTCTCTTACTTCTGGAAGATTACATAAAGTAGCAAAAACTCTTGCATTGAATCCTCCCGCTGCTCCGCCACAAGCACCACATTCAAGCGCTGCAGCATAAGGGTTGTTCGTACTTTGACTACTATGTCCGCACATTACAACTAAAGGTGCGAATTTTTCTGTCAGTCCCACCATTTTTAAAGCTTGACGCACATAGTTCACTTTTTCTTCTTTAGTAAAACCGATTGGTATCTCACATTTTGTATCATGAACATGATTAAGTGAGAATGTTGTATCAGGTTTTTGTAACATCGTTTTACGAAGGTTACGAATGAAACTACCTACTCTTCTTGGCACAAAACTTCTTGTCATCATTTGTAGACCAAGTAAAGGGCCACTTACCTCAGGTAATAGCATACTTGTAAGTACATTTTGTTTCATCGTTTTAAACGTATAACTTACTGAGCTGTCTATCTTCTTGCGTTGTTGATAATTTTTAAATTCATTTTCCTCCGTGAGCTCTTTTATTTGATGTTTCGGTTTTAATATAACTGGCAAAGAAGGATGACTATCATTACTACCTAGTTCACTAGTCGCGATTGGTAAACCAAAGAAACCGGCTATTCCAAACGTTTCGAACGGACCTAATTTTTCTAGATGGCGGCGAAACGGTTCTGAACGTACATCAATACAAAATGCTAATTGAGCTAGTACACGTTTTTTATCATTAGTTGCACGTTGCTTAGAAGCAATCTTCTCCCTTAATTGCTCTGCATGCGTCTGTTCCCAAGCTTCTAGCCAAAGTTTCCTGCGAATATTTTCATCAAAACGATAAGCAAATGCTAATAATTCGCTTTGTTCAGCTGCAGACATTTGTGACCATTCCAGGGTTGAAATATTCCCCCAGTAGATCCAAGAAGCTATAAGTGGGACAATCGCAACTTTTTTCTCAGCCTTTTGATTTTTTATAGGTAAATAAGGTTTGACAATGGCCAGCTCCATAGAAATTCGAACTGCTAAATATTCTATAACGAGTTCCTGCTCCTGAGTTGACTGTCGTGAACGCCATAGTATTATTCCTGCCCACCCAGGCAAAGCAAGCAAGTGCTCTTCAAGGTAATCTTGCATGTTAGATTCAGAAATTCCTAGTTCAGATAACGCTCTTGTTAAAGCTACCTGAGCATCCTGTGGCCAATCTTTTAAAACGCTACGCTCATTTTTACTAAGCGCTGGATCAAATTTAATAAGGTGATGCCACGCACGATACAAACCTTTCTCTCGATTTGGCATCGTCCAACTTGACCCGGAATCATCCAAATATAATTTACACCATTTAATGATATGATAATTAAGAATATTAGAGAGGTTTTCACCCTTTTGATTCTCTATAAGTGAACTTACAGGTTGCAAAGAAGAGCCTTTCATACTCTCTGTATTTATATAACTCATTTCTTCTGCCAGTTTATTTAATTGTGGCGATGATAATAGACTAGAAGGTAATTCCTCTAATTTTAATGCTGCTTGGCAAAACTGCTCCACTTTCTTTCGCGGGATATGAAAAGATTGTGAATCAAGCCAACGAGACAAGCCACTTTGTAAAAATGATTCCTCAATCTCCCCTTTCGTCTTTGCCGAATGAATCATAGAAGCACTAGGATATATATCCACATTACGAATTTCTTTTAACCAATCTGCAACTTGTTCAAATGATTGTTTTTCAAGTCCCATCCAAGGGTGATGAGCTGCAAATGTAGCGATCGGCCAAAGTGGTGCAATCACTCGGCTAGCAGATTCAACTAAATCATTCATATTATTTTCTTGTATTTCAATATTTGTATCTTTCTTTTTTAAAGTTTTTTTCGTTACGATTGACGATATGCTCATCACTGATTACCTCCCTTTGATACATAATGTTTAAGATAGCTTGGATGACTTTCTACTGACTTTTGTCTCGCCTCACCTACTCGAACGAACCAAAGATACATTACAGCAAATATAGTAGAAGATTGATTACGAGTAACGAGAGTACTAATAGCACTACCAAATAATAAGAGACATATAACAAAAATAACGGCTGGAGCTGAAGGTTGAACATTTTGATACATGTCAGTATGCAACCATTTATAAAGAGAATTATGAACGGTAAAGTAAATGAGAGAAAATCCAGCTAAAATAAATACACCAACAATTCGTCCCATTCTTCCCTCTCCAAAAACAACAAGCTGTTTCCATGAAAAGTATAATGACCACCCTAAAATAAACGCACTAACTAATTGATACCCTTCTCCAGAAGTCGTAAACCAAAAAGCAATCGCTATAAATAATCCGAAAACACGCCCGACCATAATCCATAAATCAGATATCTTTTCATTAGACTGCTTCACTGCCCCAAAACGTTGCACGGAAGAACCAGCTTGTAAAAACAGTGTAGCTTTAAACAAACCATGTAAAATTAAATGAATAACAGCCGCTAAATAGGCTCCTAATGCGCATTGAATAAGCATAAACCCCATTTGTGCAATAGTTGATCCCACTAGCTGACGTTTATAATCAACTTGAACTAGGCTAATTCCTGTTCCGATTAAGACAGAAATACTAGAGAAAATAAGTAAAATGATTTGTGCAATATCATCATGAAAAAGAGGTGAAAATCTAGTTAACATGATACCGCCAGCATTTACTAACCCCGCATGCATAATAGCGGAAACAGGCGTTGGAGCAACAGCTGACTCAATTAACCATCTTTGGAAAGGCCATTGTGCTGCTGGAATCATCACAGCTACTATAATCAATAAGTTAATTCCTGTTTTCTCCAACGTTCCAAATTGAGCTACATTTTCATTCGTTAAAACTGATGTTAACTGCCACTGTCCAGTGACTTGAAAAAGCCAAATGATAGCTGCTAGCAAGGCGATCCAGCTTATTATAAATAAATAACTAGAAATTTTTGTTGCTTCGCTAACTACTTTCCACCCTTTATTTAGACCTATGAGTAAAACCAATCCTATAAGAGTTGCTCCCCAACAAATAATCATGAAACGAAGATCATTACTTAACCATGCAACCGAAGATATACTTGTAGTAAATGTAAAAAGTGCAAAGTATTTTCGATATGAGCGATCTCCCAGTAAGTAACGTATAGAAAAACGTTGAATGATTAAACCAATTGTAAGAACAAAGAAAGCCATGAACCAAGCTAAAGTATCTAGATGCCAAGGCCCTACAACTCTATCTTCATTGTGATTAACAAGTGCGAGTAAAGAAACCAATGAAGGCAATGCAGCGATACCAATATGGATATGAACAAAACGTAAAGGTATCCTTGCATGTAAAAACAATAATCCACTTAGCCAAAAAGCGCTAAGCGCCATAAAAAATAATGTTAACAGTGTTGATGAACTCAGCGAAATTAACATGTACAATACTCCCTTCCAAACGAAAATAACCTATAAAAATTCCTTTTAAGATAGTTTTTTAATTTCAATTTCCATTCACTCTTTTTAGTCCATCGTTTTTTCCCATAAAAAAAACCGACAACTTCCATAATTCAATGATTTTATATCATCATTGAATTATGGAAGTTGTCGGTTTCACTTCAACTAACTTCAATAAAGTTTTTTGAAGAGCTCCCATTTTATAGAGGATAATGTATGTATTACTCCTGTTAAAAAGAAAAGTATATTTCTGATCTCCTAGATTATGCAATCAATATATCAATTTATGTTATGTGCTATCTTTCAATTAAGAAACTTTTTCATTTAGTCAATATTACATATTAAAAAAATGCTAAAGCCTTAATTATAGCAAACTGTTAAAATGAGCATCTATCAATTTTTTAAAACAATTATAAGATAAACCATATTAAGCAGTTTGTCAATTTCTTTATCAGTTTTTTAAGAGTTATTTGAATTACGATTTATTATACCTAAATAACTTCAAGTTTTTTAATTATTAGCATGTTAATAAAGTTAAATAAAGTGCAAAACTTGTAGGTTTCTTAATCCTTCCACTAACCTTAAGTTTTATTTTTAAAATTTTTCCTCAAGATTATGAAGCAATTTAAAAATCATTACTCGTTCGCCTGTACGGGAGCTTATATCCGTATGAAAGCTTTTCACTTTCTCTCCAGTTAATTCTAGTATAATCTCTTTCAAATCATCAATTCCAGATTCAACTAGCTCCGAACGGTTTTTCTTTATCGTTAGCATACCGTCTTTTGTTTCGCAAACAGTATATTCAGCCGGGGTTAAAATACCTTGTAAATTTACGATAATCATATCCCGTAATATATCTGTCTTAACGGATATAGAACCGCGTCCTAAGTAGTCCTTTTCCCAATGAGTAATTGCTTTGCTTATCTCTGATTCAATAGAGCCTTTTGAGCTTTTCATCTATGTATCCTCCTTCAATAAAATAAATTTACAATAACAATATAATAATCTGGATTGATTTTATTTTCAATTATTGAGAAGAATTTATTGGGATTGTTGTATGGTATCCTTTCATATCATAGTGATTTTTTATATTACAATATAGATTTTTTGATCATTCCCAACAAGATACTCTTACTATAAAGGCTCTGTTGCATAGATTTCTAAAAAGGTCATTGTGGGGGGAGTTGTATTTTCTTAGCTTGATAGCGATGGGGCAGGACCCCTGTACGTTAAGAGATTAGGTTGTATATTTGAGGAGATGTACGAGACAGGTGTGAATTTAGGGTAATCTAATATTTTCCATTCAAATATGATAGAATAGAAGTATATCCAAAACGGAGGAATAACAAATGAACTCAAACACAAAACAGTTTATTTATGATATCCAGCAACGAAAGAACAATTATATAGAAAATGCTTTAATAGCAATACAACACCCTAAAAAAGAGCAATCTGAACAGGTCATTCAAAATATAGTAGAGAAGATGGATATGATGATTAGTCTAGTTACTACGTACATGAGGATTGAATCTGGATCTACGAAAGAATTAAAAGAACTTCAGAAAGAAATTATCCATGCTCAAGCATATATCCAAAAACGAAAATTTGAAGAAACACAGAGATAAAACCCTGTGTTTTTATTTGATGCTCTATGACGCTAATCTGTTATAAATCAAATTACATGTAATTTGATTATTGTTTTGGCATAATCCATACAATTTGTTGAATGCGTACAATATATGGCACCGTATCTTCAATGAGCAAATGATCGGGTTTCACATCCTTTAATTTACCTCTTATATTTCCTCTTACAGTTTCAATAACCACATGTTTACCAATTACTGATTGTAATGTCTGATATACATAGGGATTAGGCACACTTACCATATTTTGTTTACTAAAGTCATTTCCCTCCAAATAACTCATTCTATAAGACTCCTTTCTAACTCGCATTCTTTCTCCTAATATATGATGTAAATCTTATAAATATGCTAGAAGGATAATTCATTATATGAACGGAAATAACATTTTAATAAGATACGGTTTCTATTCCTAAATTGCTAAAAAATTATTTATATAAAGTTACTTTTACTAGTTAATAGGTGATGATATAGGGATATTTTGAATGTACATCTAGGTTGTTCCTTTCAGGATATGTATCATTTTAAATACGCCCTTTATTAGAATAGTACTCATACTTTTTTTGAGATTCTTTCGTAATACGTGCGTTAAGTAAAATTGCTAACAATAAAAACACTCCATATTTTCCCCCTGTAGCTCCTATGATAATCACACTACTACAAACAAGTACAATTAATAGGATAAACGAAACTAAATAAATACGATCATAATTCTTTGACATCTTCTCGTATTTTATGCGTTCTTTCCTTGCATCCATCTAAATTCCCCCTTTAAATAATCCATTTCACTCTCAAATAAATCTAGCCCTTAAAAAGGAAACAATCTATCGTTTTAAATAATTAGTTTGTTTTTT
Organism: Bacillus cereus group sp. RP32; assembly: GCF_040459735.1. NCBI lineage: Bacteria > Bacillati > Bacillota > Bacilli > Caryophanales > Bacillaceae > Bacillus > Bacillus cereus group sp. RP32. Next base: position 2,264,474 of record NZ_JARVHO010000001.1, on the reverse strand, counting down.
ATCAACTAATTTATATAACGTAAAAAGAAATCCTACCAATATTAAGCTCTCCACCATGATAATCCCGATCCTCTCCTTCCTTTTAATCCCAACACATCAGATAAAAGTTATGTATATCCCATATTAGCTGCAACAAGCAAAAAGGATCCCCCTTCTCTTAAAGGCCGATCCTTTTCTCCTTGTATGCAACTATTTTTACCTATTCTTGATTAATTAGAATAATAGCTGGTCCATCTACACGAATTCCACCAACTTCGATTTTTTCATAAGACTCAACTGTAATAGAGATGATCCCTTCTCGCTTCTTTAATTCATTACTTAATTCTTTTGTTAACATTTTTTTCATGTGTGTACTCCTTCTTACTGCTTAATTTACTATTGGTATGTAAATAAAATTTAAATTGGTTTCCTGGTCTGGAAACCAATTTTTTGTAGTTGACCATATGGTGTTACCAGTTCGTTTATCAATTTTACGTAAAGAAGATAAACAATTACTATTCACCGTCTCAGTAGATATAAGGACTCTTAAAGATAGTGGTGAGATTGATTGTTTTTTCTTCTAGAAATAATGACTTAGATAGTATATTACCTAAAACAATGAAAGCCCTACCTCTCTTTCATCCTTACGGCTCCTTGTCCGTGCCAGTGTGAATCAGGATTGTAAAAATCAAGTGACTATTTAATCGAGTTATTTGATGAAACTTCAAACGTTCGTAAAAGAAATTTAAAAATCAAAATGGATTAGATTGAAGTAATAACAAAAGAGGTATCTACTCTAAAAGTGAGTTGAAGAAATTGAATATCTTTGAAATACTTTCCTTTTAATAACCAACATATACCCAGAAAATTCAGGATATTTCCGAGGGATGTCATACAGTATTTATAATAAATCTCAACAGAAACTTTTTATTTGTTTTTCAGTGATTCCTTTAATTAATTCTAGCTCACTGACCAAAAATTTATATGCATCATCCAACAATTTTTTTTCGCTTGTATTCAGTGCTTTTTCCTTCTTTATACGGATTAAATCACGTATAACTTCAGCACCTTCTTGTATTTCACCCGTTTTTATTTTATCTGTGTTTACTTTATACCTTTGTTTCCAAGGCATTAATTCGCCTGATTCTCCATGCTGAAAAATGTGTATAATGCGCGTTAATGTAAGTATATCAATAACTGGGCGTATATTCGAACTCAATATTTTGCCCTTAGGAATCATGATTTGCATATTACTAAGGGACATTTTTATGACATAATAAAGTTGCTTTTTCCCTGAGAACTCTTTTTCTTCTATGGCTTCAATTATACCTGCTCCGTGCATTGGATAAACAATGTTATCGCCAATTTGAAACATATAACCCACCTCCATATGTGGTAACCTTCTCAAGCTTAACACATACGTTATTTTTTATCAAATATTTAATAATATCATGAGTTTATTTTTGGTGTCAATCACTTTTTATTCAGAAGTTAAATTAAGGAAAACAGCCGCAAAATAATAGAGAGCGTTCTAGATTTCAAATAAAAGAAAAGGGAATTCCCACGCGTATATTCTGAAATCTCTACTCATTAACGTAGATCAGTTTTTCCTTGAAAACGGCCAAATCGATCCCGTATTTTTTTCAATCTTATATGATACTCCAAAATCTCAATTCTTGCTTTTTCTGCTAGAGGGGCAATTGGTCGTAAGTCTTTTAACCCCCAATACTCAACCACTACATCAAGTACTTGATCAAAATATTGTAGTGGTCCATAGTTTGCTTCTTTTGCAATCACAGCCATTCTATTTTCAAAATCAGGCATGACGGCACCTGGCATTTTAAAATTCCTAATCACATTGGCAATATGGTAGCAATAATTTGGTTCCAATTCTAAATGTGTTCGAATAACGTCTCGATAAAACGCATAATGAAGTGTTTCATCTTTTGCAAGACGGCGTAATAATGTAGCAAGATCTGGATCATGCTTACTTGCCACCTTAGCTACATTATTGTAAAACACCATTGTTGCAAGTTCTTGTAGCGTCGTATACGTCATGGCTTCGATTGGTGTATGAAAATCAGGCTCAAATCCACACTCAACGACTGATTTTCTTAATTCATGTATACGTTTAGGGTTTACACTTCGAGTGAGTAGTAAATATGTCTCTAATAAATTCGAATGTTGATCCTCTTCTGAGGTCCAAGTATGAATAAAGTCTGTAATAACAGAAAGGGAACCTTTAAAAGTCGCAGATAAATACGTTGTAAACCATGGTAAATTCACTTCTGTTAATAAAGCTGTTTCAATGGCCGTAATTACACCAGAAGGGAGAGTAACTTGACTTTCATCCCAAGGAACTCTTTTAAAGTCCATTCCCTTATCCCATGGTAAAAACTCATGATAACCCCAGTCTATCTTCTGCGCTCTTATTTTATGTTGTTCATACAGTTCTTTTAAACGTGGTTCTAATCGGAAATCTAAATCATTTGTTAGCATATAAGTGCCCCCTTTTCTTACCATGAATATTCAGCTTATTTTTATCTCTAAAAATTTTCTACAAATAAATATTACTTTCCTTTTTTTAAATGAAACATAACAAACTTGTAACAAAACTCTTTAAGAGCGCTATATTTTCATAGGATTTTTTTATCAAAAGAGGGACCGTTACATCTATTTTCTTTTTTATAAAATAGATATTGAGGCAAACAATATGTTAGTTAGTCAAAATAAAAACTAACCTCAGTAAATACAGAATAACATTCATGGATAAAGATACTCGTCATGTTGTAAATTTTGGTGAGTGTAAAAAGGTGCATGCCTATAAAGAATCGTTTTATAATAAAGATTGATAGTATTTTATATACACTATCAACTTATTTAGACGTAAGATTATAATCCAATATATTAGATTAAGCGCTTGAAAAAAATATAGTTGATGAGATAGCCTTAAACGACAATTCCCAACAAGCTTAATGCACATTGGCTATGATGAGTTAGACCAAATTTTGTGAAACAGTATACAAAAAAAGGGAAGAGGCGATAAACATGCAGTCAACGGAAGCGCATATGAAGGAAAAACAACGTAGAGAAAAAATAGAAATTATATTTAGTCACAGGGTAAAAGGGGAGAATTTTTTTCACGGTTCTTCCTATCAATGGAAAAACATTGTATATCAAAATTATAATAGGATACAACAAAAAGAGTTGGAAATTGAACAACTCATTTCAAAAATGGAAAAAGAAGGGATCCGTTTTACGCAGCACCGTTCACTCATACACTATCCCGTCATTGATTTCGTAAAATATATAGCTAAGATTTATAAGGAGCCCCTCGAAATAAAATAATCATATTTATAAAAGGTTTATTTCCGGGGATTTTTTTAACTTAAAACCAGGGGTACCGCCCCATTTCCATCAAGATAAAGTTTTATAACACCCCCAAAACGAAATTTTTAGTTTTTATTGTGAAAAAAGCCTATTTATCGTTTTGGGGGTGACCTGTTTTCTTAGGTTGATGGCGATGGGGTACCGCCACTAAAAAGCAATGCCATTGCTTCTCCACGACGAGATGATGGAATACATCAATCACAGCCTTTTCTATCGAACTTGTAGCAACTGCCCAGCTGATTCCATGGAGAATACGTAAAATCACTAAACATATAACCCCTGTTACCCAAGTATAAAAATACATTGTCTTTACAAATAATACTCAAACATTTTTGCAACCTTTTCTTTTATTTTTTCTTTTATAGATAATTGATTGACGTCAGAGGATGTTACTTGCTTTGAATTTTGTAAGTCTGCATTAATCACAGGTTTTATTTTCGAAATATAGATAGGGTCATGAATATAACATTTCATTTCTTCATTTAAATGAAATGAGCGTGAATCAAAATTCACGGTCCCAACCATCAATACTTTTTCATCAATCAAAAATACTTTACCGTGTAACACCCCTTTTTTATAACCATATACTTCCACACCCTGTTTTAATGCTTTTCGGATATATGGATATGCTGCTTCTTTAACTAATAGTGCATCCGAATGAGGTGAGAATAGAATTTTGACACGGACTCCCCTCTTTCTTGCATCTACTAATGCGTTCCAAATAGTTTTGTCTTTTGGTATAAAATAAGGTGTTAATATAATAATGGATTATCTTCAAATACGAGGAGAAGGAGTTCAAGATTTAGAACGCCAATTTTTATTAGATTGGAAGAGAAACCGATTCCGATACACAATGCGGTAAAGGAAAAGGGAGCAACCTCGCAACGATTTACTGCATATTATAGTGGAGAAAAACTTGGGCAAGATTATAAAATGCTGTTTGAACAAGCAAAGGAATCATCTCTCCAATAACCAAGTTTTTCTTTTTCTCCCAAATACTTCTTCCTGATGTTGAATCCGCCAATGTAACCAACCTTTCCATCAATAACTGAAATACGACGATGATTCCGATGATCCAAAGAAGAAAAAAGATAAGGGAAAGCAGGTTTATTGTAATATGTAAAATGAACTCCTTTTTTAACTAATAATTCTCTTTCCTTTTTCTTTAGTAAAATTCCACCTAACCTGTCCAAAGCATAGTATACTTCTACACCTTCTTGACTTTTTTTCCGCAATAACTTTAGAAACTGATGGCTTACTTTATCATCAGCAATAGAAAAAAGTTAATATGCACGTAATGCTTTGCTTTCTCTATATCTGAGAATAGTTGATTGTTTAACTGTTTCCCATCTGTATACATAGTAATATCACTTTGACGCATAGGGTATTGGCTAGAATTCTGGCTAAATACCCCATTTTTTCCGGCTATCGTTCTGTCAATTTCACCCCAAACAAACAGAACTAAACATCCACCGATAAATAAAAAGAGGAATACTCCGCAAATTCTTCCTATCTTTTTCAGCATATTTAATCTCCTTTATATATTATCGTTTTATTTCTGTTAGTTTTTGTTATTGGGACAAAACTATTCCATGCATCTATTAGCTAAAAAAATCCTTCTTTGAATGATTAACTATAAAATTTCTCATTCGCATAACCCTAAAATTGGAAGTCGTACGATGATAACAAAATAGGCACTCTATATTTTGAAGTACATTTACAAGGAGGAATACTACATGACAGTAAGTACTAAACTTAAACAAATATAAAAATCATTCCTCTAACCATCCTGATCTTTATCTCAACTAACCTATTAAATAGTGTAGATTTATAAAAGAGTCTAATCATTATTAAAGAAATACAAAAATAAAACCCCAATTTCTCTATATTAAAATCGAGAAATTGGGGTTTAGTCACGTAATAATATTTTTTATTTAAAACAAATAACTGATTAATAAACCTGCCGATAATAAGAAGCCAAAAATCGTATTTGTCATCGCTGTTGATTTCATTGCGATGCGCATATACCCGGGATCCTTTGCTCCTTTTTGGAAACTTTGAATAGCAGAGATTGGCTTTCTCAAACCTAGGAACATAACTAATGCCCAAGGGCTTATATAACCTATCAATACAATTACGGCAATCCATAAATAAGCAACGAAAAAGGCTACCGCTAGTGTTACTATTGCTTTTTCTCTCCCAAGGAGGATTACTAATGTCTTTCTTCCACCTTTAATATCTTCTTCGATATCTCGGATGTTATTCGACATGTTGATTGCACCTACTAATATTCCAATTGGAATGGAAATCAATACACTTTCAATCGTTATCGTATTCGTTTGAATAAAGAAAGCGATGAGTACAAAACATGTCCCCATTAACAATCCCGAAACTAATTCTCCAAACGGAGTGTACGCAATTGGTAATGGACCACCTGTATATAAATAGCCAACCGCCATTCCAATTAAACCGATGACGACTAACCACCAGCTACTATTCATACAAATATAAACTCCAATAATTGCTGCTACTACATACAATAAAAGCGCAACTGTTAACACATTTTTTGGTTTCAATCCGTGACGGACAATTCCACCACCAATCCCAACAGAATCAGCGGTATCTAATCCACGTTTGAAATCATAGTACTCATTAAATAAATTCGTCGCTATTTGCAATGCTAAACATGCAACCATCATCGCAATAAATAACAGCCAATCAATTTTGGCAACATAAAGTGATGCCACTGTTCCTAAAATTACAGGAGAAAACGTCGCCGTTAACGTATGCGGGCGCGTCATCTTCCATATTAATTTAGCGGAACTAATTTCTTTTTCTGTCCCCATAACTCTGTTCAATCTCCCAACATTTTAAGTATAAATTACTAGCAGTATCTTTCTATCTATGTTCTGCCACGCATCTATTATATCAAAAAAAGAATTGGTGATAGAACTGTAATGCTCTTGCTTGCACCATAACTTTGCATCAAAATATCGTTTTTTCTAATATGGGGTACAGCCGAGATACATAAAACTTTGAGTTTTATGATTACTTTTCATTGAATTTATAGCTATTATATCTATTTACAAGGAACTGGTTATGACAACTACATTAAGTTTTTCAAAAGAAGGTCCGTCGCTCAAATTCGAACAACGGACCTTCTTTATATGAACCAATTTAAAACATCCTCAGCAATCTCTTCGGGTCTATCCCAATGCATCAAGTGCCCTGTATCTGTATAAAGCTTAGTCGTAATATCAATACGCTTCTTAAATTCATCAATCTGCAATTCTCTTATTTCTAAATAATCATCTGGAAGATCACAATACAATAGTAAAATATCGCTTTTAATTTTATGAGATTCCAACGTTTTATACACCGTATATTGAAACTTAATTACACTTCTAGCGGTATCGCCAGTAGCATGCCATCTCACTTTATTATCTTCTTCTCGCATTAAATCATAAACCGCACGTTCTATTAATGGTGACCATCTACTGTAAACTATTTTTTCTGATTGGATGAATGCTTCTTTACTGTCAAAAATATATTCATCAAAATCTTTTTCATAATGAGTGATTTCTTCCTCTAATGATCGCGGTGGACACTCTCCTTCTTTCGCATCTTTATATAGCTTCGCAAAATAATCCGCATTCATTTTACCATCCATGATGATAACCACCATCTAACAATACCATTTTATTCACTTTTTCTGGACGTTCTGCTGCATAGTGAAGTGCAACGCTTGCTCCCCATGAATGTGCTACTATATGAAATGTTTCTTTTCCTATCCCCTCAAGTAATGCTACTACCCAATTTGTTAAATGGGATGCACCGTAATCTTCATCCTTCTCAAAACTTGGTGTTTTCCCATGTCCAGGTAGATCAAACGATACGATATGATAATTATCCTTTAAAAGTTCCGCTATTTCGATAAAACTTAATTTTGTACTTCCTAAACCATGAAAACAAATGATTTGAGGATTACTTTTATCTCCCCATTCACAAACACTCGCTTGGTATTCACCAAATTCTACAAAAAAGTGATTCATTTTTAATCTCCTCTAATTGTTAGATATAAATTAGTTTGAATGTAAAATTGTTTTTTTCAGAATAAATAAATTTTACAAATGTATCCAAATCCCTTTTTCGTAAATAATTTTTATAGAATACGAGAGTTAGAAAGCACCAAACGCTTATCATTTCAGTTAATGGTTAGATTACATCTTCACGCCTATGAAATGAATATAGTTTAATAATTGTACTATACGTTTATCATATGTGTGATGTTTCAAAGTTCTATCCAGTCCATTTTTTGCTATTTGTTTTCTTTCTTGTACATGTTCCAAATAATACTCCGCTTTTTGTATAAACTCTGGTGCACTATTAAAAGTTTCTATTTCAACACCAGGTATGTAATGCTTTGCTACATCTGGTCGTATATCAGTTAATTGAAAAGAACCTACGGCATTAATTTCAAACGTCCTATTATTTACTGAATAGGCTTGGATGTTTGCGGCATTACAATTCAATTCCTGATCATTTGGTGAACGGTGTAAATTTATATTGATTTTAGTAGCTACGTAATATTTCAATGCATCCTCATACTTCGCAAGTGGCAAGACATGTATTTTATCCTTTAATCTTTCATAATTCTTTAACTTCTCCCAACCGAAACCCACAATTTTTATATTTTTTTCTGCTAAATACTCTGAAATAGAATCAACAAAAGCAATTCTATTTTCAAATGCTGTGCCTATAAAACTAAGATCATACTTATATGTATCTTCTTTCTGAGAAGGTTTAAACACATCTTGATTTGCTGCTAACGGAAGATGAAACACATTGTTACATCCTAACCCTCTATAAAACTTGATACAATTTAAATCTTGCGTAAATATGTAATCATAATACGGCACAAGATGTTGTGTTACATCCGTATAATACGGATCATCTGTCAGCCAAAGTCCAGTAGTAAAACCTGCAGTCTTTATTACTGGCATGACACTAATAATTCCCTCGTTTAAACCAACGAGTACCAAAATAAAATCCGGTTTCATTTTTAATGCGGTTTCTATCGCTCGTTCTGGGTTTACCATAATTGTATTACAGTTTACCTTTTGTAAACTATTCAAAATTGCTGCTTCGATCATTGGGTAATAAAAAGGAATGCCTGATTGAATAAATAAAATTTTCTTAGGCGTATTGTCTTTCATGTCATCTCCCCTATTTCTACATAATCAAAGTGCACGAAAATTAGCAGTCTTTATTCATTTTATGACATCTTACTTTACATGTATAAGCAACGTTTATGTCCATTATGTTGCACTTCCCCTCATTTTACAGACTAATGAGATTTTGGAAGCTGTTACGAAGGGATTAAAATTAGGTTATATTCAGCCCAATTATTAAACATAGAAAATGAATACGTAAAAAAAGAGCCTGCTCGTATGAGTTGGCTCTTTCTCTTTTACAATATCTAATACACTCTACAGCAAAAAACATGGTTAAGATCAAATTATTTCCAAACAACACCTCGCCGCTCATATTCCATTCTATATTCAACAGCAGCTGCAATTTTTGGGCTTGCGAACCTTTCCGTGATCCAAAGTCCTAAGTCAACTCCTGAAGTAACTCCTCTTGCGGTAATACTATCGCCTTGATCCACAATTCTGTAAGGAAGAAATTCTGCCCCATATGTAGGAATTTCACTCTGCGCCAAATGATGCATTGTTGCCTTTTTATCATTCAATATACCGGATGCAGCTAGTAACATACCTCCAGTACAAACTCCAGCAACGATCGTTCCTTCATTGTGCATCTCTCTAATTATTTTAGTCAAAGTACCAAGCTCAGTTTCCTTTCGCGCCCCATGTTCAGCTTTATGATTCCAGCCACCACCAGGTACAATTAACAAATCTGGGCGATTATCCATTCGTAAAAAATCATGTAGTTTAATCGTAACTCCGAACGAAGTAGTAACTTCTTGTTTTCGTTCACTTGATACGAGTTCAACCGTAAATGGAGCCCCTTCTTCTATCGCTCTTTTCAGTACTTCAAAAGGTGCAAAGGAGACAAGTTCTCCGAAACCGTCAAACAATACAATTTGTATTTTCATTTTTTGAACACCTCATATGCTTTCTTTTTCGCATCCAAAATTAAGAGAATAAATGTTATCTACAAATTAACAATGAAGATTGTCTTTCTCCTCTCACTCTATAAACTTCCAAATGTTTTTCCAATTCCCTCTCATCACTTATTACAAGTAGCGTTTTCTTCACAAAGTTCCAATTTAAACTACCGGATAACCATAATAATGAAGAAAGTCTTTCATAATCATTTGATGTTAAAATGTTACTAGCTCCATACCCTTCTAGAAATGCTTTAGCAACTTTCGAACATACTTCATGCGACTGTATTCCTTCTGTCCGGGAATACCATTTTATTAAAAAGGCTAAACCTTCAATACGATCTACATATCCAATCGATTCAAAATCTACAATCCCTTTTACACATTGATTGGAGTTCCATATGACATTTAAAGGATTTAAATCAGTTTGTACTATATACTCTAGATCATTCGTATGTGCGCTTTCTATTTGATACTTAGCGAGATCTATATACCCTCTTAATTCCTTACATGTACCACCCTTATTTTCTAATAATCTTATAAACTCACCATATCCATCTAAATGTGATTTCTTTTGAAAAATCGGGCTTTGAAACGTACTAGAAATATCATGTATCTTTCTTGCTTCCTTTCCAAAGACTTCTGCCATCGTTTCTGTACAATAAGTGACATGTTCCCCTTCCATCCAAGTAGACAATACAAGCCGGTACTGTTCCTCATTCCAAGTGAGTAATGTAAAGGACTCTCCCGCCCTATTCTCCTTAATCTGCATAAATGGAATTCCATGCTCTCGTAAATAATACGTAAACCGTACTTGCTCTTTCAATTGTTCATTTGATAACATCCCAAAGGCCGGATTACTTATTCGATCGCTATTTATAAACCGTGCGGAATATCGATCTCCATTTACGATGATTTTATAATGCAAATCTGTATGCCAACTGTTCTTATGTAATTCTTCTTCCACTACTAATGTATGAATTTCTTTAAAATAATTTATTAATATGTCTTTTATTATTTGTTTCATCCTTTTTTCCTTTCATGTGAAAACCCTCGATGATAGGTTTGTAACATACAATTAATTTACTCAAAAGGAAAATAATAACCTACATAATTAAACACATTTGTAAAACCTACATTTTCTACAACGGCCACAGAAGGCTTATTTATTTCCATACAGTCCCAATATGGAATGATATTATTCTCCAAACATTCTTTTACGAAACTATGAGCTATCGTTTGAGCTAATTTTCTACCTTGGTGACCTTCTATCGTTTCAATATCTATACAGTGTATATTTTCAAAAACGAACCCTGAAAAACAAACACTTACAATCATGCTGTCATAAACAATACAATAACCTATTCCCTCATTAAAAAATTCATCCGTTGAGGACCAAAACTCTAAAATTTTTGATTGTAAAAATTCAATATTCTTAAATACGTTCCCTTGATTTTCATAGAGAGCTTTACTCATTTTTAGCACTCTATACCCTTGTTCAATTTTAGGTTCATGATTATCCTCATAATCCTCTTCCTTTAGCGTATACACTCTTTGATTCCAACTGTTTAATTTACGATGTTGAAATATTTTTTCGATTGTTTTATTCCACTTTGAATGATTACCGATTGCTTCAAAGCAATTTAGTCCAGCCTTTCTCGCCTCAGGTTCTATCACATCATCAATAAAACTTTTCATTTCATTATTAAACTTTTCATTTTCTGCACTTCCTATAAAAAAGAAACCATCGTTATTCCCTAACCAAATAAGTCCTGAATTAGGAGAATAGATGTTATCTACAAATATACGACCAGGATTCACCCCTGCAATTACAGCCTTTACCTCCAATTGCCCTTTTTCATTTACTAAACTGTTACATTTATAAAAATCAGTCTTGTTTAATTCAGAAATCATATGTTTTCCCCCCTGAAACTGCTCTATTCTAACTTTACCACCATGACAGAATATTCTCTATTCCTTTTAATAGTTGTTTTAAACCAAAGAAGTAGATAATAAAAAAACCAATCCCCTATACAATAGAAGATCGGCTCTTTCCTTTATTTACTCCCCTGTGTCAGAAAATCGTTTTATACGTTCTTCAATTTCATCGCGAACACGTTGAAATTCAGACCACTCTTTTCCTGCTGGATCGTCGAATCCCCAATGAACACGATTTACGTGTGGAGGTGTCGAAGGACAAACAGAATCCGCATGACTACAAAGGGTAACGACTAAATCAGCGTTGTTTAAAATATTTGAATCAATCATATCCGATGTTTGATTCGTTATATCAATATTTACTTCATTCATTGCTTTAATAGCATTTGGATTTACTCCGTGTGCTTCAATTCCTGCAGAATATACATTCCACTTATCACCTAAATATTGTTTGCCCCATGCTTCTGCCATTTGGCTTCGGCATGAATTTCCTGTGCATAAGAAATAAATTGTCTTTTTGTTTTCCATGTTGTTTTCCACCTTTGTTTTTAAATTATACTGGTTGATCATTAAAATATTTACGCTTAAACCAAAAAGCGACGTTTACAAGTGCAATCATTACAGGTACTTCCACTAACGGCCCGATAACAGCTGCAAATGCTGCACCCGAATGAATACCAAACACACCAACTGCTACAGCAATTGCTAACTCAAAGTTATTACTACCTGCTGTAAATGCTAACGCTGTTGTCACCGGATAGTTTGCACCAATTTTCCTTCCCATAAAGAAAGAAACAAAAAACATCACAATAAAATAAATGAGTAATGGAATTGCTATTCTTACTACATCTAATGGTACGCTAACAATCATTTCCCCTTTTAAAGAGAACATAATGATGATTGTAAATAATAATGCAAGTAATGTAAGTGGACTAATCTTCGGTATAAACACCTTTTCATACCATTCTCTTCCTTTTAACTTAACGAGTACAAAACGTGTTAACATACCTGCTATAAAAGGAATTCCCAAATAGATAAATACGGATTTCGCTACTTCTATCATTGTAATATCAACAATAGCCCCTTCAATCCCTAACCATTCTGGAATGACTGTTACAAACACGTATGCATAAACGGAGAAGAATAACATTTGAAATACTGAGTTAAAAGCCACTAAACCTGCAGCATACTCTTTATCCCCATCTGCAAGATCGTTCCAAACAATTACCATGGCAATACAGCGTGCTAAACCAATCATAATGAGCCCGACCATGTATTCTGGCTTATCCGGAAGAAAAATAATTGCTAAAACAAACATAAGTACAGGTCCGATAATCCAGTTTTGTACTAAAGATAAAACTAATACTTTTACATCTTTAAATACACGGCCCATTTCCTCGTAACGAACTTTCGCTAATGGTGGATACATCATGACAATTAAACCGACAGCGAGCGGAATAGACGTCGTTCCAACTTGTAATGTATTCAGTCCGTCTACTATACTAGGAAACACAAACCCTAAACCAATCCCAACAGCCATAGCTAGAAAAATCCATAGTGTTAAATATCGATCTAGAAAAGATAAACGTTTCATTTTATTTTCCATCTCCTATTAACAACAAGAATTTTTTTCTACTACGTTAGAAGTCGTGCAACAAGAAGGCTCTTCAATTTTATGAACATCACTATGTGCTTTCGTATAAAAGAATTCCCACTCGTTCCCATCAGGATCTGTTACCCAAAACTTATCTTGAACCGCATAGCAACAAGTCGTATCCATCTCATCACGCGCGAAGAAACCTTCTTTTTCTAACCTTTCTTTATGTAATGTAATTTCTTCAGCTGTATCCACTTGGAAACCGAAATGATTTACTTGATTTCCCTTCACTTCATCTCTTACGTTCAGTGTAAAATTAAGTCCTGGCGTCTCTAATAAAAATTTTGCATAATCCACTTTCACCTTAACTGGTGACACACCAAATACCTTTTCGTAAAATTCAATAGACTTCTCTAAATCCGTAACATTTATACCAACATGAACATATCTCATAGCTTATTCCTCCTCTTTATATGTTATTAATCAATTTTTTTTGATTAATGGTGCAAAATTTTAACAGCAACTACCTTTGCCTGTTTTTCTAAAGATACAGCACAATTCTTCTGATAATAAATTATTTACTTCCGCATCATTTAAATCATAATAACTCCACGTACCTTTTGTTTCTTTTACAATTAAACCTGCATCTAATAAAATCTTTAAATGATAGGACAACTTAGATTGCGTCATTTCAAAAATCTCTGTTAAATCACATACACAAGTCTGGCCTCGCTGGCAAAGTTCATACATGATTTCTAGACGCTTCTGATCCGCCAACGCTTTAAACTTTTTCTCATAGAGCTGAAAATCTTGTGCCACTGTAGTTCACTCTCCCTTCATCAATTTTTTTTGATATTTATAGTATATACGCAGATGAGTTCTATATGCAACTAGTTCATCAAGTTTTTTTGATTTATCAAAAAAACTTCCTCTTCAAAATCTATACTTGAATACTTTTTCTTGCTCAATATAAAATAGCTTTCTTACAAATTAATACGATAATTTAATATTAACATGGTGCAGTTTCAGGGGTAAGTTATCAGAAAACATATGAAGTAAGCACTCTACAAATGATAATATATTAAATCTCGTTAAAACAAAAAGATATGTCCTAGTATAGTATACCTAGGACATCCCCTTCATTTTATAATTTCTAGATTCTATACATCACTAACAATTGAATATACCTTCTGTCTAAAACATAGTATTATCATTAGCTGCCTCATTTGGAATCTCTTGAATTACATCCCAGTGTTCAACAATCTTACCATTCTTTATACGAAATATATCGACTATAGCAACTCCCTTATCTTGAGAATTAGTACGAGAATGTACATGAAGAGCAACTGTATCTCCTTCTACTACTACTCGTTTAATCTCTGCAGAAGAATTAGGATTTTTAACAAAGTCCTCCTTAAAGAAATCCATGAAGGCTTTTCGTCCGTCAGCAACAAAAGGATTATGTTGCTTATAATCTTCACTTACATATTTAGGGATAATATCGATATCATGTTTGTTAAAAACTTCATTATAGAAATCAACTACCATCTTTTTATTCTTTTCATTTTCTGTCGCTTCTTTCGATACCGATGCAACATTCTCACTCTTTATTGAGTGACCTTTGGTATTACCAGTTGAAGCTTGAAATATCAAAGTCGACACAATTCCTAAAATAAACACAGAAATAATTATTACTATTAAATTTTTCTCTAATTTCATTTATGCCTACCTCTTCTAATCGTATAAGTTATCTTCCATAACACGCTTGAGAAGTAGAAACCTTCCCAAAAATGTAATGTGAGGGGGAATGTTAGGAAATTACACTCCCCCTTATACAAGGCATGTTAGAAACTAATAACTCTAACTTAATACCTCATTAACAGTTGCACTGTCCACAATTTGAATAAACTTCTTAACCTTATCGTTCTCATCAAACTCATAAAGATGACAGAAATCTGCTATGAATGATTTCCCTGTTACTTTATATGTTCCACTATATTTTCCATACACGATAACAGTATTGTTATTAAAAGCATAAATTTCATCTTTAGCGTTATAGTTATCCCATTCCGTGCCAAGACGTTCATGTACATTTTTCACTACTGCATCAGGACCTGTATAAGTGCCCGCATATGGAAACCCAGCAGCTTCTGTCCAAGATACATTTTCACTTAAATACGTTTTGAAAGCATCCATTTTCCCTTCGCCAGTTAACACATACGTTTCATGTAATAGTTTTTGATATTTATTCATAGCATTAACCCCAAGGCATTTCTTTTGTTACAACTTTTGCACTTAATTCTAATACACCTTTATTTGCATAGTCTGGATATGCTGCTTCAAGTTTCGCTACAAAATCTTTTGAAGTTTTACTTTCCTCAGAAGCTTGAACCGCAGTTCTTAGGTAATCCATAGTTGCAATAATCGCTTGATTATCTAAGGATTTTTCAATTGATCCATGGCTAGGTACAATTATGTCAGCATTTAATGCTTGTAATACTTTCAAGTTCTCAATCCATGCCTCCATAGCCGCTTTTGAGCTAGTATCCGCTAAGAATACATGTATTTCGTTAAATACATCAATACCACCAATTAATACTTTTAGCTCTTTATTAAATAAGCTAGTTCTGTAATGATCTAAGCCTACTAGTTCAAATGTTAACCCCTGAAAATCAATCGTTTTTTCTTTAAACACTTGAGGTAATACTACGTTGCTTGGTGCGTTTTCTCCTAGGGCACCTTTCCAAACTTTTAATTTACCTAAGACAGAATGAACAATATGTTCAACAGTAGACTCTGTAGCATACGCTATAGCTTCTGGGTAAGCAGCCTTAATACTTTCTAATCCAAAGTAGTAATCAGGATCCCCATGAATAATAAAGATTTTATCTAAAGATAAGTCGTTTTTTTTCAGATACTCAACAATTTCTTTCGAATCAGATTGAGTAAATTTTGAGTTTATTAAAAATGCATGTCCCGCTTTCTCAACTAAGGTTGCAGTGACCATAAAACTTTTTTCGTCTGAACTAAACACCGTCAATTTCACATCTTTTTGATTTGTATCAATTGTTTTAAACATAGAATGTTATTCTCCTTTTGTTAAAGTTATTTACTAGTTAACATATTTTTATCTTGTTCCGACAGAAGCACCCTCTTCAATTTACCTGAAAGTGTGATAGCACCAGCAAATAGGCGAGAGATGAATGTCGGTTGGCGTAAGCTAACATGTTTGCTACTATAGCTGATAGTAAAATTAAAATTGGACTCTTTTTAAAAATAAATTGAAACCGACTGTTATAAAAAGGTTTAAGTCCATCCAATTCTAGTCTTTTTTAAAACGTTAAATGTTATATACTGTAGCTTAAAATTCATTAATATAAATTTTTAAAACGCGCTTCAATTTTATCTGGCGTCATTACCCCACCACCAATAGAGATAATTTGATTATCCTTTTGTAAAAGTAATGAAGGATAACTATTAACACCAAGCTGTCGCACTTTATTGAAATCGTTTTGGACATCTATTATTGTTTCTTGAGCGTTTAAACGTTCTAGTACTTGTTCAGGGTTCAAACCATGCTCGATTGCAATCTTACGATATGTTTCAGGATCACTTAGACTTTGTCCCTCATAATAAAACGCTTTTTGCATAGCCGCAGTGAATTCTAACAAACGGTCTGGTGCTAATGAGCGTAAAGCTGAAAAGCCAATTGCAGCATCTTTCGAATTCATTTTAAAAGTCCCTTCTTCCACCAATTTTTGATATGAAGGACCAAATTCTGCACCTGTAAGTTGATTAATTCTTTTATTCCCCTCTTCTATATATGAGAAATTTTTTATTGGTAAATCATCTAAAAATAATCCTCCACATAAAACTGTTAACGGCATTTCAGTGTGTTCTTTGTAAAATCCTTTAATACTTTCTGAAAATCCATAGCACCATCCACAATATGCGTCCCATACGTATATAAGATTATCTTGTTTCGTCTTCATTTAAATCTCCTACCTTTATTTTTATTAACCAGTCCAGCTATCACTTAAAATTCTCAGCTAACTTTTTGGTTTATATAAGTACATCTTTTTTATATCTTGTTCTTTTTTGAGTTACCTTACTATATTTTTCAAAACTAACCCTTCCCAAAAAGATTAGATAAGATTTCTAATGAAAGATAGCACTGCGCATCATTGCTCCAAAATAGAAGATACTAAAATTCGGAATATATCTTGATTTAAATATGTTAGTAACTTTCTACACCGGGCGATAACATGTGGACTACCATCCTTAATTAAATATATAAACCTTATTTTCACTTTAAATAGTCATAAGGTTGTAACTAATTCGATTACAACCTTATGTAACCATATTAGTTACAACTATAGTAGAAGTCAATTCTTTTTTAACAAAAACAATAAATTTCTACCCTAACGCTTTTAGAATTCTATTATTAAAAACTGGCTTCTTGTTCTTAAATTTGTTAAAAAGCTTAGTAATTCCCTAAAAACATCACTAGTAAATATGGAACAACAAATTCAAGATAATTTACAAAACAAATAATATAAGTACCTCTTTCATGGCTTACCGACAGAGTACCAGTTCTAGTACATAGTTTTTTTCAAAGCATTACATTTTGTTTTTACCTTTAATAGAAACTACCTGATTAACTAAAACAGGAACTGTCCCACCATGACTTATAATTTTTTATCCCTGTACATTGTGCGGGAATTTTTTTCATAAAAAAAGACACCCTAAAGTGCCTTCTTCCAACGTGAACCATCACAATTTCAATAGTAAGTATTGGACTCTCATCCAAATATACTTTTACCATGTTAAATTGTTTGATTCATTGAGGAATAGGGTTCAAATTTGGGTTAGCATCACATCGCTAACATACTAAGGTTTTATGCTACCCAAAAACAATGATTTTTACTCTGGGGATCTCAATTTTACTATTTGGGGATTTATGCTTTTCTTAGCTTGATAGCGATGTGGTAGGGCCCTATATTTGACTCTTTTTCTACACCTAGATATTCTAGAGTTCGTTCTAACATAAGTGCTGCCTGTTGACGTGTGAGTGTGCCATATGGCGTAAACTTAGTAGCTGAAACACCTCGGATAATTCCTGTATCGTATAGGGCTTGTACATCATAATACCGGCTGCGAACGTATTTACATCAAGAAGATTAATGGAGCAAATGATGATTGCCCTAAATTGGTTTGATTGCTGTTTTTGCAGAGTTTGAGCGTGATATTATTCGTTGAAATTCTCTTCTTAAAGATAATACGTAAATACAAACAAAACCAGCAAAACACCGTTCCTATGTCGTACTGGTTTTGTTGAAGTCCATTTTGAATTGTAGCTAGTTCAACGTAATTGCAAATTCTGAGTTCGGTGCCCCAGCAATTACAACCGTTCCATTCTTCGGTAGTTTTACTTTGTTATTGCCGCTCACGATGGTAAAGTTGACGCATACTCCATTCTCATCATACACCGCGAACGCACCCTTCGATGGCAATGTCACGGTCATCCTTTTTCCTGCTGCCGCTTGCGGGATCGTAAACCATTTAGCATGCCCATTTGCTTGCAGCGTAACTTTGGATGATTGGCCAGCATCAAGTGGTTTTACGTTGTTTCCACTTACGTATAACAACCCGGCCATTTCCATATATTCATTGCCGCCTTCTGTATAGAAATGCGTTTCCGTCGTATCACGGCCATTCATCACGGGGATCTGGAACTGATGCGCCGCGGTGTTCGGACCTGTAATTTTTCTGCCCTCCCAATAGCCCGCCAGGCCTTCCTTACGAGTAATTTGTGTGGTAATAAGTTTCGGTTGTACGAGATATTCAATAGAACTAAATTTCTCATTCACGAGATAGAACTTGACACCTTCCCGCTTCGCCCATGCGGCAGCGGTTTTCTTCGATAGTACATTGTCTTCTAGTTTCTCGGCTAAATAGTGAGTCATCGCACCTTGCCCTAAGTCTGGTGTCGATTTATATGTGCTCTCCCTCAAATAAGTTCTTCCATTCTTCTCGGTGACAAAGTTGAGCTTAGAAGTACCCTTCTCATTAATAAAGCTTCCATCCACAGTATATACATATTTTTCTTCTCGATTAGATGGTAAGAACAGTTCTCCATTCTTCGTAATTTCAATTTTGAAATGAGTTTCGCTATTGCCATAAAAGCCCGCTTTCTTTGCCGCGTCTTGAGGCATCTTGACCTTGACCGGCTTGCCAAAAGATTTGTTCGGCTTGATGTTCTTAATTGTCCCCTTCTCTTTAAGCACGGCGAGCAGCAATTCAGTTGCCAGCAGTTGATTTGTAGAGCTTCGTCCACCGGATGACAACACAGCCGCTGCCATTTTCTGTTCCGGAAGCACGACCAGTATAGCATGTTGCAGTGCCGTGTCGCCGCCCTTAGCCAAGCCTTTTATCCCATATTCACTGAATGGGTATAGTTTCACACTATCCCAGCCAAGACCATAGTTAAAAATATTATCTCCATCCCCCGGCCACATTCCTTTTTTATATTCCTCTTGCTCCATCGCCTTGACTACCTTATCAGAGAGGATCCCTTTTCCCTGTCCCATAAATAATTG
Source organism: Bacillus cereus group sp. RP32 (assembly GCF_040459735.1). NCBI lineage: Bacteria > Bacillati > Bacillota > Bacilli > Caryophanales > Bacillaceae > Bacillus > Bacillus cereus group sp. RP32. Next base: position 2,244,841 of record NZ_JARVHO010000001.1, on the reverse strand, counting down.
TGAGAATCGTACCATATCTTCTGCCGTGGAAGAGACCCCTCCCGTACCAATCACATTCACCGATTCAATTGGAAGCTGCCCTTGGTACGCCGGAAAATAAAGTCCAGCCCGCTTTTCGTCTCTCCATTTGTCCTGCGGCGTTTTTGTATGATTCATCTTTAAGGGTTCTGTAAACTGTTGATGTAGAAATTCGGTAAAGCTCATACCGCTGACTCTTTCCACCAAAATTTCGGCCAGCGTAAAACCATCGTTGCAGTATACCGAGAACGCGCCAGGGTCTGCTTTCAGGCTCTGGTTGGACAATTGCTGCAACAAGAAATCATGGGAATAGGTATCATTATCGTTAAATAAAAATGCATTACTTAACGTGGAACCTTGCAAGCCGGAGGAGTGATTCAACAACATACGCGGGGTAATGCGTTTGTACCGCCCATCTTTCATCTTAAAATCAGGAACATAGTTAACCACAGGAGCATCCAAATCGACTTTTCCTTCGTCGACCAATTTCATTACAGCCGCTGTTGCATACATTTTACTGACTGAACCAATCCCGTATAGAGTATCTTTGGTTAGTGGCTGTTCCCCTTCCATATCGTTCTTTCCAGCCTGCCCCGACAAAGTAAGCTTGCCATTATCAATTAGCGCATACTGCACGCTAGTCGTACCATGGGACTTCGTGAGTAGCGCAGCCTTCTCTGCTGCAATCTTCTTCAGCTCTTGGCTAGCTAGTTCTGCGTTAGATACAACTGTAGTCTTACTGTCAGAAAATGCTTTCGCCCCTGTTGGTAGAATCATAGTTAGCGCTAATGTAGCGGCTAATACACCAGTTAGTTTATTTTTCATGAGGGAATTGCCTCCTTAGATAAGTGATCAATTTCATCATTTGTTTGTTTAACTATGAAAATATGATAAAATTTATCAGTTCTTCCTTTTGGCCTACTTGCTAAATTCAGCAAGTAAAATATTTTTAAAAGGATCAGGACTATCAGCATTAAGGCTGTTCAAATTGACAGCTAATGTATGCTTGCCTCCAAGTGTACCTCCAGCAAAAGTAACAAACCCTGGAATGCTACCTCCGTGTCCCCATATTGAGACACCGTTTGGAAGCTTAGTTTCATAGATTCCAAGACCATATCTGCCAAGTGCAGCTTCTCCTGTTGGAACTGTAGTAAGCATTTGTTTTAGTTGCTGTTCTTTTATTAATTTACCTCCAAGTAAGTAAGAGAAGAATTTGTTTAAATCATCAGCAGTAGAAATCATATCTCCAGCCGAGCTCCCCATACTTGGGTTATAATACGTAACATCTTTTGGCTCACTTGCTCCGTCTAGTTGGATATATCCACGGGCATGCTTGGTTCCTGGAATCACGCTTGAATTGCCAGGTAAGAATGTATTCGATAATTCAAGCGGTTCAATAATCCGATTTTCAATCTCTTCCGCATAGCTGTTCCCGGTTACTGTTTCAATAAGGATCCCTAGTAATACGTATCCTGTATTTGAATAAGACCAGCTCTTTCCAGGAGCAAAATCTGGGGGCATCGAAATCCCCATCTTTACTAATTCTTCAGCCCTATACGATTTTTTTGTATCCATAAGATTAAAACTTTTTGACCTTGTGTATTCAGCGATACCACTTGTGTGGTTCAATACTTGCCGGATAGTAATCTGTTTATCATCATACCCGTTTCCTTGAATGACACCAGGCAACCATTTTTCAATAGAGTCGTCTAGATTCAAGCGGTTCTCTTCGGCTAATTGAAGTACAACTGTTGCCGTGAACGTCTTCGTCACGCTACCAATGCGAAAGCGAAAATCTGTTTTCATTGGTTTTTTGCTGCTCAAATTCGCTACCCCAGCGGCATAACTCCATGTTTTTCCACCCTCAGAAGTTTTAGCAAGTATCCCCGGGAATCCAAGTTGCAATGTATCCCGCACTGCTTGCTTGACAGAATTACGATCTCGTTGAGTACTTGTTTGTACCGAACTAGATACACTTTGAGTAGGTTCTGCTTTTACAATTAAGGTTGGCGTTGTGTATAACAGAGAACTTCCAGCTATTAAAAGGGCCAGACTTGCACATGTAATTTGACTACGTGTTTTCATAGGGCATTCCTCTCCTCTATTCATATTGTATAGGTGGTTTCTTGCTATTTCGTATTAACCACACAACTACCATCTCCACCAATGAAAAAAGGTCAACATTGAATTCGTAATCATCTTCATATTTACTATTTTTACAAACGCCATTCTGTCCTGGGTAAATCCCTCTTTTTCCACATATATGTTAACCACATAAATTACTTCTTTTCCTTGAAACAGTCTTGTTACTAGTCTGTTTTTCATATATAAGTCATATCTGTTCCGCCTTTCACGCCTCTTTATATTTTTATCATACAGAATGAAAATTTCTTTTTTCTTACCCATTTCTTACAAATTACTTACTTTCAAAATCGCTTTTATAATAGGATAAGAAGGAGCATCTGTGCCGTAAAGTTCAGTAAATATATTAATCAAAAAGAAACACAGTTTTTTTTACTTCTGTGTTTCTTTTTACCATCCTTTTAAATATTAAGAGTCGATTTACCCTTAACAGGATGAATTCTGACTCTTTTCTAATGTGAATTTTCTTCTTGCAATACAACACAAATGACATTGTGCTGCATGAAACACTCCTAACGTTGTTAAAATCACTTGTTTTTAAGTCAAAATTTATTTAACTTAGGGCGGATACTCCATATCCATCAGCTTGAGAAAAATAAACGCCCTCAAAACGAAAAAATAAGCTACCTTCTCAAAGTAACTACCTGTAGAAAAAGAAAATGTTCATTTAGGAGATATATTAAAACCTTAGCTTGATAGTAATGTGGTGCTCCCCCACATCCATCAACTTAAGGAGAATAAACGCCACCAAAACAAAAAAAGCCCCAAAGTTTTCTTGAAAATAAGTTGGGGCTTTTGAACCAGAAAAGTACATTTTCAACTATGAAAACTACGATGAATTTTTCCTTTTTTCCTACTTGCTAAATTCAGCAAGTAAAATATTTTTAAAAGGATTAGGACTATCAGTTCTACCCAAACTATTCCAATTGACGACCAACGTATGCTTGCCTCCAAGTTTACCTCCAACAAGAGTAGTAAATCCTAGAATGCCACCTGTGTGTCCCCATATCGAGACACCGCTTGGAAGCTTAGTTTCATAGATTCCAAGACCATATCCATCGATTCCTTCTTTTCCTGTAGGAACTGTAGTAAGCATTTGTTTTAGTTGCTGTTCCTTCAGTAATTTGCCACCGAGCAAGTAAGAGAAGAATTTGTTTAAGTCGTCAGCAGTAGAAATCATATCTCCAGCAGAGCTAGCTGCACTTGGGTTATAATAAGTAACGTCTTTTAGCTCACTTGGTCCGTCTGGTTGGAAATATCCACGGGCATGGTTAGTGCCTGGAATAACACTTGAGTTGCCTGGTAGGAATGTATTCGACAATTCAAGTGGTTCAATAATTCGATTTTCAACCTCTTCCGCATAGCTGTTTCCAGTTACTTTTTCAATAAGGATACCCAGTAATACGTATCCTGTGTTTGAATAAGACCAGCCCTTTCCTGGAGCAAAGTCTGGGGGAAGAGAAATCCCAATCTTCACTAACTCTTCAGCCGTATACGATTTTTTTGTATCCGTAAAATCAACGTCTTTTGACCTTGAGTATTCAGCGATACCACTTGTATGGTTCAATATCTCCCGGATAGTAATCTTGTTACCATCATATCCATTTCCTTGAATGACACCAGGCAACCAGTCTTCGATGTAGTCGTCTAGCTTCAGGCGATTCTCTCCAACTAATTGAAGTACAACTGTTGCGGTGAACGTCTTCGTCACACTCCCAATGCGAAAGCGAAAATCTGTTTTCATTGGTTTCTTGGTTCTCAGATTCGCTATTCCAGCGGCATACCCCCACGTTTTTCCACCCTCAGAAGTTTTGGCAAGTATCCCCGGGTATCCAAGTTGCAATGTATCCCGCATTGCTTGCTTGACGGAAGTACGATCTCGTTGAGTATTTGTTTGTAACGAACTAGATACATTTTGAGTGGGCTCTGCTTTTACAATTGAGGTTGGTGTTGTATATAACAGGGAACTTCCAGCTATTAAAAGGGCCAGACTTGCACATGTAATTTGACTACGTATTTTCATAAGGCATTCCTCTCCTCTATTCATATTGTATAAGTGTTTGCTTACTGCTCCTTACTTCCTGACAAGACTAAGGGAAAGGCCCTCACGCATATAGATTAAAGCTCCAGTACAAAGGTATCTATCAATACCAACAATTCGAGCCATTTAAATCTCCATCCCCTCCTATAACAAAATTATTCAAAGGTATGAAAGCATATTATGTACCCTTAGTTATTGTTAGGATTAACACAACATGAGACATAACCCCAACCCATATTTTACTTTATTTATCCATAATATGTATTGAGAAAGAATGTAAATTCGAATCCTTTCCGTAACCTAACTATTGATCGTTTTTTTCACCTATTATAATTAGTTATTTAGAATTTCATAATAAAAAACTGTAAAAAAAATAACGAGTCCCTTAACGTACAGGAAGCGGTTGAAATTAGAGATAGAATCAAGAGTTTTTTTGAAAAACAGCTGCATGGTGTTGAATTGATTTTAGCCCAAGGGATTGCACGACAAGAACTAAAGAAAGAGCTGCCCGTTAAACAAACAGCTATGTTGATTGTCTCCTCTATTGAGGGTGCTCTCTTCTTGGCCCAAGCTTCTAACAACCAAGATATGATCAAAAATTTATTTCCTACTTTAGCTTCCATGCTAAAGTAATATCTTTAGATACATTAGTACTATTTAGTACTATAAAATAATAAAGGAGTGTTTTTATTATGAATATCTTCATGACCGGCGGAACTGGTTATATTGGACGTCATTTAATCGCTGAGTTAGCTTCTCAGCATCAGATTTATGCACTTGTACGTCAAAAAAATCGTCTTCTTACCATCATCAATCAACTGGCACCCGATCAACAGAACAACATTGTTCCTGTTATCGGTGATCTAACGCAGCCTCGATTAGGTTTAAGTGATGACAGCTACAAACAATTACTTGCAACTGATCTAATTATTCATGCAGGAGGTCCAATGAATATTGAGTTGAACCTCATTGAAGCTGAGCAGTCTTTCCTCACCCCTGCAAAATCCCTTGTTCGGCTAGCACAGGATATCCACGCTGAAAAAGAATTAAAGCATTTTATCAATGTCGCAGGCTTTATGAGTCCCTATCATGAACAAAATGCATTGTTGGATCTAGATCATTTGCTGGACAATCAACCGCCTTATGAAAAAATGAAGTTTTTAGCCGACTCTTATATACGAAAATCTCTTCATAACATGAGCATTCCCTTATCTACTGTTAATCCTAGTGTAATCGTCGGAGACTCCTTCTCAGGGAAAACAGAACAGATTGGAGGCCTTAGTATCTTAGTCGATGCTGTAAGGCGAAATCTTATGCCGCTTGTTCCAGGCGGCGACGATTATTGGTTACCAATGGTTCATATTGATCATGTGGCTTCATTTATTTCAAAACTTGTTAATACAGAAGGGTTATCAAGCAATACCTACTATCTTTTAGATTCTAAGCAAGAAAGTCCGTCGATCCGAACTTTCATCAAACTCATGGCACACGAATTGCAGACAACAAAGCCGTTAGGAACTATACCGCTTCCGTTATTGAAAACTGTGCTTAGAATGGGTGCTGATAAGATGCTTGGTATTCCTAAAGAATCTATGAGTTTTCTTGTTAAGTCGGAATTCCCTGTTTACAGTAAATTAGAAATAGAACAAAGGAACGGCAGAAATTTATTCGTAGTTCCGTCCACGCTCCCTTTTATCATTAGTGATTTGGATTATCGGTTAAATCATTTAGGCCTGAATCAAAATGAGCAGAAAGATTTTAGTCAACGAAGAAGGGCTAACTTAGTTTCGCTAGAGAAAGATAGGAATGAAACACCTATTATTTTTCTTCATGGGACGTTCAGCAATGCCGATGCCCTTTTGCCCCTCTCACAATTTTTAAGCGGTTTAAATACTTGGTTCGTAGATTTACCTGGATTTTGGCGTACCCCTTATCACCATAATCCTTCTGTGATAGAAGGCTATGTAGAGAGCATTTCCACTATGATCACTGAGTTGAACAGACCCGTTATATTAGTGGGGCATTCATTTGGCGGATTGATTGCGGCTCAAGTGATGGAACGGCTGCCCTCACTGATCAAACAACTCATTTTATTGCAACCAGTACTGCATCCTATCCAACCTAAATATAGATTTCGACGTATTACAAGTTTCGTTTTAAAATATATGGAGCCCGCCCGTTTGGAAAAAGAGCTACTTCAAACCAATAGCTTCAGAACATCCAGTCAGTTATTGAGTAATTATGCTCATTCTGTAGTCCGTAATTTAAAATCCCCCCGTATACGCAAAACTAACGCTACGGTCATGTCTTGCTTAAATATATCAAAATCCATCCAGTTAAATCCCGAGACATGGGATAAGAGGAAAATTAAGATACTATGGGGAGCTTTGGATAAGGATCATCATGTCCCAAAGCAGTTTGAACACTTGGATATTACACGTATTCAGTACGGTCATCAGTTTCCTGTTGAATCTCCTGAACTAACTGCTCAATGGATTTCTCAAGCTGTAACAGTATAAAGGTTCTTTTGATAGTATTGATGGAGGGTGATTGTCAACACAAATTCAGACTGCTTTTTTAAGGGCTCGTTTTCTGAACTCAACTGAACTTAAATAACCTAAAGTTCCATGAACATGATGATGGTTAAACTGGTTCTGTTGCAAAGTTTGAAAAAAGCATAGACAGGTTGATAAATGCAGAACAATGTTTAGGAAGTAGCTAGTAATTGTTGAAGTTCATTGTACGTTGAAAAGGCGGAGTCTCTTTGAAGACTTCACCTTTGTTTATATAGGGTATGAATGGTTTCATAAGCGTGCAGATTTATTTTTTACTTTCCAAATTCGATAGATGGGGTTGCCATATTTATGAATCCATCGCATGATGGTTGTTGGTTGCACTGAAATACCACGTTCTTTCAGGATTTCAGATACATCACGATAACCGAAAGAAAAACGGCAGTAGTAGCCGACAACTACTAAAATAACATCTTTCTTGAATTGTTTTCCTTTAAAATATCTCATGTCTGATTCCCCTAGATCCTGTTTTCTAGAGTGTAGCTTCATGTAGAAAATTTTGCAACTTTACGATTCACTTTAGAAAATAAAGCAAGGAGGCTACACAATGCAAAACACAGTAAAACTGGATGAAATCGATCATAAAATTATGAACTTGTTATATGAAAATGCGAGAATTTCCGTTTCAGAAATAGGACGGATCATATCCATGACACAGCCTGCTGTAAAAGAGCTTATTAATAAACTTGAAGATCAAGGAGTTATAGCAGCTTACCGAACAAAATTTGAGCCTTCTAAAATTAATAAAAACATTCAAGCATTCATCATGTTTAAAACGAGCCAATGCTCTGATTTTATCCAATATTTCAATGCCGCTCCTGAAGTAACTGATTTATATCGAATTAGCGGGGAATTTAATTATATGATGAAAGTCATGAGCGATTCGATGGATTCTCTCGCTACATTTTTAGACTCATTAATGCAATTCGGATTATCATCTCCTTTGATTGTTTTAAAGAGTGAGTTCGAGGAGAAATTGTCGTTCTGATAAAGAGATACGTATTATCCCCCGCTAACAGTAAAAGTTTTTCTTTTATGAGAAAAACCAACAAAATCAATGATTAGTAAACAAAAAAGAACATTGATATTTCAATGTTCTTTTTTGTATCTCTACTTATTAATTAGATTCCTCTTCGAATAGAGTACCCTTACCCCTGATTCCTCTGCGCCTCTCTAAACTCCTCCTTCACCTTCTCTAACAGCCCTTCTTCCGTAATTAATCGATACGCCGTATTTGCTAGTGCTTTTGCGGATGTAATTAATGCTTTGTCTCCTAAATCTGAACTGGCCGCTTCTCTAAATTCATTCGTATGCGCAATTAAATCGTCTGGACCGATTTTAATGTACGGATGAATGGTCGGTACGACTTGGCTTACGTTTCCTGCGTCTGTTGAGCCGATGCCAAATCTTTCTTTCCGATTTACGTCTTCACCTTGTAATTCTAATTCTTCGGCTACGACGTCATTAAATGTTTTTGTTACGAGTAGTTCATCGATTTCATTTTGGAATTGATGAATTTTCACTTTCGTACCTGTTGCTAATGCTGCACCTTGTGCGACGTTTCTTACTTTCTCTGTTACTTCCGCACATCTTTTTCTCGTTGCTGCGCGGATGAAGAACCTTGCTGCGGCGTAGTCAGGAATAATGTTAGGTGCTTTTCCGCCTTCTGTAATAACGCCATGAATTTTCACATCTGACGGAAGTTGCTGGCGAAGTGCATTAATGCTGTTATACAGCTGAATAATCGCATCTAATGCGTTAATTCCTTCTTCCGGTGAAGCTGCGGCATGAGCTGTTTTTCCGTAAAAATGAAAATCAAGTGGATCGACTGCTAGTGAAGGACTCGTTGGCGCTGTTTTTCCGCTCGGATGAATCATAAGTGCCGCATCAATATCTTTAAATAACCCCGCTTTTACATAACTCGCTTTCGCACTACCGTTTGGTCCTCCTTCTTCAGCTGGAGTACCAAACACGACAACTTCTCCGCCAATTTCTTCAAGCGTTTCTGATAATGCGATCGCAGCCGCAACGCTAATTGTGCCAATTAAATTGTGACCACACGCATGACCAAGTCCTGGTAAAGCGTCATACTCAGCTAAAAATGCGATGACTGGCCCTTGTTTTCCTGAACTTTTTCGCGCGATAAAACCTGTTTCATGTCCAGCTATATTGTGCTGCAGCTGAAACCCTGCGCTTCCTAGCAATAAACTTAACGTTCTTGATGCGTAAAACTCTTGGTTACCAATCTCCGGATTCGCATGAATACCGTGACTTGTTTCTATGTACTTTTCCTTATTTCTTTCAATACTCTCTTCAATTGTTTTTCTTTGTGACGTTACTCCTGTCGCTCCCATTTTTCTTCCCCCTTATATTTTCACGTAAAAAAGCCTCTTTCTAAAAGATAGAAAGAGGCTTCTGTATATACAGTCAAAATGAGCTTCTTTCTTATCTTTCAAGTTACCTTGCTGGAATTGGCACAGTATTCATAAAGAATCCGCTGCCGAGGTGTCATAGGGCCAGTCCCTCAACCTCTCACGATAAGAATTTTCATAAAATTATATTAAATTACATTTATTCTAAGTTTATTCCGATTAAAAGTCAAGGAATTCATATCCGAATTTACCGAATATCTAAAAACCCTTTTAACACACCAATTGTTTCTGGTGCTTGCAGTCTTGCACATACGTACGGAAATTCCGTACTACCTTCAAACATCATTTGAGATGTGAGCGGTGCCCCTGCCCAAAAGATTTCATCATCGATTACGATAAAAGGGAATGCTTTGTTTTGCCTTTGTAACTTTACATTTTTCAATGGAACTGGTCCATCACTATACACCGTTATTTGCGCATTTGTACGCATTAACGCTTGCCATACTCGCTTATCCACTTGTTTTGTGCTTGGAAGTGAAATAATAATTTTTTGTTTTGCAGCTAAAATATCTTTCAATAGCCCTTTCGGTTCTTCAAGATTCATTTCCATAAACCAGCGTAAACGTTTCGAAATTTTTCGTTCCCACAATTGTCTTGATGTCGTACGATCATACACATCTCCGTGACGTTCTATATGAGCCGTTAATTGTGATAACGCTTGTTTTCTCGAAAGGTTTTTACGCATATAATGGCAATCTGATAATTGAATGAACTTCCCTCTCGCTCTCGTTACGGCTACATTGACGAGGCGATGGTTTTTATGGTCAAAGAATAACACGCCAGGTCGTTCTTGCGGATAACTATCCACTGTATCAAAAATCATCATATCTCTTTCAGAGCCTTGAAACTTATGAACCGTCGCCGCTAAAACTGGTATGTTTTGATATTTCGTTCTCTGCAACATTTCTCTAATACACGTTGATAAAAAGCGGGATTGTGCCCTGTAAGGTGTAACAACACCGATCGATTGAACACCATCTAACAGTCCGATTAACATCATTTGCATCGCTACTAAACCAGACATAATGTTAAAACGAGAACCTGAAGCAGCGTCTTTTAACGAAAAGGCTCCCATTAAGCTCGTATCAAATAAAACACTTGCCTCATTTGCGAACGGTTGTAGCTGCGCAAGTTCTTTACACTCTGAAACAGACGGATGATCATATACTCTATTTTTATAAATAAATGAATTTGTAAACTTCGATATATCCGCATGCATACGTCTTTGTTCCTGCAACATAAATAGGTTCGGATGTGCTTCTGATTTATTGACAGACTCAACAATCCCAGCATGGTAAAACATATCTTCCCCAAGCCATTTTCGAACGAGTTCATGGTTCGCCATCGCAATTGGAGGTAACTGTAAAAAGTCCCCACAAACGACGATACGTTTTCCAAGTGAAGCTGCTAATGCAATTTGCGGAACATATGCCATACTCACTTCATCTACGACAACTAAATCAAATGTACGCTCATAAATAAGTGAATCAATGGCACATTTCGATAAAGTTGCGCCGATTACTTTTGCATTTTCAATATATTCTTTTTCTACTTCTTTAATTTTCGCTTTTTGCTTTCGAAGATCACTTTCAATCTCTTGTATACGCCTCTTATCAGCAGAAGTCGCTTTATATGATAAAATCTTTTCACGAAGATCTTGTCGTGTTTCTTCTAAATAGAGTCTTTCTTCTCCCCATGATCCGTTCGTCGTTTCAACTAGCTTCGACGTAAGTAATGTTTCATGATTTCGTATATGTTCATGTTGACTATAACCGTAACGAACAATTTCGCCAGGTGTCCATTTTTTTTTCTTCTCAATTTGCTTCGTTACTTCGCTCATTAATACGTCTACTGCCGCATTACTATGAGCTAATACAAGTACCGATTTTCCTTTTTGATAATGAGCCGAAATAATACGTGATAAATTGTAAGACTTCCCTGTTCCAGGTGGTCCCCATACGTACGTTGTCGGATTATAAAACGAACGATACGCCAATTCATTTTTCGGATTTTTCATCTTCTCAATATGTTTCGGACTGCTCGTCCCATCAACAAGACGCTTTATACGATTACGTTTTAGCTTATCTTTATGTGCCTCTTTCAATCGCTCTTGTAGTTGCTCTAACAATTGCCACGGTTCACTGTATAAAACAGCTTCTCGTATTTCACCTTGTATATAATCATTTAATTTCAGTTCTATTTCTAATCCATGTACAGATAATACCTCTCCTGTCGCTTCCTCACCATCAAACTCAATTCGAATTGGTGAACCTTCCGGTAAGCTTACTTCCGATATGAGCTGAAATACGTATACTGTACTTTCATAATCTGTATATAAAAAACGACCGTTCATGATAGAAATTTTACTACCACCTATCGTTTTCCAATGTTTAATTTCATACGCTAATGCATAATGCCACTCTTTCATCGTTGCCGATAATGAAGGAGTTTGAGTAGGTGTATTCATCGTATAATCTCCTTCCTTCTCCCCAAACATACTTTCTCACTATACCATATAACACGCTAAAATTTGTAAGGTTTTTATCTTGCTTATTTTCTTAATTTTCAATAACATATTGTATATAATTTTCAGAAAGAAGGGATCTACATGCCAGTTAGAAGAATTGAACACGTCGGTCTTATGGTCGCAAACTTAGAAGCATCTATTTCATTTTATGAAGAAGTAGTTGGCTTACAGCTCATTAAACGTATGGGTCACCCGAATCCCGACTTAAAACTCGCTTTTTTAGGTGTGGAAGAATCGCAGGAAACGATACTTGAATTAATTGAAGGCTACAACTCTTCTCTTCCGGCAGAAGGAAAAGTACATCATATTTGCTTTAAAGTGGATTCATTAGAGGATGAAATCGAAAGAATACAAAAACACGGCGTAACCTTCCTACTAGGAGAAGAAATTGAAACATTACCAGATGGAACACGTTACATATTCTTCGCTGGTCCTGATGGGGAATGGATTGAGTTTTTTGAGACAACGAGATAAAGTAAGACTTTAGTATAGAAAAGGAGCCGGAATTCCGGCCCTTATTTTTAACGAAACATATCTTCAACCCAAAGAATCGCCTAGATTAAAAACAATCATTTTATTAGGAGTAAAGAATGATAAATGCAATTTATATTATTGTTTTTTGGATACTTATTCTATTTCCAATCCTGTATGTAATTAAGATAAAGCATTGGAATTTAAAAGTAGTTGCCGTATTTGTTGGAAGAATTCTATTAAGTATTATCTTTTTCATAAATGGAATAGCTTTAGGAATGCAACGAAATTGGTCAGAGCCTCCCTATGAAACAGAATGGGATTTCTTTATAAAGTCTTTATTAAACAGGAAAACTGATGCATTTATAGAAGTATTACTTCTAATTATTATCATAACTTTAGATTTAGCAGTTATATTTTTTTATAGAAATAAAAAGAAATAGGATATTCTCTCCTATTTCTTTTCTTAATGGGGTATCCCTACATGCCTATCAAGTTAAGATTATGCAAAGTTATTTTTAGACAAGATTGTTTCTTTTATTGAAATCTTCGTTTCTACATCACAGATAATAGAGCAACCAATGCTAAAATAGCAGGGAGTCCTTGTTTCACAATAATTGATTTATTAGATGTGAAACCTCCAAAAATAGCTGCGCTCACTACACAAATCACAAAAAATAATTGCACCATATAACCAATTGGGTTAAACCCAATTATAAGTCCCCAATGAGACCAGCGGCTAAAAATCCATTATATAACCCTTGGTTTGCAAACATAACAGCCACGTTTCGATCTCCTTCTAAATGCTTCGGTAATTTGAAAGCACGTTTCGCTACTTTTGAATTAATAAAAAACATTTCGAGGATCATGATAAACAAATGTTCTAATGCTACAATCCCGACTAAAATAGCTGCGATTATTTCCATACCATTCTACCCCCTCTCTCCGTAATATCCGTTCTATATTATTTCCATTGTGAATTCTATCAACTAGGAAACGATTCCCTTCGTCGGCTGCTTTATCGATAGAAAGAAGCATAATTGGTACATAGCGAGCAATTCCAATCGGGATTGACTAATACCATTGCATTCTTCAAACTTCTAACCAAAAACAGTTGACGTATCAATAATTGATATGTCAACTAATATACATCTCTTTTTTTAGTTTTGCAAGGTTTTTTGCTCAAGTGAGTCTATTTTGTTTCAGCAGCTTTAAATTCATTCACAACAACAGTTCAAATTTCTAGAAATCATAGTTATGAAACTCATTTTTATTATTTTTTTGAAATCCATTTTATTAGCTTTATGGGCATCAGGAACTGAAAGAAAAATTGGCTATTATATGTGAAAACATTTTTAAAGAGCATAAAAAAGACACCATAAGGCGCCATCCTCTGACTTGAAAATCCTATTTATATATAGAGAAATTTAGAAAAGACCACTATAAAAGAGTAGCTGCTAACTATAATTTATAGAACTCTTATCCTATGAATTACTTACATACATTTTTCCACATTTACCAGAAGAAGAGTCCCGTTAAAGTCATCCCAAGAAATCCAGCCCCCATTCCTATTAGCCATCTTGTTTGGGCATTTTTCAAGCCTTTTCTTAATAAAGAAATATAGTTTATCGTTTTTTGCGAGACTTGATTTCTTAGGTTGATGGCGATGGGATAACTTTAATAAAATGTAAATTTACACTGTTAAAGAACTTTCGATTAAATTTGCATTTCCTGTGCCTCTTACCTCCAAGTAAGGGGCACACCCTTTTACAAGGAACTATATGCTCTATAAAACATAAAAGAAGGGATTATCCCCTTCTTTTTTTGAATTACCCTTACTATTTACTATAACCACGATTCAGTTTCGTTAACTTTTCATTAATGGCAAAAATTCTTACTCTAATATCTTTAACACCAAATGTTTGAAGTCTGTTTTTGTGCATTTCTCCATATTTTTCAGCATCTTGTTTTTCTTCAAATACATAGATGCCTCCTGCTTCTTTCGTTTCTTCATTCTCCGTCCATATTTTCCATTGGAATCCTTCTTCTTCATTAATACTTTTTGCTAAATCCAAAAATGCTTTTTCCATTTCTTCACCAAAAGGACCTTCAAACGGAAAATCCACTTGTAATAAATATGCCATTTTCACTCACTCCTATGTTCAATATTTTCAATTCGAATGCAGGTAATATCTTAAATGAGTACTGCTATTATTCCTGCACTCATTTGAAATTTCACCTGCATATTCACGCCCCCTTTTATAAAGTGAAACTTTAATCAGTGGAGGGGGTGTCCATCCCCCACTGATTATTAGCCTTCACCAATCGGACTTTTACGGGCAGTTGATCTCCCACCTAACTCCCTCGCATTCGCCGAATTTTGAGGGAGGAGTCTTACTGCCCGTTAATGCGGGATAAAATAATTACAAAATGATAGCAACTTGAACGCATACAGTTTAACGGCCTTAGGTTATGTTTAAAAAAACAGCCATTCCTTAGTGAAACGGCTGTTTTCGTAATTCAATAAAAGCTCCCAGATTGCGGTATATATTTTTAAATATTATTTTGTTTTTTTTGACTTGATTATAATAAAAGATGAACTTCGCGATTCGTTTATTAAATCTGGCATTTTCTCTATCCCTGCCAAAGTTGCTTGTGGTTCGATTATTTTATCCAGAGAAAGCCCGTGTTCAATTAAAGTATTTATTAATGTGGCAACAGTTCTATGGTAAATAACCACACTATCGTCAACAAACCAGTTGTGTACTCTGATTCCTTCTTCTTGATAATTATCTAATGCCCAGTGTGATTTATTACCATCCTCAGTTTTTATCCAATGGTTGCTTCCTTTGCGAGCTGTTGCTATTGAATGTTCGGTTGAAAAGATAGCACAATTTTAATTATGATTTTGATTTGAACAATGCGTTCTGAGACACTACTCTTCTTCTAAAATAGCGTAATAATATTCATCCCACCATTCATTTCCATGGGGTATACACTTCCTGAAATATCCTTCTCTTCTCATTCCAATTTTCTCCATCACTCGATATGACGGGGTATTTTGTGGCTGACATGTAGCTATAATTCTATGTAATTTCATTTCCTTAAACCCATATTTTAATGTAGCTTGTGCTGCTTCAGAAGCATATCCTTTATTGAAATATTTAGGATTGAATACCCACCCAATCTCATAAGTATGCTCACCAAAATATTTATGAAAAACAATATGACCAATCAGAATATTTTCATCTACCAGTATCACAGGAAAGTTCTCTGCATTTTCACCCATATTTCTATTTACAAAGTTTCTTGTATCTTCTTCAGTAAAAACTCCTTCGGGTATGTATTTCATAACATTGCTATCTGATGTATACTCATGGACAGCTTGCCAATCTTTGAACTCAAAATTTCGTATTAATAATCTTTCTGCTCTTATAAACATTTACTTTTCTCCTCTCAAAAAATCGTTTCTTTATTTCAAATCCACATTCAACCCTTAAACTAAAAAGAACTTGTAGGAATCTCTGCAAGTTCTTTTTAGTTTAAGGTGAATATATGAGACAAACAAACTATCTTACAGATTCATTATAGAAACTACAGGAACAGTACTTTGACAAATATATCATATAACAAATATTAACATTTGTATATTTTCGAAAATTGTGTCAATTAAGAGCGGAAATAGCTTTTTCTTAACTATTCTTAATTTCGTTTACTATTAACTTCATTCTTATATGGTTTAAAATCGAATACATATTTTTCTGCTGGCCAAATATCATCAATGTTGACAGGCATTGTTTGAATGTCTGCATTATGAATAAATACAGTTAATTCTTTAGGTAATTCAATTTCATTTTCACACCTAAGTAAATATTCATTTACAGCTCCATTTACATAAAAATGTTGGATTGCTTTTCTTACTCATTCATTCATAAACGAATCCTTTCTTAACCCATTTTCAAATCATATCCCCCAGATTTGTGTGAAGGTTTTGTTGAGTTTAAATTAAAGTCTACTTCTCCCTGAGGGTTCCCCTTTTTATTAAGTCAAATCTACCATGTTGTGTATATAAAGCATAAAGATTATTGGATTTTGAATCAACATATACGTCCCTTTTATTTAAATATAAGAAAACCCCATATTCAATAAAAAATACAGGGTTTTTATAAATCAGTTTATTTTGTTTAAAATTATACTTAGTCGAAAGAAGTTCGTGAATGAAATATTACTTATCTAATTAAGAAGAATTTAGATTCCAGCCCAAACATCTTTTCCATATCGCCCTTCATCTTGCAAAGAATCCAACCAATCCCTTGCCTCTTGTTCCCTTACTTCATGAATTTCTTGATATGCTTGACAAAGGGTGTCTTCTACGTCAGGAGCCATTTTACTTCCATCACCACATATATAAAGATGAGCTCCATTATCTAATAGCGAAATTAAATTGCTTCTATCTTGTTTTATTAAATGCTGTACATATGTTTTAGGATGTCCTTCTAGGCGAGAAAAAGCTGTGTGTAACGAGATTAATCCATCTCTTTCATCATTTTCTAGTTCTGTACGATAGAGATAATCCTTTTCAGGATGACGACAACCAAAATATAGATGTGCTTGTCCTAAGTTAATACCTTTTTGCTTTTGAACACGACGCGCTTGCAAGAATCCACGGAATGGTGCAATTCCAGTACCTGGTCCAACCATGATAATTGGTGTTTCTGGATTTTCAGGTAATTGAAAGTTCGATTGTGGCGTTCGAATGAAACAGATAATCTCATCTTTATTATGACGCTGAGCTAAATAATTAGAAGCGACTCCTTCATATGTCCCTACCCCACTCCATGCAGGTGCATTAACAACCCCAACCGTAATGCTCAGACGATCCTGTGCAACGAGTGGAGAGCTTGAAATAGAATAGTAACGCGGTTTGAGCGCAGGAAGAAGTTCTAAAAAGCGTTCAAATCGGATTTCACAAGCCTCATACTTTTCAAGAAGATCCAACATTGACATACGTTTCTTTAATATTTGTTCATGATAAACTCCCTCTTCCAATAATGATTCCAATTCCTTTTTATGAGGAGGGCATGCTGTGAATGTCACCATTTCTCGTATTTGTGCTCGAGTGGCTGCTTCTTGCACTTCTACACTATAACTAAGAAGGTCAAATAAACTAACAGGACTGTCTAAAGGTATGTGATTTACACTTCGTCCACTTGCACTCAGTATGACTTGATCCTTCCCATTTAATCCAAAGCGTTTTAAAATTCGGTTGACATTTTTCTCACTATTAATTGGCAGCACACCAAGGTGGTCACCTTCTTGATACGTAGCGCCTTCTGGCAAGGATATCTCAATATGTCGCGTGCTTCTTTCACTGCTAGATGATTGAAGTTCACGATTTTCTAGTATAGACGCATAAACTGCTTCATATGTTCGCGCCAGAGGAGATCCTCCAAGACGACTAACAAATTGTAAACTTAATGTACTGCGTTCTTTCTCAATGTTTTTGTTAAGTTCCAATCCAAATGCCTTCATCGCATCAGACCACATACTTTGTTTCCATTGCTCGAGCTGTTCCTCGAAATCACCACTTGCATCCGCTTCTCCACGTGTAGAAAATCTTGTTGCTCCTTTTTGAGCCATTTGCTCATCAATGTATCTTGGAATTCGTTGATAGGTACTAGCCCAATTATGATCTCCACAACCAAAAACTGCGTATTGAACACCTTTTAGCTCATCCGGTTTTAATTCTTCCAACCATTGCACAAACTGCCCTGCATTACTTGGTGGTTTTCCGTTATAAGAAGAAGTTACAATAAGAACCGCCCCTTCTTTTGGCAGACTTCCAATTCGATCGTTAAGAGCTACCACTTCCGTTTGAACACCTTCTAAACTAGCTGTATCTGCTAGTTCTCTTGCAATACCTTCTGCTACCCCTGTATCTGATCCATATAGAACAAGAAGTGAAAGATTATCGGCCCCAATAATAGAAGGAGTCTTCTGAACTTGCTGCTTGGTTTCATGGTTTTTCAGTTTCTCCTCTATAGGCGCAAGAACAGTAGTATGGCTAATAGTTTGATTTCGGGGTAGAATCCTAATTTTAAAATCACCAGGCTTTAACGTTAATGTTTGTTTTACATCCAGCTGATAGTCTTGATAATCAATGAATTCAAAATGTTGAAGAAGCATTCCCATTACGAGTGTAGCTTCATGAAGTGCAAACTGCATACCGATACATGCCCGTTGACCATTTCCAAATGGCTTATAAGCATGATGAGGAACCTTATCCAGATCTTCAAATCGTTCAGGTTGGAATTCTTCCACGTTGTCTCCCCACGCGTCTTTATCCCTATGTAACTGTGGAATAAGAACAGAAATACGATCTTCTCCTTTCTTAATTGGATATTTTCCACCAATCACTGTATCTTCTTTTGCATAGAGACTGAATGCTGGAGCAGTAGGCCATAGACGTAGCGATTCATTTAAAATCATCCGTATATACTTAAGTTTCATAACTTGTTGGTATGTTGGAGTAGGATCTGTCAAAACCCGATCTACTTCTTCATAGGCTTTTTTCAATTTATCCGGATTCTTTAATAAAAAATAGATTGCAAAAGATAATAATCCACTTGTTGTTTCATGCCCAGCTATTAAAAAAGTGATAATTTGGAAACGAATATTTTCATCATCTAATTTTTCACCAGTTTCCGGATCCTGCACATTTAACATACGGGAAAGTAAATCATTTTCTTCCTGATTTCCACTGCTTTTACGTTCAGCAATAATATTATCCACTAAGGAAAACATAGATTGAATATCATGCTGAAATTGACGTTTCGTTCTCCACATGAGTTTGTCTTCTATATCCAGCCGCTGTAATTGGTGCATCGCCTCATCTAGAGCACGGCTCATGCTAGTAATAAAAGGATGAGGGGTCTCACGATAAAAGCTATTAAATCGATAATTAAAACCACATAGACCAATTGTATCCAATGTAAGGCGAGTCATATCCTCCGGTACATCTACGCTTTCATTCGGATTAAGCCGTGCCCATTTTTGAACGAGTTGTACAGCAAGATCGACCATCATAGCATGATAATCTTTCATTGCTCGTTGGCTGAATGTAGGCATCAAAATATTATGAGCTTTTTTCCAGTTAGGCTCATGAGTCTCGCTTGTAAATAATCCGTCTCCAGCAAAGGCGCGAACTTTCGCTAAAGCACCCTCTATACTTTTATCAAATCTTGTTTCGTCACAGACTTCTGCTACCAGTTCATGTCCAGAAACGACAATGATGGTATCACTTAAAGTTTGAATTTGAAAAATGGGACCATACTCTTCCGCTATCTTGATAAAAGATAAGGTCGGTTTATCTTTATCGATTAATGGGAGATTCCCCAGCAATCCATATGTTTTCGGTTGAGGAATGGCAGATACTTTTTTATCCATTAAAAACACCCTTTCAAAAAAGCATAAAATAAAATATCCCATTCAATAAAAAGAAGATAGCAATGAATCGCCTGGGATAAAGATATGTAATTGATTACCTTATTTTATCTTTTCCCTAACTATTCACGATTATGATATTACTTATAAGGTTGGTAATCTAAGTTGTTTGTTGCTATTACATTTATAGCTTGCAGAAAAAATACTAAATAAAAATGAAGCGTATTATTATAATGTTTATCAGAAATTGAGAGCTAAAGATTGTAGTATTGGGAAAACCAGTAGTTTCTAATGTCAATTCAAACAAATACGATAAGTAAGTATACTTTGTTGCTAATGAAAAAGGATCTGATATGAATATCAGATCCTTTTTACTATATATAATTATTTCACTGATTCTTTTCCAGATTTAAATACCAGCGCCTTAGCAGCAGAAATTTGTATTTCTTCATAGTCTAACTAAACAGTAAAAACTTATAGGAATCATGATCTAAAGTTTTATTTTACTCTACCTATTTAACCTCTCGACAGCTTCCGCCCTTGTATCTACACGTTTAACGAAAAAAACTAATAGTAGTGCAACAATATTCATGCCAAGCGCTACATAGAACGAATATTGAATTCCGGATAATAAAGCCTTCTGAATTAACATTGCCTTCGTAGTTTCTGTGAAGGTTGTTGGATCTACATCAGCCATTAAACTTTCAGCTTTTGTTTTTGTTACAGTATTCATAATCGTAACAAGGATAGCAGTACCAATTGAACCGGATACTTGTTGAGCTGTATTATTAACAGCTGTACCATGCGGATTTAAGCGAGTTGGCAATTGATTAAGACCATTTGTCATAAGTGGCATCATCACCATCGCCATCCCAAACATCCGCAGTGTATAAATAAGAATAATATGTGTGTGACTAGAGTCAAGTTGCAGGTTTGCCAGCATATAAGTTGAAACGGCTGTAATGGAAAGTCCTACTATACCAAGAATCCGAGGGCCATATTTATCAAATAGTTTACCTGTAATTGGTGACATAATCCCCATTATTACCGCACCTGGAAGCATCATCAGCCCAGAGCTCAGCGGCGAAATACCGCGGACGTTTTGTACATAAGCTGGTGTTAAAATCATACCCGAAAACATGGCCACTGCGTTAACAATTGCAATTACAGACGCAAGTGCAAACATTGGGTACTTGTAAACACGTAAATCCAATAACGGTTCATTCATTTTTAATTGACGTATAATGAAAGCTATTAGGGCAATAGCGCCTATGATTAAAGTTGTTAAAACAACTTTATTCGTCCAACCATCGGAACTTGCAGAACTGAATCCATATAACAAACCGCCAAAACCGACAGAAGATAATAATAATGAGAGATAATCAAGTTTTGCATTTTTATTTTGTCTCATGACATTCTCCGATTTCCAAATCCCTAACAGTAAGCTAATGATTGCTAACGGTAATATCATTTCAAAAAGTAAACGCCAGTCATAATACTCTACAATATAACCCGATAGTGTCGGTCCAATTGCAGGGGCTGTAATCATAACTAATCCAAAAATCCCCATTGCTGTTCCCCTTTTTTCCCTCGGAAAGCTTACTAGCATAATATTCATTAACAAAGGCCCCATGACTGAAGAACCTGCTGCTTGAACCATCCGACCAGTAAGTAATAAACTAAAGTTCGGTGCTAAAGCCGCTAAGCCCGTACCAAGAATAAAAATCAACATAGATGTAATAAATAAGCTCCTATTGGAGAAGCGGGTTATTAAAAATGCTGAGGCCGGAATTAATATACCACTTACAAGCATATACCCTGTAGAAAGCCACTGAATCGTTGAATAATCTTGAATGTCTAAATCCTTCATTATCGATGGCAAGGCTACATTTAAAAGCGAGTTATTTAGAAATGAAACAAATGCTCCAATAAAAAGGATCACAAGCATTAAATATGGTGGCTTTCTTTTATGTAATGTTTCACTCATATATTCATTTGCCCCTTCATTATAAATTCCATTAATTAGTTCAAATCGTTTGCATATCTGCACAAGAATACATTATTCTTTCAGTATTTTGCCAAACTCTTCGAATGGATATTCTCTTTTTAATAATTCTACTTGCTCGACATAAAATGTTAAAATTTTTTTACTGATTAAACCTTTATAAACACGTTTGTTAACCGAAATTAAATTAGGCTACATTTTGAGGGGGGGTTGTCTTATTGCCCACAAATAGTAGGATAAATCAACTAGACCATACACCTATTCCTTTAAATACAGGCTTGTAAATCTAGTTATGTAACCATCCATAAAAAGGAATATTACATAGGCTAAGTCTAACATTACATTTTTAAAGTGAGGGGAATAAACTTATGTACCAATATTGGTATTTGAATTCAGAGGACAACGGTGAGCGATATACGAACCAAATTGCAATGTCATCATTATATTTACAGCACCAAATGACTAAGGCTGAGGAAATGAATGGTCTGAAGATTCCTGAGAATTGGAGTTGTCGAGGCTATCCATTTGGTTGGGATTCACCAGCCAATTATACGGGTTTCAATCCCGAGCCCCCTCCCTTCTCTTTAGGTCAGCCAATCCATTATGCAGGGATGATGCCCCAAGGACATCCCGCTAATTGGACTCCATTACCAGGCCATGCAGGTAATTTCCAAAAACCTCCATTACCCTGGGCTCAACCATTCAATCATAAAGGGATGTTCGCACAAGGTCATCTCGCCGCTTTACTATCGCCACCAGCTAAAGCTTTTAATTTTAATACCAATAATAACTGGGGTATTTTTGGAAACCCTCCAGGATGGGGAGGACAGGTAAGTCCTATGGGATGGGGGAATAACGGTCAGCCAGGAATGCTTGGAAACTTACTGACAGTAGGAAAAGGCACCATGAATGGAATCGGAATGCTTAGTAGTCTAATCGGTATGGGAAAGTTCTTCTTTTAATTAATTAGAACAGGCGAATAAGTCCATAACCCAGAACAAAAAACATTTCCTTTAATCTTCTCAAACATACTCCCTCCAAGTTCGCTTCCTCTCCTTTCAAATTATAAAAAACATCTATTACCTTGTATGTAATGACTTGATAGAAGTATGGTGACATCAACAAAACGCAAATTTCGTACGCTAAGCAAAACGCTACAAAAAACCGGTTCCTTTACGAAAGAACCGGTTTTTTGTAGTTTTTATTTATTTGAAAAGTAGTCAAATCTTCTTTCACTAGTTAACACTTTGAACACGGCCAATTTGTCCATCTTGTAATCGAACTTTAATGCCGTATGTATGTGTTTCACTATGTGTCAAAATGTCTTTCACAACACCACTTACAGTTTTGCTATAGTCATTATCTAATTGAATAACTACATGTGAACCAACTGAAATTTGTGATCTTGTTGGTTTCCCACCTGTTGCTTGTGTTGTTTTTTCTTGTTTTTGTGTTCTCTCTTGTTGTATAGACTGTTGTTGCTGAGTCTTCTGCTCTTGTTGTTTACGTTTTTCTTCTTCTACTCTTTGTTGCTCTTCTTGTTTACGCTTCTCTTCTTCTACTCTTTGCTGCTCTTCTTGTTTACGCTTCTCTTCTTCTACTCTTTGCTGCTCTTCTTGTTTACGTTTTTCTTCCTCTACTCTTTGTTGCTCTTCTTGCTCTTCTTGCTTACGTTTTTCTTCCTCCGCTACTTTTTTATCTTCATCTATTTTTTGCTCATCTGATGCTATTTTTAATTTTTCTTCCTCACCTTTACAAGCACTTAAAGACATTACACACCAACTCAAAAGTACAAATAATAACAATTTCTTTAACATTAAAAAATCCTCCTATATATACATTACAAATCAATAACTTTCATAGCATAACAAAAGTATATGTATTTCTTTGTCGCAATTTGTCGTA
Source organism: Bacillus cereus group sp. RP32 (assembly GCF_040459735.1). Classification (NCBI taxonomy): domain Bacteria; kingdom Bacillati; phylum Bacillota; class Bacilli; order Caryophanales; family Bacillaceae; genus Bacillus; species Bacillus cereus group sp. RP32. The sequence continues at coordinate 2,221,284 of NZ_JARVHO010000001.1, read as the reverse complement.
TATATGGAATTTCTACTAAAAGACTGACACTACAATACAAGCGGAAATTATTATTATATCGATTCGTGCATAGAAATTACGTTCGTTTGCTAGTCAATTAAACTTAATTAATGAAATACAAGAAAACCCCTTCATCTTATATATAAAAGGTTATCGGAATCTAACGAAGTCTATTATATGTTAAGACATTTTTAAAGAGCATAAAAAAAACACCTTAAGGTGCCATACTCCAACTCGAGAATCATATCTATGTATGGAGAAATTTAGAAAAGAGAAGCTTCTAACTATAATTTATAGAACTCTTACCATTCATTACTTACATACATATTTCCTTATTTACCGGAAGAAGAATCCCCCATTATATCACTTTCTAATCAGTCTCGTTAAAGCCATCCCAAGAAATCCAACACCCATACCTATTAGCCATCCTGTTTGGGCATTACCTAACATAGAACCCATTCCTCCACCAAGAAACATGCAGCCAACGAATACTAATCCTCCAATCCCCCAATTCGGCCGTTCCATAGTTCAATCAAATCCTTTCAATAAAACATATGCGATTAACTAGCCCAACTTTCTTGCATAGGATATGTTAATTATTTTGCTTATGCACTTTCGGGGCATTCAAAAGATGCGGAGATTGAGCCATTTGAATAAGTTGCAGAAGGTGAATTTAATTTTTTCATATTATAATAACTTAAGAGTTGTGGAACAAATTCTTCTTTAATTAACCAGTTAATAGCAGTATGGATATTTGCCACTATTGAGGACTCATCCCATCGTTATCAAGCTAAGAAAAGCACCTACCCCCAAAAACGAAAATTATATGCATCATTGATTACTGTTAATGAGACGTTATGTTAACCTCACATGAAGACCCTATTCATCCAAATTTACACAAAGTTGTCCTTGCTGATGGTACAATTAAAATCATGGAGGGATATTATGGGGATTTTTTTGTAATAACACTACTTCTTATAAACGGCACTGCAATATTCTTATTTTTCTTGTCTGTTTCACCAAAAATTAAGGCTAAAAACCTATCATCGATAATGGTCTGTTTAGGGATAAATCTAATCATAAGTCCAGCGGCTTTTCTTATAGGCGGGATAGCTGATTATGCAGGAGTGGCGGCTAATTATGGAGCTTATTTTGCGGGTGAGTCGGAAACGGCCCCTCCTCTAGTTAGTCGTGCGCTTTATTTTTTCGGAGGATTTCTCTTCATTCAGGGAATACCATTTCTCATACTACTTGCAGCTTTTTGGAAGTTTGCAAGGGCAAAGAAAATAAAATAAGTATAGCAGGATGAGTGGATGCCTTTTTAGAGTAGGGATTCGCTTTTTTCTTACTACTAATAATAGGATTTCATGTCATACGATAGAGTTAATATTAGAAAACTGTGAGGATGATTACGTTGATAAAATTTGTAATTAGTTATGCTGCAAGTCTGTTTGCTTTTATTTTTGGATGGTTCTTGATTTCATATATTTCTCATCCTAGCTTTATTCACCCGAACGTTGTATTAGGATCCATTAAAACGATCGTCACTTATGGTAGTATACCGGCTCTTGTAGCTTGTCTAATTGGGGAAGTGTTATACAGGAAAATCAAACGATGTAGAGAATTTCAATTTGGAATTCCTGTATTTATAGGACTAGCAGTTATCTATACACTTATACCATTTCTTTTACTTTTTCCTTTTAATTTTTCCCATTTCTTTGATTTCGTTGCACCTGTTATTATGGGGGCCTTATCTTTTTATTTAGTACGTAGAAAAATATAATTAACTTCAAGAGTGTGACAGAAAGAAGCCGGAGTGAATAAAACCATACTGTGCTCAAAAAACGCATCAATTCCTTGCAAAATCAACAAGAAAAAGTATTTGTGGACCCTAGGATTAAACGGAACGAGAACAGTCAAAATGCCGGCATTGCTTTACTTAAAAGAAGAATTGAAAAGTTAGAGAAAAAGAATAAAGGGTTTGAGGAAGAAAATAAGTAATTGCGTGAAAAAGGAAATGTAAAGCTTACTGATTACTTCATAAAGTTATAAAATTAGGACCGTACATATTAGACATATCTAAAATGTACGGTCCTTTTGTTTACTAGTGGTTCACTTATCTAACCTAAAGATAAGTATGTAGTCCTTTTACAATTTGAATTTCTTTTTAAGCTTCTTATATTTTCTATACGAACGTCTAACAATGTTTAACATAAAATACGGTACCTTAACAGGGAAAGGAAATTTATAAATGAAAGGCAAATAAAATGTAAAATATGCCTTTTCTAGGTCTCTCCACTTACTATCTTCTTTTGTTTTTAAGAAATCAGATACATCGACTACATATCCCCTTCCCTTTTCCATCATCACATTTTTTCCGTGAACATCACAAGGAGTTAATCCTTGTTCCCTTGCATATTCTAAAGCTGCATTGATATCAAGGATTACCTGCTTAGGAATTTTAATCCCCTTATGAACAGCATCGTATAAGGTAATTTCTTTTAAACGTTTCAATACTATGAAATTTTCTCCTTTATATATAAGCTTCGAATAAGAAGGATGATTTCCGATTCTTCGGTATACTTCTGACTCTTTTTCAATTCCTTCTCCTTCTCGTGCGTAAACTTTCACTACCCAATCTTTATATTCCTTGTGCAAAAATACTGCGGCATAATTACCTATCCCTAAACACTGCCAAAGTCTAGGAATATCTTTAACTACTACAGGCTCGAATTCATCCTCACTTCTAATGCTTACCTCTTTTAATAATTCGTCCTTTATCAATCCCACAAAACTGTTTATACTCATCATTTCCACTCCGGTTTTGCTAAAAGGGGGCCCACCCACATTTTAACGAAAATATACACTAAGTGAATTTTATCATAAAACGAGACATCTTTTTTCTTAAAATAAAAAGATGTCTCGTTTTATTTGAACTGTTGAATACTTACTATTTATTCCACTATTCATAGCCAAAAACCGTACAACATAAAAATATCCCCAACTATTTTTACTTATTTTCATTTTTTCAGAGGCAACCGTATAAGAGCTTTTATTAGTGCAAGTTCTCTTCGTTCATTGGCCATGCAAATCCATGTTTGTTTATCCCATAAGCATAACCTAACTTTTCATCTGGATCGGCAAAACAGAATGATCCTCCTGCGTCTGGGTGATCAAAAGAGTTTTCATTTTCATAAAAATTATGATTTAGGGATGTCTGCTTTCAAATCGGATGCTTAGTACTCTATTTTATAATCTATAGACTTAACAGAAAAAGTTTCCTCAAAACGATAAAAATGAACATCAATGCTGTACGAAACCAACATCTCTAGCAAGATCCCGTAAGGTATTTGGAGATAAAAAACTTTGAATCTCTTGAGCAAATAGTTGTAATTCATCAGATACAGAAATAGACATACAAAAACGCCATCCTTTCCTATGATTCTACAAAAAGAATAGCGTATTTTTTTCATTTTAGGGGGGATTTTGTTGAATTAACTTGATAGCGATTGGTGGTACCCCTTATAGGATAATAGAAGTTTGTATTTTCAATTTTTTTACACTCTATTAACAAGGCAGTTATAGCATCCTGGTTTAGCGTTAAGAATGTGAATATATTCTACTTCTTTATTATCAAAAATTCCATCTATATTTTCTCTTAAATTTACACCTTCTGTAACCCTTGCTTCTACAATCATTGAGTCAGCATTGTAGCCGCGTACAGATAGATACCTATGATGTAACATATGCGGAATTTCATTTACATCTAGCTTAGCAGTAGTTGCTCCCTTAATTAGTTGTTATAAAGCATTTCACTAATGATGCTACCACTAAAGTTCATAAAACTTGTTCAATAATCCTGCCCGTTTGTTGAGGATTGAATTAAAAAGCTTACAATTCTATAACAGAGAAAAAATGGCTTATTATTGTTCAATACAAAGTTGTTTACTTTTAATTAATCAGTAATGATTTATCGAAAAATACGATGAGTACAAAGCACTCTTGTTAATTCATGCTATCTTTTGTTAAAGAACGTGAATTCAGTCAAGTTCTTGGTTTACGGTATTTCCACTATGGAAAGCACGGAATTGACTCGGTGAAAATCCTGTATTTCTTTTAAATGCATTATAAAAGCTAGATACACTTTGATAGCCTGTTTGATAGCCAATCTCTGTACTATTAAAGACCGTTGTCAAGAGCAGTTCCTTTGCTTTCTTAACTCTGATCCTTTCTAAATATATTCGAGGAGTATACCCTGTTCTTTCTTTGAAAATCCGATTTAAATGAAAACGACTAACTCCTACCCTTGATGCAATTTCATTTAAAGACATGTTTTGAACATAATTATTTTTTATCAATCGCATAGTATCTTCCAAAACGCATTCGAACGGGTCGTATATTTTTATATTTAGATCTGATCGGCATCTTTTGCATGGGCGATAGCCTGCCCTTTGAGCTTCGTGCGCATTTGAAAAAAAGGATACATTTTCATAATTAGGAACCTTAGACTTGCAAGAAGGCCGGCAGAAAATTCCAGTTGTCTTGACTGCGTAAAAGAATATCCCGTCATACGCTGAATCACATGATACTGTTGCTTTCCACATGGTATCTCTGGAAAGGTTATTTTGATCCTTCATTAGATTTTAATCCTCCCTTGTAGGCGAAAATCTTATTACTCAAAATCATATAAATCACATATATAGCCACGACAATTAACGGAACAAATATATACAATTGAAAAAATGGAATCACCAACAAACATAAAATGAAAGAGATTAACGATGCCCACCATGCCGGTGTGTTCTTCCTAAATAATTTAACGCCTGCTGCCATTGAAAGAACATAAACTAGAATCCCAAGAGAAGTCGGTATAAACAAAATATCATCAAACGTTAGTGACAAAGCTTTTGTCACTAACACACCTGCTACCGAAAAACAGATAACAAACAATACCATCTGTCTTGGAATTTGAGTAGTTGCATGCAACCTTGAGAAAAATTTTGGGAAAGCACCATCTCTGCTTAATGAATATCCTAATTGCGTTAGGCTGGCTACAAAAGCATTCGCTGTCCCTGTACAAATAATTAAAGCTAAAACAGCTGTAACGACTTTGGCACCTCCGCCTACTGTATCTCCCATTATAACACCAATAGGAGACAGGTTGCTTTCTTGACTGCCATACGTGGCCGTTCCAATAGTGACAAGGCTTAGCGCTAAAAATAATAATCCAATGACAACTGCACTAATAACTGCTCCTTTGACAATATCTTTTTCTGGCCTTTTAAAGTGCTCAGCCAGATTACAAATCGCCTCCCAACCGAAAAATGCCCAAAAGATAACCGTTATAGCGTTCCCGATAGAAAACCATCCATTTGGAACAAAGGGAGTAAAATTTCCCCATTGTATTCTTGGAAACGCCACAAATACAGCTGACGCTAAAAGAATCAGTAATAAGGAACTTAAAATCACTGCAACTTTACCACTAACATTTACGCCGTAATAATTTGAAACACCTGCAATTACCAAAATAAAGACGGCAATTAAAATTGTTTCAAAATGCGAAAATCCAAATGCCTGACTGACGTAAAAAGCACCAGTTAAAGATACAATCGTTTGACCAACTGCTGCTGTTACAAAGTAAAACCACCCAACGATATTGCCAAGATGATATCCAAAAGAATTTCTAACAAAGGTTGCTGCTCCACCGGAATCAGGATATATCCGTGCCAAACTAGCAAAGGAATAAGCAAGCGGAAAACTAATTATAATAACGATAAACCAGGATACAATAGATGCAGGGCCCGCTATTGAGGCCGTTACCCCCGATAAAAAAAGGACACCTGATCCTAGAATAGCTGAAATGTATAACGCAATTCCTTGAAATAATCCAATGGCTTTATTGTTCATGATCTCCCCCCTTTTATAGGATTTAGTGTACTAGTAAAAGGGGGGGAATTCTTCTTGTTTTTTGCGGTTTAATTCGTTTAATAAAACAATCAAAAGCATTTTTATTATATTTCTTCTTCAACAATCTGGCCCGATTGTTGAAGAAAGTAGCCTGTTCCAATAAAGAACTTTATTGTTCAGTAAACAACTTGTCATGAAACCATAAAACGAACCGAAATTTTTCTTAAGAGTAGAAAATTCGGCTCGCTTTATGTTGGAATTTGCTTAGCGTATATTTTCGTTAAAATGCGGGCGGGATCCCATGCCCATCAAGCTAACATTTTGAGACATCTCCATTACGAGAAATTTACCTTTTTACAGTTATTTATAAAAATTTGACTCATTTTTTCGTTTTGGGGTGTTATGAAATCTTTAAGTTGATGGGCATAGAGTGGGACCCCAAACAGTACAATTTTATTTCAAAGACACAACGATCTTACTACACACTGTTTATTTATCCTACACTCTCATCTGCTAGTATTACTATTTTTTATTACTAATGTTGCCGTTTCACTCGGATGGCTAAGAGGAAAATGATGGCCATATGGAACAAAATCAACCTTACCAAGATGCGATGGAGCAGAATAGCCTCTGTCATAATCCCCCCAAATAATGTGAAGATTATACTTTGTTACTTCATTGAAATCACCTTGATCGTTTTTCAGTAGTAAACTGTTAAGCTGAACCGTAGTATTTAAAATTCTAGGAGAAGTAAAACTGTTACTTATTTTTTCAATATAATGTTCAGGGATACTCTCCATACTTTCAAACAAACCATTACTTAATAAATAACGCCCTATCAAATTAGCAGTTGCCAATTTTAATGTCCATTTGTTCATAAATTGAGGAACATTTAGCGATTTAGCATTTTTTTTAGCAACAGGTGGCTGAAGTAAAGTGATTGAATACTTCTTATCTATGTACTCTTGTACCAATGCTTCCAGAAGAATAAACGCACCGAATGAATGGCCAATTAGATGTGCACCATTAGTAGCTTTCTCCAATAACTTTTTCACTACATTCAAATAGATATCTAGAAGATTTTTCTCTTGTTTAAAAGGAGAACGTCCCAAACCTGGAAGATCCACGATCCATACAGGTTGACCAGTTTTTTCATGAAGCTCTTGTGCTAAAGGAAATAAATCCTCTCCATCACTCAATAGACCATGTAATAAAATAAACGGTTTACCCTCTCCTTGTAATTGGTAAAGGGTATTGTTATCGCATAATGTTCGTTTAAATAAATGATTATGCTGGCCATTTTGATACATCATTCGATAATCCAGATCAGCTACTACGGCAGGGAAAAATTTCATTACACTCGTCTTCTTAAACCAATCTCCTCCCATAATTTTTTTCGCTGAAACATTTGAAAATTTTCGTTTTGTAATAAAATTCAGTCCATCAGAAGGAATTTTTGTTATTTTACTTACTCCACTATTCATAATTGCTTTCATAAGTGGCATTGGGACAGAGATTTTTGGTGCCCTCATATTCATACTTTCCGACATAATACTTAATAATTCAGCAATGTTCTGATCGTGCTGTTTGTCTTCAACAAGTGTATATGTTTGTATAGTCGGTTGCTCCAATCTGAAAACCTGCACAATAAACTTCGCAAGCTCATCGTTTGAAATAAGTGGTAACCTATATCCCTTACCTCCAGGAATCACTGGCATGAGCCCTCTTCGCATACTCATCACAAGCAAACCTAATCCTGCTATCTGCTCTGTACTCCCTGTTTTACTACTACCGACTACAGTTGGCGGATTAATTACAGAAAGCGGATAACCTACTGCTGATGCCTGGTGACGGATATAAAGATCTGCTAAAAATTTTGTTCTCTCATATGGATTTTTTATTTTCAAATAATTGTTTCCTTCTTTAAACACATCAATTGCAATCTTGCTATTTTTATCATCAAAGGGACTCATATAACCTACAACATGAATAAATTGTTGCAAGCCCTTCAATTGATGAATGCTTTTAGCTAATTCACTAATGTGTTTGGCGCCATTTAAAAATACGGAAGCTGCCTCTTTACTTGTCGCTTGAATATCCATGGGGCCTCCTGCGTGAATAATCACATCCGTTTTCAATGCCCTCTCCTTATCTTCAGCACTTAGACCTAAATCTATTTTCGTCAAATCACCTTCAATAAAGTGCATAACTGCCTTTTTTAAGATGCCTCTTTCTTGAAAAATGCGTATTGCTTTACTTTTCGACCTTACTAAAAGAAGAATTTTAACATCCTCTTTGGCTAATTCTTTTACTAATTGCTTTCCAATAAAGCCTGTTCCACCAGTTAAAAATACTGTTCTCATATAAAATCCCCTTTTTAGTACTACCCAGTACTAATTTGATGTAAAAAAAATGCTTCTTTTATCGAAGCAATTTTAAAAAATGATCTGCTGTTTTCGTAATTACAGTTGCATCCTTCAATGTTTCTGAAATAAATAACGCTCCTTCAAGATTTGTAATAAAAAGTGATGCAACCTCATCAATATTAATCGTATTTCTGAATTCTCCATTCTCTACCCCTTGTTTAAGTAATAGAGAAACTTTCTTTTGTAATCCTGTAAAAAAAAGACCTATTTTTTCTTTTATTTGCGTGGCCTGTTTAGGACTTTGAATATAAAGAGTAATAAATGGACAGCTCCCCTTATACTCTCTCGACTGAACTCCTTGTGATAATTGCTTTAAAAACAGTTGGATACGATCTTCAACTAAAAATTGGTTCTGAGAAAGTACGTCATCAATTGCAGATTGATACATTTCAATCCAATAATCAACGACCCCTTCTAATAATACTTCCTTATTAGAAAAGTGATAATACACATTAGACTTTGAAACTTTGCTTACACGTACTAATTCATCCATACTTGTATAAGCAAACCCTTTTTCTAAAAATAATGTTGCAGCTACTTCAATCACACGTTTTTGATTCATTAATTTTACCTTTGTCATAACTAGAACTATATAGTACTAATTTAAATATTGCAAGTATTTATGTTAATTTAGAAAAAAGTTTGATTAAAAAAGTTCCACTAACATTGATTTTACTGCAAAAAAATCTTATTTTGAATAAAGTTGAACTGAACCCCGAAATTGTTCATTCACTATCGTCTAATAGGGGGCACCATACATGCGTATCAACTTAAGAAAAAGAAATGTCCCCAAAACGAAAAAATGAGCGGCTTCTCAGAATAGCTATCTGTAGAGAAAGAAAATTTTAATTTAGGGGGATATGAAAATATTAGCTTGATGGTGATGGGGTACCGCCAGTATTTCGGAAAAAAAACACACTAAGAATATACAAGATTTTATAAATTTTTTCGGTTAATCCAATAACAGACAAGGAACCTAAAACGGCACCAGGATAGGAATGTATAAAAAAATGCATAGATCCATAGAACGAAAAAGACGATTCCCTTGTGAGAGTAGGGATTCGTCTCTTTCTTCGCTACCGATAACAAGAAGTATGTAAATAAGCTGCCCATATGGGCAGCTTATTGGATTTTTTCAAATACGTAATATTTTATTTGTCGATATTTTTTCAATCTTCATTATTGATTTCTATTGTACCTGTTCTAGCACTAACTTTTAAACTATTTAACAGATTATCAGGTGTCTTAATTTCCACTTCATATTCAAATGTAGATTGTGCTAATTTGTCATCTTCTAATTCGAATTCTTTTTTCACATTCATAATTTCTCCATTTGTATGCGCTAAAGCAATTTCACGAACTTGTTTCTCTGTATAGTTTTCGTTCTTTTTGGCATAATTGTAACCCATACCATAATATCCACCAACAATAGCAATACCACTTACCAAAATAGCAATTACACTTATCATTATTTTCTTTTTATGTTTTAACATTTTCATCCACTCCTTCATGATTAATCATCTATTCCGAATCTTGCTTCAAGTGCATTTTCTGCTTGCTCTAATTGATCTTCTAGTATATCGTGTTCTCTTTCTTGCGTTTCATATTGTTCAACAGTTATCGTTCCAGCGTGATAATTTGCTTCTAGCTGATTATCAGATAGATCTATTTTGTCATCTAATTGATCAATTTCTTTTTTTGCTGCTAAGTACGTATTTAAGTTTTCTTCTTTTGCTCCAACTGGTTTCGTGTTATTTGCCTTTTCAACGATAGATGTGACTTCGTCTTTAAAATCTTGTATTTGCTTCGTATCATTCGTAGCAGGCCCTGTTTTGTGTGGTTTTTGTTGTAGTTGAGCACTTTCTTTTTGCAATGTATCATTTTCCACTTTCAGTTGTTGTACTTCTGTATTGTTATCAGCTTGAGTAGAACAAGCTGTTAACAATAAACAAGACATTGCTCCAATCAACATCCACTTTCTCATTCTGTTTTCCTCCCTTTACATGTGCACCTTATCCTTGCCTTTATATTACTGAACAAACATTAAAGGAAGATTAATGTACAAAAAAATAAAATGATATAATTAAATAGTTTCTAATCTTTCTTTAATGTTTTTGAATTATAGTGATACATATTAATAAGAAGAAAAGGAGAATGGTAATGCGAGTTCTTATTGTCGAAGATGAACAAGACTTACAAAATATATTGGTAAAACGATTAAATGCTGAACATTATAGTGTCGATGCATGTGGGAATGGAGAAGATGCCTTAGATTATATAAACATGGCTACCTACGATTTGATTGTACTTGACATTATGATTCCCGGAATAGATGGTTTACAAGTATTACAAAGATTACGCGCGGATAATCATACAACCCCTGTGTTGCTTCTTACAGCTAAAGATTCAATTGATGATCGCGTAACAGGACTCGACTTAGGTGCGGACGATTATTTAGTAAAGCCGTTTGCTTTTGACGAACTGCTAGCAAGAATTCGAGTGTTAATGCGAAGAAATACAGGAAGCACATCTAATGTGTTTGAAATCGCTGACCTAGTGGTAGACTGCAATATGCATAAAGTAACAAGAGGAGGCCAAGTTATCACTCTTTCGAGTAAAGAATTTGCTATTTTAGAATATATGATTCGTAATAAGGAAGTTGTGTTGACACGAGATAAAATTGAGCAACATGTGTGGAATTACGACTATGAAGGTGGCTCAAATATTATTGATGTTTACGTCCGCTATCTTCGTAAAAAAATTGATAGCCAGTTTGAAACGAAGTTAATTCATACAGTACGAGGAACTGGTTACGTATTGCGAGTAGAATCATGAAAAGACTATCAATAAAAATGAGAGTGACCCTGTGGTATACAGGGCTAATTGTAGTTATTATGGCACTCGTGTTAGCTTTTATTTTAACTTCTTCAGATAAAGTTTTGCTTTTTAATATGAAAGATCAATTGAAGAGCACAGTAAAAGAAAACATAGAAGATATTGAATATAAGCATGGACAATTAAAGATGGACGATGATTTTGAACCCTTAGAAGATGGAGTAAATATCATCATTTATAATAAACAAGGTGAGCTGCTGGCAGGTAATAGTCCAACAAGCTTTAATAAAAAGATACCGCTTAAATCCGATGAAATACAAACCATTAAAAACGGTAATAAAGAATGGATTGTATATGATTTTCTCCATAATGCAGGCGGCGATGAGCAAGTCTGGATTCGTGGAATAATGACCATGAGCCAATTATCGTCAACGATGAATACGCTTATTGTCATAACACTCATCTCATTCCCATTACTTATTCTCATTGCGGCAGTGGGAGGATATTTTATTACGCAAAGAGCGTTTCGACCTGTGCAACAAATGAGTGATTCAGCTAGTAAAATTGGTGATGGTAAAGACCTTTCGAAGAGAATTAATTTACAAGGTTCACCGAAAGACGAAATGTATCATTTAGCACAAACCTTTGACAAAATGTTTGAGCGATTGGAGACATCATTCGAAAGTGAAAAACAATTTACATCTGACGCATCTCATGAATTAAGAACACCAACATCTGTTATTATTTCGCAATGCGAATACGCTTTATCACTGAGGAATAATCCGAAAGAAATGGAAGAATCGTTAGAAGTAATTTTAAAGCAATCACGTAAAATGTCCGCGCTAATCTCACAACTCTTATTATTAGCAAGAGCTGACCAAGAAAACCATAATACTTTCCAATTTGAATGTATCAATATGAGTGAATTAACGGAAATCGTTGTTGAAGAGCTTTCATTAATGGTTCAAGAATCTTCGATTGATATAACAACTCATATAGAGGAAAAGCTGTTTATGAAAGCAGATCAAACATTGATGATGCGTTTATTAATGAATTTACTAACGAATGCGATTGCTTATAGCAAAGCGAACGGCACTGTGCATATGCAACTGTTCTGTGATGGAAACAACATAATAGGTAAAGTCTCCGATAATGGCATTGGCATCAGCGAGCAACATATTACGAAAATATGGGACCGCTTCTATCGAGTTGACGCAGCACGAACATCTTCAAGCACCGGAAACACAGGTTTAGGATTGTCGATGGTAAAATGGATTGTCGAACTACACGGAGGAGAAATTACAGTTGAAAGTAAATTAGGAGAAGGCAGTACGTTTACATTTAAACTACCAATGGAAAAACAAGCATAATTTATGAATGTGTGTAGCTCCAGAATAAAGATTCTTCAATCCTTATATAAAAGTAACCAACGCATTTTAATCAGCATCGACTTTATCATTTTGGACAACCTGTTCTGTTAAGTTGATATACATGTAGAAAAAACTATAGAAATAAAACCCCAGAAATCCAAAGGTCTCTGGGGCTTCATTATATATTTAGCTCTTTTTGCTTTTTGCTTTGTTTATGTCTATGCAGCAATTTTCGGCTTATGAGAGAAATCAGTAATAAGATCAGTACTAGTGCGAAAAGTTGCATAAATGATAAATTAAAATATTTAGCACCTGTAACGATTAAAAGTGTAGAAATCGTACCTTTTACAATGAAAAAAATAATAATCCATAATCCGCCTTTTTTCCAGTTCATTTTTATATTACCCTTTCCTACGTTTAAATTCTCAAATGGGACACCTTATTAGAAATCTATTATATTAATAAAAAAGTCATGTCTAATTAAATGCAATGATTCTATAATAAGTGAAAATGATATTCAATGTCAATTTTATTGACTATTTGAATACCTGTTTCTTCATCTCAATCTCTTTCTACTTTGTTTCTTATAAGCAATGAACTCTTGTTTTCAAACAAAAAAACCTCTTCAATTTGCATGCGAATTCAAGAGGTTTTTTTTCATATACATCAAGTAAGATTTCTTGCTTTGTTTATTCGTTTATGCTCTTAATACATAGCTATTAGTAAACAATAACTGGGTCATACGTGTTCAAACTATCATATACAGTTTTTGCAACGTTAGGAAGAAGGTTTACACACCCGCCTGATCCTCCTGTTAAATAAGCATTATTTCCCCAGTCTTTTCGCCAGCCTGCATCATGGAATCCTTGACCGCTATTTGTGAATGGAACCCAGTAATCTACTTTCACTGCATAATCAGCTTTACCTACTGCGCTTCCTTTAAGCGTGTATGGTGTTCGTTTATATAGAACGTACCACACACCTGGTGATGTATCTTCACTCGTGCTATGTTTACCCGTTACTACATTTGTTGTGACGACTAATTTCCCATCTTTATAAATCCAAATTTGTTGATCTGCAATAGAAACTTCTGCATATGTGTCTCCAATGCCATTATTCGATGTTGTTTTATAGCCGATCCCTTCCTTCTCCCAACCATTCCCTTGAATATTAGAAGCAGAAAGCGATTTCTCGCCTTTCTCAAAGGCTTGTTGAACTTGTTTTGTTTCTTTTTCCACATCTAGTGCCCAGCCGTATCCTTGTCCCTTTACTGAAATAACCGAGCCAGAATGTGTTTTAAAAGCGAAGTCTTTATGTAATGTAGATTTAGCCTTATTAATTTCAGCAACCTTATTCTTAATGTCGCTTGCATCGATTTTTACTTTCATATCCTTTGACATAGTAGCATTTTGAATTAGATCTTTCGCTTTTAATGAATACACTTCCTCCTGCACTTTATAATCAACAGACTGCGTAAGAAGATTTTGTAATGCTTTCTCTTCTTTTTTGATGATTGGATCGTCTTCTTTAATAGGCTGTATGTATGCAGACTTCAGATGAATTTCGCTTTTATGCTTCTGCTTGTCGTAATCTTTTAGTAGATTTGTAACGTCATACTGTTTTCCATCAACGCTCTTCGAAATTACAACTTTCCCTTGTTCAAGCTTTGCCATAGCATCTTGAGGCGCTTTTAATTTTTCATTCATAGAAACGAGCTTTTCTTCTACAAGTTTTTTCATCGTTTCACTACGATACTGATCCGCCTTTTCCGGTAGCAATGAATAATCTTTTTCCTTTACAGAAGGGAAAAATGTCCACTGGCTTTTTAATAGTTTCTTAACTTGTGGCAAGTCTTTTTCCGTCAGTTCCGTTTTTGTATCTTGTTCATCTAAAATTTGTTGTTGATCAATATAGACCTTGTTTGCTAGTCCAGATGTTTTTAATTTCTGTATTGCCTGATCAGCGCTCAAACCACCGACTTTTGTATCGTTAATCGTAACATTCGAATTGAAGTGAGTTGCTTGATAATAACTCATTCCTCCAATAAGAAGTGCAATTAAACCGCCACCCGCTGCGATAAGCTTCCAATTTGTAAAGCGTTTTTTTGATCTTACCCGTTTTTTCTCAACTTCTTCAACAGATTCATTTACTGTATTGTTGTTCATTAATCTTTCCCCCGTATACATTAACGTCAATCGATTTTAAACCAAAACCATTGAATAGTGTACCTTATTTTTCCTGAAATTTCATTATTTTTAACAGATTTCATCTCATTTAATCGATTAAAGTTAGATTTTTTAATAGACAGATACATTAAGATGGTAGATAAAGTGAAAAAAGGACCATATCAATCGAGCTACTACGGGTCCCTCGCATTCGCCGAATTTTGAAGGGCGACACTACTTAACTTGGTAAAATAATTTCCGGATGGTTCAAATCAGAGGAAGGCACCATAGAATGTCTATTATTTATGAAAAATATCCACAAAAAAAGGACTACATGAAGACTCTTTTTTGTGAATATTTTAATGTCGCATTTTTTATAAATTCAAATGCAAACTATGCTTCCCGCTTTTCACCAGGTTTCACAACCTCTACTATCAGCCTAACGAATTTCACCTTATGACCTTTATCATCAACAATTTCAAGTTTCTTAAAACTATTAAATATGTTTGTACCACGCTTTGTTGATACGTTTAATCTTTACAGATGTTGAAGTTTTAAACTCATTTTTTGGTGTAATCCTATTATTAGAACATCCTGCAATGGTGAGACAGCATGTAGCCAATAAAACTAATAATATTAACTTCTTCAAATAGCCACTCCTATATAAGGAAAATATTATATTGAGAAAATTAAACATAACATCGAATCTTTGTAAAAACAATATATTTCCTAGCATTATTATTCAATGGCGGATTAATGGACACCTTAATGTTCATTAATCTGCTTATAAGCGGAGAACCTCATGCTCATCAAGTCAATGTCCAATTTCCATTTTATCCGATTCTCAATATTTATTCCAATATAAAAAGATAGCTATTTTTGTTGAATACTAATTATCTCCAAAATGAACAATACGAGCTGAGTTCCTATAACCCTATATACGTTTATTCAACTAGTTTCTCCCCTGTAACAATCTGAAACAAAGTGGCTGCATGTTTCCCTTCTAATTGAGCGTACCGATTATCCCCCGTCTTGATTTCTATTTTATCCTTATTAGGGCTTACCCAAATTTGATACAACACAGCTCTCGCCTCTATTTTCGGATTTTTAAATTGAACAATAAAGTGATAATCAGCTGGACGAGACATTTCCACTTTTTTATTTTCAAAAGTAATATCATTTAATATTTTCTTTACTTGCAACACTTCATTATTATCTTTCACTACCTTAAGATCTTCATATTCATTATCACCAATATGTTTTTGCACTTGGATTCTTTGATCTTCATTGCCTGATATATTTGAACAGCCGGTTATTATGAGTATACAGATCGCAATAAAGACTAGAGACCAATTTCTAATTTTCATATTCATACCCTCTTTTCAATACAAAATATTTTATTTTGTAAAATAAAGGTAATTAATTTAAACTTAAAAATATACATAATAAAGAGAAAGGAGTATCGTTCCATGCAGTTACAAACATACACTTGGAAAAGTTATACGTTTCTCATTGTAAGTATATTCGTTACTATTAATCTCTTTCTCTTCTCACCTATTTTAGACAGAGTTGGAGTAGAATATGTTGTACCTTTCGCCTATTTCATATTAGCTTCTGCTGTTATAGCAATAATATTAGCAGTTATCTCTTTTTGTAGCCGATCTGAGAAGAAAATTTTAGCCATTATCGGTTTATGTTTTACTCTATTTAACACAGTAATTATTTTATTTTTCCTTTGGTTTGGTTACCATTTCACTTAATTGAAATATAAATAAACTCCATAAGCCACAAATAAAATTAGTAACATAGAAATGCTAAGTACCGTATATATGGTCCATTTTACATTTGTACTCATATACTCCCCCTTCTCACTTCATAATAATTCCATTATATAACAAAAAAGCATTGGATACCCAATGCTTTTCACACTTACGCAAATAAAGACGTATTCGCATATAACGCTGGTGAACCACCTGAATGTACGAATAAAATGTTGTCTTCTTTATTAAATGTACCTTTTTTAATTAAGTCGATTAGTCCCGCTACTGCTTTACCTGTATATACTGGATCGAGTAAAATACCTTCAGTTTTCGCAAGTAATTGAACTGCTTTCACCATTTCTGGTGTTGGTAACGCGTAACCTGGTCCTACATATTCATCAAAGCATGTAACAGTTTCGCGCGGGATAAAGTTCGGAATACCAACGTGAGCTGACGTTTCCTCTACAAGTTTTGCTACTTTCTCTTCTTGTTCTGCTTTTCCTCTACTTACGTTGATTCCGATTACAGGAATGTGACTTTGTGTTCCAGCAAAACCAGTAATTAAACCAGCGTGCATACCAGCACTACCACTTACGCAAACAACTGTACTGAAATCAATTCCTTGGTCAAATGATTGTGCCATAATTTCTTGCGCACAAGCAACGTATCCCATTGCACCAGTAGGATTTGATCCACCAACTGGTATTACATATGGTGTATTACCTTTTTCACTTACTTCTTTCGCTACTTTATGCATCTCTTCCATAAGATCTGCTCCGTTTGGTACAACAATTACATTTTCAGCACCTAGTAAATGATATAAGAAATAGTTTCCGTTAAAGTCTGGCTTCTCTTCTGGCTCAAGCCCTTCTTCTAATACAAGGATACATTTCATTTTTTCTTTTACCGCAGCTGCCAGTGTTAGACGGCAATGATTTGACTGAATACCACCAGCTGTAATTAACGTATCTGCACCTTTTGCCTGTGCATCTGCAACTAGAAACTCTAACTTTCTCGTCTTATTACCACCAGCTGTTAAACCAAGTAAATCATCTCGTTTAAAATAAATAGTCGGCCCACCAAGTGCTTCAGAAAAATTGTTTAATTTTTCAATTGGAGTATATGACTCTGTATATTTTTTTCTCGGGAATTTAGCTAAATTCATTAATAACGCTCCTTTTGTACTTCTTTCACAATGTATGTAACGATACTATTATTACATGTAAAAATGATGAAGTCATCTTTCTGGGTGAAAAATGTGTTGGAATTCGGTTTTTGTGAATGGAATTGTATTAATAATTTTAACTCCAATACGGTACGTGAAATTACATTAATAACTTTCACTTTATTTCGGTACATGAAGTTTATATGAACGATTTTTTCAAATATATCGTCCATAACTTGAAATATATCGACTTACCGATAAAAAACGACAACACAAAAGAGCCCACTTATTAAAAAGTAGGCCCTTACTAATCACTTATTTGCCGAAAATCGAAGAAGCTGTGTTAATCCTGGCTCTAAATTCATTTCGCCTTTATGACGTACGTGTACAATTTTGTCCCCATCAAATTTTGGTGGGTTTCCTGGATTATACGTATTCCACTCACTCGTTCCTTCTACAGAGTACTCCATATATTCCGTTGCACCGACAATTACATTTTTACTATCGTCAGCTGTTATATTTGGTGCCATTTGTGCGACTTTCGCATCACTAATTAATAGCTTCTTTATATCCTTATCATGTTTATAATCGTAAGCTGTTACCATTACATCGTTACCATATGCTTTCACTTGTAATCCTTGTTTAAATGAATATCCATCTGGAGCAGTCTTCTCTCCGCCATTTGGTCCAGCTGACATCCAGCCTGTTTCAATCCCACCCGTATTTACAACTGTAAATCCTTTTTCATCTCCGCCTGCAATTTTCTTTTTACCAGCCCAGTCTGGTAAGTTTAAATCCCAATGCGTATGACTCGTGAAGAAAACAACTTGCGGATAGTCTTTTAATATATCGTACAATTTATCCACGTTTAAATAGTCATTTAAATACGGTGATTGTCTCGATCCAGATACTGTATCAGGTAAAACGTGATGAGAGAAAATGAAGATTGGCTTATTTTTATCTTTTTGACTATATTCTTCTAAATTTTGTTTTAACCAACCTAGTTGCTCATCACTCATAAATACTTCATCCCACATTTTTGAATCGTGGTATTTCATATATTTTTCAGTTCCTAAAAATAAAAGCGGATAACCGTCTAATTCTTTTTTATGATATACCTTTTCTTGCCCACTAAATTGTAAGTAGCGGTTAAATAGCGTTTCTTCCGTTACACCATTTGGCCATGTACTTTGAGATAGCTTCCCATCAGCTGTCCATTTACCAGCATAAAACTCATGATTCCCAACAGTTGACCATACATTCTCTGGATGCTTATTTTTGTTTAACACACGCTTCACATCATCGTATTGTGACTGTTGTCCAGTTGGCGTTATATCCCCATTCATAATAAGCGCTCTAGAAAGTGGCGTCACTTTGTTCATATCTTTTAACACATGATCAAAGTCTCCTAAATCCCCTTGAATGTCACTAATAACATTAAAAGTTGTAGCTGATTTTCGGGTTTGCTCTTTCCCTTCCGCATGTGCTGAAAATGTCGGTAATAATGCCGCCATAACAGCTAATGAAGCAACTGCCTTTTTCATACAAATTCTCCCCCTAATAATAGAATGTATAAACTGACATGTTCTGATTTCTCTTAGGTGCTTGTCCAATTCACATTATAAGGAGGGATTGTAAATGTTGATTGGGTAAAAAATTAAGAGTTTTTTAAGGGGTTTTGTCTTTTTTACACGTCTTATATAACAATTCGTACTAATTTTTCTATTAACCTATTAATGTTAACTGAATGTAAAATTATGCGAAAAATCATTTAATTCAATGCGTTGTATTTTAATTTGCTTTACATCATTGTAACAAGAAGAATAGGATGGCCTAAACGGTCACTTATAGGTAAAGTGACAATCATTTCAATAAAGCACTTTACCCCTTCAAATTTTCTTCATTTAATCCGAACAACTCTTGTAAAATAAACCGTCCATCTTTTCTTATCAGTACATCATCAAACCAAATTTCACCGCCGCCATACTCTGGCCTTTGAATGTTTACTAAATCCCAATGTATCGCTGATTTATTTCCGTTGTCTGCACCTTGTAGCGAATCTCCAATTGCTATATGATAACTACCGTTTATTTTTTCATCAAATAACGTATTATTCATCGGGTGTAATATATAGGGATTAAACGCCAGTGCAAATTCTCCAATATATCTTGCTCCCTCATCCGTATCAAGAATTCGATTTATTCGTTCTGTATCATTTGCATATGCCTCTATTATTTTCCCATGCTTCATATGTAACTTTATATTTCGAAATGCATAACCTTGTTGAACAGATACTGTGTTAAATGTTATTACTCCATTTACAGAACCTTTGACAGGTGCTGTATATATTTCGCCATCCGGAATGTTATCCGTGCCATCCCCCTTTAAAACGCCTATTCCTTCAATGGAAAACTCCAAATCCGTTCCTTCTCCAATAATCCTCACTCGTTTTGTCTTTTCCATTAATTCTTTTAATGGCTCCATTGCTTTGGACATTTTATTATAATCTAGCGTACATACATCAAAATAAAATTTTTCATAAGCCTCAGTACTCATATTCGCTTCTTGTGCAGATGCTGCATTCGGAATTCGCGTTGTCACCCATCTCGTTTTATACACTGCTTCACTATGCGCTTTTCCAAATACCTTTTGATATAATTTCATTTTTTCTGCTGGTACATCTGCTAATTCATATGCATTTCTAGGGCTTCGGAGATTAATATACACTTGCATCTTACTTAATCGGTAACACTCCCAATCTGCTAACACCTTAAATTGTTCTTCAGATCCTGACAAAATTAATTGCCTCGTTACAGACACATCGCGCATTGATACATGCGCATATCCACCTGCTTTTTCTACGGACTTAATAATTTCACGAACGACTGCGGGATCTATTTCTGTAACACTTTGGATCAACACTTGATCACCAGGCTGTACTTTTGTAGAATGATTGACTAGTATATCTGCTAATTTCGATAATCTCTGCTTCACTACACCTCTCACCCTTTCAAAAAAATAATAAAAAAAGAACTACTCTTTTAAATATTTCTCTCTCTCATCCAAACAATCGATAGAAAATATATAACGAGGGTATTACAGCGACACTCAAATACAGAGTTCCTGGTAACATCCACCTGCAGCAAACGATCGTAAAAGTCTTTTTCCTAGCAACTGCCGCAATTACTGCTAAAAAAGAAGGAAATAAGAACATGAAAAATACAGTGATATATACTTCCTTATCAAGCGCTTCATCGCTATACGGATTGAAATATAGGAAAACAATTGTAAGGAAAAAGATGCTTATAGCAGCGACTACCTCTATATAACTTTTCATCATTTCGTCCCATACAGAGCCCTCTTTGGGTTCACAACAATTAAAACAACTGCAACTACTAAATAAAAAATCGCGTTATACATGATTAGATCAATTAAGTTTCCGTTTATGATGCCAATAAAGAAATTAAAGAATTGATGGATGATGATTGGAATGATTAAATTTTGATTTAAGTTATAAAATGCTGTCATAACGATCTTAGTAGATATGATTGCAAGCATAAAGAATATAATATATTTGATTAGATCAATGCCCACATACCCTGTAGTAAACCATATGGGTAGATGCCACATTCCCCACCAAAATCCTATGATTATCGAAGCTTTTAATGGCGAATGCTTCTTTTGGAGCTCAATTTGAGCGAAACCTCTCCACCCTAATTCTTCTCCTAATGGCCCTGAAAAAAGGGTTTTTAAAAAGAAATAAACCAGCGTTCCCCATGAAGATATAGTAAAAATAGAGTCTACTGAACTATTATTAGATACGAGAAATAAAATTATCAAAAATACGAAGGCTTGAATCATAATTGTAGTAATAATCACAGTAAGTTTAAGTTTATTCTTGAATTTCTCTTTTACAAATTGGATAAAACTCCGCCCAGGATATATCTTTTTAAATAGTATTGCAAAAGCAAAGGTTGAGGACCAAGCTGATATACAGAACATTACATCAACTACCCATCCAGGAAACCCCAAAACACTTATAGCTCCTACAAGACAAAAAAGTGGAAAAAATATGATATTGGTTAGTAGAATAAAACTTGCTACTGGTTTTTTTAACTTCTTTTCTCTATTCATGCGCAATCCCCATTTCAAACTAAGTATTTCGTGAACATAATAGTATTTATATTTACGAATGTCTTCAGCTTAAACCTAAGGGTTACTCACAGGTCAATACATATCTGCATTATTTTATAGGTGCATAAATCTCTAAAAATATACGTTCAAGTCCCTCTTCATAAGTGGTAAGTAATATATTTATATACACTAGCCCCAAAAGTTCATGCCCTTGTTCTATCGCTGCTTTTCTTAAACTGGATTCCACATTATGATCAATACTTTTCCCACCAGTTGCCCACCTTCCATCTTCAATAACTGTATAAATACATTTTGGATGCGATAGAATTTCCCCTTCTAATTCTTTATCAAAGTCTTCTATTTTTCTTACGATTATAAATTTATCTTCTATAATACCTTCTTTATTAAAACTTATAACTCTTCGTAAAGATGTTAAAGTAACTGCTTTTTTTAAACTATCCGTATTCTTTTTCAAAGATTCATATTCATCATATGCAGTAAAATGCTCTATTTCTCCGTTTACTTCTAATGGCTCCATTTCTTTTACTACGTATTCCCCTAAGAATTGTGTTGTTTTTTCACAATCTTCTTTTACAATTTGAAGCTTTTTTAAAAGAAGTTTTTTATATTCTATCTCCTCTAAAACTTCTTGTTCTTTCTCTTCTAACAATGATTTTATTCCCTCTATACTCTTACTTTTTCTTAATTCTTGAATTTTTTTTATTTCGATATCCATTTCCCTATAGAAATTGACCGTTGTTATATCATATATATCAAAATGATTATATTTTCTATACCCATTCTCAATATTTTGCTTCGGCTTGACCAAACCTTTTTCCTCATAAAACTTCAAAGTATCTCTAGATACATCTAAAAATTTAGCAACTTGTCCAATTGTGTACATTACGTTCTCCTTTATCATTGCTACTTAATTTATTACATTCATACTTCATATTATTTACATTATTGAATCTCCCTTCCTATTTAATCCCCCTGTTCTCACAAAAAAAAGACACAGAGATTTCTCCCCATGCCTACTAATCCTCTACTTCTTCACCGCATGCACATAATGCACCGTCTCAAAAGCTTCTAAATAATCATTTCGTCCTTCAAAATATAATTTATTTATGTCTTCTGGCGATAAATGCTCATAAATGAGTAAGCCTACCTTCTCTAACAGTGCTTCCATTTCAGCATAAGAAAAATACGATTTCATCGTTTCCCCGCCTACTGCAGCCATTTTTACCATATTTTCAACTCGATTGGACAATCCTTTTTCCGTAAATAAGTTTTCATCCGGATAATCGAATACGATAGAGCTCCCCACTGGAACCATCTCGAATAAATTTTCTATTAAACTAGAAAGCTCCTCTTTCGTTAAATAGTACGTAACACCTAATAGGCTAAAGAAAGTCTTTTTATTTTCAAATCCTTCATTTACTAATTTTTGCTTCGAGAAATCTTTAGTAAAATCCATCGAAATAAAATGAAGGTTGTTTGGAATTTCATACTCTGCTTCTTTCACTCTTTGTATTTTAAACGCTCGCGTAGAAGGATGATCCACTTCAAATATTTCTATTTTATTTTCTAACTCTCGGTGTCTAAAACTAAATGTGTCTAAGCCTGCACCGAGTATGACGTATTGTTTTGCGCCTAATGTAATTTCATGTAGCAAAACTCTTTCACAATATGCCGCACGCGCCAAAGGTGTTGGTGATAATTGAACTTGTGTAATCCATTTTACTATTTCTTGTGGATTGTCTTGAAACTTTTGTGCAATGTCTGTATTGAAAAAATGGATTCCTTGGACCATATTTGTTTCAATATCGTTACGTTCTTTTTTTGAAATGAAATCTTTAGCTACATAATCATCAAAAATTTTAGGACTATCAAATTCACTATGGTACGCCCTTCCGAAAGCTGATACTAGCGACGTTACACTCGCTTCACCTTTTTTCACGCACATACACTCCTTCATTTTCACAACAAAAATAGGGTTCCCCTGGCCAGGAGAACCCAATTATACACTTTATTTTTATATTGGTAAATTATAGCATAAATAAGTTTTTTGTCAAGTTTTCAGCCTACTACTACTTCGACACTTTGTATATTCTCTAGCAGGAAAATTGTCAATTCACATCGAATGTCCCAAATGATAACAATACATATGGAGACCAATATGAAACGATTAGTGATCATTACAGTAGGAAAAACTACATTTGCTAAAGAACTAGAAAAAGAGTTACCCCACTCTTTCGTTATGGATCAAGATAACCAAGCTGAATTCATTAACACGCATTATGAAAAATTACAGCCGGACGAAGGCCCAAATACATTTAAATACGGTCTTTCGAAATTCATTGTTGATTATGCAAAAGAACATACAAATTTACATCTTATTATTTGCAACTCAAATAGAAGCCGAAACGGCCGGATGTATTTACTAAATGAATTGTTTCAAAAAGAGGAATATGTACGCATACTCGTTCATTTTGACATTCCTGATGATGTACTTTACGAAAGAGTAGCTCGAAGCACGCGAAGTACCAATATTTTTAGAGGTGATTATTCTAGTTTCAAAGAAGTACTCGATCGACAACAGTCTGAATCACTTCACGAAGATGTGGTAAATCCTATAGAAAACGAGGCTGATTATTTGTTTGTTATTCGTAATCGTAAGGATGTAAACTCTACTATAGAAGAAATTGTTCATCTAGCTAAAGATCTCTCCCCTATCCAAAAATAATAGACTATAAGCATTACATAATGATAGATTATTATGCAAATACTTCCTCTAGACATCCTACATGGTATATAATGATAAGATAATCTACTTCTATATGCTCAATTCTACACAAAACAACTCATGCATATGAAAGAAAAGAGGTACAAAAATATGAAAACAAAACAAACAATCGCTGCGTCTACACTAGCTTTAGCAATGATTGCTGGCGCAAACTCTGCTCATGCGGAAGTAACTGATGCTACTCCTCAGCAAAGTACAGGAGATCGATTAGCTGAAATTAAGCAACATAGACAAGATTTAGATGCGAAATTGCAGCAGCATAAAGAAAACGTGGATCAAACATTGAATGAACTTAACCAAGTTAAGGAAAATGTTGATACGAAGGTTAATGAACTACACGAGCGTAAACAAGTTGCTGATGAAAAAATTAACGAAATGAAACAACGTAAAGAAGAGTTAGATGCAAAACTTCAGCAAGACAAGCAAATCGCCGAAGATAAAATCGCTGAAATTAAAGAGCATAAAAAACAAGTAGAAGATAAAGTTGCTGAAGTGAAAGAACATAAGCAAAATATCGATAATAAAGTGAATGAGATTAAAGAACATAAACAAACTGTCGATGAAAAAGTGAATGAAATTAAGCAACATAAAGAGAACATTGATCAAAAGGTTAATGAACTTAAGGAAGTTAAAAAACAGGTAGATGAAAAATTAGCTGAGTTAAAGAAAGCGAAACAAACTGCTGAGGACAAACTTGCTGAGCTAAAAGAAAATAAGCCGCATACTGGGAACACGTTAGAGGAACTTAAGAAAATTAAAGGCAATTTAGATAGTCTTTCCGCTAACTTAGAACTAGCGAAACAAGATGTAAAAAACAAACTAGCTGAATTACAAAAAGCTAGAGAAGATTTACTAAATAAAATTAACGAAATAAAACAAGCGAAACAAACTGTTTCAGACGATTTAACAAAGAAAAAACAAGACTTAGATATTAAAATCAACGACTTTAAACATACTGAGAAAAAAATTGAGGACAAATTAGCTGAGGTACATACAACGAAGCAAAATGTAGATAACAAAATTAATGAAGTATCTCAATCGAAACAAACAGAAACAAAGACTGGTACTACAAACACAAACAATAACGCTAAAGAACTTCCTAACGCTGGTAGTGAGCAATCAAACAATATGGCTTTAGGTATGTTATCTGTCTTAGGCGGCGTTTTATTAATTACACGAAATAAAATTAAAGCGTTATTCTCAAAATAAAGCAATTATACAAAAGACAACCGCACACTTGTGCGATTGTCTTTTTTCTTTATATTAACTTCCCATCTCTTAGCGTCAATATACGATCACATACATCAAGCATTCTTTCATCATGCGTAATCATAATTGCTGCTTTTTGGCTCTCTTTCACTTCACGTTTCATCATTTCTACAACTTCACGTGCACGTTTTGAGTCTAAGCTTGCTGTTGGTTCATCCGCTAATATTAAATCCGGATTGTTCATAAACGCGCGAGCGATTGCTACCCTTTGTTTTTCTCCGCCAGACAGTTGATTTGGATAATGATTTTTTCTTTCTCCTAATCCAAATGCTGCTAATAAATGATCCGCACGCTTTTCTGATTCTTGTTTGTTTTCTTTTTTTAGCTTTGCAATGTAAAGCAATTGCTCTTTTACATTTAAATATGGAACAAGATTTGCAAACTGGAAAATGAAGCCGATTTTTTTCAAGCGAATGTCTGTCATTTCCTTTTCCGATAACTTCGTAATATTTTGCTCACGAATGTAAATATCCCCTTTTGAAGGTGATAATAAAGCACCCGCGATCGATAATAACGTACTTTTCCCTGATCCAGAAGGACCGACGATTCCGATAAATTCTCCAGCTTTCACATCAAGCGACATCGGATGAAGGGCTGTTACTTCCGTATTCCCTTCTCCGTACACTTTACTTACTTTGTCTAATTTTAATAATGAAGTCATTACATCCCACCTCCAATTGCTTCTAATGCATCAACTTTTAATACTTGATATAACGAAATAAGTGTTCCTAAAATACTAATGACGATGAAGATTGCTGCATATTGTGCAATCATCGGTGTTGTTAATAAGAACGGCATACCCGCTGGTAAAATTTGTTCTAATCCTTGTACAAGAACAATACTGATTAACATCGCAACGACTGATAAGAATAACGCCTGTACAACTAAGCTATTTGCTAAATAAGAATTCTTCGTACCGATTGCTTTTAATACACCTAATTGCTGTGTTTTTTGCAGTGTAATGACGTAGAAGAATACACCGATTAGTAACGCAGCGATAACAAGTAAGAATGCAATGATCATCGTTAATGTTCCTTGCTCTTCTTTAAATCCTGGAATACTTTGCAGTACTTCTTTTTTGTCGATAACATGTGCATTTTTAATTTCTTTATCTGTATTCAGTGCAATTGCACTATAATCTTTTTGGTTTGGTTGTGAAATAGATCCCCATACGTCTTCATTTACATAAACGACTGGTGTATGGCTAAACATTTGATCTTTCGTAAATCCAACGATTGTAAATTCTTTCTTTGAAACGGGATCGATAATTGTATCTCCAATATCAATTCCTTTTTCTTTAATTGATTCATCAGCAACCATTTCATTATTTGCTGTGCCTAATTTCTCACCTTTTACAATGTTCGGCTCTAAAAATGAATCGCGCTCACTTGAGAAAATAGCGATATCAACCTTTTTCGAACTATCTTTCTTTTCATACGTTGAAACTTTCACACGAAACGGAACAGCCTCTTTCTCGCCTACTTGATTTACTACGTTATCAACATCGTCTTTCTTAATTTGTGAACGAAGTAATTTATTTTCCGCATCATCTGCTAATACGAACTTATTTGCCTCCATATTTTGAATCGATGAAGCATTATCATATGATAATCCATTTGCTAATCCTGAAATAACAAGAACTAAAAATGATAATAACACCATAATCAGTCCGATTAATCCGTATCTTAATTTTGATTGTTTTAATTCACGCAGAGCTAAAAACATTTCGCTCGCTCCTTCCTCTTTCTTTCTATGCACTTATCATAAAAAAGAAATATGAACGGAATATGAACAGAAGATTACAGAGGATAAGATTTAATTTTCAGAAAGTATTGAAAATAATCAGAATCCTTGATACAATTCAGTCAAATAATCTTGACAGAGTAATTTTATTTGAGGAGTTGATCTTGTTGAAGCCCATGTTAACACTAACTACTTATAGCCAACTAAAAGCAATAAGCGATCCACTTCGTGTCGAAATGATGATGCGTCTATGCGAACGTCCTTATACAGGACAACTACTATCTGATAAATTCGGCATTCCAAGGGCTAAAATTCATTATCATTTAAAAGAATTAGAAAAGAATGGTTTTATAGAAATTGTTTATACAGAAGAAAAGAATGGCATCATTCAAAAGTTTTATCAATCTGTCGCTAGAGGCTTCACCCCTGCCGCGGACCTATTACCTCATTTAGAAATATTAAGCGAATCAGGTCGCCAAATCTTTTTACAAATGACGGAAAGAACGAAAAGCCATATTCTCGCTGCACCAGAAGAAGCTTTTACATTACGAAAAGTAAGCGAAGATCCAGCTGAGTGGAATTACGTTTCATCTTGCTGGGAGTTTGATGCCACGCCAGAACAATTTCAAATGTGGGTGAAAAAGTTTTATGAATTGATGGGTGAATTAAACGAGATCACAAAAGACGCGGATAAAGATCCAAATAGTAAATCTTACTACATTTCTACTACTGCACTACAAATCGACGAACGAGCAATGCAGCGCTTTGTGAAAAAAGAAGAAAAATCGTAATACGATTTTTTTTACAGTAACGGTCAAATTTATTTTACCGAATAAATTTATTATAAAGGAGTAGATTAAATGGACATATTAAAAAACCGGAATTTCCTCTTACTGTTTTTAGGGAGAATTTTTACAAACATAGGAGATAGCTTATACTATGTAGCCGCGATGTGGCTCGTATATAAGCTAAGTGGTAATCCTTTTTATTCTGGATTGGCTGGTTTTCTTACGTTATTACCTTCTGCACTTCAATTTCTTACCGGTCCATTCGTCGATAGATGGTCAATCAAAAACACCCTCGTCATCACACAAGTTCTGCAATGCATTCTTATATTAATCATTCCTATTACACACTACTTCGATCTATTAACAGTTCAACTACTACTCATCATCATGCCCATCGTAGCCTTTATCGAACAATTTGCCTATCCCGCACAATCAAAAGCTTTACCACTTCTACTGCATAAAACACAATTATTAAAAGGAAATTCACTCTTTTCATTTGCATATCAAGGCATCGATTTAATTTGTACGACGCTTTCTGGCATACTAGTAGCACTATTTGGCGCAATCACTTTATATGTAATCGACTCTTTTACATTCGCGATTACTGCCCTATTATTCTTTTCGTTGAAAATGCCAAAGCAAGCAGAAACCAATACATCACTTTCAACTAAACAATATTTCTCTGATTTAAAAGAAGGTTTTTCGATCGTCTTCCGTTCATTAATGGGCGTATTCTTAATCGGTTCAGTAGTCTCTAATTTTTCAATCGGTATGACGATGGCGATACTCCCTTCTTTCGCTGATTCTTTAGGAGGCGTGAAATCATATGGCTTCTTCTTAGCCGCTATATCAGCCGGCAGTTTAATTGGAGCATTATTCAGTTCATGGGTTGGTAAACGTAATGTTGGCCGTGTCTCTATTATTGGCTTTGCGACTGGTGCTATCTTTTGGTTTCTCTCTACGATCGTACCGTTTCAGTGGTTGTCTATTCTCTTATTCGGTCTAGCCTGGATTCCAATTGGTGCAACCAACATATTATTTGCGACAATTAGTCAAATTGTAATTCCAAATCAGTATATTGGACGCATAAACTCAGTCATGCGAAGTATGGGCACAATTGCTATGCCGTTCGGTTCTTTAATTGGTGGATACGCCGCAAATGTATTTAGTAGCCAACTCATTTTCGCGCTCGCTAGCATCGGTATTTTATTTATTTCTCTCGTATGGCTACTTCATCCAAAATTACGAGCATTGCCGAAAGCTGATGAGATTACAGCGGATACTTTTGGGGTTCGGTTTAAAGTAGAGCGTGGGAAAAGTACAGCTTTATAGCAGAAGTGGCAGTACGTGAAATTTATATCAGCGATTTTTCAAATATATCAGCTCAACTCGGATTATATCGGCGATTTTCATAATATATCGGCGCAACTCAAATTATATCAGCGATTTTCATAATATATCGGCGCAACTCAAATTATATCAGCAATTTTCATAATATATCGGCGCAACTCAAATTATATCAGCGATTTTCATAATATATCGGCGCAACTCAAATTATATCAGCGATTTTCATAATATATCGGCGCAACTCAAATTATATCAGCGATTTTCATAATATATCGGCGCAACTCAAATTATATCAGCAATTTTCATAATATATCGGCGCAACTCAAATTATATCGGCGCAACTCAAATTATATCAGCGATTTTCATAATATATCGACTTACCGACAAAAAACGACAAAAAGAAGAGGCTGTTCCCAAGCAGCCTCTTCCATCTATTTCGGAAGCTCCACCTGAACAGTCGTCCCTTCCCCTTTCATACTATACACTGAAACGTTTCCGTTATGCAGCTCAACAATTTTCTGCACAATCGATAATCCTAAACCACTACCTTCTACGTTTCTTGCCCTTGCCGTATCTACTTTGTAAAAACGATCAAATATACGATCCATCTCTTCTTTTTCCATACCAATTCCATTGTCTGATATAGAGATCATAATGCTCGACTCTAATTCTTCTACAACAAATTCAATCGTTCCGCCGTCGTTTGAAAACTTAATGCTATTCGTAAAAATATTACTCCATACTTGATGAAGTAAGTTTTCATCACCTTTTATAGCGATATTTGGCACGTCAAATTCAACGGCAATATCTTTTTCACGCCATTTCCATTCGAGCATAAAAATAACGTCTTTAATTTGCTTCTGCAAATTGAATTCTTTTATTTGTAATACTTTTTCTTCTTTATCTAGTGAAGCAAGCGTAAGTAACTGTTTACATAAACTAGACATTCGCTTACTTTCGCCCTCAATAATTTGTAAGTAATGGTTTCTTTCTTCCGCACTCATCTCTTCTGACTGTAACGTTTTTGAGAACCCTTGTATAGAAGAAAGCGGCGATTGGAATTCGTGAGAAACATTCGAAACAAATTCTTGTCTCATCTCATCTAATTCTTTAATACTTTTCGTCATCTTTTGAAAATTAGTTGCTAATGTTCCAATTTCATCTTTTCGATTTTCATCTAATTCGATATCATATTCACCACTTGCAATCTTTTGAGTCGCTTTCGTAAATGTTCGAATGGGACGAACGATATAACCTGCTGCAATCGCTATAAAGATAATACTTAATAGTACGATAAACCCAAGTAATACCGCTAAGAAAATTCGCATCTCGCCAAATTGGTTCTGAATGTCAGGACGAATAAATAAAGCGTACTGTTTATCACCGTGTTGCACTGGTACACCGACACTATTTATTAATTCATTATCGAAAAAACCTGTAATAAAGAGACGTGTTGGATACGTAGAAACACCATTAAACGTTTCGCCATTCAATACTTTATGAACGGTATCATCACTTATTGTTGTCTTACGAAACGCGTTGCCGATACGTTTTCCATTCTTTTTATCATCGACAATATAAATTTCATATCCTAACTTCGCAATAGACTGTAAGTATGCCTCTTGATTTTCTTCACTTTGCTTTTCATATAACGATTTTACTTCTTCCGCATACATTAAAATCTTTTCACTATTGTACGGTTTTAACTTCACTTGATAGTACACATTTGTTAATAAAAAACCGATAATACTGCTAAGTAGCATGATCCCAACCGTCATGAAAACAAATCTAGAGTATAATGATTTCATTTTATTTCAACTCCAACTTATAACCGAGTCCGCGTACTGTCGTAATTTGAAAATCATCCGTTCGTTTTGAGAAGCGATCTCGTAGCCTCTTCACATGAACGTCAACCGTTCGTTCATCCCCTTCAAAATCCATTCCCCATACTAATTCAATTAATTCTTCCCTTGAAAATGTTCTTCCAGGATAACTAGCCAGTTGCGATAACAATTCAAATTCCTTTAGCGGTAGTAAAATTGTTTGACCGTTACACTTCACTTCAAACCCTTTTCGGTCAATTGTTGTACCGTGCAGCGTTATAATATCAGCATTAAGCATTTGATAACGACGCAGCAATGCTTTCATACGGAAAATGACTTCAGCTGGCTCAAATGGTTTTACAATATAATCGTCCGTACCAGAAATGAATCCTTTTTCTTTATCAACTAACTGATCTTTCGCAGTTAATAAAATAACCGGTATATCATGATACTTCCGGATTTCTTCACATAACGTATAGCCATCAACAAACGGCATCATAATGTCTACTATCGCAAGATGAATATTTTCTTTCTCTAATACGCCTTGCGCTACCTTTCCATCTTCCGCTTCAAAAACTTTAAACCCCTCTTTTTGCAAATGGTAATGCAACAATTCTCTAATATGCTTATCATCATCAGCTAATAAAATATGTATCATCTTCATTAAACCCTCTCTTGTTCATCCTTCTACATCCTTACCTTAAGAAACAATTGGATTTTTTGCAAGAAAAAGAAAAACAAACCAACATTTTAAGATAAATAAAAAGAATCTATTTTGAAAAAAGATTATTCAAAATAGATTCTTACGTTTCAGTATTAAGATTATTTTAATGGAAAATATGTTCTAAGCTTTAGAAATATCAACGAATCCTTCTCCAAATACGTCACGAACATCGTGTATAGCGATGAACGCAGCAGGGTCCGTCGTTTGAACAATCCGTTTTAGCTTCACTACTTCTTGCTTATTAATAACAACATAAAGAATTTCCTTCGGCGTTTTCGTGTAATAGCCATGACCTGAGTACACAGTAACCCCTCTGCCCATTAATGTAGTTACCTTTCCGGCAATTTCATTCGGGTTATCAGAAATAATCGTAATGGCTTTCTTCGGATTTAAACCTTCAATTACAAATTCCATCACTTTCGTTGCTACATATAGCATAATAATTGTTATCATCAGTTTTTCTGCACCAATGATGAAATAAGATGAAAACGCAACAATTAAATCGAAGAACAGTAAACCATAGCTAATGCTCCATCCTAAATATTTATGCGTCATCCTTGCTAAGATGGTAGTACCTGCTGTTGTTCCGCCAACACGAATAATAAGACCAATCCCGCACCCAATAAATATTCCTCCGAAAATGGCATTTACGAGCATTTCATCCGAAGCAATCGTCCAACCTTCTGTCAAGTGAAGGAATAGCGAGTTCGTAACTACAGCGATAATCGTATAAATTGTTGTAATCTTATTTAAAAATTTATAACCAGCTATTAACAAAATCGCATTTAAAATTAAGTTAACTAAGCCTGGTGACCATTCAAATAAATAATACGTAATAATCGTGATACCAGTTACTCCACCCTCACCAAACTCGTTCGGGATAACAAACAAATTGACACCTAACGCAAAAAGAAATGCACCAATAATAATAAAAATAATGTCTGTCGTTCTTTTTTTCATACAGTACCTCACTTCTTATGTAAATATTTATTCTGTCATAAACTCTCACCATTATATCGTGGAATATTCAAATCGAACAGTGGTTTATTTTTATTTTAATATAGGATGATAAAACAACTTTATCCTATATCCACATGTAATTTAAAAAGTAAAACAACTGTATTTATTATGTACTACAAGTAAAGTTTTGATTTCACATGCAGTTGATGCTAAAAAAATGAATATGAGCACTCGCACAAACTTCGAATACAAAACAAATAGGCGAAGCTATAGAATAGACTTCGCATCAAACATGTTATCACAGAGATTTATATTCATACATTTCAGAAATAAATTTACTTATCTTTCTCCATATATTCTTTAATCTTTCGTTCTTCCCACTCTTTTCCGAATACCCCAAATGGAAAAGTTGTCAATCCGTGTATAACGATACCAATCCCCCAACCTGCAAGTGGATATAAAAACCATAATTTACTTGAATCAGAACTTATATTTATAATAAAAAGCATTAAGTTCACTAGTATATAAACCGTTAAATGAATATAAAACGCTTTTAAATTCTCCACCCTTTTTTTAGCTCGTAAATAAACCTCATCTTGCTCCACCCTTAAACACCTCTTTCCATATTGTTTTATCACCTTCGCCCCAGTATTAACATCATATTCTAATCGGAAATCCGTTATTCTCAAAAAAACATAAAACAAAAAAGTACCCATCGAATCATACATTTGATGATTCGATGGGTACTGCATGATACATTTGTTATTTACAAGCGTCTAATTAAGACCAAATCCAAACATCATCATTATTTTCAACGTTGCTCTTTACCTCATACACTTTTTCGATATGATCCGTTGTGTTCCAGTTAATAGAACTTCCACCCCATCCTACAAACTTCATATCAATTTTTACTTTCTCACCTGTATGAAATACTTGTCCCTTCGTTAAGAAAACATCAATAATAACTTTCTTCCCATTTAGTGATGGATACTCAACTACGACATATTTAGTAGAACCTTCTCCTTCCTCTTCCCTCGTTCCTACTTTTGATACTTCCCCAATCACATAATCAGGAGAACCATCTTCTTTCATGTGCATACCTAATTTATTTGACGTATTTTCAACTGTATTTGCAACCATATATTCAGTAAAGTTACGCATCATAGATCCAGTAGCTTTTACTTCATCTCCTACTTTCACATTTGAAAGAGAATCTATATATACACTTACAGGCTCCTCATATTGCTTAGATTTTACGACAATTACACCGTTATCTACTTCTACTACTCGTCCTTCTAACGTCGAGAAATTCGATTCAATAGAAGCTGCACTCGCTTTTGATAGTTCTAATCCTGGTAAATTCGTTCCTGATAATGCTGCGATCCCTAAAGCACCTGCTAAAATTAATTTTTTCATACTCATATGTAACCTCTCCATTCATGATGATTATATTTTTTGATTGGATACGACCAACCTGTAATCATTATAGTTACAGGTTGTATAAAATAGCAACCATCTTTCTTATGCAATGTTGCATACTGTAACTTTTAAATATAAATCGATTATTCCTATATTCAACACGAGTGCTAAATTCTTGAATCACAGCAGGGAAACGGATTGATGATGAAGAAACTAATGTGATGCATCATATTTTTTCAATACTACAGTTTGTATAATCGTAGTCCATTACATTATGTAGGAGCGGAGTTAATATGTTAAAGAAACCAAACAGATTACAGCCAGGCGATATCGTAGCAACAGTAAGTCCTTCATGGGGAGGCGCAGGTGATTCTGAGATAAGATGGCGTTATGAACAAGGAGTAAAGAGATTAGAAGAAGTTTTCGGTCTTACGGTTGTCCCAATGCCAAATAGTTTAAAAGGTAGCGAATTCATTTATAACAATCCACAGGCTCGTGCGGAAGATTTAATGACAGCTTTTAAGGATACGCGCGTGAAAGCAATTATTGCGAATATTGGCGGTGAAGATAGCATTCGCTTACTTCCCTATATAGATTTTAATGTAATACGTGAAAATCCGAAAATTTTTATGGGATACTCTGACGTTACCATTTCACACTTGTTTTGTCATAAAGCAGGAATTTCCTGTTTTTACGGTCCAGCAATTTTAACTGATTTTGCCGAAAATATAGAGATGGATCCATATACAGTTGAAATGGTAAATCGGACTCTCTTTTCAAATGAGACAATTGGCGAAATTCAACCAGCTCATGAATGGACGAGTGAGCGTTTAGAATGGATAGAGGTAAATAAAGATACAAGGCGTACGATGCAACAAAACAATGGCTATGAACTACTTCAAGGCTCTACTACCGTACAAGGACGCTTAATTGGTGGTTGTATAGAAGTATTGGAATTTGCAAAAGGAACGGAGCTTTGGCCTGAGAAAAAACATTGGGAAAATAGTATCCTTTTCTTTGAAACTTCTGAAGACCATCCAGAACCAAGCTATATAAAGTATTGGTTACGAAATTACGCAGCGCAAGGCATTCTCCAAAAAGCAAAGGGTATCATCTTTGGTAAACCAAAAGACGAAATGTATTATGAAGAATATAAACATGAAATACTGCAAGTTATGAAAGAACATAACTTAGAAGATTTGCCGATTCTTTATAATTTAAATTTTGGTCATACCGAGCCGAAGTTTATTTTACCTTACGGTGCGATGGCAGAAATTGATTGTGAAAATGGGTCTTTCTCTATTTTAGATAGTGGCGTGGAATAAAGGAAAACTTTAAATAAGTATAGCCATAAGTTTTATAATTATGTTTTCCTGATCCTACAGGAAGAATAGCGTATTTTTTCATTTTAGGGAGATTACTTATCTAATGATAAAGGGGGATTTACGTGTATGGAAGCAACATTTACAGTAAGTAAATGGGATGAAAAACTAATTGATGATACTAGAAAAGATTTCCCTATTAATATTGCCCATGTTGAATATGCTATTGATGGGGAATTAAAAGGAAAAGCTTTTGTTGAATACTTATTATATTATTTAGACTCAAATATAAATGATGGTCACTTGGCTACTGCTAAAATTTCTGGATTTTTACACTTTGAAGGAATTTATAAGGGGCAACAAGGGACATTTACAGCTATAGAGCAAGGAATATTCGATAAAGGAAATCTAAATTCCCCAGGAACAATTATTAAAGCTACTGGTAACTTAGAAAATCTGAGAGGGTCCTATAATTATCAGTTTACAGGTCAAACCAGTAAACTAATTTTAGAGTTTGAATTTCAGCAAAATATCCTATAATTTAGTGGAAAGGACATTTCTTGTAATACTAGGAATGTCCTTTTTTTGTTGACAAGCTTATTCAACTATTCTTCTATTAGTTAAGAAAAGAACAGAGTATATTACATAACGTCTTATTATCAGTATTCAGCAATGCATAAAATTTTCGTTATGGGGGGAATTAAAAATCTAAGCCCGAGAGGCATGTGTCCCCCACCTATTCATTACTTTTCCTACTAACTAAAGAATAATCCCAGAAAAACTCCCCTGCATAACTTCTTTTTCAAGTTGATTCCTACATATAAACATCGCAATAATTTTTGTACGATTTTTTTCATCGGGCTCAAATTGTTCCATAGTTACGTCACAACGAATCGTATCACCGCTAAAAACAGGACGTAAAAATTCAAAATCCATCTTGCGAGCTAATACGTTATAATCACCGCCAATTTTTGTAGGCAATGTTGATGTTAACAGTCCTTGTACAACGAATCTCCCCTGCTCATCTGGTGTAACATGATGAACACCTTCATCTTTCGATACTTCCGTAAATAACGCAACATCTTCTTTTGTAAAAGTTCGTTCAAAGGTGATTTTTTCTCCTACTTTCAATTCCATCCATACCCCTCCTCAAAAACACTTTTAACATAAGAAAAACCGAAACTATAATCATTTCGGTTTTTCAATCTAACGAAGTCTATATTTACTTTAAAGAATGTACAAACAACCCGCTGCGCAGTTTTGGTTCAAACCACGTTGATTTTGGCGGCATAACTTCTCCAGTGTCTGCGATTGCTAATAAAGCTTCCATTGATGTCGGATATAATGAAAACGCTGCTTTATATTCACCGCTCTTTA
Source organism: Bacillus cereus group sp. RP32 (assembly GCF_040459735.1). NCBI lineage: Bacteria > Bacillati > Bacillota > Bacilli > Caryophanales > Bacillaceae > Bacillus > Bacillus cereus group sp. RP32. The sequence goes on along the minus strand of NZ_JARVHO010000001.1, from coordinate 2,183,944 downwards.
CAAGGCGTTCTAGTTCTTCTACTCCGCGGATTCCTCCGACAAAATCGATGCGTGAATCAGATCGCGGGTCGTGTATTTCAAGTACTTGGCTTAATAAATGATCTTGCAGAATAGATACATCTAAACCTTTAACGAGATCATTCGCATCAAACGTTTCCTCTTTCACTGTGAGTCTATACCATTTCTCGTTTACGTACATACCAAATGTTTTTGGCTCATTTGGTTTATACGGAGAAACAGCTGCTTCTTCTACATAAAAGTATTGTGCAATTTGCTTTAAAAACTGTTCTTCTGATAAGCCGTTTAAATCTTTCACAACTCGGTTATAGTCCCAAATGGATAATTCATCGTGAGGGAATAAAACAGATAAGAAGAAATTAAACTCCTCTTCTCCTGTGTAATTCGGATATTGTTCTCTTCGCATAAGCCCTACTTTTGCAGCTGATGCAGAGCGATGATGTCCATCTGCAATATAAAGATTAGAAATATCTTCAAATGCGTTTACTAAAGTAGCAATTACATCCTCATCAACTATTTTCCAGGCAACATGCTCCACGCCATCTTCTGCTGTAAATGTATAGATTGGCGCATGCTCTTCTTTCCAGCTTGCAATGATACGTTTCACATCTTCTTTTGTACGATACGTTAAAAAGATAGGCCCCGTATTTGCATCACACACATCTACGTGGCGTATACGATCTAATTCTTTTTCGTGACGCGTTCTTTCATGTTTTTTAATTGTATCATCTTCATACTCATCAATAGATGTACAAACGACAAGACCTGACTGCGTTCTTCCTTGCATCGTCAGTTCATAAATGTACAGTGCTGGCTCTTCATCTTGTATGAATACTTCTTCTCGTATAAATCGATTTAAATTTTCACCCGCTTTTTCATATACACGATCATCGTACGGTGAAAGTGCCGGGTCTAAATCAATTTCTGCTTTATCAACGTGTAAGAAAGAATACGGATTCCCTTTTACAACCTCTCTTGCCTCTTTACTATTTAATACGTCATACGGTAAAGCTGCAACTTCCGCTGCTTTTTCTTCTACTGGACGAATGGCCCGAAACGGTCGGATTTTTGCCAAGTTTTCCTCTCTCCTTTACACAATCATTCGAACGGCTACAACACCTGTAATTTTGCTTATATTTTCCACAATGTTCTCTTTTATTATATCATCAATTCCGTTATCAATATCAATCATTGTATACGCCCAAGAATGTTTACTACGATTAATCATATCCGCAATATTAATATGATGTTCTGCTAAACATCCTGTAATTTGTCCTACCATGTTCGGAACGTTTTGATGCATGATTGTAATACGTTTCTTTCCGATATAAGGGAGTTCAACATTTGGATAGTTTACTGAATTACGAATATTTCCTGTCTCTAAATATTCACGTAATTGGCGCGCTGCCATGAATGCACAATTTTCTTCTGATTCGGACGTAGATGCACCAAGGTGAGGCGTCGCTGTTACATTTTTCATCTTTATCACATTTTCATTCGGGAAATCTGTTACGTAATGCGTAATAACATCTTCTTCTAACGCTTTTTGAAGAACATTTTCATCTACAAGTTCTCCTCTAGAGAAATTGAATAAACGCATACCTTTTTTCATCTTCTCTACAGCGTGTTCACCAATAATTCCCTTCGTTTGATTCGTAAGAGGAATATGAAGTGTAATATAATCACATGTTGCGAAAATTTCATCTAAACTAAATGCTCTTTGTACATGTGTAGAAAGGCGCCATGCTGTTTCAACTGAAATGTAAGGATCATATCCGACAACGTCCATCCCTAAAGCTAACGCATCGTTCGCAACTAAAGCACCGATTGCGCCGAGGCCAATTACACCTAGACGTTTCCCTGCAATTTCTGATCCAACGAATTGTTTTTTTCCTGATTCAACAAGCTGCGGTACTTCTTCACCCTCTAAATTTTTCGTCCAGCTTACACCGTTAATAATGTTACGTGAAGACATAATAAGGCTGGCGATAATAAGTTCCTTTACTGCATTGGCATTAGCTCCTGGTGTATTAAATACTACAATCCCTTCTTCTGTACATCGCTCGACAGGAATATTATTTACACCAGCACCAGCTCTTGCAATAGCCTTTAAGTCTTTTGAAAATTCTTCTTGATGTAAAGAATAGCTCCGAAGTAAAATACCGTCTGGGTGGTCCATTCTATCCCCTACTTCATAGCGCTCTCCGCTAAGTACTTGCAAACCTTTTTCTGCAATTTGATTTAACGTTTGAACACGAAACATATCCCCATCTCCCTATCTATTCTCAAGCTCAAATTCCTTCATATAATTTACTAATTGCTGTACGCCGTGCACTGGCATCGCATTGTAAATACTAGCGCGCATACCACCGACTGAGCGATGTCCTTTTAACGTAACGAGGCCGCGTTCTTTCGCTTTTTGTAAAAACTCATTGTTCAGCTCTTCTGACGGTGTTGTAAACGGAATGTTCATAAGTGATCGATACGTAGGATCAACTGGTGAAGTAAACAATTTTGATTCATCTAAGAAATTATAAAGAAGTGAAGATTTCATTCTATTCTGTTCTTCAATCGCAGATACGCCGCCTTGCTCTTTTAGCCACTCTAGTACAAGTTTCGTTACGTAAATACTAAAGGATGGCGGTGTATTATATAAGGATTTATTTTTGCTGTAAGTTTCATAGTTTAACATCGTAGGACAAGAGCGATCTGCACCCCCAATTAAATCTCTTTTTATAATTGCAATCGTTAAGCCCGCTGGCCCTAAATTCTTTTGCGCTCCCGCATATATAAGACCAAACTTCGTAACATCATATTGTTCTGATAAAATATTTGAGGACATATCCGCAACGAGCGGTACTCTATCTAAACGTGGAATGTCCACATATTTCGTACCCTCAATTGTATTGTTCGTTGTAATATGTATATAATCTAGTTTTTCATCATTTGGTAAACCATCCAGTTTAGGAATTGTAGTAAACTTCTCTTTTTCAGAAGAAGCAAGCACTTGTACTTCCCCTATTTTTTCAGCTTCTTGCATCGCCTTTTTAGACCATGAGCCAGTTAATACGTACCCTGCTTTCTTGTACATATTCATTACATTTAACGGTATCATAGAGAATTGTAATGACGCACCGCCTTGTAAAAACAGTACTTCATACTCATCAGGAATGTTCATTAATTCACGAATTAGGCTACTCGCTTCATCTATAATACTTTGAAAATAAGAAGATCGATGACTCATTTCCATAATAGACATGCCTGTCCCGTTATAATTTACAAGCTCCTTTTGCACTTTCTCTAAAACTGGCAAAGGGAGTATTGATGGTCCAGCTGAAAAATTATATACTCTCTCCATCACCCTGATAACCTCCCTATTTCTTATTTTTATTAATTTTTAAACTTTCTGAATTATAACCTAAAATATAATACGTGGTCAATTTGTTTTCTATTATTACGGCGTAAGACGCAATGGAATCGCTTGCATGTGCAAACTACTTTTTATAAACATACAAAAAAGTGTTAAGTACATAATCGTACTTAACACTCTAGTAATAAAGTATAATTGCTAATTGTCCGTGAAGAACCGATCAAAAATTTGATAAATAGCAGAAAGACCAATGAGCCAATAAATAGTGTCCACAAGCGCCGGCATAGAACCAAACCATTTCTCAACTACATTGTAATCTAACGCTACAAACAACCAATTCAAACCGCCAAGAATCACCAAAATTACTGTAAGGTAAGACAAAAATTTCATTATGATTGCCCCCTAGGTGATAAGATGGTGAAAGGCCTTTCACTAGAAATATATGTGGTAAAATTCAAAACTTACCTATTTAATAAAAATTATTTTCGGTACCAGCCGTTAATAACTGCCTCTGCTTCTTTACTATGTATTTGATACGCATGCGTACTATTATGAGAGCCAATAAACCAAATTGAAAAACCTTTAAAATATGGTTTTGGTTCTAATACATCTCGGTAAGCACGCCATCCGTTTAATTGTACGTCCTTTGAAAGCACATTAGATACATCTGGATTCCACGGATTTTGTAGTCCAAGTTCACGTGCTGGAACATTAAATCCACCAAAATAAACCGGTTTTCCTGTTGCATTATGTAATTGTTCTAACTGCTGCACAACATTTTGCCCACGATTATATACTGTTGTGGCAAATAAACTTTGCTTCACTTCTTCGTATGATGGATTTCTCTTTCCTGAAACTTCAAACCAACTATCAATACTAACAATATCCACCTTTTTTAAATATGGACGATTTATTTTTTCTATAAACTTCGCTTCATAAGATGGATCAAAGCTTGCTGTTAACCACCAATTCATTTGATACAAAACATTTCCTTTATACTGCTGACGGACGAAATCAATCGTATCGCTCCAATATCCTTCTGCATATTCCATATTCACAAAATTAGAAGCAATCTTGAGCCCGTACACATTGTATTTACTTGTAATTGAATTAAAGATGTCTTGTAGAATAACCGTTTTCCAATTCCAGAAGAAATCATTAATATTACTCGGATTCCATTCCGTTTCCCCAACATTTCCTTGCTGAATATATGGGAACGGCTCCACAATAACTTGAATATTACGCTTTAATAATTCTTGAATTAAAAGAATAGCCTGTTGCTTTTGCGCTTGATTAATTACCATGTTCGTAGAAGTTACATTCGGAATATCTACCTGAATGGGTACATTTACTGTATTTAAATTTAAGCGCTCTACATCAGCTAACACTTTCGCCACATTTCCAACTTCCCATACCGTTACATTTCCTGATTTGATTTTTCCAGGTTGAACAGTATTTACATCTGCCTGTACATTTCCTTGAAAACAAAAAGAAAACAACATAATAAACACCCCTAAAAAACTTACTAAACTCTTATTTTTCTTCACAACTTTCCTCCTATAATTTTTGGCATTCTTGCTTATTCTATACAATGTTTCACATATATTCCACAAGAATATTTAATGAAATTTCATCAATAAAAATGCTATTCACCCTTTATCCATATCTTATTCATACTAACCTCCTAAAAATAGTAAGGTAAATAAAAAAAGAGCGTATTTCCGCTCCTTTTTTATCTTTTTACAATTGAAGTTATTTAATTTTTTCTGATACCCTAACCGAATCTATTTTTTCGTATAATTAAATTTTTATACTCAGAAATGTATTAAAAAATTTTTATCTATATTCGCTTTTTGTTTGTATTACTTTTACATTTACTTCATTATTTATCTTTATGGCGAATCTATTTGTTCCTTTCATCTGTATGTGATAACTTTATTGATGTTTCATAATTAAATCGTTTCATTTTGTTCTCTAAAATGAAAAACCTACTATCAACTTAGATGATAGTAGGCTTTTCAGATTATTGAAAGACTAATACCGTTCAGGTTTAAATTTAACTGCTCTATATATTCTTGTAAGAGCTTTGATTAATTCTTTACTATAAAAATCAGTTCGCTTATTACACCTATTTTTGATATGGAATAAAAGAGATACAAGACCTAATAAAACATTTAATATGCATACAAAATGGTAGCGGAGAGCTTCGTTTCCCCACAATATTTTCAATGATATATTTAGGCATTTTTTCTGATGTTCTACATTTGTTTGATACTCTTGTTTTTCGTGATTACTCATTTTCCGCCTTAAACCTTAAAACGTTATATATGATTATAACAATTAATATACTTCTATTTAAGATAAAATACTATTAGGAAAATAAAGAGATAAATTTAGCCCTTTATGTAAGAATCAATTTTCTAAACCATTTCTCTAAATCCTCTTCATTCTGTTCAAAATTTTCTTCCAGTTCACTATTCAATATGATCTTAAGCAATAATTCTCGAATTGCATTATCTAACTCTATAGCAAGTTCGAGAGCATCTGCGTATCTTTTTTCTGACATAGACTGTCCATGAATTACAGTGGAACGAATGGCATAAGACTTTTTCACCAATAAAAAATAGCCTTCTCTTTGTTCCAATTGATCAGACATAAGTCTAGCAAATCTCTCCGAAATTTTATGTGTAATTTCGTCACGACCAGTTGTAAATAAACACTCTAAAATTGTACAATATTTCATTATTTTCACAGGAACATCCGTTTCATGTCTTGCAGCCTGAAGAAAGTAAAAAGCCCGCTGTACCCTTAATGATTTAACTTTGTATGGCCCATCAGCTATCTGCTTTCCAATATTATCGTTATATTCCGGATTTAACAGTTTATAATATTGAATAGCTTCATTTATTTCCTCTATGGAAAACATAGTATCATTAATTAATCCATTTGATTTAGAAGATAAAAATGCTGCATTGCTACTTGTAACCGAATAAAAATTCTCTTTTGTGCCTGTACCTATAAATCCTGATTCTATATTTACACTATGATCTTTAACTAACCATAATGCTACCGTAAATATATCTATTTTCTTATAAAAGAATTAATGTAATAGTAATTTACTTCACCCGTAATTGCATGGCTTTTAAAAGTTTCTTGAAGTTGCTTTAATTCTCCAGTTTGATACATATACGTACTATTTCGTAAAGATTCAAATTCAAGGAAACCGATTGTACGAGTAAATTCTTCATTATTAAAAAGTTGATTAAATGTAGCCAAACTATTAGATAATCTCATATTGTCATCATCAATTAGTTTCCCTTTATTGAGAGTTGATAAAACATTAATATTATAGATTTTCGCAACCATTTTATAATTCAATATTATAGGACCTCCAACCAACCTTATATTTTAATTACATTATATACCACTCGTTAAATTCATTTAATTATATATTAAAAGCGGATTTATTGTAAAATTGATATTTATTATTAAGAGCGTAAGAATAAGTTTCAAATTCATATATCCCCTCTTCTCTTATAACCGCTAAAAACTACACTCATATCTTTAAAGGTCTTTAATAATATTAGATGTATTATCATTAGATAAAGAACATGTAAGTTTAAATAATATTAAAAAAAAGATAAAAGGACTGGATTGTCGCCAGTCCTTTTATCTACATGAAAATTCCCGTTATTCCAAAAACTATCATAATGCGCTTATCAGTAGTTATATATTACTTCCTATAAATATCCCCAAACACCGTACGACCATCCATTTCTATCGTTTTAGTCTTAATACCATTCTCAAATGATTCTATTTTTTTTGCATAATATCCTTGTGAACGATACTTATACCCATTAGTCAACTCTCCAAATAAAATCCATTGTAAATTATCTACACACATATTTATTTTATTGTAAGCATAATGAATTTCTATGTTCGAAGTAACTTCATTATTTGAAGTTACTGGAATATTCCCTATGCCCGCTCCATATATCTCATCTTGTAATGAAAGAAATAAGCTAAATGCTTGTATTCTATCCCTAGTTTGATTAATATCTTCAATTTTCTGCATACGGGCATCAATCTTTTCAATAAGTCTCTTATGTATTTTATATATTCTATTCGCAATGACTTCTGAAGAAACATTTTCATTTAAACCATAAGGATATATTCTTTCTATCCCTTCTATCTTTGGATTAAAACATTTCAATATTTTTCTTTTTTTAGCTTTAGTAAAATTAAATGCGCATTTATATTCTTCTACACATAACTTTAGCTCTTCCAGATCATGTCTTTTTAGTATTCTAATAATTTCCATCATTTTTTCAACATACATGTCATACTCAATAATTATATCTCTGAGTCTTTGATCAACTTCAATTACATCATCACTAAATCTACTTTTTCTAATTTCCGGATGCTTCTCTAGCACTTCTTTAAGTTCGTTTCTAGACTTAAATGATTCTACTTTTCTAAATTCCTTATTATACTCTCTGATTTTTCTTTTCATTTTTTTAGGTGCAGTGCGTACAAAATCATCTAATGTCTCGTTGATTTTTCTTTTATTTTTATTATCTAAGTATTCGAAATAAAAATTCCGTTCTTTTTTATAATAGTCTCCTTCATGTTCTAGAAAAGGAATCTCTTTATATATTTTCTGAATTTTGTTGTTTTCACGAAGAATTTTTCGTATTTTCTCCGCTTTTTCTGAGTTATACTCATTTAAATAAAATATCATTGCAACAATTGCACTGCCCAATACTCCTGAAGAAATTGTCGTGATAAAGGATCTTATTTTTTCAACATCTATATTAGAATGCACTCCCAACTTATATTCAATAGCATTTCCAATATACAGCATTATATCGGTAGATATAAAATTAAAGATTGAAAATATAATAAGCATGATAAATATTATACCTAAGGCTATTTTTACATGTTTTATTCTTAATATCATATCTCATCCTCCTATTTTATATGATATGAATTGTTAACTTGATATGCACAAATAAGGAAAGGCGTATGAATGTATCCTAAAATCATCCTATACCTTTAATCATTCTAGCAAAATCATTTATTAGTTATGATATCTTACATTATATCGTAAATTCCGAATGTATTGAATATATGTGTTTTCATTATTAATAAATACTTTCCGATTATATACCTATATTTTCTGACTCTTGATGATAAATTGTTTACTGATTACCATATCTTAAATCCAAATATTATAATATAGAATTATCCTTAATGCAACCCTTTCTAAAATTATTTATTCTATCATTCTTAATTAACACGCTAATATGATCAATATATAGGATAAACACGACAAGATAATAAAAAACCAAGCGAATTAACTTAATATTTTGTATTTTATTAGAAAACAAATTATACTCTCTAAAAAAGCATTTTCAGTTTGTTATACCGATAATAAATGGAATTAAAATACTTCTAAAGAATGTGGGAATAAATAATGATTGCTTCAATAAAGAGGAATAAGTAAATTACAAAATTGTTAAATGACTGGTACATAGAGATTCGTCCCAGACATACGGGGGAAGCTCACAAATTAAATTGCGAGATAGATCAAAAAACACTTAATATTGAAGAAGACCAAAATCTACTTTTATAATTACCTTTTAGATTTTCGTCATCAATACTTGATTGATAGTTTAAGTATTGAGAAAGATAGTTTCGATAAAGTTGATTCAATTGGAGTGGAGTACCAGAGCATCAATTTTTATCATACTACTATTTCTTTAAAACTATGCATTCAAATATTACTGGTAACTTCATAAGTGTAAAGGAACATTATAACGAGGCCGAAGCACTATTAAATCATATTCCTGATGAAATTGAACACGCTGAATTTCATTTCAAATAATCGACCTTCCTTTACTATATTTATAAGCTTCTTGCAGCAATTAAAGAAGCTATAAAAGCTATAGAAACCTTTAAAAAGCATGCAGGATATGAAGCTACTATTGCACTATGTGATAATTTAATCGGCTTGGCTTGTACACATTTAAAACAATTTGAAGAAGCAGAAGAACACAATGTAGAAAAGGAGGCTTTAAAATGAAAAAATTAATTTTCAGCTTAATTGGAATTACAGCTGCATTCACAATGTTGTTTAACTCTGGTAATGTAGATGATTCACAGAAAGCACTTAGCGAGGATAAAATTGTACAATATGCTCATGGCCATACTGGTGGATGATATGTTTAAAATAAAATCATTGAATCTTATCCTCTAAAATACAAAAGCCTACTATCCACTTAACTGATAGTAGGCTATTAAAATTATTTAAGAACTGGGTTATATTCTAATTTATAATTTTTTATCAGTGAAAATATTATCACTTCGGCTCTAAATTTAACACTTTCCCCTCTATCCCCTCCGTATTCAATGTAGTCGTATGATACGTTCCGTTTACCCAATCATCGATTTGATCATGATACCAATCGCTTCTAAAATGTCCTGATTGTCCTGGCCCTACAATATGATAACCGTTTGACATATCTTTCGTATCAATAACGAATCGCCAAGAAGCTCCGTGATTGACAATACCGTTATCTCCGTAACTCGCTGCTTGAACGGTAACTTGGCTGCCGCCAATTGGAACTGGTTTTTCGCGATTAAATGCAAGTAACGCTAACATACTAGATGATTTTGAGATTGGATGTGTAAAAGCAAGTTGATGGTAATCGCCCCACTTCCACTCCGCAACATCAGGTCCATATTCCTTCTGTAATTTCTTCATTACATTTTCATACGATGTATGCACAACTTTCGTGAATCCTCCGTACTTCGTAAACCAAGCGCCGTTTTCTCCTGCTACTTCTTTTCGAATCAATTCATCAACAACTTGTGACTTCCCTTCAAATAACTCCATCACATCTCTCGGTATTTCTTTTGAAAATAACGTATTTGAAATCTCTTTCATTAACAAATGGAATATTAATGGTGCCGCTTCATCTTTACTATCGTAAAAATTCCACTTTGTTAATTGTTTTACGCCTTCTTTCTCTACTTCATTTAAAGATGCTTTATTTAACTCTTTTAACAATATAGGAGCAAATTCTTTCCCGTATAAATTTTTTTGATCCATCTGTAACTCTTCTAAATCTTTCACCGTATACTTTTCTTTCTCTTGTAAAAATTCTTGAATACGCATTTGCCTATATGGCTGTGCCCACGTATTACTAATATGGTACGGATAATTATCATCTACAATTTTATTATTCGCAGTTGAAATAAACCCTTGTTTTGGATTTATTACTTTTGGCAGTTGATCATATGGGATATACCCTTCCCATTCATATTCATCTGTCCACCCTGGCACTGGCAAACTCCCATCACCTTTTTTACGCACTGGTATATTTCCATTTGCTTTATAAGCAATTGTGCCGTCATTTGATGCAAATACAAAGTTTTGAGTTGGAGTATGAAAATCTTGAAGTGCCGTTTCAAACTCATTCCAATCTTTCGCTTTATTCATATTTAATACAGCCTTTAATTCAGCGGAAGGTTCCAAAGCAGTCCACTTCAAAGCGAATACTGTTTTTGTTTTCTCTTTTCCTTTATCCGCAAACTCTGAAATAACTGGACCATGCCTCGTAACCGTCACATTATACAGAATTGTTTTCCCGCCTTTTACTTTAATAGATTCATCAACAACTGTAGCTTTTTCCCACTTATCGTTATACAAAAATTCATTTTCATTATTGGGATTCCGCTTCTCAATATATAAATCTTGCACATCAGGACCTGTATTCGTAACGCCCCATGCTATTTTGTCATTGTGACCTAATATAACACCTGGTACTCCTGCGAAAATAACGCCACTCACATGTAAATCTTTCATTTCGAGTTGCGATTGATACCAAATTGAAGGCGTCGCAAGAGATAAATGAGGATCATCCGCTAAGATTGGCTTACCAGACGCACTTTTCTCACCGCTTATGACCCAATTATTACTACCATTAATCTCTGGCGGAATAATCGTTTTTGCAAAACTTTGTGCTACATTCACATTTGTATTTTTCAGTTCAGCTAGCAATCTAGGCGCATCTTTCGGATATGTAGGAAATAGCTCATTTGCTTGCTCTTTCGGCAAATTTTTCAGCGCCCAATATCGAAACGCCTGTCCGTGCCAATGTCCACCTAAATCAAACGCCATATACTTTCCAATCGTTAACGTATCAACAATAGACCATTCAGCAGGCTCATAGCCTAATATAGTAAACTCAACTGGCAATTTCTTTTCCTCTTTTGCCTCACGTATAAAAGCGTTCACTCCATCAGCAAATGACTGCAAGGTATATTTCGCTTCCCCGTCATATTGACTAACAGACGCTTCGGCTGCTCGTCGTAAACCGAGTGTTCGAAACAATTTATCTCGATCAACAGCTGCTTCCCCTACAACTTCACTCAACATCCCAGAAGCTTGCCTTCTACTTAAATCCATTTGAAACAAACGATCTTGCGCTTGTACATACCCTTGCGAAAAATATAAATCATGTACATTTTCCGCTTTAATATGCGGTACCCCTTTACTATCTCGCTTTACTTGAACAGCATGTTGTAAATCCTCTAGCTTTATCGTCCCATCTATCTTTGGCACAGAACTAAGCGTATATATGTTCAAAAAAATCACTGTACAAATAACTACCAAAAGAACGATACTACTAGACCAAATAAAAATTTTCTTCCCTCTAGTTCGTTTCTTCTTTATGACGACTTCCATATAACCCCTCCTTTCTCAAACTATTCGCTTCTATTTTGAAAGAACCTTTTAGAATAGGAAAAATCCATCTTTTCTTATGCTATGGATCATGTAAACAGACTTCTCCTTCCTTTCTTCCACTGAAATCTCCCCGCCCTTTCTTACACCAATTCCTCAAAATCCCCTTCACATAAGCAAACGTTCGCTTATTATGTTCAAACGCAATTTTAAGCGCCTCTAATACTTTCTCTCCTGAAAGTCTTTGTATCCAATTCTTCAATTCCTTCACGATATATGGGGATAGACTACTTATATTTTGTTCGTAAAACTTATAGACTTCACTATGCGGAGTATCCGTTTCTATATCTTCCTCCTCAACAACTTCTTGTAAACTACTATTAACCTCTTCCTCTGGCATACCAAAATGCTGCAATAACAATGGAATCTTCCATTCTTCTTCCAAACATTTACGTAAAAACATACGTATGAACTCTTTATTTTTCACAGTCTTTAATTCACGCAACACACACTTTTCTACATTCGTGTTTACAATAGGGTTGTAGTGTAGCCAATTTATTATGTATAACTCTTTCGTTTCCGCATCGTATAAAATCTTTCCGTATTCAATAAACCTGTTCAACAATTTCTCAACAGTCTCCATACTGTAGCCTGTTTCAAGCTCTGCCACTCGCATCGGTAATACGTAAATTCCACATTGCTTCGTTTTCGTACCAGTTAACAAATATATGTAAAAATAACGCTCCTCTGGCGTTAAATCTAATATGAATTCATCTTGCCAAAAGTTCACCTGCACATTACGGTACACCGCCATATATTTACCTCCCCTTGTATTCATATAAAGTCAGATTTCAACCCTTCAATATACATATAGGGATGAGGGCTTAGTTTTTGCATTTGAATTCTAATTTTTTTAACTACTACAACGACGGTTTTATTTTTTCGCGCTTTTTGTTCTTGTAGTTGTTTTTGTTTTGTATTGTTTTTTCTTAGTGATTTATTACTTGGTAGGTGCTTATGAGGGGCTTGGAAGGGGCTTAATAGTGGCTAATATAAAAAGGAGCTGTTCCATTTGAATAGCTCCTTTAAAATCCTTATTACTTTTTCTTGTACCAGTACAAACTACTACATACAATTCATTTATTTCTGCATAGAGTCTAACATCTTCACTAAAAAGGCAGCTGCTTCACCACGAGTTGTTGTCCCTTTAGGATTAAACTCATTATTTCCAACACCTATAACTACCTTTAAGCTATATAACCGCTGAACTGGCTGTTTGTATGTAATCAAATGTTGATCTGTAAATGGTAATGCGACTAATTTACCTGTAACACCTTTATACTGTAGTGCGTTGTCAATCATGATAGATGCTTCTTCACGTGTGATAGATGCGTTAGGATCAAAAATCCCTCCGCCACGACCGTTAATAATTCCTGCACTTGCACTACGTTTAATACCGATATGAAGTGATGGATGCGCTTTGTTAATATCTACAAATGACTTATTTCCTTCTGGTAGCTTTAGAGCGTTTGAGATTAATGTCGCAAACTCAGCTCTCGTTACATTACGATAAGGCGCAAATACACCATTTCCTTCACCGTGCATAATTCCTAGGCTGTTCAGCTTACGAATATGCCCTTCAAACCATCCACCTGTAATATCATCCTTTGGTTTTTGCACTTCTTTATTTGGCACATTATAGTTTATCTTAATCCAACTTGGGTTATAGAAAATCCACTCATCATTACCTATTTTATACCAACCATTTTTAACTGCTAACACTTTGTAACGATCTCCGTTTGAAGCTTTACGAACAATATGATGCTCAAGTCCTACGCCACTACGTACGTTTATACCGTCACCATTCACTACAAGCTCCATATTAGGTTCAGCTGGATTATATTCATTTGAATCAAATAGCTCATCTCTTTCTTGTAAAGGCGAGTCAATTTGCGCATTAACATTTGCATACCATTGAATACCTTGTACGAAGCCAGTCCAATTCCCACGCGAAATTAAAATATCAGGACAGTTTTTTCCGCTCCATTGTTGATGCCTGTAAATATGATCCGCACTAATACCTTCTTTGTTCATTAAATAACCTGCAAGTCTCTTTGCATTCTCTAACGCTTTATTGTAATCTCCATCTTGGTTAACTGAAATTTCGATACCGATAGACTCTCTATTTCCTGAGCCATCGCCATCTCCTGCATGCCATCCATTTTCATTTGTTGGTAAGTGCTGATAAATTTGTTTGTCGTCTACAGTAAAATGCCATGAAGCTGTTCGGAACGTACCTTCCGTTGCTTGTTTATACAAATATTTCGCATGATTTTCAGCATTCGCACCACGGGCTGTGTTTGCAGTCTCGTGAATTGTAATGTAGCGTGCTTTCATCGGATTAGCAGGGCGAATATCAGGATTTCCTGCTGGAACAATCCACTCTACAAATGGAGTACCTGCAAGTGTTCCATATTTCTTTGTAGTCATCGATGCACTATACTGAATGGCTCTTGGCTTTTCAACCGGCTTCATTTCACGAGTAGAGCCATCATTTCGACCGTCTACATGTTCAAATGCCTTTTCAATGTTTGAAATAGCTTCATCTTCTGCTACTTGACCTTTTTTAGCTTCCTTCATTTTATTTAGTTCTTCTGTTTCATCATGTTTATGCTTATATTCTTCTAGAAGTATTTTCTCGTTTTCTGATACTTCTGCTTTGTTAATTTGCATGTGATCAGGAGTTTCTAGATTGAAATTCGAATAACTTAATCCGCTCGTTCCACGTTCCCCTTGTGCGATACGAAGTTGATCCGTTTGAAGGTTTTTGCTCTCTTCTGCTGATATCGCTAAAGGTGCACTCCCTAACATTACTAAACTTGTTGATAGTGCAATTACTCTTTTTTTTATAATTTTATTCATTGCTGTAATCGATATCTACATTGTTCGTGTAAATACCTCAACCTCCCTTTCTATTCTCACTCGTGAAAGACTATGAATCTACTATGTACTTGTAACAAAACTTTTTCATCACCTATGTATATTCATCCTTTTATACATGCTTTCATTTTATCCCCAGCAGGTGAATGATAGTTTCTATAAAATCCCTTAACAGACATTATTTTATAACCAATTGCAATTGCCGTCAAAAACACTTATCCCCTTTACTTTAAAAAGAAAATCCGCCTTCGCCCACTACTTCTCAAAAAATAAATTAGGATACCTTTTACTGATTCTTCAACAAGAAGGACCTTTATGATTTTTCATAACTATCATGTATCTATTAAATTACTGTAAGTTTTATTCAACAATATCGCTGGATTGCGGAAGATCATTTCTAGTTACATTTGTATTTAAAAGATTTTTTTCTTAAAGAAACATGCTGTTAGCCAACCATGAAACAGAGTTTCACCACAGGAAATGTAAGAAAATCACTTTCTAACATGGTAGTTTTGTCGTTATAAGGAAAGATAATATTTAACTTAAAGACATCACCCTTCAATAAAACGCTGTGTACAATGGGAATGGTGATCAGTTAGATCTTTTGCAAATTGTTGATTTGGAAACCCTCTGTGAAGCAATCTCAAGCCGCCTGAAGTTAAAGATATATGATGATGGAACCGATAAAATAACATCCTGTTGGGATCAAGAGTATCATTCTTTAAATATCGATAATAATCCCCAAATCGAAACTGTAAAAAACTGTGCTCATGCTCAATATCAAAGAACTTGGCTCCTTCGATATCAATCAAATAAGGTTCTAGTTTGTCATCAATTAATACATGATCTGGGCCTAATTCCCCATGTATAAATCCATATCGATTTCTTGGCTCAATTTTTGATTCAAGCTTGTACAATGTATCGAGTAGCTTGCTATGACTTGCCTTGATGCTGTCAATATGTTGAGATGCGTAATCTAAATCTTTTTTTGCATGCTTCATTTGCAAGTGATGGCATTTTTCCGTGTTGACTCCACTTTGATTCGCTTTCCCATAAGTATTTCTCTCATTGGCATGCATACCTGTCAGCATATCTCCTATCCGCTGAAACACTTTATCTTTTACATATGAATCCGTATGTTGAAAATACACTTCTGCCTTTTGTCCATTTACATATTCAACGAGAGCATAATCATAAGGATAACGGCTTCTTTCCTTATTCAGATCATATAGAATGGGGGTTTGAATTCCCTGTTGGATTAAATACTTGTTATTTAATCCAAATAAATCACTACTATAGGATTGCTCATGTATATCTCCGTTTGCTATTTCTTCTTGAAAATAATTCATGGTAAGATCCCACACATATAGAACGCTGGAAAATCCATTGCTGCAGTCAATCTTATAGACTACCTTTTGTGCACCGCCATGCATTTTCGTTACATTAGAAACCAAATAACTAGTACCAAATACCTTTTGCATATACTCCTGTAAATCAGATTGATCAAGGTGACAAGTGTTTCCCAATGAATAACACCCCCTTTATATAGTTTTGCTATCAACCAAACTATATAAAAAATCTAACCCCAAATATAGACTGTTTATTAATAATTTGTTATGATGTTGAATGAAGTCTCAAAAAAATTATTATATATAAATCCATTGGATCTCCAATGGATTTTTTTGATGAATTCATTCTTACTTCTCAAATAACACGCCACGTAAAACCTTAAAATGTATTACATTGAAACATACTTCTACAATTATTATTTTACTAACGATACTATTATCGATATCGAATTATCTATAACGGAACGTTCTGGGCGTGATTTCATTAACACTGTTAATCCAATTAAGGACGTGACTAATGTTTGCGCTAATGCTTTAGCGTTCAAATCATTTTGCAGTTCACCTGATCGTATTCCCTTCGTAATTAATTCTTGAAAAATAACTGCAAGATACATTTGATGTTCTCTAGTCAGTACTTCAAATTTTTCATTATGAGTAGCAAGTTCAACCATTGTGTTAATACAAAAACAACCTTTGCTGAACTCTTTTTTATATTCCTCTTCCACCATATTTTCAAAAAACGTCCGAATTGCTCCTTTTACAGATTGTTCGTTTTGAAGTTTTGTTCGTATATTAGCCGCATGTAAATTTGTGTATCTCCTTAATGCCGCTTCAAATAAACCCTCTTTATCACCAAAGGCTGAATATAAACTCGGCTTTTGTATTTCCATTTTTGCAGTTAAATCGCTTAATGAAGTAGCTGCGTATCCCTTCTCCCAAAAAAGTTGCATAGCAGCATCCAAAGCTTTTTCTTCATCAAATTCACGTAGTCGTGCCATTTAAAACCATATCCTTTCTATATCTATTTATTAAGATTACACATCGCCATTTACGTACCAATCAGTATGTTATATATCGTATTAGATTATAAACGACATGTCAAAAAAAATATAATTAACTCAAAATAAACTTGACATAACTATTTCTTCAAGATTATATTTTACTTATAAAATAACATACCGTTCGGTATGTTATTTCAATAATACAAAAAGGAGCTGATTTTATGAATAGCAAAGAAAAAATGATGACCACTCTAACACATACTCAGATACATTCACCTGTTCATGCAACGATGTCTCGCTATATGACTCTATTATTCGCAATCGCTTGTGGGATGGCTGTAGCAAACATATACTTTGCTCATCCACTACTTGATTCATTGTCAAATGAATTTAAGATTAGTCATTCAACTATCGGTATTGTGATTACTATTACTCAAGTTTGTTATGCACTCGGTTTACTTTTATTCGTTCCACTCGGTGATTTATTAAACCAAAAGAAAATAATAATTCTCCAAATGCTTTTATCTGTTTTCGCTTTAATTATAATCGGGGTCGCTTCCTCAAGCACCGTACTTTTTATAGGTATGGCCTTAGTAGGAATTCTTGCAACTGTTACGCAAACACTCGTCGCATATGCATCAATTTTAGCTAATCCAGCTGAACGTGGACGCATAGTAGGTTTCGTTACAAGTGGCGTTGTACTAGGTATTCTCCTCGCCCGTACATTTGCAGGCACATTAACAGATTTAGCTGGATGGCGGTCCGTTTATCTCACCTCCGCTATTCTTTTACTCTTCGTAACTGTTTTGTTACACCGGAACTTACCAACTCTTGAACATAAAAAAGTGACAACTATGTCTTACCGAAAATTAATACACTCTGTTCTCTTATTATTTGTAGAAGAACGACTTTTACGCGTTCGCGGAATACTAGCATTTCTCATTTTTACTTCATTCAGTATTTTATGGACTTCTTTAGTATTACCTCTAAGTGCTACACCACATAATCTATCCCATACAGCTATTGGCGCATTCGGCCTTGCTGGAGTTGCAGGTGCATTAGCTGCTACTAAAGCTGGACAATTAGCTGATAAAGGGTTAGGACAAAGAACAACTGGCATAGCCTTATCATTATTAGTACTTTCATGGCTCCTAATTAAATCTATTAACCACTCTCTATTGTTACTAGTTTTCGGCATTATCCTTATAGATTTAGCCGTGCAAGCTGTACATGTCACCAATCAAAGTATGCTTTTCACAGTGCGTCCTGAAGCGAGAAGTCGACTCACTGCCAGTTACATGATTTTTTACTCTATCGGTAGTGCAACAGGTGCAATTCTTTCAACAAATACGTATGCAAAATATGGTTGGGATGGAGTATGCATATTAGGTGTATCTGTTAGTGCTTGTGCTCTTTTATTTTGGATAATAACCTTACGGCGATCATAACAGCTAAAAGAAGAATAATTCATTTATGTTTCATACGTGTTTTTCTACAAGACTATAGAATAGCATTTACTTTTTAACACAAATCAACGGCATTTTCATATAAAAAATGCCGTTGATTCTAAATTTTCACATATGCGATTCATCATTTTATAATAATAAATCCTATACTAGCGAAGTACATCTATTACAAATTCCCTTTAACGTTTTCGACAATCTCGTTTATCGTATTCCGATCAAACTTATCACTAATTTCGTATGGCTCACGATCTCCTACTAATTGTACGCCTACAATATCATTGCGGTCTTTACCATATTGCACTTCAATAATAGACCCACGCTCTATTTGTTTCCAAACGAGACCTGCTTCATCTTTATTATCTAAAATAATACAATCCTCAATATTTTCATCAATTCCAATTAACTTATTGTCATCCATATATCCAACCTCGTATTGTTGACGTTCTTTCGCTTTGCCGCTTACTACTATACCTTTGCTTCCATACGAGTAATCCGTATAATCCTTTTTCTCCGATTGTACCGCTTTCGGCTCTTTTGCTTCAGTTTTTTCAGTATTTCCACAACCCGCAATCATACCAATTGGCATAATTGCAGTTAATACTACTCTAGTAAATTTCTTTATCACTTATAACCAACCTCACATGTTTAACTTTAAATTCTATTTATTCCCTTTCCAAATAATAACATGATAATACCGAGAAAGAGCCAAAGGTAAAATATTATTTTCATCCCAACAATCTATGTAAAAAGCTATACTTCTGTATTTCCTTCCCGTCTACTTTCATATAGTACCCTTACAATTATAGATAGCTAGACTTTCAAAATCACTAACTGAATTATCGATAAATTATAGAAAGTAGACATCCTACTCACATAAGATTTAAAATTAGGAAGTATGGAAAACATGATAAAAAAGTTAAACTAGATGATCGCAATTAAAATGATTTTTATATGAAGGAAGGAAGTGCACAGCTATGGATTTAAAAACAGTTATGCAAGAGCTTGAATCCCTCGGTAAGGAAAGAACGAAAAAAATATACATATCTAACGGTGCGCACGAGCCAGTTTTCGGCGTAGCTACAGGCGCTATGAAACCAATCGCTAAAAAAATAAAATTAAACCAAGAGTTAGCTGAAGAACTGTATGCGACAGGCAACTACGATGCTATGTATTTTGCAGGCATTATTGCAGATCCGAAAGCTATGAGTGAGTCTGATTTTGATCGCTGGATAGACGGAGCATATTTTTATATGTTGTCCGATTATGTGGTGGCAGTAACTTTATCAGAATCAAATATTGCACAAGATGTTGCTGATAAATGGATTGCAAGTGGAGACGAACTACGAATGTCAGCGGGCTGGAGTTGCTACTGCTGGCTTTTAGGAAATCGCAAAGACAATGAGTTTTCTGAAAGCAAAATTTCCACTATGCTTGAAATGGTAAAAAATACGATCCATGATTCACCAGAACGAACAAAATCCGCTATGAATAATTTTCTAAACACTGTAGCAATTTCATATGTGCCACTACACGAAAAGGCGGCTGAGGCTGCAAAAGAAGTTGGTATAGTCGAAGTAAAACGTGATAATAAAAAAAGCAGTTTGTTAAATGCTTCCGAAAGTATTCAGAAAGAACTTGATAGAGGAAGACTTGGTTTCAAACGTAAGTATGTTAGATGTTAAATAATCAAAAAGGTGTCAATCTAAGCAAGATTGACACCTTTTTGATCAGAAAAATGAATGAACTCCCTCTGGAAATTATTCATTCCCCCCTGTACACCTTTATTCGTTAAACATTTCTACATTCAATTTATAAACCCTGTCTCTTTTCTCATCACTTTTGACGAACATAAGCTTTCCTTCTTTAACAAAACCTTCTAATAGTAAGCATACTTCTCCATATGCTTTAGGCTTATTCGTTGTGAATCTTTCATCTGATATTTTTCCAGATCGTATTAATTGTTCGCATAGCTCAAGAGCACTTATTTCTTCAGAATCCATTAATTCCAATATATCTTTTTGCAATGGTGATAAAGGTACTGGTATTTCAGCTACCTCCACCTTTTCTTTCTCGTTTTCTTCTTCAAATAAATCTTCAAATGAAATTTGATTCATTACTTCTTTTCCTTTCTAACGATCGATTTGTATAACATGAACTGAACCCTATAAAGAGTAGTTATTGTTATGTATTACTTACCTTATTACATAAATCTCAAACTCATGTACATCGTTTCATATAGTATGTTTTGATTATACCAAATATATGTTCTATCTTCTATCGTAGATTGAAAAAAGGAGTGTTTTATTGTCCACAAATAGCGAAAAGGAATTTAAATGAGTTCGTTGAATCGATTTATAGAAGTAAATTAAGCAAAAATAACTTCAAAATCAACTTTTATTGTATATTTTTAAGTTACTTTACATTTCACTCTATATACCATTTTTAAATAGAGATGAATATTTATAGATACTATGATTAAGTTTCATGCAGATTAGCAAAATAGATATTTATTCCATAGAAATTTATGGGAAACATTTATCATTTATATGTTATAATTACGATGTAAACATTTAATATAACAGGGGGTTCCCAAATGGGCATTAAAACAAGTAAAGTTAAAAAGTTTTTGGGATTCGTAATAACCGCAGCACTAGCAACTACAACGATGGTAGGCACAGTAAATGCAGAAACAACTACGAAAACAAACGGTAATGAAAATAGCTATAAGGTAGCTAGCAATGCGAACGTTGTATTTACAGATGTACCAAAGGACCACTGGTCAAAAGATGCTATCGATTACTTAGCGTCAGCAGGAATTTATAAAGGATACGGAAATGGGAAATTTGGTTTTGGGGACAATGTTACTAGAGGACAGGTAGCTTCTTTAGTCAATCGACATTTAGGTTTAATAGCAGATGATAAACAGGCGAATATGTTTAGTGACATTACAAATCATATGTTTGAAAAGGATATTAAAGCCATTGCGCAAGCTGGAATTATGACAGGTGATGGATCAGGTACATTTCGTCCAGATGATGTATTAACTCGATATGAAATGGCAGTAGTGTTACAAAAAGCATTTCATTTAGAATCAAAAGGACAAGGGAGCTTTAAAGATGTACCAAAAGGTCATTGGGCCTATGAATCTGTAAATGCAGTGCGTAGTAACCGTATAGCACAAGGTGACGAATCAGGTAATTTTAATGGCAACATGATTGTGAAGCGTGAGCAATATGCACAATTTTTCTATAATGCAATAGCAAAGAACCGATCTTATAATTTCAACATCAATACAAAAGAAGAAATGAAACAAATGTTAACAACAGCTTTACAGAATGGGACGTTTGGTCCATTTAAATTAGATGCACTAGGTAAAGATATATCTGAAGTGAAAAAAGAATTTGGAGCGCCTGATGTTTGGAAGCAAGCATCATGTACAGAATGTGATGCACCTAATATAGCGGTATACGGCGATTATAATATTGACATGTACCCTTCGGACGCTAGATATATTTCAGTGAAAATGGATATCACTATTAATGAATTAAAAGAGTGGTTTGGTGAGCCAGATGGAATCGGAGAGGATATGACTAGTGAAGGCTTTATATATAATCGAGGAAGCTATTCTCTTTATTTCAGCTTCTCTGATGGTTATATTCAACGCGCTGAAATATCTAAAAATAAATTCAATTAATAAGTTACAAGCAATATAAAATATATAAAGCATAAAAAATCCTTCAAGAACGTGCTTTTTCTTGAGGGATTTTATTTGTCTCTATCTATTTAATATAATCCAAAACTATATAACTCCTACTGTTTAAACTTTATTTTTCTTGATGCTCCGCATCCCATTCACTTAAATACGTTGCATATTCTAATTCATCTGGATCATCATGTAACATAGAAATAAACTCTAATTTATTTCCATCACAATCTAGAAAATATACACTTGCAGCTGGCATCCACCTTTGGACAATTGGTTCTCGATTTCCTTTCCCTTGACTCCCTACTACCTCTATTCCACGCTTCTCTAGCCATAATTTAGAAATCTTTAAAAACTCTAAATCTACACGAAAAGCGAAGTGTTTCGTCTCAAACTCTTCATTCGTATGTACTTCCCATAATCCGAGCATTTGCTCTTTACTTTCTCCTACCCAAAAGAACGCAACTCGTCTTTCCGATAATTTTTTTGCTACTGTTAAGCTTAACTTATTTTGATAAAAATCTATCGCCTTTTCTAAATTTCTTACATGTAAATGAGTTTCATATATGCTTTGTATCATTATATATTTCCCTCTCCTCTACATTCTGATTTTTAAAATATATTTTGTTTTTATCATACAAATATTTATATTTTTAAGCATCCTACTTTTGTATAATTGTTCTGTCCTACAAATGTATAGGTATCCATCTTTAACTAATGCCTCAACGCCGGAATTCAATACAATGAAACTAGTGCGGTTTTATTCCCCACACTAATCATGCTTTTATGGATAATTGGCTCTCACCTAATTTCCTCCCATTAGAAGTTTTACTGCCCACAAATAGCAGGATAAAAATTCTATTTACATTCATAAATTTTTATAATGTAATAAGATTAATATCTTAATAATAGAGGAGGAGCCATTCTGGATAAAACAAAAGTTATGGCTTATTTTAGTGCAACGGGTAATATATTCCCTGTTGAAGCAATTACCGACGCCCTAAGTATCGAGCCTACAAGAACTTATAAAAAAGGTGATGTTGTTGCAAAACGTGATAATCCGAATCTTGTATCCACCAAAACCCTATATAGAAAAGAAACTAATTGGACTTTCAGCACCGGCTATCAAGAATCATACGATATAAATAATCAGTTGCAAGTTATTCTAAAATCCCTTGAAGGAAAAACAGAGCAATTAAAACATCTCAAGAAGAAGTATAGTTTAGAGTTTCTTTTTATGGTAGTAATGCAAGTGGAGAATAACGAATCACCCGCGATGTATTTACAAAAAAACATTATTGATTTTGTTAGTTCCATTCAAGCAGAAATTCATTTTGATCTATATATTTGTTAAAAATAAAAACGCTATTGATATTGGAATCAATAGCGTTTTCTTATGTGACTTTATGTTTTATCTTGTTTGTACCCAAAAGCAAATTCTTTTTATATAACGTATTACTTCAATTTCCCCTCAAAGACAATCTTTCTACCGCACGGTTCAACTTCTGTTTTGCCGTTTTTCTTCACTTCATGAAAGATTGGTTCTTCCATACGACGAGACGGTGCATAGCCTTCTTGTTCCATACGTGCTAAGCAGTCTGTAATTGTTTCGTTTTCGAGTACTTCAAATTTCTTTTTATTAGGTTGTTTTGTCATGCCCTAACCTACTTTCTATTTTTCTTGATGCGAATTGATTCTTCATGTAGACCATATATACCATTGCGAGAATTCCCATTATAATCATAACCGCAATAAAAAAGCTTGTATACTGTATTTTTTCTATAAATACGCCTCCTAATACAGGTCCCATAATACTTCCTAAACTAAAGGCGATTCCAGATAATATATTACCTGCTGGTAGTAAATGTCTCGGTAATAAATCTGTCATAAATCCAAGACCTAGTGAGAAGCATGATCCAATGACCATACCCGCTAACAGCATACAGGCAAAGACGATCCAGTAATAGTGATCAAATACTGCTGCAAGTAGGAAAATGCCCGTACTTACGCTGAACGTCCACGTTAAAATACGATCTCTTCCGTATTTATCACTTAATATACCGAGTGGAATTTGTGTAATAATACCCCCAACTGCGAACGCTGGTAATAAGAAGGATACATCTGATACAGACCATCCTTTACGAAGCGCGTATACTGGTAAGTTACTATTTAACATTGCTTCTAGTACGCCATATGCAAGTGGTCCTAGTAATGCAATCCACCCTAATCCAACAACTTGTTTATAACGAGAAAATGATGATTCACTCTTCACTTCTCTTTCATCTTGCGCCGGGAATGCATTTTTCGTTGGAAGTAATAATAGCCAACCTATTAAGCAAAGTATAGTAGATATAATAAATGGCGTTGCAAGACCGTACTGCACAGTGCTTGCTAAATACGGACCAACGGCAAAACCAATTCCGAAGAATACACCGTATATCGATACTTGTCTCCCTATTTTACTCGGGTCTGATGTTGTCGTAATCCATGTTTGTGTTCCGACATGAAGCATATGATCTCCGACTCCAACTAGAAATCTAAGAATAAACCATACCCAAAATGAAAAAGTTTGTGTAAAAAAGAATAATGAAATAATAACGAGAAACCCACCAATAACGATAATTGGCTTCATTCCAAACTTTTGCATCGGTTTTTCAAGAAACGGTGAAATAACTAATATCCCAATGTATAATGCCGTCGCATGAATACCGTTAATACTTGAACTTACCCCTTCTTGTTCAAAAATCATTGCAATGGCCGGTAAAAGCATCCCTTGTGACAAACCCGAGATTGCTACAATTCCAACCATAATCCAAAAAGTAAAACGCATCGACATCCCTTTCCCTCTCCTTCTCACGCTGTCCACTTCTCATTATAAACTGTTTCTTCAAATGCGTGTACGAATATTATGAATAAAAAAGAAGCTAAAAGAATGAATCTTTTAGCTTCTTACCCGTCCCATACTTGCGCTTTCACATTGTTATGGAATTGCTTGAAATACGGATGTTTATAAAAAGCAGTTTCATACACGTATTGCTGTGCATGAGCAATTGGTGGCTGCGGGTATTGCATTTGTAAAGGAACTACAGCTGGTGAAACTTGCATATACATCGGAGCTATCATTATTTTTGTATATAAGTGATGATTATATGGCGAATGCGCAATTAAGAACGGATGATGCATGGATAATCTCCCCTTTTACCTACAATGTTATAGTATATGCAATACTTATCATTTCGGGGATTATTTCTCTTCTAACCAATCCTCTACATGTTTTATAAATACATCTAAACAATCAATAAACGGCGAATGACCGCAATCCTCTAACACTTTCAACTCTGCATTCGGCAAATGTTTTGCTAATTCCTCACCGACTACTTGCGGTACGACATAATCTCTGTCACCTTGTATGACGAGTGTTGGAGCTTTAATATGATGAATTTGCTTATTTCCCTCTACAACCCCGTTATGTTCATCCGAAATATTAAATGTAATGAGCGCATAATTTACATCCACGAAATTACGTTGCGTTAACATATCATCTAAATACTTTTCGTAATGATCCGGTTCCGGTTGATTATGTGTATATATTAATAAATTCCATACTGTTCGGTAATATAATTTATTCATATTTTTTATCGCGTCTAGCACCGGTGCAATTTGTACGGGATCTTGCGCGATTTCTTCTTTTGTCTTTACTAAACTTGATACGATCGGTTGCCCGTTTATATCTTTTTTAAAAATTGGATATCCCTTCATGCCCACTGATTCTACTAAAATTAACTTTTCGACAAACGTTGGGTGATTTGCTGTAAATTCCATCGCAACACCCCCGCCCATTGACCAGCCCATTAATGAAAATTTCTCTAGTTTTAATTGATCAATAAATAGTTTTACATCTCTTGCGAAGTCTTGTAATGAATCTATCGATTTATTATATGTTGATTGTCCAAATCCTCTTAAATCAAGAGCGTAAATATGGTATCGGTCTTGCAGCTTTTCAATTACTAAATCCCAATGTTGTGACGATGTCATGTTTCCGTGAATGAGTACAAGAATTTCTGCATTTTGCCTTCCAACTTCCTGATACGCAATCGTTTCTCCGTTCGATAGTGAAACAAACTCCATTGTTGCAGGCTTAATCATCACAAGTTCCCCCATTCTTTTTAATAGAAAGAAAATTCTTTACTTACTTAAAGAATAGCATGCAGAATATACGTTCGCAACATAAAACCTATACGAAATTTTTACATAAATCAACATGTCTATTACTAGACAATTATTATGAAAAAGTATATAGTTAGCTAGGTAACTAATTTGAAAGGATCAAAATACATGGACGAAAAACAACATTTTTTTCACATTGTCAGCCAGACTTCTCGCAAGTTTACGAAGAAATTTAATGAACGCGTATCTCCCACTGGGTTATTTAGTGCGCAATGGGCTGTTATTTTCCGCATTAATCAAACTGGTTCTTGTACACAAACAGAGTTATGCCAGTATTTAAATGTTGAATCACCAACGATGACTCGTACGTTAACACGTATGGAAACGATGGGATGGATTATTCGTACAGAAGGAAAAGATCGTCGTGAGAAGCTCATTTCTTTATCAGAAACAGCGATAAAAATGATTCCGGTATGGCAAGAAGAAGTTGATACTTTCGAAGAAAAAACACTAGAAGATATTAACGAGGATGATTTACATCAAGCATTTGAAGTGTTACAAAAAATCATTAAAAATTTAGATTAAATTGGAGGGATGACGATGCAAAGTGAGAAACTTTGGACGAAGGATTTCCTCGGAACTTGTTTTAGTAGTCTATTTCTCTTCTTAACATTTTACATGCTTATGACTACTTTGCCTGTCTATGTAATAGACGGCCTAAAAGGAAAACCTGAGGAAATTGGTTTAGTTGCAACTGTTTTTCTTATTTCATCTGTTTTATGTAGACCATTTACAGGTAAATGGCTCGATGATTTAGGAAGAAAGAAAATATTATTTATTTCACTTTCATTATTTTTAGCTGCTACTGTTATGTATTTCGGTGCACAAAGTTTATTTTTATTACTTGCCCTTCGCTTCTTACATGGTATTGGGTTCGGTATGGCAACGACAGCAACTGGTACGATTGTCACAGATGTGGCGCCAGCTCATAGACGAGGCGAAGCACTTGCCTATTTCGGCGTATTCATGAGTCTGCCGATGGTAATTGGTCCTTTTTTAGGTTTAACAATTATTTCTCATTTTTCATTTACTGTACTATTTATCGTTTGTTCCGTATTTTCATTGCTTGCATTTTTATTAGGACTACTTGTAAATATTCCGCATGAAGCACCAGTGAACAAACAAAAACGAGAAAAAATGAAATGGAAGGACTTAATTGAACCATCCTCTATTCCGATCGCTCTGACAGGATTTGTTTTAGCCTTTTCTTATAGTGGCATTTTATCCTTTATTCCTATTTATGCAAAAGAGATCGGTTTAGGAGAAGTTGCTAGTTACTTCTTTATTGTATACGCACTTGTTGTTGTAATTTCTCGTCCATTTACAGGAAAGATTTTTGATCGCTTCGGTGAAAATGTACTTGTTTATCCTGCTATCATTATTTTCACAATTGGGATGTTTATTTTAAGCCAAGCACAAACTTCATTTTGGTTCCTTGGCGCAGGTATGCTAATCGGTTTAGGCTACGGGACATTAATTCCTAGCTTCCAAACGATTGCGATTTCTGCCGCTCCAAACCACCGACGTGGTTCTGCGACAGCTACTTACTTCTCATTCTTTGATAGTGGTATTGGCTTTGGTTCTTTCATTTTAGGTATCGTCGCAGCGAAATCCAGTTACCATAATATGTATTTTATCGCAGCTATTATCGTTGCCTTCACTTTACTTCTATATTATGGATTACACGGACGAAAACAAAAATTCAAGAAACAACATACAGATGGAAAAGTTTCCGCTTAACATGAATAAGGAAAGTAAACTTCCCCGTTTACTTTCCTTATTTTGTATTTCTTTTAATAGAAGCGTATACTTATAATAGAAATAAAAAAGGAGGGACCGATATGAAACTTAAAAAATCTCCCCTACTCTTACTCATAATCACATTCATATTTGTAATTACAGGGCTCGGTTTTACATACTTCAAACATAATAAAACAATCCCATCGAAAAATAACGTGACGAAAAAAAATTGGTTAGATGATCCTTACTTACGTTGGTCTTACACACATATGAAAGAATTCACTTTAATTAACGAGGTGAAAAATAACCCGGATCAAGTATCCCACTTCTCTACCGCATTGCAAAACTTAGACGATTTTGCTGTGGAGCGTAGATTTGGAAATACAACTCCTCTAAAAAAACTTTTAGACGATAACAAAACGGATGCTTTTGTCGTTGTACACAATGGACAACTTGTTTATGAACGATATTTCAATGGATATAACGAGAGTGAACCTCATGGCATGGCGTCATTAGCAAAGGTCTTTACCGGAGCAATTATACAATCTCTCGCTGAAGAAAACCGTATTGACTTAGAAAAAACAGCTGACGCATATATAAAAGAATTAAAAAATACACCGTTCGGTAATGCCACACTTCAGCAATTATTGGATATGCAAGTTTCTGTAGAATACCCTACTCACGGATATGAACATCCAGCGTTAGAAAATCAAGATGCACAACTATATTTAGCGAGCAATATTTTACCTAGAAGTAAAAACTACGACGGTCCGATGAAAATTTATGATATGTTACGAGAAGCAGAAGAAACTGCACCGCCTGGTTCCGATTTTTCTTACGATAACGGATCAGCTGAAACACTCGCTTGGGTGATTCGAAAGATCACAGGTAAATCATTAGCGGAAAATGTTAGTGAACGAATTTGGTCTCAAATTGGTATGGAAGAAAACGCGTATTACGTTACAGATGAAACGAAAGTAGAACAAGCAAGCGCTGGTTTAAATGCAACCGCTAGAGATATGGCTAGATTCGGGCAATTACTATTAAACAACGGGGAATATAATGGAAAACAAATTCTCCCTTCTTCTATTACTGAAGATATAAAAAATGTCCAAGAAGGTGAACTTGCAGTTGGCCCTGGAGCTTCCATTTCTTATCATAATCAATGGTGGATTCCGCACAATGAACAAGGTGCTTTCGAAGTGTTAGGCAGTTACGGACAAACACTTTACATCGATCCGAAAGCAAATATGGTCATTGTCCACTTCTCTTCTAACGCTACGCCAAGTAATGAAATACATTCAGTCTACTCAAATATGTATATTGATATTGCACATCATTTAGAGAAGCTTCCACAGTAGTGGAAGCTTTTTCTTATTGGGGTATTTATTTTAATAAATCCCCTCATCACGATTATTCTTTTCTTATTCATACGTGAATTTTTTATTAGCAATCCAATAATTTGTCACGAAGAGTGTCAATAAGATCCAAATAATCGTTAGTAGTACATTGACCATTGCAGTTGCATTCACTCCCCCTGTGACTAACGTTTCCATTGCGTGTTTACTCATACTGGCTGGATTAACTTGATCTATTATTGGACTCAAACCGACGATTATTCTACAAGCTAAAAGAACAACAATTGAAATTAGTGCAATAATACCTTGACTGTGAAAAATAGCACTTATCATTGTTGTGAAAGATACGATAAAAAGAACCCAAATTAAATAAAATAGTAATCCAGTAATCATGTGCGAAAACGGAACAACAGTAAAAAGATAGTTTGTATATAGATAAGAGGTAAAGTATCCAATCATTACACTAAGCGCTACTATTACATAATTTGATACTATTTTCCCCACTATATATGAAGTAACCGTAACAGGTCTCGTTAAAATAAAGGCCAACATACCGTTAGCTTTATCTGTTTGAATAGCACCCATCATAGAAATCACTAGAATCATAAGTCCGAGCTGATCAAACTGAGACCCCAAAGTACTCGCTAATACTTCGCCTCCTTTTTGTGATGTCATACTTGGATCGATGGTAATTCCCTGCCCTCCACCTAATGCTCCTAAAATGGATGGTAAGTAATGCGTTACTATTGGCTGTGTTGCCCCTAAAAATATAAAAACAATTGGTAGCCAAATGATCTTAAAATCACGTAACATTTGAACACATTCTTTTTTTATCAATATCATTGAGTTATTCATTTTTGCACCACCAATTTCAAGAAAATTTCTTCTAAAGTATCGTTGTATATTTCAAACTTAACGATGTCCACTTTATGTTCGAGTGCATTTTGCAGTAACATATTTTTATTTATTTTGATACTTTCAACCTTCACTTTGACTTTAAGTCCAATCACTTCTACATCCTTCACATAAGGCAAATTTTTTACAACGTCAATCCACTCTCGATCTTTAGCTGTGATTTCAATGATTAATTTATTTTCGCTATTACGGTGTAAAAGCTCAGTAATTGTTGTATCTTCTATCTTTGCTCCATCTTTAATCATGACAAATCGTTCACAGATTTCTTCTGCATCACTCAATATATGGGTTGATAATAAAATAGTCGTATCTTTTTTTATTTCTTCAATGAGATTTAATACTTCCCTTCTACCTATTGGATCTAATGCGGATACTGGCTCATCCATGACAATAAGCGCCGGTTTATGCAGTAATGCTTGTGCAATACCAAGTCGTTGTTTCATTCCACCAGAAAATGTACTAACCTTTGCATTTTCTTCTTCCTTTAGTCCAACTTTCTCCAACATTTTTGGAATCGACTTTGACAATTCTTCTTTTTTCAACCCCGAAAGTTGGCCCATAAACGTAAGCGTTTCTCTCGCTGTCATCCAATGGAAAAAATTAGGGTATTGGGGTAGATAACCAATTTCACTTTTCATTGTTGATATTTTTATCCCATTCAATAAAACTTCACCAGCAGTTGGATTAGTAATATCCGAAATTACTTTTATTAATGTGGATTTCCCTGCTCCGTTTGGTCCAATTAATCCGACGCATTCCCCCGCTTGCAGTTCCATCGAGAAATTATTGACAGCAATTTTTCCTTTAAATGATTTTGTTACATTTTTAATCTCTAATTTCATAATTTCTCACTGTCCTTTCTCCCTATAACAAAGTACAAGATAGGTCCCAATATATTAACGAAAAGAATAATTAACGTCCATACAAGTACATTTTTTCTTGTTTTCCTATGTCGATATAAATCAATGAATGCAATTAAAACTAAAAGTGCTCCCACTGCAATAACTGGCAATATAATGGGTAGAAAAGCCATAATATCAATGTCTTTAAGATCATTCAATCCATAATGTATTTTCATTGTCATCACTCCTTTTAAATCTCATTATCATTATTGATAATGATAAAATAAAAACGGATGGATTGCAATCATTATTCTCATTATTTATAATGAGAATAAAAAATAATACATAAGGTGATATAATGAGTAATAAAGTTGAAATTTTAATGCATCCGGTAAGAATGAAAATTTGCCAAGTGTTAATGAGAAATAAAGAAGATGGGCTAACACCATTAGAAATGGTAAAAATCATTAAAAATGTACCGCAAGCAACACTATATAGACAGCTACAAACTATGGTTGATTCTGGTATCGTCCATGTAATTAAAGAAAAAAAGGTAAAATCTGTTTCTGAAAAATATTACGCAATCAATGAAGAAGATGCAAAAATTGAAGGAAGTGAATGGAAAAGATTATCTGATGATGAAAAGTTAAACTACATTTCCTATTATCAGTTATCACTTATGACACAATATCAAAGTTACCTTAAGAAATTAGAGGAACAAAACAGTCAAGAAGATAAGTCTACTTTTTCTGTAGTAGAATTAAAGCTAGATGAGGAACGCTTTGGAAAATTTCAAAACGAACTTAACGAATTAATGATTAAATACTACAATAGCCAAAGTAAAAATAACGAAATAGAGGCTCCGGTTCGGACCATCGCTATTACAATTATTCCAGAAACGTGAACTCACTCAATATACATAATACAAGCCGATGTTTCCTTACCATAGGAATCATCGGCTATCTTCATTTCAAAAATTGTTTTGACTACTACTGTATGGCTAGCGAAAAAACTTATCTAGAAGCCGAAATGTTGTTGCATCTAGAATTCGAATGTGCTTAAAGGTCCTATCTTTCCTATATTACATGAATTCTTTTCTTTCTTTTCTCATGCTAGTCTCATACGATCCACACTCTCTCCAAACGCTTTTTAAAAAGAAGCATGGATAGACTAATAAATATAAATTAGGGATCCACCAAGAAATATCAAAATCTAAACGGATTGTCCAAAATGCTAGAGCTTGTATTCCTGAACAAAAAGTTAAAATTAATGATAAGAACGCCAAGTGGCTCCAAATATGTTTTTGTTTAGAATGTAATTACATGAGCATACCCCTGTTGTTCCCTCTTATTAAAGGAGGAACTATTATGGGATTTGGGGGTAGTTGCGATTTTGCTGAAGGTTTTACTTTATTAGTTGTATTGTTTATTTTATTAATCATCGTTGGAGCTGCTTGCTTCTGCTAAAAAACTATAAGAAAAGACAATCTTATCATAGTGTCTTTTCTATTCTCTTTAAAGAATTTATATCGACCTCATAATTATTCCCATATGGTCTAAGCGCCGAAAGTTCTTCCTTTGGCCCATAAAATAATACTTTCAACTCATCATCTTTATACTGAACTATAAAGAAGTCATCAAATTGGTCAAATGTGTTTTGATTGATCGTGATAAACCCTTTTTCTTGGGCAGTTGTTTTAACACTTATTCCTCTCCCTTCTTTGATGACATCATATCCATGCTGATTCGTCACTTTGGATAGCTCACCATTCGTATAAAGAACACAAAAAAATTCACCTAAACGACCTATAAGATGTCTTAATTCAGTCGCCTTACAACCAAGAACATTCATTTCAAATCGTAACATTTCAAAGTATGCCTCATATAACTTTTTAATTTGTAAGATTCCTATTTTATCCTTATCCTTATAGACAAGAAGTTTCCCATTATCCCACTCACCTACAACAGATTCACAATCTGTCCCTTTAGGTTTGTGAAAAACTAATCCTGTATAAGGATAATTTTCACCTACATATCTATAAGTTTTTTTATTTATATATATAAACAAATTTTTATTAAACACTCTCCCTTTGTTATAACGGTTATAACAATAATCAGCAGGATTAATACTCCCCGGTTTTGTATTAAATTTTGTTATTAATTTCTGCAGATGTTACAGTATCGCCTATTTTTTCTTTAA
Organism: Bacillus cereus group sp. RP32; assembly: GCF_040459735.1. NCBI lineage: Bacteria > Bacillati > Bacillota > Bacilli > Caryophanales > Bacillaceae > Bacillus > Bacillus cereus group sp. RP32. The sequence continues at coordinate 2,150,067 of NZ_JARVHO010000001.1, read as the reverse complement.
GAGCCTCTATGAATTGCTCATAAATAGTCAATGTAATCCTCTCCTCGTGTTTATCAATATTTTTAGCCATAGTACAACCTTTACTCTATAATTTGACCCGATTGTAGAATAACGTAACCGATATTTTTAACTTCGATATAACTATCTATATAAATTTTACATTCAATCACTTAAATTTCATAGACCATTAGAGTAAAATATACATTGGAGAATTTTATTAAATGCTCAAAATAAAGATAATACTCCATTAAGAGCTCGTTTATTTAGGAAACGTGTCTTTTTTTTATTGGCTTTTTAAATAAGGTAAACGTGAAGAAGCATTATAAAAAACAGGAAAATAATATTAAATTAACTTCCATTCGAAGGAGTTTAAGCCTTGCATGAATGACTATAATGACTATTTGGTTGAGCAATCGATATGTTGTGCCGAAACGTCAATATATTAAAAAAGGATCTCTCTTTATCAAGAGAGATCCTTTTTTTACTTCTTCTTCTTTTCTGTCGGTTGGCTTTGTTTAGCGAAATTAGATGAATCATCGAAATTCGGTTGCTTTTTACCAGCATTATTACTTCTACCTTTTCCCATATGTAATGCACCTCCTCTCGTCCTTACTATTCCCAATAAAAAAATCCTCTTGCATCCAAGAGGATTTTTTGTTGTGCTATTATTAATAATGCCCAACTGTTACCGCAGTACTTCCAACACGGTCCTATCCTAACTTTTAACCATGGTGTTGATCGTGGCCATCAAGCCTATGATTATCTATCCGTCTTGGCGTTTTCCTTTAAACGTACCCTAGTCTTCGATTGCTTGATAGGCCGTAGTCCAGAAGTCTTGGATAAGATGCGATGGGGCCGGAGTGGACATCCCAACCTGGGTGAACAGAATTCCAATAAACTGTTTATCTGGATCAGCGTAAGCTGAAGTACCGGTTCCACCATCCCAGCCGAATTGACCAATAGACGCGTAGTCTCCAAGATAGGTACGCACCGCCATCCCAAAGCCCCAGCCACCTTGGATCCCTTGTCCGAACGACAAATGGACGTTATTTTTGGCCAAATCGTCTCGGTATACTTGTTGTTCCGGAGTAAGACGGTTGGTGGTCATCAGCTGGACTGCGGGCCTAGACAGGATCCGTTTAGTACCGTGCATCCCTTTATTCAAAAGCATCTGCAAATACGCGTGATAATCGTCGACGGTTCCAAGCAGTCCACCACCGCCTGCTTGGAATGCTGGAGGTTTGCTATAACGTCCATCCGCCCCCTCATCCCACACGATGAATTCACCTGTCTGCGGATTGGGGTTGAAGGCTGGTGGAAGCCGATCAATCTTGAGCTGAGGTACGTAGAATCCAGTGTCCTTCATTCCTAGCGGATCGAATATACGTTCGCGCAAGAACGACTCGAACGTCTGACCCGTGACCCTGGCAACAAGAACGCCGATTACTTCTATACTGATATGATACTGCCACCGCTCTCCGGGCTGATAGCTTAGCGGAAGTCCACCTAGGCGACGCATAAACTCATTTGGATCGGGCATATCCTGCCCTGGCGTGTCGAATATCCCACTCTCGAAGAACGCGTTCATGATTGGAGAACCCATCAACGTGAGATCCACTCCGAGCCCGAATGTGGAGGTCAACAAGTCTCGTACAGTGATAGGACGCCGTGCTGGGACGGTCTCTTCTAGCGGGCCATCGGGCTGTTTCAACACTTGCCGGTCGGCGAGTTCCGGTAGCCATTTGTCTACTGGGTCGTCTAAATGCAGTTTGCACTCATCGAGCAGAACCATTACTGGTGAAACTGCGATTGGCTTGCTAGTGGACGCCAATCGAAAAATCGTGTCCCGACGCATTGGTGCACCACCATCATGCCTCATTGTTCCAAGCGCTTCGACATGCGTCTCACCGTTTCGGCTGACTAAGGCGACGAGCCCAGGAATCTTTCCAGAATCGACATGCCGCGCCAATATATTGCGCATTTTGCGCAATCCTGTTTCAGAAAAGCCCTTATTGTTTTGTCCCATTTTGTTCTCCTTTAGTTTAGATTGAGATTTCTAATACATATTGACAATCAATTATTAGTTCTTCAAATAGAAAAATTCCCCTTTTTAATAATTTCGACAAAATGCATTTATATACATGGAGGCACCATGCATCACTATCAACCTAAGATAGGCTACATTTATGGGGATTTAATAATGGGGAATGCAATCATTAATAACATTGATACAGCCATAAAAAAATATGATTACAAGATTTGCGAATTGATTATGATACATCTAAAAACACCGATATTCTTTCAAACAAGTAAAAAAGCGCCCTATAACCAGGGCACTTTGCTCCAACCTAATGACTAATATTAGCAGTTGGGTATAATGTTGTTCCTCCAATTGAAACCTTTATTTCATTTGTTAATGGAACATTTTGTTCATTAATAATGGTTCTCCACCATTCCCATGCAAGACCTGTACATTCTCTTGCTACGATTCTTATATTTTTGGAATTTGGTGGAAGAGGGATAACTGTAGAGTAATGAGCCGTTTTGTCTTTGCCACTACCTTCCCATGTTTTATGTGTTAATACTTCTTTACCATTTTGATCAAATGTGAATTCATCCCAAGATACATCAAATTGAGCAACGTAAGCACCGTAATGATCAAGTGTCATTTTTGCACTTGAATATTCTGTAGTTGTCGTCTCAATATAATCTGTATTGTTATGAACAGCAGCAGTTGCATTATCTTTTAAGAAAGTGCTTGTATATGAAATTGGGTATGCTGGATTTTTAAGACTTAATTCAGCATTATCTTTAATGATATTTCGGATTTCATTGAAATCTTTTGTAACAACCTTGTTATGCTCTTTTGCATCTCCGCCTAATACGACAGCAGTAAAGGTACTTTCTTCAAAAATATCTTTGTACTGTCCACTCGTTTCAACGCTGTTATTCTTAAGTAAAGCTTTAAAAGCAGCTTGTACATCTTTGCTCTTAGATGTTGTTTCTAATTTTACATAAACCGTTCTACCATAAGCTACATTTGAAACCATAACAGGTGGAGCCGAATTACTTACTCCTTTACGAGTTAACTCACCAAAAGTAACACTATTATCAAAGAGATCAGATGGATTGTTAGGTAGTTCAGCACTTACAGTATAAAATATTTGTTTATATGCGGCCACCATCACTTTCTTTTCTCCATTTGCAACCGCATTAAAGTCAATATTTAGACTGTTATCAAGATATTTCGCGTTAACATTAAGAGCACTTGCGATTTGTGATTTACTATAAACCATAGATTCTGTATACTGTATTCTTGCAGGTAACGTATGTGTTGTAGAATACTTTTCATTCCAAGTAGATACTAAATCGTCTACTGCTCCAGCCACATTACCATATGTCGGATTTTGGACAGTGATTGTATTTTCTTTTCTCATGCCAGGTAAGTCTATACTAATATTCAAAGGTTTTCTCTTAGCCACTAATAAACTCGGTTGATTGTCTGCAAAAGCTTTATTAGCAAGTTGTACAGCTCCTGGATACGTGCGATTTGCTACAGAATCAATAATTGAAATATCGACTGGTGATGTTGTAAGTGATTTTTTCTCGCGTTCCACTACTACAAATTTACCATTTGAATTGATACTTTCTTTCGGAACAAAACTCTCTACTTTATCGCCAGTTACAGCTAAAACCTCTTGATTATTATATTTAAGGTTTGCTATACCAGTATTAATGCCATTAGCATTTTTAGTTATGTCAGTTGCATTACCGGCTTGTGTTTCTGCAAAAGAAATAGACGAATAATGAATCGTGCATAGACTAACTAATAAACATGCAAGGAACTTTCTTCTTTTGGTATTTTTCTTATTATTCAGAAAAATCACCCCGTTCTTTTTTAGTAAGATATAATAATGATTGATATATGATAGCTAACTAATAACCTTACATAAACGCTTTTAAAAGTTCTTGAACTAAAGGAATTACTCCACCTAAAAATTTTAAAACTGCCATTGCGATTTCCATATTACTTCCTCCTCTTTGCTGTATTAAGATGTGTTGTATATTTATGCTTTCATTATAATAAGCTTTTGCATTTGCATCAATTCATTTTTATATGCAATATTTCATATTGGAGAAAGAGCAGCTTTTTCTGTCAAGGTGATGATGGTAATACCCTTATTTAAAATATTTCAATCCCTATAAAAATATCGGAATTTTCTAATTATAAAAGGTTATGAGCTAAACAACCTCGAATAATTGTAATAAATATACATACGGAGGTTGATCTATTTTGTTTCGTTCTTTTACAAATGGTTGCGTCGCCTTAGTGCAACGTTTCTTGCCAGAGCCGTTTATTTTATCATGTTTATTAACTGTTTTTGTTATTTTCTTCGGCATGTTTGCGACTCACCAAACACCTGTGGAAATGATTAATCACTGGGGTAATGGCATTTGGGGACTACTCGCCTTTTCTATGCAAATGGCACTTGTACTCGTGACAGGATCTGCTTTAGCAAACGCGCCTCTCATTAATAAAGGATTAACGAAAGCGGCAAAACTACCGAAAACGAATGGACAAGGTATTATTGCCATTTCAATCGTAAGTTTACTAGGTGCATACATAAACTGGGGATTTGGTATTGTTGTATCTGTTTTATATGCAAAAGAAGTAGCACGGCAGCTTGAAGGATTAGACTATAGACTAGCCATTGCCTCTTCTTACTCTGGATTTCTCATTTGGCATGCGGGGCTTTCTGCTTCTATTCCTCTTACGTTAGCAACAGGCGGCGAAACGTTAATTAAAACGACAGCTGGAAGTATTAAAGAAGCGATTCCAATAACAGAAACGTTATTCTCACCATACGCACTTGTACCAGTTATTATTTTTCTCGTTACGATGCCTCTCATTAATAAAGCGATGCATCCAGATGAAAAACATACGATAACTGTAGATCCTAGCGTATTCCATGAAGAAGCTGCCGCTCAAGAAGTAGGAAACAATACGTTCGCTGAAAAAATGGAAAATAGCATCATTATTACACTTTGCGTTGGCTTGTTAGGTCTCATTTATATTTTCAATTACTTTTATACGAAAGGTTTTAGCCTTACTCTCGATATCGTGATTTTTATGTTATTAATTGCTGGTCTTATTTTTCACCGCACTCCAATTCAATATATTCGTACTTTTTCAGATTCTACGAAAAGTGCTTCTGGCATTTTACTTCAATTTCCGTTTTACGCAGGAATTATGGGGATGATGATTGGAGCGAATAGTGAAGGACTTTCACTTGGAGGGGCTATTTCGAATTACTTTATTAGCATTTCAAACGAAACGACTTTCCCACTCTTTACTTTTTTAAGTGCTGGCATCGTTAATATTTTCGTTCCATCTGGTGGTGGTCAATGGGCTGTGCAAGCACCAATTATGATTCCAGCTGGCGCTGAACTTGGTGTACCTGCTGCAAAAACAGCAATGGCCATTGCGTGGGGGGATGCTTGGACAAATTTAATTCAACCTTTCTGGGCATTACCGGCATTAGCGATAGCCGGTTTAGGCGCTCGTGATATTATGGGATTTTGCGTTGTCAACTTACTATATGCAGGATTTATCATAAGTCTATGTTTCCTATTTATTTAAACGAAAAGCTAGTTTTATACTAGCTTTTTTACATAATAAATTATTTATTTCCCATGCAATTTATAATACCTCTCCACTCTATATCCGTAAGATGTAATGCCTCACATGCAAAAAAATCTTCACATACTTTTTCAATCAGATGTGGATTTTCCCTCAAGAAATTCCACTGTAATACTTTAGGAAGAAAATGTATTTCATATTCTTTACTTCCCCGTACTACTTCATCAACTTCTCTTTCACAAATTCCTCTTATTAAATAATCATTTCTTAACTCTATTTGAATTCGCTGAAATATTGCGCTACATTTTTTCAATTGAAGTAAACACGTAATATACGTTCGTAAAAGTTCGTTATCATACCCACAACATTTTATAATACGTTCCATTTCATTCATAACGTACGAGCCTTTTCTTCTATATGTAATAACCATTTTTCCCGCTTCTCTCGTTTACTCGTTTTCACAGATTGAAAAACAGATCGTTTTATATCGCGAATGCCGCAAAAACGTAAAATACCTCTCTTCATTATAATCCAATCGGCTGATCGATATAGTAGTGCGACGTACCATAACGGTGAGTCTAACGTATTAATTACCCATGCCTTCTTACCTTTCAATAAGCCTTTCGGCAGGGCACCTTCATATTTATAAACAAAACCAGCTACGAAAATGCGATCAATAAACCCTTTTAAAATAGCTGGCATCCCCCACCACCATATTGGATAAATGAAGAGAAGAGTATCCGCTTCTTCCACTAACGTTCTGTACCGAGCTGTCTCTTCTTCATTTACTAAATCACGTCTTTTCTTCTCCTCATTAAATACAAGGACGGGATCAAATTGTTCCTTATATAAATCAAGTACCGTAACCGAATGATTTGTTTCTTGTAATCCTTTTTGCACATGCTTTAATATCCCCGCATTAAAACTGGAAGGACTAGGATGAGCGTATACAATTAGTACATTCACTACATAACAACTCCCTCTATAAGTTAAAGTTTCCCCTTCTTTAACATCTTCTCTACAATTTGCACGTTTTTCGAACTTTGTAATAAACGATTTAATAATGTAAGTAACACTTCCTTTTCTAAATCTTTCAGTTTCTCTTTCACCGTACTCTCACCAGCACTTTGAATATCATAAACAACTGCCGCCATATGCTTACAATAATTCTCATATGGACACTCGCAGCTACTTTCTGTAAAATTTTCAAGATCAATCATTACTTCATAGTTTCCTGCATTTCCAGTAACAAAAGCAAATATTTTCTTTTCTTGTATTTCAACATCTTCTACATGTCCTTCTTCATAATATTCATAACCTTTATCCATAATGTACTTAGGAATCCATTTCGTTATATCATTTAGTAAGTAAGCGTACATAACAACACCTCTTCCTTTAATTCCCTTTTGACTTCCAAAACCCTGCATGTTATTCTAATAACTGTCAAATAGCAAGTCTATATGACAAAACGACTGACACCTATTCGGCGGAGGTGTCTCTTTTCATTTGCAGCCGATATGAAGTGCCTCTTTCAGGCACATTCAATCTTTGACACTACACACTCAACACCATTCCCTTGTATCAGGCTGCTTAAGCAGTCTTTTACTCTACATACTTCAAAAAAAAGAGAGCTTAGCTCCCTTTTCCCGCCTTATAAAATACCCCTTTTTCAGTATAGAGATATTCATCAGCTAATGTAATTTTCCCATCCAGTTTCAGTTCATCTAATAGTCTTGATAAATAAAATTGATGTAACATCTTTTTCGTGAATTTTCCTTCATGATGCGAAACGATATGTTCTTGAATATCTAACAATGATATTGGCTTATCTTGCTCTATCATATATTCATAAACTGTACTACGCAGTTTTACGTATTTTTCGAGTGTCACAGTACTTCGCAACCCCTTTCTTCTTAATATAAATTTTCGTAATCGGTTTTTTTGCAACAAAAAAACCTCTCCGATAAGAAGAAGTTACGTATATATCTTCGTCTTATCTCCCAGAACAAATATGTTCTGCTGGAATTAGCACCTGCATCGCGGTTGCTGGGTTTCATCGGGCCAGTCCCTCCACCTCTCTGGATAAGAAAATATTCACTTAATTCTTACTATACGTAATTTCATTCTAATTGTCAAACAAATATAACAAATTATATTTTGTTCCTTACTGTTCATACTATACATATATGAATATGCAAGGAGGATTATGAAATGCACGAAAATGCTCGCGGATATGTCCAAAATTCTTTTCAATCATTACAAGAAGCAAAACATTGTTTAGAAGAAGCGCTACAGACTGTTGAAAAAGATTTTAATCGCGCTCGTATTGAACAATCACTTTATGCGATCGAACAAGCTATTCAACGCTGTGATTACACGGTTCATATTTTAGAACAAGATTGAAAAAACTTCCCATCATAAGGTGGGAAGTTTTTTCAAATGGCATACTTCATAATTATTACCGTTATAATTAAAAAATATACAGAATTAGCAATTTCTAAAACCCCTACTTTTATAATAGAAATTTTTTTGCCATATAACATAATTGCTCGAATGACACTCGGTATAAAAATAAGAGAACACCACGGATTGATAGCAAAGACAATGACTGTTAATACAATATGATACCCCCATGATATAAGACGATACTTCGGGTTATTTTTCTCGCGAATCATCGTTTTTACATAAAATGTACTTCCTAAAAAATATAAAAATGAAATAAGCGCAATAAATAATGCTGTTTTATCTATAAGTTTCATTGAAAAATAATAACTAACTAAACCACCAATACAGAAAACAATAATCGCACTAATGTCATTTAGTAACGCTCTTTCATTCTTTTGACGAGCGTAATACATATTTACTATAAATAACGGAATCATTACTGCTATGAATAAAAGAATGCGCCATTCATATAATAGAGAGATCATCCCAAATACGAAAGCGATGATAAAATATACAATTGCAGCATGTAAAAACTCTTTTTTTCGTTTTTGCTTTATGTACGTAAGAAATGGATACGTAGCTAAATAGATAAAGAACCAAGCTAAAAACAATGGAATATGATACATAGTAGGTTTCCCAAGCATGACACTTAATAGAAATGGTATAACGAGCATGGCCCATGCACCATGTTGCTTCGGAATAACTAACTTCATTAACTATACACCTCCCTTTTGAAAGCAGTTCTCACCTACTATTATACAAATAATTTTATATAGTAACGTATATATATTGGACTATTTTTTGACAATAAAAAATGCTCCTTACAATGTGTAAGAAGCATGAAAGAGGCAAACGAATATGTAAGTCGCGACCCTACCTTATATGAGTATGCTTTTCTATGCCATGTTATGCTTATCTAATATGCCGTATTTCTTTTTAAATCTCGTAAGAATCGTAATCCAAGACGTACTAAATAGTAGTAAGAAAATAACATTCGAAATTGCATGACTCAAATCGAAATAAAAACTTGCAATATAATACGAAACGACTGCTTCCCACGTTGCCTCACGTATGAAACCGAGAAGCCCCCATAAGTTCATAATCCAGCCAAATAAAAACCCAACAAATAATCCGTATAGAAGTCTTCCCCATAGCTTTTTCATTAAAAATGTATTACGTAATAATCCAGCTATAAAACCAATCATGCCCCAAGAAAACATTTGCCACGGCGTCCACGGACCTTGTCCTAAAAAGATGTTAGATACGATAGCCGCTGTTGCACCGATCATAAAACCAGTTTCACTCCCAAACACAATTGCAGAAACGATAATGACAAATGAAGTCGGTTGTACACTTGGTAAAATAGAAAATGGTACACGGCTAACTGCTGCAATTGCCGCTAACACAGCAACGAGCACAATTTCACGTGAAACAAAAGCCTTTCTTTCAAAACGGATATAAAACGGTAACATAATAACAACTAATAAAAACAAACTACTTAACATGTAATAACCGTCCATGATAAGTGTAGTAAAGAGTAGTGTGCCTATTATTACTGCAAAAATACATATTATGAATGCAACATATCGTTTGGACACGCTTCGTACACATCCTCCCACGTTAATGCATATGGTAACTCTTTTCGAATAAATCGATTAATAGAGGTTGTATAAAAGAAGTTGCCACTAAAGAATTCTTTTGGTGTATCATTCATGATGATTGCTCCGTCAAATAACATCATGCATTGATCAACGTATTTCGCTGCAAACTCAATATCATGCGTTACCATTACAATTGTTGTACCTTCTTTTTGCAGCTTTCTAAATAGCTCTCCTACTCTTTCTTTTTTCCACGGATCTAATCCCTTTGTCGGTTCATCAAGTAACAATAAAGTCGGCTTTGATAATAACGTTGTACATAACGCAAGTAGTTGTTGCTCTCCCCCGCTACAATCATGCGGATGGCGCTCTTTAAGCGAATACAACCAAAACTGTTTTAGCGTATCTTCTGCTATTTCTTTTCCTTGTTCTCCGTATAATTCACGCGTTCGTTCATAAACCTCATCCCACACTGTATCAAATGTAAAATGATAATACGGATGCTGTGATACATACCCGATCCTTTTAAATCGTTCTTTCGAATCAATTTTATGTATCACTTTCCCATTCCACTTTACTTTCCCTCTTCTCGCTTTTTGTAATCCAGCTAAAATCGTTAACAGTGTAGACTTACCCGTACCATTTTTTCCAACGAGAGCCACCCATTTCCCTTTTTCAATCGAAACTGTTAAATCTCGTAAAATAAGCGGACTGTTTTTTTCATATTGAAAAGAAATATGCTCTGCATGTAAAATGACTTCTTGCTTTTCACTTTGTGCTACTGGCTCGTTTACATATGACATCACTGAAAAATCATTCATCTTCATTTGTGCTTCTCGCACTGTAAACGGAATATCTTTCGCATTCCACTCTAAAAACAATCTTGGAATTTGCGGAATAAATGGACGGAACTTTTCTACTTCCCACATATTCGCTATAACCGCTTTAGGACTACCGTCATACACGATTCGGCCGTTATTCATACAAATAACGCGTGTTGCAAGTGGTATCACCTCATCTAAACGATGTTCACTTAAAACGATTGTAATTCCAAGTTCTTCGTTAATACGTTTTAACAATCCTAAAAACTCTTTCGCAGCAATGGGATCTAACTGCGCCGTCGGTTCATCTAATAATAATAGTTTTGGCTGCATAACTAATACCGCAGCTAAATTGACGAGCTGCTTTTGCCCGCCAGATAACGTATGAACAGATTGGTGCAATAAATCTTGAAATCCTAAGAAGCTAATAAGCTCTGCTATTCGTTTTTGAATAATCTGTGATGGTAACCCGATATTTTCTAAAGAAAATGCTAATTCTTGAATTACTGTATCCATTACGAGCTGATTTTCTGGATTTTGAAATACCATACCAATTTCTTGTGCAGATAATAAATCAGGTACTTCCTCTAATAAAACGTCATCATAAAAAATTTCTCCTGAACGTGTACCGATTGGAAGTAATTCCTTTTTAAAATGTTTCAATAAAGTCGTCTTTCCAGAGCCTGACCCGCCGGCAAGTGCAATAAACTCTCCTTTTTGAATAGAAAGAGAAATATGCTGTAACGCTTTTTCGTTTTCATCAGCATATACAAATGATAAATTGTTTATTTCTGCATGCGCCACCATATCCATTCCTTTCCTTCCATTATAATTGGTAGACTAATAAACATCATAAATACTCCGAACATCACTCCATCGTATTGCTGAAATAGAATAGATTCGACTTTCGGATAAATGATTAGCTTTCCCCCGCCATACGTACTACATATAATAGCAATGATAAGTAGAATACTTAAATAACTGAGCGTATACCAATCTCGTCTTTCCATTCTATACCGAATATATGTCGTACGCTTCGTTACACCAAATCCACGGGCTTGCATAGAATCTGCTGTTTGCAGCGCATCTTCTAATGAACAAATTAATAATACTTGCAGCAATTGCATACCATTTTTCACCCGTTCTACAATGGAACCTGCGTCTACTTGTACACCTTTCGTTTTTTGAACGAGTGTTATTTTCTGTAATCGCCTCATAAACAAAGGAACAAACCTCACCGTAATCATCGTTAACAATGCTACTTTCGGTGAAATTCTAGAAAATAAATATAAAAATTTATGACTCGAAATAATATCATTATACGAAGCAAACGTAAACATAATCGCAACTAATAATAATCCCATTACTACTCCAAACATAATCGCCTCAAGCTTAATACGGCTATCACCTAACCAAAATAACGTAGTTCGCCCTCTATGTGTTAATAACGAATTAAATAAAATGACCATAAAAAAGAAAACGATTGTGCTCGGTAACATCTTTCTTATCTTTTCGCTATTCCCTTGCATTATATTGATTATGACGATTAATAGTATTGCTCCAATTAAAAAAAGAGGATGAAGACACATCATACATAGTATCATCACCCCGATATAATAGAAAAAATTCACAAAAGGATGTAAAGAAGAAAAACTTATTTTCATAGTCCTTTACCGAATGCCTTTCTTATTTTAATACATACACCCACTCAATTGTATCTCCTGGTTTAACTGTTACTACACCTGCACTATGGTTTGGAAACGCACCGTTCACACGATATTTCCATCCACTAGTATCTGTAATATCTTTTTCATATAAATCATTAATACCTTTTACATAAATATCACCTTTAGAGCCCATTGCATCCACATCTAAACCTGTACGTTGCAATACTTTATACACTGTATCGCCTTCTTGTACATCCATTTTTTTCGCACCTAATAAGTAGCCTTTATCACCTTTTACTGAGATAGTGACTTGTTTTGCTTGTGTTTTAGGTACTGGTACTGGATCTGGTTTTGGTGGTTCAGGAGTTGGTACTGGCGGAGTCGGTATCGTTTTCTCCTCTTTATTCGGATCAACCTTTTGCTCCTGCTTCGGTGTTTCTTTCGGCTGATTCACAACCTTCGCTTCTTCTTTTATTTCTTGCGCTTTCGGTTGTTTCTCTTCTTGTGCTTTTTGCTGTTCTGGTTGCTTAGTAGCAGGCTGTTCCTGAGGTTTCTCTTCTTTCTTTACTTCCGGTTGTGCCTGTGCCTTTTCTTCTTTCGGCTTCTCTTCTACTTTTTGCTCTTGTTTCTCTTTCTGCTCTTCTTGATTATTTTGCTCTTGTTCAGCTTGTTTTTCTTCCGGTTTTTCTTCCGGTTTCGCTTCATCTTTTTTCTCTTCTTGTTTTGCTACCTCTTCTTGCTTTGGTTCTACTTTCTTCTCAGGCTTTACAGCTGCCTCTTCACATCCGGCAAGTAGCCCAAGTGAAAGCATTAAAGAAATAAACCATTTCATCTTACTCATATTGCCTCTCACCTTTCATAATAAAATTAGGAGCAAATGATTGCTCCTAATTTTTGTTAAGCTGCTTTACGTCTCCATAATACATATGCAGAAGCAATACATAATACACCCATACCTACTTCTGTAGCTGCACTATGAGAAGATGCTCCTGTTTTTGGTAACGTGCTACCGTTTCCTAACTTTTTGCTTTTAACCGGTTCGTTATCAACAACAACTTTTAAATTATCATCTTTTGTTTCTTGTTGTACTTGTTTTTGTTCTTTTTGCTCTTGTGGTTGTTCAGTAACTTCTTTTTCTACTACAATATTTTCTGCATCCACATTTGGTTTCGTATCAATTTCAGGAACAGATACAGTTGACCAATCATAAATCGATTTTCCAATGTCTTTAAACTGAAGTAAAGCTAAGAATGCTTGCTCTGTAGCCATTCCGCTACCGTTTTGATCACTTGGTAACCATTTAAATTCACCATTTGGAAGTTGATATGACAATAGATTTTGCATTGCCTTATGTAGACGATTTTGATCTACATCTTGTACAAGAGATAATCCAATAATTGCTTGTGCAACACTATTAGAATTTTCTTGTCCATCAGCAGAAAAACCACCGTTTTCTAGCTGTTCGTTATATAAATAGGCAACAGCCTTTTGCACAGCTGGTTTCACATCTTCTCGTTCTTGATAAGGAGCTAATGCTGATAAAACCATACCTGTTACATCAACGCTACTAGCACTGTCTTTACTGCTTGCGCTATCGTAAGTCCAGCCACCATCTGTATGCTGTGCGTTTAAAAGCGCATCTACTAAAGCAACTCGATTCCATTTTGAATTCACTGGCACTTCATATTTCTTCGTATCAAATGCAAGTAAAGCAAATGTATAACCTGTAACAGAATTCACTTTATCTGATTCGTACAATTTTTGAACTAAATTATGTTCGCCAACCTTTGTAGGGTCTGCTTGCATTGCATTCATCATAATAATCGTTCTAGCTAAATCTGTCGCTGAAAAACGGTTAATGCGCTTTTCTACTTTTTCAGTTACTGACTTAACATAATTTAATTTCGCCTCAATTGGAACATTCTTTCCAGAACGAGAAAGGCCTAAAGCTACCCAATCACTTTCAATTCCATCTTGTAACATCTTTTCAGATGTCTTAAAGATCGCGTCATTTACTTGTGCTACTGGAACTTGAATGTTCTCTTGCTTTGGTTGTTCTACCTTTTCATCATTTGTTTTTGGTTCTTCTGGTTTTTCTTGTTTTGGATCATCTGTCTTTGGTTCTTCTGGTTTTTCTTGTTTTGGATCATCCGTTTTTGGTTCTTCTGGTTTTTCTTGTTTTGGATCATCTGTTTTTGGTTCTTCTGGTTTTTCTTGTTTTGGGTCATCTGTCTTTGGTTCTTCTACAGTTTTACAAGTACCAAATTTATCTAATGTTTGCTGTAATGTTTCCTGGCTCATATTGCTCCAGTCTGCAACAAAACGAAAGACAACAACATCTCCAGACTTTAATTTATAACTATCTGCTCCAACTTCTGCAGATTTATCATTTACATCATACAACCAGCCGCTTGTGTCCCCAGCCATTAAGCCGTCAATGCTTTTAACATACGTTCCAAACGACATCGTCTCTGCTGTTACTTTGTCCCCCATGACTTTTTGCAGCAAACTTAAAGCTGTTTCCCCATCTGTAATTTGCTCTTCTTTCGGGCATAACATAATGCCCTTTTGTGATTCACCAATAATTGCAAGTTTTGCTGTATTTCCTTCAGCAAACGTAATATGTACTGTATTCGCAAAAGAAACAAATACGAGTGTAACTGCCATTAACGACGTAAGCAGCCATTTTTTCAACATTGCCATCCCAAAATTTCCTCCCTTACTACTATTCACACAAAAAAAGACCCTTCAAGGGCGTGCAATTGACACTCTTTTTTTGTAAGTGTCGAACAAACTGTGCAACACCTCCTACCCACATCATTCGCGGCTATATTTGTATAGGAAAAATAATTTTGTTTATGAACGTATCATTGTGATAACATTCACTTTTCTAGGCACTACTTACTTCCATTTCAGTTATCGTAAAACGATAAACCTATACATTCTGTTAATTATAAATTTCTGTATTATTTTACTATTGACAAAGAATTTTGTCCATGCTTTATCGGATTTATTTTCTAAGAATAGTAGTTTACTATCCTTTAACGATGCAAACTCTTTTCACTAATAATGACGCCATCTTCATCCGCATAAACATATTCATTCGGCTTCCATTCTACTTGTCCAAATTGCAATGAAATACCACGCTCTCCTTTTCCTTCTTTTATACTTCTATTTGGCATCGTTCCTAACGCTAAAATACCAATATTAATATTCTTTAGTTCACTAGAATCACGAACATATCCATTCACAATAATTCCTGCCAGCTTTCTTTCCTCTGCAATAGCTGCCAAATTATCGCCAAGTAACGCACAATTCGTAGACGCTTCGCCATCAACGACTAATACCGTTCCTTCTGGTAATGTTTGCAATCCTTCCTTCACTAGTACGTTATCATCCTTCACTTTTACCGTTGCAATTTTCCCGTGAAATTGTTCTTTCTTCCCAAAAGACCGAAAAGACTGGCGACATATTTGTAAATCCTTTTCAAACTCATCACATAGATCCGTAGTTTTCCACATCTTTTTCCCTCTTTTCCTTATTCTTTCTATATAACATATTCTTTGATTTTTTTCGTTTCCCTGTCTAATGTTGCAAGAATTTGTATGTGTAAGAAAAGGATAGAAAAACTATTGCCTTAAGAAGCCACCTTTATTATAATCTATTTCACAGATAAGATTCGGAATATTTAAAATTAACTAGGTGAAAAAGGAGGTTTTTTATGCAATTACATACCGAGGTAAAAAAACAGCCGAGTAAACGAAAGTTTAAAATGCCTGACGCGTACGTACTACTATTTTTTATTGCCTTACTTTGTGCCATTGCTACCTATTTCGTTCCTGCTGGGGAGTTTAAAAGAGTTACAAACGGTACTGTTACAACGACAATACCAGGAAGTTATCATTCTGTTCCACAATCGCCGGTAGGATTTGTTTCTTTTTTTACCGCTATTGAAAAAGGAATGACACTTGCTGCTCCAATCATCTTTTTAATTTTATTTACAGGTGGAGCCATCGCCATTCTTGAAAAAACAGGCACTCTTGACGGTTTAATCTATCATGTTATTAATAAATTTCGCAATCAGCAATTACTTTTCATTTGTATTGTCGCTGCACTCTTTTCTATTCTCGGAACGACTGGTATTATCGTTAACTCAGTTATCGGCTTTATCCCCATCGGTATCATCGTTGCACGCACATTAAAATGGGACGCTATCGTTGGTGTAGCAATTATTTATTTAGGCACTTATGCTGGGTTTAATGCTACTATTTTATCTCCCTCACCTTTAGGCATTTCACAAAAAATTGCAGAACTTCCGATGTTTTCGGGGATTGGTTTACGCACGGCAATTTATATCTCTTTTTTAATTGCTACCATTTTATATATTAATTGGTACGTAAAACGTTTGAAGAAATCGAATAAAGGAAGCATTCTCGGTGACAACTGGTTTCCAAGTAACGCTCTTTCAAGTGAGAAAGAAACAGAGAAAACAGAAGTTCCTTGGACAATACGCCACAAATTAATTTTACTCGTTTCAGCTTTATCGTTAATTGCATTTTTAATAGGCGCTTTTCGTCTACATTGGACGGACGCAGAAATGACCGCTACTTTTATTTTCATAGCAATTACAGCTGGAATAATAGGTGGTATGAAAGCGAACGATATCGCTTCTACTTTTCTAGCAGGCTGCCAAAATCTCATATACGGTGCTTTGATCGTCGGAATGGCTCGTTGTATTTCAGTCATTTTAGAACAAGGCAAATTACTTGATACAATCGTTAACCAACTCGCACAGTCTCTCGAAGGACAAAGCCCTGTATTTGGCGTTATCGGCATGTATGTAAGTAGTGCCGCATTACATTTCCTCATTTCATCCGGGACAGGAGAATCTGTTATTTTCATTCCGATATTAGCTCCATTAGCTGATTTCATGCACATTACACGTCAAGTTACAGTACAAGCTGTTATGCTTGGAGAAGGTGTAGTAAACTGCCTCAATCCAACTTCCGGTGTTTTAATGGGCGTACTCGCAGCGAGCGGCATTTCTTACGGCAAATGGATTCGCTTCATGGCTCCACTTGCATTCATTTGGTTTATCATCGGACTTATTTTTCTTATTATTGGCGTGAATATTGAGTGGGGACCGTATTAAAAGACTCATATTATACTTTACTTAATAAAATATCGATTCTATTCTCCAATCCTATAAAAATCACTTATTCTAGTATAGATATAAACAGGGATTGATCATAGTGATCAATCCCTTCTCTCAAAGTAAAATACCTTTAAGTATTTTACTTCCAAATTTTATTTACCCATTCCGGATGATCAATAAAAGGATTACGATTATGTTGATATTTCGTAAAAATCACTTCATTACGCTTTCGCTCTAAATCATCTACAGGGTCTTGTTCATTCCATTTTAGTAAAACGGATAGTTTGCCCATGTATGGATCTTTATTGTTATTCACCTTTTCATTTAATTCTAAGTCTATTTCGCCGTTGTCTCCTTCATAACGAACAGCCATGTAAAATAGCATTCTAGCGATATCTCCTTTTACACTATCACGAGGTTCCCAAGAATCACTATCATATTTACATTCTGTCGCTTCCGAATGATTCACACCACCATTATCAAAATCCAGATTTCCACGTGAGCTATTTACAGATACATCCGTCGCTCTTAAATGATGCAAATCTGTTCCAGCTCCTGCAGTCGTTCCAAAATCACCGTGAGATTTTGCCCAAACATGCTCTCGGTTCCAATTATCAACTCCTGAACCATTCGTAAGTTTCCCTTGCGAACGCCCAGTATATAAGAGTATCACATTGTTTTTATTATTTGGATCTTCATCAGTATCTCTTAGTGCTTCCCAAACCGCACTGTATGATAACTTTGTATGATCATCAATAATATTATGAAGTTCCTTCTTTAATTCTAAACCCGTTTTTCCTATTGCATTATTATAATATGTATCATCATAGCTTTTTACAGTAATCTCTTGTGGTGATGCAGAAGCTACTTCACCGTGTATGATATCTGTGAAGGATAGAGATGCAGTACCTAAAATAAAAAATGAAGATAGTGTAACCATAGCAAGCTTTGTATTTCGAAACTTCATATACCCATTTCCCCTTTAAAATATAATTTGAAGCCATTAACTAAAAAATGCTTTCTAACCCCCAAAAACTTTTAGAAAGCCATACCCATCCTTTTCTTTTTATTTAATACAAAACTCTATTGAGTCTGTATTATTTCCACACTTTTGGTTTATCTACTTCTCAAGGAATATCCTTCTCTAGTAAAGATTATTAAAATATTCTTTACAATTAAAAAGTAGTTTAATGTTAACTTATAAATTTCAATTTTTTCATGCAATTATGCATATTTGATAAATCGTTCGACTTTTCCTTTTTCTATAATTGTCTTTATTTTTTGGTGTAAAACCCTTCTTCCTCTGAAAAATAAGTACAAAAATAGATTGGATACCATGTAAGGCACCAATCTATTTTAATTAAAGAAACTTTGGTAATTCTGAGTTCACAACACATTGCGCAGTAATGATAACATTTTTATATTGAGACAGAACTACTACTATTTATTTGGTATCGAATCTATATACTTTTTAACTACTTCATATACATATTCTTGATTTGCCGCCGCTGTATTTGGATTGTATTTTCCGCCGTTTGTTTTATTGTTAGATAATACTCGAATCCCTAAAATATGTACTATATTCTATACAAAATATGGATTTAAAGTCGACTTTCGTTAACAAAATCAACTGTTAGGAAACATTTCTCTAAAATTAAAGGCAAGAACATATTTGTGATATGTTCCTGCCTTTTTATCGTGGGATACCGATACATAGCCATCTAGCTAAGATTTTGAAGAGATAAAGGTATATATAATTAGCGAATATAATGTAAATAAATTTAAAGTCCCAGGTGCTGAAAAAGCCTATATAGAATTATAGCCATAATCCATTTCTGTCTTTACAATGATATATTAAATGCAAAAGGTAGGTAATTATATGATTGATAAAGCTAAACTAAATGCTCATAAATAATTGTAAAGAGATAATTTTTTTGTTTAGGAGGACTTTATAACCGTAGCTTGAAAGTGATGTGGTGCTATACCTATTTTATCAAACTTTCAACATGTTTGCGATATCCTTACCCTATTCACTCCAACTTTCAACATGTTTGCGGTATCCTTGCTCAAATCATAACAAACGTAATATACCCGATTTTTAACATAATATTAAAAGCGGATATGCTTAATTGCATACCCACTATTAAGAATAGTATACATTTCACCTATTCTACACTTTCTTCTTTATATACTTACCTTCGCTTCTCCAATATCCTGTTTTTTAATTAAATTTAAGTAAAAATGTGAGACAGTTGTATTGTAATAAGGAGAAATGAAAATAAATGATAGATTAAACGTAAACATTCCTATAAATGCAGCTAATAAAAACCAACCAATAAATGATAGCCAAAGAACGAATAACTTTAACTTTTGTCCTTTCATTATTCTTTTACTTTCTCTCAATGCTTCACTTGCTGTATAATCAGGATTCTCTACTAATATGTAATACGACATGGAATAAGAAAAATATTTAATAATACCTGGAACAATAAATAATAGGCTCCATAAAAAAAGAAAAATAGCTTGCATCAAACCTAACTTCATTGATTTAAACAAATTCTTCTTTTTAAATCCTAAAAATACATCGTCTACCTTAGCTTCTTCTTGTTTCCCTAAGTGTAAAGTAAAAACAGAATATCCATAATTAAAGATACCTTGGATAACACTGTAAATTAGGAAACAAACCCCACCTAAACAAATATAACTTAAAATAAGTACAGCAAGTGCTATTGGATCTACTTGTGGTTGCCCACCAATGGAATAAATAAATAATGCATCAGGGCCAATTATCCCGATAAACAGTACAAATATTAAATACATAAAAGTGGCGATTGCTGATGCACTTAAGGTTGGTACAAAATAGAATAAAGCTGATACCCCTATACCTACCCCCCATTTCCCATCTAACGAATTCAGTGCTGCTTTCTTTAAATTTCCGATCATACTTGTGTCCCCTTCTTTTTTCTTATTTTCCTTTACTGAAAAAATAAAAGAACTTGTAGCAAGGCCCCGCTACAAGTTCTTTTAGCCAAACACTTTAACTCATCAAAAAATCATTTATTCTACACAATCGGGGGTAATGCTTAAAATATGGTTTGTTAACACTATTATATAACATAATTATGGATTTTTGTTAAAAATTCTATATATTTAGACAAATACCCCCCCACTTTTTTACCTATTTTTTCATTTAGTTTTATCTATTGAAAATTCGTAAAAAACATCTATACTAATTGAATCCAAAGTTTATTTAATGAACATGAAAAGACCACCTACAAAATTTCATAGGTGATCTTTTTTGTGATTTTGCACTTGTGCACTACTTTAAAAATATATCATAAATTCATTTAGTCTCCTAAACATTTGAATCTATAGATTGAATACATTCCCTCAATAAATTCATGTTCAACTCGTTTCTCTCCCTCATGGGGGAGACAATGATGTGAATCCTTATACATCTTCCACGGTACTGCATCGGAAACATCAAATTTACTTTGTAATTTTGGACAAAGACCTTTAGTTGCTCCATTTTGAACAGGAATTTTATAAAGTACGGCTGTTGCAGCAGAGTAGTTATCCACTTTAGTTGAGAAGTAGCTTACGCCATCAAAAAATCCATCATATCTTATAAACTGCAATAAAAATACCGGTTCTTATTAGAACCGGTATTTTTATTATGTATTAAGCTTTAGGATCCATTAATTATAGGATAACCTATAGATATAACACACTCCCCTATAGTTAGGTTACTTAGATTTTTTCAATTCTTTGTTTGCTTTATCTATTAACTTAGAAGCAGTCTCTAATCTTTCAACCCCACCATCAACTTCATATTCTTTACCCTTATCTAAACCTTCTTGTATGATTTCCACCCATGGAATCCATATAAATATTATCAGCCATAAAAACTGTTGTTCCAGAGTCAAGCTTATCGTGTAATTTATTTAAAAATTCTTGAATTCTAAACTTTGGTATATGTGAAAACCAAAAGTTTGCAACACATCCTTCAAAGTTTCCAGGGATTTTATCAAGCTGGTAGGCATCTCCTTGAAGAAAACTTACTTTAGAAGGAGGAATATCTTTTTGATTTGCGATGTTTAATACCTCGTTGGAGTAATCTATGGCTGTTATATGTTTTGCTGTTATATGTTTTGCTGTTATATGTTTTGCTGTTTTAGCTATAAACTGTGTCCAATAGCCTATCCCACATGCTACTTCTAAAATAGAATGGTCCGTAAATAGTTTTTGAAGTTTCTGTTGAATGAGAGTTTGTTCTTCTTGACGAATTGGATCGTTTCTAAAATAAACCTTTTCATATTCACGAGCTCGTTCGCTATAATACACCTTCATAAATATTCCCTTTGTACAAATCAACCAATTTTAACATTTTTCAGTTAATTTTGTATAGTGTTTTTATGTTGAATGAGTTGCATATTGTATACATGATCAGTCAATATAACGGCTCATTATCACTAGCAAAAAAAAGGATAACCCCGCTCTTACAAAGGAATCTTCTTTTTAGTTCTATAAATCTATATTTACACATTCCTATCCTAACGCGGTTTTATTGTTCTTGTTTGTTACTGAATTAGCCCCATCGCTATCAACCTAAGCTTCTTAATTACCCCCATTGCAATAGCGGCCAAAATGGCAGCTACGATAAACATAGAAGGATAGCCGTAACTTACAACTAAGTATCCAGTTAAAGTTGGAGCTAAGATTGTCGCGATATTAGCGATGAAATGCATAATTCCACTATATGTTCCTGAGTGAGCAGGAGCCGTATCGACAATAATTGCGCAAAATAAAGAACTTGGTAAAAAAGCAAACGCATTTCCAAGCGACATAAGCGCTAATACAGCTATATAATTGTCCATCGCTGGAATGAAACTAAAACAAATCGCTGTAAGTAATAAAGCAATAATCGGTAACCCTGTTCGAGCTAAACGAAGATTCCCTGTTTTACATAAAATACGATCAGATAGCTTCGCTCCTAGCGGTAATGTTATACAAGCTCCAAGCGTAATTCCGATTAGCAGACTTGATATTTTAATGGAAGATGCCATACCAATGAAAAACAATACAGTTTCTGTTCCTTCACGAAATACCGCAAGGAATGACAGAATCGCTAATGACCAGAGACTTCCTGTATCCAATGCTTTTGTACTTTGGCTACGAATATACCGCTGCCACTCCGCAATACTAGATTTACTATGAAGCCAATAACTCATGTACATCAGCATTACTGCAGCAAATACTCCCGTCCATCCAGCAATGAGAAAGTTATTACTTCCAAATACCCCTGCGGAGAAAAGCAGTTCTTTTGCTCAAGTTATTAATTTTCTACATTATTTTTTAGCTAGTGGAATAGGTAGCTTTAAATCACAATTTAGATTCTTCTGATTTCTTATTTTTCTATTTGAAATAACTGAAACTCATTCTTAATTTTGTTTCTATTGAATAATAAAAACAATTGTATATATCATAATTTAAAAATATTATAGGACCCTTTGTGAAAAGTAAAAAAGAGTTGAATACTTTTTGTATCAAGTACTCAACTCTTTCAATTTTAAGCTTTTTATTTTTGAATCAAAAATGCATTTTTGTAAGTATAAGCACCACCAAATTGATGCTTTTCAATTCCTTTTACATAACCCTTTTGCACATATGCTTTACCAGTATGATAAAGGGGAGCAACAGCAGCATCTTCTAACAACACTCTCTCAGCTTCTAGTAAATAATCCCATCGCTTCTGTTGATCTAATACAACTTCATTTTTAGCTTTATTTATAAAATCATCATAACTCGAATTTGAATACTTCATTTTATTATTTGGATTATCTGTCGTAAATAATTCTAAAAAACTAATTGGATCTTTATAATCAGGTGCCCAACCTACCATAGAGATTTCATACTGCCCTGTTTGTTCAAGCTGCAATTTTTGTTTAAATGGCTGTTGCTTAATCTGTATTGTTAAACCCTGTAAATGTTTTTCAAGTTCTCCTTTTATATACTCTGCTATCATTCTTTCATTATCTTGCTCAAATGCTAGAAGCTCAAGTGTGACACTTTCTATACCAAGTTCTTTTTTTGCATCTCCCCAAGTTTGTTTAGCCTTTTGTAAATCATACAAAACAAGAGAACCATTTTCCTTTCGAAAATCTTTTTGAGTTGCTTCATTCGTATATCCTGCTGGTATAAGACCTTCTGCAGGTGTTGCTCCAGTATTGCTAAAATGATTTACTATCTCCTCTTTATTTAGTGCTAAAGAAATAGATTGTCTGATTTTTTTATTTGCTAGTGTAGTGTTCTTTTCATTAAAACGTAACATAGCTATTCCAGCTTCTTCTTTCATATGTAATTCCTTGTTGCCCTTATATTGCTCAAAATATTTTGAAGTAATTGGAGCACGATCAATACTACCCGATTCATATAAATTTATTGCCGTCATTGAATCTTTTACAATATTAAAATCTATTGCCTCCAGCTTTACTTGTTTCTTATCCCAATATCTATTATTTTTCTTCAATTGAAATTCTTGTCCATGCTTCCACTTTTCTAACACAAATGGCCCATTATATATAAGATTCTCCGGTTCTAAACCATAACTACTTCCTTTTTCTTTCACAAACGATTCATGCTGAGGTAAATAAATAGGTAGTGCTAATAATTGCAATAAATATGGAACAGACTGTTCCAATTCCACTTCTAGCGTATAATTATCTATTGCTTTTACTCCTAACTGATCGGCAGCAACTATACCTTTGTTTATTTCTTTGGCATTTTTTATATAAAATAACATGTATGCATATTGAGATGCTGTTTCAGGACTTAATGTTCGTTTCCAAGCAAAAGCAAAATCATGTGCAGTTACCATTTCACCATTTGACCATTTAGCATCTTTTCTCAAATGAAATGTATATTTTTTCTCATCCTTACTTCTCTCAAATGACTTCGCTACACCAGGAATAGGATTATCTTGATTATCCAGTACATATAATCCTTCAAATATATTTTGCATAATATGTGATGACGTACCATCCATCGCTATTGCCGTATCTAGAGATGGAATTTCTTCCGGTATCGTTAAGTTTAATACCTGTTTTTGACTTCCAGCTTCAGTTTTATTAGTTTTATTACTACAACCTGAAAAAATTAAGGAAATGATAATTGTAAATACTAGTAAACTAATCTTTTTCTGTTTCATAGATTTTCTCCCCAAATCCAATAAGTTTTATAAATAGATATAAATCATATCAGAAATATTATACCAAATTATTGAAACTTATTTAAATACTTTTTCGTTTTTAAATAAACTAGCTACTAGCTATGTTAAAGGCTACCAACACTCTAATCGATCTTCGATGTCCTATGGAAATCTCATCTATCAAATTTGGAAAGTAAAAAATAAATCTGCACGCTTATCTTGGCATTTGGATGAGACGTATATCAAAGTTAAGGGGGAATGGCGTTATCTCTATCGTGCAATTGATAAAGATGAATTGAATTTTTATGATATTTTACCATATAAGTAGTGCACAATCTTTACCAATTGTTGCTTTAAAATAAAGTTTGACTAAATTGATACTAATAACCTTGGTAAACAATCATAGAAAAGAGCATGTTTAAAAAAAGATTGATTAAAACACGCTCTTAATATTTTCATTTGGCTGGTTCATTCTTTTATAAAAAAGTTTGGTCACTTCCTACCTATGTTGCTCCACAATCGCGCCCAATTGTTGAAAATTAATTAATTCATTTTTAAAAAAACTCCCCCCCTATTAAATTTCAATAAGTATAGGAACGATCATTGGCTTTTTCTTAGTATGTGTATATACATATTGTCGTATTGATTTTTTTATTTGTTTTTTCATTACATTCCATTGGTTTCTATTTGCTTCTTGTAGCTCGTTAACGGTTTTTATAGTAAGTCGATTAACGTCTCTTCGGAGTTCCGAGAAATCTCTATCCACAAATCCACGAGAAATGGTATCGGGTTCAGAAATCAGTTTTCCTTCCGATTTGCTCATAGTTAAAACAATCATGAGCATCCCATCCTCTGAAAGTTGTTTGCGGTCTCGTAACACAATTTCCCCAATATTATCGACATCCCCCCCGTCTACGTAGGTATTCCCCACCGGTATTTTCCGGATCTGACGGGCAATGGTATGTTCAATATCGACGACATCGCCATTATTGATGATAAAAGTGTTTCCTTGCTCTACTCCAACGGATTCACCTAACAAACGGTGATGGTGTAGCATTCTAAATTCACCGTGAATGGGAATAAAATATTTTGGTTTCATTAATGTAAGCATTAGTTTTAAATCTTCTTGATAACCATGGCCAGAAACATGCATTCCGGATGTACTTCCTGATCCATAAATCACTTTGGCTCCAAGTGTAAATAGGTTGTCTACGATACTTGTGATATTTCGTTCATTCCCGGGTATTGGACCTGCTGCAAAGATAACCGTATCTTCAGGTAAAATGTCGACACCGCGAAAGTTTCCAGTGGACAGGCGAGCAAGAGCAGCCAATGGTTCTCCTTGACTCCCCGTGCATAAGATAGCCACCCTTTCAGGAGCCATTTCATTAATTTCATGTGGGTCAATTAACATTCCATCTGGAACTGTTAAATAACCACGTTCCATAGCAACCGCTATAACATTAACCATACTTCGTCCAAGCAACGCAAGTTTTCGATTTGTTTTTTGCGCTGCATTCACGACTTGCTGAACGCGACTAATATTTGGAGCAAAGGTAGAAAGAATAACTTTGCGTTCAGCTTTCATGAAATCTTCAACGTTCTATCGCCCCACGCTTACCGAAGTTGCGAAAACCAAGCTAAATTAGGTAGTGTGGTGAGTAAACGTACAAGATACTTATGTTTTCACCGTAGGGACTACGGGTAGAGCCTGCTAAGATAACCGGTGGATACATCGGTGTTCGCAGGAATCTCCCACTTCAGACATTCCGTAAGGACGTTAAGTGGTGAGTAGTTCAAGGGATGGAAATACTTAATTCTAGGCATATCTGGATGTTCAGCAAAGTATGAGACAACATCATCTTCAATTGAAGCATTACCCAATTAATAGAAAATGACTTTCAATTAGTTGATAACATTGCATATGTACGGATAAACAAAGAAAATGACTATAATTAAACACTCCATAAAGTATAACCCCGCTTAAATATAAGCGGGGTTATGTAAAGTAATAAAAAAGTTATTTAATATTGCCGCCAAAAATACAATAGCCCTCTGTCTATGTAACTGGCAGAAGGCTATTAAAATCGTTTAAAAACTAGTTGTTTGATAGAGAATGGCTTTTTGAGTGAATAATAATGTTGCTTCATTTGAGAGCCAAATAATGAAAATGAACCCTCATAATTAACATAACAAATAGGGCATTTGCATTTAAACTCCATAAAACTCAAATGTATTTTTTTCTAGACATATTGCTTCATCGGAATTTTTGATAATAATATCAAACCGTTGACTGTATGGATGCATAAACACTTTATACTGAATCCGACGTTCTTCATGAGACTGCCTTAAATAATTGATATCGGCTCCCCTTTCAGCAATATCGCGGCTAGACCTTCTCATTAATTCCGTTTCATCATCTGTATAGAAGTAAATTTTTAAATCAAATAAATCTGGATTAACAAATGCGACACACATTCCTTCTACAATCGTCACTTTGTTTTTAGAAGAAATCAACTCGCTTTTCATATAATGCGTATCTATCGTATAAAAATCTAAACCCGCTCTTACCATCTGAACATCTCTTTCTAAAGCAGACAAATGATGCGCTGATGGATGACAAGCCGTCATTTTATAATGATGATTTTCGTTTTGATATGTATAGTGAATAATCGCATGCTTTCGTATGTCCGAACTAACAATGTATGGATCTGTATTAATATAATTCACTTCATTTTGATTTAGTAGGTCTACAAGCATACTAGCAAACGTTGTTTTTCCAGCAGCGCCATGTCCTGAAACACCAATAACAACCTGTTCATTAGTCCTACTAACCCAATTTATGATTTCTTGCAATAACTTATCCATCATTCTCCCCCTTTAACTACTATACTGCCCTTATTTTAATTAATTGAATAATGAAATATTCCCTTATCTCATTATACATGAAACGAAAAAATGGTATGATTATCCATCATACCATCTCAATTTTTAAACAACTATATTATCTTTTAAATATCTTCATTATTTTTTAAACATCTTTATTATTTGTGAATAGGTTATACAATCCTGAACAAAATTAACCAAAGAAATCTATTTTCTCTTCACTTGGTTTTTCAAGTTCTTTAATTTTTTGTTCTTGTTCTGAAATAATCTCTTTTACAAATGAACGAAGACGACTCAGAAAGTCTCTATGCATACTGTCATTCCCAGCAATATTGAACAATGGAAATAATTCATTAATTAGTTCATGTTCATAAGATTCCCTTTCATTTTCATCTTCTACAAGATATACCTTTACCCGATGAAAATAATGATTTAAAAGCTCTGTACCGTTGCTTTTTCCTTTTAAATGTTCAAGGATACGTCCTCTCAAGTTGTTAGACATTCCCACATACAAAGTAACCCCAGTAATCGAATAAAATACATATACACCACCGACATTTAAATGAAACCCAGTTTCAATATCCTTGCATTCTACTGTTACAGAGGGATATTTTGTAATCGGTTTTCCATAAAAACTATTTTGATTTTGCTTCATAAAAATTTCTCCGTTTGATATTTCAGTCAAAAATACTATTGAGGAAGCTATTTCCTACAAAGCTATAAGATGCCGATTTCTCGTCCCATTTTAATTCGACTTCCAATATTTCTTCTTTATTCAGTACTGTATTTTTAGAATCACGGTATTCAATCCATTTTATTTTTTGGGGAACATCCGGAATAAATAGTGCTGTAAAATAAGCTCTCCTTAAAATTGTTGCCAATTGAGCATAACGATCTCCTACTGATCGATTACCATTACTATACATAACAAATCTTGCGCCTATATCTCTTGCTATGTCTTTATCATTAAGAACATACACTTCTACAGGAAATCGTTGTACCTCCCGTACCTTATCTTCATTTGATTCCGTGGACTTAAATAGCCCTGTAACGTAAGGTAATTCAAACTTATATACTCCTGAATGTATTTGTTGATATTTGGGTACTTCTTTAGTTCGATTAAACATTAGTAATCCCCCTTAGTAGTTATATAAAACTTGATTTAATTTTTTGCTGCCATCACTGTATTCTCCCTTAAATGCAATTCAATTTTAGCTACCGATTACTCTTTATCCTATAGATACTGTTCTTTAGCTTAGGCTTCTTGTGTAACCGTACTTTAGTCCCGTTAATATCTAAGTCAATTTTTTCTTCCTCTAAAGCCTCCATTTTCTCTTTATGTTCTTTTTCAATTTTATCTCTTTGTTCTTTTTTCTTAGTCGCTTTAGGACCAATTACGAACAGAATTAAGAATATACTCACCATGACAACAAAATTAGTCACTAGTACCTCTCCCCCCTTTGCCAAAACTTCATACAACAAAATTCCTTTTAATGTTCAAGACTTAATACAGAAAATTAGAGGAGAACAAGTGCTAGTATAATTACACAGAGAAATAATAGAAATTATCTGCACTATTCCCTCCTTCCGCCAAATAAACATAGATTATAAATGGCGCAGCAAGGCCGGTACTATCAATGTCATTACAAATATAAAAATTGAACTATATCTCAAACTCGAACTCCATTTCCCATATTTCGGATGTTCAAATTTCTTATAAAGCATACCTAGTGCTAGAGATATTAAAAACATTAATACAGCCGTCCCTAAAATTATAGAAGTGATTAAACCCACCATATTACTCATAAAAGTTTGAAAATCAAAAGAACGTGTTGTCAGCATTAACACCGGTAAAATCCTTATTAGTAGTATGAGAATGAAGGATCCTACTCCAAAATATATAGATCTTTTTTTCCACTTTATATGTTTAAACCATAAAGAAGCTCCAAAAACTAATAATGATATTAAGATTACTACAGAAAGAATAAGGAAAATAACATCAAAAAATGCAGGCACACTCGCATGGACTGCGCCATCTATTTTATCTCCCCCATCTTTAATGACATCACTGCCGCCATTAAACAAAGAACCAAACCAGTCTACAATCCAATCAGTCATCCAGGAAATATCGAATGGTAACTCTTCATTATTTGTTTGTGCAGGAGCAGCTGAGTTAAATACCTCCAAATTATCCTCCCCCTTAATTGAAATTAAGCCCTTTACTTTAAGTATATAAATTTCTTCTACCAAAACTAAGAAAGTAAGAGATGATACAGGGAATATTTATAGTTAAAACAATAAAATACATATTAGCTTTAAAGTGGGGTATAAAGATATAAAGATAGAGGTGTTACTTATAAATATATCTTGATTCAAATCATACTAAAAAGTGTTTATATAAAAGGAGAGTCCTTAATACTTTGAAAAAAGATTGTTTGAAAATAAAATAAATCTTTTAAACTAATACACAGTTTTTATAAAAATGTTTGATGAGAATTCAACATAAACAGTTCACCTTTACTTAATACAGTATAACTTCATGTCAAATCCCCCAAAAAAGCTAAGACAAAAATACAATAAGCTGCCCAAAAGGACAGCTTATTACATAAATTTCGTTATTGGAATTTACACATTGCTAGATTGAAATTTTACCTTTGTACCACCTCTCTATAAATATTTGTAGATTGGGAGCAACCCATGTTCGGCTATCATTTTCATGATTCCAGATATAGATATCATAGTTGTTAATTAGTCCATTTAATACACGATAACCAAATAAATCTCCATTTCCCGCATCAGCTATAAATAAAAGAGAGTCAAATGGCATGTACATTTCTTTAAAAAACTTTTCATTACGCATTTTGTAATTTTCTTTCTGGACCCGGTCTGTATTCCAGACAAGAGGTAGATTGAATTCACTGTATTCAATCCCATTTGTTTCAAAAAGAATGTTCCTCAATTCATCTGGGAGTTTAACCTGAAACATATCTTCGATTTTTGTTATCGTAGCTTCAGTTGCAGGTCGATTAAATTTATAATCTGTTGATATGTTTTTTATAAAGTTTGCCCATTTCATCAGGACCCTCCTTTTTTTATCAATTATACTATTTAGAAAAAGATTTGTTATGACGTGTCTACATAATTATCGTTATCAGAAGTTATTCTTGGATTCTCATGATTGGATCTTGATCATGATAACCAATACAAATTGGGAGATGAATTGTTGTAATAATTTTTTTTAATGCGACAACAGTTCTAGCAATAAGATATAATGTTGTGCCTAGTGCTTTTTCATTATTATCAAATCCATTTTCAGCGTAAATCTGCGCAAATTCTTTTAAGTCAGGACCTTCTACTTCACTAATCCAATCACATGCCCAATCATCATCTTCTTCAGATAACTTTGTATACTCGTCGTAAATAAAGAAAGTACTGTTCCAGTCGTTGTCCATATCATATTCAAAATAAATGGCTTCTGTCGAATTTTGATTAGCTATATGTAGGGAGGTAGAAAAGGCATCTTTCAACTTACTTTGAAACAAATCTAAATTTATATTTTGGATTCGTTTTGCTTGTTCTTCTCCTACTAATTTGGAGCATAGGTCGTAGTATTTCGCTTCAATCTCTGGACATGAATGTTTTAATAATTCCGTTTGCATTTTGTCTAAATAGTCGTATATTTCCATATTGTCCATTCCTCTCTAAAAATAAGGATTATATACTATTCAAGTTATCATAATTCTCGTTATTGGAAGTTAAATATCATCAATAATCGATATGTTCTTATATTTATCTTGAAATATCTTGAATTGTTCTTCGTACTTCTTAATTTTTTTAAAATCAGTATCAGAGTTAAGAAAAGGTTTACGCTTTCCAATGACCATTATGTTTTTACTATCAATAGGATCTGACATTTTAACGTAAGGTTGAAAAAAATCACATTTAGTATTTTTAAGAATTACTGAAAGTCTTGCATACTCCTCAGTTGGAAACTGATTTGATATATTTAGTTCTTGTAATTGATGCAAATATGATAAGTGTTCCAAAGACTCATCTTTCACTCTAATATTCATTAAAGTAAGCTTTTTAAGGTTAGATAAATATTTTAAAGGTTCTAATGTATCAATATTGAGTGATTTCCATATTCCTCCTGATAAATTAAGTTTTTTAAGATTTCCACCATGTTTTAAGGGTTTTACATTGTCTAGTTTTGAGAAATCTTCTATCGATAATGAGATAAGTTTAATGTTGTGAGTCAAATCCCATAATGTTGTTGCTTTTGTATTCCAACACATGTGTAATTCTTCAATGTCAGTGAGTTTTTCAAGTGGTGATAAATCTTCTACTCTCATTTCATAAATGTAAAGAATTTTGGGCTTTATGTAATTGAGGATCGTCTCGAATTGTTTTTGATTCACTGTAAAAATCCATAATTTATTGATTTCAGAGAATGATGGCAGTTTTTCTAGGTTTTTGGTTTTTCCATCTATCGCTAACTCATCAGGCATATTTTCTAATGTTTTTAAGTCCTTAATAATTTTTGGCTGTTCTCCTATTGGAAACATCATATTATTTCCCCCCTGTAGAAATTGTTGCTCATTTAAAGTTTACACATGAATTTGTTTATAAGATAGTTCATTTTGATATGTATATTTTATTCATGATCGGTTAACATAACGTCTCATTATCAGTAGCAAATAAAAGGAAGAACTCTTACTCTCATAAGAGTTCTTCCTTTTCTTCTTTCTATGATACTATTCATCTCTTTATATATTACTATTATAGCGCGTTTTTAGGTTTCTTGTTAGTTACTTGATTATCTGAAACATTGTATAAAATCCTGCATAATTTAAACGTGTTTTTTGAAATACTGACGGAAACCTGTAAAGTAGCATTCGATCTTTTTGCTGTATATAGAGCGACCTAAATAAAAGTAGCATCAATCAAAAATTACTAAGTAACTTTCGATAGGTGCTACTTTTATTTATAATACTTAATTGTAGTTATATATCTTTAACTATATGCGAGTTATATTATTAATCTATTCAATTCTCTTTTTTGAATTGGTGTTTCAATTAATAAATCTAGATAATAGCCTTCTTCTGTATCGAAGAAATACTCCATTGTCTTCTCAAATTCTTCTTCTTCACTTTGCATATATTTTTCTACTTCATAATTAGAAAGCGCTGAAACCGATTGAGCAATTAAAGAATATACAAATCGCTCTGCTAACACATTATCTTCAAAATGTTTTTTTTCTTTTCGAAAACACCCAGGAGCATGATAAGTAAAAGAGACAAAACTTTTCATAATAAAATCCCCCTTTAATTGTCTTAAAATAATTAATGGATTTTCGTACTTTTTTCATCTGCTTCATCTAACAGTTTAAATCTTCCTTTTCCTGTTTTTATAAGTAAACCTTCATCAACTAACTGATCCATATTATTACGAACTACATTCACATCTAGTTTCATTTCCTGTTTTACACGTGTCACTGCCGTATCCCCTGTTTCTATAATATAAGACTTTATCCGCTCATATGGTGTTGGTAATGGCTTTATGTTTAAACCATTGTTTGGACGTTCATAAGGGAACAAATCACATATATTTTGCAATATATCCTTAGTTTTGCCTTTAGATAAGTCAACTACAGGACTTTGAAACCTTACGTATTCTTCGCTCATGACAGGACTTTTTAATAAAGCATCACCTTTACCAAGTAACTTCACGCCTGGTGCACTCCCAAAAACCGTTTTGTAGTCATGATAACTACCACAACTAAAAGCAATTTTCGTTGGTAAATTCGCCTTGATTAACCCGTCTACAACTTTTACTTCCGGTCTTTGAGTGCCACAAATCACATAAATACCTGCTGCTCTAGCCTTTTGACCTATTCGTAAAATATACGATTTTATGCCTCAACAAAAGTGTATACGGATAATAAGGTCTTTTAATTTTCTCACTTGAAACACAATAGCCTACCGTCAGTGTAAACGACGGTAGGCTATTAAAGTTGTTATTTTATTGCTTTAAGTTATCCTGTTAAGAACAATAAAATTATTTAATTTAGAAGTAAAATAGGCAAATATCGGCCCTTGTTATACTTTACAGAACCTGAACAAACCTTAGTAAATAACCATCTAAATCTTGTACAAGGAATTCCTTTTTGTTTAAATATCTCATCATTTCTTTACGAGATAGGATTTTCTTAGGAATCATAATTATCGGTTTTTAAAGGGGGTAATGAACCTTTTACTAGATTCCTCCACCTGGTTCAGTCATATATTGTACAACAGGTACTTTTTTTGCTGCATCTTGATGAATCACAGGGTTATTTAATCCAACAGATAATACAGCGACAGTTACTAGACTTAGGACGAAAATCTTGATTTTTTTCATCTTAAATACCCCTTTTCCTTTATTGAAATTTTAGCTTCATAACTCATACGATAGTAATCCGAAGCCTTATCTTTCATTCCTACATTATAACACTTATTAGCTAAAAATTCAGAATAATTTTGAATTTCTTTCGAAATATTTTGATCTTTAAAATAAGCAATAGCTTCCAAAACAATAGGCTCTAATTCTTCGATAGCAACCTTATCAACTAAAGCATTCAAGATATTATAACGATGGTGATATTCTTCCGTACAGTCTTCTAACCCTTCAGCAATAAAGATTCTTGCCTTTTCATAATTCCCTAAATTATAGTGAACTTCCGCCAAGGTATGTATACCTTTTTTCTGATACGGTAATCGAGGAGAACTGAATTTTTCATATACATCTTCTAAATGTCGTAGAGATATCTCCCACAGCTTTTGATTCGAATAGAAAACACCTAAATTATAACGAACCGTTAGGGCTGCTTTCGATTCCTTTTCATCCTCTAGTATACTTAAGGCAGATATTAGATTTTCTTCTGCCATAGCATGCTGATCAAGTGTAATAAGGGACATCCCTATTGTATTTTTACACGCTCCAACCTTCGCATGAAACGAATGTAATTCTTTATCTTTTTCGAAGTATTCTAGGGCATTTGATGTATGTTTCACCGCTAAAGTGGGTTGTGATAAATAATAATGGTACAAGCCTACTCTATATTGAAACTCTGCATTTTCTAATTCGTCATTAAGGACTGGTAGTAATTCTTCTGCAAGTCTCAAATGATGTTCTGCTTTTGGATACTGTCCCATTTCTGTTGTATAGATGAATTTAAAAAAGTGATAATAGTATTGCAATCTTGAATCAGATTGCTCCTGAAGATGCGAAAGACTTCCTAGATCATGTTCAAAGTTACCGATTAACATTTGGAAACGACAATTAAATAAGGTGTAATAATCTAAAAGCTCGTCATATTCTTTCATACTATTAAATTTTTCATCTATAACTTGTTTCAAGGCAATCGTTTTTTCAGTATGCTGCGAAACCATTTCAAGATACCATTCTTGTAATAATGCATATCCTGTATTTGTGAAATCCCTTGTTTCCATCGCCCGTCACCCTCTCTTTATATACTACATATTATTTAAATATTAACACAATTCCTTTAGCCGCAAGCGATTTTTCATGTTGAGAAATTTTTTAGGGTAAAACCTATTTTACATATATAATAAGCCTATACTATATGTATCAATTTATAAAATTACTAACAATACGGTACGTGGAATTATATGAAGATTGGAGTGTCCTTATGGATATATCACCAAAACTACACAAAAATAAGAAACCCCATAGTGAAGCTGTTAAAAAGATTTACTCTGTTTTCAAGAAAGAATGGCTAACAAGTTATGATTACAAAAAGCAACAACCTCTTCATTATCAAAGTCGAAAAGCACCTGGTCAACTATTTAATGCACAGACTATACAACCTATTCTGTATCTAACAAAACTAACTCACGCAGCTTTATACGAAGATCACAGCCTAGTATCCTCTTTCCTAAAAAAAGACGATACAGCTTGGACAGAGACTCTGAAATGTAATGAAAAAGGTGGCTTATGTATCTACGCAATTGTTTTACTATATTACTTACTCTTAGAAACAAATGAAGTATCAAAAAACAAACTATCTTTAATGCAAGGATATTATCATCACGAATTTCACGAGCAACATATCCTTAAAAATATGTATCAAAACGGCGCTTTCGGACTACATTCTTATATTCTTTTTGACGACTATGTAATTGACACTACTATTCATCAGATTGCTTTTAATTATTATCCTGGTGAACATAAAGAATTTAATTTTATAGGAGAAACCACCGGTGGCATTACTTTATACGGATTCAAAGAGACAACTAAAACAGTCCATAAATATGCTAAAAAATTTGCTAGAGAATCTAATATGACACCTGAAGAGTGGATTCAATACCACAAAATAAAAATGAATGAATATATTTCATGCCAAATTAAAGACCTCAATTCAAAAAAACGCTACTCTAATTAAGTAGCGTTTTTTATTTTAACATTCTCTATCTAGTGTTTTTCTTCTAATTTTTTCTTCTAAATAAAATTGTCATTATTTCGTCACATGTTATAATAGTTGACTTCTTACATCAAAGTGGCTTGGACAACCTAAACCTAATAGAACAAATATGTAAACAACAAATTTATATTTTTCCATTTTTTAGGTTGTAAGAAAAACGATTTTTAGGTATTGCAATAGCAAATTTATTCACCTACCGTATATATATATTCATTTTTTCGAAAGGAGAATTTACCATGGAAATTAACTATGTTTTCGGTTTTATGTACATTACTTTCGGAGTAGGCTTACTAGTAGCTTCACTCTTAGCACAAGTATGGAAATTGACAAATGAGGATGAGGGCACTTTAATTTGTGATGAAAATACATTTAACCCTACATCATGGGGCTTAGGGACTCTTATCGCAGGGGCGCTACTCATCTTTTTAGCAAAACCTATCTTTGTGTTCATTTCAATTTTACCTGCTACATACTTCATTCACTTGTTATTGACTCCCCAAAAAAGAAAATTGTACGTTAAGGAAATATTTTACATACAAAACCCGATTCTCATGTATTTAAAGAATCGGGTTTTTATTACTTTCTATTAATTTTAGTTTCCCATAATGGACGTAATTTTTCAAAATTAACCTTTTTCTTATTGATCCTTATTTACTTCCCTCTCCTCTCTATTTAAATAATCGCTTATAAAAACAAATTGCGAAAAGGAATTACATTTTTAAATGTCGAAACCTTGTATCATGTACAAGATACTTTGGAAGACTAATTTGAAATAAAATAGGGATGAATTGTCTCAGCTTGCACAAAATATTAATTATATGTCTAAAGAATTAGAGAATAAGTTTAAATACGAAAGGGAATTAGAAAAGGCAAAAAATGAACTTATTACAAATGTATCCCATGATTTACGTACACCTTTGACATCAATTATAGGTTATTTGGATTTATTAAAAAAAGGAAAATATGACAGCGGAACACAACTTCAAGAATATATTGAAACTATTTATTCAAAATCACAGAGACTGAAACATTTAATTGATGAACTGTTTGAATACACTCGTTTATCAAGCCCTGATTTTCAGCTGAATTTGAAAAAGATTGATTTGGTGGGCTTATTAGAGCAAATAGTTGGTGAGTACATTCCTATATTTGAAAAGGAAAATTTAAATATCAAAAAATCAATAACGGATGAGGAGATACTAGTGTGTATAGATATAGAAAAAATGGTCCGTGTTTATAAATGCCATAAAATACAGTTTCAAACCGTCTGAATTATCAATACATCTAGAATTAGTTGGTAACAAAGCAATTTTGAAAGTATCAAATAAAGTTAAGAATCCGCCCATAGATAATGTAAATAAATTATTTGAGCGATTTTTTACGGGTGATAAAGCTAGAATGAATAATCAAGGGACTGGTATTGGACTTGCTATCTCTAAAAGGATTGTTGAGCTTCATAATGGAAACATTTATGCAGAATATAAAGAAGGTCGAATGAGCTTTGTTGTTGAACATCCAATACAAATATAAAGGGTTATGGGATTTTTAATTCCATAACCCTTTTTTTAGTAGTTTAAGAATCCTTAAGGAATTTAAAGAGTGTTTCTTAATTCCTATTGCTTATCATGTATGTATTGAAAGCGATGAGGAGAGTGAAGAAATTGAAAAAGAATGTTGCTATTATAGTCTTATTGATCCTTACTATTTATATAATGAAACAAAATCATTTGTTACCGCTTAATATAGATGAGCTGAAAGGGTTTATATCTGGAAACACGAAATATGCATTATTGTTATTAACTGCTATATGGATAGTTATACTTCTCATTTTTATTCATGTTGGAGTTCTATTTATTTTGGTAGGAATTTTTTTGATTCCCATGCTTAGTTTTTATTTTTTTCTCGCAGACTTTTTCTAATACTGCACTTTCTTTCGTTTAAAACTATATACATTCATTTGGTAACGAAAAGCCAATATCTCAACTAATCAATGAGATATTGGCTTTAATCTTTTACATAGCATTTAGGATTAGAAACGTAGAAATTGTGATACTATAAAGGATAAGATAACACTAAAAGATGTAATCATAAAAAATTTTCCTATAATAAAATAAAATGTAGTATGAGAACTACTTTTTTTATTTTTACACGTATTTTCTATATATATTTTATTTTTAGGTATAAATAGTACATATATAATTCCAGCTAAGTACAATACACCCATACATAACCAATATACTTTATCGAACATAATTGTATCCTCCTGATATGTTAAACATATTTTCTTACTGTACTTATAATTATCAATATACTTTTTAAAGCTTTTTCCATATGAACTAATATATCTATAAATCCTTAACATACTATCTGTAAAATTCTTAAGAATACTTAACATGATAAGTGCGTTATGAAATGAATGTCGAAAGAATTAAACAGAGACAAAGACCCGCAAGCGTCTGCTGGATCATTTTAGGAAGGGAAAGGTTTAGTTAGGAGGCAAGATTATCAATACTAATTGGAATATCCTAAGAGGGTTTATATTTTTTAAGTTAGAGTCCATCATTTTTTTATGGAGTTATAAATTCTAGGGCAAGTATAAAATAAATTTTCATACTTTGTGTTCTAATTTCATCACGGGGCGAATTTTTGATTTGGTGATGTTTTTTATAGTAAAGTTAAGAAACCTTAAGGATTTTGTAAAGTACTTCTTAATTCTCATTTTTTATGATGTATGTATAAGAAATGAGGAAGGTGGAAAAATTGAAAAAGAAAATTATTATTGTATTTATTTGGATCCTTGTCATTTATATATTAAAGCAAAATCATTTATTATCGCTCGATATGAATACGCTGAAGGAATTAATTTCTGAAAATAGAGAGTACGCAATGATATTGTTCGTTACTCTTTGGATAGTTAGACCTTTACTTTTCATTCCAGGAACAACCTTTATGGTTTTAGGAGGAATAGCATTTGATCCAATGCCCGGCCTTTTTTTATCGATGGCTGGAATAGCTTTAAGTCAAACTTTAATTTTTATATTATCAAAAGTGTTTTTTAGTAAAAAAAATAATCATTCATTAGAACGTAAATATCCCGAATTAAAAAGGTTATTGGACACTTATAGCTATAAATTTTTAGCGCTAGGAATTATTTGTCCACTAGCCCCAACCGACATAATATGCTTTTTATCAGCAACAGCTGGTTTAAAATATTCAACATATATATTAACAGTAATTATTTCGAATATCCCTTTAACGGTTTTATATAGTTTTATTGGAATTAGTCTTAGTAAATCCGCTGTTGGTATTGTTTTAGTTATCATGTCATTCACTTTAATAGCTCTTGTCTCAATAAAAATCTGGAATAATTTTAGACAAGAGCAAAAATCTGAGTTAAAACAATGTTAGTTACAAATTAAATATCCATCATTGCTTCTACCAATAGTTCCTTAGCATAGGAAAAATCGAATGAAAACAACATATAATTTGCAAATTATTTTAGCAAGAGTAATGAAGACAAATAAACCAATTCCTTGTACCTTAAGGAATTGGTTTATTTGTGTCCAAAATATGTCTAAAAGTACAATTTTCCCAAAATGATATGGTGACCCCATGCCCATCAACTTAAGAACGGAAACAAAATGAACTTTCGTTCAAATAAACTGCAACACTCTTAAAACACTTTTTATTCTTAAAAATGAGCATGCTAAATAAACCTAGGTAGGTATCATTTTTAAAGATTATGCAGATTTCTTTTGTCTTCTAAATCCACTATACTCATAGACAACACCCATAATATCAAAGACTGTTTTCTTCTCATATCGATGAGATTTCCGTCCATTTTTCTGTAGTAGGTGGAATAGGCGGATTAGAATCTTTGTTATTTCTCGAGTGTCTTTCTGTATAGCTTGATACAAAAGATATACATAATCTTGGATCATCCCCCATCGCTTTATATTCGCTTAATTCTCTTTTCTTCTTTTGTAAAAGAAGTTGGCGCATTTTAAACATAGTAGAAGAGCACAGGAAAATAGCGATTAATTTTCCATATAATTGGCACTCTAATCGTTCCTGTTTTACATTACGATAATGGTCTATCTTGAAGAGTGATTTCCACGTTTTAAAGACAACTTCTATTTGCCAACGTAAAGTATATAACTCATGTACTTGTTCCATCGGAACCCATTCCCAAGGTATATTTGTCACGTACACGTTTAATCCAGCGACCATTTTACTTTTCTCTGAGTACGTTCTATTCTTTGCTTTTTCTTTTTCTGCGATCTTCGTTCGTCGTTTTTTTAATTGTTTTTCTGTTAATCGATTAAAAATAACACGTGCAAACAGTTGTTGTTTATCACCAATATAAGCATTTTTTAATTCAAATGTTTCCCCGGGCTGTAGTTGTTCCAAAATCTGTTTCACATCGATTTGTATGTATTCCGATTGTTTCTTAATTACACCATTTTTAAAGTGTTCTGGGTTTGGATTTTTCACATATACATTCGTATTTAATTTTAAACGAGAAATATAGTATGTACCTCGTTGATCCATTTGATCTAAGTCTTCCAATGAAAAATAACCCAAATCACGAATACATAAATCTCCTGGTCGTAAGGTGTCTAAGCACTCCGTCCCAAATGTTTTGTCATTATTTTTCCCTGGTCCAACTTGAGAGTTAAGAAATTCCCCACTGTGCAGATCATATTCTAATTGAATTTTGATTCCGGCTGTTTGGGCACATCCTCCAGAGCCTGGATATACATTCTCTAAAGCATTTGGCACTTGAAATACGGTAGCATCTAGGATACGAATTCGCTGGAAATAAGAGAAGAGATGGTTAGAAAATATTAGGGAGCAACAACACCAAAACCCCAACAGCCCTAATTGGGAGAGTGTTTTAATAGATGAAATTTATACTAAAACTAACTTACTTGAGGTTCATGACAAAGAAAATCTAGATCATTTAAAAAGACATAGAAATTTATCCGCTCACCCTGTTTTAGATCAACTAGATATTCTATTTAGACCCAACAAAGAAAATGTAAGATCCCATATGCGAAACATGTTGGATGGCGTGTTATGTAAATCACCATTATTATCTAACAAGTTGATTGTACCATTTGTATTAGATCTTGAATCCATAAAAAATGATTTGGTTAAAGATGAAGATTTAAGTAGATACCTGGAAAGTAAATACTTTAGTAAAATTAACGAAGCATTAAGTAAAAATTTATTTAAAGAATTATGGAAATTTGTATTCAGGCTGGAAAATGATAATTGCGAAGAAAATAAATTTATTAATTTTCGTGCACTAAGACTATTACTTAATCGCAACCAAAATCAATTTTTAGCAGTGGTTCGAGAACAATCATCGTATTATAGTCAAATTTCATTTGATAATTTAAACATTCTTTATCATTTACAAATACTCTTTTCAGAAAATCCAAATCTATATATTAGCCCTAAAAATGTATAAAAAAGGTTAATCAGCCCCCATAATGGACTAATTATCCTATAAAACTAGAACCTTTTTTCCTATGTATCATTATTTCGTTATTTCACCAAACTGCGCTCTCGTCACTTTCGCTAAGTCATCCACATTCAGCTCAATTTGTATACCAATCTTCCCGCCGCTCACTATGATCGTTTCAAGCGATTGCGCACTCTCATCAATGCATGTTGAAAATAACTTCTTCATCCCTACTGGTGAACAACCACCGCGAATGTATCCTGACACTTTCGTAATATCTTTTACAGGAATCATTTCAATCTTCTTTTCACTAACCGCTTTTGCGGCAGCTTTCAAGTTCAGTTCCTCATCTACTGGAATGATAAACACATGATAATTTTTACTATTCCCTTGAGCGATTAACGTTTTATATACTTCTCTCACTTCTCGTCCAATTTTCTCAGCTACTGACACGCCATCAATTTTTCCATCGTCCGGATCATATGACATCATCGAATATTCGATCTTTTCTTTATCTAATATTCGCATCGCATTTGTTTTATCTTTTTTCATAGCGGTCTCCTTAAAAGGTTATTTCATATTATTAAGTTTTCTTTTATTATACACCCTTTTCCATTTTACCTGCATAACTTCACATTTTTGTAGATATATTTATGCATCATCCTACAAAGATTTTATTTCCCATTAAATTTAAAATCACATAAAGTGAAACTTTAATCAGTGGGAAATTTTGTTCATCCCCCACTGATTATTAGTTGAACCAATCGGGCTGCCCGTTAATGCGGGATAAAGAAAATCGACATCGAGCCTTCAAACGGAAGGCTCGATGTCGATTTTACATTTAACGTCCAAACTCTTTATTAAATATTTTATCCCTGCCTGTAATAACTTCTGGTCCTACTGCGTTAATAGCAGTTACTAAAATATGTTCTCCTCCAATAGGTCCACCAACCCTTGTTTCAAATCCAAAAGTCCCACCAGCATGCCCCCAATACGATTGTCCATCTGATGTTTTCTCTTCATAAATTCCTAGTCCAACCTTACTTATAGGTGAATCTACTGTTGTGAACATCTGATCCATTAGCTCTTGATTTAAGAGCTTTCCACCCAACAGTGCACTGAAGAATGTAGTCAAATCTTCCACTGTTGAAACCATATTTCCAGCTGCATTTGCCCATGACTGATTAATTTCTGTCAAATCATATAAACGACCTGATCTATCCATATTATATCCATTAGCATGCTTACCCGGTATGTGCGAACTTGCTTCCATTACAAATGTCTCTTTTAACCCGAGCGGTTCAATAAATCTTTTTCTAATTTGCTCCGCATACGTATCTCCTGTTACCTTCCGAATAATTTCCCCGGCTATAACAGTATTTGTGTTTGAATAGTCCCAGCCCTCCCCTGGTGCAAATACAGGCGGCTTTGCAAGTGCTAAACTTATGAGCTCATCGGTACTATAATAACGAAATGGGTTTTGAGGCAATGTAATATCTCGCATATCTAAATCAGTATATGCTGCAATCCCACTTGTATGGTTTAATAACTGACGAATTGTAATTTTACTCCCATCATATCCGTTACCCTGTACAACTCCTGGCAACCATTTTTCAACTGTATCATCAAGGTTTAATTGTTTCTCTTCAGCCAATTGCAGTACAACAGAAGCAGTGAAAGTCTTCGTTATGCTTCCGATACGGAACGAAAAATTCGTTTCTACAGGGCGTGACATCTCATAACTAGCTGTTCCGGTAGCATACGACCAACGCTTTCCATCCTTTAATCCGCCAGCTATAACACTAGGAATTTTTTTATTCGTTACTACTTGATCCATTACATTTTGTACTTCTTCTCGATGTTTACTTTTCTTTTCCTTATCAGTGGGTTCCTTTTTTGATTTTGCCGCAAATTCTGAAGCTAAAATATTATTAATTTGTTTCTCTGCGCCTAATACATTAATATTTATCGAGATAACATGCTGACCATCTTTCGTTCCACCAGCAAAGTTAGTAAAACCAGGGATACCACCACCATGTCCCCATACTTCAGTACCATCTGGTAATTTTGTTGCGTGAATACCAAGTCCATACTTTCCTAATGGGGTATCTACTGTGTGAGTCACCATCTCCTTCTGCATTTCCGGTGTTAGTAATTTACCACCTAATAAGGCACGGAAGAACGTTGTCATATCTTCTCCTGTCGAAATCATTTCACCACTAGCATTAGCAAACGATGGATTAAACAAAGTAATATCTACTAATTTATCTCCCGTATTTAAATAGCCACGGGCATTTTTTTTCGGAATATCCATTGAGCTTCCAGGAAGAACTGTTTCTTTTAAACTAAGAGGATCAATAATTCGTTTTTGTATCTGCTCAGCATATGATTCCCCTGTTACTTTCTGAATAAGTAATCCAATAATAACCATATTCGTATTCGAGTATGACCATCCTTTTACTGGTTCTAATTGTAAGGCACGAGAAATTAATTGTTCCGCTGTATAATTCTCACTTGGATTCTCTATTAATTTCTCTTTAAGATCTGGAGTCAAGTAATCAGCAATTCCGCTTGTATGATTTAATAGTTGGCGAATCGTAATTTTGCTGCCATCATAACCTTTCCCTTTTATAAGTCCCGGCAACCATTTCTCTACCGTATCATCAAGACTTAACTTCTTTTCACCCGCAAGCTGCAATACTACTGTAGCTACAAAGGTCTTCGTTGTGCTCCCAATTCTAAAAGCAGAATCAGCATCTACTTTATGATTTC
Organism: Bacillus cereus group sp. RP32; assembly: GCF_040459735.1. Taxonomy (NCBI): domain Bacteria; kingdom Bacillati; phylum Bacillota; class Bacilli; order Caryophanales; family Bacillaceae; genus Bacillus; species Bacillus cereus group sp. RP32. Next base: position 2,105,923 of record NZ_JARVHO010000001.1, on the reverse strand, counting down.
TCTCAATATTACCTTCCCCAGAAGCATATGCCCAACTTGCCTCTCCATTTTTCACAGTAACAATAACTCCTGGAATATTCTTTGCATCGGCAGCTTTATCAATAACTTGTTCAATTGATGTCCTTTTCTTTACCGCATGTACGTTTTCATAAGAAGGTATCGCTAACGCTCCAACCAATATTGCTCCTGTTAAAGTAAGGGCTGTTCCTTTTTTTAAGATAAATGACTTCATTATGCATCGCTCCTATTATTTTAAATTTTTCTGTTGCCTCACTCCCTCACCTTACCTTCAATATTGTTAAATCACATAGTGACAAAACGTTTTAATTTATTTATGACGCTTTATGCAACTATGTCATATAAAACATGTGACAAACTGTCAACTGCTTCATATGACATAGTTTGTTGACTGTTTTTCTATTGACGATTTCAAAGATATGTTACATGATGAATCTGAATCATTAATAATTAATCTTAAAATACAAGTAGGTGCTTAATTTATGTTCTCATTCACAAAAGAATGGATTTGGTATGACTGGATATTTGTGCTCATACGAACATTTTGGCTAATTGTTATTATCAGCGCTAATTTTATGTTCCCAACATCCATTCATACATCAAGTATGATTGTACTTTCTCTCACTTTTGTCGTTTACCTTGTACCATTAATTATTCGATATAAGAAGCCAGAATGGTACCCTGCATTCGATATTATCACTGCGGGTTGTTTTTATCTTTACTTAGCATCCGTAGCTCCAAATTTACTTTGGTCTTTCATTTTAGTCGTAATCATTATTGGACTATGTAGTAATCGAAATAATTATATATGGAGCGGTATTTTTTGTGGATTTGCATTTCCGCTATTGAATGCTTGGATTGCCAACCGACCGCCATATGAACTAATCGTTAGTTGTAGTCTCGGTTTTGCCATTGGTATTTCTTTTAATATATTAATTCAGTATCATAAGCAATCTCGAATTATTGAAGAGCAAAAATTACTATTAGAGCAACATATTAATAGGATTGAAGAGCTTACTTTAATAGAAGAACGTAATCGACTGTCACATGAACTACATGACACAATTGGTCATACACTTACTTCTCTCATCGCTGGCGTCACATCACTAAGATCATCAGTACCGGATTCACAGTTTGAACGAATTGATTCCCTTATCAGTATTGCTCAGCATAGTCTAAATGATATTCGAAAGCATCTACATGAGCTATCTCATAATCCACTTAGTAATTCATTAAGTGAATTCTTGCAACAATTAACAGATGAATTTATGAAATCTACAGGTACAACCGTTACATTTCGTATGATCGGAAACGAAACCCTTGTAATGCAAAAAGTGAATTTTTGCCTATACCGTTGTCTTCAAGAGTCGTTAACAAATGCTGTTCGACACGGTAAAGCGAGCAACATATCCGTTCAACTACATTTCGACGACCAACAACTTCGATTGCAAATTGAAGATAACGGGATTGGAATGAAAGAAATTCAATTTGGCTTTGGACTCAGTGGAATGAAAGAGCGACTTGAACAAGTTCAGGGGACATTATCGGTTCAGTCTAATGTTGAACAGGGGACATTAATTATTTGTAATATTCCATTACAAACAAAACCTATACATGACATCATTCGCTTATTGGTCGTTGATGATCAGGCACTTATTACAAATAGTTTAGAGCAAATTTTAGAGCACCAAACTGATTTTATTGTTGCTGGTAAGGCATATGATGGATCTGATGCATTAAAATTATGTGAACAATTACAACCTGACATTGTACTAATGGACATTCAGATGCCAGAAATGAATGGTATTGAGGCTTTACTAGAAATGAAGCGACGTTGGCCTAATATGAAGATTGTACTTATGACAACATTTGAAGATTCCTTACAAGCAGCAACAGCACTCGAACATGGAGCTGAAGGTTACATGTTGAAATCTATTCATCCACAAGAAATGAAGGAGGCCTTGAAACTTATTTATAACGGTGGAACTTGGATTGACCAATCAGTTGCCACACGCATTTTTGAAGAAATGAAAATTCAACGTGAGCAATTAGCGAAAATCAAATCAACTAAACAAACTTCTCCATATGGGCTTACAAAACGAGAAATGGAAATTTTAGAACATCTATCAAACGGATTACGCTATAAATCTATTGCCGCTAAGCTATTTTTATCTGAAGGAACAATCCGTAATTACTGCTCAAATCTCTATTCAAAACTAGGTGTTAACAATCGTGAAGAAGCGATAAAAATGGCACGAACAGAAAACATCTTGTAGGCAATGTGCACTGAATACATTTCGCTTCACAACTAAAAATATTGATAATTCAAAAATCATCTGATATAATTTGGAAAAACTTATGTTAAGGAGAGATTTGTCATGCGAAATGTTAATACTTCTTTCCAACTTCATCATCATACGTAACGCCGTGTATCCGAAGAAAAATTTTTCTTCGTGGGTACAGGGCTTTTCCTGTTGACCCACGAAGCGTTCATAAAGCTATGTGGGTATTTTTATACCTGCATAGCTTTTTTTAATTTTAAAAAGGAGTGATTACAATGGAAATGAAAAATGTAAAAGGAACGAAAGACTATTTACCAGAGGAGCAAGTGTTGCGAAATAAAATTAAAAGAGCCTGTGAAGATGCGTTTGAACGATACGGATGTAAACCGTTAGAAACACCAACGTTAAATATGTATGAGCTTATGTCTTACAAATACGGCGGCGGTGATGAAATTTTAAAAGAAATATATACACTTCAAGATCAAGGAAAACGCGAACTTGCCTTACGTTATGATTTAACCATTCCATTCGCAAAAGTCGTGGCAATGAATCCGAACATCCGCTTCCCTTTTAAACGGTATGAAATTGGAAAAGTCTTTCGAGATGGGCCCATTAAACAAGGAAGATTTCGTGAGTTCATTCAATGTGACGTTGATATAGCCGGTGTAGAATCAGTCATGGCAGAAGCGGAACTTATGAGTATGGCGTTTGAACTGTTCCGAACGTTAAACTTAGAAGTAACGATCCAATATAATAACCGAAAATTGTTGAACGGTATTCTCCAGTCTATTAACATCCCTACTGAACGAACGAGTGACGTCATTTTATCATTAGACAAAATCGAAAAGATTGGGATTGATGGTGTACGAAAAGATGTACTAGAGCGCGGAATTACTGAAGAAATGGCTGATACGATATGTAATACCGTTTTATCTTGTCTAAAGCTTTCAATTAATGACTTTAAAGACGCTTTCAATACTCCACTCGTTGCCGATGGAGTAAACGAACTACAACAATTACAGCAATACTTAATTGCCCTTGGAATAAATGAAAATGCTATATTCAATCCATTTTTAGCACGAGGACTTACAATGTATACAGGTACCGTGTATGAAATCTTTTTAAAAGATGGCTCGATTACATCCAGCATCGGTAGCGGTGGTCGATACGATAATATTATCGGAGCATTCCGTGGTGATAATATTAACTATCCAACAGTCGGTATTTCATTCGGTTTAGACGTTATTTACACAGCACTATCGCAGAAAGAAACAATATCATCTACAGCGGATGTATTTATCATCCCACTCGGGACAGAATTACAATGCTTACAAATTGCCCAGCAATTACGTTCTACAACTTCCTTAAAAGTCGAACTCGAACTAGCAGGACGCAAATTAAAACGGGCCCTTAATTATGCCAATAAGGAAAACATCCCTTATGTGCTTATTATTGGGGAAGAAGAACTTAGTACAGAAACCGTTATGCTGCGGAATATGAAGGAAGGTAGTGAGGTGAAGGTTCCCCTTTCTTCTTTAAATAGTTATTTATAATACGAACCACCCTCGTTTGGGTGGTTTTTCTATTTTATAGATAACGAAACCATTAGTTAACATAAAACAATTATATTCTACTAAAAATCACAAGTATTTAATATCCAATTACCTATTATTACTTCCTTGTTGTTATTTATTTCCAAGTTTTATTAACCTAGACGGGATACCTTTACTACTATTGATTGCTTTACATATTACTACTATTTTATTAGCTAACAAAGCAGGCATGAATACGTACGCTCATTATATAGGTATTATCGTTACTCTAGTTGCCTTCTTTCCTTATATAGACGTCGTTCTACATATTATAGCAGCTGTTTTCCTTTTATTAGATGCAGCTTCTACTACTAAAAAGGAAGTTTTTAATTCATAGCAAAACCAACAGCACATCCCCAGAATAGATTCACATGCATTTTAATTACAACCAAAATTTAAGAAAGTAAAAAATAAAAGGTTTCTTCACATATGGAAAACACCTTTTATTTCTACAACTCTTAACTATTATTTTTCGTATTTCTACTCTCCAAAACTTTCTCCATATTATGAGTTGCCCATTCCATCATTAATAGAATCATTGGACGTAGTGATTCACCAAGCTCCGTTAACGAATATTCTACTTTTGGCGGCACTTCACGGTATACTTCACGATGTATAATGCCATCTGCTTCAAGTTCTCTCAGCTGCAATGTTAACATTCTTTGTGTGATATTAGGTTTTAATCTTTTTAATTCATTAAATCTCTTTGTACCATCTAATAAATGATACAAAATAACCCCTTTCCATTTTCCGCCAATAACCTCAACCATAGCTTCCACTGGACAAGAATATTTATTTAAAAATGGGTAATTTATATTATTTTCGTTTGAACAATCCATCATAAGTCCCTTCCCTTACCAATAGTATCTTTTTTGATACTATAACACATAAATGTGCGTACTTGTATCTATGTTACTTTAAAAATATAATTTACTTACAAAAATAAATTAATGAAAAGAGGAACTTTTATGACAAATACAAAACAAATTACAAAAGAGAAAATTATGGAGGCTTTCCATTTCAGACATGCATGTAAAGAGTTCGATCCTATGCACAAAATTTCAGAAGAGGATTTCCATTTCATTTTAGAAACAGGCAGATTATCTCCTTCTTCTTTTGGTTATGAACCTTGGAAATTTATTGTCGTACAAAATAAAGAATTAAGAGAAAAACTACAACCGTATTCATGGGGCGCTGGTGGGCAACTTGCAACAGCTAGTCACTTTGTCATTGTTCTTTCAAGAAATATTAAAGATATGCATTATGATGCAGAGTATATTAAACATATGATGAACGATATTATTGGATTACCTGAAGACACTCAAAAAATTAGATATGAATTCTTCAAAAAGTTCCAGGAAACAGATTTTAACTTATTACAATCCGATCGTGCTGTATTTGATTGGGCATCTAAGCAAACTTATATTGCTTTAGGTAATATGATGACGAGTGCAGCTCAAATCGGCATTGATTCTTGTCCAATAGAAGGATTTGATAAAGAGAAAATAGATTCTTTACTTCGTCAAGAAGGCATTATAAAAGACGATAATCTTGAAGTATCTGTTATGGTTGCCTTTGGTTACCGTAAAGAAGAGCCAAAGCGTGATAAAACAAGACAGACTATGGATACAATTATTGAATGGATTTAGTAATATAACACTCACAAATAAAACTCCTTCTAGCTAAATACTTATTCTATTGAAGAATCAGTTGTTTTTCTAATGTATGAAATTGATTTTTTATGGAAAGATATGTTAGTATGTATACAGTTTGAGCGCTCTATTTTTTAGAGTCGAATAGGAGGAGAATGGATATGTCTGATATTGAAGTTGGCGAAGTGTTTACTCTCAGTGATGAGAATAATGAGGATCAGGAAGTAGAAGTACTTGGAGCGATGGATGTCGAAGGTGCAGAATATATTGCAGTTGCCTTCGTAGAAGACATTCAAACAGAATCTGAGGAAGACATTGATATTTTCTTTTTAAAAGTAGAAGAAGATAATGAGTTTTCATACATTGAAAATGATGAAGAGTTTGATAAAGTATCTGCTGCTTTTGATAAAATTTTGGACGAGCAAGAGCAAGAATAATATGAATGAAAAACACGAGGGTGGATGCATATCCGCCCTCTTTTTATTTATCCCGCTATTCGCCGGGCAGTAAGACTCCCACCTCAAAATTCGGCAAATGCGGAGGAGTTAGGTGGGAGATCAACTGCCCGTAAAAGCCCAATTGGTGAGGGCTGATAATCAGTGGGGGATGGACAAAACCCCCACTGATTAAAGTTTCACTTTATCACTCACCCAAAGACTTATGCAACAATTCCAGTACATCTTTCATCACAAAAGGACCGTCTTTTTTCACATGCTCAGCGAATTCAGAAACGAGACGTAATGTTCTTACACTTTCAATTGGATGCTCGCCTGATGCACTTTCAGCAGAAAGCATAACTGCATTCGTTCCGTCCAGTACAGCTTGAAACACATCAGTTACCTCCGCCCTTGTTGGAATAGAATGATCTACCATAGATTGAAGCATTTGTGTTGCTGTAATAACATATGTATTCGTTCGATTACATTCCTGAATCATCATTTTCTGCAAGAGCGGAATAAATTGAAATGGCAACTCAACTCCTAAATCACCCCTTGCAATCATAATTCCGTCTGCTTCTTTACATATATCTTGAAAATTCTCGATCGCTTCCATCGTTTCTATTTTGGCAATTACATTAGGTGACGTTTCTTTGTACTGTTGTATATAATCTCGTATTTCTTTTATATGACTAGGTTTCCGTACGAAAGAACATGCGATAAAATCAACATCCTCTTCTAGAAGAAACTGAATGTCTTTTTTATCTTTCTCTGTAATAGCTGGTAAACTAACGATTGCCCCTGGTAAGTTCACCCCTTTATGAGATGAGATATTACCACCTATTTTGACCTTTGTTTCTATTTTATCCGCACTTACCGTTTCAACGATTAACTCAACTTCTCCATCATTAATTAAAATTCTACTTCCAACTTTCACATCATTCGTGATTCCTTCATAATCAACACTTGCTTCTCTATTGCTCCCTGTAACTGCTTGCGTATGTAAAATAAAAGAATCTCCCGCCTGAAGTGTAATTTGTTCTCCTTTTACTTCACCCAACCTTATTTTAGGACCTTGTACATCGCCTAAAATTTTAATAGAATCGTCTAACGATTTGACTAAACGAATGATGTCTTTATGACTTTCATGCGTGCCATGTGATAAATTCAAGCGCACTATTTTCATACCATTGTTTATTAACTGCGCTAACGTTTCTTTATTATTACTTGCTGGCCCAATTGTACAAACTCGATCGATTGTCATTTTTATTACCCTCCTTTTTCGTTAGGATTCCCATAAACTTTACTTACACTCTCAACATAAAAAAGCCTACTCACACAAGTAGGCCTTTGAAACTACGAAAGTTTCGTTAATAACTGATTTAAATCTTTTTTCGTTTTCGTCGTTAATGATTTCATTTTATTAATATCTATCTTTTCTTTCTCCGCTCTTATAATTAATGGATACAAACTTTGTTCAATTGTTTTGTATTCAGTTGGATGTGATGCTTCTATATCTTTTTCAATTACATCCCACTTCTCATTAATTTGTTTTCCAAGTTTATTTACTGTTTCTAATTTAGGATTTGCAGCTAATTGCTTATCTAGGCTTTCAATTAATGTAACGACTTCTTTTACATTTGCTTTCACAGCGACGTTTTTCTTCGGATCTTTCGTTGTCTTTCCGTTATTGTTTGTACTTGTGCTTTGATCTGTTGTTTTTCCGCTAGTCGTTTCGTCATTCGTTTTTCCTGTCGTTTCTTTTTCTTTTGTTTTCCCATTCTCATTTTGAGTTGATGTTTTGCCGTTACTCTCTGTTCCTGATGATTCTTTCGTATTTTTTGCATCCTTATCTGTTTTTTCATTTGAAGAAGTATTTGTATCTTTTTCAGTATCTTTCGTTGTTTTTGACGTCTCATCTGCACTTGTCGTTTTTGATTCTCCTTCATTTTGCGCTGTTACTTGCTCTTTCTTTTCTGTCTCTTTATCTGCTGAAGGACTACAAGCTGCCATAGTAAGCATTGTACCAATTGTTATCGATGCGATAGCGACCTTTTTCATTTTCATATAAATCCCCCTATGTTTACTTTATTTATCCTCCCCTTTACGATTCGATTTCCCCTTAAAAAATCCCTTTTCACATGAATTACCATCTTTCCGACAGTAATCTTCATAATAATACGTACAAAAACTGATAAACCCATTTGAATATTCGAGTTTCTTCTACTTCATTTTTCTTCTCTGTAGTAAAAGAAAAAGAGTATATTGTCAAATGAAGAATTACTATATTCATTTGACGATATACTCTCCTATCAAATTTTTATCTTTCTTGACATTTTATTTAAACAAAAAAATAAAATTTTCTTTTATTTTTTTGTTTCTCAACAATTGTTAACATAATATATTTATGAGTAACCACCGTTCGAATGAATGACTTGCCCCGTAATCCATTTTGCTTCTTCACTTACTAAAAAAGAAATTAAGCGTGCTGCATCTAACGGTTCTCCTACTTTACCTTGTGGGAACTTCCATACTAAATGATGCTTCAGCTCCTCTGTAATCCATCCTGTATTCGTCGGTCCTGGATCAACAGCATTCACTGTAATCCCCTTCTCCATCGCAACTGGTGCTACTGATTTTGTAAATGCTTCAATTGCTCCTTTCGTTGCTGCGTATGCTAGTTCATCAGGCATTGGCCCTAGTGACTGTCCTGAAGTAAGGTTAATAATACTTCCATTCGTTTTCAGTGCATAATGTTTTATAAATAATGAACTTAATAACATAGTAGCGCGGACATTTACTGTATAATGTTTATCTAGCTGTTCTACATTTAATTCTTCAATTCTCGTATGTGTAGAATACGCTGCATTATTAATTAAAATAGATGGATCACCTAAACGTTCTGAGACCATATAAAACAAACGATTTGGCGAATACGACTGCGATAAATTGATTTCTACCATTTCACATCGAACACCTAAACTTTCAATCTCCTCTTTCAACAAAAAGGGCTCTTTGTCATGCATTCCCCACGGCATCGCTTTATCATACTGAGACCAGTACGTGAAAAAAATGTCTATCCCTTTTTGAGCAAGCACCTTGCATACAGCTGCACCAATTCCATTCAGACGAGTTGCCCCTGTTACAATTGCTATTTTCTTCACCTTTTCTCCTCCATCTATGGATAAATCCCCTGCACGAATACAGAGGATCTATCTTTTTATTCAATATTTGACAATATGCGTTCTGCACCTAATTTTAAAATTTTAATGAAGATATAATTTACAATCGTAAACATTACAAATAAAACGATAAACATAACCCACAGTCCTACTTGAAGGAAGAAGTATAATAGACTTACTCCCGCTACAATAACTAAAGCAATAAAGATATTAGCTAAAAAATTCCACAATGTTGTATAGCGGCTCTTAAATAATTTCTGTTCTGTATCCCAATGTATATCTGCAGTTTGTGCATCCCAGCGTGTACCAATTAAATTAATTAACAGTAAACCGTTCGCACTTAGTAAAAACCACAGTAACATGAAAACAGGAGAAATCCCAGCTACAACTGCCATCGTAATACCGAATACTGCTAAAATAATCACATTAATTAACCAAGCAGTGATCGCTTTCGCAAAAAAGATATCCGAAGCTTTTACAGGTAAATAACGATTCACAAACCAAGAGCTTCCATCACGTGAAAATGATGTTGTTGCGATAACGTTACTTCCCATTAAAAATAACGATGCACAAAGACCAACGCCAATTGCAAGCCCTGCTGATTTTGGGTTATCAATATACCCTGTAATCCATTTTAAATTCCCATCTTGCACGAATAAAACAAAGAATAACATAATCGGCATAACGAAAGTTTGTACGATACAATTTAAGAAAAATTGCGGTGTACGGAATAACGTTTTAAATTCTTTTTTCACATACGCTTTTAAATGTGAACTTTGTACCGTTGATTTTTGTAAACCTTCTGCTGAAATGACCTCTTTTTTTGCTGTACTCGTTGAAAGTCCAATAACCCCTTTTAAATATGTACGCTCTGCAATGTAATAAAACAACACAAAAAATACAAATGAAATAAGTGCAAAGATGATTACGTATAAAGGTCCCTTCCAATTTGCATTTTCTACTAATGCCACTGCTCCAAAATATGTAGTTGGAAAATAATTTGTCATTTGTACTAAAAGAGAAGATTGGTTGTTCGCAAGATAATTCGTAAGTGCATCTTCAGAAAACGAGCTTTTATTTTTCCACTGTAAAAATACATTAATTCCTACAATAAATAGTATACTTACGATTCCAATAAATATATTGCCTCGATCTTTGTTTTTCGCTATATTTGTATACCTCATAATAACTGTCATCAGTAATGAAGCTAATACTAACGGCACAATCGGGAAGAGTAAGTAAATAAAAATCATGTATATATAATATGTAATAAATGCGCTACTTTTTAACCCGTACGTAATAAAGATTGGTAATAAAATAAATGAACTCATTACGTATTGTGTAATTAATACCGTTAAAAATTTTGCCGAAATAATTTGTGCTGGTTTTAATGGTAATGGCAATAACATTTCAATGTCATTACTGTAGTAAAATACAGTTAAAATGTTCGTTATACTCATTAAAAATACCCATATGCTCGCAATCGCAAGTCCCATTGCGATAATCATTCCTGGGTCTTGCCCTAAATGTTTCATACCCTCATACATTCCGTGCGTCATCGAACCAAATATTAAAAAGCCAACAAATAAAATGGCTGCAAATGAAAATACATACGCCCATCGCTTCTTCTTATCTGTTATGAAATCTGCATAATTTAATTTCAATAATACTTTCGTTAACGTCCAAATTTTACTCATTGCCCGTCATCTCCAAGAACATTTTTTCAAGTGATTCATTGGATTTAAAATGATCTCTCATTTCATCTAAATTCCCTTTAAACTGAAGATTTCCCTTATTAATAATCGCAACGCGGTCACATATTTTTTCCGCTACTTCTAATACGTGTGTAGAGAAAAATACAATCTTTCCTTTATCCGCATGTTCTCTCATCATTTCTTTTAAAATATATGCAGATTTCGGATCAAGCCCCGTTAACGGTTCATCTAAAATCCATACATCTGGCTCATGCACGAGCACACCAATAATAACGATTTTTTGTCTCATACCGTGCGAGTAACTTTGAATTTGATCCGATAACGCATTGTAAAGATCAAATTTCTTCGCTAAAGACTCGATTCGTTCTTGGCGTACTTCTTTCGGCACTTCATACATATCTGCCATAAAGTTTAAATATTCAATTCCCTTTAATCGCAAAAACATATCTGGGCTATCTGGAACATAACCAAACGTCTTTTTCGCTTCCATCGGATTTTTCATAATATCTTTACCGTTAATCGTAATCGTCCCTTTGTCCACCCCATGAATACCAGTAATCATTTTAATTGTCGTTGATTTACCCGCACCATTCGGACCTAAAAATCCAAAGATTTCTCCGCTAGGCACAGATAAACTTAAATCTTTTACTGCATAGGTAGACCCATTATAACTTTTTGACACATTCGTAATTTCAATCATTCCATCCAATCCTTTCCTTAATTACCAAATAACTATATTAATATTATAGCATACTTCTATTTTTAGATTTTTATATTTTTTCAGTTTTTTAACCTTTAAAATAAATATACACGCCTAATCCAACGATTAAAACGACAGCTAATATAATATAAATCATCGTCAGCCGTTTAATATTCCCTTTTGTCGCTTTACTATAATTCGCATCACCATTTCGCCCAATTAACACCGTTGCCACTACAGTAATGACTACAAGTAATACAACGATCATGATCCAATTTAACATGCCTTCCTCCCCCTCCATACAACCATTTTACAATATTATCCTCTTTATTTCGCATTATATTTCCTCTTTTTACTATTATTATGAAAAGAATTGGAAAACTATTATTACTATACATTTCCATATGTGATATATTTATAACATTATAAGGAGGGCCTATCATGAAAACAACTTGGATAAAATATTTAGGATTTCTCGGTTTCTTCGGTTTCCTCGGCTTTTTTTATGAAAAAGGATTGTTTACTATGTTTTGTTTCTTCTCCTTTTTCACAACGTATAGAACGGTTCAACACGATGAACTATTTGAACAAATCGTCAATAAATCGTGCCGCAATGCATTTATCGTTACATTACTAACGACCGCTATCATTATGTTTATTGAAATGTTATTTCCAAACCCGGCGCTACAAGAGATTGATATCGCTCTTATTTTCAGCACACTCATTCTTACGTTCGGCTTCTCTATGTTCTTTTATGATAAACCTGTTGATGAAATGGAAGATGCGCCATGGCGTTCGTAACGAGAATAAAAGAATACCGCGTCAAATCGAACATGACACAAGAAGATTTAGCGAAAACTGTTGGTGTACGTCGTGAAACGATAAGCCATCTCGAAAAAGGAAAATACAACCCTTCCTTACAACTCGCTCACGATATAGCGAAGGCACTTCATAGTACGATTGATGAGATTTTTATTTTTGAGGATTAATTAAGGGCACAAAATCACATAAAAATACCGGCATCCTTCCCATGAAGAATGCCGGTACTTCTCATTTATCAACCATACAAAACAGCATGAAATACTCCTAACAATAAATATTGATCCTCTATATAATTCTCATCATATACATTCATCTCAATATCATACATATCTTCCTCAAGACGAATATTCCAATCTGCGATTACATAGCCGTTTCGTAATAACTTTCCAAGCCCAATTGAAGTTTTGTGAACAACATATTCTTCTCCCTTATATGTAAAAGTAAATAAGAAATTTGCATCTAATAACTTTCCGTCACATACAAGTATTTCATGCTCTGCATCATTATTATCGATGTACGTTACTAAAATTCTTCTTTGACGCTGCCTACTTACATCCTTTGCAATGACACGAATATTGTCCTTACTATCCTTTATTTCATAAATGATATTACTACCGACTTTCGGAATGAAGTCTAGCACTTTCATCAACGCATTTTTATAATAGCCCCGTACTACGCCTACTCCTTCGCTTCCATTGTAAACCTCTATTGAAGTCGTATCCGCTTTACTATCACACAGTCGTTTATAAGAAAGCTGCATCATTCGCTCTCCTCTTAAGTACTGATCAAACGTCACAGGATATTCTATCGCGCGCAGCTCCTTATTGAGCTCATTCAAATAACGTTGAACGCTCTCTACTAATACTGTAGTCGATATACGCTCTTGAAGTTCAAATTGCTGCCAACTGGAAGCAACTCTCCACTGATCTTCCTCTTCATATACGAATCCGAGAATTACTTCCTCACGGTCACTCGTTTCATAATTCAACTGTTCGTTCTTCCCATGTTGCACTTGTTCCATCCACTGTCCTAAATAAATGCCGAGCTCTGCGACCTTCATACATGACTTTTGAAAAAGTACTCTGTCACCCACATGAATCGTTAAATCCCCTTCAATAAAGCCATTTGCATAAGCAGCATACCGTGGCTCATCTTTCTGCGGAATACTCTTGTCTAACTCAAATAATAACGTTAACATCTTTCACTCACCTCTAGTTATTACACCGATCGTACCTATAAATTGAACGTAACTCAAATTATATCGACGATTTTTCCAATATATCTACCGTAACTCAAAATATATCAACGATTTTTTCAATATATCGACGATTCGACAAAGAATATCGACTTATCGACAAATATCAACACGATTAAAATGAAGCTACCTTTTCTTCCGCCACTTCCACAATTTCTAAAATTTGTAGCAGGCTCTCCACTTCATAAGTCGGCTTAACATCTGTCTTATTTTCTTTCAAACTCGGATTATACCAACACGTATCAATACCGTAATCTTCTCCGCCTTTCATATCTGAAGTGAGCGAATCTCCGACCATTAGTACACTTGATTTATCAGTAATCCCAAACTTCTCAAATGCATAATCAAAAATCTCACGCGCTGGTTTTTGATGACCAACCTCTTCTGAAATAATAATATGATCAAAGAAATTACATAAAGGCGAATTTCCAATTCTCGATTGTTGCACCTTCGTATATCCATTCGTAATAATACCTAACTTGCAATCTTGTAGTTTCTCACATAATTGTACTGCACCTTCTATAAGATGTACTTCTTTCCCTAAGTTTTCAAGGTATACATCACTAAATTGCTGCGCATCTACTTCTATATTATGCAGTGCAAATAATTGTCTAAATCGATCTACCGCTAATTCACTTAGTGTAATCATTTTATTTTCTAAATCTCTCCATAATCCATTACTAATCTCTTTATAACTTGCAAGATAATCATCATACCCTGTAGGCATGCCAAACTGTACAAACGCGTTATGTAATGCGTTTCTTTCCGTCTCAGGAAAATCTAATAATGTATCATCTACGTCGAATAATATAACTTTGTATTTCATTATGCTCTCCTCAACTAGTACGTTATTTACAACTTGTATTTTCTCATTAATCGTCTCTTAAGTCGAACTTTTTCCCTTTACGAATAATAGCTGTACAGCAATCTTAAAGTTGTTTCAGACACACGAATCATGTTATTCAAAAATAATTAATTGTGAAAATACTATAAATTTGAGATAATTTGGATAATGAATCCAATTTTAAAAAAGGGAATACAGGAATAGAAAGGGGCGGAAAGACATAGTAAATTCATGGGGAAGACCTAAAATACAAATCCAAAAAACAAAAAGTGAATGGGTTGGAGATATCATTGGATATTCATTATTCTTTGGATCAATCATTTTTTTGATTATCATTTGGGGAAGATTACCCGAGGAAGTACCCACACATTATAACGCATATGGGGCTGTAGATCGCTGGGGATCAAAGTGGCAACTTTTGCTTCTACCAGGAATTGGGGCATTCATACTCCTTTTAATGCAAACTTTAGAAAAGTTTCCAGAAGTTCATAACTACCCACAAAGACTTAATGAATCGAATGCTCCGCTGTTTTATTTAAATAGCAGAAAAATGCTTAATCAATTAAAAAATGTCTGTTTACTTATTTTTGCTTTCATCCAATTTGAAACAATTTCAATAGCTTTAGATTGGAGCGGCGGTTTCGGAAAATTATTTTTACCGATATTGTTAATTGGGACAGTTATTCCAATTGTCATAGGAATAATAAGACAACGAAAAATTTCATAATAGAAACAGGAGGCTAATCCAATTAGCCTCCCTCCTCATTATTTATCCTCTAGCAATAACACTTTCATGTCTTCTAACGACTCTTTCGTAAAGCCAAGTGCTTTTTCAGCATACACTTCAACTGAACCGTATTGCTTTTTCACTTCATCAATCGCAGCTTGTAAATATTCAGCGCGCGCTTCAAACATTGCGCCTAATATTGCTCTACTTTCATCGTTTTGTAGTTTTGCACCTAAAAAGGCCATCATTTTTTCATTTAATTTTTCACGGAAGCCGTTACTTAGTAAATAATCTTCCATTACTGTTTTTTCCGGTACACCTAGTAAAAGTAATAATAGTGCTGATCCGAATCCAGTACGGTCTTTTCCAGCTGTACAGTGGTTTACTAACGGTAAGTTTTCTGGGTTTTGTGCTAAGTTTAAGAAGCTCACGAATGCTTCATTACCACTTACGAAATCTTGATTCATCTTCACAAGATACTCGCCTGGTTTCCCTAACATAGAAAGGTCACCAACTTGGAAAAATTCATTTATGTTCAAGTCTTTCGCCAAGTCTTGCATAACTGGTAAGCACACTTGACGAGCACCCGTAATCTCTGGATTCGGCTTATGCTTCACTTCAAAATCTGTACGGTAGTCACAAATTAACTTTAAGCCAGACTTTTGTAAATAGTCGATATCCCACTCTGTTAGTCCTGCTAATTCTTCAGAACGGTACAATTTACCCCATTTTACTTTACGGCCTTCAGTCGTTTCATAACCTCCCATATCACGGAAGTTAAACGCGCCTTGTAATGGTAATCTACGCTCAGCTACTGTCACTGCTTGTCCATTACTTCCAACTAGTCTAAAATATGGACGCTCATTTTCACTCGGGTTTTGAACTGTACATGATGATTCTCCATTTACCGTTACAAGTAATTCTCCCGTTTCTTCAATATGCTCTGGTGAAGTACTCCAATAAATGCGAACTTCTTCTATATTATTTCCCCACTTTATATATAGCGTATTGTCTTCATTTCTTTCTACAGTTGCTTGTAACCAATTTCTTTGCTGCTCCATTCTTTCACCAACACTTTCTCGTATAATCGAATCTTTCTCTATTGTATTATAGGAATATCTATTTTGTCGTTCTCATTTTTCTTTTTATCTTACAAACAGGCTAGAAGTTCTTTTACTTGTTCAAAATTTGTACACGGATTCCCGTTAAACAAGTTCAAGAACCTTTCCCCCCTCCTAAAACCTTCTCACATATCGCTCAGTACAACTTAACAACTGACATCCATTCTTTTCAAAAACATCCTTCATCCACTCATTTTGTACATTTGTCTCGCCAATATAATAAGATGCGCCTATTTCTTTTAAGACAAACATTGCCCCTGTAAAGAACGCTGCTTCATACCCTTTATTTCGCATATTTGGAGCAACTGCGAAATACATTAGTTTTCCTTCTTCTAACGTACCTCTTTCAATATGCGGGATTACAATTCCTATCGGCTCTTCATCGACACTCGCTGTTAAACAATGCTCTTTCCATTGCTCACCAATTTCTTGTAGCATCATATGTACAAAGTGATCATAATCGATTTGTTCTCCCGTCACATCATTCCACAGTGAATAAAAAGCGTCTTCGCCTATCTCTTCAATAAGCTTAAAATCAATCTCACTTTCTACACCTTCTACTTCATATATATCCTTAAATACAATCATGTTTTCAGTAGTATATTCAAATGAATACGTTTCGAAAGATTTCTTATATACATCATAATTTGGGCTTTTTGAAGAAATTTCAAAATGTAAATTTTCTATTCCCTCTTTTTCAGTCTCAGCAATGCAATATTGCATTATTTCCTTTAATTTCTCTTCTGTAAAAGGCTCTGCATTATTTTCTTTTATTATTATAGAAGAAGCATTTCTTCTTATTTTAAAATATTTTTCTAACTGTTCTATAGTCATCATATACTTCCCTCATCTATGTCATACTCGAATTTCTACTTGTTCTCCTTGCATGAGCAGGATTGTCCTTGAATATATAGAATACTAGAAAACATTGCATCTTTAAAGTGCGGAGGAGGTTCTCCATTGGATATTATAGCATTGCAACAACAGTTAGAGCTTATACAACAAAATGATTATACGCAACTGCAACATATAGATTTGAATGAGTTAACGCTCAATATGCTTCATTATATCGGAACAACTGATAGTTACGTTCGTTACCAACTTATATATAAATGTTTTGCACATTTCATTCATCATGAATTCCTTATGGACGATCAACTGAAATTACTTCTACAAACTTGTTTAAGTGATGAATATTTATATTGTGATATTTACTCCCCACATACAGATGGGGTTTTCACACGTTCTTACACTGTTTCGTTACTTGCGTTAATACTCCAATTCGCTAACTCGCACTACTTTTTCACAGAGGAGGATATTGAAGAAATAAAAAATAAACTCATTACATATACAAACTTAGAAATGGATTTTCGAGGCTATATTGAAAATAAAGGATGGGCTCATTGTCTTGCCCACGTATCTGATGCTTTTACTGAAATTGTTCACAATTCCTATACGACCTTTGAATGGTATGAAGAATTAATTCATTGTTTATTAAATAAAATTTTTATCCCATCGGATCTATTTCATAATAATGAAGATGAACGAATTGTTACACCGTTACTATCGATGCTATATCATGATTTTCCGCAAGATGAGTTAATTTCAATTATTTATAAAAAAACAAAAAGGCTTCCTCAAATTAGAAAACGCCTTTCGCTTAATGAGTATTGTATATTATGTGCCAACATTAAAACCTTTTTACGCACATTATTTTTCAGAACGAAAGATGATCATAACTTAGCCTATACAGCACGTAAAACAGAAAGAATGTTAAAAGAACTTCCTAACTATTATTAAAAACAAGGAGAAATAACATGGGTTATATTGAAGACATGAGAAATTTAGTAGGAAACCATCCACTTATTTTAATAGGTTCACACGCCATTATATTAAATGAGAAAGATGAAATATTACTGCAGCTACGTACAGATTTTAACCGCTGGGGCATTATTGGCGGCGCCTTAGAATATAACGAAACGTTAGAAGACGCTTTAAAGCGAGAAGTATATGAGGAAACTGGACTTATTATTAAAAATCCAGAACTATTCCGTACATACTCAGGACCAGATTTCTTTCAAATCTATCCAAATGGCGATCAAGTACACGGTGTACTCGTTGTTTATATTTGCCGAGAATTCCACGGTGAACTTGTATGCGACCAAACGGAATCGAAAGAACTACGCTTTTTTCTGCTTGATGAATTGCCTATTACGCTTCATCCAGTTATTGAGCGTATTATTAAGGAATTCCAGCAATCCAATTCATACGTGAAATAGAATGGCTCTTCCTTTCATTTTATATAGTAATATAAAATGAAAGGAAGAGCCATTCTAACGTGAAATGAGGTTTTTATCGTTCACCGTCAATCCCTATTTCCCAAAAATGATATTAGCGTTCTCTTTCTACAACTTTATATCCCTTTACAAAAAGTATAATTATATAAGAAACAATAAATGAAAAAATAGTATACATGCCAACCCAAAAGAAAAATACTGGATTATACACTGTAACATTTAACATAAGAAAAATAAGAAATGTTATCATTGGCATCACGTATAATGTACCTACTTTATATGTCCCAGCTATTGAAAAAATACAAATAAGCAATGGATATATACAGAAAATAAAAATTGACTCACTCAATGTTATGTCCCCCTTTCTGAAGAAATAATAGGTTTCTCGTAAACATTTTGGGGAACAACAAAGTTTTATCTTTTTATTCGTTATTAGTAAGTAAAATGTTAGACTGTTATCTCAATCTGATTTCCTTCAGGATCACTTACTACACTTTCATAGTAACCATCCCCTGTAGTACGTGGGCCGTTTAACACAGGGTATCCTGCTTCTCTTAATGTATTAGTTAATTCATTCACTTTTTCTTTACTACCTATAGAAAAAGCAATATGCGCATATCCTATTGTTTGTGTTTGTGTATTATCGTCTATCCCTACTTGCCTCATAAGTTCTAGACGTGCTCCACCTTCAAAAGTTATAAAATAAGACTCAAACTGCTTTTTCGGATTGTGATATAAGCTATTTTCTTCACCACCAAAGTACTGTTTATAGAAATCACGCATACCTTCTAAATCATTTACCCAAATTGCTACATGTTCAATTTTCATAGTCGACACCTTTTCTTTTACAGTATTCAACCAACAATTTGATATTTAATTTTCTTTGCTTGTTCTTGTTATCATCAAATCAAGTCCAAGGCTTTTCAATCCATATAAATAATCTTCTTTCCAATTACTCACTGTTATTTTCGGAATATGTTCTGCCGGAATGTACTGCGGACAACTTTTTACAATTTGATCTATTACAAATTGATTCACTTCATCATCACAGAAGATAAAGGCATGAGGGTTAATAATAGCTATACATGTAGCTATTAAACGAGTAATAGCATCTATATTATATTCCTCTGGATTATTGGAATCTCTCACTTCATCTCCATTTCTCAAAGCTTGTAAGAAATTTTTATTATCATACTGCGGAACGAAAGATATCTCTCCTGAGAAAAATGTACTTCCTCGTACTACATCTCCATTTATCATAATACCTGCACCTGGACCATTTTGACCTGAATACAAATATACAAGAGAGGAATTGTCATAGTTTCCAGTGTTTTTATAATAACCAAGCACTGCGGCATTCATATCGTTTTCTATTACTACAGGTATAGAAAACAGATCCTCCAAATGACTTTTCAAATTGAAATTTTGGAAATTTTCATAACCAGGTATATAAAAAATACGACCATTATCAACCGAACCAGGCACACCAATTGATATAGAGTTTATTTTCGGGAATGTAGCTATAAGACTTTCAATATGTTTAGATAATACATTTACGCCAGTATCAATTAATACACTTGAAGTACTTCCTTGTTCTTTTACTTCTCCTAAACAGTTGAAAATTGTGTAGTTTGTCTCATTTTTCTCTAAAAATATCGCTAATCCTAACATATATTCCGGATTATACGCATATCGTTTCGCTCTTCTTCCGCCACTTGAATCATCTAAACCGACTAAAGTGACTTCACCGTCTTGTTTCATATTTTCTATAAATTTACTTATCGTTGGAAAACTAATTTCTAATGTATTACTAAGTTCAACTTTCGTTGCACTACCTTGCTCTAGTAGAGCTGTACGAATGCCGCGAAGGATCGTCTCTTTAATCGATTTTTGAGTAACAAATTGTTCACTCAAATCGCTCACCACCTTAATCAACATACTTATTAAACACTTTTAATAAGTTGCGTTGACAATATATCATACATCATTTTCTAAAGCAATAAAGATGATATATTTCCGATGCATGCACTCTCTGTTTCGCTTCATGTATTCATACAATTCCAGATAATAGAACAAACAGCTAGCAAGGCATTACGTATTCTGAATGATTCCCCTAGTATACCAGCCGGCTAAAAAGGCTGATAACCGATGATAGAAACTTACAGCAAACGAGAAAACCGGAAAAACAAATAAGAAAAAGAGCGTTTCAAGAAGTAAGTAATGTCTTCGTACGATTGTCCGCACTATTTTTCTTCATATGAAACACCTTTCACATTGTCTATACGATACGACACCAGTTTATTCATGTACCCGTAAAAAACGATTTCTATAAGTCTATCGTTTTAATAACTTTAGCTGGGTTACCACCAACAACTACATTATTAGGTACATCTTTTGTCACAACTGCCCCTGAAGCAATTACAGCGTTGTCTCCAATTGAAATACCAGGGTTAATAATAGCTCCCCCGCCAACCCAAACATTGTTACCAATCTTTACAGGCTTCCCATATTCTTTGCCAGAATTCCGCTCTACCGGGTGTAAAGGATGCGTAGCAGTATAAATGTGAACACCAGGTGCAAACATACAATTATCACCGATTCGCACTTCACAAACGTCTAAAATCACACAATTGAAATTTGCGAAAAAGCTCTTTCCAACATGGATGTTGTAGCCGTAATCACAACGAAAATCAGGATTGATTTGGGCTTTCCCGTCAGCTGAAGAACCTAAAAGCTGATTTAATAACGTAAAACGTTTTTCATCTCCTATCTCCATCGCCTCGTTATAAAGGCGTGTTAAACGTTTTGCCTCCACCCTATCAGCTACTAATTCTTCGTCATCCGCAATATACATTTCTCCCGCCAACATCTTTTCTTTTTCCGTTTTCATACAATCCTCTCCTTCATAATCAAATGAGTTCTACTTATTAAATATCTTTAATAAGTCACTTTAAATATACTTATTAAACACATTTAATAAGTATCCCTATGTTAACATACTTTTTAACATATGCAACTAATAAGTTTCGAAAGGAAATGCGAACTCCTTGCTTCACCTAATGATATTACTTGGTAGCATTTAACTAATATAATGATTGATCCCTTGTTTTTCATTAACACTGTTGAGACTCATCATCACATGAAATCCTCTCCTTTAGGCGCTATACTATATGTTTATTAATGAGCACACCAATATGCAAATCAATTGTTAATCTCTTTCATTTATTATCCTTATTTAACTCTTGTACAATATCCCTTTTTCCTATTCTATTAGCAAAAGGTATAAAAATAATAAGGACTATTCCGTACATCCCCGCTATTACGGTTACGATAAGTTTGAAATCAAAAAATAAAGGTGTACGATCTATTATACTTACCATATAGGTTAATAATATTCCTATTACAGCCCCTAGTACGATTCCAATAAGTACATATAAATTAACTTGCGTCAAAATAACTTGTACAATCCCTTTTTTCTTAACTGTTATTGCTCGTAAAATAGCAAACTCTTTTCTTTTAGATTGAATATTATTTATAAGTGTATTGCATACCCCTAATGTTACACTAAACAAAATTACTACAATAACAACGATGAAAATGGACCACCTTTGCTGAAATATTAAATTAGATTGTTTTAACGATTGAGTATAACTACTTATTTTTAATTGTGGATATTGACCTTTCACTTTCTTTAATTGCTCCAACGTCTCTCTCTCATTATTTGAACTAATAAATGCTCGCTCAAAAACTGTATAATCTTGTTTATATGTTACATTACTCCAATCCATAAGTACTGAAGGAGAATTCGGTAGCTCATTAACAATTAATCCGATTTCTACCTTACTAGTCGGTTTAACTTTTTGTTCCTGTTCTGAAAATAGACCCAATTGAACGATATCACCTACATGAAGTTTATACCGCTCCGCTAACTCTTTTGTAACAATTATACTATTCTCTAAATTTGCAGGTACTTCTGGCAATAATCCTTGCTTTTCCATTTCCTTTAAATCACCTAAATTATAGTCAAAAGTAATATAATTTTCACCTTGTTTTAATTCTGCCAGTGAGTTCGTACTAATTGTACTAGCTCCTTTTACACTACTTATTTCTTTAAATATATTTTGTATATGAGGTAAGGTAATGGTTGAATCATTAGTCAAACGATTTTCCACAACAATATGTGTTGGAAATTCTCGTTTTAAATATCTTTCATTATTTTTTTGCATCGTTTTAAATATAGTGGAGCCGAAGACAACTATCACCATCATTGTACTTATCATTAAGATAACAAATGTATTTTTCCTTACTTGCGGAATTACATTTTTAATAGCAACAAATGTATTCCTTCCAAATACTTTTTTCATTATAGGTAGACATGCTATTAATATCGAAGAAAGATAAGTCGGAAATAAAATATATACTCCTAAAACGAGAAATATAGCTCCTATTAATATCACTATTGCCTGCGTATCTCCCGTATTTGCTACAAATCCACCTAAAACAGTTAAAAATATACTACTAATTAAAAGAAATTTCCCCATAATACTGCGTGTTTTTTTATTAGAAAAATCGGATTCTTCATTTTCGCGCATAAGCTTTACTGGCAATATTTTTGAACTTCTATATGACGGATATAACATAAACAGTTCAATAAAAAAGCTACTACAAATCACTGTTACAATTGCTATTTTATAGTCGAAACTCATTGAATTCATTTGAAAAGCAAATAAATGCTCTAGCCAACTTTGTAAAAAACGGTTACTTATTACAGCTAGTAACAAACCAAATATTCCACCAAAGAAATTAATTACACTACATTGAATGAATATAACTGTAAACATTTGTTTCGTTGTTGCTCCCATTGATCGCATAATAGCAAATTGACTTTTATATTTATATAAAAACACTTCAAAATTAGACATCAATAATAACGAAGTAATAATAAGTATTAATACAGATAAAATAACTATAAAAATATGTAATGACGCTAAGTTACTTTTTAAAAACTCATCTTCCTCCGCAATATCGATTCTTAATTCTTTGTCTATTTTATGAATTTGATTAGACAAAGCTAGTACATCCGCATTCGCTTTTGCTTTTATCAACACATAAGTAGCTTCATTTTGTTTACCCGTTTTTTCATATACGTGCTGTTTCACCGCACCTTCCGATAAAATGAGTATATCTGGAGCTGAACCTCCAGCTTCTATATCAGATAACACTTCTTTTACTACATAGGATTTATTTTCTATTTCAATCTTTTCCCCAACTTTTACTTGTAAAGTTTCCGCTAATCCATGATTTAATGTTACTTCTTCATTTGATAGATTTTTAGAGAAGTGATATCGACTTTTAGATAACGAATCATTTTGAACACCTACTGTATAAATAGCGGTATTCAATTTATTCACTTGCAAATGATTTACTAATATTTTTGATATGTATTCAATATTTTTTTGTTCTTTAATATTTTGTAGTAAAGATTTATCTATCAACTTATTTTGATCAGGGTTATATCCAACTGATAAATCCATATCTCCATATACATTTTTCACTTCATTTATAACAGACTGTTTCGCATGACTCGAAAATACAATCATCGTAACAATTAGAGAAACAGCCAACATAACGCTAACTATAGAGGAAATAGCAGTGAATTTATTCGTCTTAAAAAAGCGTAAACTTAATCCTCGTACTGATTTTATCATTTTGATTTTTCCAATAATTTTTTAAATTTATCTAAAATGATATTCATATCATTTACTCCATGAGTACACGTATAATCATCAACATTTTTTCCATCATGAAAGAAGAGAACCCGATCTGCATACGTAGCAATGTGAGGATCATGAGTAACAAGAATCATACTTTGTTTGAATCTTTGTTTCATATCGACTAGTACTCGTAAAATATCATTAGACGTATTGAAATCTAAATTTCCAGTAGGTTCATCTGCAAGAACAATTGGAGGAAATGTTATTAACGCCCTACCAATTGCAACACGTTGTTGTTGTCCCCCAGAAAGCTGAACTGGTCGATGATTTCTCCAATTTACTAAACCAAGAACATCTAATATTTTATTTGTTTTTTCTCGTATCTCCTCTTCTGAATCAGCTGATAATATGAGGGGTAACGTAATATTTTCTTCTACAGATAAATCCTTTAATAAATGAAATGACTGGAATATAAATCCTATGTTATCCCTTCTGTACTCTGTCGCATACGGTTCAATGAACATATTTTCAGGTACTTCACCTTTTACATAGATAACCCCCTCATCAGGCTTATCTAGAGCACCAAGAATATTAAGTAATGTACTCTTTCCAGATCCACTCGTTCCCATTATGGCAAGGAGTTCTCCTTTATTTAACTCCAAAGATACATTTTGTAATGCCCTAACATTTGTATCTACACTCTCATATGTTTTACTTAAATCTTGAACTGTTAACACAACTTCACTCATCATTATTCACCTCAACATTATTAAGTTTTATTCCCTCCACCAAATTAACCTGAATTAGAATTTTTTCTTTTAGATTACTAGGTGGTACAATTTCTGTTCCTATTTGGAATAACACCACTTTTAACTCGAGAGTTGTAATCATTTCTATCCCTCCTCACTCTATATTGGTAACAAATTGAAATTTCGTTCGGTTTTTTTTGCAAAAAAATAAGGGAACACTTAACGTCCCCTCTCAAATCCAATCCGTTTTTTAATTTCCGCTAAATTTACCTTCGCGATTTCTCTTGCCCGTTCAGCACCTTTTTCTAACGCTTCATATAATAAATTTGGCTCCTGCATATACATTGCATATTTCTCCCGAGGTACTGCTAACTCACGGTCTACAACGCGGAATAACTCTTTTTTCACATCGCCCCATCCGATTCCAGTCCTATATTTTTCACGTAATGACTGAATTTCATCTTCTGTTGCAAATTCTTTATATATCATAAATAATGTTTCTAGTTCTTTCGGTTCATTTGGAAGTGAAGAATCTGTTTTGATTTTAAATATTAATTTTCGTAGTTTTTCTTTTTCTGCAAATAATGGGATTACATTCCCGTAACTTTTACTCATCTTCCTTCCATCAAGACCAGGTAAAATGGCACCTTCTTCTTGTATGACATACTCCGGAAGCGTAAATGTCATACCAAATGTATGATTAAAATACATCGCAATATCACGCGCGATTTCAATATGCTGAATTTGGTCTTTTCCGACAGGTACATGAGTAGCTTGAAATAGTAATATGTCAGCTGCCATTAAAATAGGATACGTATATAATCCCATATTCACGCCTGCATCTACCTCTAAACCCGCTTCTTTATTTTGCTCCACCTTCGCCTTATATGCATGGGCACGGTTCATAATCCCTTTCGGAGTTAGGCAAGCTAATATCCAAGCTAATTCTAGAATCTCCGGCACTTCTGTTTGCCGATAAAAAATAACGTCTTCACCAAGTCCAAGTGATAACCAAGTAGCTGCTACCTCTTTCGTATAACTACTGAACTTCTCTGGATCATGAACAGCATTTAACGCATGATAATCCGCTATAAAATACAATGCTTTCCCTTCATTCTTCTTTGACATTTGCAACGCAGGTTTAATCGCACCAATATAATTTCCTAAATGAGGATAACCTGTCGGCTTAATTCCTGTTAACATTATTTTTTCGCTCACCCTAACTCCTCCTTCCTTAAAATAAAAAGAGCCCCTCATCCTATAAAAAGGACGAGAGACTCCCGCGGTACCACCTTCATTAGCTATCATTAATAGCTCGCTTCAACTTCTTAACGTGAAGTAACCGTCTTTGCCTACTCATTTCAGCTAGAAGCTCCGGAGCCCATTCCATATTCATCCCTTACTGATTTTCACCACTCATCAGCTCTCTGAAAAGTTTCGAATATGTACTCTTCTCTTTCATTGCTTTTTCGTTATTTTTTACAGTTTATCACATTCCCTTTCCAATTAAACCCTAATTTTCTGTTTTATATAGCAGGAATTTCCACTTCAATTGTCTAATATTATATAGGTTTGCAGAAATACTCGAAACAACTTTGGAGGTTTTTTCATGGTAAAATATATATCCATTTTAGGTTCAACAGGATCCATCGGCACATCTGCATTAGATGTCGTTTCAGCTCATCCTGAACATTTTAAAATCATCGGTTTAACCGCAAATTATAATATCGATCTTCTTGAGCAACAAATCAAAACGTTTCAACCTTGCATTGTAAGCGTTGCGACAAAAGAATTAGCAGACACGCTTCGTACGCGTATTTCAACCAACACAAAAATTACATACGGAACGGATGGCTTAATTGCGGTAGCTACTCACCCTGATTCAAATCTTGTATTAAGTTCCGTCGTTGGTGTTTCAGGATTACTCCCAACAATTGAAGCATTAAAAGCGAAGAAAGATATTGCCATCGCTAATAAAGAAACGTTAGTTGCAGCTGGTCATATCGTAACTGAACTGGCCAAACAAAACGGATGTCGTTTAATTCCAGTCGATAGCGAACATTCAGCTATTTTCCAATGTTTAAACGGAGAAAATAATAAAGAAATAGACAAATTAATCGTTACAGCTTCTGGCGGTGCATTCCGTGATAAAACACGTGAAGAAATGAAAACATTACAAGCGAAGGATGCTTTAAAACACCCAAACTGGTTAATGGGGGCAAAACTAACGATAGATTCTGCCACGTTAATGAATAAAGGGTTTGAAGTGATGGAAGCTAAGTGGCTATTCGATATTCCTTATGAAAAAATTGATGTTATGATTCATAAAGAAAGTATCATTCACTCTTTAGTAGAGTTTATTGATGGATCAGTCATGGCACAGCTCGGTGCCCCTAATATGAGAATGCCGATTCAATATGCATTTCACTACCCTACTCGACTACCTTCATCCTATGAAAAATTAAATTTATTAGAAATTGGTAGTTTGCATTTTGAAAAACCAAATTTAGAGAAGTTCCCCTGTCTACAATACGCATTTGAATGTGGCAAAATTGGCGGTACAACTCCAGCTGTATTAAATGCAGCGAACGAAATTGCAAATGCACTATTTCTTAAAAATGAAATTGCATTTTTCGATATCGAAAAAACAATTTACAATACAGTTGAAGCTCATCATAATGTAAAAGATCCTTCACTCGATGCTATATTAGAAGCTGATCAATGGGCACGCCAATACGCAAATCAATTATTAATAAAAAAGAGCTAAAACAGTTTTATCTGTTTTAGCTCTTTTTTTACGTATTCAACTTAACAAATCTATAGCTATGCGTTACCAACACTTTTAATATCGCATATCCTGGAATTGCTAAAATAATACCCATAATTCCAAATAGATTTCCGGCAGTTAAAATAATAAAAATGATTGTAATTGGATGAATATCTAGCTTTTTCCCCATGACTTGCGGAGAAATAAATTTACCTTCTGCTAATTGTACGACCATCATTACAATAATTACTTTTAACACCATTGATGGCGAGTCAATAAATGCGATAATTAATGCTGGTGTAATTGCAATGATTGGTCCTACGTACGGAACGATATTTACAATCATTGCTAAAATAGCGAGTAATACCGCATATTTAATACCAATAATAAGGTAACCGATTAATAGCATAATACCGATAAACAAGCTAACGATAATTTGTCCTCTAATATACGAGCTAATCGCATAATGCATATCATCTAGTATTCTCATCGCTGCTGGTTGTCTTTGCTCTGAAATAAACTTTAAAAAGTGGTTCGGTAATTGCTCACCATCTTTTAAAAGATAGAACAATATAAACGGAACCATTACAAACGTTAAAACGACCTCTGTAACAGTACTTAAAAATCCAGTTACATTTCCAGTTACTGATGATAGCGACTTCGTAAAATCAACTGTGTAGTCTTTTACCATACTCGCTACATCAACATTTAAATTCTCTTGAATTTTACCTAGTAAATTACTTTCCCCGAATCTACGTGCTGCTCGTTCAATTTCATGACCGAAATACGGTAAGTTATCTATTAATGCATCAATTTGATCTTTAATAATCGGGATTACTGTCACAACTAAAAATACAAATAACCCCAGTACTATTATATATATAGAAGCGATTGATACGATTCTTGAAACACCTTTCTTTTCTAAAAGCGAAACGAATGGATGCAAAATATAAAATAGCACTCCCGCTAATAATACGGGGAAGAAAATTGTTTTTAAAAAGACGATAAACGGAGTAAAAACAAAAGAAATTTTCGTTAGCAGTAATATGTTAATAAACAATAACGCAAAGCCGAGTAACACCGCTAAATAATTTTGTTCTCTAAAAAACTTTTTCAACTTATCTCTTTTTCTAATATTTAATTTCTCCAATGAAACCACCTCTTCGAATGATGAAAAGCCCTTATTCAGGGCTTTTCATCATTATCTATATCTTTATTTTCTTGCAGCTTTCACTACAAATGATACAATAAGAATTAATACGATTGCACCTAATAATGCTGGCACGACATGAATCCCACCAAATGATGGCCCAAAAGATCCAAATAATCTACCACCTAACGAAGCACCTAATAAACCTGCGATAATATTTCCAAACATACCACCCGGAAAATTTTTACCCGTTATAGAACCTGCAATTGCACCTATAATAGCACCAACTATTAATGTGATAATCCATCCCATTTTTAGTCCTCCATTTCTATTATAGTGTATTTCTTTTTGATACTAAATTGTTATGTAACTATTATAATTATTATATCCAATAAAGAAAAATCTTGTCAAATCTATGAAAATAAAGCCTATAAGGAGGTTTTACCCTATGATTCAAAAATTAGTAACAACTTCTCACAACACCGCTACTTCTATTTTAAACATTCAAATACCCGCTTATGAAATTGAAGCAAAATATATAAATAGTACGGCTATCCCTCGCCTTTATGATACTGTAGCCGATATTCAATTATGTGATGAAATTTTTTACGGCTATTTTTATGAAGATACACTTGCTGGGTTTATTTCTTTTAAAATGAATGAAGAGGAAGTTGATATTCATCGTTTAGTAGTATCCCCCGATCATTTTCATAAAGGAATCGCCACAAAACTACTACTTTATGTATTTGACATGTTCTCCCCTTCCAAAACATATATTGTACAAACAGGGAAAAAAAATACCGCTGCTCTTTCTTTATATAAAAAACATGGATTTATTGAAATAAAGGATATCATATTACCCGATGGAGTGGTTTTAACCTCACTCAAAAAATCAGAAAACATAAAATAGTTTGACTCATCATTTTTTTTATGTTATCCTTTACTTTATAAATCCTTTTGCTGAGTCCAAATTTTGGAGCGGGGGAACCATTTTTGTAGCCATGCTACTTGGGGCGAATCTTATTTAAGTAGGGAAACTCTCACTTCCCGAGTCCGACAGCTAACCTCGTAAGCGTAATGGGAGAGGAAGGTGCTTTTTGCCTATGTTACACAGTGTACCTCCTTAATTATAAATATGGGATCGATACCAATAGACACCTATATTTATAGAAAAGGAGACATGTATAATGTTACGTTTATCTGATCACGCAATAAAAATGATGGAGCAAAGACTTCGACTCGAACAACATCGCACATATCAAGCTAATAAAGTTGTAGATAACTTACATCACAAATACTTCTTTCAGCATATTTTTCAGCCGAAAAGATAAGGAAACCATACGTATAATATAATTTAATACAAAAAGCGCTGCGATTCTGAATCGCAACGCTTTTTGTATTACTATTAAAAATAATTTTCCATTAACTTATTCATCCAATCTGGCACACGAGCATTTTCTCTTGTATCAAAAGCAGCGATATATGGTTTTATATCTAAAATAGCCGTTCGATCATTAGCGTCTAATCCTTGCACAGTCATAACGTTATTTTCAATCGACAATATTTCAACAGTAGTAATTCCAATAGGGTTTGGACGATGCTTTGTCCGCTGAGCAAAACATCCCTTTTCATCAAAATCACTTAGTCCCCTTGGCTTTCTAGCCCAAGACTGTTTATTTTCTTCCTGAAAATCATTCATATAAAAAATAACAATTGCATGAGAATAATCCTCAAGACCTGCTAATCCTCCAATATACTCTGGATATATTTTGATGTTTGAAACAATACTTCCCCAATTAAGATACACTTTCTCGTCTATAGAAGATTGTACTTCACCAATCTTCACCATACTCACATGGACCATTTTCCTCCCCCTTTATATAACACTACTTACTTTCTCGCCTTAATAATAAAAGTAGTTGGTACCATCCTAGCTTTATATAAAGAATAATATTTCGTAGATGGCTCAGCTCGTTCTTCATCAAATGAGCTAGATGGTTCAGGTTCTTCTATTCTCTCAATTGTAAATCCCGCTCTATTTAACTCATTTATGTATGTACTTATTTTTCTCTTATATAATGTCGCTTGTACATTTTCTCTTTTAAATGTTTCAAACGTAATAGGTGTTTCCTCATGGTATGAAGACTTTAAAACAATTTCTTCTGTACCATACTGTAAGTTTGAATATATTGGGTGCTCCCAGCTAAAAATAAAACTTCCGCCTGGCTTTACATACGAATAAATTAGTTCCAACGTTTTTCTTAAATTCGAAGTCCACCCTAATGCATAAATGGAATATACAATATCAAAATACTCTTTCGGAATATCTCCTTCTTCTTCCATTGCTCCGCATATTAACTTTGGATTCCAACACTTTAACGTTTCATTCGCTGTTTTAATTTGTTCACTTGAAAGATCAAGCCCCCATAACTCTTCCGCACCATACTCTCCCATATATTGCAGCGAATGCCCACTTCCACATCCAATATCAAGAACCTTTTTATTTCTAATTGAATCAAACAAATGAATCTCATCTTCAGACGCTGTATACGGGCCATATTTCGGTAAACAATCTACTTGAAAGAAATATGGTGCAACTGTGTCCCAACACTTTTTATTTAACGCTAACATTTTTGTATCTTTCATACTCTACATTCCCCCATTCCATTTTCTTCCCTAATATAAATTACACATTATAACCTGATCTTCCTTTTCTCTTCGCCCGGTAATTTTTCACTTTCGCAATCGTACCGCACGCTCTTCCTCCTGCTTCTCCAGCATACATACCGCACCATCTTTTACTTCCATTTCGCGAATGATCATAAAATACCCAGCGACAATCTGGGCATGCTTTTAACCTTCCCCACAAATTTTCTTGAATTGACATTAACACAATGCTTAATACTTTTGTATATACATTCTCTTCGTGCACAGGCTCATATGTAATACCTTTCATATCTTCCCTTACATGTACATGAAATGGGTATTTCTCTAACCACTTTTGCAATGATCCTTCGCCTTCAATTGCCACCCGAATATCTTCTCGAAAACTTTTTAATTCCTCTATCGTATGGAATGGAACCTCTTCATGAAAATATTCTTTCATAAAGAGCTTTATATCCTCTTCTGTTTGCAGCATGTCAATTGGCTCTCTCGTTTCGTTTGGTATTTTCCATGTATTTAAAAATTCCCGAATATATTCTAATTCATTTGGTGCATTTTGATTCAATTCCATCCACCTTCTTCTTAAAATTTACTTTTTTCTGACTTTATGTATAATTATAATATAAATTAGTTAACCATTAAATAATTTTACTGGTTACAACATTAGGAGGAGTTCTATGAAAAGTTTCTCAATACCGATACGTTTCATGCTTATTTCTTCATTCTTTATGTCTTTTGGCTATTTTGCAGTATACGCATTTTTAGCTATTTATCTATTAAGCTTTCTTCATTTTTCTGCTGTCCAAGTAGGAACAGTGTTGACAGTTATGACAATCACATCAAGAGTTATCCCTTTATTCTCAGGATTAATTGCTGACAAAATAGGCTATATCATTATGATGATAGCCGGATTATTTTTAAGAGGAATCGGATTTATCGCTTTAGGAATATGCTCTGATTTCTATACAATTTCTATTTCTTCTGCACTTATTGGCTTCGGAACTGCATTTTACGAACCTGCTGCGCGCGCCATATTCGGCTCACAACCAGCTCATATGAGAAAAAATTTATTTACATATTTAAACCTTAGTTTTAATTGCGGTGCAATAATCGGACCAATTGCAGGAGGGTTCTTACTCTTACTCAATCCCATCTATGCTTTCTCTCTAACAGGATCACTTATGCTGTTATTCGCTTTTATCTTTTACTTACTTAAAAATCACTTCCAAGTCACTACTGAAAACACGTCTATTACATTTGGAATACAGGCTATCTTACAAAACAAGCCTTTTCTTCTGTTTTCATTTATCATGATTTTCTTCTATATTATGTTTACTCAGCTTACTGTCGCACTTCCACTTCATATGAAAAACATTAGTAATAGCAATCAGCTTGCTACATTAGTCATTACGATAAATGCAATAACAGGCGTCATATTTATGGTGTTATTCCGAAAACTATTTCATAAATACAACACACTTTCGATTATTAAATACGGTGTTTTATTAATGAGTATTTCCTTTTTACTTATCCCTTTATTTCAACACCCATATTGGCTATTTATTTGTGTAATTTTATTTACAATCGGTGAAACACTCGTATTACCTAACGCTGATATCGCTATTGCAAATTACAGTAACGAATCATATACAGCTACTTACTTCGGATTTTATCAACTATCACTCGCATTTGGTTTTATCATCGGTAATTATACCGGTACATCTTTTACATCCAATTTAAATGGAATGTATACACCATGGCTTATTTTCGGCGGAATAGGACTTATTGGTTTTATTTCACTACATATTTTAAATATTAAAAAAGGATTCCCTAAAGAAGATATATACCTATGTAATGATACGAAACACCTTTAACACATTACAATTGAAATAGTACCTTTAAACAAACGACCTATAATAAAAAATTCGACCGTCATATGTGACAGCCGAATTTTTTTATTCTTTATATTCAAGATAATTATGTCTTTTACAGCCAAATAAATAGCAACCCCCTACATAGTCCGTTTCAAATTCTAATCCTGGAACATATCCAGATTTGATACGTTCTATCATTGTTTTATAACAATTATTCTCTTCTGTATATTCCTCAATTAACTCTTTCTTATCTTCTTCTGTCCAGTTTTCTTCTACTTCTTCATTCTGAACATCTTCTATTTCTGCTGTTTTCGCTTCGATTGATTCCCGTATAACTTCATTTATACGTGTGAAATTATTAGCTTTATATAAAGCATACACAAACCTACTAATCCAATTAGGGCTTTTCCAAACTTCTTTGTATCCCTTTTCGAACCATTCAATTGCTTCGTTATAGCAATTCAACTCAACATATAAATCTGCTATATTAACTCCTCCTAAAAAATCATCGGATTTCCTGTTAAAAGCATCTAACTTCTCTTTCGCTTCTGTCGTTCGCCCTAAATCAATTAAACATTTTACATAGCAATACATGATATAGTCCGAATCCCCTGCAACTCGCAAGAAAAATTTCGAAGCTTCTTCCAGCTCTCCAAGGTTATAATGCGCTACAGCTACATTGTGATATGCTTCATCCGATGGTTGAATCGAAATAGACTTTTGTAATACTTCTTTCGCTTCTGTCCACTTTTCTTGTTTTATGTAAATGTCCCCTAAAATGTTATAAGGGAAGTAAGAAGAAGGATTCAACTTAACAACTTCTTTTATCAATTCAAGAGCTTTAGCATCATTCTCTTCCTCATAAAAGTACATCCAAGCAAGATTATTGAGAGATTGTACACCTCTAGATTCATGTACAGCTCGTTGAAACAGTTCCATTGCTTCCTCATATTCATTTTGTTCAAACATTTCAATTGCCTTCTCGTTAATGTTCAAGTAACTACCTCTGAAGTGAATGAATTCATCTATTCCACATCGTTATTTTAATATGAAAAAATTGAAATTTCCATAAAAATAAGTTCTTTCGCCTGTCTACATGTCATCATATAGTTGGATAGCCAATTCATAATGATTTTGACAACACTGCTTTCTACAGAAAATATATACCTACTGGAAAGATACTGATTTAAAACAATAAGTACACTTTTCAAACCCCTTAAATTGGATATACAGCCTGTTTAATTTTACATATTATGGTACAATTAAACAGAGCGCTAGCTAAACATTTACGTTCCACACTAGCAGTCTAGCAATGCCAAAATCAAAAATCACTTGAAATTGGGGGATGTTATGAAAAAGAAATTAATTGTTCTGCTATTCACTGGAATCATATTATCCGGATGTTCAACTATAGCAGAAAATTCTTTAGAAACTGGAAAAGGCAGTATTGAATTATTAACACCGACGATTACAACAAAAGATAACGAATTAAAATTTAAGACTGAAGGCATTGATGAAAATAAAGTGACGTTTATTTATGTCGCCAATAAAAAAGTATTGGAACAAAAAATTAATAATGGCGAATCCTACAAAGTTAACATTAAAGATATCGAGCACGCTCATAGGACAGATTACAAACCAAAAGTTCAACTTTTGCAAACGCAAGATGATCATAAAGATGGAGAGATGGTAACGTTTAAACAAGTTAGATATACAGTTAAAAAAAATTAATTTTATAGGTATTTCATTATAAATGTAACGAACGAAAATTCACTTTTAACAGAGGGTAAATGTAAGGGGTGCTAGCATGAAAAGAAGATGGATTTATTGGTGGATTGGTAACATATTTTGGATTATCACTTTCGGGATATTGGCAGCTATTATTTGGTTACGAGAGGTTGACGGGACAGGCGTTACTCAAACACCTGAGCTGAAATTAATAGCATTTATCGTTTTATTAATCGCGTTTATATTACCAATAATTATTCAAGTTGTATGGTTACTTGTTAATCTGAGAAAGAGTAGAAAAAAATAATACATAAAAAAAGAGAGGAATCTTATTCAAAATAGATTCCTCTCTTTTACATATGGGATTATGACGTACTTTTAAAGTTACACTACTCACTTTCTTTACGATGCATGTTCATCTTTCTTCTTCATTAACGCTCTCTTCTTCATCGCCTTCGTTAAATATCCGCCTTTAAATGAACGGATTTCATAAGAAGACATAAACGCTTTTGGTGCAATTTGATTAATAATTTCTAACAGTTCTTTTTCTCTAGAACGCTTTGCAACGATATCTAAGCGATAACGTATAGAATTAATACCTTCGCCTTCAAATACTGTAACGCCAAATCCTGAGTGACGTAATTCATCTACTAATTCATTACAACGGTCTAGCAAACTAACCTGATACGTAATATAACCAATTGCTAATTTATTCTCTATATAACCGCCTAATAATAGTCCCGTACTAAAGCCAATGACATAGGCAATAATGTTCATCCAATTTGATAAATCTTGAAACACAATACCTAAACTGACAATGTAAATAGCTCCTTCTAACAATCCAACACCAGCAGCGGATCTTGTTTGATTCTTTACAAGCAAAATCGTACGGATTGTCAAAATGGGAACGTAAATAATTTGAAGCACAAAAATAAGTAACGCTTGTAACATTGGTATCCACCTCTTTCAAAAAGTCTTTTGTCATAATAACATACATAACCTTTAGAAATCGATGGGTTTTTAAATTTTTTTACATTATTTTTCATACTATTGAAAAACGTAAAAAAGAAGCGTATTATATTTGTCGTAAATTTGATTCCTTTCATTAGCTCGCTTTAAACACAAAAAGGAACCCCATTAGGCCCCTTTCATCATAGCTCTATGTTTTTCGAAGCATGTTCCCTTTGCTTCTCTTCCTCTTTCACTAACTGTATATTTGCATAAGCTAAATTTGCAATCATTAAAAAGTGACCACCTAAAATGCCTGTACCGAATGCCCACATTTCCATTTCATGCTCAATTTCATACATAATAATAGCTCCTAAAATGGCTGCTGCAAATCGGTTTAAAACTCCTAATCCAGGAGCCTTTTCTTTCATGACGATACTTTTCCCAAGTTTCTCCACTCTGCGAGCTAATAACCAAAGACAATATGCACTTACAGCTAAGCCGATACCAAACCCTGTTACTTGTTTTCCAAACGGAGTAATCGTCCACATAAGTAGTAAACCACTAAAGATCGCATACAATTGTAATCGATATACACGTAAGGCTGCTTGAATCAAAATATCCGCTCCTAATTTCGCATTTTTTATACTTTAGAAGAAAAGCAGCAACTTACACAGTTGCTGCTTTCTCTTCTTCTTGCTCTTGTTCCATCTTACGAATTTCAACACGTTTAATTTGGTAAGCATCTTTTTCTAGCACTTTAAATTCATAACCTTCCGCCTCAACGTGTTGTCCTTCTTCAATTTCATGATTTTGCATCATAATCCAACCACCGATTGTATCCACATCATCTTCTTCAATGTGTAATCCAAATAAATCTTTCACTTCGGAGATAAGCACTTTTCCATCAACGATTTTATGGTGCTCATTCACATGCTGAATTGGTGGTGCTTCATCTTCATCATATTCGTCACGAATTTCGCCGACGATTTCCTCCAAGATATCTTCAAGCGTTACAATTCCGGCTGTTCCTCCGTACTCATCATATAAAACAGCCATCGGAATTCGCTTCTTCTGCATTTGAAGTAATAAATCGTGAATTGGAGTTGTTTCCATCACTTCAATAATCGGACGCATATACGTGCGAATCGATGATAAATCTTCTTTATCGTTGTTCATATATCGAATAAAGAAATCTTTTACATTGACCATACCGATAATATCATCTTTATCTTCTCCAAAAATCGGATAACGTGTGTATCTTTCATTTTGGATTACTTTCATGTGTTCTTCTACTGAATCTTCCAGGTAGAAACCAATGATTTCTGTTCGCGGTACCATAATCTCTTTTGCAATACGATTATCAAATTCAAAAATGTTATTTACATACTTGTATTCAGCTTGATTAATTTCGCCACTTTCATAGCTATCTGAAAGGATAAGGCGTAATTCTTCCTCTGTATGAGCTACTTCATGTTCTGAAGCTGGTTTTAAACCGAATAAGCCAGTTACAACACGAGCCGAACCGTTTAATACCCAAATAAATGGATACATGACTTTATAGAACATCATTAACGGACCTGCCAATAACAATGTTACTTGTTCAGCCTTTTGAATTGCCATCGTTTTCGGAGCTAATTCCCCTACTACAACGTGTAAATACGTCATTAGCATAAAAGCAAGACCAAATGTTAATACTGATGAGATAGAAGGATTTATGTTCCATTTCTCAAATAACGGGTGTAATAACTTTTCAATTGTCGGTTCACCTAACCAACCTAATCCCA
This sequence comes from Bacillus cereus group sp. RP32, assembly GCF_040459735.1. Lineage (NCBI taxonomy): Bacteria > Bacillati > Bacillota > Bacilli > Caryophanales > Bacillaceae > Bacillus > Bacillus cereus group sp. RP32. Next base: position 2,067,898 of record NZ_JARVHO010000001.1, on the reverse strand, counting down.
TAGCTGTAACTGTAATACCTAATTGACAAGCAGATAAATATTCATCTAAATTTGTTGTTACCTTTTTCGCTGCTAAAGCACCGCGTTTCCCTTCCGCAACAAGCTGATCAATACGACTTGAACGTACTTTTACAATCGCAAACTCTGCTGCTACGAAAAATCCAGTAAATGCGATTAAAATCGCAACCATGACTAAATTAAATATTTCCAATGAATCCCCTTAGTTTAAAAAACTAAGGTGTCCACCTCCTGTATACTATAATGTTTTCTTATTTGTTCATTAGAAAACATAGCCCGATACAAAAATTAAAGAGGTCGGATTTCACTTTTTTCTATAATAATAGAACAAGTGTCTGTATTAAAGCTGTCGTTTGACCAGATAAAGATTTCGATATTTTTTCACGTTGTGAATCAGTCAATCCATCTAAAAGCGGCTTTAACTCCGTTAACTCTGCTTCTAATCGATGAATATGGTCGGTCACTTCATTCACTTGTTTCGAAACGTGTTCATTGATACCGAGCAGCTTCTTCTTCTCCTCGATTTTCTCTTTAATCTCACAAAGCGGCATATGCATTTCTTTGCACTTCTCAATAAATTGTAATGTCTCAAATGCTGTTTCATCGTAATAGCGATAATTAGATTGAGATCGCTCCGCTTTTAAGATTCCTAGATTCGTATAATAATCAATCGTGCGTTTCGACACGTGAGCCATGAGAGCCAACTGTCCGATTCGATACACCTTCCCAACGATCTTCCCCCCTTGTTTATATTACTAACATCATACAATACATAAACTGTACAGTCAAACGTGACGGTTTATTATTCATAATTTATACACAAATCCACATGCCATCTAAGTATGTAGTATATTCACACTCTATAACTCTATCCATATAGTTAGATTACTGTTTTTTCGATATGCCGATACCAAAATGTAAGAATGGAATCATACGTTCCTTTCAACCTTTCTTAATTAAAAACATATGATAATAATATTGAAATAAAATTATTATTTATGCAATTGGAGGAGATTAACATCACTAGGACAATTATCTCTCACTTTTATAACGAGGAGTATTTATTACCATGGTGGCTTATGCATCACACAAAAATATTCGATCACGGTATTTTAATTAATAGAGGCTCTACAGATCGTTCAGTTGAAATTTGCAAATTATTTGCTCCCCACTGGGAAGTACGAAATTCAAGATTCCTTGAATTCGATCCCACTAATACTGACATTGAAGTAATGGAAATTGAAAGAGAAGTTTCAGGTTGGAAGATGGTATTAAATACTACAGAATTTCTTTGTTGTAACAATGTAGAAGAATTTTTCTCATCACTTCACACGCTAGAACAAAATATGTATGCGATTAGAATGATTGTCATGATTGATAAGCATGATTACAATTATTCAAAACTAAGATATTCCATTCCTTTAGTAGAACAACGATATCACGGGCTTTTTCCTTATAAACCAGAAGTCGGATGTGCCTGGAGATTTATACACAACCATCTTGATGGTGCCTATTTACCAGGCAGACATTTTACACGGCACCAACATATCGTTTATAACTCCCCTTCATTCATTTTTAAATTTTATTTTAGCCCTTGGAACGAACATACAAAGGCAAGAAAATTACAAATTACACCCACCCTCTCAAAAAAGGGCATTCGATTGGGACTTCAAACACAATATGGTCGGTCCTCTGAAGAACTCGAAACTCGATTTTTAATGTTAACTAATTCAACACAGGATCTACGTAATCACCCTGAGTATCAACATTTATTCCCTAAATTCAAACCTTAATATTTCTCATCCTATCATGTTCCACACATTTTTACGCACTTAGCTAAAAACCATACCATTTGTATTTCATATGAATACTGTATATATTATAAATTTTTATTTTAGGAGGAAAAAATGAAAGCTGTTATTCTTGCAGGTGGATACGGAACAAGGATTGGGGAAGAAACGCATTTAAAACCAAAACCTATGATCGAAATTGGAACAAAACCTATTCTATGGCACATTATGAGTTTGTATAGCCATTACGGGATTACTGAATTTATTATTTGCTTAGGCTATAAAGGATATGCAATTAAAGAATTTTTTCTAAATTACAACTTACACATGTCCGATTTCACGATACATTTAAGTGACAATACAATTACTAACCATTCTCATCGTATAGAACCGTGGAAAGTTACATTAATTGATACCGGTCTAAATACTGAAACAGGTGGACGAGTTAAAAAAATACAACATTACGTCGGGGACGAACCTTTCTGCCTCACTTATGGCGATGGATTAAGTAATGTAAATATAAAAGAACTCATTGCATTTCATAAAAAAAACGGCAAAACGGCTACTGTTACAGCCGTACAACCTCCTGGTAGATTCGGTTCTCTCGTCTTAGATAAACAATCTGTAACATCATTTCAAGAGAAGCCATTAGGTGATGGCGGATGGGTTAACGGTGGATTTTTCGTTTTAAATCCTGATGTTTTCTATTACATTAGCGGAGATAAATCTGTTTTTGAAACAGACACTTTAGTTCAGTTAGTAAACAAAAATGAACTAGCCGCATATCAACATACTGGTTTTTGGCATCCGATGGATACATTGCGCGATAAAAATAAATTAGTCGAGCTATGGGAAAGTAACAATGCTCCGTGGAAGGTTTGGTAATATGGCTTCATCATCTTTTTGGAATAAGAAAAAAGTATTCATTACAGGACATACTGGCTTTAAAGGCTCATGGCTCACCCTTTTTTTAACTTCTTTAGGCGCAGAAGTAATCGGATACTCCTATCAACTCCCCTCCAATCCTAGCCTTTTTGAACAAGGTAATGTAGCAAATGAGTGCACATCAATTCATGGCGACATTACAGATTACGATTCTTTATTCCATGCCCTAAAGCAACATAACCCTGATATACTATTTCATTTAGCAGCCCAGCCACTCGTCACCACTTCATACAAAAATCCCATCGAAACATTTAAGACGAATGTTTTAGGTACTGTTCACGTATTAGAAGCGGCAAAACATATAGAAAATATACGCGGCATCATTAATGTTACAAGTGATAAATGTTATGAAAATGACGGGAGCGGTAACCGGGCATTCGTGGAAACTGACCGGCTAGGAGGTTTCGACCCTTATAGTGCTAGTAAAGCTTGCGCTGAACTAGTTGCAACATCATATCAAAAATCATTCTTTCGCACTAACACTCTGCATCTTGCCTCAGTAAGAGCAGGTAACGTCATCGGCGGTGGTGATTGGGCAGAAGACCGATTATTCCCGGATATCATTCGTGCATATTTACAAGATGGTACATTAAATATTAGAAACAAAAACGCTATTCGCCCGTGGCAACACGTATTAGATCCTTTACACGGCTATATCCTTTTAGCTGAAAAACTTTGGAAAGACGCCGAATGTGCAGCTGCGTGGAATTTCGGCCCGATAAATGAACCTAACAGAACCGTTCATAATGTCATTCAATCTATAATGACATTATGGAATAAACCACTAACAATCCTTTCTCCTCATACAAACACTCCTTATGAATCACCTATTTTAACAATCGATAGTACAAAAGCAGTAAATAAACTCGGTTGGACTCCTAAGTTATCAACAGATCATTCTATCGCTTGGACTGTTGATTGGTACAAAAAATATGCATCTCGTGAAAATATGAAATCTTTCACGCGACAACAAATCGATGCATTCAAAAATTTATAAGGGGGCTATAAAATGGAACAGAAAAAATGCCGTTTTTGCCACTCATTACTAACAAATACTTTTTTAGATTTAGGAGTTTCCCCTCTCGCTAACTCATTTGTCGCTCCTGAAAACTCATATAAAATGGAACCATTTTATCCGCTACACACATTTGTTTGTAACTCTTGTTTACTTGTACAATTAGATGAATTTGAATCTCCACACAATATTTTTCATGACTATTTATACTTCAGCTCTTACTCATCAAGTTGGCTACTACACGCTAAGCAATATGTAGAAATGGCTATTAAGCGTTTCAACTTAACAAACCATTCGAAAGTGATTGAAATCGCGAGTAACGACGGGTACTTATTACAATACTTTCAAAAAGAAAATATCGAAACGTTAGGAATTGAACCAGCAAAAAATGTAGCAGAAATCGCTATCCAAAAAGGAATTCCTACTGAAGTGAATTTTTTCAGCAATGATTTAGCAGAGAAATTACCACAAGCGGATTTAATCGTCGCAAATAACGTATTAGCACACGTCCCAAACTTGCATGATTTTGTTGCCGGTTTAAAAACGTTATTAAAACAAGACGGTACGATAACAATTGAATTCCCACACTTATTAAACCTAATTTCCTTTAAACAGTTTGACACAATTTATCATGAGCATTTCTCTTACTTCTCACTTATAAGTCTTCAAAAAGTTTTAGCTCATCATCATTTACAAATTATCGATGTAGAAGAACTTTCAACGCACGGTGGTTCCTTGCGTATTTTTATAAACCATCATAGTGCCTCATCCACTATCCATTCCAATGTTACAAAATTAATCCAAAAAGAAGTAGATTACGGGTTAGATACATTAAATTGCTATCTCCTTTTTTCTAAACGCATCGAACAATTGAAAATAAATATTTTAAAGTTTTTTATCGAAGCAAAAGCTTTAAACAAACAAATTATCGGTTACGGCGCTCCTGCTAAAGGAAACACCCTTTTAAATTATTGCGGGATAGGAAAAGAATTTCTAGCTTATACAGTAGACAAAAACCCTCACAAACAAAATCTCCTTCTACCAGGTAGCCGCATTCCAATAAAATCCCCAGAAGAAATTAAACGTACAAAACCTGATTACATTCTCATACTTCCTTGGAATTTAAAAGATGAAATTATGAAAGAATGCTCTTTCATTCGTGAATGGGGTGGCAAATTTTTAGTAACGATTCCAGAAGTTAAGGTGATTGAGCCATGACAAAAATCCTTGTAACAGGCGGTAGCGGATGGATTGGTAAATATGTTGTAAATTCTCTTATACAAAAGGGCTATGAAGTGCACGCCACTTATCATACAAATAAGCCTTCTCACCTTTCTTGCCATTGGCATAAAGTAAACTTACTTTGCGATGAAGAAATAAAAAAACTCATTTACGACATTAAACCTAGTCATCTCATTCATTTAGCTTGGGAAGCAGTGCCGCCAGCGTGTTACGTATCTATTAATAATTACTATTGGCTTACGTGCAGTATCTCATTGATTCAACACTTCACAACATGCGGTGGAAAGCGAGTCATTATTGCAGGTACTGGCGCAGAATATGAATGGTTTAACGGCGTATTATTTGAAGATTCACCGCTTCTTTCGTATAAAAACCCGTATTCATTATGTAAAAATGCACTACACTCCTGGCTACAAACGTACGCACAACAAACCGGCCTCAGCATCTGTTGGGGCCGCATTTTCCATATGTATGGGCCTCACGAACAAGGAAATCGGCTCGTTTCTAACATTATCACTTCCTTATTAAAAAATGAGGAAGCACTATGTACACATGGAAAACAATCAAGAGATTTCCTCCATGTGAGCGACGTCGCTGATGCTCTCGTAACAGTATTAGAACATGGCGTTACAGACACAATCAATATCGCTTCTGGTCAATCTGTACAAATTAAAGAATTAGCTTCTATCATTGCTAAAAAGATTGGAAAAGAACATTTAATTAAACTAGGTGCGATCCCTTTCTCTAAAGATGAACCTTTATTCGTCGGCGTTAATGTAGAGCGTTTAAAAACTGAAGTAAACTGGAAACCAACATACGATCTAAATACTGGGATCGAAGAAACAATTTTATGGTGGGAATCATTTATAAAAAAGCATAACGATACGCACCACTAAAACGTAAATCCTTCGTCCCTCTCGCTAAATCCTTATACCATCCTTCTAATTTTTCAGGTGTAATAATATGATGCGTTCCCATCCCCCCATGCTTACTAGCTTCAGAAAGAGTCGGACCAATTTGTAATTTGCGCTTTCTCATCGCATCGTTCCAAGGGCTGAAACCAAACCATGCAATACACGCAAGTGGCGGATAAATCATAGATTCATGTGCAGATAAATGTCTTCCAACAGTATAACTTCCGTGTTCATGATTATGAATAAATCTACCTCTTCTCCATAACGGCCAATCTTCTGGTAAATAACCGTGGAATCGCTGTTTCATTAAAGGTATTCCAAAGTTAAGGTCCGGATAATTGTAGTTAAAATCATCGACCATAATAAGCCCTTCCAGCCAATACATCCTCCCTCCCAATTCATTCAGTGATTTCCAAAACTGATTTTTATCTTGCACACAAAGAAACTCAGTCGTATTTAAAATCATTTTCCATCCCGTTACTTCTTGCTCTATCACCATCACTTCATGATCTGTCGCTAACGCATCAAATTCTGGATTTGCAGAATCTCGTACCTCCCAGTGCGGTGCAAACTTTTTACAAATTTCAACCGAACGATCTGTTGAACCTTTATTAATTAAAATACCATGATCAAACAGTTTCGTATGATGAGCAAGCCACCACGGTAATAAATACTCTTCGTTATAAAAATGAGAAATAACGGTTGTAGTTATAACAATCTCCTCCTCGTTCTCTATTAATCTACTTTTTCATACTACTCTTACTATACTTATTAGTTATGTCATTGGTTTCTCTTATTTTAAAAATATGTTTTTCTACCATATACTATGCTTTCTTAGAAAACCACCATTTTCTAAAGAATCAACTTCGTACAATAACCATCCCAATAAACTGAAAATTAAGTTATAATATCATTATAAAATTATGAAGGAGGAATGCACTCATGTACTACAACACTTCATTCGAAAACGATCAACCTGTAGGCCGTCTATAAACTAAGACGGGCATTCATATAACACGTGCATTATGCCTCGTCTTAGGGAATTCATAATACCCTAAAAATAGACGGAGGTACTTTACATGAAACAAACAATTTTAGGAGCTATATGTTTATCACTAGCAGCTAGTATATGGGGCGGTATGTACGTCGTTAGTAAATACGTACTCGACTTTATCCCACCGCTTACACTCGTTTGGCTACGCTTTATTATTGCTTTCGTTGTTTTATATTTCATTTTGAAAATAGCTGAAAAAAAGCAAAAGAAAAAAGTAACCATTCACAAAAAAGATTGGCTACTCTTCGCCTGGATTGGATTTATCGGCTATTTCATTTCGATTACATGTCAATTTATCGGAACAAAATTATCCGACGCTCATACAGGCTCGTTAGTAACGTCAGCTACACCTGCATTTATGGTTATATTTGCAGCGATCATTTTAAAAGAAAAGCTCACCGCTCGTAGACTGCTATCTACTATCATAGTGACAATCGGTGTCATTATCGTAATCGGATGGGATATTGAAATTGGCTCCTATTTTATCGGTACAATCATATTAGTTGGGGCCGCTATTACGTGGGCTTTACTATCCATTTATGTGAAGATTGCTTCAGTTCAATTTTCATCTTTAATTATTACAACGTACGCCATATTCTTTTCACTCTTTTTTATTACTCCTTTTATGGTATGGGAACTACAATCAACCTCTATCGAAACAGTAAATACGTACGTAATATTAGGCGTGTTATACTTAGGAGTCGTCTCAACAGCAGGTGCCTTTTTCCTTTGGAATAAAGGGTTAGAATTAATGGACGCAAGCATCGGCTCGTTATTTTTCTTCTTCCAACCCATCGTCGGATCATTGCTCGGTTGGTTACTCTTAAATGAGACATTAAATATTAACTTTTTTATTGGTGGTATTCTTATTATATGTAGTGTTTTCATTACTACGTTTGAAAAGAAATGAAAAAACAGGCAGAGATTCTTAATCTCTGCCTGTTCCACATTCTTTACGCACTCCAATGCGATGGACGGGACAACATTTTCGGCAATTTCGTATGTTTATCCCCTTTCGCTGCGTTAATTTGAACTTGCGTCAGAAAGATACTATTTGTAAAATCGGCTCCGCGAATATCTGCATCTCGTAAATCTGCTCCGATAAGATCTGCTCCTCTTAAATCTGCTCCATTTAAGTTAGCCGCAATTAAATACGCTCCTCTTAAATTCGCTCCTTGCAAATCTTTCTTCTTCAAATTTGCCCCCATAAGGTCTGCTCCGCGATGACTCATTCGTTTCTTACGCGCGGCATTCATTTCCTTCCAAACTAGCTCACTCGTTTCTAAAAGTAACACATTTACTTCCGCACGGTGTAATGGAATATTTACTTTCATTAACTCGTCCGCATTTAAATTCGAAAGGCGCTCCGTCTCTTCAATTGCTTTACTTAGTTCTTTATGAATCGATTGTGTCGCCTGTAAAAGAATCGCTTCATTCAAATACCACAGTATTTCATGAAGCTGATGCATAACTGGAAAAGCATCGTACATTTTTCTCGCATGCTTAGCATCTTTCCGCCAATCAATCCCGTTAAACGTAACTTGCGAAATCTTCTGCCCAGCACCGAAACACTCAAACACTGTACAACCTTTATAACCTTTTCCTCTAAGATCTTTATGTATGCTACATTTATAATCTGACTGTAAATTAGAACATGGCTTCCCACCATCTTTATTCACCGCAAAATCTACCGATGCTGCGAACGGTAACGCCACGCAACATAAACCGAAGCATTTTTCACAGTTTGCTTTTAAATGATCGTTATAATGAGTCAAAATATATACCCCCTGTTGTCTTTTGACTATTTCATAATATTCCAACTGCACTAAATAATCAATTTTAAAATAAAAGAGCATCTTTCATTTCAATTCATAACTTTATCATTCAATTTCCTTTCAATTGAAAAAGACAGTCTCTATCTAATGAATTATAATTAAATTATAAATATTCAAACTAAAAGGAGACTTACTATGGCACTCGAAATGAAAACAAACTGTCAAATTTGCGATCAATCTCTCGAATCAAATTCCGAAGCCTACATTTGCGTGTATGAATGTACATTTTGTGCACCGTGTACAGAAGAAAGACACAACGTTTGCCCAAACTGCGGCGGCGAATTAGTACGTAGACCGAAGAAGCAATAGAAAAAAGCAAAGCGATATCGCTTTGCTTTTTTCTATTTTTGGGGATTTGAAATTATATCAACGATTTTTCAAATATATCGACGTTTCGACAAAGAATATCGACTTACCGACAAATAACGACACCGCTATATGCATTGAACTTCAACTCAAATTAAACATTTAAAAACTTCACACAAACAGGTTCTGGTACAATAACATCAGATTGTAACAATGCTAACTTCCCTGTCGTTTCATTTCTTGAAAATAAAACAAGATTATGTGACTTTTCATTTGTAGCAATAAGAAATTTTTCAGTCGGATCTAATACGAAGTCCCTTGGCCAATTTCCTTCTGTAGATGTATGTGCAACAAATGTAAGCTGACCTGAATTTTGATCCACACTGAAAACAGCGATACTATTATGACCGCGATTACCTGCATATACAAAGTGGCCGTCAGAAGAAATATGAATCGCACTTCCTTGACTATTGTCATCAAATTCTTTTGGAACGGTAGAAATATACTGCAACTCTGTAAAAGACCCTTCTTCCGGATTATATGATAATGCAATAACTTCCGAGCTAAGTTCAGTCATGACATAAGCATGCTTTCCGTTCGGGTGAAAAGCAATATGTCTCGGACCACTTCCTGGGTTTACAGACAAACTATTCACTTCTTTTAACTTACTATCTCTTATTTCATACGTAAGTATTTTATCAATTCCTAAATCAACACCCACTACATATTTTTCATCAGGAGTATATCCCGCATAATGTGCATGTGGTTTCTCTTGTCTTTCTTTATTCGGACCTGAACCTTCATGTGCCATAATAGATGTGGCAGGATTTACAGTTCCATCTTCTTCATTAACTACAAAAGACTCAATCGTTCCTTTATGGTAATTCGCTGTAACTACCGTACGATTTCCACTATCCACACTAATATGACAAGGAGAAGCCCCTTCTACTACTTGTCTGTTTTCTTCCGTTAGCTCTCCAGTATGACTATGAATCGAATAAGCAGCTACACCACCAGATTCGCCTTCCTTAACAACAGAATAGAGATATTCATTATTTTGGCTAATCGTTACATATGTAGGGTTATCCAGCTTAGCCGCAAGTGTTACATTACTAATTTTCTTTGCTTCCGTATCTAAAGTAAACTTATATATTCCTTCACTATTTTCTTTCGTGTACGTTCCAACATATCCAATAAACTCTTTGTTGTCCTTCATTTTCATAACCCTCTCTCCCTATATTTTTCATTCACCATACTACTTAAAATATTTTATGTTGAAAGAGTATCCTAAAAAAATCGGAGTACTTCTTTATACGTTACCATATTTCTCTGCTAAATAGCCTTTAAACCCACTTTTTTTGATACGCTGCTATACTTTCATATTCTTCTTCCAATTGACGGGACAGACGAATATAGATTGGTGTTAAATCTTTATATTTTTCCACACTTTCCATGTTTGGTTCATGGTGGAAATTCGCACCTACCATTTTAGATACTACGCATAATGTATCTATTTCACCTAAACTATATAAACCGAGGATTGCAGCTCCTAAGCAAGAGCTTTCGAAACTTTCCGGAACATATACGTCTTGATGAAAAATATCCGCCATCATCTGTCTCCAAAGTTCCGATCTTGCAAAACCGCCTGTCGCTTGAATTTTTTTCGGTTCACCAATTAGCTCTTTTAAAGCAAGAAGAACTGTATACAAGTTATAAATGATTCCCTCTAAAACAGCACGGATAAGATGCTCTTTCTTATGGTGTAGTCCAAGCCCAAAGAAAGATCCTCGCGCATTTGCATTCCATAAAGGAGCTCTTTCCCCTGCTAAATACGGATGAAACAATAAACCATCCGATCCCGGATTCACTTTTGCTGCTATTTCCGTAAGCAATTCATAAGGATTTTTTCCTAAGCGCTTCCCTTGTTCAACTTCTAACGCACATAACTGGTCACGAACCCACCTAAAAATCATACCGCCATTATTCACCGGTCCACCAATTACCCAAAGGTCCTCAGTTAACGCGTAACAAAAAGTCCTACCCTTCGGATCCGTTACAGGATGATTTGTGACAACTCGCACTGCAGCGCTCGTACCAATTGTAATAGCAACTACTCCAGGTTCTATTGCATTTACACCTAAATTCGATAGTACCCCATCACTCGCTCCTATTATAAAAGGAGTCGTAACAAGTACATTCATCTCTCTTGCAAGTTCTTCATGTATCCCTATTAAACTGTGCGTCGTTGGAACAACTGTAGATAGCTTTTCATCTGTAATTCCTACCACACGCAAGGCCTCTTCATCCCATTTTAAAGATTTCAAATTGAACAGTCCTGTTGCTGATGCAACAGAATAATCAATTACATATTCTTTAAATAACTTATAGAAAACATACTCTTTAATTGAGATGAATTTAGAGCTTTTTGCAAACAACTCAGCATGCTCATTTTTAAGCCAAACTAATTTCGAAAGTGGTGACATAGGATGGATTGGTGTCCCAGTACGTAAATAAATTTCATGACCATTCATATCATTCTTTATTTTCTCTGCCCAGCTCGCACTTCTATTATCTGCCCAAGTGATACATCTCGTTAACGGATTCCCTGCTTCATCTACTGCAATGACACTATGCATTGCCGAACTAAAAGAAACACAAAGAATATCACCTGGCTGCACATTACTTGATTGTATAGTTTCTTTAATCGTATGTATGACCGCTTGAAGAATCTCTTCTGGATCTTGTTCTGCTATTTCTGGTGCGGGCGAATATAAAAGATATTCAATCCCATGGCTTGCAATAACAGATCCATCGATTGAAAACAAAACTGCTTTTGTACTAGTTGTCCCAATATCTACACCAATCATATATTTCGAACTCACTATGTAACCCCTTTCAAATCATTCCTATAACAAAAGAGCACCATGGTGTCTACAAAAAGACGCTCCCTTATGAGAGCTACGTTTTCATAAACTTCACTCTCATAAGGGGATCCTTTTTATAACCATTGTGCTGTTTTGAAAATGCATGGTGTCTTTTCATATCGCTGCTTTTACGTAATAAGGTACCAAACTCGAGATTTATTTTAAAGGATGAAGTTACATAGAGATTGGTCCTCTCGTGAAAAAGCAATTTGTGTAAACTTTACTTCCTTATAACTTAGGCGCCTTCGCCCAATCCGCAGCAAACTTCTCAATACCTTGGTCTGTTAATGGGTGCATAGCAAGTTGTTCAATTACTTTATAAGGAATTGTTGCAATGTGAGCACCTGCCATTGCTACACGAGTGACATGGTCTGGATGTCTAACAGAAGCCGCAATAATTTGTGTATCTAATTGATGAATATCGAACAATTCAGCTATTTTAGCAACTAATAGTACGCCATCTTCAGAAATATCATCTAGGCGACCTAAAAATGGTGAAACATACGTTGCACCTGCTCTAGCAGCTAAAAGGGCTTGGTTCACAGTGAAAATAAGGGTAACGTTCGTTTTCACACCTTTTTCAGTAAGGTAACGACAAGCTTCTAATCCTGCTAGCGTCATTGGAAGTTTTATCGTGATGTTTTTATCGCCACCGTTAATTTTAATCAGTTCTTCTGCTTGTGCGATCATTTCTTCAGCTGCAACAACATCTGGAGTTACTTCTGCCGAAACAGATTCAACTTTAGGCACTGCCTGACAAATTTCTGCAATACGGTCTTCAAACTTAATGCCCTCTTTCGCTACTAAAGAAGGATTCGTTGTAACGCCGGCTAAAACTCCAAGTTTATATGCTTTTTTTATGTCCTCAAGATTTGCAGTATCAATAAAAAACTTCATAATTCATTCCCTCCATTTTTTAAACGTTAACGAGTTATAATTTTAAGATATTTATTTCTTTTCTACTGCATGTCCACCAAACTCATTACGCAGTGCTGCTACAACTTTTCCTGTAAATGTATCATTGTCTAATGAGCGGTAGCGCATTAATAGAGACATTGCGATAACAGGAGTTGCTGTTTGAAGGTCTAATGCTGTTTCTACTGTCCATTTTCCTTCACCAGAAGAATGCATGACGCCCTTAATTTCATCCAGTTTTGCATCTTTAGAAAATGCGTTTTCAGTCAATTCCATTAACCATGAACGAATGACTGAACCGTTGTTCCATACTCTTGATACTTTTTCATAATCGTAATCAAATTCACTTTTCTCTAGAATCTCAAATCCTTCACCAATAGCAGCCATCATACCGTATTCAATTCCGTTATGAACCATTTTTAAGAAGTGACCACTACCAGCTTTTCCAGCATATAAGAATCCATTTTCTACAGCAGTATCACAGAAGATAGGTTCAACGATGTCCCAAGCTTCTTGATCTCCTCCGATCATGTAACAAGCTCCATTACGCGCGCCTTCCATTCCGCCAGAAGTTCCTGCATCCATAAAGTGAATGCCATCTTTCTTTAGTTGCTCATATCGGCGAATTGACTCTTTATAATGTGAATTACCAGCTTCAATTAAAATATCTCCTTTTGATAGCAATGGTGTAACTTCATCAATAACAGAATCAACGACAGCGTGTGGTACCATAACCCAAAGAATTCTTGGTGATTGTAATGATTGAACGAGTTCACTTAAGCTAGATACACCTGTAGCACCATACTCTTTCATTTCTTCCACTGCACTCGTATTTAAATCAAATGCTGCTACTTCATGTTTATGATCCATTAAATTCTTCCCTAAATTTAATCCCATTTTACCTAAACCAATTAATCCTACTCTCATAATATAATTCCTCCTTGAATTACCTTTCATCATAAATACATGTTAATAAAATGATGAATATCTTTTTGTCATATTGTTTTACATATAAAGAAACGTATGAAATACCTTCATGTAAGAATGTACTTATTTTTTCAATTCCTCATCTAACCACCATTTAAACTCACTTTCTTGTAATAGAGCATTTGCAGCATCTGGACCATACGAACCCGACTTATATTCATGAAGTGGTAACAAGTTTTCTTCGAATGCTTCAAGTATTGGCTGCACCCATTCCCATGACAATTCAACTTCTCTCCAGTGTGCAAAGAATGTAGAATCTCCACATACAGCATCATAGATAAGCCTTTCGTAAGCTTCAGGTATTCCCACTCCTGTTTGCTCACAAGTAAAATGAATACGGATCGGTTCAAGCTCTCCATTGTTCAATGGATTTTTACTATTTAATTGGAGTGAAACATTTTCATTTGGGCTAATTTCAATGATTAACAAATTAGGCGCTGCATTTGGATTACTATCTTGATACTGCTGTTTTAATGTATTTTTAAACTCAATTACAATACGAGTAGACTTTTCTTTCATTCTTTTTCCTGTTCGTATGTAAAAAGGAACATCAGTCCAAAATGGGTTATCAATCCATAAGCGAGCCGCAACAAATGTATCTGTTTGAGAAGAAGGATTTACTCCTGGCTCCTCTCTATACGCCACAACTTGTTGTCCTTTTATCTCCCCTGAAGCATATTGTCCGCGAATGATATGGTTCTGAACGTCTTCTTTTTTCACTTTACGAAGAGTCTCCATCACTTTTCGTTTTTCCTCACGAATTTCACATGCATTAATCTTTTCCGGCAGATTCATAGCAGTCATCATTAATATTTGCAGCATATGATTTTGAACCATATCGCGAATGGCTCCTGCATGATCATAATATGCTGCCCTTTCTTCTACCCCAACCGTTTCACTAGCTGTTATTTGTACATTCGCTATATGTTCTTTATTCCAAATCGATTGAAGAACAGGATTTGCAAATTCAAGTGCTTCAATATTTTGAACCATCGGTTTACCTAAATAATGATCAATACGGTATATTTCGTCTTCTTCAAACGTTCGACTAAGCTTATCATTCAGCTCTCGGGCAGATGTAAGATCATGACCAAACGGTTTCTCAATCATTAGGCGCTTCCATCCATCTGTTTTATCAAGTCCACTTTCTTTAATATTTAAAGCAATGGTCTCAAAGAAGTCAGGAGTAACTGAAAGGTAGAACATTCTATTCCCTTGTATATTTTGTTCTTCTTCCCTTTCATGAACTACTTGTAATAACTTTTTATAATCTTCTGGCTTATTCACATCTAACGGACAATAACGAAAATACTCTAAAAAATCTTCTATTTTCGGAGTACCTTCTTCTCTGCGACGAGAAAAAGTTTCTATGGATTCTTTTACTCTTTTTTGAAAATCTACATGAGATACTTCACGTCTTCCAAGCCCGATAACGGATATTGGCTTTGGAAGCTTTTGATCTCTATATAAGTTATATAGCGCGGGGTAAATTTTCCTTTTCGCTAAATCCCCTGTCGCTCCAAATAAAACAAAGGTCATCGATTCCAATTTCAGTCCTCCTCGTGATGTATAGTCATTGCCAATATAGTAAGAATGCATTGTATAGAAGCTACTATTATTGTTGATCCAACCTTACTTCTTAACTTCTAATTTTTTATATTTGTCGCTTTCTAATTGTCCCCAATATTAATAGTGGCAATTCAAAACATTTTCCCCACATCCTACTTACTCAGTTATACTTACATAAAATAACTCAATTATAAAAAGTAATTAAGTTACTTTATGTCTATCATATTAACTACATAGATTATTATCGTCAAGGAAAGTGTCTTGAATTAAAGATTTTTCATTTCGTAACATCTTATTAAAAATATGTTCATGAACTGAATAATAAAAAGGAAAAACCGAACATATTCTTGTTCGGTTTTTCCTTTTTATTATTGCTTTAAATGATTTTTAACTGCCCTTATAACTAATTCATGATCTTCTTCTGGTGGTAACCCTGAAACTGTTATCATTCCAATAACCCCTACGTCTTTTATTTGCACAGGAACGCAACCACCAAACGCAGCATAATCCGACCTATCTAAAAGATACTTTTCATTATATGGAACACCCGTTATTTCACTTTGTATTTGCATATAATACGAGCTATGATTGTGCAAAGAAACAACTCGTTTTTTACGCTCAATCCATTTCGTATTTTCCTCAGTTGTCCCCGTCATCTTGAAATGAAATAATTGCACACCATTTTTCGCTATATCAACAGCAATCAATTTCCCTTCCTTTTTCGCTGTTTCAACGATAAATAAACCTATTTGCAGTGCATCCTCATTTGTAAAAGAGGAAAATTGAAGTGTTTCCTCCTCTATTAAAATTTGTTTACTTATTTCATTCAAATTTGAAGTACTCATATGTTTATCCCCCTTACTCACTTTATGCCACATTGCCTTTTTTAAAATTATGCGACCCTACCGTACGGACTTTCCATATAACTAATAACGTAAAGCGTATTCTTTTCTTCTTGGTGCTATTATGAATTATATTTAACGCCTTAAAAATGTATGTCCTTTCGTACTAAACATTTCGTATAGAAGTTTTCTTCCTGCTACTACTTACAAGCATAAAAAAACCAGTTACTTAAGCAACTGGTTCACTAAAAGTTTTATCTAGAATATTCATTCAACCAAAGGAATGCTTGTTCATAATCATCGAAAAATTTTACAGATTCTTTTGTATTAGATTGTTGTAAATAATTCAGTATCTCTCCTTCTTCAAGAAGAAAAGCAATTGCCTTACTGTGTTTCAAAATCGTTTCATTGAAAAACTTCTCTTTCCATGCTTTTTGAACAGAAAAGTGATCTGGTATGTATCCTTTTCTATCGACCAACAATTTGTATTTCCGCCCTTCGGAAATGAATTGCTGACAAACTTGCTCGAAGCCATTAAACCATTCATAAACATCATCTGTTTTAATCTTGCCTATAAGACGAGTAACAATTATATCTCCGGAAACCGTTGCGCTAATATTCAGTTTATTCATTTTAAAATCATCTCCCTTAGTTACAATTATGCGTGAATCCCTCATAAAATCAATAAGATCAAACTGTAACGCATTAAAAAGGGACAGACTCTCCAAACGGAGAAACCTGTCCCAAAATTGTTCTATTTTGCATTACAACTAACAATCGTGAATTAGAATAATGATTTAATACTTGCTAAAACAGTAAGTACACCTACAATAATAACAAATACGTTACTCATTTTCCCTTTGTATTTAGCTAGTACTGGTACTTTATTGATTGCATACATCGGTAATAGACATAAGATAGCAGCAACTAATGGACCGCTTAGAGAATCAATAAGTCCAAGAATACTTGGATTTGTATAAGCAACAAACCAGCATGATAATACAACAAAAGTAAGGACGATTGTCTTAATTGTTTTTTCTTCAATAACTTTTCCACGTGATTTACCGAACTTAATAATCATGTCACGCATTACTTCAAATGCTCCGATATAATGGCCAAGGAAAGATTTTGTAATAGCCACAAAAGCAATGATTGGAGCTGCAATCGTGATTACAGGTGAATTAAGCTCATTAGCAAGATATGAAAGGATTGATAAGTTTTGCTCTTTTGCCATTTTTAAATCCTCTGGAGTCAAGCTTAATGTACTACTCCAAACGAAGAACATAACTACAGCGAATGTCATGATATAACAAACTTTTTGTATTTGCGCACATTTAGCATCAGTAGCTTCTATTCCATACGTAGCTCTCTGTTTTACAACAAATGATGAAATCATAGGTGAATGATTAAATGAGAATACGATGATTGGTAGAATCAACAGTATCGTTCCAAAATATCCTGTTCCTGTTGAAGCAGTAGAAACAGCTGAAAAGCTAAGCATTGACGTATTCCACTGTGGAATTAAAGATATTGCGATAAAAAGTAGAGAAGCTATGAAAGGATACACTAGCATACTCATGATTTTTACAGTAATATCTTGACCAAAATTCAGTATAGCGATAAGACCAAGAACTAATACAAGTGATAAAATAGCCCTTGGAGGCTCTGGCATGTGCAATTGATGCACGATAAAACTACTTGCAGTATTTGTAAGCGCAACCGAATACATTAGTACGATTGTGTAAATTGAACCGAAATATACGATGTTAAAAATGATACTTGCTTTATTTCCGAAATACTCTCTAATTGTACCTGTGATCCCCTCATCAGCAGAATTAGAAGCGTATATCATTTTAGCAAGTGCCCTATGTGAGTAATACATAACTGGATATGCAAGCAATGTAATTAGTAGTAATGATAATAAACCACCTGAACCTGCATTAATCGGTAAAAAGAGCACCCCTGCTCCAATTGCAGTTCCAAATAGGCTCAATGCCCATGTAGTATCCTGCTTATGCCACTTTTTCGGATCTGCATATTGCTCATTTTCTAGTGCGATATTTTCAGCTTGAACTTCTATTTTCTTTGCAGTATTCCCGTTCATATAATAACTCCCCCTTGTATCCTATTCTTGCGTATCTCTTTATAGCTAACGAACATTCCCCTTTTTGGGAAAATAAATTCCTTACAAGTTGCCCCACATTGTATGTCCTTCATCATAATGAATCCAAATTGAAACATTCGCTAGTTAGCGTCCTAACATAAATGTTAGCGTTCACAAAAAAGTTTACTCGTACTATCCGCTCTTTATATAAAGACCGCTTAAGAGAACAATATTGAATAGACTTCATAAATACGTTGCAACATTTCTAATAACAATGTATTACTTTAATGGTTTCTCTTACTTACTTGTAACAGTAATTTTAGATAAACCGGCCTCTCTTCATTTATGAGGCATTTCTTTCTCAATTCTATACATCACTTTCATAACTTCGGCAGCATTTATGGTATTGATTACACAAGCCACTGAAGCACTTTACATACATTTCGCCTCTAATCACACGCCTTTCTTTCTATTAATCGCATTTTTTATATTTTCTCCAGAGATCATAAAATTTCTCTCGACGCCCTCATTATAACGTGTATATTTATAAAATTAATATTTTTATATTTTCAGAAATATTTAATGGATATAATTTTACATGGATAATAATTTACAGTTAGCATGCAACCCTTGTTCCTATCACTTATAACGGAATTAATTAGCATAAAACAGAGTAAAATATTGTCTATCTAAGCTACTCATTTTAAAAATACTTATATCCTTCTTTACCGAAAAATTTTATTTTGATTCAAAAAAGATATTCTAGTAAATAATTAATGTAGTTAAAAAGAAATATCTCTTCAAATGCATAAAACACTTTACAGGATATATATTACAGATATTGCATTCACATACATTTTTAACTTGATGGTAACGAGAAAACCGGTAACATTTTGCTCAACGAAAAAATAAGCTGCCCATATGGACAGCTTATTTACATCATTATCATTATTAGGAGTGGACAAACGAATCACTTCAATGTCATCTTAATTTTAGTTTTTTCAACTCTTCTTCAGGGATATTTCTATGTTTGTATTGAATGGGTTTTATTTCATTTCCTTTTATACGAAAAGTAATTGTGTCCTCTCCATAAGGCGGATTGTGTGCCCCTTCAAAAGTTTGAATTTCCACAGTTACATAGAAAATATAATAATGTAATCTTTACAATCCCTCATTAACTAGCTCTTTTATCAAGTTTAATTTTGCAGAGAGCTCAATAAACCATTCTTCATCCCCTGTTAATAATGCAAGGTCTATAAGATAAAGGATTTGCTCCTTATTTATTACCTTTGATTCAGGGAGTTTGTTAACGTGTTTACTAAAGAGTAAAATCGCTTCGTTTTTTGTGTACTTGTCGTCGCGTTTCACAATGCTAACTGTAACTACATCTTCTACTTCATCAAGTGATACAATGTAACCAACTATGAATTCACCCTCATTTGATATTCCACGAACCCAATCTCCCACTTTTAAAACATGATTATTATTTGACATCATACTTTTCACCTTCTTATAAATATTTTTTGTAACGATAAAAAGATATAAAAACTAACTTATACTGTAATATTTTTAATTACAGTTTTTCAAAGAACTCACAGCTACATAATAATTAAGCCGCTTAACGTTCTTGATTAATAAGGTCAACAACTTCTTTCATTGTATAATTCTTTAAATATTCACCTAGATGTTCTTCCGCACCTAAGAAAATAGCAAAAAGAACTTTCCTCATGTTCGAACCTACAATACACTGATCATTTGATTCTGGACACTTCGGCTGCAATGCCCCTTCAGAGGTTATTTGATACATATTCCAAAGATTAATTTCACTTAAATCACGGGCAAAAATAAAACCTCCACCCGTCCCCTCTTTTGATTGTATAAACTTATGTTTTTTTAACAAACTTAGCACTTTGCGGATGCGTACTGGATGAACACCTGCACTTTCGGAAATAGCATTACTTGTTGACATCCGATCTGGTTGTAACGCTAAATAAGTTAAACTATGAATGGCCAAGGTAAAGTCGCTGTTCATCGTTGTCCTCCTACGATAAAAAATGATTCCGCTCTTCGTAACATACTGTATCCATAAATATTACAGATAGGTTATTAAAATATATAAGAAGCATGCTTAGCATGAAAAAATAAATCCCTTTATATTTTATCAGAACTCCCCTATATCTTCTAACTTCATGTAGCTTTTTAAGTTGCAAATCAATTTAAACAGTCCACTGTCTCTTAACTTGTTCTTCTGCCAATTGTTTAATTTTTGTCCAAATCGTATCTTTACTCACAAGAACATTTGTTCGATAGTTTCTATCTTTATAATTAACTGTAACACATACTTCAATCACTTCTATTTCCTCCTTTCAAAATATTACTTATTAATTAGCCATTTTTTGCAATTCAACATTCAAAAATGTTCGAACGCTACGCGGTAAAAATTTACGAATTTCTTCCTCATTAAAACCAACCTGTAATCTTTTTTCATCCAGCATAATTGGACGACGTAACATTTGAGGATACTCAATTATTAATTTATAAAACTCACTAAGTGAAAGCGCCTCAATATTTATATTTAATTCCTGAAAAGTTTTAGATCTAGTTGAAATAATTTCAGTAGCACCATCTTCAGTTAAACGAAGAATGGATTTAAGTTCATCGACTGTAAGCGAATTTGATACGATATTTTTTTCGGTATAATCAATTTGATGTTCTTCAAGCCACGCTTTTGCTTTTCGGCATGAACTACAGCTTGCTGTCGTATATAAAATCACCATATTTTACACACTCCTTTACTTTTTAAAATTATTATATAGATTATTGAAATGTATTAAAAAAAATTACAGTTTATAATGAAATACACGTTATATTATTTATTCGAGAATATTTAATTTATCTATTTTTTACAAACAATAGCAACTCGCTTCTAAAAACTATACTGTAATTTTAAACTTTACAGTTCAATTAATCAACTGTTAAGTCTTGGATGCATTCCATTAGCGAAACAAATTATATTCCACTTTATTCCGTTCTTCCCTACATGTTTAGCATAATAAAAGCTACTACATTGAACACAGCAACATTGTAGGAGGAAATACGCGAGCAAAAAAGCAAAGCGCGCACACTTTGCTTCTTACAAAATCCCTTTTAACTTTTTACCAATTAACTCCGCTACATACTCATAACCTTGTCGGCCAAAATGTAAACCGTCTTTTTCATCATTTTCTACTAATCTTTTATAATGAGGCTCTTGAATCATTTCAGCATATAAATTTAGAAAATAACTTCCTGTCTCCTTCGCCACTTCCTCTACTACGTCTGCATACTGACCAAGTACTTTATTGGTTCTATTATGCTGACGTTCTTCATCAACTGGCGTAGGACTAATAAGTAATACCTTTTCTGGTGAAATCATACTTACAATCTTCCCTAAATTATCTTTGTATACTTGTAATGGTACTGGATCAAATAATACCGAATCATTCGTACCAAGAAAAACTGTTACAAAGTTTGGTTTATGTGATAGTACATCCTCTTCAATCCTATGTAACGCATCGAACGTATTATCACCCGGAACCCCCGCATTTACCACCTTCCAATTCGGAAACATCTCCCGCAAACGCGGTGTTAACCTCGGCGTTTCATCAAAAAACGTTTCATCAGCTGTAATACTATCTCCAAAGCATACTAACGTTTTCATTACTCTACACTCCTTTACGTATGAAACAGTTTTCCTTCTATCGCTTTCACATATCTTTCCGCAGAACGTTCCACTGCCTCATTAGCATTCTCTTTCACTACTCTGTGAAAAGCATTATATAAACGATTAAATTGTAACGGCTTCACTCGATTCGCCATTTCCTCCACTTTTCTTGCCGGTAATGGAATTAAATTTGGATAGCTGTACATGAAACTCACCCACTGCTGATCCGCTACAACTTGAATAATATCACCTGTTAATAAAATACCTTTCCCATCATTTCCTTCTTCCCAATGTAATACAGAACCGCCGCTAAAATGTCCTCCGAGACGATGAATAGTAATTCCATCCGCTAATTGTAAAGACTCACCAGACCAATAAATAATACGGCTACTCGGGCGTACTACCCACTCTTTATCGTCTTCATGTATATAAATTGGTACATCTAATATTTCTGCCCACTCTACTTGAGTTGAATAATAATGCGGATGAGATAGTGCAATCGCATCTAACCCGCCCAACTCCTTTATCTTCTCAATTGTCGTTTCATCTAAATAAGTAATACAATCCCATAGTAAACGATACGCTTCCGTTTTTACTACATATCCCGTTTGCCCAATCGCAAATGCCGGTTTTGTCGTAATACTATAAAGCCCATTTTCTTCTTCTATCATTTCATTTTTATAAGTACCACTCGATTGCAAGTTTTCTAAAGTCGTCCAAGACTGCCCTTTCGGATTCACATATTGTCTCTCCTCATCACAAATAACACAACTTACCGGTTCTTCCACACTCGCTGCATACTGCACACCACATGTTGTACAAACGAAATTTTTCATCATAATTCCCCCTATCCCTCTATTTTTATTAAGCTGATTTTTGTTGATAATAATCTGATTTTTTATTTTCAATTAATAAACTTATAAAAGTAAGTAAATAGACAACTGTAACTGACAATGGAATTACAGTGAATCCTTTTTCCTCAAAAAGAATCCCGCAAACTGACGTTACGAATACAGTTCCTACTGACAATAAACCATAACTTTTACTTTCGTAAATCCATACGTACGGGATAAAATGAACACCTATTAACATCGCTACTACAAAAGGTAACCATTCTGGAAATTGAAAATAGGCAAGTAATACAAGCGGAATATTCAATACATTGATCCCACCAATTAATCCTGCCAAAACCCCTAAGGGATTTCCTTTCGCAAACATATCAATTTTCAATATAGCAGCTATCATTAAGCCGAAAGGAAACACACATCCCATACCGATTAAATATACCCACACCACTTGTTTTTCCGAAAGAACAAAGCCCGTTATACTCATAACTATCCAAAATAAAACGCCAGCTAATATAATTGGCAAGCCTCTCTTCGTTTTTATTGCTAAATCCTTTTTCGCTTCTGAAACATTCATTTCACGATCTCCCCCAAAATATTTGTGCTATAAAGTAGCCTCAACCTCGTCCATCCAATAACGCCAAGCTGCTAAATAATCTTCTAAATCTTTCGGGTGATGTCTTAAACACGTATCTATACGCAAATATAAGCCTATAACTATTTCTTCATATAAATCACGGTCTTTTTTATGAAATACACATTGTTTCATCGCATAACCAATCGTTTCTTTCGTTAAATCTTCAGGGGTTGAACAAAACGCATAAATCAAATCATATATGGGGTCTCCTAACACTGGTAAGGGATCAATTACACCGTGCAGCTTATTTCCTTGAAATATAAAATTATGGAATCCAAGATCACCATGTAATAAAAACGGCTGATTTATTCCAGTCCCCCTACTTGGACTATTTGCTAAATTAAGGACCGTTCTATACTCTTCCTCACTTATGTACGGTCTTACATTTTCATGAGCTTCCATCACATTTGTCGTTAAAAATTCACTCCAAGATTGAGCCGGACTTTCTTTCCATCCCCAGCCATCTATACCTGAAACTATTTCATACTTATTAATAACTTCTTGTACAAGTGTACTAAGCGTAATTCGTTTATGTCCTTGTTTGTAAGAAGTATTTCCTTCAAGAAAAGAATACACGATATACGTATGTAAAGGCTCCTTATACAAAAGCTTTGAAAATAAAGCGTTCTCCTCATAAAGTGAGAGAAAATTAGCTTCTTCACGTATTACTTCTGCTTCGTTCAGCTTTACAACATATTTTTCGTCCAACAAATATACTGTACTTGTCGTTCCTCCGTTCAACACTTTTATGCTATTTGGATAATGTGAAATCACTTTCTCCTTAACTAGTTGTGCAACAATTATTGAAATGTCCATTCCCTCACCCTTTAATTCCGAAGTTTCTCCTAATTCAAGAGACAACTTTACTATTATTTGACAAATGAACAGGGAACTCCTTCCAAAATCTTAATATAGCAAAAATTCATTCACTTTTACATTTCAAAAATAAGGAAATACTAAATAACAACGTTACATACATATAGGAGGACAAATATGAAACCTGAATTTTTAAAAGCTGTACATGATGCAATCGGAAATGTTGAACACATTCATATAGAAGAAAGCGGTGCAGATAGTTTACTTATTCACCATGATGATGCACAGCAGTTAAAACAAGTCGCTGAAACGTTAGAAAATAACAATTTCCGCTCTGCCCTAAGAACAACTGGAGATGCTTCGTATATTGAAGTATTGAACAGATAATGAAAGTCCGGACGTATTCCGGGCTTTTTTTTTTATATTGAAACTTCAAACTCTTTCACATACACCGCTGTTCCAGCAATATCTATTTGTAAATTCTCATTTTCTACATCTTTCGTTACATATACCGTTACACGACCATCTTTATTCATTTCCTGTCCTTGTTCAACGATTAACTCCATTTCATGGTCAAAACCTTTCTCCAAATACGTCGCATAATACGCTCCCATTACACCTGAAGCTGTTCCTGTCACTGGATCTTCAATCGTTCCAGCATAAGCTGATGAGAAATGACGCCCATGCATTTGTACCTGTTCATCATAAGTTTCTAAACAAACTGGATGAATAGAAGCATCAGGTATTTCTTTTAATACTGATGGGAATGCATCATTATGAGGTTTCATTCTCTCACATGCATCTAGATTTTTAAGTGATACAATTACAGTCCAGTTTCCCGTACTTCCATATACAATCGGTAAACTTATATCTAAATCATTTACTTCTAAACCAATACTATGAGCTAATGCTTCTGTTGAACCTGCAAAATCTTTAAACTGAGGTGCTGCCTGCCTCATTTTAATGAAGGTTTCTTCATTTTCATTTACAACTATTTGTATCGGTAAAATCCCAGCCTTCGTTTCAATCGTAAGGTTTGCTTTTTCTTCTAATAAACCTCTTTCATGCAAGGCATAAATAGTCCCAACTGTCCCATGACCACATAAATCCATTTCATAACCAGGTGTAAAATAATGCATTCTTATATCTGCTACTTCTGAGAAAAGAACAAAAGTTGTTTCGTTAAATCCAACTTTTTCAGCAATACGCTGCATTTCCTCTTCCGTTAATCCATCCGCCTCTAATACAATACCTGCTGGATTACCCATATTCAGTTCATTCGTAAATGCGTCATAATGAAATACATTTATAGTCTTCATTTTCTTTTCCCCTAACCCTCATTAAAAATTTTATAATAAAGCTCTATCTCCGTTTCCACCGAACAATGATTTCTCCAAAATATCTTCTGCATCTTTTCATTTGAAGTATGTGTGCTTCCGATGTAATAAGTAGCGCCCATTTCCTTTAACATATGTAAAGATTGAAGATGCAGTTGGGAAGAGATTCCTTTCCCTCGATAATGAGGCATTACCCCAAAGTAAAATAACCGTCCTTCACTTTCTGTTCCAGTTTCTATATGCGGTATGGACATACCAATCGGCTTATTTTTATCATAAAAAACAATGCATGACTTCTCCCAACCTTTACCTAACTCTGTTTGTACTGAATAAAAATGCTCATCGATATTTAAAATGGAAGTTTGATTTCCTGAGTTCAACATACATTGCTCCCAAATGCGTTTAAATTCTTTTTCTGATAACCTTTCTTCTATTGAACGGTATGTAAATTGTTTTTCAAGCGCCTCTACATCGTCTAACTCTCTACACACTTCTATCTTTGCTGCATGTAAAGAAAAATCCGCATCAAGTAACACTCTCGCACTTGAGTTATAACTACTAAACCTTTTATTTAATACAATACTCGCTCTTTTTAACTCCCAGTTAAAACAAATTTCTTCAAATCTACTTATCTTTTCTTTATAAGTTTGTACGTTATAAAAAACATCTTCTTCTATCTCTTCAATCGTTACTGCATTTGGTAAACCATTTAATACTTTTTTCGAAGGACCAAATAAACTTTGAACAACTGTAAGATCGTACTTCACCACTTTAACTCTCCTATCCCCGGCTCAATAAACTTTCCTGAAACATCCTCATTTGAATCGATTAACCAATCATATATATTTTTAGCTCCTTCAGCCGGAGTCATATTCGCATCAAAAGCACCAATGTCAGTCTTTAATTTTCCAGGGTGAATGGCAGTTACACGAATTCCTTTATCTTCAAACTCTTGTTGCAGACAAAGCGTTAACATATTTTGTGCAGCTTTAGCAATTCGATAGGAATAGGAAAACTGACCTTGCGGAAACTCTTTGTGCGCCATTTTATGTAATGATCCTAAGCGAGAAGACACATTTATTATTCTTGGATGATTCGATTTTTCTAAAGCTACATATGTACCTTTTACAGCTCGAATTACACCTAAACAATGAATATTAAATAAGTCCGTTAACTCTTCTGAATTCGTATGTAAAACTTCAGTCTCGTTTCCAGTAATTCCAGCGTTATTTACAACTAGATCCAAATACCCTGTATATTCCGCAAGCTGGTTCTTAATTTGCTCCGTACTCTCATCAATCGATAAATCTGCCAATATAGGAAAACATCTACAACTAAACATTTGCTTCAATTGTGTTACCGCAGCCTCAGTTCTAACTAACGGATAAACGATATGCCCATGTTCATGGAATACTTTGACTAACTGTAACCCTAATCCACGATTTCCACCTGTAATAAACACTCTCATATATCCATCTCCTTATTTTTATAATAAATAAGAAAATCCATCCACTTACCATTCTCTAAAGAAAACGCCTCCCTCGTGCATTCAAAAGAAAAACCTGCTCGTTCCGCAAGACGAATGGATGGCTCATTATCAACACGTATATGTAATTCAATTCTATGAAAATGAAGACTATTAAAAAATAACGGTAACGCAGCTTTCACACTTTCCACGCCATATCCATTTTTCCAGTATTGATTATGGATGGAATAGCCCATTATTGCCCATTGATAGTCCATACGTAAAATTTTTATTAGCTCTAGCTTTCCAATATTAGCTCTGTCTTCTTTACGAAAAATACCTAATACATACATCTCATCTCGATGTGCTGCTTCATCAAATCCTCTAATCCATTCCGTGAACCATTCTTTTGTTGATGATGTCATAACTTGATAGCCATCGTCATATTTATACTGCGATGGTAGTCTCTTATGAAATCCATCGAACCAACTTTCATAATCATCATTTTGGAACGGACGGATCATAAGTTTCTCTGTCTCTATTTGTAATAGCGGCAGCTTCATTTATATCTCTTCCTTTAATTAATGATTGAATATTCTTTATTATCTTACACGAAATACAAAATCTAGTAAATTATTATGTTTTTGATAAACAAGACTCTACTAAACTACAATGTTGATTTTTGAGACATACAAAAAGGAAACCCTGCTCTTAAGGGTTTCCTTTTGCCACTACACTACCAATCTTATCTGTAATTTAAAACGTTGTATTCTGTTTTTAATATTCCATAAACATCAACATCTTCATATGTATTTAATAAAAGCCTATTCTGTCTCAATGTGCCTTCTTTACGTAAACCCGCCTTCTCTAACACCTTAATCGATGATCTATTTCTAGAAATAGCAGATGCCCAAATTTTGTTTAGACCTAATTCAATAAAACCAAAATGAATCATTCTATTTACCGCTTCGGTTGCAAAACCCTTGCCCCAATAATTCTTACCAATCCAATAACCAAGTTCTCCTCTATTGTTACCTTTGTCAATTCTTAGTGTAATTGTACCTACAATTTCTCTTGATTCTTTAGAAATGATTCCTAAAGGATATTCGATTCCTTGCCTTATAAGTTCTGGTTGCATATCAACCCAATCTTGCGCGAACTCCAATTTATATGGGTGTGGGAGCCCAAGAATATTGGCTAATACCTTGTCATTAGCCAATTCTTTAATTCTACATACATCATCATTGGTAAAAGGTTGTATACATAAATGCTCAGTTTCTAATTTTATAGCCATATTTTCTCCCCCTTGTACTGAAATGAATGAAATTCCTTTATTTTCAATATTACACCAAAAAATCCAGTTATGCTTTGTACATAACTGGATTCCTCACCATCTAATAACTTTTTATTTTACAAGTACACCTTCTCTTAATTCCCTCTTCAAAACTTTCCCTAAAGCATTTTTCGGTAATTTTTCCATAAATACAACGTATGGTATTTTATAACTTGCTAGTTTCTCTTTACAATGCTGCATAATTTCTTCTTCCGTTAAAGACGTTTGCATATCTTTTACAATGTACGCTGTCGGAATCTCTCCCCAAAAGTCATCTGGAACTCCAACTACTGCAACTTCTAAAACACCATGTAGTTCATGAATGACATCTTCTACTTGATCTGGATATACGTTATCACCACCGCGAATGATAACGTCTTTATATCTTCCCATAATATGCAGGAATCCGTCGTCATCTATCATGCCAGCATCGCCCATGTTAAACCAACTATCTTTTACTACCTTCTTTGTCGCCTTTTCATTATTCCAATACCCTTTAAACATGTATGGACTTTTCACATGAATCTCGCCAACTTCATTTGTTGTTAGTTCATCACCTGTTTCTGGATGGACAATTTTCAGCTCTACATGTTTAAGAGTTTTTCCTACAGAAGACATCTTTTCTTTTCCCATCATTGGATGCCAAGAAGTGACTACCCAACCTTCTGTACTCCCATATCCTTGCACCATATATATTCCTTTTTCCATATATTTTTGAATAAGTGTTTCTGGCACTTTTGTACCACCGCTTTGCGCTACTTTAAAAGTTGAAATGTTACGTTCTTTTTTATTTAGCTCATCAAGCATGTAGCTATAAACAGCTGGGAACGCAAGCATCGTCGTAATCTTCTCTTCTTCAATCTTATCCCAAATAAGAGTAGGATTCGAATCAGCTAAGAAGATCATCGTAACGCCATGATAAATGCAATTTAAAATAGAAAGCACGCCACTCATATGGAACAATGGATGTACGGATAAAAAGCGTTCACCTGCTGGAATCTCTCTTTGGCCCGCAATCTCAGCAAAATAATGCTGTAAGTTTTTATGTCCAATTACACATGCTTTTGCCTGTCCAGTCGTTCCTGAAGTAAATAAGTAAATCGCATCATCATCTTCATGAACTTCTACGTTCGGCTCTGTACTTGGCTGTGCTTGTAATATTAATTCAAATGAACCAAAGCCTTCTTTTGTCGTTTTAATTACATAAGGAATTTCTTTAACAGCATCAATCTTTAAAGCTTCATGAAATTCTTCATCAATAACTAACACTTTTAATTTTGCTTCTTTTACAATCGTTTCTAATTCATACACAGTAAGCTGATGATTTAGCGGAATACATACCGCTCCAATTTTTAAACTTGCCATCATAACGCTTGGAAATGGATGATTATTTTTGCATAGTATTCCAATACGATCTCCTTTTTGTACACCGTTCTGTAACAAATAGTGTGCAAGCTGATTTACTCGTTCATTATACTGCTGAAACGAATACCTTTTCTCTCCCCCTACAAGCGCTTCCAAATTTGGTGATTGCATTGCTCTTTTTTGTAATAATTTTTGCATCGTTCTCAAGTAAAACTCCCCTTTATATATATTAGGTTTTTTATTTTACCAGATTAACTATTAATTTACTAAAGATTACACTTAGTGAATATAAAATCAATAAAAATAGCCATCTACTTAACAAGTAAATGGCTATTTCCTCTTATATATTAGAATACTCCTTATTCATCACATAGCGCACATACTCCGGTGCACTTTTATTAATCTCTTCATCACTTAATTTATATTCGGCACCATATAAATAAAATGAAGGTATAAATTTCATGTCTGTATATAAGCACGTAGCTTGAAATGGTTTCGTTAACTCATCCATTGTAATTCCGCTATTTTTATAGTCTTTTTCTAATCCACCTATAGAAATAGCTAGACCAAATTCTTTCCCTTTCACTTTATCTCCTTTTGATCCGTACGCAAATCCATATGTTAATACATCGTCAAACCATTTTTTTAATAATGGTGGTGAACTGTACCAATAAAGCGGAAATTGAAATATATATCTGTCATGTTCTACTAATAGCTTTTGCTCTTCCTCAATATTAAACTCCCAATTCGGTGCCACTTTATATAATTCATGCACCGTTATTTCATCCGAATGTTCCTCAAGTTCTTCGATCCATCTTTTATTAATTTTTGATTTTTCAATATCAGGGTGTGCTACAATTACAAGTGTTCTCATCATCTTCCATCCCCTTTTTAAATTATTCAATCCTTTACGTATTAGTATGAGTGAGTCACATATAATTGAAAAGTACGTACTTTAAAGTGCTATAGGAACCTTAAAGTACCTGTGGAGGTGTTATATGAATCAAAATGAAGACTGCCCAATTGCAACGACACTCGATGTAATCGGCGGAAAATGGAAAGTTCATATTTTATGTGTGTTGATGGATGGAAAAATGCGAACAAACGAAATCCGACGAGAAATCCCAAACATTACGCAAAAAGTTCTAACTCAACAACTTCGCCAACTTGAAGCTGATGGGATTATCCATCGTACTGTATATCAAGAAGTACCACCAAAGGTTGAGTACACAATAAGCGAATACGGGAACTCTTTAATGCAAATTATGGATGAACTATGTGAATGGGGAAAAGATCATCAAATGAAAAGATTACATGACTAAAAGAACATTACCGTCTTTATTAAATCTTCTACATTCATATTAGTAGTTCAATATTTCTACTGAAATTTTATATTAGAGGTACTCCAACAACTCGTAATTTAGAAGCCCAAATCTTTCAAAAGTAAAAAACAATAACATTCATCTATAAATACTCTTTATAACAAAAGTATCCTATACTTTTTACCTTATATTTTATTCGGACACTTTTTATTCATTGAACCGCATCCTAGTTGTTAGACATATAGTCAACAATTTGAGATGTGGTTTTATTATTCGGATAACAGCTCTCATCAACTTTAATAATCATGACTGCAGACAAAATACTTTGCAAAGAGTTCCTGTACAAGGTGATTTTTCAAATAGACTTACCAAATAGAATTTTTATAAAAAACTTCTCACATTTAAATTGGACAAGCATATTTTATTGTATGGAGACTCCCTACTCATAGAAAACTACCTTTCTATTCTAAGAGCACGCATATTTGTGTGCTCTTAAACTATTTACAATAAAATAAAGAGTTTATTAATTTGCTTAATTCACTATCGGAAAAGTACCCATAATAATATCTTTATATTTATCTATTGTTTTTTGATTTTTATAAAACTATACTATTTTGGAGTTGGTTAATACGTTACAAAAAACTGACCGTGTAATCATTATGGTCCCTCCATTTTCTCAAGTGTTTGTTACATTTTACTCATCATCAGGAGAACTTCTTTCATCACAAGTCTTATCTAATACCTCTCCACATCCTGTATCAATGTATGCACTTAATGAAATTGAAAGCGAATTATTTGAAGTCGAGTTACAACCACTACTACTTCATTAAAACTACGAATAGTCCAGAAAAATGATTATCAATTGTATTAGTGATACAAAATAAATTCATTTTTATAAAACGAAAAGAATCCTATTTATTTAGGACTCTCTTCGTTTTGCCCATCTCACTATTTATAAAAACATATCTACAACGGAAGAAACACTACATTTACAGTTAACTATAAAATCCCGTTCCAAAGGACTACCCAAAACTCCCCACCTACATACTCCCATGATCAAAAATATTTGTCTCTATTTCATATAAAGTATGATAAGCATCCATAAAGATAAAGCACCAAGTATAGCAAGCACTATACGAGTAGATAGTACCCTTACTTCGAAATCGGTTTTCTTGGATGGTTCAGGATATGCAATTACATAAATCCCTTTTAATAGTGCGAGCCATGCAATAAGTGTAATGAGTCCCTGCCAATTAAGTTCCCAAACATTATGTAGGATAACAGTACCTAATCCTAGGAAAATTGATAGAAAGCCATACATAATTCCAAATCCTCTGTCTTCTACCACTAATTTTTTCAGTTCACGTAGTATAGATGGTCGCACAAAAAGTATTCCTGAGATGATAACCGTTATCCACCCCCAAAAAAATCCTAAAAAAAGGCTTACCTCCATTGTTACTCCACTCCTTTCAATTACATTTATATTTCAGTTATTTTCCCTTTAGTATTAGATCTATAGATAAAAAACTAAAAATGTAACTTTGGAGTAAAGTCGTACTCTTTATAAAATATTTCATGTGTACATAAATAATCCTTCACCTTGTTAAATTTAACAAGGTGAAGATCATACAATATTATTAAATAAATAAAATAATCTAACTAAGATGTATAACAAATTAATAACCAGTCTACATACAACTTATGTAAGTAAGAAAATCACATACACTTATACATATTACTTTTGTATAAAATCTTAAAAATTGTAGTCAAACAATTACTTTAGCATCCTCTTCTTAATGTCTAGACAATCAGTATTTAAACTAAACATGCTAATATTGATTTTGTGCGATGGTCCGTTACCTCATAATAAATTTCTAACCCTTTCCGAGTACCTGTAACGACTTTCGTAGCTTTTAGTTTAGATAAATGTTGACTAATTGTACTTTGAGGCATTTGTAACGTTTCATACATTGTCGTTACGTTAATTGGGCCTTTTGCAAGCATTATTTTTACTAATGATAAACGGACAGGATGTGCCAATACTTTCAATACTTCAGTGATTTCTTCATACATTTCTTTCATATTTTTTCTCCCCTTTTATATAAATATTATTGATATCCATATATATAATTCGAAAGGATATAAGATTTTGTGTCCGTCATTTTTAAAAAAACAAAAATTTTTTTCCGAAATTCAAGGAGTGTCTTAACATAACGTCTCACTATCAGTAATGATTAGGAATTTTGTTATGGAAGCGAAGGCTTTATATTACATATTACTTACTAAAACCAATGAAAAAAGAGAGCAGGTAAACTGCCCTCTTATGATGCCTCCTTATGTTCCGTGGAATGTTTAACACTCCCCATTCTCTTTAATTTATTCCACCCTACCGCTACTCCTCGAATTGATGAGAATATAGATTTAATGACAACATAAGTCATAAATTGACGATAAATAAAGCGTTGTAAAATTAACCACACTAACGGTTTAGGGTCCTCTTTCTCTAATTTAAATGCAAACAGAGATGCAAAAAGGTCTAATAAAAAGAATACAAGATAAAACCCTAAAACTTTTAGCGGATCGCTACCGAATAGCCCCATGATCATTAATATATCTGCTAAAGGAGCAATGAATTGCAGAACATATTGGAATAACCACATGTTAGGCAATGCAATAAATCCTAACGTTTTATGTTTTGTATGAAACAATGCTTTTCGGTGTTTCCAAAGACATTGGAGTGTACCATATGACCAACGATATCGCTGTTTAATGAGACTTTTTACATCTTCAGGTGACTCCGTATAAGCATACGCTTTTTCTTCATATACAATTCTATACCCTTGACGTAAAAATGTAATAGTAAGATCCGTATCTTCTGCTAACGTATCCTCACTTAAATATCCAGATTCAACTACATTTTTTTTACGCCATGCTCCAACAGCTCCAGGAACTACTGTAATACAATTTAACTCATCAAACGCTCTGCGTTCTAAATTAAATCCTGTAATATATTCAACATGTTGCCAAGTAGTTAACAAATTGCGTCTATTTCCCACTTTGACATTCCCTGAAACGGCTGCAACATTATGATCTTCAAAATGTCTAATCATTACAGAAATAGCGTCGTGCGCAATAATTGTATCCGCGTCTAACGTAACAATGATTTCTCCTCGTGATTGTTGAAACCCTAAATTCATTGCCGATGATTTTCCGCCGTTTTCTTTCTGGATTAAACGAACTTTAGGGTGTTTATTAAATGTTTCTTGCATTACTTTTGAAGTATTATCTTTCGATCCGTCATCCACAACTATAACTTCAAATTCTTTATAGTGACTATCCAAAATTGAGCGAATCGTCTTGGCTATCACCTTTTCTTCATTATATGCCGCTATGACAACACTAACAAAAGGTTGATAGGACGCAGTAGCGCAACGAGATAACGTTTTTCTTTTCTGCTTCCATGCAAAATAAATTAAGAATAAGAATCGAAAAATACCTAATCCAATAGCAATATAAAAAATAGTTGTTACTATATGTTTAAAGTATCCCGCTCCTGAAAAGACAGCTTTATTGTAAAGTAAATATTGCTCACCCTCAGAAGAAACAGGAGGCATAATTTCATCTCGTTCTTTATTCATTAAATCTGAAATTGTTACAAAACTATATCCATTTTTTTTAAGTTCTTTAATAATAATCGGCAGCGCTTCTACCGTATGGGTACGATTCCCTCCTGCATCATGGAGAAGAATAACATTTCCCTCCCCCTTATAAATGGGAGTAAGAGCACGCTTTACTAATTCATTAGTTGATGGTGTTGCCCAGTCTTCAGGATCAACTTTTTCCGCCACCATTGTATAGTTCATATTTTGCGCACGTAAAATAGGCAATATTTCATTTGATGAATCTGGATTAGCATCCGCTTCATATGGTGGTCTAAATAAAACCGTAGAATGTCCAGTTATTTCCTGAATTAAACGTTGCGTCGTATTAAGCTCTACTTTTGTTCGTAGTAAAGACGTATCAGCGACGTTAGGATGCTTGAAAGTATGATTGCCAATTTCATGCCCTTCATCATATATTCTTTTCACAATACTTGGATTTAGTTGCGCGTTTTCACCAAGCACAAAAAAAGCAGCGTTTATTTTATTCTCTTTTAATATATTTAAAATTTCCGGTGTATATTTCGGATCTGGTCCATCATCAAATGTTAATACTACTTGTTTCCCCTTTGGTTTTCCATATCGTTGCACTTCGTATGCAGATGGTAAGGATCTATATACTTCATCTGTAAGATAACCATCTTTGCCTATTTTAAAATCTCTCAACCCATTTTTTCTTTCATTCTCAATCTGTAAAATTTCACCTTGTCCAGAATAATTCACTTCATCTAAACTAGTAATTTTATGTAATGCATCAAGATTTTTTTGTACCTCAATCGGATTTTCTAAAACTTTCCATATTGTAGGGTCTTCTGCTCCTAATCTCCATAACGCAAATCCCTTAGCATTGTTGTCCATTGCGATTTTCACTTGATTATAGAGAGTAACACTGTCTAAGAACCAAGCAGTATGTTCTTTCTCTCCTGTTTTATATCTAAAATAAGGATTTCCACTCATGTTATCCCATTGAATTTTCATATTGGAATCATTCGCCATTGTCATAACTTCTGAAAAAGTTAAAGACTTCGCAGGTTTTTTACTATTTACTTCCCAATCATATCCGTAGTTACCGAAAGCAACTATAAGTTTATTAGACGGA
Source organism: Bacillus cereus group sp. RP32 (assembly GCF_040459735.1). Lineage (NCBI taxonomy): Bacteria > Bacillati > Bacillota > Bacilli > Caryophanales > Bacillaceae > Bacillus > Bacillus cereus group sp. RP32. The sequence goes on along the minus strand of NZ_JARVHO010000001.1, from coordinate 2,031,857 downwards.
ATATTCAGTTCATTCAATGTATGTTGGAACCACTTATTTGAAGCAATTGGTCCTGGTTCCCCGGCTCCATAGTGCTCATCGTACATCATTACAATCATACGATCTATTATTTTTGCTAATGCACCATAATCAAAAGCTTTATCATTAGCTGGAACATCTTGTGTAACGAGTAAATCATGTTTATGAAAGACCGTAGTAAGTTCTTTCATGAAATTTGTTAAGTACTCTCTATCGCTTTCACGTACGGCCTCAAAGTCAATATTAATACCTGAAAACTGATTCTTTTCAACTTGGTTTACTAAATCATTAATAAATTTCTTCTTCACATCATTCGGCGAATTCAATAACTTATGGATAAGCTCACTATCAGGGCCAGAAGCTTTTTCTGTATAGTTAGTAAGTAACGGCATAATTTTCACATGATTTTTTTTTGCTAGTTTTACAATCTCAGGTTTTATCTCACTTCTAATCGTTAAATCTTCTTTTAAATGATACCATTCTGGTACTAACGTGGTTAATGAATCGATATTTTCTTTTAAAGACGCTGTACTATTTTCATCCCAATTTACATAAAAACCATACACTTCTTTAGGTTGTTTACTATCGTTTGTCGAATTTACCAATTTTTTATTATCCTTCATTTCGGTACTTGGTTTGAATTCTTCCTTCTTTAACTGCTCATCACTAAGCTTTTGATTAATTGGTACAAGTTTCGTATCTTGTTTTACAGTAGGATTCATATTTGGAATTTCTGGTGTTGTAAAAATACTTTGAAAGAAAAAATAAAATACAATACTTACGCTAACTATTGAGATACATAGAAACGAGATAAAAGCTATGTTTCTCCTTCCTTTCGGATCATAAAAAATAGGTTTTGATTTATCTTTCTCTTGTTGAATGTTTTTCTCCATTATATTCCTCACATACTCCTTCTTAATAGAACTATAGAATAATAAAGTGAAACTTTAATCAGTGGGGGTTTTGTTCATCCCCACTGATTATCAGCCCTCACCAATCGGGCTTTTACGGGCAGTTGATCCCCCACCTAACTTCTTTGCTTCTGCTGAATTTTGAGGTGGGGGTCTTACTGCCCACAATAGCGAGATAACTCCTTTTACCTTTAGATTGAATCTCTCATTTCCATATTCTATTGATTCTTCTTTTCATTTCCTTGTTGTTGGCCCCTATTCTCTTGTTGAGAGCCTCTTCCATTGTTACCTTGCTCGTTCCCATTATTTTCTTTCTGGGACCCTCTTCCGTTGTTTCCTTGCTGATTTCCGTTATTCCCTTGTTGAGGCCCTCTTCCGTTGTTTCCTTGCTGATTTCCATTATTCCCTTGTTGAGGCCCTCTTCCGTTGTTTCCTTGCTGATTTCCGTTATTCCCTTGTTGAGGCCCTCTTCCGTTGTTTCCTTGCTCATTCCCATTATTCCCTTGTTGAGGCCCTCTTCCGTTGTTTCCTTGCTGATTTCCGTTATTCCCTTGTTGAGGCCCTCTTCCGTTGTTTCCTTGCTCATTCCCATTATTCCCTTGTTGAGGCCCTCTTCCGTTGTTTCCTTGCTCATTCCCATTATTCCCTTGTTGAGGCCCTCTTCCGTTGTTTCCTTGCTCATTCCCATTATTCCCTTGTTGAGGCCCTCTTCCGTTATTTCCTTGCTGTTGTCCATTATTTTCTTTTATTTGCCTAGATGGCTGTTCCTCTGTTTTCTTTTGTTCTTGATGTTGTGGCTTCTCATATTTTTTTTCTTTTACAGGAGACAACTCTGGTGATGCATCAGGAGATGACTCCGGCTGCGGTTGCACTTCTTCTTCGTTTTCCACCGGATTAGACGGCGTGGCAGGAGGCGTAAGCGGTTTATTCTTCTCATTCTCTTGCTTTATATAAACCCCTGTCCCAATTCCTGCTTTCTTGGCATTCTCGCGTACTTGCATCGTACTGGTTTGATATACGACTGTAACATGTTTTATCGCATACTCTTTCTTTAATTCCTGCATAGCCTTTTCCAACTGTGGTTCAAGCAACTTGTCCTTTGCAACAGCTGTTAACATAACTTCCTTATCATTCGTTAAGTACTTATCTTCTTGACTCAGCTTTATAATAGTACGTATTACGTCTTGCACATGTTTATTTTCCCATTGCTTCATTTCTTTTAAAATACGCCTTCCATCATCATTACAAGCTCGCAAATCTATAACACGAAGATCCTTCGTTACGCTCGCCTCTAAACTTGGATTTATATCAACTGAAACATAAGCAAAAGCTTTTTCTTCCGGTTGGTTGTAGAAAAACAGAAACACACATAGACAACAAGTAACAAGTATTGATGCAGGCTTTAAAAAAGGAGGCATTGTAAAACGCGGTGACCTTTGTTCTTCTTCATCAAACGAGATTTCCTCCCCAACCATGTAAGAGTGCGCTTTTCTTTTAAACGTAATAAACTCTCCATTTGGAGTTAATACAACTACGTTATGTTTTTTTATATCCATTACAATTCCTTTATTCATCATTCTTCCCCCCTCTTATGTAATCAAGAATATATGTATAGTTGTTTGCAAAGATAATACACATTGCAATAATGTATTTTCTATGTCGCTCCAACGTTTTACGACTTACCCTAACACGCGGTTCAATATGTTTAAGCGGTAATTTTTTCTTTCGGAACAGCTCTTCCATCATTTCCTCTTCTTTTATAATAATCTTCACAATCTCTATTAAGTGTTCACGCGTATCACGATGCTTAGGGGATTCTTTAGCAAGCTCTGAAAATGTGATTTTAAACTCAGCTAACACAGTTTGAAAATGAAGAATTTCCTCCTTACGGTTACTATTTTCCATCTCTTTCATATACTCCGTAAGTGATACTTGCATTTCTAACATTTCCTCTTGCTCATCTTCTTTTAAAAAGACAAGGTTATGCTTTGACTCCTTGCGTATATAGTCAATTACATCTCTTTTTATAAGAAGATCAGCAAACGCTAGAAAAGATTTCCCCTTTTTATATGAATACTTTTCTATTGCTTCATTAAATGCAAACAATCCAATACTATATTCATCATCCTGTTCTGTAATATATCGGCGGCAGACAGACGAGATTGATTTTCTAATAAACGGCTGATACTGCACGATAAAAGCTTCTTTATCTTCTTCGTTATTTTGTATGTTATATACGATATCTTCTATTTTTGGTTTTCTTAAGATCTTCATTACTAAACTCAACACTTGTAATCTCCCAGCCTCCTTCACATAGCAAAATGGTCACTAAACAAGTGACCATTCAACCACATTTTGTTAGTACTTTTCTTTGAGCTTGTCTTCTTGCTCATATTTTTCAAAAACGACTTTCCTCATCGTTTTCTTAATGATTATTCTGTTCTGTTTATATAAAAGCTAAATCTGCATTTTCATTCCTTATATTTTTTGCTTGCCCTTTTTCTATTTTATCTGCAATCTTTAAATAACTCTTCTCTATATTTCTGGTAATTTCAGCCTTTTCTTTCGACTTCCTCAATTAATCTAGCAATTTTATTAACACTTCAATATTCTCTCATAATCATTTTTCTTCTCTATACATATTCGGAGGAATACAAAGTTTTATGGGGGTCAAAAAATATTTTTATAAAAAAATAAAAACCATTGATTTGAAAAAAGGCTAATCAATGGTTTTCTTATAATATCTATTAAATTAAGTTGGACTTTCATTATATGTAAGAATATCTACTGTTCTCACTATTTCCTACCGATTTTCTCTATTGTTATCTTTCTTGATTATCATAATATGTCTTATCTGCATATTTTTGATTATTTCCTTTTAGATAAGCTAATATTACTTTTGGATTTTTAAGTAAGTCCCAGTCTCCATATGTATCAAATTTTCTTCACGAAGTGCGTTTTTTCGACGTACAAAAGGAATTACATAACTCATTAGTTGACTATCTAATGAGTTATCAATATCTGTTTCTATTTTTTTAACTCTGTAACAGAAGCAATGCTAATTTCTTACAGTATGAAACTAAGGCAATTGTTTAACATATGTATCGCCATGACATATGCAAGGGATCTTTTAGAAATCAGATAAGCCATCGTAAGTATCACCGCGCCTGGTAAATAAATGGCATAATCCGAAAGCTGGTTCGTATGAAGGAATGTAAAGATTAGAATCGAAATGATAGATGCAATAGCAGTACCAATATAATGAGAAAAGCGATTTATTAAAATATAACGAAACACAATTTCTTCAAGTATTGGACCCAGAATACCAAATACAAGCAATGTAAATATAAGAGGTACCTCCCCACCCCTTTCAAGGAGCTGTTCTTGGTTTTCTGGCTGACCAGTTGCTAGAAAATGCATAATAGAATTCTCAATAATCACCATAAGTAAAACCACCATAGGAATACTCACTATTTTCAAAATTGTTTTCTCTTTAAAATAAGTAAAACTTTGAATGATTTCTTTCCTAAAGAAAATTATTCCTACAATAGCAGGTACAGTAAAACCGATGGCACTAAGAAGAAATTCTGATTCAACTAAATTGACATTAGTTAAAAGTGATATGCCAAATAATATGAACAAGCCAATTTGAAATGGTACAAACAGTGTAAAGATTACTAACATAATAAGTTCTTTTTTATTCATTTTTATAAAGTTCATTTTATTATCCTCCTAATTAAATTACCTACAATCTTTGATTTTTCTTTCTGCATAACGTACTCCTTCTAAATATATTTATACAACATTTCGGACCGAACCGTTCGGTCCGAAATCTAATGATACTATAAGTTTCTAGTTTTTTAAACCCTTTTTACAAATGATTAACAAAATAGAAAAAAGCAAATATATTTATAACTCGGTTTCTTATTTACAATCACATTCCAGTACTCATTAATTATTTCTTTTGTAGAATGAAGTGATCAGGCTTTTACCCACAAGAACTGCGAGAGATATTATTAAATAAGAAGTGAAAGTGGGAGTAGTTCAAACACTTTAGCTAAACATATTAATAAAAATTATATATAATAATCACATGTCTATACGTTAAAATTAACTATATATTTTTACATCTTCTACGATTTTAGGTAAAATTAGTTGTCTAACATGACTAAATTAAACAATTGATTATGTTATTTTTGACAGAAAATTCATTTAAAAAATATAAATAATATAATTTGATTAACCTCTGTTCAAACTGTATTGTTTGAGGTTTCCATAAGATAGGGATTGATAATATATTTTTGCTTCACACTTATCTATACTTACAAAAAAACAAAGGATAAACATTACCTGGAATATTAAGCTCATTTTTATTAGGAGGACTACAAAGCATGACTAAAGTTGATACGGTAAAGGAAAAAATTATTGAAACATCTTTATATTTATTCAATACTAATGGGATAACTCGCACATCCATCCAGGATATAATGACAGCTACTGAACTACCTAAAGGATCTATTTATCGTAGATTCAAAAATAAAGAAGAAATTGTCCTTGCTTCCTACAACAAAAGTGGTGAGATTATGTGGGATCATTTTCATAAAGCAATGGCAAATAAAAAGACAGCAATCGATAAAATTCTTGCCATTTTCCTTGTATATCAAGATGCAGCTAATAATCCCCCTATTGCTGGAGGCTGTCCATTGCTTAATAGCGCAATTGAAAGTACTGGAGTATTCCCAGAATTACAAACAGCAGCAGCAAAAGGTTATGATGATACAGTAATGTTAATGGCTTCTCTCATTAAAGAAGGAATAGAGAAACATGAACTTAAAGAAGATATAGACATTAGATCGCTCGCTTCTTTTCTTGCATCTTCAATGGAGGGCGCTATTATGGCAAGTCGAGTATCGAACGATAATATACACCATCAGTATTTTATTGAACAAATAAAACATCATCTTTTCTCTTATTCTAGATAAGTGAGAACTTGCATTGCTTTCATTCAATTTTTATAGACTTAAATTGAATAACCCCCTCTCATAAAAAGTATTTACTGCTTATGAGAGGGGGATTCGTTTTTAGCAAATGTAGCTTTTTGGACGCTGTATATTATGCATACTACCAATCTCTTTTTCACATACCTCTCCTTTTTATCCTATATTGTACAAAAGAAAGCCTTTTTATTTAAAAGAATATCCACTTTGGTGTCTCCATTTAAAGAATTACCTAGTTCCCTTTTCCTATAGATAGACAAAATATTGGGCACTAAATGAACTGTCCCTGAAGTAAGGTTCTAAAAATAACCTATCCATAGAGCTACTAAAACTACTACTACAACGCAAAACAAAATGTGATATTTCGAATCCACTTTTGTATATCATCAAAATACTTTTCTATAAATACGCTGTAAATAGAAAGCATATGAAGTAGCACAATGAAAGTAAAGGATCCCAATTTATCGTTAAATTTTTCATTAGTAAATGTGCTTGCATGAAGGAATAGAAACACAAACATTACTATGAATAGCTCAAAAAGCCTTTTTTTATTCACCTCACCACCTTACAATAATTACCTTTCATTCCATTTTACCAGAACATAATATGTAGCAGCATATGAATATTTTATTCATGTCAAAAAGGCCAACAATTCAATATTGTTAGCCTCTACTTTCCATATTCGTACCTTTTATCACTTTACTTCCTAACAACTGGAATCCACATTTCACCAAATACTAAGCCATTTCTTTGTCCCATCTCAACTGTTGTATTTGGCCCACCAACATAGGCAAAATCTTTTGCATCTGGTAAAGCTTGACCGAAGGCGATGCCAGTCAACTTATTACTAAGCTCTTCAGCCGTTTTATCTTCCCCTTTCACTACTAAGTATTCTCCCTTCGGAAACTGGATTACTCTAGATGCTTCTTCTATTTGTGCCTCTGTCATAACACCAGCATAATACATCATCTTGTTATTCACCGCTTCACTCACAGAAAAAATGTATTCGTTTGTAGCTAAAGCTTTTAAAGTATCGAGCCTTCCATCTTCTTTAACAGCCGACCAAAAGTCTTCCTTTTCTTTATTGATTCCAGCAAAGTCTGTATAGTCACTCTCAATTTCAGTTCCAATACCTAACACAATAAAGCTATCTTTTTCTTCAATCGTATAATTTTTCACATTCAAAACCTTCCTTCTTTTAAAATGAATCAAATGATTTATCTTTTCATTTGATAAGTTTATAATATCTTTAAATCATGTCAAAAAATGATACTGTTTAGGAGACTCCAATGAAAAAAGTTGAACGGATTAATACAATTATGCGGTATATCAATAATCGCTCCCACTTTACAATTACTGAAATCATACGAGAATTTAACATATCACGATCGACAGCTATTAGAGACATAAGAGAAATTGAAGCTATGGGCATGCCACTTGTCGCTGAAGTTGGAAGAACTGGTGGGTATTTTGTTATGCATAACTCTATCCTGCCCGTTGTTCGCTTTACTGATAATGAAGTCAAAGCTCTTTTTATTGCCTTTATGGCTACAAGAAATCAACAACTTCCCTATCTAAAGAGTCGCCAATCTTTAGCCGAAAAACTACTAGGACTCATTTCTGAAACTCAACAAGATGACCTTGTTCTTTTAAATCAACTCTTACTTTTTGAAGGGACTAACCCCCATAATCCCGATCTACTTGAGCTTTCTGACCTCCCCCATCCGATGTTAGAAAAACTCATTCAAATCCTTCTATTGGATAGACATTTATTGATTACTGTCAAAGAAGAAAAAATCAAGTCTTATCCAATTTACCTATTACACCTTTATCAAGAAAAGAGTCATTGGATTATTGAAGGATTTGACTTAAAAGAAGAAAAGAAGCTGATGTTTCCTGTCGATGACCTCATCAATATCGAACCGTACACAACGAAAAAGAGGTTAAATAAGAAAAAGATTTTGGAAAAACTCAGTAAGAAGGACGAAGCAATTAACCTTGTACTTGAACTTGGTCCAAAAGCGATTGCCCAGTACAAAAAATACCATCCTTTCAAAGTTTCTATATCTTATACAAATCCTTACCAATCTACAGCTATTTTAAAAACATTTATCGATATTCACAATTCCGGTGAAGTGACAGAGATGACAAATTGGCTGCTTTTCCTAGGGAAGGATATTACAATTAAGGAAATGCCTGAAGAAATATTAAACGATTTACAAGAGCGGTTATGTTTATATTCTCCATAAGCAGTGATCGGTTAAACCTCAAAATATTGAGGTTTATTCGTTACCAGTTTCCTATATTTTTTACCATGAGAGCACAATAAATAATAAAAGCACGGAAAACCTCCCGTGCTTTTTCAAAAATATATATAATTTCGGATGACTTAATTCACTTATCCTAACTGACGTTTAAATGCTTTGCTAGCGAAAAAGTAAGAGATGATCATGATACCCACGCACCAAGCGAGTGCACTCCAAATATCGTTGCCAACAGTCCCTTCATATAATAGGGCGCGAATCGCATTCACGATTGAAGTTACAGGCTGATTCTCAGCGAACGCACGAACAATTTTAGGCATCGTTTCAGTAGGTACGAAGGCCGAACTAATAAATGGAAGAAAAATTAGCGGGTACGAGTAAGCTGTCGCCCCTTCCATAGACTTCGCTTTCAGCCCTGGAATGATAGCTAACCATGTGAGCGCTAACGTAAACATCCCCAGTATTCCCGCTACCGCAAGCCAATCTAGCATATTTGCACTAGAACGAAAGCCCATTAAGAGCGCAACAAGAATAACCACCACGATAGTAAGTACATTAGCAACAAGAGAAGTTAAAACGTGAGCCCACAATATTGATGAGCGCTTAATAGGCATCGTAATGAAACGTGCCATCAGCCCACTCTTTACATCCGTAAATAATCGTACAGAAGTATAAGCTACACCGGATGCGATAGCCATTAACAAAATTCCCGGCAATAAATAATTAACGTAGTTATCCGTTCCTGTCTTTATAGCCCCACCAAATACATAAACAAATAATAGCATCATCATAATCGGTGTAATCGCTACTGTAATAATTGTATCCGGACTACGCATAATATTACGCATTAAGCGCCCTAGTAATACCCCTGTTTTGCTTTTCATTTACATCTCCTCCTTTTTACCGATAATCGCAAGGAAAATTTCTTCCAACGTCGGCTGCTTCTCGATATACTCTACTTTTGCTGGCGGGAACATCTCTTTCAGTTCAGTAAGAGTACCTGTCGTAATAATTTTTCCGCCATGCAAAATAGCGATACGGTCCGCCAGTTGTTCTGCTTCCTCCAAGTACTGAGTCGTGAGCAAAATCGTTGTGCCGCTGCCGGCAAGTTCCTTGACTGTATCCCACACTTCGATCCGCGCTTCCGGATCAAGTCCAGTCGTTGGTTCGTCAAGAAAAATAATTGCTGGCGCCCCAATCAAACTCATCGCGATATCAAGTCGGCGCTTCATCCCGCCTGAATACTGGTCTGCCCTCTGGTTGGCCGCATCAGTCAGGCTAAATCTTGCAAGTAGATTATCAGCAACTTGTGCGGGATTGGAAACACCACGTAACTTAGCAATCATTATCAAGTTTTCCCTTCCAGTAAGCATGCCGTCTAAAGCTGCGAACTGTCCTGTCAAACTGATACTTTGACGAACATGATCTGGTTGTCGCTGGACGTCAAAACCGCAAATACTTACTTCACCATCATCTTGTTTCATTAACGTCGAAAGAATATTAACCGTTGTCGTCTTGCCAGCTCCATTTGAGCCTAGCAGCGCGAAAATTTCACCACGCTGCACCTCAAAATCCACTCCCTTTAAGACTTCTTTATCTTTAAAAGATTTTTTTAACCCTTTTATAGAAATCGCTGTATTGCTCATACTTTTCCCCCTTATAAAATTAGATTACACACACCCTCTATTTAGTATCACTGATAATCTGTATTACTTAGTACTAGTTTAAAAATATAACTGAATAGCGATGGCGGCAATTCACATTTGTAACCAGCTAATCAGTCGGTATTACTAATTGCATTTATTTTTTTCTCAATTTCTTCATAATACTTTCATTCAAATCTTCACGATACTTGGAGACATACGTTTTAGCGTTTGCCACTAGTTCGTCAGCAAAGGATGCCACGTCCTCCCCAGTAATGTCAAGCACTTGTCTCCCTTCCGCTGCACCTGCTTCAAACAAATCGATTAATTCATACTGTATGTGCAGCATATCCATTCCATTACCCGCTGAGAAATTCCACATGTAGTTTTGAATTTTCTTAAACACAAACTGATAGTCCTCTGGCAGTGCTCCAACACGTGCCATCATCATTTTGTACTCTTTTTTATCACCAATTAATTTTTTAAACATTTCCAACATCTTATTTTCCTCCTTTTTTATAAAGCAGAACAAGAAATTCTCCAAATATGAGCCGGAACATTTTATATTATGAGGCTAGTTTGACTTCAAGACGTTAATTTTTGAAGATACAAAATCCCATTTTTTCCAAAACAATTCAAGCTCCTGACGGCCATCCTCATTTAATGAATAAAACTTACGGGGCGGTCCCATATGTGATGGTTTCTTTTCAATATTCACAAGCTTTTTCTTTTCTAATCGTACGAGGATAGTATAAACTGTCCCTTCCACAACTTCATTAAACCCAAGATCATTCAGGTGGCGGGTAATCTCATAGCCATACGTTTCACGGCGACTAATGATTTCCAGCACACACCCTTCCAGTGAACCTTTCAGCATTTCAGTTAAATTTTCCATGTTATGATCCTCCTTTACCCCCTATTCTGTCTGACTTATATTCAGTATCACAGAGTACTAAGGCGAATTTTTACTGAATAGTTTTTGAGTAAAACCACACTATTCAGTATTACTTACTACAACTACATTGTATGACTGAGTAGAAAGAATGTCAACTCGATTTTCAAAAAAATTAAAAATCCGCTTTACCCTAACGGGATACAACCGTATCTCTTACATAACCGTTTGGCAATTTCCTCTCATTTCGCAACTGTAGAGATATAAAATTTTGGTTTTGAGGATATATTAAAATCTTGGGTTGATGAGCATACATATTACTCCTATTATGAGTAATATGTATGAAACATTTCAAAAAAATAATAAAAAGAGCTGATTCAAAGTGTAGTTTAAATCAGCTCTTTTTTAGTGCTTTTATACCGATACATTTTGTTTCTCACTACGATTTTCTATAAATATAAAACATAAAAATAGGTGCGATCAAAGATTAGCCGTACATGAGACGAGCCTCTAAAATACCATCCACATTAAAAATTTTTACGCTGTATTCTCTTTTATTTATGATAGTTGATTCACAACACTATCTAAAAATTCTTCTACCTTTTCTTTTGATGTATCCGGCGCGTGATAACCAATCGTAAATGTAAGTCTTCCATTATAAGAGCTTGCTCCCATTGAAAAGAATGGTGCATACATAATAGGTGATGTCATATACCCGTCCTCAGCTTGATTTTCACCAAACTGAATCGGTTCATCAGCGATCACTCCCAAATTTGTCAGTAATGGCAACGCCATCCTCATCTGTACAGCCCGTTCGAATTGCTGATTATACATTTCCTTCACTGTAGATAGCTTCATTTCTGCCAGTAGCTCCATTCCTGCTGCTGAAGAAAGACCTGGGTTTTGAGACTTTATTTTATCCATTGATTGTTTAACTCGAACAAGAGTCTGATTAAATGTTTCATCGTCTTCCATTTTAATCACTGGCATTTCCATACCAGATAAGTTGCAAATAGCACCAGTTGTATAATTAGGCAGATATCTACGTAAATCAATTGTCAAACCAATCATTTTTTCTGCGGTGCGAGGTTCTGCATACACAGTGAAATGTGATAAAGCCCGGAAGTATGCAGTCATGATTACATCATTCAAGGTAGCCTGTTGTACTTTTGTCCATTGGGTTAGACGTAAAGTTTGCTCATGGCTCAACCGCCTTACGGACATCTGGGGGAATTTATTTTTGTTAGGTTGAGATGGAAAAGACCATAACGATGCCTGTTGTTCTTTGTTAGGACGATACACACTTTTTATGTCCGATACTCCAGCATATTTGAATACATGTGATTGATCTCGACACCTCTCATTTCCCTCACCAAATTCCTTTATAATTTGATTCTTAGATCGCCCCCATGAAAGGTAAGTATATATTGTTCCAAGTAATTTGATATATTCCTTGACTCCTGCACCATCTGAACATAGATGAGATAATTTCACAACTAACATATCTGTTGTAGTGCCCCGTAATAATTTCGTTTGAACCATAGGTCCCTGAATACGATCCCCAGGTTCCTTAATAAAATCTATCGCCATTATTTCAAGTTCTTGATTATTTCCTTCTGCAAAAAGGCAAATGGATGAGTTAGTGCCAGATGAATGTTCCTCCCAGTAAGGAATATCATTTTCTACAAACCGGCTGTTCAAAACTGGCTGCAATTGTAACGTTATCCTTACTGATTCTTCAAGTATTTCCTTTGATATACCTACAGGAAAATAAAGAACTACATTAATTTGTTGGTCTGCAGAATAAAGACCTAATAAATAATTCATTCGATCTTGAGGTGTTACCAAATACTTTCTTTGTTCCATAATTCCGTCCCCCTTTAGGACTTTTTTAAATAAACCTGTTCTCCATATGCTTGTAACTTTTTTAGTCATTTTTCTTCAAGAGCTAACAATGCTTACTTTTTTAATTTTTTAACAAACGCATCCTTCCCGTATTAGTTCCACTCTTTTTGCAGGTGATATACCCATTTTTTTATTGCCATCAACATTCCCTGCGCACCAAATGAAAACAAACAAAAATAAAATAAGTTTATATATACATAAACATTTTATAATAACGTTTATAAATTATCAATAAAACAAATGAATCATTTTTATGTCTGTCAAGAAAAAACAATAATATAATACGTTCAGAGGTTACTTTATAATAAATGGTTGATGGGTATGCTTCTGTACCCCAACTTATTGTTACAGTAAAAAAAGCCCTCCATTTTGAAAAGTGTAATCAAAATGAGTGGGGCTTTTTTCAATATTTTTAAATCAAATGAAAAAGAGGTGAAATTATAGATATTCATGTAGAAATTTCATTTTGGGGTTACTTACAAATCTTAAGTTTATAGACATATGGTGGTACCCTTTAAAAGCCTTATAAAATCATAAATTTTATAGATATAGCAGCTTCTCTTTATTAATAAAATAAATCATTTGTATGTACGTTTACTCACGCACATACAAATGATTTATAAAGCCATAATTAAATGAAAACATCTTTTCTGTTACGATAACATCATATCCATATCTTCCGCTGCAGTTGTAATTAGTTTTAAACCGAATGTTTCTTGTAATACATCAAGCACGCCAGGTGAAATAAATTCAGGCGCCTTTGGACCGATGCGAATATCTTGAATACCAAGACTAAATAGCCCAAGTAAAATTGCAACCGCTTTTTGTTCAAACCATGATAAGACAATACTAACTGGCAGTTCGTTCACTTCGCATTGGAAAGCATCTGCTAAAGCGGCTGCTATTTTCACTGTTGAAATTGAATTATTGCATTGCCCTAAGTCAATGTAACGCGGAATCTCTGTACCAGGTACAACACCATAACTCACATCATTAAAACGGAATTTCCCGCAAGAAGTCGTTAAAATAACCGTTTCTGGTGGAAGTGACGTTGCTAATTCACGATAATATTCTCCGCCTTTTCCCGGGGCATCACAACCTGCGATGACAAAGAAACGCTTAATCTTTCCTTCTTCTACTGCCTTAATAATTTCCGGAGCTAATGATAATACTGTATTATGATGGAAACCTGTTACTAACTGTTCATCCGACTCCATATGTACTTCTGGAAGTTCTAGCGCTTTTTGAATCAATGGCGTGAAATCATCACTTTCAATTTTTTGTACACCCTCTAAACCGGCAATATCATATGAAAAGAATCGATCAGAGTATGATCCTTTAATTGGCATAACACAGTTCGTTGTCGCTAATATAGCACCTGTAAATTTTTCAAAAAGACGTCGTTGATCATACCATGCCTTACCGATGTTTCCTTTTAAATGTTTATATTTTTTCAGCTGCGGATAACCGTGTGCTGGTAACATTTCAGAGTGTGTATAAATATTAATTTCTTTTCCTTCTGTTTGTTTTAATAATTCTTCTAACGCAAATAAATTATGACCAGTAACTACAATTGCCTTACCTTCCACATGGTTTTGCGTAATTTGAACAGGCTCTGGAACACCAAAGTGATTCGTATGTGCCTCATCTAACAACTCCATTACTCGTAAAGCCGATTTCCCTACTTTCATAGCCATATCAATATGTTCTTGTTCATTAAAGTTAGAATTTGTTAATGTCATATACAGTGCTTCTTGCGTTGTAGCATCTACAAATGTATCAGTATACCCTAGCTGAGCAGCATGCGTACGATAAGCTGCAATTCCTTTTAGCCCAAACACAATCGTATCTTGTAAACTTGCAATTGTTTCATTTTTACCGCAAACACCCATCACTTTACATCCACCTGTTGGCGTTTGTTCACATTGATAACAAAACATTCTCATCCCACCCTCTCCCAATCATTCCTTACAAATCAAGCATAATACTCATTGAGGAAAAGAGATGTGATATCAATCACAATAATATGTATAAATTTGTGACAATTTATATTGTTTACATAATATTTTTATTGACACACACAAAAAAAAAACCATTACATACCCCTGTTGTTCAAGTTTTCAAATAGCTAGACTATTGCTGAATCACATATTTAACTTTCTAGTTCATAGTACGAAAGGAAAATTTCGTACTATGAATCTCTTAAGAAAACAGAAATAGACATACAAAAACGCTATTCTTTCTTTTTATTATTCAACAGAAAGAATAGCGTTTTTTCATTTTTAAGAACTATCAATTTTTTGATTAAATATTTTATGAAAAATCACTTTATTTACAATACATTTACACTATCTTAACATTACTTACATTATTTATATGATATATTTATATAGAAACTACTTAAGAAATTTCATGTACATTGTTATCTTTATAATCTCTGATCTGATTGATAAGAGATTATGTTATATTTTCATACCAGGGGTGAATTAGGATGACTGAAACTTTAAAAACACTTATAATGCTCGATATTACTTACGTTGTTATAGCAATTATGACGGTACTGGTATTTGTATACTTGGAATTAAAATCTCAGTAATGTATGCAGGCATAATTGATGGCTTCGCATTTAAATATAGCTAGAAGAAAGCGAGGTGAAAATTATTTCTCCTCGCTTTTATATTCCCACAGTTTCTTATTTCAACAAATCCAATGTATGTAAAAGTAATCCTTTGTCCCCTACTTCCCCATGACCAGGCACTACTGCATTTATATTTCCATATCGCTTCAGCACATTCTCAATCGATGTAGACCATTCATTTACATAAGCATCAGCAACGTTTCCTAAATCTTTAGCTTCCGCAGATTTCACTAAACAGCCTCCAGCTAAAATGTTGTATTGCGGTAACCATACGACGATATTATCTCCTGTATGCCCTTTCCCTGGATAAAATGTTTCTACTTTCATATTTCCAAACTTCAAATTCGTAATTGTTTGTAAATCTCCAAGTGGTTCTTCATATCTATTTTTCTTTGCTAGTTCGGCAGTCAATACTGTACTATGCGCTTTAATGCCTCTTTCTTTCAACGTTTTTATTCCGCCAATTCGATCTGCGTGCGCATGTGTAATAATGACATCCGTTACGCGCTTCTTAAATTTCTTTTCTACCATCTCTATTAATTCCTTCGTTAACTTATCATCCCAAGAAGAATCGACAAGTACTAGCCCTTTAGAAGTAGTAAGAACTAGCCCGTTCGAAGGAACTGCTTCTCCGTTAAAGTAACCTAACTCCGTATGAACCCATACATTTTTATTTAACTGAGAAATTGAAATGGTTCCTGACTCATTTTTTATTACTTTTTGCTCTAGCTTTTGTTCCGCTTTCACAGAAGAAATTGTACTAACAAATTGCATTGTTCCTAATAAACTAACACATACCCCTACTTTTAATAATGTATTTTTCATTTTCTCCACCCTTTCTTTCAAACGAAATAGTTATTACCTATATTAGACAATTCATCTTAAATGTTTGTTCCATCTTTACTTGTATATTTTTATGTAAGTAACAAAAAAGCGTACAAAATTTTGTACGCTTTAAAACTTAACCTTTTATTCCATAATTCTCAAACTCTTCCTCGTTACCATAAAATACATTCAAATCAATATACTTCTCTTTTCCATTATAACCATTTAATCTCCCGCGGTTCGTGTATTGCCAAAACGTCCATTTTCTCTCATCAGATAAACTCGGTTTTGTAAAGACACTACGAATCCATATATCACATTGAGGATACGCATCCTTTATATACAAATCATATGCCTCTTGAGTTGCATACAAAATCACTTTCTTACCGTAATGTTTTTCTAGCATTTTTATCATGACCGACAACTCTTTCACAACATCTTCACGCTTAGGCGGATTATCTTTTTTATTAGCGTAAAACTCAACATCAATTACTGGTGGCAATGCTTGTTTATATTTTGGAACAGTTCGTATATATTGCTCTGCTTGTGTTTCACCCTTACTATCAAAACTAAAAAAATGATACGCTCCGACGCGCATACTTGTCTTATTCGCATTCGTCCAATTTTTCGAAAAGTACTTATCCACAAACGCGCTTCCTTCAGTAGCCTTTATAAACGCAAACTTCATATTTTGCTTTTCCAACTCCCTCCAATCTATATCACCTTGATACGATGCGACATCTACACCTTTTATTTCATACTTATCCGCACTTATTTGATTCGGAATAAATATGCCTTGAAAAACTAAGTAAGCGACAACACTCATTACACTAATTAAGGTAAAGACTCCGCCTATAATAAGCTTCTTTTTCATCCATATCCCCCATCTTTACACATTAATATTCCACTTACCATTCACGTTTTTTATTAATCCTCATTTTTTCTTCAAATGCCTTCTCTAAATCAATTTCTAACTTGTTTGCTAAATCACATACATTCCAAATGACATCAAACATTTCTAAACCAATCTCTCTTTTCGAATCTTGTATTTTATCACGCTTTAATATCACTTCCGCTAATTCACCTAATTCCGCCATCGTATACATCGTTCGCTCTTCAATCGTTGTATCTTGAAATCCTTTTTCTTTACTGAAATTTGATGCATATCTCTGGAATTCCACAATATTCATACTTAATCTCCCTTCATGATAAATACTCCGTTTTCTATTACACTTATATTTTGTTAAATTATAACATTCATACTATAATTTATTTATAACCCTTTAACGGAGGTGTTTTCAATGACTCTCTTCGCTTCCCCATCATTATTCATACTAGCAATTATTTCATTTGCACTAGCCTATTTCATCGGAGTTAAACAATACACTTGGCTCTTATCAGGATTCAATGAACGCCGTGTGCCAGATAAAGATAAGTTATCAAAAATAGTTGGTCTTTATAATTTAACTGCCGGTGCTATTGCCACAATTGGTAGTGTCTTCACTACCCCTAATGTCAAAATCTTATTTCCTATCATTATAATTGGCCACGTTATAATCGCTGCTTATGTAAATACACGCATGGTGCATTGAAAAAAGATCACCAAAATGGATGATCTTTTTTATAATTTATCAACATATTGCTTCGCTTCTAATAATGAAAACCCAAAAGCCTCTCTTACTCTCTTAACTGCTGTAACTGTTTTTCCTTCTTCCATAAGCTGGCGTAACTCTTTATTAATTTCAGGTTCTCTATCTATAATTCCCATTTCTTTCGTAATTAGCTGTAATCTATCTTCCATCCTCTTTAAACGTGCATCCGTTTTCTTTTCGATTCTATTTAATTTTTCAGCAATATAAATAAACCCAAAGACCGCTATCGGTATGATTATCCAAAATTCCATGACTATCCCCCCTATTAGCTTTCATTTGTTTTATTTAACTATCTTATGTAAATTTTACTATAAAACACATTTAATGTATAATAGTAATATACAACATTTCTGATAAAATCTTTTATTTTAGGGGGACACTTTATGAAAAGATTTTTAAATACGTTACTACAATTTGTAGTTCTTTCAATTGCACTACATTTATTATTTGATCTCGTTGGCTGGCTTGTTTTCAATGCGCCAATTCAAAACAAACAAATCATTATTTCTTTACTAACAACCTCATGGCTTATGTACATGTACCGAGACAAATTTTTTAAAACACTCACTTCGAATTAACTAAAAAAACTTCATCGATAAAAGATGAAGTTTTTTCTTTTTCTCTCTATTAGCCACTGTATAATAGAACTAACATTCTGTCTTTTCAAAGAAAGGAGTCACTATGAACTTAAAAAGTAACAATATATACGAGAAAATGAACCAATATTCCGTTGCAGGTTTAAGCCTTGCCGTTATACGTGATGGTAAACTAGATGAAGCAACTGCCTGCGGAACACTTGAATCTGGAACAACTAAAACTGTCACTACGAATTCCATATTCAATTCTTGTTCTATTAGTAAATTCTTCACTACAATGCTCGTACTAACATTATCAGATCAAAAGATCGTGCATTTAGATGAAGACGTAAATGATAGGCTCACATCTTGGAACATACCTACCAATCTATTTACCTCACAGAAAAAAGTCACCCTGCGAAATTTATTAAGCCACCAATCTGGAATCATTGATCCTCCTAATAGTTTTGAGCATTATACACTTGCACAAGGGCGACCAAACATGTCTGAAATCCTTGCCGGTAAAACATCATATTGTCCAGTACTGATAGAAATAACTTATAAACCAGAAAGCGAATTTCACTACTCTGATGCAAACTTTTGTATTATTGAACTACTACTTGAAGATATAACTGGAAAACCATTCAATCTTTTACTTGAAGAATATATCTTTCATCCACTACAACTGAAAAATAGCATGCTATTCTCTACTAAAGATATAAATAAAATGGAGGCCTTTGCTTGTGGGCATAATAAAGATGGCACCGTTACAAATGAGAAGTATCCATTTTATCCATTCGCAGCTTCTTCAGGTATTTGGACAACACCAACAGACTTATCAACTTTAGTAATTGAAATCATTCATTCCTTACAAGGAAAGGGCAAACTAAAACTTTCTCAAAAATTAGTACAAGATATGATTTCTCCTCAAGGTTGCTCAAAATGGACTGGATTAGGTGTGTTTCTAGATGATTCGAATAAAGACTTACAAATGTATTCACTTGGATGGGGCGTTGGATTTCAATGTATGATGATATGCTATCCATACCGAGGTAATGGTGCTGTTATAATGACGAACGCTGACTTAGGCGTTCATCAAATGGAAGGGATTATTGGTGACGTGTTAAAAACGTTATCCTTTTAACGAAAAGAAAGAAGCTGTTCCTTCCAGCTTCTTTCTTTATATTACATTTTTGGCAACAATTTTTATATGTTCTGGTGCGATAATCTCCGTTATACTTTCTTGAAAATCTTCCTGCAACATTTCTTCAATATGTTCTAGCTGCACTTCAACATGTGTGCATTCTAAATTATGTATATTTAAAAGTGCATAATGATCTTTTTTCTTAATTACTAAATATTGATTTTCCTCTGTTACAAGTATAGAACCTAATCGTACTCCTAGTAGGCGTTGATCATCAAACTTCACAACCATCCCCCCTTACTTTATATGTAATAAAATAACATTTTATGTAATCTGTTCTTTATAAACTATATCACAATTTATTAAAATATAAATATCATATTTCTTTTTACTAAAAACCCCTATTCTTTTATATATTTCGATACAAAAAACTTTCTCAACATAAAATTAGAATTTTCAGTTTTTATTCTCATGAAAATCTATTATAATAAAGTTAATAAATGTTTGACCTCTCCTAATTCATGTACATATGGATGATCAGTAGTCGCTGCTACTGATCTATTTTTTTGATTTCAGAAAGAGTAAATAAGCTGCATCCTTTCCTACACCACAAATAAGTGCAGAGCCCCTTTGAGATTGCCACGGCAAACCGATATAATATACCCCTCTCACGGGACTTATTCCCTTTACATGATTAGGAAATCCTTTCTCATTCACTGCCTTTTCTATTTCAATCCATTTATAGTTTTGAATAAAACCAGTTGACCATATAATGCTTTCTGCACTATACGTGCCACCATTTTGAAACATAATATTTTTTTCTGATGCACTAACCACTTTTTCCTCTAGTTTAATTGCTCCATTACGAATAAGTTCTTTGCCTTCAAAACCAAAAATAGGATCCTTTCTCTTCTGAAACCATTTTCCCCTCTTAGTATTTACTTCGGCGTACAATAAACCCAATTTTTCTAACCAATAAAAAATGCTTTTTCTAAAAAGACGTAACGGTAAAAATGTTAAAGGATGACTGATAGATATTGTAACTTCATGAGTTTTTGCAAGTTCTACTGCAATTTGCATTCCTGAATTCCCGCCACCTACTACTAGTACATTCCCCTTAGGAATTTGTGATGGTGATTTATATTGTGATGAATGTATTTGAAAAACATGCGATGAAAGATGTTGTGAAAATGAGGGGATGTATGGTTGCTGAAAACCACCTGTTGCGATAACAACCTTTTTTGCTTGTAAAATTTCTGTAGGAGTATGTAATTTGAATATCTCTTTTTCTTTCTTTATTTTTAAAACTTCGGTTTGCAATTGGACCGGTAATTTAAAGTACCTTGCATATTCTTCTAAATACGTTGCCATTTCATCTTTACACGGAAATCCCTTTCCTTCTCCTTTTACTATCATACCTGGTAAACTACTATATTCCCTCGGTGTGAAGAGTTGCAAAGAATCATATCTGTTTCTCCATGAATCCCCAATTCGGTTTCCTGCCTCAAGTAATAAAAAATTATAACCTTCTTGCTTCAAGTAATATCCCATTGTTAATCCAGCTTGACCAGCTCCAACGATAATTGCATCTAACATTTTTTTCCTCCTCCCCAAACGTATGAACATATACTCATTCGTTCATATGTTTTA
This sequence comes from Bacillus cereus group sp. RP32, assembly GCF_040459735.1. Taxonomy (NCBI): domain Bacteria; kingdom Bacillati; phylum Bacillota; class Bacilli; order Caryophanales; family Bacillaceae; genus Bacillus; species Bacillus cereus group sp. RP32. The sequence goes on along the minus strand of NZ_JARVHO010000001.1, from coordinate 2,010,743 downwards.
TGATACGATTTATTTACCAATAATTCAATTTGTTTAACAAAAGGAAAAAGAGTAGTTCGCTACTTTATGAACTACTCTTCATTACATTTATTTAATACCCAATTACACTGCACTATCTCTAAAAAATTTATATATTAATCCCTTCCGGCTCTACCATCTCTCCTCATAAAATACGATTCTATTTGAAAACGGATCAATTACAGTTAATTCGATTGTATCCCAAGGTGTTTCTTCTATATTTGGCTTCGAATAAGCATATTCTTTATTCAATAATATAGAATGATAATCCTCTACATTATCTATTTTCACGCGAATCGCACCGCCTGGCGAAGCATCCCCATGATGTTCTGATAAATGTATTACAGCATCATGTAACGAAATTTGTATATATAATGGCATATGTTCCTCATACCGATGTTCCCAATCCATTTTAAACCCTAAAAAATCTATGTAAAATAGCTTTGCTTTTTCAACATCAAAAATTCTAAATATAGGTGTAATCATTCTAATCTCCTCCTATTTATAAACATCTGCTGCCAATTCCCTCAAAACATCCACATTTACTACTTCGAAGCAACCATTGTTCTTTTTTATTATCTCTTTATCACAAAAAATATTTAATGTACGTAATAGATGACGATAACTCGTTCCTAACAATTCCGCTGTTTCCGTTAAATTCCCACTAAATACAATTCTATTTCCATGCTGCACCGCTCGTTCCCCTGCTGCTAACATGTAACTCGCAAGTCTATTTTCAAGTGGATATAGTAAATTAATTGTACTGTTTTTTGAAAGCCGATTTAACTTATGTGCTAATGATCCGCAAATACACCGTAAAAATTTCGCATCATGAAATAGTTGATTTCTCACTTTCCCTAAAGGCAAACCAACACAATATGAATCTGCCATCACTTGTACGTTTGAAGCTGTCTTTTGAGAATGAATTAGCTCCACATCTCCTAACAGCTGTAAGCTATCATAAAAGCATAACAATACAGATTTCCCGTTACTTAATGTATTAAACGCTTTCGCTTTTCCTTCAACGAAGAAAAATAAATAATCTATCTCTTCATTCTCTCTACAAATAAACTCATTCTTTTTAAAAAATATTAGTTCCATATATGGTTTCATATCATTACTAAAAAAGGAGTCAATATTATTTTGTTTCATATAATTTGTTAATTTAATAGAATTACATATTTTCTTCATAGTTCCCCCGCCTTTACAACTACTCCCCATTGTAATCAAAATTTTCTCCTTCCACTATGACATATGTCATAGTAATTCACAATTTCAGCATGATACAGTCATTACAAATATGAAAATTAAAGGGGATATTACATTGTACAACTTTCTTTCTGTCTTTATTGGTGTGCTCATCGCCGTTATGCTTCCATTGAATGGGATTTTATCTGAATTAATTGGCAAGTATACAGCGAGCGTTGTCATTCACCTTGTCGGTTTAATTGCAGTTATCTTCATTTTAATCGTAAACAAAAATAAAATTTATTTTGATAAAAGCATTCCACTTTTTCTATATAGCGCTGGAGCGATTGGAGTATTCACTGTCCTTTTTAATAATATAAGTTTCTCCATCCTTGGTGCCTCTATTACGATCGCATTAAGTTTACTTGGTCAATCCATTGCTTCCATCGTTATTGATCATTTCGGCTTATTAGGAATGAAAGTTGCAAAGTTTGAAAAGAAAAAACTAATTGGATTATGTTTCATCTCTTCCGGAATTATAATCATGACAATTTATTAATGGAGGCAGAAAAATGTTATATATTACGATCGCTATTTTAGCTGGTGTTTCTATCGTTGTTGCTAGAATTATTAACGCAAATTTAGCAGCGAAAATCGGTAATTGGGAAGGTACGTTTTTTAATTATATTACTGGATTATTTTTCTCTATGTTATTTTTAATTTTCAGTTCAGATTCAATGTACATTCCTAGTCATACGTTGCAATCTATTCCTATCGCTGTTTACTTAGGCGGATTAGTAGGCGTTATCGTCATCTCGTTATCGAACTATATTACACCTAAAATATCAGCATTTTATTTAACGTTACTCATCTTTATCGGACAATTATTTGCGGGGACTATCATTGATTTCATCTTGTCACACGAACTCTCTATAGGAAAGATTGTCGGTGGCATTTTTGTACTAATCGGACTCACTTACAATTTACTCGTAGATCGCCCTGTTAAAACTGTGCAGAATAACCAAGTTCAACTATAATACTTTACGTTTCCCTATCATATATTAATAGAAAAGCTCTTCATACGAAGTGATAGAGAGGAGAATATTCTATTAAAAAAATCATTTTACTGCTAGGTAGTGCATTGATTATTTTTGGAATCGCATGGTTTTTCAACTCTGGGAAATCTATTCAAGATTTCTATACAGCAAATAAACCAAAGAAGAAAGCTACTATCATTTCAACTCAAAGAGATCCAAATAAGCCCCCTGTCTTTTTAGGAAAACAGGAAATAAAAGATATACATGTCGAGTCAATTAAAACAAAAAAAGATATCTTTCTCACAAAAACAGATGAATTAAAAACATTCATTAACAGTATGGATACCGCCAAAAAAGGAAAATTAACATTAGATGAAGAAGGATCAGATTTAATAGACTGTGATATGTGGATTACTTTCGAGGATGGGACTTATAAAAAATATTTCATATGGATAGTTGACCATCACAGTAACGAAGTGATGATTGCTCAACAAGATGCTCCTGATGATGTAAACCTTACGTACTATCAATTAAATGAAGATAGTTCTAAAAAAGTTTATAACTTATTTAAAAAAATCATTTAAACGAAAAAGTCATGAGCAAGTGAGCTCATGACTTTTTCCACTATATATATTCAGGGAACACTTTACATCCCTTTTCCTGCTCTATATCATGCCCAAAGAAAACAATTGGCTTCTCTTTTATCACAACTTCTTTTAAACGTTTAATTGAAGATAAAGCTAATTCTGGATCAAATCCAGCAAATGGCACTTCATTTTCAAAATTCTCTTTCGTATACGATGCATCAATCGTTAATAATACAGGACCGGATTTTTCTGTCTCAATTAATAGCGATTGATGCCCTGGAGTATGGCCTGGTGTATGCAATAATTGAACTCCTGGTACGACTCCATAATCCCCTTCAATAATTTTGTAATTTAAATTCGGCAATATACATTCTTTCAAATATTCTTCGCTATGCTGCGCCGCCTCATATTCAGCACGCTGTACAATGATTGGTGTATTTATAAAAGCGCCATTTCCTCCTGCATGATCAAAATGCAAGTGAGAACTAATAATATAAAGAAGGTCTTCCGGCTCATAACCAACCCGTTTTAAAACATTCACGATTCTATCTTCTTCAGTCATTTTCGGTAAAACCTGCCCTTCGACAAATGTACCGTTAAAAAGACCTTCATTATTAACTGCACTTTCTGGCATACCTGTATCTACTAAAATAGGCCCCTCTTCTGTCTCCAAAAGATAACACCATACAGGTAAGTCTAATAATTCTCCTGGTGTTAATGTACTATTAACAGACGAATGATCCAACATACAACGACCTGCTGGGATGAAATAAAGCTTCTTTACTGTCATTATGTATCCACCTTTACATTTAGTTTTGGATAAAGTTCACAGTAAAAAATTCCTCCTGTTAGAAATAAACTCCTTCTCTTCTTTCAATGTTTCAACTATTATTTTTGAGTCATTCACAAATTCTCCTTACATTATTAATTTCTATTCGTTATTTCCCTAAAAATCGAGAGTAAGAAATCAACTGTTTGTATTTTGAAATATGAAAAGGATACATACCCCCTTAAACGAATGTTACATATAAAAGAACCGACTTCCTATATGTTGAGAAAAGGAGTCGGTTCTTTTTTTATTTATTATTGCTCTTTATATGCGGCGAGCTGAGATTATAAAAGGTAATATGCTATTGTTTTTTCACTGTAATATTTCCGTTATGTGTGTTTAATTTAATTACATTTTCTCCTTTTCCAATAACCGTATTTCCATTATATTTATCAAGGATATTCGCGCTGCCGTTGTCGACAGAAACATTAAATTGAACATTAGTTGGTTCTTTTTCGGTTTCAATATTAAGTTTCCCATTATGAGTCATAAAATTGAGATTTCGATCCAGTTCATTCGTTTTAAGAGTAAGACTTCCATTTTTAGTTTGCCCCTCTATTTCACCTTCAACATGGTCTAGCATTATTCGTCCGTTATTCGATTTCACATGAATATTTTGTGCCAATACATCTTTGAAATCCATAATTCCATTGTTTGCTTCTGCGATAATTTTTGGTGAATTGATTTCTCTTAATTCAACACGTCCATTGCTTGTATGGATATTAAAATGTGTTGCGTTTAGTTTTTTAGCAGCAACGTAGCCATTATTATTGGAAACTTTTAATGAATCATACTGTTTTTCGGGTAGATACACATTTAATGTTAATGGCGACATTATTTCAGAAATATTAAAGTTGAACCAGCTCTGTTGCTTTTCTTTGTAAGAAATGAGAAGCGTTGAATCTTTCTCATCCGTTGCTAATGTTCTTTTTACGTTAGGATTAATCTCGCCATCTAATTTCACTTTCAAGTTACTATCTGTTGTAGGATTGATGTTAACACGAACGTTATTCGTATCGATAATGACGCTTGACACATTATTATTATTAATGACCTTTTCTTCTGAAATTGGTACTGCAGCAATTGAACGATAAGTGAATAAACTTCCGATAATACCAATAATGAAAATAATACCTGCAATGATTGAAAGACTCTTTTTATTTATCATGCTTAAAACCACCTTTTACTAATGCTATATTGAACTTTAAATAACGAACAAATCCACTTTTTGCTAGCTTCGTTAAAAATAACATAGCAATAACAATGAAATATCCAAGTCCACAAAGTGCTAAAGAAATAAATAGATTAAATAGCAAGAATGTATTTGGATGTATAATAGTATCAACTAAAACAAGTAATGGTGCGCCTAAAAATGAGATACCTAGAACCCATCCTGAAAAAATCAATGCCGCTAATGTAATTGCAGGTCCAAGCACGATTAACAAATTGAAAAAACCTAATCCAATTACTGCCCAAATTGCCCGGAAAACATTTCCTGTTGTCGCACTTGTTGTTACTTTCTCAATATGATAATCTGCTAATAACTCTTTGGCGATTTGAGATGGAGAACCTAATGAAGCTGCAATTTCTTCTTCGCTTTTCCCTTCCTCTAATCCGAAAGTAAAATGTTCTTCATAATCTTTTAAAATATCTTCACGCTCTTTATCAGATAACCTTTTTAGAGATACATTTAATTGTTGTAAAAATTTATCTTTCGTCATTACATACACCTTCTTTAATTAATTGATTAACACCTTGTGAGAACTCATTCCATTCCTCCAAAAGTTGGTACAAATACGTTCTACCTTTATCCGTCAGTGTATAATATTTCCTTGAAGGCCCTTCTGAAGACTCCTGTAAATACGTTGTAAAATATTCTTCCTTAGTTAGCCTTCGAAGAAGAGGATAAACAGACCCTTCTGATATTTCAATTCGATTGGAAATATTTCGAACTAATTCATATCCATAACGGTCTTGCTTATCCAGTAAGACAAGAACACAAAGTTCTAAAACTCCTTTTTTAAATTGTACATTCAATATTCATTCACCCTATTCTAATTGATATCCACTACTGTTTATTATTTAGTACTGTTTTATAACGAATAACTACAAGTATAATATAACACTTGGTATTGTTCATTGCAAGGTACACTGGAAAAATAAGTATACCTCTCATCCGACGCTTATAAAATCAGAGTGATGGATGTTGCTCGCCAGTTACAAAGTTCTAAATGAAGTTGAAACAGCTCTTTTACAAAATGGAAAGAACTCAACTTTTTTACATAATGACGCTTTACCTACTATAATAAAAGAGAAAAACTCTTACTTTAATGGAGGGAATACAAATGAAAGCAATTGGTTTACATGAATACTTACCTATTGAAGAAGAAAACAGTTTAATTGATATTGAAGTTGAAAGACCTGTTGCTACAGGAAGAGATATACTTGTTAAAATTAACGCTATTTCCGTTAATCCAGTTGATACAAAAGTTCGCTCTCCGAAAGATAAAAAAGAAGATGTAGCGAAAATACTTGGCTGGGATGCTAGTGGTGTTGTCGTGCAAACTGGCGAAAGTTGTACGTTATTTAAAGAAGGCGATGAAGTTTTTTACGCTGGAAGCATTACGAGACAAGGTACATATAGTGAATATCATTTAGTTGATGAAAGAATTGTTGGTAAAAAACCAAAAACGTTAAGTGATGCTGAATCTGCAGCACTTCCTTTAACAGCTATTACAGCATGGGAAGGTTTATTTGAACGTTTAGGCATTGATTATAATAAGAAGGATACAAATACATTTAAAAACATTTTAATTATCGGCGGAGCTGGTGGTGTTGGCTCGATTGCAATTCAATTAGCAAAATGGGCTGGACTGAATGTAATCACAACTGCATCACGCAATGAAACGATACACTGGGCTGAAAAATTCGGTGCCGATTATATCATTAACCATCACCAACCTTTACAAGATCAAATATTAGAGTTTGGGCTAAAAGATGTAGATTATATTTTCTGCTTAAACAATACAGATCAACATTGGCAAGCAATATGTGATCTCATTAAACCACAAGGAAAAATTTGCTCTATCGTAGAAAATGAACACCCTCTTGAGATGGGGATTTTAAAAAGCAAAAGTGCTACATTCGTTTGGGAGTTTATGTTCACAAAAGCGATGTATGAAACTGGCGATATGATTACGCAGCACGAACTATTAAATAAAGTAAGTGAACTACTAGATGAAGGCATTTTAAAGACTACATTAAATGAAACATTCACACCAATTAACGCTGAAAACGTAAAGAAAGCACATGCCCTGCTTGAAAGCGGAAGTACAATTGGGAAAATCGTTTTAGAAAAGTTTTAATAACAAAAAGTCCGATTTCCAAATGAGAAATCGGACTTTTTATTATCTTTATTTACTTGAAATCTCTTGATCATTTGGAACATCTAACGGAGGTCGTTTCCCTATTCCGAAAGCATAGAAGCTAATTGTAACAATAGCTAAGAAAATAATACCTACAACTAGTGAAATACGCGTATCATCGTTAAACCACATTCCGATTAATACCATAATTAAAAAGGCAATCGTCAAATAGTTTGTAACAGGAGCAAATGGCATTTTGAATGGATGATCTTTCATCTCTGCCCCTTTTTCTTTTCTAAAATTAATTTGACTAATTAAAATGACGAACCATGGTACCATACCAGGCAGTACACTCGCACTATATACATATACGAACAAGTTTTTCGGTGCAATATAGCTTAATACAACACCAACCGCTAAACCGATAATTACGCCAACTGTACCGAATAAAGGTACACCATTTCCAGAAAGTTTCGTGAAATATTTCGGTGCTTGTCCATTTACACCTAACGTATAAAGCATACGGCCCGCACTATAAATACCACTATTACAACCCGACATCGCCGCTGTAATAACAACGAAGTTAATCAGTCCAGCTGCTGCCGTAATACCAACCTTCGCAAAAGTTGCTACGAACGGACTACCAATTGTACTTAATTGATCCCACGGATATACAGTTACAATAACGAAAATAGCACCAATATAGAAAATCAAAATACGCCAAATTGTACTTTGAATTGCTCTTGTAAGTGTCTTCTTCGGATTTTTCGCTTCACCAGCAGTAATACCAATTAATTCCACACCTTGGTATGCACCAACTACAAGTGATAATGCAAAGAAGAATCCTGAAAAACCACCTGTAAAGAAACCGCCATTTGACCAAAGATTAGATATGCCAATCGCTTCTCCACCGTTACCAATTCCAAAGAAAATAAGTCCAAATCCCGCAATAATCATTAATAGAATCGTAACGATTTTAATCATCGCAAACCAAAATTCAAATTCACCAAATGACTTAACAGAAATTAAGTTAGCTGTGCCAAGAATAACCATTGCGATTACGCCTGGTATCCACGCTGGTAAGTCTGGGAACCAATACTTCATATACGCTCCAACCGCAATAATTTCTGACATCCCAACGATAACCCACTGGAACCAGTTACTCCACGCTGTCATATAACCAGCTAACGGATGAATATACTTGTGACCGAACGTCGCAAACGAACCTGTACTTGGTTCCATATACAACATTTCACCCATCGCACGCATAATGAAGAAGATAAAAATACCCGCAATTGCATAGGCAAGCATTACTGACGGACCTGTCCATTTAATTGTGCTGGCTGACCCCATAAACAAGCCAACACCAATCGTTCCGCCTAAAGCGATCATTTGAATATGACGTGCTTCTAAGCCTCTTTTCAATTCTTTGTTTGCCACTTCACTTCCCCCTCTTAGATGATTCATAGCCGCATTTTAAAACAAGATGCTTTCCCCTAATTCCTTTCGGCCCTGAAAATGATGAAGCAAACGTCATTTTACACTAGCTTTAAAGCTATCCTAAAATCGTTTTTTGCCTCTTACAAAATTCCCAAAACCTTTCATCTTCCAATATTCTATAAATCTTAAAATTACTTACCTTATATTAATTCATTTATCTGAAAAGTTCAATTATTTTTCAATAAATCATTATACAGAATTCTGATTAATTTTTAACTAAATTAACAATAAAATACATCTATTCAATATGATTCCGGTATGAATATTATTACAGTATAAATAACCGAGGAGAGTATTTCTTCCTAGGTTTCACATCTCATGTACTTCAATCTTTATAGTTGATAACGTAATTTCCCACACGTCCGATTCATATACTAACCAGAAATTTAATATATTAATAAACTACTAATTTCTTTAGTCCAGCCCAATTTTAAGGTAGGAATCTTACTGCCTCAAAACAGCAGGATAAAATATAAAAGAGTCTCATTTTTAATGAGACTCTTTTACCATTTCATATTTAAATCATTTTTGAAGTTTGTTTACCTAAAATAAATACTTTAGTAAACACCATCATGATAACTACAATAGCCAGAAAATAAAGTGGCATCACCAGTAACGAGCCCGTATGAAGTTGACTCATTCCCCAAACTGTCATCGTTACAATTACATAGTACCCTAAGCTAAACAAAGCTCCGGCTGTACCAATGACATCTTGAAAATCTACTAATGCTAAACTTAAACAGTTAGGTAACGCTACTCCAATTCCTAATAGCAATATAAACATCGCTACTAAAAATACAATCATATATATTACATTCGGATTTGATCCAACAAACGTAATAACAGATAAAAGGATAGCTCCTCCTGTCATTACGAGACAACCGATATATATAATCTTCTCTGGTTTATACGTGGCAAGCAATCGTTTTGAAACTTTCGCTCCAATAATAGAAGCGGAAGCAACAACAATTCCTAGAAGTCCATACATACTAGGCGATAACTGAAAGTATTCAATAAAGATAAACGGCGCTTCTGCATAATAGCTAAATAAAACACCATTCGCTCCTCCAATTAATAACCCATATGTTACTACTTTCGGATTTGTAATCAGTCGTTTTAAAACAGAAAATACATTTATTTTATTCGTTACTGAGTCCGTTTTTGTTTCCGGAAGAGAAACAAACGTATACAGAAAAATCCCGATACTCATAACTACTAAACTTAAAAATACGATTTTAAATCCAAACATTTGATCAAGAAAGCCACCGATTAATGGTCCTATTGCTGGTGTAAAAGCAATGACTGCCGAGATTTGAGCAAACATAACATGCCTTTTATGCCCTTCTACACTTTCACGAAGAATCGTTTGTGTCACAACAGAGCCAGCACTTGCTCCAAACGCTTGAATAAAACGACTTAGCAATAAAACTTCAATGGAATTTGCAATAAAGCATAAGAAACTCCCAACGCCATATACGACAATTCCAAATAACATTGCCGGGCGACGGCCAATTATATCTGATAACCATCCAATAAAAAATACACCTAAAGCAAATCCAGCAAAATACACACTAAGTGTTAACTGTACCTCATTATTACTTACATGTAACGCCTTTGAAATATCAGGTAAAGACGGTGTGTAAATCGTTTCACTAATTTGCGGAAATGCGACAAGAATGATCATTAACAAAAGTGATGGTACTGAGACTTTTTTCATTTTTCATACCCTCCTATAACTTTGAAAATCTCAGAAATAAAAAGACTTTCCTTAGCTACGGAACAGGAGGGGCCATTATAGAAATCCGATCATAAAACAACAAAGAAAACACCTCAATTACTTATGTTAATACTTATAGGAGGGTAATATTAACATTGATTTTAATATATACTTTTTCAATTATATTACATATTGCGTTTCTTTTTCTAGTGTTGAGCCTTGGATGCTTTGTTAAAAAGATAACTTGAAGTTACCACCTTTTTATGGAATAATTAGAAATAGTTTGAATTTATAGATCTAATTATTAAGTGATAAACTAGCATATTTCTAATGTCGCAAAGCTTACAAACAGGAGGATTTTTATAGTGATTGAAATTTTAAGGACAGTAATAAATTTCCTGATTGCGCTATTCTCAGGAGAATTACCAATTGTATATTATGTGTGGATTATCGCTTTATTTATCATTCAAATAATCCAGGCTACTCTAAGCTATAAGCTCTTTAAAAAGAAAGTCAATTTCAGCACTTATATGTCAACAGAATTACTCGCTTTTATTATTCTATTGTTTGGCGGTATGTTAATATCTAAGTTACTTGCCTACATAATAGACGATCCTACTATTAGTATGACAAATGTAACACATTATTTTATTTCACTTATCATACTAACTATATTTGTCTCTATTGGCTTTATTAAAGACTTTTTACAAACATCTATCAATAATAAAAATATAGCTCTTTTTACCATTTTAGCAGTGTCCTTACTAGCTAGTATACTTTCATTCAAGTTTTTATCACCTTTCATTGCAGGTTCTTTTTCTCTTTCTAAATCTTTTATAACCACTTTAATTATTGTAGTACTGGGGTTAATTACTCTATTAATTTCTTTAGAGGAAAAGTATGCAGATGAAGAGTAATTCTTACATTCATAGTTTGAAATCGGTATTAATAAAAAATAACAGTCATTGAATCGAAAATTAAGCAGAAATGAGGAAATACAATTGAGCATTGAACAACAATTATATGATGCAGTGAAAAGTTTAATTGACCAAAGATATCCGCATAATTGGGGCGGAGCTGCAGCAATTCGTGTAGAAGATGGATCCATTTATACAAGTGTTGCCCCAGACGTAATAAATGCTTCAACAGAACTTTGTATGGAAACAGGTGCGATTTTAGAGGCACATAAATTTCATAAGAAAGTTACACATTCGATTTGTTTTGCAAGGGAAAATGAGCATTCTGAATTAAAAGTATTATCACCTTGTGGTGTATGCCAAGAACGTTTATTTTATTGGGGACCAGAAGTACTATGCGCCATTACAAATTCTAAACAAGATATTATTTTCAAACCGTTAAAAGAATTGCAGCCATACCATTGGAGCGAAGCATATCATGATGAATTCGCAAAAGAATGGAGTACGAGATAAAGTGAAATCTGCTCGCAAATAGCTAGAGAATAAAGATTATTCACTAAAAAAGCACCGTCACAAATGACGGTGCTTTTTCTATGTAAGAGCTACTAGAAGGTTCCCTTCTAGCCTACTCCCATTTATAAGTCCAAAATTGTTCAAGTTGCAGCCATTTTAATGTTGCTGCATCTTTGTTTTTAATTTTTGCGTGTGTTTCTTCTAGCATCGCTTCTGTTTGTGAACGATGCGCGCCTAGTGCAGCTAATTTATGCTCGAATACTTCACTAATATTATTTACAACATCCGGCTCACCTAATACAGCTTCGCGATTTCTCGTAATTGCAACTGCATGAATGACTGGACGTTCTTCTTTTGGCATACGTGATACAGCGCGAACAACTGCGCGGCCAAATGCATCATGATCTGGATGTACGCCGTGCTCTGGATAAAATGTAATAATTCGAGATGGATTTACTTCTTGAATGATTGCTTCAATTTTATCTGCAACGAAATCAACATCTTCAAATTCTAACGTTTTATCATGGAAACCAAGCATTCTTAAATCTTGAATTCCCATCGCTTCACATGCATCTTTTAATTCTTTTTCACGGATATTTGGAATCGTTTCACGGTTAGCGAATACGTTTTTCCCCATATTACGTCCCATTTGTCCTAAAGTACCGCACGCATACGTTACAGGTACTCCTTGATCTGTTAATAAGCGAATTGTTCCTCCCGCAGCAAATGCTTCATCATCTGGATGCGGAAATACAACAAGTACATGTCTCTCCATAAGTTTCCCTCCTTCTTACTTAAATGGTGTTAAGCTTAACTCAAGTGCAACTGCTAAGCGACCTTGATTATCGTGCCCTGCAAGTAATAAACGCTCTTTATCGTCTACTTCCCAGTGCGTAATACCTTCTGCATATACCCAGCCATGATCCATTTTTAAACCAACTCGGTATGGATTCGTTCCAGTAATCTTCCCGCGTTCAAAGTGAATAATTGCATTTCGAATGAATGCACCAACCGTCATCATCTTTTCGTTAAAGTGTGACGCATACGCTCCGTTCGTTGTTTCTAAATGAATATATACATCTTTATTTACAAAACGTTCAATTTCATTTTGAATAAGAGAACTATCTTTTACTATTTCCATCGGAATTCACCTCTTTAAACCATTTTACGCAAAAATAATGTAAATTGCTATCTCTATATTAGAGGACAACGCTCACTTTTCCTAATAATTTGCACTGTGTTTTTTATATGATATGTAAAAATCATATTTTTTCCTTCACTTTGTTAAATAGTTTTCTTTCTTTTTTGAATTTGCTACAATATATTTTATCCTGTATTTATGCAGCGAGATACATTTTGACAATTGAATACATACTTTAAAGAAGGTGACATGATTGGAACAATCAGCACATGAAGTAGCAAATTGGCAATATTATTTTGCAATTGCCGTATTTTTAATCACGTACGGATTTATTATTTCTGAGAAATTGAATCGTGCTGTAATCGCACTATTCGGCGCTGCTATTATGATTATTTTTGGAGTTGTAGATTTACATACTGCTTTCACATCACATATTCAATGGGAAACGATTACCCTTTTAATTGGGATGATGATTCTCGTACATATTACGAGTCAATCAGGCGTATTTGAATTTGTGGCCATTAAAGCAGCGAAGGCAGCTGGTGGAAAACCAATCCGCATTTTATTATTGCTATCCTTATTAACTGCTGTCGGTTCTGCCTTTTTGGACAACGTAACGACCGTTCTACTAATCGTTCCTGTTACACTGTCCATTACACGTATTTTAAAAGTAAACCCTGTTCCTTATTTGATTTCAGAAGTACTATTTTCAAATATAGGTGGAACAGCAACATTAATCGGTGATCCACCTAACATTATGATTGGATCAGCAAACAAGCATTTAGACTTTAATGCCTTTTTACTAAACTTAGCTCCAATCGTAATCATTATCTCTATCGTTACACTTGGTATTATTTACTTTATGTATCGCAACAAACTAAAAACAACAACTGAGCAAATTAAAATATTAATGGCATTGAACGAAAAAGATTATATTAAAGATCAAAGCCTCCTTTTAAAATCCATTTCAATTTTAGGGCTAACTATTTTAGGCTTTGTACTTCATTCGATTATTCATGTAGACGCTGCGGTTATCGCGATGACAGGCGCTACACTTCTTATGCTAATCGGAGTAAAAGAACATGATATTGAAGATGTATTTGCCCACGTTGAATGGGTAACCATTTTCTTCTTCGCTGGACTATTCGTTCTCGTTGGCGGGTTAATTGATATCGGGCTTATTTCTTCACTTGCAAAAGAAGTACTTGACGTAACAAATGGCGATATCGGTTTCGCTGCGGTACTTATTTTATGGGTATCAGGCATTGCATCTGCGACAATTGACAATATCCCCTTTGTCGCAACGATGATCCCACTTATTCAAGATTTAGCTACAGGGCTCGGACTATCTGTCGACTCTCCACAAATCGAAGTACTATGGTGGGCGTTATCACTTGGAGCTTGCTTAGGAGGAAACGGAACATTAATTGGAGCATCCGCAAACGTAGTCGTTGCTGGTATTGCAAAACGTGAAGGACATGGATTCTCGTATATGGACTTCTTAAAAATCGGGTTACCGTTAACAATCATTGCATTACTATTATCACACGCTTATATATATTTGCGTTATTTAATGTAAAAGTTGTAGTGTGTGAAATTATATCGACGATGCGACAGAGAATATCGACTTACCGACAAATAACGACAACGAAAAAGGTATGCAGCTCTAAATTGCATACCTTTTTTTCGTTCACCAAAATATACCGATAATTGCTAATCCACCTAAAATCATACCACCAATTTGTCCGATGATTGTTGGTGATAATTGAACACCCTTTCGCACTTCAACAACCGGTCTTTCGTGCCTTAGTTGCTGCACTTCACTTTGCAGTTGATGTACACTTCCGTGTAATTCTTTAATAAGTTCCTTTAATTCAGCGACTTCTTCATTTACTGGTTTTGCTTTGTCTAAATTCATTTTGCATGACTCCTTATAAGTTCAATCAGTACATTGTAAAAATTCGCCAATTATTATTATATCTCCTGCATACTACATATATAATTTCGAATGTACTTTCTAACCTTGCAGCTCTATCCATTCATCCCTTAATATCCCCATAATGATACGATCAAAACACTTCCCATCTCTTTGAACTGCTTCTCTCATACAACCTTCCATCTGAAAACCCATCTTTTTATACAACTCAATAGCAGCTTTATTATAAGAAATAACATCCAGACCGACGCGGCGCAAATTCAATTCATAGAAAGCATATTTTAAGATAAGATGGATCGCTTCTCTTCCATATCCCTTCCCTCTATCATTTGCATCTCCTATACCAATGGCTAATAAACCCATTCTGTTATTCCACTCTATGCCATGAATTGCAACAAAACCAATTAAGCGATCATCTTGAACTGTCCTTACCATGAAAGAAACACTATTCGATCTCCTTCCCTTTAGTAGACCATCACTTGCTATTTCCTGTAAAGATTGCGGGAATGCTATATCTGTATCGACGTTTCTTAAATACTCACTATCTTCTTGCCATTTAGCCATTACTTCAGCGTCGTTTTCTCTCATAACTGATAATTTAATCGTTTTATTTTGAAAAAGATTCATTGTCATTTCAAACTCCCCCTTTTTTTAATAACGGGGATAATGATTAGCCTATTTATCCCCTAGTTTCATAAACTGCTTTATAAACGGGATACATACAATAAGCGCTGACATTGGCATATCTCCTCTGCATTAAATTAAATTTATTGTATAATTTTTTATTTATTCTAACAATAAAAAAGACCCTCAAAATTTAGAGGATCTTCCTAACATCGAATCGATATTATTTCGTAAACATTTTCTCCGCTTCATCCATTGCCATTTTGTTACCTAAAGCAGAATAGTCAAGCCATGGTTGGTCATTAATAATGTATACATGCTTGCCTTTAACAGCTTTTAAGTCTTTCCAGATTAGTGTTTCTTGAAGTTTTTTAAATGCAGCTTTTGCCTTATCATCTCTATTTACAACAACAAATATAGCACCTGCATCAAAGTCAGGTAATACTTCTTGTGAAATGACTTCGAAAGGACGGTTTCCATCGATTTTCTCTACACCATTTGCAGGTTGTAATCCTAAGTCTTGGAATAAAATTGGTCCCATAGGTCTTTTCGTACTAAATACACGTAATTCTTTTGCAGTAACGCGAATTGCCATTACTTTTTCATTATTACCTAGCTCTTTATCGATTAAACTTTTTACTCTCTTTGATTGCTCTTCGTAATCTTGAATATATGTATCCGCTTCTTTCTCACGGTTTACAAGTTTACCAACTTGTTTTAAATGGTCTCTCCACGTACCTTCATCTAAATTGAAAGTATGCGTTTTTGCAATTTTTTCGTATTTCGCTACATCTTTACCCGCGTATTTTTCATCCACATAAATTTCAGTAGGCTTTAATTGAAGTAATGCTTCCATATTCGGATCAGTTATAACACCAAGTTTTTTCGTATCTTTCAGTTGTTCTTTTGCATGCGGTAAGAAATCTTTTAAATCTCCACCAATTACAGAACCTACTGGTGTAATTCCTAATGCAAGTAAATCATTTGTTAAATGAATAGACATTGAAGCAATTTTTGGGTCATTACTTTTTTCCGTTTTTTTCGTTGCCTCTTCATTAGATTTCGTTTGACCACATGCTGCTAATACTAAAATACACATGATGCTAAATAAAATAGTAAGTTTCTTTTTCATATGTTCTCCTCTTTGAAGTATTTATTTTGTTTTTGTAAGTAAATAAAGAAAATACGGTGCTCCTAATGCGGCCACTACTACACCAGCCGGAATAGAGTTTGGCTCAAATATAGAACGACCTATCGTATCTGCTAGTACTAAAATAATCATTCCGATAATGCCAGCTAGTGGAAGGAAATGTTGATACGTAGTACCTACTAACTTTCTTGCGATATGCGGAGCAACTAAACCGATAAAACCGATCCCTCCTGCCATCGATACACTCGCGCAAGATAATCCAACCGCTGTAGCTAAAAGGAGTAACCGTTCTTTTTGAACAGAAACACCAAGTCCTGCTGCCACACTATCACCTAGTGACAATGCATTTAACGTTTTAGATTTTAGCCATGCATACGGAGTTAGTATGAAAATCCAAGGTAATAATGCAAGGACATGAATCCAATCCCTTCCCCACACGTTACCAACTAACCATCTGGAAGCGAATGTATATGTCTCATCATTTAACTTGAGAGAGAAAAATAACGAAATCGCACTAAATCCAGCTGAAACAGCAATACCAACGAGAATAAGTCTAATAGGAAGTAAACCTTTTGACCGATCACTCGCAAGTAAAATAATAAGAAATGCAGCTAATACTCCTCCGCCAAATGTAAATAACGGTATTAAAATAGATGCACTCTCATTAATAGAATGAAAGAAAGTAACAAATACGATAAGACCGAAAGACGCACCGGAATGTAATCCTAAAATACCAGGGTCTGCAAGTGCATTACGTGATAATCCTTGCAAAATCGCACCGGAAATCCCAAGGCCAATGCCAGCTAACATTGTGATTATAATTCTTGGCATACGATAATCGTATAGTACGGTTGCACTTTCAAAATCACCATAACCGAAAAGCGTTTGAATTACTTTGATCGGTGCAATGCTAAGTGTCCCTGTATTTAAGCCAAGCAAAATGACAGCGATACCAATACAACCAAATATTGTAGTTACAGTAACGGCTCTCTTTTTATCCGTGTTTAAAATCTTCTTCACTTACAACTCTCTCCCAACTTTACGTGCTATATAGAGGAAGAACGGAACTCCAACAAGAGCTACCATAATCCCTATCGCGAGTTCTTTAGGAGGATTTACTGTTCTTGCCCCTAAGTCAGCTAAAACTAATAACATAGCTCCTAAAAATGCTGACATAGGAATAATGAGTCTATAATTAACACCAACTAATTTTCTAGCAATGTGCGGGATAACGAGTCCTACAAATCCAATAGAGCCAACAGCTGAAACAGATACGCCTGCAAGAATGACTACTGTAATCATCCCTAGTATTCTCGTACGGTTCGTTTTTACTCCTAAATTCGTAGCAACATCATCCCCCATTGATATGAGTGAAATAGACCGCCCTAACACTGTCGCAAAAACAATCGTTATAATAATAATAGGAACTAAAAATTTCAAGTGTTCCCACTTAACCCCTGCAACACCACCAGCGTACCAAAACGCTAAATCTTGACTTAAGTCATAATAAATTGCAACACCTGAACTTAACGAATGTAAAAGTGCTGCCATAACTGCCCCAGCGATCGTTAACCTCATCGGTGTTAATCCGCCTGATGTGGCCGATCCGATAATAAAAATGAGTACTGTACTTAAAACCGCTCCAATAAAAGAGACAATCATTAAATAGGAATATGGCATATGCGGAAAAAAGGCAAAACTAAGTGCTACTACAAACATCGCACCTGCATTTATGCCAAGCACACCTGCATCAGCTAAAGGATTTCGTGTTACTCCTTGCATAACAGCCCCAGCGACCGCAAAAGCTGCTCCTACAACTGCTGCTCCAATTACCCTTGGGAGCCTTAATTCATATATAATTTGGTGCTGCGTTAATTTCGGATTATAATCAAAAACCGCTGTCCATACGGTTTGCAAATGGATATCCTTTGCACCGAATGCAATAGCTAAGAATATAGATCCGATTAAACATAAAATTGATAAGTTCATGAAACATATGAACTTAATATGTTTCATGAGCTTATTGCCAGCATGTACAGCAGACTTATGTAACATGTTTCATTTCATCCTTTATATTCAGTTGTTTTTTATAATTATTTTTAATTTATAATTATTATTGATAACAATTATCATTTTCATTTAGAAATTATATCCCCACTTTTTTAAAATAGCAAACTATTTTTTTAATTTGTTAAATATTAAAATACTTATTACAATTCCTTTCTAAAACTTACAAATACATGCAAAATAGACTACTGGCTTATTTTTAAAATTGTAGTATACTTAGTCATTATTTCGAGTTTTCTAACAAAAGTATCGAAGGTGACGCAATGTTCTTTATAAAACAACTACTACACTTCACTTACGAGCAAGCATTATCCTGTTTATTCCCAGTCATTATTTTTTTAACACTTGCTCTTTCAAAAATCATATCGATTCCAGGGTTGTACCGATATGATTTCATACTCATCGTATGTCTTCTTATGCAGTGGATTATGTATAAGACTGGACTTGAGACGAAAGACGAATTAAAAGTAATTACTGTTTTTCACCTTATCGGGCTTTTACTAGAAATATATAAAGTACATTTCGGTTCATGGAGTTATCCGGAAGAGGCATATTCAAAAGTTTTTGGAGTGCCGCTTTACAGTGGCTTTATGTATGCAAGTGTTGCTAGTTACATATGCCAGGCGTGGAGAAGATTACATTTGCAAATGCATCATTGGCCAAAAGCTATTTTTGCAATACCTCTAGGAGCAATGATTTACTTTAATTTTTTTACACATCATTTTCTATATGACTTTAGATGGGTATTAACTGTACTTTTATTCATCGTTTTCTTTCGGACATTTGTAGAATTTTCATTACGAGGCGTTACATATAAAATGCCACTCGTTCTCTCCTTTTTCCTTATTGGTTTCTTTATTTGGATTGCAGAGAACATCGCAACATTTTTCGGAGCATGGCAATATCCAAATCAACGGGAAGCATGGAATCTCGTTCACTTAAGCAAAATTAGTTCATGGTTTTTACTCGTTGTTATTAGCATTATGATTGTTACACAACTCAAACATTTGAAGGAGTCGAAAAAATAATGCTGATTATGTAAAAATGGTTAGCCCATCACTCATTAGAAAGTGATGGGCTTTTTTACCTTCCTTATTAAAGGAGTTACACATTATGAGCTACTACTAGCAGAAGATGTTGCAGCAGATGAAGCAGCAATCGTTGCCATCATAGCTGCCTGTTGTGCTTGTATGAGGACTTCTATCATAGTTTGTAAACCTGTGTTGGTAGCTTTACTTTCCTCACCTTTCTGACTTACGAACAGTTGAATAGCAATAAGAATATTTGTGTCTGTATGCCAACGGAATAATTTCTCCCCTTGCAATTTTTCAATCAACGCTGTAATAGAATGAATTTCTTTTTCTCCATCCTCAAGTAACGCTAGTAGCCCTATGGCTGGGTAATGCATCTGTTTCACTTTTACCTTTTCTTTTTTTAACGAGTTCCATATGTTTGTACATGTTGCAACTAACATTTCTTCACGAACATCCTTCTTTAGTGAAAGGATATGACTTAAAAACTGAAGATCATTCCCTTTACGCAAACCAGATTTCGCTAGTTTCTGATACAGACGTTCTACACGATCCATAAGTGTTTCTACATTCTCTGATTGTCCTGCTAGTAAAACTGCAAGTGGGTAATCATTTGTACTTGTAAGAAAAAGGTGATCCTCTTTCATACGTTTATATACTTGCATCGAACGCTGAATGTGCGTGCCATGCTGTTCATTTTCTTCTGTTAAAAGCACAGATGCTGCGAGATAAGTAAATATACTTCGACTAAAACCACCAGCAACCAATTGTTCATATAAATCTAAAAACTTTCGAAAAGCCTTCTTGTAATCTGTAAAGTGAATATCTAAAGTTGCGGCCACCACAAAGCGATGATAAGACTTTAAGTATGAAAACATCCCTACTTGATTTTTAATATAACTACTAATCTCTAAAAAACGTCCGAGATCAAACAACTTATCACTACCTGTATACATAGCAGCAATCATCATACCTGTTCGAGAATCACTCGTTTTCCATTTTAGTTCTCCCTTTAACTGTGCATATGTATATGTGTATTGCTCCAACTTTTGTTCTAATGTAATCATAGTATTCACCCCTATTTCTAGTTTTTCTCTTTTATTATACTTATATTTCATGCAGGTTTCGCAACCTTAATTCTGCATTTCCCTCAATATTTTCCTATCATGTGAAACAAATACAATAACTATTCCTATTTTATCAGTATCACGATGTCAAGCGTTCATAATTCTTTAAGCTCAACGACAAAAAGGATAGATAATAAATTATCTATCCTTTTTGTCGTTATAATATTTCACAATATAATTTCGTTTTTTATATGCAATTACAACTAAAGAGCTTTAATAATACGCTCCATCGCCTTCATTTGCCCAATATGATCCGCTTCATGATAAAGCATCATGCCGTAAAGCTCCCCTACCGTTTCCAATCCTAGGAATGGCTCTGGCAGTTTATTTTCAAATGCTTCTGCTGGAATTTCGTTAATACGTTTCGCTTGTTCTTTTAACTGAGCCGTTAACACTTCTAACGATGGTCCTTCTGTTTTCCATTTAGATGGTCTTGATCCATACCCAAACATACCTGGATATTCATTTGGTAATTGTTTGAATTCTTTTCCAAACATGAAAACTTCTGCTGCTGTTAACACGTGACCAATATGCCAACGAATTGTATTATTAAAACCTTCTGGCTGTGTATCCGCAGTTTTATCATCTAACGTTTCCATAAATTTAAGTAATGACCCACGCGTTATTTCAAATTGTTTTAAGCCAACTAGTCTATTCATTTTATCGGTCCCCTTTTTGATTTGCCATTTATTATGAACTAAGAATGTTTAACTTATTAAAGTTTCACCTTGTTTAATCTATCAGAAACAATGGAGAAATACATCTAATATGCCTAGTACAAATAATAAAAAGGTTCACCTCTCGTACATATAGAATTACTTACTACACAGTTAGTTTAGTAAATAATAGAGGAGTGTCAATTTCATGTTACATATTTTAAAACAACAATATAATCTTATTAGCTCTACAAGAGAAACTCTATTTTCGTTTTTGGAAGAAATCCCGCTAGAAAAATTACATAGCACTGTTCCGAACTTCGGGAGCGGTAGCATTATAAAGACACATATTCATGTAGCCGATTGCTATCGGTACTGGCTTGGATCATTCGCATTCAAGCAAAAACGGGCAGATTTTTCATTTGCTAGTGATTATGGAATTGAGCATGCAGATGTCGAGAAAATCCGTGCTAGGTTTAAGTTAGTAGATGAAGTTGTACAACACTTTTTAGATGAATACAATGACCGTTGGCTCGAAAATATAGCAAATGAAGTGAAATGGCAAAAAGAACCTTGGAGCACAACACCGCTATGGCTTTTAACTCATACAGAGACACATGAGTTTCATCATAAAGGACAAATTGTATCGATGGCTCGTCACCTTGGATACACGCCTCCTGATACAGACCTTAGTTAATTCGGTTGTTTTAACAAATGAACTACTATAACTGTCGTTAACATTGTTTATGTATACGGAAAGGCTCTTCATTCTTTTTGACGTTGTTTATAGTTTTACAATTTTTTGCGGCACAAACCGGTATTATATTTTAATTATGTTTGTGTCGTGTTCTTATTAATTAGTTTCATATCCATAAAAAAACATATTAATATGTTTCCTTTTATTATTTCAGTTACCTAACCAATAAGAGGTTCTTTCTTTTTATTACGACTTTATACAAAATAAACACGAAAATTCCAAAAATAAAAGTTGAAAATGCTGGTAACATTTTATCATTTGGCACGTTCACACTCCAAAAAGAATTAAGAAGCGCATGGAAAATTAGACACATAAAAATACTTTTAGTTGCGTTAAAAATTGTAGTTAATAAGAACGATATGGCAATTGTCGTAATTATAAAGGCTAGAAAATCCCTTTGAGTTTGATTTGTGCCCGGAATAAACCATAACGGCCAGTGCCAAATAGCCCATATAACGCTCACAATAACCGTACTAAATAATTCCGAAAACCTTTTCTGAAGGGCAGGTTGTAAAAATCCTCTCCATCCAATTTCTTCAAGACCACCACCAACGATCATTATTGGAAAACTAAGCAATGCCACGTATAATGGTTTTTGCATCGTTGCTCCACCAAATATTATTGGCAGATAACAACTAATAAAAGCCAAAACAACGATTAGAATATACCATAAAAAATGGCACTTAGGATTAACAACATTTTTTATAAACACTCTGAACTCTTCTTTTGATCCATATTTTTTCTTTAAGCTAATTGCAACGATTGCCGGCATGATTCCCCCAAAAACAAATACTATCATCGCTAGCGGTGTACCAAATGTCGTAATGTTAAATTTTATTAAGTTAATTAGTAACCCCCATAGTATCCATGTAAATATTAAAGTGCACATTACATATCGTTTAATCTCATTACTCATCTACTCCCCTCCTTTGGTTTAATTAGAGCATAAATAAGGAGATATGAAAACTATTCATGTTAAATAATCCCAAAAATCGAAAGAAACATCCATACTTAATTAGATCTTTACAAACAATCCCACTACCTGCTTTACTTCAGTTGAGATTCGAAGTTAGAGTCTTACTATTCCTTAAGCCTGGATAAACAAAGAGCATGCTTTGAAAACCAATCAAAACATGCTCTTTAAATATGCTATCTTAATTTTTTATAATATGATCAATACCAAATAGTCTCCGCATAATTATATGCGTCACTATTCGGAATAGCATGTTTCCCTTGCGCCTGTGCCTTTCTTGGATCTAAATCATATACCATTGGCGTATAGCATGATGTTTGCCCTTTATTCACAACACCATTTCCTCCAGCACTCCCGCAAGTATATGCCTTTCCATCTGTTTTTCTTACAATTCTTGCATCAGCTTCGTTATTATAAACTGCTGGACGAGTTACAGTAACTTTTGCCCATGCTGTCTTACACGTCGTGCTAAATTTTAATTCCACATAAGAATTGGAATCAATCCATTTCTTTTCTTTCGTTACTGCGGATTGATCACAACTATTGTAATACGGACTTTTCCCATCATACGAATGATTTTCTGCATATGCTTTATCATTATTCGTCGTACTAAACACACTAGTTAAAACGAGCAATGATAGACAGAAACATGCACTTACCTTTATTAAAAGTTTCATAGCAATCCGCTCCTTTTTAATAGCGTCCAGTTTTTCCATAACCGTTATTAAAAGTAACCGCTTCAGCATCTGCTGTGTATCCGAAATCAGCAGTTAAATCAAATACCATTCCTGTATACGTACTCGTTTGACCTGTTTTTATTGTGCCGTTTCCCTGATTAGAAGTGACTGATTTTTGAAATACACCATTTTTGTATTTATTCACAACAGCGTACGCATACACTCCGCCCGAAACAGCTGGTGCTGGTTGATCTAAAACAAACTTAGCCCAAGCTGCATGACATTTATTGCTGTAACGTAAATACACTGTCCCTACTTTTTTACTCCCTTCGTACACCGCTGTAGACTTTGCATTAAATCCATCTGCATCACACGTTGTACTACCTCCGTATACTTTCGTTGTTGCTGGATTTTTCCCGTCATAGTAACTACTTAAATCAGTAGCAGCAAATGTACTTCCTTGGAAACTAAATAATACCCCTACACTCGCTACACTTAACACACATGCTTTCATTAACTTTTTAAACATTGTAAATCTCCCCCCCTCAAAATAAGTACGTATAATAAAGACAATCTATCCCCTATGTACGCCCCTCCTTTCATACTTCCTAGAGGCATCTTACAGAAACGACTAAACGTTGTAAATTTCCTTATGATTATTGGAATATACGAAGAAATTTACGTATCCGTCTAAGAAAAAAAGTTGAGAAATACACATGTTATCCCGCTTTAATGGGCAGTAAGACCCCCACCTCAAAATTCAGCGAAAGCAAAGAATTTAGGTGGGGAATCAACTGCCCATAAAAGTCCGATTGGTGAGGGCTAATAATCAGTGGGGGATGAAGAACCCCCCCACTGATTAAAGTTTCACTTTATAGCATTCTTTATTTAAAACATAAAAGAACCGATACTCGTTTCATGCAAGCATCAGTTCTTTATACAAAATTGCCATTTTTACTATTATATAAAATAAATATTTCTCCACTTAATCCGTTGTAAGAAACTCCCTCGTTACATCAATAAATTGCTGCAGTGGCACTGTCATCCATTTATCTTTATGCCAAGCAATTTGTGTATAAATTGGTGAGATTGCACTTTCTACATGTAACTCTTTTATCGTCCCTTCTCGTATATCTTTTTCTACTACTATCGCTGGTAAAACAGCTATTCCTAAATCTGCAATAACACATTGTTTAATTGCCTCTACACTAACGAACTCAATTTTATTTGCTGGATACACATCTTCTGTACGAAGTAGCTCTTCAAATAAAGTCCGGTACGAGCACCCTAGCTCTGTTAGCAACAGCGTCTCACTTTCTAAATCTTTTGTAGAAATGGAAGCTTTCTCGAGTAAATGATGCCCTGAAGCAGCTACTATTTTTAATTCTTCTTTCATAAGCGGCTCCACATGTAAAGCATCTTCTGTTTTACATTCGTCCAAAATAAAGGCAAGATCGACTTTCCCCTCCATCAATTGTTCCTTCGCATCTTTATTGGAATGTGCTGGTTTAAATATAAGCTTTATTTGTGGAAATTGTGCTTTAAATCTCTTTAATATAGATGGGAGCCTATATGTACATTGACTCTCTTGTGCACCGATTATTAACGTACCTGCTATTTCTTCATCATCTTTCACAGCCATTTTCGCTTCGTTGCTGAGCGCAATCATCTTGTCGGCATATAGTTGAAACTTCCTGCCTGCTTCAGTTAAGAAAAGGCGTTTTCCTAATCTTTCAAATAACGGCGTACCTAGCTCAGCTTCTAACGTTTTAATTTGCGCTGTTACGCTCGATTGAGCAAAGTTTAATTTCTTCGCAGTTTGTGTAAAATTCAAATTGTCCGCGGCTATTTTAAATGTAACTAATTGTTTTATCTCCATTTATCGTCCCTCTTTTCAATCGTTATTTCCGATTGATTTCATCGAAATAATCTTCTTTGTCTATTGATATTTGTATTGTATGATAAAGAGCATCGACAAACAATAAAAATGGAGGTATTCCATATGAAAGCACTTTGTTTCGAACAGTTTGGAAATCCAGATGTACTACAATATAAAGAAATACATGACCCAATCATAAACCCAAATGAAATTCTTATCCGTACGAAAGCAATTGGATTAAACTTTGCTGATATTTATAGACGCCGCGGCAATTATCATCTCGCTGGCAATTCACCGTATATATTAGGTTATGAAGGGGCTGGCATTGTTGAAAAAGTAGGAGCTGACGTTACGAATATTAATCCTGGAGACCGTATCGCATTTGCTGACGTTCCATTTGCAAATGCAGAGCTAGTTGCTGTTCCGTCTGAGAAAGCAATTAAGCTTCCAGATTCTATTTCTTTTGAAACAGCCGCTTCTGTCTTATTACAAGGATTAACAGCACATTATTTAACGAAAGATAGCTATCAAATAAAACAAGGTGATATAGCTTTAGTACATGCCGCTGCTGGAGGTGTTGGGCAACTTCTTATCCAAATAATTAAACTACTAGGCGGAAAAGTAATCGGCCTCACGTCATCAAAAGAAAAAGCACAAATAGCTACATTAGCTGGTGCTGATCACGTATTTTTATATACTGAAGCATGGCCTGCGAAAGTACTTGAAATAACAAACGGTGATGGAGTAAATGTTGTATATGAATCAGTAGGTTCTACGTTAGAGAAAAGTTTTAGCGCAACTAAAACTGGTGGTACTGTCGTATTTTACGGAATGGCTGGCGGTAATCCTACGCCCGTTGATCCGCGTATGCTTATGGATACTTCGAAAACTTTAACTGGCGAAGACCTTTGGAACGTGCTTACTACGTATGAAGAACGTAAAAAGCGATCTACTCAATTATTTGATTGGATCGCTACTAGTAAATTAAACATCGCGAGTCCTACTACATTCGCCTTACAAGATGGTGCTCTTGCACATGAATTATTAGAGAGCAGAAAAAGTACTGGGAAGATTTTATTGATCCCATAATTAACAACATAAAAAGGAAGCTAGATTTCTCTACCTTCCTTTTCTTATTTTTATATTTCCACACTTTCTTTCCCTTTTGCAACATAGCTCATATCTCCAACCGACTCGACTGTGTATGTTCCGTCTTTATATACAATCTTCGTCACACTAGCATTTTCTACTCCAAGTTTTGTTTGGCTACTGTCTAACATTTCTATTAAGGTAGTAATCAAAAGCCCATGAACGACAACTAAAACATTACCGCCACCATTTGCAGCAGATTCTTCACTAATTTTATCAATCTCTTCTTTTATACGAGTAGAAAATAATTCCCAATCTTCCGCCTGTTTCGTAGGGTCTGCTGCTCTAATAAGATTAATCACTTCTTGAATAGAAAACTTCATAAGTTCTTCTGGTGATGCAACGCCAGCAGCTTTTCCAACCGCATCCCACATATTTTCAAGTTTTTCACCTTCAAAAATACCAAAATTTAATTCTCGTAAATTTTTTCTTTTCTCAAGTTTTAACTTTTTTTGCTCACTATATTTTAATACTAAATTAGCAGTTTCAATCGCTCGGCCGCTATCACTACTATATGCATTCGCAAAATGAACATCTTTTAATCCCGTTCCTAAATTAGAGGCAACTTCCACACCTTTTTCTACTAACGGAGAGTCTGCCCAACCTTGCGCGCGATGATTCGTATTTAATATTGTTTTACCGTGTCTTGTAACATATAACGTAACTACATTCTCATTGCTATCTGTTTCTCGCTTCTTCATTCAATTCTCTCCCTTTACATTTCTATATCAATTTTACCATCTTAATTATTCATTGAGCAAAATATACGTAAGTGCATTTGTTTAATAAAAAAGCTATCTTTCTGTATATCTCTACAAAAAGATAGCATCTTTTATGATTACATTTCTTAACTGATATTCCTATTCAGCAAATGCACTCGAATACTGAACAACCCCTTCTACACCTTCAAGAGCATTCCCTCTCAGTTCCATCACCATAAACACTTCATCCGGTACTTCAAATGGTGCTTTTATATTCCACTCACTTGCTTTCTTAAAACCAAATTTCGGATAGTACTCTGGATGGCCTAATACTACAACTGACCCGTATCCAAGGCCTTTTGCTTTTTCTAACGCAGCTACAATAAGTTTACCGCCAATGCCTTTTTTCTGATGGCCCCTAGCAACTGATACTGGCGCAAGCGCTAATGAATCTACAGAAGCTCCATCTTTTTCTATCGTAATTTTCGATAACATAATGTGACCGACTATTTCCTCATCTACCGCAACAATAGATAACTCAGGAACAAACGCATCACATTTTCTAATACGACTCACAAGTTCATGTTCTGTTTTATCACTGAATTCTTCATTTAAAAATGCTGCTTTTACAACTTCTTCAGTTTTACTATAATCATTTTGTTGTTCTTGTCTAATCGTTACCATTCTATACTATCCTCTATTCTTCCTTATTTCTTTTTGGATTTTACGAAGCGCTTTTTTCGATCCGCGCTCTATATCATGCTGCATTTTTCTTTCTTTATAATCGACAAATAGTGTATTTAAATCGTATCCCTCTGGATATAATTCTTTTGCTGCTACCTCTAACGTAATACGTTTTACATTCACTTCAACGAATTCACCGTTATAATATACAACGACGTTATAGAAATTATCTATTTCCTTATAGATAATACCAAAATCATCATAATCTAATAAATTTACACGATCGCCGATTTTATACTCATAATGATTTTCTCCTTTTTCTTGTAAAAATTTCGGTTTTCTAATTTTGCTTTCATTCAGTTTTTCAAAACAATATTCTTTATTTTCCATGTACTCTTTCGCTCTTTTCAGTACATGTTCTCTTACGTTCATTTTATTCGCAATCCAAAGCGCATTACTTTCACCTGATTTACCGATCACTAATTTATAAAGCGGTTCTAGTGTCGCACTATTAAACTGCATGGCTGCGTTCATAAAATCATCATGCATTTCTGAGAATCGTTTAATTTCACCGTAATGTGTACTCGCAACTGTAATACACCCCGCAAGATAAAACTCCTCTAAAATAGAAATTGCAAGTGCTGCCCCTTCATTCGGTTCAGTCCCGCTTCCTATCTCATCAAATAATAATAGCGTATTATTATTTGACATCCTCATAATTTCAGATAGATTTTTCATATGAGATGAAAATGTACTTAGTGCATTTTCAATACTTTGATTATCACCAATATCTACAAATACATTTTCGAAAATAGCAATTTCTGTTTCTTTATCTCCAACGATGTGCAGGCCTGACATTGTCGCTAATGTTAGTAGTCCAATTGTTTTTAATACAATTGTCTTCCCACCCGCATTCGGTCCCGTAATAATTAAACTACGATAGTTTTGACCGATTTCAAAGTGTAACGGTACTACTTTTCCACTTAAAAGCGGATGCTTACAATTCACTAAATGAACGTAGCCGTGATCATTTAACTTAGGCTCTATTCCATTAATCGATTTACTAAACTTTGCTTTCGCAAATACCATATCATATTGACTAATCAATTCCATATTAATTTTTATATGATAAATGTTTTCTACTACCATTCCTGATAAAGTCGCTAAAATTTGATACTCTTCCATCGCTTCTTCTGCTTTCAAACTTGCGAGTTCCGCATTTAACTTTGTAACCGTATGCGGTTCTACAAATACAGTAGAGCCTTTAGCGGACGCTTCAACTATACTTCCCGCAACTTGATTTTTATAAGAAGATTTAATTGGAATTGTATACCGATCATCCTTCTTACTAATAAAGAACTCTTGAATATACTTCTTATTTGCACTACTATTTAAAAACTTCGTTAAGCGCTCTTTTATTTTTCCGTCTACAGAATCAATGTTATTTCGAATTCGTTTTAACTCTTTACTCGCTGCTGCATCAATACTATTACCTTTAATGGAAAAGTTGATTTCCTCTTCAATACTTTTATATTCAGTCATTGAATTCGCATAAGAAGCTAATACTGGCGCAAAAAATTCTTTATCTAACATAAATTTTTTAATCTTTCTACAGCCGCGTAAAAAGTCAGAAACACTTACTAACTCTTCAGGATCTAAAATCATCCCTTTTTCTAATTTTTGAATTGTACTAGCAATATTTGAAATGCCGAAGAAAGGAACATGCCCTTCTGCATCTACTATAGCTCGTGCTTCTGTCGTTTCATTCAAGCGATTCCTCACTACTTTTATACTCGTACTCGGCTCTAATTTATTTAATAATTCCTTACCTAATCCACTTACACAATATGATTTCACTATTTCTTTTAATTCGTTATATTGTAACTTTTCAAAAGTCATCGTATTCATTTTATTTCTCCTCACTATGATTGATTTTTATCATAAATGAAGATACCTACTCATTAGATTCCAATGAGTTCTACATGATTCATTTACCATTTTTATACATTCAAAAAATATACAAAAAAGCTGCGGGGATACCGCAGCTTTTACATTTACAAGGCATGTGTAATAACATATGAGGAAATAAGCCATAAAAAACAGATGGCAATCCCCTTATTACACGCTTTATAAAGTATTGTAGGTATCTTCATAGGTTTCGAAATAAATCCATGACAAAATTAGGGGTATGGTATACATAAAAATCCCCTGTTCTTATCCGATTTATTTCATTAAATTTTTCCTATTTAGTACCTACCGCACTCACAAAAAGCACCTCTCGTTAATTTATATTATAGTCATTGAAATCTAATTTACTGAAATCATCATACTATATGTTTTGTGAGAAGTAAAGGTGTCAGACTATTTCATTACAGACTGTAAAGCTTTCATATAATCAACATTTTTCTCAAGTGTCTTTTTCGCCTCTTCAGCCGTTACTATATAATCTACCGGAATATGTTGTAATACATCCTTATTATCATTTGGCAACTGAATCGTTATATCATCCACACTACTCTTACTATTTTCAATTATCTTATTAAATTCCTGAATACTTCTCGCAAGCTCCGCTAACGTTTCCATATGTGCACGGTTGTTTACGTCCAAAAAGATATTACTTTTGAAAACTGCCGTAACATAATGCTTCGGATGTTTCTTCACTATTCTTTTCTCTGCATCATTATCGAAAACAATATCCCCCGTCTGCATTTGCTCGAAAGTAAGTATAGTATTAGTCCCTTTTTCTTCATAATATGTATTGAATCTTTCTCGTAAATCATTTGCTCCTTTTTTTATTTTATAGTTATCATTATTTACCTTTGGAGAACTTCGTCCATCGAAGGATATTTGAAATTGTAAATGCGGTTCATCTACTTGCTGTACATAAGCTGTTCGTGTGTTTGAACCTAAAAAATCCTTACCTTGGTCGGCTATTTCAATTCGATCTAGTTTTACAGAAATACCATGCTCCGATTTTGTATAACTTTGTGCTTTTTGTTCAATTTCTTTATCCGATATATCACATGATGTTAATAGTAATAAACTAAACATTATGCTATATTTCATTATTGTTCTTTTCATATTGCCTCTCCTTTTGCTACTACTGCCTGTACAGAAATTTCCTTATAGATTTTAAATTACGATTTATATAAAGAACTTCTTCTAATAACCAAAAGTGTCAAAATACTCATTTGCCATCACTTTACACTTATAGTGTAATTTTACACTATAATTATTTTATCGTAAAGCAAATATAATATCTATGAAAATCACGTTAAAAACATACTAATATTTAGTTCTATAGCAATCACAATACTGTTTTTTTATTGTATCGAACTTTAAAGTAATAACTTTAATTTCACTGCAAAAAAAATTAAATAAGTGCCTCCGCTATTGCGAATGTCATTTGCTTCCCCTACTACATTTAATAATTATGACAAGCAATCATAGGAGGTTACTACATGAGCGAAGAATATATTATTTTATATGGAACTGCTCTTGAAACAAATTTAATTGGCCCCACACTACCACCAATTCCACCATTTACATTTCCGACCGGACCTACTGGAATAACTGGTCCTACCGGTGCGACAGGTTTTACTGGAATTGGAATAACTGGTCCCACTGGGGTTACAGGACCCACTGGAATTGGAATAACTGGTCCTACTGGGGTTACAGGACCTACCGGAATTGGAATAACTGGTCCTACTGGGGTTACAGGACCCACTGGAATTGGAATAACTGGTCCTACTGGGGTTACAGGACCTACTGGAGTTGGAATAACTGGCCCCACTGGAGCAACCGGTTTAGGGATTCTCCCCGTATTTGGAACAATAACTTCTGAAATAGGTATCGGTTTTTCAGCAGTAGTTAATACAAATGTTAATTTTACCGTTCCAGGACCTGTTAGTGGAACTACTCTAAACCCAGTAGACAACTCCATTACAATTAATACCACTGGTGTATACTCTGTATCCTTTTCAATCGTATTTGCGATACAAGCTATCTCATCTAATATATTAAATCTTACAATAAACGATTCGATTCAATTCGCAATTGAAACACGAGTTGGTGGTGGTTCTGGGGTAAGAGCTACATCCGCCAGAACTGATTTATTACCTTTAAACCAAGGAGATGTTCTTCGAGTACGAATAAGAGAAGCCACGGGTGACACTATTTATTCCAACGCATCTCTCGTTGTTTTAAAAGTCGACTAGTTCATTTATGAAAATAAAAATTTAGGAATGATAACAATATAAAAAGAAGAGGAAGACTTATATTTCAGTCTTCCTCTTCTTTTTTATCACCAATTCACTGCTGAACATATATGGAAATTGATCCTCCACTTACATGGAACTGTCCCCATCCGTCCTTATTAATTGTTACAGTATTTTTTTGATTACCCGTCATATCGTACCATACTTCCCCTGCGTTATTCTTTCCAACTTCCATCCACTTTGATCCTCCTGGCCCATCTGAGATTAATGTTGCTAGACCAGAATCCGCATGTACACCATCACCTTCTCTTGTCCATCCAATTACATCTGGATGGTCTAAATAATCACGCTGCTTACCATATGCAAAGTTTTTTCTTGCCGTCAAAATCGGATCTATTTTATCTTTTAACGCTGGAATTTCATAACTACTATTTCCGTTTGTCCCATAGTAATCACCATAGAAAACTGAAGGATAGCCCTCTGCACGAGTTAAAATAAATGCATATGCCAACGGTTTAAACCACGGACTTACTACAGATTCTAATGACTGTCCAGGCTGAGAATCATGATTCTCAACGAGAGTAACTGCAAGTGCAGGGTGATTTTGCATTACTGTCCCATTTAAAATATTTCTCATATCATAATTCCCATTTCCTTTTGAAGCATAATGAAAGTTGTAATGCAGTGGTGCATCAAATACAGATTGATTATAATTGACTTTCGCTAAATAATTATTTAAAGTCTGGATATCATTTTGCCAATATTCAGCCACCGTAAACATTTCTTTTCCTGTTTGCTGTCTGACATGATTTACCCAATCGCGTAAATATTCATGATCAATATGTTTAACAGCATCTAAACGAAAGCCATCTAAATTTAATTCATTTGCATACCACGTTCCCCAATTTTCCATCTCATTCGCAACATCTGGATGATCAAAATCAAGATCTGCATACATCAAATAATCATAATTTCCATTCTCGCTAGACACTTCCCAGTCCCATGCTTTACCTATCCCCCTAAATTTATAAATTCGATTTAATTTCCTTCCTTCATCCCAATCCGTTCCGTCAAAATGATACCATTTCCATTCGAAATTAGAATAAGCATCTCCACGCCCTGGAAAGTTAAACCCTGTCCATGCATTAATTTCATAATCACCTGATACCTCAATATTTCGATTGTTACGGTCTACCTCAACAGCTGTTACATTTTCAGTATAATCCGCTCCACCTTTATGATTCATAACTACATCGCCATATACATCGATGTTTTGCTTATGTAAAGCTTCAATTGCAGATTTCAACTGTGCTTTTGTCCCATATTTCGTCCGCACCGTTCCTTTTTGATTGAATTCCCCTAAATCATATAAATCATACGCTCCATATCCTACGTCATTTTGCGTAGTTCCTTTATATGCAGGCGGTATCCAGACAGATGTAATTCCTTTTTGAGCTAAATTTCCAGCATCTGAACGCAAGCGATTCCAATGATTCCCATCATTCGGAGCATACCACTCAAAATACTGCATTAATGTTCCATTATTAACCGTATCTGCATATGCTTTACTTCCCCCATATATACTAGGTAAAAACAAAACAACCGACAAGCCGACTACTATTATTCTTTTCAACATATTTACACCATCCCCTTTCAAGAAAACGTTTGCATAGTTTATCGAAATTATTATAATATTCGTTCTAAGATTAGTAAAGTAGCAATCTCTCACTCTCCCACATTATTTTTTAGTCTAACTTCACATATTCAACAAATACTTCAACGTAGTTTTCATTTCACATCTCATTCAAGATTGTTTACAATTTATCTATAAAAGCATGACGGAGGGATTTCTATGACCGACTTTCAAAAACAATTTTTCGCACGATTGCATATAGAAGAAAAAGACAAAGTTTCATTTGAAGATTTACCTAACATTATGTACGCAATGGCACAAACTGTCCCTTTTGAAAACTTAAATATACTCGAGAACAACTTTACAGAAATATCAAAAGAAAATCTAAAAGAAAAAATTTTAGTAAACAACCGTGGCGGTCTTTGTTATGAACTCAATCCTACTATGTACTACTTCCTTAAAGACGCTGGATTTGACGTTCATCTCGTTTCAGGAACAGTGTACAATGCTGCAAATTCTATATGGGCTGTTGATTCTGGCCATATCGCAACCGTTTTAACACATCATAATGAACTTTATTTAATTGAAGTGGGATTCGGATCATACTTACCTCTTGCACCTGTCCCTTTCTCAGGTGAAGTCATTCACTCCGTTACAGGAGATTATCGTATTCGTAAAGAAATGACCGAAAAGGGAAACTACATGTTAGAGATGCGTAAAAACAATGAGTTTTTGGATCAATCTTCTGCTGATGATTGGACGTTAGGCTATGCATTTTATATAGAAGAAGTGGATGAAGAAAAAGCAAATGCAGCACAAAAAATTATTGTTGAACATGAGGGCTCGCCATTTAACAAAGTACCTCTTATTGTAAAATTAACTGAAGATGGGCATGCATCTTTAACAAAGGACAGTCTGACAATAGCGGAAAGCGGTAAAAAAACGAAAAAAACCGTTACAAATGTGCAATATAAAAATCTTTTACATTCAAAATTCGGAATTACATTATAATTCTTTAAGCCTTGCCATTTCAAGGCTTTTCAATTTTCAGCAGGGATTTTTTGCAATTTGTTGTATTTCATAGTTATATAGGAATATAACTACATATTTAGAAAGGAAATGATTATGACTGAACTTAAAGATCGACTACAAGTAGATGAGAAAGAGAAATGGGATTTAACGGATATTTACCATACAATTGAAGATTGGGAAAGCGATTTTCATAAAATTGAATTGTTAACGAAAGAATTACACGAATTTAATGGAAATATTTACGATGGTAATAGTTTATTAGCCTATTTAACAAAGAGCGAAGAAATTTCTAGCATAATATCTTTAATGTTTGCTTATGCGCGATTACAATCTGATCTTGATACGCGTGATACTGACGCTCAATCTCTTGTCGATAAAGTGTCACAATTGCACGTGAAAGTAAGTGCGGCTAAATCTTTCTTTTCCCCATTCTTACTTAGCATAGATGAAGACACATTACATTCTTACATAGAAGAAGCAGAAGGCTTACAATATTATAAAGAAGACTTATTTGAATTATATCGTTATAAAAAACACGTATTGAATAAGGACCAAGAAGAGATTTTATCACAAATGGGTGAAGCACTTTCCTCTCCTCAGCATACATACGGCATGTTAAATAATGCAGATATACTATTTGGTGAAGTGACTACTGATGAGGGAAAAAAAGTTACTCTAACGCGCGGAATGTATGCAAAGTTAATAGAAGATGAGAATCGTGAGAAACGTAAAGAAGCCTATAAAGCTTATTACAAACCATACGTTCAATTAAAAAATTCTATCGCTTCTACTTTATCTGCTGCTATTAAAAATAATGTTACTGTTTCAAAGCTAAGAAAATACCCATCAGCATTAGAAAAGTCATTATTTGGCGACATGGTTCCGAAAGAAGTATATGAAAATTTAATTGAGACGACGAAAAAAAATATTCAATCACTACATACCTATAATGAACTTCGAAAAGAAAAATTAAATGTAGATGAACTACGTCAATACGACTTGGGCGTTGATTTAGTAGCGGGTGTAAAACAAGACATTCCATATGACAAAGCGTTTGACATAATGATCGAATCACTAGCTCCATTAGGTGAAGAATATATTGAAACATTAAAAAGTTTTAAAGATAAACGCTATATCGACGTAAGAGAAACACCCGGAAAACGTTCCGGCGCTTATAACTTTGGTGTATACGGTGTTCATCCTTTCATTCTTTTAAATCATCACGATGATTTAAATAGCCTTTTCACTCTCACTCATGAATGTGGACACGGTATGCATACGCACTACTCACACGGATACCAACCAAGAATTTCTGCACACTATACTATTTTTGTTGCAGAAGTCGCTTCTACAGTAAATGAAGTGCTATTAATTCATCATTTATTAAAAGAAGCAAAAGATGCTAATGTACGTAATCATTTAGTAAACCATTTCATCGAGAAATTTAAAGGCACTTTCTTTACACAAATCATGTTCGCTGAGTTTGAAAAAATCACACATTCAATGGCTGAGCGAGGTAAACCATTAAATGCCCAAGTCTTTAGCGAAGTTTATGAAAACTTGTTTAGAGAGTATAATGGTGACTCTCTCGTATTTGACGAAGAAGTAAAATACGGCTGGGCTAGAATACCGCATTTCTATCGTCCATTTTACGTGTACAAATATGCAACTGGATTCGCTTCTGCAATCCAAATTGCTGATAAGTTATTGAGCGGCGATCCAAATGCTCAAAAACATTATATTGAATTCCTTAAAGGCGGAAGTTCTGACTATCCATTAAACTTACTGAAAAAAGCTGGTGTTGATTTAACTACGCCAGAACCGATTGAAAGTGCACTAAATCGTTTTAGCTCACTTGTTGAAGAATTTTTAGCTCTATAAAAAAGAAGAGCCTCTCGCTAGAGGCTCTTTCTCTTTCATGTCCCTTTACCTTCTATTAAATCATTCGCCATTTTCCTAAACTCCTGATTAAACGTATCATTCATACCATTTTGTACGTTAGAGAATAATATGACAAACGTTCGTTTATCCCGGTTAAAATTATTAAATGTATTCCAACCAGCTAATACACCATGATTATGATAATAATCTGGATTAGTATAGAAACTAAACCCATATTTTCTTACAGATGATGCAGTAAACATATCTGATACACTTTGTTTAGAAATCAACTTTCCATCCATAATAGCCTCATCTAATCTTTTCATATCTTCAACAGTCGTATACATTTCACCACACCCATACAACCAGTTCATTTTCAAACGGGGTGTAGTTATTAACTCATTATCTTTTCTCGTATAACCTTCTGCTAAAAAAATATCTTCAGGGAGAGTTGCACCCATTCCAGATTCATGCATTTCAACAGGCGTAAAAATATTTTCTTTCACATATTCAGCGAGCGGTTTATTTGCTATCTTTTCTACAATATACGCAAGTACCATATAATTATAGTCTGTATATTTCCACCCTGTCCCTGCAGGAAATTGCAATTTTTGCGCTCCAATCCATGTTACTAACTTTAATCGTGACGCCGCATTCACCCTACCTTGTCCTTGATCTGGTAACCCGGACGTGTGTGTTAACAAATTTCGTAACGTAATGTTTTTATCTGCTGGAAACGATGGAATATACTTATTTACATTGTCTTCAATATTTAATTTCCCTTTTTCCTTTAGCTGCATAATAGATATTGCAACGACTGTTTTCGTAATAGAACCAATACGATATTTCGTTCTTGGCGTTGTCGCTACTTTATCTTTCACATTTGCATACCCATAACCTTTTCGTAAAATCACATGGTCTTTACTGGCTACAAGAACACTCCCATTAAATCCTTTATCTTTTAAATATTGATCTAGTTTTCCAGCTACGACTTCATAGCGCTTTTTCTCATTCGCATCAACTTCTTGCATATCGCCCTTTTTCTTACTATTTACATTAGAAAATGCCTTTATATCATATTTCTTACCTTTATTTGCATGTATTAGTGTAACGACACTCCCACAAAAAATAGCAAAAATAAAGAAAACAATTAACCATTTCTTTAGCATAATAGGAACCCTCTTTTATCTAGTTTCACTTAACATGCATCCATTCTATTCTATATCTTTTAATTTTCAAATATTTTATAATATTATCTATCTGTTATTCACCCAAGTCAACTAGATTCCTTTTTCTCATATTCAGTTTTTGGCTACTCTTTATTGTATTTCTTTCTTGCAAAATTTCCACCTTACAATCGTATACACCCTACTATAATTTCAACATCTTATGTAACATTTGTTACATATCATAAAGAACGGAGTTGTAAACATGAAAAATACTGATAGACGCAACCGTTTAGATGACATGATGTTTCATTACAGGGTAACAAAAAATAACATAGTTTTAATTGAATATTACGTAAAAAGGATTTTAATATTAAAAGGACAGGATGCTGAAAATTTTTTAAACAAAATAAATCATGCACATAACGATACAGAAAAACAACTCATTATGGCTAAAGTGACAGGAGATTTCAAAAGAGGCAATGAACGTCATTGAAAACGAATATCATTTATATTTTGATTATACAACATATAAAAAAAGAAATGTCGCTCATTCGGCATTTCTTTAGACTTTCTTCATAAAAAATTTACATTGCTAACTTTCTTTTATTTTTTGCTTTTACTATATAAACTCACTGCCGAAATACTTAGTAATACCACTATACACAACCACGCACACGTATACCCTTTCTCATCGACAATATAACCAAATAAAACAGGTGCAACAATAATAGCAATTTGATTGAAT
The DNA here is from genome assembly GCF_040459735.1 of Bacillus cereus group sp. RP32. Lineage (NCBI taxonomy): Bacteria > Bacillati > Bacillota > Bacilli > Caryophanales > Bacillaceae > Bacillus > Bacillus cereus group sp. RP32. The sequence continues at coordinate 1,971,843 of NZ_JARVHO010000001.1, read as the reverse complement.
GTCAGCGCCAAACTAACTGTTATTCCAACAGCTTCTTCACTTGCCAATTCAGCAACTTCGACGACAAAAAGACTAAACCAACCAATTGAAAAGAAGCCTAACAATGCGCTGACACCATACAATACTCCACTCGTTACTGTGTGTATGCTCATTACTAACAATAGAATCAAACTGATAGAAGCACAGACAGATATAAATAAAGGTATGCGCCGATTCCCCTTATAAAACACATCACTAATAGCTGCTAATGCAACACGGCCAATCATTCCAGAAAAGAACATAACTGAAAATACTGTTCCGGCTACAATAGATGTAATGGATTGTTCCCTTACTAAAAATTTCATAAAGTGTCCAACTAACACCATTTGTAATGAAATCATGCAAATACCTGTTATATAAATTGGATACAACTCTTTTTTACATATCAATACTTTTAGCTGCATCCATAAAGAATTTTTAATATATTCTTTCCTTACATCCTCTTGGACATATGGCTCTTTATAAAACATAAAAAATAATAAACCTCCAATTATACAAATGCATGCCATACTATTTATCGCATAAGTCACATTATATTGTATCGTAAGAAACGGGATTAAAACTCCCGCTAACGCGCCACCAATCGGTATACCAGCTTGCCTTATTCCCATCGCTAATCCACGATTTTCTTTTGGAAACCATTTTAAAATCACTTTACTTCCTCCTGGCTGGGAAACACTATAAAACATTCCTACTAATAAAAGTACAAATAACAGTCCATTAAATCCATTTACTATATTAGTTAGTAAAAGCGAACCTCCTAGCAAAAATGAACTTATAGAAATTAACAACTTTTCATTATATTGATCAAGTAGCCGCCCAACAAAAAGCATACAAAATAATGGTCCAACATTTACAACACTTACTAACAATCCACTCTCCATATTCGTAAGCCCATATTCTTCTTTCCAAAATAACGCCAAAACTCCAACACCATACGTTATAAGTGTCGCTGTTGTTTGAGCAATCGTCGCAACAATTAACATCATCCACTTATAAGTACTTTTCATCCTTTCTTCGATTAACACAATCATCCCTCCACCCACTTCCATTGTATGAAAGTTCTGATATCATATAAAATAAAGATTCATCATATAATCCATCAAAAAAATTGATACCTTTTCGGAGGGATGATACGTGGACATAAAAGATTTAACTGTATTTTACGAAGTTGCGAAGGAAAATAATATTTCTCACGCAGCTAAAAATTTGAACTATGTACAATCAGGCGTAACAATGCGTATGAAACAACTAGAAAATGAATTAGGCGTGCCTTTATTTTACCGTAACGGAAAAGGTGTAACTTTAACTTCTAACGGTGAGATTTTATTCACATATGCCAAACAAATTATCCACTTAATGGATCAATCTATAAAAGCGGTTCAAAGTAATGGAATCGAGCCTAAAGGCACTTTGAAAATTGGGTGTACAGAATCTACAACCGCGGTAAGGCTGCCATCTATATTAACTGCCTATTATGAGAAATATCCAAAAGTCGAATTAATTTTAGAAACAAATACGACCGAACAACTAATTAGGCTTGTGTTAGAACGAAAACTAGACGGAGCGTTTATAGTTGGAGCTACTCCGCACGCTGAACTTCATACAAATGTATTTCGTGAAGAAGAATTAGTTCTTATTAGTAAAAAACCTTTACCCTCTCTTACAGACATAAAAGATATGAATTTACTCGCTTTTAGTCACGGTTGCTATTATAGAAGTTTATTAGAAGACTGGCTTCAAGAAGAAGGAATCTCACCTAAACGAGTATTAGAGTTTGGAACAATTGAAGCGATACTCGCCTGTGTAAAATCAAATATGGGCGTAGCAATTATGATGAAATCTATTTTAAATGGTCATGCACATAACTTATCATTCAACCCTTTACCAAATAGATTCAAAAAGGTTCCTACTACTTTTATTACTAGAAAAGATATATATCACTCAGCTGCATTACAAAAATTTATGGAGATGATTTAACAATGCGTGAAAAGAAAATACGTGGTATGAAGCGTAAAACTAACACTATGATAAAGCGAATTGAAGAACATACAAAAACGTTCCCTTCTGCTTTCTATAACGATGAATATTGTTATATGCCTTTACCAGTTTCCCAAGCTTTTATCGATTCGTATAAAACACCTAGAAAAGTAAAACGATCGTGTATACAAACCTTATTAAATCAAGCAAACCATTTAATAAAAATAAAACCGAGCGATACACATACATATCGAGTTGTTGTTTTGATTTCTATAGAAAGTTTGTGGGATTCGCAAATTATTATATTTAAAAATGAGGGGTACTTTCATAATTTTTTTAATAGAAATAGTGAATTTCAAAAATGGATTCCTCTTTCAAATGAATCTGATTTTTGGAAGACATGGGGAATTTCAATTTGTCCTACTGTCCAAACATTGCACTTTCAAGAAGTCATTTATGATGAGGATACAATCGATGAAAAAGAGATTTGGTTTGTTGGAGAATTATCTTAAAAGGGGAACTTTCAAATGAAAAGCTTCCCTTTTTTCACCTAACAAAAGCGCTATATAATAAATTTATCATTTTACTATATAGGAGGTTTTCAAATGGTAATCCCTAAATATCCTGATGTCCCTACTCTTACGAAAGAACAAATCGATCAAATTACAGAAATCACTTTTCTAAAAGAAATAAAACCACAAAAATGTGATGCCATTTTCGTTTTCGGCGGTTCTCATCCTGGCAATTGGCAAGCTCCTCTAGAAGGTTATCGACAAGGTTTAGGAAATAAAATTATCGTTACAGGCGGTACTAGTTTGCATGGCATGAAACATCCGAGCTGGAATTACGGGGATTTGTCAGAAGCAGAAGTAATTGTACATAAATTAATTGAACATGGCGTACCAAAAGACGCTATCCTATTCGAGACAAACTCCCTCCATTCTATCGCTAATATAATTGAAGCGAAAAAGATTTTTGATTTCACAAAAATTAATCGGCTACTATTTGTATGCAAAAGTTTAGGTGCTGGTCGGCAATATAGAGTATTAAAAAAACACCTACCTAATACTATTACTTGTATACCGTATACATTTGATACAAGTTTCGATGGTGAGTTTATCATTAATAGATATAATTGGATGGAAAATGAAAAGAGTCGCTCTATGATTTTCGGAGAATACTTGAGAAATATTTGCTACGGTAGAAAAGGTGGCATTGAGCCACCTGAAAAAGAAGTTCAAGGTTTAGAAGAATATGTATCCTACTACTATAATCTAGCATAATAGAAAAAGGTATACCAAAACGTCGGTATACCTTTTATCCTATCTCACTTATTTTTCTTTTAGTACACTATGTAATCGATCAGGATAATTTGTAAACATTCCTGTAGCACCCCATTTAATTAACAATCTCATATCTGGTTTCTCATTTATTGTATAAGGGTGAATTAACAGTCCATTTTTCCTAGCCATTTTCATATATGACTCATCAATAATTAGTTCTCCGTCATCATTACGTAAGTTTGGACCAATACCAACTGCATACTTTTTGATTTCTTGAAAATCTTCATTTGTTACACTTTTCGGTTCATGTGTAATGCCAAACCATTCAACAATCTCATTGTTTTCATTTGGATAATACCAAAGCAGTTGAACTAACGGAATATTTTTATTCATACTATGAATCTTTGTTAAACTATCTTTACTAAATGATTGAATCATAACACGGCTAGAAGACATGTTTTGACCTACTAAATTATATTTTTTTAATAAAGCTAATAACTTCTCTTCCATTCCTGGATACACATCTGGTGATTTTGTTTCAATGTAATACTTCATGCTTCTTCCATACTTTTGGAAGATTTCTTCAAGAGTCGGAACTTTTTGACCAACATACTCTTGCTTAGCCTTTTCTGGATAAGCTTTATTGAACCAAGATCCTGCATCTAAGCTCTTTATTTCACTTAATGTTTTATCTCGTACTTCACCTGTACCATTTGTAGTGCGGTCAACTGCTGTATCATGCATTGCAATCAACTGGCCGTCCTTAGTTAACTGAATATCTAATTCCAAATAATCCGCTTTCATTTTTTTCACAAGATCATAAGAAGCAAAAGTATGCTCAGGTGCATGTCCACTTGCTCCACGATGTGCAATGTTTAAAAATTTATTCGTATTCCATTCATGCTTCCCTTCTGCTTTTGCATGAACAGCTCCTCCAGCAAAGATACTTCCCATCATAAAGAAAATAACTAACACGCTAATAATTTTTCTCATCCTTCTAACCCTTCCTACGTTGCAAATTTCAACAAGTTAATGAGATTTACACGAAATAGAAGATATACTTTCATTATTTTTATAAGCTTATATTAAAATTCCAATCTTTCAAATACAATTCCCCTATGTTATTACTACACTATTTATTTTCTATATCCCTCCTTTTCACATGTAACTCACTATTGCTTACAGTTCATTCAATAAAAAAAGCCATAAATTATTTAGAGGAAACTTCTGTATCCCTAAATAAATTTATGGCTTGTCTCAAATATCTCCGGCCTCGATTAACTTGTCGAAATTAATCATACCAAACCTATTAAAATTTGTGAATATTATTTTTCCAGTAAAATGAAGCATATAAGACAATACTTCCGTAGTTACTTAAAAATCACATAATAAATTACTCATTACCTCCTCCAGTATTACAGCTGGATTTACCACCGCTTTTTCCGAACGCCATCCAATAAATCCATCTGGTCTAATTAGTACAACTCCTTCATTCTCTATCCCATATAATTCACGAAAAACATTTTCTTGAGCAATAAAGTCTCCACTTACCCCTACTCGATACATTTTAATAATTATTCCTAATTTAGATGAAACATCACATACAGCTTCAACCCAAGAACTATTTTCTACTTCAGTAAGTAATACAAAATTGTTACCGAATAAGTCTAATATAGAAACCTTCTCCCCTTCATACATTCCAAAAAAATGAGGTGCTCGCGTTCCAGGTCTTCCGTTCAAATCTATGATATCCATTCTATGTGGAGTGGCTGAGTCATCTATTATTGCTTTTGAACAATATTGATACCCGACAGTTACAGCTAAACCATCCATATTATTCAAACTGCCTTCCTCTCTACTTGCAGCACGGAACAATAAACTACTCGCATACTCTGTCGTTAATTTTGCAACAGGATATCTCTCTTTATGATATGTTTCTAACAATTTTGGATTTGCTTTTCCTTTTATTACAGCCGCTAATTTCCAAGCTAAGTTATGCGCATCTTGTATGCCTGTATTTGAACCAAATCCTCCTGTTGGCGGCATAATATGGCCAGAATCGCCAACTAAAAAAATGCGATTATCTTGAAGTTTTGTAGCAGTACTTTCAGTCGCTTCCCACGGTAAAACACTTACTATTTCTGGCTCAACATTTGTGCTTCCAATTGCGGTTTGAATAATTTGTTTACAACGTTCTATAGTGAAATCCTCTGGTCCCTCTTCTTTTAATGGATCGTAGGATACATGGTAAATCCATCTTCTTTCGTTATCAACTGGTATAAGCGCACCAAGTACTTCGGGATGAAGTACCATAGTAAAACCAAATGCATCTCCTTGTATAAACTCACTTAAATCCGCTTCAAAATAAATATTCATATAATAGCCACCGATTGTACCTCGTCCCTCGGCACTTATCCCTAGTTGCTCACGTATTTTACTTTTTGCCCCATCTGCTGCAATTACGTAGTCACAATGAACAACGCTCTCTTTTTCCGTTTCGCGATCTCGAATCGTTGCGATTACTCCATGCTCATTTTGTTCATAAGAAACTAATTCATGATAAAAAGATAATTCTCCGCCTAATGTTCTCGCTTCTTGCAACATCATCTCTTCTAAAATAATTTGATAACAAGCTGTTTGTTTTGATGGACTAATCTCTTCTATTTTTTGAAGTAACTTCTCATCGTTTCCATACTGAGTCGCCCTCATTTGTGCCAATTCTTCCTTATCGGCCTCTGCTATTGTATGAACTGCTATTCTCCCTCGGCAATTTTCTAACGCTTTACCCGCCAATCTAATTCTTTGTTCTAAACCCAATTCTCGAAATAACTCCATCGTACGAAAAGTGATTCCACCTGCTTTCGGGTGAATTGCAGTAGACTGATGCCTTTCAAGCAGTAAATAATTAATGTTATGTTTTGCAAGGAATAGCGCAGATGCTAATCCTGATAATCCTCCTCCAACAATTAAAACTGGTACATCATTCGATTTCATAAATTTCCCCTCCACATCATTGTCCTGAGCTCAGTGACATAAATATAATCAAAAAAACAACAAAGATATAGACTTATATTTCATTTTAAATTATCATATAGATAGATTACGTCCCAAATTACTTTTACTTTTTCATATATCTATAATCTGCTTGCTTTATGCATGTATGAAAGAGTAAAACGAAACAACTCACTTTAGTAAACACCAAAATAATAAAAACACTATAAGCGGTCGTAACCCTATAAGTTATACAGGGTTACGACCGCTTATTTTTTATAAAACCCTCATCCTTTATCTCCTGTAAACAATATATTATGAAATTCTTTTCTATTCCCTCTCATTTTCAACACATATAATTTCATTCGTCTCGATTTTCTTTCCCAATATTGCAGCTCATACAACAATCATGTAGCATTACCGTATCGATGTAATGGTTCATCATCTTAAACCTTTCGACTAATTACCAGGAGGTAAAGTGATTGAAATGAATAAACAAGAACAATTAAATGTTATAAAAAAAGATTTTATTGATTCTCAAAAAGTATTATTGGCAATTGGCGATGAAACACGTCAAGCTATTTTGTTAGTTCTCATGGAAACGGAATGTCAAACCGGATTACGTGTAGGAGAAATTACGAAACAAACACACCTTTCTCGACCAGCGGTATCACATCACCTTAGAATTTTACGAGAAGCCGGTATTATTTTAATGCGAAAAGAAGGTACAAAAAACTTTTATTATATTGATATACGTACAAAATTAAGTTTATTAAAAAATCTTGTATTAAATATTGAAAAGCTATTGCACAACTTTTATTGAAATGTGGAGGTATAAGAAATGAAAGCAATGATAATTGATAAATACGGGCAAGTTCCAATGCGTATGGCAGAAGTACCTACCCCTGAAATAAATGAACATGAAGTGCTGGCAGAAATTCATGCAGCTAGTATTAATCCAATTGATTTTAAAATACGCGATGGAAAAGTAAAGATGTTACTTAAATATGAAATGCCCTTAATTCTTGGGAATGACTTTTCCGGTATTATCGTAAAGGTTGGATCAAAAGTGACTCGTTTTAAAGTCGGCGATGAAATATATGCACGTCCAAGAAAAAATAAGATCGGTACTTTCGCGGAATATATAGCCATTCATGAGGATGATATAGCTTTAAAACCAAAAAATTTAAGTTTTAAGGAAGCGGCGTCGATTCCACTCGTTGGTTTAACATCATATCAAGCACTACATGACATTATGCACTTACAAAAAGGACAAAAAATATTAATTCACGCTGGATCTGGTGGTGTTGGTACTTTCGCAATTCAATTAGCGAAAATAATGGGCGCTACCGTTACAACGACTGCTAGTGAAGCTGGTTCTGATTTAGTAAAGTCTCTTGGCGCAGATGAGATTATTAATTACAAAACAGAAAAATTTGAAGAAATACTAAAAGATTATGATGCAGTATTTGATACAATCGGCGGTACAACACTTGAAAAATCATTCAATATTATAAAAAGCGGCGGCAACATTGTTTCCGTTTCAGGAATGCCAAATGCTCGTTTCGGTAAAGAATTTGGTTCCGGATTTTTTAAAACACTCTTATTTTCATTAGCAAGCAAAAAACTTACTGCACTTGAAAAAAAGCATAATGCTCAATATTCATTTTTATTTATGAAGCCAAGTGGGGATCAATTACGTACTATCGCAAACTATATTGAATCTGGAAAAATCAAACCGGTAATCGATCGAGTTTTCCCTTTTGAAGACACTCAAAAAGCAATGGAATATTCAGAGGCTGGAAGAGCAAAAGGAAAAATAATCGTAAAAATTAAGTAGTAATAAAAACTCCATTTTTTTAAATGGAGTTTTTATATTTGCTGTTAAATAGACATAGTACACTGAAGTCCTTACAATAGATTTTAAGGGGAAATATCATGTTATACTTTTAGCTAATTTTACAAAGAATACATACGTACAAATACATAATAAAAAATAAACAAGGAGGAGATAAAATGACTAAAAATAATGAAGCTGGTTGGAATTTAGATAATAGTTATACGACTTTACCACAATCATTTTATACAGAAATCCCCCCTACTCCAGTAAGTTCACCGGAGCTAGTTAAACTAAATCATTCGCTAGCAATATCTCTTGGCTTTAATCCTGAAGAATTGAAAAAAGAAGTTGAAATTGCTATTTTCGCTGGTAATGCACTCCCAGAAGGAGCTCATCCATTAGCACAAGCGTATGCAGGTCATCAATTTGGACATTTTAATATGTTAGGCGACGGTCGCGCGCTTTTAATAGGTGAACAAATTACTCCTTCAGGTAAACGTTTTGATATTCAACTGAAAGGTTCTGGCCCTACTCCGTATTCACGCCGTGGTGATGGTCGTGCTGCACTCGGTCCGATGCTACGTGAGTATATTATTAGTGAAGCAATGTATGCACTTGATATTCCAACTACTCGCAGTTTAGCAGTTGTCACAACAGGCGAGCCAACATATCGGGAAACAAAGTTACCTGGAGCAATTTTAACTAGAGTCGCTAGCAGTCATATACGTGTCGGCACATTTCAATATGCTGCTGCTCGAGGTTCCATCGATGACCTTAAATCGCTAGCTGACTATACGATAAAAAGGCATTATCCAGAAATTGAAGCACATGAAAATCGATATACTGCATTACTACAAGAAGTCATAAAGAAACAAGCAATTCTCATCGCTAAATGGCAACTTGTTGGATTTATCCATGGCGTAATGAACACTGACAATATAACGATTAGTGGAGAAACGATTGATTACGGCCCTTGTGCATTTATGGACAATTACGACCAAGGAACTGTATTTAGCTCTATTGATACACAAGGTCGCTACGCATATGGAAATCAACCATATATGGCCGCATGGGACCTGGCGCGACTAGCAGAATCTTTAATACCAATTCTGCATGAAGATGAAGAAGAAGCATTAAAAATTGCTCAAGACGAAATTTCAAAATTTAGCGTACAATATGAAAACCTGTGGTTCGTTGGAATGAAAAAGAAATTAGGACTATTTAGCAGTGAGGAACATGATCAATCACTTATTGAGCAACTTTTAAAAATGATGGAGAAATTTAAAGCAGATTACACAAATACATTCCGTTCATTAACTCTTGATACTATAGAAAATACAGCTCTATTTGAAAGTCCTGAATTTAAAGAATGGTACAAACTGTGGCAATCTCGATTAGAAAGACAAGAAGAATCGAAAGAAAACGCCTACGAAATAATGAAAAATAACAACCCATCCATCATCCCAAGGAACCATCGCGTAGAAGAAGCGCTAGAAGCAGCTGTGGCAAATGGCGACTATAGCGTAATGGAAAAACTTCTTGAAGCTCTATCAAATCCTTATGCGTATGCTACAGATCAAGAAGAATACTGCGTTCCACCTGTACCGACGAATCGTCCTTATCGTACTTTTTGTGGGACTTGATTGTTTAATATGTAAAAAGGTGTGTTCATACAGATTGTGTGAACACACCTTTTTTATACTCTCGCCTCTCAACTAGAACTTTAAAATGCACTTCCCCCGATTCCTTTTCTTTACTCCAAAACAAAAACCTAACTATTCCAATAGACTTACTCATGAGCTTGTTAAACAAATATTGAGAAATAAAAATTACATTTCTAAATATTGTTATTTTTGATAATATATTTTATAAGAATATTCAAAAAGCGAGGGGATTTCATGAACGTTCAACTACAAGGTAATGAACAAATTACGAAATTATTTAATGATTGGTATTTAGCTATGCTTAAACAAGATGTGTCTCAGGCGACAAACTTAAAACATGAAATTGAGGAAAAGGAACTAAACTTTGAGGAAGATGAAAACTTAGCGTTATACTATTCTCTACTAAATTTTCGTTTCAAAGTTTTAACTGATGGTTTAAGCATCACAAAAGACAGTTTCAATAAAATAGATTCTTACGCGATTTCACCTAATCACCAACTTTCTTACTACTATCATTTATTTAAAGCGATTCATGCTACTTTAACAACAAATTATAATTTAGCAAGTGAACATTATGAAAAAGCTGAAAAGCTATTAGTTAATGTTTCAGATAAACTAGAGGAAGCAGAATATAATTACCGATTCGCTATCTTTAATCAACATTTTTATAAACCTATTGAAGCAATTCAATATGCTAATAAAGCTCGAGAAATATTTTTCATGTATAGAGATTATGAAAAAAATGTCGCTTCATGTGAAAGCGTTATAGGTGCATCATGTGTACAATTAAGACAATACGAGCAAGCTGAAGAACACTACAACTCCGCAATCAATATTTTACAAAAACAAAATGAAGAATCTTTACTTTTAAGAGTTCGTAATAATTTAGGCTGGCTATATGCCAATCAAAACCTATCAACACTGGCTATTCGCCATCTATCTGAAGTAACGACAAAAATGCCTAGTCATTTCAAAGCAATTTTCTTACAAGCTAGGGAACATTCTAAACTTGGTGAAATAAATATCGCTTCAGAACTTATAAAAAAAGGATTAAAAATTTGTACAGAACTTAACAATGAAGAATATATGCTTCACTTTAAAATTTTAGAGTCCCTTAACAATAACGAGTCAACTGAAGACTTAGAAAAAATTATTCTTGAAGGAATTGCGTATTTCGACAAAGAATCTTTATATAACTACACTCAGGAATATTCAGAAAAGTTAGCCGTTAAACTTTACGATGAAAATAATCATATAAAAGCAAGCGAGTATTTTCATAAAGCGTTACAAGCAAAAGAAAAAACGTTTGAGAAAGGGGCATTAAAATGATAAGAAAAATTGGTTCCATCTTATTAGGATTATCTGTTATCGGAATTGTGTCTATTGGGGTAAATAGTTCGTTTACATATCAAGCAAGTCATGCAGATTTCCCTTCACCACAAAGGCCTGACCTTGTTCAATCCGTTGACGTAGGTAAAGACTATAACTCAACAACAGCTGCTGAAAAAACACTTTAAAAAACGAAAGACCTTCAATTAAGAAGGTCTTTTTAAATACACTTATTTAGAATGTTTTCCTTTCATGTAGACTTTATTTTCTCATCAACTCCGCAATCCCTCTACTCCCCTCACTACCAAGTTTCTCAAGTTCCTCCACAACTAAACTCCGTCTCTCCACAGAATGATTTTGACTTAACTTCACTTTTCCTTCTATTTTACTAATCTTAATTTTAAAACCAACTATCCCTTTACTTAATCCTGCCATATAATTCGAATCTACCTCATTTAACGAGTAGCTACTCTGTGGATCTTCATATTTATGTACTAACTCTTGAAGAGAATTTAATAACTCCTGTTCATCCTCAACAATTTCCAACTCTCCATATACATGCACTGCAACGTAATTCCATGTTGGCACTGCATCCTTTGTTTCATACCATGACGGCGATATGTAACTGTGTGGCCCTTGGAATATAGCGAGTACTTGTTGATTCCCACTATCTTTCCACTGTTCATTTGGACGTGCGAAGTGACCATGTAAAGTTAGAGTCACCCTATTTAATAACAACGGCAAATGTGTTGCATATGGTTCCCCGTTATGTTGAGAAAATAATGTAGCAAAGCTATTTTGTTCCATTATCTCATACTTCATCTTTTCATCTTCTATTACGAAATATTTTGGTATGTACATAAGCTCACTCTTTTCAGGTCTTTTCTATTTTATTTCCTATTATATTTAATAATTGCATCAATCAATAGGGCCAGTTTGTCATTATTTTATAGTGACAGCTTTCAATTAAAAAAGAATAGGCAGCATGTATTCCATGCCGCCTTAGTTTATTTTTTCTAATATATTTGTAATAAATGCCGTCTTACCTTCACTATAGCTCACTCGATTTTTCGACTCTCTTACTAACTTTCCCTTTAGACGACCATATTCAATAGCAACATCGGTATGTTCACGAAGGTAATCCCGAAACGCTATATGTCTTCTTAACTCTTCGCTATTTTTGTCACACACATACAAATGATGTTCCATCCAAACTGTACTTTCCCCGTTCCATGGAACGAAAGCGTCCTTTCTGCCAAACGCCTCTCTTCCTTTGAAGCTCCAGTCTGCTTGATGGTAATACCCTATCGTTTCAAGCCTTTTTACTACTTCAGGAAAAATTTCGTACTCTTCTATTACTATATCAATATCTAATATTGGCTTCGATGCAAGTCCTTTAACAGATGTGCTCCCAACATGCTCAATGGACAAAATAAGTTCTTTTATTACATTGTTAATGAGCGATTGTAGCTTATTAAATTTACTTTCCCATTTGATGTTATATTCTTCGATAGTAATTCTCTGTTTCAATGTATCCCTCTTTTCAAAACAATTTATAACCTTTGAATATGAGTATCTTTAAAATCCGTCTCATATTTCAATCCATATCCAAACATTCGATCCATTCCAATATGCGCTGTCCATATTAAGCCAATCGTTATAACGGTATCTACCTTAAAATAGACACCTATTATAACTATTACTATCGATATAATATATGTGTGAAAAATATTATAAATTTTAGCACCAACATAATTATTTATACCATACGCTAACATGGATAAATCCGGTGATAAAAGGAACACAAAAAATATAATCCAACTAAATTCATATATTGAATACGCATAAATTGTGGCTAACAAAACAACAAGTCCTTCAAAATGTACAATACGTTTTTGCATTCTTTATCATTCCTATTTTTCTATATTTACCGATAAATTTTCATCACTGAAAGTATTCTTTGCATTTTTTGACCAGATGGTTGCTAAAATCGGTCCTGCAATATTATGCCACACTACTGCTAATACACTTGGAAGTGCAGCTGCTGGTCCAAAATGCGCTGTTGCCAGCGCAACACCTAAGCCTGAATTTTGCATTCCTACTTCTATTGAAATAGCCCTTCTTGTTCCTTCGTCTAGTCCAAGTACGAACGCTGTTATATATCCGAGTAAAAAACCAAATGCATTATGAAGCATCACTGCAATAAAGATAAGCAGGCCTGAAGAATTAATGCTACTTACATTCGCTGAAACAACTGCTGAAACAATTATAATAATTGCTACAACTGATATTAAAGGAATAACAGTCATTCCTTTCGTAACAGTTGTAGGGAAAAACTTCTTCACTACTAACCCTAAAATAATAGGTAGGATAATGACTTGTACGATAGAAAGAAACATAGACATAGCATTTACTGGCATCCATTGTCCCGCAAGTAATAATAAAATAAGAGGTGTAGCAATTGGTGCTAGTAACGTTGATAATGACGTCATTGCAATAGACAAAGCTAAGTTCCCTTTTGCTAAATAAACCATAACATTTGATGCAGTGCCACCCGGTACTGAACCGAGCAACACTAATCCAGCTGCTAATTCGGCTGGTAACTTCATAACGTAGGCTAGTACGTATGCGACAAGTGGCATAATAATAAACTGAGCACATACACCGATAATAACTGGCAATGGTTTTGTAGCAATGATTTTAAAATCAACAGCCTTTAATGTTAATCCCATCCCAAACATTACAATCCCGAGTAAAATTGTTATATAACTAGTTAACCCGAGAAATGGTCCAGGAATGAAATATGCAATAGCTGCAATACAAATAACCCAAAATGCAAAATACTTTCCAGCTATATTACTTATCGCTTCTAGTACTTTCACCCAATCATCCCCTATCCTTCAACTGAAAAACTTTATTCGGATTCAAAATGTTTTGTGGGTCAAGAGCTTTCTTTATTTTTTCCATTACGAGTAATGCCGCCCCATGTTCTTCTTCTTGATACTTTCGTTTTCCGATTCCAACGCCATGTTCTCCCGTACACGTTCCATCTCGTTTAAGAGCATATAAAACGATACTTTCATTTATTTCGTCCGCCTTTTCCACTTCTTCTTTATCGTTTGGATTAACCATTAAGAGCACGTGGAAATTCCCGTCTCCCACATGCCCAAGAATACCACCGATAAGACCTACTTTATCTAACGTCTCTTTCGCATGTTGGATTGCACCAGCTAATTCTGAAATGGGTACACATACGTCTGTACTCATAAGCTTTTTACCAGGATAGCTATGAACGTAAGAGTATGCTAGATTATGCCGCGCATCCCATAATTTATTTCTCGCCGCAGTTTCCGTTTCAAAAGCGACTTCTTTACATTTATGATCAAAAACAATTTCCTTCGTGAATTCAATATCTTGCTTTAGCCCTGCTTCATTACCGTGAAACTCTAAAAACAGTGTAGGTTCTTCTCTGTAACTTGTTTCATTATAATGATTTACTTGTTTCATAGACAATTCATCTACAAGTTCAATTCTTGCAATTGGAATACCCGCTTGTAGTATATTAATAACAGCTTCTACTGCATTATTTATAGTTGGAAACGATGCTCTCGCAGCCATAACATGTTCTGGTATGCCGTATACTTTTAATGTTAACTCTGTAAAACATCCAAGCGTACCTTCTGATCCTACAAAAACACCATTTAAATGGTAACCTGATGATGACTTCGCTGCTAAATTTCCAGTATGTATTACTTCCCCATCAGCAAGAACGACTTCTAAATCACGAACTTGATCACGCATTACCCCATACTTAACTGCTGTCGTTCCGCTCGCATTTGTGGCAGCCATTCCACCTAACGTTGCATCTGCACCTGGGTCTACACTAAAAAACAATCCATACTTTTTCAATTCTTTATTAAGCTGAGAGCGAGTCACTCCTGGCTGTACTCTTACAAGGAAATCTTTCTCTCTTATTTCGAGTATGTTATTCATAAGCGAAAAGTCCATTGTAATTCCTTTTTCATATGGAATAACATGTCCCTCTAAACTAGAACCTACCCCAAAAGGAACGACAGGTTTTCCATGCTCACTCGCTACTTTCATTATCCTACTAACTTCTTCGGTCGTTTTCGGAAAAACAACTACATCAGGTAAACTACTAGTATGATAAGATTCATCTTTACTATGTAACTCTCTTACTGTCGTATTCACAACTACTCGATCTTCGGGAAGTACACCCTTTAATTCATTTACTAAACGCTCTACCGTTATTTCCATCGTATACTCGCCTACTTCCTATAAATTTGAATTACAAAATATGTTAACTTTTATACATAATAATCCGAAAAATTAAATAATTCAAGTTTTATACATATAAAATTCGTTTCCTACTGTCGAATAAACAAAAAGAACTTGCAATAAATATTGCAAGTTCTTTTCTACAAAACTATATTTTAAATGACTTCTTTATTAACAACATAAACCAAACTAAAGTAACTGCCATTAACGAATGGGAAAACCCTACAATATAAGTTAACCCTTTAAAGTCCGCTCCATTTAGCTGGAGAAGCCCTCTCGCTGCTAATGAACCTAACATTAAAGTTAATGCAATGTTATGTAAAATAAACCACTTATTAAAACTTTTCGCTTCATGAAACGCGAATACTTTTGCTAATCCTAAAGCAATTAAAAAGAAGAAAAAGCCAAGTACAAGTGTATGTGTATGCAATAAATTTAACAAAGTAGAGCCTAAAATCCCCTTATACTTTCCATACTCCCTGGCGAAAATTCCTGATAATAAACCGATAATCAAATACGTAAACGATGCATTATATAATTTCTTCATTATGTACCTCCTTGAGTAGAATGTGTAGTGTGTCATATTTAGTAATAATGATAGTTATATAGTAAAAACTCCTAGTTACCTAGGAGTCATTGTATAAGTATCTCACTCTTTACAATCAATTCTAATTATAAAATATCCCTTTATACAAAACAAACGAACTTTATGTGAACAAGTAGAGCATAATGAAAATATGTTGCACTTTTGTATTTCGCAACCCATACTAATTGTTATAACTATTAAAGGTGGTGCAATGGATTGATAGTTCTTGAAACTGAACGACTCGTTCTTCGCTGGTTTGATATAAAAGATGCTCCATTTATTCTAGAATTAGTAAACGATCCTGCATGGATTCAGTTTATTGGTGATAAAAGAATTAAAAACTTAGACGATGCAAAAAAATACATCTTAAACGGACCCGTTGATATGTATAATAAAATAGGCTTTGGTCTTTACTTAGTAGAGCGAAAAGAAGATCTCACTCCACTTGGTATGTGCGGTCTTATTAAAAGAGATTCATTAGAAGATGTTGATATCGGCTTTGCCTTTTTAGAGAAATTCCGTTCAAAGGGGTATGGCTTTGAATCCGTTTCTGCTGTAATCGACTACGGTGTACAAAAGCTCGCGCTGAAACGAATTGTAGCAATTACTACTATTGATAACATCAATTCAGGAAATCTTTTAGAAAAAGTAGGATTTCAGTTCGAAGAGATAATTTCAGACTCTGGAGAAAACTTAAAGTTATTTGGGTATAACATATAATAAATTGTCAGAGTTCACTTTTAATCTAATCAAAAAATATTTCTTACATATACATTCCTAAAAGTTATTATGATTAAAATACTCATCTGTTTTTTCACATTATAACCACACTAATTTAAATCACAATTCTAATTTAAATTAGTGTATTTATTCTTACAAACACTCTATTTTGTTCTTAAAGTTGTCAAAACTCTTATGTAGCTACATGAAAAGTTTATGCTAATATATTAATAAGAAACTATGTGTTCCCTTAACCCTGTATCCGGCCCTGTATTTTTTACAGGGCCCTTTGTTTATTTAATTTACTTATCACGTGCTTATATACACATTAAAAGTCATTTCAAATGTAATAAACGATAAATAATAAAATAACTTTAGACAGTATGACCTGCACCTTTAATACGATCCCTTCAAATTTCTTGACGAGAAGACAAGTCATGAAAAAGGAATCACTTAAGAACAAGATAACAGCTTGAGTAATGATACATCTTAATGCAAAATATTTTGGAAACCTAACTGCTAGTTAACTAAAAAAGAAGTTCTACTTAATATAGGTAGAACTTCTTTTCCCTTTACTTCACAAGTACATAGTTCTCACTTATTCCCTGCTTAAAAACTTGAGAAACTCATCTTCATTTACAGGTTTACTGTAATAATAGCCTTGAATTAAATAGCATGCATTTTGTTGTAACACTGTTAATTGTTTCTTCGTTTCTACTCCTTCCG
Organism: Bacillus cereus group sp. RP32; assembly: GCF_040459735.1. Taxonomy (NCBI): domain Bacteria; kingdom Bacillati; phylum Bacillota; class Bacilli; order Caryophanales; family Bacillaceae; genus Bacillus; species Bacillus cereus group sp. RP32. Next base: position 1,954,386 of record NZ_JARVHO010000001.1, on the reverse strand, counting down.
CAATCACTTTCATATTTAAAGTATGAGCTAGCGAAATAATAGTTTGTATAATTTCATCTCCATCATTCGAAGTTCCAATCCTATTCACAAATTCTCTTGGAATTTTCAAAGTATCAATTGGATATAAAGGTAGATATGCTAATGAAGAATATCCTGTACCAAAATCATCAATTGATAAATGTACACCATATGATTTTAATGCTTTTAACTTCAATAAAGTTTCTTTTTCATCTACCATGGCAATTCGCTCTGTTAATTCCAAATCAATCAAATTAGCTGGTACTCCTATTTCTTCTATGGTAGATATAATCGTTTGAACAAAATCTTTCTGTTCAAACTCTATAGCTGATAAATTTATCCCCATTTTTAGATTTGTATAACCTGCAGAATGCCATTCTTTCAGTTGTAGACACGCTTGCTGTAGCGTCCATTTTCCAATTGAAATAATTTGCAATGTTTCTTCCGCGATAGGTATAAACTCAAAAGGTGAAATTAGCCCCAGCTCTGGATGTTTCCAACGTATTAATGCCTCTGCACCAATAACCTTACCTGCCATACTATCAATTTGAGGTTGATACAATAAAAACAATTCATTATTCTCAATTGCATTTGGTAAATCCTGCTCTAATCGTAATCGTCTTGTTATTTTTTGAGATAATGTCTCGTCGTACATACAAACAGCATTACTACCTTTTTCCTTTGCACTATACATGGCGATATCAGCATGTTGTAAAAGTGTTTTGGCATTTGTTCCTCCAAATGGATACAACGCTATTCCTATACTAAGTGATAAGTAAAAGCTATGTTGATTTACTACAAATGGTTTTTCAGTTATACGAAATAGTGTCTCACACAAATCCAATAGCTGTTGCTCTGTTTTGTTATGGACAATGATTGCAAACTCATCTCCCCCTATTCTTGCTAAAGGAATAGCTGGTGACAGACATGTCCTAAAACGTTTGGCAACTTCTTTTAAAACACTGTCACCAATTGCATGACCCAGTGTATCATTAATGGTCTTAAAGCGGTTTAAATCTATATACAGAAGTCCAAACTTATCCTGTGTTTTTTGTACACGCTCAATGGATCTGTCTAATTCTTGTTGGAAGAATATTCGATTCCTAATCTCCGTCACCGTATCATGAAATGCTAGATAGTTTATCTCATCCTGTTGTTGCTTCATCCTTGTTATGTCTTTTACCATTACATAACTCCCAAAAGTTTGTCCTTCTATCATTATAGGAACAATGGTGACATACCAAAAATGTATATCCTTCTCATTATTATTTTTCACACGTAACTGTAATGAAGACGAACTACATCGTTTCCCCTTCTTTAGAGCTGCTTCCAATTCAAGTTTATCTTCACCTAAAAAAATAGAGAAGCACTCTTTTCCTATTAATGCACCACTATCTTTTCCTAATAATATACTTCCAGACTGGTTTATATTTAATACGATACCATTTGGATCAACTGTTAATATAGGATCTGGATGATACTCATATAAGGACTTAAACCTCTCTTGATTTTTTACCAAATCATTAGATTTTTTTATTAAATCTGCTGTTCTTTGAGATACTTTTTGCTCTAATTGATTATTAAACACTTTTAATGTTTCAGTTAAATCTTTGTTTTGCATGCGTACAATTGTATGACGAATCAGTACAAATACAAAGGCAATACAATTTCCCGTAATCAGTGTAGGTGAAGAAGTTTGCTCTTTCAAAGTAAAACCAATTAAGATTACAACTGCAAGATAAGGGAATATGACAAGAAGTTTCTTTCCAAATGTCGGATTAATAATAAAATAATTTCTTCTAGAAGTTGTACTCCTTGGGATAGTAGCAGCAATGGCAATCAATAATAGAAAAACTCTATACAAACACCTTAATAATATGAGTGAACGATGTGATAAATCATCTTGTAAATAGAAATATAAATAGTCCGTAATAGACAAGCCAGTTAATACTAAGATAAAAATAAATAATTTACTTTTCGCATTAAAAATTGCTGGTCGAAAAATAAGGCTAACTCCTAGTAATAGAAGCAATAGATCTATAATTGGGAAAATAAATGAAAGAAAAACATCTCCAATTGATAAGAATAAGATATTTGCAGAAGGTTTATTAAATAGGTACCACTCTAAGGTAAAAATAGCAGTAACAACAATACATAAATCACAAATTAAATACGCTTTTTCCCACTTGTTACATTCCATAATGATTTTATAAAAGAACGCAAGGAGAAAGAAGAATAAGAAAAACAACAAAAATACATCAGAGATATTAAAATTTTCTATTGGTAATTCTACATTAAGTACTTGAAAAGCAGATATAAAATTCCCTATCAAGAAACACCCTATTGCAATTGTAATACAAACCCAAAAGACTCCTAGTTTAATTTTTCTTGATGCTATAGAGTAAAGTAATGAGATAAATACTGTAATTTCAACAACTAAGGATGATAGTCGTATATTAAAATCTGATACAAAATAGTGATTCGGAAAAACAAATAAAAATATAAAGCAAAAGCTTAAATAAGCTATTAGAGCTAATATCAATACATAAAATTGTACATGTGAATGTTTACGCAATGGACCACCTTCTTGATTTTTTCTAGACTTTTATTAAAAATGACTTGATAAGGCACAGCTCGTATTCATTAAAATGAGTGTTACCTACCATTCCATATTATGACCTTTTTTAAAAGATTTCTTTCTACATACCGCAGTCTTATTTACTCATCATAAATTTGAATGATACAACTTAACTGTTCTTTAAATATGAGATAGAATCTAACCTTCCATTACAACATAGTTAGTCGCTTATTGTCACACTTAGAAAGAAGGGAAATATATTATCGTTAACTTAGAAATTCGAATTAAATTACTAAACTGGCTGTAACTATTATAGTTACACATAAGAGTGCTGTCAATTTCAAATGCCTCTCCTTTTAATGGACAAAAGACGTGACATTTTGAACAAAAATAAGATGTTTATAAAAAAGGTGTAATGTTATATCGACCTAACCAAAGAAATATAAATGATCTAGCATTAAGTGAAGATGATATTGCATCTCCACCAAAAGACTGTTACCCTAAAAATAGAATGGTGAAAGGAATGATGGATGAATAATGATTAACTAATTTATATTTTAAGTTAAATTTTATAACTTCAAACTACAAAATATAGGGTTAGTCTATCCATTTTTATAATTCATTTCATACTTTATTTGTCATGATTCAAATGTTTAATAAGTACTTATTAGTATAAACGACAGACTAATCCTTCCGATTAAAAATTGGGGGATTTTTTTATTCCCTTTTATGTAAGTTGAAATTTATTAATCGCTAAATTTACCTAACAAATAAAGGAGCGAGAAAAATGGCTAATTCAGACACTATTGTTACACATGTAATGCTCTATATAAGTCGTTAATATCCATCAAACTTATATAGAGGAATTAAAAAATGGATGAATGTTCCGACTTTATATGAAACGTTTTGATATATAAAGGAGGAATTATTATGTCAATGATAAAAGTTCAAGACTTAACTTTTTCATACCCAGGTAGCTTTGATAATATTTTTGAAGGTGTAAACTTTCAAATAGATACGGATTGGAAACTAGGATTTATCGGTAGAAACGGACGAGGTAAAACAACATTCTTTAATTTATTATTAGGAAATTATGAGTATAGTGGAAAAATCCTTGCTTCTGTAGAATTCAATTACTTCCCCTCCCCTGTTGCAGATAAGAACAAATTTACTCATGAAATCCTTGAAGAAATTTGTCCCCAAGCAGAAGATTGGGAATTTCTACGTGAAATATCCTATTTAAATGTTGATTTCGAGGTCATGTACAGACCGTTTAAAACTTTATCAAATGGAGAACAAACAAAGGTGTTGCTCGCTGCACTATTTTTAAATGAGAGCCAATTTCTATTAATTGATGAACCAACAAATCACCTAGATACTGATGCACGAAAAATAGTCTCTGATTATCTAAAGAAGAAAAAAGGGTTTATTTTAATTTCACATGACAGAATCTTTTTAGATGGATGCGTTGACCATATCTTATCTATAAATAGAGCGAATATTGAAGTTCAAAGTGGGAACTATTCTTCTTGGAAATTAAATTTTGATAGACAACAAGAGCACGAAGAAGCTACTAATGAGCGTCTACAAAAAGACATAGGAAGATTAAAACAGTCTTCCAAGCGTTCAGCAAGTTGGTCTCATGATGTAGAAGCTTCAAAAAATGGAACAAGGAATTCAGGTTCTAAGTTGGATAAGGGATTTGTAGGACATAAAGCAGCCAAGATGATGAAAAGAGCAAAAAACCTAGAATCAAGGCAACAAAAAGCTATTGAAGAAAAGTCAAAATTACTAAAAAATGTGGAAAAAACTGAGTCATTAAAATTAGAAGCATTGAAGTTCAAGTCAAATGAATTGGTTACTTTGGCTGACGTATCTGTTAAGTACAATGACCAAGTCGTGAATGAGCCAATTAACTTCGTAGTTGAACAAGGTGAACGAATTGTACTTGATGGCAAAAATGGGAGCGGGAAAAGCAGTATCCTAAAACTAATTCTAGGGCATCCGATACAGCATACAGGTTTAGTTACTTTAGGTACAGGACTCACCATTTCCTATGTCCAACAAGATACTTCTCATTTGAAGGGATCGCTATCAAATTTTATTGAAGAGCACAAGATTGATGAGACATTATTTAAATCCATCCTACAAAAGATGGATTTTGACCAAATTCAATTTAAAAAAGATATATCTCATTATTCTGGTGGACAAAAGAAAAAACTGCTTATCGCTAAAAGTTTATGTGAAAAAGCCCATATGTATATATGGGATGAACCATTAAACTTTATAGATATTTATTCACGTATGCAGATCGAAGAGCTGATTCAACAATTTAATCCCACAATGATTATTGTTGAGCATGATAAGGCATTTCAACAAACCATTGCAACGAAAACTATATCTATGTAACTCCACTCGAATCATCAATAAATCAAGCCAGTAGTCTATAAAGTATTTGAATGAAGTGTCCAAAAAAGCCTAATCTCTCTACAATACATTGAGAAATTAGGCTTTTTAATAGGAAAATTAAAATTCATAAACAATGAATAATTTATATGTTAGGCTTATCTGTTAAAGCAGAAATAATCCTGTTCACTAAGTCTTCTGGCATCCATTCATGATTCGTATCATTCGTTTCATTTGGTCCTAAAGAATCAATGAACTTTTTAAACTTTGGAAATAAAACAATAGAAGTGATCCAATGTATCGTATGATTTATGGAGAAAAAATGAAAAACTCCTTGTTTTTCACCCTCCTGTAATATTGCTTTTAACTGTTCAAAATTACCTATGAAATAGGGTTTAATCTTTTCTAATCTTGCACTTTCCTTAATAATCTCCTCATATGCCAATACTCCAATTTCAGGATTTTCTTTTATATGTGTAGTAAAGACTGTTAAATATTCTTTAAGAGCATTGATAGGATTAAATTGATTCTTCTCAAGAAAATTAGGTAACTCATTAGCAAGGCCGTATTTCTTAAATACCTCATAATACAGGTTTTCTTTCCCATTAAAATAGTATGAAGCCATAGCGACATTCACTTTCGCTTCTTTTGCGATTTCTTGTATGCTCGTACCTTCGTAGCCACGCTCTCCAAATTTTTTCTTAGCAGCCTTCAAAATATTTTCCATCGTCTGCTCTCGAGATTTCCCCATTTCACACACCTCAAATAATATATTTCACTTCAAAAACCCAATAAGGACTTTGAATAGAGTATCTTTTTAATGAAATTTAATTATATATTTAAAGTAGTAACTTAACAACCGATGAAGTCTTGATTACTTTAAACTATTCGCCACACAGCGTACGCCTCAAAATGAAACATCCCCTAAATCTCTCCTACCCTATGTCATCATACAAAGAATTCATTTAAAAATGAAATAAAAATAAACACCATACTTAAAACAATATCCCGCTGTATAGCATGAACAACTTTCAAATACTTCACGCTCTTTTCTAATTGAGTATAAGAATGAACAAAGAATAATAAGGACCAGAGTTTATCTATTTTTACAGATAAACTCTGGTCCTTTCATTACATTATACAGATTTGAAGTAAACCTTTATACTCATATCTTGATGAAATAATTATCCATCAATTGTACCTCATTTACTGATTAGATTTGTTTAATCTCAATATAAGGTCCTTTGATGTTTAATTTGTTAATGTCATTTGAGATATTTCCTACAGTTGTTTTTTCATTAAAAGTATAGACCTTTTCACCATTTACAAAGATACCCCAATTTTTATCTTCGTAACTGATACCATAGCCAGCATTGCTAGAGGTCGCTTTGAGTTGGTTTCCATTCATTGAAAAAGATAATTTCCCTTTTCCATTGTTAAGTTGGTTATTCACATTTTTGATACTACTCATTTGTTCTTCAAGGGCTTTTTGGTTATCAAGAGTAACTTGATGGTTTTTCCAGTCTAATTTATAGTTGTTTGTAAAGAACTCATTATATGTATCCTTATTATTTGTTCCCCACCATTTTGAACTTACCCATTCAATATTGTACTGATCTGAAATTCTACGATTTGTTATTTTTAAATCTGATGTAGATTCTGTTTTATCAGCAGTAATAACCGCTACTACATTAGGAGAAAAACCATATCCTGTTAAAGCTGGTACTGTGTCTTTTGAAACAAAATTATTCGTTCCTTCATTATAACTACGTGATTTCATAAATAGTTGATTACCGTGGAAAGTATTAAATGAATCACGATTATAAATTCCCCACTCTGGGAAATTAAATGATTGGAATCCTACTTTCCAATTTAATTTTTTATCTGTGTGAGTCTCTAATACCGTTTTATAGTCTACTTGATCGTAAGATACACTTTCTTTCCAAGCAAAGCTACCTGTAATACTTGCATCGGCATTTGGCCCTTTATCATTTACCCCAACTTTAACACTTCCACCAAGTGTATACCCAACCTCAGAAGTAACCTTTGCTGAAGTCATTGTATTAACTGGGGCAGCTTTATGGAATTGAGCGCTATCAACACTTGTTATTTCTGCTTCCGTATGATATGCCGATGGCCATTTTAAACCTGCGTTATAGTATCCGCCATTAATTGTATATTTAGCATCTATATTACTACCATCAGTGGTAACAATTGCAATCTTTTTATCTGCGTAAGGATCCTCAATAAAAGAAACCTTTATTGAATTTTTAATATTCTGCTTCATGTCATAAGTAGTTTTAAAACTATTATAGACTTTTCCACCATTTTGAAGATTTTCTACAGTTCCTTTAGAATCTGCAAATGCAGATGTTGCTTGTAAACCAAGTGATCCAGACATAATAACGGACGCTACCGCAACACTTTTAGCTATTCCCTTTGTTTTTTTCATATAGACAGCCACTCCTTCTTAAACATTTAAAAGATATAAACGTATTATTTTTAGTTGTCAATACTAGAGATAGAATCATAACATTACAATGAAGAAATTTATTAATCTTTATGACAATAACTATCAACACTTGTTTTTCTAATTTTCATCTCTTTTTTACTGATAACTATTATTAATATCATTAAAACACAGAATAACGATTTAAACAATAATTTTAAATATGTATTTAAAATTATTGTTTAAAAAAGTGCAAAAAAATTATAGAATTCTTTATTTCGAGAATTACTATATTTTCATTTACTTATTGCAACCTATATTCAGATACATTATTCCCTTTCCATTCATAATAATCTAAAATCCCCTCATAAATGGCTTCTGCTGCAATCTGCCTTCCGTTTTCTGTAGATAACTTACTGTAATCAATACCATTATCTATAAAAGCAAGTTCCGTTAACACAGCTGGCATGTCATTTTCTCTTATAACATGAAGATCTCCATGTTTAATTCCTCTATCACGTGTTTGAAGAGCATCTACTAATCGAGTTTGAATTTTTTCAGCTAAAACACGACTTTCTTCCACATGAGGATTTGTTTTTTCAGATTTAGAAGATTTATAATAGTATGTTTCTGTCCCTTTTGCATTACCATTATAAGCATTTGCATGAACACTTATAAAGATATCCCCCTGATTTTGTTTAGCAAATTTAACACGTTCCTGTAAAGAGCTTTTTTGATCATATCCAGGTCTAGTATTAGATTCACGAGTTAGTAAAACTGTAAATGGTGTATGTTTTTCAAGCAATTGTTGTAGACGTAAAGAAGTGTCAAGTACAATCTTACTTTCAGGTAATCCCTTTGTGTCTTTTCCAGGATCTACGCCACCATGTCCGGGATCAATAATTATTGTTTTATTTTCTAAAGGATTACTTTGACTATATTGAAGCATATCTGTTTTTGCGGTTAGTTGTGCAGCTTCAGCGCGTGTTATGAACCTATTTGGTTGCCAACCATTATCTGTACCAACTGAAATTTTTAAATCAATTAAAGTATTTGCGAACTTTTCACCCCAATGTCCCTTTAAATCTTCAAATTTACTTTGTCCATTGCTAGTGTTTTTATTTTGTAGTTTATATGCATTTACTAGCATAGTAGCCATAGCAGCACGAGTAACTTTTCCAGAAGGATTAAATATTCCATTTCCTTCACCTTTAATTATTCCTGCCTTTTCAGCTGCGGCGATATAAGGGGTTCCCCAGTGGTTTTGTGAATCTTTAAAAGATGGTTTTGCATTTAAATCAATGTGTATACCAAGAGCCTTTGTCATAATGGTTGCTGCAGAAGCTCTATCTAGTGTATCACTTGAGCCAAAAGTTCCATCTGGATAACCACTCAATACTTCTTTATCAACTAAATAATTAACGGATTTGTCAGCCCATGCCATGCAGGAACATCTGGGAATTTGTGAGTATCTGCAAAAATACTAGAAGAATAAGATAGTAAACTTCCAGCAAGAATTCCTGTAGCAATTAATTTGTTCTTCAAAATTTAGCACCTCTAAAAATTTATTACAAGTTAGTAAATATATCATTTATAGTTAATCTTTACATAATACTCCTTAGAATAAAGAATAGATTAAGTTGGCACTAACACTATATTACAAATGAATAATTTTTAATCGAACTATTATTCCGAAAAGAATCTTCAGACATACACTTATAGATTGAAACTATTAAATATATTCACTAACATCGTGTAACTAGTATAGTTACTTATATGTACGAGTGTCAATTGAAATAACCTTACAGTTTTGTAAGGTAACCAACTTAATAATATATTAAGTAATTATTAAACAATATAAATAATTATCTTTTATTTTAAGCAAAGATTGATTCAAAGCACACTCTTTCTAAATTATCATTGATGCCTCTTTCAAGTCTTAATGCACACCTTAAAAAGAGCACTTTTGAAAGTGCTCTTTTTACTTTGTACGCCACTGATTCTATTAGGAAAATTTTTACGAATTATAAAGCTACAAACCTAGAATTCCTACAATCTGGCGAGCCTTAGCATTATCAATATAATAATGCATCTCTAATCCTCGTCTTTCTGCACGGAGCACGGTTCCCCTTAATTTTGATAGATGCTGTGAAACAGTGGATTGTGGGAGTTTTAATATTTCTGTCAACTGTGTAACATTACACAGTTTATGGTGCATTAATTCATTTACAATTTTTAATCTAACGGGATGTGCCATTACCTTTAATACATCTACATCTTCCTCTCGGATTTTAGCTAGATCTCTATTAGATATTAATGTTGTCATTTCGCATTCCCCTTTATTATTAATTTCTATTTTCCAATTATCCTTATAAGTAGTACTTATAGATATTTACCATTTGTCCTGTTGAGAAAATATATTCTCGTTCTTAAACAAAAAAAAGACATCAATCCTATAAACAGTTTTTACTGTTCCAATGAATTGATGCCCTCTAATTTTTAACCAAACTATATTTTGTTTTAAAAGGATTATTTTATAGTCTATTATATGACTTTGAATGAGACTTAATATTCTTTGTTACTTAAAAAGTAATACTTTTCTCCCTTGTTTAAGTACAAATCAAAATCTTGATTCCCCTTACACATATTGTAAAATCCAAAAGAAATGTTTCTTCATTTTATCTTATACAGACAGCATATATTATGTATTTCTCAACACCAATAAACGTAGCTAGCTCCCCTATAATGGTATCTCTAGCTGGTAACTGTCATACCTTTTTTAAAAATCACTGTCTTTAATAACAGATCCTTTTAACTTTCCTCAATTAAAATATCCTTTTTATTTCATTTTCTGTTTAACCTCAATGCTATGTAAACCTCTTTTAATCTATTAATCTCCTACTAAACTTCTCCATGTAGAGATAAAGGAGACTTCTCGTTCAAATAATGAATTATGCAATATTGCATTTGATAATCATTTTCATTGTAACTATAATGATTACAGGATTACTATTAATCCAAATATTCCACATGGAGGTTTTATTATGTTTAAAAAAATCATTGTATCTTCTATAGCGCTTACTATGTTTGGTGGAGCAACAACTATGTTAGAAACACCTATTGCTCAAGCAGCTTCTTATAACTCAACATCATCTTCTTACTTTGATGTCACTCCTGAAGAAGCGTCTGCTTTTTATCAATCTCAGGACTATAAAACATTAAAAGCCTTTATGGATGATTTTGAAGCTAGAAACCCTTATGTTCCTGGCGGAGGCTACGCTCAAGGTAGTGTTCGTATGCAAAAATTCAATGACGCTCTTAGAGATGCTAAATTAACAAATGTATACCAAGAATTTATTAGAATTTCGTACTACAATCATTATCCAGAACCAAAATAATCTAAACAAATAAAATGCTTCTTACTTTAACTTAGCCTAATTTTAAATGTATATCCTAAAACTAGAAAAACCACTTATATAAGTGGTTTTTCTAGTTTTCCATGTAACTTAACTGAATGTTAAGTTACCTTTACTTTAAGATTTCTCACAACCGACATCCTCTTTTTTACACAAACTAGTAAATTAGCAATAAAAATATCAACATGTATTTATAAATAGTTGAAAACAATTCTCTTCTGTTTTATAGCAAAAAACGAGCACCCTCTCGTAATTACATAAGGTGCTCGTTTTTACTTTTATGTGTAATTCTCATTTCAATATAGTTTTTTTCCAGTAAGTAAAGACTAAATTAACTTATAAACAAGGCGTTTTAAATTTAATTCATAGATCTTACTGCAACTTGGAATTGTCCCTTAGAACCATTACCAATTGAAACGTAAATACTATACGTTCCAATTGGTAATGGAGATAAAGCATTCCGTACATTTGTAACATTAATTTGTTGTTCTCCAGGTTTTATATAACCACCAACAATTAGCTCCATATTTGGACCTTTTACACTATATCCCATTGTATTTTGACCATTATTTTTCATAAAGAAGCTTAAATTTTCACTCCCACTATATACAAAAGAAGTTATAGCCTCTCCACTATAATCCATTGTTTGAGTTAATAATATGTTTGTGGGAATATGTTCAACTATATGAATTGTATCATTCATTTTGTTTACTTCTTCAGCATAAGTATTATTTCCTAACACACCAAGTGTTAATGCTGAAATTACTCCACAACTAAGCACTAGTTTATTTAACTTCATTTTAAGTTCCCCCTTGATGTTTGTAATCTATTACCATCATACATTCTTTTTCAAGTACGTTTTTATGTAATAATTCATATATTTAAACCTATATATTTTAACTTTATACCTTAATGGTAATTAAGAAACTGACATAGATAAGGCTACAGTATTATGCTTCATAAAAAAGAACATGTAAATTTCAAAGTCTTTTTCTCACAAGAATTCATACAATTAAGTACCAAGACACCCCAATAAATAGTGTTTCCATTTCAAATAAAATATACTAATAAAAAATTTTGAAATTTTCGCTTTGTAATTTGATATATTCCATGTTAATATAACGAAGGCTACAAAACAGAAGTCACCACATATATTATCTTCACAGAATATTCACACTTAAAAAATCATTATTTTATCAGTAACTCAATCCAACTTTCATCTATACAAAAATCGAGTTCTAGTTTTATAGATATAAATATCCAATTAGATTTTTTTATCTATTATTTCTTCTAACTTCCTTATCAATTCTAATACGTATAATATAATAGTACTTTTTCAAGCGCTCTTCCTTTTTTAGATAGAAAGTCTACTGATAACTAAACATCTAAGTTTAACTCATACATAATCCAATATACAAACTATCGGAGATGCAAAACTATGGGAATTTCTACTCTTTTATTAAATACCTTTATAATAATAATTTGTATCCTTAGCTACCACGTATTTTGGTTAGAATTTAAAGAAAAAATAACATGTAATAATATATTGATTTCTATCCTTTCCGCCATTGCTATTATTTTTTGCATGACGTTTCCTTTTCATTTACATGCTGGATTTATTTATGATTTACGTTTTATTCCTATCATATTAGTTTTTCTATACGGAAATACAAAAAACATTATTTTTATAGGAATTTTATATCTTTCTTATCGATTTTACTTAGGCGGAAATGGCGTTCTTCCATCATTTATTATTTTTACTATTATTTCTGTTATAACAATGCTCTTCCATTACTTATTACCTCTATATGTTAAAGAAAAAAAGATATTATTGAGCTTGCTTCTTATTTTAGTATGTACAACTTCACTTTCTATCTGCGGTATTGTAACTCAAATACATACAGGTAGTAAAATAGACTCTACTCTCATAGAATTTTTATTAAATTATATAATCATTAATATTTTCACAGTATTATTATCAGTGTATTTAATAGAGGGAATGATTGAGAAATATAAAATGAAAGAAAAGCTACAACGGGCTGAAAAATTTTATATAGCTAGCGAACTAGCGGCGTCCATTGCGCACGAAATCCACAATCCACTAACCACAGTACATGGATTCACTCAATTGTTAAATGAAAAACATGCCTCTAAGCTACCTCAGGATCAGTACTTAGAAATCATGTTAATTGAAATGCAACAAATACAATCTACTATTAATAACTATTTATCTTTAACAAAACCACAGAACATCCTAAAAGAGAAAATAGATATTAATCATATTTTAAATCAAGTGAAAGACACTATTTCATCACTCGCTCTATCATACAAAGTTGAAATAAAACAAAATAGTACAGATTCCTTTTATATAAATGGAGACCCCGAAAAATTCAGACTCTGTCTAAACAACATCATACAAAACGGAATTGAGGCCATGATAAATGGTGGAGTATTACAAATAAATATACAGAAAATAAAAGGTAATATTATAATCGATATTATTGATTCAGGGATTGGAATGTCCTCTCAACAAATAAAACGAATTGCTTTGCCATTCTATTCAACAACAGAAAAAGGAACTGGGCTTGGTACTATGATTGCTTATAGTATTATTAAAGAATTAAACGGTGATATAGAGATAGAGAGTAAATTAGGTCAAGGTACACGATTTTCCATTAGTATCCCCTGCTAATATGACGGAATTATTTAAATGATAAAATTTTTCTACTTAACTTATTAAATAAATTTCAAAATTGCCGCTACTTGACTTATTAATCATCTTGATTTCTTGAATGAATTAAAAGTAATAAGGACTAGAGTTTATCTATTTTTACGGATAAACTCTAGTCCTTTAATTAAATCAAACATACTTAAATTTTATTACTTTGCTCACATTTCTATGAAATCATAATTCATCGATTGTATCTCATTTCCTGATTAGGTCTACTTAACTTCAAGATAAGGTCTCTTGATACTTGATTTCTTAATATCATTAGATACATTACCTACAGTTATTCTTTTATTTAAAATATTAACTTTTTACTATTCATAAAGATACCAATTTTTATCTTCATAACTGATATTGTAACCTGTATTACTTGATATAGACTTAAATTAATTTCCATTCATTGAAAGACAATTTCTCTTTTGCTATTTCACTTCTACCGTATAATTCCCTGTTCCCCCGCCATACTGATACACATGTAAATAATATTTTCCTGGATATGTGTAGTAACTTCCTACTAACTTATTCCCTTCTTGCTGGGCATACGTAACATAATTATTTAAATCCGCTTCTGAATAAAGAACCCAGTTTACTCCGATATTATTTTCCTTCGTTACATTAATTTGTAGGTTTTTCGCAGTTTCCACATTTATTTCAAAGTAATCACTCGTATCACCATTTCCTAAACTAGCACGTAAAACTTGATTTAATTGCAGTTTAATTGCTGTTTGGAATGAATTATTTGGCTCTTTTTCTACACTGTTATCTTCTTTCTTTTGAACCGTTACATTCGTTGTAACAGTATTCGTTAATCCTTTGTCGTCTGTTACTGTCAATTTTGCCGTGTACGTTCCTTCTTTTGTATACACGTGAGTTGGATTTTGTTCATTGCTTACAGTACCATCACCAAACTCCCATTTATAAGCAACAATTTTTCCATCTTCATCTTTTGATCCATCGCTTTTAAACGAAATTGTTTCATTTAAATTTCCGTTATATGGACCATTTATAACCGCAACTGGTGCTTTATTCACAGCACCTTCTTCTGTATTCATACCATGGAATACAACATCATATTCAAATTGTCCTGATGCATTCACACGATAATTTACAAAGTAAGCTGTTACTGTTTTATAGCCTGTCCATTCTTTTGCACTTAAACGTTTTAACGTATCATTTACGTTTTGTGTAATTGTTTTCCAGTCTTCATATTCCCCTTTTGCAGTAGTACCTGTATACGTTCCTTGCAGTGTAAATGTATTAAAGAACTGTGATTTATTTTTCTTAACTGATACATTACTTAATTTTGCTTCTGCTGTAATTTCTGCCGCAATATCTGAAACTGGTTTTGGTGCGTGAGTTGCTAAATAATCATCTGATACTAATGGAACATTATATTTCTCTCGGTTATCGACTAACATTTGCATATAGTCTTGATACTCTTTATTTAAATTCGCATCTTTACTTAATGCAGAGCGGTATGCATCATATGCTGTTACATCATTTTTTCTAATAAGATCATGAACTTTGTCAAACATATCATATTTCTTATTGTACATATACGATTGTAAAGCGAATGAATAATTATAGAAATCCCACGTTCCATACTTTGCATTTAACGTTCGCTCTGCCGTATAACGTTCTGCTGGATTTGAAGATATTCCTCCTATAATGCTCTTTCTCGGTACAACATTATCCGTTCTCGTTGCCCCCGCAAAAAACTCCGCATTCCCTTCTTCAAACCAAGATAATCTCTCATTCTCATACATCTTACCTTGTCCCCAAAGCCCTGGTACTTCATATCTACCTTGTAAGTAATGAGTAAACTCATGTCGGAACAATTCTTCTAAACTATAAATACTTTCTTCTGGCGTACGTTCATAAGTAAAGAACGTACCTGTTCCTTCTATATAAAGGCCACCGTTATTCGTTTCATATCCGTACAATTGACGATTAAATTGATATTCAGCTGGACTATTATAAATAACCATCGTTAATACATCATCAGGATTTCCTTTTTCTAAAGGTTGATCACTTTCAACTGTACGATGAAATTGTGCCTTTACTTCTTTTGCCGCCCAATATAGACGTTTTACTTTTTCTTCTGTCACTTTATCTCCAGCCTTTAAAACAATTGCCCCATCATCAAACGGATACGTTTTCGGCAAATACTTTTTCTTCCCGTCTTCTCGTATTTGATCTAAATTCACAACATTTCCATTTGCATCTTTCCCGCCATAGTTCGTCGCAATTTGCTCAGCCGCTACGAAATATTGCTCTCCTAAATACGGATACATTTTCATTGCGTCCGTTACAACTTGCAATCCTTTCGTTCCTGTACTATGGAACGTACCAAGTCTACCTGTATAATAAATACCATTATTAATTAACCAACCATTCTTCTCTGTCACCGTTCCAATTAAAGCAAAACGACTTAATTCATTAATATAGCTATCAATTTTTTGGTACCATACTGTATCTTTCGGTGCTTTTCTCGTATCGTACAAATACGATTGAATGTCGTAATCAACACCTTGCATAATATCGTAAATCGCATTTCCAGCTGAAAGATTGTCTACCAATGTAGAAAAATTATCGTTATATTGTTTAAAAATCTTTGCAGCTGATGTTATCGTTTCCACATCACTCGAAGCATTCCCTATTAATTTTCCGTATGATGATACTACTCTATTTTGTTCTAACGTACCGAGCTTGAAATTCGGGTTATTCGCAATCGTTTGTAATGCAGGTAAGCATTTATCATGATAGCTCCGCTCATTTAGTTTACTTAATTCTGTATGATAAAATCCTAAATAAAACCCTGAGCGTAATACCTCTACTAAAGTCTCAATCCCTTTAGAATCATCCTTCGTATAAGCTTGTCCTTGCTGCTTCAATTTATCAATAATTGCCTGCATCCTACTATCATTTTGATAGAATGCAAGGCTATCCTTATTAAATTGAAATAGACCCGTAATTTGCTCCCAATCAATTGTTACGAGTAGATCTACTAATTGCTGATTGTTTAATTGATTTAATTCAGCAATTGTATAAGTTTTCGCTGCAGCTAATTGCTTACTTTCTTTTTTTACTTCAGGTGGCCTTTGCGACAAATCAGCAAATTGTAGCCTTTTCTCAAAAGACTTATTTTCAAGCACTTTTGATGAATGAGCTAATTCTTGCATTGGCAGTTGTACACCAACTGGCTCCATTTTGAGCACATTCCGATAAGAAACTTGCTCTCCCTTTTTACTTTCTGCCAATGTACTCCCTTGAAAACTCCCTAACATTAAACTAGCAAAACTTACCCCTACTAACACTTTTTTTGAATAGCCTTTCATGCTCTCCCCTACCTTACATTTTTTAGTGTCCCGCACCATTATTTTACTATTCTTACTTTTTATTCTGTATTGAGAAAAAATAAGGGAACGTTCACATATGTATCCATACCGCGCAAAATTAACACTTGACTTTATGTGAATTTTATATCAAAAAAGATAGATAATAGCGAAATTCCTGCTATATCTATCCTCGTTTTCAACGCTATGATTTTAACTTTATAAACGTAACTTCCGGTAATGTTTGCATATGCTGAATAAATTCATTCTTTTCTTCTGACGATATATTTTTCAGTTGCATCCCTACCTTATAAACTATTTCTGTACCTCGCTGCAAAGCTTCCACTTCATATGACAGTATTGGAATACCTTTCACTTGTAGCGTTTCTACTATTTGTTGTACCACCTCATGTTTATTTATACACATTTGCACTGTTATATTTTGCGGAAATAAAAATTGCACCTTAAAAATACGACTCACAATCTCTAAACCAATTAAAACTAGAATCGTCGCTCCAATGCCTACTACATACATGCCAGCCCCAATTGCTAATCCAATTCCTGCTGTAGCCCATAAACCAGCCGCTGTCGTTAATCCTTTCACTGCCTGTTTTTGAATAATAATTGTACCTGCACCTAAAAACCCTACTCCACTTACAACTTGTGCTGCAATACGGCTCGGATCAAGAGCCATATGTTCCTCATTCATAATATCTGAAAAAGCATATTTCGAAACGACCATTATTAATGCACTTCCTACCGCTACTAGGAAATGTGTTTTTAATCCCGCTTCTTTTGATCGAATTTCCCTTTCAATACCGATTATTGCTCCTAACAAACCCGCAACACCGATTCGTATAATCAAATCAAAATTTACACTCACGAGCCCTTCCCCCTTTCATTCATTATAGATAGATAAAACAAAAATTATCACACACATCCTTTTATCGATATGAAGGAATTTTGCTAAAATACACTTAATACCCCAACCGTTTTATGTTAATATTTTAAATATTAACATAAAATAAATAACTTCTAATTTTAAAACTCCACTAATTTTCTTAAAAAACAAAGGTGGATTACATGAAATGAGGTTGAGAAAGTTTAGAAAACGCTTACATTTTACACCGTATTTTTTTATACATACTAAATAAATAAAGGAGCTTACTAACAATGAACGTCTCTTTACTTACACCTACTATCGATTTACAAGAAGAATACTTAGATTTTTATAACGAATGGAAAGATAGCGGTGAAACAATGATTCCGTGGGTTATCTCAAAAGATCCCTCTAATTTCACGGCAATGATTCAAGAACTTCACGATGCTCATAACGGAATAAACCTCCCTGAATCTTGGGTACCAGACTCTACGTATTGGCTCGTTACAGATGAAAATAAAATTGTAGGAGCTGTTAATATACGTCATAGTTTAACCGCGCATTTATTTAACGCTGGAGGTCATATCGGTTATGGCATTCGCCCTTCTGAAAGAAGAAAAGGTTATGCTACGAAGTTATTAAAATTATCGCTAGAAAAAACGAAGGAATTAAACATTACGAAAGCACTTGTCGTTTGCGACGAAGTGAATACAGCTTCAGAAAAAACAATTTTACATAACGGCGGGCTTCGTGATGATGATTTCATTGAGGAAGATGGAAATGTAGTAAGAAGATTTTGGATTGAGCTATGAAGAAGTCATCCAATGAAAATAATCTTGTTATAGAGAAATATAGTAGAAGTAATGAGCTAAAAGTAAAACAATTTATTGATTTATACAATGAAGACTCTTATCTATTTAACTTATTACGAGATAATAAAAAAAATGTGCGTATATTGCCTACTATAAAAAAGATGTAGTAGGCGTCTTTTTCACGTGGAACAGTAACTTCCATCCATACTGCACATACTTTCGAATGTATACAAATCCGTTCTATTCAGAGGTACACATTGAACAATTTTTATTAAACGAGATTCAAAAACGAGAAAACTTCAAACTACCATTACAAACCTCTATATGGGGAACATCGGCTCATTTAAAAGCCTATTATGAAGAACATAATTTTATGGAAATCCGAAGAACATATATGCCGATATTAGAAGTACGCAAAATCATAGCTATCGATACAAAGCTTCATTCAAATTATGATGTACAAAGCTTATCAATCATCCTATCCAATAATAGCTCCTTTGAAAAGCTAGCTCACTTAGTAAAAACGAATTATGAGGATACTCACTTAGCAAATCCCGTTGCCTCATACCCGCTCGAAACTTGGAAAGAACAGATCTTAACTGATGATGTGTTACTAGATGGGAGCTTTGTAATGATAGATGAAGAGAATAAAATTATTGCGTACTCTTTCCTCCATACATCAGAAAAGGATAATACGGTAGAACTAGGATGGTGTGGGACTCACACTACAGAAAATTTATCCTTACTGAAACTTCTCGTTTTCAAACAAGCTATGTATACAAGTAAACACGGTTATTCTTTCATTCAAGGTGAATTCGATTCAACGAGTATATACGCAATGGAGATATTAAAATCTTTTCCTTTCAATCCTTGTGCTACTTGGATTACGTATCAAAAAGAAGTCGGAAAGTGATTATACACCTTCCGACTTCTTTTATGCTTTCTCTATTTCAAACTGCACTGTAATACCACTAGGATCTACTACTGTAAATCCGTTTGTACTTTCGTTTACTTTATGTTGTTTTTCTATTAATCTTTCTTTCACTTCATCTAACGCTTCTTTATGTGGTAATACAATTGTATACACTTTAAGTCCAGTTGCATGTGCGAGTGGGTGTGGATTATTTACTCCGTTCCACGTATTTGCACCGATATGATGATGATATCCTCCTGCAGAAATGAATAAGCAGTCATCTTCACGCTGTTGTACTTCAAATCCTACTGTCTCTACATAAAACTCGTGTGACTTCTCTACATCTGCTATTCGTAAATGTACGTGCCCAACGACAGTATTAGCAGGCAACCCATCAACCTCATAATCAACGAGTGTTGCCAGTTCTTTTAAATCAAGCGGCGTACTGCCTCCTGGTCCTTCTCCCCATTGTTCGCGCGGACGGTCTGCATAAATTTCTATACCATTCCCCTCTAAATCTTGTAAATAAAACGCTTCGCTATACGTATGATCACTTGCACTATTAAACCTTGAGATCGGTAAAATTTCATTTGAATATGTATAACGTCCTTCTTGCTCAGCCGGACTATCAATTACATTCTTATTACGAATCACACCAAATAATGCCGAAGCAAAAGCCTCACGAGTCGGAACTAAAAAGGCTACATGATATATACCAGTCGTACGCGGTTCTTGCAGTACCCCGTCCTCTAATTTTTCAAGAACAAGTAACGTGTTCTTTCCACCTTTTCCTGATAAATATGCTTTATTCTCCTCACGCTGAATTACTTCTAGGCCTACTACATTCTCATAAAAAGCAATTTGGCGCTCTAAATCTTGTACTTTAAACTCAACATGACCAATACGTGTTTTCGGATGAATTTGTACCATGAATTACTCCATCTCCTTATCCCGATATTTTCCTATTTCATATAACCGTTACTATGAAGGATACAACTAAAATCATCCTATGTAAATAAGAAAAGTCAGAATTTATACACTTTTTATTTTCATAATAAAAAAGCCATATCTTCTAACTTTCAGAAGATATGGCTTTATAACTCTTATTTCATTTTATGTACTTCAGCAACTAACTTTCCGCCCTGAATGCCCATATAAAGTTTCACAGGTGCATCATTCGTGTTTTCAAATACTAAGTCTAAGTATGGATATGCAATTGTAGCATCTCTTCCTTGTGGAACATAACCTACCGTTTTAGAATGTGTCGTTCTCTCTACCATTTTCAAACCAGCTTGATCTGCTGCATTGTATAATGTTGATGATGTTTGACAAACACCACCGCCGTATCCATCTACTAATTTACCATCTACAATTTCTTTTCCTAGTTGATATCCTTTATCTGGCGTTGTATCACCAATTAATGCATTGAAAGAGAAACTATCTCCTTTTGCTAATACAACCCCATTTATGCTCGCTGCTGACAAACGAATATTCTCAATACGGCCACCTGCTGAGCCACCTAAATTCGTTTCATATCTACCAATTACCGTACCACTTCCTTGCGCATCACTTAATGTTGCGATAGGCTTTTTCTCAATAATCGGTAATTGATATGAAGAATCCCACATGCCAACGTTTAATAATTTATCTACTAATTCTTTTTCCATTAATTCATAAGAAGGTTTTCCTTCTTGCCAACTTCCATCAGGTGCTACACGTGAAGGGACCATCTTTTTGTCAACGCTTTTTCCAACCTCGCTAGCAACCTTCGTTACCGATTTTTTAAATTTTGCTTCGTCTTCAAAATAACCTAGACTCGATAAATCTAGCTTTTTCACTTCCGTACCAGTACGACCATCTACTAAACTAATAGAATCCTGTACCTCTGCTTTAGCCTCTACCGTGTGGCCACCAATGTCACTTACTAATGCAACATCACTTACTTTTGCACCACAACCACTCACTATAGCTACACATAACACCCCAACTAATATACCCTTTACTTTACGGAACAATATACTCTCCCCTTTTTCCCAATATTACTTTTATGTATTATTTCATTTTCATGTATGTTTTGTTACAATCATTTTACAATATATTTATAAAATGTTACAAGTTATTTTTCACTCTATATAAATTACTCTTTTCTTTTCTAAATGTCTATACATATTTATATAAAAGTTGGAGTTCGATAGAATTGTAACCTTTATGTAACCTCACCTTTTTATCCAGTATATACCATAAAACGAAAGAAATACAAATGTAAAACTCCATATTCTTATTTATAAAGGAACATCCTGTGAACATAAATAGGTATTTGCCGTGCCACACTCCGCTTTTACACATACATTATGGTGAATTAACCTATTTTAAAGAAATGGAGGATGTTTTTATGTACCCCTACGATCCATATAACCAAAATGGTTATCAACCTCAATATGATTTACAAGCACAATACCAACAATATATAGATCCAGCAGAACAAGTTAATCCATATGATCAAAATCGACAATTCCAACTTCCAATCTCTTTTCCTGGTACTGGAAACCGTCAACTAGAAAGACGAGTAAATGAGCTTGAACAAAGAGTACGTCAATTAGAAAACACGGTTGAGCGTCATACACGTAGATTAAACCGATTAAACCAACGTTTACGTACAATAGAAAACAGACTAAACATTCCATTTTCAGCATTAGAAGACGGATTTTAATTTCGAAAGGAAAAAATATATAAAGGAAGGGGCTCCCCCTTCCTTATATAAATTGACGAAAGTTTTTTCCATCTCTATACTGATAAGAGTTAATGAAATGAAACAAGGTGATAAATATGGATTTTGAAATAAATTATCTTTCCTTTTATGTTGTACAAGTAGAAGGAAAAGGTGAAGCTGTTGATAAACGCTACAAACATTTTCAAACGTTAGACGCTGAAGAGTATGAAGATAGCTCCTTAAAAGAATTTTTGAATGGTGAATTATTAAAAATTTCAAAGCGAAAAGTAGAACGTCATGCGAAAACAGAACAAGCTCCGACAAAGATTGGTCGCTTCATTGTAGAAGAAGGGCACGAACTTGATTCAAACCCTCATTACAACCTCTTTAATCGCATTCGCTTTGCGGAAACAAAGGAAAACTTCAAAGATATGAGTGAACCTCTCGTTTATACATATCTGGACACAAGCGCTGTACGCGGTGGTGTATTTTTAATTGCGCAAGCAAAACTACGCAAATACTTTGATGATCCATTCGTTTTCGTTATGAAATGTGACTTCGAACCGAAAGTCGCTTCTATTTCAGATGAATCCACACTGATTCGTAACGTTGAAATGGCCATCACAACAAAAAACATGAAATCTATCCAATATCCGTACATGCCTGAAGAAGGTATGGTCGAAGTGGGTGAGCTAAAAATTCACCAAGCATCACACGCCCGCTACTTTGAAGACTTCTTAAAATTCGTCGAGTACGAACGCTCTATGCCTGAAATTATGAAAACACAAGTAATGGACATGGTATACGACCAAATTGAAGATGTATTTGAAGAAGGTACGGAAGAACGCGAACAATTCGACCAAGCAATGGAAGTATGGGCTGCCAGTCCGAAACGCGAAATTATGGAACAATTTTCAACCGAAGAAGTAATGGAAGCTACCGCTCAAATCGTCGAGCATGCTCCTGAAGTGGAATTAAAGCTAAAAGCAGATCATATCTCTGTGAAGGCCCTGCTTGCTGATTTCGGGGATCAAATACATATCGCAAAGGTAAATGATCGATACGTATTAATGATTGAGGCTGATACACTTACGTTTGAGAAAGGCTTCTCTCCGATTGAGTTTCTGAAGCCAGATGAATTGCAAGATGTGATTGAGCGGATTGAGAATAAGCAGCAGTATTCTTATGATCCGAACGGGATTGAATAAAGTGAAACTTTAATCAGTGGGGGTTTTGTTCATCCCCACTGATTATTAGTTGAACCAATCGGGCTTTTACGGGCAGTTGATCCCCCACCTAACTTCGTTGCTTCAGCTGAATTTTAAGGTGGGGGGTCTTACTGCCCGTTAATGCGGGATAAATCCTTCCATATAACTATTTTTACTGAGCGCTGTTAACAAACGCTCTTTTATTTGGGACATAGTTGACAGTTATATAAAAAAACCGATTCTTCTAAGAATCGGTTTTTCTGCTTTAAAACAAAATATGCTTATTTTTAATCCAAGATAACAATTGTTGCAGAATCCAGTAGATTCCTTCCTTGTTGTACAAGTGTATTTCCATTAGAGTAGTCACTATGTATATTGGTAAAATGAAAATTTCACTTCACTACCTCAAATTTATTGTACTCGTAAAAAGATAATTGAAAACGATATTCTGGATGCTCTCTCACCCAATCGTAAGCTTCTTCTAAAATATCCATTTTGTTTTGTAAGTCATTAAGTTCACTACATTCGTCCCTTTTCTGTTTGCACAGAGGGCAGAATCCATTCACTATTTCGGCACTCTTCGCCCTAATAGTTTTACTTTCTAAGTCAACTACTAGACGAAGAAGAAGAGAATGCTCTTCTTTTGTAGTCACCGTCATTTCAGCGATCCCATCCTCATTCCAAAAGACCCCGTTTAATTCCATCTTTACGGTGACGTCTTTGATATCCAAGTCTATCACTATCACACCTCCCTTGTATAAAACTCTTATCTTATTCTTCGATTTTAATCTTTAATACACCACGATTTAAAGATATATTAAGCGTTTTCCAATTTTTCTTCTTTGCTATGAAAGGAAGTGTAATTACTGCTAATAGCGTGGTAAATATTATCCCAAAAACTAAAACTGTTACAATGTTAAAGATTGCTTCCATTTAACTCTACCCTTTTTCATTTCTATGCGCTCTAATTTCATGAATGTATTTAAAAATTCTTACCACACCTTAATTTTCAAAGCAATTATAATGGCCCAATCACAACAAATCAATTCCTATTTAATATGAATACTTTATTCATCCATCAGTACAATGACGTTAAATTTATGTAGCTAGAAATAGAGGAGAATGTCATTTAACCTCTACATTCTCCTCCATCTCAGCCAAATACCTAATCTGCCTTTCCGCTTTTCTCACCGCCGTAGGAAAATGCTTTTTCAGAAGTGCTATTGTAGCTTCACTTATATAATATCTTTCCGTTATACTTTCCCACGTGTCACTATTTTCAAATGCACTCCAAACGAAAGGACGCTCTGTATTTTTTCTCATTTCTTTAAATACCCATTTTCGCATCTTTTTTTTCGCTTTTTCTGTTAGTTTTCCGTTCTCTACAAGTTCAAGCTCACCATGTCTTTTGTACCGTTTATGAATGTCTCTCTCGCTATATACTTTAAGAAGTATATTCGCTGTATTCTCAGCATCCGCTAAAGCTCGGTGCTGCTTCCCTTCCCACGTTAAACCGAGCTGTTCTACTGCAAATTGTAAACTTGGTGTATGCTCAAATAACTCTTCATACGCTTGGAAAACAAACTTCTGCAAATCAAATTTTCTCTCTTTTTCCATACATGGGCATTCTACACCGTGTAACATACAATCATGAGATAGAAAACGATAATCTTCTCTTCCCCATGAAACAAATACAGAGTCTTCTCCGATAAATTGAATAAATTTCTCTATAATTTGCGGGAATTTCTCCACACCAATTAAATCTTTCTTTGTAATTCCCGTTAATTTTGTCGTATGACGAGTGAGTCGTGCACTCGGCTTTACTAACTCCGAAAATTCTCCAATTACCTTCATTGTACTTGCTTCTATTTTTACAGCTCCGATATCAACTATCTCTGACGGATCTTCTGATTTATACGGCCTGAAATTTCTCTCTATATCGAACACAATAAAATGTGTAGTGTTTTCCAATTTATTTACCTCTTTCTAAATTCCTTTTCACACACATACTCTATTTTCAGTATTTATTTATTCATTCATACACTTTATGCATGAAATACTTCGTCTAATAAACGAAAATTTAATCTCATTATTATATGTACATAGGAGGTTATTCAATAAAAATGCAAAAAAAAGAAGGGCAAGCCCTTCTTTTTTCCGTAATTACTTCTTGTTAACGTTTGTAGCTTGAGGTCCACGGTTACCTTGTTCTACTTCGAAAGTAACTTCTTGACCTTCTTCTAAAGATTTGAAGCCGTCGCCTTGGATAGCTGAGAAATGAACGAATACGTCTTCTCCGCCTTCAACTTCGATGAAACCGAAACCTTTTTCTGCGTTAAACCATTTTACTTTACCGTTTTGCATTTAAAAAATCCTCCTACAATGTACCTATATGTACATATTCATTTTCAACCACTTTACAATAATACTTCAAACATTAAAAAACTGCAACCCCAGAGGAGATTTAACATTGCTATCCTCCTCGGAAGTTACAGCTCATTTAAATCTCTATATTATTAAAAGTAAAATGGTTTAAAGTAACTATATCATATCAAAATAATAAAAGCAAAGTTTTTTTTGCTATATAATTTTTTTCTTCCACTGCATCGCTTTTGATTCACCTGATCCAGCTACAACATAACCCTCTTTTTGGTTAACGATGCGCCAGCCATGCCCTTTAACTGAGTCACATACTGTAACAAGTCCTTCTTCTAAAAGTACACGACAAACCGTACTAATCCCCGCCTTATTTTGCGTTGACGTTGTATATAGCACATGTTGATCTACACTCAAGGCTAAATAGCTACTTGCTTTCTGCTCACTTTGACATGTGTGCCAATATGTTTTTTCACTCTTAATACTTTCATCTATTTTACAAAAAGAAATATTCCCGCTAATCCCCTTGCACGATCCACTCGCTGCTACTATATAAGAATTGTGTACAGTCAACGCTGAGATCATCTGATTCATCACGATTTTAATCCTCTTTAATTTACGTGTCTCCAAATTAAAGAGCCAAACACCACCATATTTAGCATGTATTTTCGTACCGATAAATAAGTAATGTTTATATAAAAATAACGATCGAATAGATGGTGCCCCGCCACCATACTCAAGAAATGGATGAATGGTTTCCCATGTCGAACCAAAATCATTAGAACGATACAACGTTTTATCTCCATGAGCAATGACTGTTCCTTGTACATTACTACACACATTCCAACTCGTTGCTTTTGTTGGAAAACGCTGAACCGTCCAGTTCTCTCCACCATTCATACTACGAATAAAAATCCCTTCGTCACCTACACCATACACTACATTATCTTCGCTATGTAAATCCCTAATTCGTTTTTGAAAACCTTTTAATATTTGTTTCCATTCTCCGTCTCGTTCAATAAATAAGCCATTATATGTAGTAGCTAACATAAGTTTTCCATCTCTTAACTTTGTAATAGCGGTCGCACTTAACATTGTCTCCACGTTGACACTCCCATTCTTAGAACTTCTCAGCAAATGCAATTGCAAAATTACTGCATTTTTCAACATCCTCTTCATCTTCTGGAGCTAGTTCGATTTTCAACCCTTCTTGTACAAGCTCTGCACCGCGTTCTACAAGTCTTTCTTCAAATATCCTTACCGCTTCACAAAATAGTTCATACGCCGTATCACCTGATCCGAATACCGCTACTTTCTTCCCTGTTAAATCTATATTTTCTAAGTCCTCATGGAAATCTTCCGCCTCAAACGGTAATTCACCATCGCCCCACGTATAAGATCCTAAAATGATTCCATCATAGGCTAATAATTCTTCAGCATCCATGCCTTCCATTTCTTGCAATACTACTTCATGATCAAAAGCATCTAAACTAACTTTTATTAAATCAGCAATACTCTCTGTATTTCCTGACATACTTGCATAAGCTATTAAAATTTTTGCCACTTCGGCATCCCCCTCTTACAATAAATGATTCTCATTCTCATTATATTAATAATGAGAATCAATTTCAATTATATTTTTTCGTTTTTATTTATTCCATATAAAAAAGCACAGATGACTATACAATCACCTGTGCTTTTTTATTACTTTTTAAAAATACCAAACGGCTTTCCAACTGGTAATACAACTTTACCGAAGTGTGTATTTAACACTGCTGCTGCTGAACCATAGAAAGATAATAATGAAATACATAGTTCAGAATACGCTGCTAAATTATGCATTGCATGCGGCATAACACCTAAAGTACTTAATGAAAGACCAATAAATAAGAAATCAATAAGGACGAAAATCATAAATAATACTTTATGTGTTTCCATTGCACCAATTGTCATAAAGATTGTGAAAATCAAATATCCAATAAAGGCTACACCCAGCTGTTTTGAATCTGCAGCTTGTGCTAATTTTTCGCCAAATACTCCAAGTTGAATTAACCAAGTCATTCCAACACCTAACCAAAATAGGCCGTATGCACCGAATGCTGTTGTACCGAACGTATTGTTATGCTTTGCATCGTGAATGCACGCAAAGATTTGTGCAAATCCTCCTAAAAAGATTGCCCACGGTAATACAAGTGAAACGCCATCTGTTAAGCCTAACTTTTGAGATGATGCTACAAGTGTTACCATCGCTAATCCAAATAGACCAATTCCAGATGGATCTGCTGTTGTCATTTTCACATGATGTGTAGTAGATTGATTGCTCATATAAACCTCCTGATTATAAACATACTCGAATACAATACTTAAATCAGAAGACTATGTCAATGGTTTTTTTTGTATGTTGTCAGACCTTACTTTTTATAATGATTGAACATACTTCCGACCACTTCATACGGTTTTATATTCACTTTTTCCAACTCGTGTATCGGCAACCACAACGGAATATAACTCCCTCTATCTTTCTGTTTGAACTCTTCAGCTTTACCACTTCCGAAAACCCCATCTGTAATATGAGCATTAAAATAATACTCCGTACCTTTATGCTCCACTTTTATATGTACCCCTAATTCTTCATAAATTTCTCGCTTCGTTGCTTCTTCAGCTGTTTCTCCTTCTTCAATTCCTCCGCCTGGAAAAACATAATATGTTTCCCCTTCTCGAATACGTTTTATAAGAGCAATTTTCCCTTCCTGCACAATGATAGCCCCGCCGCGATTTCTTATCATTTTATTACCTCAATACGAATCGCAACTGTTCCCCACTTTTGTTCTTGTTCTTTCGTATATATTTTGTATGTACTTTCTAGCATTTCCTCTAAACCATCATTTTCACAATCCAATAATTTTTTATCAATTTGTTCGTACATTGTTTTAAAGCTTGCGTATCGTTTTATTTCCGTTACTTTTACAGTCATCGTTGCCGCTGTCGTAAGGTTCGTAAATACAATATTATCGCCTTGTTTTATAAGTTGACGTTTTTCATCGTATAAACGTACTTCATATACTTTTTTCCCTAATTGAATTGATTGAAAAAGTTTATTATATAGCCCCATTTCGTATATCATTCATTCCACTCCTTTTTTATTCATTGCGCCTACTACTATTTTTGTGCATTACCAATTCATACAACACAGTTCGACTTATTCCAAGTTGCATATAATGTTCCATATCCATTACTTGCTTTAGAGAGGATGCTAAATTTGTTATGTTATTTTTAAATCAAAAACCTGAATATAATAAATATGATATTGGTGATTATACTTATAGTAAAGTAGGTCCAACCATTTTTTCTTGGAATGATGAAACAAAATTAAAAATAGGTAAGTTTTGTTCATTAGGAGAAGAAGTCGTTTTTATACTTGGCGGTGAACATCGCGCAGACTGGATAACGACATACCCATTTAATGCATTTTTTAATGAAGGAGCACATATTACTGGTCATCCTTCTTCAAAAGGTGACATCATAGTCGGCAACGATGTATGGATTGGTTATCAATCCTGCATTTTATCTGGTGTTACAATTGGTAACGGAGCCATTATTGGGGCAAAGAGTGTTGTTACAAAAGACGTACCTCCATATGCAATTGTAGCTGGTAATCCTGCAAAATTTGTTCGATATCGTTTCCCGCAAGAAACGATTGACAAACTAGAGAGTCTAGCATGGTGGGACTGGGATATTTCTGTTATAAAAGGAGCTATTCCATTTCTACTCTCCAACAAAATTAACGAGTTTTTTACCTCGTCTGAAAATGAGTCTATATGATAAAACAAAAAGAGCATCCAATTCTTTCTAGATGCTCTTTTTGTTTTTATTTTTTATGTTGGTGCAACTGATTACACGGAGAACATTGAAATGGAATTTTATCTAAGCAATTAAAGTTTGTTTCACAAATTTGTTCGATCGTTGGGACGAATGGTATGACCACAATATTACTTTCTATTATTTGTGTAACAGGTGGTAACACTGTACCTACTTGATGTTCGAAGCGAATACTCGCTTGATTTATATAATTTCCTGAACCACTTGGCGCGCTCTGAACTACTACTTGGAACGAGACTGTGCTTGCTTCACCTGGATTTAAACTTCCTGTAAGAAATCCTGATACTGGATTTACATTTGGCACTAGCGTATTATCAACCTTTACACTTCCAAGAACAAATCGAACACTACTATCTAACATATCTTGAAAACGAATATTTTGTATGACAGTATCCCCCGTATTTGTAATAACTGTCGTAAACGTAATAACATCTCCAATTGTCGCTGTTTGATGATCCGCCGTTTTTACGACTGTCGTTGAGACATTTTGAGGAATAAACGGGATAACAACTGTATTGCTATCGCCTTCAACTACTACAGGCGGTTCATTTGGATTCACAATTGCAAGCCCACTCGCCGTAGCTGTATTTGTAACTAAGTTATTTATTTGCCCTCCTGTTATTACAACTTGGAAATTAATAATTGCTGCATCATTTGGCTGAAAATCACCTAACGGAATACCTGTATTCGGGTTGGCAAATGGAAAAGGTACATCATTTACCGTTACCGAGCCATTTATAAATAACGTATTCGGATCAATGATATCTGTTAAAACAATATTCGTCACAGGAACTGTACTATCATTTATAACAGCAATTCCGTAAGTGACAACATCTCCTACCATCGCTACTTCAAAATCCGCTCCTTTTGCAACAAATAAGATTGCCGTATTTACCGTCACTATAACTGTATTGCTCGTATCCATCACTGTAACTGGCGGTTCTCCTGGTACTAAAATATATTCTGCTAACGCCCCAGCAACGTTCACTACTGTACCACCATCTGGAAAACTTGTAATCGTAGCTTCATATGTTACAAGTGCCGTCTCACCGACTGGGATGTCTGGTATCGTAAATCCAGCCTGTGGATTTAACCCTGGTTGCGGAACTCCATTTATCGTTACACTATTTGGAACAAACTCAGCTTCCTGAGATAACACGTCTATAAATTGAACATTCATCGCATCAGCCGTACCAGTATTTAATATACGAACAGTATACGTTACCGTTTCTCCCACTCCAACAACCGAATTATCTACTTCTTTCAGCATATCTAAACTACCTCGATTTACTGGTGTGACTGTCGTATTACTTGAGTTCGTAATTGTAAACGGTGGTTCTCCTGGAATCAATTCGAAATCACCAGTTACTCTCGCTGTATTCATAATGCTACTAGAAGGCGGAATTGCGATTACATTTACTTCAAATGTAATTAATATACTGTCCCCTACTGCAAGATCAGGTAATGGAAAGCCTACAAAAGGATCTAAACCTACTTGCGGAATCCCATTTATTTGTACACTTCCTGGAACGAATTCTAAACTAGGTGATGGAACATCAATAAACTGAACATTTGTTGCAGCTACCGTTCCTGTATTCGTAACTTGCACACTATAAGTTAACGTATCTCCTAAACGTGTTGCTTGCTTATTTACGGTTTTTATAACATTAAATCGTCCTCTATTTACTCTTGTTATTGTCGTATTACTCGGCTCTGTTACTACAACCGGTGGCTCTCCTGGTACTAAAGTAAAGCTTCCTGTTATATTTGCAACGTTCGTAATGGTTCCTGATGACGGGATGTTTGTAACTGTCGCTTGAAACGTCACGATAACTGTTTCTCCAACTAGTATATCTCCTACTCCAAAGCCAGTAATCGGATTTAAGTTTGGTTGCGAAACTCCATTTACCGTTACACTACTCGATACAAATGACGCTCCTGCTGAAATTGTATCAATAAACTGAACATCATTTGCTGTTACTGTTCCTGTATTCGTTATTTGAACCGTATACGTTAATACATCTCCAACGAGAGTAGCTGCTCTATTTACTTGTTTAATAACAGTAAATCGTCCTCTATTTACAGTTGTGAGCGTCGTGTTACTTGGCTGATTCACTACAACTGGTGGTTCTCCTGGTACTAATATAAAACTTCCTGTAACATTTGCCGTATTGGCAATTGTTCCGTTTGATGGAACACTGACTACCGTTACTTGAAATGTAACTTCTACACTAGCTCCTGGGTTTATATCTGGAAGTGGGAATCCATTATTAGGATTCAATCCAGGTTGTGTTACACCGCCTATTGTTACACTGTTCGGCACGAATGTTATAGAGGAAGGTAATACATCACTATACTGAACATTCGTCGCTACCACTGTCCCTGTATTTTGAACTACTGTTGTATATGTGATTGTATCACCTACTGCAACGACCAGCTGACTCACTGATTTTAAAACATTCAAACCAGGCTCATTGATTTTTGTTAATGTCGTATTGCTTGTCGTTGTTTCCGTAATAGGCGGCTCTGTTTCACTTACAGCAAATGTAGCTGTAACGTCTACAAAGTTAACAACGGTTCCACCTTCCGGTATGCTCGTTACCATCTCTTGATATGTGACACGTGCAAAATTATCTACAGGTATATCTGGAACTGTAAAACCAATGAAAGGATCTAATCCTGGTGCCGGCACCCCGTTTATGCTCACACTTCCCGGTACAAATGCTACACCGGCGGAAGTAGTATCGATAAATTCAACATTGGTCGCTGCCACTGTACCGAAATTAAAGATTAATACATCATACGTTAAAATTTCTCCTACAGTGGCTATTTCTTTATCTACTAATTTTAATGGGAAAATCGAAGCTATATTAATCGTCGTAACGACTAAATTCGTTAATATCGTTTCCGTAATCGGTGGTTCCTGCGGATTTGGTTGTGAAGTAAATGTAACGTCTGCATCATTTAATATGACTTCATTATCTGGAATTTCTGTAATCGTCACTTGGAACGTCACAGCAATATTTGCACCTGCATTTAATAACGGGATAACCGGAAATCCTGTTTCTGGATTTAAACCAAGTTGCTGCACCCCGCCTATCGTTACACTATTTTCAACAAACGTCGTCCCTTCTGGAATGACATCTTGGAAGAGTACATCTGTAACAGGGATAATTCCTACATTTGTTATTAGCACTGTATACGTTAATACATCTCCAACAGCTCCTGAAGCAACGTCAACTGTTTTTACCGCTGTTACTTCACCAGGAGGAGGTAACGGTATCGTAACTACTGTCGTATTACTTGAATTGGTTGTTGTTACAGGGGGCTGTAAAGGATTTAATAAAAAAGTGGCTGTTGCAGATGCCGTGTTTAATACGGCTCCGCGCGTGGATGGCGCAACTACTGTTACTTGGAACGTTGCAGTCAATGATGTTCCAGCAGCGATATTAGGAAGCGTAAAACCTATATTTGGATCAAATCCAGGTTGAGGCGTTCCATTTATCGTTACGCTATTTGCTACAAATGTTGTTTCTGGAGCAATTGGATCAATGAAGGAAACATTCGTTGCTGTTACTGTGCCGTTATTTCGAATGACTACAGAATACGTGTAAGTCTCTCCAAGTGCAGCTTGTTGTACAGATGAAGATTTTTGTATATTTAATCGAGCAGTGTTTACTTGCGTCACAACGAAATTACTATTCGTAACAGTCGTTATTGGAGGGTTTGCTGGATTTATAAGAAAACTTGCAGTAACGTTCGATTGGTTTCTTATATTTCCACCGCTCGGAACACTCGTCACTGTAACTTGAAACGTAATCGTAGATGTTTGCCCGACCGGAATATTTGGTACTGGGAAACCTACCATAGGATTCGCGCCTTGCTGAACGACTCCGTTTATCGTCACACTATTTGCTACAAACGCAGCACCAGACGGAATTGGATCTTGAAAAATAATATTCGTTGCAGGAACAGTTCCTGTATTTTGAATAAGAATCGTATACGTTAACGTATCTCCTACTCCTGCTTGTGGTGTATTTACACTCTTCATTACATTAAGTGATCCTACATTCACTCGCGTCACAACAATGTTACTAATCGTTACAATTGTAACTGGTGGCTGGAGAGGACTTACTTGGAAATCAGCAGTTACATTCGCATTATTCGGAAGAACTCTATTTGGTGGTACACTCGTAATCGTCACTTGAAAAGTAACTGTTACCATCCCTCCTACCGGAATGTTAGCAAGTGGAAATCCAATTATTGGGCTTAAACCTGGCTGAGGCGTTCCATTTATCGTTACACTATTTACTACAAACGTTGTTCCAGATGGAATTGGATCAACGAATGATACATTTGTCGCTGCTACTGTTCCACTATTTTGTATACGAACTGTATACGTTAACGTATCTCCTACACCTGCTTCAGCAGCGCTTACACTTTTTATTACATTTAACCCTGAAGAATTCACCACTGTCATAACAGTATTACTTGGTACTGTTACAGTTATCGGTGGCTCTGTTGGATTTACAAGAAAATCTCCAGTTACATTCGCATTATTTACGACATTATTTCCTTGAGGAATTTCATCAATTAATACTTCAAACCCAACAATTACACTCGCACCAGTAGGCAAATTATTTAATGGGAATCCAAGTTCTGGATCTGCCCCTTCTTGTAAAACCCCATTAACAACTACACTGTTTTCAATAAATAATGTCCCTTGTGGAATTGAATCTTGAAAAAACACATTTGTAGCTGTTACACTACCTGCATTTATGATTTCAATTGTATATACTAAAACATCCCCTACCGTTGCAACATTCGTATTCACTGATTTCACAACTTCAAAGTTCCCTGATTGTACTGTTGTATTCACAACATTACTCGGAACATTGATTGTTACTGGTGGTTCACTCGGATTCACTTGAAAACTCGCTGTTACATTTGCTTGATTTAAAATATCTTCATTTTCTGGATCCTGTACAATTAATACGTCAAATGTGACTACAACTGTTTGAGCCGCAGGAATATTCGGAAGAGAGAATCCTGTATTCGGATTCAATCCACTTTGCGATACTCCATTAACGGTTACAGAATTTGCAACGAAAGAAACAGCGGAAGGAATAGGGTCTTGGAAAAATACATTTGTTAACGGAACGTTTCCTGTATTTTGAACGGCAATCGTGTACGTTAAAGTGTCCCCTACTGCCGCTTGTGTCGTATTCACTTCTTTTATTACATTTAAACCGCCTGTATTAACTTGCGTCACAACTGTATTCGTTTGTCTATTAATCGTCACTGGTGGTTGATTCGGAATAACGACGAAATTAGCAGATACATTTCCGCGATTCGCAATCGTGCCTCCGGATGGCGTAGATGTCACTCGGACTTGAAAACGCACTGTCCTACTTCCACCTGGAGAAATATTTGCTACCGCAAACCCAGTCGAAGGATTTGCTCCTGGTTGTGAAACCCCATCTACAGTCACACTATTTGCGATAAAAGTTGTTCCAATTGGAATTGGATCTTGAAAAATAACATTTGTCGCAAGTACATTTCCGGCATTCTCAATTGTAATAGTGTACGTAAGAACGTCATTCACTGTCGCAAAAGCTCTATCCACTGCTTTTCTCGTTCTTATATCAGCTACATTAATTGTAGTAAATACAGTGTTACTTGTCGCCTGTCCTGAAATTGGTTGTTGACCAGGTACTGGAGTAAAGTTAAATGTTACACTCGCACGATTTGGAATTGGATTTACAAGCGGATTAGATGTTACTCGAACTTGAAAACGCACTACAGTCGTTTGCGAAGCATTAATACTTCCTAGATTAATACTACTTGCTGGATTTGCTCCTGGACGTGCTACCCCATTTACCGTGACACTATTTGGAACAAATGTTGTGCCACCAGGGATACTATCAACAAAAACAACATTATTTGCAGTGACATTTCCATTATTCGTCACATTAACTGTGTATGTTAATACATCATTAAGGGTTGCTGTCTGTAAATCTACAGATTTTTGCATACTTATAGTTGCTTGATTCACTGTCGTTTGTACTGAATTTGAAGAAGACATACTTGTAATTGGTGGACTACCGACGAAAGGACGGAATTGATATGACACCATTGCGCGATTCGGAATAGGATTTGGGTTCGGAAACGATGTTATTCGCACTTGAAATGTAACAACTCTTTGCGCGTTAGTTGGGATTGTGCCTAAATTAATTCCATTAGCAGGGTTCGCATTCGGCTGTGTTACTCCACCTACCGTTACACTACCTGTAACAAACGTCGTTCCGTTCGGAATACTATCTTGTAATATAACATTTTCTGCACTTCCCGTACCTGTATTAGGAACTGTAATTGTGTAGGTAAGAATATCTCCAACTCCTGCAACTGTTCTATTGACCGATTTAACAGGATTAATAATTGGCCCCGTTGCATCAATTTGAACCCCAAAACCAGCTGCAGCATATCCATCTCCATTAGTAACGAATCGAACCGTTGCTGACGTTTGATTATTTACTAATGATGCAGAGGCATTTACATTTGTAATATCCCACCCTTGTCTTCGGACGGCTAAAGCTATCCCTAAAGGCTGATTCAAATCTCCAAACGTTCCAGTTGTATCTAACTCTCCAATATCGTTACAAACTTGTGACTGAAAAAAATTATTTGCGGGGTTTCTCGGGCCGGATAATGCAACTGTAGTATTTGCATTCGGTCCAAAGCGAAGTTGATCTCCAACAATGTTAGAATCACCTTCTTGAGCAGTTACGAGCACTCGCCCTGTTACAGCTCCTGTCGCTGGGGTAGCAAATCCTGAAATAATAGCATCCACTGGTGGTGATGAAGCATCGATAATTTCTTGACCTGCATAAACTGATAAATTCCGAAGTGGCAAACTGGCATTTTGATACACAACCTCAAGTGTCCAACCAGCCGAACGACTAATAGTTGGATCAAATGAAGTTCTTGCAGCTGGCACTGCACCTGTAGTATAAGTTCCTGCCCCGCCTGCACTAACAAGATTCGTTACATTGGCAGAGCGCGCATAATAAAACTGATTCCCTACTGAACCTTGCTGCGCAGTAGCAGGATCTGGCGTAACAGAAAAAGTCCCAGCCGGTGTTGTAAATGTAATATTATCATTTAAAAACGGTAAAACATCTTCCGTATCAGTCCGGAAAGTACCAGCCCAAACTAATTCTGCATATAACACACTACTTCCCGCTGGAAGATTTAAAATTGCACTTGAAGAATTCAACTGCCATTCATCTGTTGTCCCTGCTGGGAATCCTGGTACTTGCAACGCTGTATTTACTGTCGTAAACACAGCAAGTGTACCAAAAATATTACCTGGCGCAGGCGATGTAGGGCTTAGCCCTAACGTATTCCCAGTGAACGTGACGGCACCAGGTACTGTTGTTGTAAAACGATTTATAAAAGGCACACAATCATCTCATTTCAATTATAGTAAAAAGTGCTCTATACTATAAAATGTAGACAAACTATGCAATGTACTTTGTCCAACAAAATTCCGCACATACGAGAGGAGCTTACTACACTATGCGCTATGTTATCGTAACAGGAACTTCACAAGGTTTAGGTGAGGCAATTGCCGCGCAATTGTTAGAAGAAAACACAAGTATCATCTCTATTTCTAGAAGAGAAAATAAAGAACTTACGAAACTTGCACAGCAATATAACAGCAATTGTGTTTTCCACTCCTTAGATCTTCAAGATGTACATAATTTAGAAACGAACTTTAACGAAATCATTTCATCTATTCAAAAAGACACTGTATCATCTATTCATTTAATTAATAATGCTGGTACACTCGCACCGATGAAACCAATAGAAAAAGCTGAAAGTGAACTGCTCATTACGAACGTTCAAATTAATTTACTTGCACCGATGATTCTTACCTCCACTTTCATGAAACATACGAAAGACTGGAAAGTAGATAAACGTGTTATAAACATTTCATCTGGTGCAGGGAAAAATCCTTATTTCGGATGGGGTGCTTATTGCACGACGAAAGCTGGTGTAAATATGTTTACACAGTGCGTAGCAACCGAAGAAGTAGAAAAAGAATATCCAGTAAAAATCGTCTCTTTTGCACCTGGTGTTGTTGACACAAGTATGCAAGCACAAATCCGCGAAACAAATAAAGAAGACTTCATAAATTTAGACCGCTTCATCGCACTAAAAGAAGAAGGAAAACTACTGTCACCTGAATACGTTGCGAAAGCAATTCGTAGCTTACTAGAAACTGAGAATTTCCCGCAAGGTGAAGTCATTCGAATTGATGAATAACAAAAAGGCACGCTCTAATAGCGTGCCTTTTCATTTTATTTCTCTAAAAATATAAGTACAGACTCCGCAATTTGTTCATAACCAATTTCTTGATAAATTTTATTAGACGTAGGATTCGCTAGATCAGTATATAACGTAGTCGTCTTATATCCTTCATCTAACATACGTTGACTAAGTGCAGCGACACAACTAGATGCGTACCCTTTTTTCCGCGCTTCTTTCGGTGTATATACGAAATTAACTGTTATATTGTTTGTAGTCGGTCTCGTTTTTGCAGCTACAGAAACAAGCTTCCCATCTACATCTAAACCAAATAGACGACGGTTCGTAATTAATGTATGAGCGGTTTGTTTCGCTTCTTCTTTCGTAGTAGGAAGCCTTACATCTTCGCAAAATTGATAAATCCACTGTTCTATTAATGGTAGCTCATCACTACCTATTTCTCGAAAAGCCCCATCCTCGGTCCACTTCTTCTTAACTTGTTGTAATGCATACACACCTTGTTCCATTACAACATTCGTTTTCTTATTTTCTAACACGGCAATCTCTTCCGCTAATCTCTGTACAGTTTTCTTATTACCGATCAATCCAGGAACATTTGGATATACTTCTGCTAATCTTTTTGCAAGTTCCACAATTTCCTCTTCCATCATTTCAGACGTAGCAACAATGATTTGTTTCTTCTCTTCTGTTTGAAGAAATACAACTTTAATTTCTTCTCTTTGTTTTGCTACTCCCATAAATATCGGTTGTTGGACCATTTGTAATACACCTAATATGAGATTATTTTCCTGCTCATTCTTTTCTAAAAATGGTGTAACCTCTTCTTTAAAAGTAAGAATCTCTTCATATACATGTAATTGAATCATCGACAATCTCTTCTCTCTATTTATAGTTTCATTAAGTATTGGCGATTAATTCATTAAATCCCTCTTTTACGATTCAATACTATGCGAAGTTAACATATTCAAATCAGTTTCAGCTTGTAAAATTCTCTGTTTTTCTTTTTCAAATACCTCTTCTTCTTTTTGAAATGATTCTTTTCGATTTTTAATCATGCGCTCCATTTCTTTTTTACTCGGTCCACCGTATACATTTCTTTTTTGTATAAAAGCTTCTGGTAATACAATTTCTTCCCACTCTTTTTCTAATAATTTTATTTTAAATTTTTCTTGTAAGTATATATTTATATCTTTGAAATGTAATTCATGTAGCTCCTTTTTCTGCTCCAATGACATATTCGCAATAACACTCGCTGCATGATGCGCATGCCGAAATGGAATGCTATAGTTTTTTGTTAAAACATCTGCGAAATCAGTTATCGTAATTGCATGTTTATAAGAACGACTCTTCAACGTTTCTTCTTCTACTTTCATTGTTCGAATAACTGCATTCATAATACAAAAAACACGAATGGTCTTTTCAATTCCTTTATATAAATACGGCTGCAAATCATCTTCTGTATCGACAATATCACCAAATGGTGTATTATGAATCATTTGAAATACTGTAAATGCTTCTCCTAAAGCGCTACTCGTAATCGCACGGGCATGTTCAATGGAAACTGGATTTCGCTTTTGCGGCATAATGCTACTTATTTGTACATATGGCTTTGCAACAGTAATACCACCATATTCTTTCGTCGCTAATAGTAAAAAGTCATGAATCCATCTACTCGTATTCGTCATAATTACCATAAGTAACGAGCTAACTTCTAATAAATAATCCGCTCCAGCAACAGCATCATATGAGTTCTCAATTACATTTGTAAACCCAAGTAAATTGGCAACTCGCTCTCGTTTAATTGGGAAACTTGTTGTAGAAAGAGCGGCGGCTCCCATTGGAGACTGATTTAAAAGTTTGTACGTTCGTTTCATTCGTTCTAAATCTCTTTGCATCGTATCATAAATCGCTAACGTATAATGACCAAATGTTGTGGGCTGTGCTGGTTGTGTATGTGTATAAGCTGGCATAATCGTTTCCTTATGATCATCGGCAAGTTGTAATATACTTTCTTGCAATAATAAATGATGTTCCATTAATCGTAATACATATCGTCTTAAACTCATGCGATACATCGTTACACCCATATCATTTCTACTTCTACCAATATGCATATTACTTACAAAATCGCTTTTCGCTTCTTGAGAAATTAAATGTTCCACTAAAAAAAAGAGATCTTCATGCCGCTCTGTATAAAGCAATTGCTCTTCTGGAATTCCCTCTACCTTTTTTAATGCGTGTAGTATAACTTTAGCTTCTTCCTTTTTCATTAAATTTTCTTCAGTCAGCATCGTGATATGTGCTTTATGCACTTGAAACATATCTTTCAATAAGTAATTTCGCTGAAAATGAAATACATGTTGTAATACGCAATCTACATATGTTTTTCCAGGGAAATCAGCGCCTTCACTCTTTATAAACTCTTCTTTACTTTGTTTCATCACCTTTTCCCCTCTCACCTAAGTATTACTACCCATCATACCCAGAGATGGCGAAAAAGTGCTTGTACATAAAGTGAAACTTTAATCAGTGGGGGTTTTCTTCATCCCCCACTGATTATTAGTTGAACCAATCGGACTTTTAGGGGCAGTTGATCCCCCACCTAACTTCTTTGCTTTCGCTGAATTTTGAGGTGAGGGTCTTACTGCCCATTAAAGCGGGATAAAAATAAACTCGGTGCTCTCTGCACCGAGTTTACTTAATAAAAGTCGCATCATACTTATCACTTTGCAGCACTTGGAAATGTAAGTTCGCTAAATGTTTCCGTATTTCTGCACTGTCGTCCTCATTTAAATTATTTGCTAAAAACACTATTTCTGTACAATTCCCGCGTTTATCCATCGCATAAACTGCTTTTGTAACTGTCCATGGCGTATAGCCATTTTTTTGCCCTGCATGTCTAAATGTTTTACGATATTTTTTAGCACTCATATCTGTTTCAACGATATTCGCCCACACTTTTTCTTCGGCTTCTGTTAGGCCACCTTTATGATTTGCCTTTTGAAGCAGTACCATATAATCGTTTGCAGAAGCTGCTGGTAATCGATCTGACCAAATTTTATCGTAACGTTCCTCTAAATAAAGAGGAATTTCCTTCTGTAATAATGGTCCCTTCTTCTTTAAGCGTTCATGTATAATCATCGCATATTCACGATATTGCTCTTGAGACATCTCTTTTAACTTTTTCTCTATTTTATATTTCGGAACATGTAATTCTTTATGCAAATATCCAGGGATGTATAAAGATGAAACAATCGGAAATAGCGGCTGATGTGCTGGAAGCGATAAACTTTGTAAATTACGATTAATATTATCTAATCCTAACACTTCCATCAAATATTCAG
The DNA here is from genome assembly GCF_040459735.1 of Bacillus cereus group sp. RP32. Lineage (NCBI taxonomy): Bacteria > Bacillati > Bacillota > Bacilli > Caryophanales > Bacillaceae > Bacillus > Bacillus cereus group sp. RP32. The sequence goes on along the minus strand of NZ_JARVHO010000001.1, from coordinate 1,913,003 downwards.
CATTCGCATTCGAACTAAACTTAACCATTCCTTTTGCCACTTCTTCTAAAGAAACTGCCCCTTCTGTTATCTTGTCTGTCTTTTGCAAATACCTTTGCCATCTATCTTGCGCACCGCCATCTGTATTCGGCACATAATAACGATTTATATCATTAATGGAAACGAAACTAGACGGATCAATTTTCCCTTCCGTAACTTGTTTCGTATATTCAAGCGCCACAATTAACTTCATCGTACTAGCAACTGGCAATACAACATTTGGATTTACAGAATAAACAACTTTATCATTTCTCTTCACGAGAAGCGCACTATTTTTTTCATCTTTATGTTCTTCAATAAAGGATGCGATATACTGTGCATCATCATTATTTGAACTCCACACTTTTTTCACTAAAAAATTACCCGATATTAGCAAAACGAAAATACCCACAATCACTGCGCATACTATAGTTTTTTTCAAGTAAAATTCCTCTCCTATTGTATAACTCTTCTCTATCTATCTCTTTCAAACAAAATAATGGAGATGATTATTTTAGTAATCATCTCCATTATTTTAACTTGTATTCTCCTATTATGTCTACGTCATAATTTTCACGAAGTCTTCGAGAAATTTTTTATAATGTAATGACCAACCAATTCGCACCCAATTCTTTAAGGATTTTGCATCAGGTTGAGGACGAAAATCAGCAATACTTTCTCCTTTTGCAATCCCTACTGTATCTACATCGACACGGCGGTATACATAGTCCAAAATAGACGGATTTGCCGCAACCATCATTGTGACAACGTCATGCACTGGACTTCCTTTTATTTTCGGATTTAGCTTTCTATAAGCTTTATAATAATACGTAAAAATCGGTTCAATTAATTTATTAAAATTCGTTTTAGAATGTTTCGTAATGTAATTCACCATTTCTGGCGTAATAATTGCTTCAGATGTAACGTTAAGTGGCACTAATGTCACATTCTTGGCGTTTTGCATAACTAATTGTGACGCAATCGGATCACCATGAAAATTCGCCTCTGCAACTGGTGTAACATTTCCAGGCATTAAGAAAGAACCACCCATTATATAATATTCTTTCACATACTTCATCATCGGCTTTTGCAAAATAAACGCTGTCGCAAGTGTCGTTGACCTGCCAGCATCGACAATGATTAATTCTCCTTTATATTTTTCAAGAATATCAAAAAACTCACAAAAAGGCTTTATATTCGGAGAAAGATTTTTCGGAGGACGAATTGGTCCTAAACCTTCTGCCCCGTGAATTTCCGGATAGTATGTTGTAATATCTCCAGATAAAGGAATCTTCGCACCATTAATAACCGGTATATCTTCCCTTCCTGCTAATTGTAATAAATATGCTGCATTACTCGTCGCCTTTTCTTGCGTTACATTTCCATATCCCGTTACTACGCCGACAATATCAATATCAGGATGCAACAATCCATACATAATTGCTAAAGAGTCATCAATTCCTGGGTCTCCCAAAAATAATACTTTTTTCATCGACCTCAACTCCATCCCCTCAATTGTTATTAATTTATGAATAACAATAGGTATACAGAATAAAAAGAACAAATTCATACGAAAAAACGCAGTCCTATAAGGACTACGTTTTTTCACTAACCTATACTGTTTTTCTTCGCAGCACTCATACTTCCAATGATATAAGCTATAAACGCAAAACAAATTGGGAAGACAACTGTATGTATACCGAACGGATTTGGATAGAAAAGATGAATACACATATATGAGCCTACCCCAACTAAAATAGAGGCAAGCGCTCCTGTTGCATTTCCTTTTCTCCAATATAACCCTAATACTATTGGCCAAATGAATGCTGCTTCTAAACCACCGAAAGAAAATAAATTTAACCATATTAAAAAATCTGGTGGTTTAATTGCTGCTGCATAAACGAGCAGCCCTACGATACCAGTAATCCACAAACTTCCTTTTCTAATCGTACTGTCTGCTGCATCTTTATTTATGTAATTTACGTATATGTCTTTAATAATTGATGAACTTACAAGTAACAATAACGAGTTTACTGTAGACATAATTGCTGCCATTGGCGCAGCTAAGAAAACTCCAGCTAGCCAAGGTGGCAACACTTCCATCGCGAGTAGCGGCATGACTTTATCCGGTACCGTTATCCCCGGAAGTACGACTCGCGCAAATACACCTGTTAAATGCATACCAATCATAATTGTACCTACAACAACCGTTCCAATTATTAACGCTTGGTGCATAGCTTTTGAATTTTTATAAGACATGGCACGCACGCTAATTTGCGGTAACCCAACAACACCAATTCCAATTAAAATCCAAAATGATGTCACATATGATTTCGTTAAACTACCATCCGCTCCGAATGGTGTAATTAAATTTGGATTGATTTGAATAAGCTCCTGCATAATCTTTTCAATTCCACCACCAGCAATGACAGTAGCAATTAAAATAATTGTCGTTCCAACTAACATAATGATTCCTAATAACGTATCTGATAAAGCAACTGCACGAAATCCACCAATTAATACGTACACAAGTACAGAAAAAGTAAATAAAAATAGTGCTGTTGTATAAGATAGACCCGTTAGTGATTCAATTAATCGGCCACCGCCGACCCATTGAGCTACTGTTGCTGAAAATAAGAAGATAATAATACATAACGCAGAAAGTATAACAACTGCTTTATTATTGTATCTTCCCTTTAAATAATCGATAAGAGTAATGGCTTCCATCTTCCTAGCGATAATTGCAAACTTTTTACCGATAACCGTTAAAACGATATACCCTGTTACAACTTGAATCGCAGATAATAATACCCATCCGAGGCCCATATTGTACGCAATACCTGGACCACCAATAAAGCTACTAGCACTACCGTACGTAGCAATCATTGTCATCGCTAATAATAAACCGCCAAGTTCACGCCCACCAAGAAAATATTCTTGTAAAAATTTATTATTAGCAGTCGCTTGTACGCGTCTTGAAGCATATACACCAATTAAAAATACAACGATAAACGAAATTATCATTGGAATGATTACATACCAATTCATCTATTATTCCTCACTTTTTTCTTCCTCATCGAGTGAAATATCTTGAAATACAAAACGAACAACTAAACTAAGTAAAATAACCATAACGATAAATCCAACGATACAGCTATAAAAAAACCATGCTGGAAAACCGAATACATATGTATATTCACTTGGATTTTTACTACCAAGCCCATAAGCAAATCCGTACCATATTATAAAATTGATAATAGCAAGTCCAAGACCAATTAACGCTTCTCTATGGGCAATTCGAAAGCGTGGATCATCATGATAATTCTTCATTTTCTCCCTCCTCTCACGATGTATTATTGTACCATTGTTCTTCTAGTTTTTCCTACTAGAAAGCAAAAACAAGCAGGATTTTTTATAATCATATAGAAGTTCCTCTTACATTACATATTTTTTACAATTGTAACACAAATGAAATTTGAATTTTCAGTATTTGTTAATTATGATTAAAATTAGAGGCTTTCCATCTAGTTCCCACATCCTTGATTTCGGAATAAACGCCGTCTCGTACTGCGTTTACATTATATTTTCAAGGGGGTTATACAATGAGTCAACTAGCTGTAAATCTTCATGAAAAGGTAGAAAAGTTTCTTCAAGGTACAAAAAAGTTATATGTGAATGGATCTTTCGTTGAAAGCGCTTCCGGAAAAACATTTAAAACACCTAACCCAGCAACCGGCGAAACACTTGCCGTCGTTTCTGAGGCTGGTCGAGAAGATATTCATAAAGCTGTCGTTGCAGCTCGCATGGCTTTCGACGAAGGTCCTTGGTCTCGCATGAGCACTGCTGAGCGAAGCCGTCTTATGTACAAGTTAGCTGATTTAATGGAAGAACATAAAGAAGAGCTTGCACAGCTCGAAACATTAGATAACGGAAAGCCAATCCGTGAAACAATGGCAGCAGACATACCACTTGCAATTGAACATATGCGCTATTATGCTGGCTGGGCTACGAAAATCGTCGGTCAAACAATTCCTGTTTCTGGTAATTTCTTTAACTATACACGCCATGAGGCTGTTGGTGTCGTCGGTCAAATTATTCCTTGGAACTTCCCACTTCTTATGGCAATGTGGAAAATGGGAGCAGCGCTTGCTACAGGATGTACAATCGTTTTAAAACCTGCAGAGCAAACTCCACTATCCGCTCTATACTTAGCTGAATTAATTGAAGAAGCTGGATTCCCGAAAGGTGTTATTAATATCGTTCCTGGATTCGGTGAATCAGCTGGACAAGCTCTCGTTAATCATCCACTCGTTGATAAAATTGCATTTACTGGTTCTACTCCAGTCGGTAAACAAATTATGCGACAAGCATCTGAATCATTAAAACGCGTTACACTTGAGTTAGGCGGTAAATCACCAAATATCATCTTGCCAGATGCTGATTTATCTCGCGCGATTCCTGGTGCACTTTCTGGTGTTATGTTTAACCAAGGACAAGTATGCTCTGCTGGATCACGCTTATTTGTTCCGAAGAAAATGTATGATAATGTCATGGCTGATCTCGTCCTCTATTCTAAAAAACTAAATCAAGGTGTCGGTCTTAACCCTGAAACAACAATCGGTCCTCTCGTTTCCGAAGAACAACAAAAACGTGTAATGGGCTACATTGAAAAAGGGATTGAAGAAGGCGCTGAAGTACTTTGCGGAGGAGGCAATCCATTCGATCAAGGCTACTTCGTTTCTCCTACAGTATTCGCTGACGTAAATGACGAAATGACCATCGCAAAAGAAGAAATTTTCGGTCCAGTTATTTCTGCAATACCTTTTAACGATATTGATGAAGTAATTGAACGTGCAAATAAATCACAATTCGGCTTAGCGGCTGGTGTGTGGACAGAAAATGTTAAAACAGCACATTATGTTGCAAGTAAAGTACGTGCTGGTACAGTATGGGTAAACTGTTATAACGTCTTTGATGCAGCATCTCCATTCGGAGGATTTAAACAATCTGGTCTTGGTCGTGAAATGGGATCTTACGCATTAAATAACTATACAGAAGTGAAGAGTGTTTGGCTCAACTTAAATTAACGAAAAAAAAACCTGGCCTATCCGGTCAGGTTCTTTTCATTATGTATTCATTTAAACTTGCAATCCCCCGCTCACATTTAATACTTCTCCTGTAATATAGGATGCGTACTCTGATGCTAAAAAGGCCGCTGCGTTCGCAATATCTTCTGGCGTTCCAATTCTACCAACCGGAATCGCGCCAACCATCTTTTCTTTCACTTTATCTGGTATCGTTTTTGTCATATCTGTATCCATAAATCCTGGGCAAATCGCGTTACACGTAATGCCGAAACTTCCAACTTCTTTCGCTGCCGTTTTCGTTAAACCTACAACGCCTGCCTTCGTAGCCGCATAATTCGCTTGACCTATGTTTCCTTCTTTACTAATTGAAGATATATTAATAATGCGTCCATACCCTTGTTGTCTCATGTAAAGAAGTGCTGGCTGCATACAATAAAAAACACCTGTTAAATTTACTTGCAGTACTTGTTCCCATTCCGGTTTCTCCATTTTATGTAACATAGCATCTCGCGTAATTCCTGCATTATTTACTAAAATGTGCAGTGTACCAAATGTTTGGACAGCGTATTCAATTAAGGACTTCGCATCATTTTGATTACTCACATCACAACGATACTGCTTCACTTCATATCCTTCATCTGATAACTCACGTGTCGTTTTTTGTAGCTTCTCTTCATTTACATCGCTAATTAATACTTTAGCCCCTAGTTTTGCATAAACCCTTGCAATCTCTTTTCCAATTCCCTGTGCAGCTCCTGTTACTACAGCCGTTTTCCCATTTAAAAACTCCATCCCTATCCCCCATTTCTATTACTTATACTGTATATTTCGGCTCTTTGCTTCCCAATTCCTCTTTGTATAAAAAAGTCTATTTGTGTCAAACTAACTTTGCAACGTCGCATAAAACACAAGGAGATTGTGTCGAATGAACAAAAAAAATTTCAAGCAAAACAAAGCTGCTGATGGCATTGATGTTGAGTTCTCTCGTGAACTCGCTGACCACGATGACTTAGAAGCAAACACACGTGCAAATGCCGCTGATGCACGTCAAAAACGCCAGTCAATAGAAAAATAAGGAACGCACAACCTTATTCTTTTCAACAGGGACCTACTACCCAATAAAATAAACCGAGAGATATCCTCTCGGTTTATTTTCTATATTTTTTTATATAATGTGCCAAAGTAAGTAGCGGATATATATATGCATAGCTATGATAACGAATATAAAACCCACCTGGTAAACCTGTTCCGGTAGGATAGTGTTCATTATCATCAGGATTCGCAAGCAAATATGAAATACCTTTTCGAATAGCTGGTGTTTCTTCATCATGGTAAGAAATGAGAGCATCTAACGCCCATGCTGTTTGGGATGGTGTACTAAATGGTAAAGTAACGAACCTTTTTTCCACGCTACTGTGGCACGATTCCCCCCACCCACCATCTTCATGCTGTATATGTTCCAGCCATAAAGCTGCTCTTTTCATTGATGGATTGCTAGATGGAATTCCGAGTGACCGTAAACCAGTCATAACAGCCCACGTACCATATATATAACAAATCCCCCATTTCCCATACCATGATCCATTTTCCTCTTGCACATTCATTAACCAATTTATCGCACTTTGTTTTTGTTTCTCAGGCAATTCATTTTGCGCGTATGTCCCGAAAAGCTCTAACACTCTTCCTGTAATATCTGGTGTGGAAGGATCTGTAATCATATCGCTTGCATTTTCGATTGGTAAATTTGCTAATAAATTGCTCGTCACACCTTTTTCAAACGCTCCCCAGCCACCATCATTATTTTGTAATCCTTTAACCCAATTGACCCCTTTCTTCCAAGCATTATCTACATTTTCGTTCCCTCTACTTCTTGCCAACGCTCTTAGCACAGCTGTTGTATCATCGACATCTGGAATTGTCGTATTCACATCCGAAAAACCCCAACCGCCTGGAGTCAGCGCCGGAGCATGTACGCTCCAATCAGCTTTTTTGGTATGCTGTTTTTTTAATACATACGCTGCTGCATGTTGAATCATCTTATTATCTTTCGAAGCGTGGGCCTCTTGTAACGTATAGCTGAGTAAAGCCGTATCCCATACAGTTGAAGGAGAATTTTGCAAATGATTCCCTCTTTCCATCTTCCATATATAAGATGTTATCCCTGCTATAGCTTTTTGAATCATTGATGATTGAAGAGAATGTCCTAACGCGAGTAAAGCATAAATCATATAAAATGAGGCAGTTGCGTAACTATATAACGTTCCATTTTCATCGATACGCTCTTTCATAAAACGTTCGACTTCCTCATATCCTTTATGGTGTAAAGAAAGTGGATACGATATGATTTGTTTTACATCACTTAATAACGTTTGAAACAACGGAGACCGCTCCTCCCGAAACCATTTCCCGCCCCCGCCTGCGATATGATTTAAATTTGGCAGTAACTTTTTTCCTACTCGAAATCTTTTATTTAAACAAACCATCATCGGAATTAAATGGATACGTGCTGAGCTACTCAATTCAAATATACTGAGGGGTGAATCATTTTGCAGAAACATAATCGGTGTTGGCAAATGAAAGAGCGAAGGGTATTCATATTCTCCATGAATTGCTAATAAAAACTTCGTCATAAAATGAGCACGCGCCACGCCTCCACGTTCCTTAATAAACATTTCGGCTCGCCTCATATTCGCATCTTCTTTTGTATATTTTTTTGAAGCTAGTAAGGCAGCATAAGATTGAATTGTAGCAGATAAATTACCACCCACTTCATCTTCATACAATTTCCATGTTCCTTCATTTGTTTGAAGTGATGCTAATCTTTTTACAAACGGTTCTATCTCTTTATCTCTACCTAATAATTTTAATAAAAAAATCATATGGCAATCTGTTAATGGTGCTCCTTCAAAGCAAAACTGCCACGTACCATCTTGCCGTTGCATCGTTTGAAGTGCAGTTGTTCTTCTCGCTATTTCTTCATGCACTTTTTCATATAATAACAAGTTACTCACCCACCCTTTCGAAATCCGTATAACGATATTCAAAAAGGTAGCTAAATATGTATGAAAACAAAGAAAAACAGAACATATAAAATGTTCTGCTCATAAGCAATATCCCACTCCGACAATAATCCCTACTAAAGCACCGACTACTACTTCATACGGTGTATGCCCGACAAGTTCATTTAACTTCTTATATTCTGTTTGTCTACCGTGAAAGAACTCATTCAATATTTTCGCTTGTTTACTAACTGCAAGTCTTACTCCTGAAGCATCATACATAACAATTATTGCAAAGATAGCAGCAATAGCAAATAAGGTACTTTCCACACCTTCTACAACGCCAACACCTGTCGCAAGTGCTGTAACAGTTGAAGCATGAGAACTCGGCATCCCACCTGAAGCGAAAAACTTTGCAAAATCAAATTCACCCGTTTTGAATAATTTAAAGACTACTTTCGTTAATTGTGCTAGAAACCATGAAATTACAGCGGCCATAAGCGGATCATTATGTAAAATTGTTTCCACGTTCTCAGCTCCCTACTGACTATAATGGAAATCTATATAGTATCAGTATAAAGAAAAATGCGTAGAAAATACTACGCATTATGATACTTTTGCTGATTTATTTTTTATAAATTTCGGTTGTTTCTGCACTAAAAACTTTGTTTTCGCTATTGAAAACACAAATAATGCAACCCATATACAGAAAAATGCCATCATATGAGTAGATGTGAAATGTTCACCAAATACGAATACACCTAAAATTAAACTAATCGTTGGTGCAATATATTGTAAAAATCCTACCATATAAAGCGGAATAAGTTGTGCTCCTTTTGCAAAATAAAAAAGTGGTAAAGCTGTAACAATGCCCGCTCCTATTAATAGTAACGTCGATGACATGGAAATAGATCCAAATGAACCGAATCCATGCGCTCCTGTCATAACGAGATAGATAATCGCAAACGGCGTCACTAACATCGTTTCCATCGTAAGACCAATTGTCGCATCATAGTTTAACAATTTTTTTGTTAATCCGTATAATCCAAATGAAAAGGCAAGTGATAAAGAAACCCACGGAATAGATCCGAAACGGACTGTTAAAATGATAACCCCTATTCCAGCTAAACCAACTGCAACATATTGCCAAAAGTTTAACTTTTCCTTTAAAACGACTGTACCAAGTAAAATACTAATAAGCGGATTAATATAATATCCAAGACTTGCTTCAATGACATGATTATGATTAACGGCCCATATGTAGACAAACCAGTTTCCGCTAATCAAGACTGAAGCTATTGTTAATGACATTAATAATTTAGGTCGTTTAAAAAGATTCACGAACTCCCCAATAAACTGACGAAATCTCTTCGTAACACCTAATACAAGTAACATAAAAACGAACGCCCAAACGATGCGGTGTGCTAATATTTCATCTGCTGGAACTTCCTCAACCCATTTCCAATAGATTGGTAGGATTCCCCACATCGTATAAGCACCAGCCGCATATATAATTCCTTTTTTTTGCTGTGCTGATTGACTCCCCATCTTCCTTTTTCTCCTCTTCTCATTTTTCTCCATTATACGGTCCCGCATGCTCACTTTACCAATAATCAATCTGCAATTCTTTCGACATTTCTCATACAGCAAAAAGTAAACATACTGTTATAACGATAAGTAACGGTATACCGAAAACAAATTTCTTTTTATGTGTTTTATGGTGAAACATATACATACCGATCCAAGCACCAACTGCGCCTCCAGCTGCCGCTGATAAAAACAACGTACTTTCTGGCGTTCTCCACTGTTTCTTCTTCGCTTTTCGTTTATCAAGACCCATAAGGCTAAAAGCTATAACGTTAATAATAATAAAATAAATCCATTTCATCGCTTTCTCTCCCTATGAAAAATTCGCTTAATGGTAACATGAAAAAACGACGGAAACAACTGAAGAACGCTTTTCATTAACTAGTTACCTTCATATTTACATAACCAACTAAAATCGCAGTTAAAGCAATGAAATAGAAAGATGATATGAGCAGAATCTTATATTTCATTCCCTTCACCCACTACCATATCATCGAAAAAACTTCTCTCAATCTCTTTTTCATCAAAATGAAGAACTACGATTAGCCCTACATATAAAGAAACGAAATTTAGAAACCATTCGCCATTATCATCTTTGTTAGCTAAACATTTAAATATCTCTTGAAATTGCATACGTTCATCTGCAGCAACAACCGGGCGCACACCAAAATATTTCAATACGAAATGTAGGTTCAGCTGCACGGATAATGATAAAATATATTTTAATATCTCCGTATACTCCGCACTATCTTTTTGACTATACAACTTCACAAGCTTTTGATGTAAAGTAGAAATCGATAATTCTTCGTTAGTCACTTTAGTTGCTTCTATCGTTTCAATCATCTTTTTCATATTCATTACATTCACCCCTTCTGCAAAAAAACAAAAGCCAAAGCGTATTTATTTTATAATCAACAATAATTGAGTATTTCTCGTCTCTCTTTCTTCTTCACTAACTAAGTCATACTTTTTTAAAAGATGAAAGATATCGTTTAATATTTCTTGTGGATGATTACGTTGCAAAAACCCCTTCAATCCTGTAAAAATCCCTTCCGGTAAAAAACTCTTCTGACTTTCCAGCTTATTCATTACATCTTTCATAGAATGATCGATATTACAAGCCATAAAAAATTCCTCCTCTATTCTTTATAAATAATATCCTCCGCTAATGCTGCAAACACTTCTCCTACAAGAGAGTCTTCATCATATACAGATGAACCGTTATTTTCTTCTCGTTTTGCAAAAGGTATTTGCGCAATCACTTCTGTTTGCAATTGGTCTGCAAGCATTTCGCCGCCACCTTTTCCGAAGAGATAGTTTTTTGATCCATCTTGTTCTTCATAATAAGCCATATTCTCCACAATACCTAAAATCTCGTGTTTCGTATGTTTTGCCATTACCCCTACTCTAGATGCTACGAATGAAGCTACATTATGTGGTGTTGTAACGATAATTTCTTGCGCCTGCGGAATCATTGCTGCAACATCAATAGCAACATCTCCTGTACCAGGTGGTAAATCAAGAAGTAAATAATCTAATTCTCCCCAGTGCGTATTCGCAAGGAAATTTTGAATCCATTTATTTAACATCGGCCCGCGCCACATAACTGGGTTATTTCCTTCCGTAAAAAATCCCATCGACATGATTTTCACACCGTGACTAACGACTGGAATTGCTGTTTGATCAATCATCGTCGGTTTTTGATTCGTTTCCATCATAGCTGGAATGCTAAAACCATATATATCTGCATCTAATATCCCCACTTTTTTGCCCATACGAGCTAAAGCAGTCGCAAGATTAATTGTCACTGTCGATTTTCCAACTCCACCTTTTCCGCTCGTTACAGTAATAAATCGTACTCCTGAATCAAGGCGAAGCATGCTCGGCATACCAGTTTCTGTTCTACTATTTTTCTTTAACTTCTCTGTTAGCGCAGCTCGTTCTTCTTGTGTCATAGAACCAAATGTCAAATCTACTTTAGATGCACCAATTGCCTGAAGAGACTCTTCCACGTCTTGTTGAATTTTTGCCTTTAATGGACAACCTTGAATCGTTAACACTACTTCAAGTTTAACCTCTGTTCCATTCATTTGTATATTTCTAACCATATTTAATTCTACAATACTTTTGTGTAACTCCGGATCCTCTACATGTTTTAACGCGCTCATTATTTGTTCTTGAGTAATCATAAAACTCATCCCTTCTCGTATTCGAATTTATATACAACATCTTCTTGGCGAAAAATCTTATTATCCCCCGCTAACAGGCGGAATGAATGCTACTACATCTCCAGCTTTTATCATCTCTTCATTCGTTACAAATTCTTCATTAACAGCCACCATCACTCTATCAAGCGATTGTAAACAATAGCTTGCTTTGAGCCATTCTTTTAATTGCTGCACTGTCATTTCTTGTTTTTCTAAAATTACGAATCGATCCAATCCGACTTCCTCACGCAAATTTGCGAACAATAAAATTGTAATCATCTTCTCATTCTTCCTTCTTCGGTTTTCCTTCTGGATATGCCGTATTTTCAAGTTGATCTCCAATCCACATCGTTCCATCTTCCCAAAATTCTTTTTTCCAAATGGGGACGATTCTCTTTATACGTTCAATCGCGTATTCATTTGCTTCATAAGCAACTTTACGATGCGGTGATGAAACTGCAATGACGACCGCAATGTCCATGATTTCTAACCGCCCTACTCGGTGCGTAATTGCTACTTTTGCGTCCGGCCATTTTCCATTAATTTCTTCACCAATTTTCGTAAGTTGTTTTACTGCCATCGGTTTATATGCTTCATACTCTAAATGTAATGTTCGTTTTCCTTTTGTTAACTCTCTCACCGTACCAATAAAAGTTGTAATTGCACCTGCTTCTCTTCTTGCGACTTTATTCGTTACTTCTTCAACTACAATCAGTATATCTACAATCTCAAATAGCGCTTGTCCCATTAGAAACACCTCTCACTTTATAAAATGCCCAAGGCCATTCACTACCTTCGTTATCTTCCAGCAAGAGAACATCTACGAACATATCTTTTTTATAACCTCTCGTACCACCTGGAAGTACAATAAATATATTTGTCTCTGCTAGAGAAGAAACCGAGCTAGATTTATCAAACCCTGACGGATAAGCAATTAATTGCCCTTCGTTATATGTCAGTTTTGCTCGCACAAATCTTGTAAATGGATTTGGTTTTAAAAAATCTTCTCCTAATAACGCTTTTTCTCTTTTTACATGTGCTTTTTCACTAAACATATACGTCCGAATACACGGCCTTACAAATAATTCAAATCCTACGTAACAAGCAGATGGATTTCCTGATAAACCAAATAATAACTTGCCATTTAATTGCGCTACAGTCGTAACACTTCCTGGCCGCATTGCAACTTTATTGAAAAGAACCGATGCACCTAACTTTTCGTAAATAGCTGGTAAATAATCGTAATCCCCTACTGATACACCGCCTGTTGTAATGAGCATATCCACTTGGCTTAACGCTTCTTTTACAGCTGTGAAACATGTATGAAAATCATCGCTAAACTTCCCAAAATATTTTACTCTTCCGCCTGCTCTTCGAATTTGAGACAATATCATATACGTATTACTATTTCGGATTTTCCCTGGCTGTAATGAATCATTTACATCCAGTAATTCACTACCAGTCGCTAACAATCCAATTACAGGCTTTCTCGCCACTGGTACCTCACTATATCCGAACGTAGCAAGAAGAGCTGAAATCCCTGGATGAATGTATGATCCTTTTTTTGCAAGAACCGTTCCTTTACGAGCATCTTCACCTTGAAAAGAAATATTGTCGCCCATTTTGAATGATCGCTTCACTTCCATATAATTGTTGCCAGCTTCCTCATATTGACGAGTCAGCTCTAACATAACAACCGCATCACACCCATTCGGAATTTGTGCTCCCGTCATAATCCGAACCGCTTGAAACGGACCTACTTTCTCATCGAATAGCGATCCTGCGCCAATTTCACCAACTACTTTAAATACAATTGGCGTTTCATAACCCGCTAAATTCGTATCTTCTGCTCTAATAGCAAACCCATCATACGGTGAACGATTGAATGAAGGTACATCATGGTCAGCTACTAAATCCTCCGCTAATATACGTCCGTAAGCTAATTCAATAGGTAGTAGTTCCTTTAATCCCTCATTAGCAAATCCCATTACTTTACGAACAGCTTCTTCAACCGTAATTGGCACTCTTCTTTCCATTATTGACAACCCTTTCTATTAACCGAATACGCGATAATATAATTGTTTCGCTTTCGAAATATCATTTGTACCATGAATGAAAACACGACCATCCCGAAAAATAACGACGCGGTAATCATCTAGTTGGCAAGATAGTAAATACAGATTCCGCTCTACTTTCCCTAGTTTGTTTAATACTTTTTCTATATCGTCAAAATCGTACTTTCTATTTTCTACTGGCCTAATTTGCACTGTATTTCTTCCGCATAAAGCAGCTACCTTCGTTTGGTTTTCGTATGATAAATAAGGATAAGTTCGATTCGAACCGCACGAAGGGCAATCGTCTGTTTTTATTTTCCCTAGTTTTATAAAATGGTTTTGATTACTCCATATATCAAACATGAAAAATGTTTTTCTAATTGCTGAGAAATCTCCTACTAAAATTTTGAATGCTTCCGCCACTTGATATGCTGCGACAACTTGAACAGTCGGGCTAATAATTCCAGCTGTATCACATGTCACACCTGTAACAGGAACGTTCTTCAGCACACAATGTAAACATGGTGTCTCTTGCGGAATAACCGTATAACTCATACCGTACGATCCAACGCAAGAACCATATACCCAAGGAATATTATGTTTTTGTGATAAATCATTTATTACAAATCGAATATCGAAATTATCTGTTGCATCAATTATTACATCTACATTTTTTAATAGGTCTTCCATATTTTCTGCAACTGCATCCATTACGAAAGCATGTATTTGTACTTCCGAATTAATTTGTTCTAGCCGATTTTTAGCAGCGATTGCTTTCGGTATTTTCTCTCTCACATCTTGTTCAGAGTACAATTGTTGCCTTTGTAAATTACTCCATTCAACGTAGTCACGATCAATAATCGTCAACTTGCCAATACCTGCACGTACGAAACTTTCGGCACTTGCACTTCCTAATGCGCCTGCTCCTACAATTAACACATGTTTATTTCGAATTTTTTCTTGCCCTCTACTCCCAATCGGTTTGAACAACTGTTGTCGTGAATACCGCTCAGCCATTACATACCCTTCCTCTCAAGAACTCTATTTCATATTAGAATGTTGTTTTTGATAACAAGCAAAGTAAGCAAATCCAACAAATCCAGCTCCTCCAATTACATTTCCGATAAAAACAGGAACAAAATTTTTAGCAAGATCCATCCACGTCAGATGACCTGCAAAAATAACTGCCGAGATGACAAACATATTTGCTACTACTTGCTGAAATCCAATCACTACAAATGCCATAATTGGAATCCAGATTCCGATTATTTTCCCGACAAAATCACTCGTTCCATAAGCGAGCCAAAGCGCAAGACAAACGAGCCAATTACAACCAATTGCTAATATTAAAGTTCTCCCAAATGATTCATGTAATTTCCCTTCCGCTATCGCTACCGTTTTATTTAAATAATCTCCCTCTGTTAATCCGCCAAGATGACCGAAACAATACGCAACAAAAATAGCTCCCACGAAATTCATGAAAGTAATCCAAACCCAATTATTTAGTACACTTACCAATGTAATTTTCTTTGCATAAAGCGCCATAGAAAGTGACATCATATTTCCGGTAATTAATTCTCCTCCTGCTAATACGACGAGCATTAATCCAACAGGAAAAACCGCTCCTCCTAAAATATTGACTAAACTACCCCAGCGCTCAGGTAAATTACCTAAAACGCGAATGTTAAGTAAAAAACCGAGCGAAATAAACGCTCCTCCTAAAAAACCGAGAATAAGCATTGCTGGCAACGTCTGACTTACTTTTTGAACACCGGCCTCAATTACAAGCTCAGCAATTTGTTCCGGTTTATGAAATGCCATTACCAATTCCTCCATTTTCTCCAAATAAAAAAGCAGCTTCAAAAAACCTCCTCAAAATAAAGGTTTTTGAATGCTGCTTAATTTCTCTGCACATCTTTTACAGAGATATCAATCATCACTGTTACTATAAAATAGAAAATCTACAAACGTTGCATACTTTCCATTTTGTATATACTTCCTCAAAGCGTCACTCTTATATATCAACCACCAATATGTGACATTTCAATTTTAGGCGATCTTTTTTTACTTGTATGACTTAAGCGTTCATCTGAATAACGATCTTCTCGGTTGTTCCATATATCACGTACGATATATGTTATTTCCTCGTCACTGTATCCAGATCGAAGTAGTTCTCTCAAGTCATTTCCTTTAGAAGCGAACAAACAAGTATATAATTTTCCTTCTGCAGAAATACGTGCTCTCGTACATGATGAACAGAAGGAATCTGTTACTGATGAAATAATACCTATCTCTTCATCACTTCCAATATAACGATAGCGAGTCGCAACTTCACCTGCATAATTTGCTTCTATCCGTTCTAATGGCATAACTTGATGAATGGCATCTACTATCTCTTGTTTCGAGACGACCTCTCTTAATTCCCAACCGTTATAATTCCCAACGTCCATATACTCAATAAAACGAAGAATATGCTTATTTTCCTTAAAGTATTGCGCCATCTGCAAAATATCTTGTTCATTTTTCCCTTTTTGAACGACCATGTTAATTTTAATTTTCATACCAACTTCAGCTGCAGCCTGTATTCCTTCCAGGACCCTTTGCACTTTGCTTCTATTACCATTCAAATAGAAAAACCGATCTTCTTCTAAGGAATCTAAACTAACTGTCACACGTGATAAACCCGCCTTATATAAATCAGGAGCAAACTTTTTCAGTAGTGATCCATTGGTTGTTAAACCGATATCCTCCACACCATCTATTTTATTAAGACGCTCAATAAGCTGCGGAAGACCTCTTCGAAGTAACGGTTCTCCGCCCGTAATTCGTAACTTTCTTACACCTAAAGAAACAAAAATACGTGTTATCCTTTCAATCTCATCAAAAGATAAAATTTTATCATTAGACAAAAACGAATAATCCGGACCAAATATTTCTTCTGGCATACAATAGCGACAGCGAAAATTACAGCGATCAGTAACAGAAATACGTAAATCCTTTAAAGGGCGTTGTAGTTTGTCTAATGTGACAGATTTCATCTTTATTGCCTCGCTTTTACTTATTTTATATTTATAACACGCTCTGGATGCGTATATACATTTAAGGATTGATTCCGAATAAACCCTATCGTAGTAATACCTAATTCTTCTGCTAGCTGCAAAGCCAACTCGGTTGGAGCTGATTTTGACAATATAATTTCACAACCGATCTTTGCAACTTTCAATAATATTTCCGAAGAAATACGACCACTAAAAACAATAATTTTATCTTTTATAGAAATATTATTTTTTAAACAATAACCGTAAATTTTATCTAACGCATTATGCCTACCGATATCCATTCGGCTTAAAATAATACCATTCACATCGCACAAAGATGCATTATGAACGCCGCCTGTATGACGAAATGTCTCCGCAGATTGCTGCATTTCTTTCATTAACCGAAAACAGTCCTCTACATCAACCTTTACATGGATACCATTCATTTTTTTAGCGCTTAGTGCATCATTTGCAAAAACAAACCCTTGTCTACTCATACCACAACAGGAAGTAATATATCGTTTATTTTGCATTTGTTCATAATACGGATTTACTTTTGTCGTTGTTACATGTACAAATCCTTCTTTTTCCTGTACCCATATGTCATCAATATCTTCATACTTCCGAATGATTCCTTCAGATGCCAAGAACCCGATTACCATGTCTTCTATATATTCTGGAGTACTAACCATTGTAACAAACTCCTGTCCGTTCATTTTGATCGTGACTGGAAACTCTGTTACAATGCTGTCCTCTATATGTTTAAACGCCCCTTGTTCATAACGGAAGATTTCTCTTTCTACCTGTATCGGTTTCACGATCAGTACCCTTCTCTCACGTTATATTTTTATCAAAAACAAATACCGAAACTGCAATATCCTCTTCTACTTTCATATCTGAAAATAAATTCACTAATTTCGCTCCAACAAGTTCCTCCAAATGTTCACGGGAATTCGCAGCATACACTTCTTGAATCATTTTCGTTCTAGCCATATGAACCATTTCCGCACCGTCCATCGTACTTGAAATGAATTTTTCAGTAGGTGTTAAGTTTCCATAAAGGGTTGCAATCGCCATATTTTCAGCAAATACAGTATGAATTCTTTCTGGCCCTTTTCCGAAAAGTTCTTTTCGAAGTTTTCGTATCATATCATTAAATTCATGTACTTTTTTTGACATACAATTATACCTCCCAAAAGCCCCATTTTACTTTATTATATATTTTACCGAAATGATCCTTCCGCCCAAACTATTTCGTACAAACATTTGGGCGAAAAGGTTCACTTCATGAAGTTTATTCGTCTTTTAACCCTTTCCCCATACCTTTTAAGAAATGAAGTCCAAACCCGATAGCACGGTTAATGTCTGGGTCTTTCAATACTTTCATAAGATCGAATACCCCTACTTTTTTGTTACTCTCTAGATGTTCATTACCTTCTTCTAATCCTACTAATAAGCTACCTATAAGCTTTTTCGTAAGCCCCGGATCAAGTTCTGTTAAAGCACCTGCAGCACCCATCATATTATTAATTAAATTTGTAACAGGCTCACGAGTCACTTGGCCAAGAACAATCTTTGCGATTGGTTCTTTCGCCTTTAGCATAGAATTTGCAGCTTCTAGCATTCCGATGTCATTTAATTCCCCAACAATATTAAACATTTGATTTAAAGCTTCTTCATTATTAGCTAGGAGCTCTTTTAAATCATCCAATTTTTGCTGTTTTATTTCTTCCTCAGTTAATTCTTGTTTTTGAATCATTTTTATAGGTGCAGCCATATTTTTCTCCTCCTACTTATCCGTTAAATGCACATACCCTGGACGTGCCCACTTACGATTTACCTCAATACCAGCTTGAGGATGACGTTTTTTGTTACGCGGGTTCGCTTTTGGCATCGGATTTGCGCCATCAACTTCTAGCACTTCCATACGCACTTTCGTTTGTTTATAAGCAGGTGTGTTCGTACGTACGTCCACAGCAGGACCTGTTAAGAAATTAATTGCTGTTTCATTATCTGTAGAGTTCATCGGTAAATATAACTCATTCGCTTTTACACGGTCTGTTACAAGTGCACGTAATTTTAATGCTCCAAAAGGAGAGACAAGGCGAACTAATGAACCTGTTTTCACTCCACGTTCTTTTGCAAGTGCTGGAGAAACTTCAACAAACACACCAGGTACTTTCGTTTGAATACCTGTTGATTTATTTGTCATATTCCCTTCATGGAAATGTTCAAGCATACGACCGTTATTAATGTGAAGATCGTACTCCGCTGGGAATTCAGCTGGACGTACCCAGTCAGCAATTGCAAAACGAGCTTTTTTATCTGGGAAGTTAAATCCATCTTGGAACAGAAGTGGTGTATTCATTCCATCAAAACTTCCCCAATGGAAACTATTCCATCCTTCAAGTACTTCATAATTTGCTTGTGAGAATAGTGGTGATAAACTTGCCATTTCAGCAAAAATTTCACTTGGATGGCTATAATTCCAGTTTGCACCTAATTTATTCGCAATCTCCTGCACAATCCACCAATCTGGCTTCGCATCTCCAAGCGTAGGAAGAACTTGATACAATCTTTGTACACGACGCTCTGTATTTGTGAAAGTACCTTCTTTCTCAAGAGACGGTGCTGCCGGTAATACAACATCTGCATATTGAGCAGTTTTAGATAAGAAAACGTCTTGCACAACGAAGAAATCAAGGCTTGATAACACTTCATGTACGTGGTTCGCATTAGAGTCTACAAGAGCCATATCCTCTCCGACAAGATACATAGCTTTCATTTTCCCTTCATCAATTGCGTGAAGCATTTCAATATTATTAAGACCTGGTTCACTATTAATTTTCACTCCGTAAGCCATTTCAAATTTCGCACGTTCCATATCGTTAGTAACGTGCTGATATCCAGGAAGCCATCCTGGTAAAGTACCCATATCACAAGCACCTTGTACGTTATTATGGCCTCGAAGTGGATATGCACCAGCACCTGGACGACGATAATTACCTGTTGCAAGCAGTAAGTTTGAAATCGCAGCGGAAGTATCCGATCCACCTGTATTTTGCGTTACTCCCATACCCCAAAGGATACATGTACCATCTGCATCACGAATCATTTCAGCCATTTGAATAAGTGCTTCTTTTGAAATACCAGTCATTTCTTCTGCATATTCAAGTGTATATTCTTTCAGACTCTCTTTGAAATCTTCAAAGAAGTTTACATTCTCATCAATAAATCGTTGATCGTGCCAGCCTTGGTCAATCATATATTTCGTAACAGCCATTAACCATACTTGATCTGTTCCTTGTTTTGGACTAATAAAGATGTCTGAACGCTCTGCCATTTCTGTTTTACGAAGATCAGCCACAATTAATTTTTGTCCGTGTAATTTATGCGCACGTTTAATACGTGTAGCTAAAACAGGATGACCTTCTGTCGGATTACAACCTACAATAATAACAAGACCGGATTTTGCGATATCTTTAATCGTTCCAGCATCTCCACCCATACCGATTGTACGGAATAATCCGTCCGTCGCTGGTGATTGACAATAACGTGAGCAGTTATCAATATTATTCGTTTCAAATACTTGTCGAGCTAATTTTTGAATAACATAATTGTCTTCATTCGTAATTTTAGATGAAGAAATAAAACCGATAGCATCTTTACCGTATTCTTCTTTAATCGATCCTAATTTACTTGCAACTACATTTAGTGCTTCTTCCCATGTAGATTCAACAAACGCTCCATTTTTACGAATTAAAGGTTTCGTAATCCGTTCCTTAGAATTTACGAAATCCCAACCGAATTTTCCTTTTACACAAGTAGAAATTGCGTTAACTGGCGCATCAGAAGAAGGCTGTACTTTAAGAATTTTACGCCCTTTCGTCCACACTTCAAATGAACAACCTACACCACAAAATGTACATACTGTTTTCGTTTTCTTCGTACGAGTATCACGCATGGCCGCTTCCACTTCTGATACCGCAAAAATGCCGCTATATCCAGGCTCAACTTCTTTAATTAAATCTACCATCGGTTCAAGAATATCTGGTTTTAATCCCGTCATAAATCCAGCTTCACCGAGCATCGTTTTCTCCATTAAAGCATTACAAGGGCAAATGGTTACACATTGACCACAGCTCACGCATGAAGAATCATTAATATTTACTCCTTCATCCCAAATAACTCGTGGGCGTTCCGCTTCCCAGTCTATTGATAACGTTTCATTTACTTGTAAGTTTTGACATACCTCAACACATTGACCGCATGCAATACATTGATTAGGATCGTAGCGATAAAACGGATGCGTCATATCAACTTCACTTGCATCTACTTTTGGTTCATAAGGATATTTTTGATGTTCAATCTCCATTAATTCTGCTGTATTATGCAGTTTACAATTCCCATTGTTGTTGTCACATACTGTACAGTATAATAAATGATTTTCTAGTAACCGATCCATTGCCTCTGTTTGTGCTTCTTTGGCATGAGCAGAATTACGTTCAATGTTCATACCTTCTGTCACTACTGCCGAACAAGAGCGCACTAACTTTCCGTCAACCTCTACAATACAAGTGTCACATGTTTGAATAGGATCTACTTCTGGCACGTAACAAATTTGCGGATGTTCAATCCCATTCTCATTAATAACACCCAATATCGTTGAACCAGGCTCCGCTGTATACTTTTTTCCGTCAATTGTAATATGAACCATGTTGTTATTCATGGTCTTTCCCCCTTTTTGAGAATAAAAAAAACTCCACCACGAAAATATACGCACCACATTTCGGCACGTTATTATCATGGTGGAGTAGTTTATTAGCACATCTTGCTAAAATACCAATCCATTTATTCATAAATAAAACGATAGATTCATAACAGGTCATATCACGATTCCATCTTTAACACTATAATTATAGCGTTAAAGCTAAAAATATACAATATAAAATTTAAACTACGCATATGTCAGCGCGGAACTATCCATAATAACCCATATAAAACATAACAAGGAGTAAGCGAACAAATGGGGTCTTTTAATAAATGGATACGTGGTGAAAAATCTTTCTCTGCACAAGAACAAGCTGATCACCTTTTAAATAAATCTATCTCTTCCTCTCTTTCCCTTAATCTAAAGCACTTGTCCAAACTTTTTAGCGGTATTCCAGAATTAATTACACGTACTTTTCCGTTAAAAAACGGAAAAGAAGCTGCCCTTATATATATGGAAGGACTTGTAGACAAAACCGTTATTAACATTGATATTCTTCGCCCCCTCCTATTTAAAGAGTGGAATGAAGATGATTTTTGGGAATCTTCCGTTACAATCGGAAATGTAAAAAAAGTTCAGCAATGGTCAGACATTGAACAGTCCCTTTTACATGGTAAAAGCATTTTATTTATAAACGGACAACCAACAGCATTAGAACTAGATACACAATCGGCGCCAAAAAGAAGTATTGAAGAACCTACAACAGAAACTGCCATAAAAAGCTCACACGAAGGATTTAATGAAGTAGCGAGCGACAGTCTTGCACTTATTCGTCGATATATTCCAAATCGCGAATTGAAAGTGAAGGAATTCACTGTTGGTGAACGAGCTACTTCAAAGGTTTTTTTGCTGTACTTAGCAGACGTTGCAAACGAAGACGTTGTACAAGAAATGGCATGCCGCATCGAATCAATCAAAGTGGATGCCATTATTACTACCGGAGAATTAGAAGGATTTGTTGAAGATAATTCCTATACTCTCTTTCCGCAATTATCAATAACCGAACGCCCTGATACAACGGCCCATCACATTTTGGATGGACGAATTGCTGTTGTTGTAGACCGCTCACCCGGCGTATTAATTGGGCCTATGACCTTTTCATCTTTTTTTCAGACGATAGATGATTACAGCTTCCGGCCAATGATTCCATCTTTCATACGACTACTTCGTTTTACCGGACTATTTATTGCAATATTTGCTCCAGCTCTTTATATTGCTATGATTTCCTTTCATTATGAAGTGATTCCACTTAAATTATTGTTAACAATTGGAGAATCTCGAGCTAAAATTCCTTTCCCCCCTATATTAGAAGCACTTTTGATGGAATTAGTACTTGAAATGCTCCGCGAAGCTGCGGTTCGGCTTCCTGGTCCCGTTGGACAAACGATTGGAGTCGTAGGAGGGATTGTCATTGGACAAGCTGCGGTTCAAGCAGGAATAGTAAGTAATGTTATGGTCATCGTCGTATCTATTACTGCAGTCGCTTCTTTTATCATCCCTAACATGGAAATGTCAGCAGGAATTCGGCTTCTTCGCTTTCCAATGATGATAACCGCTTCTTTGTTTGGGGTCATTGGAATTATGGTCGGGATGGCAGTTATCATCATCCATATTCTTTCTATGGAATCACTTGGTGTTCCTTATGGTAGTCCTTTTTCTCCGTCATTTGCTTCGGATTTAAAAGACATTCTTGTACGGTTACCATGGAAACTAATGAAGAAACGACCACTATCCCTTAACTTAAAACAAGAGAATCGACAACGCGATATAGAAGAAACGGAGGAAGATAAGTGACAAAGCGTGCAAAGAGGGAGATTAGTTTATTTCAATACATTTTAACAATTAGTGGTGTTCAAGTAGGGTTCGGTGTACTTACACTGCCACGTGAAGTTGCGCAAGGGGCGAATACAGATGGCTGGATGTCTATTATAATAGGATGCGCTATCACTACTTTAGTCAGTCTATGTATTGTAAAAATTATGGAAAAACATCCCGGGTATACTTTACTTGATGTGCTAACTCGTTATCTTGGGAAGTGGCTAGGAAGAGTAGGAATGATTTTTTGGATTTTATATGCTGTTCTTGCAGCTGTATCCTTAATTTTTTCCCTCTTATACGTTATTCACATTTGGATTTTACCTAGATCTCCAATGTTTTTAATTATGATGTTACTATCTATCCCAATGGTTATGCTCGCATGTAAAGGTGTTCTTATTATTAGCCGCTATGCTGTTTTTACTGTCTTATTTACACTCTGGATGCCATTACTATTATTTATCCCACTTAAAGACGGGCATTGGGTTTATCTTCTTCCTCTCCTTAAAGAGGGATGGCTACCAGTTTTCAACACAGTAAAATCAACTATTATTGCCTTTCTCGGATTTGAGTTTGCATTTGTCCTTTATCCTTATCTCAGTAATAAATCATCTGCAAAAAAAGGAATCGTTATTGCAAATATGATTACTTTATTCGTTTACCTGCAAGTTACGTTCGTTTCTTTCGTTTATTTTAGCCCAGATGGTATAACTAAGTTTTTATGGCCCACTCTTTCTCTTGTTACACCATTTCACTTTTCATTTCTGGAACGGTTTGAAATTATCTTTTTGTCATTTTATCTCTTCATTATTTTTGATTCTTGCATTCCTTATATTTTCACTGCTTCAGATGGAATCAATCAGTTACTTAACAAAAAAGGGAGTTCATTATAAAATGTACCCTATAGAATAGACACTGAAAAAAAGTCTATTCTATAGGGTATTTCTTGTATAATGAGAGAAAATTGGGATCGGAGAAAGTTCAAAATGACAAAAAAGCTATTTACGGAAAGAGACATTCAAATTCTATCAAATAACCCCTACATAAAATCTGTAAGTCAGAAAGGTATCACTTATACAGATGAATTTAAGCGTATTTTTATTGAGGAAAATGAGAAAGGAAAACTACCTCGAAATATTTTTGAAGAATGTGGTTTTGATATAGATATAATTGGAATGAAACGAATTATGTCATCAGGAAGTAGATGGCGTGCTGCTTACAGAAAAAATGGTGTATTTGGTTTGCGAGATACACGCACCGAAAACGCGGGAAGAACTCTTGAGAGAGAGCTTACGTTAGAAGAGAAGTATGCTCGTTTAGAAGCCGAACGGAACTTACTAAAGGCAGAAAATGAATTGTTAAAAAAGATCAAACTTATGGAAGGGAGGATGAGAAGGAAATAACGTTATCACCTAGTCAGAAATATATCCTGATTCGTTCTGTTATCATAAAATATAACTTAAGAAATATGGTGAGTTATTTGTGTAAAGTAGCTGGTGTATCCCGTTCGGGATACTATAATTATTTTTCCATTTCATCTCAAGAACAACGGAAACAAAAGAACAATCAAGATGAAATCGTGAAAGAAATCATATTAAAAGCACTTCGATTTAGAAATCGAAAGAAAGGGGCTCGTCAAATAAAAATGACATTGGTGGGTCATTTTCAAGTTGTCTACAATTTAAAGCGTATCCGTAGAATCATGAAAAAATATGAGATTGTCTGTCCGATTCGGAAAGCAAATCCTTATAAAAGAATGCTGAAAGCTTCAAAAGAACATCGAGTAGTGCCGAATCAATTAAATCGAGAATTTAAACAAAATATCCCAGGAAAAACGCTTCTTACAGATATCACTTATTTAATTTACGGTAAGAATAAAAGAGCTTATTTATCTACAATTTTAGATGGCTCAACCAATGAAATTTTAGCTTA
The DNA here is from genome assembly GCF_040459735.1 of Bacillus cereus group sp. RP32. Taxonomy (NCBI): domain Bacteria; kingdom Bacillati; phylum Bacillota; class Bacilli; order Caryophanales; family Bacillaceae; genus Bacillus; species Bacillus cereus group sp. RP32. The sequence continues at coordinate 1,887,495 of NZ_JARVHO010000001.1, read as the reverse complement.
CCATGTTTCAGAACAGATGACATTAGACCTCGTAACAACAACTCTTCATAAACTAAAACGGAATAAGAGGATTCCATTGACTGAAGGCGCATATATTCATTCAGATCAAGGAGCCCACTACACAAGCCCTACCTACCAAAAATTAGTCAAAAAGCTAAAGCTCGGACAATCTATGTCAAGAAGAGGGAACTGTTGGGATAACGCTCCACAAGAATCATTTTTTGGTCATCTGAAAGATGAAGCACATATAAAACCTTGCGAGTCTTTTACTGAGTTGAAACAAGAGATTAAGAAATATATGACGTACTATAATCACTATAGATATCAATGGAATTTAAAAAAGATGACTCCTGTTGGATACAGAAATCATCTTCTTGGTGTTGCCTAACTTTTTTCAAAATGTCCTTTACAAAGGGTACAGATTATTACCTGTTTGGTTTTTATTATTCGGGTGTGTTTTCGTTTCATTTTTTTATATCCCATCCTCGTATCAAATAAGTGCATTGCGGAAATTTTGGGGAACTGCAAGTTATTTTATCGTTTTTCTATTCCCAGTCGTATTTCTCTTATACATGACACTTTATCAGCATTGGAAAAGGAGAAAAATTTAAATGAGACGCTTTATTTTCACTATATTTTGCTTTCTCATAACCTTTTTAACAGGATGTGGAGGAGATCGGCTCGACCTAGAAAAACAATCCATTTCATTAATTTACGGGTTTGACGCAAAAGCAAAAGGAAAATTAATTGTATACCACGTAAACCCTATTTTTAATGAAGATGTGGAGAAAAAATACGAAACTCATGAAGCGACAGTACATACCCCTCAAGAAGCAAAAGCAACATTTAATAGTTCAAGTAGCGGTTTAGTATCTACAGAAAAGTTACAACTCATTTTATTTAGCACGAAATTTTTAAAACAAGAAGGAGCTATGCCTTACCTTGATGTTTGGTATCGCGATCCTAAAAATACTGGAAATATGCGTATGGTTGCAGTAGACGGTCCAATTTCTTCCGTTATATATAATAACTTTAAAGATAAGCCTGCACTTCCTGAATATTTAACAGATTTAATTAATACAAACAAGTTATACAATCGGACAGTTTTTACACCATTTCATGAATTTCATAGGCAGACGTTTAATAAAGGTATAACACCTGCCATTTCAGAAATAAAAAAAGGAAAAAAAGATGTGATTGTTACCGGTTCTGCACTATTAACTTCTCGTGGAATCTATAAAATATCTTTAAATCGCTATGAAAGTGCCCTTCTTCTTATGTTGCAAAAAAAAGCGAATATACCTGTTTCACTTACACTGAAAATCCCTTCTCATTCAGTTGAAAGTAATAGTCATCGAAAAGATACAGAAGGTGACGATTTCGTAACAATAAATGTTCTTAGCATGAATCGTGACATTCACACAGGCTATAGCGACAACCACTTCAAATTTAATATTGCAATGGATTTTAAAATTTCCGTATCTGAACTTACATTCAACATGGATATAGATAAAGATAGAAAGAAATTAACTTCACTTATTACAAAACAACTAAACAAAGACTTAAACGATTTAATCCAAAAAATTCAAAAACAACAACTCGATCCATTCGGATTTGGTGATTATGCGAGAGCATTTCAATATAAAGAATGGAAAACGGTTGAAGACGATTGGCCGAGTGCCTTTTCAAAGGCTAATGTGAAAGTAGCACCTACTATTAAAATTTTAGAGAACGGGATTATTAAATAATAAAAACACGTTATCTGTTCTTATACTTATAAGAACAGATAGCGTGTTTTCCTTTACATTACAAGTATTATTTCAACAGACTATACTCTATTTCTGTTTCTAACATTACTATGTTTTTTTGCGTATATAAAATATATAAAAACACCGATTATAATCCATGCCACAAAACTAATTAAAGTAAGCTTAGAAAGGTTCAAAGCTAAATATATACAACTTACTATTGCAACGATAGGTAAAAAAGGTACTAGGGGCGCACGGAATGGTCTTTTCATATTAGGATGTGTCTTCCTTAGTACAATGACAGCTATAGATACAAAAACAAATGCTGTTATCGTTCCCATATTCACTAAATTAGCCAATAAATTCAAATCCACTAATCCCGCTAATAAAGCTGCTAGTATACCTGTAACCCATGTATTAAAAAATGGCGTTTGTAAACGTTTATGAACACTGGAAAGTCTTTTTGGTAACAACCCATCTCGACTCATCGAGTAAGATACACGAACAAATGCAAACATAGCTACTAACAGAACTGTCGTTAGCCCCGCTATTGCCCCCACCGATAACAAGCCAGCAATTCTATCTTCTCCTACAGTGCGCAACGCATATGCAACTGGATCAGCAACATTCAACTCCGTAAACGGAACCATTCCAGTCAACACGAATGAAACTCCTACATATAGAACGGTACAAATGAATAAAGAAACAAGTAGCCCAATCGGTACGTTACGCTGTGGACGCTTCACTTCCTCTGCAGCTGTTGCAACTGCATCAAATCCTAAAAAAGCAAAGAATACAGTGGCTGCTCCTCCTACCACACCGTGAAAACCAAACGGTAGAAATGGTTGCCAATTTTCTGGTTTTACATATTGTGTCCCTACAATAATAAATCCTACAATAACAGCCAGTTTAATAATAACCATTATATTATTAATTCGGGCACTTTCTTTTGCACCACGACTTAATAAAAATGTGACAACTAAAATAATCAGAACCGCTGGTAAATCAATAATTCCACCCTTCCCCATGCCAGGTGCTGATGCAAAGGTTGTAGGGATGTGAATATTAAACCCTAGTAGCAATGACTGAAAATAAGCTGACCATCCTGCTGCCACCGCAGAAGTTGCTAATAAGTACTCCAACATCACACACCAACCAACAATAAATGCAAAAATCTCACCTAATGTCATATATGTATACGAATATACACTTCCTGAAACTGGAACTGCAGATGCAAATTCAGCATAACAGAAAGCTACACATGCACATACAATGGCCGCTAATATAAATGATAATACAATCGCTGGACCAGCATGTTTCGCCGCTACGATACCAGTTAATACAAAAATCCCTGTACCAATAATCGCTCCAATTCCTAAAAGAGTTAAATCAATCGCTCCTAAAGTTTGATTCAATACTTTTTTCTTTTCTTCATCCATTGTTTTCTTTATTAAAAGACTCATTCATTGAAACCTCTTTTTCAAGTTTATCTCTTACTAATTACAATCTTTATTACTGTTCTGTTTAGAAAATAAAATTATACAAACTTTACTCCTTTTCTCTTATAGACTTAGCAATCTTAAAAACAGAAAAATCAATCTTTTTAATTCGTAGTAAATCCAAAAAATAATTATTCTGAAAATACATCTCTAAGAATGCTGATTGAATTTATCATACAATTAATTATATTGTCAACAATAAAATTAATTAAACGAATACGGTTAATTATGTATCAAATGTTATTTTTAAACATAATTATTTTCTCGAAAACATTGTTTCTTTCTACTTTCATGTTCATATTCATTTCCCCTCACTGATTTTTATACAATTTACATTACATAAAATTCAAATGAAATCATCATACCTTTAATCAAAATGCTATCTTTAAATAATAATTCATTTGAAGTTATGCAACCTTTTTAAGCGAATAAAAAAGTGCAGATTTTCATCTGCACTTTTTTTATTCTTTCACTTCAGCTTCTGCACTACTATTTTCAAGATTCTCTTTCTGAGCTTCTTCTTCTATCTCAGCTGAAATCATTCCATAATAAAGTTCTGGATACAATCCAAATATTTGATATACACTTCCTAAAAACGGCATCAGAATCCCTCTTTTCTAAAGTTGTATTGCCACTTTTAAGGATTCCCTTTTCATTCATTATACATTCGTTTTTGGCGTTTCTTCTTCATCTTGAACACTTAATAAATTTTGCCACTTTTTATAAGGAGCACTATTTGGATCTACATAACCTTTCGCATACGAACGATCCCACAATTGTTTAATAAACATTTCTTTCTCTTTCTTTGCAACCATATCGGCACCTGTACCGTAATAGTTTTGGAAATATAACTCAATTTCATCAAGGAATAACCTTAATAATTCATCAGAAGTTTCTTCTAACGTTGGATCATACTTTGCTTCACGGTCATACATTAAAATCATATCTAAAATATTATGGACATGCTCTTTACGAAGCCATCTAATATCTTGAGCACCTAATACAAATGGATGTGTATATAAATGTCCACCTTGTATCATCGCCTTTTCTTGTTCTTCTTCAAATCTAGATAAGATGTTTTCATAAATGAACGGATTATGAAGCAACGCTCTATGCAATTTATAACTTTCGCTTGAAATATTTTTCCCCATCGACTGAATTAAGAAGCTACGACCAACGCCGTTATATTGGTACACGAACTGGCCATCAACAGCAACTAAACTTATCCAGCGATACATATACGCGTATAGAAGAGCTCGATTACATTTATCATAATCTAACTTCGTTTGCGTTGCATTTAAGTCTGGCATGAATGCCGGTAAGTGCCAATACTTATCTAAATGCGGCGTTAAACTAGATTTTTTACTATTCAACTTGTTTACGCGGCGATAGTAAGACTGAAAATAATCACCTTTATCATTCATAAATCCATTTGCAATATGTCCAGACGAAAGCTTAGGAAAATCTTGCAGTGATAAACCGTAATGCGCACGATAACAAATGACTTCAAATGGTGAAAAAGCTTCATGTACTGTATCCTTTTCTTTAAACATTTCTTGAATTAATTCCTCTTGCAGTTCTTTCTTTAAAGATGGATGTATGCCCCAATATTGTAATTCCCTATGATGTGAAACTTTCGGCACGAATGGACTTGCTAAATGGAACAAGTCTTCAATTTTTTCACGGACGTATTCATCACGATCACGCTTCTTATAATCCGCCTCTTTTCGTAACGCCTCAACAATATTCAGCTCTAATTTATCACGATAGCGTATTTGTAATTCATCGTAGCAATAACTTAGTATGTGCTCACGATAAAAGTCTTCTACCTTTTTCGATTGAATCTCTTCTGTTTTTGCATCCCGGCAATATTCCCCGTATAAACTCATATAAATTTCCGCAGATATATCTTTCGGTAATACACCTAAATTCAAATGTTGCTGCATATCTTGCCATATCTTTTCTTGTAACTTCTCTTCAGCTAATACGTATACATTCGTTGGGTTTGTTTTCCCTTCAAACTCCTTGCTTCGTTTTTGAATTTCGAACAATAAATTTTCACGTGTTTCGTGTAAATTATCAAAAAATCTTTCCCAATATTGAATCATTTTATTAACCGCTTGATATAGCGATTGATATACGAGTTCTAATAGCATTTCTTTACGATACTCGTTTAATTTGTGTACGTACTGCGTTACAATATCTTCAAATTCCTTTTTAAATAAACGCTGCTGATTATTAATCATTTTTCCAAACCAGCCTTGTTGCTGCGCGATTTCTACTCGGCGCACAGCTGTTACCGTTCCATCAATATTACTCACATTAAATTTCTTATCGTAGTTTTGAATTAAATTACGCTTTTGTTCATTATTTTCATGTAGTCGATTCATTTTCTCGACTAACTGCTTTCGAATTTCATATAACATAAAACGAGCGGATACTGGATGAACAGGATCTGTTTTCTTTAAAAACCATGTATTTAGTTGATATGACTGTCCCTCAGAACCACTTGGTGAAAAACGGTCTGATTCAATCATGTCATATAAAAGTGTCGTTACATGTTCATGTACGCGGCTCGGAATCGCATACGCATATAAACGAACCGCATGGTCTACCCTTGCTACTTCACCTTTCATTTGTTCCATCATTTTCAGCTTTGCAGCTGAAATTTTACACTCATGCTGCAGACGATTTAATTCTTCATCTTTTTGCACCGTACGCTGTACATAACTTTCTACAGCTTCTAAAAACAGTTTTGATTTCGCAACACCGACCTTACCGCCTTCTGCTCCTTCACGCGTTTCATTATACATTTGTCTATAAAAAATATGAGCCTGTTCTGGGCGAGTAGCAAGATGTTCTAAGTCTTCTAAATAACTTTTCCCGCGCTCTGGCTTTTCACGTTGCATACCACGTTTTACATCTTGATCGTATCTTTGCTTCTTCTCTTGAAACAGTTGATCTAAATGCAGCCACGATTCATCTAAACCTTGCACTGCCCATTTTAAAGCACAATATTTTAACACGTGCTCATATGGATAAATAATCTTTGCCGTTCCTGCCCCGCAATATCGTCCTTTCCCGCTCGATTCTGCTAATTGCTGAATTTGATTATCTTCCTGTGCAAAATGATTTGCAGACATCGGACTAAATAACTGTAAATAAATCGTATTTGCCATTTGCTCCATATAATCTGATAAATTGTGCAGATGGTGTCCGTGTAGATTTTCGTAATCGTATAAGAAACAATAATTGTACGGTAGATGGTGTTGTTTAATTGTATGATTTGTTCTACCGTCTTCATCTACTTGATCAGGTCGATATTCTAATTCAATCGTGACACCACCGCGTTTTGATAATTCTCCAGTAGAACCGAGTGTAATGGCATGTAATTCTTTTAGCGATGCATAGCCATTTGCTTGCACCGTTTCAAACTCTTTCGCACTAACCGTTCTCGTCTTAACTAACACGTCCGGCATTAAAAACGCACCACGTATTAAAATGTTGTGATGTTGCAGTTTTTTCCGAAGCATTTCACGTAAATATAGTGCAATTTGTAGAAACATCCCTGAACCTGTTCCGCCCGCTAGTGATGTTACGATAATGACACGCACTCCATATTCCGTTTGATCGCTTGTAACCGGAAAAATCTTCTCAATTTCTTGCCAAAAGGACGTCAATTTATCTTCTTTCATCGCAGCACGTAACGCTAAACGGGAAATGACGCGTAACTGTCCTGCCCCTTCTGTCAGTGGTTTATCAAGTATAGTCGGGTCCATTGGAAACCATTCTGGAATCGTTGGATCTCCCGCAATATACTCTCTTGGCGTTTTACTCGAACTCGTTTGTGTTTTAAACTTTCGAATATGATCAAATTTACTCAATGTATTCACATCTGTATCAAATACGTGCATTGCTACCTTTTTTCGGCGTTCCTCAGGTAGCCTTTCATATATTTGATGTGTCACAGTACTACCGATTCCACCTAAACCAATTAATATCGTTGGAACTTGTAACGTCATGTGAACCACCTTCCTATTCTTGCTTGTTTGAAAAGAGGAGGGAAAATTAAAATCCCCCTCTTTGCCCTATCTACTATTCACACTCGTACCTGTAAATCTCTTTACCATATCCTCTATCAATTACTAAAAGTTCATTTGGATATAACGTCTTATGTTCCATTCCAACCTCATCCTCTGTTATAAACATCCCATCAATAATCATTCCTACTACTTGGGATTCTTTCGCTACAAATATCGATTTCGATCCCTTCTTTGCTATAAACGTAACGGATTGTACTGTCTTCCTTTCCGCTCTATACGGAATACCAAAATAATGTTTCCACCATTTATTTTTAAGTAATTCTGGCTCAGATTGATATAACCAATCTTTCGCTACTTCTTGATCCCATTCGTAATACAATAGTGCTTTCCGGTGAAATCTTGGACGGACAATCCAACCTAAAATGATTATTCCTACTATTAACAGTAATAAAGTGATAGGAATAACAAACTTAAAGATAAGCGCATATTTTTCATAAAACGGTGCATTTTGAATATGAAGTGATATTTTTTTCTTTATTTCTTGTAATTTTGAATCTTGCACTACGATGGTAGCTTCTACGGTGCCGGTATCTGTGAAATTGAATGTGTCGGAGTAATGAGGGCGAGGATAAATATAAATTTGATTACCATGTTGTTTTATTTCATAGTTGATTGATTGTTTAGATGTGACACCAGTAGATTTTAATAGTTTCTTTACAGCCTCTTCTGTCATCGGCTTACCATCTAACTGTGGTTGTATAACAAACGGTTTACTATTCTCTAAATTTGTTACTTTTTCTTCATAATCTTTCGTAATCGTTTGTAGTGATAATTTTGGTTTTTCCGTTACTTCGATTTTAAATTCTTTCGTCTGTCTGTAAAAACCCTTTATGTTCATATGAACTTTCCCGCGCACTAGCCCTTTATCAACCTTCATTTCGTAGTAAAATACATGTTTTTTATCGTCCCACTTCATCGGGTACTGTTTTCCGTCTATTTCTACTTCTGCCTGAAAATATGAAGATTGAATTGGTAATTCCGTAGGCTTCGCTTCAATAACAGCAGTAACACCTTCATACATTTTTCCCACATTCTTTTGACTACTATCATCTTTGTCATAAGTAGAAACAGTATAGTTAAGCGCCGGTTCAACTAGTACTTGTAGTCCTTCTTTCTCAATATCTCGATCCACCTCTATCGTATAAGTTCCTGGCTTAATAACTTCCTCATTTTCCGTACTGATATGGACTATATTTCCGAATAATTTCGCTTCTCCTGGTGCATGTATGGAAAAAGAAGATTGTAATTGTAATGGTTTAGAAATTTGTGTGACCTGATAATTAGACAAAGAAGGCGATTGTCGTACAAGCGTCATACGCTTTAATGGAAATGGTGTTGTAATTTCTACTTTCTTCCCTGCTACTTTCGTTTTTACAATCGATTCAACAGAGGAGAACGGATCACGATTTGCAACTAATGCTGCCACTTGATTGACGCTTTTTACAATACCATCCTCTCCACTAGACGGCATCGTAACACCATTTATCTCTTTCTTCCATATTTCTTTAAACGTATTTAGTTGTGCCTTTTCTTGCTGTCCTAAGTCCTCTTCCATCGTAATTAAAATTGGATGTAACGATATCTTTTTTGCATCCATATCTTTCTTAAACTGCGCTAGCTTCTGCAAAATTTGTTCTTTTCCGCCAACCTTATCTTTCTCTAAATCATTAAATGCCCCGTCAGTTAAGACAATAAGCCAAAATTCACGTTTTCCATCTATATCTGCTTCCTTTTTTATAGATTGCATCGCCGTTTCTACTGCGCTAAACGGAGTATTTAAATACGTCTTCCATGCTCCAATTCCCTCAATTTCTGTTTGTCTCTTATCCTTCGTTAACGAAATGTTTAATGGATCATTCGGCTTGCTCATTGGAACGTAAGAAAATGTATCTTTTTCATCTAATAGCGCAACTAAACTTTGCAAAGCGTAATTGGCATATTTCCAGCGATCGTTATTTCTCATGCTGCCCGAATCATCATATACAAGTGAAACGACCCTTTCCTTTCCCTCCTCTCCTTTTGCAAAAGTCCAAAAAGGATGTAACCATATAAATAGAAACAACATGAATGTGGCACAAATTCGAATTTTCATGATGAGGCTTCGCCACCTTTGTAGACAAATTCCTATGTTTAAATTTATGAGAGGATACAAGATATATGACTTGTATTTTAGGACAACTAACACACCATAACTTTATTATGTAAACAGTTTTATAAACTGAATATAATTCCTTCTATCGTTTTTTATCTGATAATATAAGTAAAAAAAGCCTGTTTAAACTCTTCACTTAAACAGACTTTTCCTACTTTTTATATTAAAAACACATAACAAAAAGTTTGATTTTGAATTAACACATCACTTCAATTGTAAATCCGCCAGGTGCTTCCACATAAAACGTATACGCATGTGCACGTTTAGGAGCCTCAACCAAAAATCCATCTTCCTTCAATCTTTGATTTATCTTATCTACTTGTTCATTATTTTCTTGTGGAAATCCTACATGAAATGTTTTTGGATAGTGTACGTCATTCCCTTTCATTAACGTTAATATAAACCCATCGTTATCACGCATAACCGCAAAGCCATTTCCCCTTGCCCCGCTACAAGTTAAACCAAAATATTTTTCTAAAAACTCTCTAGCAGCTACTACATCTGAAACTGTTAAATTAAGATGTTTAATTTTCAAACCATCACCATCTTTCTTAATTTTCTAACATTTTATCACACAAATAAAAAACACGCCTTTCACAGCGTGTTTTATTGCTTCACATACACTTCAACAATCGGATTATCTTTATTATCCGCATGTAAGCGTAAATTCTCTTCACTTGTACTATAAATGTTAGCTAATAACATAATCGTTAACACATTAGGAGTTTTTGCATCGCTCCCATATTTCCTTTCCAGCGCTTCCTTATATTCAAAATCTAAATCCCCCTGCACATATGTATACACTTCAAAACCATCTTTTAAATTGCAAACTACTGTATCAATAATATCTGCCCCAACTTGCTTCTTCATTTCCTCTCGCAAAGCTTCAATAAACTCTTCCCACGGTACTTCGTATATCTGAAACTGATCTGTAGATTTCATTGCCTTTTCCTCCTTATATATCCTTCTCCTATATTTCCCCTTTCCTATAACAATTATGATAGATAGGACATTCGTACAAGCCGCACTTGTCCCCATTACATATCGTATTACTGTAATGGGGAAGGAGGAAAGAACATGCATAGACAAAAATGTTACGATACGTGCCGACGTTATTTCGGTAAAGTCGTTCGAATTGAAGATCGTGATGGTCGCATTCATTTAGGCAAAATAATTGATGTGACAAAAAGCTCTGTATGGATTGAACCAGTGCAACAGCGCTCATCTTTTGATACAGGATTTGGATACTATGACGCATATGCAAACGGTGGCTGTGACCTTTGCGGGGGCCTTAGCAGATGTGATAGTTGCGGATTTGGTTGTGGTGGTGGATTCAGCGGCTGTGGATGTGGCGGTCGTGGTTGCGGTAGTTGTGGCGGCTGGGGAGGCGGCGGCTGGGGCGTTGAACTCGGATTTGGTTTCATCTTCGGAATTACATTAGCTGCATTATTTTTCATTTAACATAGTAAAGAGTTGACTACCTTTAGTCAACTCTCTTTCTTTATTTTTCACATATAAAAATACGATGCCCTAAAATATGTTGGTACATAAGTCGTACATTTTCATGCTGTACCCATGCCTCATATAACTCATTTGGGATAAATTGTGATACATTCCATTCTGGCTCTTCTATATAGCCAGAGATTGTTTCTGCAATTGTACCACCGCCAGCAATTGTAATTCTTTTAAAATTTGCTTTCTGAAATAATTGTACCCATTCATTCTCAGTTAATAGTTCTTTCATCCCGTATAGTCGGGCGATTTTTTCTTCCTCACTCTTATCAATGTGCCTATCAATAATCATTTCAATGACAACAAGCTTACCGTTTTTCTGTAGTACACGATAGCACTCCGAAATGACCTTTTCTTTCTCTGTAAAAGCAAGTATCGATTCTCCGAGTACGAACTCAAATGAGTCATGTAAACAAGGTAATTGCTCTACATTTCCCTCAATTAATTCAATGTCTATTCCTTCAAACGACCATCTATCTTTCGCCTTTTGAATCATAATCTCATTCTTTTCAACTGCCGTTACTTTATAACCATATTCTTTTGTCATATATGCCGCTGTTTTCCCCGTACCACAGCCTATCTCAAGGACATTCGCTCCATATCTAAAAGGCAGTTGTGCTAACAATTGTTTTGTTAACGTAAAACCACCAGGATGAGCACTCCCTATTCCGTAATAAGCTAAGAAATCGATGTAAGTATTTCGTTTCATAAAATTCTCCTTTAAATTTTCTATAATACATATATTCACCCATCAATAAATCGTGCACATAAAAAAAGCATTTCCAAGTGCTATATACCGCAACTTGTAAATGCTCTTCTCTTTTTTATTTCTCTTCAATATACGCCCATTTGAAGCTATATTCTGGACTAATATTATGCTTCACAATGCCCTTTATATTTGGTTTCATTACATATGATTTAGCACTTTGATATAAAGGTACAAGTGCTACATCATCCTCAAGTAACAATTTCTCTGCCTTCCCTAACTCTGTCCAACGTTTTTTTGCATCAGCCATCCATTCTGTCTTACTTTTATTAATAACGTCATCATATTTTGAATTTGAGTAGCTCATCTGGTTTTGCGAATTTTTTGTTTCAAACATATCAAGATATGTCATCGGATCCGCATAATCTGGATTCCAGCCACCGTATGAAAAATCATAATCTTGATCCGATTCTAATTTTAGTTTTTGTTTAAATGGTTGGAGTTTAATATTTACTGTCACGCCTTTTAAATTCTTTTCAACTTGATCTTTTACATACTCCCCAACTTTTTTCGCATTACCAGTATCATAATTTAATAACTCTATTGTCACTTGATCTTTTCCAAGCTCTTTTTTCGCTGCTTCCCAAGCTGCTGCTGCCTTTTTAGAATCTTGTTTTAAACCATTCTTGAACGTTTCTGCGAAATCTTTACCGTCTGGTCCACTCGCTAAACCTTTTGGTACTAAGTAATCCACTGGCTTTGAACCATCATTTAAAATGACGTTCGTTAAAGCTTTCTTATCAATTGACAATGCAATTGCTTCACGTAGTTTTTTGCTCTTTAACGGTGTATCTTGCCCACCACGTTTTTGGTTTAAGCGTAAGTAAAACGTACTTGTTTCCGAATATGCTCCAAATTCCTCTTTATTATTTCTATACTTATCAACGAATTCTCCTGATAAAAGTGCGAAATCAATTGCACCTGTATCATATAAATTTACTCTAGTAGCTGGTTCTTTTACTACACTATAGTTGATTTCCTCTAGTTTCACAGTCTTTTTATCCCAATATTGATCATTTTTCTTTAACTTCCAGCCTTGCTCATGTTTCCAGTCTGTAAGCACGAATGGACCATTATACAGTGTTGTATCAGACTCTAAACCGAATTTATTTCCTTTTTCTTTTACGAACTTTTCATTTAATGGATAGTATGACGCAAATGCCATTAAGTTCAAGAAATATGGTACAGGTCTTTCTAGTTCTACTTCAAGCGTATAATCATCTGTCGCTTTTACACCTAATGTAGAAACTTCTCCTTTTCCTTGATTAATCGCTTCTGCATTTTTAATATAGTAAGCAATAAATGCATACTCAGCAGCTGTTTTTGGATCTACTAGACGTTGCCATGCAAATACGAAATCTTTCGCCGTTACAGGATCACCGTTTGACCATTTTGCATCTTTACGTAATTTAAATGTATATTTTTTACCATCTTCACTCTTCGTACTTGACTCTGCTACAGCTGGGATTGGCTTATTATCTTTATCAAGGCGATATAAACCTTCCATCGTATTCCCTAAAATTTGTGAGCCAAGTGTATCTGTATTTTTTGAAGTATCCATCGTCGGAATTTCATTCGTTTCTGTACGATTCAGCACTTGCTTTGCCGCATATTTAATATCAGATTTCTTCTCTTCCTCACCATTATTAGATGTTGTAGTCGTTTTCTTCTCCCCGCCAGATCCAGAACATGCCGTTAACGCCATGCTCATTGCTAAAACTGGCGCTACAACCGCCGTGAACTTTTTTATCTTTTTCTTCATTCTTGTACCCTCCCCAATTATATGTACGAAACTAACTTTGAGAGATTTCTTTTTTAATTTAAATTATCAGAAAATTATTACTAATTATTATTCTACTAATTTTTCCTGATTTGTAAAGTATTTTTAAAAATATTCATAATAATTATTTTTTTACTTCAATAACAATCTATTACTACTATGCGAATTCTCCCCCATCTACTATATGTAAGTACCACTTTTCTTATTCTTCTCTATTTATTTAAATTTAATTGAATAGTAAAAGAGCGTTTTAAAAAATAAATAATATATTTTTTAAACGCTCTTTTTTCTTATTTCCCTTCCGTTACATAAGCCCACTTAAAGCTATATTCTGGACTAATGTTGTGTTTCACAATTCCTTTTACATTCGGCTTCATTACATATGCTCTACCTGTTTGGTATAAAGGTACTAATCCTGCATCTTCTTCAAGGAACAATTTCTCTGCTTTTCCTAACGTTTCCCAACGTTTTTTCGGATCAGATAATAATTCATTACCTGCTTTCGCTACCATTTCATCGTATTTTGGATTCGAATAACTCATTTGGTTATATGGGCTCTTCGATTCAAACATATCAATAAATGTCATTGGATCCGAATAATCTGGGCTCCAACCAGCAAACGAAACTTCATAATCTTGTGCAGACTCTAATTTTAGTTTTTGTTTGAATGGCTGAATTTTCGTGTTAACCGTTACACCTCTTAAGTTTTTCTCAATTTGATCTTTAAAGTAGTCAGCAATTTTTTTCGCAGTTCCATCATCATAGCTTAGTAATTCAATTGTCACTTGATCTTTTCCAAGTTCTTTTTTCGCTGCTTCCCAAGCTGCTGCACCTTTTTTCGGATCATATTTTAGACCGTTTTTAAATGTATCTTGGTAATCTTTACCGTCTGGTCCTGTCGCAAGTCCTTTTGGTACTAATTGATCTGTTGCTTTTGAACCGTTATTTAAAATAACGGTTGCTAAACCTTTTTTATCAATTGATAATGCGATTGCTTCACGTAGTTTTTTGCTCTTTAACGGTGTATCTTGTCCGTTACGCTTTTGATTTAAACGTAAGAAGAATGTACTTGCTTCTGAATACTCACCGTACTCTTCTTTGTTTGTTTTATATTTATCAACGAATTCTCCTGATAGTAATGTGAAATCAATTGATCCTGTATCATATAAGTTTACTTTCGTCGCAACTTCTTTTACTACACTATAGTTAATTTCTTCTAATTTTACAGTCTTATTATCCCAATACTTATCATTTTTCTTTAGCTGCCATCCTTGTTCATGTTTCCATGAAGCCATAACGAATGGTCCGTTATACAACGTTGTATCTGCTTCTAAACCGAACTTATCTCCTTTTTCTTTTACGAACTTTTCATTTAAAGGATAGTAAGATGGGAATGCCATTAAATTCAAGAAATATGGTACTGGCTTTTCTAATTTTACTTCTAGCGTATAATCATCTACGGCTTTTGCTCCTAAATCTGTTAGAGGTTTTTCCCCTTTATTAATTGCTTCTGCATTTTTAATATAGTAAGCAATAAACGCATATTCTGCAGCTGTATTTTTATCAAGTAAGCGCTGCCATGCGTATACGAAATCTTTCGCTGTTACAGGGTCACCATTCGACCATTTTGCATCTTTACGTAATTTAAATGTATATTTTTTGCCATCCTCGCTTTTCGTACTAGATTCTGCAGCAGCTGGGATTGGCTTATTATCTTTATCTAATCGATATAAACCTTCCATTGTGTTCCCTAAAATTTGAGAACCTAATGTATCAGTAGATTTTGAAACATCCATCGTTGGAATTTCTTGATTCTCTGTACGATTTAACACTTGTTTCGCTGCGTATTTAATTTCTGATTTTTTCTCTTCCCCACCAACACTAGACGTCGTACTTGATTTCTTTTCCCCACCAGATCCAGAACACGCTGTCAACGCCATACTCATCGCTAAAACTGGCGCTACAACCGCCGTGAACTTTTTCATCTTTTTCTTCATTTTTGTACCCTCCCCAATTATATGTACGAAACTAATTTTGAGAGATTTTCTAATAATCATTTATCAGAAAATTCTTATTAATTAATATTCTACTGACTTTTCTATTTTTGTAAAGTTATTTTTAAAAATATTAAGAAAATTTATTTTACTTAACGATAGTAACATTCTATTTTCTATGACCATACTACACGTATCCTCCATCTACTACATTTCATTTCTTCTCTACTCTTTCATTTTCACGTTCAATTGTACAATAAAAAAAGTACTTCAAGGCATGTAGACTGCTTTGAAGTACTTTTTCAACTCTATTATTTTCCAGTAACATATGCCCACTTATAGCTGTATTCTGGGCTAATATTATGCTTAACAACACCTTTTACATGCGGTTTCATAACATAAGATCTAGCACTTTGATATAAAGGTACAAGAGCTACATCTTCTTGAAGAAGTAGTTTCTCTGCTTTTCCTAGTTCCTCCCAGCGTTTCTTCGCATCACTCATTAATTCCCCACCAGCTTTTTTAATTATTTCATCATATTTCTGATCAGAGAAACTCATTTGGTTATGAGAGTGCTTACTTTCAAACATATCTAAATATGTCATTGGATCCGCATAATCTGGGCTCCATCCACCATATGAAATATCATAATCTTGCTCTGATTCTAATTTAAGTTTTTGTTTAAACGGCTGCAGTTTAATATTTACTGTTACACCTTTTAAGTTTTTCTCAATTTGATCTTTTACATATTCCCCAACTTTTTTCGCATTACCAGTATCATAGTTTAAAAACTCAATTGTAACTTGATCTTTTCCAAGTTCTTTTTTCGCTTCTTCCCATGCAGCAGCTGCTTTTTTCGCATCTGGTTTAATACCGTTTTTAAACGTTTCTTGGAAGTCTTTCCCATCAGGTCCAGCTGCTAAGCCTTTCGGCACTAAATAATCTGCAGGTTTTGACCCATCATTTAAAATAACATTTGTTAAATTCTTTTTATCAATTGATAGCGCAATTGCTTCACGTAATTTTTTACTCTTTAATGGTGTATCTTGTCCACCACGTTTTTGGTTTAAACGTATAAAGAACGTACTTGGTTCGTTATACACCCCATACTCCTCTTTATTATTTCTAAATTTGTCAACAAATTCACCTGTTAATAAGGAGAAATCAATTTGACCACTATCATATAAATTCACATTAGTTGCTGGCTCTTTTACAACACTATAGTTAATTTCATCTAATTTTACAGTCTTTTTATCCCAATATTGATCATTCTTCTTCAGTTTCCAACCTTGCTCATGCTTCCAATCAGTAAGAACGAACGGTCCGTTATATACTGTTGTATCAGATTCTAAACCGTATTTATCCCCTTTTTCTTTTACAAATTTCTCATTTAATGGATAGTACGATGGGAATGCTACTAAGTTTAAGAAGTATGGTACTGCTTGTTCTAATTCAACTTCTAAAGTAAGGTCATCTACTGCTTTAACTCCTAGTTCTGTTACAGGTTTTTCACCTTTATTAACCGCTTCTGCATTTTTAATTGGGAATGCAATGAATGCATACTCAGCAGCTGTTTTTGGATCTAATAAACGTTGCCATGCAAATACGAAATCTTTCGCTGTTACAGGATCACCATTTGACCATTTTGCATCTTTACGTAATTTAAATGTATATTTTTTACCATCCTCACTCTTCGTGCTTGATTCTGCAGCAGCTGGGATTGGTTTATTCTCTTTATCTAAACGGTATAAGCCTTCCATTGTGTTTCCTAAAATTTGAGAGCCCAAAGTATCTGTACTCTTCGACGTATCCATTGTTGGAATTTCCTGATTTTCTGTTTTATTGAACACTTGTTTCGCTGCTAATTTTTCTTCTGATTTGCTATCTCCGCCAGAGCTAGAATTTGTGTTTGTCTTCTTATCTCCGCCTGATGTAGAACATGCTGTTAATGCCATACTCATTGCTAAAACTGGTGCTACAACCGCTGTTAGTTTTTTCATTTTTTTCTTTTTCACTTTCTGTACCCTCCCTAATTCTTAACGCTCTCATTTAAGAATTTTCTGATAATTCTGTTTTTCTTTATATATTTATCAGAAGATTCTTATTAACTATTATTCTACTAATTTTTCGAGTTTTGTAAAGTATTATTATTGAAAATTTTTAAAAAATTATTTTTTTACAGTAATATTCATAAAAATTCCATACTCTTTCGAAACACTATATCTCATTGAATTCTATGTATTGATTTAATAGTCTTTATCTCCCTACACTATAAAACACTTGTAAATTATTGTTAATAAATAATGTATATCGTAACAAACCTCTTTTCTACAAAAATAAAAAAGCAGACATTATGCCTGCTTTAATTCTCCTCAATCTGCTTTTCACTTAATCCTAGATGTGTTCTAAGCGTATTACTCAAACTCTGTAGATCTTTTTTATTAGGGTTATAATAATATACACGTTGCCCATTTGGACCGTTAGGTAAATATAAATCATCACCAGCTAATTGTATTTTTTCAACTGAACCGTTTAAACCGTATTTATAAAAAGATAAAATATCATCCATTACTAAGTTTGTTTTAAAATCGCCGTCAACCGCCTCAACTATTTTTTCTAGCTTCGTAATCGAGCCTACACTTTTTAATTTACTTAACATCGCTTCAATAACAAGCTGTTGGCGCTGACCTCTCATTGCATCACTATCAATATGACGCGTTCTTGCCAGTGCAAGTGCTTCTTCCCCTGTTAATTTTTGTAGTCCCTTTTTCAAATGAATTGCGTCAGGTTCATCTTTACTATTTTGCTCCGTAAATTCAACCGGGACATCTACTTCAATCCCATCTAATCCATCAACAATTTTCGTGAATGCATTAAAATTAAACTTCACAAAATAATCAACAGGCACTTGTAACAATTTTTCTACCGCTTCCATTGAAGCTTGTGGCCCTCCATCTTTACCATTTTTAACGAAACCACTTCCATATGCATGCGTTATTTTATCTTTTTTCTTTTCAACTGGAACATATGTGTATGTATCACGTGGTATACTCGTTAATTTCACTGTCTTATCATCTTTATTAAAAGTAGCTAACAGTAGTGCATCTGTATGGAAAGCACCATTATACTCCTTTTGTCGTTCTTGATTTTCATCAATTCCCATAATTAAAAGTGAAACATTGTTTGCAATTGGCTTTACAGTTTCCTCACGTAAATGTGATTTTTCACCACGCGCTAAATTTAAACTAGACTTTTGTACGAGATTAGAAGTTTTCATATATACATAAGTACCATATCCAACTCCGCCAAATAGTAATACTACTAACAAGACACTTATTATCGTTGTCTTTTTATATTTTCTTTTATTTTTCTTTTCTCTTGAAGAAGAGGTATTCTCCATATCGTTCCCTCCGTTTTCTATTCATCTAATATATTTTTCAATTTTTCATAATTAGTACTATCCTTTTGAAATACATTCTCTTTCAACCCTTTGTTTATTTGTATCCATTCAGTTGTAATCGAATATTGAATCATACCTTCGTGGAAACTAAGGAACTTTAGCATAATCCCCGTATTTTTCTCTACAACCATTTCAAATTTCCCTCTTAAATCTTCAGATGTACTTACAGGCATTTCTATGTTTATTGTCCCTTCTATTTTGTAGCAATCAAGTCCAAGATACTTCGTTTCTTTATAATTCCAATCTTTATATCGAATTAATAGCTCAGCAAATTCTGATTGCATACTATACTTCGCAAATCCCACATATTCGTCATCATATCGTTTCTTTTCACCTGATTTTCTCAATAATCTTTCCGTAGGATTTAATTTTAATAGTTCATAGTTTCTTTCCTTCGGGCTCCATTTTGTCTCTCTATATGTATACTTCTCATCATCAAATTCTTTTTTCTTGCCCTCGTTATATATAATTGTTCGTTTTTTCGTTAGCTTATCTTCTTTCGAAGAGATACCTCTTTGTTGCTCCGTATCAATCGCATATTTGTATGTTGTAGCAATTCTTGACGAACTAGAATATTCCTCAAATTGTCCTGAAATATTTTTAAAATGATCAATGGAATCCAGCATCTTTTCATGAATCTTTTCTTTATCTGGATAGTTTACGTTCGATTTTATTTCTTCTTCATTTTCATAATCAGAAAACGCCTTTTTCTTTACATATTCAAATACCCCACCATTTTGAGCAAAAATTTGATCAGAAAACTCCGACATAGACACAATGGACAGTGTTAGAACTGCAGCACTTATAGCCATCATATAAACTTTGTAACCTTTCTTTTTTACCGGAAGATTATGTAGTGTACGATTAATCTTTTCATTTAACTCTGGTGGTACTATAACATTCTCTTCTTTTATTCTCTTTTTTATTTTCTCATCAAATAATTTTTCGTTATCCATCCTATACACCTCCTATTCCATCTTTAATCGCTTTTGCAATTGTTCCCTCGCGCGTGACAATCTCGATTTCACTGTTCCTTTTGGCACTTCTAAAAGCTTCGCTATACTTTCTTGATTCATATCTTCATAATAAAAAAGCACCGTAACAGCTCTTAACTCTTCATGTAATGATTGAATCGCATTACACAAATCTATATCTTCATACTGATCATAAGCACTCATATTGTAATCATTTTCTTCTATTACCATTATCTTTTTGTATGATCTAATAATGTTGTTACACTCATTTATCAAAATTCGAATTAACCAAGTTTGAAAAAACTCTTCTTTCTTTAATTTTTTTATATTTTCATAGGCTTTTAAAATTGTTGCCTGTATCGCATCCTCTATATTTGTCTCATCGCGTAACATAGCCTTTGCAATACGATACATCTTCACTTTTTCTGTATGTATAAGCGCCATAAACGCTTCATGATCACCTTTTTTCGCTAAGGAAACATCGGTTTCTTCTTTTACAATCATTTTATATAAAGGGATTACTTTCACAATTGCTCCTCCTGTTTCATCCTCACTTCAAATTTAACTTTACATGTATTAGACGGATGAGCCTAGAAAAAGGTTCATTTTTTGAATATTTCCATAAAAAAAGTAAACATTCTTCATGTTTACCTTTACTCAGATGTAATTCTAAGGAAATATCCATCTGGATCGACAACTTTAAATCCCCGCATCTCCCACGGATAAGTTTGAATTTCTTCTTGTATTGTGCATCGCTTCTCTTTACAACGTTCATATACTTCTTCAATCCGATTGACAACAATAATTAGTTCAAAGCCATTCCCCTTCATGTCTTTTCGATTGTAAAAATAGTGATTTTCACTCAATGTTCAATCAGTAGCTAGTAACAGAGAAAACTGATCGTGATTAAAGCGTGCTGCATGCATACTTCTTTTATACAACTGTAAACCAATTACTTCTTCATAAAACAATAATGACTTCTCAATATCATTTACATATAGCTTAACCCGGAACAAATGATTCATTCGTTTCCTCCTCATCAAAAAAAGCCCACTTTCTCAGTGGACTTTCTACTTTACAACGGTAAATCCCTCTTTCTAAACACTACAATTGCTACTATGAAAATACAAAGTGCTCCAGCAATTAAACCTATACTCACTGGCCATATATTATACGTTCCCTCAGCAATTCCTTTCGGACGAAATAGCGTAAATAATGATATATTTCTCATCCACTCTAACTTATCGCTTAATTTACCTACCATGTCCGTTACGAAAAATAAAATAGTTAAACTTGCTGAGTAGCTAAGTGCCTTTCTTTCGTCATTACATATACAAGAAAAGAAAAATGAATACGCACTAACGACTAAAAATATTAACCCACCCACTATATTTATCTTCAGGAATAATTCTTTATTTAAGTTATTATCTTGTAGAAACCACTCTGCACCTACTATACCCGCTACATACGTAACAGTTACTATGATTAGTAGCCCTAATACGAGAATAACCGCTTGCGTGATTGCAATTTGCACTCTAGATACAGGTGTTGCTAGCAAGTATGCCATCGCTCCTTTATCTACATGACGAGCAATTAAATGCGTTGCAACTGTTACACAATAAATTGTTAATATGATAATAAACAATAGACTATAATATTCGCCAGCTAAAAAATCCATTACGTTTTGAATCGGACTTTCCATTCCAACAATTTTTTTCACACTATCAGGCATAGCACTTATTAATTTATTTAACCCTTTCGCTGATACCATTGAAGGGAAGATCCAAATTAATAACCATAAATATAGAGCTGCACCAGTTGCATAACTCAAAATACTTTTTTGTGTTTCTTTCAAATTAGCTAAAAACAATTGCTTATTCATGCTTTACCCCTTCTTTCTTATCGTAATAATGCATAAATAAATGTTCTAAATCCATTGCCCTCGTTTGAAGCGCCGTTACATTATAGTTTGAAAGTGTTTGTAAAACAGTTTGATAGTTTCCTTGCACAATAATCGATGCTTCTCTACCTTTCACCGCTTCAAATTGCAAATCACATTGCGCCAGAGATTCAATCTCTTCTTGCGATGATACGGTTACATCTATTACCTGTCGTCTCAAGCTTTGTAAATCATGAATATTTTCAATCGCTACAAGGCGACCATCTTTAATTATAGCCACTCTATCACAAGTTCTCTCAATCTCAGTAAAAATGTGCGATGACATAAGGATTGTTTTCCCTCTTTGCTTTTCTTCTAATATTAAATCGATAAACACTTGCTGCATAAGTGGATCGAGTCCTGATGTTGGTTCATCTAAAATTAACACTTCCGGATCATGCATAAAAGCAGCAACAATTCCTACTTTTTGCTTCATTCCTTTAGACATTTTTCGAATCGGTGTTTTCACATCAAATTGTAGACGTTCTATTAATTCATCTCGTCTTTTCGTATCCTTTAACCCGCGCATTCCTTGCATTAACTTTAAAAAATCTAATCCGTTCATTCCTTCAATAAAAGAAATTTCACCTGGCAGATAACCAACTTTCCTTTGGATTTTCGCCGCTTCATTCCAACAATCTAATCCAAAAATTGTCGCTTTACCAGCTGTCGGTTTTATAAATCCCATTAAATTACGAATTGTTGTGGATTTCCCAGCACCATTTGGTCCTAAGTAACCAAATACTTCCCCTTCTTTTACATCAAATGTAATATGAAACAAACCTTTTCCATTTGAAAACTGTTTTGTGACATTTTGAACTGAAATCATAATTCCACCTCATTTTTTGAAATATTTAATATGTGATATTTCAAAATTATTGTACTCCTCATCTTTCATATTCGCAACAACTTTTTGAAATATTTATATGTCCATATTTCAAAATTATTGTTTTCCATTATTTTTTCTTGTATATTTTAATTGAGGTGATTGCATTGAACGGCTTTGAAAAAGTGAAAGAAAAGAAAAAACGTGCCATTAAAGAGGCAGCCTTCTTATTATTTTCAGAACGTGGATTTAATGAAGTGAAAATAGAACATATTGCAAAAGAAGCAAATGTTTCTCAAGTTACCATTTATAATCATTTCGGAAGTAAAGATGCATTATTTAGAGAGCTTATACAAGAATTTATCATATCTGAATTTCAATTTTATAAAGATCTTGCAGAGGACAAATTACCTTTTCATGAGATGATGCAAAAAATGATTGTAAGAAAAATGAATACTGGTGGGTTATTTCAGCCAGATATGTTACTACAAATGATGCAAAGAGATGAAGAGCTCCGAGAGTTTATTTATAGTTATCAAAACGAAAAAATCCTGCCTTGGTATTTAGAAATACTAGAACAAGCACAGCAAAAAAATGAAATTAACCCTCATCTTACTAAAGAAATGATGCTACTATACATTCAAATGTTCACTAAACTAGGTGATGATTTCGGGGCTCAGTTTCTTGAAGGAGATCGCGAAAAACATATACAAGATATCGTTACGATGTTCTTTTATGGGCTGTCCGTCCCAGAAAAATAATGTTTCTAAAGAACAAATACCATCACAAAAAAAGCCCTTTGGATATTTAAATCTCAAGGGCTTTTTCATGTCAATAAAATGATTAAAACTAACTTTATCTTAAAGCAGTTAAATGCTGCTTTATAGATAATACCTTATTATAGATTAACTCTTTTAGCATAACTGGCTGAATTGAGATAATTGTTTCACCGAAATTCAGAAAGTAACTTGAAATAAACTCAACTTCTTGCTTGTTAAAATAACCTGTTATACTATAATTTTCATTTTCTTTTTGTATCCTCATGGAAGGATAACTCTCTTTATCGAAAATGTCTTTTCCTTTTTGATTAACAATGACACGAAAATCAATTGCATCCGGCTTTCTGTGAAAAGTAGCAAGATAACTTAATAATTCTTCAAGGTTTTTTGGATTCGTATTACTTGTTTCCACAATAGAAAGAATTTTATCACATCTAATTATTTGAACATTATTTGTCTCAAAATTAAAGATTTTAGCATACCACTGGCCAAATTTAGATTCTATTCGAATAAATTGGGCGACCAATACTTTTTCCTCATCTTTTTTTAAATATGTTAAATGATAAACTCGCTCAGCAAAAATCCCCTGTAAAATTTCTTTTAAGAACGGACTAAAATTACTATGATTTGTTACTTCAAAAGAAAGCGTTCGTTCCATGATTGAAATATTTTTACTCACATTATCAGGTAATACATGTTTAAATTTATTTTCAAGCGCAATACTTTCTACATTAAATGGTTTTGTCTTGTATCCATTTAGCGTAAGAATCGAAAAGTATAACGCATACATTTCATCCACACTAAAATAAATTGGCGATAACACACTATTTTCTATAATTTTATAACTTCCATTTCTACCCAGTTCAGAATATATTGGTACACCTATTTCTTCCAATGATTGAATATCTCGCAACGCGGTACTTTTAGAAATATCATATCTAGCCATTAAATCTTTTAAATTAAAATATCTTTTATTATTTAAGAAAATAAGCATATCATTTATTCGTTCCGTTTTTTTCATATTTCCCTCCCAAAAAGGTGTCATGTATTGAAACCTTTTTAGTCTATATTATAATTATTAACTAATAAAGGAGTTATATATTTATGACATTAGAAATAGCTATTTTTCTTTCAATGAATGGGCAAGCAAAGGAGGCAATTAATTTTTACACACGTAATTTAGAAGCTACGCAGTTAATGATTGTTACATATGGAGAACTGGCCAAAAGAGATAGTTCTTTTAAAATTACAAGTGAAAATAAAGATCATATTGCTCACTCTGTTTTACAAATTGGGAATACAAAGCTAATGATAGCAGAAGATACAATGAATCCTAAGGAACGTTATAACGTCGGAAATAACATGTCACTTTGCATTCAAAGCGCTAATTTAGAAGAAATACAAAGATTTTATAATAATTTAGTTTCCGATAAGAACGTGAAGGTAATCTCTCCACTAGAAAAAAATATCTTTAGTGAAGCATATGGGATTATTGAAGATCCATACGGCATACAAATCCAGTTAATGTATGACAAACGATTAAACTAAATAATTATCCATATTCACATATTCCTAATAAAAAAGACACGAAATTCGTGTCTTTTTTACTTTACAGTGATGACTCTACCGGTTTCACTACTTTCAATCGCTAATTGAATAAGTCGAATAACTTCTATGCCTTCTTGTGCTGTTACAGGTGGTTTCTCACCATTTACTATACTATCTCTTACACCTTTATAATACATGTCATAACAGCCAACTTCTGTTGGAATACGCTCTAGCTTTTCTTCCGTATGTAAAGTAGCAAATTTCTCTTCAGCATCTACTCCATAACCGTTATCGCCTGGCTTCATTCCATTTTTTAATTGTTCTTCCTGTGAATCCATACCGTATTTCACGATAGAACCTTTATCTCCATGCAATGTAAAGTGTGGACCTTCTTGCTTTACGTAACTGCTGCTATGTAAAGTGACACGTTTAACACCGTAGTGAAGTATAACATGGAAGTAATCATCAATTTCTGCACCTGGTCGTTGTTTGATTACATCTGCACTTATCGCATCTGGTTTCCCAAATAATGATAATGCTTGGTCAATTAAATGCGATCCTAAATCATACAGTATACCTGATCCTGGTAAATTCTTTTCTCTCCAGCGATCACGTACATTCGGGCGAAAACGATCGAAATGCGCTTCATATGCGTATAGATTCCCTACTCTATTTTCTTCTAACAATTTCTTTATCGTTAAGAAATCATTATCAAAACGGCGATTATGATACACGCTTAACACCACATTATGCTGTTTTGCTAGTGAAATTAGTTCTTCGCCTTCTTCAATTGAAACAACGAATGGCTTCTCCACAACTACATGCTTACCATGTAAAATTGCTTCTTTTACATATGGGAAATGAGTTGTATTCGGTGAAGTAATGACCACTAAGTCAATATCAGCACGATTTACTAATTCCTCAATTGTGCCAACAACTTCAGCATTTGGTAATGCTTGCTTCACTAGTTCTTCTTTTGAAGATAAAATAGCACGAATATCATATTCTTCTATCGTTTGTAATAATGGGATGTGAAATGTTGTACTAGAAAATCCAAATCCTACAATGCCTACACCTATTTTTTCCATGTTGCCCCTCCATCTGTCCCGCTTTAACGGACAGTAAGATTCCTACCTCAAAATTCAGCGCAAGCAAAGAAATTAGTTGAGGAATCAACTGCTCGTAAAAGTCCGATTGATTAAAGTTTCACTTTATGAGAACGATTTCATTCAGTTATTATATCAAGATTATTATTATTTACATAATAATTTGCCTAGAAAAAAGCATCTTGCCATTATTCATAGCAAGATGCTTTTTTACTCCGGTCGTTTTTTTGTCCACGTTTCAATAACTTCACCAGTATCATTAACATCTAGTACTAAACTACCGTTACTATACCGGTCTTTATTTCGATACGCTTTCGGATCAATTTCTTCTACAATATATTTCTCAGTCTTCATATATACTAGTTCATCATCTCGAACAATTTCAATACCGACAATACGGTATGGATTACGTTTTAACTCTTTAAAAATAACAAGACCTCGCTTCGCTCTCGTTGATTTCTCAATTTCTGATGCTTTTAGACGTTTTACAGCACCTCGCTGCGTAACAAGAATAAGTTGATCTTTGTCACCATTTAACGGTTTACCCGAAGCGACATAATCATCTTCTTTTAAGTTAATTGCTTTTACACCAGCAGCCCTTACACCGACTGGACTTACTTCATCTTCATGGAAAATAAGTGCATATGCACCATAGGTTGCAAGAACAATATCACTCGTTCCATCTGTTGCAAATATATCTACAACATAATCATCTTTTTTCAAATTCACAGCGACGAACGCTCTTGAATAACGCTGAACTTTATATTGGTTTAATTCTGTTTTCTTAATCATACCATTTCGTGTAACAAATACGATAAATCGTTTTTCTTCTTCAAAATTCGGTACGACGGTCGCCCAAATAATCATTTCATCCCGCTCGAGTGAAACGAGATTCGCAACGTGTTGACCTAAATCTTTCCAACGAATTTCTGGCATTTCATATACTGGCAGATATATATAGTTTCCTTTATTCGTAAATAAGAGGACTGTCTCTGTCGTATTCGTATCGAATCGCTCCAGTAAGATGTCACCCTCTTTCATACCGAAGTCTTTTCCGTTCGATGCATTATGTGAACGCCAACCTGTTCGTTTCACATATCCTTCTTTCGTTACAGTAACGATGACATCTTCCTGCGGAATCATAACTTCCACATCGATTTTAATTTCCTCAATTTGTTCTTCAATAATAGCACGGCGATCATCACTATATGTTTTCTTGACTCTCTTCAAATCTGTTTTAATAACTTGAAGAAGTCTTTTTTCACTTTGTAAAATTGACTGTAACTCTATAATCTTCTTATTAAGCTCGTCTGCTTCTTGTTCTAGCGCCGTAATATCTGTATTCGTTAAACGATATAGTTGCAGCGAAACAATTGCTTCTGATTGCGCTTCTGTAAATCCAAATTTCGTACTTAAATTATCTTTTGCATTACGTTTATCTTTAGAAGCACGGATTGTTTCAATCACTTCATCTAAAATCGATAATGCTTTCTTTAAACCTTCTACAATATGTTGACGGTTTTCTGCTTTTCTTAATTCATATTGTGAGCGTCTCGTAACAACTTCTTTTTGATGCCCAATATACGCATCCAAAATCTTAGGTAATGTCATAAGTGTCGGACGACGATTATTTATCGCTACCATATTAAAGTTATATGGAATTTGTAAATCTGTGTTCTTATATAAATAATTTAAAATACCTTCAGCATTTACTTCTTTTTTTAACTCTACAACGATTCGAAGACCTGTACGATCTGTCTCATCACGTACTTCAGCAATTCCATCTAGTTTTTTATCTAGACGTAATTCATCCATTTTTTTAACAAGGTTCGCTTTATTTACTTCATACGGAATTTCTGTAATAACGATTTGTTGCTTCCCACCACGGATCGTTTCAACTTCCGCTTTTCCGCGAATAATAATTTTACCTTTTCCTGTTTCATACGCTTTTTTAATACCATCAATCCCTTGAATAATACCACCTGTTGGGAAATCTGGTCCTTTCATAACTGTTAATAAATCATCAACAGTACTATTCGGCTTATCAATACGCATCATCGTCGCATCAATTACTTCTCCAAGGTGATGCGGAGGAATTTCTGTTGCATAACCAGCTGAAATCCCTGTAGATCCGTTCACTAATAAGTTCGGGAACATCGCTGGAAGTACAACAGGTTCTTCACTCGTATCATCGAAGTTTGACACGAATTCTACTGTTTCTTTATCGAGATCACGTAATAACTCAGATGCAATTGGTGATAATCGTGCTTCCGTATAACGCATTGCCGCTGCTGGATCGCCATCCACACTACCATTATTACCATGCATTTCAACTAAAACATTACGTACTTTCCAAGTTTGACTTAAACGTACCATCGCCTCATATACAGAGGAATCACCGTGTGGATGGTAGTTACCAATAACATTACCAACTGTTTTAGCTGATTTACGAAATGCTTTATCATGTACATTTCCTTCTACATACATAGAATATAAAATACGTCTTTGTACCGGTTTTAAACCGTCACGCGCATCTGGAAGCGCGCGATCTTGAATAATATATTTACTATAACGTGCAAAGCGGTCACCTAACACGTCTTCAAGCGGGAGGTCATGAAACTTCTCTGCCTGCATGTTATTCCACCTCCGTCTCCATAATCATTTCATTTTCTAAAATGTTTCCTTCTTCTTGCATACCAAATTGTACATTTCGTTCGATCCATTTACGGCGAGGTTCTACTTTATCACCCATCAATGTCGTAACTCGGCGCTCCGCTCTTGATGCATCGTCAATTTTCACACGAATCAACGTACGTGTTTCAGGATTCATCGTCGTTTCCCATAATTGATCGGCATTCATTTCGCCAAGTCCTTTATAGCGCTGCAGCATGTAGCCTTTACCGACCTTTTTTGTTACACCATCTAATTCTTCATCAGACCATGCATACTCAATCACTTCACTCTTACCTTTTCCTTTACTTACTTTGTATAAAGGAGGAAGTGCAATAAATACTTTGCCAGCTTCGATAAGTGGTTTCATATATCTGTAGAAGAACGTTAGTAACAATACTTGAATGTGCGCACCATCTGTATCAGCATCGGTCATAATTACAATTTTATCGTAGTTAATATCTTCAACAGCGAATTCATTCCCTACACCACCGCCAATAGCGTAAATGATTGTATTAATTTCTTCATTTTTAAAGATATCAGCAAGTTTTGCTTTTTCTGTATTGATTACTTTACCACGTAACGGTAATACCGCTTGGAAACGTCGGTCTCGACCTTGTTTCGCGGAACCACCCGCAGAGTCACCCTCTACTAGGTACAGTTCATTTTTTTGCGGGTTACGTGATTGTGCTGGTGTTAACTTACCACTTAATGTACCTTCTGATTTCTTTTTCTTTTTACCAGTACGCGCTTCTTCTCTCGCTTTACGAGCAGCCTCACGTGCCTGCGCTGCTTTAACTGCCTTTCTCACAAGAAGTGTAGCAACATCCGGGTTTTCTTCTAAAAAGTAAGCTAAATGCTCAGATACAATTGCATCAATTGAAGAACGAGCTTCACTTGTACCAAGTTTCCCTTTCGTTTGCCCTTCAAACTGAAGTACTTCTTCTGGTACACGTACAGAAACGATAGCCGCTACACCTTCACGAATATCTGTACCTTCTAAGTTTTTATCTTTTTCTTTTAATAACGATACTTTACGAGCATACTCATTGAACACACGTGTCATTGCTGTCTTAAACCCAGCTTCGTGTGTTCCACCATCTTTTGTACGTACATTATTTACAAACGAAAGAATATTTTCTGAGTAGCCATCGTTAAATTGAAATGCTAGCTCTGCCTCAATTCCATTTTGTTCACCAGTAAAATATACAACCGGATGGATTGAATCTTTTTCTTCATTTAAGTATGAAACGAAAGCTTCAATTCCTGTTTCATAATGAAAGACATCTTCTAAATCATTTCGCTCATCTTTTATTGAGATTTTCATCCCTTTTAATAAGAATGCAGATTCACGTAATCTTTCACATAATGTTTCGTAATTGTAATTTGTTGTGCTGAAAATCGTTGTATCCGGTTTAAAATGTATTGTCGTACCAGACTCTTTCGTCTTCCCGATCTTCTCCAGTGTCGTTGCAGGAATACCACCATTTTCAAAGCGTTGTTCATAAATATTTCCGTCACGTTTAATCGTCACTACTAACCATTCTGACAAGGCATTTACAACTGATGCCCCAACACCGTGTAAACCACCACTTGTTTTATAGCCACCTTGACCAAACTTACCACCGGCATGAAGTACAGTTAAAATGACTTCAGGTGTAGGTTTCCCAAGTTTATGCATTCCCGTAGGCATTCCTCGCCCTTTATCAATAACGCTAATACTATTATCTTTATGTATTACGACAGAAATTTCGTCGCCAAATCCCGCTAACGCTTCATCAACGGAGTTATCTACTATTTCATATACTAAATGATGCAATCCACGGCTATCCGTACTCCCGATATACATACCCGGGCGTTTTCGAACGGCTTCAAGTCCTTCTAGCACTTGAATTGCATCTTCATTATATTGGAACTGATGCTTTGCCAAACTCCTTGCCCCTTTCCTAATCAAATCAGAACATATGTTTCTATTATAGAATAACGCCTCGACTATAGTTTTGGCAAGTTATCTTATCTCTTTTATATACCATTTTCAATAGAAAAATCCTTGTTTTTTCACAAGGATTCCTCTAGGCTACTATTTCAGAAAAATAATCGTTTGTCAACGAGAAATGGATATGTATGCCAAGATTATACATTCCAAACCTTTATCATGATCCAAATGATCAATATCCAAAATGGGATAACAAGTAACAATCCCCAAAAACAGCCTTTAAAAAATCTCATGATGAACACCTCGTTCATCGGCCCTACTTATTTATAACGAGGGCTGAATCAATCTTTCTCTCTTTAAAACCTATACTATTTTGTCATCGCATGTTCTACTTTAATGCAACGATCCATTATTACAGTATAGCCTGTTTCTTGCAAAAGTTTATATGTATCTTCATCTTGTACTCCTAATTGTGCCCAAAAAACATCTGCATCAATCTCTACAAACTCTTTCGCAACATCCATTAAAAATTCTGAACGGCGGAATACATTTACAATATCAACATGTTCCTTAATATCCTTTAGTGAAGAAACTGCTTTTTCTCCAAGCACCTCATTTACTGTTGGGTTTACTGGAATAATGCGATACCCAGCATCTTGCATTGCTTTTGAAACCATATACGATGTACGTTCTGGCTTATCCGATAATCCAACAACTGCAATCGTTTTGCTTTTCTTTAATACTTCACCAATTTCCGTACGAGTTGGGTTTTCAATTGTCATAATTTATCCCTCCTATTCCTTTAGTATAGCCGATAAAGAAAGTCTCTTTCAATATGAAAGAGACTTTCTTTTATTTCAATTATTGATTCTTTGTAGCTGAATTATCTGCTAAAGTAGCTGTTTTCGTCATTTTTTGACCGTTACGATAGAATGTAACTTCTACTTTCTCGCCTACTTTTTTCTTTTCATATAAATATTTACGGAATTGAAGTGAATTTTCTACTTTTTGATCATCTAATGATACTACAATATCATATTGCTCTAAACCAGCTTTTTCTGCAGGTGATATTGGGTAAATTTTACCTAATACAACGCCGTTTGTTACTTCTTTCGGTACTTTCAATTGATTTACTGCATAAGCTTGCACATCTTCTAATGAAACGACACCTACTCCAAGAGCTGGACGTTTCACCACTCCGTCTTTTTCAAGTGATTCAATAACTGGCTTTGCAATATTAATTGGAATAGCAAATCCAATTCCTTCAACTTCTTGTTGTGCAATTTTACTTGAATTAATCCCAATTATTTCACCATTTTGGTTAAACAACGCACCACCACTATTACCTGGGTTAATTGCTGCATCTGTTTGAATAACTTGAGCATTCCAATCTGCACGCTTATCGCCATCGATATCTACTGGAATTTCACGTTCTTTGCTACTAATAATACCTTCCGTTACACTTCCATCAAAACCGAGTGGGTTACCAATTGCAATCGCTTTTTCACCCGCACGAAGTTTACTTGAATCACCTAAAGTGGCAACTTTATTTACATTAGATCCATCAATTTCTACAACCGCTAAATCTAACCAAGGGTCTTTCCCTACAAGTTTTGCATCTACCTTTTTACCATCACTTAATTTTACAGCAAGTTTATTTGCTCCATCTACTACATGATTGTTCGTTACAATATACGCTTTATTTCCTGCTTTTTTATAAATAACACCTGATCCTGAGCCAGCTTGTTGCTCTTGGCCTGTCGGTTGCATTGCAAATGGATCAACACTTTGTTGCATATTAATAACACCTACAACAACATCTTTCGCGCCTTCAATCATACCAGGTAAATCAGTTTCATTTTTTGCTTTATTGACAACAGGAATTACAGTACCTTCAACTTTTGAATCCGAACTGAATGATGATACAGCCGCTCCATTATTTTGAGCCCATGGCATATATGGTGCCGCAAAACTAATTGTGACAGCCCCAACTACAGCTCCGACTAAACCTGTGAAAAAATAACCTTTTTTACTACCTGATTTTCTCACTTCTCTCGTTTCACTATGCTCTTCATTTAAATTTGGTCCGTCGTAATATCCCATGTTTACTTCCCCTCTCTGGTGAATTCGTATTTTCAGTATAGTCACGTTTTGTGTCCTTCTTGTGAACTCATCGTGAAATCCAATTAAAAAAATACTCTTATCTAACATTGTAGACAAGAAAAGTATTTTTTGTACATTCCACCTACAAAAGAGAGTATAAATTTGCTATATTCCAAAGCCAAAGCGCATAGTAATTTAAAGGTTATTCTTCAAATTTGTAACCAACTCGAATAACAGTACCGATATGCTTCGCTTTATCTCCTAGCTTATTTCGTAGTTTTTTAATATGAGTATCAACCGTTCGGTCATCACCGTAGTAATCATATCCCCATAACTGATCTAATAAATGTTGACGTGACAACACAATTCCTTTGTTCTCCATTAAATAAACAAGAAGTTCAAATTCCTTATGTGTCAATATAATTTCTTCTCCATCTACTAAAACGGTTCTAGATAGACGATTCACTTCTATTCCAGCTAAAGACATAGCATTTTCTTCCGCTACTCCTACCACACCATCCGCACGTTTCAATAACGTCTTCGCACGAGCTACTAACACTTTCGGGCTGAAAGGTTTCGTTACATACTCATCTGCACCTAATTCGAACCCTAGTAGTGTATCATCCTCATCCGAACGTGCTGTCAACATAATGATCGGTACTGCTGATTCTTTTCTAATTCGTCTACAAACAGACCATCCATCTATTTCTGGTAACATAATATCTAACATAATTAAATCAATTTCATGCTCTGCAAATAATTCTAACGCTATTTTCCCGTCTTCTGCTTCGATTACTTCAAAGCCTTCATTACGAAAATAATCACTAACGATTTCACGTAATCTTCTTTCATCTTCAACTAGTAACACTGTTTTATTCATATCATCTATCCCGCCTTTTTACTCTTTCAATCGAATAATACGTTGATTGGAGCTTCCGCGAAATGGAAGTGTTAAATCTTTTTTCTCGATTTCAAATCTTCCATCGACTAAAACATCCCCATAATGTAACAACTCTATCATATCATTATTTTGAGAACTCTGTATCTCTTCTAACGTATAACCTGTATACATCCAAAGATTTTTTTTCAAGTCTTTCACAGCTTTTGCTACTTTTTTCACTTCCGCAGCTTGGAAGAATGGATCTCCACCTGAAAATGTTACATCAGTTAATGAATTACTTGCAATCTCTTTCACAATTTCTACTACTGTCATTTCAGTTCCATTACAAATATTCCACGATTTCGGATTATGGCAACCGAAACAACGATGCGGGCAGCCCGCAAAAAACACGACTGTCCGCAACCCTTCTCCATCTACTACACTATCATGAATGATATTCATCACTTTCATTGATGCTTCACCCGATCCATTTCTTCACTACGTTTTGCACTATTCCACTTCGACATATCCCCTACAAGATAGCCTGTAATACGGCGAATTCTTTCTATATTAGCCTCGTCTTCATTTCCGCAAATTGGGCATTCATTTCCAATAACTCCGTGATAACTGCAGCACTTACAACGGTCAACAGGATGATTAATTGAACCGTATCCAACGCCATGATCTGCCATCGCTCGTACAATTTGTTTTAACGCCTGTTTGTTATGCATAGCTGCTCCGTCTAGCTCAATATACGTAATATGTCCCCCGTTACATAGGGCATGGAAAGGTCCTTCTAAACGAATTTTATTTATCGCTTGAATGCTATAGTAAACTGGGATATGGAATGAATTCGTATAATAATTATGGTTCGTTATACCGCTAATCACACCAAATTCTTCTCTATCTTTTTTCACAAACTTCCCTGATAACCCTTCTGCAGGAGTTGCAATTACTGAGAAATTCAGTTCATGTTCTTCCGTCGCTTTATCCATTCTATCTCTCATAAAGGAAATGATTTCATATCCGAGTTTCCATGATTCTTCATCTTCTCCATGATGCTTTCCTGTTAAAGCTACTAAGCACTCCGCAAGACCGATAAAACCAAGACTTAACGTCCCTTGCTTTAAAATGGATGCTACAGAATCTTCAGGCTGTAACTTCTCTCCACCGCGCCATACACCTTGTGAATATAAAAATCGAAAATCTCTTGCTCGCTTCGTACTTTGATACTCAAATCTCTCTAATAATTGCTTAATCCCTAAATCTAAGTAATAATTTAACGCTTCAAAAAATGCTTCTTTTGAACCACTAATTAACGCTAATTTCACTAAGTTGATAGACGTAAATGATAAATTGCCTCTTCCAATCGCTGTTTCTTCTCCATGTATGTTAGACATGACACGGGTACGACATCCCATATAACATACTTCACTTTCCGGTCGTCCGTCATAATGCACTGCATTAAATGGCGCATCTAAAAATGAAAAGTTAGGGAATAATCGTTCAGCCGTTGTCTCTAACGCTAATTCAAATAAATCATAGTTCGGATCACATTCTTCAAAGTTCACACCTTTTTTCATTTTAAAAATTTGAATCGGAAAAATTGGTGTTTCTCCTTTACCAAGACCAGCTTGTGTCGCTTTTAAAAGTTGTCTAACTAATAACCGTCCCTCTTTTGATGTGTCTGTTCCATAATTAATAGAAATAAACGGTACTTGTCCCCCGCCCCTACTGTGCATACTATTTGAATTATGAACGAAAGCTTCACACGCCTGATACGTATCATTTTCTGTTTCTTTCCATGCAAATTCTTCTATTTGTTCTTTCGTAAGCGGATATGACTGTAATCGTTTCTTATGTCTCGCTACTGTTTTTCTCACATATGGAGCTAAATCAATATCAAAGAGTGCAAATGATTGACCACCGTGCTGCATATTTTGATTCGCCTGAAAAATAATAGACGAAAGAGCCAATGCACTTTTAATATCCTGCGGTTGTCTCATATGCCCATGTCCAGTATGAAAACCGTCCGCAAGCATTTGCGCTAACGGAATTTGCGAACAAGTCGTCGTTCCTGTCGCATAAAAATCTAAGTCATGTGGATATAATATATTTTGATTTATCGCTTTTTTCACTTGATCTGACAATAAATTTTCAACTGCATAATATTTCGCACTCTCTGATGCGAACGTTCCCATTACTCCCATTGGAGAGCGACCATCTACATTTGCATTTTCTTGCATTAAATCTTGCTCACTACCGTGGACAATCGTCTCAAACACTCTCATTAATTCTTCTCCACGTACATTTCGTTGTAACATTTATAACCCTCCACCAATATGTTGTTGTCTTTTGATTAAAATGTTACTACATATAGTCTTGGTGTTTCTGTGAGAAATGTAACATTCCTGTGAAATTTTTTTCACGAAATAATGAATTTTTCATTTACAAAAAAGAAATGTGCTCTTTACAAATGTATGGTACAATATACGGGAAAAACTCTTTTTACCCTTTATCAACACATTTGAATAAAGGAGACTGAACTTATGGTTATTACATATCTTTTATTTATCGTTGCCTACTTACTTGGCTCGATTCCATTCGCACTAGTCGTTGGAAAAATCGGCTACGGAATCGATATTCGTGAGCACGGAAGCGGTAATCTAGGCGGAACAAATACATTCCGCACACTAGGGAAAAAAGCAGGTTTTATCGTTACAATTGCTGACATTTTAAAAGGTACATTAGCAACAAGTCTACCGATTATTTTCGGTTTAGATGTTCACCCACTATGGTTCGGATTAGCAGCTGTTCTTGGACATGTGTATCCGATTTTCGCGAAATTCCGTGGTGGTAAAGCTGTTGCAACTTCTGCTGGCGTGCTATTATGCTACTCTCCAGTTGTTTTTGCAATATTAGCTGTTGTCTTTTTCAGCCTTTTATTTACAACAAGATACGTATCACTTTCTTCTATGGTAACAGCCGTCGTTGCTGTTATTGCATCCATTGTTAGCGGGGATAAAATCTTCATTATTGCGATGTGTTTATTAGCAGGTATGGTTATTTATAAACACCGTGCAAATATCGGACGAATTATAAATAAAACTGAACCGAAAGCAAACTTTTCAAAAAAGCAAAAATAAGATCGTAACCCACATAACGCAAAAAGAAAACGTGAAGCATATTAATAGCGTCTTTTTGCGTTATTTTTTATACTAAAGAAAAAGCAACATAATTTGGAGGAACTATACATGAATCTTTCCGTAACAAAAGAAGCAGCACAATGGTATAAAAACGAATTAAACTTACAATCGGGTGAAACACTACGCCTTTTCGTACAATACGGCGGTTGCAGTACTGTGCAAAAAGGACTTTCTTTAGGTATTCGTAAAGATGATCCTGCACATCCTGCTGTTCAAACTCAAGAAGAAGGTATTAACTTCTTTATTGAAGGCGATGATGAGTGGTTCTTCGATGGACATAATTTAGCTGTTACATTTAACGACGGTGATGATTTCCCGCAATTTAATTATGAAAAATAAAAAAGCGTGGCTTCTGCCACGCTTTTTTATTTTTTCTTAATTTCCTCATATTTCGCATACCACTCTGGATATAACTTTTTAAATGATACAGGCCTGAACCCTTCTTTTTTCGCGCAAATATTCGTCGTACTTGCAGTAATACAAAGTTCACCTTCACCGTTATATATTTCATAACCATATACAACGCGAAGCGGACTAACAGTATCAATCCACGTTTTCACAATTGCTTTTTCTCCGTAACGCATCGCTTTACGATATGAAATTTGCAAATCTAACACAGGAGAAATAATTCCCTCTTTCTCCATTTCAACATATGAAAATCCTAAATCTTGTATAAGTTTCGTGCGACCTAGTTCAAGCCACACCAAATAGTTTGAATGGTAAACAACACCCATTTGATCTGTTTCCGCATAACGGATTTCAACTTCATGTTCTGCTACAAACATATGTATTCGCCTTCTTTCACTTCTGCTACCTTGCATACATTTAATCATAATACAGTGACATCAAAAATAAAATAAAAACAGTGAATCTTTTACTGAAAGGAGCAAGCATATGATTCAAATTGTAACTGTTCGTAGCGGTGATAGCGTATATAGCTTGGCATCAAAGTACGGATCAACACCTGACGAAATAGTAAAGGACAATGGACTAAATCCAGCTGAAACACTCGTTGTAGGTCAGGCACTGATCGTTAATACGAAAGGGAATAATTATTATGTACAGCCTGGCGATAGCCTATATCGAATCTCTCAAACATATAACGTACCACTCGCTAGTTTAGCTAAGGTTAATAACTTATCTTTAAAATCCATTCTCCATGTTGGACAGCAATTATATATACCAAAAGGGACAAAACGCGCAGTAGAATCCATCGCTTATTTACAACCTTCAACAATACCAATAAAAGAAAGTTTGGTTAACGCTACGCGTGCCATTAATCCATTTTTAACATATTTGGCTTACTTCAGTTTCGAGGCAAAAAGAGATGGTACGTTAAAAGAACCAACTGAAACAGCTAAAATCGCTAATATTGCAGCGCAAGGCAAAACCATCCCGATGCTTGTTATTACAAATATTGAAAATGGAAATTTCAGTGCCGATCTGACATCGGTTATTTTACGCGATGCATCGATTCAAAACAAATTTATTACTAACATTTTACAAACAGCTGAGAAATACGGTATGCGAGACATTCATTTTGATTTCGAGAGTGTGGCACCTGAAGATCGTGAAGCGTATAATCGTTTTTTACGAACTGTAAAAACACGCTTACCTAGCGGGTACACATTGAGTACAACGCTTGTACCGAAAACAAGTTCAAATCAAAAGGGCAAATTTTTCGAAGCTCACGATTATAAGGCACAAGGACAAATTGTTGATTTCGTCGTAATTATGACATACGACTGGGGTTGGCAAGGTGGTCCACCGATGGCTATTTCTCCTATTGGTCCTGTAAAAGAAGTACTTCAATACGCAAAATCTCAAATGCCTCCCCAAAAAATTATGATGGGGCAAAACTTATACGGATTCGATTGGAAACTTCCGTTCAAACAAGGTAACCCGCCTGCAAAAGCAATTAGCTCTGTCGCAGCTGTTGCACTAGCTCGTAAATACAATGTTCCTATCCGCTATGATTTCACAGCTCAAACTCCTCATTTTAATTACTTTGACGAAAACGGCGTACAACACGAAGTTTGGTTTGAAGATTCACGGTCTGTTCAAAGCAAATTCAATTTAATGAAAGAACAAGGTATAGGCGGTATTAGTTACTGGAAGATTGGCTTACCATTCCCGCAAAATTGGCGTTTACTCGTTGAAAATTTTACGATTACGAAAAAGGGCTGACATAAGTCAGCCCTTTTTGACTATTAAAAATCCGTCACAAAAAGAAGAATGACAACATTCTCCCTTTTTAACCGTTATCAACAATCGGTTGTTTGCCTGTTTGGTCTTGCATTTGCTTTCCTTTATTGCCACCAGCTTTTTTTGATTGTGTTCCAATATGATTCGGTGCAAAGTCTTTTGAATTCTTTTTCGGATTACCCATTACTATCGCCTCCTTAACACTAGTATCGTACTAGTGTTAAGAATTATTCAGCTTGCTTAAAAAGTTGCATTTCATAACGTTTTTCAATACGCTCTTCAATGCGATCGATTGCATCACGATCACTTAATAATTGTTGTTTATTTTCTTTCACAAGTTCGTCAAATGATTTACGGCGACTTCTTCTCATGCTGTTCACCCTCTCTCCTTCGCATTCTTACTATACATAGTATGAGCAAATGAAAAACTCTTTAATCAGATTTGTAAGAAAATTTTATGTTTTAGTACTCCTAAAAAAACTCCGTGCACAACTTCTTGTACACGGAGTTTTTTATACCATCATATTTAAATATTCTTTTAGCTTTTCATCCGCATTCATTTCACTTTGTTTATACTCACTTAGCGCTTGCAGTACAAAATCATACTGTCCTAAAATATAACTTTCTAATTTCAGGACATCCTCTAAGCTATTAAGCATAATTCTCGTATTACCAACTTCACTTTTTAACGCCGGTTCACAATTTAAACTCGTACATATTTCTTTCACATCATCTTCTAATATCTCTGTTAATACGTATTTCTTTCGCCCTTTTACTTTTACTCTCATAACTGGATAAAAAGCTTTTATATCTAAATAGCTTCCTACATTCATACAACGAATCCATTCGATATCACGTTTATTTCGTACAAGTATCTTTTTTACTGCTTCATATACTGCTGTTTCATCAAGTACTTCTATATTCGATTTCCTGTTTGTTTCTTCTTCAATAGATGCACATTTTTGATAAACAGCTGCACACGTAATACAATCATCAAATGCATTATGAGAACTTAAACGAATGCCAAGCATTCGCTTTAACGTTTCAAGTTTATGATTAGGTGCGTGCTTCATATATTTCTTCGCTAAAAACACAGTATCAATCACTTTATTTTGAGGTTCAGGCAGCCCAAGCATATTTACATTACTTTTTAAAAAACGCATATCAAAAGATGCATTATGAGCGACAATAACATTTGTATGTAAAAATGCTAAAAATAGAGGTAATACTTCTTCAATCGTCGGTGCATCTGAAACACGATAATTTGTAATACCTGTTAAACTCGTTATTCGGTCCGGAATTGAACGCTCTGGATTCACATAGGAAACAAATTGATCTACTAGTTCATGATTACGATATTTCACTGCTGCTACTTGAATAATTTTATCATTATAAGGGTTAAATCCTGTTGTTTCAAAATCAATTACAACATAATCTAACGGTAAGGATATATTCCCCACTCCAAACACTCCTTTACCTCTAAACGTTTATATTTCTTTTATCATAACATGCTGCTATC
The DNA here is from genome assembly GCF_040459735.1 of Bacillus cereus group sp. RP32. NCBI lineage: Bacteria > Bacillati > Bacillota > Bacilli > Caryophanales > Bacillaceae > Bacillus > Bacillus cereus group sp. RP32. The sequence continues at coordinate 1,846,790 of NZ_JARVHO010000001.1, read as the reverse complement.
ACTACGTGAAAAAGAAAAGGCAGAAATGGTAACTTTCCACCTCTACCTTTTCACCATTATTTTAATTTAGCAATCCGTTTCTCCATCTCTTTTTGCGTCATCGGTCCAATAAACTTATCTTGAATGACACCTTTCGTATCTATAAAATACGAAGTTGGAATCGTAATTACTTTATACGCTGTTGTCACATCAATGTTCTTGTCCAATAAAATAGGAAAAGTAATTCCTTTTTCTTTTGCAAAATTGCTTACCTTTTCTACTCCCCCGCCCTTTTCTGAAGGCGTATAATTTATTGCTAAAATTTCTACATTTTCTTTATGTTCTTTATAGAAAGCCTCCATATCCGGCATTTCTTGCTGGCAAGGTCCACACCACGTTGCCCAAAAGTTTAAAATCACTTTCTTTCCTTTCAAATCTGATAACTTTACATTCGTTCCATCTAACTTCGTTAATTCAAAGTTTGGCGCACTCTTCCCTATTTCGATACCATTACTTGCAATCATCTCTTTCATAGCAGCTTCACTTTTTTCTTGTTCTCCTTGGGCCGCCTGATCGCTTTTACCAAACTGTTCATAAGCTGCATATCCCGCTAAACAAAGTAACACTACAATAATCGTAAGCTTCCGCCACATTTTATATCACCCTAACGTATTTATCTTCTTATTAACCTAATTACCCAAATACTATATACCTTATTTTAGCTTATACGGACAAGCTTGGAAATATTCACAGTCAAAATAATTAGAATATTCTTATTTAAAGTGAAATTTTTTCCTTTTTATCATATAATTAGAAAAACAGATGACGTGTTTCCTATCTCCTTATGGACCCATTCACCTTTTTACTTTCTTATATAACCTTCAACAAAAGGGGGATTGTGTATGAATTCATTCGAAAAAATAACATTATATATTCTTAGTTTTCTTTTATATCCAATCGGTATTATTGCATGGATCATTTCACTCTTTAGTAAAGATCTTGAAAAAAAGAAAATAGGGCGTATTTGTCTTTACATCGCTCTAGTTTCATTCGTCCTTTTCGTAATCCTTGGAATTGCAACTTTCCTTATGACCGCTACTTTTAATGTTGATCTGAATCATTCTGAATCTATCGAGTATCAAATAAATGACGGTGAATGAAGATAAGAGCATTGCTCTTATCTTTATTTACACCCTTTTAAAAATGAATGACTATTTATTAATTTTTCAGGACTTCCACATGCAACAATACTTCTTTCTCTCATGATAACAACACAATCTGCTAGTATCACTTTCTCTACATCATGTGTTGCTACAATTCTCGTTCCCCCTCTTCCTAGCCCTTCTATCATATTCCAAACAACTTCTTGATTGCTCGGATCTAATCCCGCAGTTGGTTCATCTAAAATAATAAGATTCGGATTTGAAACAATTGCTCGCAATAATGCAAGACGTTTTCTTTCCCCTCCCGAAAACTCTTCACCGCTTTTATGTAGTACAGTTTGAATCCCTTCAGGCAATTCACTAATAATCGGCGTTACACTTACAAGTTCAGCATTTTTTTCTAACTCGTTTTCTAAGCCCACTTCCCCGAAATACATATTCTCTTTTACTGTCGTCCGAAAGAATCGAGGTTCTTGCCACACTGTAGTCAATCGAGCCTCATTACCATAATAAACAATGCTACCGTTAGATGGTTTATACAAGCCTGTCATTAATTTTAAAAGCGTTGTTTTTCCTGCACCACTTTCCCCTACGATCATAATGAGTTACCAGGGTTAATTTGCAAATCAATATTATGAATTCTGCATTTCTCTTCATCATTTTCCTGAAATGAAACATTTGTTATTGTCATCCCCATCGCTCTTTCTACATTACTATTTGCCACTCGTTTATCTAAAAAGGAAAAAACTCTACTTGCCGAAGCAGCTGCAACTTGTGTCATCATTAATAAATCTCCCACATAACGGACAGGGAAAAAGAGCATCTCTATTGTCGCTAAAACTGCAACAAGTGAACCAACCTCCATTTCCCCCTGCATTATTTTTTGCGCACCTATAATAAGAACAACGATATATGCTCCTGTTTCAATCACTGTTCCAACTACTCCAATACAGTGTTGCATCATCGTCTTCTTTACTTCTGTTTTATAAGATTGTGCCGTTACTCCTTTAAATAAGCCAATAGCCCATTTTTCTTTTTGCAAACTACGTAAATCTTGTGCACCTTTTACAAACTGTGAAACCATCTCTACAACACTTGATTGATTTTTTTGAGCAATACTTGCGATATTTCTTACCTTTTTGCCCATAATCATTGGAACAACTGCACTTAGAAATAAAAACGGAGTTATCCACCAGATGAACTGTGTATCTATATGTTGCAGCGCTATGATCGCACCGATAAATTGCGCAATGGCATGTATATATTCTATTAATATAGAACCATATAACCTGACCCAGTTCGGAATATCAGATACGACTAAAGTTTCCAACTCTCCTTGTTTGATTTTCTCACTCTCTTCAAATGGTAATAAGAAAAAATGACGCAATACATCTATACGCTTCTCTCGTAATATTCGCTGACTCGCTTTGGAGCTTACATAATCAAATGAAAGATTGTTCACCCACATCAACAAGCGGCTAGCTGTAAACAAAGTAATGTAAAGATACGCCCCTTTCAGCTCTTGTTGAATGAGATTATCTACAATTAGCCCCATAAATAGTGGACGGGATAAATTTAGAATAGCTACAAAAAGCCCACTGCATACAGCTGCTATTACTAATATTTTTTCTTTCTGTAACGGTAACAATATTCTTTTATATTCTTTCATGACATTTCCTCCGTTTTTTATAGTAAAAAGAAAGGGATGAAACCAAATGGTTTCATCCCTTTCCATAAAATAAGGAAGCTAACAGTTGTTAGCTTCCTTATCGTTCATTTCAATTATTTAGTTTGACACTTTAGACTCTTCGATTTTCTCACGAAGAACCATTTGCAGAATACCACCGTGACGGTAGTAGTCAATTTCAACTTCACTATCGAAACGAGCTACTACTTCAAATTGTTTTTCGTTGCCATCTAAATCGGTTGCAACTACTTTTACTAGATCACGTGGTCTAACTGTTTTGTCGATTTGAATTTCAAATGACTCGTTACCAACAAGACCTAATGTTTCAGTGCTTTCGCCATCTTTAAACTGTAGTGGTAATACGCCCATTAATACTAAGTTACTACGGTGGATACGCTCGAAGCTTTCTGCAATTACTGCTTTAATACCTAATAAGTTTGTACCTTTCGCAGCCCAGTCACGAGAACTTCCCATACCGTAATCTTTACCTGCAACAACTAGAAGGCCTGTGCCATCTTCTTTATATTTCATAGCAGCATCATAGATTGATGTTACTTCACCAGTTGGCCAATATGTTGTATATCCGCCTTCTGTTCCTGGTGCGATTTGGTTTTTAATACGGATGTTCGCGAATGTACCACGCATCATAACTTCATGGTTACCACGACGAGAACCGTAAGAGTTGAAGTCAACTGGTTGTACGCCGTTCTCTAATAAGTAGCGCCCAGCTGGTGTGTGCTTACCGATTGAACCTGCTGGTGAAATATGGTCTGTCGTTACAGAATCACCAAATTTACCAACTACGCGTAAGCCTGATAATGTTTCAACTTCACCTGGCTCTTTAGATAATCCTTCAAAGAACGGTGGATTTTGAATGTATGTTGAATCATTATCCCAAGTATATAAAGCTTCGTTTGAAGTTTGAATTTCATTCCAACGCTCATTGCTGTTAAATACTTGTGCATATTCTTTCTTGAACAGTTCAGATGTAACAACGTTTTGAACTACATCTTCAATTTCTTTAGCTGATGGCCAAATATCATTGAAGTAAACAGCATTGCCATTTGCATCTTTACCAATTTCATCATTTTTCAGGTCAATATCAACAGTACCTGCAAGTGCATATGCCACAACAAGTGGTGGTGATGCTAAATAGTTCGCTTTTACAAGTGGGTGAATACGACCTTCAAAGTTACGGTTACCAGATAAAACAGATGTTACTAGTAAGTCGTTTGCTGCGATTGCTTCTTCTAGTTCGTCTGCTAATGGACCAGAGTTACCGATACAAGTCGTACAGCCGTAACCAACTGTTTGGAAACCTAGTTGATCTAAATATGTTGTTAAACCTGATTTATCTAAGTACTCTGTAACAACTTTAGATCCTGGCGCTAATGACGTTTTTACGTACTCAGGTACTACAAGTCCTTTTTCAATTGCTTTCTTCGCAACTAAACCTGCCCCAATTAATACGTATGGGTTTGATGTATTTGTACAGCTTGTAATTGCAGCGATTGCAATTGCACCTGTTTTCATCGTTACTTCTTTATCTTCTAATGTAACCTTCACTTCTTTATCGAACTCTTGCTCATTAAATCCAAGTCCTTGTGTTCCAACTGGTGCTACAACAGCTTTGTGGAACGCATCTTTCATATCTGAAAGTGGAATTAAATCTTGTGGACGTTTCGGTCCAGAAAGGTTAGATTCGATTGTATTTAAATCAATTTCAACAAGATCCGTGTAGATTGGATCTTTGCTGTCTGCTGTATAGAATAAGCCATTTGCTTTACAGTATTCTTCAACAACGCGAATTTGCTCTTCATCTCTACCTGTTAAACGTAAGTATTCTAATGAAATATCATCGATTGGGAAGAATCCACAAGTTGCGCCGTATTCTGGTGCCATGTTTGAAATTGTTGCACGGTCAGCTAAAGGCATGCTCTTTAGTCCATTACCGAAGAACTCAACGAATTTACCAACTACACCTTTTTGACGTAATACTTGTGTTACTTTTAATGCAACGTCAGTTGCTGTAGTGCCACTTGGAAGTGTACCAGTTAATTTCACACCGATTACTTCAGGTACTGGGAAGTATGAAGGCTGTCCAAGCATTCCTGCTTCTGCTTCAATACCACCAACGCCCCATCCAAGAACACCGATACCGTTAATCATTGTTGTATGTGAGTCTGTTCCAACTAATGAATCCGGGTATGCAACTAAGTCACCTTCAGCATTTTTCACAGCATGAACAACTGGTGCTAAATATTCAAGGTTTACTTGGTGTACAATACCTGTTGCTGGTGGAACCGCACGATAGTTATCGAATGATTTTTGTGCCCAGCTTAAAAATTTATAACGTTCTTCATTACGTTTAAACTCTAAGTCCATGTTGAATGCAAGCGCGTCTGCTGTACCCGCTCTATCAACCTGTACCGAGTGATCGATTACAAGGTCTACAGTAATTTCAGGATTAATTTTATCAGGATCCCCACCCATGTCTGCCATTGCTTTACGAAGCGAAGCCAAATCTACAACAGCTGGAACACCAGTGAAATCTTGTAAAATTACACGAGATGGTTTAAATGGAACATCGATATCTTGCACATCTTTCGTTCCCCATTTTGCTAAATTTGTAACATGCTCTTCTGTGATTACACGTCCGTCTACTTGACGAAGTACTGATTCAAGTAAAACTTTCACGGAATATGGTAATTGAGATACGTTGCCAACCCCTGCATTTTCAAGCGCTTTCAAATCATAATAATGATACGTTTTTCCATCTACTTCAAAAGTTGCACGTGATTGAAATGGATTATGTTTGACCATTATGTTTCCCCCCTGTTAAACGTGACTAAGTTGTCTGAATATAAAATGTAGACAAACTTTTCAATACCTTACGATAATATCTTATTACAACTTTCTAAATAAGTAAATAATAAGAAACTTATAGATTATCATAAGTTTTCTTTATGTTTCTAAATTTGAATAGCTTTCATGCTCCTTATGAATACTATTACCATAAAGTAAAGTGCTTTATTAGCGGTTTACTTACAGTTCATACATACTATGAACTGCTCATCATTCAACATACAAAAAATGTTATAGAGGTGAAATAAAATGGGTAAACGAAAAGCAAATCATACTATTTCAGGAATGAATGCTGCATCCGCACAAGGACAAGGTGCTGGTTATAACGAAGAGTTTGCAAATGAGAATTTAACTCCTGCAGAGCGACAAAATAATAAGAAACGTAAAAAGAACCAATAACGAAAAATCCCAAAAGGAACATACACCTTTTGGGATTTTTTCTAATGTTTATAACGTAATAATTCCGAAACAGTTACAAATCGATACCCCTGTTTTTTCAGCTCAGGCAAAATTTTTGCAAGTGCCGATACTGTTTGACTACGATCATTTCCTCCATCATGTAACAATACAATATCTCCACTTTTAGCATTTTTCAGAACATGATTCACAATGGATCCAACCCCAGGATTCGCCCAATCACGTGGGTCTTGATGCCACGACCATAGAACAGTTTGATACCCAGCTTCTTTAGCTGTTTTAAATACAGCATCGTTAATATATCCGCCAGGTGGACGGAATAGCAAAGGTTCTTTCACCCATTTTTTAAAATATTTCTTTCCATCTAAAATATCATTTTCTAATTTTTCATCCGATGAATTACTCGCATATAAATGATTCATCGTATGATTTCCAATTTCATGTCCCTCTTTTAACACTTGTTTCACTAAATATGGATTACGTTGAACTCGAAATCCAATCATAAAAAATGTCGCTTCTGCTTTATATTGACGTAATAAATTTAAAATTTGTGGTGTATAAGTTGGATCTGGTCCATCATCAAATGTAATGGCAATAATCTTTTCATTATTAGGTACTTCCCACGTTACATAGCCAGTTGGTTCTAGCTCTTTTCTGAGCAACATTTTCGCTTCCACTTTTTCAACTTGAAATATATGTACTGCGCATAGTAAAGAAAAAACGAATAGAAAAATTTTCTGTTTTAACATAACATTCATTAAAGTAATAAGGTTGTCGAATACACAACAACCTCATTTACTTTTCTAATTGATCTACATGCTGCATAATGTTTTGAAGATTATTTTCGTATTGCTCAAGTTGCGGGCGTTGTGTTTCCGAAGCTACTTCTAGTGCATTTTGAATCTGTTCATACGCCTCCTGAACCTCTTGGCGTAACTCTTTTAAATCATGACCGTAGTTTGGATCATTTTTCACAATGTTGTTAAATGCATTTTCTGCTTGTGTAACGCCTTGCTGAGCTGCTTGAAATGCTTGTTGTTTGTCTTTATGATATGGCATTATACAATCCCCTTTCCATAATAGTTAGTCCCATTTATCTTTACCTTTTTTTCTAAAAACATTCTCGTATAAATTTGCAAACTTCTCTCATTCTAAAGAGAAAGAGGAGGTGTCACATACAATGGGAAAAAACAATCGTGAAGCGAAAGAAAAAAAAGGACAACCTGAACCATTAAGCGGATCTCATAAAGTAAAAAACCGTAACCATTCACGCCAAAAAAATCATGCACATCATGATATGTAAAACAATAGGTTCACACTAGCTACCTTTGCCACATACAATGTTTATATTTTTCCATTTATTCTTCACCCTTACTTCATTCATGCATAACATAGTATGAATTGAGATTTTACGGAGGGTGTCTTACATGGGCAAGAAAAAGAAGGATTGTCTTTTTCATGTTGATGGTTTCGAAGAATGGATGGATCAATTTTGTTCTGATTCTTGTAGTAACTTTAGTTTTCCAAATCAAATTCATATTGACCTTTGTGAAACTGAACAAGAGTACATTTTGGAAACAGATGTACCAAATGTCTCTGAACAAAATGTAGTCATTAAAAAGATGGAGACAGGCCTAAACATTTGCATACTTCATAAAAATATTTCTTTACAGAGGATTATTCCTTTACCCACTAATATTATTTATAAGAAGATGCTAGCCTGCTTAGAGAATGGATTTTTAGCCATTCATATTTCCAAAAACGAAGTAGCTAATAAACATGAAGAGAAAGTTCTTTTTCAAATTGAGAATTAAAATAAATACAAAGATAAGCCCCAGTCGTCTACTGGGGCTTATCTTATTTCGCATGTACTTTCATATTAGAATTTCCATCATATCTTTTTTTCAATAAACCTTTCGTAACTAACAGAACTGGAAACGCTACAGTTGAAAATATAGCTAGCGCTGAAAATACTAAAAATCCATTTTGGTACCCGTAATAATCGAGAAGTACTCCCCCAAACCATGGACCTATTACTGCTTCAATTCCTGAAAATCCCATTGCTCCAAAATATGTTCCTTTTAAATGTGAAACAGCTATATCATCTATAAATACATCCGTCATTGAAAACATTAATACTTCTCCAATTGTAAAAATAATTGTGCAAATGGCAGCACCTAGCATAGATTCTACTATTCCAAAGCCAAATAATCCCCCGCTCACAAATAAAGTTCCAACCATAATGGATGCTAATGGTGTATACTTTTTGCACATTTGAATAACAGGGTATTGGATAACCACTACAACAACTGCATTTAAAGCGAGCATATATGAGAACAGCTTCACTCCATCCTGAAATATATGTGCATTTGCAAAATATTGAGACACTGTCGTCGTTAAGTGTGAAAACCCACAATTACTCAAAATAATGCCAACTAACGCAACCAAAAATACTACATCCTTTCGTAATATACGCAGCGCATTTAGTATTGTAACAGGCTTTTCTTTATTAACCTTCTTTTGTTGCAGTGGATATTTCTTGAATTGGAACGCTAATATAACTGTATATAGAACATATACTCCTGCTGCTACTAAAAAAGGAATTGTAGATTTTGCGCTTCCAATTTGTAATCCAACAATTGGTCCAATTGCAACCCCAACATTTATTGCACCGTATCGTAAGTTATATACGAGTAAACGATACTCTGGTTTTGTTAAATCTGATAATAACGCTCTTGACGTCGGTTCAAAAAAGGACCTACATAATCCATTCAAAGCATTTAATAAAAAGAAACTTAAAACATGATCTGCAAGTGAAAAACCTATAAATACAAACACCCAAACGATCATGGACCAAATCATAATCGTTTTCCGGCCGAATCGGTCCGATAAATTCCCTCCAATAAAACTAGCAAACACTCCAACAAGTGCACTCGTTCCGATAATAGCACCCGTCATTCCAGCTGATACACCTTTAACAGTCGTTAAATAAATTGCTAAAAAAGGAATACTCATTGAAGTAGCAAATCTAGCAAACAATGTCCCTAAAATAATACTCATTCCAAGTGGATGAATATGCTTTAACTTCCCCTTCATCTTTAAACCTACTCTCCCTGTTCTTACATAAAAAAAGAAAGCAAAGGATCTGCTTTCTTTCCCTTTTTATACTTGAGATGTTGTTACCCGAGCAGTTCTCGTTATATCCATATCTATGCCATATGTAAACTGTAATTCTTTACAAACATCTTTAATTAAAATTGCAACATTATACTTCTCATTAAATTGTAAAACGATGTTTTCTACTTCTTCATATGTATACTTATATTCCCCTGTAATGACACTTTTTAAATCAAAACATTCATTTATACAAAGTTGTACAAGCAGCTCGTCATATTTCTCTATTACATCTTCTTTCTTCCACAGTACCTCTTTTACATATAACCGATCAAACTTCACACTTTCTCGATTACAGTCCGTTAAAATCCGGGTCATTTCATTTAATTCTCGATACAATTCAGAAATATTTTTGCTTAAACTAAGTAGTTTATCTACGCCGTTTTCATATAACATATTCATTCCACCCCCGCATTTTCTTTTTCTTATTATAGCAAGAAAATTCTAAAAATAGTTTCTTTCTTCTGAAATATTAGGAAACTAATTTCAATTGCTTTACAATGAAACTAGTGAACACGAAAGGGGAAAGAAAATTGGAGCAAAAATTATATTACACTGACGCTTATAAGCAAGACTTTACTACAAAAGTTATAAAGCAAGATTATGATAAAGACGGTAACTTATACGTCGTTTTAAACGAGACCGCATTTTATCCGACAGGTGGCGGACAACCGCATGATACTGGTACATTAAATGATATCGATGTAATCAATGTAGAAGAGATACATGGAGAAATTCGTCACTTCATTGTAGAACAATTACATACTGAAGAAGTAGAAGGTAAAATCAATTGGGAGCGCCGTTTTGATCATATGCAGCAACATGCGGCTCAGCACATTTTATCTGCTGCTTTTTGGGACCATTTTAACATACATACGATTGGATTCCACCTTGGTAAAGAAACGGTAACAATTGATTTAGAAACAGAAAATCTTCATGCAGAAACAGTTGAAAAAGCAGTACAAATTGCAAACAAAATTGTTTTTGAAAACCATCCAATCCGTACCCTGTGGATGAACTTAGAAGAAGCGAAAACGTTACCTCTTCGTAAAGAACCGACTTTAACAGAAAACATACGTGTTGTTATTATCGAAAACTATGACTACAATGGTTGTGGCGGAACGCATCCGAAACGTACAGGTGAAGTAGGTCCTATTCAAGTACTAGGGTGGGAGCGCAATAAAGGTGGCATACGATTAACGTTTATCGCTGGTTGGCGCACACTAAATTTAATGGGCCAACAACTACAAATTATGAAAGATGTTTCTAAACAATTAAACAGTAGCGAGAGTGATATCCCAGCAAAAGTAGCACAACTTCTTACTTCTCAAAAAGAAAATGAAAAAGCAATACAAATAATGAATGAAAAATTATTATTTGCAGAGGCAAATGAACTACTTCAACAGCCTACGGAAATACATACTGGCATACTTATTTCTAAAGTATTTACAAATCGCTCTATGCAAGAAATCGCAAAGCTTTCTGCTATTATTACAGAACAACAAGAGCATACCATTACATATTTCGTTATTGAAAATGAAGACAAATTACAATGTATCCTTGCTTGCGGAAAATCAGTATCACTCAATATGAACACACTTTTAAAAGATGCTCTTCCTACAATTGAAGGAAAAGGTGGCGGAAATAAAAAGAGTGCTCGCGGTGGCGGAAAAGCGGTTATGACCGGGGACGAATTTTTAAATCAACTTGTTTCTTCTTTACAGTCAGAAGTGTAAAACATGTTTATGAAGGATAGCTAACTGCTATCCTTCAACTATATTTACAAGCCTATATTTTGTTTCAAGCCTTGATAACTCCCTGCACTTGCAAAACCTTCACTTATAAGAGTTATAAAAGTTTCCGAAAAACCATATTGACTTAAATCTTTAATCGGTACCATTTGCACATCTTGAATTGGATTATGATCAAACTCATTAGAAGGTAGCGTAATTTCACCTTCAATCCTTTCAAGCAGAAACGTAATATGTAATAAAGATGGGCTAGCATCCGGTTTATCACAAACATACAGTAGCTTCTTAATTTTAACTTCTAACCCTGTTTCTTCTCTCATTTCTCGAATTATCGCTTCTTCTAACGTTTCACCATTCTCTACCCTTCCCCCAGGTAAAGACCAATTGCGATTAGCAACTTTTTGCTTTACTAGCAATACTTTTTCATGTTCAATTAAAATTCCCGTAACACGAACTTGCATTACACTTTCCATATGTAATCTCCTCTTCCCCTTATATTTACAAATTAATCCTTCCACAAAAAGAACATACGTTTTATAATTAAAGAAAATTATGGAAGAAAGAAGTTGTTACATCTATGCGTCCACCTTTAACAAAGTCTATATCACTTGAAGATTTCCAAAACTTTTATTGGTTAAAAGCAGAACTCCAAACATTTTGTCGTGAGCATGGTTTGCCAGCTAGTGGCTCTAAGATTGAAATAACTGAGCGTATCTCACATTATTTAACTACTGGTAAAATATTAAAAAACAGTTCTGAGCAAAAAGTGAGTAAAGCCTCCCTATTCTATAAAGATCTTTCACTTCAAACTGTTATTACTAACAATCACCGCTGCAGCGAAGAAGTTCGTGCTTTTTTCAAAGAAAAAATCGGAGCAAACTTCCGCTTTACAGTAGCTCTTCAAAAGTTTTTTAAAGAGAATGTCGGAAAAACATATGAAGACGCGCTAACGTTTTGGTATGAAGAAAACGAACGAAAAAAAGATCCTACATACAAAACAACTATTAGCACGCAGTTTGAATACAATCGTTTCACTCGCGACTTTTTCGAAGATCCAAATAACAAAGGGAAATCAAAAGCTGATGCTATCGCTGCTTGGAATGAAATAAAAGCAAAACCTGGTAGCAATGCTTATGTTCCTCAAAAAGTAGAAAACTAGTCCCTTTCTAGTTTTCTACTTTCTCAAATAATAGCGCAAGCCCTATTCCACCACCAATTCCTAACGTCACAATTCCATATTTCATATGCTCTCTTTTCGCTTGATAAAACAAACGCGTCACAAGCATAGCTCCAGATGCACCGTACGGATGACCGAGCGCAATTGCACCACCATTTACATTTAATTTTTCGAAAGGAATTTGTAACTCCTTTGCACAAGCAACAACCTTTGAAGCAAATGCTTCATTTATTTCAAAATAATCGATGTCCTCTACTTTCATATTCATTTCGTTTAATAATTTGTTCACCGCAAATATCGGACCAATCCCCGGAAGATTTGGATCCACTCCAACTACAGCACTACGAACGAAACGAAGAACAGGCTTGTATCCTAGTTTTCGGGCTTGCCCCTCTTCCATTACAAGAACAGCACATGCTCCGTCATTTACACCGCACGAATTACCTGCCGTTACTGTACCATTTTGTAAAAATGCGGGCTTAGTTCTTTTAATCATTCTTTCATACTTCATTTCTCGTTTTATAGCCTCATCTAAAGATCCATTAAAAGAAAGTATTTCATCTTGTAAATATCCATTTTCTACTGCTTGCAGTGTCCGTTTATAACTAAGACAAGCGTATTCGTCTTGCATTTCTCGCGTTATATTATAACGCTCTGCAACATATTCAGCCGCCACTCCCATATTAGGATCACCAATTGTTTCTGGTGAAAATCGCGCTCTATTTTGAAATGGTGATGTACTTGTACTCTCTACTCCTCCTGCAATATAACAATTACCTGCCCCGCCTTGAATGAAATGACATGCGGTGCGAATTGCTTCCAAACCCGCACCACATTGCCGATCAATCGTTACACCAGGAATATGATAGCCAAGTCCTGCCTCTAAAGTAGATAATCTCGCAACATTCCCTCCTGGTCCAACAACATTACCTAATATGACATCGTCTATTTCTCTCTCAATTCCTTTACTTAAAAACGTAAGAAGCGGCGTTACTAATTGCTGAACTTCATAATCTTTCAACATCCCATTCTTCTTACCAATAGGTGTCCTTTTCGCTTCTACAATAACCGCTCTATTCATATATTTTCTCCAGGTTTCCAATCATATTTTTTGCTGCAAGACGAGCGATTTTCCCGCTATTTGTATACGGTATTCCATCTACAAAATGCCATTCTTTCGGTATTTTAAACGAGGATAATCGTTGTAAGCAAAAACTTTTTAATTGTTGCCTCGTAGCACTTCCTTTTACAATGGCGACAGGTTTTTCACCCCAGTAACTATCTTTCACACCAATTACAACTATTTCATCAACAGCTGGGTGTTCATGTAATACACTTTCTATTTCTTCTGGAAAAATATTAATTCCTCCAAATAAAATCATGTTCTTCTCTCTACCCACTATGTATATAAAGCCTTCTTCATCTTCATAACCTACATCTCGCACTGTCATCCAGCCATCCGTAGTCAACTCTGGAACTAAAACCTTATCCAATATGTAGCCCATAAAAAACTGATCACTTTTCACATAAACAGTTCCTATCTCGCCTTTCTGTACTCCTTCTCCTGCTTCGTTACATATTCGAACTTGAACATTGTGACAAGGTTTTCCTACTGAATTTGGCCTTCTATCGCTCTCTTCATCAACAAGTGCTGTTACAAAACTTAGTTCCGATGCACCGTAAAATTCATATTTTTGCGCATAAGGAAATATACTCTTTATTTTTTCTTTCGCTTCAGCTTCCCATTTCGCTCCTGACGAAATAATTTTCATCCCATTTTCTATTACTCTATTTTCTTTATATAAAGATTCTAGCATTGTCGGAACTGTATACATGACCGAAATATTTTCTGTTTCTAACTTTTCCAGTACTTGATCTGGAATAAACTTTCTCATAATATGCACCGTTTGCCCTACATATAATGCACTTATTGCGCCGTATAAAAAAAGAGAATGAACGAGCGTCCCAGCTATTAAAATAGAATCTTCTTTTTTCATATGAAAGTCATGTATATTGCAATCAAAACTATGAACCCACGATTGTTGTGCACGTAAAAATGCTTTTGCCTTCCCAGTCGATCCTGATGTAAATCCCATATAAAACGGAGCATGTTGTACATCTTTTACAGGGGCATATGCAGGCAGAGAGTTCTCTATCATTCTTTTCCACTCATCAATTTCAATTACTCTTCCTTCTTCATCCGGTAAATCCTTTACCTTATATCGCTCTGTCACAATCATAGCCGGATTACTGATCGCAATTCTTTCTTTGAGCTCATCCTGTTTCCACTTTATATCTAACGGCACACAAACCCATCCGGCCATAGCAGCACCAGCAAATAGTTGTAAAAACTCCATACTATTTTCTAATACAATTGCTATTGTTTTATTCTGCGATTCTTTTTCATTCAACCAGTTTGCTACTTTACATACTGACTCAAACCATTCTTTAAATGTTAATACTCGATCATTTTCCTTTATTGCTATTTTATTTGTTTGTAAAGAGGCATACTTTTTATATTCTTTTGTAATCCCCATTTGAGACGTCCTTTCTTTACAAAATAATAAAAAGAAACACGCAATAAACGTGTTTCTTCTCTTTCTTATCCCGCATTTGTATATTTCCCACTCTTGAGAGCAGGCGTAATAATATGTTTCAATGAACGATGTAATTTCGTTACAAGAATTGCTGCTATAATCGCTTTTATGCAATCACCTGGTAAAAATACGGCACTTACTTTCATCGTCTGCCATATAGAAACATCCATAAAGAAAGCTTGTACAATAATACCAAATACATAAACTACGAAAATACCACCAATTATATTAATACATAATACCTTTATTATAGAAACTTCACGTAAACGCTCAATTAAATAACCAATGACAAACGCTCCAACGATATAACCAAGTAAATATCCTGCACTTGGCCCAACAAATACGCCTGGACCACCGCGTCCACCAGCAAGTAATGGTGCTCCAACTCCAACTATAAGTAAGAAAATAAGCTGACTTAACGCACCAAGACGTGATCCTAACAATCCACCAGCAAGCATAACACCGAGTGATTGTAATGTAATCGGAACTGGTGTAATAGCAAGAGCAATTGGAGGTATTAACCCTAACACTCCCATAATAGAACTAAATAAAGCGACGAAAACTAAGTTTTTTGTATTCATATTTGCTTCTCCTATTTGTAAACTTAAAATGATTTTCAGATAACATATTATAGGAGTTATATTATCTTTCTATCTAGTCTTTGTCAACTTGTTTTAAATATAGGTTTACAAATATTTTTTCAATTATTTCTCTTTATGCAAATGCTCAAGTTCTTTCCGAAGCGCCTGTTTTAAAAACTTCCCAACAGATGTTTTCGGTATTTCTTCCATAAATACAATATCATCTGGTAACCACCACTTCGCAAACTGTGGTTTTAAAAACTCATATATTTCTTCTTTTGTTACTGTACTATTTTTCTTTTGAACGACGCAGGCAATTGGTCGCTCTTGCCACTGCGGATGAGGAACGGCAACGACAGCTGCTTCAAATATAGCATCATGTGCCATTAATGCATTTTCAAGGTCAACTGAAGAAATCCACTCACCTCCGCTTTTAATAACATCTTTCGTACGGTCAACAATTTTCACGCAGCCTTCCTCGTCAACCGTAACGACATCTCCTGTATATAACCAACCATCACGAAAACCTTCGACAGTACGTTCATCGTTATAATAACTTTCAGCGATCCATGGTGCTCGTAAACATAATTCTCCCATTTCCGTACCATCCCACTTCACTTCACCGTTTGTACCGACTACTTTCATCTCTACACCAGGGACAAGATACCCTTGTTTTGAGCGGATTTCTAATTGCTCTTCATATGATAATTCTGTTTCATAACTTTTTAAACGTGCAAGTGTTACGAGTGGGCTTGTTTCAGTCATACCATATGCATGTACGAAAGGAACATTATATTTTTGCTCAAATGCTTTAATAACGCTTTTCGGTGCAGCAGCACCACCGCATAATATTCTCGTTATACTAGATAAATCGTAACTATTATTTTCTAACTCTTGTAATACACCGAGCCAAATTGTCGGCACACCTGCTGCTATCGTTACTTTTTCAGCTTGAATCATCTCTAATAAAATTTTTGGAGTAAACATTGGTCCTGGCAGTACTTGTTTAGTTCCAAACCAAGTAGCTGCAAAAGGAAGCCCCCAAGCGTTCACATGGAACATCGGTACAATTGCCATCGCCGCATCACTTTCCGATAAAGCAGCTGTATCCGCTAAACCGAGTGCCATACAATGCAATACAGTACTACGATGCGTATATACAACACCTTTTGGGTTTCCTGTAGTTGCTGACGTATAACACATACCAGCAGGTGTATTTTCATCAATATCTTTTACAAATTGGAAAGTTGGATCGCCTTCTTCTAATAGCTTTTCATAATGATATACAGGTTCTAGCGTAGTATTGGGAAGTTCATCTTTATCAGTCATAATAATGTAGGCTTGTACAGTTGATAATTGTGATTGAATATTTTCAACAAGTGGTACGAGATCTTCATCTATAAGTAGAATTCGATCTTCTGCGTGCTGAATAATGTATGAAATATGTTGAGGAGATAAACGAATATTAATTGTATGTAAAACGGAAGCAATACCAGGAATAGCAAAATACGCTTCCACATGTCGATGATGATTCCACGCTAACGTTCCTATACGCTCGCCTTCTTTAATCCCAAGCTTTTGTAACGCACTAGAAAGCCTTCTCGTCCTTTCACCTAACTGCTTATACGTTAATGTCGTAACTGTATCATGTGTCCGTGAAACAATTTCTTTCTTTGAAAACAGTTTTTCTGCTCTTTCCATCATAGAACTAATTGTTAACGGTACATTCATCATATTGGTTATATCCCCCTTTAAAGCGTTTTCATTTCGTTCATTATAACAGACTTCTACAAGTGATTACGACATTTTTCTGTATTTTCCGAATTATTTCTTTGGAAATAATTCAGAACGATAAAAAACATGTTTTGAATACATTGATTCGAAACATGTTTTTTATTTTTTATAAACTATCTACCTTTTTTCTTACTTTCTTTTTCATTTTAAAAATAATACGATTGCTATATTCTTTATTCTCTACTAAAATTCGATATATCTCCCACACTCCTACAACACGAACAAAAAGATAGACTCCAATCGCAATAAGTACAACACAGTACGGATAATACTGCACTAATTCTCCTGAAGTGATATGCTTTTTCTCAAATAAAAATGGTATCGCTCCTGCTGCTATAAAACAAAATCCAACGATCATTACTGCAGCATACTTCTTCTTAATTACTTCATATCTTTTTGTCAATTCTTTTAGAAAGTTTTGATCAAATAGTAGTTCTTCTTTTTTCAATACATTGTATCGACTCTCTTCTATCGTTGCCGGTACCATCATTGCTCCAATTCCAAGGACAGCAATGATAATGACAAGAAATGTCGACATTGTTGCATTTTCTTTAAATAATAAATACGGTATTGTCGATAAAATGAGCAAACTAAATCCTAACGCAATATATTTAAAAATTTTTTGCCCATACACCATATACCCTTCTGCCATTTCCTGACTTACGTAATAGTCCTCCACATTTTCATTACTTTGCTCAGCAGTTTCTTTTAATAAATAGTCGAGTGATACTTCAAATACATTTCCAATCATTATTAACTTTTCAGTTTCAGGAAAACCTTGACCGTTTTCCCATTTACTAACCGCTTGCCTTGTTGTGTTTAATTTTTCAGCTAATGCTTCTTGAGAAAGGCCCTTTTCCTTTCTTAATTTAAAAAGTTTTTCACCAAATCCCATATGTGTGTCCCCCTTTGTTTTCTTAACTAAATTGTATGTAAACATTACCCTTATCTCTATCTTCCTGCAGTTGCACTTTGTCAACTTATGGTTGCGATTGTGTTATATAGCCGTTTTCTATACGATTTAGCTAGTTTTCTTCTATGATTATGACGTTAATAAAATACCCTCTCCCAATAACCAATTATAATAATTAAAGGTAATTACTGTTACAAAAAAACAAAAACTCCCTTATTCATTTAAAGGAGTTTTCGATATGAAGTATTCCAATAAGGGTTAATTTGTCTTCCCCATATTGATTCACAATTTCTTCTATACATTTTTGTATGTCGTGCAACGATTAATAAGCATCCCACACAGTATATGTTGTCATCTCTTTATATAAGGACATACTCATATATATATGTAAAATATTACTCCTCTAACTTTCCTAATAAAAACACTTCTCCATAATCATAACGGCTTCTGCTTAAACTTTTCATAATGTCGTACTTTTAATAAAAGGATATTCCCGCAATCTGTACAAATATAAGCATCTACTGGTGAAGATGTGAACATCGTCTCCTTTTTCCGTATTTGTGCATAACCGACAAACTCCCCTTCTCCTATGTTATGAGAACCACAATTAGAGCATGTCTGCACGTCTTCCTGTTTCATGAGAGCACCACCTTTAATCTGTTTCCACTCCCTTCGACAGTTCACTTCCATTTCCCTTCCAAAAAACCTCTTATTCTCTTACATTTCAACAGGAATCTCCGAACAAACATCGTATATGTACTATGAAATATATTTATTGACGGAGGAATATTATGAGTACAATTATGACACTCAATGCAGCTCAAGAAATTGAAAACGCAGAAATACATATGCTCTCTTCTAGACTACAAGCACTACAAGCGTTAGCTGAAAATCCAATGCAAATACAAATGAAAAAGTTCGGGAATGCCACTGCCTTTTCATCAAAAATAATTTTTGGTCCTGCTTTTAACACAGTAAAAGGCGTTACCTTTACAAATACAGATGAGATAGATGAAATCGTCTCTTATTATCAATCGCTACAAATCCCTTGTCGTTTTGAAATTACACCCGCTCAAGGTACAGCTGAATTATTTCAATACTTATCTCAAAAAGGATTTTACCAATCCAGCTTCCATACCGCTTTATATAGTATACCGAGAGAAGATCCATCCCTACTTACTTCTAACATTTCAGTACGCCAACTAAAAGAAAATGAATTTCATATTTTTGCAGACATATATGTACGTGGATTTAACATGCCACCCTTTACAAAAGATGGCGTACGCCAAAATAACGAAATTCTCTACAATAAACCTGGCTGGCATTTTTTCATAGCCGAAGTTCAAAATACTCCTGCAGGCATTGGTGTCCTGTATATAAATAATGGGATTGCTTCATTAGCTGCTTCTGCTACTTTGCCAGAATTTCAGCGTAAAGGCTGTCATACTGCCTTAATTCAAAAACGAATAGAAAAAGCTCTAGCGAAAAACTGTCATTTAATAGTCGGACAAGCAAGGTTCGGTAGCGGAAGTCAAAATAATATGGAACGTGCCCATATGAAAATTGCTTATACAAAATCAATATGGACTGCAAAAGACATGTAATTTACATGCTTTCTCTTCTCATTACAATTTTATACATTTCATGACAATTCCTTTTCTATCCTATTAATCATTTGAATATTCAAACTAGATTTGTTACGCTATTACTAGATACATCGTTCAACTTGCAATATGAAAAGAGAATTCTAATCAAACTACAAGGAGGAGAAATGTATGACTAAGAATGATCATGGTTTAAAGGAAAAAGTAGAAGGTGCCATTGATAAAGTAAAAGGTGAAGTAAAAGAAGTTGTCGGAAAAGTAACTGACAATAAGAAATTACAAGCTGAAGGAAAATGGGATAAAGTGAAAGGCACTGCTAAAGATACGGTTGGTAATGTAAAAGAGAAAGTACATGAATATAAAGAGCATAAAGAGAATAAATAAAAAAGAACTAGGATATATGGTTGTGCAAGTAGTAAGTTACTAGATTTGAGAAAAGAGAATTTGTATTTTATATTTACCTATAAAATCATTTTAAAACGACAAAAGATGCCTCAAGGCATCTTTTTGTCTATAAACAACTATTTTACATATTACTTTGTGAAATTTGGTTTTAGGTCACCTGTATACGGTTCATGCTCAACAAAGATTTTTATATCTTTTCCATTCGCATCTTTCCCGATTCTTGTATACGTAAATTTCTCTTTATTTAGCTCAGTCAGTTCAAGGACCGCACCATATTTATTATTTCCTAACGAAACGTGAGCCCTTATTTTATTACCATGTACAACATCAAAGAAACCATAGTCTCCACGACTTTCTCCTGTATTCGCATTGAAAAACTCGTATTTATTTGTATTTTTATCGTATTTTGCTAGACTGATTAAGTTTGAGTTGTATTTTGTTACATCATTACCCTGTTCGTCTAATACCACCGTTCCATTCCATAGTGTACTAGATAAAATTTCATCTCCATCAACGTCTGTAACTATTTTCCCCGTCGAGCTTTCTAACTTTTTATCAGGTCGCGTGAAAGAAAGTTCTTTTCCATGGTAAGGAACATGTTCAACAAACACTTCTACATCGTTCCCTTTTGCATCTTTCCCCATTCTTTTATATGTAAATTTCTCCTTGTCTAATTGCGTTAATTCAACAACTGCTTGATAATTTTGCGTTTCAGAAATTAACACCCTTTTCTTTCCATCATTCGTTATAAAAAAGGTACCGCTATCATTGCGACTCTCTCCTGTACTTGCATTAAAAAATTCATACCTTGCAGTTTTAGCATCATATTTTGCAAGCCCGATGAAATTTTGATTTTCTTTCGTTACATCATTATGATCTTTGTCATAGACTTTTGTCCCTTTCCAGTTTGTTTCACCCAGTATGCTAGCTAGTAGTTGCCCTTTCGTTTGTTGAATTTGCTCGGTTTCTTGTATTGCATTGTATAAAAATTGTGCATACTGTTCACGTGTCACATCCATACTTGGAGCAAATTTCCCTTCTCCTACTCCTTTTGCAATATTATTTGTTTGAACAGCACTAATTGCATTTCTTGCCCATGAGTTCGTTGCAACGTCATTAAAAGTATGATCACTCTTTGCCTTTAAATGAAAAGCATTTGTAAGAACCTGTGCCATTTCTGCGCGTGTTAAGGATGCCTTCGGTCTAAAGTTTCCATGCTCATCCCCCTTAAAAACACCCATTTCTGTTAAAGATAAAATTTCCTTTATATAGCTTGTTGAATCTTCACTTACGTCACCGTATGGGTTTTGATAATTTTTGTTTTCTTCCATATTAAAATAACGATACATTAAAGCTGCAACTTGTTCACGTGTTACGTTATCTCCAAAACCAAATCTTCCATCATCATAGCCAAAAATGATTTTCTCACCTGTTAATTGCTGAATCGCCTCATATGCCCAGTGCCCCTTTGGAACATCTTTGAATACACCAGTATGATTCGTGTTTGGTGTAACCTCTTCTGCTTTCACCTCTCCATTCGTTTCACTTAATAAACTTCCACCTAAAACTGCTGATATGATACATGTTTTTAAAATTGTTTTATTCATAGCTTCCCAATCCCTTCCTTCATTTAACAAAGAATTACACCACTTATCTTCCAAAAGAAGATTCTATGTGAGCAATTCATGTTTTAAATTTTGATTATAGCTAATTGGATACAAAGTGTTACACATCCAAATTTCTTCTTTGTAGTATCCATAGCTGCTATATATAGGAATTATAAATAGCAACTATAAATTGCCTATAAATAAATTATTAAAAAAAGATAAAATTAAGATAATATATTTTTAATCTCAATCTAAAAAACGTTATTCTTTCTCATCTAGCTTGTTAAGAAAGAATAACGTTTTTAGTTCTAGGGTTCTTTTTGACAAAAAAAATGAAACTTTATTTTATATGCCCAAAAACAACTTCACGGCCTTTTCCAAACAGAACATCGGAAAAAGCCGTGGCATAATACTTATTTTATAATTGACGGAATACGGCCAAAATGGCTCTTTTTACTTCCCTTCATTCTTCTCTAACACATACAAATCTTCTTCAATATTAGATAGTTTCTCTGTTACAAGCTTTCTAGCATCTCCAATTGCTTGATTGTATGCAAACGGTCCTACTAATTTAATCATTTCTTCTATTAATCGCTCTGCTTGGAAACGTCCAATTTCATCTAAATCTTCTTCAACGAAAAATTGCTGAATTTGTGCCACAAGCTCTTCTTTTTTATCATTTGGTATTTTTATATTCATCATCATTTGTTACTCCTCTATATGTAAGTTAGTCCGTTTCTTAACTCTACCATAGAAAAACGCTTTCCAGGACAACTTTTTGTAACGCCCTCTAGCTCCCTATGACCGAGTATATTTTCTTTCTTTATAGTAAACTGCTTCATAAACATTTTACATAAAAAATATAATGCATTCATTTGTGCGGTAGTTGGATCATATTTATCAAAATTACCCGTCATACATATCCCAATTGTATCTCTATTATTATCTTTCGCATGCGCTCCAATATGTAAACCTCGTCCTTCGACTATAGTTCCATCTTCTTCAATAAAATAATTGTAACCGATCCCGCTCCATCCTCTTACTTTTTGATGAAATTCATGTGTTTTATACACATCCCATCCATCTTCGGATGTATGGTGGATAATCAGTTTGTTTACTTTTTCTAAAGGAACTAATTCATCTTGAAATGTTAAATTAACACATTTAATTTCCATTTGAACATCCCCCTTACAAATCAATAATCATAATTGTTTTATCATCTGGTCTTATTCTCTTTTTCCCTTCTAGCTCTTCAATAATTGCTACATATTCCTTTATACTATTCTTTCTTATATATGCAACAGTTTGTTCCAGTGGCCAATCTGGGTGGAATAATCCGTCTGAACAAATAAAAATCCCGCTTACTTCATCTATATGTAATTCACCGTGTTGTAAATAATGTATCGCTTCTTTCATTCCATTTGCAACGGAATATCCGCCCTGCATATTTGCAAGATAACGATTATATTTTAACTGTTCTCGCACATCTTGAAAAACATGTTCTTCTGGTACAGATAACCCTTTTTTACGATCTTCTTCTCTCTTCTTTTTTGCTCGTTTACTAATTCCTTCAACCGTGTCTTGCGTTAATACTTGCATCGTTCCATTTTGAAGTATTGCGACAATCATACAGTCCCCTAACTGTGCGTATTCAATTTTCTCACCATCTATTTGAACTGCCGCAATACATGTACACCACAAATGCTCTTTCTTTCTCGTATCTACTCCATACTCTAACATTTTGCTTTGCAATGCTTCATTTGCTTTTGCAACGGCAACTTGCAAACTATGATTTTCACGTAATGAAGCAAAATAACTTGCAAATAAATGCGAAGCGATGTATGCTCCATTATGTCCCTTTTCATCACGAAACGGGACGAGCGGTGTTGCACCATCACATACACCATACATCTTTTTTTCTTCATTACAAAAATAAGAATCCTCACATTCTTGCTTCAACGGGCTTTTCTGTTGATACGTTTTTATCCTCATATCTGTATCCCCTTTCAAACGAAAAAATACTCGAATTATTTTGATTAATCTAATTTTCCGAAATAAACTGTTTTTACCCAAAACTTTTAATATCATATATAATCTTGAAATAATGTGAATTTTTTAGTGAAGGACGGGAAAGAGATGGTCAGATTTCTTGGTGTTATTATCGGTTCTATTATTATTGCGATTGCATTTAATCTTTTCCTTATCCCCCACAAAATTTTAAGTAGTGGAATTGGCGGAATTGCTATTATTTTAGGGATTGTAACTCCTGTAAACACGGGTATTATTAACTTTGTATTAAACTTACCTATCCTTATTTTAGGTTACATAGGTCTTGGAAAAAAAGTGATTTTTAACACTGTTATCTCTGTTATTGTATTATCTGTTGCATTATACTACGTTCCAGTAAAAGTCGTAGCAACAGACCCACTTTTATCATCTATCTTTGGTGGTGTCGTTGCCGGAGCTGGTATCGGCCTTGTTTTTAACTGTAATGGATCAACTGGTGGATTTGATATTATCGGTATGCTATTGTCTCGAAAAAGAGACATTAAACTTGGTGGATTCCTTATTATTTTAAATGCAGTCGTTGTAATAATTGCAGGATTCTTCTTCACTTGGGATGTTGCTCTTACAAGCTTACTTTCAATTTATGTAACTGGTAAAGTAATCGATGCTATTCATACGAAACATCGAAAGGTTACACTTATGATTGTAACAAATGAAGCAGAAAAAATGAAAAAACAACTCCTTTCAACTGTTGTACGTGGAATTACATTACTTGATGGCGAAGGTGCTTATTCCAGCGAAAAAAAACGTGTACTTATGACCGTCGTTTCTCGTGAAGAATTAGCAAGTATGAAATTAACAATTTCCGAAATTGACCCTCATGCATTCGTTAACATTACCGAAACGGTTGAAGTATTAGGATTGTTTAGAAAAGGTTAAAAAACTAGGTGGATTCCCACCTAGTTTTTATTTTCCATAAATTCAATTCGATTTCCGAACGGATCTGACACATAAAATCTAATTACATCTAGCCGTGCATGATCATCTATTACTTCAATACCTTGTTTTATTAATTCTTGTTTAAATTCATCAATTTTTAAAACATAAAAAGCTGGATGCGCCTTTTTAGCTGGGGTGAAGTTTTGCTCAACTCCAATATGAATCTCTTGATTTCCACACTTAAACCAGCACCCACCACGCTTCTTTAATTCCTCCGGCTTCGGTATTTCCTCCATACCTATTTTCCCACCATAAAACGCTCTTGCTTCTTCTTCACATCCTACAGGCGCAGCTACTTGTACATGATCGATACCTTGAATATAATGTCTCATTTTCTTTCCCCCTCTTCTACCCTAATGTTATAAAGAAAACCTACTTTTGTAACTTACAAAAGAGTTATAAAACAATATAAGCTCCCCTTATTACCACCTTGTACTCACTTTGCAAAAAATAAAGAAAACAAAATTTATTATATAACTTCCATTTTTTATAGAAATACACATTACATCTATATTATAGTTATGAATAGACAAATCTTTTTAGATGCTATTTGTACGGAGGAACTATTATGAGTCGTAAAAAATATTCATCAACTCAAAGAAAACGTCATCCGAACATTTCTAGACGTTTGCGAAACCATATACAAAATCGTTCATTAACAGAAATGTACGCATCTCTGTTCGAACACAATCCTGATAGTATTATTTCATTAAATTTAGAGGGAGTTATACTACATATAAATCCTTCTGCCGAAAAAATATTAGGTTACACTTCTTTAGAATTAGAACAGAAAAATATTACCTCTATTTTAGAAGCTCGTATTTCTGAGCAAGTATTACAAAATATAAAGAATACTGGAGCGGATAATCAACAAGAGTATATCTTATCAATTTATCATAAAAATGGATTCTTATTAGACGTCGTGACAAAACTAGTTCCTATTTTTGTCCAAAATCGTCTAACTGGCGTATATGCCATTATGAAGCCTCTTGAAAAATCAGAAAGAATTGAGAATATGCTAAAAGAAAGTGAGAAGAGGTTACGTACATTAGTGAACTCCATGCCTGCGTTTGTTATATTTAAGGATCATGAGGGGCGCTGGCTTGAGGCAAATGACTACGCACTTTCTTGTTTCAATTTCCATCATGTACCTTACCACGGGAAAAAAGATAGTGAACTCATTCAATATAACGAAGCGTACCGAGAGGCTTTTTTACATTGTGAAGAAGTCGACGAACTAGCATGGCAACAAAGACAAATTCTTCATGGCGAGGAATTTATTATTCATAGAGATGATTTCGATCTAATCTTAAGTATATCGAAAGTTCCACTTTATCATTCTGACGGCTCCCGTAAAGGTCTTATCGTAATGGGAAGAGATGTTACCGAGCTAAAAGAAACGGAAAAGTTATTACGAAAATCAGAAAAGCTCGCAGTAGTCGGACAACTGACAGCTGGAATTGCACATGAAATTCGAAATCCACTCACTTCTCTAAAAGGTTTTCTAACATTGCTACTCCCTGAAATAAATGAGGAGCAGAAATGGTATATCGATATTATGTTAAGTGAGATTTCACAGATGGAATCTATCACGAGTCAATTTATGGCGATGTCTAAACCACAAGTATTATCTATCCAAACTTGTAACATACAAGCTTTAATTGAAGAGGTAGTTACATTTATTTTACCAACTGCTATTATGCATAGTGTTCATATCATTATGGATCATTTTGATTACAAACATGATATTCAATGTGATGGTAACCAATTAAAACAAGTTTTTATAAATATATTAAAAAATGCGATAGAAGCAATGCCAAATGGCGGAAATATTTACATCCAAACAAAGCCATTAGAGGATACTTTCATCTTAATACGTATTATCGATGAAGGTTGCGGTATCCCAGAAGATCGTATCTCTCGTTTAGGTGAACCATTTTATAGTTTAAAAGAAAAGGGAACAGGACTAGGATTAATGATGTGTTACAAAATAATTGAAGAACATCATGGTAAATTACACATTTCAAGCGAATTAAATAAAGGTACGATCGTTGATATTCAGCTACCACTTTCTTCGTCTCATCTTGCAATTCAGTCGTAAAAAAGAAGCATCTGCTAATTGTTAGCAGATGCTTCTTTTTTTACTTTTATAATACTGTATTGACATACCATTCTTTTGCTTTTTCTACTTCACCCATCGTTAATTGATGTCCTCTATTTTCCCAATGCATTGTAACAGTAGCGTTTGCATTCTCTAATAGTACCTTCAATTCCTCTGACTCCGCTGATGAACAAATCGGGTCATTTGTCCCAGCAGCGATAAATACTGATTTCCCTGCTAAATTAGGCAATTGTGTTCCTCTTCTAGGTACCATTGGGTGATGAAGGACAGCACCTTTTAATGCATTTTCGTAATGGAATAATAAGCTTGCAGCAATGTTTGCTCCATTTGAATAACCGATAGCTACAATGTTGTTTCTATCAAATTCATATGTTTTAGCCGCTTCATCTAAAAACTCATTTAATTCCTTCGTACGGAAAATCAAATCCTCTTCATCAAAAATACCTTCTGCTAATCGGCGGAAGAAACGTGGCATGCCATTTTCTAATACATTCCCCCTAACACTTAACACAGATGCTTCCCGATCAATTATTTCTGCAAGTGGTAATAAATCTAATTCATTACCTCCTGTACCATGAAGTAATAACAACACTGGTTTTGACGTATCTTTTCCTTTTTGAAAAATATGTTTCATCATAATCCATTTCCCCTTTCAATCACTTTTCGTCTAAATTTCTCACTTCAAATGGTAAAAGTGTTTGTTCAATTTGTTTTCTATGTGGTTCATATTGCTCCGGTAACTTTAATTCCTCACCCATCGTCTCTAACGATTCGTCATGAGCGAAACCAGGAGGGTCTGTTGCAATTTCAAATAAGATTTCCCCGTGTTCTCTAAAATAAATTGCGTTAAAATAATTTCGATCTTGTACAGGAGTTACGTGATATCCAAAACGAGACACATGCTCTTTCCAGTCTAGTTGATCATCATCGTTAGTCGCTCTCCAAGCAATATGGTGGACTGTACCAACACCCATTTGGCCACGCCCGATTGTCGATAGCCTCAAGTCGATAATATTCCCAATATCAGCAGAAGAACGGAATCGAACGAATTCACCTTCTTCTCCAATTTTCTCAAGACCCATAACATGCTCTAACAATTCAGCTGTTTTTTGAGGTTGTGCAGATAAAAGAACAGCACCACCAAATCCTTTAATTGCTACTTCTGGCGTAACTTCTCCAAAAGTCCAATTATTTAATTCGCCTTCTTCTCTTTCTACTAATTCTATATGCAAACCATGTGGATCATCAAATTCTAAATACTGCTCTCCAAATCGAGTCATTTTTGTATACGAAATATCGAATTTTTCTAATCTATTTTCCCAAAACTCCATTGCACCCTTTGGTACGACATAAGACGTAATGCCTACTTGACCGTCACCAATAACTCCTTGACGAGCACCTGCCCATGGGAAAAACGTAATAATTGTTCCAGGCTTTCCTCCTTCATTACCAAAATAAAGATGGTACGTGCCTGGATCATCAAAATTCACTGTTTGTTTCACTAAACGTAAACCTAACACATCAGCATAAAAATCTACATTTTCTTGTGGGTGTCCTACGATTGCTGTAATGTGATGAATTCCCATTGTTTTCTTTTCCATTTTCTCCGCCCCTTTTTATTTCATTTTAAAAACTTTTATACATTAAAATTCATTATTCATTTTGTCCATACTGCAAAGTAAAATCCATCGTTATGATTTTATCTTCAATTCGAGATATAAGCTGTGAAATCACGCATTATCTTCTATATCACTGAATTCATCTCGAATTCGAGATAATTTCCAAAAAATATTTACTCCATCTGAAATCTTTATTCGGAAATAAATTATCTTGAACTTAAGATTTATTATAAGTTACTTACTTTTAGTTGTCAACAAGTTACTTATTTTCATTTTAAATCAAAAGAGAGTAAATGCTAGTTATCATTTACTCTCTTCGCTAATTATTTCGTTTCCTCTTCCAACACTGCTTCCATCTCATTAAATTCACGATGAATTGCTTTCACTGGTTCTTTCGTTAATAAACTTACAACAATAACAGCTAATAAGCTACAGAAGAATCCAGGTACCATTTCATACATAGTGGCTTTTAAACTTGGAATTTGTACCCAAGTAATAACAACTACTGCACCTACAATCATCCCAGCAAGAACGCCCCATTTGTTCGTTCTCTTCCAATATAAACTTAATAAAATAGCGGGTCCGAATGCTGAACCAAATCCTGCCCAAGCATAACCGACAAGTGTTAAAATTGTATCACTTGGATGATATGCTAAAACAACTGCAATCATAGCTACTACTAATACTGACAGTCTACCGATAAATACAAGTTCTTTATCACTAGCGTCCCGACGGAAAAATGTTTTATAGAAATCTTCCGTTACTGCACTTGAAATAACAAGTAATTGCGAGGAAATACTACTCATAATCGAAGCCAAAATAGCTGATAGTAAAAACCCAGTAATGTACGGATGGAATAAAATATTTGAGAATGTTACAAAGACCATTTCTGGGTCTTGTAATGTCTCATTATTTTTAGCGTAATAAGTAATACCAATTAGACCAGTAAGCATTGCACCTATAATTGAAATCGTCATCCAACCGATACCGATTCTACGAGAAGTTTTTAAATCTTTAATAGAGGTAATTGCCATAAAGCGAACAATAATATGCGGTTGCCCAAAATACCCAAGACCCCATGCTAAAAATGAAATAATACCAAGAATTGTAGTCCCTTTAAACATATCTAAACGCGATGCATCAACTTGCTTAATTGTATTGAATGTTTCTGTTACACCGCCCACATCTGTAAAAGCAACAATTGGTACTAATACAAGCGCAATAAACATAATACATCCTTGCACAAAGTCGGTCCAACTTACTGCTAAAAAGCCACCGAATAGTGTATAAGCAACTACGACACCGACAGTTACAAATAAACCAATTTTGTAATCAAGATTGAAAGAGTTTTCAAACAAACGCCCACCTGATACTAAACCAGCCGACGCATAAAATGTGAAAAATACTAAAATGACGATAGCGGAGACAAAACGAAGTATTTTCGTACGATCTTTAAATCGATTCTCTAAAAAGTCTGGAATCGTAATTGAATCATTTGCCACTTCTGTATACGTTCGCAAACGCGGGGCAAGAATTAAATAGTTTGCATAAGCACCTATTAATAACCCTATCGCAATCCATACACTAGATAATCCTGTTGCATACATCGCACCAGGTAATCCCATTAGCATCCAACCACTCATGTCAGAAGCACCAGCTGATAAAGCTGTAACTGCTGGACCGAGTCCCCTTCCGCCTAACATATAATCTGATAAATCGGATGTCTTCTTATAAGACCAATAACCGATATACAACATACCTGCCATATAAATAGCAAGCGAAACCATAATCTCAATCTTCACCAAATCTCTCCCTTAGTTACATAAGCCATTCAAAATTTCGAAAAATGACTTTTTCTATTTTCTTGTTTTCGCTTATGGTTCCCTACCTTAACAAACATTTTTTGTTCTTTCAAGTGAACAAGCCCTTTTCACTACATGTGAAAACCTTTATAAACGCCTTTATCCCAGTGGATTACCCCGGTTTTAAAATAAATTAAAGTAAAAATATTCAAAAAATAAAATACCGTTTTTTCACACCTTATTTTCATTCACTTATCAGACAAATTTTAAAAGAAAAAAGCCATACGAATGTATGACTTTTAATCTATTAAACATAGCTTATCTTCTATTTACTAGTAGGAAACAATTCTGAAAGAGGAACTATCCGCCCCACCTCATCTTTAAACACAATATGCTCTCTCGTTAAATGACGCGGACTCTTTACTCCCGCTGCGGCCGCAAGTGAGAACAAACTATATCTCATGCTAACAACATAATTCATTACTCGCCATTTCTTCTCATACGGATCTAGCGCTTTTTGATAGTGCGGATTCGTCGTGGCAACTCCAGATGGACATTGTCCGGAATTACATTGAAGTGCCATTATGCAGCCACTTGCCATCATAAATCCGCGTGCTGAATTTACAGCATCTGCACCAATAGCTAAAGCAATTGCCACTTTATCTGGTGTAATTAATTTCCCCGAGGCAAACACTTTGAATTTGTCCCGAACATCATAATGATTCGCCGTATCAATACATGTCAGTAACGCTGGAATAAGCGGCATCCCCATACTATCTGCCATCGATTTATACGTTGCTCCTGATCCACCTTCTGAACCATCAATTGTAATGAAATCTGGATAGATGCTTAACTCTTTCATCATTTTGAATAAATCTTCCAACGGCTCCTGCTGTCCAATTACAATCTTCATCCCGACTGGTTTACCGCCGTTTTCTTGCAAACGTTGAATAAAATAAAGTGTATCTGCTGCATTCTTTAAAAATGGAAATCGATTCGGTGAATTAATCGTTTCTCCTTTTCGCACATTCCGAACAGAAGCAATTTTCTCATTTACTTTTTGTCCCTCTAGATGACCACCACGTATTTTCGCACCTTGCCCAAATTTCAATTCAAATGCTTTAATATTGCTTTCTTTTGCTTTCTCCATAAATTTCTCCATTGAAAAATTACCATCCTCATCACGGTACCCAAATAAACCCGGACCAATTTGCGCAACGATATTCGCACCTGTATGTAAATGTTCTGGAATAACGCCACCTTCGCCAGTATTAATCCACGATCCGCCAGCCATCTTCGCACCAAATCCGCTCGCTAAAATATAATTTTCGCCAATCGCACCGTAAGAAGTCGCAGATGCCCCAAACATGCCATGTAGTTTCCACGGATATTTGCGGTTTTCACCGACGATAATTGCATCGTCTTCTTCATATAACCAAAGATTCGTTGTATCCGCTGTCAATTTTTCTCTTCGTGAAAATAACCCTTCTTTATGAATCACATACTTTTTCCCTTCACATTCTTGCGTTACATTCACACTTAATTCATCTGTTAATATCGGAAATAATGTATTAGCAATATAATATCCAGATGCATCAAAATCTCGTTTTGATCCAAAACCGAGTATTTCTGAACGGTATTTCGCTAGAAACATTACACTTTGAAAATCATAACGTGAAAAGGGCTTTCCATCCGTATCATGATCAAACCAATATTGCCTAAATTCCGGTCCTATCTTTTCAAGTAAATAACGCATCCTTCCTAAGTATGGATGCAGCTTTAATATAGAATGATGCGTCCGTTTTTTAATAAAAAATGTAATAATAAAAAAAATGATTAATAGTAACATCAATAAGAGCAATATACTAATAATAACGAGTAGCGTTTCACTCATCCCGCTTCCTCCTATGAAAATCCATAATAAAAGGAGAACACCTGATGTGTTCTCCTTTTATCTTTATTCAAATTAACGTAGCAAGATGCTCTTTCGCATCATATTCAACTAAACTTTCAGCATTTTTAATTCGATGAACAAAATCTGGATTAGCTATTAAAGGTCTTCCGAATGCCACTACATCAATTGTTCCTTCTTGCAACGCTTCTTCAGCCTCTTTCGGATTTAAATTCCCTACTCCTACAATCGTACCATCCCAATATTTTCTTACTAATTGATGAAAATTCTTTCCGTCAGCAATAACTGCTGTATAATTCATCGTTGAAGGGTGAATCATCGTTAATCCAACTTCGTTGAACATATTTACAAACGTTTCAATTGCAAGCTCAGGGTTTTCCCACATATAAGTTGGATTATCACCTTTGAAAGCAGAGAAGCGAAGAAGTGTTTTATCAGCCCCAACAGCTTCTATTACAGCCTCCGTTACTTCTTTCATAAACGTTAGCCTTTGCTTTAAATCTCCGCCGTATTTATCAGTACGCTTATTTGCGAACTCATAAGTAAATTGATCGATTAAATATCCGTGTGCACCGTGTATTTCTACTCCATCAAATCCAGCTTCGATCGTGTTTTTCGCAGCTTGTGCGTATTGACCAATCACCTCTTGTATTTCTTCTAACGTCATTGCTTCTGGCGTGTCGAACGGTTTACGAAAACGCGGAACATTTCCCTCTGCAGCGATAGCAGACGGTGCTTGTGGCATTTGCCCACCAATTATCTCGTGATGACTCATACGGCCAACATGCCATATTTGAGCAATAATCGTTCCACCTTCTTTATGTACTGCCTCTGTAACAGGCTTCCACGAATCGATTTGTTCTTGTGTATAAATCCCTGGTACTCCTGGATTTCCTTTTGCTCTTGGGCTAATGACGATTCCCTCTGTAATAATTAATCCAACTCCATCAGCTGCACGCTTTCTATAATACTCAACTACATCAGCACCAACGACTCCCGTTTCATGATTCGCGAAACATCTCGTCATCGGTGCCATTGCTATGCGATTACGAAGAGACCAAGATCCAATTTGAATCGAGTCAAATAACTTCGTTTCTTCAATATTTTCAAAAGATCCCCAATCATTTATGTTTGTTCCTTCATAAATACTTGCTGCTTTATTATTTGAACTTGTCATTTTTCTTCCCCCTAAAAAATTCTTACTATAACCGCATCATACTTACTTTTAGATAGTAACGTCAATTTATACGCTCTTATGTAGAAATATTCGCATAATAAAACGAACCGTTTTATTACTATAAGGGTTCTAGAATTCAAATCTCTACTTTCTATTCTTATATTCAGTAAGTGGATGAGGAAAATACTTGTTAAGTGGATGTTTTCTTTTCTTCTAGTTTTATTACTATAGAATATATTGGTAATTGTTTTTCAAACTATTTACTAAAAAAACGATTTCCACTGTACTATATTCAACCTTACAGTAACGAGACTTCAATCATTCATTTGTTTTTTATTATACAAACAAAATTTTAGGAACGAATAAAAGACTCCTACATAGTTGAACGTATTTTTTCTATTTATCCGTTCCTAATCCCCATGAAAAAAGGAGCTGTTATATAGTCGAATTATCGACTATATAACACTCCTTTTTAGTTGACCGTATATGGCTAACAATTCATTTATCTCTTTAATATAAAGAATATAAACAATTATTATCTCTTCACATATAAAAAATTCCTTAGCAGTAGAAGTGAGAATGGTTCAGTATTCTTCTAAAAATAATAACTTATAAACCTAAAACAATGAAAGCCCTACCTCTCTTTCATCCTTACGGCTCCTCGTCCGTGCCAGTGTGAATCAGGATTGCAAAAATCAAGTAACTATTCTATCGAAGTGTTTAATTAAACTTCGAATATTCGTAAAGAATTTAAAAAATAAAAATGGATTTGATTGTAGTAATAACAAAAGAGGTTAATGCTCTAAAAGTGGTTTGAAAGAATTGAATGTCTTTGAAATGATTAATTCTCTATAATTATGTTCCCAAAAAATTCAAAACCTTTTTTGGGATCTAATACATTATTTGTAATGAATCTTAACAAAAGCTTTTTATTTGACTTTCTGTGATACCTTCAATTAATCCCAGTTCACTAATCAAAAATTCGTGTGCGTTATCTAACATTTTCTTTTCGCTTGCATTAAGTGCTTTTTCTTTCTGCATACGTAATAAATCACGTACAACTTCAGCACCTTCTTGTATTTTACCCGTCTTTATTTTATCAGTGTTCAATTTATACCTTTGTTTCCACGTAAGTAATCTATCAGATTCTCCATGTTGAAAAATATCCAATATGTGTGCTATTGCCGTTATATCCGTGACTGGTCGTATATTTGAGCTCAATATTCTCCCTGCCGGGATCATTACTTCCATATTACTACCTGACATTTTTATAACATAATATTGTTGTTTTTCTCCTGTGATTTCCTTCTCTTCTATGGCTTTAATTATACCTGCTCCCTG
Source organism: Bacillus cereus group sp. RP32 (assembly GCF_040459735.1). Lineage (NCBI taxonomy): Bacteria > Bacillati > Bacillota > Bacilli > Caryophanales > Bacillaceae > Bacillus > Bacillus cereus group sp. RP32. Next base: position 1,812,097 of record NZ_JARVHO010000001.1, on the reverse strand, counting down.
CATTGGATAAACAATGTTATCGCCAATTTGAAACAAATAATCCACCTCCATATATGGTAACCTTCTCAATCTTAACACACAATCAATTTTTTAGCAAAATTTTTATTTTATCATAAAATTATTTTTAATGTCAATCCTTTCGAACTAAGAAAATAATTTCGTCAAATATCATTAAAAACCCGCAACCTTATTAACTTTTCCGCACATATATACATTCTAATTTCACCTTCTCTTTTTACATAAAAACACATTACTACATATAAATAGTAATGTGTTTTTTATACGGAATCGTTAAACATTCCCTATTAATTTCACGCCTATACACTAACCTGCTTACGTACTGTCTCTCTCGCTAAAAGAAAACTCATAATCACTTGCGCAGCTACTCGACTTGTCATATCTCTGAAATCAAGGGTTGGATCAATTTCTACTATATCCATCCCTTGAACGAGCGGTTCTTTACCAAGAAATTCAATCGCATCAAGTAACGTCATACTATCCATTCCGCCAGGACCAATTGCTGGACAACCTGGTGCAAATGCTTGATCTAGTACATCCATATCAAGAGAAATGTAAATAGAAGTCACGCCTTGATTTCTTAATACTTCAATACTTTCTGTGATAATATCTTTGATTTGTCGCTCTCGTACATCTTTCATTGTATACACTGTCACGCCATGTTCTTTTGCATATTCATGGTACGCTCGTGCATTTGAAAAATTACGAATTCCGATTTGAACGAGTTGTTTTCCTGTAATGACATCATTTTCTAGTAAACTACGGAACGGTGTCCCATTTGATGGGCCACCATCATCTAAATTACGTAAATCATGATGGGCATCAAATTGAATAACGCCGACCTTCCCTTTACTATTTGCAAACCCTGTTATACTCGGAAAACTAATCGAATGGTCACCACCAAGAACGATTGGTATCATGTTCGGATTTACTTTCGTTACATGACCAACTGTTTTCGCAATTCGCTTATGACTTTCTTTTATATCCGTCACATGCATCGTAATATCGCCGCAATCATATAAGACACTTTCTTTCATATCATGTTCTTCTGTAATTGCGTACGTGCTATATGCATCTAACATTGCACGAATTGTTTTTGGTGCAAAACTTGCTCCTGAATGACTAATAGATGGTTTAGAAAGGGGTGCTCCAATTAAGGCAGCACCGAATATTTCCAAGCCTTCCTCCCAATCTTTAATCATCTCACTCCATTTCGTCACTTCACGATCGATAAACTTTGCATTTTTCTTTAAATAGTGGCCGTGCTCCACGATTGTTCACCTCTTGTATATGCGATATTACCATTCTTCCATACTGTATTTACATGACTTACGCCGTAATGATACGGTACGTAAGCATAATTGTAAGCATCCCATAAAACTAAATCTGCCTTGCGACCAACTCTAATTTTCCCAGCTACATCGCCACGATTAATTGCGTAAGAAGAGTTAACTGTTACTGCATTCCAAACTTCTTCTGGTGTCATTTTCAGCTTGAGCATTGCAATGCTCATAATAAGCTGAATGTTCTCAGTTGGACAACTACCTGGGTTAAAGTCTGTAGCCAAAGCAACTGCAACACCTTCATCAATCATTTTACGTCCACGAGCAAAGCTTTCTTTATTTAAATAGAAAGTTGTTCCTGGTAATAAAGTCGCTACTGTATTAGAGTTTGCAAGCATTTCAATTCCTTTATCAGAAGCGCCAACTAAATGGTCCGCTGATGCTGCACCAATTTCAGCCGCTGCTTCCGCGCCACCAAGAGGATCAATTTCATCTGCATGAATTTTCACATCAAACCCAAGCTCTTTCGCTTTTAATAAAAACTCTTTTGACTCTTCAACAGAGAACACACCTGTTTCACAGAAAATATCAACGAATTCAGCTAATTGCTTCTCTTTCATTTCTGGTAGTAGGTCTAACATCCATTGTAAAAATTCTTTCGATCTACCTTTATACTCTTTCGGAACTGCGTGAGCACCTAAAAATGTGGAAACTAAATCAATCGAGTGCTCTTTTTGTAATTGTGCAGTTGCCTCTAATTGTTTCCATTCCGTCTCATCATCTAATCCGTAACCACTCTTCGCTTCTACAGTTGTAACTCCGAAAGATAGCATACGGTCTAAATGGAATTTCGCTTTTTGAACAAGTTCTTCTTTCGATGCCTTTTTCGTTGCATTTACAGTTGAAAGAATACCTCCACCTTGTTCTAAAATTTCTAAGTACGGAACTCCTTGTAATTTTAATGCGATTTCATTTTCACGAGATCCACCAAATACAAGGTGAGTATGCGGATCAACAAGACCAGGAGAAACCATTTTCCCGCCGCAATCAATAACTTCTTTCGCTTGTAATCCTTTAGCTTCTTCCACTGTTCCAACGAAAGTAATTACGCCGTTTTCAATTCCAACCACACCATTTTCGATAACAGGAAGCGTGTTCATCGCTTCCCGTCTTAACAAGCCATCTTCTTGATCCATTGTTAGTAATTGACCGATATTTATTAGTAAAGTGTCCAACATGTTTTCTCCTCCTTATTTCATCATCGGAATGTTAACGCCTTTTTCTTTCGCAGTTTCTACAGCTAAGTCATATCCTGCATCAACATGACGAACAACACCCATACCAGGGTCAGAAGTTAATACGCGCTCAATACGTTTTGCTGCTGCTTCTGTTCCATCTGCAACGATAACCATTCCAGCGTGAAGTGAATAACCCATACCAACGCCACCACCGTGGTGAACAGATACCCAACTCGCACCGTTTACACTATTAATTAATGCATTTAAAATTGGCCAGTCTGCTACTGCATCACTACCGTCTTTCATCGCTTCTGTTTCACGGTTTGGAGATGCTACTGATCCGCAATCTAAATGGTCACGACCGATAACGATTGGTGCTGATAATTCACCATTTGCCACCATTTCATTAATAATGCGACCAAATTTCGCGCGCTCACCGTAACCTAACCAACAAATACGAGATGGAAGGCCTTGGAACTCAACTTGCCGACGAGCCATACGAATCCAGTTACATAAATGCTCATTATCCGCAAACTCACGTAATATTACTTCGTCTGTTTTATAAATATCTTCTGGATCACCAGAAAGTGCTACCCAGCGGAATGGTCCTTTTCCTTCGCAGAATAATGGACGGATAAATGCTGGAACGAATCCTGGGAAATCGAATGCATTTTTCAAACCTTCATCGAAAGCAACTTGGCGAATGTTATTTCCATAATCAAATGTAATTGCGCCTTTTTCTTGCATAGCAAGCATTGCTTCTACATGTTTTGTCATGCTTTCTTTTGATAATTGTACGTAACGTTCTGGATCTTCTTCACGAAGTTTCGCTGCTTCTTCTAATGTGAAACCTACTGGAATATAACCGTTTAATGGATCATGAGCAGATGTTTGATCCGTAACTAAATCTGGCGTAATATTGCGCTTCACTAATTCTGGTAAAATCTCTGCCGCATTTCCTAATAAACCAATTGAAATTGGTTCTTTCTTCACTTTATACTCGTTCGCAACCGTCAATGCTTCTTCTAATGATTCTGTATACATATCACAGTATCTCTTTTCAATACGACGATCGATGCTGCGCTTATCAACATCAATAGCAATGACAACACCGCCGTTCATCGTTACAGCAAGAGGTTGTGCACCACCCATACCACCTAAGCCAGCAGTAAGTGTTAATGTACCTTTTAATGAACCATCGAAATGTTGACGTGCCGCTTCGCCAAACGTTTCATATGTTCCTTGTAAAATACCTTGTGTTCCAATGTAAATCCAGCTACCTGCTGTCATTTGTCCGTACATCATAAGACCTTTTTTCTCTAGTTCACGGAAGTGATCCCAGTTCGCCCATTTTGGTACTAAGTTTGAGTTCGCTAAAAGAACGCGAGGTGCATCTTCATGCGATTTAAAGATTGCAACTGGTTTTCCTGATTGAACAAGTAATGTTTCATCGCTTTCTAACGTTTTTAATGAATCTACAATCGCATGGTAGCTTTCCCAGTTACGAGCTGCACGGCCAATTCCGCCATATACAACTAATTCTTCTGGTTTTTCAGCAACTTCAGGATCTAAATTGTTCATTAACATACGAAGTGCAGCTTCTTGAACCCACCCTTTCGTTTGTAATTCAGTACCTCTTGGCGCGCGAATTGTTTGTTTAACTTTTTCCATTTCAATCTCTCCCTTTTCTCATTTTATAGTGCCGCGTTTACATCTAATCTTTCTTTTATCGAATAATTCGCTTTTAACCAGTGCGTAATATTTTCAATATCCGTTGAGAATATGCGATCATTTGTAATAGAAGGTACTTGTTGACGGCCTTGATGGTAGAAGCTCTTCGTCACTGTACTCATGTTTTCAATACCTCGATATTCTGCTGCTTGCATCGCACAAATCATCTCAATTGAAAGAACACGTCTTACATTTTGAATAATTTGATGTGCATGGCGTGAAGCGATTGTTCCCATACTTACGTGATCTTCTTGGTTAGCTGATGACGGGATTGAATCAACACTCGCTGGATGTGCTAACGTTTTATTTTCAGAAACAAGTGACGCTGCAGCGTATTGCATAATCATTGCACCAGACTGAAGTCCTGGTTCTGGACTTAAAAATGGAGGTAAATCATTTAATTGCGGATTTACTAAACGCTCGATACGACGCTCTGAAATATTTGCAAGTTCCGCCATTCCTACTTTTAAGAAGTCCATCGCAAACGCAATCGGTTGACCATGGAAATTCCCACCCGAAATTACTTTTTCTCCGCCATCAAAGATTAGCGGATTATCTGTTGCTGCATTCATTTCAATTTCTAATTTTTCTTTCACATAATTTAAAACTTGCCAAGAAGCACCGTGTACTTGCGGGATACAACGGAGTGAATATGCATCCTGTACTCGTAGTTCTCCTTGTTTTGTTGTTAATTTACTATCATGAAGGATGTCACGAATTCTGCTCGCTACTTCCACTTGCTCTTTATAACCACGTGCTTTATGAACATTTTCATCAAATGCATCAATAATGCCTTGTAATCCTTCAATTGTCATCGAAGCAATGAATTCAGCTTGATACGCCATTGCTTCTGCTTCTATATAAGAAAGAACTCCTTGCGCTGTCATCGCCTGCGTACCATTGATTAATGCAAGCCCTTCTTTCGCTTCAAGTTCAATCGGTTCAAGCCCTTCTTCTGTAAGAGCAACCATCGCATGAACGCGTTTCCCCTTATAGAACACTTCACCTTCGCCTAATAATACAAGCGCAAGATGAGATAAAGGTGCTAAATCGCCACTCGCACCAAGTGACCCTTGTTGCGGAACGACTGGGTGAATTTTACGATTTACAAACTCAAGAAGCATATTTACAACAAGTGGTCTAACACCAGATACTCCTTTAAGCATCGTGTTCGCTCGTAAAATTAACATACCGCGTGATACTTCTTCAGGGAATGGATCACCTATACCGCATGCATGTGACTGAATTAAATTGTGTTGAAGTGCCTTTACATCATCTTTTTGAATAAGCACATCACTGAACTTTCCAAATCCAGTTGTAATACCGTAAACGACTTTTCCGTCCTCTACAATTTTCTCAACAACTTCGCGGCACTCCGCCACCTTTTGCATACTATTTGGACAAGCTGTTACACCTTCCCCTTCAAGTAACAACCTCTTCATTTCTTCAATTGTCAATGTGTGTCCTGTTAACGTAATCATTCTTTTTCCTCCTTAAAAAGGCAAAAGGGGACCTTATCTTTTTAAGACAGACTTCTGTCCCAAAAAAGTAAGGCCCCCTTCTAACTAATAGACTATGGGCAAATCATATGTGATTAATTCCTAAACCAATCGCCTCATGCTCAGATCCTTTTACAGGTGCACCAATCGTTCCATATAATGCAACAGCAACCCATTCGCCTTCTTTTTTTCCGTCGTATGGTCTACCGCGCACAATCGCAAAGCGAAGTCCTACTGTACGAAGAACGTCTGCTAACTGAATTTGACCTCTCGTCACTCCGTACAAAGCTTCCATAATTGCATGATAAAGTGCATGTGTTTCTCTGTAAACATCTGTTTCAATAACTTGGGTGCTCTTAGCCGCTGTTTCCATTGCTGCTACAACTTTTTGCGAATTCATCGAACCCACTTTCCCCGTACAATACTTCCAACCTTTTGGAATAGATAATACAGGGCTTTCATTCTCATCCGCAAGTGCCAACAACATGGCCATACGACCAATTCGATGTGTTCCTTGAAGAAGCATGTGACTCTCTCATTTCTTTTAATTATTTGAATATTTCTTAATTTAAGAATATATGAAAATGGTTAAATCGTCAATAGTTTAAACTCACATTCGAACAATTTTTTCATCCCCTCCATTTGTGTACACAAATTATTTACACGAATTTTTCAGGCGTGCTATAGTCTCACTAACAGATGCAAAGGGGCGATATTTCAATGACGAAACGAAAAGATATTCATTTTCGAATTGAAGAAAAATTACTTGAAAGGTTTGAATCTGCACTCCATTACGAAGGTTTAAAGAAAACCGACGTATTAACACACGCGATTCAGCAATTTTGCACGAAGGTGGAATGTGAAAAAATGAATGATGTAAAACGCCAATATAACGTAAGCAACCATTTACAAACACGTATCGATACGCATAAACATTACGAAGAAAAACAAGTAAATTTAGATGAATTCGTCATGGAACATTTACAACTTCAAGGAGAAGAAAAAATATTAGAGGTTGGGTGTGCTAATGGAAATTTTCTTTCCCTTTTACAAACTAACGGTCATAAAGGCCAACTAACCGGTTTTGATCAATCAAAAACGATGCTTTCTGAAGCTGCAATAAAGAATAGCATAATTGAATGGAAACTAGGTGATGCTGGTAAACTTCCTTTTGAAGCTAATTGCTATGACTGGGTCATCGCAAGACATATGTTATATCACATGAAAGATGTCGAAAAAACAGTTCAAGGATTCCATAAAGTAATTCGTCCCGGAGGCTCACTTTTAGCTACAACAAATTCTGACGTTACATTACCTCATATAGTTGAAATGTGTAACCGCATGTTAGACGCATTTGATTTACCGAAAACAACATCCTCAGTCACTCCATTTTGTTTAGAAAATGGTAAAGAGATATTACAGTCTGTTTTTCCAACTGTTGAAGAAACAGTTATTCATAATGCTCTCGTTTTTCATCATGCTACTCCGATTGTAAGCTATATTTCTAGCATGTTTCCATCACTAAATATACCTGATAGTACATATCTTCACGCCGAAATGAAGGAATGGCTAAAAGAAGAAGTAGAAAATGAATTGTTACTTCATAACGGTATATGGCGCGATCCGAAAACGTTAGCCATTTATCGATGTCAAAAAGAAAAAAGCTCCTCCATCATCACATTCCCCTTACCGCTATAAAAATTTATATTATGTTCGTTTGTTACCCCAAAATAAGAGGCAATCGCTATTCCAAATGGTACAAATGCATGCCTCTGTGCTGTAATGATTTCAAATTTATTTTTCAGCAATGCTGTAGCTACCGTTATTTCAAACTCTGCAAATGTTGGATATACGAATAAAAGTATTTTTTTCATAACCCTCTCTCCTTCAACCATCTCATAAAATATGCCTCTAATTCGTTCACTGTTGACCTATTCGCGTCCACATAAGTTACAGGAAATTGTTTATACCAGTCTTTTTCAGTTTCTACTAATTTAAATTGCTCCTCAAATGTACTTCTGTTTCTTGTTCTATCATTATTTTTTCTATCATATACATTCTTTTTCGTCACATCTAAATAAAAAATAGCATCTGAACGGCATTCTCTTAATTTATATAATTCATCTTTCAATTCAGTTTCTATATCCCACCCTTTCCCTATAATCATTGGATAAAAAAGTGTATAAAATTCAATATCTTCAGGTCCACGATCAAAAATTACAACTGAATCTTTCACATTTTGAAACTCCTTTATTTTTGCTTCCATAAACATTTTTTGATTTATAATAAATCCTTCTTTTGAATTCATATCCAAATTTAATTGCTTTCGCTTTTCTACAATTGGATAAGGATTTTCATATATAACTGAAAATCCACATTGCTCTAACCTTTTAGCCAATGTTGTTTTTCCGCTTGCCATCGGTCCTTGGAGCGAAATTACATACGCCATTCCTCTCAGTCCTTTACACTTTAGTACACCTATGATATACAGAATTTTGAAAACTATCAACAAAATATATATCATCTTGTTTCTTATTCTTATGTAACTTATAATAAAAAATAGAGATTATGACGGACGCATCGATAATGTAAGCTTGGAAATCCAAGCTTACATTATTTTTTGCTTTCTCTTTTCTAATAAAGAAAGTATACTATTAAAGAACGTACGTTCTTTATTGTACATACAGTAAAAAAACAGTAATCAAAAAAGTAAATCTTCATAGACATATGTATTAAAATATAATGATGAATTTGTACAAGTTGAAGAATTTTCGGGAATGGTTCATACGTCTATTAAAGTATTGAAAAATTGGGATAATCCAGGTGTTTTAATTGCTTATCGAAATCAAAAAACAAATAAAAAACGATCTCCACAAGAAGAACTTGTTCAAGATTTGCTATCTATCATTCATGTATGTAATCGTAAGATATATGATTGAGAAAATACAAAAAATGTCGAGGGATAAAGAAATATGAGAAGAGCATATTTTATAGAGATAAAACCGACAAATGAACAAATAACAAAGATTAATCAAACAATTGGAGTGTGTAGGTACGTTTACAACCTGTATATCTCAAAAAACAAGGAGATATATGAAACAGAGGGGAAGTTTTTGAGTGGATATGATTTTTCTAAATGGCTAAACAATGTCCATACAAAAGAATGTAGCCAATGGATAAAAGAAGTATCTAGTAAAGCAATAAAACAAGCAATTATGAATGGAGATAAAGCTTTTAAAAGATTTTTTAAGGGTTTATCTAAGTTTCCACGATATAAGAAAAAGAAGCAGCAAGATGTAAAGTGCTATTTTCCGAAAAACAACAAAACAGATTGGACAGTAGAAAGGCATAGAGTAAAAGTCCCAACGATTGGTTGGATGAGGTTAAAAGAATATGCGTATATCCCCAAAAATGCGATTGTAAAAAGTGGAACGCTAAGTAAAAGAGCAGGAAGATACTTTGTATCTGTGCTTTGCGAATTGGAAGAAATAAAAACGAAGCCAACACTCTATTCAACAGGTTTAGGGATTGATTTGGGAGTGAAGGATTTCGCTGTACGTAGCGATGGAAAAACGCACAAAAATATAAATAAAACAGTACAAGTAAAAAAGATAGAAAAACGTTTAAAACGTGAACAACGCTCTTTATCACGTAAGTTTGAAAATCTAAAAAAGAGAGGTGAACAATCTGTTACTAACAAAAGAGCAAATATAGATAAAAATATTTTTAGGGTGCAAAAGTTATGTGCTCGATTAGCAAATATTCGACTAGAGCATATAAAGTCTATTGTAAATAATGTGGTGAAAACCAAGCCAACATTTATTACAGTAGAAGATTTGAATGTGAGAGGTATGATGAAGAACAAACATCTATCTAAAGCAATTGCTAAGCAGTGCTTTTATACATTTAAAGCATGGTTATTGACGAAATGTAACGAATATGGAATTGAACTACGCCAAGTAGACCGATTTTATCCATCGTCAAAATTGTGCTCATGTTGTAGTCAAAAAAAAGCAGATTTAAAGCTATCTGACCGAGTATATACATGTGACTGTGGCAATGTAATGGATAGAGATTTGAACGTAGCAATCAATCTTTTACAAGCAAAAGAATATACAATACTAACATAAATAGATTGTATATATGTACGGTGGGCTACATCGGAATTTACGCCTGTGGAGTGTTACAGTAAACTGTAGTAGTGAGCGAGTGGCGAGACAGGACACTGAGAAGCAGGAATACTCTAAGAATATACATTTGTCTATATTTTTTGTAGCAGATAGAACAATGGTATACGATACAAAAGCAATTTCTTGGAATGAGTCTTTAAAACAACTTCAACGCCGCTATACAAACAAACAAGTTGACCGAAAAGAATTTGAGGATATTGAACTGATGGAATTCTTCCGCGATAACGACTACATTTCTTTACCTACACATATAAGCGGCCTATCAACAGCACGTTTTACTTCTTACTCTATTTTCACAACTGAAGATAAAGATCGTAAAGTTGGCACATTAATCATTGAATATGTAGAAGATGATAATAATAATTTATGTGTGGAACAACTATACTTCGTTTAAATGATAACGCTTGGTCAAAATGACCAAGCGTTCTTGCTTTCTATGAATCTCACTGTTTATAATATGAATAATAGAAAACCGCAATCATTAAGGGGGGATAAGCTTGCTCGATGGATGGTTCAGTTGGTTCATAGTGCTATGGACTGTTATTTTATTAGGACTTATGTCTATCGGTGGATACTTTATGTTCAGAAAATTTCTAAAACGATTACCTAAAGAAGATGGTATGTCCATTTTAGATTGGGAAGAGCACTATATTAATAAAACTAGACATTTATGGGATGAAGAACAAAAACAATTGTTAGAAGAGCTCGTAAGTCCTGTTCCAGAACTATTTCGCGATGTCGCTAAATCAAAAATTGCTGGCAAAATTGGAGAATTGGCATTACAAGAAAAAGCCTCTCAAATTACACAAGATTTAATTATTAAAGGATATATTATTGCTACACCAAAACGCGACCATAAATTTTTAGTGAAAAAACTACAAGAAAAAGAGATTGATTATTCTCATTATGAATCTTTACTGACAAAATCCTCCTCATAAAAAAAGATTGCTAGATTATAGCAATCTTTTTTTAACTTACAGTTACTGATTTTACGGCTGTTAATCTAGCTTCTGCCAAGTCTATTTGTAATCCGACCGCACTCGTATAAATCGTATCGCCTGTGCCTGTAATGTTGACTTGTGTGGATGTCGTATTTGGTGCAATAGAACCTGTTGCATTTACATTTGTAATATCAAACTCAGCTCTCGCATTTGCATTTGTAGTTGTTCCAGAAAAATTACGATCTGCAAAACTACCAATTGTATTTAAATTTCCATTAATATCATTTACTTGCCCTCTAAAAAAGTTTCCTATTGGATTATTTGGTCCTGTTAATGTCACAGAGTTCAATTGAAAATTATCACCTGTAAAGTTCGGATCACCATTTACCGCCATTACAAAAGCTCTTGCTGTCACTGTCCCTGCAGCTGGTGTGAAAAATCCAGAAAGGGTTTGTGGTGTACCTGATAATAAAAAACCTGGAAATAAACTCACATTTCTCATCGGATATGAAGAATCACGATATACAACAATCAACGACCATCCAGCACCATAACCGACTGGCTGACGTGTAGGTAATCTTGTTACGCTATACCTTCCTACTGCTCGATTTGGTAATCCTTGTAGTAAAGATGTTACGTCTGCTGCTCGATTATAAACATTGGCTATGAAAGGTAAATTCATCCCTCCTGATGACCATGCTGAATTTATTGTCACTTGTGTACTCGTTCCATCAGGCGTAACTAAATTTGGTGGATTCGCATCAACAACAGCCGTTGTAACAGCCGTATCCAACCCACCTGACCAAACAAGTAATGCAAAATCTACAACCGCTGTGGTTGGAACAATCGTAGTTGATGGATTTAATTCAGCCCATGAACCATCTAGCGTCCAATCATTCGTCGTACCTCCAAATGTATTTGGATCTGTTGATGAAGGAACCCCTCCAAAAGTTAAATCAGTATTTAATGTAATAAGTGCATTGTAAGCAAAGTTTGTATTAGCAGTACCACGCATTCCCATCGTATTGCCCGTGTGCATCATAAATAAATTATCATTTTTACCGTAAGCTTGAACGAAGGCCAATAAAGATCACTCCTATTATTTTATAAAAAAGATTTTTCACTAATATTTTCAATTACTTTAACTTACAGTTACTGATTTTGTAGCAGATAGACGCGCCTCTCCTAACTCTATTTGCAAACCTACAGCACCAGCATAAAGATAGTCAAATGTATTTGGGATATTAACTGTCGTAGAAGTTGAACCAGCTGTTAATACACCGTTCGCTGGGACATTCGTCACATCAAATTCAGCACGCCGATTCGTTGCAGCAGTTCCAATCGGCATATTTCTATCTGCAAAACTACCAATTGTATTTAAATTACCTAAATAATTATTGACTTGCGAAGCGAAAAAATTCGGATTAGCATTGTTAGGTCCTGAAAGTGCACTGCCATTTAAAATAAATCTATCGTCAACCGCATCCGTATCACCATTTATTGCCATTGTAAATACACGAGCGTTAACCGGAGCTACAGCTGGAGTGATAAAATTGGAGATTGTTGCTGTCTCACCCAAGGTGGAAATAAGTAACCCACTATATAAACTAACATTCCTTATTGAGTATGAATTATCACGGTATACAACAACTAATGTCCACCCTACCCCTGTTCCTTGCAAAGGTGGATTTGCCGTTGGAACACGTTCTACAAAATAATCACCTACAGCACGATTAGGAAGTCCTTGAAGAATACTCGTCACATTAGCTGCACGTGTATAAATCGTACCTTGAAATGTCCCACTCGACCTTGTTTCTCCCCAGGCAGGCGTACTTGTAATAGTGTGAGTCACATTATCCGGGGTTCTGAATGTTGGAATATTCGCATTTACTATCGCCTCTGTAACAGTCCCCCCCAATGTTCCTTGCCAAACTAACATTGCAAAGTCGACTTTAGCCGTTGTTGGTACATCTGTTACAGATGGATTAAGCCTCGCCAATGATCCATTTAAAGTCCAATCATTTGTTGTTCCTGCGAAGGTATCCGCATCTGTAGAAGATGGCACCCCAGCAAAAATCAAATTTGTATTTGTGGAAATTAATGCGTTATATTGATATGCAGTAGCTGTCGTAATACCGCGCATCCCTAACGTATTTCCTGTATGCACCATAAAAAGCGAATCCGTTTTTGTATATGTTTGTACAAAGGCCAACAACCTCACTTCCTTTCTATGAAAATAAATATTTATTCGCTATTTCATTTAATGCGAGTAAAAAGAAAAAGTTCCATTTATATACGTACGAGCTCATTTAGGCAAAAAAAAGCCTTTGCCTATTCCTATTCATTTATATTTGAATAGGATGCAATGACGAGTTCATTTTTCATATTTTTTACAAATAGAACCAGTTTTAAATTTTGAATTGATGCTATTTGTAAGTGTCTAACTATTGATCGGATTTAAATTCATTTAGAAAGGACGAATCTAATGGCAATAGCTACAATAGGAAGTCGTTTAACCTATACAATCGTTGTCCAAAATACTGGAACACTTCCTGCCCAAAACGTTACATTTACAGACCCTATACCAGCTGGCACCACTTTCGTTCCAAACAGTGTAACTGTTAACGGTACTCCAACAGCCGGCGATCCTTCAACTGGAATTCCTATTAATAATATTCCAGCTGGTGGTTCTGTTACAATTACTTTTCAAGTAGATGTAACAAGTATTCCTACCCCACCTGTCGCCAGTAACGTAGCATCATTTGGATACGAATTTCAACCTGCACCTAACGCACCCACTATCACACGTACAACAACAAGCAATATAGTTGATACAGATATTTTCACAGCTAATGTCGCATTAACAAAAGCAGTAGATAAAGCAATTGCTACCATCGGTGATGCGATTACGTATACAATTACCGCCACAAATCAAGCCCCCTTAGCTGCTAATAATGTTATCATTACAGACACACCCCCTCCCGGCACATCGTTCGTACCGGGTAGCGTTACAGTAAATGGTACTTCTACTACGGATAATCCTGCTACTGGTATAAATGTAGGAACGATTGCTGCAAACGGGAATGCTACAATTACGTTTCAAGTTCGAGTTAATACCCTTCCTACACCAAACCCTATTCCAAATAGTGCAACTTCAAGCTTTCAATATAATCCACCAAACCAACCACCAATTAACAGAAACTCTACAAGTAATATAGTTGAAACACAAATTAATGCTACTATCATTAATCCGACTAAAAGTGCAAACCAACAAATTGTGAATATTGGTGACATCATTACGTATACGATTACTGTCCCAAATAACGGTAATATTTCAGCAACAAATGTTTCTATCACCGATCCTATCCCTACTGGTACTACTTTTATTCCAAACAGTGTTACAGTTAATGGAGCGACACAATTTGGCGTAACACCAACAAATATTCCGCTAGGTACGATTCCTGCTGGTCAAACTACAACTGTCACATTTCAAGTTCAAGTCACTTCTCTTCCGGCTAATGGAACGATTACTAATGAAGCAAATATAACATTTACATCGCAACCGAACCCTACTGAACCTCCAACGACAACTACGACAACACCACCTCCAACAACTACTTCTGTACGAACTGCAATTGTAAATCCAACAAAATCTGCTAGTCCACGAATTGTCGATATTGGCGATACGATTACGTATACGATTACATTACCGAATACAGGAAATATACCCGCAACTAATGTTATTGTGACTGATCCAATCCCGGCTGGAACTACTTTCGTTCCAAACAGCGTGACAATAAATGGTACCGTACAACCTGGTGTAAATCCATCTGGCGGCATACAAGTTGGAACCATTGCAGCTGGCTCCACATCAACGGTTACTTTCCAAGTTCAAGTAAACTCCCTCCCTGCAAACGGAGTCATTCGAAATGTTGGAAATGTAACATTTACCTATCAACCTGACGCAACAAAACCCGGAATTACAACAACAAATCCTACTCCGCCTACCACTGTACCCGTTAATACAGCAATTACGAATCCGATAAAAACGGCTGATAAAACCGCTGTTGATATTGGCGATATCATTACCTATACTGTCACATTTAACAACGATGGCACTATCCCTTCTACAAACGTAATTTTTACAGATACAATTCCTGCCGGTACAACATTTATTCCAAATAGTGTAGTTTTAAATAACGCTCCTGTTCCAAACTCGAACCCTGCAACTGGAATTCCAGTTGGTACAATTAACCCCGGTGAAACAAAAACACTATCATTCCAAGTTCTTGTTACACAAGTACCAGCTGGTGGTGTTATTACAAACGAGGCTTCAACAACTTATACGTATCAACCTGATCCGAACTTACCACCTGTTACAACGACGGAACCGACTACACCTACAACTGTCGCAGTTAATACAGCTACAGTTAATCCAACCAAATCTGCTAATCGCGCCTTCGTTGATATCGGTGATACCATTACGTATACGATTAGCTTACAAAACAACGGGACGGTTCCCGCTACTAGTGTAATCCTTACTGATCCTATACCAAATGGAACAACTTTCATTCCAAATAGTGTTACAGTCGGCGGAGTGTTACAACCAAATGCGAATCCTGCAAACGGTATATTAATTGGGTCATTAAATCCAAATCAAGCGACTACAATTACTTTTCAAGTCCGCGTTATTAGTGCTCCTCCAAACGGAATTATTCAAAATCAAGGTACCGTATCCTCAACATATGTAGTAACCCCTTCAGAACCTCCTGTCACTAAAATTACACCAACTCCTATAACTGAAACACACGTAGATACTGTCATTGTTACACCGACGAAATCTGCTAATCGTCAATTTGTCGATATCGGAGATACAATTACCTACACTGTCACATTCCAAAACTTAGGAACCGTTCCTGCTACAAATGTGACCCTTACTGACCCTATACCGCCTGGAGCAGCATTCATTACAAATAGCGTCACAATTAATGGTGTGCCTACACCTGGAGAAAACCCAGAGCTCGGCATTTCACTTGGGACAGTCAATGTCGGGGAAACAGTTACAGTTACCTATCAAGTTACAGTTACAAACTTGCCTCCGGACGGAACAATTAGAAACGAAGCCTCCTTCACTTATCAATATCAACCGAATCCAAGTGAGCCCCCCGTTACAACAACTACTACGACTCCAAGTGTGAACATTCCAATTAACAATCCAAATCCGACAACTACAAAATCTGCAGATCGACAAATTGCTGATTTAGGAGATACGATTACTTTTACTGTAACATTCCAAAATAGAGGAACCGTACCTGCAACTAATGTTATTGTGCAAGATACACTTCCATCTGGTGTTTCATTCGTTCCAGGTAGCGTTGTCGTGAATGGAACATCACAACTTGGAGAAAATCCCGAAATTGGTATTCCAGTCGGTACTGTAAATCCTGGTCAAAGTATAACAGTTACTTTCCAAGGTGTAGTAAATAGCATCCCGCCTGGGGGAGTTATTAGAAATCAAGCAACTATAACATTCACATATGAGCCCAATCCAAATGAACCTCCCGTTACAACAACTATTACAACTCCTGAAACAGAAACGGCAGTTAATACTGCAACACTAAATCCACAAAAAACAGCTGATCGTTCCTTCGTTGCATTAAATGATATCATTACCTATACGCTCTCATTCCAAAACACCGGTACTGTCCCCGCTACGAATATAACAGTAATAGATTCTATCCCTGCTGGTACTGTGTTTGTTCCAGATAGTGCTACGATTAATGGGATTCCTCAAGCAGGAACCAATCCAGCATCAGGAATTTCACTTGGAACTTTAGCACCATCCGAACGAGCGACCATTACTTTCCAAGTACGAGTAGTAAACATTCCTGCTAGTGGAGAAATACGCAATCAAGGGAGTGCAACATTTAATTATCAACCGGATCCAAATTTACCTCCAGTTACAAAAACAGAAACAACTCCTGAAACAACGACTCCTATCCAAACTGTAGTCATAAGTCCAACAAAAACAGCAAACCTTACGTTTGCAGAAATTGGCGATATTGTAACTTATACTGTTACATTTACAAACCAAGGAACTATACCTGCTACAGGTGTAACAATTACAGATTCTTTACCACCTGGTACAACTTTTGTTACGAATAGCGTTACAGTAAATATACTATCCCTCAACCTAGTGTAAGCCCGATTTCAGGCATTTCCGTCGGTACAGTTAACCCTGGCGAAACCGTCACTGTTACTTTCCAAGTACAAATAAATGCTATTCCACCTAACGGAAAAATAGAAAATACAGCAAGCGTGACCTATATTTCGCAACCAACTCCTGGCGAACCACCTATTACAACAACAGAAACAACCCCGACTGTAACATTACCAGTTCGTACTGCTAATCCAGACCCGCAAAAAACAGTAGATCGCGAGTTTGCAAGTATTGGAGATACACTCACTTATACAATTACTCTCCAAAACAATGGTAATATACCTGCAACTGATGTTATTATTACTGATTCTATCCCTACTGGAACTACATTTATTCCTGGTAGTGTCACGATTAATGGTATTTCACAACCTAATTTAACACCAACAACAGGAATCCCAGTTGGAACATTAAACCCTAGACAAATAGTGACTGTTACTTTAGAAGTACAAGTAACTGCTCTACCACCAAATGGGATTATCTCAAATGAAGCTAATGTCACTTACACATCTCAACCAGACCCCAACCTTCCGCCTATTACAACAACTACCCCTACTCCAATTGCAGAAACAATTGTACAAAATGCAGAGTTAGAGTCAACAAAAACAGTAGACTTACAAATCGCCAACATTGGAGATGCACTCACTTATACGATCACCCTTGAAAACCTCGGAAATATTCCAATGACAAATGTATCTGTCATGGATCAAGCACCAGTAGGCACACAATTCATTGTGGATTCTGTTACAGTAAATGGGATTTCGCAACTAGGTGTTGACCCAAGTATCGGGATACCTATTGGTACAATACAACCAAATCAAATCGTAACCATCACGTTCCAAGTAACGGTTACAAATATACCTCCTAACGGGGTTGTTACAAATGTTGGTTCAGTCAACTTTACATCTCAGCCTAATCCAAATGAACCTCCTATTACAGAAACAGAAGAAACACCACCAGTTAATACTGAAATCATTAATAGTATTATTAATCCATCGAAAACAGCTGATCGAAACAACGTTGATATAGGTGATATTATTACGTACACCGTTACCTTCCAAAACTTACAAACTGTACAACTGACAGACATCGTTTTTACAGACCCCATCCCAACAGGAACTACTTTCATTCCAAATAGCGTTACAATTAACGGCACTCCAACTAGTAATATAGATCCAGCCCTTGGCATACCTCTTGGCACATTAACCCCTAGTGAATCGGTCGTTGTAACTTTCCAAGTTCGCGTTGTTTCCATACCACCTAACGGAATTATTGTAAATGAAGCTACTATCACCTACACATTCCAACCTAATCCTGGAGAACCACCAGTAACAGTAACTACTCCAACGCCCCCTACTACTACAAATGTCAACACTGCAACAACGAATCCTACAAAATCTGCTGATAAAGTATTTGCTTTATTAGGTGACACAATCACTTATACAATCTCCTTACAAAACACAGGAACTGTCCCTGCAACAAATGTACTTGTAACCGATCCTATTCCAGCCGGTACCACTTTCATACCGAATAGCGTTACGATAAATGGTGTTTCACAACCAGGCATCATTCCTAGTTCCGGAATTCTTATCGGTACATTAGAACCTAACACTTCAGTCGTTGTAACTTTCCAAGTTCAAGTAACATCAATACCACCAACAGGCTTTATTGAAAATCAAGGGACAGTTTCATTCCAATACCAGCCAGATCCTACTAGACCACCTGTATCTATTACTACCCCTACACCTACTACAAAGACGCAAGTAAGTGAAGTTACTACTAACCCTAACAAACAAGCATCCCCTCAAGTTATTAATCTTGGTGATACTGTCACTTATACAGTTACGTTCCAAAACGTCGGAAATATAAATGCGACAGATGTGATTATTACAGACCCTACTCCAAGTGGTACTACTTTTATTCCCAATAGCGTTACGATAAATGGCGTTTCTTCACCTGGAGCAAATCCAAATAGTGGTGTAAATGTCGGAACTGTAACTCCAGGGCAAATTGTTACGCTAGCTTATCAAGTTACTGTAAGTGCACTCCCGCCAGACGGTATAATTAAAAACACTGCAACTGTCACTTACACATTCCAGCCAAACCCTAGTGAACCTCCTATTACCATTACAGATCCTACTCCAACAGTTGAAGTATCTGTTATTACACCTACCCCTAACCCAAATAAACTAGCAGACAAACAAATTGTAGATATAAATGAAATCATCACTTATACCGTAACGTTCCAAAATCGCGGATCAGTCCCTGCAACTTCCGTTATCATTACTGATCCGTTAGCGAATGGATTAACATTTGTTCCAGGTACCGTTATAATAAATGGCATTCCGAATCTTGGCGCAAATTCTGTAGCGGGTATACCTGTAGGAACAGTCAATCCGAACGGTATAATAACTGTTCAATTCCAAGCGAGAGTAACAAGTGTACCACCTGGTGGTATCATTCGAAATCAAGCAACTGTTACTTTCACATATGAACCAATTCCTGGTGAACCTCCTATTACCATTACAGACCCTACTCCAATTAACACAACGAATGTAAATACAGCTATATTAAATCCGCAAAAAACAGCTACGCCAGAAACAGTTACACTAGGTGATATCATTACGTATACGATTTCACTCCAAAATACAGGTACCATTCCTGCTAATAATATAGTTGTAACTGATACAATTCCTGTCGGTACTTCGTTCATTCAAAATAGTGTTACAATTAACAACGTGCCGCAACCAACCGCAAATCCATCAACAGGCATCCCTATTTCAACACTTGCTCCTTCTGAATCTGCAACAATTTCTTTCCGTGTCCTAGTTACTTCGATTCCACCAAACGGAGAAATTCAAAACCAAGGTAACGTTTCATTCCAATACCAACCTGATCCTACTAAGCCACCTGTATCCGTTACTACACCTACGCCTACGACAATAACCCCTGTAAACGTCGGAACTATTAATCCGATAAAAACCGCTGATAAATCCATCGTTTCAGTAGGCGATACAATTACGTTTACTATCACATTCCAAAACGAAGGTACAATTCCTGTCACTGATATTTCTGTTACAGATTCACTTCCTGCCGGTACATCATTCATTCCAAACAGTGTCACAATTAATAACATTCCATTTCCAAACGCAAATCCATCCACAGGAATTCCTGTTGGAAACCTTGATCCGGCAGAATCAGTAACTATTTCATTCCAAGTACGTGTTATTATACTTCCAGCTAATAGAATGATTACAAATATCGCATCTATTACGTATACTTCTCAACCTGATCCTACTAGACCACCTGTCACAACAACGACAACAACACCACCAATTACGATAGAAGTAAACCCTAATGTGCCAAACACATTCATTAAGACCGCAAATGTAAATAGTGTGGAGCTCGGTGACTTCATCACATATACACTTATCTTTACTAACAATGGCGCTACCCCTGCAAATAATGTACTCATTACCGATCCACTACCTCCCGAAGTTACTTTCTATCCAAATTCAGTAACAGTAAACGGTGTTTCACGTCCTGGAAGTAATCCAACTATTGGTATTCTTATTGAAACTGTTAATCCAGGTGAATCGGTTATCGTTCGCTTCATCGTACAAGTAACAAGTACGCCACAAAACGGGCTTATCCGAAATGCGGCGCGAGTTAGATATACAGTGAGACCAGATCCTACTAAACCACCGATTCCTGTTGATGAGACTTCGGAACCAAATATTATTCCGTTTATCGGTCCATTCGTCTCACCAAATTTAAATTGTTTCTTTAATGGGGAACGTTTTATACGCCGCGGCTGGGACAGAAGATGTTAACAATATAAATAAAAAGACAGCGTCAAAAAACGCTGTCTTTTTATTTTATACATATACAGTTTTTAAGTTAGTTTCATATCTTTTTCATTATAAAAACCATCTTCTTTTTCCATTTCCTTCTGTAATTTCGTAAAGGAACGGTACATAGCAATTCTCCATGACACAATCATCGCGAACGCCAGTAAGAAGAACATGCCACTAAGTTGTCCTAAATCAAGAGATTGACTTAAGTATGTTTTAAATACAATCCGCACGACAAGTAATCCAATTAATATAAAAACAAATGCTTTTGAACGCTTCAAATAAATCTCTTGTCCTCTAATTTCAAATTTAGATGTTTTAATAAGAAAAATAGAGAAAAACAAACCGACGCCAATTGCTTCTAACATTTCTGCTGGAGTTAATCGAAATTCAGGAAAAACAAACATCAACGCTCCCGTGCTCATAAAAAATGGTGGAAGTATAATTTTTTTCAATGTTGCCGGTTTCTTAGCTGCTTTTAAACGAATAAACATCGCACCAACAGCCATACAAACAGCAACGATACTGGATAAAACAACTATGTTCATATTTTCTCATCCTTTTTTGTGGCTATATGCAAAATATACTTTCATTATATGCTTTTCCGTTAGTATTTCCAACATTTTCACAGAATAATACTAAAAACCGGTAAAACCACCAAATAAACTTGAGAAATATACGATAATTTTCGTCATCCAGTTGAAATATAGGAAGATACCCATGACAATCATAACGTATCCTCCAATCTTCATGAATTTCATACTATTTCTTTTAATCCAAGACATTTTCGTAATAAAGAATGATAGTACAAAAAATGGGATAGCAAACCCAAGTATGTATGCTATCATATAAATCATTGCTGATTCTGGATTTGTTGCAGCTAATCCAATTACAGACACTAAAATAGGTCCAGTACATGGTGTCCACCCTGCAGCAAAGGCCAACCCAATTAGAACGGATCCCAAATAGCCACTCGGACGATTTTTAAACGTAAATTTACGGTCTTGCATTAAAAACTTTGGCTTAAACACACCGACAATAATAAGACCGAACACGATGATAAATATACCACCTAACTGTCTAATTAAATCTTTATAATTTGTAAAGATGCCTCCAATAAAACTTGTACCAAACCCAATTGCAATAAATATAATTGAAAATCCAAGTAAGAAAAACGCTGTATGTATCATACTTCTTTTGCGAAGCATTGCATTTTCTTCTTTCAACTCAGAAACCGACATACCTGTTATGTACGATAAAAATGCCGGATAAAGCGGTAAGCAACATGGGGAAATAAATGATAAAAATCCAGCGCCAAACGCTAAAAAAATACTAATATCTTGCATGATTCCACTCCTCTCCTTACATATTGTAGCAAAAACACATAAAAATACTATGAACAATTCGTGAACTCACTTTAACAACGTGATAATAAGAAAAACTACCCTTGCAAACAGTTTCTAATAAAACGTTTTCATTTCCTTCTATTATATAGAACAATCTCAATGGGACTACGAAACTTCTCTAATTTTTATTAACATAACAAAGGTAACATAGTTCCTCAAATGATTAGCACACTATAATGGACTACCCTTCTATCTCCCTAAAAAATATTTTTTCAAATGCTGTCTTTATACAATAGGAAGCTGATTTTACAATACTTTTATTATTATTAATTTCAAGATTATGCATAAATATCATACTTTTATTATTATTCTATAAAATGTCACACTTTTCTTTTATTTGACCCTTTATTTTTAATTTTGTGTACTTCCCTCTAGTTATATATGTCCGTTAGGAACAATTTCATATAGATGGGAGGAATTTTTCATGCTTCGTTATTCTCTTTTAGTTTTATTAGGAGCGTGTAGTTATGGGATTTTAGCTATTTTCGTTAAACTTGCCTATGCAGAAGGATTTTCACTTGGAGAGGTAATTGGCAGCCAATATTTGTTCGGTTGGATTATTTTGCTTGCTATTACTCTTCTATTTTCTAGACATCGTGTTCCATTAAAACAAGCGTTAATTTTATTCGTTGCAGGTACATCTGCAAGTTTTACTGGAATTTTTTATTATGCTTCATTAAAAACTGTACCAGCATCTATTGCAATTATACTTTTATTCCAATTCGTTTGGGTCGGAATTATTATTGAAGCAGTCGCAACAAAAACATTACCTTCAAGAGAAAAGGTTATTTCCGTTATTTTCTTACTTGCAGGTACATTTTTATCAAGTGGTTTACTAGAAAAATCAGCAGGTGATTTCGATATGACTGGAATCATACTAGGTTTATTATCTGCTGTTACATTCGCAACATACATTTTCGTGAGCGGAAAAGTTGCTGTTGAAGTACCTTCATTACCGCGCGGTGTTCTCTTAATGACTGGCGCTTTAACTTTAGTAATGATCGTATTCCCGCCAACATTTATTTTTAGCGGTGCAATTTCTGAAGGACTTTGGAAATACGGTTTAGGATTAGGAACATTTAGTATCGTTATTCCTTCTATCGCCTTTACAATCGGTATTCCAAAGATCGGTTCTGGCTTAGCGACTATTCTTGGTGCAGCAGAACTACCAGTTACAACAATTATGTCTGTATTCGTTTTAAAAGAAGCGGTGCTATCTTCACAATGGATCGGTGTATCACTTATTTTAATCGGTATTGCAATCCCGCAAATTGCCTATGCAATGCGTGGACGTTATCATAAACATCATACACACAAAAAATTGGCAGCATAAAACGAGAGAGGATTTTCATTTGAGAATCCTCTCTTTTCTTATTGTATAATTAATGTAAATACATTAATTAAGAAAGAAGGCATTATACGTGGCAGCAAATCTAGAGCAATTAACTGAGATGCTAATTTCTATTCGTCGAAATTTACATGAGCATCCAGAATTATCATACGAAGAATTTGAAACGACGAAGACTATAAAAAATTGGTTAGAAGAGAAAAACATTACGATTATAAATTCTAGTTTAGAAACAGGCGTTATTGCTGAAATTTCAGGGAATAATAACGGACCAATTATAGCAATCCGTGCTGATATTGATGCCCTTCCTATTCAAGAAGAAACACATTTACCGTACGCTTCAAAAATTTCCGGTAAAATGCATGCTTGTGGGCATGATTTTCATACAGCTGCTATTATAGGTGCCGCTTATTTATTAAAAGAAAAAGAATCTTCTCTTAGCGGAACTGTACGCTTTATATTCCAACCAGCTGAAGAAAGTAGCAATGGTGCTCGCAAAGTAATTGAAGCCGGGCATTTACATGGCGTGCAAGCTATTTTCGGTATGCATAATAAACCTGATTTACCAGTAGGTACAATCGGTATTAAAGATGGTCCACTGATGGCCGGGGTCGATCGATTTGAAATTAAAATTCACGGAGTTGGTACACATGCAGCTGTACCTGATGCTGGGGTAGACCCTATTGTCGCGTCCTCTCAAATCGTGATGGCACTCCAAACAATTGTAAGCCGAAATATAAGCTCTTCACATAATGCCGTCGTCAGTGTCACAAACATCCATTCAGGAAATACGTGGAACGTAATTCCTGAAAAAGCAACGCTGGAAGGAACTGTACGTACATTCCAAACTGAAACACGTGAAAAGATTCCAGCTCTCATGAAACGTATTATTCAAGGGGTTTCTGATGCATTAGGTGTAAAAACAGAATTTCGTTTTTATGCAGGTCCTCCTGCTGTTCATAACGATACATCTTTAACAAACTTATCCTCTCAAGTTGCTGAAAAAATGAATTTAAATATCATCTCTCCTACCCCGTCAATGGCCGGAGAAGATTTTTCTTTTTATCAACAAGAAATACCTGGTTCATTCGTTTTTATGGGAACGAGTGGTACACATGAATGGCATCATCCAGCTTTTACAGTAGATGAGCAAGCATTACCTATAAGTGCAGAATACTTCGCTTTGTTAGCTGAAAAAGCACTTAAACAATTTGCATAAAAAAAGAGCCGTTAAGAAATACTTAACGGCTCTTTTTTAAGTTAAATCGCGTTTTAAAAATACTGTATAGGAAATGCTTAAAAATACAAATAAATATAGTAATAACATACATGAAGCAAACGGGAATGTTACTCCATCAATAAAACTTCCATTCTTTGCAATACTGTATAAATCTGTGTTTGCTGGCAATAAATATTTCACCCAATCATATCTAGTTGCTGCTAGTAATGCAATATTTCCTGATAAAGCAAGAAATAGTGAAATACCAATCGCGCCCCCACTAGATCTTGTTAATACAGAAATCATAAATGCAAACGCTGCGTACACAATGGTCGGCAACCACGATAAAATATAATATTTACTAGCCTCCACAAAAATATTTTGTTTTATAATATTTCCATCTTGGAAAATAAGCTCGCTCCATGCAGGCTGTTGGAATTTATAAATAACAAGTCCACATAAAGTGGAGAAAATCATATTAAATATAAACAATAACGCTGCAAATATCACAATTGCTAAAAATTTAGCTGTCAAAATTTTAAATCGACTCGCTGGTCGTATCGTTAAAAATTTATATGTTCCCCAGCTATATTCATTCGCAAAAATTGTACTTGCATACACGAGGATAAATGGGAGCAATATTGGAAATACGATAAAACCTGTATCTCTCACGAAAGAAAGTGGAGAACTGCTTGCCGGTGCTGTATCTGTATCTAAATGCTTCATCTTAAGCTGATATTCCTTTACAAGCTCGTCCCCAGATCGTTCTGCTAATATAGCTTCTTTTTTCATACCCAGCTTTTTCTCTATTTCTACAGTTCGTTCTGTATAATCGGCTTTCCATCCTTTTGTTTCCGGTTCTAAATACTTTACCGTAACCCACCCTAATCCAATTATTAATACTGCAATAACTGCAAAGGGAATAATCGTTCGCTTTCGCTTAAATATTTTATACAGTTCGTTATACACTAAATTAAACAATATCTTTTCCCCCTGTTAATTCTAAAAATTGCTCTTCTAACGTTTTTCTTTCTTCATATACACGATAAACTTGAATGTCCTTCTCAAGCAATGTACGAATAACATTTGGGATTTCTTCATCTTTTACATGAATAAGTAAATCATTACCTTTTATTAAAACATCTTGGTCTAACATTTCTGCTGCTTTATTTGCATCATCTACACGTATACGGATTGTCTCCATCTCTTCGCTTTGACTATGCTGAATATTTTGCGTCGCCACATATTCTCCATGCTGAATAATGATAACTCTGTCACACATTAATTCAACTTCTGAAAGTAAGTGACTAGATACAAGTACCGCTTTTCCTTGTTCATGTGCAATTTTCTTTATGTACATTCTCATTTCATGTATTCCACTAGGATCTAATCCATTCGTTGGTTCATCTAATATTAATACATCTGGATCGTGAATAAGCGCTTGAGCAATTCCTAAACGTTGTCTCATGCCGAGTGAATATGCTTTTACTTTACGATCAATTACTTGGCCCATCCCTAACAATTTCACTACTTCATCGATACGTTCTTCTGTCACGTTACCATTCATTCGTCCGAAATATGTTAAATTTTCATAGCCGCTCAAAAAAGGATAAAATTCCGGTGTCTCAATTACTGCTCCAATTTTCGAAGCAGTACTTTCAAATTGCTGTTTTACAGATTGACCGTCAATCCAAACTTCGCCCTCTGTCATACGAATCATGCCGACCATCATTCTCATTAAAGTCGTTTTTCCAGCACCATTTGGTCCGAGCAAGCCAACTACTTCACCCTTTTTAACTTCGAAACTAATATTTTCTACAAGTGTCTTTGAACCGATTCGCTTCGTTAACCGCTCAACCTTTACAATTGATTGTTCATTTGTCATACTATACAACCTTTCCTTCCCATTCTTTGTCAGGTCTTTACACTGTAACATGATTATTTTTATGTGTAAAATAGGAAAAGGCATGATTTCTCATGCCTTTTCCTTGAATTAAAACGAATTTTCATCTTGTAAACTTTGAACAAATCGAAAACATTGTATCATCGATACTAGGACGATAACAATCATAATTATACTAACAACTACTATTGCATATATTGTAATCGGTGCACTATTTATCCCTTGTATTCCTGCTATTTTCATAAAGATAATCGTAAATAATTTCAAAAATAACATCCCATTCACTAATCCAAAAACAAACGCTGCTCCATAAATAAATAATTGCTCCTGACATAATAAACATAGTACGTCATTTCTCTTCCTATTCTCTGCTACATAAGATTTAATTTCCTCTTTCCTCACTTGCAGAAGAGAAAACGTTATTTTATATGTAGTAAAAATACAAATAAAAATGAATACAATAAACAGCATGTAAAAGCTCATTTGAAATAAAAGTGTAGTCTCTAATTTCCCAATAGCTCCTTCATTAAATTGGAGCGATATCATAAAAAATAAAATCATAGTGCTCATAGCAACCCACATGAATTGCTTCATCCTTTTGGCAGCAAATGTTCTTATATTTTTTCTCACTAACTGACATAAAGACATATGTTCTTCCCCTACCTTACTTCATACCATACTCATTCTATACTACTAGTGTATAAAAATATGACATTTTAAACATCGCACCACAACCTGAATTCGTTCTAAGTCTTTAGTCCTAGAAAATAAAATGGTGAAAAAATCATATTAAGAATATAATTGTAAAAAGGAGGGGGATTACATGCGTATGAAATTACTATTAACCTTGTCTTTATTATTTCTCACTAGTTGTAACCCACTTAAAAATAATGAAGTTGCCATTGTTGAGCCATATAAATTAACAGAAGAGCAATCTTCTATTTTACAAATGACTCCTTTTCAAGAAGGAAGCAGCATGTTTTATAACGTTACACTAAAAAATAAACAAGATGAAATACATGCTACGATTGATTATTATCAAAATGGTAAAAAAACAAACGAAATTGCGAATATAGCTACCTCACATTTTCCAAAAAAGAAAGTAAAGCTTTCTTTTTTGCCACCTCAATCCCAACTCGATAAAGATGTACAAGCGCAAAAACATTGGTATGTTAATATTGAAGGTAGTTCCATGCTCGTTCCTGAAGAAACACCACCAAACATAAATAGCTCTACATCTACTACTATTCAATCTGCTATTAACTTAACATACAATCAAAAAACGACTTTAGCGGCTATTATAAAAACAAATAATGAAACCGTAAGAGTGCTAATGTTTGAGGAAAAAAACTCTATTGACCAACTATTACAAGAAAACGAACATGTTTATCTCTTTAGCATAGAACTAAAAAAGAACACTAAAGCGGAAATGCAATAGTATTGCATTTCCGCTTTAGTGTTTAATGAGGTGTACTTTTTAATAGCTTAATTAATCTCATCCTCTACTTCAATTCTTTTCTTCTCTCTTGCAATTTTCAAAAACTCTAAAAGCTCTGGGTTAGTATTCATTTTCTTGTAAGCTACTGACATTTCTGCAACAAAATTAGAATCACATAATTCTTTATATACGACTTCTGTTTTATACAATTTATTCGCCGATACAGGTATTACCGTAATTCCGATTCCTGCCGCTACAAGTCCCATAACTGTTTGATATTCCGTTGCTTCTTGTACAATGTGTGGACTAAATCCTACGTCGCGGCAAAGTGATAAAATTGTATCGTATAACGCTGGCCATACCGGTCTCGTAATAAATACGAACGGTTCGTCTCTTAAATCTTCAATATGTATTTCATCCTTTTCAGCAAGTGGATGTGCCTTCGGTAAACATAACGTACAAGAAAGCTTTTGAATTGGTTCTAACTCTAGTAATTGCGTTGGAATTGGCGGACGCAAAAAGCCAATATCAATACGGTTATCGTGAAGTGCATGCACCTGATCCGGTGTTGACAGTTCATGTAATGCAACAGACACTCTCGGAAATTTCTTTCTATACTCCCTTACGATAGATGGTAAAATATCATATATCGCCGCACCTACAAAACCAATTGAAAGTGATCCCACTTCTCCCCTTTGGGCACTTTGTGCAACTTCTACTGCTTTATCAATTTGTTCGAACGCTTTTTTTACTTCTTTTAAAAACATTTCTCCAGCTTCTGTTAATTCAACTTTTCTCTTCGTTCTTGAAAATAACATAACTCCCATTTCTTTTTCTAATTGCTGAATTTGTTGACTAAGCGGTGGTTGTGTCATTTGTAAACGAGCAGCTGCTCGTCCAAAGTGTAACTCCTCTGCCACTACAACAAAATATTGCAAATGCCGTAATTCCATTTTGGACACCCTTTTCACTTTCAATTAATACATCTAATATATTAATAACATATAATTTATATATTAGACAAATTTTTCGAATGAACGTATAGTAGAAATTGTTAATTCTTTTTTACAATTTTTATGTAAAAAAAGAAAGAGGTGGGTACTGTATGAAATGGTGGAAATTAAGCGGACAAATTTTATTATTATTTTGTTTCGCTTGGACAGGTGAATGGATTGCAAAACAGGCACACCTCCCAGTTCCAGGAAGTATACTCGGTATTTTTTTATTGTTAATTTCATTAAAATTTAACCTAATGAAAAAAGAGTGGGTACAGGACGGAGCAGACTTTTTATTAAAAGAACTTATTTTATTTTTCATTCCTTCTGCAGTCGCTGTCATACGCTACAAAGATACACTATCACAATATGGAATCGATCTCATTTTAATTATTATGATTAGTACACTTTGTGTCACTCTCGCTACAGGACTCCTAACAGAATTGCTACTAAAGCGGAAAGGATCAACACAATGATCGGCTTTCTTTGTTTACTATTAACACTATTCACATATTGGATATCGAAGAAAATGTATCAACGCTGGAATTGGAGCTTACTTTCTCCTCTTCTCGTCTGCCCTATTATTTTAATTGCTTTATTACTCGGACTAGACACACCTTATGAAACATATGAAACAGGTGGTCAATGGTTAACAGAATTATTAAAGCCTGCAACAGTTGCTTTCGCATGGCCAATCTATAAATACTTTGATTTACTCAAGAAACATGGAATAGCTATTTTACTTAATGTCATTGTCGGCTCATTTTTATCAGTTATTACTTCAGCACTACTAGCTAATTATTTTCAAATTGATTCATCGTTAGAACATAGTTTAGCGCCTCATATTGTAACGACACCAATTGCAATGGCCATTTCAGAAATGATCGGTGGTATGTCACAATTAACAGCTGTATTTGTTGTTTTAACTGCGTTAACAGGAGCATTGCTCGGACCTGCTCTCATACGTATATGCCGTATTAAAACAGCGCTCGCAAAAGGCATTATGTTAGGCACTAGCGCAAATGGAACCGGTACATCAAAAGCATTCGAAATCGGCCCTGTAGAAGGAACCATTGCAAGTTTATCTATGCTTTTAACAGCAGGAGCTAGTTTAGTTATCGTTCCGCTTTTCTTGTCGTGGATACATTGAAAAAGCGAGTGTTTAAACACTCGCTTTTTTATTTATATATTTATTTAAAACCTCATAATCCTCCGGGAAAGATAGCGTTAATTCCTTCATTTCATCTATCCTCTTCCAAGCAATTTCATGTATTAACTCATCAGGATCTTGGATTTTCATACTACCGCCTATTTTTTTAACGACATAATAATGAACGTATACAGGAACCCCGTATGTAATACCTTCTTTTTCGTATATTTTATTTACAACTTCCACATTGTAACCTGTTTCTTCCCAAACTTCTCGAATACAACATTCTTCTAGTGTCTCTCCCTTTTCAAGCCCTCCACTTGGAACAGACCACCTTTTTTCTTCACCCTTTTGCCCTTGCAACACCATTAAAACTTCATTTTTTTCATTTATACATACTGCTGCACAACCTATCCATCTTTCCATATACATCCCTCCCCTACAAAAATTCACCTTCTTTATCATTTTCTCCTTGAAAAAAGAGGAAAAAAGTAAACTAATGACGAAAAATCACATTAACTTCATAGACAATCCCTTCTTAGAAATTAAAAACGGAAGGATGAAAATATGATTTCTAAATATGTTGTGGAATGTGTCTTTTGTGAAGAAAATCGAAAACCACGCCAAGCTATCGTAACAGTTCCCGCCACTACTCAGCTACTAGCCATTGAAAAAGTGCGTGCGGAATGTAAACGTCGTTTCGGAAAAGCTTTATTATTGCAAACAGAAATTAAAGAAGAAATAAATTTTGAACAAAAAGAAAGCCGACCATAAATTGGTCAGCTTTCTTATCCGATCATATTTTCACATGAAGATTAGGGGCATCCTCTTTAAGGATCGGGATTTTCCCATTATGTACGTTCCATAATGGTCATCGAACAATATATTTCTATGCAATTAATTATTGAATAGAATAGGGCAAAACTTGTTCGCATTTTTAGAAAAGGGATAGGGATATAATTCAAGTAGTTCTTCGAATACTCGAACTTTACACTCATTATATTAAAGTAAATCCTTTTATATGGGAAATATGAATTACTTACATAATTCATTCGTAAAACATATTAGTTTGCTATATTATTTTTATTCCATCAATAACATACATCCAGCTACAACTGGTGTCATAATCATTGAAAGCTTCAAAAGCATACGTGGTGCATAATTTGTAAACTTCGCCCCGATATACGCTCCTAACATCGTGCCCATTAATACTTGCAATAACAGTATATAATCTAGGTAGCCTTCTGAACTATATCCTAGCCCACCTCCAATCGCAATCGGCAATATGACAAGCATTGTTGTTCCTACAGATTGCTGGATTGTTAATCCTAATAGAACCATTAATCCAAGTTGAATAAATGGTGCAGAACCAATCCCAAATGAACCAGCCATCATTCCAGTGACTAATCCGAGACATATACATTTCATTATATTGTCTTTCGAAAAATCTTTAATTTCTGCTAAAAGTAGTTCTTCCCTATTTTGAAACTTAATTAATTTAACAAACATAAAAATTGCAGATAAAAATAACATCCCAGCTGTAAACCAATGAAGAAGATGCGGTGGTATAAGTGAACCAAGCTTTGCACCAATATAAGAACCAAGTGCTCCACATCCACCAACAATCCCTCCTATAGTAACTACAACATTTCCTTCACGATAATGACTTATAACCCCAGATAATGTCGTAAATGCCATTGCAGTTAAAGACGTTGCAAGTGCAACATGAATAGGAATGTGGAATACTAAAGTGAGTATTGCGATAATAAAACCAGCTCCCCCTGCTCCAACAAATCCTAATAAAACTCCCATTACTAACATCGTTATAATAATTGCCACAGACTTTCCCTCCAGTAAAGCAATTATCCATCATATTCTTCCTTGTATACAAATAAAAAGCATCCTAGATGGATGCTTTTTATTTCAATAATATGTACTTAATCTTGATTAATCAAAATAACTGCCGGACCAGCGACTACTACTCCAGCTACTTCTATCTTTTCAAATTCTTTTACTGTAATAGATATAACTCCTTCTCTTTCCATTAATTCTTTACTCAGGACATCAGTCGGGATTACTTTCACCGTCTTACCTCCTTTTCATTTATACAATATGATAAAGTGAAACTTTGAAGTGGGAGTCTTATTGCCCGCAAATAGCGAGATAAAAACAACCCAATGCATCCATATATATGCATCACCTCCGCTTTCATTCCTTATTCCACTCAAAATCCTTCTCTCCCTTCCGTAACATATTGAAAAATAAAAAAGCACTCGCAAAGGCGAGTGCTTTTTCATTATTTACTTTCTATTACTTTTAACATTCTATTAATAAATGCTGCCGATTCTCCACGCGTTGCAGAACCTTTCGGCATAAATTCATTATTTTCATTTCCTTTTACAATACCTAATCCATAAACACGTTGTACAGCTTGTTTATCATATGCTAAATCTTGATCCGAGAATGGTAACGGAACTAAGTTACCTTTAATTTTTTTATATTGCAGTGCACGATCAATCATGATAACAGCTTCATCTCGTTTAATCGTATCATTTGGAGCAAACGTCCCATTTCCTCTACCACTTATTATCCCGGCAGTTGCTGCACGATTAATACCATCTATTAGCGATGGATGTGCTGTATTTAAATCATTAAAATTCGATGATCCTTCAGGTAACTGTAATGATCTTGAAATTAAATTCGCAAATTCGCCACGTGTGACAAGACGCTCTGGCCAATAAGAACCTTTCCCATCCCCAATCATAATGCCTCGTTTATCTAATTCACGAATGTCTGCTTCGTACCAACCACCTGTTATATCATCTTTATGGTTCGCATCATAATAAACCTTTGTTCCTTGTAAGAATGGTTCCCACGCATTATTTTTAATCATAATAGCCGGACAATTCTTTCCACTCCAGAATTGATGTTTCTTCACATTTTCTAAAGGAATATGTAATTCTCCCATTAAATAAGCTGTTAATTTACGAGCATTTTCAACAGCTTTATTATAATCACCATCTTCGTTTACAGCAATTTCAATCGCAATTGATTCTCGATTTCCAGTTCCTTCTGCTCCATCTCCTGCATGCCAAGCATTTTCGTTTAATGGAAGATGTTGATAAATCTCTTTATCGTCTACCGTAAAGTGCCATGACGCTGAACGATCTTCCGTTCCCGTTGCTTGGTTATATAAATATATTGCATGGTTTTTAGCATTTGCCCCAACACTGTAATTATCTGTCTCATGAATCGTAATATACTTCGGCTTCATCGCATAACCGGGACGGATATTTTCATTTCCTTTCGGTACAATCATTTCTTTTAAAGTTACACCATAAATATCCGTTGTTTTCTCTTCTATTGGTGCAGCATACATAACTGCTGCACGTTTTGTACGTGCTGGTGTTGCCTCTTGAATAATTGAAGCTTTTGTTCCTTCAAATTTTGCTGAAGGTGAATAAATCCATTTTATCTCATCATTTATTTTTACTTGGAACCATTCTCCGGCCTGTCCAATTGCTTGAATATTTTGTGGCTCCAATACATTTTCTTCTTTGTATGAAGTAAATGGTTCAGAGTAAGTAGAGGTTACTTCATTAATAACCAACTTTTCACTTAATAAAGGGTGAAATTCTTTAACCTCTACATTCCCCTCACTATTTTCTATCCATCCAGTTCCAGATGAAGTCCGAACATAGTAAGCGTTTCCTTTTCTCTTCTCAGCTTTTACAACTTGATTCGAAATGTGAACCCCTGTCTCTTTTTGAAAATTACTAGAATCATATAAAGGTACTTCTTTCACTATTTGTACAAGAAATTCGCCTTGCACTTCATTTTTTACTCCTTTATCTTCTCCTCGACCATCTTCCTCTTTCATATGGTTTTCAATACTTTTTAAAGCTTGTTCATCAGGTGAAACCGCTACAGTTTTTTCCAACTCATTAGCATAGGAATAATTCGGAATCGTTACCACGCTAAATACAATCGATGCAGCTAAAACATTATAAAATCTTTTTTTCATCATAATACTTAACACGCCATAATTAAATTCGTGTTAATTTCCCCCTCCTCAACCAAAATATAGGACATCTAGTAAACTATTAAACTACATAACCATTTACAATATAACAGACTCATTCCGATTCGTATAGATAGGAATGACTACTATTTGCCTACATTTACTATATTGGAATATAAAAAGAAGCTATAATATATAGCTTCCCTCTACATTTCTTTAACCTCTATGCACCTTATATTCCATAACTCTACCATCTCTATCAAATTGTAAAACAAGCTGTTCACTATCTATTGAAATAAAGCCACGTTCATTTCCAAGATAGTACGAAGTGGTAATCCCTTCTTCTCCATTTCTCGTTTCAGTAGGCGTTCCTAATAATTTTGTGATTTCTTCATTTGACTTCCCTGTTAATTTATATTTTTGCATTAGATCATCTACCATATGTACCCGTTTCTCCTCAGCATGTAACCACCGATCTTGATTAAACTTAGAGGTGTATGTATTCATACTTAATTGCGCAGTGCACACTATCAATAGAATACAACCTACTATCATTACACCTAGCATTTGCTTTTTTTCTGTATTACGATTTACAGAAGTACGTAAGACGAACTTTTGAATTACGACTAATATAGCAAATGGCATGACTACTACAAACATACTTTTTACACTTACTGACATATGAACCACATCAATAACAAACATAAACGCAAGATACATTAGTATATACAAACAAACATAAACATACAAAATACCCCTTAATATAGCACTCAAAAAGCCCACCTCTTTTTAATTTATTTTATAATTCATCCGGCTAATGATTTCTCGAAGTTTTTCTAACTCTTGATCTGTATATATTACTTTCCCTGTTAAGATCTCATTTCTGAAGAACGTTACAATTTGCTCTCTATCTTTTAATCTCGGCGTTTTTTCTTCAGACAGATCTAGCACTTCTTTCCCACTCTCATTATAAAAATATACAATCGGTTTTACTTTTTCCATTACAATATCAACTTGTATTTCTTTCAAACAATTGTATAGAATATGAGATAATTTCTTCGCTCTATATACTGGATTCCCTTCATTTTTCACTTGTATCGTTAATGAATCTTCACCTGTAACGCATTCAAATGTCTCTTCTTTCTCTACTTCTTGTTGATACTTGCCAATTTCATCAATCATAAATGAATATATACTAGCATTTTCTTTCGTTAAGCCATGAATTAATTTCCCTGTCCATTCTTTCGTCTCAAGTAGATACATACCCGTTTTACTTAAGACAAGATGATGAATGCGACAATCATTTCCTCCATGCTGATTTCTAATAAAAACATTTGGCATAATATGAAATTCAGTGTCTAGTATTATGCCTTGCTCTACGAAGCCACGCTTCATATAATGTAATGTTTCGTGTGTATTCACTTCAGCTCCATTTTTCGTATACTCTCGCAAATTTGCAATTAACTTTTGAAACATATGAATTTCGTTACTATGTTTTTCTTGCATTTCACTGCGTTCTTTACTATGTTGCACAGCTAATTGATTTTTCATCATACGCATATTTTCAAGTTCTCTAGCTGCACTTATTTGTAAATCATTGTATTTCTTCTGTTCCATATTTTTCAATGTATTTTGTTGTTCTTTATGCTCTGTAACCGTAGCTGCAATTTCATTTTCATACGTTTCAATTGCTTGTTTCTTTTCAAATTCTACTTGCTGACTCTCTGATTCTAGCTGTTTATTTTTATAGAACAGCACGAATACTACAGCTAATAATAATAAAACCACACCTATTAGCACATAATCCATATCTTTACTCCTTTATTCCATTTTCATTTATTTTTATAAACATCCATTATATTATACTATGTTTTCAATATACACTTTGTAAAAATCACATATTTTTAATGAAGCGAGACTTTAATAAGCGATTTTCCCCATTCCCCACTGATTGTTTCAGGCTGCCCGCAAATAGCAGAATAAAAGGCATCTCAGGCGAGATACCTTTTACGTGCATTTTATTGTACACCATGCTGAATATAACTTGGATCATAGTATATCCATTCGTTTCCACCTAAAGCAAGCCAACCATCTTGTTCATTCAAAACTTCATATGATTCTCCTCTATTTAGCTGGCGAATTACACTAGATTGTAAAGATGGTCCACTCCGTAAATTTACATTATCACCTTTAATTACAGCAACGCCGTAGACTGTAGTAGCAGTACTAGGTGGAGAAACATTTCCACCACCATTTGTTCCATTTCCTTGCAAAGCTTCTAATGAAACCGCTGCTGATACGTCACAATTTCCTACTACACCTGAAATTTGAACAGAATCTATGTATTGCCATGCTGTCCACTCTGTCCATCCACCAGCATCAGCAGGCGGCGTACTAGAGTATTTAGAAATCCAAAGTGGAATATCGCTTAATCCGTTAATTCCAAACTCATTAATATACCAAACTCCTGTATATAACATGACATCTTTTCCAGTAGCCTGTTTCACATAATTTATGAAACTTCTTGCCCAATTAGATATAGCAGTACCAGTTAAATTACTATTACTCGGATCTATCGGTGATTCTAAATCTAAAACTGGCATTAAGTCTGTCTGATTGCTTTGTAATATGTTCACAAAATGTTTCGCTTCTGAAATTGCATCATTTAGTTCTGGATGTGCAAAATGGTATGCACCGATTAATACATTCGCATTTCGTGCTGCTTGTACATTTTGAACCAAAGTAGGATCAAGATTATTCACACCTTCTGTCGCTTTTGCATACGCCGCTGAAATACCCGATCCGATCCCTTCACTGCATTCCAATCAATGTTCCCTTCCCAATGAGACACATCGATAAACGTAATATTTGAACTAGATCTATCTTGCATATAAAAGCTCCTATCAATTTTTTCATTTCGTATACATACAATATGTACAACTTTAATAAAGGGTCACGACGTTTATATTATAGATATTGAGAGTAAACATATTTTATAAACAAAGTAAAAAGGCCTTATAATTACAAGGCCTTTTGTAAACTTCCTTTATTTTGTAGTAAATACATATTATAATACAACCCTTGCTCACTCAGTAATTCTTGATGTGTTCCTCTTTCTACTATTTCTCCATCATGCATAACAAAAATTTGATCTGCATCTTGAATTGTAGATAATCTGTGTGCAATTGCTATAGTCGTTCTCCCTTTTCGCATTTGCTGTAATGCTGTTTGGATCGCATCTTCTGTTTCTGTATCAATATTAGCTGTTGCTTCATCTAATACTAATACTTTCGGATTCGTTGCTATCGTTCTAGCAAAAGCAATTAATTGTCGTTGACCACTAGAAAATGCAGCTCCTCTTTCTACTACTTCCGTTTCATACTGCTCTGGTAATTTTTCAATAAACGTATTCGCTTGCACAAATTGTGCCGCTTCTTTTACTTCTTCATCCGTAATTTCTTCATTGTACATACGAATATTTTGTTTTACATTTCCCGCAAATAAAAATGCATCTTGCAATACGAGTCCTATTTTCTTTCTAATTTCTCTTTCTTCAAATTTCTCTAAATCTACACCATCTATTACAATATTTCCGGACTTAATATTATAAAATCGCATTAACAAATTCATAATAGTACTTTTTCCACTACCAGTGTGCCCAACGAAAGCAACTGTTTGCCCTTGTTTCACGTGAAAAGATACATTTTTTAAAACATCACGTTTTCCATCATACGAAAAAGTAACATTTTTAAATTCAATTTCTCCATTAACAACTTGAGGATTTCCATCCCCTTTTTGAACTGGAGCTAAATCTTTCTCATCCATTAAATGAAATACACGTGATGATGAAACAAGTGCCTGTTGGAAAAATGATAATTTCATCATCATCTCATTTACAGGCTGGAAGAAACGATGTATATAGTTAACAAACGCATATAAGACACCTACTTCAACAGGACTCTTCAAAGCATCAATGCCAAATAAACCAAGTACTAACGCAATAGCCACAATATGAACTAAATCAGTTGCTGGACGTAAAAGTAACGCGTCTAACTTTAACGTCCGTCGCCCTGCACTATAATGTTTATTATTCACTTCTTCAAACTCTTTTCTCATACGCTTTTCTTGCCTGAACACTTGAACAATATTCATTCCTTGAATGGACTCATTCAACTTTGCATTTAACACGCTTAATTGATTACGTACTTCTAAATAAAAGGCTGCACTCTTCCGACGATATAGCACCATAATTGCAAACATTATCGGAATTAATACGAGAGAAAATAGAGCTAGTTTTACATTTAATAAAAACATTGCTACTAAAATACCTATTAAAAAGACTACATTTTTGACAAATGTGGATAATACACTGACATAAAAATCTTTAATTGCTTCCGTATCATTCGTTATGCGCGATACAAGCGTACCAATCGGCGTACGATCAAAGAAACTTAATGACAACTTTTGAACATGATTATATACTTCAACACGCATATCTTGAACAATTTTAAAAGCGATATTTTGAAAATACAATAAGTCTAAATAAGTAAATAATACTTTTAATAAGTGAGCAATAAGATACACTACAAATAGAGTAACAAGTGCTGATTGATCAAAGTTACGTGGTACTAAATGTTCATCAAGAAATTGTTTAATTAAAAAAGGACCCATCATTTCAGTTACAGTTGCACCAACTAAAAAGATAAATGCTAAAGATAGTAACCTTTTATATGGCTTCATATAAGAAAGTAATCTACTTAAATCACTCCGCTTCTTCTCGGTCATCATACGCCTCCTTTCTCGACCAATGCTTCTAACTGCTGGCTCTCGTACATTTCTTTATACCAACCGTTTTCTTTCATTAATTGTTCATGTGTACCTCGTTGCACAATTCTGCCTTCATCCACAACAAGTATAAGATTGGCATGTTGAATTGCACTCAAACGATGAGCAGTAATAATCGTTGTTTTTCCTGCTCTTTCCCTCTTTAATGCATTTAAAATCGTTTCTTCTGTTTTTGCATCTACCGCTGATAAACAATCATCTAAAATTAAAATTTCCGCATTTGTTAATAAAGCACGTGCAATAGAGATTCTCTGTTTTTGGCCTCCAGATAACGAAACGCCTCTTTCTCCTACTACCGTTTCATACCCTTCTGAAAATTGGAGGATGTCATTATGAATACAAGCAATCTCTGCAGCGCGGGTTATTTCATTATATGTAGCATCCGCCTTTCCGAAGGCAATATTCTCCCCAATACTCGCTGAAAATAAAAAATGATCTTGCGGCACGTATGAAATGGCAGAACGGACACCGTAAAGTGTTACATCGCGAATATCCCGCTCCCCAACTTTTAATTCACCACTAAAATGATCATACTCACGGATTAAACATTTTAATAAAGTCGTTTTCCCTGCTCCTGTACGTCCGACAACTCCTAGTGTTTCCCCCTTCTTCAAATCAAAGTGAACATCTATTAGCTGTAACAGTTCATTTTTCTTATATGAAAATGAATCGACCGCAAATGTAACATCACCGCTTGCTACTTTATGTACAGCATCTTCTCTATTTACTACATCTGATTTTTGCGAGAGAATTTTTTCTACACGGTCATACGAAGCACGCCCACGCTCCATAATATTAAACAACCATCCAAAGGCTAACATTGGCCAAACGAGGGTACCTAAATACGTTGTAAATGTAACGAGATCACCTACAGTTAATTCACCCCTCACAACTAATACTGACCCGTAACACACTGCAATTAAAAAAGAAAATCCAACGATAAGAGAGATTGTTGGATCAAACAACGAATCAATACGTGCGACTAACATATTTTTATGTACAACATCTTCTGATTTTTTTCGAAATGCTTGTAAATCTTCTTTCTCTTGTCCAAGTGATCGAATTACCTTCATCCCACTCATACTCTCTTGCACTTTATCATTGATTTCTGAAAACGATTGCTGCGCTTTATGAAACCTTTTATGTAATAAAGTTCCATAATAATTTGTCGAAATCGCTACAATCGGCATTGGAATTAAGCTTAACAATGTTAACTTCCAACTAATTGTAAAACCCATCGCTACGAGTACACATCCCCCAACCGCTAATGAGTCAACCAGTGTTAAAACGCCCGATCCAGCAGTTTGTTGAATCGCCTGAATATCATTAGTCGCATGCGCCATCAAATCACCCGTACGACGTGATTGATAGAAAGATGGGCTCATCCTTGTAAAATGTTCATATAAATTCTTTCGTAATTGACGGGCTAGTTTTAACGAAGATCCAAAAATCATAATACGCCATAAATAACGTAATATGTACATAGTAATCCCTACAACTACTAACAGAATAACCCACTTCAACAATTTTTCAGATGTTAATGTTCCATTATTAATTTCATCTACTACAATACCTAGTACTTTCGGAGCTACAAGTTCAAGAAGCGCGACACCAAATAACATAATAATTCCGATTATGTACGCTCGTTTTTCTTGTTTAAAAAACCACGCTAAATTAATAAATACCTTCATTTTTATCCTCCTCCCTTAAAATGAGCGATGTTTTCAGTTTACCAAAAATACAGAATTTTTAAAAGTTTTAAACTGCATAACTAACAAAAAGAAAAGACACTCTTAGCGAGTGTCTTTTAGCGCTTATTTCGTTTGTTGCTTGCTCATCGCGCTCATCATTTGATTGATTTTCTTTTGGGAAGGTTTTTGTCCCATTTGCATCATCATCATTTTTAACATTTGTTCATTAATTGGTGGATTTTTTTCTAAGTAGTTCATCATGTATTTGCGGGCAATGAAAAATCCTAACGCCACGCCTGCTACTAGTGCTACTACGCCCACTAGAATACCTAACCAAATTGGCATATATTTTCCTCCTTCATGTTGTCTACCTTACAGTGTACTAAAACCTTTTCAATAAGACAAGATACAATTCGACATTTTTTACACATATGTTCGTACTTGTTTTAGAGGATTCAGCCATCCGTACTTTGTATTTGCATAATCCATAGCTAAAAATGTTAATTCACACTTTCTTAACACCTCAAAGAAAGTCGTTTCCATAGAAAC
Source organism: Bacillus cereus group sp. RP32 (assembly GCF_040459735.1). Taxonomy (NCBI): domain Bacteria; kingdom Bacillati; phylum Bacillota; class Bacilli; order Caryophanales; family Bacillaceae; genus Bacillus; species Bacillus cereus group sp. RP32. The sequence continues at coordinate 1,770,561 of NZ_JARVHO010000001.1, read as the reverse complement.
GTTTCCAGAGGTATTCATGCGAATATAGTGCGGTTTCACCATTATTTCGCCGTATTCCGCTCCTGTATAAAGTGTATGTGTATGATGTGTTCGATCATATTTACCAAGAACGCGCAAAGCTTGTTCTAATTTATGGTGAATTTTCATTACTTGTAATGGCATCGTTATATACATCATTTGTTTATATAACACTTTTTTCTCCGAAAGGGACCCAGATTCTGAAAATCTAGCAAATAAATCAAAAAACAAATATTCACGACCAAAGTAAGCTTTCGCAATATCCTCTTGAATTAAATACAATTCATACGTTTTCATCTTTCGCCTCCCAATCTGGACAAACTTTTCCCTTCATTATATAGAAGAAATTTTGCAATGATTGTCTGACTGCGGAGAGATAAAAAACTTTTTCTGTCGAAAAAACTCATTTACATAGAAAAATCTCTCCATGCCGGAGAGATTTTTCTAAAATCATTAAAGCATTTCTTTTACTTTACGAACAACGTTCTCTACAGTAAATCCATACTCTTCCATAATCTTCTCACCAGGAGCAGAAGCACCGAATGTATCGATACCTAACACATCTCCGTCAAGACCTACGTAACGGTGCCATCCGAATGTAGCACCCATTTCGATTGCGAAACGTTTTGTTACTGCTTTTGGTAATACAGATTCTTTGTACTCAGCTGTTTGAGCTTCAAAACGATCCATAGATGGCATGCTGACAACAGCTGCTTCAACGCCGTCTACTGCTAACGCTTTTTGCGCTTCAACAGCTAGACTTACTTCAGATCCAGATGCAAGTAAGATTACATCAGCTGTTTCTTTCTTGCTTGCAGAAACTACATATGCACCTTTTGCTACTTTTTCATACGTATCTTCTTTTGCACCTTCTAATGTTGGAAGGTCTTGACGAGTTAATACTAAAGCAGTTGGTTTGTTTGTAGATTCTAGAGCTAGTCTCCAAGCTGCAACAGATTCGTTACCATCAGCTGGACGAATAACAGATACATTTGGCATTGCACGTAGCGCTGCTAATTGCTCGATTGGTTCATGTGTTGGACCATCTTCACCAACAGCGATACTGTCGTGTGTGAATACATACGTTACTGGCAATTGCATTAATGCTGCAAGACGAATTGCTGGACGTAAGTAGTCAGAGAATACGAAGAACGTACCACCGTAAGTTTTTAAACCGCCATGTAGTGCAATACCGTTCATTGCTGCACCCATTGCGAACTCACGTACACCGTACCAAATGTTTTTTCCGCTGTAATCATCTCTTGTAAAGTCTTTTTCGTTATTCATGTATGTTTTGTTAGAACCAGCAAGGTCAGCAGATCCACCGAAGAATGATGGTACAGACTCTGCAATTGCATTAATTACAGCACCTGAAGAATTACGAGTTGCTGCTTTTGATCCTAATTCATAAGTTGGTAAGTTTTGCTCCCAACCTTCTGGAAGAAGACCATTCATTGCCGCTTGTAATTCGTTTGCTAATTCTGGGTATGCTTGTGCATATTCACCTAGCATAGTGTTCCACGCTGCTTGCGCAGTTTCACCAACATCTTGTACAGTTTTACGGAAGTTGTCATATACTTCTTCTGCTACATGGAAGTCTTGCTCAGCAGTCCAAGCATATGCTTCTTTCGTTAATTTTGTTTCGTCTACACCAAGTGGAGAACCATGTGAAGCTGATTTTCCTGATTTGTTTGGAGAACCGAAACCAATTGTCGTTCTTACTTCAATTAGCGTTGGGCGTTTTTCGTCAGCTTTCGCTTCTTCGATTGCTTTCGCGATAGCTTCAATATCGTTTCCATCCTCAACACGGATTACTTGCCATCCGTATGCTTTGTAACGATCTTCTACACTTTCAGAGAATGAACGATTTAAATCGCCATCTAATGAAATATCGTTTGAATCATAAAGCACAACAAGACGACCTAATTGTAAATGAGCAGCTAATGAAGATGCTTCAGCAGAAACGCCTTCCATTAAATCCCCATCACCACAAATAGCGTATGTATGATGATCTACTACATTATACGCATCACGGTTATATTTAGCCGCTAAATGTCTTTCAGCCATTGCCATACCTACAGCAGTTGCAATACCTTGTCCAAGTGGACCAGTAGTTGCGTCTACACCTGCTGTATGACCGTACTCAGGATGTCCTGGAGTTTTGCTTCCCCATTGACGGAAGTTCTTTAAGTCATCCATTGTTACATCATAACCAGATAGGTGAAGTAGGCTGTATAGTAACATTGAACCATGACCTGCAGATAATACGAAACGATCACGGTTAAACCACGTTGGGTTATTTGGATTGTGTTTCATAAATTGAGTCCATAATGTATAAGCCATTGGTGCTGCACCCATTGGCATTCCTGGGTGACCAGAGTTTGCTTTTTCAATCGCATCGATGGATAATGTGCGAATCGTGTTGATAGAAAGTTGTTCGATTGAATGTGACATGCTATTCTTCCCTTCGCTTATATTAGTAAACGTTTTATACATTTATATGATAGCTTCCCACGCAAGATTATACAACATGTATCGACAAATATGTTGATATTTTTTTGGTTTTCCATAAAAAAATCAATGATTTCGGGAATGTATGGGTATTCAATATGACATACTTTTTCATTATTGTTATTTTAAAAAGAAAGGGAATTATCTGTATATTTATTCATCATTTTCAAATTCCATAATGCAAAATATATCCTTCCCCTTTTTTCACTCTGCAAAGCAAACGAATAAAAGAATTTAAATCTTGGCATAATTTATCTCGATCAAATACGTATCTTTCATATTCTCCATCAGTATTATTATCATTTTCCCATTGAAACTGCCCTGTCAGTTCGATTGTTTCTGGCGCTAGAGAAAACATGTTAACTAGCGAACAAAATAACTGTTCTGCTATCACTGCCCCTTGCTGTTCTATTTTCGTAATACCATAATAGTGAATTCCAAATCCTTCTGCTCTTTTCGCTGGATAATAGGTCGGAATCCAATGGGTAAAATCTAATAGATATACGATTAGCTCATCACTTAATACAACACACTCATCTATCGTTGCCTCTTCTTTATATAGAAAACAAAGTTCAATCCAATCTATACCTATAAAATCCAACCCTTTTTTTTCATTCGAAACAAATACAAACTCGTGCTGTAAAGCCAAATTATCCCCCCTATTGCTCACATTTATTATTCTTATTATATAAAAAAGCACCTTTTATAGGTGCTTAAAATAAATTATACAATTTTCTTCCGTATCGAACTTGAAATAAAATCAATGATAATTACCATTAAAATGATACCCAATAAAATAATCCCCACACGAGACCAATTGCGTGAACTCAGTGCAAAAATTAGAGGCGTACCAATCCCACCTGCTCCAATAACACCTAAAATGGCAGCGGATCGTACATTAATTTCGAACCTGTATAACGTATACGATAGAAAATCCGGTAATACTTGTGGCAATACTGCATACCAAAGTATTTGAAAGCGATTCGCACCTGTAGCTATTAACGCTTCCGTCGGTCCTTTATCTATATTTTCAATTCCTTCTGAATATAACTTCCCTAACATTCCGATAGAGTGTAATCCTAAAGCTAGAACTCCGGCAAAGGAGCCTGGTCCAACAGCTTTTATAAATAAAAGAGCCATAACTAATTCAGGAAATGTACGAACAAAACTAAGTACAAATTTCCCAGTTCCTGCCGTTAATTTTCCACTGCTCATATTCGTTGCCGCCCAAAAAGCGAATGGAACAGATAAAAAGGCAGAAATAAATGTGCCTAATATCGCAATTGCCAACGTATCAATTAAACCATGTAATAAATCTTCACCATCTGGCAAAGATACATACGACCAATCTGGATTCAATACACCTGTCATAATTGCTTTTGTAATTTCTCCTGCCGTATCCTTTATTCCCTCTAGCGGGACTCCTGAAAAAGCCCATACATAAACAAATGCAAGTGCTATAAAAATAAACCAGCGATACACACTCGGTTTCTTCGGTTTTGGTACAATTATCGTCGTTTTACTCATTATAATTTCTCCCGCAACAATGTACTTACATAATCAATTAACAATACAACAACAAGAGTATAAATAATAATAGATGCAGTTTGTTGATATTGTAAAAATCCAAGTGTACGGTCATAATACAACCCAGTACCACCCGCTCCTACTAAACCTAAAACAGCTGCTGCACGTACATTCACCTCAAATGTATAAAGAACATAGGAGACAAAATGTGCTTTCACTTGCGGAATTACCCCATACACAATCCATTGCACTTTATTTGCTCCTACTGCTGTCATCGCCTCTAATGGACCTGGATCAATCGATTCCATTGACTCATACAACAATTTCGCCACGAGCCCAATTGAGAAAAAAGTAAGAGCTAAAATACCTGGAAGTGGTCCTATTCCAAAAATAGCTACGAAAATTGCCGCTAATAATAAATCTGGTATCGTTCGGATAAAATTTAAAACCAATCGAGCTGGACCGTACAAAAATGTACTAGTAAACACATTACTTGCCGCAAATAGTGCCAGTGGAATAGCTAAAATCGCCCCTAAAGTCGTCCCAATAATCGCCATACGTATTGTATCTAACATCGCTGTTGTAATAACTTGAAAATAACTCCAATCAGGCGGCACCATCTCTTTTAACAAATCAATCATATTAGGAAAACCAACTACTAGTTTTGAAAATGATGCGTCGACCTGTACACTACTTCCCCACAACAGTAAAATGACTAGAATAGCCGTTAACATATGTTTCAACTTACTCGGCGGCTTCGGTATCGATTTCGAATATATCGTCGCGTCATTCATTTAACTGCCACCTCTAATAATTCACTTTTCTGCGCTACGTCTCCATAAATTTCAGCAAATTTTTCATCCGTTGCCTCTTCTACTGAACCATCAAAAACAATTTCGCCTGCATGTAATCCAATAATGCGTGTCGCATATTGCCTAGCTAAATCAATAGAATGTAAGTTTACAATTGTTGTAATCCCAAAATCTTCATTAATTTTTTTCAAATCATCTAATACTTGCTTTGTTGTTAGCGGATCTAACGACGCAACAGGTTCATCTGCCAATATGATTTTTGCTTCTTGTGCCAACGCTCTAGCAATCGATACACGTTGCTGTTGTCCTCCTGATAATTCATCAGCTCGCGCATATGTTTTTTCTAAAATATTCACCCTTTTTAACGATTGAAAGGCAAGCTCCAAATCTTCTTTTGGAAATAGACCTAACGTTGTACGAAAAGTCGAATGGTATCCAACACGCCCAGCTAATACATTCTTCAAAACCGTTGATCGTTTTACAAGGTTAAAACTTTGAAAAATCATACCAATATCCCGGCGCATGCGTCGTAATTCTTTTCCTTTCGCAGCAGTAATAGACTCACCTTCAATCAAGATTTCTCCTTCTGTAATCTCATGAAGGCGATTTACCGATCTAAGAAGTGTAGACTTTCCAGCCCCCGACAGCCCTACCATTACAACAAACTCACCTTTTTGAATGTTCAAGTTTATATTATTCAATCCTTTTGTACCATTCGGATACATTTTGGAAACATTTCGAAATTCTATCACACATCTTACCTACCTTCTATGTATTCAAAATGGCAAACTAACTGGAAACATACACCTTCCAGTTAGCTGCCATTTCCATATGTATTATTGCGTTTTTACTTTCTTTCCATATTCACGAACGATATCAAATTTACTATCATCAGATTTAACATATCCTTCATGTGAATATACTTCTTTAATGATTTTGTGACCTTCCTCATTCTTTCCTATTTCAATGAAAGCGTCTTGTAATTTCTTACTCCACTCTGCATCTAAATCAGAACGTACCGAAATCGTATCGTTAGGAATTTTTTCCGTAAATTTCACTATTTTCGTTTGATCGAATATATTCGGATAATCTTTTTTCACAATATTACGAGCATCTTGGAATACAACAGATACATCTACATCACCATTTAAAAGAGCAATCAGCGACTGATCGTGACCTTTTAATGTAACAGGTTTCACATCCTTTAGCGGATCAATCCCCTCTTTTAACAATACAGCCGCAGGCCATACATACCCCGCTGATGACGTTACATCTTGATAACCAATTTTTTTACCTTTTAAATCTTTTACACTGTTAATATTTGAATCTTTCTTAACTACAAACTCAGATTTATAAAAGTCTACTAAATCCTTTGTAGGAGCTCCCGTTTCATCATCTACTCCAAAACGTTGTGCTTGTAAAATTACGTTTGCAGCCTTTTTCTCATGCGCTAGCACATACGCTGTTGGAGGTAAAAACCCTACATCTACTTGCTTAGACGCCATCGCTTCTACAATTGTATTGTAATTCGTTGAAATACTAACTTTTACCGGAACATTTAATTTATCACTTAATAACTTTTCCAATGGTTTTGCCTTTGCCTCTAACGTATCTGCATTTTGAGAAGGAACAAATTGAACATTTAAAGTCTTCGGTACATAACCTTTTTTCGTATCTTCAGTTTTACTTGCACTTGATTCTTTCGTTCCACAACCACTTAATAATCCCGCCGCTAGTACAACTGTCGTACTCATTGCAAAAACTTTTTTCAATATATTAATGCCTCCAATTTTGTTGTTATAAAATTGCCTTCCGTAAACATGAAGAAATATATCACACATTTTCACATATATTTTCTTATTTACAGAATCTTTACACATTCTATACATTCTCATTAAAATTCTCTTCATATATTTGATATGCTTAATTAGTAGATAACAATAGAAAAGGTGAATGATATTGAATCCAAATCAAATTGTAACTTTAAACATTTTATTAACAAGTGATATACATGGCACTGTTTATCCAATTCACTACCAAGATAACTCCCAAGCTGAAATTGGTTTAGCCAAAATTTCTACTCTTATAAAAAAAGAACGTTCCCAAAATAGAAACGTTCTTTTAATTGATAACGGTGACTTCATACAAGGAACACCCTTTACTTATCATTACGCTACATATGAAGAAGATAAGAAAAATCCAATGTCTTTATTAGCGAACTATTTACGTTATGATGCTGCAGTTATTGGGAATCATGAATTTAATTATGGAATGGACATATTAAATAATGCTATTTCTACTGCAAACTTTCCGTATCTATCAGCAAATATTTTAGATAAAAACAGAAAAGAACCTTATTTCGGGAAACCATATATAATAAAACATATTGAATCAAATATAAAAATTGCTATTTTAGGGATGACAACGCATTACATTCCCAATTGGGAACAACCCCATCACATTCAAGATTTACAATTTGAAGATGGATTAGAAACAACAAAAAGATGGGTTTCTTACATTCGCGAACACGAGAAACCCGATTTATTAGTCGTAGCCTACCATGGGGGATTTGAACGCGATTTACAAACTGGGGTACCGACTGAAGTTTTAACAGGTGAAAACCAAGGATATGCAATGTGCCATGAAATTGAAGGCATAGACATTTTACTAACAGGCCACCAACACCGGGAAATCGCTCACACCGTAATGAATGGTGTAACAATTTTACAGACTGGATGCAATGGACACTCCGTTGGAAAAGTAACAGTAACATTCGAAAAAACAGAAAAAAAATGGGTAAAAAAAGAGAGTGATTCACAATTATTGCCCGTACAAGGAATTGAGGCTGACCAACATATTCTTTCCTTGGTTGCCGATTATGAAGAAAAAACACAAAATTGGCTCGATCAACCTATTGGAGTAATCTATGGGAACATGCAAATTTCAGATGCTATGCAAACTCGTTTGCAAGACCATCCTTTTATTGAATTCATAAATAAAATACAGATGGATATAGCTAATGTTTCCATTTCTTGTACAAGCTTATTCCATAATACATCTCCAGGTTTCCCGAAATATGTAACAATGCGTGACATCGTTTCTAATTATATTTATCCAAATACATTAAAAGTAATTAGAATAACTGGAGCGGATATAAAAGATGCCCTTGAACTCTCTGCTTCTTATTTCATATTAAAAGCAGATGGAACTATCATCGTAAACCCTACCTACATAGAACCAAAGCCGCAACACTATAATTACGATATGTGGGAAGGAATTTCGTACGTATTAAACATTTCCAAACCAATTGGCGAGAGAGTAGAATCCTTACAATATAAAGGCGCTCCACTTCATATGAATGAAGAATATGACGTCGTTATGAATAATTATCGCGCAAGTGGCGGAGGGAACTTCTTTATGTTTCAAAATAAGCCCGTAATAAAAGACATACCAACAGATATGTCTGAACTTATCGCTAACTATATATTGAAGCACAAAAAGATAGAAGCAACAGTCAATAACAACTGGAAAGTTATTAAATAACGGATATAATAAATAAAAAAGATGGGCTTCGCCCATCTTTTAGTTTAATTTTGCATTATCTTGCTTTTTTAAAGCTTTTAATTTCGCCGGTGTAACATCAGTACCTTCTTCGTTAACAACTTTAATTCCTTTAAGTTCGTTTAACATATTTTGACGAAATCCTTTTAAATATTGTTCACGTAGCGATTGGCGCTCACGTTGTTCTTCTTCAGTTAAACCTTCAGCTTTTGCTTTTTTCGCTAAGAAGTTAATGCGTTCAATGAGTTCGTGACTTTGCATCTCGAATCCCCCTTTTACTCAAAACTGATTATTATCATACAATAGTTAGTCCTCTTTATCAAGCAATTGCTTTGTATATTCTACATATCTTCGATGTACAGTTGCTTTTGAAACATCATGACCAAAACCACGAAGTGTTGCTGCAATTTCTTCAAAAGTTAATTCATTCCGGCGTAAACGTACAATTTCCTCAATTGGCACTTCTTTTTTCTCACGTCCTATACTTAAATGACGATTTTTCAAATTATTCTCTGGACGAAATCCTTTCTCTACCGCTCTTTGCATGCCACGTTTAATTTTTAAATTGTGGATCTTTCTTTGATACTCTTCAACAATCCCAATTATATCTAGTACCATCGAATCAGAGTCAGAGAGTTCTAATTCTCCATTATGCGTATGCGTATATACTTTTATTCCCTCTTTATGTAAACAGTGCATTAATGCAATCTTTGCATTCCCTCTACCAAGGCGCGTTTCATCTTGTATGAGAAGTACATCAACTTGTTCATCGCGAATTGTATCTAGCACTTCTAATATGCCATCACGTTCAATTGTATAACCACTAGCCTGCTCCTCAATCACCTTTACAACATTCATTTGATAGCGCTCAGCTAAATGCAATAATTCATCTTTTTGACGCAATAATGATGTTTCCTGTTCTTCTTTTGTTGTGCTCACACGTGCATAAATAATTGCATTCATATTGAACCCTTCTTTCTCACTATATTTTCCTTATAGTGTATCATAAATTCGTCTTTCGTTCGAACTTATGTTTGTAGAATGTTTTTTCGCATGTTATACTTATTAATAAGAAAAATGAAAGAAAACGAGGTGTTAGAAAACATGGAAAAGTTAACGAAACGCCAGCAAGACATTCTCGACTTTATTAAGCTAAAAGTACAAGAAAAAGGATATCCACCTTCCGTACGTGAAATCGGTCAAGCAGTCGGCCTCGCTTCTAGTTCTACAGTGCACGGACATTTATCACGACTAGAAGAAAAAGGATATATTCGACGCGATCCAACAAAACCACGAGCAATTGAAATTTTAGGTGACAACCGAATGGATACAGAGACACAATCTGTTATTCAAGTTCCAATTGTCGGAAAAGTTACTGCTGGATTACCTATTACAGCAGTTGAAAGTGTAGAAGATCATTTCCCACTTCCAGCTAGCATTGTTGCTGGAGCAGACCAAGTATTTATGTTACGTATTTCCGGAGATAGTATGATTGAAGCTGGTATTTTCGATGGGGATTTAGTTGTTGTTCGCCAACAACAGTCTGCATACAACGGTGAAATTGTAGTCGCTTTAACAGAAGATAACGAAGCAACTGTTAAACGTTTCTATAAAGAAAAAGACCATTTCCGTCTACAACCGGAAAACTCTTCATTAGAACCTATCATTTTAAAACAAGTGTCAGTTATTGGAAAAGTAATTGGCGTATATCGTGATTTACATTAAGAATAAAAAAAGAAGATAATTACCTTATTTATATACGGTAATTATCTTCTTTTTTTGTATTTTGATAGATTTTCATACATTTTATTTCTTATGAACGAGTTTCAATCGTCACATCGCCAGCAGCTGTTTTACCACTAATCTTTTTACTACCATTGCCAATTGTTATATTTTTATTTTCTTCATTAAAAATCATTACTTCGCCAGCAGCACTTTGCCCAGTTATAACTGTATCTTGTGGTTTTTCTAATAAAGTAATATTTACATCCCCAGCGGTTGAACTTGCCTCTACATCATATTTAGGATCATGATCCATAATATGCACTTCCCCGCTAGCCGACTTCGCAGTTACTTTTCCTATTACCTTCTTAAAGCTCACCTCACCAGCTTTTGAAGATCCTTCCACACTTTTTGCTGTGACATTTTTCAAATCTACTTCTCCAGCGAGTGTCCCAACACTTACACAATCACTTTTCACATCACTTATTTCTATTTGTCCAGCTGATGAATTTATTTTTATCTCTTGGTATGAACGTTCAGGCACAAGGAGAGTTATTGTAGACGTTTGAAATCTAAAATCGTAAAAAGAAAAATCAAATGAAGCACCTTTTTCTCTTTCCCCAATAATTTTTAATGTGTCACCATCTTCGGCAATACGAACCTCGTGTTTACGTACATCTCCTGATTGCTTTACATAAAGAGAAGAGTCGGGAGATTTTTGGACAACAATATCCCCAGCATCTAACTTAACTTCTATATTTTTTAGTGTTTCGTTTTTAATTACGTCTTCTTTATTTCCTTCTTCTGCAGTTTGCACTGCTTTTTCATATGTTTGTGAAATCCCTATTACTCCAATAATGATACAAGCGATAGCTACTAACAATATTTTCTTCATCATCTACTCCCCTTTTATCATTTTGAAGTTCCATATTACATAACGTACGCATAACTTTTTAAACCACTTCGTACTATAATAAGCGATCATACATAACAACAAACCTACTCCAACAAACGTTATACTAACGAATAAATCCAACCATATAAAAGTACCCATAAATACTTTTCCAATAACGAAAAATGGTGTCACTACACTAGCAATTCCACCGAGCCAGAAGGAAAATATAAAAGTAATAATTGCAACTAACGGGCCTAACACAATAATAAAATTAAACAAACTAAGTCCAATCGCTGCTATAACAGCCCTTGTTATATTGGTAGTTGATGGGTCCTTTTTCATTTCGTCAAAGCGATACAAAGCAAGTAAGTCTTTTGCAATTACTTTCGGAGAGCCAAGGCCCTTTATTATTTCCGATTCAGTTTTTCCTTCTTCTATTCCAAACTGAAAATGCTCTTCATAATCAAATAAAATATCTTTCCTCTCTTCTTCCGGTAACTTTCTAAGATGACTTGATAATTCTTTAAGAAACTGTTCTTTACTCATCCCATTCCACCCCTTCAATAATTTCTTGTACGCCTTTTGCAAAATCACGCCACTCCGTTACTAACAAATTCAGTTGTGTTTCCCCTTGCTCAGTTAGTTGATAATATTTACGAGGCGGTCCCTCTGTAGATTCTTTTAAATACGTTTGAAAATATCCTTCTTTCGTTAAACGACGTAATAAAGGATACACTGACCCTTCCGATATTAAAAATTTATTTGAGATTTGCTGAACAAGTTCATAGCCGTAACAATCTTTACGTTTCACAAGTGCTAAAACACACAGTTCTAACACGCCTTTTTTAAACTGAACGTTCAAGGTCAATCCCCCTTTCTCATTTCAGTACTATTCAATACACGGTACCCGTTATATCCATAATATACCACTTAGTATTATTCATTGCAAGGTACTATATTTTTCAATACTTAATTTTCGAATTAAATACATCCACACCATATTTCAACTTCCACATTTTCATTCATAGCTAGCACGCATTTTAAATAATCCACATGACTTTTTTCGGGCATTTTGCGGGCACCCGCCTAATTCATTTCACAAACCTTTATATTTGCCCACAAATAAAAAAAGCCCTGATACCGTAGTATCAAGGCTTTTTTCTCTCTTAGTATAGAGACATATATTGATCGCGTTCCCATTGGTGAACTTGCGTGCGGAAGATGTCCCACTCAATCTCTTTTGCTTCGATGAAGTGCTCAAGTAAATGTTCTCCTAGTGCACCGCATACTACTTCATTAGATTGTAATGTAACTAATGCTTGCGCTAATGTTGCTGGTAAGTCAACGATACCTGCTTCTTCGCGCTCTTCTTTTGTCATTACATAGATGTTACGGTCTACTGCAGCTGGTGGAGTTAATTTGTTTTTAATTCCATCAAGACCTGCTGCTAATAATGTAGCCATTACTAAATATGGGTTTGCAGCTGGGTCAACACTACGTACTTCTACGCGTGTACTAATACCACGAGATGCAGGGATACGTACTAATGGGCTACGGTTTTGTGCAGACCATGCTACGTAACAAGGAGCTTCGTATCCAGGTACTAAACGCTTGTAAGAGTTTACAGTTGGATTTGCTACCGCTGTAAATGCTGGTGCGTGTTTTAAAATACCTGCGATGAAGTGACGAGCATCATCACTTAATTGTAAGTCACCGTTTTGATCGAAGAATACGTTCTCACCATTTTTGAATAGTGATAAGTTACAGTGCATACCTGAACCGTTCACACCATATAATGGTTTTGGCATAAATGTTGCGTGTAAACCGTGTTTACGAGCAATTGTTTTTACAACAAGTTTGAATGTTTGAATGTCATCACATGAGCGAATTGCATTTGCATATTTAAAGTCAATTTCATGTTGCCCTGGAGCAACCTCATGGTGAGACGCTTCAATTTCAAAGCCCATTTCTTCAAGTTCAAGAACGATATCACGACGACAGTTTTCCCCTAGATCCATCGGCGCAAGGTCGAAGTATCCACCGTTATCGTTTAATTCTAATGTTGGATTTCCTTTTTCATCTACTTTAAATAGGAAGAATTCTGGCTCTGGTCCAAGATTGAAATCTGAGAATCCTAATGCTTCCATTTCTTTTAATACACGCTTTAAGTTGTTACGTGGATCGCCATCAAATGGAGTGCCATCTGCATTGTAAATATCACAGATTAATCGAGCTACTTTTCCTTTTTCAGCTGTCCAAGGGAAAATTACCCAAGTATCTAAATCTGGATATAAGTACATATCAGATTCTTCAATACGTACGAAACCTTCAATAGAAGATCCATCAAACATCATTTTGTTATCAAGAGCTTTTGTTAATTGGCTCACTGGAATTTCTACGTTTTTAATTACTCCTAAAAGGTCCGTAAATTGTAAGCGGATATACTTTACATTCTCTTCTTTCGCCAAACGGAAAATATCTTCTCTTGTGTACCTAGCCATTATAATTTCCTCCTTAGTCCCTCTAAACACCTTCAGAATCAGTTATCTTTAGTGAAAAAACCTTGAAATGTCACCTTGTCGCAATGAAGTCCGATTAAATCTACCTGTATGTTGTAGTTCATCTCGAAGTATTTTGCGAAGCTCAGTTTTTGAAATTTCTTTCGTTTCTTCTTTTACTTTCACTGTTTCTGTTTGATTTACTTTCATTAGTAACACTTGTTTAATACCGGCCATATTCAAGCCTTGATCTAATAAATCTTTAATCTCTAACAACTTATCTACATCGTTAAATGAAAACAATCTACGATTCCCCTTTGTACGGGTTGGAGAAACAAGATTATGCTCTTCATAGTAGCGAATTTGACGTGCAGATAATTGTGTTAAATCCATAACAATACCAATAGGAAACAGCGGGGCAGAACGTCTATCTTCTTTCATTGTTTCAGTTCCTCCTTCGCCTTAACTGCTTCTCATTTTATACCATGTTATGTTTAGTGTCAATAGATGTTAGCTTTTCTTACATGATTTTTTTATAAATTTTTTCATTCTTTTTTCTAATGAGATTAATCATTACTTTCACACGAAAAAAGCTGTCGAAATCGACAGCTTCCCCTTAAGAAATTGTTAATAATTCTTTTTCAATTAACGCATCAATTGCAGAACAAATTGCAATCTTCACATGTGAATAAGTTAACCCACCTTGCACGTAAGCAACATAAGGCGGACGAATTGGACCATCAGCTGACAATTCAATACTTGCACCTTGAATAAACGTTCCCGCAGCCATAATTACATCATCTTCATAACCCGGCATATAGTTGGCATATGGAGTGAAGTGAGAATTAATTGGAGATGCATATTGAATCGCTTGGCAGAATGCAATCATACGATCTTTATCATCAAATTGAACAGACTGAATTAAATCTGTTCTTGGTGCATTCCATGCTGGTGATGTATTCATTCCTAACTTCTCTAAAAATGCAGCTGTAAAAATCGCACCTTTTAGCGCTTGTCCCGCTACATGCGGCGCTAAGAAGAAACCTTGATACATTTCTTGCAGACTGTATAAAGATGCCCCTGCTTCCGCACCGATCCCCGGAGATGTTAAACGATATGCACACGCTTCAACATACTGTTCTTTACCAACAATGTAACCACCAGTTTTAACAATTCCACCACCAGGGTTTTTAATAAGCGAACCTGCCATTAAATCTGCACCTACATGACATGGCTCTTGCTCTTCAATAAACTCACCATAACAGTTATCTACAAACACAACAACATCAGGTTTAATTTCTTTAACGAATGCTATCATCTCTTTAATTTGAGAAATAGTAAACGATGGACGAGTAGCATAACCTTTTGAGCGCTGAATCCCAATCATCTTCGTATTACTATGAATTGCAGTCGCAACAGCTCCAAAATCAACAAGCCCCTCTTCAGTAAGCGGAACTGCATTATAACCAATATTATATTCTTTAAATGAACCTACACCTTTTCCGCGTACACCAACGATTTCTTCTAATGTATCATACGGTTTGCCAGTGATGTACAATAACTCATCTCCCGGACGTAAAACACCGAATAACGCTGTAGAAATAGCATGAGTACCTGAAATAATTTGCGGACGAACAAGACCAGCTTCCGCTCCAAATACATCCGCATACACTTTTTCTAACGTATCACGGCCAATATCATCATAACCGTAACCTGTCGTCGGAATAAAATGCGAGTCACTAATTTTATGTTTACGGAAACTTTCTAACACTCGAAACTGATTGCTTTCAATTACTTCATCCGCGCGTTTATGTACTTCTGTAATCTGGCTCTCTACTTCTTTTACGATTGGAGCAATTTTTTCTCCATTTTTCAAACGATCAAACATTTTTATTTTCTCCTTCTTCCACTAAAAATCTCTTTAATTGCACATTAAGCGATGAATGAGCAAAAATATACCCCACGCAATTATATACAAATTTATCTTCCAGAAACTCCATCTTTGTTAATAGCGTCTCCGTCTTTAATAGCGTTAACAACTTACCTTCACTCGGTGGAATTTCCACTTGATAACGATTCATTTCTTCCTTCATTTTCGTTTCTATCGCTTCTTTTATATGCAATAAATCACTTTGTTCAAAGGCACTAGTCATTAAGAAGTCACTTTTCGGAAACGGAATAAAGTTTTGATGTAATTCATCTTTTTTATTATATAACGTAATAATAGGAATATGATTAATTTCAAGTTCTGACAATAATTGTTTTACTGTTTTCTCATGCCCTACATAATTAGGATCCGCTGAATCAACTACATGTAAAATAACATCCGCTTCACCAGCTTCTTCTAATGTCGAACGAAAAGCAGCAATTAATGACGTAGGTAAATCTTGTATAAAGCCCACCGTATCAGTTAGTAATACTGTATAACCTGAAGGTAACGGCATCTTCCTTGTCATCGGGTCTAGCGTTGCAAACAACAAGTTTTCTTCAAACGTATCTACTTCCGTCAAT
Source organism: Bacillus cereus group sp. RP32 (assembly GCF_040459735.1). Lineage (NCBI taxonomy): Bacteria > Bacillati > Bacillota > Bacilli > Caryophanales > Bacillaceae > Bacillus > Bacillus cereus group sp. RP32. The sequence continues at coordinate 1,754,506 of NZ_JARVHO010000001.1, read as the reverse complement.
CTATTAAACAGTGTAGATTTTCCCGCATTCGTATACCCTATTAATGAAACTTGAAATACTTTATTATCTTTTCTTCTCTCACGATATCTTTTTCGATGCTCCACAACAACTGCAAGTTGTTTCTTTATTTCATCAACGCGTGATCGAATATGACGACGATCCGTCTCAAGTTTCGTCTCACCCGGCCCTCTCGTTCCAATACCACCACCAAGACGTGATAAAGACAATCCTTGCCCCATAAGACGTGGCATTGTATATTGCAACTGAGCTAATTCTACTTGAAGCTTACCTTCCCTCGACTTCGCACGTTGCGCAAAAATATCTAATATTAGTTGCGTTCGATCAATTACCCTCGCATCTAATACTGAGGATAAATTCCGAATTTGACTCGGCGTTAATTCGTTATTAAATACGATAACATCCGGTTCTAATTCTTCCGTTAACATTGTAAGCTCTTCTAATTTACCTTTACCTATATAAGTCGCCGGATGAAACTTCGGTCGTTTTTGCGTTGTAGACACTAACAATTCTGCTCGTGCAGTCTTCGCTAGCGATGCAAGCTCTTTCATGGAATGCATAAACTTTTCATCATCATCTTGTGGCAATTGACAGCCTACTAATATGACTTTTTCTTTTTCTTCCATCAAATATGTTCACTCATCCTTTTCGAAATTTAAACCTTCTAATATAATAGCAGAGGAAGCACATTTCATCTAGTTAGCGGGGGAGAAAATTCATGGCGTGGGAGATTTTTAGCATCATAGGCACAATCGCTTTCGCACTAAGCGGAGCCATTGTTGCAATGGAAGAGGATTATGATATTTTCGGGGTGTATATTTTAGGAATGGCAACCGCATTTGGGGGAGGTGCCCTTCGTAATTTATTAATCGGTTATCCGATTGTCGCGTTTTGGCAACAAGACATGTTATTCCAAATCGCACTACTATCAATGACGATTATTTTTCTTTTTCCTAATAAATTAATTAGACATTGGAAAAAGTGGGAAAATATCACTGATGCTATCGGCTTATCAGCATTCGCCGTACAAGGAGCATTATATGCTCAAAAATTAAATTTACCAATTAGCGCTACAATCGTAGCAGCTGTTTTAACTGGTATTGGCGGTGGTATCATCCGCGATCTTTTAGCCCGCAGAAAACCTCTCGTTCTTCGAGCTGATGTATATGCTTTTTGGACGATTTTAGCAGGTTTCTTAATTGGCGCTCAAATTATTGTTAGCGATTGGGCTCTATACACCTTATTCATTTTAATTGTTTGCTTCCGCATGGTTTCTATTCATTACAAATGGCACTTACCGCATAGGCGCATCGACACAAACGAACGTTCAATGCACAAATAGCAATCTAACCTCTTTACATATGGTAAAGGGGTTTTTCTTTTCTAATGAGTTTTTCCCTACATAATGTTTATACTAATTCTCAAAGCGAGGTGAATACAAATGACAAACCATGTGAATAAAGGTGCTCAAAAAAGCTCAGTAGGTCAAATTGGACACGATCCTAATTCTGCACACGAAAAAAGCGCTAAAATGGAAAACTTCCATAAATCTTATCAAGAAAAAGCAAAAAAAGAGTAAAAGCACTTATACAAAAAACAGACGCACAGTTTACGTACTGTGCGTCTCCTCTTCAAGCATCAAATCACAACTTGATATCCCAATTAAATCATATTTATCATACGTATCCTCTTGCAACAACCGCATAGCCTGTGTACGAATCGATTTTTCAACAATATTCCGTACATATCTTCCATTACTAAACGATGTAATTTGCGATGAGTACTTTACGGCATGTAAATGATCTCTAAATTTCCATTCAGCCTCTTTCGATAACTGGTATTCACGTTCTTCATACATCCTCTTCCCAATTTCTAACAGTTGATTTACTGAGTAATCCGCAAATTCAATTATAAATGGAAAACGGGATTGTAGTCCTGGATTCAATGAAAGAAAGTGATTCATCTCTCTTGAATATCCAGCTAAAATCAATACAAAACCGTGTTGTTTATCTTCCATATGTTTTACGAGCGTATCAATTGCTTCTTTCCCAAAATCTTTTTCTCCCCCTCGGGCTAATGAATACGCCTCATCAATAAACAAAATACCTCCCATTGCTTTTTTTATTAAATCTCTTGTTTTTTGAGCTGTATGACCGATGTACTCTCCTACAAGATCCGCACGTTCAGCTTCAACTAAGTGCCCTTTTGATAGAATATTCATCTCAAACAACAATTTCCCTATCATTCTAGCCACAGTTGTCTTCCCTGTACCTGGATTCCCTTTAAACAACATATGGAGTACTTGCTTCTCAGACTTTAACCCTATTTCTTGTCTTTTTTTATTTACATAAATCCAAGCATATATTTCTTTTATTATCTTTTTTATATCATCCATCCCAATAAGCTTTCCCATTTCTTCTTCAATTCTTTGCAGCATCTCATGTTTCGTAGTAGTTTCATTTGAAATTACTGTTTTATTTTCTGCGGCTGGTAAAGAAATTTTCTTTCGATGATTTAACACAATATTAATTTGATTATTATTTTTCTTTCGCATCGATTGTTCCATACAATCACCTCATTTTATCCACTCACCAAATATTATTATTCCTGCCTCCCTTGCAAATGACTATTTTCAGAAAAGTTTGCTATAATATAAGAAATAATGAAGGTGGTGGGACTATGGAGACAACGGAATTCCATGATACAATACAAGCCTTTTCTATTTTTTTATTGAATAAAGGCCGAAAACCTTCAACCATTAAACGTTATGTTTATGACATTGAAGATTTCGGACATTGGTTAGAAAAAAACAAAAAGCTCCCTTCCAGTAATATATGGGCTACACTTTGTACAAAAGACTACGAAGATTACTTTTCTGACTTAAAAAAGAATCGACATTACTCAGAGAAAACGATGCACCGTGTATTTATTGTATTAAATAGAATGCATCACTTTCTAAACATCCCTAACCCATTAAAGAACATGGAAATTTCTATTCAACCAGATCGCACACTTCGCAATGAAGATTTCATTTCATCTGATGAAGAAAAAAGATTAAAACATATAGTCACTTCATTAGAAGGACTTTCAGAAAAACAACTTCCTGTGCGCCCTTTATTGATAGATCGCAATATCGTTATTTTAAACTTATTAATCGACTATGGATTATCCTTACAGGAACTTACAGCATTAACTATGAATCACGTCCACTTTGAAACTAACACATTATCTATCCCAGCAACCGCAGGGGTAGAAAGAACAATTACATTAACCAGCGAAGACAAAAAACAAGTATATACTTATTACAAAAGCATCCCTGAACCCGTTCGTCCAAAATACCATAGTAATGATCCATTATTTGTCGCATTCGATTTTAATCGCGGAACATACAGATGGGTATACGAAAATGATGCACCAAAAGGATTAACAGAAATCGCTATCCAAAAAATGATTCGCCTTGAAGTATCTAGAGCTAATTTACGCAAAGGAATATCAGGACAACACTTTCGTAACACCTATATTTTAAACTTAATAAAAAAAGAAACTCCAGAGTCAGAAATTATAAAACTAGCTGGGTTCAAATCGAAAATTTCACTAAAACGCTATTATCAATACGCAGAAAATAGAAAAAACGCCTTATGATAAGGCGTTTTTTCTATTTTTCTTCAAACAAACGATTTTACTATGACCATTTAACTAATTTTTGCATCTACTATGATGAGTTTCATTCACATTCTCATTAGAAAGGAGAGATTTAATGTCTCGTTATGACGACAGTCAAAACAAATTCTCCAAACCATGCTTTCCAAGTAGCGCTGGGCGAATTCCAAATACCCCATCAATCCCAATTACTAAGGCACAACTTAGAACATTTCGCGCAATCATTATCGACTTAACAAAAATAATCCCAAAACTTTTCGCAAATCCATCTCCCCAAAACATTGAAGATTTAATTGATACATTGAACCTACTAAGTAAATTTATTTGTTCGCTAGACGCTACTTCCTCCCTGAAAGCGCAAGGATTAGCTATTATAAAAAACTTAATAACTATATTAAGAAACCCAACCTTCATAGCAAGTGCTGTATTTGTTGAACTCCAAATTTTAATTAATTATTTACTTTACATCACAAAGTTATTCCGAATCGATCATTGTACACTCCAAGAACTCCTTAAATTAATTGCAGAGTTACAAACTACTCTAGTTAATTCGGCTTCGTTCGGCAGAGGTCCTACCGGGCCTACTGGACCTCGAGGTAACACGGGCGCTACTGGTGCTACTGGGCCTCAAGGTAACACAGGCGCTACTGGTGCTACCGGTGCTACTGGGCCTCAAGGTAACACAGGCGCTACTGGCGCTACTGGGCCTCAAGGTAACACAGGCGCTACTGGTGCTACTGGGCCTCAAGGTAACACAGGCGCTACTGGTGCTACCGGTGCTACTGGGCCTCAAGGTAACACAGGCGCTACTGGCGCTACTGGGCCTCAAGGTAACACAGGCGCTACTGGTGCTACTGGGCCTCAAGGTAACACAGGTGCTACCGGTGCTACTGGGCCTCAAGGTAACACAGGCGCTACTGGTGCTACTGGGCCTCAAGGTGTTCAAGGTAACACAGGTGCTACTGGTGCTACCGGTGCTACTGGGCCTCAAGGTGTTCAAGGTAACACAGGTGCTACGGGTGCTACCGGCGCTACTGGACCTCAAGGTGTTCAAGGTAACACGGGCGCTACCGGCGCTACTGGACCTCAAGGTGTTCAAGGTAACACGGGTGCTACTGGCGCTACCGGCGCTACTGGACCTCAAGGTGTTCAAGGTAACACAGGTGCTACTGGCGCTACCGGCGCTACTGGACCTCAAGGTGTTCAAGGTAACACAGGTGCTACTGGTGCTACCGGTGCCACTGGACCTCAAGGTGTTCAAGGTAACACAGGTGCTACGGGTGCTACCGGCGCTACTGGACCTCAAGGTGTTCAAGGTAACACGGGCGCTACCGGCGCTACTGGACCTCAAGGTGTTCAAGGTAACACGGGTGCTACTGGCGCTACCGGCGCTACTGGACCTCAAGGTGTTCAAGGTAACACGGGTGCTACTGGCGCTACCGGCGCTACTGGACCTCAAGGTGTTCAAGGTAACACAGGTGCTACTGGCGCTACCGGCGCTACTGGACCTCAAGGTGTTCAAGGTAACACAGGTGCTACTGGTGCTACCGGTGCCACTGGGCCTCAAGGTGTTCAAGGTAACACAGGTGCTACTGGTGCTACCGGTGCTACTGGGCCTCAAGGTGTTCAAGGTAACACAGGTGCTACTGGTGCTACCGGTGCTACTGGGCCTCAAGGTGTTCAAGGTAACACGGGTGCTACTGGCGCTACTGGACCTCAAGGTGTTCAAGGTAACACGGGCGCTACCGGCGCTACTGGACCTCAAGGTGTTCAAGGTAACACAGGTGCTACTGGTGCTACCGGTGCCACTGGACCTCAAGGTGTTCAAGGTAACACAGGTGCTACTGGTGCTACCGGTGCCACTGGACCTCAAGGTGTTCAAGGTAACACGGGTGCTACTGGTGCTACTGGTGCTACCGGCGCTACTGGACCTCAGGGACCTCAAGGTAACACAGGTGCTACTGGTGCTACTGGACCTCAAGGTACTCAAGGTAACACGGGTGCTACTGGTGCTACTGGACCTCAAGGTGCTCAAGGCAACACGGGCGCTACCGGACCTCAAGGTGTTCAAGGTAACACAGGTGCTACCGGTGCCACTGGACCTCAAGGTGTTCAAGGTAACACGGGTGCTACTGGCGCTACCGGCGCTACTGGACCTCAAGGTGCTCAAGGCAACACGGGCGCTACCGGACCTCAAGGTGTTCAAGGTAACACAGGTGCTACTGGGCCTCAAGGTGCTCAAGGTAACACAGGTGCTACGGGTGCCACTGGACCTCAAGGTGCTCAAGGCAACACGGGTGCTACTGGTGCTACTGGTGCTACTGGACCTCAAGGTGCTCAAGGTAACACGGGTGCTACTGGACCTACCGGACCTCAGGGGCCTCAAGGTAACACGGGTGCCACTGGACCTCAGGGTGTTCAAGGCAACACAGGTGCTACTGGACCTCAAGGTGTTCAAGGTAACACGGGTGCTACTGGTGCCACTGGTCCTCAAGGGGCTCAAGGTAACACGGGTGCTACTGGGCCTCAGGGTGTTCAAGGTAACACGGGTGCTACTGGACCTCAAGGCGTTCAAGGTAACACGGGCGCTACTGGTGCCACTGGTCCTCAAGGGGCTCAAGGTAACACGGGTGCTACTGGACCTCAAGGCGTTCAAGGACCAACAGGTGCTACTGGCGCCACTGGTATAGGAGCTACTGGACCTACTGGACCTTCTGGTGGACCTACTGGACCAACCGGGCCTACTGGACCTAGCTTCCCTGTAGCAACAATTGTTGTTACAAACAACATTCAACAAACAGTACTCCAATTTAACAACTTCATTTTTAATACTGCAATTAACGTAAACAACATTATCTTCAATGGCACAGATACAGTTACTGTTATCAACGCTGGTATTTATGTCATTAGCGTATCCATCTCTACAACTGCACCAGGATGCGCTCCACTTGGAGTAGGAATTTCAATAAATGGAGCAGTCGCAACTGACAACTTCTCTTCAAATCTAATAGGCGACTCACTTTCATTCACTACGATCGAAACATTAGCTGCCGGCGCAAACATTTCCGTCAAACCTACCCTTAGCGAAATTACAATTCCTGAAACAGGAAACACTAACATTCGCCTTACTGTATTTAGAATCGCTTAAATTTCACTATGTATCGTTTATGGCAAATAAAAAAAGAGCGAGAAATTCGCTCTTTTTTTGTTATGTACAATAATTCATTACTACTCTAATTCAATTGAAACATTTTTTTGTGGTACAAATGTAGAAATTGCATGTTTATAAATAAGCTGTTGCTTACCTTCTGTTTCCAGTAGGACTGTAAAATTGTCAAATCCTTTAATTAATCCACGAAGCTGGAAACCATTTAATAAGTACAGCGTAACAAACGTATTTTCTTTACGGAGTTGATTTAAAAACTGATCTTGAATATTGATTGATTGCTTCATGTCGAATCCTCCTCTTTTTCTCTACTTACTATTATTCGACTTTAGTTGTAACTTTCCTTCTATGTATCGTAAAATTTCTGACGTTTTTTCACCGCCTGTAACATCAAACCACGTGACATCCATCTTATTACGGAACCACGTTAATTGACGCTTTGCATAACGACGTGAATTCGTCTTTAATTGTGATACCGCTTCTTCTAGAGAGACACGATCCTCAAAATAATCATATATCTCTTTATACCCAATCGCTTGAATAGATTGACAATCTCGTATCCCTCTATTATACAATCCTTCTACTTCTTCTAATAACCCTTGGTCCATCATTATATCAACTCGTAAGTTAATGCGATCGTATAGCATTTCTCGATCCATTGTCAAGCCAATCAAGGAAACATCGTATAATAACTCGTTTTCTTGTTTTTCAAGTTGATCACTCATTTTTTCACCCGTCGTGTGGAAAATTTCTAACGCTCTAATGACACGACGTACATTATTTGCATGAATACGCTCAGCACTTTCTGGGTCTACTTCTTGTAATTTCTTATGTACATATTCCACGCCACGTTCTAATGCTAACTTTTCCATTTGTTCTCGGTATATAGTATCGCCAGCATCATCCGTAAACTGATAATCGAATAAAACAGATTGTATATACAGACCAGTTCCACCAACGATAATTGGCAATTTACCACGCTCTGTAATCTCTCGAATATGCTTACGAACACGTTCTTGAAATTCGGCAACAGAAAATGATTCTTCCGGATTTTTTATATCGACCATATAATGCGGAATTCCATCCATCTCTTCTTTTGTCACCTTTGCAGTTCCAATATCCATCGTACGATAAATCTGCATGGAATCTCCACTTATAATTTCACCATTCAACGCTTTGGCAAGATCAATACTTAACTTCGTCTTTCCAACAGCAGTTGGTCCAATGATGACAGCAACTTTTTCACGTTGCACTTCTCCCATATCATTCAACTCTCTTTATGTAATGTACTCCATCTATTGATTATATCCAATCTTACCAATTTTAACGGCATGATTGCAAGTTCTTTCATTCCGGTACATGAAATTACAAATAAAAAAGAACATAGTTTGTCCAATTCCGCATATACATGATTAAAAATACCTTCGAGAGGATGAGTTGACTATGAAACAATCCACCATCAATTTTTCATCTTTAACAAAAGACCTTATTTTAGCTACTGCTACAAAAGAACAAAATTGTTCACAAGAAGAATTATATTTCGCCTTAAATTGTTTGCTACGTTCTTTTCATTCTACTCTCCAAGAAACAACATTACATCCAGAAAATAAAAATACAGAGTATATACAAAATCAATTTTGCAGTGCATATAAAATTATTACAGGTAAAACTATTTATCCTTTTCAATAATCCATAAAAAGCGGTTGCCTACATACTTTCAAGCAACCGCCTTTTATATTAATACATATACACTATTTGATTACTTTCACTTTTACAGATTTGCGCCCCCAGCTATCGGCACTACCATCTGAACCGACTAATACATCAATACGATTTCCTTTAATCGCACCACCAGTATCTCCAGCAATCGCTTCTCCATATCCTTCTACCCATACTTTTGATCCAAGCGGAATTACTTTAGGATCAACAGCAATTACTTTCATATTCGGATTTGCTGTTAAATCATGCCCCATTGCAGTTAATACACGACCACCATACGTACCATTCTCACTTGGATGCGCTGTATACGCTGTCGCTTCTACTGTTATCTCACGTCCACCAGCAGGTGCACTTGTTTCAGTAGATTTCGTAACTTGTTTCGTAGTTGACTGCTGTTTTGCCACAGGTTTACTTGATTCTACATTTTTAACAGACTCTTTGCTCTTAACTACTTTATTATTTTTAACTGGCGTATTTACTCTTACTGGCGCCTCTTCTTGCGTTACAACTTCTTTCTTTTCAATTACAGGTGCCGTCCCTGTTAAAAATGGCATGTGAACATATCCCGTTTTTCCATTATAGTCAAATTGTAACCATTCATTTTGAACTTGATTTGTCGTTTCAATTACATCATCTTTATTCAGTTTACCAAGAATTTCAGAGTCAGTATTCGCTCCAGCACGAACATTTAACACGCCCGGCGTTACATAATATGTACTTTTTGTAAATTCAGCACTTACAAACGCTTCTTTACCATTTAATTTAATTTTTGCCCATCCGTTTTCTGTATTTATAACATCTAATTTATTTCCACTTAACATTTTACCTACAAGCTTTGACTCTACAGTTGGGTTTTCTCTAACATTTAATACGTCTGTTGTTACAATCGTTTCTGCTTTCGCAGAAACTGCAAAAATCCCAAGACCAAAAACTGCCGCCGTTGCTATACCTAATAATTTTTTCATGAATAGCCTCCATTTGCTTTGTTTTCGTATTTTCATTATAGCAACAGATTTTTAGGATTTTTAGAAATCACACAATTACAAACCATTCGTAATACACGATTAATGAGTTGTAACATAAATTTCCATATTAATGAATTCCATTTCTAATAGAATTCCCAATAGTTTTCATATATTTTCCACATACTAGCCCAGAATTTTTTTCCAAAAAAAATTACAGTATTACTTTTTTGTTACAAAAAAACCATATTTCATTACATCTTTTACCAAAATTCATCATTCTCCAATTATTAATCTCCTTTTTTGTAATAAAAAAGAGCAGCTAATAAAAGCTACTCCTTTTTCATGTGTTATTTAACTTTCTTTTTCCAAATCCCCATCATAAGAGCTGAAATAACTGTCCCTATGAATATCGAGAAAATATATAGCACCGGTTTATTTACTAATGCGATAACAAACAATCCACCATGCGGTGCTGGTAATGTAATTTGGAATAACATAGATAATGCACCTGCAATACTTGAACCTACAACACAACTTACTATTACTCGAATCGGATCTGCAGCTGCAAATGGAATCGCACCTTCTGTAATAAACGATGCTCCCATAATATAATTTGTTAAACCAGATTTACGCTCTGCTTCAGTAAATTTTGATTTAAAGAAAGTAGTTGCGAATGCAATCGCTAATGGTGGTACCATACCACCGGCCATAACAGCAGAGTGTACGCCAAAGTTCTGCGCTTCTATTGCAGCAATACCAAATGTAAATGCAGCTTTATTAATTGGACCACCCATATCAATTGCCATCATACCACCTAATATAAGACCTAGTAATATAGCATTTGTACCGTTCAAACCATTTAACCATCCTGTTAACATTTCATTCAATGCTACTACAGGCGGAATTACTACTTTTTGCATAACAACTCCTGTAATCAACAATCCAAAGACCGGATATAACAATACAGGTTTAATTCCTTCTAACTGTGCTGGTAATCCTGAAAATAATCTTTTCAATCCTAAAACAACATACCCAGCTAAGAAACCAGCAATTAATCCCCCTAAAAATCCAGCATTCGCATGTGCTGCTAAAAATCCACCGACAACACCAGGCATAAATCCTGGACGATCAGCAATAGAACTCGCAATAAATCCAGCTAAAATTGGTACGAGGAATAAAAACGCACCTGTTTTGCCTCCACCAATAGACATTAACAATTCAGCCAATGGTCCTTCTGCTTTTATACCACCAATCCAAAATGCTAGTGCAATTAAAATTCCTCCACCCACAACGAATGGAAGCATATTACTTACACCGTTCATTAAGTGCTTATAAATTCCTAACCCTTTTTCTTTCTCTGTACTTTCTGTCTTCCCATCTTCCTTTATTCCATTAAAGATTGGCGCGTCTTGTTTTACAGCTCGATTAAGAAGTGTTTCCGTTTTTCTAATCCCATCAGCGACTGGCACTTGAATAACATGCTTCCCAGCAAAACGGTTCATTTCTACTTGTTTATCTGCGGCAACGATAATAGCTGTTGCTCGTTCAATGTCCTCTTTCGTTAAAGCGTTTTTTATACCTGTTGATCCATTCGTTTCAACTTTAATCGCTATTCCTAGCTCTGCTGCTTTTCCTTTCAAGCTATCCGCTGCCATATAGGTGTGAGCGATTCCAGTTGGGCAAGCCGTAACTGCTAGTACGTATGGTTCATTTCCTTCTGGTTTTGCAACTTCAATGTCTTCTTCTTCTTTTTCATTCTCTTTTTCATCAAATAAACGAAGAAGTTCCTCTTCATCCTTCGCTTCTAACAATTGCTTACGAAATCCTTCATCCATTAATAATGTAGATAGGCGCGATAACGTTTCTAAATGAGTATTATTCGCCCCTTCGCTCGCAGCAATCATAAAGAATAAATGTGCAGGCTGCCCATCAAGCGATTCATAGTTGATACCGCTTACACTTCTACCAAAACAAATCGCTGGTTGCTTAACAGCTTTTGTTTTCGCATGAGGTATTGCAATCCCTTCCCCTATACCAGTTGTACTTTGTGACTCTCGCTTTAAAATAGCTTCTTTAAATTCAGCTTTACTATTTAAACGATTTGCTCCGTCTAATTTCTCAACTAATTCATCTATGACAGCTTCTTTATTTGAAGCTGTCAAATTCATAATAACTGTATCCCTTTTTAATAGTTCTGTAATTTTCATATATTACTTCCCCCTATCGCTTAGTTACAATTACTTGCGACAATAATTCTTCTACTTTTTCTTTTTCACATAAATCAGCTGAAAATGCTGTTGCACTCCCTGTTGCAACGCCATATTGAAATGCCTTTTCAATATCTTTTGTCTGTTCATATTTACCTACAAATCCTGCAACGAGAGAATCTCCGGCCCCAACCGAATTAATTACAACACCTTTTGGAACAGTTGCTTCATATATACCTTCTGCCGTAAATAATAAAGCCCCATCTCCAGCCATTGATACGATAACATGCTCTACACCTTGTTCAACTAATTTTCTTCCAAACGGTAAAACATCTTCTACTGTTGAAATCTCTACTCCGAATAACTCACCAAGTTCCTGATGATTAGGCTTTATTAAAAATGGTTTATTTTTAATTACATGCTGCAGCGCACTTCCACTTGCATCAACTACTACGCGAATACCTTTCTCAGCTCCGAGCGCTGCGATTGATTCATAAAAAGTAGTTGAGATAGACGCCGGTACACTTCCAGCTAGTACAACACAATCTCCCTGCCTCATACTTTCAATTTGTTTCATTAATTGTTCAAATTGTTCATTTGTCACATTAGGACCTTGCCCATTTAATTCTGTCTCTTCTTGCCCTTTTATTTTCACATTAATTCGGGAATCACCGTCTACTTGGACGAAGTTTGTTGTTACACCTTCCGCCTGTAATACATCTTTAATAAATCGACCGGTAAATCCACCAGTAAATCCAAGCGCTACATTTTCAACACCTAAACGATGAAGAACACGAGAAACGTTAATGCCTTTCCCTCCAGGAAATTTCATATCTTTCTCTGCTCGATTTACTGCTCCTAAATCGAAGGAATTAACTTGTACTACATAATCAATAGATGGGTTTAAAGTAACTGTATAGATCATTGTTTATCAGCCTCAATTACATTGGTTTGTCTTTTATATTTTTCTAAATCAATTTCTAAATGGTTTGTAATAATATTTGCTTCTTCAACATTGGCAATTTTCGCAAACGCAACTTCTGAAAACTTACTTTCATCAATTAAGAAATATCCTTCGTTTGCTAATGTTAATGCCATTTGTTTTAAAAGTGCCTCTTCTGGATCTGGAGTTGTAAAACCAAGCTGTTCATGCACACCATTCGCTCCTAAGAAACATTTATCAAAACGGTACTTCTGCATGCTTTCCTGTGCCATAGCACCAATTAAAGCTTTCGTCCTACTTTTCATCATTCCGCCTAGTAAATACGCACGAATATTATTTTCAACTAAAGCTTCAATATGCATAAGTCCATTCGTAACGACAGTAACATCTTTATTTATTAAAAATGGAATCATTTCAAATGTTGTACTTCCTGCATCTAAATAAATGCAATCACCTTGTTCAACAATGCTAGCCGCATACTTCGCAATTTGTTGTTTTATTTGAATGTTTTTGGATGATTTTTCAACCATCGTTGGCTCTTGTCCTTTTCCTGTTAAAACAGCAGCACCACCATGAACTCTTTTTAATAACCTTTGCTTTTCCAATTGCGCTAAATCACGACGAATTGTTGATTCAGAGCTTTCTGTTCTTTCCACTAATTGCTGTAATTTAACAACCTTCTGCTCTTTTACAAGTTGCAATATCATTTGATGACGTTCAGGAGTTAACATTTTATTCACCTCTTCTTTGATTACAGTATAATGAAAACGATCACAAAAATCAACCATAAACATTCACAAATAACCATAAACAGTCACAAACAGTTATAAACAGTTATAAACAACAAAAAAGAAACCCATTTGATTGTTATATCAAATGGGTTTCTTTTTTCGATTCACTTATAAAGAAGCTTTATATATACTTAAAACATCGTCTTTATTTAATTTTTTAAAGTTACCAAATTCACCATAAGCCATCGCTTTATCAGCCATTAAATCAATTTCATTTTCCCCAATACCGTAATCCGCTAACGTTACTGGTGCCTCAATTGAAGTCCAAAATTGACGTAACGCCTCAATTCCTTCTAACGCAATTTCTCGATCAGTCTTTTCATCTGTTTCTACATCGAATACGCGAATAGCGAACTGTTTAAAACGACTTACATTTTCATCTACAACACGCTTCATCCAGTTCGGGAATAAAATCGCAAGGCCACCCCCGTGTGGTATATCATGAACCGCAGAAACTGCATGTTCAATATTATGAGTCGCCCAATCTCCTTTTACTCCCATCGCTAAAATACCGTTTAACGCCATAGTACCGCAATATAAAATGGTTTCTCTATGCTCATAATTTTCTAAATCACTTAAAAGCTTAGGAGCAGTTTCAATTACTGTTTTTAAAACAGATTCACAATAACGATCTTGTAATTCTGTATTTGTTCCATGATGGAAATATTGCTCTAATACATGTGACATAATATCTACCATACCGTAAATTGTTTGATCCCTCGGCACAGACGCAGTATGAACTGGATCTAAAATCGAAAACTGCGGGAAAGTAACTGGGCTACCCCAGCCATATTTTTCATTCGTTTCCCAATTTGTAATTACAGAACCAGCATTCATTTCAGATCCTGTTGCCGCAAGCGTAAGTACCGTACCAAATGGTAATGCCTCACTAGCAAATGCTTTTTTCGTTACAATATCCCATACATCTCCATCATATTTGCTACCAGCAGCAATTGCTTTCGTACAGTCGATTACACTTCCTCCGCCAACCGCTAATATGAATTCGACGCCATTATCTTTACAAATTTGAATCCCTTTCTTTACAGTTGATACACGAGGATTCGGTTCAACACCTGTCAATTCAAATATTTCCGCATTTATATCTTTTAAAATAGAAATTACATTATCATAAATACCGTTTCTTTTAATGCTGCCTCCCCCGTATACGAGAAGAACTTTTTTACCGAACTGTGGAATTTCAGTTTTTAACTGTTCTAATTGACCTTTACCGAAAATAAGTTTCGTTGGATTACGAAATACAAAATTTTGCATATCCCTTTACCATCCCTTCTATATGAAAAGCAACTATACTTTTGTATACCATATTTTTTTCATTTCACAAAAATATTTGCCTAACAAAAAAATCCCAGCCTAAAGGCTGAGATTTTTTATTGATAATAAGGTGAGATCATTAAGTAAACAATAACACCAGATAAACTTACATATAACCAAATTGGCATCGTCCAACGTACAATTTTACGATGACGTGTTAATTGATTTGTAAAACCAAATACAAGTGCAAACAATGCAAGTGGTACAATAATTGCTGCCAGGATAATATGTGTAATTAAAATGATGAAATACACATATTTAATGAATCCTTCTCCACCAAAATGTGTTGCTGGCGCCAAGTAATGATACGATAAATAAGAAACACAAAATAGCAACGTCGTTGTAAATGCTGCTAGGATGAAACCACGGTGCATTTTCACATTCTTCTTAATAATAGAGTATAAAGCTGCTAATAAGAATACGAACGTAAAGCTATTAAAAATTGCATTTAACATTGGTAAAATTGTTACATCAAAATGTACTTCTCCTTCATAGCCAACAGGTCCAAAGAACAAAAATAAAATAATCGCATTTACAATTACAGAAAGCGTTATCACAATAGGAGCATAGCTTTTCTGATTAGTTGATTGATCCACCAAAATGGTCACTCCTCTTCCTTCAAATATGTATACGTAACCTCACTATTTTAACATATTATTCACAGTGTAAATGTGACAATAGTTTGACACAGTAAGACAGAGCAAAGAAAAAAATCCTTCTTAATAAAACTTCTTAAGAAGGATTTTATCGCTTTATTATTTAAATAGCAATGTAATTAGTTTTTGTTAAAAAACATATTGCTATATGCTTGATAAATTTCAGACACTTGATATCCCATTAAAGAAATTGCTGTTAATGAAAAGAAACCAATCATAAGAAATCGAAACCACATATAAATCTCCTCCTTGTATTTAGCCTATAAAGCAGTCGCTATATTACAAGTTGAGTGGTACTCTTCATCGTCACTTTCCTTTTTCTTTACAATTGCTGTTATAAATCGAATCATAAAGAAAATCACAAAAGGAAATTGTTCGTAATTTACCTTGGCATAGTTTGGCAACGGCTCGCGTTGCACATCGAACGGAGATGAGAAGGAATAGAACATACCTTGCTCTTCCATATATACAATTACAATTTTCATACAAAACATTATTCCTAGAAACGAAACAATATCTTGCCATTCTGTCGTATATAACAAGTTATACAGCTCTAATACGTATTCTTCCATCGTCATCCCCCCTTCCTTTTTTACCATTTTGCTCGCCTTCGTATAAAAAGTCAAGAAAAAAGTTTATATTCACTATGACAATAGTAATTACTTGTTTCTATGATTATATATGATTCTTTTATAGCAATGATTGGGTGTAACTCTCTTCTAAAACAAGAAATTAGAATCGAACAGATTCCTCATTCTTACTTTTAGGATTCAACACTGTACTATTTTTATTTCTATTAAAAATAAAATAAGAAATTATTATAAGAACAGTAACAAGCATCGTTAAAAGCGCCTGTGAACGTAAAGATTCAATTGCAAGCATGGCAACTAAAACTGCTATAATCGCAGCAATTGTAACATACGTTACATACGGAAAAAGCCACATTCTCACTTTCAAGTTTTGTTGTTCGACTTTCCCCATTTTTTTACGAATCCTTAAATGAGAAACCGCTATAACGAGATAAACGAGTAACGCAATCCCGCCAGATGCATTCACTAAAAATAAAAATACTTTATCTGGAGATATATAACTAAAAACAACTCCAATGTAAGCAAAGAAAGTTCCAAATAAAACCGCCCGAACTGGAACACCACTACTATTCAATTTCAAAAATGCCTTTGGAGCATCTCCTCTTTCTGCCATCGAAAAAAGCATTCTTGAGTTCGTATATAAACCCGAATTTAAACAAGAAAGTACAGCTGTTAAAACGATAAAATTCATAATTTGCGCTGCCGCAGGTATTCCTATATGTTCCAGTACCGCTACAAACGGACTTTTTAGTATGTTCGCTGAATTCCACGGAAGGAGTGTAACAACTACAGCGATTGATCCAATGAAAAATACGAGAATACGCCAAATTACACTATTTGTTGCTGTTTTTACTGCTTTTACAGGTTCGGCAGATTCACCAGCGGCTACTGCAACAATCTCAGATCCCATAAATGAAAATATAACGACGGTAATTCCAAGTAGCACCGAACTTATACCATTTGGCATAAATCCTCCTTGCCCTACTAAATTCGAAGTGCCAGGTGCTTCCGTTCCTGGTACAAATCCTAAAATAACAGCTAGTCCAAGACAAAGGAACAAAACAATACTTATTACTTTAATAAATGAAAACCAATATTCAAACTCTCCAAATGATTTCACCGAGAAAACATTCGTCAACGTTAATAAAATCGTTAATATTAAGCTTAATAACCAGAGCGGGATTTCTGGAATCCAATATTGAATAATACCAGCACCTGCTGTAGCTTCTATTGCAATTACAATTACCCAGAAAAACCAATATAGCCACCCAATTGTATAACCCGCCCATGGACCAATTGCTTCCCTTGCATATGTTGCAAATGAACCACTTGTCGGGTTAATAGCTGCCATTTCTCCTAGCATTCTCATAACGAAAATAACTAGAAGTCCTGCTAATGCATATGAAACGATAGAACCTGGCCCTGCTGAATGCACAACTGCACCACTTCCAACAAACAAACCTGCTCCTATTACGCCACCAATTGAGATCATTGTAATGTGGCGTATTTTAAGGTCTTTCTTAAGATTTTTATCCAACTCTTGTACATCCCCTTCCAAACTTAATTTTGAAATTTACCCCGCATTAACGGGCATTAAGACCCCCACCTCAAAATTCAGCGGAAGCAAAGAAGTTAGGTGGGAATCTACTGCCCGTAAAAGCCCGATTGGTGAGGGCTGATAATCAGCGGGGGATGAACAAAGCCCCCACTAATTAAAGTTTCACTTTATGTAAGAGTATTATGCGAAAAATCTTGTCCTATACTTTAAAATACATCAAAATATTCTGGATTTAACAATTGTAATTCGACCTCCTCCAAAAATTATTACATTAGGTTTAATAATTTTCCATACACAATTGTTGAGAAAATTATAGTCACCTTACAAAAGTTAAAATTTTCAGATATCATGAAATAAACAAGATTATACATCTAGACAACTTTTTGTATAGGAGTGTTGATATGTTAAACAAGTTCAAATTTATTTGTTGTACTTTAGTAATTTTCTTACTGCTACCGCTAGCTCCCTTCCAAGCACAAGCTGCAAACAATTTAGGATCAAAATTACTCGTTGGATACTGGCATAACTTCGATAACGGTACTGGTATTATTAAATTAAGGGACGTTTCACCAAAATGGGATGTAATCAATGTATCTTTCGGTGAAACTGGTGGTGATCGTTCCACTGTTGAATTTTCTCCTGTGTATGGTACAGATGCAGAGTTTAAATCAGATATTTCTTATTTAAAAAGTAAAGGTAAGAAAATAGTTCTTTCAATAGGTGGACAAAATGGGGTCGTTTTACTTCCTGACAATGCGGCTAAGCAACGTTTTATTAATTCCCTACAATCTCTGATCGATAAATACGGTTTTGATGGAATAGATATTGACCTTGAATCAGGTATTTACTTAAACGGAAATGACACCAATTTTAAAAACCCAACTACTCCTCAAATCGTAAATCTTATCTCAGCTATTCGAACAATCTCAGATCATTACGGTCCAGATTTTTTATTAAGCATGGCTCCTGAAACAGCTTATGTTCAAGGTGGTTATAGCGCATACGGAAGCATCTGGGGTGCTTATTTACCGATTATTTACGGAGTAAAAGACAAACTAACATACATTCACGTTCAACACTACAACGCTGGTAGCGGGATTGGAATGGACGGTAATAACTACAATCAAGGCACTGCAGACTACGAAGTCGCTATGGTAGATATGCTCTTACATGGTTTTCCTGTAGGTGGTAATGCAACTAACATTTTCCCAGCTCTTCGTTCGGATCAAGTCATGATTGGACTTCCTGCAGCACCAGCGGCCGCTCCAAGTGGCGGATATATTTCTCCAACTGAAATGAAAAAAGCTTTAGATTATATCATTAAAGGAATTCCTTTCGGAGGAAAGTATAAACTTTCAAATCAGAGTGGCTACCCTGCATTCCGCGGCCTAATGTCTTGGTCTATTAATTGGGATGCAAAAAACAACTTTGAATTCTCTAATAACTATAGAACATATTTTGATGCTATTCCCTTGCAAAAATAATAAAAACAACAATAGGTTATTTAACCTATTGTTGTTTTTATTTATATAAATTACTTTTTCACTTCTACATGATGAAAAGATTCTTTTCCATCTCTACATAACTATTTACAATACTTAAAAGGAATTTGCCACGAAACCATTTCGTTATATAAACTTTCCAATTCTTTATGCCATGTTTCTACCATAGAAATTCCCCTTTCCTTTTTAACACTTTAAATAAAAATCACATAACATTCTGTATTTACCCAATATAAAAAAGAGAACTTTCTCTGAAAGTCCTGTTACTACTCTAAAATAGTCTAGTTGCTATTTTGCTTTAACACAAATACTGAAAGTTCAGGTACACTCCAAAATCTAACAGGCATCCGAGTTGTCCCAACACCACGATTTACGTATAAATGTAACGGCTTATTCTTCCCTTCTAATTCATACATACCTTCCACATAGCTCTCAGCTAATTTTGTAGTAATTAATGGGCCTATAAAAGGAATTTGAACTTGTCCTCCGTGACTATGGCCTGACATTTGAAAATCAACTGGGTAACGAGCTACTTTATCTACAACATCCGGCTCATGTACTAATAGCATATTAAAATCTTGTTGCCTTACTTGTTTTAAAGTCGCGTCTATTTGCGGCTTCCCTAATAAAAAATCATCCAAACCTGATATTGTAATATATTTGCCATTTTCCGCATTAATTTTATGCACTTCATTTACTAACACAGAGAAACCAGCTTCCTCCATATACTTTTTATAAAATAAACTACCTCCCCCGCCCCTATCATGATTCCCAAACACTGCATATTTCCCTAAGGGCGCATGTATTTTCTGCAAAATGCTTTGCGCTTCTTCTCTTTCTGCCTTATACGATCCAAACTTATCTATTAAATCCCCTGTAAAAACTACTATATCTGGATGTAACGTATTCATCTTCTCTACCAAATTTTCTAGTTGTTTCAATGTAAATTCTGGCCCTAAATGCACATCTGAGAATTGTAATATCTTTTTGTTATTAAACTCTTTAGGAATTGTAGAAGCTTCTATTTCATTCCACGTAACTGTTACTAGTTTTCGTTCTATTTCTGTCGCATAGAAATACAAACTTATTGAAATCATTACTATACTTATGAAACTGATTATACATATCTTGACGATTGATTTTTTTTGTTCTTTTTTTACATGATGCGTATTCATGTTCTCACCTCTAGAAGTACTTTAAAGCCTTATTGTTACATTAATGTGACAATATGAACAATGTTAGTTATATCCAATTCTATCCCCATTCACTTTGACAATTTTATACAGAAGACATAACATATTTTTATAATACATAGATTCTTAAAAATGTTCCTTCTATTTATTCTACCATTTTATTAAGGAGAGATTATTCATGTCTGTATTTACACCAGAAGAAATTACGAAACTTGCTGCTAATTCCGGAAGAAAAAAAGCTCATTTATCATTACTTCCTATGTTAATTCTCGGCTTTTTCGGTGGTGCTTTCATAGCATTAGGGTATTTACTCGATATTCATGTTATTGGAACAATGCCAAAGTCTTGGGGATCCTTTACTAGTTTTCTAGGCGCTGCTGTATTTCCTATCGGTCTTATACTCGTTATTCTTGCAGGCGGTGAGTTAGTAACTGGCAATATGATGACCGTTTCAATGGCGTGGCTTCACAAAAAAATCGATTTATTTCACTTCATTCAAAATTTAGTTATTGTTACGTTAAGCAACTTCATAGGTGCTGTATTCGTTGCTTATTTTTTCGGTCATATCGTTGGATTAACAGAAGGTGCTTTTTTAGCGAAAACAGTTTCTATTGCGCAAGCTAAACTCCAAGATACACCACTTCAAGCCTTCATTTCTGCAATCGGATGTAATTGGCTCGTTTGTTTAGCTGTTTGGCTCAGTATGGGAAGTAAAGAATTTATCGGGAAGATTATCGGTCTTTGGTTCCCAGTTATGACTTTTGTTGCGATTGGATTTCAACACGTTGTAGCCAATATGTTTGTCATCCCAGCTGCAATTTTTGCCGGTCATTTAACTTGGATTGAATATTTTCCAAACTTCATTTTTGTTTTCTTCGGAAACTTAGTAGGAGGTATGTTATTTGTGGCTTTACCTTATTTCATATCATATAATAAGAAACTCCCTTCCAATAAAGAGCAAGCCGAATTAAAGAAAAAATCTGTATCCGCTTAAATGAACTGTCTATACAGTGGCTCTAAAAAATATTACAAATTTCATTTTTTTTACGAATATATGTGCGTACACTTGTTCTCGAATGTTTTATACGTTATAATAACAACTTAAATAGCATTATTTACATATGAGGTGAAAAACATGAATAAAACAGAATTAATTAAAAACGTAGCACAAAATGCTGAGATTTCTCAAAAAGAAGCTACTGTAGTTTTACAAACTGTAGTAGAATCAATCACTAACACTTTAGCTGCTGGTGAGAAAGTACAACTTATCGGATTCGGTACATTCGAAGTTCGCGAAAGAGCTGCTCGTACAGGCCGTAACCCACAAACTGGTGAAGAAATGCAAATCGCAGCTTCTAAAGTACCTGCTTTCAAAGCTGGTAAAGAACTAAAAGAAGCTGTAAAATAATGAAAAATAGCCTTCTCGTTTATGAGAAGGCTATTTTTTTCATTACATAATTAATAAAAATCTGACCATTATGCTGTTTCTTTTGTTCCTTTATGCAAATAAAACCGTTACTTTCAAAGAAAGGTTTTGCTGTAATACTCGCCTCTGTATATATCTCCCTATGACCCAAGCTTACTGCTTCTTTTTCTAACTTCTGTAGTATGTAGGAAGCTATCCCTTTTCCTTGATAATCTTTATGCGTAAATAAGCGATCCACGTAATGATCATCATTATAATCCCCAAATCCCACTATCACACCGTTATGATCCGCTACATAACTAATATTCTTCTCTAAAGACTTTAACCAGCTTTCTCTCTCTAGTCGATCTGGTGCCCATGCCTGTAGCTGTAACACGTTATAATCTTTTGCATTAATTGTATGAACTGTTTCATAGAATAACTGTAATACTTGTTCTAAATCCTCTTTATGGAATGTTCTAATGATCATATCTTTTAACATATATGAACCTCCTTACTAAACTATCATTTAACTTTTCTACCATCTAGTATTCAATATTTCTGCTTTATTATATCTTTTTTCTTTCTATATAAACAAAAAACAATACTTATTTCAAAGTATTGTTTTTTTGTTTAAAAGCATATTCAATTATTCTATAGATTTACATTTTTATTATTTCAATTTCACTCTTTGCAATCGTAATGCATTTAATACGACCGATACAGAACTAAATGCCATCGCCGCTCCTGCAACCCAAGGTGCTAAGAAGCCGAACGCCGCAATCGGGATTCCTAATCCGTTATAAGCTAGTGCCCAGAATAAATTTTGCTTAATATTTCTTATCGTCATCTTACTCATAAAGATTGCATCAGCAATACTATTTAAATCACCACGGATTAACGTAATATCTGCCGCTTCCATCGCTACGTCCGTTCCTGTTCCAATTGCCATACCGATATCCGCCGTAGCAAGAGCAGGAGCATCATTTATTCCATCTCCAACCATTGCTACTTTCTTACCTTGTGCTTGGAGTTTTTTCACTTCTTCTGCTTTTCCTTCTGGTAATACTTCTGCAATTACGTGATCAATACCAACTTGCTTAGCGATTGCCTGAGCAGTTTGTGTGTTATCTCCTGTAATCATAACAACGTCTAGACCCATTTTCTTAAGTCTTGTGATAGCTGCTTTTGAAGTATCTTTTACAGTATCTGCAACGGCCACTATACCAGCATATTCTTTATTGATCGCAATAAGCATTGCTGTTTTTCCTTCTCGTTCTAGCTCTTCCATCGATTTAGAAACTTCTTCAATATCAATATCGAATTTCTTCATTAATCGACGTGTACCAATTAATAATTGTTTCCCTTCTACAACTGATTCGATACCGAATCCTGGAATCGCTTCAAACGTTTCTGAACTTGGGATATCAATTTTCTTTTCTTTAATTCCTTCTACAATCGCTTCTGCAAGTGGATGTTCAGAATTTTTTTCTGCCGCACCGACTAAACGTAGTATTTCTTCTTCATGGAATCCATCTGCTACAATTACATCTGTTAAAACAGGCTTCCCGTTTGTCACAGTACCTGTTTTATCTAGAATAACTGTATCTAATCTGTGCGTTGCTTCTAAATGCTCTCCACCTTTAAATAAAATACCATACTCAGCTGATCTTCCTGATCCAGCCATAATAGATGTAGGTGTCGCAAGACCTAATGCACATGGACAAGCGATAACAAGTACGGCTATCATTTTCTCAAGTGCTCCGCCAAAATCACCAGGTGTAACAAATAGCATCCACACTGCAAATGTGATAATAGCAATCACAACTACAACGGGTACGAAAATACCTGAAATTTGATCAGCTACCCTTTGAATAGGAGCTTTTGAACCTTGCGCCTCTTCTACTACTTTAATAATTTGAGCTAATGCAGTATCTCTTCCTACCTTAGTTGCTTTCACTTTTAAAAATCCATTTTTATTTATTGTAGAACCGATTACTACATCCCCAATTGTTTTATCAACTGGAATACTCTCACCTGTTAACATCGATTCATCTATTGCTGACTTTCCTTCTACAATTTCTCCATCTACCGGGATTTTTTCACCAGGTTTTACATAAACGATATCACCAGCTATCACTTCTTCGATTAAAATTTTAATTTCTGTTCCATCTCGTACAACAGTAGCGGTTTTCGCCTGTAATCCCATTAATTTTTTAATTGCTTCTGACGAGCGTCCCTTTGCTTTCGCCTCAAATAATTTACCTAAAATAATTAATGTAATAAGTACTGCACTCGTTTCAAAATACAAGTCTGTCATATGTTCCGAAGAACCAATCGACCTAATACTTAAATACACACTGTAAAAATACGCTGCCGACGTTCCAAGTGCCACGAGAACATCCATATTGGCACTTTTATTTCGTAACGCTTTATAAGCTCCAACATAAAACTGCCCACCAATGATAAACTGAACTGGAGTTGCAAGAGCTAGCTGCACCCAAGGGTTCATAAGCATATCAGGTAAATAAATAAACGATGTAAATGAGAAATGACTTACCATTGCCCACAGTAACGGGAATGATAAAATAAATGAAATGATAAATTTCTTCTTTTGTCGCTCAATTTCTTGTAAGCGATGATCAGTTGATCCATCTTGCTTATCTGATTTCACTTCCAATTTATATCCTAATTTCGTAATTGCACTCTTCATTTCATTTACATTAATTTCATCAGGGTTAAAATCTACTGTAGCTGATTCCAAAGCGAAATTTACTGTCGCTCCGTTCACACCTTCTAACTTATTTAAACGCTTTTCTACTCTATTGGCACATGCTGCGCATGTCATCCCTGAAACAGTAAACTCAGCTTTATCACTTACAATTCCATATCCTAACGATTCAACTTTTTCCTTAAACTGTTGCGGATTTGTTTTTTGGGGATCATACATTATTTTTGTTTTTTCAAGTGCAAAATTTACATTTGCATCATGAACACCTTCTACTTTTTTCAGACCTTTTTCAATTCTATTTGCACATGCCGCACATGTCATTCCTGATATTTGAAGATTAGCCTCTTTCTGTTCATTCATGTCTCTCACCTCTATATACCCTCATAAGGTATAATTATTAACAAAATAAATCGTACTTCCTATAAAGTACGATTTATTTCCATATCTAAAAATAATTATTGAACATCGTATCCTTGATCTTCAATTACAGCAACGATATCTTTTAGTGTTACAGCAGACGAGTCGATAGTAACTTCAACAGTTCCTTCTGCTAATTGAACCTTCACTTGTTCAACACCGTTTAGTTCTTTCACACTGCTTTCAATAGAATTTACACAATGTCCACAAGACATACCTTCAACTTTTAATGTTAACTGTTCCATTTAAAATCCTCCTCTTGTTTCTTCATTGTTTGTTAATCACAATTACATCTTACCATACCCCCCTAAGGTAATCAATGGTTTTGTATCATGATTTTTCAATTATTTTCTAAAAGTTTATTTTACATACACTTTTTCACATCAATACCCCGAAATCTTATATGAAGGTAAACAAAAAACAAGCCAGTTACATACTAGCTTGTTTTTATGCTTTTGAAAAACGTTCAAATACAGTCATTAATTCTTCAATTGCTTCGTCACCATTGCCATCTTTAATAGCACCTGAAACACAGTGACTTGTATGGTTTTTTAATACACCCATTCCTACTTTTTTCATCGCTGCATTAATCGCTGAAATTTGTACTAAAATATCCACGCAATAACGATCATTTTCAATCATATTTTGAATACCACGGACCTGTCCTTCAATTCTCTTTAATCTATTTATAATCTGTTCTTTTTCTTTTTCTGATCTATGTGTTACTGCTTCATGCTCTTTATGATCCATAATTATCACCTTCTTAAAGTTTCTCTTCATCCAATAAAACAATTGCTTTTACGAGTATACCAATTATAGCATTAATTATCTACGTATGATACCCCATATGAGTATATTTCCGCTCTATGCTTATTCTTAACAACTTATTAGCTTCTCAGACTCAATTATTATGATACCCTTGCCTTTTTTTCAAAAAACAATAATAAGCAGGGATTATCCATCCCCGCTTATTATTCATCCACAAATATAAAAGTCTCAATTTTCACACGTGTAAATTGAGGCTTTTTTCTTCCTATATATAATTATTGCTGATCACATACTTTTGTATCATTCACTACTGAAGTTCCTTCAACGGTTACCGTATGAAAACAGTCATTTACACGAACTGTCACGACATTATCTTGCCGATCAATAACGTGATATTCATTAAAATTTTTATTCAGAGCACTGCGAATTTGTTCTCCTTCATAAATTGGAATGCCATGTGATAAAACCCAAATAAGCCCAGCGATAGCAAGAATAGTTTTCATACGATCTACCTCCTTGAGAATATAGTGAACTTTTAATCCATGCTTTTTCAGCTCTACTAATCATGAATGGAATGAATCAAGCCTTTTTGGAAATAAGTTCATTTCGTCTATTTTATGTTTATGCTAATTGTGACCGAATTGTGACAACTTTTTGTCTCTTTAGACGAAAAGTTGAAACAAAACGTTCAAAAAGGACAATTCTACTTGCACAAACAAAAGGCTATGGAAAATTTCCCATAGCCTTTTGTTTGCATTTTTTTAGATATTCATTTCAATTTATACGTAACTAATAAATCTTAATCCTTTACTTAAAGAAGTCGGCACAACAGATGCGTGATTCTCCCCTTCAGCTTCATAAAACGTAAATCGAAACTGATCGTGTTCTACTCGGAGAAGGCGCTCTGATAATTCATTTGCCCCTATAACCATATGCTCCCGTTCTAGTGACCCAACTGTAAGGAACACTCCCGTTTGAAACTTGGCACTGTTTAATTCATTTATAAGATTCGCTTCTTTTTCAAGCACAGATTGGTTATTCCACCAGATTGATGGACTACTAATAAAATAATTTTGAAAGGCATTTACGTTTGTAAATAATATATGTAAAGCAAATAAGCCACCTAACGAATGCCCAAATAATGTTTGCTTTCCTTTATCAATCTTATAATTATTTTCAATTTGAGGTTTCAGTTCTTCTTCCATAAAAGTAAAGAAGTTATGTGCTCCTCCTGTTTTAGGCCACGGTTTGCCATCTGGTTTTAAAGGCGCATCTTTTGAAATTACACTTGGCGTAAAATCATAACATCTTTCTTCTCCTGAAAATGCCTCTTCAATTGGATAACCAATACCTACTATAATGGCTGGTGAAACACCTGTTTTTCCCGCTCTAACTGATTGTATTTTAACCGCTTCATGGAATGTTTGAAAAAATGCATTGCCATCTAATACGTATATAACAGGATAGCCTGACTCTGGTACTGGCTGCCTCGGCTTTGAAATATGAATTTGATATTCCTTACCTTCTATTTTCGAATACATTTTCCACTGTTCCGTATTAGATGTTATAATCTGCTGTTTTTCCATAGTAGTATTCATCTTATATTCCCCCCTTCTTAACTCGTTACATATATCTCTACTTTCTCTTCTTGAAGTGCAACACTATCGTATCCAAAACAAACAGGAGACCCATTATACGGATCAATCATGACACGCGCATCAATATGAAATACTTCTTTTAACACTTCATTTGTAATGATTTCTTCTGGGCTACCAGTTGTAACGATTTCCCCTTCCTTCATCGCAATAATTTCATCTGAAAACCTTGCTGCATGGTTAATATCATGTAGTACCATAACAACCGTACAATTATGTTCTTTATTTAACTTCTCCACAATTTGTAATACATCTAATTGATGAGACATATCGAGATATGTAGTTGGTTCATCTAGTAGTAACACTTCTGTCTCTTGTGCTAAAGCCATCGCTAGCCATACCTTTTGTCTTTGACCGCCTGATAAATTTGCAATTTGTCTCGTTCGAAATTCAGAAGTTTTCGTTATATCTAATGCCCAATCAATCATCTCTTTATCTTTTGAAGTTAACTTATTTACATTATTTCGATGTGGATAGCGTCCATAGGAAATTAATTCTTCCACTTTAAGTTCTCCTGGTGCAATTGGAGTTTGCGGGAGTAAAGCTAACTGCTTCGCAATTTCTTTTGTTGGAATCGTATTTAAATCCTGTCCTTGCAAATATACTTTACCGCTCTTTTGCTTTAAAATTCTTCCCATTGTTTTTAACAGTGTTGATTTCCCGCACCCGTTTGGCCCTATAATTGTCGTTACTTTTCCTTCTTGTATTTCCACATTTAAATCGCGAAACACTGTAAGCTTTTCATAACTCGTTTCTAAATTTTTTGCACTTAAAATACTCACTTTTATTCCTCCTCTTACGCTTTCGCCTTATAAAGTAAATATAAGAAATACGGTACACCGACAATAGAAATAACGATCCCAACAGGTAACTCTACAGGGGTGAAAACTGTTTTTGCAATAAAGTCTGAAGCTATTACAAGGAACATTCCAATTACTCCGCACGTAGGAATGATATGCTTATGCTGAATACCGACAAGCCTTTTTGCTATATGCGGTGCCATTAATCCAATGAAACCAATACTTCCTGAAACTGCAACACATGCACTTACAAGTCCGATACTACTTAATAGTAAAATAGATTTCTCTCTTTCTACTGAAACACCTAAACTTGTAATACTCGTTTCTTCCAATTGAAATAAATCTAATAAATAAGCTTTCTTTTGTATAAGCGGAATTAATATGATAAGCCACGGCAACATAGCAATAATATACTTCCAGTTTGCACTATATATACTTCCTGACACCCAAACTGCAGCCATCTCGAAATCAGTTGACTTCATTTTGAGTGATAAGTACATAGAAAATGCTCCAAATCCTGACCCAATCGCAATCCCTGTTAATAAAAGACGTTGGGAGTCTAGCTTACCGTTTTTCCATGAAAACAGATAAATGATGATAGCTGCACCTAATCCGCCGACTAAACCAAACATTGGCATCATCATAATAGACATCCAGTCTGTGCTCTTTAATTGCCCTTGAAAGAAAAACATAAAAATAACGATTGCTGTGCCGGCCCCAGCATTCACTCCTAAAATACCTGGGTCTGCCAATCCATTTCTCGTAATCCCTTGAATAACAGCACCTGCAACGCCTAGGCCTAATCCTACTAGCCCAGCAATTACGATACGAGGAAGACGAAACTCAAAAATAACTAAATCATGGTCTGGTACTGGATCTATTCTAAAGAGTGTTTTAAATACATCTGTAATCGTAATATCAAACGTACCATTCGTTAAACTAATATAAATAGCACATAGTATTAAAAATACACTAATCCCCATCGTCATTCCGAAACGTTGACTTGAACTTTTAAGCATGTCTCTCTCCTCCTCTTGTACGAATTAAATAAAGGAAGAAAGGAATTCCAATTAAGGAGGTAACGACCCCAATAGGTGTTTCAAATGGATAGTTTACAAATCTACTTAAAACATCACATAACGCTAAGAAAACTCCACCAATAACGCCTGCACATGGCAAAATCCACTTATAATCTACCCCAATTATAAAGCGAGTAATGTGCGGAATAATTAAACCTACAAAACCAACTTTTCCTACTAAAGCAACTGCTGTTCCTGTTAAAAAGATAACTGATAAAATTGCCATCGCTTTAACTAGTTTTGTACGCTGCCCTAGATTAATAGAAACTTCTTCTCCTAAAGAAAGAATGGTAATAGATTTTGATATTAACAACGCTAAAATTATTCCAATTATCCCAAACGGTATCGTGATTTTAATGATATTAGGATCCACTTGGTCTAACTTTGCATTAAACCAAAAACTAACATTTTGAGAGATTTGGAAATATGATGCCATCGCGGCCGATACACTACTTAAAAATGTTCCAATAACTGTTCCGATAATCGCTAACCTAACTGGTGATAAGCCATTTTGAAGGAGCGAGCCAAAACCAAACACGATACCGGCTCCTAGTGCAGAACCAATCATTGAACATAAAACCATACCAATTGATGACATTCCCGGAAGAAAAATCATACAAAGTGTAATAACAAAGGCTGCCCCATCCGTCACACCCATAATAGAAGGGGATGCAAGATAGTTTCTTGTCATCCCCTGCATAAGTGCTCCTGATATGGCTAGAAATGCTCCAACTAAAAGAGCTGCAACTACCCTTGGTAAACGTGAAGTAATAATAATATTATGATTTACATCGCTTGAATCAAAATGAAATAATGCGTTCCACACTATTTCAGCATCAATACTCTTCGCCCCATACAAAATAGAAAATATAACTGTAAATAAGATGAGTATGGGTGCTATACATAATATAGTCACTGGTACTGCATTTGTTTTCTGCATATCATTCAACGCACCTTACTTATTGTATTATTTAGATAAATTTTTCACTGCTTCTTTTAAGAATGCTGTTTTACTCCAAGCAGTACCACCTTGTGCCATTGGGTCTACAACGTTTACAAATACTTTCTTTTCCTTCGCAGCATTCATACTTTGCCAAATTGGATTACTTTCAATTTCTTCTAGTACTTTCGGATTTTTATTTTCAGTTGTCTCATATTGTAAGAAAATATAATCTGGGTTCAGTTCAGCAAGTTTTTCAAATGAAATTTTCTCTTGTGCTTTTACAGTTTTCAATTGTTCTGGAGCAGTTAATCCAAGATCTTTATAAATGACAGGGTTGAAGTATACTCCTTCTGGATATAGGAATAATTCGTTTGCTCTTAGTCTAATGACAAGTACTTTTTTGTCTTTTAACTTATCTCCTAGTTTTGCTTTTGCCTTTTCAGCGTCTGAATTGTAATCTTTAATAATTTTTTCTGCTTTATCTTTTTTACCAGTTAATTCTCCCATTAACTTTAAGTTATCTTCCCAATTTGTTGAAACGTGTGATACCGGGAATGTAGGAGCTACTTTCGTAAACTTTTCAGCTGTTTCTGCTGGGAATTTCGTACTTGATGTAATAACGTCTGGCTTTAATTGTAGTAATGTTTCAAAATTTGGTTGCATTTTCTCGCCAACAGATTTCGCACCCTCTAAATCTTTCTCAAGATACTTCGGTAATTTACCACCAATAGTAATGGCACCTACCGGCTTAATACCAAGTACCGCTGCATCTTCCATTGACTCTAAACTAGCTGTCGCAATTTTATCTACTTTTGCTGGTACTGTATATTCTTTACCTAAATATGTAATTTTTCTTTTTTCGTCTTTTTTCGTTTCCGTAGCTTTTGTCTGTTGCTTTTGTTCTCCTGAAGTTTTATCCGTACTATTGCATGCTGCTAGTCCTACACTTAAAACTGTAACCATCCCTAAAGTAAATAACTTCTTGTTCATCTTTATATAACTCCTCTCGAATTCTCAAACTATATTCTCAATAAAATTTAACTATATGAAACTTGTCTCACATATATATTTCATTAGATTAATAATTCTATCCAGAACTCATTCTCGTTCACTTCCCCTAAACTATAATTCTTTTACACCTCATCTATTGATAACACTTTTCAATGATAATGATTATCGTTACTAAGTATATATTTAATATGCAATTATTTCAAGAAAGATTTGAAAAATTTTAACAAACTGAATAAAAAAGAAGTATCCGCCTAATCTTAGGAAGATACTTCTTTTTTTAGAAATTTATATGTAATTCAACTGGGCAATGGTCTGATCCCATCACTTCACTATTAATTTTCACCTCTGTTATTTTGTCTTTCATTCTTTCCGAAACAACAAAATAATCTAAACGCCATCCAATATTTTTTGCTCTCGCTCCCATGCGATACGACCACCACGAATATGCCCCTTCCTGATCAGGATACAGATAACGATACGTATCAATAAATCCTTCTTCTAAAATACATGTGAATTTCTCTCGTTCCTCATCAGAGAATCCAGGGTTTTTACGATTACTTTTTGGATTTTTTAAATCGATTTCTTTATGAGCAACGTTTAAATCACCGCAAAAAACAACGGGCTTTTTTTCATCTAATTGCTTAATATAAGCCCTGAAATCATCTTCCCATTTCATTCTGTAATCTAATCGTTCTAATCCTCGTTTTGAGTTTGGTGTATATAACGTTATCATGTGAAAATCTTCGAATTCTAAAGTAATAACTCGTCCTTCTTGATCATGCTCTTCAATTCCTAAACCGTATGTTACAGATAGCGGTTCTTTTTTCGAAAAAATAGCCGTTCCTGAATAACCTTTTTTCACAGCATAATTCCAGTATGTATAATATCCCTCTGGATTCAAATCAATTTGCCCATCTTGTAATTTAATCTCTTGTAAACAAAATATATCAGCATTTGATTCCTCAAGATATTCTAAAAATCCACCTTTTGTGATAACTGCTCGCAAACCATTTACATTCCACGAAATTAACTTCACCTATAGTCCTCCTCTTGATGTTCACTTTCAAATTTCATGCTATCACAAAATAGAAAAACAATCATATTTTCACCTTTGTAATCTTGCTCTTACATTTGTGAATACATACATACGCACTTTATTCAGGTTATACTAATTTCAGAGGTGATGTTCTTTGCACAATGAAGGGATTACGTTAACAAATGAGCATTGGCAAGCAATTATTCATAATGATTCTTCCTATGATAGTAAATTCTTTTATGCTGTGAAATCAACCGGAATCTTTTGCCGACCGTCATGCAAATCAAGAATACCGAATAGAAACAATGTACGAATTTTTCATCATGCAGAGCAAGCATTAAGCGAAAAATTCCGCCCTTGCAAACGTTGTAAACCAAATGGGCTCACTTTACCTAATGAAGAGTGGGTAGAACAAATTAAAGATTATATCAAAAAGCACTTTAACGAATTATTAACTCTCAACATACTTGCTGAAATATGTCATGGTAGCCCATTTCATTTGCAACGCACTTTCAAAAAAGTAACAGGAATAAGTCCAATAGAATATATACAGCAGTTTAGGATTGTTAAAGCGGCAGAACACCTTTTACACACAAATCAATCCATTAAAGAAATTAGTACTGCTGTCGGGATAGAAAACCCAGAGTATTTCGCAACTTTATTTAAAAAGAAAACCGGATTCACTCCTACTGAATATCGAAAAAAGAACGAAATGAAAGAAGGATACAATAATGAATTCCTCCAAAAATAAATTTATATATTGGACGCTACTTACACATGAAAATTGGCAGTTTCATATTGCTGCAACTGAAAATGGACTATGCTTCATTGGATCACAAGATGAAAAATTTGAAGAACTAAATATATGGGCTAGAAAGAAATTGCCACAACATATATTGGCATGTAATCCAGATTACCTACAATCATATACGAAAGAAGTTATCGAGTATTTAGAAAGTAAACGAGAAACTTTTACATTCCCTATCGATGCTTACGGAACTGATTTTCAATTATCTGTTTGGAATACGGTACGTGAAATTCCTTATGGGGGGACATATTCTTATTCAGAAATTGCCGAAAGAATGCAAAAACCTACTGCTGTGCGTGCCGTTGCTACTGCTATTGCTGCCAACCCTCTTCTCATTACAATTCCTTGCCATCGTGTTATTGGAAAGAATGGTAAACTAACCGGTTTTAGAGGTGGATTAGAAATGAAGAAAGTGTTGCTTACATTAGAAAAGTCTCAGGTAGAATGCATATGACAGCAAAATATACTAGCACATTAACTTTAGCAGTTCCAACAGAATTTAGTTTCCAAGAAAATTTACGCTATCTATTACGTTCTAACAATGAATGTATGTTCCACATTGAAGATAACAAAATTTATAAAGTTATCCCTGTTCAGGATGTACATCCTTTAGTTGAAATTAGTATGAACTCGGATGATAATATTCAAATACGTTTTTTAGAAGAATCATATACGTCTGAAGAATCGATATGCGAAGCTGTAGCTCACTATGTAAAAGAGTGGTTTGATTTAACTACTGATTTAGCTCCCTTTTATACATTAGCTAAACATGATGTACTCCTTCAAGGACCAATTGAACAATATTATGGGCTTCGTACTTTAGGTATTCCAGACTTATTTGAAGCACTTTCCTGGGGAATTATCGGTCAGCAAATTAATCTCACATATGCTTATACACTAAAAAGAAGATTAGTCGAACACTTTGGAAATTATGTAGAATGGAACGATAGTAAACATTGGATATTCCCTTCTCCTGAAACGATTGCCAATTTACATGTAGAGGATCTCAAAAACTTAAAAATGACGACTAGAAAATGCGAATATGTAATAGGTATTGCAAAGCTTATTACAGAAGGAAAATTATCAAAAGAATCTTTACTGCAAATACAAGATGTGCAACAAGCTGAAAAACAATTAACTGCTATACATGGTATAGGACCGTGGACTGCCAACTATGTTTTAATGCGCTGCTTACGATTTCCTTCCGCTTTTCCCATTGACGATGTTGGCTTGCACAATGCAATTAAATATATAACAGGTTCTGAAAGTAAACCGACTAAACAGGAAATAAAAGATTTTGCGGCAAATTGGACCAACTGGGAGTCTTACGCAACTTTTTATTTGTGGCGAGTATTATACTAAAAAACCAAGTAGCGCATCCGCACTACTTGGTTTTTTTTAAGCTTGTTCTTCGAAGCGTCTTGCGATTTCCACAATAACTTGAACAGCTTTTTCCATCGTATCCACCGAAACATATTCAAATTTACCGTGATAGTTTTCACCACCTGTGAAAATATTCGGCGTTGGTAATCCCATATACGATAATTGTGATCCATCTGTTCCACCACGAATCGGGTGAATGTTTGGTTCGATATTTAAACTTTTCATCGCTTCATATGCAATATCAACAATTTCTCTCACTGGTTCGATTTTTTCAAGCATGTTATAGTATTGATCATTCATTTCTAAAACGACTGCATTTTGTCCATACTTCTCTTGCATTTGCTTCACAATATTTTCAACGTTATGTTTACGCGCCTCAAAATTTTCACGATCAAAATCTCGAATAATATAATACGCTTTACTTTGCTCAACATCACCATTTAATGAAAGTAAATGATAGAATCCTTCATAGCCTTCTGTATATTCTGGTGCCTCTTCTACTGGTAAGTGCCCATTAAACTCCATAGCAAGTTTAGTTGCATTACGCATTTTATTTTTCGCTGTTCCGGGATGTGTATTCGTTCCGTTAAACGTTAACTTAACACCTGCAGCATTAAAGCTTTCATACTCTAAACCACCTAATGGACCTCCATCCATCGTATAAGCACATGATGCACCAAATGCTTCTACATCAAAATGCGCTGGCCCACGACCAATTTCTTCATCCGGCGTAAATGCTACTCTTATTTTCCCATGTTTAATTTGCGGATTATGTATTAAATAATTCATTGCAACCATAATTTCAGTTAGACCAGCTTTATCATCTGCTCCAAGAAGTGTCGTACCATCCGTTGTAATAATCGTATGCCCTTTATACGATGGTAACTCTGGGAACTGTTCTGGCGTTAACACAACATTTAGCTCTTTATTTAACGTAATTGCATTGCCGTCAAAATTTTCATGAATTTGTGGTTTTACGTTTTCCCCTGTAAAATCTGTTGCCGTATCTAAATGTGCTAAAAAGCCGATTACAGGAACATCCTTATCCGTATTAGCAGGAAGTGTTGCCATTACATACCCATTATCATCCATCGTCACTTCTGTTAACCCAATCTCTTTTAACTCTTCCACTAATAACTTACCAAACTCAATTTGTCCAGGTGTTGTTGGTACTGTATGACTTTCTTCATTTGATTGTGTATCAATCTTTACATATCTCGTAAATCTTTCAATAAGTTCTTGTTTCAAACTTGTTCACTCCCTTTTATGTTTCTCTCCCTATTATAATCCTTAAAACGAAATATTTTAACTTTTTTGACTGCGAATGCATATATTTCATTTGTATTTTAGCGATTTTAAACAACAACTAAAAAGTCGTAATATTTGTACATTAAAACTCTTACATGTAATATACATAATTATAAAATATGGGAGGTATTAAAGATGAGGCTAACTCTCTTTCGCTATTTTCTTTTTTTCTTAGGATTAATTTTTTTCGGCCTTGGAAATGCTCTTGCAGTCAAAGTTAAATTTCTCGGTTTACATCCTTGGGAAGTTTTAAACATGGCTCTCTACCAAAGGTTTGGATGGACGATTGGTACGTGGAGTGTCATATGCGGATTATGTCTCGTTCTCATTTCTTTACTAGTAGATCGAAAATATATAAATGTGGGTACATTTTTAAATGCACTACTTATCGGTCCCATTATGGACTTATTCTTACGATCAAACATCCTTCCAAACGCTAGTGATTATTTATGGATAAACTTACTCATTTTATTTGCTGGGATTGCAATTACAGGTATTGGGGGAGGGATGTATGTTGCGGCTGGGATTGGTGCTGGACCTCGCGATGGATTCATGCTTACTATTTCAGACAAAACAGGACTATCTATTAGCCGTGCTAGAATTATAGTAGAATGTGTTGTACTAGTTATTGGATTTATGCTAGGAGGTCCTGTTTTCATCGTAACTTTTCTGTACACCTTTATTCAAAGTCCGATCTTTCAGCAATCATTTAAGATGTTTCAAACACTCTTACATACTTTGCATAACAAAAAGAAAATTAGTGAACATATTTAAAGTACAGTTTAATACAAATAAATTCACCCTATTTACGACGCTCACCGCAAATAGGGTGTTTCTTTTTTCA
This sequence comes from Bacillus cereus group sp. RP32, assembly GCF_040459735.1. Lineage (NCBI taxonomy): Bacteria > Bacillati > Bacillota > Bacilli > Caryophanales > Bacillaceae > Bacillus > Bacillus cereus group sp. RP32. The sequence continues at coordinate 1,718,018 of NZ_JARVHO010000001.1, read as the reverse complement.
TCTCACAATTTCAGAATATATACTACTCATTCACAATAAATGTATATATATCATCATAAATACAGCCATTTACTTTAATTACATACTTCCCTGGTTTACTAAAACGAATTGTGTATTTATTTAACTGAATTGCTTCTTTATCTCCAGAAAGAATATCAATACTTCTACCACTCAATACATAAAATTCACTTTGATTCATCGTTACATCAATTGCATTGAAATTTCCTTCTTTCACCTGCTTTGTTTCCGCAGTGCTTACACTTGGTTCTAAAAACAGTAGTCCACTTAATCCAATCGTCCCTGCTAAAACAACTCCCGCAAACTTTTTAATCTTTTTCATCACGATGTCCTCCTTATAAATTTTGTGTAAAGATGATGTTCCCCTTTACACCACAAAGCCTATATGTAATGAAATGAAAAGTAAACGGGGACCGTAAGACAAAATTCTACATCTTTTTCTCTGTTTGAATATAAATCCAACGTTTGGAGTTTCGTCAAATTTAAAATTGTTTCCTTAAACCAACTTCCGTTTATATTATTCAGAAATTGAATAATTACTTATTGATTTAAGATTCTAAAAATAGTTGATAAAGATTCTTTCTATAAGAAAAGAGTATGTTTTAAAAATTCCCATTAAAACATACTCCGTATATGCAGTTTCATTTTCCTGTCCATAATCTTTCTACACCCACAATTTCATAGTATACTTCTGCACCTTTCATTCGAAATAACATAAAAAGTCCTCCCTATTTAGTGAAAATACTATCCACTCTGTAAGAATACACGTTCTTATTTTATATCCTTTTGTAACATTTTTACAAATGTTAATTTTCAGATTAAAAATAAAAACCTTACTTAAAATAGCCTATAACAATCAAAAGATCAGCTCAAAAGAGGATTCTCATCATTTTATATGCAATTGTGCATCTCCACTTACAAATTACTAAAAAACCTTTACAATTCAAAGGATGACTAAATATACAATTTCCATTTAAAATCTTGATGAAGTACATATTATCAAACTCAATATTTTTCAATTTTAAGAAGTTTTAAACTCTTCAATACTTTCCTTATAAACAAGATTTTCACAAGGAAATCTGATACAATTCTTAAATAATATTATTATGTACAGATATTACGAATATAGTACATAATTAAAGAAGGTGATTTTATTGAAATTAAATAAAAATTTACAACTATGTATATTAATCGGAACATTAATATGCTATTCAATCTATTTTATATTTTTTTATCTGTTCCCTACTCATTTTTCAAATTCGGATGTACGCTTCGCTTCACTTATCGTTGAAGCCATTACATTTGTATCACTAATTTATTCTATATATTCTAAAAAAGTCAGTTCAAATCCATTTTGGGTATGTATCACAATAGCAATTGGGAGTTTTTTATTAGGAAAAATAGTATATACATATCAAGATAGCTTCTTCGAAATTCCAATACATCGTTTTACTATTTCTGATGTATTTTACATGTTTTTTCTACTCTTTTGTCTTATCGCTTTCAGTTATAAAATTTTAAAAGAATGCGATAAATGGGAAAAAGCGTTCTTTATTTGTGATATATGTATAGTACTTACTTCCATATTCACATTAGAGTGGTATTTATTTAATCAACCAAATTTAAATATATTCTCTCTTTCACTAGGAGATGTTTTCCTTTCATTTCTATATCCAATTGCAGATTTATTATTTCTTCTACTAGGCGTTAGTCTCTTTTTCCGTCCGACAATTTTTAATTCTAAACGGAAGATTTATATCTTTATTTTTGTATTAATAAGTTCTGCAACTTTTAACTATATTTATTTCTACTTAAATAACCATTTATCAACTGAAACGATAACATTATTACGTCTTTTATATAGAATACCTATATTATTTATTGCAATAGCTGGATCTATTTCAGCAGATCGTAATAGCCATAAAAATTATTTCATTGTTAACCCTATAATAGGAAAAAAGGCTTTAGTTGTATTTCCCTATCTTGCTGTTGCAATACTAATCGGGTTTACATTAAAAGAACAAACAGCATCTTCAACTCTCATTACAGGAAATTGTATTACTTTCATTTTCGTACTCATTCGTCATTCTATTGTACGTATGCAAAACAATTCCCTAACAAAACGTTTACAGGCATTTAATGCGCAACTAGAAGAAAAAGTGACTTTACGGACTTCTGATTTAGTTCATAAATCAGAGGCTCTATCTCAAAAACAACAAAAGTTTAAATCGTTATATGAATATCACCCTGATCCTATTTTTACAATTGATTTACACGGCGTATTCTTAAATGTAAATCAAGCCGGGAGTATACTACTTGGGGCACCAACAGATGAGTTACTCGGTGAAACATGTTTTTCAATTATTTTAGATGAAGACAAACATAAACTAACATTTGCATTAGAAAAGGTGAAACAACAAGAATCGGCATACTTACAACTAAGTTCTAAATATAAAGATGGTTTTACTTATTTTTTATACGTTACCATCGTCCCTATTATAATAGACGGACAAATTTCAGGAAGCTATATTATGGTAAAAGATATTACCGCACTAAAAAAGCAACAAGAAGAAATAAAGTATTTAGCATTCCATGATACTGTAACGAAAATTGGGAACCGTGCCTTTTTCCATAAGAAATTAAAAAAAATTATAAAACATGCTAAAACGACAGAAAGCGAGTTTGCATTATTATATTTAGATTTAGATCGCTTTAAAGCAATTAACGATACACTTGGACATTCGGCAGGAGATCACATATTAGAAGAAGTAGCGAAGCGATTCCAATCATGTCTTCCATCACATACTCATCTGTCAAGAATCGGTGGCGATGAATTTACAATCTTAATTGAAAACTATACTGACGAAGATTCCTTATTCGATTTATGCAACCAGTTATTTGAATGCATGGAAAAACCGTTTGTCATACATGAGCATACATTAACTTTATCACTTAGTATCGGCATTGCTATTTATCCACATTCCGGAATCGATACCGCTACACTTTTGAAAAACGCTAATGTTGCCATGTATGATGCGAAAGCAAAAAAACTTAACTCTGTCTCTATTTATGACGATGTAATCGCTAAAAAAATTGAAAGACGATTACGATTAGAAAAAGATTTACCAAACGCAATACAAAATGAAGAATTGTTCCTTTTGTATCAACCTCAAGTTGATAGTGAATCTAATAAAATTATCGGTGCAGAAGCTCTAATCAGGTGGAATCATCCTGAATTAGGCGTTATTTCTCCATACGAGTTTATTCCGATTGCAGAAGAAACACTACAAATTATTCCAATAGGAAAATGGACGTTACAGCAAGCTTGTGAGCAAATGAAACGTTGGCACACACTCGGATATTCTCATTTAAAAATTGGTGTAAACTTATCTGCTAAAGAATTTGAACAAGAAGATTTTGTAAAGTCTATTTCTTCTACATTAGTAACTACAGGCTTACCGGCAAGTTCTCTCGACCTTGAATTAACAGAGCGCATTGCAATGATGGATGAGCGAGAAACATTGATAAAGCTCCGCACACTAAAGGGTTTAGGAGTTCACATTTCAATCGACGACTTTGGTACAGGTTATTCTTCACTAGCGTATTTACCTTTATATCCAATAGATACGTTAAAAATCCCAAGAGAATTTATAACAATGTCTGAAACGTGTGAAGATGGAATGGAAATTATTAAAACGATTATCACATTAGCACATACATTAGAAATGTCTGTCATTGCTGAAGGTGTAGAAACGAAAGAACATGTGAATTTCCTTCAAAAAAATAAATGTCAGTTTATTCAAGGTTACTATTATAGTAAACCTATCCATACTCATGCATTTACTGAGCTATTAGAAATCGGTATTCACCCATAGTATATAGCTAATTTGGATAAGTAATAATGAATTTGAACAACTATAGTAAAAAGGAAAGAAGATATCTTCTTTCCTTTTGTTTTTTTATTTAAATTTCTATTCCTTCACCACTTCATTTATTATATCTATTAATTGATGAATCCCCTCATCATTTGTTTTCTTATATCCATTCATGTTTTGAATATATCTCTCCTTATTTGTATGCAACTTATTTACTGCATGTATGAATACATTCGTACTTATTCTGTCTTGGAGTAAAACTTCCGCATATCCTTGCCGAGAAAAATATTCAGCATTTAAAACTTGATCTCCCCTACTGGAACTGTTAGTTAACGGGATAAGCAACATCGGTTTCTTCAAAAATAGCAATTCAGAAATAGCAGTAGAACCCGCTCTAGAAACTACAACACTCGCCATATTTAGTATATGCGGCAACTCGTCCCCTATATACTCAAATTGCATATAACCTTCCATACCAATAGATGAATCCACCTTCCCTTTACCGCACATATGAACAATATTAAAATTTAATAGTAATGTTTCCAAACTTTCCCTTACCATATCATTTATCCATTGAGCACCTTGACTCCCACCCATAATTAACAATACTGGTTTATCTTGCTGAAATTTACAATAGCTTCTTCCCCGCAATACGTTGCCCCTCTCAATTTCTTCCCTTACAATTGGTCCTACATAAACCTTCTTCTCATTACTTACATTTTCTCCTGTCTGAGGAAATGTTGTGCATAGTTTTGTAGTAAAAGGTAATGCTATTTTATTTGCTAATCCTAACGTACTATCTGGTTCACGTATTATTACAGGTACTTTATTCATCCACGCTCCTATTACTACAGGAACGGACACAAATCCTCCTGCCGAAAAAACAACATCTGGTTTTATTCGTTTCATCAATTTATAACTTTGTATGCAACCTTTTATTATTTTAAAAGGATCTTTAAAGTTCTCCCAATCCCAATATCTCCTAAGCTTCCCCGTTGAAATACTATTGTATTTCACATTTTGAACTAATAGTTTTTCAATTCCATTTTGAGATCCAATATACTCAACTCCCCATCCTTTTTCCATAAATTTAGGAATCAATACCATATTAATCATTACATGTCCGGCTGTACCGCCCCCAGTAAAGAGAATCTTTTTATTCATAATTTATATCCACCTTTATCATTAAAAATCTTGTTTTATACTTATCTATTAAATGTAAGTAAACTTACTATTATTTATATAAACATTTAGCTCAAATCCTATATCTTGCAAAAAATCTTTAATGAGATCATAAAAATCATTTCCATATTCACTACATTCATACTGAGCAAAGACTTGAATTACAGGCCTAGTTCCTGTACCTATTACTGGATTTTCCCTATCATCCTTTTTACCTTCCACATAGGCTCGACATTTATTTATCGCCTCATAGATACACAAAACATGCTCTTCCTCATCTTTCCAGTCCAGCGTATCAACAATTAAAAGAAATAGCGTATTTTGATTATCTATTGTTTTATAGCCATTCATATATTTCTTACATCCTTTTCATTTTTCATTGAATACAGATTTCACTACACTTCGCATACTCGAGTACATCTTTTAATGATTGATGGAATTGAATTTCTGGGACCCAACCTAACCTTTTTATATCCTCTATTACTAAACTCTCATTTGATTCCCTTCCACCATGCTCTGCTTCTTTTATGGAAAAACTCAGCTGTGTTAATTCTTTGTATTGTTCTATTACATCTAATAAAGACCGTTTTACCCCTGATCCAATATTATATTGTTTTCCATTTATTCCATCGCGTAATAACACATGATACGCTTTAACCGCATCACGTACATCTAGAAAATCCCTACTATCTTTCAAACTGTTTACTTCAATAATTGCTTCACTTTTATTCGACTCTATAGTTATCATTTTTTTTGCAAGAATAGAACAAATACCATTCGATACTCCTGGACCAATTAAATTCGAGGGCTTTGCAATGATAATATTTGAATTCATTAATTCACTCCACGCCTCTGCAATAATGACTTGCATCGTTTTACTTAAACTATATGGATTTGAAATTTTTATGTTGTTCATACTATCTGCTTGCAAAGCAGATCCTATAACCAATGTTCTACAGTGAGGTACTTCTTGCTTAATTGCTTCTAATAAATATAATGTCCCTATTACATTAACCTCTACATATTCAAGAGCAGCTGTCCAAGACTCTATGACCGAATTCCTTCCTGCTAAATGCAATACATAATCTGGCTTTATTTGTTTCATTACCTTCATTACTTCGCTCTTATTAGTTAAATTACAAGTAATACCATTCCCAATTATTTCTCTATGTGCACGATTTTGAAACATAGGAATTACATGAAAGCCCTGCTCTAAAAAATATTGGCAAGCATGGCGTCCTGTGAAACCATTTGCACCAGTTATTAAAAGAATCGCATTTTTTTTCATCGTAAAAACCCTCCTTTTAATAACATTTGTTTCACCTCATGTTTTGTAAGTAAGTCTTGTTGAGAACTAAAACTCTTCACATCCACAAGCGGATAGCTAGCATAATATTCTTGCAGTCCTTCTATAGGAATAGTCGGTAGTACCACAAAATAATTTTGATCAAAACTTATACTTGTTTTACTCTCTACCTCAGATAAAAGCATTTCACTTAATTTTTCACCCGGTCTTATCCCTACTTCTTTTACCTTCACGTTTTCCTTTTTCGAATCTTCAATTAACACTTCCGCTAAATCTGTTATTTTACATGCCGGCATTTTCATAACAAAGATCTCCCCACCTCTACCTTGATATACGGCTTTAAATAACAATCCAACAGCATCTTCAATCGTTAAGAAAAATCTAGTCATATTTGCATCGGTAATCCCTACTTGTGAAGATTTTTTAATTTGTTTTTTAAAAAGTGGTACCACACTTCCGCTCGTCCCCAAAACATTTCCACCACGAACACAAATGAATTTTGTTTTCTCCGTTTGCATATTCGCATGCACCATTAACTTCTCACCAATTGCTTTTGTCATCCCATACGTATTTGATGGATCGGCTGCTTTATCCGTTGAAACATATATAACTTTCTCAACTTGCATCTGTATAGATGCTTCAATTACATTTTGTGTACCATGTATATTTGTTTTTATAGCTTCATAAGGATAATACTCACATACTGGAACATGTTTTAAAGCTGCAAGATGGAATACATAATGGACACCTTGGCATGCATAGACTAGTTGATCTTTATCACGAATATCTCCAATAATAAATTTTAATCTATCATCATTTATAAACTGTTGCTGCATTTCAAACTGAACCGTTTCATTTCTTGAAAAAACTCTAATTTCTTTCGGTGATTTTTCTAATAATTGTTTTATAAGTTCATGTCCCCACGAACCTGTACCACCAGTAATTAAAATTATTTTATTTAGCATTTCTTTTCCTCCTACCACATGTTTCAATTAGAATTGTATTTATAAAATTTATTGAATTATTTTCAATTGATTTAAATCATAATTGTCGTTTGTTACATTTAATTGACAAAATAAAAAAACAGAAACTATTAAAAATAGTTTCTGTTTTTTATTTCACCTCACAACAGTAAGATTTTTTATACTTTTTGCATGATAACTAAACCCTTGTAAAAAACACCGCTCATTTATTTCTTATACTCGTAATAAAATAAATAGAATGATTCATAGCCAATAATCATGTTTAAATTTATGAAAAATGGAGGTAACGGAATGTACCGAAGCAATTCAAATCATACATATAACGGACCTTCCAAAGCACTGCCTCTCTCCCTATTTGATGTAAAAAATGAATTAAAACAAAAAAGCAAACTCATACATTCTGGCACGATGTATAAATTAACGAAAGAAGATCAACTCATCATCAACAACATAAAAATACAAACAGAACAGCTAAATAAAAATAATGTGACAAGAACACGCGCATACTACCAATTTTACATTCAATATCCAGAAATACATTGGGCACTACTTGGGCATATGGTATCACGTAACGGCGGTTGGAATATGACTGATTTAAAGGGCGATTTATATACGAAAATTTTATCAGAGAAAGATCAAATCACATTCTTTTCTTTTTTAGAAAGAGGGAATTGGCTTATTTTCCAAGATGTATACCCTCAATTTTTACTTTATGAACAAAGTGTAAAAAGAGCACAAAAACTATTTCACCTTCTCCCTCACCTAAATGTTTCTACATTTATGGAAACGATGTGGAACGATTTTTGGAAAACAGGTAACAAAAAAACATTAGCCATTGCAACTATTATTAATGAACAACACTACTTAGAAAAAAGAGTAATTCAAAATATACAATTTAAAAAGACTGTACTTAATAGTATTGGATTTAAACTCTTTGATTTCTTTCAGTTTAATCATATCCTTTTCCCATTCTACGAAAATGATAAGAAACTCAAAGTATTACTATTTGGTGATACAATGAAACATTTCACTTCCTTACACGAACGAATCTTAATTGGAAAAAGGTTGTATTCCTTATTATTTCGAGACACACATGTTTTATCTCAAATAATAAGCTGGGCCCAGCACCATCCGCATACAGGATCAAGGAAAGATTACTGGCCTCATTTATTTTCAAGTGTGAATGAATCTTTTTCCCGCGAGTTTTATAAGCGGCGAATAAAGAAATGCCAGTTGCGTAGTGGTGCTTATCGTATATACAGTCCTGCACTCATCTATGCATGGCGAGATATGAAGCATGAAGAAGTTGACAATGAAGATTGGTTTACGGACTGGCAAGTTGTAAATTACTTAGTAGATAAGGAGGAAAATATAAATGGACAAATTACAGAAGACTACTGTAAAACACTCGAAACAATTGAGTTGGCAATTCTTGCAAAGAAAAACGTCCTCCTTCGAGAAGAAGAGTGATTTTCTAGCATTAACAGTTACAATCTTACTCTCTTCTATTATCGGAACTTGCTTAGATGCTTTCTTTGTTGCGAAACAAATGTATTCCTTTCCCGTTAGACCATTCCCATCCATATTTTCAGTTAACATTTGCTTTACTTTGTTTGTACTACCGATTTTAACAATGTTTTTCATTCAAATTTCAAAACCATTATCTGCAGTTTCTAGAGTTCTATTTATTATTTCAATAGGCATTTTTGCCAGCATTTTTGAACAAGTTGCTGAAAGATTCGGTTTCTTTATTCATAGCTTGGATTGGAATCATACATATTCTTTATTTGGCTATATGATTTTCTTTTCTTTTATTTGGAAAGTATATCATTTCATACAAAAATGAAGAGACCATAATCGATCTCTTCTTAAGCATAATCTTCGGTTATTGCTAATGATGCAGGATTTTGAAGGATTTTTGAACGTAAACGGTAGGCAACGATTTTCTTCTTATATTGCTTAATTACATCAACATGTTCCTCATGGCTATATAGAGAAAACCTAATCTCTTTATTCCCTTTCTTCGTGTTAATAACGATCGGTGTTCCTTCCCCGTGCGGTGGGAAATAATGTTTATCTAAAAATAAAGCCTCATTAAATTCATGAATAACTTGTAGTTTCATTTCTCCCTCTATATTTTTTCCATCTATCGATATAGAGGTATTCTCTTCTTCAAGTTTTTGATGCAATTCAAATCTACTAATAATTGATTCTACAACAGAAGTTGGCATACTAGAAACTAGTACTTTAAGAGCGCCAAAAATAAATAATGTAACTATAAACCATGTTGTCATTTTCATCATCTCCATTACATTTTAAAATATAAATTTCGTTCCATAAGGTATAAATATACTAATGAGTATTCCGGTTACAATCATCGTCACTGAACCAATCGTCGCCTCTTTCTCGCCTTCCTTCACGAGACGGCTCACACCAATAATATGTGATGCGCAGCCCATCCCCACCCCTTTTCCAATCGTACTTGTTATTCGGAAAAACTTAAGTACTGTTGGTCCGATAATAGCACCTGTTATTCCTGCAACAACTACAAAACTAGAAGTCATAGATGGAATACCACCAATTTGATCCGCTAATGAAATGGCGATAGGCATCGTCGCTAATTGCGGCAGTGTTGTTAATATGAGCTCCTTATCTATATTTAACATTCCGCCAATCACTACATTCATACTCGTTAAAGCCACTATACCTACCGCTACGCCGATAAGTATCGACAAAAAGTTTTTCATAAGTATATTTCGCTCTTTAAATAAAGGTATCGCTAACGCTACAATTGCAGGACTCAATAAACTGGAAAGAATATCTCCTCCATTTTCTCTATACTCATGATGCGAAATACCTAAAATCAAAAATAAGCAAATCATACTTGCTGTAACTGTTAACACCGGTAACGTAAATGGAAACGGGAATTTTTTATATAACTTTGTCGCCAATACATACATTACTACAGTAATAATAATTAAGACCATTTGCATCGTGCACCTTGTCGATTTTATTTTTTTGATGTTACTAATAATTGACTTATATACCCTGAAACAACCAAAGTTACCACCGTGCTTGCAACTACTAAAAGGAATGTAACACTCCCCTTACCGAAAAGAAAAGACCCGTATTCCATCAGCCCTGTTGTCGAAGGAACTAGAAATAACGGTAAAAATACGATTAACTTTTCCGCACCTTCCTCAAACCACTTTAATGGTAAAATACGAGTAGAAAGGATCAGAAACAGCATTAACATCCCTATTAAACTTCCTGGCATTGATAAATGGAATACTCCTTGAATCCACGTTCCAACTAAGCTAAATACATATAGCACGCCTACTTGCAGTAAAAGCGCCACGTACTTCATTTCTTTCCCTCATTTCAATATTACGCATCACTATTATGAGATCTCATTTAACGTTTCCGCAAACCTCGTAATTCCCAGTTGAAGTTGTTCGACATCTACTCTCCCAAAAGTAAAACGAATATATTCATTTTTAGTACCTAAAACACTTCCCGGGACAAACGCTACACCATTTCGTATAGATTCGCCTAATAAATGATATTCATCAAATGTTCCTTGCACTTTGCACCATAAATGTATTCCACCCTCTGGAACAAAAAATTCAACCTGGTCCCCTAATATTTCTTCAAGCTTTCTAATTAACACATCTCTTCTGTCTTTCAATTGCTCACGAAGCATTGTAATATGTGCATGAAAATCTTCTGATTCTAAAAATTGATTTGCCACCCACTGCGTAAATACACTATGGCCAAAATCAACTTGCTGTTTTGCATCCGCTAAACGTTCTATTACACGCGTAGGGCCAATTACCCAGCCAATACGTAATCCTGATGCAACAATTTTTGATAATGAACTTATATAAAGAACATTCCCGTTTTGATCCATTGATTTTAATGTAGGATTCACTTCTCCATTAAATGAAGTTAAACTATACGGATCATCTTCTACAATCGGTATACCAAATTCAGAAGACAGCTCTAAAACCTTTTTACGCCTTGCTAATGACAACACAGTTCCCGTTGGATTTTGATAATCTGGATTCAAAAATACCATACGAATACGATGCTTTTTATGCAAATCAATTAAGTCATCTGGATTCATTCCATGCTGATCAACAGGTAGATGGAATATTTTTAAGCCAGCAGATTTAAACATCGGCAATGAAAAACAATACGACGGATCTTCAATTGCAATCGCGTCTCCTGGTTTTAATAAGCATTGCACGATAAGGTTAAGTGCCTGTTGTGCGCCAGATGTAATAAGGATAGAATTCGAATCTGCTTCAATTTGTTTATATTGCTGAACATGTGCTGCAATTGTTTTTCTCAACATTTCATTTCCAAGCGGATGGTCATAACCGAGGTTTTCCATAAATGTTTTCTCCGACAAAATCATTCGGAATCTATCGCTCGGAATCAATTCTGGTGACAATTCACCACTCGCTAAATTAATTAAGTCGTCTTTTTGTGTTTCCGTTCTAATTTGTTGAACGAGTGGTACGTTAGGTAAGAACGATCCATCCTCCACGTACCTACCCCAGTTCGGTATTCGTTTATGTGAGACACCCCATATATCTGTATTGACCCTTGTTCCGCTTCCCTTTTGCCGTTCTACTACTCCAAGTGATTTTAATTCTTCATACGCAGCTACTATTGTACTCCGGTTCACCTGTAATTCTTTCGCTAACGTACGCTCAGAAGGTAACTTGCTGTCAGAAGGAAACTCACCTGAAGAAATACCCCTTTCCATATAATCCGCTATTTGTTTATATACAGGCGTCTTATCTGCACGATTTGGTTTCCATTCCACCTTGTTGCCCCCTCTCAAAACGAACTATCCTTGATTCCCTAATAACAGTATTAACTTTAATAATAGTATTAATTAATTACATGATTTAAAAATCTTTCTACCGTCATATTAAAGCTAGTCGGCTGTTCTAAATAAGGTAAGTGTCCACTATTTTTAAACTCAATAAAAGTTGTATTTTTCAAACGTCTTTCAAACTCTCTTACATATTTCTCGGGAACGAAATCATCATTTTCCCCTCTTATAATTAAAGTAGGACATGAAATATTTGAAAGAAACGGTCTTTGATCATAATCTACTAATTCAGCAAATAATCTTTGAATATGCACCGAATTAATAGACTGTAAAGATTGATAAAATCCCCTAACAATTACTTCATTATCTGCTACTCCCATCGCCTTCAATAATGTATCCGCCCATGTTTTTCCATTATCGTGTAAGCTAAGTAAATCATATACTTCAATTCGTTCTTTTCGACCTTCAGGCTCCAAATAGGGAAATGCATTTACAACAATTAAACTAGAAACAAAGCCTGGATATTGAATAGCAAAATCGATACCGACTCTAGCTCCTTTTGAAAGACCACACATAACTACTTTTTGTAGCTTTAAATAACTGCATAACCCATACAATACATTTGCATATTCTTTAAAAAGAATTTCCAGCCCTTCAGATTTCCCATGCCCCGGTAAATCAAGAGAAATCACCGTCCAATTCTCTTTGAAATATTGCCTTTGATATAGCCAATTGTTTGCGTTCCCACCAAGACCGTGTAATAACAATATAACAGGGCCCGATCCTTCTATATTGTAAGAAATTTTCCGATTCTTATATTCAAAATACATATTCATCACCTTCAGCTATAACGTCACTTGCTCTTATCTTTGAATGAATATATCCAAAATGGTTCCTTTTCTAACCACTCTACTGTTTCCGGTACACCTTCTTCATACTCTCTTTTTAGTTCCGTTACTTTCGTCGCAAATTGTGATGCATGTGCTTGCAATGCCTCTAATTTTTTGGGAACATATTCTTTCACTTCATTTTTAAAATGCGGAGGACCTATTTCCGCTTCATGATTCTTCGAAAAAGCTACCGCATAAAATGTTGGCCTTTTATATTCCGGAATATTAGCTAACGCCTCTGCTACCGCTTCTCCTGTTGCATCATGATCTGGATGAACCGCATATCCCGGATAAAAAGAAATAACTAACGAAGGATTCACTTCTTCTACACATTTTTGTATTACACGTCTTAACTCTCCGGGAGTTTCAAATTCAAGAGTTTTATCACGATATCCCATCATACGTAAATCTTTAATCCCTAAAATATTTGTAGCCCTCTTTAGTTCCGTCTCTCTTATAACATTTAATGATTCACGTGTTGCAAAAGGAGGATTCCCCATCGTTCTCCCCATTTCACCTAACGTTAAGCAAACATAAGTAAGAGGAACATTTCGCTGCGCATAAGCTAAAATTGTACCTGCCACGCAATATGACTCATCATCTGGATGCGGAAAAACAATTAAAACGTGGCGTTCATTTTTTATCAAAATCATACTCCTCCATCATATACAATATTAACTTTTTTCTTTCAAAACTATTAAATCACTACCGCATACCACGTTACCCCAACAAGTAGTACGAAAAGAAGAAGAATATAAATAGTTGATAAGTTTTTCACATTTCTCTTTGTAGACTTGCCGTAATTCTCCTCCACATTTCGTGCAACTAACACGGTCCCAAACAGGGATCCAATTACAATAATAACCACTAGTGAAATTGCAAAAATCATTGTATTTTCACCTCTCTAAAGACAATCTATTTTAATAAAGAACTTCCTCTTTAAAACTTTAATAACATACTACCTTTCTTCTCTTATCATAATAGATGTTTACAAAAAACGGACCAACCACTTTTGTGTTTTTTTGCTCATCCACTTTGAAAATGAAAAGCAACTGATCACTTTGGACTCAGTTGCTTTTCACACGATAAATTATTTTCTATTTTTATTTGAAATTAATTCGATTTAAAAGTTTAGTCTTTTCATAATGAAACATCGATTGAGATAACTCGAAAATTGTCCCGTTTACAAGACACACTGTATTTTCAATAAGAAGCGCCGGATCACCTTCATTTAATTCTAACAGCTGCGCGTTTTCTTTATTTACTTTTTCACAACTAATAACTTTATCGGCAAAGCCAATATTTAATCGTAAATCTTCAATGAAATAACTGTATACAGAGCTTAATGCTATTTCTTTATTCAAATATGGAATAATATCCTTTTTGAAATAACTTACTTCAATAGAGAATGGTTTACCATCTACAATTCTTAAACGCTTCAAAAAATATATCCTAGTTCCAGCTTCGCATTGCATCCGCTTTGCTATATCTTCGTCCGCATCTATTACTTCAAGCTCTAACACTTTCGTTTCAATATTTTGCGAAACGAGATTTTTCGTTAATCCACGTAAACTTCCTAAATTAATGTAATCTGTTACAGAAGTTTCACGTAAAAACATACCACTACCTTGCACTTGAAAAATATAACCTCTATTTACAAGCTGACTAATTACTTTACGTATCGTATTACGGCTTACTTCAAACCGATTCATCAAAGCTTCTTCTGTAGGTAGTTTTTTCGTTTCATTAAAAAGCCCATCTCGAATGTTTTGCTCTAACACATCTGCAATTTGTTTATACTTTGCACTCATACACTTTCTCCTAAAATACTCTTTTATCTGTTATAACTCTTCTCCTCTCGTTTCGATCACATGTTTATACCAATGAAACGAAAGTTTTTTCTTACGTTTTAAGTTATCATTATGATCGACAAAAATAAAGCCATATTGCTTTTTATACCCATTTAACCAACTTAATAAATCAATCACTGACCATGCATAATAACCTTTTAAATTGATTCCCTCTTCAATTGCACGCTTTATTACTTTTAAATGCTCTTCAATAAATTTAATTCTCGGAACATCTACAACTTCTCCTTCAATGATTGGATCTTCATCACCAAGTCCATTTTCCGTTACATACATCTTTATGTCACCATAACGCTCTTTCAACATATGCAATCCATCTAAGAAACCTTCGGGAGATATTTCCCATCCCCATTTTGTATATGTTTTATCATCCATTTTTACTGTGCGATAAAAACCATCAAAAGAAGGATTACCTGGAGCAAGTGTTGAGTTTTCTCGAGAATGCACATCACTCTTTATATCCATATCGTATCTTTCTACTCGTATTGGTTGATAATAATTCAAGCCAATAAAATCATTCTTTTCGGCATTTTGTTTAATGGTTTCTAATTCTTTAACCGTCCAATTAGGAGTCCACCCTTTTTCCTTTAATTGTTGAACAACATAAGGTGGATACTCACCTTTTAAAACTGGATCATAATACCAATACGTTTCATATTCATTCGCATGATTTGCTGCTAGTATATTTTCTTTTTCATCATCCACACTATAAGCAGGTAAGAAAACATGTGTAATCCCAATCTCCCCATATTGTTTCAGCTGCTTGTACACCGCAACTGTTTTCGCATGTGCATAAAATACATAATGAGTCGCTTGAAAATACTTTGGAACATCATTTTTTATTCCTGGTGGATGTGCACCTTTTAAATAGCCTAATCCACAAAACATTACTGTTTCATTAAAAGTAATCCAATGTTTCACTCTATCACCAAATGCTTTAAAGCAAATTTCGGCATACTTTACAAAAGCATCTGCTGTTCGTTTATTCGTCCACCCACCATCCTTTTCTAACGGTAATGGTAGATCCCAATGATATAAAGTGATAAACGGTACAATCCCGTACTTTAAACATTCATCAATTAAATTGTTATAAAATTTAATGCCTTTTTCATTTACCTCTCCATCTCCATTCGGCAATATTCTCGCCCAAGAAATCGAAAAACGATACGATTCCAATCCCATCTCAGCCATTAAACGAACATCTTCCTTATATCGATGATAATGATCAACCGCTACATCACCATTTGTTCCATTGTATGTTTTGCCAGGAATTTTTGAAAACTCATCCCAATTCGTAACACCTTTTCCATCCTCATTCCATGCACCTTCTACTTGATAAGAAGCTGAAGCAGCTCCGAATAAAAAATCATGTGGAAACTTCATAGTATATACCTCCATTTCATTAGAATAAATCAAATTCATTATTACATATAAAATTTATAGGTACAAATTTGAATGATTATTATATAATAAATTTCTGTTTTTCACTATAATTAAACATAGCATTCACACCATTTACAAAAAAAGAACCTATGAAGGTCCTTTTTCAAATTGTGCAACGCAGCACTATATTGAGTATCTTAAAGTTTATACTACTGATAAATGTTAACAAACTTATTCTTCAATAATGAATTGTGAAATTAGCATTTCTAAATTTTCGACTTTCTTTTTCATTTCATTAGATTTCGTCGTTATTTCTTGAATCAATGTGGCTTGTGCTTGAATTGATTGTACTGTTCGATTCGTTTCTTGTGCGACTTGTGTTGCAGTTTCAGAAACTATTGATAAAGAGGCATTCACTTCTTCTGTCCCAGCAGACATTTCTTCTGTAGCAGCAGACACTTCTTGAATTTGGGACGTTATTCTATTAATATCTTGCATAATAGATGAAAATGCGAGTTCTGCCTTATATGCTGCTTCTTTACCACCACTAGCCTGTTGTTGACCTTTTTTCATTACATGAACTGTATCCTGTGTATCTTGATGTATAAAACGTAATAAATTATTTATATCATTTACAGATGTTTTAGATTTCTCGGCCAGACCTCTTACTTCAGCTGCAACTACTGCAAATCCTTTTCCATTTTCTCCGGCGCGTGCTGCCTCAATTGCAGCATTTAAGGCCAGTAAATTCGTTTGTTCTGCAATATTAATAATAATATCTAGCGCTTCTTCAATTTGTTGTGTACGTGTAACAAGTCTATCAATGACCTTAGAAGTTTCTTCGACAACTTCATTCACACTATTCATTTGACGAATAGATTGTTTTATAACTTCACTACCAGAATTTGCTTGGTCTATTGTTGCAACAGCAACTTCAGCAACCATCGCTGAAGATTCAGCTACTGTTTGAACTCCAGTTGCAATTTCTTCCATCGCAGTTGAACTTTCTTGAATACTAGTCACTTGTCCCTCTATTTCTTTATTTATTTCAGAAGTAGTTCGAACAACCTCGTTTGATATATGTGCTGCCGTTTTTGTCTCTTGTAACATATTTTCAGTTGAAATAATCACTTCTTTTGCTGTAACCTTCACCTGACCGACTAATTGTTGCAAGTTATCTAACATACTATTAAAGGATTGTACAATATGGCCTAATTCGTTCTCGGATTTATAAGAAGTTCGAATTGTTAAATCTCCAGCAGATACTCGTTCCATATCTTTTTGTAATAATACAATTGGTTTTTTTATAGCATTTTTTATTATAAAACCAATAAAAATAATTATTATGATTCCAACACATGAAATAATTACAAATGTTATTATCGTATTTTTCACACTATTGATATTCTCTTTTTGTAGTTGTTCAGCCGCGGTATTATTATATAAAATAAGTTCACGAATAGACTGAATTGTTTTTCCCATATTAGGCTCAATTTCTTTTAAATAATAGCTATACGCTTCTTCATTATTAATCAGTCCCAAATCCTGTGCTTTCTTCATTTGTATTCTTAAATCTTTGAATTGACTTTGAAATGCATTATACAAGCCCTTTTCTTTATGAGAACTAATTCTAGTTTCAAATTGTTTTAATAACTCATCATTTTCTTTCCTAGTCTTATCCATTTCTGTTATTAGTTCTTTCATTCTTTTTTCATCTTTCGATATCATAATCTCCATAAAATTCATATTAACATGGTAAAAATTTGATTCTACAGTTCCTATCCATTCAATTGGTAATAGCCTTTCGTCATACATACTAGAAGATGTATTTTCACCTTTTTGAAGCCCTAAAAACCCTAGAGAAGATAACATGATACAAGCCAAACTCGATATAATGACTAACACATTTAATTTCGTTCCAATTTTACTATTTTTAATAAAAGACAACAAATCCACCTCATCTGTATATTATACTTATATGTTTTATATTACAATATAATTCGACATTTATCGACATTTTTTGTGTCAATTTTATAACTGCATTAAATTATTATATTAACTATATAAACCTATTCAAAGAACTTTGATTCTCATAATATCAAATACTAAAAAGTCTTATGGGAATTCCACAAGACTTTTAATAGCGTTACATTGTTTCTATGAGATTATGGTGAAACTTAAATTGACTTATTAGTTCTTATAACTTCTTGATAGAGAATCGGTGACCACTTATCACTAACATAATCTTGGATCACCCAACCAACTCTTTTTGGATCCTCTTGTTTAATATATGCCGCAATTTCGGGATTTATATAAGAGGCATAATAATATGGGCTATTCCATGCTGTACCACCAGAAGACAAGCTTGTAAAATTAACATATAGATGATTTAAATCCTCACTATTGTTCATCGTTTCCTTAATCGTATCTTTAATAGATTTTACTTTCACATCATAACTCTCTTTATATTTATCTTGTACTGTTACATTTACATTTTGATTTACAGTTGTCGTAAACGTCTCATTATCTGGCCAATAAAAATTATTATATCCTCCAGATTCATTACTACCACTATATCTTTTTAGTAGTACAATTTTCCCTCGAGCATCTCCAAGTTTTATATTTCCTTCTGTTTTTAAAAAGATAGGATCAACAAAATAATTTTTTTCAAACGTATTACTAAAGGAACCTTCTGCCCCTTTCATATCCTCATACTCTTTTTTTAAAGACATAATAATTGTTTCACTTGGGTTATCTTTTAAAAATTGTTTCGCTTCGTTTATGAATTCATGCAGTGTTACATAAAGATATAATGGCCCATGATGAAGAACTATCGTATTATCATCTGTTAAACGGCCTCTTATATCAAAAATACGAGCTCCATGATCCATTTGATAACGAAAATCATACTCTTGCGTCATTCCCCATACTTGCTTTATTGGATTTTGTAATTTAAACGTACCACTATCATGTGTTCCTGGAATTGAAATTCGTGCTAACGGGATGTTATCAGGTATAGGTTGCATCCATTTTGACCAATTTTCAAGTTCAATAACAGAGCTAGCTGCAACGACTTGCTTATCATGTAAAGCAAATACAGATGTGATAAATATCATACTACATATGAATAATTTCAAAATAAACTTCTTATTGCTCATTATTATTCCTCCTTTTTCTGTTTTATATCAAACTTATTGAATATAATATAAGCTAGTTCATAAAAAATAAATAACATTTTATCAATATGAAATATTGCATAGAAGTAAAGTTAAAAAATCATTCACATATACTGAATTAGAAAAATTTAAAGGAACTTCATCTGAAGTTCCTTTCGTTTATTTTATATTCAATATATATGAACCATCTTTATTCTCATACTTATAAACATATAAATAATATTTACCTGGCTTTGCATTATAAGTTCCTTTAACTACATTCCCTTCATTTTCACCATATGCTACATAGTTGTTTAAATCTGATTCATGATGAAGTACCCATGTCATTCCAATGTTTTGTTCATTTAGTAGAGAAATATTAATATTTTCTGGTGAGTCAATTTGGAAAGTAAATACATCTACCTTATCACGATTATATAGTGTTCCTTTCATTGGTGTATGAAAGTTAACTTTATTTGCCTGTCTACGTTCATTATTTGGTTCATTTTCTGTTACTTGTAACTCATTCCCACCGTTCAGTTCTCTTCGTTCATACCTTAAATCTACTAGTATAGACTTCAAATCTGGTAAAACACCAATTTTATCTGAAGATGGATCTTTAGATTTCGTTCCAGTGTTACGGTTACTTAATATCGTTCTTAATTCACTTGGTCTATATGGTTGTCCTAAATTTTCTTTAGCAATACTTTGTACTAAAGTCGCTGCTCCTGCGATAATGGGTGAAGCACTAGATGTTCCACTAAAGCTTGAAGTATAAAGATTTACAGCACTTCGACTTTGCTCGGCTGTAGTTGTATCTACATTTTCTCCCCAGCCGTACACATCAATCCGACTTCCATAATTTGAAAACCACATACGCTCATGAGGGAAAGATGAAGAGCCCGCGCCTACCATAATTGCACCTGAATCTTTAAAATCTTTACTATTACGATTTAAGACTTGTTTACCATTTCTATCTTTAAATTGATCTAAATCATTCCACCCATTTGCTCCAGCTTCTATAATGACAACACCTTTATCTGTACCAGCACGAATCGCATCAAAGATATCTGGTTGTATTTCAACAGGTAAATATTTATCACCATATCCATCAAAGGAAGCTTGTGCCTCTAATAATAAAACATCCCCAGCTTCTAACTGATTTACAGCACTTAATATTGCATCAGCTGTATTATACTGCCCGTTATCTCTTATTTGAGAAATCACTTTCGCTTTCGCTTTTGGCGCAATCCCAATATTCCCCACTTCATTATCTTCAGAGGATACAATTCCTAGTACAGACGTTCCATGTCCAACATGCTGATCTATATTTCTTCCAGACATTAATTCAATATTTTGATGTACTAAATCCTCATGATTTAATAGCCATCCATATTCCATATCAACAAAAGTTATACCATTTCCATTACCGCCTTGAACTCCCCAGGCGAAGGGCGCATTAATACCGTATGGTGCCGCATCAAGGTAACCTTGTTTTTTATATCTAGGATTGTTATTAGGATTAAAAGATACACTTAATGGTTGTACTTCCGGTGGCGTTATTTTTTCTTGTTTCTTCACATACACATCTTCTATTAAAGAAGATGTCTTTAACTTATCTACTAGTTCTTCTTCCTGCTCACCATTTTGAGTTTGAAGAATATAGTAGTTTAATAAACTTGTAGATATATTATTGGGTGCTTTCACTTCAAGGTTTTGTATTTGTTCCGGGCTTAAAGATGTGAATAAACGATTAAATGTTACATCTGGATATTCTGCAAAAAAATCTTCTAGTACTTTATCGTTCGTTTGAGATTGTATTTGTTTTTCAATACCATCTTCATATGGCAATTTCAAATCCGCTCTGAATTTTACAATGATTTGCTTATCTGTTTCTTGTTCTATCCCTAATTTACTCTGCTGTTCTACAGAATCAGCCTTTACACTATTGACCGTGTCCCCTATTCCTAAAAATATTGAAATAATTACAGCTGAAACAGATATTCTTTTAAATATATTCATTACATCACTCCTCCTATCAATAATATGTAATCATTATATTAATCTATAATGATTTTACTTATTTAACATATTCCCTTTCTACTAAATAGATTATAGTAATCAGCAATATGAACTTCAATGTATTTTCATATGCAATATTTCATATTCGGACTCTATACTACATAAATAAGAAACTTATGATGATTATTTATTTTATACGTGCTAATATACTTATATTAAAATATTATGTATAGACATTCTGAACTATATTACTTAACAATTTCACCTTATTTTTGCTAGGAGGATTTACAATGAAATTATTAAAAATAAAACATATAATCCCTATATCTGCAGCTGCAATTACATTCGTATGTCATCAAAGTACAGCTGAAGCATCTACCATTCATACAGTAAAAAAGAATGATACACTTTGGGGCATTAGTAAACAATACGGGGTTTCAATACAATCCATTAAACAGGCTAACAATAAAGGAAACGATCAAACCTTTATTGGTGAGCAGTTAAATATTCCAGGGTCCATGAATTCAAATGAAATCACCGTTCGTCAAAATGCCAAACCCAAACCTGCGAACATTTCTAGACAAATTATTTATCAAGTACAACAGGGAGATTCATTAGAAACGATAGCAAAGCGTTACAACGTTACCGTTCAATCTATAAAACAAATTAACAATACAGCCGGAAACAAGCTTTATACAGGACAACATTTAAAAATTAACTCAAGCATTTCAGAAAAAGAAAAAGACTTAATGGCACGCTTAGTTACCGCTGAAGCAGGTGGCGAATCTTATAAAGGTAAAGTAGCTGTAGCAAAAGTTATACTAAATCGTGTAAATGCAAAAGGTTTTCCAAATACAATAACAGGCGTTATTTATGAACCTATTAAATACGGGTATGCCTTTACTCCTGTTACAGATGGAAGAATTAATCAGCCTGCAAGCCCAGAAGCAAAAATGGCAGTAGAAGAAGCTATCTCCACAAATGGAATACATTCTGATTGGCTTTATTTTTACAATCCAAAAACATCAACAGACAAATGGATTACGACACGTCAAATAGTAGCAGTAATTGGTAACCACGTCTTCGCTAAATAACATATAAAAAACAGACCTTCTCACTTAAAAGGTCTGTTTTTTTATATGTAAGAATTTATTTATCATATGACATAGTGATCTTTGAAAACTATTTCTTCTTTTAAATAAAGACATTTATATTTACTTCATCACTCCGAAAAATTAAAGAAGCATCGAGTTCAAAAACTCCCTCTTTATTAATAAAAGCTATTTCTTAACTTCATAAAATTGTTATACACTAGAAAAATAAAAACAAACTATTCGTTAGCAGGTGAAAAAATATGTATGATGTTACAATTATCGGTGCTGGAGTAAGTAGCATTTTTATGGCTTATTCACTGACTAAAAGTAACAAAAAGGTTTTAATTCTTGATAAAGGTAAAACGCTAGAAGATCGCCATTGTCCTTTAGACGAAGGAAAAGTGTGTACTTGTACTACATGTGATAAATATTTCGGATTTGGTGGTTTAGGAAAATCTGAAGGGAAATTTAATTATACAAACGGATTTGGCGGAGAACTTGAGCAAAAAGTCGGTAAAGAAAGCTTTATTCAACTCATGGCTGAAGTAGATGAAATTCTATGTCAGTTCGGAGGAAGTTCTGTTTCAAAATACTCTACAGAAAATCCAAATCTCAATAAGAGAGCTGAAACGTGTGGTTTACAAATGCTAACAACAGAAGTAAGACATCTTGGTACTACCCTTTCAAGTGACATTTTTCAGCAGCTCTATGAATTTTTACTTACGAAAATAAATATTCAATTTCATATAGATGTACAACATATTATGAAACAGAAAGATCATTTTACAATAGAGACAAATGAAGGAATAGTTCAATCTAAGCAACTAGTGTTTGCAACTGGGCGTTCCGGAGCGGATTGGTTAAAAGAAATGTGCACTTCTCTAAATATTTCTCAGGAACAAACTCGTGTAGATTTAGGTATTAGAGTAGAGATGAAAGAACACCAATTACGTTCTATATTAAAAGATACATTTGAGACAAAACTTTCTTATGAGCATGAACAATTCACAGCAACTACGTACTGTATGAATCCGAAAGGACGCATCATTAGAAAGTACGAAGAAGGTTTAGTTATGCCTGACGGTCAAAATTTTCGAGAGGAAGGAACTGGCACACCTAACTTAAATTTCACTTTATTTATCCCGCGCTATTTTTCAACTCTCAAAGAAGCAAATGTATACGCAAGTTCAATTATTAAAAGCATTAACCAAGGACGAGATCGAATTGTTATACAGCGCTTAGAGGACTTACTAAATAAACAACCTACAACAGAGAAAGGCATGAAACATAACCGTATACAGCCTACACTACAAGGAGATTATGGCGATTTGCATACAGAAATTCCTCCATTATATATTGAAGGGCTTAAAGAATTTTTATTACGTTTAGAACAATTCATCCAAGAACCGATCGATAAAGATACTTTATTATATGGAATTGACGGAAAATTCTATGCTCCTACGATAAAAATAAATAACCATTTTGAAACAAGTGTGCATGGACTATTTTTAGTTGGAGATTGTTCAGGCGTCACTCATTCATTATCTCAAGCTGCTGCAAGTGGTTTGTATGTTGGAAAATATTTATCTCATATTTAATTTCTTTCATTAAGATAGCAATCAAATATTTTAACTTCCATAACGCTTTATTTATGTACCTTGTCCTTCCCCCGCTAATGATTATCCCACCAAAAATCGGGATTTTACGAGATACATATTTAACATAACTATGTATGGTAAAACTATCGACATTCAATTCTAACAAATTGAATGTCAACAGTTTTAAAAGCCTCTATTCATTTCCACTTTCATTTGTTCGATATTTTGTAACATCATCATAGTGTTTAATATGTTAGGATGTCTATAAGTATTTTTTACTACAACTATGACTTTTTCTGTTCTATTTCCAAAAATAGATTTGCGCTTTAAAATTCCCTATTGTACGTATATGAATACTTCATATTGTTACCTTTAGAAACCATTAAATGGTTCATTACACTCTAATAGTTATGAAAATATAATATATAACTCAAGTTAAATAAATCGTATAAAGAAGGTGTAAAAATGAAAAATAAAATTAATTTACAAATGCAAAATATAAGCTTTGTTTTAATAATTGCGTTAGCAGTATGGTTAAAAACATATCTTATTACAAGATTCAGTTTTGATTTAAAAATTGAGTCTTCTACACAAGAGCTTATTTTGTTTATTAGCCCTCTCGCTGCATCATTAACTTTTGTCGGATTAGCATTATTTGCAACCGGTGAAAAGCGAAATTATATAGCGCTATGTATTAATCTCTTATTAACAATCGTACTTGTTGGGAATGTAATGTTCTATGATTTTTATAGTGATTTCGTTACGTTACCAGTACTTGGACAAACATCAAACTTTGGCCAATTAGGCGGCAGTATTATAGAAATATTGAACTACAAAATTATTCTCGCATTCGTAGACATTATTTTCTTCTTTATTTTGTTAAATAAGAAGGCACTAGTCTTCCAAACCGGACGTGTAACTCATCCGGCACGCTTCGTATATTTTCTTTTAACGATTGGTGTATTTTTTACGAATCTACACCTTGCAGAAAAAGAGCGCCCTGAACTATTAACGAGATCATTCGACCGAGTCATGCTTGTTAAAAATTTAGGACTATACACTCATCAAATATATGATTTAACACTGCAAGTAAAAGCAGGATCACAAAAAGCACTTGCTGATAGTAGTAAATTACAAGAAACTGAAAGCTACGTAAAGGCAAACCAAAGTGAGCCAAACCCTAACATGTTTGGTGCAGCGAAAGGAAAAAACGTAATTGTTGTCACTCTTGAATCCCTGCAAACCTTTTTAATAGGCGCATCAGTTAACGGTCAAGAAGTTACACCATTCTTGAATGAATTCATCAATGAAAGCTATTACTTCGATAACTTTTTCCACCAAACTGGGCAAGGAAAAACGTCCGATTCTGAATTTCTAATCGATACGTCGCTGTATCCATTAAATCGAGGAGCTGTATTTTTCACGCACGGTAACAATGATTATACTGCGACTCCAGAAATTTTACGTCAACAAGGTTATTTCACTTCTGTATTCCATGCGAATAACGCAACATTTTGGAATCGTAACATTATGTACTCTGCTCTCGGTTATGATCGTTACTATAATGAACTTGATTACAAAATTACGCCCGAAACAAATTTAAATTGGGGATTAAAAGATATCGAATACTTTGATCAATCAGTAGATATATTAAAAACTGTGGACCAACCATTTTACGCTCGTTTCCTTACTTTAACGAACCATTATCCATTTACTTATGATGAAGATACAAAATTCATTGAACCATACAACTCTGGTAATGGCGTATTTGATCGTTATATCGTAACAGCACGTTACTTAGACGAATCAATTAAAAAATTTATTGAGCGTTTAAAAGCCGAGGGAATGTATGATGATTCTATTATTGTGTTGTATGGTGATCATTATGGTATTTCTGAAAAACACAATCGTGCAATGGTACAGTTTTTAGAAAAAGATCAAATAACAGAATTTGATACTTTAAATTTACAACGCACACCTTTATATATTCATATGCCTGGCCAAACAGAAGGTCAAACGATTTCAAAACCTACGGGGCAAATCGATATAAAACCTACTATTCTAAATTTATTAGGGATTAATACTACGAACGATATCCGTTTTGGTCATGATATGTTTTCAGATGAATATACCGGTTTTGTTGTTTTACGTGATGGTAGCTTTATTACAAACAAGTATGCATACACAAACAACACTTTCTATGACCGCATAACAGGTGAAATTGTAGATTTACCAAAAAAAGAAGCACAAGCACTCATTAACCGTGCACAAAATGAATTACGAATGTCTGACAAAATTATTGAAGGCGATTTATTACGTTTCTCAGAAAGTAATAAAATTAAAACTGGCGAAGTACAAACTAAAATTAAAGAGACTGAAAAATAATCTAAATATGAAAGGGAGCAACTGTAATAAGTTGCTCCCTTTTACTATCGTATAACATATGATGCAATGTATAAAAACCTCGTATATTTTACTTTTATTCTACGCTTGTTTCTAAAGTTACATCTGTATAGGTATGATCATCACCTATATTTAAAATTACTTCACATTGACGTAATCTCAATTCAAAGAGCATGATAGAATCATGATAAACTTCAGGTTGTGATTTCATCTTATGTAACATCTCTTGTTTTTCTTGTATTTCTAAATGAGTATTTTCTACAGCTTGTTTCAAGGAGTTAAATGGATTCCTAAAGAATATGTTAATATCCCGCTCTTGCGTGTTTTCAAATAGCTCAAATTGCAAGAAAAATTTCTTCATAATAGAAGCCGTTACCTCAGTATAATCTTCATTTTCTACATACTGTTTGTATTTGTTATATAGCATACCTTTGTTTTTAGGAAGAACTCCAAATAATTTACCAGCACTTTTCAGTAAAAATTGTGCTGGTGTAAAGCGACGTAAAATATTTACTTCATCCAGTTGTATTCTAGTCGTCATTCTGTCAGTATCTCTGCGCCAGTCATCAAGCACTTTAAAATCACATTCTAACTGTATTCGATTTTCTCCAAATAAAGAATTAAGTCCTTCACTAAGTTCTTCTAAGTACGATTGACTTTGAAGGAGCTCATTATTAGAAATCGCAATCCAATTTTTCATAGAAAGAGCAAAATTAGGTAATACAGTTTGTTCTAAATATTTATGTACTCTTTCATTCATCGCTTTATTTAGTTCCGTATCAATGTGCCCGAAATCGCTTTCTTCACTAATTAAATCCGAACAACTCTGTAATATCTTCGGAATATTTTCAGTAAGTTCATTCGTAATTTCCATTTTCATTGTGCGATATGATTTTGTAATGAAATGAATTTTTTCCTTCTCAAAAGTAGTAAGATTATTAATGCTACCATTTAGTTTCACTAGCATATCTTCATTCCAATGAATAGAATCCACTAAATTGTTTTCTTTCTCAACGCGTTTATCCAATAGATATGTAATTGTTTTTCGAATGAAAAACAATAGCTTTTCCGTACGTTCTACATCAACATTTTTATGATTAAAGTTAAAATGAATAAACTCAGTTAAATCATTTAATTGTTGACTACTTGTATATAACGAAGAGTAAGGGAAAATTCTCGCATGCGGGAAATATGTGTTTATTCTCGCTTGCGTATCATGTAATACTCTTTTCACTTCTGCATCACTGTAAATGTTATCGATTTTATTTAATAAGAAATGAATTTGTAAATTTGGTGTATATTCTTGAATGCTTAATAGAATATCACGTTCTTTGTCAGTAAAAGGTGAATCCGCATTCAATACGAATAGTAATTCGTCTACAGAATTTAAATATTCGAATACCTCATCTCTAGTATCGTTATTCCTATTAAATCCAGGTGTAACTACAAATGTAAGTTTATTTTCACTTAAAAATCTGCATGGTAATTTAAATTCAACACATGCTCTATCTCTATATGTTTGATGGTGCTGAGACATCATATTATGGTAATCCGAGACATCTTCAGTTGTTGTAATTGCTAAGTCTGTTATGGCGTTAATTTCTGTATGCGCATCATTTTTTAAAACTACTACATTTGAAATTGATTTTTCTAATATATTTTCTCCTAATATAGAGTTAATAAATTTAGTTTTTCCGTTTCCTGAAGTTCCCGTTACTAAAATGCGATTTGTGCTTAAATCTGCGAGCTCTCCAACTAACCATCTAAATCGGTGACCCATTTCTATATTATGCTTTTGTGCCCACTCTGTAATAGATTCAAAAAGATGCAAACTATACTCTAAGCCGTTCACATGATTAATAGAATATAACAACAGGTTTTCAGCATGTTTTATATTTGCTGAATCTATTTCGGAAGGGAAAATCTCATCCCATGCCAATACAGCTGCAGATGGAAATACAGCATAAGATGGATTGACAACCTTTAACCAATTTGTTAACAAGTTTGGAATGATATCGTGCAATTGTTTAAGCATATATTGACCTTGAATTAATTCAAAGTATGTTCCTTCGTAAAGAGAAGAAATTTTGTCCCATATATCGGACGAATGTATTTCAATATGTAAGAAAAATTCATTTATTGTGTTAAGCCATGATAAGTAATTTTGTTCGTTTTTATAACTATTCCAAAGTGATGAAACCATTTGCGTAAATTGTACTTGATCTACATTATTTAACGTAACTAATACTTCATAAAAATAATCTGGTGAAATATGTTTAGTAAATCTTTTATCGATATATCCTTTTAAAACCTCAAACCACGGATAAGATTCTGTTCGAATTAACTCATTCACAGCAAGCTCTACTGCACTATCAAAATCTTGCTGCTCCTCATAAAAGGAACGGGCAATTTTTGTGACATTTGGATAATCCGGATTTAAAGAAACTGCTTCTTTAATAACAGCGAAAGCAGAGTCAAAATTATTTTGCTCTATGTAAAGAGAAAGTAATTGTAATCTAATCTCCGTCATCAATATTATATTATCAGTAGTAATGGAAGTATAAACATTTTCAGCAACTGGTAATTGATTAAGCTCGAAATAAGCATCGGCAATATTTTTTTGTGCCCATGGTTCTAATTCATTACTAACTTTCTCCCATTTAAAAATAGCTGCTTCAAAATCTTGATGGCGATAATAAAATTCACCTTGTGCAAAACGAATGTAAGATCCATCAGAAATCTCATTTCTTTCTTCGTTTACATAAGCTTCTCCAAGTACGTCAAGAGGTGATTTTGTTTCATTCTCCATTAGGAATGTTTCATAATACATCTTTTTTATTAATTGTTTTTCTACTCTCATCTTTTCCCCCACTATATCTTGAAAATACATTTTTAAGATATGTCAATACTTTTTGTATGTATGCTTTTTATCTTAACAAAGAATATCTTTTGGAAAATTTCATTTTCCTTTCATTTTTCAAGTTAGATTGAATTTTTATGAGAAAAGTTTCAGTTTTTTTTCAATTTCCTTTCAGTTATGAAACAGCATTAAATGTTCCTAATAACCTAATAACACTATAATCTCCCGCATTATATTATCAGGAAAATTCTATATAAACCTATATTATAAAAACAATTTATAACGAATATATATGCAATATTCCCTTCCCTAATAAAAGAAGCATTATCATATATTTCCTCACATTGTTTTCCTTTGAAATATTTCAGTAGTTACGTAATTTAATTGCATTAACCTCTATAAATAACTAGTCCAAAAAAAATCTATATGCATATCATGTTATAGTAAAGAATTCAGGAAATCCTAAAAGGAGGCATTTTCATGTTTGAAGATAAATCTAAAATAAATTACCCATATGAATTTACTGAAACTACAACAATCCCGCTAAAAAACCCCATCAATAAAACTTTCAAAAACGGCTCTGGTACACATACTTTCCCAATTAAAAAACACTATAAAGAACAGGTGTTATATACGGAAAAAATTAATAATAATAAAAACAAATAACCTTATAGGCCCTTATAACAATTAATCGAATAAGAATCTATATTAGACCTTGCATAGTTATAGGTAATAAATAAATTTTTCTTATACAACTCATGTACTTTTAAAAAGTGCTGATATACAGCGCTTTTTTATACATAGATAATAGAAGAACAAAAAAGGTATGGATAGTTTCCATACCCTTTTTGTTCTTTACTATTTATAAATAAAGTACGCCCATATTTATTTTACCTAGTAGCACTTTAATGGCTCCTCTAGAAAAAATAAAAACTAGTTTAATTAAAAATAAGTTTCTTAGCCAATGCTCCTACTAGCATATTTTTACTCGTTGGAGTCATTGAAAAAAGGAGTAACTTTATGATAAATCACAAAGTTAAAGAAGCACCCAAGAATTATATTGGCCATTATTGCTTTATTATATATATTTAAAAATTTACTAAAAGTTGTTTCAAAGCTACTTAGTTTTCGTCAACTCCCCCACTGAGATGAATCGTTTCAGTGGGGGCTTGAGTTCGAACGCTAGGTCTTTTCGTCTATCGCTAGACAGTTGACGCTCTAGCATCCATGCCACCTTATGGTGACACCCCAAGTATGTTTTTGGTTGGTACTGGCAACGAACGATTGCTTTCCCACTTGCACCACCCTTTCAAAAAAGAGCAGTTCTTCCTTATGGAAGAAGCCACCACTCAGATGACTCTGGCGTGTGCTACAAGCCCCGACAAGTTGAGTACACATGGATGGTTGACGCACCCACTAAGCTATGCGCGAAGCAACGGCCTTACGTTTTTGCACTTCTAATAGAATCGGCGTTTTCACTTTAAGATTTTCATCCAATTCTACAACTCTTGACTTTTGCAATGTATTCAATGCACCATTAATATCAGCATGGATACATGTTCCTGCTTTACTTTGGTACAGACCACGATTCATTCGTTTGCCACTAAAACGATAATGCGTCCTCTCATCCTTAGACCAAACTGGAACCGGATCTTTATCAAGAAAACTAGCTTTTGAAGTATAGCTTTCTTCTTGTTTTAAAAATCGTATACCTTCTTTTATACATTTATTCTCAATTGCCGCAATCAGTTTATGGAATGGGATTTGAACAAACTTTTGATTATTCTTTTTTCCCATATCAGATTTTTGTTTCCAACTAGCGTTATAGCCTATGACAATCGTATCTATGCCAAATGCTTTCACTTTTTTGAACAACAGGCCTACAGTTTGTGAAATGTAACCATTTATTTGTCGTTCTCGTTTATGCCAAAGTGCAGCCATTTTATTCGTTACAACACGTTTTGGAATTCCATTGTCCATATTTTTCAGTTGCAGATTTCGTATCATTTTGTTGAAGTATTGGTTTATGGATTTTAATTTTTTTCCATCAATTAAGAAAGTATCGCCTGTATTTGTCACGCAACTTACTAATCTGTCTACACCTAAATCGCAACTCAAAACGTTACTCGTAGTCGTGGATTGTTTCTTCATTTGAGAAATATGCATTTCATATGTATAATGCACTTCAAAGAACCGACCTTTTTGCTTCGGTACAATCTCAATGTAGGAGATTTTTTTATTTCTTAAGTTTTTCGGCATACGTATTTTAATGGAACCGAATTTTTTTCTAAATGCCACACTCATTGGAATCATCCAATACCCGTTCTCATCCACTTTTGGAACTTGATAGATTTCAATGATTCGTTTGTCAGTAGAACGAGAATAATTCGGAAACTTATGACGCTCTATGAACTTCTCAGGATTTTTCTTCCACTGTTCCCATGCTTTAAAAAAGCTCTTCACTTCTGTAAATAAGGCTCTACGAATAGCCTGCACAGAGTTTGATTGCATGCCCCAGTAATTCAAATCGGCTTGCATAGCAGTGTCAACTTCTTTTATAGTAGCCATTTTATTATGGTTCAAGTAACTTTGTTTTATCGTGTACAATCCAACATTCCGCAATGCTTTTGAACTATGTGACATGCGTTGCAGTAAGCGGAATTCTTTAGCTGTGAGGCAAGCTCGTCCGATATTTTGTTTCTGCGTGAATCGTTGTATATTTTCTCTTTTCTTTTGTTTACGTAATACTTTCACTGTTTTCTTTCTAACCATTGTTTTCACCACCTTTCTCAGAGAGTTCATTAAACTTATTCATTACTTTTGGTGCAAGTAACCAAAAGTAATGAATATTATCCAATTTCGTTATCTTAAGATATATTCCCTCCTTATCTAAGGGCAGATTGTATCGTAAGACAAAAAACAAAAGAGTTCAGCCTACCTTCTGACGGCAATTCATCTCCACCTGAATTGTTGGGTTTCACCCGTAACACAAATCAGATGGAGTTTTCTTGCCGAAAAGGATAAAGTTATCCTTTCTAAACATGTTAGATTAAAAAGGGTAACTTTTTTGTAAGTTTTCAACTCAAGAATTTTTCAACATATAATTAGTTTTCTTCTGGTAAATCGCATATGAAATGTAATTTACATAATTAAATTTACACGCATTCCTTTTTACTTTTGCTTTCATAAAAAAACTTTAGTATCTTTTATTTTTGAAATATGTAATTTCTTGTTTTCAGTTCACGCAACAAAATTATTCTTTAAATTAGGATTTAACGCGAAGATGAGATTTGCAATTAACTCCCCTCCTCCAATTGTACAAAGACATGAAAATGGATACTTTTTTATAAAGGAGTTGCTTCAGTTATATATAAATACGTGTATAATTATCATGATTTTCAATATCTGTATTACTAATCTAATATGTATAAGAAAAGAGGATATATGCTCGTATATTGAACATAATACCCTCTTCTTAGTTTAGTCCATTTAAATGGACTTCTGAGACTCTATATTTATTTTAGAAAGGACAGCATAATTTTCTCTGTTTCTTCTTTACTTAAATCACCTGCAAGAATTATGACTTGATAAGCGCTATTCTTTCCTTTTGCAGGAACAATCATTTGCATTACTTTAGAGGGTTCCTCTGTATCAAGACTTTCAACTAAGGTTATTTTTGTACCTTCTAATTCATAATTTGTTACCTTTTCATTATACTCCGCTCTTTTATTCGAGAATTCTTTTGCATCATCAGTAACTGCAGATTGGTGCACAATATATACATTATCTTTACTTTCATTTTGATATTCATAAATAAAATCGGGATTCATTTTTCCAGTAGTCATCGGTGTTGTAACACCTTCTCCAGTTAATTTAAACCCTTTTACCACATAACTTGGGGTCTTAATTGGAAAATCAACATATTTCTGTGCTTCCTTTTTAGTTAATCTAAAATGCGAATGAATTTTCTCTCTAAATGGTCCAATTTCTTCACTGTTTTTCTCATATTTTTTTTCCTCTTCTGGGTCTAACTTTTCAGGACTTCCTACTTGCCTTACTTTTTTATCTAAAATATGTGCTTCTGTTTCCAAAGTAATGAATCGATCAAATTCTTCTTTCGTAAACAGATTCCTCGCCACTCCAAGCTCTGTAAGTAAAGTATTATAGTCTCCTTCTGAAACAAAAAATTTTGCTTCTGCTTGTTCTTTTGTACCAATCATTTTTTCTACAATTTGCTGTATAGGAATATCGGATTGTGTTTTTAATTCCTTTATATTATTTTTCACTTCTATTTGTTGTTTCTCAGGGCTAGTCGGCTTATCAGCACGGGCGTTTAATAAGGATACAGATGAAACGACAATAATTGCCACAGCCCCTATCGCAGACCAACGATATGATTTTTTTTGGAATTTTTTAATCATTAGAATTCTCCTTTTTAACGCTCTCTTGTTTTTACTAAAATTTGCTATACTTGGTACTTGGTAATAACTTGAGTAGTGTTCCAATAGACTAATAATAGTATGTCCATACGCAATTTGTTCCTCTGCATCTATACATGTAAGAGCTAATGCATCGCATGCTAGTTCTTGATCTTCCCGCATACATGAGTAGGCATACCATAGAATTGGATTAAACCAATTTAAAATGAGTAAGCCATGCATAAGCCAGTTCACACCAACATCTCTTCGCTTGATGTGAGCTAATTCATGATGAAAAATATATCGTAACTGTTGCTCATCTAATATTTTCATATGTACAGTTGACAATAGCAACTTGGGACGAATAAATCCAAACACTGTTGGACTGGAAACCTTTCCAGATACAAATAGAGGGATATTCCGTTGAATAGACATAGATTGTTTACACTTTTCAAAAATCTGGACAATCTTCTCGTCTGTAATAACAGGTTGTTTTTTTATGTAAAGTAATAAACGCCTGTTCATTATAAAAGTAGCAACGCTTAGAAGGATAACGCCAGTAAGCCAAATGTATATACAGATTGTATAAAATGATATCGACTCATCGTCCTGCTTTTCATTAATACCTGCTTGTGTCTTGTTTGCCTGAACAGTTTTTGTTGAACTTGCGGTATAAGTATCTTCTTTTGTGAGAACCTTTGTATCGTCTATACCTTTTAATTCTTGCGTACTCTCTTTTGTAAGAAACTTAGCTACAGGATTTCCCCTAGAAATGAATGCATCATCATTCTTGTAAGTAAGAACAGAATAGATACTATAGGAACTATCTGGCGACCAAGGTAATACAAGTCTTATAATTAATATGATCCATAGCATATATTGCCAACGTGGAGTTAACTTATTTCTAAACAAGACCTTGATACACAAGATTAGGCCCACTAATATACTAGCCATAATGGAAGTCTCAATCATCCAATCAAAAAAAGCAGGTAGATAGATATTTATAAATTTTTCTATCACTATAATCTATCCTTCCTCTGATTTTCCTCAGTTTTCTCATCCAGAATACGTTTAAGTTCGTTAATATCTTCTGAAGACAGCTTTTCTTCTTTTAAGAAATTTACAAGTAAAGGTTTAAATGCTGCACCATAGAAACGTTTAAGTAAAGATTTCGTTTCTACTTGTAAATAACTATCTTGCGATACCAAAGGATAATAAGAGTACAAACGCCCTTTATCTTGATGATAAGCCACTGCTTCTTTGTGAACTAATCGATTAATCAGTGTTCGAATCGTTTTCGGTTTCCAATCCATTTTTACCTCCAACGCTTCAATTACTTCATTTGCCGTTTGTGGAGATTTTGACCACAATTCTTTCATTACTTCTAATTCAGCTTCCGAAATTTTAGGTAATTGTTTCATTAGTTTAAATTACACCCTCCTTTGATTACATTTGTAATCCACAATTGAATATTACACTTGTAATCTCTTGTTGTCAAGCTTGTTTGGTGTTTGTGGAATCCTTTCCTATACCTATCAAGATAAGAATGGAAAAAATTAAGAGAAGTTTAGACTCTCATGTCCTGCTAATGAGATAAGAAAGTAAATCCTTCATGAATATTTTTGTTACTAATATAGAACTGGATTTCAACTTCACATCTATTTAGTATTTGCTATTTTTACAAAGTTTCCACTTTGGTGTCTTTGTTTAAAAAAGTACCCATTTTCTTGTCTCGATATATGGACAGGAAAGTGGGTACTAAATGCAATGTATCTGTAGATAAAGCAGCATTTTTCACTATAAAATAAGTTCCTACTTTCATGTCTTTGTACACCAATGTTGTACAAGGACATGAAACTCTAAACTATTTAGACAAGAAAGTCTGTACTTTCACTTCTTGAACTTTTTATGAGGTGAATAATCACCTTAACACTCCACTTCTCTGACAGTACATTTTTCCGAATCTAATAACTAAACATAATTAAAAAACTTTATTTAAGCTCGTGTTTTAATTAGAACAGCATTAATTAATATTAATTTCTTCTAATAATATAGATGGATTAGAAGTGAATATAATGAAGTTTAAGTGTGTAGTATGTATCAGTATTCTATTCTTCGAGGAAGATGGCGTTCCAATATAAACAACATGGCCAAGCTTATTATAAGGAACGTCATTCATAGATATAGTAATTATATCTTTTAAGGGGATGGTAATCTCTGCTGATTGCCAAGCAATCATTACACTATCTTGAGACTTTGTTATACTCATTCTTGACATTTTATATCAATCCTTTTTTAGTTTTAGATAAATAACTAATTATCTAAATTAGTCAAATAACTACATTAATTATTATATCTCAATATAGTAAATCATTGCGTTTGTATGTAAAATTACATTTGTAACCTTTGATTACCATAAAAATACAATTTATTAATAACAATTTGAACTACTAGTAATCAATTGTACTTCTATAAGTTAACAGTAATTTATTACAAATACATCTCCTGTTCTATTAACAATTTAATTAAAACATAAATTAATGTGATTTTTGTATTTAATGATGTGAAGAATTTTTAGAACATCTATCCAATAAAAAAGACCATTATACCTTATAAAAGTTACGATGGTCTTTTTTATTATTCTTACATTATATTTGATTGCTCTTTGTCTTGCTTCTCGATAGTGAATTTTGAAACTAATGCTGACAATGCTTCTACTTTTTCTTTTATTTTGTTAGATTGATTCGATATTTCCTCGATTGATGCTGCTTGTGATTGGATAGACTGTACAGTTTGAGTTGTTTCCTTAGCTACTTGCGTGGCAGTTTCAGAAACACTGGACATAGAGGCATTGACTTCTTCTGTACCAGCAGACATTTCTTCTGTCGCTGCAGATACTTCTTGAATTTGACTAGTGATTTTATTAATAGCCGACATAATAGATGAGAATGCTTGATCTGCTTTATTAGCTGTTTCTTTTCCTTCTGAAGCTTTTTGTTGGCCTTTTTGCATTGCAGCAACTGTATCTTTTGTATCTTTTTGAATGGCTTGTATTAAATGATTGATTTCATATGCAGATGTTTTAGACTGCTCAGCTAAATTTCCTACTTCCGCTGCCACTACTGCAAATCCTTTGCCATTTTCTCCAGCACGTGCAGCTTCAATTGATGCGTTTAAGGCAAGTAGGTTTGTTTGTTCAGCAATATTAGTGATTGCATCCAGAGCTTTATCTATTTGTTGCGTACGTGTAACAAGCCTCTCAATTACTTTAGAAGTTTCTTCAACAACCTCATGAATACTATTCATTTGAAGTATAGATTGTTTTATCACTTCACTACCAGAATTGACTTGTTCTGTTGTTGTGACAGCTACTTCTGTAACCGTTGCTGAAGATTCAGCTACTGTTTGAACTCCAGTCGCAATTTCTTCCATTGATGATGAACTTTCTTGAATACTTGTAACTTGCACTTCTATTTTTTTATCAACCTCAGATATTGTTTGAACAACTTCTCTTGAAATATGGGATGCTCGTTTAGTATCTTGTAACATCCCATCGGTCGAAGAAATAACCTCTTGTGTTGTGATTTTTACTTGACCAATTAATTGTTGTAAGTTATCCAACATGCTATTAAAAGACTTCACAATGCTTCCCAATTCATTATTTGATTTATAAGAAGTACGTATCGTTAAATTACCTGCAGATACCCCTTCCATATCTCTTTCTAATAGTACAATTGGTTGTTTAATCGCGCTTTTAATGATATAGCCAATAAAAATAACAATTGCAATTGCTATAATGGAGATACTAACAAATAGCTTCATGGTATTTGTTGCACTGTCAGTATTATTTTTTTGTAATTGATCTGCATTATTATTATTAAATTGGATAAGTTCGCGAATTGCCTGAATTGACTTTTTCATATTAGGATCAACCTCTTTTAGGTAATAAGCATATGCTTCTTCATTATTAGATTGTCCCAAATCTTGCACTTTTTTCAGTTGTGTTCTTAAGTCTTTGAATATTGTATAAAATGTGTTATACAATTCCTTTTCTCTATTAGAACTAACTCTTGTCTCAAACTTCTTTAATAACTGATCAGTTTCTGCACGAGTCACATCTATTTCTGTTAAAAGTTCTTTTATTCGTTTTTCATCTTTTGATAGGATCGTTTCCTTTACATTCATATTGATCAGATAAAAATTAGACTCTATAGCTCCTATCCACTGAATTGGCAATAAACTATCTTCATACATAGTAGTAGAAGCATGTTCCCCTTTTTTAAGGCCCCAAAACCCTAGTATAGATAATATAATACAAGAGACACTTGCTATAACTACCATTGCGTTTAGTGTTGTGCCAATTTTACTGTTTTTTAAAAACGACAATTAAATTCACTCCATTTTATATAATGATTAAATAATTTATTGTATAAAAAAGATATTTAATTATTTATATACAATAAAAACCTTATACTTAAATTTAAATAATAAAAAATAAATGGTTAAAAGGGCGTGTTGGTATATATTTAGATCAACGCGCTCTTACATATATTTAAACCCTATATCAATTTCTTATTCCATTCATTTAACTCATAAATACTTTTATATCCGGCTATCATGCCAGAAGTTTATTGGAAAATGATTGTTCTCATCATAAGCTTCAAATTCATACCCTTTTTCTTTTAATCCTTTTATAATTGCTGGAACAGCCGCAACAGATTGTGGATGAATATCGTGCATTAAAACGATTTCCTTCGAAGACGTCGCACCTGCTAAGACATTTTGAACAATTTTTGCGGCTGCTACATCCACAGGTAATTTATTGTATTTCCAATCTAGAGAATCAATTGTCCAATCCCATACTTTTAAATTATTTTTGACCACTTCATTTCGAAGTGATTCATTTAAGCCAGGCATTGATCCATATGGTGGACGTGTTAATTTCGGTGTGTTTCCAATAACATTCCGAATTAAAGATTGATCTTCTTTCATTTCCTTAACATATTCCTGATTAGTGTATAACTTTTTAAAATCATGTGTCATACTATGCATGCCCACATAATGGTTCTCTACATGCTCTCGTTTCACCAAATCTGGGAACCTTTTCACATTGTCGCCAATTAAAAAGAATGTTGCTTTCACATCATTTTCCTTTAATACATCTAATAAATTAGCTGTATATTTTCCTGGTCCATCATCAAAAGTTAAATATACAACTTTTCTTTCTTTACCATCAAAACGAGTAGGTATCGATTTTTTTAATTCATTTTTAGGTAGACTGCTCACTTGTTGAACACTGTTTACCTCTTCCGCATTTACCAGCTTAGGATTCGTAATAGATTGAAACATGTAATACCCTATTGCTACTAATGTAATAGCCAACAATACACTGATAATTCTTTTTTTCTTAAGCTTAATTTTCATATTATAATCTTCTTTCCATCCTATTATTCCACTTTATGTTGTTTAGTTATATTATCCTATTAGTTTATAAATTTTTTTAACTTAACCACTCTCAATTTTGGATTACTTATTTTAATAATCTATATAGGTAAAAATTAGTGTCCTGCACTAACATTCATGCCATTTCCTATGATAGTTAGAACCAAAGGATATAATACTGGTCCTAGGGTAAGGAAAATATTAAAAATCACAATAAATGTATATAACAGGCTATAATTTTGACTATTTGAATGTGCAAATACTAGGATAACTAATGTTATTATAGTAATGAAATGTAGTAGTAACATTATCAACCAATAATACATCATTATAGTAAGATTCACCTTTCCTAATAGTTGGCATGTTATCCCTATTATTATTCCTAATACTGTAGCATTAAAGGAAATAAATAAAATTCTTTTTAGTATTCTAGGAAATGTTTTGTAATCCACCGTTTTATTATATAAGCCTATTAGAATGCCTAAAGATAGATATGCCAGTAATAGCCCTACCCAATCCCAGATCCAATCTTGACCTCCCATTAAAGTAAACAAAAGCGAAATGACCCCTCCTACTGCAAGAATCAAGGAGATCATAATGTTAGTTAAAGCTGATTTCATAATGTTTTCACTTCCTAAAAAATTTTATAATTAAGCATTGGTGTTTACTCATATGTTGTCATTTACTTATTAGAACTTCTTTTTAATTAACTGAGAACCTGTTTGATAGTATTCTTCCATTACTTTTTTTGGAATCATACTTCCTCCTCTCCCCCCTTTATGCAATTTAACAGGTCTAATCATTCCTGCTAATGTTGTTGGTTCTAGCTAAATATCCTCTTTACCCACTATTTCTTTTAATAGTTTATATAAATGATTATCACCAACTGTATATGCCCCACTTAAAAATGGTTCCATTGCTTTCCCTACAAACCCAGATGCTATTCCAAGTGCCAGTCCATCCGCTATTGTATTATTGTCAATCCCAAAATCTTAGACAGAAATTCAATCATATAATCAGGTCATCACACTTAATAGTTCACATGGAAGAATAAGTATCCATCATTTCTCGTCTTATTTACTATTCTCACAACTATGCAGGTGCTTGAAAATTAATCATACTTTATTATAATTAAGTATATTAACAACATGTTTAGTATAAGTGAATAAAATTAATTTTAATTTTAATTTTATTTACTTATTTAAAGGGGATTACGCATATGAACAATATTAATATCGGTGAAAAAATTATGGTATTTAGAAAAGGTGCTGGATTAACTAGTAAACGGTTAGCTGAATTAGCTGATATAACACCTTCCATGTTAAGTCAGATTGAGAAAGGAACCACGAATCCATCCTTACAAACACTAAAACTAATTTCTGCAGCATTAAATATTGCTTTATTTAATTTTTTCTTAGAAGATACCAATACAGAAGAATTAGTTGTAAGAGCTAATCAAAGAAAAAAAATAACTTTCCCTGAAAGCGGCAATGTTTCGTATGAGTTATTATCACCTAATTTAAATGGATCACTGGAATTAGCTTTAATGAATCTGTTACCTCAAACCGCTTCTTCTATGGAGCCTATGGCACATAAAGGTGAAGAAATAGCATTTGTTATGGAAGGACAAGTAAAACTATATCTAAATGATGAGGTTTTACTTCTTAACCCAGGTGATAGTGTTAAAATCCCACCATACGCAAAACATAAATGGGAAAACACTTCTTTACACAAAGTCACTGTTATATTTGGAGTAACCCCACCATCTTTTTAATTTGAAGTACTAGCGCATAAAAGTTAGAGAAAATAATTCTCTAACTTTTTTGTATACATAACTATATTTTAAAAAAGTAAAAAACTTGTCTCATAATTATATGTCATTTAAATCTAAACGATTATGAGTAGTGAAAGAGACCTTTCTAATTACATACTTAATTTACTTTTTAATGTCCAGTATTTTTCTCCAGTAGTGTCAAAAGAGAATTCCACCCATCCATTTGGATCTTCACGATAAATAAAGATGTTTGTTCCACGAGTTACTGTACCAACTTTATTTTCCTCGACTGCTACATCTGATTTACTTTTAATTTTTAAGTTAAATGGATACGGTACATGGTAATAAGCAGCTGTTGATACAACATTTGCTGTTGTCCCATCTTCATACATGTTATATGGAATGTTATTAGATAACGCTTCAACATCTAATGTTTCAGGATTCATTGGTAATTTTTTTGCAGATGTATAGTCTTCCGCACGGAAAGGTTTAATACGTTCCATAATATTTGCAATTTTTCCAGCCCAGCCTTTGTCTGATGCATATTTTACGTTCATACCAGCTAATGTTGGTCCATTATAGTGCATGCCATCTTCTTCTAAATATCTTTCTCGTACATAATTGGCATTATAAGCAATACTGTCACCGTAGGTTGGTAAATATTTTGCATATTTAAACGGATCCTTATCATACGCGCGTAACCCAAATAAATTGTGTTTTCGATATGCGATTTCTGATTTTCCATATCCAGACTCTAAAATTGCATGTGCTGCTAAATACTGTGCATTGACACCGTATTGATTTTGCGCATTAATAAAATCTTGCCCATGTCCAACTAACGGACTATCTGAATGGTATTTTGCAATAAAACTATCAATCTCTTGGGCTGTAATTTTCGAAGCCACTGTTAAATTTAAATCCTCATACGAAGTAGCAGTAATGATTTCTTTGTCTTTTAAACCATTATTTTGATTTTGTTGCAACATATCAGTTTTAGCAGTAAGTTGAGCGGCTTCAGCTCTTGTTATGAATCTATTAGGTTGCCAACCGTTATCAGTACCAACTGAGATTTTTAAGTCAATTAAAATATTGGCGAATCTTTCACCCCAATGTCCTTTTAAATCCTCAAATTTACTTTGGCCATTTTCATGTGTTGTACTTTGTAATTTATAAGCATTTACTAGCATGGTCGCCATGGCAGCACGAGTAACTTTACCGGATGGATTGAAGATGCCATTCCCTTCTCCTTTAATGATGCCAGCTTTTTCAGCTGCAGCAATATAGGGAGTAGCCCAGTGGTCTTGAGAATCTGTAAAGGAAGGTTTGGCATTGAAGTCAATTTGCATATCCAAAACCCTTGTCATAATAGTCGCCGCAGAAGCTCTGTCTAATGAATCATTTGACCCAAAAATCCCATCTGGATAGCCACTTAATACATGTTTATCTACTAAATAATTAACAGATTGCTCTGCCCACTTTGGAACATCAGGAAATTTGTGAGTATCTGCAAATATATTAGATGAGTAGGATAGTAGACTTCCTGCAATAATTCCTGTAGCAATTAACTTGGATTTCATAAAATATTCTCCTTCTAAATCTTAATTTCTATCCATTTTCATGCATTCAATTTACATTATTTCTTTATTAAGATATAATAATAAGAAATTGCAATAAATGTTGGTGAGCTTATTGAATAATTAATTATATTGTTAATGGACTATATATAAGGAGTTGCATAAATAAAGGTTCTTTATCCAACAGAGTATATAGAGAAAAGGTTTTCTATCAATATGTATCTTTTAAAAATTTTTAAGTATAACATACATTTGGTTCAACGATTTTAGCTACCTGTATATAAG
This sequence comes from Bacillus cereus group sp. RP32, assembly GCF_040459735.1. Lineage (NCBI taxonomy): Bacteria > Bacillati > Bacillota > Bacilli > Caryophanales > Bacillaceae > Bacillus > Bacillus cereus group sp. RP32. The sequence continues at coordinate 1,675,042 of NZ_JARVHO010000001.1, read as the reverse complement.
TGTCAATGAACAAATATAAGTTTATATTCAACTTTTCCAATTAAATTCAAGTTTGTATACTTGTTAAACTAGTAAACAAACTTGAAAATTAATCTCAATTAATATCGATTAATTATAGTTAAGTATACATTAATGCGTCAACAATTTATTAATTTTTAGTAAATAAAATTAATTTATATTGATTTTATTTGTGAATATTAAACATTTTTGTTAAAGTTATTCATTGACACTCATGCATATAAGTAACTATAATCGTTACACCAAATTGGATAGATGTCAGCATCATCAAAAACATATAAATTAAAAAAAGAAAATCTCAATTTGGTAATACAATAGATTGGTAGAGGTGTATATTTTTATGAAGCACAAATTAATCACAACAGGTATCCTTGCGGGGGCTATATTATCCTATTCTTCTAGTATTTTTGCGGATACTCACAAATTTCCTGATGTTCCAAAGTGGGCAGAGCAATCTGTTAATTATTTAGTAGAAAAACAAGCTATATCAGGTTTACCAGATGGTACCTTTGGCTCAAACGCTACGTTAGATCGAGCTTCCGCCGCAACAATTATAACAAAAGCCTTAGGGATAAAAATTGAAACAACAGCCAAACCTTCCTTTACAGATGCCCAAGACCACTGGGCTACTCCCTATATTGCTGCAGCTGAAAAAGCTGGCATCATTAAAGGAGAAGGGAATGGCATCTTCAATCCATCCGGTAAAGTTACTCGTGCTGCCATGGCGACCATGCTAGTAAATGCTTATAAATTACAAAGTACAACACATGAAAATGGCCAAAGTAAATTTGAGGATTTAAAAGGACATTGGGGTGAAAGATTCGCCAATATTTTAATTGACTTAAAAATCTCAGTTGGTACTGATAACGGTTGGCAACCTAATAGATTCATAACAAGAGCTGAAGCCGCTCAACTTACTGCTAAAACTGATATGCTGTCAAGAGATATGAATAGTGAATTAAAAGAAAAAGACTATACAAGTACTAATACTAATACTCTTCTAAATCAGCACCAAAAACTTTCAGGCAAAATAATTGAAAAAACGGATGACGGATTGGTTGTTTCTGGTAAAAATTCAAGTGTATACGCTATCGTTTCTTCCCCTGAGGTACTTAAAGATATTCAGATTGGGGATACCGTTACCATTTATGCTCCTATGTTTATAGGCTCAATACCAGGTGAGCCAGCTACAGCTAAATATGCAATTGTTCAAAAAGAAAATGAAGAAAACGTTCTAAAAAAACAATATAAAATGCACACTGGAAGTGTAATCAATAAAACGAAGGAAACAATCCAAATTTCTAATGAAGGCCTGACTGTTACTGCTGCTGTTTCTTCTGAAGTGCTTGAGGATATTCAAGTTGGGGATACCGTTACTATTTATGGGGCAGCCTTTATGAGTAATATGGCAAGTGGTGATTTATCTGCTAAAGCTCCAATTATTGAAAAGTTGGCAAGTAAGACAGTGACTCCTAATACAAGTGTAGATAAATCGGAATCTATATCAAAAGTCGATAAAAAAGAACAAAATGCTCTGGATCAACACCAAAAACTTTCAGGTAAAGTAATTGAAAAAACAGAAGACGGATTAGTGGTTTCTGGTAAAAACTCAAGTGTATACGCCATCGTTTCTTCCCCTGAGGTACTTAAAGATATTCAGATTGGGGATACCGTTACCATTTATGCTCCTATGTTTATAGGCTCAATACCAGGTGAGCCAGCTACAGCTAAATATGCAATTGTTCAAAAAGAAAATGAAGAAAACGTACTAAAAAAACAATATAAAATGCACACTGGAAGTGTAATCAATAAAACGAAGGAAACAATCCAAATTTCTAGTGAAGGCCTGACTGTTACTGCTGTTGTTTCTTCTAAAGTACTTGAGGATATTCAAGTTGGGGATACCGTTACTATTTATGGTGCGGATTTTATGAGTAATATGGCAAGTGGTGATTTATCTGCTAAAGCTCCAATCATTGAAAAGTTGGCAAGATAACCAAAAGGAATCCAATGGGAAAATCCCCATACTACTAAGTATATAGATGCTATTGCTCTAACATCTATAGTTGTGTTAATTATTTAAAACTGATATAAATTTGCTTTGTCTAAAGTTAAAAACAAGAAGCTCCTTAATTATAAGAAGTTTCTTGTTTTTTGTATAAGTGAATGTGATATATAATTATTAAAATAGAATATGTTATTTCTCATGAATCTATTAATTAAGAATAATTTGATGGATATTTTATTCTAAACTAAAATTTTGCAGATTTATAGAACTAAATACATGTAATCTTGCGTGAACGTATAGGTTTAAATACTACGTTACTTTGTTTATAAAGAAAAGGCATCATAAGATGCCTATCTATTCTGTAATAAATTTAAATACATAGTACATAAAAAATAGACAAGATAGATAGGCTAGCCTGCCAGCAATTGATTCTCTCATAAATTTCATAAGTATGACTTTTACAAGCAATGCTAAGAATAACGGTATAAACAGTACCATAGCAAGTTTTATTGCTATGTCATTTATTGTTGGATTAAATGGTTCAAAATTAATTATAATATTCACTTACCCTTCTATCATCTTTTTATTCATATAACATAATTATATAAATAAAATCACTGCAAAGATACTATAAGGTTCCTTCCTCCAACGTTTTAATCGGTTCTGGTGCAAATATAGGACACATTTCTAGGAACAATCAGGATTTCTACTGAAATTGTTCTTTTTTATCATATGCATGGCTTCTACTCCTATATGATATTATCCTATATAACAAAAAAAGCACGGCTATGATTTCTAGGAGCATTGAAAATGTTCTATCGTACTAAATTTACTTTCATAAATAGAACATTTAATAAAAGACCTTGCTACACAAAATAGCAAGGTCTAGATAGAGTAAAATGAGAACCTTCAATATTTATAGGTATTTTTATTTAGATTAATTTCCACAAAATAACATAAAAAAACTAAAAAGCAAAAAGGACACTTTTTTAGTTTTTCTAGCTTCCCAGCACAAATTTGAAAAAAGATTTCAAGCTATCCTTCACTAACTTTAGATTTTTCTCTTAAATTCTTCTCGAAGATAACCCTATTATCTTCCATCTTATTATAAGTTTGAAATAAAGCTTCTCTTTTCTTTTTTCATTTTGAGATATTTCCTTTTCTTACCTTGACGGCGATACCTACTTACATCAGAACCTAAAAAATTAATAAAAACGAAGCGACTTATTTTAATCACTTCGTTTTCTCAGCTCATCATTTTTCCAAAATAATAACAAAAATAATTTATTTCCTTTTGATTTTTCTCTAGTCTAATTAATTTTTCCTTTTTGACAGTCTCCCTACATAACCCTCTTAAACATCTTCTCAAGCTCATAAGTAGAATGATGCACAAGAATTGGTCTTCCGTGCGGGCATGTGTATGGGTTTGTTGTTGTACGAAGTTCTTCCAGTAAAGCAAATATTTGATCGTTCGTTAAATATTGATTTGCTTTAATGGATGCTTTACAGCTCATCATGATGGCTGCTTCTTCGCGTAGTTTTTTAATATCAACTTTTTTTAGTTTGACGACTTGTTCCATCATTTCGTCGATAATTTCTGTTTCTTGCCCTTTCGGGAACCATGTTGGATGCGAGCGGACGATAAAGGATTGATGGCCGAATTGTTCTAAGAATAGGCCAACTTTTTTCAGTTCTTCTAGTTGCTCTTCGACACGTAAAAATTCAGTAAGAGATAAATCGATACGGTATGGTACAAGTAGTTCTTGTACTTCTTGCGCTACTCTTCCTACTTTATCACGGAAGTATTCATAATTAATACGCTCCTGCGCGGCATGTTGGTCAATCATATATAAGCCTTTATCATTTTGAGCGAAAATATATGTTCCGTGCATTTGTCCAATTGGATAAAGCGGTGGTAAGTCATTACCGTTCATTTCAATCTCTTCTATTTCCTGAACTTCTTCTTCCAATTCCTCTAATTCAAAGTCTTCATCGTTACTGTTCCACGATTTCTCTTTTTGAATTGGTTCTTCCATTATCGGTTTAGTAGATGGCTGCCAACTTTGTTCTTCCCTTACGAGCGACTGTGGTGGTTGCCATTCTTGTTTCGGCGGTTGCCACAGTTGTGCTGGCTGTTTCACAGCCAGTTGTTCTTCTTGTTTTTCATCCATGCCAGTCGGTAAAACAATGTCTGGCATAGATCGCTCTTTCGGCTTCGCATGCTCAAACTGGAACTGTTCTTGCACACTTTCATCTTTTTCTTTTTTCTTCGTTGTTACACCTGCATCTGGAATGAGCTGTATTTTTTTGAATGCCGATTGCAATGTTTCTTCGATAAGCTTTAGTAATTCTTGTTCTTTACTAAAACGAACTTCTAATTTCGCTGGATGTACGTTAACGTCAACAAGCATTGGATCCATTTCAATCGATAAGAAGCCGATTGGATATCGTCCGACTGGCAGTAATGTATGGTATCCTTGCTGAATGGCTTTCATTAATACGAAATTTCGAACGTAACGACCATTTACGATCGTTGACATATAATTTCGAGATGCTCTCGTTACTTCTGGTAATGTGACATAGCCTTTAATTGTAAAATCTAAAGATTCAGCTTCAATTGGAACAAGCTTCTTCGCAACTTGAATGCTATAAATTGATGCAAGTACTTGTCTTACATCACCATTTCCTGATGTATGAAGCAATTTCTTTTCATTATGAAACAGCTTTAATGATACTTCTGGATGTGACATTGCAATACGATACACGATATCTGTAATATTCCCAAGCTCTGTATGAATGGTTTTCATATATTTAAGACGCGCTGGTGTATTAAAGAATAAGTTTTGTACTGTAATATCTGTTCCTTTTCGGCTCGCTGTTTTCTCCTGCTTTATAATGTCTCCACCTTTAATCATAAGGTGTGTACCAGGCGCATCACCTGTGCTAGTGATTAATTCTAATTCACTAACTGAGGCAATACTCGGCAGTGCCTCACCACGGAAACCGAGTGTTCTAATGCGAAACAGGTCGTTTTCATCTTTAATTTTGCTCGTCGCATGTCGTTCAAAAGCGACGATACAATCTTCTTCTGCAATGCCATCCCCATTATCAATGATGCGAATTTTTGATAAACCAGCTTCTTCTAAGTGGATTTCAATAGATGTACTATTCGCATCGATAGAATTTTCCACAAGTTCTTTTACGACTGAGGCAGGGCGCTCTACTACTTCCCCTGCCGCAATTAAGTTAGAGAGTTGATCATCGAGTTTGCGAATTTTCCCCATCTACTTACTCATCCTTTCTTTAACTTTTTCTGCAAGCGATACAGTTCGTTCATCGCCTCTAAAGGTGTCATATCAAGTAAATCAATTTTTTTAATTTGCGCAAGTACTGCCGTTTCTTTTGCATCTAGAACTGACTTGTCTTGTTTTTTCGAAGACTGTTCTCCACCAAAGAATGATAATTGCGATTCTTCCTCAGTCTCTACTTTCGTCTCTTGTATTTCTGCTGGTTCTTCTTTTACAACAGCTGGTTCTGGAGCCACTTCTTGTACTTTCACTTCTGTACGCTTTGGAATAATAATTTCTTCTTGTCCTTCTAGTTGCGCTAACACTTCTTTCGCACGAGCGATTAAGCTATCTGGAAGCTCCGCAAGTTGCGCAACGTGAATTCCGTAACTTTTATCAGCTGCTCCATCTTGGATTTTATGAAGGAATACTACTTTTCCATTCTCTTCAATAGCTGAAACGTGTACATTCTTCAATTGTCCTAAACTTTCTTCTAGCACCGTCAATTCATGATAATGCGTAGAGAATAACGTTTTCGCACCAATTTGGTCATGAATATGTTCAATAATTGCTTGTGCAAGTGCCATACCATCATACGTAGATGTACCGCGTCCAATTTCATCGAATAAAATTAAACTTCTTTCTGATGCATTTGCAATTGCATTTTTCGCTTCTAACATTTCGACCATAAATGTACTTTGACCCGAAATTAAATCATCCGCTGCACCAATTCTCGTAAAGATTTGATCGAATACAGGTAATACCGCTTCTGTTGCTGGTACGAAACAACCAATCTGTGACATAACAGTTACAAGTGCTAATTGTCTCATATACGTACTTTTACCAGACATGTTCGGTCCTGTAATTAAAAAGACATCCATCTTCTCCGGCATAATACAATCATTCGGTACATACAATTTCCCGTTCAATACTTTTTCAACGACAGGATGACGACCATCTTTAATAAAGATTTCGCGCTTAGTTGTTAAAACAGGTTTTACAAACTGTTCTTCTTCACTAACTGTCGCGAAACTTTGCAGTACGTCTAATTCACTAATTACTTTCGCTAAATGTTGTAATTTCGGAATAAATACTTTTACTTCTTCACGAAGCGCTGTAAATAAATCGTATTCTAATTGTACAATTTTCTCTTCTGCTTCTAAGATTAATGTTTCTTTTTCTTTCAATTCATCTGTAATGAAACGTTCCGCATTAGCAAGCGTTTGTTTACGCTCATAGCGGCCTTCTGGAAGCGCTGCAAGATTCGCCTTCGTCACTTCAATGTAGTAGCCGAAAATACGGTTGTACCCGATTTTTAACGATTTAACTCCTGTAATATCACGCTCTCGTTTTTCAAGCTCAGCGATCCACGTTTTCCCGTTTTTACTAACGTAACGATATTGATCAAGCTTGTCATTATAACCGTCTTTAATAATATCTCCATCTTTAATAGAAAGCGGTGGGTTTTCTTGAATACTTCTTCCTAGTAATTCAGTTAAGCTCTCACATGGATCCGCACCTTGAATTAACCTTGCTGCATAAGCATTATCTAACAAACTAATCGCTTCTAAAATAGCCGGTACTTGAAGTAAAGATCGTCTTAACTGTAATAAGTCCCGTGCATTCACATTACCAAATGCAACTTTCCCTGCTAAACGTTCTAAATCATATACTTCTTTTAATTTTTCTTTTAAATCTTCACGTAAGAAGTAATCATTTACAAATGTTTCAACCATTTCTAAACGCTCTTCTACTTTTTCTTTTTGGATCAGCGGACGTTCCATCCACTGTTTTAACATACGACCACCCATAGCTGTTTTCGTTTTATCTAATAGCCATAATAATGATCCTGTTTTTTCTTTCGTTCGGAGTGTTTCTGTCAGCTCTAAATTTCGCTTTGAATGCACATCAATTTTCATAAATTGATTCGTATAATAAATTTCCACTGGTTGTAAATGGTCTAACGAACGTTTTTGCGTTCTTATTACATAGTTAAATAAACGTCCAACTGCTTTAATTAACTTTGCTTGCGAAACGTTTTTCACAAGATGTTCTAACCCTTCCGGAATCGTTGTTGCATCTTCATACGAAATCGTCATTTTTAATGTTGCAGTTAATTTATTTAATTCATCTTTTGAAAATGTAGAATCTACAACAATTTCTTTTGAACCAGTTGCATACACTTCTAATAAAATATCTTCTACTGAACCTGTTAACAACGTTACTGTATTTTGTCCAGTCGTTAAATCATTACAAGCTAAAGCATACGATCCATCTTCAAAATGTGTTAATGCTGCTAAGAAGTTATTTTCTTTCTCATCAATAGTACGCCCTTCCATCATCGTTCCTGGCGTAATTAGTTGTACTACTTCACGGCGTACTACACCTTTAGCTGTTTTTGGATCTTCCACTTGCTCACAAACAGCTACTTTATATCCTTTTTCAACAAGTTGTTCAATATAATTTTTAGCTGCATGATGTGGTACACCGCACATCGGTATACGATCACTACTACCACCATCTCGGCTCGTTAATGTAATTTCAAGTTCATGAGCTGCTTTAACCGCATCTTCAAAGAACATTTCATAAAAATCACCTAATCGGAAAAATAAAAAGGCATCTTGATAGTCTGCCTTAACCTTTAAATATTGCTGTATCATAGGGGTATATTGAGTCATACTTTTCCTCCATAATTCTTACATAGTAATCAATTTTCATATATGTCACACTTCACGGACATCCATATCTCCTATTTCAGGAGTCTTTCCTCATTATAGCACATTTCATAAGGAGTCATGTTCATTCAAGCATCACTTATGTAAAGTAAAAAGCTAGGAAGAACTTCTCCCTAGCTTTCTATTACTCTTCTTCTGCATCGACGATAAAGTTCGGATCTAATTCTTCAAACTCATCATCATCGACTTGGAAATCCTCGTCTGATTCTACGCAACCTTCAGGATTTACACTTACACAAATTTTCGTTTCCCCAACTACTTCTGTTACAAATTCACGTTCTACAGTTACAACAATTTTATTACCATTTGGTGATACAAGAGCTTCTAAACAATTTGGTGGCTGAATGACACGAGCAATAATTTCTAAATCATCACCAGAAAAGTTTTTATCACGATACCCAATACTCACTTCATCAGTGTAGTTCACACGTTCTGTTACAACTTCTGTCTTTGTATTACCATCAAATGAATACCAAGTGTTCACATCATAGAAACCTTCAATTTCCACATGCTTTCCATTCTTTCTTGCTTCGTACGAGTGGTTAATTACCCAGCACCCTAAAATACTTGTTGGCTCATTATTCGATTCACATGTATGCGTTGACTTTGTATACTTACGTCCTTTTCCAACCACTGCTTTTGTAATAATCTCTCTAAATTCGGACATTCGTAACCCTCCTCAATCACTATTCACTTAATCATATGCGTGACAATAGCGGAATGTGTCATTCTTTTTTCGAGAAGAACTTACGTTTAACCCATTAAAAAAAGAGATGTCAATTCGACATCTCTTTAACAACCACAATTTCCTTTTTTACTTTCTACCGCTGCGCCCGTTTCACCCTTCAATACATCGCCATTAGTTGAAATTAATATTTCATCTGTTACGTTGTTAGAAATCGTACTTGCAACTAGCTGCAGTAAGTCATTTACATATGTTTGTGAAGATTTAAATTCTTGCACAACTGGGATACTATCCAACTTATCTTGCAATGCATCAATGTCAGCTTCTACTTTTTTCAAAGCTTCCCATTTCCCGTAATGCTGCAAGTTTACTGCTTGTTTTTGCAGTGCTTTAATTTCATCAATTGCGCGCTTTACATTTTCATTTTTATGAATTTGCGCCTCTGCTTTCTTAAAGAAATCAACTTCTTCTGTTTCAGAAATCATTTTTGCTAATTCTTTCGCTTGTTCAACAATTTCATCTTTCGAATATGCTTTCATCTATTATTCCACCTCAATCGGCGCTTCAACTAATTCCCCGTTAAGAGACCAAGTTTTTGCTTCCGTTACTTTTACTTTCACAAGCTGACCAATTAAAGATTTTGAAGCGACGAAGTTTACAAGTTTATTCGTACGAGTATAACCTGCGAGCACTTCTGGATTATTTTTACTTTCCCCATCAACTAACACTTCTACAATTTGACCTTTGTAACGATTATTCTTTTCAATCGCCAACGTATTTACTAGTGTATTTAAGCGTTGAAGACGTTCTTTTTTCACTTCCATCGGTACATTATCTTTCATTTTTGCAGCTGGTGTACCTTCGCGCGGAGAATAAATAAAGGTAAAGGCAGTATCAAATCCTACTTCACGATATAACGACATCGTTTCTTCAAATTGCTCATCTGTTTCATTCGGGAAACCAACGATAATATCAGTTGTGAATACTGCATTTGGAATTGCTTCTTTAATTTTTCTTACAAGTTCTAAATAATGCTCACGTGAATATTTGCGCGCCATAATTTTTAACATATCTGTACTTCCAGATTGAACTGGTAAGTGAATATGTTCTACTAAGTTTCCACCTTTTCCAAGCACTTCAATTAAGTGATCATCGAAATCACGTGGATGGCTCGTTGTAAAACGAATACGGGCAATATCAACTTTACGGAGTTCGTCCATTAAATCGCCAAGACCGTATTCAAAATCTTCAAAGTCTTTACCATATGCATTTACGTTCTGGCCAAGTAATGTAATTTCTTTATAACCATTCGCAGCTAAATGACGAATTTCTTGGATAATGTCTTCTGGACGTCTGCTTCGCTCTTTTCCACGTGTATACGGCACGATACAATATGTACAGAACTTATCACAGCCATACATAATATTTACCCAAGCTTTAATATCACCACGGCGTACTTTCGGAAGGTTTTCAATTACATCCCCTTCTTTTGACCAAACTTCAACTACCGTCTCCTTCGAGAACATCGCATCTTTAAGAATATACGGCAATCTATGAATATTATGCGTTCCAAACACCATATCTACATGCTGATTTTTTTGCATAATTTTATTTACAACAGATTCTTCTTGAGACATACAACCACATACACCAATTAAAAGGTCCGGATTTCTTCTTTTTAATGACTTTAAATGACCTAGTTCACCGAAAACTTTATTTTCAGCATTTTCACGAATTGCACAAGTATTTAATAAAACTACATCTGCATCTTCAGTTGAAAAGGTTGGCTCATATCCAAGTGCGGTGAAAATACCCGCCATTACTTCCGTATCATGCTCATTCATTTGACAACCATATGTACGAATATAGAACTTTCTTCCTATACCAAAATTGCGAAATTCTTCAGATAAGCCAAAATCCCGTTCAATTTTAACTTCTTCTTTCCCTCGTTTTTTCGCGTCTTTTAAGGAAGGTGGTTGGTATACACTTTCAAAGTATTTACTATAATCTTTCTCTTCTTTTTTCGTAGAGGAATTTGCTTGTCGACTTGCTAATCGTTGTTGCTCGTTCATTGGTAATCTCCTTTCACCCTTAACTATACACACTCTATAGTCCATTTTAATGCGCTTTGACTCACCTCAAAAATGGTTAGATAGCTTGAGAGATAACTTGTCCTTTGAAACTTGAGTAATCAATCTAATCATTCATAAGAATGAAGTCTTCCCCACACAAATAGACATTCCCTTTTCATACTTCTTTTTGTCCTATCCAAAAGCATATTGCTTTATCCCTATAAACATTACCATAGTATGAAGCGTTGCGCCAATTTTAACAAGAAAGAGGCTCTGTCTGATCTTACATTTCATCAGCAATGAACTCGCCATTTTCATACAACGATTTATATATTATTTTACCATTCTGAATTTTCTAAGTAAATAAGACTATCCTATATTTTTTACTCATAAAAAAAGGTTACCAAATGGCAACCTCCTCTTCTTACATTACATAAATTCAGCTACGAGTTCATCAAACATTTTCTGATCCATATTTAAATCAGCTTGCACTAAAGGCTTCTCACTATAGCCTTTTACAAGTTCTTGGTATGAAGGTTGCGCTGTATTTTGATATATTAAACCTGTTACTAATCCGTTATTTTCCATTAACGTTTGCATAGCCATCATGCGATTAGATGGATCATATCCCTCTACTGTACTTAGTTTTGTTAAATTCTCTTTAAACCAATCGTAAGTATTTACTTTATTGTAAGTAACACATGGGCTGTATACGTTAATTAATGAAAATCCTTTATGGTTAATACCAGCTTCAATAATTTGTGTTAGTTCTTTTAAATCACTTGAAAAGCTTTGCGCCACAAATGTAGCACCAGCTGTTAAAGCCATTTCCATAACATTTAGTGACGGTTCAATTGAACCTTGTGGTGTGCTTTTCGTTTTAAATCCAGCTTCACTACGCGGTGAAGTTTGCCCTTTTGTTAATCCGTAAATTTGGTTATCCATTACGATGTACGTAATGTCGATGTTACGACGAATAGAATGGATTGTATGTCCCATACCAATCGCAAATCCATCACCGTCACCACCTGATGCGATAACTGTTAAATCACGATTTGCCATTTTCACACCTTGTGCAATTGGAAGGGCACGACCATGAATACTATGCACACCATATGAATTAATATAACCTGAAATACGCCCTGAACAACCGATACCGGAGATAACAGCAAGTTCATCTGGATTTAAACCAACGTTAGCTGCCGCACGTTGAATTGCAGCTTGCACCGAGAAGTCTCCGCAACCTGGGCACCAGTTTGGTTTTATGCTGTTACGAAAGTCCTTAAATGTTGCCATTTAATACAACCCCTTTTTTGCATTCGTTGTAAATCTCTTTCGGCAAGAATGGGTTCCCATCATATTTTAAAAGACTAGAAATTTTCTCACCGTTACCAAGATTCATTTTCATAATGTTAGCAAGCTGACCTGTTGCATTGTTTTCTACCACTACAACACGCTTCGCATTTTTCACAAGTGGATCGATTTCAGCTGTTGGGAACGGGTGAACTAAACGTACATGAGCATGGTTTACTTTCATACCCTCTTGTTCTAAGCGCTCCATTGCCTCTTCGATTGCACCACGAGTTGAGTTAAACCCAACAAGCAATACGTCCGCTTCTTTATGCTTAACATTTTTATAGACAGGGGTGTTAAACTTCAAGTTCTCCATTTTACGGAAACGTTTGTCCATTTGATCTTTACGGTTTATTGCTGATTCAGATGGTTTACCAGTTTCATCATGTTCTACACCTGTAACATGGTGAACACCATTTTTCATACCAGGTAAAACACGTGGTGAAACGCCATCTTCGGTTACTTCATAACGCTTGAAGTATGCTTTATTTTCACGTTCTGGTAATTCCGCTTCTAAATCAAGCTTACCGCGACGAATTTCCACTTTATCTAACGTAAGCGGTTCTACAGTTTGTTTTCCTAGAGAAAGCTGTAAATCCGTTAAGAAAATAACAGGTACTTGATATTCTTCAGCTAGGTTAAATGCTTCTACAATATCATAGAAAGCTTCTTCAACTGTACTTGGCGCCATTACGATTTTTGGAATCTCACCGTGCGTACCGTAAATCATCGCCATTAAATCCGACTGCTCTTGTTTCGTTGGTAATCCTGTACTTGGACCACCACGTTGTGTATCAACAATTACTAATGGTGTTTCTGTAATCCCCGCTAAACCAATCGCTTCCATCATTAAAGATAGACCCGGACCAGCAGATGCAGTTAATGTACGAACACCAGCATAGTTTGCACCGATTGCCATTGTACAAGCTGCAATTTCATCCTCAGTTTGGATTACTGTTCCGCCAACTTTTGGTAATTTTTTAATTAAGTATTCCATAATTTCAGATGCAGGTGTAATTGGATATGCAGACATAAAGCGAGCACCACCAGCTACCGCACCAAATGCGATTGCATCGTTTCCAATCATAAACATGCGTTTCTTACCATCAGCTTTTTCAAGCTGCATCATGTTAACTTTCTCACCTAGCAACTCTTTCATATATTGAGAGCCACGTTTAATTGCGTCCATATTCTTTTGAACGACTTGCTCTCCTTTACGACCAAAGATCTCTTCAACAACATTTAAATAAGCTGTTTCATCTAATCCTAATACCGCACTTGATGCCCCAACAGCAACCATGTTTTTCATTAATGATGTACCTAATTCTGAAGCAATATCTGTAAACGGTATCACATATAGATTTACATCTGTATTATCAGGTATTGTTGGATTAAATTTCGCATCCGCAACTACAATTCCACCTGGACGTAGTTCGTGGAAGTTAAAATCAATTGTTTCTTGATCAAAAGCAATTAAAATATCTAAATCATCTGAGATCGCGCGTACTTCTGTTGTACTTACACGAATTTTATTATTTGTATGGCCGCCTTTAATACGTGATGAGAAGTGGCGGTAACCGTATAGGTAATATCCTAATCGGTTTAATGCAATACAGAAGATTTCTCCTGTACTTTCAATTCCTTCACCTTGTTGGCCTCCAACTTTCCATGAAAGTTGACTAATCATCTCCTACACCCCTTTTGGCTGCATTCATTGTAGTGTATTTTTTTACAGTAATAGTTTAGCATTTTTTATACAAATAAACTACAACGGACGCAAATTATGCCTCTTCTGATTTCCCTGAATCTTTAGTATAAAGCTATTTTGTTTTTCATTCTAGTATTAGGTCTTAAAAAAAGCAATAATATCAAATGAATTAATTCTAATTTTTCTGGATTTTTAAAACAAAAATCTTAAAAGCTTATATGTTCAACAAAATTATCATATAAAAATCGCTCTACAGTAGATGCAGCATAGTGTTTACAAAGCTCATTAATTATATTTTCATATTCTCCATACGCTGATACATTTACAACTGTTTCTAATATCCCATCAAAATCCGAACCAAACCCTATATTGTTCTCTCCACCTAATGAACAAATATATTCGATATGTTTTACTATATCTGCTATATTCGCTTGTTTTTCACTTATTAGAAACTGTGGTACGAAAGTAACACCGATCATGCTATTTCGCTTTATAAGAGCTCTAAGTTGTTCATCGTTTAAATTACGTGGGTGCTGACAAAGTTTCGTACAATTTGAATGGGAGGCAATAGGATTTTTTGCAATTTCTATCACATCCCAAAAGCTTCTTTCATTCAGATGCGACACATCGGTCCATACATGTAACGTATTAAGTTCTTGTACAACGTGTTTACCAAAGGTCGTTAAACCCGCCCCACGTGTCTCTAGCGCACCATCAGCTAATAAATTGGCATAATTCCATGTTAGTCCAAAAGAACGTACTCCTAGACGATAAAACAACCGTAATTTCATTGCATCTTTTCCAATTGCTTCGCATCCTTCTAGTGTTAATATCGCTCCAATCTCGTCCTGTTTTAACATGTTAATATCATCTTTTGTCTGAATAAACTTTACACCCGGTAATGATAAAATTTCATTATAAAAAATATCTACCATTTGTAATGCCACTTCAAATCGTTTTTCATATAGGACCGTTTCTGGCACATATATAGCAAAACATTGTATACTTCCTTTTCTTTTCTTTAACTGTTCAAATGTAATATGTAATTGCGGATCGTTTTTAAAATCCTTTTTCCCCTGTGCACTCCATAACCGAAAGAGTACATCACAATGAGCATCAAAAATTTTCATTTCCATTCCTCCATTATAAAAACAACCTGTTTGCATACTGCAAACAGGTTGTTTAAACTTAACGAGGTTCTACAATTAATTTTATTGCTGTACGCTCTTCCCCATCAATCATAATATCTGTGAACGCTGGGATACAAATCAGGTCTAAACCACTAGGCGCTACAAATCCTCTTGCAATTGCTACTGCCTTTACCGCTTGGTTCAATGCACCTGCACCAATGGCTTGAATTTCTGCTGTTCCGCGTTCGCGAATAACACCTGCAAGTGCACCAGCTACAGAATTAGGGACCGACGTTGCTTTAACTTTTAATATTTCCATTCCGCGTTTCCTCCTCGTTTCTATAAAAAGTATTAGCAATTATTTCACTTTAACTTATATTCACGAGGAATGACGCGTATTCCTGCTAAATTTCTGTAATTTTTCTAAAAAATTAAAAAATAATAACTTTTCTAAATCTTACCCAGAAATTACTCAAAAAATGGCTGATCATCATTAATTAAGATACGCTGGATTTTCTTAGCTTTTCCTGTATTAGGATCCACATCAACTAGCACTGCACTTAATTGTGTTCTACCACTTGTCACTTCAAATCGTACTGGTAAGTTTGTTAAAAACTTCTTCAATACCGCTTCTCGATCCATACCTAAAATCCCATCGTAAGGACCTGTCATACCAACATCTGTGATATATGCAGTTCCGCTTGGTAAAATACGATTATCTGCTGTAGGAACATGTGTATGTGTACCCACTACTGCTGTAGCACGACCATCTACATACCAACCTAACGCTTGTTTTTCACTTGTAGTTTCCGCATGAAAATCAATAAAGATAATATTCGTACGTTTTTTTGCAATGTTAATTAATTCATCCACTTTACGGAATGGACAATCAATTGGAGGAAGGAATGTACGTCCTTGTAAGTTAATAACTGCCACTTCTGTTCCATTGCAGTTCACAAAGATAAGTCCTTTTCCTGGAGTTCCTTCTGGGAAGTTAGCTGGTCTTGCAAGATATTTTGCGTCATCAATAAATTCAAATACTTCACGGTTATCCCAAGCGTGGTTTCCAAGTGTAACCGCTTGTGCCCCGCATTCTAAAAAGTTTCGATATATTTTTTCCGTAATTCCACGTCCACCTGCTGCATTTTCTCCATTAATAATGGTTACTGTAGGTGTATATTTCTTCTTTAATGCCGGTACGTATTGTTGAATCATACCTCTACCAGGAGATCCTACTACATCCCCAACAAATAATATTCTCATATGCCTTACCCTTCCTATGTACTACATTTTTTATTACTATAGCTTCAAGTGATTTCCTTACAATATATTTATTATAAGTTTGTTTCACTTGTATACTAATTCCCTTTATTTTAACCAATTCCAACACAAAAAAATAAAGTGGTGTTTCACCACTTTATTTTGCGTATTCCACTGCACGTGTTTCACGAATAACAGTTACTTTAATATGTCCTGGGTAATCCAGTTCATTCTCAATACGTTTTCGAATATCACGAGCTAAACGATGAGCTTCTAAATCATCAATTGTATCTGGTTTTACCAGAATACGAACTTCTCGTCCTGCTTGAATTGCGAATGATTTTTCTACGCCTTCATAAGACTCTGAAATCTCTTCCAACTTTTCAAGACGACGAATATAGTTCTCAAGTGTTTCACTACGAGCTCCAGGTCTTGCAGCTGATAATGCATCTGCTGCTGCAACTAAAACTGCAATGATAGAAGTTGGTTCTGTGTCCCCATGGTGAGATGCAATACTGTTTATAACTACAGGATGCTCTTTATACTTCGTTGCGAGTTCGACACCAATTTCAACGTGGCTACCTTCTACTTCATGATCAATTGCTTTACCGATATCATGTAATAGACCAGCACGTCTTGCTAGTTTTTCATCCTCACCAAGCTCCGCTGCCATAAGTCCAGTTAAATATGCAACTTCCATAGAGTGTTTTAAGACGTTTTGTCCGTAACTTGTACGGTATTTTAAACGACCTAAAATCTTAATTAAATCTGGATGTAATCCGTGAACACCCACTTCAAACGTTGTTTGCTCTCCGACTTCGCGAATATACTCGTCCACTTCACGTCTTGATTTTTCGACCATCTCTTCAATACGCGCTGGGTGAATACGTCCGTCCTGTACTAGTTTATCAAGAGCGATACGAGCTGTTTCACGACGAATTGGGTCGAATCCAGAAAGGATAACCGCTTCTGGTGTATCATCGATAATTAGGTCAATACCTGTTAACGTTTCTAACGTACGAATATTTCGACCTTCACGTCCGATAATACGTCCCTTCATTTCGTCATTTGGAAGATTTACAACCGAAACGGTTGTTTCAGCAACATGATCAGCTGCACATCTTTGCATTGCAAGAGATAAAATCTCTTTTGCTTTCTTATCCGCTTCTTCTTTCGCACGAACTTCACTTTCTTTTACCATTACGGCAATTTCATGAGAAACTTCACTTTCTACTTTACCAAGAATAATTGCTTTCGCTTGTTCGCGTGTCAGATTGGAAATGCGCTCTAATTCTGTTTGTTGCTTTTGAACTAACTCTCCCACTTTGCTTTCCAACTCTTCAATCTGTTGTTGTCTCGCTACAAGAGAATCCTCTTTCTTTTCTAACTGTCGCTCGCGTTTATCGAGCGTTTCGTCTTTACGATCAAGGTTCTCTTCTTTTTGCATTAAACGATTTTCTTGTTTTTGTAATTCGCTTCTACGGTCACGAATTTCTAATTCAGCTTCTGTACGAAGTGTATGAATTTCATCCTTTGCTTCTAAAAGCGCTTCTTTCTTAAGTGCTTCAGCCTCACGATTCGCTTCGTCTAGAATACGTTTCGCTTCGTTAGCTGCACCATTAATCTTCGCTTCAGCAATAGACTTTCGAACAAAAAAGCCAACAACTGCACCGACTGTTGCAAGCAAAATGGAGATGAGTATCCAAACTGTACTACTCATGATTTCACCTCCCCTTGCTATGAATGAAAAAAGACTGTCGGCATGTACATTGAATACCAACATACAGCAAAGACCGTCGTCCCGCTTTTTTAAGGGACTTTCTTCATTTCACAATTAAAATGTCATATTATTATTTCGGCAAGATTTAAGTCTTACTCCGAATATTACTTCTCTTCTTGAGAAGAGTGTTTCGTATATAAGAAAAAATATACATTCTCATTGTATCTATCGCAATTTTCATTGTCAAGCGTTGTCTACTTTTACTTTCTTTACCTTCAGCTCTAATTCATATATGAATTTAAAAAGAAGACAGCATATTATCCTGGAAAACCTTAGTGAATTCCAGTTTATGCATACAAAACATGCATATATCCCTCTTTATACATAGCCTTTTAGGCAGATTAAATATTTTATCTCCAACGATATACAACGCTTTCATAATAATTAAAAATAAAAGACACGGAACCGTGTCTTTTATTTTTTAATCTTGAAGATTTGAATCTTCCGTTTCTTCAGCACCAGAGTCTTCACCAATTCCGTGATGGTCACGAACAAAGAAGGCAATTTCCTCTCTTAAATCCGTATTCTCTTTTAAGAATTGCTTCGAATTTTCACGACCTTGCCCTAAACGCTCTTCATTATAAGAGTACCAAGCACCACTCTTTTGAACGATATCAAGTTCAGAAGCCATATCTAAGATTTCACCTTCTCTTGAAATACCTTCTCCGTACATAATATCAACTTCAGCAACACGGAATGGTGGTGCCACTTTATTTTTAACTACTTTTACTTTTGTTTTATTACCAACGATGTCGTTACCTTGCTTTAATTGCTCCGCACGACGCACTTCAAGACGAACTGTTGAATAGAATTTCAACGCACGACCACCTGGAGTTGTTTCTGGGTTCCCGAACATAACCCCAACTTTTTCACGAATTTGGTTAATAAAGATTGCGATTGTTTTTGATTTATTGATTGCACCTGACAGCTTACGAAGTGCTTGAGACATTAAACGAGCTTGTAGACCTACGTGTGAGTCACCCATGTCTCCTTCAATCTCAGCTTTCGGTACAAGAGCTGCTACAGAGTCAATTACGATAATATCAACCGCGCCACTTCGTACAAGTGCTTCTGCGATTTCTAGTCCTTGCTCCCCTGTATCAGGTTGTGATAATAGTAATTCATCTATGTTAACGCCTAATTTTTGTGCATATACAGGATCCATTGCATGCTCCGCATCAATAAACGCTGCTTGTCCACCTTGACGCTGTACTTCCGCGATTGCGTGTAATGAAACTGTTGTTTTACCTGAACTTTCTGGTCCATAAATTTCGATAATACGGCCACGTGGGTATCCGCCTACCCCTAATGCCACATCAAGTGCTAAAGAACCACTTGAAATTGTAGAAATTCTACGCTCCGCTTGTTCTCCTAATTTCATAATTGAACCTTTACCGAATTGCTTCTCTATTTGTTTTAACGCCATATCTAACGCCGCTTGACGATCACTCATTCAAAATTCCTCCTTAACTCAATTGCTAATCTTATTATACCTATTTTCAATTCAATTTGCCAACAAAATCGAACATTTATTCGATTTTTTTATTTTCCATTAAATAAAAATGAGTTTAAGCATAAAAAAAGCTAGAAGAAACTTATATCTCTTCTAGCTTTTTATATAAATGATAAAATCCATATTTCACCGAACGTTCCCTAATTTGTTGACGACTTCCACTTAAAATAAGAGGAAAGACTACAGTTGGTTCATCCTTAATCGCCAATCCAACGAATACTGTTCCCGGCTCTTTATGTTCTGAAGCATCCGGTCCTGCTACCCCAGTGAAACTAATTCCGATATCCGCTTTTAATAAGCCCTTAACATTTTCAGCAAGATAACGAGCACATTCTTTACTAACTGCACCATCAGTAGACAACACTTCCGCAGGTACATGTAAAACATGTTGCTTCACATCATTATGATAACAAATGATACCGCCTTTAAATACTGAAGACACACCAGCACTTTCTGTTACTTGATTGCCAAAGAGACCACCGGTTAAACTTTCTGCACACGCTAAAGTTAATCCTTTTCTCTTCAATAATTCTATCGCCTTATCATGCAGAAACTCTTGATCATACCCGTAGAAAAATTTTCCTACTCTTTCTAAAATCAAATCTTCCATATGCTGAATGCGTTTCGCAGCTTCATCAGCATTTTGATGTTTGGCAGTTAAACGTAGTGTCACTTCTCCATCATTCGCGAGGGGGGCGATTGTCGGGTTCGTTTGTCCATCAATTAAATCTTGAACTTTCACTTCTAATTGAGATTCCCCAATCCCGAAAAAGCGAAGCACACGAGAATAAATGTTTTCTCCTGTTGTAAAGTTACGTAAAAAAGGCTCTACATAACTTATATACATCGGCTTCATCTCTTTCGGTGGTCCTGGTAATAAAATATAAACTTTCCTGTTCTTATTTAGCCCCATACCAGGTGCCATGCCATGATCATTCGCAAATACAGTTGCTCCATTCAAAACGAGCGCTTGCTTTTTATTATTCTCTGTGAACTCGCGACCTGTACGCTTAAAGTACTCGCTTATCGATGCTAATGCCTTTTCATCATATACAAGCTCTTCACCCAACCTAGAAGATATCGTTTCTTTCGTCAAATCATCTTTTGTCGGGCCTAATCCACCTGTGAAAATAAGTATGTCAGCACGTTCTTCCGCAACTTCAATCGCCTGCTGTAATCGCTTGTTATTATCTCCAACTACAGTATGGTAGTACACATTAATTCCGATTGAAGCTAACTTTTCAGATAAAAACTGGGCATTTGTATTTGCAATTTGTCCAAGTAATAATTCAGTTCCAACCGCAATAATTTCAGCATTCATCCCAATTCCCCCATAAACTTCTATTTTGAGTTTACAAAAGCAGCTCTATTTTTCCAGAAATAATCCCACCCTGAAATAACAGTAAAGATTAATGCAATCCATATGAAAATATCAGCAACTGGGATATGGATTAAATTTAAAGGTACATCGTGTAATAAATACGCCGCAATTGCAATAATTTGTGTCCACGTCTTAATTTTCCCTAACTGATTTGCTGCCACCACTTCTCCTGTTCCAGCAAGTACAAGGCGTAAACCAGTTACTGCAAACTCACGGCTGATAATTACAATAACGATCCAAGCAGGTACGTATTGCATCTCAACTAATGTAATAAGCGCTGCTGAAACAAGTAATTTATCAGCTAACGGGTCAAGAAACTTCCCTAAATTCGTTACAAGATTATACTTTCTTGCGTAATGTCCATCAATCCAATCTGTAGCCGAAGCAATAATAAAGATAAGTGCCCCTACTAAATGTTGAATTGGTAAATCAACATCACCAATTGTGTATGAACCCCAATCAAAGGGCGCTAACATAATTACCATAAAAATTGGAATTAAGAAGATTCTAGATATTGTAATTTTATTTGGTAAATTCACAGCTATTCCTCCATCATATCAAAAACATTTGTTCATTGAAAAAAGTCATCGAAGCGATGACTATTATTGTGCAGGTTGCCCTATCCCTTGGTTTTTTATCACCAATCTTTGGTGAAGTTCTTTTTCTGGATCCAATGGATAAGCGACCACTTGGCCATTCAGTTTAACTTCAACATTCGTTGCATTCCCAATATTAAGTCGCACTTCTTTTAATGTTGATACATCACGTTTTTCTATTTGGCCCTCTTGTACTGTAGCGTTTAGAATCACATTCCCCGCATCATCTTTAACATCTACATAACTCGCACCTTTACCCGATATTTCCAGTTCTAATGTTTTATTGTTATGAATTTCCAAAGTAGATACTTTACCAGTTGTACCAACTACTTTCACTTCTTCTTGTCCCGTTGGTTGTGCTGGTTGTTCCTCTTTCTTTGGCTCTTCTTTCTTTGGTTCCTCTTTTTTCGGCTCTTCCGCTTTCACTTCATCTTTCTTCGTATCTAACGGAGAGTTTTCTGCTTTTTTAACTTCAATTTTCTCACTTTGAGCATTCGGAACTTTCTCATCACCTTTTCCAGTTAACGCTTGGAAAACAAACCAAATTACCACTCCAAATGCAATTACTAATAGCGCAACTAAAACTTTCGGCATATGATCTGCAATTGGCCATGATGAAGATTTTTGCATTGTTTCTTGTGTTTTCTGTCCTGTTGATACTTGTGGAACGTCGCGTTTTTCAGATTGTGGTATCGTACTCTGATATTCTACAAGCAGTTCCTCTCCATTTAACCCAACCGCATCTGCGTATTGTTTAATGAATGCACGCGCATAAAAAGCTCCGGGCAATACATCATAATTGCCTTCCTCAATCGCTACTAAATGGCGTTTTTGAATTTTTGTAATCTCATGCAGCTGATCCATAGACAAGCCCTTCGTTCCTCTTGCTTCTTTCAGCTTTTGTCCTAATTCTGTCACTACTAACACCTCAATATTTCTTTAAAAGTCAAACATAGAGAAATTATTTTGCGTACCTTGCTCAATTTCATCTACTAAATTATATTGAATTTCTTCATCATAATCGTTACGCAACTCGATAATATAATCAAAATCATCCAATGTGTATTCTGACTGACTCACAAATACGTCAGGATGTTCCACAACTTTCGTTGCAGGTAATCTCATAATTTCACGAACAAGCTGCCAATGCCTTTCGTTAGCACGCTTTGTTGACACGATTCCATCTAAGATAAAAATATTGTCGTCGCTATACTCATCTTCAATCAATTGACTACGAACAGTTTGCTTAATAAGAGTAGATGATACAAATAACCATCTTTTATTTGCACAAACACTTGCGGCAACAATGGATTCTGTTTTTCCGACACGAGGCATTCCTCGTATCCCGATTAGTTTATGACCTTCTTTTTTCATTATTTCAGCCATAAAGTCTACAAGTAACCCTAATTCATCACGTACAAATCGAAATGTCTTCTTATCATCTGCATCTCGTTGTATGTACCTACCATGTCTAACCGCTAGCTTATCTCTTAGCTTTGGCGGACGATATTTCGTTACCGTTATGTTATCCATCGTATTTAAAATTGATTCAAGTCTAGAGATTTGCTCTTGATTATCACACATAAGGAGTAATCCACGTCGTGCATTATCTACACCATTAATTGTGACAATATTAATGCCGAGCATACCGATTAACGAAGAAACGTCACCAAGCAAGCCAGGTCGGTTTTTATGTATTTCATATTCAAAATACCATTCAATCATCCAAGATCACTCCCCTTGCTTACTTTACACCTACGTACTATATTATATGATTTCACCTTAATAGGGAAGCTAAATGTATAATCTATCCCGTTCAATTATTATACAAAAAAAATAGAGAGGAGAATCTCCTCTCTATTTTTTACTTATGCTGTACAAACTTCACCATTAAGTTTGCGATTGTATGTTGCTCTTGTTCATCAGCAACTTTCCAAAGCTCAGACAATAATTTCTCTTGATCGTTGCGCGCTTCTACTTCATTTGCTAAATAATCTCCAACACGAAATGCCATATCTGATACAGCACCACCATCAAGACCTTTTCCTGATGCCTGTTCTAAACGTTCTCCTAAAAAGCTCTTCCATTGATCAAAATTATCTAAAACTGACATGTGTAAGCACCTCACTACTTAGTAATAGAATCATGCTTAATTTGTACAGTTTTTCATTTTTTATGTAAGAAATTTTTAGCAATGCCAACCACCATTTACTCCGATAATTTGTCCAGTTATGTAAGATGCTCCTGGTGATACGAGGAATGACACTGTTTTCGCTACCTCTTCTGGTAGTCCCAACCTGCCTAACGGGATCTCTTCAGCAATTTCATTCTTATCCTCTTCTGAAAATACTTGTAACATTTCCGTTTCAATTGCACCTGGCGCCACCGCGTTAACCCTTAATCCACTTAATGAAACTTCTTTCGCTAAAGCTTTCACATATGAATTTTGTGCACCTTTTACCATCGAGTAAAGCACTTCACATGATGCGCCGATTTGGCCCCATATAGAAGAAACAAGTACAATATTACCACTTCTCCGCTGAATCATAGATGGCAGCGCCCTTGATAATAATTTATAGATACTCTTCACTTGAAGTTCTACCATATAATTCAATTCATCGTTCGTTACATCTGTTACGAGTCCAAAGATACTCTTCCCAGCTGCATATACGATAACATCAAGAGGATGTTCAATTTGCTCCCACAACTGCTCTGCCCCATCAGTAGAAGCTAAATTCGCTTGAACAGGAATCACTTCACCCCATTCTTTCTGCAACTCGTTCACTTTCTCTTCACCGTTATTATAATGAACATATACTGTATATCCATCTTGAATTAATTGTTTTGAAATAGCAGAGCCAATCCCTCCGCTTCCTCCAGTTACTAATGCATACTTTTTCATACAATTCCTCTCTTATCTCAACAAAGTCTTTCTCCTATAAATAATACCCTCATCTTACAATTTATCAATGATAAGATGAGGGTATTATTATGAAATCTTTTATTTTTTCGGTAAAACTTGACAAACACTCATTTTCTCTTCTGATAATAATAATTTGGCTACTTCTTGTAAATCTTGAACAGTTAAACTTTCTAATACAGTCAATGCCTCAAACAGACTAGATTCATTAAACGCATATCGTGTAAATTGATTTGCAATATATTCCGGCGAATTCAACGAGCGTAAAAAGCCACCTATTTTCTTTTTCTTTACTCGTTCTAATGCCACCTCATCTAATTGATCATAATTTGTATTTAGTAAAATGCTTTTCAAACGCTCTTCCAGCTCATCAGGTTGCTTCGTATCGCCGCCAACCATTGCAAAACCGAAGTTATTCTCTTCCGTATAATCATACGAGAACGAATCATCAATAAGACCTTCATTATATAAAGATTCGTAATGAACGGAGCTTTTCCCAAATAAATAATCTAAAAGTAACGTAAGCGCAATTTCTTGTTTTAAAAGGGCTTTCCCTTTTTCTTTTAAATTTGTCGCTTTAATACCAACTAAACATTTCGGTGTTTGTACAGGCATGGAAATAATTTTCTTCTTTTCATTTACCTCATCTGGTTCTTCCTCAAATGAACGTACAATTTCTGGCTGGTTTTTATAATCTTTTTTCGCTTGATTTTCACGTACTAAATCCATTGTTTTCTCTGGATCAATTGCCCCCACAACGAACAATAACATATTGCTCGGATGATAAAATGTTTCATAACATTCATATAATAAGTCTTTCGTAATTTTACTAATAGACTCGATTGTCCCTGCAATATCAATTTTAATTGGGTGCTTTACAAACAAGCTATCAATTAATCCAAAGTATAAGCGCCAATCTGGATTATCTTGATACATTTGAATTTCTTGCCCAATAATCCCCTTCTCTTTTTCAACTGTTTTTTCAGAGAAGTAAGGCTCCTGTACGAAGTTTAACAATGTATTTAAATTTTGTTCTACATTTGATGTACATGAAAACAGGTAAGCTGTTCTTGTGAAAGATGTGAAAGCATTTGCTGATGCTCCTTGTTTACTAAACAATTGGAAAGCATCGTGATCTTCTTTTTCAAATAATTTATGTTCAAGAAAATGAGCAATTCCATCAGGCACACGAACCATTTCTTCTTTACCTAGTGGTACGAATGTATTATCCATAGAACCATATTTTGTCGTAAAAGTTGCAAATGTTTTATTAAATCCTTGCTTTGGTAAAATATATACATCTAATCCATTAGGAAGTTTTTCATAATAGAGTGTCTCTTTTAATTGCTCATAAACAATTTTCTCCATTTATTCTCCCTCCGTTCCTTGTAAAAAGTAAATTGTATCTAGTTCAATATTTTTAGCAACTTTCACAATCTCTTCTTTCGTCACACTTTCAATGCCTGTAAGCCATTCTTCAACCGGACGCGTACGATCTGAAATAATACCATGATACAGCATCTCCACAAATCCGCGTGGTGTATCAATCGCCTCTAATATTTGATTTTGAATAACACTTTTCGTTTGATGCATCTCTTCTTCAGAAAAATCACCATTTTGCATCGCTAACATTTGTTCTTTAATAATCTCAACAGCTTTTTCATAATTTTTCGCTTCGATCCCTGACATGACAAACAATAAGCCTTTATGACTTTCAAAGCGGGATGCCGCATAGTACGCTAAACTATTTTTTTCACGAACGTTAACGAATAACTTCGAATGAGAAAATCCTCCAAACAATCCATTGAACAATTGTAGCGCAAAATAATCTTCGTCTTTATACGTAATAAACGTACGATAACCAATGTGTAATTTACTTTGTTTTAATTCTTGTTTTTCAACAACTTCTTTTTCTTCATTATTTCTCTTATGAAGAAGTACATTTCTTTCTCTCGCAGGACGCGCTGAAATAGAAAAATACTTACTTACAAGATCCACTGCGTTTTCTGAAATATCACCAATAATGTATAGATCCATTTCATCTTCTGCTAACACTTTTTGATAATATTGATACAAACTTTCATTTGTAATAGAAGAAACAATCTCTTTTTTCCCATGTGCACTTAAACGATACGGTTCTACTTTGCACATTTCTTCAATTAAACGCTCGTTTGCATAGCGCATTTTATCATCGTACGTAGCTTCAATTCGTTGCAAGAGCGCTCTCTTTTCACTTTCTACGATAGAAGGTAAAAAACCATTCCCCTCTGTTGCTGGATGTAAAACGATATCCGATAACATAGAAAGCGCTTTTTCAAATAGCGGTGGTGCATCATGTAAATATACTTCATTTGCAATGTCTACATAAATAGAGATAATATGGTCTTCTCCTTTTTTACTTACATCTACTGCCAAAGAAGATCCGTATAATTCTTCTAAATATTGACGAAGACGAATTACAGAAGGAAGCTTTTCTGTCGCACTTTGCAATACGTATGGCAATAGGGCACGCTCTGTCACCGTCTCCTCATTTAAAGGTGCTTTAAAACGAAATACAAAAGTATTTGTTTTATATTTATCAGTCGGAATAATATGTACTCGCAAACCACCTAACTCATGTAACTGTTGTTCCATTAGTTTCATTTATAGCCCTCCTTTACGTATATAGGAATATTCCTCTTCAATATACAGTTTTTAGAAATGAAAAATCAACTTTTCTTCCTCACTATACTTACATGAGGCTCTTTCTAAAAACTTTCATATGTAAGGAACATAGTAAAATTCCGTATTACATATATTCTATGTAAAAAAGCCCGCACTAATGTGCAAGCTTTTTATACTTATCGTTTTCCTTTTTCATACGGCGTTCCTAACGCTTTCGGAGCTTCAGAACGACCTACAAAACCAACAAGTGCTAATATTGTGAATACATACGGTAATATCGTTAAGAATACACTTGGAATTTCTTTCAGTACCGGGATGGTACCACCTGTTATTCCTAGTGATTGAGCAAATCCGAAGAACAGAGCCGCTCCAAGAGCACCTAGTGGATTCCATTTACCGAAAATCATAGCTGCTAGCGCTAAGAAACCTTGTCCCGTAATTGTAGCACCTGAGAAGTTACCCGAAATCGACATAGCGAAGACCGCTCCACCAACCCCTGCAAACATTCCAGATATAGCAACTGCAATATAACGCATTTTATATACATTAATCCCCATCGTATCTGCTGCCATTGGATGTTCACCAACCGCACGAAGACGAAGACCGAACGGCGTTTTATAAATGACATACCAAACGACAAACGCTAAAATAATAGCAATATACGATGTTAACGGTACATTTGAGAAAAAGATTTCTCCGATTACCGGAATATCCGAAAGACCCGGAACATCGATTTTTTCAATACGGTATTGAATGAAATCAGTTTGTCCTTTGCCAAAGATTTTCTTAATCGCAAATACCGTTAAACCAAGAGCTAAGAAATTAATCGCTACCCCGCTCACTACTTGATCTGCACGGAATGTAATAGATGCTACTGCGTGAAGAAGTGCAAATAACCCACTACCAATCGCTGCAAATAATAGAGCTATCCAAGGAGTCATCGCTCCCCACGTATCACCCATTAATAACGTTGTAACGATACCAGTAAATGCACCAAATAACATTAAACCTTCTAACGCTATATTTACAACCCCAGAACGTTCACTAAACACTCCACCTAACGCCGTAAAAATAAGTGGCGCTGCCGTATATAACGTACCCGTCACAAGAATGGCTAAAATATCTAAAAAGCTCATTTATTTCCCCTCCTTGCTCATGCGTGTAAGTGCCCAGCGTAAAACATAACTGCACGCTACAAAGAAAATAATACATGCAATAATAACGTTAATTAACTCAGAAGGTACATCTGCTTCAAAATTCATTTGAGGGGCTGCACTTTTCAAACCACCGAACAGTAAAGCCGCTAATAATATACCAAACGGATTATTCCCCCCAAGTAGAGCTACCGCAATCCCATCAAATCCGATACCAGTAAACGAAGACATCGCTGTCATGTTTTGGAATGTACCAAGTCCTTCCATAGCACCACCAATCCCTGCAAATGCACCCGCAATCGTCATAGATAGTACAACATTTCGAGAAACTTTCATCCCCGCATACTGAGAAGCATGTTGATTAAATCCAACAGATTTCAATTCGTATCCCAATGTGGTTCTGTCCAATAAGAACCACATAATAATTGCTACTAATATCGCTACGACAATCCCCCAGTGCAAACGAGAACCATCTGTTAAAGAGGATAACCATTCAGAAGATAAAGAAGCACTAGATTTTATATCATATGACTTCTCATTTGCCTCATGTAAGAAGCGCTTAATTAAATCATACGTCACGTAAAGTGCAATATAATTCATCATAATCGTTACGATTACTTCATTTACTTTAAATTTCCCTTTCAAATATCCCGGGATAAATCCCCATAGCCCACCAGCTATTGCCGCTACTAAAATTGACAACGGAATATGTAAAATTGCCGGTAATGATACTGCATATCCAAACCAAACAGCAGCAAGCCACCCGACTAATAACTGCCCTTCTACTCCGATGTTAAAAAGGCCTGTACGGAATGCAAATGCTACAGAAAGTCCTGCTAATACAAGCGGAATCATCGTACGTAATGTTTCACCAATTGCTTGTGGATTTCCAACCATTCCTTCCCAAAGCGCTGCATACCCAACAATTGGATCATATCCACTAAATAACATTACAATGGCACCAACAAGTAAACCAAAAATAACGGATAATACAGGAACTAAAATATTAATTGTTCGCTCCGTTAAAAATTTTTTAGCCATTTGTATTCACCTTCTCTTTCTCCGTTCCGCCAGCCATCAACAAACCAAGCTGTTGTTCATTTGTTTCTTTCGCATCAACAATTGCTACAATTTTCCCTTCATATATAACAGCAACTCGATCACTTACATTTAATATTTCATCCAGTTCTAACGATAGAAGCAATACTGCTTTCCCCTTATCTCTCTGCTCGATTAATTTTTTATGAATAAATTCAATCGCACCTACATC
The DNA here is from genome assembly GCF_040459735.1 of Bacillus cereus group sp. RP32. NCBI lineage: Bacteria > Bacillati > Bacillota > Bacilli > Caryophanales > Bacillaceae > Bacillus > Bacillus cereus group sp. RP32. The sequence goes on along the minus strand of NZ_JARVHO010000001.1, from coordinate 1,645,508 downwards.
TAAACCACGTGTTGGCTGTGCTGCAATCAATAAATCTGGATTACGATCCACTTCACGTGCGATAATTGCCTTCTGCTGGTTTCCACCAGATAGTGCACGACTTAACGTGTGTTCACCTGGTGTACGCACATCAAACTGCTCAATAAGCGCTTTTGCTTTTTGTGTGATTTGACTAAAGTTTAAAATCCCTTTCTTTGAGAATGGATTTTTATAGTACGTTTGCAAAACTATATTATCTCTAACAGAAAAATCAAGCACAAGACCGTGTTTATGACGATCTTCTGGAATATGACCAATTCCTTCCTCTGTAATTCTTCGAACAGGCCAATTTGTTATTTCTTTTCCTTTAATTGCAATAGAACCTGACTCAACTTTTCGTAAACCAGTAATTGCCTCTATTAATTCACTTTGTCCATTTCCATCAATCCCTGCAATACCAACGATTTCTCCTGCACGAACAGTTAAGTCAAGGCCTTTTACAGCAGGTAATTGGCGTGCATCATGAACGACAATATTCGAAACAGATAGAACCTCTTCTTTCGGTTTAGCCTCTATTTTTTCTGTTTTAAAATTCACTTGACGTCCGACCATTAATTCTGCAAGTTTATGTTCATTCATTTCCGCAACGTCAACTGTACCAATTCCTTTACCTTTACGAATAATTGTGCAACGATCGCAAACTTCCATAATTTCTTTCAATTTATGTGTAATAAGAACGATAGATTTTCCTTCTTGCACAAGCTTTTTCATAATTTGAATCAACTCGTGAATTTCTTGAGGAGTTAACACCGCAGTTGGTTCATCGAATATTAAAATCTCCGCACCACGATAAAGCGTTTTTAATATTTCAACCCTTTGCTGCATCCCAACCGAAATATCTTCAATCTTTGCATTTGGATCAACTGCTAAACCGTACTGTTCAGATAATTGTTTAATTTCTTTCGCAGCCTCTTCAACAGCAATCCTTCCTTTTTTCTTCGGCTCATTTCCAAGAATAATATTCTCTGTAACTGTAAAATTATGAACAAGCATAAAATGCTGATGGACCATCCCAATACCAAGGTCATTTGCTATATTCGGATTTGTAATTTTTACAGGTTTTCCTTTAATCTTAATTTCTCCCTGTTCTGGTTGATACAAACCGAACAGTACATTCATCAATGTTGATTTCCCTGCACCATTTTCTCCAAGTAAAGCGTGTATCTCTCCCTGTTTTACTTGCAGCGTAATATCATCATTTGCTACAATGCCTGGGAATACTTTTGTAATATTGTTCATCTCAATTACGTATTCCATTTTGTTCCTCCTTCTAGCAGGGAACACTCCCCAATTGCAGTCTATTAAAGGTATTTTTATATATACAAAGGTTAGTTCTAAGAACTAACCTTTGCTATTTCTCTATTATTATTTCTTTAGAGAAGCTTCATATGTTTTATATTCTTCGTCAGTTGCAGGTACTTTAATTTCACCGTCAGTGATTTTCTTCTCAAACTCTTCTACTTTTGTTAAGATTTCTGGATTTACTTTTTTCACATTGTCAGTAGTTTTCGCAATACCAATACCGTCATCTTTTAATCCGAACTCTTCTACTTTACCGCCTTTTAATTTACCATCTTTCGCTTCTTGTGCTACTTTTGCTACTGCAATATCAACACGTTTTACCATAGAAGTTAAAGTTACGTTTTCAGGCATACCTTCTTGATTTTGGTCACGGTCAACACCGATTACCCAAACGTTTTCACCTTTTTTCTTACGGTTTTTCGCTTCTGTGAATACACCATTACCAGTTGCACCTGAAGCATGATAAATTACGTCAACTCCACCACCGTACATTGCTGAAGCTAATACAGATCCTTTTTCTGGTTTGTCAAATGCATCTGCATATTGCGCTACAATTTCGATATTTGGATTTACTGCTTTTGCACCAGCTTTGAAACCTGATTCAAACTTTGTAATTAATGGACTCTTCACGCCGCCAACAAATCCAACTTTATTGGATTTTGTCGTCATTGCTGCTACAGCACCAACTAGGAATGAACCTTCATGGTCTTTAAATGTAATACTTGTTACATTCGGCTCTTTCACTACACTATCTACAATTGCAAATTGCTCTTTCGGATATTGTTTTGCAACCTTTTCAATCGAGTCTTGCATTAAAAATCCAATTCCGAATGTTGTGTTATAATGATCTTTCGCAAATTTTGTTAAGTTTGGAATATAGTCTGCATCTTTACTTGATTGAAGATAACGATATCCTTCATTTTTCTTTAAATCATTGTCTTTACCGAATTTCGTTAAACCTTCCCAAGCTGATTGGTTAAATGATTTATCATCAACACCCCCAACATCTGTAACCATACCAACTTTGAACTCTTTTTTGTCGCTACTCGCTTTATCCGAGTTACCACACGCACCTAAAACCGCGCTTGCTGCTAATGTTAATGATAATAAAAGACCTGTTTTTTTCTTCATACTAGAAACCCCTCCTAAAATTATATATATCTCTTTATTCTTACGCTGCTGTCCCTAACTTCTTGCTGTCACCTCCCTAAAATGGAACTTACCTACATACGTTTTCTTAATACGTGGAAGCTAAACTTATCAGCTCTAAAGTAATTGATAGAATATAAGATTGGCTCATCATTTTGATCATAGTGCATTTGTTTTAAAACTAGCAGTGCCGTTTCCGGTTCACATTCTAAAATCGGTGAGATTTTCGGATGATAGCCAATTGGCTCAATGTGAGCAACTGCGTATGTGATACGTTTGTGCGTATTGTTATGTATCACTGTAAGTAACGATTCTTCGTTGTATCCCGATAAATCTGGCAAGATTTCTTTTGCAAGTTTATCGATACAATATACAACAGGTTCCCCATCTGCTGTACGCACACGCTCAATCATTACGGCATTAAAACCGTCTTCACTATTAAACTTCTCTTTTTCTTCTTCTGTTAAACTTGTTGTAGATGATGATAAAAAGATAGTTCCTGGTGTTTTCCCCACACTAGAAATCATATCTGTAATACTAGAAAGTTGTTCAATCCCAGAAGAAAATAACGGCTTTGCATTTACAAATGTTCCTACACCATGTCTACGAATGACAACATTTTCTTCTTCTAAAATACGCAGCGCTTCCCTTAAAGTCGCCCTACTTACACCAAGTTCTTTCGCTAAATCAAACTCTGATGGTAACTTCTGTCTTTCTTTGTAAGCTCCATCTTTAATTTTTTCTTTGATGTGATCAATCACCCGTAAATATAGGTGACGACTATCGGATTTTACTGACATAAGACTCCCCCGCATTTCAATTATTCGACCTCTGATGTAAGACTTCTTTTCTCTTTTTTCAACTTACAACATAATAAAAATTGCTAAATACTAAGAATAAACTTAATTGTCGAATAAATATTAATAATTTTTCAAGATGAAATTTTCACTCTTTACTGCATAAAAAAAACTTCGCACCATAAACATTCCTCATTTCGAGAAAAAGTTCGGCACAAAGATCTCTTACATCCTTTGTTACACACTTTTCCCCTCATAGTCCAGCAATTCATGGTTGCCGGGTAGAAACTTATGGACCTTATCTCCAAGATTATATGAGGCAGTGATTCTTTTCGAAGTAATCTTACCACTTGCTCCCATACGTGTCAACAAAATTCAACATTTTTCTACATTAAATATCGAACATTCATTAAAAACATAATAAAAGTATTCGTATTCTAAAGAATCGCTTTAGATGTAAGCCCTTTCTTTATCACTGAATATAGTATATAACAAAAATAGCATATAAAAAAGCCTAATTGTAAAAACAATTAGGCTTTTTTTATGAACTTTTTTCTTGTACATCATTAATGAGCACTTCTCGTGGTTTACTACCTTCATACGGACCTACTACACCATTCATTTCCATTGCATCAATTAAACGGGCAGCTCGCGTATAACCTACTCTAAACCTACGTTGCAACATAGAAACAGATGCTGTTTGCATTTCCACTACAAGCTGAACTGCTTCATCATATAATTCATCTTCTACTTCCTGCTTCGTATCAGGAACATCTTGTGGAATCATATCTTCTTGATATTGCGCTTTTTGCTGACCAATAACATACTCTACAACTCTCTCAACTTCATCATCGGATAAAAATGCACCTTGTACACGTACAGGCTTCGATGCACCAATTGGTATAAACAGCATATCTCCACGACCTAGCAGTTTCTCTGCACCACCACCGTCAAGAATTGTACGAGAGTCCGTTTGAGAAGATACCGCGAATGCAATACGTGATGGAATATTCGCTTTAATAACTCCCGTAATAACATCAACCGATGGACGCTGCGTCGCAATAATTAAATGAATACCAGCCGCACGAGCCATTTGTGCTAAACGCATAATCGCATCCTCTACATCTGATGAAGCAACCATCATTAAATCGGCTAACTCGTCCACTATTACTACAATATAAGGTAATTCCGGTTGTTTCGCTTCTGATTGACTATTATGTTCTTTAATATGATCATTATATCCTTCAATGTTACGCGTGCCACTATGAGCAAATAATTCATAACGTCGTTCCATTTCACTCACGACTTTTTTCAAAGCTTGTGATGCTTTTTTCGGATCAGTTACAACTGGTGTTAATAAATGCGGAACACCGTTATATACATTTAACTCTACCATTTTCGGATCAATCATCATTAATTTTACTTCATGTGGTTTTGCACGCATTAAAATACTAACAATAATACCATTAATACATACACTTTTCCCACTACCTGTCGCACCAGCTACTAGTAAATGGGGCATTTTATTTAAACGGGCTAATACAGCTTCACCTGTAATATCTCGTCCAAGACCAATTAACAACTTCTCTTCCGGATGATTATTAGCCTTAGAATCAAGAACTTCTCTAAGCGTTACCATAGATACTTCTGAGTTCGGAACTTCAATCCCTACAGCTGATTTCCCGGGAATAGGTGCTTCAATACGAATGTCTTTCGCAGCTAAAGCAAGTGCTAAATCATCACTCAAACTAACGATTTTGCTTACCTTTACTCCCATATCAGGATACACTTCATATTTTGTAACTGCAGGACCTCTATGTACTTTTGTTACTTTCGCTTTCACTCCAAAACTTTGGAATGTACGTTCTAATTTACGAGCATTCTCATAAATTTCTGCATTTTCATTTGTAACTTGCTTATTCTTAGGAAATTTCAATATATCAAGTGCAGGAAGCTTGTAATCTTTATTTTCTACATTTGAAAATTGCATTGGTGGGGCACTTGTTTCCGCCTCTAAAGATTCTACAATCTTTTCTCCACGCTTTTTCTTAGATTCTTCAACAGGCGGAGCCTCTTCAATAGACGGTGAATTTATTAACTCTGCTTCCTGTTCTTCGCTAATTCGTTTATTCTCTTCTTCATTTACAGGATAATTCTCAGTGAAATTCGAAATAATTGGGGGATCAATTGAGATTTCTTCCATCGGCTCAATAATCTCTTCTTGTTCTGCAGCACGTTTACTCCTTGTGCTTCTCGTTGTTTTTTTCTTTTCTGTTTGTTCAGCCGTCCTTTTGGATCTCCAATCTTTATAATCCCCTTGCATTACTTCAAATTGACTTCTAAGGATTCTTCCTACAGGGGCAAGCACTTCCCCAATATGCTTATTTGTTATACAAAGTATGCCGAGAATCACTAAAATAATGCCAATGATATAAGCTCCTACTTCGTCAAATAAGAAGTAACACGTCGCGAACATAAGCGCACCAAACATACCACCGCCTAAATGAACGCTATCCGGCCCCTTTTTCATTTCAAGAAAGAAGTTATCTTTCGTACTCACAATAACAGAAGTATTTTGCACTGCTCCATCTTTCGTAAGAAGGTTAAATAATGTAATATGACTAAACATTAATATCGCCAATACTATTAAATAAAAACCAATTAACCGTTTATTTAAAAGGTTCGGCCATCCACGTTTGATAACAAACGAAACCGATAAAGCTATTACACCTAACACACCAATTATGTACCACTCACCAAAGAAGAAGCGAAAAAATAACACAAACGATTTCCCTACAACACCTAGCTGTAAAATCGTAATGATTGAAAGTGCAAAAAGAGTTAAACCGACGATTTCATAATACAAAGTTGGCTTTATCGTGCGTCTTGCTTTTGCCTTCGTCCCTCTTTGCTTTTGTTTTGCCATTTCTTCACCTCGTGTTCTACATGTAAGTAGGGCTTCCTTAAAAAAGCACTACTTATATGTCTGTTTTCTCTATTTTTTCAGGTCTTATATCTTCTATTTTTACACTTCTTGTAAATTGTTAAATAAACAGAAGAAAGCAGCCCTCTCATGGCTGCTCAACCGTCTTGTTTTTTATATTATACCATAGCTTCTAAACAAAATCCTTCTTTTTGCTAAAAGGTTATTTTCTGGCCGGGCTCAAACTCTAAGTAGTGTAGCGGATCCGTACTTAACACACGTACAATAGAATAACACCCATGTTCTTCTTCAGAAACCATTAATTCAACACCGTTTATATTTACAAATTTTTGGCTTTCACATTGCGAATAATCAGCTGGATATACAAGTTGCTCTGGCATAATTGTGTATAAAATCATTGTAACATTGTCCCTTCTGCACTATCATCCATGCGAGCATCTATTAATTCATTCAGTTTTCGAATCGCATTCCCAATACCACCGACATCATCTATAAGACCATATTTCACTGCATCGCCACCAATTACATTCGTCCCAATATCTCGCGTCAAATTCCCTTTCGCAAACATAAGTTCTTTAAAACGATCTTCGGTTACTTTCGAATGCTTCGTCACAAACCGAATGACTCTTTCTTGCATTTTATCTAAATACTCAAATGTTTGCGGCACACCTATAACAAGACCTGTTAGACGAATGGGATGAATTGTCATCGTCGCAGTTTCCGCAATAAATGAATAATCCGTAGAGACGGCGATTGGTACACCGATAGAATGCCCTCCGCCCAGAACAAGTGATACCGTTGGCTTTGAAAGCGAAGCTACCATCTCAGAAATTGCTAACCCTGCTTCAACGTCACCTCCGACCGTGTTTAATATTAAAAGCAAACCTTCAATTTTCGGATTTTGTTCTATCGCAACAATTTGCGGAATAATATGCTCATATTTTGTTGTTTTATTTTGCGGCGGCAACTGAACATGACCTTCCACCTGCCCGATGATTGTTAAACAATGAATACTTGATTCATTCATTTGTGGTACATTCGTTTGCCCTAGCTGTTGAATTTTCTCCACTATCGAAGCTTCTTTCCCAGTTTCTTTCGGCTCAGCCTCTTTCCCTTCATTTGTATAACGATCACGTTCTGTCATATCGCATCCCCTTTCACTCGTATATAACTATTATTTCTTAAGTTATAAATTTCATTCGATAGAGTTTAAAAAGAAAAAAAGATCACCCGTAAAGGTGATCTTTTTTATACTTCCATAATAATCGGTAAAATCATAGGTTTTCTCTTTGTCTCTTCGTACAAGAACTGCCCTAATAATTCACGAATATTTTGTTTTAACATAGACCATTCAATTGAATACTCTTTAATCGATTGCTCAACAATCATACGTACAATCTCTGTAGAGCGGTCAATTAACGCTTCTGATTCACGAACATACACAAAACCACGTGAAATGATTTCTGGACCCGAGATAATTTTCTTTTCATCTTTACCAAGTGTTACAACAACTACTAATATTCCATCTTGAGATAACATTTTTCTATCTCGAAGAACGATATTACCAACGTCACCTACACCTAATCCATCAATTAACACATTACCAGCTTGTACTTTGCCAACTAAGTTTGCGTCATCGTCACCAAAAGCAATCACATCACCTTTTTCTACGATAAAGATATTCTCTCTTGCAATACCTACATCTTCAGCTAAATATGCATGTGCTTTTTGCATACGGAACTCACCATGTACGGGTACAAAATATTTCGGTTTCATTAAATTTAACATTAACTTTAATTCTTCTTGGCTACCGTGACCTGAAACGTGAACTTTTCTTTCACCGTAATAAATAACATCAGCTCCAGCTCTAAATAACAAGTCAATAATTTTCGATACAGATATTTCATTACCCGGAATTGGAGAAGCCGCAATAATAACCGTATCGCCTTTACGAATTGAAATTTGTTTATGAGCTTGCTTCGCCATTCTAGAAAGTGCTGCCATCGGTTCACCTTGGCTACCTGTCGTTAAAATAGCTACCTTTTTCTCTGGAAAATTGTCTACTTCTTGTAGTGAAATAACCATACCTTCTGGAACATCTAAATAACCAAGACGTCTTGCGATATCTACCACTTTCACCATACTACGTCCTACAACCGCTACTTTTCGTCCTGTTTCAGCAGCTGCATCAAATACTTGTTGAATACGATGTACATTCGATGCAAATGAAGCAACGATAATACGTCCTTCTGCGCCGTAGAACACTTTAGAAATTTCTACACCAACTTCTTTTTCAGAACCTGTATAGCCTGGACGCTCAGCATTTGTACTATCAGATAATAAGCACAGTACGCCTTCATTTCCGATTTGTGCCATTTTTCCAAGGTCTGCTCCACTATTTCCAATTGGAGTTTGATCGAATTTAAAGTCTCCCGTGTATACGATAGCACCTTTTGATGTATGGAAACAAACACCAACAGAATCTGGAATACTATGTGTCGTTCCAAAGAATGACACCGTTGTAGTATTAAACTCTACTGTTGAATTTGAATCGATTGTTTTTAAGTCTACACGGCCTAACATACCCGCTTCGCCAAGTTTTTCTTGTATAAGTCCTACTGTTAATTTCGTTGCATACACTGGAATTGATAATTTACGAAGTACGTAAACAATTCCACCAATATGATCTTCATGACCGTGAGTAATAAATAAACCTTTTACTCGCTCTTGGTTTTCCACTAAATATGTAATATCAGGAATAACGATATCAATTCCAAACATTTCATCTCCTGGGAACATTAATCCTGCATCTACAATAAAGATTTCAGAATCAATTTCAACACAGTACATGTTTTTCCCGATTTCACCTACTCCACCAAGAGCAAATACTTTAACAGACTCATTCTCTTTTCTCTTCATGTTGTTGCCTGGTTTAAAAATCTTTCAAACACTGATTTCACGAAAATTGCAGAGACACCAGGGGAAACTCTACAACCACCATATATTCACCGTCCAAGACGAATGTCCTTACCGTTATGCGATATCATGTCCTTGTTTATTTTTTAAACCAGGTTTCACCTCTCTTTCATTATATAAATCAAATATCTTATTCGATATGATATGAAAATGTAATCAAATTATAATTTTTACCAATTTTGCTAAGCATACCCGTACTAAGCTACTTAGCCATATTATACCTGATACAAGAAATAGAACACAAGTTAAATCGTGCGAAAGAGAAAGTAAAAGAACGGAATTACAACAAAAGTATCGAGCGTATTTCCTTTATATTTACTCCGATTTTATACTCCATATTATTTTGAAGAAATAGCCATAAATACGCTAAATTTATTTCATTATATGGATTTTCAAGACTTATTTTTCTAGAACCGAACAAAAACACTTATAAAATGAAGCTTTTTTATGAATCACGTCACATTCGAGACAATTCCTCTGAAAAACAGAATCGATAGTTTATTACGTTTATACAAATGTTTATTCTATAATAACTGTGTTTTTTTGATTCATTTAAAGGGGTACAATTATTTTCTTGTACATGTTGCAATACATAATGAAAAAGCGATCAAACACATGGAGTAATATGGCAGGTAAAAAAGAGCGGCAAAGATTTTCATACCATAAAAAAATGACCTAGTTCTACACTAGGTCATTTTTTTATTAACGAGGGATAGATTGCATAACAGATTGTAACGTTACTCTTTCTTCTTCTGTTAATGGAAGAAGTGGTAAACGTACAGAACCTACATCTAACCCAACCATTTGTAACGCTGTTTTTACTGGCGTTGGGCTTGGCGCCATAAATAATGAATCCGTTACTCTTACAAGTAATTGATGTAATTTTTGCGCCTTTTTAAATTCTCCTGCTTGGAATGCTGCAATCATTTCTTGCATTTCATTTCCAATCACATGAGATGCTACAGAAACGATACCTTTCGCTCCAACTGCCATAGCTGGTAACGTTAAACCATCATCACCGCTGTATACTGCAAAGTCGTCCGCTGTTTTTTCAATGATTTCTGTCATTGTTAACACATCGCCGCCTGCATCTTTAATCGCAACAATGTTTTCTATTTCTGATAAACGAACAACTGTATCAACGGAGATTTGTACAATAGATCGTCCTGGAACGTTATATAGCATAACCGGAAGCGGCGTGCTTTCAGCAATTGCTTTAAAGTGCTGATACATTCCTTCTTGACTCGGTTTGTTATAATACGGTGCTACTAGCATTACTGCATCAACACCAACCTCTGTCGCCTTTTTCGTTAAGTCAATAGAAGCATGCGTATTATTACTACCTGTTCCAGCGATTACGGGCACCCTTTTATCGACAACAGATACGACATGGCGATATAACGCTACTTTTTCTTCTGAAGTTAATGTAGGAGATTCTCCTGTCGTTCCTCCTACCACGATTGCTGTTGTACCGTTATCTATTAAATAATTTACCAATTTCGTTGTCTTCGCAAAATCGATATTTCCGTTTTTATCAAACGGAGTTACCATCGCGGTTGCAATTGTCCCAAAATCTATCATGGTCTCACTCCTTATTGTTCCAGTTGCTTTTCTTTTGAAAGCTCAAACGCACTATGTAATGCATTTACAGCCTCCACTAAATCAGTTTCTTTTACAAGAACCCAAATTGTCGTATGGCTATCTGCCGATTGCAGAATTTGAATACCTTTTTCCGCTAAAGCTGTAACGATTTTCGCAGTAACCCCTGGGTATCCTGCCATTCCAGCTCCTACAATAGATACTTTTGCACAATGCTCTGTCACAATTGGCTCATATCCAAGGTTTTTTAATAATTCAACTGCACGACTTGATACACTATCACTCACCGTATAAGCTACCCCAGTAGGTGAAATGTTAATTAAATCGACACTGATTCCTTCATTCGCCATTTCTTTAAACACATGCTGTTGCAAATCATATGCTGTTTCTTTTGCAAGCACTTTAATTTGCGTCACATTTGATACATGAGCGATACCTGTAACAGGACGTTCTTCTACATCACGGCCTTTTGTCGCACCGTCCGATGCTGAAATAAGCGTACCTTCACTATCAGAATACGTAGAACGTACACGAAGTGGTACTTTGGCATGCATCGCAATTTCAACTGCACGTGGATGAACGACTTTTGCACCTTGATATGCCATGTTACAAATTTCATTGTATGTTACCGTTTGAAGATGACGTGCATCTTTTACAATGCGAGGATCCGCAGTCATAACACCTTCTACATCTGTAAAGATATCAATAAATTCAGCATGAAGCGCAACACCTAATGCAGAAGCTGAAGTATCGCTACCTCCGCGTCCAAGTGTTGTCGTATCACCTTTTTTCGTTTGTCCTTGGAATCCTGTAACGACGATTACATCTAGATTTTCTAGCTCTTCATGTATACGATCACAGTTCATTTCAATAATCTTAGCATTTGTAAAATCATCATTTGTTACAAAACCAGCTTGTGCACCATTTAATGCCGCTGCTTTTATACCGTTCTCATTTAACATGTTAGAGAAGACGATTGCTGAGATTAATTCTCCGCATGATAATAATAAATCTTGCTCACGATTAGAAATGCGAGATTCCTCTTGATTTACAAGACTTAACAAAGTATCAGTTGCATATGGTTCACCTTTACGGCCCATAGCAGATACGACAGTAACTACTTTATAACCCGCATCTAGCGATTTTTTTATATGATGAAGCGCATGCTTACGTCCATTTTCATCACGTACGGATGTGCCACCAAATTTTTGAACAATAATTTTCATATTTTGCACCTTCTCTTAGCCGTTTACACTAATTGTAATTTTACTAAGCGCTCTGCAATTTGAACAGAATTCCATGCAGCGCCTTTTAATAAGTTATCAGATACGACCCAAAGATGGAATCCTTTATCGTTATTTAAATCTTTACGGATTCTTCCAACGAATACTTCGTTTTTACCTACTGCAGTAGCTGGCATTGGATATAACTGCTCTTCTGGATTATCTTGCAGAACGATACCTTCCGCATTTGCAAGTAAGCTCTTGAATTCTTCTACTGTTACACCTTCTTTTTCTACTTCGATGTAAACAGACTCAGAGTGACCTGATACAACTGGTAAACGTACACATGTTGCCGCTACTTCTAATTCAGGCATATGCATAATTTTTTTCGTTTCATTAATCATTTTCATTTCTTCAAACGTAAATCCATTATCTTGGAATTTATCAATCTGTGGAATCGCGTTGAAAGCAATTTGGAAATGTTTCTTATCACCTGATACAGGTAAAACATTTGCCTTCACTTCTTCACCATTTAAGATTGCTTGTGATTGTTCATGAAGTTCTTCAATCGCTGCCGCACCAGCACCTGATACAGCTTGATATGTGGAAACGATTACTCGTTTTAAACCATATTGCTGACGAACTGGCTCAAGAGCTACTACCATTTGAATTGTAGAACAGTTTGGATTTGCAATAATACCATTATGTTCTTTTAAGTCGTTTTCATTTACTTCAGGTACAACAAGTGGCACGTTTTCTGTCATACGGAATGCACTTGTATTATCAACAACAATCGCACCGCGCTTTGCTGCTTCTGGCGCTAATTGTTTTGATACAGATCCACCAGCACTAAATAGTGCGATATCTACTCCTTCAAAACTTTCAGGAGTTGCCTCTTGAACTGTAAATTCTTCGCCTTTAAATACAAGTTTCTTACCTGCAGATCGTTTAGATGAAAGTAACGTTAACTTCCCGATTGGAAATTCTCGTTTCTCTAAAGTATTTAACATTTGTTCACCAACTGCGCCGGTTGCTCCAACTACAGCGACATGAAAAGTTTTTTGCTTTTCCATCACTATGCCCCTTTCTAGATACCAATCCTTCTATAACTTAGAATTAGAAGGAGTATACAATACCCCTTCTAATCTTAATAACGTTAATTTTATCATATTCTACAGTAAGAATGATGGTTTCATCAAAAATTGTCCGTTTTTTTTCGTTTTTTAATTCATATATCTGAATTTTTCTACGACAACCGGTTGCAATTGCTTCCCTTGCAGCGCTTCTAATACTGTATCTTCCAGCAGCTCCATGCGAGCTACCATTGAGTTTGGTTTTTTCTCTGGTGCATCTTGACCGAATGGGACGAAGTAGATGTTTTTTGTTGCCATTAAGCGCATGAGGTTGACGACAACAGGGTGATAACAAAAGTAGGATTTTTTAATTTCTTCTATTATATGTGTAAATCATGATCAGTTAAATTGTTATGATTTTATATGGAAGCAAAAATTTCTAAGCATATATTTTATTCTTTCATAAACAACCCTAATATCTCTAAAGTTTGATATAATAATATCGTTATTATTTCATCTAGGAGGTTTTTTATTTGTTTACTGCATTAACATTTTTATTTTTACTATTATCAGTGCTAGCAATAATTACATTGATTATTGGTCTAATTAAGCCAGGAAAAGTAATTCGTTTTGGCAACAAAAAAACAAGAGGTCTAGTTATATTAATTTTCTTACCGGTATTATTCATTTCGTTTATTTTAACAGGTGTATTTGCTAATAAGTCAATAACTCCAGAAGAAAGAGCTGCCATTGATAAAAAAAGAACTGAAGAGAAAGTATTAAAAGAAAAACAAGAGCAAGAGAAAAGTGAAAAGGAAAAGGAAAAAGAAGAGCAGGAAATAAAAGCTAAAGAAGAGAAAAAGGCTGCTGAAGAAAAACGTAGACAAGAAGAAGCTCAAAAACAAGAGGAACAACGTAAACTCGAAGAAGCCCAAAAACAAGAGGAACAACGTAAACTTGAAGAAGCCCAAAAACAAGAGGAACAACGCAAACTTGAGGAAGCTCAAAAACAAGAGGAACAACGCAAACTTGAGGAAGCTCAAAAACAAGAGGAACAACGCAAACTTGAGGAAGCTCAAAAACAAGAGGAACAACGCAAACTTGAGGAAGCTCAAAAACAAGAGGAACAACGCAAACTTGAGGAAGCTCAAAAACAAGAGGAACAACGCAAACTTGAGGAAGCTCAAAAACAACAGGAATCTACTAGTAAATCTACCATTAATAACAGCGATGCTAGTGAAAGTTTCTCAAATTGTACAGAATTACGAAAAAAATACCCGAATGGAGTACCATCTTCTCATCCGGCATACAGTGCTAAGTTAGATCGTGATAAAGACGGATTTGCTTGCGAAAAAAAATAATCTAATACAATTGCATCGTTACAACAGATAGAGCAATTCAGGCAAGCTGAAGCTGATTCCGGAAACAAATTGATCCTAAAAGGAACAGGTACTAAATTCTACAGAAAAAAATAACTAGTACATAAAAAGTAGGTGTTTAAAATAAAAAGAAATTCTACCTTTATGAAAGTCACTCGTTCAATATTTAACGTATTTCGTTTGTTGAGTAGAATAATAAATCCAATATTAAAAGCATTATCTAAAAGTAAATTTTAAATCTCATAAAAATAAAAATCCCCTTCTGCATATGGATGCAAAAGGGGATTTTTTTCAAATTATTCTATTCGTTCTACAGACAGTACTCATAGATAAATAAGAAACGGTGTATATTTACCCTAACATTTATAAAGATGAAAATCAATATATAATTATCTACATATAGGACCAGATGATAATTTTTGTTCATAAAACTATTCTTTTGTTTTATTTAACTTCATACCACCAACCTTTTTTATCTAGCCATTCAGTGAATGCCTTACGTTGAACGTTAGAAGTACCATCAGTTACAATGTAAAATAACCCAGAAGGCTCTAGAATAAACTTACCTGTCATTTTTAAAGAAGTTAAAGCTAACGATGCATCAGTTGCTTCGTAAGGGCTAAATGCTCCTGTTTGAACCGAATTAGTTTTTGGTGTTCCAGTAAAACTACCACTTGAATTGCTAGCGATTTGTCCAGTTAGAGCATATACAATTGAGTTAGCAATATTATCTACATGCCATTTATCCATGTCTGCTTCATTGTCAATAAATCCAAGTTCGATTAGGATTGCTGGCGCTTTTGTTTCATTCAACACATAAAGATCAGTACGTTGCTTCGCTCCACGATTTGACCAACCAATATCTTTTGAAAGCTGCGCTGATACTTTAGCTGCTAAAGCTAGCTGATCATAATAGCAAACTTCCACACCGTTAGCTGATCCGTTATAAGCATTTAAATGAAATGAGATAACAAGGTCTACATAATGTGAATTACAGTTACGAACAATATTTGATAGGTTTTGCGCTTGTGTTTCCCCTACCTCATCAGTGTCATCGTATACCGTATGACCTAGCTCACGTAATTTAGCTGCAACCGCATCTTTAACCTGTCGATCCATGACATGCTCTTTTCTATTTCCCCAGTTAGCCCCTTGTACAAATTCAGTATGACCACCATGTAAACTATATCTAGCCATTATTCAACATCTCCCTTTTTAATTTCTTGTTTTTGTTTACCACCTAAAATTTCAACTGCATTCGTTAAGGCTGTAGGTAAAGTAATCCCCATACGTCCTGCATTTTCTAAAAGAGACAACAGCTCATTTCCAATGAATAAAAAGATTGTTGCTTCACGAACTGCACTATTTGTTCCCATGATCACATCAACTTGAGTGGCTGCTGCAACTAAAAGAAAAAGCACCACCTTTTTGGCGATGCCTTTGAAACCTACTTTACTTTTTAATTCTCCGTGGAATCCCGCTGCAATCACCCCTGTTAGGTAGTCAATGATTGCCATCGTAACTAAAACTTTCAATGTTGCATCCCATCCTCCCAAGAAATACCCACAGAAGCCACCAAACGTAGCTACAAATGCTTTCAATAATACGTCAATACGATCCATCTTTTCATCTCCTTATTTAGAATAAAAAAAGAGAGACGCTTGTCTCTCTTTTCTCAAAAACCATTCAATTCTATTAACACAATTGAGTTTACTTATCTATTTTATCAAGATCATCTGATAATTTCTTTAAAATATCACGTGCTTCTTTCTTCTCTTCATCTGTTAATTTAGCATTCTTACTTTTCGCTTCAAGTGATTTAAGTACTTGCATGTATGTACTATCTTTAGTACATACAGTGTCTGTATAAGAGTCGCCAATAGCGACTAATGAATAATACGTTTCTTTAGGACCGTTGTTATTTGGTTTTGGCACATATCCAATCATATATAAAGTTCCATCTTTACCAATGCTTATAGAATCATTTGAAGAACCAGGATGAAATGTTGAAAATGGCATCTTCCATTTTAGTGTTCCATCTGGATTTACTGCGAATAATGCTTGCTTTGAATGGACATAAACTACACCATTTTTATCTATTATTGGTGAGTTCCCAACTCCTCCACCCGCTGAATATTGCCACTTTAATGTGTAGTCTTGATTATACGCAGTTACCCCGCTACCTCCAGCTATATAAATTGTCCCATCCGTCGAAGAGATTGTAGGAGCAGGTCTCGCACCTATCTCACTTCGCTTCCACTGCTTTATTAGATTTCCATCTTTATCAAAAACATGGATAACAGATCCACCATTTATATATAATTCATTATTTAATCCTAAAGAAAAACCTGGATTCCCCCCATTCCCCTTAGCCTTTTTATTCCATAATTCTTTACCATTTTTATCATGGGCATAGAGAAAATAGTTTTCGCCACTTGAAAGTAAGGTGTAAATAGTTCCATCTTTTGACATAAGCATAGAATTTTTACCACTAGTAGCTTCTTTAAACATCGGACTTGATTCCCATTTCTTTGATCCATTCGAGTTATAAGCAGTTATTGATTTTGAATTATATACATAAACTGTACCTTCACTATCTATAATAGGAGTATTATAAGTATTTATATCTTTAACTTGCCATTTAATGGAACCATCGGGATTTAAAGCTGTTAGTTTTCCTTTTACAACATAAATAGTTCCATCTTCTGCTATAACCGGTGTACTATTTAAATATGTTACATCATCTTTAATCCATTTAATGGAACCATCTTTATTTAACGCATGCAATTTCCCATTGTAGTTTCCAATATAAATCGTCCCATCACTTCCAATTGCTGGTGGAGCACTAAACAATTGAATACCACCATTTTCTTCATAAAGCCTGTATTCCCATTTCACTTTACTTGTTTCTGTTCCAGCATAAGGTGAGTTTTTGTTCCAGTTCTGTCCAAATGGAAATTCAGCTTGCAGATTATACTTTCCTTGTTCGAATTGTTCACCTTGTGTACTTGTGGTTTCTGCTTTTGTCATTGAATTAGGATGTAATCCTACCATCAATGCAAACAGAAGCATCATTAACATAAACTTCTTTTTCATAATATACCTCCTAAATGTGATATTAAATTGAATATATAACACTAATAATTATATTACTATTACTTTATATTATAATTAATTATTTTTAAAGTATTTAACAAAAAAAGAAATCCTGTCAGCTAATTGTTATAAATTACTATATCTTTCTCTTTTAATCACCATTTACCATAAAAAATCTACTAGATTAGATATAAAATAAATAGATAAAAGAAAAACATCCCTTCGAGTGCCTATAAAAGCCGTATTTTGCGAAAATAAAAAACAGCTTATAACTGCTGCTCTAGTTTCTCATTTATTAATTTTTGAACTAATAATTGTTCTAACACTTCAATTCTACGGTTCATCTGCTCCATATTCGTCGTGTGTCTCTCTTCTAATGCTTTAATTTCTTCATCATGCTTAACTTCCAATTCCTGTAAAGCTTTGATTGTAAGTGACGAATATGAGTATAAGTGAATCCCTTTACCACTTTCATCAATAAATGATTCATCACATTCATCTACAATTGCCCCGTAGTATGTTTTAATATCTTCTGTTGTCAAAGGTGGCTCATTAGGATCTCTCTCTTCTCTCATTTTATAAAGCTCGTTTACTGCATTCTTATAGTTAAATTGTCTCACTCGTACATTCCTGATTTTTTCTAGGGCGGAAAAAGAAACATCACGAATGTTAGATTTATATTCCCGTAATGAAGGGCTCATAAAATTACCTTGAACAGAACCCCATCCATTCTGAGTAACAGGTGACTTGACTTGAATGATACCTGTATATCCTGCTGCACGGCTATTACGTAAAGTGATGTTAGGTAGTCTTAAATCAGAATCTGTACTATTATCTTCAACGACTAACGAAGTTTGATATAACCCCGGTTTTCCCCGTCTAAAATACCAACTCCCATTACCAGCATAAAAAACATGGTAATCATTAGCATTTAGAACACTTAGTCCGTTTCTTTGCAACTCCCAGTACACAGATTTTTGGACTGTACCATCAACTATGCCATCGCTAATACCAATGCTCGCATACGCCCCTGACCATCCTGCACCTGCTTGAGACATAAATAAAGCGCCTGCTGGAGCGCTAGTCTTTTCATCTGTTCCTAAAATAAAAGTTGGTTGTACTGAACCATCTGTTCTTCTGTAATGTCCTAGAAATGATCTAGCAACCCCTTTTTCATAGAGACGTATAAATTGGTCATCTAAGCTTACGTAGTTATCTGTATTTGATGTTCTAATTTGGCAACCACTTAGCATTCCCGCTTTAATCCACTCAGCATTAACTTTACCAACTAAATCTATTCGTGCGGCATTTAACTTAATGTTTTCTTTACTCATGTTAAAAGCTGCGATTACATCATTTTCTTTTACAGATATGCTAACGCCCTTTTCTGTTATTTGAAGGCGTGATTCCATATCTCTTACATAAGAATCTGTAGCAAATTGTCCATCTGCTTGTAATCTCGTATATACTTCCGTCTTTTTTGCTGCGGCATTGATACCCTGTTCATTGATAGTGAAACGGTTATCAATCAGAGTCATCTTCTGGTTAAATTGTTCAGTTGCAAGCTTATTGGCTAATTCATTTAATAAATCTTGTTTATTTTGATTAACCGTTTGCTTCAGCTCTGGAATCTTAAAACCAGCAACATAATCCTCTACTTGTTTAAGTTCAACTTTTGCCCCGATTGCTGTTGCCTGCTGTTCAAGTTTTGTATTTGCTTCAGTAAGCTTTTTTCCTTGATCGGATACTACATTGTTTAAATTACTTACGGTAGAAGATAATCCAGTTGCTGTTTGCTCCACATTACTCATGCGTTTTTCAAATCCATCTTGGCTATTTTGGACATTTGTTACAGTGGTTTTTACGCCCTCCACACTTTTTTCAATCTCGGTTGTTTTCTTGGTGAATTCATCGGTTGTTACTTGATCTTCTGGAGCTGGTGTCCATTCAGTAGCTGTATTGCCTATTTCAATTTGAAAATTAGAAATGATAATTTTTGCTCCAGTTGTGAAATTATCTAATCTCATATTTACATCCTTAAAAGCACTACCACTAATCGTGATTACACCCAAATATTTTCCACTTAAGTTTTGAGAAGAAAATGTAATTCTGGATGCAATAAGGGGATAAGGATTGCTCCCTTGCATATACATAGTACCCGTTGGTGCTGTAGTACCTTCAATTTTCCAGTCAAAAGAAACGCAAATTTCTTTATTTAAAATCGCGCTAGAGTCCCCACCTGCAAAACTATAAATATTTACTGTTTGGTTTGCTGCATTGTTACCAACTACACTAGCTGGAATGGATGTACCAAGAACAGTATTGCGTCCACCTATTTTTGTATTAGCAACTTTCGTTTCTACACTTGTTAACTTTTCACTGATTTTACCTGCTTGTTCTGTAATTTCAGTTGTAACTTTTTTAAAATCAGCAACAGAAGTCGTGTCTTTAGGAGAAGGTGACCATCCAGTATCTACATTCCCTTTAGATAATTTAGGTAAACCAAGACGTCCACCTGTTCCGGTTTTATCGGCTGAAATATCCTCAACTCTAAAAATAAATTGAATCAATTTCGTATCAGGTTGTGTTTTAATGGTTCTAGTAAAATCACTCCGTGAGGAAGACATATCCCATGGTTTGCCTGAATATGTAGCTTGATTATCTTTATATACTGCTGTAGGTGTTTTATCAGCTTTCTTTTCCCATAAAAAGATTTTAAAACTACCACCAGCATTACAGGAGAATGTATATTCTGTATTCGATTCTACCTCTATATACTGTGTAAAATCTACAAAACCCTCACCTTTAATAGAAGCGTTAATAACGTTATATGATTTAATTCCAGTCTCTACTTTTATTTGTGATCCTTTTATCCAATCAGTCATTAATTTGAACTCAGAATCCACGATTAAATTTTGCATATCCATTTTCATATTATCCACTTTTGACTGCACATCGGTAATCGTCTTTTTCGTGCCATCAACAGTTGATTCAACTGTATTTAATTTATTACTAATTTCAGTATCTTTTTTCGTTAACGATTCAATTGAAGTTTTAAATCCACTTGAATCTTGCTCAAACTGAGTTACTTTCTTATCGATTTCACCTTGTTTGTTCTCGACATTAGAAATCGTACGACTAACGCCTTGTAAATTCTCTTTCACCTCATTGAATTGACCTGTCGCTTGGTTCTGTGCTTCTTGAACCTTTTGATTTAACTCTGTTTTTGTGGTTTCTATATCTTTATTAACCTGCTCTAATGTTTCTTTTTTGACTGATTCCACATCGGGTACAACCGATTCCCAAGCTTCACCTGTCCATATTTTTAAAACACCGGGCTTTCCGTTACTAATATCACGCCAAAGCGTTTTATAAGGTTTCAGTCCTGTTGTCGGTGGATTCTTGGATTCTATAATTTCAACCGTATTATTTTTAATATTCTCTTGTACTTTTTCAGCTAGTGCTTTTGCTGCTTCTGATTCTTTTTTAGCATTACTAGCGGTTTCATTCGCTTCTTTCACTAATTTATCAAGCTGATCTATCATTTCTTGTTTATTGCCAAGTGAACTAAGAATACGATTGTAAATCTTTCTTAATTCCTCATTTGGATCAATAATCTCATGATAATCACCAAATACATATTTATCTTGTAATGGATTTTTAAATGATTCATCACCAGCGATTGTCCTTGCTTCTAAATAAAGCTTAGGTGTGAATCCAATGTCTTTTATTCGAATCGTATCGCCCTCATTAATTAATTCGTGAGCTAAGCCGAACACACGACCAATTGATTGTGCTTCAACTTCATAAAAAACGGATGTATTGACACGCTTTTTTAACTCTGTGTTCATAAGAGTCATTAAACGTTTTGAATCCATGTCCTCGTTTTCTGTTTCTGGACTGTAAAAACCAAATTTATGCTGCCCTTTCTCATTCCACCTTTGAAACGCATCATTGTCCACAAGATAAGGAACACCATTATTTATTTCTGCAATGGTAACAAACTCTCCACCTTCTTTTTTCACAAAACCTAATAAGGCTGTACAAATGTTTTGAGAGTTCTCAATACGCTTAATCCCCATTAAATCCTTGCCAAGAGTTACTTCTTTTCCTGTTTCTCGACCACGCTTCTTAACCATATCTACATAACGACCAACGACTTGAGAGCCTACGACTTCAGCACGGTATTGAATTTCTAATTCGAATAATGAAGCTATCTTTTTAAGGAGAGTTAATGGATCGATAAACTCATCAATCGTCATAGAACGGAAACTAGCATATTCTAAATTTCCTTTTTGCCACTTCGTACCTGCAAGAGCGATATCAACCATTTCAATTACTGTCTTACCTTCTAGTTTTTGTGGTGGAATAATTCCAGCTTTAGCAAGTTGAATCCATTCTCCTGATGCATAAGCAATTACTGATCTATCATCGGAATTCTTTTCAATTTCAGTAATTACATAAGGAACGATACGACCATCACGCACTTCTTTTAATACTAAGTTTTGCTGCATAAGTGTGGATGAATGCCTTGTATTATCAAATACTCGAAACTCTAACGTATCAATGTTATTTTTGATTTCCCAATGTCTTTTATCATCCCAATAATCTGCAGGCTGAATAGATGCTACAATTTGTTCTGTTTTAAAATCAACAACATGCAATTCACCACTTGGCGTTCTCATCTGTATCTCTCCCTGTAACTGATTGTCGCTGTAACGTCTGGCGGCATAATATCAATCCGGTTCTCTCCACGTATGATCTTAGGAAACTCACTAAAAATATCTTTAATATTAATAGCATCTTTCCCGTTAATCGTAACAAGACTTTTTTCTGTATCAATAATCACTTTGTCTCCTGCATCGAAAATATAAGGCTTTGTATTAGAAGGGACTTTGTTTACCTTCCAAATTTTCAAATCATCAAATTGCATTTCGTTAACAGGCTGGTGATTATCCCACTTACACAGCGCAATCATAACTTGTGCGATTTTTCGGTTTGTCATTGGATTACTGTTGTCAACATCGTTCCATTGTTCAACTAGGGAAGCTCCGTCTATCTCTTTACCATCTATAAATTTAGCTACATATACAGACCATTTTGTCCCTCTTCTAGCAATACGCAGGCGTCCCCGAAATTGATTGAAAGTAGATAAGTAATAGCCACTTGTATCTACTAATTTACGAATGCTATTAGGTGTTCCGCTATTCCCGATTTTCATATGTGCCTTTGTAATTTCTGCCGTTACGTATAAATCATTCATGTTAATACGAGCTACCAAATTACTTGCCTCATCCAATAAGAGGACTTCACAACGCCCCATTTCCTCAATATTTTTGGACTTTAAAGTCATCCATGCCTCTATTTCAAAATCTTGTAATGGACCGCCTGGAATACTTTTCTTAGCTATTGCACCGTAAAACCCTTTCCCTTCTCCGTATTCTTCACAATATAGTGCGTAACCGCCTTTTGATTTAAAAGTACCTGTCCCTTTCATGTCATCAAATTGCCCAGTAACAGGAGTCCAACCTATAGGTGAAGCCATTTCATCCCATAACACACGCTCACGCTCTTGTACCGTTGATTCCTCCACAGTTAGAGGATAACCGATACGGAAATAGTTTCGTTCTAAAGGATATTTACCAAACCATACATCTAAAAAAGTGCTTGGTTTTTTTACAGTCATTTCAATTAATGCCGGAGCTTCTACGCTTCCTTTATTCGTGAAATAAGAAGTAATCTCAGTTGACCAACTTTGTGTGAAAGTGTGAGTCTGTACTTTCCCTAGTTTATAAGGTGTTGGGCAGACAAATTTAATTGTACCGATTCCGAGTGTTACAAATTCATCTGGATCAAAGCTATCATCCACAACTGCTAAATATGTTCTATCTGGCTCTACATCGAAAATAAGCTCGGCTGGTTGATCGGTAATTAACCAACTTGCAATTTCTTCTTTTAATAACTCTAAGTTCCCGCCATCAGGAACAATGATTCCTACAGGTATAGATAAAACACGCATTTCCGTTTGGGTGTTTAATAGCCTTGCACCTGGATATCCTGGAACACTTAGAAAATTACGTTTCAATGGTGCCCAAGTCGGTCTTTTCCACCCTTTTGCAATTTGGACAAATTCTTTACGTGCATTGTTAAATGTAAAAGAGCTCATTTTGACACCTCATTTCTGTATAAAATAAAAGAAACCCAAACCTAAAAGGCTGAGTTTCTTTGTTCTTCTCTTTCTTGATACTCTTTTGTATATCGATAAGTACCACGCGCCACATCTCGTCCCTCTAAAATAACTGGCACTTCAATAACCAAATCTCCACCTTGTGTTGGAATCATTCCATTTCCACCTGTTTGTCCAGGAGAATAATTAACCACTTGGTTTGCAACCGTATTTGTCATAGCTTGTCTACTATTAGACATATTTCCATAAACACCACTCATAACAGTTTTCAAGCCTGATAATTGATTCATAGAACTAGCCATCATACGGCTCATATCACCCATTAATTGATTCATGGTTCCAGTAATACCAAGTGATTTTTCTTTTGATGATAAAGGTGTAACTGTGATGGAATTACCTTTTTTCGTAAACAATTCCGGTCCAGCTTCACCTGTAATAAATGAACCATCACCTACAGGTTTTCCACCTTTAGCAAGCATTGGTACATGTGGAATAGTTGGAGCACTAACACCTGGTATATTATTTAATAATTCCGCTGGTGTATTAAATCCATCTATGAATTTATTAATGATACGAATGATTCCATTGATAGCTGTACGAATGCCACTTTTAATACCATCCCATACACCTAATACCGCTGATTTCATCCCCTCGAACGCTCCGCTCACAGCATTTGTTACCCAGCGGACAGGAGTCATAATAGCATCCTTTAATCCGTTCCACACTGACGATGCTGTGGATTTAATGCCATTCCATATGCTTGATAGCGTGGACTTAATCCCATTCCAGATACTACTACTTGTACTACTGATCATATTCCAAACAGTAGAGATAGCTTGCTTGATGTTATTGAATACCGA
Source organism: Bacillus cereus group sp. RP32 (assembly GCF_040459735.1). Taxonomy (NCBI): domain Bacteria; kingdom Bacillati; phylum Bacillota; class Bacilli; order Caryophanales; family Bacillaceae; genus Bacillus; species Bacillus cereus group sp. RP32. Next base: position 1,620,884 of record NZ_JARVHO010000001.1, on the reverse strand, counting down.
ACTTGCTGTAGAAACAATTGAATTCCATAGACTAGAAAGATAACTTTTAATTGTATTCCATACCGCACTTGTAGTGGAGCTAATCGTGTTCCAGGTGTTTACAATCCAGTCTTTTATTGAATTAAATATTGGCGTCACAAAAGCAACTAATCCATTCCAACATGATTGTAAGAAGTTTTTCACTGCATTCCATACAGTCATTGTTGCTGAACTGATTGCATCCCAAACGGTTGTAATTGTATTTTTAATCCAATCAAATACAGTTGTCGCAATTGATACTATTCCATTCCAACAAGTCTTTAAAAAATTTGTAAGTGCATCCCACACCGCTATAGCTTTTTGCTTAACAGCTTCCCATACCGAAGCTAAAAACTCTCGTATAGATTCGAAAATTGGAGTGGCGAAATATAAAATTGCTGTCCAAATCGCTTGTAAGTATTGAGTGATAAAATTCCATACAGTTTGAATTACTGTGGAAATACCATTCCAAATCATAGAAAAGAAATCTGCGATTCCTTGTAAAATTGGAGTTAAAAAGGCAACTAATCCGTTCCATGTCTCTTGGAAAAACGTTGAAATTGAAGTCCATACCTCAGTGAAGAAGGTTGCTATTCCCTGTAAGACAGAAGTAAGGTATTCGACAATTCCATTCCAAATTTCCATACAAAAATTAAAAATAGAAGTCCAAATACCAATGTATGCTTCTAGAATAGCGGTTCCCCAGGTTACAACAAACTCAACTATTCCATTCCATAAGCCTATTAAGAACTCCTTAATTGAATTCCAGACTTCCGATGTAGTTTCACTAATACTATTCCAGGTATCACTTGCCCATTGTACAATCCCATCCCATATTCCTACTAAGAACTCTCCAATTGCATTCCAAGCATCAATGGTCCATTGCCTTATAGAATCCCAATTTTGATAGATTAGAACGCCCAAGGCAACTACAGCGGCTACAACTACGGCAATTAGTGCGACCCATCCCATCATTGCAGCCCCTATACTCGATATGACGACAACGATTGGCGCTAAAGCCATAAACGCCCCTGCAATTACTCCAATAGCTATTGCTATAGCTGCCAAGGTAGCCGCTAGCTTTGGATTATTAGAAATCCAATCAGCTATTTTAGCAACAACATCAGCTATAACACTTAGAACTGGCTTGAGGGCTACTTGTAAATCTTGCATTGCTTTTTGAAACTTAACTGCCGGATTTGCATCCATTTTCTTAACGGAATCATTTAATTGATCTTGATTCTTTTTAAAATCAACAGTCTTTTCTTTCGCACCTAGTAAAGTATTAATAATGTTTTGCCCTTGGTCTTCGTACATCGTACCAAAAAATTTAACACCTAATTCATTACGCTTTGTTTCATCCTCAACTTCTGATAAAGCCTGTGCAATTTCAGTCATAGCTGCCGAACCATCTTTACCACCTTTAGCTACTGCTTGACCCCATTTTTCAACTTGCTCCGCTGAAATTTTTGTGCCTTCAAGTGATTCTTTCATAGCTTTATCGACACCTTGACCGAACTCAGCCGCTTTGATACGTCCTTCTTTTAAACCATCTAGCAAATTATCAATATTCCAGGTTCCTGTTTCAACCCCAGCTTCCATAATCGCTTGTACTTCTTCAGCTGAATATCCCGCTCTTGTAAGCTGCCCTCCATATTCAGCAATAATATCTAATTGTTCTGGTGGAAATCCTAGTTTAAGTAAAGCATCAGCCATACCAAGAGCGCCTTCTTGCGAAATCCCTAATTCACTTCCGATTTCATTTGTTTCTTGAATTAACTCAGTAAAATCAATCCCTTCATAAGATTGAGCAATTGCGGCTGCTCCCTTTACGATTGCTGCATTCGCTTCATCGCTTACGCCTTTATTTAAAGCCCATTGTCGGCGTACACCCTCTAAAGATGCTTCCGCATCCACTCCATAAGCTGAAATTCCTCTTACAGCTTCTTCTACTGATTTTTTCGAGGATTCAGGGACATCAAAAGATACATCAATTTTTGTTTGTAACTTTGACATATCCATTGCTTTTTCAATTGCGGTTGCAATTCCACCACCTGCTGCTAATCCGCCAATAACATTTTCTAACCCTATTTTTAGACCTTCAAACTTCTTCTCTGTTCTACCAGCCTCTTGTTGTAAATCTCTTAACTCATTTTGCACTTGCCGTATTGAGTTACCGCCATCCACAGAACGAAGAGCACGTTGTAATTTATCAATATCTGTTCCTGCTCCTAATGCTTCACGACCGATAATTCCAATTGCTTGCTCTAATTGCTTACTTGTAGCCGTTCCATTTCGAATTGCATTCACAAGACGATTTCCTAATGCTCCTGCAAAATCATCCACACTTTTCCCAGTTGCGCTAAACAATGTTTCTAATTGCCTTGTGGAACTCGCTACATTGTCTTGTTCAGCCTTCATATTTCCAAGCTTATTTTTCAGACCATTAAGAGACCCTTCTGTAAATTCAATCTCACGCCTAAAAGCACGATATTGTTCTTCAGAAATTTTACCGTTTTGAAATTGAGCTTGAACTTGTTGTTCAGCTGCTTTTAACTTGTCTAGTTTTTGTGTTGTATTTTCAATTTGTTGTGTAAGTAACTGTTGTTTTTGTGCTAATGCTTCCACATTACCAGGATCAAACTTTAGCAACCGCTCAACATCTTTTAGTTCTTTTGCTAAGTTATCACTCTGCTTATTAACATCTTTCAATGCATTTTGAAGACCCGTAGTCTCTCCACCAATTTCAATCGTAATCCCTTTAATTCTTCCGCTAGCCATTATCTCACTCCTTTCTTAGAATGAATCAAAGTCTTTTTGATTTGCTTTTCTAACTTTTTCTTTATCTGGGTTCTCCATTTCAGCGAATTCAGCAATGTAATCAAAACAATCACCGATTGTCATATCTTCTAAATCCCAACTTGTTAGTTTCGCTTTATAACAAAGAGCAAGAAACGTATCAGTGGTTAATTCTTCATCACTGAAAGCTCCTTGCTCTCCATTACTTTTCTTTATTTTTTTTTTGCGCCCATCGTACTTTGAATCATGTCCATAATTTCTGGAAGAATCTCAGAGATAGGGAACTCATCAAAACCATCTAACCATGTAATTGGATCAGCAATTTCTGGATTTGCTGTTTTTGCATATAACCAAACCAGATCATAAACAACCTCAAAATCTACTTTACTTAAATCCGCATTTGCTAAATCAATAGTAGCGCCAGCTTGAGGATTTGAAGGAGCAATAACTCCTAATTTGAGCATGTCTGCAAATAAATCACGTCTAAATTGTGCTTTATACTTTTTAACCGTTGCCGCTGTACTTTTTAATCTGACTTGTTTTCCGTCTATTGTAATTGTCTTTTCCATTTACTATTACGCTCCTTTTGGTGCTGCTGGTTTTTTAATGTAAACTTCTTTGTACCAGTTATCATAAATTGCTTGAGTTGTTTTAGCGGTTGTCTTCGTTTTAACCATTGGTCTTCCGCCAGGCGCTAAAATCAGTGGGCTAGCAACGAATTTCAATTCATTTGTATTTGGTTCAGCGGAATTCGTTTTTGATTTAGATGAAATGTTAGGGCGACTCGCTGAACAGTTATACATAACATGTCGAGTTGCTTTTACATCGCCATCAAATTCAAATAATAGTGCGAATGGTTGACCTTTTGCATCAGCTAACTCATTTAATACACCATCCGTTTCATCTAATTGCTCTCCTAATGCATCGATAGCAAATTGTTCTGGAATAGTAGCGATATTCAGCGCTCCTTCATAACCTTGGTTATTATCTGCTGAATAATAAAGCATATCGTCTGCGTAGAATTCAATTAAATCACCGCGCGGCTCATTTGTTAGTTCAACTGCACCAGGCATTGGAATTGGCGTTTTAAATGTAACGACTCCATCAGTTACGTTGTATGGTACATAATGAACATTTTTTAAACCATAAGATACTTTGTTTTCATTCATTTATATCAACCTCGTTTCATATATTTTTTGATACATTTTTTCAGATTCAATAAAAGTCCCATACGATTCATAAGGAATCTCATGATCGTCTAGGACTTTTTCAAGTTTTGCTTCTGCAACTAAATCTTTTTTAGTTGTGTAAAGCTCAATATTTGCATCGTCTATCTTGTGATAAACCTTGTTATCAGCCATTAAATTTGCTGATCCATCCACAAGGATACAAATATAAGGTGGCGCTGGCACTGGCTTACCTGGCGTTGCTATGAAATGCGAATAAGCCACAGGATAACCTGTAGCTTCAAGGATTTTTGTTAATTCACCTAATGTCATTATTCAAGCGCCCTTTCAATTCGTCTTGGTAATTCATTAATTACATACTCTTCAACTGGACGAATATGCACTTGAGCCGGAACACGTCCACCACCAGCCTTTGCATGGCCATTTTCCAAAAGATGCGTTAGTTGTCCTTTTGTATTGTGGACAACAACACTATTACCTTCTTTTTTCTTACGCCACCCTTTACGATAGGCACCTGTTTTTTTAGGACCACTTTGCCTTAATTTACTTACAGCATGATCAGCTACTTCTTCTTGTGCTGTTAGCAATTCTTCTTCTACAACATTCGCATACCTTTGTAATTCTCTAGCAAGATCACTCGCAAAATCATTCATATTAAGTATGCTCCTTTGCGATAATAGTCAATGTTTGATACATTTCATCATCATTCATTGGCGGTTCGATAATGTCAAAGATACGACCCTTCATAGTAATTCGCATTAATTCTGTAATACCTGTTGTATAAGGCATTACAAACCGATAAATTCGTGTAGACTGTGAAGCTGAAGCTTCAATGTACTCCGAACCTTTTACCGTTTTTATCATTGCCCATGCCTTTTTAACTTCTTGCCAATTGCCTGTTTCAACTTCTTGATTCAATTCATCTTTTATTACTTCAGGTTGTTCAATGATAATTCGATTTCTACAATCGCCAGTATTCAGTGGTTTTTTATACTGAAAAGGACGCATATTACTCACCGTCCAACTTAATTTCTTCTAATGCTTTTGCAATGCCAAAACTATTAATTTCGGTTAAAAAATTCTTAGTAAAATACTCAAGCGCGTCATTATAAACATAACGAGAACGTTCAAAAACCAATTCTTTGAACGTCTCATCTTCGTTTATGTCATATGCTCCACAATCTTTTATTAAAGCTTTGGTGGATGCAAAAAGGATGCGTCTTAGGTTATCATCTTCATCATCGCCTAAGTGCATCCTATCTTTGAATTGCTGTAGTATTTCCTCTGAAATTACTATTTCCATTTACATCATCCTTGTGTTGGTGGCGTTACTTCCTCAAGTTTTAATGTGTAAACTTGTGAAGTGTATTTATCCTTTGGTTTACCTGTAGCATATTGTTTAGCGATATAAAGCGTTGCATCTTCTAAAGCTAGAGTTTCTTCAAACTTTTTGATTGGCTCCGTTCCGCCCATCGCTGCAATGTACTCGCCTTTAACAAAGAACATTACTTTCCCTTGAGGTACAAATACTGATTCTGAAGGGGTTGGATTGAAAGGTAAGCTCGTTACATACACTCCAGCTGCATTTTGAATTGTTGCATTCGCTTGAATGTCAAAAGTATCAAACGGATTTGTTACCATAACTACTTTTCCTGCAATATTTTTCGGTCTGTCTGCATCTGTACCATCTGCATTTAGCTTCTTAGCTAATAGTTTAACAACGCCTTTCAGTTCATTGATTGTTTTACGACCAGGTTCAAAAGTTAAAGTTCCTGCTGGCTTTTTATCTGGGTACACTCCGCCAACAACACTTCCACTTGGATCTTTTAACAATCCGATAGGCTCATCTTTACCTGTACCAATTACAAATCCACGTTCTAAACCTACAGACATAGCTTCTGAAATCATTGTACGAACATATCGTTCCACCCACACTGGACCAAGTTTAAGCATGTCATTTGCCAATGGGATAAATGCCGTTAATTTAAGTTGAGAGATAGACTCTTTTCGGAATGTAGCATTTAGTTGTCCTTTAATATCACCGAATAATGGTCCCCATACAGCTGCACCTTCTGGATCTCCATAGATAAATTCTGTCACAGCACCTAAGTTTTCTAATCCGATATGTTCTAACAACGGATGACCTTGAACTAAATCATCAAAAATTCGTTCTTGCGTTGTCTTAGGCAATGTTTCAGTATCTTTAAATCCACCATCTTGAACGACTGCATTGAAGAATTTCATTTCCTCACTCGTTAATACGTTAGAACCACGAGACTGCATAATAGAACGGTCTACAATAGATTCATTGACTTGATTCAAGATATCCGAACGAACATCTGTAGCAAGTGCTTCAATCATGGAATTTAAAGCTGCTGTTTGTTCTTCTGGCGTTCCTTCCTGCGTTGCTTTTGCAAAAGCTAGTTTTTTATCTTCAAAGTTATTAAATTTAATTACCATAATTTATTTTCCTCCTAAGTTTAAAAAGAGCGTACTCAGATTCTGTTTTGTTTTAACAGGCTCTTGAATAAGCTCTTTTGGTTTTTGATTATTTGGCTGTTTCGTATACTTAGCTACTAAATCTTCTTTAAAATTTTCTACAACTTCCTCTTCTTCCTCTTCCTGCGTATCATCTATTTCAATTTCATCAGCAATTTCATCAGCTAAACCAAGAGCAACTGCTTCCTCTGCCGTTAGCCAAGTTTCATCTTTTAAAAGTTGTTTTAATTCTTCATCTGTTCCAACAAAACGTTTCTTATAAGATGCTGCTAAAGCTGAATCAATCTTCCGTAGATCTCGTGCTGTTTTTTCAAATAGATCTGCATTTCCATATTCAAAGGTACTCGCTTGATGAATCATCATCATAGTATTACTAGGCATAATGATTTTATCACCTGCCATTGCAATTACAGATGCGGCACTTGCTGCCCAACCATCAATATGAACTATAATTTCGGCATCATGCTGCTTTAACTGATTACAAATTGCTACACCATCAAACGCTGAACCTCCACCCGAATTAATATGAACGTGAATTTTTTCTGCTTTTACATCTTGAATTTTTCTTCTTACTGATTCAGCGTTATTTTCACTAAACCATCCACCGATTGCCCCATAAACAGTTAACTTGTACTCATTTTCACCTTTTGCCTCAAAACGAATATCTCGTTTTAAATTTAAAAGCTTATTCATGTTCAAATGTTCCATCATTTCTCACCTCCTTCAGATTCATTTAGTTTCTTATAGTTCTTCGTAATATGATGGATATTTAAGTTCGGATCATTAGAATCTTCATAATCTACTTCTGAACGAATCTCATTTCCTGTAAATGCACTTGAAGAAATAAGCTTATCAATACTTGTTGCAAGGTCAAATATACTCTGATAAGAAACAGCCTTAACTATAATCTTTTGTCCTGAAAGATATTCATTCATTTCAAAGAATTTAACATTCGCTTCATCAGATAGCTTTTTTAATAATGGTCTTACTGTGAAAAGCATATAATTTTTCGTTTGCTTCTCTACATCAGCCATTTCTCCATATAATAAAGCTGTCGGAATACCGATGGCCATTGCTACTTGATTTAAAAAACCACTGGTTACTTTGTTTATTTCTTCCACACTCGGCCCATTCGCAACACCATTATATATTTCGTTATAATTAATACCCTTTTGTTGTGGAACAATAGCGATATCTTTCGTACCAATCGCCTTATACATATTGTCGATAAACTCTTGTAACTTCTCTATTTGTTCTTCTGTTTTGGCACCAATCATATCCATATCGACCGTGCCACGAACTTGATTTTTACGTTTTTGTGAGTTTAATATCCTACTAAATAAGTCCCCATAATCTGCAAATACTCCATCAATAAGCGGAGACAATTTATCATTTCGATACTTTAAATGAATAACCTCACTTTGCTTAAAACTTCTCTTAAACGTGTAGTCTTTTACTATTACATCAGTAAAAGTATCTTCATACACAGCATACTCATTATGTTGAAATCCATCGGCAATAAGCAAATCGCCATCATCTGCTTGTATAACTAAGCATTCATTATCATAAATAAGTTTACGAATAAATCTTTTCCAGAAAGTGCTTGCCGTCATATTCTTGTTTGGTCTAACGTTTAATCGATAATAAAGTTCATTCTTCTCAAATGCTTTACCATTTCTTACTCTGAATTCTGACTGACTAATCGTCCTTCCTAAGAATGATACGCATGTATCGATTGCTAGTCGTTTCATATGAACCCTGTTTGCTGTATCAGCAATCAAATCCAGATCAACCATAAATTGTAGTTCTTTATTTTTTTTAAATACTGAACCTAACCATCCAATGGTCATCACCCCCTTTATTAGAATTTAATATCGCTTAGTATGAAGTCCGTTGCTTCTTGTATCTCATCCGCTCGATAAAGAGCATGAACAAAACTTTGGAATCCGTCAGTTTTTCTTCGCACCGGTTCTTTCTTTTCATATATTTTGTTTCCGTCACCCTTAATCACAACCAATACATTCTGTGTATACCAACGCATAAGAGGATTATCACCGAAAACAATCTGCTCATTTGCAAATGCCATTTCAATCCGTGGCGCTAATAAACTATGAATTGCTTTTGGGTTTCGTATAACTTCGATTTCAAACCCTTCTGCTACTAATAAAGGTCTTATCGCTTCCATTCGGAAGTTATCAGCTATAATTTTTTTAATGCCATATTGTTCACGCATTTTTACAAACCAATCAACAATGTGTTGAGGATTGATAGTTGGCTCGTCCACAACAGTTAGCAAGCCTTGTTCTTCCCATTCTTTTATTGGCGCAAACTTCTGTTTTTTGAACTCTCCTGCTTTTTTTGAATATCCATAATAGATATCAACAAATTCTTTTCGTACAAAGGAATGAGTTTTAAAAATATACTCTCCAGTTTGTCTAAATAAAAGACCACATGCCGCGAAATCTCGAATGCTTGCAAAGTCTAACGATCCAATGCATTCTTGTCCGTGTAAATCTGGAAACGGTCGATTTGTAGCAAGAATTTCTGACCATTTTGCAACAGAGCGTTCTAAATTAGTAACAGGTAAGTTCATACGCTTTGTCATGAACTCTTCTCTATTACTAGGGTCGTCTTCTAAATCTTCATATTCTTCCTTAATTGTTTCAAGTAACCCTTCAGCATACTCACTTAAAGGCTTAGATAACATGGGATTCGCAAGCTCCCAATTATCAAGATTATCTACTTCAGTTTCGTCATTCAATTTACAAATAAAAGGAAAGACAGCATTTGGACGTGCTTCGCCGTTTAATACCTTCATTGCCTTTTCTTTTTGCTTATCTAAGAAACCGTCACGAACATATCCATCTGTACCAATGTAAAATTCACGTGGGTTTTTCTTTTTCCCTAAACCACTGATATGAACACGGACATCTTTATTGCTTTCGTATTGATGTATTTCATCAAATACAACCGCACCATCACGCAAACCATCTTTTGTATCTCCATTTGAAGTTCTAAACTTCAGTACACTTTCAGTAGCCTTTGAAACTGTTTGAGTTAACGTTGTTTTAAAGGCTCTTTTCAAGACCTCATTCTTCTTCACACATTTATGAACTTCGTCAGGGCTTGTTTTTGCTTGTTCTTCACTATTCGCTACAACTGAAATGTTATACTCTGGAATGCCATGTAATTCACTAATTAAAAAGTGAATAATAACAGAAATCAGACCGTTTTTACCGCCGCCACGTCCTAGCATCCATAGGAATTTACGATAAAACACACGTCCATTTTTCTTATAAAATAAAAAGACGAATGCTATTAAGAATTTTTGAAATGGCTGCAACGGAAAATACCACTTCTCACCAAAGTTGATACAATCCTCAATCATTTCATCATCAAAATACAAATCGTCTCTGTTTAAAACATATTTTTCTAGATATTTAATTAACAGTTCTCTTTCTTTATTGAACTTTACTTTCCCACTTCGATAAAGTTCAATATATTCTTCCACATACTTTTGCTTAATCATGTAAGATCACTTTTGCTATAACCTGTATTAGGGATAGTATTCTTAACAACAAACTTTATATCTCTCCCTAATGCAATTAAAGAACTGTTAATTTTATTCCTCTCACTTATAAGAGGGTGGGCCTTAACGAAAACTTGAGTTCCATTTTTAATTGTTACGGATTCCCCTTCTTTAGTTATCGTTTTATTAATTTTTCGAAATGCTTTAACTAGATCAATATAGCGTTCTACCTTTTCAACTTCAACTAAATCTGTCGTATCAATACTATTCATAAGCTGTTCCTTTAACCTTACAATACTAACAGCCATCTACCCACCCCCCTTACGTGCGTAATTCCGAAAAAAACCTGACAGTTAACCCCCTCCTCCGGTGCCCCTTAGAGCATTTTTTGATGAAATTTTTTAAGGGGGGGATTGTTATTGCTGATTCTTTTTTACCATTTTTCATCGTGTTCCCATTTGTTGATTTTCTTTTTGAATACTCTACCATGTTCTTTATTATGGCAATCCACACAGACTGTTTCGAGATTATCCATTTCTAATGCAAGTTCTGGATGATGTTCTAGTTCTTTTATATGATGGACAACGAGTTGAATCTTCTTGCGCTTAGCACTCTCACTGTATTCGTTCGTGTCTGTTTGTAATCGACCATTGCGCTTACATTCTTGGCATTCATAGTTGTCTCGCTTCTTTACTTGTTCACGTATACTCTTCCACTCACCACTGTCATAGAACTTACGCTTCTGTTGTTTGGTTTTATATTCATTCATTTGTCTTTATCCAGCGTGTTTGATTCTCTTTATCCCTTTCCAATAAATCTTTTATTGGTGTTTGCATAAGATATTCTATAGAGTAAAACATTGGCTCCTGTTCATGCAGCTTATAATATTTAAAGCGATTAATATCAATCCCAGACTTCTTGTACGCTTTCTCATTAGGCTTAAAGTATTTGATGTATGCTTTCTTATCAATAGGTATAAGACCAAGCGCAGCAACCCTACCGTTTAAACCACTGGCCATTTGTTCTCACTCCTTTACTTTATTCTTATAAAACTTACCAGCAATCCTCATTGTTACTAACGCTGGCCACACAGGTGTGAAGATACAAATAAGAAATAACATTACTGCAATTGTTATCATCTCTTGATTCGGATCACCTTTATCATCTTTTAACAACTTACGTGCAGTTGAATGCATCCCAGAAGAAATGTAAACCATACCTACAATAAGATAAGCTAATAACCATAGCATTCTATCTCACTCCTTGTCGTTTAATAAATCATCCATCAACTTACTAATTAAACTTGTTATAGCTTCTTTCTTTTCTTCCGACTTTGTTCTTTTGTTTAACCTGTTTAATACTTTAACTACTGGTCGCAATGTTTCTAATTCCACATACTCTTCAAGCTTGTCTTCATCAATAGCATTAAGGATTGTACCAAGAGCGATTGCTTTCTCAATTTTTGTTAATTGCATCTATACTCACTCCTTACCATCAAGGAATTCATCCACCGCTTTACCCAGCAAACTAACCATTGCTTCTCTCTTTTGCTTTGGTGTTGTATTATCTTCCATCTCATTAAAGATTGGGATAACACTTTCTAATTTCTGTTTATCGATACGTTCGTTTACAAGGTCTTGTCCTAACATTGAAATGAATGTTCCAATCACAACCGCTTGTTCTTGTTTAGTTAGTTTCATTCGTTATTCCCCCTACCTTTCCTTAGCATGTTTTTGAAACAATTTTATCTTCTGTTCTTTGAATTCTAGAAACAGCTTCACTAATTGTCTTCCCATCTAAAACAGTAGGAACTTTTACTGTGATTCCATTCAATTCACTCTTACCCGTAACCGTTTCTAACTTCTCCAACGTAGCCACACATTCATTAGCAGCTTCAGTTACTTCCCTCATTTGTTTTAATGCTTCTGTTGTATCAGCATCCACTTTGATAGTTAATTTATTTTTAGCCATTCCTATATCATCCTTTCTATTCAAATATCCATTTTGTTCAATAAAAAAAGAGCACTGTTAAGTACCCTTGAAAGGTTCTGAGTATGAAATACATAGCAATGCTTTTCCTTTTCATATGGCGCAGCTCTATTGCGGAATATAAGTCCCTCTGAAAAGGAGTGTGTGGGTTAGCATCGACTCAATATTGTATGTTTAGAAATCCCTTATGTGCAAGAAAAAAGAGCACTTCTCAGTTCGAGTGCTCTTTTTAAAATGAATTAGGGTTGGTAACACGTTTGGTAAGGCCTTTCTGTATCATTGTATGATGTTCAATCCTAAGTATACCTAAGACTTACTTTACACTCTTCCATATCAATTCTCCCCCCAAAATAAAAAGCACCCGAATGGATGCTTTGTCATCATTTAATTATTTATTTTTGAATTACGGTATGTGAAGTTTTATTCTTCTTTCAGCTAACAATCACAACAGAAAATCTTGTCCGACTTATCGGGTCTCTTCATTCCGTCTGCATAGGATGTTGTTAGCTCAAAGAAGAGCAAAAGCTCTCCTTAATAACGGTATCATTCAATCATTACCATCTGCTGGTTTCGGATTTTATGTGCCGTCATTATGAAACCGTTTAGACAACATATAGATTATAAAGAAATCTTTATGAGTTATGTTTTCCGCCACTTCTCACAATACAAATATAGCACGCTGATTCCAAAACAACCGGCATATTTACTGCCAAAAAGCGGTCACAACTCTGCCACTTATTTCAATTTACTAATAGCCTTTATTTCCCTAGACAACCTCACTGCAACAGTCATAAAGAATAGATTAAATTTTATTTAGGTATTATGCTTGATCTGATTGTAGAACATGTAATGGAGGCGGAATAATCCAACCTTTTTTCTTATTCAGACGAAGTAATATAGCTCCAGCTTGTGCTTTTTTCATATGAAATTGACCAAACATCATTCCAACATCTTCTCGAAGAGATTGTCCCATAGCTTGACTACATGCTACTAACCCAGCAGCAAGATCCATAGAAACTTTAGCTGCAATTTCCGCATCATTAATACGAGCACCAGGAGGAATCGTTTCAATAGATGCAACCGGTCTTTCTGGAGGTGCTGGTGGTAATGCAACTCCATTTAATTTTAATAAATTTTTTAATTCTTCAACCTCTGATTGGATACCATTCTCTACAAGGTTTTCTAAAAATTCCTTTAAATCCTCGTCCCCTGTGTGGTTAATAAGAACTTGATATCCAGCAATTGTGCCTTGTGCTGCTGCAAGATAACTCCAAATCCCAAAGACTTCTCCGTAGTGCATTGGTTCATTTTGTGGATTTCCACTTAAAATACCCATAAAAATATTCCTCCTTAAAGAAATTAAACTTTTAGCAACAATACTTACTATAGAAAAAATTTTCCTAACCATGTTCTGGATTGAAGAAAATAAGTTCTTATAACTCATACGGAACACCTTACCCAAATATAGTAATTTTCCCTCATAGAATGTACCGTTACCAAAAATTTATTCTTATAAATAATAAATACATTTCAATTAACTTAATCCATTATTATAAGTACTTTTAATAATAAAAATTAAAGATGTTTATCATAATTTCAATTCAAATGGTTTTATATATTTTCAAACGAATATTGTCTAAAGAAACTGGAGACATTACTGAATATGAAAGGAGGGAAAAACTATGAAGAAAAAATTCTCATCTATTTTAAGTGCTCTATTACTAACTATTATGGTTTTTGGTACCAATGTTCATGCTGAATACGATGGAAATAATATGGATAGAGTTAATAATAATAATATTACAACTCGAGTTAATGACAATGACATGAATAGAGTTAATAATGATACTAGAACTCGAAATGTGAATACAACAAATGATTTGAACAATGATCGTGATGATAATAATAATTGGGCGTGGCTTGGTTTATTAGGACTAGCAGGTTTATTTGGTCTTAGAAGAAAAGAAAAAGAACCAGAAAGACGTTAATATAGAACATTGTATTTAAAAGATACTTACTTATCAAAAGAATGCAAAATGAATAAACTATGAATCGCCTTTAATGAGGCGATTTTTTATTTTTTCAAAATCAATAACAACTACATAAAAACGGATACTATTAATTGGAAACAATGAATTTCTTAACTTGATGATAATGAATCTTTACGTCCATTTGATAAATCATGCTTTTGTTTTATGCCGTTGCTTCACTTACCCATATCTTATATTGTGTGTAACTGACACCTTTGCTGAATCCCTTGCTATCATTGATTTGGTTTCACTTTCTCTTTTGAGTTACACAGTACGAAATTTATGAGTAACTGTATAGATTTAAAAAGAAAAAGCAACGCTTAGATTTTAAACCTAGTCATTGCTTTATCCATTGCATCTTGGTTTACACCTATATAGCGTAGTGTGACCTTCTCTGACGAGTGATTGAATATCTCCATGAGTAATGCTATGTTTTTCGTTTGCATGTACATATGGTAACCGTACGTCTTTCTCAGCGTATGTGTTCCTATTTCATCTAATCCGAACTCCGCCGCCGCTCCACTTAATATCTTATATGCCATGCTACGACCAATTGGACGATTCCTACCTTGTCTACTTTGTAATAAATACTCATTGTCTTCTCTTTCTTCAATAAACCATTTCAGTTCTCTTTTCAATGCTGCTGTAATTTGTATTCTTTTTTGCTTCCCTGTTTTCTTTTCTCTCATAGATATATGACTACCTTTGACATCTCCTACCTTCAATTTCAAAATGTCCGAGATTCTCAGGCCTGTATTGATTCCCATAATGAAGAGAATGTAATTACGTAAACTCTTTTCTTTAAAATACTCTTTTAGCTGCTGTATTTCTTCTGGATTACGTATTGGCTGAACAAAATTCATTATTCATTACCTCCAGTCTCTTCTGTCTCGTAAACTTCTAATCCAAGCGCAAAAGCAAGCTTATAAAATGCTTTAGACTTCCAACGTCGATAAGTACGCTCTGACATCCCTATTTCGTTGTAAACCATGTAATCACATACGTCCTCTTCTTCTAAATAACGTTTATAAATAATATCTCTTTGAATGCTTCCTGCACGTCCGTTCCCTAATCGATTTAGAAACTGATCAATACGTACTGACATTCTTTCAAGCCACTCTTCTCGTTTACTTTGTTGAATATTTGCCATAGCAACATCTTCTAATGGTTTTCCAACTGTATGTGTAGGACCATGCTCACGTACTTCATAAGAAGGAGTGACTTTCATTTCTTTACGCATCATCCCAAATTGTCTATGTATACGTACGCTTTCCAACACACCTTCTAATTCCTCTTGTGTTGCTGTTCTATCAATTTTTGGTAAGAAAGATAATTGTTTAGTCATGTAAGACCACTCCTTTTTATTTTTAAATTACTTTTGTCTTAATGCTCCGCGTCTTCGTTCATAACAAGGTCTATGCATCCTCATTAAATCCTCGATTTCACGAGTACTTAATTTCTCTTTTGATTTTTTCTTATTTTTCTTCTTTCCTTGCTTGGATTTCTTTTTCCATTCCCGTAATTGATCTCTTAGCGCTTTCATTCTCCCCATCTCCCTTTTCAAAATAAAAAGGACACCATCCTTAAAGCAGCTTTAATTGCTGCTCTAAAAATTGGTGTCCTCTAGTTTTCTAGCCGGACTATATACTGTTTTTATTACCTTTAAAATATCCCCCTGCAATTTATATCTATGATTTGATGATTCTTTCTCAGCAGCTTTTATAACTTTTGTAGGACGAACAATCGTCTTTTTCTTCACATAAGATTTAGTGTTAACCTCTGTTTCATTCATTCATTGATTTATCATTTAGGAAGGTATGCCATAATCTTTTCAAAAACCGCAACATAATCTGAGAAAAACGTCATCAAAAATCCTTTAATTAATGCTTCTTTTTCTTTCTCAATTTTTTCTTGAATCATTTCTTGTAGATTCGCTTCCAATCTATCTTTATTAAATGTAAACTGTACCTGCACATCAGGAAGTTTTAATTTCGTAATACTTTGCTGCACTTCAGTTGTTAATACAGCAATAGCATTTTCACCTGGATCCTTATCTTTATTCTCTAAAAGCATAAAATATACGTACACATCCACTTTTATTTCTGTGGTTAATAAATCCAACTTCACATCTGATACTGCTCCTAATTGAATTGGTTCAGCAAGTGGCTGAACTTTGTTATTTAAATATTCCTCACTTAATTCTTCCGCTTTGCTTAGCAGTTTTCTTTTTAATGCATCAATATTAGCTAATTCAATTAAATTCTGTATTTCATCCTGTAACTGTCTTACAAATTGTTGACCTGTTTCAGTAAACTGCTCTATATCCCCCACAACTGAATTTAGAGTCTGTTGAATTTGATTTTTCACAACAGCTTCCGCTTGTTTTTTTAGTTCTTCCGCTGCTTTTTGTGCTGCCTCTATGGCTAAACGTTCTGCTTCCTCCTTAGCTGCTTGTATCGCTTCCGCCGCTTTTCTTGCTGCTTCTTCAGCTTTCCTTGCCTGTTCAGCTAATGCTTCGGCTTGCTTCTTCGCTTCTTCTTCAGCCTGTTTAGCCAATTCCTCTGCTGCTACTTTTGCTTCTGCTGCTGCCCTCTCTGCCGCTCTAGCTGCCTCTTCTCTAACTGCTCTTTCAGCCGCTGCCGCTGCTTCTGCTACCCGGTCTACCGCTGTCGATGCCGCTCTAGTTACATTTCTCATAGATAGTGCCATAAAATCCCCCTTCCTTTTTAATATAAGCTAAGCTCTTACTTTTCCTTGACACAAATTGTCTAATATATTATTAGACGATTTAATTTTTTTATCCGGAATATTCGATCTAACAATTTAATACCAAGAATTTATGAGAATGATTAATATTTTTAAATCAAAAGGATTATTTTGTTAAGTTCCAATATGCAATATTGCATATTCAGTACTTTCAATTTTCATACATGCAATAATTTATTTATAAAAATACAAAGTATTGGTAAGGGTGATTTATATGAACAAGTTCAGAAAGAAGATAATTAAATCTTTACAAACATTTTGGGGATGCTTAGCATTCGGTGTATTTATGTTTGCTGTCTTCTTAATTATGGATCTAACAGATACACCTTTAAATAAATTAGGCTGGAGAGATTGGCTAGGTTCTGCAGCCGGCGCAGCTATTTTATCTGTTGGGATGTTTACTTTAAATAAATTGGATTTAAAATAAATATTCGGTCAATACTGTATGTAGGCTGTATGCCAACACTCATTTAAAGTAGCCTTCTCTGTATCTCCTTGTATTAGGCAGTTAGCTTTTGCTAGCTGCTCTTTATTTGTACAAGGTACTCAATTAACTGGCGCACATATAATATTCTGAGTTCCTTTCTTTATAAAATAGTCGTTATAAAATGGGTCTCGTCACGAGGGCACTTTACTAAGTGCCCTTTTTATATTCCAACTTAATACAAAATGAAATTTTTATTAGAAATTTGCACAACAATGAATAACTCACATATATTATCCTGTGTACAACACTACTCTCTCAGAACTAACTTACTAAGAGC
This sequence comes from Bacillus cereus group sp. RP32, assembly GCF_040459735.1. Lineage (NCBI taxonomy): Bacteria > Bacillati > Bacillota > Bacilli > Caryophanales > Bacillaceae > Bacillus > Bacillus cereus group sp. RP32. The sequence continues at coordinate 1,603,303 of NZ_JARVHO010000001.1, read as the reverse complement.
ACTACTTAAAAGTGCTCTTTTTAGTTATGTCTGAATAAATCTCCAATTTCTGTACATACTTTGAATATGCCAGTCTGTAACAATTGATTTTCCTCCAAAACGAGGCAGTTAGCTTTTGCTGGCTGTTCTTTTGTTTAAAATTAAAATAGCGTTTTTGTTTAGTTTTTATTTTTTAACCGTTCTTTCGCCATATTAACTACCCACTCTAAATCCTTTTCGTTTAGATTCTTACAATGAACGTTATCTCTATAGTTATCTGTTATTTGCCCGCTACGCATATCAAGTGACAACCATATTGCAGCAATTTCTAATCCCATTTCATAGTAGTTCAAGATTCTTCACCTCTAACCAATTAACGATTTTGTCTAAACCCATTCACTAATCTCATACTTTGGCATACAATAATATTGCCTTTCTATATAATGTGAGCTCGTCACTTTCGTTATAATGAGACATAAGGAGCGCTCTCGATCAGCGCTCTTTAGTTTTCATGTAAAAATTCTGGTTAAACGATTCACATTCTTAGAAAAAGGTACATATATTATCATGTACTCTTTTACAATAAGAGTCTTGGTCTTAAGAGCACTTTTAAAAGTGCTCTTTTAAGTTATTTAGATGTATCACGTTTTACATACAATAAACATAGAATGCAATGAGCACGCAAGACATAGTTTCTATATAATCGTGTACATTTTTTGTACGCGATTTTTTTATTAAATAAGGATTTTGTTAAAGAACTGCATAAAATTCAATATCCTGCTAATCATAATCACAATACAATCTGCTTCTTACCCAGGTTGTATCGAATGGAGCAGTTAATGCAAATGACTGCTCTATTTTAATTTTCATTACATAAACTTGATATTTTTATCCATACTATACAAAACTCACGAAATATTTATACTCCTTAAATTCGTGGATGTAATGTTCTTATAGCAGTTAGCCTATGCTAGCTGCTCTTTTGTATTTAGTTAAAAATAAGTTTTAGGTCTTATTTCTTTTCTACATCATATACTTTTAACCTAAACATCCAGCTCAAAGTGTTACCTCCTATCTTAAAGAGCACTTATGCATGGTGCTCTTTTTTATTTTCTTTCATTTCCGAATAACATTTTCAACCCTGTTCATACTATTTTTGTAACTTAAAGTTACAAACTATTTCTGTAAGCGCAGCGTTTCTTTTGTACAACAAGCAGTTAGTTTTGGTCAGAGAGCACTGTCAAAAGTGCTCTTTTAATGTATTGCAATGTATCACGTTTTACATACAATAAACATAGAATGCAATGAGCACGCAAGACATAGTTTCTATATAATCGTGTACATTTTTTGTACACGATTTTTTTATTAAATAAGAATTTTGTTTAAAATTCATCAACCTTATTGATTCCTTTGCATACATTATTATCACAAGGAATTTCACAGGTTTCTCTGGTCCAGTTTCCTTGAATTCCTTGCACACCTCATTGAAATAACCTACTTTAAATAGTGGGTTATTTTATTTTTGGTCATAAAAAACTTTTGTTTAACTTTCATTCATTTTTTTGCTTATTTTGAATACATTACTATTAAGCCAAGAAATACACAGGTTTCTCTGGACCGGTTTCCTTGTATTCCTTGAACTCCTTGTACACAGAACCTGTTAGTACTAACAGGTTCTTTAATTTTTTCATCACACAATAACTATTTTGTTTAAATTTTCATTATAAAAATCATTTTTAGGCAACACGAGCATATATTTTTATAGGGTGTTGTTGTTAGCGTCATGGGGGTGCTTTGGTCAAGCACTCCTATTTTTTCATTTACAAAATAATATTTTCATTAAAAAATCATTCATATTTCACTTTACGAATAATCTTTTTTATATCGTACATACTATCTGCAAGCCGATTTCCCACGGCTGTACTCTTTCAAAACGGAGCTCTCTCCTCCGTACCACTTGAGAACAGGTGGGTAACTTAATTAGTTGCCTGCCGTTTTTTACGTATAATCGTAAAACTTCTTGTCCATACTTTTTAGAGAAAACATCTTATGCCATTTGGAGCGACCTCCAGCACATGATATTTGTACGACCGTTCCTATAAAAGGAGCGGTCTTATTTTATCTTTGCTTGCCCCTTTTCTATTCAAATAACGCTTTTGTTTAGTTTTTACGCACCTTATCCGCAATCATCATTACGAAATTGGCAACATCTGAGCATTCTTTAATAATTTTCTCCTTGTTGTCACCTAAATCTCTATGAGCATCCAATTCACGCGATAACTCCACGCACTCTTTTATTGCTCTATTGAGAAGCCAATAGCAATCACAATCTTGCCAACCGCCTTTATGGTCATTCTCCTGCAACTTGCTTTCCATCTGTTCAGCAAACCATTTAACTTCAGTTCTCATATTATTCGTATCATGTAATAGGTTCATGGTTTCAAGGTGTTCACATTCACTCTTTTCTAATGCTCTTGCGACCTTATCATGACTTTGTTTCCAATCATCTATTTCTAAATTTGAATTCCGAACTTGTTCAATTAACCAATCATAATCAAACTTCGTCATACAAATTGCATGATCTGCTATGTTTGTGACATTTTCTTTCACTTCCTGTAATCGTTTGTTCATATCCCATTCCCCCATTTCTTAATAAAATTCAAATTTGATTATAATAACTGTGTTTTTCGTTCTTCCATACGAATTACTTTCCCACTTTGATATACAAATGATTGTTCACCAAATCCACCTTGAGGTGGTTCTATTAGCTGAACCTGACCATTTTTAACAATATATATTCCGTTTGTTTTCAAATCTATTTCAGCTGTCATTTCAACAAGATTTTCTTTTCTAATTCCCACCAAGATCACTCCCATATGTTATAATTACTTTGTCGAAGTAAGTTGAGAGTGATCTCAACTTTTTTTATTTGTCTATAGATATCGCACAACATTTTCTGGAACAAATGATTGTTCAAGTGACAAATGGAGCCGTATTGGAATCGGCTTTTTTTCATCCCTTGCTTGCTTACACATTTTTTCAGCCTCTTCCCATACACATTGTTTATCCTCCGCTCTTTTGTAACGCCAAATCCCTATTACGTAATCTTCAAACAACTCATAGCGCTCATCAGGCGCTGTTGTCGGTTTTAATTCATCAATTGCTTTGGCTTGACGTGGTATTTGCACAACCACATCTGCATACCGTAATCTTGAATTCAAACGGTGAATATGAGCTTTCTTAGGATTAAATGATAAAACTGGTTCCACGTCAAAAATTGTTAATTGCTTTGGCATTGTTTTTCCCCTCCAATACCTGCAAACTTGCTATTAGAATCCCTTCAAGCTGCATTAACGTTAATTGATCTAATGTTTGTCCGTTAATTTCAGCTAATCCTAAGCCCAATAATTTACGAATGATTATTAGTTTTCTACGTTCTACTTCCTGATGTAACAACATGATTAAGCCTCCTGTTGATGGATAAACTTTCTCTCTAAATTTACAAACTTACTAAATTCTTTAATAAATGCTAGTTCAACAACACCAACTGGACCGTTCCTCTGTTTCGCTAAAATAATTTCCGTTATGTTTTTATTTTCCGTTTCACGATCATAGTAATCTTCACGGTATAAGAATGCTATTAAATCCGCATCTTGCTCAATTTGACCATTCTCACGTAAATCTGATAGCAATGGTCTCTTATCTTGCCTACTTTCTACTGCACGACTTAACTGTGATAATGCAACTACACATACATTTAATTCTCTTGCCATCAGTTTTAACTTACGACTAATCTCACCTATTTCTTGCATGCGGTTCCCTCTATGCTTTGGATCTCCCACAATAAGCTGCAAATAATCAATTGCGATTAACACCTTTTTATCAGGGTACTTACGCTTTAATTTCCTAGCCTTTGCATAAATCTCTTGCATCGTTACATTTGCTTTATCGTAAATTTCTAATGGCAAATCATTAATTAATCCCATCGCTTGACTAATCTTTTCCCAATCCTTTAAATTACATAGTTTTTTAGGATTCTTTAATTTCGTAGCATCTATATTTCCAGTACTCGAAATCATACGTTTAAGTAGCTGTTCTTCCCCCATCTCGAGCGAGAAGATTCCTGTTGCTGTATGAGCACTTGCTGCATGAAAAGCGACGTTTAATACAAATGCTGTTTTCCCCATCGAAGGACGAGCACCAATTATGATTAAATCACCTTCTTGTAATCCTGCTGTCATTCTGTTTAAATCGTCATAACCAGTTGGTATCCCAGTTAAATCACCTACATCAACTTGCATATTCTTATACAAATCAACAAGTGTTTCTTTCAAGTTAAATTCATCTGAATAACCTGTTTCCTCAATGGCGCTTAACTCATCAATCGAAGTACTAATAGCGCTCATATCTCTTTCTTGCTGAAGACGATTATATAAATTACCAGCAACCTCTTGAGCATGTCTCATTTTCCAAGATTCAATAATTAACCCTTCGTGATACGAGAAATTTTTAGTAGTTGGAACAACTTCAGTTAAGTTTACAAAGAACGCAATACCACCAATTTGATTCATAAAACTGTCTTCAAATTTCCCCATGAGAGCAACAAGATCTATCGGAACCTCGGCATCCTCTAATTCTCTCATCGTCTTAAAAATCACTTGGTGCGTAGGTGAAGAAAACTGTTTTACCTTTAGCTGACAATCTTTAATTAAATCACCTTCTTGGATAATGCTACCTAAAACACTTTGTTCAGCTTCTACGTTACGAATCATATCGTTGCTCATTTGGCCAACCATGCATTCTGTTGATTAAGTACTGCAAGTTCTTCTTCTGTTGGAATGTTCTGCTCCCACGCTTGTTGCTGCTGTAATACGTTTTGAGTAGATGCTGATAAACCTTTATTTTGATAAGGTGCTTGAGTTTGCTGCTGTCCCTTTGCTAATCGTTGATCACGAAATGCTTTATCAGCTGTTTCAACGTCCGTTATTGTTTTCAATCCCTTAAGATGCCAATCTCTTAAAATCGTATTTACGTAGTTCATGTTTCTTGTATTTTTCTCTAAAGCGATTTCCATAGCTTTTACAACAAGCTCTGCATTTAAATCATCTATCCATGCATGAATACCGTCTGCAATAAAAGGTGTAATCAGTCCGAAGTTTTGCTCGTAAAAAGAAATTGGATTAACCTCAACAACTTCTTCCGCGCTTGCGCGTTCTTCTTGTTGTTGTTCTTTTTCTTTTTCTTTTTCTTTTTCTTCTTCCTTGCTAGGGTCTTGGAAGCCCCTTATAAGCCCCTCCAAACGGATTGATAAATACTCCTTAATACGAGGGATTTTGAAATCTTGTTCACGTTCTAATTGCAAACAGGTTTCATAGAAATCAACTAAAAAATCCTGGTCCTTCACAGATTGAATCTCTTTTAAGACACACTTTTCAATGTTTACATTTTTAATTGGATTGAATTTCAACCAGTTGATTAAGAACAACTCTTTTGTTTTTTGGTTGTAATTAATTTTTCCATACTCAACAAAACGTTCTAATAGCTTCATAACAGTTTCACGGTTATATCCTGTATCCGTTTCAATGATGCGAAGTGGAAGCTCATAGATTCCTGATTGAGATGTCTTACTATTTGTCATCAAATATAAGTAGAAATACTTCTCCTCCGGTGTAAGATCTAAAACAAATGAATCCTGCCAAAATGAAACGTGTACTGGTCTATAAACTGCCATATTATTCATCCTCCCGTTTACATATCGCGAATCCGTCCTCTACACGTAATAAGCGATAATTCTTGTATCCTATTTTGAGATATTGTTTTACTAAGTAAATTAGGTGTTGCTCTGATGTTGCTTGTTGTAATACATTAGGGTTCAACAACACTCTATGTAACGATTTGTCTAAAAGCATGTAGCACACTCCGTTGTTATACGAATGCTAATTTGATATAATTAATCCTAAGATCTTTTGCAAGACCGTTTGTCTATCACTCTGCCAAGTGATAGATCTTTTTATTTTCTACGTGTTACCAGCGAAGCGTTAACTCCTCTTGCTCTTAAATCTTTAATCACTACACGATAACTCATCGATGCCTCATGTTCCTCTTTTGTATCACGAAGCATTTTAAATTCCCTCATACATCGCTTCAGCTCTTCTTCCCAGTGATTTGATTCTTCGATTGATTCTGCATTAAACATGTAATAAATACATTCACTCATACAGTTACGAAGTTTATTCGCAAATGAAAAATCTCCAAGAAGAACTAGATCATGAAGACGATTGTTTTTATCGTTCATGAATTACATCTCCTTTCTAATTAAATTGATGCTGTACGCATCGTTACAACCAGAAAGGAACATTGTAGAGGTATGGGAGGAACAATCCCTTTCTGGTCATAACGACAAGCACAGTGGCTTGTCCGAATGATTTATATAATGTTATAATTGCTTTACGATATTTTTCAGAGCTACTGTTGTCTAGGCGGTAGCTTTTTTATTTACCCATTTATGTTTCAAAATAAATGATGCTTCAATAATTTTGATTCGAATCCCCAACAATTTCTTCTCTTGCTTTAACTCAACTGTTTTTAAATCCTCATTAAGTAATTCTGCTATTTTTATTTCACCAGTTAATTTTGCGTCATATCGAATTAATTCCTTATATTCTTTTAAACTAGGTTTCTTATAATCTACTGTCATTTTTCTTCCTCCTTTACAGCATCTTTGTTAAAGTCATTAAGCTATCCACCGATTGAATAATAACGTTCTCCGCCATAGCCTTTTGCAACCAACTTCTTTGTATTTGTTCCATAATGCCAAAATGAACTTGTTCAAGGGCTTGTACTACACATTGAGTAGCTTGGATTGTATCGAAGATTTCTTTTGCATGAACCGCGTATTCATGTTTCCTTTTTTCATCATGCTTCCATGACCTTGTTGTAACTTGTAAGTTCATGATTTCCTTTGCTGCCGCAATTCCCTCTTCAGCTTGCTTAATGTAGTTCATCAATTGTAGATTTACATCTTGAGTTAAGCGTTGATCTGTAGGCGGTAACCCAACACCATAAATATGTTTAATTGCTTGTTGATTTAACTTTGCTCCTGTTGCATGGCACCAATCCATCGCAAGTTCAAATTCTGGTTTAGAAAGTCCAGATTCAATACGGGTTAATCGTTCATGTGTAATACCAAGGTACTTAGATAGCCCTTTCTTCGTTTTCAGCTGAACATTGTCACAACATTCTCTAGCATTCTGTAATAATTCTCCTATTGCTGAATTGCAGTATATGCTTGTTCCCATATCTGTTCGCCTCCATATTTAGTTTTCAAATGGTTACAATGAACTTAGTACATATGTAACTTGTCTACTTTTCGTATAAAAAGAGAGGAACTATTCCTCAACATTTTCTTTTACTTGTATTTCTTTGATGATGGCCCAACCAGCCTTATAATATGCTTGACGGATTTTATCAATATCCTTTTGTGATTTTGGCTCAGGAGCCACAACATGGACTTTCGTTTTTCCAAATTCATAAGTCGCCGCATATTCTTCTTGTTGGCTCATGGTGTCACCTCTTGAAGTGCTTTTTATATGTTTATGCGACAGTTCTGTTGGTACTGCCATGTTAGTTGATGGCATTTTCTCACCTACTTTCTAACCAAAAGTATAAGATTCTTGTACATTTGTACATCAAATTAAATCCTTTACATCACTACTAAGAATAGCGGCTAGTCTAATAGCCTTTTCAAGATTTGGATTACTATAACCATTTTCCCAATTACTTATTGTAGATTTTGTAACTTGCATTCTTTTTGCAAGATTTTGTTGCGTTAACTTACTTTTTTTCCTAGCTCTAATTAATTTGATATTTTTGTTCACTGTCTCGCTCCTTGTATAAGTATTTTGTACTTTCATTATAAGTATAAGATTCTTGTACGTCAACATAAATGTACAATTATCTTGTACAAAGTTTTACAATCTATCTATATAAGGTACAATATCTTTGTACTTTTTATTAACAGGAGGTGCTAAAAATGTTGAGACAAAGGCTAAAAGAGATGCGTAAAACGCGTAAACTCACTCAGCAAGAATTAGCCGATAAAGTAAATACCACTAAAGGCACCATTAGTAACTATGAGAATGGTCATAGCACTCCCTCAAACGAAATGCTAAAAGATTTAGCGAATGTTTTAGGAGTAACAACAGATTATTTATTAGGAAGAGAAGATGAATCAAGAGTATCTAATGCGCTTCCTGATTTAAACAAAAAAGATACTCGTGATATCGCTCGTGACTTAGAAAAGACTTTAAAAGACTTAGAAAATAGCGAAGATGCTTTAATGTTTGATGGAGAACCCATAGACGAACACACAAAAGAAATGATTCGTATTTCTCTAGAAAACTCTATGCGCATGGCAAAACAATTAGCAAAACAAAAATTCACTCCAAACAAGTATAAAAAAGATTGAACGGAGCGAGAAATGGAAATTAAAGAATACGTACTCAAAATCGTTAAAAAACACAGCACAGCAAACCCTTTTGAAATTGCTAAACGAAAAAATATTTTAGTGTTGTTTGAAGACCTTGGGAATACTCTTGGTTTTTACAACACTTATAAACGCTTTAAATTCATTCATATTAATAATAGGATTGATGAAACTACACAACGCTTTGTGTGTGCCCATGAACTAGGACATGCCCTATTACATCCCAAAGCTAATACTCCATTTTTACGAAATAAAACCTTGTTTTCTATAGATCGATTAGAGATTGAAGCAAATACATTTGCAGTTGAGCTCTTATTACCTGATGAAATGATTTCTGAATATCAAGATACAAATCTATCAATTCAAGAAGTAGCTGAAATCTATGGAATTCCTAAAAATTTTGCTCGTTTAAAAACCTATTAATATGAATTTAAAATACAATTTTATATGTTAGGAGTTACATCTATGAAAATATTTTTCTCCCTTTTATTAGTATTGGCCACTTTAACTACTACTGTTTTATTAATTACTTCTCTTATACTTCTATTTAAAAAGAGCTCAAAAACGAAAAAGTTTTTAAAGTTCACTGGTATGGCTTTTGTTTTAACTATCATTTCATTTGTAGGAATTAATATGAGTATGACTCCTGAAGAAAAGCAAGAAATTCAAGATAAGCAAAAAGCTGATGCAAAGTTAAGAAATGAAGAAGCACAAAAAGCTAAAGAACAAAAAGATGCTGAAGAGAAGCAAAAAGACGAAGAAAAACAAAAGACTAAAGAGCAAAAAAATGCTGAGGATAAGCTGAAAGCTGAAGAAAAACAAAAGACTAAAGAGCAAAAAGATGCTGAGGATAAGCTAAAAGCAGAAGAGAAACAAAAGGCTAAAGAGCAAAAAGATGCTGAGAATAAACAAAAAGCTGAAGAAAAAAAATTAGCTGAGGAACAAAAAAAGGCTGAAGAAAAGCAAAAAGAGTTCGTATCTTACGCTAAAAACATCAGAGGTGGCAATTTTATTAAAGATATGAAACTTAGCAATAATGAGGCTGAAATTACATTCCATGATTCATTTGCATCATATAAATCAGCTAACCCTACTAGCTCTAATACAGAAGATCAATATAAACAATATTTTTCAACTGGAGATGCTATTGAAAAAATGTTTGTAAGCGAACCTGCTAGATTGCTAAGACAATTTCCGGATTTAAACACGATAAAAATGAATCTTCCATTCGATGGGAAAACATATAGCACTAGCTTGGATAGAAATTCTTTAAATTCATATCTTGGATTTAAGATTGAAGATTTAAAAGTTGAAGACAAGTCTTGGGTCAAAAAGTTTAACGATCGATACGTGTATGATAAAACAAAACGTAAGGCATTCTTTAAGAAATTTGTTACAGTTCAATAAAATATCATTTTTATAGTAAACAGAGGAGAGGAACTAAACATGGGAGAATTACAAACTCTTCTTAAGGAATTACCGTTTCCGTATATCTTGATGATAAGTACCGTAATTATCATCGCACTTAAAGGTTTTAGCTTGTTATTAAGTTCAAATGTAGAAAAGATATTTTTCTCTATGGAAAAGAATATCCTTATCCGTTTTGCTCACATAGTAATTATGTCGATGGTACTATCTATTTTATTTACGCCAATTGTTTGTTCTAATTTACTGGGGCCTGAGAAAGTTAATTTAACAAGTTTAATAGCTTCTTATTTAGCATGCTTCACTTTCTTATTTATCAGTAGTTTCCTCACATACCGTTTAATTATTCCAGATTATCTTGGGAATTATGCTCACTTTATTATGCATGAGAATCATGGAAAATTATATATTATCAAAAGTATGAATAAAACAGAAATACTATTATATAGTCATCCACGACTCACTGAAGGATCTAATAATCCTAAAGATGATTTTTCTGTAGTCCTACTAAAAGAGGATATAAAAAAAAGGGTCATATATCGTGAGAACTATAAGGCGACTTCAAAATCATTTAAAAGACTTTTGAAACCGATTATGTTTTTTAAGAATAGATAATTAATTTCTAATGCAAGTTAGCTTATTCAGAGAAATATCAAGGAAAGAAGTGACTAATAGTGAGTAATAACGATGTTAAATTAAATTCAAAAGAAAAATTACATCTCGGTATAGAAGCGTGCTTACAACTAATCCCCACTGTTGGTGGGGCTATTTCAACATCTTTCTATGGTTATCAAAAAGAAAAACAACTTAAACGACTCGAATCCTTTTATAATGAGCTATTAGTGGAAATAGGTGCTCTAAAAGTTACCATGCAAAATTCATCGGCAACTCCAGATATGGATGAACTCCTCAGTATCATTGAAGATTTAAATGAAAAAGTTGAACGTGAGCATATTGAAGAAAAACGGAACTATTTTAAAACTTATTTTATAAATAATATCCTACATCCAAAACGAGTTGACTATGATAATAAAAAGTTCTTTTTAGATACTTTAGCAAAGATGACTTTAATAGAATGTAACAGCATGTTGCATCTCTATAATGAATTTGGGAGAGTGACTATGGACTCTGTTATGTCTGGTGCATCAAGCAAGTTTCAAGAACGCGGCGCCATGCACCGTTTACAATCTTATGGATTCATTGAAATGGAAGAACGATTTAAACCAGGGTTCACTGGAGATATGACTCATGATACCTACATTTCAATTACTGACTATGGGATCAAGTTTGTACAATTTTGCTTAAAGAAAGATTGACTACTTCTTATCAAATCGTAAATATGCAACAGTCATTGTGCAAAGAATTATAAGTAAGCATAACCACCAATATTTAACTAACAATTGTCCTTGAGTTAAATTAATATAATCGTTTAAAAATTGATTAATTTGATAAAACTCCTTTTTTCATTTTATCAAATGAAGGAGAAAATACATAACTTCATAAATATGTATTCATATAAAGTCCCTTTTTGGGGCTTTATATTTTATTAATTACATTTACTTCTTTAATATTTTAACCTTATATATAATAACTACTAATAAGGAGGTCAAATTATGAAAACCGCAATCTACCTAAGAAAATCCCGTGCCGATCTCGAAGCCGAAGCACGCGGCGAAGGAGAAACATTAGCAAAGCATCGCTCTACCCTGCTGAAAATTGCCAAGGAAATGAACTTAAATATTTTATCTGTCCATGAGGAAATTGTTTCTGGTGAGAGCTTAGTAAAACGGCCTGAAATGTTAGCGCTGCTTGAAGAAATTGAAGATAACAAATATGATGTTGTTCTTTGTATGGATATGGACCGCTTAGGTCGTGGTGGTATGAAAGAGCAAGGAATCATTTTAGAGACGTTTAAACGCTCGAATACAAAGATTATGACACCTAGGAAGACTTATGACCTTAATGATGAGTGGGATGAAGAATACAGCGAATTTGAAGCGTTTATGGCTCGTAAGGAGTTAAAGATTATTACACGTCGTATGCAACGTGGCCGTGTCGCTAGTGTAGAGGCTGGCAATTACCTTGGTACACATGCACCATTCGGTTATGATATCCATCGTTTAAATAAGCGAGAACGTACTTTAACAATTAATTCAGAAGAAGCCTCTGTCGTTAGAATGATATTTGATTGGTATGCAAATGAGGATATGGGAGCAAATGCAATTAGGAGCAAGTTAAATGATCTTGGCTACAAAAGTAAGTTAGGAAACGAATGGAATCCTTATAGCATCTTAGATATATTAAAGAACAATGTGTACATCGGAAAAGTAACGTGGCAAAAACGAAAAGAAGTAAAACGTCCTGACGCCGTAAAACGTAGCTGTGCAAGACAAGATAAATCCGATTGGATTATTGCTGATGGAAAACATAAGCCTATCATACCCGAAAGCTTATTTGAACAAGTGCAAGAAAAATTAAACTCAAGATATCACGTTCCTTACAATACGAACGGAATAAAGAATCCATTGGCTGGTATTATTAAATGTAGTAAATGCGGTTATAGTATGGTCCAACGTTATCCGAAGAACCGAAAAGAAACGATGGATTGTAAGCATCGCGGTTGCGAAAACAAATCAAGCTATACGGAATTAATTGAGAAGCGTTTACTCGAGGCATTAAAAGAGTGGTATATCAATTATAAAGCTGATTTTGAAAAACATAAGCAAAATGACAAATTAAAAGAGACACAAGTTATTCAAATGAATGAAGCTGCATTACGCAAGCTTGATAAAGAATTGGTGGATGTCCAAAAACAAAAAAATAATTTACATGATTTATTAGAACGTGGTGTTTACACAGTCGATATGTTTTTAGAACGTTCGAATATAATTTCTGATCGCATTACTGAAATTACTTCCACGATGGAAAACTTAAAGAAAGAAATTAAAACAGAAATTAAGAAGGAAAAAGTGAAGAAAGATACAATACCTCAAGTAGAGCATGTTCTAGATCTATACTTTAAAACAGATGATCCCAAAAAGAAAAACAGCCTCCTAAAGTCGGTTTTAGAAAAGGCTGTTTATAAAAAGGAAAAGTGGCAAAGGCTCGATGACTTCGAACTTGTTCTTTACCCTAAGCTCCCTCAAGATGGCGACATATAAGCGTTTATGCTTTGTCGTCACCTTATTGGTGTAATTAGATTTACTCCATTCAGCCCTAAAGCATCATTCGTCGAAACAGCCAATACGACAGGCTTGCCATTTCTTAACGTCGCTTTCGCTGCCATTAGTACTGGAGAGTCTGTCATTGCATTTGCAAATTTACTCATAGAATTTCCTGTTAGTGGTGCAATTACCATACAATCTAGTGGAATTTTAGGTCCTAGTGGTTCTGCGCCAACGATTGAATTAATTGCTTTAAATCCTGTTACTTCTTCAATCTTTTTAATCCACTCTGCTCCTTCTCCAAATCTCGTGTTTGTTGATTGAACAGTGTAAGAAACAACGGGGCGTACTTCTGCTCCCTCAGCAATTAATTTTTCTAAATGAGGCATTACTTCTTCATACGTACAATGTGAACCAGTAAAACCAAACCCTATTCTTTTCCCTTTTAAATTCATTCCCCATTCTCCTTTCTTGCTATTACGTCTTCTACTAGTAACTGAGAAAGAACGTTCGCTAAAATTTGTCCTGCTGTTTTTGGAGCAACAATACCTGGTAATCCAGGTGCTAACAGCGCTTTGACTCCTCTTTTTTCCGCATATCTAAAGTCGGTACCGCCTGGTTTAGAAGCTAAATCAATTACTAACGTATGAGCCGGCATTTTCGAAATAACATTCGCTGTCACGACGAGATGCGGAATTGTATTAATGACAATATCGATATTTCCTACTTCTTTCTCAATATTTTGCATATGAAAAGGAGAAAACATCATTTCTGTAATACGTGCAATATGTTCCGATCGTCTTGCTCCAACTTTGACATGGGCTCCTAATGATTGAAATGCTCTGGCAACACTCATCCCTGTTCTACCAAATCCTAAAACCATTACATTGGAACCATGAATTGTATAGTCGGTATGTTGAATTACCATCATTAATGTACCTTCTACAGTTGGTATAGAATTGTAGATTGCCACATCATCACGATCAAATAATTTAACAAGTTTGCGGTTTGTAGTAGATACGAGATTTTCCAAGTAAGGCGTACCAATACCTGAATATATAGTAAAGTGTTCTGGTGTATTTTCAATTTGTTCTTTCGTTATAGAAACTTTTTCGTTTGAAAAAATAGTATCTACTTCTCCCTTGGCATTTGTACCTGCAACTGGCAAAATAATTGCATCTACAGAAGTGAAATCTAAATTTTGTATACTTTCTTTTGCTGCCCCTGTGAAGCCATGATCTAACTGATCAAACCCTATCAATGAAAGTTTCGCATCCAATTCAACTAGCTTGCGAATTACTTCTAGCTGTCTTGCATCTCCTCCTATGACAGCAATATGCATCTCAGTCAACATTCCCTAATTCACCTTCTTTTTCTGTCATTTATAAGAAAAGTGCCTACTTTTTCTTTTTCCTCCACATCATATGTAATGTACGAGTTTTAGGTGATTGAAAAACAAAAGCACGTATGATTTATCCCGCTATTTGTATGCAGTTAGACCTCCATCTCAACATTCGACATATGAGAGGACATTATACGGGAAATTGATTTCCGGTAAACGCTCGATTCATGTGAGCTTTTACTCAGAGGAGAATGAACAAAAAAAGATGACCAAAATGGCCACCTTTCACTTCGAATTTGAATGATCCGTAATATCACAAAGGATCATATCGTGCCCTACTTTCTTAATTTGGCTCCACGTGACTCTTACTTCTTGTGGTTCCTTTTTAAAACCTCCCCATTTCCCAGCCGGTATGATAAGAGCCTGTATTTGGCCATCCTTCTCATCAATCTCTAAATCCACATAACCTAAAACTCCCATTTTTTCTGCTCTTTCTAAATTTACAATCTCTTTGCCACTTAATTCACTTAATCGCATACACTCTCCCCCTACCGAATTATGAATTTAAGTTATCTATAATTAGTACCTATTCTGTATATCCAAAAAAAATAACCGTATCTCATTTAAAAGAGATACGGTTATTTTTACATACTTCATATAAAGCAATTATAGTTTTATTCCTTTTGGAAGTTTTCCATCTGGACTAATTAATGCTGCAGAGAATTCATCTGTAAACATGTTACGAATTAACTCATCAACATTTTCTTTTGTTACTGTGTTTACACTTTCAATAATCTCATCAAGTGAACGATGCTTACGAAGTAGCAATTCATTTTTACCATTACGGCTCATACGGCTATTCGTACTTTCTAAACTTAACATTAAGTTTCCTTTTAATTGCTCTTTACTATTAATAAGCTCTTTTTCTGTAATACCTGTATTTTTCAATGTTTCTAATGTTTCTTGCATTGTTTCATACAGTGTATCTAATTGTTGGCTACCTGTTCCACCATACAGCGTTAACATACCTGTATCTTCATAAGAAGAATGGTAAGAAAATACTGAATAGGCTAACCCGCGTTGCTCACGTACTTCTTGGAATAAACGGCTACTCATACTACCGCCTAAAACGTTATTTAATACAATTAAGTTATAAATATCTTCGTGTCCCATTTGTAAGCCTTTATATCCTAAACATAAATGAGCTTGTTCTGTTTCCTTTTTACGTGCTACCTTATTAAAATGGAAAATTGGGCTATGTACTTGTTCACGATTTGTTGTTCCTTCATAACTACCGAAATATTGCTCTACTGTTTGTAAAAAGGCTTCATCAATATTCCCTGCAACTGAAACAACGACATTTTCAGGTGTGTAATGATCCTTGATATATTGGCGTAGCGTATCACCTGTAAACGTATCAAGCGTTTCTTCTGTTCCTAAAATAGGATATCCAAGCGGATGCGTTTCATATGTTGCTTTCGTTAACATATCATGCACAATATCATCTGGAGCATCTTCGTACATTTTAATTTCTTCACATACGACATTCTTCTCTTTTTTCAGTTCTTCCTCATCAAATGTTGAATTAAAGAACATATCTGCTAATACATCTAAAGCATATTTAGCATGCTCATCTAGCACTTTTGCATAATAACAAGTGTATTCTTTTGAAGTAAAAGCATTCACTTGCCCACCAATGCTATCAAATGATTCTGCAATTTCGCGTGCACTACGTGTTTCTGTTCCTTTAAAGAACATATGCTCTAAAAAGTGGGAAACCCCGTTATTTTTTTCATTTTCATTTCTTGATCCCGCATGGATCCAAATACCAATCGCAACCGATCTTACAGTTGGTATATTCTCCATAACAATTCTTACACCATTTTTACAAGTATATTTTTTAATCAAAAACTTTCCTCCTACTGCCAGTTTCTCTAAATAAGTGCTATTATTTAATGATAACAAGTTTAAGGATGAATGTCATGCAAATGTATTTAATCCACACGTTTTTCATCCAGTAATTCTGTTATATTCCCTACTTTATATCCTTGTTCCTTCAATTTTGTAATCATTGTATCTAATGCTTCTGCTGTAGATGACGTTGGATGCATTAATACGATAGCACCTGGATGTATTTTGCTCATCACTCTCTGCAATAGTACATCTGGATCAGGTCGCTTCCAATCAATTGTATCGACAGTCCACATAATCGTTCCCATTTGGAAATCATCAGCAATTTTCACGACTTCATCCCGAAAACTTCCACTCGGCGGAGCAAACCATCTCACCTTTTGATTCGTAGCTGCTTCGATCATTCGATTTGTTTTTTGTAACTGATCTCGTATTTCATCAGAAGATAACGTTTTCATATTAGGGTGTGTGTAAGAATGATTTCCGACTTCTTGATTTGCATCGACAATCATTTTTGCAAATCGCAAATTTTCTTTCACCCAGCGTCCTTCTAAAAAGAAAGTCGCCTTCACATCATGCTTTTTCAATATCTCTAATATACGAGGCAAATACTCGTTTCCCCATGCCACATTTATTGTTAATCCCACCATCTTTTTATTTGGATGTCCCCTATAAATTGGAGCTGGTGATAAATCTTTTAAGTGGACACTCGGTGATACTTCCTTGAATTCAAGATTTTTTTGATCAAATTTCTTTAGCTTCTTCATATTATTATAGGATGCTTCGATATCAACTTGTCTTCCATTATACCCTGGTGTTGCTTTCCATATCTTATCAATCATCGCATTTTGAGGTGCAATCTCATATTGTTTTGCATGTTTTTGAATTTCTTCATATAAGTTATCCTGTGCAAAAACGGAATAAGAGCCTACACTGACATATAAAAAGAATATACATATGTATGCCAATACACGAGCTTTCATATAAACCCTCCCATTAACTATATAAAAACCTTTTTTCTTCTTATCTTTGTTAATTTGAGCGTTATAATGAAAACTATACCTATACTGACATAAAAATATATGTAAATCATATTTTTTACATAACAAAAAAAGCCAGTTTAACTGGCTTTTACTTATTGCTGCTCTTGTTTGTTTTCTTCTTTAGCAGCTTCTTTTTCTTGCTCTTCTTTTAGCAATACTTTTCTAGATAGATTCACGCGACCTTGCTTGTCAATCTCGATAACTTTAACTGTAATTACATCACCGATTTTCACAACGTCTTCTACTTTACCTACACGCTCAAGTGCAAGTTCAGAAATGTGAACTAATCCGTCTTTACCGCTGAATAATTCAACGAAAGCACCGAATTTCTCAACACGTTTCACTTTTCCTTCGTAGATTTCACCTACTTGTACTTCGCGAACGATATCTTCGATAATTTTCTTAGCTTTGTCATTCATTTCTTGATTTATTGAAGAAATGAATACTGTACCATCTTGCTCGATGTCAATTTTAACGCCAGTTTCTTCAATAATTTTATTGATTTGTTTACCGCTCGGCCCAATAACGTCACGGATTTTATCTGGGTTAATTGTCATTGTAATAATCTTTGGAGCATAAGCTGATAATTCAGTACGTGGCTCTGCAATAACAGATAACATATGATTTAGAATGTGCACACGACCAACTTTCGCTTGTTGTAATGCCTCTTCTAAAATTTCACGAGATAGACCATCTATTTTAATGTCCATTTGCAGTGCAGTTACACCTTTTGCTGTACCTGCTACTTTAAAGTCCATATCACCTAAATGATCTTCCATACCTTGAATATCAGATAAAATTGTGTAATGCTCACCAGTTTTAACTAGACCCATTGCAATACCTGCAACTGGAGCTTTAAGCGGAACACCAGCATCCATCATTGCTAAAGTACTACCACAAATACTTGCTTGTGAAGTAGAACCATTTGATTCTAAAACTTCAGATACAAGACGTACTGTATATGGGAAATCTTTTTCAGATGGAATTACAGGCTCAAGAGCACGTTCTCCTAGTGCACCGTGACCAATTTCACGACGACCTGGTCCACGCATCGGTCTTGTTTCACCAACACTAAATGATGGGAAATTGTAATGGTGCATAAAACGTTTTGATTCTTCTACACCAAGACCATCTAAAATTTGTACATCGCCTAATGCACCTAATGTACAAATACTTAATGCTTGTGTTTGTCCACGTGTGAATAAACCAGAACCGTGTGTACGAGATAAAATACCAACCTCTGATGCTAATGGACGGATTTCGTCACCTTTACGGCCATCTGGGCGGATTTTTTCAACTGTAATAAGACGACGTACTTCTTCTTTTACAATTTTATATAAAATCTCACTTACTTGTCCTAATGTATCAGCGTCAGCTTCCTGCGCTTCGTAATGCTCAATTACACGCTTTTTCACTTCATTAATTGCGTCTTCACGTGCATGTTTCTCATGTACTTGAATTGCAGAATGCATATCCTTCTCAGACATTTCACGTACAGCTTGATTAAGATCAGCGTCAACTTCATAAAGTTTCACTTCTGATTTCTCTTTACCTACAGCTTGTACAATCTTTTCTTGGAATGCAATTAGACGTTTAATTTCGTCATGTCCAAACATAATTGCTTCTAACATTGTTTCTTCAGGCACTTGATCTGCTCCTGCTTCAACCATGTTAATTGCATCTTTCGTACCAGCCACAACAAGGTGAATATCACTTTGTTCTTGCTGTTCTACTGTTGGATTAATAACGAATTCGCCGTTAATACGACCAACTGTTGCACCCGCGATTGGGCCTTCAAATGGAATATCTGAAATCGATAACGCTAATGAAGAACCAAGCATAGCTGCCATTTCAGAAGAACAATCTTGATCAACACTCATTACTATGCTGACAACTTGTACTTCGTTACGGAAACCATCTGCGAAAAGTGGACGAATTGGGCGGTCGATTAAACGACTTGCCAAAATTGCTTTTTCACTCGGACGACCTTCACGTTTAATGAAACCGCCAGGAATTTTTCCGACTGCATATAAACGCTCTTCATAGTTTACTGTAAGCGGGAAGAAATCTACATTTTTTGGTTCTTTTGATGCAGTTGCTGTAGATAGAACCGCTGTATCGCCATATCTTACTAATACTGCTCCGTTCGCTTGCTTCGCAAGCTGACTTGTTTCAACTGTTAGCTGGCGACCAGCTAAATCTATCGAGAAGACTTGCTTTTCTTGACTCATTTAAGTACCCCTCTCAATTTAAAGTATTCAATTCTTCTATGTAAATGGATAGTATATCACAATATTCTACCTCTAGTATTACCGAAAATGAAGTAAGCTATAAAGGGTAGAAGATATATTTTTACCTAACAAAAAAGCGGGAATATTCCCGCTTCTTTGACTATCGACGTAAGCCAAGCTTTGTGATTAATTCACGGTAACGTGTGATATCGCTATTACGAAGGTAAGTTAGTAAGTTACGACGTTTACCAACCATCTTTAATAGACCACGACGTGAATGATGATCTTTCTTGTGAGTACGTAAGTGCTCGTTTAGAGTGTTAATTTGCTCCGTTAGGACAGCAATTTGAACCTCTGGAGAACCAGTATCAGTCTCATGAGTTCTAAATTGTGCAATGATTTCATTTTTACGCTCTTGTGTTAAAGCCATCCTATTTCACCTCCTATTAATTAAACCCCCAATTACCTAGCAAGCGTCGGTGAGTCGCAATGCCAAGCAATGGTTGTCATAAAGTACATAACATAGAATACTACTTTTCATTTGAAAAAGCAAGTATATTCTTTTCGTTCGCAAAATATTCTTGTGCTGTTTTCTTATCTTTTGCAATTTGTTCAACTAACTCATCGATGCCATTGAATTTCTTTTCTTCTCTTATACGCATATGCCACTCTACTGTAACATTTTGATCATATATGTCTTTGTTAAATTCAAATAAGTGCACTTCAATAGATAATTGACGCTCATCTTCTTTAAAAGTTGGTTTATACCCAATATTACATACACCATCGTACCATTCATCGTGAACTTTTAATCTCACTGCATAAACACCTACAGGTGGTAATAGATACTCATCACTTAAACCTATATTAGCTGTAGGAAAACCAATTTGACGTCCACGCTTATCACCGTGTACAACCGTTCCCCCTACTGTATATGCTCTACCTAAAATAGATGGAATTCGTTCCATTTCGCCATTTCGAATTAACTTTCGTAATGCTGTAGAACTTACTTTCTCTTCTTGAAATTCAACTTTTTCAATCACAGTCTGTGTAAACTCCCCTCTTGCATGAAATGGTAAAGTCTCCATCTTTCCTTTTCCTAAACGTCCATATGAATAATCAAACCCTGCTACTACATGCTTTACATTCAAACCAATAATATAATCATCTACAAATTGTTGTGGCAATAAGCCTGCAAACGATTCATCAAATTTAATAACATATAATATATCGATCCCTAAGTTTTCGACTATTTTTTCTTTATCACACATTGGTGTAATATACTCCGCATGCGCTTCCTTTTTTCCTAAAACAACAGATGGGTGCGGATAAAATGTCATAACTGCACTTTTATATCCTCGTTCATCAGCTATTTGTTTCGCAGTTCGAATCACACATTGATGTCCTAAATGAATGCCATCAAAAAATCCTAATGCCATTACAGTAGGTGGTAATTCTAATTTATTTTGTTCATGTGGATGAGTTAAATGAATAAGTTTCACGCTTGAATTCACCTTTTTCTGTAATAATCCTTCCAATAATTCATTATAGCTTTAGTTCTTGATTATTCACAAGTACTTTCATCGGCTTTAGCATACCAGGGTGTTTTGGATGGTGCTCATAAATTGCAAGGCAGCGATTATTTGTATCAAACACTGTTATAAATGGCGCCGTTATTTGCAATTCATTTTTTAAGAACATACCATTCTTTATTTTCTCTGCTTGCTTTTCATCTACAACCATTTTCGGAAACTTACTTAATGCTTCATCAATTGAAATGAAGATAGACTCTACTGTTCCATTTTGCACGTTTTCTTCAATTTCTTCAAATGATATGCAATCTTCTAATAAAAATTCACCAGAAGCTGTTCTTACAAGGTGAGACATATGTGATGGGAAACCAAGTTTTTCACCAATCATTACTGCTAACGTTCTTACATATGTCCCTTTACTACACGTTACACGGAAACGGAATGAAATATTTTCCCCCTCAAATACTTCACGGTCATCTAGTAATACAAATTCATGAATTGTAATTGTACGAACTGGACGTTCAACTTCTTGTCCTGCTCTTGCATATTCATATAATTTTTTTCCGTTAACTTTTACAGCTGAAAACATCGGAGGCATTTGTTCAATCGTACCTGTTAATGCAGCAAGAGCCCCTTCTACTTCCTTACGAGTAATAACACGATCTACATTTTTCGTTTCAACAACTTCACCAGAAGCATCTTCAGTTGTCGTTGAAAATCCAATTGTTACTTCACCTTCATATGTTTTCGTCTCACTTGTTAAAAATTGTGCAATCTTCGTTGCTCGTCCTACACAAATAGGTAATACTCCTGTTACATCTGGATCTAATGTTCCTGTATGACCAATTCGTTTCTCACGCAATATCTTTCTTAATTTAAATACACAATCATGTGATGTCATGCCTTTTGGCTTATGTAATAATACTACACCTTCCATATATGTTCACCTCATCATAATTCTTTCATAGTAATTATCCAAAATTAATTTTGCATTGAAAAAATGGATAGACAAATGTCTATCCATTATTCTTCACGTTTACCGTCTTTATTAATTTGATGTAAAAGTGTATCAATTCGATGACCATATCCGATAGACTCATCAAACTCAAAGGAAATTTCCGGTGTTTTACGAAGACGAATACGCTGGCCAATTTCTGAACGAATGAAACCTTTTGCCTTCGCTAAACCTTTTAATGTACTTTCTTTCTGTTCCTCATCACCTAAAACAGAAATATATACTGTAGCAATTTGTAAATCTCCACTCACTTGTACATCTGTTACTGTAACAAATCCAACACGTGGATCTTTAATTTTACGACTGATGATGTCGCCTAATTCTTTTTTCATTTGCTCGCCTACACGGTTTGCACGTAATTTCATAACTCTTCACCTCATTCAATACCATTCCAATTGTGTTATTGTACGTTCAATTTCAGGAAATGAATCGATGTACTCGAGTACACGATTCATTTCTTTTTCACAAATAACACGATTAGAGGATACAGAAACAATTGCAATTTCTGTACGTTGCCATACATCTTGATGCCCTACTTCTGAAACAGCTACATTATAACGCTGCTTCACACGAGTTAGCACCCGTTGCAAAATTGCTCGTTTCTCTTTTAAAGAATGCACATCGTAAATCATACACTCGAATGAGAGTGAAGCGATAATCATCGCTTCACTTCTTCCATAATGTACGCTTCAATGATGTCCCCTTCTTTAAGATCATTATATCTCTCAATTGTAATACCACACTCATAGTTTTGTGCAACTTCTTTTACGTCATCTTTGAAACGTTTTAACGTATCAAGTTGTCCTTCAAAAATTACTACGCCATCACGGATAATACGCACGCCACTATCACGTGTAATTTTACCGTCAATTACGTAACAACCTGCGATTGTTCCAACTTTTGTTACTTTGAATGTTTGGCGTACTTCCGCTTGACCGATTACTTTTTCTTCGAATTCTGGATCCAGCATACCTTGCATTGCTGATTCGATTTCTTCGATTACTTTATAGATAATACGGTGTAAACGAACATCAACATTCTCTAATTCAGCTGTACGCTTCGCATTCACATCAGGGCGTACGTTAAATCCAATTACAATTGCATTAGATGCAGAAGCTAAAATAACATCAGATTCTGTAATCGCACCTACGCCTGTATGGATAATTTTAACTTTAACACCTTCAACATCAATTTTACGAAGTGACGCTGCCATTGCTTCTACAGAACCTTGTACGTCTGCTTTCACAATTAAGTTAATTTCTTTTACATCGCCTTCTTGGATTTGTTGGAATAAATCTTCAAGGCTTAATTTAGATTTTTCACCACGCTGAGCAAGTAACGCTTCTTGTGCACGTGATTCACCGATTTGACGAGCTTTCTTCTCATCAGCGAATGCCATGAAACGATCTCCCGCTTGTGGTACTTCGTTTAAACCTGTAATTTCAACAGGAGTTGATGGACCAGCAACTTTTACACGACGACCAATATCACTTACCATTGCACGAACACGTCCGAATGAAGTACCAACAACGATTGGATCTCCAACTCGAAGTGTACCGTTTTGAACAAGTAATGTCGCGATAGTTCCTTTACCTTTATCAAGCTGTGCTTCGATTACAGTACCAGTTGCATAGCGGTTTGGATTTGCTTTATATTCTTCTACTTCACTTACAAGAAGAATCATTTCTAATAAGTTGTCAATTCCTTCACCTTGAATTGCAGAAATTGGTACGAAAATTGTATCTCCGCCCCAAGCTTCTGGAACTAATTCATATTCTGTTAATTCTTGCATTACACGATCAGGATTTGCCGCTGGTTTATCCATTTTATTCACAGCTACAATAATTGGTACTCCAGCTGCTTTCGCATGGCTAATTGCTTCAACTGTTTGTGGCATAACACCGTCATCAGCTGCAACAACAAGGATTGTAATATCCGTTACTTGCGCACCACGAGCACGCATCGTTGTAAATGCCGCGTGACCAGGCGTATCTAAGAATGTAATCTTCTTGTCATTTACTTCAACTTGGTATGCACCAATATGCTGAGTAATTCCACCTGCTTCGCCTGCAGTTACTTTTGAATTACGGATAGAGTCAAGTAAAGTTGTTTTACCATGGTCAACGTGCCCCATAATTGTAACTACAGCTGGACGCTCTTTTAAGTTCTCTTCATCATCTTGCTCATCGATGAATGTTTCAAATTCAGTTTCACTTACAACTACTTCTTCTTCTACTTCAATACCATAATCAGTAGCAATTAACTCAATTGTATCTTTATCTAAGTCTTGGTTAATTGTTGCCATAATTCCAAGCATAAAGAGCTTCTTAATAATTTCAGATGGCTCTTTGCTTAATTTTTTAGCAAGCTCACCTACTGTAAGACTTCCAGAGAAAGTAACTTTATCTGGTGTTTCTACAGTTTGTGTTTGTTGTCTTCCAGCAAAGTTATCTTGACGTTTGTCTTCATTTCCTTTGCCTTTTTTCTTTTTCTTATTGCTGTTCTTTTTACTACGAACAACTTTTTCTTCTACTTCAAACTCATCTGCAACAGAAGGTTTTTCAGTTTGATACGCATTATCTAATTTATTTACTACTTCATCTTCTAACATTGTCATATGATTCGAAACCTCGATATTCATTTCTTTTAGTTTTGTCATAAGATCTTTACTTGAGATATTATGTTGTTTTGCATATTCATGCACTCGAATTTTACTCATACCTTCACCCCCGGTAATTTGTATCGAGCATGCTACGCAGCTTTTTCGCAAAGCCCTCATCTAACACAGCTACAACGACTCGCTCGTCTCTCCCAATCGCATGCCCTAATTGTTGTCGATTTTCGACCTTTCTCATTGGTACGTTGTAATACGTCGCTTTATCCGTGATGCGTTTTGTAGTATTTGCTGACGCATCTTCAGATAGCAATACAAGTTTTGCTTTGCCACTTCGTACTTCTTTTAAAACAAGTTCTTCACCCGAAATAATTTTCCGAGCCCGGTTTGCTAGTCCTAAAAACGATTTCCAATCGGACACTTATTTCGACTCCTTCTCAACAAGCTCAAGAAGCTCTTCGTATAGAGAACCGTCGATTTTCGCTTTTAGATGATGTTCCAAAACATTTTTCTTTTGGGCTTGAAGAATACTTTCTTTATCTTTTGATAAATAAGCACCTCGTCCTGATTTCTTTCCAGTTAAATCAATGGACACTTCTCCCTCTTTGGAACGAACAATGCGAACGAGCTCTCGTTTTGATTTCATTTCTTGCGTTGCAACACATTTTCGTAACGGAACTTTTCGATTGCTCATACTCATCACCTCTATTCGATTTCGTCTTCAACTGAATCGAATCCGAATGCGATTACGCTATCTTCTTCTGTTACAATACCAAGTTGTTTCGCATCAGACTCACTCTTAATATCAATTTTCCAACCTGTTAATTTAGCTGCAAGACGTGCATTTTGTCCACGTTTACCAATAGCTAATGACAGTTGGTGGTCTGGAACAACAACTGTTGTTGCTTTTTCTTCTTCATCTACAAGCACTTTAACAACTTGTGATGGGCTTAAAGCATTTGCAACATATTCTACTGGATCATTTGACCAGCGAACGATGTCAATCTTTTCGCCTTTTAGTTCGTCTACAATGCGTTGTACACGTTGTCCTTTCGGTCCTACACAAGAACCTACTGGATCAACATCAATGTTCTCTGCATGTACAGAAATTTTAGAGCGATCGCCTGCTTCGCGTGCTACAGAACGAATTTCAACAGTTCCATCATAAATTTCAGGAACTTCCATTTCGAATAAACGTTTTAAAAGACCAGGATGTGTACGTGATACGTAAATTTGTGGTCCTTTCGTTGTTTTTTCTACTTTCGTAATGAATACGCGAATACGATCATGTGGTTTGTACTGTTCGTTTGGCATTTGCTCACTTACAGGTAATAAAGCTTCTACTTTCCCTAAGCTTACATAGATGAAACGAGCATCTTGACGTTGTACGATACCCACCATGATATCTTCTTCACGGTCACTAAACTCAGAGTAAATAACACCACGCTCTGCTTCGCGCACTCGTTGTGTTACAACCTGTTTTGCAGTTTGTGCTGCAATACGACCGAAATCTTTTGGTGTTACTTCAATCTCTAGTACGTCACCATCTTGATAGTTTGGATTAATTTGTCTTGCTTCTTCAACAGAAATTTCAAGACGTGGATCAAACACATTATCAACAACGTCTTTACGTGCTAAAACTTGAATTGTTCCCACTTCTGGGTTAAAGCTCACACGAACGTTTTGTGCTTGGTTAAAATTGCGTTTATAAGCAGAGATTAACGCTGCTTCAATCGCATCAATAATAATATCTTTGCTAATTCCTTTTTCTGACTCTAATACGAGCAAGGCATCTAACAACTCAGTGCTCATGAAGATCCCCCTTCTAACTAAAACGTAACAGCAAGTCGCGCATTTGCAACTTTATCCATTGAAATTTGGATTTCTTTTTTACGTGTTTTAATTGTTAATAATAATGTAATTGTAGTACCATCGTAGGAAAGTAGCTTTCCTTCAAACATTTTTTCACCATCAATCGGCTCATATGTTTTAATTGCCACTTGTTTTCCTACCGCTTGCTGGAAGTCTTTCTCTTTCTTTAATGGGCGTTCCGCTCCAGGAGATGATACATCCAAAAAGTAAAGATGAGGAATTGGATCCTCTTTATCTAAAGCTTCGCTTAAACGTTCACTTACCGCACCGCATTCTTCAATGTCGACTCCCTTTTCAGAATCGATGAATACGCGTAAGAACCAGTCTTGTCCTTCTTGCACATACTCTACATCTACAAGTTCAAGATTTAACTCTTCAACGATTGGCTGCGCAAATGCTTCTACAACTTCTGTGACTTTCTTATCCATAAACAGCCTCCTTCCTGCCGCCATGTACCATTTACAAGAAAAGACCCCGTCCATAAAAACGGTCCATCTTATTCTTTCTCGTTAGCTAACAAAAGCCCCTGCCGTTAAGCAGGGAATATCTGTCTTAGTATTACCAAATTTAAGAAGTAAAACTTGTAACAAAATATGTATATACGACAGAAATTTCTTACCTCTCCACATCAATAAAACGTAGATAGTAACACGAAAGAGTGGGTTTCCCCACTCTTTTTTTTACACAATATACATGACATGGTTATCTCGGTTAATAGTATACCATAGCAAATGTTGATTTGCAAAGAATTTTCCTACCTATTAGAACAGTGATAACTGGTTTTGATCAGGTAGATCGCCTAAGCAACCTTGACTATCTAAATACTCAATAATTGTTTTCGAAACCTTACTGCGCTGCTGTAAATCTTCTTTTGATAAGAAATCTCCATTTTTGCGTGCTTCTACAATACTTAAAGCTGCATTTGTACCAAGTCCAGGCACTGCATTAAATGGAGGAATTAAAGTATCCCCATCAATAATAAATTCTGTTGCATGCGAACGGTATAAATCAACCTTTTGGAATGAGTATCCACGCTCACACATTTCAAGTGTCATTTCTAGTACTGTTAATAAACTTTTCTCTTTCGGCGCTGCATCCAAACCTTTTTGCGCAATTTCATCAATTCTTACACGTATAGATGCTGAACCTTTCGCCATCGCCTCTACATCAAAGTCATCTGCACGAACTGTAAAGTATGCCGCATAGAATAGAAGCGCGAAATGTACTTTAAAGTATGCAATACGTACAGCCATAAGTACGTAAGCAGCCGCATGGGCTTTAGGGAACATGTACTTTATTTTCTTACATGAATCAATATACCAACCTGGTACATTATTACTTTTCATGGCATCTTCCCATTCTTCCGGTACACCTTTACCTTTACGAACTGACTCCATGATTTTGAAGGCTAATGATGGGTCTAAACCTTGATAGATTAAATATACCATGATGTCATCACGACAACCGATAACTTCACTCAGCGTACATGTACCGTTATAAATTAACTCGTTTGCATTACCAAGCCATACGTCTGTACCATGTGATAGTCCAGAGATTTGGACTAACTCAGAGAATGTCGTAGGTTTCGTCTCTTCTAACATCTGCCTTACGAATTTCGTACCAAACTCTGGTATACCAAGTGTACCTGTTTTACAGTTAATTTGTTCTTCCGTTACCCCTAACGATTCCGGGCCTGAGAAAATTTTCATTACTTCCGGATCGTCTGTTGGGATTGTTTTCGGATCAATACCACTTAAATCTTGTAACATACGAATAACAGTAGGATCATCGTGTCCTAGTATATCAAGTTTCAATAAATTATCATGAATGGAGTGGAAATCAAAGTGTGTCGTTCTCCACTCAGCCCCTATTGAATCTGCCGGAAACTGAATTGGTGAGAAATCAAAGATATCCATGTAATCTGGCACAACGATAATACCACCTGGATGCTGTCCGGTTGTACGTTTTACGCCCGTACATCCTGCTACTAAGCGGTCAATCTCTGCATTTCGAATCGTTAAATTATGATCATTTGCATAACCTTTTACATATCCATAAGCCGTTTTTTCCGCAACTGTACCTATTGTACCCGCACGGTATACATAATCTTCACCGAACAGTACTTTCGTATAGTTATGGGCACGTGGTTGGTATTCCCCGGAGAAGTTCAGATCGATATCGGGTACCTTATCTCCTTTAAATCCAAGGAACGTTTCGAACGGAATATCATGTCCATCTTTCACGTATGGAACATTACATGCAGGACATTCTTTATCCGGCAAGTCAAAACCAGAACCTACAGAACCATCATTAAAGAATTCTGATTGCTTACACTTCGGACATACATAGTGTGGTGGTAATGGGTTTACTTCTGTAATTTCCATCATCGTTGCAACGAATGATGAACCTACCGATCCACGCGAACCTACTAAATATCCGTCTACTAACGATTTTTTCACAAGCTTATGTGAAATTAAATAAATTACGGCAAATCCATGCCCAATAATACTTTTTAATTCTTTTTCTAAACGCGCTTCTACAATTTCAGGTAACTCTTCACCATAAATGCTACGCGCCATTTTATAACTCATATCACGCGTCTCATCATCTGCACCTTCAATTTTCGGTGTATATAGATCATCTTTCACTGGATGAACATCACCAATTAATGATGCAATCTTTTGTGTATTCGTTACAACAATTTCTTTCGCTACGTCTTCACCTAAGAATGAAAAACACTCTAACATTTCATCCGTTGTACGGAAATGTACAGGTGGTAATGAATGTCGGTTTAACGGATTGGCTCCGCCCTGCGAACTGACTAAAATCTTACGATACATTGCATCCTCTGGATCTATATAATGCACGTTTCCTGTAGCAACAACTGGTTTATCTAACGTCTCACCTAGTTTTACTAAGTTAGAAATAATTGTTTTTAATTGTCCCTCATCTCGAACAAGTTCACGCTCTACTAAATGACGTAACACCTCTGGAGGCATTACTTCAATGTAATCATAGAACTGCGCAATTTCTTCTACCTCTTCAGGAGCTTTTTGCATCATCGCCTCAAACACTTCACCTTTATCACAAGCCGTTCCTACTAAAATTCCTTCACGATATTTTTTTAATAGTGACCTTGGTACTCGTGGTACACGGTAAAAGTAATTTAGGTGAGAATAGGAAACAAGTTTATATAAATTTTTCAACCCTACATCTGATGTCGCAAGTAACGTCATATGGCTTGGACGTCCACGCTTATACGCATCCCCTTGCCCCATGCTATCATTTAATTGATCGTGATATTCAAATCCCTTTTCAATCACATCTTTTAACATTTTCACAAGTAAGTATCCCGTTGCTTCTGTATCATAAATCGCACGGTGATGTTGCGTTAATTCAATATCAAGCTTTTTACACATCGTATTTAATCGATGGTTTTTCATTTCCGGGAATAAGAATCTTGCAAGTTCTAACGTATCAATAACAGGATTATTCGTTTTTTCTAGTCCAGCCTTTTTAAAACCTACGTTAATAAAGCCCATATCAAAACTTGCGTTATGAGCAACAAGTGTATGGTCGCCCATCCATTCTTCAAACCTTTTAAACACTTCGTCCACTTCTGGTGCATCCGTTAACATATCATCTGTAATACCTGTTAATTCAATAATCGTCGCAGATAATGGTTGATGTGGATTTGCGAAAGATTCAAAGCGGTCAATAATTTCGCCACCTTTTACTTTTACAGCCGCTAACTCGATAACAGTATCATATACAGCTGATAAACCTGTCGTCTCAACGTCGAAAACAACATAAGTTTCCTCTGCAAGTAAACGATGCGCTTCGTTATATGCAATCGGTACACCATCATTAACTAAATTCGCCTCTACACCATATATAACTTTAACCCCAGCCTTTTTACCCGCAGAATATGCCTCTGGGAAAGACTGCGCAACAGCATGGTCTGTAACAGCGATTGCCTCATGTCCCCATTTACCTGCTTGGGCAACAAGTCTAGAAACAGGAGTAACCGCGTCCATTTGGCTCATCGGTGTGTGAAGATGCAGCTCTACACGTTTTTCACCTTCTGGCGCTTTATCTTTACGAGACGGTCCTGTTATTTCATTTATATCATTTGCAATCATTACTAAATCTCGAACGAATGTATCATTTTGAACAGAACCACGCGCTTTCACCCACATTCCTTTTTTCAAGGATTGCAGCATTGGAATATCTTCTTTGTCACGCGAGAACATTTTGATCATAATTGAATCCGTATAGTCTGTTATTTTTAAAGTTAATAACGTACGGCCACTACGTAGCTCTTTCGTTTCTACATGGAAGACATACCCTTGAACTGTTTTTCTTCTTTCTTCATCTTGAATTTCTCGCATCGGTGTAATCTCTTCATCCGGCTTAATAAGATATCCGAGTACAACCGGTCCTTCATGCACAACGCTACTTTCTTCAGCTTGCTTCTTTGCCATTTCTTCCATAGCTTGTATAACACGTTCACGATCTTCTTGCTGCGTTTGCTCACGAAACTTTTGCATTTCTTCTGTATTTTGCTGTATATGTGTGTCTAAATGAAAACGCGGGAATCCAAAAGTTTCGTATTGATCCCCTACTGGTTTCGCAACGTTTTTCTTTAAAGCAGTAGATTCCAGTTCATTATTCACATTTATTAGCAACTTCACTCCATTCACCTGCGGAAGCTGCTTTTTTAAGTAAGCAAACATAGGTGAAAATGTAATTCGTTCCGTACAAAGTGGCCAATACGCCCTCACTTCTTCTTCTGTAAATTGTTTATTCTCTGTTTCTAATGCAAATGTTGTTCTTGCAATATGAGAAAATGATTGCTTAAGCTTTGTTTCTAGCAATTCATATAATTCTGTAGGCAAAATTCGTGGCACTTGTAAATCAAAATGCCAACTTTTATTCGTTTTATCAATAACGAGCCTTTCAATGCCACCACCTTGTAAATATTGATTTATAAGGTCGTCTGGTATTTGCAACTGCTGGAGCAAAATTTGAAATCGCTCTTGTTGTTCATTTGTTAAAGACATAAGCACTCTCCTTCCATTTGCTATTATAAATTGAAACGTACTACAAAGAAAGATTTCTCCCTTCTTCTTTTACAAAATACGTTTACAAAGAAAGAGAAGGTACCTCATTACGAGGTACCTCTTCTTATTTTAAAATATTTGCAATATATGTTTGAAGTTCTTCTACTTTCACTTCTTCAGACTCGCCTGTAGCACGTACTTTCACTTCTACAATACCTTCGTCTGCTTTTTTACCAACTGTCACGCGAACTGGAAGGCCGAATAAATCTGCATCTGCAAATTTAACACCTGCACGTTCTGCACGATCATCTAGTAATACTTCGTACCCTTGCTCTTGTAATGAGTTGTAGATGTTTTCACCCATTTCACGTTGCGCATCAGATTTCATATTTACTGGAATTACATGCACATGGAACGGTGCAACAGCTTTTGGCCAAACTAAACCGTTCTCATCATTAAACTGCTCTGCGATTGCTGCCACTGTACGAGATACACCGATACCGTAACAACCCATAATAAGTGGTTGTGTTTTTCCGTTTTCATCTAGGAATGTTGCGTTCATTGCTTCACTATAACGAGTTCCTAATTTGAATACATGGCCAACTTCAATTCCGCGTGCGAAAAGAATTGTTCCATTTCCATCTGGAGACTGGTCTCCTTCTTGAATGAAGCGTAAATCTGTATATTGACTTACTTTAAAGTCACGTTCTGGATTTACATTTACATAATGGAATCCTTCTTCGTTCGCTCCTGAACATCCGTTAACAATTGATGCTACAGCATGGTCTGCGATAATTTCGATATTACCTGTTACACCAATCGGTCCTAAAGAACCAACTTCACAGTTGAATAACTCTTTCACTTCTTCATGAGAAGCAAGCTCAACAACTGAAGCACCGTATACATTTTTCACTTTTACATCGTTTACTTCATGATCACCACGAACAAGTACAACTACTAATTTCTCATCTACTTTAAATACCATAGACTTAATGCACTTGTCAGCTTCAATGTTTAAGAATGCAGATACTTCTTCAATTGCTTTTTGATCTGGTGTTGCTACTTTTTCAAGTGCCTTTTCTGCTTCATCACTCTTCGTATACGTAGCTGTAGCTACCACAGGAGCCATTTCGATGTTTGCTGCATAATTAGATGTATCAGAGTATGCAATTGTATCTTCACCGACTTCAGATAATACCATAAATTCATGCGTATCTTTTCCGCCCATTGCTCCAGAGTCAGCAATAACTGCACGGAAATTCAAGCCACAACGAGCAAAAATGTTAGAGTATGCTTTGTATAAGCGATCGTATACTTCATCTAAACTCTCTTGTGTAGCATGGAAAGAGTATGCATCTTTCATTAGAAACTCTCTTCCACGTAATAAACCGAAACGAGGTCTTTGTTCATCACGGAATTTCGTTTGAATTTGGTACAATGTTAACGGTAATTTTTTATATGATTTCACTTCATCACGTACAAGATCCGTAATTACTTCTTCATGTGTCGCTCCTAATGCGAATTCACGAGCGTTACGATCTTTCATACGCATTAATTCAGATCCGTAAGAATACCAACGGCCTGATTCTTGCCATAATTCTGCAGCTTGCATCGCTGGCATTAATAATTCTACAGCTCCTGCGCGCTCCATTTCTTCTCGAACGATACGTTCTACTTTGTGTAGTACTTTTAATCCAAATGGTAGAAAACTATAAATACCAGAAGCATTTTGACGCATAAAACCTGCACGAAGTAATAACTGATGACTCTTAATCTCCGCATCAGCTGGAACTTCACGTAATGTAGGACTGAATACCATACTTTGTTTCATTTATTCGCACCTCTTCATTTTACTCTTACACGCAGTAAAACCCCTCACCTCGAGTTAGGTGAGGGATTTTATTCTACGAGCTCTATTTCATTATAAGTTTCACTTTATTTTACAAGAAAAACTTACGAATGTCATTCCAAGTTACAACTAACATAAGTAACATTAATAATGCAAAACCAATAAAGTGAACCATTCCTTCTTTTTGGCGGTCAATTGGTTTCCCTCGTAACGCTTCAATTAAGAAGAAGAACAAACGTCCACCGTCTAAAGCAG
Organism: Bacillus cereus group sp. RP32; assembly: GCF_040459735.1. Classification (NCBI taxonomy): domain Bacteria; kingdom Bacillati; phylum Bacillota; class Bacilli; order Caryophanales; family Bacillaceae; genus Bacillus; species Bacillus cereus group sp. RP32. Next base: position 1,569,523 of record NZ_JARVHO010000001.1, on the reverse strand, counting down.
GGACTGGTAGTAAATTAAATAAACCAAGGTTAATACTTAAAACTGCTGCTAAACTTAATACACGCGTAAATCCATAATCTACGACTTGATCTGTTAGATTATAAATTCCTACTGGACCTGACAACTCATTAATAGAGAATTGACCAGTTACTAATTTCACAAGTGAATCAAAAATTAGTTTTGTCCATTGGTATGTTTGTTCAAAGCCTGATTTAATAGAACCCATTACTGTTTTCTCTACTGGAGAGTAAACACCAATTCTACCTACTTCGTCTTTTCCTTCTTTATCGAGTGTTGGCGTTACTTTTACATTAAACTGTTCATTATCACGCTTTACTTGTAACGTAATTTCTTTATTTGGGTTTTCACGTACAATGGTAACAACATCTTTCCATGTACTTGTGTTTTTCCCATCGATTGCTTGAATTGTATCATTTTCTTTTAATCCGGCTTGCTCGGCTGCACTATTCTCCATTACTTTTCCGACCATTGGCTTGTCAACAGGAACACCTTGTACAAATCCAAGAATCACAAAAATAACAAATGCTAAAATGAAGTTCATTGCAGGACCTGCAAAGATTGTTAAGGCACGTTGACCCAATTTCTTGGAGCCGAATTGCCTATTATACGGAGCAATTTGTATTTCTTCACCAGCAGTAATAATACGAGCCTTTTCATTCACTCGGAATGTTTGAAGCTCTTCCTCGTACTCTTCATAGCCCGAAATTGTTAAATTATGCTCTAAATCAGCTTGTTCGACTTCAATGACACGAACATTTGGATACTTTTCATATCCATCAAAAACTAATTTCGCAACTTCGTCTTTTTCATTTAATACAAGGCCAACCTTTTTTCCAGGCTTTAACTCAACTGTGTCTGCATCCTCGCCAGCCATTCTTACATAGCCACCAAGGGGCAGTAATCGAATCGTATACACCGTTTCATTCTTTTCAAATGAGAATATTTTCGGACCAAAACCAATCGCAAACTCACGGCATAAAATACCTGCTCTTTTTGCGAAATATAGATGCCCTAGCTCATGGAAAAATACGAGTGCACCGAAAATTAATATAAAGGCAATCGCTGTATTCAATTCCATACCACCTTTGCTAAATTTGTTCCATCACAAACCGTCTTGTGGTTGCATCAATTTCCAGAATTTCCTCTAAGCTCGGACGTGCAATGACATTGTGATGGTTCATTGCTTTTTCAATGAGGTCTTCCACTGTTAAGAAACCAATTCTCTTTTGTAAAAACGCTTCAACAGCTACTTCATTCGCTGCATTCATTACAGCTGGCATACTTCCACCTGTTTTTCCAGCTTCATACGCAAAACGCAAACAACGGAAACGTTCTTGGTTCATTTTCTCAAAATGCAATGTTCCCATTTCCCATAAATTTAACTGCTTTGTGTCTGAAAGAGGTAATCGATCAGGATATGTAAGTGCGTATTGAATTGGTACTCGCATATCAGGTGAGCCAAGCTGTGCCATCACACTACGATCTTCAAATTCAACCATAGAATGAATAATACTTTCTTTATGTAAAACAACATCGATTTGCTCATAAGGGATACCAAAAAGCCAATGTGCTTCAATTACTTCTAGCCCCTTATTCATCATTGTAGCAGAATCAATTGTAATTTTCGAACCCATTGACCAGTTTGGATGTCGAAGCGCATCTTCTACGGTCACATGATGCAATTCATCTCTCGTCTTATCACGGAAACTTCCACCAGAAGCCGTAATAATTAGTCGAGAAATTCTTTTTTCATTTTCACCATTCAAGCATTGAAAAATAGCTGAATGTTCACTGTCTACTGGAAGTAACGAAACATTATGTTTTCGTGCTGCTTCCATTACAAGATGCCCTGCGGTTACTAACGTTTCTTTGTTTGCAATTCCGATTGTTTTTTTCGCCTCAATTGCACGAAGTGTTGGTAACAACCCTACGCTACCTACAACAGCATTTACTACAATCTCTGCATCTGGATGTAATGCTACTTCTAAAAGCCCTTCACTACCATATACAATTTTTGTATTACCAGAGACAGCTTGTAATTTTAAAACATCTTCCTCTCTTTGCACAGAGACAATTTGCGGAGAAAATTCTTGAATTACCTTTACTGCGTAGTCAATATTTTTCCCTACAGAAAAAGCAACGAGACGGAATTGGTCTGGGTGCGAGCGTAATACATCTAAAGTTTGTGTACCAATTGATCCGCTTGCACCTAATAAACTAATGTTTTTCATGACTCCAACCCCTCGTTCATTTATTAATTGTATTGTAATAAGAAGTAGAGAATTGGTAAAACAAATAACCAACTATCTGTTCGATCTAATATACCACCATGTCCAGGTAAAATTGTACCTGAATCTTTTACGCCATAATGACGTTTAAATGCAGATTGTACTAAATCACCAATTTGTCCAAAAATAGAAATGATAATTGTCAACACAATTAAAATCCCTACATTAGCCTCAACTGGGAAGAACATATTGTAAACAAGTGCCACAACAATCCCACAAACGATGCCGCCTAATGAACCTTCAATCGTTTTATTCGGACTAATTTCTGGCCATAATTTTCTTTTTCCTAATGCTTTCCCTACGAAATATGCGCCTGAATCGGTAGCCCATATAACAAATAATGCGCAAAACACATATTTAATTCCTAAAATTCTCGTTTCATTCAAATATAAGAATCCCATTGCAACATATGTTGTTGCCATTAGTAAAAAGGAAGCATGGTCAAAAGTAAATGTATTCTTAGAAAGGACTGTATATGATAAAAGTAATAAAACAATCACAAATGTGATTTCTAATTTACCTAATCCAATCCAAGTAAACAGTTCTGATGCACTACTTGGAATTAAAATAACCCATAATAATACTGCAGCTAAAACTGTTGGTATTGAAATAAGCGTAAGCTTATTCATACGAATTAATTCATATAAACCTATAGAAGCAAGTGCATACACTAAAACCGTAAAAGGCACGCCACCGTAAATTACGATGGGAATGAATAGCGCGGCAGCAACCACTCCAGTAATAATTCTCTGTTTCACTACCAAACCCTCTCTTTCTACACGCCTCCGAATCTGCGCCCTCTATGTTGAAAGTCTGTAATCGCATTTAGCAAATGTTCCTCGGTAAAATCTGGCCAATACACATCTGTAAACCAAAACTCCGAATACGCAATTTGCCATAACATGAAATTACTAATACGTAGCTCTCCGCTCGTACGGATTAACAACTCTGGATCAGGTAAAGAACTCGTCATTAAGTAGGAAGAAAGCATTTCTTCACTTACATCTTCAACACGAATTTTTCCTTCCTCACTATCTTTCACCATATGTTGCACAGCAGAAACGATCTCATCTCGACTTCCATAGTTTAACGCGAAATTAAGAATTAATCCCGTATTCTCTTTCGTATCTTCCATGGCCTTTTCCATCGCTCTGCGTGTATGCGTAGGAAGACGATCTTGTTGTCCTATCACTCGGACTTGTACGTTCTCTTCAATCAATTCTGGTAAAAATGTACCTAGAAATTCTTCTGGAAGTCTCATTAAATAGTCAACTTCCTTTTTCGGTCTTTTCCAGTTCTCAGTTGAAAAAGCATAAAGAGTTAACACTTTCACATTAAGTTTGCTTGCAAATTTTGTGATTTTCTTTACAACTTGCATGCCTTCATGATGTCCCGCAATACGAGGCATCGCTCTCCTCTTTGCCCATCTTCCATTACCATCCATAATGATGGCAATATGTTCTGGGATGTATCCTTTTTTCACTTTTTCAACGAGATGATCAAACGATGCGACCTTTTTACTTTTAAAAAAAGGAAAGTTTTTAAACATCATTCATACCCTCCAGCAAGCAGACGTATGCCTAAAAGTGTAAAAAGACCCCCTTAAGAAGAGGGTCATATTTGCGAAGGTATCGCTATTACACTTCCATGATTTCTTTTTCTTTGTTTTTTGCGATTTCGTCAACTTTTGCAATATATTTATCTGTTTCTTTTTGGATATCTTCAGTATATCCTCTTAAATCATCTTCTGTAATATCGCCAGCTTTTTCAAGCTTCTTAAGATCATCGTTACTGTCACGACGTACGTTACGAACAGCAACTTTTGCTTCTTCAGCATATTTTTTCACAACTTTTACAAGATCGCGACGACGCTCTTCTGTTAATGCAGGGAATGCAATACGAATTACAGTTCCATCATTAGAAGGATTTAAGCCTAAATCTGCTTTTAAGATTGCTTTTTCAATATCACCGATAGAAGTTTTATCATAAGGTTGAATTACAAGTAAACGTGCTTCTGGAACTGTAATGTTCGCTAATTGCACAACAGGTGTTGGTGCACCATAGTAATCAACTTGTACCTTATCTAATACAGATGAGCTTGCACGACCTGCGCGAACTGTTGCCAATTCACGAGAGTAAGCAGCAACTGCTTTTTCCATTTTTTCATTTGAAGACTTCAATACTTGTTGTCCCATATTTATTTCCCCCTTACAACTGTTCCGATATTTTCGCCTAAAACGGCACGTTTAATGTTACCTTTTTCCATAACCGAGAATACAATTAATGGAATATCATTGTCCATACATAAAGAAGAAGCTGTTGAATCCATTACACCTAAACCTTCTTTTAATACATCTAAGTAAGTAAGTGTTTCGTATTTCGTAGCTGTTGGGTCAAGAGATGGATCTGCATTATATACGCCATCTACATTGTTTTTCGCCATTAAGATAACGTCTGCTTCGATTTCCGCTGCACGTAGTGCTGCCGTTGTATCTGTAGAGAAATATGGGTTACCTGTACCTGCTGCAAAGATCACAACACGTTTTTTCTCTAGATGACGAATTGCTTTACGACGAATGTAAGGCTCTGCTACTTGACGCATTTCGATTGAAGTTTGAACACGAGTTTGAATTCCAATGTTCTCTAGGCTATCTTGAAGAGCTAATGAGTTCATAACTGTTGCTAACATACCCATGTAATCTGCTCCAGCACGGTCCATTCCCATTTCACTTCCGATTTTTCCACGCCAAATGTTTCCGCCACCAACAACAACAGCAACCTCTACATCAAGTTCTGCAATTTCTTTCACTTGTTCCGCAACTGATTTAATAACAGACGGGTTAATTCCAAATCCTTGTTCGCCAGCTAACGCTTCTCCGCTTAGCTTTAATACGACACGATTATATTTCGGTTTACTCATAATGAACCTCCAATTGCTTACATCTTTATTTTAAAAAAGGGAACACAATGTGTTCCCTAATCTTTATTAGTTGCTACCTTTTACTTGGTTCATTACTTCTTCAGCAAAGTTGTCTTCGCGTTTTTCGATACCTTCACCAACAGCGTAGCGAACGAATCCTTTTAATGTTCCGCCTTTAGACTCAACGAACTGACGAACTTTCATATCAGGGTTTTTAACGAATGCTTGGTCAAGTAAGCAAATTTCTTCGAAGAATTTGCCTAGACGGCCTTCAACCATTTTTGCAACGATTTTTTCAGGCTTGCCTTCGTTTAAAGCTTGTTGTGTCAATACTTGACGCTCATGCTCAACTTCTTCAGCTGTTACAGCATCGCGGTCGATGTATTTAGGGTTAACTGCTGCGATGTGCATTGCTACATCTTTAGCAGCAGCTTCGTCAGTAGAACCTTCAAGAACTGTTAATACACCAATACGTCCACCCATGTGTAGGTAAGCGCCGAATGCATCAGCATCAGTTTTTGATACGATTTCGAAACGACGAAGTGTAAGTTTTTCACCAATTTTAGCGATTGCTTCGTTGATGTGCTCTTCTACTGTTTTGCCGCCTTCGATTGTTTGAGCCATAGCTTCTTCAATGTTAGCTGGTTTGTTAGTTAATAAGTGTGCAGCTAATTCTTTAATTAATGCTTGGAAACCTTCGTTTTTCGCAACGAAATCAGTTTCAGAGTTTAATTCTAAGATTAAACCTTCGTTACCGTTTGTTTCGATGAAAGTTAAGCCTTCAGCAGCGATGCGGTCTGCTTTTTTAGCAGCTTTTGCAATACCTTTTTCACGTAAGAAGTCAATTGCTTTCTCCATGTCGCCATTAGTCTCAGTTAAAGCTTTTTTGCAGTCCATCATACCTGCGCCTGTTTTTTCACGAAGTTCTTTTACCATTTGTGCAGTGATTGCCATATTTTTCATCCTCCTAAAATATGTATTTATACCTTTTATAAAGGTGTTTATACCTTAAAAAAGGTGATAAAAGGCCGAACCCCTTATCACCTTTCCAAATTTGTTACGCAGTAACAGTTTCTTCACCTTGTTTTGCTTCAAGGATCGCGTCTGCCATTTTAGATGTAAGAAGTTTTACAGCACGAATTGCATCATCGTTTGCTGGGATAACGTGATCGATTTCGTCTGGATCACAGTTTGTATCAACGATACCGATGATTGGAATGTGTAATTTGCGTGCTTCAGCAACTGCAATACGCTCTTTACGAGGGTCTACTATGAATAATGCACTTGGAAGACCTTTCATATCTTTAATACCGCCTAAGAATTTCTCAAGACGCTCTAACTCTTTTTTAAGTTGAACAACTTCTTTCTTAGGAAGTACTTCGAAAGTACCATCTTCTTGCATTCTTTCGATGTCTTTAAGACGCTTGATACGCTTTTGGATTGTTTGGAAGTTTGTTAAAGTTCCACCTAACCAACGTTGGTTAACGAAGTACATACCAGCACGAGTTGCTTCTTCTTTAATAGCTTCTTGTGCTTGTTTTTTAGTACCTACGAATAAAATGTCTCCACCTTCAGCAGCGATGTCGCGCATCGTTCTGTAAGCTTCCTCAACTTTTTTCACAGTTTTTTGTAAGTCGATGATGTAGATACCGTTACGCTCTGTGAAAATGTAACGCTTCATTTTTGGGTTCCAACGACGAGTTTGATGTCCGAAATGAACACCAGCTTCAAGCAATTGCTTCATAGAAATTACTGACATAATATAGTTCCTCCTAAATGGTTTTTGATATCCTCCGTTTACTTCATCTCTAAGCGAAACTACAAACGTAGCACCAACACTTAAATCAGCAAACGTGTGTACTTTGTACTGACACCACTGCTTACTATATCATACTGAAATATTACAATCAAGTCGAAAATGCGAACAATGTAAAACTTTCTTTGTTCACACTCGAATTCTAGTATTACCAACCTGCATTTCTTTTAAGCAAAAAAGTGAAATTCAACTCATAGCTTTTCCAAAGAACACGATTATGACGCTTTTTACAGACACCATTAATCTTTTATACACAAAAAACTCTCCTCAAAAAACGAGGAGAGTTTTATAAATTAGTTTGTTTTTAATTTAGCAAGTTCCTGTAGAAACTTGTCGTTTAGCACTTTAATGTATGTTCCTTTCATACCTAAAGAGCGAGACTCAATAACACCAGCACTTTCTAATTTACGTAGTGCATTTACGATTACAGAGCGAGTAATTCCTACGCGATCAGCAATTTTACTTGCAACAAGTAAACCTTCTGTTCCATTTAATTCTTCGAAGATATGCTCGATTGCTTCTAACTCACTGTAAGATAATGAGCTAATCGCCATTTGAACAACAGCTTTACTACGTGCTTCCTCTTCGATTTCTTCTGCTTTTTCACGTAAGATTTCCATACCTACTACAGTTGAACTGTATTCAGCAAGGATTAAATCATCGTCTAAGAACTCTTGACCAAGACGAGCTAACACTAATGTGCCTAGACGCTCACCACCACCAACGATTGGTACGATTGTAGTTAAACCTTGACCGAATAATTCTCTATTTTCTACTGGGAATGCTGTGTAAGCACTGTTTACATCTAAGTTTGAAGATGTTTCTGTAATGTTGAATAAGCTTTGCGTGTACTCTTCCGGGAATTGACGCTCTGCAAGCATTTGTTTCATACGCTCATTCTCAATTTGTTGGTGAATTGCATAACCTAGTAATTTACCACGACGACTTACTACGAATACGTTCGCTTCAATTACTTCACACATTGTGTCAGACATTTCTCTAAAGTTTACAGGCTTTCCTGCTGCGCTCTGTAATAACGCATTTAATTTTCTTGTTTTTGCTAATAATTCCATTTCAAAAGTTCCTCCTACATGTTACTTACATATTTTTTCATCACTTGGAAACTAGGGCGAGTCACCTGATGACACTATTACAAAATAAACTGGCTCACATCTTTATTTTTAGCAATCGTTGCTAATTTCTCCTCAACGTATTGAGGTGTTATCGTTATTTTCTCTAACGTAATTTCAGATGCTTCAAACGATAAATCTTCAAGGAGTTTCTCCATAATCGTATGAAGTCTTCTTGCTCCAATATTATCTGTATCCTGATTAACTTGATAAGCAATCTCAGCAATCTTACGAATAGCTTCGTCTGAAAATTCAATTTCTATACCTTCAGTCGCTAATAAAGCCATATATTGTTTAATTAACGCATTGTCAGGCTCGATTAATATTTTAACAAAATCATCTGTCGATAATTTTGTTAATTCTACTCGAATCGGAAATCTCCCTTGCAGTTCCGGAATTAAATCCGACGGTTTAGACATATGAAACGCTCCAGCTGCAACGAATAAAATATAATCCGTTTTTACTGATCCGTATTTTGTCGCAACATTCGATCCTTCTACAATTGGTAAAATGTCACGTTGCACACCTTCACGTGATACATCTACGCTATTCGACTGCTTACCAGCAATTTTGTCAATTTCATCGATAAAAATAATCCCGAGCTGTTCAGCACGATAAACAGCCTCTTGTGTAACTTCATCCATATCAATTAAGCGCTGTGCTTCCTCATTTGTCAAGAGTTTTCTTGCTTCTTTCACAGAAAGTTTACGTTTTTTTGTTTTTTTCGGCATAAAACTTCCTAATGCATCCTGGAAATTCATTCCCATTTGTTCCATACCAGTTCCTTGTAACATATCGAACATGGAAGACTGTTGCTCAGTCACTTCAATCGATACAATTTCATCTTCAAGAAGTCCTGCAGCAAGCTTTCTTTCCACATCTTGACGTTTCTTTTCGATTTCACCATCTTCCTGTGCATCAGATGTTTGATTCGAATTTTGAGCACCGCCAAATAGCATTTCTAATGGGTTTTTAAATCCAGATTGTTTCTCCGGACTCGGCACTAAAATTTCAACAAGACGTTGGTTCGCTTGTTCTTCTGCTTTGTCTTGTACTTTAATTACCATTTCTTCTTTCACGATACGAACTGACGTTTCCACAAGATCACGTACCATCGATTCTACATCTCTACCTACATATCCAACTTCTGTAAATTTGGTAGCTTCAACCTTAATAAAAGGTGCTCCAACGAGTTTCGCCATTCGTCGTGCTACCTCTGTTTTACCAACACCTGTCGGTCCAATCATTAAAATATTTTTAGGCGCAATTTCATCACGTAGATTTTCAGCTAATTTACTTCGACGATATCGATTTCTTAAAGCTACAGCAACCGCTTTCTTCGCATCTTTTTGACCGATAATGTATTGATCTAATTTTTCCACAATTTGACGCGGAGTAAAATGTAAATGCATATAAAATGCCTCCCTTACGATTCTACAATTCTTCCACAATTATATTGTGGTTTGTATAAACACAAATATCGCCAGCAATGTCTAAACTTGCTTTCGCAATTTGCTTCGCTGTTAAATGTTCACTTGCATATTGCTTTAAAGCACGACCTGCAGAAAGCGCATAATTCCCACCAGATCCAATCGCTAAAATCCCATCATCTGGTTCAATCACTTCTCCTGTACCTGAAACAAGAAGCATAGTTGTTTTATCCATGACAATGAGCATCGCTTCTAGCTGACGTAACATTTTGTCGCCACGCCATTGTTTTGCCATCTCAACTGCAGCACGCTGCAAGTTCCCATTGTACTCTTCTAATTTCCCTTCAAACATTTCAAAAAGAGTAAACGCGTCAGCAACGGAACCTGCAAAGCCAGCTAAAACTTTCCCTTGGAAAAGTTTACGGACTTTACGAGCAGTATGTTTCATTACAACTGCATTTCCCATTGTCACCTGACCATCTCCAGCCATTGCACATTCTCCATTATGATGAACTGCAAATATCGTTGTAGCGTGGAAATTTCCCATAGAAAAAACTCCTTTATATGTTTTTATAGCTTTAAAAGCAATTTATGCCCGCGGGTGATGCTTCATGTAGACCGAACGCAATCTTTCTTTAGAGACATGCGTATAAATTTGTGTCGTCGACAAATTCTCATGACCGAGTAGCTCCTGTACAGTACGTAAATCTGCCCCTTCATCTAACATATGTGTAGCAAATGTATGCCTTAACATATGGGGACTTATCCGCATTGTCAGTGAAGCCTTCTTAATGAGTTCGTTTAATACATAGCGTACCCCTCGACTTGTTAGCGGCGTGCCTTTCGCATTTAAAAATACCATATGAGAGTGTTCTTCAGTTTTGTGAGCCAACTGTTTTCTCCCGTTCTCTATATAAGTAATTAAAGCATCTTGCGCATAGCTTCCGAACGGAATATACCTTTGTTTTTTTCCTTTTCCCATTACTAAAATTGTTCCCACCGCGAAGTCAATATCGGTAAGTTGTAAATTGACACATTCACTCACACGGATCCCAGTCGCATACATCAACTCTAATAAAGCTTGATTCCTTTGACCTAGCGGTGTTTCCGTATCAGCAACTTCAAATAATTCCTCTAATTCTTCAGCATATAAAAACTTTGGGATTGACAATTCTTTTTTGGGGAGTGACGCAAGTGCAAACGGATTATCTTTCCGATAACCTTCACGCATCAAAAAACGATATAAACTTCGTAAGCTTGATACTTTTCTTGCGACAGATTTACGGGCTAACTTTTCATCGTGCAACGTCGTTAAGTACAAACGAACATCCGCGTATGTAACATCTAAAAAAGAGGATATGCCTTCTCGCTCCATAAATTGCACAAAATGTTCTAAATCATTTTGATAACTTGCAATTGTATATTTTGAATAATTTCTTTCAATTTGTAAATATCCAACGAATAATTGTAACAATTTCTTCACATTCACACAATTCACCTCAATAAAGGCTACTAAATCGTATCACAACTTAGTAGCCTTTGCAAGAAATTTAACTAAATATTTACAAAATTTTGAATTGTTTCTAAAGCGCGTGTTGCATATGCTTCATTTCGTTCTGCTTTCCTCTTAATTTTCTTCTCTAACGGTGCAAACAAACCGAAGTTTGCATTCATCGGCTGGAAGTTTTTCGCGTTTGTCGCAGTAATATAATTCGCCATACTTCCCATTGCAGTTACAGGCGGTAATACAACCGGTTCTTCACCTTTCACAAGTCGAGCAGCGTTAATACCCGCTAGTAACCCTGATGCCGCCGATTCAACATATCCCTCTACTCCAGTCATTTGGCCAGCGAAGAATAAATCATCACGTTGTTTATATTGATATGTTGGACGAAGCAAGTTAGGTGAATTAATAAACGTATTACGATGCATTACACCATAACGTACAATCTCTGCATTTTCCAGTCCTGGAATCAACTGTAACACTTCTTTTTGTGGTCCCCACTTTAAATGCGTTTGGAAACCTACGATATTGTATAATGTTCCTGCTGCATCATCTTGACGTAACTGAACAACAGCATATGGCGTTTTTCCTGTTTTCGGATCTTCTAATCCAACAGGTTTCATCGGTCCAAATACTAGCGTCTGTCTTCCTCTACTTGCCATAACTTCTACCGGCATACAACCTTCAAAGAAAATTTCTTTTTCAAATTCTTTTAAAGGTACTGTTTCAGCAGCAATTAATGCCTCGTAAAAACGGTCAAATTCCTCTTCCGTCATTGGGCAGTTTAAATATGCAGCTTCCCCTTTATCGTAACGAGACTTTAAATATACTTTATTCATATCAATGCTATCTTTCTCAACAATCGGTGCTGCTGCATCATAGAAATAAAAATAATCTTCACCTGTTAATTCTTTTAATTGTGCAGCAAGATCAGGAGACGTAAGTGGACCTGTCGCGATAACAGTAGGCCCTTCTGGAATTTCAGTAATTTCTTCATTCATCACAGTTACGTTCGGATGGTTTTTCACATACTCTGTTACCTTTGCCGCAAATTCATGACGATCTACAGCTAAAGCTCCTCCTGCTGGTACAGAGCACTCATCAGCTGCACGAATAATAACAGAGTCCATTAAACGCATTTCTTCTTTAATAACACCAACAGCGTTTGTTAATGTGTTTGCGCGAAGCGAGTTACTGCATACTAACTCTGCAAATTTATCTGTGTGATGAGCTGGCGTTTGCCTTACTGGTCTCATTTCATATAATTTCACTTGGACACCACGTTTTGCAATTTGGTAAGCTGCTTCACTTCCTGCAAGACCTGCGCCAATGACGTTTACTACTTGTGTTGTCATATTTATCACCTTTCCTTTTCTTCCCGAAAAAAATGTGAGCAGTTACGCTCACATTTGTTGTTCTTCTTCATAATCACACGAAATACATTGTACTTGCACGCCTTTTTTCAACTTCTTCTCTACAAGCATACCTTCACACTTCGGACATTTACGACCAATTGGTTTATCCCAAGATACAAAGTCACACTCTGGATACGTACCGCATCCATAGAAAAGACGTTTCTTTTTATTACTACGGCGTTCAATAATTTGACCTTTATCACACTTCGGACAAGTAACACCGATTTCTTTCACAATCGGTTTTGTATTACGACAATCTGGGAAATTCGAACAAGCCATAAATTTCCCGTATTTACCCATTTTAAAGACCATTGGGTGATCACACAATTCACAGTCTTCCCCAGCTGGTTCATCTTTAATTTCCACTTCACGCATTTCTTTTTCCGCTTTTTCTAAACGCGGTTCAAAGCCTACGTAGAAATCATCAACAATTTTTACCCAATTCGCATTTCCTTCTTCTACTTCATCAAGACTTTGCTCCATGTTAGCAGTAAATTCAATGTTAATAATTTCTGGGAAAAACTCTAAAATAAGTTCAATTACTATTTCACCAAGTTCAGTTGGAACGAAGCGTTTATTATCCAAACCTACGTATCCACGTTTTTGAATCGTTTCAAGTGTCGGTACGTAAGTCGACGGTCTTCCAATTCCAAGCTCTTCAAGTGTTCTTACTAGACGAGCCTCTGTATAGCGCGGCGGAGGTTGTGTAAAGTGTTGCTTCGGTTCTAAATCCTTCGAAAATACCGTTTCCCCTACTTCTAAAGGTGGCAACATTTTATCCTTTTCTTCAGCCCCGTCATCTTTCGACTCTACATACACTTTCATAAATCCTGGAAACTTTACAACCGATCCACTTGCACGGAACTGAACATTGTTATTAATGAGTCTAGCTGTCACAGTATCCATTATAGCAGACGCCATTTGACTTGCAACAAATCGCTCCCAAATCAGTTTATACAACCGAAGTTGATCACGACTTAAGAAACTCTTTAGTTCCTCTGGCCTTCTCATTACCGAAGTAGGACGAATTGCCTCATGCGCATCTTGCGCGTTCGACTTTTTCGTTTCTTTCTTCTTTTCTGTCCCTATGTATTCCGCACCAAACGCCTCAGTAATGTAAGTACGCGCCTCTGTTTGAGCTGTTTCTGAGATACGTGTTGAGTCAGTTCTCATATACGTAATAAGACCTACAGTCCCTTGCTTTCCAAGATCTATCCCTTCATACAATTGCTGCGCGAGCATCATTGTTTTCTTTGCTCGCATGTTTAACTTACGAGCTGCCTCTTGTTGCAAGGAAGATGTTGTAAACGGTAATGCAGGATTACGTTTTCGCTCTTTTCGCGTTACATTTTCAACTGAAAACGCATTATCTTTCATCTGTTCAATTATTTCATTCACTTGCGTTTCATTCGTTAATTGAACTTTTTCACCATCTACACCGTAAAAACTTGCTTCAAATGTGTCTTTCCCTTTCACAAATTCTGTCTTAATTGTCCAGAATTCTTCAGGCTCAAAGATTTGAATTTCTTTTTCACGTTCGATAATTAAACGAACTGCTACAGATTGTACGCGTCCTGCACTTAATCCTTTTTTTACTTTCTTCCATAATAAAGGACTAATATTGTAACCAACAAGACGATCTAGTATACGCCTTGCTTGCTGTGCATCTACTAAATCCATATTAATCGCACGAGGATGTTTAAATGATTCTTTTATTGCATCTTTTGTAATCTCATTAAACACAACTCGGCAATCTGATTCAACGTCCACATTTAACGTATTGGCTAAATGCCAAGCAATCGCTTCCCCTTCACGGTCTGGATCGGCCGCGAGATAGACTTTCTTTGCTTTTTTGGCCGCTGATTTTAAATCTTTTAAGACGGGACCTTTACCACGAATGGTAATATACTTCGGGGTGAAGTTGTTCTTTACTTCTATCCCCATTTGGCTTTTAGGTAAATCGCGAACGTGTCCCATAGACGCGACAACTTTGTATTTTTTCCCTAAATATTTCTCAATGGTCTTCGCCTTAGAAGGCGACTCCACGATTACGAGGTAATCTGACATGCTAGTGCCTCCTTAAGAGGTGGATTCAAGTCTTCATCAATCTTATTGATTTCTCTTGTTTTTGTCAATCAAGAATGAATATACCATACAGTGCCTATCTACCATTTGTCAATAATTGTTTAATAAAAACATAAAAATATAAAGTTAATTTAAAACTTCTTCCAAGATATCTTCTGCATTTCTTACTAGTTTTGCTCCTTGTTGAATCAGATGATTCGTTCCTGATGCACTATCTATAAATATAGGTCCAGGAAGTGCAAATACCTCTCTATTTTGCTCTAAAGCAAGGTCCGCAGTAATAAGTGTTCCACTTCTTGATTTCGCTTCTACAACTAAAACACCCTTACTTATACCACTAATAATCCGGTTCCTTTTTGGAAAATACCATTTTTTCGGTGCATAGTGCGGCGGGTACTCTGTTAATAACAATATATATTCATTCCACGTTTCATATAAATGTCTATTCTCTTTTGGATACATATACGATAATCCATGTCCTAGTATTGCAATAGTCGGGCAATGCCGTCTTACTGTAATTTCATGAGACATTGTATCTATCCCTCTTGCAAACCCACTGACAATAAGCCATTCCCTTTCTAATAATGGGTGTAAAATAAATTTTAAACTCTCATGTCCATATAAAATCGGTTCTCTCGTTCCAATAACTGCTAATTTATTCGCTTTACTGAGAAAACACTTCTCTCCTTTTCCATATAATACAAATGGGGGATCCTGTATTTCACGTAATAATTGTGGATAATCTTCGTCCCATATAGTCATATAGAAGATTCGATTTTTCTCTAAATAAGATATATATTGCGGGAGATTTGAACTTTGAAGAAAATTTACTAATTCTAAAGATTTTTTCGAGGATATTCCAGTGTAGTATTCCATTTGTTTTGTATTAAAAGTGTATATTCCCTTCAATTCAGGATCGACATATAGTAGTCTTTCCATTGCCTTCCAATGATCTGCTAAAAAATAATGAAGATGTAATAATCGTTCTCTTTTCATCTTAATTCTCCTTACCCATAATTTTTATTATGTAAACAAGAATTGCGTAAAAAGACACCTTCAAGCAAGAAGGTGTCTTTTTACAGATTAGTAGTTTTTACAAGTCTCAAATAGACCTTTTTCTTTTAAGACAGAGATTAGTGTTTCACCCATAACCGCTGGAGTTTCCGCTACTTTAATACCACAAGCTTCCATCGTTTTAATCTTTTCAGCAGCAGTTCCTTTACCACCAGAAATGATTGCACCAGCATGGCCCATACGTTTGCCAGCAGGCGCTGTTTGGCCACCAATGAAGCCTACAACAGGTTTTGTCATATTAGCTTTCACCCATTCAGCCGCCTCTTCTTCCGCTGTACCACCAATTTCACCAATCATAATTACAGCATGTGTTTCTTCATCTTCATTAAATGCTTTTAACGCATCTATAAAGTCCGTACCGTTAACTGGGTCCCCGCCGATACCTACAGCAGTAGATTGGCCAATACCTTCTTGTGTTAACTGATGTACAGCCTCATACGTTAATGTACCAGAGCGAGATACGATACCTACATGGCCTTTTTTATGAATGTACCCTGGCATAATACCAATTTTACATTCATCAGGCGTAATAACACCAGGACAGTTTGGTCCAAGTAAACGTGTATGTTTACCCGCCATATATCTCTTTACATTTACCATATCTAATACAGGAATACCTTCAGTAATACATACTACTAAATCGATTTCTGCATCAACTGCTTCCATAATTGCATCAGCCGCAAAAGCGGGTGGAACGTATACAACTGAAGCGTTTGCGCCTGTTGCTTTCACTGCATCTTCTACAGTATCAAATACTGGTACACCTTCAATATCAGTGCCACCTTTACCTGGCGTTACACCACCGACAATTTTCGTACCGTATTCAATCATTTGTTTTGTGTGGAATAAACCTTGAGAACCTGTAATACCTTGAACAATAACTTTTGTATCTTTATTAACTAATACGCTCATTTTTCTCCCCCGCTTTCTATTAGCCCACTAGTGAAACAATTTTTTGTGCACCGTCTGCCATAGATTCTGCTGCAACAATATTTAAGCCAGACTCATTTAAAATTTTCTTACCTAACTCTACGTTTGTACCTTCAAGACGTACAACTAAAGGCAATTCAAGACCTACTTGTTTCGTCGCTTCAATAACACCTTCTGCGATAACATCACACTTCATAATGCCACCAAAAATGTTAACGAAGATACCTTTTACATTTTTGTCAGAAAGGATAATTTTGAATGCTTCTGTAACTTTTTCAGCTGTTGCACCGCCACCAACATCTAAGAAGTTAGCTGGATCGCCATGGTAATGTTTAATGATATCCATTGTAGCCATCGCTAAACCTGCACCATTAACCATACAACCGATATTTCCATCTAAAGGAATGTAGTTTAAGTCATATTTAGAAGCTTCAATTTCTTTTGAATCTTCTTCATCAAGATCACGAAGTTCTAAAATGTCTTTATTGCGATATAAAGCATTAGAATCAAAGTTTAATTTCGCATCTAATGCCATAACTTTACCGTCACCTGTTGTAACAAGTGGATTGATCTCCGCGATAGAGCAATCTTTTTCGATAAACGCACGGTATAAGCCCATCATAAACTTCACAGCTTGTCCTACAAGCTCTTTTGGAATATTGATGTTAAACGCGATTCGGCGTGCTTGGAAGCCTTGTAAGCCTACTGCTGGATCAATATATTCTTTAAAGATCTTTTCAGGTGTTTGCTCTGCTACTTCTTCAATTTCTGTTCCACCTTCTTCAGATGCCATTAAAACAACTTGAGAAGTTGCACGATCTAAAACTAGACCAACATAATATTCTTTTTTAATATCGCAACCTTCTTCGATAAGTAAGCGTTTTACTTCCTTACCTTCAGGACCTGTTTGATGTGTCACAAGTGTAGTTCCTAAAATGCTCTCTGCATATGTACGAACTTCATCTAAATTTTTTGCAACTTTTACTCCGCCAGCTTTGCCGCGTCCACCAGCGTGAATTTGTGCTTTTACTACACATACATCCGTTCCTAATTCTTTCGCTGCTTCTACAGCTTCTTCTACTGTAAATGCAACCTTCCCGTTCGGAACGCTAACCCCATAGCTTTTAAGGACTGCCTTACCTTGGTACTCATGGATATTCATGGTCCCATCCTCCCCTGTTTTCCTGTTTTACTCGAAAAGTTTTTAAATGTTTAAAAAACATTACATTGCCATTGTATAAGATGATTGGCACGCTGTCTACAATAAAGTGTCAGAAAACTGAAATCGCTTTATTCTTTTTTGAAAATAATAATGTTCATATACCAAAATAAAAAAAATAAGCTGCATATTCGCAGCTTATTTGTGAATCGTATCTTTAATTGGTGCAAACGATTTGCGATGTTCTTCTAATACTCCATGCGCTTCAATCGCTTCTAAATGTTGTTTTGTGCCATATCCCATATGTTGTTCAAATCCATATGCAGGATACTTTTCTCCAAGCTCTTTCATCATACGATCTCTCGTTACTTTCGCAATAATGGATGCAGCTGAAATAGAAATACTTTTCGCATCACCTTTAATAATGGATGTTTGCGGAATTGGTGTAGGAAGTTTCATCGCATCAATTAATAAATGTTCTGGTGCACAAGATAAATTCGCAACCGCATCTAACATCGCTTGTTTCGTCGCTTGATAAATATTTATCTCATCAATAACTTGTGGTGATACAATTCCAACTCCAATTGCAATTGCTTGTGCTTTAATTTCATCATAAAAACGCTCTCGCTTCGCCTCACTCAGCTTTTTCGAGTCATTTAACCCTGGAATATAAAAATCTTCCGGAAGGACAACAGCTGCCGTCACGACAGGCCCAGCTAGCGGCCCACGCCCTACTTCATCTATACCTGCAATAAATGTGAGCCCTTTTTCACGTAATGCAATCTCATACTTGGACATTTCGAAAAACTTTTCTTTTTCTTTCTGCGCTAACTCTTTTTGTTTATGCCACTTCAAAATGAGCTTTTGTACCCCTTTTCGCTCATCTTTCATTAATATTTGAAAGCGGTCGTCCTCTTCACTCATAATTTTTTGCAGTAAATGTTCCGCTTCTTGAATAGTCACTTTTTGCATTCACGCACACTCCTTTTATATACAAAAAAGAAAAGACGTACAAACGCACGTCTTATACTTCTTCTACTTTTTCAACACCTTCTACTTGCTCCGCAAACTCTTCTGGTGTTTCAAACGTCATTTTCCCAAGTTTCCCACCACGAAGCTCACGAAGTATAAGCTCAGATGTTTTATCATAATCAATCATTCCGCCGCCCATTAAACAGCCTCTATTTTTTCCAATTGCATCGAATAACTCCACAATATCTTCTGGAATTTCATTTAAATTATATCGATCTTTCAAACGTTCTGGATAATGTTTTTCCATAAAACGTAAAGCGTAAACAGCAACATCTTGTAAATTTAAAATTGAATCTTTAATTGCGCCTGTTGTCGCTAAACGAAGACCCACTAATTGATCTTCAAATTTAGGCCATAAAATACCCGGTGTATCTAACAGTTCCATTTCCTTCCCAACTTTAATCCATTGTTGAGCTGTTGTTACACCAGGACGATCTCCTGTTTTAGCAATATTTTTCTTCGCCAACTTATTAATTAACGTAGATTTACCAACATTCGGTATACCTACAATTAATGCACGAATTGCTCTCGGTCTAATACCTTTTGCAACCATTTTATCAAATTTTTCTTTCACCAACACTTTACAAGCCGCTACAATTTCCTTCATACCTTGTCCAGCTTGTGCGTTAATTGAAATTGCCATTTGGCCTTTTTCTTTAAAATATGCAATCCACTGCTTTGTTAAACGATCATCTGCCATATCCGCTTTATTTAAAACAACAAGCCTCGGCTTATGTGTAATAATCTCATCGATCATTGGATTTCGAGAAGATAAAGGTAATCGAGCATCTACAAGCTCAATTACAACATCAATTAACTTTAATTTTTCTGTTACTTGGCGTCTAGCCTTTGCCATATGTCCCGGGAACCATTGAATTACCATGTTGCCACCTTCTTTTTCTTTTATTTCACAATACGAGCATCTTTTAACGGCCAATATAGTATATTTGCTTTTCCAATCACTTGGTCCATTGAAATTGTACCAATCGAACGGCTATCTTTACTAAAACGACGATTATCGCCTAAAACAAATAATTGACCTTCTGGAACAGTTTTCTTCCCTGTCATTTCTTCAAGAGTAAAATCATATGTAAGCGGTCCGTCAGCAATTTGTTTTTTTTGCTTGTCTAAATACGGCTCCTCATAAGCCTTTCCGTTAACATATAGTTTATCATTACGATACTCTATTTCATCGCCTGGCAGGCCGATAATGCGCTTAATATAATCTTTATCTTCCGTTGCTCGGAATACGATAATATCAAATCGTTTCGGATCTCCTATGTGATAACCAATTTTATTGACAATCATTCGATCGCGATCATGTAAAGTAGACGCCATCGATACTCCATCTACGAGAATTGGAGCAAAGAAAAACTGTCTAATAACACCCGCTAATACAACAGCAATCAAAATTGCTTTGATCCATTCCCAAAGTGAACTCTTTTCTTTTTTCATGCATTTCCCCTCCACGATTATGTAGGCTGCTCGTATTATATCAAAATTTTATATAGATTGGAAAAAGGGAGCTTGTGTATTTACAAGCTCCCATACATGTCTTATCGAATTTCTTTAATACGTGCTTTTTTACCGCGAAGGTTACGTAAGTAGTATAACTTAGCACGACGTACTTTACCACGACGAAGTACTTCAAGTTTCGCGATTCTTGGCGTGTGAACTGGGAATGTACGCTCAACACCTACACCGTAAGAAATCTTACGAACTGTGAATGTTTCACTGATTCCGCCACCACGACGTTTAATTACAACACCTTCGAAAAGCTGAATTCTTTCACGAGTTCCCTCAACTACTTTTACGTGTACACGTAAAGTGTCTCCAGGACGGAATGAAGGAAGGTCAGTTTTTAATTGGCCTTGAGTAATTTCTGCGATTAATTGTTGCATATTAAATTCTCTCCTTTAAACAGATGCTCTTATAAAGTCTTAATAAATTACAGCGGAACATCGTTAATACGGCCACTGATTTCAGTAGCACAAGTGTTATAATAGCATATTGCTAGGACTGTTGCAATAGAAAATATATCAAGCCCTTACTTGTCTTCTTTAATTTGTTCTAGCCATTTCGCTTCTTGCTTAGATAATTCTCGTTCTTCCAGTAAATCCGGTCTACGCATGTACGTACGACGTAGTGATTCTTTGTGTCGCCATTCATCAATATTTTTATGATTTCCTGACATTAGTACATCCGGTACTTTCATACCACGAAAATCAGCTGGACGTGTATAATGAGGATGTTCTAATAAACCTGTACTAAACGAATCCTCGACTTGTGAAGCATGATTTCCTAGCACTCCCGGGAGGAGACGCACGACACTATCCGTAATAACCATAGAGGCTAACTCTCCGCCGGTTAATACGTAGTCACCGATAGAAATTTCATCCGTTACGAGATGCTCACGAATTCGTTCATCGTACCCTTCATAATGACCACACACAAAAATAACATGCTCTTCTTCAGCAAGTTCTTCTGCCTTCTTCTGCGTAAAACGCTCTCCTTGTGGACACATTAGGACAACTCTCGGTTTACGGTCTGTTTCCTTCGTTAACTCTTCCACTGCATCAAAGATAGGCTGGGGGGTTAATACCATCCCAGCGCCACCACCATACGGATAATCATCTACGCTATTATGCTTACTCGTTGTATAATCGCGGAAATTGACAACACGAAGCTCTACCGCTTCTTTTTCTTGTGCTTTCTTTAAAATTGAAGATCCAAACACACCCGTAAACATATCTGGAAACAATGTTAAAATGTCAATTTTCATTATAATAGCCCTTCCATTACATGAATGGTTACTAATTTATTCTCAATGTTAACTTGAAGTACAACATCATCAATATAAGGAATTAATAGATCTTGACCTTTTGGACGTTTAATTACCCAAACATCATTTGCACCAGGAGATAAAATTTCTTTTATTGTTCCTAACGCTTCTCCTTCTTCCGTTACAACACTGCAACCAATAATTTCATGGTAGTAGTATTCGCCTTCAGCTAGTTCACCTAACTGCTCTTCTGGTACTTTTATTAAAGAACCTTTAAACTTCTCTGCTTCATCTACATTGTTGTATCCTTCAAATGTTAATAGATCAAATGTCTTATGTTGACGATGAGAAGTTACTTTCACTGGAAGGTAGTCTGCACTTTTCTCATTACTTATGTATAACGTGTTTCCTACTTTATATCGCTCTTCTGGAAAATCAGTACGAGAAATAACACGTATTTCTCCTCTTACGCCATGAGTATTTACAATTTTCCCTACGTTAAACCATTTTGTCATAAATAGTATGTCACCCCTGGTTTCTATATAAATTAAGCATCTCCATTTCACATATGGAACATGCAACTTCTCTTTAAATGTTAAAAAAGGGAGAGGAAATAACTCCTCGCCCTTTTTACGTTTATTGAATTTCCAGTGTTACTTTTTCATCATTATGATGTCCCACTGAATACAAGAGCATTCGAATTGCTTTCGCAACTTTCCCTTGCTTTCCAATGACTTTTCCAACATCCTCAGGATGTACAGTTAATCGATACTTTATCTCTCCGTTGTAAAGTTCCTGTGTAACTTTTACATCTTCAGGATGATCGACAAGAGGCTTGACAATCGTCTCGACTAACTTCTTCATAGTCATTGCCTCAATTACTTACCTTGTTTAGATAAGTGGAATTTCTCCATGATACCTTGGTTAGAGAATAAGTTACGAACTGTATCAGATGGTTTAGCACCATTTCCTAACCATTTTAATGCTGCTTCTTCGTTGATCTTAACTTCAGCTGGTTGAGCAACCGGATTGTAAGTACCGATTTCCTCAATGAAACGTCCGTCACGAGGAGAACGAGAATCTGCAACAACTACACGATAGAAAGGAGTTTTTTTAGCTCCCATACGTTTTAAACGAATTTTAACTGCCATTTATAAAGCACCTCCGAATTTATTTCACACAGATAATTATATTAGCAAAAAGACTATTGCTTTGTAAAGTATTTTTTCTTAACAGAGCCATCTTTTTTCCTTACATGAATGGAAACTTCAATCCACCTAGTCCTTTTTTCTTACCTTTTTGCATTCCCGTCATCGTTTTCATCATCTTTTTCATATCATCAAATTGCTTGATTAAACGATTGATTTCTTGTACCGTTGTACCGCTACCTTTGGCAATGCGCTTTTTGCGACTAGCATTGATTATTTCCGGTTGTTCTCGCTCTAATTTAGTCATAGAACGAATAATTGCCTCAATATGCCCAATTTGTTTTTCATCAACTTGCGCATTTTTCAGCCCTTTAATTTTATTTGCACCAGGAAGCATTCCTAACAATTCATCAAGCGGTCCAAGTTGACGCACTTGTCCAAGTTGTTCTAGGAAATCGTCAAGCGTAAACGAAAGCGTACGCATTTTTTGCTCAAGTTCTTTTGCTTTCTCTTCATCAACTGTAGCTTGCGCTTTTTCAATTAATGTTAAGACGTCTCCCATCCCTAAAATACGGGATGCCATACGCTCTGGATGGAACGCTTCAATCGCATCTAGTTTTTCACCCATACCAGCAAATTTAATCGGTGTATTTGTTACCGCCTTAATAGATAATGCCGCACCACCGCGCGTATCACCATCTAATTTCGTTAATACAACACCTGTTAAACCTAACTGTTCATGGAAACTTTGTGCAACATTTACCGCGTCTTGTCCCGTCATCGCATCGACAACAAGGAAAATTTCATCCGGTTTCGCAACTTCTTTCACTTTCGCTAATTCATCCATTAGTTCTTCATCAATATGCAGGCGACCTGCTGTATCAATTAAAACATAATCGTGATGATCTTCTTTTGCTTTTGCAATCGCTTGTTTCGCAATTTCAACAGGACTTACTTGATCTCCTAAAGAGAATACAGGCATGTCCAATTGCTTCCCTAATGTTTCAAGCTGTTTAATCGCTGCTGGACGGTAAATATCCGCTGCAACAAGCATTGGTTTACGATTATGCTTTTTACGAAGCAAATTCGCAAGCTTACCTGTCGTCGTTGTTTTACCCGCACCTTGCAGACCAACCATCATTATAACAGTCGGTGGCCTATTAGCAACAGCAATTTTGCTTTGCTCTCCGCCCATAAGTTCTGTAAGTTCTTCCTGTACGACTTTAATTACTTGTTGTCCAGGTGTCAAACTTGTCATTACATCTTGTCCGACAGCACGTTCAGACACACGCTTTACAAAATCTTTTACTACTTTAAAGTTAACGTCCGCTTCTAAAAGAGCTAGACGAACTTCTCTCATCATTTCTTTCACATCGGCTTCAGAAACTTTTCCTTTGCCGCGGATTTTTTGCATTGTCTGTTGAAGTCGGTCGGCTAATCCTTCAAATGCCATATTGCCGCCCTCCTAATCTAATTTTTCGATAGCTTCAACAACTTGTTTCATTTCTTCATTCACATGCTCTTCTTCGCTGATTAGCTGTTTTAGCTTTGCAACAAGTCGCTGTCGCTCTTGAAACTTTTGAAGTAATACTAATTTATCTTCATATTCTTCAAGCATCGCTTCAGTCCGTTTAATGTTATCATACACGGCTTGGCGACTTACATCAAATTCTTCCGCAATTTCACCAAGAGATAAATCATCTAGATAATAAAGCGACATATAACTTCTTTGTTTTTGCGTTAACAACGATTGATAAAAATCAAATAAATAGTTCATTCTCGTTGTTTTCTCGAGCATGTTGGATCATCCTTTGTTAAGTGATTTCCCTTTACATGAATTAGTTTACATGGAGTACAAAAGAGTGTCAAGTTTTTTTCTTAACATCACATATTTTTATAGAAAAAGAAGCGGAAAAGACCGCTTCTTTCACTTACACTTCTTCTGTTTCTACTAAGTTCGCAAATAAACCATACACATATTGTTCTGGATCAAACTGCTGCAAATCATCCATTTGCTCTCCTAATCCAACAAATTTCACTGGTACATCCATTTCGTTACGAATCGCTAATACAATACCACCTTTAGCAGTTCCATCTAACTTCGTTAAAACAATACCAGTAACATTCGTTGCTTCACGGAATGTCTTCGCTTGACTTAAACCGTTTTGTCCTGTTGTTGCATCAATAACAAGTAATACTTCGTGAGGAGCCCCCGGTACTTCACGCTCAATTACACGCTTCACTTTCTCTAACTCTTTCATTAAGTTTACTTTATTTTGTAAGCGTCCTGCTGTGTCACATAGTAATACGTCTACTTTACGTGCTTTCGCGGCTTGTACAGCGTCATACATAACCGCCGCTGGATCAGATCCTGACCCTTGTTTAATCACTTCTACACCAACGCGATTGCCCCATACTTCTAATTGTTCAATCGCTCCTGCGCGGAATGTATCTCCTGCCGCCAATAGGACAGACTTACCTTCTGATTTGAATTTATGTGCTAGTTTACCAATCGTCGTCGTTTTCCCTACACCGTTAACACCGACAAATAAAACAACTGTTAATTGATCCTCTTGCATATTAATTTCGTTACTAAACTCACTGTCGCCTTTGTAAATTCCTACTAACTTTTCTGAAATAACAGCTTGTACTTCTTTTGGATCTTGGATGTTACGACGTTGCACTTCTTCTTTCAATTGATCAATTAATTCCATTACCGTCGAAACTCCGACATCTGCACCAATTAAAATTTCTTCTAATTCCTCAAAGAAATCTTCATCTACTTTACGATAACGATAAACTAAATCATTTACTTTATCTGCAAACGAATTTCTCGTTTTTTCTAATCCATGTTTAAATTTCTCTGTTACCGTATCTGTTTGTTTTGAAATTTTTTCTTTTAATTTTTTTAAAAAACTCATACTGTCCCATCCTTCCTAATTACTTGCAACTAGTTCTTCTCCATCATCCAAACGAACCGAAACAAGTTTAGATACCCCTGACTCTTGCATTGTTACACCGTACAATACGTCAGACTCTTCCATTGTACCTTTTCTATGTGTAATGACAATAAACTGTGTCTCATCACTAAATCTCTTTAAATACTGCGCAAAACGGGCAACATTCGCCTCATCAAGAGCCGCCTCTACCTCATCTAATACACAGAATGGGACCGGGCGCACTTTTAAAATACCGAATAACAGCGCAATTGCTGTTAAAGCACGCTCCCCACCAGAAAGTAAACCTAAGTTTTGCAGTTTCTTCCCTGGCGGTTGCGCTACAATATCAATACCAGTATTTAATAAGTCCTCTGGATTCGTCATGACTAAATCCGCTCTACCGCCTCCAAATAATTCAGAGAATACCGATTGAAACTCCATTCGAATTCCTTCAAACGTAGTAGAAAAACGTTTTTTCATTTCTTCATCCATTTCGGTAATAAGTTGGTGCAATGTCGCTTTCGCTTCTTCTAGGTCATCTTTTTGCTCTAGTAAGAATGTATGACGCTCTGCTACACGCTCATACTCTTCAATTGCCCCTAAGTTCACTGCGCCTAGCTCTTCGATGGATAATTTAATTAGTTTCACCTTTTTACGTGCATCCTCTGCAGGCATCATCATTGTATACTTCAGTTTTGCTGCTTCAAATGAAATCGTATATGTTTCACGTAAATGTTGTAATCTATTTTCTAACTCTACATCAAGTCGGTTTATTTTTACTTCTTGATTTTTCAGCATCTCAAGAATGTATTTATGTTTACCTGTTGTTTCTTTCAGATTACGTTCTAAATATTCTACTCTCTCTTGTAACGATACGCGTTGTTCACGACGAGAGCGAATTAACTCTGAAGTTTGATTACGATCATATGCTTTCTTCTCAATCATATTCGTAATCTGTTCTTCACCACTTGAATTAGATGTCATTTCTTGTTTTAAGAATGCTAAATCCTCTTTCGTTTTGACAAGCGTTGCATCCGTTTCTTCTTTTTCCTTCGTCAATCGTTCAACTTTTTCTTTTTGATTAGATAAGCGTTGTTGCTTTTCAGCCGCCAACACTTTTAACTCAGTCATTTCTTTTTGCACTTTTTCCTTCGAAGAATGCTGCTCACTTTTTTGTTTTGTTAAAGCGACAATTTTGCTATCTAATTCCGTAATCTCCGCTTGAAGCGTTGCTAAAATCTTTTCTAGCTCTTCTTTACGTCCCTGTATTTTCACTTGATCTTGTAAGAATCCTTCAATCTCTAAATCGTAAATAGATAAACGATCATTAATACGATGTTCTTCTAATTCTAAGCGACTAATTTCTTCTCTTAATTTCTGTTCATCTACACGCTCTGCTTCTACACTTTGCCTTAGTTCCCGTATTTTCACTTCTTTTTCTTGAATCTCTTGCTTTACTGCTTTAACAAAGTTTTCTAACTTAGTCGTTTTTTCTTCCATATCAGTTAACTTGTTCGTCCACTCTTCTAGCTCACGTTGACGTCCTAATAAAGAAGATTTCGCCTGTTTTACCGCTCCACCAGTCATAGAACCACCAGGGTTCACTACATCACCTTCGATTGTTACAATGCGATAACGGTATTGCAGTTGTTTCGCCAACTCATTCGCCCCACGTAAATCTTTCGCAACAATAACAGTACCTAATAAATTTGAAACTACATTTTCATATTTATTGTTATATTGCACAAGTTCTGCCGCCACACCTACAAACGATGGGTGTTGATTTACAATACGTAATTGTTCAAATGATAACGATCTACTTTTAATAACAGCTTGTGGTAAAAACGTTGCTCGTCCATGTTTATTTTGTTTTAAAAACGTAATTGCATTACGAGCATGTTCTTCTTTTTGTACGACAATATGCTGCATCGCTGCACCTAGAGCAATTTCCATTGCAATTTCATATTCTTTCGGTACCGTTAGCAGTTCTGCAACAGCACCCTCGATACCTTGCAACCTATCTTCTCTAGCTTTTAATACTTCACGTACCCCTTGATAGAAACCAGAGTAATCCTCTTGCATCTCTTCTAGCATTTCTTTTCGAGAACGTGCCTGTTGTACAAATTGATACGCTTGATACAGTTTTGTTTCATTTTCACTATACTGCGTCTTGCATTTCCCAAGTGCCGCTTCTGTCTTTTGTATATTTGAAAGAATACCAGCTACTTTTTCTTTCACTTGTTCATAACTTTCCACAAGTTTCGTCTTTTTCGCTGTAATTTCCATGCGTATTTCTACATATTTCGCATTTTCTTCATCGAGGCGTTCATTTTTTGAGTTTTGTTGTTTAGATTGTTCTTCAATCATAGATAACTCATTACGATGACTGGCTTGTTGATTTAAAAGTTCAATATAGTCACCTTTTAAATTCTCAATTTGTTCCTCTAAATTGTCAGCAAAAGTTGCAAGCAGTAGCTCATTATCATGCAATTTTGTCTCCAACTCTTTTACTTGATTTACAAATTGCATCAACACTTCTGTACTGGATTCAATTTCACCATCATAACTTGTAGCTTTCTCTGTTAATTCAACAATTAACTGTTCGAGTTGTGCACAATGCGTCGTTGCATTTTGTTTTCTCTCTTTTAATAACTCACGCTGTCCTTCTAACTTTTCTAGCTCTTTACTAGAAAGAAGCAGCACTTCTTGTAAGGAATCTACAGACTCATCTACTGCTTGTAATTGTCCTCGTAATTCCTCAAGCTCTTCTTCACCTTTTTGTAAATGCGTTGACATTTTAGCTTCTTCGTTTTTATTATGCCCAAACTGATTTCGAAGCGCTTCCCATTTCTCATGTAATTCTTCAATTTCATGTACAATAAGCGCCGCTTCTACTTTCTCTAATTCTTCTTTTTTCTCGAGATAATCTTTCGCAATAGAAGCTTGTCTTTCTAAAGGTTCTACTTGACTACTTAATTCGTGAATGATATCTTGTACACGATTTAAGTTTTCTTGTGTGTCTGCTAATTTCACTTCAGCTTTCTTTTTACGAAGTTTGTATTTCAGCACTCCCGCAGCTTCTTCAAATACACCACGACGTTCTTCTGATTTACTACTTAAAATCTCTTCAACTTTCCCCTGGCTAATAATTGAAAAAGCTTCTCTTCCCATACCAGAGTCCATAAATAAATCGATAATATCTTTCAATCTACATGATTGTTTATTAATATAAAAATCACTATCACCAGAACGAGATACACGACGCGTTACACACACCTCATTATATTCAATCGGTAAACGTTGATCTTCATTATTTAAAGTTAATGTTACTTCAGCAACATTAACTGCTCTTCTCGTATCACTGCCTGCAAAAATAATATCCTCCATCTTTGCACCACGTAATGATTTTGCAGATTGTTCACCAAGTACCCAGCGAATCGCATCAGTAATATTACTTTTCCCACTTCCATTAGGTCCTACTACGGAAGTTACACCTGGGACAAAATCAACAGATACACGCTCAGC
Organism: Bacillus cereus group sp. RP32; assembly: GCF_040459735.1. Taxonomy (NCBI): domain Bacteria; kingdom Bacillati; phylum Bacillota; class Bacilli; order Caryophanales; family Bacillaceae; genus Bacillus; species Bacillus cereus group sp. RP32. The sequence continues at coordinate 1,540,325 of NZ_JARVHO010000001.1, read as the reverse complement.
AAAAGACTTAAACCCTGCTATTTCTAATCTTTTTAAAAACACGAAAGGCCTTCCTCCTATTCTCCGTTGTTATAACTGTTGTCTATACAAAAACAAGCTATTATACGGATTTCCCTTCCCTTTATTCACAAATAAAAAGAAAGTTTCATTCTATGCATAAGGAATCCCCCTCATTCAAAGGGGGATTCCTTATAGTTGTTCTTTTAATTTTTTCAATGCTTCTGCAGCAGCTTGTTGCTCTGCTTCTTTTTTCGACTTGCCACTACCAAGACCTAAAGCCACGTTATTTAACGTAACACGTGACACAAATTCTCGATTGTGGGCCGGTCCTTTTTCCTGCAAAATTTGATACTCAATATTGCCACTACCATCACGCTGAATCAACTCTTGTAATTGACTCTTATAATCCATCACATGAGAAAAAGCACCTTCATTAATTTTAGGGTATACAATTTCTTTTAAGAAGCCCCATACTGTTTCTAACCCTTGATCAAGATAAAGGGCACCAATAAACGCTTCAAAGACATCCGCTAATAAAGCTGGTCGTTCACGTCCACCTGTCATTTCCTCACCTTTTCCTAATAAAACAAGGCTACCAAATGACAACTCGTTTGCAAAACGAACAAGAGATGGTTCACATACAATAGCTGCACGTAGTTTCGTTAACTCTCCTTCGCTCATTGTCGGATATTTTTGAAACAGATACTGTGACACAGTAAGTTCCAATACTGCATCTCCAAGGAATTCGAGACGCTCATTGTCTTCATGCGGTTTTTTTCGATGCTCATTCACATACGATGAATGCGTAAATGCTTGAATCAATAATTTTTCATCTGAAAACGTAATACCTATCTCTTCTTGAAATACTTTAAACGCTTCACGATATTTTGTTTCGTATTTTTTTTCTCTATGTTTTCGGTACGGCATAAGTCCCTCCAGATATAAGCCGAGAAGCCCCGCTAAAAAACGGGACTTCACTTAAGCATTATAGATGACTCTCTATGTAAGTCACAGCATCGCCAACAGTAGCAATCTTTTCAGCATCTTCATCAGAAATTTCCATTTCGAATTCATCTTCCAATTGCATTACAAGTTCTACTACATCTAGGGAGTCTGCGCCTAAATCTTCTTTAAAGCTCGCAGCTGGTACTACTTCAGTTTCTTCTACACCTAAACGATCAACGATGATTTTTGTTACACGCTCTAAAACATCTGCCATTCCATTCACCTCCCCTCAAATATTATATTAAATATTGGCCAAAAAAACTAGTTGAAATCAATTCTTTTATTACATTACCATTCCGCCATCAACATTTAACGTTTGCCCTGTAATATATTTGCTTTGATCAGAAGCAAAAAACGTTACAGTATTTGCGATATCTTGCGCTTCACCAAACTGAGCTGCAGGAATTAACTTTAACATTTCGGCTTTTATATTTTCATCTAATATATCCGTCATATCAGTCGCAATAAAACCTGGAGCAATTGCATTTACAGTAATATTACGGCTCGCTAATTCTTTTGCTGATGTTTTTGTTAATCCAATTACACCCGCTTTAGCAGCAACATAGTTTGCTTGTCCTGGATTACCTGTCACTCCAACAACAGAAGCGATATTAATAATACGTCCATGACGCTGGCGCATCATGTATCGAGATACTGCCTTCGTACATAAGAATACACCTTTTAGATTTGTATTAATAACTGTATCCCATTCTTCCTCTTTCATACGCATTAATAAATTATCTTTTGTTACACCTGCATTATTTACAAGAATATCAACTTGTCCAAATGTATCTACAGTTTGTTTCACCATATTTGTAACGTCTTCAGCATTTGCAACATCTGCTCTTACTGCAATTGCATCCGAACCTAATTTCTTTATTTCATCAACTACTTCATTCGCCTTTTGCTCATTACCAGCATAATTTACTACAACATTTGCCCCTTGTTTCGCTAAATCAATCGCAATCGCACGACCAATTCCACGTGAAGCGCCAGTTACTAATGCTACTTTCCCTTTTAACATCAGTTTTCTCCTCTCAAATTTGAAATGGCATCTTTTAATGTCTCTTCATCGTATATCGCATATGCTTTCACTGATGAATCAATTGACTTCATAAGTCCAGCAAGCACTTTCCCAGGTCCAATCTCAATAAATGTATCTACCCCTTGATTCACCATATTTTCAATGGACGGGTACCATAAGACAGGCGAATAGAGCTGTTCAATTAGCTTTCCTTGAATAAGTGCACCACTTGTAATAACGTCTGCTGTTACATTTGCGATAACAGGAATATTCGTATCTTGAATTGTAATTTCTTTTAAGACACTTTGGAACTTCTCCGCTGCTGGCTTCATAAGCGAAGAGTGGAACGGTCCACTTACCTTAAGCGGAATTGCTCTCTTTGCACCATTTTCTTTCGCTCTTTGAGAAGCAATCTCAACTCCTTGCTTTGTTCCAGAAATCACAATTTGCTTCGTACTATTCATATTAGCGATTTGCACTGCATATCCTTCACTTGTTACTTCTTCTGTAACTTGTTTCAGCATATGTGGATCAGCACCTAAAATAGCCGCCATTGCACCTTCTCCACCAGGAACAGCTTCTTCCATATATTCCCCACGTTTTCTTACAGCATATACAGCGTCTTCAAAAGTTATTGCACCCGCTGCTACAAGAGCGCTATATTCACCTAAACTATGCCCTGCAACAAAGTCTGGTGTAATATCATACTCTTTCAAAGCTGTCAAAATAGCAAAACTCGTTGTTAATAAGGCCGGCTGCGCATTTGTCGTTAACGTAAGCTTTTCCTGCGGCCCTTCAAAAATCACTTCTGAAAGTGAATCTTGCAACACCTCATCTGCTTTCGCAAACACATTTGCAACCTCTTTATTATTCTCCGCTAACTGTTTACCCATTCCAACTGCCTGTGAACCTTGGCCCGGAAAAAGAAATGCTAGTTTTCCCATTTCAAATCCTCCTCTTATTGGAGTGGCTCTTTCTCCATTACGCTTGAAATAGTAGGAATAACTTCTTTCGCTACCATTTCTCTCGTTTGACGAATCGCACTAAATATTGATTGGTCATTGGAAGAACCGTGAGCCTTAATGACTGGAGCTTTCAATCCAAATAATGCCGCTCCTCCATACTCCGAATAATCCATTTTATCTTTTAATACCATAAGTTTTGGCTTTAATACCGCTGCTGCTAATTTGCTCGTAAACGAACTCATTAACTGCTCTTTTAACATAGAAAATAACGCAAGTGCTGTTCCTTCTAATGATTTTAGCGCTACATTCCCTGTAAAACCATCACATACAACAACATCTGCTACACCTTGCAATAAATCTCTTGATTCAACGTTCCCAACGAAATTAATTGGGGCATCCTTAAGCATTGCAAAGACTTGTTTGGAAAGCTCGTTCCCTTTGCCATCCTCTGTTCCAACGTTCAAAAGTCCAACACGAGGATTTTTAATTCCTCTTACTTTCTCAGCGTATACAGATCCCATTACTGCATATTGATATAAATGAATTGGTTTTGCATCAACGTTCGCTCCAACATCTAACATAACAAAACCTTCTCCATCAACCGTTGGCATTGTAGGGGATAAAGCTGGTCGCTCAATTCCTTCCATACGACCTACAACGAACAATCCAGCCGCCATTAAAGCTCCTGTACTACCAGCTGATATACAAGCATCCGCTACGCCGTCTTTCACTTGCTGCGCTGCTAGTACCATTGAGGCTTGTTTTTTTCGTCGAACCGCTCTTACTGGTTCATCTGTCGATTCGATTTTTTCATCTGTATGAAGTATAGTAATTCGTTCTTCACTCGTTAAGTATTGACGAATTTCCTCTTCTTTCCCTACTAACGTAATATGTAAATCAGAATATTCCTTAATAGCTTTCATTGCTCCTAATACGACAGCCTTTGGAGCATGATCGCCGCCCATTGCATCTATTGCGATTTTCATAAGTTGTTACCTTCCTCACTATAATTACTAGATCGATACATTTCAAAAGTGCCTGTAAAAACAAGTTCTTCTCCAACAAAGCTACGCACTTTGACAACGGTCCGTCCTTTATCATTCTCTACATCTTCAACGCGCGCTTTTGCAACAACACGCTCTCCTAATTTTACAGGACGAATGTATCGAATGGTAGACTTTGCAGTTAAAGCTAATTCTTCATCAATAACCGCAACAGCTAGTGAGTTTGCTTGTGCAAACAAATGATGCCCACGGGCAATCTGATTTCTTTTAAATACGTGTTCTACCTTCACTTCAAAGATAGAAATCGCATGTCTATCTAATTCTATATCGATAATTTCTCCGACAACCTCTTCTAACGGTAAAGATTTCACATCTTCTTCATGTTGCTTTGTAGCTACATGTTTAATTCTTTCTCTTAATTCAGGAATAGATAATTCCATACGGTCAAGACGTACGGTTTGTATACTCACTTGAAATTTTTCTGCTAAATCTTCATCCGTAATAAAAGGATTCGTTTCTATTGTTTGTTGTAATAATTGTTGTCTTTCTTTTTTATTTCTTCTTTTTTTCATACCGCACCATCCATTTTTATGACTAGGTACTAACAGTAGTATATAATCATTAAAAGTAGAATGCAACAAAAACTTTCGTTGCCTCCCTTTAATCGAGCTTCTCTCCTTGGAACACACCTGTCCCGTCAAGATAAGTACGCAGCGAAGCATACTGATCATTATGCCAAAACGCTTCTGATTCTACTAGTAACGCCGCATCTTGTCTAGCTGTTTCTAACGCTCGATAATCATGTACCATATCAGCAACCTTGAATTCTGGTAAACCACTTTGCTTACTTCCAAAGAAATCTCCAGGACCTCTTAACTCTAAATCTTTTTCTGACAATACAAATCCATCATTCGTTTCGGTCATAATACGCATTCGCTCTTTTCCCGTTTCCGATTTTGGATCCGCGATCAATAAACAATATGATTGTTCACTACCACGCCCAACACGTCCCCTGAGCTGATGGAGCTGCGATAAACCGAAACGCTCTGCATCATAAATAACCATTACAGTCGCATTCGGTACGTTCACACCTACTTCAACAACTGTTGTCGACACAAGAATTTGCACTTTATTTTCACTAAATTGTCCCATTATCTCTTCTTTTTCTTGAGATGAGAGTCTGCCATGCATTAATCCGACTTGACATTTCCCTTGATAATGATGAGTCAGCATACTATGTAAGTCAATCGCATTTTGTACATCAAGTTTCTCAGATTCTTCAATAAGGGGACAAATAACATATGCTTGTCTTCCTTTTTTTATCTCCTTCTCCACAAAACCGAGAACTCGATCTAACATATCATGTTTTGCCCAGTATGTTTCAATTACCTTTCTACCAGCTGGCATCTCATCGATTATAGAAACATCCATCTCTCCAAATGCAGTAATTGCTAACGTACGCGGAATTGGCGTCGCCGTCATAAATAAAACATCCGGACTTTCACCTTTCTCCCTTAAAACTCGTCGCTGCGCTACACCAAATCGATGTTGTTCATCAGTAATAACGAGACCTAACCTATGAAAGATAACTTCATCTTGAATTAAAGCATGTGTTCCAACAAGGATATCTATTTCTCCTTGTTCTAATTTTGCCAAAATCTCTCGACGCCTTACACCTTTAACAGAACTGGTTAACAATTCAACATCCATACCAAAGTGCGAGAACGTCTCTGCAAGCGATTGATAATGTTGCTCTGCTAAAATTTCTGTAGGAACCATTAAAGCACCTTGATAATGTGCTAACTTCGCTGCATAAAGGCCAATCGCTGCAACGACTGTTTTCCCAGAACCTACATCACCTTGCAACAGACGATTCATCCGATAAGGAGATATCATATCTTTCATAATTTCATCTACTACCCGACGCTGTGCACCAGTTAATGGAAACGGAAGTGCATCAATAAACTCTTGCAATTCTGCTGAAGGAATTTCTTTTTTCGTCCCTTTCGAATTTTCCCTCTCCATTTTCCGTAATGTTTGCATTTTTAGCTGAAATAAGAAAAACTCCTCATATACAAAACGGCGACGTGCTTGTTTTAAATCTTCCTGTCCTGCTGGAAAATGCAACGCCCGAAGCGCTTCATAACGCGGCAATAATTTATATCGACTTAGCAATCCATCAGGTAACACTTCAACTATAGATTCTCCATACTCCTTGAACGCTTGGGCAATAAAACGGCGCATCTGTTTTACTGTAAGTTTCCCTTTCACTGAGTATACAGGCTCTACTTCTTGTTGACGTACAACTGGTCCAAAATGAAGCTCTGATACCGCAATCGTTTGACGGTGCTGATCCCATTTACCAGTAATCGTTACTGTTTCATTTAAATTTAACTTCTGCTTATAGTACGGCCTATTAAAGCATACAGCTGTAATTAAATAACGACCGACGAGGACACGAACCGTAAGACGAGACTTCTTCTTCCCATAATATTGCAGTAAAGGAGCACTATGAACCTTTCCCTCAACTGTTACACGTTCATCATGCTTTACTTCAGCAAGATCTTTCATCGCATAATCTTCATAACGGTACGGAAAATGTTCTAATAGATGAGAAACTGTATAAATCCCCATCTCGTGTAGTAATTCAGATGTTTCTCCTCCGATTCCCTTTACATCCGTAACAGGAACTTGTACAACTTCATTCAAGATTCTCACGCTCCGTCACATTATTTTCTTTGATTCATTCATACTATTGACATCTGTAATCGCTCTCTTTCACCCTATATATTCTATCATAGGCATTCTTAGAGAAACTACTCAAATCCCTCATAAACAATACGAAAGAAAAGAGCCTCACTATTAGCAGCAAGGCTCTTTTTTATCTTCAATATGCTAGCCTTTTGAATAAAAACTAGTAATTAACTTCATATTACTACTTCTTATCCATTAGCAAGTAAGTAATCCATTTATTTTCAAAACGAATTTTTTCTTATTCTACAGAGAAGATGAACGAATACACCGGTTGGTTTCCAGCATGTACTTCTACTTCTGCATCTTCAAAATTCTCTTCTACAAATGCAACTAACTCAGCTACTTCTTCGTCAGTTGCATCTTCACCTTGTAGAATCGTTACAATCTCAGAATCTTCATCAATAAGTGCTTCTAGTAATTGCTTTGCAGCTCCTACTTTTGCAGCATTTGTTGATACGATTTTCCCATCTGCAATACACATGAAATCATCTTTTTGAATCGCTACACCATCAATTTCCGTATCACGTACAGCATACGTAATTTGACCGGTTTTCACATGAGATAAAGCTTCTTTCATGTTTTCTTCGTTCTCTTCTAACGTTCCAACTGGATTAAATGCTAACATTGCAGCCATACCTTGAGGAACTGTTTTTGAACGAATTACAATCACTTCTTGATCCACAACTGACGCTGCCTGTTCTGCTGCCATCACGATATTTCCGTTGTTCGGTAAAATAATGATTTTTTCAGCATTCGCTTCTTCAATCGCCTTCACAATATCCTCCGTACTTGGATTCATCGTTTGGCCACCTTCAATAACTTTCGTCGCGCCAATGCTCTCAAATAAAGTTTTAATACCAGATCCCATAGCAACAGTTACGATACCATACGGTTGTTTCTCTTTAGACTGGCTAGTTGGCTCAGGCATCATAGTAGGCTCATCTAATAAAGCAGTATGCTGTTCACGCATATTTTCTACTTTAATCTTAATTAAACTACCATAGCGTTGTCCATAATTCATAGGATCTCCAGGATGTTCCGCATGAATATGAACCTTAACAACCTCATCATCTGATACAACAAGTAGTGAATCTCCGTACACACTAATATCTTCACGGAACTTTTGTTCAGAGAAATTATGTTCTTTCATTTTTTCAGGCTCTAATTTCACCATGAATTCCGTACAATATCCATACTTAATATCTTCTGTACTCAATTGGCTTTGTACACTACGGTGATGTTCTGCGCGTACCATGTCATTCATAGATGGTTGGGCAGACACATTAGAAGAAATCGTTTCTCCTTTTAAGTCAGCTAAAAATCCTTCGTATACAACAACAAGACCTTTACCACCGCTATCTACAACGCCAACTTGTTTTAATACAGGTAATAAATCCGGCGTACGATTTAACGATGCATTCGCTTCTTTCACAACGTCTTCCATAAACAAAACAAAGTCGCGCTGTTTTTTCGCAACTGTCACTGCATATTTACCCGTTTCTCTTGCAACCGTTAAAATCGTTCCTTCAATCGGTTTCATAACCGCTTTGTAAGCCGCTTCTACCCCAGCATCTAAAGCTGCAGCAAAATCAACTGTTGTTAATTCTTCTTTTTGTTCAATGGATTTAGAGAAACCACGGAACAACTGAGATAAAATAACTCCAGAGTTACCACGTGCTCCCATTAATAATCCTTTGGCTAAACTTACGCCGACTTTACCAGCATGCTGTGAAGGATTTGCTTTCACTTCACGCGCGCCTGAAGTCATTGATAAGTTCATGTTCGTACCGGTATCGCCATCTGGAACTGGAAATACGTTTAATGCATCAACAAGCTGAACATTATTTGTTAAATTATTCGCTCCTTGCATGATCATTTGTGATAAACGTTTCCCATCAATTTTTTGAATTGACACAGATTTTCCTCCTTAATGCACATTACAAGTTTATTACTTTAACTCCTTGTACGTAGATGTTTACAGAATCTACTGCTAGTCCTACAGTTTGATCTAATGTATATTTCACTTTCGTCTGCACGTTATGTGCTACTTCTGAAATTTTCGTACCATAGCTCACAATAATATACATATCAATATGTACTTCATCTTCATCTTTACGAACAATAACACCTCTAGTGAAGTTTTCTTTTCGTAAAATGTCTGTTAAACCATCTTTTAACTGATTTTTTGATGCCATACCTACGATACCGTAGCAATCTACTGCGGCACCTCCAGCAATTGTTGCAATTACATCTGTACTAATATCAATTTGACCATACTTCGTTTTAATTTCAATTGACATCTCGTTTCCCCCTTCATAAATGGTGAAAGTGAGCTAGACTACTTTAGTTACTATCATATAATCTTTTTAAAGAAAATTCCATCGTTCTTTCTTTTCACTCTCATATTTTATGTTTTAAATCACATTTTTTATGATGAGCAAAATAGTCCATTGTTATTATACAACATGTACCACTATAATATGTCAAGCAATTTTTCTTGATTTCAACTTTTCATCATCGACATATGGTGTCAAGTAATTTTTCTTGATTTCTTTTTTCTACGGTGTTGCATTCTCTTTTTAGTTGTGTTAAATTATAGTAGTGTTTTTAGCATCGCAAAAAAGACTAACATTGAAAAATTACGTATGGTAAGGTATCAAGGGAGGGAAATATAAATGGCTCGTGTTTGTGCTATCACTGGAAGAAAAGCTCGTTCTGGTAACTCTCGTTCTCACGCAATGAACGCTACAAAACGTAAATGGGGCGCTAACCTTCAAAAAGTTCGCGTACGCATCGACGGAAAAGTTCAACGTGTTTACGTTTCTGCTAGAGCATTAAAATCTGGCAAAATCGAACGTGTTTAATAATAAAAAAAAGAGCCGCTAGGCTCTTTTTTTACTATGACAATGGAAAAAGCACCGGTAATAGGTGCTTTTTTTAATCTTTTTTGAAGGTATTTAACATGGCACGAACAATTCCACCAAGAAATTTAGGTAACTTAATTGTATAAAATCTCATGGTTTCCCTCCTAATCCCCATTACTCCACTTGTTCACTATATGATGTAAGGAGCAAAATTGTTTCTTTAATCAGTGCTTCTTATCACCATTAATATGCCAGAAGTAAATGAAAAAGTACCTTTTTCCTCAACGAGTTCATTACTAATACAAAGTGTTGATCCCCATTCTATTGTTTTATTAGTTAGAGGATACTTAAAACCAAGTAATGTAATCCCTTCTACTATTTCAGTAACCGGCACAAAAGATACATAAGGGAAATTTTTATTTTCTTCAATTATATGTGTACCCACTTTTTTCACGCTTATTTCATTTTTATTGTCTACAATACACATTTCTATCCCTACTTCTAACCCTCTTAAAAGCATCTGTATATTTGCTAAACCGTGATCCAGCCTTCCACCGGTGGCACCAAAAATACGAATCAATGTCGGATTTTGTTCTAACGCCCAGTTAATCGCAATTTCTAAATCTGTTTGATCTTTTTCACGAGGAACAATATGTAAGTCATTTGTTTGCTGGTCCATCCATACTAATTCCTCTTCAGTAACTGAATCGTAATCTCCAAATGCAACAGCTGGAGTAATCCCTCCTTTTAATAGACGATATACTCCTCTATCAACTGCCGCCCACACTACTTTCTCATTTTCATATCGAGAAAAATCTGCACAATATTCCGCAGGTCCACCCGCTAAAATATGAATAATCATGTTTCCTTCCCCTTCTATTGTAAAAAGGCAATCTGCCATTCGGTAGATTGCCTTTTTACATATTTTTTCTCTATCCTTTATAAATAGTGAAAACTTACTACACTAGCAGTTTCACTAGGATAAAGACTCGTTCATTCATTATCCACGAATGACACGAATTGCTTCACCACGGTCTTTTTGATTGTATACTGCTGATCCAGCTACAAGTACATTTGCTCCTGCTTCAACACAAAGTCGTGCTGTTTCAGTGTTTACACCACCATCAACTTCAATTTCTACTTCTAGATTGCGCTCTTTAACCATTTCTGCCACTTGTTTAATTTTCGGTAATACAGAATGGATAAATTTCTGTCCACCAAATCCAGGGTTTACTGTCATAAGCAATACCATATCGATATCTTCTAATACATGCTCAATCGTCGAAACTGGCGTATGCGGATTTAATACAACTCCCGCTTTAATGCCATGAGACTTAATTAGCTGAATTGTACGATGCAAATGAGGGCACGCCTCTACATGAACAGTAATAATATCCGCTCCCGCTTTTGCGAAAGTCGGGATATAGTTATCAGGATTTTCAATCATTAAATGTACATCTAATGGTAAAGATGTAATTGGACGGATAGCTTCTACAATTAATGGTCCAATCGTAATATTTGGTACGAAATGTCCATCCATTACATCGACGTGAATGTAATCCGCTCCGCCTTTTTCTACATCTTTAATCTCTTCCCCTAATTTTGAAAAATCTGCTGATAAGATCGATGGTGCAATTTTAATCATAACTAATACCTCGGCTTTCTCTCTCTAATTTCTTCTACGAATTGTTTGTAATTTTTATAACGATATTCTGTAATCTTCCCTTCTTCAACTGCTGTCTTCACAGCACATTTCGGTTCAGAAAGATGTGTACACCCTCTAAATTTACAGTATTGGCTCGCTTCTTTCAACTCTGGAAAACAATATGTAAGATCTTCTACTTCTATATCTATGAAATCAAGTGAACTAAAACCAGGTGTATCTGCAACTAGTCCGCTTCCAACCGCAATTAATTCCACGTGTCTTGTCGTATGTTTCCCGCGTCCTAAATGCGAGGAAATATCATTCGTTTTCAGTTCTAACTCTGGACGTAAAACGTTAAGCATAGAAGATTTCCCAACACCAGATTGCCCTGCAACGACAGAAATACAACCTTCTAAGAATGGTTTTAAAATATCAATACTTTCCGATGTATTTATAGAAGTAAATAATACATCATATCCCATCTCACGATAGTCATTTGCATAAGATTCAACAGTCTCTCTCATTTTTTCATCCACTAAATCCATCTTACTAATGCAAATAATCGGCTTAATGTTATGATATTCGATCAGCACTAAAAATCGATCTAATAGTCCCGGATTAAAATCTGGTTCTACTGCAGAGAAAACGAGAATTGCTTGATCAACATTAGCAATAGGGGGCCTAACAAGTTCATTTTTCCGATCAAATACTTCAAGCACATATCCTTCAGTTGGATTATCTGCTTGAAAGACAACTTGGTCTCCTACCAGTGGCGTAATTTTATTTTTTCTGAACACACCACGCCCACGGCATTGTGTAATCCCTTCTTCATGCTGCACATAATAAAATCCACTTAGAGCTTTTACAATTTTTCCTTCTGGCATATAATTCTCCTTTATTTTGTATAAGGTGAAGCTGTCATTAATATTAAATGGTTTAAAATTCTTTAAATACTTATTTCAAAACCCGTCATATATACAAGTTAATATATTTAATCTACCATCAAATTTAAAATATTATTTATAACAGTATCACTTTTATAGCTTTTTGAATCATATATTTTTGCCTGTTATACAGTCCACTATATGTAGACAGCATAACAGGCAAGAGTAATACATTCCATCCCCTCTAGAAAGAAAATGGAAGTCATTATTATTGAGTTGGGTATGGTACTTCTTTGTCGATAATCGTTACACCATCTCGTACAATTTTATAGTGTCCTTTTGTACCTTCTTGAATTACAAATTCTAAAGAAATAGTTGCCGACTCTGAAATTGTTCTAGTTTCAATTGGTCTATCCATTTTTTGTTGCATATCTTCTTTATAAATTTCTATTGTTTGCGGTTTTTTCTCACCAATTATAGAAGACTCATACGGAATAGAAATATTATCCACTTTCACTGTTTTCGTTACTTTCGGCTTAGGCCCCTCTGAGATGATAATCGTCACTTTATCTCCTTCTTTTAACGGCGTTCCTGGTTTTGGAGATTGCGAAATTACAAGTCCTTTATCAACAGTATCGGAATACTCTCGTTTTATATCTGGGGTTAGTTTTCTCTCATTCAAATAACCATTTACGCTATTTTCAGTCCATCCTGAAAAATCACCTGGTCTAATTTGATAAGGACCTTTACTTACCCAAATTTTCAGTTCTTGTTCCGCCTCTACTACCATTTGATCAGGCGTCGGAATTTGCTCTACGATTTCACCTTTTGGCCTATCATTTTCAATATAATTTATTGTAACTTGCTTATATTTTTCTTCTAATTCATTCCTTATACTCTCAAAATCTTTTCCTGTGAGATCACTCATCTTACTTTTCTTTTTCCCACCTGATTGATAGATAGTAATTTTAGAGTTTTCTTTCACGACTCTACCTGCCACAGGGTCTGTTTTTATCACATCACCGGTTTCAACATCATCTGTATATACAATATTAGGTTCCGTAACCTCAAAACCCTTTTCAACTAATGTATTTACTGCTGTCGTATACTTCATACCAGCCACATCAGGGACTTTTACATCTTTTGGAATAAAGAATCCCGGAATAACAGTAAGCGCTAACGTTATTCCAATTGCTAAAAGTAAAAATGTCGTAATTAAAACTTTGATCCATTTATTACTTCGTTTTTTCTTCTTATATAATTCCGTTTCTTCTTTTCTTTTCTGTTCATCCACTTTACTTCCTTTTAAAACAATTGTTTCATCAGTTACATTTTCGAATAATTGTTCTTGTTGAATAATCGGAATCGCTTTTGTCGCTTCCATATCTTCCGGTATGTAAAATGGCTGCTCATTTATCCTCTCTGGATATAGCGCCGTTTCAATATCTCGTTTCATCGCATTGGCAGATTGATATCGGTGAAACGGATCTTTCGCAGTTGCCTTTAATATAATATTTTCAACACTTTGCGGAATATTTTCATTCCATCTCTTTGGAGACGGAATTTCACTTTGTAAATGTTTTAAAGCTATAGCAACAGCAGATTCGCCAGAAAACGGTTGTCTTCCTGTTAACAACTCAAACATAACGATTCCTAGGGAATAAATATCTGATTGTTTATTTGCTATCCCGCCGCGTGCTTGTTCTGGTGATAAGTAATGCACCGAACCGAGTACCGAATTTGTATGTGTAATTGTTGTTGCACTTGTAGCTGTCGCAATTCCAAAATCTGTTACTTTTATTACTCCATCAGCTCGAATTAAAATATTGTGCGGTTTAATATCACGGTGCACAATTTCAAAATGATGGGCATGTGCCATGGCGGATGTTAACTGCTCCATAATATCAAGAGCTTCTCCTATAGGTAACATCCCTCGCTCAATTATGTATTGCTTCAATGTTTGTCCTGGTACATACTCCATTACAAGATAATATATACCATCTTCTTCTCCGACATCATACATATTCACAATATTTGGATGCGACAACGTTGTAACAGACTGCGCTTCTCGATGGAAACGTTTAATAAACTCTTCATTATTTGAATAGTCGAGTCTTAATATTTTTACCGCTACATCTCGGCCAAGTATATCATCATGAGCTAAATACACATTGGCCATTCCACCACCACCAATCATTTTCAGCAGCTTATAACGGTCATTTAAGCGTTTTCCAATCAGCACGTTGCACTTCACCTACTTTCGTTTGTCGAACCCGCATAATCAATAAGAACAAGGGTGATATTATCTTCCCCGCCACGATCATTCGCCAATTGAATGAGACGTTGTCCCTTAGTTTCAAGCTGTTCATTTAACTGTAAAATTTGTTGCATATCAGCAATAGAAACTTTGTTAGATAACCCATCCGAGCAAAGAAGTAACTGATCATCTTCCTCAAGCACCAATGTTTTAACATCTAATCCGACTTTTTCTTCTGTTCCTAATGCCCTTAACAAAACATTCTTTTTCGGGTGATATTCTGCGTCTTCTTTTGAAATTTCACCATGTCTTACAAGTTCATTTACAAGTGAGTGATCTTCCGTTACAAGCGAGATTTCTCCCTCTGATACCATATAACAACGACTATCTCCTATATGACCTATTGTCACAAAGTTTGGCGTACAAATCGCTATTATAAGTGTTGTTCCCATACCATTACATTCTACATGTTGCTTAGAGTACTCATATATACGCTCATTAATAATCCCAACACTCGTATGTAACCACTCTTCTACTTTTTTTGGTTCATTCATATTATGCGTTTGCTTCCAATAATCATGGAATAATTGAATGGTCATCGAGCTAGCTACATCACCAGCTCGATGACCTCCCATTCCATCTGCTACTACCGCTAAAATATTTCCATCTAAATTGTGAAAAACTCCCGCACTATCTTCATTATGTTGACGAACTTTTCCTTTATCTGATAGAAACACGGCTTTCATCTCGTCACCTCGTCTCTTCTTTACGCTCCTTCGCACGTAACTGACCGCAGGCTGCATCAATATCATGACCTTGTTCACGGCGAATTGTTACATTCACTCCACGATCTTTTAACGTTTTTTCAAATAAGAAAATTTGTTCACGTGGCGTACGTACATAATCACGTTCAGGTACGTAGTTTACCGGAATTAAGTTTACATGACATTTTACACCTTTTAAAAGCGCAGCAAGTTCTTCAGCTTGCTCAACTTGGTCATTTTCTCCTCCAAATAAGCCATATTCAAACGTAATACGACGCCCTGTTCTATTTACATAGTATTTAACAGCTTCCATTAAGTCTGGTAGCTTATAAGCACGGTTAATCGGCATTAATTTTGAACGTAACTCTGTATTTGCAGAATGCAATGAAATCGCAAAATTAATTTGCATATCTTCTTCAGCGAACTTATAAATTTTTGGAACAATTCCACTTGTTGAAACTGTCATATGTCTTGCACCAATATGAATTCCTTTTTCATGGTTTACAATGCGTAAGAATGACATTAAGTTGTCGTAATTATCAAACGGCTCTCCAATTCCCATAACAACAAGCGAACTTACACGTTCTTCTGTTTCATCAAGTGCACGTTGCACTTCTACTACTTGCGCTACAATCTCTCCAGCCTCTAAGTTTCGTTTTAACCCACCAAGTGTAGATGCACAGAACGTACAACCAATACGGCATCCAACCTGTGTTGTTACACAAATAGAATTTCCATATTCGTGTCGCATTAACACTGTTTCAATAGAATAACCATCATATAATTGGAATAAAAATTTAATTGTTCCATCAGAAGATGTTTGTTTTACTAATGTATTTAAAGTAGTAATATCAAAGGAATTCGACAATTTATCGCGTAATCCTTTAGAAAGGTTCGACATGTCGTCATAATTTTTTACACGTTTTTTATATAGCCAATCAAAGATTTGTCCTGCACGGAATTTAGGTTCTCCTTGTTCCTTTAACCAATCTTGCATTTCATGAAGTTGTAAAGAATAAATTGATGGTTTCTTCGTTTCTAGATTTTTCTTTTGTTTTCTCACAGTCGTTTCCACGATGCTACACCTTCTTCCTTAAACAAGCAATATAAAAGCCATCTGTTGCAAAATAATGCGGTAAAATTCGCACTTGACCTTCATCAATATACGGATTTAACTTTTCTGGCATGCGATCTTTTATCGTAGTATCCCATTCAAATTCAGGATGCTCTTTTAAAAATTGCTTTATTACTTGTTCATTTTCTATTTTTTCTATTGTGCACGTACTATAAACAAGGCGACCACCTTGTTTTAATAACGGTGCTATTTTTTCTAGTATTGCAAGTTGAATCGTCGATAATCTTTCACTATCGCCTTTATTTTTACCTAACTTAATATCAGGTTTACGTCTAATAACACCAAATCCAGAACATGGTGCATCTACTAATATTTTATCAAATGTTTCATTCGCAAAGTGTTCTTGCACTTTTCTAGCATCTAGTGCTTTTGTTTCGACATTTTCTAGACCAAGTCTCTCCGCTTGTTGTTTAATTAAACGTACTTTGTGTGCATGTAAATCAAGAGACATAACTTGACCTGTTCCTTTTAATCGCTCTGCAATGTGCGTTGTCTTTCCGCCCGGAGCAGCACAACTATCAAGAACTTCATCTCCCTCATTCGGTTCTAAAGCGCGTGCTACAAGCATAGAACTTTCATCTTGAATAGAAAGAAAACCCTTTTTGAACGCATCTGTATGCGCTACATTCCCTCTTTCAATTTGAATTGCATCCTCTGATAAATCGCCGCGCTTCGCTTCTATACCTTCACCAGCCAACAACTCTATTGCTTCTTCTACTGTTATTTTATCAACATTTACACGCGCTGTTGGTACCGGGGGTAACATGTTCACTTCACACATTTTCTCTGCTGTCTCTAAACCATATTCAGAAGCCCAGTCTCGCACAAGCCACATTGGATGACTTGTTGCAATTGCCAAACGTTCTATTGGATCCTTGATTTCATCTACAGAAGGTACCCCTTCTCTCTGAATCGAACGTAATACCCCGTTTACCATACCAGCAATCCCTTTATGCCCGCGACGCTTTGCAATTTCAACTGCTTCATGAATAGCCGCTCTTTCTGGCACTCGGTCTAAATAAATCATTTGATATAAAGATAAGCGAAGTAATACTCTTACCCACGCCTCAACCTTCTTTTTTAAAAAAGGCTGTAAATAATAATCTAATGTGTCACGACGTTGAATCGTTCCATATACAATTTCAGTTAACAAACCAATATCTTTTCTATCAATTGCATTTTTTTCAATTAGATTATTTAAAAGTAAGTTACTGTATGCACCACTTTTTTCTACTTGAATTAAGCCATCAAGAGCTAACTCACGAACATTTTGTCTCATGCATTTTCTCCTAACTTCGTTCCAATTTCAGGTTTTGTGCCACGTAAAAATTGCGAACAACTCATACGTTTTTTACCAGAAGGTTGCAATTCAGTGATTTTAACACCTGTCTCATTCCCTGTTGAAACAACAAATCCATCTTCTTCAAGAGCTACTATTATACCTGGTTCAGCTTTCTCTGTAATAGAGACCTTCTCTCCCCACCATACTTTAATAACTTGTCCTGCCAAAGTCGTATAAGCGACTGGCCATGGATTCAATCCGCGAATGTGATTGTATACTTCTTCACCTGTTTTTGTCCAATCAATTTTCTCTTGCTCACGTTTTATATTATATGCAAACGTTACTTCTTCTTCGTTTTGTTTAATTGGTTCTAACTTACCTTGAATTAATAAAGGTACTGTTTTCGATAGAAGGTGTGCCCCTGCTTCACTTAACTTATCGAATAAAGAGCCTGTCGTTTCACGCTCTTCAATCTCAACTTCTACTTGCGTTAAGATATCACCAGCATCCAATTTCTCTACCATATACATAATTGTAATACCCGTTTTTTCTTTACCTTCCATAATTGCATAATGGATTGGTGCACCACCACGAAGTTCAGGTAGTAAAGACGCGTGGACGTTAATACATCCATACTTCGGTGCTTCTAAAATTGCATTTGGTACAATCTGACCGAAAGCAGCTGTTACAATTAAATCAGGCTCTAATGCCAAGACTTGTTCATATTCGTCTTTTTCACGAATTCTTAACGGTTGTAACACCGGAATACCATGTTTTTCTGCTTCAACTTTAACAGGCGTAGGTGTTAATACTTTTTTTCTACCTACCGGACGATCAGGCTGCGTCACAACACCTATTACATCATAGCCATCTTCGATAAGACGACGAAGCACCGGCACTGAAAAGTCCGGTGTTCCCATAAATACTACTTTTATCATTCAAAAACCGCTCCTTTTAATACCTATTCTAATTCGTTTTCCTCATAATATCTTGTCACTTTCGATGTAAATAACACACCGTGTAAATGATCGATTTCATGTTGAATTGCACGTGCTAAAAATCCTTCTGCTTCTAGTAAAAATACTTTACCTCGGCGATTTTGAGCACGTACTTTAATATAATCCGCACGTTCCACTTCACCATAAAGTCCCGGGAAGCTTAGACAGCCTTCGGGACCTACTTGTTCACCACGTTTTTCTAGTATCGATGGATTGATTAACTCGATTTTCCCCGTATCATCACCGATATCAACTACCGCAACTTGCAAGCTCACACCTACTTGAGGCGCAGCTAAACCGACTCCGTCCGCAATTAACATTGTTTCATGCATCTCTTTCAACAATTTCACTAACTTTTTATCAAAGTTAATTACTCTTTCACATGGTGTTTCTAACACTTCATTTGGATGCTTTACTATTTCTAAAACTGCCATATTTCCCTCCGCTACATTAACATTGTTGGATTAAAATCAATTGAGATTTGTAGCTCTTTTTGCATTTCTGCTTGATAATGTTCATTTACCATTTTGAGCACGTTCTTTAAGTTTGGTTCCCGTTTGTATTTTATCATGCATTGATAACGATATCTATCTTTTATCCTTGGAATTGCTGAAGCAACCGGTCCTAACACCATCGTTTGCTCTGTGCAGTGCGCCCGTAAATGACCGACAATTTTTTCCGTCACTTGCACTGCCTTTAATAATTCTGGATGAGATACTGTTACAAGTACAACATAGTAATAAGGTGGATATTGTCTTGTTCGTCTCATTTGCATTTCTTGGTCAAAAAACACATCATATTGTTGGTTCTTTGCTAACTCTATACTGTAATGTTCTGGCGTATACGTTTGAATTATAACTTCCCCTGGCAATTCATGTCTGCCTGCTCGTCCACTTACTTGCGTCAATAACTGATACGTCTTTTCACTCGCTCGAAAATCAGGCAAGTGAAGCATCGTATCTGCAGTTAAAACCCCGACAAGCGTTACTTTAGGAAAATCTAATCCTTTCGCAATCATTTGTGTTCCAAGTAGTATATCTGCTTTTTCTTCCCCGAACGCCTTTAATAATTTTTCATGCATTCCTTTGCGACTTGTCGTATCTACATCCATTCGAATGACTCGTGCCTCTGGAAATAGTTTTGTAATTTCTTCTTCTACCTTTTGTGTACCTGTACCAAAGAAACGAATATATGTACTTTGACAAGCAGGACACGCAGTCGGCATATTCTCTTCGTGACTGCAGTAATGACATTTTAAACGATGGTTCATTTTATGATATGTCAGCGAGATATCACAATGCGGACATTGTACAACATACCCACAATCACGGCACATAACAAATGTAGAATGACCTCTTCTATTTAAAAAGAGTACCATCTGTTCTTTCTTTTCTAATCGATCTGCTATTTTTTCATGCAATGCCTTCGAAAACATGGAACGATTCCCGTCACGAAGTTCCTCACGCATATCAACAATCTCTACTGTTGGTAACGCTTGTTTATTCATACGTTTTTCCATCGTTAGTAATTCATACACACCTTTTTTCGCTCTTGCAAACGATTCAAGTGTCGGTGTTGCACTACCAAGAACGATAGGACATTTATGATATTGCCCCCTCCAGACAGCTACATCCCTTGCATGATACCTCGGATTATCTTCTTGCTTATAGCTCGATTCATGCTCCTCATCAATAATAATAATCCCTAAATTTTCAAAAGGAGCAAATACAGCTGAACGTGCACCAACTACAACTTTCACTTCTTTTCTTAAAATCTTACGCCATTCATCATATTTTTCTCCAACAGACAGCGCACTATGAAGAACCGCAACTTGCGAGCCAAATCTGCCTTTAAAACGATCTACCATTTGAGGCGTGAGTGCAATTTCAGGAACAAGTACAATAGCTTCCTTCCCTTTCGCGAGCACCGCTGCTATAGATTGTAAATATACTTCTGTTTTTCCGCTTCCTGTAACACCATATAGTAAAAATGGATTGTAAGTTTCATTTGTAATTGATGATAAAATCGGTGCAATAACTTGCTTTTGTTCCTCCGTAAGTGGGAATGGTTTCGTTTGTTCAAAATCATCATCGTCATACGGATTTCGGTACACTTCCACATACTTTTCTGAAATTAGCCCCTTTTTAACAAGTGCTTTAATCGGAGCGTCTGTTATTTGCAACTCTTCTGTTATCACTTTCAACGGCACACTTTTATAATTTTCCACAAAATAATAAAGTACATCTTGTTGTTTTTTACTTTTCAGTTCAAATGCTGCTAATTCCAATTTATCTTCTGACAACTCCGGTTGAACGACTCTTTGTTTCTTCTTTTGCACTTTATCTTTTACCTGATAAACAACTTCAATCGTGCCATTTTTAATTTCTTGTTGAATCGTGCGGTATAGATGCGGCTGCGTCTCAATAGCTTCCCAATCTATCGCTTCTTTGTCCTGAAATAAAAACAGTAGTTCAGGTGCTACTTCTTCTTGTTTACGAAGTTGTAGACGCTTTTTATACGTAGCTTTTATCGCCGTTGGAAGCATGACTTGAAAGGCTGAAATCATATAACATAACGTTTCGCTTGTAAGCCAATATCCAAGCTTTAATAATTCCTCGTTTAAAACTGGTGTTACATCTAATATTTCATGGATTGTCTTTAGCTTCTTACTTTCTACTTCAGCCGAATCTTTAATCCCAATAATAAAGCCTTGCAATTTCCTTGGGCCAAATGGAACTACTACACGCATGCCTGTCTGGACAATATCTTCCCACTTTTTAGGGATAATATAATCAAATGGTCGATCTGTCTGACGTGCAGGTACATCAACAATTACACTTGCAAATTTCATAGACGATCATCTTCTAACATCATTTCAATTTGCTTTAATATTTCACGAGCAACCTCTTTCTTCGTTAAAAGTGGTAACTCGATAACTTCTCCATCTTTTCTATACATTGTTACAATGTTTGTATCTGTACCAAATCCAGCTCCTTGTGCCTTTACATCGTTCGCAACAATCATATTCGCATTTTTCTCACGTAATTTTTTTGTTGCGTACTCTTCTACCTTTGTCGTTTCAGCCGCAAAACCGATAAGTAACTGTTGATCCTTCATCTCACCTAACGTTTTTAAAATATCTACTGTTCTCTCGAGTTCGATTACAGCATCTCCATTTTTCTTTTTCATTTTATTATCATGAACATATTTCGGGCGATAATCTGCAACTGCTGCTGTTTTAATGACAACATCTACGTTTTGATACTGTTGCAGAACTACTTCTAACATATCTTGTGCAGATTCCACTTGTACCGTATTTACATGTAATGGTGGGTTTAATGCTGTCGGTCCCGAAACAAGTATGACATCAGCACCTAATTTCGCTGCCACTTCCGCAATTGCATATCCCATTTTCCCAGAAGAAAAATTGGTCATAAAACGCACTGGATCAATCTTTTCACGAGTTGGGCCAGCAGTTATTAATATTTTTTTTCCTTGCAACGGTTTTTGTTCGGAAAAAGCCTCTTCTAACCGTGCAATAATTGCTTCCGGTTCTTCTAGTCTTCCCTTCGCAACATAACCACACGCTAAAAAACCTTCTCCAGGCTCAATAAATGTATATCCTAACGTTTTCAACGTCATCATATTTTTTTGTACAATTTTGTTTTCATACATATGCACATTCATAGCAGGTGCAATCCACACTGGGGCTGTAGTAGCTAACAAAGTAGTTGTAATCATATCGTCTGCAATACCACCAGCTAACTTCCCAATACAATTGGCAGTAGCAGGTGCAACAAGTACTACATCTGCCCAATCTGCTAAATCGATATGTGCAATAACAGCCGAGTCTTTCTCATCGAATGTATCTGTATATACGTCATGGCGAGAAAGTGCTTGAAATGTAAGAGGCGTAACAAACTTCATTGCCGACTCACTCATCATTACTTTTACAATAGCACCAGCTTGTGTCAATTTACTAGTTAACGCAGCCGCTTTAAAGACCGCAATGCCTCCTGTTACACATAGAAGTATCTTTTTCCCTTTTAGCATATGGCTCGTCCTCTTTCTTTTTCAAACTTATAATACTGAAACAGAATTCCCAGCTCATCAGTACCAATATTTCTTCCCTATCGTAAAAAAATAACAACCTACTTGTAAATAGGTTGTTACCGTTACATAGAAAATTATAAAGTCTATGTTTTAATTTGTCGAAAAGAATGTCTTAATCGATGATTTTGCCTTCGCTTGGTACATATTTTAATACTTCTGCATCGATTTCTTCTAATGATTTACCTACACATTTATGAGAAACAGGTTGCTCGATAACACAGTTATCAGCAAGTTGCATTTCACGCGCACGTTTTGCAGCTACTGTTACAAGTGTATATTTAGAATCGATTTTTGTTAATAATGAATCAATTGATGGATTTAACATAATTATAGACCCTCCGTCATTTCTTTATAATATTTTGCTACTCTTTCGCGGCGGCAATGTTCACCAACCACAATTGCTTTAATTCTTTCACAAGCTAATTCAACTTGATCGTTTTCTACAACATAGTCGTAAGCGTCCATCATTTCGATTTCTTCTTTCGCTACCGTTAAACGATTTTCAATAACATCTTCAGTTTCTGTACCACGGCCGACAATACGGTTCTTTAGTTCAGATAAACTTGGAGGTGCTAAGAAAATAAATACACCTTCTGGGAAAGCTTTCTTAACTTGAATTGCTCCTTGCACTTCAATTTCTAAGAATACATCTTTTCCTTCTTGTAATGTTTTTTCAACATAGTCAATCGGTGTTCCGTAATAATTACCTACAAACTCAGCCCACTCAAGTAATTTTTCATTACGAATCATTTCCTCAAATTCTTCTCTCTCTTTAAAGAAATAATCCACACCATCTACTTCACCTTCACGTGGCTTACGTGTCGTTACTGAAATGGAGTACTGAAAACGTGTATCCTCATGACTAAACAGCTCTTTTCGAACCGTTCCTTTACCAACCCCAGAAGGTCCTGAAAGAACGATGAGCAATCCTCTTCTACTTCTCATAAATATGTAAAACCTACCCTTCCTCACTTAAATCTTCTTTATTATTCAAACGATGTGCAATCGTCTCTGGCTGAATTGGACTTAATACCACATGCCCATCATCCATAACAATAACCGCCCTTGTTTTTCTCCCATACGTAGCATCAAGCAAAGCATTATGTTCGCGTGCTTCCTGTACTGTTCGTTTAATAGGAGCTGACTCCGGACTTACAATAGCAATAATTCGATGAGCAGATACAATATTTCCGTATCCAATATTTAAAAACCGCATGGCCATAGTTTGCGCCTCCTAGTAAGTCTATCCGATTTCTCCACCACGTATAACTTTATATATTTTTTGAAAGCTACTCAATATTTTGTACTTGTTCACGAATTTTTTCAAGGTTATTTTTCATTTCTACAACATATTTTGAAATTGTTAAGTCATTTGCCTTAGAACCAATCGTATTAATTTCTCTATGCATCTCTTGCACGATGAAATCCATTTTCCTTCCAACAGGCTCTTCAATCTGCAGTGTTTCACGAAATTGCTCTAAATGACTTTGCAAACGAACTAACTCTTCGTGAATATCACAACGCTCTGCAAAGATTGCGACTTCTGTTAACAATCTTTGTTCATCTAGATCTTGATTATGTAATTCTTTTAAGCGATTTTCTAATCGTTCACGATATTTTTGTGTAACAATCGGTACATGCGGAATAATTGCATTTACACAATTGTGAATCTCTTGTAAACGATACGCTATATCTTTATGTAATCGTTCTCCTTCGCCATCTCTCATCGTTTTTAACATATGAGCAGCTTGGCGAACAGCCTCATATAAACCGTTCTCAAATTGTTCATTTACATTTTCTACTTCTTCAATCGCTGTTACTTCTGGCATTTCCATTAATTGCTGAAGTGTAATAGAATCTTGTAATTGAAATTTTCCTTTTATATCTTCCATAATCGATTGGTACTGCTCAAGAAGCGACCAATTCACACTTAATTTTCTTTCAACAAGCCCTTCACCCGTTATACTAATAGACACTTCAATGCGTCCACGCCGAACTTGTTCTGCAATTATTTTACGAATTTTTTCTTCAAATATCATCATTTGCTTCGGAAGTCGAATACTCATCTCTAGGAAACGGTGGTTCACCGATTTCATTTCTACTGTAATTTGAAAAGTATCATTTTCTACTTTCGATCTTCCAAATCCTGTCATACTACAAATCATTTTTATCACATCCAAGCCATGAAATAACTCAATGAAAAAGGTAATAGAGACAAGGCTCTACTACCTTCTGTAAATTATATCACATTTTCATATCATTGACTATTTCAAGTTTAATCCCTTCTTATATAATACTGGCTTTTCCTTCTTCCCCTTTTTCCCTGTTAATAAAGAACCTACTAACAAGAAGGTCGGAATTGATGACAAACCTCCAATTAACAACCAATCTCTCGCTTGTATTGGCATTGTACTAAAGATCGGTTGTAGCGGTGGGTAATATATAACCACTAACATTAACAGTAAAGAAATAATAACCGCTCCTACTAAATACACGTTCCCAAACGGATTACGGTGGAAGATAGAATGTTCACTCCGGCAATCAAATACATGAATAAGTTGTGCAAGTACCAATGTCGCAAATGCCACAGTTTGTGCATATTTCAGTTCATTTGGATGTTGATTATATGCAATAATAAACGCCACTAACGTCACTGCTCCAATTAGAAAGCCACGGCTTATAATTTTCCAGGCAAGCCCTCTAGCAAATACCCCTTCTTTCGGATGACGCGGCGTTCTCTTCATAACGTCTCCTTCCGCCTTATCCAATCCTAATGCCATCGCCGGTAATCCGTCAGTCACTAAGTTCACCCATAAAATTTGAATGGGAACCATCGGCAGCGGTAATGCAAGTAACATTGCAAATAACATGACTAAAATTTCTCCTACGTTCGATGCTAATAAATAACGAATAAACTTACGTATATTCTCGTATATATTTCTACCTTCTTTAATTGCTGATTTAATCGTAGCAAAATTATCATCTAGCAAAACAAGAGAAGAAGCTTCTTTCGCAACGTCTGTCCCTGTAATTCCCATCGCTATCCCAATATCCGCTGTTTTTATAGCTGGAGCATCGTTTACTCCATCACCTGTCATCGCTACTATATGCCCTTTATTTTGCAACGCCTTAACAATCTTCAATTTATGTTCAGGTGATACTCGAGCAAATACATACGTATCTTCTACAACACTTTCTAGTTCCTCTACATCCATATTCGCGAGTTCTACTCCTTCAACAACACGTCCACCAGGTGGTAAAACCCCTAATTGTTCCGCAATTGCCATTGCTGTCACTTTATGATCTCCTGTAATCATCACTGTTCGAATACCAGCTTCTCTGCACTCTTTTACAGCCTGTTCTACCTCTGGTCTTGGCGGATCAATCATTCCCTGTATCCCGACCAACATAAAATCTTTTTCAACGTCTCTTTCATGTTCAACAGAATCTGTTACTTTTAATGGCTTAAATGCAACTGCAATTGTTCGGAGCGCTTGACTACCTAAACTATGAATAGCCGCCTGTACTTCTTTTCTATACAACTCACTTAACGGCTGTTGCTTATCCCCCCATAAAATCGTTTGACTCATTTGCAGGAGGACATCTGGTGCTCCCTTCGTAACAAGAAACTTTTTCCCCTCTCTATCTCGCACAATAACACTCATCATTTTTCGAGTTGAATCGAATGGAAATTCACGAATAATTTCAAATTTCCTTTTCAGTGCCTCACGCGTTATCCCCGCTTTCATTGCTGCAGCTACAAGTGCTCCCTCAGTTGGATCTCCATCTAATACATACGCCTTTTTCTTTTGAATAATATTTGCGTTATTACAAAGTGAACCAAATGTTAGTAGTTGATACAGTGCTTTTGTTTTAGCTGGATCGCATTCTTTTTCACCTTTCAAAAAAGAGCCATTAGGTTCATATCCTTGACCCGTAACTTTCCATAATTCCCCACCTGACCACATATGTGTTACCATCATTTTGTTTTGCGTCATTGTTCCTGTTTTATCAGAGCATATAACAGAAGCGCATCCTAACGTTTCTACCGCTGGTAACTTCCTTACAATTGCTCTCTTTTTAATCATACGCTGTACACCAAGCGATAAAGCTACTGTAACAATTGCTGGTAATCCTTCAGGAATAGCAGCAACAGCTAGCGACACGCCTGCTAAAAACATATGATACACTTCATTCCCTTGATACACACCGGCTAATACGACAAGCGCTGTCAAAATAAGAGCCACAATAATTAATATTTTCCCGAGTTGCTCTAATCTTCTTTGCAGTGGTGTTTCCATTTGCTCTGCATTTTGTAACATATTTGCAATTTGGCCCATCGCTGTATTCATACCAGTTGCTACAACGACCCCTGTTCCAGCTCCTCGTGTAATCATCGTACCCATAAAAGCCATATTTTTTTGATCACCAATTGAAACATCTTGCCCCTGCAGAGCTTCTACCTTCTTCTGCACCGGTACTGACTCTCCTGTCAAAGCTGATTCTTCGATATATAAACTTGATGCCTCAACAAGACGTACATCCGCCCCAATACGATCACCACTAGAAAATTTAATGATATCACCTAAAACAAGTGCTTTAGACGGTGCTTTTACCCAATTTCCATTCCGCATTACAGTAACTTGCGGGGCGGCTAGCTCTTTTAAAGCTTCCAGTGACTTTTCAGCCTTTCTTTCTTGAAAAAAGCCAAGAATACCATTGATAATAACAATCGCAACAATCGCAATAGAATCAATGTATTCACCTAAAAAAGCTGAAACTATTGTTGCACCAAATAAAACAAGTACCATAAAATCTTTAAACTGCGCCAAAAATACCATCAGTGCAGAAGGCCTTTTGGCTTCATCTAATTCATTTGTACCAAATTTTTTTATTCGCCCTTCTGCTTCCTTCTCTGTAAGCCCAACCTTCACATTCGTATTCGTTCTTTCTTCCACTTCGTGTGCGCGCATTCCATACCAGTTCATCCCGCTATCGACCTCCTGATTCCAGACATACTCTATTGAAAGCTTATTCAGCCTCGTCCAAAAAAATGCTATAATTAACTTTTAGTTAGAAAGGAGTGTTCATTTATGGCATTCGATGGATTATTTACAAGAGCAATTACACATGAAATTGCAAATTCTCTTTACACAGGAAGAATTTCCAAAATATATCAACCTTCAAAATACGAGATTTTATTACATATTCGAGCAAACGGAAAAAATCAAAAACTAATTCTTTCCGCTCATCCGACATATGCACGTTTACACTTAACAAATCAAAATTACGATTCACCTGCACTTCCGCCAATGTTTTGTATGCTTCTTCGTAAGCATTTAGAAGGTGGGTTCATTGAAAAAATTGAACAAATTGATTTAGAGCGCATTATTCAAATTACCGTTCGTAGCAGAAATGAAATTGGTGACGAATCGCTAAAAACATTAGTAATTGAAATAATGGGACGACATAGTAACATCATTTTAGTAGACACAAAAACAAACAATATTTTAGATAGCTTAAAACACGTTTCTTTAGCGGTAAACAGACATCGAACTGTATATGCTGGAGCGGAGTACATTGCACCACCAGCACAACATAAAATTAACCCACTCCAGATTGAAACAAATGATGAATTTATTAGACCGCTAGACTTTCTATCTGGAAACATGGATAAACAGCTTGTCGGCACCTTCACGGGAATTTCGCCGTTATTCGCAAAAGAAGTAGTGAAAAAAGCAGGTATGGTAAATGAAAAAGCATTAGCGGACGCATTTTTCTCCATACAAAAACCATTACTAACTCATACATATTCACCAACAATGACTACTTCAAATGGGAAAGAATTCTTTTATCTTTTCCCTCTTGCGCACTTAGCAGGAGAAGACAAGACATTCTCATCTGTTAGTGAATTGCTAGACCGTTTCTTTTTCGGAAAAGCAGAGCGCGACCGTGTAAAACAACAAGCTTATGATTTAGAGCGCTTTATGCAAAACGAAAAAAATAAAAATGAGAAGAAACTCATTAAACTAGAAAAAACATTACAAGATGCCGGAAAAGCAGATAAATATCAACTATTCGGAGAACTACTTACAGCCAATATGTACGCTTTGAAAAAAGGTGATAAAGATATTGAAGTCGTTAACTATTACGAAGAAAATGGCGGAACTGTAAAAATTACATTAGATCCTTTAAAAACACCATCTGACAATGCGCAACGCTATTTCCAAAAGTACCAAAAAGCGAAAAATTCAGTTGTTGTTGTAGAAGAACAAATCGAAAAAACAAATGAAGAAATTATTTATTTTGATAGCTTACTTCAACAAATGGAAGCTGCTTCTTCAAAAGATATTGAAGAAATTCGCGAGGAATTAGCTGAAGAAGGTTATATGCGCAATCGTAAAGCAAAAAATGCTAAGAAGAAACCAACTAAGCCGGTATTAGACAAATATTTAGCTAGTGACGGAACAGAAATTTTCGTCGGTAAAAACAACAAGCAAAATGATTATTTAACAACGAAGTTTGCCCGTCGTGATGAAATTTGGTTACATACGAAAGATATCCCTGGGTCTCATGTTGTCATTCGTTCTCTTGAACCTACCGAAGAAACTGTGTTAGAAGCTGCTAAAATCGCTGCCTATTTCAGTAAAGCAAAAGATTCTAGTTCTGTTCCTGTAGATTTCACCAAAATACGCCATGTCAAAAAACCGAGTGGTGCAAAACTTGGTTTTGTTACGTACGACAATCAGCAAACCGTATATGTAACACCTGATGCTGATACTGTAATGAAATTAAAAGCGTAAATAAAAAATGCGTTGCTTATAAGTAACGCATTTTTTATATTTTTTCAATTTAGTTCCTATATCCATTCAATAACTCAAAACATCATTCTCCCCTTCAATATTGTCAAAAAAATTGACAGTGTCATTTCACAGTTGTATAAATTTTTTTACAGCATGTAAATAAAGTGCAACTCCAATCAATATTTTTTCATCCCCCTGCTATTTTTTATCTCCCCTAAAATATATGTTGTTCCTACTATCTTTTCTCCAAATATATATTTTGGCACGCTATTTGCTTTATTCAATACTGTGAATAGGGGGAATTAACATGACTTTAAAAATTAATAAAATCCAAAATCAACTACAAAACTATGAAATTGACGGATTACTGATTACAAAAAAAGAAAATCGCCAATATGCAACAGGCTTTACAGGTAGTGCTGGCGTCGTCTTAATCTCTGCGGATAAAGCTGTTTTTATAACTGATTTTCGCTATGTAGATCAAGCAAAATCACAAATAAAAGATGCTGAAATTATTATGCATAAAGGAAATTTAGAAAAAGAAATTGCAAATCAAGTATCAAAATTAAACATTCAAAAACTCGGAATTGAAGAGAACAACATGACATTGCAACAATATAAAAACTTACAAAAATACGTACATGCGGAAATGGTTCAAGTGTGCGAAATCATCGAAAATATTCGTATTATTAAAGACATGCCTGAAATAGAAACAATGAAAATTGCAGCTAATATTGCTGACGAAGCATTTCACCACATCCTTACGTTTCTAAAACCAGGAATAAGTGAAAATGATGTACGAGATGAGTTAGAATTTTTCATGCGAAAAAAAGGAGCTACATCCTCTTCATTCCAAATCATTGTAGCTTCTGGCGTTCGTTCTTCACTTCCTCATGGAGTTGCATCAAATAAAATAATCGAACGAGGCGAAGTTGTTACATTAGATTTCGGTGCACTTTACGATGGATATTGTTCCGATATAACTCGTACTGTAGCAATCGGAGAACCATCAGAAGAATTCAAAAAGATATACAATGTTGTACGAGAAGCGTTAAAACGTGGGACGGAAGCAA
Source organism: Bacillus cereus group sp. RP32 (assembly GCF_040459735.1). NCBI lineage: Bacteria > Bacillati > Bacillota > Bacilli > Caryophanales > Bacillaceae > Bacillus > Bacillus cereus group sp. RP32. The sequence goes on along the minus strand of NZ_JARVHO010000001.1, from coordinate 1,509,755 downwards.
TTAAACCTGGAGAAACTGCGAAAAGTATCGATGATATAACGAGAGATTACATTACAGAACATGGATACGGTCAATATTTTGGACACTCTACTGGTCATGGTCTTGGGTTAGAAATACATGAACCTCTTCGTCTATCCCAAGAAAGTAAGGCTACTTTAGAAGAAGGTATGGTTGTTACCGTTGAACCTGGTATTTACATACCAAACTGGGGCGGTTGTAGAATTGAAGATGATATTGTCATTACAAAAGACGGATATGAAGTTATTACAAAATCAAATCGGGAACTAATTGTTATCCCTTGTTGAAATCATAGAAAAAAATGCCACCGAATAAGGTGGCATTTTCTTTTATTCATTAGCGAATAGCTTTTCATTTACTTTTTTAGCGACTACCGCTACCAACATTAAAATGCATATTAAATATATTGATTTCGCAATAAATAACCAGCCTTGAAACATTACAATTCCATCTATTATCTCATTTCCTTTCAATAACAAAAATAGAATCGTGCTTATTACAATGACAAACTCGATGCTGAAAACAATTTTCTTTTTTCGGCTATATGCCTTCCATTCTTTCCAGCGATACATAGGTGCAAAAATCAATACTCCTATACATAATATAACTGGTACCCATTCACTTTTAAGAAATTGCCCTGAAACAACTGATAATAGTAAACAAACGAGCACACCATAATAACCTATTTTCTCTCTCATTCGTACGCCCCCATTCTACTACTTCTTTAATATGTAACTTGCTATACTTATAACAATTTTCAGAAAAATAACTACTGAAATTACAATATAAAGACCCTTCGCAGATGACATCCATTCTTGAAAAATAGACATTTTCTCCATTTGCTTCTGCCCCTCTATTAAAATAATCCCTGCGACAAATGAACAAATAACAATAATGCCTATCATACATCCGATACTTTTCTTACTATATTGTTTCATATCATCCCAGTTATATAAAAGTATAAATACAAATCCGAAAACAGGTATAATACTGATCCATTCATTACTTGTAAACAGATTCAAAATGATTAATAGACTACAAGAAAGGATGAATCCCCAAAACCCAATTTTTTTGCGCATAAACCCTCCTCAAATTCCATTTTTAGGATTAATTGTATTGTAACATCCATTTTTACTTCTTACCATTACAGTACATGAAATTTCACTTTTTTTCTTTTTCCTATACTCACATACTTTTACTGCTTTCATACAATAAACTACACGAATGCCTAAAGGATGTGAATGTTATGGAAGTTGAATTAACGCTGTTGCATGCTCTCTATATTCTTTGTTTACTCACTATTATTACTTTTTTTATTCTCCGGAAAGATACGACGATTATTTGTATCGTTTTTATCTTTTTATTAGCATTAACTGCTACAAGTTCTATCCCTCTTGCCGTTAGCGGTATTTTTCAAAGTTTCATTTACGCTATTACTGAGCTATTACCAACTATATTAATCATCTCTATTATCGTATCAATGAGCAATCTACTCGTTCATACTGGCATAAATGATACGATGATTTCACCATTTACAAAGATGATTCGTACCCCTACCCTCGCCTACTGGATTATCGGCCTTTTAATGATGACAATTTCTTTCTTCTTTTGGCCTTCTCCAGCTGTCGCTTTAATGGGAGCTATTTTATTACCCGTGGCTGTACGCGTCGGCCTTCCGCCAATTGGAGTTGCCATTGCTATGAACTTGTTCGGACACGGCATCGCCTTATCTGGTGACTTCGTTATTCAAGGTGCACCGAAATTAACAGCGGATGCTGCTGGTCTTCCTGTTTCCAGCGTTGTTTCTGCCAGTGTTCCCCTCGTTATCGTTATGGGTATTGTGACAACTTCCGTCGCATTTTTCTTCTTACGAAAAGAATTCCATACAGGCTTATCTATACAAGAATCTATCCCATCAACTGAGTCTTCTAAAACGCTCACTTCATTATCTCCTCGGACAAAAAAATGGCTCGCTATTTGTATTCCGATCGTATATGCCATCGATATCCTTTGCATGATGCTATTTAAACTACAAGGAAGCGACGCAACTGCACTTATCGGCGGGACGACTGTTATTATAATTATCATTATTTCCCTCATCGCTTACAAAGGAAATGGACTGAATAAAACGACCGATTATTTTATAGAAGGGCTCCAATTTGGATTTAAAATTTTCGGCCCAGTTATTCCAATTGCTGCACTCTTTTATTTAGGAGATAGCGGTTTTGTAAAAATTATCGGAGACTATTTACCGAAAGGTTCACATGGAATCATTAACGACTTAGGGATCGCCTTATCTCAAACTGTTCCTTTAAACCAATATGTATCGGCGGGAACATTAACTATCGTTGGTGTCATAACAGGCTTAGATGGGTCTGGTTTTTCCGGTATATCACTTGCTGGTTCAATTGCCAATCTTTTCGGAACAGCACTTGGGCATGGAACAGCTACATTAACAGCACTCGGGCAAATTGCTGCAATCTGGACCGGAGGCGGGACTTTAATTCCTTGGGCGCTTATTCCTGCCGCTGCCATTTGTAAAGTGGATCCATTTGAACTTGCAAGACGAAATTTTTTACCGGTTGTGATTGGCTTAATTGTCACCACAATCGTTGCGATGTTTATCCTATAACATAAGCAAGTGTTCTCTTGCTTATGTTTTTTTATTGTAAAATTCATCATGAATTACTGGCTTTCAAAAGGAGTTATGTATATGTTAGCGAAATTATATTAAGAGAGTATTTATTCCAAAACGTTTACGAGAAACAGATTACTTCCATTAGAAAAGGGGACATAACTATGAATGAATTGATTTTCGTCTTATTAATTTGTCCATTACTTATCTTTATCGTTTCTGTTATTGGAACGCGCAAGACGAAAACGTATTACGTAATGCCGATTGTAACGTTTGCTAGTTTTTTAATAATAGGTGTTATCGCCTTTACTCCAAAATTTTTCTTTTGGGTTGGCATGTATAGCATTTTCTCATTTATTGTTTCTTATATGACGCTATTGTTTGTAAGAGGATATGAAGTTGCGGAAAACGCTAAATAATTATTAACAAGGATATTGTCATATGATTTTCTTTGATGTCGATGGAACTTCACATAAAATTTTAACAATACTATAAAAGACGACCGCGTTCCCCCGCGGTCGTCTTTTTCGTGTTACGCTGTGATCCAAGCTTCGTTTGCTGGATTTTTACGCCACTCTTGTAATTTTTTCGTTTCAGCTTGTCCGATCATACCTTTTTCTGCTGCTACTTCAGTTAATGCACTGTAATCGCTTAAAGAGTATGATGCTACGTTAGCTGCTTCTAGTTTTTCTTTTCCTGCTTCTAGCTCGTATGTGAAGATTGATACGATTCCTAATACTTCACATCCAGCTTCGCGAAGTGCTTCTACACATGTAATTGCACTACCGCCAGTTGAAATTAAGTCTTCTACTACTACTACTTTTTGACCTTTTTCAGCTTTTCCTTCAATTTGGTTCCCTTTACCGTGACCTTTTGCTTTACTACGTACGTAGCACATTGGTAAATCCATACGATCGCTTACCCATGCAGCGTGCGCAATACCAGCAGTTGCTGTTCCTGCAATAACTTCTACAGTTGGGAAGTGCTCTTTAATTAACTCTTCTAATCCAGCTGCAATCGCTTGACGTACTTTTGGATAAGATAAAGTTAAACGATTATCACAATAAATTGGTGATTTCATACCTGAAGACCAAGTGAATGGATCATTCGGTTGTAAAAATACTGCTCCAATTTCTAATAAACGCGATGCGATTTCTTTTTTCATACTGTTACACCTTCCCACTGTTGTTTTACTGTTTTATACGCTTCAAGCGGATTTCCCGCTTTTGTAATACTACGTCCAACTACGATGTAGCTTGAGCCAAGTTCCCTCGCACGTTTCGGTGTTGCTACGCGCACCTGGTCATTTACATCATCGCTTGCAAGACGAATCCCTGGTGTTACTGTTACAAATTCATTTCCGCATACTTCACGTAATTTCGGAACTTCAAGTGTTGAACAAACAACACCATCAAGTCCACTTTCTTTCGTTAGTTTTGCATAATGAGCAACCGCTTCTTCTAACGTTTTCTCAATGCCAATCTCTTTTTTCATCATAGCTTCCGAAGTGCTTGTTAGTTGTGTAACTGCAATACAAATCGGTCTCTCTTTTCCTTCTTGCTTACCTTCCTCTAATCCCTCAATCGCAGCTTTCATCATACTGCTTCCCCCAGCAGCATGAACATTTACCATATCAACATCTAGACTAGCTAGGCTACGCATAGCGCTTTTTACTGTATTCGGAATATCATGGAGTTTTAAATCTAGAAAAATCTTATGCCCTTTTTCTTTTAAGTACGTAATAATCGCAGGGCCTTCTTTGTAAAATAACTCCATACCCACTTTGACAAATAACTCTTCCCCTTCAAAGTGGTGTAAGAATTGTTCTACATCTTGTTTCTCTGGAAAATCTAGTGCAACGATTAACGACTGTGACATGTTTGCTTCCAGCTCCTTCCTTGACATTCCGAAATGTGATCAAATCCTAATTCATCTAGTAATGCTGGTAATTCTTCAATAATTGTCGGACATACGAACGGATCGATAAAGTTCGCTGTTCCAACTGCAACCGCGCTTGCGCCAGCATAGAAGAATTCAATTACATCTTCCGCAGTTTCAATACCACCCATTCCGATAATCGGAATGTTAACCGCTTGACTTACTTCATGTACCATACGAATTGCTACTGGCTTAATCGCAGGACCTGATAATCCGCCTGTACGGTTTGCTAAAATTGGTTTAGCTGTTTTTAAATCTAGACGCATACCAAGCAATGTATTAATCATCGTTAAACCGTCCGCACCCGCATTTTCAATTGCTTTTGCAATCTCCACAATGTTTGCCACGTTCGGTGACAATTTCACATATACCGGTACTTCAGAAACCTCTTTTACTCGCTTCGTTAAATCAGCAGCAATTTCAGGATTCGTACCAAAAGCGATACCACCCGTTTTTACGTTTGGACAAGAAATATTTAATTCTAGCGCATGAACATTAGGTGCCTTTGAAATTTCTTTCGCAACTGCTACATAATCCTCAGCTTGTGAGCCAGCAACATTCGCAATAATCGGAAGATCAAATTGCTCGAGAAAAGGTAATTCAGAATTCATTACCTTTTCTAATCCAGGATTTTGAAGCCCGATTGCATTTAGCATTCCGCCTGGTGTTTCCGCAACACGAGGCGTTGGGTTTCCGTAACGAGGCTGTTCTGTTGTCGCTTTAATCATAATTGATCCAAGTACACTTAAATCATAGAACTGTGCATACTCACGACCAAATCCGAAGCAACCAGATGCTGGGATGATTGGATTTTTTAATGATAACCCTGGTAATTCAACTTGCAATCTGTTCATAGTACAACCTCCCCGATTGGAAATACTGGTCCGTCGCTACACACCTTCTTGTAAGAATGTCCACTCGGATCTGCTTGTAAATGGCATACACATGCAAAACATGCTCCAATGCCACAGCCCATACGCTCTTCTAATGAAATGTAGGCTTTTCTCTCTTTATAGCGTCCTTCTAATGCACGAAGCATCGCTAAAGGTCCACATGAGTATAGAATGTCAAAGTCGATTCCATAGCTATCAATTACATCTGTTACAAAGCCTTCTGTACCATGCGTACCATCAACTGTTGCAACATACGTATCACCAAGCTCTGCGAATTTCTCTTCATAGAAGACAACATCTTTCGTTTGGAAACCTAAGATGTGAATAACGCGTACTCCCTTTGCTACAAGACGCTGTGACAATTCATATAGTGGTGGTACACCAATTCCCCCTCCAACTAATAGAGCCGTTTGTCCAGCTTCCGCTTCTTCTACAGGAAAACCATGTCCAAGTGGTCCTAACACATCTACAAGTTCGCCTTGTTTTCTTTTCGCTAATGTTTTTGTTCCTTGTCCTTCCGCACGATATAGCATTGTAAATTCGTTCTTGTCTTGATCGACATTACAAATACTAATTGGGCGGCGCAGAAGGGGCGTAATGCCCTCTGCTACCTTAATGTGTACAAACTGCCCTGGATCGTTCATTTGCTGCACTAGATCCCCTTGAAGCACTAATTCGTAAATGTTTTTTGCGATTTCTTTTTGGTTAACGACGATCATATTTTGCTTTTGCATCATGCATGTACCACCTCGTGACGCTTCGTTTGCGTAATTTCTTTCATTGAATGAGCTGAGAATGTCATAGATTCTAGTACTCGTAAGATTGCTCTCGTTGTATCAAGTGATGTTAAGCAAGCCACACCATTTTCTACTGATTCACGGCGAATGCGGAAACCATCACGCGCTGGTTGTTTGCCTTTTGTTAATGTATTGATTACAAACTGTGCTTTTCCTTGACGGATAATATCAAGTAAGTTGTATTCTTCAGAATCAATTTTATTTACAACTTGCACTGGAATGTTTTGCTCTGCTAACGATTGTGCTGTTCCAGCTGTTGCTAATAAGTTATAGCCGATTTCGTGGAAACGTTTTGCAATTTCCATTGCTTCTTCTTTATCTTTATCCGCTACAGTGATGATTACTGATCCGTGCGTTGGGATGTTAATTCCTGAAGCAACTAACCCTTTGTATAATGCTTTTTCAAGTGTTAAGTCTTTACCCATTACTTCCCCTGTTGATTTCATTTCAGGTCCTAATGTTGTATCAACTGAACGTAGCTTCGCAAATGAGAATACCGGTGCTTTTACATACACTTCTTTCTCTTCTGGGTGATAACCAGTTCCATATCCTTGTTCTACAAGATCTTGACCTAAAATAACTTTCGTTGCAACATTCGCCATCGGTACGCCTGTAATTTTACTTAAGAATGGTACTGTACGACTCGCACGTGGATTTACTTCAATTACATACACTTCATCTTTGAATACTACAAACTGAATGTTTAGTAATCCAACAATGTTTAAACCTTTTCCAAGTGCAATTGTATGTTCAATAATTTGTTCTTTCAGTTTTGCAGATAAGCTTTGCGGTGGATATACTCCGATTGAGTCACCAGAGTGAACTCCAGCGCGTTCAATATGTTCCATAATACCTGGAATGAATACATTCTCACCGTCTGAAATTGCATCTACTTCAATTTCTTTACCAACCATGTAACGATCGATTAATACTGGGTGATCTGCGTGAACTTTAACCGCATTTTTCATGTAGTGCAGCAGTTCTTCTTGACGATATACGATTTCCATCGCGCGTCCACCTAGTACGTAAGATGGTCTTACTAATACTGGGTAACCAATTTTGTCAGCGATTGCTACCGCTTGCTCTACAGTCGTTGCTGTTTTACCAACTGGTTGCGGAATACCAAGTTGTGTTAGAGCTGCTTCAAACTTATCACGATCTTCTGCACGGTCTAAATCTTCAAGTGATGTTCCTAAGATTTTCACACCGTGAGCCTCTAATTTAGCAGCTAAGTTAATTGCCGTTTGTCCACCGAATTGGACGATAACACCTTCTGGTTTTTCTAAATCGATAATGTGCATTACATCTTCGATTGTTAATGGTTCAAAGTATAATTTGTCAGAAATACTGAAGTCTGTTGAAACTGTTTCTGGATTGTTATTAACAATGATTGCCTCATATCCCGCTTCTTTAATTGCCCATACAGAGTGAACTGTTGCATAGTCAAACTCAACACCTTGACCGATACGGATTGGACCAGATCCTAGAACTACTACACTCTTACGATCTGTTCTAACTGATTCATTCTCGTCACCATATGTGCTGTAGTAGTATGGTGTTGCAGATTCAAACTCTGCCGCACAAGTATCTACCATTTTATAAACAGGAGTTATATTGCTTTCTTTACGCATATCGTAAATTTCACGCTCTGTTTTGTTCCAAGCATTGGCGATGTAATGGTCACTGAAGCCCATTTCTTTCGCTGATTGTAATACTTCCATATTTCCTACATTTGCTTTTACTTCGCGTTCCATGTTTACGATATTTTCAACTTTTTGTAAGAAGAAGAAGTCCATTTCACACCAATTGTTGATTTCTTCTTTCGTTACACCTTGACGAATTGCTTCTGCTACAATAAACAGTCGCTCATCATCAGCTTTTATAATGCGTTTTTTCATTGTCTCTTTATCAAGCTCTTTTAAATGCTCTAACTCTAAGTGATAAACACCAAGTTCTAAAGAACGAATCGCTTTTAATAATGATTGCTCTAAGTTACGTCCGATTGACATAACTTCACCAGTTGCCTTCATTTGTGTACCCAGTGTTCTGTTTGCTGATTCAAACTTATCAAATGGCCAGCGTGGAATTTTTGAAACAATATAGTCTAATGCTGGTTCGAAACAAGCATATGTTTTTTGTGTTACTGGATTTATAATTTCATCTAATGTTAAACCGACTGCAATTTTTGCCGCTAGCTTCGCAATTGGATATCCAGTTGCTTTAGATGCTAGTGCAGATGAACGACTTACACGCGGGTTTACTTCGATTACATAATATTGGAAGCTATGTGGATCAAGTGCAAGCTGAACGTTACATCCACCTTCAATTCCTAATGCACGAATAATTCGTAATGAAGTGTTTCGTAACATTTGATATTCACGGTCACTTAATGTTTGGCTCGGTGCTACAACGATAGAATCACCTGTGTGAACCCCAACTGGATCGATATTTTCCATGTTACATACTACAATCGCGTTATCATTTGAATCACGCATTACTTCATATTCAATTTCCTTACAACCAGCAATGCTCTTTTCTAATAAACATTGTGTTACCGGACTATGTTTTAATCCACCTGATACGATTTCAATTAGTTCTTCTTCATTACTACAGATTCCGCCACCTGTTCCCCCCATTGTAAATGCTGGGCGAACAATAACTGGATATCCAATTTCTTTTACAAATTCATGTGCTTCTTCTAGCGTATGAATAATGGTACTAGATGGAATTGGTTCATTTAATTCCTGCATTAAGGTACGGAATAAATCACGATCCTCCGCTTGCTCGATTGCTGATAATTTTGTTCCTAAAATTTCAACTCCGCACTCTTCAAGTATGCCTGATTTCGCAAGTTCAACAGCCATATTCAGGCCTGTTTGACCACCTAATGTTGGTAAGATTGCATCTGGACGTTCTTTACGAATGATACGGCTTACGAATTCTAGTGTTAATGGTTCTATATATACTTTATCTGCCGTTGCAGTATCTGTCATAATTGTTGCTGGGTTAGAGTTAACAAGGATTACTTTGTAACCTTCTTCTCTAAGAGATTGACAAGCTTGTGTACCAGAGTAGTCAAACTCTGCTGCTTGCCCAATTACAATTGGTCCTGATCCGATTACTAAAATTGTGTTAATGTCTAGGCGTTTTGGCATAACTCTTCCCCTTCTTTCTTGAAGTTTTCAATCATTGCTAAGAAATCTTCGAACAAATCGTTTGCATCTTCTGGTCCTGCAGAAGCTTCTGGATGGTATTGCACTGTAAATGCTGGGAACTTCGTATGACGAAGACCTTCTACTGTTCCATCATTTAAAGCAACATGTGTAATTTCAAGTTCTGTATTTTTAACTGATTCTTCTTCTACTGCGTAACCATGATTTTGAGATGTAATTGCTACTTTTCCAGTTGCAAGATGTTTTACCGGATGGTTTAAACCACGGTGACCGAATTTTAACTTACTTGTATTCGCACCAGATGCTAGAGCGAATAGTTGATGTCCTAAGCAAATTCCGAATAAAGGAACTTTACCGATAATGTCTTTTAACATTTCAATTGCTTCTGGTACATCTTTTGGATCTCCAGGTCCGTTACTTAACATAATTCCATCTGGGCTAAGACGTAAAATTTCTTCTGCTGTTGTATTGTAAGGTACTACAATTACATCACAGTCACGTTTATTTAATTCTCGTAAAATACCATGTTTCATTCCGAAGTCTACAAGTACAACTCGGTGTCCACGGCCTGGGCTTGGGTATGGATCTTTCGTTGATACGCGTTTCACGTGATCTGTAAATACTGTCGCTTTTAATTGGCTCACGATGTATTCTACATCTGCATCCATGTTACATAGACGTCCACGTAATGTACCGTATTGACGAATTTTTCTCGTTAATTTTCTTGTATCAATTCCTGCTAACCCTGGGATATTTCTTTCTTTTAAGTAATCATTTAACGAAATTTCATTACGGAAGTTTGATGGATGATCACAAATTTCGTTTACGATTAAACCATTTACAGATGGGTGAATTGATTCAAAATCGTCACGGTTGATGCCGTAGTTTCCGATTAATGGGTACGTGAATGTTACGATTTGACCGCAATATGATGGATCAGATAATGTTTCTTGATATCCAGTCATTCCTGTTGTAAATACAACCTCACCTGACTTTTCGATTTCTCCTCCGAAACCTTTTCCAATTAATACTGTTCCATCTTCTAAGATAAGTTGTCTTTTCATACTAATGCACTCTCCTTTTGCCATGCGATCTTACCACCAACGATTGTCATTACCGGCCATCCTTGGCATTTCCAACCTGCGAATGGTGTATTTTTTCCTTTTGATAAGAATGTTGTTGGGTCAATCTCTTCTTCTTGTTCTAAATCAATGATTGTAATATCAGCTGTTCTACCTTCTTTCAGGCGACCTGCTTCTAAGCCGAATGTATCAGCTGGTTTTTCTGTTAAGAATTGAATTAACTGCTCTAATGTAATAATTCCTTTTTTCACAAGGTTTGTGTATAGAAGTGGGAATGCTGTTTCAAAACCAGTAATTCCGAATGGTGCTCTTTCAATTCCTTGCGCTTTCTCTTCCGCTGTATGCGGTGCATGATCAGTTGCGATCATATCAATTGTTCCATCTAATAAACCTTCAATTAGTGCTGCGTGATCTTCTTTTCCACGAAGTGGCGGGTTCATTTTAAAGTTAGGATCAGCTGATGGGATATCATCTTCACATAACACTAAGTGATGAGGTGTTACTTCTGCTGTTACTTTAATTCCAGCGCGTTTCGCATCTCGAATTACGCGTACAGAACCTTTCGTACTTACGTGACATACGTGATAGTGACAATCTGCCGCTTCAGCAAGCAGTATATCCCTTGCAATATGTACAGATTCACATACTGATGGGATACCGTTTAATCCGTGTTTCTCAGAAAACTTCCCTTCATGTACACAACCTTTATTAATAAGAGTATTCTCTTCACAATGCGCAACTACTGCCATATTTAATTTCGCTGCACGCTTCATAGCAGCTAACATCATGCTAGCATCTTGTACGCCTACACCGTCATCAGTGAAAGCAAATGCTCCAAGTTCTTTTAATGTTTCGAAATCTGTCATTTCAGAACCAGCTTGGCGTACTGTAATTGCTCCGTATGGTAGTACGTTGACATGCGCTTTTTCTTTAATACGATTTTGCAAGTCTTCCATATGTTCTCTGCAATCTGGTACTGGGCGTGTATTTGGCATTGCACAAATTGTAGTGAACCCACCTTTTGCCGCTGCTAGTGTACCTGTTTCAATTGTTTCTTTATGTTCACCACCTGGTTCACGAAGATGTACGTGTACATCTACTAATCCAGGTGCGATTAACTTTCCGTTCACATCGATTACTTCAGCATTATCTGCCGTAATATTTTCTGCTACCTTAGCGATTTTACCGTCTTGTACGAGAAGATCTGTTGCTACGATTTTTCCTTCTTCATCCATATAACGACCATTTTTAAACAAGTAATTCATGTTTCATTCCTCCTAATACATTTGGTAAGGCGCGTTTTAGTACAGCCATTCTTACGTAAACTCCATTTTCCATTTGTTTAAATATGCGTGAACGCTCACACTCAACAAGTTCACTTGCAATTTCAACATCACGGTTTACAGGAGCTGGATGCATAATAATGCTTCCTTCTTTCATACGCTTTTCTCTTTCCACTGTTAATCCGTGTTTCTCATGATACTCTTTCATAATGTCTGTTTCATAATGATCATGACGCTCATGTTGTACACGAAGTAACATCATTACATCCACTTCTGGAACAAGTTCATCTAATGGTTTGTATGTTCCAAACGTGCTGTCTTCATCTTTCCACTCTTCTGGACTTGCAAAGTAAATTGTTGCACCCAGTTTCGTTAATGCTTCTGCATTAGAACGTGCTACTCGGCTATGACGAATATCTCCTACTATCGCAATCTTTAATCCTTCAAATCTTCCAAACTCTTGTTTAATTGTAAGAAGATCGAGTAGGCACTGCGTTGGATGGTTTCCACATCCATCTCCAGCGTTTAAGATTGGGATATTTACCTGTTCTTTTAGTTCATCGAAGTAGCGATCTTGCTCATGGCGGACGATCACCGCTTTTGTTCCGATTGATTCCAGTGTTCTTATCGTATCGTATAAAGTTTCTCCTTTTTGTACGCTTGATGCATCCGCTGAAAAGTTTAAAACTTCAAGTCCTAATCTCTTCTCAGCAACTTCAAAGCTAAATCTCGTTCTCGTACTATTCTCAAAGAACAAGTTCGCAACAAAAGTTTGCTCTGTCGTTTTGCTCTCTTTTCCATTCGCGAAATCTTCTGCGTCTTTTAGGATTTCTGAAATTTCTACTTCCGATAATTCACTCATCGTTAACAAATGGCTCATCGTCATCCCTCATCTTTCTGATTTTTATGTTACCACTTTTGTATTTTTATAACAACTTTTGTATAAAAATACCCTAGTCATTTGAGACTAGGGTGCAAGGAAGAAGCCACCCTTTCCGGTCTCACAGGACTGAATTAAAAGGTTATTATTATGAAGCAATCTGCTTAGATTGTTTTATTTGTTTCGTTTCTGGTAGTAGTAGATTTAATAGTACACCTACAATTGCTGCTAGTGCCATTCCTTCTACTTGGAACGATTCTCCTACGTGGAGTACCGCTCCACCAATACCGATTACTAGTATTACTGATGCAATCATTAAGTTTCGTTTGTCACTTAGGTCTGTTTTATCATCTACCATCATGCGTAATCCGCTTGATGCAATTACACCGAATAGTAAGATTGATACACCACCCATAACTGGTGTTGGGATCGAATGAATCAGTGCAGAAATCTTACCGATAAATCCGAACATGATTGCAAACACTGCTGAGCCGATGAATAAGTATACACTGTATGCTCTCGTAATTGCTAACACACCGATGTTTTCACCATACGTTGTATTCGGTGGTCCACCTATTAGTGATGCAATCAATGTTGCTATTCCATCACCGAAGATTGAGCGATGTAAACCTGGTTTTTCAATTAAATCTCTTTTAATAACATTTCCTAGTACAATTTGATGTCCGATATGTTCTGAAATTGTTACTAATGCTACTGGTACCATCAAGAGTACAATCTTCCACGAAAACTCCGGAGTATATGTTACAAATGGTACTGTGAAATCTGGTACAACAAACCATTTTGCCTCAGCTACCGGCTTTAAGTTTACTAGCCCTTGGAAGTAAGCAAAGATATATCCGCCGATAATGCCCAGTAACACTGGTATGATACTGAAAAACCCTCTTCCGAATATAGAGCAGATAATTGTAATTGCTAATGTTACTAATGCTACTGAAAAGTGTGTAAAGCTATATTTGCCATCCGCACCGTTCATCGCCATGTTAACTGCTGTATGTGCTAAAGCTAGACCGATTACCATTACGACTGGACCAACTACGATTGGCGGAAGTAATTTCATAATCCACTCTGATCCTGACTTCTTAATTCCGAGTGAGATTAAGATGTACACAAGTCCTGCAAACAAACCACCAAGCATTGCTGCTCCAGGTCCACCTGCTGTTTTCGCTGTTATAATCGGTGCGATAAAGGCGAATGATGATCCTAGATAGGCAGGTACTTGACCTTTCGTTATAAGAAGAAACGCTAGCGTTCCTAATCCACTTGATATTAATGCTACTGACGGATTCAATCCTGTTAAAAACGGAACAAGCACTGTTGATCCAAACATCGCGAACAAATGTTGTATACTTAAAAATAACCATTTTCCCGGTTTCGGTACTTCATTAATGTCTAACACTGGCTTTTGTTCCATTGTTACATCCTCCTTCAGTTTAAATCTTTGCAATAAAAAAACTCTTTGTGCCTGTGCACAAAGAGTCCTACACTTTCGTATGCCAAATTTGACATATGAAAGCCAAGACCCTTTGGCAGCCTCACAGGACTACATTTAAAAGGGCTTTACTTATCGTATATGCTTACTCGATCTTGTTGATCTGTCTCTTGCAAATCAACTTCGATACGCTCTTCACTTGATGTTGGAATGTTCTTTCCTACATAATCAGCGCGAATTGGTAGTTCACGATGACCTCTATCAACAAGAACCGCCAGTTGGATTTGTGATGGTCTACCTAAATCCATAAGAGCATCCATTGCTGCTCGAACTGTTCTTCCTGTATATAATACATCATCCACAAGGATAACTTTTTTCTTCGTAATATCTACAGGGATATCAGAACCTTTTACAAGTGGTTCTTCATTTTTCGATTGTAGTGTTAGATCATCACGATATAACGTAATATCTAGCTCTCCAACTTCCATTTCTTTTCCTTCAATTTGACCAATTCGTTCTGCCAAACGTTGTGCAATAAAAATTCCACGAGTTTTAATTCCAACAAGAACACAATTATCGACACCTTTATTTCGTTCCACGATTTCATGACTAATTCGTGTTAAAGCGCGGCGAATCATTTGGTCATCTAAAACGACAGCTTTCTCTTGCATGCTCTACACCTCCAAGCTTTTTTCTTGCGTGAGAGTAATGATATAAAAAAAGTCCTCTCAGCGTGTGCGAGAGGACTTTTGAAAAAAGGGTACAGCATACCCTATGTATTTCAAACCGTTACCTTCTCAACCTCACGGGGCTGTGTTAAAGGATCATTATTTAACTGTTGTCAGTATCTCAGTTTTCTTATGATTTGTCAATACTATTTCCGTAAAATATTTAATGCGTCTTCAAACACTTCTGGAATCGGTGCCTCAAACTGAATATATTCACCAGTACGAGGATGGTCAAACCCTAAAATACCTGCGTGAAGTGCTTGTCCATTCATGTCTAATGTTTTCTTCGGACCATACTTCGGATCTCCTGCAAGTGGATAGCCAATATATTTCATATGAACACGAATTTGGTGCGTACGTCCCGTTTCTAAGCGACATTCTACAAGTGTAAAATCTTTAAAGCGTTCTAACACCTGGAAGTGTGTAACAGCATTCTTACCATTTTCATCAACTGTCATGCTTTGACGTTCTTTCTTATCGCGACCAATTGGCGCATCGATCGTTCCTTTATCATGCGGAATCACACCGTGTACAATCGCTTTGTAACGTCTTGTTACTGTTTTTGCTACAAGTTGATTTACAAGTGACTCATGCGCCACATCATTTTTAGCAACCATTAATAGTCCAGATGTATCTTTATCAATACGATGCACAATACCAGGACGCATTACACCGTTAATACCTGACAGGTCTGTACAATGGTGCATAAGTCCGTTTACAAGCGTACCGCTTGTATGCCCTGGAGCTGGATGTACAACCATACCACGTGGCTTATTTACAACGAGTACATCTGCATCTTCATAATAAATTTCTAAGCCCATATCTTCTGCTTGGATATCTAACTCTTCTGGATCAGGAATCGTTACTGTAATTTCATCATTTTCTTTAACTTTATAATTCACTTTTACCGATTTTCCATTAACTGTAACGACATCATCTTTAATCCATTGTTGTACTTGTGAACGTGACCATTCACTGTTTATTTCTGCAACGAATTTATCAATTCGCTCACTTTTTTGTTCTTCTGCAACTGTTACTTGTACTACTTCACTCATTCAATTACTCCTTCGTTTTCTTGCCTTCTAATAATGTTTGAATAATAATTAATACAACACCAATACATAATGCTGAATCAGCTATATTGAATACTGGATAGTTGTACGAGAAAATATACACGTGAATGAAATCCACTACTTCTTGTCTAAATACACGATCAATGAAA
Source organism: Bacillus cereus group sp. RP32 (assembly GCF_040459735.1). NCBI lineage: Bacteria > Bacillati > Bacillota > Bacilli > Caryophanales > Bacillaceae > Bacillus > Bacillus cereus group sp. RP32. The sequence continues at coordinate 1,493,656 of NZ_JARVHO010000001.1, read as the reverse complement.
TTACCAATTGCTCCGCCTAATATTAGACCTAATGAAATCCCTAGAAGTTTGTCTGTTTTCGCATATTTTTGCATATAAATTACGATAAATACTACAAAAACGACTGTAATAATGTAGAAAAACCACATTTTATTTTCCAAAATCCCCCAGGCAGCTCCTCTATTTCGATGTGATGTTATGTATAATACATTATCGATAATCGGAATGCTCGTACCCAATTCCATGTTCTTTACAATTAGCCATTTCGATATTTGATCGATGGCAATGACAAATAACGCTATTACATAATATATCATTTTCATTTCCCCCACAAAGACAGTGTACCTCAAAATTTTAGCATAGCTGCAACCTTTTCACAATGAACCTTTATAGAAGAATAAAATAAATTAAAAAAAGGTAATATAATATCGTTGTGCGCATTCATACATTTACTTTTTCATAGAAAAATTCATGAATGGTACGGGCAGTCGGCATCGTCTTCATTTGTTTTACCGAAATTGCTCTCCCCGTTTCTTCACAAATACCATACATATCTATTTCCATTTTAAATAATGCACGTTCTACATCTTTTAAGTCCTCTTTTATATCATGTAATAGGAGTTTTTTCTTTATCTCTTCCTTAATTTCATATCCAAGCTCTTCGCTAAACTCTGTATCATATTTATGCATGACCTCTTTAGCTAGCCTCTCTTGTAACTCTTTTCGCATCAATTGCAATTCTTCTTTGATTTCCATATACATTTCATTCACGTGTACATTCCTCCCAGCTGCAATGTACGATTAGTGTGTCCGAAATTTCTATGCTTACCTCACACACATTTTTCCTTCATAGGAAAGAGAGTGAAAGTTATTTTAATATATCATCAACAAAAAAACTGACTGTACTTACGCACAGTCAGTTTTTTTATTATTTTACATAGTTTTCTTTAACAACTGTTGCACAACGCTCACATAATGTTTCATGTTCAGCGTCTTTACCAATTGTTTCTGAAACTACCCAACAACGTTCACATGTTTCACCAGTTGCTTGAGCAACAACAACCGCTGTATGCTCATACTTCGGCGCATCTGCTGGCGCTTCTTCCATCATACCACCAAGTTTATACTCAGAAACGATGAATAATTGCTTTAAGTCTTCGCTAATAGACTCTAACATAGTTTTCATTTCTACAGTCGGATATAGCGTAATACTTGCATTTAATGACTTACCGATTACTTTCTCATTACGAGCTACTTCTAACGCTTTTAATACGTCATCACGCAGCGTCATAAATGCATCCCATTTTGTTTTTAATGCTTCCGCACCATCTAATTGTACAGCTTCTGGCATATTAGTTAATTGTACACTTTCTTCTGTTACACCCGGAATGTATGGCCATACTTCATCAGCTGTATGCGGTAAGATTGGTGTTACAAGTTTCGTCAATGCAACAAGAACATCGTATAATACAGTTTGAATTGCACGACGATCTTCATGGTTTGCACCTTCAATGTATAAAATGTCTTTTGCAAAGTCTAAGTAGAATGAACTTAAATCAATTGTACAGAAGTTATGAATTGCATGATACACAGCAGCGAAGTCGTATGTTTCATATGCTTCTTTTACTTTTGTAATTAAGTCATTTAATTTCACTAACATGTAACGATCTACTTCACGAAGTTCAGCTACAGCTACTGTATTTTCACTTGGCTTAAAGTCATCTAAGTTTCCTAATAAGAAACGGAATGTGTTACGGATTTTACGATACACTTCTGCTACTTGTTTTAAAATATCATCTGAAATACGTACATCAGATTGATAGTCAACAGAAGATACCCATAAGCGTAAAATATCTCCACCTAATTGATCCATAATTTTCTTCGGTACGACGATGTTTCCAATCGACTTACTCATTTTACGTCCTTCACCATCTAATACGAAACCATGGCTTAGTACGCCTTTATATGGAGCTTTACCTGTTACAGCAACTGCTGTTGATAATGAAGAGTTAAACCAACCACGATACTGGTCAGATCCTTCTAAATATAAATCAGCTGGACGTTGTAAGTCTTCGCGCTCTTCTAATACTGCTTGGTGAGAAGAACCTGAATCGAACCATACATCCATGATGTCTGTTTCTTTACGGAATTCACCATTTGGGCTACCTGTATGTGTAAATCCTTCTGGTAATAGATCTTTCGCTTCACGCTCAAACCATACGTTAGAACCGTGCTCACGGAATAAATCTGCTACATGGTTAATTGTTTCATCTGTAATAATTGGATCACCATTCTCTGCATAGAATACAGGGATTGGCACACCCCATGCACGCTGACGAGAAATACACCAGTCACCACGGTCACGAACCATATTATGAAGACGAGTTTCTCCCCATGCTGGTACCCATTTTGTTTCCGCAACAGCTTCTAATAATTCTTTACGGAACGCTTCAATAGATGCAAACCACTGTGCTGTCGCACGGAAAATAATTGGTTTTTTCGTTCTCCAATCATGTGGGTATGAATGCGTAATGAATGTTAGCTTCAGTAACGCGCCTACTTCTTCTAATTTTTCTGTAATTGGCTTGTTAGCTTTATCATAGAATAAGCCTTCAAATCCAGGTGCTTCATTTGTTAATACACCTTTATCATCCACTGGGCAAAGTACTTCTAATCCATACTTTTTACCAACAACGAAGTCATCTTCCCCATGTCCTGGTGCTGTATGAACACAACCTGTACCTGCATCTGTTGTTACGTGATCTCCTAGCATAACTAATGAATCACGATCGTAGAATGGATGTTTTGCAACTGTATACTCAAGTTCGCTACCTTTTACCGTTTTCACAACTTCAGCATTTTCCCACTCTAACGTTTTTGCAACTGTCTCAAATAGTTCAGAAGCAATAATATATTTTTCATCATTTACTTTTACAATAGCGTATTCAAGTTCTGGGTGAACAGAAATACCTAAGTTTGCAGGTAACGTCCAAGGTGTTGTTGTCCAGATAATGAATTTCTCATCACCTTCTAATACGTTCTTTCCGTCTTTTACAGGGAATGCTACGTAAATAGATGCTGATTTTTTATCTTGGTATTCAATTTCAGCTTCTGCTAAAGCTGATTCACTCGTTGGAGACCAGTAAACTGGTTTCTGCCCTTTATAGATATAACCTTTTTTCGCCATATCACCGAACACTTTAATTTGTTGCGCTTCATAAGCCGGCTCTAAAGTAATATATGGGTTATCCCAATCTGCACGTACACCTAAACGCTTAAATTGTTCACGTTGACGTTCTACTTGTTCATATGCATACTCTGCACATAACTTACGGAACTCAGCAACTGTCATTTCTTTACGCTTTACACCTTTATTTGTTAAAGCTTGCTCAATTGGTAAACCGTGTGTATCCCAACCCGGTACATATGGTGCGCAGTAACCAGTCATTGATTTATAACGAACAATAAAGTCTTTTAACACTTTATTTAATGCATGTCCCATATGAATGTCACCATTCGCATATGGAGGTCCATCATGCAGTACAAATAAAGGACGACCTTTCGTATGTTCTTGTACCTTTTCATAAATATTCATTTCAGCCCACTGTTCTTGCATTGCAGGCTCACGTTTTGGTAAATTCCCACGCATTGGGAACTCTGTTTTTGGCATTAGTAATGTATTTTTGTACTCCATGCTCAATTCCTCCTTACATGTATAAAAGAAACACTTAAAAAACGGAATAAAAAAGAGACCTTCTCATCCCAAAAAGGGACGAGAAAGTCTCCCGCGGTACCACCCTAGTAGATCCTATACGTATGTATACAATCCTCTTTATATTCTTAACGCGAATATACGCCTACGCTTACTCTATTTGTTCAGCGCGGAACTCCAGGGTGATATTCCCATTATCTCCTTATCCTGAGCTTACACCATCCTCAGTTCGCTATATAAGGTATGAAAAAGGTACTTATCCCTATCTTCGTTTTTCTTAATAAATATGTTGTTTAAAATTATATGTAATAATGAGAAAAACGTCAAGCTTACACTGTTTCTTCTTTTTTCAACAGTTCATCTACTTCGTCTTCTAACTCAATTAGTTTATCCCAATCATCGTTGTTTAACATTTCAAGCTGTGTTTCTAATAACATACGGAAACGAGTGCGGAATACTTTCGCTTGTTTCTTTAGCTCTTCAATATCAAAGGCAACTTTTCTTGATTTTACTAACGCTTCGTTAATAATACGGTCTGCATTCTTTTCAGCTTCACGTACGATTAATTTTGCTTCTTTTTGCGCATTACGTTTTACTTCTTCCGCTGCTTCTTGTGCAACGATGATAGATTTGTTTAACGTATCTTCAATATTAGAGAAATGATCTAACTTCCCTTCTAATTGCGCAACTTTTTCTTCTAAAGCTTTTTTCTCACGAATGACTAATTCATAATCTTTGATAATTTGATCAAGAAACTCATTTACTTGATCTTCATCATAGCCACGGAATCCGCGACCAAATTCTTTGTTATGAATATCTAATGGTGTTAACGGCACAACGCCACCTCCAAGTAGTTATCTAAATTTCCTATTTCAATTATATCTTCTCTTCGACAAAATAGGAGGATTTCCTTCTAAAAAACCAATCATTTTAGTATACCATACAAAATTCTCCATTTGTCGCGCTTTGTTCTACCTTCTACAGAAAACAATTTACTTCGTCCATATCCTCTCACTGAAAAAACATCTCCTGGATAACATTCATAAGAAGTTTGCTCCACTGTTTTCCAATTAACTTTTACTAAACCATTTTTTATGAAAGGTTGTACTTTTTGTCTGGATATATGTAACATTTCAGCTAACATAACATCTAAACGAAGTGAAGAAACCGTTCCAGATTTCTCTCCCCACGTTTCTTGCATCTGTAAAATTTTTTCTCCTTGCACTGGTGATAAGGAGACTTTCACTTTCCCTATAGATTGTAAGTTCATCTCAATATAAGATACAACTTCTTTCGCGACTACAATTTGGGCACGATCTTCTTGAAGCAAAATATCACCACATTTTTCTCTCGTTAAACCAAGAGACATAAATGTACCTAATATTTGCCTATGTTCTAGCGTATAAAACTTGGAAGGATAGTCAATTTCCAATACTTCTACTTGAAATTCCTCTTCATTCACTACTAGATAGTCCGGATAAATGAGTGCTCTCTTACGCTCTGCATGAGGCGTTGCACCATCAAACTGTACAGCAACATCCCCTTGTCCTATTACCATAGTGACAATTTGTTGTTGTCTTGGATCAAGGAAGTCTGTTAACTTCACTTGATGGTACTCCGCTGCTCGCTTCCACTCTAACACCTTATCCACAAAGACCTCTTCATCGGGTCTGAAATGTTCATAGATGCTCATGTATTTAACCTCTTACTATAAGAAATAGTTGAATATACTTATTAAACCATTCGTAGCAAGCTTTAACGTGAAAATCGCAACGAGTGGAGAGATATCAATCATACCAAGCGGCGGAATAAATCTGCGAAATGGTTCTAAATACGGTTCACAAATACGCGCAAGAATTTCTCCAAAAGTTGATTCCTTTGCACCAGGGAACCATGATAGAAGAATGTAAATAATAAGTGCCCACGAGTAGATCTCGATAGCAGTAATTAAAACGTTTAAAACTGTTACCATGGCGTATTACCACCTCTTTATATTTGTGTCTTCTTCTTCACCGAATAACTCTGAAATTGCACCAACAATATCTACATTTTCAGGGGTACACATAAATGTTTTCGGTCCTATTTTTTGAATGTCCCCGCCTATAGCGTATACAGTACCACTTAAAAAGTCAACGATACGTACAGCTTGATCAGTAGACATTCGTTGTAAATTAATCACAACAGCCCGTCTACCTTTTAAATGGTCCGAAATCCCTTGTGCTTCCGAATATGTGCGTGGTTCTAATAAAACAACTTTTGAAGATTGCTTTGCCGTTTCAATGCTCACAACATTTTGTTTCGGTTGCGCTTTTGGAAACGCAACATCTTGTTGTTCTGGCGGATCTTGCTGCTTCTTCATGTCTGTTTGCTCCTTTTCATAACTATATTGAGCTGCTTCTTTTTCTTCCGGTGTATCAAAAAAGAAGTATTTTACTTTTGACCAACTCATAATAAGATTCTCCTTCCTTTTACGCTTTTCCTACTAAAATCGTCCCCAAACGAATATATGTAGCACCTTCTTCAATTGCAATCGTGTAATCATTAGACATTCCCATTGATAATTCTTTACATGGCGCATGTAATAATTCTAGCTCCTGCACCTCTGTTTGTAGCATACACAACTCCTTAAAACAGCGTCTGATTTCTTCCTCTTCTTCTGTAAACGGAGCCATTGTCATTAGTCCCACCACTTCAATCTTATCCAATTCTTGCAAACTTTGAATAAAAGAAACGGTTTCTTCTATTGCCAATCCTTGCTTTGATTCTTCAGATGATGTTTTCACTTGAATAAAACATTTCACTTTCTTATCAGCACGTTTTTGAATTTCTTTTGCAAGTGAAAGACGATCTAACGAATGTAAATAATCAATTTCATTAATGATTTCTTTTACTTTTCTCGTTTGTAATGATCCAATAAAATGCCAATTCACTTTTGAACCGAAATGTTCGTACTTCTGTAAGAAACTTTCATTTCTATTTTCACCTAAATCGATAATTCCAGCTTCAATTACTTCGTTTGTTTTTTCAATTCCTACCGTTTTTGTAACCGCAACGAGTTTAATATCTTGCAACGAACGTCCCGCTCGTACGCAAGATTGTTTAATTGCTTCATTTACAGTTGTTAAATTTTTTTGTACTGTCACTTGCTTTCTTCCTCCTTAAAACCTATGAAACTCAACATTCTTCCTGTCTTACCTTGATCACGACGATGAGAGAAAAATAGTTGTTCTTCACAGCTTGTACAAAGAGATGACATTACAATATTCTCTTCTTTTATGCCTGATTGTACACATAATATACGATTAATTTCTTTTAAATTAATTGCGTACTGCCCATCAGAAATTTTTTTATAAGGGACAGAGCCGTTTACTACTTGCTCTGCTGCTGTTAACACTCGATCATCAACAACGTAACAACAAGATCCAATTGCTGGTCCAATTGCAACATGAATTTCATCACTTGAAATCCCTTCTGCATTCCATTTTTGAATCATTTCCTTTGCAATCTCTTTTACAGTCCCTTTCCATCCAGCATGCGCAAGTCCTATCATACCATGTGATGGTGCATAAAAATAGAGTGGAACACAATCCGCGTAACATGATGTTAGAAGAACATCATTATTAGTCGTATAAATGCCATCTGTTTTTGAAATGCCGTCTTCATATGAATAGACGCCACTTCCTTTTTCCTGTTGTCCTACTTTTTCAACATGATGATCATGAACTTGTTCAGAGCAAATCCAGTTTTCTAATGGTTTTTGTAACTTATTTGCTAAAATGCGTCTGTTTTCATGAACGTTCTCCACGATATCATTCACATGTAATCCTAAATTCATCGCATGAAAGGAGCCCGTACTTACCCCACCATCTTTTGTCGTAAATCCAGCAGTAATGTTTCCAAGTTCTTTCCACGCTTGTAAATACAGTATACCGTCCACATATTTAAATGGTTGTCTCATAAAGTGACTCCTTTTAATTAAAATAACATAAAAAAGCATGGTACTTCCTGTCTATTTTACCATACTTTTATTTTTTCATAATGCCAACAGAAAAAAAAGAGGAATTTGTAATATTCTTTATGAAATTGTCGGTGTTTGTATTGATTCTGTTACAGAATTAACAGGATTTACTCTAACAAGTATGACATCTTCCCCAATTTTCATAATTTCCTCCCAAGGAATTACAATTTCTACATCCTTCCCAAAGATCCCTAACATACGTGCCTGTTTGGAAATAATAATAGACCCGATCTTCCCTGTGTTCATATCAATTTCAATATCTCCAATATTCCCAAGCCTTTTTCCATCTGAAACATTTATTATCTCTTTCATCTGCAACTCCGAAATTCTTATCATTTTCATCCTCTCCCTTATATATGACGAATTGAAAAAACACTGTTTCTCAAATTAACAGGAAGCACCCTCTACTAATCCCATATTATTTTCATTATATGAACACAGCTTCCCTACTATGAGCGAAGACAAACTATATTACATATAAAAAGGTTTCACCATAAATGGTGAAACCTTATCCTTGAATCGTCTTATTCATTTGTTTAATAGCTGATTTCTCTAAACGTGACACTTGTGCTTGAGAAATCCCAATTTCTTCTGCAACTTCCATTTGTGTCTTTCCTTGAAAGAAACGTTTTCGAATAATCATTTTCTCACGATCATTTAAACGCTTCATCCCTTCTTTCAGCGCTAACTCTTCAACCCACTGCTCGTCCTTTTGTTTTTCATCACTTAACTGATCCATAACAAAGATAGGATCTCCCCCATCGTTATAAATCGGTTCAAATAATGAAACTGGATCTTGAATCGCATCTAATGCAAAAACAATTTCTTCATGAGTCACTTCAAGCACTTTTGCAATATCCATTGCTGTTGGTTCTTTTGAATTTTCTGCAATCAATTTCTCTCTTACTTGTAACGCTTTATACGCAATATCTCGTAATGATCGAGATACGCGAATCGGATTATTATCACGCAAATATCTGCGTATTTCCCCAATAATCATCGGCACAGCATACGTTGAAAATTTTACATTTTGGCCTAAATCAAAGTTATCAATGGATTTCATAAGTCCGATGCAACCAACTTGAAATAAATCGTCAACATATTCTCCTCTGTTATTAAATCTTTGGATGACGCTCAGTACAAGACGTAAGTTTCCATTCACTAATTTCTCTCTTGCGCTTATCTCTCCACTTTGCATTTCACGAAATAATTTACGCATTTCATCATTTTTTAGTACGGGAAGTTTAGCTGTATCAACACCGCAAATTTCTACTTTGTTTCTCGTCAAAGTGTTCCCTCCTATCGGGAGTTGCTGTACAGTGTAAAGTATTTCCTTTGAAGGGGATTTTATGCATGCGGTTTTCTCTTCATTTTTCATTTTCGTTGTCTCTTCTCATACAACGAAAGAGAATAAGACCAGCCTAGATAACGGCTGGTCTTATTCTTTACACCATTTTATTAAATTCTTTTCGTAATCTTTTTATGATTCTTTTTTCTAAACGCGAAATGTATGACTGTGAAATCCCAAGCATATCCGCCACATCTTTTTGCGTCTTTTCCTCTTCTCCAGCAAGCCCAAACCGAAGTTCCATAATTTGTTTTTCACGATCATTTAATTGATGCAATGCTTTCATTAGAAGATGACGATCTACAGTAGCTTCTAAATCTTTTGTAATAATATCATCATCTGTACCTAATACATCTGATAACAAAAGTTCATTCCCATCCCAATCGATGTTAAGCGGTTCGTCAAAAGAAACTTCTGAACGATTTTTATTATTCCGACGCAAATGCATTAAAATTTCATTTTCTATACAACGTGAGGCATATGTCGCTAATTTTATTTTCTTTTCCGGATTAAATGTATTCACTGCTTTAATAAGGCCGATTGTTCCTATACTAATCAAATCTTCAATATTTATCCCTGTATTTTCAAACTTTCTTGCTATATATACAACTAACCGTAAGTTGCGTTCAATCAGTAACGATCTTGCTGCCTGATCTCCTTTTGGCAATTTATTCAAAAGAACTTCCTCTTCTTCTTTCGTTAACGGTGGTGGCAACGCTTCACTTCCACCGATATAATAAATTTCATCGGTCTTAATTCCTAATTTCAACAATACTTTATACCAAAGGTATACTAAATAAAATTTTAATTTCATCATATTATCCCGCCTCCCATTATTAAGCAATTACCATTTTTTGCGAAATTAACATTTTCGGATGCACAATACATTGATACTCTCCATTGGTTGACAACTGTTGTGTATTTAATCCAATCAATACTTTGCTGACTACAATAGAACTACCTTCATGATAAATTTGCACACTGTCTGGCTTAATTGCCCATAAAAATTGATTCTCTACTCCTACTGCTCTGAAAGGAATTAAGCGTAATTTTGTCGCCCAGCCAGAATCATTTTCTGGTATTTGAGGAATCTCTGTTTTGGAATAAATTTGTTCTGTTAACCAAGCTGGCAAGCAATGCTCTAATGATGAAATATGCATAATCATAACGGGTGTTTTTGTTAACGGGTCGTAAAGTTGGTTCCCACTATCAATTAAACCTGCGAGTTCTAGTTCCTCTTCAGCTAATTGAATTTTCAATTTCACAATTTGGTCATAGTGTATTTTTGTAACCTCTACGCTTTCAATACGCTTTTTAGAAAAATAATAAATTACTGGAAAACCAAAAACAACAAACAACCAGCTAATTGGATCACCGTAAGAAATTGATTGAGATTGAACCAATCCATTTACCATTTCATTCGTTTGCAAAAAGAAATGAGTCCCAATTAACCCTCCGCCAACCATAAAGGTTACAAAGTAAAAAGTAAAAACAGTTTGTGCATAGTTTCTAAACGTTGTAAACCCAAATGCTGTATACACAATAAGTAACGAGTACAGTAGTTTCATAATTGGATGTGTCATCATAGAAGCAAAAGGAGTAAAGGCAAAAATAACAATGGTTGAACCTATAAATGCCCCTAACACAAGCCTCCATCTTTTGATCTTCTTTTTTAACACGGTTGCTGTTAATAAAAGTAAAAGAAAATCAATGCAGGCGTTTAACAACCAAACAACGTCGGCGTAAACAACCAAACAATTCACCTCTTTTTTTAAGTTGAGACTAGTATAATGCATATCCAATAGGAAAGTGTGTCAATTTGCGGAGGTGTTTTTTTGTTATTTTGTGCTTTCTAGACAAAATCTGTCGGTAAAAAATAAAAGTATATGTTTCATAGAATACTATATCTTTTTACTTATATATTAAGTGAAACTTTAATCACCCCGCACCAATCAGGCTGCCCAGCAAATAGCGGGATAAATCGAAATATATAAAATAAAAAAAGACCTGCTTAGCAGATCTTTTCCCTGTATAAAACAAAAAAGGAGCATAAAAGCTCCTTTTCTTTTATCGTCTACGACGGTTACGTAAGAATGCTGGAATATCGATGTCATCTGAATCTGTATGACGCTCATGCACAACCGGCTCTTCACGTTTCATTTCACGCTTAACTTCACGTTGTTTTGAAGGTTGAGCTACTTGCTGTTGCTGTTGTTGCGTGTGATTCGCAGTCGGACGGATAATTGGTTTTGGTGGCTGCGTCGAAGCACTATCATCAAAACCAGTTGCAATTACAGTTACAACGATATCATCTTTTAATCCTTCATTAATAACAGAACCGAAGATCATATTTACTTCTGGATCTGAAGCTGAAGCTACAATGTCTGCCGCTTCTTGTACTTCATATAAGCTTAAGTTAGCTCCACCCGTAATGTTCATGATAACACCTTGAGCTCCATCAATAGATGTTTCTAATAATGGACTAGAAATCGCTTTTTTCGCAGCTTCAGCAGCACGATTTTCTCCATTACCAGAACCAATACCCATTAAAGCAGAACCTCTATTAGACATAATTGTCTTTACGTCTGCGAAGTCTAAGTTAATTAAACCTGGTGTTGCAATTAAATCAGAAATACCTTGAACACCTTGACGTAATACGTTATCTGCTTCACGGAATGCTTCTAACATCGGCGTATTTTTATCAACAATCTCTAATAAGCGATCGTTTGGAATTACAATAAGTGTATCTACATTTTCTTTAAATGCCGCAATACCAGATGCTGCTTGCGTTGCACGTTTACGTCCTTCAAATGTAAATGGACGTGTCACAACACCAACTGTTAATGCACCTAATTCTTTTGCAACTTGAGCAACAACTGGAGCTGCACCAGTTCCAGTTCCGCCGCCCATACCAGCAGTTACGAAGACCATATCCGCACCACGAAGTGCTTCTTGGATCTGTTCTTTACTTTCTTCTGCAGCTTTTTTCCCTACTTCAGGGTTTGCACCTGCACCAAGTCCACGTGTTAATTTTCCACCAATTTGCATTTTTGTTTCAGCTTTTGATAGATTTAATGCTTGTGCATCAGTATTCACAGCGATAAAGTCTACACCTTGTACACCGTGTTCAATCATACGGTTTACAGCATTGTTTCCGCCACCGCCGACACCGATAACTTTTATATTCGCTAATTGATCTTGAGTAGTATCAAACTCTAACATGTCGAAATCCCCCTAGAACCTCATTTTTCGTGTCCAATTTTAATCCCATAAATAACGGAATACACGTTTTACTTTTGACATCATACGTTCATCATTTTGATTATTATTGTTTTGATTACGAGTTTTTTGTTTCGCAGGTTGCTGTTGTACCGGCATTGGTGCTGGTGCTGGTACTGGTTCAAAATGTTCTTGCTTTTCCTGCACATTTTTTCCACGTAATTTAGCTTTTTGATAAGAATGTTTAATTAATCCTACTCCACTTGTATATTGGGGCTCACGCACACCAATATAATCAGGAGTCGCTATACGAACATTTTCATGTAAAATATCATATGCAAGATCAAGAACACCCGGCATAGAAGCAATTCCACCAGTTAGTACATAGCCAGAAGCTACTTGCTTTACTCCTAACTTACGCACTTCATCTTGAACAAACATTAAAATTTCCTCTACACGAGCCTCTATTATATCCGATAATTCCAACTGAGAATATTGTTCTGTTTGATCGCTTCCCATAATAGGAACCGTAAACATCTCTTCTTCAGATGCTGTATCATAAAAAGCATGTCCATATTTCAACTTTATTTGATCTGCATTGTCTGTTGAAGTTTTCAACCCAATCGCAATATCCTTCGTTATATGGTCTCCACCTAACGGTAATACGCTCGTCGCTTGTAACTCTCCATCTTTAAAAATAGATAAAGTTGTAGATCCTCCCCCCATATCAACAAGGGCTACTCCTCTATTTTTTTCATCTGAAGATATAGCAACTGTTGCAGCCGCTAAAGGTTGAAGACAAATATCAACTATTTCAAGACCTGCTTTTTCTACACAACGAAGTAGGTTATGTAGTAAAGTTCTCGAGCCTGTTATAAGTGTACCTTCCATTTCTAATCTTACACCGATCATCCCGCGTGGATCGTTAATCTCGTCAAGACCGTCTACGATGAACTGTCGAGGTACCACATCAATAAACTCACGCTCTGGAGCAATTGACACAACTTGTGCTGCATCTAGAACGCGTAAGACATCTTCATTCCCGATTTCACGATCTTCATTTGAAACAGCGACTACTCCGTGACAAGGAAGTAGCTGTACCTGGTTTGCATTGACACCTACTACAACTTGCTCAATGTGGATTCCCACCATGCGCTCAGCTTGTTCAATTGCTTTTTTAATTGATCGAACAGTCTCGTCTATATCAACTATCGATCCCTTCTTTAAACCATTTGATTTTACATTTCCAACACCAATAATGTTTAAGCTGTCATTAACCATTTCACCAATGATGACTTTAACATTGGATGTACCGATGTCAAGACTAACATATATTTCATTGCTGTTCATTCTTTGGCACCTCCTTCTTTATTTATACCATACAACTCAATATATGGAACAACAATCGCAACTTTACTATTTATAAGAAAAATATTCAACGTCTTTATACGTTTCCCTTTTTTAACCCTATATTTTTCTTATTTTTATTTAATATTCATTTAAGAATATCGCAGTAAACTGTGAATAACTGCTTATCTTGAAATAATTCTATTTCAAGTGTAAAGATTACCGCCAAGTATAAGTCTACACTAAGATGTACTCATAGAAAAGTGAAACTTGTACCAATCCTAGTATGAATCTAAGAATTTTTACATCTTTTTCATCAAATGAACCATTCTTGTAAATTCAGATGCATTCAATAGAACGTTCGTTTCGTTTTTTCTACAGGAACGTAGTAAAAACTATCGTTCTATTCTTTTTTTTCTTCCGCTCCTAATTCTTTCGTATATGCCCCTACTTCTAAATCAATTAATACCTTTTTACCCGGCTCAATTGTTTTTAAGATAAGTGGATAAGCTTCCATACGCTTTGCGAAATTTTGAATCGTAGTGCTCACTTCGTACCCTTCGTTCATATATAAAGTAAGATGATCTTCATTCGCATTCGTCGGTGAATAACGAATTTCAGAAATAGACCTTAAAATAGTTGGTGTTAATTTTTCAAGCTCAGCAATTAACTCCTTCATTTTTTCCTCTTTAAAAGGTTCAAAAATTGGTGCTGCAACAGGAAGTTTTCCATTCGGAAGTACATCAAGTGTTTTCCCGTTCTCAAGTAACGGTTGTAATTTCCCATCTTTGTTTATATAACCAATCGTTAAATATTCTTCAATATGAACATCAATTTTATTTGGAAAACGTTTTTTTACATTTACTGCTTTAATTTCTTTTCGTTTCGTTAGGTTTTCTTCTGCTTTATGTGCTGTCACTCGGAAATAACTTGTATCATACGTCACACCTGATTCCTTCATCACTTGTTCATCTGTCATATAATGATTTCCAAACACACTTATCTTTTTGATATTGCTTAGCGGAGACCGAAAATAAATTAAAAAGAGCACTAATAAAAATAAAATTGATATGTATAAAATCAACCGATGATTAACATTTTTCTTGTTTTTCTTCTGTTGATTTTTTAACTTTGGTACACGATCCTGTAGTTTAATCACTTTACTATTTTTCATGTACGATCCCCCTACGTAACATAAAAAACGGCATGTTCCTCATGCCGTTCTTATCTTCTTATTATAACATAAATGATAATGAGCGGAACGAATAACCGTTATCTTCCAATGATTTCTACTTCTGTATGCATTTCTACGCCAAATTTATCCTCGATTGTTTGTTTTATTAATGCAATTAAAGATAAGACATCTTGCGCACTGGCTCCCCCAGTGTTAATAATAAAATTCCCATGCATTTCAGAAATTTGAGCTCCGCCTATTTGATAACCACGAAGCCCCGCCTTTTCTATTAAGTCTCCTGCAAAGTATGGGATTGGATTCCGAAATATGCTTCCTGCACAAGGATGATTCCACGGCTGTGTTTCACGACGGTAGTCTTTATTCTTTTGCATGACGCTTACGATTCCCTCACGCTCCCCTACCTGCAATTGAAACTCAGCTTCCAAAACAATACCAGGACGTTTCGTTTGCAATACAGAAGTACGATAGGAAAACTCCATTTCTTCATGTGTTAACCAATCAATTGTTCCGTTTTCAAACAAAATAAGAGCTTTTGATAATATGTTTGATATATCCGATTTATGTGCTCCTGCATTCATATACACTGCACCACCAACACTTCCTGGAATACCACTGGCAAATTCCAGGCCGGATAACCCTTGACGACTAAGTAAAGTTGATAATTTAATAAGGGGATACCCACCACCAACTCTTACTCTATGTTTTTCGACTTCTAAGTGGTCTAATCCTTCTCCTAAACGAATAACGACACCTTCTATACCTAGATCAGATACAAGAAGGTTCGAACCTCGACCAATTACAGTCCACTTTGTTTTATATTTTTTTACTAACTGCAACGTTTTTTCAATACTGGCAACATGCTTTGGCACAATTAAAATATCAGCTGGTCCACCTATTTTCATAGTGGTATAACGCGCTAACGCTTCATTCACTAACACGCGACCAACATTTGCTTCTATAAGCTCATTTACTAATTGCTCCATAAACAATCTCCCCCATACTAAGTATCCTTATTACAGTAGTATGCAGGGCGTTCACCTAACGTTATTTTTTTACAAGCTTATTCATTACTTCATACAGCTTATTTGCTGCATCTGGAATACCTAATTGCCCCGCAGCCAGCTTCATATTTTGTAATGTTTGTGCATCTAATAAAATCTCATCAATATCACGAATAAGCGTTTCTGCTGTTAAATCTTTTTCAAGCAACATTTTTGCTGCTCCTTTATCGACAACGGAACGTGCATTCTTTTCCTGATGGTTATTTGTTACGTAAGGACTCGGTATTAACACACTTGGCTTACCTAACGCGGTTAATTCTGCAAGTGTTGTTGCCCCAGCTCTTGAAACAACAAGATCTACACCTGTAAGTACCTCTGGCATATTATGAATGAAAGGTTTAATAATAACATTATTCGGATTCCCTTTTTGCTTCACTGCTTCCATCACTTTGTCATAATGAACTTCACCTGTTACATACAATATTTCGTAACTTTTATTTCCAAACTGTTCAATTGCCTCTACGAAAGCATCGTTAATCGGTCTAGCCCCACGACTTCCACCAAAAATAAGTACCGATTTTTTAGGAAGAGATAAACCTACTGAACGTTTTCCTTTCATTCCATTCTGATCCATTACTTCTGATGCTCTTGGATTTCCTGTCATCACCACTTTTGACTGTGGAAAATGTTCTGCAGCCGCTTCAAAACAAACCGCAACTTTATCAACATAGCGGCTTAAAAATTTATTCGTTACACCAGGTACACTATTTTGTTCATGTACAATGGTTGGAATACCTAATTTTGCTGCAGCATATACAACTGGTCCACATACATATCCACCCGTTCCAATCACAATATCTGGATTAAAACGACGAATATATCGTTTACTATCTTGTACACCCTTTAGGAAACGCATCACCGTTTTCACGTTATCTAACGATATTTTACGCTTAAATCCACTTATAACAATAGATTGAAACGGTATGCCTGCTTTTGGAACGATTGTGCTCTCTAATCCACTCTCCGTACCAATATATAAAAACCTTGCTTCCGGATTTAATTTTTTTATTTCTCTTATTAGAGCAAGAGCCGGATAAATATGACCTCCAGTGCCCCCACCACTTACTAATACACGCACTACTAACTCCTCCGCTTCTCTTTTCTTATTTCAGTCGTATTTATTTCTATATACATCATGTTTCTTCGCGCACATACGAAAAACCCTGTCTTATAAAACAGGGTTTAGTAGCGAGAATGGCGACTTATATTTAATAATACACCTACTGCCATTAACATCAATGTCAAACTTGATCCACCATAACTTAAAAACGGCAAAGTAATACCTGTTACAGGCATCAATCCTGTTACAACACCAACATTAATCATTACTTGAATCGCAATCATCGCCACAATACCTACTGCTAAAAACGTACCATATAAATCTGGCGCTCCTAAAGCTATACGAATCCCACGCCATAATAATAGACTAAATAATAATAACACAAATGAACCACCAATAAAACCTAATTCCTCGGATAAGATCGCAAATATAAAGTCTGTTTGCGGTTCAGGTAAATAAAGAAACTTTTGTCTACTTTGTCCAAGTCCAAGCCCGAATAATCCACCAGGTCCAATTGCGAGTAACGATTGAATAATTTGAAATCCACTTCCAAGCGGATCTGACCACGGATCTAAATATGATGTAATACGTTTCATTCGATACGGTGCTGATGCAATTAGCCCTACAAATCCTGCTACACCAAGCAAACCAAACATTGCAAAGTGAAAGACCCTTGCCCCCGAGATAAATATCATAATAATACATGTCCCAACCATTACGGTTCCTGTGCCAAGATCTGGCTGTAACATAATCATCCCAAAAGCAAGAAATACAAAACTAAGAGCTGGTAGTAAACCACGTTTAAAAGAGGTAATTAATTTTTGTCGTTCCGCTAAAAATTTTGCTAAGAAAATAATCATCGCAAACTTCATAAATTCTGACGGTTGAATGGAAAATGCCCCGATTCCAATCCAACTTCGCGCTCCTCCTCGAACAAGTCCTACCCCAGGAATAAGAACAAGAATAAGAAGAATGAAGCAAACTAGCAAAATTACTTTTGAATACGTACGCCACACCCAATAATCAATTTTCATAATTAAAAACATAGCCACTACACCAATACTTGCAAATAGCAATTGCCTTTTTGCAAAAAAGAATGAGTCCCCCATTTTATAAGAGGCCCAAACCGCACTCGCACTATACACCATAACCATTCCGATTGTTAACAACGCAAGTGTAACGATGATGAGAATAAAATCAGGCGTTTTCTTCATTACCCATAAACACCACCTCTTTAGGCAGAAACTTTTGCCCTATGTAACAAAACATCAGTAGGTGTTAGCCTACTGATGTTTTGATTTACTTTATATAAGTTTATGCACAGCTTGTATAAAAATGTCTCCTCTTTCTTCAAATGTTTTAAATTGATCCCAGCTTGCACATGCTGGAGAAAGAAGAATTACATCGCCATCTGTAGAATGAGCATAAGCTTTCACTACCGCTTCATCTAAAGTATCGACACTTTCAATTGTATCTAATCCCGCTTTTTCTGCAGCTCTTACTAGTTTTGGAGCTGTTTGTCCAAATGTTACAATTGCTTTTACATTTTTGAAATATGGAATTAAATCATCGAATTCATTTCCACGATCAAGCCCACCTGCTAATAACACAATCGGTTGTGTAAACGCAGATAAAGCTTTCTCAGTCGCTAACATATTCGTTGCTTTTGAGTCATTATAAACCTTACGATTGTTAATAGTTGTTACATATTCTAAACGATGTTTTACACCTGTAAAACGTTTTAATACCACCGTAATCGCTTCATTAGAAACACCCAATAATTTTGCGATACTCATCGCTGCTAAAATATTTTCTAAATTATGTTGACCAGGTAAAACGATATCGCCTACTTCAACAACTTTTTCACCTTTAAAACAAAGAGCATTCTCTTTTATACACGCACCATCTTCAATTTCTTTCTTTGTCGAGAATAGTACTTTTTCCCCTTTACTATAAGCAGATAAAGCCATCACATCTGCATCATCTGCATTTATTACACTATAATCATTTTCTGTTTGGTTTTTAAAAATATTTGCTTTTGCTAAACCATATTCCTTCTTCGTCCCGTGATAATCTAAGTGGGCCTCAAATAAATTTAAAAACGCAGCAATTTTAGGTTGGAACAATTCTACTCCCATCAGTTGGAACGATGAAAGCTCTGTAACTACAACTTCATTTTCTTTTGCATCCTGTGCTACTTCACACGCTACAGTTCCTATGTTCCCTGCAATTATAGGATGCTTTTGTCCTTCTTTTAGCATTTCAAATGCAAGCATTGTCGTCGTCGTTTTACCGTTAGACCCCGTAATCCCAACAAATGGCGCTTCTGAAATACGATATGCTAATTCAACTTCCGTAACAATTGGAATTTGCTTTTCTTTCGCAGCAACTAATATTGGATTAGAATACGGGATTCCTGGATTTTTTACTACAAGAGAAATATTTCTCTCTAACAATTCTAAAGGATGACCACCGCATACAACGTCCATTCCTTTTGCTTGTAATTCTGCAGCAAGTACATTACCTGCTAAAGGCTTTCCGTCATTTACGATAACATTTGCCCCTAATTTTTGTAACAACGTAGCTGCTGCATAACCACTTTTTGCAATGCCTAATACAAGAATATTTTTATTTTGAAATTCAGTTACAGTTTTCAATTACATCCACACCCCGATATAAATTCCTAACACAGCTAATAAAAATCCTACAGACCAAAATGTCACAACAACACGCCACTCTGACCAACCACATAATTCATAATGATGGTGTAATGGACTCATTTTAAAGACACGTTTTCCTGTTGTTTTAAAAGAAATGACCTGAATAATAACAGATAAAGTTTCCATTACGAATACTCCACCAATGATTACAAGTAGTAATTCTTGTTTTAATAAAATCGCTACAGCTGCAATGGCTCCACCTAAAGCTAAGGAACCTGTATCTCCCATAAACACTTTCGCTGGATTTGCATTGAATACTAAAAATCCAAGTACAGCTCCTACAACTGCCATACAGAATATCGCTACTCCAAATTGCTCTTGCGCTACTGCAATAATACTAAAAGCTCCAAATGCAATAGCAGCTGTTCCTGATAATAAACCATCTAAACCGTCAGTTAAGTTAACTGCATTTGATCCACCAATAAGCATAAATAATACAAGTACAAAATACGCCCAACCTAGTTCAAACTTAACATCTGTTCCCGGAATCATGATGTATGTATGGAACGCTTGCCCTTTTCCAATTAAAAAGAACGCAATAGCAATAACAAGCTGACCTACTAATTTTTGTTTTGATGTTAAACCAAGATTTCTCTTCTTAACTACCTTTATGTAGTCATCTAAAAATCCAATTAATCCGTAGCCAAATGTCACTAATAATAATAACGAAACCTCTGCACCTAAATGATTAAACTTAATCGCCATAATAAGTGAAGTTACCATCATAGATACATATATGACAATACCACCCATTGTAGGTGTCCCTGATTTTTTTTGATGTGACTTTGGTCCCTCATCACGAATACTCTGTCCGAACTTTAATTTCCTTAAAAATGGAATAAACAATGGCGAAAGGGCAACAGAAATTAAGAATGCTACCCCAGCCGTTACTAATAAACCTTGCTCAAGCACATGTAGTCCTCCTCTCACGTTGTTACTCTTCGTTGTTTAAACGCTCTGTAATTGCTTCTTTAGCGACTTCACGATCGTCAAAATGATGAACGTCTTTACCAATAATTTGATACGTTTCATGACCCTTACCAGCAATAATGATGATATCTTCAGCTTTCGCGTTAGCAATTGCATGGTATATCGCTTCTTTTCTATCAATAATTACTTCATAATTATTCCCATTTGCACCCTGCACCATATCATCTAAAATAGCTCCTGGCTCTTCACTTCTTGGATTATCTGAAGTGTAAATTGCATGAGTTGCATATTTTGTTGCAACACTTGCCATGATTGGTCTCTTTGTTCGATCTCTATCTCCACCACAACCGACGATGCAATATACATCGCCTTTTGCAAACTGTTTTGCTGTTTTTAATACATTCTCTAAGCTATCTGGTGTATGTGCATAATCAACAATAACTGTATAATTTTGTCCACCATCAACTACTTCAAAACGTCCTGGAACTCCAGCTAGTTGCTTTATTACATCAATAACCGTTTCTAAACTTACACCAGAAACAAGTCCTGCCGCTGTTGCCGCTAGTACGTTATATACATTAAATTTCCCAATCAATTTCATCGTAACATTTACACTTTCATACGGTGTTACAAGCGTAAATGTAGTTCCAGCACTCGTCATAACGATATCTTTCGCCATAATATCACTTGTTGTATCAATTCCATACGTTACAACAGTTGCCGCAGTACTTCTCATATATTCCGCAGTTACAGCATCATCGTTATTCAGTACCGCGTACTTTTCACGATCATGGTTATAACTATTGCCAAGTTGTGCAAATAGCAACCCTTTTGCATGTTTATATTCTTCCATCGTTTTATGATAGTCTAAATGATCTTGTGTTAAATTTGTAAACACTGCTACATCGTAATCACATCCGTGTACACGACCAAGATCTAAAGCATGTGACGAAACTTCCATTACTGTACTATCTACACCGTGCTCAACCATTTTTAAAAATGTCTGTTGAAGTGTTAGTGCATCTGGTGTTGTATTTTTCACCTCAAATGTTTCATCACCGATTTTCATATTAATCGTTCCAATCAGCCCTGTTTTATGACCATGTGCGCGCATAATCTCATCCATAATATGCGATGTTGTTGTCTTTCCATTTGTACCTGTAATTCCGATTAAATGTAACTTGTGTGTTGGTTGACCATAAAAATAATCAGCTAAAACCGCTAACGAACGAAAAGTGTTTTTCACAAGTACAACTGGAACGTCAACATCAATTGGTCTTTCCGCAACAATAGCAGCCGCTCCTTGTGCCGCTGCTTGCTTAGCAAAATCATGGCTATCAACCGTATATCCTTTCATACATACAAATAAGCTTCCCTCTTTCACTTTACGTGAATCAGCTTCTATAGATGTGATTTCTGGATTTTCTTTTGGAACAACTGGAAAATCATGCAAACATGATAAAAGTGTATGCAACTTCATTTCACTAAACCCTCTCTACATTGTGTATTTATCTCTTTTTTAATAAGCAACACGTTACCTCCTAAATATGTAAAATAGGAGGTAAGTGCTACTGTGTCTAATAAATAGACTTATTTATAATTGGGGCTCTTACAGCCTCAAATTAAGTAACTCTTCTATAAAGAACTCACTTCCACCAATTGTACCATAAAACGTACTAGGTTACCTTTAATTCCCGAAGTAAATTCTAATTTTTGAGCCTTCTTTCACTTTAGCTCCTGCTTCTGGGGATTGTTTAATTACTTTCTCTCCGTCTCCACTTATATCAAGCTTCAAGTCGACGAGTTGTGTCTGTAAGTCTTTCTTTTTCATACCAATTAAATTCGGAACTTCCACAGTTGGTGTATCGCCCCATTTATATTCTCTCTCAACTTGTTCTTTTCTCGGTTTCACTCCCATAACAGGAAGTGCATCCCGAAGAATATTCCCAACAATTGGAGCTGCTACTACTCCACCAAATTGCGTTACACCTTTCGGATTATCAACAGCAACATAGACAACAATTTCCGGATCATCCGCTGGAGCAAAACCGATAAAAGATACTATATAATTATTCTCTAAATATTTACCATCTTTCACCTTTTGAGCCGTACCTGTTTTTCCACCTACACGATACCCATCAATGAAAGCACCTTTACCAGATCCCTTTGCTACAACATTCTCTAATGCATACCGAACTTTTTCTGAAGTTTCCTTGGAAATAACTTTTCTTTTTTCCACAGGTGTCTTTTTACTTACAATTTGATTATTTTTCGGATCAATAAATTCCTTAGCTATATACGGTTGATACAATGTCCCACCATTTACAGCCGCTGCTACTGCTGCTACTTGTTGAATTGGTGTTACAGAAACTCCTTGACCAAATGAAGTAGTTGCTTGCTCGACTGGACCGACTTTATCTAAATTAAATAAAATCCCACTACCTTCACCTTGCAAATCAATTCCGGTTTTCTGTCCAAAGCCAAAATTACGAATGTATTTAAACAATCGGTCTTTACCAAGACGATCACCAAGTTCAATAAATCCTGGGTTACATGAGTTTTGAACTACTTCTAAAAACGTTTGGCTACCATGGCCTCCCGCTTTCCAGCATTTCAATCTAGCTCCACCCACTTCAGCTGCTCCATCATCATAAAACGTATCTTTCTCTAAGTCTACTAAATTTTCATTCAAGGCTGCTGCTAACGTAATGATCTTAAATGTTGAACCAGGCTCATACGTACTCCATACTGGTAAATTTCTATTATACACTTCTGGAGAAACACTTTGAAAATCTGCTGGATCAAAACTCGGCCGACTCGACATACCTAAAATTTCACCATTTTTCGGATTCATTGCAATCGCAATCATACCATCTGGATTATATGTCGACTCTGCAATATTCATTTCTCTTTCCATAATTCTATTAATACGTGCATCAATTGTTAAACCTAAATTCAAACCAGCTTCTGGTTTTTTGAAATCATCGCCAACATTAGGCATCCTTTGTCCTTTTGCATCTGCAAAAAAACGCACATGACCTTCATCACCATTTAGCTCTTTATCATAATATTTTTCCAGTCCCATAAGACCTTGGTTATCACTACCTGCAAACCCTAATACGTGTGATAAAAAGTTGCCAAATGGATAGTACCGGATAGAGTCCTCTGCGATATAAACACCTTTCAAACTTAATCCTCGTACCTCTTTCGCTTTATCATGTGATATTTTCCTTCCGCCTTTATCTAACCTTACAATTGATTCTTTTTTTGTAATTCTCTTATAAATCTCATCTTTTTCCACACCTAATACTGCAGCTAACTTCTCTGCAGTCTCTGCTGGTTTTTCAATTTGCCTCGGTACAACAAAGACAGTTGGGGCACTTTTATTCGTAGCAAGTTCCACACCATTCCGGTCTAAAATCTTCCCACGTTCAGGTTCAAAAGTAATATTTCGACTCCATGAATCCTTCGCACGATCCGTTAACATATTGCCAAGAAAAAATTGCACATATCCAAGACGAATATCGATGATAGTGAAAATAAGTATACCTGATATGAGTATAAAAATAAGTCGTTTTCTAACCGTTACATTTGATACACGCATATTGGAACAAGCCTCCCTTACGCCTAGCTTGTTCCAATATATGCTTGTACTTATTTAATTAGAACTTCTTCTCTTTTACCATTACTGTTCTTCTGCTTCTTGTTGTGGTTCAAGTGGCGGTACAAGTGTTACACCTAACTCTGTACCAGGTTGTAACAATGTTCCTTCTGCCACACTTTGTTCAGTTACATATCCGGTACCAGTAGGTTTTAGGTTAAGCTTTAATGTTTTCGCTAAATTCATAACATCACGCAGTGCCCAGCCTTGTATATTTGGCATTGTAGGTTTATCTCCTACTAAGAAGACTCGGTCACCTTTTAATGTTTGCTCAGTTGCTTTTGGCACTTGCTGCTGTACTTTCCCTTCACCTAATACGATTGGACGAAGTTTTGCTTTATCAATAGCTTTTTTCGCTTCTTCCATCGTTTTTCCGGTTACATCTGGAACAGCAGTTTGCTGCTCTTTCACATATTTCTTCGGATCTTTCACTTCATTAGGCTTAATCTTTAAATACTCTAAACTATTCTTCGTTACATATTTAAAAATATCAGCTAAAGGTTGTGCGCCACTCTCATCATCTTTCAATTTCGGTTGTTTAACAGCTACATATACAACAAGTTGCGGATCATCCATAGGTGCCATACCTAAGAACGAGAATATATAATTCTCTCTCCCTGTCATATAGCCACCTTTTCCATCCGGAATTTGGGCTGTTCCTGTTTTACCACCAACTGAATAACCATCGACTTTATAAGCGGTTCCTGTTCCTTTCGGCGATGTAACAACACGTTCTAATAACTGTCTTACTTGCGCTGCTGTTTCTTTTGTAACAGGTTTTCCCATTTCTTCTGGCTTATGTTCTAATTTTACTTCCCCTGTTATTGGATTTACAATTTTATCAACTGTATAAGGCTTCATCATTTTTCCGTCATTTGCAATAGCAGTTGCAGCTTGCACAAGCTGAATTGGTGTTACAGTAGAACCTTGTCCAAAAGCTGTTGTTACTTGCTGTATTTGCTGATCGAATATAATTGTATTTGAACCTTCACCAGGTAAATCAATCTTCGTTTTTTCATCTAATCCAAAACTATGAATATACTTTCGGAATCGTTCTGGTCCAAGTTTTTGATCCCCTAAAATTGCAAACGCTACGTTGGAAGAGCGCTCTACCCCTTCATCAAATGTGATAGATCCCCATCCAGCGCCACCGTTATGATCTTTTATTTTTCGGTTTCCGACTTGATATGTACCAGACTGATAATAATCTTGTCCTTTGTACACACCTTCATTAATAGCTGCTGCTAGCGTGAAAATTTTCATTGTTGATCCAGGTTCAAATGCATTTGCAATTGCGTCATTATAAAAATATTTAATATCCTCTCGGTTCGGATCATAACTAGGTTTAGTAGACATTCCTAATATTTTCCCTGTTTTTGGATCCGCAACAATCCCTATTAAGCTTTCTGGTTCATAATGTTTACTCGCTTCTTTCATTGCGTCTTCTAAATAACTTTGAATACGCTGGTCAAGCGTTACATATACATTATCTCCATTTTTAGGTGCCTTTACATTCACTTTTCCGCCGTCAAGAGATACGCCTCTACGATCGCCTGTATAAGCTACTTCTCCGTTAGAAGCTCCTAAATACTTATCCAAACTCTTTTCTAAACCAAATTGTCCTATAGCAATCCCCTTATCATCAGGTCTCGCATGACCTACGACATAGGATGCGAAATCACCGTTTGGATATACTCTGGCATTTTCAGTAATAAAAGATATACCTGGCAATTTTAATGCTTCTATTTGATCTTTCTGTTCTTTCGTCAAGCCCTTACCTAATTTCCCGAATTCCACTTGACTTTTATCTTTATTTAACGCAGCTAAAATATCCTCTTCGCCTTTTCCAAGTACTCCTGCAATTTTCTTTGCAGTGTCCTCTTTATTCTCAACCGGCTTCGCACCTTTTAATTCCGCTACAAGTTTATAAGAGTTTGCATCTTGCGCTAATACATGACCATTTTGGTCATAAATCGTTCCTCGATTTGCTTCGAGAACTCCTGCTTTACTATGTTTTTGCTGAGCGAGTTTATCCAAATCTTGATTATGCACTGTTCCTGTTGCTTGTATGTAAAAAAATCGGGCTAATAATAGCAAAAAGAGCAGGAGGAATAAAATCATAAAATACCCTGCTCCCTTATTGGTATGAAATTTAGTCATATTTCTCTTCATTTTCCCTTCACACCTATTGCCTTATTTGAGGCCCTTCACATTATTCGCATTAATTTCTAGCCCGTGTTTTTTTGCAACTTCAGCGATTCGTTCATAGCGACTTAACTTCTCTACTTCAGCCTGTAACTCTTGATTTTCTTTTTGCTTCTGTACAATTTTTTGTTCTATCGTCGCTGCTTCTACATTAACTTGATAAAGGCCTGCTTTATTTCCAATAAACGCTACACAGGCATACAATAAAAAGCCAATAAATGCTACATACAACAGTTTTTCGATTCTTGTAATCTTCGCTTTAGCTTTTGGCTGAACCATCTGCTGTGGGGGCGTTTGAATCTGTATCTCTTCTTGCGCTTGTTGTTTGTACTTTACAGCTAAGTTACTCATACCTCTCTCCCCTTTTTATCGTTTTTCAGCGATTCTCAATTTCGCAGAACGCGCTCGATTATTTTCTTCTAACTCTATATCAGAAGGTAAAATCGGTTTTCTCGTAATAAGCTTTAATTTTGGCTTAAATTCATCAGGAATAATCGGTAATCCTGGTGGCAATTGTGGCGTTGTGCTATTTCGTTTAAACGTCGTTTTACAAATACGGTCTTCTAAAGAATGGAATGTTATAACACTAACTCTTCCGCCCGGCTTGACCATCTCAATTGCAGATTCCAACGCTTCTTCAAATACTTTCAATTCATCATTTACCGCAATACGGATTGCTTGGAACACTCGCTTCGCAGGGTGTCCACCCGTTCTACGAGCAGGAGCTGGAATACCCTCTTTAATTAGTTCTACTAATTCTCCTGTCGTTTCAATAGCTTTATTCTCACGATACGCTTCAATTTTCCTTACTATTTGTTTTGAAAATTTCTCCTCACCATACTGGAAGAAAATTCTTACAAGTTGCTCATATGACCAGCTATTTACAACATCATATGCTGTTAATGGGGCATCTTGATCCATCCGCATATCTAACGGTGCATCATGATGATAACTAAAGCCACGCTCTGGTGTATCTAATTGTGGGGATGAAACGCCTAAATCAAATAAAATACCATCTACTTCTGTTATACCTAATTCCTGTAGTTTTTCAGATAAATAACGGAAATTACTTTTTACTGTTATGAACTGCTCACCGTATGAAGAGAATCTTTCTTTCGCATTTTGAATCGCTATCTCATCTTGATCAAACGCGATTAATCTTCCACCTTCAGTTAATTGGGATAATAAATAAGAACTATGTCCTCCTCCCCCCAGTGTACAATCTACATATGTACCACCTGGCTTTATATCTAAGCCGTCTACTGTTTCCTTCAAAAGCACTGTTACGTGTTTAAACATTGTTGCACCTACTCTTTTTCCAATTAATTATGTTGAATGCATCTCCTCCTCCAAACGCATATTTCACGATTAGAGAACGAAATACTATGAAAGAACGACTCATTTAACTTGCCTACAAAGGCAGCATACTATACAAATCGCTATTTTCTTTTATTATATACTAAATTTTATCATCTTTTGCGGGAATTTAAATAAAAAACTGTCGAAAAAGATGATAATACGTTTACATTTTGTGCTATTTTGTCATATATTTAAGTATCCTGCATAATTACGATATTCACTTTTTTAAAATTGATAATTCAGAAAAATTTCACTTCACAGTAAATTCAACAAGACAAAAATAAAATCCTGCTCCTAAGAGCAAGATTCTATAGTTTTATAACATGATGTTTTCCGTCCCAAGAAAACGGTTTTTCCATTACACGATCAACGAAATCCAAACCAAACTGATTTAAATAGTAACATACATTCCACACACGCTCTTGCGGCGCCCCTAATGGACGAAGTGCAAATTGTATGCGACGGAATTTATTTAGCTGTACTTCATGTTTTTTCTCAACATTTCTTTTCAACATTCTTTCCAACAGTTCAATTTGTTCATTAATTTTGAATTCATTTTTCCCTGCAAACGCACTTAATCCAGGATCTATTTTCTTCACAAACTGTTGTAATGACGTATGGATATCAATTATTTCTTTTTTCGCCTCTACAAATCGATCATCTATCGGTTCCTCTATTTGATTAGATAACCAGTTTTCACGCAACTTATCTACGTTATTTAAAAAAGGATCACTGTCTTGCAATTGCAAATCGTATAAATCTGTCGCTATATCCCTCTCTACATAAGTGATTGTAATACGCGGAACGACAGGCGGCATTTGGAAACCAATCGTATGGAAAACTTGTTGCAATTCACTCCAGTAAGCTAATTCCCCTGGTCCTCCAATAAACGCGAGCGTAGGAAATAGATACTCTTGCATAAGAGGGCGCGTTACAACATTATTACTAAAGCGTTCCGGACTTCTTTCCATCTCTTCCATCAATTCCTCATATGAAAAGGAATACGCTCCACCCTTCCCTACAAACTTCCCTTGATCGTCTTCAAGTAATACTCGCTCATTATCAATTTCCATGAATATATGTACTGCATTATACTTTGTTTCAATAATCGGTTTATATCCTAATTCTTTAATTATTTCCTGTTGGTTATGAAGCCCCTCTTGCACTTCTTTATACTTACCTATAATTTGCTTAAAAAACGGCACTTCTAATTTTCTTAATTCAGGATGATGCGAATCAACAAGAATTAAACCAGAATTAACGAACATTTTCATAATAAGATGGGCAAAGAAATCTACATACGTATTCGATTTCCCCAAAGAATCATCAATAAATTGCAGTACATCCTTTGTAAAATTCGTTTCAGGGTATGTTTTGAAAATTTCTTCAATCCACTTTCTACAGTCTTCCAAAGAAAGCTCGGACTCTGAAGCACTCGCCACTTTCGGATTACGGTCATGAAAAATAGTCTTTTTTATTTTTTTATTCTTCGTTACAAAAGTATGATTAATTTCATCCATATCATGGTCTTCACCAGCAATCCAGAAAACAGGAACGACTTTAACACCTAAACTTTCTTCCTTTTCCCTCGCAAGCTGTAAAACTGAAATAATTTTATGAATTGTATAAAGTGGTCCAGTTAATAACCCAGCTTGTTGTCCAGCTATAACAACATATGTATTTTCATCTCCAAGCGCTTTTACATTTTGAATCGTAGCTTCTCCCGCTTGTAATTTTGTATTATATTCTAATAAATGCGCTACTAAATCTTGGCGGAAAAACTCCCTCTCACGCAAATCATGTACACGCTGTTTAAAAGCATCTTCTGTTAACATATAGTCAAAACACGACTGTATCTCTTTTTCACCGTTCATATAGTCCGCTACAACACCTTGTTGCGGAACAGAGATTTCTTTTATCTCCATATAATTCTTCCTTTCGTATCCTGTTCTCTCACCAATCCACATTGTAGTCAATGTTGCACGTAAAAGCAAAGAATTACACTTATTCTTTTACTTCTAATCCTTTTATTGCATCGAACAAAAATTGCAGTGTCGGAACAGATCGTTGCTGTTTCTTAGCTTCTTCTAATACATATCCAACAATCGCACCGATTTCCGTTTGTCTATTTGCCCTTACATCTGCCAGCATAGATGATGTATTACGAGACGTTCTTTCACATACGCGATGTACCATTTTCCATACCATTTCTTTTTCTTCTTTAACAAGAAAAACGACTTCCTGAAAAACTTGCTCCATCAATCGATAAAAAAACGGGTTCGTAATCAACTCTCCGTTCTGGACTTGTAATAATGCTGTCAATGGATTGATACATACATTAACTACTAATTTTTTGTGCATGACATCCTTCCAATCATCTTCTATTTGAATCGGAAAATGAGGAAATGGAAAGCAATTAAATATTTTTTCAAAATGTATAGACTGGCCGTGCACGATTCCAAACTTCGTTACACCTATCCCCGTATGATAAACGATATGTCTTTCTTCTTTTTTTGCACCATGCTCTACAATCCCAACCGCAATATTTTCATTCCTTATTTGCTGCATAGCATGAAGG
The DNA here is from genome assembly GCF_040459735.1 of Bacillus cereus group sp. RP32. Lineage (NCBI taxonomy): Bacteria > Bacillati > Bacillota > Bacilli > Caryophanales > Bacillaceae > Bacillus > Bacillus cereus group sp. RP32. The sequence continues at coordinate 1,463,264 of NZ_JARVHO010000001.1, read as the reverse complement.
TGCGACATTCCGTTTTGCAAAAAGATTAATGAGGATTCCCCTCGCACAAAAGGTAGTATGTCAGTTATATGATATTGCTTAACAGCAATAAATATATAGTCTAGCTTCTGGTCTAGCATACTTTCTATTGGTAAAGCAGGTGGGAATACGGTTTCACGTTTTTCCTCCCTCATACAAGTTACACCCGTTCTATTCAATTCCTCAGCCTGTTTAGCTGTCCTTGTAAACAACGTAACATCTTGATTACTTTTTTGTAAATAAAATGCATATAACAGACCGATAGCTCCTGGTCCCACAACTCCGATTTTCATTTTCACACAAGGAACTCATATAAATACGTTACACAAGTCCCTTTTCCCTCCCCCTTTTTATCCCGCAAACGCCTGATTGGTGCGGAATCATAATTAACTAAAGGTGAACAAATCCCACTGATTACAGTTTCACTTTACCTTTCTCAATTCCATGAACATAGTTTACAATTTCATTACTCTTTAACAAACAAATGCAACCTCTTCTTTCAATATGTATATACTACCTATTAATATGCTTCTACTCTTAGTTTAGCAAATCCTCAAAAAAATAATAAAAGAAATATCCTATCTTCTTCATAAAAATAAAAAAATGAGTTATAATATTATTATAAATATTTTTACTTTTCTGCATTCAACGAGACAAGAAAAGGATGTGATGTTATGGGATTCCCAAAAGTTGAGCGCTTGCTCATCAATTATAAAACATTAGACGAATTTAAAAAATTTAAAGGTTGCGGAGCTCAAGAATTATCCATGTTAGAAGAATTACAGGCAAACATTATTGAAAACGATAGTGAATCTCCATTTTACGGTATTTATTATGGCGGATCACTAATTGCACGTATGAGTCTATATATGAAAAGGCACGGCGGGGAACCATTCGAAATTACAGGTACTTACCTAGAACTCTATAAACTTGAAGTGTTACCAACTTTCCAAAAACAAGGATTCGGAGAAATGCTTGTAAATTATGCGAAGGGGCTACAGTTCCCAATTAAAACGATCGCACGTATCCATTCAGCTGGTTTTTGGGATAAATTAAATTTCCAGCCTGTATCAGTACCTGATGGTGATTTTTATGTTTGGAACCCAGAAACAAATTTGAATACGGTTACAAACGAAGAGTCTGCATAAGAAATAAAAAAACAGCTACATAGCAGCTGTTTTTTTATTTCTTTAACTTTTCTAATTTCCCATTCGAACGAGCGCTATTTCTTTCCGCTACCATTACACTTCTTTTTTGATCGATATAATCAAGCAATGTTCTATACTCTTCCTCATATACTGATAATCGCTCCAAAAGACTCTCTCTCTCTGTTTGTAACGATTCAATTTGCTGTTGCAACACCATTAAAGAGTTTTCATCTTTATAATTTTGCAAGAAATCAATAACATCATTCAATGTAATTGACGTAGGCTCTACTACCTTTGTCTCTTTTACTTCATAATTTTCTACTTTACGTAGTTGCTTTGCTTCTTCAATACGTTCTTTGTATTGCTTTCTAACGTAAGAATTCCATCTAAAGCCACATGCTGCTGGTGTACGAGACAAATGTCTTCCCACTTCTTTAAAGGCAGATAATTGCGTTCCACCTTCTCGAATATGCCGGAGTACTACTTCTGCCAGAAGCAAATCTTCATCATCAGTCCAAGCATCTTGTCTTGTTGTCGCCATCTCTCTAGTCCTCCCTATGCATTTTTTATTAAGCATATGCAGTTACTAGAAAAGATAGAATACAACAAATAAAGAATAAGACAAAAAAAATAAACGCAGAAGATATCTTCTACGTTTATTTTCCCGCAATTACTTGCTGATTACTTCTTTACCTTTGTAAGTACCGCATGCTTTACATACACGGTGAGCTAATTTCGCTTCACCACAGCTTGGGCACTCTACCATACCAGGTACTGATAATTTGAAATGCGTACGACGCTTTCTTTTTACTGTTTTAGAAGTTCTTCTAAAAGGTACAGCCATTCTTCCCACCTCCTTAAAAGAAATAGTTATTTTCATATGAAGGCCTAAACCAGTCTTCCGATTATTTGTCAAAAAACTTTGCAAGTCCTGCTAATCGTGGATCAACAGTCTTTTCTTTGTTTTCTTCCGAAATCACTTGCCAGTCTTGACCTTGCATCGGTGCTCCACCAGAAACATCATCACTGAAAATTTGCATTGGAATCTCCAAAAGTATATTTTCCTTGATTACGGGCAGTAAGTCAAGTACTTCTCCTTCTAAACAATGAATTTCAGCTTCAGTTTCAAATTCTTCTTGTGAAGTTTGGAACACCTCAGTTGTTTTAATGTCAAATGGTAATGTCACATCTACTAAAGAGCGAGAACATGGTAAAACCATGCTTCCAGTTATATGTAGATGGAACGTAAACTTACCGGAGCCAAAATCAACTCTTCCTGTTACATGAGCAGGATTAATTTCACGAATATCTTTCTCGACCTCTTGTAGCTCACTTACATCTACCATCTCATCCAATGTCAATCCTTTATTTCTCAATTTATTCAATTGATGGATGGACCATTTCATATCATATCACCTCAAGGCAACAAACAAAATTATAGCTAGCCATTTTATATTTGTCAATGTTTTTTCTTTACACTATAATGAAGTCATCATAGTAAATAATATATAGAGTATCACGTTTTTGAAAAAGATGCTACATCGAAAGGAGAGATTACCATAAAAGCCAGTGGTATTGTTGTTGAATATAACCCTTTTCATAACGGTCATGATTATCATGTGCAACAAACAAAAAAGTTAACACACGCCGATATTACAATCGCTGTTATGAGTGGCCCTTTTTTACAGCGTGGTGAGCCAGCACTCATATCCAAATGGTATCGTACCAAAATGGCCTTATCATGCGGTGTAGACCTTGTTGTAGAGCTTCCATACGCCTTCTCAACACAAAAGGCTGAAACCTTTGCAAATGGCGCTATTTCTATTTTAAACGCCCTGCGTGTTTCTGAAATTTGTTTCGGTAGTGAAGATGGGCAGATTGAAAATTTTCATAACACCATCTCTGTGCAAAAAAATGAAGAAGATACTTTTAATCGTCTTGTAAAGCAATTTATGAATGCAGGCAACAGTTACGCAAAAGCTACATCTGAAGCCTTCCTACACATTTTACCATCCGAAAAAAACATAGACATGTCACAACCGAATAACATATTAGGATTCCAATACATGAAATCAATTTTCTTACAAAATAGTTCTATGCAAGCACAAACGATAAAAAGATTCGCATCTCATTATCATGATGAAACATTTAGCGACCAACATATTGCAAGCGCAACTAGTATTCGTAAACAACTTTTTAGCGAAAATAGTTCTTTTACAGAAATTGAGCCTTTTATCCCAAAAGCGACTGCTTCTCTTTTAGCAAGTTACAAACAAAACTACGGGATATTACATAATTGGGAACAATACTTTTCATTTTTCAAATACAAACTCATGACGATGTCTCCAGAAGACTTACGACATATATATGAAATAGAAGAAGGTTTAGAGCATCGTATTTTATCAAAAATACAAAACAGTTCCTCCTTCCATTCATTCATGGAAGCATTAAAAACGAAGCGTTATACATGGACTAGATTACAAAGAGCTTGTACACACATTTTAACAAATACAACAAAAGAAGAAATACATAGCGCAAATATAGATCAGCATGCACCGTACATTCGTCTACTAGGCATGTCACAAAAAGGACAAACTTACCTTTCAAAAAACAAGAAAAAAATAGAACTTCCCATCCTTACCCATACAAAAACATTTGACCATCCTACTTTACATATAGAGCGAAAAGCCAATTCTGTATATTTCTCCATCATGCAAGAACCATTACGAACACAACTACTAAAACAAGATGCAACACACCATCCAATTCGTTATGATGAAACAACTGCAAAATTTCTATAAAAAACCTCTCTTTTTCAGAGAGGTTTATTTTTTCTCGCCCATTTTTTCCAAATACAGCAATGCATCATCCAGCGTATCAACTGGTACAACTTTCATTCTTGTTTTAATATCTTTCGCAGCCTCAAGCGCATCTTTATAATTCGATTTCTCCGCACCTTTTTCATTTGGCGCAAAGAACACTTCAGCACCAGCATCACTTGCAGCAACCACTTTTTGCTGAATACCACCAATCGGGCCAATTTCTCCCTTTTCATTTATCGTCCCTGTTCCAGCTATTTCATGCCCTCTTGTTAAATCATCTTCCACAAGTTGATTATATATTTCTAATGTAAACATTAGGCCTGCCGATGGTCCGCCTATTTCATGAGAATCAATTTTCACTTTCGGATCTACCATTAATTCTCTTTCAGTAACGATAGAAACCCCTATACCGACACGCCCATTTCCATTCGGAATGGTCTTTACATTTAAATTTTCTTTTAACTGTTTTCCATTTCTCTTGTACTCAATATTTACTGCTTCCCCTTCTTTTTTTCCTGTCATATATTCAATAAATTGCTCCGTCTTTTCAAATGTTTTTCCGTCGACAGCTATGATGACATCTCCAAGCTTAAGCTTTCCTTCTGACGGCATCCCTTTCGCTACTCCTGCAACCAATACACCTTTATTTTCAAAAGAAACAGTACGGTTTGCACGTTTATACGCATTATAGATTGCTGCATTTTGCGAATCTTTCATCGCATAATTTTGGCGAAATTGATATTCTTCATCACTCTCACCTTTTTGCAATATTTCTTCCGCTTTCGAAATATGTGTATATTTATTAAACTGTGCCGCTATTAAATTCACCACATTTGCTGGTCCCATTGAAACCGTAACAAGCATAAAATCACCGGATTCTTTCGTTCCACCCTCAACTTGAACGTAAGGCTCTAATTTGGCCGCCATTCCTGGTTTTGTTACATAATACGGTAAACGTACGTAAACAAGTAACATCGCCAATATAACCCCTATTAAAATTGCATATATAAACCGAAAACGCTTAAACATTATGTTTCTCCTTCCACTGCTCAATTAATAAATAAATATTTGCAACATGTTTTTCCGCCTCTACTTCTCCAACTCGAATAATGTCTTCAATATTTGTAAAAGCACGTGAACTAAATTGTTCTACAGCTGGTCGCATCATTAAATCCGATGCAATTTGTCGATTCATCACCAGCTCATGTTGCATAATTTCAATACTCTGCATAATTACATCATAAATAGACGTAACCTCTCCATTCACTTTAATCGGCGATACATCAACAGCAATAACAATATCGGCACCTAACTCTTTCACAACCGATACTGGAATGCGATCAATCACTCCGCCATCCACCAATAATCGTCCATCTATCTTTTCTGGTACAAACACTCCAGGTACAGATATGCTAGCTCTCACAGCCTCTGCAACAGGACCACTTGTAAAAACTACTTTTTCCCCCTTCAAGATGTCAGTAGCCACAACAGCCGTCGGGATATCTAACTCTTCTAAATTTTTATTATATGTAAACATTTTAATCATATCTTTGACACGTTTTCCAGCAATAAATCCCATTTTCGGAACTGTAAAATCTAAATAATATTTCCTCTTAAAAACATTTGCCAGTTTATACAACCTTTCAACGTTTGAGCTAGCTGCATAAAACGTACCTACTAAAGCCCCCATACTACTTCCTGCAATCATATGAATCGGTATACCATTTTCTCTTAAAACTTTTATAACACCAATATGCGCAAACCCTTTTGCGCCCCCAGATCCAAGAGCTAAACCAATTTTCGGTTCTTTCATTTTTCTCACCCTTTAATTTTTTTCATTCCTTTTTCATACTTATGGTCTAAATGCACAACGTATCCACGTATACTGAAATGAACGTTTTTTGGGACAAAGGGGGATTTACTTACATGTATGAAAAATGGAAAACGGCTTTTCTTACCATATTAACACTGTTTTTAACCTTTTCTCTTGTACTTCACCCCCAAGCTGCTTTGCAAGCTTCCATTCGAGGGTTAAATATATGGTGGGAAGTTGTATTCCCTTCACTTTTACCGTTTTTCATCATTGCGGAACTTCTAATTAGTATTGGTGTTGTAAAATTTATAGGTGTTATATTAGAACCACTCATGCGACCACTTTTTCGCGTTCCAGGGGTAGGCGGATTTGTTTGGGCAATGGGAATGGCTTCTGGATTCCCTGCTGGCGCCAAATTAAGCGCTAGACTACGTAAAAGTAATCAGCTAACACAAATCGAAGCAGAACGCCTCGTATCTTTTACAAACTCATCTAATCCACTTTTTATTTTTGGAGCTGTTTCTATCGGTTTTTTCAATAATCCGAAATTAGGAATCGTATTAGCTGCTGCACATTATTTAAGTAACTTTGCCGTCGGGTTATTGATGCGTTTTTACGGCAATAACAATATTTCCACAAAGGATCAACATCCTACTAAAAAACGTCCTTTTCAAAACCCTTTTTCAGTCCTACACGAGACGCGCATGCAAGAAAAAAGACCATTAGGAAAATTACTTGGGGACGCTATCGTTTCTTCTATTCAAACGTTACTTATGATTGGTGGATTTATTATTTTATTCTCTGTTTTAAATAAAATGATTACTGTATTTCATATTACAGCAGCACTTTCTTTTATTATGCAACATATTTTATCATTCTTCCAACTAACTACAGAATTTAGTATTCCAATCTTATCAGGCATTTTTGAAATGACACTCGGTAGCCAAATGATTAGTCAAATAAATGAAACACCCCTCCTGCAGCAAGCTATGGTAACAAGCTTTATTTTAGCGTTTAGCGGCCTTTCTATTCAGGCACAAGTTGCTAGCATATTAGCTGAAACAGACATCCGATTTAAGCCCTATTTTTTCGCACGAATTATCCAAAGTATTCTGGCTCCTATTTTTACTTTTATATTTTGGAAACCATTTTATGAAAAAGTAAGCTCTTTTTCACCTATGCAAAAAGATATCCCCGTATTTTTATCGAATCATTCTTCTATACTGCAAGAAATTTGGACATCTTTTGTACACTATGGACCGATCTTTACTTTATTTTGTTTATATGTATATGTTATCTTATTATTTTTTCGTAGCAACAAAGAAAAACCCCGTTCACTTTAACGGGGTTTGAAACTTTTCTTTTAAAGCACGTTCTACAACAGGAGGTACAAGATCTACTACGCTTCCTCCATATCTCGCAACTTCTTTTACAATGCTCGAGCTTAAAAATGAATATTGGTTATTTGTCATAATAAAAAAGGTTTCAATATTTTCATCTAATTTTCGATTCATAGAAGTAATTTGCATCTCATATTCAAAATCAGAAACCGCTCGTAACCCACGCAAAATCGCGTTTGCATTACGCATTTTCGCATACTCCACTAGTAGTCCACTATGTGAATCTACTTTTACATTCGGGATATCCTTTGTTGCTTCTCGAATTAAATCTAAGCGCTCTTCAACTGAAAAGAACGGTTTTTTTGACGAGTTGTTTAAAACTACTACATATACCTCATCAAATACTTTTGCTCCCCTTTTAATAATATCCAGATGCCCAAGGGTAATTGGATCAAAACTTCCCGAAGAAATAGCTATACTAGTCATTCCGTCCCCTCACCTTCATACTTATAAATCGATATTGCTGTAATCCCATAATTTTCAGCTCTTACTTTTACAAGACTCCCTATAGAATCAGGTAAAACCACATCATTACCATGCTCTGACATAATTAATCCATCTCTATGTAGCAATCCATGTTGATCCATCACACTAATTAAAGATACAATTTTTTGATCTTTATATGGAGGATCAATTAATATAAGATCGAATGATATTTCACGTTTTATAAGAGCCTTTACCGCACGTTCTGCATCATTTCGATATACTTCAGCTTGTTCCTGTATTCGACAACTTTCTAAATTTTGATGGATTACTTTTATCGCTTTATTATCTCGATCAACAAAAATTGCTTTATCAATCCCTCTACTTATAGCCTCGATTCCAAGACCACCACTACCGCCAAATAAATCAAGAGCGATACCACCATCAAAATAAGGACCTATCATATTAAAGATTGATTCTTTTACTTTATCTGTCGTTGGACGTGTTGTATTACCTGGCACCGCTTTTAGTGGATGCCCTTTACATTTTCCTGAAACTACTCTCATCTGTTGTCACTACCTTTATTTCAATCTATCGAGCAATTATAGAAAACCTTTCTCCATTCGGTAACCGCTACCAAACTATACTATTCCATGAAAATTTCCATTCATTTCTCAACGAACAATAGGAGAACTTTGGCTTAAAATAACCGCTCTGCATTTTTATGTATTCATCTCACCATGCGCTAACACGAACCCATTATGTATATTCGTTTCACTTTATCTTTTTTATCCTATCATAAAATAAAAAAAAGAAAAATAAAAAGCCAAACATAAAATTTAATTTCATGATGTATATCTTCATTTAGATTGGACATAAATAATTATAACAACATCACCTTCGATGTTGTTGCCAACCGCGGAGAAGACTTACGTTTCCCCATAAGTTCTTCCTCCGGTTTCTCCTCTCCCTTTGCCTTCTTACTAGTACATGCTAGTATAAGAAGGGCCCTGCTTTGCAGGGTTTTTTTTCTTTGTCTACTTTTCATTTAAAAAGTGAGATGGTACAGTAAGTAAAAGAAAGAGGAGGAAAAAATATGATTCAACGCTTTATAGAACTCGGAGAAGGCTACTCTGATTTATATGAATTACTTGAAATTGCCAAAGCAAATCAAGAACGTATAACACATATGTTACAATTTGAAACGATTAAAAATGAAAAAAAAGTGTGCTCACTTGTTGTAATATTAAAACCAACTACTACTGGTGATTTCCAACCATTATACATATGTCGTGAAGGCATTCCTGTACTTGAAAATAAAAAAAGTAAACGCGTCATTTTATTTGAAGAAACGGCAGAACAACTAGGAAGAAAAGTGACTACCTTTACGGTAAAACCATCCACAACTTTCCCAGAAAAAGAACTGTTTTTCAATCATTTAATTGGTATTTTACGAATGAATAATTTCATTCCTCCAATGAAATAAAGTGTTATTTCAAGTAAAAAATCCCCTACTAAAATTAGCAGGGGATTTTTTCTATTAACTATAATCGTATTCTTTTGCCCGATCAGGACGTGAATTTTCAAATTCCGTTTTTAAATACGGGCGGTACGACTGTTCTATCTTCTTCACAAAAGGAAGTTTGTTCAACTTTTGCATCATATGCTCAATTTGTTCCATATCACAATATACTACTGCGTATTTTAAGCGTTTTGATATGTAATGTATGTTACCATATTTCCTTAAAATCTTGGCATGTTTCAATGAATGTAAATAAACAATCATACTTTGTCGTTGCCCGAACATAATCTTCTCCATCTTCTCCTTTTAAAAACATATATTTTATATTTTATGAAAACCAATCAGAAATTTATGACATTACAGGACAAACTCTGTATACGTTTTCTTCTATCTTCTAAAAAACGGGGTAATTTACCCCGTTTTACAGCCACAACCTCCGCCGGTACCACAACCGCCACCACAGCCACCAGCATCAAAAAATGGATTTCCTGTTGGAACTTTGATGGAAGAAGACACCTCAGAACCGATTGCTACACTAACTTCATCTAACAACTTTTGCAAAGCTGTTTCTACTCGTTTAAAAGCTGCAACCTTATCATGTAAGTCTACAGAACGCTTTAACTCCCTCATTTTCGTCGAAACGAAAGTATAATCAGGATGGTATTTACCGAAACGTTGCACTTCTTCATATCGTTCTTTCATCGCTGTAAATTGCTGAATTAACGTCTGAACTTCCATATCTTCATGCAATTCTTTATAACACTTACGATAGTCTTCTGCTATATCTGAACAGATAATCGCTTTTGCAAGCTGCTCTGCCTTATCTAATATCAATACGCTTTCCAGCGTCGCTACAATCATGAGAGACACCTCCGAGTATTCATCATACCACATTTAGAATAGAACTACTAATTGAAGTGTCTCACTAAAAAAGATATCACTCTAACTATTTTCCGTATAATCCCAGCACATACTTATACATTAATATGTTCCGCAATATTATATTTCAGAACATCCCATTTCCCACTATTTTCTTTCACATAACTAATACATGCATTTTTTAATGGTGTCTTAAACGAAATATCTTCTGGTGCAATTGCATGTAAAATTGCTTTTATCGCATGTGAATGAGCTACAATGATAATACGTTTGCCAGAATGGGTTTCTGCAACATCTTTTATAGCAGCAAAGCAACGAGTTACAATCTCTTCATCTTGCTCCATACCTTCTACTTTACCTTCTGCAATTAGCTCCCTAACAGTCGCAACCGGCTTCCCAGAAGCTTCACCAAAATTACGTTCAACAAATCGCTCATCTAATAAAATCGATTGCAATCCTGCAGCCCCTGCAATTTCCTTAGCTGTTTCGTGCGCTCTAATTAATGGGCTACTTATAATTACATCCCATGCTTCCGCTTGCAAAGCAACTGCACTTTGACTTGCTTGCTTCTTTCCCACTTCATTAAGTGGAATATCTTCACGTCCCTGAATAATCTCTTGAAAATTCCAATCAGTTTGTCCATGTCGTACTAAACAAATTTCCGTCATGCTCATGCTGCAACTCCTTTTTAAATAATCCGCTTCTATTGTATCAAAAGTTCTGCATGACGGACATAGTTTTCCCTTCCAATTATGTTGTATTTTGCTGCTTCATATACTGAAACATATCGATCATAATGGAGGCAACTGCCAATTGGTTTTGAAATTTCTCAACTTTATCTGGTATCGTTTTTTTGAAATGCTGCATAGCCGCTAACTCAAATGCCTCTTTTTCTTCAGGGTTTCGCGTTAGTTTTCTATACCAGTACGGTTGCTCCCTAATATAGCGAGATAAATCCTCATCAGCCTTTATAAACTCCATAATTTCTGCTCTCATCCGCTTTCCCCCTAATCCTTCTGAAAGAAAAATGGATTATTTTCGGAAGTACTTTCTTCTTGCCGCGCGGGCTTCCCTTGAAATTGTTGAAAAACTTGTTGCACACTACCAATAGCACTCGTCACATTAGCTAAATGGTGTTGCATCTGTTCCACATCTAGCTTTTTAAAGAAAGAAAGCATTTGTCCCATCACATCAGCAGTTTTTTCCTCTTCAGTTCGATTATCTTTTTCTTTTTCTTTTTCTTGTTTATTTTCTTTTACCGAAGAAAAAGCTGGCGCTCCATCAGGCCTAAAAGTTGCCCATATCGGATCTTCTTCACCAAGTAAGTACCATTCTTCATAAAACTGTTGCCAAGTTTTGTGACCACTTCTAACCTCATGAACCATTTTAGGGTGATGGTTTACAAACTCTTTAAACTGTTGAACCGATGGATGTAACGGCCCTTTTGTTGTTGGCATAATCCTCACCTCTTCATGTATATCTACTATATAGTAAGAAAAAAAAGGCACATGGTTCGCCTATTTTTAGACGATTCATGCACCTTTTTATCCTGCTATTTGCATACGGTAAGATTCCGACCTACACTTCAGTGAATACGAAGTACTTAAACGTGAGGTTTCCCCTACACAACTTAAAATTTCACTTTATTTTCGAATAAAGTTTTGTGTATAAAACTTATCGTATACCCCAACACCTAATCCTGTAAATTGTTCATTTAATACATTCTTCCTATGCCCTTCACTATTTAACCAACCTTGCACCGCCGCAATTCCATCACTATGTTGCGCCGCTATGTTCTCACCAGCAAGTTGAAACCCTACTTTCCCGCGCTGTAAACGATCTCCTAACGTACCTAGTGTAGGTGAATCGTGTGAAAAGTAATTATTATCCTTCATATCTTTACTATGCCCTATAGCCACCTCTGCTGTTTGTTGATCCCAAGCTAACAGCGGTAACTTATGGCGACTTCGAATAATATTTGTTAAATCAAAAATTTGTTGCATATTCCCATTCTCTATTTGTTTCATTTTATCTGGAGTCAATGGTTGTTCAGCTAGTAATTCACCCGAATAAACAAGCTGATACGGTCTTTGGTGTAATAACGTTTCATCATCCATATAACGAACACCAACAAGCTCATGTGTAAAATGATCAAAATATAATTGTGCCCAGCCATCTTCTACAGGTATTAATGGTTGTTCCATCACTTCCGTGTCAGATAACTCAAATTGATAACTATTTTTCCCTCTTTTTAACGAAATCTCATGCGAGAGTGGATTCTTTTTATACACTTCTTCATACTTTTCATTTATATAATAAGGCGGCACCTTAACTTGCTCACCAGCAACATACGCCGTTACAATTTTTCGTTCTGCAACTCCAAATTGAACATACTTAGTTAAATCTTGATTATATACCCACCATTCATATCCGTAAGCAGATGGCTCTATTCGAGATGGTTCGCCCCATTTTGCTAATAAATTTTCAGAGTCCCCACCAATCATATTTAAAACAGTATCGGAAGAGTCTTCATTTACTTGTTTTTTCTTTTTCACAATTTTATTTTCTTGCTTTGATTGAGATGGGGTTAATATATATTGTGAAACGAGTAATTTCCCGTATAAATCAACAGCTAAAATTAAAAATGTAATCATTACGATACGCAATAATTTCTTCAATCGATATACCTCCTGCACAAAACATAAATTGAGATATACACAAATCCTTTTCTTTCCTTTTTTGTGTGTACCGTACTCTTTTCACTATATCATATTTTCGCAAAAAAAGTCTGGATTCTACCTTTTCTCTCAATATGAATTGCACTTTCTTATTATTCATACTATTATAAAAATAATGATGTAACATGAAAAGAGGAGGTATTATATGCAATTTACAAATACGAAATTTAATGGGGCAGTCGTTGATTTAACACTATTAACAGAGATTATGGAAAAGAACCATTTTGTACTTGCTGGACAGTGGGATTATGAACGAGTTACATACGATTATAAATTTGAAATATTAAATGATATTTATTATTTGCGCGTACAAGGTTTGGCTGTTGAAGGTGATGTTGGTAGCAGACACGCTGAAATAAAGCTACTTCCTCCCTTATTAGGAAAACATTATTATCCTCACGGCGTTGAATATGGTGATGGTGAAACTTTCCCAACGAATGTACTTCAAAAAAGCGAACAACTCCTACAAAATATCGAAAAAGAGTTAAAAGAGTTCCAAATCATTGAGTAAATAGAAAAAGCGCATCATATTGATGCGCTTTTTCTATTTATCTTACTTAAGAATGAATCGTCTTTTTGACTGGATACCCATAAATAGTTCCATCCTTTACTTTAATCTCATCTTCCCAAGGAACCTTATATTTACCTTCAGCTAAATCTTTTACAAACGTATACGGGTTTTCTTTCACCCCTCCAGGAGTCGCTACATATCCCCTTGAACCTAAATTATATATATTATTTTCGAGACCCCATCCTAATCTAGCCTGATCTGCTAGCTCTGGATATACTTCGGCAGTAACAATCTCCCAAGGATTTCGGTGTCCTTGCACTAAAGTAGTCCCATCAAAATTACAAACTTGTCCTTCACCAAAGTAATAAAATACCCCATCATAACCCGCTAAGTTCACTGACAATGTATACATTAAGTTTTGCCATGCATTCGAACGATTAGTTAACATCCATTGTTCACTAACTTGTGTGCTATATCCAGAAATACGAATCAAGACATTTGCACCTTTATAAGCTGCTTCACGAGCTACTTCAGGAAACATACCATCATGACAAATACAAACAGCTAATTTACTTCCTCCAGGTCCATCACAAACAGGTAAGCCTAAATCTCCAGCTTTCCAAGGTTCGACTGGCACCCAAGGATTTAGCTTACGATACTTCAAAATCATTTCACCTTGTGGATCAATAATTATTGCTGTATTATACGGTTCTCCACCATCAGGGTTTCTTTCCATTATAGAAAAAACACCATATACCTCAGACTCTTTACATGCCTCAGCAAACAAGTCTGTTTCTGGCCCAGGAACTGTACATAAAAACTCTTCTGTAGTCCATTTTTTTGTATTAAGCCCTTGTGTACTATATTCTGGAAATACTATCAATTCCAATCCAGGATACCCTGATTTAGTTGAATGAATTGTTTTTATGATCTGTTTAATTTGTTTATCAATGTCTGCACGTGACTCTACTACAGGTACTGGATATTGTATTAATGCTGTTAAAAAACCACTAATTGGCTTTACCATACTTCCACTACTACCCATTTAAATTCCCCCTTAAAATAGTTCTTGTTTATTAAAGATAACAATATAAATTTGTAACTCTCTAAAAAACTTGCACTACACATGGAATCATTACGTATTAAAGCTAGTAGTAAATCTTATATCCACTTTTAGTACATGCCTACACTAACTTAACATGAATAAATTGAAAATTCAATCTTTTTATAGTTTACTAAAACTAAAAAAGTGTATGGAAACCCATACACTTTTTTACTTAGTCTGTAAATATGGCGGTAATTGTTGCAACTGCTCTTTATCTTTTTCACGCTCTCTACGTGCCCACCTAAAAAATACATAACCAATAATCGTACCGTACACTATTTCCTGGACAATTTTCATAATGATGCCACCTGTTTGTTGATCTTGTACGACTGGCATCCAGTGTAAAAATTCTGGTCCAGTTATATTTAAATCAGATAAAGTTCCCGCTGGTACACATAGTTCCATCGCCTTCATCCAAGCAGCCGGATCCGTATACGTTGCAAATAATGGCGCCGTCGCAAAAATGATTAACGCGCAAGCTGGCGTTAATAATATACCGTTAGCAAACATATAACCCAGTTTCTTTATATCACTTAACGTTTGATATTCTGGTAATGGATTTAGCATCGGCCACCACATCATGATTGCCGTAAAGAACAATATAGCGAGACAAATAGGATGAGCAATTTGACTTTGTTTTACTGTATCAAAAACAACTGGTAAATGATAAAAAGAAAACAGACCATTAAATACAAACAATGCAATAAGTGGCTTAGCAAATATCTTCAATATAATTTGAACGAACTTAAAAGAAGTAATATAACGATATAACCAAACTGGTATACCAAGCAACAATAACGGTGGAACTGCAATATACATAACTGCCATTTCAAACATATGTGCACTAAATATAATATGACCAATTAAATCAATAGGCCCTCCCTTTACAAAATACAAAAGAACAATCCCGGTCGTAAAATAAAAAACTTGCTTCTTACTTACCTTTGTCGCATGTTCAAATCGCATTCTATATGGCCCAATAATTAAAAAGTACCCGATAAGGATCGAAAGCATAAATAGTAAAAAGATTGGACTCCATAGAGCTTGAAAACCAAATATCCACAAGTTACTCATTGTCACACCTACCTTCTTAAGATTATCCTTTCACATAACATGAAGAGGGAGCTGTGACGACACAAGCTCCCTTATTCTTCACTTTTCAAATCCACACAATTGTCATAAAAGCTAAAATTGTAATTAACCCGATCAACAGACCAGAATAAAGAAAGAAACTTGCCGCTTCATGTCCTTTATGACTCATATGCATAAAATAATACAATTGAAAAATTACTTGTACCACTGCTAATAGTAAAATAAATGGTACTGAGAAAGTCGGACTAAAAGTTTTCGGATATGCGACTGCTGCAAATGCAACTAATGTTAAAAAAATCATTAATGCAAATGTAATAACTTGATGCTTCATTTCCTCCGCACTTTTTCTCTTCCGATAAACAAGATCAACTTTAGGATTATTCATTTGCTTTATCGCCATTGTTTATCCCACCATTCCCATCAAATATACTACAGTGAAAATAAACACCCAAACTACGTCAATAAAGTGCCAATAAATCGATGCAACATAAAACTTCGGTGCATTGTATAAATTTAGACCTCTCTTCGCATTTCTAAAGATTAATGTTAAAATCCAACATAATCCAAACAATACGTGGAGACCATGTGTACCAACAAGAGCATAAAACGCGGAACCAAATGCACTACTTCTCATAGTATGCTTAAATTCATGCGTATAATGATAAAACTCATATATCTCAAATGCTAAAAACCCTAAACCTAGCAACACTGTTACTAATAGCCAAAGTTGCATTTTCTTAAAGTTAAAGTTTTTCATATGATACATCGCATATACGCTCGTTAAGCTACTCGTTAATAAAAGCATCGTCATAATGAAAACGAGTGGCATTTGGAACATCTCTTGAGATGTTGGTCCACCATTTGTAGAATTCTTTAACGCTAAATATGTGCCAAACAAGGAAGCGAACAATACTGTTTCGCCTCCAAGAAATAACCAAAAACCGACGAACTTATTTTTTCCCTCAAGGGTTGCTTTTTCAGGCTCTGCTGGAAATGTTTCATTCGTTAATTTTTCATCTACATGCATTATGCCTTGCCCCCCTTATCTTCTAAATCTTCCTTATGAATATGATATCCATGATCATCGATTACTGAACGTAGGAACATTGTACCAAATGTAATGATTAAACCGATAATTGCTACTAATAACCAAAACTTATCTTTTCCACCCTGCATATACATTGCACCGAATGCCGCTATAAACAATCCTAAAGAAATGATAAATGGTGAAAGCGATGGATTTGGCATATGAATATCACCAATTGGTTCCGCCGCTGTCATCTCTTTATTCCCTTCACGTTTTTCAATCCAAAACGGATCTAACCCGCGAACAAATGGTAATTGTTTAAAGTTATATTCTGGTGTTGGTGCTGGCATTGTCCATTCTAATGTACGTGCATCCCATGGATCACGACCAGCCTTTTCTTTTGAAACTGTCGTTTTAATTACATTGAATAGAAGAACAATCGTTCCAAGAGCCATAAATACCGCTCCAATAGAACTAATCATATTCCCCATTTCCAACCCTTGGCCTTCAAGATATGTGTAGTAACGACGTGGCATACCAATTAAACCAAGGAAATGCTGTATGAAGAACGTTAAATGGAAACCGATAAAGAATAGCCAAAATGTTATCTTTCCTAACGTTTCATTCAATACTTTATTAAACATCAGTGGCCAATAATAATGAGCTCCTGCAAGTAAACCAAATACAACACCGCCGACAATTACATAATGAAAGTGAGCTACTACGAAATAGTTATCATGAAATTGATAATCCGCTGGTGCAGATGCTAGCATAACACCTGTAACTCCACCCATTACGAATGATGGAATGAAAGCTACTGCCCACATCATCGGTGTCGTAAAACGAATACTTCCTCCCCACATCGTAAAGAGCCAGTTGAATATTTTAATACCGGTCGGTACTGCAATCGCCATTGTCGCAACTGAGAAAATAGCATTTGCAACTGGACCAAGTCCAACAGTAAACATATGATGCGCCCATACCATAAATCCTAAGAATCCAATTAATACTGTCGCGAACACCATCGACGAATAACCAAATAATCGTTTTTTCGAAAATGTCGCGAAGATTTCTGAGAATATTCCGAAAGCTGGGAGTATAAGAATGTATACTTCTGGATGACCGAAAATCCAGAATAAATGCTCCCATATAATCGTATTCCCGCCCAATGCTGGATTAAAGAAACTTGTTCCAAATAAACGATCTAACATTAAAAGTCCTAATCCTACAGTTAACGGTGGAAAAGCGAATAATATTAGAGAAGATGTTACAAATGTCGTCCATGTAAACATCGGCATACGCATATACGTCATTCCTGGCGCACGCATATTAATAATGGTTACAAGGAAGTTAATACCTCCAATTAATGTACCAATACCGGAGATTTGCAAGCCGAGTACATAAAAATCAACACCATGGCCTTTAGAGGCTAAAGCTAAAGATGCATAAGATGTCCAGCCTGCATCAGGTGCTCCACCTAAAAACCAACTTAAATTTAAAAATACTCCACCAAAGAAAAATAACCAAAATCCGAGTGAATTCAAAAACGGGAACGCTACATCACGTGCACCAATTTGAAGTGGTACAGCGGCGTTCATAAATGCAAACACGAGTGGCATAGCTGCGAGGAAAATCATTGTTGTACCGTGCATCGTTAATACTTGATTATAAGCATCCCCAACAAGAAAAGCGTTGTTAGGAATCGCTAATTGAAGGCGAATAAATAGAGCTTCTATTCCGCCTATTATAAAAAACAATCCACCTGCAATTAAATAGAGAATGGCAATCTTTTTATGGTCTACTGTCGTTAAATAATCCCATATGACAGCACCCATCCCCTGTTTTTTTGCTACAGAACTCACGTTTTCAACCTCCCCTTCGCGAATAATCCCTCTTTACTTTTCAACTTTTAACGTTTGTAAGTATGCATTTAATGCATCAATTTGATCATCCGTTAAGTTGCCATATTTACCAGTCATTTTATTTCCTGGTTTCATATTTTCAGGATCTTTCAGCCATTTTTTTAAGTTTTCTTCATTGTTTTCGGCAATACCGGCAACCATATCGCGATCCGCAAAGTTTGCTAAGTTTGGTGCGATACGAGCGGAAGGTGGTCTACTATCATTAGATCCAACTGCGTGACAACCAATACAGCTTTTATTAAATATTTCTTGGCCCTCTTGCGCCTTTGTTGAAGCTACTTCTTTCTTCCCATCAATCTTCTTCATATCAGCAAGCCACTTTTTGTACTCGCTTTCATCTAAAGCTTTCACTTTGAATTGCATTAAAGAATGTGATGGGCCGCAAAATTCTGTACAAAAACCATTATAAGTGCCCGATTTATCTGCCTTTAACCACATTTTGTTCACATTGTCTGTATTTGTATCCATTTTCCCAGCTAAAGATGGAACCCAAAACGAATGTTTAATATCGGCACCCTTCAAATTCAAATACACTTTCTTACCTGTGGGGATGACTAAATCTTGAGAAGTTACTATTTTTTCTGATTTATAAGAAAATTCCCACCAATAAAGATTCGCTGTTACATCAACAACGATAGTATCTTTATCAATATTCTTTTTCTCCATCGCACTTACATCAGCAAGTTTGAATGTATATGTAACCGTCGGAACAGCTAAGATTAACAAAAGAATAATCGGAATAACTGTCCAAATAATTTCTAGTTTGTGATTCCCTTCAACTTGCTCTGGAATATAATCTTCCTGACCTTTCTTTTGTCGGAAACGCACAATTACATATAAGAAAATAATAGTAACTACTAGTACTACTCCTACCATAATCGCAGTTGCTAGTAAGAGCAAATCATATTGCATTTTTGCTACTTCTCCTTGCGGAATTAAAGTAGATTGAAAGGCTTTACCGCATCCCCCTAACAGTAAAGCCAGCAGTGAAACGAACGAAAGCAGTCGCCACTGTTTCTTCATACAAACAACCCCCACTTTCCTTGTGAATTAGATTGTACTTTATAGTTAAGTAAAGTAAATCTCAACGTAAAGAAATCCAATTATGTCGTTGTCTTAGAAGAATGTAACTACAATCATTGATACAAATAAGATTGTTAAATAATTTAGGGAATAAACAAACATTTGTACGGACCATTTGATGTCATCTTGCTTACGGAAGCCATAAAATCCTAAAACGATCCATCCGATGTTTAACAATGTTGCAATTACCATAAATGTTATCCCTAGTCCACTCATATAAAATGGTAGTGGTAATAAACATACTGTCCAAATCATAATTTGGCGTTTCGTAATTTCAAATCCATGAACTACAGGAAGCATTGGAATTCCTGCATTTCGATATTCATCAACACGTTTCATCGCTAATGCGAGGAAATGTGGGATTTGCCAAATAAACATAATTAAAAATAACATCCAAGCAATTGGATGGCCTAAAGATGGATCGATTGCTGCCCATCCAATTAAAGGTGGAACTGCTCCAGATATACTACCTACAACAGTATTTAGTGTATACTTTCTCTTTGTCCATAACGTATATAAGACAACATATGTGAAAGCACCAATAAATCCCATTAATACAGCCATTGGTGTTGTTAATAATAAAAATACAAATCCAAGAAGTAATATAACTAGTCCAAATGTAAGTGCAAATCCCGGTTTATACTTCCCAGTAACTGTTGGACGGGTTTTTGTTCTTTCCATTAACGGGTCGATGTCTCGATCAATGTAGTTATTTAAACAACATACCCCTGCCATAATTAATCCAGAACCAACGATTGTAAAGAATAACTTATCCAGATTGTCCATCACACTTAATCCATTAAAATGTAATGCCAACCAAAATCCTGTAAATACAGTAAGTGTATTTGAGTTTACAATCCCCATTTTAACGAGCGCTGATAAATCTTGTAGCCGAGTTGTTTCCGGTACACTTGTAACAGCTGACTCATCATGCAGCTCACTTGTTGCATGGCTCATCACTTTAACCCCCTCTTAAAACTTTCATCTTTCTTTTTGCGCCTATTTCGAATGAAATATTTCGCTTCTATATAGCAATATTATTACAGTAGAAATATTGTTAATCCATTCTACTACTAATCTACGCCCATACTCCAATATATTAAATCATATTTCCCGAACATTTTGTGAAGAAAACATGAACTTTTTGTGTCGAATATAAAAACTTAATTCTTACTTGTCCTTATCATAACATGATGTTACCTTCTATAATAAACTTTTTTGTCATATTTAACACGTATTCTCCCCATATCTTTTCAAAATAGCCTGTTTTTCACCTAAAAATCCCCTTATATATCCTATTTCCACACCCATTTTCTCTCCCCTGTCTGCCCCCGCCATTTCTTTGCTATTTTATTATTTTTTATATATCATAGGAACTAGCGCTTTTTATTCTATACATAATGGAATGAAAATATTTCGCAATAACTTCATAGCAGAAAGATGGTGAAATAGATTGCAACGCTTTATTAAATGGTTAGCAGTCATTACGAGTCTTGATTTATTAATAGTTTTACTAGGAGGCGCCTTAGTTACAAAAACAGGTTCTGGCCAAGGGTGCGGTAAATCATGGCCACTTTGTAACGGTGAATTTGTTCCATCTAATTTATCAATGGAAACTATTATTGAACTAAGTCACCGCCTTACATCAGGATCAGCAGGAATTCTTGTCACTCTCCTTTGTATTTTGTCCTGGAAATATTATAAACATGTGCGCGAAACAAAAACGTTAGCAATTTTATCCTTCGTATTTTTAGTTGCGCAAGCATTAATGGGAGCGGCAGCAGTTGTTTGGGGACAAATGCCAGCTGTACTTGCTATCCATTTCGGTATTTCCTTAATTTCATTTGCTTCTGTCATTTTATTAACGTGTCTTATCTTTGAAATTGATCAGAAATTTGATGCACGTTCACTTATTATGGACAAAAAAATGAAATTTCATATTTATGGTGTAACAATTTACAGTTATATTGTCGTCTACACGGGTGCTTTAGTACGTCACGAACGAGCTAGCTTAGCCTGTCCAGACTTTCCTTTATGTAGCAAAAATAGACCTATGCCAACTCAACTACATGAATGGGTTCAAATGGGACATAGAGTTGCAGCGATGTTAATTTTCGCTTGGATACTATACGCGATGATTCTCGCTATTCGCCATTACAAACAGCAGCCTGTCGTATACTGGGGATGGATCATTTCATTTATCCTTGTTACACTTCAAGCTATCGTAGGAATTTTAGTCGTATTTACAAATGCTAATTTAGTAATGGCATTATTACATTCACTATTCATTTCTTGCTTGTTTGCTGTACTATGCTATTTAGTTATGTTAGGTACACGAAGTAAAGTGAATGCAAAAGAAGCTGAATCAACTTCTAAACAAACAAAATAAATTTAAATTAAAATACCTTGCTGAATTGGCAAGGTATTTTTTGCAATAAAGTGAAACTTTAATCAGTGGGGGTCTTCATCCCCCACTGATTATTAGCCCGCACCAATCAGGCTTTTATGGGCAGTTGATCCCCCATCTAACTTCTTTGTTTTCGCTGAATTTTGAGGCGGGTGTCTTACTGCCCGGCGAATAGCGGGATAAAGAAAAAGAGCTGCATTTACACAGCTCTTTTTCTTTTTTAGTGATCTAATTCAATCAGTAAGTCACCCGTTTGAATTGCATCTCCATCGTTAACATATACTTTTTTCACTTTACCATTGAACGGCGCTTGAACTGTCGTTTCCATTTTCATCGCTTCTGTAATTGCCATAGAATCGCCTTTTTTCACTTCATCGCCTTCTTTTACAACTACTTTAATAACCGTTCCTGGCATTGTTGCACTAATGTGGTTTGGATTTTCACGGTTTCCTTTCACACGTTGTGCCACTGTTGCTTTCACACTTTCGTCTTTCACAACAATCTCACGCGGTTGACCGTTAAACTCCAAGTAAAGAATACGATTTCCATCTGGCTGAGGCTCTCCAATTGATACTAGTTTAACCATCAATGTTTTACCTTGTTCGATTTCCACATTAATTTCTTCACCAAGTCTCATACCATAGAAGAATGTCGGTGTATCAAGCACAGACACACTTCCATAAAGCTCAGCAACTTTTTCGTAATCCATAAATACTTTTGGATATAATGCATATGCAACAACATCAAAAATCGTCACTTCGCGTCCAAGCTTATGGAATAGCTCTTCTTTTAACGCGTCGAAATCTACTGGCTCCAATAATTCACCCGGTCTTACTGTTAATGGCTCTTTCCCTTTTAAAATAATTTCTTGTAACTTTTTCGGGAAACCACCATACGGTTGTCCTAAATCTCCTGAGAACATTTCAACAACAGATCCTGGGAAGTCCATAGAATGCCCACGCTCTAAAACATCTTGTTCTGTTAAGTGATTTTGAACCATAAATAATGCCATATCACCGACAACTTTAGATGATGGTGTTACTTTAACAATATCGCCAAACATGTCATTCACACGGCGGTACATTACTTTCACTTCATCGAAGCGATCTCCTAAACCAACCGCTTTCGCTTGTTGTTGTAGATTACTATACTGTCCGCCTGGCATTTCGTGCATATATACCTCTGTATGAGGTGCATTCATACCACTTTCAAACGGTGCGTAGTATTTACGTACATCTTCCCAATAATGAGATAGTTTTTCTAATGAATCTATATTAACGTCTGGCTGTCTTTCGTTTCCACCTAATGCATAGTATAGCGTGTTCGCACTTGGTTGTGACGTTTGACCAGCCATAGAACTTACTGCTACATCGACAATGTCAACACCTGCTTCAATTGCCTTTGTATACGTTAATATACCATTTCCACTCGTATCGTGTGTATGCAAGTGAATCGGAATCGATACCGTCTCTTTTAATGCAGAAACTAAATCATATGCCGCATTAGGTTTTAATAAGCCTGCCATATCTTTAATTCCTAATATATGTGCTCCTGATGCTTCTAACTCTTTTGCTAATTTTTTATAGTAATTTAAATCATATTTACTACGTAACGGATCATGAATATCTCCTGTGTAGCACATTGTTGCTTCTGCAATTTTACCAGTGTCTCGTACAGCATCAATCGCAACTCTCATACCTTCTACCCAGTTTAAGCTATCAAAAATACGGAACACATCAATTCCTGCTTGAGCAGAACATTCCACAAATTTTCGAATTAAATTATCCGGATAGTTTTTGTAACCAACTGCGTTTGAAGAACGAAGTAACATTTGGAATAAAACGTTTGGCATTTTTTCACGAAGATCTAGTAATCGTTCCCATGGATCTTCCTTTAAGAAACGATATGCAACATCAAACGTTGCACCACCCCACATTTCCGCTGAGAATAGGTTCGGTAACATTCTCGCTGTCGGCTCTGCAATTTGATGTAAATCTTTTGTACGAATACGCGTCGCCAGTAATGACTGATGCGCATCACGGAATGTTGTATCCGTTAAAAGTACACGCTTTTGATCTTGTACCCATTTTACTAATCCGTCCGCTCCACGCTCATCCAAAATTTGTTTCGTTCCATTTTGAACCGGCTCTGAGTGTAATACATTCGGGATACGAGCATCCGGGAAAATTGGTTTCTCTTTTTTCCCTACTCCTGGGAAGCCATTTACTGTTACTGACCCAATGTAATTTAACATTTTTGTTCCGCGGTCTTTACGTTTCGGGAACAGGAATAATTCAGGTGACGCATCAATAAATGAAGTGTCATATTCTCCTGATAAGAAGTTTTTATGTTTTACTACATTCTCTAGGAATGGAATATTTGTTTTAATACCACGAATACGGAATTCTTTTAAGTTACGTTCCATTTTCGCAGCAGCTTGTTCAAAAGTAAGTGCCCATGTTGTAACTTTTACAAGTAAAGAATCATAGTACGGTGTAATAACAGCACCTTGGAAACTATTACCTGTATCAAGACGAACACCGAAACCACCGCCTGATCGGTATGCCATAATTTTCCCTGTATCCGGCATGAAATTATTTAGTGGGTCCTCAGTCGTTACACGAGATTGGATCGCAAATCCATGAACAACTACTTCCTCTTGCTTCGGAACACCTACCATTTTACTATGTAATGCATGTCCATCAGCTATTAAAATTTGCGATTGAACGATATCTACCCCTGTGATCATTTCTGTAATTGTATGTTCAACTTGAACACGCGGATTTACTTCAATAAAGTAAAACTCATCACCTTTTACAAGAAATTCTACTGTACCTGCGTTTAAATAATTTACATTTTTCGTTAATTTCACCGCAGCATCACAAATACGCTGACGCAAATCATCTGAAAGCGACACACTAGGCGCGATTTCTACCACTTTTTGGTGACGACGTTGTACAGAACAGTCACGCTCGTATAAATGAACAACATTGCCCTCTTCATCTGCTAAAATTTGAACTTCTATATGTTTAGGTTTTTCAACGAATTTTTCAACGTATACTTCATCATTACCAAAGGCTGCTTTCGCTTCTGACTTCGCTCGATTATACGATTCTCTTAATTCTTCACTACTACGTACAATACGCATACCACGACCGCCACCGCCAAGGGAAGCTTTAATAATAATCGGGTAATCATACTTTTCAGCAAATTCTCCAACTTCTTCTACTGAATTTACCGGCCCATCACTACCAGGAATAACTGGAATTTGTGCTAGCTGCGCTTGTGTTCTTGCTTTCACTTTATCTCCAAACATATCTAAATGCTTACTCTTTGGACCAATAAAGATAATCCCTTCTTCTTCACAACGTTTTGCGAATTGAATATTTTCTGACAAGAAGCCATATCCAGGGTGGATTGCATCTACATGATTACTTTTCGCAATCTCAATAATGCCCTCAATATCTAGATAAGCATCAATTGGCTTTTTCCCTTCCCCAACTAAATAGGACTCATCGGCTTTATAACGATGATAAGAACCACTATCCTCTTTAGAATAGATTGCAACTGTTTTTAATCCAAGTTCCGAACAAGCTCGAAACACACGAATTGCAATCTCTCCGCGGTTAGCTACCAATACTTTTTGAATACGTTGCAGCTTTGTCATGATTTTCCCCCTCTACTTTCCTACCACTCTAGAGATAAAATATATACACACCCTAAAGAGCGTGAAGTTCTTCACTTTCTACATTATATTATACTTAGAAAGCTTCACTTTATTTTTATCCATCATACCTTATTTTTTAACAAATGATAAGTTTTCTGATCAATTTGTTTCACAAAAATAGTATAGCATACCTCTTCCTTTTCTAACAACTTAATTGTATATCACATTTAATTAAATGTGATATATTTTTTAGTGTATATACCAATTAATGCATCCTATTTAATGTTTCTTGCACATAAAAAAAACACAGCGCGCTCTAAAGCACAATGTGTTTTTTATTTTACTACAACAAGACGCGGTCCATCTTGCTCTCTTTCTTTCATTATCTCATTTTGTTGTTTCTCTTGTCGTTTTACATGACTAGCAACATTTAATAATATACCCATCGCAATTAAATTAGCCAATAAAGAACTACCACCATAACTAATAAACGGTAAAGGTACTCCTGTAAGTGGTATTAATCCAGACATACCACCAACATTAACAAAAGTTTGTATCCCAATTAAACTTGCAATTCCGATTGCAATTAAACTTCCAAATGGATCTTTACATTTTTGCGCTACTCTAAACGAACGAATGATAATAAGTAGTAAACAGATTAAAATGATAGCTACACCTATAAAACCTAGTTCTTCAGATATAATCGCCATAATAAAATCCGTTTGCGGCTCTGGTAAGTAGCCATACTTTTGTATACTATTTCCTAGTCCTCTACCATTTAACCCACCTGAGGCAATTCCAATAAATGAATTTATTAATTGAAATCCATCTTTTTGCGGATCGCTAAATGGATCAAGAAAAACTGAAAATCGAGCTTTTTGGTATAGACTTAATTTATAGTTTCCGATAAAATACAACGCCGGAACCCACACGACAGATGTTAATAAAAATCTTTTAATCCACAAGTTAACATTAACTC
The DNA here is from genome assembly GCF_040459735.1 of Bacillus cereus group sp. RP32. Taxonomy (NCBI): domain Bacteria; kingdom Bacillati; phylum Bacillota; class Bacilli; order Caryophanales; family Bacillaceae; genus Bacillus; species Bacillus cereus group sp. RP32. The sequence continues at coordinate 1,436,708 of NZ_JARVHO010000001.1, read as the reverse complement.
CTGAACAGAAGAACATAACTAACACTGTTCCACCTATTAATATGTCAGTCCCTAAGTCATTTTGTAATAAAATTAATACCATCGATCCACCGACAACAAATATAGGAGGTATTATCCCTTGAAAAAAAGGGGTTTGCCTCTCTTGTTTCTTAGCAAAAAAACTTGCTAGCGTAATAATAACTGCTATTTTTACAAACTCAGCTGGTTGTATACCTAGTATCCATCCTTTTGCACCATTGATTACCTTACCGAAAAGAAAAGCTGCTGTTAGTAAGCCCAGACTCCCTAACCCCATCGCTGTAAGAACTATTTTTTTCCTCCAAAATTTGTAAGGAATTACAGCGACAATCACTAGTATTACTGTTCCAATAGCAAGAGCAACTAATTGTTTTTTAAAAAAGTGATCTGCTGGCCAGTTATATTTCGACGAAATCGCGACAATGGAACTAGAACTATATACCATTATAACTCCCAACACACATAAGATAACAAGAGGAAGTAATAATGAATAATCCATTGATTTCCATACTCTTTTCATTTCATTTCCTCTTTCTGTTTCAATTTAATTATTGTTGTATTCCATATGTACATTGATTCTTCCTGCTTTATTATACAAATAAAAAGCCCAAACTATTTCAGTTTGAGCCCCCCTATTTGAACCCGTTATTGTTGTTTGTTCGTAAATGCTTCATGAAGTGCAGATAACTCACGTTCAAGCTCTCCTAACATTGCTTTCCCTTGTTCTTCTGCAATAAGACCAAGGCGAACTGCAAAATCGACCTCGCGGGATAGTCCAAACATTTGTGTGTCTAACACTTCTTCATATAATGGACATTGCGGCATTGTAAGATTGTCCATTTGCACCTTAATAAGTCTTAAAATCTTCTCCGCATCCGCTTGTAGAAGGGCTAGTGCCTTTTCCTGATGATTTGATACTGTCTCAGACGCCAAATTGATTCCCTCCGTTTCCGTCCTACTCTCTCCTATCTATTAATATTAGCGATAGTTTTAGTAAATTGCAATAGAAACATTTTTTGTGACAACCGTGTCTAATGCTATTATACTGAAAAGTGGGAGTATAACACAAATGGGGGAACAACAATGAGCGAAATTTTATTTATTAATGGAAAAGTTCGTTTTCCAATCACTATCGATCCAACTGTTTGGATCTTTGATGATCGAAAAGTAGATTTGACAACTTACTTTGATGAAACAAGAGAAAACACTTCAGAACTAGAAGCTTATTTAAAAAACACTTCAGAGCATTGGGATCGCGAAATCCGTGATGGTGCTGCGTTTCCACCGATACAACAAAGTGTAAAGAAATATAAAAAAGAACAACTAATTACTGGAACGTTCGGTATACCACTTCATCCATTTCTTGCTAACGCCGAAATTTCAGAGGACGCTACGCAAGTCGAAATTGAAACAGTAGATCAAACAATAATACTTCCATTAGAAACTGTAGAAAATGCTATTCTTGGTTTTTCAAAAGAAGGAAAGCCATTAAAAGAGGATGGACCTGTTCATCTATATTACAATGATGGATCTAATAGACAAAATCCAATCCGTAACATCCGTAAATTTACAATTATTTAAAGTGTATACTTGGAAGAAAAAGGAGTGAGCCTCAGCTCACTCCTTTTATAATAAATCCGCTGCAAGTTGAGCTAAATTAGACCGCTCCCCTTTAACAAACTTTACATGACCACTAATACGTTGCTCTTTAAACTTCTCTACAACATATGTTAAACCATTATTATATTCATCCAAATACGGGTGATCAATTTGCTGAGGATCTCCCATTAATACAATTTTACTTTTTTCTCCTACCCTTGTTAATATCGTTTTCACTTCATGCTTCGTTAAATTTTGTGCTTCATCAATTATAATGAACTGATCTGGAATACTTCTCCCACGTATATAGGTAAGGGCCTCTACTTCAATCGAACCCATTCCAGCTAAAATAGCATCTAACTCTCCTGGCTTTTTCGTATTAAATAAGTACTCTAGATTATCAAAAATCGGTTGCATCCATGGTCTTAACTTTTCTTCTTTTTCTCCTGGTAAATAACCGATATCTTTTCCGACTGGAACAATTGGCCTTGCAACGAGTAGTTTTTTATATAGTCCTAAATCTTCCGTTTGCATGAGTCCCGAAGCCAACGCGAGTAATGTTTTTCCTGTACCAGCTTTCCCCGTTAACGTTACTAGCGGAATATCTTCACGAAGCAACAATTCTAACCCCATAATTTGCTGCACATTTCGTGGTCGTATCCCCCATACTTGTTCATTGTGAAAAATAAGTTTCTTTACCTTCTTACCTAAATGATCCACAATGCCAAGTGCTGAACTAGATCCCCCTAATGCATCTTTCATTACTACAAACTGATTTGGATAAAAAGGGTGATTTGCAATTTCGGATAAAGGCAATTCACCTTTTTCATAAAAATAATCTAATTGCTCTTTTGATATATACCCTTCTAAAAATCCTGAATATATATTATCTACTTCAATTACACGATCACTTAAATAATCTTCCGCCTTCAAACCAATTGCATCAGCTTTTACCCTTACGAGCACGTCTTTACTTACTAAAATAACAGACTTCCCGTCCTCTTTTTCTTGTTCTTCTAAAGATAGATTTTTTGCTACAGCTAAAATTCGATTATCATTTGTTTTTTCTACAAAAATATCTTGTAGTTGAACAAATGAACGATGATTTAATTCAATACGAAATGTACCGCCGTTTTCTAACGGAATACTTTCATGCAGCTTTCCTATTTCACGAAATTTGTCTATTAACTTAGATACATAACGAGCGTTTCGTCCTACTTCATCCATATAACGTTTTTTCGAATCAACCTCTTCTAATACAACTGCTGGAATCACTACTTCATTTGTTTCAAATGAAAAAATAGATAAAGGATCCTGCAAAAGTACATTCGTATCTAACACATAAATTTTATCCAACCTGTTACCCCCTGACTCCACTTTTAAATTTGTAGAACAAGGGTTTCATCCATAAAATATGGACGAACCATTGTTATAATTATATGTACCGTATAAACGAGGTAGAATCGAAATTCATAACCATGAAACCTTTTATTTATTTTTTATTCATTTCTATTCAATATATTACTTTTAATTATAATTATTAACATAAAATCACAATAACTGATTACAAAAGTTAATAACTTATTTTCTTATTTATCACATTTATAATTCTTTTATTCCTACTAACACTTGGTTATCCAGCTTTTTCGCTGCGCGAATATCATATGTTTTTTCATAGGTTGGCTCAGTTGCAAGCTTCGCTCCATAAAACATAACATCACGTACTTCTTGTACATTTACTTCTATTACAGTTAATTTTAGAGGAATGCCTTCCATTCTATCAGTCAAAATTTCACCTGCACCACTTATGGAAAATACGGATTCATTCGCCATTATAGTCAATACTAGCCCAGTACTATGCCGTATATTTTCCACAATACGTGAACGTTGATCTACTGCAAATCGAATACTAGTTTTACTCACTGCATACACCCAAGAAATAGCACTTACGTTAGGAACTTGTTTTTCGAAGTCTGTTGTTGCTACCATAACAATACATTCTTTACGTAACGTTTGTACTAAATCATCTGTTAATGTAGGATCTACTACATTCGCCATATTTCCACCTCCAAATATACTTACTATATCCTTATCATAACTTATTTTTCGAATTGCGAAAATATTATTTTTTCCCGCTATTATTCAAAAATATTACACTTCCATGATATACTTATACTGATAGAATTCGTATTGAGGTGACGAAATGAGAGTCAAGTGTATGATTTGTGATAAAAAAGATATGTTAGATGATGAAAATCCTATGGCAAAAAAACTACGTAACCGCCCTATTCATACATATATGTGCATGGAATGTTCGGAACGAATTGCAGAACGTACGATGGAACGTCATGCAAGTGGTAATTTCCGATTATACCGTGATAAAAAAGTCGAAGACGATTGGTAAAATGTAAATAAGTCCTTAATCATATAGATAAGGACTTATTTATATTTTTCAGGTTCACGATTCATTTGATCCAAAAAACAATCAATAGCTTCTAACGGAAACCTTGCAGATTTTCTTTCTCCATTCATTTCATATGTAATCAAATACATTTCTTCATTCTTTTTAACTTCCACATTCTTTAATTTATGTTCTTCATATATCATATTTTCAAATAACAAATACGTTTCTTGTGCAGCACGATCATCTGGACGTGCTTCGGCAACTGTTTTAATTGTTAACCAATTATATAACGCATCTTGTACTGAACGCATAAAAATTTGCCCCCTCACCCTGCTTTTTGTTGTCTCGCTTGACGTAAACGCAACCTATAAATCCCAAGTACAATTGCCGCTACAACAAGGCCCTCTCCAACAGGTAAAAAAACTGCAAAGAAAGTTAAAACTGTACATCCAATCGCTAACGATATATATATCACTATATTTTTTATTATTGATAGTTTTCTTGCAAAACCTAAATTATACACAAGTGCACTTAATATAATAATGATGCCATACAGCAACCACATCCCTAGTTCCGGATTTTCATCAACTTTACATAATTTCGCAAAAAACGACATTCTTTCTAACATCATTCATCCCCCTTTCTCACAAGAAACAAATTTTATTTATGTACTTAATACAAGAGTAACCCGCAAAAAAAATACTGTCCACAAAAAAAGAGTAAATATTCCAAAAATAAATACAATAAAAAACAGCCACCCCTCAAAGGTAGCTGTTCTATTATTTTACGCTTCTACAGATTTCTTTTTCTTAGCAGCTCTTTCGCGCTCGCTCTTATCAAGAATCTTTTTACGTAGACGAATTGATTCTGGAGTTACTTCACAGAACTCGTCATCGTTTAAGTACTCTAATGACTCTTCTAAAGTCATTAAGCGTGGTTTTTTCATTGTTGAAGTTTGATCTTTCGTCGCAGAACGAATATTAGTTTGTTGTTTCATTTTTACAACGTTAACTGTTAAGTCATTCTCACGAGTATGTTCTCCAACAATCATACCAGCATATACTTCTGTACCTGGTTCAACGAAGATTACACCACGGTCTTCAACTTGCATAATACCGTATTGTGATGCTTTTCCTGTTTCAAGTGAAACTAGAACACCTTGGCGACGTCCACCAACTTGTCCAGCGTGTACTGGTTGGTAGCAATCGAATGTATGGTTTAAAATACCGTAACCACGAGTTAATGTTAAGAATTCTGTTGTGTAACCAATTAAACCACGTGCTGGAACCATGAAAGTAAGGCGAACTTGACCGTTTCCGTTATTCACCATATCTAACATTTCACCTTTACGTGCACCCATAGATTCCATAATAGAACCAGTGTATTCTTCAGGTACATCGATTTGCACGCGCTCTACAGGCTCACATCTTACGCCATCAACTTCTTTAATAATTACTTCAGGCTTAGATACTTGTAGTTCATAACCTTCACGACGCATGTTTTCAATTAGGATAGATAAATGTAATTCCCCGCGTCCAGATACGATCCACGCATCAGGAGAATCTGTATTATCTACACGTAAACTTACATCTGTTTCTAATTGTGAACGAAGACGCTCTTCAATTTTACGAGATGTAATGAATTTACCTTCACGACCTGCAAATGGGCTGTTATTTACAAGGAATGTCATTTGTAGTGTTGGCTCATCAATACGTAATAATGGTAAAGCCTCTTCATGCTCAACCGGACATACCGTTTCACCTACGTTAATGTCTTCCATACCCGAAACAGCTACTAAATCTCCAGCTTTTGCTTCTTCAATTTCTTGACGTTTTAATCCAATGTAACCAAATAATTTCGTTACACGGAATTGTTTTACAGTTCCATCAACTTTCATTAATGCAACTTGTTGTCCTACTTTCATTGTACCACGGAATACGCGTCCAACCCCGATACGACCAACATAGTCATTGTAATCAAGAAGTGCTACTTGGAATTGAAGTGGCTCTTCGCTGTTATCAACTGGTGCTGGAATATGTTCAATAATTGTGTCAAACAATGATTTCATATTCTCTTCTTGATTTGCTGGATTTGAATCTAAGCTTGCTGTTCCGTTCATTGCTGATGCAAATACAACTGGGAACTCTAACTGATCTTCGTTTGCACCAAGTTCGATGAATAAGTCAACTACTTCATCAACTACTTCATCAGGGCGAGCGAAGTCACGGTCAATTTTGTTTACAACAACGATTGGAGTTAAGTTTTGCTCAAGAGCTTTCTTTAAAACAAATCGTGTTTGTGGCATACAACCTTCATATGCATCAACAACAAGTAGAACACCATCAACCATTTTCATGATACGTTCTACTTCTCCACCGAAGTCAGCGTGACCAGGTGTATCTAAAATGTTAATTCTTTTATCTTCATAGTGAATCGCAGTATTCTTCGCTAAAATTGTAATACCACGTTCTCTTTCTAGATCGTTTGAGTCCATTGCGCGTTCTTCAATATGTTCATTCGCACGGAACGTCCCCGCTTGACGTAATAACTGGTCAACAAGTGTTGTTTTACCATGGTCAACGTGGGCAATAATTGCTATATTTCGTAAATCTTGTCGTTTTTTCAACATGTCCAACTCCTAATGTCTTTTTAATCCTTCTCTATTATAAGAGCGAAGGGGATACAATGGCAATCAAAATAAAATCAAGAATGAAAATATAGTTGTATTCTTACTTTTGTGAAAGTAAAATGAGATTGGAGGGTGAAGAAATGGAACACATTCAATATCGCTTTTTATTAACTGCAATTATCGGTGTTATTTTCTTAATCGGTATCGGCATTATGGTTGCTGAAAATAGTCCCATCGGTATTATTATTTGCATTATCGGCACATTTGTTACAGTTGGATACGGTTTTGTAACAAAAAGAAAAATGCGTAAATCGAAATAACGTCAAAAAGTAAGAAGCGCTTATACAGCCTCTTACTTTTTTTGTTACTCCGCTATAAATCGTAACAACTCTTCATACACTCCTGGTTTTGCAACTAATACGCTGCTCTTCTCTACGATAGAAAGCGGGGATCCAGAAAAAGTTGTCACCTTGCCTCCAACTTCCTCTACAATTATCTGTCCCCCACCAAAATCCCATGGTGATAATCTCGGCGTTACATATGCATCTATTCTTCCTGTTGCAACGTATACCATCTCTAACGCTGCACAGCCATATGATCTCGTGCCTCTTGCTTTCTTAACCAGTGCCATCATACTTTCCTTATTAAGCATTGGATTGTCGGTAAGCCATATCGCATTTAAAGCTACAATACCTTGCTCTACAGTTCCTTTTTCCAATAAAGGTATTGGTACTTCATTACAAAATGCCCCAGCTCCCTTTACCGCATGGTATAATTCATCATGAACTGGATCATAAATGAGTCCAACCTTTCCGATACCGTTCTCATAAATTCCAATTGAAATTGCGAAATTTCTTTTTTGATGAACAAAGTTCATCGTGCCATCAATTGGATCAATTAACCAAACAACCCCATCAGAAGAAGTTACCTCATCTCCATAACCTTCTTCTCCTAAAATATTATGGTTCGGGAATGTTTCTTTAATTTTCCCAATTAAAAACTGTTCTATTTCTCGGTCCATATTTGTTACTAAATCAGCTGCATTGGATTTCGTTTCTATAATAAGTGCTTTTTCCATTGATGCCATTAAAAACTCTCCTGCATCTCGAATCCACTGTTTGGCGTGTGCATCGATGTCTTTCCATACTTCTTGCATGTTTAAACACTCCGATCTATACTGTTCACAGAAAAAACGAACCCTTTATAAGGTTCGCACCAACTAATTTTTTATACATATACTATTATTACGCTTCTAAACGAATCATTTCAAGTCTTAACACTTCTAACTTTTGTACACACTCTTCTTTTTTCAGTTTATCATTTTCCATCATCGCATCATATAAAGTTGCTAATTCATAATCTAGCTCCAAACGTAGCACCGGTATTCTCTTTTCAGCATCTGTTCTCTTTAACGCATTAATCACCTGTCTCATATTATTTGCCTCCTCCCAATATTCGTCTGCCCTCGGACTAGAATTGATTCAATTTTCTGATTTTTTGTTTTATACTATACTATGTTGGATAAATCATCTATGCAACAAAATTATATTTTTTTATTTAAATTTTTTTGTGCTGTTTTTTTTATGAATAGTACAAGCTATGCTAAAATAAAAGCAAAATAGGAGTTGGAGGAACAATCATGACACTACAAACATTCAAGTCAACTGATTTTGAGGTCTTTACAGTTGATGGTCTCGAAGAACGAATGAGTGCAATTAAAACGAACATTCATCCTAAGCTTGAAGCTTTAGGGGAACAGTTTGCAACGTATTTATCCAAACAAACTGATGAGAACTTTTTTTATCATGTAGCAAAACATGCACGCCGCAAAGTCAATCCACCAAACGATACTTGGGTTGCTTTTTCAACAAATAAACGCGGTTATAAAATGCTGCCACATTTCCAAATTGGATTATGGGGTACTCATGCCTTCATATACTTTGGTTTAATCTATGAGTGTCCACAAAAATTGGAGACGGCTCACGCCTTCTTAGAACATTTAAATGATTTAAAAACAAATATTCCAAATGACTTCGTTTGGTCCATTGACCATACTAAACCAAGTGTAAAATTACATAAAACACTTGAAACAGAAGACTTACAAAAGATGATTGAACGTCTAGCTACTGTGAAAAAAGCAGAATTATTAGTTGGTATTCATATATCACCAGAGGAGTTTTCAGCAATGACCAACGAACAATTCCTTGCTAAGATTGAATCTACGATGCAATCACTCCTTCCTTTATATGCACTTTGTAATCGATAGTAGAAAACGGACAATTTATATTGTCCGTTTTTAGTTGTTATCACATTATATCACTTCAGTTTTCATTTTTCAAAATTTTTTTACATTTTCACAAGTTTTTGTTCTTCAGTTTCTTTCGCCCTTTGAATCGCACGGTATATAGAATATCCACTTACTTCTTGAAACTCTTTATCAATTTTCTTCTCTTCTGCTTTAGATGGAACAATCTCTTTAAAACGACGATATAATCCCATTAATTCTTCTCTTATAATTCCTTTTTCATATGCTTTCTCAATTGCTTCATAAAACTTCACAATTACAACCATTTCCTCATTTGACCAATTATAATCTAACGGATATTGATATTCCATTTCGCACCTCATTTATCATTTCTTCTTATTTCAATATGCTATCTTAAAGGGATTTTTTTCTTCTTCACTATAGCCACTTTGCATTATACACTATTTATTCATTGTGATGGAATTGTCTTCCTCTATAAGTTAATTGGAAACAACTATTTAACATACTCACTGTAAAAATATTTTTTTCTATACATCTATAATTATTGGTGATATAATGCTTTTGTTTTATAGAAAATAAAGTGAACCTACCATCTCAAAAATGCTTTTGTGATTGGCAGAAAAACAAGTCTCATTCTAAAAAGCACTTAACTTTTTTAGAACAAGATTATATAAAACAAACTCTAATAAATATTATGAAAAAGAAGGGGTGTATAGATTGTCCCAATACGAAACACCATTGTTTACCGCTTTAGTTGAGCACAGTAAGCGAAATCCAATTCAATTCCATATTCCTGGTCACAAAAAAGGACAGGGCATGGATCCTACATTTCGCGAATTTATTGGGCATAATGCATTAGCAATTGATTTAATTAATATTGCGCCGCTCGATGATTTACATCATCCAAAAGGTATGATTAAAGAAGCACAAGATTTAGCAGCCGCTGCATTTGGTGCAGATCATACTTTCTTTTCTATTCAAGGTACAAGTGGTGCAATAATGACAATGGTGATGAGCGTGTGCGGTCCTGGTGACAAAATCCTAGTGCCACGAAACGTGCATAAATCAGTAATGTCAGCTATTATTTTCTCAGGTGCAAAACCGATTTTCATGCATCCTGAAATCGATCCAAAACTTGGTATTTCACACGGAATCACAATTCAATCTGTCAAAAAGGCACTTGAAGAGCATTCAGATGCGAAAGGCTTACTTGTTATTAATCCAACATACTTTGGCTTTGCTGCGGACTTAGAACAGATTGTCCAATTAGCCCATTCTTATGATATCCCTGTACTAGTTGATGAGGCTCATGGTGTTCATATTCATTTTCACGATGAATTGCCGATGTCAGCGATGCAAGCCGGTGCAGATATGGCAGCAACAAGTGTTCACAAATTAGGAGGATCTTTAACGCAAAGTTCTATTCTTAACGTGAAGGAAGGCCTTGTGAACGTTAAACATGTTCAATCTATTATTAGCATGCTTACGACTACATCAACTTCTTACATCTTGTTAGCATCCCTAGATGTTGCTAGAAAACGTCTTGCTACAGAAGGAACGGCACTCATAGAACAAACAATTCAATTAGCGGAACAAGTTCGTGATGCTATTAATGCTGTTGAGGATCTTTACTGTCCTGGGAAAGAAATGCTAGGTACAGATGCTACTTTTAACTACGATCCTACAAAGATAATTGTATCTGTAAAAGATTTAGGTATTACAGGCCATCAGGCTGAAGTATGGCTTAGAGAGCAATATAACATTGAAGTAGAACTCTCGGATTTATACAACATACTATGTCTTGTCACTTTTGGGGATACAGAAAGTGAGACAAATACACTTATTGCAGCATTACAAGATTTAGCAGCAACATTTAGAAATAAAGCCGATAAAGGTGTTCAAATACAAGTAGAAATTCCAGAAATACCAGTGCTAGCACTTTCTCCTCGAGATGCTTTTTATTCGGAAACAGAAGTCATTCCGTTTGAAAATGCAGCAGGTCGTATTATAGCTGATTTCGTTATGGTTTATCCGCCAGGGATTCCAATCTTTACTCCAGGGGAAATTATTACACAAGATAACTTAGAGTATATTCGTAAAAACTTAGAAGCGGGTTTACCTGTACAAGGTCCTGAAGATATGACATTACAAACATTACGTGTGATTAAAGAGTACAAGCCTATCAGTTGATAGGCTTTTCTTTCACCTTTTTTCTCTTTTCCCATACGATATTAAGTAATGTAACGTATAGGTGGGGATACTATTATGATTGTAATAGGCCGTTCTATTGTACATCCTTATATCACAAATGAATATGAGCCATTTGCAGCTGAGAAACAACAAATTTTATCGATAATGGCAGGAAATCAAGAAATTTATTCCTTCCGAACATCTGATGAACTCAGCTTTGATCTAAATTTGCGAGTGAATATTATTACTTCTGCATTAGAACTTTTTCAAAGTGGATTTCAGTTTCGCACATTTCAACAATCCTTTTGCAACCCCCAGTATTGGAAAAGAACACCACTTGGAGGATTCGAGCTACTACCAAACATACCCCCTTCCATTGCCATACAAGATATTTTCAAAAACGGAAAACTATATGGAACTGAATGCGCCACCGCTATGATCATTATTTTTTACAAAGCTTTACTATCATTATATGAGGAAGAAACTTTCAACCGTCTCTTTGCAAACCTTTTACTTTATACGTGGGACTACGATCAAGATTTAAAGCTCATAACAAAAACGGGTGGCGATCTTGTTCCAGGTGATCTCGTTTATTTTAAAAATCCACAAGTGAATCCAGCTACGATCGAGTGGCAAGGAGAAAATACAATCTATCTAGGAAATTTCTTTTTTTACGGACATGGCGTAGGTGTAAAAACAAAAGAGGAAATTATATACTCATTAAATGAACGACGAGTCCCTTACGCTTTTATTTCAGCTTTCTTGACCGATACTATTACCCGTATTGATAGCCGTCTCATGAGCCACTACGCCTCTCCTAGCACTCCACAGACATCGATAGGATTTATTCCGATTAGAGATGATGCAATCGTTGCAACAGTTGGCCATACAACTACAATTTATTAAAAAAGCGCCTACATATGTATATGTAGGCGCTTCTTCTTATTTAAGCTTTTGTATGTTCTTTATGGTCACATTCGCAATGAGATCCACATTTTCCGTATAGTACTGTTGATTTTTCATCTTCAAAATGTCCGATTGTTCCTTCACATACTTGGCATACGATTGTTCCCATTTTTCATTTCCCCCTGAGTTTTAATAATAATCTACTTATTTATAATTAAGCTTTCGCCTTGTCTCTATTAGCACAGTCACAATTTGTACCACATTTTCCGTAAAGCACTGTCGTTTTTTCATCTTCAAAATGTCCGATTGTTCCTTCACATACTTGGCATACGATTGTTCCCATTTTTCATTTCCCCCTAAGTTTATGGTCCTAAAAACTTTTAGCTGTCCATTTCCTATCAACTATTGGGCTTTTGTATGCTCTGTGTGATCACATCCGCAAGATCCACATTTCCCGTAAAGTACCGTTACTTTCTCATCCTCGAAGTGTGCAATTGTACTTTCACAATCTTGACATACGATCGTTCCCATTTTTCATTTCCCCCTAAGTTTATAATCCCAAAAACTTTTGTAACCGCTTAACTTTCTGTCTTTATTTTAATATGTTATACTTTTTACGTCAATAGGTTTTTAGTATAACACATTAAATATTTTTAATTTAAATTAGTATGCGATATTCAAACAAAAAAACAGCCATATTTATACGTACGACTGTTTTACATTAATTATTCTTCATATTCCGCATGCAAAGAAGTAGATGGGACTAAAAATTTAAAAAACTGAGCTAACTCTGCTGCTTCCTCTTCTGACCCTAATTTAAAAACTTCCTGTATATGTTGCACATTCTCTACATCATCTCTTCCAAGTAAAGTAGACCTTCCTGTTTGCATACAAACAATGAGCGGCTTTCCAAAAAACATATTTGTATAAATAACACCAAAATCATAACGAGTATCATGTGTCATAAATCCCAAAAATCGTACCTTCACACTTTCATGCTCATCATACAATTTTTCAAACATCGGTTTCCACCTTTCTACATCACCTTTCATTAGTATATTAAACAAAAAAAGGAATACTCCTTTTAATTGTCAAAAAATTCAGTAGGATGTAGAATGATAGTATTCTACTAAGTTAGGAGGAACTTATATGCAACATGCCTTTATTACGCTTGTACCTAAATCCAATCAACAAACTGTTTCAACAGATGATATAAAACAACTTTTTCAGTACTATAAAACAGTTACTTCCAAAACTGGTGTTCAAATTAATTACACTTATACAAATACCGCTTTTCCTTATGAAATTTTAGATACATCAGCAACAACATTAAAACTACAAGCTACTCACGATCGATATGACTCCATATATGTTGGTGTTGGTATAGAAAAGGAACAATCTTTTATTCAGATTTCTTTACCACCTAATGCAACATTCGGTGATAAAGGAAAAGCAAATGAATTTTGCCGTTTTCTAGCGAAGAAATTAGAAGGAGAATTACAATTATTTAATGGAAGAACAATGTATTTCTATAAACGTTAATTTAAAAACAAAAATAAATGATTAGAAAGATCATACTATTTGTGCAAGTAAGAAGCATCGCTTTTCTCCTTGCACTTAGTATGACATACGCTATTACATACGCTAAGTACAAAAATATAAGAAAAAGAAAAATTTTATAATGAAGTTTATCACGACTTGACAATAATAACACTACTGAAAATCCACTCCATAAAACTAGATGAAAAAATGAAGCTAGTGTAATTTTCATAGCGTTACCTCCTTTTTCTTCCTATTATATGCTTCAGCTCTTCCCTCTTAACATTTTGAAGGTAGACTTTTCCAAATCCCACCTAATTCATCGTTGTATTTTTCTTTTTCAAATTCTCCAACTATTCTAATGCGAATATTCCTCGTTTTTAACAATACATTCTCTCATATCTCCTATAAGATAGATTATTCATTCATCGCATGGCATACTCCTTAAAGAGAAAAGATAGAAAGAATTTAATGATACATGGTATTTAGCAATTTGTTTTTCTTATGCCTTTTTTTACCTGCAATTCTTTTCGTGTACTACTCAGTACGGAAAGAATTACAAAACATAGTTCTTCTATTATTTAGTTTATTATTTTATGCTTGGGGAGAACCAATATATGTCTTCCTAATGCTTTTTTCTATTTTCATCAACTATTGGTTCGAAATATGGCTTAATAAAGACCGACTGTCTAGTACAAATAGAAAAGTTATTCTGACTATAGCAATCGTTGTCAATACTGCTATACTCGGATATTTTAAATACGCTAATTTCTTAGTAGATAATATAAATGGCATTTTTCATACAAACATTGTACTAGAAAAAATCCCCTTACAATTGGGATTTCATTTTTCACTTTCCATGCAGTGAGTTATATTATTGACATTTATAAGAAAAAAGTAGAAGCTCAGCGAAATCTATTTGACCTTGCACTATACTTTACTATTTTCCCACAATTAGTAGCAGGACCCATTGTTCAATATAATACAATCGCTTTTCAATTACATGTTAGAACAGTTACTGCTGATAAGTTTTCAGAAGGAATTCGTCATTTTATCATTGGATTAGGAAAGAAGGTTTTAATTGCGAATCAATTAGGAGCTATTGCCGATGAAATATTTGCGATGGATCCAGCAACAATGAGCGTATCTACCGCTTGGATTGGTGCGATCGCTTACACATTACAAATTTATTTCGATTTTTCAGGTTACAGTGATATGGCAATCGGAGTAGGAAAAATGTTCGGATTAAATAGATCGTTGACTGACATTACGAGTTATTTCTATGTGATGAATTATCGGGGAATCTTTAATACTTGCTATTATTATATCCGCTCCATTTTTCTCTTGGATCAAGAATCAATTAGCAAATAAAAAGGTAGTCATTTTATCTCCACTTTATTACTTGAGTGTCTTAATCATAACTATGATGTATTTAACGAATGCAACTTACAATCCATTTATTTACTTCCGCTTCTAAAGGAGGGCTAACTATGAAAAATTTCACTAAAGGAATTTACTCATGAACAATTAGAAGATCTATACTTTAAGACCGATCATCATTGGAATATGAAAGGTGCATTTTATGCATACGAGCAAACAATGAAGCACATTGCTAATGCAATCTAAAACATTTAAAGGTAATGCTGTTAATCGAGGTGATTATAAAATAACTATAGAAAAACCGAATGGACAATTTATCGGTAGTTGGAATAAACAACTGTATAATTTAATAGAAACACCTGAAACAATCCCATATGTACAATTAAAGCAAAACCCAAATATGTGGGATAATTAAACTGTATATCTCGGTCCAAAATCAGAAGAATCGATGAAGGAATTCTTTGCAGTGGACAAAAATAAGCTTTCACCAGACTATAGTTCCGTTTACAAAACAGACTATGCACAGATAAATATTTTAAATCCAGATGCAAAAACCAAACTACATGCTGTCATTATTAAAGATTCTTATGCAGATGCAACTTATCCTTTATTTGCACAAGAGTTTGAACAAACAACATTTATTGATCCACGATTTGCGGCAAGCAAAAATGTAAAACAAGAACTTGAAAAACTAAATGCTGATATCGTGTTATTCCTTTATAATGACACTAGTACAAATAAAAAATGTATCAATTTGAAAATAAAGAATAAAAAAAACGTCTTCTAAATTTAGAAGACGTTTTTTTATAATTATTTTACAATGTGAATTGGCATTCCAAGAGCAACTTCAGCTGCTTCCATTGTGATCTCACCTAATGTTGGGTGAGCGTGGATTGTTTGAGCGATATCTTCTGCTGTCATTCCAGCTTCGATAGCTAAACCAATCTCAGAGATAATATCAGAAGCACCTGCACCTGCAACTTGTGCACCTACAAGAAGACCATCTTCTTTACGCGTTACAAGTTGTAAGAAACCGTCAGTGCTGTTTAATGATAACGCACGACCGTTTGCAGCGAATGGGAACTTAGATACAGATACTGTCATTCCTGCTTCTTCAGCTTGTTTCTTAGTGTAACCAACAGATGCTAATTCTGGATCAGTGAAGCATACTGCAGGAATTCCGATGTAATCGATTGCTGATGCATGGCCACTAATTGCTTCAACAGCTACTTTACCTTCGTAAGAAGCTTTGTGAGCTAATGGTGGTCCAGGAACGATATCACCGATTGCATAGATGTTTGATACGTTTGTACGACATTGCTCATCGATTTCGATGATGCCGCGGTCAGTCATTTTAACTCCAACTTGCTCAAGACCAATTTCTTGAGTGTTTGGACGACGACCTACAGTTACTAATACGTAATCTGCTTCTACAGTTTGGATTTCACCTTTAACTTCAAAGCTAACTTTTACGCCAGTTTCTGTTTCTTCAACGCCTTTAGCCATAGCTTTTGTATGGATATTTACGTTACCTTTCTTTTGAAGAGCACGTTTAACAACAGAGCTCATAGCTTTTTCGAAACCAGCTAAGATTTCGTCGCCAGCTTCTACTACAGTAACTTCTGTACCGAAGTTAGCATATGCAGTTCCTAATTCCATACCGATGTAACCGCCGCCGATTACAACAAGTTTTTTAGGAATTTCAGGTAAGCTTAAAGCACCTGTAGAGTTGATAACACGTTTAGAGTATTTGAATCCTGGAATTTCGATTGGTGTAGAACCAGTTGCAAGAACAGCATTTTTAAACGTATACGTTTGTGCTGCATCTTCAGTCATTACGCGTAATGTGTTAGCATCTACGAAGTAAGCTTCACCGCGAATGATTTCAACTTTGTTACCTTTAAGAAGGCCTTCAACACCGCCAGTTAATTTCTTAACTACGCCGTTTTTCCATTCTTGAACTTTTGTAAAGTCAACTTTTACGTTCTCTGCAGTGATACCCATGTCATCAGAATGCATTGCATTCTCATAACGATGACCTGCATTGATTAACGCTTTTGAAGGAATACATCCAACGTTTAAGCATACGCCACCAAGGTTAGCTTTTTCGATAATTGCTACCTTTTGACCTAATTGTGCTGCACGAATTGCCGCAACGTATCCACCAGGACCTGCACCAACAACGACTGTATCTAATTCAATTGGGAAATCTCCTACTACCATTGTTATTACGCCTCCATTACTAATAATTGTGGGTCATTCAATAGACGTTTAATTTGGTTTAATGCTTTTTGAGCAGTTGCGCCGTCAATTAAACGATGGTCAAAGCTTAGAGATAATGCTAATACTGGAGCTGCAACGATTTCACCGTTTTTCACAACTGGCTTCTCAGCGATACGGCCGATACCAAGGATTGCTACTTCTGGGTGATTGATAACTGGAGTGAACCATTGTCCACCTGCAGAACCAATGTTTGTGATTGTGCAAGAAGCACCTTTCATTTCAGCCGGAGCTAAACGACCATCACGTGCTTTACCAGCAAGATCATTGATCTCGTTAGAAATAGTGAAGATAGACTTGCGATCTGTATCTTTAACAACTGGTACTAATAGACCTTTGTCTGTATCAGCTGCGATACCGATGTTGAAGTAATGTTTATGAACTACTTCTTGAGAAGCATCATCTAAAGAAGTGTTTAACATTGGGTATTCACGTAATGCAGATGTTAAAGCTTTAACAACGTATGGAAGGTAAGTTAATTTAATACCTTTGTCAGCTGCAACAGCTTTGAACTTCTTACGGTGAGCAACAAGTTCTGTTACATCTACTTCATCCATTAATGTTACGTGAGGAGCTGTATGCTTAGAGTTAACCATTGCTTTCGCAATCGCTTTACGGATACCACTCATTTTCTCACGAGTTTCTGGATATTCACCAGCTGGGATTGGTTGTGCCTTTGGTGCTTCTTCTTTCGCTGCTGCTGGAGTAGCTTCTACTGCTGCTGGAGCCTCAGTTGCTGCTACTGCTTGTCCACCATTTGCAAATGCATCGATGTCAGCTTTTACGATACGGCCGTTCTTACCAGAACCAGCTACTTTATGAATGTCTACGCCGTTCTCACGAGCATATTTACGAACAGATGGCATAGCGATTACGCGCTCATTTACTACTTCTGCAGTTGCTGCTGGAGTAGCTTCCGCTGCTGGAGCTTCTACTGCTGCTTCTTCAGCTTTTGGAGCTGCATCATGATCGTCACCTTTAAATTTAAGGTTTTCGTATCCAGGAGCATCAAATTTAATTAATGTATCTCCTACAATTGCAACTGTTCCTTCTTCTACAAGTACTTCAAGTACTTTACCTTTAACAGGAGAAGGGATTTCTACTACTGCTTTATCATTTTGTACTTCAAGAAGTACATCATCTTCGTTTACTTCATCGCCTGGTTTAATAAACCATTTTACGATTTCACCTTCGTGGATACCTTCACCGATATCTGGTAGTTTAAATTCAAATGCCACGGAATTCAGCCCCCTGATTCATTTCATTATTATGGAATATGTACAAAAGAAACCAGCATGTGCTGATTTCTTTTGCACATGAAAAGCTAAAAATTAGAAGTTCATTACTTTGTTAACAGCTTCAACAATATCTTTATGGTTTGGTAACCATACGCTCTCAGCTTGAGAGAATGGGAATACTGTATCAGCAGCTGCAACACGTACAACTGGAGCTTCTAAGTTTAAGATTGCACGGTCGTTAATTTCCGCTACAACGTTAGCTGCAATACCAGCTTGTTTTTGTGCTTCTTGAACTACAACTACGCGGCCTGTTTTTTCAACAGAAGCGATGATTGTTTCGATATCTAATGGTTGAACTGTACGTAAGTCAACTACCTCTAAAGAGATACCTTCTTTTTCAAGTTCTTCAGCAGCTTTTAATGCAGCATGAACCATAGCACCGTAAGCGATAACAGATACATCTGTACCTTCACGTTTGATATCAGCTTTACCTAAATCAATTGTGTAATCGCCTTCTGGTACATCTTGACGGAATGAACGGTACAATTTCATATGCTCTAAGTAGATAACTGGATCGTTGTCACGAATCGCAGAGATTAAAAGACCTTTTGCATCGTATGGAGTAGATGGAATAACAACTTTTAGACCAGGTTGTTGAGCCACTAATCCTTCTAAGCTATCAGCATGTAGTTCAGGAGTATGAACACCGCCACCGAATGGAGAACGAATTGTTACTGGAGCAGTCCAACGTCCACCAGAACGGTAACGCATACGAGCTAATTGACCAGAAACTGAATCCATTACTTCATAAATGAAACCGAAGAATTGGATTTCTGGAACTGGACGGAAGCCTTCTAATGCAAGTCCAACTGCAAGTCCACCAATACCAGACTCTGCAAGTGGAGTATCCATTACACGATCTTCACCGAATTCAGCTTGTAAACCTTCAGTAGCACGGAATACACCGCCGTTTACACCAACGTCTTCACCAAACACAAGTACGTTAGGGTCATTTTTCATTTCAACGCGTAAAGCATCAGTGATTGCTTGAATCATTGTCATTTGAGCCATGGCTTACTTCGACTCCTTTTCTTTGTAAATTTCATATTGTTCAGCTAAGTTGTAAGGCATTTTTTCGTACATGATTTCCATTAAATCAGTAACTTTTTGTTTTGGAGCTTGGTCAGCCTTAGCAATTGCTTGTTTGATATCTTCTTTTGCTTCTTCGATTACTTTCTCTTCAACTTCTTGAGACCATAGGCCTTTGTTTTCTAAGAATGCACGGAAGCGTACGATTGGATCTTTTTGTTCCCATTCGTTCTCGATATCTTTTGTACGGTAACGAGTTGGGTCATCACCAGCCATTGTATGTGGACCGTAACGGAATGTTAAAGTCTCGATTAAAGTAGGGCCTTCTCCGTTTACTGCACGCTCACGAGCGAAAGCAGTTGCTGCGTATACAGCTAATGGATCCATACCGTCTACTTGAATTCCGTAAATACCTGCTGCTACTGCTTTTTGAGCTACAGTTTTAGCTGCAGATTGCTTTTCTACTGGAGTAGAGATTGCATAACGGTTGTTTTGAACAACGAAGATTGCTGGAGCTTTGAATGCACCCGCAAAGTTCATACCTTCGTAGAAGTCACCTTGTGAAGCACCACCGTCACCAGTGTAAGTAATTGCAACAGATTTTTTACCACGTAGTTTCATACCTAACGCAACACCAGCAGTTTGGATGATTTGCGCACCGATGATGATTTGTGGAGCAAGTGCATTTACGTTCTCAGGCATTTGGTTACCCATGAAATGTCCACGAGAGAATAAGAATGCTTGGTATAATGGTAAACCGTGCCATACTAATTGTGGCACATCACGATATCCTGGTAAGATGAAATCCTCTGCTTCAAGTGCGAAATGACTTGCTAATTGAGAAGCCTCTTGTCCAGCTGTTGGTGCGTAGAAACCTAAACGTCCTTGACGGTTTAAAGAAATAGAACGTTGATCTAATACGCGAGTATACACCATACGACGCATTAATTCTTTTAATTGATCATCAGATAATTCAGGCATAGCTGCTTCATTCACAACTTCGCCTTTTTCATTTAAAATTTGTAATGTTTCAAATTGAGCTGCGATAGCTTTCATTTGCTCATCAACATTAAATAGGGTCTTTTTTGTTTTAGTACCCATTCCGTTCACCTCTTCCTCTCTTGAACCATATTCTGAAACGCTTTCACTATCTATTGGCTAGACTGAAAACGCAACAATGTAAACCAACAAATTTATTTGTCGGTTGAGAATAATTTTGTGTACCTAACAATCTGTACTAATGTTTTTTCAGAAACATATTAATACAATCTTGATCACGTTTTTTAGTTTACAACTATTCTAATTACGATGTCAATTACTTTGAATACGTTTTTTTATAAATAATCTGCAGGCTTCTTCTACACAAACGTGTTTTTATTTTTCACATCTGTATTAGTAAGCATTAACCCGCTGTTATATTATTCCCTTTTTAACTTGTTTTTTCTCTTAGAATAATATGTAAACGATTTAATTCTCTTTAGTTTTTCTCCCTTCTTAGCAAAAATATACAAACTCTTCTTCCTTTTATAGGTAATTACCCATACATTTCTACTCTTCCCTCCATACATTATAGTAACCGCAGTATTAGCGGGAAATGATAAAGGAGGTCATCTCATGTACGGATACTCATATTGCTATCCAACTTGTTCATATCCTTCCTACGGTTATGGCGGTTCTTGTGGCGGGTCTGGACGCGGCTTCGCCTTAATCGTTGTGTTGTTTATTCTTTTAATTATCGTTGGTGCTGCTTGCATTCGCTAATGTAAAATGAAACAACTATGGAAAGAAACAGACGGCTTTGCCGTCTGTTTCTTTTTATTACATACAATAGAACTCTTTCCAAAGCGCTTCTCCCTACTTGTCGATGACTTTTTTCGGCTCCTTTGGTAGACTAAAAGGGAAAGGAGAGATTACATATGCTTACAATGAAAGATGTAATTCGCGAAGGAGATCCTATTTTGCGAAATGTTGCAGAAGAGGTAGTAATACCAGCGAGCGAAGAAGATACAAATACACTTAAAGAAATGATTGAATTTGTAATAAATAGCCAAGATCCTGAAATGGCTGAAAAATATAATTTACGCCCTGGAATCGGATTAGCGGCTCCGCAAATCGGTATTTCAAAGAAAATGATTGCGGTTCATGTAACAGATACAGACGGTACATTATATAGTCATGCATTATTCAATCCAAAAATCATTAGTCATTCTATTGAGCGTACATATTTACAAAGTGGTGAAGGCTGTCTATCAGTAGACCGTGAAGTACCTGGTTATGTCCCTCGTTACACAAGAATTACAGTGAAAGCAACATCTATCAACGGCGAAGAAGTAAAATTGCGTTTAAAAGGTTTACCAGCAATCGTATTTCAGCATGAAATTGACCATTTAAATGGTGTTATGTTCTATGATCACATTAATAAAGAAAATCCATTTGCTGCTCCTGACGATTCAAAACCTTTAGAGCGATAATAAAAAAGGCGGGAGTTAATCTTCCGCCTTTTTTTATATGAAATGGGTTCCATATTCACTTATAGCAATCCAGCCCATTTTAAGCCATGATATATGCCGTCTTCACTAACATCCTTTGTCACATGATTTGCAAGTTTTTTCAAGTCTTCATGACCATTCCCCATCACAATACCCGTCCCAACTGCTTCAATCATTTCTAAATCATTTAAACCATCTCCAAATGCATACACTTGTTCACGGTTAAATCCTAATTTTCCAATGAATTTCTCAATCCCTTTTGCCTTAGAACCGCCATTTGGAATAATATCCATGGAATATGCATGCCAGCGAATAAAATGAAAGTCTGGGTAATGATTAATAAACTTTTCTTCTTCATTCACTTCACAGAAAAGAAGTGTTTGATAAATATTACGTTTCTCATAGAAATCAGGTTCATATGCCGGATGCTCAAAATTTAAGCTTCCAAAACCTTCTTTCACATAATCATGATATTCCACTGATGCTCTCATTTCTTGATGATCAAGATATACAAGTGGATATCCTTCTTGTTTTGCAAACTGAGTAAACTTATGTAAGGCAGCTGGATGTAACGGGTTATTAAATATTACCTCATCTTCAAATACAACGTACTGTCCATTAAAGCTAACATAATTATGTATATTGAGTTCCTCACGAATATCTTCAAACATAAATGGCGCACGTCCTGTCGCAATTGCTACATGCACACCTTTCTCTTGTAAATGTCTTACTGCATCTCGTGTAGATTGCGGAATCTTCTTATCATGATCTAATAATGTTCCATCAATATCAAAAAAGACAATTTTATCATTCATTTGTCAAAATCCTTTCTGTTACTCTATATTCCTATTTTGATTATCGCTTTTCAAATTCTAAAAAAAAGTATAACATATTAAACATCTGTGAAGAAAGCGTTCACTTTCTGACCTTATTTATGAAACCTGCATATATATATTAGTAAAAAATGTGGATACTTGTTCGTATGAATTTTCTTTTCTATTCTTTCTCATACTATACCTATAACTAACGGCTACTAATCGTTACTATAGAATAACTTTCCCTGTATGAGAAAGGACAAGATTCAACATTCACTTTTGTCTTCTTTCTTATATCAGAGACGGAGTTTTCACTAGTAATATGCATGTTTTAAATAAGGAAAGGAAGGAGTAATCATGCTGAAGAAGCTGAAGAAAAAGCTCAAGCGTTATTTAAAAGATCTAGTCCGTAAAAAGACAATCGCTTAAATTGTGCCCATTTCGGGCTTTTTCTTCATTCTCATTCGAAAAAACATGAAAATCGTGACTGTTTGCTTTATAATAAGTAACAGATAATGCAAAACATAGACAAGGAGAGGTTTTCCAAATGATTTTTAAAGTATTTTATCAAGTAAAATTGACTGAGGTTCCAGTACGTGAAAATACAAAAGTTTTATATTTAGAGGCTACGTCTGAAAAAGATGTTCGTAAGAAATTAAATAAGTTCGCATATAATATCGAGTTCGTTCAGTCTGTTACTGGTGCTCATCTTGAATATGAAAAAGAAAACGCTGATTTAATATTAGCGGAAATCGTATAGTCATATGAAATTTCTAAAGAATGATCAAGCTGCCGTTTTTGCTTTAGGTGGACTTGGTGAAATCGGTAAAAATACATATGCTGTTCAATTTCAAGATGAAATTATTATTATTGATGCTGGAATTAAATTTCCAGAAGACGAACTCCTCGGAATCGATTATGTAATACCAGATTACACTTATTTTGTGCGAAACGAAGATAAAATTAAAGGATTATTCATTACACATGGTCACGAAGATCATATCGGTGGAATTCCTTACTTATTACGTCAAGTAAACATCCCGATTTATGGCGGAAAATTAGCAATTGCACTAATCAAAAACAAATTAGAAGAGCACGGATTACTTCGTAAAGCAAAACTTTATGAAATTCAAGAAGATGATGTTATTAAATTTAAAAAGACATCTGTTTCCTTCTTCCGTACAACTCACAGTATCCCAGATTCATACGGAGTTGTTGTGAAAACACCTCAAGGACAAGTTGTTCATACTGGCGATTTCAAATTTGATTTCACACCAGTCGGTGAACCAGCGGACTTAACAAAAATGGCTGAAATCGGAAAAGACGGCGTACTTTGTCTCTTATCTGACAGTACAAACAGTGAAGTTCCAAACTTTACAATGTCTGAGCGCCGTGTTGGTGATAGTATTCAAGATATTTTCCGCAAAGTAGAAGGTCGTATTATCTTTGCAACCTTTGCATCAAATATCCATCGTCTACAACAAGTTGTTGAAGCGGCTGTTGAAAACAATCGTAAAGTGGCTGTGTTCGGTCGCAGTATGGAAGCGGCGATTGAAATCGGACAAAACCTTGGTTATATTCGCTGTCCGAAGGATACATTCATAGATACAGCTCAACTAAACCGCCTACCGGCTAATAAAGTTGTTATTTTATGTACAGGTAGTCAAGGTGAGCCAATGGCAGCACTTTCACGTATTGCTAATGGTACCCATCGTCAAATTCAAATTATTCCTGGCGACACAGTTGTTTTCTCTTCTTCACCAATCCCTGGTAATACAATTAGTGTAAGCCGTACAATTAACATGTTGTATCGTGCTGGTGCTGATGTAATCCACGGAAAACTGTCAAACATTCATACGAGTGGACACGGTGGACAAGAAGAACAAAAACTAATGCTTCGTCTAATTAAACCGAAGTATTTCATGCCAATTCATGGTGAATACCGCATGCAACGTATGCATATGAAGTTAGCAAACGATTGTGGTATTCCAGAAGAAAACTGTTTCATCATGGATAATGGAGATGTTCTTGCTCTTCGTTCTGATGAAGCAAGCGTAGCTGGTAAAATACCATCTGGATCTGTCTATATTGACGGAAATGGTATTGGAGATATCGGTAATATCGTGTTACGCGATCGTCGTATTCTTTCTGAAGA
Source organism: Bacillus cereus group sp. RP32 (assembly GCF_040459735.1). Lineage (NCBI taxonomy): Bacteria > Bacillati > Bacillota > Bacilli > Caryophanales > Bacillaceae > Bacillus > Bacillus cereus group sp. RP32. The sequence goes on along the minus strand of NZ_JARVHO010000001.1, from coordinate 1,411,711 downwards.
AGGACTTGTTATTGTAGTTGTAAGCATTGATATGAAAGAGTTTAAAGTTGCAGCAGGACCTGATATTATCTCACGTGGTTTCGTGTATATGCGCGAAAGTAGTGATTTAATTAATGATGCTCAAACATTAATTACAACTCATTTAGAAAAAGTAATGGAGCGCAAAACAACACAATGGTCTGAAATTAAAAATGAAATTACAGACACATTAGCACCATTCCTATATGAGAAAACGAAACGTCGCCCAATGATTTTACCAATCATTATGGAAATATAAGAAAAAGGACAATACCTTCATGGTATTGTCCTTTTCTCTTATCTTAAAAAGTGTTTAAAACGATCTACTTCATCGTCATGACCAATTACAATTAATATATCTCCCGCTTGAATATTTTCCGTAGCTCGAGGAGATACAATAACTTCTTTACCACGTTTAATCGCTACAATATTCAATCCAAACTTCGCACGAATATCTAATTCGATTAAAGAATGACCATCAATTTTTTTATTTGCAATAATCTCTACAATACTATGCTCATCTGAAAGCTCAAGATAGTCTAATACATTACTTGATGCAATATTATTAGCAATCCTTTTTCCCATATCACGCTCGGGGTGCACAATGTGATCTGCCCCTATTTTACTTAACACTTTTTCATGGTAATCATTTTGAGCTTTTACAGTAATATTTTTTACACCTAACTCTTTTAAAATTAATGTTGTTAAAATACTTGAATTTAAATTGTCTCCAATAGCAACGACTACATGATCAAAATTACGAATACCAAGACTTTTTAATACCATCTCATCTGTTGAATCTGCAATTACAGCATGTGAAGCTATATTTGCAAACTCATTAATTTTATCCTCATCTGAATCAATTGCCATTACTTCCATACCTAATTGAGCGAGTTCTCGGCAAATACTTCCACCAAAACGTCCAAGCCCAATGACAGCAAATTCTTTCTCTTTTTCACCCACAGGAATTCCTCCAATAACATCGAATACTATGTATTTTTATTGTAACATACTTTAGATTTGCTACAAAAACCTGTATATCATTCTTATTTTTGTTTTTGCATATAAAAATACTGTTGTAAATAAAATGCGATACTGAAAATTAACATACCAAATACAAATATATTTCCAAATGAACTAAATGTTTCAAAAACGAATAATAACGTTTCTTGTCCGAAGAAAGCAAATAATAGTTGTGTAAATGCGAATAGCAATGCCAATATATAATGATGTTGATGGAATAAATAATGTGTTGCACCTAAAAAAGCGATAAACGAAATAATGAAAATCCACCAATTTTCTAAAAACAGTTGCCAATTAGTAAATTGATATCCATTTACTAATATCGCAATAATTCCTATAACAGCCATTGTTGGCACACTCCAAAATAATGCTCGCCCTCTAAAGAAGCGTGTTCCTTTAACATCACCTTTTTCATGTGCAATGTATGTGAGTACTACCGTACTTATGTACAAAACTGAAAGAATTGTTAAAACGATAATAAGCCAAAAATGTAATTGATAATACTCATGCTCTATGTTTGTCACGATAGCCGCTAACATACACGGGATTAACATTCCAGTCCAACCATCTACTTTTCTTTCATTCCAAAACACTGTGTTACCAATCCGTATCCCTAACAACATAAAAATAATGATACCTAGTACAAATAATGTCGTTTTATTCCCTACTAAACTCGTCGAGAAAGCAATTAATCCAATAAATAAAAAGAGCACAAACCCATTCATAATTTCTAATACAGGTGATAAATATCTTTTCACCCATTTATATGTTTCGTCATATTCGTGATTATCTACTAAACGGTAGGCATAAAAACTTATCCCAAAATACACCGCCGCAATAATAACATACGCATATAAGACGAAACACAACATTGCACTGCTAATTTGCACGTAATTCCCCACCCTTTTTTCTATGTTTCACCTTGATTTTACACACTTTCTACACGAAATGTAAACATATATAAGCTAGTTAACTAATCATCTTCTCAATAAGCGATAATGAATAATGAGCAGCGGCTCAAAACCGCTGCTCATTACTTTATCCATTTGTATGCCCATGTGTATCCAAAACAAATATGAAAGATGTTTTTGTCTTGGAACTAACAAGTACCCAATGTAAGTTTTTTCAAAGTTGGCGAGCGAGTTTACTTTCTAGTTCCTTTCCACTTTACATATTGATCTAAAAATGCGATAGCTTTCTCAATAACCTCTTCATCTGGTTTTAATTTTGCATGGTGTAAACCATATTCTGAATTTACCCCAAGCCAAAACATAAATCCAGGAATCTCTTGAAGCATATAACCAAAATCTTCCCCTGTCATTGCCTCAGTACATGTAATTACATTCATATCAGTTTGTTCACTTACAAACTGCATAAACTCTCTCGTTAATACTTCATGGTTATATACTTGATGATACATCGCTCCATAGTCAATAACAGCTTCACATTGGAAGGAAGCTTCTATACCTGCAACAATTGCCTCAATCCTACTTTTAACACGCCTCATTGATTCCACTGATAAAGTTCGAATCGTTCCTTCTAACCGAGACTTTTCTGCTATGATATTTTGAACTGTACCACCTGTTATTTTTCCGATTGTAATCACTGCACTATCAAGAGGATTCACATTACGACTAATAACGGATTGAAGTTGTGTAACAAGGTGACTTGCCGCTACAATCATATCATTTGCAGTATGCGGGTAGGCTGCATGTCCACCTTTCCCTTTCAAATCAACATATAACTCTGATGTATTTGCAAATAATAGCCCCTCTTTTGTGGCAATTGTTCCTACAGCGTATTCAGGTGCAATATGAAGACCAAGAATTATATTCGGCTTCCATTCTTTTAACTCTTCACTCTCTAACATAGGAAGAGCCCCTCCTGGCCCTTCTTCAGCTGGTTGGAATAGAAACACAAGGTCATCATCTATTCTTTCTGTTACAGCTGCTGTTAGAAGGCCTAAACCGATTGTTGTATGCAAATCGTGTCCACATGCATGCATCATTCCTTCATGAATAGAAGCAAACTCATATCCAGTTTCTTCGGTAATTGGTAAACCGTCTATATCTGCGCGATAACCGATAATTTTTTCTGGATTTTTTCCGTTTACTTTAACAATGACACCCGTTTTCCATACTTTCACTTCCACATATTCATTCGAAAGCGTTCCTATGTAATTTAAAATATACTGTTGTGTTTTCCACTCTTTAAATCCAATTTCCGGTATTTTGTGTAAGTCTCTACGAATTTGAACGAATTTGCTTACTGCCATTTTTGCACCTCTATCTATAAAAAGCGCAAGAGCCTGTTATGCTCTTACGCTTTTTTTGTGTTTATTTCTCTGGGTTTAATTGACGAAGCTCTTGTTTAATTTCAGTTTTTGCTTTTGTCTTCTCATCAATCTCTTTAATTACACGTGCTGGAGTACCGGCAACAACTGTATATGGAGGTACATCTTCTGTTACAACAGCTCCTGCTGCTACAACTGCACCCTTACCTACTGTAACTCCCTCTAACACAACTACGTTTGCACCAATTACAACATCATCTTCAACGATAACTGGTTTTGCTGAAGGCGGCTCAATAACACCTGCAAGTACTGCACCTGCACCTACGTGACAGTTCTTACCAACAGTTGCACGTCCACCAAGTACCGCGTTCATGTCAATCATAGTACCTTCACCAATTACAGCACCGATATTAATTGTTGCATTCATCATAATAACAGCGTTGTCGCCGATTTCAACGTGATCACGAATAATCGCGCCTGGCTCAATACGAGCTTTAATACCTTTTAAATCAAGCATTGGAATTGCAGAATTACGACGGTCATTTTCAACAACGTAATCAACGATGTGCTTGCTATTTTCATCAAGAATTGTCTTAATTTCAGACCATTCTCCAAATAATACACCAGACTTTTTATTTACAAATGCTTGTACCGTTTCAGGGAATGTTACTTCTTTTAAATCCCCTTTTATGTATACCTTTACAGGAGTTTTCTTTTCACTTTTTTGAATAAACGAAATAATTTCGTTAGCGTCCATCATTTTCATTCTTGTTGCCTCCTAAATCCATTTATAATGTTACTCTACCAAACGATAGAGCGAGTAGCAAGATAATAATCCTATTTTTCCATTTGAATTTCTTCTATAATTTCTAAAAATGCCCTTACTTGCTTCAATTGTCTGGCCGATTCACTCGTCAATAACCATGTTTCTCTCGTTAATTGAACAGGTGTTTTATACATATTTTCCTGTACTTCTTTTAAAACAGTAGAAGGTAAAAGAGCATAACCTATACCATTTAAAACGAGTTGTTTGCAAGTCTCAATTTGATCAACCACAATTGTTCTCTTAGGTGGATTAGAAAATAAACCATACCACCAATTTTGTATTTGTCCATAATAAGTCGAATCACTTTTAAATTGAATAAATGGTCTATTTGTTTCTTTTAACATCGTAATATCTTTTATTTCTTTATCCACTAAATAAAGTTCATCTTCAAATAATTGTTGCTTCTGACCTTTATATTCTTGTGTTCCTCTCAATATAGCAACATGAACGTCCCCTTCATAAAATTGCTTTTGTACTTCACTACTCCAGCCAGTAAACAGCGATATTTTCACAGAAGGGTATTTATGTACAAACTTCTTCAAAACAGGAGGAAGCCAATATTGACCAATAACTGATGCAACAGCTATTTTTAACGTTCCATGAGTTTCTGTTCTAAAAACAGCTAGCTCACTTTTAATATCCTCTTCCTTTTGCAGCATTTCTTTTGCATAATTTGCGACTTTTTCCCCTTCAGGTGTAATTGTCAATCCTTTTTGTGAGCGAATAAAAAACTTCATTCCCCATTGTTTCTCCATAGATTGTAATCGTTGACTAAGCGCAGGTTGTGAAACAAATAAACGTTCCGCCGCTTTTCTCATATTTGATTCCTGAGCTAACACAACCATCATTTGAAAATCATCAATTTGCAACTTTCTCCCTCTTTCCTTAGCTTCCATACACCTTATCTCAATAAGCTTTTCATCCTTAATTTAACTATATACTCTTATATTTTTTATCTTTTTAAATATAATACATACACAACTGATATGCACGAAAAAAAAGTGACTTCTCCGCTTCTATGAAGTCACTTTTCTCACATTATCGATTATGTTGCCTTACTTTTTTATTCAACAATTTTAAAATAGCCCGACGTGTTAAAATCCCCTCAAAATACCCATCTTCATTGACAGCGCAAATAAAAGGATGATCAATTGTCATTTCTAAAGCTTTTGCAAACGAATCTTCTAACTTAAGAACCGGAATGTCTTCCTTCATCACCTGTTCTACTTTCATTTCGTCAAGTCTTTCAAACTCAATACGTTCTAACCCTAACATACCATCTAAAATCATAGCAGTACTAATTAACCCATGCAATTTATACATCGGGTCCAAAACAGGTATCGCCGAATATCCAGACTTCACAAGAACGAGTAAAGCATGCTCTAAACCATTCCCCATTTGGACATGTGCTACTTTTTCTGATGAAATCATTAAATCTTTCACAAAAATTTGTTGAAACTCGTCTTTCGGAATACTAATCATATTACATCCCCCATTTTCCTACTTTTAATCACCGAATCTATTCATATTTTATGACAGCGTTTTCATATTATTATTTTGTCCTTACTTTATTTCAATAAAAACAAAATTACACAGCTATTTTAGCATACAACACAAAAAAAAGACTACCATCCCGGTAGCGCTTAATACCCCTTATTTTTTAATCTGTAAAATAACCTTGTGATTTTTTTATATTGTGTCACATCTGTCTGTTTTAAACCATTCTCAATATCTGTAATTTCCACAGCTAAAATTTCACTCGCATAATTTTGCTGAAATAGAATATCTAGTAACAAACTCTCTTCTTCTTCTGTTAAAACAAATTCCCTTTTCATATACCCCTCTCCTTATACTCGCATCGTTACTCTTATTATATATAATTTCCAACCTATTTAATAGATGTAATATTCAGTTTTTAGCAAAGGATATATAAAAATTGTTTTTTATTTCGTATATCGATTTGCATAACTAAACGCCGCATAAGCATCTGGCTTAATTTTTGCAGTTAATCCCATCGCTTGAATTTTCGCTGTCATATCTAGAATAAATTCTTTTGTTAAACCATCATTTCCGATATCCAAGTGAATTTCCATTATAAATCCAGCTCCCTCTTGAGCATATGGATGCAATAAATCCCATATTGTTTGTATATGATTTGGAGTAAATAGGCATGCGATCTCTTGGCTAAACTGCGTTTCTAAATATATTTTCTCACGTAAAGTTGCTGGCTTATCTTTCACTGATTTATGGTGTAAACACCCCCAGGCACCTTTTCCAACGCGATGAATATGAATTGCCGTAATAAACCTCGTATCCTTTTGATGTGCTTGTGAGTCTGTCCCAATGGATAAGCGATATAAATTTCGTGGATCCTTTTCAATGAAACTACAAATACGGCTAAAGACCATATCAAAATTTAAATGTCTCTCTGAAACATTATAAAATGTATGTTCACCGGCCACATAGTCACGTCCTTTCAATTAGACAGACTTTTCGTATTCTCATTGTATGGGACAAAAATAAAAATTATAACTTCCTATCCTTTATTCGTTTCAATATTTCGAATTACATAATGGCAAACTTGGCACGTATAAATTACATTTTGATTCGATTGAGCTGTTAATACATGAATAATCTCAGCAGAATTGTGACATTTAGGACAAATCACAACTGGTAAACGTTCCATACAACACACCTCCTCGTTATTTTTATCTCGCTTTTGCTATCTGTAAACAAGCAATTGGTGATGACTAATATTCAGTATAGGACGAAGAAGCCCCACTGATTACAATTTCACTTTATTACCATTGTAGGAAAAATGAAAACTCCCTATACATATATGCTAAAAAGTAATAGAACTAAAAAAGGTGTTGCCATATGGCAACACCTTTTTTATATGTATCAAGAAATGATATCGTAAATCTCAATTGCAACCATATCGATATTATCGAATTGATACACTTGAGGTTTTTCACCTTGTTGATACACTTCTAACTCATACATTTCACTTTTATCGAAAAATTTCACGCTACATTTGCGCTCACCGTTCACTTCAAAATAGCGTTGTGCTACTTCACCGCTTTCAGCTTGTTCTTGTAGACTAACAAGTCGAGTTAAAATTCCTTGGAGTAGAGACATGAAATCTCTCCTTTCTCTGATCTTCCTACCAATAGGTTTTACAGCTATACTCATTCTATCCGTCATAACAGAAAAAATGTTCCACAGTCTAGGATAAAGGTTATTGGCCAGAAACTCAACTAAAAATTTGTCGAAATGCGAAGGAAAAAACAGAAAGAACATCTTTTCCCTTCTTTATTGCGATTTTTATACTGGAAGAATATAATAAAAAACAGAAAAAAGGAGGAATTACAATGAGAAAAATTGAGGTTTACACACAACCTGATTGTCCGCCATGTGTCATTGTGAAAGAATTTTTAAAGCATAATAACGTTGTATATGAAGAATTTGACGTAAAAAAAGACGCTGCTGCACGCAATCGTCTTTTATACGACTATGATTCGTATTCAACTCCAACAGTTGTAATTGATGGAGAAGTTGTTGCTGGTTTTCAAATTGAAAAATTACAACAGCTACTCAATATTGAATAAGAATAGGTAAAGACCTATTCTTATTTTTATCCCACTATTTGTGGGCAATAATAGCCCGATTGGTGCGAGCTATTAATCAGTGAGAGATGAACATCCCCCACCAATTACAGTTTCACTTTATAATTGTTGTAATCGTTTTATTTCAGTTAAAAGTTCTTGGCTTTCATGATATCCGGCCAATTTCCATTTCCCTTGATCTCTTTGCAATGTTACAATTTGATATTGTCCACTTTTCGCCCGCTCATATACATATAAAATTTTATGCTCTTCATCATATGACATTTTCGTTTCTGAATGAAAAGAAAACGGCGCTTCTTTTGCTGGAAGTAAATATTCACCACTTTGTTTATCACTTCTACTATTTTCATCTGTAAATACTTGAAGGAAATTCTCTGTAAAATATGGTGATAACGTTTCTATCATCTTATTCATCGGCAAATGCTTCCCACGAATTGAAAATTGGGTTTCATAGCCCTTTTGTATCGTTGTAAACACTTCTTCCCGATCGACTTTCACTTCCTCTTTTCCTAAAACAGTTGTGACACTATAACCAACTAGAAAGGCAACGCATACAAATAGAACTAACCATATTCCATATTTCCTCATTTTTTCACCTTCCTTTTAAGAAAACTTGTCTTTGTAGTATTCATTGTAACAATGATTATGCAAAGACAGGGGTGGTTTCGTTCGTAAAATCTTTACAACGATAGACAGCATTTTCATCACCATTTTCACTATTACCAATTTATGATAAAAACAAACAAAAAATGCACGAATCTCTTCGTGCATTAAAATAAAACATCTTCTTCATATAAATATTCATACGATAAATCTATAAATAAAAAGTTTTCATCATCAATTGGGAAGGAAAATGTTCGTACCATCTCACCGGTTTCAATATCAGCATATAAATCTGAAAGTCTTGCCTTATTCTCAAAACGCATTTTCATAATATTTTCTAGAAAATACGGACGCCAACTCCAGTTCTTCATATAATACTCAGGCATCACAATCCATTCCCCATCTTTTTTCATAACGTTTCCTGATTGTTGGAAACCATCTTCGTTACAAATAAATATGCGGAAACTACACTGTGATACACTTTGGCTAAATTGTAATAACCAATCATTTATATCTTCATTCTTTTTCTGTTTGGCTAGAACATCACCAATTCGATCACGTAACATTTCTGTTAAATTATAAATTTTTTGTAATTTCTTCTTCTCATGTTGAATAAATTGATGACACTCATTACCAAGTCGTTCTTTCAAAACATTCGTTTCAATAAAATCAGGTAAGCACTCTTTCAAATAATTCCCTTGATAATATCTACCACCGTTTTTCCAAGCATATTGTAGTTGATAAAAAGCATCTATTTCTTCATATAACAATGTTGCACCAATTCTTCTAGCAAGTAATGATAAAGAATATAAAATATCTTGATAAGATTGTAAAAGTGCAGTTTGCCTTAAGTTTGTTAAATCTACTTTTAAAATATCCGGTGCTAACACGCTAATACGTTCTAAATTACTTGTACCCGTTCCGACTTTATTAATCGAAATTTGAATACCATATGTACGATAATACATAAGCAAATGATTAAATTGCTCTATATCTTCTTTACATTCATGTTCTGTAATTTCTAAAACAATGTGTTTCAAATTTAAACCTTGCTCTTCATACATCAATAAAAGTTGAAGTAAACTTTCATCATCATCGTTCATTAATACGTTAGCATTCCGATGTATAAATAATAATAGTTTTTGATCACTTTCTAAATAACGATTTAAAGCTTTTTCTACTATAATGTTATCCGCTTCCAGTTGAAACTCACTCGGAATAGAATCATCATGAAAGAAAGAAGCTAAACTTTGTATGCCCTCTTCTGTTTGAATACGTCCTACTACTTCATATCCAATTACAGTATGCTCATCAGCACTAAAAATAGCTTGATAATAAGGAAGGACTTTATCCAAGTTACTCATTACATCTAATGCATCTATCAATGTGCTTCCCTCCCTTTACTTTTCAAAAATTATAACATGATATTTACGGAAAAATAATAAAAAATCCCTTCAGTTTTCCTGAAGGGATTAGAGGGGTAAAATGCTAAGGGGAATTAGCAATTCTACTATGAAGAAAAAAGAGGTCTTAAATATAACGTATATATGACCTCTTGTAAACACTTTTCTTTCATATGTCACAATTCCGTCACATTTAACCGTGAGAATATGAATCAAACATTCATTTTCTTATCCCTTTTAAAATGGATATTGATGTAAATGTTGTCCTCCATCCATTGTCATGCAAGTTCCATTTATGTACGCAGCTTCATCTGAACATAAATAATAAGCTAGACCTGCAATTTCTTCTGGCGTGCCCAGTCTTCCAAGCGGAACACTTTGTATCGTACGCTTAGCCATTTCTTCTGAAATCCATAATTTATCAGCACCGCCCGTACGTTCAATTGGTCCTGGCGCGATAGCGTTAACTCGTATTCCATATTTACGGCCCCACTCAACAGCGAGTGTCTTCGTCATTGCTAATACTCCAGCCTTCGCAGCAGCCGAATGAATAACTCCCGGACCTGCATCCCATGCATATGTTGCTACCATGTTAATGATATTCCCTTTTATACCTTTTTCAATCCAATATTTTCCGACAGCATGGCTGCAGTAAAATGTACCGTTTAATACAATATTAATGACTGAATTCCAGCCATTCACGGATAAATCTTCTGCTGGACAAATAAAGTTTCCAGCTGCATTGTTTATTAAAACATCAATTCGACCAAACTTCTCATCAATCTCTTCAATCATTTTCTGAATGTCATCAGTATTTCTTACATCCATTTGTACGGGTAATACTTGCCCCGGAAATTGTTCAATTTCCAACTTTGTTTCCTCTAGTTTTTCCTTTGTGCGTCCTGTAATAACAACTCGTGCCCCTTCTTTTGCAAAACGGGTCGCCATTCCTTTTCCCATTCCGCTCGATCCACCTGTTATAATAACTACCTTTTCTTTCACATACATCCCCTCCCAAAAATGAATACACATTCATTTTATCATTTTATTTAATAGAAATCTTTATATTTTTAAACTTTTCTGATATTTTAACGTAAAGAGGTTTCTTTTTATTCGTTTTTTTCGTAATCTATACTACTTTTTTATTATTTAAAATATATTTTAAATAAACTGAAAGGAGATTTGAGTAACCTATAAATGTAACAAAAACATGTGATATAAGTTAAATAGGTATACTCATATTTTTATGAAGAAAATTACAAGAAGAGATTTTTTTAAAGCTGGAATGCGCACTTGTCTATATTCATTTATAACCACTAGCATCGGATACTATTACGCTAAATATATTGAGCCTCATTTACTCTCTTTTACAGAGCATACACTTAAATCACAACTCATACCCAAAAGTTTTCATGGTATGAAGATTCTTCAATTTAGCGATTTACATCTCGGATACTATTTCTCTCTCCAACATTTATCTCAAATCGTTTCTAAAATTAATGCTGTAAAACCTGACATTGTTCTTTTCACTGGTGATCTCATTGATAATTATCAAACATATACTGACACTCCTTTCGTTCCATCTATTTTAAAAAATATACAAGCACCCTTCGGTAAATTTTCTATTTATGGTAACCATGATCACGGCGGATATGGAACGGAATACTACGAGCACATCATGCGTGAATCTGGATTTGAACTACTACTAAATAGCGAAAAGAGAATTCGTCTACTGGATAATAGTGAAATTTCAATTTTCGGTCTTGATGATATACTACTAGGCAAACCCAAAATAGAGAAAACACTACAGCACGCGAGGCAAAACACTTATAACATTGTTCTTGTTCACGAGCCAGATATTGCACCACAAATCGCTAAATATCCAGTTAACTTACAACTTTCTGGTCATAGCCATGGCGGACAAGTACAAATTCCCTTTTTAGGTGCTATTATTACCCCATCACTTGCTAAAAACTATGTTGAAGGTTTCTATACGATTCAAGATTTAGCTCTCTATGTCAATCGAGGTCTTGGCAGAACACGCGTCCCATTCCGATTTATGGCAAAACCTGAAATTACAATTTTTACGCTCCAACATTCGTAATAATTCGCCTATTTTCTTACATATCCTTTCTTGTACGCGCTCATCCACGTTTCATTTACCATATGATAAAAATGAGTCCAATAAAGGAGGTTTGTTCATGTATCCATATTATCAACCAATCCCAGTCCGTTCAGCACCTATTGGTCCAGTAGGCGACTCACGCTTCTTTCCGTTTTTTGGTGTTCCATTTCTAGCTGGGATTGCTGGTGGACTGCTCGGTGGAGCATTAGCTTTCGGTCCTAGACCATATTACCCACCATATCCACCACCTTTCCCACCGCCAACACCTTATCCTTGTTATGGCGGACCTTGTCAACAACCATTCTATTATTAATGTACTCCAACAATTCTACCAATGTTATTCCCTCTCTTAACTGATCCATTAACATGCTTACAATAAAAACTATTCTCTCTACGCATCCTTCTATTTAGAGAATGTATAATAAGTAGAGAACAAAGTAAAAAAACCTCTTAAAAAAAGAGGTTTTTTTACTTTGTTCTCATTATTCAGCATCCGTGTTTTGATACGCCATCTTAAACAACTTCACTTGGCTATCAATTTCTTCTGTACTACTATTAATAATATAGTAGTACTCACCAGATTTATTCTGTTCACGTGTTTTCACATTATCAGCTAATATAAGTTGTAAAATCGCCTTAATTCTTGCCTTCATTTCAATATCTAATATCGGGAAAGATATTTCTACTCGCTTCTCCATATTCCGCGTCATCCAGTCAGCTGAAGATAAGTATATTTTCTCTTCTCCATTATGATGGAAATAATAAATTCGGCTATGTTCTAAATATCTCCCGACAACACTAACTACCCGAATATTTTCACTTACATTTGGAATACCAGGCCTTAAACAACACGTTCCTCGAACGATGAGCTCTACCTTTACTCCAGCTTGTGATGCTTCATACATTTTTTTGATTAATGGTTTATCTGTTAATGAATTCATCTTAGCGATAATATATCCATTTCCATATTGCCTATGATAACGGATTTCTTCATCTATTAAATCCATAAATTGCTCTCTTATATCAAATGGTGCAACCGATAAATGATGAAAATGTGGCTTGGTTGTATAACCACTCAAATAATTAAAGAAATTTGTTGCATCGACCCCAAAGTCTTTTCGTGATGTAATATACCCAAAATCAGTATATAACTTTGCTGTTGCGTCATTATAATTTCCAGTCCCGAGATGTACGAACCTTTCGATTTTTCCGTTTTTTCTTCTTACAACTAGCGTAATTTTACTATGTGTTTTCAAATGACTTACACCGTAAATAACGTGACAGCCTGCCTTTTCTAATTCTTTAGCCCAATGCACATTATTTTCTTCATCAAATCTTGCCTTCAATTCAACTAATACCGTAACTTGCTTCCCTTTTTCAGCTGCTACCTTTAGCGCCTGAATAATCGGCGAATCCCCACTTACTCGATATAATGTTTGTTTGATTGCAAGTACATTCGGATCGTCTGCCGCATCACGGACAAAATCAACTACTGGCTGAAATGATTCAAAAGGATGATGTAATAAAATATCATGCTCAATTGCTTTTTCGAATACATCTTCCGCATCCCCCAAGTCTTGAGGCCGTTGCGGAATAAGAGCCGGATATACTAGATGTTCATATAAAGGAGCTAGTTTTTTATATAAAGAAAATAGACATGTTAAATCTAATGGTCCATCCATTATATACACATCTTCATCTTTTACTTCCAACACCTCATATAATAATGCTAATACTCTTTCATCAATATGCTCTTTGCCAACTTCTAAACGTACAGCAGCTCCCCACTTACGCTTTTTTAATTCTTTTTCAATTACCTTTAATAAATCCCTCGCACCTTCTTCATGAATCGTTAAATCCGCATTGCGTGTAATACGGAAACGAGTAACAGACGATACTTTATATCCTGTAAATAATTTATGAGTAAAACCACTAATTACATCTTCTAATAAAATAAATTTATGCTTTTGCCCCTCACTCGGTAAAAATATGAAACGTTCAAGTAATGAAGGAACTTGTACAATTCCTAACTTCGTGCGGTTTTCTTCCTCCACTTGTTTCTCATCATATAAAAGAGTAGCTAAATTCAAACTTTTATTTAATAACATCGGAAATGGACGATATGCATCAATAGCTACAGGTGTTAAGACTGGAAAAATCTGCTCATCAAAATACTCTTCTATAAATTCCCTCTGTTCTTTCGTCAAATCGTGGAATGTTAAACGTTCAATCCCCTCTAACTCCAGCGCTGGCAACACATAATTTTTAAACGTATCATATTGTACAGTCATTAATTCATGGGCCTTTATCGCAATTTTATTTAATTGCTTTTTTGGTGTTAAGCCAGCCTTATTTTCTGGTTGGTTAAACCCAGCACTCACTTGATCCTTCAATCCTGCTACGCGTACCATAAAGAATTCATCTAAATTGGAACTGAAAATGCTAATAAACTTTAATCTTTCCAAGAGCGGATTTGTTTCATCCTGCGCTTCTTGTAGTACACGTTCATTAAATGCTAACCAACTTAATTCTCGATTATTGTAATAAGCTGTATCATTTAAATTTACTATATTCCCCATCAACATTTCCATCCTCTTCACACTTCCCCTGAAACTTTTTTACTATAATTTAGTTACTTTTATTTTAGCAAATTACAATATTCCAAGGTGTTAATTTTTTGTAAAGACATCCGTACAACTTAACGTTTTGATTCGAAGGATAAATTAATAGTCGTTTTCAACACTCTTTCCAGCTGCTTTTTTTGTTTTTCAGCTTGCACTTTTTCCGCTAATGCCGATTGCTCACATACAATTTTAAATGTTAATCCTTCTTTACTTTCTGTTATAGATATCGATTCAACAAGTGATCTTTGTCTTATATTCAGAGCTGCTGAAAACTGTAAAACAGCCCCTAATAGGCGGATTTTTTTTTGTTCATTTTTATCAAACCATCCTTCAAATGGGGACAAATGTTGTTTGAATAACATTTTTGATTTATAAGACGCAATAAGCGCTAATCTAACTCGCTCTTTATGCATCATCCCATCAATTGTTTTATTCGCTAATAAATAAAACGTATGTAAGCGGCTCGCTTCTTCGTCTATATATTTACCTATATTAAATACTTTCGCTGCTTGATGAAATACTTCCCAGTCTTTTACTGACATAGAAATCAGCCCTGTTTCTTCAAGTTGTTGACAAATGAGTCTTCCATGTTTAATAAGCTGCATTACAAATTCCATATCCATTTCATATTCATGTGATAATAAATACAAACTTTCTTCGACTACGTTCGGATAATATGAAATCCCCAAATCTTTTGTCAACTCTTCATAGAAAACACCTTCTCGTAACCCTTTTCTACTTAACACAAATGCTGGTGCCTCTATAACATTAACAAGCGTATGAAAAACTTCGACTGCTGGAATAATTGTATCTGCTCGATCTTTTGCCAATCCTTCCAATTTTTGAAGTTCTATGAACGACAATGCTTCCAATTCTTCTTTCACATTTTTAATATCTTCTTCTTTCATTTTATATAAATGTACCCCTGCTATAGGATAACAAATTAAATTTTGATGGATTTTCACTAAGTTCCTCGCACTACCACCAATTGCAATAAGAGGCAATTTCTTATCAATTAACCATGGTAATGTTCGAAATTGATATTCTAAGTACGTTTGAATCTTTTCCAACTCGTCTTCAGTAGGTATATCCCCTTTAATAAATTGTTGCTTTAAAGAAAGTGCTCCAAAAGGAAAGCTATGGTACTCTAGAATCTCTCTATTTCGAAAATATGTAACTTCTGTACTTCCTCCACCAATATCTACTGTAATTCCTTCAGAGAACGAAGTTGAATTCATAACCGCTAAATAGCCGTAACGTGCTTCTTCATATTCTGATAAGAGTCTAAGAGTAAAGTCTGTTTGTCCTTCAACCAGTTTTTTAATTGCCTCTTGATTCTCAGCCTGTCTAATTGTTGCTGTTGCAACACAAAGTACATGATGCAACTGGTGGAATCGTGTACTTTCTTGAAATTGAAATAACGTTTGTAACAATACCTCTATTCCTTCTTCATTCAACACACCATCAATTAAGTAATTCCTTAGCCGAGCAACCACTTTCGTATTTTCAATCTCCTTATAAAAACCTCCGTTTTGCTTTTCATAAATAACTAAACGCATTGTATTAGATCCAATATCTATAATGGCATATTGCTGTTTTAATATTTCTTTCAAACTTCTCACTCTTTCATTATCAAATTTCTAAAACACATTCTATTACTATTATACAAAATAGTTGTTTTTTGTGACAATATTGCTTTAATATTGAAAATATATACAATCACTTTTTGCATATAATAAAAACCTCTTTTATTTATGTTATAATAATGAAAAATTGAAAGGAGATTCAATATGAAACCTTCACAACCACAATCTCAATTACAAAACCAACATTCTATTAATCGACTAGCTCAATCTATTTTCGTTGTGAATCGTCATGCTAAAGCTGCAACTAATCCGAAGTATTTATACTGGTTAAAAAAGACGGCTTTAGAACGCTTAATTGCTGAAAAAAAAGCTATTAAAGAAGGATTACATTTTTCTAGAAATCCACGTTTTAGCCAACAACAATCTGATGTTCTTATACGTTTAGGTGATTATTTTTTCCATATTCCTCCTACCAAAGAAGATTTTCGAATCCTACCACATCTTGGTCATCTTGAATCCTCCTATCGAAATCCGAAAACAACCCTATCTTTAACAGTAGCAAAAAAAACACTTCAAGATTATATTGGTCCTGAAGCATTGAAACAAGAAAAAAAATTAAGTGAACCTGTTCCATGGTATAGTCGTACTTATACAAAAAAATAAAACAGTTTGGCCAATTGTAGGCCAAACTGTTTTATTTTTTCTCTTCTTTAATTTTAATATTTGCTTGTTTATAAAAAGCTATTTTTTCTGTATTATAAGATTTCGTAAATTCATTAAACTTGTCTTTTTCTGATTCAATATCCTTATAAGATTGATTTACTACTTTTACCTTTTCACTAATATCTTTTAATTTTGTACCTTTATCTTGTAACATTGTATATAATTCTTTTTCTTGTTTTAACGATTTATTATAGCTATCATACATCTTGTTAAATGAATCTTGTCGTTTCTCATATGTGCTTTTCACTTTACCTGCTTGATCTTTCAATTTCTTATCTTCAATTTTCTTCACATATTTATCTACTGATTTCACTTCTTCTTGTGCCTTATTTAAAGATTCTTTTTCTTTTTTTAGCACTTTTTCTCGTTCATCTGTATTTTTCACTGCTTGGTTCAGTTTTTCCTTAACAGTTTGATTATTATCTTTTCCTTCTTGAACAATCTGGTTATATAATTCTTGTCCTTCTTTCTCTAAAGTTTCAAGTTTCTTTGCATCTTCAAACATTGTTTTTTCTTGCTTTGCAGCATTTTCAAACGCAACATATAATTCCTCTTCTGGTTTCGGCCCGAAACAACCGGCTAATAAAGTCATTGATAATGCAGTTACAATTGCTAATTTACTATACTTCAACATCTTTTTCCTCCTACTTATATACGATCATCGTGTAAAAAGCTATGAAAATTATATACCCTTCTATAAACTCCACACTCGCACCTTTTTTACGAAAATCATTGATATTATTTATTATACTTGTCAAATTGTATTACTTGAAATTACATTTTACGTCTTTGAACTCAATAGCAGTTTCGTATCCATCTTTACATATACTTTTACTTGGTACTTTTTAAAACTTGTTCATCCTATGTATTACATAAAAGTACAACGGAATTCATCACAGCCATAATAATTTGAAGAACAACAGTAATAATTCACCTGATAAAAGATGTTCGTTATTCTCTCACGTCTATCATTCTATCATTCCCTTTCCGCTTTCTATCAAATAATTTCTTTGTTCATTTTACACAGTTTAAATGCTAACTTGCAAAAACTTACAATTATTCTTGTCATTCCCTAAAAAGGAAAAGTGTAGAGCATGCTTCCCTCTACACTTTTAAAATGAAACACATTGTGCAAAATGCATTGACACATCCATCATAATTATATGCTTATTCCATATATTTTTAAAGACTTTTATTACAATAAAAGTTCTTTTTGTAATAAAAGTCAAAAAAATGTTACATTAAAAACTTCTTCATATCATATTTCTTTAAATCAAAGTTTCACTCATTTTCTTACAAATCCCTATGCTGGTACAATTGATTTTGTGCCTTTCTTAACAATTCTTCAAAAGTTTTTCCTCCTATTGGATAACTAGCAGCTCCAAATAATAGCGTCATACTTAACAAACCATTTTCTATTTCACTTTCAATATTTTTCATTAATCGATTTGTTATTGTCGACTTTTCATGTCCGTTATCAATCGCCACAATAACATACTTATTTTCATCCCACCTAGTAACGACATCTCCTTTACGAATTGTCTTTACAATCGTACTCTCCAATTTTTGTACTAACACCTCCAATTTTTTTTCTTGCACTGTTTCTTTTAGTTCTTTCCATTCTTTCACAGAAAGAATGTACACTGTAATATTATGAGAATCCCGTTCTGATAAAGCAGCTACTTTCTCAAAGAAATCAACTACAAAATCATTACTTGCCATTCCCCCTACTTCCGTATCCATACGCCCACTCGCTCTTTTATCATACCAATGTCCAAAATAATAGCTGAGTATCATTTGCAATATATAAATAATAAAGACGGTATAAAATGATCGCGAATCCAGTTTTGTAATTACATCCTGAAGCGCAATCCATTCTGTAACTGCCACTGTATTCCCAAGTAATAACCCACTAATTTTCCCTTTATGTTTCATACTTCTCCTCCTTTCTATACCAATATATGTTTCTATAACAATTATGTTTTTCTACAAAATAAAAAATGTACATATTGAGTGTACATTTCCGCTTAAGCTTGTCTACCATTTCTATTCTATTTCATATATATACTATATATCGTTTTAGAAAGAGGTGACTTATATGCTACAAAAAGAGAATCTATCAGATATTATACGTTTACTAGCAGGTTTTCTATTATCATTAAAATTACTGTTTAATTCTTTCGGAGTGAACTTTATTACAAACGATCAAATTGATGCTATTGTAAATGTTGCTTCCTTTCTTTTCATTTTATATTTTGGTTATAAAAATAATTATGTAGGAAAAAAGGAATCGAGCAAAAAAAAGTACTCAAAAAACACAATCTTCATTAAAAAAGGAACCTTTCTTACAGGTTCCTTTTTATCATTGCCGCACAACAACTTCATTTGTTTGCAGTGGACCATATGATACTCCTTTATATTGAAATGTATATGTAGCCTGAAATAATGCGTTTTTAAGTGCTTTATCTTTATTTGCTTTTATTTTACAAATTAGTTCTACCTTCTCATTCGGTAATAAATTATCAATCCGCCACCTTACAAGCTGGAACAGGAACTCACTCATCCCCTTATCAGCCTTTAATGAGTTTGGAATATAGGCAAAATAATCTCGAATCATATGACTTACTACAACTCGTGAAATCATTTCCATTCCTTTATTTTCAACTTCAATTCGAATAATAAGTATGTCATTTACATCATAGGTCAGTTCATATGAAAATTTTTCTTTATACATACTACGGATTTGCAATGTAACTGCTACATTAGGACATTCGTTTTCTTTTTTTGAGCCATCAATCCATAACACCGGTTGTAGCGGCATTGAACGCCTACCTTGATCTGAAATTCGTTTCCATATTTTCATAATAATATTCACCCCATTTCAGATGCATCATATCCATACGACCTTATTCTGCCTCTCCACACAATATTAATAAAGCTTGTTACAAACGATATATAGTTATTACTCTTTCTTTTATCCTATTCGACAATATAAAGAAAAAACCATTTTTCCTCTGTTAACAGAAGGTATTCTTACTGAAATATTTTTTTACAATTTCCTTCATTGACTTTACACCAATACTAAGTATTGCTCACTCTTTCTCTGTCCATACAACAGAATATTTTGGCGGAAGAAAAAGTTTGCCTTTTAGTCAAATTTGACTATAATATTCTTTATGGCTTTGTCAGTGCACTTATGTAAATTAATTTAAAAAACTATATTTCAAATTTTTATGCGCTGCACTCAAAACTTCATATAGTTTACTTATTATTAAAGGAGGGTTATATTTGGAATCTCAATTATCAAAAAAAGACTCCAACAATACAAAATTTGTTGTTGCTGGTTTACTACTTGGTATTTTAATGGCGGCAATGGATAATACAATCGTTGCAACAGCAATGGCAACTATCGTTGGAGACTTAGGAGGATTTGACAAGTTTGTTTGGGTCACGTCTGCATATATGGTAGCAACAATGGCAGGGATGCCTATCTTCGGAAAACTTTCTGATATGTACGGACGGAAACGCTTTTATATTGGTGGTCTCATTCTTTTCTTATTCGGTTCTGCACTTTGCGGGACAGCATCTAGTATTGAGCAACTAAGTATTTATAGAGCAATTCAAGGGATCGGTGGCGGTGCTCTTATGCCTATCGCCTTCACGATTATGTACGATATATTCCCACCAGAAAAGCGCGGAAAAATGACAGGGCTATTTGGTGCGGTTTTCGGGACATCTAGTGTATTTGGCCCTTTATTAGGTGCTTATATTACAGACTATATAAGTTGGCATTGGGTCTTCTATATTAATATTCCATTAGGAATTATCTCCTTCTTCTTCATTACTAAATACTACAGTGAATCTCTAGAATTTAGAAAACAAAAAATTGATTGGGCTGGCGCTATTACACTTGTTATTAGTATCGTTTGCTTAATGTTCGCCTTAGAACTTGGTGGTAAAGAATACGCATGGAATTCCACTGTAATTATCGGTTTATTTACAACAGTTGTTATTACGCTTATTATTTTCTTCTTCGTAGAACGAAAAGCAACTGAGCCTATCATTTCTTTCCATCTATTTAAAAAACCTTTATTCGCAGCTAGCCAAGGCGTTGCCTTTTTCTATGGTGCCGCTTTTATTATTTGTACAGTTTATATCCCAATCTTCGTTCAAGGTGTTCTCGGTGGTTCAGCCTCCAATGCTGGATTAATTTTAACACCTATGATGGTTGGCTCTGTAATTGGAAGTCAAACAGGTGGACAGTTAGCTTCTCGAACAAGCTATCGTAACATCATGATGGTATCTGGCATTTTCTTCGTAATTGGTATTTATTTACTAAGCACTTTAACAATGGATACACCTCGTCTACTTGTAACGCTATTTATGGTTCTCACTGGACTTGGAGTTGGTTTCTCGTTCTCAGTTTTAAGTATGTCTTCTATCCACAAGTTAGAAATGCGAGACCGTGGTTCTGCTACATCAACAAACTCATTCTTCCGTTCACTCGGTATGACTCTTGGTGTAACGATTTTTGGTACAATTCAAAACCATATTTTTACTACTAAATTAAACACTGTGTTCCCTCCAGAACTAGCTAAATTAGCTCCAAAAGGCGGAGACACAAGTTTCTTATTATCACAAGGTGCTACCGAGAAGATTCCAGCTGAAATATTAACTGGTATTAAAGATGCTCTCGCTACCTCTATTGCCAGTACATTCTTCTGGGCACTGATCCCGGCTGTACTAAGTGTTATTTGTATTTTACTTATGGGAAATGAACGCCTCTTTACAGGTCCAAAAACGAAACAAAAACAAAAGCAAGTAAGTTAATATAGAGAAAAGAAACGGCATATCCCTTTATGAAAACGGATATGCCGTTTATACTATGTATAAAGTTTTTATTTATAGGAGTTGAGACAGCATGAGCATGAAACTAGTCATTCTCGGCTTGCTACTCGAAGGGGATAAACATCCATATGAAGTGCAGCACATCATGAAAGAACGACAAATGGATTGTTATATTAAATATGCAAAAGGATCACTTTACTACGCCTTCGAGCAATTAGAAAAGCAGGGTGCAATTCGTATTACCACGATTGTTCGAGATACGAATAGACCCGATAAAACAATCTTTCATATAACAGAAGAAGGTAAACGGTTATTTCACACGTTACTATTAAAACAATTCGAGGCAAAAAATCAAATATATAAACCAATTTATTCAGCACTCTCTTTCGCTCATTTTGGTGATGATCAAGAGTTAATTCCTATTTTAGAAAAAAAGAAAAATGATACCGTTCAATATTTACATAAAATGCAAACTATATATGATTGTAGTAAAGGACAAATTCCACGTGCACAACTATATATTTTACAAAGCGTTATTGAACATATTACAGTTGAATTGCAATGGTTAAACACCCTCCTTACAGATGCAGTTGCAGGGCGACTGTCGGAAATTGATATAGATACAAATTAAACTTATAAAGAAGAAACTGTAAAAAGACAATAAAGTTATTTCTTTTTACACCCTAAAACAAGCATAGCCCCGTTCTAATTTAGGACGGGGGATGCTTGTTTTATTTTCGCTATAAGATACTTATTTCACTGCACTCAAAAATATAACAAAGATTTATTTATCACCGGCATCCCATAATAGAAGATTATTTCTTAAAATTCTATATAAAAAGGTTGTTGATTTTCATCCAAACTGTATTCAATTCTTTGTCTGAAATTCATAAAATTCACCATCTCTAACGCCTGCTCAATAGGATAGAACCCTACTTCCAAACTTTCTGGTGTAGTCGTTAATTTACCTCCAACTGGTCTAGCTAAAAACAACGTATTACATATTGAATGGTTCACATTTTGGAATACTCCACAAAATTTTAAAACTTCAATATCAATACCTGTCTCCTCTTTAGTCTCCCTTATTGCAGCATCCTTCAAAGACTCTCCTTCTTCAACTTGTCCACCTGGCATTTCCCATCCTCTTCTAGGTCCCTTAATTAATAAGATTTCTTTTTGTTCATTAATTACAATTGTCGCTGCTGAAACTATATGTTTTGGTGGTGAATAAATATTTTGTGTACTTTGTTCCAATTGAAATTCCCCATTTCTATAAACTTAGTATATGTATCTTTATACAGAAACCTTTTTCTTTCTTGTGATAACTTACTATTTCAAAATGAACCATTCAATCCCCTTCCTCATTCCAGAATATGGATTAATTTTCAAATAACATAACTAGCATCTTAGCTCTGTACAAGTACATACTTCTTTGTATGTTTAATCGTACTTACTTTCAATTCCTCTTACTTTTCTTCGTCTTATAAAAACCAGAATAATCCGAATAATAAAAATAAAAAACTTTAGAATTTTCTTATTTTAAAACAGTAGACAAAATTCCAAAAATTGTGTTAGAATTTGTTTCAATATCATATCGCTTGTTAACTTCCTTTCAAAAGGAAAATAGGTACACGAAAATTTCGTTTCGTGTTTAAAAGGGAAGCTTGGTGAAACTCCAACACGGTCCCGCCACTGTAAATGCTGAGATTTCTTTTCTATGCCACTGTGAAAACGGGAAGGTAAAAGAGATTATATGAAGCATAAGTCAGGAGACCTGCCTGTTTTAACAACACTGATAGATTCACGGATGATGATGAGGTGTTAAAACAAAAAGGAAGGCTTATTTTCTATGCCTTTATGCTTTTTGTTATAGGTATTTCCTAGTAAACGGAAATGCTTACTTTCAATTAGGGAGGAATTTAAAATGGCAATTCAAACAAGTAACTTAGGTTATCCACGTATCGGACTACAACGAGAGTGGAAAAAGACATTGGAAGCTTTTTGGTCCAATAAAATCGATGAAGAACAATTTTTAACAAAGATGAAAACAATTCGCCTTCAACACGTAAAAGTACAGCAAGAAAAAGGGATTGAACTCATTCCAATTGGCGACTTTACATATTATGATCACGTTTTGGATACTGCTTATATGCTAGGATTTATCCCATCACGTTTTTCTGAGTTTACATCTTACCTTGATGTATATTTCGCAATGGCGCGTGGCTCTAAAGATCACGTAGCTTCTGAAATGACAAAATGGTTTAACACAAACTATCATTATATCGTTCCTGAATATGAAGAGGGATTACAAATCTCTTTAAAAGATAATCGTCCACTTCGCTTATACGAAGAGGCAAAACAAGAATTAGGAGTAGATGGAAAACCTGTTATTTTAGGACCATATACTTTCTTAAAATTAGCTAAAGGCTACACACAAGAGCAATTTGCTACGATTTTAAAACAGTTAGTTGCACCTTACGTACAACTGATTTCAGAACTACATGCAGCTGGTGCACAAGTCATTCAAGTTGATGAACCGATTTTTGCTTCTTTAACGAAAGAAGCAGTTCAACAAGCAAAAGAAATTTATGAAGCTATTCGTAAAGAAGTTCCAAATGCGAATCTTCTTTTACAAACATATTTTGATAGTGTAGAAGAAAACTATGAAGAAATTATTACATTCCCTGTATCCGGTATTGGATTAGATTTCGTTCATGGTAAAGAAGGTAATCTAAATGCTATTTCAAAATATGGATTCCCAGCTGATAAAACTTTAGCTGTCGGTTGTATAGATGGCCGTAACATTTGGAGAGCTGACCTTGATGAAGTTCTTACGTTATTTACAACGTTACAAAAACAAGTCCAAACGAAAGATTTCATCGTTCAGCCTTCTTGTAGCTTATTGCATACGCCAATTGATAAAACAGAAGAAACTCACTTATCAACTGAGCTATTCGATGCGTTAGCATTTGCAAATCAAAAATTAGAAGAGTTAGTTCTTATTCATTCCGCTCTTACTCAAGGTACAGAAAGCATTAGTAATGAGCTGGAAACATACCGAAATGTACATCATACAATTCGTTCATCTGCTGCACGTAACCGAGAAGATGTTAAAGCAGCACGAACAGCACTAAAAGAAGAAGATTTTTCACGTCCTCTTCCATTTGAAAAACGATACGAATTACAACAAGTTGCCCTGGAGTTACCGTTATTACCAACAACGACTATTGGTAGCTTCCCGCAAACAACTGAAGTTCGTCAAACTCGAAAAGAATGGCGTAACGGTGTTATTTCAAATGAACAATATGAACAATTTATTGAAAAAGAGACAGAAAAATGGATTCGTTACCAAGAAGAAATTGGTCTTGATGTTCTTGTACATGGTGAATTCGAAAGAACTGACATGGTCGAATATTTTGGTGAGCGCCTTGCTGGTTTCTCATTCACTAAAAACGGTTGGGTACAATCATACGGTTCTCGCTGCGTAAAACCACCTGTTATTTATGGCGATGTTGCCTTTATTAACGGAATGACTATTAAGGAAACGGTTTATGCACAAAGCTTAACAGAGAAAGTTGTAAAAGGAATGTTAACTGGACCTGTTACGATTTTAAATTGGTCCTTCGTTCGAAATGACATTCCAAGAAAAGAAGTTTCGTATCAAATTGCATTAGCTCTTCGTCACGAAATTGAACTACTTGAATCTTCCGGAATTCGAGTAATCCAAGTCGATGAGCCAGCACTTCGTGAAGGAATGCCACTAAAAGAAAAAGATTGGGATGCTTATATTACATGGGCAGTACAATCCTTCCTTTTAGCAACTTCTTCTGTAGCAAATGAAACACAAATTCATACGCATATGTGTTACAGTAACTTCGAAGATATTGTTGATGCGATTCGCGCATTAGATGCAGATGTGATTTCTATCGAAACATCAAGAAGTCACGGTGAATTTATTGACACATTAAAACATACAACATACGAAAAAGGCATCGGTCTAGGTGTATATGATATTCATAGCCCACGTGTACCGAGTAAAGATGAAATGTATAAAATCGTAGAACAATCTTTAGAAGTATGTGATCCTAAATATTTCTGGATTAATCCTGATTGTGGTTTAAAAACGAGAAGAACGGAAGAAGTTATCCCGGCTTTAGAACACATGGTGCAAGCAGCAAAAGATGCTCGTTCCCTGCTAAAAACAAACGCATAACAAAAATGGGTTATCCTCAAAAAGGATAACCCATTTTTTATTCTTTACTTTCAAAAAAGAATTCGTATTGTATTTTATATAATTCATCATCCGTTGGTTCTTCAAGAGGAGTTGCCTGTAATACAACTGTATACTCACCATTCGGAATAGGGATTTGGAATTTATTCGAAAGAATACTTGTTACAACGATACATTCATTTTTAACTGTAAAAGGAACTGTAACCGTTCTAATCACCTCTTCTTTCTCAATATGTTTCCCAGGGGTCACTTTTACTTCACAAGTATAATCAGAGAGTGCTTCAAAAATAACAGTTCCATCCGCCTTCGCATAACCTCTTTCAAAATCTTCATCCGTCCAGTCTACGTAAGGCTGATCACCGTCATAGTTCATCAACATTAATTGCGAATAAGAAATTGTTAACTCCATCGTTCCCCTTCTCCTTCATTATGAAATATGCAACTACTACTTTACGTCAAATTTCACACGCGTACCATCTGGGTATTTATCTAACTTATTTCCTACCCAAGACCCTGCTCCGCGGTTATCTGCTGGACTTATATATTCAATATGTGCTCCTTTTCCGCCTTCTTTACACATCGCCATTGGCCATTCATCACGATCATACCCTTTTTTTGATGGGTATGGAGCTAACGATAATTTTCTTCTATCCGCAGCACCACCACGGTCGATTGTACAAACTTCTGAATGTCCTTCTTTTATAGCATCCGTAATATGTTTCCCTGTCTCTGGATAGCGCTCTTTCGGAAATTCTAGAACTTGATCATATGCATTGGTTTTTTTGATACTTGTTTCCTCTGGAACAAGTACTTCATAAACCGCTACTACAATAGAAAGAATTGCAATAATTGAAATGATAATACCTTTTAATTGCTTCATGTATACCTCCATGCTTCTACCAGTTTCTTTTCCTCAGTTATTATAACAAACTTCTCCTGTATATGTTTTCAGACATTATTTTAGCTCTTCTTCGCCATTCCGCCAAAAACTCTCATTTTTCTTCATCTTTTCACTAATGCTGTAGAAAACTAATAACCTTCCGACATTCTTTTTTAAAGGAAGTCCTCATAAAAGATTGAAATGATATATACGATACTTTTTGGGGAGGAAATAACATGGAAGCTATCTATAAAACGAAAGATGTCACGAATAAAACAGGCATCCCAAAACATATAGTCCGTAAATATAGCCAACTGTTAGAGGAACATGGTTATATCATTTCAAAAACAGCTGATGCTCGTATTTATAAACTGGATGATTTAAAACTATTGAAATCTATACATGAAAGAGCTGCTAAACTGCAAGAAGATATTTCAGAAACGATACCTATTATTTTAAAAGAAAAAGAGGCCCCGCCTGTACCCGCTATACAAGATAAGCAAGAAATACAAACGAAAGAAAAAGAAGATGGGCGTAACTTTGAGGAGTTCATGTTAAAACTTGAAATGCTCGCTCAATTAAATGAAGCAATTATTCATCAAAATTCTACCCTTATTACCCAAAATCGTTTAAAAGATGAAAAGCTAGATGAATTGATGCAACAAGTTTATGTAAAAGAAGGCTCTCAAGAAAAAATGCTACAAGAGTTAGTAGATCATGCCGCTCAAACAGATGCCCTGCAAAAAGAAAAGATGGACTTATTAATGAATCATATGTATAAACGAGAATCCAAGCAAGAGGAAAAAATGAATAAACTCGTAAATCAAATTTATAATAAAGACAGCAACCGGGATGCACAACTTATGCAAGTGATTCGCGAAATTCAAGAAACAAAAAGATTAGTCGCAGCTTCGAAAGAACAAAGTTTTTTTCAATCATTTAGAAGTTTATTTAGCCGATCAAAACAAGAAAAAACATCTGAATAAAATAATATTTTTTTCCTATATAAAATAAAAAGTTACCTTCCATCGGTAACTTTTATTCCTTATTTCTTACAGCTGGCAATGTAATAATCGCTTCAGTTCCTTTCCCACTTTCGCTTTTATATTCCAGCGTACCATTATGCGCTTGTAAAATACTAAATGTTACCATAAGTCCTAATCCTGTCCCTTTTTCTTTTAAAGAATAATACGGTTGTCCCAGTCTTACTAACTGTTCTTTCGTCATTCCAACACCACTATCTTTAACTCTTATTACTATCGTTTCATCTTTTTGCATAGCCGTTACTTTTAAATATCCTTTATTTCCTTGGATTGCTTCAATACCATTTTTAACAACATTCATAATAGCTTGCTTCAATTTCGTCTTATCACCGATCGTATAAAGACTTTCAGAAATCTCAACTTGCAAATATACACCTTGCATCGCTGCAAATGATGACATAAGAGTTGTCATTTCAATTAATTGAGCGGATAAGCAAATGTGTTCTTTTTTCTCAATTTGCGGCCTTGCTAAATTCAAATAATCTGAAATAATTTGTTCTGCCCGATCCAATTCGGCTAATACGAGACGCATATAATCCTTATTCTTCACATCTTCCGTACTTTCTAACAATTGAATAAAACCACGAACAACAGTGAGCGGATTTCGAACCTCATGTGCAACACTTGCTGCCAACTCACTTACAATATTAAGCTTTTCTGACTTTTGCATCTCTGTACGTAATATTGCATTTTCGTTTAAATATTCTGTTAAGTACACTTGAAATACCATAGTCATAACCATAATAAGCGAAGCAAATATATATCCGCTATATAAGTGTGAAATGTGTGGTGTAAACCCCGTTTCTAACAGAACGTTAATCATACCAATCACTAAAGAAACAAGTACGTACAATGATGAAATCATAAATGCTAAAATTAGCTTCTTATCCCTTGAAAATAGAGACCATTTCTTTGATAAAAATAATGGAACTATCAATAGAAATATTACTTCTATGACCGGAAGAAGGCTCATTCCCTTTAGCGCCCATTCATATGCAACAAAAATAACGGCCGGGATTAAACCAACAATTCCACCATATAAAAAACCACTAACAATCGGGATTGGGTGAAAATTATACCCACAAATGTCACCAAAACAAATAGAGTATGTCATGGAGAGAATGAGTGTAATGCTGGATAAAAACATAATAAAGTAGCGGTTCGGCTTCGGAGGCATTTCTTGATAACGATTTAAACGAATCGCTTCATATAAAAATAGTGGCAAAATAATGATGGCAATTTGGATCATTAAATCACGGATCAGCTCCATAGCCTCTCATCCCCTATATGTATTTTGATATGATTATATCATTTTACGGGTTTATTTGTTTTAAAATTTTGATTTTTCTTAACATATTTATTAATTCTTTGTTAACAGCACATAATAATTGTTACAGATTTTCGAAATGAATGTAAACCCTGTACCAAATTTCGGCCTGACAGTATACAATGAATACGGATTACAAAGAAAATAAAAAATACTTCATGAGACGGACAACTATAGCAAAATACAGCATATAATCCATACTATCTATGTTTACAAATAAGTGATCATTATTTTAGTAGGAGGAAGATAAATATGGCGGGTACTACGCTTGTTTTAAAAGAAGAAAATTTGGTCGTTCTAGAAAATGTTGAAAAATCAGTATATGAAGAGTTACAGCATAAAACCGGAGAAGAAAATTGCACATGTGCTGTGAACGAATCAGTTGTTCACCTTGGCAAAGTATCCTCTGTACTTTGGAATGAAGATGAAATAGATTGGGAGTACGGATATTAAAAAGTCGCTTACAGCGGCTTTTTTTCTATTATCCCTCTCTTTCTACATAACATATACGCAAGCGAAATCATAGAAAATATGTTAAAATGAACTTAATTTTCAAACGGAAGAAAGGGAGATACAATGGAACAATTCATTAATCCTAGAGTGACGGACATCCAAATTTCTGGAATCCGTCAATTCTCTAACATGATTCAAAACTATGATAATCTTATCTCTTTAACAATTGGACAACCCGATTTCCCTACGCCTTCTCTCGTAAAAGAAGCGGCAAAACGGGCTATTACAGAAAATTATACAAGCTATACACATAACGCTGGTTTACTAGAATTACGCAAGGCAGCTTGTAACTTTGTAAAAGATAACTACGATTTACAGTATTTACCTGAAAACGAAACCATCGTTACAATCGGTGCTAGTGAAGCAATTGATATTGCATTCCGAACGATTTTAGAGCCAGGAACAGAAGTTATTTTACCTGCCCCTATTTATCCAGGATACGAACCAATTATTCGATTATGCGGTGCTACACCTATTTTTATCGATGTTCGTGAAACTGGCTTCCGTTTAACAGCCGAAGCGCTAGAAAATGCTATTACAGAAAAAACAAGATGCGTCGTACTGCCGTATCCTTCTAATCCAACTGGTGTAACTTTATCAAAAGAAGAATTACAGGATATTGTAACTGTTTTAAAAGATAAAAATATTTTCGTCCTTTCTGATGAAATTTATAGCGAACTTGTATATGAACAAAAGCATACATCTATCGCTCATTTCCCAGAAATGCGTGAAAAGACTATCGTCATTAACGGTTTATCAAAATCTCATTCTATGACTGGCTGGCGTATCGGTCTATTATTCGCACCAAGCTATTTAGCAGGACATATACTAAAAGTTCATCAATACAACGTAACGTGTGCTACTTCAATCGCTCAATATGCTGCAATTGAAGCATTAACAGCTGCTAAAGATGCACCAAAAATGATGCGTCATCAATACAAGAAACGCCGCGATTATGTATATAATCGACTCATTCAAATGGGCTTAACAGTTGAAAAGCCAACAGGTGCATTTTACTTATTCCCATATGTTGGTCATTTAACATCTTCATCATTTGATTTTGCACTTGACCTTGTCAAAGAAGCTGGACTAGCTGTCGTTCCTGGAACTGCATTTTCTGAATATGGTGAAGGCTATCTTCGCTTGTCCTATGCGTATAGTATTGAAACTTTAAAAGAAGGCTGTGATCGATTAGAGGCCTTTCTACAACAAAAAGCTAAGAGTTAAACTCTTAGCTTTTTGTTGCATAATGATCGCAAGTTTGGCGCTTTAGTAATTTATGAGGAATAATAATACACTTTGCAGTAGACTCTGCATTCTCTACTTTATCCACTAAAGCTTTTGCTGCCTCATATCCTAGTTGATAAATATTCACATCAACTGTCGAAAGTGGCGGACTCGCAATTTCTGATAATAAAGCATTGTTAAAGCTTATAATGGAAACATCCTTTGGTACAACGAATCCTTTTTTAGAAAGAGCACTTAACACACCAAGTCCAATTAAATCATCCGTTGCGACAATTGCTGTCGGTGGTTGCTGTAGTCCCATTAACTCCTCAACGGCTTGTTGACCACTTTCCCTCGAAAAATCAAAATGTAAAATATACTCTTTTGGTAATACAATGTCCGCTAATTTTAAAGCATCACTCATACCAGCCAAACGATCTCTCGTTACAAGTAAATCTGATCCACCGCCGATGAACGCGATTTGTTTATGACCTAATGAAATCAAATATTCTGCTACTTCTCTTGCAGCTGTATAATTGTCATTATCTACATATGTAATTTCATCTTTTCGATCATACGGTTTCCCAATTAAAACAAACGGGAAATTTTGTTTATGCAAATATTGAATAATCCGATCATTCTCTCTTGAATATAAAAGAATAATGCCACCAATTTGGCGCCCCTGTACCATCTTTACAACACCATTAAAAATTTCATCTTCCGTCTCACCTGTCGACATATAAAGCGCATACCCTTCCACATGTGCAAATGAACTAATCCCTCTTATAACTTCTGGGAAAAACGGATTTTGAAAAGCTTTACTTGCAGAACTTGGCATAACAAGACCAAGTGTTTTTGTTGTTTGGTTAGCTAGGTTTCTTGCGTTTAAATTGGGATGATACCCTAGTTCACTCATTACTTTCCGAACACGACGCTTTGTTTTTTCACTTATACTTGGATTATCAGCAATTACACGAGAAACGGTAGATGGTGCTACATTCGCCTTCTTCGCCACATCTTTAATTGTAACTGTCATAAAAATCCCCCTCCTCTCACTTCTCTGCCATTTTGTTATATATTTTAATCTTGCACCCGTTGCAAGTAATAGGAGCAATCATAAACTTTCATTGATTCTATCTTGTAATACCTATCATATTCTCCCTCTCCATGTATTGTAAGGGATATAGCTCTTTTTTCCTATACTATAATATACTATTTATTTCACTTCTTTTCATATGTGATGTCAAATCTCTTTTCATCTCCCTATAAAGCTTTTTATAGGGAGATGAAAAGAAAAATGGGACATAATGTCCCATTTTTCATCCTTTCGTACCTCCAGCAGTTAAACCAGAGATAAAGTATTTTTGTAGTGATAGGAATAAAATTGAAATTGGGATTGCAATCAATACTGAACCCGCTGCGAACGTTGTGAATTCATTACCAAATTTCTTCGCTACCATTTCATATAACCCAACTGCTAACGTATAATTTTCTGGTGTGCGCAAAATAACACTCGCTAAAATGAAATCTGTAAATGGACCGATGAAAGTGAATAACGCCACAACCGCTACGATCGGCTTTGCAAGTGGCATAATGATTTGCCAAAAAATACGGAAATGTCCTGCCCCATCCATACGAGCTGACTCATCCAATTCTTTCGGAATCGTATCAAAATATCCTTTCATAAGCCATGTATTCATTGGAATTGCCCCGCCTACATAAATTAAAATTAATGCAAGGTGCGTATCGATTAACCCTGTTAACTGTGCTAATACGTATAGAGCGATTAGCGCCGCAAAGTTTGGAATCATTTGCAGAATTAAAAATGTTAATAAACCATTTTTTCTTCCAACAAAACGGTATCTTGAAAATGCATAAGCAGTAAAACTAATTGCTAACACTGAGAAAATCATCGTTATAACACTTACTTTTAATGTGTTTTTATACCATAGTAAATAATTACTATTCTCTAAATCTAATAACTTACGATAATGATCTAACGTTGCATTTTGCGGAATAATACTTGATCCAGATAAACTATCACCCGGATTAAACGATGAGCCAATAATCCATAATAATGGATAGAAAATGATGGCACACATTACGAAAATAACGAAATAACTTAATGAGAGACGTAACATCTTTTGTCTTTTAATATTCATTTACATCATATCCTCTTCTTGGAATGATTTTGTTCTCTTAAATTGCCATAACGCAACTGTAATAACGATTAACGATAAGATCATTGTAAGAGCTGCTGCTTTCCCGTACTGCGCCGAAGTCATCGTTAACTTATAAATCCATGAAATTAAAATATCCGTTCCACCTGCGTCTTGTCCAGCTACAGCAGGACCTCCGCCGTTAAATAGATAGATGATACTAAAGTTATTAAAGTTAAACGTATATTGCGTAATTAATATTGGTGCTGTTGCATATAGAACAAGTGGCAATGTAATTTTACGAAACTGTTGCCAAGCTGTAGCTCCATCTACTGTAGCAGCTTCATATAACTCCCCTGGAATCGATTGCAATATACCTGTTGTCATTGCAAAGACGAACGGGAATCCAAGCCACGTTTGAATCATAATTAAAGCGATTTTTGCCCAAAATGGATCTGTCATCCAAGCAATCTTTTCGATTCCGAATAACGCCAATACTTGATTGTTAATTGCTCCAAATGTTTCATTAAACATACCAGAGAAAACAAGAATAGATACGAATGCTGGGACCGCCCACGGTAAAATGAAGATTGTTCGAATAATTGCCTTCCCTTTAATACCAGGCTGATTTACGATAATCGCTAAGAAAATACCAAGCGCAACTTGTAATGTCGTTGCAACGAATGTCCAAATGACAGTCCAAGAAAATACGCTTAAAAATGTCTCTCTCCACATCGGTAATGTAAAGATATCAATAAAGTTTTTGAAGCCCACCCAATCTACTAATTTAGCTGGAGGAGAGTGGTATAGATCATAATTCGTAAATCCAATTAAAATTACGAAGATGATTGGAAATACAACTACAAAGATAAGTAATAGAAAACCTGGTGAAACCATTAAATATGGAAAACCTTGATCTAGTAAATTACGGTATTGCTCTTTTACAGAGTTTAATGGGGTTCCTATATCACGTTTCTTCCCGTTTTGATATGCATCATATAAATTAAATGCATATATTCCGAGTCCAAACATGATGACAATGAGTGCCAAAATCCCTTCTACTAATAGAAAGACAGAATGGTCACGTGGAACTTCTGTACCAAGCGTTACAATTCCCCATAATCCCATATTTAATAAATCAGCAAATGCTACAATAAATGAACCTGTTAATACTAGAAAAATAAGACCTTTTACAAATTGTTTATTATACATTTGGCCCATGCCTGGAATGATTGATAACATGGTTGCCATTTTCCTATGTTTTGAACCGTTTAAGCCGTTTGCTGGTTCCATAGATGTTTGCATGTTCCTTCCCCCTTTTTTCTGGGAGAGAATTCATGCCCCTCATATGAGAGGCACGAATTTCACCTTATTTTTTCTTACTATGATTTGCCTCAATATTACCTTTAATTTGCTTCACTGCATTGTCAAGTGCTGCTTTTGGTGCCTCTTTTTCCGTAACAACTAATTGAAGCGCATCTCCAGCTGGTTTCCATACTTCTTGCATTTCTGGAATGTTCGGCATTGGAATTCCATTTTCAGATTGTGTTGCAACTGCTTTTGCAGCTTCATTATCTTTAATGATTGGATCTTCCATTACTGCTTTTACTGGAGGAATTTCTTTTGTTTTCTCAAATCGAATTTTTGCGTTCTCTTCATTTGTTACCCATTCAGTGAACTTTGTAGCTAAATCATTTTGTTTAGAGAAACTTGTTACATGCCACCCTTTAACCCCAACAAATGTTTTCATTGGTTGACCGTTTGGTAATTTCGGCATTGGAGCAACGCCATAATCAATTCCGTTCTTTTCCATTGCTTGGAACGCCCATGGACCATTCATGATAGATGCTGCTTTTCCTTCGTTAAATAGTCCATCAGCAGCAGGTCCACCCGATTCACCGATAATACCTTTCGGGAATAACTTTTCTTTGTACCATTTTTGAAGATATTCAGCACCTTGTACTGCCCCACTATTATTTAATCCAACATCACTTGCATTTGGCTTTCCATCTTTTTCACCAAACACATAACCACCCATACCTGCCATGAATGCATTAGCAAAGTAGAAGTTATCTCCTAGTGTTAAAAATCCATACTTGCCATCCTTCGTAAATTCTTTTGAGAAGTTAAACAGCTCGTCCATCGTTTCTGGTGCTTTTGGCATTAATTTTTTATTGTAAATAAAGACTGGTGTCTCAATTGCTTTTGGTAAACCATATAATTTCCCGTTATATGTCTGTGCTTCTATTGATGATTCAGTAAATCTACTCTTCACAGCATCATCAGCTTTCACTTCAGAAAGTAAACCTTCTGTTACTGCGTTTCCAATTTGATCATGTGGCAATGTTACAACATCTGGTCCCGTCCCCGCTGGTCCATCAAGGCGTAACTTCTTCACTTGATCTGTCATTTGCATTTCAACGACTTTTACTTTTACTTTATATTTTTCCTCAAAACTTTTCACTGCTGGTTCTAAACCAACACCTTTTTTATCATCTTCCCAAACGAGAAGGTCGTAATCTTTCTTCGCTTTACTTTCTTCTTTCTTCCCTGAATCTTTCGGTCCACATGCAGATAACATACCAATTGATAATGCTGAAACCGTTAATAATGATAATGCTTTCTTCATCCCAAAAACCTCCCTAAATTGTATATGTACCTTACTAATTGAAAACGTTTGCATTAAATGGTTTAATAGAAGCACAAACAATATCTCAATCTATGAAAACGTTTGCGCTATTTGTCTATCATTATACATTCTTTTATTCATTTTGCAAATATTAATTTTAAAATATTATTACTACACTCCTTATACATTGACTTTATATGAAATGAATACTACTCTTATAAGCAATATTAAAGCTATGCAAAAAGCAATCGTTTGCAACATATACTTTATTATTATACTTAAGGGAACAATATGCATGGAGATATTAAAGGGGGATTTTCTATATGCTTAAAGAAGCTATTTATCATAGGCCAAAAGATAATTACGCATACGCTTACGATGAAAAAACGATTCACATCCGAATACGTACGAAAAGAGAAGATGTTCAAAGCGCCACTCTTATTTACGGTGATCCTTATGAATGGAAAGACGGGAAATGGATTACATCAAGCACACCGATGAAAAAAACTGGTTCTACTGCATTGTTTGATTATTGGTCCATTTCCATCGAGCCTAAATTTAAGCGCTTACGTTATGGATTCGAATTAAAAAATGATACAGAAACGCTTATTTATGCAGAGCGAGGATTTTTTTCCAGTATTCCAAATGATGACGTTGGTAACTTTTTCTGTTTGCCATTTATTCATGCAAATGATGTGTTTCAAGCACCTTCTTGGATTAAAGACACCGTTTGGTATCAAATTTTCCCAGAACGGTTCGCTAATGGAGATCGTGCACTAAATCCAGAAAACACTCTTTCTTGGGGAAGCGCTGAGCCAACTCCAACTAATTTTTTCGGCGGAGATTTTGCTGGTATTATTCAAAATCTCGATTACCTTGTTAAGCTTGGAATTTCGGGAATATACTTCACACCTATTTTCAAAGCACATTCAAACCATAAATATGACACAATTGACTACATGGAAATCGATCCGCAATTCGGGACGAAAGAAACGTTCAAAGAACTCGTTCAGGCATGTCATACACACGGTATAAAAGTAATGCTCGATGCCGTGTTTAATCATAGTGGATACTTTTTCGATAAATTCCAAGACGTACTAGAAAACGGTGAGAAGTCCGCTTATAAAGAGTGGTTCCATATTCATGAATTTCCAATTGTAACGGAGCCACTCCCGAATTATGATACTTTCGCGTTTACACCGTATATGCCTAAATTAAATACAGCACACCCAGATGTAAAAGAATACTTACTTGAAGTAGGGCGTTATTGGGTAAGAGAATTCAATATAGACGGTTGGCGCCTTGATGTAGCAAATGAAGTAGACCACAGCTTTTGGAGAGAATTCCGAAGTGAGATAAAGGCATTAAATCCTGAAGTATATATTTTAGGAGAAATTTGGCACGATGCACTTCCATGGCTACAAGGAGATCAATTTGATGCTGTAATGAGCTACCCTGTTACAAACGCTCTACTGTCTTACTTTGCTAATGATTCCATTAAAGCAAATGAATTTATGAAACAAATTACAGAATCTCTACATTCCTACTCTATGAATGTAAATGAAGCAGCGTTTCATTTATTAGACAGTCATGATACACCAAGAATATTGACAACATGTAACGGAGATAAAAATAAGTTACAGTTACTTTATGTATTCCATCTTTCCTTCATCGGCTCTCCTTGTATTTATTATGGAGACGAAATTGGTATGGACGGTGGTATGGACCCAGATTGTCGCAAATGTATGGTTTGGGATACGAAAGAACAAGATCATCTATTATTTACACATATACAAACATTAATTTCATTACGAAAGCAATATAAAGCATTTGGAGGACATGGTACTTTCCAATTCATTGAAGCAAATGATGAACATAATTATATTTCTTATACGAAAACATATGAAGATGAAACTATCTTTTTCGTTTTAAATCCGACTAATAGTGATGTTACAGCTTCACTCCCTCTCCATGTCACTGGAAAGAAAATTATTAACATTTATACAAACGAAGAATTTTCAGCGGAAGCAAGTGTATTACAGGTTACACTTCCTCCATATGGATTCTCAATCTTAAAATGGTAATAAAAAATCCTTATGCCAAGGTGTGGCATAAGGATTTTTTTATTTTAATTTAAATACCATCGCTTCATATGGACGTAATGTCATGTTATCTATCGATCCACTCTCTACGTCGTAATTGTGTATTAATAACTCTGATTCACTATAAATAACGTCCTCAGGCAATTCAAATACACTTTCTTCCGCCGTAAAGTTTGCAATAACAAGAAGTTTTTCTTCTCCATATGTTCTTACGTATGCAAAAATAGAAGGATTATTATCTAATATTAAATCATATGATCCGTACACAACTATTTCATTGTTTTTGCGTAGATCAATTAATTTTTTATAGTAATAAAAAATTGAATCTTTATTTTGGATCGCTTGTTTCACATTGATTTCTTTGTAGTTAGGGTTTACCGTAATCCAAGGCTCACCTGTTGTGAATCCAGCATGATTTTTATCATTCCACTGCATCGGTGTTCTAGCATTATCTCGGCCTTTTATATAAATAGATTGCATCACTTTATCTATATCTTCACCGCGCTCTATCACTTTTTCCTTATACATATTTAATGTTTCAATATCTCGATATTCATCAATCGATTCAAATCGAACGTTCGTCATTCCGATTTCTTCTCCTTGATAAATATACGGTGTTCCTTTCATCATATGAAGCACCGTCGCTAACATTTTCGCAGATTCAATGCGATACATTCCATCATTACCAAAACGAGATACAACGCGTGGCTGATCATGGTTATTCCAATACAGGCTATTCCACCCTGTATGCTCTAATTCTTTTTGCCACTTCGTTAAATTCTCTTTTAAAGTAAGAAGTGAGCATGGTTTTACATCCCATTTTCCGCCTTCTCCCGAATCTAAATCCATATGTTCAAATTGGAATACCATCTGCAATTCTTTTCGTTCTTCTCCAGTATACATTTTCGCTTCTTCTGTCGTTACACCAGGCATTTCACCAACCGTCATAATATCATAATGAGACAATACTTCTTCATTCATTTCATGTAAATATTTATGAATGTTTGGACCGTTCATAAAATGCTTATGACCTGAAACATATCCCTCTTCTTCGGTTTCAACAGCTGGTAATCCCTCTTCTTTAGAAATAAAATTAATAACATCCATACGGAAGCCATCAATTCCTTTTTCTAACCAAAACTTCATCATTTCATAAACATCTTGTCTTACCTTTTCATTATCCCAATTTAAATCCGGCTGTTTTTTAGAAAACAGATGTAAATAATATTCATCTGTCATTTCATCATACTTCCATGCAGATCCACTAAAAGCTGCTCCC
Source organism: Bacillus cereus group sp. RP32 (assembly GCF_040459735.1). NCBI lineage: Bacteria > Bacillati > Bacillota > Bacilli > Caryophanales > Bacillaceae > Bacillus > Bacillus cereus group sp. RP32. The sequence continues at coordinate 1,372,623 of NZ_JARVHO010000001.1, read as the reverse complement.
CAGTTGTTCGGCTCTTTTCCTTCTTTTCCAGGACGCCATATATAGTAATCTCTATATTTATTATCTTTTGATTTACGTGATTCAATAAACCAATTATGTTCATCAGAAGTATGGTTAACAACTAAGTCCATCATAAGTTTCATATTACGTTCATGCATTTCATGTAATAGCTCATCCCAATCTTCCATTGTTCCGAACTCATTCATAATTTTACAATAATCACTTATATCATAACCATTATCATCATTTGGAGATTCATAGACCGGCGATAACCAAATGACATCAATCCCTAATTCTTTTAAGTAATCTAGCTTTGAAATAATCCCACGAAGATCCCCAATACCATCACCGTTACTATCCATAAAGCTACGAGGATAAATTTGATATACTACACTTTCTTTCCACCACTGTTTTTCCATTATGCTACCCCATTTCATTAATAATTCGATTTTCTCTTTTTTAAGGCGCAAACGTTTTCATTAATGAATGATAACAGATTCTATCTTAATTTAAAATAGCGCTTACAACTTTTATTCTTATTTTTCTAAGAAAACATACGCAAATTACTAATATTCCTCTAATAAATGAAAACGTTTTATTTTTTTGTTTATTTTTTGAATCTATTAGTTTATAATGAACTCAAAGAAAACGTTTGCATATTTTTTTCTAGGGGGCAATACCATGGCAGAATTGAAATTAGAAAACATTTATAAAATATATGATAATAACGTAACAGCTGTAACAGATTTTAATTTACACATTCAAGATAAAGAGTTTATCGTATTTGTCGGTCCTTCTGGATGCGGAAAATCTACAACATTACGAATGGTGGCTGGACTTGAAGATATTTCAAAAGGAGAGTTTTCAATTGATGGTAAGCTAATGAATGATGTCCCTCCAAAAGATCGCGATATTGCAATGGTCTTCCAAAACTATGCTTTATATCCACATATGAGTGTGTATGATAATATGGCATTTGGATTAAAACTTAGAAAAATACCAAAAGATGAAATCGATCGTCGTGTGAAAGATGCAGCAAAAATTTTAGGACTGGAACAATATTTAGATAGAAAACCGAAAGCGTTATCTGGTGGACAACGTCAACGTGTTGCGTTAGGGAGAGCGATTGTTCGAGACGCGAAAGTGTTCTTAATGGATGAGCCTTTATCCAACTTAGACGCTAAATTACGTGTTGCAATGCGCTCAGAAATTTCTAAATTACATCACCGTCTTGGAACGACAACAATTTACGTAACACATGATCAAACAGAAGCAATGACAATGGCTTCACGTCTCGTTGTTATGAAAGACGGAAAGATTCAACAAATCGGAACTCCAAAAGAAGTATATGAAACACCTGAAAATATTTTCGTTGGTGGATTTATTGGCTCTCCAGCAATGAATTTCTTCCGTGGTAAATTGACTGAAACCGATTTCGTTATAGATAATTCATTAAAAGTCAAAGTAACTGAAGGAAAAATGAAGATGTTACGTGAACAAGGCTATGTAAATAAGGAAATTGTTTTAGGTATTCGTCCTGAAGACATTCATGATGAACTATTATTTTTAGAAGCTTCACAATCTACTGCCTTCACAACAAAAATCGAAGTTGCTGAGTTACTAGGTGCTGAATCTATTTTATATATGAAACTTGGAGATCAAGATTTTGCAGCACGTGTTGATGCAAGACATACATTTTCACCTGGAGATCAAATTAAACTAGCATTTGATATGAATAAAGCACATTTCTTTGATAGTCAAACTGAACAACGTATTCGTTAAAAAATAATTTTCCTCTGTATAACATACAAAAAAACCGTCCACATACTTTGAGGGCGGTTTTCATTATTATACGAGGGCTTCTACTGTATGAAATGATTGTCCTTTCGTGCCAATGATACCGGAAATCGGTAAGTCACTCAGCACCACTTCTTCTTGCTGTTTCATAAAAGATGACGTTAATTGTTTTATCTCTATCCAAACGTCATTAATACAAAGTACATTGGAATCGTTCTCTTGTTGGCGAGAAAAAATAGAATCTATTTTATATAAACCAGCATTTTGAAAAAGCATATCAATGCGACTAAATGCATTCAAAGTAATACTGATAACGCGTTGCCAATCTCCTTGCTTTCCCATATCATAGGATACAAAAAGTGCTTCTCCGCCTAGATTCGTAATTTCCTCCACTGTTGCTTGTCCACTTTCTTGATCAATGTCCGTCACAATTACTTTTGCGCCTTGTTTAGCCAACAAAAGAGCTGTATTACGTCCAATACCGATGCCACCGCCAGTTACGATAGCAACTTTTCCTGCAAGCTTCATTTTCATTACCCCTTCTATAAGTCTTACCGTCATTCAGTATACTCCTTTATGAGATTAGTCTGCAAGCAAGAAAAGTTGCTTATTTATTTGTAAGCGATTACTTTTTTACTCCTTCTTTTTTCTTACTATTACGCTGATCGAAAACTAAACCGATGAAAATTAAAATCCCCCAAAAGATTACGCTACCTCCAGTCATTTCAATTTCCCCCTTATTATATATAGATATTATTTTAATTATTATAACATTTTCCTAATTTTCAATCTATTAAAATCAAAAATGATATGGATTAACTTTTTTCCTATTATATATCCTTTAAAATATATTTGTATAATAAAAAAAGACCTTTTTATTTTATGTATAAAAAGGTCTCTGTTTTATTATACAAGACTTATCACTTTTGTTTTTGTAATTAAATCTTGAAAACCACAATTATCTTTGCGAAATAACATCATATATACGTTACATAATATCGGAATTCCAAGTAGCACTATGTTCGGTAATAACAATACAAAAAATCTAATAATTAATGTTTGTAATGTTAACTTTTCACTCTTCAATGAAATTAATTTTATCCTCGTTACCTTTTTACCAAGTGTAACACCGTTCCAAATAAAGGGTACCAAAATAAAATATATCGCCATTAATATAAAAACTACTGCGAGATCATATCTATAATCACCAAAACTAATATTAAAGCGATTAAAAATAGCACTATAATTTCCGGTCATAATAGCTACTACTGCACCATACATAACCGAGATTAAAAACATGTCAATTAGGGAAGCACCTATGCGATTCATTACAAGCGCTGGACGATGCATCTTTAACTTCATTTTATGTCGACTCCTTCATATCCTTCTTTACCCGTCTCATCGTACCACTTCTAAAAAACATTGTAAACTAGCGTTTCTCTTACTTTTCTTGTACAATGTGTTACAACAGCATTGTAAAGGAGGTTCCCATATTGAAAAAATGGATAATCCTATTCGTCGCATTCCTATTAGCCGGTTGTGCTGGAAATACAAATCATATAACTTATACGATTAACGATGAATACGAACTCATACGTACTTCTGGAAATGCATTTGAACTTTTCCCATCGCAAGATGCTGTATATGCCACACAATACATTCCTGCAAAAATTACAGACATAGCTTGGGATGATAAATACATTATTGCAAAACAAATTGAGGAAAAGTCAGATCCGAATAACCCTGACGGAGCAATTGCAAATAAAAAAAGTGAGCATTATTGGATTATTGACGTAAAGCATAATAAACGTTTTGGTCCTTATAATGAAAAGCAATTTAATGAACAAAAAGATGCATTTAAAATTAAGGTACCTTTTCAAAATGTAGATTCATACATAAAAGAAAAGAAAAAACAGTCAGCATAATATTTTTAACGCTGACTGTTTTTTCTTTTATGTTTTTAAAAATCCCCTACTCAGAAAGTGAGATATTAAAAGTTTGTGCCTCTTTTACAACATCTTGCGTTTCTATATCTGCTGCGACTACATTATCTGTTGTAAACTTAATATCCTTTACCTTTTCTTTTCCATCATCAAGTATTAAGCCGATAATACCATCTCTTGTTTCACCAGGCTTATAGTCTTCCCTTGATACATTTTTTGTACCAACGAGCGTATCTTCATCATATAAAAAGTTTTGAGTTGCTACTTTAAAATGTTGCTTATCATTAATCGTAACATCATTCATAGAGAAAAATTGCATATTTTTATTCCCACTATTTTCCACCTTATATGTAATTTCAACGTAACGAATCGTATCACTAATCTCTGTACCACTTATCGATGCATATAACTCCGCATCTTCTTGACTTACTTTATCTCCTAATCTACGCTTTACTTCTTCAGGAGTTAATGCCGTAAATACTTTTAATGCATTTTTTGCATCTTTACTCATCTGCGATAAAGAGATTACTTTTACATCTTGTATGTGAATTTTCATTGGTGCTACTTCAAATGTTTGATTTACAGATTGAATCTGTTCTAACTTAAAAGTACCCCACCCTGTTTCTTTCACTTTTTGTCCTACTTTTTTCAGCTCACGCCCACCATATTCTTTTGTTTCAGGAATAGATTCTTTCTTCTTCGGTTCAACTTTCTTTTCTTCTTGATGGAAGCAACCACTTAACATAAGAAGAAAACTACATAAAACAAAAATATTTTTCCATGCTTTCATCATATAATTTCTCCTAACACTATCATTCATTAATATAAATTAGTCCTTTGCTTTGTAGACTATAGAAACAATGAGAAGTCCACAAAACGAACTTGTCAGTCCAGATACTATTATACCCCCTATTTGGAAAATATGAAAATAGGGATCTACAAACGCGTGAACGATAAATACTAGAGCTGCGACAATGACTGCCGAAACCCAATACTTCCTTTTTTCTGAAGCTATCATAATATCTTTCCCTGTTTCATCTTTATACTTCCATAATACATATAATAGTAATAAGAAACCAACACATGTACTCCCGTGTTGCATATATTTATACACCGGGATACTATGTAATTCCCTTTGTAACAATGGTATTTCCATAACGAAGTAGCCTGTCTTATGTGTAAACGCATCCCAAACGACATGCGTGAGCATACCGAATAAAGCAGAATAGCAAAATACAAAGAAATCCTTCCATGTATGAAGCCCCCACCTCTCATCTACTGCATATGCAAAATAGCCTGCAAATGGTTTAGGTAAATGTGTTATAAACGGCTTTTTTAAAATGTAATGATACATATATGCGAATAGAACTACAAGTGGTAAATTTAAATATAAGAACCCAAGCCATGTATGCCCAATAACACCATACGGTCTAAAGTGTAAAAAATATTCAAAATCAGGCGCCATACTCCCTAATATAAGAGCCGTTACTGAAATATATTTGGACTGCCTTTTCACAAAAGGAAGGACTGCTGCTGGATGCGCAAATGTAAACGGCATGTTTTAACTCCTTTTCATATCTTCAATAGAATACCATCTATCATAACGAGAGAATTGATCTTGATGCAATATTTATTTTCACATTGGAATATGATAGTTTACATGTTATAATCCACATGAAATATTCAGAAAATAAGGAGAGGTTCACGTGTCATTAACACTTGCCTTTTTTCTCATTCTGCTTATCTTCTTTGTACTTACATACATCAGCTTTTTTCTGTGGAAGCACTTAAAAATTATAAAATATATGCCTGCTCTCGTTGGTTTTATAAGCGTTCTTTTTATTTTCATATGGAAGAGAATGACTTTCGGCTGGGAAGGTCTTGGCTTTGGCGCACTTCAATATACAATACTATTTGCAAGTTGCCTTACCCTTGTATTTGCTGCTTTTTTAGAATCAAAATCCGTTATGAATTGAGGTTTATATATTGATTGACGTACCCTTTTTAAAAAATGTCACATTAAAAAAAGAAAATATCCCTAGTTTTTCCGCATATCCTTACTGTCTACCCGCTATCCGAACTTTACAATCACTTGCCTTCCACCCAAATGTAACATTCATTATTGGAGAAAACGGAACGGGAAAATCAACATTACTCGAAGCAATTGCAATCGCTTTAGGATTTAATGCAGAAGGTGGAACGAAGAATTTCCGCTTTAGCACAAACGATTCACATTCATCTTTACATGAATACCTTCGAATTTCTAAAAGTTTCAATACACCAAACGACGGTTTCTTTCTTCGTGCTGAATCATTTTATAACGTTGCTTCTTATATTGATGAGATAGACGCTATAAAATCTTATGGTGGTGTTTCACTTCACGAACAATCCCATGGTGAATCATTCTTTTCCTTATTTATGAACCGTTTTTCAGGACAAGGTTTATACATTTTAGATGAGCCTGAGGCCGCTCTATCACCAATGAGGCAACTTTCCATGCTTATTCGAATGCACGAACTAGCGGAACAAGGTTCACAATTTGTTATCGCGACGCACTCTCCTATTTTAATGGCTTATCCTGAATCCACTATATATTCTTTAACACAAGAAGGGATTCATGAATCCACATTAGAAGAAACCGAGCATTACCAAACGACAAAACTTTTCTTTGAAAATCGTGATCGATTATTTCATCATTTATTTGATTCTTAATAAAAAAGAAGCAGCGATTGCTGCTTCTTTTTTATAGTGCTTCTATAAATAATGCTACCCCAATACCGCCACCGACGCATAGAGAAGCAATTCCTTTTTCTAAACCGCGTCTCTTCAATTCATGAATTAAACTTACAGTAATACGAGCTCCTGTACAACCGATTGGATGTCCAAGTCCTACACCGCTACCGTTTACATTCACTTTTTCACGGTCTAAACCTAATTCTTTCTCTACAGCTAGGTATTGAGCCGCGAAAGCTTCATTAATTTCCAGTAAATCAGCATCTTCTAATGACCAATCTACTTTTTCTAACCCTTTACGAATTGCTGGTGCTGGTCCAATACCCATAATTTTCGGATCTACTCCAGCTACTGAATATCCAACAATTCTAGCTAACGGTTGTAAGCCTTTTTCTTTCGCTTTTTCTTCGCTCATTAATACTAGAACCGCACTTCCATCATTAAGGCCAGATGCATTCCCTGCCGTTACAGATCCATCTTTACGGAAAGCTGGTTTTAATCCTGCTAATTTTTCCGCTGTAATATCTGCACGTGGATGTTCATCCTTCGAAAATACTATTTCTTTTCTACGTTCTTTTATCGTAATAGGAACAATTTGCTCGTCAAAATATCCAGACTCGATTGCTTGCAGTGCCAATGTATGACTACGAAGCGCAACTTCATCTTGTTCCTCTCTTGTAATTTCATATTGGTCAACTAAATTTTCAGCCGTTTCACCCATCATAATATGGTGAATCGGATCTTCTAGTACTTCCCACACCGTATCACGAATTTCTCCGTGCTGTAGACGTTGTCCCCAGCGGTGCTGTTTTAATGCATAAGGGCTTGAACTCATTGCTTCTACTCCACCTGCAATAACAACATCACTTACACCTAATTGAATTTGCATTGCAGCTGACATAATTGCTTGCATACCTGAAGAACATTGGCGTTGGATTGTATAACCCGTAACTGTGTCAGGAAATCCTGCCGCTAATGCAGCTGTTCTTGCAGTATTTGCTTCATCAGTTCTTTGAATACAATGACCTAAAATTACTTCATCAACTTCGTGTGGTTCTACCCCGCCTCGTTTTACAGCTTCCTGAAGTACAGGAACCGCTAATTCTACTGGCGTTACATTTTTTAGCGCTCCTCCAAAAGTTCCAATTGGCGAACGAACTGCAGCTGTAATAACAACATTATGCATTTTGCACTTGCCCCTCTCTTATGTACCCTAGTCAGTTTTTAGGTGAAATTCCATAAGATGTATGTCTACATCTATCATACTATAAACATACTAAAAAATCAAAATATTTAATATAATAAAAATAGAAGGAATTAACCTTCTATTCTGTTAATGCGTATAAAAATTTTTGTAAAATTTTCTCTGTCGTTTCATTCAATTTTGGTAACTTATCTACCGGAAAATATTGAAGCTTCAATCCCTCATGATCAAGCCTTAATTCTCCACTCACATGATGCCCCTGATACAGATGAATAACATTAAAAATTTCATCCCCATTAGGATAACGGAAATATACTTCCTTTCCTGATAAGACACCTAGAAATTGCATTATTTTTGCAGTTAATCCCGTCTCCTCGAATAATTCTCGGCGAGCAGTTTCTTCCGTCGTTTCTCCTAGTTCCATCGCGCCGCCAGGTACACCCCAATCATATGTATCTGAACGATATTGAAGCAATACTTCCTGATTATCATTTAGTATAATTATTGCTGATCCAACGAGAATAAGTGGTCTTGTCCCAACAACTTTGCGTAACTCTTCAATATACCCCATTATGTAAATTCTCCTTTCCTTACCCTCCCTTATCATAACAAAATTCTTCTCCTTTTGTTGATGTAATTTCCAAGAAAAAAAAGGAAGCTTTCGCTTCCTTTTTTCCATTTTTATTTCTTAAAACTTTCATATTTTACAGCTTCAAAAGCTTCTTCAATTTCATCATTACGATAATGAACATATGTAAAACGCCCTAATTCTACTAATCTTGCTATTTCTTGTAACGCTTTATGTTGCTCATATGTTTCCTCCAGCTTAATATGTACATAAAACTTCATTAATGGATGTTCATATAAAGATTCTCCCACCTCTACATATACATCTTCAACCCCTTGTACAACTCTTACATAACTCGCAAATTGATAAAGTGCTTCTCTGTCTGAAACGATTTTTAATGTATACATATATTCTCCCCCTTTTCTTTACTATATCAAAAAGATGACCACACCATGTTATAGAACTATGAAATTTTTTCGACTTGTAATAAACAAGGCTTTTATCCATACATAGGGTCTTTTCCCAACATATATTATAGAAAGAATTTTTTCAGTTGAGGTGTTCCTTATGGATCCATACGTCAATATATGTATTTGCATTACTCCAGGCGCCGATATTTCTGATGACCGTATCGCAAAAGATTTAGCAGTTGCAGAATCAATTTGGCACCCCATTACATTTCAAATTAAAGACGTAATTATTTTAAATGAACTTTTTCGTTTTTCTGACCGTGAAATTAGTTATAAAAATTCTATTCAAAGTCAGGAAAAATTAGCATCCTTTTTCCAAACATGTGTAAATGAAGCTCCTGAATGCGACCTTTACATTTGTTATATTGGCAGTGATTATTTCAAAGAAACAGCCGTAATTGCCTGCGCGTACTCTTTAGCCAAACAACAGCAACTTACTGGTTATATCGTTTTAACAAATTCGGCTGCTCCCATGAAAAATATATATACGCTCGCTCACGAAGTCGGTCATATTTTATTTACAAGACGTGTTCATGGAAAACTTACTCACGCAGATCCTCATTCTCCAACTGGCTCGGAGCACCATCCTTCTCCAACAAATCTTATGTACCCTATCGTACCTCGTCCTGAAAACGTCCATATTCAATCCCTATTAACAAACGAACAAAAAGCACTCTCTTTACAAAGTTCTTTATTACAAAAAAAAAAACAGTAACTGTCATGTTACTGTTTAAAACAATTTATTCCAATTAATAAACGATATACCGGCTGCAAAGGATACACTATACACCTAAAACGAATCCCTCTAAAAATCAAAATATAGTATTTCTTTGGAAATAATTTTTTGTATATCCAGAGCAGCCACTTTTTTTGAAATACTAGTTTACACTTTTTCTCTCTTCAATTTTTAAAGACCATCTCATTAACCCATATATACTTCCATACATAAGTAATATCTTTGCAATTCCCCAAAATACATTTTTTTCTTCTAATCCTTTAAATATAAACATAATCGCTAAAGGAACAATTAGCACCAAAACACCCATCCAACCAAGGACATACACTTCTCCAACGAAAAGTAATAAAAAGATACTTGCTGCTAATATATATGTTTGCATTGTCGATAATTGCAAAATAGGTGTACCGTACCATTTATCAACAAACATCAATAATACTAATAATAAAATGGGAATCATTACTATTATGTAAATAATCCCGAACTCTACAAATTTATTTTTAAAAGAAGACATTCTAAACGCAACAATGGTTCCAACAATCGTAATGATTAAGACGGTAGGATAGCCCATTAACTGTATATTCGTTAGTGTAAATTGCTGATTTGGATTATTAAATAAAATATGAGTTAATATCCAATACCCGCCAATACCAATTATCATCGCAAGAATACTCTTTATACTCCCACCTTTATCCTTCTCCATCTCTTTCGCTAATTCTTCCGCATACTCTTTTGGTGAATCACCGAATATATCCCTTACCGTCTTTCCGTCTTTCCCTCTTTCTCACCTTCTATTAAATGAAGTTCTGCATCTTCTAGAAAAGCGTCCACATCTTCTTCTTTCATTCCTTTTGTTATTAAATATACTTTCGTATCGATTAAAAACTTTTCACCTTCTTTAGAAATTTGCATGGTAATCCCTCCCTCATTTAACCACTTCTCTTCTATTCGTCTTCATCATAATTTCAAGGAAAATTAAAATAAACAAACTTCCGTATAAACATATAATTTGAAATAACATTGGCACGAGATCTTCTGATGTAAATGTTTTAAACAGTAACATAATCGAAAGTGGAATAATTAAATATAAGTTTTTAAACCATCCTTCAAAATATATATTTATCGCTACTGTGATCATAAAAATAGCTCCAGCTAATATATAACTTTGCGTTTGGGTGAATGTAAACGTTTTGGTAGGATAGATTACATCTAATATCGTAACAGCCCCCATTAAAAACATTGGCGCTACCATAACTAAAAACCACATAGAAAACCACGTTTTTGTAAAGCTTGTTACGAAGGTCATTTTGCGAAGTAAAAAATTAGGACCTATAACAACTAAAATCAATGACAAACTATACCCAACGCACTGAATAAGTGAGATCTGTAATAATCCGTTATTCACTATTAGGATAGAAGCAATAATCCAAAACGATACGATATTCATTACTGTAAAACCAATTTGTCTCCACGTTTCCTGTCTATCTCTTTCCATTACTTTTACAAGTTCATTTGCATATTCTTTCGGTGAGCTTCCGAAAATATCTTCTACACTTTTCCCATCACTCTCACCCTCGATTAAATGAAGTTCTGCATCTTCTATAAAATTTTCAATATCGCTTTCTTTTACACCCTTTGCTGCTAAAAATAATCTCATTTCTAATAAAAACTTTCGTGCTTCACTTGATAACATTATTTTTTCCCTTCCCCTCAAGTAAACGCTCTACACTACTTTGCATCGCTTCCCAGCGATCCATAAATTCATTAAGTGCTTCCTCGCCTTTTTCTGTTAATGTATAATATTTCCGCTTTGGACCAGATGGAGATTCCTTCATTACACTTGTTATTAATCCTTCCTTTTGCATTCGTATTAATAGCGGATAAATACTTCCCTCACTCGCCATAGTAAAGCCATACTTCGCTAGCTTTTCACTCATTTCATAACCGTATATTTCACCTTCAGAAATAATAGCAAGTAAGCATCCTTCTAAAATCCCTTTCAGCATTTGACTTGTCGACATAATTCAAATCCTCCCACTATCTTGTTTTACAAGATAGATAAGCGTAAGTATCTTGCTTTACAAAATAATATAGCAGAGACTATTTTGTAAAACAAGATAGCTAACAATTTTTTTCCAAATCTTTGCAGGATTTTTATTATCCCCTCTCTAAATAGAGCAATATGAGAACTTTATTACGAAGGGATGTTTTTCACCATGGTTACAAATCGAGTTGTCTTTTTAACAGGTGCTGCAAGCGGTATTGGTTATGAAATGGGAAACGCTTTCGCAAAAGAAGGTGCAAAAGTTGTGATTACCGATCGTCTTGAAGAACGTGCAAAAGAAGCTGCTGAACAATTACAAAAAGAAGGCTATCAAGCTATCGGTTTAAAATGTGATGTTACATCTGAAGAAGAAATTACCGCTGCAATTTCTCAAACCGTTACTCATTTCGGTTCATTACATATATTAATTAACAACGCAGGAATGCAGCACGTTTCACCAATTGAAGATTTTCCAACTGAAAAGTTTGAACTACTTATTAAAATTATGCAAATCGCTCCTTTTATCACAATTAAGCATGCCTTCCCAATCATGAAAAAACAAAAGTATGGCCGAATTATTAATGTAGCCTCCATTAATGGCCTCGTTGGATTTGCAGGAAAATCCGCCTACAATAGCGCGAAGCATGGCGTAATCGGATTAACAAAAGTTGCCGCTTTAGAAGGCGCTACTCACGGAATTACCGTTAATGCGCTTTGTCCTGGTTATGTCGATACCCCACTTGTACGTAATCAACTACAAGATTTAGCTACTACACGAAATGTACCACTTGAAAATGTTTTAGAAGATGTTATTTATCCACTTGTACCACAAAAACGCTTATTGCAAGTACAAGAAATCTCTGATTATGCTATGTTTTTAGCGAGTGAAAAAGCAAGAGGTATAACTGGACAAGCCGTTGTTATCGATGGTGGTTATACTGCTCAATAAAGTGAAGGCTTTTACTGCCCATTAATGCGGGGTAAAAAATAAAGTTTGCTCACGAAGAGCAAACTTTATTTTACTTTCTATCGCGAGGACCTTCCTACTTTAGTAATTGTTTAGGGAGTTTCTCGATTGCAACAATTACCCCATCTAATTTACTTTCAATACGATGGAGTAAATATAATGTTACAACAATCGGAAACCCTACATTACCTACCATCCTGATCCACTCTTCCATCTTTTCCGCCTCCTTCCATTATATAAATAAGAGAAAAGAAAACATTTAGGCATAAAAAAAACAAGCTATTATGTATTAGCTTGTCTTTCAAATAATGATGCAATTTCCCGTTTATAATCTCCGTGTATGATGCCTTTTTCAGTAATAATACCTGTAATTAATTCATTCGGTGTTACGTCAAATGCAGGATTATAAACATCAGTTCCAATTGGCGCCACTTGTTTTCCAAAAATTTTCGTAACTTCGGTTTCATCTCTTTCTTCAATAACAATTTCTGTACCTGTTTGTTTCGTAATATCAAACGTAGATAACGGAGCTGCAACGTAAAATGGAATATCGAAATAATTTGCTAATATAGCTAAATTCATTGTTCCGATTTTATTTGCTGTATCTCCATTTGCGACAATTCGGTCCGCTCCTACAATAATCGCGTTTATTTCTTTCGTTTGAATAGCATGAGCTGCCGTATTATCGGTAATAAGTGTTACATCAATATTTGCCTGTTTTAATTCCCAGGTCGTTAAACGCCCGCCTTGTAAAACCGGTCTCGTTTCACACGCATACGCATGTAAACGTACACCTTTTTCTTTCCCAATATAAAACGGTGCTAATGCAGTACCATATCTAGCAGTTGCAATACTTCCAGCGTTACAAATTGTTAAAATGTGATCACCATCTTTAAAACATGTTAATGCATGTTCTCCAATACTCCGGCATACTGCTTCATCTTCTTGCTGAATGAGAAGCGCTTCTTCTTCTAATTTTTTTTGTGCTTCTTTTATTGTAGTAATTTCTCGAATTGATTCTCTCATACGATCGATTGCCCAAAATAAATTGACTGCTGTTGGGCGTGACGTTCCTAAATAATTACAATCTCTATTAAACTTCTTTTGAAATTCTTCCATATGTACAGTATTATATTTTTTTGATGCAAGTGCCAAGCCAAATGCAGCTACAATTCCAATTGCAGGTGCTCCTCGTACTTCTAGCATGACAATACTTTTCCATACCTCTTCAATCGTCGTTAATGTTTTGTATTCTGTACTATGCGGCAACTTTGTTTGATTTAATACTGCAATGGCATCACCTTTCCAACTGACAGATCTCGGAACAGTAACAATTGTACTCATGCTTTTATCCCTCCAGAAACTGTTTGTTGAAATAATGTTCGGAACAGTTGAATATCAGCACTCTTAGATTCATATTTTATTAGTTCTTTACCTAAGGATAACGCTTGTTTCTTAGCTTGAATTCTCGTTTCTTTATTTGCTATTCCATCTAAATCAGCTACATGCGCTAAGCCAATTGTTCTACGGATAAGCTCACATCCGGCAAATCCAACGGCATCTGTAAAAATATTTTGCAAAATAATTGGCAACCATTGTTTCTCTTTCGTATATGCTTCTACACCTTCTCCAATCCATAACTTCGTAAAAGCTTCTACAAAATAACTCCATGTTTTCTCAATATGGAAAAATAGCACACTTCTTTTTTCCTCTTCACGGGATAGTGCATTTAATAATAAATTTGCAATAAATTGGCCAAGATCAAATCCAAATGGACCATATGTTGCAAATTCTGGATCAATTACTTTCGTTTCAGCAGGTGATGAAAAAATACTACCAGTATGTAAATCACCATGAATAAGCGCTTCTTTTCTTGTTAAGAACTTATATTTATACTGTGCTACTTTTAATTTTAAATTTTTGTCACTCCACAGTTCATCCACCGCTAGTTGTAACTCTGGTTCATAATCATTCGTATCATAATGACTAAACGGATCTGTAAACACTAAATCTTCCGTGATTTTACTAAGATCTGGGTTTACAAATGCACCTTCTAGTACCCTTTTCTCTTCAGATTGTAAACCGAAATCTGAAGTATAAAACAACACATGTGCTAGAAAGCGACCAATATGTTGGGATAAAAGCGGGTACTCCTCTCCATCTATTAATCCTTTTCTTGCAATTATTAGCCTTGATAGATCTTCTATGACTGTTACTGCTAACTCTTCATCATGACTGTACACTACCGGCACATATTCCGGCACATACTTCGCAAAAATTTGTAATGCTTTACTTTCAATTGTCGCTCTTTTTATAGACAGTGGCCAGCTCTCACCAACTACTTTCGCATATGGTAGTGCTTGTTTTATTATAATAGACTTCTCTCCATCATCTAATTTGAACACGTAATTTAAATTTCCATCTCCAATTTCATGACAAACTACATTTGCTTTCTTTTCAAAATAACCGTGTTCTTTCGCATATTGTATAGCTGTCGTTTCAGTTAATGAATAATATCCCATCGTCTTCTCCCCCTTTTTTAATTCAGAGGTTTTTCTGACGTAGAAAAACCTCTTTCCACAAAGAAAGAGGTTTGAAGTTTATCTTCTCCCCTCTTATCTGCCAGAAAGGTTTACTTTCTGCTGGAATTAGCACCGTGCCTTTTGGCGTAAATAAACGCCCCATTTCACAATGGTATTACGGTCGGTTGCTGGGCTTCATCGGGCCAAATCCCTCCACCTGCTCTTGATAAGAGTTGTATAATTTTTTGAATTTTTAACTTTATGTTGAAGACTATACCAAGAATAAAAATCACTTGTCAACATTTTATTTGTATAATTCTGGACGACGATCTGCAAAAACTGGAATTCCTTTGCGTACTTCTTTAATTTTCTCAAAATGAAGCTCTCCCAATAAAATTGATTCTTCTTCATTCGCTTCTACAACAACTTCGCCCCAAGGATCGACAATTAAAGAATGACCGGCAAACTCATTATTCGGATCCTTTCCTGCCCTATTACATGCAACAACATAACACTGATTTTCAACTGCTCTTGCTTGCAATAACAAACGCCAATGCGCTAAACGAACCAATGGCCATTCTGCTACAACAAATAAAACTTTTGCACCTTTAGCAGTATGAACGCGCATCCACTCTGGAAAACGAATATCATAACAAATTGTGCCGGCGCACTCTACATCATCTAACTTAAATTCACCTGTACTATTTCCAGCAATTAAATATTTATGTTCATCCATAAGCTGAAATAAATGCACTTTACTATATTCATTGACTAGTTCTCCTTCCTTGTTTACCACATACATTGTATTTGTAACACCTTGTTCTGTTTGCTTCGCTATAGACCCACCGACAATATGTACACCATATTGCTTCGACCATTCTTTCAGCTTTTCTTTCGTTTGCAATCCATCCCTATCTGCAATTTCAGTAAGCCTCGTTAAATCATATCCCGTTGTCCATAGTTCTGGTAAGACAATCACATCTGGTCTTTCCTTCATCGCTTCGCTTATTTTATTTTTAGCATTCTCAATATTTTTTTCTACATCTCCAAAGACAATATCCATTTGAATACATGCGACTTTCATTTTGTCAGCCCCATTCTTAATTTTTTCTTTACAAAATACTGGAAAGATTATATCATTTGTCACTAGAATTGTAACAACTTTCAAAAGAGGTGGAAAGTATGAAATTATTTCAACCTTCTGAGATAGTAACATCATTGCCTACACAATTTTTTGCTTCACTTGTTGCAAAAGTTAACAAAGTCGTTGCAGATGGTCACGATGTTATTAATCTAGGTCAAGGTAATCCAGATCAACCAACACCGCAGCATATCGTAAAAGCTTTACAAGATGCTGCCGAAAAGACCATTCATCATAAATATCCGCCATTTCGCGGACACGAAAGTTTAAAAGAAGCCGTGGCAACATTCTATCAACGCGAATATGATGTAGTAGTAAATCCAAAAACAGAAGTTGCTATTTTGTTTGGTGGAAAAGCTGGATTAGTAGAATTACCACTTTGTTTTACAAACCCTGGTGATACTATTCTCGTTCCAGATCCAGGCTATCCAGATTATTTATCAGGAGTTGCTTTAGCAAAAGCACAATTTGAAACAATGCCGCTTATTGCAGAAAATAATTTTTTACCAGATTATACAAAAATTGATGCCACTACCGCTAAGCGTGCAAAGTTAATGTTTTTAAACTATCCAAATAATCCTACCGGTGCTACTGCATCAAAAGATTTCTTTGATGCAACCATTCATTTTGCTAATAAACATAATATATTAGTCGTTCATGATTTTGCTTACGGTGCTATTGGATTCGATGGTCAAAAACCTGTTAGTTTCTTGCAAGCAGACGGTGCTAAAAATACAGGTATTGAAATTTACACTCTATCGAAAACTTTCAATATGGCTGGATGGCGCATCGCTTTTGCTGTGGGGAATGAAAGTGTGATTGAGACAATTAACTTATTACAAGATCATATGTATGTTAGTATTTTTGGTGCAGTTCAAGATGCTGCCCGCGAAGCACTATTAAGTTCACAGTCTTGCGTAATAGACCTTGTAAATAGTTACGAATCTCGAAGAAACGCTCTTGTTTCAGCTTGTCACTCAATTGGTTGGAATGTAGATATTCCAACAGGCTCATTCTTTGCATGGCTTCCTGTTCCGAAAGGATATACATCTGAGCAATTTTCTAATATTTTACTAGAAAAAGCACACGTTGCAGTTGCTCCTGGTGTTGGATTTGGTGAACATGGCGAAGGATATGTCCGTGTTGGTCTCTTGCATACAGAAGATAGATTACGAGAAGCCATTAATCGAATTGATAAATTAAATTTTTTCAAAAAGTAATTGACAACATGAAAAATATCTGCCAAAATTCAGTTATCTTAAAAATTTAAACATTTCTAAATACTTCTTATCAAGAGCAGGTGGAGGGACGAGCCCGACGAAACCCGGCAACCGATCTACAATTGTAGACACGGTGCTAATTCTCGCAGCATTACGCTGACAGATAAGGAGCTGGTTGTAAAAAAACCTCTCCTTAGCTGAGAGGTTTTTTTATTTAACTAGGAGGTTTTAACAATGAGCGGAATTATAGCAACGTATTTAATCCATGATGATTCACATAACTTAGAAAAAAAAGCCGAGCAAATTGCACTCGGTTTAACAATTGGCTCTTGGACTCATTTGCCACACTTATTGCAAGAACAATTAAAACAGCATAAAGGCAACGTCATTCATGTTGAGGAACTAGCTGAACAAGAACATACCAATTCGTATTTACGTAAAAAAGTTAAACGCGGGATTATTAAAATCGAATATCCGTTATTAAACTTCAGTCCGGACTTACCAGCAATTTTAACAACTACATTCGGAAAGCTATCACTTGATGGTGAAGTGAAATTAATCGACTTAACATTTTCAGACGAGTTAAAGCAATATTTCCCTGGTCCAAAATTCGGGATAGATGGTATTCGAAATCTTTTACAAGTGCATGAGCGTCCCCTTTTAATGAGTATTTTTAAAGGAATGATTGGACGAAATATTGGGTATTTAAAAACGCAATTACGCGATCAAGCAATTGGTGGTGTAGATATAGTAAAAGATGATGAAATATTATTTGAGAATACATTAACACCACTTACGAAACGCATTGTATCTGGAAAAGAAGTTTTACAATCCGTATATGAAACATACGGACATAAAACGTTATATGCCGTAAATTTAACAGGACGAACTTTTGATTTAAAAGAAAATGCGAAACGCGCAGTGCAAGCTGGGGCAGATATTCTATTATTTAATGTATTTGCTTACGGACTAGATGTACTACAATCACTTGCAGAAGATGATGAAATCCCAGTTCCTATTATGGCACACCCTGCTGTAAGTGGTGTTTATTCATCATCCAAGTTATATGGAGTTTCCTCTCCATTATTACTAGGAAAGCTACTACGTTATGCTGGGGCTGACTTTTCATTATTCCCATCTCCATACGGAAGTGTTGCACTAGAAAAAGAGGAGGCTCTTGCCATCTCAAAACATTTAACTGAAGACGATGCATTTTTCAAGAAGAGTTTTTCTGTTCCGTCTGCTGGTATTCACCCTGGTTTCGTTCCCTTTATTCTACGAGATTTCGGTAAAGATGTTGTTATTAATGCTGGCGGCGGGATACATGGACATCCAAGTGGGGCGCAAGGGGGCGGTAAAGCTTTCCGTACTGCAATTAATGCTACTTTGCAAAATACACCACTCCATGAAGTAGATGACATAAATTTGCATAGTGCACTACAAATATGGGGAAATCCCTCTCATGAGGTGAAATTATGAGTATTCAAGTATTTTGTGATTTCGATGGCACGATTACAAATAATGATAACATTATGTCCATTATGGAAAAATTCGCACCACCAGAAGCCGAAGAAGTAAAGAATAGAATTTTATCACAAGAGCTGTCTATTCAAGAAGGTGTTTCTCAATTATTTCAATTAATACCTACTAGTCTACACGATGATATGATTCAATTTTTAATAAAAACTGCTGAAATCCGTAGTGGTTTTCATGAATTTATACAATTTGTAAATGAAAATAACATTTCTTTTTACGTTATATCAGGTGGAATGGATTTCTTCGTCTATCCACTCTTACAAGGAATCATTCCAAAAGAGCAAATTTACTGTAATGAAACAGACTTTTCAAGTGAATTCATTACAGTTAAGTGGCCTCATCCTTGTGATCATCATTGTCAAAATCATTGCGGATTATGCAAATCATCTTTAATCCGTAAATTAAGTGATACGAATGACTTCCATATTGTGATTGGAGATTCAATTACTGATTTACAAGCTGCGAAACAAGCAGATAAAGTATTCGCTCGCGACTTCCTTATTACAAAGTGTGAAGAGAATTATATTGCTTATACACCGTTTGAAACATTTCACGATGTTCAAACCCAATTAAAACATTTGTTGGAGGTGAAATCATGAAACAACTTTTTCGTCAATGGTATGACTTAAGCGAGATAAAAAAAGAATTAACAACACGAAATTGGTTTCCAGCAACGAGTGGTAATATTTCTATAAAGGTTAGTCATGAGCCACTTACTTTTCTTATTACAGCAAGTGGTAAAGATAAAACAAAAACTACTCCAGATGATTTTCTATTAGTAGATCATCTAGGGGTTCCCGTATTAGAGACTGAATTACGCCCTTCAGCAGAAACTATATTGCATACACATATTTATAACAATACGAATGCTGGGTGCGTACTTCATGTTCATACAACTGATAATAATGTCATCACAAATTTATATAGTGATGCAGTCACCCTTCAAAATCAAGAAATTATTAAAGCTCTCGATATTTGGGAAGAAGGTGCAACAATTCACATTCCTATTATCGAAAACCATGCCCATATCCCAACGCTTGGAGAAAACTTCCGAAAGCACATACAAGGAGATTCGGGAGCAGTACTAATTCGTAACCACGGTATTACCGTATGGGGCCGAGATAGCTTTGATGCAAAGAAAAGATTAGAAGCTTATGAGTTTTTATTCCAATTTCATATAAAACTATTATCAATTCAAGGAGGCGTTTCTAATGGCGCAAATTCGTATTCATGAAGTAAATACTCGCATAGAAAATGAAGTAGAAGTATCTAAATTTCTACAAGAGGAAGGCGTTTTATATGAGAAATGGAACATCTCTAAACTTCCTACTTATTTAAATGAAAATTATTCGTTAACAGATGAAAACAAGGCTGAAATATTAGCTGTGTTTTCAAAAGAAATCGCTGATGTTTCAGCGCGCCGAGGTTATAAAGCACATGATGTAATTTCACTTTCAAATAGCACACCTAACCTTGACGAATTATTAATTAATTTCCAAAAAGAACACCATCATACCGATGATGAAGTTCGCTTTATTGTTAGTGGACATGGCATCTTTGCCATTGAAGGAAAAGATGGCAAATTCTTTGACGTTGAACTTGAGCCAGGCGATCTCATATCTGTTCCAGAAAATGCAAGACACTATTTTACCTTGCAAGATGATCGTCAAGTTGTAGCTATTCGTATTTTTGTTACAACTGAAGGCTGGGTTCCAATTTATTAAGGTAGTTAGTTGAATAAAAGGACTTGGATCCCCTTTTCCAACCTTTTATTCACTCTACATATATACATCCTCCTATGGAACAGGCTTATTTCAAAAAATGAAATAAGCCTGTTTTTTTATGTACCTAACCATACGATTCCTTTCGTTCAAAAAAACAACCTCTCCCTTCTATTTTTTAAGTGTATTTCTGAACACTTTTTGAACATTTATTGAACTTTTTTTGAATTTTTTTCTGAAAATTCTGTTTTATGTATGGTATACTACTATTAAGTAAAAAGGAAAAGAATATCGCAAACAGAGGGGGATAATCATGAGTTTACTTATCGCACTTATACTAGGGGTTACGTGTGGAGCACTTCCTGTTATTCTAGGAGCTATTATGGAAGAGTTAGAAGTTGGTGTTTTAGGTTTTGTCGCATCTTGTGTAAGCGCTTTATTTTTTGGTTTATTCGGCGCTATTCCTGTTTCAATTCTGTGTGCATTTTATATAGTACGCCATGCTCGTGCAAAACAATTTGGTCCTAATCACATCGCGCAAGTTATTCCATTCCCAATTGAACGATGCCGCCGAGCTTCTAGCTTATAATTATAAAAATTAAATATACCTAAATAAATAAAAGTCCTCAAATGAGGACTTTTATTTATTTTCTTCTAGAAATTGAAACAATTCTTGTAAATGTAGGACATCTTCACTATAGCTAACAGATACGTGACATATACCGTCAATCTCTGCTTGCATATAAAGATCAACCCCATCTCGATCATATTTCAACGCCAAATAAAAATCCATTTCTTCTAACATCTTTTTTGAAGCTCGAATAACATAATGCCCCTTCTCATCTCTTCCATATTCGAATTCCGGCTCAAAATCATATTTTTGTTTAAAAGCTTCTTTTTGTTTTGCACTAATTTGTATACAAGTTGCTCGCTGAACAGTATCAATCATCTCATCAAATTTTTGAAGATCCATCTCATTTACCCCCTTATGTATTTTTTGTATAAAACTTGTGTTCCGCTATTCTCTTCCCCATCTTTCATTAACTCTTCATACAATTCCTTCGCCAAACTTAAACCTGGCACTGGCAATTGCAATTTTTCAGCCTCATCTAAAGCTATCTTCATATCTTTCATAAAATGCTTTACATAAAACCCTGGTTCAAAATCTCCCTTTAACATTCGGGGAGCTAAGTTACTCAATGACCAGCTACCTGCTGCTCCCGTTGAAATACTCTCTAATACTTTATCTGGGTCTAGTCCAGCTTTTTTCGCATAAGCAACAGCTTCACATACTCCAATCATGTTAGAAGCAATCGCAATTTGATTGCACATTTTTGTATGTTGTCCACTTCCAGCTGGTCCTTGCAACTGAATATTTGTCCCTAGTTTTTCAAATAACGGTAAACATTTTTCATATATTTCTTTTTCGCCACCGACCATAATTGCGAGCCTTGCTTCTTTCGCACCAACGTCTCCTCCAGATACAGGCGCATCTAACGTATATACATTCTTACTTTTACCGGTTTCGTTAATACGTTTTGCCAATGTTGGTGTAGATGTCGTGAAATCAATTGCTATCGTACCTTCATTTGCATTCTCCAAAATTCCATCTATCCCAAAATACACTTCTTCTACATCATGTGGATATCCAACCATAGTCATTACAACATCAACTTGCTTCACTAACTCTTTCGGTGTATCACACCAATTCGCACCATCTTGCACTAAAGAGTCTGTCTTCGTTTTCGTTCTATTATATACATATACTTTATAGCCGTCTTGCATTAAATGACGCACCATACTTTTTCCCATTACACCAATACCGATGAAACCTATTGATACATTTTTACGTTCCATTTTCTCATCCCCTTTGTTCTAATAAATCACTTACCATCTTTCGAAACTCATTATTAAAATCATCATCTATACTATTTTTCACATTTGAAAATAATATAACAAAAGTGCCTTTTTCTTTATTAAAATTATTGAAAGTGTTCCAACCAGATAGTACACCATGATTATGAAAATAATCCGGATATATGTAAAAACTATATGCATATTTTCGTTCTGTTGAAGGTGAAAACATCGCTTGTCTACTTTGTTCATAAAGAAGTTTCCCATTTATAATCGCTTCGTCTAACTTCTTCATATCACCAACTGTCGTATACATCTCACCGCATCCGTATAACCACTCCATTAACAATTTTTATGCAGGTTCAAGTACATTCTCTTTCTTTACATATCCTTTAGTAAAATGCTGATCTCCCTGAACCATATTTCCCATACCAGATTCATGCATTTCTGCTTTAGTAAATATATTTTCTTTTATGTAATCTCCTAAAGGTTTTTTTGATATACTTTCTATAATATAGGCAAGCACCATATAATTATAATCTGTATATCTCCAACCTGAGCCTGGTGGAAATTCTAATTTTTGACTTCCAATCCAATTTACTAAATTTATACGAGAAGCGGCATTCACTTTCCCTTTTCCACTTTCCGGTAAACCTGATGTATGTGTTAACAAATGATATAAAGTAATATTTTTATCTACTGGAAAAGAGGGAATATATTTATTTACATTATCTTGAATATTTAACTTCCCTTGTTCCTGCAGCTGTAAAATAGATGTTGCCACAACGGTTTTCGTAATAGAACCGACACGAGATTTTGTTTGAGTCGTATTCTCTATCTTATATTGAACATCAGCATATCCATATCCTTTATTCAATATAACATGCTCTTTATCTGTTACTAAAACTGTCCCATTAAATTGCTTTCCTATTAAATGTTGATCTAATTTTTGAGATATACTAGCATAATCAATTTGTTGTTCTTTTTTTCTTCTATATTCTCCTGTACTTCTGATTCAATAGTAGGATTCACCTTAGTTGTCAATACAGTGCTTCCCTTTATATTGGGGTTATAGAAAAAATAGTATACTCCACCACAAACTACAGCAGACAGCGAAGCCATCGTCATTATTTTTTTTATCATGTTGTTCCTCCATAATTCCTTCGTTCAAAATCCCCCCCACATTCTATTATCAAACAATAAAAAAAAATCGCAACAATTTGTTGCGAAAAATCACTTTTTTTCTTTTCTATATACACACACTTGATTTTTTCCATTTTTTTTCGCTTCATATAATGCAATATCCGCTCGTTGCATTAATTCTTCTCTTGTAATCCCTTGTTCATATAACGCGACTCCAAAACTCGCTGTTAATTTCGAAATTCCGGAGAAATGCTTTGTTTCAATGAAAAATCGTAATGATTCCGCAACCTGAAATGCTTCTTTTTCTACTGTGTTAGTTACTAATATAATAAATTCTTCTCCTCCCCACCTTGCAAATACATGTTGCTGCTCCACTTTAGATTTCATAAGCTCTGCAAGCTGAATTAATGCTAAGTCACCAAAATCATGGCCATACGTGTCATTTACTGTTTTAAAATTATCTATGTCAAATAAAATAAGTGCTATTTTTTCATCGTTACGCATTGCATTATCCCATTCTGCCTCTAGTATTTGTTGGAACTTCAAACGATTATAAATCTCTGTTAACGAATCTATCATAGCAAGCCTTTCTTGTTCTTGATAGATTTCATCTAATTCTGTAATCTCTGTACACTTCACAATAAATCTTGATAAATCTTCTGGCAGTGGTGTCGCACGCAATAAAAAAGTTGACACTTCCCCTTCATAATTGGACATCTTAATTCTTCTATCATATGATAATGTATCATCTAACCATGTTATATCGTGAGTTGTTGAATAGTATCCGTTTTCTCTAATAAAATGTTCAGCAAATACTAAATGTTGCTCACGATAGGCAAATAAATTTTCATATCCGAAAAACTCTAAAAAATTTGTATTACAATCAACAATCTCATCGTCTTCTACTATAAATAATAGATCATTTTGAAAATCAAACATCGTTTGAAGTAATTCTTGTTGCAAACTTACTTGCCGCACTAAAGAAAGCTGATACAAACTCTTATTCACTTCCTCTAACACCATTTGTGGAGTCACAGGAGCTATCACAATATTACGTATTCCTAACGTAAGCACCTCTGCAAACTCGCTTGTTATCTGTTGATCCCAAATGACAATAAATGTACTCTGTGGATTATACATATTCTTTATATATTTTATTTGAGAAAAATCTGTTACATACATAATTACAATATGTGGTTTTGTTCTCTGAAACAATAATTCTCCTTCTTCAAAACTATTTGCTATAAACATACATTTTGGATGAATATTTTCTATCGTTTGTTGATGTGTACATCCATTTTCTATATAAAGGACATTTAACTGAAGATCTTGTAATACATTTTGGAAAACCGTATTCTCTAATAAAAAATGTAGTATGTTCATCACTAGTCTTCACTCACTTCATATATCTTGTTCTACTGCATTCCTCACAAACATTTTATAAAAAGACTGTTCTCTAAATACTTTAATGAGTGAGGGATACATATTAACAAGCTAATTGAGAATGCTCTCTTCGCTTTTTCTCTATAAATTCCTTTTCTAGTGTATGATTATAGGAATTGTATCGTTTGTATGAATGCCCTAGCTTCCTCTTTAAAACTTGACAATTAAAATAAATATATTATATTCTTAAATTCGACAACTTACAAAATGTAAGTAGAATATATTACATGTATTTTTTTATAATTTGATATGCTACTTGGAGGATATATAATGACAAACGACAACTTTTTTAATGTTCTATACGAACGCACATCTACACGTGCATTCAACCCAGAGAAAGAAATTTCATCTACAGAGTTACACGAGATTTTAAAGGGAGCTGCTCAAGCACCTTCTGCTTGGAACTTGCAGCACTGGAAATTCCTTGTATTCCAAGGTGAAGATGTACAGAAACGATTGCATCCAATTGCTTATAACCAGCAACAAATACTTGATGCTTCTGCTGTAGTCGCTATTTTAGGTGATTTAGAAGCTTATAAAAACGTTGAACCAGTTTATGGTCCAATTGTAGAACAAGGATTTATGAAAGAAGAAGCAAAAGAGCGCTTAGCTAAAAATATTGAGTCTGCATATGCTCGTGAGCAATTCCCAAGAGATGCAGCCTTTTCAAATGCATCTTTAGCAGCAATGCAACTTATGCTTGCGGCTAAAGCAACTGGCTGGGATACTTGTGCTATTGGTGGTTTCAACCCACAAGCACTTATAGAAGAATTCAATGTTTCATCTCGTTACGTACCAATTATGCTTATTACAATTGGTGAATCAACTTTAAAAGGTCATCCTGCACCACGAATGAGCGTAGAACAAGTGAGTGAATGGGCAAAATAATAAAGTGAAACTATAATCGGTTTTTATGGACAGTTAATCCTCCGCCTAACTTCTTTGCTTTCGCTGAATTTTGAGGTGGGGGTCTTACTGCTCTTTAATACAGGATAAAAAAGAAACGAAGGTAATTTCATTACCTTCGTTTCTTTTTTATCCTGTCACACACCCGTAATATTACAAAGTATTATTCGACATCTATACATAAAAAAACAGTAAACTTCATGCTATTCCCATACACATAAATGGCGTTTTGTGTCGAATTTTGTTAAAGTATCGAAATATAACCGTGTATTTTTGTTACAATTATGATACAATGATAACAAATAGATAACAAGAGAGGGATTTTCATTGAGTTCATACGGAAGCTTTATCGCACTTTTAAGTTACATAGTAACTGTACTGCTGTTATATTTTATTGGCGATGCTACAAACATATCAGTGTTACAATTCCCAAAAGAAGAAGCGTTCAAATTAGACGCAGAAAAACATACTGCAAGATCCATTGCACCACTACTCTTAGCTCTCCCTGTATATATCATCGTTTTATATAAAAGTAAAAAAGTGTAAAGCCTACCTATTTCATTCATTTCGGTGGTCTTTACACTTTTTTGTGACATTTCCCCTATTTTAAACATCATTCCGTACTAAACACCCAGCTAGTCTTTTAAAATGAGAAAATCCCCCAGAAAAAATTCCACTCTCTGTCCAGTCACTCACTACCGAACTTACATAGATTATAAGTGTGAAGGGGGTGATGAGGATTATGTTTGGATCATTTGGATGCTGTGATAACTTTAGAGACTGTCATCATCGTGAAAGAGAGTGCGACCATCGTGACCATCGCGAGAAAGAGAGAGAGAGAGAGGTAAAACCACAACAACCAGCTGTATGTAACGTACTTGCTAGCATTTCAGTTGGAACAGAGCTTTCTCTTTTAAGCATTAAAGGTATCGGATCTTTCAACGATGTAATTTTTGAAGGTTTCGCTAACGGTGTTGCTCTTTTCTCCGCTTTAGCTCGTAATAATAATGACAAAGATAATAAAGACGACAACAAAGATGATAAGCACCGTCAACGTAATACTTTTAATGGTATTTTACGTGTATGCCCAACTGATATCGTTGCTATCGCTATCTAGTTCTGTGTCTTATCCTCTATAGTAAGAAAACAAGATTTACTTTTCTCATAGAAAAAACCTGAGACCGATTTCAAATCGACTCAGGTTTTTTTATTGATTATATGCTTTTAACTAGTTCAACAACTTCTTCAGCAGTTGACATCATTAATGCTTTTTCTGCTAATGTTTCCATTTCTGCTTTTGACAACTTGCTTAGTTGTGTTCTTGCAGGAAGAATAGATGTTGCGCTCATACTGAACTCATCTAAACCTAATCCTAATAATAATGGGATAGCAAGTGAATCTCCCGCCATCTCACCACACATACCAGCCCATTTTCCTTCTTTATGAGCAGCATCGATAACCATTTTTACAAGACGTAAAATAGATGGGTTATATGGTTGGTATAAGTAAGATACTTGTTCATTCATACGGTCTGCAGCCATTGTGTATTGGATTAAATCATTTGTTCCGATAGAGAAGAAATCAACTTCTTTTGCGAATTGGTCTGCTAATACTGCTGAAGCTGGGATTTCAACCATCATACCCACTTCAATAGAATCAGAAATAGTTGTACCCGCTTCTACAAGTTTCGCTTTCTCTTCTAATAAGATTGCTTTCGCTTGACGGAACTCATCAAGAGTTGCAATCATTGGGAACATAATTTTTAAGTTACCGTATACGCTAGCACGAAGTAATGCACGAAGTTGTGTACGGAACACATCTTGCTCATCAAGACATAAGCGAATTGCACGGTATCCTAAGAATGGGTTCATTTCTTTTGGTAAATGTAAGTATGGAAGCTCTTTATCTCCACCGATGTCAAGTGTACGAACAACAACAGGTTGTCCTTCTTTTACACCTTCAAGAACTGCTTTATACGCTTCGAACTGCTCTTCTTCTGTTGGAAGATTGTCACGGCCCATGTATAAGAATTCTGTACGGTATAAACCAACGCCTTCTCCGCCATTATCGATAATACCTTGTACATCATTTGGTGTTCCGATATTTGCAACAAGCTCAACGTGATGTCCATCACTTGTTACAGTAGCTTGGTCTTTTAATTTTGCCCATTCAGCTTTTTGCTCTTCAAATTTCGCTTTCTTTTCTTCAAACGAGCGAAGAGTTTCTTCTGATGGATTTACAATTACTTCTCCATCTAAACCGTCAATGATTACGATATCGCCGTTTTGGATTTTCTCCATAACAACTTTCGTACCAACAACAGCTGGAATTTCCATAGAGCGAGCCATAATTGCAGAGTGAGATGTACGTCCACCGATATCAGTTGTAAAACCTTTTGCATACTTACGGTTTAACTGAGCTGTATCAGATGGTGTTAAATCTTCAGCAATAATGATTACTTCTTCAGAAATTGTACCTGGATTTGAGAAGTTAATGCCTAGTAAATGTGCAAGAACACGTTTTGTTACGTCACGAATGTCCGCAGCACGTTCTTTCATATATTCGTTATCCATGTTTTCAAACATAGAAATAAACATTGATGCAACTTCATCCATTGCAAATTCAGCATTTACTTTTTCGCTATTTACTTTATCTTTTACTGGGTTTACTAGTTCTGGATCATTTAACACTAATAAATGTGCTTCAAAGATCGCAGCTTTATCAGCACCCAGCTCAGCAAAAGCATGGTCCTTAATTGCTTCTAATTCAGTTTTTGCTTTCTCAAGCGCAGCGTCTAAGCGTGCAATTTCAGCAGCTTCGTTTGTAATTGATTTCTTTTCGATGTTAAATTCAGGATTCTCAAGTCTGAAAGCCTTTGCAATAGCAATCCCACTTGATGCAGCGATCCCTTGAATGTTAAGAGTCATTATTCTCCTAATCCTTCGTTTTTCATAGTTTCTTCGATAGCTGCTAGTGCTTGAGCTGCATCATCACCATTTGCAGTGATTTTAATTTCTGCGTTTTGTTGAATGCCTAAAGACATAACGCCCATGATTGATTTTAAGTTAACGTTTTTTCCGTTATACTCTAAGTTAATGTCAGAACCAAATTTGCTTGCAGTGTTTACAAGTAGAGTTGCTGGACGAGCATGAATTCCTGAGTCGCTAGTTACTTTAAAGATTTTTTCCATGATAATTTATCTCCTTTAAATTACAGTATTTTTTTAGTTGTATAGACGTGAGTACTACATCATCTATTGTATATAATAGGCGATGTTCGGTCAACCACATCGCCTATTATAATTATAAACATTTTGCGTCAAATTCCTACTGAATGTCAATAATAGCGTTTTCGCCCTTCTTAACATTTCCATCTTTTTTCAATTCGACTTGTTGTCCTTGTTGTAAATTCGTAAAGACAATTGGTGTAATGATTGATGGTGCATTTTCTTTTACAAATGCAAGATCTACTTTTAATAATGGTTGTCCTTGTTTCACTTTGTCGCCTTGTGCTACAAGTGCTTCAAAACCTTCACCATTTAATTTTACAGTATCAATACCGAAGTGGATTAAAATTTCTTTTCCGCCTTCAGATTGAATACCAATCGCATGCTTTGTAGGGAATACGTTGACGATCTCACCGTTAACTGGAGAAACTACTGTTCCTTCTGTTGGCTCGATTGCAAATCCGTCTCCCATCATTTTTCCTGAGAATACTTGATCAGGTACTTCTGTAATCGGTAAGATTTTCCCTTCAATTGGTGATACGATTGTTTCGTTTTCATCAACTTGTTTAGGAGTTTCTTCTACCTTTACAGGCTCTTCTTTTTCAACATGAGGTGTACGACCTGACATAATATCATGAATTTGTGATTTTAATGTGTCAGATTTCGGTCCAAAAATAGCTTGAATGTTATTTCCAACTTCAAGTACACCCGCTGCTCCAAGCTCTTTTAAGCGATCTTTGTTTACATTCTTTTGTTCGTTAACTTGAACACGTAAACGAGTAATACAAGCGTCTAAAGAAGCAATGTTTTCTTTACCACCAAGTGCTACTAATACTTCACGTGGAAGTTCTCCTGCTTCTGTTTTACCTGCACCGTCATTCGCATTTGCTACTTCACGACCAGGTGTTTTTAAATCCCATTTACGGATTGCAAAGCGGAATCCGAAGTAGTAAATAACTGCTAGTACAAGACCAACAATAATTACCCACCACCATGCTGTACGGCCTGGCAGTACACCGAATAACATAAAGTCGATTAAACCACCAGAGAATGTCATACCAATTTTAACACCTAAAATTTGCATTGTCATAAATGATAGACCAGCGAATACTGCGTGAATTCCGAATAGTACTGGTGCTACGAATAAGAATGAAAATTCAAGTGGTTCTGTAATACCTGTTAAGAAAGATGTTAATGCAGCAGAACCTAAAATACCTGCTGCTAATTTTTTATTTTCTGGACGTGCTTCATGGTACATTGCTAATGCTGCTGCTGGAAGACCGAACATCATGAACGGATACTTACCAGTTGTAAATGTACCTGCTGTTAATTCTACACCGTCTTTTAACTGTGCCATAAAGATTTTTTGGTCACCACGGATTAATTCGCCAGCTGCATTTGTATACTGACCGAATTCGAACCAGAACGGTGAATAGAAAATATGATGTAATCCAAATGGAATTAATGAACGTTCAATTAAACCGAATATGAATGCTGCTAATGTTCTATTTGCATCAATCATTTGATGTGAGAACGTATTTAAGCCACCTTGAATGTATGGCCAAATGAAACACATGATTATACCTACTACTAAAGAGAATGTTGCAGTTGCGATCGGTACGAAACGCTTACCTGCGAAGAAACCTAAGTATGATGGTAATTCAATGTTGAAGTATTTATTGTAGCAATATGCCGCTACTATACCGACGATAATACCACCAAACACTCCCGTTTGTAGCGTTGGAATTCCTAATACGTTTGCATATGCTGGATCTGTAAATCCAATTTTTACTGGGTCTGCTCCAGAACTTGTTACTTTCACTAGCTTATCTACTTCTAAGAACACACTCATCGTTTTGTTCATAATTAAGTAGCCGACGAACGCTGCTAATCCAGCTACTCCGTCTCCACCAGCTAAACCAATTGCTACCCCAACTGCGAATAATAATGCAAGGTTAGCGAAAATAATATCACCAGATTGTTCCATAATTTTTGCTACCATTACGAACCAATCTGCTTTTAAAGCAGGAATAACATCTGTTAACTGTGGATTTTGAAATGCATTACCAAATCCAAGTAAAATACCTGCTGCCGGTAAAATCGCTACTGGAAGCATTAACGCTTTTCCGACTTTTTGAAGAACACCAAAGATCTTCTTAAACATGGAAACCCTTCCTCTCTTATCTATATTGATACCTTCCGACAAACGCCAAAAAGACATGAGGAAAAAAAGATAGAACGATAGCTATACAAAGGGTAGTATATCCCTTTCTTTAGCTTACATTCCTTACTTTTCTCCACTCATGCCTGATCGAATCAGTAACACGTGTCAAAAATAGGTTTACGTATAAGTTCACTATAATTAAGGCAAACGTTTTCGTTACTTACCTTAATGTGTTTGTCGAAATCTGTATAGCTTTGCAATAGTTATTATACATAACTATTGTAAGCGATTCAATGATTTTTTTTAACGTTTTCATTTTAGACAAAAATATATGTCTTTTTACACATGCTCTGCTTTCACTAAGCGCTGCAGGTGCATCGTTAAATATATGCTCTCTGCTTCATATACAGGAAGTTGCAATTCTTTTTGCATGACCTTAACCAGCTTCCAAGCTAAATTATAACAGACAGGATATTCTGCCTTTAATAAATCAGCAAAACTTTGTGATTCCTCTACTTTCTCCCCTTTTTTCACCCGTTCAATAGCATATTGTAAATGACGGATAAGGCGTAAATAGTGGATACTTTCTTGGTCTAATGTAATTTGTAAGTTTGTCTCAATTAAAGATACGAGTTGTGCAATGAGACGGGAGTTTTGATTAACTGAAGATAAATCTGAATTTGTAAGCGAACTGTAAATATGGAGTGCAATAAAACCAATTTCTCCTTCTGGCAATGTAATTTGCAAACGAGAATTTAAAAGGTCTACAACACCTCCAGCAATTTCATATTCCCCTGGATAGAGCATTTTCGTTTCAACTAAAAAAGGATTATCAATTGTAAGTCCTTGTTTTAACCGCTTAATCGCAAAAGAAATATGATCTGTTAAAGCGATATGAATATGTTCATTCAATGGTGATTTTGCTTTTTCTTGAATGTAGAACATAATATCATTCATTAATTCAATTAGTTTTTCACTCACATGCGGCACTAACAGTTTGTATTGTTCACGATCACGTTCATTTTTTAAAACAAACATTTTTTCAATTTGTTCTTGCTCCAATACATCTTTCGCTTTTTTCCCAAATCCAATTCCTTTACCGATCACTACTACTTCCTCATGTTCAGGATGGCTAGCAATGATGACATTATTATTTAAAACTTTTTTAATTTCTAGATAATTATTCATATAAAACCACCCTCGTACTTAAATAGCCTGCTTTTATGTTACAGAACATTCTTCTTTGTCGTCAATGTAAAACATCTACCATTTCATAAAAATTCATTTTTTAGACATGTTTATATATGATGCGTATAATGTAAGAGCAACTGTACATAGAAAGGAGATAACAACATGATTAAAATGTTTGTAAGCGATATCGATGGTACAATGATGCAACACGGAGGGTTAATTGACGAACAGGATATTGTAGCACTTCGTAGTCTTGCTGAGCAAAATGTTATTCTTTGTTTCGCTTCTGGCCGACTGGATAATGAAATTGCAGACTTAATGAAAGCTGTAAATAAAAATTTCCATCGTATTAGTGTAAATGGTGTTTTCGTGTACACACATGAAAACAAGCAACTATTATCCGCAACATTCGATTCGAGTATTCTACCTGATCTGTTAGCAATGACAAATGAAGATCCTTATTTTCGTTATGTAAGTGATGAGCATAATTATTACATTGAAGAGAAAACACCGTTCATTCATGAGCTTGAACAACAAGTAACGATGACTTCTGTTGAAGAACCGCATCTATTACAGAAAATTGATGATACAATTTTCCCAAATAAAATCTCTGTCGGTGGAACAAAGGAAAGCTTACAACTCCTTCAGAAAAAAATTGATGAAAAATTCCACGGAAAAGTTAGTACATTCATTTCAGCAGAACAATGTTTAGATGTAATGCCACCTAATATTAGTAAAGGGGCTGCTATTTCTGTTTTATTAAAAGAGTTTCAACTACAACCAGAGGAAGTTGCTTGCATAGGGGATTCTTATAATGATATCCCGATGTTTTCTTTAACTCCTCACAGTTTTGCTATGTCTCAAGCAGATGAAGCAGTAAAAGAACACGCTCACTATGTAGTAAATACAGTTAAAGATGCTGTTAACCACGTAATTACTCATAATAAAAATACGACTCACTCCTTGTAAGGATGAGTCGTATTTTTTCTTTACATGTTAAACAATTTGACATTAACTGTACTTCACGAACTGAAATATATTATTTGTTACGTGCGATGTTTGTAATAAACTTATAACGATCCCCACGATAAATACATTTCACATACTCTAACGGTACTTCACCTTCTGAATATGACCATTGACGCATTACAAGCACTGGCGCCTTTTTAGGAATATGCAGATGTTCAGCTTCATTATCCGTTGCAATTGAAGCTTCAATTGATTGAGTAGCGCTAACAAGTTTAAAGCCCAGTTTTTTCTCTAAATGTTCATATAAAGATTGTTGCAATATTTCTTCGTTAATATCTTTTACAAGAGCTGGCGACAAATATGTCGTCTCAAAAGCAATCGGTTCATCATCAGCTAAACGTATACGCCTCACTTCATAAACCGACTCTCCCTCCTGTATTCTCAACCGGTCTGCTATTTTCGCAGTAGCTGGAACTAGGCGGAAACTAAGTAATTGACTACTTGGGTTCATCCCACGAGAAATCATATCTTCTGTGAATCCCGTCATTCCTTGCAATTTTTGTTCCACTTTCGGAAGTTGGACAAACGTACCGATTCCACGTTTCCGATATAAATAACCTTGTTCCACTAAATTATTAATCGCCTGTCTGATTGTCATACGACTCACTTCGAACTTATCGCAAAGTTCATTCTCAGATGGGATTTTATCTCCCGGCTTCCATTCGCCGTCCTCAATTAGCTGTTTCACCCACTCTTGAATCTGATAATAGATCGGAAATGGTGAATACTTGTCGATGTTCATCAGCAATCGCCTCACTGCATAAAGATAGAGCTTCTTGATCAGCGATTACGGTTACATTCGGATGACGTTGTAAAACTGTAGCAGGACACGCTTCGCTATATTCACCTTGCAATAATTCTTTCACAGCTTCTGCCTTTTTAGAACCCATAGCAACAAGTAGAATTTGTTTCGCTTTCATAATG
Source organism: Bacillus cereus group sp. RP32 (assembly GCF_040459735.1). NCBI lineage: Bacteria > Bacillati > Bacillota > Bacilli > Caryophanales > Bacillaceae > Bacillus > Bacillus cereus group sp. RP32. Next base: position 1,338,141 of record NZ_JARVHO010000001.1, on the reverse strand, counting down.
CTTCCAATTCCCATTGTAATCGCATGCGTTGGCACATCTTCTTCTTTTTCGAAGAAGCGAAGGTTTGCTTGGCGTGTAGATTCTGTTAATTCAACAATGTTTGTTGGAGAATTAAACAGTGTTCCTGGTTCGTTAAATCCGATGTGACCGTTTTCACCGATTCCAAGAATCTGTAGGTCAACTGGGTTAGCAGCTAGAATGCCCTCGTAACGTTTGCACTCTTCCTCTAAATCACTTGCCATCCCGTTTGGTACATAAGTTTGTTTAAATGGAAGATGATCAAACAACTGTTCTTGCATGAAATAGTGATAGCTGTTTTTATCTTCATGTGGTAAATTTACGTACTCATCTAAGTTTACAGTGGTTACACGGCTTGTATCAAGTTTATTTTTTCGCATTTCTGCATAAATACCTAATGGAGAGCTTCCTGTAGCCATTCCTAATGTTGGATTTTCTTTTGTTTTTACAACTTCTTCAATTAATTTATATCCTGCTTCTGCTAGTTCTTCTGGAGTTTTTACAACAAGAATATTCATTTAATTACTTCCCTTCCTTCATATGAATTCCTAAACGAACCGTATCATATACATGTAAATCTTCATTCATCACAACAAAGTCTGCATCTTTTCCTACCGCTAATGCACCTTTATGATTTAATCCAAACTCTTCTGCTTGGTTAACTGATGTCATCAGTACTGCATCTTCGATTGAACAACCTGTAAATTCAATTACATTTCGGAAAGCTTGATCCATTTTTAGAATACTACCAGCTAACGTTCCATCTTCTAATCGAGCACTACCATCTTTTACATGTACTGGCTGTCCGCCAAGCTCATATAATCCATCTTCAAGACCTTTTGCACGCATTGCGTCAGTAATAACACTTACTTTTTTCGGTCCTTTTAATTTATATGCTAATTTCACCATATCAGGGTGAATATGAATACCATCTGTAATTACTTCAACCATTACATCTGGATTTAATAACACATGACCAACAACTCCTGGTTCTCGGTGATGTAATCCACGCATTTGATTGTATAAATGCGTTGCATGTGTAATGTTTCTATTTTTTAGTTGCGCATCAATTGCATCTGTATGCCCCATTGTGCCAACAACACCAGTTTCAGCAAGATACTGCTCAAACTCTAACGCACCTTCTTCTTCAGGTGCATATGTTACTAATTTAATTAGATTCCCGCTTGCTTCCTGCCATTGTTTAAATTGTTCAATATTCGCAGGAACAATATGTTCAAGTGGTTGTGCACCTGCACGTTTTTTTGAAACATACGGTCCTTCTAAGTGAATATATTCGAAATGTGCTCCTTTTTCTTTCGCTTCCTTCGCAGCATGTAGTGCCGCTTCGATTGCTTCTGGAGCTTGTGTCATTGTTGTTGGAAAGTAAGTTGTAACTCCTTCTTTTAACATTTCTTTACCTAGAGTTACTAATCCATCGCTATTTGCATCCATCGCATCAATATCGTATCCACCATGAATATGAACATCAATCATACCTGGAATCACAATCTTCCCTGCTGCATCTAAAACCGCTTCATTTTCTTGTGATACATATTGAGCCATCAAACCAATTTCTTTAATTGTTTCTGCGTAACGAATAAATCCGTTTTCCACTACTTCTTGACCTGTATAAATTTTGGCATTGATGACAACTTGCGTTTTCATTTTCATCGATCCTTTCCCATGAAATACCTACTTGTTATTATTACCTTATTCGCCTAATTCCATCTTAATATATGCACGAGTAGTTGTCTAGACATTCGAATAAAATTTCCTCTTTGTTTAACAAAAAGGAAACTTAGTACGTCTCTTGCAATTATAATATATGTTATTCAGTTTTCCAAAAAGGGAGAATATCCCCTATCATATTACTCACTTAAGTAATGGCATTAATCCACTAGAGCCTATTGTAATATGCTCGCCGTCTGTTTCCATTTCTACTGTACGTTTATTTGTTCCATATATCATTATACCATGCTGTTTTAAGCGTCTCACTACACTTTGATGCGGATGTCCATATGGATTTCTGCTTCCATATGAAAGAATCGCAAACTGTGGTTCTACTTTTTTTATAAACATTTCACTTGTTGAAGTATAGGAGCCATGATGTCCCACCTTTAACACATCTGCATGTACATCAAATTGCTTTAATATTTCAGTTTCCGTCCGCACATCAGCATCACCCATTAGTAAAAAATCCGCTTTTCCGTATCGTACCTTCAACACAATTGAAGATTCATTATTTTCATCTTTTGATTTCCCATTGTTTAATACTTGTATAGAAACATGCGGATCCAGCGGGATATATTGTCCCTCTTTTACTGAAACGAAAGGAATTCCTCTTTTTTTAATATGATTCCGGTATGTGTGATATGTAAAAGAACTATATGTTTTTCCACTATCTAATATAAGCGATACCGGCATTTGCTCTACAATCGGAATAAGTCCTCCAATGTGATCCATATCAGGATGCGTACTGACGATAGCATCTAAATGGTTAATCCCTTTTTCGATTAGTTTTTGAATGATAACCTCTCCGGCTTCATAAGGTCCCCCGTCAATTAACATCGTTTGTCCATTTGGCAATGTAATAAGTGTCGCATCACCTTGTCCAACTTTTAAAAAACTCACTTTCATTTTACCAAAATGTTGCCGCTGCATATGTAAAGGAGACGCGGTATGAATAGACATCATATATCTTTTAGCCGATGCACTATTTAAAGAAAAGCATAACAAAACAGAAACTAACAATAAAATACCTCGCATACTTCTCATAACTCGTCTCCTTTTTTCAATTAGTATGGCACGGTATATAATTGATATACAAAAAAAGCTTAGCAAAATGCTAAGCTTTTATTTCGATATCTCCTGTAAAGAACCAAAGAATAAATCTGCTTCATTCATTTGTTCATTCTCTTCAGAAAGTGCCGGTAAATCATCTAATGTTTTCAATCCAAATGTATCCAAAAATTCTTTCGTTGTTCCATATAAAATAGGACGCCCTGGCCCTTCTGCTCTTCCCATTTCTTTTATAAGTAAGTGTGAAACTAACGTTTGTAACGCCTTATCGGTTTTCACCCCTCTAATCTCTTCCATTTCAGTCCTTGTAATAGGTTGACGATATGCCACAATCGCTAACGTTTCTAAAGCAGCCTGAGAAAGTGAAGCAGCTGTTGGGATATCTATTAATTTTTGATAGTACGAAGCATGTTCTTTCTTTGTAGCAAAACGATATACTTTTGCATACTGTACAATTTGCAAACCGCGGTGTGCACCTTCACATTCTTTTTGCATTTCTTCTAAAATATCGATTACTTCATTTCCTTCAATTTCAAGCACTTTCGCTATTTGTTCTGGATAAATCCCTTCATCACCAGAAACAAATAAAAGCCCTTCAATGATTGATTTCTGTTCTTTTCTATCCATTTTACAAGCTCCTTCCTCCAATTTTCTCCATAAAAATACACATCAAAAAACCGAATCACAATCAATGCGTTCGGTTCAATATTTTTTCTCTTGTTCCAAACGATACATTCAAACCTAGCATGAGATATATTATTTCCATCCCATTTTCCATACTAAATCTATGCAGATTTAGTAGAGCTTGATACGAAAATTTCATCAAAATTATGTTCCTGTTCAATTATGATTTGTTGATTTTTCATAAGCTCAAGAACCGCTAAAAATGTTACAACCATTATTTCCCGTTCATCATCAACAAACAAATCATAAAAACTTTGACGACCACCTTGTATTTCTAACTGTTTTAAAATATCAATCATGCGCTTTTCAATTGGTATTTCTTGACGAGTAATACGTGTTGTTACAGGTTTCTTTGCTTTTTTACGGCGCATTAATTTTTGAAATGCCGCTAGCATATCATATAACGTAACATCAAGAGGCAAGTTTGTCTCCTCTTCTTGTTGTAACGATGTAAAATCAATTGGCGGACGTGTATATAGCTGTGCTCTTTCTTGTTCTCTTTCTTTTAGCTCAGTAGCAACTTGCTTATATTTCTTATATTCAATTAACCTCTCCATCAATTCTTGACGAGGATCATCTATAAAGTCATCACCGTTATCAAGTACATCTTCTTCATGTTTCGGCAACAACATTTTACTTTTAATTTGTAATAAAGTCGCAGCCATTACTAAATACTCACTTGCAACATCTAATTGTAGTTCTTTCATCGTATGAACATAAGATAAATATTGCTCTGTAATTTCCGCTACAGGAATATTATATATGTCAATTTCATAACGATGTATTAAATGTAACAATAAATCTAAAGGCCCTTCAAAAGCCTCTACTTTAAAATTATACTGCACAAAGCATCCCACCACATTTTTTCTATAACAACATAAGTATAGAGCATACTCATGCTCTATCCAACCTTTTTAAGAAATTTAATTAAAAATAGACCTATGCCTATATCATCATGCCCACCGCTTCATATGATAACAGTGTAGTAAGAACAATGTAGGAGGTCAAAAAACTATGGGTCACGTTGATTGCGGTTTTAGCGGTGGGTTCGCATTACTTGTTGTATTGTTTATTTTACTAATTATTGTAGGGGCAGCTTGCTTCTGCTAATATGAACAATAACGACTAGGGAGAATCCCCTAGTCGTTTATTGTTCATATTTCTATGATACACTTGTATTTATAACCGTTAAACAGGGGTGAAGAAAATGTATCCTACCGAATACATACAATTTTTAATTCATTTTCACGGAGATTATGATTATTTTGAATGCCACGAAACACTGGAAGAATATTGGAAAACAAAACCGAGAGGAAATCGTGATAATTATTTAGTCGGTCTCATTCAAATTGCAGTTTCTTTATACCATCAAAGACGCTCTAACTGGAATGGCTCAGAAAAGATGATGAAAAGCGCCATAACGATTTTAGAAAAAAACAGTGCACCTTTACTAAGTTTAGGAATAAATCAGACACAACTTCTATTCTTACTCGAGGATAGATTGCAATCTATACAGAAAGAAGAGAGTTTTACACCGTTATTTTTACCGTTATCGGATACAGCATTAGAAAAGCACTGCATGGAATTATGTCAGAAACAAAACCTTCCTTGGAAAGACGTGAATGCTACTTCTAATGAATATATAATACATAAGCACACATTACGTGATCGAACAGAGGTCATCGCTGAACGAAACGAACAATTACAAAAAAGAAAGCAGAGATAATAAACCACTTATCTCTGCTTTTACGAATGTATATTTTGTTCTAGCCCTTTACACTTTTTGCAAAAACTTGCTGTTTGCTCATTTCCGCAAATTGTAAACTCAAGAAATTTACTCTTTAACTCTTGAACCATCTTCGTTCCAATACCCATATGACGATGAGACGGGTTCACACTCAAATGCTGAATTTCCAACACTTGATTCTCTTTTTTTACAATCCCCATTATCCCAACAAAATCTTCGTTTTGTTTCCACAAATACAATTGCCAATCATCCTTTGCTTCATAATCTTTCATAGTCAATTGTAATGTTTTCACATCTTTTTCAGTTGGCATAAATGAAAGAAGCCCCATTGCAATCTTTTCATAACTTTTTTTAAAACGAATTAACATAACCCTTATCCCTTCTTACAAAAGTTACAAACTATTAATCCCCTCAACCACTCTTTTCATATCACATTCATTTTACAATATTTTCAACAGAGTGAGAAGGGCCTAAAACAACTTGATAATCATACAAAGCGAAAAGAAGAAAGTCAAATATATGTTTCAGTACTATTTTTTCTAAGTAGATTAACAAAGAAACGCTGTTATATGAAAGTAAAAAGAAACATCCACCGCTCATTACCACTCCAATATTCATCACCTTAGAGCAAATGAATTCTAGCAAAATTAATTTAATAAAAAATATTTATTGAAACACGTAACCTAATGTATTCTATGTAATTTGTTAAAATTTTGTTCTCATAAGCGACATATTTTCACCATAATTACAATACTACTTGTATCATGTACTGTAAACGGAATACCCATTCCTATTAAAAAAACAAAAAAGAGAGCCATAGCTCTCTTTTCTCATTAACTTATTCTTCCCAAACTTTAACTTCTTTCATTACATCACCTTGACGCATGTTTAATACTGTTTCAATACCGCTTGTTGCTTTACCGAATACAGTATGTACACCATCTAAATGCGGTTGTGGCTCATGAACAACAAAGAATTGGCTACCGCCTGTATTACGGCCAGCATGAGCCATAGAAAGTGAACCTACAAGGTGTCTATGAGGATTTCCATCAGTTTCACATGGGATAGAGTAACCTGGGCCACCTGCACCTGTTCCTGTTGGATCTCCACCTTGGCTTACGAAGCCAGGAATAACGCGGTGGAATGTCACACCATCATAAAATCCTTGCTCTGCTAGTTTTTTAAAGTTTTCTACTGTTTTTGGTGCCTCTTCTGGGAAAAATTCTAACTCGATTTTTTCACCATTTTCCATTAATATGTATCCTAAAGTTTTCATACGTATATGTCTCCTTTCAACTATCTCAGCACTATATTACCACATTCATGACTAGAAACAAAAAGAATCCGACAATCTACATACTTCTTTTTTGAAATGTGGAAAAAGCTAGGTGACAAATAAAAAAAATATACTATAATAACTGTGTTGCCCGAAAATTTTAGAAAGAGAAAGGGAGCGATTTTTCGTGAAAACGAAATTACTAGCTCTGCTATTAGCTGTAACGGTATTTATGATGCCAACAGCTTCGTTTGCAGACATCATCGAGGGAGAATCAATTGTTACACTAGGAGAGAACTTGTCCGAACAGCAAAAGCAAGATCTGTTAAAAGAAATGAAAGCACCGAAAGATGCTACGATCATTACTGTATCTAATGCGGAAGAACATAAATTTCTAGAAGGCATTGTTCCAAAAGCACAAATTGGCACGAGAGCAATTTCCTCTTCTATGATTACATACACAAAACCAGGATCTGGTCTTATTGTACGTTCAAAAAACATTAATTCGATAACAGATGCAATGTACACAAACGCACTTATTACAGCGGGTGTGAAAGATGCGGAGATTCAAATCACCGCACCATTTAAAGTTTCAGGAACTGCTGCTTTAACAGGTTTAATGAAGGCCTATGAAACAACATCGAACAAAGCAATTCCTGAAGAAGTAAAAAAAGTAGCTAATGAAGAAATGGTGCAAACAGCCCAGCTCGGCGATAAAATTGGTGAAGAAAAAGCAGTTCAACTTGTTGCAAAAATTAAAGAAGAGATTGCAAAAGAGCAGCCACAAACGACTGAAGATTTACGTTCATTAATTAAAAAAATTGCTGATCAACTTGGTATTACATTAACGGATGAACAATTAGATAACTTAGTAGCGTTATTTGATAAGATGAAAAATCTTAATATCGATTGGAATCAAGTTGGCAGTCAGTTAAATAAAGCAAAAGAACACGTTTCTGCCTTTTTAGGATCTGAAGAAGGGCAAAGTTTCCTAGATAAAGTTAAAGATTTCTTCTCAAGTATCATTGATTTTGTTAAATCGTTATTCAAGTAAAAAAGAAGCTCGTCAGTGACGAGCTTCTTTTTTTATACAAGTAATGGCAATTTCATAACAGCTTCTTCGACCGAACGAACAATATGATTTGCCTTATTCTTCACATATGGATGAGCATGATGTAGAGTAAATGAATGCGGAGTTACTTCAAACATAGAAATATCATTGAAAGAATCTCCAATGCATGCAACTTCATTTGCTTCAATTTGTAAATGTTCCATTAGTCGCCTTAAAGCACTCCCTTTACTTACTCCCCTTGGCATAATGTCAACATAGCGTTTACCAGACATAAAAACTTCCGCTTCGCTCTGAAATGTATCTCGTAACTCTTGATCTAATGCTGCAATTGTCTCTTCTTCCCCAAAAACAAACAATTTCGCAGGATGTACAGTCTTACCAAATTCCTCTTCTAATGCTTCTATCTCAGCAATATGCACGCCCATATACGTTTCAAAAGTATGATGATGTTCATTCTTTCTTTTTGTATACCGTTGCTCATTTGCACAAACAATATCTGCTAGTCCCTTTTTATGGATATATCGATATATTTCCTGGGCAATCCCATCTTCAAAACTTGATTCATGAAATATTTTTCCATCCGGCAGTAACATCGTTGCTCCATTTAAACTAGTTGTGTAATACGGGAATGCAAACCTATTTACGACTTCATCAATTCGATGAGTAAAGCGGCCAGAGGCAAAACAAATATTTGTCCCTTTTTCAGCTAACCAACAAAGTGCACGTTCATCTTCTTTTTGCATATGATTCACATTGTAAACGAGCGTATCATCTAAATCACTTACAAATAATTTAATCATGTCCTCTTCCCCTTCCATACACAATATCTACTCTAAGTGTACACAAAAAATGTTTGATTTTTGTAAAAAAACAATAAATTTTTGCTAAAAAAATAAACGGGTGTATAATCCCGTTTATTTTTGTCTTTTTACATTTTGAGGTCTTACAATACTTGGTCGTACTTTTAAACTAGACATCGTCGGACGAAGTAGAATTTTTGTTAATGCACCCCAATCAAATGGTAAAAACGGCCATAAATAAGGCGTTTGTAAACTTTTTATAGACGTTAAAAATAAAATCAATATCGTCATACCAATTACAAATCCCATCTCATGGAAGAGACCTGTTAAAATAATAACAAACAATTTTCCAACTTTATTTCCTAATCCTAATTCATAACTCGGTGTTGCATATGCACCGATCATAGAAACTGCTACATACAAAATAACTTCTGGTACAAACAAACCTACATCGATTGCTATTTGACCAATTAATATGGCGGAAATTAACCCTGCTGCAGAAGATAACGGCGTTGGCGTATGAATGGCTGCCATCCTTAAAAACTCAAGTCCGATTTCAGCCATCAACACCTGTAATAGAATTGGTAAATGTGTCATCTTAGTCGGTCCAATGAAAGCAAGGTTTTCTGGTAAAAGAGTTGGATCAAATACAAACACTAACCAAAATGGTAGTAAAAATAAGGAGAATAAGACACCTAAAAAGCGTACCCAACGTAAAAATGTACCGACAGCTGGATTTTGTCTAAACTCTTCCGCATGCTGTAAATGGTGGAAATATGTTGTTGGAGTAATCATAGCACTCGGTGATGTATCAACTAGTACTAACACATGTCCTTCTAATAAATGATTCGCCGCTACATCCGGTCTTTCTGTATATCGAATAAGCGGGAATGGATTATAGCTTTGCTTTACAACAAATTCTTCCACTGTTTTATCCGCCATCGTAATTCCATCGACATCAATGTTATTTAATTCTTGCTTTATAATCTTTACTAAATCTGGATTTGCAACATCTTGAACATATGTAATACAAATATCAGTTTGGGATCTATCTCCTACTCGAATCATTTCATTTCGAAGACGTGGATCTCGAATTCTCCTACGAATTAACGCTGTATTTACAACGATATTTTCAACAAATCCATCCCTCGCACCGCGTACTACTTTTTCAGTATCAGGTTCTGTCGGTGTTCGTCCTGGATAGCTGCGAACATCTATTGCGAACGCTTCCGTTTCACCTTCCACAAATATAACGATAAGTCCTGATAATACTTGGAGCATTACCTCATCCATCGTTTTCACTTTGCTTACTTGTTGATGGATTAAACGATTCTCTAAAAGCTTCACTGTATCTTCTTCTACATCCCTTATCTCATTTGTATCCACCGCTTCTTCTAAAATAGGGATAATATAATTTGTATCACAAAGTCCGTTTACAAATAACACACCAATTTCTTTATTTAAAATTTGAAATTTACGAATGCCAACGTCGTATGTAACACCCAGTCCAGCTGTTTGCTTTAAGTAATTTTCATTATCACTTATGAAAGATGAAATAGGGATATCCACTTTTTTAGGCTTCGTCATAAAAACCACTCCTTTCCAAAATTAATTGAATCGCTTTTCTAGTAATAGGTGATCCTCTCTCCCATTCATCGTTTCCACACATCTTACCAATATCACCAACTCCCACAATGACAGGAACATTCAGATCATCTAAACAATAAATTGTATCTCCGCTAATTCTGCCAATTTCACCATCTGGAAGCCCAAATTTATCAACACCGTATTCGGTTAAATTCCCGTTTCGATCTACACTGACATCTACACGTGCCCATTCCCAATGATGTGTATTAGACGCTACTGCCAAAATCCCCAGTACATCAATTTGTTTATGTGTGGCTACATATTTTAAAGCCTTTTCACCAGATCCTTCTCCAATAAATCCACTGTCATCAAACATGACAAATACAGGGTCATATGGCGTTTGCATAATAAGCTCAACAACTTTCTTCCCTGTCAATTTGGTTGGATTACTTTGTGATGCTGAAATACACCTTCCCCCAAATTCCTTCGTTAAAAGCTCAATTGTTCGCTTTGCATATTCATCTCCATCTGTGACCAAAACAACCCTTCGTCTCATTTGATTTATCCTTTCGGTTTACATATAAGTGCTACAAAAAATGAAAATAATATCGCTGCAGAAATGCCTGCAGACGTTAAACTAAACATACCCATACCAATCCCAATATATCCGTGTTTTTCTGCCGCATGCATTGCCCCATGTAATAGTGAATGTCCAAAACTTGTAATAGGAACTGTCGCCCCAGCACCAGCAAACTTTATAAGCTTATCGTACAATCCGAATCCATCTAAAACTGCTCCTATAACTACAAAGGTAGCCATTAAATGGGCTGGTGTTAACTTTGCGAAATCTAACAATACCTGTCCAATTACACAAATGGCGCCTCCTACAAGAAATGCATATATAAAATCCACAATTCACTCTCCCTTCACTCTCTCAAATACGACACCATGTGCAATTGTTGGAATGGTTTCTTTCTGCTGCATCATCGTCGGACTTAATAACGCACCAGTAGCAACGACAAAAATTCGTTGTAAGTTCCCTTTTTGCATCTCGCTTAATAAATGACCATATGTGACAACAGCTGAACAAGCACAACCACTACCACCGGCAAATACTTCTTCTTGACCGGGATCATAAATCATTAATCCGCAATCATTATATATATGCCCAAGATCATAACCTTCTTCCAGTAACAGTTGTTTTGCTATTGGTGTCCCAATAGCTGATAAATCACCGGTAACAATCAAATCATAATCTGCTGCACTTCTCTTCAAATCTTCAAAGTGTTGTTGAATTGTATGAGCAGCAGCAGGTGCCATCGCCGACCCCATATCTAAAGGATTCGCAATCCCTAAATCTTGCACTTTTCCAATCGTAGCTGCCGTAATTTTAATAGCACCTTTTTCTTTACTAATTAATATGGATCCCGCACCTGTAACAGTGGAATTTGCTGTTCCTGGTTTTTGTCCCCCATACTCTGTTGGATAACGGAACTGTCTTTCAGCCGTTGCATTATGACTACTTACCGTCGCTAAAACACGATTTGCGAATCCACCATCTATAAAGGCTGATCCAACCGCTAAAGTCTCCATCGAGGTTGCACAAGCGCTAAACATCCCTAAAAAGGGAATCCCCCACCTACGCGCAACATAATTTGCTGTCACTGTTTGATTTAATAAATCACCCGCTAAAAAGAAATCAATTTGTGATGTTTTTACATTTCCTTTTTGCAAGACTTGTTGAATTGAATCTGACATTAATCTTCGTTCAGCAAGTTCCCAGTTTTCCTCTCCGCAATGTAAATCATCATATGAAATATCAAAATCCTTCCCAAGAGGGCCCTCAGCTTCTTTTGGACCGACAGCAGTACCGGTTGCATTCACATAAATATCATTTTGAAATACCCACGTTTGTTTTCCGGTCAACCTCATACTAGCCCCTCCTTTAAGACATAAAAATGTTAAAAGTATATCTTATTAATCCAATAACGTATGCACCAACGACCCCAAAAACGATAACACTTCCCGCTAGCTTAAACATATTTGTAGCAACCCCAAGCACAATTCCTTCACTCTTATGTTCTAGCGCAGCGCTCGCCATAGAATTCGCAAATCCCGTAACAGGTACGGCCGATCCCGCTCCAGCAAATTGACCGATTTTATCATATACACCACAACCTGTTAAAATCGCCGATAATAATACAAGCGTTGCAACTGTCGGATTTCCTGCCTCTTGTTCACTGAAATGAAAATAATGTATATAAAATTTCATCAATACTTCTCCGACAGTACAAATGAATCCACCTACAAGAAATGCCTTGACACAATTTAGGAAATAGTTTGGTTTTGGATGGTACTCCTTCACTTTATTTATGTAATCATCCTTTAGTTTTCGCCCTGTCATTTATATACTGCCTCCTACTTTACGAAATAAATCCAGTGAAACAATGAGCTTATTACTTTGCCAAGTACAAGAGCAACGAGTAAAACAACGATTTTCCCTTCTACCCCTACTCGTTTCGCTAAAATAGGTAAAACATTTAACACTTCTGTTAATGCGGCTGCAAGCATTCCAATGAATGTGCCACAAAATATTCCTAATATAACAAGCCAATATTGCGACGTTTGAAATGTAATGTTTTTCAAACTACACCAAGCTCCTGTTAACGTACCTGCAATAACTGCCCACTCAAAATATTGAATGTGCTTTCCACTTCTCGTTAATTGAGCTAGACGGGGGATTATACCAAGTACAGCTAAAAATGCGACATATCCGCTACCCACTGCAATTCCTCCCGCTAAAGCAATTAAAATAACAAGCCCAGACTCAATCATCGGCAAGTTGTTTCATATTGTCCTTGTTTTCATGAACAATTACATATTGGTCAAGTGACTGCTGATATTGGAACATCTCCACTTCTAACGGACTCGGCTCTTCATTAATTCGCTTTTGAAATACATGATTAAAAAATAAGACCATACCTAACCCAAGACCTACTGAATAAGGAATTTGAAATAGCAGTGGCTGCGCCTTAAATTCTCCCGTAATCATGTAATATAACCGCTGGTGCACTTGTTGCATGCTTACATCTTCATGGAAATAAATGATCGCAAGAGCAGCTCCAATAAAAAGTAACAACCATACAAGTCCGAAGAAAACCGGATGTACTTTCTTTTTTTCATATATAATTTCAACAAGAGTTTGTCCAGAACCGAGTAAATTAATTTGTATATGAGCCGCTTTTCGCCTAATAATCTCAATAATTTTCATAACATCAATTACAACATGCGTCTTATCATGCGCTGTTATTTTGTAAACTACCTCATCCTGTAACGACTCAACTACCACAGTATCTCCGGCAAGTTGAGCGACATCACGTAGTTTCACTTCATACGTAGGAGAAACTTTTAATCGATTACGCATTTTAATATAAATTGTTTTTTCCAATTTCTATTCACCTCTTCACTCTTCCTCGTAGTTGTAGTATGGTTATTGAATTTTTTTCTAATACAATTTTTTCATAAAAAAACATCTGTACCGAAACGGTACAGATGTTTTTTAGTTTATGCCTTTTTCTTAAATAAATTTGCAATACTTAATGCGAGTCCTCCCCAAATGACTACCATACCAATCACCATCATCATAATCGCTGATCCGCTCATTATGAAACACCCCGATCTTTCCATTCTTTTTCAAGCTTAGCAGAATCTGAATGTATTTGTGCATTCCATTTCTTTATACTAATGATTAATGCAACGATAAGGAACGCTGCTGCAATTGACCAACCATATGTTACGACAAACTCCGTTGGATAATCTCCGTAGTTCTTTTTAATATTTTGGATTGTGCCATCAATTAACATGTACCCTAACATAAGCGGGGTAATAACGAGTAAACTTACTCTCCAAAACGTCCCTAACTTAATATCAGATACGAAGTTTGCATGATTTTGGTAAACTGGTAAACGGCGTAGAATGAGCCCTATCGTAACCACTTCCGCTAATGCAATTGAAATTAATCCGAAGTTATTAGCGAAATAATCAACAACATCTAGGAACATAAGCCCGCCACGTGTTGCAAAAACAAGAGAAACTAGTACGAGAAGCGTCCCCATAATTCCAATTGTTTTTTGGCGACTTAAGCTGAACTTTTCAGATACGGCAGCAAAACATACTTCCGCAAGTGAAATGAGGGATGTAATTCCAGCAACCGTTAATGATAAGAAAAATAATACGCCAAATAACGGTGACATCGGTAACTCATTAATGATTTGCGGGAATACTACGAACGCAAGTCCTACACCAGCACTTGCTACTTTATCAACTGGTACTCCCATATTATTTGCCATAAATCCAAGAGCTGCAAAGACCCCAATCCCAGCTAACAATTCAAATCCTGAGTTTGCAAAGCCAGTAATAAAGGCATTATTTGTTGTATCTGAGTTTTTCGGTAAATAACTAGAATACGTAATCATAATTCCAAATGCTAAAGATAAGCTAAAGAAAATTTGACCATAAGCAGCAAGCCATACTTTCCCATCAAAAATACGACTCCAATCTGGTTTGAAGAATGCATCCAACCCTTGCATTGCACCTTCCATCGTCACTGCACGAACTACGATAATAAGGAACATAACAACTAATAAAGGGATGAAAATACGATTAACAACTTCGATTCCTTTTTTAACTCCTTTAAATGCTACACCGAGCACGATAATCCAAACGAAAGCTAATGGAATTAATACTTCCGGTACGAGCCCTCCAAACTGTCCAGGCTTATCTGCAACATGCAAATACTCTTTAAATAAAAATGATTCCGTGTCTTTCCCCCATGCTCCAGTAATTGCAAAGTACGTATAGGAAATAGACCAAGCAATAATTACTGCATAATATGTTGAAACGATAAACGTTACACACATTTGCCACCATCCGATAAATTCAGCACGCGGACTAATACGGAAGAATGTAAGTGGCGCTGAACCACGATGACGATGCCCAAGAGCAAATTCAAACGCCAATAATGAAATACCAGTCGTTAATAATGCGAATAAGTACGGTAAAAAGAATGCGCCTCCCCCATTTTCATACGCTGTATAAGGAAAACGCCATATGTTTCCTAATCCAACGGCAGAGCCGACCGCTGCGAAAATGAATCCGGCCCTCGTTCCCCATTGTTGCCTCGTTTCCATATTTCCTTCCCCCTTTGTGACAAGTTCATACTCGGATTATATTTTAAATTTACTAAATTATCAATAAATTCTGTTAATTTTTACGAAAGTTTACAATCCCTACTAAATTAAAGTCATAAAAAAATCGAATAGATAGCTACTCATCTATTCGATCTTTCATCTGTTTTAATATTTTCTTTTCAAGTCTTGAAACTTGTACTTGCGAAATACCTATGCGCTCCGCTACTTCTGATTGGGTTTGGTCTTTATAGTAGCGTAAATATACAATTAAACGTTCTCGATCATCTAATTCTCTAATTGCTTCTTTTAAAGCAATTTTATCAAACCATTTCGTTTCAGATTGATCAGCAATTTGATCTAAAATAGTGATTGGATCTCCATCGTTTTCATACACCGTTTCATGTATGGATGAAGGAGCACGACTCGCTTCTTGCGCCAGAACCACTTCTTCTGGCGTTAGTTCTAACGCTTCGGCTACTTCGTTAATCGTTGGTGCCCTTCCGAATTCTTTCGAAAGCTCGTCTCTCATCTTTCGAATTTTATTTCCTGTTTCTTTTAAAGATCTACTTACTTTCACTGATCCATCATCACGTAAAAATCGTTGTATTTCTCCAATAATCATTGGAACTGCATATGTTGAAAATTTCACGTCGAAAGATAAATCAAATTTATCTACCGATTTTAAGAGCCCAATACATCCAATTTGAAATAAATCGTCTGGTTCGTATCCTCGATTAAGAAAACGCTGCACAACCGACCATACGAGACGCATATTACTTTGAACGATTGTATCTCTCGCTTGTTGATTTCCATCTTGACTTTGTTGAATTAACGCTTTTAGCTCGTGGTCCTTTAACTGAGGTTTCTTCTTCTCATTTTTGACCTCTATGTCCATAGGCTATTCTCCTTAATTGCATAGAGCGTTACTATTTGATAAGTATTTTGTCAAATGGATTGTTGTCCCGAAAGATTCGTTTGAAATAACTTCTACTTCATCCATAAAATTTTCCATGATAGTAAATCCCATTCCGGAACGCTCTAATTCAGGTTTAGTTGTAAAAAGGGGTTGTCTCGCTTCATCTAAATCAAAGATGCCAATCCCTTCATCTCGAATCGTGAGTTTCACCATTGCTTCTTCCAAAATTACAGAAATATAAACAACACCTTCTGCATTTCCATCGTATCCATGAATAATTGCGTTCGTAACTGCTTCTGACACAACTGTTTTAATCTCCGTAAGTTCTTCCATCGTTGGATCTAGTTGCGCAATGAAAGCAGCTACTGTAACGCGAGCGAATGATTCATTTTGACTTAATGCTGAAAATTGAAGGTTCATTTCATTTCTCATTTATGCCACCCCCAACGTCGCGAGCGCATGCGCTTCACTTTCTTCTAAGCGAACAATTTTAAATAAGCCCGACATTTCAAATAAACGCTTAACAGGCGGTGAAATTGCACAAACAACCATTTCTCCACCTAATCCCTTTACATGCTTATATCGGCCTAATATAACACCTAAACCAGAACTATCCATAAACGATAAGTTCTCTAGGCTCAAAACAATATGATGAACACCATGTGTCTCAATCATATCTGTTACTTTCGTTCGCAACTCTTCAGCAGTATGATGATCTAATTCACCCGCTAGTCTCACACATAGGACGTCACGCTTTACTTCTAATTGCATGGAAAGACTCACACGATTTCCTCCTTATGCTCAAACTTTACTCATTTACATACATAAAGATTTTCGTGATACAACATAAGAATCCTTCCTGCTGACAAAAGAAGAACTATTTCGCCATAAAGTGAAAACATTCGGCAATTATTTACTTTCATACGAATAGAAAAGCGGCAAAATGTTTGCCGCTATTTTGATGTTGAAAACATCCCAAAACTTCTTTTAAATAACTCCCACCAGCTCGCTGCAGCAACATCTTCTTTTGCTACAATTGTTTGTTTTAATAAAACATCTTTATCTTTTTTTATAACAAGTGTACCAAGCGCGTCACCTTTTTTAATCGGCGCTTTCACTTTCTTTTCAGCAATTACTTCTTGCTTTACTTTGTCCATATTTTCGCCCTTCTTCATAAGAAGAGACACATTGTCTGACGCAACTAAATCTACTTTTTCTTTTTTCCCTTTTCCTACTTGTACAGTCTTAATTTTTTCGCCACGTGTATACAATTTCTTTGTCATATATTGTCCAAATGCATAGTCAAGAAGCTTTGTTACTTGATTATTCCGTTCTTTCGATGTAGGTGCTCCCATAACAACTGAAATAACACGCATGCCATTTTTTTCAGCCGATGCTGTTAAACAATATTTTGCTTCTGTCGTAAAGCCCGTTTTCACACCATCTACTCCAGGATAAAAACGTACTAACTTATTCGTATTCACGAGCCAAAACTTCTTATCCGTATCTTCACGTAAATAGTCTTCGTATTTACCTGTATATTTGCGAATAAGTGGGTACTTCATCAATTCTTTTGCCATTATAGCCATATCATTTGCTGTGGAATAATGGTCTTTAGCCGGAAGACCTGTTGGGTTTTGAAAATGAGTGTTTTTCAATCCTAAATCTTTTGCTTTTTTGTTCATCATATTTACAAAACCTTCTTCTGAACCAGCGATATGCTCCGCTACTGCAACAGATGCATCATTTCCAGATGCAATAGCAATACCTTTTAGCATTTCATTTACAGTCATCTCTTCTCCAGGCTCTAAAAAGATTTGTGATCCACCCATTGAAGCTGCATGTTCACTCGCTCTAACTTTATCGGTCAGTTTTAGTTTTCCTTTTTCAACTTGTTCCATAATTAATAGCATTGTCATAATCTTCGTCATACTAGCAGGTGGTAACTTCTCATTTGGATTTTTATCAAACAAAACTTTACCTGTATCTTGTTCAATTACAATTGCTGATGATGCTTGTTCTGCTAACTTAGGCGTTGTTTCTTCTGTTTTCTCCTGCTTCGTCTTCTCAGATTGTGCAAAACTAACTGAAGTACCAGAAAGCAATAACATGAAACAAACAAGTATTCCAAAAACTCGCTTCATGACTAACCCTCCATTCTATATCAGACCTATTTTTTCCAATTTATTATTTTTTAATACCATATTTTTCTAATATTTTCGGTTGACAAATATATTCATCGCCTATATTGTATTAAGTGTATTACATGAAGTAGTACACCTAATACATGCTAGAAAGGAGACATTGCTCTTGCATATTCAACTTGATCCAAGAAGCAACACTCCGATATGGGAACAAATTGTTCAGAATATAAAAGAACTCGTATTAAAAAACATGTTAGCTCCAAGTGACAAGCTTCCTTCTGTACGCGAACTCGCTTCTTTACTCGTTATCAATCCAAATACAGTGAGTAAAGCGTATCAAGAGTTAGAGCGACAAGGGATTATTGAAACATTACGAGGAAAAGGAACATTTGTATCCCAATCGATTACCCCAACATTAGACGAAAGGAAAATCGCTATGGTTGAAAAGCAATTTCATCAATTACTATTAGAAGCCTCTTATCTTGGTGTTACGAAAGATAAAATTCATGATTGGATAGATTCATACTATAAAGAGATTGGAGGAAATGCAGATGTTGAAAGTAACAAACTTGAAGAAAACGATTGATAATCAAACGATTTTAGATGATGTTTCTTTCACATTACAAAGAGGAAGTATCATCGGATTACTTGGAAGAAACGGCGCAGGGAAAACAACTTTATTACGAACGATGGTCGGCATTTTAGACCCTGATGTAGGAACTGTTACATATGAGGATACTGACATTCATAAGAATCCTGGCACAAAACAAAAAATCGTATATGTCCCGGATTCTACTAACATACTGAACGGATATACAGTAAAAGAAATTGTAAAGTTTTATAAAGCTGTTTACACAGCATTTGATGAAGCCTATTTCTATGAACTGTTAGAACGTTTTAACTTACCAAACAAACGAATTCGTAGTTATTCAAAAGGAATGAAAGCACTACTTGCGATTATTTTAGCTGTTTCTACAAAAGCAGAATATATCATTTTAGATGAACCGACAAACGGACTTGATCCTATCGTGAAAAGACAGATTTTACAGTTTCTCGTTGGAGAAGTTGCAGAAAAAGAGATTACGATTTTCATCTCAACTCACCATTTAGATGAAGTAGAACAAATTGCAGATACAATCATTATATTAAAAGGGCATACTATATCTTCTATTACATCACTAGACGATGCAAAATCACGATTTGCAAAAATACAAGTAGCTTACGAACGTTCATTACCCCAAAAACTAGAAAACTTAAGCAATATTAAAATATTAAACCAAACAGGAAAAGTATATACAATCTTAATCGAGGGAAATGTAGCTACAACACTAGAGAAGTTTTATAAAGAGCAATCTATACTCATTGAAGAATTAACAATGTCACTTGAGGATGTCTTCGTTACGACACTGGAGGAGGATGGGTATGTTTCATAAGGCGTTGTGGATGTGGAATTGGAAACGCGGGAAATATGCTGTGTTACTATTCTTCTTTAGTTCGCTTTACTTGTTATCTTTTGGCTACTATAAAGCAGCCGAGCTACAACTTTCTAATTATTATAGATTGCAAGAAAAGGGAACGTTCTATTACTATTATGAATTTTGGTCAAAGACAGGTAATAATGTTTGGCTAACTTTTCTTATTATTTGCTTAGCTTGTCTATTTATAGGATGGGAGCGTAATAAACAGTCTAATACCCTAATGGCAATGCCATTTACAAGAAAAGATATTTTCTTTTCTAAATGGGCTTTTGGTTCATTCTGGATTATAGGGTCTCTCCTTGTAAACTGGATTCTTATGTACGTTATTTATAGAACAACCATTCATTTTGAGTATCAATCATTTAGTCCGTTTCATCGATACTTTCTTTATGCAATTGTTTCTTATGTTGCAGTATATACGGCTGCATTATGCATCGGTACGTTTACTGGAAGCATCGTTTCACAAGTCGTTTTTTGTATTCCGTGGCTACTAATGGGGCTTACATTCATGTCATTAGCTTACACCCTTACAATACAACATTTAGATACTATAGCTCCTAAAAATAATAACTTATATCAACAACTTTATGAAATCAATCAAAAAACAAATATAGTTGCACCAATATATCGGTTTTCTATCACTTACGACTATGATCCAGCATCACGAAAGAAAGAAAAAGATCCAACCACTTTAAGAGATCCAGCATCTTATCAATATTATTCGGCTAAGTCGATGTTAGCCCCTATTTTTTATACAATAGTTAACCTATTACTCGGCGCATATTTATATTCACGATCACCCAATGAAAACAGTCAAAAGATATTTATTTTCCAAAAGCATTTAAAAATATGGATATGGGGGACAACCATTTACTTTGCACTATTAGGTGGCTATAAAATGAATCAATTTAATTTCTTACCTAGCTACTATATCAGTTTTTTTATAGCTGGAATCATTACTTATGTTATATTATCACGACTAACAAATTATAAAGTTTTTTAAAGGAGGAATCCTATGTTTCAAAAAGCATTATGGCTAAGAACGTATCAACAAAGTAAATATGTTGTATGGCTATTGTGGCTCAGCAGTTTCTATACTTTATCATATATGTACTATATGGCTTCTATTGAACAACAACAATATTTAAAGATGAACAAAGCGTGGAACTATATATATCATTACCACTTTAATTTAACACTTTTAGAACCTGTCATGTTGTTAGGTAGTATACTTATCGTTCTAGCCTGTACTTTAATTGGATGGGAAAGGCAAAATAACTCTAGCGACTTGTTATGGTCTATGCCCTTTAAACGTTCACACCTCTATATAACAAAGTGGTTGTTTGGAATCTGTAATATCACCGCTGTTGTCATTTTAAACTGGGGGCTGTTTGCTATTATGAAAAAGTTAACTTTTCATAATAAATATCAAATCTTTTCCCCATTCCATACGTACTTTCTATATATGTTAATTGTGCTAATTGCTATTTATACACTTGCATTATGTATAGGAACACTTGCTGGAAATATCGTATCCCAGGGAATTATCACTGCTATCATAATCGTTTTTCCATTCTTACTTCCATCTCTTATCGTAGGGGTGATTAGTGTTCATTCAAACGCGGATGGGGAAAAGATTTATACTAAAATAAACAATATGACGGAAAAGGTACGTGTTTCTAGCCCAGCAGAAGAATTTAATATTGTATTTGATTACAATCCACAAAATGCTTACACCGATCCTAAAGGTGTTCGTCATGATGAACCAAATTTTTCATACATTCCTTCAGCCAAAACATTGATTGGACCTATTGCCCATATTATTATTTTATTACCACTCGGTATATATTTATATGCCCGTTCAGTCAATGAGCGAAATGGTAACTTCATATTATACCCGAGACTACAAAAAGCAGTTATCCTATGTGCTATTTTAACTATTGGAATCGTTGGAGGTTTAACATTAAGTAGTACTCATTCATTGGCTAGTTTCTACATCGGATTTTTAGTAACTAGTTTCATTACGTATTTCTTCCTACCTAAAATATTAAAATGGAAAGTCTCTTGGAATTTCAAATAAAATAACCTCCTCTTGATGAGGAGGTTATTTCACATTCTCTCTTCTTTTCCCATACTCTTTTTCTTGCTTCGTTCCAAACCCGTCACCATTTGCCACGATTTGATCTGTTGGAGCGACTATGCTTTCAGCAATTCTCCATTCTCCCCCTTGTTGAATAAACACTTGCATAAAATAATTCATTCCATTTAACTGATGCGGATTTTCTTTTTTCACTTCATAACGAGCTGCAACATAATACACTTGCACATTCTCAGCTTCAAACTTAGAAATATATTGCGATAATCTCGGGATATACTGCGATGCTTTCTGAAGTGGAAGCTGTTTTACTTTTATAAGAGAAGACTTTGTTACATTACTGATCGTATCTTCATGCCGAATGTTATCACTATGATGAAATAAAATAGCATTCTGCATAGAGCGAATCCATAGTTTTGAATATAAAACAGGTTGCTTATTTGAAATATGTTGTAATTCTTTCTGAACGACTTGAAGAGGCGTTGCGGCATCCGCGAATTGATTAAAGCAGAAAAAACTTCCAATCATAATGAAAAGCGTACAAATACGTTTCATAAGTTTTCACTCCGATTCTTTTTAATTAAAGTATTGGAGTTTCAAAATGTTTTTATTCAAAAGAAAAAGGATAGGAAAGCTTTCGCTTCCTATCCTCATTTATTATAATACGCGGCCAAATAGCTCTAACACCATTTCGATTTCTTGGTCGCTCCAACCTTTAAATTTCTCTTTATAATATTCTTTACGCACAGCTTCAAGTTTTTCAGTTACTTCTCTTCCGTGTTCTGTAATTTCTAGGTACACGATACGACGGTCTGAATTTGAACGTTTTCTTTCTACAAACCCTTTTCGTACGAGACGATCAGTAACAGCTGTAATATGACTAGAGGTTACGTTTACTTCACTCGCAATTTGCGAAGCCATCTGTGGACTGTTTAAAAATAACGCGCGTAATACAGAAAATTCATTGTATGGCATATGTTCTGCAAAACGTGTATTAATATCATTTTGTAATAAACGTATCATCTTTCGGAATGATCCGGATAACTCTAAAATCAGTGTTTCTCTTTTTTCGTTCACTAGCCTCGTCCCTTTTTTATCATATTTACACATATTATAATCTATAAATACCTATGTTGTATATGCTTTCTTCCCTCAACATTCTCATTTATGTAACTTTTTTCATATAAATTTCTTTTTTGTTCACACATATACATATAAATAAGGATGGTGATGGAAGATGCAAGGTGGAATGAATCCTTATTTACACAACGTACGTACAACTAATACTGGTAAAGAAGCTACCATTACGGTGCAAGGTGAAGGCGTTGTAAAAGCAAAACCAAATGTTGTTATATTAACGATTGGTATTCGTACAGATCATAAAAATGTAAAACAGGCACAAGAAGAGAATGCAGTGCAATCAAAACAATTATTGGATGCACTAAAACAACTAGGTATTGCCGACAAAAATATAGAAACCATCTCATATACGATTACGCCCCAGTACGAATATGTAAATGATAAAGCATTACTACAAGGATATCGTGTGGAACATTTGTATGAAATTACCGTTTTAAATGTACAAAAAGCAGGGGAAGTATATGATATAGCCGTTTCAAATGGAGCAAACTTAGCAAAAGGGTTACGTTTTCGAATATCTCATCCAAATAAATATTATGAGCAAGCTCTTATTCAAGCTCTGCAACAAGCGGTAGAAAAAGCTCGTGCTATTGCGAGTACATACAATTTAAACATTAATCCAGTTCCACTCTCATTCGTTGAAGAATCCGCCCAATTACCACGGGAAGTGACGTCCTATGCTACTTTACATGCGCAAGCAGCTCCGCCCATTCAATCAGGAGAATTAGAAATCATTTCAACAATACGAGCCATTTTTACGTATTTATAAATAATTTCTTTTATAAGTAAACGTTATCATTTTCCTTGTTGTAAAAACATGATGTTCTGATATAATAAAGGACGGTGAGCTCTTACAAAAGAGATATCACGGGTGGGAGAGGGATATGAAAAAGAAGGTTTAACATGAAAGGAATACTTGAAAGAACATTTAAATTAGGTTTACACGAAACATCACCAAAACAAGAAGTTTTAGCCGGAGTTACATCATTTTTCACAATCGTATATATTATGATTGTAAATGCATCAATTTTATCGGATGCTGGCATTCCTCTTGAAGCTGGAATTTTAGCAACTGTTTTCAGTTCATTTGTCGGATGTCTGCTCATGGCATTTTGGGCAAATGCACCTGCTATTCTTGTCCCTGGTATGGGCGTAAATGCATTCTTCACGTACACTGCTGTGCATACGCTCGGATTAGCTTGGCAGGAAGCATTAGCAGCTGTCTTCATCTCTGGTATTATTTTTGCAATTGCTGCGTTTACACCAATCGCTCGCGTGCTTTCAGTATCGATTCCAAAGTCATTAAAGGAAGCTATTACTGTCGGCATCGGATTATTTTTAGCATTTATCGGATTGCAAAAAGGTGGTTTAGTCGTTTCGAATCCAAATACTGCTGTTGCAATGGGTAAATTAAGTAACCCTGTCGTTCTTGCGACACTACTTACTCTTATCGTTGCACTTGTACTATTTATTCGTAACGTACGTGGAAGCTTTTTATGGACGATTGCAATAGGAACTGGTATTGCATGGCTATTTGGTCTTGTTGATACAAGTCAAATCGGAAATAGTTCATTCTCATTCGCTAATTACGGCGATGTGTTTGGAGCTATGTCATTTGGCAAACTTTCTTCCTTACCGTTTTGGATTGCAACATTCTCCTTAAGCATGGTGCTTATTTTTGAGAACATGGGACTTCTGCACGGTTTATTAGAAGATGACCGTAAATTCCCACGTGCTTACCAAGCCAATGCAATTTCAGCAATGACATGTGGTCTATTTGGCACAAGCCCTACCGTATCAACAGTAGAGAGTGCTGCAGGTATTACTGCAGGCGGAAAGACAGGTCTGACGTCTATCGTTACAGGGTTGTTATTCTTCGCATCACTGTTTGCACTTCCGTTTGTGAAACTAATTCCTGATAGTGCCATTGCACCAATCTTAATTATTATTGGCGGCCTGATGATTACAAGCATTCAACAAATTCCTCTGAACGATTTTTCAGAAGGATTTCCAGCGTTCTTAATTATCGTCATGATCCCGCTCACATATAGTATCGCTGATGGCATTGCGTTCGGATTTATTGCTTATCCTATCTTAAAAATTGCTCTTGGAAAGCGTAAAGAAGTCGCACCGTCTATGTATATCGTTACATGCTTATTCTTAGCCATGTTTGTATTACATGCTATTGGTTAAGTAAAAACACCGAGGAATTTTCCTCGGTGTTTTTTTACTTAAACCACCCTTTTTTATAAAACCAAGCCATCATCCCACCGCCAATTAGCGCCATTAGAAGTAGACAAATAAAATAACTATATTGTCCACCAAGCTCTGGCATATGCGTAAAGTTCATTCCGTATACTCCCGCAATAAATGTTAATGGCATGAAAATAGTCGAGAATACAGTTAATGTTTTCATAATGTTATTCATATGATGTGAGTTTAATGAAAAATAGCTATCCCGAATATCTGCCGTTAACTCGCGGCTTGCCTCAATCATTTCTGTTAGTTTAAGCAAATGGTCATGTATATCTTTAAAGTAAATCTCATGATCACTTATACCGTAAAAACGAGTCGAATTTAAAATACGATACAATAAATCACGCATCGGAATGATTGTGCGCCTTAGCTTCGATAAATCTGCACGTATATCAAATACTTCTTCTAATACACTTCCTGCTGTCTCACCCGTTAAATTATCATCAATTGCATTTAAATGATCCTCAATGTAATATACAGGCGCAAAATAGTCATCTACAATTTGGTCGATAATTGTATGGGCTACGTGTAAAGGACTATTTTTAATACGCTTCTTTTCTCCAAGTGTTTTCCATACTCTTTCGATTGCATTGTTATGAGAAAAGTGGAAAGAAACAATAAAACGATCACTAATAAATAAATCGATCTCGTGCGGTTCTAATCCATCCTCACCAAATGCATGAAGAACTAAAAAGTTATATCCATCATAAAAATCAACTTTTGGCCTCTGTACATATTCTATACAGTCTTCAATTGCAAGGGGATGGAACTTAAAATGATCTTGCAAAATGTATGTATACTCTTCTTTCGTTGGCTTATATAAATCTAGCCAATACCATACAATATGGTCTTTCGTTGTTTCTTCTAGCGAAACATCATATAATACTTCATCTGTTTTTGTTATTGCACAAATTCTAATCATAATTTCACCCATTATTATTATAAACAAAAAACAGCAAAAAAAGCCAAGGAGAAATACTCCTTGGCCCTTTTTTATTATTCAGTAACGATGCCGTGCACTAACGTTGGTGCATCTACATGTTCGTTAGCAATCTTCATGTTCTCATAAATTTTTGCTTTTACATCTTCCACATTTTCACGGTTTGCGTAAATTGTAACAAGGGATTCACCTTTTTTCACGCTGTCCCCTACTTTTTTGCGAAGCATTAAGCCAACTGCTAAATCAATTTCAGATTCCTTCGTCGCACGTCCTGCTCCTAAAAGCATTGCTGCTGTTCCGATTTCATCTGCAACGATTTCTGATACATAACCGTCTTCCTTCGCTTCTACTTCAATTTTAAATTGTGCTTGTGGTAATTTAGAAGGATCATCAACAACAGAAGCATCGCCGCCTTGCGCTGATAAGAACGTTTTAAATGATTCTAGCGCTTTACCGTTGTTCATTACTTCAATTAATTTCTCACGTGCATCTTCTAAAGATGAAGCTTGTCCAGCAAGGTATACCATTTGACTTCCAAGCGTTAAACATAACTCTTCTAAATCTTTCGGTCCTTTACCTTGTAATGTATCAATTGCTTCTTGTACTTCAAGTGCGTTACCAATCGCCTCACCAAGTGGTTGACTCATATCAGAAATAACAGCCATCGTATTACGGCCAACGTTATTACCAATGCGCACCATTGCTTCTGCTAAACGTTTTGCATCTTCATCTGTTTTCATAAATGCACCTGCTCCAGTTTTTACATCAAGAACAATTGCATCTGCACCAGCAGCAATTTTTTTACTCATAATCGAACTTGCAATAAGTGGAATTGAGTTTACTGTTGCCGTTACATCACGAAGTGCATATAACTTTTTATCCGCAGGTGTTAAGTTTCCACTTTGACCAATAACTGCGATTTTGTTTTCATTTACAAGTCGCATGAATTCATCATTTTCGATTTCAACATGGAATCCTGGAACTGCTTCTAATTTATCAATTGTACCACCAGTATGTCCTAGACCACGTCCAGACATTTTTGCAACCGGTACACCTAAAGCGGCTACTAATGGACCTAACACAAGTGTTGTTGTATCACCAACACCACCTGTTGAGTGCTTATCTACTTTTACCCCTTCAATAGCTGATAAGTCGATTGTATCACCGCTATTTACCATTGCCATAGTTAAATCAGCACGTTCTTGATCGTTCATATCTTGGAAGAAAATTGCCATTGCAAGTGAACTTACTTGGTAATCAGGAATATCACCATTCGTATATCCTTCAACAATAAAGTTAATTTCTTCTGTCGTTAATGCATGTCCGTCACGTTTTTTTGCAATTAGGTCCACCATTCTCATTGTGAGGTCACCCCTTCATTTGTTTTACGATTGCTTTTACTAATGCTAAGAAGTTAGCTTTAACACGTTCTGTCGTTTCGATTACTTCATCGTGATGAAGTGGCTGATCTAAAATACCAGCTGCCATATTTGAAATACAAGAAATACCAAGTACTTTCATACCAGCATGACGCGCTACAATTACTTCAGGTACTGTTGACATACCAACTGCATCTCCGCCAAGTGTACGAAGCATACGAATTTCAGCAGGTGTTTCATATACAGGACCTGTCATTCCAACGTATACACCTTCTTGTACTTTAATATTTAAGTCCGCTGCAACTTGTTTCGCCATTTCACGAAGTTCTGTCGTATATGATGTAGACATATCAGGGAAACGTACGCCCATTTCAGAATCATTCGGTCCGATTAATGGATTTGTACCCATGAAGTTAATGTGGTCTGAAATTAACATAAGATCGCCTGGCTCAAATGATGTATTTACACCACCAGCTGCATTTGTTACAACAACTGTTTCTACACCTAGTTCTTTCATAACACGAACTGGGAATGTTACTTTTTGCATGTCGTATCCTTCATAGAAGTGGAAACGTCCTTGCATTGCTACTACTGTTACACCTTGAAGTGTACCGAATACTAGTTGACCTGCATGACCTTCTACAGTTGATACTGGGAATTCAGGGATTTCACTGTAAGGTACTGTTACTGCGTTCTCGATTTCATTTGCTAATACACCTAGTCCAGATCCAAGGATTAGTCCTACTTGTGGCGTTTCTTGAAATTTCTCTTTTAAGTATGAAGCTGATTTTGTAATAAGTTCACGATTCATTTGTTTATCCCCCTATTTCTTTAGCTCGTTTAAGAAGCTTGTTCCGTGTTCTGGCATTTTCACGCCGAAGTTTTCTGCTACCGTTGCACCAATATCAGCAAATGTTTGGCGAATTGATAATTCTTGTCCGCCATCTTTCATGCTTGGGCTATATGCTAATAACGGTACATATTCACGTGTATGATCAGTACCGTGGTGAACTGGATCATTACCGTGGTCTGCTGTAATTAATAATAAATCATCTTCTTTTAGTTTTTCGAATACTTCTGGAAGACGAGCATCATACTCTTGCAGAGCTTCTCCGTACCCTTGTGGATCACGGCGGTGTCCAAATAATGCATCAAAGTCAACTAAGTTCAAGAAGCTAAGACCTGTAAAGTCCATATTTAATGTATCTACAAGCTTATCCATTCCATCCATATTAGACTTCGTACGAAGTGACTCAGTTACACCTTCACCATCATATATGTCAGAGATTTTACCGATAGCAATAACATCGTAGTCACTATCTTTTAATTCATTCATTACCGTACGGCCGAATGGTTTTAATGCATAATCATGACGGTTTGGTGTACGTGTAAAGTTTCCAGGCTCACCAACGAATGGACGAGCGATAACGCGACCTACCATGTATTTCTCATCTAATGTTAATTCACGTGCAATTTTACAAATTTTATATAACTCATCAAGCGGCACTACTTCTTCGTGTGCTGCGATTTGTAATACGCTATCAGCAGAAGTGTAAACGATTAAAGATCCTGTTTCCATTTGCTCTTGACCAAGCTCATCAAGAATCTCAGTTCCAGAAGCTGGTTTATTACCGATGATTTTACGACCTGTTTTTTCTTCTAATTCATCAAGTAATTCTTTCGGGAAGCCTTCAGGGAAAACTTGGAATGGTGTATCAATGTAAAGACCCATAATTTCCCAGTGACCTGTCATTGTATCTTTACCAGTAGATTTCTCTTCCATTTTTGTATAATATCCAAGTGGTTTTTCTACTTTAGAGATACCTTTCATTTCACGAATGTTACCAAGACCTAATTTTACCATGTTAGGCATTTGTAACCCATTCATATGTTCAGCAATGTGACCAATTGTGTCAGATCCTAAATCACCAAATTGCTCAGCATCTGGTGCTTCACCGATTCCAACAGAATCCATTACGACTAGGAATATACGTTTATATTTATTCATAACTGCGACCTCCTATAAGTTCAGTTCTACTTCTTGTAGTATGTTCAAAACGCTATAAAGTGAAACTGTTCTCCATAAGAATTCTCTTTCGTTCTCATTGTCAAACAGTACTTCTTTAATTGATTCTCTAACCTATTTCGTTTACTTCGAAACGACTCAAAAACATTTCTAGTTTTTTCTAAGTCAGATGTCAGACATCTGATACAGATATCATAACATGTTTACGCTTTCTTTTTAATACATTTTCGTAGAATTTCTCATTTTCTTCACACTTCTATTGTAATCCATTATGCAAATAAGTGCTAATTATTTTATGATTTATTTCTTCATATAAAGTGAAACTTTGATTAGTAGGAGTTTAGTTCTTCTCCACTGATTATAAGCCCTCATCAATTGGACGTTTACGGAATAAAAATAAAAAGCAGCTCTAAAGAGCTGCTTTTTATTTTACTTCTACTGTTTCTTCTTTATGTTCATGTAGTTCGCCTTTTTTAACATGAACTTTCACTTTGTAAGAACCATTTTCTTTGAAAGTATGTTTCGTTTCATACTCTCCTTTATTTCCTTCTTTCGCTGGAATAAATTCGTGTTTTTCAACACCATCTTTCCAAATCTCAAGTTGTACTTCAGCACCAGTTAACGCTTCTTCTTTTTGTTTTAAATGAACTTTCATAGTCGATTCAGCATTTGCTTTTATATCACCAGCCATAAGATGGATCATTGTATCGCTTTTATGATTGCCATGCCCTGCACCGTGATGACTATTTTCTTTTTTCGCATCTTCTACTTTCGCATTTCCTACAGCCACTTTTACTTCTGGCATAACATGCATTTCACGTGCATTTGTGTGAGCGATAATATGGTATACTCCATCCGTCTCGAACGTTTTCTCTACTGCATAAACACCTTTTCCTTTATGCTTACCATCTAACATCTCGTGCTTTTCGTCGCCAGCTTTCCAAATTTCAAACTTTACATCATCAGCATCTGTTACTTTTTCTTTTCCTTGTGTAACAAGTGCTTGTACTTCTGTTTTTTCACCAGGTTTAATGTCTTTCGGGTTTGTTTGAACTGCTACTTTTACAGCTTCTAGTTTCTGTTCTTTTTTCGGTTCTTCTTTGTTTGTATTACAGCCAGCCAATGCTAGCATCGCGATAAATAAAGTCATAATAAGTTTTTTCATCATCATTTCCTCCTTCATACCTTATTTAGTATAGAGGAAATACATTGTAATATTCTAGTCTTCTGCTGAAAACAATGTACGAAATGTTTGTGAAGTTTTTGTGAAGTACTGTAGCCTTTTGAATCTATGAAAAAAGAGCATAGTAACTATGCTCTCGGATGAAACTGTTTATATACATCTTTTAATCTAGCTTTTGAAACATGCGTATAAATTTGCGTCGTTGAAATATCTGCATGTCCAAGCATTTCTTGCACAGCACGCAAGTCTGCTCCATTTTCTAATAAATGCGTAGCAAAAGAATGGCGCAACGTATGCGGTGTAAGCTCTTTTTCAATATTTGCTTCTTTCGCCAATCGTTTTAAAATTTTCCAAAATCCTTGTCTTGATAATCGATTCCCATGATGGTTTAAAAAGAGTGCATCTACTACTTTTTTACCCATCAATTCTCTTCTTCCCTTTTCAATATACTTTTGAATCGCTTCCGTCGCTAAACTTCCTAGTGGAATAATTCTTTCTTTATTCCCTTTCCCTATGCAACGAACAAATCCCATCGTTAAATGTACATCTTCTAAATTTAAGGCAATTAATTCCGAAACACGAAGTCCTGTTGCATACAATAACTCTAGCATCGCTTTGTCACGAACCCCAAAAGCACTCGTCATTTTTGGTGTCTGAAGTAACGCCTCTACTTCATCGATTGATAGTACTTTCGGTAATTTCCGTTCTCCTTGCGGCGTTTCAATATGTACGGATGGGTCGTGCTCTACCGCCCGTTCACGAAGTAAAAATTGGTGAAACGAACGAATCGATGCAATATGACGTGCTAATGTTTTCGAAGATTTTCCGTTTTCTTTTAAGTGCTGCAGAAAATTAACAATGTGCAAGCGTGTTACTTCATGAAAGCTTTTCGCCTGTTCTACATTTTGCAAATACTTTACATAACTTTTTAAATCACGTTCATAAGATACTACTGTATTTTTCGCTAGCCCTTTTTCGACAACCATATAATGAATAAAATCTTTTAATTGATCTTCCAATCTACACTACTCCCCATTTTCATAGAAAAACATCATTCTATTTACGAAAGCATCCTTTGCCGGCTCTTCATTCCCTGATACTTTTTCTACAGTCTCTTCTTTTGGCTTTTCATAACGATGATAGCTTTCATATTCTTCATTTATCCATAGTATAGCGAAATAAAACAAAATCGTACAACTTGTAAATAATAAAAATACTTTTATCCCATCAAAAGTTAATTTTAAAGCTCGGCGCATTGTAAATTCCTCCAAAATATAAGTTATTACAACATATGCCAAGCTTTCACCAATTTATACCTTATTCAAATAAAAAACCTCTTCCTAGTTAAATAGGAAAAGGTTATTTTTCATCCGTTTCATTTTCTTGACAATTTTTACAAATCCCATGGAATGTTAAACGATGATCCTTCACCTTAAAGCTCCAGTCATGTTCTACTTTCCTTTCCACTTCACCAAGTAAATCTTCTTGTATTTCTTGTACAGCACCACATTGTGTACAAATCAAATGATGGTGGAAACGCTGCGCACCTTCTTGGCGTAAGTCATAGCGTGAAACACCGTCTCCGAAGTTAATCTTATCGACAACTTTTAACTCAGATAATAGTTCTAAAGTTCGATAGACGGTTGCTAATCCGATCTCTGGCGACTTTTCTTTTACAAGGAGGTAAACATCTTCTGCGCTTAAATGATCTTCTTCATTTTCTAGCAGCACACGAACTGTTGCTTCACGTTGCGGTGTTAATTTGTAGCTCGCTGCATGTAATTGCTTCTTAATTCGTTCAATTCTTTCTTCCATTCGGTACTACTCCCTCCTCGCCACTCTTACACCATTATATCAGAAGAAGGGCTTCTGTCAAAAGAAAAACAATAAAAACAAATTGATAATTATTCTCAGAAAATATTTATTGTTTATTAATAGCCTCAACGACTTCTTTCATTAAAACTGGTGATGCATAAGCTTCTACACTAGAAGCAAGAGCTAACACTACTCCGATTACAAGAAAGAAGCATGTATAACGAATTAATAATGGTAATAGCGGTTCGGTTATTTTCCGAATAAATTGATGTCTAATCATGCGTAAGGAAAAGCTTGCGGCAATTGTTGTCATAACGAGAAATACTGGAATAATAATGAGATTTTGTGGCAATACAGAAACGAATGCTAATAATAATCCATTCCATCCATGCTGACTTACTAAAAAACCTACTGTAAATCCGACAACTACTCCTTTTACAAATAATAAAATAAAAATAAGTGGCAATCCAATAATTGAAATCCCCAAAATCCAAATAAATCCAATGTATTTTAATTGCGAAAAGTAACTTTCTCGAAACATTTCGCTCGCAACAGCAAATTCTCCTTTAGAAACTTGTCCAAAAAAACGTTGTAAATAAAATGATAAATCTTGTTTTTGATTTAATTGTAAACTATTTACAAGAATGGCCCCAAATATTACTCCCATCAATAATAAAACAGCGTTAAATATATATAATGAAGAGTTTTCCTGTATGTGAGACATTACACGGTCTTGCCAAGTTTTTCTCCACATTTTTCTTCCCTCCGTTCACACTCTTATTAAAAATGTATGAAAGAAAGAAAAAAGTATGACGAATTAACATTGAAATTCCGCTCTACTTTGCTAAACTAAAAAGTAGAGAATAGGAGGGATTTCTCTTGAAACCATTATTATTAGATTTTCCAACATTATTTCAAACTGAACGCTTACAAGTTCGTAAGCCATTTCCAGGTGATGGTGCAGAAGTGTATGAAGCAATCCAAGCTTCTCTAGAAGACTTAGTACCGTGGATGCCAATTAACGCTGAAACAGAAGAAAGTGCTGAAGAAATCGTTCGTAACGCTCACGGGCAGTTTTTACTTCGTGAAACACTTGATTTTCACTTATACGATAAAGTATCTGGTACATTCATCGGAGCTATAACGCTCAAGCCTGAAAACTGGGATATTCCAAAGTTTTCACTTCACTTCTGGCTGCATAGTGCTTATACAAAACAAGGCTATATGACTGAAG
Organism: Bacillus cereus group sp. RP32; assembly: GCF_040459735.1. Lineage (NCBI taxonomy): Bacteria > Bacillati > Bacillota > Bacilli > Caryophanales > Bacillaceae > Bacillus > Bacillus cereus group sp. RP32. The sequence continues at coordinate 1,304,363 of NZ_JARVHO010000001.1, read as the reverse complement.
CCATTAAAGGTGCCATTCAATTTGCCTTTGATAAGCTAAGTGCTAGAAGAATTGAAATTCGTACTGATGCAACAAATGCAAATGCATGTAACCTAGCAGAACGTTTAGAATTTATTCTAGAAGGTACAATGGAAAATGATTTCATAGCACCAGATGGTAGCTTACGTGATGCACGAGTATACGCAAAAATCAATTAAAAAACACTCGCCTTTGGCGAGTGTTTATTTTTGTAGTTGTAAATATTGTACTGCAAACATCGTCTTCGCATCATGAATACGAAGATCTTTCATAAGAATAATCGCTTCTTCTAACGATACTTCCATCAATTCCACGAATTCATCTTCATCTAACTCGGCTTTATTTTCTTTTTTCGTCAAACCTGTCGCTTTATATACATATAAAATTTCATCTGCAAATCCTGGAGATGTATAGAAAGAAGTAATAAGCTCCATATTTTCACATACATATCCTGTTTCCTCTTCTAATTCACGAACTGCTGTCACCTCAGGTTTTTCACCAGGTTCTAACTTGCCGGCCGGAATTTCTATAATCGCCTTTTCAAGCGCTTTACGATACTGCTCGACAAGCACAATTTTCCCCTCATCAGTAATAGCAATAATAGCAACTGCACCAGGGTGATTTACAATTTCACGTTTACTCATTGCTCCATTTGGTAATACTACATCATCAACACGAACTTTTATAACTCTACCATCAAAAATCGGTTCAGTTTTTACTGTTCTCTCTGCAAGATTACTCATACTACTTCATCTCCCTGTTCTATTTCCTATTCTTTCCTCATACATTTTACCACATTGAAAGGAGCGTGATAGAAATGAAAGTTTATATTTTACCAAATCGCGTCACTTTAGTCGGAAAAGCATGGCAAATTCGCCATAAGCTAAAACAATATGGAAAAGAGTATACAACTGTACAAGAGTGGATTACAGCAAATAAAAAGTAAACGTTTGTCAACCTCTTTTCCCTTGCGTACAATAAAGGTAAGGAGGTTGACCTATGAAAAAACGTCAATTAGGAAACTCAGATTTGTTTGTGACAGAAATGGGACTTGGCTGTATGTCTCTCGGTACATCTGAAACAGAAGCTATGCGTATTATCGATGAAGCAATCGATTTAGGAATCAATTTTTTTGATACAGCGGATTTATATGATTATGGATTAAACGAAGAATTTGTTGGAAAAGCCTTAAAAGGGAAACGAGACCAAATTGTTCTTACAACAAAAGTTGGAAATCGATGGACAGAAGAAAAAAACGGGTGGTCTTGGGATCCTTCTAAAAATTACATAAAGGCTGAAGTGAAAGAAAGTTTACGTAGACTTCAAACTGATTATATTGATCTTTATCAACTTCACGGCGGGACGATTGAAGATCCAATAGATGAAACAATTGAAGCCTTTGAAGAATTAAAAAAAGAAGGTATTATTCGTCATTACGGTATTTCTTCTATACGTCCAAATGTTATCCGTGAATATGCTAAACGTTCCAATATCGTTAGTGTGCTAATGGAATATAGCCTTTTAAATCGTCGCCCTGAAGAATGGTTCCCACTTCTAAGTGAACATCAAATTAGCATTATTGCTCGTGGGCCACTTGCAAAAGGAATTTTAACTGATAATAATGCAAGAAAGATAGAAAGAGTAAAAGAAAAGAATTATCTTTCTTATTCTTACGATGAATTATATGCGACACTTGCGAATGTAAAAGAAATAATCGGAGAAAGCTCTTTAACAGGAACAGCTATTCAATATTGCTTACATAACGAAACTGTTGCAGCTGTTATACCTGGTGCAAGCTCTATCCAACAATTGAAAGAAAATGCCCAGGCTAGTAAACAAACACAGTTAACAACAGCTCAATATATACAACTTCAGCAAATTGCTAAATGTGATACTTACGCTTTACATCGTTAAAAAGACGCTACCATACTGGTAGCGTCTTTTTATAGCGTATCATATTTATCCGGATTCGTTCCTACATGTAAATTACGATTTAACGTATTAATTTGAGTCATCTCTTCTTCTGTTAGTGAAAAATCAAAGATAGAAAAATTCTCCTTAATGCGAGATGGTGTAACAGATTTAGGAATCGTCACTACCCCGCTCTGAATATCCCATCTTAATATAACTTGCGCAGGTGTTTTTTCATATTTCGTAGCAATGGCCTGAATAATCGGGTTCTCGAATACTTCCCCGCCTCTCATTAATGGGCTCCATGCTTCCATTTGAATTTGCTCACCTTGACAGAAATTACGCAATTCAAATTGCGCTAACATCGGATGAAGTTCCACTTGGTTGACCATCGGCTTCACTTTACAATTTGGTAATAACAGTTCTAAATGATGTTTATGAAAATTTGAAACACCAATCGCGCGCACTTTACCTTCTTCATACAGTTTTTCTAGCGCTCGGTACGTATCGACATACTTCCCTCTTATTGGCCAATGTATTAAATATAAATCTACATAGTCCATTTGTAATTTCTTTAAGCTTTTTTCAAACGCCTCAAGTGTTTCCTCGTATCCTTGATCGTCGTTCCAAACTTTTGTTGTAATAAATATGTCTTCTCTCGGAATCCCTGATTCACGAACCGCTTCTCCGACACCGCTTTCATTTTCATATACAGTTGCTGTATCAATCGAACGATATCCAACTTCTAACGCTGTTTTTACTGCTTGTTTTACTTCATCGCCTTCTTTCGCTTTATAAACGCCTAGACCAATCATCGGCATTTTTACGCCATTATGAAGTGTAGTTGTTGGAATGTGCACAGTCGTCTCCCTTTCATTCTTACATTTTTTATAAGCCACCACTTTATTTCAACAAGATTCAACCAAAAAGTCAAAACATATGTACAGTTTACATAATAATTTTATACACTAAAACGTAAACTCAATTATTCATATTTCCTTCTCTCCATTCTTTCGCTTTTTCATCAACACTACGCACAAACTCATTTTTTCCTTCCGTATATAACGTGCCATCATATGTATATTTTTCGGCTAATTCTTTCTTTAAGGTTGCATATGCCTCTGCTTCTTCACAATGAGCCATCATATAATCACGAAACGCTAAATGCCTTACTATCTCAGGATTTCCTTTTTCAAAAACGTGTAAGTGATACGAGCGTTTTTCCTCAGTTCCATGAATAAAATAACGACGTCTTGAAATACCATTTTCCCCTTTTACGATATAACCAAGCTCTTCAAAACGTTCATTCCAATGATCTACTCTGTCGATACACTCTACTTCCATAATCATATCTATAATTGGTTTAGCTGCCAGTCCTGGCACTGATGTACTTCCAATATGATGGACTTTCACCATTTCTGGCATCGCCGATTTTAATCGTTCGGCCTCTATTTGAAATTTTTCATTCCAATGATTTTCATGCGGAACGACTACAATTTTTCTCATTAAAACTCCCCTTTTCTTACAAGCTCGTCAAAAAAATGATCAGCGGTATGCACTGATCATTTTTTATATTATTTAAAGTCTTTCCAAGTAAGGCTACTTTCACTTAACAGTTCTTCAAATGATTTATTTTTTTCACGTTCTTTTTGTTCTCGGCGCTTTCTTTCCAGTTCAGCTGCCTCTTTTTCTTCTTCTCTCACTTGCAATTCTTTCTTCTTATTCTTTAATTGCTGCATGAGTGAATCATTTAATTGATCGCCTAATGTAAGCAACTCTTTCTCTGGATTATTCACTTGCGATTGTCTTTGCATTTGTCTTTGTTTCTTTTTCTTCATGCTACTCACCTTTTACTTTTTTCTCCATTATAGTAGATACACCATGAACTCGACAATAAAAAAGGTTCGTTACTCTATTATTCACCTTTTGTAAATATGTTAATTTTTCGAAAAAACTAAATTTTTATATAGATATAATCCTATGAATCTATTAAAATTATGTCGTATGATGTCAGATTATAAAAAAGGAGAATTAAATTATGTGGAAAAAAATCATTCCTGCTGTTGCCGTTTTAAGCACCATTACTTTTTCAAGCGTATTTGCCGCTCTCCCATCCCAGACTCCAACTGAACAAAACCGCTACGTAGACGTACAAATGCTTGGTATTAATGATTTCCATGGACAACTAGATACTGTTAAAAAAATTAATAACAAAGAAGCTGGTGGCGCTGAGTACTTAGCTACTTATTTAAAAGAACGTAAAAAACAAAACCCTAATACACTTCTCGTACATGCTGGCGATATTGTCGGAGCTAGTCCACCAGTTTCAGCGTTGTTACAAGATGAACCAACAATTGAATTTTTAAATGACTTAAAATTCGATGTTGGTACAATCGGAAACCATGAATTTGATGAAGGTATCGATGAAATGAAACGCCTCATTTACGGTGGATATCACGAGAAAACAGGTAATTTCAAAGGTGCTAACTTCCCTTATGTCGCTGCTAACTTCTATAACAAATCAACTGGTCGCTTATTTTTACCACCATTTACTGTAAAAATGGTAGATGGTGTTCCTGTAGGATTCATTGGCGTTGTTACAACTGATACGCCAAATGTCGTGATGCCTACTATGCTTAAAAATGTACAGATCACTGACGAAGTAGAAGCAATTAATAAATCAACGCAACAATTAAAGCGTCTCGGTGTTAAATCCATCGTCGTCCTTGCCCATGTCGGCGGAACAACTGATGAGTCTGGCGTGACAAATGGAGACCTTACTCGAATTGCAAATGAAACAGACTCGGAAGTTGATGTTATTTTCGGTGGACATAGTCACACGTATGTAAATGGTACTGTAAATAATAAACTAGTCGTCCAAGCGAACTCTTATGGAACAGCTTTCTCAGACGTAGATGTAACAATTGATCGTAAAACAAAAGATATTGTAAAGAAAAAAGCTGAAGTGATTACAACATATCATGAAGGTGTAGAACCTGATAAACAAGTAAAACAAAAAATAGATCAATATAAAGAAACAATCGCACCACTTGTAAATGAAGTTGTAGGAAAATCTACAGCACCTATCGACCGTAAACAAAATGATGCTGGTGAATCTACTCTTGGGAATGTAATTGCCGACGCACAGCGTCAAACGATGCAAGCTCAAATCGCACTTATGAATCCTGGTGGCATTCGTAATGACTTAGATGCTGGCGATATTACTTGGGGCGAATTATATGGCATTCAGCCTTTTGGAAACCAATTGATTAAAGTAGATTTAACAGGTCAAGATATTCGCGACATTTTAAATCAACAATGGCAAAAAGGAACAACAAGAATGCTTCAAATTTCAGGTATTCAATATACGTGGAATGCAAATAAACCAAGCGGTGAAAAGGTTACGAATATACGCTTAACAAATGGCGAAGAGTTATCTCCATCTAAAACGTATAGCGTAGTTGCGAATGCTTTCTTAGCTTCTGGCGGTGACGGATTCGTATCATTTAAAAATGGGAAGAATTCAGAAACTGGTCCAAACGACTTTGAAGCGCTAGTCGATTATGTAAAACAATTAAAAGAACCAATTCAGCCAGTTATTGATGGAAGAATTCAAAAGATAAATTAAGTATTTCCCTAATATGCGACCCAGATTTTTATCGTAAAGGATACGCACTTATACTTAATCCACAACATTAGTAAAACCTAAAAAGGATACTCGTTCTTACAATGAACATAGTATCCTTTTCTTTAGTTATCAAAATGTGATGTTTTGTTAAAATCATATTGTTGTAAAAATTGTTGTAACGCCTCTTCTACAAGTTTAGATTTTTGAATTCCTTTCGCTTCTGATATAACGTCTAGTTTTGCTAATATTTCTTTATTAATAGAAAAGGTACGTTTCTTTTTTTCTGTACTTATACTCATAATGGGCACAATTACTTCTTCTCTCTTTCTTAATAACTCATAAATACTTTGTAATTGCTCATAAATTAATAATTGATAATCCGTTGTCGCATATTGAAGGGCTGTCGCTTCTTGGAGTTGTAAGTGACGCGGTTCTTCTCCATCTCCTACAAAAATACGTTTCTTCTGTTCTCCATCATATTCGTATCCAATCAATCTTAATTTCTTTGATAATGTATATGGGCTTATTTCAAGACGTTTTGCTATAATAGCGATGGATTCACGTCTATTTAAGCAATCTATAATTTCTCCAATCGTCACAATTTCCCTCCTCCCGTGTTGAAATGACACTAGTATGGTATGTTACAATGATTTTCTAACAGTATATGCAAAACGAATAGCCTGTGCGATTCATGCGATTTCAGAAAAGGAGGTTTTCCATATGCTTTTTCGTAGCTATACCCCACAGTTTTATAATGAAAATAAACAACTCATTCCTAATAGTATTGCTACAATGGAAAGCGTTATGATTCATAATCGAAAACAAACTCTCCTTATGCGCGGGCAAAACATAGAGCAGCCAATTTTATTATGCTGTCATGGCGGACCTGGCATGGCACAAATTGGATTTATTCGTCATTTTCAAAAAGAATTGGAGAAACACTTCATCGTTATTAATTGGGATCAGCGCGGGGCAGGTAAATCCTTTTCAATGAAAGATTTCGGAGCAAATTTTACAATCGAACAATTCGTTTCCGATGCAAAAGAAGTGATTCAATATGTACTTAAAAAGTTCAATAAACAGAAACTATTTCTCGCTGGTCATTCTTGGGGAAGCATTATTGGGCTTAACATAGCACATCAATATCCACAGTATATCGAGGCTTACATCGGTATTGGGCAGATTGTACATATGAAACAAAACGAAGAATTGCTATATCAGCATTTAATTCGTTCTGCAAAAAAACATGATCATAAAAAAGCATTAGCGTCCCTTTTAAAATTAGGCAAACCACCATTTTTAGATACGAGACGCCTTATTATTCAAAGAAAGTGGCTTGGCACATTCGGTGGAGCAATCCAAAACGGATCTTCCTTTTCTTTCATACGAAAAGGCTTCTTTTCCCCTGAATATACGCTATTAGATTGGTTCAAGTTTCTCGCAGGAAATTTAAAATCTGGCGTTTTATGGGAAGAAATGTTGACAATCGATTTCTTTTCTTCTATTTCAAGCTTATCTATTCCGGTTTATTTTTTTTCTGGTCGCTATGATTATCAAACTCCTTATGCTCTCGTTCAGGAATATTGTGATGTGATAGAAGCCCCCATAAAAAAAATGATTTGGTTCCCAAATTCAGCACATTCTCCTGATTTAGAAGAACCAGAATTATTCGCCAATTCTTTACAATCAATTAAACAAGAGCTAGCTTTTCAACATTAGTAACAAAAGGCTCTTTTACATTTCATAGAAAACAATTTATAATAATATGTCGCAACTATGTATAAATATAGCAAAGTGCTTCATATTTACTTGCCTTAGCACAATAAAATTTTAGGGAGATTACATTTATTATGAATGCTGTACTCGTCGCAGTAGCAGTTATGCTATTGCTTAGTTTGTTACGTGTCCAGGTCATTGTCGCCATCATTGTTGGAGCTTTAACAGGCGGAATTATCGGTGGACTCGGTATTTCAGAAACTATTAATACTTTTACAACTGGACTTGGAAACAGTGCTCCAATCGCTTTAAGTTATGCAATGCTTGGCGGTTTCGCTATTTCCCTTTCCAAAACAGGACTTCCAGATGCCATGATTCAAACTGCACTAAAATGGATTGGCAATGAACAAGACACGAAAAAACAAGTTTATTCTAAAATACTTATTTTATTCATCATTTTAACGATGGCTTGTTTCTCACAAAATGTGATTCCTGTTCATATCGCTTTCATCCCTATCTTAATTCCAGCACTTTTAAAAGTATTAAATGAGCTGAAAGTGGATCGCCGACTTGTTACATGTATTATTACATTCGGATTGATTACTCCTTATATGTGGATTCCAGCAGGGTTCGGAAAAATTTATCATGACGTATTGCAAACAAATGCTGCGCAAAGTGGTCTTACATTTGATGTCGCACTTATTCCAAAAGCAATGACTATTCCAGCAATCGGTATGATTATTGGATTATGTGTAGCGGTATTCATTACGTACCGGAAACCTCGTACGTATGAAACAGAACAAGTTCATACTACTGCAAATGAAATCGTTCCCTATACAAAACGTAGCATTACTTTCGGATTGTTATCTATCATAGCCACATTAACTGTTCAATTAGCAACAGAATCAATGATTTTCGGTGCTTTAGCGGGGATTATCGTCTTATCAGTAAGTGGTAGTCTACCTCTTAAAGAAGCAGATGCGATATTAACAAGCGGAATGCGCATGATGTCCTTTATCGGTTTTGTTATGATCGCTGCCGCTGGATTTGGCGCTGTTCTTCGAAAAACAGGACATGTTGAATCTCTTGTGCAAACGAGTGCACATATAATTGGAAATAACAAACCACTCGCTGCATTTCTTATGCTTGTGATTGGACTTCTCGTTACGATGGGAATTGGTTCATCCTTTTCAACCATCCCTATTTTAACAACAATTTTTGTGCCTCTTTGCATGCAGCTTGGATTTAGTCCAATGGCCACAATTGCAATTATCGGTACAGCTGGAGCGCTAGGCGATGCGGGATCTCCAGCATCAGATAGTACACTTGGGCCAACATCCGGTTTAAATGCTGATGGTCAACACCATCATATATGGGATACATGTGTACCAACTTTTCTGCATTATAATATACCGTTACTTATATTCGGCTTTATTGCCGCAATTACATTATAAAAGGTGCGTTTTATACGCACCTTTTACTTTTTTATTTTTTCTTTTAATTGTTGTAAAGCTATTTTCCCATTTTCTTCGGCGCAACTTTCAATTTTCATGAGTGACGAGCCTATCCATTCACTGTCTATGCTCCCGTTCGGTCCAATAATTTTCAACTTATCCGGTATACGGATATTGAAATTTTTCGCTGCTTGAATTAACTCAAAAGTAACCTTTTCACTTGAAGTTACAATTCCATCTATATACGGGTAAGTTTGTAAGAATGTAATAAACTGTTTATTCGTATACCCTTGTACACATACTTCTCGATAAGAGATCCCTTCCTCCCAAACAGCGTCTAAAAATCCTGATATGCGCTCTTCCATTTCTTCACTATCTTCTCCCTCATCGAAATAAGCAAGAAATTGACAGCCTTTTTCTTTTAATAAAGAAACCGTTCTTTGTCCACTTTCATAATAATTTGCATGGGATTTTTTTTCATCAATCACAACAAACGGAAGTGGAATTTCTCCTATACTTTTAAAAACGGATCTTGTTAAAATAACACCTGCAACGTTATTTTCCTTCAACATATATATGTATCTATCTTTATTCTCTATATTACAAACAATGATTTGATATCCTTCTTTATATGCTATTTCCTCAATACAATGTAGCAAAGTGATGTTTGATAGGTCATATAGATTATCTACAAGTAATGCAATTATCGTTGAATTCTCTTTAAATAATGGCTTTGCTGCATTATTTGGCCTATAACGTAATTCCTCAATTGCTTCCTTTACTTGTTTTACTGTGTCCTCATGAACGTATCCTTTTTCATTAATAACTCGTGAAACGGTTGCGACTGAAACACCTGCCAATTTTGCAACATCACGTATAGTTGCCACATCGTCACCCCTTAATATGGTAATAGATTACAATTTTACGGTAACCTAAATTACAATATTCGTCAAGGTTAATAACTTATATTTCTGAAAATTGTTACATCAATTTATTAAACGATACTCCAACTGTATTTCATGTAAAATTGGGATGTTATCATATCCGATACGCGGAATTTCTTTCTTTATTTTTCGTGCCTCTTCCACTGCATTCACATATAAATTAGTCATCATAAAATTACGTTTTTGGTAAAAACGTAACGCATTCATATTATCATTTGTTGTTATGAGCCAAACCCACCCGCACCGTTCTTCTTCTGCAAATTGTAATACACAATCTACAAGTTTCGTCCCTATTCCTTTTCTTTCTTCAAAGCTATCTAACGATACAATTTCACACATATTTCCGGTCACTTCATACGTTATAATTCCGATTATTCTGTCATCCAAGAGCGCAACAAATCCTGGCAACTCTTCTAACTGATGCCCCTTACCACGTGAAACCATCAATGAACTCCCCCAGTTCTCACACATGAACATTCGGATTGTTTCTTTCATCGCTGGCGTAATTTTTTGTATATACACCATTTCCTATTTCTCCCCTTTTCTATCATTGTGATACAATGTAAATGTATCACATGTAACGGTATTTGGAGGATGAGGTAAAGTATGAAACGTTTTTTTGCAGCATTGTTTACTATACTAGGTGCGATAACTGCCCTTGGGATTTTCTTTACAAATAAAGTGATGTACTTAAAGAAAAAAACAGAGGAAGAAGTACTCGAAAGAGAAACGAAAAAACATTTTCGTTTAGAGGATTTTGATGCTCTTCATAAAGAAGAAATTCATATTCCTTCGCAATTCGGATATGATCTTCACGGATATTACATTCCTGCTGGTCATTCCAATAAGTTTATGATTTTTTGTCACGGCGTAACTGTAAATAAAATGAACTCTGTAAAATATGCAAGGTTATTTTTAAACAGAGGGTATAATGTCGTTATTTATGATCATCGTCGTCATGGTAAAACTGGCGGAAAAACAACAAGCTATGGATACTATGAAAAACATGATTTAAAATCTGTAGTTGACTGGCTAAAAAGTCGCTTTGGAACAAATATAACACTCGGTATTCATGGTGAATCTATGGGAGCTGCAACACTTCTTCAATACGCAGGACTTGTAGAAGATGGTGCTGATTTCTATATTGCAGATTGTCCTTTTTCTGATTTCTACGGGCAATTACAACACCGTTTAAAGGTTGAATTCCATTTACCTAAATGGCCTTTATTACCTTTAGCAAATGCTTTTTTAAAAGTACGTGACGGTTATACGATTCGCGAAGTTTCACCAATCGATTGTATAAAAAATATTAATAATCCCGTCCTCTTTATTCATAGTAAAGATGATGATTATATTTTAGCTGATATGACGAAATCACTATATGAAGCAAAAGAAAACAATAAACAACTTTATATTGCAGAACGCGGTGCACACGCTTGCTCTTATAACGAAAATAAAGAAGAGTATGAAGCAGCCGTTGATCAATTTTTAAACTCATATGTAAAAGAAACAAAAAACAGGCTTGCATAAGCCTGTTTTTTTATTGCGCTAAAACGTCTGTAACTTGTTCCATATTTACAGAAATCCATTGCATTGCATCATCTAACGTTGGAAATTCTGTCGTTTGAAATGTTACTTCATCTTGAAGTAACCAAACATCCTTTGCCTCTTGCCCTACACCTGCAATGGACCAATGTAACAAACTATATGGATGATTATCATTCAAAAATGATGCCCACGTGCGCTCATTTGCAATGTTTCGTAATGTATGTAATTGTTTATCCATCTCTCGTCACCTTACTCTAGTCAGTTATAAAAAACATTATAACACTCTCTTCTCTCCCAAAGAAAGTGCTCATTTTACCCCGCATTAACGGGCAGTAAAACTCCCACCTCAAAACTCAGCTAAAACAAAGAAGTTAGGTAGGAGATTAACTGCCCCTAAAAGCCCGATTGGTTCAACTAATAATTAGTGGGGGATACCTCCCCCACTAATTAAAGTTTCACTTTATATTGTCAAGTACTTCTCTTAATTATATGATGAAATTAAGCGTTTGGGAAGGAGGGATAGCGTTGGCGAAAGTACAAATTAAAGTAAATGATAATGGCTCTTTTCGCGTTACAGGGGACGTGGAATTAGTCGATTCACAAGGGAATGTATTCCCAGCAAAACCGGCATTTTCTTTATGCCGTTGTGGTTTATCAAAAAATATGCCTTATTGCGATGCTTCGCATAAAGGGAAATTCGAGTCTGTCGTTAGAGCACCAGAGGCAGAATAATTTTACATGTGACATGCACATTTTTTTGTGCATGTTTTTTCTTTTCATTAACTCTCGTCCCCCTTTTCCTTACAACATTCCTCGTACTTTTGTCCTCATTCCAACTTACATATATTTTCACACAATTCTTCACATTCGAATATTTTTTTCTAGCCTTTTATTTTTTTTGTGCTATAATTTGAGCAAACAACATCCTTCGGGGTCGGGTGAAATTCCCAACCGGCGGTGATGAAGTGCAAACTTCTAAGTCCGTGACCCGTTTTCAACTCGAAAACGGTGGATCTAGTGAAACTCTAGGGCCGACAGTATAGTCTGGATGGGAGAAGGATATGTTTTCTAGTAATTTTATATAGCGAATACACTTTTATTTCAGTATGCATATTTTTAAAGTTTCGTTTTGGATCTTTATATATGTTTTATTTTGTATACTTATGTTTCTATACTGAAATAAAAAGATACGACTAGCGTTTGAAAAATTCGATATTTTTGCTAGGTTTTTTCCTTATGCAAAAATACCAATCATCGTTAGGTTTCTTTCCTGTACTTTCGTATTCGAACTATATTTCTAGAAATCACGTCTCCCAAACCCCAAGGATATAAAATCCTTGGGGTTTTTTGATTTTTTCAGGAGAGGTGAAAAGAATGACAGATCAAGAATATATGAGGATTGCCCTACAGTTAGCAGAAGGGACATCTGGACAAACAAGTCCAAACCCTATGGTTGGTGCTGTTGTTGTAAAAGAAGGAAACATCGTCGGTATTGGCGCTCATTTACGTGCTGGTGAAGAACACGCAGAAGTTCACGCGCTTCATATGGCTGGTGAAAAAGCAAAAGGAGCTACCGTTTATGTAACACTTGAACCGTGTAGCCATTTTGGAAAAACACCACCTTGCTGTGAATTGCTCATCAAAAAAGGAGTCAAACGGGTTGTAATTGCTACTCTTGATTGCAATCCTCTCGTTTCTGGTACTGGAAAAAGGAGATTAGAAGAAGCTGGCATCGAAGTAGCTACCGGTGTTCTTGAAACAGAAGCCACCTTATTAAATCGTTTCTTTTTTCACTACATGAAAACGAAGCGTCCATTTGTAACAATAAAAACAGCGATGAGCTTAGATGGAAAAACAGCAACTGTCACGGGTGAAAGTAAGTGGATTACAGGTGAAGAAGCACGAGCTGATGTTCACCAATATCGTCATACACATGATGCGATTCTCGTTGGAGTGAATACAGTTATAGCTGATAATCCGCATTTAACGACAAGAATTCCTAACGGGGGTAAACATCCTATTCGTGTTATTTTAGATACCCATTTACGAACGCCACCATCTTCTCATGTCATAACAGATGGTTTAGCACCGACATGGATTATTGTCGGTAAGGATGTAAATAAAGAGAAAATAGCTTCTTATGAATCTGAAAATATAGCTATATTCCAAATGAAAACAAAACATATAGAAATCAAGGACCTCCTTTTCTTTCTTGGAGAGAAGCAAATTCTTTCTCTATTCGTTGAAGGTGGTCAAACAGTTCACGCAAGCTTCTTACAAACAAAGCATCTCAATGAAATTGTAACTTATATAAGCCCCAAATTAATTGGCGGGAAAGATGCCCCTACTTTATTTGGGGGAAATGGTTTCGCAGCATTACATGATGCACTTTCCTTGGAAATTCAAGAGATGAAACAAGTTGGTGATGATATAAAAATCGTTGCGAATGCCCGAAGTGAGGTGACGGAATGTTTACAGGAATTGTAGAAGAATTAGGAACGATTGCAAACATGCAACAAAGCGGAGAAGCGATGAAGTTAACGATCCATGCAAATAATATTTTATCAGATGTTCACTTAGGTGATAGTATCGCGGTTAACGGTATTTGCTTAACTGTAACGAGTTTCACAACAACTTCATTCACAGTGGACGCAATGCCTGAAACGATGCAATCAACATCACTTCGCATGCTTAAACAACACTCTAAAGTAAATTTAGAGCGGGCGATAGCTGCAAACGGACGATTCGGTGGACATTTCGTTTCAGGACATATTGATGGCATCGGAACGATATTAAACAAAAAACAACACTATAATGCCGTCTATTACAAAATAGCTATTGCTGATGAATTGCTGCGCTATTGTTTGCATAAAGGATCCGTTGCTGTTGATGGAACGAGTTTAACAATATTTGATATAGACAAATCTTCCATCACAATCTCACTCATCCCGCACACAGTAAGTGAATCTATTATCGGAGCAAAGAATGCCGGTGACATCGTAAACATTGAGTGTGACATGATCGGTAAATATATCGAACGCTTTATTTCTAAACCTGTAAAACGAACAGGTTCAATGAGCGAAAGCTTTTTACAAGAAAACGGATTTCTATAAGGGGGAAGCATTATGTTTCATCGTATTGAAGAAGCTCTAGAAGATTTAAAACAAGGAAAAGTCGTTATCGTATGCGATGATGAAAACCGTGAAAATGAAGGCGACTTTATCGCTTTAGCAGAGTATATTACGCCAGAAACGATTAACTTTATGATTACACATGGGCGTGGTCTCGTTTGTGTACCGATTACGGAAGAATACGCAGAACGTCTACAATTAGAACCAATGGTAGCTCATAATACAGATTCGCATCATACTGCATTTACAGTGAGTATTGATCATGTTTCTACAACAACAGGGATTAGCGCTCACGAACGGGCAACTACGATACAAGAATTATTAAACCCTGCATCAAAAGGTGCTGATTTCAATCGTCCTGGACATATCTTTCCATTAATCGCGAAAGAAGGCGGTGTCCTACGCCGAGCTGGTCATACAGAAGCTGCTGTCGATTTAGCCAGACTTTGCGGAGCAGAACCAGCTGGAGTCATTTGCGAGATTATTAATGAGGACGGTACGATGGCACGCGTACCCGATTTGCTACAGTGTGCAAAACAATTTGATATAAAAATGATTACAATAGAAGATTTAATTGCTTACCGCCGCCACCATGAAATACTAGTGACGCGAGAAGTGGAAATTACATTACCTACAGATTTCGGTACTTTCCATGCAATTGGCTATTCTAATTCATTAGATACGAAAGAACATATCGCACTCGTAAAAGGTGATATTTCAACAGAAGAGCCTGTACTTGTACGCGTTCATTCAGAGTGCTTAACAGGAGATGTATTTGGCTCGTGCCGCTGTGATTGCGGACCACAACTCCATGCTGCACTTGCTCAAATTGAGCGTGAAGGAAAAGGCGTTCTTCTCTATATGAGACAAGAAGGACGAGGCATTGGCCTTCTTAATAAGCTTCGCGCTTATAAGTTACAAGAAGAAGGATTCGATACTGTAGAAGCAAACGAAAAACTTGGGTTCCCAGCTGATTTGCGTGATTACGGTATTGGCGCTCAAATTTTAAAAGATTTAGGTTTACAACATTTACGATTATTAACAAATAATCCACGAAAAATTGCTGGCTTACATGGTTACGATTTAGAAGTAATCGAGCGTGTACCATTGCAAATGCCAACAAAAGAAGAGAATAAAACGTATTTACAAACGAAAGTAAACAAATTAGGACATTTATTAAACTTATAATTAAGGGAGAGGTTTATTATGGTATTCGAAGGTCATTTAGTTGGTACAGGATTAAAAGTTGGGGTTGTTGTTGGACGTTTTAATGAATTTATTACAAGTAAGTTACTCGGCGGAGCTTTAGATGGATTAAAGCGTCACGGTGTAGAAGAAACTGATATCGATGTTGCTTGGGTTCCTGGCGCATTCGAAATTCCTTTAATCGCTAAAAAGATGGCTAATAGCGGAAAGTATGATGCTGTAATTACGTTAGGTACTGTAATTCGTGGTGCTACAACACATTACGATTACGTTTGTAATGAAGTAGCAAAAGGAGTTGCATCTTTATCACTACAAACAGACATCCCAGTTATTTTCGGTGTATTAACGACTGAAACGATCGAGCAAGCGATTGAACGCGCGGGCACGAAAGCAGGTAATAAAGGCTATGAATCCGCCGTTGCTGCGATTGAAATGGCTCATTTATCAAAACACTGGGCATAAAAAATAAAAAAGAGGCTGCGTCCTCTTTTTTATTTTTTTACTTTTTTCCGTACATCTTTTATTAATTCATCCATTGTTTTTCCTTCTGTTTGTATACGAAGCGTTTGTGCTGTTCTCCATACATTCTCTCTTTTCTTCGCTTCTTCTATAATAGTAATTTCTTTTCGCACTTCCTTTAAATCTTTCCCTTCTGTTTTCAATCCAAAATGTTCAGCTTTCGTTCGAAAATGTTGTTCAATTCGTTGTTGCATTTCTTTTTGTTCAGGATTTTCGGCAGCCTTAACTGGATCAGCACTTATTGCTTTTAGTAAAATTAGACAAGTCATAATCGCTAATATATATTTGTGCATGTAAAATCCTCCAACCCAATATAAATTACATATTTACTATGTACAATTGGGGCTTGGAAAATTCGTCCACCAAAATTCTATTTTTCGCTCAAAAACCAATAGTATCAAGCTTTCACAACTATTTATTACATTTTATTTACAAAAAAAGCAAACTCTTTTACAAGTTTGCTTTTTATCTATCTTATAATGCACATTCTTCAATCTCAAACCCTAAATCTTCAATCATACCCCAGTCTGCAGTCGGTTCTTGTCCAGCTGTCGTTAAGTAATCTCCAACAAAAATAGAATTTGCTGCAAATAAACCGATTGGCTGCACAGAGCGTAAATTGATTTCACGTCCTCCTGAAATACGAATTTCTTTCGTTGGGTTTACAAAACGCATCATCGCCAGTACTTTTAAACATTCTATCGGCGTTAATTCTTTTTGTCCTTCAAGCGGCGTACCCTTTACAGCAACAAGGAAATTACATGGAATTGAATCTGCATCTATACGTTGTAATTCAAATGCAATTTCAGCACGTTCTTCTATTGTCTCCCCCATTCCAAAAATTGCCCCAGAGCATGGTGAAATGCCTGCTTGTTTCGCTTTTTGAACTGTATCAACACGATCGTCATACGTATGAGTGGAGCAAATACTTTCGTAATTATTTGCATGTGTATTTAAGTTGTGGTTATAACGATGTACACCCGCTTCTGCTAAACGTCCTGCTTGATCTTCGTTTAAGAAACCTAAACAACAACAAATCTTCAAATCTGTCGTTTCACGAATCTCCTTAACTGCTCCAATTACGTGATTCACCTCTTTATCCGTCGGGCGACGACCAGATGCTACAATACAATATGTACCCGCTTTACGGCGAATTGCTTCGTGTGCTCCTTCTACAATCTTTTCCTGCGTTAGCCATGCATATTTATCAATCGGCGCCTCTGAAATAATAGACTGTGAACAATATCCGCAATCTTCAGGACATAATCCAGATTTCGTATTAATAATCATATTCAATTTTACTTTCTTACCAAAGTGATGATGGCGAATGATGTAAGCTGCATTCATAATTTCTAACACTTCTGTATCATCAGCTTCTAATATTGCAATTGCATCCTCTTTCGTAATCATTTTCTCTTCTACTACGTCATGTGCAAGTTTTTTCCAATCCCTTTTTGTTTGTACTTGTTTCATTTCATCTCTTCCCCTCTTTTGTTATATGCATAAATAAAGCATGATACGTCGCCATTATCCCTTCATTTTCCGTGAAGTCTCTTTCGTATATGCGAAGCATCGCACGAAAGAGTGAGGGACTTTGACAATATGATTCTTCATTACTATTGGTCGCTCCTACTTTTCGAATAGAGTGTAGAAACTCCCTAACTTCTGTAAATCTCTCTATGTAACATGTTTCAGAAACATGCACATCCCCTGTTTCTATTTCACACATATGGCGCAACTGATTTTTCGAATAAAAAAGTTGCCCAATCGATGTTTCATTTTGTATATTTTTTTCTTCTTTCGCCCGCTGGAACGAAGCATGCAATTCTTGAAATGTTTCCTGTCCAAACGTTGAAAAGAGTAATATCCCATCTATAGACAAATGATGAAATAAATTTCTTATCACTTGTTTTAAATCATTTAGCCATTGAAATGTGGCATTTGAAATAATGACATCATATGTTTCTTCTAGTCGTAATCTTTCGATATCCTCACAGTAAAACGTTACATTTTTCACATTTTGTCTAGTTTTCGCAACTGCAATCATACTTTCAGCAAAATCAATGGCTGTAATATGTGCTTTCGGAAATAAGTTTGATAATTGCTCTGTAACATATCCTGTTCCGCATCCAAGTTCTAAAATACGTATCGATGAATTTGCACTATATCGCCGATTCAATGTAGAAAGTAATGAATGTGCCATCTTTTTTTGTACATTTGCATATTGATCGTAGGATACAGATGCCGCGTTAAACCGTTTTTGAAGTAACGTTTTGTTGATCATGTCGTATCCCCTCTACAAATTGAATTATCTCATTTCCGCAATATTCGAAATTCGTTACGCATAATGCGTGTCCAGCCTCACTTACTACCTTGAGCGTGGCAGTCTCATTCTCAGCCATACTACGCGCTGCAGACAATGGACAAATTACATCCTGCTCTCCGTGAATAAGTAGTATAGGGACTTTAATTTCTTTCAGTTCTTCTCTCATATCTGCTTCTATTAAATACTCCAAACCTAATTGCAAAGACTGAATAGAATCACCTTTAAAGCGTTTTATCATATCTTCAAACCTTTTATTCTCTTTCAGCTCATCTTTTGTAAACATATTTTCATAAAACCGCTTGAGCGTATCTTCTTTCTTTCTCGCTAAATTCTTTTTCAGCCGTTCTACATGCAGAGTATTCCATCCACTCGTATAATCGCTCGTATTTGTAAATTTGGCAGTACCACCAATTAGTACGATACCTTTTGCCTTAACCTTTTTATGAGCTTGAACTGCTG
The DNA here is from genome assembly GCF_040459735.1 of Bacillus cereus group sp. RP32. NCBI lineage: Bacteria > Bacillati > Bacillota > Bacilli > Caryophanales > Bacillaceae > Bacillus > Bacillus cereus group sp. RP32. The sequence continues at coordinate 1,285,503 of NZ_JARVHO010000001.1, read as the reverse complement.
CTAACGCTCCTAGTGACCATCCAACTAAAATTACATTTTCATCTTTTGCTACATCTACTATTCGCCCCGCAAATTCACTTTGTTCTTTCACATTACGCCAATTGATACATTGAACAGAATATCCTTTAAAATACGGCAGAACTAAAGTCCAAACACCTTCTTCCATTCCCCATCCAGGAATAAAAATAACCTTTAGCTCTTTCATACGAAAAACCCCTCTTCTTTACCAATGCGTATAATATGCTGAATAGCCCATTTCAAATCAGCTATTGTATGTTGGGACGTAACTGCAAAACGGACCCGTGAACTATTAACTGGAACCGTTGGTGGACGAATTGCAATTGCTGCAATACCTACCTCTTGCAGCCTTCTACTAAACCGTAAAGCTGCTTCATTTGAACCGACTACAATCGGTACAATATGAGTTGAGCTATTCCCAATATCAAAACCAGCTTCTTGCAAATGTGTCCTAAAATATGCTCCATTCTCTATAAGTCTCTCTCTTCTTTCATTATCTTCTTTCACAATTTCAATTGCTTTTTGCACTGCTCCTAACGTTCCTGGTGGTAAAGCTGTTGTAAAAATAAAGCTTCTCATCATATTTTGTAAATACTCTATATACATTGCATCACCTGTCAAATACGCACCATAACACCCTAGAGCTTTGCTAAACGTCCCCATATGTATATCAATTTTTTGAGCAATATCTTTTTCTATATGAGACAACCCTGCTCCATCAATTCCATATATTCCACTCGCATGTGCTTCATCGACTATAATCATTGCTCCATATTTCTCTTTCATTTGCACTAAATCTCTTAAATATGCAGTATCACCATCCATACTAAAAACAGTATCTGTTACGATTAATTTTTTCTTTTTTGGCGGTGCTACTTGCAACAGCTTCTCTAAGTGATCTAAATCATTATGACGATACCTTTTATGCTCTGCTCCGCTTAATATAATCCCATCAACGATGCTTGCGTGATTTAATTTGTCACTAAACACAATATCGTGACGACAGGCTAATGAAGAAATCACTCCAACATTTGCGGTATATCCACTATTTACAACTAAGGCTTTTTCAGTGCCTTTCCAATCGCATATACTTCTCTCAACCTCTTCATACAGTGAATAATTTCCTACAACGAGCCTTGATGCTGTCGCTCCAGTTCCATATTTTCTTGTGCATGCAATAGCAGCTTCTTTTAACCTCTCATCTCCAGCTAACCCTAAATAATTATTTGACGCTAAATTTAGCATCCTTTTTTCATCTCGAATAAGCCATGTCTCTTCTGCTTGTTCTGTTACATGCAAATTGCGATACTGTCCTTGCTCATTTAATTGTTGCAATTTAGATTGAAGATGTGTGCGCCACGTTTGATTCATTTCGGATGAACTCCTCTAATTTTGAAATCATTATATACTCTTTTGCAGATTCCAAGACTTCTTCTTTTGTAAACGCACCTTCAAAGAATGGTAATAAACCTAAAACCGGTACCCCACTTAGCTCTTCAATCATTTCTTTATTTTCTTGTACTCTTTCCATTTCACATTCTTTGCAGCCGGATAAAATTACACCTGCTACTGTTAAGCCCTGTGCCTTTGCATAAGCAATTGTTAAAACTGTATGATTTACTGTTCCTAATGTAGGGCGTGCGACTATAATAAGAGGAAGCTGTAATTCCTTTGCGAAATCAATTACTAAAGCGTCTTCTGTATATGGAACAGCCAGTCCACCTGCTCCTTCTACAAATAGGCTATTAAACTCTTTCAATAGTTCATTATAATGATCCATAATGTCTTTTAAATGTACTACTCTTCCAGCTCTTTTCATGGCAAGTCTCGGAGCAAGAGGTTCTTCAATAGAATAAGGGCAAATTTCATCTTCTTTTGTTGGTACACCCGATAATGCTTTTAACCTTGCTGCATCTCCCTCTGGATTTGATGCAACATGTCCACTTTGCAACGGTTTATATACCCCGATGTTATATCCCAATTCTCTAAATACACCTGCTAATGCACCCGCAACTACAGTTTTCCCCACTTCAGTATCCGTTGCTGTAACAAAAAAACCGCCCATTATTCTCCCTCCGTAACATCCGAGATTGCTTTATACAAAATACGTAACATATCATCAATCTCATCAATTGTAGAAGCAAGAGGAGGCATAAATACAATCGTATTACCGAGTGGTCGCAAAATCATGCCCAGCTCTCTTGAACGTTTACATACTTGAACACCGACTCTCTCTGTCCATTCAAACGCTTCTTTCGTTTCTTTATTCTTCACAAGTTCAATTCCAACCATTAACCCGCACTGACGAATATCCCCTACATGTTTATACGCAAAGAGCGATTCTAATTGCGTCGCTACATATTCTGTCTTACTTGCCACTTCTTCTATTAAATTTGTTTTCTCGTATAGCTCTAGATTCGCAACGGCTACCGCACACCCTAACGGATTCCCTGTATAACTATGACCGTGGAAAAATGTTTTTTGTTCTTCATAGTCTCCTAAAAAGGCATTATAAATTTCATCTGTCGTTACGGTGATTGCAACTGGTAAATATCCACCTGTTAAACCTTTTCCGGCTGTTAAAATGTCCGGCGTTACATTTTCATGTTCACATGCAAACATTTTCCCTGTACGCCCAAATCCAGTCGCTACCTCATCTGTAATAAATAAAACATTATATTTTGTACATAAATTACGGAGCCCTCTTAAGTATCCTTTTGGCATTGTAATCATACCGCCAGCACCTTGCATTAAAGGCTCTACAATAATCGCCGCAATTTCTTCATGCTTTTCTTTCAGCAGCTCTTCCATTTCTTCTATATGTTTTTTCACAATTTCCTCCTTATTATTTCCATAAGGAGAACGATATGTATATGGATACGGCATTTTAATTGCCTCAAATAAAAGTGAACTATACACTTGGTGAAACAAGTCTATCGCTCCTACTGAAACAGCTCCAATTGTATCACCGTGATACGCTTCTTTTAATGTAACAAATCTTTGTTTCTTCGGTTTTCCTTTATGCTGCCAATATTGAAAGGCCATCTTAATTGCAATTTCAACGGCGCTAGAACCGGAGTCTGAATAGAATACTTTCTTCAAACCTTCTGGCACAACTTCAATTATTTTTTCTGCTAATAAAATAGATGGAACGTTAGCAAGTCCTAACATAGTAGAATGGGCAATTTTATTTAATTGCTCACGAATTGCTTCATCTAATTCTGGTACTTGATGTCCGTGAACATTTAACCAAATAGATGAAACACCATCCCAATATTCATTTCCATTTACATCGTATAGCTTTCTTCCCTCTCCACGTTCAATAATGACAGGGTCTTCTTCTAAATAATCTTTCATTTGTGTAAACGGATGCCATACATAAGCTTTATTTTTCTCCGATAATTCTTCATATGTATAAGACGATTTTTCAGTCGTATTACTATTAACAGTCACAATTGTCACCCCTAATGTTAACTAATTTATAAATAAAGTTAACATTAAATTTAAATGACTGTCAATTATTTTTAAATCAAATAGTTCTTAAAAAAGAACAACTTATCATACGATAAGTTGTTCTACTTTCCGTGTTGTACCTTTCCGATTTCTAAAATAATCTCTTCATCTTTTTTTCCTTCTGTATCAATTCCAAGTTGTTTTGCATGTTCAATTAATAAATCATGGCGCTTCTCAAATCTTGCGGTATTTACTTCTTTCGTAACCTCTTCTTTTGTTTTCCCTTCAGTAGAAACTCCTAGTTTCTCAGCTGCTTTTTCCATCGACTTCTTCTCTTCCGTTTCTTTCGCTTTCTTCACTTCTAACTGCTGTATTTGCTTTTGTTTCGCCTGCTCTGATTCAGCTGCAAAAGCTGTGTAAATTCCAGCACTTCCGCCAATGACTAGTAAGGTGGTAAAAAGAATTATTTTTTTCTTCACTCTTTCCTCCCCTTTCAAATTCATTATAACGTACAAATTTAGAACATTAAAAACATTTAACCTTTATTTCCCTAAAAAAATATTGAACATTTTTATTGACATATAAGATGAAAATGTGATAAAAATTTAACTAACATCATATGAATCGGCATTGATAGGATTTAGTAGTATTTCGATTTCTGATTTCAGAGAGCTGGTGGTCGGTGCGAACCAGTACAGAGCGAATTATGAATTACCCCCTGGAGCTTCTTTTGCGAAACGTAAGGAGTAGTGAAAGACGGTTATAGACCGTTATATCTAAAGAGTGGTGAAACGAAACTGTTTCACAATTTAGGGTGGTACCGCGAATTTTTCGTCCCTGCATATATTGCAGGGGCGTTTTTATTTTATTAGCGCATATCATACGACCCTTTATTTTGTGATACATTCATTTCACAAGCTAGGGTGGTACCGCGATATCTTCGTCCCTGCATAATTATATGCAGGGACGTTTTTTTATCCAATCATTTCCGTATCATATTGAAGGACCAACAATTACCGATAATTTGTCACAAAATTCTAAATTTTAGAAGGAAATACACAATATTGGCGAATTTTATATAAAAAAGAGCTATTTTAAATTACTTAGGAGGGGAAAACAATGGTTTCAAAAATTGAATCTGTTCTTTTAACATTATTTATCTTTTTCTGTATTGGCTTTAGTGTTATTCAATTAGAAGTTTCACCACACATCCCAATTTTATTTGGTATCGTTCTTTTATTAGCATTTGGATTTATGAAAAAAATCTCTTGGTCTACTATGGAAAAAGGGATGATCAGTAGTATTTCAGCTGGTATTCCATCTATTTTTATTTTCTTGCTTGTAGGCGTATTAATTAGTGTTTGGATCGCTGCTGGAACAATTCCAACTTTAATGGTATACGGCTTCCAGCTTGTATCTCCAAAGATTTTCGTTCCAACTGTTTTTGTTGTTTGTGCAATTGTTGGAACAAGTATCGGTAGTGCCTTTACAACTGCCGCAACTGTAGGACTTGCCTTTATGGGTATGGGTAGTGCTCTCGGATACGATCCAGCTCTAATCGCTGGTGCAATTATTTCTGGTGCATTCTTTGGAGATAAAATGTCTCCTTTATCTGATACAACAAACTTAGCTCCTGCTGTAACGGGTGTAGATTTATTTGAGCATATTCGTAACATGCTTTGGACAACAGTTCCAGCTTTCATTATTGCTTTTATCGCATTTTTCATTTTAGGAGGCGGTATTAGCGGAGACGTTGACTTCACAAACTTTATTAGCACTTTAGAGAAAAATACGACGATTTCTATCGTTACACTAATTCCAATTTTATTACTGTTCCTATTCGCATTTAAAAAAGTTCCAGCAGTTCCAACATTACTTGCAGGAATTGTGGTAGGAATTATTATTCTCTTTATTTTTAAACCTAGCACTTCTTTAGCTGATTTAATGAAAATTATGCAAGACGGATACGTTTCTAAAACTGGTATTAAAGACATTGATAGCTTACTATCTCGCGGTGGTCTACAAAGTATGATGATGTCGATTGCACTTATTTTCCTGGCTCTTTGTATGGGAGGATTATTACAAGGAATGGGTATTATTACGCAGCTCATGAATATCATCTCTAGCTTCGTAAAAAATAGCACACGTTTAATTATTTCTACTGCTTCAACTGCAATTGGTGTAAACTTCTTACTTGGTGAGCAGTACTTATCCATCGTTTTAACAGGACAAGCATTTGCTAATAAATACGATGAAGTCGGTTTAGAACGTCGGAATTTATCACGAGTACTAGAAGATGCAGGTACAGTTATTAACCCGCTCGTACCATGGGGAGTAAGTGGTGTATTCTTATCGAACGTCCTTGGCGTTCCGACATTTGATTACCTTCCATTCGCAATTTTCTGTTTAGCTTGCCCAGTCTTAACAATTATTGTTGGTTTCACTGGATTTGGCCTTTCATGGAAGAAAGAAAAAGCTGTAACACTTTCATAATATATTAAAAAGGATTACCTGAATCGGTAATCCTTTTTATATTTCTCCACTATCTATTTGCTTTCTTTCTTCTAAATAACAGAAGTAATCCCGCTCCAACAAACGCCAAGCCTGCTCTAATTGTAGAAGCAACACTTGTACCTGTTTTCGGTAAATCACGGTCTTCTTTATTTTCACTTACAGTTGTTGTTTCTTTTGAGTTTTGATTATCCGTTGTAGTTTGTCCAGATCCTGCATTATTTGCTTCATTTGTTGGTGGTGTCGTTGGATTTTCTCCATTACTACCTTCATCTGTTGGTGGTGTCGTTGGATTTCCTCCATTATTTCCTTCACCTGTTGGTGGTGTCGTTGGATTTCCTCCATTATTCCCTTCACCTGTTGGTGGTGTCGTTGGATTTCCTCCATTATTTCCTTCACCTGTTGGCGGTGTCGTTGGATTCTCTCCACCAGTTTCCTTATCATCATCGTTCTTCTTCGTTATATCAATTGCATATTTAGCAAATTCATTTTCAGATGGTCCAACATATGATATTTTCCCATCTTTCTTTATATACTTTTGTGCATTTGGTGAAGAATCGAATGTTGTATGTAATTTATCTGCAACAATCGGTTTAAACGTCCAATTTTTATCTGCTGCTGGATTAATAACTGGTGTTTCTTGCATATACTTCACAATGATTTGACGTGTTTCATCTTGTGATTGGTATACAACTTCGCCTTTACTTACACCTGGGAACGTTTGGCTACTTCCGCGATAGTTATTTGTAGCGACGATGAACTCTTGATTGTCAGCTACTGGCTTACCTTCATATGTCATATTTATAATACGATTCGTATTTGCATTTACAACTTTTCCATCTTTATCGTATTTCGTTGGTTGTGTTACATCAATTTCGTATTTTAAGCCATCTAAAATATCGAAGTTATATGTAGGATAGCTTATATTTACTAACGGCTGTTCTTCTGTTTTCTTTGGATTAATTTGGTTAAACTGACCTGCAGACATTTCAAGCCATTCTTTCACTTGTGCCCCATTTACTTTTACAGCATATAACGTATTTGGATATACGTATAAATCTGCAACGTTTTTAATCGCTAACGTTCCAGCTGGAATATCCGTATAATATGTAGCACCGTTTCGGCCACCTGCTTTAAATGGTGCGCCTGCAGATAAAACTGGAATTCCTTTATATTTGCTATACTGTCCATTTTCAGCAAATAACTTTTCTACATACCATTTTTGTGCATTTGTCACAAGTTGTACAGAAGGATCATCTTGTACTAATGAGAAATAACTATTAATTGGCGCTGTCGTTTTTCCTACAGCTGTATTCACATAATCAATTGTCGCTTGATGATCATCTTTAATTTCATTAACTAATTCTTGATCAGATTGTACTAATGGGTTCCCTTTACTATCAGCAATCGGACGAAGTTGCGGCTTCGATTGCTCTTTTTGTATTTCCCATTTTCCGTTTACCTTTTTCAATTGCATATCAATAATACCTAAGTTACTTCCAAAGACACCAGGCATTACAACTGGAACACCATTAAATACATCCTTCACTTCAGTATGTGAATGTCCCATTAATACTGCATCTACACCAGGAACTTCTGTTAAATAATACGAAGCGTTTTCCATGCCAACGTTGTATCCACTCTTATCAACGCCCGAATGCGCTAGTGCAACGATAACATCTGCACCTTCTGCTTTCATTTTTGGCACCATTTTCTTCGCTGTTTCAACTATATCTTTCGCTTTCACTTTTCCTTCTAAATTTGCTTTATCCCAGTTCATAACTTGAGGTGGAACAAATCCCATTACGCCAATTTTCACTTTTTGTTTTTGTCCTGATTCATCTTCTACTTCTTTTTCAAAAACATGATATGGTTTAAAGTAATTTTGGTCGTTCTCTTCATTAGTATCTTTATCATCTCTATAGACGTTCGAGTTAATAACCGGGAACTCTGTTTTACTAATTACTTTGTTTAAATAGTCTAAACCGTAGTTAAATTCATGATTCCCAAGAGAGATGACGTCATACTTCATTAAATTCATTAAACGATATAATGGATGTGTATAACTAGGATCCACAGGCTTCTTCGGATCATTTATTTTATTCGCTACATAATCTCCAAGTGGTGTCCCTTGCAATGCATCCCCATCATCAAATAGGACAGAGTTCTTTGCTTCTTCACGTGCTTTATTAACAAGTGTTGCCGTTTGCACGAGACCTACTTTATTATCTGTTTTCGTTTGATAATAATCGTAATTCATTAAGTTAACGTGAATATCTGATGTTTCTAGAATTCGTAAGTTAACCGTACTCTCCCCAGTTTGCTCATCCGCATGAGCTGTTGTTGGCAATACTTGCGGCGCTATTACACCTATAGCAAGAGTTGCTCCAGCTAGCATTTTTTTTGACTTTTTCACAAAAAATCCCCCTTATACAATTACCAAAAATAATGAAATAAACCTCTATTTGCCTCTAACCACATACCTTTTTTCTTCTATTAGAGACAAGATTTTCATTTCATCCTGCGCTAATGAGTAGTCCCCTTAAACGCCCGATTAGTGAAACTTTAATTAGTGGGAAATAAAGCCCTACTCATTAAAATTTCACCTTATCTGACATTATCATATATAATGTACTTTCATATCGTCAATATTTTTTGACATACTTCTACAAATTTTCTGTAAAGTTGTTGTAAACTTTTCATAAACATATAATATGCCCTTACATTGTTAATACTGCTGAATATGATACAATTACCAATTACAAGGAGGATGAATTTATGAAAAAAGTCATCTTAACAATTGTTTGTCTCCTCCTTCTAATCATTTCTTATTCTTATTTTGAAAAGAACGATGAGACAAAACAAAATGAACCCGAAAAAAATACAGAAAAAACATCTACTCCAAGTTGGATTGATAAGCAAACAAACGATTCCTTTTACCATCTCGTACTAGGTGATTCTCTCGCCAAAGGATATGGATCGACACAAGGGGGATTTTCTGAATTAGCTTCTAGACAAATAGAAGCACAAATTCATAAACCAATTACAGTAGAAAACCTTGGGATAAACGGTCTTACAACAGATCGTCTCGCTAAAAAAGTGCAATCAGAAGATGTAAAGCAAAAAATTAGAGCAGCAAATATCATTACAATTAATATTGGAGGAAATAATTTATTCCGTTTAAATCGTGATGTCGGTGTTATAGATGGTATTAAAATGTTAAATAAAGAAAAAGCTCATTTTGAAGCGGATATAAAAAATATTGTAAAGACAGTTCGAGATCAAAATCCGAACGCTTTACTCATTCTCTCAGAACTCTATAATCCGTTACAACTCGATGACTCCATCGCCAGTTATGCAGATATGTTTTTAGATGGCTGGAATGAATCCGTTTATTCCATTTCAAAAGCAAATCAACCATCTATCGTTTTACCAATTCGTAAATTAATATCAAATGATAAAAAAGATTTACTCTTTGACCAAGTACACCCAAATGATGATGGCTACGCGATTATTGCCGATTCATTTACAAAAAAAGTGTTGGCCTACAAATATTAAAATTTCCATGAAACAATTCTATTTTTATAACATGTCTTTTTTGTTACAATGATAGTGGAAGGGGGCCTTTATATGGAATCACGCGAGTGGGAACGTATTGTTGATCATCTTCTTTCGCTAGTGCCTCTTTTTTATCGCAAATTTATGCTTCCTGGAGAATTTTCTTCTCAAAGACATATGCCGCCATCACATACACAAGTATTGCTACTTCTGCATGAAAATGGCACATTAGCAGTTTCCGAAATCGGCAAGCGGCTAGCGATTTCACGGCCTAACATGACACCTCTATTAAACAAACTGATTCAAGAAGAATTAATAGAGCGTCATTATAGCGAAAAAGATCGACGGGTCATTTTAATTTCCCTAACAGCTGAAGGGAAATTGTTAGTAAATCAATATCAACAATTCATTTTAGACAAATTAAAAGAAAATTTCCAAACATTATCTGAGGAAGAGCGCGAAAAGCTCATTCACTCTCTTCAAACCATTCAAAATTTAATTTTGAAAACAAACGCATAAAGCTGCTTCTACATAGAAGCAGCTTTATGATTCGTAATAATTACCATAGTATACATTTGAATATGGCCATGTCGTTAAATATGGTTTTTGTTCTTGCGTAGGCTGTTGTTGTGGTATTTGTGGTAATTGCTGTAATTGTTGTTGTCGATATAATTCGTATTGTCTACTCATATCATAAACCGGATAATAATTTACATATGGGTATACTTGCGGTACGTAATAATAATACATTCATTCTCTCCCCCTTTTTCTTAAACATATTCAAAGGAGAAAATGAATGTGACACTCTTTATATTTGCACGAGTGGTTCTCTCACTCGTTTCTTTCTGTTCTTCAAACGTAGCTTACGGTTCTTTTCATATAAATAATGCACAACGAAATATGAAATTCCCCCAAACACCACTCCTAAAATCGTCATTCCAATTAATACATACACTTCACTCTGCACTAAACCCTTTAATATCGTAAAAATATGACTCGAAAACAAGTCAGATATCGTAAATGGTTCATGATGTATTTTTTGTACATGAAATGGGTATATCATTTTTCCTAACGCATAAGCAAATGGAAATAAAAATATCGGTAGAAACGATATTTTCCCAATAATATTGCCAATAACCGCAGCAGGAAAAGATCCCTTTGCTAATCGGACGATCGGATAAAATATTACGTATACGAGCGATGCCGTATATATAACCAACATCTCTAAACCAAAACCAATCGCAAAACCTAATGATACTTTCTTTGCTCCTTCTGGTGATCGAAGCAACTTATAATATTGAAACTTTAATATTCTCCACATCCGCTGAAAAAACGAATATGTTTTCTTAGTTGTTTTCAAATTCATCATCTCTTTAACTATATTTTTTCTATCTAGTATGTCCTTACATGATATGAAAAACAAATTTAGTTTACTCTTTTTATTATAAATGATATAGAGATGGTTAACCAAATATACATACGACATTTCACTCTAAAAAGCACACCTCCAATTGTTATTCGTGCTTAACAATTGGGGTGCACATCATTTAGGAAAGCTCTTCTACATTTTTAAATAAACTTACTAATAATGCTTTTTGCGCATGCAATCGATTACCCGCTTGCTCAAATACGATAGACTGCGGTCCATCTATAATTTCTCCTGTTACTTCCTCTTCACGATGGGCAGGTAAACAGTGTAAGAAACGATACGTTTGCTTCGCATGCATAACAAGTTCGGTATTAATTTGGTACGGTTGAAATAAAGTATATTTCTCTTCTTCTCCCTCTTGCCCCATGCTCATCCAAACGTCAGTATAAATGAAATCTGCTTTACTCACTGCTAATTCAGCGTTATGCAAAATTTCAATTTCAGCTCCTGTTTCTTCAGCAATCGCTAACGCTTTTTTTACAATTTCCTCATTCGGTTCATACCCTACAGGCGTTGCAACAGTCATATTCATTCCAACTTTTGCACTCGCTAACAACAATGAATGACATACGTTATTCCCATCACCTACATAAGCCAATTTTATTCCTTTAAATGTATTTGTTTCTTCATATATTGTCATTAAATCTGCCAACGCCTGACAAGGATGGTGATCGTCCGTTAATCCATTAATAACAGGAATGCTCGATTCTTTTGCAAGCTCTTCTACATCGGCATGTGAGAATGTACGTATCATGATCCCGTCAATATAATGAGATAATACTTTCGCAGTATCTGAAACGCTCTCCCCTCTTCCAATTTGCATCTCTTTCCCACTTAAAAACATGCCATGTCCTCCGAGCTGTACCATTCCTGCTTCAAAAGATACGCGAGTACGAGTTGAATGTTTATCAAAGATAAGCCCTAATATTTTTCCTTGTAATAAAGGCTCTTGCTTATTCTTTTTTAAATATATAGCGAACTCAATTAAAGAAATGATTTCTTCTTGCGTCAGTTCTTCTAATGTTAACAGATCTTTCGTATTTAATTTCGGTACTTGTACAGTTGACATGGAATTTCCCCCTTATATGATTGATACGTTTTTTGTACAAACTACTTTTTTTATCATATATACTACCTGTTCTAACTCTTCATTCGTTACAATAAGTGGTGGTAATAGTCTTATCACATTAGATCCTGCTTGTAATACGAGAAGTCCCTCTTTCTCTAGTTGTTCTATAAAACTTGCAACTTCATGCTTACACTCAATCCCAATCATAAGCCCCTTACCACGTATATTTTGAATACAGTCGACATGTCGTAATTCCTCTCGCAACTTCTCTAATACGTATTCGCCCTTTTCCTTTACTTCTTTTAAAAACGATGGTCTCTTACTTACTTGCAATACTTCTTTCGCTGCAGCCATCGCAATATAATTCCCGCCAAACGTTGAACCGTGTGACCCTGCAGTGAACGACGTTCCGAGTTCCTTACGGCCGATCATCGCTCCAACAGGAATACCATTTCCTAGTGCCTTTGCAACGGTAACGATATCAGGTTTTATTCCCATTTGTTCGTAAGCAAATAGTGTTCCTGTTCTTCCTATCCCCGTTTGTACTTCGTCTATAATAAATAAGGAGCCGAACTTATTACATAATGTTTCAATCTCTTCCAAAAAAGATAGATTAGCAGGTATGACTCCTCCCTCTCCTTGAACAACTTCTACCATTACCGCCGCTACTTCTTCATTCATTACTTCCTCTAACACCTTCACGTCGTTAAAAGGGATATGTAAAAAAGACGGAAGGAGTGGACCAAATCCTTCTTTCACTTTATTTTGCCCCGTCGCACTCATCGTTGCGAATGTTCTACCGTGAAAAGACTGCTGGCATGTTACGACGAGAGATTTTCCAGTATGCTTACGAGCCAGCTTCAACGCAGCCTCATTCGCCTCTGCCCCGCTATTACAGAAAAAAACAGAATCTAACGCTATATTTTCTGTTAATAATGACGCTACTTCTTCTTGTAAGCTGTTTGTAAACAGGTTAGATATATGCCATATATCATGAAGTTGCTCTTGTACAGCTTTCATAACAGTAGGGTGACAATGCCCTAAATTACATACGCCAATTCCTGATGTAAAATCTAAATATTGCTTACCATTTTTATCAATAACTTTCGTTCCACTTCCCTTTACAAACTCAATATTTCTTCTCCCATATGTTTGAAAAAGATGACTTGTCATACGATACTTACCCCTTTCGTTACCGTCGTTCCGATACACTCTCCCGTAACTTCAGTAAAATCTTTTGTACCGTTCACAATACTTATCTTTTGCACTCCCATTTTTAATGAAGCTAGTGCCGCCTGTACTTTCGGAATCATCCCGCCTGTAATAACTCCTTTTTCTATTAAAGTAACAATTTCAAATTCATCCGTTTTCTTTACTAATTTTCCTTCATGTAATATCCCATCTACATCCGTAATAAAAATGAGTTCTTTTGCGGATAACGCGGACGCAATTCCAGCTGCAGCGGTATCCGCATTTATGTTATAAATCTCATTATCATTTATCCCGATTGGAGCAATAACAGGAATATAATTCAAATTTATCAATCCTTTTAGTAAGGCTGTTTCGACATAACTTACTTCTCCCACATATCCTATTTCTTCACTGACAGGTTGAACTTGAAGTAAATTGCCGTCACACCCTGAACAACCTACCGCAAGTAAATTATGCCTTTGCAACTTCATTACAAATTTTTTATTCGTACTTCCGCATAGCACCATTTGAACAATATCCATAACTTCTTTTGGTGTTATTCGTAACCCATCTCTTTTTTCTACTTTGATGTTACAATCTTTTAATTGCGCATCAATTTCTGGGCCGCCACCATGGACAATCACTACTTTATACTTCTGTTGCAATTTCTTTATACAATCAAAAAACACATCATTTAATTGATCCAACATACTACCGCCGCATTTCACTACAATATAATCGCTCATCTTCCCTCTCCTTATGTACGATAACAAGCGTTTATTTTCACATATTCATAGCTTAAGTCACAGCCCCAAGCTGATCCGGTTTCTTCTCCTAAATGTAAATACACATCAATCATAATTTCATGTTCTTTTAATTTCTTTTTCATTTCCTCTTCAGAAAACATTTGAGGTTCACTATTTTTTAACACAGCGATAGATTGAAGAGTAATATCAATTGTATTTGGATTAATCACTACTTCACTTTGTCCCATACTGCTAATAATTCGCCCCCAATTTGGGTCTTCACCATGTATTGCTGTTTTCACAAGACTCGAACCGACTATTTGCTTTGCAATTTTCTTTGCCTCTTCATTCGTTCGAGCTCCTAGCACATTTACTTCTATTAACTTCGTAGCACCTTCACCATCTTGTGCAATTTTTTTTGCTAAATCTTCACATACCTTCTGTAAAGCAAATACGAAAGTTTCCCAATCTGCATGTTCCATATTGATTGGTTTCGTTTCTGATAATCCACTTGCCATAACGATGACCATATCATTCGTAGAAGTATCTCCATCCACCGTAATTTGATTAAATGTATGATTCGTTATTTGTGATAATGCTATTTGCAATACATCATGCTCTATATGAGCGTCTGTCGTAATAAAACTCAGCATCGTTGCCATATTCGGATGAATCATCCCTGAACCTTTAGCAACACCAGCAAGCACCACTTTCTTCCCATCAATCATCATCTCATAGCACGTTTCTTTCGTTATAAGATCCGTCGTTAAAATCGCTTCAGAAAAAGAATGAGCTTCACTTACTTCCTTCGTCGGGATAAGATTTGCAACTCCCTTTCGGATTATATCCATCGGTAAAGGAACACCAATTACACCTGTTGAAGCTACTGCAACGTAATTTTCTTTCACTCCAAAATGTTCCGCCCCTAATGCACGCATCTCGTAGGCATCTTGTAAGCCTTTCATTCCTGTACAAGCATTTGCATTTCCACTATTGACGATAATCGCTTTTAATTTCCCCTCAGCTGCTATACTGTCTTTCGTTACTTGCAGCGGGGCTGCTTGTATTTGATTCGTTGTATAGACAGCGGCACATGATGCTGGCACTTCACAAATGATCACACCTAAATCTCTTTGTTCTTTTTTTAAACCATTTGCAGTACCGATTGCCAAAAAGCCTTTTGGCGTTACAATTGAACCATTTTCCAATTTTGTTATAGACTCTACTTTAATCATCATGTCCCCCTTATAGATAAAGCGGCATATGTTGTAAGCCTGTTGTTTCTTCTAGTCCCGCAACTATGTTTGCATTTTGAATCGCTTGCCCAGCCGCACCTTTCATCATATTGTCTATAACAGAAACGACTGTCACTCTTCCTGTTCTTTCATCGTAAGCTATCCCCATATCACAATAATTTGAGCCCCTCACTTCTTTCGGACTTGGAAACTCTCCTTGCGTGCGAATTCGAATAAAAGCCGATTGTTCATACGTTTCTTCATATAATTTTTGAAGTTGTTCTATTTCCATTTCTCGTTTTACTTTCGCATAAAGGGTAACCATAATCCCCCGTGATATCGGTATTAAATGTGTACTAAACGTGATTGGCTTCGTTTTCCTATTCCACTCTGCAAGCATTTGCTCAATCTCAGGAACGTGTTGATGCTCATTTACTTTATAAATGTGCAAGTTATCGTATAACTCAGGAAAGTGAGTCATTGTTGTTGGCGTTTTTCCAGCTCCAGATACTCCTGATTTCGCATCAATAATAATGGAATCTTCTTCAATCATGCCGCTACGTACTAACGGCAATATCGCTAATAATGCGGCTGTAGCAAAACATCCTGGGTTTGCAATTAAATTTGTATTTTGAATCTCGGACCTTTTCCATTCACTTAACCCATATACAGCTTCACTAAGAACTTCTTCTTTTGCAGCTGCCCTTTTATACCACTGTTCATATATGAAAGGATCTTTCATACGAAAGTCTCCAGATAGGTCAATTACTTTTAAACCTACTGCTAATAATTTTGGAGTTAACTCTGCTGATACTCCTGCTGGGGTTGCTAAAAATACAATTTCCGCTTTCTTCTTTATTTCCTCCGCATTAATTTCTTGTAACGTATGAACAAGAACATTTTGAAAATGCGGATATACATTTGTTATAGACTCGCCAACTTGCGAAAAAGAATGAAGAGATGCTATCGAAAAATATGGATGTTGCTCTAATAACCGAATTAACTCAATACCTCCATACCCAGTTGCTCCAATAATCGCGACTTTCATATGCTCCTCCTCATATCGATTCTTTAAATTAAGTATGATTATAATATTGTATATTTATAGAGTCAATTAAATATTTATAAATTTTACAAACTTAAAAAACTTAATTTTACTAGAAAAACAATATACAAAACCGGATTTTTATACAATAACAATGTATAGTAGTTTTTTCATTTCACTTCAAGTACAATAAAACAATACATACGTACATACAGGCGGGGAAAAACATGAATGAAAAATTAATTGAGAAAATGATCATAAAAAGTTTTCAACAATATCAATGTAATCCTATGTCAAATGAGGATCAGGAAATGCTAATTAAACATATTTAAACGATAATTCATTCAAATACTGAAATTGATGTATACGAGGCAGTTGAGGATATCGTTTACGATTATGTGACTGGAAAATAAAAAATAGGAGATTTCCATATGGAAATCTCCTATTTTTTATTTAATGATTTACCTGCAACACGCTCAAATAAACCTGGGAATAGTGCATAAAGTTTCGGACCAATGCCCATCCACTTCGGTAAGTTTACTTCACGCTTTTTCGTTTGCATCGATTTTACGATCTGCTCTGCTACATATGTTGGTTTTAACATGTACCGTCCCATATTTTTCACATATGTACCGGATTGATCCGCTATTTCAAAAAAGTTTGTATCTATCGGACCTGGATTAATCGCTGTTACGAAAATATTTGTACTAGACAACTCCATGCGTAAACTATTCGTAAATCCTAATACTGCATGTTTCGTCGCTGCATACGCACTCGATTTTGGAGTTGCAATTTTCCCAGCAAGTGAAGCAATATTAATAATATGTCCTTCGTTCCTTTTCACCATATAGGGTAGTACCGCTTTCGTACAAGCTACTAATCCAAATACATTTACTTGGAACATATCTTTCACTTCATCCATTGACGCATCTTCAAATGTTTTAAAAATACCAAATCCCGCATTGTTTACTAATATATCAATACGTCCCACTTCTTGTAATACCTTTGAAAAAACAGATTGTACTTCCATCTCTTCACTTACATCTAATACATAATAATAGCAAGGCGTATTATAAGTTTCTTTAATTTTCTCTGCTAACGCTTTTAATTTCTCTTCTGTTCTAGCCATTAATACTGGAGTCGCCCCCTGCTCTGCAACTTGCATTGCAACTTGCTCTCCAATTCCACTAGAAGCACCTGTAATGACGATTACTTTATCTCGTAAACGTCCCGTCATTGCTGTCACCTACTTTGCATAATAAATCAATTGTTGCGAAGATTCATCAATCATCACTTGTTGATTATATGCTAAAAAGTCTAATTGTCCAACAGTTTCTGAAATAGTAAGCGGCAATTGCTCCTTATATAATACCGGAAATAGTTTTACACATACTTCAAATGCTGTCATTGGTTTTTCCTTTAATAACTCAAGCACTTTAAACGCACGTGTTTCTTGCTTTTGTAATCTCGTTTCAATAAGTTGTTTCACATTTAGAACATCTTCTCCATGTCCTGATAAAATGCGCGAAATATTCATTTCACTTAAACGCTTTAATGTTTGATTATATTGTAATAACGGGCGCGCCCTTTCTGTTTGTCCTTCATATGGTGGTTCTAATATGGGATTCGAAGAAATATGGCTAATGAGAGCATCCCCGCCAATTAATATTCCATCAGATTCTCTATATAATGAAATATGAGTGGAAGCATGACCTGGTGTTTCGATTACTGTAAATCCAGGTAAAGAATCAATACGATCTCCCTCTCTCACAGTATGCGTTAACGATCTATTACAAGAATATTTAAGTGTCTTCGTCGTCAATAACGCCTCGTCTTTCAAAAATGCCGCTGGAACACCAAATTGCAAAGCTGTCTCTCTAAAAAACTCATGATACCACTTTAAAAATTCTGGATTTTGCGTGATCCAAGGCTCATTCCAAGGATGTCCAATAATGTTCGTTTTCTCAGAAAATATATTTAAAAGCCCACAATGATCCGCATGATGATGCGTAATGACTACTGTTTTAATATCTTCTATCGCATATCCTAATGTACCTAATTGCCTTTCTAAAGCACTTCTTGCCTCTTCTGTATTCGTCCCTGTATCAATTAATGTTAATGTCTCCCCCTCAACTAAAAACACATTCACAGTTTCAACTGCAAATGGCACAGGAATCTCCATTCGGTGAATCGCCGTCATGCTTAGCCCCCCTGTCTCTTTCCGGTTCAAAAATGAATACTTCTTCAGTTTACAACTTCTATATATATTTGTCATTATTTTCAGATAAAAAGAGGTGTTTCCTGTAAAAAAACGAATGTATGTACATTTATAAGAATTTCTAACCAAATTTAAAGGAGGAACATCATGTCTATTCAAAACATTTCCTTTCTCGGTGCAGGCTCTATTGCTGAAGCTATTATTGGTGGCTTGTTACATGCAAATGTTGTGAAAGGCGAACAAATTACCGTAAGTAATCGTTCTAACGAGACAAGATTGCAGGAGCTACATAAAAAATATGGCGTAAAAGGTACGCATAATAAAAAAGAGCTACTTACTGATACAACTATTCTTTTTCTAGCAATGAAACCAAAGGATGTTGCAGAAGCGCTTACTCCTTTTAAAGAAGATATACATAATAACCTGCTTATTATTTCCTTATTAGCAGGTGTTTCTACTCACTCGATTAGAAACTTACTTCAAAAAGATGTTCCGATTATTCGTGCGATGCCAAATACATCTGCAGCTATTTTAAAATCAGCTACTGCTATCTCGCCTTCAAAACATGCAACAGCGGAACATATTCAGACTGCCATAGCTTTATTTGAAACGATCGGTCTCGTCTCTGTTGTAGAGGAAGAAGATATGCATGCTGTCACTGCATTATCTGGAAGTGGGCCTGCTTATATTTATTACGTAGTGGAAGCGATGGAAGAAGCCGCAAAAACAATTGGTTTAAAAGAAGATGTTGCAAAGTCACTTATTCTTCAGACGATGATTGGTGCTGCTGAAATGCTAAAAGCAAGTGAAAAACACCCTTCTGTTTTGCGAAAGGAAATTACTTCTCCTGGCGGAACGACCGAAGCAGGCATTGAAGTATTACAAGAACATAAATTTCAACAAGCACTTATTTCTTGTATTACACAGGCTACACAACGATCACATAATCTTGGGAAAACATTAGAACAACTAACAAAAGAAAAATAAAAATGGAGCTCAATCTTACTTGAGCTCCATTTTTATATTAATATATATTGTTTAGTTATTAGTCTTCCCAAAAATCTCTTCTTGCAGACGGCGACCAGTTGGTGTTGCTGCAAGTCCACCTTCTGCTGTTTCACGAAGTGCTACTGGCATCGTTTGTCCGATTCTAAACATCGCCTCAATCACTTCATCACATGGAATTGTACTCGTTACGCCAGCTAATGCTAAATCAGCTGAAATCATCGCATTCGCAGCTCCTGCTGCATTACGTTTTACACAAGGTACTTCTACAAGCCCTGCAACAGGATCACATACTAAACCAAGCATATTCTTTAATGAAATCGCCATCGCTGTAGCTGCTTGATCTTGTGTTCCACCAGCCATCTCAACTGCTGCTGCTGCTGCCATTCCACTTGCTGAACCTACTTCAGCTTGGCAACCTCCTGCCGCGCCGGAAATACAAGCATTATTCGCAACAACCATACCGAAAGCTCCTGCTGTAAATAAAAATTCGATCATCTCTTCGCGTGTCGGCTGTAATTTTTCTTGCAGTGCAAACAGTACACCTGGCACTGTTCCAGCAGACCCTGCTGTTGGTGTTGCACAAATAATTCCCATCGCTGCGTTTACTTCATTTGTTGCAACAGCTTTACTCACCGCGTCCAAAATCGTATCTCCAGATAAGCCTTTTCCGCTATTCATATACGCCTGAACTTTTACAGCATCTCCGCCAGTTAAACCAGTTGGTGATTTCACTCCGCGAATACCACGTTCTACTGCTTGCTCCATCACGACTAAGTTCTTTTCCATACCAGCAATTACTTCTTCACGTGAAATACTTCTTGTTTTCATTTCACATTGAATCATAATTTCTGCGATTTTTACATTTTGTTCTTTAGCTTGCGCCACTAGTTCCGCTGCGTTCCGAAACATGGTGTGTCCCCCCTGCAATTATTCCATAATAGTTACTTGACAAATATTTTGTTGCGCGTTTATTTCTTCAATCACTTCATCTGCTAATATTTCATCTGTTTCGATAACCATAAGCGCTCTTCTTCCTTTTTCTTTACGAGAAACACTCATTGTACTAATGTTAATTTCATGTTTCGCAAGGATTGAAGCTACTGCTGCAATAGCACCGAAGCGATCGTTATTTACAATAAGTAGTGCTGGACTCGTGCCTGTTAATTGAAGATCGAATCCATTTAATTCTACAACTTCAATTTTACCGCCACCAATTGAGCAAGCAACAACTTCAATTTCTTCTTCACCTTTATACAAACGAATTCTCGCTGTATTTGGGTGAGGTGCATTTGCATCTTCTTCAATAAATTCTACTTCGATTTTGCGCTCTTTTGCTATGTCTAGCGCTTCTGGAATACGTAAGTCATCTGTTTCAAACCCTAATATCCCACCTATTAACGCTACATCTGTACCATGCCCACGATACGTCTTTGCAAATGATCCATATAATGAAATGCTTACTCTTTCTGGTTCATGACGAAACAGCTGGCGAGCAACTTGCCCCATTCTTGCTGCGCCTGCTGTATGTGAACTTGATGGACCAATCATAACTGGACCAATAATATCAAATACTGAGCGATACTTCATCATAACTCCCCCTAAACCTCTGTGCAAAAATTTTTTACTATTCTATTAAGCTACCGAATCGGTTGCTTTTCCAGTTGTACGACGAATTTGTTCCGCTATACGAATTGGATAGTTTTTGAATAACAGTGAAACAATATATCCTGAAATAATACCAATTATCATAATAAATAAGAAACTTAGCATTACCTTCATTTACTAATCATATAAGCTAATCCACAATAAAGTCTTGTAGCAATCCAAAGTTTAACACAGAACCCCTTACAAGCATAGCATAAAGTGAACCTATAATCAGTGGGGGTTTTGTTCATCCCCCACTGATTATTAGTTGAACCAATCGGACGTTTACGGGCAGTTGATCTCCCACCTAACTTCTTTGCCCCAGCCGAATTTTGAGGTGGGAGTTTTACTGCCCGTTAATGTCGGATAAACAAGTGAAACTCCCATTACTTTCATACCTTTTAGTGCTTTAAAGCTAAAAAATGAAAAAAGACTTAGTACAAATAATAGTAATATCCTTCTTATTTATAATTCTCATGTTTCCCTCTCACGATTTAGTCAACTCCACTTGTTACGACAAATGGCTAAAACGCATGTAGCCTACAATAAATTATAATCTGCCCTCATTATAGCTTGTTTTTAATAAAACGCTTACTTTTAATAAATTTTAAAAGTTCTGAATAAAGATCCGTTTTTGCTATTTGTACCACTCGTATGTCGTCTGACTTATATAACAGTTTCTCTAAACAATCGGTACTATGTATTTTTATCCTATTTCTTCACATCATTAAAACTTTCTGTTTCATCCAATATAAACATAAAATGATAACAGTTTTATTTTAAATTTTTTTTAGAAATAAAAAAATGGCAACCTTTCGTCACCATTTTTTCACACCATTATTATCTATCTACTGGAAATAATTTCAAATCCGTAGCTATTTCTGTATTAGAAAATAGCTCTCTTGCCTCTTTCCATAATTCCTTATATGTATCTCCTTGATAACGAGAACTAATATGAGTCAATATTAATCGTTTTGCATTTGCCTGAAGTGCAATACTCGCAGCTTGCTTAGATGTAGAATGAAAATAATCATATGCTTGTTGTTCATCCTCTGCTGCAAAAGTGGCTTCATGAACAAGTACGTCAGCGTCTTGTGCCAGCTCTCTACTCGCTTCACAATATCTTGTATCACCTAAAATGGTAATAATTCTTCCCTTTTGAGGTGGACCAATAAAGTCTTTTCCATTTAGTATCGTACCATTTTCTAATTCAACTACTTCTCCATCTTTTAAGCGTTTAAAGAGCGGGCCAGGTTTCACACCCATCTCCAGTAATTTATCGACTAAAAGAGCACCTTGTATATCTTTCTCTACAATACGATACCCAAAACATTCAATACCATGTGACAATCTTTTCGTTTCCACGTGAAATTCATTATCTTCAAATACAGTACCTTCTTCTATTATCTCCACAATTTCAAGTGGGTATTTTACATGTGTCGTACTTACTGATAATGCCACTTCAATAAATTGTTTAATTCCTTTTGGTCCATACACTGTTAAAGGTGTAGTCCCTCCTTGAAATGAACGGCTTCCTAATAAACCAGGCAAGCCAAAAATATGATCACCATGTAAATGCGTAATAAATATTTTTTCAATGCGGCGTGGGCGTACTGATGTATGTAATATTTGATGTTGCGTCGCCTCGCCACAATCAAATAACCAAGTCTGTCCTCGTTCTTCTAACAATTGCAAAGCAATTGCCGAAACGTTCCTTCCTTTCGAAGGAACACCTGCACCAGTTCCTAAAAATACAAATTCCACTTTCTTTCCTCCAGCTCTTTATATAATCTACCTTTCATCTTACGGAATGTTATTTCAAATGGCAAATCGAATTTACATAACCGATCATCTAGACAACTATATATCACGAACGTTATACTCAAAAAACTTAGTAATCGTTCGTGTTTTATGTTAAAATGATTATACTACATTTTAAGGGAGCGTTTTATTATGAAAGAAGCATTTCGTTTACAAACTGATTTTTCATCTTCATTTGATCGCTGGGTAAGTTCTTTCGTTTCTGATCACCCAGCACAATTAGAATGGACGACTTTGAAAGAATTAATCCATGAATATACAACAACACATACAAATGATTCATTACCAACATATATTTCTTCAGCTTTAACATATTACGCACAACGCGTTTCAACAACAAACAGTTCAGAAATTGTTATTTTTGAAAATGCTACAATCTCATAATCTATAAATAAAAAAGCACTGGTTACAGTGCTTTTTTATTTATACTTATTTAGCAAATCATCATATTCCGTCAAAAAATTTGTATACATACTTTGATCAAACTCATCTAAATTTATCCTTTCACTTGATTTATTAAATAATTCTTTTGCTTGTAGTGCAAAAGAAACAATTTATTTTCTATAAAAACTTTATAGTAAAAAATTTCATAGTTAATTGTAAAAATAAAAGGTGTCATGATATTTACAGCTTCATGACACCTTCTACATAAACTTATTTTCTAATTTTTGTTGAAAAGACTTTTCTTGCTTACGTAATAATTGACTACCTCGTTGTAAAATCGGCATTCCATACTTATCATTAATTTGATCGATGACAGCAAGTAGCGGCTCTTCTTTCACATCTTCTTCAAATGAAAACAAATCTAATTGTTTCACCGATTCTGTCTTCCACTCTATTTCAGTGGCTGTAACACCTAGTAAACGAACGGAATCACCGTCCCAATGTTGCTTCCATAAACGAGATGCTGCCTGAAAAATATCTCGTTCTTTCCAAATCGCATTTTTCAATTGCTTACTCCGTGTTACTGTCCGCCTATCATGATATTTAATCATAATTTGAATATTATAGCTGACAAGAGTTCGCTTTTGTAATCTTTTACTCACTGATTTTGATAGCCGTTCTAACATATCAAGTAATTCTTTCTCTTCATCCATATCCTTTGAAAAAGTCATCGAATTACCGACACTTTTATGTTGTCCCATTTGACTCGGGTCAACTTCCCTATCATCCATACCTTTTGCCCGCCTTTGCAAATCAACGCCATGCTTTCCAATTTTAGCGCGAATGATATGTTCGTTTCCTTTTGCTAACTGCTCAATTGTTTGTATATGAATATCATTTAATTTTTCAGCTGTTTTTTCTCCAATTCCATGCATTGCTTCAACTGGAAGTGGCCAAATCATTTCTGGAATATCTCGTTTTCGAAGCACGGTAATACCGAGAGGCTTTTTCATATCAGAAGCTGTTTTTGCTAAGAAAAGGTTAGGAGCAATTCCGATGCTACACGGAAGCTGTAACTCTGTTAATAACGCCTGCTGAATCATCTTTGCTATTTCAAGAGGTGAACCGAGTGCGTAGCAATCTGTAATATCTAAATACCCCTCATCTATAGAGACTGGTTGTATTTTTTCCGTAAAACGTGAAAGAATTTGAAACATTTGAAATGAAGCTTCACGATATAATGTAAAATTAGGACGCATTACAACTAATTGCGGGCATAACCTTTTTGCTTCCCAAAGAGGCATCGTTGTACGTATTCCATAGTCTCTTGCCTCATAACTACATGTTATAATAATTCCTTTTCTTTCTTTTTCATTTCCAGCAACTGCTAACGGCTTCCCTTGTAATGATGGGTCATGAGCAATTTCAACAGATGCGAAAAAACAATTCATATCTACATGCAAAATAACACGACCATTTTTCGGATACATTTCTCGCATAGTACTCACTCCCTAATCAGAACGTTCGTTCTTTCATTATATCAAATTTTGCATAATAGTTATAATAATTACTTGTTCTTTTCCTTTCATACATTTGATACAATTTACATAAAATGTATCAAATTACAAAAAGGGGTGATGATGATGAAATCAACTAATAAACTCAACTATACGTTCCTTGTGATTATATTAATCATAGCTATTAATTATTTACTGCTTCCTATTTTCAACTTTAATACATTTGGATTCTTCCCTCGTCTAGTACATATAGCAACAACTTATATATTGCCATGGATTTTCTTGTATTGGCTGATCCGCCTTGTAAAAGCAATCGAATCAAAATAAAAAGCGTGTAAATCAATTGTGATTTACACGCTTTTTCTATTACATTACTTCGCTACTTCTTCAATAATTGCTATAACTAATTCTGCTGTTTTCGCTAATTCTTCAACAGGAATCTTTTCGTTTGTTGTATGAATTTCTTCATAACCAACCGCTAAGTTAACTGTTGGAATACCGTGTCCTGCAATTACGTTTGCATCACTTCCGCCACCACTTTGGTGAAGAGAAGGTGTACGACCAATGTTTTCAGCTGCACGTTTTGCAACTTCTACAACGTGATCGCCCTCAGCAAATTTAAATCCTGGGTACATAACGTTTACTTCAACGTCTGCATGACCACCCATTTCTTTTGCAGTTGTTTCAAATGCTTCTTTCATTTTCGCAACTTGTGCTTCCATTTTTTCATTGATTAAAGAACGCGCTTCTGCAAAGATTTGTACATGATCGCAAACGATATTTGTTTGTGTACCACCTTCAAAACGTCCAATATTTGCAGTTGTTTCAGAATCAATACGACCAAGTGGCATCTTCGCAATTGCTTTCGCTGCGATAGTAATTGCAGATACACCTTTTTCTGGTGCTACACCAGCATGAGCTGTTTTCCCACGAATAATTGCATTCACTTTCGCTTGTGTTGGAGCTGCAACAACGATTTCACCAACTTTTCCATCGCTATCTAATGCGTAACCGTATTTCGCTGTAATGCGCTCACGATCTAATGCTTTTGCACCAACAAGACCAGATTCTTCTCCAACTGTAATAATAAATTCAATTTTACCATGAGGGATGTTTTTCTCTTTTAAAACACGAATTGCTTCGAACATTGATGCTAATCCAGCTTTATCATCCGCACCTAAAATCGTAGTACCATCTGATACGATATATCCATCTTTAATAGAAGGCTTAATTCCATTACCAGGAACTACTGTATCCATATGAGAAGTAAAGTAAATTGTATCAACACCATCTTTTGTTGCTGGTAAAGTACAAATTAAATTACCTGCACCATGCCCAGTAACAGCCATTGTGTCATCTTCAAATACTTCTACACCTAAATCTGTAAACTTCTTTGTTAATACTTTACAAATTTCTGCTTCAAATTTCGTTTCAGAATCTACTTGTACTAATTCCATAAATTCATTTACTAAACGTTCTTGATTAATCATAAGACTGCGCCTCCTGCACTACCATTATGTATGTAACACTATTAATTATAACAGAATTTCGCAAAAGTTTCGAAATACAAGACAAAAAACAGACGGTTTATATGTCTAGATAACCATCTGCTTTCTATTACTCATTTAACAATACCCAGCGCATATGATCTTCCCATACTCCATTAACCATTAACATTTTCCTAGACACGCCCTCATATTGAAAGCCTATCTTCGTCACTACTTGTATAGATGCTAAATTTCGTGGCATAATCGGTGCTTCTATACGATGTAACTGAAATTCCTCAAAAGCAACTTGAATCGCTTTTCTAAGCGCTTCTGTCGTATAACCTTTGTTTAACTCTGCCTTATCTAATTTATAGCCGAGTACACAAGATTGATAAATTCCGCGAACAATTAAATTAAATGATATACATCCAATTATTTTCGTATCATCACCCTTTTTAAAAATCCAAAGCCTGATGATTTTACCTTCTGCAAACTCTTTTCTATCCTTTTGTAACTTTTTCTTCTGATAATCTAACGTAAAAAAATCATCCGGTCTATACTCTTCCCAAGCTTTTAAAAATTCACGATTTCTGTCGTAATATTGAAGAACTTTTTCAGCATACGACTCATCAATTTCCCTTAAATGTAAACGATTTGTTTCATATATTTTCATCATCGTATCTCCATTCTTCAGCTTGCATAACAAAAAACTTATACTCTATCATTAATTATATATTCTCTACATACATACAAATTTCCTGTTATACTTTACATGCACTTCTCGAATTTTGTCACTTCTCTCCCCTTGTCCACAATATCATTTCTCGTTACAATAATATTGTACTGATTTGCAAGGAGGCTTAACGATGCATAAAAAAGCTCAAAAAGTTATGATTTATGTAATGCTAATTTCTATGCTTGTAACAACATTACTTGCTGGCGCAAGTATGTTTTGGTAAAAAGGACGATGTGTTCGTCCTTTTTTTACTTTTTACACATAACATAATAAAATAAACCATCTCGATATCGAGATGGTTTATTTTATATAAAGCACAATCGCTACAATACTAAAGGAGAATGACATTACAAGTGCTGTTATAAAACTTGTATATTGTTTCTGCTGAAATGCTCCAATAACAAAAGTAAGATTGAGTAATGCCATACATACAATTGCTACAAGATAAGAACATATATTAAAAGTTGCCAATATGAATGTAATAACAAATAGAAATCCCATAAAAAATTGCATATACGAAATTTTTGGATTCAAGTACATATGAGCAACCCCTTTATCTAATTTTTTATCCTGATCGGTGAGGGCTGATAATCCGCGGGTAAAAAACATCCCACTGATTAAAGTTTCACTTTATCTTTCTATACTCTCATTAACTCATGGTTATGTACACATGTCAAGACAACTTATTACAATAGAAAAACTGCACCTCCAATTGTTAGACTGTGTCTAACAATTGGGGTGCAGTTCACTTTGTTGGCTTTTTCATATGCAATGGCCCCTTTTTGTTTTGCCAATTGCTGAAATGATTTTTTCGACTTCACAATCCATACTTTCGTTCCAATTGGAATGCGATCAAATAAATACTCCACATCGTTTTTCTTCATTCTTATACATCCTTGTGAAATATACTTTCCAATTGAACTAGGTTGGTTTGTTCCATGTATTCCATATTTACTTCCATCAGTTCCTCTTGCATTAAATCCAATCCACCTTGACCCAAGTGGATTTTTCGGTGACCCACCTGGAATATCCTTCGCAATATAATACGGATCCTTCGCTTTCATTACAACATCAAAAGTTCCCTCTGGAGTTAATTCATTTGTTTTCCCTGTCGCTACTGGAAAAACCTTTTGGATCTTTCCATCGTCAATATAAGCTAGTTTATTCGTCGCTTTATTTACAATAATAAAAGGATCTCCGGCACGTGGATTATCACCAAGAGGCCAAATAGGCGATAAAGAAAGACATAATATGAAAGAGAGAAGATACGGCATAATAATTCCTACCTTCTATATAAGTTCTTTTATATTATCCTTTCCCTTAAAACGGCTTTTAATGAGTAAATATTGTTCCATTTCATACACAAGTTGAACAAGCTTCGCACGTATCTCAAATTCTTCACGTGTAACGGGCAAGGGCATGTCTCTAAATAATTCTCTCATTTCTTGAAGCTGTCTTAAGGAAATAACCCCAGTACTCTCAGGGCTAATAGCATTTCCAATGTTTTCAACCACATCCGCAATCATATCAGCTTGTTCATATGTCCATGATAAAGAAGCTGCTAATGGTATCATCCGTTCTAAAATTTCGAATTGTTGCATGCGCATATTAAAATAACGATAGTAATAGCCATCTTCTCGCATAAATGCATTCTCAAGTTTCTTAAACGATAAATCCCTTGCTTCATTTAGCATATTTTCAGTTTCAATAAGTTCTGCCCCGCTCCAGCTACTTTCTCTGTTTCGTAAATACACGACCATTTCAAACAAAATTGTTTTAAAGTTACTTTCTATTGTATCCTGATACTCTTTTAGCTTATTTTCACTACTTGGCATATACATATTCACTAATAAAGCCACGCTAATTCCTATCGTTAATATCGCAATTTCATTCCCAATAATAAGCCATGTAATTTGTTTCAATGAATATAGATGCATCACAATAACTGAACTCGTGACAATACCTTCTTGAATTTTGAGCATAACTGCAGTCGGAATAAATGTAAGTAATAATATACTAATTGCAAGTGGTGTATATCCAATTGTTTCAAAAATACAAAACGCGAATACCATTGATAATACACAAGCAAAAAAACGATGTAGCGATACTTGAAGTGATTTACGTTTCGTATTTTGTACACATAATATAACTAAAATGCCCGCTGAACTATAAAATTCTAATCCTAATAACTGCGCAATAAAAACGGCTGCGCCTGTCCCTATTGCTGTTTTTACTGTACGGTATCCAATTTTGAACATAGCACTGCTCCTATATGTATAAACGTATTTACAGTTAGTATAAAAAAAGGATGACACAATGTCATCCTTTTCTACTTATTATTCACGCAACCTTTACATATTACAATATTTTTTGTAAAAATTGTTGCGCACGTTCACTTTTCGGTGCTACAAAAAATTCTGTTGGCGCGCTATCTTCTACAAGCTTTCCACCATCTAAAAAGAGAACACGATCTGCTACTTCTTTTGCAAATCCCATTTCATGTGTAACAATCACCATTGTCATTCCTGTCGTAACTAATGATTTCATAACTTCTAACACTTCTTTTACCATCTCTGGATCTAGTGCTGATGTTGGTTCATCAAATAACATCACTTCTGGTTCCATCGCTAACGCTCTCGCAATTGCTACACGTTGCTTTTGTCCTCCCGAAAGACGATTGGGATACGTATCTTTTTTATCTAATAAACCGACCTTTTCTAAAAGTTTCTCGGCTTTCTTGTCAGCTTCTTGTTTCGTTACTCCTTTTACATTGATAGGAGCATACGTAATATTTTCTAATACAGTCATATGAGGAAATAGGTGAAAATGCTGAAATACCATTCCGACATTTTCACGAACGTGCATAATATTCGTTTTCGGATTCGTTACTTCTTCCGTTCCAATCCAAATGTGACCATTTGTCGGTGCTTCTAGCACATTCATACAACGTAAAAATGTTGATTTCCCTGATCCAGACGGTCCAATAATTGCTACTACTTCCCCTTTTTCAATCGTTGTTGTAATCCCTTTTAATACTTCGTTTTTTCCAAATGATTTATGAAGGTTTTCAATTTTAATCACTTTTCTTCATTCTCCCTTCAATTGCCTTCCCGACTAATGTAAGAATAATGACTAGCATATAATAAATGAGTCCAACAAAAAGTAATGGTTCAAGATATTTAAACGTCTCACCGCCTACAATGTAAGCACGGCGCATTAAATCGGTCGCTCCTATTACTGTTACTACAGCCGATTCTTTCGTAAGTGTCGCAAACTCGTTCACAAGCGCTGGTAATATATTTTTTAATGCTTGAGGGAAAATGATATTTCGCATCATTTTCCCGTAAGGAATTCCTAAAGCCATCGCTGCTTCTGTTTGTCCTTTATCAACCGCTTGAATGCCGGCACGAATTACCTCTGACATATATGCACCTGAATTTAAGCTAAATGCTAATACAGCTGCTACGAATGCTGGTATTTCATAACCAATTATTTGCGGGACACCGAAATAAATAATCATTAATTGCAATACAAGTGGTGTACCACGGAAAATTGATGTATAAAAATCTGCCGCTATATTTAATGCTCGTATTCTAGCAATTTTGCAAAGCGCTAATAACGTTCCTAAAATAAACCCAACTAACGCTGATACTGCTACAATTTTTAAAGTAACTTCTAGGCCTTTTAGTATATATGGTATCGAAGGCGTAATCGCCGAAAAATCTAAGTTCATTCTTTTCATTCCCCTCACAGAAAAGTGAAAGGCAGCTTATTTTTCGCTGCCAAACCATTTCTTCACTAATTTATCCATTTCTCCATTTTCTTGCATTTTTTTAATTACTTTATTAAATTCTGCTGTTTTATCACTGTTTTTCGGAAGGGCAATTGCTGCTCCTACTTCTTCTGGTGCTTCTTTAATTTCAATTCCTTGTAATTCTTTCATTTTTTCTAAATAATTTTTAGCAACTGTGTCTTCTATAATTGCAGCGTCAAAACGACCAGCTTTAATTTCTTGTACGATTTCTGGTATACGGTCACGTCCCTCAACTTTGAAATCTACTTGTTTTTTAAATTCTGCTGCTTTCTCTTCTTGGATAGATCCTGTTTGTACCCCTACTTTTTTCCCTTTTAAATCCTCTACAGATTGAATATTAGAATCCTTTTTAGAAACGACCATGTTTTTCGCAACAAAATATATATCTGTGAAGTCAACATTATTTTTACGCTCTGCCGTTGGCGTCATACCTGCCATTACGAAATCAACTTTTCCTGAGCTAAGGGATGCTAATAAACCACCAAAATCCATATCTTTCACTTTCACTTCATAACCAAGTTCTTTTCCGATATATTTAGCAACATCAACATCAAAACCGATAATTTCATCACTTTTTGAAGCTTCTACGTATTCATATGGTTTATAATCTGCTGAAGTCCCCATAACCAGTACTTTCTTATTTTTTCCAGTAGCCTTTTCTTCCCCATTACTACAAGCACTGAACATACTTACAATTAAAATAAGTGCAAACGATATTGATAATAACTTCTTCATCTTTCTTCCCCCTAATAATGTATATTTAAAAGTTTAATAGAATATTTATTCGATGTTTGTATTGTATCAGCACTTTAATTTTTATGCAATATATAAAATAAAAATAAATATAATATCAATAAAAACACCGTTATGTATGTATAAAACATTGCATAAAAAAACAAAACTATGCATGTCCCATAAATTTTAATACTAAATAAAAAAAGGCGGTACATCCACTTCATTGTGGACGTACCGCCTTTTCGCTTATATTTATAGTTCTTCACAATTCTCTTCGAAATAAGATTGTAGTTTTGCAATAACTTGCATTGGTTCATGACCTTCAATTTCATGACGTTCTACCATCGTTACAATTTTTCCATCTTTTAATAAAGCGAATGATGGAGAAGAAGGTGGATATCCTTCGAAATATTCACGAGCTGTTGCTGTCGCTTCTTTATCTTGACCTGCAAACACCGTTACAAGATGGTTAGGACGTTTATCATAATGTACGGAATGCGCAGCAGCAGGACGAGCAATACCACCTGCACAACCACATACAGAGTTTATCATTACAAGTGTTGTTCCATTTCTTTTAAACGCTTCTTCTACTGCTTCCGGCGTCGTCAATTCTGTATATCCAGCAGAGACAATCTCTTCACGCGCTTGGCGGACAACATCATTCATAAAAAAGTTAAAATTAATCAATCTTTTCCCTCCTCTAAAACTATCTATTTGTATCTTACCAGTTAATGTTTATGAAATACAAGTAAGTTTACTTGTATTTAGGCATAGAAAAGGTGTTAGAGCCCTTGCTCTAACACCTTTTTTTTAATGGCCACGATGCTTTTGCTTTGCTTTTTGTACTTTAATTAAACGTCTTCTTTGTTCTTCAGCTTCTCGCTTCTCTTTAGACTGCACTTTCTTTTCTTGTTTATACAATTCATAAGATAAACTAATCGCTTCTTGTGCCTTAGTAAAACGCTTTACATTTACTTCTTTTGCCGCTTGTCGTATGATACGTTTTATATTTTTTGGACGCTGTTTTTCTTCCACTTCCACACCGCATTTTGCAACATGCTGGAAATATGCTAACATTGGACCATTCACAAATATAAGTACTTCTTCATCTGAAGGTTCCATTCCAAAAATATACCTTGCTCCATACAATTTTCCTTTTTCTTTATGCGTAATAATTCCTACGAAAAATTGACCATCGTGATATACTGTCAAATCCATTGACAGCCCCTCCTTTAAAAAATTAGAAATACTGGACATCCCGGAGGGGAAGGTTACTGACATGAAATCATGTGTCTGGACTACCGACCAGAACTGTGTTTTTGTATCTCTTTCATTATATTATATTTTTTCCATAATTTTCATATATTCAGTAATCATTTTTTTATGCGATCCTACAATATAGTCAGGTAGTTCTGTTAGTGGGAAGAATGTAAGCTGAACCGCTTCTTCTTTATTCATAACAAAATCTCCATCGTATTCATCCGTATAATAAGCGGTCGTTACAGATTGAAATTCATCACCGTTTGCTAATTTTGTAAAATAAT
The DNA here is from genome assembly GCF_040459735.1 of Bacillus cereus group sp. RP32. Taxonomy (NCBI): domain Bacteria; kingdom Bacillati; phylum Bacillota; class Bacilli; order Caryophanales; family Bacillaceae; genus Bacillus; species Bacillus cereus group sp. RP32. The sequence goes on along the minus strand of NZ_JARVHO010000001.1, from coordinate 1,252,340 downwards.
TCGCTCCAGAAAATACATTAATTAATCGCAAGTTCTTCACTTCTATTCCTGTCTCTTCATATACTTCACGGCAAGCTGTTTCTTCTGGTGATTCGCCAAGCTCCATTAATCCGCCAGGCAATCCCCATTTTCCGTAAGGCTCTGTTCTTTGCTGTAATAAAACATCCCCATTTTCATTTATAACGAGTACAACAGCACCAACTAAAATTAAAGGGCGATGACCAACTATTTTTCGTAATTCTTCTACATATCCCATCGTATCGCCTCCTTTTTCGTTGTCCACACTATTGTATCATATGTATGAAACGACAAAATGCGTATATTTTTCATTTTTTTAACAAAATATTTATTTTATGTGCTTCATCTACTGTAGCTAACATAATGGATTCAACTTCTGCGTTTTTCTCTAGAAATTCTCTCGCCCATTCTTCTGTTTTCCCTACTAAAGCAAGAACATCTTTCTGAATGCTCCCATCCTTTACTAATACAAATGAAACTGGAGATTTTTTTCCCGCCACTTTCAGATCAAGCCGCGAAACTGCTTCATATTCTGGATACTGAAATATAGAAACGACACCGTTCGCTTCCCATAATGCTAATTTAATCTTTTGAATATTACTCACATTTCGCATACGAAGTTCCGAAAATAAATATTCCACCGTAATTCTCGCTTTTTTCAAATTGCTAAAATCAATGGAACCATTATGTATAAGAATAATAGGTGCTGGTTCTAAAAAGCGTCTCCATCTATCCCATTTCAACATTAAGACTGAGCTTATAATGTGAAGTACAACGAGTATGAACGTTGTACTCATTGATCCGAGTAATCCTACTTTTTCATCAGATAATGCGTTAGAAATATTTCCAACAAGCAATAATACTAATACGACATCTAAAAAACGAAGTTGCGCGATGGATCTTTGCCCCATCGCTTTCGCAACTAATATTAAAAATATGTATGCTATAATAGGCCCGAATAACCCATTCACTATTGGAAAGATGCCGTGCCCCTTCAAAAATATGCATATGCATCACTTTGCACTCCTTACCCGTCTCAAACTGCTACTTTGTTTTAGTTTGCAACGTTTAAGAGCATATATGTAAAAAAGCTGGTTCGTATTTAAACGAACCAGCTTTTTTACTTAACAGAAAACATATACTTTTTATACGTTTTCCGTACCGATAATATGAGACCCATCATAATCATATTCGAGAACAAGGAACTTCCCCCATACGATAAGAACGGTAATGCAATCCCTTTTACAGGCATTAATCCAACGATCATACCGATGTTTTGGAATATTTGAACCGTTAATATTCCGATGGATCCAGCACATAATAATGTACCGAATAAATTATCAGCAGAATAACCGATAATAATTGTTCGATATAGTAGTAATAGGAACAAAAATACAACTAACGCGGCTACGATAAATCCACCTTCTTCGGCAATTGTAGCAAAAATAAAGTCAGTATGCTTCTCAGGGATATAGACGTTCCCTTCGCCAAATCCTTTCCCTTCCATACCGCCACTACCTACAGCTAAAATCGATTGCTGTGTTTGATAACCTTGATCTGCATTTTCAAATGGATTTAACCAACCTACAATACGTGATTGTTGGTGAGGTTTTAGTAACGTAACTAACTTATTAAAGAAGAAATCCTCATACCTTACGTAAATAAATATTAACGTAGATAATACGGTCACCGGAATAACTGTACATAACGCTATCAATTTCTTCTGAATACCTGACATAAATAAAATACATGCAATAGCAGCAGCATATAAGAACACCATCCCTGTATCCGGTTGGCTATATACAACAGCCATAGGCGGAAGGGATACTAACACAATTTTACCTACTAATTGTAAATCCGTTTGGAATGTCCTTGCCATATACTGTGCATTATGTTTCACTGCTATACTTGCTACTACGAGAAGCAATGAAATTTTGAAAAACTCAGATGGTTGAATTTGTCCAACTAACGGAAATACAAACCATCTTTTTGCACCTAATTTTTCAGGTGTGAAAGTGGAAACCGGTAGTATTTTCAAAAGAATAAGTGAACCAAATCCAACGATATAAAGTGGCCAAGACAATTTTTGTAATTGATCTAAGTCAATGCTTGCAACAAGCAATAACAATACAACTCCAATTATGTAGTTCAAACCCTGTTTCATCGCAAAGTTTGCCTCTCCATATTGGCCAGTTTGCTGACTGCTATATATAGCGGCTATACTCGTAACACATAATGCTAACAAAATTAATATTAATTTTACATCTAAACTTTTTAGAAACTCGGTACTTCTTTTCATGACATCCTCCTGAAACATTGTTACAGCAAAATAAAAAACCAGGAGTCAACATTCTTCATGTTTTGACGACTGATTACACATTATCTATAAAACACTTATATAGAATAACTCTCTTTTTCATACAATACAATATATTATACTACAGTTTCGTCAGTAAGATTTGCCAAAAAAATTATTCTTTTCTTATTTTATATCCATATACCATATATCAGCAATGTATTTTCATAAATTCCTAATACATAATCGTTCATTGTAAGATTACTGGGGAAGATATTATACATATAGTAGAATGTAGATGAAGAAATAAGATGATAAAAAGCTCGCATAAGCGAGCTTTTTATTAATATACAGATGTATTATTTTCTGACGTATTCTCTAAAATTTCTTTTACACGTCCTAAGAACTTACCACAAATTAAGCCATCTAGTACACGGTGATCAAGTGATAAACATAAGTTAACCATGTCGCGAGCACCGAACATACCATTATCCATAATTACTGGGCGTTTTACAATTGATTCAACTTGTAAAATAGCCGCTTGTGGATAATTAATAATACCCATAGATTGAACAGAACCAAATGATCCTGTGTTATTAATTGTAAATGTTCCACCTTGCATTTCGTCCGCTTTTAACGATTTCGTACGTACTTTTCCTGCAAGCTCTGTAATTTCACGAGCGATACCTTTAATCGTCTTCTCATCCGCGTGTTTAATTACTGGTACAAATAGTTCGTCCTCTGTTGCAACAGCGATAGAAAGGTTAATATCTTTCTTCTGAACGATCTTATCGCCAGCCCACATTGAATTGATTTGAGGATACTCTTTTAACGCTTGCGCTACTGCTTTTACGAAGAAAGCAAAGAACGTTAAATTAAAGCCTTCGCGCTTTTTGAAATCACCTTTAATTGAATTACGGTATGACACAAGGTTTGTCACATCTACTTCAATCATCATCCAAGCATGTGGCGCTTCGTGTTTACTACGTAACATGTTCGCTGCAATTGCTTTACGCACACCTGTTACTGGAATTTCGATATCGCCAGGCATTGTTGGTACAGAAACTGGTTTTGCAGCTTCTACTTTTTGTGCTACTGGCGCTGCTTTTGGTGCTTCTGGACGCACTTCTACTACTGCTGCTACCGCTTCCTCTTTCTTCGCACCTGCTTGCGGAATATTTCCAGATTCCACTAGCTTTAAAATATCTTTACGAGTGATACGGCCATTTGCTCCCGTACCTTCTACTAAATCTAAATCAACATTATGCTCACCTGCAAGTTTTAAAACAGCTGGTGAAAAACGTGGTTTTCCATCAGTTGGTTGTTTTGCTTTCGGTGCTTTTTCAGACGTAGCTACTTCTGACTTTGGTTCTTCTTTTGTTTTTTCCTCAACAGCTGTCGCTGCTACTTCATCTGCGCCTTCTACTTGAATAACACAAACTACTTCACCTACAGCTAACGTCTCACCTTCACCAGCAATTAATTCTTTCACAATACCAGTGAAAGAAGATGGTACTTCAGCATTTACTTTATCAGTCATTACTTCTGCAAGTGGATCATACTTGTTTACATGATCGCCAACATTAACGAGCCATTTACTAATTGTACCCTCTGTAACGCTCTCCCCGAGCTGAGGCATTGTGATATTTTCTACAGCCATGTATAGTCCCCCCGATTAAAATTCCGCAAGTTCACGCATTGCTTTTTCAACTTTATCTGGATTTACCATAAAGAATTTTTCCATTGTTGGTGCATATGGCATTGCTGGAACGTCTGGACCTGCAAGACGTGCGATTGGCGCATCTAAATCAAACAGACAGTTTTCAGCAATAATTGCTGCCACTTCACTTATAATACTTCCTTCTTTATTGTCCTCTGTTACAAGAAGAACTTTACCTGTTTTAGAAGCTGCTTCAATGATTGCTTCTTTATCTAATGGATATACAGTACGTAAATCAAGAACATGTGCAGAGATGCCATCTTGCGCTAACTTTTCAGCTGCTTGAAGAGCAAAGTGAACACATAATCCGTACGTGATAACAGTAATATCATCACCTTCGCGTTTTACATCTGCTTTTCCGATTGGTAATACGTAATCATCCTCTGGCACTTCACCTTTAATTAAGCGATATGCACGCTTATGCTCAAAGAATAATACTGGATCTTCATCACGAATTGCTGCTTTTAATAAACCTTTTGCATCATACGGTGTAGAAGGAATGACAATTTTTAAACCTGGTTGGTTCGCAAACATCGCTTCCACAGATTGTGAATGATACAATGCACCGTGAACACCGCCGCCAAATGGCGCACGAATTGTAACTGGACAAGTCCAATCGTTATTAGAACGATAACGAATTTTTGCTGCCTCAGAAACAATTTGGTTTACTGCTGGCATGATGAAATCAGCAAACTGCATTTCAGCGATTGGACGCATACCATACATTGCCGCACCAATTGCTACCCCAGCAATTGCAGATTCTGCAAGCGGTGCATCAAGCGCACGATCTTCACCAAATTGATCATATAATCCGTGTGTCGCTTTAAATACGCCACCTTTTTTACCAACATCTTCACCTAAAACAAATACTTTCTCATCGCGTTCCATTTCTTCGCGCATTGCTAATGTAATAGCATCAATATAAGACATTACAGCCATGAAACGTTCCCCCCTATTCTGCGTATACGTGCTTCAATGCATCTTCAGGTGCTGCATACGGAGCATTTTCTGCATATTCTGTTGCTTCATTTACGATATGCATAATTTCATCTAACATTTGTTTTTCAAATTCCTCAGTTAACACGCCAGCTTCTTTTAAATAAGCTGCAAATGTTATGATTGAATCTTTTTTCTTTGCTTCTTCTACTTCTTCTTTATCACGATAAACACGATCATCGTCGTCACTAGAATGTGCTGTTAAACGATATGATACTGTTTCAATTAAAGTTGGGCCTTCACCACGACGGCCGCGGTCTGCTGCCTCTTTTACAGCTTTATATACTGCAAGTGGATCGTTTCCGTCTATTGTATATCCAGGCATACCGTAACCAATTGCACGGTCTGATACGTTTTTACATGCTAATTGTTTTTCAACTGGAATAGAGATTGCGTATTTATTATTTTCACACATGAAAATAACAGGTAGTTTGTGTACACCAGCAAAGTTTGCCCCTTCATGGAAGTCACCTTGGTTTGAAGAACCTTCTCCAAATGTAACAAACGTTACTAAATCTTTCTTTTCCATTTTTCCAGCCAATGCAATACCAACTGCATGTGGTACTTGCGTTGTTACTGGAGATGATCCTGTCACAATACGATTTTTCTTTTGACCGAAGTGACCAGGCATTTGACGACCACCAGAGTTTGGATCTCCAGCTTTCGCGAAAGCAGACAACATAAGCTCTTTAGCTGTCATACCGAACGCTAGTACAACACCCATATCACGGTAGTATGGTAATGCATAATCTTTCTCTCTATCAAGAGCGAATGCTGCTCCAACTTGTGCAGCCTCTTGTCCTTGACAAGAAATTACGAATGGAATTTTACCCGCACGGTTTAATAACCACATACGTTCGTCGATTTTACGTGCAAGTAACATCGTACGGAACATTTCTAATACTTGCTCATCACTTAAGCCAAGCTCTTCATGGCGCTTTTCTTTTACTTCTGCCATTTTTCATAACCTCCTAAATCCACATTTTTATGCGTGTAACGCTTTTCCATCTACAGCTAATGCTGCTTCACCAATCGCCTCAGATAATGATGGATGCGGATGAATTGTATGTGCTACTTCCCACGGTGTTGCATCAAGTACTCTTGCAAGACCAGCTTCAGAAATCATATCTGTTACATGTGGTCCAATCATATGAACACCAAGAATGTCATTTGTTTCTTCATCAACTACAAGTTTTACGAAACCATCTGATTCGCCGTATACAAGTGCTTTTCCGATTGCACGGAATGAGAACTTACCTACTTTTAACTTATAGCCTTTTTCTTTCGCTTCTTGTTCTGTTAAACCGACAGAAGCAACTTCTGGACTGCTATATACGCATTTTGATACCATAGAGTAATCAATTGGTGTAACTTCTTTACCAGCAATATGTTCTACTGCAACAATTCCTTCATGAGAAGCAACGTGAGCAAGTTGTAAGCCGCCGATTACATCTCCGATTGCGTAAATATGAGATTCTTTCGTTTGATAAAACTCATTTGTTTGAATGTATCCTTTTTCCACAACGATATCCGTATTCTCTAAACCAATATTTTGCGTATTGGCTTGTCTTCCTACAGATACAAGCATTTTTTCTGCTTTAAATTCTTTATTCTCACCGTTATGTTCAGCTTGAATTGTTACTCCGTTATCTTTTACCAATGTTTCTGGTAATACTTTTGCACCAGTTACCACTTTAATACCTTTTTTCTTGAATAGACGTTGCATTTCTTTTGAAACGTCCTGATCTTCTAGTGGTAATATCGTTTTCGCATACTCTAATACTGTAACTTCTACACCGAAGTCAGCAAGCATAGATGCCCACTCAATACCGATTACACCGCCACCAACGATAATAATTGAGCTAGGAAGCGTTTCCATTTTTAGGGCATGATCGGAAGACATTACATACTCTCCGTCTAATTCTAAACCTGGTAATGAATTCGGACGAGAACCTGTTGCAACAAGTACATTTTTTGGAATTAACATTTCATTCTCTTCTCCACTTGCAAGTTCAACTGAAATTGTCCCTGGCATTGGAGAGAAAATAGATGGGCCAAGAATACGGCCGATACCTTCAAACACATCAATTTTACCTTGTTTCATTAAGTGTTGAACACCTTTATGAAGTTGCGTTACAATCTTCTCTTTACGCTCTTGCACTTTCGCAAAGTTTAGTTCTACATTACTTGCAATAACTCCGAACTCTTCGCTTTTTTTAGCAGTTGCGTATACTTCCGCACTACGTAAAAGAGCTTTACTAGGAATACATCCTTTGTGCAAACAAGTACCACCAAGATTTTCTTTTTCAACAAGTGCAGTTTTTAAACCTAGTTGTGATGCTCGAATAGCAGCAACATATCCACCAGTACCGCCGCCAACGATGACTAAATCATATTCTCTTGCCATTATCTCAACCCCTAGCTACTGTTTGTTTTTCTCGTACAACATACTCTTTCGGCGCTTCTTCTTCACGTAATACACGAAGTGCTCCTTCTGCTAATGCTTGTAATTCATCTTCCCCTGGATGTACGATAACATCTGCAATCCAGTCAACACGTTCTTTTATTTCATCAACAAGAATTTTACTGTACGCAAGTCCACCAGTTAAAACGATTGCATCAATTTTCCCGTGAAGTACAGCGCTAGCTCCGCCAATCTCTTTTGCAACTTGATATGCCATTGCTTTATAAATAAGAGTTGCTTCCGGATCACCTTTTTCAACCATTTGTTCTACTTTGATCGCATCATTTGTACCGATTAGGCTTACAAGTCCACCTTGTCCAACAAGTTTTTTAACCATTTCGTCACGGTAATACTCACCAGAGAAACACATCTCCACTAATTGCCCTACCGGTACTGTACCCGCACGCTCTGGACTAAATGGGCCTTCTCCGTTTAAGCCGTTATTCACATCAATAACTTTTCCTTTTTTATGAGCACCAACTGTAATACCGCCACCCATATGTGTAACTAATAAATTTAAATCCTCGTATTTATGATTTAATTCTTCAGCCACTTTACGAGCAACTGCTTTTTGGTTTAATGCATGGAAAATACTTTTACGTTCCATACCAGCAATACCACTTATACGAGCAACCGGCTCCATTTCATCTACAACGACAGGATCTACTATGAATGCCGGAATATTTAATCCAGAAGCGATTTCATATGCTAAAATGCCTCCAAGGTTTGAAGCATGATGACCGCTAAACCCATTTTTCAAATCTTCTAACATCGAATCGTTTACTGTGTATGTTCCGCCTTCGATTGGACGAAGTAATCCCCCACGCCCACAAACTGCGTTTAACTTTGAAATGTTAATACCGTGAGAATGTAGAACTTCTAAAATCGTTTCTTTGCGAAACTCATATTGATCGATAATTCTCTTATATTTTCCAATTTGTTCTTCGTCATGACGAATAGTTTCTTCTAAAACGGGCCTTTCATTATCAAAAACACCAATTTTTGTGGATGTACTACCCGGATTAATAACAAGAATTCGATTTAAAGACACTGTTGCTACCTCCACTAATAAATTCAAAAGGAGGTGGAAACCTCATAAGAGGTAACCACACCTTTTGTAAAAGTAATATATGAATGATTAGCGACGGCTAATAATGTCGTGACCGTTGCGTAAGTATGTGCTACGAGAGTTTTTCAAGCTTGCAATGCGCTCTTCAGCTAAACGATCTGCTGCTACATAAGTTGCAATGCCATCGCGTTTTGAAATTTCGATTACTTTTGCAATTGTGTCATAAATAGACTCAACACGTTTTAGTGCACGTTCTCTATTGTATCCATATAATTCGTCTGCTACGTTAATTACACCACCAGCATTAATAACATAGTCTGGTGCGTATACAATACCCATTTCATGAATCATGTCGCCGTGACGATTTTCTTTTAATTGGTTATTTGCAGAACCTGCGATTACTTTTGCTTTAAGTTGTGGAATAGTTTCGTCATTAACTGTTGCGCCTAATGCACATGGTGCGTAAATATCACATTCGACACCGTAAATTTCATTTGGCTCAACTGCTGATGCACCGAATTCTTCTACCGCGCGTTGTACAGCTTCTTTATTAATATCTGTAACGATTAATTTTGCTCCTTCAGCATGTAAATGTTTGCATAGGTGATACGCTACGTTACCAACACCTTGAACAGCAATTACTTTTCCTTCTAAATTATCAGTACCGAAAGCCTCTTTCGCAGCTGCTTTCATACCACGATAAACACCGTATGCGGTTACTGGAGATGGGTTACCAGAAGAACCGAATGATGGTGAAATACCTGTTACAAAATCAGTTTCTTCGTGAATAATATCCATATCATCTACTGTTGTACCAACATCTTCAGCTGTAATGTAACGTCCGTTTAGTCCTTGAATGTATCGTCCTAATGCACGGAACATCGCTTCGCTCTTATCTTTACGTGGATCACCGATAATTACTGTTTTCGCACCACCTAAGTTTAAGCCAGCTGCTGCGTTTTTGTATGTCATCCCTTTTGCAAGACGCAATGCATCTTCAATCGCCGCTTCTTCAGAATCATATGTCCACATTCTTGTTCCACCAAGAGCTGGTCCAAGTGTTGTATCATGAATTGCGATGATTGCTTTTAAACCAGATTCTTTATCTTGACAAAATACTACTTGCTCATAATCATATTTTTCTAAGTATTCGAAGATTTCTAATGTCATTGTCGTTTCCCCCTAGTGTTTTACCCTGTTTGGTTTATTTTGAAGCAGTCGTAACTGCCAATGCTAATGAATATACTTTTGTTTCTGCTGAATCAGCACGAGATGTTAAAACAATCGGTGCTTTTGCGCCAGCAATCATAGCTCCTACTTTTGCATCCGCAAAGTATACGAGTGATTTGTATAGCACATTTCCAGCTTCAATCGTTGGGACGAGTAAAATGTCTGCTTTACCTGTTACATCACTTACTATGCCTTTATGTTCTGCTGCAATTTGTGATACTGCATTATCTAAAGCAAGTGGTCCATCAACGACACAATTTTTAATTTGTCCGCGGCGATTCATTTGAGTTAACATCGCGGCATCAATTGTCGCTTGCATCGCAGGATTCACAACCTCTACTGCTGCAATTGGTGCTACCTTTGGCAAATCTATTCCTATTGCCTGGGCAACTTCTACAGTATTCTGTATAATAGCAGCTTTTTGTGTTACATCAGGTGCAATGTTCATCGCTGCATCTGTAACAAAGATAAGACGATCGTAATTTGGAACTTCAAATGCTGCAACGTGTGAAAGTGCGCTACCTTTACGAAGTCCCCACTCTTTATTTAATACAGCTTTCAAAATATTTGCTGTTGGGATGTTTCCCTTCATAAGCACATCTGCTTCGCCATTTCTTACAGCTTTAACAGAAAGTTCTGCAGCCTCAGCACTTGACGCTGCTGCAATCACTTCAATGTGTTCTGAAGTTTGTAAACCATGTTCTTGTAGCATCCCCATTATTTTTTCTTGATTTCCATATAGACGAAATTGAGCTAGCTGTAATTTAATAGCTTTCGCTACAGCTTCAATTACTTCATGATCTTCAGCTACTGCTACAGCCACAGTTTTTTTAGGCTGTCCTGCTGCTTGATCAATTAAGTGTTCTAACTTCATATTTTGTAATCAACCCTTTCCGTCGTCCCTCGTCTATTTATAAAGCAAATACCGTGCCAACTTTCAAAAGTGGTCTTACCAATAATGAAAACGCATTCAAAATGCAGCAAAATCAATACTTTGGAAAATAACAAAACATTCTGTCTTGTTTTGTCACTTTTTGTATACCATGCAATAAATTGCACGGTACGCAATTTATTGCATGCTATTTTTTGCACACTCATACTTTTCTAGCTTGTAATATAAATTTCGAACCGAAATTCCTAATGCTCTTGCAGTTTTTGTTTTATTTCCATCAAACCTCTCTAAACATTCATGAATGATATGCCCTTCAAACTCTGTCACTAATTGTTCAAGTGGCTTTTCTTCTAATTCAGGTAATAAGTTATTTTGTTTTACCTCAGTCTGCTCCTCTGTATGTAAAGGTGGTAAATGATGGACATCAATATATATTTCGTTATAATTCATAAAGATAATAGCTCGTCCTAAAATGTTTTCAAGCTCCCTCACATTTCCTGGCCATTCATATGATTGTAAATATGAAATAGCCGAATCAGTGAGCCCCTCTACATTCCGACCATAATCTTGGTTAATTTTTTGAATCAATCTGTCTGCAATTGCCGGTATATCTCCTTTTCGCTGACGAAGAGACGGAATTTGAATTGGAATTTTATTTAATCGATAATATAAATCCTCTCTAAACTCTCCTTCTAGAATGCCCTTTTCTAAATTCACATGTGTCGCTGCAATTACCCGGACATTTATAGGTATCGCTTTCGTTCCACCAACTTTTACAATTTCTTTTTCTTGCAACACGCGAAGGAGTTTCGCTTGCGTATTTGCAGACAATTCTCCTATTTCATCTAAAAAGATACTACCGTTATTCGCTTCCTCAAAAAAACCTCGTTTTCCGCCTCTTTTTGCTCCTGAAAATGCACCTTCCTCATAACCGAATAATTCACTTTCTAATAAAGTCTCGGAAATAGCAGCACAGTTTACCCGGACGAATTTATTATATTTTCGATTACTTCCATTATGAATTGCATGTGCAAATAATTCTTTACCCGTTCCAGATTCTCCGCGTAGTAATACTGTTGCCGGTGTATTCGCTCCAAGTTTCGCCTGTTCAATAGCGGCCGTTGTTTCATCTGAATTTCCGACAATGTCATCAAATGAATATTTCGCTTCTAACGTTCGAATAATTTGCCTTGCTCTATTCAATTCATTTGTTAACTTTTGAATTTCTGATACGTCACGAATTACACCAACGCTTCCTTTCAATATCCCATCCACTATAACTGGCGCTACGTTTACAATTACATCACGCTTCTTTTGTCCAATCTTCATATGTATTCCGCGTACCGCCCTACGCGTTCGAAGTACTTTCATATGCATACTTTCACCTTCTACAATATCAGTTGTAGCCGGTTTCCCAATAATGTCCTCTTCTGTTAAACCTGTTAATTTCGTATACGCAGGGTTAATTACTAATCCTCTTCCCTTTTCATCCACGACCGAAATTGCTTCCTCAGACGAGTTGATAATCGCCTCAAGTAACGTTTGAATCTCCTTTAAATCTGTAACTTCTTCCGCAAGATCTACAACCTCTGTTATATCTTTAAAAATCGCAAATGCCCCTTGTACCTCTCCTCCCTCTTTTAATATTGGAATACGGGTTGTAATAATTTTCTTTTCATTTTCTAATGTCAGTTCATAATTTACTTCTATTTGTTTCGTACGTATAATACGAAGCAACTTACTAGTCGGAATAACTTCTAAAATATATTTCCCTACCGCATCTTCTTTTTTATATCCGATAATACGCTCTGCACTTTTATTAAATAGGCGTACTTGTCCCTCTCGATCAATTACAATCATACCGTCATGCGTAGAATTTAAAATTAAATCCCCTTGCTGCGTCTGTTCTTCTAACTTTCCAATTAAACCTTCCTTCTCATGTGCTAATCTCGTAACAATTTTCGCAATATCACCTGGTATAAGAAGAGTATCTTTATGCTTTTTCTTTATTAAATCTTTATGTAAATCATCGTCACCCGTCATATCAAACATTACATCAATATGCATAGAAAGAAACGGCGTTACACTCTCTCCAATTGTAACCCCATACTCCTTAGCCATTTGTAATCCCTTTGCTATCGGATTTATATCAATAATCCCTATAATTTGAAATATATTTGAACTTTGTAACAGATTCAGCAGTGTACTACCACCTTCACCTGCACCAACAATTAAAACTTTTTGTTTCATATATTACACTTCCTCTCGAAGTATCTCTGCAAAATTTTTCACACCCTTATCTTACTCGTTCAGCCCCCCTCTTGACAAACCCCCTTTTCATATAACATCATTGAAATAAACAAAATAATCTGAAAAGGAGCGTTTATATGCAGCGTTACCTTGCTCTATCATTAGCACTCATCCCTATTTCATTAGCTGTGTTTGGCATTAAGTTAATGAGAGATACTGTATTCGGGATTCTATTTCCTCCACTCTCTATACTATGGTTACAATTTTTAATCGGCGCTCTCTGCTTCGGGCTCGGGTTTTATATCTTCGGAGGCTTCGTCTTACACCGAGACCGTAAACGAAATAAAGTACAAGCTCGCTTTAGAAGGTAGGAAGGCCCCACTATTTATAAATAAAAAATGAGACCGTTACACGCGGTCTCATTTTTTTATTGGCAATAACATTCTTGCTGTTTCGGGGTAATCAGTAATAATCGCCGAAATATTCATATCAAAATATTTACGCATAAGCGTTTCTTCATTTATTGTATAGGGCCGAACCTCTACACCACTTTCCATCGTTAATTCAGCAACAGCATCTTGAAGATAACGATAATTAGGGTGCACTGCTGTAGCGCCCATTTTTTTCGCATACGCCCACGGACTATGCAAACCTTCACGATATAAAATCGCTGTTTGAATATCAGGAGCCATCATATGACACCTTTTCATACTGTAGTGATTAAATGAAGAAAATATAACACGATCTTCTAGATTACATTTCCGTACAAGCGTTATAACTTCTTCCTCTAAACCTCTGTATGGAATTTTATTATTTTTCAGTTCAATATTAAGTAGCAACTCTGTTTTATCAATCCATTCTAACACCTCTTCTAAAAGAGGTATTTTACAAAAGCCTACTTTATCACCGAATTTATAGCTCGCATCTAATTTACATAAATCCTCATATAAATAATTACGAACCGCACCTTTTCCATTTGTTGTCCGGTCCACTGTTTCATCATGAATGACGACAACTTTTCCATCTTTCGTTAATTGAACATCAAGCTCAATTCCATCTGCTCTAAAAGATTCAGCTGCTTCAAATGAAATCATTGTATTTTCTGGGTACGTTCCCGCTGCACCACGATGTGCAAATATAAGAGTCATCCTCACTCCCCCAATCTTATGCTATACTATACGAAAAAGGAGGTACTTCTATGAGACCATTACAAATTTCTCCAGACACTGCAGTCCGCCTATCAAAAGCATTAGGTGTTCCACTTGAACAACTTATGCATATGCCGCAGCACATTCTAATTCAAAAGTTAGTTGAATTAGAAAAACAAAATAAAGACGAAGAATAATACAGTCCTGTTTTGCAGGGCTTTTTATTATTTTCTATTATATCACGGATGACTTCCCTACTAAAATCCTTTAACAGATATACTATGATTCCATTTAATCTTTTTTTCAAACATTTATAATCAATAAATTAAAACCCCTCTTTTAATAAAAGAGGGGTTTCTTACTACTCATTTCAGTTACTCAAATTATGCATGTTTCTTTTCTTTATTAAAAATCATAAACAATTTATACAACCCTAAAGAAGCTGGAATATTCATAAATGCAAATGCTTCATAAGTATAATGAGGAGCTGTTTCCCATAGTAATAAGAAAGTAAACACCCCTAACGTACTAATCATCGCAATTCGTATAACTTCCGATTCATTTTCATCTTTCTTTTTATAAAGTATAACAGCCGCCAGAACAGCTACATAAACAAATAATTTGATAACATACGAATATACAGTAACGATTTTATACTTCGTTGTACTATAGTTCGATACGTAATTAGTTATCGTGTCGTTCTTCTGCTCAAACCATTGTCCAATACGGTACATGGAGAACTGACTTGATACCCATTCTCTAGTTATTTTTTCATTTAAATGGTGTACATAACCCGTTACACCAAATTCACTGAAACGCTGCACTATAACTTCTTTATTGTGTTCATTTAAATCCTTCGTATTCTTTATGTTTTCATCATCAATATAATCTGCATCTGCCTGATTCCACACACCGTACGTATCTTTGTTCAACCCCATTTTCACCCAATGAGTGAATGGAATTTTTTCAATTTCATTATCGGTACTGAGATTTAGCTTTGTCGTTATACTTTTAAAACTTACAATAAGGATTAAACAAAATAAAACACTACTTAACACTTTTACAGAATACTCCTTACGAAATTTAAAAATATTCTCAATTAAAATCGCTAACGCTACCGCCAATGCTGTCGGTCTTATAATATAAGTACAAGCCGCAAAAACTCCTAATAAAATCCATAAAATAATCTTCAACCTTTTTGTTTCCGCTGTTTTCAAACATAAATATGTATACATCGTTGCTGAAATAAAAAATATTACTAATGTATGCGTATAGAAAACTGGCGCCTGCCAATATATATAAATGTTTAGCACAGATAACACGATCGATATGTGAGCAACTTTAAAGTTTGTAATTTTCCTTACAATCAATACATTTAAAATAATACTACCTGTTATACATACTATTGGTAATATTTTTATCGCCACATCTACGTTTCCTACCAATTTAGCAAAATATCCTCCTAATAATACAATATGTGTATTATATGGATAAAATAGAAGCTGTCCCATTTCTAAAAATTGATTATCTCCATTAAACACAGAGACAATTCCTTGTTTAAGGATGGCATAATCTCCTACAACAGGGTTAAATGCGATAGAAGTAATCATTATTTCCGTCGTCAAAATGATTACGATACCTAAAGCAATCATAATATTTGTGTACGTTCTTTTCATTTTATTAATAACCCATTTATAATACATAAAGAAGAGCGCAAATAAAAGCAACGTCGCCGCTAGAACAGCACCGACTTTTTGGGGAGTGTACTCCTCAGTCGGATAAGGAAATTCACCACTCATCAAAATTGTTTTGGGGATAAAAAATTTACTTACTATCATTGAAAATATAGATAAAAACACCGTCATAACAATGATTGGGTAAGCTCGATTCACTATTTTTTTAAAAGTCATTCATCTATTCTCCTATATCTCTAACTTTCCAAATCAATGATACGTTATGGAAATTATGATGTCAAACCCACGTATTTCCTGTACATATCCTTCTTTTCACTACATTTTTTCACATAAATTTATATATTCCCTCAAAACCCTTAAATCGAAGGAAATAAAAAAACTCCCTTAAAGGAAGCTTCTTCGTAATCTATAGTTTATCTCACTATTTACAGGCAGTAAGAATCCCGGCACACAATTTGACGATGGCGTTAGGTGCGGGATGGGAGCCCCTACTAATTAAAGGTTCATTTTATTGCACATGTGGCGCATCTCCTGAATCGTATAGTTCTTTCGCTTTTTCCTCCCCGAATGTAGTTAATATATAATGTTGCTCTTCTACCGCATCCATCGCTCTAGTGGCTTTACAAGTGCTACCTTCTTGGGCATCCGAGAAATAATTGTGATCTTCTACAATTTGACTAAAATCTTTTTTCGCCCATCTATCAGCAATCTCTAAAAGCTCATTTTTTTTCGCAAAGCCACTCTTATTTATGATATTTTTTAATTTTTCAGCATTATTTTGAATCATTGGAATGGATTCTGATTTTCGTTCTGCCACTACTTTTTGATGAGTCATGTGATGCATCACTGTAATGACTTCGCTTTCAATAGAATTTTCAGTAACATACACATCAACAAAGACTCCATCTACCTCTCTACCTACTATCGTTGGATCTTCTTTTTTATCTATTTGAGCATTCACTTCTTTATCTACTGGATTATCGGCAAGTTCTAACATTCCAAATGTAACTGCAACAGCAAGAACTCCCATAGCTGCTACTATTCCTAGCCAAGTTAATATTTTATTTTTCATTCCCCTTCTCCCTATCTATACCTATTTAATTATCTTATAAAAAACTCACTTATATGTAATATTACTAAAAACAGGATTTATCTTCCATGATATCAAATGATCTCTTGTTCTCAATAAAATAAAAAGACCAACGAATTCTAAAATTCATTGGTCATTAAATAAAAAGTTCATTGGTTTTACATTTAATATCGAGTATAAATTTAAAGAATGATTAAGCTTTACTAAAACTTAAATCCCTTACTATCTTTACTCTCAGCTAGCCTTATGTTCAAGTCTCAGCTTATCCGCAACCATTGCGATGAACTCGGAATTCGTAGGTTTTGCTTTTGACATGGATACTGTATAACCGAATAAGGACGAGATAGAATCAATATTCCCACGACTCCATGCCACTTCAATTGCGTGACGGATTGCACGCTCGACGCGGCTTGCTGTTGTATTATATTTCTTCGCGATATCTGGATACAATACTTTCGTAATAGAACCAAGTAATTCGATATCATTGTACACCATAGAGATTGCTTCCCTTAAGTACATATACCCTTTAATATGAGCAGGCACACCGATTTCATGAATGATACTCGTAATGCTCGCGTCTAAGTTTTTCGGTTTTCCATCTATTGTAGTTGCTGAACGGAAAGATGGAAGTGGACGTTTAATGGTAGCGTTCGCCTTACCGCTCACTTGACGAATATGACTCGTTAAATTCTCCATATCAAATGGTTTTAATATGAAATATGAAGCACCTAAGTCAACAGCTTTTGTCGTCACATCTTCTTGTCCAAATGCTGTCAACATAATTACGCTAGGCTGTCTTAGCCTTTCAATATTTCGCATTTTCTCTAGTACAGCTAAACCATCTAAATGTGGCATAATAATGTCTAAAACAAGTACATCCGGCTGCTTATCATTTAATAAATTTAAACACTCTTGACCATTATAAGCAGTACCAATTACTTCCATATCATCTTGAGCAGCTACGTAACTCTCTAGCATTGATACTAATTCTTTATTATCATCCACAAGACAGACTTTAATTTTCTCCACAGCTTTTCCTCCCTTACCGAATCGATTCTCCGACATGTGTATCCTTCTAGGCTACATGAATTGTTCGACAATTGTGTGAAAATTCCCTTTTAAAGTTTGTTACTTTCCGATAAAATCACAAAAAAATATGTTTATCGTTCATTTATTCCCTTTCGCAACACATTCCATCATAGAAATACAACGAAACGTTCAACCCTTTTCTTTTATTTTACAACAAAAAACACCTCTTGCGGAGCTTTTACAAAATTTCAACGAATTTTTCAAAAGAAAAGCGAGCTAATTAATAATTAGCTCGCTTTTCTTTCTTGTTCATAAATGTTAATTCCAGCCTCATGTAACATCCATTCAATATGAACACCATATCCTGACGTTGGATCATTTACAAATACATGTGTAACAGCACCAATTACTTTCCCGTTTTGTACAATTGGACTTCCGCTCATGCCTTGTACGATACCACCCGTTTTCGCTAATAAACGTTTGTCTGTTACTTTTATTACCATGCCTTTTGTAGCTGGAAACTTTTGCGGTACTGTACTTACAACTTCAATATCAAACGCTTCCACTTTATCTTTATCAATAACTGTTAATATTTTTGCCGGTCCCTCTTTTACTTGATGAGATAGTGCAATAGGCATCGCTTTATCCATAACGCCATTTGGTATATTTGTATTCAATTTCCCGAATATACCAAATGGACTATTTATTGTAATATTACCAATCACTTCACGATCTGGTGAGAACCTCGCTAATTTCTCTCCTGGATTCCCATGACTACCTCTTTCAATTGATGTAACTGTCGAACGCATAATTTGTCCATCTTCGACTTGAATCGGCTTTTTCGTATCGTTATCAGAAATGACATGACCAAGTGCCCCATATTTCATAGAATCAGGATGAACAAATGTCATTGTTCCGATTCCAGCTGCCGAATCACGAATATATAAACCAATACGATAAGACGATTCTCCACTGTCTTTTTGTGGTGTTAACTTAGTGCGGATATGTTTTCCATCTCTTAACAAAACAAGATTAAGCGGTTCACCTGTCTCACCACTATTATGAATAAATGGTGCTACATCACTCATTCTTTCAATTGTTTTACCATTAATTTCAGTAATCATATCTCCAATTTGCACACCAGCTGTTTCACCAGGAGATACTTTCCCTTTTTCAGTCTGAATTAAATGATGGCCTACAACAAGTACCCCTTTTGTATTTAACTTCACACCAATTGATTGTCCACCTGGAATAACTTTAAAATCTTTCAATACTTTCACATTTACTTTTTTCACTGGAAAACCAGCAAGCTGAAACACCATATCTGCTTCACCATTTTGATGAGGATTTACCATAAGTCCTTGTTTTTGTTCATTGGAACTTACTGTAAACACATGACGATCTGTAGATGAAGCTTGAAAAACTGGTAATGAAGCTATTTCTGATTGTTGCCCTTCAAAAACAACAAGTTGCTTCGGGGATGAAATAAACGTCCGAAGCGGTTTAAAACACCCAATAAAAACTAAAGAAACAAGGAGACAAAGACCTATTATTTTGCGAAATCTTTCTAATCTCAATTTGTTCACTCTCCTCGCTCCTACCCCACATTCAGCCTCTTGGCTTCACTTTTTAATCTCTCCTTGCAGTGCTTTATTTATAACCGGAAGAATTAAGAAATCATTATTTGAGAAAAAAAGCTATCCATTACTGGATAGCCTCTGCTGTCTGTTTAAAATGATGCGCTTGCGTAAGTAATTCTTTCGCATGTTCTGTCGTTAAATCTGTAATTTCTACACCAGAAATCATTCGAGCTATTTCTGTTACTTTATCCTCCATAGTTAAAACGGTAACTGATGTAATTGTCCGATCATTCGCTACTTGTTTTCGAATAAATAAATGTGAATCCGCCATTGAAGCTACTTGAGGTAAGTGCGTAATACAAAGTACTTGCGAGTTTACTGATACTCGATAAATTTTTTCCGCAATAGCCTGTGCAACCCGACCACTTACACCAGTATCCACTTCATCAAAAATAACAGATGCAACACCTTGATGCTTAGAAAAAATGCTTTTTAAAGCTAAAATAATACGAGATAACTCTCCGCCAGAAGCGACCTTTGAAAGTGGTTTTAGCGGCTCACCTGGATTTGTTGAAATATAAAATTCCACATGATCGTAGCCATCCGCCGTAAGTCTTACCGGGGCACCCTCAACAAGAGGCTCTTCAGCATTTCCTTCTCTCTTCATGATTCTCACTTCAAATTTTGTTTTCTCCATATATAATTCTTTTAATTCCTGATGAATGGCATTTGTAAGATGCTCTGCAAGCTCATGACGCATATTACTTAACGACGTTGCTTCTTGCAGAATAACACTTTCTAATTCCTTTAATTGTTTCTTCGTCGTTTCAATATGAACGTCTTTATTTTCAATCGTAAAAATTTCTTGTTCAATTTTATCAGCATACGCTAAAATCTCTTCTACAGTATTTCCATATTTTCTCTTTAGCATACGAATTTCATTTAAACGCGTTTCAATTTCGTCTAAACGCTTCGGATCATATTCCATCATATCGAGCTTTTCTCTAAGTTGATATGCAACTTCTTCTAATAAGTAGTAGCTATTTGCAATTGAATCATGATTTTCTTGATAAACTTCATCTAAATGTGTAATACTCTCCATTTGTCCCATTGCGCTTCGTACATTATCTAGCCCTTGTCCGTCAGCGCTTAATGAGCGATATGCATCGCCTAATGCTTTGAAAATTTTTTCGAAATTAGAAATTTGCAATCGTTCCTCAGTTAATTCAATCTCTTCATCCATCTTTAAATCCGCCTTACTGATTTCTTCATGCTGGAATTGAATTAAATCTAAGCGATGCGCCATTTGTTGTTCATTTTCACTTAACGATTTTAACTGTTTTTTTAATTTCTCATAGTCAGCGTATACATTTTGATATATACCCAATTGTTTAACAATGCGATCACCATCAAAATGATCAAGCATAAACATATGACGCTCTTCATTCATTAAATCTTGTGTTTCGTGCTGCCCATGAATATCAACAAGTGTTTTTCCAATTTCCTTTAATATACTAAGGGTGACCAGTTTCCCATTTACACGACATACACTTTTTCCGTTTGCAGCGATATCACGCTTCAAAATAATCATGCCGTCTTCTATTTCTATATCCAACTCTTCTGCCTTTTCAATACACGGATGCTTATCATCTTCTACATAAAATAGCCCTTCTATCTCAGCTTTTTCTGTTCCGTATCGAACAAATTCCGCTGAACCACGGCCACCTACAAGTAAACTAATCGCATCAATAATAATCGATTTTCCGGCCCCTGTTTCACCACTTAAAACCGTTAACCCTTTTTGAAAAGAAATATTTAATGCCTCAATAATAGCAAAGTTTCTAATCGATAATTCCGATAACAATGCCCCATTCACCTCGTTATAAACTAATCCCCTATTAAGGGCTTTTCTCAGTTCTTCATTCAAATAGTCAAACTATATGTTTGTATGTATAAATTACTTTTCTAACCGCTCCATTGTACCAAACATTCGTTTTACGGGTCAATCCACCTATTTTCTAATTTTATTCAAAGAAAATATTATATTACAATTAAGAATTCACATTTTTAACCAATAAAAAAATCCTGTTTACTTTCCACTTTACAGAGGAAAGCAAACAAGATTTTTTTTTACAACATATTTAAGAAACGATCAGAGACAACACCTGTATCTTCAGGTGTACGGCAAATAATTAAGCAAGTATCATCACCACAGATGGTTCCGATGATCTCATCCCACTCTAAATGATCAATAAGTGCTCCAAGTGAATGAGCGTTACCAGGCAGTGTTTTTAGCACAAGCATATGTCCTGCCGTGTCTAATTTTACAAATGAATCCACTAGATTGCGTTTTAATTTTTGTAACGGGTTAAATCGTTGATCTGCTGGCAAGCTATATTTATAGCGCCCATCATGTAATGGTACTTTCACTAAGTGCAGTTCTTTAATATCGCGCGATACTGTTGCTTGCGTTACATTAAATCCCTCATTACGTAAAATATCAACTAATTCATCTTGTGTTTCAATTTCTTTGTTCGCAATAATTTCCCTGATTTTAATATGGCGCTGACCTTTATTCATACATTTGCACCTCACACTATCTCTTACCATAGTTTAAACATTGGTATACTTCACTTATTTATGTTAACTTATAATTCGTTGCTTGTACACAATTGTTTTTACAATCATTATACAATTACAACAAAAAGAGGAACAACATATGTTATTCCCCTTTTCCTTTTTGTTTTAGGACATCATGCGCCTCTGTAACTACTTGCTCAACAGAAACTGGAGAATGATTTTCGCCATTCTCACGTTCACCATGCCATTTCAGATGAATTAAAAATTCAATATTACCATCCCCGCCCGTAATTGGTGAGAATGTTAAACCTTCTACGTCGTATCCTTCTTTTATAGCAAAGTCGACAATCATTTCTACGACAGCCTCATGTACTTTTCGATCACGAACGATACCTTTTTTCCCAACTTGCTCTCTTCCAGCTTCAAACTGTGGTTTAATTAACGCTGCTACATCCCCATTAGGCATAAGCATTGTTTTTAAAACCGGCAGTATAAGCTTTAATGATATAAATGAAACATCGATACTAGCAAATTGCGGTAAACCACGTTCTAAGTCTGCTGGTGTCACGTAACGGAAGTTTGTCCGTTCCATTACGACAACACGCTCATCTTGACGCAATTTCCACGCAAGTTGATTGTATCCTACATCTAATGCATAAGATAATTTCGCTCCGTTTTGAAGCGCACAATCTGTAAAGCCACCAGTTGATGAACCAATATCTATCATAACTTTATCTTGTAAATCCAGGTGAAATGTCTCCAATGCCTTTTCAAGTTTATAACCACCACGGCTTACATACGGCATAACTTGTCCCTTCACCGTAATCTCTGTATCTTGTGGGATCTTCTCTCCTGGCTTATCAAGTCTCATCTCATTCGCATATACAAGTCCGGCCATAACGGCGCGTTTTGCTTTCTCACGTGTTTCTATAAGTCCTCGCTCTACTAATAGTACATCTACTCTTTCTTTTTTTGCACTCATTTGTTACGCCCTTTTTTGTTTTGATGGAATCATTGTATGAATACGGTCTACAACAGCATCTGTCGTTAAACCAATTTCTTCTAATAATTTTGTTACACTACCGTGCTCTATGAAACGGTCTGGAATACCCATTCGTTCAATTAACGCACTATGGTACCCGTTCTCAGATGCAAATTCAACTACTCCCGTTCCAAAACCACCAATTAAGCAAGCTTCTTCAATCGTTAAAATCGGTATATTTTTCCCTAAGAGGTCATGTAAATATGCTTCATCCATCGGTTTAATAAAGCGAGCGTTCACTACTTTCACTGAAACTCCAGCCTTTTCAAGACGCTCAGCTGCTTCCATTGCCATTGGTATTGTCGTACCAAATGTTAAAATAGCCGCTTGTGTACCTTCTTTTAACGTTTCCCAAGTACCGATTGGAATCGCCTTTAATTCTTCATCCATATGAACACCAAGTCCATTACCGCGCGCATAACGTAATGCGATTGGTCCATCTTCATATTGCATCGCCGTATATACTAAATGTTGCCCTTCATTTTCATCTTTCGGCATCATAAGTACCATATTCGGCAAATGACGTAAGAATGAGATGTCAAATACCCCTTGATGCGTTTCACCATCTGCTCCTACTAAACCAGAGCGATCGATTCCGATGAAGACATTTAAATTTTGGCGACATATATCATGAACAACTTGATCATATGCTCTTTGTAAAAATGTTGAATAAATCGCTAAGAATGGCTTCATTCCTTGCGTTGCCATACCCGCCGCCATTGTTGTAGCATGCTGTTCTGCAATACCTACATCAATCATACGATCCGGGAATTCTTTTTGGAATTTCTCAAGTTTCGATCCAACAGGCATTGCAGGTGTAATTGCAACGATACGCTCATCCGTTCTCGCTAGCTTAAGTACTGTATCACTAACAACAGCACTCCATGCTGGTGCAACTTCTTTCGGTTTAACGAAGTCACCTGATTCAATTTTATAAGGTCCTGTTCCATGCCAAGTTCCAATAACATCACTCTCAGCTGGTTTATAACCTTTTCCTTTTTTCGTAATAACATGAACAAGCACTGGGCCTTTTGTTTTCTTTGCATATTGCAACGTTTCGAATAACTTTTCATAATCGTGCCCATCAACTGGACCTAAATATGTAAAGCCTAATTCTTCGAAAAAGACACCGGATACTAGTAAATATTTAAGACTATCTTTTATTTTCTCTGCTGTCGCAGCAACTTTCCCACCGACTGCTGGGATTTTCTTTAATATATACTCTAGTTCATCTTTTACCCAATGGTATTTCCCTGCGGTACGTAGACGTCCAAGTACATTATGAAGCGCACCAACGTTTGGTGCAATTGACATTTCATTATCATTCAAAATAACAATCATGTCTGTTTTTTCATGTCCAATATGGTTCAATGCCTCTAAAGCCATTCCGCCGGTTAGAGCACCATCTCCAATGATTGGTATAACATATTCCTTCGTTTTCTTTAAATCACGTGCTAGAGCCATTCCCATTGCAGCAGATAATGATGTTGAGCTATGGCCAGTTTCCCATACATCATGCTCACTCTCGCAACGTTTTGGGAAACCACATAGACCTTGATATTGCCTTAATGTACCGAATTCCTTTGCACGTCCTGTTAAAATTTTATGTACATAGGATTGATGTCCTACGTCCCATAAAAATTTATCTTTCGGACTATCAAATAATTTATGCAGAGCAATTGTGAGTTCTACTACACCTAAATTAGGTGCAATATGTCCACCTGTTTGAGAGAGCTCTTCAATTAAAAACTTACGAATATCCTCACTCAATCCCTCTAGTTCACCGATAGACATATCTTTCAAAAAACTAGGGTTTTGAATTTGCGTTAGATCCACATGGATCACTCACTTTCATTTCATAATCTGTCAACATGTCAAATATTATAAAAAACATTTACACAAAACAAGAAATTATCTTTTTTTATTTTTCACCTTGTCCTGCAATTAACCAGTCTATTGCGCCCTAATCCTATTATAAACCATATTTCTTTAGGCGATGAAAAAAATAGCCGCTAACACGAAGTGATAACGGCAATGTAATCTACATATATTTTTGCCAATAACAAGAAAAGAAAAACCTTTTCCTACATTTATATCATAAAATGATGAATGACTCAACAAATGGAAACGCTGTTATATTAGTTATTACGTTTTGCAATCAAATCGCAAATAGATAGTAAATATTCATCTTGTAATTGCAAGGAACCAATAGCACCTTTTGCTTTTGCAATTGTTTCTTCTAAAATATCCTTTGCTCTATCTACAGTAAATAACGTCGTATATGTGCTCTTTTCGTTGGAAACATCACTACCAATCGGTTTTCCAATCTCTTCTTCGGTTCCTTCCACATCTAAAATATCATCTCGAATTTGGAAAGCTAGGCCGATATATTTTGCAAACGCAAGTAACTTTTCTTCTTGTTCTTCTGTGGCATCAGAAAGTATCGATCCTGCAAGTACAGCGAATTCAAGTAGTTTCCCAGTCTTATGCTTATGAATATACTCCAACTCATCAATCGTAAGCTGTTTCCCTTCAGCTCCCATATCTGCCACTTGTCCGCCAACCATTCCTTCTGGTCCTGCCGCTTTTGCAAGCTCAAGTACAAGTCTTACTTTTTTTTCCGCAGAGATTTCCTTTTGTTCATATGCCATAATAACTTGAAAAGCATACGTCAACAAACCATCGCCTGCTAAAACTGCCATCGCTTCACCAAATACTTTATGATTTGTGGGCTTACCTCTTCTTAAATCATCATCATCCATACAAGGTAAATCATCATGAACTAACGAGTATGTATGTATCATTTCAAGAGCACAAGCTGCACCTATTCCAAGATTTCTTTCTTTACCAAACGCTTGTAATGTCGCAAATAAAAGTAACGGGCGGAGACGCTTTCCACCCGCTTCCAAAGAATATGCCATCGCTTCACGAAGTACATTTGGACATTGTAATTCATTTGCATAGCTTACAAGCTTCTCTTCTACGAAAGTTTTACTTTCTTTCAAAAAAGTATCAAAAGCAATAGTCACTATGCTTCATCTCCTAAAGCAGTAAACGGTTCAAGCTCTCCATCTTCCCCAAGAATAACTGCCATTTGTTCTTGTACGTTCTTCAACTTCTCATCACAAAGCTTAGATAATTCCATACCCTCTTTAAAATAAGAAATTGCTTCTTCTAAAGGTACGTCACCTTGCTCTAGCTTAGAAACGAGGTGCTCAAGTTGCGAAATTGCCTCTTCAAAGCTTAATTTATTTTCCATTATTCAATTCACGCTCCTCTATGCCTGATACGCTACAATCTAGTATTCCATCTTGTAATTGAACTGAAACAGCATCTCCAAGGCTGACATCTTTCACACTTTTTAACACTTGCTTCTCTTCATCATATACAAGCCCGTACCCTCTCATCATTACTTTAAGCGGACTTAACGCTTCAAGTTTTTGAGCAGCTCTTACAAAGGCAAATTCTTTCGTTTGAAGTAATGTTTGCATTTCACGTTGCAATTGCTTTTGCAATGTTTCAACCGCTACCTTCGTTTGCATAATTTTTTGAGCTGGGTGGTGCTTCTCTAAATAAAATGAAAGCTGTTTTAACTGATTTACCTTTTTATCAATATAGCGCTCTTTCGCTAAAACAAGCTGTTCTAACGCTCTATCTAATTGCTCTTCTTTTTGCTCATATACTTGTCTTGGATAACGGAACGCATAAGATTTTTGCAATACTTGTAGTTTTTCTTCTTTTTTATGTACTAACTCTCTCATTGCTCTTTGCAATCTTAGAGTTCTTTGTAATACCTTTTCTTGTAACTCTATAATGTTAGGCGCTGCCAGCTCAGCTGCTGCAGTCGGTGTTGGCGCACGTAAATCGGCAACAAAATCCGCAATTGTAAAGTCCGTTTCATGGCCTACTGCCGAAATAATAGGGATCTCACTCTTAAAGATTGCCCTTGCTACCATTTCTTCATTGAAAGCCCATAACTCTTCAATAGAGCCTCCCCCTCGCCCAACGATTAGGACATCTATCTCTCCCATTTCATTCGCTGTACGAATCGCTTGTACAATTGAGGGAGCTGCTGACTCCCCCTGTACAAGTACCGGAAACACAATAACATTTCCAATTGGATAACGACGTTTAATCGTTGTTATAACATCACGAATCGCTGCCCCTGTTGGCGACGTAATCACACCTATTGTTTTAGCATAAGGAGGAATTGTTTTTTTATAAACTTGAGAAAACAAACCTTCTTCCTCTAAACGAACCTTTAATTGTTCGTAAGCTAAATGCAGGTTTCCGACTCCGTCAGGCTGCATGTCTTGAATATAAATTTGATAAGAACCACTCGCCTCGTAAACGGAAATTTTCCCTTTCACAAGTACCTTCATCCCATTTTCAGGTCTGAATTTAATATTACGATTATGACCCGCAAACATAACCGCTGCGATTCTTGCATTTTCATCTTTCAATGTAAAGTACATGTGGCCACGACTATGATTTTTAAAGTTGGAAATTTCACCTTTTAACCAAACAGACTGCAAATGCGGATCATATTCTATTTTTGTTTTTATATAGCGTGTTAACGCTGTAACGGTTAAATATTGTTTTTCCATTTCTCTCTCCTCATAGCCGACTCAAATTATTTACAAACGACACCTGCACGCTTAGCAGATTCAACAGTATTATGAAGAAGCATTGTAATCGTCATTGGACCAACACCCTTTGGCACAGGTGTAATGTAACCTGCAACATCTAACACGTTGTCAAAATCAACATCACCACAAAGTTTACCTGTTTCTAAACGGTTCACACCAACGTCGATTACAACCGCTCCTTCTTTAATATAATCAGTTGTTACCATTTTAGGTCGTCCAACAGCTACGATTAAAATATCAGCTAACTTCGTTAACTCTTTCATATTTTGCGTTTTAGAATGACAATATGTGACAGTTGCATTTTCATTTAAGAACAATTGCCCCACTGGCTTGCCGACAATATTACTTCTTCCAATTACTACAACATGTTTTCCTGAGATATCAAGATTTGTTTCTTTTACTAATTCTACGATACCGTGCGGTGTACATGGAAGGAATGTATCTTGTCCCGTCATCATACGTCCCACGCTGATTGGGTGAAATCCATCTACATCTTTTTCTGGTGAAATTCTTTCAATGATAGCTTTTTCTTCAATATGTTTTGGTAAAGGTAATTGCACTAAAATGCCATTAATACGGTCATCGCCATTTAAGCGATCGATTTCAGCAAGCAAACGCTCCTCAGTAATTGTTTCAGGAAGTTCAATTAGCTCTGAATAGATTCCTACTTGTTCACAGCCCTTTTCTTTTCCTTTTACATAAGAACGAGATGCTGGATCTTCTCCAACTAGAATAACTGCTAATCCTGGTACAATCCCTTGCTCTTTCAACTTCACAACTTCTTCTGTTAATTGTGCTCGTTTTTTCTCCGCAACTTCATTTCCTTTGATGATTACTGCTACCATTTTAAGATTCCCCCTTAAAGAAATTACAGTGTATCTTTTATATTAGATAAAACGCCGTTAATAAAACGACGAGATTCCTCATCCCCAAATGTTTTAGCAATTTCAATCGCTTCGTTAATTGTTACGTTGTGTGGAATTTCTTCCATGTATTTCATTTCATACACAGCTACACGTAAAATACTGCGATCAACAATACTAATACGCTCCAGCTTCCATTTTTTTAAGTTTTGACGAATCGCTTCATCAATTACTTCTTTATTTTCTACAAAACCTACTACAAGTGATTCTAGAAAATCATTTGTTTCTTCACCTTCATCTAGCGTGTTTGCCACCGCTACTTTCGGTTCTAATTCACCTGTAATATCCATTTGGTATAATGCTTGCATAGCTCTTTCTCTAGCCGTCCTACGTTTCATTGTAACTCTCCTTTATGCTTCAAGTCTTTCCTTATGCTTTGTTATATTATTATAATTTATAAGCCGTCAATTCACTTACTCTTACAGTTTTCATTGATTTTCCAACCTTATAATACAATGATAATAACACAATTTATCGTTTCACACACGGGTTACAAGGCTGAAAAATAATAAAAAGATTAACTTCAAGTTCCATATCTTATCACAATGTACGTTTTTTGGAAAAACGAAACATCTTCTTTTTGATTTCTTATTTTTTGAAATAGTATAATAATTAGAGGGTTTTAATTTGTGAAGAAATGAAACGATAAAAAAGATGCCTATGTTACTAGGCACCTTTTTCATTCTTACACTGGTTCAATTTCTGTTTTTTGTGTTTCGAATGTTACGCCAACGATGTGAACATTCACTTCTTTTGGCTCAAGCCCTGTCATTGTAAAGAGTGCCTGGCGAATGTTGTCTTGAATCTTTTGTGCAACAACTGGAATTGCTACGCCAAAATACATTACAACATAAAGGTCAACGATAATATCTTCGTTTGCTAATTCAACCTTTACACCTTTACCATGATTTTTCTTACCTAACTTCTCAACAACATCTGTAGCAAAATTACCACGCATTGCCGCTACACCTTCTACTTCAGCAGCTGCAATACCTGCGATTACTTCAATTACTTCTGGTGCAATTTCTACTTTACCAAGAGTTGTATCTTGACCCATATCTAACATATGTTCAGCCATGAAAAAAAACCTCCTTTAATGTATCACTGCGTCACAAGTTCATGCTCTTCCAAAAACTTCGTATTAAACTCACCTTTTACAAAATCAGGATGATCTAGCAATTGCAAATGGAACGGGATTGTTGTATGTACGCCTTCAATGACAAACTCACTGAGTGCACGCTTCATTTTTGCAATTGCCTCTTCACGTGTTTTTCCGTGAACAATTAATTTAGCAACCATCGAATCATAGAAAGGTGGGATTGAATATCCCGGATATACAGCTGAATCGACGCGAATACCAAATCCGCCTGGTGGCAAGTACATTTCTACTTTACCTGGGGATGGCATAAATTTTTTGGCAGGGTTTTCCGCATTAATTCGGCATTCAATTGCCCAACCATTAAATTGTACTTCTTCTTGCTGTAACGATAACTTTTCTCCAGAAGCAACACGAATTTGTTCTTTAATTAAATCCATCCCTGTTACCATTTCAGTAACTGGATGCTCAACTTGAATTCTCGTATTCATCTCCATGAAATAAAAGCTTTTCGTTCTATATTCATAAATAAACTCAACCGTACCAGCACCTGTATAATCAACCGCTACCGCCGCTTTAACTGCCGCATCACCCATCTGCTTGCGAACATTTTCATCAAGTGCAGGTGATGGACTTTCTTCTAGTAGTTTTTGCAAGCGGCGCTGAATTGTACAATCACGCTCTCCTAAATGAATGGCATTTCCATGTGTATCTGCCATTATTTGAATCTCAACATGGCGGAAATCTTCAACGTACTTTTCTAAGTATACACCAGGGTTTCCAAAAGCGGTACTAGCTTCTTGCTGTGTAATTTGAATTCCTTTTACAAGCTCTTCTTCATGGCGTGCAACACGAATACCTTTTCCGCCGCCACCTGCAGTCGCTTTAATAATAACTGGATATCCAATTTGATTAGCAAGCTCGATCGCTTCTTCGGTATTTTTAATAATCCCTTGTGAACCTGGTACAATCGGAACCCCTGCTTCTTTCATTGTATCACGAGCAACGTCTTTTGTGCCCATCTTTGAAATAGCTTCTGGACTTGGACCGATAAAAATCAAGTTACATTCACGGCATAGCTCTGCAAAATCTGCATTCTCTGCTAAAAATCCGTATCCTGGATGAATAGCATCGCAGCCTGTTAACTTCGCAACACTAATAATGTTCGTCAAATTTAAATAGCTTTCTTTCGAAATCGTTGGTCCTACACAATACGCCTCATCAGCAATTTGTACGTGAAGTGACTCTTTATCTGCTTCTGAATAAATTGCGACTGTTTCAATATCCATTTCTTTACAAGCACGAATAATTCGTACAGCAATTTCCCCACGATTGGCTATTAATACTTTTTTTATCATCACAAAGACTCCCTTATTACGCTTTTACAAGAAATAGCGGTTGTCCATACTCAACAAGCTGTCCATTATTAACAAGAATCTCAACAATTTCCCCATCTACATCTGCATCGATTTCGTTAAATAACTTCATAGCCTCAACAATGCATACGATAGAATCTTTTGATACTCTGTCTCCTACACTTACATATGCAGGTGTATCAGGCGAAGATGAAGAATAGAATGTACCTACCATCGGTGATGTAATTTTATGTAGGTTTTCATTTTGAACCACTTTTTGCTCTTCTTGTTTTGGTACTTCCACTTGTGCTGCCGCTACCGTTGTTTCAACTTCAACAGGTGCTACTGGTTGCACGACTTGTTTTGCTACAGGTGCTTGCACCGCAACAACTTCATTACCACGCTTTTTCATTTTGATTGTCGTACCATCTTTTTTGTATTCAAATTCATCAATATTAGAGCTATCAATTAATTTAATTAATTCACGAACTTCTTGAATTTTAAACATGTAAAATCCACTCCCATACTCTTGTTTGTCCCGTTTTTACAGATTATCGTCACTAAAACTAGATTGACTGTAAAAATACGATGTACTCTATTAGAAAATGCATTTCATTTACTAATAGAAATAATTGCTATTTCCATCTTACGATAAATTTTTTAAACATTCCAATTTATATTTCTTTATAATAAATCGAAACTCCTGTAAAAATATTATTCCAATAAAAATTTATTACCTAGTAATAATACCAAGTTTCACACAAAATTGGCAAGACCACTTCTAAAAAAACATTCCTTACTTTTTTCACAATGCTACACAATAAACAAATCATTACCGCTTCACTCTTCACCTCATCTATAGTCAACAACATATTTTTACCAAATATTATTTTTTTGTTTACACACCGTTCATCATTCCTTCATATAAGAATAGTATGTTCAAAGTGTAGAAAATATATCGTATCGAGGTGTGGACATATGATATGGCTCATTCTCTTCTTACCTGCCGTAATGGTCTGGGCATTCGTTCTCTTCATCCACGTCAAATCCGGAAAAAGTAATCATCATTACCATGAACCGCTAATCTTTTACTCACAGCGTATTTCTCCGTTCCGAGTTGAACATAATAAAAACAACTACAAAGACGAAACAGAAAAAAGCTATCGAAAATGATAGCTTTTTTCTATAACTATTTTCAAACAATCCGATTCGTAAAAACTAATAATCCGTGAGGGATTCCCCCGCGGATTATTAGTTTTTATTTTGTTGGTGGATCAAATTTCACACCTACATCTTTTGATCCGCCTTCACTTCTTACAAGCTGTATAATTTTATTCGCTTCTTTTTGTGAATGCTTTGCTGCTTTCACAGTTACTTTAATGTCAGTTCCATCAGCTCTTACAAGGGCATCTTTATATCCTCCTTGAGACTTAATCACTGTCTCAAGTAATTCTTGCTTCGTTTCCATTGTAGTAATTGCATCAAAATTATCTTTCGCTTTACTCTTTTCTGTTGCTGAAGATTTTGCTGAATTCATGACTTCTTGTAATCTTGATTTTTGTTCACTTAGCTGATCTTCCATTTGCATACGTAACGCTGTGAAATTTTCATCACTTGATTGAACTGTTACGTTAGCATCTTTTTTACTTGTTTCTTTGTTACCATTCTCTTTTTTGTCTGTTTCTTTATTTGTTTCTTTATTTGATGTTTCCTTGCTTGTATTTTCTTTTTTTGGCGTTTCTTTAGGTGCTTCATTTGTTACTGCTTTGTCAGTACCTTGTTTTTCTTGTCCAATCTTTTCACCTGTTGCCGGCGATGCTGTATTCATTTTGTCAGGAGTTGTTACGTAATAAACAGATAGTACAACAACTAAACTTAACATCGTTAATAGCCAAACCGTTTGTTTTTTTAACACTTTATTTCCTCCCTATCAATTTTTCGGTGAAACTGAAACGCGATGGGCTGGTACATCTAGCAGCCGTATGACAGCTTCTTTTACCATCGCTTTAACTTGTATATTATCCACTCCCTTTGCTACGACAAGAACACCTCGCACTTTCGGTTTCTCTGTTCGTAAAACAACGGGAGTTTCTTTATCCCCTTCACGTATAATGACGGTCTTTTCATCAAGGGACTCATCTTCTACTTTCCTCTGACCGCCTGTTTTATCTGTTTCACCTGTTGTTTGTGAACGTTTCACTGTATTTTTTTCTAATATTTTTTCTTCAGATGAATCTAAATTCACTTTAATCGTTACATTTTTTACTCCCGCTATTTCTTCTAAAGCTGCTTTTAATTCTTGTTCATACGCTTTTTCATACTTTTCTACATTTGACATACTATCATTATTTTTTTGCCCAAAAGTTGGTACGTCTTTTTCTTGGTTTTGCGTTTTTTGTTCTTTAAATACAGGTACTTCTTCTTTTTTACTTGAAAAAAGACTACTAGAAAACATAAGCAAAATCCCAAGTATGAGTAGGACAAGTAAAAACTTAGGTGTTATCTTTTTTCCCTTCTCATTGCTTTCTTTTTCATCCCCATTCAATAAGTTTCGAAAAAATGAGAACTTCGAATTTTTATCTTTATTGTCCATTTACTCTACCTGTCCTCCCTTCCATTTGAACTTGGATTTGTTTATTCTCTAGTTGCCATCTGCTTGAAAAGAAATCTTTCATTTCCACATTCGTTTCTTCTACTTTTTTCGGAGGTTCCTTCGTGTTAATTTCAACTGGTTTTATTGTTTCGATTGCATCATTTTTACTACGTTCTTTTTCTTTCAACGTCACAACAACAGTTTGAATATCTTTTGCTGACTTTACTTCCGCTGTACTTTCCGCTGCGACTATTTGTATTTCAGAGACTGTCATACCATACTTTTTCTCGAATTCTTTTCCTACTTCTTTTTTCATTTTGGTAGCCATCTCTTCTAAACTATATGCACGTGTTAGAGCTTGTATTTCTTTTTTCTTCGAATCTATTGAATTTTTTACAGATCCTTCTGCTACGTACTTCTCTTCATTAAAATTTGCGATTACTTCATTCACATCTGTTTGCAGTAGTTTA
The DNA here is from genome assembly GCF_040459735.1 of Bacillus cereus group sp. RP32. NCBI lineage: Bacteria > Bacillati > Bacillota > Bacilli > Caryophanales > Bacillaceae > Bacillus > Bacillus cereus group sp. RP32. The sequence goes on along the minus strand of NZ_JARVHO010000001.1, from coordinate 1,218,156 downwards.
AAAAGGGGCGTTAAGATTAAAACAACTAATAATAGACTTACAACGAATTTAACGTACTTTTGCAAATTTGAATTTGGAAGAATAAGATGAAGCATTGTCGCTAAGAGTAAAAAAACGATAATATTTCTAATCCACTCTGTAACAAATTGCATACCCTTCACCTCCTACCGCATCATAAGTGTAATGTTCCCCGCAGCAATAATAATTGTGATACTTAAAAAGAACATAAATGATACGATAGCTAAGCAAGCAAATACATAAATGATGCTTCGCCCGATAATATCTAAACATTGAATAATTGCTCCGCTGCCAACTGGCTGTAATACTGCTGCTGCGAATTTATAAATAAACGCGATACAAAAAATTTGAATCGCTGGAAAAGCAACAATTAAGCATAGAATGACGAGCCCGATAATTCCGACTGTGTTTTTTAATAATCCCGATGCACTAATAACAGTATCCGCCGCCTCTGTAAACATTCTTCCTACTACGGGAATAAAGTTCCCTGTTACAAATTTAGCAGTTTTCACAGCTATTCCATCAGCAACAGCTGTCGCTGTTCCTTGTACAGATAATACCCCTAAAAAAATCGTTAAAAAAATACCGATAATCCCAACGCTAACGTTTTGCAGAAGCTTGGACAATTTCGTAACTTTATATTGATCACTCATCGTACTTACAATACTTAATATCGTTGCAAGTAATAAAAGTGGTAGAACGATATAATTCATCAAAAGCCCGCTCGTGTTCATTAAAAAGATGATAATCGGATGAAAAAACGATACAGATACAACACCACCTCCAGTTGCTATGAGTGCAAGCAAGATTGGCAATAGCGCTAATATGAAATCTACCATTGTTTGTATCGTTTCTCTTGCATATGTCATGACGACATAAAAACTATTTAAAGCGAAAATAATAAGTACCATATATACAACTGCATCCGCAATTTTACTTACACTACTCTTTGAAAATGCAGATTGCAGTGATTGCAACAATGCACTAAAAATTGTAAGCATAATGAGCGTTCCCAGCAGCTTCCCATTTGCAACAAGCTCGTGAAATAAATACTTTAATAAACCTAGCATCCACTCTTTTATAGAAATTTCTTTTTCTCCCTTTACAAACTCCATAAAACTACCTTTTTGACTCTCTGGTAAATAACCTCCATATTTTGTAACAAGCCCGTCCCAAAATTGCTTCACATCTTCAATTCCGAGCTTATCCAATTGTTGATCAACGACGTTTGTTTCTACAGGAGAAGCTTGTACAACAACCGGTAAAGAAAAGAAAAGGAAGCAAGCAAATAGCAGCTTAGCTCCAAACCCCCTCAACATTCACTCCCCCTTATCCCGTCGGTAAAAATCCGAGAATAGTTTCAATGACAACCGTCAAAATAGGAATCGCCATTACTAAAATTAAGATTTTTCCAGCTAATTCAATTTTCGAAGCGATTGCCCCCTGCCCTGCATCTTTTGTAATTTGTGCTCCAAACTCAGCAATATAAGCAATTCCAATAATTTTTAGCAACGTTTCTACATATACGTTGCTAACTTTCGCTTCACTCGCTACTCTCTCAATCATTTGTAAAATAGAGTGAATTTGATCAATTAAAAGAAGAAACATCACGCTACCTACGAACACAATAAATAACGACGTAATGCTAGATTTATGCTGATTCAATACAGCTGCTAAAAACGTAGCAACGAGGCCTAATCCGACAATTTGTATAATTTCGATTCGAACCGCCTCCTTTACTGGAAGAGAAAGACACTCTTAATCTTGTCGAATAGCGTATTAATTAAAAATGCCACATGAAATAAAATAACGACAAAACCGACAAGGATAACCCAATTTGCAATATCCTCTCGCTTTAATTCTTTTAGTACGGTATGAATAAAAGCTAAAACAATGCCGATTCCGGCGATTTGAAATATTAATCCAACATCAATGGACATCGCCTTTCTCCCTCCTATAGCAGTAAAATTACGATAAGTAGCCCCGCTAGTACCCCTAAGCTCTTAATCATTTTTTCATATTGTAGTTGTAAAGCTTTCGCTTCTTCTTCTTCTCTCTCTAAATGTGTAATACATAAGCGAATATGTTTTTGCTGTGATTCACGATCATGTTGTCCGAGCGTTTCACCAAATTGTTGCAAAATTTCATACTCAGTTTGTTGAAATGCTGTTAGCTTCCAATTTTCTTTCAAACTATCTATCCAAGCTTCTCTTACTGTTTGTTCTCCGCCTTCTAGCCTTCTAGCAAAACTTTGAAATATCCAATTTAACGGCTTAGGCATTTGTTTCACTAATCGCTCGGCAGCTTCAGACAAAGGTGTGTGCCCATACATAATTTCTGCCTCTAATGATTGAAGTGCCGCTTTTAATAATCTAAGTTGCCTTGGTCTCTCACTGTATCTTTTAGCGTATGAAAATCCGAAAAAGGTGCTGACCGCAACGATTATCACTGCACCAAATATTTTTACCATACGCCCTCAGCCTTTCTATGAGGTAATACCGATTTTCCATATTTATCTTTTACTTGCATAACTGTTCCTGGCCCTCTTGCTTTTGATAGCTCCACAAACCTATCAAATATACCGAGCTCCAGCACCGCTTTTAGTGATGGACGTTTCACAACATCATCATAAGAAAATCCATGTGCGCTTATAAAAAGCTGAACCCCAGCATGCACCGCCTCCATAATTGCTTCACTATCTTCTTTACGTCCAATTTCATCTACAATCAAAACATCTGGACTCATAGAACGAATCATCATCATCATTCCTTCAGCTTTTGGACATGCGTCTAACACATCTACTCGCGCTCCAAAGTCATATTGCGGAATACCTTTCACGCAGCCTGCAATTTCTGACCGCTCATCAACAATCCCCACTTTACAAGAAGGAATTTTCGAAGCACTTACACCTTGACTCATGCAACGTGCTACATCTCTTAAAAGTGTTGTTTTCCCCGTTTGCGGTGGGCCAATTACCATCGTGTTTAACCATCGTGATTCATACAAATACGGCAAAAGTGGTTCAGCAATTCCTATTTTTTGACGAGCGATACGAATATTAAAGGAAGAGACATCTCGAATCATTTTCACTGCGCTTTTTTCTGTAATGACTTTTCCAGCTAAGCCGATTCTATGTCCTCCTCGAAGTGTCACATACCCACGTTTTAATTCCTCTTCCATCGTATAAATTGAGAATTGACTTAACTTATTCAATAAGTAAATGGCATCCTCTGCTGTAACGATATAGTCATAAAAAAACACTTCGCCATGAGCAATACACTCTAGCGGTCTTCCAATTCGAACACGAATTTCCTCTAGAGCATCGTATTGCTTACAACTTTCCACTAGCTGCTTCATCGTTTTTGGTAAAACTTCTAATACTTCTTTCATCAGCTTCTCCCCACTATACTCGACTTACTATTTCAACAACGCGATAAAAATGCAGCCAATTCCAAGCGCTAGAAAAAAGAGTTTCAAGAAAGAAATCTCACTTGCCACACTCGCTATGCCTATTGTCATTGTTAAAATTAATACGGTCGGTCCAACAAACGCCAACATACCATTTATAAACAATGCTTTCTTCGCATCATTCACATAAAGCATAAGCAAAGCGGCGAATATTTCCGCGCTACCTGAAAACAACCGAAGTAACCCCATTACAAGCACGGATGTTTCCATTGCCGCTAGCCACTGTTTCATTCTCCCACCTTCTCCCATAACGGTTACTATTGCTACATTCCAAAAAAGAATATATTTGTACAACCATATGCAGGGGTTGTCTATTTCAGAATTAAAAACATAACTTTTCTCTAACACTTTTATTAAATCTGAATATTCCTATTATTTTATGGTATATTTAATTTAAAAGGGGTATAGACGATGCAACACGTTACTTTAGTACCACTCGATTTACGCTATGCAAATGTGATTTTCAAGCTATCAAGTGATCCACACGTAAAAAATGCATTAGGAATAAAAGTAGAAAAGATCGAAGACACGAAAGCATTTCTTCTTTTCGCAATAGAAGAAGAGCGCCAAAAGAGGTCTTTATCGAGAATGATTGTAAATGAAGAAAACGAAATAATTGGTCTCACCACACTTAAACATATTAATTATGAGAAGAAACAATCTCACATTGGTAGTTGGCTCGGCTATCCATACTGGGGAAAAGGATATAATGAGGCTGCTAAAAAAGAAATCTTTAAAATTGCTTTTTTGGACTTACAACTTTCCTACGTATTTGCTGGAGCTAAAACGAATAATGTCCGCTCGTTAAAAGCACAAGAAAAACTGCCTTATATTTCATTGCATGTGGAAGATAGATTCCCTGGTGAACATTCTGCCTTAGAGAATGAAGTAAAATCTTCTTGTGTACTACATGTCGTGTCACGTGAAAAATTTCTAAATTGGCTAGACCTACAAAAGGAGAAGGAAAAATATGAAGGTAGTAAAAATTAGTTTAACAGTCGTAGTAGAATTAGCTCTTATTTATCTTTTTTCAAAATTGGTCGGTTGGTCATTTATGGAGACCTTTTTCCTTGGTAGTTTAGCGATATTTGCAATTATGTGGTTAATTATTATGAATACTCATAGAAACAACATTACGGATCACGCAATAAGTAAAACACTGACTGGCGTTGAGACTGGCGAAATAAAACCATTTCAAATTGTTTTCACTCCATATATGGCGGGTACTCTTTCACTTGTTTTAGTTAGTTTTATTATCACTGCTATTTACTATCTACCCTATTTCCTATAAAAAAAGCACTCGTGATGATCACGAGTGCTTTTCTACTATGCACGAGAAACGTATTTACCTTCACCAGTGTTGATGATAAGCATTTCGCCTTCGTTAATGAAGATTGGTACTTGTACAACAAGACCAGTTTCTAATGTAGCTGGTTTTGTTACGTTAGAAGCTGTATCGCCTTTAATACCAGGCTCTGTTTCTGACACTTTTAATTCAACTGTGTTCGGAAGTTCAACACCAAGTACTTCATCTTGGTATGTCATAATAGATACTTCCATGTTTTCTTTTAGGAATTTAAGTTCGCGCTCGATTTGGTTTTCACCAAGTTCGATTTGCTCGTAAGTTCCGTTATCCATAAATACGTGAGACTCACCGCTCGCGTATAAGTATTGCATACGACGGTTTTCGATGTGTGCTTTTTCTACTTTTTCACCTGCACGGAATGTTTTCTCTTGAACAGATCCTGTGCGAAGGTTACGTAGTTTAGAGCGAACGAATGCAGCACCTTTACCTGGCTTTACGTGTTGGAAATCCATTACTTGCCAAAGGGCATTGTCCACTGAAATTGTTAAACCTGTACGAAAATCGTTTACTGAAATCATGTAAAAAAATCCTCCTGTATATTACAAAATAATAAGTTCTTTTGGTGATTTCGTAATTACTTCATTACCTTCACTTGTTACAATGATATCATCTTCAATACGTACGCCGCCAATACCTGGAATATAAATGCCTGGTTCTACTGTTACAGCCATTCCTGGTTCAAGTACTGTATCAGAACGGAACGCTAAACCTGGTGCTTCATGGATTTCAAGACCAATTCCATGACCAGTAGAGTGTCCAAAGTATTCACCATATCCTTTTTCCGTTATGTAATCGCGTGTTAACGCATCCGCTTCACGGCCTGTTAAACCAGCTTTAATACCGTTCACACCACGTAATTGTGCTTCTAAAACGATATTATAAATTTCTTTCAATTTATCAGATGGTTCACCAACTGCAATCGTACGAGTAATATCAGAACAATATCCTTTGTAATAAGCGCCGAAGTCTAATGTAACGAAATCTCCTGTTTCTATCACTTTTTCAGATGCCACGCCGTGCGGTAATGCCGAACGAAGACCTGAAGCAACGATAATATCAAACGAAGAAGATGTTGCTCCTTGTTTTCTCATGAAAAATTCAAGTTCATTTGACACTTCAATTTCAGATACTCCCGGGCGAATGAATGATAGAATATGTTCAAAGGCAGCATCTGCAATCTGTGCAGCTTCCTTTAATATCTTAATCTCTGAATCAGTCTTTATCAAGCGTAACTTTTCTACAAGCCCAGAAGTTGGGATAAATTCAGCATCGATTACTTCTTTATGCGCTGAATAAGAACTATATGTAAGAGTATCTTGCTCAAAGCCAAGCTTTTGAATTCCCAGTTCCTTCACTTGCTTTGCAACTTCATCAATGATTAATCCTGCATGCTGTACAATCTCGTATCCAACCGCTTGTTTACTAGCCTGCTCTACATAACGGAAATCTGTAATAAATTGAGCACGATTTTTCGAAATCAGTACAACACCAGCTGTTCCTGTGAAGTTAGCCATATATCTACGACTATGTTCATTTGTTAACAAAATACCGTCAATACCAGCCTCATCAAATGCACTTCTTACTCTTTCGATTTTCTCCATTACTTTATGCCTCCCTCAATTTCTCCATTAATGCAAATAACGCTAACTTATAGCCATAAAAACCAAATCCAACAATTTGTCCCGCACAAACAGCTGCCGTCACAGATTCGTGACGGAACGACTCACGCTGGTGAATGTTAGAAATATGTACTTCAATAACAGGAATCGAAATGCTCGCAATTGCATCTCGAATCGCATAGCTATAATGCGTAAATGCTCCAGGATTTAAAATGATCCCTTCATATATATCTTCCGCCTCATGAATACGATCGATAATCGCACCTTCATGATTCGATTGGAAACATTCTAACTCCACTCCCATTGTTTCTGCTTCTTGCTTCATATCTGCTTCAAGTGTCGCTAGCGTGCCCTTTCCATATACATTTACCTCCCTGACACCGAGGCGATTTAGGTTAGGACCGTTTACGAGGAGTACCTTTTTCATATGTTTAAAACTCCTTAATATTAAATATCTATACAACATTTTAACATAGGAGTCACTTATTTGAATAGTTTGTCTTCTCTTCCCCTTCTCGCTCAGCTTTATTGGTATTTACTGCGTAGGAAACAGAGTATGCTATAAACACACCATACAATATAAAAATACATATCGTCGTCACAATTGTTTCTTTCGGTAAATGGAGTGCACTTTTAATGGCAGGCGCTATTAATCCCATTCCGAAAAATAGTAACGCCCACCAAAATAGCCCATAAATCATCCCTGGAATAATTCCTTCAAACTTTGCCAAAAACGCTTTATACAAAAAGGCAATTAAAATCGAAAGTAGTCCCATACAAACAATTCCTGACACATTGCCCCATACCCCTTCTTTCCAGCTTCCAAAGGCAAATGGTAAAAGTAAATAGTTCGGTCCTGCTTCCGTAAATGAAAATATATGAAGGAAATACCATATCCCCCCCCAAAAGATTCCACCAAATAAACCAATTTGTACAAAATTCCTTGTTCCTAATTGTTCTTGACTCACATCGACACCTCCGCTCAATAGTATGCCCGAAACTATTTTGAACCATGTTTAAATACTGCGAAATTTGTCTATAAAAAGAATAAGAAATGTCCGACTCTCGTAACATTTTTCCTTGTCATATACTTGTATTTGTCGATAAAATAAAGGAAACTCGGTGATTGTCTTATTTCAAAATGACAGAACCCAGTATGACAATTGCCTCTTTTTCTACATAAGAGAGAAACAAATACAGGTTGGTGTTAACATGGCAGAAGAGTCAAAACAAATATATGGCGGGCAAGCAGTCATAGAAGGAGTTATGTTTGGCGGTAGAGAATATACTGTTACAGCGGTTCGTCGTAAAGACAAATCGATTGAATTTTATCGATTACCACGCGTTCGTAATAAAGCATTATCTATCCTGAAAAAAATTCCATTTTTACGAGGGATTGCCGCTATTGTGGATGCAAGTGCGAATGGAGCAAAACATTTAAACTTTGCTTCAGAACGATTTGATGTCCACCCAGAAGAAGACGAACAAATTGCAAATAACAAAGAAGAACAATCGAAATTAACGATGGTATTAGGAGTTGCAGCAGTTGGCGTTTTATCTTTCATATTCGGTAAAGTCATTTTCACAGCAGTTCCTGCACTACTAGCTGAATTAACGAGACCGATTTTCCCTTCTCATACAGGGCAAATCATTGTCGAAAGTGTCATTAAGCTCATGCTATTATTGAGCTATATATACTTTATTTCTTTAACCCCACTTATTAAGCGGGTATTTCAGTACCATGGTGCGGAGCATAAAGTAATTAATGCCTATGAGAATAATCTTCCAATGACTGTAGAAAATGTTCAAAAACAAACTCGCCTTCATTATCGCTGTGGCAGTAGCTTTATTATATTTACAGTCATTATTGGAATGTTTGTTTATTTCCTTGTCCCTACAGATCCACTTTGGGCCAGAGTCGTAAACCGAATTTTATTAATTCCAGTCGTTCTCGGCATTTCTTTTGAAGTGTTACAATTTACAAATCGATTACGCGATATTCCAGTATTACGCATACTTGGATATCCCGGATTATGGCTGCAACTATTAACAACGAAAGAACCAACAGATGATCAAGTGGAAGTAGCCATTGCATCGTTTGAAGAATTATTACGTTTAGAAAACAAACAATAATTATTTAAAATTGGTGTTCAACTCCTTTCCTCATCGTTAATATACTAATTTTAATATATGTTTTTAGGAGGTGTCCCTTATGAACGGTCGTTCGTTTACATTCGCTATAGTTATGCTTATTATCGGATTAGCAATATTCGGCCTTGTCTCATCTGTCATTACAAATCCAATGGGTGTATTAAGAAATATTGGGTACATGTTACTTGTTGTCGGTATCTTTTATTTGCTATACAAGATGTTTACAAATTCTAGTGGTTCTGCAAATTCGCAAAGCTCTTATAAGCGTGCAGCGAAACAATCGAACCGCAAACATGGGAAACAAAATGTAGCACCCCTAAGCAATTCTTTCTTGAAATCAAACGCTTCTAATGACAAAGGTAAGAAAGGCGCTCCTTCCACTTTGAAGCGAAAAAGAAAACAATCTCATTTAACTGTCATTGAAGGTAAAAAAAACAAAAAGAAAGACCGTGCTTCCTTTTAGGAAATACGGTCTTTTTTTATATTTTGTAGTACTTCTTTCAAACTTTTATCTTTCATACTTTCAATTCGAAGATGATGATTTTCAAATGGTAAATTCCGTGTCACATCATTAGGTACAACAACGCACTTTAATCCTGCTGCAATCGCTGCTTTTAATCCGTTTAACGAGTCTTCAAATACAACAGCTTCAGACGGATCAATCCCTAAATCTTCTATCGCAATTCGATAAAGTGCTGGATCCGGTTTTACCTTCTCAACATCTTCCCTTGTTTTAATGACTTCAAAATAATCTCGAATTTGTAGCTCTTCCAAAAAAGAAGTAACCCATTCTCTAGATGAACTGGAAGCTAATGCGATTTTCAATCCCATTTCTTTCGCTTCCTCTAAATATTCTTTTACCCCGTCGCGAGCTTCTGGTATTTTCATTTTCTCTTTATGTAAAGTTTTTACTTTTTCTTTTAATGCATCCTTGTTAAACTTCTCTTTTAATTGCTCATTTAAATATGCATATAGTACATCATCTGTCGTTCCAATACATTTTGCAAATCCCTCTAAAGGTAACTCCCCACCGTACTCACGAACGGCGTCTCTGAAAGAGTGAAACCATATTGTTTCTGTGTCCACAATTAATCCATCAAAATCAAAAATAATTGCTTTCATAATTTCCCCATCCTTTTCGGTTGAAATAAAAAAGGAAACGACATACGTTCCCCCTTAATTACTTTTCTCTTCATTTGCTTTTTGAACGCCACGAAGTGTTTCCACTCGAATCTCATCTTGTTCAAAATATTGCACTAGATCACCAATGCGGTCAATTGCTTCCCAACTTAAATGATGTTCAATTCCTTCTACATCATTGTAAATTTTACTTTCATCCAAACCGATAATACGCATAAATTGCTCTAGCAAGTCATGACGGTATACGAGACGCTCTCCGATTTTTTTACCTTTTGATGTTAATACAAGCCCTCTATATTTTTCATAAATTAGATATTCATCTTTGTCTAATTTTTGCACCATTTTTGTTACAGAGGATGGATGTACACTCAGCGCTTCAGCAATATCAGATACGCGGGCATAACCCTTTTCATCAATCAACAAATAAATTTGTTCAATATAATCTTCCATACTAGGGGTAGGCATCGGTTTCCTCCATCCAATTTCATTTTGCTCATTCCGTACGAAGCAATCAATAAAATGATACACCAGAAAGAATAACGTGACAAGTTGAAAACAAGCCTAAATATTTAAAAGAAAAAAGAACTTGCATTCCAATACAAGTTCTTTTCATGTAAAATATTGAATTTCTGCGTTAGGAAAAAAGTGATGAATATATCCTCTAATCGTTTCTTCCAATACTTCTGCATCATCTTTTTTATATACGTATTTCCCGATGCCATATCGTCCCCATTTATATTTGCGCTTCTCTTCATCCATTTCAAGCTTCGTATTCGGATAACGCTCTTGAATGACCTTTTTTGCTGGTTTTGTAAAGCGATGTTGTATTAATTCAAATGTTAAATTTGGTATCGACAAATCTTTTAGCGCATTGTACAGTCGCTCAAATAGTTCACGGTATCCTTCTTCCCATCCTTCATGCATATAAAGTGGGGCAACTATAAACCCAAGTGGATAACCCGCACCTGCTACTTTACGAGCTGCTTCAATTCGTTCTTCAAAAGGTGATGTCCCCGGCTCAAAATTTTTGATTACATACCGTGAATTAATACTAAATCGAAAACGAGTTTTCCCATTATGTTTTGCATCTAATAAATGATCAACGTGCGAATATTTCGTAACGAAACGTAAACGCCCATGCTCACTTTCTCCAATGAATTCAATCGCCCGCTTTAATGCATGTGTTAAATGATCAATTCCAACAATATCTGATGTACAAGCCGCTTCAAACCTTGTTATTTCTGGTGCTCTTTCATCCATATACTGCTTTGCCTTCTCAAATATTTCATCAAGATTGACATACACGCGAACGTAAGGCTTACTCCCAAGTGTCGTTTGCAAATAGCAATAATGACAATGTCCCATACACCCCGTTGCGAGCGGGATTGCATATTCAGCTGACGGTTTTGACGTATCAAACTTTAATGTTTTCCTCACCCCAACGACAAGTGTTGCCTTTGCATTACGATACTTTTGCAAGTCATTTTCACCTGGCAAATTTCTAATTTGATTATGGGATGTCGTTTCACGAATTTCTAATCCCATCTTCGTAAACTTCTCATACAGCTCTTTTCCAAGCGGATATTCGAGTGCCTTCGGTTCAAAGTAAACGAGTTTTGGCATAAATGGTTTCATATACTTCCCTCCTCTCGTTAGTATGGGAAACGATGAAAAATTAACACTCATTAAAGTTTTCCACTTCAGTAACTTGTGTTGCAAGTTACTGAATGTTATAATTTGGATAACATCTATCTTGCAACGCAAGTTACCTGAGTAAAAGGTGGTGAAATTATGCACAGCCAAATGTTAAAAGGTGTGCTCGAAGGTTGCATCCTATACATCATTTCACAAGAAGAAGTGTACGGATATGAACTGAGTACAAAATTAAATAAACACGGATTTACATTCGTAAGCGAAGGAAGCATATATCCGTTATTGTTACGTATGCAAAAAGAAAAATTGATTGAAGGAACATTAAAAGCCTCCTCACTCGGTCCAAAGCGAAAATATTATCACGTAACCGCTAAAGGATTAGAACAACTTGAAGAATTTAAACAAAGCTGGGGAATGGTTTCAACTACGGTGAACAATTTATTACAGGGAGAGTGATGAGGATGAATGCGCAAGACATGATTAAATTGAACAACAAAAAACGCGAACTTCTAACACCTGAAAATGAAGTTGTTTATAGCGATATGTTAGTTTATCTTCGTTTATCTAACGTGCCAGAACAACAAGTAGAAGAACTATTACTAGAAATATTAGACCATCTCATCGAAGCACAAACAGAAAATAAAAATGCTTATGACATTTTTGGTGATGACTTACAATCTTATTGTGATGAACTCATATCGGCTTTGCCGGTTCAAACAATGTTAGAAAAAACTTCTTTTATCGGCTTTGTTATTAGCTTACTTCTCGCTATACAGTTTGGAATGGACACCATTGCTTCTCTTTTCATTTTCTTTTTTGAAAAGAACACCGAAATAATAAGTCCACCTTTTAGTATCCTTGGAACTACTTTGTCGGTTTCAATAATTATACTAGGTATACTATTCATTTTATATTTATTAAAGCATTATTCCTTTGATCAAAAAATCAATTGGAAAAGACGAATTCTATTCGGGCTCGCTTTTGCTACTCCATTTTGCTCAGCTATATTCGTAAATATTTATTTTAGAAAACAACCTTATCTCATTTATCATCTAACTTTTTGGCAAAACGCCTTAATCGCTCTCTTATTTTTTGTTTTATATAAATTACTATACAAAAAATCAAATTTTTAACAGCCTTTCAAAAGGCTGTTTTTCTTCTGTCTAATTTTACAAATTGAAAATTTTCATAAAGAAAATAAGAAAAATGCAAAATAATTAAAGTTAATTGTTGACGTGATGCTTTTATTATCGGTATCATAAATCTTCGTGAGCAATTATTTTTCGTTATACGATTTTTTTATTATTACTGAATTTTTGAGAGGAGAAATTAAATGTCAGTTAAGAAGAAAACGCAAGTACGCACCGGCAAAATGGTACGTGAACTAATGTTAGCAGACGAAGATGTAAATGCTTCGCTAATTATGGTATATAGTGAAAACGGTGTAAACGCAGAAATTAAAATCGAGGGCTTAACGCCGAAATGTAACGAAGAATTATTTTTGAGCGGAAACGTGGATTGGAACAAGAGTGTTATTTATAAAATTGTTGATTTCACTGGGAACGCTGAAGTTGGTAAAGTTACATTAACAGCGATGAACAAAAATAATGTTTCTCTAGAAGTTGAACGCGTTATGTGGAGCAAAGAAAATAAAGAAGCTGCTGAGCAAGAAGAAACTGTTGTAGAAGCTCCAAAAGCAATTGCACCTGCTCCAAAACCTGTTACGCGAGTAGAAACACCTGTAGCACCTAAACCTACTCCGGTACCGACACCGAAGCCAGTAAGTGTAGAAGCAGCTGTGGAACTATCTACTCCAGCACCTGTGAAAAAAGCAGCACCAACTCCAGTTACAAAGCAAGAGACAGCACCGGTCGCTCCTGCAAAACCGAAGCAACCTGCTTTGACTGAAACAAATACAAAACTACAAGAAAATTATGTTAAACTTGTGAAAAAGACAATTGAAGTTTGTCAAGATTACGAGCTTGGCATCGACATAGATGATTCTATTGAAAGCTTAAAAAAGGAACTACAAAGCCAAGGTATTAGCGTTACATTTGACAAAGAAATTATGGACGTTGTAAATCGCCTTCGTTCTTTACAAGATAAAGGAATCAAAGTAGAAAAAGTACTTAATTTACTATAAAAAATAAGAGGTGGCAATTGCCACCTCTTATTTTTTATAATTCCATTCCTTACTTTCATACTTCTCTTTTGCTAATGTTTGCACTTCATGTAACTGTTCTTCTGTTAATTCATACGGAACAAGCTCTACATCTAATCCTTTTTCAAACCCAACCTCAAACGCTTTAATTAACTGTTCGATTGTAAACGTACGGTCTGTTAATTCATTAATTGCTACCGCTTTAGAAGAGAACATACTCTTCATACGCTCTTTTACACGTTCATTCGGGAATAAAAACAGATCGTATAATTCATCTAAATCTATTTCTAACGGAATCGATCCGTGCTGTAAAATCACACCTTTTTGACGTGTTTGAGCACTACCTGCGATTTTTCTTCCTTCTACTACAATTTCATACCAAGACGGTGCATCAAAGCATACTCCTGAACGTGGATTTTTTAAATTTTCACGGTCTGCTTCTGTTTTTGGAACTGCATAATATGCTTCTAATCCTAATGCCTTAAAACCGTCTAATAAACCTTGCGAAATAATACGATACGCTTCTGTAACTGTTTTTGGCATATTTGGATGATCTTCAGACACAATAACACTGTACGTTAATTCTTTATCATGTAGTACACCCCTGCCGCCTGTTTGACGACGAACGAATCCATATTTCTTTTCGTTAACTACATCCATATTAATATCTTTTTCAACACGCTGGAAATATCCAACTGTTAATGTTGGTACTTCCCATTCATAAAAACGAATGGTTGGTGGCATTTTCTTTTCACTTTGCCAATTTAATAAACATTCATCTAACGCCATATTAAATGCCGGTGAACATTGACCAGAGTTAATATAACACCATTTTTCTTTTCCCATCCTGCACCTCATATAACCAATTATTTTTCACATTCTCTAGTCTACCAAATTCGACAAAATTTGTGAAAGAATACGAAATTTCTTCTTATATGCAAATGAATCTGTTGCATAAATACATACGGGCATTATAATATTGAAAGTAGGATAAGAAAAAAGGGAGCGATAGAACCGTGTCAACAACTTGGATTATTTTATTAGCCGTAATCGTAGCGTTCATCGGCTACACTGTATGGATGTATTTCTATCAGAGAAAATTAATTAAAACACTTTCAGAAGAAGAGTTTCGCGCTGGCTACCGCAAAGCACAGCTTATCGATATTCGCGAAGCAGACGAATATACTGCAGGACATATTTTAGGCGCACGTAACATTCCATTATCACAAATTCGCCTTCGTCATAAAGAACTTCGCAAAGATCAACCAGTTTACTTATACTGCCAAAGCGGATTCCGTACTGGTCGTGCAGCTCAATACTTAAAGAAACAAGGCTACAAAGATTTCTACCAATTACAAGGTGGATTTAAAACGTGGACTGGAAAAATTAAAAAGAAATAATAACATACAAAAACTAGCTGAATCATTCAGCTAGTTTTTTCATTCCATATTATTTGCAATGTATAATAAATTTTGCTTAGTCACATCTTTATCATTCTCTTGCACATTGCGATACAGCAGCTGATATTCAAGTCCTTTCTCTTTCCAAATAAGCGTAGCGAATTCATCTCCTCGCCCAGAGTCATCCTTATTTTTAAAATAAGCGAATGCTCCATTATTCAATTTCATTTGTTCTTGAAATCGCTTCTCTTCCACGAAATCTGGAAAATTATAAGGAAAGTTCGCAACATTTAACTCAATATATTCATTTCTACCTGGCTCCTGCTGTTTATATTTAATCATAACAACAGCCTTCTTTTTTCCAATCGTTCTGACTTCCCCCTTCACATCACTCATAATGTCATACGGTAAAAACGCCGGAACTTTAAATTTCACTGGAAAATACTTTGGAAGCTCCTTCAGCGGAATTGGATCCGTAACACGATCTATAGTTCCTCCTGTTGTTCCTACAAATTGTTTTTCTTCTTGCATCGTTTGCTGAAACGAACACGAACTAAGCACGAAACTAGAAAACACGAAACAAATGATCCTTTTTTTCAATTTGTTTCCGCCCTTTCATACCGCTCTCTTAACGAACGAAGTGTTATATGCTCTTCATATTCGCTTCGCTACCAAACTCCACCTTTGAAAACTTTCCACGTTATTCTCACACATTTTGACAAAACTATTTTGCAAACAAAAAGACTCCTATCATTCTTACGCCCAAGTGAAAAGGTTACGCGAATAAAAAGAAGCCTTATTCATACCATAGTTTGTGAAAAGCTTTTCAGGTCAAGATTTTTTCATTCTTATTATTTTCCCTTTATAATAAGGGGAAGAGGTGATACATATGGCCAATATAAAACAAATTGCAAAAACCGCTGGTGTATCCATATCAACTGTTTCCCGCGCCCTTAATAATCACCCTTACGTAAAAGAAGAAAAACGTAAGCGTGTTCTCGATGCTGTTGAAGAATTGAACTATGCAAAAAATATAAATGCTATTCATTTAATAAAGGGAAAAACATATACAATCGGGGTTATGCTCCCTTTCATTAATCTTCCATACTTCAGTACAATTATTGAAGGAATCGGAAACGAAGCGTTAGCAGCTGGATATCACATTAATTTATGTCAAACAAATTACGATAGCCTCGAAGAGATTCGTGTTCTTGAAATGATGAAAATGAAACAATTCGATGGAATGATTATTTGCTCTCGAACGAGTTCTTGGGAACAAATTGAACCTTTCGCAAAATTTGCCCCTATTATTTCATGTGAAAAGATAAAGCATCCCCTCATTTCATCCGTCTACGTAGATCACTATGAAGGCTTCCGTCTCGGCACTGCCTATTTACTCAGTAAAGGCCATGAAAAAATCGGAATCTGTTTAGCAAGAAAAACGAGTGCAAATTCTATGGAGCGCGAAAAAGCATTTGCTGATACGCTGCATAACGAAGGTAAAACGGTACATCCAGATTGGATTTTTCATCAATGCTATACGATGCAGGATGGTGCAAAAATACTTCATCGCATTTTAAACATGAAAAATCGCCCAACCGCTATTTTTACAGCGAACGATCAAGTTGCAGCTGGTTTATTAACAGAGGCGCGAAAACATGGCATTCGAGTCCCTGAAGAACTTGCTATCCTTGGATTTGATAATCATGAAATTTCAAAGGCGTTAGAAATTTCCACAATTGAACACCCCGGTCTCGCAATGGGCTCACATGCTTTTTCTTTATTCCATAAACAAATCCAAAGCGAGCAAATTGCCGGGAAGGCAGAAGAGCTTTCATTCCATTTAATTGAGCGAGATACTGTCTAAAAAAAGAGCGTTACCTGTAGCGCTCTTTTTCAGCTCTTCACCTATTGACTTTATATTTTCCATCTCATATAATGAACCTAACGAACGGTAGGTAGGGGATGAAAATGACAGCAAACCGCATTAAAGCTGTAGCACTTTCTCATTTCGCACGCTACGGCTATGAAGGAACTTCATTGGCAAATATTGCTCAAGAAGTTGGGATTAAAAAACCATCGATTTACGCACACTTTAAAGGAAAAGAAGAGCTATATTTTATATGTTTAGAATCTGCTCTTCAAAAAGATTTACAGAGCTTCACAGACGATATCGAAAAATTTTCAAATTCGTCTACTGAAGAATTGCTCTTACAGTTACTAAAGGGCTACGCGAAACGATTTGGTGAAAGTGAAGAATCAATGTTTTGGTTACGAACTTCTTATTTTCCGCCTGATGCATTCCGCGTACAAATTATCGAAAAAGCGAATGCACACATTGAAAACGTCGGAAAACTTTTATTCCCTATATTTAAACAGGCAAACGAGCAAAGTGAGCTGCATAACATTGAAGTAGAAGACGCTCTAGAAGCTTTTCTATGCTTACTAGACGGACTTATGGTTGAACTACTATTCGCAGGTTTAAATCGCTTTGAGACTCGTTTAAACGCCTCTTGGCAAGTATTTTGGCGAGGCCTTTCAAACTGACGGATTGCTCCTTTGCAATGCGTCAGTTTTAAGCCCTTTACCTAACGACTGGTAGGAAGGAGAAATGACATATGGCATGGATTTATGTAATCTTAGCTGGTATTATTGAAATCTTTTGGGTAATTGGACTAAAACACGCGGAGGCACCACTTGAGTGGGCTGGTGTTGCATTATTAATTACAATTAGTTTCGTTTTATTATTTAGAGCTTATAAAGATTTACCTGTCGGCACTGTATACGCCGTCTTTACAGGAATTGGAGCTGGTGGGATCGTTCTGACAGAGATTTTCATCTTCGGAGAACCTTTCTCTATTGTAAAAGTTTTATTAATCGGCTTAATCTTCTTCGGCGTAATTGGTTTAAAACGAGTAACAGAAGAAAAAGAAGCGAAGGAGGCCGCATAAAATGGCTTGGGTATTTTTAATTCTAGCTGGTATTTGTGAAATTATTGGTGTACTCTTTATGAAAGTAGCCACTGAAAAGAAAGGCTGGGCACCAAAAGTTATTTTAATTGCTAACTTCGGCGTAAGCTTCTTCTTCTTATCACTTGCGATGAATACATTACCGATGGGAACTGCTTATGCGATTTGGACTGGAATCGGAACTGCCGGAAGCGCACTTCTAGGTATTCTTATTTTCCGTGAATCAGCGGATTGGCGTCGTCTTGCCTTCTTAAGCTGCATTCTATGCGGCGCTGTTGGCTTAAAACTATTAAGCTAACGTGAGGTGAATGTCATGTGGAAAGAAAATGGGAAGCAACTGTTAGCATGGATTACACTCGGGATCGTCATTCTACTGCAAATCAGTTTTCATATAATAGAATGGTTATTTCATAGGGTAGTATCCATTCTCACATTCCTTCCTAACATGACACTTGAAATTATATCAATCGTTTGGTCCATCATTGCCTCCATTGCAATCATCATTATATGGGGTATCGCCAAGCTATGGAATAAGTTATTTAAAAGGGACAGTTCTTCTGAAAAAGAGTAACTGTCCTTTTTTATAATCATTCAGACTTTCTGTAGAAGTTTGATGTGATAAGACAAAGAAGACCAACTATGACAACACTTATACCAATCCCTTTATGCAAATTAGGAAATGGTGATGGTATATCTGAGTAAAAATTTGCTAATACGAGACCAATTGAAAATAGAAATATTCCTATTCTATATAACCATTTTCTTTTGTTCATCATTCTCCCCCTAACATTTTTCATACACTCCTTTCTTTTGGACATACTACCTAAAAAAGGAGTGGATAATATGCAAAATTCCGTACATAAGCAAATTCTATTTTTATTTTTCCTCTTTCTCATTCTCGTTATCGTTTTCAGCTTTATATTACATACTCCAAAAGATGTTGTACCAAGTAATCTCTCTATTTATAAACTTTTACTTTCCTATTGTCGTTATTGAAGAAGGTGCCTTATATAAGGCACCTTTTAAAATTCTCTTTTTTCATATAGCTTTACCGAAGCAAGTACAGATAAAAGCAACATACAAATTGACCAAATTAACAATACTCCATTATGTAAATGAATTTGTTCTATGTTAATTTGGAAGAACATTTCTACAATAACAATCGGTGCCATTAGTATAAAAAGCGTGATAAAAATAGATTTTTTATATCCTAGCCAAAACGATATCGGTAAGACAAGACTTAAATATATAAAAACAAAGGCAGTAATCGTAACTAAAGTTGTCGTAATAAATTCAAATACCCCGCCTGCAAACCGAATAATCCCTAAAGGGCTAGACACTATCATACTTATAATAAAAATAATAAGTGCCATTATGTATTTAGCTACTACAATTTCTTTTTTTGCTAGCGGTAAACTATTTAACATTACTTCACCATCATATTTTTTATCATCATTAAATGTTTTTAAAATTGCCATAACTGGAATTATAGCAGACATAATTACGTAAATGCTTTTAATATCTGTTAATGTCATATACAAGAAAAGAGGGTATATTAAGTACCATATTAGATGCTTCCATTGTATGATAAAATCTTTTATTATAAGTTGCTTCACGATTACTCATCCTCTCACAGATCACGTTCATTGTACAAATGAATTGAGAAAAGCATGGACATAGCATATAAAAGAAGCAGCCCTGCTATAAAACAAATATTTACGATTAGACTGGTGTTCCAAACACTCTCTACATCTAACCATACGTTACTTACAATCAGTCCACTTAAATACCCAAATGCAATTCCGATGAAGGGAGCGATTTGTTTTACACTACTATATCCTACTGAAAATTCAATTGGGAGTACAATTATGCTACAAACAAATCCACCTGTTATACCCCCGAGCATTTCTCCCCACAGCATAAATCCAGTCATCTGTTCATTTTGTAACTGTATTAAACCAACCACTAGTGAGAAACATCCACCTAGAGCAACTAAAATACTTACAAATATGTACTTCCCTATGACAATATCTTTACGGTCAAACGGTAAACTATTTACTATCATTTCACTTTTATTTTTCCCCTCATAACTCATTGACAGTACCGTGCCAAGAAAAGGTATAGATACGCTAATCGTCATAAGGAAGCTATCACTACGAAAATCAACAATAGCAAGGAAAACCAAACATATAAGATAAACAAACCCTAATTTTCTTTGCAACATCATATCTTTTAAGACGAGTTGCTTGCTCATGTATTACACCTCCTAATATGGAAATGTCCCTTCTATAACTCTGCCTCCTGAAACATTTTCATTGAGAGGAACATTGATACGAATATACTCACTAATATTCCGATACCAAGAACACCCATTGCTTGTGTAGCCACTTGAGAGTGAAGTACTTTTAACATAATTGTTTTATCACCAAAAACATTGCACATAAGACCAATCATACCGATTAAAGGAAAAAGCATAATCACATTCAAGACAGTAATAGCTTTATATCCTCCAATGTAATTAGCAGGTATCGTTACTACACAATAAATTAAAGTTGCTACTATTGCTGAAAACACTGCATATCCAGGAATAACTATATCTTTGTCCAATAAAATATTTCCTAATATTATGACTATAAAAGTTATACTCAAACCAGCTATAATAAATAATGAGCTTGAAATATATTTAGCTATAACTATCTCTTTTCTCGTTATAGGCAAACTCACTAATACTTTTTCTGTTTTACTTTTCTCCTCATGATAAAAAGAAATATAAATAATTGTACTACATGTTATAAATAATCCTATTGCAATGCCCATCGGGTCGACGGAATTCTTAAAAATAGATAAAATGGGTATTAAAAAATAGAAAGGAAACATCTTCTTCTGTAAGAAAAACTCCTTCAAAATTAACTGTTGCATATGAATTCTCCTCTCTATAAATCACGTGTTTCATAAATTTTAATTGTAAGGAAAATAGAAACGATATAAATACTAACTAATGTAATAAATCCAACTATAAATACAGCAACATGCATAGGATTCATAATCCATTCAATGAATGAAAGCGCTGTTTCATTTAGCCCATCACTAATAAATATCCAAAGTATCCCTCCCACTCCTATTGAGGCTGCTGATACTATACTTCTTACTACCTTCGATTTTGTACCATAATAACTAGGAAAGAATGTTACAACAAAAAATACGGCGTAAACAGCTCCATTTATTACTTCATACCACGGAATTTCAATGTATAAATTAGGATGATATACACCGATATCACCAATAACCGCAATGCCTCTTATAAGAAAAACAACTAACATCGTAGAGAGCATGCCACCAACAATAAATATTGCACAGGAAATATATCTAGCAATTATGATATCCTTTCGACTTACCGGCAAACTATTTATAATAATGTCACTTTTATTCCTTTCATCCATAAAGGTTAACGTCATAACGGAAGAAAGGGTTATAAATAGACAACTCATCGAAAATAACAATTCAACACTTGGGTCTAACATAAATAATACAAACGGCATAATTAAATACACTAACCACATCCCCCGAAAAAAGAACAAATCTTTATAAATGAGCTGACGCATAGGCACCTCTCCCTTTCGCAGTGTAAACGATAATATCATCTAATGTAGGCCTTTCTAGTACAACCTCATTCCCAAACCAATCTATGATTGCTTGTTTATCCTTCGCTAAACCTTCAAAACCAAATTTATTTTTTCTTAATCCAACAAATAGCTCTTTTCCTTCTCGGTCTAATAAATCATTACTTCCCTTTACAATTACGTAGTTCTCCATTAGTTCATCTTTCTCACCAGTAAATATAATTTCTCCATCGTTAATGAACGTAATATAATCTGCGATACGCTCTAAGTCTGTTGTAATATGAGTTGAGAATAATACAGATACTTCATCTTCCATTACAATTTCTTGCAGCATATCAAGCAATTCACTTCGAACAACTGGATCTAGTCCTGCTGTCGGTTCATCCATAATGATAAACTCTGCGTGATGTGAAAGTGCGATAGCAATCGCAAATTTCATTTTCATCCCTTTTGATAGCTCTTTAATTTTTTTATACTTCGGAACTTGTAATCTATGCATATACGATTGATACTGCTCTTCGTCCCACTTTTTATATAACGGTGCAATAATACGTTTCATTTGTTCACACGTTAAATCTTCATAATAATGATTTTCATCATATACAAAACCGATATTTTGTTTTATTTCCTTTTCGGCTTTCTTATTGTCCTTGCCAAAAATTTTTATATCGCCGCTATCTTTTCGAATTAAATTCATAATCATTTTGATCGTCGTACTTTTTCCGGCTCCATTCGGTCCGACAAATCCCATAATATATCCGCGTGGTAGTGTAAAACTTATATTTTTCACTGCAAAATCTTGATAACTTTTACAAACATTTTTTAGCTCTAACATCCCTTATTCCCCCTCATATAAACACGCAATCATCTGCTGTAAATCTTCAAGTGAAAGCTGCAACGCTTTACTTTCATTTACAATCTCTTCCGCTTTACTTTCCAATAGACGAATTCGCTGTTCTTTTAGTAGTTCATTATTTTTACGTGAAACATAAGTCCCTTTCCCAGCAACAGTTTCTATATATCCTTCTTTTTCAAGCTCCTCGTACGCACGCTTCGTAGTAATTACACTAATTTGTAATTCTTTCGCTAAGCTACGAATAGACGGTAATTGGTCTCCACCCTTTAAACCACCATTTAAAATAAGCTGGCTTAATTGTTTTCTTATTTGTACATAAATAGGGTCTTGGGAAGAATTCGAAATAATAATATTCATGTTTTCCTCCAGTGTGTATATACTGTATATACCTTATATATACAGTATATACACACTATCCTATTTTTGGCAAGAAAAAAAGACCAACATTTTCCTGTTGGTCTTTCGTATATGTATCACTTTTCAAAGCGATCTAACATCTCATCTCTCATTCCGAAACTCACTACCGCAATTCCTACATACATAAACAGAAGGAATGCCGGATGAACTGTGTTGTACCAAGTGCTATCAACAATTAAATAAATTGTTAATGCCACAACTAGAACAAACGCTAAGATAAACATATAAAAGTGTCTTGTACTACCCATGATAAACTCCTCTCTTCTCACTTCACCATTCAACAGTATATTGTATCGAATAATTCGATATGACTCAAGGTTAACTTTCTGTTATGTAATCAAGTTCCACCTTTACAATGTCCTCACATGCTATTGAAATAATCGTTCCTTGCTTATCAATTGCCGTCACTTCTCTATTATCCATCATGCGATGTGCTACTCTTTCTAGTACTTTTCCTTGATCTCTATAACAAAATTCTTTTACATCTTTAATCGTTTTTCCGTTTTCTAAATGGTATATCATTCTATAACACCGATATCCCACATTTTCACCCCCAGCTTGCTCGTTTTTTCACATATACATAAAAATGAGTCATTCCTATCTCATTACATCTTCTTAATTTCAATAAAATTCTAACAAAAATAAATACTTTTATCAAACTGACTTTTTCAACAAAATCACCGATGAAACTGCTTCTTTACACCATTATGAAACAAAAAATATAAATTTTTAACATTTTCTTCACTAATTCTGCACAGATTCTCCATACAAAAAAAGAACCCGCATATAGCGAGTTCTTCCTTCATTATTGTAATCAAACTTGTACAGGAGCTGGCTTTTCATAACGTAAAACTGGTTTACGTGCAGCCATCGTTTCGTCTAAACGTTTAATGACTGTTGTATGAGGTGCTTCTTGTACAACTTCTGGATTTTCTTCTACTTCTTTAGCAATTTGAATCATCTTATCAATGAAACCATCTAATGTTTCTTTTGATTCTGTTTCTGTCGGCTCAATCATAATACATTCTTCCACATTTAATGGGAAGTAAATTGTCGGTGGATGGTAACCGAAATCAAGCAGGCGTTTTGCGATATCTAATGTACGTACACCAAGTTTCTTTTGGCGACGACCTGATAATACAAACTCATGCTTACAATGTCTATCGAACGGAAGATCATAGAATGGTGCTAATCTTCTCATCATATAGTTCGCATTTAATACCGCATACTCCGTTACTGCACGTAGTCCATCTGGACCCATAGAACGAATATATGTGTATGCACGAACGTTAATTCCGAAGTTACCATAGAATGGTTTTACGCGTCCAATTGCTTCTGGACGATCATAGTTAAAGTGATAGCCATTTTCCGTTTTCTCTAAAATTGGTTTTGGTAAGTACGGAATTAAATCAGCTTTCACACCTACTGGACCCGAACCTGGGCCACCGCCGCCGTGAGGACCTGTAAATGTTTTATGAAGATTTAAATGCACAACGTCAAATCCCATATCTCCTGGGCGCGCTTGGCTTAATACCGCATTTAAGTTTGCACCATCATAGTATAATTTACCGCCTGCGTTATGGACGATTTCTGCCATTTCTAAAATATTTTCTTCGAATAGACCTAATGTATTAGGATTTGTTAACATAAGTGCTGCTGTTTCTTCGTTTACAACACGTTTTAAATCTTCTAAGTCAACAAGACCATGTTCATTTGATTTTACTGTAATTGTTTCAAAACCAGCTACAGTTGCAGATGCTGGATTCGTTCCGTGAGCAGAGTCAGGAACAATTACTTTCGTACGGTTAAAGTCACCATTTGCTTCATGGTATGCACGAATTAACATTAAACCTGTCCATTCTCCGTGTGCACCCGCTGCTGGTTGCAATGTAACAGTATCCATACCTGTAATCTCAATTAAGTGCTCTTGTAAGTCGTACATTAATTCCATTGCACCTTGTACTGTCTTTTCATCTTGTAATGGATGAATATTTGCAAATCCTGCGAAACGAGCTACATTCTCATTAATTTTCGGATTATATTTCATCGTACACGATCCAAGTGGATAGAATCCAGAATCTACACCGTGGTTACGGTTTGAAAGTGCTGTATAGTGGCGCATAATGTCAAGTTCAGATACTTCTGGTAGCTCTGCATCTTCTACTCGAATATAATCGCTCTCAAACACATCTTCTAGTTTCACTTCTTCTACATCTAATTTTGGTAGGCTATATCCTATGCGTCCTTCTTTACTCACTTCAAAGATAAGTGCTTGGTCTTGGTTCTTCATTGGATAGCCCCCATTTCGTTTACAAGTGTGTCAATTTCCTCTTTTGTACGAAGCTCAGTTACTGCTACAAGCATATGGTTCTCATGCTCTTTATAATCACGGCCTAGGTCGTAACCGCCGATAATATTCTTTTGTAATAATGCATCGTTTACTTCTTTCACTGGACGCTTGCAATCTACAACAAACTCATTGAAGAATGGTCCAGCAAATGTTACAGTGAAGCCTTTCGCTTCAAATTGACGTTTTGCATATTGTGCTTTAGAAATGTTTTGACGTGCCATTTCTTTCACACCTTGTTTACCAAGTGCCGTCATTGCAACTGATGCTGCTAATGCATTTAACGCTTGGTTTGAACAAATGTTAGACGTCGCTTTATCACGGCGAATATGCTGTTCACGTGCTTGTAACGTTAATACAAATCCACGTTTACCATCTGAATCTACAGTTTGTCCAACAAGACGTCCTGGAATTTTACGCATAAATGCTTTCGTTGTTGCAAAGTAACCACAGTGTGGTCCACCAAACTGCGTTGGAATACCAAATGGTTGTGCATCACCGATTACAACATCAGCACCAAATTTTCCTGGTGGTGTTAATGCGCCTAATGATAATGGATTTGAAGAAACGATAAATAATGATTTTTGTTGATGAACGATTTTTTCAATATCAGCTAATTTTTCAACTTGTCCGAAGAAGTTTGGATATTGAACGATTACACAAGCAACTGTATCATCTACTTCACTTTGTAATACGTCTAAATCTGTTACACCATCTTTATGATTAATTTCAACAACTTCAAGATGTTGACCTTTTGCATACGTTTCAAGTACTGCTCTTGATTCTGGATGAACTGCACTAGATACAAGAATTTTCTTTTTGCGAGTATGGCCAGCTGCTAGCATTGCCGCTTCAGCTAAAGCTGTACCTCCGTCGTACATAGAAGAGTTTGCTACATCCATTCCTGTTAATTCACAAATCATTGTTTGGAATTCAAAGATCGCTTGTAATTCCCCTTGTGAAATTTCTGGTTGGTATGGCGTGTAAGCTGTATAAAATTCTGAGCGAGAGATAACGTGATCTACAATTACTGGAGCGTAATGATCGTATACACCTGCTCCTAAGAAAGAAGCGTATTCTTTTAAGTTAGCATTTTTACTAGCCATTTGAGTTAACTCTTTTAAAAGCTCTGGCTCTGATTTTGCTTCTTTAATTTTTAAATCCCCTTTAAAACGAACACTCTCTGGAATATCAGAGAATAATTCATCGATCGTTTGAACGCCGATCGTTTGTAACATTTCTTTTTTGTCTTCTTCTGTCATTGGAAGATAACGATGCAACATGAAATCTACCCCTCTCCCCGTTACTTTGAACGTTTATAAAATGGTGTTGGAACAACTACTGCTTTGACGCGTTTATTACGAATTTCAATTTCTACTTCTGTATCAACTGCTGCGTATTTTACATCAATTAGTGCTAAACCAATGCTTTTCTTTAACGTTGGAGATTGTGTACCACTCGTTACTTCCCCGATTTTTTCTTCTCCAATAAATACAGGGTAATGTGTACGAGGAATTCCACGTTCGATTACTTCGATGCCGACTAATTTACGAGGCGCACCGTTTTCTTTTTGCTCTTTTAACGTTTCTTTTCCAAAGAAGTCTGCTTCTTTATTTGGTTTTACCGCAAAGCCGATGCCAGCTTCAATCGGTGTAATATCTTTTGATAATTCTTGACCATAAAGTGGTAATGTTGCTTCGAAGCGAAGTGTATCGCGAGCACCTAAACCACATGCTTTTAAGCCTTCTTCTGCTCCAACTTCAAGAAGTTTCTCCCAAAGTTTTGCAGCATCTTCACTCTTACAGTAAATTTCAAATCCATCTTCACCTGTGTAACCTGTACGAGATACAAGTGCTGGAATTCCATCTACAAGAATATCGTTTTTAAATTTAAAGAACTTAATTTCTTTCAAATCTTCTGACACAACTTTTTGTAAAATGCCTTCTGCTTTTGGACCTTGAATTGCAAGCTGTGCAACTTCACTAGAAACATTGACTACTGTTGCATCGCCAATTACATGGCTAGCTAACCATTCGTAATCTTTCTCGATATTTGATGCATTGATTACTAATAAATAGTCTTCTTCACCACGTTTGTAGATTAATAAATCATCTACTGTACCACCATTTTCGTAGCACATAGCTGTATATTGTGCGCCTCCTACCTTTAAGGTAGAAACGTCATTTGTAACAACACGTTGTAAAAATGCTAAACTATCTACACCTTTTACCTCAACTTCTCCCATATGAGACACATCGAACAAACCTGCAGCCGTACGTACAGCTTCATGTTCTTCTTTAATGCTTGAAAATTGAACTGGTAATTCCCAACCACCGAAGTCGATTGTTTTTCCACCATACTTCGCGTATACATCAAATAACGGTGTACGTTGTAATGTAATCATGCTCTCTCCCCCTTATGCTTTGACAAATCAATAAAAGTTGCTCGCCATATCTAAACATTTTCACTCTGAAAAGATAGGATATACGGAATCTCATTATATTTTTTTATGAAAGCGTAAATAAAAAATCACTTTCTTGGATAAAATACGAAAGATTCCACACATTTCACACCATTATCCTAACATTATTCGCTATATTTCATCAATATTCTAGCATAAAAAATAATTTAGAATTTTTCATTCTTAATCTTATTAAATACAATTTTCAAAATTTAGCTCTTTATCTTTTCCTATTCTTTAACTTTCAGCAAGTGTAATAGAGCCTTATTACAAGGCTTATATAATAAAGATTTTTTTAATAATTACTTTAGTTTATAAAAGGTGGGAGAGTCGTAATGAATGTCGATATTTCCGTAGATCGAACGTGGCAAAACAATTTTTTAAATAGAATTAACGAAGATGGTCCTTGGACAAACTGGGATTTATATCATTTAGCTTATAAAACAGAAAAATCGTTACTTGTTCCTACTTTCGATGGCTTACAGGCACCGAAGCATTTATCTCATTTCACACCACTTCCACATCAATTAGAAGTCGCTCAAAATGTCATTGAACAAATGAATGGTAAAGCGATACTAGCAGATGAAGTGGGACTTGGGAAAACGATTGAAGCTGGGCTGATTTTAAAAGAATATATGGTCCGCGGTCTTGTGAAAAAAGTACTTATACTCGTCCCTGCCTCTCTCGTATCACAATGGGCATACGAATTAAATACAAAGTTTTTTATTCCAGCTGTAGCCCAAAAGAAAAGCTACTCGTGGGAACAAGCCGATGTGATTGTATCATCAATTGATACTGCAAAACGTTCACCGCATCGCGATATCGTTTTGAACCTAGAATATGACCTTATTATTATCGATGAAGCACATAAACTTAAAAATAATAAAACAAAAAACTATGAATTTGCACAACGATTAAAAAAGAAATTTTGTTTATTATTAACCGCTACGCCTGTTCAAAATAAGATTGATGAAATTTTCAACCTCGTTTCTTTATTAAAGCCAGGACATTTAGGCAATCAATCCAACTTTGAAGAATATTACGCTTCAAAAAATCGTTCCGCCGAATCTGATGAAGATTTAAAAGCTCTTATTAACAAAGTGATGGTCCGAAATCGACGTCATAATACCGGAATTGATTGGCCAAAGAGACATGTACGTACAATTTTTGTTGAGTTTAATGAAGAAGAGCAAGCTTTGTATAATGGTATTGAAAATTGGCGAGGACAAGATGCCTTCACATCTGCTTTCTCATCGTTAACTTTAAAACGGGAAGCGTGTAGTAGTCGTGAAGCTGTTTACTATTCATTAAAAAAACATGTGGAGAAAAGGCAGAAAGAAAATGAGCATTACATAAAGGACCCACATATTGATGTGCTAATGGACAAAATTAATCATATTCCTTTCAACTCAAAAGCGAATAAAGCTCTTGAGCTTATAAAAGAAATTGACGATAAAGTCATTATCTTCACTGAATATAGAGCTTCACAAATGTATTTACAATGGTTTTTACAACAACACGGTATTTCTTCCGTTCCATTCCGCGGCGGGTTTAAACGCGGGAAGAAAGATTGGATGAAGGAGCTTTTCCAAAACCACGCACAAGTATTAATTGCAACCGAAGCTGGTGGTGAAGGGATTAACTTACAGTTTTGTAGCCATATGATTAATTATGACTTACCGTGGAATCCAATGCGTCTTGAACAAAGAATCGGACGTATTCACCGTCTTGGTCAAAAGAATGATGTTCATATTTATAACTTAGCTACAAAACATACTGTTGAAGAACATATTTTGAAACTGTTATATGAAAAAATCAATTTATTTGAGCGTGTTATCGGTGAACTTGATGAAATTTTAACGAGAATTAATATGAAAAACATCGACGCACATATTCAAGAAATATTTGCGCAATCAAAAAGCGAAGGAGAAATCCGAATTAAGATGGAAAACTTAACATCTATTATCGACTTTGCGAAACGAAATGAAGCTGAGGTGCAAGGCTATGCAGCAACATGAAATTCATAATTACTTATACAATTTTTTTGAGGCGAATAACTGTGAAATTTTAGAACGTTCTCCTCATTTATTAGATGTGCAGTTAACAATTGAGATGGATAAATTATTAATGAATCGCCCTTTTTATTGGCACTATCTTGAGAAAACAGGAGGCGTACCGAATCCGATGCGCCTTACTCTTGTTACGAATCCAGAAAATGAAGAAAGCGATGGTGAACTGATTCACTACGGTTCCCCACGCCTTCATCAAATTTTCCAAACGACAAAAGAATTAGGCTCTTACATACGTTTATATGAGGAAGTACGGCATAGCGGAGCGACACATACACCGCTCCATCCGTGGCTCGGTGTAAATATTAAAGTTTCCTATCAATGTGATCGAAAAAAGGACATCCTTCACTCGATTGGTATTCATCTCATTTCTGGCACAATGATTGCAAACTTTCATGAAACATTAACGAAAATTAAACTTACACCGAAAATACCTGACTTTTGTTTTACGCTCTCACCTATCATTAAACCGCAAAGCGGTTTACAACGTATAGAGGACGCTTTAAAAAAT
This sequence comes from Bacillus cereus group sp. RP32, assembly GCF_040459735.1. NCBI lineage: Bacteria > Bacillati > Bacillota > Bacilli > Caryophanales > Bacillaceae > Bacillus > Bacillus cereus group sp. RP32. Next base: position 1,187,930 of record NZ_JARVHO010000001.1, on the reverse strand, counting down.
ATTATTGCAGAAGATGACCATACGTGGGCGAAAGAAGCAAGAGTGCGCTGGAATCATGATTTAGACCTTTTAAATCGTTTTTATGAAGAAAGTGATGAACTTCCCGAAAGCTATGAAATTGAAAAACAAGCACTGCAAGAACAATACGAGCCACGTATTACATTGCAAATTATTAACGGTGGACTTTTTTATGTTACCGCAAATCATTTTCTATCTTAAAAAGCCCCTTCTGTTTTAGAAGGAGCTTTTTTTGAGTTATCCTCTATCGCCATTACGCTCTTGTTGTTTTTGCTTTGCCATACGTTTTTGATGCGCACGATCCTTTGCGCTCACATGATTAGCATCAGTTGGAAGATTTTCTTTTGAACGACCAATTCCATTGCTCATCTTTATCACTCCTTTTTATATCTTTCAAAATACATCCTTATTTTCAGCTAGAGATACAATCCTTATACAAAAAAATAAGAGCAGCCATTGGCTACTCTTACTCACTCACATATTTTTGAAACATATCATGGATGCCTTTATTTACGAGGTTCGAGATCTGCTCGTCAGATTTATTCGGATAACGATCACGCAATCTGATAGATGCCTTCACCATTAAATTTTCTAATACAGAACGGCCACCTTCTCCATAAATAATTTCAGCATACTTAACAAGCCTTCCATCCTCTACTGTTGCTGGATTATGATTGAAGAAAAATTTACTCATTGTCTCCACCTCTCTATTTTGATAACGTTTACATTTATATAGATTATTTATGTTATTTATTTCACAATATTGTATGCATGTATATTTAATTAGTTTCATTATAAAGCAACATATCGATAGTAAATATGTGATTTTCCGTCCATTTTGTGAACAAACCAAAAATGAAAGCGTTTCCTTTATTATATACTAAAAAAACTTACTACGCTAGGGGCAATTTTTTCAATCTACTAATCCCTCAAAAAGTGATATATTTTTTCTTTTCCCATTAAACATTATACAATTTTCAGAAATTATATTATAAAATATATGTATGACTTAAGGAGGATTTATATGAATCAAAATAAAAAAGCTATATTAGATCTTGTCTTTTATCTCGTAATCCCATTCCTCATTTGGAAATTTGCAAAACCTTATATCGATCCTTATTACGCGATGTTACTTTCCTCTGTTCCGGGGATTATTTATACACTGTATACCTTTAAAAAAGAAAAACAGTTTAACGTAACAGGATTCTTTATTTTAATTACACTCATTTCTAATACAACGGTAGACCTATTATCTGGATCAGCAGAACGAATGTTATGGAACGATGCGTATTATCACATCGTGCTCGGTATTATCGTCATATGTACCATTTTTATAAAAAAACCACTTATGTTATATTTCGCAGCAGATATTGCCGCATTGCAAGGCCATGACCGTGATAAAAGTCGTGAACTGTATCGTGATAGTCGGATCTATCCAGCACTACAATATTTAACGCTATTTTTCGGGCTACAATTCATATTAAAAAGCTTCTTAAAAATTTATTTCATCTCTGTTTTCGGTGTAGATGGCTATGGTGAAATGAGAGCGATTATGACCGCTGTTGGGTGGGGCATTTCCATTTGTATCGGAATTGGATTTGTATGGGTAAACAATAAAATACATGCCGTTACAGAAGAAAAGGAATCCGTGCAGTAAATGAAAATCCCCTAGTAGCATAATACTACTAGGGGATTTTCATTTTGCTACACATATTACGAAATCGTTAACTTGATTTTTTTCTTTTATTTTTTACGTTTCGATAAAACAAAGCAGCACTAAGCGGCATAACACCAAACCACTTATTCATAAATGGCTCTTTTTCAGCACGACGTTGTTCTTTCTTTTGTTTACGATCTTCTTTTGGAGCATCCATATACGACACAAACTGCTGTGTCACAAAGCGAACATAATCATTAGTAGACATATTATCATCACCTCTACTTGATTAGTATGTCCACTTTTTTATTCATTAATCTTTTCTTTTAACTCATTCATGATCTGTTTTACCGATTTATTCGTCGTATCGATATGAATATGAGCCTCTTCATAATGAGCTCGGCGCGATTCAAATTTTGCCACAAATGCCTCTATATCTTTCTTCTGAAATAGTGGACGCGTCGTATCTTCACGGAGTCTTTCTGCAATTACATGTGGATCACAATATAAATACACGACAGTTCCATTTTCCTTCATCCACTTTCGGTTTTCCTCTCGCTCGATGATTCCACCACCAGTTGTAATAATTACATTACAACTGGGTAGTGAACGTAACATTTCACTTTCATATTCCCGAAAAGCGATTTCCCCTTCTTCAGCAAAAATATCACGAATCGCCTTCTCCTGCTTCTCTTCAATTTTTTGGTCTGTATCGACAACATCCATATAAAGTTCTTTACTTAACGCTTTTCCAATTGTTGTTTTCCCAGCTCCCATATAACCGGTTATGTATATAGATTTCATGTTCGTTCCTCTCAATCATCCGTTATTATTTTTTATTATAACGAAAGATTTCATTATTTAATAAAAAAACGTTTTGTTCTCCTTATACAATGAAGAACAAAACGTTATATACACGCTTTTACTTATAAGCGCCTCTTCTCACCCACTGAGTTGCAATCCATTTCTCACCTTTCGTTACTGGTGCCCCTCCATGTAACGTAAGCTCATTTAGTGATTGGTCTTGATAAAAATACTCAAAGTATACTGCCATTCCCTTTCTAGGGTGCACAGAAAGATTTAATTTCGGGAAGAACGTTTCTCCGCCTTCTTCTACATCATTTAAGTACATGACAAGCGTACTGATACGATTATTAGCAGCTGATCTACTATGTTCCGCAAAATAATCATAGTGCGCTTTATATTGTTGATCCACTTCATAATTTAAAATGTGCAATCCTTCTCCATGCGCTACAGGAACATTCATGATAGATGAAATTCGTTTTTCAATCTTTACAGTAAGCTCATTGTCTTCCAAAAATGCACCGCTACTCGTTCGAATATCATTTACATCACGTGATGAACCAACTTTAGAACGTTTCATTTTACTTTTAGACAATTCAATCAATTCGTCGCATTCTTCATCACTTAATACATTTCCTAACACGACAATAAGAGGTTCTTCGAATTTTGAAATAATGTGTATTTCCCTATCTTCCGTCATAATTGCATTTCCTTTATGATCAAAAATAGTTTGTTCCTTATTTTCACCTATTTGATTGTTATTTGTCATTTCCCTATTCTCCCTAAAAAAATATGTTTGGATAGCTTGAATATATCATATTCTTTCTACCTTTCTCTTTTTCGAGAAAATTCAAACTTTAAATTGTTTTATTTATCCATTTCCTTTTAAAAACAACCTATTACAAAATGAGAAATTATGGTTTTCATCCGTATATTTCACAGACTATCCTTCTATCCAATCGAATATTTTCTCATCCTTTTTTCTATACCGAAAGCTTACTTTATAGAAAACTTCTTGTTTTATTTTGCACTGCAACGAAACGAGTATAACATCGTTTTCAAAGACGTAATTCCCACTTGCTTCGCCCTTTTCATATTGAAAGAAAAAAGTATCTTCCTTTTCTTTTTGCTGTAAGTCTTTTTTTATATTTGTAATTGATCGATTTAGTAGTTCTTCCAGTACAAACTTTTGCTCTATTTCAATATAAAATTTTTTATCTATAAGCAACATATTCGTTTCGTATACAAAGAACGAAGTTAATAATACAAGAAAAATGATTGTTCCTGGCATCGTAAATCCATCTTGTTTTCTCATATATTTATTTCCATTTCGCTATACCTGACAGCTACACCTTCATATATTTTCCCACTCATATCTTTCACATGTATAAAGAGCAAATGAGGTGTTACTTCATACGAAACCATTTCAACATTTTGTAATATAACTTCTCTTCCGCGCATATTCACTTTTCTTATAAGATGATTATTCAATTTTTCATACGTCACTTCATCTCCAGTGCGAAGACGGAAGCGCAAAAGATTATCTTTATTTTCAGGGACTATTTTTTCTACAAAAGATACTTCACGAAACTCTAACTGTACTTGTCCTATAAAAACATCCCATTCCCAATTATTTAATCCTTTTGATTGGTTGTTTTCTATTCCAATAAAATTCAAACGTGGTAAGAGTAAAAAGAACAGTGATAACAGAAAAAAACATACGATCATTTCTATTAATGTAAACCCAACTTCTAATTTATTTTTTCTCCTGCATAAAAGCATTGTTCCATCATTCTTCCTTTCACATCTTTCCACATAGCACAAACTTCATTTCCTCCCCAATATGTGTAATATACATTTCCGTTTACGACTTTTTCTTGCGGTCGTTTCGCCCCATTCTCATACATATATAAAGCTGCTTCCCTTTTTAATAATACAAATGCTTTATAACGAATTTGTATGTTTTTTCGTTCTTGCATAACCAATACTGTTTGCGGAAGTAGTAAAGATACTGCCATCATTACTATAATTAATGCTACAAGCATCTCAGCCATCACTGACCCTTTTTGACATTTCACGATACGTAAATCTCCCTCTCCCAAGCTGAAATACAATCTCATATTTATAACTTCGATACGAAAGTAAAATAGTGCCACCTCTATTAATATTTCCACTCGGATTATATGTCATCGGATTTGGAAAAGTATTCAAATCAATTTGTATATCGCTATCATATTCTCTTTTAATGATAGTAAGATTCTCACTTAGCTCCCCTATATAATACGTATGTCTATCTTTATACCATCGTAATGTATAGTGTTTTTGACGGTTTATCGCTAATTGTTGCATATACAAAATATCGTTTGAAAACTGTCTTAAAAATTGTTCCACTTTTTGTTTTTCATGTAATGAATGTACGTTAAAATACGTGACCATACTTAGTACAGAAATTGCAAATAGAACGAGTAGCATTTCTAAAAGAGTAAAACCTTTTTGTTTCACAGTTTCCCAGTTGTTACTGTGCCATCATTTGAAATATAAATGGATTCACCATTCGGACACTCATCAGCTGTAATATATTTTTCATCCCTTAGCTCTTTTAGCGAGGGAATTTTATTATGTTGTAAATGGTATGCTTGTATTTGAGCTTCTATAGATTTCACATAGGCTTTACATCCTTTGCCTTCGACGGATGAACGCTGTGTAACTACATTCGGAATAATTAATAGTAATAATACAGTTATGACGACCATAACTAATAACATTTCTAAAAGGGTAAACCCTTCTTCATTCTGCATGTAAATGCCTCCTAAATAGAATTCATCATTTGAAACATTGGCATAATCATCGCTAAATACATAAGAACGACTATTCCTCCAATACACGTAAATAAAATTGGTTGAATGATCACTAACATACGTTTAACTTTTTGCTCCATCTTTTCCATAATAAGATCGCTATAGTCACCTAATTCAATCGCCAAATTACCGTTTGCTTGTCCATGCGTAATAATATAAGAAAGTTCTTCCTCATAATATCCGCTTTTAGCAATAATAGATTGCAACGGTTCTCCTGCAATTAATTGGCGTTCAATTCGACCCGCTTCATATTGAAAGAACGGATGATAATTTTGCTCCATCATTATTGTTAGGGCCTCAAGTACTGATAGTCCACCTTGTAATAAACCGCTCAATTGAGTGGCGAAATAATGTGAATGCTTTAAAATAAGAAATGTTTTTACGAGGGGGATACGAAGCATAATTTTTACCTGCTTCATATGCGGGAGTTTCCGAAAGTAAAACATATATACACTACATCCAATCATAATGATAACAATAGTGCTAAAAATAAGGCTGGGTAGCAGCTTAATTGCACTTAATATTTGTTCTGTAAGTAACGGTGCTGTAGAACCGAATGAACTATATACCATGTCAACCTGCGGTAATAAAATGCGGTTAAAAACAAAAATCATGATTATTAAAAAGAACGCCAAAAACATAGGATACTGCATTATTTTCATCATATCTTTCCTATACTTATCCTTTTTATAAAGAAGTGCGCTCCCTTGTTGCAACGCAAAAGAAATATCACCATGTTGCTCAGCATAAAATAAATAACTTAACATCTCCTGATGAAACATTAATTGATGAAAAGAATCGTGTAGACTTTTTCCATCTTTTAATCCATCAATCATGCGCTGCAATTGTACTTTCTTTTCTAAAGGTAATTGAAACCGTAAAAATTCTAATGCCTGCAAAAGGGAGTATCCTTTTTCTAATAGTTCTCCTAATCGTTTCAGCAATACTACTTGATCACTTAAACTCCATATTTTCTTAAACATACACATCCTCTTCTAAAAATCCTAAAGCGTATCCTTTTCGTATCGAAGATTCTAATGTTTCGTGCTGGTACGTGACACATTCCCCGTTTGCTTCTTTAATTGCTTGTTTTAACTCATATCCATATAACAACTCATAAATACTCGCTTGTCTTACCTGCCTCATTGATTTACATAAAGTTGAGCACTTTCTTTGGCAAAACGGACACTTCAATTCGACAAGTCGCTGTGCAGCTATAGCCAATAAAGATTGTTCAATCTCTTGCCTCGTTATACCGAAATCCATAAATCGGAGTATCGCCCCTTTCGCATCACTAGTATGCAGTGTCGTCATCACTAAATGTCCAGTCAAACTTGCTCTTATAGCGATTTTCGCTGTTTCTTCATCACGAATTTCACCGACTAAAATAATATCTGGATCATGACGTAAAATGGCCTTTAGTCCCGCCTCATATGTGATACCTGCTTTTTCATTTATTTGAATTTGTAATACATCGTCATTTCTTTTTTCAACTGGATCTTCAAGTGTAACGATGCGACGTGTTTTCTTTTTTTTAATTACCTCTAATAATGCATACATTGTTGTTGTCTTCCCCGAACCAGTCGGTCCAGTAAATACGAGTAACCCATGTGAATAGTGTAAAAAAGAGAGTAGTTTTTTCGCTGTACTTGGAAATAACGAAAGATGAGATAACGGCTGAATAGATGCTTGTAAATGAAGACGAATAACGAGACTTTCTTGGTATACGGTTGGAAGCGTGGAAAGGCGTAAATACACTTCTTGTCCATCCATTTGTAAATACAGTGAACCATTTTGTGGCTTCCGTCTCTCCCCTATATCCATGGATGCTAAAAATTTAAAGTGTGAAACAAGTTTTTCTCCAAATTCCTTTTCGATACAGTGTTTCGTCATTAAATCTTTTCCTATACGCAGTTGAACCGCTACATCCTTCTTCCTGGGCACAATATGTAAATCCGAAGCTTGTACCCTGCACGCCTCTTTCAAAACCGTATTCGCAAAGCTTTCAATTCCATTCATCATTTTTCCCTCCCCACTATGTATATAGCATGAAAAAACAGATAAGAAAAATCGGCATTTTTGTATTTTCACCAGAGGGAAAAGGAAAAATATGTTTGTGAAATTATGAACAATTTCCGAATTATTGTCTGAAATTACCTATATGGAAGTTTATCTGTATTATAATGTTATTATCTTGGATAAAGTGATAAAGGTGGAGATCCTCATGGAACAAGCTTTAAAAATTACAGGCGTATTATCTGACCCAACTCGTTATTACATTTATAAATATATTTCTCAAAAACATAGTTACGTAACTGTACAAGAAATTGCAGATGAGTTTGACATTCATCCAAACGTAGCGCGTTTACATTTATCTAAACTAGAAGATGTCCATATGCTGAAATCGGAAACAAAGAAAACTGGAAAAGGCGGACGACCAAGCAGATTATATGTATTATCTGAAGATGTGATTCAATTACAATTTCCATTCCGCGATTATCAATTGTTAGCAAGAATAGCATTTAATTCTTTACTTAGCCTTGGCGCCGCTGGTGAAAAAGCGCTATACGAAACAGGAAAACAATTCGGGGCCGAGTTAATGCAACAACATATGCAGCGTTTACATGTGAATGAAGATGCTTTAACAGTAGAGCAAAAAGTCCAAATTGCAAAAGAAGCTTTCTCAACAGCTGGTTTATCACCTGCATTTGAATTAAGTGCAGATGGAACGAAAATTTTCTATGATGTACACAATTGTCCATTTAAAGAAGTTGCTGTTCATCACCCAACTGAAATTTGTAATATGCACGGAGATATGATGAAAGGGATTTTTGAAATCCTATTCCCTAACACGGAATTAACACGAAATGATAGTCTACTAGATGGATGTAAATCTTGTAATTATAAACTAACAATTTAATTTCTCATATAAAAAGAAGCCAATTATAATTGGCTTCTTTTTATATGAATGAATATTTACAATAGTAAGAAAAATAAACTATAATGAGGAGAGGTTTACTTTTTTTAGAAAAGGAGGGAGATGGCATGGAGCGCATGTTTCGCGTTCTCGGCTTTTGGACTGGAATTTTCTCGGTTATGTTTTACGTAGGGGATATGCAACAGGCCGCACTACTATTTTTAGGACAAACAGGTTTCTTCGTACTTTTAAGCTATTTAAATCTAACAGAGCGTATGTATATATACGTATTCGGGGCATATTTAACTGTTTTCTTCATAGGATTTACATACTACACGACGTTTTTACTTGTCCCTGGAGCTGGACATTAAAGATGGCATTTTGCCATCTTTTTTTTAATTCCGCAATTCCCTAGTTGACTTATAGGTTTTATTACCTTATATTCTATATAACAGATTGGAATTAGGGGGAATCAACATGAATACACTGCTTGTCGGAATTAACGTTGCAGTCATGCTCATCTTAGTTGGCGTATTATATTATATGCAACGTAAGCATGTATCTTTTAATAAACGTGTATTTACTGCTTTAGGAGTCGGAATTATATTCGGTCTTATATTACAATTTATTTATGAGCCAACTTCTAAAATAATTATTGAATCAAATACTTGGTTTAGCTTAATCGGTAACGGTTATGTGAAATTACTTCAAATGATCGTTATGCCACTTATTTTAGTATCTATTATTTCAGCCTTTACAAAATTACAGTTAACGAAAAACCTTGGTAAAATTAGTGGTCTTATTATCGGAATTTTAATTCTTACTACAGGAATCGCTGCAGCTGTCGGTATCGCCGCAAGTGCAGGATTTGATGTATCTGCAACAGGCCTGCAACAAGGTGATGCAGAATCTGCTCGTCTGAAACTAGTTGAAGAAAGATTTACTTCTATTGAAAAAACAACAATTCCAGATAAATTATTAGAGCTGTTGCCTACAAATCCGTTTCTTGATTTAACAGGTGCTCGTCCAACATCAACAATTTCTGTTGTAATATTTGCAGCCTTTATCGGTATCGCCTTTATAGGGGTAAAACGAAAATATCCAGAACAAGCAGAACTATTTAAGAAAATGCTTGATGCTGTATATGCAATCGTAATGCGTATGGTAACATTAATTTTACGCCTTACTCCATACGGCGTATTAGCTCTTATGGCAAAAACAGTTGCTGGTAGCGATATAAATGCTATTTTAAAACTTGGTAACTTCGTGTTAGCGTCTTACGTGGCACTTATCGTAATGTTCGTTATCCACTTATTATTAATTGCTCTATCTGGTTTAAATCCAATTCAATATTTAAAAAAGGTGTTCCCTGTATTAACATTTGCATTCACATCTCGCTCTAGTGCTGGTGCAATGCCATTAAATATTGAAGCGCAAAAAGAAAAGCTTGGTATTTCCGAAGGGATTGCAAACTTTGCAGCATCATTCGGAGTATCCATCGGACAAAACGGTTGCGCAGGTATTTATCCAGCAATGCTTGCAATGATGGTCGCTCCAACTGTAGGAATCGATCCATTACAACCACAATTTATTTTAACTTTAATCGCTGTCGTTGCTATTAGCTCATTCGGTGTTGCCGGTGTTGGTGGTGGTGCAACATTCGCAGCGTTAATCGTACTATCTACAATGAACTTACCAATCGGTATTGTCGCTCTTGTTATCTCAGTTGAACCATTAATCGATATGGGTCGTACAGCTCTTAACGTAAGTGGTTCTATGACAGCAGGTCTTATTTCTAGTAAATGGCTTGGTGAATTAGATCAAGATACGTACAATCAAGATGATACAAAAACTGGTGAAATTGCTTCATAATGAAAAGGACGCTAATAAAAACTGTTAGCGTCCTTTTTTAGTTCTTTTCATCTTCCTCTTTGTCTTTTATACATAAGGCATAACATATTGTTTCAAACACTATGTAAAATCTCGTTCTTTATACTTCATTTCTATCTCCTTACACATAGAAAAAGAGAATACAATAACATATTCTCTTTTCTCAAATATACTTCATTATCTCACAGCCCGTCCTTTTCACAAATAACCATTTTGTTCGCACCATTTATGAAATTGTCCTACGTCTACTCCAACTAACACGATATCCTTTAGCTCTACATCAATGATTTGTTCTCCAATTACAATAGCAAACTGCGATTCTAATTTTGTCTCGCTGTTCTTTACAATTCCAATTCGGTTCCGATGCGGTCCATCTTTTATATATGCTTTTTGTCCTACAATATCAAAGTTCAAGTCTCTCACCTCTTTTATTGCGCTTAAATTTGAAATACGAACTCAAATTCGGAAATTTTCCTTTCCTTGCACTATTTCTCTATATATATGACGAAACAATAAAAGAGTCCTCCCTTCTTTACAATTATTTTTTCTTTGTTTCATTTTTGTGATTGAAACGTAAAGTTTATAATAAAATACATTTGGAAGCGCTTTCTATGTAATTTTTTATGTTATAATATATAAGTAGAACTTCGCAAAGAGGGTTAAAAAAAATGAATACAAAAATGATTAAAAAAGTAATTGACGCATTAAAAGTATATGGCTTTCAGAATGTATCATTCTGTGACAAAACAAAACAATTTTTATTTCATAACGAAATGGATATTATGAGCGGCTATGCAGAAATAACATATAGTAGTCAATTTGAAAAATTCAACGTACAAATTCATCCGATTGAAACACATCACCAAGCAGAGTTACAAGAGGTTGAAAGACATATACAGGCCTGTATAAGAAAAGTGGAATATTTAAACGCACTTCTTAGCGGACAAACAAAACTAGATGACAAAATTATTATAATGTAAAAAAAGAACGTGAGAATATCACGTTCTTTTTTTACATTATACGTTCATCTTTTCCTTCAGTTGTAATCCTGTAATGGATTCTAATACATCCATTGCTTCTCCAAATGTCATATCAAAAATTGTCTTATCTTCTATGTATGGAAATTGTCTAAAGCGTTTTTCTAATATTTTCACGGCGTCCGACGTAAAGTGTACACTATCAATGCCAAATTCTGTTTCAAGAAGAACGATCCAATCTAACACATGAAAACCTAATCCATTTACGAATGAAATAAGTTTTTCTTCTGGGTGTGAAGATAAGAATACGTGTCGTTCCATCTCATCGAAAAGTTCTTCACCTAAAACTTCTGCTAATTCATCATCATGTTCGCGTTCAATAATCTCTTCATATCCGTAATCATCCACAAGCTCTTCTACTTCTTCACTATCCTCACAAAGCAATTGACTAAGAACGGCCTCTTTCTTAAATTCACTATTTTGTACGACTTCTAAAAAGCTCGTTTCCCATCCATTTTCTAATTTCATATTATATACTCCTTTATATACGTTTCTTATCATCACTGTACCCAAAAGATCACTTTTATAACCTTTTAGGTCGTTATTATTATTTCACATGATTCATAACATAAGATGCAAATTCAGTTGCATCTCCTTCAAAAATATTTATTTCTGGCAAATGATAGAACGTTGTTTGAAGCGGGTTTCTTTCATGATATACATATATCTTTTTCTCTAGCGCAATCGCCATTCCAAACTCTGTATGGCTCCCGTTTCCGCCATCTAATATAAGTAAAAAGACATCCGCTTCTTTAATAGCATTCTTTTCTGCCTGCCCAATTTCTCTTAATTGATCTTGATTCACTGCTCTTTCGTTTCTTGTCCAATCATATGTATGGTGCCATCCTGCATGTTTCAGTTCATTTGCTATAGAACGTACAAGATGTTTATTTTGGAATCCTGAGGCGACATAAAAATTCATTTATATACACTCCTTCATTATGTACGGGAAACTCCTTTTAGCGTTAATTGCTATAAACATAATAAAGAACGACTTCAAAAAAAAATCCCCATCTTTAAAACTTATTTGCGTTTAAATGATGGGATTCTTCATGCTCTTCTTTTATTTTCTTCTTTTTATAACTTTCATCAGCTAACATTTCTAGTTCAGCTGTTATTTCTGATTTTTCAAGCTCTCTTTCTTGCGAAAATTTCCTTGAAATATAAACAATAACACTACCAACGTACAACACAAAGCATATAATAAGTGCAGTATTTTCATAGAGACTTAGCTCCAACACAGTCACTCCTAATCCATTCGTATTTTCACGCTTCATTAATTGGAATTTCCCTACTAATCCATTTGTTACCCCGCTATTCGAGGGCAGTAAAACCCCCACCTCAAAATTCAGCAAAAATAAAGAAGTTAGGTGTGGGATTAACTGCCCGTAAAAGCCCGATTGGTTCAACTAATAATCAGTGGGGGATTAACCCCTCCCCCACTGATTAAAGTTTCACTTTATTGTAACATAAAAATATCAATCCTTGGAATCTTTCATCCTACTAAAAAAGACATGATTGTTTCATCATGCCTCTGAAATATGTTGAATGATTGTTTGAATTGCTTCTTTTCCATTATATTTTTTTAGTGCTGTTTTATACATCTCATTATTTTGATTTAATTCTTCGACATGCTTTATAAGTGATTTCACAGTCACATCTTCCTCATACAATACGGAAGCATATCCTTGTCTTTCAAAAGACTCTGCATTTAGTATTTGATCTCCACGACTTGCAAATTTCGATAGCGGAATTAAAACCATCGGCTTTTGCAATGTTAAAAACTCAAAAATGGCATTAGAGCCCGCACGTGAAATAACAAAATCTGTTATCGCCAATATGTCTGGCAGTTCCCCATGTATATATTCAAATTGTTTATATCCTTCTTTATTTTGTAAGCTTTCATCAAGATTACCTTTTCCGCAAAGATGAACAATTTGATATTTTTTCAGAAGTTCTGGTAACGCTTCTCGAACCGTTTCATTAATTTTCTTTGCGCCCAAACTTCCTCCCATAATTGTAATAATTGGCTTTTTACGTGAAAAACCTAAAAACATTAAACCTTTTTCACGATTTCCCTTTAGCACTTCTTCACGTACAGGAGATCCTGTATAGATTACTTTTTCTTTCGGTAAATGTTTCGCAGCTTCTTCAAATGTAACAAATATTTTCGAAGCAAAACGGAGCGCAATTTTGTTTGCTAGTCCTGGCGTCATATCAGATTCATGTAATAAAACAGGGACTCTATTTAGCCAGCCTCCAATTACGACTGGTACAGATACGAAACCACCTTTTGAAAAAATCACATCCGGCTTTAGTTTTCGAATCCTTACATACGCATCCATAACACCCTTCATTACAAGAAAAGGATCTTTTATATTTTTTAAATCAAAATAACGACGTAGCTTTCCACTTGAAATACTATAGTACGGAATGCCTTCCTTTTCTATAATCGTTTTCTCAATCCCTTGATGAGAACCAATATACGAGATATCCCAATTTTGTTCTTGTAAATGTGGAATGATGGCTAAATTAGGTGTTACATGCCCTGCCGAACCGCCACCTGTAAAGACTATTTTCTTCATACGTCTCCCCCTTCTACACTATAATACACTAAAATATCTTGCCTCAGGGTGAGAAAATACCATAGCCGTTACAGACGCTTCTGGCTCCATCATAAATCCTTCTGTTAATGAAATACCTATTTCTTCTGGATGAATAAGGCGAAATAACTTTTCTTGATCCGCAAGTTCTGGACATGCTGGATAACCGAAAGACACTCGTATCCCTCTATATTTCGTACGGAAACGTTCTTCCATCGTCAGTTCTGGTGAATCTGGAATACCCCAGCGATCACGAATGAGCATATGTGTTTTTTCAGCAAGACCTTCTGCTAGTTCAAGCGCTAACGATTGGATCGCATGGCTGCGTAAATAATCACCCTTCGCCTTCCACTCTTCAGCAATGTCCCGAACGCCTTCCCCAACCGTAACAGATAGGAAAGCAACATAGTCCATCTCATCTCCAACTGGTCGTAAATAATCACCTAAAGTACGATATGGTGCTTTTCCTTGTCTTGGGAATGTGAAACGCTCTATTACACGCGTATGATCTTCTGGATCATATATTACAATGTTTTGTCCGTCACTTTGCGCTGGGAAAAATTGATACACCGCTTTCGGTTTTAACCAAGATTGTCCTTCCTGCAATAATTCATCTATTAAATCATTTAATTCGTGTGCTCTCTTATCTCCCTCTCGCAAAAGCTTCTTCACATTTCCTTTTAATCCAAGGTGATGTCCAAGTAGCATTTGTCTATTTAAAAATGGAGCGAGATGTGCAACTGGAATATCACGTAATACAATTCGTTTTATTGAATCAGGTATCATAACCTCTGCCTTCGCTAATGGCTCAATTACTGCTGGAATTTCTACTTTCTTCTCCTCTTTTTTTACGATATGAAGATGACGCTCTTTTTTATCTTGTTTCATCTTCTCACGCTCTTCTTCTTTTTGAAGCTTATTAATAATATCAAGACCAGTCATCGCATCACTCGCATAACATACGAGCCCTTTATATGATGGTGAAATACGATTTTCTGTAAATTTTCTCGTTAACGCTGCCCCGCCTACAACGATTGGAACATCAATATTTGCAGCTTTTAAATCTTCAGCAGTCGTTACCATTTGTTGCGCTGATTTTACTAATAAACCAGAAAGACCAATAATGTCAGGCTTCTTTTCTTGTACTTCTTGAACAATTCGATCCGAACGAACATTGATTCCTAAATTAATAATCTCATATCCGTTATTCGATAAAATAATTTCAACGAGGTTTTTCCCAATATCATGTACGTCACCTTTAACAGTTGCTAATAATACTTTCCCCTTTTTCGCACTCTCGCTAGATTCCATATGTGGCTCTAAATAGCTTACGGCAGCTTTCATACTTTCAGCACTTTGCAATACTTCGGCAACGATAAGCTCATTATTATTAAATAATCGTCCCACCTCATCCATTCCTGTCATAAGTGGGCCATTAATAATATCCAAAGGTTTTCTTCCTTCTGTAAGTGCACGGCTTAAATCTTCTTGTAGTCCTTGTTTCGTACCTTCTACAATGTAATTTGCCAGCCTTTCATCAAGAGTTAATGTTTCTTGGGTAACGACATCTTTCTTTTTTGCCGCGCGATAAAAATTTGTAAATTCTTCTAACGTCTCTTGCGTCGTTTCAAAAAGTAGTGCATCAGCAAGACGTTTTTCTTCCTCTGGAATTGACGCATACCGTTCTAATTTTTCCGTATTCACAATTGCGTAATCTAATCCTGCTTTCGTTGCATGATATAAAAAGACGGAATTTAATACTTCTCGGCCAGCTGGTGGTAAACCAAAAGATATGTTACTTACACCTAAAATCGTTAAACACTCTGGTAAGGCTTCTTTAATAAGGCGAATTCCTTCTATCGTCGCTGCCGCCGAGCCGATATATTCTTCATCACCTGTCCCTACAGGAAATACAAGTGCATCAAAAATAATATCTGACGGGCGTATACCATATTTCATCGTCAATAACTCATAACTTCTTTTTGCAATTTCTAATTTTCTTTCCGCGCTTACTGCCATTCCGTCTTCATCGATTGTTCCAACTACAATTGCAGCACCGTATTTACGAAGAAGCGGTGTCACTTTTTTAAATCGCTCTTCCCCATCTTCTAAATTAATTGAATTAATAACAGCTTTTCCTTGTATATAAGTAAGAGCTCGCTCCATCACATTTTCATCTGTTGAGTCGATCATAATTGGTACTTTTAACACTTTCGTAACTTCTGCCAAGAAGTTTTCCATATCTTCTATTTCATCGCGATCAGGGTCTGCCATACAAATATCAATAATATGAGCATTTTTCTTCACTTGCGCTCTTGCGACTTCAGCAGCCTCTTCAAATTTCCCTTCTGCTACTAATCGTTTAAATTTACGTGACCCAATAACGTTTGTTCTTTCACCAACAAATAATGGTCTCATAGAGTCATCATATTGAAGTGCCTCTAATCCACTAACCCCGTGTCCAGCTCTTTCGTGGTGTTCACGTGGATTAAGAGAAGCTAACGCGGATTTTATTGCTTTTATATGTTCTGGTGTTGTGCCACAACAACCACCGATAATATTAACCCATCCTTCTTCAGCAAATCGCTTCACTTTTTCAGCGAGAGAAGATGGCGATTCATGATAATGTCCATCTTCATCAGGAAGACCTGCATTTGGATAACAAGAAATGTAACACTCCGACAAATCAGATAGTGAACGAATATGGTCTCTCATAAACTCCGGACCGGTCGCACAGTTTAATCCAACAGATAATGGCTTCATATGTTCTACTGATAAGTAAAAAGCCTCAATTGTTTGCCCGGCCAGAGTCGTTCCCATCGGTTCAATCGTTCCTGAAATCATAATAGGTACAATTTTATTTAGCTCATCAAAAGCTGCTTGAATTCCAATATAAGCAGCCTTCACGTTACGCATATCTTGACTCGTCTCAACGAGTAATACATCTACGTCGCCATTCAATAAGCCTCTAGCCTGCCGTGTATAGGCTTCAATTAATTCTTCAAACGTCACACCACCTGTAACACTAATCGCTTTCGTTGTTGGTCCCATTGCTCCCGCAACATATACTTCCTTCCCACTTTCTTTGACCGCTTGCTTCGCTAAACGCGCTGCCTTCTCATTTAATTCCTCATCTAAATGAGACAACTCATAATCACTTAATACAATATTTGTCGCCCCAAATGTATTTGTTTCAATAATATCTGCTCCAGCTTCAATATAAGCTTTATGAATCTTTAAAATGACATCAGGCCTTGTTTCTACTAAATATTCATTACAGCCTTCGTACTCTTCTCCTCCGAAATCTTCCGCAGTTAAGTCCTCTTGCTGGATCATTGTTCCCATTGCACCATCTAATATTAAGATGTTATTTTGTAATTTTTCTTCTATACATTTCATCAATTAATACCTTCTTTCACTTCTTGCTTTTCTCTCACATATTTAACAAGATGTTCTGTAATTTCATATTTTAGAAATGGTGTAATAAGATAAATGCCGTTAAAATATTTCATCGCCGCATCGATCAATTCTTGTGAAATACGAATCCCTTCTTCAATTGCTGCCTCTTTCGTTTCATGTCCATCCATTCTCTCCCTTATTTCTTCAGGTAGAGTAATACCCGGCACCTCAAAATGAAGGAAATCTGCATTCCTTTTACTTATTAATGGCATAATCCCAATAAAAATAGGTTGTTCCAAATGCTTTGTCGCTTCATACACTTCTTCAATTAACGCGATATCATAAATTGGCTGAGTTAAGAAATATTCCGCTCCAGCATCTATTTTCCGTTCCATCCGCTTAACCGCTGCTTTTAAATGTCTTACATGCGGATTAAACGCACCTCCCACTGAAAACCTTGTTGCTGGACCAATTGATTTCCCTAAAATCGAGCGCCCGTCGTTCATTTCTTTAATCATTTTAATGAGCTCAATAGAGGACAAATCATATACAGAAGTGGCACCTGGAAAATCACCAACGCGTGCTGGATCCCCAGTTAAAGCTAACACTTCTTCCATACCTAACGCTGATAGGCCTAGTAAATGAGATTGTAGTCCGATGACGTTATGGTCTCTACACGTTAAGTGCGTCAATACCGGAATATCGTGCTTCGTTAATAATGCCCCCATTGCCATATTCGAGATGCGAGGCGATGCTAATGAATTATCTGCTAGAGTAATAGCATCTGCCCCAGCTCTTTTCAATGCTCTTGCGCCTTCAAAAAACCGCTGCGTATCTAACGTTTTCGGTGGATCTAATTCCACTACTACTGTCGTTTGTTTTTTTGCTTTCTCTGCTAAAGTGACATGAGCTTTCGAACGTTTCTCATGTGTATGAACTACTTTCGGTCTTTGAATCGTATCCTTTTCTATTACAGGTGTAACATTTGCAATTGCACGTTTCATACTTTCAATATGTTCTGGAGTCGTGCCACAACAACCACCCAATAACCGGATACCTTGCTCAATAAATTTCGGTGTCATCGCTTCGAAATAAGCCGGACTTCCCTCATATACGTAGCGTCCCTCCACATAATTCGGGAGACCTGCATTTGGATATGCTGACAAGTAGCCATTTTGAGGAATCGATATCATTTTAAAAGCTTCCGTCATGTGAAGTGGCCCTAGTTGACAGTTCAATCCAACAACATTTGCACCGTAATCTAAAAGCTGTTTTAATATTTCATTTACATCATTTCCATTTTGAGTTGTACCTGCCTCATGCAATGCTAATTGAGCTACAATTGGAATATTCGTTTGTTTTCGTAACACCTGAACAGCATGAAGTAATTCAAACTCATCATAGAAAGTTTCTAATAGCAGTCCATCAACCTGTTCTTCTAGTAATGCACTTGCCTGTTCCAGTAACATAAATTCTCTTTCCATATCAGTTGTCGTAACAGCTCCGATATGTTTCATACCACCAATTGTTCCTAAAATTGCATTTCTGTCTGTAACAGATGCTTTCGCCAGTTTTACTGCGGCTCTATTAATTTCAGTAACTTGATTTTCTAAACCATACATACGTAATTTCGCTTCATTTGCTCCGTACGTATTTGTTTGAATCACATCAGCCCCAGCAGCTACATATTGCTTATGAATCGATATAATTAAATCTGGATCAGATATATTCAATTCTTCAAAACTACTTTGCAAACCATGTGAATGTAATAACGTCCCAACCGCACCATCACCTATTACAATTCCTTTTGATAATAAATCTAGTAATTTCACAAATCTCCCTCATTTCTATCAATATAAAAACCCCCTCTTCACTTTGAAGAGGGGGACATAATTGTTCCTCCTCTTATTATGCAAAACATTCGTTTTGCAGGTATTAGCACCGTTTCAAACATTTCGTTTGAAGGTTGCTGGGTTTCACAGGGCCTTTCCCTCCACCGCTCTCAATAAGAGTTTGTCTTTATTATTTTATTTATGTAGCTAAAAGGAAATACGTTCCCCTTTTAACAATGTTTGTTAATTTTTTAATAAATTTAGCATGCACAAATGCAAAAGTCAATGACACTTGCGGAAAAATAAAAATTATTTAAAATAAAGTTGCAATTCAATTATCTTTTGTTGTAAAGTTAAAAACATAATAAAAATTTCATACGAACATTCTTATCTAGAGAGGTAGAGGGACTGGCCCTATGACGCCTCAGCAACCATTAACATTTGTTAATAAGGTGCTAATTCCAGCAAATTGTGAAAGATTTGACAGATGAGAAGAAGACTCTATTCAAACCGAAAGCCTTCTTCTTTAGAAGGCTTTTTTTATTTTACCCCGCTATTTGAGGGCAGTAAGATTCCCAACTCAAAATTCAGCTAGAACAAAGAAGTTAGGTGGGAATCGACTGCCCGTAAAAGCCCGATTGGTGAGAGCTAATAATCAGTGGGGGATGCCCCCCTCACTGATTAAAGTTTCACTTTACATTCACTTAATTGTTAATTTAAAAAGGAGGAATTTTCACATGTCAACTATTGAAACAAAACTAGCACAAATCGGAAACCGGAGCGAAACTACAACAGGAACTGTTAACCCACCTGTTTATTTTTCAACTGCTTATCGTCATGAAGGAATTGGTAACTCTACTGGCTTTGACTATTCACGAACTGGCAATCCAACTCGTGGTCTTTTAGAGCAGGCAATCGCAGACTTAGAATATGGTGAACAAGGTTATGCCTGTAGTTCAGGGATGGCAGCTGTTCTCCTCGTCCTCTCCCTATTCCGTTCTGGAGACGAACTTATTGTATCCGAAGATTTATACGGGGGCACTTATCGATTATTTTCTGAGCACGAAAAAAAGTGGGATGTTCGATGTAGATACGTAAATACACAATCTATTAAACAAATTGAGCAAGCTATCACAACTGAAACGAAAGCTATTTTCATAGAAACTCCAACTAATCCGTTAATGCAAGTTACTGATATTGCCGCTGTCGCAACTGTAGCGAAAAGACACGGACTACTTCTTATTGTAGACAACACATTCTATACGCCTTATATACAGCAGCCATTAACAGAAGGTGCCGACATTGTACTTCATAGCGCAACGAAATATTTAGGGGGACATAACGATGTCCTAAGCGGACTTGTCGTTGCAAAAGGAAAGGAACTTTGTGAGGAAATCGCTCATTATCATAATGCCTCTGGTGCGGTCTTAAGTCCATTTGACTCATGGCTATTAATTCGTGGTATGAAAACGTTAGCGCTTCGCATGAGACAACATGAAGAAAATGCAAAAGCAGTTGTTGCTTATTTAAATGATGAAGACGGGGTTACAGATGTATTTTATCCTGGAAGAGGCGGCATGATCTCATTTCGTCTGAAAGATGAAACATGGATCAATCCATTCTTACAATCTTTATCCTTAATTACATTTGCTGAAAGTCTTGGTGGTGTTGAAAGTTTAATGACGTATCCAGCAACGCAAACACACGCTGATATTCCTGAAGAAATCAGAACAGCAAACGGTGTATGTAATCGTCTTCTGCGATTTTCCGTTGGCATTGAAAATAGTAACGATTTAATTCAAGACTTAAAACAAGCCATTAAACTTGTAAAAGAAGGTGTAAGAATATGAGTTATTCTATAGATACACTCTTACTGCACAACCAATATAAACATGACTCACAAACAGGAGCTGTTAACGTTCCCATCTATAATACATCAACATTCCATCAGTTTGATGTAGATACGTTCGGAAAATATGACTATAGTCGCTCTGGTAATCCAACTCGTGAAGCTCTTGAAGATATCATTGCTTTATTAGAAGGCGGAACAAAGGGATTTGCCTTCGCATCAGGAATTGCAGCGATTTCTACTGCATTCCTCCTTCTTTCACAAGGCGATCACGTACTCATTTCAGAAGACGTATATGGAGGAACTTACCGAATTATAACTGAAGTGCTCTCCCGTTACGGTGTGTCACATACATTTGTTGATATGACAAATGTAGAAGAAATAAAGCAAAACATTAAGCCAAACACAAAACTCTTTTATGTGGAAACACCCTCTAATCCACTTTTAAAAGTGACAGATATTCGTGCTGTTTCTAAACTTGCAAAATCTATTGACGCCCTTACTTTTGTTGATAATACATTTTTGACACCACTATTCCAGAAACCACTTGATCTTGGCGCCGATGTCGTTCTTCATAGTGCCACAAAATTCATTGCCGGTCATAGTGATGTTACTGCCGGATTAGCGGTTGTAAAAGATGCCGAACTCGCTCAAAAACTTGGATTTTTACAAAATGCATTCGGCGCTATTTTAGGTCCTCAAGATTGTTCTCTCGTACTTCGCGGTCTAAAAACATTGCATGTACGTCTTGAGCATTCAGCTGCAAACGCCAATAAAATTGCACATTATTTACAAGAGCACGCTAAAGTTAAAAATGTCTATTATCCTGGCTTACAAACACATCTTGGATTTGATATTCAACAATCTCAAGCTACATCAGCTGGAGCTGTCCTATCTTTCACCTTACAATCGGAAGACGCACTCCGCCAATTTTTATCAAAAGTAAAATTACCTGTCTTTGCAGTTAGTTTAGGAGCTGTCGAATCGATTCTTTCCTACCCAGCTAAAATGTCACATGCAGCACTGTCGCAAGAAGCTCGTGATGAAAGAGGGATTTCTAATTCATTACTTCGGTTATCTGTCGGCCTTGAAAATGTTGCCGATTTAATATCCGATTTTGAAAATGCCCTTTCTTATGTAGAAGAACCTGTAAATGCATAGAACGAACAGAAGATATGAAATTAAGTTTTCATATCTTCTGTTTTATGCCATTAAGTATATTTTTTATTTTTCGTATAGTTCATAAAAAAACGAAAGAGCACCATCTATTTCTAAATAATGAATTAATTGAGATATTAAGAAGTAAAAAGGGGCAAAAATAATGGATACTTGTGCAGATGTTTTAATCGTTATCGATTTACAAAATGGAGTATGTTATAGCGAAGAGCATTTATTCGATTTACAAAATTTACTTACAAAAGTAAATAAAAGAATTTCTTCATACAGAAAATCAAATAAACCAATCATTTTTATTCAACATTGTGATGATGATTTAGTACACGAAAAAGAACTTTGGGCTATTCATGCTGATCTAGATGTTCAGGAACAAGATTTTTTTGTAAGAAAAACACATGCCAATTCATTTTATAAAACAAACTTGAAAGAGATTTTAGAACAATTATCTGTACACCGTATTGAATTTTGTGGTGCCCAAACAGAGTACTGTATGGATGCTACGATTAAATTTTCCCATGGACTAGAATACGAAAACTTCATGGTACAGAAAGCAACCTCTACGTTAAATAATCCATTTATGTCCGCAAAAGAGACAATTGATTTTTATGAGAACATATGGAACCGCAGATTTTTAAAGCTGATAAAAGATGAACTCTAGAATATATAACTAATGTCTTGGTAATTCTAAAATTTATCAGCTATACTCAAATATTTTGTTATCACCATAAAGAAGCTGACTACATTCATCTTCTTTTCTTTTAACCTGTTTTATATTCTATATATAACATTATAATTCCTTTTTCTTATTATTTTAAAAATTTTGTATATTCATTTGAAAGAATAAGAAAATCATGATAAAATTGTGTTACAAATATATCTATATCTTTTAATTTTTAAAACGCATCGAAATTTTCACCCAAAAATGTCATTTTACAAAACCATGCAAATTTATCTACTTTATTTACATCAGGGTCTCTTTTCTTACAATTTCTTTACTTTAGGACTTTTTTTCTGCAACAACTGTTTTCTTTTCTTTAATTTTTTGGTATGTATAGTATGGTATAACAGCTCACACGGAGGTGGAAAAGAACATGTTAGAAACCTTTCAAAAAGAAATAGAACTATATGAAAGCAATGCAGAATTATTGAAAGTACTTGCTCATCCTGTTCGCTTATGTATTGTAAAAGGATTAATTGAACGTGGTCCAAGCAACGTTTCTACAATGTACACTGGCTTAAACATGCCACAATCTACAATTTCACAGCATTTAGCAAAATTAAAAAGTGCTAAAATCGTTTCCAGTGAAAGAAAAGGATTGGAAATTTATTACAAAGTAGAAAACGAGACAATTATTCAACTCGTTCGCGTATTATTAGGTTAAGAGCTCATAAACAGAGAAAAAGGGCGTATTTTATATTTTTTATCTCATATCTTTAATATAAATATATATCATGAGAGAAAATATATGATGCTACATAATTAAAAAGTCGTATTAAAAAACAAGACACAGAAATATGCTGTGTCTTGTTTTTTTATATTTTCAAATGCTGATCCAAGTGTAACTGTTGCATATGTTTCGTATGTATCACAACATCAAATGCGCTCCCTAATCCTCCGCTCAAAATCATAGAACGAACTGCACGATTTTGTTTTTGAGTTTCAGAAAAAGGATTTCGATCTTGGTGACCCGTAAGCTGATCTAATATTCCTGCTGCTAACAAAAACTCAGATTGCTTCTTATGCCATACTATATTCATGCCTTGCAGGCTAAACATCTCTTTCAGTTCGTCCCAATGAATATGAGTAGTAAGATCCATTTCACCTGGATGCTCTAAAGGATTACGGATTAACTTATGCTCGTAATATCCTCGTAAACTTCCTTCTTGATGTGCAGGATGCATCCATTCTTCTTTTGTGTATCCATAATCAACGGTAATACATACACCTCGTTGAAACCATTTCGCAATTTCTTCTATATATTCTTCCATCGCAAGTGGCACTTCAAAACGCTGACCTTCAGCAAGATGAATATTATATTTCAATAAGTATCGACCAATATTTTTCTGTAGCGGTCTACATATTTCTGCGAGTTTCCCTTCCTCTGTGTACGTCACACGTACTTCATACAATATTCCATTTCTCTTCTCAATTACTTCAACAGGAAATGCATCAAATAACTCATTCGAAAAAAGAATCCCTTCGAACGATTCTCCCATTTCACTATGCGACGTATAATACGACACATTAGAAAACGAACAAAGATTTTTCTGCTGTAAGTTTCTATGAAAAGGGCTCATTTCAATCATTGAATAGTTTAAATCAATAAAGGTTTCTGGAGATACTTGCTTCCACTCTTGTAAAACATCATAGGCAAACCTTCCTGTTCCCCCACCAATCTCACAAATATTCGGAGCAACTTCACCATTTTCAACAAGACGAATAAAAAATTTAGCAAATGTTTTTGCAAAAACAGAGGATACGTTGCTACTTGTAAAAAAATCCCCTTGTCTTCCAATTTTTTCACGTTCCTTCATATAATATCCATGTCCCTCTGTGTACAATACGAGGTTCATATACGTACTATATGAAATTGAATAATCCTTCTCTTTCTCCATCCATTCTTTTAAAATGAGCTCCATCTCCATACTAGCTCCTTACTGTAAAAATGGATTATTTTCTTTTTCAAAACCAATGCTTGTTTCTGGACCATGTCCACATAGCACCGCTGTTTCATCTGGTAATACAAATAATTTTTCTTCAATACTTCCAATCAATTCAGCAAAACTTCCACCGGGTAAATCTGTTCTTCCGATGCTCATTTGGAACAATACATCACCAGAAAATACAGCATTCGCCTCTTTACAATAATAAGAAATACTGCCTGGAGAATGTCCTGGCGTCTCAAAAATCTCAAAATTAAATGAACCAATTGCTAATGCACCTTCTGCATCAATAATATGATCTGCTGGTTTTGCTGTAATACTGCGATTCATC
Organism: Bacillus cereus group sp. RP32; assembly: GCF_040459735.1. Classification (NCBI taxonomy): domain Bacteria; kingdom Bacillati; phylum Bacillota; class Bacilli; order Caryophanales; family Bacillaceae; genus Bacillus; species Bacillus cereus group sp. RP32. The sequence goes on along the minus strand of NZ_JARVHO010000001.1, from coordinate 1,162,895 downwards.
ATAAAAATTTGAGAGCCATTTACAGTTGCATCGCCTAACCAATCTGCTTCTTCTTTATGTACGTACACAGGAATATGAAAAGCGTCTCTTACCGCGTCAACAGCACCAATATGATCAAAGTGAGCATGTGTTAATAAAACAGCAAGTGGCTTTAATTGTTCTTCTTGTAAATATGTAACGAGCTTCTCTCCTTCGTGACCAGGATCAAAGATAATACACTCATTTTGATCATTCGTTAAAATATAAGCATTCGTTTGTAATGGGCCTAACGGCATTTGTATCCATTTCATATGAAAATCTCCTCCAATTATTAAACTTACTTTCAATGATACAACATTTTTTTCTCTTAGGAAAAGAAAGGATGCTATCTCGACAATCATTTTTAAAACATGTACAATATAAAAGAGTTAATATTCTAAAAACTCATATTGAGGAATGGGTAGACAGAGGAGGATATTGTATGGGCCTTGTTATTATTTTTGCGCTAGTCACTCTGTTAGCTGTATTCGCTACGCTTAGAACTCTTCGCGAAAAAAACTTATTCGCGGGCGGCTTTGCAATTGCAACTGTACTCGTTTTCGGATGGTTTACGATCATGACTGTTCTATATAACGGGTACCCACCAGCAGCTTAATTCATTTACATGTTATTCTTCATCAAGATTTCACACAAAAAGAGGAAGGGTTTCCCCTTCCTCTTTTCATATTTCACAACTTATACCATCTTCGCTTCGTATTTGTGCTTTTTTACAAGCCAAGCTCCTCCGATAACACCTGCATCATTACCAAGTATTGCAATCGCTAACTTTGTGCTCTTTACAGCACGTGAGAAAGCATATTGCTCGAAATAACGTTGAATTGGCTCTAATAGTGCATCTCCAGCTTTAGACACGCCCCCGCCAATAACAATTTTCTCTGGGTTCAACGTACTAGCAAGGTTCGCTACAGCTAACCCTAAATAAGAAGCTACTTTTTCTACTACTTCGCCTGCTAGCTCGTCACCTTGTCCAAGTGCTTCAAACACATCTTTTGATGTAATACGCCCTTCTTCTGCTAACATAGAACGTAGAACACTCTCTTTATTAGTCTCTTGTATTTTTTGCATAGCAACACGCACAATACCCGTTGCAGATGCTACAGTTTCTAAGCAACCAGACTTCCCGCAATTACATGGGAAAGCATTCTCTGTAACTACTGTAATATGTCCAATCTCACCAGCAGCTCCGCTTACGCCGTGTACAATCTCACCATTGGCGATTACACCACCACCAACACCAGTGCCAAGTGTCATACAGATCAAATCTTTTGCTCCTTCACCAGCACCTTTCCACATTTCACCAAGTGCTGCTAAGTTTGCATCATTATCAATAACAACAGGTAATCCTGTTTCTACTTCTAATAAATCTTTTAACGGATAGTTTTTCCATCCTAAATTGACCGCTTCATAAATCATTCCAGACGCTACGTGTACAGGACCAGGAGCTCCCATACCAATACCGATTAACTTGCTTTTCAATTCACCTAACTCTTCTAACTTTTTATCAATAGCTTTCGCTACATCAAGCGTAATATGTTTTCCTTGCTCATTTGTATTCGTAGGGATTTCCCACTTATGTAAAATTTCACCGTACACATTAATAAATGCTAATTTAATTGTTGTACCACCAAGGTCAACCCCAACTAACCATTTCTCTTCCATGTTGCTTACCTACCTTTATCTAATTCTTATTTAGCTCTTTTTGAATTTCTTGCTTCAATAAAAATAAAGCTGTTTGATAGTCTTGTGGATCGATTAACTGTGATTGATTTAATTCACGCAATTCATCTTGCATTAATTGTAAATCTGCAATTCGATCACCCGTATAAATAATCGTACCAAATTTCTTTAGCAATTGCTGAATATCATAAATAGATACCATTTTATCACCCTCTATGCTCACTTACTATAAAAAATTATAATAAGAAAACGTTCACATATTTTATTATAATCAAGAAGAAAAAGTCTCGTCAATTTTTATTTGTCTATACAAGCCCATTTTTAACCATTGTTCCTTTTTCTGTAATAATTTTTTCTACGTTTTTATCAAACGGCTCTACTGGAATATGTTCTACTATTTGAAAACTATAAGCTAATGATAGCGTTTTCCCTTTATAATGCACGAGATAACGATCATAATACCCACCGCCATATCCAATCCGTTCTCCTCGCTCTGTATAAGCTACACCTGGCACGATTTGAAGATCAATGTCATCTGCATTCACTTCTTCCGTACGCGCTGGAATTGGTTCACGTAAATTCATATACACTATTTCTAATTGATCAAAATTACTAATTTGCCGGAAAGACATTGTTCGTGTTCCTTTGTTACACTTTGGAACAACAACTTTCTTTCCTTCTTCCCAAGCTTTTTCGATAATAGCATATGTATTCACTTCATTTTCCATTGAGAGAGTGATTCCAATTGTTTTGGCTTCAGCCCACTCTTTTTGCGCATACAACGAAAATGCAATTTGCTCTGATAAAGTTGTACACCGTTCTTCTGATAAAGAATTCATGTGCTCTATTATTTGTTTACGTAAACGTACTTTCTCTTCTCTCACACACTTTCCCCCTCACAGTGATACTTTGCTCTACGATGATAGTGTATCACTTTTAACAGAGGAATCGAACAAAAAAAGAAACAGTAGGAAAATATTCCTACTGCTTACTTTGTTTCACGGTGTAACGTAGACTTCTTGTCACGCTTGCAATACTTTTTAAGCTCGATACGCTCAGCGTTGTTACGTTTGTTTTTCTTTGAGATATAGTTACGATCTCCGCATTCTGTACATGCTAGAGTAATATTCACACGCATTCTTATTCCCTCCAGTACTAATAACTTAAATCAGACTATACTATAATACCACTTTTAAAATAAAAATTCTACACCTTTTGATATTGTCTAATTTTTTCTATAAGATTTTTCATGTTTTCCCTTGCTATTACTGGGTTTCTAGCATGCGAATACACTAAAAATTTCGGTTGTTTTGTGTCAGAAACGATATAAGACCACTCTTTTTCGGTATATTTGAACTGTACTCCTTCAAATATACCTTCTTCCTTTCTTTCCATATCAGCCAATAATTTCCTCATTACTTTTCCTTTTTCATTCCATGAACATACAACTTCATCACAAAGTAGATAGAGCGGCGGTGATTGCTCTACTATGCTGAGAAATGTTTTCCCCTGCAATGCTATTAGCTCGAATAATTTTCCAATTCGATATAAAATATCTCGCTTCCATCTCGCTTGAAACGACTTTTTTTCATCCTGCGTATAAAATAGAAGGTAACATTCTCCTAATTTCAAAGACATCGGGTAAATATTTCCTGCCGATTCAAGTAATAAATCTGGAATATCCACCTCTTCAAAATCTGTTCCTTGGTAAATATTACTATGATTATCATATAACTCAAAATAATTTCCTTGCTCTGAAAACATAAGTGCCATATTTGCTTTACTTGATTTCATCAAAGCTTTCACATGATCCTTTTGTTCGCCCGCATAAATCCATGTAACTGTGCATCCGAGCCTTTGTAAAAAGAGCATCAATAAATGTTGTAACATATCATTCCTCTTATTAATAAGAAGATGAAACTTTTGTTTTTGTATTTTCTCAATATCAACGCGCTCTAATACAGCCTCTATATAATCATGTAAAGAAACGTGGACTAGCTTATTCCGTCCCATTTCTTTCTCACATACGTAATAAAACGACTCAGACATATATACTTGTTCTATCGCTTTTTGCTGCTTATACGTTAATTGTACCCCATCCTTACCATATAACTTTATAACAACCTCTTTTTCATTTTCCACTTGAATGAAAACCCCACCAGCACATTGTAAATCCTGAATGCTATACTGAAAAAGCGATTCGTTCATTTCTTTGCATTCCATCGTATGAACCCCGATACCATGAATCGCATGAAGAAAGAGATTTTTATAAGAAGTCGTTTCTATATGTTCTTGACTCCCAATTAATATACTTTCTCCTTTGGCAAAAAGAGATCCATACGCCATCGCAACTTTCACAATAAATTGAGGAGTGATTTCAACATTACCTCTTCCTACAATGCGGCTTTTTTGCAACCATCCTGCACTCTTTTCACTTTCTTGAACACCAGCCGATCCTACTACTGAATAGCTGTCAATTGCCTTATATGGCCATAGTTTTCCCTTTTGCTTAATTACCGTACTTTTCCCTATATGACAATGATCCGCTACAATGCTTTTTTGAAACAGTGTAACGTCATCTTCCACCATTGTATGCTCTCCTATGATCGTTTCTAATAGCTCGCAATACTGACCAATGTGCGCATTTGCAAAAACAATACTTTTTTGAAGATGAGAATAACTTGAAACAACACTATTTTTCCCGATAATAGAGTATGGCTCAATTACAGCTCCAGCACCAATCTTTGCTCCTTCTCCAATAAAAGAAGGACCGTGAATTTTCGTTCCTTTTCCAATCGTCACACCTTCCCCCATCCATACCATCGGCAATACTTCCGTGTAAGGAATAGGTACTTGCAATTTTTTCGTTAACAAATCAAATTGTGCTTGTCGATATTGATCAAATGTACCGATATCTAACCAATAACCTTCTGACAAATATGCAAATAACGCGTTCTTATTTGCCAAGAGGGGAAACACATCTTGACTGAAATCAAAAAACTCTCGGGGCGGTATGTAAGAAAAAATTTCTGGCTCCATAATATATATACCTGTATTCACAATATTAGAGACTACTTCATTCCAGCTCGGTTTTTCTATATATCGTGTAACCTCTTGTTCTTTGTTCATTACAACTAAACCGAATGAGAGTGGGTTTTCTACTTCCTTTACAAACATAGTTACCATTCTTTTCTTTTGTTCATGAAACGTAATTCCTTCTGATAATTGAAAATCAGTTAACGCATCCCCGCTTATCACAACAAACGTTTCATCTAAAAATGTTTCCGCTTGTTTAATACTCCCTGCGGTTCCAAGCGGGGGAGAATCTTCAAAGTAGTACAAGTTAACTCCCCATTTGCTACCGTCTCCAAAATATTGCTTAATGGCCGTACTCATATACTGAACAGTAATTGCAATTTCACGAATCCCATGCTTACGTAATAATTCAATATTGTATTCCAAAACTGGCTTTTCTAATAACGGTAACATCGGCTTTGGAGTATTACATGTTAATGGTCTAAGGCGTCGTCCTTTTCCTCCAGCTAAAATAACCCCCTTCATATACTTCAGCCTCCACTTATATAATGATCAGTAACTTCATATACGATATGTATATTATCTCCCTCGCATTAACTAGCAGTATAAAATGAAACTTTAATTAGTAGAGATTTTGTGCATCTCCCACTGATTATTAGCCTTGACCACTCGACTCGGGCTTTTACAGGCAGTAAAACTCCCTATATACATGTACCTTTTCAACACCACAAAAGAAAGCGCTTACCATTAACTTAGTAAAATATCCCTTAATAAGTGAACAACATATATGTCCTATTTTCCCATTATATTATGATACATCTTATCATCATAAACTAAAGGAAACAACGAGCTTTTTTTGTCATGTTTTGACTAAAAAAAGCAGGTGATGTTTCACCTGCCTTTTTTCTTTATTCATTTAATAAGTAATGCTTTCCTTTTACTAAATAAAAAACATTTTCAGCAATATTTGTAATATGATCTGCTACACGCTCGATATATCTCGCCACAAAGGATAATTGTGTAATTTGTGTAATTGCTTCTGGTTGTTCTGGAACTAAAGATATAAATTCACGAATCGCTTTCCCATATATTTCATCAACTGAATCATCCATTTCGGCAATTTGTTTCGCAAAAGTTAAATTTTCTTGCTCATATGCTTCTAGCGCTAACTGTAGCATCTTATTTGCAATTGCAAACATTTCATCAAGATTGTGCAAACTAACAACCACCTCTTTTTCCCCAAGACGAATTGTTGATTTCGCAATATTAACAGCATGATCTGCAATACGCTCTAAATCTGTCGCTGTTTTAATTGAAATGAAAATCCTTCTTAAATCACTTGCTACAGGTTGCTGCTTCGTAATAAGCATAAGCGCAAGATCATTTATTTCCTCTTCTAAATTATCCATACGATAATCACCATCTATTACCTCTAACGCTTTCTCTACATCCCTTTTATGAAGACCTTCCATAGCAAGCAATAAAGCTTCCCTCGCTAGCTCTCCAAGCTCAATCACCTTTTGCTGTAACATTTTTAAATCACATTGAAACTGTTCTCTTACCATTGTTTCTTCCCCCTCAATATTATGTGCCATTATATATAGATCTCCTACCTAGCCTACTTGTAATAAGCCTTAAGATAGGAGAAGTATTACTTCTCTAATTAAATGAGGTAAAAATAAGAAATACCCTCTGTTAAGAGGGTATTTGCTCTTAGCCTTGCAACGATATCAACCGAATCGGCCTGTAATATAATCTTCTGTACGCTTATCTGAAGGTGTCGTAAATAATTTATTTGTATCTGTATACTCCACAACTTCTCCACTTAAGAAGAAAGCAGTTTTATCTGAAATACGTGCCGCTTGTTGCATGTTATGCGTTACGATCACAATACTAAAGTCTTTCTTTAACTCTTGAATTAATTCTTCTACTTTTAATGTTGAAATTGGATCTAGTGCCGATGTTGGCTCATCCATTAAAATAACGTCTGGTTCAATTGCTAAACAACGCGCGATACATAGACGCTGTTGCTGTCCACCAGATAAACCGTATGCATTATCATGCAAACGATCTTTTAACTCATCCCAAATCGCTGCTCCACGTAAACTTTTTTCAACAATTTCATCCAATGTTTTTTTATCACGAATACCATGAATTTTCGGGCCATACGCTACATTTTCATAAATAGATTTCGGAAATGGGTTTGGCTTTTGGAACACCATTCCCACATGAGTTCTTAATTCTTCAACTGGGTAAGATTTTTCAAATATATTGCGCTCTCTATATTCAATTACACCTGTAGTTCGCACGATTGGTACTAACTCTACCATACGATTTAATGTTTTTAAGTACGTTGATTTACCACAACCACTTGGCCCGATAATTGCTGTAACTTCATTCTCATGAATGCTTAAGTTAATATCTTTTAAAGCATGGTCTTCTCCGTACCATAAATTTAAGTTTTTCGTATCAAATACTACTTTCTTTGGTGCAGTCTCGATTTTCTCCTCGTTTTTCACCTGTACATTTACTACTGTTGCTACCATTTGAATTCCCCTTTCATCCATTTCCAACTTATTTTCGATTTCGTAACCATAAGACAAATATATTGATAAAGAGTAATAAACCTAACAACACAATCATCCCAGCAGCTGCTACATACTGAAATTCTTCTTGCGGTCTACTCATCCAATTAAAAATTTGAATTGGTAAAACTGTAAATCTATCAAACATACTAAATGGAACATAATTTGCAAATGCAAGTGCCCCGATAACTAATAGCGGTGCCGCTTCTCCAATCGCCCTTGATATCGCTAACGTACAACCCGTTATAATTCCTGGGAAAGCAGATGGCAATACAATTTGATACATCGTTTGCCACTTCGTAGCACCTAATCCGTAAGAAGCTTCTAATAATGAACTTGGTACAGATCGTATCGCTTCTTGACTCGCTACAACAACTGTCGGTAAAACGAGTAAACTCATCGTCAGTGCCGCCGCAATAATACTCTCTCCTAAATGAAGAGCATATACAAAAATAGTTAAGCCGAGTAATCCAAATACAACAGAAGGTACTCCTGCTAACGTTTGATTATTAATTTCTATTACCTTTTTAAATATAGATTCCTTCGCATATTGCTCCAAATAAAGAGCAGTTCCAACTCCAAATATAAAGGAGACTGGTATAACAATACTCATAAATAATATTGTTCCTGACAAAGCTGCAGCAATCCCAGCTTCTTTCGGATTACGCGAAGCGAAGTTTGTAAAGAAATCTAACGAAAGGTAACTTATACCTTTTTCAAAAATTTGAAAAAGTAAAATAAGCAGTATTACTATTGAAAACAAAATTGCTATATAAAATAACAACTTGTAAACTCGGTCTTTTAAAAAACGTGATGCCATATTTTCTTGTATTTTTTTATGATTCAACATTCGCATATTATGTCACCCTCCTAAAGCGGCGCATAATAGAGTGTGAAATGATGTTCATTATAAGAGTAAAAAAGAATAACGTTGCGCCTACAGCGTACATGCTGTAATACGTAATTGTTCCATGCGGAGCATCACCTAAGCTCACTTGCACAATATAGGCTGTTAGCGTTTGAATAGAGTGTGTCGGATCGAGCGATACGTTCGGCGTGGATCCCGCTGCAATTACAACTATCATCGTTTCGCCAATTGCTCTGGAAGCAGCTAATAGGATTGCTGCCATAATCCCTGTAAAAGCCGAAGGAAACACGACTTGTTTTACCATCTCAAACCGAGTTGCTCCAAGTGCTAACGAAGCTTCTTTCGTTCCTTTCGCTACAGCTCTCATCGCGTCTTCAGATAGAGATGCAATTGTAGGTATCATCATAAAGCCAATAACAATACCTGGACTAATCGCATTAAAAAACTGTAAATCTGGTATAATCCGTTGTAAAAGTGGTGTGACAACTGTTAATGCAAAAAAACCATATACAATTGTCGGGATACCTGCTAATAGTTCTAACAGCGGTTTTAATACTTTCCTTGCACTGCTTGAAGCATATTCGCTTAAAAATACGGCACACGCTAAACCGATAGGAATTGCTACGAACATGGCAATTGCTGTTACAAGGAACGTTCCACATATAAGTGGTAATATACCGAATTTAGGATTTTCAAAAAAAGGTAACCATTCTTTTCCCGTCAAAAAGGAGTGTAATGGTATTTTTTGAAAAAACATCATTGTTTCATTTGCCAATGTAAAAATAATTCCAAGTGTCGTTACAATAGACACGCTAGCAATTATTTTTAGTAATAACGGAACTATTCGATTGATTCGCTGCGTTTTTTTTCTTTGTTTTGTATTTCTTTCAATCAAATGTTGTACAGAAAATGTAATTTGACTTTTGTCATTATGAGCCAAAGATGAAAACCCCTTTCCACCCTGACATTACCTTTTTATTTCTGTTAACATCCGCAGCTGTTCATTATATTTTACTTTTGGTAATTTTACATATCCAACCTCTTCAGCGAGATTACCAACATGCTGAATCATAAACTCAATATAATTTGCTACATTCATTTTATTTCGGATAGATGCATCATTCACATAAGCAAATAGTGGCCTAGATAATGGCTTATACTTACCTGATTGAATGGTATCTTTCGTCGGAAGTACACCATTCACTTTTATTGCTCTCACCTTATCTCGATTGGCCATATAATAAGCATATCCTACAAAAGCAATGGCATTTTTATCATTCATTACCCCTTGCATAATAACTTGATCATCTTCAGACAAAGAGACTTTTTTTACAATGCGACTATTTTGTAAGATGACATTTTGAAAATAATCATACGTACCAGAGTCTACACCTGGCGCATAAAACTTCACCTGTTCACGTGGCCATGAAGAATGAATTTGTGACCATCGCTTTTCGTTTCCATCTTCACTCCATAATAGACGTAACTCGTCTACCTTCATATTGTTTACCCAAGTATTTTGGCGACTCACAACGATCGTAAGACCATCGTAAGCGACTTCAAACGGTGTAAACTGAATAGAGTTTTTCTTCATTTCATTTTCTTCCACTTGTTTCATTGCTCTCGAAGCATTATTTATATCTACTTCTCCTTTACTGAAACGATTAAATCCTCCTCCTGTTCCAGAAACACTGATAGAAATTTTCACGTTTGGATGCGCCTTTGTATATTCCTCCGCTACCGCTTCTATAATAGGGAAAACTGTTGAGGATCCATCAACTCTCACTTCTCCCATTTCATTCACAGCAAATACAGTAGACGTGCCAACATAAAGAAAACATGTCGACAGCATGAAAACTTTAATCGATGCACTTATCCATTTCACGTGTTCTTCCTCCTAGAAGTAACCGGAAATAACAGGATTACAGATATAAGAATACTGCTAAACTATTAATTCGGTTTTAATTGTTTGTAAAAGTTTTGTAAAGTTCCACAAGAATCAACATAAGGGGAAACTTGAATCCGTAGCCACCGTTCATCTTCACTGATGATTGGTCTATAAAACCGTTCTCCTTCAGAGGAGATACATACATATCATTTGTGAGATTCCTCAATTTTCCGATATGCTATGCTTGTCCATTTTATTAAAACGTATGCATGAACCCTAAAAAAAAGCACACTATCTTTTCAGATAGTGTGCTTTTTTTACAACTTTTTTATTCGTCATCTTGATCTTGATTTTTCTTTTTATTATCTATTTCCTCTTTTGAAGCTTCGCCATTTTCTATTTTTTTCAAATCAAAGTACGCGTCCATAATATCACGACTAATATATCCGTTAATACCTGATTTATCATCCACCCAAGGTACAACAACAGAAAATGCTACTTCAGGGTCTTCAAGTGGCGCATAACCTACTAACGTTAAGTTATATGTTTCTTTACGCTCACCGTTTGCCTTTCTACCTATCTCTTTATCTCCGCCATACACAGTTTGAGCTGTACCTGTTTTACCAGCAGCTTTATATGGTGCACCTGTAAAGTATTTCGTAGCTGTACCACCAGAATCGTTAAATACTTGTCTAAATCCTTCTTGAACACGTTTAATTTGTGATTCAGGCATATCAATACGATTTAGTACTTTCGGTTCCATTGAATGAACCACTTTTCCAACTTCGTCTGGTTTCACTGCCGGTTGACGAATTTCTTTCACAACTTGCGGCTGCATACGGTAACCACCATTTGCAATTGTTGAAACATATTGCGCTAATTGAAGTGGTGTATACGTATCATACTGTCCAATTGATAAATCTAATAAGAAACCTGGCTGAATTCCTTTACCTGTTTGGCCCGCTGATTCATTCGGTAAATCAATACCTGTTTTCACACCAAGTCCAAACTGTCCGAAATAATAACGCATCGTATCAAATGCTTTTTGTGGTATATCTAACGTACCACCTCTCACATATTGAACACCTGCGAGATTCATCGCCGTTTTAAACATATAAACGTTAGAAGACATTTTTAATGCTGTCAAATCATTAATAGATCCCATCGTCTTCCAAGAAGATTTTTTCGGCGTTCCTTTCAATACGATTGGTTCATCAAGTTGGTAGGAACCTGGTTGAATGGCATTTGTTTGATATCCTGTAAGTACCGTCGCACCTTTTACAGTTGATCCCATCGGATAAGAGCTTGTCATCGTTCCTAATGCGAAATCTTGCACTTTCGTTTCGCCATTTTCTTCCACTAACTGTTTCCCTGCCATAGATAAAACTTCACCATTTTTCGGATTCATCATTACAACGAATGCACGATCTAAAAGAGGTTGTCCCCCTTTATATCTCAATAAATTTTTAGTGATAATTTCTTCTACACGCTTTTGTAATTCCATATCAATTGTTAAATTCAGATTGTTACCACTTTGCCCTTTTGATACATTAATCGTTTCTAAAATATTACCGTTTTTATCTGTAATATTTCTCACTTCCGCTTTATTACCGTGCAAACTATCTTCATATTGCTGCTCAAGATAACTTTTCCCTACGCGGTCATTTCGATTATAATCACGAACAAGATAGTAATCTAGTCTTTCTCTCGGTAAACCTTCATCAGACGTTGACACCCCGCCAAGTACACTTCGGAATAAATCATCATAAATATACTTTCGATCCCAATCAACATTTGTATCTACACCCGGTAATGTTGCTAGATTTTCACTAATAATCGCGTATTCTTTTTCTGTAGCATCCTTTTTAATGACTTGTGGCGTCATCGCATATCCGCCGTCCATTTTGCTTTTAATCGCTAGCACTTCTAAATCTTTTGCGGATAATTGATTCACTTCTTCTTCTGTCACGCGATTTCGTTGACGCTCATCTAATTCTTTATCGTCAATTTTTTTATCTTTTAACTCTTGACGATCTTTATTTGTAATTTTTTCTTTAGCTTCCTCTTTGTGCGTAGCAAGCCAATAGTCTTTTTTATCGCGATCTGTTAATTTATCTGTCGGGACTTCAATCAAATCTGCTAACTTTTCCGCTGTTTCTAAGCGAGCCTCTGCAGTTGACCCTTTCATTTTTGTAAATGTAATCGTACGTACAGCTGCATTATCTACTACAGCTCGCCCAAAACGGTCAAATATTTTCCCACGTGGTACAGGATTACTTATCGTCGAGTTTTCTTTCCTCTCCACTTCATTCTTATATTCCTCACCGCGAACAATTTGTACATAACCAAGCCTTACAATAACCGCGGAGAACATTAAAAACACGCAGAAAAACAGCACGTTTAACCGAAAAGGAACGTGAGTCTTTTTCTTTTGTTGTTTCTGCTTCTTGCTCATACAAACCCCCTCTACCAACAGCTATGTAATGTGAAAGGGACACCTTCATACAGGTGTCCTCACTGCTGTCTTACATCTTTTTCTATTCTAGCATAAAACAACCGAGAAGTTAACCTTCTGGTTCTGTTTGATTCTGCGCATTTGCTTGCGTTACAACACTTGTTTTACTTGCATTTCCCTCATCATATTTGACATTTTTAACTGCAAAATAAATAAGAAAATGTCCTACACCTAAAATACATAATAAGTAAGGTAAACTTTTTTCAGGCGGAAAGAATAGTACAGCACATAAAAAACTTAAAATCGAACAAATTCTTCCTGCATTTAACCATAATTCCCGGACAACTACATACTCTACACGCCACTCTCTCGCATTTTTCGCTCTGCCAATTACATCATACGTCATGGACCCATACGGAACGAGCAAAATAGGGTACGCAACCGCAATACACGCTGCATAAATAAGTAATTTTGCGTATGTAACGTTGAATATAACTAAAAATACGACAGCATATAAAATAATGCCTCCAAGCAAAATTGCTTTTTTCCGCCACTCTTTCTTTAACATACGAGTGACTAAGTAGTAACATACAAATGATACAGCAGAATTTACTAAGCTATATTTCCCTAAGGCGAGTTCGCTATCCGTCGCTAAATACACGTACACGGAAATCACAAAAATAAACGTTCCCTCTCTCAACCCTTGGAAAAAATGAGCACGTGTAATTCTTCCCCAATTTTTATCAATCTGCCGCTCTTTCAATACTTGTACAATTTCATACCGTCCTTCACATTCTCTCTTAGATACAAAAAAGCTTAAAATAACAGCAATTGCAAATAACACTAACGAAAGAAAGAATATGACCGTATAGCCACTCCATTTTTCCATACGTGAAATTGTGTATCCAGCTGCTATCGGTCCAATCATGCCAGAGAAGGATGTAAGAAGTCCAAGAAACCCATTAAAGAAATCTCTTGTTTCTGGTTCTGTAATCTCAAATGTTAATAAGTTAAACGCGAGCCAGTAAAAACCATATCCGACTCCTAAAAGAGCCCCCATTAATAAAATATAGTGAGAAGCGCTTTTTCCCGCTACTAAAACAACGATAAAAAAAATAGCTAACGTGCCTACGCCTATTCGTAACAAGATTGAGCGATCAATACGCTTCGCTAATTTCCCACCTATAAGAAATGTGAGAGGCTGTAATACAACGCTGGCCAAATTATACAAGCCAAGATTCACATAATTTTGTGTTTGTTTCCATAAATAAATGTTAACAAACGTATTCGATAAAGAAATTGCGAGCGTGTATAAACCTCCAATAAGGAGCAACAACACTAAATCCCGATTCACTTCAACGTCACCAATTATATGTTTCCACTTCATACACAACTCTCCTTTACTTCATGTTCTAGTCTTCCAAAGACAAGCTCAATTATGTAAAAGGAAAGCATAGAAAAAAGCTAGGAGCATTCTCCTAGCTTTTTCTATCGTTATTACAATTATTTTGCTTCTTGATAACGTTTTTCAGCAGCGTTCCAATCTACAACGTTCCAGAATGCACCGATGTAGTCAGGACGACGGTTTTGGTAATTTAGGTAGTAAGCATGTTCCCAAACATCTAAACCTACAACTGGAGTTTTACCTTCAGTTAAAGGAGAATCTTGGTTTGGCGTGCTTGTTACTTCTAGCTCACCATTGTTTACTACTAACCAAGCCCAACCAGAACCGAAACGAGTTGCGCCAGCTTTTGCGAATTCTTCTTTGAATGCATCGAAGCTACCGAATTTCGCTTCAATTGCAGTTGCAAGTTCGCCTACTGGTTGTCCGCCGCCGTTTGGAGATAAGATTGTCCAGAAGAATGTATGGTTAGCATGTCCGCCACCATTGTTACGTACTGCTGTACGGATTGCCTCTGGTACTTCGTTTAAGTTTGCAACTAATTCTTCTACGCTTTTGTCAGCTAATTCTGCATGACCTTCTAAAGCAGCGTTTAAGTTTGTAATGTAAGTGTTATGATGTTTTGTATGATGGATGTTCATTGTTTCTTTGTCAAAGTGAGGCTCTAAAGCATCATACGCATAAGGTAAATTTGGTAATTCGTGTTTTGCCATTGTTATATTCCTCCCAGTTTATGTATTGCCACTTAAGTGACATACAACTTCATTCTACCCTAATTGCCATAGGGTGCAAACAAATAAATCACATTGTCTTGCTATCATTAACGTAGCAAAAATCCCACTTCTTTTCAATTAAAATGCTCATATATTCCGTAAAAAAAGCTCCCTTCTACAAGGAAGCTTCCCACTGACATAATAAACATGCGAAATGGATATGGACCCTGTAGGACTCGAACCTACGACCGGACGGTTATGAGCCGTCTGCTCTAACCAGCTGAGCTAAGGGTCCACAATTATGTATGTAACAACATATCAAATAAAGGAATTCCTATCGGATATATCCTTTAAGAAATGTAAGATAAATTTACCATATGGCAAAGAAAAGTGTCAATTGTATTTTTCTCATATAAAAGAAGAAAATTAATAAAAAGAAATTTAGTTATCTCCACTATATGTAAATATAATATATCTTGAGATTCTCTAGATTCCTACGTTACAATGATTTTATACATACATAAAGGAAGTGAATCTATGTCCATATTTACCCAATTAGCAAAAAGCGTATATTCGCCTAAAGATATGGCGTTATTCCGTTTTCAAAAAATCGGAAAAACCATTTTGTATATTATGCTACTTTGTCTAATCACTACTATTCCAAGAACATTCTTTTACGGCAGCTTTATTCAAGATAGTGTTACCATGGTAAATCAAGCAATTGAAAAAGATTTACCTGATTTTAAAATCGAAAACGGTGAACTAAAAGCAGATATTGAACAACCTATTCTAAAGGAAGAAGGAGATGCTCTTTTCGTATTTGATCCCAATACAACAGATATAGAAACATATCAAAACAAAACTGGTTTATTTATTTTAAAAGATAAAGTAGTTTCTATAGGAAATGGTCAAACACAAACATACTCCTATAATGATTTATTAGGGACATCTCTTGAGAAGAAAGACTTGCAAAATTTCATTTCTGTATTCGATAGTATTTATCCAATTTTACTAGCTGTTATCGGCGTGTTAGTATATCTATTCCAATTGTTTATTACTTTCTTAGGAATTACTTTACTTGCGTTTATAGGTTCTGCTATGAGCGGTCAACGTAAATTATCTTATAAGCAAGTATGGACGTTAACTGCATACAGCTACACAATTCCAACAATCTTCTTTATGATTATGGATCTATTCAAAATTGTTGTACCTGGTTCAACATTCATTTATATCGCAGTTGTTTTAATTGTTCTTTACTTAACGATTAAAGAAGTTCCAAAACCGAAAGAAAAATAAAAACGAAAAAATGCCTAAATAGGCATTTTTTTTTTGGACAAGCATATATTCCTAGCAAAGGAGTGAAGAATATGAAAAGATTAGGTATATTCTTATTCGTGCTTGTTCTTGGTTATATATTTTATTACGATATAAAAATCGGCACTTTACCGATGTTAAGTTCATATAAAAAAACAACCGCTGCCCAAACGATAAAGCAAGAAAATACAGATACAAAACAAAAGAAAGAGAACAAAGCAGCAAAAGAAACAGATGTAACTTATAAAACAATCGAAGTCAAAACAGGTGAGACAGTTCTTTCTATTACCGAACAAATTAATAAGAAAAAAATCCCTTCCATTGAAAAGGTAATTGATGACTTTAAACAACTAAACAAAAGTACATCTGCTACAAAAATACAAATTGGAAAGTCTTATAAATTCCCGTTATATCAATGAGCAATCACTTAATCCTTGTCAATTACATAAAGGCGCTGATACAATAGTAAAAGTGAAACCGAGCACTTCGGTTTCTATAGCCCTGTATCACGTATACTTTCATTGATATGAGGGACTAAATAAGAAACTTCTTTTATAAGGAGAGCGATCTATTCGTGAATGAAATGACTCATCGTACAAAAACACGTCCAGTTAAAGTCGGTAATTTAACAATTGGCGGTAATAATGAATTAATTATACAAAGTATGACAACAACAAAAACACATGATGTTGAAGCAACAGTTGCTGAAATTAAACGTTTAGAAGAAGCTGGCTGTCAAGTCGTCCGTGTTGCTGTTCCAGACGAACGCGCAGCAAATGCTATTGCTGATATTAAAAAACAAATCAACATTCCACTTGTTGCTGATATTCATTTTGATTATCGTCTTGCTTTAAAAGCAATTGAAGGTGGCATTGATAAAGTACGTATCAATCCAGGTAACATTGGTCGTCGCCATAAAGTAGAAGCTGTTGTAAATGCAGCAAAAGAACGCGGTATTCCAATCCGTATCGGTGTAAACGCAGGTTCATTAGAACGTCACATTTTAGAAAAGTACGGATACCCAACTGCAGATGGTATGGTCGAGAGCGCCCTACATCACATTAAAATTTTAGAGGATTTAGATTTCCACGATATTATCGTATCTATGAAAGCCTCTGATGTTAACTTAGCAATTGAAGCATATGAAAAAGCTGCGCGTGCTTTTGATTACCCATTACATTTAGGTATTACAGAATCCGGAACATTATTTGCCGGAACTGTAAAAAGTGCCGCTGGTCTTGGCGCAATCTTAAATAAAGGCATCGGAAATACACTACGTATTTCATTAAGTGCTGACCCAGTTGAAGAAGTAAAAGTTGCGCGTGAACTATTAAAGTCATTCGGTCTTGCATCTAATGCAGCAACACTTATTTCTTGCCCAACTTGTGGTCGTATTGAAATTGATTTAATTAGCATCGCTAACGAGGTGGAAGAATACATCTCTACACTAAAAGTACCAATTAAAGTTGCAGTACTTGGTTGCGCTGTAAACGGTCCTGGTGAAGCTCGTGAAGCTGATATCGGTATTGCCGGTGCACGTGGAGAAGGATTATTATTCCGTAAAGGGCAAGTTGTTCGTAAAGTACCAGAAGAAATAATGGTAGAAGAACTGAAAAAAGAAATCGATGTAATTGCTGCTGAAATGGCTGCTGAACGAGAAAAAGAAAAAGAAAAAGAAAAAGAAACACAAGAACAATAAAAAGAAGGTTGCCACAATATTTGTGGGCAACCTTCTTTTTTACGTAAAAAAGCTCGTCAGTTATGTAACCGACGAGTTCTTATTTTGCACATTTTGGACAACGGCCATATATTTCAAACTTATGACCGGTTACTTCATAACCGTTAAAATCTTTATTCATAAAATCCATCGGGCAGGAAGTAATCTCTTTCGTTCCCCCGCAATCTAAACAAATAAAATGATGATGATGTTCCATAATAGAACATGTAAAACGAAAATGTTTTTCACCATTTAATTCCGTTTGTTCTAAAACACCGATTTCAGCAAACACCGTTAAGTTACGATAAATCGTATCAAAGCTAAGACCTGGATAATCATCCTTCATATGCTCTAAAACGTCTTTCGCCGTTAAATAACGATTGTGAGCTGCAAATAACCTGAGCATTTCTTCCCTTTTCCCCGTATGTTTGTATCCTTTATCTTTCATTAGGCGTAAAGCTTCTGTTAGATTCATACCTATCCCTACTTTATGCAGTTTTTTTCTTTTTCCATAAAATCGCACCAATTAAAATAAGAACTGCTATCATAACAATTGTACCACCTGGTGCTAGATCAAGTTGATATGAAGCAAACATTCCACCAATTACTGAAATTTCACCAAATAAAATGGAAAAGAAAATTGTTTGTTTAAATCCATTTGCAATACGAATACTTGCTGCAACTGGTAACGTCATTAATGATGATACGAGAAGAACTCCTACTACACGCATTGATACTGCAATAACAAGAGCAACCAATATAATGAAAATAAAATGAATCCACTTTGCACTCAAACCGGTTGATACAGCATATTCCTCATCAAACGATAGTAAAAATAACTCTTTGTATAATAAAGTGATCGTTACAATAACAACAATTGCTACAATGCCGATGATTATTAAATCCGTACTTGTTACAGCACTTACACTCCCAAATAAATAACTAAATAAATCAGTGTTAAATCCATTTGCAAGTGATATAAAAATAACCCCAATCCCCATTCCTGCTGAAAGAATAATCGGAATTGCTAATTCTTGATAATGTTTATATACAGTACGTAATTTTTCAATTAGTAACGCCCCACCAATAGAAAAAATCATTCCCATATATAACGGATTTAAAAATCCTCCTGTGAAAATTGTTTTTTCTAGTAGTAAACTTGCAGCAATACCCGATAATGTCACGTGACTTAAAGCATCCGCAATAAGCGACATTCGGCGAATGACAACAAATACACCGATAAGCGGCGCAACAAGTCCTATTAAAATCCCTGCATATAAAGAGTTACGTAAAAAGTCATATTGTAAAAAATCTTGTATCATTATATCCTCCCGTGATGCTCATGCTCGTGTTCTAAACGATGAACATGATGTCCATATAAGACGGACATTTCTGCATCTTCTAACTCTCGGAACTTATCTACATTTCCATGGAAATGTAGATGTTGGTTTAAGCATGCAACATGTGTTACCTTCTCAGTAACAGCTCCCATATCATGAGTAACGAGAATTAATGTGATTCCTAACCTTTTGTTTAAATCCTCTAATGTCTCATAAAAACTTTCTACATTCTTCACATCTATTCCAACAGTGGGCTCGTCCAAAATAAGTAATTCAGGATCACTAACGAGCGCACGAGCAATAAATACACGCTGTTGTTGTCCACCAGAAAGTTCTCCGATATTGCGCCCTTGAAACTCACTCATCCCTACATCAGCAATCGCTTTTTCTACCTTTTCCTTATCGTTTTTCGTGAAAAAGCGAAACAGCCCTTTTTTCGAAACGAGTCCCATTGATACAACTTCAAAAACAGTGGCCGGAAAACCAGAATTAAAGCTATTTGCCTTTTGCGACACATAACCAACTTTGTTCCATTCTTTAAACTTCTTACTGTCAACACCAAACAAACGAATACTTCCCTGTTTTGGCTTTAAAACGCCTAATAAACATTTTAGCAAAGTAGATTTCCCAGAACCATTTGGCCCAACTAAACCTAAAAAAGCTCCCTTCGGAACTTGCAAATTAATATCTTCTAACACATTTCGATCTTCATATCGAAATGACAATCCTTCTATTTCTAATATATTATTCATAGCATCTCACCTATTTTAATTCAGAATGATTCCGATTTATATCTATTTGAATTATAGTACAGCTTATTATAGTTGTAAACCAATCTGCCTAAAATATATCAATTTTTTCAAGAAACCTTACTATTATAACAAAAAGCAGAGAAAAATTCTCTGCTTCCGAAAAATATTCCTATAAAATGAAACCTTAATCAGATGAGGCCATCCCCTAACGATTGGCGAGGATTTTTACTGGATAAATTTTCTAGTGGATAGCCGATTTAAACTTGCCACCATTTGTCTCTTGTGTATTCATAATCGTAACAAACGCATTCGCATCAATTTCATACACAATTGATTTTAACTTCGTCACTTCCAGACGCGTTACAACTGCATAAATAACTTCTTTTTCTTTATCCGTGTAACCGCCTTTCGCTACAAGCTTTGTAGTTCCACGACCAAGACGATGCAAAATCGCATTTGATACTTCCTCATATTGATCTGATACAATTAAAACTGCTTTCGTTTCATCTAAACCTTGAATGACTGTATCAATTGTTTTGAATGCGATATAGTACGTCATAACAGAATACATAGCTTGTTCAACACCAAATACAAATGCTGCCCATGCAAAAATGAATAAGTTCACAAACATTACAAATTCGCCAACAGAGAAAGGTAATTTCTTCGTTAATAAAATACCCATAATTTCTGTTCCGTCCATTGATCCACCATGGCGAATAACGAGCCCTACACCAATACCTAAAATAAGACCACCAAACACTGTTGCTAAAATCGGCTCTGTTGTAAATGGCGGAACAGCATGTAACGTTGATTCAATAAACGCTAAAGCTACAATACCGAACGCCGAAGATAACATGAACGTTTTCCCGATTTGCTTATAACCTGAATACATGAATGGGATATTGAGAATAACGACTAAAGTAGAGAAACTTAACCACCAAATATTAGGAGTAAGATAATCTAATATAAGAGAAATACCAATAATTCCACCATCAATAATTTTATTTGGCATTAAAAATAGTTCAATCGCTACCGCTGCGCATGCTGCCCCAAAAATAATCATAACTAAACGATAAATAAGATGGATAACACTTTCTTTTCGATGTTGCTTTTGTTCCATAAGTCCTCCTTATACTCTTTTTCTATAGTTTTGTCCTTATATTATAACATACGCTTCTTTTTCTCATGGAAAAAGAAACTCTATACGAATATGTACAAGCTACGTACTCATATATTTCGATAGAAGAACGTGTGAAGGAGGATAACTCGATGAACCTCATTAAACAACTTGTAAATAAAAAATTAAATCATATTTCTACAAAAGAGTTATTGAAATATAGTAAAGAATATGAAGTTTCTATTACGACTGCACAAGCGGATCAAATTGTTTTACTTATGAAAGGAAAGAATATTAACATTTACGATAATGACGAACGGCTAGAGCTCTTAAAACAAATAGCAAAAGTAACCTCCCCTGCTACTGCCCAACAAGTAAATACTTTATTTCAGCAACTACTAAAATAAGGAGGGGAAAATCCCCTCCTTATTGCTTATTGCGCTTTAATTTTCTCAAGAATTCCTTCATCAAAAGTACCATTTTTCAGCATTTCGATTTCTAATTTATATGGTGGCTTCTTATCTTTTTTATCTTCACCTACATATGGCGTTTCAAGAATTTTTGGTACGTGCATTAACTGCGGATGATGCACAATATGATGTAACGCTTTATAACCGATATAACCGAAGCCGATATTTTCATGACGGTCCTTTCCTGCGCCGCATACATTTTTACTATCATTAATATGAAGTACTTGCAAACGATCCATACCAACAATCTTATCAAATTCATTTAATACGCCGTCAAAATCATTTACAATATCATATCCTGCATCGTGCGTATGACACGTATCAAAGCATACTGATAATTTTTCATTATATTTTACACCATCAATAATCTTTGCAATTTCTTCAAAGCTACGACCGCATTCTGTTCCTTTTCCTGCCATCGTTTCTAACGCAATGTTAACCGTCTGCTCTGGCATTAATACTTCATTAAGCCCTTTAATAATTTGTTGAATACCAGCATCCGCTCCTGCACCAACGTGCGCACCTGGGTGAAGAACGATTTGTTTCGCTACACCTAATGCCGATGTTCTTTCAATTTCCATGCGAAGGAAGTCTACACCTAATTGGAATGTTTCTGGCTTCGTCGTATTCCCAAGATTAATAATATATGGCGCATGTACGATAATTTCCTCAATACCGTTTAGTTCCATATGTTTTCTTCCTGCTTCTATGTTCAATTCTTCAATTGGTTTTCTTCGTGTATTTTGCGGTGCACCTGTATAAATCATAAACGTCGTTGCACCGTATGAAACAGCCTCTTCACTTGCTGCTAATAACATTTTCTTACCACTCATAGAAACATGAGATCCAATCTTTAACATACAATCACCTCTTCAATATACAATAGATATAATGATAGCATAATTTGTAGAAATATGTAGCGAATTGTTTGTTCCTAAAACACTACGCAAATTGTAACTAGCTACACCGAAACTTTAATCAGTGTTTTTTCATTCCCCACCGATTATTATCCCGCAAATATCCGGATAAAAAAAGATAAGGGGGCTCCCCTTATCTTTTTTTATTACTATATTTTTTCTTCACTTTATCACGTTCTGTTGCAAGTTTACGTTTATAGTTTGGTTTTACTTTTTTCGGCTTTTTAATAACTTTCGTTGCCATAACATCAAGTTCATCATTTGGCTTTTTACGGCTCTTACGACGACGACGTTCACCTAAATCCGCCCACTCATCTCCGCGTAACTCTACATGCTTGAACTCAATATGACGTTGTTTTTCTAAACTATCTAACGCTTCTTCGTTTGCTGGATCATAAATCGTCACTGCAATACCTGAATGCCCCGCACGTGCTGTTCTTCCAACGCGGTGAACGAAGAAATCTAAATCTGATGGAAGTTCGTAGTTAATAACATGACTAATTCCTTCAATATCAATACCACGTGCTGCTAAATCAGTTGCAACAATATATTGGAATTCAAGATCACGAATTTGTTTCATCATTTTTTTACGATCACGCGGTGATAAATCTCCGTGAATTCGTCCAACTTTTAAGCCACGTTCCATTAATCCGTCAGCAACCTGATCCGCCATCTTCTTCGTATTCGTGAAAACAACTGCTAAATAAGGTTTAAATTGTAGCAACATTTTGTTCACTAAGTCGATTTTGTTCCGATGTTTAGAAGGTACTAAATAATGCTCAATATTCCCAGCCGCAACTTGTTTTGGATTGATATGAATATGCTCTGGATTCTCCATATATTTCTTCAGAAACGGTTTTAATTTTTGAGGAATTGTTGCAGAGAAAACTAGCATTTGCAGGTTTCTAGGCATGCGTGATGCAATTTTGTCTACATCATGAATGAATCCCATATCAAGCATTAAGTCTGCTTCATCGACAATAATAGTATTTGCTTTATGAACAAATAATGCTTGTGCTTCCACTAAATCTTTAATACGTCCTGGTGTTCCAACTACAATATGAGGTTGTTTTTTCAACTTTTCAATTGATCGTTGTTTATCTGTTCCACCAATTAAACAACGTGCTGTAATCATTTGATCTTCCGCACAAAACTTTGTTAATTTCACGATTTCTTCGTAAATTTGTTGTGCTAACTCACGAGTAGGCGCTGTAATAACAAGTTGTACTTCTTCACGACTTGCATTAATTCTGTTCAATGTAGGAAGTAAGTATGCATGTGTTTTCCCAGAACCTGTTTGGGATTGTCCAATTACACTTACACCTTTTTTCACGACCGGGAAAATTTTCTTTTGAATTCCTGTCGGCTCTGTAAAGCGTAGTTCACGAACTGCATCTATTAAAAATGGTTTAAAATCATACTGTGTAAAAGTTTGTTGTGTCATAAGTTACACCTTCTTTCTAAATTTCTACTGCGCGCACAAATCAGCCAAGTCTACATTATATCGAAATCTACAAGTAAAATCCATCTTTAGTTTAGGTTTTTACTTCAAAAACTAACCTTCTTCCCTCTTATTGCATATTGTATGTGTATATACCTAACTGAAGAAAGGAGGATTTCTCACATGTTTCCAAAATCCCATACAAGGCAAATGTATCCGAATCAAGGACAGCAACCTTATACACCATATCCAATTCCACAACTACCACCGATGGCACAAAAAAAGAAAGGGTTCCTTGCTAAACTGTTTAAAAAACACGATCCAACCGAGCCTTTCATGCAAATGGTTCCACCTTATCGACAAATGGATGGACCGCCGCCAATGATGCACCAGCAACCGCCGCCCCAATATCAACAACAATACCAATACCAACAACAATACCCGCAGCAATACTCACAACAATATCAACCATACATGCAGCAACATCCAGAGCAAATGATTCCCCCTCAAATGTATGAATCAAATGAAACGCGCGGCGGTGCAGCAACTACAGCAGCATCAAGTAGCGGCATCGGCAGTTTTTTTGCAAATTTAATTTCGAATCCAACTAATATGATAAACAATATTGAAAAAGTATCCCAAGTCGTTCAATCTGTAAGCCCTGTCGTCGAACAGTACGGTCCTATTATGCGTAACCTACCAAGCATTGTTAAAATCCTCACCTCTGGAAAAAGTACGGAAGAAGATCCAACTAAAAATCCAACTGAAGACATAACAGAAAAGGTTGAGGTAGCAACTCCGCCTCCTCCACAAAAAAAAAGAAAAAGAAAAAAAATAGTGATTGAGCCTGTCATAGAAAAAGAATTACGAGAGGAGCCTGTTCAAAAAATAGCAACAAAACCAAAACTATATGTGTAACAATCCTTTGTTTTCTATCCATTCCTCCTTTATAATGTAAAAGACTATGCACAAAAGTATCCCTTGTTTAGAAGGAGAGGATTACTCATATGAAAATTGTTAAAATTTCCCCTCGTGGTTATTGCTACGGTGTTGTGGACGCGATGGTTATTGCACGTAACGCCGCATTAGATACATCATTACCAAGACCTATTTATATTTTAGGTATGATTGTTCACAACAAACATGTAACAGATGCATTCGAAGAAGATGGCATCATTACATTAGACGGTCCAAGTCGATTAGAAATTTTAGATAAAATCGATTCTGGTACTGTTATTTTCACTGCACACGGTGTTTCTCCAGAAGTTAAACAACGTGCAAAAGAAAAAGGTTTAACGACAATCGATGCCACTTGTCCAGATGTTACAAAAACACATGACCTTATTGAAGCAAAGAAAGCTGAAGGTTACCATGTCATTTATATCGGCAAAAAAAATCATCCAGAACCAGAAGGCGCAGTTGGTATTGCACCTGACATCGTTCACCTTATCGAAAGAGCTGATGATTTAAAAACATTAGAAATTCCAACAGATAAAATTTTAGTTACAAATCAAACAACGATGAGCCAATGGGATGTTCAACATTTAATGGAGGACATTCAGAAGAAATTCCCAACAGCAGAATTCCATAAGGAAATTTGTTTAGCAACTCAAGTTCGCCAAGAAGCTGTCGCTAAACAAGCTGATGTTGCAGACTTAACAATTGTTGTCGGTGATCCGAAAAGTAACAACTCAAACCGTTTAGCACAAGTATCACAAGAAATCGCTGGTACGAAAGCATACCGCGTTGCAGACGTAAGTGAGATTAAATTAGAGTGGCTACAAGGTGTAGAAAACGTAGCTGTTACAGCAGGTGCTTCTACTCCAACTCCAATTACAAAAGAAGTTATCGCTTTCTTAGATCAATATGATCCAATGAATCCCGCTACATGGGAGAGAGTTCGAAAAGTACCATTACAAAAAATATTACCTCGTGTAAAAGTGAAAAAAGAACAATAATAAAAACCGTTGCCTATAAGCAACGGTTTTTATTATTCTTATACAAATGTAAATGGATCTGTATGTAATTGCGAAGCATGAATGTGTACATTGAGTTTCTTTTCATCCACTTTTTCTTGTAATTGCTTTTGTACACCTTGCTTCATTACTTTTTCAACGTTATGTCCTGGGTCAACTATATTTAAACCGAGCATCATCGCATCATGAGCAACATGATAATACATGTCACCTGTTACATATACATCCGCTCCTTTAAATTTAGCTTGATTGATGTATTTGTTACCATCGCCACCAAGTACAGCTACTTTGCGCACTTTATCATTTAAATCCCCAACAACTCGTGCACCCTTTACATCTAATGATTTCTTTACATGTTCCGCAAACTGTCCAAGTGTCAGTTCTTCTTGTAAATATCCTATTTTTCCAAGCCCTAATGTTTCACCTTTGTTATCAAGTGGATACACATCATATGCTACTTCTTCATATGGATGTGCCGTTACCATTGCTTTAATCACTTTTCGCTGTAGTGAAGCTGGAATTATCGTTTCGATTCGCACTTCTTCTACGCGTTCTAACTGCCCAGTTTCCCCGATATAAGGATTTGTTCCCTCTTGAGGTACAAACGTACCTGTACCCTCGCTATTAAACGTACAGTGGCTATAATTGCCTATATGACCAGCACCTGCGTCTCCTAATGCTTTTCGTACTTCTTCTGCATGAGTTACTGGCACAAACACAACAACTTTTTTCATTTCTTCTGCATATGTCGGTGCCAAAACTTCTGTATTTTGCAACCCTAACGCCTCAGCAAGTAAATCATTTACCCCACCCTTAGCAACATCCACATTTGTATGTGCTGCATAAATGGCAATATCATTTTTAATACACATTTCAATAATTCTTCCGTACGCTTTATCTGTATGAATCGCTTTTAACGGATTAAAAATTAAAGGGTGATGCGCAATAATGACATTCGCCCCTAATTGAATTGCTTCATCCACAACTTCCTCCGTTACATCTAACGCAATCAATACGTGTTGTACGGGTTTATTAAGCGCTCCAATTTGCAGGCCAATCTTATCTCCTTCCATCGCCAAATGCTTCGGATACATACTTTCAAATAAAGAAATAATTTCATGGCCATTTGGAATTTTACTCATGATAAAACCTCCCGTATCATTTTCATTTTCGCTTCTACTTCCGCACGCTTCGCTTTTGTTTCTTCAGAATCAGCCGCACGTTCTAACTGCTTTAAAATATTTTGGAAGTTTTTCAATTCCCCTTCCCATTTTTCAACGAAAGCTTCACCTTTTTCTTTTATTAAAAATGGTCCCATAAATAATTCCGCTTGTTTATTTTCAGAATAAGGCACCGCAATGTCTCCTCGCTCGCCTACTAAAATCTCGTAAATTTTCCCATCTTCTTTTACGATTTTTTCATGGATAAGCTCCCATCCATTCTCAATAAACCATTCACGAATGTGATGCGCTGCAATATTCGGCTGTAAAATTAAACGAGTTACCCCTTCTAATTTTTCTTTACCACTTTCTAAAATGTCACGAATTAACGCTCCGCCCATTCCAGCAACCGTAATTACATCTACTTCTCCTGGCGCGATAACAGCTAATCCATTCCCTTTACGCACATCTACTTTATCTTGTAAGCCACTTTCAGCTACAGTTGCTTGTGCAGAGCGAAATGGTCCATCTACAACCTCTCCAGCAACTGCTTTTGTAGCAATATTATTTATAATTGTATAACACGGTAAATACGCATGATCCGATCCAATATCAGCTACTGTAGATCCTACCGGTATTTCACGCACTACTTCTTCTAATCGTTTTGAAAGCTTTACTTCATTCATGTATTTCCATTACTCCTTCTCTTGTCAGTCTGTCTCCATGATAATGAATTTATAGTAGTTGTTGCAAGCCTATAAAAACAATTCACTTCTCTATCACTCACCGTATTTTAGAAAATATAGAAAAACAAGCCCTTTGCATAAGCAAAAGGCTTGTCATACGGAACTTTATTTTTTCTTCGATAACCAATCAGCTACTTTAGCGGCTTGATCAGCTGGAACGATATTGGCAGGCATATTTCCTTTTCCTTTCGAAAGAATTTCTTTAATTTCATCTTTTGAAAGTTTTCCACCAATTTTTTGTAAATTAGGTCCTACTGCCCCTTGTAACTGATCACCGTGGCAGCTCGTACAGCTTTGCTTCACAATATCCTCTGGTTTTGATGCTGTTTGTGCTGGCTTCCCGCCATTTTTTGCATCAGCTAACTCTTTAGATTTATTTAGCCCCTGAAATGAAAATACAAACATAACGATAATACCTAATGCTGCAATAAGAGCGAACGGAATCAGCGGATTACGTTTCATATCTCTTCTCCCCCCTCTATACCCCTAAATAGTTAGATGATTCAGTCATTTATATTGTACTTGAAAACGCTCTATCAGAAAAGAGTAAACTACCAATCGTTAAAAATATTCCATAAATTCAGTTTATTGTTTTTTATTGTTATATCGCTTATTATTTCGATAATTATTAACGTTTCTCATCATATTTTTCACTTTTCTACATATATTTTTGTATAGAATACACAAAATTAATCGAAAAATCGAAAAATGAGCATTTGCAAATCAAAAGACAATTCTGTAAAATAAATTACAAGAAATTGTAATCGTTGCTGATAGCTAAAGTTTAACAAAAGTTAACAAAATAAAAAAGTTTACTTCACAAAGGTGAAGTAAACTTAAAGGTAGCCTATTCTAAGAAATCCTTAAGACGCTTACTACGGCTTGGATGTCTTAATTTACGAAGTGCTTTTGCTTCAATTTGACGGATACGTTCTCTCGTTACGCCGAATACTTTCCCAACTTCTTCAAGCGTACGAGTTCGTCCATCATCTAAACCAAAACGAAGACGTAGAACATTTTCTTCACGATCTGTTAGTGTATCTAACACATCTTCTAATTGTTCTTTTAGCAATTCATACGCTGCATGGTCCGCAGGCGATGTTGCTTCTTGGTCTTCAATAAAATCACCTAAATGGGAGTCATCTTCTTCACCGATCGGTGTTTCAAGAGAAACTGGCTCCTGTGCAATTTTTAAGATTTCGCGTACTTTTTCTGGGGCAAGATCCATTTCTTCACCAATCTCTTCAGGAGATGGTTCGCGTCCTAAATCTTGTAGTAATTGACGTTGTACACGAATTAACTTATTAATCGTTTCAACCATATGAACTGGGATACGAATTGTTCGTGCTTGGTCTGCAATCGCACGTGTAATCGCTTGGCGAATCCACCAAGTTGCATACGTACTAAATTTGAAACCTTTACGATAATCGAACTTTTCAACCGCTTTAATTAGACCCATATTCCCTTCTTGGATTAAGTCTAAGAAAAGCATACCACGGCCCACGTAGCGCTTTGCAATACTTACTACAAGACGTAAGTTTGCTTCTGCAAGACGACGTTTAGCTTCTTCATCGCCTTCTTCAATACGCGTTGCAAGTCGAATTTCTTCTTCTGCAGATAGTAAATCTACACGACCAATTTCTTTTAAATACATACGAACGGGATCATTGATTTTAACCCCAGGTGGTACACTTAAATCATTAAGGTCAAATTCTTCTTCCGCTTTTGTAATTTGGCGATTATTAGGACCTTCGTCGTTATCATTGTCACCAACTAAGTCAATCCCTTGTTCACCTAAATATTCATAGTATTCATCCATTTGATCGGATTCAATTTCAAATCCATTCATGCGTTCTGCAATCTCTTCATATGTAAGAACGCCACGTTTTTTTCCGAGCTCAGTGAGTTGTTCTTTCACTTGCTCAAGGGTCATTTCAGTTTCAATTTGTTTAGAACGAGCTGGTTTGTCAGCCATCTGTTCCCCTCCTTACGCGAGATACAAACATTCATTATACTAAAAATTTATCAAAAAAGCTATTTTCTCGCTTTTTGATTTTGTAAATATGCTACATAATACTTAGCAGCCTCTACAGGATCTGTTTTTTCCATTTGTTTTACCTTAAAGATGATTTCCATCTTTTCAAGTTTTTCTTGATGACGGCTGAGCGTCTCCAAATGGCCTTGTAACACTTCTTCTGTGTATTCTGGATTAATAAATTCATCCGTCGAAATATCAGTGATAATATTTTTCAACTTCTCATCAGAGAGCCAACTTAAAAATGTTCCGACTGAAGGTTCATTTCCCTTTTCATAATATGCGTATAGTTCATATAAAATCCCTTTATGTTCTTCTGTATGAAAATCTTCTATGTGGGATTCCATACGAACAGCCACTTCTGGACTTTGCAACATATGATAAATAATTTCTCTTTCTGCCCTTTCAAAACCTGTTAACTTCGGTTTTGTTTGAACAATTTGAGACGGCTTAGAAACCTGCTTTACTTGTTTTTGCTGTACCTTTTGTTCTTTGCGATATTGGTGCAATTGATTCAAAAGAGTTTCCATTGAATACGAAAATTCTTGCGATAATGACTTCAAATATGATTCTGCCTGCATCGCATCCTGTAGCAACGATAACTCTTTTAAAACACTTTTCACATATTCTTCTTTGCCAGACTCATCTTGCAAATTTTTCCCTAAACGCAAATAATTTATTTTAAAACCAACAAAACTTATACTTGATTTCACAAGATTTTCAAAAGCAGTTGTCCCATATTGTTGCACATATTCATCAGGATCAAGCTTATCTGGCAAGGATGTAACTTTCACTTGGCAACCAACTTTTAGCAATAATTGCCCTGCTTTCATCGTTGCTTCTCGCCCTGCTTTATCACCATCATAGCAAAGAACAACAGTTTCAACGTTACGTCGCAGAAGTTTTGCTTGTTCTTCAGTTAAAGCTGTTCCCATTGTCGCGACAGCTTCTTCCACACCACTTTTTACCGCAGCCATTACGTCGGCATACCCTTCAAAAAGGACCACTTGCCCACGTTTTCTAATAAACGGCCTCGCTTGGTGGAAGTTATACAACAATTTACTTTTATGAAAAATCGGTGTTTCAGGGCTATTTAAATATTTCGGAGTGTCATCTCCTAATGCCCTTCCACTAAACGCTATCACTTTACCTTGTAACGTATAGATTGGAAACATAACTCTTCCACGGAAGCGATCATAATGACTACCATCCTTCTCGCTTCTTATGAGAAGACCAGCTTGTTCCATACTAGACAGCGATAAACCTCTTTTTTGTAAAATTTTCGTTGCTGCATCCCAAGCAGGTGACGCATAACCAATTTCAAACTTCTCAATCATCTCTTTCGTAATACCACGTTTTAACAAATACGAAAGTGCTTCATTTCCTTCTTCTGTATTTACTAATAAATGATGATAATACTTTTTCAAAAGTTCATGAGCCTGTTGCATGATGACAGTGTCATCAGATATGTCTTCTTGTTGTCCTTGCCCTGATGTATACTCCGCAACCGCCATTCCATTTCTTTCACCTAGCTTTTGAACAGCCTCGGTAAAAGCCAATCCTTCCATTTTCATTAGAAAGGAAAATACATTTCCACCTTCTCCACATCCGAAGCAATGAAAAATTTGCTTATCAGATGAAACAGAGAATGAAGGAGAATTCTCACCATGAAATGGACAAAGGCCAAAATAGTTACGCCCCTGTTTTCTAAGTTGAACGTATTCACCAATCACTTCTACAATATCCGATGACGTCCGAATCTGTTCAACAACTTCTTCGGGAATTCTGTTCCCCATAAATCCATCTCCGTGTCGTATTTTGTATTCGATAAAAATTAAAAAATTCCTTTATAATTCGACAATATTTTTTCTAAACTTATTAGAAAGTGTTGTCGATCACGTTATCAAACGATTTTGTAGGCCCTTTTCTGCGTAATTTCGCAGATACGTACCTACTATATAAAATTGTATCCATTTGCTCACCTGTTACAAATGTACCTCCTGGAGACAATACATATACACTTTTTACAAGAAGACTAGCAAGCACCATATCCTATGTGATCACGAGATCTGTTTTTTTGCATGTTGATACATATAAAAAATCAACTGTAGCTTATTCAGTATCTACATAGATCCAATTTCCCTTGCTACTTCCTTAAACGATGAGCATACGATGTGACAAACAAAATTTCGACATGAACTTTCGTTCCAACTTGCACAATTTTCAGCATTCACAGGCTATGCATCTGCATCAACTAATACGATATTGATGTTTTGCATATTTCTGTATTCTACATCCCTTCTGCGAATCCTTCCATAATGTGCGTTTTCTTGTATAGATTTTGTCGATTTAACGTAATTACATGTCTTTTCGTAAATCCTATCCCTAGTTTATTCTGAAAAATTAAAGTCTAAACGTAAAATATAGGTTTTTATCACAATTTTTTATTATAATATATTTTCTTCAACTACGCTACATATCCCTTTATTTTTTCATCTTCTATTTCAGGATAACGAAACCCTGCCTTTAGCATAATAAAAAGACAGAAGAATATAAGTATAACCACTCCGCTATAATCTATTACGAAATCAACAGGTATTGTGTTTCTCACGAGCGAAAAAAGCACATTCACCTTTGGTAAATGTGCTAAAACAATTTTTGGTTTTGCACTGCATTCACAATAATGTTGGCTGTTTCTTCAATCGCTTTATTCGATACATCAATTACTTGACAATTTATTTTACCAACTACATTCTCAAAGTGATCAATTTCTTCTTTAATACGATTAATATTGGCATATGTTGCACCATCACTTAGTCCAAGTGATTTCAATCGCTCTTTTCGAATATGATTCAACTTCTCTGGCGTAATTTTCAAACCGAAGCATTTTTCTTTAGCCACTTGATATAACTCTTCAGGCGGATCTACTTCTGGTACGAGCGGTACATTAGCAACTTTCAAACGTTTGTTATGAGCTAAATATTGAGAAAGTGGTGTTTTTGATGTGCGCGAAATCCCAATCAACACGATATCTGCTTTTAAAATACCACGCGCGTCTCTACCATCATCATACTTTACAGCAAACTCAATCGCTTCAATCTTTTTAAAGTATTCTTCATCTAATCTACGAACAACACCCGGCTCATATCTTGGTACTTGCCCTGTAATTTCTTCAATTTGATCGATAAGAGGCCCGATAATATCATATGCCTCTACGCCTTCTTTCGCAGCCTCTGTCACTAAATACTGACGCATGTCAGGCTTTACTAACGTAAAACAAATAAGCGCTTGATTGCTCTTAGCAATCGAAATCACTTCTTTTAATGTCCCTGTATCTTCTACATACGGTACACGTCTAATATCAGGAGCAAATGGGAATTGCCCCATCGCTGCTCGAACAACCAAATCAGCCGTTTCTCCAACAGAGTCAGATACGACATATACGATTTTATTATCCATTATATTACCTCACTTTAAACAAATTACACTTATTCGTTATTTACTAAGTTTACAAACGCACGTGTAATATTTGTTTTTGTAATTCGTCCAATCACTTCTAAACCTTGCTTCGTATCTTTCACAACCGGCATCGCATCAATCTGTCTTTCTATTAATTCCATCGCAATATCATATAAAGAATCCTCTCTACGACACATCGCAATGTTTGGCATCCTTGTCATGATAATATTAACCGGAAGAGAGGTTAAATCCTGCTTTCCAAGGCTAGCTCTTAATAAATCTTTACGAGACACAACACCAACTAATAGAATCGCCTGATCTACAACAAATAAGGTACCTACGTCCTCTAAAAACATTGTACAAATCGCATCGTATACTGATACATTTTTATCAATTACAGCTGGTCTAGATTGATAATCTTGTACTTTAATTTTCTTAACAGCCTCAGATAATAGCTGCCCCCCGGTTTTACCCGTATAAAAATAACCTACGCGTGGACGCGCTTCTAAATAACCAGCCATCGTTAAAATTGCTAAGTCTGGTCTTAGTGTTGCACGTGTTAATCCTAATTGCGCAGCAATTGACTCCCCTGTAATAGGACCGTGATCTTTTACAATCTGAATGATATGTTCTTGCCGTTTATTCAGCTCTATGATAATCACCACCTTTAATGCACAACGAAAAAAGTTATACTATCTCTTAAATATTATATACTAAATATGCTATTTGAAAAAGATAGGATGTAAAAAGGACCGTATACGGCCCCAAATTATATTTGAAACTTATCAAGTTGTTCTAAGAAACGTCTTGACTTCAAATAAATCCCGCAATATTCATCATAATATGTATTCAATACTAAACGTATTTGTTTTTTTGTGCTATCCTTCACCGATACATTGCCAAGTCTATGTAAATCAAAGTGGTAGAAAAGACGTAATAATTTATGAACAGCTTCCCCCACTGGTATACGATACTGGTCTTGCTCAGCATGACGCGAGCACAGAAAACCGCCTTCCCGGACAGAGAAGGCGACAAAATCTGTTTCTTGATGACAAATCGCACATGTATCAAAGTACGGGCGCATCCCTAATACCGGAAGCATTTTCGTTTGATAAATTAATGATAATACTTCTGAATCAACACCCTCACACATATAATGCAACGTTTGATATAACATTTCAAATAAATATGGATTATGTTTTTTATCTTCTGTTGCTTTATCAGTTAACTCAACAATAAATGATGCATAAGCAGTTAAAAATATATCCTCGCGAATTTCTTTCATAGTTGAAATAATCTCGCCTTGTTGCAAAGTTCCAAGTCCAGATCCCATTTGAATAAGAAAATTACCATGGGTCATAAGTTGCGAAACAGATGCTAACCGGCTTTTCGGTTTTTTCGCTCCTCTTGCCATTGCACTTACCTTACCCAATTCTCTTGAGAATATTGTAACAATCTTGTTCGTTTCTCCGTAATCTGTCGTACGGATAACGATGCCCTCAACTTTTTGAAACATGTTCGTCACCATCCAAGGTTTGAACAAAACGGGTCAAGAAATTGGAGAGTCTAGATGCGCTAGCTCCTCTTCATGTTGATCCATCTCATCGTTTACGTCTTTTTCCATTTCTTTCAAAAGCAAGTACGTTTCAATGCTTCCTGTTTTGGAGAAAAACTTCCAGGTAAAATCTAGCATAAGAATCCACCTTTCTCAATAAGCGTAGCCTATAAACCAATTTCCTTTGTTGTTATTAAATTGACCCATTTTGTCCATTTTCATGTGAGAAAAATTTTTCCTAATTTATCAAAACTCATAAAAACCAATAATCAGCGGATGAACAAAACATCCGCTGATTACAGCTTTACTCTATTTTAGTACTCGTCTTCGCGGAAACCAAGGTCACGAAGCTGAGACATTTTATTACGCCAATCTTTTTGCACTTTTACCCATACTTCTAAAAATACTTTAGAACCAAGTAATGCTTCAATGTCAAAACGAGCTCGCTTACCGACTTCTTTTAACATCTTTCCTTGCTTACCTATAATAATTCCTTTTTGTGATGCACGTTCAACAACAATCGTTGCGTTTATATAAACCGCTCCGCCCTCACGTTTTTGAATTGCATCAATAACAACCGCTACAGAGTGCGGCACTTCTTCACGTGTTAAATGTAATACTTTTTCACGAATAAGCTCTGAAATAATAAATCGCTCTGGATGATCCGTTACTTGATTATCTGGGTAGTATTGCGGTCCTTCTGGTAAATACTTTTTAATTGTTCCAATTAAAGCATCCACATTATTGCCGTCTAATGCAGAAATTGGTACAATCTCTGCAAACTCATATAGTTTACGGTATTGATCAATTAACTCTAATAATTGCTCTGGATGAAGTTGGTCAATTTTATTAATTACTAAAAATACTGGTTGTTTCGTTTCTTTTAATTTCTCAATAATGAATTCCTCACCGCGACCAAATCCTTCAACTGCATTGACCATAAACAGAACAATATCAACTTCTTTTAATGTCGTTTGAGCCATCTTCACCATGAAGTCGCCTAATTTATGTTTAGGTTTATGTATTCCTGGTGTATCAATGAAAATTACTTGTGAATCATTTTCTGTATATACGCCTTGAATTTTATTACGAGTTGTTTGTGGCTTATCACTCATAATGGCAATTTTCTGGCCGATAATACGATTTAAAAATGTAGATTTCCCAACATTCGGTCTGCCAATAATAGAGACAAAACCTGATTTATAACCTTTTCTATTCATGTAAATCCTCCGCTAAAAATGCTCCTGGTAACAATTCTCCGACTGTCGTCTCTTGAACGTCACCATGTAAATTTGATAGGTATACTTTCGTATCCTGTTTACATAATTCTACCATAACTTGTCGACATGCTCCACAAGGAGGTACTGGACGCTTTGTATCCGCCACAATCGCGATAGCTACAAACTCTTTATCTCCTTCAGAAACCGCCTTAAATAAAGCTGTTCTTTCTGCACAGTTACATAAGCCATATGATGCATTCTCAACATTACATCCACGATATACTTTTCCATCCTGTGTTAATAATGCTGCACCTACTTGAAATTTAGAATATGGTACGTACGCTTGTTTACGCGCTTCGATTGCTTCTTGAATTAATTGTTTACTATTCATATTCCCGCATCCTTCCTGTCCACAGCTGTGAATAGATACACTCTCTCATTAAAGGCCTTTACGGCACTTTCAAAGCTTCATAAAAGCTTTGGAATGCAACTATACCACATACGGCAAAAAGATAATAGCACCAATTATAACGGCTATTATCGCAAACAATAAAACCGATCCGGCTGCGACATCCTTTGCAATTTTCGCAAACGGATGTATATCGGTAGTCGCTAAATCTACTGTTTTTTCCACAGCCGTATTTACCATCTCTAAACTCATTACAATTCCTATTACAATAAGTAATACGATCCACTCTACTTTCGTAATATGGAAATAAAAGCCGCAGCATATAACAATGACTGCGGCTACATAATGAATTTTCATATTGCGTTCATGACGAAGACAAAAGAATATACCTGCTATAGCATATCCAAAACTATTTATAAGTTTTCCTTTTTTCATCGACCTAATCCAAATGCCTCTAAAATTTCTTTTTGTCTTCCAAACATTTCTTTTTCATCCTCTTCTGTCATGTGGTCATAACCAAGTAAATGTAAAAAGCCATGTAACGCTAAAAAGCCAAGTTCACGATCAAAAGAATGTCCATACTCTTCAGCTTGTTCTTTCGCTCTCGGAATAGAAATAATAAGGTCACCTAACATACGAGGCATCTCTGCACCTACAATTTCCATTTCTCCTTCTCCCATTTCTTCCATAGCAAAGGAAATGACATCAGTAGGCTGATCCTTATCTCGGTAATCACGATTAATCTCGCGAATGCGTTCGTTATCTACAAATGTCACTGATAACTCCGCACCATCCTCTATTTTTTCCATTTGAGCTGCTTTTTCTAATATCTCACGAATTAAATTCACATATTCTTCTTTCACTTCTTCTGTTTCATCAATGAAATCAATTAATAAACTCATTCTTTCTCCTTCTCTTCCGGTGGTTCCGGATATGTAATACGCGAATGGAAAATACCATTTAACGTTTCACATAACGTTTTTCCAACGATTTGTAGTTCCTTAAACGTCAAATCACATTCACTAAATTGCCCATCTTGCAGGCGATCTTTAATAATACTTTGTACTAAATTATTAATTTGATCTGGCGTTGGGTGATTCATAGAACGTACCGCCGCCTCAACACTATCAGCAATACCAACAATTGCCGACTCTTTAGAAGTTGCTTTTGATCCCGGATAGCGAAACATCTCTTCTGTATATTTTTCTTTATCTTCTTTAATCGCCTTATAATAAAAATATTTAAGTAATGTTGTACCATGGTGTTGTCCAGCAATATCGATAATTTCTTGCGGAATATGGTATTCTTCGAGCATTCTGACTCCATCTGTTACATGAGCAATGATAATATCTTTACTCGTCACAGGATCTAATTTATCATGTGGATTTTCAATTCCCATCTGGTTTTCAATAAAAAATTGCGGTTGTACTGTTTTTCCTACATCATGATAATACGCCCCTACACGTGCTAATACACCATTTGCTCCAACCGCTTCACACGCTGCCTCAGAAAGATTCGCTACCATTACACTGTGGTGATACGTTCCTGGCGCTTCTAACAAAATTCTACGTAAAAGCGGATGATTCGGACTTGATAGTTCCATAAGCTTCATGCTTGATACAATTCCAAGTCCACTCTCTAAATACGGTAATATCCCCATAGCCAAAACGGATGAGATAATTCCTGAAACGGAAGCCATCAATAATTGCGTTCCAATTTCAAGAGGTGAAAAATTCCCATTACGTAATAATAATAACGCCGCTAAGACGACCACATTTAAGATAGAAACGAGTATACCAGCTTGCAAAATCATCGTACGACGATTTTTTTCTCTTAAGAAAATACTTACTGATAATGAACTTAACAACACATAAATACCTACACTATAATTCAGTGTACTTGTTACCCCTTCATTAAACATAATACTTCCGCACACAGAAAAAATCATACTTGTTAAAAATACAAATCGGTCGCCAATCATTAGTTTTACAAGTATTGTTCCCATCGCAACCGGGACAACATACGCAATTCCTGCATATTCAAGCTTTTGAAACAAACTAATCGTTTTCATTAAAACAATCGTGATAGATAAAATTGTAATATACGCTAAAATATACGGTCTATCTTCTCTTTTACGCTGTAAAAATACTTCAAACTGCTTATGCATAAAGTACAGTAACACACCAATGAGCACTGCTAATCCAACATAAGGCTGAAAACTATTACCTTTCTCTAATAAACCGACTAATTTCAACTGATTATACATATCACTTGAAATTGTTTCACCTTCTCTAACAATAACTTGTCCTTGAAGAATATAAACAGGTGGAATTAAATCTTCTTCCGCTTTCTTCTTCTCTTTCGTTACAGCCGGATCATAAAAATAATTTGCTGTAATCGCATATGATCCTAGCGCGTTCACAGCTTCCTTCAATCCACTATTCACATTGAGGCTTTTCATTTCATTAACAAATCGCTCTTTTGCTGCTAT
The DNA here is from genome assembly GCF_040459735.1 of Bacillus cereus group sp. RP32. Lineage (NCBI taxonomy): Bacteria > Bacillati > Bacillota > Bacilli > Caryophanales > Bacillaceae > Bacillus > Bacillus cereus group sp. RP32. The sequence continues at coordinate 1,124,113 of NZ_JARVHO010000001.1, read as the reverse complement.
TTCTTCGGACATTTTAATATTTCCACCCATAATAACACTAATAGACGTTAGAGCCGCGTTCTTTGCTAATTCTAATTGATCTGGTTCTGCATTAATAAAATATAATAAATTCTCATCAGATAATTCCTTTGTTAAATTAGATGGCAACTTCTTCTTCAATTTTTCTAATTTATTTGCATCGGTCATCTTTTTTTGCTCTTCAGGTCCAGCAGCTTTCATCTCTTGAATTGCTTCATTTACCTTAGCAAAAACATCATTTACAATATCTACTCTATTTTGTTTATATTCACTTCTATATGTATATTGATCTCCAACTTTTTGAGCGGCCTCTTGTTTTTTTCTGTCCGTTATAACCTTATCTTCAATTTTAATAGGAGAATGAATTGTTTTTTTTGCAATAGAATACATATCAACATCTAATTGCTCTGGTTTTACATTATTCATAAGTGCAAAAAACAGCACTGCTCCTAATAAAACGTAAGAAATCCAACTTAGTTTTTTCGAATGTTGTAAATTACGAAACCACTTAGAAATTTCTTCAGATCTTAACATGATTTCAATACCTTCTCCTCTCCAGAAATAAAGTGAAACTATTTATAGCTTTCATTTCTTCTAGCCAACAATACTTTTAAGTAACATTTTGATACACCAGCACCTATAGTTTATTTCTCTTATCTTTTATGATAGTAAAAAATATGCCGTTCGCCAACCTTAATACAAAAAGAAATGATCCTGACAAATAGGATCATTCCATTTTATCATATGCCTCAATAATACGTTGCACCAGCGGATGCCTCACAACGTCCGTTTGTTCTAATGTAATGAATGAAAGACCTGATACACCAGATAAAATGTTAGAAGCTAGCGAAAGCCCTGATTTTACCCCTTTTGGTAAGTCTACTTGTGAAGGGTCCCCCGTAATAACCATTTTAGAACTAAAACCTAATCTAGTTAAAAACATTTTTATTTGTGCACCCGTTGTATTTTGCGCTTCATCTAAAATAACAAATGAATCATCGAGCGTACGCCCTCTCATATAAGCAAGAGGTGCAATTTCAATTACCCCTCGCTCCATCATACGTTGCGTATATTCTTGTCCAAGAATATCGTGCAAAGCATCATACAATGGACGTAAATACGGATCTACCTTCTCTTTCAAATCTCCTGGTAAAAAACCTAAACTTTCTCCAGCTTCTACAGCCGGTCTCGTTAAAATAATTTTCTTTACATACCCTTGCTTTAAAGCTCTCACAGCCATTACTACAGCTAAGTATGTTTTCCCAGTCCCAGCAGGTCCCATTCCAAATACAATATCATTCTTCTTCATTGCATGAATATATCTTCTTTGCCCCATTGTTTTTACACGAATGGATTTACCTTTTGCCGTTTTAAAGATTTCTTCTTCATATAACTCTTCAAATTGAGCAATTTTCCCTTGTTGTGCGAGCTGAATTGCATACGCAACATCTCTTTCTGTAATTGTTATACCTTTTCGAATAACAACAAGTAATTGCTGTAAAATTTTTTCTACGAGTGTCACAGTTTCAACTGCTCCAGATGCATGAACAGTTTCACCTCTAGTTACAATCGATACATTCAATTCCCGTTCAATTACTTTCAAATGAGCATCATTGACTCCAAAAAGAGCGATTGCTTCGTTAGCATTTTCCAATTGTTGGTTCATTTCTACTAATTGTTCTGCCATTACTCAGTCTCCTTGAATATCGGATTCGGATATTGGTTGTGGCTCTGCAATATTTTCGATCACAGTATAATGCAATGTGACTTTTAGTTGATCCGCCTCAACCTCTTTACTCAAAATCTTATCACTTACAATCATAGCATGTTCATCCAATTTTTTCTTTAGTTCTTTTTCAGCCATCTCTTTCGCTACTTTCATTGCCTGTTTTTCTGTATATTCCCGATTCGCTTCTTCCTCTTCTCGTACAATATCTTTTTCATACGCGATCGGCAGTGTAAAACCAAATAGTTTCACATCGTGTTTTACACTTTCAGTACGAGAGCGTTTATACTTATCATGTTGAAATCCCCATATTTTTATTTTCGCACTCCCAAATGTAAGGTAATGCTCATTATATGCATTGCCAGTATATACTTGAAATTGCGTCTTTAGTGGTACACTCACCTCAGATGTGTACCATGTTTCTCCATATACAATACCTTTCGCCGAAACAATCGTCGGACTCTCCTCATTACCGTATATCCCTGATACGAGAAGCTGTCCTTTTTCGACATGGTCATTTTTCAAGACAACTGGTTTTCCTACTTCAACAAATGTTTTTGTCACAATCGCTTCTTTTTTTGCAACTAAATTTTGCGGTCTTTGTTCCTTTTCTTTTTTCGGCTCGTTTTTTTCAACAATTTTAAAATGGTACGTCGTTCCTCTTATTTCTAATCCCGCCCAAGTAATCGCATTAATATTGTCTGTCAAATGACGTTGTACATCTTCTACATTAGGCATTTGGAATTGTAATTTTCCTTTTTTAATACCCATTTTGTCCAATTCTTTCATCAATATATATTCTGTTTCAGGTTTCGCTCCTGTAATTTCAATTTTCCAAACCATATTGGATAATGCAATCATGCCAAAAAAGAAAATTAAAAAACCAATTAAGAATCCACTATTTTTAATTAAACGTTTATTCAAAAAAGGAAAACCGTAACGCCCAATAAAATATAGTTTACATTCATTTTTTCTATAAATTGGTTTTATTTTCTTCACATCTCGTAATAACATACAAAAAACTAACGTTTCATCAGCAATCTTCTTAACATCCCAAACTAATAATTTTCTACGTACACATTCGTTAACGAACCGTTCCGCTCCTCTACCTTCAATTCGTACTTTTACATATCCAAGCCATTTTATAAACCATTTATTTTTCATCTACTATCTCCACTACCTTTCCAAAAGTATACACACTACTTTTTTCACTTTAATTAGCAAAATAGCTCGTACGAAAATAAAATAAAGAGTTCTACCACCCATAAATAGCGAGATAAACTGAATAGTAAGGTCAAATCACGAAAATAACGAAGAAAAACTTCACATATGGAAGTTTCCCTCACTCCTCTTTTTTTTCGTTTTCTAAAAACGTCACTTGCTCAATTATTCCTTCAAGCAAAAGTTCTTCTGGAAGGATTGTTTTAATAATAAAGGATTGCCCTTTAATTAATAATTGACCGTGCTTTAATAACAATCTTACTTCTTTATCTGAAAACACTAATAAACCCCGATGATTCTCTATATAGATATGCACTTGCCCAACAAGCGTGATCCGAGGTAGATCCATTAGCACATCCACTGGCAGGTCTATTTGCTTTGTTAACCAATTCTTCATTTGTTCTAATTTTTTCATCTCAAAAGACCCCCTCTCATCCCATATGTATGAAAAAAGAGCTTGTAATATCACGTCCAAACTGAAAAAAAGCATAAAAAAACGTCTCATACGAAATGAGACGTTTTTTTATGCTAATAGCTGGATAACCAACTTATTCACAAGTGATCCGTCTGTTTTACCTTTTACTTTCGGCATAACAGCAGTCATCACCTTACCCATATCTGCTTTAGAAGTTGCACCAACTTCAGAAATAACTTGCTTAATTACATTCGCTAGTTCTTCTTCTGTTAATTGCTCCGGCAAATATGCGCTTAAAATCTGAATTTCACTTTGCAGTTTATTAACAAGGTCTTCACGACCAGCTTTTTTAAATTCAAGGAGGGAGTCCTTATACTGTTTTACTTCACGAGCTAAAACTGTTAATTCCTCTTCTTCAGTAAGAGTATGTTGCAGTTTAATACCTTCATTTTGTAAAGCAGCCTTAACCATACGAATAACGGTTAATTTTTCTTTTTGTTTATTCTTCATCGCTTGTTTCATATCATCGTTTAAACGACCGAGAAGACTCATCACTTACACCCTCTCTTAGAATTTACGCTTTCTTGCCGCTTCAGATTTCTTCTTACGTTTTACACTTGGTTTTTCATAAAACTCGCGCTTTCTTGCTTCAGCAAGTGTACCAGTTTTAGAAACCGATCTTTTAAAACGGCGAAGTGCATCCTCCAAAGACTCGTTTTTACGAACGACTGTTTTTGACATTCTCTTTCCCTCCCTCCGAAACATCACACTTACATACTAATTTCAGCATGCAAAAAGAAACCCTTCTTCAGCATGTCTTTTACGATTATAATACATTTTATCACTTCAGGTCAACTATTTGGCAGAATAAAAGAAGAATAGATGCCCTTTCCTGTTCAAAAGCTACGTAGATAGCTATTATCCTTTTCCCCTGAAGACAACTATATTTTTATCATTACATCTTTTTTAATGCAGGAATGTACGAAACAACTACTCATTCGACGTACCTGCCTTTTTCAGTACTTAACTTCTTCACGAAAAAAAGAAAGCATGCAAATCGTTTCCGTTTGCATGCTTTTTTTATCCCGCTATTTGCCGGGCAGTAAGACCCCCATCTCAAGATTCAGCACAAGCAAAGAACTTAGGTAGAAATCCGGCTGATAATTAGTGGGGAGGAACAAAAACCCTACTCATTAAAGTTTCATTTTATGCGCTTGCTGATTCTTTTTTTACATCATCTTCAAGAACACGAACAAATTGCGCTTCGTTATATGGATAACCAGCTTTCGTAATTTTCACTTTCACTAGCTTACCAATTAATTCTTCTGATCCTTCAAATACAATTTTTAAGTAGTTATCCGTATAGCCTACATATAACCCTTTACGGTCGCCCTCTTTAAATTGCTCTTCCGGAATGATTTCAAGCACTTCCCCTTCAAACTGTGACGCATACTCTTTCGCTAATTGGTTAGATAGTTCAATTAAACGATGAACACGATCATTCTTCACATCTTCAGGAACTTGATCTTCCATACGCGCTGCAGGTGTTCCTGTACGCTTTGAGTAAGGGAATACGTGTAACTCAGAGAAGCGATTCTCTTTAATGAAATTGTATGTTTCCATGAATTCTTCTTCTGTTTCACCTGGGAAACCAACAATTACATCCGATGTAATCGCAAGGCCTGGTAACGCTTCTTTCAATCGATCTAAACGCTCTTGGAAAAATTCCATCGTATACTTACGACGCATACGCTTTAATACAGTATTAGATCCAGATTGCAATGGAATGTGCAAGTGACGTACAACTACTTCAGACTTATCTAACACTTCAATTACTTCATCTGAAATCTGACTCGCTTCAATAGAAGAAATACGAAGACGTTTTAATCCGCCTACTTCCGCTTCCATATCACGAAGTAATCCAGCTAAGTTATAATCTTTAATATCTTCACCGTACCCACCTGTATGAATACCTGTTAATACGATTTCTTTATAACCTGCATCTACTAGTTGCTGCGCTTGTTTAATAACTTCTTTTCCATCACGAGAACGCATTAAACCACGTGCCCAAGGAATAATACAGAATGTACAGAAATTATTACAACCTTCTTGTATTTTTAAAGATGCACGTGTACGATCCGTGAAATAAGGTACATCCAGTTCTTCGTATACACGTGTTTTCATAATGTTGCGGACCGCATTAATTGGTTGACGCTCTTTGCGGAATTCTTCAATGTATCCTAACATCTTTTCACGATCCTGTGTACCAACTACAATATCTACACCTGGAATCGCCATAATTTCCGCTGGAGATGTTTGTGCATAACATCCCGTTACACAAATAACCGCATCCGGATTTTGACGAACAGCACGTCTAATAACTTGACGGCTTTTCTTATCCCCCGTATTCGTTACTGTACACGTATTAATAACATATACATCAGCTTTCTTTTCATATTCAGTTCTTTCATATCCACCTTGTTTAAACAATTGCCAAATGGCCTCTGTTTCATAGTGGTTTACTTTACAACCTAACGTATGGAACGCAACAGTTGACATTGATCATCACCCCATCAATTCAAAATGATACGAAGCAGCACTTAACGCATATAACGGCGCCGTTTCTGTTCTTAAAATTCTTGGTCCTAAACTACATGGTACAAATTTATGTTCACGAAGCGTAGTAATCTCTTCCTCCGCTAAACCACCTTCTGGTCCAAATACAATCAATAGTTTTTGGCCTGGTTTCATCGTCGTTAAAGCTTTAGCAAAATTGGATTTCTCACCTTGTTTCGCTTCCTCTTCGTACGCAACAAGACATACATCATACTCACTGCTCATTGAAAGCAATTGCTTAAATGATGCCGGAGCATGCACTTCTGGAATTTCGCTTCTATGCGATTGTTCCGCAGCTTCTTTCACAATTTTTCTTAAACGCTCAACTTTTTTATCAGCTTTTTTCGCATCCCATTTTACAATAGAGCGAGATGCTTGAAATGGTAAAAATGCGGCCGCCCCAAGCTCAGTTCCTTTTTGGAAAATTAACTCTAGCTTGTCTCCTTTTGGCAGTCCACTTGCAATCGTCACGAAAACAGGAAGTTCACTTGACGCCTCTACCCATTCTACAATAGCCGTATTAATAAATTCACTGGTAATTTCATCAATTGAACATACTGCTGTTTTTCCGTTTACACAGCAATAAATGTGATCACCAGCTGACATACGCATCACTCTTGCGATATGATGTACGTCATCACCTACAATGCGAATACTTGTCTCATTTACATATTTCTCTTCTACAAAATAACGTTGCATATAATCACCTTAGTAGAGTTTCGTTCCTTTCGTAAGTCAACACTTACGAAAAGAACGAAACGTTATCATTTTTTCATATAACAAACGGCAAGTCCCTCACCTTATAGTGAGAGACTCCCCTTTTCATTATAAACTAAAATCTATATTACGCATTTCGTGCAATAATTGCTACCCAATCTTCCATTCGTAATACTTCTTCAATTGTAAATCCAGCTTTTTCTAGCGCTTCAGAAATTATCTTTTCCTTCGCTGCAATAATGCCCGATGTAATAAATAATCCGCCCGACTTCACAACTCTTGCTGCATCCTCAGGGAATAAAAGAATAATTTCTGCTAATAAGTTAGCTACGATTAAATCAACAGGACCTTCAATACCTTCTAAAAGACTATTTTGCCCAACAGACACGATATCATCTGTTTTATTTAAACGTACATTCATTTCTGCACTTTCCACTGCAACCGGATCTAAATCATACGCTTGAACAGAAGAGGCACCTAATTTTGCCGCTGCAATACTAAGTACACCAGAACCTGTTCCTACATCAATGACAGTATCACCTGGCTGAACTGTTTTTTCTAAAGCACGAATACACATCGTTGTTGTCGGATGAGTTCCTGTCCCAAACGCCATACCTGGATCTAATTCAATAATTTTTTCTTCCGGAGAAGCTGGTGTATATTCTTCCCACGTCGGCACAATTGTGAATGTATCAGAAATTTGTACTGGATGGTAATATTTTTTCCAAGCAGTAGCCCAATCTTCTTCATTGACTTCGTTAACGGTAATATTTCCAGTACCAATTTCGATGTCGTAAGATGGAAGCATATCAATAGATGATTTTACACCCGCAATCGTTTCCTGTAAAGAATCCGTTTGTGGGAAATATGCTTTTATTAATACACCTTCCGCCGGATATTCATCTGGGTTCAATGCATAAATTTCACCATATTGTTGCTCGCGCTCTTTCGTCAACTCCGCTGGATCCTCAATCGCAACTCCACTAGCACCAGCTTCATGTAAAATATGAGAGACAGCTTCTACTGCTTCTTCTGTTGTATGAATACTAACTTCTGACCATTTCACAATTTACCAACTCCATTTTTCATTTCCATTATTCCCCTTTGAAAGCACGTTTAAGCTTTCCAAATAAACTATCATCCTGCTCTTCTTGTCCCGCAAATTCACGTAATAACTCTTTTTGATGTGAAGTTAATTTCGTCGGTACAACAACACGAACGACTACATATTGATCTCCTTGACCGTATCCACGTACGTTCGGAGCACCTTTTCCTTTTAAGCGGAATTCTGTTCCTGTTTGTGTTCCTGCTGGAATTTTTAGCTTCACTTTCCCATGAACAGTAGGAACTTCCACTTCAGCACCAAGTGCCATTTGCGCAAATGTTAATGGCATTTCACAAATAATGTGATCTCCTTCACGCTCAAAGAATTCATGATTTCTCACATGAACAACAACATATAAATCTCCTGCCGGTCCGCCATTTACGCCCGCTTCACCTTTTCCAGATACACGAATTTGTTGACCATTATCAATACCTGCTGGAATTTTAACATTGATTTTTTTACGTTTACGTACTTTACCAGAACCGTGACATGTCGTACATTTTTCTTTAATCATTTGACCAGTTCCTGAACAATGACCACAAGCTTGACGGTTTACGATACGACCAAATGGTGTATTTTGTTCTACACTTACTTGCCCTGATCCTGAACAATGTTTACATGTTTCTTTTGAAGTTCCTGGTTTCGCTCCGCTACCTTTACAAGTATCACATGGATCTTCTACTGGAATCTCAACATTTAATTCTTTACCAAAAATAGCTTCCTCAAACTCTAAAGTAACTTGATATTGTAAGTCAGCACCTTGACGCGGAGCATTTGGATCACGACGTCTACCGCCACCGCCGCCAAAGAACGAACTAAAGATATCTTCGAAACCGAAGCCACCGCCGAAGTCTCCTCCGCCGCCAAAGCCACCGAAACCTTGATTTGCACCAGCATGACCAAATTGATCATATTGCGCGCGCTTTTGATCGTCGCTTAATACTTCGTATGCTTCTTGTACTTCTTTAAACTTTTCAATTGCATTTTCTTCTTTACTTACGTCTGGATGGTATTTTTTAGCCAAACGACGATACGCTTTTTTTATTTCATCTTTTGAAGCACCCTGGCTAAGTCCAAGGACCTCATAATAGTCTCGTTTACTCATAAATTTACAACCCCCGAATCTTTCACATAAACGTAATTTTAACACCGAAAGAAAGTGCTTTGCAACAAAGTTTCCTCACTTACAGTATGCAAAGTAAAAAATTTAAGAACCTCACACTTTTCTTTTCATTCGTGAAAAAAGCCAAAGTCAAGGCACGCTTGACTTTGACTTTTTGTCATCTTACTTATTTATATTACTTATCTTCTTTTACTTCTTCGAACTCAGCGTCTACTACATTGTCTTTCTTCGCGCCAGCATCTTGTGCTCCTTGTGCACCTTCTGCTTGCCCTGCAGCTGCTTGAGCTTGCTCGTATAATTTAACAGTTAATTGTTGTACGATTTCTTGTAAAGCGTCTTTTTTCGCACGGATTTCCTCAAGCTCGTTCTTCTCGATCGCAGCTTGTAATGCTTCTTTCGCTTCTGTTGCTTTTGCAACTTCAGCCGCATCCACTTTACCTTCTAAATCTTTTACAACTTTATCCGTTTGGAATACAAGTTGGTCAGCTTCGTTACGAAGTTCAACTTCTTCCTTACGTTTTTGGTCAGCGTCAGCATTTGCTTCCGCTTCTTGTACCATACGATCTACTTCTTCATCAGAAAGACCTGAAGAAGATTGGATTGTAATAGTTTGCTCTTTGCTTGTTCCTAAGTCTTTTGCACGTACGTTAACGATACCGTTCGCATCAATATCGAATGTTACTTCGATTTGTGGAATACCACGTGGTGCTGGTGGAAGGTCTGTTAATTGGAAACGACCTAATGTTTTGTTGTCAGCTGACATTGGACGCTCACCTTGTAATACGTGAATGTCTACTGCCGGTTGGTTATCAGCAGCTGTTGAGAATACTTGTGACTTACTTGTTGGAATTGTAGTGTTACGCTCGATTAATTTCGTGAACACACCACCCATAGTTTCAATACCTAAAGAAAGTGGAGTTACGTCTAATAATAGTACGCCTTCTACATCACCAGTAAGTACGCCACCTTGAACTGCAGCACCTAATGCTACAACTTCATCAGGGTTTACACCTTTATATGGTTCTTTACCAGTTTCACGTTTAATAGCTTCTTGTACAGCTGGGATACGAGTAGATCCACCAACAAGGATAACTTTATCTAATTCGCTTGGAGCAAAACCAGCGTCTTTTAATGCACGACGAGTTGGCTCTAACGTTCTTTCAACAAGACCTGCTGAAATCTCTTCGAATTTCGCTCTTGTTAACGTTAATTCTAAGTGTAATGGACCAGCAGCTCCAGCACTAATGAATGGTAATGAAATTTGTGTTTGTGTTACGCCAGAAAGATCTTTTTTCGCTTTTTCAGCTGCATCTTTCAAACGTTGAAGTGCCATTTTATCTTGGCTTAAATCAATGTTATTTTCTTTTTTGAACTCAGCTACTAAGTGGTCAATAATAACTTGGTCAAAGTCATCTCCACCAAGACGGTTGTCACCAGCAGTTGAAATAACTTCGAATGTTCCATCTGCTAACTCAAGAATAGATACGTCAAATGTACCGCCACCTAAGTCATATACTAAGATTTTTTGCTCTTCATCTTGTTTTTCTAAACCGTAAGCAAGCGCTGCTGCTGTTGGTTCGTTAATGATACGCTCAACTTCTAAACCAGCGATACGACCAGCATCTTTTGTTGCTTGACGTTCTGCATCGTTGAAGTATGCAGGTACTGTAATAACAGCTTTCGTTACTGTTTCACCTAAGTATGCTTCAGCAGAAGCTTTTAAGTTTTGTAAAATGATTGCAGAAATTTCTTGAGGTGTATAATCTTTACCTTCAACTTCTACTTTGTAGTCTGTACCCATATGACGTTTAACAGACATGATTGTATTTGGGTTTGTAATTGCTTGACGCTTTGCAACTTCCCCAACTTGACGCTCTTCATTTTTGAAAGCTACAACAGAAGGTGTTGTACGGTTTCCTTCTGGATTTGGGATAACCTTTGGTTCTCCACCTTCCATAACAGCTACACAAGAGTTTGTTGTACCTAAGTCAATACCGATAATTTTACTCATGGCGAATCCTCCTACTTTTATGTAAATTATTGATTTACTTTTACCATTGATGGGCGAATCACACGGTCTTTTAGTTTATAACCTTTTTGGAATTCTTCAACTACCGCGTTTGATTCAAATTCACTATCTTCCACTTGCATAATAGCTTGGTGTTCATTAGGATCAAACTGTTTACCAACAGCTTCAATCGCTTCAACGCCTTCTTTAGTCAACGCTTCTAGCAATTGACGATGCACCATTTCCATACCTTGTAACAAGGATTTCGTTTGCTCATCAGTTGCTTCCACTTGCATCGCTCTTTCAAAATTATCAAGAGCTGGCAAAATATCTGAAACTAGACTTTGTGCTCTATATTTTTCAGCAGCCTGTTTATCCATTTGGACACGACGCTTATAATTTTCAAAATCAGCTTGTAGACGTAATGTGCGACCTTCCGTTTCCGTTAGCTTCGCTTGTAACTCATCTACTTTTTCTTGTAAAAGAGCAGCCTCACTTTTTTCTTCTACAGTTTTTTCACTGTTTTCTGTCGTGACAGCTTCTTCAACTTGCGCTTCTTTTACTTCTTCTACCACTTGTTCGTTACGCTCTTCCACAATATTCACCTCCTTAAAAGGTATTAGGTATTATGCTGAACACAATTCCTTAAGCATTATATATTACACACAGCAATGAAAATTTCATTACTTGAGCGAATGTATTACTCTCATTTACTTTTTAAGTCCATCAGTAAATTGTCTCGTAAATAACTGTAACAAACTAATTACCCGAGAGTATTGCATTCTTGTCGGACCTAAAATAGCAATTGTTCCAAGCTGTTCTTCTCCAATCGAATATGTTGCAGAAATTAAACTACAATCTTCCATGGCCGTCGCAGAGTTTTCCCTACCAATGTTCACTTGAATACCTACTTGTTTATGACGCAAAATGTCATAAAACTCGGCTTCATTATCAATCATCGTCAGCAAGGATCTTACTTTGTGAATGTCATGGAACTCTGGTTGCGAAAGCATATTTGCTTTGCCTCCAAAGTATATCTTTTCCGATAAAGGAACTTGAAATGTACCATCTAACATTTTTATTGCACTATCGTAATTATGAACATATCCACGTAAAACTGTAACAATCTCTTTAAAGATTTTGTTATGCAGTTCTGCCATTGGTACACCCGACAGCTTTTCATTTAAAATATTAACCATTTTTTCTAAATCTGATAAATCAACAGATTCCGGAACGGTAATCGTTTTGCTTTGTACATGCCCTGTATCCGTTACAATAATAGCGACTGCAGTTTGACGATCAAGCGGTACAATTTGTACGTTTTTAAGTTTATTTGTGCTTAACTTAGGTCCAAGAACAATGGCCGTATAATTCGTAAGCTCTGATAAAATTTGAGCCGATTGCTGTGCAATCTTTTCCGCTTCAAAAATTCTTTCAGCAAATAAATCTTTAATTTGTACAATTTCATCGTTCGGTAAGTTTTGCGGCGCTAAAAGATGGTCTACATAAAAACGATATCCTTTTTCAGAAGGAACACGTCCTGAAGAACTATGCGTTTTCTCAATAAATCCTAGTTCCTCTAAATCAGCCATTTCATTTCGAATAGTAGCTGAACTAAACGTAATTTCATCTTTCTTAGCCAACGTCCTCGACCCAACAGGTTGCGCTGATCCAATAAAGTCATCAATAATTGTTTGTAAAATTAAGAGCTGACGTTCCGTAAGCATCTCATCATCACCTCTGTTAGCACTCTTTGTCTTCGAGTGCTAAATCTATTAATAACTTACCAAAATTGACATTGAATTGTCAACGGAAACGTCACGAAATAATGAAACTTTTTCACGTTTATGGAACATTTAATTAGTCAATCAAAAATGATTGGAATACTTCATTCCCTAATAATTTTCCTTTTCGCGTTAAACGAACATATCCATCTTTCTCTTCAAGCAATCCTTGTTCTTGATTTTTTTGCAACTGCTTCGCGAAAACTTGATTCATCTCCATATTAAATTTCTTTTGAAACAATATTTTAGATACACCTTGTGTTTTTCGAAGTCCTAAGAATAACTCTTCTTCCATTCTTTCTTTCTCCGTCACCGCGTGAACATCTAAATATGGAAATCCAGTTTCATCGATTTCATTGAAATATTGCTTGAGCGGCCCTACATTTTGGATACGTTCTCCATTTACATAACTATGCGCTCCAGCTCCAAATCCATAATACTCCTCATTATTCCAGTATGTGAGATTGTGTCTACTTTCATTATCACCTTTTGAGAAATTGCTAATTTCATACTGGCTATAGCCGTGTTTCTCCATTTCATCCATTACCATTTCATACATTTTCGCTTCATGATCTTCACCTGGAAGTCTTAATTTCCCTTTATTCATTAAGTTATAAAACACAGTTTTCGGTTCCACAATTAATGAATATGCTGAGAAATGTTGTACACCAAGCGTAAAAGCAATGTCTAATGTTTCTTTTACATCTTCTATCGTCTGCCCTGGCAGAGCATAAATAATATCTACATTTATATTTTTAAAGCCCACTTCCTGCGCTTCTCTAATTGCTACAAATGCATCTTCCCTCGTATGCTTACGCCCAATTTTCTCAAGCAACTCATCCCGAAATGTTTGCACACCAAAACTAATTCGGTTCACTCCACCTTCTAGCAATACATTTAACTTCTCTTTTGGTAAATCACCTGGATTCGCTTCAAATGTTAATTCACAATTTGGGGCAAACGGACGTAAGCGACGGTTTATAATATCTAGTAACTTTTTTGTCTGTTCCATATTTAACGCTGTCGGAGTTCCTCCACCAACAAAAATCGTTTTCATACTATCAAACGGTACTTTTTGAACTGTATTTATTATTTCTTTCTCTAAATACTCTAAATATTGATCGACCGGTTGGCGTTCAATAAACACTTTATTAAAATCACAATAGTGACAAATATGCTGACAAAATGGAATATGAATATATGCAGCTTGAACCAAATATAACTCCTACCTTTCTAAAAAGAAAACCTCCGCACTCCGGAGGAATCTTCACTTCTCTAACGTATTACGAATTTGTTCCATTCGCATTTTTCCCCAATCATACATCATTTCAACGATCGGTAAAAGCGACATGCCTAATTCCGTCATATAATACTCTACTCGCGGAGGAATTTCTGGGTATACCGTTCGGTCAACAATCCCATCTTCCATTAACTCTTTTAATTGGTTCGACAAAACTTTATGAGAAATGCTTGGGAATAATCGTTGTAATTCACTAAAACGATGAGGCCCTTCCACACCAAGATGCCACAGTATCACAACTTTCCACTTCCCGCTAATAATAGAAAGCGTCAATTCCTTTTCACAATTAAAATTGCCATTTTGTATTTTTTCGTGAATATCTTTTCGAATATTTTCGGACATTAATAGTCTCCTAACTCTATATCAATCATTCATAAATATAGCCACCTCACTATTGTAAATGAGAGAAGCTACGTTGTCTAAAAAGTAATTATACATAAAAAAGAAGCCGTATAAACGACTTCTTTTTTATCCCAATCCGCATGAAATAACAATCCATTATTAGTTGTCATCCATTTTCAGTACAGCCATGAATGCTTCTTGCGGTACTTCTACAGAACCAACAGACTTCATACGTTTTTTACCTTCTTTTTGCTTATCAAGAAGTTTACGCTTACGAGAAATGTCACCACCGTAACATTTCGCAAGTACGTTTTTACGCATCGCCTTAATTGTAGAACGTGCTACAACCTTGTTTCCGATAGTCGCCTGAATTGGTACTTCGAACTGTTGTCTTGGAATTAATTCTTTTAATTTCTCTACGATTACTTTACCACGATCATACGCTGAATCACGGTGTACGATAAATGATAGCGCATCGACTTGTTCGTTATTTAAAAGAATATCCATTTTCACAAGTTTCGATGGTTTGTAACCAATTAACTCGTAGTCAAACGATGCATATCCTTTCGTATTTGATTTCAACTGATCGAAGAAGTCATATACGATTTCTGATAACGGGATTTCGTATGTTAGTGTAACACGTGTTTCATCTAAATATTGCATATCAATAAACGTTCCACGTTTACCTTGGCAAATTTCCATTACAGCTCCAACATAGTCATTCGGAACCATAATTGAAGCCTTCACAAACGGCTCTTCTACACGATCAATAGATTGTGGATCCGGCATATTAGATGGATTATCAACAATAACATCTTCACCGTTCGTTAAATAAACTTTATAAATAACACTTGGTGCTGTTGTAATTAAATCGATTTTAAATTCACGTTCAATACGTTCTTGAATGATTTCCATGTGAAGAAGTCCTAAGAAACCACAACGGAAACCAAATCCTAGCGCTTGAGATGTTTCTGGTTCAAACTCAAGAGCAGAATCGTTTAACTCTAATTTTTCTAACGCATCACGTAAGTCGTTGTAACGTGCAGAATCGATTGGATATAAACCACAGAATACCATCGGGTTTAATTTACGATAACCTGCTAACGCCTCTGCAGCCGGACGTTTTGCATGTGTGATTGTATCACCTACGCGTGTATCACCTACGTTTTTAATAGATGCTGCTAAGAAACCTACATCACCTACTGTTAACTCGTCACGTTGCGTTGTTTTCGGTGTAAACACACCTACTTCTGTTACTTCAAATTCTTTTCCAGTTGCCATCATACGTACTTTATCGCCAACTTTTACCGTTCCATTTACAACACGGATATATGCAATTACACCGCGGTACGGGTCATATAAAGAATCGAAAATCATACATTGTAAAGGCTCTTCTGAATCCCCTGTTGGAGCTGGTACCTTTTCAACGATTTGTTCTAAAATATCTTCAATACCAATACCAGCTTTCGCTGAAGCAAGTACAGCTTCCGATGCATCTAAACCAATTACATCTTCTACCTCTTGACGTACACGTTCTGGGTCCGCACTTGGTAAGTCGATCTTATTAATAACTGGTAATATTTCTAAATTATTATCAAGCGCTAAATATACGTTCGCTAATGTTTGCGCCTCAATCCCTTGTGCTGCATCCACAACAAGAATCGCACCTTCACAAGCCGCTAAACTACGAGATACTTCGTACGTAAAGTCGACGTGTCCTGGAGTATCGATTAAGTGAAGAATATACTCTTCACCGTCTTTCGCTTTATACGTTAGTTGTACTGCATTTAATTTAATTGTAATACCGCGCTCACGCTCTAAATCCATAGAGTCAAGCAATTGAGCTTTCATTTCACGTTGTGTTAACGCGTTTGTTTTCTCTAAAATACGGTCTGCTAACGTTGATTTTCCGTGGTCAATATGAGCAATGATAGAGAAATTACGGATTTTGGACTGTCTTTTTGCTCTTTCTTCTTTGTTCATCTATGTTCTCAACTCCTAATAGTCTCGCCAATATACACTAGCACTGATTATATCAATAGAGCAGCAAAGATTCAATGAAAACTCGTGCTGCTTACAATACAAATCATTCTATCTATATCTTATGCGAACAAACCATAAGAGACAAACTTTTTTCAAATCTAAAAACGGCTGTCGTACAAAATGGTAAGACAACCGTTCTTCCTGCTACCCTTAACTAAAAATCTCTCTCACTTTCCCAACAACTATATCCGTTCCGAACTTTGTTACTTCATAAGTAGCACTTGCTATTGCCATACCAATTCCTTCTACAACATTAAAGCTTTTTAAGCTTTCTAATTGTTTTTGTTTTTCAGCAACGGAAAACGAACTTCCCAAAATTTCTGATTCAGCACCCGCACCCTCTGTTCCTGTCATATGAGCGATTTGTTCATACGACATTTGCTGATAACCTTTCATACTTTTCAAACCATGATTAGCAAGTGCCACCCCTGCTATTATCATAAGTAAACATAAGGCCGCACTACATATACATAAAAGCGAAAAACGGCTTAAACGATTATCGTCTCTTCCCATCAATGTGTATATGCTCCTGTATTATCTTGGTCAATTTGATGATGCAAGGCTGCATTTAAACCACTCGCT
This sequence comes from Bacillus cereus group sp. RP32, assembly GCF_040459735.1. NCBI lineage: Bacteria > Bacillati > Bacillota > Bacilli > Caryophanales > Bacillaceae > Bacillus > Bacillus cereus group sp. RP32. The sequence continues at coordinate 1,107,113 of NZ_JARVHO010000001.1, read as the reverse complement.
ATTACATTCGCCATATCCTCTATGAAAGCATCCACTTCTTTCGGAGTCACCATTAAATTATGACCAAGAGGAGATAACACTTCATAAATTAATTTTCTCTTCTCTTCATCTTCCAGTGTACCTACAGCACCTAAAAACATATTCCGACTCTTTTCATCCGGCATATCTTCTTCTGTTAATTTTTTCTTTTCTCCAAATGTAAAACCGGCTGGTAACAAAGAACGGGAAGGTTTGTTTCCTTCTTTCATCTCCCTTCCAAAATGTTTCAAAATAAAATCAATTGTATCGCTTGTAATCGAAACTGCATCAACCACAGTCGGAACACCAATCGCGATAACAGGAATACCCAATGTTTCTTTACTAAGTTCCTTACGCTTATTCCCAACACCCGATCCAGGATGAATTCCCGTATCAGAAATTTGTATCGTACTATTTACTCGTTCAATAGAGCGGGCAGCTAATGCATCAATTGCAATGACAAAGTCTGGCTTCGTCTTCTCAATGATTCCATAAATGACATCGCTCGTTTCGATTCCTGTAATTCCCATTACCCCCGGCCGAATTGCACTAACAGGCCTAAACCCTTCTTCTACACTTTCAGGCTGCAATTGAAACAAATGTCTCGTTACCAATACATTTTCTACAACGATTGGTCCAAGCGCATCTGGCGTTACATTCCAATTCCCAAGACCAACAATTAAACAACTCGCTTCTTTCGTAACGCCAACCTCTTCTAAGAAATAAGAAAATTCTTTTGCAAAAATGCGCTCTACTTTTTGTTGCAGTTCCGTATCTTGTTGACGTATGCCTTGTACTTCAAGCGTTAAATAACTCCCAGGTTTTTTACCCATCGATTCAGAGGCAATTTCATCAATCGTTACTTTTGTAATGGTAATACCTTCTTCTTCCCTCTCTTTGACAATAACTCCTTGTATCCCTTTTTGCTCTTCTTGACTCTCTTGCAGCATTTCATGTGCCTCGACAGCAAGGTCCGTTCTAACACTATATTTACTTAAATCTAATGGTTCTTTCATCGTATCTCCTCCGTAATTCATAGTAAATATCGTTAGATTTCCCAAAGTTATATAAGGTCATTCTTTCCTTTACGTGAAATTTCATTGATATACTATTGCAATTCTCTTCACCGTTTGATAGAATATCACTTGTTCTATGTTAAGAATCGAGTCATTCGATTGCACCAGGGAGGTGAAAAGTATGGCAAACATCAAATCTGCTATCAAACGCGCTAAACTTAGCGAAGAGCGTCGTTCACATAACGCTTCTATCAAGTCTGACATGCGTTCTGCTGTTAAAACTGTAGAAGCTTTAGTTACTAATAACGATCTTGAAAATGCTAAAGAAGCTTTCAAAACTGCTTCTAAAAAACTTGACAAAGCAGCTCGTAAAGGTCTTATCCACCAAAACGCTGCAGCTCGTCAAAAATCTCGCTTAGCGAAACAAGTAAACGCGTAAGGCGTTTAAAAAACGATCCATTTGGATCGTTTTTTTATATACAAAAAGTTCACGTGCTAAGCACGTGAACTTTTTGTTTCATCACATATGATTTAACCGCATTAAGAAAAACTCAAGTACAAGTTTCTTATCCATTTTTCCAGTCTTCATACTATAATCAGCTTCCGCTAATTCTATAATCACTTTTTTTAATTCTTCAAAAGAGAAAAACTTCGTTTGATTCATCGCTAACTTTACACGATATGGATGCACACCAATATGAGACGCAATTTGATTTTGTCCATAACCACGTTGCTGTAACTCTTTCACTTGATAGAGCAAGCGGAATTGACTTACTAATAACGCAAGCAGTTTAATTGGTTCCTCTTGCTGCGTAAATAATCCATCCAAAATTTGCATCGCACCCGCGATATCTTTTTTTACCACTTTTTCTGTCAAAGCAAACACATTTTGTTCAACCGATTTTGGCACAAGCTCCCCAACGAGTTTCGGTGTAATCTCTCCGCCCATACCGACGTATAACGTTAACTTGTCCATTTCCTTCGCCAACATCGTTACATTACTTCCCACAAGCTCTAACAACAAACTAACAGCTGCATTATCTATATGCACATGCACTTCATCTGCCCGAGCAACAATCCACTTCTGAACATCCTGCACTTGCATCGCATTCGCTTCTACTACATCCGCTGTTTTCTTTAATAGTTTTGTAATTTTTTTTCGTTCATCAAGTTTTTCGTAAGGCGCAACAAAAACAAGAATAGAAAATGGAGAAGGCTCCCCAATATATTCTTCTAAAATTTTTATATTTTGCTCTAATTTTTCTTTTTGTGAAGTTAAAAATAGTGGTGATTTTATTAATATCACTTTACGTTCCCCGAAAAAAGGAAGTGTACGTGCATCCTCAACCACATCTTCTAAATACGCTTCTTCTAAATCATATGTCACAACATTAAACTCGCGATCTTCCTCTTCAAGCGCTTCTGTTGTAATAAGCTTTATCGTTTCATTTATAAAAAACGCTTCCGTTCCATACAGTAAATACACTGGAGCAAACTGCTTCTTTTTAATCTTTTTATGTATATCACTCATACTTTTTCCTACTCCCTAACTTGGCAATATATATTTATACTAATGCCCTAGCTTTCGTTTTACAAGTACAAAGGAACAGGCTTTATGACCCGTTCCTTTATTTATATTAAACGCCACGCAATAAGCCCCGGGTTTCTTATTGGTGTGCGGTAATCACCTTCCCTTTATTATTCACAATAAAAATTCGAGTATAAGTGCCAACTGTTAACATGCTTGGAAACAAAAAACTCGCGTTCCTTAATGATCTAAAGTAGTAAAAACGCTCGATTTCTCTTCACATGGAAATTGTAGATTTTTTTCTGACAATATTTTATACTAAAGTGGAATGTTGGGGAGGGATTCTAAATGAATGATTTTGAACAGAACGTTCAAAGTAAACGCAATGACGCTATTGATTCAGGGGTAGGATTTATCGTCTCATTTGGTTTTTTCGCAACACTTTTCATCATTGCAACTGTTATTAAATTTATCGGTTCTTAAAGACTGCTGCTTACTGGCAGTCTTCTTTTTTATCTATCATGTGTTTCATCATATGTGATTTTGCTACGAAAGGTTCCGTGTTCCACTTTAAAAACATAGGAAATAGCGCCTTGCTTATCCGTACGCCATATTTCAATCCCCATCTTCTCCAAACGCTCTATCACTTCCTTATGAGGATGCCCATACCTATTACGCTCACCGACAGAAATAATCGCTACATCAGGCTGTACAGCGCTCAAAAAAGGCACTATAGATGACGTATTACTCCCATGATGAGCAACCTTTAAAACATCCGCCCGTAAATCTGGATACGTAGCTATTAAAAATTTCTCTCCTTCTTCTTCTAAATCACCTGTAAACAGCCACGTTGCCCCTCCTAATTTTGCCCATATTACAATTGAAGCATTATTTTCACTTCTTGCTTTTCCTGTTGGAGCTAACACAAAAAATTCTGCTTCATTTACGCTCCAACTCTCTCCTTCCCCCACTTCACTTATTTTCACTTCCTTTTCTAATGCCTGTTTCTTTAATAATTTTTCTAATACCGCATCTTGTTCTTTTCGGCCAAATACAACTTCTTTTACGGTTATATTTGATAATAACTCTTGCGCAGCACCTATATGATCCGCATCTCCATGCGTTACAATTAATTTATCAATTGTTTTAATCCCTTCCTTTTGTAAATAAGGGATTAAAATATCATTTCCAACAGAAAATTCATGCTTTTTCCGTTGCCATTCTTCCTTATTTGCACGCATTGTGCCACCGGTATCAATGAGGTAAATCTCTTTATCGTACGGGAGGCGAATTAAAATTGCGTCTCCCTGTCCAACATCAAGAAATGTAACACTCCCACTTTCTCGAAAATACGGATATACATAATGACATGTACAAACAAAAAGAAATATACCCGAAGCTACGAACATAATTTTCTTCGACACCCGCCTTTCCCAAACCATCAATATACTGACAATACTCGCGTAATATAGAGCTACAAGAAGTATAGATGTTTGCCCGAAAACAAGGCGGATAAATGGTAAATTTTCACAATAACTTAGAAAATCATTAGAAAGATTCAAACCTATTGATAGTACATTCGCAAGTCCTTTTGCAAGAAACGGGACGATTGGTATACATACCAAAACGATAATACTACCCGGCAATACAATAAGAGATAAAAACGGAACGTATAGGATATTAAGAAAAATACTATATGGAGAAAAATAACCGAAGTGATATAACAAAATCGGAGTACTAACGAGTTGTGAAATAAAAGAAATATAAATGGAATTTCGGATTACTCCATTACTACTATCTAGTAAAAGCGGGGCTGACAAAAGCAAGGCGAAACTACCAACGAACGAAAACTGAAAGCCAATATTAAAAACAAGATACGGATCAAATATAAGCATACATATAGCTGTAACGCTTAAAGCATCTAAGCTAGATAAACGAATAGAACATATGAAAGCAATCAACATCAACACTCCTGTTATAGAAGCTCTTAGAACAGACGGTGATGCTCCTGCTAAAATCATATATAGAGGAATACAAAAGATAAGACATACTGTCGCTACCTCCCTCGTTACACCACTTCTTAGCAAAATAAAATACACAATCACCATTAACAATACGATATGCGATCCTGAAATCGCCAACAAATGTACAAGACCAAATTGCTGATATTGCTCTTCAACTTCAAATGTCATTTGTTGTCTATCACCGAATACTAATGCATTCATAAAAGCACCTGATTGCGCTGGAAACATTTCTGTAACGCCCGAGATTGCTTGCTGTCTCAAAAGAAGAATCCATTGCACGAGTGACAACGATGTTTTTTGGCATTCAGAAATATATGTAGCCTCCAATATGAAATGAATATTTTGCTTATACAAATAATCACGATAATTAAAACCATGAAAATTCCGAGCTATTGGTGGTTCTTTCCTCTCACCTTCGAATACACATGATACTCCTGCATGTAATTGTCGCAGTTGTTTCTTTTCCAAGGCCGATTTAATTTTGTAACTTAACTGCACTATATTTTTATTCTGATCTTCAACTTGAAATGTTAGGCGATCCCCGTTAATAAGAGGTGTATTTTGTATTAATCCCCTTGTAACTTCGTAAGATCCTCCTAGAGGCTTGTTTTGCCCTTGAATATACGTAGTGTACATAGCGCCACTAAAACACGCTAACATACAAAAAAAGAAGGTTTTAAGCGAAGCACGGTATAAACAATAGAAAACATACAAAACGAGACAACAAGTCAGCAATAAAACTGAAGTGGAAAAGGCAATTGCAATCCCTATGATAAACGAGATTGCAACATAGCCCCATTGTCCATACAACTCATACTCACTCCTTATAGCATCATTTTTGCTTTCGTGAATACATGCTGTAATTCTTCCATTGATAAGTTTTCTTTTTCTAAAGATGCAAATAGTTCTTTTAACTCCATATGACGCTTTTGATCCTCTAATGCTGCAATATTATATTCTAGCGGAACGTGTTTCACTGTTACATTCGCTTTTTCAAATAACTCTACGGCATATGGATGATTTTTATAATCCTGCGCATAATAAACTGCTGTAATACCACTTTGAATAATCGCCTTACAGCATTGTAAACAAGGGAAATGCGTAACATAAATTTCCGCTTCCTCCGTTTTCACACCGAATTTTGCACACTGTAATAAAGCATTCATTTCTGCGTGAATTGTACGAACACAATGATTATCAATAACGTAGCATCCATCATCTATACAATGTACGCCACCTTTAATTGAACCATTATATCCACCAGCAATAATTCGTTTATCACGAACGATTGTCGCTCCTACTGCAAGCCTTGTACATGTACTACGTAAAGATAGCAGATGGCTTTGCGTCATAAAATATTGATCCCATGAAATTCGTTCCATATTTTTCACCTACTTTTTTGTCTACTTGTAGTGTAGCGAATGAAGAAAAACTTCGTCAATCTTTTACGGAATAATAATTTGATCTTTTATTTTTTCCAATGACTTCACACCAATCCCATCAATCTCTAACAAATCTTCTATTTTCTGAAAAGGACCATGTTCTTCTCGATATTTCAAAATATTTTCTGCTTTCCGAGAACCAATGCCTGTAATTTTTTCAAGTTGTTCTTTAGAAGCCACATTTATTTGAACTTTCCCCTCCCCCTTTGAAATAGCAGCTACCTCTTGCACTTGTTCGTTTTCATTCGGTACATAAAGGATCATTTGGTCTTGTACCATTTGTGCTAAATTCACCTTCTTCCTATCTGCCTCGGGTAAAAAACCACCGGCCTTTTCAATAGCATCCTTGACCCGGTCCCCTTCTTTCATTTCATACACCCCTTCTTTAACAACAGCCCCTTTCATATCAATTACAATTATTTTTTTTTGCTGCTTTGTATCCGATATTTTTGGTTTACTTTTCTTCTCTAGCTCTTTCGCTTGAACATCCGTTGCAATGACCGTTCGCTCTGTATGCTGGTTCGTTTTCCAAAAAAGAAGAAAAAGTACAGTTCCAATAATAGCTACTAATCCTAACCATTTCTTTGGAAAATCCCACATCATTTTACACCTCTAATCATAAATTTATAACATCATTCATATTGTTTAGGAGAAAGCTGTTACGAAGGAGGGATGAAACATTGAACATAGGAATTATAGGGACAGGGAACATGGGGAATATACTAATCGACGCATTTTTAGAAACCCGTGCTGTCAAACCTTCGTGCCTTACAATCATTAATCGAACGCCCGCCAAAGCATATCATATAAAGGAAAAATACCCTTCTGTTCATATAGCCAAAACTATCGATGAGGTAATCGAACGATCACATCTTATTTTTATTTGTGTAAAGCCGATAGATATATACCCGATCCTACAAAAATACGCTGAACATTTTTCTGATGAAAAGTGCTTAGTTTCTATCACAAGTCCAATATCTCCGTCACAATTAGAGACACTTGTACCTTGCCACGTTGCACGTATCATTCCAAGCATTACAAACCGCGCCCTGTCTGGTGCATCACTATTTACATTTGGAAGTAAATGCTCTGAAGAGTGGCAACAAAAGCTATTTCGCCTATTCAAAAACATTTCTACTCCCCTTATGATAGAAGAAGATATAACGCGCGTTTCATCTGATATAGCAAGCTGCGGCCCTGCATTCTTTAGTTATTTATTACAATGTTTCATTAACGCTGCTGTAGATAAAACAAATATTACACATGAAGAAGCCACTACTTTAGTAAGTGAAATGGTCGTTGGAATGGGGAAACTACTTGAAAAAGAGATTTTCACATTGCCTACTTTACAAGAAAAAGTATGTGTTAAAGGCGGCGTTACAGGAGAAGGCATTCGTGTTTTAGAAGAACATGTTGGGGATATGTTTCATAAATTAATTGAGCGGACACATGAGAAATTTGATGAAGATTTAAAATGCGTCGATCAACAATTCAATAAACACACATAATAAATACGTCATCGTCATTCCAAATCCTTTTTATAAATACTTACTTTTTTACATTACACTTTCACTTAAACTAGTATTTTCACACTTCACGTATATCATCTTCTTATTATGCTAGAACTAAAATTACAACTTCTTTACAAAACAAAAGCAACCTTCTCGGTTGCTTTTGTTTTACCCGTTTTTCTTCGCCATGAAGAAAATACGCTCTGTTTGTTCTGTAACTTCAAGTCGCTCAAAGTCACCAGTGACGCGAAGCACGGTAAAACCAGCTTCTTCAAGCCATTTCGTTAACTCTTCGACCTGATATGCACGTTGCACGTGACATTCGTCAAAACGATGGTACACATCTTCTTCTGGGTCTTGAACAAAGAATGTTAAATCATGTTCTACACTATTTGATTCTTCACCAGGGAAGCAATTCCAAATAAGAGATATTTCTTCTCCATTCACTGTGTATGTTTCATTTTGAAATACATGATGTATTTTATATAAAGAATGTACATCAAATAAAAACAAACCATCTTGACGTAAATGGTGAAACACTCTTCGAAATGTTTCTTGCACTCCATCTTCTTGCAATACATAGTTTAATGAATCACAAAAGATCGTTACACAGTCAAACTCACCTGGAACGTCAAGCTCTCGCATGTCTTGTTGGTAAAAAGGAATAAAGTATCCTTCTCCGCCCAGTTTTTGCTGAGCGACCGTTAACATCTCTTCTGAAAGATCGACACCGATTAAATCGTAACCCTTTTGTACAAGCGGAAGTGTTACATTACCAGTACCGCATGCTACATCAAGAATCTTCGCCTCTTTCATATCCGCTTGCTGTAAACTCTCCTCTGTAAATTCCACCCATTTATCATAAGGAACATCATTCATTAGTTCGTCGTACAACAATGCAAATTGTTCGTATTTCATTGGTCTAGCTCGTCTGTAATATCCTCACGTGGCACATCGCCCCAAAGACGCTCTAAATTATAGTGATTACGCTCATCTTTATGGAATACATGAGCAACTACATCTCCAAGGTCAACTAGTACCCAGCGTGCTTCGTCAAAACCTTCCATACGTTGTACGTCGATTTGGAACTCATGTGCTTTTGATTTAATTTCACGCGCAATTGCTTGCACTTGCTTATCTGAGTTACCGTGACAAATAATGAAATAATCTGCAATTGGTGAAATACCTTGCATATTTAGGACAACCATATCTTCTGCTCTCTTATCATCAGCTGCTTTTGCTGCTAATACTAATAACTCTTTATCTTTCATTTACTAATTTCCTCCTTGATAACTGCGTTGTATGTTTGGAATGTTAATGGATAAATCGTTTGATTTTTTTCCATTAAAAATTGAATTGTTCGCTTTAACGCAAATAATAAAGCTTGATTTATATCCGTATATGCGAGTTTACGAGCTTCCTCCACCCCTGGAAACTTTCGCCCAGGCTCAATGTAATCAGCTACATAAATTACTTTATCTAACATCGTCATTTTCTCATGACCACTTGTATGATATGTAATAGCTTGCAGGATTTCATGATCCGTAATGCCTACTTCTTTTTCTACTAAGTATGCCCCAACAGGCGCATGCCATAACTCTTTGTTATAACAAAGTAAATCTTTCGGCAAATCTTCACTTTTAATAATCTCTTCCATCTCAGAAATCGCTCTACACTTCGCATAATCATGGAATATAGCTGCAACTTCAGCCTTTTTTTCATCCACACCGTATAACTTAGCAAGTTCAATTGCTGTCTCCATTACACCAATTGTGTGTATGTAACGTTTTTCATGCATTTGTTGTTTGACAATATGAAGTGCTTTCTCACGATTCATACAACCCATTCCTCTCGATATACACCTGTACTTTTTCAGGAAGTAAATATTTACATGTTCGCTTCTCTTTATATCTCTCACGCAATAAAGATGAAGAAACTGCAAACTCCGGAATTTCCACAGTGGTGATAGGATAAGGCGTACGCAATGTATAACCAGGTCTTGCAACCCCAACAAACGTCACAAGATCGAGTAACGCTTCAATGTTATACCACTTCGGTAAATACTCAACCATATCTCCACCAATAATAAAGTGAAACTGCACATCCGGATACTTCTTCGTCAATTGTAACATAGTGTCATACGTATAAGATGGGCCCTTCCTGCTTAGCTCTTCTAAACAAATAGAAAAATGTTCCTCCGCCTCAGTCGCAAGCTCTAACATTTGTAAGCGATTTTCTACACTTGTAATATTCCGTCCTTGTTTATGCGGTGGAATTTGGTTCGGTAAGAACCATACTTCTTCTAAATTCAAAGCATGATATACTTCATTTGCAATTAGCAAATGCCCATAATGTGGCGGATCAAATGTACCGCCAATGATGCCAATTTTTCTCAAAAGAAACGCCCCTTCCTTTTACCTACAGTAACTCTCTTCATTCCTATCCGAAGAGAGTTCACTGTTAATAAAAGTTCAATTGGTTTCGCTCTCTACATCATTACGCACTAACGATAAAAAAATAGCATATGCTAGTCTTTTGATCGAGGAAGTTTAATTTGTTTATTTTCTCTAGATTCTTTGTATAAAACGATTGTACTTCCAATTACTTGAACGATTTCAGCACGTGCGCCTTTTGCAAGTTCTTCTGCAACTTCACGACGATCGAATTCACAGTTTTGTAGCACACTTACTTTAAATAGTTCACGAACTTCTAAAGTATCTGCGATTTGTTTAATCATATTTTCATTTACTCCGCCTTTTCCTACTTGAAAAATTGGTGTTAAATGATGTGCTTGTGCACGTAAAAATCTTTTTTGTTTTCCTGTTAACATATATGTTAGCCTCCAAGCTTTCTTATAACTAATTGTTTCATTCTATCGATATTCGGTACACGCCCTGTCCACATTTCAAATGCAAGTGCACCTTGATAAACAAACATATCAATACCATTTTGAATCATCGCACCTTGCTCTTTTGCCTCACATAAAATTTTCGTTTCAAATGGATTATAAATTATATCTGATACAATCGTCCCTTTTTTTAACGAAGAAATTTGTAATGGCGTATATTCGACGCGTGGATGCATACCTATTGTTGTCGTCTGAATGATAATATCATAATTCCCTTGTTCTTCTGTTGCTTTTTCTAAAGATAAAGGAACAGAATGAACAGTAGCTGTACATGCAGCAATAAGTTCTTTCGCCTTATCTACTGTACGATTAGCTACATCAATCTCTTTCACACCTACATCAGCAAGAGAAAAATAAATAGCTCGACTAGCACCACCTGCGCCAAGCAATAAAATACGTTTCTCCTGAAGTGGTTCACTACTAATTGACTGCAGCGCTCGGACAAAACCAATTCCATCTGTATTGTAGCCAATCAATTTCCCATCCTTATGAACCACTGTATTTACTGCACCAATTTGTTTTGCTAGCGGGTCAATCTCATCCAAATAATCCATAATAGCAACTTTGTGCGGAGTGGTTACATTAAATCCTGAAATACCTAATGCTTTTAAACCTCTTACTGCTTCCCCTAGCACTTCCTCTTTAACAAGAAATGCATGATAATGGGCATCCATATTCAAGTGTTCAAATGCATCGTTATGCATAACAGGCGATAATGAATGTCCAATTGGATTTCCGATTACACCATATAATTGTTTCATAAATCCCTCTCCATATTAAATTAAAGATTTACGTAGCGAAACACTTACTCCTTTTGGTACGTGTGCAACAATTTTTGCTCCCGGTTCGTTTACCGTAACCCATCCTAATCCAGAGAATACAACATCCGTTTTTGGTTCACGAATATTAAATTCGTATTTCACTAACTCTGGCATATTTTCTAATTCTTCTGGTGTTGGCGGGCTTAGTAAATCCCCAGCATGATTTTTATACAATTCATCTGCTTTCTCAAGCTTTGTACGATGGATTGTTAAACGATTCGAGAAGTGACAAGTAAATGCACGACGACCACCACTTACATAATCAAAACGTGCCAATCCACTGAAGAATAATGTTTGTTCTTCATTTAATTGGAACACCATTGGCTTAATTTCTTTTGTTGGTGTAATAAGCTTTAAGCTTTCTTTTCCAACATAATGAGCCATTTGATGGTGGTTAATAATACCTGGCGTATCATATAAAGAAGATTCTTCGTCTAACGGAATATCAATTAAATCAAGTGTTGTTCCTGGGAAATGAGATGTTGTAATTACATTTTCAGTCTCATCACTAAATTCTTTAATCATACGATTAATAAATGTTGATTTTCCTACATTCGTACATCCAACAACGTAAACATCTTTTCCGCCGCGGTAATACTCAATAGCATCTGCCAACTCAGCAATCCCTTGTCCCTTTGCTGCACTAATTAAAAAGACATCTTCTGGCTTTAATCCTAGCTGCTTTGCACTATAGCGCATCCAATGCTTTACTTTATCATGTTTTACTGACTTAGGAATTAAATCAGCTTTATTTCCAACAAGTAATACTTTATTATTTCCCACGAAACGATGTAGGCCAGGTAACCAGCTACCATTAAAATCAAAAATATCTACAATTTTAACTACTAACGCATCCGATTTTCCAATTCCATTTAAAATGCGTAGGAAGTCATCATCTGTTAATGATACATCTTGAATTTCGTTATAATGTTTCAAGCGAAAACAGCGTTGACAAATTACTTGTTCTTTCTCTAAAGATGAGGTAGGAGCATATCCCACTTCGTTTTTATCTTCTGTTTGAATTTCTACACCGCAACCAATACATTTAATTGTTTCAGTCAAACTTTATTCCTCCCAGTTAATTAAACCTTTTTTCTTCATATTTCTCATAATTCTTCGTTCAATTTTCCGATTAAAGCGCGTTACTAATCCGTCGGTTTGTGCTACCGGTACAACTAAAATTGTATGAAGTCCCACTCGGTTTCCACCTAAAACATCCGTTAGTAACTGATCTCCAATTACTACAACTTCATCTGGTTGTAAACGCATCTCTTGTATCGCACGCTTAAACGCGCGAACAAATGGTTTACGCGCACTATGAATAAATGGAATACCTAATGGATCAGCAAAGTCTTTCACACGTTGCTCATTATTATTTGAAACGACCGTTACTTGAATACCTTGCTCTTTCATTTTCAAAAACCATTCTTCAAGTTGTGGCGTTGCATTTGGACGATCCCATTCAATTAACGTGTTATCTAAATCAGTAATGACACCTTTAATTCCACGTTTTTTCAAATCTTCTGGTTGAACATGATATACATTTTTCACATATTCATTTGGTAAAAATAGCTTCAATTTCTTTCACCTCTTTGAGGAGTTTTCATAAAAATTTTTCGACAACATATTTCGATATATGACCTGTGGATAAAATTGTACACATTTTCCACATTAATTTTTCAGCTAATTTGGAATTTACTAACAATATATACACATTTTATCCACCTAGGTATGTGGATAACCACTCGTTTGTGACTGTCATATTTTTTTGGTACATTAAATGCAACAACGAATCAATCCTTAAATTATTAGGAGGTGACTCACCTTGAAAACAAAATATATGGAACAGTTGTCTACTGAGTTACTCACTGAGTCTTATTATAAAGCAAAAGAACTAAAATTAAATCCCGACTTCATTTTACTTATAAAACAAGAAATGATTAGACGCTCATTAGAGGACAAGCTTGTCAAATCATCTTGATTACATATAAAGTGAAATTTTAATGAGCTAACTTGTAAAAAGAGCCATCCTGCGATGGCTCTCGAATAAACAAGTACTCCCATCTAGGGAATTTCATCATTAAGCATCTTTGTCCATAACTCTTGCTTACAGTTATAAAATGTTTTCTTTACTTATGAGCCGAACGAGTAGCAATTTTTTCACCAAGACGAAGCTCTTGTCCACTCTTCAATTCCTGCACTACTTCTATCATATCTTTTTCAAACAATAACACAACTGTTGAGCCAAATGTAAAGTATGCCATTTCTTCACCTTTTTGAACAGTGTCTCTTTCATGCAACAGCTCAATACTATTAACAAACATAGCTCCTACTTTTACAAGTGCCATATGTTCACCGTCACTATTTACTTCTGTAACAGAGCGATAATTTTTTGACAATGGCTCTTTCCCATATTCCATACCAGCTGCATTTACCGGATATGACTTTCTACCAAGTACAAACCTTTCAGTCACAGAACCAGAAAGCGGACTATGAATACGATGATAATGACTTGGGCTTAAATAAATAACCATGTATGTACCACCTGCATATCGCTTTGCACGTTCTTCATTACCTAGCATATCCACGATTGAATAACGCTTACCTTTAATATCAAATGTTTTTGTGTCCTCAATAGGACCGTGATCAGCAAAAACACCATCAACAGGACTAACGATACTCGATGCATCTGTATCAACACTACGCTTTCCTTCTTTTAGCTTACGCGTAAATAATTCATGCAATGTTCTATATTCCTTCAAACCCTTTTCCATCTCATCTTGGTTAATTTGAAAAACTTTCGCATACGATGGAATAATGATAGAGCTCAAACGAGATTGTGCAAATTTACGTAATATATAAGAAGTAAAACGACCATTTGTAAGTTCGATCATAAGTCGATATAATGTACGTCGCAAATTGCGAAACCTCCTAATCAGTCTATAACTTTAGCTTCCCCTTCTTTTCCTTCTATATCATATGTAAAATTGGTTCTTATTCCCACATATCATATAGAACTGTTTCATTATACATGCGGAAAACTAAGTATGGTATTATTCTTAAATTGTTTAGCACCCTCTAATATTACAGATAGAATCCGTCATTTTCAACAGTGAACATAGATTTCTTCTGAACACAACTCTTTTTCTTTCCTTATTTACAAAAAGAAAAGCAGCCCATTTTAAAATATGGCTGCTTGCAATGTACATTATTCTTTCGCTTTTTTCTCTTTCTCAGCTCTTACAAATTCATGGAACATTTTCATTAAAGCGCGCTTTTCAATTCTTGATACGTAGCTTCTGGAAATACCAAGTGCCTTCGCAATCTCTCGTTGCGTTTTCTCCTTATCAAGCCCCAGTCCAAAACGCTTCACGATTACTTCTTTCTCTCGTTCGTCTAAAATATCGATATACTCTTTAATCTTTTCTAACTCCATACTAAGCTGAATCATATCAATTACATCTTCAGACTCTGATTTTAATATATCGATAAGCGATATTTCATTCCCCTCTTTATCTTGCCCGATTGGATCATGAAGTGAAACGTCTTTTTTCGTTTTTTTCAGTACACGTAAATGCATTAAAATTTCATTTTCAATACAGCGTGCTGCATACGTCGCAAGTTTTGTGCCTTTTCCTGCCGAATAGCTCTCGATCGCTTTAATGAGCCCAATTGTACCAATTGAAATTAAATCTTCTGCATCTTCCCCTGTGTTTTCAAATTTTTTAACGATATGAGCTACAAGCCGTAAATTATGTTCAATTAACAGATTTCTCGCTTGAGCATCACCTTGCTCCATTAACTCTAAGTACTTTCTCTCATCGTCTGATGATAACGGCTGCGGAAACGCATTATTCTTCACATAAGAAACAAAGACAAACACTTCTCGAACCATATATCCAATTGCGGCGAATAGACTCAAACCTTTCACCTCCGCCAAAATAGTGGTCTTTACTATGTGTATGTGGGCGTGAGGTTGTTTGTGTCTGTACTAAGCAAATATGGAACCCTTAACTTATTGGAGAACTAAATGAACCCTATCGCTTGAATTACATTTTCATTATATTATAATTTACAAAGTGCAAAAAATTAGAAAGAGGTGTTTTCATGCCATACTCAACTGTAAAAATCAGAAACTCTATCGTACTCATTTTATCACTCTTCCTACTTTCAGCCTGTGAACAACAAAATACAAATACACAAACTGATAACAACAAAAAGGAAACTGTGACAACAAAAGATAATACAAACACCGAAAACAAGAACAAACCCGAAGAACAGGAAAAAGCTAAAAATCAAACAAAAACTAAAAACCAAGCAATGCCTGAAGATCCAGTAAAACCTGAAGAACAGACAAAAATTAAAGAAAAACAAGACAACGCTACAAATATAAACATAACAGCAAGCAAGGCTAAAGAAATCCTCATCCAAAAATTCGGAACATTAGATGAAAATGAAGTTACATACAATCTTCTACCTAGTGAAAGCTCGGCAAAAAATAAAATTAATAATAAACTGGGTACTGATTACTATACTTTCACGCCTCAATTTGATAATTATCGTGCTGATTTCACCTTTTCTGTTCATAAACAAACAGGAGAAATTATTGTTAATGGGAGTGAGGGTAGCACATTAACTGAATCAGAATTTAAAAATACACAAGAAAATCAACAAGTTAATAAACAAACTGGGAAACAATCGAATGAACCAATAAACAAACCCGCCGATATTACTACATTCACAAGTGAGGATGCCATAAAAATCTTAGAAAAAACGATGGGACCTCAAACAGCTCAACTACACTATGGCGCCACAACTGAACCTATCGGAATAATCAACGGAATTAAACTATACGATGTTTTCTATGCACGTGGAGAGGGCGAGCGCCAACGCGTTTACAACTTTGCAGTAGGTTCGGATGGAAATATATATGATTGGTATGAAGCTCAAAAAGGCATACTTAAAATCCACTAATATCTCTTATTCATATAACTAAAAGCCAATCGAGATTCTCGATTGGCTTTTCATAAAACTATTCACTCCAAATCTTTTCCCCCGTATGCGCATCAATATAACGAATTTCTCGACTACAATCGAAGGATTCTTTATAATTTTCATCCGTCGTTTGTTTATACAGTAGTTCGTAGTTCGTTTCCTCTACGTCATTTTCTAAAAACCATTCTAAATTAACTCGCATGGCCCCTCTGTATATTGCTAACGCTTTTTCCTTTTTTACTTTTGGTGTTGTTTCGTATGTAAGCAATTCTTTTATAAGGTTGCTAGACTCTCCGGAATAATGCACCACAGCCCCATTTTCCGCATTGATATTAACCATAAATTGCTTATACTCTGCCGGAATGCCATTCACATATACGGAAAAGGTAAATCTTTCAATCCCATCTTCTGCTTCTTCACGTTCTTCCCAAAGACGTAGATATTGTGTGACATCTGGAATAACTTGTTCCAAAAATTGAAGTGCTTTTTGTAAACATTCCTCTCTAGGAAATATTTGCTTTACTTCTTTATCGTCTGTCAGTTTTATAAAACCAGTTAATTCATTGGTAGATTTATCAACCGTAATGCCAATTAAATTATTATATTTTAACATCGGTAAATGCTTTTTAAAGAATTCATTCATTAAATATGGATTCTTTTCTTCTTTCTGTTTTTGTAATTCCTCTTTCGGAACAAATTTCATTCTTATTTCATCATCATTTTCCGTCTCAGCTACTTTTGTAAAATTTTCTTTATTCCATTCAAACAAATCGAATATATCGTCTGGCCGGCTACCTTTTTTCGGTTTTTCAACAGCTACAGTTGAAGGCAATTTATAATGATCGGGCCCAAATAAATCTTTACCTGTACTTGCATTAATAAACGCATGACTAGGTTCTGGTTCATATACAAGATGGTTCCCTGTTACTTCTTCTCCATTTTCATACTCACATGAAGAGTGTGTTAAATCTACAAATACAAGTCTCATATCTTGTCTAGCTTTCAAATTTTCTAAAACGACGTTCTCCTCAACAATTTCACTTGGCCATAACGGTTTTTTCTCGATAGCTTTTTGTCCATTATAACGAAAATGCACAACATTACCTGAAGGATGAACTCGCACAACACACCCTGTATTCGGTAATGGATAGCCATTTACTTCTTGCATATAATTTACTTCTTTCCGACCACGCCTGTCGTCCTTAACCGTTACATATATATAAAATTCATATTCTTCTTTTGTATATTTTTTTAAGAATGCATTTGCAATCTCTCTTGCTTTATTCTCTCCTATCGCTTCCTTACCACTCGAACTCGAAAAATATTTTTTATCATCTATACTAAATTCGATTAAATTACCAGTATGTCTATTCAGCGTAATTTGTATCGTTCTCTCCTCATCCTCTTTATGTTCCCACCATAATAGATGATATGGGTCATCCACACCTTCTTGATCATCTACGACAAGCCTATAATCATCTGGAATATCAATCATATGAGCCACTTGCTCTTTTCTTTCTTTATCTTTTTGATTCATCATACCTCTCCTCCATTACAATTTAAGGTAATTATAACAAATAAAACTAAATGACTATAAACAAAAAAGACTAGAGATATCTCTAGTCTTCTACTTCGTCTCACGATGTATCGTTACTCGCTTTAATCGTGGACAATATTTTTTTAGTTCGATGCGCTCTGGATTGTTTCGTTTATTCTTTTTAGAAATATAATTACGATCACCGCACTCTGTACAAGCCAATGTAATATTTACACGCATATGTAATTCCCCTTTCTTTCAAAGATCGCAAACTAAAACGTAATGATTACGATTTGTATGTTATATAAGTTTATTCTATTTGTCAATTACAAAAAAAAGACAAAAATCTGAAACAATTAGTTCATACGAAATTCACACGAATCTATTACTATAGGAATTGTACATAGTGAACTTATTAACAATCACGTTTATTTATATAAAATTTTAATCGAAAGGAGCTGAAAGTATGAAAACTAAATATCGTTTTATGATCTCATCATTTGCTGCTTGCGCCTACATGATTTGGTGTTTAGTATAATAACAACCTCACTTGTAAATAGGAAAAGGTGTGTATATAAATGGAATATAATCAATCAACAGTTAACTACTGGAAAGCTTTTGTACTACCGTATACATTTGCTTTAGAAGAGTTAAAAACTAAATTTGAAATTATGAACCGGGAAGCTCAATTTTTAGAGGATTACAACCCGTTTGAACATATAAAAACAAGATTAAAACAACCTGAAAGTATTATTAAAAAGCTTGAACGTAAAAATTTATTACCGACAGTTGAAAATGCCCAAACGCATTTACAAGACATCATCGGCATTCGTATTACATGTTGCTTCGTAGAAGATATCTATCATTTGAAAGAAGTCATTCAAAAGCGTGAAGATATGGAAATCATAGAGGTAAAAGATTATATCGCCAATCCAAAGGGAAATGGCTATAAAAGTTTACACATGATTATTAAATATCCTTTATCACTGAATTCTGGTACAAAAGAAGTCTTTGCAGAAATTCAGTTACGTACGCTCGCAATGGACTTCTGGGCAAGTTTAGAACATAAACTTTACTATAAGTATGAAGGGAAAATACCTGAGTATTTAAAAGATGAACTTCATGATGCGGCAATGAAGGCTGAAGATCTTGATAATAAAATGGCAACCATTCGCCAAGATATTGATGATATCGAAGCATGTTCAAATCAAATTATGTTACCACTATAAAAAAAGGTTCTCGCCAATGAGAACCTTTTTTATTTCGCTATTTACAAGCAGTAAAACTTCCTAATTAAAGTTTCAATTTATTTCTTCCCTATCGTGCGAACTTCTTCAATTTTCCAGCCACCCTCTTCTTTTCCAAGCGCATACTGTACTTTCTTCTGAAGAGTGACCTCTCCATCTATTTCCTTTTCCTTTGTTTCAACAACAACATACCCTGCTTTACTAGCTTTCATATCTATATGTTCCAATTCAATTTTCTTATTTCCTTTTTGAAAAGCTGCTTCTTTTTGTGTTTTTAAATCCTCAGCACTAGGCATCTTTTTTGAAAATAACTCCATATGTTCAGCAAGATTTTTTTCATTTGTCGTCAGTACAAATTTCTCCATAACATCTTGAATCAATTTTTCTTCTTCTTTCGTTATTTGTACCTTTTCCTCAGTTTTTGTAGTAGTAGATTTTTGTTCTATATGACCCTCCTTGGATTGACATCCAACTAGCAATAATACACCTATTAGAAGGAATCCTATTCCCATGAAAAAAGCCCTCATCTTCCCATCTCCTAAAAAGAAAAGTGAGGCATTTCGCCTCACTCTCATTTATAATTAGCGTCTTCCTTTATTCGGATCGCCACCGCCAACAATATCAAAGACACGTTTAGCGATATTTGTATTCTCTTGAACGCCAGAGAACAAGTATTTACCTGGGCCAAATGCATATACGTTTACATCTTCCCCTGTATGTCCACCTGTTGTCCAGCCTGTAACTGAACGCTTATTGAAAATATCCTCAATCGCGTTATCAATCTTTGTTACATCTTTTGAAGGAGCAATATCATTTACCGCTTTAATTTCTTCTGGTGTTAATTGTAAATCAATATATTTTTTCAATGTTTCTTCTACATTCGCACCTTTTGCAATTTCATTTGCCATGAAGTCTGGTGTGCGTTTTGCAGCTTTAATTGGGTCTACTTTAAAGTTATATTCACCATTCGCACCTAAAGATAATCCACCAGTAGCATGGTCTGCCGTTGCAACGACTAACGTATTTTTATCTTTTTTCGCAAACTCAATCGCTGCTTTAAATGCTCTTTCAAAGTCTTCCATTTCACTCATTGCACCAACGATATCATTATCATGTCCAGCCCAGTCGATTTGACTTCCTTCAACCATTAAGAAGAAACCTTTTTTATTTTTGTTCAAACGCTCAATTGCTGCATTTGTCATTTCTTCTAATGAAGGTGTCTTCTCATTACGGTCAATCATTTTATCTAAACCGCCTGGTGCAAATAAACCAAGAATTTGATCATTTTTATCATTTAACAATTGATTGCGATCCGTTACATAGCTATAACCAGATTTCTTAAACTCTTCTGTAAGATTACGATCTGTTCTAACAAAGTTTTTTACGCCGCCGCCAAGCATAACATCTACTTTATGCTTCCCTTTAACTTTCTCATCAAAATAATCATTTGCAATTGCATCCATATTTTTACGACTAATGTCATGCGCACCGAAAGCAGCTGGTGTTGCATGTGTAATCTCAGAAGTAGCAACGAGTCCCGTTGATTTTCCTTTTTCCTTCGCTTGTTCAAGAACAGTTTTCACTTCTGCTTTATCATTATCAACTGCAATTGCCGCATTATATGTTTTAATTCCTGCTGACATAGCTGTTGCTGCTGATGCAGAGTCTGTGATATTTTCATGTTCATCTTCCGGATATGTTTTTTGTGTTCCTACAAGATGTTTATCAAACTCTGTAGATTCCATCTCGAATGTTTTCGGATTATCTTTCATATAACGATGAGCCGTCATGTATGAAGGACCCATACCATCCCCAATTAACACAATAACATTTTTAATCTTTGCATTGCTTCCGCTCTCATCTGCATTTACTTCACTAGAACGTGTAAAATTCCATGTTGCCACCGAAGTAATTGCTAACGACGCCACAACTGCAAATGGCCATGCTTTTTTCACAAACTTTTTCACTGTCTTGTCCCCCTAATTAGGTTATTCATTTCCCACTATCAAATTTAATAGAAGACTATTAAGAGAAAATTAGTTATATGTAAATTTTTTGTTAACTTATGTAAATATCAGTTATAATTTGTATAAGTTTGTCTGTTCGTATCAGCCTTCTTTCCCTTTACAATTAAAATATAAACAAGTTGGATTTCATTTAACGTAAATCTCTTATTTAACATTTTCAATCTACTTTTATGAAAATTAATAGAAATGTGGGGAGTATTTATGAAAACAATAAAGCTAGATGAATCTTTTATTTTTGATTTACTCGACCTTTGTAAAGCTATTGGATGGTTACAAGATAAAGCATTTATGAAAAAACAATTCGAAATGTATCTTTCTCTTGGCACACTTATCGGTTATATGCATGAAAATAAACTGATTGCAGCTGGAGGAGTATTTCCTTTTAAAGATAGTTTTTCTACTATTGGCATGTTAATCGTCCATCCTAATTTTCAAGGCCAGGGCATCGGGCGTATTTTGCTTAATCGTTGCTTAGAACAAACCCATCCAAAACAACCAATTGCACTTATTGCAACAAAAGCTGGCGAGCCTCTTTATACATCATGCGGATTTCAAACAGTAACGACGATTCATCGTTTTGAGAAACAAACTACTAAAACACATATTACTCATACGCAACAAGTGAAAGAACAAGATCTTGTATCACTTATTTCTCTCGATCAAATTACAACTGGTACTAATCGTTCTTTCCTTTATTCATTGCTATTACCAAGAATGAGCCACTCTTTTAAAATTGAGAGAAATAACTATATAGAAGCTTTTTCCTTATGTATACAAAAAGGTAATATATTATGCGTCAATCCGCTTATCGCAAAGCAAGAGACGGATGCTATACAATTATTCAAAGAGATATCCGAATGTTGGAGTGGCACAGTAAGGATTGATGTCCCATATTCACAATTTTCATTCCGTAAATTTCTTCAAACAGAAAATTTCCAAGAAACGCTCCTTTCACCTCTTATGATAAAAAATGGTAGCCAACTTCCTGGAAATCGTAATATGCTATTTGCTATGATAGATACAGCGTTATGTTAGAAAGGGGACACCTAATTGAAGCGATTTAGCTATTTTATGGTAGGTTGTCTTACTCTTACACTATTAGTAGGATGTAGTGCAGCAGAAAAGCCAGTAGAACAAGTAAAACAAGTGAAAAATACACTTACAGCAAAACTAGCTACCGAGGAAAAGATGGTAGAAATAGATGGTCAAACCATTTACTTTAAACAGATTGGTAACGAAAAGCCACCTTTACTTATGATTCATGGATTTGGAGGATCTTCAGATGGTTTTCAAAAGATTTATTCAGACTTAGCGAAAGATCATACAATTATTTCTGTAGATGCTTTAGGCTTCGGGCGCTCATCTAAGCCGATGGATTTTTATTATTCTTTCCCAATCCATGCAAATTTGTATTATAAATTAATGAAAAAACTAGGTTATGATTCGTTTGCAATACTGGGACACTCAATGGGTGGAGAAATTTCCCTTAATTTAACGTATTTATATCCCGAAGCCGTTACTCACCTTATTTTAACTGATGCTACAGGCGGTCCGCATACACTCGTTAATAAACAAGGTTCACCAAAACCGCAATTGTCGACCGCTTTAAATACCGTCTCTGCTATTGCAGATTACGATGAAAGCAAAGTGAAATTTAAACGTAATGATGAAGAGCATTACAATAAAATGAAATTATGGCCTAGACGTCTTCAAATCAATGCAAATGAATTGAATCAACCAACCTTAATTATATGGGGAAGAAATGATAGTAGCGTTTCTTGGAAAGAAGGAGAAACATATCATCAATTCTTAAAAAATAGTACTTTCCATATTATCGAAAAAGGTTATCATGCACCATTTCGTCAAGAGCCACAAGAATTTGTAGGTTATGTAAAAGAATTCTTTAAGAACAATCCAATCAAAGTTGAAAAATAACATAAGCGGGTATCTCATTTTGAGATACCCGCTTTCATATATTAAGCAGCTTGCTTTTGGCGTTTTTGAGTTTTTGATCCTAATACTTTCGGAATAACGAAACCATCTATTCCAAATTTACCAGCATTCATGCCAGAGACTAGAACGAACATTGATAGAATAACCATTTCAGGGTTTACACCGATTGACCCACTAAGCATATAGGAAAAGTTCATTACAAGGCCAAAAAAGACCGCTGTTTTTGTTAAACAGCCTACAATTAAACCAATTCCGACTAAAATTTCTCCCCATGTTACAAGTGTATTAAATAGATCAACGTTTGGAATTGCGAAATCTTGTAAAAATGATGCCCACCAAGATTGAACAGCCGGTTGTGCCCCTTTAGATTTTTCAATTGCACCTTGTAAATAACCAGTTGCATCGAATCCTTTTCCTTGTAGTTTACCGATTCCAGCCATTAACCATGTGTAACCAAGATACACGCGGATTACCGCTAACACAAAAGAAACTGCTTTGTTTTCTCTTAAAAATTGAATAACCATATCTTCCTCCTAAAGTTGTAATTAAGTTAGTTACAGTTAATATAATAACATTAGTTACTTATTTTACAAATGTTAATTATGAATAATTCGTGACATGTGTATGAAACATTAAAAACTAACGTTTATATAGTAACTTCTATTACCTGTAAAAACTTGAACATATCATACCATAAGTGATAATGGTTTTCATTGAAGAAAATGTAAAAAAAATGTGAGTTAAATGTGAAACACGTTTATTCGAATATAGAATAAACGTGTTTTTTCTATTTATAGAATTGAAATGTATGTGTCTCCTCATCGATTAATTTCGCCTCTTGAAAAGCATCTTCTAACGTTTTTTCATAGCTAATAAGCCCATAAAATAAGCGTATTGTAAACATAAGTGCTGCATTCCCATCTACATAATCTATCGATCCAATATACGATTTCGCCCCACTACGTAAAAAAGATTCTGCTAGTTTTTGCTCCCCTAACGTACACCCGCTATTTACAATATGTGTATTATGCAATTTTGCATATTTATAAATTTCTTCTGCACCAAAGTATCCTCTCGGTTCATCTTGTTCATATATATCTTCACCTAACTCTTCCATGACAAACTTTCCTTCCTCACCATGAAAGCAAAAATAATATAATTGATATCATTAAATAAATTCTTACTGGAAATAACTTCTATAAAATCTTTCGGTCTACCAATCCAATATGTTATAACTCTTGCTCCAAAATATTCAAGAGAGGCTCGGATTGATTGCGCCTCTAAATCAGAATTAAAACCAACTACTAATGCAACATTCAATATACACCCTCCATCCTATCATTAGATCTCATCAATCAAACTTTTAAGGGATAGATTCATTTCATATATACCCGTTTCCTGCAAAAAATCAGATCTAGTTAACACGACTTTCTGTAAATATTGCCTATATGCTGTAATCGTCCCGTCGTGAGATACAATACAAATTCTTTCCGCACCTAGCTCATAACACCAAAGAAGAAATTCATCTACTATTTGCTGAAAGCTATGTTCTGAAATAGTATTTATACCTTCCGTCCATAACTGCTGATTTGTGTTTTTCTCTATCGAAAAATGTGGAAATAAATTTGTTATTATTCCCTGATCTACTATGTGATCACATGGTAATGTTTTCGCTCCTTCTCGATAAGGAAAAATACGCGGGGATACATATGGATGGACGATTTTTTGACAAGCTACCTTCTCACTCCATATTGTCGCCGTTTGTAAAGTTCTACGTGTAGGACTAACAATTAATATATCCGTTTCTTGCAATGGCACATTGCATTGAAGTAATTTAGCCTGATTCCTTCCCTCATCCGTTAATGGTGGATGCAACACTTGTAAACTTGACGGCAAGTCCTTTGTATGTTCTCCTTCACCGTGCCGAACAAAGACGAGTTTCATACCCACCCTCCTCTCTCTATGAAATCCTTCAACATAATTTCTTCCCTATCTCATCCATTATTCCTGCTATATAAAAAACCGATATGTAAAAAAGATTTGACATAAACAATTAGTAAATATTACAATTATTTATGTAAAATACTTTTTACAAGAGAGAGGGGAATCACAAATATGAAATGGATAACCATCTTAATCGGAATGATCATATGGGTATATATAAACGGATTTTTTAGTAGTGATAAAACTGCTAATCCTTGGATTACAGATGATGAACGGGAAACAAAAATTAAGCAGAAAGCCATTATTGCAAGCTGGTCTGGTGTTTTTATGTTTTGTATCATTAACCTCTTAAACAAATGGTTAGGTGTAGAAACGAGCAATGCGTCACCTTACTTACCACCTTCTGTCGCAACTATTTTAAAAGAAAATGTAGAGCTACAAATTTTATTTATGCTATTTATTACGTATGGCATATTTTACGTATACTATCGAAGAAAATTAAGTGCTTAACTTTTATCTCATGATTATCCTCCTAAATGGTTATAGTAATTAGGACGAAATGAAAGGAGCGATATAAAAATGAGTAACTCGAATGATTTTTTAGATACACTGCATGAAAAACAAGCAAAAGATGAACAAAATAGAAAGCGCCAAGGGAACGGAAACCCAGCGAAAAAAAAGCCAAATAAAACGCATAAATAACAATAAAAACCTGCCTAAAATTATCTTTTAGGCAGGTTTTTATTCTTCTTTTACCGAAATGACATTTTCCCAATTCCATTTCTCATAATACCACTCTGGTACATCTATATTTTCA
Organism: Bacillus cereus group sp. RP32; assembly: GCF_040459735.1. Classification (NCBI taxonomy): domain Bacteria; kingdom Bacillati; phylum Bacillota; class Bacilli; order Caryophanales; family Bacillaceae; genus Bacillus; species Bacillus cereus group sp. RP32. Next base: position 1,081,325 of record NZ_JARVHO010000001.1, on the reverse strand, counting down.
ATCCACTTCTTTTCTTGCTTTCCATCACTATTGGCAAGCCATACATTGGCTTTCTTACGGTCTGAACGTATCCATATTAAGTGATTGCTCTTCTTTATAAAGATTGGATGATAATCACCTTGCTTATGAGGTGGCTTTGTAATTTGATATTGTTTATCGCTTGTACTATCGATTTCGTATAAAGATGGCAGTGGTCTTTTTTCCGGCGGAGTTTCTATTCCTGCCTCTTTTGTCCTCGAAACGATAATTACTTTGTCGTTCTTCCATGCAAAATCCCAATCGACATATCCTTTCGGCGTAAAAGTGTTCTGCTGAAGTGCCGGCAATTCTTTTACTTTTAAATGTTTATTCTCTAACGCAACTCTTCCACTTCCTTCAATATAAGCTAAAATATTGTTGGATGGCGCCCATTTGAACCATTGTGTGTTTAATAACATTTGATCTATCTTTTCAAACCGGCTGCCATCTGCTCGAACTAAGCAAAGCGTATTACTATCAGCTGACCATGAAGCTGTCGGTACCGCTAAAAATGAAATCCACTTTCGATCTGATGACCACTCAAATCCACTTGCAACTAGCGCTAGAAAATCATCATGCTCATTTGGCAATGCATACAAATGCTTCATTTTGTGAGGATTCATATGTGCATCTTTTTGCACTTCATATAGCTGGGCTCCTGTCCATCCTGTTGGAAGTAAGTGTGCTTCAGATGATATAAGAAAGTTCTTTCCATCAGGGTACCATGCATAATCACCTACACCAGCTGATACATTTTCAAAATCAGCATTCTTTTTTTGAACGTCAAACGTATTTAACGTATTCGCAAATACAAATGCAATTGTATTCTCTGTCGGTGACCATTGATAATTTGATACTTCAGATTGAAATGGGCTAACTTTCTTTCCATCTTCCAGTCGGTACAATTCCAATGTGTTTTGCTTCTTTCCTTTCGCATAGGCAATCCACTCTCCATCATGAGACCACTTCGGCCCTGTTATGTACTCACCTTTTGTTATTTGTTTTTCTTTTTCATCAATTTTAATCCAAAGGTCATGATGACGAATAAAAGCAACTTTCGTCCCATTATGTTCCGCACTAGCACTAAAAATTGAAGATAAAAAAATGAATAAAGCTACACTACTACTCACGATAATTTTTTTCATACGTTCCTCCATTTTTTATAGCATTCCTCATATTCCGCTTACTATATGCGAGTTTTGCTCCAGATTAATTGCATAAATGTTGTGGATTTATATGCAATAAAGATTTGCTTTTCTCGCTGAATATTAGCCATTCGACATAATATCAAAAAATTTACCAAGAAATTTTTAATTCAAAGAGGATTGGTATGAATTATGTCGAAAGTATATTTTAGCCAACATTCGATTTTATATTTCATAATAAAAATGCAAGATAACTTTTCGGAATATTGGCACTTTTTTGTTAGAGGGAGTTTCAATGAAAAAAACTGCATCTACACTATTAAGTATGGCGCTCGTCTTTTCTAGTTTCGGAGCTTTAAGCGCACATGCTGAATCGCTGCAAAAGGAGAAGCAATTTAGCCCACAGTTAAAAGCAAATATTGAACAATGGGGAGAAAACAAAATTGCGCAAAATGTTGAAACAAAAACAGCAAAAGAAATTTCAGTCATTGTAGAGTTGCAACATGCTCCGCTCGCTTCACAAAGTAACATTCAGCATGCTCCAGATTTAAAAAATGGCAATGCGCAATCATACCATGCACAACTAAAAAAGGCACAAGAGGATACAACAAAGAAAATTAAAGAAAAAGCACCGAAAGCAAAAATAAAAGAAACGTATAGTACGTTATTTTCTGGATTCTCTATTTCTATCCCAGGAGATCAAGTTGCTGCTTTAGCTTCTTTACCTGAAGTAAAGGCAATTTATCCGAACTTAACATATAAATTACATGAAACAGCAAAAAGTGCTACTAACGAAGAAGCGCCAAATGTCGGCGGGCCGACAATCGGTGCTCCTGAAGCATGGAAACTAAAAGATCCATCTGGCAAACCGCTTGATGGAAAAGGAATGAAAGTCGCTGTTATCGATTCAGGTGTAGACTATACACATCCTGACTTACAAGCAAATTATATCGGCGGCTACGATACAGTCGATGAAGATAATGATCCGATGGATGGAAATGTCCACGGTACCCATGTTGCAGGGATTATTGCTGGTAACGGAAAGATAAAAGGGGTTGCTCCGAACGCTTCTATACTCGCTTACCGTGTTATGAATGATGGTGGCACTGGTACGACCGATGATATTATTCAAGGTATTGAGCGCGCTATTCAAGATGGTGCAGATGTTTTAAATCTATCTCTCGGTCAAGATTTGAATGTCCCTGATCAACCTGTAACAATGACGTTAGAACGCGCAGCAAAACTTGGTGTTACTGCAGTCGTTTCAAATGGAAACGATGGACCAAAGCCTTGGTCTGTTGATGCTCCTGGTAATGCAAGTAGTGTCATCTCTGTTGGTGCATCTACTGTTTCTATTCCATTCCCGACATTCCAAGTAGCTGGTTCTAATAAATCTTACCAAGGATTACCGTTATCAAAAGCAGATTTCCAAGTAGGAAACGATGCTCAGCTTGTCTATGTTGGCTACGGTAATTCAAGTGATTACGCTAAACAAGATGTGAAAGGGAAGTTCGCCCTTGTTTTACAAGGAACTTCAAGCACGTTAGTAAAGGCAGAACAAGCGAAACAAGCTGGAGCTATCGGGGTGCTACTAATTTCTAATGAAAAAGAAATTAATATTATGCCTGAATATTTTGGCCGTGAAGAGATAGCTCTTCCAGTTATGCAACTATCAAATACAAATGGTGAAGAGTTGAAAAATTTAATTACAAAAAGAAAGAAAAATATAAAAATTGGACAACCGAACAAAACAGAACTTATTGGTAACTTTAGTTCCAGAGGACCATCACAAGGAAGTTGGCTCATAAAACCTGATGTTGTTGCACCTGGCGTACAAATTACTAGTACGGTACCAAGGGGTGGCTATGAATCTCACAACGGAACAAGTATGGCTGCGCCACAAGTAGCAGGAGCCGTTGCCTTACTACGTCAAATGCATCCTGATTGGACGACAGAACAATTGAAATCTGCTCTTGCCAACACTGCAAAAACATTAAAAGATGTCAATGAAAATACATATCCTGTAATGGCACAAGGTTCAGGTTTAATTAACATTCCAAAAGCAGCTCAAACAGATGCATTAGTGAAACCGAACAATGTAAGTTTCGGTCTTATTAAGCCAAATAGCGGCAAAGTGAAACTAACACAAAATATTACGTTACAAAATCTTTCTAACAAAAAGAAAAACTTTTCAACTCGTATTGAATTACTAGATACAAAAACAAAAATCCAGACTTCTTTCCCTTCTTCGATTAGTTTGAAACCAAATAGTAACATCGAAAAGCCTTTTACTATTACTGTAGATAGCTCCTTACCACAAGGCGTATATACAGGAAATCTGTATGTAAAAGACCAAGGAACAAAAGAAGAAATGCGTATTCCATTTACATTTAGCATCGATCCGAAAGAATACAAGCGTATTGATGGCGTTGAAATCGTTAATTCTACTTTCAGCCCAAATAATGACAAAATATTAGATGACAACCTAATCAATTACTATTTAGTTACACCAGTTGAAGACATAGCCTTTCATGCTAATTTAATTACGAAAGACCGCGTGACATATCAAGGCATGGTATATCAAGGTAAAAACGAAACACCTGGTTATAAATCTTTCAAATGGAATGGTACAAGAACGGACGGATCTCCGTTGCCTGATGGCTTATACCAAATCGAAGCTGTCGCTTCTACCTTTGGTGGAGAAACAAAACAAACAGGAGCTGTATTTATCGACCGAACAGCCCCTAAGTTAACACACGAAATTGATCAAGAAAATCTTGTTATTAGAGGGAAAGTTGACGATATCCTACTAGATTGGATGACAGAATCTGGTTGGGTTGCACCTGGTATTCCAGTAAGAATGCAATATGAAATTAATGGAAATGGTATGTGGGAAAGTGCGTTTCTGAATCCTTGGGAGAAAAGTTATGATATTTATTTCGATCGTAACCAATTACAACAAGGAAAAAATACTATTCATATTGTAGCAACTGATGCAGCTGGAAATACATCTAATTTAAATGTTGACTTAGAAGTGAAATAAAGTAAAACTTTAATCAGCCCTCACCAATCGGACGTTTACGGACAGTAAAGCTTCCATCTAACTTCTTTGCTCCGGCCGAATTTTGAGGTAGGAGTTTTACTGCCCACAAATAGCGGGATAAAATTATTGTTGACAATCTTTTAAAAATAGTTTTATAATACGAAACATAGTTTAGTTGAACGAATTATATATCGGCTTTGAAGGAATACTAGTAGCGACTTATATCCCTGTCTCAGAGAACTGATGGTTGGTGCGAATCAGTACATATACAAGCGTGAATTACAATTCTGGAGCTTCTTTCCCGTAGTGCACATAATGCATGAAGAGAAAGACGGATCTTTCCGTTATCTTAAAGTGAGTGGTAAACAATTTTTCTGTTTACAATTAGGGTGGTACCGCGATTTTTATCGTCCCTATCGGATTTTCCGATAGGGACTTTTTTGCGTCCGTCCCTTTGCACAATTTCATATATACGCGTTGAAAGAATCGCAGTAATATCTTATATCCCTGTTACAGAGAGCTAATGGTCGGTGGAAATTAGCACATATATAAGTATGAATTACAATTCTGGAGCTTCTTTTTCGTAGTGCTTGTACGCATGAAGGAAAAGACGGAGTTTTTCCGTTATCATTAGTTGAGATGTAAGTATGTTTTCACTTACAAATAGGGTGGTACCGCGATTCTTTCGCCCCTATCGGATTTTCCGATAGGGGCTTTTTCTATTTCTCACAGAAACAAATGTTAAATAATTCCGAATCTTATGATAAAATTTTATAAGCGCTTACAATTTTGAAAGGTGGTGGTTCCAGCTATACCCAACCAATATTCAATTTTATAGAAAACAAGGAGGATGTCTAAATGACAAAGAAAACAGAAATTCCATCGCATTTAAAACCATTCGTATCCACGCAGCATTATGATCAATATACACCGGTGAATCACGCTGTTTGGCGTTACATTATGAGACAAAATCATAGTTTCTTAAAAGACGTTGCTCATCCAGCCTATGTGAACGGACTACAATCATCTGGTATAAATATAGATGCAATTCCAAAGGTAGAAGAAATGAATGACTGTTTAGCACCAAGCGGATGGGGAGCTGTAACAATTGATGGACTTATTCCCGGCGTAGCATTCTTTGATTTCCAAGGACACGGATTACTACCAATCGCAACAGATATTCGCAAAGTAGAAAATATCGAGTATACACCAGCTCCAGATATCGTACACGAAGCAGCAGGACACGCACCTATTTTACTGGATCCTACATATGCGAAGTATGTGAAACGCTTTGGACAAATTGGTGCGAAAGCTTTCTCCACAAAAGAAGAACATGATGCTTTTGAAGCTGTTCGTACATTAACAATCGTAAAAGAAAGCCCTACTTCTACTCCTGACGAAGTTGCCGCTGCTGAAAATACTGTAATTGAAAAACAAAAATTAGTTTCTGGTTTATCAGAAGCTGAACAAATTTCACGTCTTTTCTGGTGGACAGTAGAATATGGGTTAATCGGAAATATAGATGCTCCAAAAATATATGGTGCTGGTCTCCTTTCTTCTGTTGGCGAAAGCAAACATTGCTTAACGGACGCTGTAGAAAAGGTTCCATTCTCTATCGAGGCATGTACAGGTACAACTTATGACGTAACAAAAATGCAACCACAACTATTTGTTTGTGAATCATTTGAAGAGCTGACTGAAGCACTTGAGACATTTGCTGAAACGATGGCCTTTAAAACAGGTGGAAAGGAAGGTTTAGAAAAAGCGATTCGCTCTGAAAACTATGCGACTGCTGAACTAACTAGTGGATTACAGATTACAGGTACATTCAGCGAGATAATTGAAAACGATGCAGGTAAAGTGATTTACATGCGAACAAATTCACCAACTGCATTAGCAATTCATAATAAACAACTAGCGAATCATTCTACATCTATACACAGTGACGGCTTTGGAACACCAATTGGATTACTCACTGAAAATATTGCATTAGAAAATTGTACAGATGAACAACTACAATCATTAGGAATTACAATTGGAAATATTGCTGAGTTTACTTTTGCAAGTGGTATTCATGTAAAAGGAAAAGTAACAGATATTATAAAAAACGATAAGAAAATTGCTCTTATTTCCTTTATCGATTGCACAGTTACTTATAACGCCCGCGTATTATTTGATGCTTCATGGGGCGCATTTGATATGGCTGTTGGCTCACAAATCATTTCAGTATTCCCAGGAGCAGCAGATGCAGCATCATTTTTCCCAATTGATGAAGAAACAGAGGAAACTCCAGCACCTCTTGCATTAACTGAGCTGGATCGTATGTATCAAACAGTTCGTGATATTCGAGGTGGAGGTATTTTACACGACGCACATGTCGATCAATTAGTAGCAATTCAAGAGGTATTAAATAAATTTTATCCGAAAGAATGGCTGCTTCGCCTTGAAATATTAGAATTACTTTTAGAGCATAACAAAGGACACGAAACATCAGCAGCATTATTACAACAACTTTCTACTTTCACAACTGACGAAGCTGTAACACGCCTTATTAACAATGGTCTTGCACTACTGCATGTAAAGGATGTGAAAAATGATGCTACGATTAACTGAAGAAGAAGTTCAAGGGGAATTATTAAAGGTGGATAAATGGATGATAAAAGATGAAAAATGGATTGAACGAAAATATATGTTTTCCGACTACTTAAAAGGAGTCGAATTTGTCTCCGAAGCCGCCAAACTATCAGAAGAACGTAATCACCATCCATTTATCCTTATCCAGTATAAAGCAGTCATTATTACTTTGTCATCTTGGAATGCAAAAGGTTTAACGAAACTAGATTTTGAGCTTGCAAAGCAGTTTGATGAACTATTTTTACAAAACGAAAAAGCAATTATAAGAAAGTAAAAAAAAGAGAAGCCTTTTTAGGCTTCTCCTTTAATTTTGAAATGGATACAATGTCCAAATGGATCCTGGGCTTGTAATATTCCATCTTTGTACGTAGCAATCTTGCCAATATTTTTTAAGCTTTCACATACTTGCTCTTTTTGTTTTTCATCTGCTAGTACAATTGTGAAATATTTCAAGCCAACAGAATTTGGCATTTGCGGCGGTATTCCTTCACCTTGCCACGTATTTAAACCGATATGGTGATGATAGCCACCTGCCGATACGAACAACGCGCCATTACGAGCTGGGATTGTTACTTCAAAACCAAGACCATCCACATAGAAACGTTTCGCTTCTTCCAAATCAGCTACATGGAAATGAATATGCCCCATCACAGTACCAGCTGGAAAACCATTCCACGCAATTCCTTGCTGCAATAATTCTTCACCAGCTAACGGGTTACTAACAAATGGTAGTTCTCCATTCTCATCACGCCAAACTTCTTTTTGGCGATCATGATAAATTTCAATCCCGTTTCCATCTGGATCAGCTAAATAAAGGGCCTCACTAAAGTAATGGTCGGCTCCGCCGTGCAGTGGATATACCATTTCTACAAGATGACGAAGAATATTCGCTAAATCCTGTCTACTTGGTAGTAAAATTGCGTAATGATATAACCCCGTTCTCCCTCTTTGCTTTGGTAAAGCTTCTTTCTTTTCTTCAATGATAAGGAGTGGTTCGTTATTTTCATTCCCAAATGTAACGACCATTTCATCTTCTTTTAGTACTTTCATACTTAGTACTTCTGTATAAAACTCTAGTGATTTCTTTATATTTGATACATATAAATGAACAACATCAAGTGTTGTATCGGGATGAAGTTGAAAACTCATCTTGTTAGCCCCCCATTTAATTTAGTTCTTCTTTGACATTTTCTCTTTTAAGAAATTATCTACAAAACCGTCTGCTTTCGCAACAAATAAGTACGCACCCATTGCTAACAATGCAAGTTCTAATTCGAAGCCAGGATTTTTTCCATCTCCTAATAAACCAGCTGACCATTTTACTTTTACAATTGCTCCAACCATTACAAGTGCAAATAATAATCCAATATATCTTACACCTAAACCTAGAATTAACAATATACCACCAACTACTTCCGCTGTTGCTACACCGTATGCAAGACCTCCTGGTAAACCAATGCTTGTAAACCACCCTGCAATATTGTCAATCCCCGATTGGAATTTTGTTAAACCGTGCATAAAGAATGTTACCCCTAACACGATACGAATAATTAAGTTACCGATATGTTGATTCATTTCATTCTCTCCTTTATAGTTTTCTTATACAAAACTTTTATTCACATTACAAAACATACACTAATTTTTTTTATTCGTCAATTCATTTTCACTGGGAAAAAATATATTTTTTTTGCTATGATACAAATAGTTGTTTACAAAAAGGAGCTTGATTTTATGAATATTGGTTCTGCAATACGTGAAATTCGTCAACGTAGAGGCATAACAATCGCACAAATTTGTGAGGGAACAGGTCTTTCTAAAGGATTTATGAGTCAGGTTGAAAATAATAAAACATCACCATCTATCTCAACTTTAGAAACAATCTCCAATTTTTTAAACGTTCCCCTTCCCTATTTATTATTAGAACAAAAAGATCGGTTGAAAGTTGTCAAAAAGGTAGAGCGTAAATACAGTGTATACGGAAAAGATGAACAAAGAATTGAACATGTTGCAGAGCAAGGTGGCCTTCGCCTAAATCTCGTGGAAATTCCTGCTGGGTTTCCGAAAGAAAATATACCAAATGCCCATGAAGGGGAAGAATGTCACCTTGTATTACGCGGAAAACTAGAAGTTCAACATGGAGAAGATATTGCAATTGTAGAAGAAGGTGATTCTTTCTCTTGGAATGCATGTGTTCCTCATATTGTTCGTAATATAGGAGAAGAAACTGCATTATTACTCATCTCTAGTCATGCAGAAAATCGAAAACGTGTTTATTAAATAAAAAAGAAGCCTGTAAATCAGGCTTCTTTTTTATCCCCTTATAACGCCATAACTTGTCCCAACTAGTACAGTCTTTTCATGTTGATTGCGATAAACTGACTCGATTGAAACCTTTTTATATCCTTCCATCTGTTCAATATTTGTTAAAGTTAATTCACAAGTGATCGTATCTCCTGTAAAAACCGGTCTAATAAACTCACTTACTAATTCTCTTGCTATGTAATGTAATTCTTCTCCTACTTTCGTTCCAATACTAGCAGTTAATAAACCATGAACCATTAAACGTCCATTTTCATCATATTCCATATGATGCCTACCTTTATCTCCTGTAATATTTGCAAATTCAAAAACCTCTTCCTCAGTAAATCTTCTTTCGTATTTAAATACATCCCCAACTTTTACATTCATTTTTATCCCCCGTTTAATAAACAGAATTTTCTTTTATTTTATCATAAAATGAGTCTCAGTTCAGTTTATATTATTAAAATAGCGATCCTTTTTTACACTATCTTACTTTTATCGGTGCCCATCTTTTTTTGCTACTTGATACCCGTAGTACGCACATGTTCCATTTCTCGATAACTCTCTCACCTCAAAACCACAACTTCTATAAAAATCAAAATTACTCGCAGATGTATGTGCAAACCAGTCTCCATGTGGCAACTTTTGCAAACAAAGAGCGACAAGTTTCTTACCTAATCCCTTCCCTCTATATTCACATTTCACAACTAAATTTACTATGTTCGCGATCATGATTCCATCAGAAATGACTCTAACCATCGCAATCATCTCTTCTTCATCCCAAATTGTGAATGCCCATGTTGAATTTTCAAATGCTATCGTGAATTTTTCAATTTGCCAAGAAGGGATATTATCATTACTCCAACCAGCATCTTCGAATAAAGTTTTAATTGCATATGCTGGCACACCATTCGTTCCCTCACGAATAATAAGGCCATTATGATAAATATACATGTAATCCCCCCTTTATTTTTATATACCATTCTTCAAAAGATGCAATTTACCTTTTTTCATCCAACGCGTTTAATGGAATAAACGAGAACGTCCATCCCATGAAATGAAGTTGTTTTCTCATAACTAAGCCCTGTTTTTCTAGCAACAAAGATTGAGGCGGGGTGATCCGGATTAATAAGAGAAATTAATTTATTCATTCGTAACGCTTGGAAGCCATAGTCTCGAAATGCTGCCGCTGCTTCTTTCGCATACCCTTTTCCCCAATACTGAGGTGATAACCAATAACCAATTTCAATTTCCTCTTTTCCATCTATCTGCTGCTTTACTAACCCTGCATGACCAATTCGTATTCCCGTTTCCTTTTCAATCAATACAAATAAACCAAGACCGTTTTTATAGCTAGGAATTACCCACTCCTCCAAACTTTTTTTACATTGCATATATGTTTTTAACGTCCCATTTCCAATATAGCGCATTACCTTCTCATTTCCCCATAGCGAAGCATAGAACTGCAAATCATCCATTGTATATTTGCGAATTTGTAAACGATCTGTATGAAACATCTCTGCACTCCTTTCCGCGAATTTGTACTTAACTACACGATCATGTTTTGTATGTATACTAAATGTTACTATCTATTATAAAGTGAAACTTTAATCAGTGGGGGGTTTTGTTCATCCTCACTCATTATTAGCCTTCACCAATCGGATATTTACGGACAGTGGACCTCCCGCCTAACTTTTTTTCTCTAGCTGAATTTTGAGGTGGGAGTTTTACTGCCCACAAATAGTGGGATAAATGAACTAACAACTAAATACGGAATATTCAATCTCTAAAGAATTAAAAAAAGACAGTAGACAAACATTGTCTACTGCATCCATATCATAACTAGCATAAAGAAAACTACAATTGAGGGGGGTGTAGGATTTTCAAATATACTAGATACTTATCCCGTTCTAACGGGCGGTAAACTTTTCAATTATATGAAAGTGAAAAGTTTACCGCACATAAGAACCTTTGCGGTCATTAAGAGAGCACCGTTAAGTACTCAAATACACGCTGTGCTTTTTCTCCACCCATTCGTGCATGTTGAAGAAGGGAAATACCATGTGGACCCGATGCACGCAATGCTTCTGGTTGTGCTACTAAAATAGCTTGTACAACTTCTAATTCTCCAAGCATCGCGGCCGCAAAAATGTCCATTCGAGCACCCTTTTCTAGTAAATAGAGAGCAATATCTTTACGACCTACATGTGCCGCTGCTCCTAACGCACTTTCCCAATCTGATCCGCCCCAATTGTAAGAGGCATGAAGTAAGCTTGGCGATTCAGCCAACAGTTCTTGTACTTTTTCTAAATCTCCGTGAGCTGCCATAACAAATTCTCTTACTAACTCAGTGGTAATACATTCTTCTGTTCGCATCTTGCTCCTCCTTTTTTAGAAATTCGTTTTGGTGTGAAAAATGGCTTGTCACTTCCTTGAAAAATATCTACCTCTATGCCGAACACACGTTGAAACATTTCATGACATAACACTTCTTCTGGTATACCGTCATACTGAAGCTGCCCTCGCTTTAATACGAGTAAACGATCACTATATTGAGCCGCTTGGTTAATATCATGTAAAACCATTACAATTGTCATGCCAAACTCCTCGTTTAACCGTTTCACAAGTTCCATTACTTCCAACTGATGAACGATGTCTAAAAAGGTTGTTGGCTCATCTAATAATAAGACATTTGTACGTTGTGCTAGCGTCATTGCAATCCAGGCACGTTGTCTTTCTCCTCCTGATAAAGATTGTAAAAGACGATATTCATACCCTTCAAGATTTGTAACAGACAATGCCCAATCAACAATTTCTTCATCGTCTTTATTTAAGCCACCTCTCCATGATTTATGAGGTCCCCTTCCAAATTCGATTAATTCTTTCACTGTTAAATCTAATTGATGATCATGCATTTGTGGTAACATCGCTAATTGCTTCGCTACATCGGCACTTTTCATCGTATGAATACTTTTTCCATCTAAAATGATATCCCCTTCGCTTTGTTTAAGTAGTCTTGCCATTAAACGAAGCAAAGTAGATTTCCCTGATCCATTCGGTCCAATTAAACTAACGACCTCTCCAGCTTTAATATGTACATTCATATTTTGCATTTGAAATCTTTCAGAATGTGCGTAAAACACTTTATTAACGGAAATCACGTTGTCTTCCTCCTCTATGAATTAAATATAAGAAGAACGGACCGCCTAAGAAGGATAATAAAATACCAACAGGCAATTCAATTGGATCGAACCAACTTCGAGCTATCGCATCCGCGAAAACAAGTAATATCCCTCCGCCAAGGCATGATAATGGCAGTAAATATTTATAGTCATTTCCAACTAATAAACGTAACATATGTGGTACAACAAGACCGACAAATCCAATAAGACCAGAAACACTAACTGCAATTCCAGCTAATAGTGTACTTACTACTATTAAATAAAACCGGCTTCTCTCCACGTTATGACCTAATAATTTCGCCATTTCATCTCCAAGCATTAATACTCGAATATGCTTTATACCAAAGAAGGCTAATATAATAGCGAATATTGCATAATAAATAATCATGTTTAAATGTGCCCAACTTACACCACCAATGCCACCTGCTAACCAAGGTAACACCGATTGTACTTTGTCACTATGTAATAACATTAACGCTGACGTCGCTGCACCAATTAATGCATTGATTGATACACCTACTAAGACAATCCTTGAAGGCGGCGCCCCTTTTTGCCATGATAAAGCATAAATGACCATCGCCGTTATGAAAGCTCCTATAAACGCTCCGAGCGGTAAAAACGCCATATGCTGAGGGAATAAAATCATAATTACAATTGCTACAAGGCCTGCTCCAGATGAAACCCCGATAATACCAGGGTCTGCAAGAGGATTTCTCATAACCCCTTGCAGCAGTGCACCAGATGCTGCTAAACATGTTCCTACTATAAATCCAACGAGCACTCTCGGTATACGAAGGTCCCATACAATTCGATGAACCGTCGAACCTTCATCTTGTATCCCTGTTAGAATTTCTCGTAAAGAAAAGGATAGGCTTCCTGCGAAAAGACCGTAAAAAAGACCTAGAATCGTTAATACAACTAAAGTAACTGCTATTATCCATCTTTTTTTCGCAAAAGGATGTTCCTTTTCCCTTACTACTTCACTACTTTCCATACGTATCATTTCCTTACATCTTGTATACTTTTATACATAAAGTCCATTGCTTCTGTAACTTTTGTTCCAGGATTTGATCCAAATAAGTCTGGTGGCAAAATAACTACACGATTTTGTTTTACTGCATCCAAATTTTTCCACGCTTCATTTTTCATCATTTCGCCTTCAAATGCTTTTTTAACGCTATTTGGATCTCCATGTGTAATTAAATAAATCACATCTGGATTTGCCTCAATAATACGTTCTATACTTAGCTGCGCATATTGCGGATATTCCTTCATTTCCGGAAAATCAGCTGCAATATTTTTCCCGCCTGTTTTTTCTAAAATATCACCTGATAAAGATGTTGGTAATGCTGCTAAATAAGTACCTGGTGCTCCATACACTAACAATGCTTTCACATCGCTTTTTTTCTCATATGTCTTCATTTGATCATTGATTTTTTGGTTAAGTTCTTTTGCTTTATCTTCTTTCTTCATAATCGTTCCATATAGTTCAATATTCTTTTGAATATCTTGTACAGAATTCGCAGAAGAAATCATTACTTTCGTTCCTTGTCCTTCAACCGTTGGAACATTCTTTTGAAACCCATTGTTAGCAATAAGTACATCCGGTTTTAAACTAGCGATTTGCTCAAAATTCGGTTGATGTGCATTCCCGATTACTTGTACTTTCTTTAAATCCTCTGGAAGAGTTATTTTTGCATCCGGACGACCTACTATTTTTCCCCCTAAAGCATGAATAATATTCATGTCCCCCATACTTAATGTTGCAAAACTCTCTGGCACTTTATCGAATGTTACCTTTCTTCCTGACAGGTCGGTAACTTCGATTTTCTCTTTTCCTTTTTCTGTTTTTGTTGCAGATGCTTTTTCGTCTCCCTTTGCATTGCAACCTATTAACAAGAAAAAAATAGATAAAATCGCTGTGAATAGCGTAATAGATTTTTTCATTCTTTCACCTCTAACTGATAATGATAATCATTAACTACTATTCTACTTTAATTGATAAGGATTATCATTGTCAATATAAACCGCATACATTTTTTTCAAAAACAAAAAGCACTACAAAAAGATTCGTTCTTTTCGTAGTGCTCTATTTCATAATATTACTCACATTCATTTCCCTCTAACTGATCTCGCATCACTTTCACACGCTGAAAGAAAAAGAATGATAAACTTAAAAATATAATGGTGCTCCCCATCATAACAAAAGATTGTATTGTTTCTTTTGATCCATTCGGAATCAATAAGCCAACCATTAACAATGTACTTACAGCGAGAAGGATTTGTCCGAACCGAGTATAATCTTCTATTTTTCCTTGTAATTCTTTCATTATATTCTCACTCCCCTATTTCACTGTATCATATTCTATTAAACTTAAAGACCAGTAAATACAGCCATTCTGGGAGATGTTTTCCAAATGAAAAAGAGCCGCTTTATTGCGACTCTTTCATAACCATTACTCCCCTTTATATGCTTCCATATAAATTTCTTTCAACTCTGAAATGAGAGGTAATTTTGGATTAGCTGTTGTACATTGATCTTCAAAAGCTCTTTCTGCTAATAATCCAACAACCTCTTCAAATTGGTCTTTAGCAACTCCTTGTCCTGCAATACTCATATTTATATTTAAGCTTTTTCCAAGCTCAATAATTGCTTGGACGAGCGATTCCACACCTTCTACTGTCGAGCCTGCTGGAAGCCCAAGCATTCTCGCAATATGTGCATAACGTTCATCAGCTACAAAGTGCTCATATTTTGGGAACAACGCGTGTTTTCTTGGCTTAATAGCATTATAGCGAACTACGTGCGGCATAAGAATTGCATTCGCACGCCCATGCGGAATATGAAATTCCGGTCCAATTTTATGTGCTAAGCTGTGATTAATACCTAAGAAAGCATTTGCGAATGCCATCCCAGCGATTGCAGAAGCATTATGCATTTTTTCTCGCGCTTCTTCGTCATTTCCATCTTTAAATGCTCTTGGTAAATATTTAAATACGAGATCAATGGCCTTTAATGCTAATCCATCTGTATAGTCATTTGCTAGAACAGACACATACGCCTCGATTGCATGCGTTAATACGTCCATACCAGTGTCTGCTGTTACATGTGGTGGTACTGTCATTACAAACTGTGGATCAACAATTGCTACATCTGGTGTTAATTCATAATCCGCGAGCGGATACTTTATATTATTTTTCTTATCTGTAATAACCGCAAATGGTGTCACTTCTGATCCTGTTCCTGATGTTGTTGGAATGGCAACAAACTGCGCCTTACTTCCTAATTCCGGATATTTACATGTACGTTTTCTTATATCTAAAAACTTCTGTTTAATTCCATAGAATGTTGTTTCTGGGTGCTCATAGAAAAGCCACATCCCTTTCGCTGCATCCATAGCTGAACCACCACCAAGTGCGATAATTACATCTGGCTTGAAACTTCTCATCATTTCCGCACCTTTAAACACAGTTTCATCTGATGGATCTGGCTCGACCTCAAAGAAAACTTCGACTTTTACATCATTTGCATGTTTACGTAAATAATGCGTAACCGTATCTACATATCCGTGCTCAACCATTCCTGGATCCGTTACAATAAATGCACGTGAAATGTTAGGCATATTTGCTAAATATGCTGTCGCATGTTTTTCAAAATAAATTTTTGGTGGTAATTTGAACCACTGCATATTCTTTTTTCTATTTGCCAACCTTTTTATATTTAATAAATGCGTCGCTGTTACGTTTTGAGAAACTGAGTTTTTCCCATACGAGCCGCAACCAAGCGTAAGTGATGGAATAAATCCATTATATATGTCACCGATTCCACCTTGTGATGAAGGGGCGTTTACAATAAGACGGCAAGCTTTCATACGTAATCCAAATTGTTTTTGTACTTCTTTATTTGTAGAATGAATGACTGCTGAATGTCCTAAACCACCAAGGTTTAACATTTCTTCGCAATATGTAAATCCTTCTTCTAATGAATTTGCTTTTACACACGCTAATACTGGACTCAGTTTCTCACGAGATAGTGGATATGCTGCTCCGATACCTTGTATTTCAGCTACAAGCATTTTTGTATTTTCAGGCACAGTAATTCCAACTAATGCGGCAATGTACTGCGCTGATTTCCCTACAATATCACTATTTACTGCACATGTATTTTCATTAATAACTAGCTTTTCTAATTTTCTTCTCTCTTCTTCTGCTACAAAGTAACAATTGTTTGCAATCATTTCTGTTTTCACATCATCATAAATTTCCTTGTCTACAATGATTGCTTGTTCTGATGCACAAATCATACCGTTATCAAATGTTTTTGATAAAATTAAATCATTAACAGCTCGTTTTATATGCGCTGATTTCTCTATATAGCATGGTACATTACCAGGACCTACACCTAGCGCTGGTTTTCCAGTAGAATAAGCTGATTTCACCATACCTGCTCCTCCAGTTGCCAAAACAAGCGCAACACCTTCATGGTTCATTAATTGTTTCGTTGCTTCGACAGAAGGTTTTTCAATCCACTGAATACAATGTTTTGGTGCCCCCGCCTTCACCGCTGCATCATATACTGTTTTCGCCGCTGCAATGGAACAGTTTTGTGCTGAAGGATGAAATGCGAAAATAATTGGATTTCTCGTTTTTATCGCGATTAATGCTTTAAACATTGTTGTCGACGTTGGATTCGTTACTGGCGTTACCCCAGCTACTACACCGACAGGTTCTGCAATTTCTATTATTTCTTCATGAGGATCTTCGTGAATAATCCCTACTGTTTTATCTTTTTTTATGCTATGCCAAATATATTCAGTAGCAAAAATATTTTTAATACATTTATCTTCATATACACCACGACCCGTTTCTTCAACAGCCAACTTCGCAAGCGGCATATGTTGATCCACACCTGCCAATGCCATTTCGTGAACAATGTTGTCAATTTGCTCTTGTGTAAAACCTTCTAATGCTTGTAAAGCCTTTCGACCGTTATTCACTAACGTATCAATCATCTCTTTTACTTCCTGCATTTCATTTACAACTTTCTCTTTGACTACCATGTAAATTCCTCCTATTCTGCTATCATGGACTAAATGAGACCCTATAGGTCATAATAAGTCCCGATTAGCGTAAAAAAATAGAGTTGCTTTCCTACATGAACCTCATTGTTTGTGAAACATTTCACAAGATTGTTCGTGAGTAACATTTCATGAACTTAATATACATGAAATAATTTCATTTGTGTATGTCTATTTTGTGAAATATTTCACAAGATGATGTAATAAAAATGCACTGCCTTATATTAGCAGTGCATTTTTATTATGCTAACGCTTGTGCTAGATCTTCAATTAAATCTTCACCGTCTTCAATACCGACAGAAATACGGATTAATGTATCTGTAATTCCTAATTCTTTGCGGCGATCTGCTGGGATTGATGCATGTGTCATTTGAGATGGGATAGAAATTAAACTTTCTACTGCCCCTAAACTTTCAGCAAGTGTAAAGTATTGTAATTTCTCTAGTACTTTATTTAATGTTTCTTCACTATCTACATCAAATGAGATAATAGCACCAAATCCATTTGCTTGTTCTGTTGCAAGTTCATGGTTTTGATGTGACTCAAGACCTGGGTAATATACTTTATTTACTTTTGGATGGTTATTTAAAAACTCGGCAATTGCGCGTGAATTCGTTTCATGCTCTTCCATTCGAATTCCTAATGTTTTTAAGCCACGAAGTAGTAAGAAGCTATCTTGTGGGCCAAGAATGCCTCCTGTTGAGTTTTGTACAAAGTGAAGGTCTTCTGCTAATTGCGGGCTATTTACAACTACTAGGCCTGCAACTACGTCACTATGACCTCCTAAATATTTCGTTGCACTATGAAGTACAATGTCTGCTCCTAAAGTAATCGGCGACTGCCAATATGGCGTCATGAATGTGTTATCGATAATTGTTAATAAATCTTTCTCTTTAGCAAGAGTAGATATTTTCTTAATATCAGTAATTTTCAATAATGGGTTCGTTGGTGTTTCCACATAAATCGCTTTCGTGTTTGGACGAATTGCTTCTACAACTTCCTTTAAGTTGGTTGTATCTACAAATGTATGCTCAATACCGAAGCGATTTAATACTTTCGTGATAACGCGGTACGTTCCACCATACACATCATCTGTTAAAATAACGTGGTCACCTTTTGAGAACAACATAATTGTAGCTGTAATAGCTGCCATTCCTGAACCAAATGCAAAACCAGCATGACCGTTTTCTAATACTGCAATCATTTCTTCTAAAGCTGCACGTGTTGGGTTGCCTGTACGTGAATATTCATATCCTTGATGCTTACCAACTGCTTCTTGTTTGTACGTACTTGTTTGATAAATCGGTACATTTACAGATCCAGTTGAAGGTTCTCCTATGCGAATACCATGAATTAACTTTGTCTTTGCTCTCATTTTTTATTCCCATCCTTTGTATATGTCTTTACTTAAATAACGCTCACTACTATCAGGAAAAATCGTTACAATATTTGTACCTGGCGCCGCTTGCTCTGCTTCAAGTAAACTTGCATGAAATGCTGCTCCTGAAGAGCTCCCAACAAGCAGTCCTTCTTTTTGCGCTAATTCCTTTACTCGTAAAAATGCATTTCGATCAGAAATTGTATGAATTTCATCAAAATAAGATGTTTTCAAAAATGGCGGGATGAATTCAAGGCCAATCCCTTCTGTTTCATGCGAACCAGCTTTACCACCATTTAAAATGGATCCTTCTGGTTCCACAATAACCGTTTTTATATCTACATTTTTTTCTTTCAAATAAGATGCAGTCCCCATGAATGTACCACCAGTTCCTGCTCCTGCAACAAATATGTTAATCTCTCCGTTAAGTGCCGACCAAAGTTCAGGACCTAGTGTTTTGAAATAAGCACGCGGGTTTGCTTCATTCGCAAACTGACTTGGAGAGTATGAATTCGGTATTTCATTTACTAATTCTTTTGCTTTTGCAATTGCGCCGGTCATTCCTTGCTCAGTCGGTGTATGCACGACCGTTGCGCCTAGTGCTTTCATTAATTCTTGTTTTTCAATACTAAATTTCTCTGGTACACAAACAATAACGCGTAAATCATGTTGTAACGCTGCAAGTGCCAGTCCAATACCAGTATTTCCAGCAGTTGGCTCAATAATTGTTCCACCCTGGGTAACAAGCCCTTTTTCTAGCGCATCTTCGATTAATTCTCTTCCTAAACGGTCCTTAACGCTTCCACCTGGGTTATAAAATTCAAGCTTTGCAAATAAACGGACCCCTTCTGGAAGTGAAAAACGAGTAATTTCTACAATTGGTGTATGACCAATCAACTCATGAACTCCACGATATACATTCATCGTGTTCTCCCCCTTATTTGCCAATAAAGAAAAGGCAACTGTATGTATTTTCTTTATATGAGACAGTTGCCTTTTTGTTACATTACTTTAACTCTTCTAGTACTTTTACGATAAAGTTTGTAGAATGAAGAGCTGCTTGATCTAAAAATTGATCAAATGAAACATTTGATTCTTTACCAGCAATATCAGAAAGTGCACGAATAATAACAAACGGAACTTCATATTGGTGGCATACTTGTGCAACAGCTGCTGCTTCCATTTCTACTGCATAAAGGTCTTCAAATTTATCACGAATTGCTGCAACGCGGTTCGGATCACTCATAAATGAATCACCTGTTGCAATCATACCTTTTACAACTTGAATATTTTCTTCTGCCTGCATACATTTCTCAGCTAATGCAACTAATGCTTCATCAGCCTTGAATCCAGGAGGCATTCCTGGTACTTGACCATACTCATAGTTAAATGCTGTTACATCTACGTCATGATGACGAACTTCTGTTGAAATAACTACATCTCCAACGTTTAGAGAATGATGGAAGCCACCAGCTGAACCAGTATTAATTACTTTTTCAGGCTTATATCTTTCTAATAAAATTGTCGTTGACATCGCTGCATTTACTTTACCAATACCAGACTTTAACAAGATTACTTCATGTCCTGCTAATTGTCCTTTCGTAAATTCACAACCCGCAACCGTTTCTGTTTCTGCTTGTTCTAATTTGTCACGTAAAATACGTACTTCTTCTTCCATTGCTCCAATTACAGCAATTCTCAATCTAATCCCTCTTTCTATTGCTTAGTTGCCTCCATTACCCAAACGAAATGATTTAATCTCGTAAACGTTACATGGAAGCCATTGTTTTCAAAAATAGACTGCATGACTGGAATACGTGTATAATATTCCGTTTGCAAATCGTTTGCTAACTGATGGAAACCTCTTTGTTTTGCTGTTTCAACAGTTTTATCATATGCATCTTGATCTGCAAATATCGTATCAGCAAACACTATTTTACCACCTTTGTTTAGCAATTGACTATACTTCGCAATCGCTACATTTTTTTCAGCATCTGTTAAATGATGAAATGCGTAGGTGCTTACTATGGTATCAATTGAATTTGGGACTTCAAACGAAAGAAAATCACCTTCTGTAATAGAAAATTCTTTTGGCAATTTCTCTTTTGCAATCATGCGCATTTCACGTGACGGTTCTATACCGTAAACTGTGCGGCCAGCAAATAATAATTTATTTGTTAAATTGCCAGTACCAACACCAAATTCTAATACATTACCAAATGACTTGTTAACTACATCCTC
The DNA here is from genome assembly GCF_040459735.1 of Bacillus cereus group sp. RP32. Lineage (NCBI taxonomy): Bacteria > Bacillati > Bacillota > Bacilli > Caryophanales > Bacillaceae > Bacillus > Bacillus cereus group sp. RP32. The sequence goes on along the minus strand of NZ_JARVHO010000001.1, from coordinate 1,060,305 downwards.
TAGAATGTCCTCATAATGGGCGAAAACTTCTTTATATTGTATATCTTCGCCTTGTACAAATGAGTCGTACGTATGAGCCCACTCATCAAATAAACCATTAAATTCTGTCCCCATAAAAATTCCCCTTTTTCTTATCGGTTTTATCAGTATGATATTCCCTCTTTCTAAAAATGTCAATTGAAATGTACATGGTATTTCATTCTTTTCTTTGTTACACTATAGTTGATTGCATAGGAGAGGGGTCGTCTTCGTGTCATTTACCTTTGAAATGTTAGAAGATAAAGTAGAGTTTTTCGAAGCAGGAGACTTAGCTTCTTTGGAACGAAAAATTAGCGAACAAATCGATAATAATAAAGCACTTATGCTTGAAGTTCATCACATCTCGCATCAAATGGTTATGGATCCTGAAAGCAAAAGACCATATTATAGCGCGGTTGTTCATTTTAAATTAAAGAAATTACGCTAACTAAAAAAGAGAAGCTCCTAAGGAGCCTCTCTTTTTTAGTTTAGAGTTTGAACAAGTACTGGTTTCCAGCCCTCATTGTCTACCCAATCAATATTCACATAATATTTTTTACCTGATTGTTTATCTTGTACGTTACCGTAAGCTTTATTCTTACCGTTATTTCCAATTCTATGGATAACTAATTGATTTACTGGAACGTCAATTGCAGCTGAAATAGCTTGATTCATCTCATTCCAATCTGCTGTACCTTTTTTAAACGTCATCGCAGGTGTTGCACCTTGCTCTGTACCTACTGGCTTCCAAGAAGATTTCGTATAAGCATCTGTTGCCTGTGACTGTGTTTTTTCAGCTGGTGCTTTCTCGTTAGCTTTCGCTTCTTCTTCAGCTTTTTTCTGTTCTTCCTCAGCCTTTTGCTTCTCTTCTTCTTCCTGCTTCTTAGCCTCTGTCTTATCTTGCTCGTTCTTCTTCGGCTCTTCTTTGCCTTTAGCTTTCTCAGCTTTATTCTCTTTCGTTGTTTGCTGAGCTACTTTTTTATCACTAGAAGACGCTTGCTCTTTTCTTTCAGGAACAAACAATTGATATGATACAATAGCTACTAATATTAATACAATTGCAATTGCAATATTTAAAACACCGTTTTGACGACGTTTTTGTTGTTTCTGTTGGAATCTAGATCCTCCTGCCATTCTTCAAACCTCCATGCAGTTTTTCATACTTGCTATTGTAACATTAAATCTAGAAAGGTTGAACATTTACAATAATATTTTCACGAAATGAAAACATTTCAATATGAATTGCAAGATTACTTTTCATTCTCTAATCGATAGATTGATTCTACGATAGCTTTGAAAATAGGTGTAACTTCATTTACATTACTATTCGTTTCTATATCCACGACAACTAAAGCATATCTTGGATTTTCATATGGAAAATAACCTGCAAACCAACGATTCACTTTCGTCCCTTTTCCTGTTTGCGCTGTCCCAGATTTTCCGGCAACACTTAGTGGCAACGACCTGAATGCGGCTCCTGTTCCTTTCTCCGTTGTTACAACGCTCCTTAATAACTCTTGTAATGTTTTAACCGCTTCATACGAAAGCTGTTTCCCGCCAATTGTATGGTCTTCAAACGTATAAAAGTCCGTTCCATTTTTATACATTATTTTTTCCACAGCTTTCACTTCCATCTTTTCTCCATCCCTAGCGATCGTCGCCATCATATTTGCAATCGCTAGAGGTGACATACGTACATCTTTCTGTCCAATCGCGGTTTGCGCTACCGCCTTTTTACTATTCTTATTTCCTTCACTACCCCAAATCGTAACCCTCTTCTCCTCTGGTATTTGCTCAAAATGAGTTGTATGAAATACAGAACCTTTCCATCCAACCTTACCAGCGCCTCCTAACGCTGCTACGTAAGTTTCTAACACCATCTTATCCTTTTGTATTAGCTCATTACCTAACTCTGAAAATGTCCTATTACAGCTTCTAGCAAAGCTCTCTTTAAAACTAAGTGTACCCATCATAACTTGTGGATGGTCTTCACCATATAAATCTTGATTACAATTAAATGTACGATTAAACACATTTTCATTTTGATCAATCACTGCCGCTGCAACTATTGTTTTAAAAACAGAACCGGGAAAATGTGGTGTTAACATTTGATTTTCAAGTGTAGTTGTATATAAACGCTCATCCTTCACCTGTACAGATGGTTTACTGACCATCGCTAAAATTTCATTTTTCTTTACATCAAGTAATACTAATCCCCCCTTCTTTATTTCGCTTGCTTCAACCACTTCTTCTGCTTTTTGCTGTAACCTGTTATGTAAAGTTGTTTGAATCGTCACTGGATAAAACGGATTTCCAGGCGCAGTATATTTCGCTTGTTTTCCAAAAATCGGTTCTCCTTGTCGGTCCACTTGATACAATACTTTTGCCTCTCCATCGGTCAAAAGAAATTCATCAAATGATTGCTGCAATCCTGAAATGCCAATTGGCGTTTGCCTTGAAATTTTTCTTACTTCTCCGTATCGTTTTTGAAATTCTCGTTCATTCTCCCCCACATCGCCAATTAAATGATTCACCCTGCCAGTTTGCCGTAAACGAACTTCAGCTGCTACAATACCTAATACATTTAATTGATTTACCTTCTCCATCTGCTCTCGTGCCAATCGAAATGGACCATTTCCCCTTTGCATGATAAATGCACTTTTCTTGTCTTTCATTTGACTTTCAATCTCTTGTCTCGACACACCAATGATATGCGCAATTTTCTCTAACATGTCATTTTTTATTTGTAGAAATGGAAAAACAATTAAAACAGGATACTTTTTCTCACCTATTTCCTTACCGTTCCGATCTATAAAATGGCCTCTTCCATCATCTACCGTAATGGACTGCGTCCGTTGTGTAACACTTTTTTCAATTAAATTTATCTTACGATCTGTAAATGATTCTGTATCTATAATTTGTATTTGAATTAAACGACAAAGTAAAATAAACATGATACACATAAAACAAATTAAAACAATTGTAATTCTCCGTTTTATTTTCATAAAAAAACACCTCGTCTATTATAGTTTGGACGGAGTGTTTCATCTTTTATACAAATAAAAAAATCACTCGCTTTTACACGAGTGATTTTTTATTATTTTACAGAGATAATCTCTACTTGCATTTCTCCACCTGGAGTTTGGATTGCTACCTTCTCACCAATTTGCTTACCTAATAAGCTTTTTGCAATTGGAGAATCGTTAGAAATTCTTCCTTCAAATGGATCTGCTTCTGCGCTACCTACGATTGTGTAAGATTCTTCATCTCCACCTGGCAACTCTTTAAATGTTACTGTTTTACCTAATGTAACAACTGTAGATTCTTCGCCGTTATCTGTGATGATAACTGCGTTACGAATCATGTTTTCTAATTGTGTAATACGTCCTTCTACGAACGCTTGCTCATCTTTCGCTGCATCGTACTCAGAGTTCTCAGAAAGATCTCCGAAGCTACGTGCAATCTTAATGCGCTCTACAACCTCTTTACGTTTTACCGTTTTTAAATCTTCAAGTTCGTTCTCTAGCTTTTGCTTACCCTCTTGCGTCATAGGGTATGTTTTTTCTGTTGCCATATTTTCCACTCCTTTTATATACCAATCCCCCGAAAAAAAAGAGGAGTTCCATATGAAAACTCCCCCACTTATATGTATAGCGGAGGTTTCTAGCACGCCTGTACTAGCGGAGTTGTCACATACAACCCCGTATTCCCAATTCTTCTTTATATAAAGAAGATATGTATGGAAAGTTGATATAAATATGCCCTCACCTATATATAGATGAGGTTGCATGTTTCATTGTATTCGATAGGAAAGGAAAAAATCCCTTCCTATCGTATATCTTTTACTATGCTATTACAAATTTACTTTTTGTTCAAGAATTGTTGCAATTTTTGTCACCATAATATCAATTGCAACATGATTTTGTCCACCTTCAGGGATAATAATATCCGCAAATTTCTTAGAAGGCTCAATAAATTGATTGTGCATTGGACGTACAACACTTACGTATTGATCAACTACTGAATCCATCGTACGACCGCGCTCTTTAATATCACGCTGCATGCGGCGTAAAATACGAAGATCTGCATCTGTATCAACGAATAGCTTAATGTCCATTAACTCACAAAGACGTGGGTCTTCTAAAATAAGAATTCCTTCTAAAATGATTACATCTTTCGGCTCAACTGGAATAACTTCTTCTGAACGCGTATGCAATGTATAGTCATATACAGGCTTATCAATTTGCTCATATGCAAGCAACTGCTGCAAATGTTCAATTAACAGATCATTATCAAACGCAAGCGGATGATCATAATTTGTTTTTAAACGCTCTTCCATTGGTAAATGGCTTTGATCTTTGTAATAATAATCTTGCTCTAAGATTAAAATAGAATGACCTTTAAAATGGTCAAAAATCGCTTTCGTTACACTCGTTTTACCTGATCCCGAACCACCAGCAATTCCAATTACAACAGGCTTATTCGTCCCCATTCGACTATCACTCTTTCTTATTGAAGTATGCTTTTGCGCATCATATTATTCACATACACTGGTTGTTCCACTTTGAATTTCACGATTTGCAACGGATGTCTCGCTGCATCTAATTCGTTTCCATCCTCATCCCAAATTTTCTCCACCGTCTGCGTAAAGTTTTCTATTTCTGGTCCAAAGAACTCGACTTCATGTCCTGGTTTGAAATGATTACGTTGCTCAATCGTTACAATGCCCGTTTCTTCATTATAATCTAACACTAAACCAGCGAAATCATACGTTGTTTTCTTACTATGATTTCCAAACATTTGCTCTTGATGTCCTGGAACCCCTTCAAAGAATGCCGGAGCTGTATCACGATTTGCACATTTATCAAGCTCATCTAACCATTCTTGTTTAAACTCAAAATTATCCGGATCCGCACAATACGCATCAATTACTTTACGGTATACCGTTGCTACAGTCGCTACGTAATGAATTGATTTCATACGTCCTTCAACTTTTAAGCTATCAATTCCAATTTCAATCATTTTCGGAATTGATAAAATTAAATTTAAGTCTTTTGGACTCATTGCAAAGTGAGCATCTTCTTCTTGGAATAGAGGAAGCTCTTTTGCATCTTTATGTTGTGATACTGTTTGAACTAAATCATAGTCCCAACGGCAAGATTGACAACAACCACCACGGTTAGAGTCACGTGCTGTCATATGGTTACTTAACGTACATCTGCCTGAATATGCGATACACATTGCACCATGGACGAATGCTTCAATTTCAATATCCACTTTTTCTTTAATTTCTTTCATTTCTTCATAGCTTGCTTCACGAGCTAATACAAGACGATGTAAACCTTCTTCTTTCCAATACTGTGCTGCTTTCCAGTTGGATAGTGATTGTTGTGTACTTAAATGCACTTCAACAGAAGGCGCTACACGTTTACAAGTCTCAATAATAAGCGGATCAGCAACGATAATTCCCGTTACGCCAGCTTTTTCAATCCCTTTTAAATATTCCTCTAGCCCGTCCATATTTTCATTATGTGCAAAGATATTTGTTGTTACATATATTTTCGCTCCATATTTTTTTGCAAATTCAACACCTTCTGCCATATCTTCCAGTGTAAAGTTACCTGCATTCGAACGAAGACCAAATTCTTGTCCACCTAAATATACAGCATCTGCCCCGTAATGGATAGCTACTTTTAATTTTTCTAAGTTACCCGCAGGGATTAACAGTTCAGGTTTCTTCACAATAACGCGTTTGCCATCGATCACTCGTGAAATTTCTTGTACAGTCATTTCCTACACCCTCCTCGTTTAGTAAACCGTCTCTTTAAAGAAGAATCCTGTATCTAACGGACGATTTACTGGTTGCATTTCTTCTATCTCTTTATATAAATCGTCTTTCACGTCATAATACGCATCACGATCTTCTACACATAAATCAATTGCTTTACGATATTTCTTCGTTACCTCAATAATGTATGCAGAGCTTTTTAGTACACCATCAACTTTTAAGCTAGCGACTTCAGCGTCAATTAGTTCTTCTAACTCATCGATGAAACAAATATCGTTTGGACTCATAATGTGAGTACCATTTTCATCTTCATAAATTGGATATTTATTGTTACGCTCTGGGTCATATAAGAACATATTCTCTTCATATTTTTTCTTTTCAATGTCAAGATTACGTCCTTGATACTCAAAGTAGTTTCCTACTAAGGAACGCTTCGATTGGAACATACAAGTCATACCGTGAATTTGTACTTCAAGTTCCACTTCAGCATTTTCTTTTAATTCAACAATTTCATCTAAGCTAAGCTCACGAGCTAATACAGCTCGTTTTGCTCCTCTTTGTCCCCAGTAGTTACAAGTAAACCAGTTTGTTGCTGTTGTTTCTGTATTCCAGTGCAATTGCATATTTGGTGCTACTTCTCGGACCGCCATTAATACTGCTGGGTCTCCGAAAACAATTGCATCTACACTTACTTCGTTTAAAAATGCAACATAATCTGTTAATTCGTCTACTTTATCATTGTGGAACATAGCGTTCATTGCTACGTATACTTTTACACCATTTTCATGCGCAATCTTCACAGCTTGTTTCACATCTTCACGTGAAAATTCCCCTGCTAAACGTAAACCAAACTTTTGCTCACCGATCATTACCGCATCTGCTCCTGCTTTCGCAAGAGGTTCGATATCCACTACTGCTTTTGGCGTTACTAACAATTCAGGTTTCTTCATACCTTGGTCACCCTCTCTTTTTACTAACAGCTACTCCATCACCAATTGGGAAAATCGTTGTATCATATCCTTCATGGTTCATAAGCCATTCATTGTACGTCTTAATACGACGAATTAAACCACGTGTACGTCTGTTTTCAATTTTCTCTTTTGTCGTTACAAGGCCATGGTACATAACATTATCTGAAATAATTACACCACCAGGGTTTAATAACGGTTCATATAAGTCAAAAAAGCGACGATATTGTCCTTTTGCTGCATCAATAAAAATAACGTCAAACGTTCCATGTTTTTCTACTTGCTCGCCTGTTTCTAACGCATCACCGTAAATAACGGAAATACGCTCTTTAACTGGTGAACATTCTATATATTCAAGTGCTTTTTCATATCGCTCGCGATTGCGTTCAACTGTCACAATGTGAGAATTTGGAATAGCTTGCATCATACGAATACTAGAATAACCAATTGCTGTACCAAGCTCTAAAATGCTTTTTGGTCCAATTAAACGTAAAAATTGCAACATAAATTCCATTCCAAGTCGATCCATAATCGGCACATGATTTTCTTTCGCATAATCTTCCATTTCAAGAATTAATTTATCTTTTGGATCAATAAATGATAATAGGTACTCGTTAACTGCATCCTCCATAATAGTCCTCCTTATTTACATGGAGAAGTGCCTCTATGACGTCTTTTCACACATAGAATGCAATAAAAATACAAGCCAGTTTCACCTTTAGCTTGTACGTCCCGTTTTGATATTAAAAACGATTCTTCTGCCAGTTTTTAACCCGATATATTTTACCACAAAAAAGAGGGATGTGCGACCTTTTTCGCTATCCCTCTCCATTTCACTGTTTTTTCGTAATATATTTTTGTTTTAATGCATTATGCTCTTCCAATGTTTTCGCATAGTACACTTCACCAGTTGGTGCAGCTAAGAAATAATAATAATCTGTTTGCGCAGGTTCTAACGCCGCCTCCACTGAATGTTTACCAGAGTTTGCAATCGGACCAACTGGCAATCCTTTCACAACATACGTATTGTACGGTGAGTTTATCTTTAAATCTTCGTATAATACACGTTGTTTATGCTTTCCAAGTGCATATAATACCGTTGGATCAGTTTGCAGGGGCATACCTTTTTCCAAACGATTATAAAAGACACTAGAGATTTTTTGACGATCTGTAAAGCCTGTTGCCTCTTCTTCAATAAGTGCAGACAATGTTAAAAGCTGATGAACATCCCAGTTTTTCGCTTTCATTTTCGCCTCGTTTTGAACAATGATTGCATTCGTTTTCTCAAGCATTGGAATTATAATTTCTTCTAACGTCGTATCTTTTTTATAGAAAGAGTACGTCGCAGGATATAAATAACCTTCTAATGGATATTTAATATTGCTATCAAAGATTTTATCCGTTAACAACTTCGGATACTTTTGCTGCATTTTTTGAATAAATGCTTTATCGTTCAATTGACGTACGACATCATCTTTATTCCACTTTAATTCGTTTGCAACCGTTTCTGCAATTTCAGTTACTTGTGCACCTTCTTTTATCGTCACTTTATAAAGAGCTGGACGATGTACATTACCAGATGACATTTGTTCAATAACATCTGAGGCACTCATTGAAGGATTTAATAAATATGTACCCGCTTGTAAATTTTTCGATTTAGCCTTTGTATAAAAACTAAAAACTGTACCGTTTTTCACAGCACCTTTTTCTTCTAAAATCTCACCAATTTTACTAGTAGATGATCCTTTTGGAATTTCTACTTCAACCTCTTTTTTATTCCCGCTATCAACTGGTCCTAATGCGGATGAAATATACGCATAGACTGAACCACAAACTAAAAGCAGTGCAATAATCGAAAATAAAAAAAGACGTCTACGCTTTTTTTTCACTTGATTCTCTATCAACACTCTTCCTCCTCAATTAAATTGTAGACCGTATGTATATCTTTCTACACAACACGATATAAAAACACAATAAATTTATTTATCTTTTTTAGATAGACACTTTATTTTTCTACAATCCGTCTCATTATACTACAAAGGATTACACAGTTTCGACAAAAAATCTTTCATTTTACATATAAAAAAAGATGGACTATATGTCGTCCACCTTTTCAGTACTTATTATTCAGCTTCTTGCTCATCAGCTAGAGTGTTGAACATTTCTTGTACCATTTCCCACTCTTCTTCAGATTCGATTGGAAGTAAACTTCCGCCCTCTTCTTCATTTTGCTCATAAGCCATTGCATCATAAATTGGGTCTCCATCTTCGTCTACTTCACCGATTGGAGAGAAGACTACGTATGATTTTTTTCCAAATTTTTCAGCATCAAAAGTGAAAATAATTTCACATAAATGTTCGTTACCTTTTTCGTCTACAATTGTAATTTGATTTTCTTCCATTTTGGTCACCTCTTATTTACTATCTAAAAACCCTTGTAAGATTACGACTGCAGCCATCTTATCGATTACCTGTTTTCGCTTCTTACGACTCACATCAGCTGAAATGAGCAGACGTTCCGCTGCCATCGTTGACAAACGCTCGTCCCACATTACAACTTCTAATTGTAACAGATTTCGCAGGTTTTCTGCAAATTGCTGGCACGCTTCACCACGTGGGCCAATTGTACCATTCATATTTTTAGGTAAACCTACTACTATTTTGTCCACATTGTACTGCTTTACTAACTCAGAAATACGGTCAAAACCAAAGTGGCCTCGTTCTTCGTTAATCCTGATTGTTTCCAGCCCTTGCGCTGTCCAGCCCATTTCGTCGCTCATTGCAACTCCGACTGTTTTTGTACCTACATCTAAACCTAATATCCGCATAAACTACTCCTCACGATGATGTTTCAAGTACGACTTCACAAGCTCTTCAATTAACTCATCACGTTCAAGCTTGCGAATGATGCTTCGTGCATCTTTATGGCGAGGTATGTATGCTGGGTCTCCACTTAATAAATAACCGACGATTTGGTTAATCGGATTATAGCCTTTTTCTTGAAGTGCATCATACACAGTTAAAAGTACATCATTTACATGGACACTCTGTTTTTCATCTTGAATGCTAAACTTCATTGTTTTATCAAAACCGTCCATTTCAAGCACCTCACTTATATAGTAAGTATAGGGAGAAGAACTTCTCCTCTCCCTACCATTGTACACTACTATCTCTTTATTTTGAAACAGATTTAACGTACTCTTGTACAAATGCTAAAGCTTCCTCAACTTGCGCTGGGTTTTTACCGCCTGCTTGAGCCATGTCAGGACGGCCACCACCGCCGCCGCCACAACGAGAAGCTACTTCTTTCACAAGTTTACCAGCATGGTAACCTTGGCTAATTAAATCTTTCGTTACGCCAGCTAAGATGTTTACTTTATCATCATTTACAGACGCTAATACGACAACTGCAGACTCTAATTTATTTTTCAGGTCATCCATCATCGTACGTAAGTTGTTCATATCTGCAACGTTTACTTTCGCTGCTAATACGTTTACTCCATCAACTGTCATTACTGAATCAGTTAAGTTTCCAGCTTCAATATTGCTTAATTTTGCAGCAAGAGATTCGTTTTCTTTTTGAAGTTGTTTTACTTCAGCAAATAAACCATCCACTCTTGTTAAAATATCTTTCGGATTTGTTTTCATTTTTCCTGCTGCTTCTTTTAATAAACCTACTTGATCGTTCATTAATTCGTATGCAGATTTACCAGTTACTGCTTCAATACGACGCGTTCCTGCACCGATACCAGACTCAGCAACGATTTTGAAAATACCGATTGAAGCTGTGTTATCAACGTGACAACCACCGCAAAGCTCTAAGCTGTAATCGCCTACTTGTACAACGCGTACAACATCACCATATTTTTCACCGAATAATGCCATTGCGCCCATTTCTTTCGCTTCTTCAATTGCTTTTTGAGAAATCTCAACATCAATACTTTCCCAAATTTTCTCGTTTACCATACGCTCAATTTTTTCTAATTCGTCAGCTTGTACTTGACCGAAGTGAGAGAAATCAAAGCGTAAACGTTCAGAAGTTACAAGAGAACCTGCTTGGTTAACATGCGTTCCAAGTACGTCTTTTAATGCTTGGTGTAGTAAGTGAGTTGCTGTATGGTTTTTCACAACGCTACTGCGGTTTTTCGTGTCGATAATAGCTTTCACAGCCGAATCTTTCGTTAATGTACCTTCTTCAACAACAACTTTGTGTAAGTTTTGACCATTTGGTGCTTTTTGTACGTCTTTTACAAGTACTTTCAAGCCGTCAGCAAGAAGGTAACCACGGTCTGCAATTTGTCCACCGCTCTCAGCATAGAATGGTGTTACATCAAGCATTAATTGCCCTTCTTCACCAGCTTGTAAGCTATCTGTGTATTCACCGTTTTTCACAAGTGCAACAACGTTACTTTCTGTTGCAACTGTACCGTAACCAACGAACTCGCTCGCTACTTTCACTTCTCCAAGGACACCGCCTTGAACTTGCATAGAATCAACGTCTTGACGAGCAGCACGTGCACGCTCACGTTGTTTTTCCATTTCACTTTCAAAGCCTTCCTGATCAACTGTCATACCAGCTTCTTCTGCATATTCTTCAGTTAATTCAATCGGGAAACCGTATGTGTCATATAGACGGAACGCATCTACTCCCGAGATAACAGTTGTTTTCTCTTCTTTTGCTTTTGTGATAACTTCAGCTAAAATTGCTTCCCCATCATGAAGTGTTTCATGGAAACGCTCTTCTTCGTTTTTCACAACTTTTGCTATGAAACCTTTCTTTTCAAGTACTTCTGGGTAGAAGTCTTTCATTACTTCTCCAACAACCGGCACTAATTCAAACATGAATGGACGGTTGATGTTTAATTTCTTCGAATAACGAACCGCGCGGCGTAATAAACGACGTAATACATAACCACGGCCTTCGTTAGATGGAAGAGCACCGTCACCTACAGCAAATGTTACTGTACGGATATGGTCAGCAATTACTTTAAACGCCATATCTTTTTCTAAGTCACCATCACGATACTTCTCACCAGAAATTGATTCTGTTGCGCCAATCATCGGCATGAATAAGTCTGTGTCAAAGTTTGTAGGTACATCTTGAACGATAGATGTCATACGCTCTAGACCCATCCCTGTATCGATGTTTTTCTTAGGAAGCGGTGTATATGAACCGTCTGGATTATGATTAAATTGAGAGAATACAAGGTTCCATACTTCTAAGTAACGCTCGTTTTCTCCGCCTGGATATAATTCTGGGTCACTAAAGTCATTACCGTAAGCTTCTCCGCGGTCATAGAAAATCTCTGTATTCGGTCCGCTTGGTCCTTCACCGATATCCCAGAAGTTTTCTTCTAAACGGATGATGCGCTCTTTTGGAACACCCATTTTTTCATTCCAAATTGTGAATGCTTCTTCATCTTCTGGATGGATTGTAACTGATAGTAATTCTTTATCGAATCCGATCCATTTGTCGCTCGTTAAGAATTCCCAAGCCCAAGTAATTGCTTCTTCTTTAAAGTAATCACCGATTGAGAAGTTTCCTAACATTTCAAAGAATGTATGGTGACGAGCTGTTTTCCCTACGTTTTCAATATCGTTTGTACGAATTGATTTTTGAGCATTTGTAATACGTGGATTTTGCGGGATTACACGTCCATCAAAATATTTTTTTAATGTCGCTACACCACTGTTAATCCATAACAGAGATGGATCTTCATGCGGAACTAGTGATGCACTAGGTTCTACTGCATGTCCTTTTTCTTGGAAAAAGTCTAAAAACATTTGACGAATTTGTGCGCCTGTTAGTTGTTTCATTGTATTTTCCTCCTTAAATATAAAAAACTCCCGCCCCTATAAAAGGGACGAGAGTTAACTCGCGATACCACCCTAATTATGAATTGATTATTATAACAATCAATTCATCACCTCATGGTGCCGTAACGTGGCAAGACGGCAGTGATTAGCTGCTCTCAGGATTAGCTTTCTGTTACCCTTCATTTAAAGCTTCTTTCAGCCATATGGAAGCTTCTCTCTATAAATGGACTGTAACGTACTTTTTCCGTCATTGATTTAATGTATTATATGACTAAATATAATAGAATTCTCTTAAGTTTGTCAATGTAGATAATCATTTATATTGCATTAACCATAGTTATTCTACTATTCATTCTTAACAGCCTTTCAATATATTATGCATTTATTAATAAATTGTACTACCTCTATATTTTTTTCGAAATATTATATTTTTGTTATAATTAAATTATCAATAATAAAGAAGCGAGCAAAATGACAACTTTATTGAACAAGGCTAAAAACATATTAACGACTGACGAAACGATATTATTTTACACTGCATGTTCATTAAATATATTTATTTATCGTTCCGTTGCAAGACCAGGACTGTTAATTTTAACAAACAAACGGCTCTTCTTTTATGGACCAGATGTAAGTAAGAACCCAATATTTGAAGAGTACTCTTTTGCAAACATTTCTAATCTAAAAGTGCAAAAGCGTCTTTTCAGCAATCAAATTATATTTATGTACGATAATGAATGGAAAAAAATAAAACATATTCAAACAAATGATGTAAGCTCTCTCGTTCAACAAATACACGAGCAACTCTCTAAATAATGATAGCCCTCTACTTTTATAAGCAGAGGGCTATCATATTACACATCTTCTTTTTTCCAAAGAGGCCTTACATGAACGATCACCGTACGAATGACCGCTAAAACAGGAACTGATATTAATAACCCTACAATTCCTGCCACTTCTCCCCCAACTAATAATGCAAGCATAATAATAACCGGATGCATACGAAGTGACTTACCAACGATGTAAGGTGATAAAATGTTACTTTCCAAAAATTGCAAAATAGCAATCGTAATTCCCGCCTTAATGAGTAAACTCGTTGATACCGTTGCCGCAATCATCAATGTCGGAATCGCCCCTAAAATAGGACCGAAGTACGGGATTATATCCGTTACCCCAATAATAATGCCGAGTAATAATGGATATTTCATACCGATAAACCAAAAAGAAAGAACAGATACTCCCCCTAATACTAAGCAAACAAATAACTGTCCTCGAATATAACTTCCGAGTGACTTATCAATTTCTTTCGCCAGTATTTGCCCTGTACTACGCCACTTACTCGGGACTAGTTTCCAAAAAATATTATAAAACTCACCGTAATCTTTTAATATGTAAAATACAATGAACGGTATTAAGAAAATAATAAGCAACGAGTCCAATACGCCACGGGCTGTGCTCATCACTTTATTTAAAAGTGATTGTATCTTCGTTTCTACTCCACCAAAAATTTGTTTCACCTTTTCATGAATAAAGGACGGGAAGTTCGCTGTTTGTTCCGTAACGCCATCCATCCAAGAATCATACATTTTTGTAAACTGCGGAAATTGTTCATTAATCTCTTGTAATTGCTTAATAACAATTGGCGTTCCTTTATAAATTCCATAACCAATCCCACCAAAGAAAAGGATGTAAATAAGCAAAATAGCGAGTGTGCGCGGCATCCCTTCTTTATGAATTTTTTCAATTAAAGGATGCAATAAATACGCAATAAAACACGCAATAAGAAACGGTGTAATTGCCACTTTAAATACAAAAATAATCGGTGCCCATAGCGGCTTAATTTTTAAAAAGACGAGCAAACAAAGAAATACAAGTAACAATAACCCTAAACGATATATCCAAATGATTTTAAGATTCTTCACACGAAAAACCTCCTCCACCTTTATTTTGAAAATAAATAGGTTAGGTTATGTGCAAAAGTTTTAAAATCTTTTCGTGCAGACCATACTGTTTTGTAAAGACGTACATATACATAACATAATAAGGACAACCACCCCTGAGAACGCAGCATGAAACAATATAATCAGGAGGGCTCATAATGGTTTTATTTATGCTCGTATTATCAGCACTTTTTATGATTCTTGAATGGGTTTGTATCGGATTTGGTATTTGGAAAGGTTTCTTTATTCATTCCTCACGAAAAGAAAGGGCGAAGCAATTATTTCATTACGGAATGCTTGGCGTTGGATGTTACGGCCTATCTTATCTCTTCTCTGAAATCGGACTTTTATATTTGCATACAAGTGCATAAAAAAACTCCCTTATAATGAAGGGAGTTTTTTACGCTTATAAATAAGATTTAATCATCTTACGTGCTTTTTTCATATTGCGTTTTGAAAATACATCTTGCTTGCGAGCATATTGATATGCTGCAGCTCCAACACCTAATGCGATTAATGAATTGCGTAGATTCAAAGTAAATCCCCCTTTTCGTTATCCAATCGTTCTTTCGTTCTCATCAAATAAATCATCAAGAGAGCTTAATGAACCATCTTCCTCTACTTGATGCGTATGGATTTTCCCCTTTGAAACCGATAATTCGATATAACAATTCCAGCAATAAAATTGGTTGACACCTATTTTCCCAATGTCTTTCCCTTTGCAATTTGGACAAATGAACATATGGCTTTCATCTCCTTACAGTCTCCCAGATTCTATTCGCCATTATGTCCAAACCGCATTCATTTATACATTGCTGGAGCCTTTCAACGTTATATGTTTGAAAGTTTCACTATATAATTTCACCTTGTTACATGAAATCATACGGTGAAATGTTTTCCACGTCCATTTCTTCGCCATTAACTGTTACCATCTGTACTTCTCCTTGTGATTCTTGCAAACGACCAGCTAAAGTCGTTTGACGCATTGCATCATCAAGGCGATTTACACCAGATTGGAAAGCTGCTTCCTCCCCGCAAATAATGAGGAACTTTTTACTTCTTGTAATACCAGTGTAAATTAAATTACGACGTAACATACGATTGTAACTTTTCACTATCGGCATAATCACAATCGGAAACTCACTACCTTGCGATTTATGAATCGAGCAGCAATAGGCATGTGTAATTTGATTTAAGTCTGGCTTTGTATACGTTACCTCAATTCCATCAAATGAAACGATAATCATATCTTGTTGTTCAACGTTCTCTTTCGCATAAAACACCGAAACAATTTCTCCGATATCACCATTAAACACTTGGCTCTCCGGTTGATTAACGAGTTGCAGTACTTTATCGCCTCTTCGGTATACAACATCACCGTAAGCAATTTCTTTACTCTTTTCCCTTTTCGGATTAAACACTTCTTGCAACGCTTCGTTTAGTACATTAATACCGGCAGGGCCACGATACATCGGGGCCAGTACTTGTACATCTCTTGCGCTAAACCCTTTTGTCTTAGCATTTTCACAAACCTTCTTAACAACCTCAACAATTTGAGCTCCTGTACAGCCGATAAATGAACGATCTTTTTGATTTTGCGCTAAATCTGGCGGGAGCGTTCCATTTTTTATCGCATGAGCGAGTTGAATAACAGATGAGCCTTCCGCTTGACGATAAATTTCAGTAAGCTTTACTGTTGGAACTGCACCTGCATTCAATAAATCTTTCAACACTTGTCCAGGTCCTACAGATGGTAATTGATCTTCATCACCTACAACGATAACTTGAATATTAGTCGGCAATGATTTAAACAGCTGATTTGCAAGCCAAATATCTACCATCGAAAACTCATCAATAATGAGTAACTTCCCTTGAACTGGATCGGTTTCATTACGCTGGAAAGACCCTTCTGGCGTCCAACCAAGCAGACGATGAATTGTACAAGCAGGGAGCCCGGTAGATTCACTCATTCGCTTCGCTGCTCTTCCTGTTGGAGCCGTTAATAATATCGGAAATGGATTATCATCACTGTATTCATTCGGATTTAATGATACACCATGCAAGGATGCGTACATTTCAACAATTCCTTTAATAACTGTTGTTTTCCCCGTTCCTGGTCCACCTGTCAATAACATCATCGGCTTATGAAGTGCCGTTTGAATTGCTTCTTGCTGAAACGGTGCATACTGCACCTTCAGCTGTTCTTCAATTTCACCTAACGTCTTTAACACTTCTGCTTCAGGAAATGAAGGGGTTTCCTCTTGATTCATAAGCCTGCGAATAGACTTTACAACACCTTTTTCAGAGTAAAATAACGACGCTAAATACACTCGTTCTTCTTCAATGATGACTTTCCCTTCACTTTGCATCATTTCAACACAACCTATAATATCTTCCTCAGTCACTCTACCTTCTTGATTATTTAAAAGTGACATCGTTTCTCTTACAAGTTGATCTTTCCCCATATAAACATGGCCGAGCTGCAGTGAAACATTCTCTAACGTATAAAAACAACCCGCACGTACACGGTCATCATGATTACCCGATATCCCTAACGCCCGTCCGATATCATCCGCTCTTCCAAATCCAATCCCGTCCACTTCTTCAATAAGCTTATATGGATTATTACGAATCACTTCTAATGTCATCTCTTTATATTGCTGGTAAATCTTAATAGAAAGCTTCGTTCCAAAACCGTAACCATTTAAAAAACTCATTACTTTCTCTAATCCTTGATGTTCAAC
This sequence comes from Bacillus cereus group sp. RP32, assembly GCF_040459735.1. NCBI lineage: Bacteria > Bacillati > Bacillota > Bacilli > Caryophanales > Bacillaceae > Bacillus > Bacillus cereus group sp. RP32. Next base: position 1,043,030 of record NZ_JARVHO010000001.1, on the reverse strand, counting down.
AATTGTCTCATAGATTTCTTGCGCTTTTTGCTTATTGACAACACCATGTAACGCATCCGGATCATCCATAATTTTAGAAATGGCATGTTCCCCAAGATGATCCACAATTTTTTCAGCTGTACGCTTTCCTATCCCTTTAAATAAATCACTCGCTAAATATTGCACCATACCTGCTTTTGTTTGCGGCAATTCTTTCTTAAACGTTTCAACTAAATATTGTTTCCCATACTTCGGATGGTCTTTAAAATGCCCTGTCAATGTAAACACTTCATCTTCATGCATGCGGGGAAAATGACCGTTTATCATCACTTTTTTTTCGTCGTACGTTTCATTCGTCTCAATGACTTTCATACTGACAACGGAATAGAGGTTTTCTTCGTTGTGGAAAATGGTATGAAGAACTTGCGCTTTTATAAACTTTTTCTCTTCCTCAAACAAATCCATTGCATGTTGATTTCCCATCTTTCCTCTCCTTTCCGGTTCGTTTCACTTTAATGAGCAGTACATCCCCCACCTATTTAGATGAGGGATAACTACCCATTAAACTATATTTTCATCTTATTCAGCTTCTTGCTCCAATAAACGAACACCATTGCCAGCTAAAAAGTGATCTGGCTGAATTTCAGTTGCTTTCTTAAATAAAGTAAGAGCCTTCTCGTTATTTTCTTCAAATACGTACGCAACACCTAAATTATAATACGCATCTGCATGCTCTTCATCCATTTCTAATACCTTTTCAAAATAAGGTTTCGCCTCTTGAATATGTTCTAAACGTGCAAAGCAAAGTCCGCACTGAAACACAGCTTCTACATCGTTTTCATCTAATTCTGTTGCTCTTTGTAAAAACGGCAGTGCAAGACGATCATTTCCAAGTTGCACATGTGTAATACCTAACATAAATGTTACATCAGCTGATTGTAATCCCGCTTGCATCGCTTGTTCAAATACAGCCTTTGCCTCTGCAAATTGCTCTTGACCGTAATACACATTTCCTAATCCATAATAAGCAGCCGCAGATTTATCATCTAATTCTAATGCACGTTTATAAAATAAAATTGCTCTTTCACTATCACCTAGTGCATCTAATAAGTTCGCAAAATTAATGTATCCAAGCGCATCTTTCGGATTTTCTTCGATTGCTTCTGTGAAATTTTTAGCAGCTTCTTCCCAGTTTCCTTCTTGCATATATTGAATACCTGTTTCAAGTTTGTTTGACATGTCCTTCACCTCTACAACAAATTATAACAAAGAATGTATTTTCCAAGCGAACGAAAATTCGCTTTATGTAAAAGAAACCTCTAACCGCTAATCGGCAGAGGCTTCTCATTTTATCCTAAATAATCCAATTTCTTACCACTACGATATACTTCATCAATTGTAGCACCGCCTAAGCACTCATCTCCATCATAGAAAACAACTGCTTGTCCTGGTGTAATTGCACGAATTGGCTCGTCACAAAGAATACGAACTGTATTTTCATCAACGATTTGAACCGTTACTTTATTGTCTTCTTGACGATAACGGAATTTTGCTGTGCACTTAAATTCTTTTTCTTTCGCTTCATTACTTACCCAGCCGATATTCGTAGCAATAACTTCATCACCATATAGAAGTTCGTTATGGAATCCTTGATCAACATATAAAATGTTTTCTTTTAAGTTTTTTCCAACAGCAAACCACGGATCACCGTTACCACCAATACCAAGGCCATGACGTTGTCCAATTGTATAGTACATTAAACCGTCATGCTTCCCTTTCACTTCACCAGATAATGTTTGCATCACACCTGGTTGCGCTGGTAAATAGTTGCTTAAGAAATCTTTAAAGTTACGCTCACCGATAAAGCAAATACCAGTACTATCTTTCTTCGCCGCTGTCGCTAAACCAGCTTCTGTCGCCATTTCACGAATTTGCGGTTTCTTTAATTCACCTAATGGGAACATTGTTTTTGATAATTGCTCTTGGCTTAATTGATTCAAGAAATACGTTTGGTCTTTATTATCATCAACGCCGCGAAGCATTTTATATTCGCCGTCCATATAAGCAACGCGTGCATAATGACCTGTCGCTACATAATCAGCACCAAGCGCAATCGCATGCTCTAAAAATGCTTTAAATTTAATTTCTTTGTTACACATTACATCTGGGTTTGGTGTACGACCAGCTCGGTACTCATCTAAGAAGTACGTAAATACTTTATCCCAGTATTGTTTTTCAAAGTTTACTGCATAATACGGAATGCCAATTTGGTTACACACTTCAATTACATCATTGTAATCTTCTGTTGCTGTGCAGACACCATTCTCATCTGTATCATCCCAGTTTTTCATAAAAATTCCGATTACATCATAACCTTGCTCTTTTAATAAAAGAGCTGCTACAGATGAATCGACGCCACCGGACATCCCGATGACAACGCGTGTTTCTTGAGGTAGTTTGTTCATCATGTCACCTCCCATGCTAATTTTGTGTTAATCGCTTCACGATTTTCACTGTTTCGTACGCCGCTTTCTCAATTTGCTCTTTCGTATTTCCAAGTCCAAAACTAAAGCGTACGGATGAACGTATTTGATCGGAGTCTTTTCCGAACATCGCTACTAATACATGTGATGGATCAATCGAACCAGCTGTACACGCCGAGCCACTTGACACTGCAATGCCAGCTATATCTAAGTTCACAAGGAACGGTTCAATGTTCATTCCTGTAAAACTGATATTAAGCACATGTGGTAAGCGATATTCTAAGTTTCCGTTTACCTCGAAAGTAATGTCTTCATTTTTGAAGACAGATACCATTATATCTTTAAACTCTTCAAATTGGGCATTTTTTTGCTCACGAGTTTTTTCAGCTAACAAAATTGCATGTTGCAAACCAACGATACTCGGTACATTTTCAGTACCAGCACGGCGTTTTCTTTCTTGCTCCCCGCCTATTAATAACGGTTCAAATTTCACATTTGCACCAGCGTATAGGAACCCTACACCTTTTGGTCCATTAATTTTATGAGCTGAAATCGATAATAAATCAATGCCGAACTCTTTCACATCTATTTCTACTAATCCGTAAGCTTGTACCGCATCTGTATGAAAATAAGCTTGATGCTCTTTTAGCAACTTCCCTATTTCCGCGATTGGTTGCATCGTCCCGACTTCATTATTCCCAAACATAACGGATACGAGAATCGTCTCTTCTGTTAATGCATTTTGTATGTCAGAAACTTGAACGCGTCCTGTTTCATCAACAGGTAAATATGTCACTTCAAACCCTTCGCGCTCTAACAATTCACACGTATGCAAAATTGCATGATGTTCAATTCGCGTCGTTATAATATGGTTACCTTTATGACGATTCGCACGTGCTACACCTATAAGCGCTAAATTATCAGCTTCTGTACCACCGCTCGTAAATATAATTTCATTCGGATTCGCATGAATGCTACGTGCTCCCGCGCGTCTTGCCTCATCTACTGCATGGCGCGTTTGACGTCCATAAAAGTGAATACTAGACGGGTTCCCGAATGTTTCTGTCATATATGGAATCATCTTTTCGACCACTTCTGGGTGAGTCGGAGATGTCGCAGCATGATCTAAGTAAATGCGTTCCATTAAATCTCCTTCTTTCCAAATCGTTTCACAAGGAATTAAATGTAAAACATATAGCCCCCGTGATTTTCTTCCTCATAACGTACTAAATCTTCTAACGTTGTGCTATCTAACACTTCTTGCACCGCATCACGAACACGCATCCATAATTGGCGTTGTGCCGGTTCCTCTTCTTCTATCATTTCTACAACACTAATCGGACCCTCTAATACACGGATTACATCCCCAGCTGTAATGTTAGCTGGCTGATCAGACAATACATATCCGCCATATGCCCCGCGCGTACTCTTTACTAGACGAGCGTTACGAAGTGGTGAAATTAATTGCTCTAAGTAATGTTCCGATAAATCATGTGCCTGCGCAATTGATTTTAAGGAAATTGGACCTTCACCAAACTTTTTTGCAAGATCGATCATAATTGTTAAGCCGTAGCGGCCTTTCGTTGAAATCTTCATCTATTTTGCACCTCTTTTCAAATTTTCACTTCTATTGGTTATATCTTATTTATAAAAGAACACAATTTAAAATCCTATGAAATTATAGCATAATATAGTATTATAAGAAATTTCAACTTGTGTATCAAAATGATAACATAAAATCACATTGAAAAACTCGGAAATTATTACAATTGAAAGAAAAATGAAAATATTTATATTCATTTTTCCCACAAAACAGCATCCTATTTCAAATTCCACTAAAAAAAATGATACGATAGAAAGAGATTATACATTAAGGGAGACGGTAAAAATGAAACAGCCACTCGCACATCGAATGCGCCCTACAAATATTCAAGAAATTATCGGACAACAACATTTAGTTGGTGAAGGAAAAATTTTATGGCGAATGGTCCAAGCAAATCATTTTCAATCTATGATTTTATACGGCCCTCCAGGCACAGGAAAAACATCCATTGCGAGCGCAATTGCAGGAAGTACTGGAACCCCTTTTCGCCTATTAAATGCTGTTACTCATAATAAAAAAGATATAGAAGTTGTCGTACAAGAAGCAAAGATGCATCGACACCTCGTTTTAATTTTAGATGAAGTACACCGTCTAGATAAAGCAAAACAGGATTTTCTATTACCTCATTTAGAAAGCGGACTCCTTACCTTAATCGGTGCAACAACGAGTAATCCGTTCCATGCTATTAATTCTGCTATTCGAAGTCGTTGTCAAATCTTCGAATTACACGCATTAACAGAAGATGATCTTTTAATTGGCTTAAAACGAGCACTTGAAGATAAAGAAAAAGGTCTTGGAGAATATGATGTAACGGTTACGCCGGAAGCATTACATCACTTTGCAAATGCATCTGGTGGAGATATGCGTTCTGCTTATAATGCACTTGAACTAGCTGTTTTATCTAGCTTTACAACGGACGAAAAAGCTGCGGTAATTACGCTAGAAATTGCAGAAGAATGCATGCAAAAAAAGAGCTTCGTTCACGACAAAGGTGGAGATGCTCATTATGACGTATTATCGGCATTTCAAAAATCGGTGCGCGGAAGTGATGTAAATGCAGCACTTCATTATTTAGCACGTCTTATTGAAGCTGGTGATTTGCAAAGCATTGGTAGACGTCTTCTTATTATGGCATATGAAGATATCGGACTTGCTAGCCCACAAGCCGGACCGCGTACACTAGCAGCTATAGAATCAGCGGAACGAGTTGGATTCCCGGAGGCACGCATACCACTTGCAAATGCTGTTATCGAGCTTTGCTTATCACCAAAATCAAACTCAGCTTACAAAGCACTTGATACTGCATTACACGATTTACGTAACGGTCAAACAGGCGACATTCCAAGTCATTTAAAAGATAGTCATTACAAAGGCGCAGAATCACTTGGAAGAGGCATTGGATACTTGTATCCACACGACCATCCAAATGGATGGGTACAACAACAATACTTACCTGATAAAATAAAAAACAAACAATATTATAAACCGAAAACGACAGGGAAATTTGAGCAAGCACTTTCTACTGTATATGAAAGATTACAAAGTTCGAATAAAACGAAAAATAAAGGGTAACCTAAGCGAAAACGTCACCATTATGGAGGCTTCGCTTATGAAAACACGTCAAGATGCATGGACAAAAGAAGACGATCTCCTTTTAGCAGAAACTGTTTTACGACATATTCGCAGCGGTAGCACACAAATAAAAGCATTCGATGAAGTCGGCGATACATTGAACCGCACTTCCGCAGCTTGCGGATTTAGATGGAATGCTGAAGTAAGACCGAATTACGAAGATGCGGTGCAACTTGCAAAAAAACAACGTAAAGAATTAAAACGCTCTGAAGCTAAAATAGAAAAAGAGCATTTCACGCAAACGAAACAACTCGTAATTGATGCCGAGTTTTCAGAAGATATTATGCCAAACAAACAGGATCTTACAATGCAACATGTCATCTCGTTTTTGCAAAACTTAGAGCATACCAACCCTTCACTCGCAAAGTTACAAACTGAAAATGAAGTATTACAAGCTCAGCTCACGACTTTGAAAAAAACGAATCATGAACTGGAAGCAAAATTAGCGGTACTCTCAAAAAAACAACAAGCAATCGAAGAAGATTATGCAATGCTTGTTAGAATTATGGACCGTGCTCGAAAACTCGTTTCGGTTGAAGAACAAGAAGAACAGATCGCTCCAATTTTCAAGACAGATCAAAATGGTAATTTAGATATTATTTATTCTGCAGAAAATTAAAAAGGATGTCACCTAATAGAAAAAGCATATATCCTAGACGGATATATGCTTTCTTTTTATTCTTGCCCTACACGCTTCACTTCAACGTTTTTAATACGTTCACGTACAACGTGACTTGCCATAATTAGGCCTGCCACAGATGGTACGAATGCATTTGATGAAGGTGGTAATTTCGCTTTACGAATTTTTGCATTTTCGTCTGGTACGATTTCTTTACGTACTTCTTCACGAATTACGATTGGGTTTTCGTCAGAGAAGACAACTTTTACACCTTTTTTAATACCATCTTTACGAAGCTTCGTACGAATTACTTTCGCAATTGGATCTGTATGTGTTTTAGAGATGTCCGCAATACGGAAACGAGTTGGGTCCATTTTATTTGCTGCACCCATGCATGAGATAATTTTAATTTTTCGACGTAAGCATTGTTTAATTAAATGAATTTTGAACGTAATCGTATCAGATGCATCTACTACGAAATCCAATCCATGTTTGAAGAACTCTTCATATGTTTCATCAGTATAAAACATTTCTAGCCCAATTACTTCACACTCTGGATTAATGTCTGCGATACGCTCTTTCATTAATTCTACTTTTGAACGTCCTACAGTAGATACTAACGCGTGAATTTGACGGTTTACGTTTGTAATATCTACAACGTCTTTATCGACTAATACGAGACGTCCTACGCCAGAACGTGCTAACGCCTCTGCCGAAAATGACCCTACGCCGCCAATTCCTAAAATACCGACTGTACTATTTTTTAATATTTCAAGTCCTTCTTTACCGAAGGCTAATTCATTACGTGAAAATTGATGTAACATTCAGCTCTACACTCCTATTACAAAAATGGTCTATCATGTATTCTAGCGTTTTTCCGACTATTTGTATAGAAAAAGTTATAGAATTCCTAAAAATACATATTTCGAGAATAAAAACATAGTGTAAACCGGACTTTTTAAACAACCCTTTCAATATACGCTTAAAAAGGAGGATTTAGAGAGAACCGAGCAGATCGAGGCACGTATGCTAGGAGAAGCGCAGTGTAGGAGTACTACTCGAGCACTGGACTAGCATACGTAACGATGAGATGCGACAGTTATCTAAACCGGACTTTTTAAACAACCTCTCAAAAAAAGTCTAGACGGCTATAGTATAACCATCTAGACTTTATTCTTACTTCTCTTCTTTTAAGCTTAATTTTAAGTTTAACTCTTCAAGCTGTGCTTCTGCTACTGGGCTTGGAGCTTCTGTTAATAAGCAGCTTGCGCTTGCTGTTTTCGGGAATGCAATTGTATCACGAAGGTTCGTACGGCCTGCAAGTAACATAACAAGACGGTCTAAACCTAATGCGATACCACCGTGTGGTGGAGTACCGTATTCGAATGCTTCTAATAAGAATCCGAATTGCTCTTGTGCTTCTTCTTGTGAGAATCCAAGTGCTTTGAACATTTTTTCTTGTACGTCACGCTCGTAAATACGAAGTGATCCACCGCCAAGCTCATAACCATTTAATACAAGGTCATATGCTTGTGCACGTGCTTTTTCTGGTGCCGTTTCTAATAACTCAACATCTTCACGGAATGGCATTGTGAATGGGTGGTGAGCTGCGAAGTAACGATCTGCATCTTCATCGTACTCAAGAAGTGGCCAATCCGTTACCCATAGGAAGTTAAATTTACTTTCGTCAATTAACTCAAGCTCTTTACCTAGACGTAAACGAAGTGCACCTAAGCTATCTGCAACAACGCTCTTCTTATCTGCTACGAATAGTAATAAGTCGCCAGCCGTAGCTTCTAACGTAGTCATTAACGCGTTTGCATCTTCTTCACCGAAGAATTTCGCGATTGGTCCTTTTAGGCCGTCCTCTTCCACTTTAAGCCAAGCTAGACCTTTTGCACCGTATACTTTCACGAATTCAGTTAATGCATCGATATCTTTACGAGAATATTTGCTCGCAGCACCTTTTGCATTAATTGCTTTTACTTGTCCGCCGCTTTCTACAGCACTTGTAAATACTTTAAAGCCACAACCTGCAGCAAATTCAGATAGGTCTGTTAATTCCATTTCAAAGCGTGTATCCGGCTTATCAGAACCGTAACGAGCCATTGCATCAGCATATTTCATACGAGGGAATGGTGCACTCACTTCTACACCTTTTGCATCCTTCATAACTTTCGTCATCATACGCTCCATCATATCTAAAATTTCATCTTGTGTTAAGAATGAAGCTTCGATGTCGATTTGCGTGAATTCTGGTTGACGGTCTGCACGTAAATCTTCGTCACGGAAACAACGTGCTACTTGATAGTAACGCTCAAATCCGCCGACCATAAGAAGCTGTTTAAATAATTGTGGAGACTGTGGTAACGCATAGAATTCACCATCATGTACACGACTTGGTACTAAATAGTCACGAGCTCCTTCTGGTGTACTCTTCGTTAAAATTGGTGTTTCCACTTCTAAGAACTCTTCTGTGTCTAAGAAGTTACGAATTGTTTTCGTTACGTCGTGACGCATTTTGAATGTGTTAAACATTGCAGGACGACGTAAGTCTAAATAACGATATTTCAAACGCACATCTTCTGATGCATCTGTATCATCAGCAATAATGATTGGCGTTGTTTTTGCTGCATTTAATACGTTTACTTTCGTTGCTTGTACTTCAATACGACCAGTTGCCATATTGTCATTAATTGCGCCTTCACCACGCTCAACAACTGTACCTTCTACGTGCAATACGTATTCACTACGAATTGTTTCTGCTATTTCTAACGCTTCTTTTGATGTTTCTGGGTTAAATACAACTTGCACGATACCTGTACGGTCACGTAAGTCGATAAAGATTAATCCACCTAAATCACGGCGTTTTTGTACCCAACCTTTTAATTGAACTGTTTGTCCAACTGCTTCTACTGTTACTTTTCCACATGCATGTGTTCTTTCAGCCACTGTAAGTTCCCCCTATATTAATTTCTCTGCTACGTATGAAGCAAATACATCTAATGCTACTTCTTCTTGTTCGCCTGTTGCCATATCTTTTAAGTTAATGATGCCTTTATCTAGCTCATCTTCCCCTAATACAGCTACAAATTTCGCCTTTAGACGATCTGCTGATTTAAATTGCGCTTTCATTTTGCGGTCTAAATAATCTTTTTCAACTGATAATCCAGCTTTACGAAGATCAAATGCAACTTTCGCAGCATGGTCTTTCGCTTTTTCACCAAGCGCTACAACGTAACAATCGATACTATGTTCAATTGGTAATTCAATGTTTTCAGCTTTTAGCGCCATAATTAAACGTTCGATACTCATCGCAAAACCGATACCTGGCATTTCTGGTCCACCGATTTCTTGTACAAGCCCATTATAACGTCCACCACCGCTTAATGTAGTGATAGCACCGAAACCTTCTGCCTCACTCATAATTTCAAAAACAGTGTGTTGGTAGTAGTCTAAACCACGTACTAAGTTCGGATCTTTTTCAAATGGAACATCCATCATCGTTAATAATTCTTGAACTTTGTCGTAGTATACTGCCGAATCTTCGTTTAAGTATTCTGTAATAGATGGTGCTGTTCCCATTAATTCATGGTTACGGTCCTTCTTACAATCTAAAATACGAAGAGGGTTCTTTTCTAAACGAGATTGACAGTCAGAACAGAACTCGCCGATACGTGGCTCAAAGTGTGCGATTAACGCATCACGGTGCGCTTGACGGCTCGCTGCATCACCTAAGCTGTTTAATACAACTTTAATATTTTTCAAGCCCATGCCGCGGTAAAACTCTACAGCAAGTGCAATTACTTCTGCATCAATTGCAGGATCGTTACTACCGATTGCTTCAATACCAAATTGTACGAATTGACGATAGCGACCTGCTTGTGGTCTTTCGTAACGGAACATTTGACCGATATAGTATAATTTCGTTGGTTGTGTTGCATCACCGAACATTTTGTTTTCAACGTAAGAACGTACAACAGGTGCAGTACCTTCTGGACGTAATGTTAAACTGCGCTCTCCACGATCTTGGAATGAGTACATTTCTTTTTGTACGATATCTGTCGTATCACCAACACCACGTAAAAATAGCTCCGTGTGTTCAAAAATTGGTGTACGAATTTCTTTATAGTTGTAACGACGGCAAATTTCGCGTGCTTGCCCTTCGATATACTGCCATAACTCAACGCTACCTGGAAGAATATCTTGCGTTCCGCGTGGGATTTGAATAGACATATTCAGTTCCTCCTCAAATTGTTTTAATCTTAATAAAAATAAAAAAACTCCCGCCTCTACTGTTTGAACAGTAGGGACGAGAGTATTATACCCGTGGTGCCACCCTAATTGAAGCACGTATGCTTCCACTTTTTTAATAACGCTTAAATGTGCGTTCATCCCTACTAAGCATATATGCCGTTCAAGTTGAAACCTCTAGAGTGTCATTCAATCAGTCATCATGCAGAAATGTTTTCAGCCTAAGACATTTCTTCTCTTTCCATGTGTGTCTCATTTACTCTTCTCTATCAACGGTTATATTCATATGTAAATATAAAATTACTATACGTTTGTTGAGTAGGATTGTCAAGTACTCTAAGAGCGTTCAATCTGCTTCTTTAGACGCTTTACATCTTGAAGAGAAATCCCAAACTCAGAAGCAAGCTCCATTGAAGTATTGTTTTGCTCTTTTGAAATAAAATCATGAAAATTTACGTTAAACAGTTGATTTGCACCATTTGTAACAGAATGCCCTTTTTCATTCATACGCATACGTATATCCCTCACATTCAATATAGATGTTTTACTTTTTATTGTTCCATATTGATGAAAGAGTTATACATAACTGAAACGGCTATTGATTCCAAATAAAGTGAAACTTTAATGAATAGGGGTTTTGTCCATCCCCCACTCATTATTAGCCCTCACTAATCAGGCTTTTACGGGCAGTTGACCTCCCACAAATAGCAGGATAAATGAACAAAACATACAACAATGTATAAACAAGAGAGGATTATATAATCCCCTCTTGTTAAGCAACACTATTTACTATCCACAATTAAGGTCACCGGACCATCATTGACTAAAGAAACATCCATCATTGCTCCGAACTTCCCTGTTTCTACATGCAATCCTTGCTTACGAACTTCCTCATTAAAGAAATCATATAAACGCTCTGCATAATCAGGTTTGGCAGCATCCATAAAGTTGGGACGTCTTCCCTTACGGCAATCTCCGTATAATGTGAATTGCGAAATTGATAGAACTTGTCCTTCTACATCAAGTACAGAATGGTTCATCTTTCCACTCTCATCTTCAAAAATACGTAAGTTCGCAATTTTTTCTGCAATGTAAGTTGCATCTTTTTCTGTATCTTCATGCGTAATGCCAACTAGTAATGTTAAACCGAACGGAATTTGTCCTACGATCTCACCGTCTACTGTGACAGACGCTTCTTTTGATCGTTGTAAAACAACTCTCATCTTTTCTACACTCCCTATTAATGCATCATGCGTCGTACTGCATAAATTTCTGGAACACGTTTAATGCGTTCTACTACTTTTTTCAAGTGCTGTAAGTTACGAATAGAGATTGACATATTAATTGTCGCCATCTTATTACGGTCACTTCTACCAGAAACTGCCGAAATATACGTTTTCGTCTCTGTAACAGCTTGTAATACTTCATTTAATAAGCCACGGCGATCGTAACCTGAAATTTCAATATCAACGTTATACTCAATTTCTTTTTCAGGACTACCTTCCCACTCTACTTCCAATAAACGTTCTATAGCTTCTTCTGTATGAACATTTACACAATCACGGCGGTGAATCGATACACCTCGACCTTTCGTAATATACCCAACGATATCATCACCTGGAACCGGGTTACAGCATTTTGATAAACGAATTAATAAATTATCCGCACCACTTACTTTAACGCCAGAATCCCATTTTCGAATTTTCATCGGTTTACGAACTTCTTTAACTTCAACGATTTCTTCTTCTTCACGTTGCTTACGGAATTTGTCCGTTAGTCGCGTAACAATTTGCGACGCTGTAATCCCGCTATATCCAACTGCTGCAAACATATCTTCTTCATTTGCAAAATTGAACTTCTCAGCAACACGTTTTAAATTGTCAGGAGCTAACACTTCTTTCATCTCATACTCTAGGCTACGCACTTCTTTCTCAACAAGTTCACGGCCTTTTTCAATATTTTCATCTCTACGTTGCTTCTTAAAGAATTGACGTATTTTGTTTTTCGCATGAGATGTTTGAGCAAGTTTCACCCAGTCTTGACTTGGCCCATACGAATGTTTCGATGTTAAAATTTCAATGATGTCACCAGTTTTTAATTTATAATCAAGCGTCACCATTTTGCCGTTTACTTTTGCACCAATTGTTTTATTTCCAATCTCCGAATGGACACGATACGAAAAGTCAATCGGAACAGATCCAAGTGGCAATTCCATTACGTCGCCTTTCGGTGTAAAGACGAATACCATGTCAGAGAACAAATCAATTTTTAATGACTCCATAAACTCTTCTGCATTAGAAGCTTCATTTTGCCATTCTAATATTTGACGGAACCAAGTTAGTTTCTTCTCTAATGTACCAGTTGTTTCTGCTGTTTTCCCTTCTTTATACGCCCAGTGTGCCGCGATCCCGAATTCTGCAATCTCATGCATTTCTTTCGTACGAATTTGCACTTCAAGCGGATCACCTTTCGGCCCAATTACAGTCGTATGAAGAGATTGATATAGATTTGCTTTCGGCATTGCAATATAATCTTTAAAACGACCTGGCATTGGCTTCCAGCACGTATGAATAATTCCAAGCACCGCATAACAATCTTTAATACTATTTACTACGACACGTACAGCTAGTAAATCGTAAATTTCATTGAACTGTTTATTTTGCAGTGCCATTTTACGATAAATACTGTAAATATGTTTTGGTCTTCCAGAAATCTCAGGTTGAATTGAAACCTCTTTTAATTTCTCACGAATACCAGTCATTACTTCATCTAAATACTCTTCACGCTCCGCACGTTTACGCTTCATTAAATTTACAATACGATAATATTGTTGCGGATTTAAATAGCGAAGTGACGTATCCTCTAACTCCCATTTAATAGTACTAATTCCGAGTCTATGTGCTAAAGGTGCAAAGATTTCTAACGTTTCATTCGCAATGCGACGCTGCTTCTCTTGAGGCAAATGTTTCAATGTACGCATGTTATGAAGACGATCAGCTAGTTTAATTAAAATAACTCGAATATCTTGAGCCATTGCGATAAACATTTTGCGATGGTTTTCTGCTTGTTGTTGCTCATGAGATTTATATTTAATCTTTCCGAGCTTTGTTACACCATCGACAAGCATAGCAATTTCTTTATTAAATTCCCGTTCGATATCTTCTAATGTAATCTCTGTATCTTCCACTACATCATGTAAGAAACCTGCTGATACTGTAGCTGGGTCCATGTGTAAATCAACTAAAATACCTGCAACTTGAATTGGATGAATAATGTACGGTTCACCCGATTTTCTATATTGTTCACTATGCGCATCACGTGCATATTCATAGGCACGCGCCACTAGCTCAATATCTTCATCCACTAAATATTGACTTGCTTTCTCGAGTACCTGTTCAGCTGTTAGTACCTGCTCATTTGCCATCGAATCACCTTTTATTGAAAATTGACTTTATCTTAATTAAATAGAATAAATTATATTCTATCATTATAACCTAATGATTGTGAATTGTGAAAAGGAAAAGATTTTACTGACATTTTACATTATTTTTTTGTGCAATTATACAAAAGTACCCGCTCCTCTCCAAGAGATTCACGGGTACTTTTTATCACCGTAGTTTTACCTATATAGTGATTAGTATTTTTCTAATACTAATACATCGTAACCATCTAACATTTTACGACCATCTAAGTAAGTAAGCTCTACTAAGAATGCAATTCCTGCTACAACTCCGCCAAGTTCTTCAACTAGCTTAATTGTCGCTTCAATTGTTCCACCTGTAGCTAATAGATCATCTGTAATTAATACGCGTTGACCTGGCTTAATTGCATCTTTATGGATTGTTAAAACATCTTTACCATATTCTTTACCGTAGTCAACTGTAATTACTTCACGTGGTAATTTCCCTAATTTACGAACTGGTGCAAAACCTACTTCTAACGCATAAGAAACTGGGCAACCGATAATAAAGCCACGTGCTTCTGGCCCTACTACAACGTCAATGTCTCTTTTCTTTGCATACTCAACGATTGCATCTGTTGCTGCTTTGTATGCTTTACCGTCGTTCATTAACGGTGTAATGTCTTTAAATACAATACCTTCTTTTGGATAATCCGGTACAATTGCGATATGTTGCTTGAAATCCATATTTCTGAATCCTCCTCAGATCTAAAAGGTTTGTAAATACAAATCCTTTACCCTAACTGTTCTACTTCTTTATGATTACGAATCGTTTCAAACCATGTATATAGTTGTTGATATGTGCTATAAACCAATTCTTTTTCTAATTGTAAGTGGTTCATTTTCTCACGATATGTGCTCGATTCAATTAAATCACGCTTTTGTTTTTTGTCTGCCATAAAAATGACGCCATCTTTTATTGTAACAAATTCTAACTCAAAAAACACCTGTGTCATGAAATTTACTGTATCTTTTGACCAACCTTTATGTCGACATAGTTGTTCTCCATATTGTCTTAAAGAAAATGGTGCTTTTTGGCTCAAGAACGAATAGTACCATTTAAAATGTTCCCTCGTTGGAACAGTACTAAATAAATGATTATTCTCTTGATAAAATAGCGTATAAATTCGCGACGGGAACCCGACTTTAAATAAATCTCGTAATTCATCTGTTCCTTTTGGCAAATCAAGTAACACGATGTATTGATTGTCTAAATGAGTTACTTCTGATGCATGCATAATATGCTCTTTATAGTCTTCTAAAGAAAATTTATTCAATACCTCTTCAGAAAAATACACCATCGTTATTTTTTCTTTCGGAAGTTCTTCTACATTCGCTTCTACGTTACGCATACTACGCCAATCAAATAATTGCCACGCCTCTACAGCAATATCTTGCACCATTAATTGCGGCTTCTTAAAATTATTCCATTCATTGATAGATGCTTCCCCTATTACAGATACCTTTGCAACTGGAGAAATTTCTTTCGCATACGCACCAAAGCCAAATCCGATTGTATCCAGTGTCGCTTGTCCATCGCGAAGAGCCATTTTCAAATGTGAACCGTCTGATCCGATTGCACGAATACTTTCTAGCTCTGCATCCTTCACTGCAATACGCGGTTTTGGATTTCCAACACCAAATGGCGCTAACTTTTGCATGTCTTCAATTGCTGCCAGTGTTACATCGTCCACTTTACAAAAGACATCAACAGCTGTAATCGGAATAAAATCTTCTTCTGTTAAAATTACCTCTGCTTGTTCATTTAAGCGGCGGCGCAATTCATCTACATCATTCATATGTAGCGTCATTCCCGCTGCCATCGGATGCCCTCCGAAGTGTGGCAATAACTTTCTACAATCTGACAAGTTTGCAAACAAATCAAATCCTGCAATACTACGTGCTGAACCTTTTGCTGTTTCTTTTACAGGATCAATGCATAATACAATCGTTGGACGATAAAAACGTTCAACTAATTTAGATGCGACAATTCCAATTACACCTGGATTCCAGCCTTCTTTTGCCAGTACTAGTACTTTATTGTCTTCTGGCGGGAAATTATTTTCCACTTCAGCGATAGCTTCTTCTGTAATTTGCTTTACAATATCTTTTCGCAGTTTGTTCAGCTCATCAATTTCTTCAGCTAGCTCTTTCGCTTCTTCTGGATCATCTGATAATAAAAGATGTACAGCCGGCGTAGCATCTTCTAAACGGCCAACTGCATTAATACGTGGTGCGAGTGAGAATCCAATGCTCTCTTCTGTAATTTCACTTTGCGAAACGTTAGCAACTTTAAATAGCGCCTTTAGTCCGATATTTTTCGTCATGCGCATATGTTTTAAACCGCGCTTCACTAGCAATCTATTCTCACCATGAAGTGACACTAAATCGGCTACTGTACCAATTACTGCAATTTCTAATAAATGTTCTGGTACACGACCTAGTAGTGCATGTGCAACTTTAAATGCAACACCTACACCAGCTAAATAGTGAAACGGATATACACCGCCATCTAATTTCGGATGAATAATCGCAAGTGCTTCTGGCAATTCTGGTGGTGGCTCATGGTGATCTGTAATAATAAGATCTATTCCAAGCTCCTTCGCTACCTTCGCTTCATGTACTGCTGCGATACCAGTATCGACAGTAATAATTAGTGAGAATCCTGCGCTATGCGCCCAACGAAATGCTTCTTCGTTTGGTCCATAACCTTCTGTGAAACGGTTTGGGATATAAAATTCTACATTTGCACCTAATTCTTGCAAAGCAAGATATAACACAGTCGTACTACTTACTCCGTCCGCATCGTAGTCACCAAATATTAATATTTGCTCTCCATTTTGAATCGCCTTATTTACACGTTCTACCGTTCTATCCATTCCTTCTAATAAAAATGGATCATGAAATTCTTGATTTTCTGTATTTAAAAAATCTAAAATCTTATCTTCTGTATCTAGTCCTCTACCGAGGAATAATGAAACGACAAGTGGTGATAATTTTAATTTACTTGCTAATTCACTCACTCGCTCGTCATTATATTCTTTTTCTTTCCAACGCGTCTTCGGTTGTAACACGAAATCACCCCTTAACCTGTTCATTATACAAGACAGATTAAGGGGTGACAATATAATGCAAACTACGCTGCAATATCTATATACCAAAATGTTAATAATGTTTAATTTGGAGAATACGGATTTATATGTACAAACACATTTTGTACGTTATCTTGTTCCATAAGCGTTTCTTTCACATGCTTTCCAATGCGGTGCCCTTCTTCTACAGTAATGTATGGATCTACAGAAACTTTAATATCAACAATAACGTAATGACCATGCTCCCTTGCATATAAAGAACCGATTTTTTTCACACCATCTATTTGAAGTACTGCTTCTCTAAGCGGAACAACATCTTCCTCATGAAGAACATGATCAAGCGTTGCATGAATTGCTTCTGCCCCAATACTCCATGCCATTTTTGCAACAAGAAGTGAAACAAATAATCCTGCAATTGGATCGGCATATACAAGCCAATCTACCCCGAACTTACCACCCATAATCGCTGCACAAATACCAATTAAAGCTGCAATTGAAGAAAATACATCCGAACGATGTTCATATGCATTTGCAATAATTGCATCACTATTTACCCTCTTCCCTAATCGGAATTTATATTGAAACATTCCTTCTTTCACGATAATTGAAAGAACAACAGCAAAAATCGTAATTCCCTTCGGTGGTTCTAGTTCCTGCGAAAAAGCTTTTATAGATGAAATCGCTATCTCGATTCCCACAATAAATAATAAAACTGCAACAATAATCGCTGAAATCGATTCCGCTTTACCATGACCATACGGATGATCTTCATCGGGCGGCTGCTTTGCTGCTCGCAATCCAAACAGTACAGCTAGCGAACCAATTACATCTGATGCAGAATGCACAGCATCCGCTAATAACGCTTTACTGTTCCCAATATAACCAATTACCGCCTTTACAATCGCTAATATAATATTACCAACGATCCCGACAATAGCACCAAACTCGGCCTGTTTAAAACGTTCATCTTTTTCCATAATTAAAATCCCTTCTTTTCTTAACCTATCTTTTTATTGTAACAAAAACAGCGATAACACCACCACTTTCTTCCATCTTCCTTCTGTTAAAAAGTTGCTATCTTATTGTATCCACAAACGAAAAAAGAGATGCCTCATAATAATCTGTACCCTTTGTAAAGGACATTTTGAAAAAAGTTAGGCAACATCAAGAAGATGATTTCTGTATCCAACAGGAGTCATCTTTTTTAAATTCCATTGATATCTATAGTGATTATAGTACGTCATATATTTCTTAATCTCTTGTTTCAACTCAGTAAAAGACTCGCAAGGTTTTATATGTGCTTCATCTTTCAGATGACCAAAAAATGATTCTTGTGGAGCGTTATCCCAACAGTTCCCTCTTCTTGACATAGATTGTCCGAGCTTTAGCTTTTTGACTAATTTTTGGTAGGTAGGGCTTGTGTAGTGGGCTCCTTGATCTGAATGAATATATGCGCCTTCAGTCAATGGAATCCTCTTATTCCGTTTTAGTTTATGAAGAGTTGTTGTTACGAGGTCTAATGTCATCTGTTCTGAAACATGGTAAGCTAAAATTTCATTGGTTGAGCCATCTAAAATTGTAGATAAATAAGCTCTTTTATTCTTACCGTAAATTAAATAAGTGATATCTGTAAGAAGCGTTTTTCCTGGGATATTTTGTTTAAATTCTCGATTTAATTGATTCGGCACTACTCGATGTTCTTTTGAAGCTTTCAGCATTCTTTTATAAGGATTTGCTTTCCGAATCGGACAGACAATCTCATATTTTTTCATGATTCTACGGATACGCTTTAAATTGTAGACAACTTGAAAATGACCCACCAATGTCATTTTTATTTGACGAGCCCCTTTCTTTCGATTTCTAAATCGAAGTGCTTTTAATATGATTTCTTTCACGATTTCATCTTGATTGTTCTTTTGTTTCCGTTGTTCTTGAGATGAAATGGAAAAATAATTATAGTATCCCGAACGGGATACACCAGCTACTTTACACAAATAACTCACCATATTTCTTAAGTTATATTTTATGATAACAGAACGAATCAGGATATATTTCTGACTAGGTGATAACGTTATTTCCTTCTCATCCTCCCTTCCATAAGTTTGATCTTTTTTAACAATTCATTTTCTGCCTTTAGTAAGTTCCGTTCGGCTTCTAAACGAGCATACTTCTCTTCTAACGTAAGCTCTCTCTCAAGAGTTCTTCCCGCGTTTTCGGTGCGTGTATCTCGCAAACCAAATACACCATTTTTTCTGTAAGCAGCACGCCATCTACTTCCTGATGACATAATTCGTTTCATTCCAATTATATCTATATCAAAACCACATTCTTCAAAAATATTTCGAGGTAGTTTTCCTTTCTCATTTTCCTCAATAAAAATACGCTTAAATTCATCTGTATAAGTGATACCTTTCTGACTTACAGATTTTATGTAGGGGTTATTTGATAGAATTTGAATGTCTCTTTCCGTAAATAGCTTTTTTGTCATTTTGAACTTTCTCCGATCCCAATTTTCTCTCATTATACAAGAAATACCCTATAGAATAGACTTTTTTTCAGTGTCTATTCTATAGGGTACATTTTATAAAGAGACATCATCTTTTTTATACTTGCGGTTCAGATTCTACTTTCTCAACCTTCTTCTTGTTTTTGCCCTTTTTCAAACGACGGTTTTCAAGCATTAACCAAATTTGAGAAGCAACGAAAATAGAAGAGTACGTACCCACAACTAATCCAATTAATAATGCAAGTGAGAAGTTACGCAGTGATTCACTACCGAAAATAAGTAGCGCAATTACTGGGAACAGAACTGTTAACACAGTATTAATTGAACGACCAATTGTTTGACGAATACTTGAGTTTACGATTTCTTCTAAATCTTTTATATCGCGAACTCGTTTTTTCTGTTTGTATAACTCACGGTTTCTATCAAATGTAACGATTGAATCATTGATAGAGTAACCAATAATTGTTAATACTGCAGCGATAAACGTTAAGTCTACCTCTATCTGGAAAAGACTAAACATAACAATCATAACGAATGCATCATGTAATAATGCGATTACTGCAGATACTGCGTAAGTAAGACGGAAACGAATACTTACATATAAAACGATTACTGCAGAAGCAATTAATACTGCGATAAATGCATTTCTCGCAATTTCTTTCCCAATTGTCGGCGAAACTGTACTTACGTTTGGATCTGTACCATATTTATCGTGGAAGAATGTTTTTGTTTTCGCAATTTCATCTTTTGATAGAACACCTAATGTACGAACTGCGAAACCTTTATTGTCATCTCCAGTTGGTACAATATTTTCTTCCTTTACATCAATGTTCAATTCTTTAAAATCTTTATGAACATCAGACACAGTAACTGCTTGTTTTGATTGCAAGTCGATACGTGTACCACTTGCAAAATCAATACCAAGGTTCATTTTGAAAATCGGTAATATAATTGCCCCAGCAATTACGACTACAATTGAGAATAAGAAGAATTTATGACCGATATTTACGAAGTTAATACGATCAAATTTCGTTGGTGGATGTACTACACCTTTTGTTAATGGAATAATATCCTTTTGTTTCACACCAAAATATCCTGGTTTTTTATCGAAATAACGGCTCTTTACAAGTAAACTTAGTAAGAAACGTGTACCGAATACGTTCGTAACGAAACCAACTAAAATACTTACGATTAAACTTGTTGCGAAACCTTTTACAGAGCTATTACCATAAGCGAATAATACACCAGCTGCCGCAATTGTTGTAATATTGGCATCTAAAATTGTCGCTAATGAACGATGGTTACCCGCACGGAATGCTGACATCATGGACTTACCAATTTTCAGCTCTTCTTTCAGTCTCTCGTACGTAATAATATTCGCATCAACTGCGATACCTACCCCGAGCACTAACGCCGCAATACCTGGCAACGTAAGCACTGCATGCATCCAGTTAAAGACAAGTAATGTAACGAAAATGTATAAGCCTAACATAATAACCGCTACAAGTCCTGGTAAACGGTAGAATACAAGCATAAATAAGAAGATAATAGCAATACCGATTGCACTAGCGAAAATCGTTTGCTCTAATGCTTGTTGACCAAATTTCGCTCCAACTGATGTTGAATACATTTCTTTTAAATCAACAGGAAGTGCACCTGCATTTAATAAAGATGAAAGTTGCTTCGCACTTTCAACTGTGAAGTTTCCACCTACGATAGATACTTCAGCTTGATTAAACACTTGGCTTACTGTTGCTGCTGATAAGAACTTCGGATTCGGTTTTGCAGATTCTGCTTTATACGAATCTTTTCCTTCTTCAAAATCAAGCCAAATTACCATTAAATTCGTTGGTGGTGGCATTTTTGAAATTTTTTCAGTTACTTCACGGAATTTATCAGCGTTTTTTAGTGTAAGACCTACGCTCGCACGGCCTTGTTCATCAAATGTTTGCTTCGCTCCGCCGCCTTTTAAATCCGTTCCGTCCATAAGAAGATTATCATCCACATCACGGAATGTTAATTTCGCTTGTGTTGATAACATTTCACGTGCTTTTTGCTGATCTTGTACACCAGCAAGCTGTACGCGAATTCGATCTTGTCCTTCAATTTGAATGTTCGGCTCACTTACACCGAGAACATTGACACGATTTTCAAGAGCACCTACTGTACTTACAAGTGCCTCTCGGTCGATTTTATCACCTTTTTTGGCTGGTTTTACTTCATAAAGAATTTCAAAACCACCGCGAAGGTCTAGTCCTAGACTAATTCCTTTTGCTATGTCTTTTCCTGCCGCACCAATTACTCCACCGATTAATAAAACGATGAAGAAAAAGGCGGCAATTCTCGTACCACGCTTTGCCATATGTACCCTCTTTCTGCTACTAACACTTTAAATAAATCCCTTACGATTTACTTTTACACGTGTGCATACGCCTAGTTAGTAGACTTCCTTTCTATAATTTTGCTAGTTCATCACTAGCTGTGTCGGTAAGTTTTTCACAATACCTACACTTTCATTATTTATTTTTTCTCTTCACTACCCCCTTTATATATAATCTTAGACATAATTATTTCCTCATTATCAATACCTATCATTATACTGCAAAAGGAAGAACAAACCAATTGCAGTCGGTTATTTATTTTCATATTCATCAAATGACCAAAGTGGCGCTTGATATGCTTCAACAGTTAAATAATTCATATATTCATTAGTACTTACTCTTAATACATCATTTACTAATTCATACAATCTAACATCACCGTTTATTTTTTTCCACTTCTTCACTTTAAGAAACTTCCAAATATCATCATCTGTTACTCGGTCATAACCGAACATGTGAAACTCTTCTACTTTGCTTTCTAAAACGACTTGTAACTGTCCGCGGTATGATTCTACCAAAGCCTCTTTTTCTAACATACATAAACATCTCCTTCTTATTTCAGCACGAAAAGTCGCTTTTAATCCCGCTCTAATGGACAGCAATAACTACTTTCAAGAGCACTCTCATACTTCACTCTCTCAAATGCTTGTCATTCTTGTCTCATACGTGCATATAAATTATTGTAAATCATTCCACTGATTTTGAGAAGGTAGGAGAAGACCATGACGAGACAAAGCTTTTTAAAAGGCGCATTTATTTTAATGATAGCCGGCTTTATTACCAAAATCCTTGGATTTATTAACCGGATTGTAATGGCACGTATTTTAGGGGAAGAAGGTGTTGGCCTTTATATGATGGCCGTTCCTACATTCATTCTAGCAATTACATTAACACAAATCGGCCTTCCTGTCGCAATCGCAAAATTTGTAGCAGAAGCGGAAGCTGTGAACGATAAACAAAGGGTTAAAAAAATATTAACAGTATCATTAGCTGTTACATCCGTTATTAGTATCATTTTAACAATCGGAATTATGCTCCTCACACCTATTTTAGCAAAAACATTATTAACTGATGAACGAACGTACTATCCATTAATGGCCATTTTGCCTGTCGTTCCTGTTATTGCTGTTTCTTCTGTTTTACGCGGTTATTTCCAAGGGAAACAAAATATGAAACCTAGCGCTTATGCTCAAGTTATAGAACAAGTTGTCCGCATTACAATTATCGCTATATGCATTCAGTTATTTTTACCTTACGGCGTAGAATATGCTGCAGCTGGCGCTATGTTATCAGCCGTTCTCGGTGAAGTTGCATCGTTATTATTTTTACTCACTTTATTCCAGCGCGAAAAACATTTATCTATACGCTCTGGATTTTTCACTACTGTAAAGGAGAGCAAGGGTACATTTTATTCTCTTATGGATATTGCGCTTCCAACTACAGGAAGTCGTTTAATCGGTTCCGTTTCATATTTTTTTGAACCTATCGTTGTTATGCAAAGCTTAGCGATTGCCGGAGTTGCTGCCTCTGTCGCAACCCAGCAATACGGTATATTAAACGGTTATGCATTCCCACTTCTATCACTGCCAGCCTTTATTACATACGCTCTTTCTACAGCACTCGTTCCATCTATTAGTGAAGCGATGGCTAAAAGACAGCATAAATTAGTGGAACACCGCCTACAACAAGCTCTTCGGATCTCATTAATTACTGGTGGGTGGTCAGTCGTTATATTATACGTATTCGCTTCTCCTATTTTAACTCTTATGTATGGATCGGATAGCGCAACAGCATTCATCCAGCTTCTTGCACCTTGCTTTTTATTTCATTACTTTCAAAGTCCACTTACCTCTGTTTTACAAGCTTTAAACTTAGCAAGAGCTGCAATGATGAATACATTTATTGGTGCCATCGTGAAATTAATCGTTATTTTTGTACTAGCTTCAAGACCAGATTTTCAAATGATGGGGGTTGCCCTTGCAATTGCAGCAAATATAGTGACGGTAACATTCCTTCATTACGCTACTGTTTTAAAGAAAATTACATTTACCATTTACGCAAAAGACTACATTTTTGGCGGACTTGCTATCGGTATTGCAGGTGCTTTCGGTTTTTACCTTCATAAATATATAATTTTCTCTCATTCACTCGGCGTACAAACATTATCGGAAATCACTTTAACAACAATCGTTTATATTATCCTCCTCTTCACTTTCAAACTCATTCGAAAAGAAGAGTTAAGTCGACTTCCAATCATTCGAAAACTTTCATTTTTGAAGTAAACGGGCTTACTATTTCATATAGTAAGCCTCTAGTTTTCTTTCAAATCAACAAAAAATTGTCCGTTTTGAAAGCTGCAGTATAAAATTTGTGTGATATCGTTATAACCTAAGTTTTTTAATTTTCCAATGAGCCATTCGTCTGTATGTTCAATCATTTGTAAATGATTCAATTGAATTTCTCCATCAATAATAAGAGGAAGAGTAAACTGCAATGTATCCTGTTTACCTTTTTGTTTTTGAAAGACAGATAACTTCCCAGATGGTTCTAAAATAGCGTATTCTACATCTCGGATATCTCCAACTCCTTGCTCCCTGAATTGCATCAATAAATCATCTATATTATAACGCTGCTTTCTCATCTTCTTTTCATCAATTTTCCCCGCATTTACAAGAATAGCCGGCTCACCTTCTATTAAATGCCGAAATCGTTGAAACTTTAATGAAATGACTGACAAAATAATCTGTATACACATAAGAAAAGTCATCGGAACTAATTGGTGCCAGAGTGATTTATCGGTATTTTCAATTGCGACTACAGCCATTTCCCCAAGCATAATGAATACGACTAAATCTAATACACTTAACTCTCCAATTTCACGTTTACCCATAAGACGAAAAATAATTAATATGATGATATACAAAAGCATCGTCCGGCCAATGATTGATACCCATTCCATTTCTACATCTTCTTTTTTACATACAGACTCCCCTATAAAAAATAAACTAGTCTAACTTGGGCAAAAAGAAAATATGCTTGTATTAAAAAGGGGGAATGTATAAATGGATGGAACGAAAAAATTATCAACCGCAATCGGCTTTGGTATCATTACCTTATTAATTTTTGCATCAATTATTAGCATGGTTATGGCTCTTTTATTAAAGTTTACAGATATGACTGAAGAGACATTAGCCGTTACTATTTTTATACTAGCTCTTTTATCTATGCTTATATCCGGATTTACTGCCGGCAAAAAAGCACAAGGGAAAGGTTGGCTAGTAGGTTTCACAACAGGTCTTACATTCGCTATACTTGTTTTTCTAGTTAACTATTTAGGCTTCTCTCAAACTTTATCGAACTCTCAGTTACTTTATCAATTAGCATTAATGGGCGCGAGTACACTCGGTGGTATTTTCGGGGTAAATATGTCAAAACAAAATAACTAAAAAAGGCCCTGCACATTTCATGCAGGGCCTTCCTCATTAGTTTTTCACAACTTCACGAATCGCATTACGATCGAAAGTTAAGTGTGAACCACCAGATTTAATAACGATTTTCGTCTCATCTACTGATTCAATCGTACCGTGTAAACCACCGATTGTTACGATAGCATCACCTTTTGCTAACTCATTTTGCATTTGAGCAACTGCTTTTTGACGCTTTTGTTGCGGGCGAATTAATAAGAAATAGAAAATCGCAAACATCGCAACGATCATAACGATATTCATCATACCTGGATTCATCTTTTGTTCCTCCTTTTAAATTATGTATTAGAAGTTTTTAGCATTCGGTTTATTAAAGCCATACTGTTCAAAGAATTCTTCGCGGAAATCGCCAAGACGGTCTTCACGAATAGCTTGTCTCACCTGCTCCATTAAGTTTAACAGAAAATGAAGGTTGTGATAAGACGTTAAACGAATTCCAAACGTTTCATCACATTTCATTAAGTGACGAATGTACGCACGAGAGTAATTTTTACATGTATAGCAATCACAGTTTGGATCAAGTGGACCGAAGTCTCTTGCAAATTTCGCATTTTTTACAACTAGACGACCTTCACTTGTCATACACGTACCATTTCGAGCGATACGAGTTGGAAGTACGCAGTCAAACATATCAACTCCGCGAATTGCACCATCAATTAATGAGTCAGGAGAACCCACTCCCATTAAGTAACGTGGCTTATTATCTGGAAGAAGTGGTGTTGTAAACTCAAGTACACGGTTCATAATATCTTTCGGTTCCCCAACAGATAAACCACCTATAGCATAACCAGGGAAGTCCATTGAAACAAGGTCTTTCGCACTTTGACGACGAAGCTCTTCGAACTCTCCGCCTTGTACGATACCGAATAAACCTTGATCTTGTGGACGTTCATGTGCTTTTAAGCAACGTTCTGCCCAGCGGCTTGTACGTTCTACAGATTTCTTCATATATTCAAAAGTAGCCGGGAAAGGTGGACACTCATCAAATGCCATCATAATATCCGATCCTAATGCATTTTGAATTTCCATCGCTTTTTCTGGTGATAAGAATAATTTATCTCCATTTAAGTGGTTACGGAAGTGAACGCCTTCCTCTTCAATACGACGGAAGTCACTTAAACTGAATACTTGGAAACCACCAGAGTCCGTTAAGATCGCACGATCCCAGTTCATAAATTTATGCAAACCACCTGCTTCACGAATAATTTCGTGACCTGGGCGTAGCCATAAATGATACGTATTACTTAAAATAATGCCAGAATCCATTGCTTTTAATTCTTCTGGTGACATTGTCTTAACTGTTGCAAGTGTACCAACTGGCATAAATGTTGGTGTATCAAATGAACCGTGCGGCGTATGTACACGTCCTAAACGGGCACCTGTTTGTTTACAAGTTTTAATAAATTCATAACGAATTGCTGTCATAATTTACTCCTTTTATTTGTTTCCCATTTTAGCGTGAGATGCAACGAACATTGCATCACCGAAGCTAAAGAAACGATATTTTTCTTTTACTGCTTCATTATAAGCATGAAGTACATTATCTCTATTTGCAAATGCACTTACAAGCATAATTAATGTTGATTTCGGTAAATGGAAGTTTGTAATTAAACCATCAATTGCTTTAAATTCATAGCCTGGATACATAAAGATGTCTGTCCAGCCAGAAGCAGCACAAAGCTTGCCGTCATGATCTGTCGCAATTGTTTCTAACGTACGAGTTGATGTCGTACCTACAGTAATAATACGTCCACCATTCTCTTTTACACGGTTTAATAATGCCGCTGTCTCTTCAGACATATGGTAATATTCTGCGTGCATATGGTGTTCTTCAATCGTATCGGCAGAAACTGGTCTAAATGTTCCAAGTCCTACATGTAGGGTAATGAACGCTAATTGAACACCTTTTTGTTTTAACTTCTCAAGTAACTCTTCTGTAAAGTGAAGTCCTGCAGTCGGTGCTGCTGCTGAGCCAATTTCTTTCGCATATACCGTTTGATAGCGATCGCGATCTTCTAGCGTCTCTTTAATATATGGAGGAAGTGGCATTTCCCCAAGTTCATCTAAAATTTCATAGAAGATGCCGTCATATGAAAATTCAAGATGACGTCCACCTTGATCTGCAGTTCCTGTGCAAGTTGCTTTTAATTTCCCTTCGCCAAAAGAGATAACAGTTCCTTCTTTTACACGTTTCGCTGGCTTAACAAGTGTTTCCCACTTATCGCCTTCTTCTTGCTTTAGAAGAAGTACTTCAATGTGTGCGCCTGTATCTTCTTTCACACCGTGCAAACGAGCAGGCATTACTTTTGTTTCATTTAAAACTAAGCAATCTCCCTCATGTAAGTAAGAAAGAATGTCCGTAAAATGTTTATGCTCAATATCACCTGTTTCACGGTCTAACACCATTAATCTTGATGTTTCACGATCTTCTAATGGGACTTGTGCAATAAGTTCTTCTGGTAAATGAAAATCAAACAGATTTATATCCATAACTATATCCACCTATTTCTTATTTAAATCGATTTATTATATACATAATAAAAGATAATACAATACTTAACACAATACATGTGATGATAGGAAAATAAAAGGTAACGTTTCCTTTTTTCACAAAAATATCGCCTGGAAGTCTTCCTATGAACTTCCAAGCTAATCCAACAACGATAAGTAAGATACCTGCTGTAATAAGCAATTTTGGCATCTCCGTCATACTTTTGGTATCTCCATTCCGAAATGCTCATAAGCAAGTGGTGTTACAATTCGACCCCTTGGCGTTCGTTGTAAAAAGCCAATTTGTAGTAAATACGGCTCATATACATCTTCAATCGTATGGGATTCTTCTCCAATCGTTGCCGAAACTGTTTCTAATCCAACTGGACCACCACGGAATTTCTCAATAATACCAAGCAATAATTTATGATCAATATGATCTAGACCTAATTTATCTACTTGCAGTAGTTCTAACGCCATTTGTGTAATTTCCATTGTAACCGTTCCGTTACCACGAACTTGTGCGAAATCTCGTACACGTCGTAATAAACGATTCGCAATACGAGGTGTACCACGAGCACGTCTTGCAATTTCTAGTGCGGCTAACGAATCAATTTCAACTTCGAATACTTCTGCTGTACGTTCAACAATCTCAGAAAGCTGATCTACTGTGTAATACTCTAATCTTGAAAGTACACCGAAACGGTCACGAAGCGGCGCTGATAATGCCCCCGCACGGGTCGTTGCTCCAACTAATGTAAATGGCGGTAAATCTAAACGTACAGACCGTGCTGATGGCCCTTTTCCAATTACGATATCAAGGCAAAAATCTTCCATCGCAGGATATAACACTTCTTCAATTGACCTATGCAAACGATGAATTTCATCAATAAATAATACATCACCCGGCTGAAGTGCTGTTAATACAGCTGCTAAATCTCCCGGCCTTTCAATTGCTGGACCTGAAGTTGTTCTAACATTTACGCCCATTTCATTAGCAATAATATTGGCAAGCGTCGTTTTACCAAGTCCTGGTGGTCCATATAGAAGCACATGATCTAACGTTTCTTCACGCATTTTCGCTGCTTCAATAAACACTTCTAAATTATGTTTCGCTTTATCTTGGCCAATATACTGACGGAGCGTCTGTGGCCGTAATGAATATTCTAAATCCGCATCTTCATATGCAGATTCCCCTGAAAGGAGACGTTCGTCCATTATACTCACCTCTTACCATTTAGTAAAAGACTAAGTGCCTTTTTAATATACTGATCCGTCGTTAATGATTCTTTTAATAACTCTGGTACAACGCGAGAAACTTCTCGTTCTGCGTATCCAAGTGCGCGCAGAGCTTCCAGCGCCTCATCAAGCTCAGCTGATGAACCTTTCTTCTCATCAAAACGTTCTGTGTCTGAGAATAAATCAACAAATGCATCTGGCACGACATCAGCTAGTTTTCCTTTTAAATCTAAAATCATTTGGCGCGCTGTTTTCTTTCCAACGCCCGGGAACTTCACTAAAAACTTCTCATCTTCATGTTCAATCGCTTGAACGACCTGTCCTGTTTGACCAGAAGCTAAAATTGCAAGTGCACCTTTTGGTCCAATGCCAGACACACCTAACAACTTTGTAAATAATAAACGCTCTTCACGTGTTTTAAACCCGTAAAGTGCCATAATATCTTCTCTCACATAATGATATGTATAGACACGGATTTCTTGCTTACTTCTTTGAAATACATACGGATTTGGCGTGAAAATTTGATAACCAATTCCATTATGGTCAATTACGACATATTCCGGTCCTACATACTCCACGTAACCTGTAACATATTCAAACAAAATACGATCTCTCCCTCTTAAATCATGTATTCCATTTTAACATATTTAATGATAGAAAAGCGAGACTACCCCAACAAATGTTCTCTATTTGAAACTTCTGTTATTTTCCATTGACAGAAAGTATGAAGCACCTTAATATACAAGAGTCGATAATGATTATCAATACTAATTAAAGGGGTTACATCAAGATGAAACAGAAGCTATTTATTTTATTTACTATTATGCTAGTTGTTCTTTCTATCGTTGGCTGTTCTTCTCAAAAAGAAGAATCGAAAGCGAAAGAACAACCGAAAACAAAAGTTGTAAAACACGCTAAGGGGGAAGCTACAATTCCAGTAAATCCAAAGAGAATTGTTGACTTATCTGGATCAACAGAAGAATTATTACTTCTTGGACACAAACCTGTTGGTACAGCAAACACATATAAAGATAAAATCCAAAATCATTTAACAGAAAAATTAGACGGAGTAAAAGCAGTAGGTTGGTACTGGGCACCTAAAGTTGATTTAGAAGCTGTTACTGCATTAAAACCAGACTTAATTATTTTAAATAATCGTCAATTGAAGATCTATGATCAATTAGAAAAGGTTGCACCAACAGTTGTTTTAGAAACAAACTTAGAAGACTGGCGCGGTAAGTTTAAAGAAGTAGGTAAACTATTTGACGAAGAAAAGAAAGCAGACAAATGGATTGCAGACTACGATAAAAAAGCAGACTCTTTATCAAAAAAAATTAAAGAAAAAACAAAAGATGAGAACTTTATGTTCGTCGCAGTTACACCACAAAACTTCCGTGTATACGGTAGCTTCGGATACGGTGACATCATCTTTAATGACTTAAAACTTCCAGCAACAAAAGGTACAGATTTAAAACAAACGATGGCACAAGTATCGCTAGAAGGTCTTGTTGCATTCCAACCTGATCAAATGTTTATTGTAAACTTTGGCGGCGAAGCTGATAAAGTTTACGAAGACTACAAAAACAGTGCCGTTTGGAAAGACAATAAAGCAGTTAAAAACAATCACGTATATGAAGTATCAAATGAAATCTTCAATACGAAAGCTTTCAATCCAATCGGAAAAGATATGCTAATTGATGAAATCGCAAAACAAATTTTAGATAAAAACAAGTAAGAAAAAAAGCAGCTCACCACGAGCTGCTTTTTTTCTTACTTTGCACTGCGTATTGCTTCATTTTTTCAATCGTCTTCACAAAACCTTCTTTTGATTTAATGCGAATACCACGCTTCAACTTCGCACGCTCATAGCTCTCAAGCTTTTTCATATCAATTTGAAAGAAGGAATGAATCGCATTATCACTTTTCGGTACACCTTTAAAAATTTGTAATATCCCTTCCTCTGACACACCGAAATAACCGCTCGTCTTCAATAACGGAGAAATATCATCAACTTTCTTTTGTAATACAATTTGTACATCATCACGATCAACGAGCTGCCATTCTTTATACTGCTGTAAAAACTTTTCTAAGTCCGCTACTTTTTCTGTAAAGATTTCCTCACTTACTTCTCCATCAACATACATTCGCTCTAATAAAATTGTAACTTCAGGCTCTTTTTCTGTTACTTCTGGTACTGGCCCTTCCGCCTTCACATTCGTTTCATAAACGAAACAAAACATCATAACGAAAGCTTGCATCGTAATCAGTATCCATTTCATTTCCGTTCACCTCTTTTAGGCAAGATCAAACTTTCATTAGTAGTTTTTCCGGTAATGGAGGTTTTATCCATATAAATGACCATATTACATTTCTCTCGAAAATAAAAAAATGCAGATAAAGTTTTATCTTTATCTGCATTAGCATTTGTTTTTATATAAAATGAAAGACGCCTGCAAAGCAGGCGTCTTGATGCGTTTACGGCGAGAGACCAGACGACCACATTCGCGTGTTTAGCACTTAAGCATATCTCTCGTCTTACGTAAATTAGCTCATCGCTTTGTTAATATAACATTAATAAAGTATAAGTGCAACATGTTTATAAAAATATTTTATTTCCTCTTTTACTCAAACGAACTTAGTGTAAATTATAAATTGATAAATGCAATATATATGTTACAATTAATGTAACAGCGAAATCATAATAAACAGGAGATGGATATTGTGAAAAAAATAAAGGATGAACGTCTCATTCTGAAAACATTAAAAAACATACGTATTGCCTTTCTTTTTCAATCGCTTGGTATAATTGGCATTTTAGGATATATCGGATTCACTGAAGGAATGGATCAAACTACGAAATCTCCATTATGGTTATTATTTATCCTTACAAGTATCGTACTTAGTTATTTACAGTTAAGCGTTTCTATCGATGTAGAAGAAGGCGAAAAGGATATAAAGTTAACTCCTTATTACAAAATTATTTTACGCTCTCTTATTGCAGGAACTATTATAGCCATTATTTATATCATTTTCAGTCCAGAAAGACCTCTCTTTGAGGCTATTCTAACAGGTAGTATTTTCTTTATATGCTTTTTAATTTCTTATTCCATTAGTTATTTCATTAAAAAACGTCGTTTACAAGACAACGATGAATAAAGAGGAAGGGCTACCCCTTCCTCTTTTGTTTTGCTATCGCATAGTACCAGTTAAACCGTAACGAATGTCTCGGAACATATTCCCTATATCACGATTAAAATCGTTTGTAACTGTACCATTACGTAGGCGTGTACTCATTGCATCGACACGAGTAAACATGTCATTTCTTACAGAAACATATACATTTCTGTTTCCAACTTCATTTGCAACGGCTTGACGAACTTCGTTTGCAAGTGCCGTTTCATTCGATACTGGATTACGCGGTTTTACCGCAATCGCCACATCGTTTCCATATACAACTGTAGACACGCGGTCTACGTTATTCATACGCTTTACACGATTTGTTATTTTTTCTGCTGTTTTACCATCATTGTTAATGTATGAATTGTTCATTGTAATATTACGTGTTGGATGCGGGTTAGCAATTTGACCGTTGTAATTTACATCGCGGTAATAATTGTTATATCCTGTATCGTTACGACCATTTCTATATGTTACATAATCTGTATAACGATCATTACGCGTTACATTATCACGGTACTGGTGTGTATCGTTATAAGATGTACGCTCGTAATTGTAGTTACGTCCATCCATTGCATTGTTATCTTTTGGTGTACCACATGCAGCTAATGCACTGGTAACTAACAAAGAAGCAGCAATCACTTTTACTTTCGTATTCAATACAAAAACCCCCTCTGTTAGAATGAACTTCTCTGCTGAAAAGCTCCCTCTTATGATGAGTAACAGAGAAGGTTTTTACACTGTTAATATTTCACTGGGGATTTTCTAACATTTGATGTAAATCTTCCATTTTCAGAACGACTCTACATAAAAAAAAGGCGGGAATAATCCCACCTTTTTTAAACTTCCTCTTCGTCCTCTTCTTCTGAAACCGGCTCCCCAAATACATTTGGTGGATCTGGTTGATAATACATCGTTCCTGGCTGTGGCGCATATGCCGATTGAGTTGGTTGATAATATAAAGGATTCGCGTATTGTGGCCCTCCAGGTTGAGGACTATATAGCCTACTCTCTCCTCCGCACCCACAATCTTCCTCTCCTTGCACGAGCGGTGGCATATTATTATCCATTGGCATCATATTTGGATTTGGCATAGACGTATATTGCGGTCCAAACGGTGCTCCTTGCTGATATGGCATTTGATATAGATTTTGTTGTTGATAATATGGATTTTGCGGCATCATAGGCTGTTGGTATGGTATTTGATATGGCATCATATTCGGCATTTGATTATTATCCATTATCGGCATCATATTCGGCATTTGATTGTTATCCATTATCGGCATCATATTCGGCATTTGATTGTTATCCATTATCGGCATCATATTTGGCATTTGATTATTATCCATTATCGGCATCATATTCGGCATTTGATTGTTATCCATTATCGGCATCATATTTGGCATTTGATTGTTATCCATTATCGGCATCATATTTGGCATTTGATTATTATCCATTATCGGCATCATGTTTGGTATTGGGTTATTATCCATGATTGGCATGATATTTGGCGGTTGATTGTTATCCATGATTGGCATGATATTTGGTGGTTGATTGTTATCCATGATTGGCATGATATTTGGTGGTTGATTGTTATCCATGATTGGCATGATGTTTGGTGGTTGATTGTTATCCATGATTGGCATGATGTTTGGTGGTTGATTGTTATCCATGATTGGCATGATGTTTGGTGGTTGATTGTTATCCATGATTGGCATGATGTTTGGTATTTGAATATTTGGCGGTATTACTTGTGGAATAACTACATTTTCTTTCGATACATTTGGTGACACTATGTTTCCTACATTTTCTTTCTTCACTTGCGGTGACACGATATTCCCTACATTTTCTTTCTTTACTTGCGGTGACACGATATTCCCTACATTTTCTTTCTTCACTTGCGGTGACACGATATTCCCTACATTTTCTTTCTTCACTTGCGGTGACACGATATTCCCTACATTTTCTTTCTTCACTTGCGGTGACACGATATTCCCTACATTTTCTTTCTTTACTTGCGGTGACACAATATTTCCTATGTTTTCTTTCTTTACTTGTGGTGACACGATATTTCCTACATTTTCTTTCTTTACTTGCGGTGACACAATATTATCTTTTTTCGTTTGCGGAGAAATGATGTTATTAGGTTTCATTTTAGTAATTTGAGGAGCAATTAACTCGCTTCCTTTTTTAATTACATCTGAAATTTTATATTCTTTTTTTGCTTTTATTGGTGGTTGCGGCGGCTGTGGTAATACATTTACCGAAAACTTTGTGTTTTCTTTTTCTGCTGGTTTTTGTTTTTCTATAACAGTTGGTTTTTGAATAACAGACGGTTTTTCAACTGGTTTTTCAACTGGTTTTTCTATTTGAATTGGCTTTTCTTTTTGCACCTCTTTTTGTGGCTTTACCTGCACTTCTTTTTGCGGTTTCACTTGCATTTCCTTCTGTGGTTTTACCTGTACTTCTTTTTGTGGTTTCACTTGCATTTCCTTCTGTGGTTTTACTTGCACTTCTTTTTGTGTTTGTTGCATAGCAGGTTGCTGTGTAATCGGCGCTGATTGATACGTAACCTCTTCCTCATCCTCTATTCCAAGCGGAGTTGGCGTTGCTGCAAATTCTTTTTGTTGTACTTCTTTTACGTATTGTTTTGGAGGTGATGAACCTGCTCCAGCATGTTGTTTCACGTGAACGCTGTTTGATGGTACTTTAATTTTCATACCTGGCATGATTAAATCTGGATTACTAAGTTGTGTATTTGTATTTTTCAACGTATCAAAATCCACTCCGTACTTTTTCGCAATTTTCCAAAGGGTATCCCCTTTTTGCACGATATGAATTTTCAAATTTTCCCCCTCCTGTATAACTTATCTATAAGTAACAAATCTCCTGAAGTAACCCTTTCTAAATAACGCTAACTTCTTTTCACTTGTATCACTTCTTCGATTTTCAATATCATTAGAAGTGGAATAAGCATAAGAAAATCGCAATGATTTCTTCAAAACAATGTATGCCCATTTCGTTCTCGTTATGATTATATACATGAAAAAAAGCAACAGAAATACCGTTGCTTTACACACGCTCTAACATACGATTTAATGCAAGAACCGCTTCTTCAGTCACTTGTTTATCTACGCTAATAACGTTAATTTCTTCTCCTCTTTCTACCGTTTCAAGCACCCATAATAAGTGTGGCAGATCAATTCGGTTCATCGTTAAACACGGACACATAAATGGATTAAGTGAAACAATCTCTTTATCTGGATGTTGCTGAATAATTCGGTTCACTAAATTCATCTCTGTACCAATTGCCCATTTACTTCCAGGTGGCGCTGCTTCAATCATATCAATAATATATTTCGTTGATCCTGCGTAATCCGAAGCATCAACGACCTCATAGCAACATTCTGGATGTACAATAATATTCATATCCGGATGATTTTTCCGTACGTTCTCAATGTTTTTCACTGTAAAGTTTTGATGAACCGAACAATGCCCTTTCCATAAAATCACTTGAATTCCTTCTATATCTCCATCGTACTCTAATGAATCTGTATGTGGGTCCCATACTGCCATTTTATCTAATGGGATACCTAAATCGTAAGCTGTATTTCTTCCTAAATGTTGATCCGGTAAAAAGACAAGACGCTCTTTTTGTGTAAACGCCCAAGACACCATTTGTTTTGCATTAGAAGAAGTTACTGTTGCTCCGCCATTACGACCACAAAACGCTTTAATTGCAGCTGTAGAGTTAACATATGTTAACGGAATCATCGTATCTCCAAATAATTTTGCGAGCTCTTTCCATGCCCTTTCTGTTTGTTCAATATCTGCCATATCTGCCATTGAACAACCTGCACGCATATCTGGCAAAATAACGATTTGATCATCTGTCGTTAACATATCTGCTGTTTCTGCCATAAAGTGTACACCGCAAAATACAATATATTTCGCTTCTTTATTGCTCGCTGCAACTTGTGCAAGCTGAAGTGAATCTCCTGCTGCATCAGAAAATTGTACCACTTCATCTTTTTGGTAATGATGTCCTGGAATAAATAGTGTTTTCCCCATTTTTGCTTTAATTTCACGAACACGCTTTTCCATTTCTTCTGTTGTCATCGTGTAATAACGCTCTGGTAACATCGTTTCAATCGGTTGCACTTTTTCTAAAATACTCATATTCCTTTCTCCCCCTCTAAGCCACTTTCCTTACGCCTCAATATTGAAACTAATATCAAGTGCTTTCACTGAATGTGTTAACGCTCCAAGTGAAATATAATCGACCCCTGTTTTTCCATATTTCGATAAATCTTCAATTGTAATGCCTCCTGATGCTTCCGTAACGATGGCACTTGGTACAATCTTTGAAAACTCCCGGATCTCATCTGGCGTACGGTTATCAAACATAATAATATCTGCACCAGCAGCTACAGCCTCTCTCACTTGCTCCTCCGTTTCTGTTTCCACTTCTACTTTCACCATATGTCCTAATTTTTCTTTCACCGATGTAACAGCTTTCGTAATAGAACCAGCAAAAGCAATATGATTGTCTTTAATCATGACACCGTCATATAAACCGAAACGGTGATTAAATCCGCCTCCGCACACGACTGCATACTTATCAAACATGCGTAGCCCTGGCATCGTTTTTCGCGTATCGCAAATACGTGTATGGCCGCTATCTAAAGCAAGAACAGCTTTATGTGTCATCGTAGTTATCCCGCTCATACGCTGGATAACGTTTAATATAACGCGCTCTGCCGTCAATAACGAAGCAATTGGTCCTTGCGCAATTGCTATTATTTCGCCCTTTTCTACAAGATCTCCATCTTTTTTATGAAGCTCCACTTCAATTTTTTCATCAATTAATTTAAATCCTTCTTCAATTACTAAACGCCCCGCAAAGACACCTGTACCCTTCGCAAGAAACGTTCCTTTTGAAAGTAAATTGTCTGGAAAAATAAGCTGAGATGTTACATCTCTTTCTCCTATATCTTCTAGAAAAAATCGATTTAATGCTTCTTTCACTTTTATCGTGTTCATAGAGCCCCTCTTCCCTTCATCACACAAGTTGTAGTTTTCTTTTCACTCGAACGATCTCTTTTTTTACTCTATTTCTATCTGGATAGTCACTTCGATAATGGCCACCAATACTTTCTTCTCTTTGCAAAGCTGACACGACTATAAGCTCACAGGCTGTTAACATATTAATAAGCGTTATCTCTTCATTTGTAAGAGCATCATGTTGTAATATCATATTTCGAACACCGTACTTACTAAGCCATCTCTTTGCATAAGATAAACTTTTCTCTGTTCGCACAATCCCAACATATTTCATCATGCATTCTTGTATTTCTTCTTTCGCCGGCAAATGATTCAGAACGATAAACTTCTTTTCCTTCCCAGCCACGTTGTTCCAGCTTTCTTTTGTCGCTTTCGTTAAAATATGTTGTCCTATTCTTTTTCCAAACACAAGACCTTCTAATAATGAATTACTTGCTAATCTATTTGCTCCATGAACACCATTACAAGCTACTTCACCGACCGCATATAAATTTGGAATGGACGTCTCCCCATCACAGTTCGTTTTCACGCCGCCCATATGAAAATGAGCACCGGGTACGACTGGAATGCGTTTTTCATTTATATCGACACCATTCTTTTTACACAATGATGATACCGTCGGAAAACGTCCTTCGAAATTTTGGATAGACTCGATATTTAAATACACTTGTTCACCCGCCAAAAGCTGCTCATGAATCGCTCTTGCTACTACATCACGTGGTGCAAGATCGTGATCAGGGTGTATATTCATCATAAAACGCTGCCCTTTTCCATTCATAAGGACAGCTCCTTCACCACGGACAGCTTCAGAGACGAGGCCACAGCATCGCCCGTTCGCGTATAACATTGTTGGATGAAACTGTACAAACTCTAAATCTACGAGCTCCCCGCCTGCGCGGTACACCATCGCAAGTCCATCACCCGTAATTGTCTTATCGTTAGAAGTAAAGGCGTATAAACCGCCAATCCCACCTGTTGCTAACACCGTATAATCTGCAACGTAACGCTTCAACTTCCCTTCACTAGTTCTTGTTAAAACTCCAACACATTTATCATTTTCTATAATAAAATCGAGCACCATTTCCTGTTCCACTACGGTAACGTGCGGAGCTACTTCTTGAATGAAATGCTCTAATAAATTCTTTCCTGTTGCATCGCCACCTGCATGTAAAATACGACGCTTTCGATGTGCGCCTTCTTTTCCAAGATGAGGACCCGTTTCATCTCCATCAAATTTCATTCCATTTTCAATGAGATTATTCATTTCTTTCGGTCCTTCCTCGACTAAATAACGGACCACATCT
The DNA here is from genome assembly GCF_040459735.1 of Bacillus cereus group sp. RP32. Lineage (NCBI taxonomy): Bacteria > Bacillati > Bacillota > Bacilli > Caryophanales > Bacillaceae > Bacillus > Bacillus cereus group sp. RP32. Next base: position 1,004,262 of record NZ_JARVHO010000001.1, on the reverse strand, counting down.
TCATTGTTATAATGACATCCTGCTACTAACGTATCTTCAAAATGATCATTTGGATTGTCATATGTTGCAACTGCTGCGGCAATTCCACCTTGCGCTAAATATGTATTATTATTACGATTTGTTTCCTTTGTGATAATAATCACATTCTTTTCGTGACAAATCTCTTTCGCAACACGAAGTGCCGCAACGCCACTTCCAATAATTAAGACATCTGCACTTGGCATAATTGTTGCCTCCTACTTTACACTTTTCAACTGTCTTGACACCTATATTTACATAGTTTTAAAATAATGACAAGAGTTTTTTTATAATTCTTATTTTCACTACCATTTAAAAAATACAAGAAATGTAACTCTTACTAGGGAGAGGAACTTACATGATGATATATCTTGACTATGCAGCTACTACACCTATGAGTGAAGAAGCATTACACACATATATGAAAGCAGCATCGCAATACTTCGGAAATGAACAAAGTTTACATGATATTGGAGGAACAGCCTCTTCTTTATTACAAGTTTGCCGAAAAACATTTGCTGAAATGATTGGCGGAAAGGAACAAGGGGTATTCTTCACAAGCGGCGGCTCGGAATCCAACTACCTTGCGATTCAATCCCTTCTCAATGCTCGAAATAAAAAGCACATTATTACGACACCTATGGAACATGCATCCATTCGAAGTTATTTTCAATCCTTACAATCAGAAGGGTATACAATTACTGAAATTCCTGTTGATGAAGGCGGGCTAATTCATTTAGATGATTTAGAAACAGCCATTACAGAAAATACTGTTCTAGCAAGCATACAGCATGGAAACTCTGAAATCGGAACCGTTCAAAACATCACAGAGATCGGGGCACTTTTAAAAAAATATAACGTTTTATTTCATTCAGATTGTGTACAAACATTTGGTAAACTTCCTATCAATGTTTTTGAGATGGGAATTGATAGTCTCTCTGTTTCAGCACATAAAATATACGGACCAAAGGGTGTTGGCGCTTGCTATATAAATCCCCAAGTTCGCTGGGCACAAATATTTCCGGGAACTTCTCACGAAAAAGGATTTCGCCCAGGTACAGTGAATGTTCCTGGCATCGCATCTTTTTTAACAGCTGCTGAGAATATATTAAAAAATCAACAAGAAGAGAGCTTACGTTTTAAAGAGTTACGATCCTACTTTTTAAGACATTTACAAGCGCTTTCTCTAGAAATTCAAGTAGAAGGTCATTCTACTTCTTGTTTACCACATATTGTTGGGGTTACAATAAAAGGAATAGAAGGTCAATATACAATGCTAGAATGTAATCGCCATGGTATTGCCATTTCCACCGGAAGTGCTTGCCAAGTCGGTAAACAAGAACCTTCGAAAACAATGCTTGCAATTGGAAAAACGTATGAAGAGGCAAAACAATATGTTCGCTTCTCTTTCGGACAACAAACAACGAAAGATCAAATTGATACTACTATTCATGCACTACACACAATTGGAAATCAATTTTATAGAGGTGTTAAATCATAATGAAACAAAATGACCAAAAAAAGATTTTAGGTGAAGAAAGACGACAGCTCATCCTTCAATGGCTTCTCGCTGCAAATGAACCGTTATCTGGGAATGAACTATCGAAAAAGACAAATGTAAGTAGACAAGTTATCGTGCAAGATATTTCCTTGCTTAAAGCACGAAACGAACCGATTATTGCGACTGCTCAAGGGTATTTATATTTAAAACCACAAGAGAAACAACAAGCTTTCGAACGCGTAATTGTATGCCAACATAAACCAGCGGAAGTACGTCAAGAACTTACAATGCTTGTTGATCACGGCGTTACGATTAAAGATGTAAAAGTTGAGCATCCTGTATACGGTGACTTAACAGCGTCCATCATGGTAAGTAATCGCTTTGATGTAGAGCAATATTTACAAAAAATTGAAAACACGAATGCTTCCTATCTTTCGCAACTAACAGATGGTATTCACTTACATACAATTGAGGCAGATTCAAAAGAGAAATTAGACGCTGCTTGCGAGGCACTAGATAAAGCAGGATTTCTCGTTTATTAATTCATGTAAAGCACAGAGTTTTTATCATTCTCTGTGCTTTTTTAGTGATATAATATTGTAATCAATTGTAAAGGGGATCAAACATGGGAATTGAACTCGTTCACTTTAGCATTGGCAAACCAAAACAAATGAAATATAGCGAAGATAAAGAAATGATTACTGGTATATGTAAAGAACTTGCAGAAGAAGCTTTTCTCTCAAAAGATGGATTTCGTGGTGATGATGTAGCGGATTTAAAACACCACGGGGGACCTGACCGCGCAGTTTGTGTGTACCCACACGAACATTACGCACTATGGGAAGAAGAATTTCAAACTACGCTTCCAGCTTCCACATTTGGCGAAAACATTACCGTAACAAATATGTTAGAGCGTGATGTTTGCATCGGAGATACATATCAACTAGGTGAAGCAATCATTCAAGTGACACAAGCGAGAGTACCTTGTAGCACAATTTCAAAACGCCTTGGTATTCCTGGCATACTGCCGCGCATTGTAGCAACTGGATTTACTGGTTATCTATGTCGCGTTCTTCAAGAAGGTACTGTACGTAAAGATTCTAAAATTACATTACTAGAACGTCAACCGCGCAATGTTTCTGTTTTGTTCTCTAACGAAATTTATTTTCATAATAGAAAAGATAAAGATGGCATCGAAAAGATTCTTGCTGTTCCAGAACTAGCCGATATTTGGCGTGGGCAGTTAGAGGATCGTCTTGCGAAGTTAAAATAAATAGAATCCCACCATTTATAGGTGGGATTCTATTTATCTATCACAAAATGTATTATCCGATGAAATTATACCAGCAATTAGAAGGGAAATGTCGACAGTTCATCCACCTCTCTTACAACCAATAAGAAGAATAACTCCCCAGCACAGTAACAGAAAAACCGAGCGCTTCAAGTTCCATCGTTACGCCTGGCAATAATACATCATCGTATGCTTTATCGACATCAATTAAGAAAAAGTAATTTCCTAGTCCTGTTTTCATCGGACGAGATTCGATTTTTGATAGATTTAATTTTCTCCATGCGAAAGCTGATAACACTTGATATAGTGCCCCTGCATAATCAGCAGGTAACGTTATCATAAGCGTCGTTTTCTCTCCGCGGTTTTCTCCGTTATTTGGGAGTATGGCTTTCTTTTTCTTATGGAGCACTAGGAAGCGTGTATGATTGTTTTTGTGCGTATGAATATCACGCCTTACAATTGTTAAACCGTATTTTTCTGCGGCCGCTTCATTTGCAATGGCAGCGATTTTTTCTTCAGGATGTTCTTTCACATATTGCGCAGCTGCACTTGTTGATGTCATATCTCGGACGGTTACCCCTTTTAATTCTTCATTTAAAAACTTATGACATTGTGCAATAGCGTGTGGATGAGAGTGCACTGCATATACTTCTTCCCAAACTTCTGCATACTGCGGATGTACAAGTAAATGTTGCTGAATTGGTACTGTAATTTCTCCTACAATAGAAAGTGGTTGCTCATGTACGAGGTAATCAACTGTTATATTCACTGAACCTTCTATCGCATTTTCTAGTGGTACCACTGCATAATCTACATTTCCATTTGCAGCTGCATCAATACAATCTGGAATCGTTCGATACGGTACATGCTCTGCTTCCGGAAAAAAACGACTCACCGCCATATTTGTAAATGTTGCTTCTGGTCCTAAATATCCTACTCGAATCATCGTCTTTTCCCCTCTTTTTCGTTTTCTTACTGTTATACCATACTTTTTTATATTCTTCTATGTAAATTTCGAATATTTTAAAAAAACTAGCATTCGCTAGTCTAAATGTTTCCTATATTCTCTTTGAGCGAAAAAGAAATACATGATGCATGCAGCGATATAATACAGAATAAACAAACCTACTTTTCTTAATGAACCATCCATAAAAAGCGTATTATGAAACGTATATAACGCAACTGCACTATGCATACTCCCAACTAGAATTGGCGCAAAAAATAGCATACATAATTGCCAACGAGAAATTTTCCACACTTCTTCCTTCGTCATTCCAAGCTTAGCAAGTGCCCCGTACTGCTTTCGATCAGATGCAATATTATGAAACCATTTAAAATATACGATACTACATGAAGTAAGAAAGAATAATATACTAATGAATGATCCTATAAATAGAGTAATATCACCGAACGATTTCATATTCACATATAACTCCATATTACTTCGAAATGCATTATCTTTATCTTGTTTCATATGTTTCCGTAAATCTTCATTTAATTCTTTCGTATTTTCGATATTTGGTAATGTATAGCCTCTATATATCATTTTTTCAGAATCAGGAACCTTATTTGCTATACTGTCAAAGTCTTCATCATGCATGACGAAGAACAGACCATTAATGTTCGAAGGATGATGGTTAAATTGAACCCCTTCTTTCTGACCGTTAAATACGAATTGATATGGTTGATTCGTTACTTGCAATTGAATCTCTTTTTGATTATATACATTCGAATTATTGTATTTATTATAATAAACGAGTGTCACTGCACCTTTTTTAGGGTGATACGTTTTCTGTTTTTGTCTTCTTGCCTCTTGATTGTATTCACTTTCTTTAATGAGCGGCGCTACTTCTGTTTCTTCCTTATTGGACTGAAAAGATGCATACACTCCAACAAAACTCATAGATTGAAAGTCATCATACCCATATTGGTGCAATAATTGTTCAACCGTGCCTTCCGCAAAGACTTCGTGAGAAGAAGTACCTTTTTCTATGTAAGAAAATGAGTGCACGTCCCCGTCCCTCCACATATCTTGCATACCAGAAAAATATAAGAACACCGTACCTGTTGCCGTAACTACAAACGTCGTTGCCATTGACATTAGAAAGAAAAAACGACCATTTTCCTTCATTCGATGTGACAATTGATTCACTATAAATAAATACGGATATGTGTACATAATCTTTTTATTTCGTTTTATTATTTCTAATATTTGAGCAGTTCCGTGTGTAAAAGAAAAATACGTTCCGAAAAAGACAAGTATAGACACAGGAAAAAAATAGAACGCTATCGTTGGCATCGTCGCTTGTAACGCTAACGCATATCCTATCCCTAAACAAATAAAGCCGAATATACAAAGCCACATTGATGTTTTCTTCTCTTTTTTATCTGTTCGAAATTCTTTCAATAACCGAATGATTTTTATATCCCATATACGTAAAGCACTTATAAATGATAAAACAACAAATATGACCATATACGCAATAAACGTTCCCCCAATTGCTCTCACGTCAAATATGACAGGGAGTTCTTTCGGAAGCCCCAGTAACATACTAAACACCATGAAGAAGAGCTTTAAAAAGATCATACCAAGCCCAATACCGAAAACATTAGCAAATACCCCGATCAATATTTGCTCGGTCATAATCACTCCTATTACGTTAGACTTCGTTGCTCCCATTAATATATATAACCCTAATTCTTTCTTACGCGCTTCTATGAAAATAGAAGTAGCGTACAAAATAAATATGACGAAAAAAGAAATGATTATAACATTACATATAATAAGTCCCCAGCGTACGTTTTGATACCACATCGTCTCCTGCATATACGGATGTACAATGACAGACATGTATGCAAAAGACGCAAATATTGCAAAACAACTACTTAAGAAAAACACTTTATAATTACGCCAATTTCCTTTTATATTTTGCAGTGCTAGTTGCCGAATGTTCATCTATCGTCCCCCTATAACTTACTACATAGGCAAAAAGCTAGAGGTTTCTCTAGCTTTGCACATGTTTCAAATATCCTCTTTGCGCGATTATAAAGTAAATCGCAGAAGCTACAACATATGTTCCAATTACAATCGCACCTGATTTCCATAAATCGAGATAAAGCATTTTTCCTAACGTATGAAGAGCAAATCCACTATGAATGGCACCAATTAAAATTGGGATAAAGAAGATAACGCCCATTTGTCGAATTGCAATTTTGCGAATTTCTTTATCTGTCATACCGATTCTCTTTAACGATTTAAATTGAATACGATCTTGCTCTTTATCATTAAACCACTTAAAGTATGTCATACTACAAGCGAAGAAGAAGAACAGTACCGCTACAAAGAAACCGATAAACATTGTAATTGCTCCACCTTCTCTTATATCTTTATAAGCAAACACTGAATTTCTCAATTCTCCTTGCTTATCTGGTGCAATTTCATTTTTCAAATCTAACACAAGGTCTTCCGTACTTTTCCAGTCTTCTATATAATAACCGTAATATTTCGTCTTTTCTTCATCTGGTACGAGCTTTGCGTATTTCTCAAAATCTTGATCATTCACAATGAGATATTCACTATCATTAAAAACAGAAAATAGAGTTGGCTCATTTAATTGAACAGACTGCGTTTGGCCGTTCATTTTAAATTCATACGGTTTTGAACGATCTATCTTCATCATGTCGTTCGCTATGTCCATTATGACCATCGTTGCACTACCTGGTGCATTATGAACTTCTCTAACTTGCTCTCTCTTTTGTTTACGTACTTCAGCGTTATATTCTTTTTCTGAAACAATCGCCATCGGCACTTCATGTTCACCGTTAAACATCGTGATTTTTTGACTTCCAGGAAGTTTTACGTACGTTACTTCTCGCGCATCTTCAAATCCGTGTTTTTTTATTAATTCTTTTGCTTTTCCTTCTTTTATGACATTATGCGTATTTATTCCCTTTTCCTCGTACGAAATAGCATGCGGGGTACTAGTTGCTGCCTTATAACTCATATCCTCAAAAAATACGTACAGTGTACCAACTGCCGAAGATACAACCGCCGTAATAATAGAAATTACAAATAGAAAACGAGCATTATCTTTCATTTTATAAATAAGATTGCTAAGTACGAACATATTTGGATATGTATAAAAAGATTTTTTTCGTTTTTGTAACGCCTTTAATACGACTGTACTACCTTGTGTAAACAGTAAATAAGTTCCGCCTATCGTCAGCCCTACAATCGGTAAAAACAGAATGATAAAATTCATAAATGTCACTTGGAAGCTAAGTACATATGCAACAATAATACATCCTATACCAACTACACATAACGATGTAAATGCAAAAGGTTCTACTTTTTGTTTTCTTGCTTCTCTTAATAAATCAATAATTTGCAAGCGTCCTACCGTCCAAACGCTAAACAATGATAGGATTAAAAATAGAATAAAGTATACACCTGCTGTAATAAGAATTGCTTTACTATTCCATACGAGTGGAAGTGTTTTATCTATTTTCAATATTACGCTTAATGCTTGGAAAAATAATTTCGAACAAAGCATACCAAGCCCAATACCTACTACAATTGCAATACTACCTAACATAAGCTGTTCTAATATAATCATTCGGCCAAGTTGAGATTTTGTTCCGCCTATTAATGTTAATAGACCAAACTCTTTTTTTCTTGCTCGTAAAAATGTTGAATTTGCATATAAAATAAAGAGTGCTGAGAAGATGACTACAATATAATTCATCGATTCTAGCCCTTTTGAGATCATCTCCCTCATACTAATATTACCACTTACGACATCTGGATGATAAATAAAGGAAGCATACATGAAAAATACGACAATCGATAAACAGCTACTAATAAGGAAAGCTTTATAATTACGCCAATTTCCTTTTACGTTATTAAGCGCGAGCTGGCGAAAGTTCATGATATTCTCCTCCTAGCATCGCAAGTACGTCCAGAATTTCTTGGAAAAAGGCTTGTTTCGTTCTTCCTTTATGTATTTCTGAGAAAATTTCTCCGTCGCGAATGAAAAGAATACGTTCGCAATAACTCGCCGCTACTGGATCATGTGTTACCATTGCAATTGTCACTTTCTTTTGTTCATGTAAATCTTGCAACGCACTCATTAATGATTTTGCTGACTTCGAATCTAAGTTTCCAGTTGGCTCATCCGCTAAAATTAGCGTAGGTTCATGAATGATCGCTCTCGCTGCTGCTGCACGTTGTTGTTGTCCGCCTGACACTTCATATACTTTTTTATTTAAAATTTCTTCGATGTTTAAAAACTTTGCAATCTCAAGCACTTTCGCATCGATTTCATTTACAGATTTCTTCGCCATTACAAGTGGTAAAATGATATTTTCTTTAATCGATAACGTATCAAGTAAGTTAAAATCCTGGAAGATGAATCCTAAATGTGTACGACGAAACTCCGCTAATTTTGCAGCACGCATTTGATTAATTTCTTCACCATTTACAAGCACATGACCTGAAGTTTGCTTATCAATTGTTGCTAATAAGTTTAAAAGCGTTGTTTTCCCGCTCCCTGAAGGCCCCATAATTCCTACAAATTCGCCTTCTTCTATTTTAAAATTTATATCGTTTAAAGCAGTCGTCGCTACTGAACCTTTTGATTGGTACACTTTTGTTAATCCTTTTACTTCAAGAACACTCATTTCTAGTCCCCCTATGTGTTTTCTTCTTACACTTACTATAAGAAAAATAAGAAAAAGAAACGAGTGATTTCCCTTACAAAACGTTTTGTTATCTTACAGTTTTGTCATTTTTCTCATTAATGTATGATATTCTTCATCTTTTGCAAATTGGAACGTGAATGTTGTCCCTTCCCCTTCAGCCGATTGCACATACATTCCATGATGTAAATTATCGCAAATTTCCTTCGTAATATATAAACCCATTCCAGTCGCTTCTCTCGTTTTACGGCCATTTATCCCCGTAAAAAATGGATCAAATATACGCTTTACATCTTGCTCTGGAATACCGATTCCATTGTCCATAATATGTAGTAACACTTTTTGATCTTTCTCTTCAATTTGAAATTGGATTTCCTTTTTCTCTGCTTCTGAAATTTTTGTATACTTAATTGCATTTACAACAATTTGACCTATAGCAATACTGAGCCATTTTCTATCAGATGCAACCATACAAGTATCTTCCTCAAACATCACTTTCGGAAATACAGACGATTGAATGAAAGATTTTCTATTTTCATTAATAATACCCCTAATGATATCTATCACATTTACTACTTCTACTTTATAATCTTTCGCAAACTGCTCTAACCTTGCCATATGTAACGCTAAATCTAAACCATTTAGTATGCGGTTATTTTCTTCACGAATACTTTCAACTGTTGCTCTTGCTTCACGATGCTCTTTACCAAACTTTTGTAATAGCAATTCTATAACCGATACTGGTGTTTTCATTTGATGAATCCATTGGTTCATAAATATCATTTGCTGTTGTTCTTTCGCATGTTGTTTATGAACTTCATTCATATATTGCTGTCTTAATAGCGTAAACGATTCAACAACCATCTCTTGCTCTGACGTATAAGAAGTATCAATAAGTAAAGAGTCGTGTAATGTATTTCCGCTAGCAACATATTTTTCGATTCTTTTTAAAAATACACTTCGTTTTCGATAATCGTAAATGAGGTATACAGTAAATACAGCTGTCCCTAATAAAAGCCCATATAACCACGTACTCCAATCAATGGATCTTTTTTCTAAAAGACTTTGCAACTGCAAAACGAGCCCAAATAAACAAAGGCTAATAATATAAGAAAGAAGTAAAGAAAAACGGTCCATGAGGTAATTTTTAACCTTCATGCCCTTCGCCCCACTCTGTAAGAAGCGCATAACCATATCCGCGTTTCGTTACAATTGCATTTTGAATGCCTAGCTCCTCTAGTTTCTTCCTTACGCGTTTTACATTTACGGTTAATGTATTATCATCAACAAAAGCTACCTCGTCCCACAGGGCTTCTAACAGTTCTTCACGCGTTACATATTGATTTGCTTGTTTCATTAAACATTCTAATAAGTAAAATTCATTTTTTGTCAGCTCCGTTTGTTGCCCCTGCCACTCAACAATGTGCTGGGACGGAAATAACAACAGTCCATTTACACCTAAACAATCACTCTCAGCAACAGAGGCATACTCACCATAGCCACGGCGAAGTGCACTTTTCACCTTAGCCATTACAATATCTAAATGGAATGGCTTCGTAATGTAATCATCTCCGCCATTCTCGATCGCCATTACTTGATCCATTTCCCCTGTTCTTGCAGAAACAAAAATAATCGGCGCATTCGATACAGTACGAATTTGACGACACCAATAAAAACCATCAAAATATGGTAAATTAATATCCAGTAATACGAGATGAGGATTTATTTTCACGAACTCATCTTTTATATGACGTAAATCACTTGCTCTAAATGACTGATAGCCATATCTTTCTAAATGCTCCTCTAATATTCCCGCTATTTTTTCATCGTCTTCTACAATTAATATTTTATACATGTTCGTTTTCTCCCCATAAAAAATTCTTCCAAAGCCACTCCTTGTTCTATTATAAATTGAAAATTTAATTAGTGGGTATTTTTTCCTATACAAATCAGACATTTACAATAAAAAAAGACTGCCATATTTCGGCAGTCTTAATCGATAAATTCAAATTGATATTCAAGAATTTTTACAATATCTCCGTCTACTGCACCACGTGCACGAAGGGCTTCATCAATACCCATTCCACGCATTTGACGAGCAAATCGGCGTACAGATTCATCACGTGAGAAGTCTGTCATTTTGAATGTTTTCTCAATATCATAACCAGAAATAACAAATGTGCCATCACTTTCGCGTGTAATTTCAAAATTAGATTCAGATTCAAATTTGTACATTACACTTGCTTCAGATTCTTCTACATCATCGTACATTGGGAATTCTGGTGTTGTTTCTAATAAGTTCGCTACTTCAAATAGTAAGTCACGAACACCTTGTTTCGTTACAGCTGAGATTGGGAAAATTTTCACTTCGTCTCCCAATTTTTCTTTAAATGCTTGTAAGTTTTCTTCTGCACCTGGCATATCCATTTTGTTTGCAACAACAACTTGTGGACGCTCAGTTAAACGCATATTGTATTCTTTTAGTTCACTATTGATTGTTACATAATCTTCATATGGCTCACGGCCTTCTAAACCAGACATATCGATAACGTGCACGATTACACGTGTACGCTCAATATGACGTAAGAATTGGTGTCCAAGTCCGACGCCGGCATGTGCACCTTCAATTAGTCCAGGAAGGTCAGCCATAACGAAGCTGCGGTTATCACCAGTTTCAACAACACCAAGATTCGGAACGATTGTTGTAAAGTGATACTCTGCAATTTTCGGACGCGCTGATGATACAACAGATAATAATGTAGATTTACCTACACTTGGGAATCCAACAAGTCCAACATCTGCTAGCACTTTAAGTTCTAGCGTGACATCACGTTCTTGACCTGGTTCACCGTTCTCAGCGATTTCTGGCGCTGGGTTCGTCGGTGTTGCGAAACGTGAGTTACCACGACCACCGCGGCCACCCTTTGCGATTACAGCTGTTTGTCCATGCGTTACTAAATCGGCAAGAATTTCACCTGTTTTTTCATCTTTTACTATTGTTCCCGGTGGAACCTTTACGATTAAATCTTCAGATTTACGACCATGCTGACCTTTACTCATTCCATGCTGACCACGATCAGCTTTGAAATGACGTTGGTAGCGGAAGTCCATTAATGTACGTAAGCCTTCCTCAACAACAAAAACAACATCTGCACCTTTACCACCGTCGCCACCTGCTGGGCCACCTTTAGGTACATACTTCTCACGACGATACGCAACCATTCCGTTACCACCGTCGCCGCCTTTTACATATATCTTGACCTGATCTACAAACATTATTTCACCACACTTTTTTCGATTGGTTGTAATATAACTGAGACTTCTTCGTCTCGTACTGTATAAGAAATGGAATACCATTTATTGTTTTGGTTCGCAAGCCAATTCTGTAGTTCTTCTACACTCGTTAGCTTACCACGAAAATCAAAAAAGAAACGAGCATTCTCCGCGTCACATTCAATTGTGATACAAACATAATTTTCAACATATACGTCTAAACTATGCTGAAGTATTGAGAAAAATTGATTCGTCCATATACATACAGTCTCATCTAAGTGAGATAAGTTATGTAATTTCCCTAATACTTCGTACTCCAATAAGCACGGCTGCTGTTTCCAATTATATGTTAAAATCCACTCTGAAAATAAAGGCATTGATAGCCCTATCAGATTGGATTCTTGTCTCGCTTCTTGGACAAAACGATCGATGAGACTATGAATCTCTTCCACTTTTCCAAGGGAAAGGTTTCCTTTCACCATCTGCATACGATTGAGCCAATCATGTCTTGAATGACGCAATGCATCTATAATTGTCCATTTTTCATTCATTTAGATACCCCTTAATATAGAAAAACTCTAACCTGCACTCAGGTTAGAGTTTTCCGTGAGTTCTTATGCTTCTTGAGCAACAGGATATACGCTCACTTGTTTGCGGTCACGGCCAAGACGCTCAAAGCGTACTACGCCGTCAACTTTCGCGTATAAAGTGTCATCGCCACCACGACCAACGTTAACACCTGGATAAATTTTTGTACCGCGTTGACGGTAAAGAATTGAACCACCTGAAACCGTTTGACCATCTGCGCGTTTAGCACCAAGACGTTTTGACTGAGAGTCACGACCGTTCTTTGTACTACCTACACCTTTCTTAGATGCGAAAAACTGAAGATCTAATCTTAACATACGTTACACCTCCTGCACTTTTTCTATTAAACGGATATACTTTCCGTAATCAAGTTCGATCGTCTTAAGCGAAACAACCAATCCTTCTAAAAGCGTTTGTGCTTTTTCTGCTGTATGAACGTCTAAATCATTAGGCAATTCATACGTTAAGAATCCGCCATCACTTCCGAGTTCAATAGTTGCCTGCACATTACAAAGTTCTTCCACTGCATTTATAGAACCAAACACAACCGCTGTAGTTCCAGCACAGACAAGATCTTGTCCATGTGGCGCATAATCGGCATGTCCAGTCATTTTAAATGATTGGATACTTCCTAATTTCGTGCGACTTATCGTAATTTTAATCATGTTAACCTGGATTAAGCGTTGATAGCTTCAACAACTAGCTTAGTGTAAGGTTGACGATGACCTTGTTTCTTACGATTGTTCTTTTTCGCTTTGTATTTGAAAACGATGATTTTCTTAGCGCGACCTTGTTTTTCAACTTTCGCAGTAACTGTTGCACCTTCTACAACTGGGCTACCAACTTTAACGTTTTCGCCACCAACGAAAAGAACTTTGTCAAAAGTAACAGTTTCACCAGCTTCAACATCTAATTTTTCAATGTAGATTGCTTGACCAGCTTCAACTTTAATTTGTTTTCCACCTGTTTCGATAATTGCGTACATACTTGCACCTCCTCTTAATTACTAAGACTCGCCAAAAACGAGGTAGACATAAATGTCTTTAGGGAACCTGTCTTGTGCGGTTGTAGCATATAGCCGTTTAGGTGCTATAAACTATAACATAAAGATGTTATCATGAATCATAGACGGTTGTCAATAAATGTTCTGTTAACTATTTTTTCCGTTCTACAATTTCTGTTTTACTTCCAAAACGAATAATTGCGTACTTTTCGATCATATCATCTTTGAAATAAATTTCAAATGGAATATTTTTTTGTAATTCTTTTTGCAAAAATTGTTTTTGCAAATTTTTAGGTGCAGCAATTAATACTGCCTCATCCTCTATATTTCCATATGTGATTAGCTCTCTCTCTAACTCATACGCAATTGTTTCATATGACATTACATACCCCGTCGCTTTGCAAGGTACACACTCTTCTAGTAATACGTCGCGTAAAGAATGTTTCTTACGTTTACGTGTCATCTCCAAAATCCCTAACTCTGTAAAACCGAGCACTCTTGTATATGTGCGATCATTTTGCATAGCAGCCATCAGACATTCTCTTACCTTTTCTTTATCTTCTCTTCTTTTCATATTAATAAAATCAATTAATATCATACCACCGATATCACGCAGTCTTAATTGACGTGCAATCTCTTCAGCTGCCACTTCATTTGTACGAAAGACTGTATCTTGTAAATTCTGTTTTCCAGTAAACTTGCCCGTATTCACATCAATTACAGTCATCGTCTCCATTTGTTCCACAATTAAATAAGCACCATTCGGGAGCCACACAATTTTTTGAAGTGCTTTCTCGATCTCACGCTCTATTCCAAAATGGTTAAACATTGAAGATTTTTCATTATAAAAAGATACTTTTTCTTTTCCGACCTTTTCTTCTAATTCTTTTACTATACTTCTTGTATCTACAACTACTTTTTCAATCGTTTCAATCGGATTCTCTTGGAATACACGATCTAAAAAGGTCGCCGGTCGATGAAGTAGTAACGGTGCCTTTCCTTGGCCCTCTTTTCTTTTTAGCTCTTCATATAACTGCTGTAACCTTTGCATTTCAGCTTGTATTTCTTCAATTTCTCCTTTTTCAGAAGCAGAGCGGAAAATATAACCTCCTGTCCCTTCTACCTCAATTTGGAGTAGCTGTTGCCTTCTTTTATTATTTTTTATTTTTCGAGAAACCGCACGCATTTCATCATATGGCATATAAACGACATATTTCCCGGTAAATTCTATGTTTGCTGTCAATTTCGGCCCTTTCGTATCAATTGCCTCTTTCACAACTTGCACGAGTACCGCTTGCCCTTCATGTATACGATAAGAAGATGGTACATCATCGTATGAAAGGTACGCATGTTTTTCTAAACCGATGTTTACAAAAGCTGCGTTCATTCCAGCAATCGTTCTTACGATACGTCCAACATAAATATGCCCAACAATCTCTTGTTCTTCATTTCGTTTCCATAAAAACTCAACAATTTTTTTCTTCTCTTCAATTGCAACGCGTTTTTCCGATCCTGCATAGTTCATATATAACGTTTTCAAAATTCTTTCCTCACTTTATAATCTTCTTTGCTTTTACAATAATAAAAGGTTAGTGCTATCGTCAACACTAACCGATTAATTCTTCAACAGATGAAGTTGTTCGTTTTTCAGTAAAATACGCATAGAGTAATTCATTTTCATCCAATGTGTAATGTTCTTTATATTTTCCATGGACGATAATAGAGTGCTTATACCCTCTACGAAATTTTGTGAATATCTTATATAAATGATCTTCTGATTGCACTTCAATAGGTGCAATCTTTTCAATTCCTCTTTTGTTCCCATAATAACGTTCCAATAAAAAACGCATAAAGGCATAATGTCTTTGTTTCCACTCTTGATATAACGACACCGCTAAAAATATGAGTAGTACCCACATCATAATATTGTTACTATTCCAAAGTAACTGCCACACTAGTATTACACTAAAAAAAACACATGATAATTTCATCATCTTTTCATGTGCTTGTAAATAAGGAAAACGATATGATAATACGTTAAACAATACTTTTCCACCGTCAAGCGGCCAAATAGGTAGTAAATTAAATGCTAAAATAATTATATTATTCCATATAAAGAAATAATATAAATCCGCACCCAGCCAACCAGCTTCAAACACTATATAACCTACCACCATCATCCAAATATGTTGTATAGGCCCTGCAATTACAACAACAAGTTCCTCTTTCAATGACTTATTCCCGTGTTCCTCAAGCTCAGCCACACCACCAAACGGTAAAAGTTGAATCTTTTTAATACGCCAATTGTAGTGTGCCGCCGCAAAGGCATGCCCAAGTTCATGGATAAGAACGATACAAAATAACAGTAGTAACTCTTTAAAACGGGCCGTAAAAATACCAATGACAATAATAATCCAAAACAACGGATGCACTGAAATCTTCGTTAAAACTTCTCTATATTTAATCAAATGAAATCACCTGAATCGGGTCAATAAATTTTTCATTCTTTTTTATCGCGAAATAAAACTTACCATTTTTATTATTTGCATCATTATTCACCGTTCCAATTTTTTGTTTCTTTGAAACGTAATCATATAATTTCACTGTCATGTCATTTAAATTCGCATACCACGATTCTGTTCCATCTGCATGCTGAATTTGAACCGTATTACCAAGTTCCTCTTTCTTGCCTGCAAAAACAACTAGCCCTTCATTCACTGACTCAACAGTTGCATTTGTAGCTGTTTGAACAAATACACCTTGGCCATTTTTTTGAAACCCTTGCATTACCTTTCCAGAAGCAGGGATCGCATAATCTTTTTGCTGAATAGTTCCTTCTTTTTTCTCAGTAGGTGAATAAAATACGAGCGGTTTTCCAAACTGCTTTTCGTACCATTTCGCTACAGTAGCAAACTGAAATTCTTCTTTCATCACTTTTTCTGTAACAGCTTTAGCACCGTCGAAAGAAGAGGGTGCATTCTTATATAAAATAGCGACAGAAAGAACTAATATTGCTGATAACAAAAATTTGAAGAAAAATACTTCTTTTCGAAATAAAGGATGAATTTCCTTTTCTCCTTCTTCAATAAATACTGTTTCACTATCAAAATTCCCTCCAGCAAAATACTGCTCTTCCTCCATCCTTTCTTGCTCTGCCTTCCTTTTCGCAATTCGTTTTTTAATTTCTTCTACACGTCTATTCTTCATACTGTCTCCTTTCTTTCGTTAAGCTAATTTAAATAGAAACAGTTGTATACAGTTTGTACATATGTATGAGCTAAGAAAGGAAGATATTCGTGTGAAGAAAAAAGAAAGCACTTCGCATATGTGCGAAGTGCTTTTAACGGATTCCAAAGAAGTTTTTCACCTTTGTAAATACCGATACCTTTTCTTGTCCAAATGCTTGCAATGGTACATTCTCACCCAACAAGCGTCTTGCAATATTACGATAAGCTAACGCTGCTTTTCCGCTCGGTTGCAACGCTACAGGTTCACCTGTATTTGTAGCACGAATAACTTCATCATCATCCTCGACAACACCAAGAAGCTCGATTGACAATGTACGTACGATTTCATCAACATCTAACATATCCTGCTCATGAAGCATATGACTACGCACACGATTAATAACAAGTTTTGGTGGTTCAATATCCTCTTTTTCTAAAAGCCCGATAATACGATCCGCATCGCGCATTGAGGATACTTCTGGCGTCGTAACAACGATTGCTTTATCCGCACCAGCTACCGCATTTTTAAATCCCTGCTCAATCCCCGCAGGACAATCAATTAATATGTAATCATAATCTTGACGTAATACTTGTATTAATTCATCCATTTGTTCAGGTGTTACCGCTGATTTATCACTCGTTTGTGCTGCAGGTAATAAATAAAGATCATCAAAACGCTTATCTTTAATAAGCGCCTGAGGTAAACGGCAACGCCCTTCAACGACATCAACAAGATCAAATACAATACGATTTTCCAGCCCCATTACTACGTCTAAGTTTCGAAGACCGATATCTGTGTCAATTAAGCACACTTTCTTTCCAGATAACGCCAGGGCTGTACCAATGTTCGCAGACGTTGTAGTTTTACCTACTCCGCCTTTTCCAGATGTAATTACTATTGCCTCTCCCACAGCTATACAATTCCCCTTTCTAACTTTGTTAAATTAGGTCTAAGATGAGTGAGAAGTTGCAGTCGATCGACAACAATGTGATTGTTCTCATTAATATACGCACATTCTGCCGCCTCCGCTCCGTCTTCTTTCTCTTCCGGAGCCCGCATTGCCACATCACTAATTCGAAGTTGCATCGGGTTCATATCAGATGCAGCGATTACAGCATCCGAATCCCCATAATACCCAGCATGCGCAATTCCTCTTAATGATCCTACGACAAAAATATTCCCCCCAGCGATAACCGTTCCGCCTGGATTAACATCTCCAATTAACAATAAATTTCCTTTTACATGTAAAACTTGTCCAGAGCGAACAATTTTGGAAATAGGGACAATTTCTGTTTCTTCTTTCCAAGCTATTGCTTCTGCTTTCGTTATAACATCACTTTCAATTGAATCCACAACAAGATTCTTTTTATTACGAATTAACGTACGAATCTCTTCTTGTTGGATTTCTGTTAAATAACGATTTCCCACTTTCACATGCACTTCAATTAAAGAGCGCCCATCACCATCATAGTAATGTGTAGAAAGCTTTTCATCCAGTTCCTCCAGTAATTCAGAGAATGAACAACAATCATCTAAATGAAGCGTTATTCCGTCTTTTGTCCCTTTTATTGTTACATTTTGTTGCTTTTTTTCTTCCACTAAAGTTCACCCCACCGATTCAATTCGACATAAAATTAGAAAATCCTTTTTTCTTTTTCTTTCATCGCTTTTGAAAGACGCACTAAATATCGTCTCAGTGGGAAACAAACTATCAATAAGAAAATTGCATTTAGCAATAAAGTAGACAGGAGACGATCTGTGAAAAAGACATACGCTGACATATGAGTACGTCCTAACAAAGTTAAAAATCCATACACATAATACTCTAGTGCTACAATGCTAGCTAGTACAATAGAAGCAACAATAAATAAATTCAATTGTAGTATCTTCATCACACTATAAACTAAATAAGCTAAAATCGGATACGCAAATATATATATACCGACAAGTTCTGTGTATACGGTATCAAATAAGAAACCAAATAAGAGTCCGTAATAAATCCCTTGGACCGGACTATAGTACACAGTAATAAAACATAACACAATTATAAAGAAATGAGGTGCTGCTATACTGTCTTTCCAAAAAACCTCTGTTGGAACAATAGTAGCAAACATATTTTCAAATAGAAAAACAAAAAGGAGCAAAAGAGGAAGAGCTGCTCTTTTTAAAATCTTCATCATCTCTTCTCCCCCTCCTATTCTAATGGCGCTGAAGGCGTTTCACGTTTCGCAACCGTAATATGCTCTACGTCATTCAAATCAGCGGCAGGTTTTACATAAGCTGTTTTTGTTAAGCCGTATGGATCCGGCTGAACATCAACGATTGTTCCAATTACAAGACCTTTCGGGAAAATATCACCGAGTCCAGATGTTACTACTAGTTGATCTTTTTTCACGTCTGCATCAGAGCCGATCTTTGTGAAAAGAAGTAAGTGCTTTTCTTTATCGTAACCTTCAATCAATCCAAAGATCTTCTCATCACCTTGCACGATAGCAGAAACACGATTTGTTCGGCTCATAGAGCTTAGCAATTCTACTGATGATGTAAACTGAGATACGCTTTTCACTCGTCCAACTAAACCTTGTGAAGTTACTACAGCCATATCCTTTTTAATTCCTTGCTGTGCCCCTCTATCAATTCCAATTAAATCGTACCATTTATCTGGATTACGAGAAACGACAGTCGCTGGAATTTCAGTATAACCGCTATTCAACTCTTTTTTCCCCGTTAACTCTTGTAACTTCTTTTTATCATCTTCTAATTGTTTTACTTGACTTGATAACTTTCCGTAATTATCTAATTTTGCTTTTAATTCTTTATTCTCTTCATACGTGCGCTTTACATCCTCTACATTTTCGAAGAATCCAGCTACGTATTTCGCTGGCTTTTGGAATACACGTTCTACAACACCGACAGTGTCTTTAACAAACTGCTCTGGCCATGTTAAACTGTTCCGTTCTTTCAATGAGATTCCAATCAATGCCACGAGAAGAATAATACTAACTAACAAAACAATTAATCTTTTGTTTAAGAAAAACTGTGGCACGTTCACACCCTCTTAATTTCATTGATTTTTATTTTGCAATATTATCGAGCAGCAGTTTTGAAAAGATCGATATTGTCTAATGCTTTACCTGTTCCAATTGCTACGCAATCTAATGGATCTTCTGCAACAAGAACTGGCATATTTGTTTCTTCGCTAATCACTTTATCTAAGTTACGTAGTAATGCTCCGCCACCTGTTAATACGATACCACGGTCCATAATGTCTGCCGCTAATTCAGGTGGAGTTTTCTCTAACGTATTTTTAACAGATTCTACAATTGCATCTACTGTATCTTTTAATGCATCTGCAATTTCTTCTGGTTGAATTAGTACTGTTTTTGGTAAACCACTTACTAAATCACGACCACGAATTTCCATAGGCTCGATACCTTCTGGCTCGCCTGCAGAACCGATTTCTAATTTCAATGCTTCAGCTGTTCTTTCACCAATCATTAAGTTGTAGCTTTTCTTAATGTACTGAATGATTGAATCGTCCATATCATCACCAGCAACACGAACTGATTGACTTGTTACAATACCACCTAAAGAAATAATTGCAACTTCTGTTGTACCGCCACCGATATCAACAACCATGCTACCAGTTGGTTCCCAAACAGGTAAGTTTGCACCAATTGCTGCTGCAAATGGTTCTTCAATTGGATAAGCGTCACGAGCACCAGCTTGACGAGTCGCGTCAATTACTGCACGTCTTTCGACAGCTGTAATACCAGATGGTACACATACCATTACGTATGGTTTACGTGAGAAAAATCCATTTGATTTTTGAGCTTGTTGAATGTAATATTTCATCATTGTTGCTGTCGTTTCGTAATCAGCAATTACACCGTCTTTCATCGGGCGAAGTGCCACAACGTTTCCTGGTGTACGACCAATCATTTGTTTTGCATCGCTACCTACAGCAACGATTTGTTTCGTATCAGTTTGTAACGCTACTACTGAAGGTTCACGTAAAACTACACCTTTTCCTTTTACATATACAAGCGTGTTCGCAGTTCCTAAATCTATTCCAAGATCGCGAGTAAATCCACCAAATCCAAACATATTATTTATCTTCCTTTCTTGTTTTCACGGACTCATTTTTTCTTAATTTATATTATAAAAACAGTACGTTTTTTATATCTTTATCCTTTTTGTAGATAAATTTCTACAAAAAACTCATAAATCACATTATAAAACAAAATAAGTAAAAAGCATAGTCTTAAATATGACCTTTTTCCTTTAAACTCACGAATTTATGGTCGCCTATTATAATATGGTCAAGCACTTCAATTCCGATAATTCGGCCGCATTCTACTAAGCGTTTTGTTACTTCAATATCTTCTCGGCTCGGCGTGGGGTCTCCTGAGGATAGCAATAGGTAAGACTTTGAGGTTATCTCCACCTTTTCCCCTGCTCTACACCGTGCGTGCAACTTTCATCGCACACGGCATGCCATCGTTTGCCTTCTATTTCATTTTCCTCAATCTACTTAGTTTAATTTAAATCCCTAATTTACTTGATTATTTCATTTCCAATTAACAATCTTAGTTTATTCAGCTTTATAAGTTGTTCCTCATTTAATTCAAGAAATTCAAGATACCTTTGGATAGTTTCTACATCTGTGGCATGGATTAGCCGGTGAACATCTCTAGTAATTAGCACTAAGTTGGAATAACTATCATCCTTCGTTTTACTCCATAATGTTTTATGATGGCAATCCATTTCCGTTAGAATCAATTCTTCCCCAGTCACTGCACATTTTCCATTTTGGGCTATAAACAGCGATATTCGATTGTCATTGAATTCTATTGTTGCCCGTTCATTAATGATAGGGTGTTCCCTAATCCATTGAACTTGCCAGTTCGGAACCGACTTTTGTTCCCGATGCATTAGTTCTCGTCCTTCTTTGGTAAATTTATTAACACTATTTTTGGGCATTAATGCTGTTTTTGTTTTAATGAACCCAATAGGAATGAGGGGATATCCATTAATATATCTTGTCATCTTTGATTTTAAATAAGGTTTAATGCCTTTATCTTTGATTGGATAATTGGTTGTTTTTCTCAATGAAAATTGCTTTAATCGCTGACGTTCTATTTGTGTTAATTGGTATTGTATTGGCATCAAACTATTGACTACTTGCGTCGCAATTTGATAATAATTGTGAATGCCAATAACCATACTATTATAGATTCGAACGTTCTTGATTAATTCGTTTCCATTGGGAACTCTTTGCATGAGTTTGATCTGGTCTTTGAGTTGTTTCTTAATCCTCTTTCGTGCTTTTTCTGCTATATGTGATTGACAAACGTATTTTCTGCGGCCAAAACGGTCATATCCTTTTCGTTCCATTTTCAGTTCAAAGCCGAGAAACTCGCTACTTTTCTTTTTCAGATTTGTAATTTGAGATTTCTCCTCAGAAATAGGAAGGTTTAACCGTTCCTCTAGCCACATTTTACTTGCCATGAAAATCTTTTCAGCATCTAATCGCGTTGTAGTAAAAATTTTAAAATCATCTGCGTAGCGGACAATGTACATTTCTTTTAATGTAGATGTTTTTCTAAGTTGTTGATAGCGATATTGGCGACTATACCATCCTGTTTTCTTATTAAGATAGTCCTTAAGCGTTCGGCACTTTTTACTTTCCCATTGGTTTGCAATCCACCAATCAAATTCATTTAAAGTGATATTCGCCAATAGAGGGGAAAGTATTCCACCTTGCGGTGTCCCTTTTGTTGGATGTACGATTTCTCCATTTGGTAAAACAATAGGCGCTTTTAACATTTTACGTATAATCACAAGTAATTGTTTATCACGAATACCCATTGTCCAAATTTGTCGCATAAGTTTTGAATGTTTCACTTCATCGAAGAAACCTTTAATGTCTATATCCACTACATATTGCATTTTATTATTGTTTATTCGTCCATTACATGCAGATATTGCATTTTCAGCTGATTTTGTCGGTCTAAACCCATAACTATATTTGTAAAAATTAGCTTCACATATAGGTTCCAGTACTTGTAGAATACATTGTTGCGCAATTCTATCCCACATAGATGGAATACCTAATGGTCTAGTTTTTCCATTAGGTTTTGGAATTTCCACACGTTTTACTTTTCGAGGATTATACTGTTTAAATCTTTTCTTCACAATTCCAATAAACTCATGGGTTCCAAGCTCTTCAACGTCCTTTATCGTAACTTCATCGACTCCAGGCGTAGCGCTTCCGTTATTCCGTTTAATATTTCGATAGGCAAGTAGAATGTTGTTGTCTGAAGTAATGATTGACATGAGGTTTTTAAATTTTTGTTTATCCTTACTTTTTACATAAAGTTCATCGAAGATTTCAGTCATGCCATAATACTCTGCATGGCGTAACCTTGTATTTTTCATTCTAGGGATCTTCTTAAAGTTTTCGTTCAAGGTATATCACGCTCCAATCTTGGCTCGTGACCTTTTTAGTCATACGAGAATCCTTGAGATGATTGAGTTAAAATAGTTTAGGCGAAACGACTTGAGGCTATTGTTCCATTTCCATTACAGAAACTTCATCACTCCTGCCTCTACTCTCACTATCATAAAAGGAAGTTATAGATATATTCCTTTCCTCCCTACCACTTCATAGAGTGTGTACTCTCCATGTTGATAGCTTTCCACGTTCCCTTAACTCTATCTATTCTTAACTTAGGTGCTAGCTCTTGCCTGACGTCCTCTCCATCGCCTGTAACGATGCATGGAGCTTTCGAAACCACCATACTTACTCGCCCACGGAACGCACTTGAAGTTTTCATCAAGTCTACTCATTTCTAAGTAGTTCCACTTACAGACATTTCGTTCGCTAGTTCGTCAGTGTTTTACCACATTCTCACCATATTAAGTTTTTCACGACTCACGACCTATCAGTTGTACCAACCACCTCTGGTTAGCTTTCGGTTACTCATGAGTACTACGACAACTTTCAGCCGACTTCACCGAGCTTCACACCCTATTCTTATACACATTCGAATAACGCATGTCGGAGTATTAGAGTAGGCATTTCAAGGCGTTACCCTATCATTCTACCTATCGAGTTAAGAGTTCACGACTCTCTTACTTGCCATAAATGACGTTCAGACAGCGTGCGTAACCTTTTCAGTTAGGAACGTGTCGCACGATGGTTATGAAGACATATGATAGAGGCTGCTGCACGGCGGAACGCTTCTTTAAAAACTTCCCTTGGATGCACAATTGATGTGTTTAAGCTTCCAATGAAAATGGTTTGCCTATGTATAACTTGATTTTTTGTGTTTAAATATAAACATACAAAATGCTCCTGCTGCAGGAAGCGCATTTCTTCCATCATATATCTCGCACAATCTTCTGGGCTTCGAATGCTGTATCTATTTTGATATTCTAAACGTACCATTCTTCTACCAAGTTCAAAAGCAGCTATAAGCTGGGCTGCCTTTGCAATCCCAACACCATGTATACTGACAAGCTCTTCTAACGTTGCATCTTTCAACATACGTAAACCATCAAAGTGATGTAAAATTTTATCTGATAACTTTAAAACTGTTTCTTCTTTAGAACCTGTTCTAAGTAACACAGCAAGAAGCTCCCGATTCGATAAACTTCCAGCTCCTTCTAACAATAAACGCTCCCGTGGCTGTTCTTCTTTGACAACATCACGAATACCGTTCATTTCTCCACCCCTTTTATTTGTTCTCTCAAAGAAAATCCCATGCAATTTTACGCATGGGTTACATCAATATTAAATTGTTTTAATTCCCGAACAAGACGTGAAATTGGTAACCCGACTACACTATAGTAGTCCCCTTGAATATGTTGAACAAAAATAGATCCTTTACCTTGAATTCCATAACTCCCTGCTTTATCAAGAGGTTCTTTTGATGCAACATATACGTCAATTTCCTCTTCTGTTAATTCCCAAAACGTAACTTCTGTACGCTCGTAAAAAGTGACTGTTTTGTCTTTCGCTATAATTGCAACACCCGTATACACTTCATGTGTTTTCCCTGATAATAATTGCAACATTTCTTTCGCCTCAGCCTCATTAGAAGGCTTTCCAAGTATACGCGATTCATATGTAACAATTGTGTCTGCACCTAACACAATGTAATCACTATTCGTTTCTGCTACCGCAGATGCTTTTTGCAAAGCAAGTGACATAACAATATCAGAAGGTGAGGAATACGCACCAATCTTTTCTTCTACTTCACTTACAATAATTTCAAATGGCACACCAGCTAACTCAAGTAATTCCTTCCTGCGAGGTGACCCTGAAGCTAAAATAATTTTTTTCATATTTTCTCCTTCCTTTCTCACATGAAGCAGAATCATTTACAACAATCGTATCAAAGGAATAGTTTGTCCACAAATGAAAGAAATATTATCTTCTCTATATAAAATAATACCTCTTTACTAACATACAATTATATTTCTGCCATAGAGAAAGCACTTTACTATAAATTCAAAAGAAAAGAAAGAAGTACCTACACTTCTTCCTTCGTCATTTCATTATCCTATTATTTCGCCTTTTGTGAAACAATTTTTTCATACGAAAGCATACCATCAATAATAACTTGATTTAGTTTCGCCAAAGATTCCTTATCATCTTTTCCGTCCTTCACTGTTTGCACAGCTACTGACGTATACATATACAATTTCTTCGCTTCTTCTTGCTTCATACTTTTCCCTTCTTTTTCAATCGCTTTCCACTCTTTTTCAATCGCCCCTATATCTTTCGCATTACTTTTTCTACTAGCTTGTATGCTGGAAGCATATTTTGCTAAATGAGTATATAATGGCTGTACTTTTGTTAAAAATGCCCCAACTTCTTTATCATCTTTAAGTAACGCTTTATCTGTTATATCCCAGTTCTTTTTCAATACGGAGACATTATCATTTTTATACTGCGTCATTAATTGATTTATGCCTTGTTCATCGCTAGCAATACCAACAACTAATGCATACTTATCACCGCTCGGTTTTAAAGCTGCAACGCCTCCATTACCTTTCCACTCTTCAAGAGCGGCCTGTCCCTTTTCTTCGGAAGAATAAATCCCTCCTTGCACAAAAAATAATTTCATTGGATCTAATGACGTTCCTGTCTGTGCTTTTTGTTTTTCCTCTTTTGGTGCCGGTGTTTGTTCTGCCGTTCCGCCCACCTTTGATTCTTCATTTCGCATCTGCTTCGAAGCTGTTACTTCGCTTCCCCCTGTCGCACCTTGTCCTTTAAGTAACTGTAGCATTCCCATCCCAAAAGCCGTACCAATAACAATCGCAGTGGCAACGATTGCAATTAACGTATTGCTCCACTTCTTTCGTTTTTTTTCCTTAGACACCAATTTCGCTTTTTGAAACGGAACAACGTTTTTCGGTCTTTCACTTTCTACTACCATCCATTCAAATTCATCTTTCTTCTTCTCCTCATACTTCGCTTCTGTTCCATTCACTTTCACTGAGATCGTTCGTGATTGCTTGTCCATACACTCACACCTCACCTCTTATCATTGTCCGCATCATATCATATTCATTTCACAAAAAAATGAGATATTTGTCAGAGGAATTCGCCAAATAACCCTATATATTTATCTTATATGTATGCATTTGACTTCATTTGTAGAACAAAAAAACTAGATAGCAAAGACTATCTAGTTTTTCTCGCGAATATATTTTCGAACTTCCGAAATGAAATAAAGAGAACCTGTTATGATAAAAACATCATTTTCTCCAATCATTTCAACCTTCGTATCAATTGCCTCTTTCCAATTTTCAAAAACTAGTTTTGACTCTTTCTTTGAATACGATGCAAGCTCGTCAGCAGAAATAGCACGATCAAAGGCGAATGTTGTAAAAATAATTTCATCGGCAATGGTTTCTAATTGATCTACCATATTATGCAATTGTTTATCACCTAGGGCAGTAAATAAAACTATTACATTTTTATTTTTGTAATGTGATTCTACTGTTTTCACAAGACTTTCGATACCTTCTGGGTTATGGGCACCATCTATAATAATATCTGGATTGCTTTGCAGTTTTTCAAATCGACCAATCCAATACGCTTCCTGTAATCCAGTTCTTATTTCTACTTCCTCAATTAAAAATGATAAGTATGTTTTGACATACATGACTGCCATAAGTGCAAGTGCTGCGTTTCCTACTTGGTGAACACCTTTCATTGAGATTCGCACATCTTCAAAAGTGGCGAAAGGACAAGTGAAATCGAACCATTCTCCATCTTCGCCAGACTGTTTATGTAACGCTGTAAAATGCTTGCCCATCTCGTATAAGTTTGCATGATTTTCCTTTGCAACTTTTTGAATGACTTGCAATGCTTCCTCATCTCGTACACCAGTAATAACCGGAACACCAGACTTAATAATCCCCGCCTTTTCATATGCAATTTCTCCTAGTGTATTCCCTAAAATATGCATATGATCGTGGCCGATATTTGTAATAATCGTGAGAACAGGATGAATAACATTCGTAGAATCAAAGCGCCCTCCAAGCCCTGTTTCAAATAAAACAACATCACAGAAATTAACTTTACCGAAATAACAAATTGCCATAACAGTAATAATTTCAAACTCAGTCGCTTCCCCTAAATCCGTCCCATCTAGTTTTTCAACGACTGGCTTTACCATCTTTACAAGTTCAGTAATCTCTTCATCTGCAATTGGTGTCCCGTTCACACTAATACGTTCGTTAAATGTTTCAATATATGGAGAGGTAAATGTTCCTACCTTATATTTTGCATCTTCTAACATGTAGCGCATATATGTTAACGTTGAACCTTTTCCATTTGTACCAGCAAGATGAACACATTTTATGTGACGCTCTGGATTTCCGAGCTCTTCTAGCATCCATTTCATTCTTTCTAATCCCGGTTTAATACCAAACTTCAATCGGCTATGAATCCACCCTATCGCTTCTTCGTATGTATGTATCACGTATGCTTCCCCTTTCAAAAGACAACCTTCATACTCCTATTATACGCAAAGAAAAGAGACTCACCAATATAGTGAGCCTCTAAAAAATATTTTACTTTTCAAGATCTGCTAGACGTTGGCGAACTGCTTCACGTTTTTCTAGGTAGTCTTGCTCTTTCGCACGCTCTCCGTCAATAACTGCTGCAGGAGCTTTCGCTACGAAACCTTGGTTTGAAAGTTTCTTCTGTACACGTTCTACTTCTTTGTCGAACTTCTCAAATTCTTTCTCAAGACGTGCTCTCTCTTCATCAAGATTGATAAGATCAGCTAACGGTAAGAATAACTCTGCACCTGATACGATTGCAGTCATTGCTTTTTCTGGTGCTTGTAAATCCGTTTGAATTATTAATTCGCTTGGGTTACAGAAACGCTCAATGTAAGAGCTGTTTTTCGTAAGTTGAGCAAGTACAGCCTCATCTTTTGCTTTAATTTGCATTTGAACTTTTTTGCTCATTGGCGTATTAACTTCTGCACGGATGTTACGAACAGAGCGAATGATATCAACTAGAAGGTGCATTTCTGCCGCAGCTTCTGTATCTTGTAAATCTTCACGAACTGTTGGCCATGCTGCTACTGTAATAGATTCGCCTTCATGCGGTAAATGTTGCCAAATCTTCTCTGTTACGAATGGCATGAATGGGTGTAGTAGACGCATTGTTTGGTCTAATACGTAAGCTAAAATAGAACGAGTTGTTTTCTTAGTTGCTTCATCTTCACCGTATAGTGGAAGTTTCGCCATTTCAATGTACCAGTCACAGAAATCGTCCCAAATGAAGTTGTATAATGAACGACCAGCTTCACCGAACTCATATTTATCCATGTTACGCGTTACGCTTTCGATTGTTTCGTTTAAGCGAGTTAAAATCCACTTATCCGCAACTGATTTTTCACCAGTTAAATCGATTTCTTCATACTTCATATCATCCATGTTCATTAATACGAAACGTGATGCGTTCCAAATTTTATTAATGAAGTTCCAAGTAGACTCTACTTTTTCCATACTGAAACGTAAATCTTGACCTGGTGCGCTTCCTGTTGATAAAAAATAGCGCATTGCATCTGCACCGTACTTCTCGATAACATCCATTGGATCAATACCGTTACCAAGAGATTTACTCATTTTACGTCCTTGCTCATCACGAACTAAACCGTGAATTAATACATCTTTAAATGGACGCTCGCCTGTAAACTCTAAACCTTGGAAAATCATACGAGATACCCAGAAGAAGATGATGTCATAACCCGTTACTAATGCATCTGTTGAATAGTAACGTTTGAAGTCTGCTGCATCTTCATTAGGCCAACCAAGTGTTGAGAATGGCCATAACGCTGAACTGAACCATGTATCAAGTACATCGTTATCTTGATTCCAGTTTTCAATATCTGCTGGTGCATCTGTACCTACGTATACTTCACCAGTTTCTTTATGATACCAAGCTGGAATACGGTGTCCCCACCATAATTGACGAGAAATACACCAGTCGTGAATGTTTTCCATCCAGCGTAAGTATGTGTTTTCAAAACGTTCTGGTACGAACGTTACTTTCTCTTCTTCTTTTTGTTGAAGCTCTACTGCCTTCTCAGCAAGTGGAGCCATTTTTACGAACCATTGTGTTGATAAGTAAGGCTCAACAACTGCACCACTACGCTCACTATGACCTACTGAATGCATATGAGGCTCGATTTCTACTAATACGCCCGCTTCTTGTAAGTCCTTCACTAACGCTTTACGGCATTCGAAACGATCCATACCGTTATACTTACCAGCTTTTTCGTTCATTGATCCATCTTCGTTCATTACTAAGATACGTGGTAAGTCATGACGGTTACCTACTTCAAAGTCATTCGGGTCATGAGCTGGTGTAATTTTTACAACGCCTGTTCCGAAATCTTTTTCTACGTACTCATCAGCAATAATCGGAATCTCACGGCCTACGATTGGAAGTGTAACTGTTTTCCCGATTAAATGTTTGTAACGATCGTCTTCTGGATGAACTGCTACTGCTGTATCACCAAGCATCGTTTCTGGACGAGTAGTAGCAAGACGAATATGACCAGAACCATCTGTTAACGGATAGTTCATATGGTAGAATGCACCTTGAACTTCTTTATGAATTACTTCAATATCAGAAAGAGCTGTGCGTGTTGCTGGGTCCCAGTTGATAATATATTCACCGCGGTAAATTAAGCCTTTTTCGTATAATTGAACGAATACTTTATTAACCGCATCAGATAAACCTTCGTCTAATGTGAAACGTTCACGAGAATAGTCTAATCCTAAACCAACTTTCCCCCATTGTTGACGAATGTGAGACGCGTATTCCTCTTTCCATTCCCAAGCTTTTTCAAGGAATTTCTCACGGCCAAGATCGTAACGTGAAATACCTTCTTCACGAAGTTTCCCTTCTACTTTCGCTTGTGTTGCGATACCCGCATGGTCCATTCCTGGAAGCCATAATACATCGTAACCTTGCATACGCTTCGTACGAGTTAAAATATCTTGAAGAGTTGTATCCCAAGCATGACCTAAGTGTAACTTACCAGTTACGTTCGGAGGTGGAATTACAATTGTGTATGGTTGTTTCTTCTCATCTCCTGTTGCTTCGAAATATTTGCCTTCAAGCCACCATTGATAAAGGCCTTCTTCAACGGACATATGATCATATTTAGTTGGTAAATTCTTTTCCGTGTTTGACATTATTTTCCCTCCTTAAAATAAAAAATGCCCCTCATCCAAAAAGGACGAGGGACATCGCGGTACCACCTTTATTTACAAACAAATTCAGGAATTTGCTTATACTCTTAATTTGATAACGGACAAATCCGTCTTTTCCTAATGAGAACTATTCCGTTCAGAAAAGATGCTCCAGGGCTACCTTCTAACATAACTATCTAGAGAATCTCCCAGCTAATGATTCTCCTCTCTGAAGACGTTTCTTGTTATACTCTTCCCCTTCAAGGCATTTATATGATTGTTAATTATTATATACAATAGTGTAAAAAACGAAACCCTATTCGTCAAGATAAATTTAATACTACGGCTTTTTGGGCAAAAAAAGAAGATAAGTAGCATCCTCTACTTATCTTCTTTCTCCCGCTATTTACGGGCAGTAAGACCCCATCACTTTATCCGCTCCCTTGCTGAGCAGCTTGTAATTGCGAAAGGAAATATTCTATATTGCTAACGAGCCAATGCGATTGTTGTAAGCTCTTTACTCCGAGCAGTTCATTTTCCTCATTGCGACTCTCTCTTCTTTTCTTATAAGACTGGATTTGCCGAATAAATTGCGATGGATACGTCATATATGCAAACATGAGTAGTTGCTCTTCTTTCGTAAAAGGGAAATTTTTTTGGTACATTTGATACCATTCAAACCGATCACTTCGCGCAATTGGATACGTATTTAAAGACCGAGAATAAAACCCTACTATATCTTGCACCGGTGTGGCAAACTTAGATTTTTCTAAACTAATAAAATAGCCATTCCGTTCATAATCAAATAAGAAATGATTAAGCGATACGTTACCATGTACAAAAGTAATACGTGTTTTTTCTTTTTCTTTCATCGCATCGTTCCACTCAGTTAATTGCTTCATTGCAAACTCACGCGCCCTCATTACATGATGATAGTACGTACAATATTGCAATTCAAACGGAGACATATACCACTTCGCTTCAGATTCTACGAGAAACTCTTCTAACATCTCACCATCATTCTCCCAGCGATCGGATATATTTGTATAATGTTTTTCTAAATCTTCTTCTGTATACGTTTCTTCTTTCACCGTTTTTTGATGTAACGTCCCGAGAGTTTGAAACATTTTATGGTATTGATCATTATCCTCGCCGTTGCCTTCCGCACGTTCTAACCAAGGCATTAAATAATAATTATACGTCCCGTCACTTAAAATATAATTTCCATCCGTCGCATGGTATATAGGTACATAATTTGAAAAACCGTTCTCCTTCAAATATTGAATATGGTGCAAAAAGTTATTCCTCTCTAACTTCCCGTCTTCTATTTTCTTGAGCGCATACGGACCTTGATTCGTGTAAATTTTCGTTACACTTCCGTGCTCTTCCATATGCTGTGTATCCAATCTATATTGCCTTACAATGGGTTCATAGCGATTTCGTAATTCAATATCCATACGAATAACCCTTTCTATTCAAAACATTGCCTTTAGGAAAATAAGTGAGTGAAAACACTCACTTATTTCGCTTTTGCCCTTGAAACAGGAATATAAATAATTTGTCCCGCAGTTAAATATATATCTTCTGTTTGATTGACACGATATAAGTTTTGTACAGACGTTTCATAACGGTCTGCAACAGATTCGATTGTATCCCCTTCTTGCACGAAATACAT
Organism: Bacillus cereus group sp. RP32; assembly: GCF_040459735.1. Taxonomy (NCBI): domain Bacteria; kingdom Bacillati; phylum Bacillota; class Bacilli; order Caryophanales; family Bacillaceae; genus Bacillus; species Bacillus cereus group sp. RP32. Next base: position 972,251 of record NZ_JARVHO010000001.1, on the reverse strand, counting down.
TCTTAACTTTGTAAATTCTTCTTCCGGTTCTTTCGTAAATATTTTCGTTAAATAAAGTGCATTTTCATCTCGCTGTGAATACGTTTCTTCTTCTTGCTCTTCTTGTTTTTTCGCTTTTTCTTTCTTGAAATCTTTTCTTCCGAACAATTCAAATTGTGGCGTTGATTCTTTCTCCTCTTCACGCTCCACAAATTCATGTTCTTCTATTTCCTCTTCCTCTACTTCCTGCTCTTTTCTTTCCTCTAGTTGAAACGGTTCAAATGCGTAATCTTCCCACTCATCTGATTCCTTATAGACTGGTTCTTCTACGTGCATGGCGGGTCTATTTTCATCTTCTTGTGCGGAATCAGCCTCTAACTCAGCATACGCTGTTTCTTCCTCTTCATCCTCGATTCTTTCTTCATCACATAAACCAGTGATAGATATATCCGCTAATAATTGTAAGCAACCATTTTCCTTTAATTCATAATCAAATTCCTCAATAGATACATATAGTTCTTCAATTACTTTCACACGGTTTCTCGGAATTGATATTTCAAGCGGAAAGGAATGAACAAGTTCATTAACCCCATCTTCCCTTGTTTCTACATAATCAATCGACTTCGCTGGCGATAAATCTCTTAATGAATAAGCCGAATCATCTTGCCGCGCAACATACTCTCCCGTTAAATCTAATTGCCCTCTCACGATAACTTCATGATCAAGCTCTTCTATCTCAACGTCTGGATCTAACGAAATTGACAAAAGTTCTTCGACTTCCTGTCCTTTTTGGAACCAAACAGATTCTTTTAATGAAAAACGTAATGAATGATCTGTTGCCACTTCTTTTCCCCCTCCCAAACTATATGTCATTACAGATTTATGTATGGAAAGCTGACTTTATGAATAAAAAAAATCGCTCCCCTTATGGAGAGCGATTTTCTTTCAACAATTAAGCTTTTAATTTTGACATTGCAATTTCAGCTGCTGCAATCGTCGCTTCAATATCTGCATCACTATGTGCTGTCGATAAGAATAGACCTTCGAATTGAGATGGTGGCAAGAATACACCTTGTTCTACCATTTCACGATAGTAAGCCGCAAAGAATTCTAAGTTTGAAGATTTTGCTGCATCGTAATTAATAACTTGTTCATCTGTAAAGAAGATACCAATCATAGAACCCGCACGGTTAATATGATGCGGAATGCCATGTTTTTCAGCCGCTTTACGTAAGCCAGCTTCTAACATTTCAGCTTTACGCTCAAATTCTACATATGATTCTGGCGTTAACTGTACTAACGTTTCATAACCTGCTGCCATTGCAAGTGGGTTACCTGATAAAGTACCTGCTTGGTAAATCGGTCCGCTCGGTGCAACTTGGCGCATAATTTCTGCTTTACCACCGTATGCTCCTACTGGTAAGCCACCACCGATTACTTTACCTAAACAAGTTAAATCAGGTGTTACACCGTAATAACCTTGTCCGCAATTATAAGCAACTCGGAATCCTGTCATGACTTCATCAAAAATAAGCAATGCACCATTTTGCTCTGTTACTTCACGAAGACCTTCTAAAAATCCTGGTTGCGGAGGAACAACACCCATATTTCCTGCTACTGGTTCTACAATTATACAAGCAATATCATCACCAAATTGTTCGAAAGCGTATTTCACACTTTCTAAATCGTTATACGCTACGGTAATCGTATTTTTCGCTACACCTTCTGGTACACCTGGGCTATCTGGTAAACCTAGCGTCGCCACACCAGAACCGGCTTTAATTAATAACGAATCACCATGACCATGGTAACAACCGATGAATTTCAAAATTTTATTACGTCCTGTATAACCACGAGCTAAACGTAGCGCACTCATTGTCGCTTCTGTTCCAGAGTTAACCATACGTACAATCTCAATTGATGGTACGCGCTCAATAACAAGTTTCGCTAATTTATTCTCAATTTCCGTTGGGGCACCGAAGCTTGTTCCTCTTTCAGCAACAGATTTTAAAGCTTCAACAACACGATCATTCGCATGACCATGAATTAAAGGACCCCATGATAATACGTAATCGATGTATTCATTTCCATCGATATCATATACTTTAGAGCCTTTTCCGCGCTCCATAAACAACGGATTCATACCAACAGACTTAAAAGCACGAACGGGGCTATTTACGCCACCAGGCATTAAATCTTGTGCCTCTTCAAACGCCGCAATCGACTTATCAAACTTTTTCATTATTTAGCGCCTCCTTCTTGTAACCATCTTGCTGCATCTTTTGCATGATACGTAATAATTAAATCTGCTCCTGCACGTTTCATGCTAATTAATTTTTCAAGTACAACTTCTTTTTCATTAATCCAACCATTTTGCGCTGCTGCTTTAATCATCGAATATTCACCACTTACGTTATATGCAACGACTGGTAAATTAAAGTTATTTTTCACATCACGAACGATATCTAAGTAAGAAAGAGCTGGCTTTACAATTAAGAAATCTGCCCCTTCCATTACATCTGATTCTGCTTCACGGAATGCTTCCATACGGTTCGCTGGATCCATTTGATATGTTTTACGATCACCAAATTGCGGAGCACCGTGCGCCGCATCACGGAATGGTCCGTAAAATGCTGATGAATATTTCACAGCGTACGACATTACTGGTACGTGTCCAAAACCATTTTCATCTAATGCATGGCGAATTGCTGTTACGAATCCGTCCATCATGTTTGATGGCGCAATAATGTCCGCTCCTGCTTTCGCTTGGCTTACAGCTGTTTTCGCAAGAACTGCAAGAGACTCGTCATTTAAAATAATACCATCTTCAATTACACCGCAATGACCATGGCTTGTGAATTGACATAAACATGTATCTGCAACTACTACTAGCTCAGGGAATTCACCTTTAATTTTCTTAATTGCACGTTGCACGATTCCATGATCACAATATGCTGATGATCCAACTTCATCTTTTTCAGCAGGTAAACCAAATACAATAACAGAACGAATACCTAAATCAACAACCTCTTGCATTTCAGCTTGCAATAAATCTAAAGACATTTGATATACGCCTGGCATAGAAGGCACTTCATTACGAACATTTTCTCCTTCTAATACAAAAATAGGGTAAATAAAATCTTCCGTATGTAAAAACGTTTCACGCACAAGCGCACGCATATTACCGCTTTGTCTTAAGCGACGATGACGATTAAATTGTAAAGAGTTCATAGATTTCTATCCCCATTCTTTTATTTTATAGATTCACAAATGCATTGTAGTAATGATTCTACAGTGTACTCTTTCGGCATAATAACATGTGGAAAATAAAGGATCGCCTCTTTTTCCGTAATAGGCCCTATACAAGCAATTGTACAGTTTTTTGTCCATTCTCTCCAGTTTGTACCCTCAAGTAAACGAACAAAACTAGTAACAGTTGAAGGGCTTGTAAATGTAATAATGTCTACTTTCCCTACTTCTAACGCTACTATAAGCTCTTGCCTTTTCTCTACATTCTCTTGCGTACCATATACGATTAGCTCATCTAGAGAAACACCAATTTCGCGAAGTGCAACTGGAATTACATCTCTTGCTAAATTCCCTTTCGGAAATAAAATGCACTCGTTTCCACTTAGTCTTTTTACAAACTCTTCTGCAAATACTTCTGCAACAAATGCAGTTGGAACGAAGTCCACTTGATAGCCCCGCTTTTCTAACTCTAACCTTGTTTTCACGCCTACTGCAGCAATTTTAGTCTTTGCGGGTAGCTTCTTTCTCAAACTATCTAGAAAAAAAGCTACCCCATTTTTACTCGTAAAAATAACCCAGTCATACGAATGCAGGTGCCCTGCTATATGTTGAATTTGCCTATGAGACATACCTTCCATACGCAAAAGCGGAATTTCCAATGGAATTCCGCTCTTTTCTTTCACCGCTACACTCATTTGTTTCGCTTGATGCTGGGCACGTGTAATTAATACCGTTTTGCCAGCGAGAGCGTTCATATTTATTGTTGCCCCTTATTTGCAGCAAGAATGAGTTCTTTGGCGCCTTGTTTAATTAAACGGTCCGCAGCCTCTAATCCTACTTCCTCTGGATTAGTTCCTACTACTGTCTCTTTCAATAAAATAGAACCGTCCATAGAACCGACAAGAGCTGTTAATTCGATTGCATCATTTTCTGTAAGAGTTGCATATCCAGCGATCGGAACTTGGCAGCCACCTTCAAGTTTATGAAGAAATACTCGTTCTGCCGCCACTGTTCTTTCTGTTACTGCATCATTCATATGCGCTAACAACTGTAGTAAATCCTTATCATCCTCACGGCATTCAATCGCTAATGCACCTTGTCCTACAGCAGGTACACATAACGTCTCATCTAAATGTTCTGTAATAACTTCATTATCCCAGCCCATTCTTTGTAATCCAGCTGTTGCTAAAATGATTGCATCGTAATCCTCTTCTTGTAATTTACGTAAACGTGTATCGATATTTCCTCGAATCCACTTCACTTGTAAATCTGGTCTCGCAGCTAATAATTGTGCACTGCGTCTTAAACTACTCGTACCTAAAATAGCGCCTTCTGCTAACTCTTCAAACGCTGCTCCGCTTTTTGAGATAAAAGCATCACGAGGGTCAACACGCTTCGGTGTACAACCAATCATTAATCCTTCTGGAAGTACGGCCGGCATATCTTTCATACTATGTACAGCCATATCAATTTCTTTCGTAAGTAACGCATGTTCGATCTCTTTAACAAACAAGCCTTTTCCGCCTACTTTTGAAAGAGTAACATCTAAAATAACATCACCTTTTGTGACGATTTCTTTCACTTCAAATTCATATGGTAAACCTAGTGCTTTTAACTGATCAACAAACCAGTTTGTTTGCGTTAATGCTAATTTACTCTTTCGTGACCCTACAATAATTTTGCGCATAATTCTCTCTCCTCATTATAAATACCAAAAGTGGAAGTTGGATAAACTGCTTAATAGAAAAATATTGATTAGCATTACGAGAAATGCTCCGATGTTCCACTGCACGATTTTCTTCCCTTGCAACACATCTGCCACTCGTAAATATAGGCCAGCACAATATACAAATAGAACGACAAAAGACCCAATCACTTTCGTATCATACCAATGGAAATTGTCCAATTTCGTATATCCCCATATGCATCCTAATAAAATAGCTAATAAGAAAAATGGAACAGAAAATAAATTTAATCCGTAAGACATCGATTCTAGCTTCGGTAAATTCCCTAACCTTCTTAATCTCGCATTCCATTTTTTCTTTTTTAATAGGCGATATTGCAATAAATACATAATAGAAAAAATGAACGATACAGTGAAAGTTGCATAAGAAATAATAGCCATACCGACATGTACATATACAAGTTCTGAAACTAATTGCTCTGCCAGTACCGGCGACATCTTTCCGAGCGGTGTAAAAATAGAAAAAGCGCTTACGCCAAATGCGACAACATTTGTAAAAAAGACTAGAAAGTCAATTCTCATAAATCGATTAATGACTAACGACATCGTAATCAATAGCCAAACATAAAAATAAATCCCTGATAATAAAGTTAATATAGGGTTCGTTTCTGAATCTGTAGCCCTAAGTAACATAAAGATAGACTGCAGAACCCATACAATCGAAAGTAACCAAAAAGCAAATCGGTTCGCCTTTCGGTTACTTTGGAAATAATCTATAAAATATAAACTAATGCTACAAGCATATAAAATAATTGCAATATGATAAATAATACTGTTATTTAAAAAACTCATCCGATCATCCTTCCAAATTATAAAGATGGAACGGATGGTGTCCACGCTCTTTTATGTTCTACTTCTTCCGCACAACTCTCTACATCTTCCATTTCTAAGTCGAAAATCTTTGCAAATAACGCTAATTTTTCGTTTGCTCCCTCTTCAGCAGCAATTTCTTTCGCTACTAAAATTGGGTCTTTTAATAATTGATTAATAATACTTTTCGTATGCTTACTAATTACTTTTCTCTCACGATCACTAAGATTCGGTATTTTTCGTTCCAAGCTTTCCATCGTTTCACTTTGGATAGCAAGTGCCTTATCACGAAGAGCTGCTATTAACGGAACAACACCAAGTGTACTTAACCACGTTTTAAATAAAACAATTTCCTCTTCAATCATAAATTGAATTTTCTCTGCTTCTTTCAAACGCTCAGCACGATTTGCTTCCACTACTCCTTGCAAATCATCAATGTCATATAAGAAAGAACCTTCTAGTTCATCAATCGCTGGATCAATATCACGTGGCACTGCAATATCCACCATAAATAACGGACGACCAGAGCGCATTTTCTCTACCTTTGTCATCATCTCTTTCGTAATGACATATTCAGATGCACCAGTTGAACTAATTAAAATATCTGCTTCTAATAATGCACATTGCAATTCACTTAAAGGCTTTGCATGTCCCATATATTTCTCAGCCATTACTTCCGCTTTCGTAAACGTCCTATTCATGACGGTTACTTTTCGAGCACCGCTTCCATATAAGTTTTGCAGTGCCAGCTCACCCATCTTACCAGCACCAAGAATAAGCACATGACAATCTGTTAACTCACCAAATATTTTCTTTCCGAGCTCAACAGCAGCATAGCTAACAGACATCGCACTTTCACCAATCGTCGTTTCTGAGTGCGCACGTTTCGCTAACGTAACCACCTGCTTAAACAACTCATTAAAAATTGTGCCTGTCGCTTTTACTTGTTGCGCTTCTAAAAAGCTATCTTTTATTTGGCCTAAAATCTGTGTTTCTCCAACTACCATAGAATCTAAACCGCACGTCACGCGGAATAAATGATCTATTGCACCGTCTTGTTCAAAAATAGTTAAATATGGTGCGACTTCTTCTATTTCAAGCTGAAACCAATCAGCTAAAAACTTCTTAATATAATACCGTCCCGTGTGTAATTGATCGACAACAGCGTAAATCTCAGTGCGATTACAAGTTGATACAATGACATTCTCTAACACGCTCTTTTGATTTTGTAATGTAGTCATTGCTTGCTCTAGCTCTGCTGCCTGAAATGTGAGTTTCTCACGAAATTCTACAGGGGCTGTTCGATAATTTACACTAACAACAAGAATATGCACGCAGCATGTCCCCCTTCACCCGTTTTATCACTTTATCTACTATCATAATACAACTTTCCTCTTATGAATCTGACAATCGTGTGAACAACCGATTATTTTTTATTTATTCTCCGTATGTAATAAAGGAGATTCAGTAAAACTAATAAAGACTTTCTACTTTATAATGATTATAAATTAATAACTCTATTTGTACGTTACCAAAAAAAGCCCTCATAATCAAGTGATGGAAACTATTCCATATGAATTATAACATCATCTTTCCTATCTTCTTTCATCATGAAGAAAAATATGTATGATTGTTCCAAATTGTAGCACAAACTTTCTCAATACAATGTATTTGACATTGTATTTCTTTTTCGTTATATTGATTTTATAAAATTAAATTGTGCACAACTTAATTAGAAAGGAGTTATGTATGACAGAGAATTCTTTACATCTAGATAACCAACTTTGTTTTTCTATTTACGCCTGTTCTAAAGAAGTTACCCGCTTTTATCGACCATATTTAGAAGATATGGGTATTACGTATCCCCAGTACATTACTTTACTCGTACTATGGGAGCAAGATGGACTAACAGTAAAAGAAATTGGAGAACGTCTATTTTTAGATTCCGGTACGTTAACACCTATGTTAAAACGAATGGAATCATTAAAACTTGTAAAACGTGTTCGTTCCAAAGAAGATGAGCGCAAAGTTTGTATTAAATTAACAGAACAAGGTAAAGATTTAAAAGAAAAGGCTTGTTCATTGCCGACAACAATGGCAACAAATTTAGGAATTACAGAACAAGAATATCGTTCTTTATTAATTCAATTAAATAAACTAATTGAAACAATGAAAACAATTAATGATAGAAAAGGGGAATAAACATGGATAAATTATATACTGCTTCAGTAACTGCTACAGGTGGACGAAACGGAAAAGTAATTTCAGATGATGGCATATTAAATCTTGATGTAAAAATGCCGAAAGCACTAGGTGGTGCAGGCGGAGAGGCAACGAATCCAGAACAACTATTTGCTGCTGGTTATGCCGCTTGTTTTGATAGTGCATTACAACTTGTCATTCGTACAAAACGTGTGAAAGTAGAAAGTACAGAAGTAACTGCTCACGTTTCTATCGGAAAAGATACAGATGGTGGTTTCGGCCTATCTGCTTTACTTGATGTACATGTTGCTGGCGTCTCTCATGACGAAGCACAAGAACTTGTAGAAGCCGCTCACGGTGTATGTCCTTATTCGAAAGCAACAAGAGGTAATATTGAGGTTACATTAAACGTACGATAAAAAAATTTAGTAAATAAAAAAACGCGCGACATTCGTCACGCGTTTTTTGTTTTTGTCATTCTATGAATTGCCTTCCACGCTTCTTCTTTTCCAAGTCCTGTTTCAGAAGAGAATAGAACGATTTCATCGCCAATTTCAACAGCAAGCGTTTCTTTTACAACTTTTAAATGCTTTTGCCATTTCCCTTTCGGAATTTTATCGGCTTTCGTCGCAATAATAATTGTTGGGATTTCATAATGCTTTAAGAAATCATACATCATCACGTCATCATTTGTTGGTTGGTGACGTAAATCAACTACTAATACAGCTGCGTCTAATTGCTCACGTGTTGTAAAGTAAGTCTCAATCATCTTGCCCCATGCTGCGCGCTCTGTTTTAGATACTTTCGCATATCCATAACCTGGAACGTCAACAAAATGCATCATCTCATTGATCAAGAAAAAGTTCAACGTTTGCGTTTTCCCTGGTTTAGAAGAAATACGTACTAACTTTTTACGATTTAAAATTTTATTAATAAAGGAAGACTTCCCGACATTTGAACGACCTGCTAATGCAATTTCTGGTAAATCACTGTCTGGATATTGTTCTGGTTTAACAGCACTAATTACAATATCTGCTTTTGTTACTTTCATTGTTTCACTCCTACTAATGCGTGCTCCAATACTTCATCTAAATGAGATGCAAGCACAAACGTAAGGTTTTCTTTTACGCTTTCTGGAATATCATCTAAATCTTTCTCGTTTTCTGCTGGCAAAATAATTTTTGTTAAGCCTGCGCGGTGAGCACTTAATGTTTTTTCTTTTAAACCACCAATTGGTAATACACGACCACGAAGTGTAATTTCACCTGTCATCCCCACTTCTTTACTTACAGGAATACCTGTTAGTGCAGAAATAAGTGCCGTTGCCATCGTAATACCTGCTGACGGTCCATCTTTTGGAACTGCTCCTTCTGGAACATGAATATGAATATCATTTTTCTCATGGAAATTCGGATCAATCTGAAGTTCTTCTGCACGAGAACGAATATAGCTAAACGCTGCTTGTGCGGATTCTTTCATAACATCCCCAAGTTTCCCTGTTAAAATTAATTTCCCTTTACCTGGCGCTACAGACACTTCAATCGCAAGTGTATCACCGCCTGCTGCTGTATACGCTAACCCTGTTGCCATACCAACTTGGTCTGTTTTTTCAGCTTGCCCATAACGGAATATGTGCTTACCAAGTAAATCAACAATGTTTTTCTCTGTTACTACAATACGCTTGCGTTCTGCTGTAACGATAATTTTTGCTGCTTTACGACAAACTTTTGCAATTTGACGCTCTAGCGTACGAACACCGGCCTCACGTGTATAATAACGAATAATTTCAAGAAGCGCTTCATCACGTACTTGTAAATTACCTTTTCGTAAGCCATGCTCTTTTAATTGTTTCGGCAATAAATGTTCACGGGCAATGTGAACTTTTTCAAGTTCTGTATAGCCAGCAATCGAAATAATTTCCATACGGTCAAGCAACGGACCTGGAACACTTGAAAGTGTATTCGCAGTTGCTACAAACATAACTTTCGATAGATCATACGGTTCTTCAATGTAATGATCACTGAAGTTATGGTTTTGTTCTGGGTCTAACACTTCAAGTAATGCCGCTGATGGATCTCCACGGAAGTCGTTAGACATTTTATCAATCTCATCTAATAAAAAGACTGGATTAACTGTTTTCGCCTTTTTCATACCTTGAATAATGCGTCCTGGCATCGCTCCAACGTACGTACGACGGTGACCACGGATTTCCGATTCATCACGTACACCACCAAGGGATACACGGACAAAATTACGATTTAATGATGTTGCAATCGAACGCGCTAACGATGTTTTCCCGACCCCAGGAGGTCCTACTAAGCAAAGGATAGGTCCTTTTAATGAATTCGTTAACTTCTGCACAGCTAAATATTCAAGTACGCGCTCTTTTACTTTCTCAAGCCCGTAATGATCTTTGTTCAAAATCTCTTCAGAATGAGCAAGATCAATCATATCTTCTGTCGCTTCTGTCCACGGAAGTGCTAATAACCAATCCATATAATTACGAATAACACCGCTCTCCGCAGAACTTGCTGGTAACTTTTCATAACGGTCTAATTCTTTCAGTGCAGCCTTCATTGTTTCTTCAGGCATTCCTGATTGTTCAATTTTCTCACGAAGTTCTTCAACTTCCCCGCCCTTACCTTCTTTATCGCCAAGTTCAGTTTGAATCGCCTTCATTTGCTCACGTAAGAAATATTCTTTTTGCGTGCGCTCCATTGAACGTTTCACTTTTTGTCCAATTTTCTTTTCTAAACTAAGTAACTCTTGTTCATCTTGAATAATTGAAATAAGTGTATGTAATCGTTCCTTCACAGATACAATCTCTAAGATTTCTTGTTTCTGCTTCGTTTTAATCGGCAAGTGAGAAGCAGTTAAATCAGCTAATCTTCCTGGCTCTTCCACATCAGCTACCGTTGCAAATGTTTCATTTGAAACTTTTTTCGAAACTTTAATATATTGTTCGAAATGCTCCAGTAATGTACGCATAAGAGCTTTCTCTTCTAGATCATCTTCCACTTCTTCAGTTACCGTTTTGATAGAAACCTGCACTACATTCTCTTCTTCGATAAACTCTACTACTTCAGCTCTATGTAAACCCTCTACAAGGACACGAAGCGTACCGTTCGGCAATTTTAACATTTGCTTCACTTTCGCCACTGTACCTACACTATATATGTCATCTTCTTTCGGATCATCGATATTCATTTCTTTTTGCATCGCTAAAAAGATGATATTTTCATCCATTGCCGCCTGCTCTAGTGCTTGTATCGATTTATCACGTCCTACATCAAGATGCAGAACCATCGTTGGATATACGAGAACGCCTCTTAATGGTAGGAGGGGTACGATTCTTTCATTCGTATTCATACTAGACATAGCACCTCCATAATAAATTAAACTCCTGTTCAACTATTTTATATTACAATACATCTAGATGCAATTGCAGAGATTTTCCACAATTGTAAATCCCTCGTTTTTTCTCCCTTTTAAAAAGGAAAAAAGACTCCGCTTAAGCATACAAACTTAAACGAAGTCTGGCAAATTTTATTATCGTTCATTCTCACATTGATTGTGCATCTGTTTCGTCTACAGTAGTATGTATATCAAGGTCTCGATGCATATTTTCCTGCATAAATGTTAGCTCAAATACTTCTTTTAACTTACGAACAGGAATGATTTCAATTCCTTTTATTGTATACAAAAATGGTTGCATGTTTTCAGCAGGAATGATGACTTTCTTAGCACCTGCTTTTTTCGCAGCTTTTATTTTTGCGTACACACCACCAATAGGTTTCACTTCCCCGTGTATACTTATCTCACCGGTCATCGCTACTTCATTACTCACATACGTACGATGCACTGCTGAATATACACCTGTTGCCATAGCAATACCTGCCGAAGGCCCATCAATTGGGATACCACCTGGAAAATTAATATGTATATCGTACCCTTCTGGCAACACATCTAGAGAACGAAGTACTGTTAATACATTATCTACAGAACCTTTCGCCATACTTTTACGGCGAATGGATTTCGTTTGACTACCAATACTTTCCTCTTCCACAATCCCGGTAACATTTACCGACCCTTTATCTTTCGCCTTGATTGCTGTTACTTCAATTTCTAATAACGCGCCTGTATTTGGTCCGTATACAGCAAGTCCATTTACAAGACCGATTCTCGGAATAGGATAAATACGTTTTTCATATTTCGGTGTAAGTTGACTAGAGTGAACAACCCACTCTATATCTTCATCTTTAATGAAAGAACGTTCTTCATTTATTGCCATACCAGCAGAAATTTGTACAAGGTTAATCGCTTCTCGTCCATTTCTTGCATACATCCCGATCATTTCAACACCATTTTTACCTATTTGCATTTCCACTTTATCAGCTGCATTCTTCGCTACTTTTTGAATCTCTTCTGTATCTAACTCACGGAAAAACACTTCTAAACAGCGTGACCGAATAGCAGGAGGAATCTCCTCTGGCGAACGTGTCGTCGCCCCAACTAAGCGAAAATCGGCTGGCAAACCTTTTTGAAAAATATCATGTATATACGTTGGAATCATCGAATTTTCTTCACTATAGTACGCACTTTCCAAAAATACTTTCCGATCTTCTAGCACCTTTAACATTTTGTTCATTTGAATTGGATGTAATTCACCAATCTCATCAATGAACAAAATACCACCATGCGCATCTGTTACAGCCCCTTTTTTCGGCTGTGGGATACCCGCTTGCCCCATTGCACCTGCCCCTTGATAAATCGGATCATGGACTGAACCAATTAATGGGTCTGCAATACCACGTTCATCAAATCTTGCTGTCGTCGCATCAAGTTCGATAAATGTTGCATTCGTACGAAATGGAGATTTCGGATTGCGTTTCGCTTCTTCCAATACAAGACGTGCTGCCGCTGTCTTCCCGACACCTGGCGGACCATATATAATTACATGTTGCGGATTCGGACCACAAAGAGCCGCTTTTAACGACTTAATCCCGTCCTCTTGCCCTACAATATCTAAAAAGGATGTAGGACGTACCTTCTCCGCAAGCGGCTCTGTTAAAGAAATCTCACGCATTTTACGAAGCTGTTCTAATTCTTTTTTCGATTCTCGATCAATTGAAACTTTTTGTGTTCGCTGATTTCGAAGTAAATGCCAAAAATACAATCCGACAATTACACCAAAAACAAGTTGAACAAGTAAAAATATATTTGTCCAGCTCATAATTTATTTCCTCCCGCAATGTTTTATCACTTAGTATTTCCGCGGAGGAACATAGCTAAACATAAAGAAAAACAGCAATTATAAAAATTGCTGTTTCTTCTTCGCACTATGCAGATGTTTTTGTATCAAGTACAGTACCGTCTTGTAACACCAATTTCGGCGGTTCATTATCAGCTACTGTTTCTTTCGTCAGAATACACTTCTCGATATCTTTGCGAGATGGAAGTTCGAACATTACATCAAGCATTAAGCCTTCAATAATAGAACGAAGTCCACGAGCACCTGTTTTACGTTCAATTGCTTTTTTCGCAATCTCAACTAGTGCACCTTCTTCAAACTCTAACTCAACATCGTCAAGCTCCAATAATTTTTGGAATTGCTTAACAAGTGCATTTTTCGGTTTCGTTAAAATATCTACAAGAGCATCTTCATCAAGCGGCTCTAGGTTCGCAATAACTGGAAGACGACCGATAAACTCCGGAATTAAACCGAATCTTAAAAGATCCTCTGGTAAAACGTGAGATAAAACATGCTTCTCATTTACATCAGCATTTTTCTTCTCAGCACCAAATCCAATTACTTTCTCACCAAGGCGACGTTTAATAATTGGCTCAATGCCATCAAACGCTCCACCACAAATGAATAGGATGTTCGTTGTATCAATTTGAATGAACTCTTGATGCGGATGCTTACGACCACCTTGAGGTGGAACGCTCGCTACAGTACCTTCTAAAATTTTCAGAAGTGCCTGCTGTACACCTTCACCAGATACATCACGTGTAATTGATGGATTTTCGGACTTACGTGCCACTTTATCAATCTCATCAATATAAATGATTCCTTTTTCTGCTTTCTCTACATCATAATCAGCTGCTTGGATTAATTTTAGTAAGATGTTTTCTACATCTTCCCCTACATATCCAGCTTCTGTTAAAGATGTTGCGTCCGCGATTGCAAATGGAACATTTAAAATACGCGCTAATGTTTGTGCCAATAATGTTTTACCACTACCAGTTGGCCCAATAAGTGAAATATTACTCTTCGCTAATTCTACATCATCAATTTTACTGTTAGAATTAATGCGTTTGTAATGGTTATATACCGCTACCGCTAGTGCTTTTTTCGCGTTATCTTGTCCGATGACATACTCATCTAAGATTTCACGAATTTCTACCGGTTTCGGTACATCTTTGAATTCTACTTCTTCGTCCTTCGCAAGCTCCTCTTGTACAATTTCAGTACAAAGTTCGATACATTCGTCACAAATGTAAACACCTGGACCTGCAACTAACTTTCGAACTTGCGTTTGTGTTTTACCACAGAAAGAACATTTTAATTGACCTTTTTCATCATTAAATTTAAACATATTTTCACACCCCTTACAAAGTGCTAACCTCTTGCCTTCGTATGTACACGATAAATGTATCGTATGTAAATACATATTATGTCACTACGTGGCGAGAAATACAAATAATATGACTAGTTATGTACAAATAAAAAAATTTTAAAACTTTTGAAATATGTATATTCGACTTGTAAAGGAAGTTTTCCTTCTTCATCGAAAAGTTTTATAAATATATTTCTATATTTATAAAACAAGGCACGATTAAAATCGCGCCTTGTTATTTTATTATGCAGCGTTGTCTACTAAGAAGTCTACAGCTTTACGCACTTTAAGGTCTTCAGATAAAGCGTCTACGCTTCCAAGAGCTTGCTTGATAGCGTCTACTGGCATACCGTACATTTCAGCCATTTTTTCAACTTCTGCAGTTACTTCTTCTTCAGTAACTTCGATGTTTTCAGCTTCAATGATAGCTTCAAGAACAAGATTGATTCTTACGCGTTTTTGAGCGTCTTCTTTCATTTGCTCTTTTAACTTGTCAGCGTCAGTACCTGTGAATTGGTAGTAAAGCTCAAGGTTCATACCTTGTTGGCTTAAACGTTGCTCGAATTCACGAACCATACGATCTAACTCAGTGTCGATCATAGCTTCTGGAATCTCGATTTCAGCGTTAGCAGCAGCTAATTCTACTACTTCGTCACGTACTTTGTGCTCAGCTTCGTGCTTTTTGCCTTCTTCTAAGTTTGTACGAAGTTTTGTTTTTAATTCATCAAGAGTTGCAACTTCTTCGTCAGCTTCTTTAGCGAACTCGTCGTTTAACTCAGGAAGTTCTTTTGTTTTGATTTCGTGAATTGTTACTTTGAATGTAGCTGGTTTACCAGCTAATTCAGCAGCGTGGTACTCTTCTGGGAATGATACTTCAACTTCTTTAGAATCACCAGATTTAAGACCAATTACTTGCTCTTCGAAACCAGGGATGAAAGTACCAGAACCGATTGCAAGAGAATAGTTTTCGCCTTTTCCGCCTTCAAATGCTTCGCCATCAACGAAACCTTCGAAGTCGATTACAGCTGTATCACCGTTTTCAACAGTTCCTTCTTCTTTAACAACTAGTTCAGCTTGACGCTCTTGTAAAGATTTTAATTCGTTCTCTACATCTTCGTCAGTTACAGTTGTTTCAACTTTTTCTACTGCTAAACCTTTGTACTCACCTAATTTAACTTCAGGCTTCACTGTAACTTTTGCAGTGAAGATAAGGTTAGCATTTTTTTCGAACTTCTCGATGTTGATTTCAGGATGATCAACTGGGAAGATACCAGCTTCATCGATCGCTTCACCGTATGCTTTTGGTAAGATGATATCTAAAGCATCTTGGTATAAAGATTCGATACCAAAGCGTTGTTCGAATAACGGACGAGGCATTTTCCCTTTACGGAAACCTGGTACGTTAATTGTTTGTACTACTTTTTTGAACGCAGCGTCGATAGAGTTGTTTACTTCTTTAGCATCAACTTCGATTGTTAAAACGCCTACGTTACCTTCTGATTTTTCCCATTTTGCAGCCATTTATTCTTTCCCTCCAACTATAATAATGTATGCACATACCTCTATAGATTAAAATCTTCATTATCTCTTTTTTGAAATAACAAAAGTACAAATAATCCTCTAGCAAAAGCTTTCAGATATAATGTTCCAATCTACTAATTGTCTAAAAGACAACTACGGTATATTTTGTTCGAGAATAATATGAAACATATTAAGTAAGAGAATTACACTTCTCTTCTCTTACAAACAGGCAGATTTCTGCCTTTTGCAACCCTTACATTATAACATAGAATATGCTCGTTTCAAGAACCGAACGATTCTTTTTCATAATTATACGGGCAAATATCCTTCTCTTTCAACACGTAATAACCATTGATAGGCAATATGAAACTCTTCTAATTCAATATTATACGCTGTCATAAGCTCTTCTTCATCAATAGTCAATCCGAAACGCTTTCTTCCAATTCTCTCTAAAACAGCAGCCCAAATCTCCACTTTATCCATTAATAGAGCGAATGGGAAAACGCTAATTCGCAATTCTTTCCAATATGTAACCATCGCATCAAATATATCGGGATAATTTTGCTCTAATCGGCTTGATAATGTATGTATAATGTTATCGGATTGCTCCTCATTATGACCTGTAAATGCTGGAATCACCTTGATCGTATTCCCAAACTTTTCTACCTCTATCTCTTCTTCTATTTGATTTTCTATCATTTTATATAAAATAGAAGTTTTCAAATAAGGGTGCTGTTTTTCGTCTATTAAAAATTTCTTTAAAATAGGTAATGCAAGATCCAAGTCTTTTAACGAAAGTTGCTGAATCGCTCTTAGCTTTTGTCCAAAGTTTTCTCCAAACATTTCATTAGTAAACTCATCCAATTCAAAATTCGAATCGACTAGTGACGTATCTACTTCACTTAACATACCTTCTGCAAATAAAGCGAGCTGTGCTAATTTTTCCTTTTGCTCAGGCATTACATCTTTCGTTTGCAAAACCTTTTCAACGATTTCAATGACACCTTCATAATCATTTGTTTGAACTAAAATCGTCACATATGTTTCCAGAATATCACCAAATAATACAGCTCCTGTTTCAAGTAACTGTTCACATTTGTCTTTCGCTTCTTCCATATGTTTTAATTCTAACAAACAAATAACAGAAGCGAGTTCCGTTTGTTCCGTTTCTGCATTATACTGACGTAATATTTCAAAGCAGCGCAATGCACCTTCGAATTTCCGCTCTTTCAGTGCTAAAAAACCTTCATCAATATATCGCTCTGATAGTTGTGGAAACAATACGACCGTATTTTCTTTTTTATCCATACGTCCGCCTCTTTTTCTAGATTTTAATTATCTTTAAAGTAAATATATCAAATGAGTAATAAGAACACAACATCCCGAAATCCTTTGTTTGAAATATGAAAATATTTAATTTTTATATTTCGATATAAACAAATCCTTACTAAAAATTAAAAATGTACAAATAAAAATCCTCAGCAATTAAAGCAGAGGATTCATCATTAATGGAAAGCTTTTATAATAGTGGGGTATATAACAAGGGTAATAATTTGGAGAACAATAATTGCCATAACAATCATGCTAAAATAGAAGATTAGTTTACTTCGCTTCATTAAAAACATAATAATAAGCATCGTACAAGCAAACAAACTTAAGAAGAACAAACTCGTTGTCGAACTAAGTATACCACTCGGGACAAAGAACAATAACACTACACTACAAGTACCTATAATTCCAAATAACCATTCCATTCATTCACTCATTCCCTTTCCCTCTCATGGCAGTTTTTTTACTAAGCGATTAAATGTTTTACAACATCAACTACATACGTTAATTTCTCATACGCTACAAATCCAAAAGCAACTGTTAAACCCGTTACAATTAATCCTTTCATCATTTCTTCCTCCTCGTTTTATCGTTGTTACCTTTATTATAGAGGATTAGCAATTTGTTACCATCGAACTTCCTTACAGTTACCTTACAGAATTGTAAGATTTCAAAATGGATAGAAAAAAACCTCATATTACTTGAGAGGTTTTCACGGAATTTCTCTATAATTACTTGCAAAATTAACTTTTTCTCCTGGTTATTTTTCGGAGAATCCACTCTTAAACTGATAGATTTACTAAATAACTTAGGGTTGAAATAATTATTCGTTACTTTTCTTAACTTACCTTCAAATGTTTTTAATTATAAGAAAACACTTTATTGAAATCGTGTTAATATATTTTTATACAATTAAGAATTTAATTTAAAAGGGGGATTATGTATGTTTAAAAAAATGGCTGCAGATGTATTAGGGCTAAGCGATGTAGGTTCTGTCATTACACCGAAAGATTACGATAAAGTTGATGCTGATGATTACGTGATGCATGAAGATGGGGAGAAAATTTATTTTCTAATCAAATCAAAATCAGATGAATATTGTTTCACAAACAAAGGATTAATCCACCTAGATGGTACAAGTGCAACAAGTAAAAAACGTACACTACGCCGCTTTAGTTATAGTAAGTATCAAATTAAAAACGTAGCACTTGAAACTGCAGGAACGATTGATTTAGACGTAGAAATTAAGTTCCAGATGGGGGATGAGCATTATTCAATTGATGTTAATAAAAAACATATTGAAGAATTAAAAGATTTATATAAGGCTTTACTTAAAATAGAAGAAATTTCATACGACAACGATATTACATTGCAGTATGCACATAAAAGTCTAGATATGGCATCTAACGCTTTCAGCCGTATTTCAAACGCACAAGTAAATTTAGCAGAACAATTTAAAGAAATGAACGAGATCGCCTTTAACTGGCTCGTTGATACGAAGAAACAATATAACGTGAAAGATTATGGTTTTGTATTTGAGAAGTTTATTAATAACTAAACAAGAAACCCTTGTTATCAAAAGATAACAAGGGTTTCTTAGCGTCCCAGGAGAGATTTGAACTCCCACTCCGCCCATTCCCGTACTATTTTATATATTTTGATCGCAGTCTTAATATATCTTCTCCTTCACGAATGCCTGCCGATCCCTTCCTCACATTTTTTACGACAGTCCAATCTGGGTTAGTTTCATCACCGATGTTCTGTACTGTAAAGTTGCCATCACCATATTTCCGGTGACCTTCTGCCAATTTCTCTGTTAAATCATTCTCATTTGATCTAGCCATCTTTGCGCCATCTCCCTTTTTTATACAACCTTCTTAAACTGTCCAACCAATCACACGTCCAGTCAATTGGAGATTCTCGTTTTCCGCTTCTATTAATTGTAACACACTGTCGGGGATAAGTTCCGATAACGGCTGCTTAATCGTACTAGAATGGTAAAAAGTTTTATAACATTCTAAGTGAACAATTGGGATAATATAGATATGGATTTAAGTTTCATCATAAGCCTATTGATTCTTTAAATTAAACAAGAGAAATAGGGCGCATAAATAGCGCTCTTTTCTTAATGCACTTTAATCTATTGTATATAATAATTATCATATGTTACTTTATATTTTTTACACCTCTTGCACATACATCAATTTTTAAACAAACAAAAAACCTTGTTATCAAAAGATAACAAGGTTTTTTTAGCGTCCCAGGAGAGATTCGAACTCCCGACCGTACGCTTAGAAGGCGTATGCTCTATCCGGCTGAGCTACTGGGACATGGAGCGGGTGAAGAGAATCGAACTCTCGACCAGAGCTTGGAAGGCTCTTGTTTTACCACTAAACTACACCCGCATATGTTATTTTATTTTTCTTCGTTAGCGTTGTTGCCCTATCGACAATATTTATTATATGTATAACCATACATAAAGTCAACACCTTTTTTAAAAGAGGATAATTTTTCTTATCCTCTTTTAAAAACTGCTTGTTCAACTAGTTGTCCGTCTAATGTTTCAAAACGAACATCCATTTGATTTTCATCCATTTCTAATAAAGCAAATGTCTTTTCTACACGCTGACGTGGCAATAAAATACTGCCTGGATTAATAAATAAAACGCCATCGATTAATTCTGCACCTAATACGTGAGAGTGTCCGAAGCATGCAACTTGCGCCCCTACCTCTTCCGCATGGTACGCTAATGTTTGTAATGTCATTTTCACGTTATGACGATGTCCGTGCACAACTACGAAACGAATGCCATCTACATCAGTTACAATTTCATCTTGAAAGTTAGCATAATCACAGTTCCCTTTTACAACATGGAAACCTTGCAGCTCTTCATGAGCAGGCGTTAGCTCTGAATCACCGCAATGAATCATGACATCTACTTTTCCTTCATAGTTCTCTTTCAACTGCTGTAATTCCTTCACGGAGTTATGACTATCGCTTACGATTAAAGCTTTCATCAATCTCTCTCCCTTATTTTCCTAAAAACCATTCAGGGATTTTTTCTTCTAGCTTACGAAGAGCACGTCCACGGTGGCTAATGGCATTTTTCTCATCTGAACTTAGTTCCGCCATCGCTCTTTTATATTCTTCCACATAAAAAATCGGATCATATCCAAAGCCATTTTCCCCGCGGCGCTGCTCTAAAATATACCCTTCGCACGTCCCGTTTACAATGACAGGCTTTTTATCACCTTCAGGGAAAGCCACTGCTAATGCACAGTAGAAACGAGCTTTACGCTTTTCAAACGCTATTTCATTTAATTCTTGTAACACTTTATCAATATTCGCTTGATCATCTTTCGGCTCTCCAGCAAAACGAGCTGAATACACGCCTGGTTTTCCATTTAAAGCATCTACAATAAGACCTGAATCATCCGCGATTACGATCGCATTCAGCTGTCTACTCAGACTATCCGCTTTTAAGATCGCATTTTCTTCAAATGTTTCACCAGTTTCTTCGACTTCTTCAATATGAGGAAAATCGTGCAATGATTTTACTTCTAAATCAAATCGCTCAAATAACTCAGCAAATTCACGTACTTTCCCCATATTTTTTGTCGCTACAACAACTTGTTTCATACTTTCCACCTCTACTCTATATGAGATACGATGTCACCTAACGCTTCTTTTTGCATGTCGATTAGTTGGAAGATACCTTGTTCCGAAGCATCAAGTAATTCATTTAACTGCGCTCTGCTAAACGTCGCCTCTTCTCCAGTTCCTTGCACTTCAACAAACTGACCTTTTCCAGTCATAATTACGTTCATATCAACGTCTGCTTTAGAATCTTCTGCGTAGTTTAAATCTAAAACAACAC
This sequence comes from Bacillus cereus group sp. RP32, assembly GCF_040459735.1. Taxonomy (NCBI): domain Bacteria; kingdom Bacillati; phylum Bacillota; class Bacilli; order Caryophanales; family Bacillaceae; genus Bacillus; species Bacillus cereus group sp. RP32. The sequence continues at coordinate 950,919 of NZ_JARVHO010000001.1, read as the reverse complement.
CTTGCTCTTCAACAATTCCTACTGACGTTGCTGCTAAATAATCTTTTACTGGAATTTTAGATACTTTTTCTGCTTGTAATAACTTCTCAAACGCTAATACCATTGCTACATATGCACCTGTAATAGAAGCAGTTCTCGTTCCACCATCCGCTTGAATAACATCACAATCAATCCAAACCGTTCTCTCACCAAGTGCTTCTAAGTCAACTACCGCACGTAATGCTCGTCCAATTAAGCGCTGGATTTCCATTGTACGTCCTGTTACTTTCCCTTTACTTGATTCCCTAATTGTACGTTGTTCTGTTGCACGTGGAATCATCGCATATTCAGCTGTTACCCAGCCCTTTCCTTCTCCACGCATAAACGGTGGGACACGCTCTTCAATTGTCGCTGAGCAAATTACCTTTGTATCCCCAACCTCAATTAATACTGATCCCTCTGGATGTTTTAAATAATTCGTATGAATATGTATATGGCGTAATTCTGTTTTCTCTCTACCATCTACTCGCATAAAAATAACCTCCTCATAACTACTTGTTAGTATAGCCAAATTTAAATGTATGATATGTATACAATAAAAGAAGAGGAACCCAAAAAGTAATTCCCCTTTCTTACTTAAGTATATCAAATTATTGAAGATTAAAAACTACCTGTATTCACGTTTTCTGGACGATCGACAGGTTTTATTAACTTTCCGCCCTTTTCATCTATAAGATTCGCTTTACCATTTACTTCAATAGAAACACTTTTCACGCCTTTCTTTTCTGTTAAAGATAAAACTAACGACTTCAATACGTAATTTGAAACCATATTTTTATCTGGGTTTATAAATATATTTTCATTAAAGTTTAATGTAAGATTTCCATCTTGTAACTTCGGATTCGTAATCAACTTAACTCCTGGATTAAAATCATTCAGAAGCGATTGATGAATCGGTCCTTTTACAAGTTCATCTATAATTGCTGCATAATCATTTTCTTTTCCTTCTACAACGCGGCGTGTTACTGGTACGTAGTATTGCTGCTTATTATTATTTTGCGCCATAAAATAAAGTGTAACCGGTTTTGTATTTGTTACATCCGCTACTTGTTCATCATCGAAGTTGATACCATTAGCACGGCTCACCCCTTCACCAATCGGTGTACCACCAACAGGCATCTTTGCCAATTTCTCACCATTTATTTGGAACTGCACTTGCTTTATTTCTTTAAATTGCGTCAACGTCCAGGCTATTGACTCAACCATCTGACGCTCTTCCTCTTTTGCATAGTTTTTCATTTCTTTAGAGAAATCAATGACTGCCGTCCCATCTTTTTTCAAATCTAGTGTCATCGATGTATTCGCTGGAATGACTGCACGGAACCCATTCGGTAATAAATTCGTTACCGGTCCATCTTTCACAAGGTACTCTAACGTTTGCTGAATGACCTCATTCGCTTTCGGAGTAGGTATAGCTAACGTTTGCGGTACAACATAACCATTTTTATCAACAAGGTATAGTTCTCTATTCACCGTTTGTCCTTGCTTATCTTTCTTAGCTACTTCTTTCTTTCCACCCTCTGTATACGTAACTTGTTTTGGCGGATCAATTTGTTCCGTTGCTTTCTCCTGATTTATAAAGCCACACCCTGTTAGTAAAACAGCGCTCACAGTAGCACCAACAACCCATTTAAAAGTGGATTTAGGCATACCATTCCCCCCTAAAATCTAAGTTTGTACTATTATGTATACGAGCTGTTTCACTTTTTAGAACAAGCTGTGCTTCCTATAAACAAAAAAACTCCTGATTTCTCAGGAGCTCATTTATATGGATTCTACTATTATTCTTTTTCTAAATGAATATGTTTCACATTTTCAATCGGTTGACCGAACCATTTTGATGCAATTTCTTTAAATAGGCCTATTTTTCCTGTCGTTAAGAAGAGATGATCACTTTGTTCCTCTCCCTCATTCAACATTTTACTATGGTATAAAATTGTACTTACTTCGCGCGCTGTTTCATCACCTGAACTAATTAGTTGTACTCTATCTCCCATTACTTTTTTAATAACAGGACCTAAAATTGGATAATGTGTACAACCTAAAATAAGTGTATCAATATCAGTATTTTTCAGCGGTTGCAACGTTTCTCGTACAACTTCATACGCCATTTCACTTTCAAAATTCCCACTCTCTACAAGCTCAACGAAAGGCGGACACGCTAAACTTTCTACCATAACACGGTTATTAATAGACTTTAGCGCTTCTTCGTATGCACCACTTTTCACCGTTCCAATCGTTCCAATAATCCCAACATGATACGTGTTTGTCACTTTTAAAGCTGTACGTGATCCTGGGTGAATAACTCCTACCACTGGAATTGGTAATTGTTTCTGCATCTCTTCTAATACAACCGCAGTTGCTGTATTACACGCAATAACTAACATTTTGATATTTAAATCTAGTAAATGCTCCGTCATTTCCCACGTAAATTGACGCACTTCTTCTCGAGAACGTGGACCATAAGGGCAACGTGCCGTATCCCCTAAATATATAATACGCTCTTTCGGCAACTGACGAATTAATTCCTTCGCTACTGTTAAACCGCCAACTCCTGAATCGATAACACCGATTGCTCTATTCAAATTCATCACCCGTTTTCTCATTCATCATCTTATTTTATCATTATATTTTACAAACTTTAAGTTCGCTAACTTAAACTGCTTCTGTATGAAAATTTTCATTTGTACCTGTATAGACTAGGACCTTTTTTATTTTGCTCCTTTTTTTCATAATTTGCAAGACAGAAAAATAACCGACCTTCTATAATAAAGTACGTATTTACCCCGCTATTTGCCGGGCAGTAAGACCCCCATCTCAAAATTCAGCAAAAGCAAAGAAGTTAGGTGGGGATCGGGCTGCCCGTAAACGCCCGATTGGTGTGGGCTAATAATTAGTGGGGGATGCCCCCACTAATTAAAGTTTCACTTTATTGCTCCACCTTTTTTCGGAAAGAAAACATTCCTATTAATAAGAAGAAATGAGCAAAAATTAAAGTGACGATTAAAATAAAATTCAAACGATAACTATTTGTAGATTCCATAATTTTGCTCGCTACAGCTGGTCCAAATGCCATACCAAAAAAGTTAATTAAATTATATAAACCAAGACCGACTCCAACTTTAGCTGGATGTAATGTTTTCGGTATTAATGTGTTTAATGATACTTGAATAGCTGAATAACTCATAAATGTTAAAATAATCGCCACTACAATAACGACTATGTTCCCATTCGGAATAAACCCCAAAATTAAAAAGCCAACGATCATAATGACAGACGCTACATAAATCATATTCACATTTCCAAAGGAAGGGACAATCTTTCCAGTAATAAAACTAGATACAATACCAAAAAGTGATGCAACAAATAATACAATTCCGATAACAAATGGAGACAATCCGTGCTCTCTGCCTAACAGCAATGGTAATAATAATAAACTAGCACATAGCGCCACATTAATTATAAATCCGACCGCTATTAAACGAAGAAATGGTTTATTTGTAAACAACTCAATATGAATAAATGGATGCTCCGCGTTCTTCATACGAACCGTGAATAAAAATAAGAAAGCTACCGATAACACAAATAGCCAACTATTAATATTTACACCTAATAAAACAGTCGTAATGAACGCAAATAATAAAACCGCTCCAATGTAATCAAAATGAAACGCTTCATCCGTATGCTGCTCTTCTGCTGGCATAAATTTTATAAGCAAGAAAATCCCAACTACTGAAATAACCATAAATAAAAATAAATACGGCCAACCCAATGTATTTGTAATAGCCCCGCCAACTAAAGGACCAATACCTATTGCTAATGCAATAGAAGAACTGATCATCGCTAATGCATCAGGCTTCTTATCAGGAACAACTAATTTTGCCACTGCAATCATACTAAGCGCAATAAACGCCGCTCCTCCACTCGCCTGCACTAATCTTGCAAGAATGGTAATCGGATAAGATTGATTCATAAATCCAATAATAGAACCCGATACAAATATGATAATTGAAATAATTAATAGTTTTTTCACACTGTAACGATCAGCCAACTTCCCATAGATCATCGAACCAATACCGACAACTAAGGAATACCCTACTACAACCCAACTTACTTTCGCTTGACTAATGGATAAATCGTTAGCCATATCCTCTAACGCTACATTAAATAAAACCGCATTCATCGGTCCTAATAAAACGATAAAACATAATGTGAAAACAAACCATTTTGAATGGTTACTTATATCTTTCCCCATGTGTAACACCTCTCCTGATTGTAGTAACTGCAAATGAAAATAAAGTTGTTTAGCGCTTCTCTCACTGCTAAACAACTTCACCAAATGTATACATTTATCGCGCGACAAATTGAATCCGAAACGAAACATGTACGTTGTTCGATATTCATGGAACTATCATAGTTTCAGCATTACAGTTTGTCAACGAAAAATATACAAAGTGAACTAATTTAGCGTTTTTAGTTTACTTCGTTCAAAGATTGTTATACACTAATTTTGAATCCGATATAAGGAGGGCTGACATAGTTATTCAAATTTGCAATTTCTAACGTAATAAAACCAAGTAAATAAAGAACTTTTATATAGAAGAAACATTACAGGAGGATTATGATGAAGAAAAAAATGTTAGTCGTATTAACGAGCGTAGAAAAATATCCAAATTTAAATCGAGCTACTGGTCTTTGGCTTGGTGAAGCTGTCCATTTCGTTAAAAAGGTTGAAGAAGCTGGTTATGAAGTAGATTATGTTAGTCCACAAGGCGGTTATACACCAATTGATCCGCATAGTTTAGCAATGGCGGAGAGCATCGATTGGGAATGGTATCAAAAGAAAGAATTTATGAATCGTCTCGGTTCTACAATGAAACCGAGTGAAGTGAATCCAGCAGACTACGCCGTCATTTATTACGCAGGCGGTCACGGTGTAATTTGGGACTTCCCAGAAAATAAAGAACTTCAAATGATTAGCCGCAACATTTATGAAAATGGCGGAATCGTTTCCTCTGTTTGTCACGGAGCTGCTGGTTTATTTCATATCACATTAAGTAATGGGGAACGTTTAATTAGTGGTAAAAAAGTAACAGGTTTTTCAAACGAAGATGAAAAACTAGCTGAATTAGATCAATTTGTTCCATTTTTAACAGAAGATGAACTCATTAAAAATGGAGGACTTTACGAAAAAGCTGCGCAACCTTGGGAAGCTTATGCTATAGAAGATAATCGTGTTATCACTGGTCAAAACCCAGCTTCAGGTGGTCCAGTAGCTGAATTAGTATTACAACACGTAAACAAATAACAGATAATAAAAAAGCAGGTTTTCCATTACTATAGGAAAACCTGCTTTTTTACGAAATCATTTGCAAAATAGCAATAACTTCTTTTTCAATTTCCGAATCATCAATTGCATCTATATACTCTGGTTTAAAAAGTTGATACTTCTTCAATTGATAAAAATCAAGTATCGCTTTCTTTAACGTAATATCGTACTGAATACAAAAAGAATGATCTATAATACGTCTTAACATCACATCATCTTGCACCATAAATAATTGTGCGTTCATTTTATTAAAGTAGCCTTGTTCCATACCCGCTTCAAAAAACATTTGCAAATTATGATTACGATTTTGTTGTGCAGCGACTAGCTGATCAGATAAATGCGGATATGCCTCTTTCAAATCTTGTAAAAAGACATCAGAAATATATGTCACACATTTCAAAGAGTGGATAAACGTCTTTTGGAAACGTTCTGCAAAAGACATACTTTCATCTTGATTATCCGCATCTCCTTCAAGAAGGTAGGTCATAAAATCTTCTACCACTGCTTCAATAATCTCATCTTTTGAAGAAAAACGTTTATATAAAGTAGCTTTACTAATATCCATATATTTCGCAATTTCATCTATTTTCAATTGGCTAAAACTCGTTTTTCTAATAACGGGCTTTATTTTATTAATATAAGTATTTGCACACGCAACTTTTCTCATTAAAAGAACCTCCCCTTTTGTCCATACAAAATAGTATAGCAAATTCACGATTAATTATAAATGAACTCACTATACTCAATACATCTTTTTAGTTTAAATCTTTTTCATTTACACTACTGAAAAAATGCCCGCTACCTTCATGAGTAGCGAGCACCTTTTCTATAATTTATTTACAGTTCTTCTTATAGCTTTCCCTATTTCCATACTAGACTGCGGGTTTTGCCCTGTAATTAAACGCCCATCTACTACTACATGCGATGTGAAATTTGGAGCAACATAAAACAAAGCTCCTTCTTCTTTCAATTTACTTTCTAATAAAAACGGCACTCGCTTTTCTAAATGCACAGCTTTTTCCTCATCGTTTGTATAACCTGTTATACGCTTACCGGTAACAAAAAACGAGCCATCTTTATTTTTCACACCGACTAAAGAACTTACTCCGTGACAAACAGCCGCTACAATCCGGTTATTGTTGTACATATTCTCAATCAAATTTGCAACATATGGATTACCTGGAAAATCTACAATCGCTCCGTGCCCACCACCAAATAAAACTGCATCATAATCCGAAAAATGAACATTTGAGATCAGCTTCGTATTTTGCAATAAAGAAGCCACATACTTAAATTCACGAGGTATCCCGTTCGGAATAGACACTCTATCAATAGGTACTTTACCGCCCTTTATCGACACAATATCAACATCGAACTTAGCTTTTTTAAATACATTATAAGGAGCTGCGAGCTCTTCCAGCCACAAACCAGTCGGGTGTCCATTCATATCATGAGCGCTTGTTGAAACTAACAATATCCTTTTCAACATATCCCCTCCTTACTACCTATTTATGTATGGGGTGTTCTTATCATTCATATAGCAAGCGGAAAAAACGAGACCAACAAGCTGACCTTTTGTATAAAAGTCTGCTTGTTGGTCTCGTTTGAATTCTTTCGTACGAAGATTTTCACAACCTGATAGCTTTTATCTCCAACGCCACGCAATCGTGTTATCCTCCATATGAATAGCAGGTATATTAATCCCTAAATATCGCTGATCATCCTCATCAAAAATAGACCAATTTTCTTCATATGAAAATTCAGGGTCTATGCTTTCAAAATCAAATACACTATCTTCGTCTACCATCTCACGAAAATATTTTTGGAACGGTTTACTATTCTCGAATAGACGAATCGTTCCATACATCCATGGCATGTCTCCAAAAACATCTTTAATTTCACCTATCTCCATATCCTTAAAATACAACTTCATATTTGCACCTTCTTATTTATAAATGACAAAGATACCTATCCTGAATACCTCATCATGTTCTAAAACAGTTACTTTTAACATTTCTTCCTGAAACATATCTTCCTTCTCAAAGTCTGAGATACCTTTTTAAATTCAAAATATAAGCAAAAAAAATAGCCGACTCTTCATATAAAAGTCGGCTTTCTTTTTATAGTTCGAGCTCTCCCATGCGAAGAAGCTCAACAACTGCTTGTGAACGTCCTTTAACTCCTAGCTTTTGCATTGCGTTTGAGATGTGGTTGCGTACTGTTTTTTCACTGATAAAAAGTTCACCTGCAATTTCCTTCGTTGTTTTATCTTGAACCAGTAATTCAAATACTTCTCTCTCTCTCTTTGTGAGTAACGGTTTAGATTGATACGCTTTTTCCTTCAACTGGTATAAACCTCCTTGCTTAAGCCAGAGCCGTGTATGTGTAAGTTGGGTGTTTATTTAGTCAAGATATTGTATGAACGAAATGTGCGGGTGGTGAATGAAAATAGGCTTTATTTCACATGTTATTTTAGACTTTTATACAGTGCAGACACTCTTTGTATCCACTCACTTTTCAGTACGCCATATTTGTTCTAGTAATATGCTGACAACTGTACCTACGAACAAACCATTTCCGAATATATATTGCATAACAGACGGCAGTGATTGGAGTGCTCCAGACGGTAAAAACATAACACCGCTTCCAAATAATACAGCAACTCCTAAAACCGTTACATTCCGTTCGCTCATTGGCACTTGTTTTATATTATGAAAACCAATTCCAATTAACTGTACGAACGAAGCCATTAAAACCGCAGATGCGACAGCAGGTGGTAACGATGCTAAGTAACGAATAATATTTGGAAACAACGACATTACGACTAGTAACAAACATGCTAGTAAGAACGATCGTATATATTTTTGTTTCGTTAAACGTATAAATCCTGCCGTTGCTGGTAACGGCACGACACCTACAGTTGAAAATACAGAAGAAATGATATGCGAAATCCCTCCAACCCACGTACCACCCTTCAACTGTTTTTGTTCAATAGTCCCCTTTTGAATGGTAGCTTGATTAATTGCTATAATAGCTGCCACTGTATTTGAAACTAAAATACATACCATAACGAAACTGGATACAGCCATACCTGTATTCCACTTTGGAAGTCCCCAAGCAAATACATGTGGAAATTGCACAAAATGAGTTACTTGAGATGGAATCGTCACTTTTCCTGCAATGAGAAAAAGAATCCACCCACTAATTAATCCTATTAAAACCGCATAACTTTTGACAAAACCTTTTCCGAAGTTAGATAGTATAATAACGAAAAGAAATATGCTAAACGCAATTATCGCTGTAAATCCATCGATTTGAGAAACGGTAGCAGTAATTCCTAGCATTCCTTTTAGAAATACACCGCTTAATTGTAAACATAATAAAAGTAAAAACGTCCCTGTCACAAGCGGCGTGAATAAAAATAAAATACGTCCGATAAAACCAGTGACTCCTAATCCTATTAAAATAACACCGGAAATTATCATTCCTAATTCTAAAATTTGCAACGTACTATGTAATTGATCTTGCCCGGCCGTTGCATAAGCAAGTACGGTAAATACTCCAACCCACGATCCAGCTGGTCCATCCGCAATTGGTAGTCTATGTCCAAGCCACCCTTGTAAAAAAGAAGATATACCAACTACAAAAAACGTACGCTGCATTAAATAAAATATTTCTTCCGTTGTAAGATGAAATAATCCGCCAACGACAATTGGTAGTGCGATTGAATTCGCTAATAAAAATATAAACCATTGCAAAGTTCCCATAATATGATTTTGGTTATGTTGATTGTCCAAATTTTTCATCCTTTCTAGCTTCCCTATAAGAAATATATTGCAAGCATAACAAAGAAGGGTTCTACACTCACAATTAGAACCCTCCTCAAAACATTTACACGATTCTTTTACACAAGATTATTTAATTCCACCTCATTTAAACTTCCAACAACAATATTCCCTTTATGCACGACTAAACGTTTCTCTGTTTGACGCGCTACCGCTTCAGCAGTACATGTTGCATTCGTCAAAACAAAACTCGCTTCATCTCCTACATTCGGCCATGCTCGCTTCCCTTCATTGTTTAACGTTTCTTTTCCTCCCGTAATAAAGCGAAGGGCTTTTCCTAAAGACCTTTCGTCACTCCAGCCAAAACGTTCCGCTAATCGATTTGCCTTTTGCAGCATATCACCTGTGCCAAACGGTGACCAATGATCAGTAATACTATCATTTCCTAATGAAACTTTCACACCTTTTTTATCTAATAACGGAATTGGGATTACTTGTTTCCCAATTGGCACCGTTGAAGTAATATCAATATTTAAAGCAGCTAGTCTTTCCGCCACTTCTTCAACTTCTTTATCCGTAACACCACCTAGTCCAAGTGCATGACTAATTGTTACGCGACCTTGCCATCCCGCTTCTTCTGTTAAACTTGCCAATCGCTTCATCGTAAACGTCCCAAGATTATTCGCATCATGCAGATGAATATCAACATCCGCATTAAATTCTACTGCGATATCCATAATGGTATGTAATGATTTTTCAATATCATTATCCACTGTAGCTGGATCCACTCCACCGACTAGATGCGCACCCATACGCATCGCATCTTTCACAAGTTGTACAGAATTACTGCGCAATAATCCATGTTGTGGAAAAGCAACAATTCTACCAGAAACCTGATTTTTATATGTTTCCAACGCCGCTAACGTCGCCTCCAAATTACCAAGTCCAATAATCGGATCAACATTACAATGCGTTCTAATATTCGTTGCACCATTTCGAAGCAATAACGCTAACATATTTTCCGCCCTATCTTGAGCAGTTGCTAATTGCTTCGGCAGAATTTTTTCTTCTTCATGAAAACGCGTAAAAATATTCTCTGCTGGTATACAAGCTTTCCAAGGACCACTATAATACGTCTTATCAATATGAATATGCATCTCTTCGAAAGCTGGCAAAATTAATAAACGCTTAGCATCAAGAATTAATACTCCTTCCTCTTGAACAGCCCCTGCTATCATTTTTTTAATTCGTCCATCTTCAATGAGTAAACTACATAACTCTGTTTCTGTTTGGGAAATTCTCCCCTCTTCATATGTATACCCTGATTCAAGCATTACATTAGTCAACCAATATACTGTCATCTCTATTTCCCCCACCCTTTATTAAAAGTTACCTCTTACTATAATTTTAATATCAACTGAAAATTAAGACAATTAATACGACTGTTCCCTAAAAAAAATGTCATACAACCTCATAGTCTTCTCATAAATTTCCATATAGAATAGAAGTATATAGCTTGGTATAAAGTGAAACTTTGATCAGTAGGGGGGGGTTGTTCATCCCCCCACTGATCATTAGTTAAACCAATCGGGCTTTTACGGGTAGTTAATCCCCACCTAACTTCTTTGCTTTCGCTGAATTTTTAGGTGGAGGTCTTACTGCTCGTTAAAGCGGGATAAAAAGGAGTGGATTGGAAGATGTCAAAAAGGTTATGTAAATCCGAAACTGATAAAATGCTATTTGGTATATGTGGCGGTTTAGGAGAATATTTTGATATTAGCTCTACCCTCATTCGCATACTTTGGGTCATTGCTATTTTATGTTTTGGGACTGGTTTTTTAGTTTATTTTATTTGTTTATTACTTATGCCACGTTCGTACTAATAATATTCTTTCATCTATTTGAGCATAGCGTATAAAAAATCCCCTATAGATTTTTCTATAGAGGATTTTTTCATGAAGAATATTTCATCGTTAAATGTAATACTGCTACTTCATCTTCTTCATTTCTATAACTATGTTTTTTATTCGCTTCAAATTGAATAGAGTCAAACTCATTTAATTCGTATACATCGCTTTCTACTTGAATCGATACTTTCCCTTTCATTACTGTTACAAGCTCAATAGCACCTTCATGATGAGCTTCTGGTTCATATATACTATTCGATCTTAAACAAGCACGATGCATTTCCATCCCCGTTTCTTTCGTATAGCGGAACATCGTTTCTAAATGCCATGCTTGTCCTACATCTACTGCAAATCCTTCTCCGCAGCGCGCCACAGCTACAGGTTCTCCAACAACCATCAATCTCGATAAAGGAATCGATAACCCTTTCGTTATTTTCCAAATGACAGCTAACGTCGGATTCGTTTCGCCTCTTTCAATCTTTCCTAATGTTAATTTACTAACCCCTGTTTTTTGAGCTAATTCTTCTAAACTTAATTTTTGTTCATTTCGAATTTGTCTTAACAGCTGACCTACTTGCTGAATGACCTCTTTCGTTTGCATATCTTCATGTTCTTTCATCTATAAAACCACCTTAAAGTATAAAATAGTTTACTTTTATTATTTTTAAGTATATTATACTATACATAATCATCAAATTCCGAAAGGAGTGCTATACTTCATGCGCGCAATTTTATTAGGCCTTTTATCATCAGCCTTTTTTTCCGCAACCTTTATTATTAATCGAGCGATGAATGTATCTGGAACGAGCTGGGCCTGGACAGCTTCCTTCCGTTTTTTATTTGCTCTCCCTATTTTATTCCTTATCGTTTTATTTCGCAAAAACTTAAGGGGTTTATGGGAAGAATTAAAGAAACATCCATTAGCGTGGATCGGATGGGGTTCCGTTGCTGGTATTGGTTTCTATTCTTTATTAAGTTTCGCAGCTGTCTTTTCTCCAGCTTGGCTCGTTGCTGGAACTTGGCAAGTTACTATATTAGCAGGTTTACTTTTATCACCATTATTCTTCGTTAAATTAGAAACGAAATCAGGCACAAAACTTGTACGCGGAAAAATTCCACTTCGTAGTTTATATGTCGCATTATTTATTTTACTTGGTGTAATTTGTATGCAAGCGACTGCAGCAGGTCATATTACAATGACTCAGTTCATTTCAGGTTTTTTACCTGTCGTAGTAGCAGCCTTCTTATATCCATTCGGCAACCGAAAAATGATGGAACTTGTTGGCGGACGTCTTGATACGTTCCAACGTGTATTAGGAATGGCAATAGGAAGTCTCCCTATAACAATTTTACTTGGTATATATGGATTTTCTACTACCGGTATTCCAACATCCAGCCAAATGTTGCAAGGATTTTTGTTAGCCTTATGTTCTGGCGTGATTGCGACGATGACATTTTTCTTTGCTACTGACTTAGCCAAAGATAACCTCTCTCTACTTGGAGCTGTTGAAGCAACGCAAGCTGGAACGATGGTCTTTACCGTGCTTGGCGAAATTGTTTTCTTGAATGGTTCATTTCCTGGTGGTCTTTCCCTGCTTGGAATGATTATTATTATGTTAGGAATGGTTGCAAATAGCGTTTTAAACCGTTCTGCTCCAGTCGTTAAGCAGAAAAAAACTGCATAAAAAAGAGTATAGTTCTCTAACAAAGAACTATACTCTTTTTTTATTGTCCCCCTATTTCGCCTTATCAGAATAGTATTTCATTAGCTGTTTATACTAAAACCTATGTTATAATACGTTTCATGCGCAATATTAGGAGGTAAATTATGTTAAAAAAAGCAATCGCTGAATTTATTGGTACATTTGTACTTGTATTATTCGGAACTGGAGTAGCTGTCATTGGCGGCGGAATTGAAGGAATTGGAACATTAGGAATCGCTATGGCTTTCGGTCTATCTATTGTGGCTATGGCATATAGCATCGGAACAATTTCTGGATGTCACATTAACCCAGCAGTATCAGTAGCTATGTTCATCAACAAAAGAATGAACGCTATGGAACTTTGTTATTATGTATTAGCTCAAATTTTAGGTGGTTTATTAGGAACTGCAACGTTAGTAACGATTTTACGCTCTGCTAAAACACCGTTAGATAATTTAGGACAAAATGGTTTTGGAACTCTTGGTTTATCTGGAGCATTTCTAGTTGAATTTATTTTAACTTTCGTATTCATTTTAGTTATCGTTGCTGTAACAGGTAAAAAAGGAAGTTCTTCTCTAGCAGGATTAGTAATTGGTTTCACATTAGTTTTAGTTCACTTATTAGGAATTCCGTTAACTGGAACTTCTGTTAACCCAGCTCGTAGTATCGCACCAGCTCTATTCGCTGGCGGAGAAGCACTTTCTCAACTATGGGTATTCATCGTAGCACCAATTCTTGGTGGTATCGTAGCAGCTATTGTTGGTAAATTCATTTTAAATACTGAAAAATAAAATTTTCAATATTTCTGAATAAAAAAAAGGCGAGCCCTCATTATGAGGTTGCTCGCTTTTTTACTCTTTCATTTTAGACTTTAAGTTTGTAACTAATTGATCTACCGTTACATTTGCAAGTACGTTTTCCATCGCTTCTTGCGCTTGCATTAAAATAATTTCTAATACTGATTGAATATTAGCTCCTACTGGACATTCAATGTTGGGATTTTCATGGAAGGAAAATAGTTGTCCTTCTTCTACAACTTCCACTGCTTTATATACATCAAGTAATGTAATTTCTTCTAAATCACGAGCAAGTGTCGTACCACCTTTACCAGCTTGTACATCAACAAGTCCTGCTCTCTTCAACATTCCTGTAATGCGACGAATCACAACTGGATTTGTATTCACACTACCAGCAATCCATTCAGAGGTACAGCGAGAGTTTCGATCTATCGCAAGTAACGTTAACATATGAACACCTACTGTAAAACGACTACTAATCCCCATCTGCACACCCTCCTTTGTATTCATTCTATTAAAAGACGACTCTTATTATTATATACTATTTTTAATTTATACATAAAGAAAAAGCATGATTCCAATAGGAAATCATACTTTTCTCTCATTATTGACGCTTTATAAACTTCGCTAAATCTTTAAATTTCACTTTATCTGAGTAATTCATTACACCGTTTACGTAAATGCGGCTTGTAACAGCACTTAAAATACCGATTGTCGCTAAAAGCCCCGCCAATGTTATCATAATTTCTAACATACCAGTTTCACCAGCTACAAAGCGTGAGAATGTAACCATCGGGGTAAAGAATGGAACGTAAGAACTTACAACAACGATAGTACTATTTGGGTCACCTAACGATTTAAGACTTATAAAGAATGCTGCAATTATTAAAATTGAAATCGGTAGCATTACACCTTGCAAATCCTCCGTCTTAGAAACAACCGCACCAGCAGCTGCATACATCATCGCATACAGGAAATATCCTGTAACAAAATAAATTAGGAACATACCGATTATTTTTGCATCTAACTTTGTAACATCAATTACGCCAAATAATGAACCATTTTCTAAATCTACCCACCCTAGTAAATAAGGAACTAAATAACCACATGCCAATATGACAAGTTGTAATAACGCCGTTGAAACAACCGCTAAAATTTTTGCATACATCATCGTAAGAGGTTTTACTTTCGGAATCATAACTTCCATAACGCGAGAAGCTTTTTCAGAAGCAATATTCATCGCAATTGTGCTTCCGAACGCAACAATAAACATATATAAAGCGAATATGAAGAAATATGCAATTCCGGCAGAGGCAGAACGATCTTTTATTGCTTCTTGTTTCACGGAAATGTCCGTTTGTAATTGTTGTGCAATTTCTGGTGAAACATTATGTTTAGCAACTGTTACCGCCATATATTTTCCCTTTAAATAACTAGCTATAATTGTAGAATTTGTTTCACTAGCGAACCCATTAAACATATACGTTACTTCTGGAACTCCATTCTTTTCAGTTACATGAAACAAACCGTCTAACTCGCCTTCTTCTACTTGTTTATGCAGTTTATTGAAATCTTCTTTTGAACCAATTGTTAATTTAGCTGATGGTAATAACTTAGTTAACTCTTCTTTTTGTATTTTATATGTAGAACTCTCTGTCACAACTGCAATTTTATCTTTATCCTTATTTTTATCATTACTTGAAGTAAAATGATTGAACGCAAAAATCCCAAAAACAATTAAAAATAAAACCGCGCTCATGATTAATGATTTTTTAGATAAAAACGCTTCCCTAAAATAAAATGAAAATACGTGAGAAAATTTACGCATCGTTATTTCGCCCTCTCTACAAAGATTTCGTTTAACGTCGGCTCTAACATTTTAAATTGTCGTAAGGTAACACCTTGTTCTTGCAACTGTTGTAAAATCTTTAGAGCTTCTGCATCATCTTGTACTTGCACATAAAGAAGACCTTGTTGTTTTTCATAGGATACATGAATAGCTTCTAATCCCTTCGCATTCTCTTCTGTATCTTCAATCGTTAAATTACGGAAACCGTACTCTTTTTTAATATCACTTAACTGGCCTTTTACGACTGCTTCGCCTTTTTTCAAAATACATACATGTTGGCAAAAAGCCTCTACTTGTTCCATACGATGACTAGATAAAATAATGGTCTTTCCGCTCTGTACTTGTTCTTCAATAATGCTAGCTAACATTCCAGCATTAACTGGATCCAATCCACTAAATGGTTCATCTAAAATGAGAAGTTCAGGATTATGAAGAAGAGCAGCAATTAATTGGATTTTTTGCTGATTTCCTTTTGAAAGCTCTCCTGCCGTTTTAAATTTATATTCCGGTATTGCTAATCGCTCTAACCAGTGATCAATAGCAAGATCTACTTCTTTTTTCGACATTCCTTCTAATCTACCAAAATATCGCAACTGGTCTATTACTCTACTTTTTGTATATAAACCTCTTTCTTCTGGTAAATACCCAATCGTTACCCCACTAGTCCCAAATGATTTTCCATCCCATGTAATAGATCCTTCATTAGGCGTTAATAATCCGAGAAGCATTTTGATTGTCGTTGTTTTTCCTGCACCATTTCGTCCAAGTAATCCTAGCACTTCACCTTTTGGTAACGAAATTTGCAAACCGTTCACTGCTTTTGATTCCCCAAATAGTTTCGTTAAGTTCTGAATTTGTAAACTCAAAGTATAAAGCCTCCCCTTTAATATCATTCATACTCTCTCTCAAAGACTATGTTTATTCAGGATAAAATATAGCACTACACTTCATCCTCTTAGTATGTAACATCTCCTTAATCCATCATTTGTTCTATTTAGTTAAAATTGTAAATAATATAATGTCATTTGTCAATTATAATTGTCATTCCGACAATAAAAGTTGTCAAAATGATTTCCATCATTTTTCTCATCTTTCTAATATAGGACATACTACTATATATACAAAAGACAATATGCAAATGTTCATAAAAAAATTTTTATATTTTAATATATAATATAAGATGATTTTCTAACATCAAGGAGGATACATATGAAGATGAAGAGGGGTATTACCACTTTATTATCTGTAGCGGTTCTATCTACATCGCTTGTAGCATGTTCAGGAACACCAGAGAAAACAGTGGCAAAAGAAGAAAAAGTAAAATTAACAGAACAGCAATTAATGGCTGATTTATGGTATCAAACAGCCAGTGAAACGAAAGCACTTTACTACCAAGGGTACAATATCGGTCAATTGAAGCTTGATGCAGCTCTTGCAAAAGGGACAGAGAAAAAGCCTGCTATCGTACTTGATTTAGACGAAACTGTTTTAGACAACAGCCCTCATCAAGCAATGAGCGTAAAAACAGGAAAAGGCTATCCTTACAAATGGGATGATTGGATTAATAAGGCTGAAGCTGAAGCCCTTCCAGGCGCAATTGATTTCTTAAAATATACGGAGTCTAAAGGTGTAGATATTTATTACATCTCAAATCGTAAAACGAACCAACTAGATGCAACAATTAAAAATCTTGAGCGTGTAGGTGCTCCTCAAGCAACGAAAGAACATATATTACTACAAGATCCGAAAGAAAAAGGAAAAGAAAAACGCCGTGAACTCGTTTCGCAAACACATGATATCGTCTTATTCTTCGGTGATAACTTATCTGATTTCACTGGTTTTGATGGAAAGTCTGTAAAAGACCGCAATCAAGCAGTATCAGATTCGAAAGCACAATTTGGTGAGAAATTTATTATTTTCCCGAATCCAATGTATGGCGATTGGGAAGGCGCTTTATATGATTATGATTTCAAAAAATCAGATGCAGAAAAAGATAAAATCCGTCGCGACAACTTAAAATCATTTGATGCAAAATAAAGAGGATGGCATTCGCCATCCTCTTTATTTTCCCTTCTCTGTTAAAGGCAAGATAAACACTTCCACACGCCTATTCTTTGCCTTTCCTTCTTGTGTATCGTTTGGAGCAATTGAACGGTATTCTCCGTAACCAATGGCACTAAATTTTTCTGGTTGTAATTCTTTATTTTGGAGTAATACTTGCATAAAATTAACTGCACGCTGCGTACTTAATTCCCAGTTCGATGCAAACTGCGCATTGGCAATAGGGACATTATCCGTATGACCAGATACTGTAATCTCACGAGGTGACGCTGAAACAAGTAAGCTAGACATCTCTTTTGCAATCCCTAGTGATTCTAACTTCACATCTGCTTTCCCCGAATCAAACAGCACATTCTCTAATATTGTCACCATTAATCCCTTTTCTGTTAATTTAGTTTGAAAAGAAGAGGATAATTGTTTCTCATTAATATATTGATCAATCTTTTTTTGTAATGCTTTCAATTCATCCATTTCTTTTTTTTCTTTTTCTCTAGCTTCTTCTTGTTTTTTTGCTTGTTCTGCCTCAAGGCTACTTGCTGATAATTCCTTTTCATCATTTGGCTTCTGATCACTTAAAAACTCTTTATTTCCTGTTCCACCTGCTAATTCGCTTCGAAATGCTACTGCCATCTGTTTGAACTTCGCAGCATCTATACTACTCATCGCAAATAAAACGATGAACAATGCAAATAACAACGTTAACATATCAGAATAAGGGATTAACCAAGTTTCATCGATATGTTCTTCGTGTTTTTTCTTTTTGCCTCTTCTATTTTTTTTACTCCGCATTTTTTTCTGCTCCTTTTTCTAGCTTTTTACGCTCAGTTGCAGAAAGTGCACCTAAAATGCGGTTCTTCATAATAAATGGATATGTACCCTCTTGTAACATTAATAAACAATCAATAATTAAACGTTTTTTCTCTAATTCAGCTGCAGATTTTTGCTTTAGTTTGTTTGCAAATGGATGCCATAATACATAGCCTGAAAAAATACCAAAAATCGTTGCAATAAAAGCACCCGAAATAGCGTGACCTAACTTTTCAATATCAGTTAAATTGCCAAGTGCAGCTACAAGACCAATAACAGCACCTAAAACCCCTAATGTCGGTGCATATGTACCAGCTTGAGAAAAAATTGCCGCCCCTTTTGCATGCCTTTCTTCAATTGCTTCTAATTCAGCTTCTAAAATCTGTTCTAGATCTTCTGCGGATACGCCATCAATCACAAATTTCATACCACGCAAAAGAAATTCATCTTGAATTTTGTCCAATTGTTGCTCTAAAGACAAAATACCGTATTTTCTACTTTCTGATGTCCAATGAACAAATAATTCTAGCAACTGTTCATAACTTAAATCCTTTTTATTTGAACCAAAAAGAACTTTAAATAATTTTGGAACCCTTTTTAGTTGATTCATCGGAAATGCTATACATACTGCAGCAAATGTACCGATAAAAATAATTAATGCTGCGGCAGGATTCAATAAGGCTGTTATGTCAGCGCCCTTGACGACCATCCCTACTACTACCGCTACAAATCCTAAAATGAGCCCAATAATTGTTGCAAAATCCATTCCCATTCACTCCTAGTCTATACAAGAAGTTCTTCATTCTCGATAATCGTTACATCTTCTTATGTATATATATTACATAAAAAATGAATTTCATGAAAGATAAGAAATGAATTATATGAAAAAATACTACAATTTCACACATTTTCTGACATTTTCTTTGCATTTCTATTACGTTACGACTCTTATATTTCTTTTTCAGTAAACTAGACTTATAATAAAAAACGATACATATTTTATTAAGAAAGGACTGTGATTACAAGGTATCATGAAAAAGATAATCATTATTTCTGCCACTACTATTGTAATCGGTATCACTTCTTTCGCTTACTTTAGTTCTAAATCACCACTACAAAATGAGGCGAAAGCTGTCGAAAGTCAACAGCATAGTAATCACCAAAAAGAAGAGATTCCTGCTTTTCCAAAAGCTGATCATACTGCAAAGAAGCTAGAAAATGATTTTTCCGTTGTAACAAATCCAGAGTCTAATCTTGTCTTAGTGAATAAACATCGAAAACTACCAGACGGATACATACCTGAAGACTTAACAAGACCAAACGTACCATTTACTAGTCCAAAAGATAAAGAAAAAACATTGCTGCGTAAAGATGCTGCAGATGCGCTTGAAAATATGTTTGAAGCGGCAAAGAAAGAAGGACTTGAACTTACAGCTGTATCTGGTTATCGTTCATACAAACGCCAAAAATCATTACATGATACATACGTTAGACGCCAAGGAAAAGCTGAAGCTGATTCAGTAAGTGCCATTCCTGGTACGAGTGAACATCAAACTGGTTTAGCAATGGATATTAGTTCAAAATCTGCTAAATTCCAATTAGAGCCTATTTTTGGAGAGACAGCCGAAGGAAAATGGGTTGCAAAACATGCCCATGAATTTGGCTTTGTAATTCGTTATTTAGAAGATAAAACAGAAACAACAGAATATTCATATGAACCGTGGCATTTGCGCTACGTTGGTAATCCATACGCTACATACATATATAAACATCATTTAACATTAGAAGAAGCAATGAAAGACAAAAAATAAGAGAGCAAATTGCTCTCTTATTTTTTGTCTTTCATTGTAGTAATTTTTTCTTCCATTCTTCAGGCCACGGTTCGCCTTTTCCCGTTTTTTTCGATGCTTGAACCATCATTCCACGGCCGACTAAACAAGCTTCTCCTTCTGCATTCTTCACCATGTAATGCAAATCTAAAGAAGAATTCCCAACCGATCCCGCTTTTACATACACCTTCAACTGTTCATCAAAATATATTTGCTTAATAAAATTACATTGTAAATCTGCCACAACGATCATCGTTTCTGAAGATTCATGCGTCCATTCTTGCATAAATCCAAGTTCTTTAAACAATGCGATACGTGCTTCTTCAAAATAGCTAAAGGCAACGACATTATTTACATGCCCAAACATATCTACTTCACCAAAACGAACTTTTACAGGATTGTAAAATGAAAAATCACTTTCCCATCGCTCAAAGTCTTCAATATAAGAAATCCTCTTCATTGTTTCCTCTCCTTTTCGCCCTCAAAATAAACGGAATAAACAGAAAAATAAAGTTATAAATAATGCCTCTTCAACATGAAGAGGCATTATTTATTAATAGTTATTGTCGCTACCAAAGAAATCTTTAAACGATTGAATTGTTGTATCACGGTTTAATGCCGCAATTGAAGTTGTTAATGGAATACCCTTCGGACATGATTGCACACAGTTTTGAGAGTTACCACAGTTTGCAAGTCCTCCATCTCCCATAATTGCACGTAAGCGATCTGCTTTATGCATTTCACCCGTTGGATGTGAGTTGAATAAACGAGCTTGTGATAACGGTGCTGGTCCAATAAAGTCAGATTTACTATTTACGTTTGGACATGATTCTAAGCAAACACCACATGTCATACATTTTGAAAGCTCATAAGCCCATTGACGTTTCTTCTCAGGCATTCTTGGTCCTGGTCCTAAGTCATACGTACCATCAATTGGAATCCAAGCTTTAACGCGTTTTAGAGCGTTAAACATGCGACTACGGTCAACTTGTAAGTCACGTACAACTGGGAATGTCTTCATCGGCTTTAAGCGAATTGGTTGTTCTAACTGATCAATAAGAGCTGTACATGATTGACGTGGTTTTCCGTTAATCACCATCGAACATGCGCCACATACTTCTTCTAAACAGTTCATATCCCATGCAATCGGAGTCGTTTGGTTTCCTTTTGAATCAACAGGATTACGACGAATTTCCATCAGTGCCGAAATAATGTTCATATTTGGACGATATGGAATTTCAAACTCTTGGTCAAACGCTTGAGCGTCTGGTCCATCTTGTCTCGTAATGATGAGGCGGATTGTTTTCTCAGACATGTTGCTTATCCCCCTTCTCTTCACCCTTAGCAGCTACATCATGTTTTGAGGAATAGTCACGTTTACGTGGTTTAATTAATGAAACATCCACTTCTTCGTAATGGAATGCTGGTGCATTTCCTTCTCCTTCAAATTTCGCCATCGTAGTTTTTAAGAAGTTTGCATCATCACGATTTGGGAATTCAGGTTTGTAATGCGCCCCGCGGCTCTCATTACGGTTATATGCGCCAATTGTAATAACACGTGCTAACTCAAACATATTTGCAAGTTGGCGTGTAAATGAAGCACCTTGGTTACTCCATCTCGCTGTATCATTAATGTTAATGCGTTTGTAACGCGCCATTAACTCTTCAATTTTCGCATCAGTTTCTAGTAGCTTTTTATTTTCACGAACTACTGTAACGTTATCTGTCATCCATTCTCCAAGCTCTTTATGAAGAACATATGCATTTTCGTTACCATCAAGCGTTAAAATATTGTTAAATTTCTCTGTTTCGATTAATTCATTTTGCTCATATACAGTAGATGAAACAGCATCAGACGATTTAGAAAGACCTTTCATATACTCAATCGCGTTCGGTCCTGCTACCATACCACCGTAAATTGCTGATAATAGTGAGTTCGCACCTAGACGGTTACCACCGTGCATAGAATAATCACACTCACCTGCTGCAAATAAACCTGGAATACTTGTCATCTGCTTATAATCAACCCATAGTCCGCCCATTGAATAGTGAACTGCTGGGAAGATTTTCATTGGTAGTTTACGAGGATCATCACCTGTAAACTTCTCATAGATTTCAATAATTCCACCAAGTTTAATATCTAGTTCTTTCGGATCTTTATGAGAAAGATCTAAGTACACCATGTTTTCACCGTTAATACCTAGTTTTTGCTCTACGCAAACGTCAAAGATTTCACGCGTTGCAATATCACGAGGTACAAGGTTTCCGTAAGCCGGATATTTTTCTTCTAGGAAGTACCATGGTTTACCATCTTTATATGTCCAAACACGGCCACCTTCACCACGTGCCGATTCACTCATAAGACGTAATTTATCGTCTCCAGGAATTGCCGTTGGATGAATTTGAATGAACTCGCCGTTTGCATAATATGCGCCTTGTTGATATACAGCAGAAGCTGCTGTACCTGTATTAATAATAGAGTTAGTTGATTTCCCAAAGATGATACCAGGGCCCCCTGTTGCCATAATCACGGCATCAGCTTGGAAACTTTTAATCTCCATTGTTTGTAAGTCTTGTGCAACGATTCCTCGGCACACACCTTCGTCATCAACAACAGCTCGTAAGAAATCCCAACCTTCATATTTCGTTACAAGTCCTGCTACTTCGTGACGACGTACTTGCTCATCTAATGCGTATAGTAATTGCTGTCCAGTTGTTGCACCAGCAAATGCTGTACGGTGATGTTGTGTTCCACCAAAACGACGGAAATCAAGAAGTCCTTCTTCCGTACGGTTGAACATAACACCCATACGGTCCATTAAATGAATGATACCAGGTGCTGCTTCACACATTGCTTTAACTGGCGGTTGGTTCGCTAAGAAGTCCCCACCATAAATTGTATCGTCAAAGTGGATCCATGGAGAATCCCCTTCACCTTTCGTATTTACGGCACCGTTAATTCCACCTTGGGCACATACAGAATGTGAACGTTTTACTGGTACTAAAGAAAATAGTTCAACATTTACTCCTGCTTCCGCCGCTTTAATCGTTGCCATTAAGCCGGCCAAGCCACCGCCGACTACTATAAGTTTCCCTTTCATGCTCTCCCACTCCTTACTGGTTTGCTAGCTGTGGATCGATGAACGCTAATAATGCACTCACACCTACATAAGATAGACCTAAGAAAATAGCTAATGTTACATAAGTAGAGATTCTTTGTGAACGTGGAGATACTGTAATTCCCCAGCTTATGCAGAATGTCCATAGTCCATTTGCAAAGTGGAAAATTGTTGAAACAACACCAACTAAGTAGAATGCAAACATAGCTGGATTGTTTAAAATATCTGCCATCATATCATAGTTTACCTCTTTACCTAGCATTGCTTGAATACGAGTTTCCCAGACGTGCCAAGAAATGAAAATCAGTGTAACGATACCTGAAATTCTTTGGAAGACGAACATCCAGTTACGGAAATAACCGTAAGAAACCGCATTGTTCTTAGCTGTAAATGCAATATATAAGCCATATATAGCATGGTACAGTATCGGTAAAAAGATGATGAAAATCTCTAGCGCATA
This sequence comes from Bacillus cereus group sp. RP32, assembly GCF_040459735.1. Lineage (NCBI taxonomy): Bacteria > Bacillati > Bacillota > Bacilli > Caryophanales > Bacillaceae > Bacillus > Bacillus cereus group sp. RP32. Next base: position 927,234 of record NZ_JARVHO010000001.1, on the reverse strand, counting down.
CCGGAATGGAAGGAGCTCCATAAAGCCTGCAGCTTTGTTAAAAGCCTCTGCTCCTCTTGTTGCAAAGTTGTTTACAATTAAATGTTGCGTCAAAAAGACACCAACCGGGATGACCCCCATTAATGAGTGCCACTTACGAAACGTATACTCGCGGCCTTTCATGTCCCCATTACCCCCTTGAATGTTTGACTGCTGTTTTCAGATTAATTTACAACAATAATGTTTTTTCACTATTGGCATAAGAAAAACTGAAAAAATTATTCGAAATATTTCAGCATAATTTGATAACAAGTTCATTTTACCCCTATTTTTGTCGAAGCGTCAAGAAAACGTATACATAATTTGCATATAATTTGCCAATTCTTTTTCCCTTCTTATATATTCAGATTTTCCCAAAGAAAAATCTGTTTTTATAAATGAGAAATGTTATATAATAATCCCTATAGAAAGAGGGGAATATTGTGAGTAAAAATACAATCGATACAACATCTTTAGAAGATGTTTCATTGAACGCCTTCGCTTATGAATTGCTACGTGAAGAATTACTACCTGATTTAATCGGTAACGATTTAGATGGTATTTTATACTGGTCTGGTAGAAACCTTGCAAGAAAATATCCACTAGAAACAATTGAAGAAGTCATTCAGTTCTTTGAAAAAGCTGGCTGGGGCACTTTAAGCATTATTGAACATAAGCGTCGTGAAATGCAGTTCCAACTTAAAGGCACACTCATCGCTGAACGTCAAAAACAAAACAGACATTCTTCTTATCAATTAGAAGCTGGATTCATCGCTGAACAAATTCAAAAGCAACGAAACGTAGTTGCAGAGTCCTATGAAGAAAAGAAAAAACGTTCAGACTCTATTACATTTCTTGTGAAATGGGATATAAAAGATCTCATTGAAGTGTAGCATTACCTACAGTCAACTAGACATATAAGTTTAGTTGACTTTTTTGTATTTTCATTCAGTTATGTTTATTTTAAATCTTCAGAAATTATACCAGAAAATAGAAGACGTTGTAAACTACAACGTCTTCTTATCCGCTAAATAAGTATAAATCGTCTCTGCGACATTTTTCGGCATACCCGCTTCGACAAATTCCGTTACAGAAGCTTCTTTCATCTTTTTTAGCGACCCAAAATGTTTCAACAATATCTTTTTTCGTTTATCTCCAATTCCAGGAATATCATCCAGTGCGGATTGAATGACAGATTTCCCGTGTAATTGACGATGGAATGTAATCGCAAATCGATGCACTTCATCTTGAATGCGCTGCAATAAATAAAATTCTTGGCTATTTCGCTCAAGCATCACAGGTTCAGGTGGATCTCCAATAATTAAATGGGAAGTTTTATGTTTGTCATCTTTTACAAGCCCTGCCATCGGAATATATAAACCGAGTTCGTTTTCTAGAACATCACTTACAGCTGCCAGATGCCCTTTTCCACCATCAATAATGATTAAATCTGGTAAAGGCAAACTCTCTTTCAGCGCCCTTGTATAACGGCGTCTCACAACTTCTCTCATAGACTCATAATCATCTGGTCCTTGAACCGTTTTAATTTTATATTTCCTATATTCTTTTTTAGCTGGTTTCCCATCGATAAAAGCAATCATTGCAGAAACAGGATTTGTCCCTTGAATATTTGAGTTATCAAACGCCTCAATACGATAAGGTGTTTCAATCCCGAGCTGCTTCCCTAAATGATCTACCGCCTTAATCGTTCGCTCTTCATCACGTTCAATTAAGTAGAATTTCTCTTCAAGAGCAATCTTCGCATTTTTATTTGCTAATTCTACAAGATCTTTTTTCTTACCACGTTTCGGCTGTGTCGCTTCAACTTCTAAAAAGCGCTCTACTAACTCTGAGTCTATACTTCCTGGAACGACAATTTCCTTCGGCTTAAAATGACTGCTGTTCTCATAAAATTGACCGATAAACGTTAAAAATCCCTCTTCTGGTTCATCGTAGATTGGAAACATAGAAACATCACGTTCAATTAGCTTTCCTTTTCGAACGAAGAAAACTTGAACACACATCCATCCTTTATCAACTGCATACCCAAACACATCACGATCCACTAAGTCACTCATAATCATCTTTTGTTTTTCCATAATCGCATCAATATGCGCAATTTGATCCCGCAACTCTTTTGCGCGTTCAAATTCTAGTTTCTCTGAAGCTTCATACATCTTTGTTTCTAATTCTGAACGAACTTCTTTATGCCCACCATTTAGAAACTTAATAATTTCATCTACAATTTCTTTGTTTTGTTCTTCCGTCACTTCTTTCACACAAGGTGCTAAACATTGACCCATATGATAATATAAACAAACTTTATCTGGCATATTTGAGCACTTACGAAGCGGATACATACGATCTAGCAGTTTTTTCGTTTCATGAGCTGATTGTGCATTCGGATAAGGACCAAAATACTTTCCCTTATCCTTTTTTACATTTCGCGTAATAAGTAATCGCGGCTGTTTCTCAGCTGTAATTTTAATAAAAGGATATGTTTTATCATCTTTTAATTGAATATTATATTTTGGATCATGTTTTTTTATTAAGTTTAACTCTAAAATGAGAGCCTCTAGATTCGAGGAGGTTACAATATATTCAAAATCTACAATTTCTCCTACAAGCCGCAGTGTTTTTCCATCATGCGAACCAGTAAAGTACGAGCGCACACGATTTTTAAGCACTTTTGCCTTTCCGACATATATAACCGTTCCTTGCTTATCTTTCATTAAGTAACAACCAGGTTGATCTGGTAAAATAGCCAATTTTTCTTTTAAATGTTCGTGCACTCGTTACCCTCCATTTCTACATGCTTAGCATCTTTATTTTCACATGAAAACATACTATGCCAAAACACCCAACATACGTTCTTTTATTGTAACGGAAAGGTGTAAAAAAGGAAAATAAAAAAGGCTACCAAATGGTAGCCCTTTATTTTAGAAGTGTTTAGAAACTAATTCTACTAACGCTTCTTTCGGTTTGTAACCTAACGCTTGATCAACTACTTTACCGTCTTTTAATACGAAAAGAGCTGGAATGCTCATTACTTCGAATTGACGAGCAGTTTCTTGGTTTTCATCCACGTCTACTTTTACTACTTTTACTTTTTCGCCTAATTCTGCATCAATTTCCTCTAATACAGGAGCGATCATTTTACAAGGTCCACACCAAGGTGCCCAGAAATCTAATAATACAACACCTTCGCTAGTTTCAGCTGCGAAGCTTTGGTCATTTGCATTTACAATTGCCATTTTATTTCCTCCTTCAAGTATATTCTACCAAGAGTATATCATTAACTTATATACGTGGCGAATAATATGTATCGTTATGTATTGTAACAAAAAAGTGTTCCTTTATACTATATAAAAATACGGATTAAATACTAAAAAGATGAGAGACAGGGGATCTCTCACCTTTTCTATATATAGGGGTACTTCACTTGGAACTCAAGGGTACTCAAATCATGAATGTACTTTTAACTTTTTAAACTCTTCTGTTAAAAGAGGTAAGACTTCAAATAGATCGCCAACAATACCATAGTCAGCTACTTTGAAGATACTTGCTTCTGGGTCTTTATTAATCGCAACGATTATTTTTGAGTTAGACATACCAGCTAAATGCTGAATCGCACCAGAAATACCGCATGCAATGTATAAGTCTGGCGTAACAACTTTACCAGTTTGACCAATTTGTAATGAGTAATCGCAATACTCAGCGTCACAAGCACCACGAGATGCTCCAACAGCGCCGCCTAATACGTCAGCTAACTCTTTTAATGGCTTGAATCCTTCTTCACTCTTCACACCGCGTCCACCAGCGATAATAACTTTCGCTTCAGAAAGGTCAACACCTTCTGCCGTCTTACGGACGACATCTTGAATAATTGTACGTAAATCTTTCACATCTACTGTAATAGAAGACACGTCACCACTGCGAGATTCATCTTTTTCAAGCGTCGCAATGTTATTTGGACGCACTGTCGCAAATAAGATACCGTCTGTTACAATCTTCTTCTCAAACGCTTTACCAGAGTAAATTGGACGAGTAAAGATAACATTTCCACCTTCAACATCTAAAGCAGTTACGTCAGAAACTAGACCAGCTTCAAGCTTCGCTGCTAATTTTGGTGATAAATCTTTACCCAGTGCTGTATGTCCAAATACAATACCTTCTGGCTTTTCTTCAGCATATACAGCTGAAAATGCTTGTGCATAACCATCAGATGTATATGATTTTAATTTATCATTTTCAACTGTCACAACGCGATCTGCACCGTAATGAATCAATTCATTTGCAAAAGAGGCAACGCTGTCTCCAACTAGAAGACCTACTACTTCACCGCCTTCTGCAATTGTTTTTGCTGCTGCTACCGCTTCAAACGAAACGTTACGTAGCGATCCATCACGAACCTCACCCATTACTAATACTTTACGAGCCATAGATTTTCCCTCCTGCATATATAATTTCGTATTTTATTAGATTACTTTCGCTTCTGTATGGAGCAACGATACAAGTTCTTTTACTTGATCTTGCAGCTCGCCTTGTAACACTTTTCCTGCATCTTTCTTAGGAGGCAAATAGATTTCAATTGTTTTTGTCTTTGCTTCCACATCATCTTCTTCTAAATCTAAATCATCTAATTCTACTTCTTCTAGTGGCTTTTTCTTCGCTTTCATAATACCTGGAAGCGATGGATAACGAGGTTCATTTAAACCTTGTTGTGCTGTTACTAAAACTGGTAATGAAGTTTCAATCACTTCCGTATCACCTTCAACATCACGCTCAATCTTCACGTTTGTACCGTCAATTTCAAGTTTTGTAATTGTCGTTACGTACGGAATATTTAACGCTTCTGCTACGCGTGGACCAACTTGTCCAGATGCACCATCAATTGCAACGTTCCCGCCTAAAATTAAATCTACATCTTTATCTTTTAAATATTCAGCAAGTACTTTTGCTGTCGTGAACTGGTCACCATTTTCCACATCATCTTCAATATTAATTAATACAGCTTTATCGCAGCCCATCGCTAATGCCGTACGAAGTTCTTTCTCACTATCTTCGCCACCGACTGTTACAACAGTAACTTCGCCACCTTGTGCGTCTCTTACTTGAATTGCTTCTTCAATCGCATATTCGTCGTAAGGGTTGATGATGAATTCCGCTTCGCCATCGTAAATTGCACCGTTTTTAATTACGATTTTTTCTTCTGTATCAAATGTTCGTTTCATGAGTACGTAGATGTTCATTCCATTTACCCCCTTGTTTTTCAGAAAGATTCTATCAATTTTAATTTTCTGTTAATTTATATTAAAAAAATAATTGAACTACCTGCCACTAAATGAAGGCTTACGTTTTTCTAAAAACGCTGCTACACCTTCTCTTCCATCTTCACCCGTAAATACTTCACCAAAGATTTGAGCTTCGCGTTGTACACCTTCATAATAATGAGACGATTTCGTCGTTTGCAATAACTCTAGTACAGCACGAGTCGTCGCTGGGCTTTTTCCAGCAATCTGTTTTGCAACTTTAAGCGTATCATCTAAAAATGTTTCTTCAGCAAAAACTCCGTTAACAAGCCCCCATTTTAATGCTTCTGCACCAGTAATCGGTGTACTTGTTAACATCATTTCACAAGCTTTCGCTTTCCCAACATAACGTGGTAATCGCTGTGTACCTGCAAATCCAGGTATTAATCCAAGTGTTAATTCAGGTAAACCAAGTTTTGCACTTTCAGTTGCAAAGCGCATGTGGCAAGACATAGCAAACTCAAGGCCGCCGCCAAGTGCCGCTCCATGAATTGCCGCGATAACTGGTTTTGAACATTTTTCAACACGCTCAAACGTAACTTGTCCAAGCTGCGCTAATTCTGTCGCTTGCTTCGCTTCAATAACAGATGTAAATTCTTTAATATCTGCTCCCGCCGAGAAGAAGCGCCCTTCACCGTGAATAACAACAACACGAATGTTATCATCCTTCTCCACTTGATCAATTAATTCAGTAACGTCATGCATAACTTGTGAAGACATCGCGTTTGCCGGCGCATGATTTAACGTCGCCACCGCGATATGATCTTCAACTCTTACAGATAGGAATTTCAACATGATCCCTCCCATTATTGACGATAACCACAAGCTGCAATAAGTAGCCCATGTACCGTTTTTGAAAGTGCGACCAGATCATACTTATGATCGCTCATTACCCAATTGGTCACAACTTCATCTACTGTTCCAAAGATCATTTGTCTTGCCACGCGAACATTTAAATCCGCTTGGAATTCACCTTGCTTTATACCTGTCTCTAAAATCTCATCCATAACTTGTAAGTAGCCTTTTAATACTTCATTTATTTTCAGGCGTAAGTCTTGATTGGACTGTCTTAGCTCTAATTGCGTAACGATAGCAAGAGGATCATTTTGTGATAACAGCAAGAAGTGCGTTTCTACCAACATGAATAACTTCGATACAGCGCTTTCAATTCCTGCTGTTTTTTGACGAATTGTTTCGACAAAATCTCCCATCTTCTCTTGGAATAAGGATATTAATATATCTTCTTTATTTTTAAAATATAAATAAATCGTGCCATCAGCTACCCCAGCTTGCTTTGCTATTTTAGAAACTTGCGCTTGGTGGTACCCATTCTCCGCAATCACAATGACTGCCGCATCAATAATTTGATTGTATTTCGGTCTATTTTTCTTCACTTTACTGTCCCCTTCAAGAAGATGACTGAATGAATAGTCATTCATATTCTTATAATACTGACTATTTAGAAAAGTGTCAATCCTATTTTTTCAAAAAGAAAGGGCCTTAGCCCGTTTGCTCATCCTCATTTTTTCTTTTCTCTTCATCTATTAGGACACGGCGTAAAATTTTTCCGACTGTCGTTTTCGGCAGTTCATCTCTAAACTCATATACTTTCGGCACTTTATAAGCCGCTAAATATTTACGCGCAAACTGGTTTAATTCTTCCTCAGAACACTCCGCACCTTCCTTTAACACAACAAATGCTTTAACTGTCTCTCCCCGGTACGGATCGGGAACTCCAATCGTCACTACTTCTTGCACTTTTTCATGCTCATATAATACTTCTTCTACTTCGCGAGGATACACATTAAATCCACTCGCAACAATCATATCTTTCTTACGGTCTTTCACATAGAAAAATCCATCTTCATCCATGTAACCAACATCCCCTGTATGAAGCCATCCGTCTTGTAATACAGCTGCTGTTTCTTCTGGCTTATTCCAATACCCTTTCATAATTTGAGGACCCTTTACAACAATTTCACCAATTTCCCCCGGAGGTAAAGCCTCTCCAGTTTCAAGTGACATAATGTTTGCCTCTGTATCTGGCCACGGCACACCAATACTTCCTGGCACGCGTTTTTCCCACAAAAAATTCCCATGTGTAACTGGCGACGACTCCGTTAATCCATAACCTTCTACCAATTTCCCACCTGTAACTCTCTCAAACTCTTCCTGTACTTCTACAGGAAGCGGGGCAGATCCACTAATACAAGCTTGAATAGAAGAAATATCATATTCTTTTAAGAGGGGGCTATTTAATAGAGCAATATAAATGGTCGGTGCCCCTGGAAATAGTGTGACTTTATGTTTTTTTATCGCTTCAAAAACCATTTTCATATCAAACTTCGGAATCAGCACCATTTTATATCCTTGCATAATACTTAAATTCATTACAGCTGTCATCCCATACACATGAAAGAACGGAAGGACACCAAGAATTACTTCTTCCCCTTCTTTACAATTATATAGCCAATGAGCTCCCATTAAAGTGTTCGAAACAAGGTTTTTATGCGTCAACATAACGCCTTTCGGAAATCCAGTTGTTCCTCCTGTGTACTGTAAAAGGGCTAGATCATTTTCAGGATCACAAGGCACTTCAACATTAACATTACTTTCTCGTTCTACTGATTTCCATAGATGAATCGTTTCGCTTTCCGACACATTCACAACAAGATTTGCCTGCTTTTTTTGTACAAATGGATAAAGTAAATTTTTAGGGAAGGGTAAAAAGTCCGCAATCCGAGTTACGATAATATGTTCAATTTTTGTAGCAGATTGAACATTCGTTACTCTTGGAAACACTAAATCGAGACAAAGAATTACTTTTGCTCCCGAGTCATGAAGCTGGTATTCTAATTCTCTTTCTGTATATAGTGGATTTGTTTGTACTACGATACCTCCCGCAAGTAATGTACCATAATAACCAATTACAGATTGCGGACAGTTCGGCAACATAATAGCAACTCGATCCCCCTTTTCCACACCGAGTTTTTGAAGATAATTTGCAAACCTCTTCACCTTATCGTGGAAGTCTGAAAATGTAATATCCTTCCCTAAAAAGTGAAGCGCTTTCTTTTCTGGATAACGGGAAGCCACCTGTTCCACATATCCATGAAGCGGCTGAATATCATAAGAAATCGTACTTGGAATTTCTTCTGGATAACTTTTCAACCATGGTTTTTCCACCTTCATTCCCCCTTCAAATACATAAAAATAAATGAATGTTCATTCATGATGGTTGGTTTCATTATATTATAGTCGCCATAACGTTACAATCATAATATTCTGACTTTTGTATAACTATGCTTCACTCCATTAACTTCTTATTATATGTATAAACTCTCCTAATCTTAAAAGAATAAGAGAGTTATTATTTAGCTTAACCTTATTATCGTTAACACAGCTCCTGGTGTAGTTGTTGATAACGTTGCAACAGCTAACAAACCAAATAGTTGCAAACTAATGGCACTTCCAGCCGCAAGAGTCGTAATAATTGTTGCACTAAATGATGTAGTTGCTAACGCAGGAGAATTGATCGTTCCAGCAAGAGGTACACCATTAATTGTAATCCGCGAACTGACTAATAATGAAGCCGTTATATTAATCGTATATGAAATATAATAATTCCCCGCATTTGCAGCCGTAAATACTGTATTCCCCCCAGAAACAGTAATACCTGGACCAATATTTTGATTATTCGGAAGCGGGACATTCGTTCCACCAAGAAGTACCGATATCGCTGTTCCCGATGTATTATTTGCAAAAGCGTATGTTGCCGTTATACTTGTGCCAGTTGCCCCCGTGTCTCCTGTTGCTCCTGTTACTCCCGTTGAACCTGTTGAACCTGTTGCTCCTGTTGGACCCGTTGAACCTGTTGCTCCTGTTGGACCCGTTATTCCCGTTGCTCCCGTTATTCCCGTCGCTCCTGTTGGACCTGTTGCCCCTGTTATTCCCGTCGCTCCTGTTGCCCCTGTTATTCCCGTCGCTCCTGTTGGACCTGTTGCCCCTGTTATTCCCGTCGCTCCCGTTGGACCCGTTGAACCTGTTATTCCCGTCGCTCCTGTTGCCCCTGTTATTCCCGTCGCTCCTGTTGCCCCTGTTATTCCTGTTGCTCCCGTCGGACCCATTGAACCTGTTATTCCCGTCGCTCCCGTTGGACCTGTGTCACCTGTTGGGCCCGTTGCTCCCGTCGGGCCTGTGTCACCTGTTGGGCCCGTTGCTCCTGTTGCTCCCGTCGGACCTGTTGGACCCAGCTTAGGAACTGTCCCATCACAACTAAAACAGCATGAATCAACATGTACACCATTTTGATTATTACACCCACAATATCCATTTATATTATTGCTCCATGAAGACATGTTGATCACTTCCTTTACATTCAATCTTTTAAGTACAATCACCGAGTTAGAAAACACCTATCTAAATAGCAAAGAAATACTTTACCTAGTGGGGATAAACACAGATTTATTCCATACATTCTAGTAATTATTACATGCGATTTCCTCTCTTTTTGCTTGTACTTTCGCCTTCTTGCTCAAACGAAATTCTTTTTCTCTATTCTGCATATACATATAAACTTCAATCCAATTGGTGTATTCATCGGCGGACTACTTGCAGTTAAAATTGTCCTTTTTTCATGGAAATTAGGATTTAGCTCAACAGTCCTTGCTTTAATAGAAATCGGTATTTCAGCTCTCGGCTCAACAATTATTCAACTCTTTATCGTTACGCAAATTTGAATGTTGCTGTACTTGGAGCACCTTATTTCTTATGGTTGGTGAGAAAGAGTTGGAAGAAAGTTAAAAAGGAGCTTCTTGGAAGTCTCCTTTTTTATTCATTCTTATAAGGTCAAAAGGAAACTATCTTTTTTTCACGAATGTAACGAACATAACTAGGAGGGATAAATATGTACCAAACTATTGAAGGCTTCTTGCAATCATGGACATACGAGGCTGAGTCTACTCAAAAAATGCTCGATGCATTAACAGATGAATCTTTGTCAAAAGAAATTGCACCTGGGCACTGGACATTAGGCAGAGTTGCTTGGCATATCGTGACTGCAATTCCAGTTATGCTATCTGGCACAGGGCTTAAGTTTGAAGGAGAATCGAAGGATTATCCTGTACCAACTTCTGCAACAACAATTGCTGATCAATACCGTAAAGTGAATGTAGCTTTTGTTGAAGCTCTTCAAGGCGAATGGACAGATAAAGACTTAGCTACTATTAATGACTTCTTTGGTCGTCCTATGCCGAATTCTATATTTTTAATGACACTCATTAATCATCAAAATCACCATCGCGGACAAATGACGGTTTTAATGCGACAAGCTGGCCTAACAGTCCCTGGCGTATATGGTCCTGCAAAAGAAGAATGGGCTGCGACTGGAATGGAAGCTCCTAAAATGTAACAACAAAAAAAGACAAGGTGTTTACACATCTTGTCTTTTTCTGTAACTTGTTTCATGTGAAACTATTTTTACTAAATGGTTGTTTTATGGAAAAGATAGGTTAAAATGAATACATATTATGAAGAGGAGTAACCAAATTGAATACAAAAAATAAAAAAATAGTTATGGGAACTATTTTACTAACTTCTATTATTGGAGTTATCAGCGTATCTCTTTATTTCACAAGTTATGGTACCCCTTGGGGAAAACAAACAGCAATTACGGAATCAAAAGAATATATTACAAAATACTTTGATCTAGATGCGGAAGTCAAAAATACTTCTTACGATGCTAAAATGAATAGCTATGCAATCTCCTTCGAGACAAGTAAAGACGGAGAGTTTACTATCGAATATAAAAGCCCTAATAACTTTAACATTTCTTCAGGAGTTCAGGAATATTTGAGCAAACACTCCAAATTTACAGAGTAGTAACGAAGCATACATATACAAAAAAAGAGTTGGTGTAACGCCAACTCTTTTTTCTTATTCTTTTCATACAGTTACATCTTCTCTCTCTATATTTTTAATTCCGTAATATGCAATCGCAACTCCAATTGCTGCAAGTGCTAGTTGAAGGGGAAGAAAAGTTGCTGTAGAAAACATTGGGGTGTTATTAATTGCAATTGATACAACGATAAGAGATGAAACAATTGTAGTCGGCACTGAACGTTTACGCATTCCGAAATATAGAGGTATTAAACTTATTCCAGCAGTGGCAATAGCTAAAGGAACAAGATTTATCCCTTCTCTCGTCAATTGATCTACTGTGAATGAATTAGGAAGAATTGCAAAATAGCTATCTATCCCAAAGAAAATTCCTACTACTAAAATGTTAGATACAATAACTGTTATAAATGTTAATGTTGCTGTAATGGCCAACTTACTAATCATCATTTTCTTCCGGTTAATGGGATAAGAAAACATGAGTAATATTGTTTTGTTTTTATATTCATCAATTATTAGTTTCGCTATGAGTACACCACCAAAAATAATGAATGTTGCTCGTACTAATGTACTAGCCGTCAACAACATTGTCTGTGGATCCCTTATTTCTGCATCACCTTCTACTTGAGCAACGATGCTCATAAAGATCATTAATGCCAGTATAGCAATATTTGCAATAACTGCCCCTTTCACATACCATCCAAGCTTAAACTTCTTCAGTTCTAGCTTCATTAAACGTAGCATAATAGTCCTCCTTCCTCATAAGGCTTAATCAATATAAATTACTCCTGTTTTACTTAAAATCTTCACTTCGTTTTTTGCATCACCAATCGTTCCCTCTTTTATTTTTTCTGTATTTTTATCTTTCTTAAGTCCATTTACATTCACCATTACGTCAGACGAATTACTTTTAGCCGTAAGTTTTAAAGATGTCGGAACACCTTTATACCGTACGCCAATATCTCCTGATTTTGTTTCTACAAATAATGATTTTCCTTCTTTCATATCTTTCAGTAATACTTCCCCAGATGTTGAAGTGATGTTCATATTTTCGTTTTTTATATTTTTCACATAATTATCGCCAGTAGTAGAAGTTATATTTACTTCTTGTAACGAACTATCTTTTAACATTAAATCTCCACTTTCGGATATGAATTCACCCTTATCTGCCGATAGTCCTGTAATCATTCCATCTCCAGACTTGCCTTTTGTCACAATACTTTTTACTACTATATCTCTTATTTTCACATCACCCGATTTATTATTTAATACAATTTTATCTATTTCTTTCTTCGGAACAACTATAGATATACTATTTTTCTTCCTAAACGTAAAACCATTAAAGAATCTGGTCGCCTTTTGTTTTTGCTTAACTATAACTTTATTCCCTTCATGTTCTATTTCGACAGGATCTATCTCTTTATCCAATTGTTTACCTTGAGCCAAAATCACTATTTTGTTAGCATCTGTACCTTTAAATTCAATATCCCAGTCTTCATTTTTCACTTCTATTTCTTTTATATGATTTATCTCAAAAGACTTTTCTTTCTTAAAATCTTTCCCCTGAAATACCTTAAAGCCAAAAACCACACTAGCAATTGTCAAAAATAATATTGCAATTACTATTATTTTTTTCACCATTCATACCCCAGTTCGTTTTTGTTTTAGGCTTGCTTCACGCCACATCGATCTTGTCGATTTTACGAAACGATAGATAACTAATGAAAATCCCTAATAAACAGAGCACTATTGGGATAGCTATAAAATCAAACATACTTACTTGATGGCTTTCAGCCCCAACGTTACCACTAATCAGCATACCAATTATTACAGCCGAAGTAATCGTTGTCGGTGTTGATTTCTTTCTCATCCCAAAAAATAAAGAAATTAAACTTATACCAGATATCATAAATGCACTTATAATAGTAGCTGGAACGATAGCTATTATTTCACCTATCGTAGCTGGCGTTTCAATCAGTCCCATCATTGGACTCACAAAATATACGAGCAAACTAATAATAAAAGTAGCGATAATCGTGCTCACAAAACAAAAACAAAAAACAATTGTTAATTTCGCTCTCATTAACATTTTCCTTTGCAGCGGGTACATAAATGATAGTTGTATCGTTTTGTTCTTATACTCATCAATTACTAAACGTGATAAAATAACCGAACTAAAAATAATGAATGTTATCCTAATAAAAATATTTGCTAAAGCCATGTTCTGTGTGAAGTCAGAGAAAAGCACGTCTCCCTCAGCTTTCATTCCTAATGCCATAAGGCTTACTGCAGCGAAAATTGCTATAATACAAATTGCTACACTTTTAAAGTAACTAGATAATCGATGCTTTTTCCACTCAAGCTTCATTAATCTAAGCATACAAACCACTCCTCCATCCTTTATATAACTATCTATATGCTACTAACATTCTAATTCCAGCAGTAACTACGCTCATCATTCCTATCACTATTAGAATTAACAACCATTTCCGCTCAGGTTTTCTATAATATAAAATCCCACTTATGAACATTACAATCAATCCACTTACTAGATTCACTAACAATCCATTAAGCATGAATGCCCTCTCCATCCATTACATTTAAGAAATATTCTTCTAAGGAACTATGTTTTTTATTAATACTTTCAATTTCTACATCGTTCATAATAAGTGCTTTTGAAATAGCTTGTGTCGCCGCCAATTCATACACACGAATCATATTTCCACTCATTATTTTGTAATTTTTTATACCGAGTTTATCTTCTAAAATATAAGCTGCACGCTTCACATCAAGAACAGTAATTTCAATGTACTCTGTTTGTTTTCCGTTAATACTCTTCATTGAAACTTCTTTTATTAGTTTTCCATTTTGAATCACACCAATTGTATCTGCCATTAGTTCCATCTCGCCTAAAATATGACTAGAGACTAATAACGTAATACCATATTCTTTGCAGAGCATTTTAAATAAGTCTCGTAATTCTTTAATACCAATTGGATCTAAACCGTTAATTGGCTCATCTAAAATAAGTAGTTCTGGCTTTGTCACGATTGCCCTTGCAATACCAAGTCGTTGTTTCATTCCCAATGAAAAATCTTTTACTTTTTTATTATCTATCCCTTGCAGCTTCACTAAATGTAACGCATGTTCAATTTCGTTTTTATCGTAATAGCCCATATATTCACAATGTAATTCTAAGTTTTCTTTCGCCGTTAATTTATCATAAAAGATTGGATATTCAATAATTGTCCCCATTCTTTTTAATACTTCATAAGATGTGTCTGTTAACTTCTCACCGAAAATCTCAATGTCACCGCTCGTCGGTTTTATTAAATTTGTAATCATTTTCATAATCGTTGTTTTACCTGCACCATTCGGTCCTAAGAAACCGTATATCTCTCCTTTTTTCACATGCATGTTGACGCTAGAAATAACTTCTTTCCCTTTAAACACTTTCGTTAACTGATTCGTTTTTAATATATATGTCATGTCACTGTCTCCTTTCGCACTACTTTATATTTCTATAATAGACAACGGAAATCTCTTTTTTCTTACCCGTTCCTTACAAATTCCTTACGCTGAAAAAAGCTTGTAGAATCTACTTCTCTACAAGCTAAAACAGCATCTTTTTTAATACAACTGTAAAAATCGTTTTTTTATATGGCTTACTAGAAAGGTGAATTTTCCCATCCATCGCTTCCACAAGCCGTTTCGTAATCGTTAACCCTAAACCGCTCCCTTGGTACAATCTATTTCTTGAATCTTCAAGTGTGTACATACGCTCAAACACTTTATCAATATGAGATTCATCAATTCCTTTTCCTGTATCCCATACATCTATATACACACTCGTTTCATCATCTCTTAGTGTCATCCCAAGTGTCTTTCCATCGTCCCCATATGTAATTGCATTTGATATTAAATTATTTAATACTCTACCTAATACTTCTACATTTCCAAGTGCATATATATTTCTTTCTGGTATATCAATATGAACTTGAAATCCTTTCGTCGTCACCAAATCATAAAAAGATAAAATCTTCTCGCGACAAACTTCATTCATATTTATTTTTGTCATCTCAATTGCCTTGTCACCAGATTCTAATTTTGCTAAATCAAAAAACTTATGAATCAGTTCCATTACTTCTAGTGTTTTCACATGCACCTTTTCAAGTAATATTTGCTGCTCTTCTTTATTTATCGTTTTATCCTTATTTAACATTTCTGTATATCCAAGAATAACTGTTAATGGCGTCTTTAAATCATGTGAAATATTGGAAAGCATTTTTCTCATCGAAATTTCTACTTTCGCATGATCTGCATTCGTTTTCTGTTTTGCAGCTAATAATTGATTAATTGCCACTAATAATTTTTGCAATTCTAGATCATCTGTCATAACGAGTAACTTCTCGCCTGTTTGTTCATTTACAATACTTTCTAACTTTTCGTATGTGTATCGTAAATTTTTGCTACTGTTTTCCCTCATTTTATACTGTATGTAAATGACACATAACAATATAAAAATAATACCTATTAACAAATTGAACATATTACATCACTTCCAACTTATAGCCGATGCCCCATAACGTTTTAATATACTCTGGATTAGATGGATCACTTTCAATTTTCTCGCGCAATCTTCTCATATGAACATTTATAACATTATCATCACCGTAATACTCTTCGTTCCAAACTAACGTATATATTTGCGCTTTTGTAAATACACGATTTTGATTCTTTACGAATAGCTTTAAAATCTCAAATTCTTTTAAAGTCAGTTTGAGGGGCTTTCCGTTTTTTTCAACCGTAAAATTAATTGGATCAATTGCTAAATCACCAATTTGAATCATCTTTTCTGTTGTTTCTGTAGCCGAATATTTCGTAGACCTCCGAATACCCGCTTTTACACGTGCAGCCAATTCAATCATAGAAAATGGCTTACAAATGTAATCATCTGCTCCAAGTCCTAATCCAACAGCTTTATCAACATCTGTATCTTTTGCCGACATCATTAAAATCGGAACGGCACTCTTCTCACGAATAATACGTACAACCTCTAAGCCATCTAACTTTGGCATCATTATATCAAGGATAACTAAATCAAAGGATGATTTAAAAAATGCTTGCACCCCTTCTTCTCCGTCAGACGCGATTGTAACTTGAAAACCTTCTTTTATTAAATACTTTTCCACCATCTCTTGAATTGAAATATCATCTTCAACTAATAAAATATGATGTGACATATGTCTATCCCCTTTTTTTACAAACATTAGCATTTCAATTGTATCGTAACGAATGAATACTGGAAAGAATTATATGAATTTTCAAACCAACTTCCCTTCCTTCCTTAACAATGATATGATAAAATTCACTACTATTGTTCATAATTAACTTTATATAAAGGAGACTTATCATGTCAGAAAACAAAAAAGTAAGCTTAGCTGATTTAATGCGTGAACAACTTGCAAAGAAAAAGCAAGGAAATGGAAATGGTTCAAATAATACAAATCAAAGCCAAGCAACGAAAAAATTACAAAACCAACAAACGAAGAAAACAAACAACCAACGTAGACGTACAGGTGTATAAATGAACGGACAAAAACGTTCTAATATCGCACCCGGTCTTGAAGTTGATATTGTATTAAAACAAGATCAACGCACCGGTAAATTAACACGTGGAATTGTAAAAGATATTTTAACAAACTCCCCTTCTCATCCACATGGCATTAAAGTACGATTGCAGGACGGGCAAGTCGGTAGAGTACAAAATATCGTTCAATAAGAAAAGGAGCTCAAGTAAACTCGAGCTCCTTTTTCTTTATTACCCTTTAATTTTCTCAATGAAAACTACTTTTAAATAGTCTCCCTCTTTAAATTGATCAATTGTACGAAAATCTTCTGGTAAAGAATGTTCTTCTAATATTTTGTATTTACCATTCATTTCTTTAAAGGCTGTATCAATAAATCCTTTAAATTTTTTCATATCGAATGCGCTACAATTTGTAGAGGCAACGATAATCCCGTTATTTTCTGTAATCGCAATTGTTTCTTTTAATAAGTTTTTATAATCTTTCGCTGCACTAAATGTATATTTTTTTGAGCGTGCAAAGCTTGGAGGATCAAGTACAACCATATCAAATTTCATCTTTTTCTTCGCTGCATATTTGAAGTAAAGAAATACATCTTCTACAATAATATCTTGCGCTTCATAATCAACTTCATTTACACTAAACTGCTCAATCGTTTTACTTAAACTACGATTTGCAAGGTCGACACTCGTCGTTTTGCTCGCTCCGCCAAGCGCTGCAAATACAGAGAAAGCACCTGTATAAGAGAACATATTCAACACTGTTCTCCCCTTTGCATATTTATCACGAATTTGTTTTCGAACGTTACGCTGATCTAAAAATACACCAACCATCGCTCCGTCATTTAAATAAACAGCAAAGTTCACACCGTTCTCTTTTACGATAAGCGGGAACTCACCGCGTACTCCTGCTACGAAATCATCGCCTTCAATGTATTTCCCTTTCGTATCAAAACGCTTTTTCTCATAAATACCTTTAAAGTTTGCTACTTTTTGAAGAGCTGCTATAATCTCATCTCTGAAAGTATAAATCCCTTCACTATACCAACTTACTACATAATAGCCGTCATAATAATCGATAATTAAGCCTCCAAGACCATCACCTTCACCATTTAGGGCACGGAATGCTGTCGTATCACTTGATTTGTAAAATTGCTTTCGTTTATGTAAGGCAGATTTTATTTTACTTTCAAAGAAAGATTGATTAATTTGTTCACTCTCTTTTCTCGTTAAAATCCAGCCGTATCCTTTATTTTGTTTTCCATAATAACCTTTTCCGACAAAATTGTTCTTCTCATCTACTACTTTAATGATTGTTCCTTCTTCCTGAACATCATTTAAATTTTGAATCGCATCTTTTAAAATAAGCGGATATCCACTTTTAATTTCTTTTATAAATTTCGGTTTTATTTTTACAGTTATTTCTGATCGCATATAATAACTTCCTTTCCATTTGCATGCTTTCTCTATAGGAAGCATTTAAAAAACGAGCCTGAAAAAACAGCCTCGTTTCACTATACCATATTATTGCTTTGCTAGTACAACTCGCTCATTCTCTCACTTAACCGCCACATATTTACTACATTTTGAAATGGAAATCTTACTGTCCAAAATAATAAAAAAACTTATTTATTTCACATTTACCATTGACAATGATAATGATTTTCATTATCATTTAATGTATATGAGTTCTCGAAAATAAAGGCTACATTTATAGGAGGAATAAAACATGATTATTGTTACAAATACAGCTAAAATTACAAAGGGAAATGGACATAAATTAATTGAGCGTTTTAATAAAGTAGGTCAAGTCGAAACGATGCCAGGCTTTTTAGGATTAGAAGTTCTTTTAACGCAAAATACAGTTGATTATGATGAAGTAACAATTAGCACACGCTGGAATGCAAAAGAAGATTTCCAAGGTTGGACGAAGAGCTCAGCATTTAAAGATGCTCATTCACATCAAGGTGGGATGCCAGAATATATTCTTGATAATAAAATCACTTACTACAATGTTGAAGTTGTACGTATGCCAATGGCTGCAGCACAGTAAACATATTTCTTTTTTAAAGTATAGAATATGAGAAGCGTTACCACTTCTCATATTCTATACTTTTTTTACTATCTCTTTACTAGTTTCGCATGCACGACTAACCTTCCTGCTTCCGGATCAAGTGCATAGTCACACGTCGAAAGTGTTACGATTTGATCACTTGCTGTCAATTTTGTATCCGTTTTGTACAGCGATTTTTCTTGAATTTTCTCCAAAAATGATGTGTATTCCGTATCATTGCTAAAATCCGTTTCAATGTAATAAAAATCAGTTGTTGTTGTATACACCGAGAACACTTCAAGATCATATCCTTCAAATAATGTATCGTAATATAATTTACGATGCGACATGAAGAACTCTTCATCTAACATTTTCTTTAAACTTCCAAACATAGAACCATCTTTCATACGGTGACCATATAAAATAGTATTTCGATTTTGAGATTTCACATCATTACGATAGTCCATAAAAATGCTGCCTGCTCTCATATCTTCACCTTTATAATTACGAAATAAATAGTAATCATTATCTTTCGCCTGAACGATTGGATAATTAATTTGTGTATCGTCCATCGTAATCCATCCAACTATTTCTTGGTTAATTTGCTGCAGAGCTTTGAACTGTTTACGTACTTCTCCGTCTTGTGATTGCTCTTCCATCGGACTCTTTTCATAAATGTTTTGTGCTTCGGCCATTACTTTACGATTTTCATAGTAATCCATGAAAATATCACCTAATTCATATACTGAATAGAAAAAGGTACCTAAAAAAACAACTGTAAGTATTCGTTGAAAAAAAGAATTCTTCTTCCGTTCTTTTTTACTACTCAAATCATCACCTCAAAACGGATTGTTCGCATATTTAAATACCCATTGGGACCATATACAACCCTGTATCTTCATCTTGCTTTACAACGACATCTACACCGTATATCGTCTTTATCATACTTTCTGTCACAACATCATTTGGCTTACCTTTCGTAACAATCTCGCCGTCTTTCATAACGATGATATGATCACTATAGCGAATCGCCTGATTGATATCATGTAATACCATAACGATTGTCAATCCATGTACTTCATTTAACTCTTTTACGAGCTCTAATATTTCAAGTTGATAATAAATATCTAAATATGTTGTCGGTTCATCTAAAAAGAGCATTGGTGTTTTCTGAGCTAACGTCATGGCAATCCAAACCCGTTGTCTTTCTCCACCAGATAAAGCGTGAATCTCTTTATCACGTTTACTTAGCAAATTCGTACATGCTAAAGCCCTTTCGATTGC
This sequence comes from Bacillus cereus group sp. RP32, assembly GCF_040459735.1. Classification (NCBI taxonomy): domain Bacteria; kingdom Bacillati; phylum Bacillota; class Bacilli; order Caryophanales; family Bacillaceae; genus Bacillus; species Bacillus cereus group sp. RP32. The sequence goes on along the minus strand of NZ_JARVHO010000001.1, from coordinate 907,085 downwards.
GTCTCTATCTTCATCAGTTTGCGAGGAAAAAATATTTTTATGAGGCATACGACCATAACTTGTTAATTTCTCTACCGTCATGTCTGCCGGTGCTTCATTTTGTTGATGGACAACGGCTAACTTTCTAGCAAACTCTTTCGGTTTATATTGACTAATCGCCTTCCCATCGAGTATTATCTCACCGCTACGAGGATCGTGATTTCTTGACATCACGCCAAGTAATGTCGATTTCCCACAACCGTTTGGACCAATAATTGTTGTAATTTTACCAATTTCTATTTCACTACTAACCGACTTTAATCGATCCGTTACATTATCATACGAAAAGGTTACATTTTTAATTTCCATGAACTTTATCACTCTTTCTAAGCAAGAATATTAAGAATGGGCCACCAATCACTGCCATAATCGTTGCTGCTGGAATTTCGTTAGGTGGCACAATTAACCTTCCAATCGTATCCGCCGTCAAAATTAACAACGCTCCTGCAAGAGCAGAAAATGGAATTAATACTTTATGATCCGAACCGACTAGTTGTCTTGAAATGTGCGGAACGAGTAATCCTACGAAAGCAATAACACCTGCAATCGCTGTTGATACTGCTGCTAAAAGTACTGCAATAGCAGAAATAATAAGACGAACTCTCGTCACGTGCAAACCTAAGTTTTTCGCAGTCTTATCTTGTAGCGATAATAAGTTACACCAAGCTCCTACAAACAGAGCAAGAATAAGACCAATTGTTCCATATGTAACCATTATTTCTACATCGCCCCACGTCTTCATCGTTATGTTAGAAGTCGTCGTTTGCTTAATACTCTTAATGAAGTATCCGCAAATCGTAATGAACGATTCATTTAATCCAGTGAACATTGCATTAATAGCTATACCAACTAAAATAATGCGAAGCGGACTTAACCCTGACTTCCATGAAAATGCATAAACGAGATAACATGCAAACGCACCACCTAAAAAGGCGAATACGGGTGTCCAGAAAAAGAATTGCGGGAATAACGTAATAATAACAAGTGTCATAAAACTTGCCCCAGAAGATATCCCGATTACCCCAGCATCAGCAAGTGGATTTTTCATAACAGCTTGAAAAAGCACACCTGAAACGGCCAGAGCTGCTCCAGTAAATAGTGCAATAATAATACGTGGGAAACGTAAATCTTTAATTACTTCCACATCTTCATTGGCCCCTGTAAATATCCCTTGTACAAGGTCCACTATCCCTATTTCTAAACTTCCTTTCGTCGCTGACAATGACGTCATAACAATAAGCAATGCAGTAACAATGAGGAAACTCCAAGTTTTTTTATTCATTCCACTCTTCCTTTATATTAAAATGCATCACGGATACATCATTTTTTTCAATTCATCTAACGCTTCAATTGCTGCTAAATTACCTGTCGTCCCAAATAAGCGCTCTTCTAAATCGTAAACACGGTTATTTTTAACTGCAGCGAAATGTTTCCAAATATCATTTGTTTTAAATTCTTTATCAAACATTTTCACAACTTCATCAGGCATACCATGAGCTGCTCGTAAAATAATATCTGGATCAGCTTTTTTTAAATACTCTGTATTAGAAGCTAAATACTCTACTTTCTCACCTTGTACAATGTTTTTACCACCTAATTGTTTCACTAAATCTCCAATATAAGAATGCTCTGTTGCTACTAAATAACTCCCCGGCACACCTAATAAAATAAGCACTGTCGGTTCTTTCTTTCCCTTTACTGCTTTTTGAATCTCTGTAACCTTGTTATCTAACTTCGTTACAACTGCTTCAGCCTGCTTTTCACGTCCATATTGCTTACCTAAATTACTAATGGTATTTTGCATGTTTTTTAAACTAGTTAAGTCTACAAAGTTTGCTTTCATGCCCACACCATCAAAAACGGGCTTTAATTCATATTCAAGTGTTGTCACGGATAATACTTCTGACGGCTTTAATGATTTTACCTTTTCCATATCAGGACTCATCGGATTCCCAACTTCAGGTAAACCTTTATATCTCTTTGGTAAATCTTTCGTACTTGTTGGAACACCAACTAAATCTACTTCTAACGCATCCATAATTTCAGTAACAGCAACTGTCGTTGCAACAATTCTCTCTTTACTCTCACTCTTTACCTGTTTTGCTGCTTCTTTTTTGGGCGTCGAGCATCCAGCTATACTCACTAATAGAATGATAGCCATTAGTACACTAGCAATTTTCTTCACTTTCAATCACCACTCCTTTCCAAACAATATGAAACAAGTCTTGATGCATGCGAACATGCATCAAGACTCCAAAATTACAATCTTCCTGCTCTATATTTACGAACTAATAAAGCAAGTGACCCAAGCAATAGCACCATGTATAAGCCTAGTTGTGCTGTATCTGCCGTTTTTGAGTTTTTCTCTTTTTTCGGATCATTTTTTTGGCCTTCTTTTTTCTTCTTATCATCTGCATTTCGGTTAAAATCAGGATTATCTACTTTTTTTACATTATCTACTTTCGGTGTAATCACTGGATTGTTCGGATCATTTTTCTGATCTTTTTTTGGATCCTCTTTAATCGTTCCTAACGCACCAATATTATTTGTATCAAATTGAATTTGGACATCGTAGAAATGATGGTAGTTCATTTCGTTGATATCAACTTTTACTTTTGCATTTAATTTTGCAAATAAATCACTTACTTCAAATTGCACTACTCTCGTATTTGCATTTTTATCTTCGCTTACTACTTTCGCATCAGCAAAAAGACTGTTATTTTCCGTTTGGAATTTTGTAATCCATGCACTATTTTTCAACGTCATCTCAATGTACTTTTTATCATCTTTAACGATTAATTTTGCCGGATGTACAGTATAGTCATGCATCTTTGAAAGCTCATTTGTTTTATCTTTTAACACTTTAAATGGAATATCATATTGACCATCTACTAAATTTTTCGGATCAACTATTACTTTTGGTTGATTATTTCCACCTTGGTTGTCACTTCCGCCTTGGTTGTCACTTCCGCCTTGGTTGTCGCTTCCGCCTTGGTTGTCGCTTCCGCCTTGGTTGTCGTTTCCGCCTTGGTTGTCGTTTCCACCTTGGTTGTCGTTTCCACCTTGGTTACCTAAAGCTTTAATACTATCTTGATCAAATACAAATTGAACATCGTAGAAATGGTGATAATTCATCGCATCAATATCTACTTTTACTTTTGCATTTAATTTTTTAAATAAATCATCTACTTCTAACTCTACTACTTTTGTATTTTGCTCTTTATTCTCACTTAACACTTTTGCGTTAACAAAAGAACCATTCTTTTCAAACTCAAATTTTGTAATCCATGTACTGTTCGTTAATGTAAACGATACATACTTCTTACCGTCTTTCACTTTTAGTACAGCTGGACTCTTTGTATATGTGTTCATCATTGAAATTTCTTCTGTTTTATCTTTTAGAACTTTAAAGCCAATGCTGTATTCACCATCTTTTAGTGCTTTTGGATCAATGGTTGTGTTATTACCTTGGTTATCGTTTCCGCCTTGGTTATCGTTTCCGCCTTGGTTATTGTTTCCGCCTTGGTTATCGTTTCCGCCTTGGTTATCGTTTCCGCCTTGGTTATCGTTTCCGCCTTGGTTATCGTTTCCGCCTTGGTTATCGTTTCCGCCTTGGTTATCGTTTCCGCCTTGGTTATCGTTTCCGCCTTGGTTATCGTTTCCGCCTTGGTTATCGTTTCCGCCTTGGTTATCGTTTCCGCCTTGGTTATCGTTTCCGCCTTGGTTATCGTTTCCGCCTTGGTTATCGTTTCCGCCTTGGTTATCTAACGGTTTAATGCTACCTTTATCAAATGCAAATTGAATGTCGTAGAAATGATGATAATTCATTGAATCGATATCTACTTTTACTTTTGCATTTAACTTTTTAGATAAATCGTCTACTTCTACTTCCACTACGCGTGTATCGGCTTTTTTATCTTCACTTAATACACTCGCATTAACAAACGAACCATTTTTCTCAAATTCAAACTTTGTAATCCATGCACTATTCGTTAATGTGAATGATACATATTTTTTACCATCTTTCACTTTTAACACGCCTGGACTCTTTGTATACGTGTTCATCATTGAAATTTCTTCTGTTTGATCTTTTAAAGCTTTGAAATTGATGCTGTATTCACCGTCTTTCATTGTGTCAGCATCTGGTTTTTCTACTTCTGGCTTTTTATCTCCATCCGGTTGTTTCTCTTCATTTTTAATTTGTTCAAGTTTATCTTGTTCAAATAAAAGTTGTACATTATGTGTTTGCTTGTAACCTTGTGATGCCACTTCAATAAATACTTTTGTATTTATTTTTTTAGATAAATCGTCTACTTCAAATTCTACTACTCTTGTATCTTTTTCTTTATCTTCACTCACTACTTTTGCATCAGCAAATGCGCCATCTTTTTCCGTTTGGAAATTTTTAATTAATGAACTACTTTTTAATGTTACAAACGCTTTTTTCTTACCGTTTTCTACTTTTAATACTCCTGGATTTACCATGTAAGTATTCATCTTAGATTCTTCATCTGTTTGATCTTTTAACACTTTAAATGGAATACTGTACTCTCCATCTTTAATTGTGTTAGAATTTGGTTGTTGATCTGGGTCAGGCTTTTGGTCGGGCTTCTGACTTGGATCCGGATTTTCATTTGGATCTGGCTTATTAGCTGGGTCCTCTTTTTCATTTGGTTGTTCTACATGAATCGGTGTAATACTATTTTGATCAAATACAATGCGTACATCATAATCATGATGATAATTTAAAAAGTCTATGTCTACTTTTACTTTCGCATTTAATACTTTCTCTACATCGTCCACTTCAAATTCTACTACTCTTGTATCTTTTTCTTTATCTTCACTACTTACATTTGTCGCAACAAACTGGCCATTTTTTTCTGTTTCAAACTTTGTAATCCATGAACTATGTTCTAACGTAAAGGATACCTTCTTCTTCCCATCCTTCACTTTTAAAGTTCCTGGACTTACAGAGTATTGATTCATCATAGATTCTTCATCTGATGTGTCCTTAAGAACTTTGAAACCGATTGAATATTCACCGTCAGCCAACTGGGTAGCTGCTTGAACTGCAAGTGGTTGTAATGTTGATACGAATGTAAATACCATTAAAAACATAGCAACAATAATTTTTACATACCTGTTCAATGGAACGACTCTCCCTTTTGAAAATTTTTTAATTATTTAATACTGTTCCCATCAAATACAAAACGAATATCATATGAAGCGTTATAATTAATAATTGGGATATTAATTTTCACCTTGCCATTTAGTTTTTTTGACAAGTCAGCAACTTCAAATTCTACAACTCTAGTATTCTCTTTTGTATTTTCACTTAACATAGTAGCTTCTACGAATTGACCATTTTTTTCTACTTGTAAACTTTTAATAGAAGTACTATCTTTCACTTTGAATGAAACATATTGTTTTCCATCTTTAACTGTTAATGTTGCCGGACTTTCAAAATAACTATTCATTCTAGATGATTCATCTTTATCGCCTTTCCATACAGTAAAAGCAATATTATATTTTCCATCAGCTACTTTTGTAGCAGCCTTTGTATCTTGTGAACCTAGTGTTGCTATAAACGTAAATAAAACAGCAAATACGGCAATAATCATTTTAAATTGTTTAAACATATATTCATCACCCTTCAAAAGATTTATTTACTTAACTTCACTTTACGAATTAAGAAAACACCTGAAATAAGAATTAACGCTGCAAATAATCCGATGCGTGCTTCATCGCCTGTTTTTGGGTTATCTGTTTTTTCAGCTTTACCGCTTTCATTTGTTTCTTTGTTCGCCTCTTTATTTGCTTCTTTACTCTCTTCTTTCTTCACTTCTTCTTTTACTTTTGTATCTGTTTTTGTTTGATCATTATTCTTTGTTGCAGTAATTGCTTTATTTTCTCCGCCTACCGCTTTTACATTTGCATCAAATGCAAAGCGAATTGTGTAGTTATGGTCATAATTTACGTTAGGTACAACAACATGAATTTTTGCAGCTGCTGGCTTAGATAAATCGTCTATTTTAAACTCTACAGTTCTTTTATCTGCTGATTCATCTTTACTAACAACTTTTGCATCAACAAAATTCCCGTTCTCAGGTGCTTTAAATTCTGTAATCCAAGCACTATGATTCATCGGAATTTGTACTCTCATCTCACCATTTTTCACAACTAACTTAGCTGGTTTTTCAAAATAATCATTTGCCATTGAAGCTGAATCATTTTCCGCTTTTTGAATGACATAGTTAATATCATAAGTACCGTCAGCTAGTTGTGCTGAAACTTTCCCATATGGCATGACAAGAAAAGCTAGCATACATACGAACGTTATAATAAAAGCGGGTAATACAGAAATCTTTCTCATTTGGCTTACTTCCTCCTTGTTTATCTTTCATCCATACTTTTTTGAAAATGATAATTATTCTCAATTTATAAGAAAAAAATAATAATCCTCTATCATTATTTAATTGTAATTTATTTATGTAATGTAGATATTATTGATTATCATTCTCACTACGTGTTAAAAATAATATCCCTCCCTATTCCTTATAAAGAGCGATTTACATTTTAACATAAGTCCCTATTTCTTTTGATGATTATCATTCTCAATGAAGGTCAAAAAAAATAAAACTAACCATTCTCCTACCCTATCACCTCTATCTACAAAATGATATCGTTATAGAAAACCTTATACCTTTCACTCCTCACTTTCCTTCCAATATTTCCACAACTAAGTCAATCTTAGCCTAATGCTAATTTTTTTGTCAACTATATTACGTATAAAATTTTTAATATCTAAATTTCCCTATATGCAATTTTTTCTACAAAAAAAGAGACTTTCTTTCATAGAAAGCCTCTTTTCACTATTTTTCTACAGCAACTTCTTGCTTTTGAAATAAAGAAACTACATATCCAATTGCAATTCCAATGATACCCGGAACTAGCCAACCAATCCCTACACTATATAATGGAATTTTATCTAAGATAGGAGCAAGGGCCACTACTTGAAGATTTGCATTATGCAATCCATCAAAGAAGCTAATTGCAAATGCGCCTACAATACCGCCTACATACATAGCTAATGGAAGGCGAATATAGTTTTCAACAAGCGATAATACAATCAGTACGATACCAATTGGGTAAATTGCAATTAAAATCGGTAGTGCTAATGCGTTTAACTGAGTTAACCCAAGGTTTGCTACCATAAATGCTAATACACAGAAGATGAAAACAACCTTTTGATAAGAAAGCTTTGGTAATAAGGAAGAAAAATATTCCCCACAAGCTGCAACAATACCTACAGAAGTTGTTAAACATGCCGCTGTAATTGCGATCCCTAATAATAAAGTTCCGTAACTACCAAATAAATGATTTACAACGTTTGTTAAAATAATTCCTCCGTTTGCTCCCATTCCAAGAGACACACTAGAAGCTCCCAGATAAGCAAGTGCTAAATAAACAAGTAGTAAACCGAGCGCTGCAATAAATCCTGCAAAGATTGTTACTTTTGCAATGCTGTTCTTATTTGTAACGCCTTTTGCTTTTAAAGCATTAATAACAACATTTCCGAAAACAAGTGCTGCAAGTCCATCTAAAGTTAAATATCCATCAATAAAACCTTTAAAGAGCGGAGCATTATACGCTTCTGTCGGTGCACCAAATTCTCCAATTGGTGTAATAATTGCTTTACCTACGATAATTGCTATAACAGCTAACAAAATTGGAGTTAATACTTTACCGATGCGGCCCACTAATTTCGATGGGTTTAAAGCTAAATAGAAAGTTACTGCAAAGAAAATGAATGTAAAGATAACAAGTGGATACGATTGACCAGCTATATCACTTGGTAAAAATGGTGCAACACTCATTTCATAAGCAACTGTTCCTGTACGCGGAACACTTACGAATACGCCTAAACATAAATAAATTGCAGTGATAAAAACAAGTGCGAATACAGGGTGTACACGTCCCGCTAGCTCATTAATATCTCCCTTTAGAGCTATAACAATTACCCCTAATAAAGGTAATCCAACACCTGTTACGATAAAGCCAAATAATGCGATCCATACGTCTGTTCCAGCACCTTGCCCTAAAGCTGGCGGGAAAATCATATTACCTGCACCGAAAAATAGTGCAAACAACATTAAACTTATTGCAAACATCTCAGAAAACTTTAAAGATGATTTCATTTCTACTAACCTCCTAAATATTTTTAGATTGACGAAATATTCTGAATTAAAGACCGTCACATATCCTCTTTCAAGCATACTTCCCCGTAAAAGAACGCAAAAAACACCCGTCCCTAACAAAGGGACGAGTGTTGAAATCGTGGTTCCACCCTTATTCTAATAAAATGAATTTATAACAAAATAAGCTCATTTTATAGCTCGTGTAAATTGATAACGGTTTTATCCGCCAAGAATTACAATGCATCATGCAGTTCACTCTTGAAGTTTAGAGGTGGTAAGTTTGTCTTTCCGTATTAGGAAGCTCACAGCCTAGGCTTCCCTCTCTGAGAATCGTCAAAAACAACTCATGTCCTCATCATTACTTTTATAAAATATCTTGTCGAAACTTGTTGTTTTTTATTATATGGGCTATTTTTTAAAAAATCAATAGTTTTATTTTTTCTGACAAAAAAATATAGGGAGAAAATTTCCCCTCCCTATATTTGCCCTATTAATATTTCTAATTCCTCAGCTGTAATGTTACGCCATTTTCCCACTTCTAGATCATCTAGCTCTATATTCATAATACGAACCCGCTTTAGCTTTGTTACAGTAAACCCGAAAGCACGGCTCATTCTACGAATTTGTCTGTTCATTCCTTGCGTTAAAACGATGCGAAATGTAGATTGATCCACTCTCGTCACTTTACAAGGCTTCGTCATTCCATCTTTAATCTTTACACCGCTGGACATCTCATCAATAAACCAATCTGTAAACGACTTATCAACCGTAACGATGTATTCTTTCTCGTGCTCATGATCACCGTGTAAAATTTGATTGGCAATCGCACCGTCATTCGTTAATAAGATTAGTCCTTCCGACGCTTTATCTAATCGCCCAACAGGAAAGATACGCTCTGGGTAATTGATATAATCAATAATATTATCTTCAATATGATTGGCTGCTGTACAAGTAATTCCGATTGGTTTATGAAAGGCAATATACACCTTTTTCTTCTCTTCTTTTGCAATAACCTGTCCATCAATCGTTACCACATCACCATCGCTCACGAGTGCACCGTGCGTACATATTTCGCCGTTAATAGCCACGCATCCTGCTTTAATGAGACGGTCTGTTTCGCGTCTTGAACAGGATTTTGCTTCGCTTATGTATTGGTTGATTTTCATAGCTTATTCCTTTTCCTATATATTAAAAGCGTCAATCTATGGCAATATCACTCTGCCACGATTGACGCTCTTTTACTTCGCAAAAACAACTAAATAAATAACCCCAATTACCAAAAATATTCCGCAACAAGCTAACAATACTTTTGCAAGTTTGTCCATAAACATATAATGGTTCCCCTTTGTTTCGTTGTTTGCTATTTTAATTCGACAACTGTTACGCCTAGGCCTCCCTCGCCCATGTCACCGTAGCGGTAGTTTTTCACACCGCGATGTTTCTTCAAGTAATCTTGTACACCTTGGCGAAGCGCTCCTGTTCCTTTACCGTGAATAATTGATACGCGCGGATAGCTTGCAAGCTGTGCATCGTCTAAATATTTTTCAACGCGCATCATTGCATCTTCATAACGTTCACCGCGAAGATCAAGCTCTAATGAAACGTGATAATCTCTACCCTTCACACTCGCGACTGCTTTTTTCTCAGTTTGCTTCGGTGTATTAATGTATTCCATATTGGATTCTTTCACTTTCATCTTCAGAATACCAATTTGTACGCTCCACTCTGTATCACTTACTTTTTCAAGCAATTGACCTTTTTGACCAAACGTTAACACTTTTACTTCATCACCTGCGCGTAATTGTTGTTTTGGCGCTGTGTTTTTCACGTTTACTTTTTGTTTCTTCACAAGCTCTGGCGCCGTACCTTCTAGACGGCTCTTCGCTTCAATAAGCTCATGGTCTTTCACATTTATAAGCTGTGCTTTACGCAATTGACGAAGTTCTTGAATAATGCCTTCTGCCTCTTTCTTTGCAGCTTCGACTTTTTCTTCCCCTTCTTTTTGCGCTTTTAATAATTTTTCATCGCGCTCATCATTAAATTCAATAATTTGACGCTGTAATTCGCGATGCAGTTTTTCAGATTGCTTGCGAAGTGCTTCTGCTTCGTTCCAGTCACGCTCTGCATTCTTTTGACTTTCTTCTAACTTCGCAATCATATTTTCAATTTTGTTTGTATCTGTACTAATGTGGTTACGAGCTTGATCAATCACGCGATCAGATAGTCCAAGGCGCTTTGAAATTTCAAAGGCATTACTACGTCCTGGTACACCGATTAATAATTTATACGTTGGGCTTAATGTGTTCACGTCGAACTCAACGCTCGCATTAATAACTTTCTCACGGTTATATCCGTATGCTTTTAATTCTGGGTAATGCGTCGTAGCAACAACGCGAGCACCACGATTACATACTTCATCTAAAATTGAAATTGCTAATGCAGCCCCTTCTTGCGGATCTGTTCCAGCACCTAATTCATCGAATAAAACTAAGCTTTCAAAATCAGCTTTTTCTAAAATATCAACAATGTTCACCATATGTGAGGAGAACGTACTTAAACTTTGTTCAATCGATTGCTCATCACCGATATCGGCAAAGATATTTTTAAATACACAAATCTCTGATTCATCCATTACTGGAATGTGAAGGCCAGATTGCGCCATTAGCACACAAATACCAACTGTTTTCAGCGTAACTGTTTTACCACCTGTATTCGGTCCTGTAATAACAATTGTCGTGAAATCTTTCCCTAACATAATGTTATTTGGCACAATAATTTCTGGATCAATAAGCGGATGACGTGCTTGTCTTAAATCCATATAACGCTCGTTATTTACGATTGGTTTCGTTGCTTTTATACGCTTCCCATAAAAAGCTTTCGCAAAAATAAAGTCAAGATTCGCAACTACTTCTACGTTAGATAAAACGATATCCGCTTCTACTGCCACTTCTTCTGTTAACATCAATAAGATGCGTTCGATTTCTTGTTTTTCTTTCACTCGTGCTTCTTGAAGCGCGTTATTTAACTCTACAATGACTTGTGGTTCAATAAATAACGTTTGCCCAGAAGCTGATTGATCGTGGACAATACCGCCATATACACCGCGGTATTCTTGTTTTACTGGGATTACGTAACGTTCGTTACGAATCGTTACAATCGCGTCAGACAGCATCTTTTGCGCGTTGGAAGAACGCGTCATATTTTCTAACTTTTCACGAATACGACTTTCCGCAGTACGAATTTGAGTACGAATACCACGCAGTTTATCACTTGCGCTATCGACTACTTCACCGCCATCACCGATACAATTTGTAATTTTCTTTTCTAAATCATATAAAGATACAATTTGAGCGACATGAGTTTCTAAAATTGGAAGCTCGACACCATTATCAACCATATCTTCAATGAAACGTTTCATATTGCGACTACCATACATCGTATTGGCAATATCAAGTAGTTCATTCGGGCTTAACATACTTCCAATCTTTGCACGCTTCACATTTGAGCGAATATCCGTAATACCACCTAATGGTGCACTACCTTTTAAACGAATGACTTTCGCTGCTTCATCTGTTGTATCTTGCATTTCTACAATTTCTTCAAAATCAGTGCTTGGCACTAAATGCTTCACTTTGTCACGGCCAAGTGAAGAGGCTGTATGTTCAAGTAATTGTTCTTTTACTTTATTATATTCTAATACACGCAACGTTCTTTCTAACATGTTGCAGGTCCCCCTTGTGTTACTTATTACGTTTAATATAGTCTAATAAACGTTCGATATCCCACGTGTTAATCACGTTATCTTTTTGAATCCAACCTTTACGTGCTGCTGCTACACCTGTTTCCATATCTTCTAACATTTCAAGCGTATGAGCATCCGTATTAATCGCTACTTTTACACCAGCATCTTGTGCTTGTTTTAATAATTTCGCGCTTAAATCTAGACGGTTCGGATTCGCATTTAATTCTAAAACTGTATTTGTTTCTTTTGCGAGCTCGATTAATAAATCTGTATCCACATCATAGCCCTCGCGGCGTCCAAGAAGACGTCCTGTCGGATGAGCAATCATTGTGACATGCTTATTTTCCAGCGCAGCACGAAGACGTTTCATAATCGTTTCACGGTCTTGTGAGAAGCTAGAGTGAATCGCTCCAATGACATAATCTAATTCTGCTAATACTTCATCATCAAAATCAAGTGTTGCATCCGGTAAAATATCCATTTCAATTCCGCGTAAAATTGTAATGTCTGGATACTTTTCGTTCATACGTTCAATTTCTTTCGCTTGTTCACGAAGGCGCTCTTTCGTTAAACCGTTCGCTACTTTCAAGTATTGTGAGTGATCAGTAATCGCCATAAACTTATATCCACGAGCACGGCACGCTTGTACCATCTCTTCAATGGAAAAAGCACCATCACTCCATGTTGTATGCATATGTAAATCACCTTGTATGTCAGAGAACTGAATTAAGTTTGGATACTCTTTAATTAATTCAATTTCTTTTCCATCTTCACGCACTTCTGGTGGGATAAATGGAAGACCGAAATGAGCGAAGAACTCCTCTTCTGTTTCAAATGTTCTCACTTCACCTGTTTCTAAGTTTTCTACACCGTACTCACTAATTTTCTCGCCTCTATCTTTCGCGATTTGGCGCATTTTTACGTTATGATCTTTTGATCCTGTGAAATGGTGAAGGGTTGTAATAAATTCTTCTGGTTTTACTAAACGGAAATCGATTGAAATATCATATTCATATTGAAGACGAACAGAAACTTTTGTATCTCCACTTGCGATTACTTCAATCATATTATCAAATTGCAGTAAATGCTCACGTACTGCAGCTGGTTCTGTCGTTGCAATGATAAAGTCTAAATCTTTCACTGTTTCACGAACACGGCGCAAACTACCAGCACGAGAGAAACGAATTACTTCAGCAATATTCGACAATTTCTCCTCTATTTCCCCGGCAATAGGTAATACCATTGCGATTGGTAAACGCTCTGGACGAGAGCCTACTTGATCGATTGCTTCTAATATTTTCTCTTCTGTCTTCTTACCGAAACCTGCTAAAGCTTGTACTTTATTTTCCTCACAAACCGCTTTTAGCGATTCCATATCAACAACACCAAGTTCTTTATATAACTTAGCTACCTTTTTACCACCAAGGCCTGGTAATTTTAATAACGGTAATAAGCTACTTGGCACTTCTTTTTCAAGCTCTTGTAATACTTCAGATGTTCCCGATTCTATATATTCTTGAATAACTGCTGCTGTTCCTTTTCCAATGCCCGGAATCTTCGTGAAATCTTCAATCTCAGAAAGACTACGATCATCACTTTCTAATGCTGCCGCCGCCTTACGAAATGCAGATATTTTAAATGGATTCGCGCCCTTTAGTTCCATAAAAAGCCCAATTGTCTCTAGTAATTTAATAACTTGTTTTTTATTTACTTTCATCATTACCCCGCCTTTCTTTCATAGAAAAAAACTCCTCTTTCCGAAAAAAGAGAAGTTATACTCTGCTACCTGTCTGCCATAGTTCCTTCACCTTTTCAGAAAGAATCGGTGTATCGTCTACAATTATTTTGCTAATTGATGATTTTTGTAATGGTGTTTGTATTTGTTCAATCGGAAGAATGTTTCCAACGATAATTAAAACAAACAAAATAATATATACTTCTAAAAATCCGAGGATTGCCCCCGCAAACGCATTGACTTGCTTTAAAACCGGTATTTCTGCAAACATATTTAACAAATTACCAAGTAATGAAAGTGCAATTTTTGTAATAATAAACAATATGATAAACGCAAGCGCTTGATAAAATACTGTTTCAATATTATTTGCATCAATCCATTCTGGAACAGATACGTTTTTATCAAATGGATACGGAATAAATTTCGTAAGTGCTGGCGCTAAATCTTTACAGTACCAGTATGCAACAAGGTATGCGATAATAAAGCTTGTTAACTTTACAAGTTGCAGAATAAACCCTCTGCGTAAGCCGAGGAAAAATCCCATAACAAGCAGTAAAATGATAATAATATCAATCATGTTATTCCATTCCTTTTTTTGTCATACTTTCTTTCAATTTCTCATGTTCTTCTTTTAATTTTATGTAATCGTGTATGACGTTTACTGCCGTCAATACCGCTAGTCTACTCGTGTCAAGCGAAGGATTCTTGGCATTGAGTTCGCGCATTTTATCATCCACAATCGCTGCTACCATGCGGATATGACTTGTACTTTCATCGCCAACAACTGAATATTGTTGACCATAGATTTCTACATTAATTCGACTTTTCTTTCCCTTTTGTTGTGACAACTCACCGGCCTCCAATCACGTACAGAATCCTAAAGTTTATCATACCATGAACCATCATATTATGGAAACAGAAAGAACAATCCGATATGATAAAAATAACAATATAAAAAAAGGAGCGACCATCTTGTCAAATTCTATCGTAATACAAACAAGTTCTATAGTAATTGAAGACATGAAACAACAATACAAACAAGCGCTTAGTCCAAAAACTCCACAAGGCGGGATCTTCATGGCAAAGGTGCCATCTTGCACGATTACAGCTTATAAATCTGGAAAAGTAATGTTCCAAGGTGGCCGTGCTGAAGCAGAAGCTTCTCGTTGGCAAACTGTCTCTCAAACACCGAAAACAGCTGTAAAAAAATCTGTCGATTCACACCGTTATGCACCCCCTGCTTCCATCGGTACAATGTCTATCGTAGGGTCAGATGAAGTTGGTACTGGTGATTTCTTCGGACCGATGACAGTAGTTGCTGTATATGTGGATGCGGAGCAAATCCCACTGTTAAAAGAACTTGGTGTAAAAGACTCTAAAAACTTAAATGACGATCAAATTACTGCCATTGCAAAACAACTTCTACACGTTGTTCCTTACAGCTCTCTTGTCCTTCATAATGAAAAATATAACGAGCTATTTGATAAAGGAAACAACCAAGGTAAGTTAAAAGCTTTACTGCATAATAAAGCTATTACAAACTTATTAGCTAAAATTGCACCTACAAAACCTGAAGGCGTCTTAATCGATCAATTCACACAACCTGATACATACTACAAATATTTAGCAAAACAAAAACAGGTACAGCGTGAAAATGTTTACTTCGCGACGAAAGGCGAAAGCGTACACTTAGCAGTAGCCGCTGCCTCCATTTTAGCTCGTTACTCATTCGTAAAACAGTTTGACGAACTAAGCAAAAAAGCCGGTATGCCACTTCCAAAAGGTGCTGGTAAACAAGTTGATATTGCAGCTGCTAAATTAATTCAAAAGCTTGGTAAAGAACGATTACCTGAGTTTGTGAAAATGCATTTCGCTAATAAGGAGAAGGCGTTTCGCTTATTAAAATAGTATCGACAAAAACAGGAGGCTACAAACTCCTGTTTTTGTGTTTCCCCTACTATTATCCTTATAATTTTGTTACAATTAAAATATACAGATTATTCTAAAATAGGAGGAGATTCCCATTGCTACTTCTACAAATGATTCTAAATATTTTACTAGGCGATCCACACGAAAGACAGTTTGAAATTAGAGAAAACATTCAGCTACTAAGTGAACAACGAGAGTTCAACGATTTAATAGAGCGTTATGGCCGTTCTTTCTTATTAAACTTTCGGATTCGAAGATTTATCGGGAAACACGATGCCCGCTTGTTAATACATAATCCAGCAAAACTACAGCACTTCTGTGAGGAACTTGAATCTATGATTTTAAAAAAAGGATTGTTTACATAAGGAGGGAATTCATATGAACGCTGTAAAAGTTAAAAAGTTATTATATGTTTTCGTACACCTCGTGGGCCCACTTTCTTACCTCACTATTTCTACCATTTGGGGAGCTTTTTTCACTACTAAATCTACATTCGAAAATATATCTGATAATCTTGGTGTAATGGCTATCTATTACGTGCTTATGAGTTTACTGTGGTTTTTCTATTTAGATCGATTAGACAAAGATGTAGATAAAATTACAAAAGAAATTAATGATAATAGGGTGTAATACATATAAAAAAGGAGAGCCGCCAAGACTCTCCTTTTTTATGTTAACTTCTTTTCTGCTTCTTATTTGATGAAGATACTTTATGAGAACCTGTTTCATGTGCCGTCGTTCCTTGTCCTTCTATTTCTGGAGAACCAAGGCTTGATCTTGAATGATCTTTTTTCACTTTTTTACTCATTTATATTCACCCCTTCGCGTTACTTTTTGCTACGAGGTAATAAACTATGCAAAATAAAAAGCGAGAGGAAATCCTCTCGCTTTTTTCATATTTTAGAATTCAGAAGAGCCTGGAGTTCTTGGGAATGGAATTACGTCACGGATGTTAGCCATGCCAGTGATGTACATTAGGAAGCGCTCGAAACCTAGACCGAATCCAGCGTGTTTTGTACCGCCGTATTTTCTAAGTTCTAAGTACCACCAGTAGTCCTCTTCGTTCATACCTAATTCTTTAATTCTGTCTACTAAAACGTCCATTCTTTCTTCACGTTGGCTTCCGCCGATTAATTCGCCGATGCCAGGAACTAGAAGGTCAGTAGCAGCTACTGTTTTTCCATCTTCATTCATACGCATGTAGAACGCTTTAATGTCTTTTGGATAGTCAGTTACGAATACAGGGCGTTTGAAAATTTCTTCTGATAAGTATCTTTCGTGCTCTGTTTGTAAGTCAATACCCCATTCTACTGGATATTTGAAGTCAGCACCTGACTCTTGAAGCACTTTAATTGCTTCTGTATATGTGATACGACCGAAGTCAGAGTTGATTACGTTGTTCATGCGCTCAAGAACTGTTTTATCAACGAAGCTGTTGAAGAATTCCATTTCTTCTGGTGCATGCTCTAGTACGTATTTCATTGCATATTTCAGCATATCTTCTGTAAGATCCATTACGTCGCCTAGTTCAGCGAATGCAATCTCCGGCTCAACCATCCAGAACTCAGCTGCATGACGAGTTGTGTTTGAGTTTTCTGCACGGAATGTAGGTCCGAATGTGTATACGTCACGGAATGCTAATGCATAAGCTTCAGCGTTCAGCTGTCCACTTACTGTTAAGTTTGTTTCTTTGCCGAAGAAGTCTTTTGATTCATCAACTTGTCCGTCTTCACCTTTTGGTACGTTGTTTAAATCTTGCGTTGTTACGCGGAACATTTCGCCTGCACCTTCTGTATCACTACCAGTGATGATTGGTGTATGAACATGTACGAATCCACGCTCTTGGAAGAACTGGTGAATCGCAAATGCTGCGACAGAACGTACACGGAACGTTGCAGAGAATGCATTTGTTCTTGGACGTAAGTGAGCGATTGTACGTAAGTATTCAAACGTGTGACGTTTCTTTTGAAGTGGGTAATCAGAATCTGATAAGCCCTCGATATCAATTTTTTCTGCTTTAATTTCAAATGGTTGCTTCGCTCCAGGCGTTGCAATTACTGTACCTTCTACTTTAACTGAAGAGCTAAGTGGAAGTTTTGCAATTTCTTTGAAGTTTTCTAACTCTGTATCGAAAACGATTTGAACGCTTTTGAAGAAGCTACCGTCGTTTAATTCGATGAAACCAAATGCTTTTGAATCACGTAAGTTACGAATCCACCCTGATACTTGTACTGTTTGACCTGCGTATTTATCTGTATCTCTATACAGACTTTTTACTAATGTGTTTTCCATAGTGAAATTCTCCTTTGCACATATATTTAAATACAAAAAAACCTTTCATCCATAAAGGGACGAAAGGTTAAACTTCGCGGTACCACCCAATTTGTCATAAAGACCAACTTTAACTCGTATGTAATACATACTTCCCGGTTTGTAACAGGCCGGATTCCCGTCTAAGTCTACTCTTGAATACAAGATTCAATTTCGGTTAGCAACTCCAAGGTGTTCTTCACATATACCGCCTCATCAGGCTCTCACCGTCCCTGACTCGCTTTGGATTATAGTATATACTACTTTTCCTTATCATCGTCTTTCATTTTGTTAAACTAAAATTAATGTACTACATTCGAGAGAAAGATGCAAGATACCAAAAAATATATCAGCGATTTTTGTAATATATCGATTTTCCGACAATCGTGCCATAAAAAAATTGCCGGACTTAATCCGGCAATCTTTTATTACTTACGTAACTCCGCACCAAATTTCTCTTCTACCGTTTTTAATACACGGTTATGTGCTTCTGTTACTTCTTCGTCTGTTAACGTACGTTCTGCATCGAAGTAGGTCATAGAGAATGCAAGTGACTTCTTGCCTTCTTCCATTTTTTCACCTTCGTATAAGTCGAATAACGTGACGTCTTTCAGAAGTTCTCCGCCAGCTTCAGCAATGATTTGCTTCATTTCGCCAGCTTTTGTTTCTTTTGTTACGACAACAGCCATATCACGTGTCATAGATGGGAAACGTGGAATTGCTGCGTAGTAAGTTTCTTCTGCGTCTGCACCAAATACTTTTACAAGAGATAATTCGAATACGAATGTATTTTTCACATCTAATTGTTTCTCTGCTTCTGGGTGCAATTGACCTATGAAACCAATTACTTCGCCATCTAATACGATGTCAGCTGTACGACCTGGGTGCATCCCTTCACGTTTTGCTGGTGCATAAGTGATTTGGTTTGCAACGCCAAGTACGTCGAATAATCCTTCTAGTACACCTTTCACAACGAAGAAGTCTACTACTTTCTTCTCACCTTGCCATGCATGGTGAAGAGCAAGTCCTGTCATAACACCCGCAAGATGTTGTTCTTCTTTCGGAAGTTCCCCTGCTTCTGTCGGTAAGAAGACAGAACCTACTTCGTATAAAGCAACACTATCATTTTTACGTGCCACATTATATGAAACAGCTTCTAGTAATTGCGGTACTAAGCTTAAACGAAGTTGGCTACGCTCTTCACTCATTGGAAGTGCAAGGTTTACAGGAGCTTTTTCATTTGGCTCAACCATATATTGCTTCGCTTTATCAGCGCTTGTTAATGAATATGTGATTGCTTCATATAAACCAGCACCCTCTAGGAAGCGACGTACTTTACGACGTTTCGTTTGTGCTGATGTTAATTTACCACGAGTCATTGTTCCAGAAGGTAATGTAACTGGAATGTGGTCATAACCGTATAGACGACCCACTTCTTCTACTAAGTCTTCTGAAATTGCAATATCAGGACGACGTGCTGGTACATTCACATGGAATGTTCCTTCTACTTCTGTGAATGGGAATTTCAAGTTTGTGAACATTGTACCCATTTCACTTGCAGAAATATTTGTACCTAATACACGGTTTACTTTTTCAGCAGTAACAGATACTGTACGCTCTTGTACTTGTAAGTTGTCAGCTTCTACTACACCTTCAAGTGCTTCTCCGCCAGCGTATTTCGCCATTAAAGCAGCTGCGTGTTGAATTGCTTCAAATGTACGTGTTGGATCGATTCCTTTTTCAAAACGTGCGCTTGATTCACTGCGAAGACCTAAGTCTTTTGATGTACGGCGTACTGTTTGACCTGCAAAGTATGCAGATTCAATTAAAACGTTTACTGTCTCATTTGTAACTTCAGAATCCGCTCCGCCCATTACACCAGCAACAGCTAAAGCTTTTGTTCCGTTTGTAATTACAAGGTGGTGGCTTTGTAACGTACGCTCTTGATCATCTAACGTTTCAATTTTTTCGCCTTCTTTTGCAAGACGAACAACGATTTCTTTTGAACCTAATTTATCGTAATCGAATGCATGTAACGGTTGACCGTATTCCATTAAAATGTAGTTTGTAATATCCACTACATTGCTAATTGGACGAATGCCAGCTGCCATAAGGCGCGTTTGCATCCACATTGGTGATGGACCAATCTTTACGTTCTTCACCATTTTTGCAATATATAATGGGTTTTCTTCTTTCGCTTCTACACTTACAGAAATGTAATCAGAAGTTTTTTCTGCTGTTTCTTGTAAGCTGATAGCTGGAAGTTTTACTTCACGGCCATAAATAGCAGCGACTTCATATGCAACACCTAACATGTTTAAGCAATCTGCACGGTTTGGTGTTAAACCAAGCTCAAGTACTTCATCATGTAAATTTAAAATTTCAAGTGCGTCTGCACCAACTTCAGCGTCACTCGGGAAGATGAAGATACCGTCTGCATATTCTTTTGAAACTAACTTTCCATCAATACCAAGCTCTTGAAGCGCACAAACCATACCGTGAGAAGCTTCACCACGTAGTTTTGCCTTTTTAATTTTGAAGTTGCCAGGAAGTACAGCACCAACTTTTGCAACTGGTACTTTTAAACCTTTTGCAATGTTAGCAGCTCCACAAATAATTTGAACTGGCTCTTCTTCACCGATATCGATTAAGCATTTGCTTAACTTATCAGCTTCTGGGTGTTTTTCACATTCTAATACGTGACCTACTACAACACCTTTTACACCTTTATTTAATACTTCAACGCCTTCTACTTCAATACCACTTTTCGTGATTTTGTCTGCTAGTTCTTGTGCTGTTACATCTTTAATATCTACATACTCTTGTAACCAACGATATGATACGAACATACTTATCCTCTCCTTCCCTTACGCTCGTTTGAATTGTTGTAAGAAACGTACATCATTTGTATAGAAATGACGAATGTCATCTACGCCGTATTTCAACATTGCGATACGCTCTGCGCCCATACCGAATGCGAAACCTTGATATTCTTTTGAATCGTAACCAGCCATTTCAAGTACGTTCGGGTGAACCATACCTGCGCCTAAAATTTCGATCCAGCCAGTTCCTTTACAAGTGCCGCAACCTTTGCCGTGACACATCATACAAGAAATATCCATCTCTACAGATGGCTCTGTGAATGGGAAGAAACTTGGACGAAGACGGATTTCGCGATCTTCACCGAACATCTTTTTCACGAATACTTGCAGTGTACCTTTTAAGTCACTCATGCGAATGTTTTTATCAATTACAAGACCTTCAATTTGCATGAACTGGTGTGAATGCGTCGCATCATCGTCATCGCGGCGATACACTTTACCAGGACAAATAATTTTAATTGGGCCTTTTTCTTTATTATTTTCCATCGTACGTGCTTGCACAGAAGATGTATGTGTACGTAGTAACGTTTCTTCTGTAATGTAGAATGTATCTTGCATATCACGCGCTGGGTGATCTTTCGGTAAGTTTAATGCTTCGAAGTTATAGTAATCTTTTTCTACTTCTGTTCCTTCAGCTACTTCATAACCCATACCGATGAATACATCTTCAATTTGTTCAACAACAGCTGTTAACGGATGGTGACAACCTGTTTCAACAGGACGACCTGGTAGTGTAACATCAATTGTTTCCGTAGCTAATTTCGCTTCAATTACTGCTTTTTCTAAGTTACCAATTTTGTCGTCTAGACGCGTTTGAATCGCTTCACGTACTTCATTTACTAATGCTCCCATACGTGGACGCTCTTCTGCTGATAATTTTCCCATGCCGCGTAATACTTCTGTAATTGGACCTTTTTTTCCTAAATACGCTACGCGTACGTCGTTTAAGCCCTTTAGCTCTTTCGCTTCTTCAATAAGCTCTAACGCTTTTTGCTTTAGCTCTTTTAAACGTGCTTCCATTTGGAACCCTCCTAATTTTAAAAATAAAAAAACCTCGCTCCCAAAAAGGGACGAGGTAAATTCGCGGTACCACCCTAAATTGACAGACCAGGTCTGCCCACTCATTAGTTATAACGATCAATTCTGACCGGAACGCCTTTACATATATATGGTCCTGGCGTCAACTCCAGAGGTGAATTCACTTCCGTCTACCATAAGAATGCTTTCAGTCTAAGGCATTCTCTCCCTATATGGCGATTTTGTAAGTTACTCTTCTCTATCAACGTTTTTCGTTATTTAACTTTTAATATAATATACTTCAACTTATTATAAGAAGTTTTTTATTTGTTCGCAACTGGGCTTTGTAAATAATACGTTAAAATCCCTGCTGCAACCGCAACATTTAATGATTCTGCCCCGCCGTAAATTGGAATATACAAGTTTT
Source organism: Bacillus cereus group sp. RP32 (assembly GCF_040459735.1). Lineage (NCBI taxonomy): Bacteria > Bacillati > Bacillota > Bacilli > Caryophanales > Bacillaceae > Bacillus > Bacillus cereus group sp. RP32. Next base: position 884,806 of record NZ_JARVHO010000001.1, on the reverse strand, counting down.
GATCCGTTTTTGCAAGAATTTCTTGGCTTACGCCGCTTCCTTCATTTCCTACAATTAATGCAAAACCACCAGCTGGTGTTACTTCACCATACGGAACTCCATTTTCAAGAGCTGTTCCATATACAGGAACGTTATTTTCTCTTAACTTGTCTACCCACTCTTCTAAGTTCCCTTTTACAACTGGTAAATGGAAAATAGAACCTTGTGTAGAGCGAAGCACTTTACTATTATATGCATCAACGCATCCTTCTCCAAGCACAACAGCATGAATACCAGCTGCATCAGCTGTACGAATAATTGTCCCTAAGTTGCCCGGGTCTTGAAGACCATCTAATAAAAGAAACTTTCCATCTGCAAGAGCTACTTCACTCTCGTGTTTCTCACAAACAGCAAATACCCCTTGCGTCGTTTCTGTTTCACGGAGTACTTTTACGATTGCTTCAGGTACGATATACATTTCCACATCATTAACTGTCCAATCTTTCGGAAGATCTGTCTGATCAGAAACGATAAGTTCTGTTACAACTCCTGCTTTTAAAGCTTCTTCCACTAAGTGGAATCCTTCTACAAAAAATAAACCTTTTTTATCGCGCTCTTTTTTCGTCTGCAGCTTTTTCCACTGCTTCACACGCGGATTTTGCACTGAATCAATGTTTTTCATAATATGTATTTCCCTCTCTTCTTGTCTTATCATTATAGCCTATTTTTCATACATATTTACATAAAAAAGAACAAAAACTAACGTCAGTTTCAATTCTGAAGAAGAGGTGAAAATAATGAGTTTTAATTTACGCGGTGCTGTATTAGCGAATGTATCTGGAAATTCACAAGATCAATTACAAGAAACGATTGTCGATGCAATTCAAAGCGGTGAAGAAAAAATGCTTCCAGGTCTTGGCGTTTTATTCGAAGTCATTTGGAAAAATGCTGATGAAAATGAAAAACACGAAATGTTAGGAACACTGGAGCAAGGATTAAAAAAATAAACAATAAAAGATCACCTTAGAAAAAAACTAAGGTGACCTTTTATGTCTATAAAATTTTTCTTCTCCTAAACATTTCTACTTTACTAACGCTACACAGATGGAGTACAATATTCAAAATACATTTAAACCGATCGATTTTCTTTATAGACACCATTAGATAAAAAGGAGTGAATGTTTTATGCACCGTATTACGCTTGAACAAATTTTCAAACACCATATTACACAAAAATACGTAAATCGTTCTGGGATGGTCCACGCGATTGCTGTCGCTTACCATGCGTTTCACTTAGCTAAAAAGCATCACGCCTCAGTCGATGCTGCAACAAAAGCTGGTTTCCTTCATGATATCGGACATCACACATGGTACAGTGAGGGAGAATGGGATTATGACTTGTATAAAAAGAATGATATCCATGCAATTAAAGGAGCAGAAAGAGCTCATAAATTACTTATTAGATTAGGAGAACATCCGAAACTAGCAAAAGAAATTTCTATCGCGATTCTTCTTCATACAGATTCTTTCTTAGTACAGCAAGAAATTGAAAGGACATCTCTTCAAAACATTATTAAATGGGCAGACGAAGCAGATGAAGAACCCGGCGGAGCGCACCATTATAGAACGATTTCTTATGAAAAAGCATTAAAAGCTATTCAACAGTTAGACCGATTGGTAGAACGTGAATTGCAAATAGAGCAATCAAAATCGAATAACAAGGCAGAACATAGTTATCAATGAGAAAGAGGCATCACTATAGGGTGATACCTCTTTTGTTATTTTATGGGAAATACACCTTTACCCCGCATTAACGGGCAGTAAGACCCCCACCCCAAAATTCAGCGGAAATAAAGAAATTAGGTGGGGGAATCAACTGCCCGTAAAAGCCCGATTGGTGAGGGCTGATAATGAGTGGGGGATAAACCTCCCCACTCATTAAAGTTTCACTTTATATGTAATATTTAAATATTACATATAAAAACAAAATACTTTATAATTAAATATACAAATATAAAGAGGTGATTTTACAAATGCAACCCGCTACACAACTTTCTAATGAACAGAAATACTCTATGTCATGGGGACAATTTATTAGCTCCGTTTTATTCGCTTTTTTCGGAACCGGACTTATTACTGTGTTCCTCGCAATGCCCTTAACAATTTATACAGCCGGTCTTACAGATAAAAAACAAATTGCCCTGTATGAATCTATTGCAAATACTGCAAGTATCGTATTACAACTAGCCGTGTTGTTATTCTTCATTTTTAAATTCGAACCCGCAAAAAAATTACTACTAAAATTTTTTAACTTTAAAGCACTTAAAGAATGGCGTACATACGTATACTTACTTCTTTTCTTCGCTACAAATATTTTACTCAATTACATCTTGTTAAATTATATGTTCCAAGACGCAACAAAGCAGCAATCTTCCGCACTTAACTTAGACGTTTTCAAGCAGTATCAAATATTATTACTTCTCGGCTTCGCAATACTTACACCAATTTTTGAAGAGCTGATTTTCCGTGGTTTTATACTCCGCTTCTTCTCAGAACGCTTTCCATTTTGGATTGCAGCTATCGTAACAAGCTTCTTCTTCGGTATCGCTCATACATACTCACTTGGCGTAATGGTAATTACTTTCTTCATGGGATTATTAATGGCTATTTTATGTAAAAAAACAAAATCCATTATTCCAGCTATGTTATTTCATATTATGAATAATATGTTGGCATTCTTGAGTTAGAAAGAGGTATCATCGCGATACCTTTTTTATTAATTCGTATCATTACTTCTCATTTCTATCAATTTATACATATTTATTAATAATATCCAAAATAAACCTCATGTAGTAAAATATAACTGATTACTATAGAAGGAGACTATATATGTTGAGCTTACTTTGGGTTGTTTATATGCCACTTCTTGTTTTATGCGGATTTTTCGGTGGTATTTTTTTAATTGTTACTAGCATGAAACATCGTAAATTATTTGTTGGTTTAATGGGGATACTTAGCTTCTCCTTTGTCACACTACCTTTTATTTTTTGGGGCATGGGAGTGGATAGCAATGCAATCCTCCCTATTTCAACCACTTTATATTGGATACTGTTTTCTTTAACTGGATTATTAGCAGGGGTAAGTGGAGTCCAAGCCAAAATTAAAAGTATACGTAATATGGATTCATTATTTTTATCGCTGGTATATTAGGGGTTACCTTCTGGTTACTCATGACTGTAGGTGATTCATACTATATATAATATTTTTTAGAAACCCATAAATCGGAGGTAATACAAAAGTGTTCGGGATATTAACTTGGATGATTTTCGCTCTTACTTTGATGTTATGCGACTTCATCGTTGGCATTTTTTTAATTATTGTTGGTATTAAATGTCGTAAACCACTTACTATTATGGCTGGTTTGATTAGTATATCGCTTATCTTTATTCCTATCATTTGTATAGGTTATGGAATAGATTTAGAGGGGATTGTTCCAATTTCGGGAACTTTATATTGGTGTTTCTTCTCTTTAGCTGGACTATTAGCTATTATAAGCGGAAGACAAATATCCAGTATTCGTGCTATGGGAATGGTTTTATTTATAACAGGGCTGTGCTCCGTAACTGGTTATCATTTTTTATATTTAACTCTTTAAACAGACAAAAAAGCAGGGAATTTAATTCCCTGCTTTTCTATTTGGTTTATTGCCTGATGGTAAGAAGAACGATAATACCCAAGCAATCCCTGCGAGTATCGTCGCAATTAAGAAGGCATCGTTAATACCGTTAATTGCAGATAACTTCGAAATTTGTCCAAATAATAGTTGCGTGCTCATCGCATCTCCTGCTTGCGCTGATCCAGCAATCGCTGCTAAACTTTGCCCCATGCCGTGTACTTTATCAACTAAAATTGGGTTTGACGTTGTTAACATGTTGCCGTAATCTGCTACGTGAGCAGTCGTTTGCTGCGTCATAAGTGTGATTAAAATCGCTGTTCCAATTGAACCAGCTACTTGTCTTGACGTATTTTGCGTTGCTGTACCGTGAGAAATTAATTTCATCGGCAGTGCGTTCATACCTGCTGTCATAATTGGCATCATAATGAATGACATACCAATCGAACGTATAATATAATCCGTCATAATAACGCTATACGGTGTATCCATCGATAACGTTGTGAATTCATATGTCGCAAACGTTGTAATGGCTAAACCGACAATTGCTAACGGACGAATACCATACTTATCAAATAGTTTACCTGCAATAGGTCCCATGATCCCCATAATTAATGATCCTGGAAGTAGTAATAAACCTGATTCTATCGGTGTGAAACCGCGAATGTTTTGCAGATATACCGGAAGTAATAACATACCTCCGAATAATGCCATCGTAACAATTGCATTAATTACTAAAGTAAAAGTAAATACTGGGTATTTAAATACTTGTAAATCAAGCATTTTATTGTCCGTTGTTAGCTCTCTCCAAATAAATACCGCAATACCTACTACACCAATGATAAGTGAAATAACAACCTCTGCACTAGTCCAACTATTATTTCCTGCTTCACTAAATCCGTACAATAAGCTACCTAGTCCAATACTTGAACTAACAACACCAAATACATCTAACTTCGTTTTAGATACTGGCTGAGCTAGTGTAAAGAATTTTAAAGATAGGAATGTAATAATTAAACCGATAATAAACATCGCATAGAACATTAAGTTCCAGCTATAGTTTTCAATCACCCAGCCCGTTACAGTTGGTCCGATAGCTGGTGCTAAAATCATCGCTACACCTAGTAATCCCATCGCTGCTCCGCGCTTATGAGGCGGGAATAATGTCATGAAAATATTCATACCAACCGGCATTAAAATACCTGCACCCACCGCCTGAATAACGCGGCCCGTCATCATCATTGTAAAGTTTCCTGAAATAGCACAAATGATAGATCCTACCGTGAAGAATAACATTGCCGCTACGAATAATTTACGATACGTAAATCGTGAAACTAAAAAGGCACTAATCGGTACTAAAATACCATTTACAAGCATGAAACCTGTAATTAACCATTGTGCTGTTGAAGTTGATACATTAAATTCATTCATTAACGGAGGCAATGCAACGTTAATAATTGTTTGGTTTAAAATAGAAACGAACATGCCGAGAATTAATACAGCTACAACTGCTTTTACGTTCACATTTTCTACAGGCGTAGACATTTGTTTTTTCGGCACTTCTTTTTCTTGTTTTACTTCTTCTTGCTTTCCTGTTTCTAACTCAACTACATTAGAAATTTCTGCTTCTTGCTTTCGTTCAATTTCTTTCTCTTCTGTTTCTACCTTACTTACTTCTATTTTATTTACGGCTGGGACTTGTTCTTCTCCCACGTTCGTTTTTTTCTTTCGTAAAAGACGATTTACAAGGAAGAAGACGATTATACAAAATAGTGCATATCCTGCAATTGCAATTGAGGACATCTCATCTCCCCCTTACTTATGAATACGAACTGACACATTCATTCCAGGAACAATATTTACTGATTTACTATGATCTAAAGAAATTTTAACTGGTACTACTTGTGTTACTTTCGTATAGTTCGCTGTTGCGTTGCTTGATGGTAACATAGAGAATGTATTCGCTGTTGTTAATCCAACTTGCTCTACTTTTCCTGATAAAGTTGTATCTGGGTATGCATCCACATACACATCTACATCTTGACCTTTTTGTACATCGTCAACATCTGTTTCTTCAATGTTTGCTGTTACCCATAAATTGTTCATATCAAATGCATAAGCAATTGGGCTACCTGCTCCAACGAAAGCATTTGTTGTTGCATTTGATTGCACAATTGTTGCATTTTGTGGAATTGTTACATCTACTGTTTGTTCTCCATTTGCTGCCGCTACAGTAACAGCACCTAATTTATCATTTTCATTGTAATTCTTTCCTACTTCAGCTTTCCAGTCAATTAATTTACCTGCTACTGGTGATGCAATCGGAATTACCTTTCCATCAATTTTTGCATTTTCTGTTTTTAAATAATTTTCCGCTTGATTGTAATAGTAATAACCGCCAATACCGCCGCCAACTAGTACAATTAATGTGATAATGTTGATAATCACCATTCTTCGAAACTGATTCATTGCATTCCTCTCCTTATATCGCATATAATTTTTTTCTAAACTATTTACGTCCTTATTGTTTAGAGTGTTTAATTGTTAATTATATTAACTTTTAAACAAAAAAATCACACCATCTGCGGTGTAAATTGAAATTTATCTACCTGCGAGCGGTGCTGATTTCTGAAGGACTATCGTTTATAATTATAAATAATTATTTTGAATCTACAACCGACAATTTAAGTATGAAATGTCGCTTAAACAACAATATAATACCTATATGTTGTTTAAGTATAGAAAATTAAACGAGGGGAAGTAAAAATGTCTATTAAAAATACAAATGATCCACGTGTAAAGCGGACGAGACAACTCATACAGGATGCTTTTGTCGCTTTAGTAGGCGAAAAAGGATTTGATGATGTAACTGTTCAACATATTGCAGAACGTGCTCCTGTAAATCGCACTACGTTTTATAGCCATTACCATGATAAATATGACCTATTAGACAAAAGCATTGAAGAAATGTTAGAGAAGTTAACAGAAGTTATTAAGCCGAAAAATAGAAATAAAGAAGATTTTCAACTTACATTTGATTCACCACATCCGACATTTTTGGCTTTGTTCGAACATATTGCAGAAAATGTGAACTTCTATAACGTTATGCTTGGTGATAAAGCCGCTGGAAACTACTCTTATAAAATGATGAAAACAATACAAACACATTTAACATTAAGCCTGTCTATTTCACAGCCAGATGATAAAGATCTTATGGTTCCTCGTGATATTTTAATTAGTTATGTGACAGGAGCTCATATCGGGATGATTATGTCATGGTTAAAAAGAGGGATGATTTATACCCCGCATTTTATGGCTATGCAATTAACTCGTTTAATCATTTTAGGTGCTCATACTGCTGCAGGATTAGAACGACCTTTTTAAAACATAAAAAAGCGAAGGAAAATCTCCTTCGCTTTTTCTATTAATTAAATGTAATGTTATGTACAGCCTCTTTATCAAGACGTTTAATAACTTCTACAATTAACTTCACTGCATTTTCATAGTCATCACGGTGTAACATTGCCGCATGAGAATGAATGTAGCGCGTTGCAATCGTAATTGCCATAGACGGAATACCATTTGCAGAAATGTGAATTGCGCCTGCATCCGTTCCACCGCCCGCTACTGAATCATATTGATACGGGATTTGTAATTCGTCAGCAACATCAACTACAAAGTCACGTAAACCTGTATGTCCAATAACAGAAGCATCATATAAAATGATCTGTGGTCCATCACCCATTTTACTTTGCGCTTCTTTTGCCGTTACACCTGGTGTGTCACCAGCGATACCAACATCTACTGCGAATGCGATATCTGGTTTAATATAGTTCGCAGATGTTTTCGCACCACGAAGACCAACTTCTTCTTGTACAGTCCCTACGCCGTATACAACGTTTGGATGCTTTTCATCTTTTAATTGTTTTAATACGTCAATTGCAATTGCACAACCAATTCGGTTATCCCATGCTTTTGCAAGTAACATTTTTTCATTTTTCATCACTTGGAATTCAAAGTAAGGTACAACTTGATCGCCAGGTCGTACGCCCCACTCCATTGCCTCTTCTTGGCTAGAAGCACCAATATCGATGAACATGTCTTTAATTTCAACTGGCTTTTTACGCGCTTCTGGAGGTAAGATGTGTGGTGGTTTTGAACCAATTACACCTGTTACATCTCCTTTACGCGTTACAATTGTCACGCGCTGCGCAAGCATAACTTGTGACCACCAGCCACCAACTGTTTGGAAACGAAGGAAACCTTTGTCATCAATTTGCGTAATCATAAAGCCAACTTCATCTAAATGACCTGCAACCATAATTTTAGGGCCGTTTTCTTCCCCTATTTTTTTCGCAACTAAACTTCCTAAATTATCAGTAGAAAGTTCGTCCGCAAACGGCTCAATATATTTCTTCATTACTTCGCGTGGTTCACGCTCGTTACCCGCAATACCACGTGCATCTGTTAATTCTTTTAGCATTGTCAATGTTGTGTCTAATTTTGTCATTGCCAACACCCTCCTTTTTCTTCAGTCACTTCATTATACAAAAGGAAATTGAAATATTCAAAAATTAAATCAGTATCCTTGTGTTTGACGCTGATGATTTACTTCATTTTTATCTAAATATGCCTTTTCAATTTCTTCTTGCTCAAACTCTAGCGCTTGTCCAAGTCGAAGGTAGCTTGTAAATAATTCAATATAGTTCGTAATAGATGGTTGATCTGTAAAACGAATTACTTTCGCATATGTGTCTAAGAAAATTTCTACTTGTGTTTTATTCGTTTGTGCACATTTATAGAATAGGAAGTTTTTATCAATACCTAAATCAATTCCGATTGATAAAATAAAATGCAAGCCATCTACGTATTCTTCTAATATTACTTCACGTTCTGATGCTGGTTTGTTGCTCCAATATTTAAAACAACGTGTTTCATTTGCAAGTTCTCCAATTTCTACAAGAAGAGCTAACATTTTTTCTTTTAACAACTTTTTCGGTTGTAAATCATGCTCTTTCACAATACGGTCATCTAATTCTTTTTGTAATTTAAATAGTTGTAGTAAGTCCATTCTATTGTCCTCCTCCAACATCGCATTTTACGCAACAATGTTGTTTCATCTCAAAGTTCATTATTATTTTTCGTTTCTTATTAATAAGTCAGCCATTTATCTCTTTACAAAATAGCTTGTCCTTAATTTACAAATACGTTTCAATCATCACTATTAGATTGTTCACTCCGATTGGTGATAGTTAATCATTATCCGGAGATTGTCCACTGATAAAAAATTTATTTTATCTGATGAAAGTTCCATATCATCTTTCCATTATAGCAGTGTCGTTTCAGGTAGGAAAGATACTCTTCTTTCCAAAGGGGGATAATTGAAAAAAGCCAGGAGAATTCTCCTGGCTTCATATATATATTCTTCTATATCGCTATAGCTTTTATATTGATTTTGTCATATCGATAACGACATACTTCTCTTTGCATACAAATAAAAAAACCTTAGAAGAAAAATCTTCTAAGGTTTCAACTAATTAATTAGTTAATGTTGTTTTTTGCAACTGTTGCTAATTCAGCGAAAGCTTTTTCGTCATGAACAGCTAAGTCAGCAAGCATCTTGCGGTTAACTTCGATGCCAGCATTTTTAAGACCGTGCATTAAACGGCTGTAAGAAAGACCATTCATACGAGCTGCTGCGTTGATACGTGTAATCCATAATTTACGGAAGTCACGTTTCTTTTGACGACGGTCACGGAATGCATACATTAGAGATTTCATAACCTGTTGGTTAGCAACCTTGAATAATGTACTCTTAGAACCGTAGTAACCTTTTGCTAATTTTATAACTTTTTTACGACGTTGACGAGTAACTGTACCACCTTTTACTCTTGGCATAATATTACCTCCTAATTGTTCTATATATCAGCCGAACTTATTTTAAGTTGTCAAGCATTTGACGAATGCGTTTGAAGTCACCAGCGCTTACTACACCAGCTTTACGTAGTTTACGTTTAGCTTTTGTAGATTTGTTAGCGAATAAATGGCTTGTGTAAGCGTGAGAACGTTTCAGTTTACCTGATCCAGTCTTTTTGAAACGCTTTGCAGAGCCGCGATGAGTTTTTTGTTTAGGCATAGGTATTTCCTCCTCTATCTATTACTTATCGTTTTTCGGTGCTAAAACTAAGAACATACTACGTCCTTCCATTTTAGGCTTAGATTCAATTGTACTAACTTCAGCACAAGCTTCTGAGAAGCGATCTAAAACACGTTGACCGATTTCTTTATGAGTAATGGCACGTCCTTTAAAGCGAATTGACGCTTTAACCTTGTCGCCTTTCTCTAAAAACTTGATAGCATTACGAAGTTTTGTGTTAAAGTCGTGTTCATCAATTGTTGGACTTAAACGAACTTCTTTCATGCTAATTACTTTTTGATTTTTGCGCTGTTCTTTTTCTTTCTTCTGTTGCTCAAAGCGGAATTTACCGTAGTCCATAATGCGGCATACTGGCGGTTTCGCATTTGGAGCAACTAATACTAAATCAAGATTAAGATTTGCAGCTAAGTCTAAAGCGTCATTACGAGACTTGATTCCAAGTTGATCGCCATTTGCACCAACTAAACGTACTTCACGTGCACGAATTTGCTCGTTAATCATCATATCCTTGCTAATAGTAAGCCACCTCCAAGGTTTTTTCAGAACATCTTTTGTAGTCATAGAACCCGACAAAAAAAGTGCGGGCATACGACACCCACACTTGTAAATTCTTAAGTAAGAAATACATTTACCTGTAAACTGCGAATGCGTCCATCAGGTGAGAAGCGGGTGCTTCTACTTGTTCCACAAAACAATATTCTATTATCCTTGATGAGTTTATCATAGGACATGACGTCTGTCAAGAAGACACTATGTGTTTTACTAACAACAAGAAATATTGTAACAAACAACTAACATACTTGCAATACTTTTTTATGATAAGTATAGTTTGGTTATTTTTTCTAGTTTTTCTTTTTTATAATACATACGAAAGCCGCGGTATACCGCGGCTCTGTCTTATCGTTTTCCTTCTACTTTAATCATATCAACAAAAGCATCTAATGCAATTGTTTCTGATTTTTGTTCACCATATTTACGTACGTTTACGCCGTTTTCAGTTACTTCATTGTCACCTACTACAAGCATGTACGGAATTTTTTGCATTTGTGCTTCACGGATTTTGTAACCAATTTTCTCTTCACGAGTATCTAATTCAACACGGATACCAGCACGACGTAATTCATCTTGTACTTTCTTCGCATAGTCTAAATGTACTTGCGGAGAAACTGGAATTACTTGCGCTTGAACTGGAGCTAACCAAGTTGGGAATGCACCTTTGTATTCTTCAATTAAGAAGGCTACGAAACGTTCCATAGTTGATACAACACCACGGTGAATTACAACTGGACGATGTTGTTTACCGTCTTCACCAACGTAAGATAATTCAAAGCGTTCTGGAAGTAAGAAGTCTAATTGTACAGTTGAAAGTGTTTCGTCTTTTCCAAGAGCAGTACGAACTTGAACGTCAAGTTTTGGACCGTAGAATGCCGCTTCACCTTCAGCTTCATAGTAATCAAGACCCATTTCATCCATAGCTTCTTTTAACATACCTTGTGCTTTTTCCCACATCTCATCATCAGCATAGTACTTTTTAGTATCAGCTGGGTCACGATAAGATAGACGGAATGAATAGTTCTCTAAACCAAAATCTTTGTACACTTCTAGAGTTAAGTTTACAACACGTTTTAACTCTTCTTTAATTTGATCTGGGCGAACGAAAATGTGTGCATCGTTTAAAGTCATTCCGCGTACACGTTGTAATCCAGATAATGCTCCAGACATTTCATAGCGGTGCATTGTTCCAAGTTCCGCAATACGGATTGGTAATTCACGGTAGCTGTGAATATCATTTTTATAAACCATCATGTGGTGAGGGCAGTTCATCGGACGAAGAACTAACTCTTCATTATCCATTTCCATTGATGGGAACATACCATCACGGTAGTGATTCCAGTGACCAGAAGTTTCATAAAGCTCTCTGCTTCCTAGTACTGGAGTGTATACGTGATCATAGCCTAAGCTTGCTTCTTTATCAACGATGTAACGCTCGATAATGCGGCGGATAGTTGCACCTTTTGGTAACCAAAGTGGTAAACCTTGTCCTACTTTTTGGCTATTAGTAAATAGTTTTAATTCTTTACCTAATTTACGGTGATCGCGCTCTTTCGCTTCTTCAAGCATACGTAAGTGCTCATCTAATTCTGCTTTCTTAACGAATGCAGTACCGTAAATACGTTGTAGCATTTTATTATTGCTATCGCCGCGCCAGTAAGCACCTGCAACGCTTAATAATTTAAATACTTTAATTTTCCCTGTAGATGGAAGGTGAACACCACGGCAAAGGTCGAAGAATTCGCCTTGCTCATAGATTGAAATAACTGCATCTTCTGGAAGATCGTTAATTAAATCTAATTTTAACTCATCGCCGATTTCTTCAAAGCGACGAAGTGCTTCTGCACGTGGCACTTCATGACGAACGATTTCTAAGTTCTCGTTCACAATTTTTTGCATTTCTTTTTCGATTTTCTTGAAGTCTTCAACTGTGATTGCTTCTTCCATATCAATATCGTAGTAGAAGCCATTTTCAATTACTGGACCAATGCCGAGCTCAAGCTTAGCATCTTTATATAAACGTTTTAACGCTTGTGCTAATAGGTGGGCTGTTGAATGGCGTAAAATGTATAAGCCATCTTCAGAATCTAATGTAATAATAGAAACTGCACCATCTTCTTCGATTGGTGTAACAAGATCGATCATCTCATCGTTTAATTTTCCAGCCACAGCTTTTTTCTTTAAGCCTGGGCTAATAGAAGCTGCGATTTCTTCAGTTGTTACGCCTTTTGGAAACTCCTTCACAGCTCCATCAGGGAAAGTAATTTTAACTACATCTGCCATCACTGGTCACTCCTCTTTTTTTCAAAATAAAAAACACTCATCCCGTAAAAAGGGACGAGTGTTGAATTCGTGGTTCCACCCTTGTTCCAATTAACATTATTGTTAATTGCTCAAGTTCAACATAACGGTGTTGTCCGTTAGCAATTACTAGAAAAAACCGTTCACTGCTAAAGTTTAGAGGTGGTAAGTAATAATCCCGTACTAGGAAGCTCACACCCTAAGGCTTCCCTCTCTGAAAATCGTAGAAAACTACTCATGTCCTCATCATGACATTTCAATATATTTCATTTATGTAGGTAATTATATGCTCAAAAACTTAGAAAATCAAGGGCGTTACCTTTATTTTTTAAATTTTTCACATTGCGCTCAAACTCATGTAATCCATGTAATTGGACCCGTTCTTGAAATACATTTCGCAAAGTAATAATCATATTATGGTCTTGTTCTTTCGTATATAAATAAATTTTTTTCGGCGAAATAGAAAGAAGTGGTGCAATTACTTTCGTATCAATATATACATCCTTTTGCTTTAATAATTCCTCGTCTATATATTGGACCAATTTCTCCTGTTTTAAACGTCTACCTTTATCATCATAGAAAATAAAACTTTCATCAAAAATAAGATGCACACAGGACAAACGTGATTTTCGGCTGCGCACTTGTTGCCTTAGCGTCTCAATAAACATTTGATATTCTTGTTCCAACTTATACTCATCAATCGACAATTCAGCAAGCTTAGCTACCATTTCCCTATATGTACGAAGGCGAAAACGAACATATGATGAAAACGAGAACGAAAGCGGATCACAAAGCCAGTTATTTAAAGAAGATTTAATATATGATTCAAATGTGTGACGTGTTAATTCACGAGCAATCCCTTTTCTTCTTCCCTTTAAAATCTCTTGTGCCATATGCAATATTTGATGACACTCTTCCTCTTCTTCATAAAAAAACTTCTCTTTTAAGATTGTATAAATCCACTTATTTTGCTTTACATTCACAATGAAATATACCATTACCGGCAATAAAATCTTTTCAATATAATTCGATTCACATACTGGTATGTGAATCACCACTTTTTGTTCCTGTAAATACACACTCGTTTCCTTATATAACAGTTCCGCTCTTTTCAATAGTTGTCTATATACATGCATAGCATCATTTTTTTCTTCGAAGCAAATTTCAATCACTTTTGTCCCCCCTTTTATCCCTGCTCTAAAGGATTGTATCTATACGTTACAAATCCTATAAGAGTCCGTCCCGTGGAAGTTCACTCTTAGTAGAATTACATTTCCTATCGTTAGAAAATCCACTCAATATGGCTTGCTAATTTTATATATATTAAGGGAGGGAGAAAAAAATGATACAAGCTACAATGAATTTTCTATAAGAAGTTTTTCGTTTTGCAATTCACCTATTCTGAAAAGTGTTCAAAACGAAAAAAGAGCAAGCTTTTCAGCTTACTCTTTACTTATGACGTCGGTTTTTCCCGCCAATCGGAATTGGCTTCGCTAAATATTTAATTCGTTCCATAATACGTGCTGCTTTCATTTGTTCTGCTTCACCACGCTGTGTATACGTTAAATGATGTTCCAATTCCTTGAAATCAAAGTTAGACGTAAAGAACGTCGGTAAGTTTTCTAACATACGGAATTGCAAAATTGCACCAAGCACATCGTCACGCACAAAACTTGACATCGCTTCTGCTCCGATATCATCTAGCATTAAAACTTGTACGCGTTTCACCGCATCAATCTTTTCCCCAATCGAATTATCTTGAATCGAACTTTTAATTTCACGTAAAAATTCAGGGAAGTATACGAGCATCGAACTTATTTTCTTTTGAGCAAGTTCATTCGCCATTGCTCCTAACAAATACGTTTTCCCTACACCAAATTTACCGTACAAATATAAACCTTGTACTTTTTTACCAGGTTCATATGTACTTAAAAATTCATTAGCTGCACCAATTGCATCAATACGCGCATCTAAATCTGAAGGATCTAAGTTTTCCATCGTTGCCTGTAAAATGTCAGTTGGCATATATACACTTTGAACGAGTTTTTCATATTTCTTTCTCTCGTCATATGCTACTTTTCTAACGCAACGATCGTATTGAATATCAATCATCTTCCCTTGGATAACGAGCTTTGGCTCATATCCTTGCAGCATGTTTTTACACGAACCTAGATCCGGACAATCCGCACAACCTACACTTTGTCCAATATATTCGTATAACTTCACAAGGCTGCGCTCAATCATAGAAGTTGTTACTTCACCTTGATGTTCGTCTATAAATTCTTTCACACGCGGATGTGCCATTACTTCCGCCTTTAATACTTCATATCTATTTTTAAAATTTTTATTTTCCATTAACTTTGCAAATGAATTTTGAATATGCTCCATTTTCTCACCTCAAAGAGCGTTCATTCTCTTCTATTAATCACGCTTATATTTTTTTAACACTTCTTCTAGTCGTTTTCGTTCATCATCTAACGTACTTGCATCTTTTTTCTTACTTACATCTTTCTTCACTGTTTCTTTCTCTTGTTCTTTCGGCTCTTCTTTCAGCCAATCTGGTACCATTTCTTTTCTTATCGTTTTCTTCGACGTACGGCCTTTTTTCTTCGTCTCAGCCCATTCTTGATATTGACGGTTTTCTTCTTTCGCTAACGCCATTGCTTCAGCTACTGTACCGACCTTTTTACGTGCCCAATGCCCAGCAATTTTCTCCACATACGTTTTCGCAAGCTTCATATCTGAGCGTAGCATAACGTAATAAATAAGTACATTCACAACACCTGGCGTTAATTTTTGATTGATCATTACATCTTCAACGATCTGCAAGTCAGCCTTTGTCGCCTCTGCACCACCAGAGATTTCTTTTAATAGTTGTTTTGGTGAGATTTCCTCTAACTGTTTTATTAACATCTCTTCTTGCGTAGAAGGCTCTTTTCCTTCCATCATACGTGCAGCGTGAGGTTGTACTCTTTCACTTAATACAGGTAACGCTTGACCGTTTTCGAACTGATACCAATCACGTGCTCCTTTTCTAAGCCTTTCGATATCAATTGTCTGCATCTCTGTCACCGTACCAAGAACGATATTTTGCATCGATAACACATCTACATCGTACACGTAAGCAAGTGTACTGACACATTCTCGCACTTGATCTGTAATCGCCTTTTTAGGGACAAGAGCAGACAAGCCATCTACAAATAAGGAGAAATCAAAGAAATCATTCCAAACTTTTGGAGCGTCTCCCTTCTCGTTACTTGGCATAGCTGTCGTTTTTGGAATACGAAGATCTTCTTGCGCATGCTCAAGCTGTCCTGGATTAAACGAACCAAACACATCATTGAAAGAACGCGTAACATTTTCATAAGAAGCAAAATCAAATTCTTCTTCTAAGAAATATTGCTTTACTTGATTATATTTTGTCCGACTCAATCGATTGTATAAAAAGATGCTTAACACAATATCATCAAAAAACTGCTTCGGAGATAAAGGTGGTTGCAATTCGTATATAAACATTCGAATATCTTTTTCTTTCTTAATATATACCTTCAAAAGCCCAATTGCTTCTAACTTTACTCGTTCCTCATATATTTCGGGAAGCTGCATCTGCATGGTCACCATAAGGGAATGATGTGTATTCTCTTTTCCAAACACACGATCTTGCTCTAACTCTCCCCATAGCGTCATGTACAAACTAAAAGCTCTACTACCTATTAACGGCTGATACAACATCGTTAACACTTTTCGGTCGTAATTATGCAGTAACCCTTTCGCACTTACTTTATAACGATCAATTGGCAATAGCTCCATCCATGACTGTTTTTCCATTCTTGCTTTTCCTTTCTCTCATCCAATCTATCCTCTACTTCATTCGTTCTATCTTCATTATATAATTGCTTAGCGAAAAAGAGCTATTAGCTTTCGCTTCTAGCTCTCCTATCTCATTACTTACGGTATGTAAAGAGAATAAAATACAACTTCTACTCTCTTTCTTTTTGCAGTATATCTTTTAATTCTTCAATAAATACATTTAAATCTTTAAATTGGCGATATACAGAAGCAAAACGCACGTAAGCAACATCATCAATATCACGCAGTTCTTCCATAACAATTTCACCAATCATATCACTTTTCACTTCTGATATACCTAAATTACGAAGTTCACGTTCCACACTTTGAGTTACTTCTTCTAATTGTCTTAAAGATACTGGTCTTTTTTCGCACGCTTTAATTAAGCCGCGCAAAATCTTTTCTTTATTAAATTCTTCTCGTGTGCCTTCTTTTTTTACAACGATAAGAGGTGACTCTTCTACTCTTTCAAATGTCGTAAAGCGACTTAAACAACTTTCACACTCTCTCCTTCTTCGAATAGAGCGCCCCTCGTCTACCGGACGCGAATCTAACACTCTTGTACCATTATGCGAACAGGATGGACAACGCAATATATTCACTCCTTTACACTATACTCTTTATTTTTTCTCTACTTACTTCATCTGACAATATATATACAATATTATATAACTCATTTTAACTCTCTTACCACTTTAAGTTTAAGCACATTATTTTATCATCTCGTTTTCCAAAATAAGATGGTAGATGGGGTGCTAACTTATTCGTAAGAGCTCAATTTATCTCACTAACGAGTACGTTATATTTTTCCTTTTTTATAAACTAAAAAAGAGGTGCATTATACACCTCTTTACATTTTAAATCAATTATGTTCTTTTTTAAAGAGCTTTTGTTTCTCTCTGCTTAATTTCGAAGCTACCAGTGCCTCGAGGAAGCTCGATGCTCTCACGCGTTTTCGCGTTTAAACCTTCTGCAATATATTCTGCAGCAACATTTGGATCAATACGATCCCCACAAGTATAAACATCAATACTTGCGTAACCGTGCTCCGGAAAGCTATGAATTGTTAAATGTGATTCCGAGATAATTACTACTCCACTTACACCTTGTGGTGCAAATTTATGGAAAGCAACCTCACGCACTTCAGCACCAGCTCTCAGTGCTGCATCCACAAATAATTGTTCAATATACGGCATGTCATTAAGCTTGTCGAAATCGCAATCCCAAAGTTCAGCGATTACGTGACGACCCATCGTATCCATAGTATCCATTCTACAGTTCCCCCTTGTAAATTTATTCTAACTGTTCGAATTGAAAACTAATTTGCAATTTGGCTTGCTCCACTACCACGGGGGAAAGTTAGTCCAGAGAGGTCCTAACCCTTTAAGTAGTGACTACGTACCTCAGCTCTTAAGTTTACGAGTGTTAGTATACTTTGTTTATTTTCATTTTGCAACAACAGTTTTTTCGATTTTCTGTCATATTTTCCTCTTTACTTTTCCCTAAAAAAAATAAATGATTCACAAATACAGTAATCACAACGTTTCGTGGTATGTCCACTTTCAAAAATATACTCCTATAATTTTTTTCCTTTTCAGAAAAAAATAAAAAAAGAGGGCAAATATTCGCTTGCCCTCTCCCTTATTCACTTAAATATGTTGCACATTTTTTTGCTTCGCTAATTCGTCAACAACTAACGTTACAAGATCTACAACACGACGAGAGTAGCCCCACTCGTTATCATACCAAGCAAGTACTTTCACTTTACGATCACCCATTACCATTGTAGATAAACCATCAATAATAGCTGAGTGTGTATTTGTATTAAAGTCAATAGATACTAAAGGCTCTTCACTGAATTCTACAATACCTTTTAATGCACCGTTTGCAACAGTTTTGAATGCTTCATTAATAGCTTCAACTGTCACATCACGTTTTACATCTACTACTAAGTCAACAAGAGACACGTTTGGCGTTGGTACACGAAGTGCCATACCATGAAGTTTTCCGTTTAAGTGCGGAAGAACTTTTGCAAGCGCTTTCGCAGCACCTGTCGTTGTCGGAATGATTGATTGTCCGCAAGCACGCGCTCTTCTTAAATCTTTATGTGGGTTATCAATATTTTTTTGGTCATTTGTATAAGCGTGAACAGTTGTCATTAAACCGTTTTCAATTCCAAACTGCTCATCTAACACCTTAACAACAGGCGCTAAACAGTTTGTTGTGCAAGATGCATTTGAAATAACAGTATGTTTTGCAATATCTAATTGGTCTTCGTTCACACCAACTACAATTGTTACATCTTCATTTTTACCAGGCGCTGTTAAAATAACTTTTTTCGCTCCAGCTTCAACATGAAGAATTGCTTTTTCTTTTGAATTAAATTTACCAGTTGCTTCAATTACAACTTCAACACCTAAATCTGTCCAAGGCAATTCCTTTGGATCGCGGTTGTTTAAAAGGCGAATCATTTTCCCATCAACTAACAAGTGATCTTCAAATGCTTCTACTGTTCCGTCAAACTTGCCGTGAACTGTATCATATTTAATTAAATGTGCTAACGTTTCAGATGGATAGCTTGCATTGATTGCTACAATTTCGAATGCGCTTTCTTTTATTGCCTGACGAAATACCATTCTCCCAATACGTCCAAATCCATTAATTGCCACACGAGTCATAATATGTTATCCCCCTTGAATGCGTTATACTATTTATCTCCAATCCCAATAATAGTATAACACAAAAAGGGGATATGTCACTAAGCATTTTCATTAATTTCACAATTTTTTAGTCAATAATGTTCCAATTCTTTAAAATCACCTGTAATTGTGTTTTCGTTCCCATAATTGTGCCATCATTATTTATCACTTCATCTGCATTCTTCACTTTTTCTTCTAACGGCATTTGAGATTGAATACGAGCTGTTGCTTCTTCTTCTGAAAAATTATTTCGTTTCATTAAACGTTCTAATTGTGTTTTCGGTGTAACTGCTACAACTAAAACACGATCAACAAGACTTGTTAATTTGCTTTCAAATAAGAGAGGTATATCTAACACAACCGCTTGCGCCCCTTCTTTTATGTACATTTCCTTTTGCGTATTCATTTCCTCACGCACCGCAGGATGAACAATTTTATTTAACTGCAATCGTTTTTCTTCATTATAGAAAACGACACTTCCTAATTTCGGCCGATCCAATTCTCCATCTTCTTGTAATACTTCCGTTCCAAACACTTCTACAATTTTGTTATATGCTGGTTTTCCTCGCTCTACAACTTCTCTTGCAATAATATCTGCATCAATAACCGGTATACTCAGTTCACGAAACATTTGAGACACTGTACTTTTTCCGCTTGCAATGCCTCCCGTTAATCCAATTACTACTGTCATCATAATCCTCCTCACAATATAAAAGGCGCGAAACTAATGTTCCACGCCCATACTTACATTTTCCAAATTCCAATAATAATGAGTAATATCCCAGGCAGGAATGTAAATTTTTGTAACCACTTCATATTTGATAAAACCGTTCCAAGTTTCATTCCAATAAATAAAAACAAAGAACTCATAACCGCAACTAATATCGCCATCATAGCTGGCGCATACCCTAATAAAGATGCACCAATTCCAGCACCGAACGAATCTATAGAAAGAGCGATACCAAGAAGCAATGCTTCTCCTGCGGAAATGGTGCCTGATTTATCAAAATCTGCAACAGTCGGTTTCCGTAAAATTTGAATCACTAACCCGAGTGAAGCAATTTCTAATTTCCAAACCTTCTCCTCTTGCTTTGGTTCTTCTTTTTTCTCACTTCGAAAAAATTGATATAATACCCAAATTCCTATCCCAATAAGAACAAGCCCACCGATACGCGTTGCGATAACAGGTGAAAATATTTTCGCGATCATATGTCCAATTCCCATTGAAACAAGCATAACAGCTGCTGAACACATTCCGATAATTATAATTGATCTTAGTGGAATTCTTACGCTTCTTAAACCATATGTTAGCCCTACACTACAGCTATCTAAGCTTAATGTAAAAGCTAATAAAATAAGAGATAAATAAAGGTACATCGGTAAGCTCCTCCCTTATACATAGCCCTGCTGTATGTATATGACAAATGCCTATCCGATGTTATCTCTTTTCTATATTCTCGGCTGACAAATCGGGCAGTAATGCGTTCCTCTTCCGCCAACAACCGTTTTTTCTAATATCGTACCGCAAGTCACACATGGTTCTCCTTTTTTTCCGTATACATTTAGAAGTTCTTGGAATGAGCCAATTTGCCCTTGCGAATTCATATACGTTCGAATTGTACTTCCGCCTCGCTTCACTGCTTCGCCTAACGTTGTAACAGTCGCCTCGTAAATTCGTTCAATTTCTTCTGCTGTTAAAGACGAAGCTTCTCGTTCCGGATGAATTTGAGAACGGAATAAAACTTCATCTACATATATATTTCCAAGCCCTACTAAAAGACGCTGGTCTAATAATACGACTTTTATTTTACGATTAGTCTTTTGCAATCTTTCTTGTAAATACTGCGGTGTCAATTCAGCATCAAACGGCTCTGGACCTAAGTCAGCAAGAGGCATTTGATTCAATTCTTCACCTTTCTTAAAGAGATGCATCGTACCAAACTTTCTCACATCTTTATAATGTAATTCAGTTCCATCTGTAAATAAGAAACGGACGTGTGTATGCTTATCAATTGGCTCATCCTCTTGATGCAGTAAAAACTTACCTTCCATACGTAAATGTGAAACAATAACATAATTCGTTACATATAAAAGCAAAAACTTTCCTCTTCGCTTTATATTTTCAATCTTCTCGCCTCTTAGCATTTCTTTAAAGATTTCTGCATCATCGGGACGTTTTACTATTTTTGGATAAGTAATAATGACATCTTCAATCGTTTTTCCTGTTACAAGATTTTCAAGCGTCCGCCTAACATTTTCAACCTCTGGTAATTCAGGCATTTCATCACTTCCTTATTTTGCGTCGTACCAAGTTGGACCGTAAGAATAATCAACTTTCAGCGGAACCGCGAGTTCAATCGCATGTTCCATTACTTCAGGTACAAGCTTCTCTAATTTTTCAATTTCTTCTTTTGGTGCTTCAAATATCAATTCATCGTGTACTTGCAGAAGTAGACGCGCCTGTAATCCTTCTTCTTCTAGACGGTCTGCCATAATAATCATCGCTTTTTTAATAATATCTGCTGCAGTCCCTTGAATTGGTGTATTCATAGCCGTACGCTCAGCAAAGCTACGTAAATTGAAATTACGACTCGTAATTTCCGGAATATAACGGCGGCGATTTAATAATGTAGCCACATACCCTTTTTGTTTCGCATCTTTTACGATGTCACTCATGTATTCTTGTACACCAGGGAAACTTTCTAAATACTTTTCAATAAATTCCGCTGCTGCTTTTCTTGTAATTCCTAAGTTTTGTGAAAGACCATAATCACTAATACCATATACAATTCCGAAATTGACAGCTTTCGCTTGTCGTCTCATATTCGAAGTTACTTCATCTTTTTCAACGCCAAATACATCCATCGCTGTTTTCGTATGAATATCCATGTCATGTTGGAACGCTTCAACTAGCCCTTTATCATTTGCAATATGAGCTAATACGCGAAGTTCAATTTGTGAATAATCTGCCGCGTACATAATCCATCCTTCTTCTGATGGAACAAATGCCTGACGAATCTTTCTTCCTTCTTCTAATCGAATCGGGATATTTTGCAAGTTCGGATCCGTTGAACTTAATCGACCTGTTTGCGTTAATACTTGATTGAAACGAGTATGGATTTTAGATGAATCTTCATGTACAACTTTTAATAAACCTTCAATATAAGTTGAATTTAGTTTCCCTAATTGACGATAATGTAAAATGTTTGGAATGATTTCATGGCGATCCATAAGCTTTTCTAGTACATCAGCTGACGTAGAATAACCTGTTTTCGTCTTTTTAATAACTGGTAAGTTTAAGTTTTCAAACAGAATAACACCAAGCTGCTTCGGTGAATTAATATTAAATTCTGTTCCCGCAAGCTTATAAATTTCCTGTTCCATTTCCTTTAATCTACCTGCAAGTTCTTCTCCCATATTACGAAGACGCTCCGTATCAACTTTTACACCTTTTACTTCCATATCAGCTAATACACGCGCAAGTGGTAATTCTAACTCTGTAAACAGTTCATATTGCTCATTCTTTTGTAACTCTTCAACGAATGTTTGCTTTACATCATATAATACGTGCACTTTACGAGCTACATGCTCCGCTACTACTTCTAGCTCTGGAACAGCACGCTTCGCACCTTTTCCGTAAACTTCTTCATCAGATTTCACAGCATGTGTTTCTTTCATTTTTGCTACAGTACGGAAATCTTTATCCGTATCAGCCGGGTCAAGTAAATAAGCAGCGATTAGTAGATCAAAGTCAATCCCTTGCATATCTATCCCGTTCCATTTAAGTGCAACGATTGCGCGCTTCGCATCAAATGTATACTTTCTCATTTCTCCATCTGCAAGCCACTCTTTAAAAGCGTCTGACTTAAGAGCAATTTCTGTTTGAATAAAGTAACAGCCATTTTCATTTTGAATACCAAAACCTTGAATGTCCGCTTTATGATAGTTATCTTCTTGTACTTCAACAATAAGCGCACAATCTTGCACTAGCATTTCTTCTGTAACTTCTTCCACAATATCAAATGTAATATCATCTAATTCAGCTGGAGTCGTTTCTTCTGGCGTAACACCTAATTTATTTAAAAGTGATGTAAATCCTAAATTCTCGAACATTGGAATCACATCACTTGCTTCATACCCTTTATACTCCATATCATCCACATGCACTGTAATCGGCGCATCTGTAATAATAGTTGCAAGATCTTTACTCATAAGAGCTTGGTCTTTATTTGCTTCTAGCTTTTCTTTTAATTTCTTCCCGCTTACTTGATCTATATTTTCATACACTGCCTCGACCGTTTCAAACTGTGTTAACAATTTAATCGCAGTTTTTTCACCAACTCCTGGTACACCTGGAATATTATCTGACTGGTCTCCCATTAAACCTTTCATATCGATAATTTGCTTTGGTGATAAGCTGTATTTCTCAAATAAAGCTTCTTTCGTATATTCATCCACTTCTGTAATCCCTTTACGAGGAATACATACGAGTGTATTATCTGAAACAAGTTGCAGTAAGTCTTTATCTCCTGAGATAACTTTTACATGAAACCCTTGTTCACTCGCTTCTTTCGCTAACGTCCCCATAATGTCATCCGCTTCATAATTTTCTAATTCATAACGCGGTACGTTGAATGCATCAAGCATCTCACGAATAAACGGGAATTGCTCTGATAATTCAGGTGGAGTCTTTTGACGTCCTCCTTTATACTCACTATACGTTTTATGACGGAATGTCGTTTTACCCGCATCAAACGCTACTAACATATGCGTCGGTTTTTCTTCCTCTAATATTCTCATTAACATCATTGTAAAACCGTAAATTGCGTTCGTATGTATACCTTTGTCGTTATTTAAAAGCGGTAGTGCAAAGAAAGCACGATACGCGATATTGTTACCATCTACTAATACGACCTTTTTTTCCAAACCAGAAACCTCCCCATACAAATTTGAAATGATTTTTTTCACAGAAAAAAAACCGTTCCTTTCCTCTCTCTATATTAACATGACTAATAGAGAGAAGAAAAATAACGGCTATTTTCTATCATATATACAAACGTTTACTAACATAAAAGGGAAGTGACGAGAACAGCATAACTATTCTCGTCCAAAATTACTCCTTGGATGAAGGGGTTTTCATGTATTATATTAACAGACCTTTATTAATATTTAATTAAGCCATTGTTAATATATTGTAAACATCCTTCATCCTATTTTTCAGTTGCTGATTTTGGTAAAACAACTGTAAATGTTGTCCCTTCCCCAACTTCACTATCCACTGTAATCGTACCGTGATGTGCCTCAACTAAATGCTTTACAATCGATAATCCGAGGCCTGTACCACCAGTATTTCTACTTCTCGCTTTATCCACTCGGTAAAAGCGTTCAAAAATACGCGGAATTTCATCTTTACTAATACCAATTCCCGTATCCGATACTTTTATATAAGCATTATATTTATCTTCTGCTAATTCTACAGAAACAACGCCTCCAGCCGGCGTATATACGATTGCGTTATTCATTAAATTAATAAAGATTTGCTTCAAACGACTTGGATCTCCAATGACCGAGACTCCTTTTAGCGCATTTACTTGTAAAGAAATTTCTTTTTCTCCTGCTTTGTTATCAAGCACCATATGAATATCTTCAAGAAGTCCCTTCATATCAACGGTCCCCATACTCAATTTAAATCCTTGTTGCTCAATCTTTGATAAATCTAATAAATCTTCAATTAACCCTTGCATGCGTTCACTTTCTTTTAAAATAATGTGCAAGAAATGTTCGCAGAATTTTTTATTATCCATAGCACCGTCCAAGAGCGTTTCTGAAAAACCTTTAATAGAAGTAATCGGTGTCTTTAGTTCATGAGAAACATTCGCTAAAAAGTCTTTTCTCATTTGTTCTAATTTCTTTAGCTCAGTAATGTCATGGAATACAAGGACAATCCCTTTCCATTCATGGTTCGTCCCGATAATCGGTGCTCCATATACTTCAAAATGCTTTCGCTCAATTCCAAGCGGCAATAACATTTGTTTACGCACTTTCACTTCTGTCATAAAGATTTCTTCCACGAGCTCTATAATTTCTGTATGATGAAACGACTCATAATATAAACGATCTAAATATTCTTCATCTGTTACGTGGAAAGTCTCCTTATAAGAACGGTTTACAAGGTTTATATAACCGCGGCTATCAATTAAAATCATTCCGCTTCCCATATTTTCAATTAACGTATGCAAACGATCTTGTTGCATTTCTTGCTCAAGTGTCATCTCTTGTAAATTACGGGCTAAAATATTAATCGCTTTACTCAGCATTCCCGTTTCATCCGAATGACTCTCATAAGCGCGTGCTTTATAATTTCCCTTCGCTAATTCGATAGCAACTTTCGTAACGGATTCAATTGGCCTAATATATTGCCCTGTAATTTTCATACCTAAAAATACGACTACGAGACAAGCGATAACAAATCCGATAATTAATAATCCCCACGTTTTTTGATGAACAGTTTTCAAAGGTTCAATTGTACTTTTCACCAAAATGTATCCTTGTTTCCCTGCTACATCTTGAACGAATACCGCATGATAAAATTCATTATTCTGATCCGTTTCTTTCGTAATGACTTTATTTCTTTGTTTTGTTGTTTCAGAAGAAAGTTCTTTAATTATCCCTTGGCTAAATGCAGACTGTTCTCCGCCGCTATATTGAACTTTCTTTTTTTCATCTACAAATGCAATAGAAGCCTGTATTTTTTCTTCTAACTTTTCAAATACATATGGATTTTTTAAAACATTATCAAAACCCTGTTCTTCTGCTAATACCGCAATATACTCTGTCTCTTTTACCATTCTCTCTTTTGCATGATCTATATAATAGTTTTCAAACACGGTTTCCAGTAATAAACCTAGTCCGACTAAAATAAAAACAATAAGAGAAACAAATGTAAAAAGAAGCCTGGAACGAAATTTATTCATCCCCTTTTGGCTCCTCTAATTTATATCCTAAACCACGTATCGTTTTAATGTACGTCGGTTTTTTCGTATTTTGTTCAATTTTATCGCGCAAATGGCTAATATGAACGTCAACAATTCGTGTGTCACCAGCAAAATCATAGTTCCATACAGCACTTAATAATTGATCACGTGTCAACACGCGACTTTTATTTTTCGCTAGATAAACAAGTAGTTCAAATTCTTTTGGTGTTAATTCAAGCTTTCTTCCTTGGAAATAAGCCTCATAAAATTCCGGCAAAATTTTAAGTTCAGCAAGTGTGATGCTCTCTTCATCTGACGTTTCTGCAACTTGTTCTTCTTGTTGTAATTTCGTGCGGCGCAAAATTGCCTTCACACGTGCAACAACTTCCCTTGGGCTAAATGGCTTCGTCATATAATCATCTGCCCCAAGTTCAAGACCTAGCACCTTATCAAATTCATCATCTTTTGCTGTTAACATTAAAATCGGCGTCATAACGCGCTGCAATCGTAATTCTTTACACACTTCCATACCATCCATTTTCGGAAGCATTAAATCTAATATAATTAAATCTGGGCGTTCTGTTGTCGCTTTTTGAAGCGCCATTTCTCCATCCATCGCTGTTATCACTTCAAACCCAGCTTGTTGTAGATTAAATTCAATTAAAGTTAAGATAAACTCCTCATCATCAACTACTAAAATACGATTGTTCATTCTTTTCCTCCAAGTTATAGACTTGAAACCTTCTTCATCCTAGTATTTTCCCCGTTATTCTCATCATACTAGAAAACAAGTTCCCTCTCAATATAATTGTCTATTCATGGAGCTCGTTTGTACTAATGCTTCGAAAATAAAAGCAATTAAAACTTCATTCTCTCTCCCTCTCCGCTATCCAAACTCGGTAGATAAACCTACCTTTTTCAAAGTATTTTTCCGTATGAACCACAAATCCCCTCTCCTGCGCTAGGAAAAACGAAAGAGCATACGCTATTTTATAGTCCGGTGTTTCATATCTATCAAATAGTCTTCCATACATTTCATTCGCGACCCCGTCTGCCCACACTTCAGCTTCTCTTATCGTTTCAAAGATAACATCTTCTTTTTTCCACTTCACCTTAAAAATCACCCCTTTTATTGACTTACATTACTAATATTTATATTATTAATTTTAATATATAAATATTAATAACACGGAGGTCTATTATGCGAGTATTACTACCTATTTTAACTGTAGCAGTAACATGTTTCCTTACTTTTAACGTACCTAGCTGGGATACGATTAAAACAGGTTGTTCAGAATTTGCTGAAGGGTTCAAAGAAGGATTTTTCAACTAAAAATAGCGCTAGCCCCTTATAGTAAGGTATGCTAGCGCTATTCATATTTTCATGTTTTAAAAATTATCTAATGCTTTTTCCATAATAGAAACTGATTTAAAAGGCGGCGTTACTGTTAAAGAACCCTTTACAACCGTTTCTCCTTTTTCATCATGAGCAGATACAAGCATATCAATTGTATGTTCCTCCTCAGAAACAGCCACAACTTCAAAGTGGATTTGTAACGTTTCATAATGGTGAACATGCTTCACGAACGTAAGGTCCTTCCTAGTAATATGACTACCTGGACCTGGTAAATATTTCGTAACTGCCGTTGTAATCATTCCCGTTAGCATAATGCTTGGTACAATCGGCTTTTCATACGGAGTTTGGGATGCGTAATCATGCTGAATATATAATGGATTGGCATCATTCGTTAACCCTAAGTACAATAACAAATCTTTATCCTCAATTTTTTCAGTGATAGATAATTTCTCTCCTACTGTAATTTCATCCATTCTACGACCAATTTGAACTTTTTTCTTTAACATGTTACAACCCCCTCCGATTTTTTCACCTTATTATCCTACTAATAGCGATACCTGATCCAAAATTTACTATGATGAGGGCAATGTCTAGTATAAATCTATAGTTTCATTATAGGATACACCAAATGATAGCGTTTTCATATTATTTCAAAAAAACATTTGAATAAATAGTAGAAAAAGATTCGGGGCCCCGAATCTTTTTCCGCTTATATTTAATTATTAAACAAGAACCTTCATAACATTACGTACAGATTCTACAGAGCGATCTAACGCTTCTCTTTCATCTGCAAGAAGTTCTAACTCAATAATTTTTTCAATTCCGTTACCACCTAGAATTACTGGTACCCCTAAGTAAAGGTCGCTATAACCATATTCACCTTCAAGGTACGCAATAGCTGGTAATACACGGCGTTGATCTTTTAAGATTGCTTCTGTCATTTCAACTAAAGAAGCAGCTGGTGCGTAATATGCACTACCGTTTCCTAATAAGCCTACAATCTCGCCGCCACCTTTACGGGTACGTTCTACGATTGCTTCTAAACGCTCTTTCGGAATTAACGTTTCTAACGGAATGCCACCTGCATAAGAATAACGTACAAGAGGTACCATATCGTCACCGTGTCCACCAAGAACAAATCCTGTAATGTCTTTCACAGAAAGATTTAATTCCTGTGCAATAAATGTACGGAAACGAGCTGTATCTAATACGCCCGATTGACCGATAACACGCTCTTTCGGGAATCCTGCTTCTTTAAATACAGAATATGTCATTGCATCAACTGGATTTGTTAACACAACAATAATCGCATTTGGTGAATGTTTTGCAATGTCGCGCGTAATACTTTTCATAATTTTAGAGTTTGTTGCTACTAAGTCATCACGGCTCATACCAGGCTTACGTGCAATACCTGCTGTAATAACGACAACGTCAGAATCAGCAGTATCTGCGTAATCAGATGTTCCAATAATGTTAGCATCAAAACCTTGTACTGGGCTCGCTTCTAACATATCTAACGCTTTCCCTTTTGTTGGATTTTCCAGTTGTGGAATGTCCACTAATACAACATCTGCAAGTTCTTTTTGTGCTAATAAGAATGCTGTTGTTGCTCCTGTAAATCCTGCACCGATGACTGAAACTTTCTTGCGTTTGATTGTCATAATTTACCCCCCGCTTTAATTATGCGTTTTTGATTATCGCTACATCCATGTTTTTAATAAGTTCATTAGCGAACTCAGAACATTTCACTTCTGTTGCACCTTCCATTAAGCGTGCGAAATCATAAGTTACTACTTTTGAAGCAATTGTTTTCTCAACTGAATCAGTTACTAATTTCGCAGCTTCGTTCCATCCTAAGTGCTCTAATAATAATACACCAGAAAGAAGAACTGAAGATGGGTTTACTTTGTCTAAACCTGCATATTTTGGAGCTGTACCATGTGTAGCTTCAAAGATAGCATGTCCAGTCACATAGTTAATGTTTGCACCAGGTGCAATACCAATTCCACCTACTTGTGCAGCAAGTGCATCAGAGATGTAGTCTCCGTTTAAGTTCATTGTTGCAACAACATCGAACTCACGTGGACGAGTTAAAATCTGTTGTAAGAAGATGTCTGCAATAGAATCTTTTACGATGATTTTCCCAGCCACTTCAGCGTCTGCCATCGCTTTATTCGCTGCATCTTTACCATCTTTCTCAACGATACGATCATATTCAGCCCAAGTAAATACTTTATCGCCGAATTCTTGTTCCGCTACTTCGTAACCCCAGTTTTTGAAAGCACCTTCTGTAAATTTCATAATGTTTCCTTTATGAACTAATGTAACAGAAGAACGTTTTTCGTTAATTGCATATTGAATTGCAGCACGAACAAGACGCTTTGTCCCTTCTTCTGAGATTGGTTTAATACCAATACCAGATGTTTCTGGGAAGCGGATTTTATTAACACCCATTGCTTCTTTTAAGAAAGCAAGGACTTTTTCTGCTTCCGGAGATCCTTGTGCATATTCAATTCCAGCATAAATGTCTTCTGTATTCTCACGGAAAATAACCATATCAGTATCTTCCGGACGTTTTACAGGTGAAGGAACACCATCAAAATAACGAACTGGACGTAGACATACATATAAATCTAATTCTTGACGAAGTGCTACGTTTAGAGAACGAATACCACCGCCAACTGGAGTTGTAAGTGGACCTTTAATCGCGATTAAATATTCACGGATTAAATTTAAAGTTTCTTCTGGTAACCACTCGCCTGTTTGGTTAAATGCTTTTTCCCCTGCAAGCACTTCTTTCCAAACGATTTTCTTCTCACCATCATAAGCTTTTTCAACTGCTGCTTCTAGTACACGAGATGCAGCTGCCCAAATATCAGGACCAATTCCATCTCCTTCGATAAATGGAATAATCGGATTGTTTGGTACATTCATAACACCATTAGTTACAGTAATTTTTTCACCTGTCGTCAATGTGATAACCCCCATGTTTGAAATTTCATATGTATGAAACTGAGGGAATAACCCCTCAGTTCAAACCGTTATTTAAATTAAAATATTCTAATCATTACGTCTTTCCGAAAAAATCAGACTTTTGAAAGCGTATTTTCACTATCAAAATAGTGTTTTTCGCTTATCGTTGTGCAATTGGAACGTACACTTGATGTGTTGGTCCATTATAATCAGCACGCGGACGGATTAAACGGTTGTTTTCATATTGTTCTAGAATATGAGCTAACCAGCCTGACATACGGCTAATTGCAAAAATAGGTGTAAATAAGTCATGGTCAATTCCTAAACAATGGTATACAGAAGCTGAATAGAAATCAACATTTGGTGGAAGACCTTTTTCTTTTGTTACAATGTCTTCAATTTTGATAGACATATTATACCATTTGTCTTCTCCTAAAAGCACGCATAATCTCTTAGACATTTCGCGTAAATGTTTTGCACGCGGATCACCCTGCTCATATACACGGTGGCCAAAGCCCATGATTTTCACTTTATTTTGAAGAGCATTATGAATATATGATTCTACATTTTCTTCTTCGCCAATTTCAGTTAGCATCTTCATTACATTTTCGTTTGCCCCGCCGTGAAGAGGACCTTTTAACGCACCGATTGCTGCTGTAATACCAGAATATACATCTGAAAGTGTAGCTACACAAACGCGTGCAGTAAATGTAGAAGCGTTTAACTCATGATCTGCGTGAAGTACAAGCGCCTTGTCAAAAGCTTCAATTTCAACTTCATTTGGCTCGCGATCATTTAACATGTACAAGAAGTTTGCAGCTAATGATAAATCGTTTCTAGGCTCAACAACATCTAAACCTTTACGAATTCTTGCATAAGCAGCAACTAAAGTTCCCACTTGAGCCTGCAATTTAACCGCTTTCAAATAATTGGAGTTTTCATCCATAATTTCAGCGCTCTCATCGTATAATGATAGCATGGAAATTGCAGTTCGTAAAACAGACATCGGATGTGCGATTTTTAAATCTACTTGTTTCAAATATGTTAAAATCTCACCTGGAACTTTATAGTATTCCGATACAATCTCTTTAAATTTCGCTAGTTCTTGTTCATTAGGAAGCTTGCGATGCCATAATAAGTACACTACTTCTTCAAATGTAGCATTCTCAGCTAAATCATCAATATTATACCCAACATAAGTTAATGTATCATCAATAATAGAGCTCACAGATGATGTTGTTGCTACTACCCCTTCTAAACCTCGAATAACAGTCATGACATTCTCTCCTTTTCCTGAAAATTCTCCCAACCTTGCTCCTTATATCTATTTGCTTCCCTTTTGAATTATGAACGCCCGTTCACTCTTTAGGCAAGCAAAATGCACGATCATGCAAATTTGTTGCGATGTTCCCCTCTTATTGTCCATTGTTTACATGGAAAGCATGAGCGTGAATGTCTCCCCGAATCCTCACGCTCAAAACAACAAGTTAGTGAGGAAAATTAATCCCGAAGAGTTTTATGATAAAAACAACATAAAACAATATCATTATAAAATTGTTTTATGTTGTTTTTATTTTATCTGGTGTAAAGTCTCTGCTGTTATGTAACTTTTCAAAGTTTCTAATCCTATTATAAACAATTATCTGACTTTTGTGAACAGAAAGAATTCAAAAATTTTATATTACTATAAAATTCCTTATTTAAACATCTGTATAATACTCATAACTGCATAGGCAATTCCAGCCCCAATTAATGGACCTACAGCAACTCCATTAAATAAAGCAACCGCTATAATTGTCCCGAAAACGAGCGCAGTTGTAATATGAGGATCCGTCGTCAATAATTGTACGCCGCCTTTCGCTAACAAAGCAACCGCTACCCCTGAAGCTAAAGCAATCCATGCATAATACGATTTCGCCGCTTCTCCAAGTTGTTTAAAACCTATTTCCCCCGTTGCAATCGGTACGAGTACTGCTATTGTAATAACCGTTACACCGAGGTTAATCCCTTTCGTTTGTAGATAAGGAAAGACTTTATCTCCTAGAAACGTAAATTTCAATAAAAATAACACACCAATAGCTACAGTAAGCGATTGGTTTTTAGCAACAAGTCCTATAATAAGTAGTATGAATAAAAATAACGTTGACTGACTAATCATGTTTGCACTTCCTTTCTGAAAATAATGAACTCATTTCCAAACAAAAATACCTTTAAACCTATCGTTATACATGCTATATCGATGTATATTCAACAATAACCACTTCATTTTTTCTGTATTTTAAAATGCTAAACTGAGACTTTCATCATCAAAAATTTAAGCCTATATACATTTTTGAAAACGATTGTCTCTCCTTTCTTTTCTAATAAGAAACAGGTAAAATAAAAAGAAGAGAAAATGAAGTTTTTACCATATAGTAGAAGCATCAACACCAAGCTTTTACAGTCACTCATGTACTGAAAAAGCAGGAAAAATCCATCATTCCACTATAACATAAAGTGAAACTTTAATCAGTGCCGCACACTCGTTATAAGTTGAACGAATTAGGATAATCCAAATTGGAATGGGAGGTATACATCTTTGAACCGAAACTTACTATATATGATATTGCGACTCATATTTGTCATTGTAGCAACGGTAGCGGGGTTCTATGCATTACTATATATGTCAGGACTTATCTATCCTTTTATTATCGCTTTCGCATTTGCTTATTTGATTAATCCCGTCGTCAATTTCCTTAATCAAAAACTACAATTTCCTCGCGCACTAGCAGTACTCGTTAGCTTAATTCTCGTATTCGGAGCTATCGTCGGACTCGTTACATATCTTGTAACGGAAGCAATATCGGCCACAACATACTTACTACAACTTGTTACAGTAAAGTTCCCGGATATCGTTAAATTCGCAGAGCAATTTGCACTTAATCATATTATGCCTCTCTATGATGATTTAATTTCTAAATTTAATCATCTTGGGGAACCACAGCGCTATACGATTACACAAAACATTCAAAACTTAGGAACCGAAGCAACGACGCAAATGAAAGAACTTTTAACTGCTATTATAAGCGGGTTAACAAATTTCATTAGTGCATTACCAACCACTTTAACTGTCCTTGTATTCGTTTTATTAGCCACTTTCTTCATTAGTTACGATTGGCATCGTCTTGCTCAGAAAGTAAGAAAATTTTTGCCCAATCGTGTTCATGGCTATGGAAAAACTATTTTTGTCGACTTAAGAAAAGCTTTATTTGGTTTTGTTAAAGCGCAACTTACACTCGTATCTATGACAACTGTTATTGTACTAATCGGACTTTTAATATTACGCGTACCATACGCCATTACTATCGCGATTATTACAGGGGTTGTAGATTTACTCCCGTATTTAGGAACAGGTGCCGTCTTCGTTCCTTGGGTTATATACGTATTTTTCACTGGCGATACTGCTTTCGCCATCGGTCTTCTCATCTTATACATCGTCGTGATTGTCCAAAGACAAATTATGGAGCCTAAAGTACTTTCATCTAATATCGGCCTCGATCCATTAGCAACACTGATCGCTCTATTTGTCGGCTTTAAGCTTTTTGGCTTTTTAGGATTAATCATCGGTCCAGTCATCTTAGTACTACTTAATACATTGCACAAAGCTCGTGTATTCCATGATTTGTGGAAATATATTAAAGGCTCACCTTCAAAATAATAGTTTCTAATTCATATACAACAAAAAACTTATATGTAATCAGTGGGAATTTCCCACTGATTATTCCTTATACTTGTTTTTCACACTCATTACATACAACAAGAGAATTTCCCACAAAAAGGATAATACTCTTGTTTTTTTGCATAGAAAACGCATATCCCGAGGTATTTTTACATATTTATTCTATTATTTTTATAATTATTACTTACATTTATTACTTTTTATGTAAATGAATAAATATGCAAAATGGTATAAAATAAGACTTAAACTAACATTTTTCCTGTTCGTATCTAACTTTTCCATACCAATTGATTCTTTTTATATACAAAAACCAGCTTGAGTCCATATGAATTTCCCTACAACACATTCATTAAGAACTACCTCCATATCCAATCGAAAAATACATAGCAAATATAATAAGGTAAAACTATGATCAGTAAAGATTTTGTCCACCACCGATTATTAACTTTCACCAACCGGACTTGTATGAACAGTCTGATTTCCACTTAACTCCTTCGCATTCACCACATTTTAAGGCATGATACAGCAAAACTTTAATCAATAGAACTTCATCCATCTCTCATCCTTTTGCGGGCAAAAAAATAGTGCTTAGATCGCTATAATCTAAGCACTATTTCTGCACAATAATAGTAGAACTCTTTCTAAACTTCCATTCCATCCACTTCATAACAAATGGCTTCAACAAAGCCCTCGTCATAGGGATAACGAAGATCAAACCTATTATATCCGTTACGTATCCAGGAAGTACCAAAAGAATACCTCCTACAAAGATAAAAATACCATCCAGTACCGCTCCTCCTGGCATTTCTCCTCTATTCAACTTAGATTGAATCTCTCTAAGCACTTTAAATCCTTGTCTTTTCGCCAAATAGACACCTACAACACCCGTAAATACAATCATAGCGAACGTAGACCATAAACCTATTACATGACTCGATCCAATTAAGACTGTAATCTCAATCGCCGGTATTAAAATAAACAAGAATAGTAACCACTTCATAGTTCTACGCTCCTCTCACTCATCACTTTAAACGAACCCAGAGCGCCCGTATACGCTACACAGAAACTAAACACCTTTCCCTATTGAACCTCGTAACAAACGGCTTTTAAACGTAATTCCAGGCGTTTCAAGCTGATTCCACCTCATTTTTGTGTAAAAAAAAGAGAAGGACTCCGATCCTTCTCTTCGTATTACTTATAGCACTTCCGCATGTCCATTATAAACAATTCCGCGTGCTGCATCAACTGTTACTTCTTGGCCATTTTTTAAAGTTGCTGTTACGCCGTTTACACCAACGATAACAGGAATACCGATTGATACACCTACAACAGCCGCATGGCTTGTTAGACCGCCTTCTTCTACAACTAGAGCAGCAGCTTTTTCGATTGCAGGAATCATATCTTTATCAGTGCTTGTTGTAACAAGGATATCACCTTTGTTTACGTTCGCTACAGCTTCAGCAGCTGTTTTCGCTACAACTACTTTACCTTTTGCAGCTTTACGACCGATTCCTTGTCCTTTCGCAACTTCTTCACCAACAACATGGATTTTCATTAAGTTTGTTGTACCAGTTTCAGCAACTGGAACACCAGCAGTGATTACTACAGTGTCTCCAAGTCCAATTAGACCTGCATCCATACCTGTTTGAATTGCAGTATCTAACATTTCGTCAGTAGACGCTGCACGTTTTCCAGCCATAAATGCTTGTACACCCCAAACAAGTGCAAGACGACGTCCTACTTGCTCGTCAGATGTTACAGCTACGATTGGAGATTTCGGACGGTATTTAGATATCATTTTCGCAGTATGTCCACTTTCTGTTGGAGCTACGATTGCAGCTACATCAAGAGCAAGTGCTGTATGCGCAACAGATTGGCTAATTGCATCTGTAATTGTTGGAGTGAACTCTTTAATACGTTTTTTGAACATATCTTCATATTGTAATGATTTTTCAACACGTACTGCAATGTTAGCCATCATTGTTACTGCTTCTACTGGGTATTGACCAGCAGCTGTTTCACCTGAAAGCATGATTGCATCTGTACCATCGAAGATTGCGTTAGCTACGTCACTTGCTTCCGCACGAGTTGGACGTGGGTTACGTTGCATAGAATCTAACATTTGTGTTGCAGTAATAACCGGTTTACCTAACACGTTACATTTTTTGATTAGACGTTTTTGTACTAATGGTACTTCTTCTGGTGGAATTTCTACACCCATATCACCACGAGCTACCATTAAACCGTCAGAAACTTCTAAGATTGAATCGATGTTATCGATACCCTCTTGGTTTTCGATTTTCGGTACGATTTGGATGTATTGAGCGTTATGCCCTTCTAATAATTCACGGATTTCTAATACGTCAGATGCTTTACGTACGAATGAAGCTGCGATGAAATCAACTTTTTGCTCGATACCGAAAACGATATCTTTTACGTCTTTTTCAGTGATACCAGGAAGCTTAATGCTTACGTTTGGTACGTTAACACCTTTTTTATTTTTTACAGTTCCGCTGTTTAAAACTTTTGTACGGATGTTTCCGTCAGCTTTTTCGATTACTTCTAGTTCTATAAGACCGTCATCGATTAGAATACGAGAACCTGGGTCTACATCGTCATAAAGACCAGCATAAGATACAGAGAACTTCTCTGCAGTACCTAATACTTGCTCAGTAGAAAGAACTACTTCCGCACCTGTTACAAGCTCAGCTTGTCCGTCTACGAAGTCGTGAGTACGGATTTCTGGACCTTTTGTATCAAGTAAGATACCAACTGTTTTACCAGTTTTCTTTGAAGCTTCACGAATGTTTTTAATACGAGCGCCGTGCTCTTCATGGCTACCATGAGAGAAGTTTAAACGAGCAACGTTCATACCCGCTTCGATTAATTGTTCTAATTTCTCAATACTTTCACTAGCAGGACCTATAGTACATACAATTTTAGTTTTACGCATATTGCACCTCCGAAAATTATGAAACCGTTCCCAAATATCCGACATTAAGCCGATTAGATGGATAATTCTTTAGATAATTGATACATATCTTTATCGATTGTATGCTTTTGAGCTAACGCTTCGATAATATCATGATCAACAAGTTTATTATCTTGAATACCTACACAACGTCCACCTCTACCAGCAATTAATAATTCAACTGCTCTTGCGCCAAGACGACTTGCTAATACACGGTCTTGTGCACTTGGTGATCCACCACGTTGTACGTGACCTAATACAGTTACACGAGTATCAAAGTTTGTTGCTTCTTCAATGTGCTTACCGATTTCAATTGCACTTCCAACACCTTCAGCCACAATGATAATACTGTGTTTTTTACCACGTTCACTACCACGCTTCAGACGAGCAATAACATCTTCCATGTCATACTCTTCTTCTGGAATTAAGATTGTTTCGGCACCATCAGCTAAACCAGCCCATAATGCGATATCTCCAGCATGACGTCCCATTACTTCGATAACATATGTACGTTCATGAGATGTAGCTGTGTCACGAATTTTATCAATTGCATCAATAACAGTATTTAAAGCTGTATCGAAACCAATTGTGAAGTCTGTCCCAGGAATATCATTGTCGATTGTACCTGGTACACCAACACATGGGAATCCTTGTTCAGTTAATTTTTTAGCACCTTGGTAAGAGCCATCTCCACCAATAACAACAAGTCCTTCGATACCGTGTTTCTTTAATTGCTCGATACCTTTTAGTCGTACTTCTGGATCTTTAAACTCAGGACATCTTGCTGTATATAATTTCGTACCACCACGGTGGATAATATCGCCAACAGAACCAAGTTCTAATTTTTCAATATGACCAGAAATTAAACCCGCGTATCCATGGTAAATACCATATACTTCAATATCATGGAAAATCGCTTTACGAACAACTGCACGAATGGCAGCATTCATACCAGGTGAATCTCCACCACTTGTTAATACACCAATACGTTTCATTTGTACTCACCTCATAAAGATTATTTGCCTTATAATAAAATAACACGAAAAAATATAAAAACACAATGGAGAAGATGTGTCTTTTCATAATAAAAACGTGCATTCGCGAAGAGGAACGCACGCTTTTATTATTTTATCCCAATGGAAGCGTTTGAAAACGAAACTTGCCCAATTTTCATATATTTTTCATAACGTTTTTCGATTAATTCATCTTTCGAAATTCCGCTTAATTGTTCAAAAGTTTTCTTAAGCATTAAATCTATATTTTCTGATTGTTTTAAAATATTACGATGCGCTCCACCTTTTGCCTCTGGAATAATTTCGTCAATTACACCTAATTCTTTCAAATCTAATGCTGTAATTTTCATCGCTTCTGCAGCTTCTTTTGCTTTACCAGCGTCTTTCCAAAGAATTGCCGCCGCACCCTCTGGTGTAATAACAGAATACGTGGAATTTTCCAGCATATGAATGTAATCTCCTACTCCAAGACCTAACGCACCACCACTACCACCTTCACCGATAACAATACAAATAACAGGTACCGTTAAACCCGCCATTTCAAATAAATTACGGGCAATCGCCTCACTTTGTCCACGTTCTTCAGCTGCTTTACCAGGATAAGCTCCCTTCGTATCGATGAAACAAATAATAGGACGATTAAACTTTTCCGCTTGTTTCATTAGACGCAGTGCTTTTCGATATCCTTCTGGATGAGGCATCCCAAAATTACGACGAATATTTTCTTTCGTATCTTTTCCGCGTTGGTGCCCAATTACAGTTACAGGCATCCCCTCATATTTCGCAATGCCGCCGACAATCGCTGCATCGTCGCCAAATAGGCGATCTCCATGACATTCAAAAAAATTAGTAAATAAGTGCTCAATATAATCGAGCGTTGTCGGTCGTTCTGCATGACGAGCAATTTGAACACGGTCCCATACTTTCATATTGCCGTATATATCTTCCTCTAATTTTTCTAGCTTGTCTTCCAAAATACGAATCTCCTCACTGAAGTCCATCTGGCTGTTTTTCGTATAGTCTTTCAGTTCACGAATCTTATTTCTTAGCTCAACAACTGGTTTCTCAAATTCTAGCTCTGCCATACAGCCATTTCCCCTCCTTGATGAACTTCTAAAATCTTACGGAGCGATTCTCTCATATCATCACGATGCACAACCGCATCTAATTGACCGTGCTCTAATAAAAATTCTGCCGTCTGGAAATCTTCCGGTAGTTTTTCACGCACTGTTTGTTCAATTACACGTCTACCAGCAAATCCGATAAGTGCACCTGGCTCTGCAAGATTGTAATCACCAAGTGAAGCGAAACTCGCTGAAACCCCGCCCGTCGTTGGGTGAGTCATAACAGAAATAAATAACCCTCCTGCATTACTATGCTTTTTCAAAGCTACGCTTGTTTTTGCCATTTGCATTAAACTTAATATCCCTTCTTGCATACGAGCACCACCCGACGCAGTAAAGATAATAAATGGAACTTGTAAGTCGTATGCTTTTTCAACTGCACGGGCAATTTTCTCTCCTACAACAGAGCCCATGCTGCCCATTCGAAAACGAGAATCCATTACTGCAACAACAACAAGCATGTCATCAATTGTTCCTTCACCAGTTACAACCGCTTCGTTCAATTTAGTCTTCTTACGATCGCTCTCTAGTTTCTCTTCGTATCCTGGAAACTCGAGTGGATTTAATGAAACCATTTCTTTGTCATACTCACGGAATGACCCTTCATCCAATATACTATCAAGACGTTCCCATGCATTCATAGGATGATGATATCCACAATTCACACATACTTTTAAATTTTTTAGAAGCTCTTTCGTATACATGATTTTTTTACATTTCGGACATTTTGTCATAACGCCATCCGGTACATCTTTTCGTACTTGTTCTGAAGGTATTGCAGCGTACTTTTTCTTTTTCACGAATAAATCTCTTAGCACAATTTGACCCCCTTCGTTGAGAGCTAAGGTTAGCGCAAGAAGAAAATTGGGCTAACACCAAAGTTTGATGTTAGCCTTATCTTCTCAATCTGTCTAATAACCTCACTCTTTACGTTTAACTTTAACCGCTACGCGATAGAATGTTTGTCATAACGTGTCATGGTCATTTCGACAAATTTTATACATTACGAGTGAAACTGTATATTCTCTACTAATTCATCGTAAATTTTTAGTGCATCATTTTCTTGTTTTTCTTCCAAAGTAGCATAAAGCTTTCTATACATATCGATAGAATCTCCTGAAACTTCACAAGAAAGAGTTGATACGTAATCATTTACGATCATCCAAATGCGATATAGTAAATAATTATCGACTTGTTCAATGAGTGTTTTAAAGAACGTTTGATGAAGCATTGGAATCGAGTTTTCATTTTCTTCAAGCACTTGATTTAATTTTCTTAGCACTTTAGAAAACGTTTCTTTCGGCAAATTACATACAATTCGAATCATATCTTTCTCAAGCAATCGTTTTGTTTGTAATAAATCACGAATTGTTTTCTCATCTTGCAGCAAGAACGGCGCAATCAATTGTACAAGACCGTTATCGTAAAAGTTTCGAATAAACGTCCCTTCACCACGTCTCGTTTCAATCAATCCTACCAGTTCTAAAGCACGCAATGCTTCTCTTACAGAGGAACGCCCTACGTTTAAACGTGAACTTAACTCACGCTCAGACGGCAAACGATCCCCCGCCACCAATCCATCTTCTTCCATAATGGAACGGATTTTTTTTACAATTTCGAGATATACTTTTGTATTTGATGATGTCAATGGAAATTCCTCGCTTATTCTTTACCAATCAGCGCTAATTGTTTTGTTTTCTCAGCAATCTCATTTGGATCTACTTGACGGCGAGCTACTCCTGTCTCCATTGCAGCTTTCGCAACGTAAGCTGCCACTTGAGGCGCTACACGCGCGTCAAACGGTGCCGGAATGATATAGTCTGCATTCAACTCATCTTCTGCTACAAGCTCAGCAATAGCCTGTACAGCTGCCATCTTCATTTCTTCGTTAATTTGTGTCGCATGTACGTCAAGTGCACCACGGAAAATACCAGGGAACGCTAGTACATTATTTACTTGGTTCGCGAAGTCAGAACGACCCGTTCCAACAACAGCTGCGCCCGCTGCTTTTGCCAATTCTGGCATAATTTCTGGAACTGGATTCGCCATTGCAAAAATAATTGCATCGTCATTCATTGTACGAACCATCTCTTCTGTTAATGCACCTTCTGCAGATACACCAATGAATACGTCCGCACCTTGTACAACGTCAGCTAAAGAACCTTCAATACGATTCTTATTTGTATATTTTGCAACTTCATCCTTCACCGGATTCATACCTGTAGGACGACCATCATAGATTGCGCCTTTACGGTCACACATAATAATGTCGCGTACACCATAGCGATATAAAAGTTTAATAATTGCAATACCTGCTGCACCTGCGCCATTTGCGACAACTTTAATGTCAGACATTTTCTTTCCAACTAATTTTAGCGCGTTCACAAGACCTGCTACTGTTACGATAGCTGTTCCGTGTTGATCATCATGGAAGATAGGAATATTTGTTTCTTTTTTCAAACGTTCTTCAATAATGAAGCAGTTTGGTGCTGCGATATCCTCTAAGTTAACGCCGCCAAAAGTTGGCTCCATTAATTTTACAGTTTCAACAATTTTATCTACATCGTTTGTATTTAAGGCAATTGGGAATGCATCTACACCAGCAAAGCTCTTGAATAATACAGCTTTACCTTCCATTACTGGAAGAGATGCTTCAGGTCCAATGTTACCAAGACCAAGTACAGCCGTTCCATCTGTCACAACTGCTACCATATTTCCCTTCATCGTATATTCATATACCTTACTTTTATCGTCATAAATTTCCTTACAAGGTTCTGCAACCCCTGGAGAATATGCAAGACTTAAATCTTTTGCATTTTCTACTTTTACTTTTGATACAGTTTCTAATTTTCCTTGATGCACTTTATGCATGTGAAGTGCTTCTTCACGAAGTGTTGACAAACTATCCACTCTCCTCAAATTATTCTAGCTGATATCAATTTCTCCAAGTGGTCTGACCACGAACACTACTACTATAATAATCGAAGTGTAGGGAAATTGTCCATTATATTTTCACAACTACATTTTCTTCCCCGACAATTTCACGAAGTGCTCCTAAACATTCTTCACTTGGATGAATCGATAAACTTCGAGACAATTGTACCATTTTATGTTCCTTTTCATAATAAATTAGTACTTTCGCAAAACCTGAATAGTCAAACAATATTTTAGTAACCTGATTTAAAAGCTTTTTCTCATACTGAGACGACAATTTCACGTAAACAGATGCATCTTTCTTTTCTTCATACACATCCATTTCTTCTAACGGATATAGTCCATTTACAATCCATTGCAACTTATGATTTCTAAGCTCAATCATGCCGTCAACTAAAACAATTGCTCCTTCTTGTAACTTATCTGAGAAATGTATATATGTTTCAGGGAAAAGAACTGCTTCCATTTCATCGTTTTGATCACAAAATGTAATAAACGCCATCTTTTGCAACTTTTTCGTACGAATCACTCTCACGCTTGTTATATACACGATAGCCCTTTGTACTTTTTTCTTATGTCGCATTGCCTGAGCGAGTGATGGAATTTCTAATTCTTTCGCTAACTTCACATACTGCGCTGTCGGATAGCTTGATAAATAAAAACCTAGTGCTTCCTTCTCTTTATTTAACTGTTCAATAAAAGAGAGCTCTTCTCCTTGCACGTATTTTGACTTTGGAACAGCATCTCCTAAATCACGTGCAAGATTTGCGTACTCTAACGCTCCTTTAAGGCTTTTCCATAAATTTGTTCTCGAAACACCAAAATCGTCAAAACACCCAGACCAGACGAACGCCTCTAAATTTCGCTCTGTTACAAACTTTGATGGCATGCGAAGACAAAATTCAAATAAATCTTCAAATACTTTTTTCTCTCGTTCTTCGAGTAATGCTGTCACTGTAGCCATTCCGATGTTTCGAATTGAAAGTAAGCTGTAACGTATCGCATTACCTTCTATTTGGAAATTGTAACCACTTCTCTGAAGAGACGGCGGCAAAACGTGAAAACCTTTCCGCTTCGTTTCTCGTATATACTGCACAATCTTATCTTCATTTCCAATTGCACTTGATAATAATGCTGTCATAAATTCCAGCGTATAATTCGCTTTTAAGTAAGCAAGCTGATATCCAATCATACTGTAGGCTACAGCGTGACTTCGGTTAAAACCGTAATTCGCAAATCTTACAATTAAATCGTAAATTTTCTCTGCGGATGTCTCGTCATAACCATTTTGTAAACAGCCTTGTACAAAATGCTTACGCTCCTGATCTAAAATATCACGATTTTTTTTACTCACTGCTCGGCGTAATAAATCTGCTTCTCCGAGCGAGAATCCCGCCAACTTCGACGCAATTTGCATAATTTGTTCTTGGTATACAATTACACCGTATGTTCTTTCTAAAATTGGCTTTAAATCCGGATGTAAATATTCAATTTTTCTTTTTCCGTGCTTTGATTCAATAAAGGTTGGAATTTGTTCCATTGGTCCTGGTCTATATAACGAGTTAACAGCGACAATATCTTCAAATTCATTCGGTTTTAACCCGCGAAGTACATTTCGCATACCACCTGA
Organism: Bacillus cereus group sp. RP32; assembly: GCF_040459735.1. Classification (NCBI taxonomy): domain Bacteria; kingdom Bacillati; phylum Bacillota; class Bacilli; order Caryophanales; family Bacillaceae; genus Bacillus; species Bacillus cereus group sp. RP32. Next base: position 840,902 of record NZ_JARVHO010000001.1, on the reverse strand, counting down.
TTCAAGCTGGAATACACCTGTTGTATCCCCTCTACCCAACAATTGGAACGTCTTTTCATCTTGAAGTGGTAAATTTCTTAAATCAATTTGTGTCCCCGTCTTTTTCACGATAAACTTTATAATATTTTCAAGTAACGTTAAATTACGTAATCCTAAAAAATCCATCTTTAACAAACCAAGTTCTTCTAATGCATCAGCTGGGTATTGCGTAACATACACATCGTTATGCCCTTCTTGTATTGCAACACTTCCGGTTAACGGCTCTTGGCTCATAATAACGCCAGCTGCATGAATAGACGTATGACGTGGTAAGCCTTCTACACGTTTTGCAATTTCAAACACACGCTCATGTAACAGATTCCCTTGTATAAACTCACGGAGTGATTGCGATTCCTCATATGCATCTTTTAACGTTATACCAAGCTTTGATGGGATAAGTTTTGAGAATATGTCAATGTCTCGCGGCGGAAGCCCCATTACACGCGCAATATCTCTAATCGCCGCTTTCGCTGCAAGCGTCCCGAACGTTACAATTTGTGCAACACGCAGCTGACCATATTTATCTTTCACATATCGAATCATCTCATCACGTCTTATATCTGGAAAATCGATATCAATATCTGGAAGTGTCACACGTTCAGGATTTAAAAATCTTTCAAATAATAGATCGTATTCAATCGGATCAATATCTGTAATTTCTAATACGTAAGAAACGAGTGAGCCGGCTGCCGATCCACGTCCTGGTCCTGTTAAAATATGATTTTCATGCGCATACTTCATAAAATCCCACACGATGAGGAAATAATCACTAAACCCCATACTAGAAATAACGTTTAATTCATGATTCAAACGCTTTATATGTACTTCTTTCGGGGTACCATATCGTTTCTGCAAGCCTTCTTCACAAACGCGGCGTAAATACATATCATTCGTCTCGTTAGCTGGAACAGGAAATTTCGGTAATTGATTTATATGAAACGGTATTTCTACTCTGCAACGTTCTGCAATTTCTACTGTGTTATAAATCGCTTCTTCTACGTGAGAAAATAGTGCTTCCATTTCATCTGATGATTTTAAATAATATTGATCAGTTTTCAACCTTGGTCTATCTGGATCAGTCATTTTCGTTCCACTTTCAACAGATAATAAGCACTCATGAACAAGTGCGTCACTTTGATTGATGTAGCGTACATCGTTTGTTGCAACGACTGGAACATTTATCCTACTCATAAATGCAGGTAATTTCTCTTGCAGGAGCAGTTCATCTTGAATCGCATGATGCTGCAAACTCATATAAAAATTGTCGAACATACTTTGATACATGCAAGCTACTTCTTCAGCTTGACTCTCTTTGTCTTCTAATAATAATTGTTCAATTTCCCCATCTTTACCTGGTGAAATAGCAATTAATCCTTTCGCATAATGGGCAAGCCACTTTTTCGGAATACCTTCTTTTGACTTCGTCATAATGCTACTAGAAATCTTTAATAAATTTTGATAGCCCATTTCATTTTCAGCAAGTAAAACAAGCGGATAAGATTTTTCCTCTTCTTCACTAAAAATAGAAGCTGTTAAGCCGATAATAGGCTGTATACCATGTTTCTTACATGCTTTATAAAACGGAATAACGCCATACATAACATTTTCGTCCGTAATAGCGAGTGACGAGAAACCAAGTTCTTTCGCCCTGACTACAAGCTCATCAATTTTACAAGCGCTTTTTAATAAACTAAAAACGGTTTGACATTGTAAATGCACAAACTTCACTGTTGTACCCTCTCTTTACCAATCTGACTACTTTTATTATAGGTGATGAGGAAAGCGGAAATCAAAACATACTTCTTATACTTTGTCCATATATATGAAGAAGAAAGGGGAATGACGATGGATGTAAGAGAACATACTTTTTTCTCTCTGCTTATTATTAGTTATTTTATTGCCTTTGGGGTTATACTTGGTGGTTCATTAATTGGTGGATTTGGTGCATTTCTTATCGGAAAACCAACTCTAACTTACATTAATCAATTCGCCCAAAATTTAAGAATTTGGGCACTCGTTGCAGCAATTGGCGGAACATTTGATACTTTTTATAGCTTTGAAAGAAGTTTCTTTGGCGGAGATATGAAAGATATTGTAAAACAAATTCTCCTTATTTTTTTCGCAACGGGTGGTATGCAAACAGGTCTTACTATTATTAAATGGCTAACGCAGGAACATGTATGAGAGTACCAAGTGCCAATACAACAAAAAAATGGTATTTAGTTTTAGCTGGTGCTGCTGTTGGAGGCGTGTTGAGCTGGTTTGTTTTTTTGTACATATACGGTGTTTTTCAAGAAGAACAAGCTAGCAAAATAGCAGAGCAACGAGAAATTATAGAAAAACAAGAAGCAAAGCTCCACGTCCTTCTCGAAGATCAAGAAAAATTGAATACAGAAAATAAACGGCTCTTAACTATTCAAGAGATTAAAATAAAACTTATAAATCGAGAAAAATACGATTTAGACAACCTTACACTCGAAAATATGACTACGTCTATCCATAATGACCTACAACATCTTTTAACGAAAAACATTCAAAGTATAGCAAAAAATAAAGACCTACTCAAAAAGGTAATCGAAAACAAAACGTACAAACATTACGATCGGCTATACCGTTTCAAAGTCGATACGATATCTTTTGATACAGTGCTTGAAATTAGCATTACGATAGAGAAAGAAAAATAAAGAAGGAGGGCTTTAGCGCCGCTCCTTCTTTTCGTTCTCATATATAATCTCTTATCTACACAACTCACGTAAATCAGCAAAAAGACGATCCGCTTCTTCCCAAGAAGATGCTTTTGCACCAGAAGCCATCGGATGCCCTCCGCCATTATATTGCATTGCTAATTTATTTATCACTGGTCCTTTTGAACGAAGACGAACACGAATCACATCGTCTTCCTCTAAAAATAGAACCCACGACTTTAATCCATCAATATTACCAAGTGCTCCAACAACACCGGATGCCTCAGAAGGAAGTACATCAAACTTTTCTAACACTTCTTTCGTTAATTTAATGTAAGCTGCTCCTTCTTCTACCATCGTAAAGTTTTGTAAAATATAGCCGTTTAAACGAGCAATCTTTTCTTTCGTCTTATACATTTCATTATATAAATCTGTGAAATTCACATCCATATCAACAAGCTCACTTACATAACGAAGTGTTTTCGCTGTTGTATTCGGGAATAAGAAACGACCTGTATCCCCAACAATACCCGCTAAAATAAGACGAGCTGCTTCTTTCGTTATCTGTAATCCTTTATCTTTTCCATAACTGTAAAACTCATAAATCATTTCACTTGTAGAACTTGCTGTCGTATCTACCCACGTAATATCTCCGTACGGATCTTCATTCGGATGATGATCAATTTTAATTAACATCTTCCCTTTTGCATAGCGTTGATCGTCAACACGTTCTTGGTTCGCAGTATCACATACGATAACAAGTGCATTTTCATATACACTATCTTCAATATCATCCATTACTCGTAAATATTCTAGTGAAGGTTCATTGTACCCAACCGTATAAATATTTTTCTCTGGAAACGATTCTTGTAGAATTGTACCAAGACCTCCCTGTGAACCTAATGCATCTGGATCTGGACGCACATGACGATGAATAATAATTGTATCAAACTCTTTAATTGCTCTTAAAATTTGCTCATGCATATGTATAATCTCCTTTTTACTCAACTTCTTCACTTTATCTTTCATTATAACGGAAAGTATTTCATACATGCGAACAATTGCTTTATAATAAAAGTTAGAAAGTTTAGACATTTCTTTTTCCCCACTACTATTTTTCATAAAACGATGGGAGTGTGCATTATGCCAGTATTAGTCTTCTGTATTATCGTCTCATTTATGTTGTATCTCTTCTACAAAACAAAATACTTTCGTACAAACCGCCCAATGGAGAAAGGTTGGCTCTCTGGAAAATCCGCAATGGCACTCGGTTCATTCGTCTTATTCTTCGGGATAAACCAATTCTTTTTAGAACTTTCAACCGCTCGTATTATCGTTGGTGTTTTATTTGTTCTATTTGGTAGTGCAAGTGTATTTAATGGATTTCGCCAATACAAACATTTCTTACCATTAGCAGTTGAAGAAGCTGAATCTTATGAAGCAACATAAAAAAAGCATCAATATTGTGATGCTTTTTTACGTCCTCTAACTTTTAAAATCATATATGCAACAAAAGCAGAAGGGATATTGAATGGGTTGCCTTGCACATGAAGGTGTAATTGTTCTTCCCCAAAAGACATTTTTTCATATAGCTCGCGCTGAGATAATCCTGTTTTTTTCTTTTTTTCATGTAAACCTTGTAAGTATAAATATTGAATCGGTATCATCACGAGGAAGTAAAATAGTGCGACACTACCAAAAAAGAGTACTGTTGATGACATAATGCATACCACCTTCCAGAAATCCATTTTCTTACAATCCAATTATAACATAGTCTAGAATCTAAATGAATTAATATTCTGTTTTTTTCATCAAGCAATTGTCTCTCCGCATAATTCCTCTTCCGCATACTGAATATATCGGCCAATAAAAGCACCAGGATCTTTTCTAATAGGTTCAATATCAAGCCTTAATGGTATTTTTCCAACCATATAAAAGATTCTTGAAGCAGTCCCAAGTCGAATAGCTGTTTCCGAAATATTTTCCCCATATCCCATCATGAAATTCCCCCATACAACTTCTAACTGTCCCGAAGCAATTAAATGTAATCTCGGAACACCAATATCAAACTCTTTATACCCAAATCCACATTCATCAAAATCAAGTAAATACCAATCCTCTTTGTCTACAAGAACATTACCAAAATGCATATCACCGTGAACAAATTGTTTTTCTCCTAGTTGAGTTGAATTTGCGAGTTCTTGTATTCTTTCTGCAATTCTTATGCATTTATGCTTATCCGCATGCGATAGAAATGAAGCATTTAGTAATCGTTGTAAAGGCTCGTGGATTATCTTTTGCTCACTATATATAGGCCTTTCATAACCTCTCCAAGTTTGCGGCACTCTTTTGAGCACTTCATTTGTTTTTTCATGAAACTTTCGCATTAATGATCCGAGTTTTTCATAGTCCCTATCCCTTGGTTCTAAAATTTCACTTCCGTTTATAAACCTAAAGACAACAAAATACTGGATATTTCCTTCATCTTTCATAATAGGTGTGATCAAATCACCACTTTTATTGACTAACAACCAATTTTCTATCCGTACTCATACATATCCTTCTATTTTTTCACTTCTCTATCCGAACTCTTACGTAACTTAAACAATAGCTTCAAAATCCAATAAAACAAAATAAAGTTAAAGAAAAAACCTAATGGATTAAACCAACATTCCCACCCACCATAATAAACAAACGTTTCAGCTGGTACACCAAAGTAAAAAAAATCCGGCTCATTTTCTCCTGATATAGGAATCAAGGCACCTATACTAGCAAGAGTCAAACTTACAAAATACAACCTCTTTTTAATAGCATTCATTCTTCTATGCGTTACAACATGAATAATGATGAAACATACGACCACTAAAAAGAAAATGATTCCGCCCATTCACTTCCTCCTTATCGCTATGCCATTTCCGCATCTTCGAATTTTTCAGTATTTTTATTATACATATGAAATGATACGCTATTTATTTTTGTTTCTATCCTTTTAAATAAAAAAATGGAACAAACCAAAGCGGCTTGCTCCATCTTTTTATTTATCAATCAACTGCACCATAAGTAGCGCTTTTCCGACAACATTACCTTCATGATGCACTTCTACATCAACCTTACCAAATTTACGTCCAATTTCTAATACTTTCGGATGAACCGATACAACATTGTCAATTTGAACTGGTTTTACGAAATAAATTGTTAAGTTCTCAACAATTAAATCACTCTTCTTTTGCGCACGAATAACGCGATTCGTTGCTTCCGTCACAATTGTTGTGAATACACCGTAAGATAACGTTCCGATTGAATTCGTCATTTGCGGCGTCACTGAAAATTGATATAAATGTTCATTTTTCGCTTCTTTCGGCGTCATAAATTGATTCGTTACAATATCATCGATTGTTTCGCCGACTTGTGGTTGACGCTGAATCATTTGCAGCGCCTGAAGTACATCTTGACGACTAATAATTCCTTGCAGTTTATTTCCTTCATCAACAACTGGAAGTAACTCAATACCTTCCCACACCATCATACGTGCTGCAGCTGCGACAGACATTTTACCGTTTACCGTAATTGGATGCTTTGTCATCACTTTATCAATTGGTGTTTCTTTCACGACACCAATCATATCTTTTGAAGTTACGATACCTAACACCTTTTTATTTTCATCAACAATTGGATAACGTCCATGCATCGTTTCTTCATTGTACGCATGCCATTGCTGCACTGTATCATTCGGCTTTAAATATAACGTCTCTTCAATTGGCGTTAAAATATCTTCAACGAGGACAATTTCTTTCTTAATAAGCTGATCGTAAATTGCACGGTTAATTAACGTCGCAACTGTAAATGTATCGTAACTACTTGAAATAATCGGCAGTTTTAATTCGTCTGCTAATTTCTTCACATGATCTTCCGTATCAAATCCGCCCGTAATTAATACCGCAGCTCCGGCTTCTAACGCTAATTGATGTGCGTTCGTACGGTTACCGATAATAAGTAAGTTTCCAGCTTCTGTATAGCGCATCATCGCTTCTAATTTCATTGCCCCGATTACGAATTTATTTAACGTTTTATGTAGGCCCTCTCTGCCCCCAAGTACTTGACCATCGACAATGTTAACGACTTCTGCATATGTCAGCTTTTCAATATTCTCTTTCTTCTTTTGTTCAATTCGAATTGTTCCGACACGTTCAATCGTACTAACATATCCTTTATTTTCTGCATCTTTAATTGCACGGTAAGCTGTCCCTTCACTTACACTCAAATCTTTCGCAATTTGCCTTACAGAAATTTTATGCCCTACTGGCAGGCCATTAATATGTTCTAAAATTTGGTTATGCTTGGTAGCCAAATGGTTTCACCATACTTTCTTTTCCCTAAATTCTTCATGTGTTGTATTTTCAGTATACTATATTTTCAAAACTGTTACACTCTCTCTTTATATGTCTGTACTATTTTTTTTATAACAAAATACGCCTTACATTACACTACTTTTTCTATTACAACAATGTAATGGTATTGTCATCTCGTTCGATAGTTTGTCCAGCCGCTTCAATATACAATGAAGACAAGAAATGAAACAAAGGAGCGGATATATGATGAAAAAATTATTAGAAGTTGTAGGTGCTGTATTTTTAGCTTTCATAGATGGAAAAAAAGTTGCAATGGAATTGAATGAAACACCTGAACAGCCACTTCCAAAAAGAAAAAAATCATCAAAACAAGTACAACCTTTAAAAGCTGTCCTACACACGTAAAAAACCCTTCACTTGTCTTTTCAAATGAAGGGTTTCTTTTCTATAGTGTAATACTTTCTCCAGCTTCTAATACTTTTCCTGTACAATTTTGTAGCTTTTCTACAAATTGATATGGGTCTTGTTCAATTACTGGGAACGTATTGTAATGCATCGGTACAACAGTTTTCGCCTGAGTCCATTTCGCTGCTAAAATAGCATCTTCTGGCCCCATTGTGAAATTATCACCAATTGGTAAAAATGCTATATCAATGTTATTCAGTTCCCCTATTAATTTCATATCAGAGAATAGAGCGGTATCTCCCGCATGGTATACAGTTTTCTCTTCTGCTGTAAATAAAATACCTGCTGGCATACCTGTATATGTAATCGTCTTATTTTCTTCATCAATATAACTAGAACCGTGGAATGCTTGTGTAAACTTCACTTTTCCGAAGTCAAATTCATGCGAACCACCAATATGCATCGGATGTGTATTTACACCTTGCCAACTTAAAAATGTCGCTAGTTCAAATGGTGCCACAACAACTGCATTATTTTTCTTCGCAAGCTCTACTGTATCTCCAACATGATCACCATGTCCATGCGATAAAAGAATTGCATCTACTTTGACATCTTCAGCCTTTAAATCCGTTGTCGGATTTCCAGTTAAAAATGGGTCAATTAAAATCACTTTTCCATTCGTTTCAATCTTTACAACTGAATGCCCGTGATAAGATACTTTCATTACTACATTCCTCCCCTATTCACATTCTCATTTTTTATTCTACATGATTTTTCAATTCCCTGTCTTTTCTAACATCTATTTACTTGTCATAACGCTTTCTTCCGATGTAAAGTTATATTTGTAATTAAATATCTCGGGGGTGCCAATCGATGAATGCTAGATTAGAAAATTTAATGCAATGGCTAAAAGAAAAAAACGTAGAAGCTGCGTTCTTAACTTCTACACCGAACGTCTTCTACATGACAAACTTCCACTGTGAACCACATGAAAGACTTCTTGGTATGTTTGTATTCCAAGAAAAAGAGCCTATTTTAATTTGCCCTAAAATGGAAGAAGGTCAAGCGCGTAACGCCGGCTGGGCACATGAAATTATCGGATTTACTGATACTGACAGACCATGGGATATGATTGCAAAAGCAATTAAAGACCGTGGCATCAATGCAAATGCAGTTGCAATTGAAAAAGAACATTTAAACGTAGAGCGCTACGAAGAATTAACAAAGTTATTCCCAAATGCAGCGTTCAAATCAGCTGAGGAAAAAGTTCGTGAACTTCGCTTAATTAAAGATGAAAAAGAACTTTCTATTTTACGCGAAGCAGCTAAAATGGCGGACTACGCTGTTGAAGTTGGTGTAAATGCAATTAAAGAAGATCGTAGTGAGCTAGAAGTATTAGCAATTATTGAACACGAATTAAAAACAAAAGGCATACATAAAATGTCATTTGATACGATGGTATTAGCAGGTGCAAACTCTGCTCTTCCACACGGTATTCCAGGTGCAAATAAAATGAAACGCGGCGATTTCGTACTATTTGATTTAGGCGTAATCATTGAAGGTTATTGCTCTGACATTACACGTACAGTGGCATTCGGTGAAATTTCTGAAGAACAAACTCGCATTTATAACACTGTACTTGCTGGACAACTACAAGCAGTTGAAGCATGTAAACCAGGTGTTACACTTGGCGCAATCGACAACGCTGCTCGTTCTGTTATCGCAGATGCAGGTTACGGCGACTTCTTCCCGCACCGCCTTGGTCACGGACTTGGAATTAGCGTACACGAATATCCAGATGTAAAAGCTGGTAACGAGTCTCCATTAAAAGAAGGTATGGTCTTCACAATCGAGCCAGGTATTTACGTACCAAACGTAGGTGGCGTTCGTATTGAAGATGATATTTATATCACAAAAGACGGGTCAGAAATTTTAACGAAATTCCCGAAAGAATTACAATTTGTGAAATAAGAAAAAAGGCAGCGTGATTGCTGCCTTTTTCTATTTCTCCACTATTTCAAACTTCTCTACAATCATTTTTGCTGGATAGCTTTCAAGCATTTGAGAGGACCATACTTTTATTTTATCTCCTGTTTTTAGTTTATTATATGCATCTTTATCCTTAAAACCCAAGACTATATGTGATGGATGATCTTTATTCATTTGTTGTTCTATATAATTTTGTAACTCTAATTTTGTTTCAAACGTTTTATCACTGACAAAAAATACCGTATCATTTCTTAATATGACATATCCTTCTTTAAGTACTTGTTTGACCGCTACTCGCTCTACTGGCTTTGTAGTGCACGCTGATAATATTATTAGAAACACACCTAAAAATAAAATACTAACGAAGAAGAACATAGCTTTCCTCATAACGATTCCTCCCATATCGAGTCAGTCAAAAGAAATTATTCCTTGTCTATTCCTTCCACGCATTATACTATTAATATACAGAATTTTCTAAAATGGAGAGGTTTATATGTTACAACAACAGTTAGAAAAAATTCGTAATAATAATTACATATTGGATAACACACTTAACATTGATTCTTTAAGTTCCAATATGCTTGAGCATATCGGTGTTACCGATAGCTATTTAAGAGACAAGCTCATCTACTCTACTTTTTATCATCTCATCAAAAAGGACTACATTTCACACACACAATTACAGAAACTATTATTAGAAAGCATTAGTGAAAAATATTTATTGTATAAGATTCATTCGGATGAGGAAGATGCGGTATTTACCCGCGCATTTACGACATTATTACTTGCGCTCATTATTGATGCTGATACAAAATATAATTTCTTATCACAGAATGATATTTTAACTGTAAAAGATCAATTAATTCTATATATGAACAATGAACATGATTTCCGTGGATATGTGCAAGACCACGGCTGGGCACATAGTATCGCTCATGCTTCTGATACATTTGAAGCGCTTGTTCGTAGTCCTAAACTGGAAACTTTACATTACGAAGAAATATTACAAACTTTATTAAACAAAGTTTGTGTCCATTCTATTTACTACAAATATGAAGAAGACGAGCGACTCATTTATCCGATTGTCTCAATGCTACAAAATAGTCTAAAGGAAGACGTACTCATATTAGCCCTTCATGACTTAGTAGCTCAATTACCAGTCCAAAAACAAACACTACATATTGAATCATACGAGTTTCTATACGGAAATATAAAATCTTTCCTACGCAGCTTATTTTTCAGACTACGTACACTTTCTATATGTGAAGAAACCGAATGCGAAATTGAAAAATTGCTACAAGAGCTTCCAAAATATTATTAAAAAAAGAAGGCCACTCAAAAAGTGCCTTCTTCTATTTCATTAATATTTAATTGAAATTTCACGATCCAAACTGAGAAAAGGTGGACAAGAATCGCAAACGCCATACATGCTCCGCTTAAAAAAGTTAGTATAGGATGCGAATACACGTGCCCTAATCCATAGGATATCGCCACGAAAAACATTGTTATGTAAATATAAATTGCTCCATGTATTTGCCTCATATTAACCTCCTTTTCCCATATTATAACATAAATTTTCTGATTATTCACATTAATCTCTTGTAATCAATATTTCTCAACTGTTACACCTCTAACAGCAGCCTTAATATACGGTGCTCCTTGTAAACTTTGTAAATCCTCTGTTTTACCTGTTACGACTACACCGTATATTGGTAGGTCTTTTGGTTTCGTATTTTTTATTTCTTTATAATATTGTTCAAAATAATCACTTGGTATACCTTCACTATTTTTTGCTAAATACTTCATCTGGTATAGAAACTCTTTTGAGTTTATTGTTACATCATTTTTCACATCTTCTTTCACTTTTGCATAACTCCCTTCAAACCCAAAAACATTTTTAGCCATTTCTGCATTTAATATTGCGCCATTTTTAGGATCTTTTAGCCCTACATAAGAATCACTTTTCTTTTCATTATATGTATCTACCCAAAACCAAACTGGCTGTACACTTTTGGGAAGCATCTCAGTAATTTGTTCAACTGTATACGATTTATCAAAAGATAAGGCTACTTCTGCAACTTTATTTTGCAAATCCCCAATATTTTTCAGGTCATCCACATAATTTTTATAAGTAACGAAAGGTAAATAAAACCTCATTTCTCTTTGCATTGTTTGTACATTATAGTCTGGTATCGCAACAGCCTCTTCACCCCTTTTTTCCTCATCTAAACTAACAAGCTCACCATTGTAGTGCTTCATACTATAATCCCATATGCCAGATTCATATATATCATTTACCCATTTTACTGGTTGGCCAGCTATATTTTTATACGAGTTATATATTACCGTACTCCCTGTAACACCGAGACTTAAATACATACTTCCACTGAAACGAATATTAGGGCCTTGAACCCTATGTAGTGCATTCATTTCTCTTTCCATTTTTCTAAACGTTTGCTGAGAAAAATACGCTGCTCCCAAAAACAAACTTACTATAACAATAATGGACGCACAAATAGAAATAAGCCAATTTCTCCAAAGTTGCTTCCGCTTCGCTCTCTTCATCAAAACTTTCATCTGCTTATCATCCATATTCAAATCAAAGTCTTTCCGACTCATCGTTTCTCCTCCTATACAATTTTTTAAATTGATTTCTTGCACGGTACAAACTTGTTTTTACTGTATCTTCTTTCATACTTAATAAAATGGCAATTTCCTTATAAGATAGTTCATATTCATATTTCAACAGTAAAATATGACGATATTCCTCCGTCATCGTCTCCAATATTTCTTGTACCTCGCCTTGTAGTTCACTTGTTAAAAGCACTTCATCTAATGACTTTTGGCCAATAAGAACAACAGATTCAATCGCAATGGGATTTAGCCCTTTTTCTTTCCGATATAAATCTCGGTGTTGATTGATTGCAACCCTAAAGAGCCACGGTGTTAAATGCTCTAACGGTATTTCCTCCATAAGCAATAAAGCTTTATACAGCGTATCTTGCACAATATCTTCCGCTTCTTTTCTATCTGCTCCAATCTTAATTAAGTATCCAAACACAGCTTTTGACTTCTCTATTAATAACGATTCAAACGTATCATGACTCATTCTGCTCTCCCTTCTATATACTCAACGTTTGAGAGCGTAAAATGTATACAGCTTTTCTATAATTTTTTTCAAAATAAAAAGCACACCTATTTTGATGCGCTTCTCTCCAACATACTATTCTATTATTTCATCGCTTCCTTCACAACATCTTGAATCATAACGACTTCTGTTTTCATATCAACAGACAGTGCTTCTTCATCAATACATTCATACCAAAATGCTAAGTGCTTTTTATCAATTTCATGATGAGAATTTTCCACAAGAGCCCCGCCTTCTCCTTGCACAGAATACCAATATAAGTATTCTTCTCCATCTCTTATTTCCCGGAAAATTGTCTCAACGTACATCTTTTCGTCGTTTAGTGTCAAAAGCACTTCTTTCATATTGTCATTAAGAAGCTGCATCCATGCATCTACACGCTGACTTTTACCTTGTTTCACTTTGAATCTCGTTAACTCTACATTCATTTTTATTCCCCCGTTTTCTTGCGTACAAACAATCTATATTCTATTGGATGATTAAAACTTAATTTACTAGCTAGTTTTTGCGAAGGAATATTGTCTACATAACAATCCCAGCACGGTGTAATATCATTTTGCATGCAATGTTCAATGAACCGTGTTGCAACAGCTTGTGCTAATCCTTTCCCTTGATATGCTTTATGCGTCACAATATCAATTTCAGCAAATCCATTCCCGTTAAATATCGAAACACATTCAGCTACAATCATCCCATCTTGTTCTATACAAAATCCGAAACCACCGTTCAAAAATAGCTCTTTTGATCCCCAATATTCTTTATAATACTCCTCTGTAAATTCATTGCTTCGTTCTATATCACTTTTATCAATACGCTTCACTTCATATGTATTTTTGTTTGCATCTCGTTTTCTCTCTTCAAAAATTTCTCGTTGAAATTTCATTCGCAGGATGTTCCGAAGTGTATTACTAAAACGCTCTTCTAACTTCATTTCCCACTCGTCACTCGAAGTGAACAATGTAAATCTCTTCTCTGTTTTTTCAATAGCCATTTTTAAATACGCAAATAAATATTCGTTATAATTGTGATCATCCGTATCACCAAATACATAATAGATACCGTTAGCTGTACGAATTAATCCTGCTGTTAACTTCTCGTTTGCAAAAATCTCACCATCTATCATTTGATCACATACCGCATAAGCAAATGTCGTCGTTCTTGTAAGACTTTCTAAAATCGGAAGGATTTTTCTATACTCATCTACAGATAATTTTTTCATAATTGCTCCACTTTAATCGTATCAGCTTCTATATTTTCAAAACAAAGATTTACTGTTCTCTTTAATGCTCTCGTTCTATGAATCGTGCATGCTGGAATTAAAATCGAATCATTCGGCTTTAACACCGCTGTTTCTCCATCTTCAAAATCGATAAGTAATTCTCCTTCTAATACAATGAATAATTCATCGGAATTAGAGTGATAGTGCCAATCGTATTCACCAGTAAATACAGCGATTCGTAAGCAATGACTATTTACATTTGAAACGACGAAGTTTTTATGTTGATCTTGAATGCCCTTCGTTAATTCTAATAAATTCACAGTTTCCATATTTCGTCCCACCCTTTCATTAGTCGTTCAGCTTAGTCTCCACCACCTCCGCAATCTCCTCCACCATCACTTGAGCTACTACAATCGTTGCTACTGTAGTCACCGAATCCACTTGATGAGCTTGAAGCATATGAAGATTTTTTACTCATTTTTCTTTGCTTATCGTTCTTACTTTCATGACTAGGCCACACTTTATTAAATAATATAAAGAATAAGACTAGCTCTATTGCGAAAAGGATATATCCAAAAACATTCTCAATAATATTGGGGGTTATCCCAAAACTGTAAAACACCCTAGCTGAATAAAGACACAAAATTACATACAGAGCCATACAAATATACCGAAATGTTTTCTCTATCATAATGACTATTTTTTGTGATAGAGGTATGTTCTGTTCCTGTTTTTTCTTCATATACTTTTGTCTTTTAACTTGCCTTTTCTTCCTCTTTTTACTCCCCATTAAATCTCCTCTTTTGACTTCTTTTTTCATTTAATTCCAAATTATCACAAAAAATAACATTATAACAAGCTATATTTCACGTAAAGTTTTGTTTACTTTTTGTAAAGTTTCATTTACTTATTACCTAAAAATGGATATAATAAATGTAACAAATTTACAAAAAGGAGACTTTGTATATTTGATTAAAAATAAGGTGAAACAATTCCGCGTCGTTAGAGACATCACCCAAGAACAATTAGCTTCCTCTGTTCAAATCACTAGACAATCCCTCATCGCTATCGAGAAGAATAAATACAACCCGAGTTTAGAATTAGCATTGAAATTATGTGAGTTTTTCAACTGTAAAGTAGAAGATTTATTTCAATTAGATAAAACTGGGGAGGAAAAAGAATGAAAAACCCTTTTAATCAAAAGTTCATTTCGCATCTTACCTTTTTATTGTTAGGTTCAACTTTTCTTTATTTCACTAGTAATGATGAGGAAAAGATTAGTGCTATCCTTCTATTCGCTGGCGTCTACATACTCTTAGCCTTAATACTATTCGTAGTGAAACGAATAGTATTTAAGAAAAAAAAGAGCGATCCCGAAAAATATCCATTACCTGAAATGGATGAAAGAATTAAGAAGATGAGTTTAAAACTTATGGCGCAAATTTTCGGTCTCTCTCATTTAATCGGTTCTGCAATACTATTTATTTTATATATCACTGACAAAAATTCGATGATACGAGTTGAGTATGCCTTGTATTACTTATTCGGCATTCTTTTCTTTACAATGATGTTCGGATTGAAAATTTTAAAGAAACTAGACAATTAGCCTAAATAAAAAGCCCCTCCTTACAAAAGGAGGGGCTTACATGTATTTCTATTATGATAAAGCAGGAGCTTTTTCAAGAAGCTCTTTCGCATCAGCGTATTGTAAGCCGTGAGCTTCTGCAACTGCTTCGTATGTTACATATCCGTCTAATGTGTTAATACCTTTTAATAATGCAGTATTGCCTAAGCAAGCATCTTTGTAGCCTTTGTTCGCAATTTGTACTGCATATGGTACCGTTACGTTTGTTAATGCAAGAGTTGATGTACGTGGAACTGCTCCTGGCATATTAGCAACTGCATAATGAACAACGCCATGTTTTTCGTAAGTTGGGTTGTCGTGAGTTGTAATACGGTCAGTTGTTTCGAAAATACCACCTTGGTCAATCGCGATATCTACAACGACAGAACCTGGTTCCATTGATTGAATCATTTCTTCTGTTACAAGTTTTGGCGCTTTTGCACCTGGAATTAATACCGCTCCAATAACAAGGTCAGATTCTTTTACAGCTTCTGCAATGTTGTATGGATTAGACATTAACGTTTTTACTTGGTTACCGAAAATGTCATCTAGTTGACGAAGACGCTCTGCACTTAAGTCAATGATTGTTACATCTGCACCTAAACCTACTGCAATCTTAGCTGCGTTTGTACCAGCTTGACCACCGCCGATAATTGTTACTTTGCCGCGTTTTACCCCTGGAACGCCTGCAAGTAAAATACCTTTACCGCCTTTGTTTTTCTCAAGGAATTGTGCACCGATTTGTGCAGACATACGACCAGCTACTTCACTCATAGGTGCAAGTAATGGTAAAGAACGATTGTCTAATTGCACTGTTTCGTATGCAATTGATACAACTTTGTTATCAATTAATGCTTTCGTTAATTCTGGTTCTGGAGCTAAGTGTAAGTATGTGAATAAAATTAAACCTTCGCGGAAATAGCCGTATTCACTTGCAACTGGCTCTTTTACCTTCATAACCATATCTTGATTCCATGCTTCTTCAGCAGTTTCAACAAGTTTCGCACCAGCTTGTACGTATTCTTCATCTGTAAAGCCTGATCCTATACCTGATCCTTTTTGAACAAAAACTTCATGACCATTTTGTACTAAATGTACCGCTCCCGCTGGCGTCATTGCCACACGGTTTTCATTATTTTTAATTTCTGTTGGAATACCGATACGCATTATTAGTTCCCCCTTGAGTTATGAAATGACCCCTGAATCATTTTTTAAAGCGCTTTCTACGCTCTTATATTTTAACATAATATCTCAATATTTGACAAAAAATAATACAAGTTTTCCGATAGATTTAATCTTACATTAAAGGACAGTATTATCCGCACCTCTCAGCGTAAAGGATAAACTGTCCAATTATTCAAAACTTCACCTTATTTCGCTCTATCGATGTCTATGAATAACATCTACTGCACCAGTTACTTCAATAATTGTACCGGTAATCATATCGGAATCGTCTTCACATAAAAACGAAATCGTTCTTGCGATATCTTCACCTGTTCCAGATCTACCAATTGGTGTTTTATGTTCTTTCAATTGACGTGCTTCTTGAATTGTCGCTTCTTTCATTTCACCAATAATATCACCAGGACATACCATATTTGCAGTAATACCATATTCTGCTTCTTCGTAAGCAATTGTTTTCGTTAATGAAACAAGCCCTACTTTCGCTGCTGCAAAAGCTGAACGATAAATCCATCCCGGTGCGCTATCTGCCCCTTGGAATCCGTAATTAATAATACGGCCAAAGTTCTGTTTCCTCATAACCGGAACGACAAGTTTTAATAAATGAAATACCGCTGTTAAATTACCCTGAATCATTTCATCCCATTCGTCTTCTTCATAATCGACTAACTTTTTTCGTTCAAATACATATGGACCAGCATTATTAATTAAAAAGTCAATTTTACCAAAACGGCTTATCGCTTCTTCTACTATTTTATGTAAATCTTCCTTTTTCGTGACATCCGCTTGCACGAATTGTAGACGCTCTTCCATATTTTTATATGTTTCTTTCATCGTTTCCATAGCAGTTATATCGCTATGATATGTTACTGTTACTGAATACCCTTTAGCCAATAACTTTTCTGTTACTTGCTTTCCTAAACCTTTCGTACCGGCTGTAATGAGCGCGTGTCTCACAAACATGCCTCCTTTTAAATTGCTATACTTCATATGTAACAAGTTCTCGCCTCAATTACAACTAAAATGAATTAAAGCAAAGTTTTCAAAATTCTGTAACGTTTCTGGCAAGCACATTACCAAAATTTGCTTTATAATAAAGTTGTAAACGGTAATAAAAATGATTGGGAGGAATTTACTATGAATAATACATATACAAATATTTTAATCGCGGTGGATGGTTCTAAAGAAGCAGAAAGAGCTTTTAAAAAAGCAATTCAAGTCGCAAAACGCAACAATGCAACATTAACAATTGCTCATATCGTTGATGTAAAAGCATACTCAGCAGTAGAAGCTTATAGCCGCGCAATTGCTGAACGTGCAAATCTATTTGCAGAAGACTTATTAGAAGACTACAAAAAAACTGCGCTTGAAGCTGGCCTTGAAAAAATTGAAACTGTATTAGAATTTGGTAATCCTAAATCTAAAATTTCAAAAGAAATCGCTCCAAACCATAAAGTAGATTTAATTATGTGTGGTGCAACTGGTTTAAATGCTGTTGAGCGTTTCCTAATTGGTAGCGTCTCTGAACATATTATTCGCTATGCGAAATGCGATGTCCTTGTTGTTCGTGGTGATGAGGAGCAAGGTGATCTTTAATTCATAAATAAAACACCAAGTCCACATGTTTTACTGGTGGATAAGGGAAATGAAGCTTTAGGCTTGAATGAACAATAAATACATGTTGCTCAACAATGATAAAAAAGGAGTGGGTAATCCACTCCTTTTTTCACGACTGTGTAAGAAGAATAAAGATGTTTAATTTTACTCATAAAAATAAATCTTCTCTGTTTTTCTCCACTCTTACATGGATTTTAAAATCCTCATTTTTTAATTGATTTTCTAATCAAGTTTAAACTGTATTCTACTTAATTCTTTGAGTAATTGGATGGTCATCTTTTAAAGGAAGAAAGTGCACGAAAAAATAGTATGCAAATACGAACGCTCCAAATCCAATATTTAATCTTTCTAACGGAATATGCTCACTAAAAAAAACAGCAGTGAGTACTAAAGACAAACAGTACGTCATCATCCAAAATGAACGTTTTCTCTTTTTCCGTTCCATTTCTTTTTTATTTTGTACATGTTTTCTTTTCGAAAGCCATATCGAAATACAGCAATCTACTACAAATAGAATAAAGATAAATATCCCAACGTGTACTGTTTCTACATCCTCAAATGAAAAGATATTTGGGAATGCAACATGTAACACAATTAGCGTGTACAAAATTATCCCTATAAAATAAATACGTCTCATTTTCCATTCCTTTCTTATTTCCTAACTTTAGGTTAACATACATTTTTTAGAAATAGACGGACAAAATATATATGTTAAAAAAGGAGGATGCTATATGAATGATTCTGAACGTATTATTTTAGATGTGAACGGGAAAGAGCTCGAAATGTTAGATACAATCCGTACACATTTTAAAGAAAAACATGGTGTGGAACTAAGTAATGGTGCATTACTTAGAGATTTGATGGATATTGAGTATATTCGAATTACGGAAGATCGACATAAGTATGATTAACTTTAAGCAATAAAAACCACAAAAAAGGTACGCTTCTCTCTACTAAGATTCGCGTACCTTCTGCCCTATAAATCAATCAACTTCCAACAAACTCTCCAACTAATCCCTTCGCCTTCTCCAAAGCTTTTTCAATCTGCTCAAATCCTGTCCCGCCAGCACTGTTACGACGCTTTACAGCTGCATATGGTGAAAGAACTTCATACAAATCTTCTTCAAATAATGAGCTCATTTCTTTATATGTTGCAAGTGGTACATCTACTAAATAAATTCCTTTTTGTGTGCAGTGTAGCACTAGCTTCCCAACAATTTCATGAGCTTGACGGAATGGTAGTCCTTTGCTTGCCAAGTAGTCAGCAATTTCTGTTGCGTTAGAGAAATCTTGCGTCACAGCTTGCCCCATTTTTTCTTTGTTTACAGTCATCGTCTCTAGCATGCCTGCCATAATATGAAGGCAGCCTTCTACTGTTTTTACTGTATCAAACATTCCTTCTTTATCTTCTTGCAAGTCTTTATTGTAAGCGAGCGGTAATCCTTTCATGACTGTAAGTAAACTAAATAAATTACCATATACTCTGCCTGTTTTACCACGAATAAGTTCCGCCATATCCGGATTTTTCTTTTGTGGCATAATGCTGCTTCCCGTTGCGTATTGATCGCTCATTTCAATAAATTGAAACTCTTGGCTACTCCATAAAATAAGTTCTTCGCAGAAGCGTGATAAGTGCATCATGAGCATAGATGAGTTACTTAGGAACTCCAGTATGAAATCACGATCGCTTACTGCGTCTAAACTATTTTCATAGATTCCATTAAATCCAAGAAGCTCCGCACTATATTCTCGATCAATCGGGAATGTTGTCCCTGCTAACGCTCCTGCTCCTAATGGTGAAATGTTAATACGCTTTAACGAATCTTCATAACGATTCACATCACGCTCTAACATCCAAAAGTAAGCGAGAATATGATGAGCAAATGAAATTGGCTGCGCACGCTGCAAATGCGTATAACCAGGCATAATGGTTTCAATATTATTTTCTGCTTGATGAACAAGAACAGTTTGCAATTGTTTTGTAGCTTTTATAATATGTTCTACTTTTTCTTTCAAATATAAATGCATATCAGTCGCTACTTGATCATTACGGCTTCGTCCTGTATGAAGTTTCCCTCCTACTTCACCGATTTGTTCAATTAACATTTTTTCAATGTTTAAATGAATATCTTCTGCTTCTACTGAGAATTGAAGCTTATTCTCTTTTGCTTCTTTTAATAAATACTGAAGCCCTACCTTTATATTCTCTGCTTCTTCTTTCGTAACGATACCTTGCTTTGCTAGCATCGTTACGTGTGCAATACTTCCCTTTATATCTTGATTTACTAATTGTTGATCGAAGGAGATGGATGCTCCAAACTCTTCAACCCACGCTTCCGCTTCTTCTGTAAAACGTCCGCCCCAAAGTTTGCTCACGCTTCCACCTTCTTTTGATTCACTTGGCTGTATACTTTCGTCGGTAAACCGAATAATGAAATGAATCCAACTGCTGCATCATGATTAAATTCGTCCTGAGCAGTATATGTTGCTAATTTTTCGTCATATAAAGAGTACTCAGATTTACGTCCTTCTACAATCGCATGGCCTTTAAATAATTTCACACGCACTGTACCTGTTACATTTTTTTGCGTTTCTTGTAAGAAAGCATGAAGCGCTTGTTTTAAAGGAGAGAACCATAAACCGTTATAAATAAGTTCTGTTATTTTCTGCTCAATCATCGGTTTAAAATGCGCCACTTCTTTTACGAGTGTTAAATCTTCAAGTTCCTTATGCGCCGTGATTAATGTCATCGCTGCTGGACATTCGTATACTTCACGCGATTTAATACCAACGAGGCGGTTTTCTACGTGATCGATACGTCCAACGCCATGTTTTCCAGCAAGCGCATTTAACGTTTTAATTAATTCTGAAAGTGAATATGCAGTGCCATTTAAAGTAGTCGGTACACCTGCTTCAAAGCCGATTTCTACAAACTCTGGTTTATTCGGTGTATCTTCTAATGCCAATGTCATCTCATACGCATCTTCTGGCGGCGCTGCCCATGGATCTTCTAAAATACCACATTCGTTACTGCGTCCCCATAAGTTTTGATCGATTGAAAACGGGCTGTCTAAATTAATCGGAATGGGTACATCGTTTTCTTTTGCATATGCAATTTCTTCTTCACGTGACCATTTCCATTCACGTACAGGCGCAATCACTTCTAAGTAAGGATTTAACGCTTGAATAGAAACTTCAAAACGAACTTGATCATTCCCTTTCCCTGTACATCCGTGTGCAACTGCAGTCGCCCCTTCTTGTTCTGCAATTTCTACTAATTTCTTAGCGATAAGTGGACGAGATAATGCAGAAACGAGAGGGTATTTCCCTTCGTATAACGTGTGCGCTTGCATCGCCATCAATGCATATTCATTTGCAAATTCCTCTTGAACATCAATCATATATGATTTAATTGCACCTACTGAAAGTGCCTTTTCTTTTACGAATGCTAAGTCTTTACCTTCCCCTAAGTCTAAACAAAGCGCGATAATATCATAATTCTTCTCTTGTAACCATTTAATTGCAACGGAAGTATCAAGACCTCCAGAATATGCTAATACCACTTTTTTCTTCTCCATTTTGCATCCCCCTAAAGAATAAATATTCATTTTCTTTTATAATAATACACACTTTAACACCTTTCACAAAATGTATCAAGAGTCATTTTCAAATTTTTTCAAACAATTTCGTCGAGCTTCTTTCTGTTTTCATGTACAATATAAGCAGGAAAACGGGGGTGAACTTATGGAAAAGTATTTCTTATACGATGATCATCTAGGAATTGAAATTCCGTATTTACAAGAAGATTGGGAAGATATCCCCGAAAAAATACAGCATGCTATTTTATTAAAATGGGAACAAGTTCGAGGAAAGATTCCTGATCGTATAAAAGAACTCGAGCACTCTATTAATGCAAAACAGCATCATTTAAATAACGAAGAAAACTTCGAAATTTCTTGCAAACTTAATTCAGAAATTGCCGATCTCGCTTCCATCATTAATGACCTTTGGCTTTGGTATCGACTCACTCAAAATGTATCTGAGGGAAAAGCACACCAATGAAAAAAGCATGCCCCTCAATTACTTTGGGTCATGCTTTTTTGTCGTAACACGATTTACAATATATTTCTTGTGCTGTTTTCGCTAAACACAAATCGAACGGTCCAACTAATATACTTCTTTCCTTTGGCAACTTTACAAAAGCAACGAGCTCTTCTTCATATTGAATCTTTTTCTGACATGAAACGCATACTAATTCTTTTCTTTTGAACATGTCTTTTAGCATATCTTCTCTCTCCCTTTCATCTATCTATATTGATATAAGCTCATAACAATTAAGACTTGTAAAAAAATGACACATTCTGAAGCAAATTATTCATATACTATGTACAAAAGGAGGTCTCAATTTTATGCGAGCTTTCATTATTATCGCTTTAACTTTTTTAAGTGTGATTAGCTGGGATGCGTTTTTTAAAGATAAAGGTGACCAGAAAGATACAACTGAATAAACGCCATCTCTTTCTTACTTATTGGACAAACTTTAAAACACCGTCCAATTCTGCAAAATAACTTAGGCTTTTCTACAAAAATATTTAAACATAACAATTTTTGTAGATTTCCTCCGCTTATTGTCGGTTTCCATCCGCATACATTTTTTGAAAGTATGATATAATAATATAAATCTTGAAGGAAGGGATTTTGATATCATGATCGCTCGAAGGAGCATGTGGCATCGTATTGACGAATCATACACGTAGCGTATTTTTCAGCTCAGATACTTTAGTCTAGCGAAAAAAATACGAGAGTGGGGAAATTATGATTGCCCGAAGGATAATTTGGCAAAAAAAAGACTCTTCTTACACGTAGCGTTTTGTTTAGGACTTAATTGTTACTAGCTAAACAAAACAAAGAAGAGCAGGATTGCTAAATGAAGAATCCTACTCCACGTTTTGTTTAGTCGTTTTAAGACTTAAACTAAAACGAAGGTAGGGAGAATTGATGGACGAGAGGATTATTCGTTATTTCTTCAGCGACATATAGCGTAGTTAGTTTTTTCGTAAACTAACTGAAGCTACGTGTGAGCTCGTAGTTAGTTTACAACACAAAAAGGACTACTAACTACGGAAAGAAGGAATAACGATGAGGAACATCCAAAGTCGACAAATTATTAAAGAAATTTTTATGGTTTTAATCGGTTCATTTATTTTAGCAGCAGCGCTATATCACATTCACTTCCAAAACCACTTAACAGAAGGTGGATTTGTAGGAATTGCACTATTTATCCAAAATTTTTATGATATTTCACCATCTATTTCAACTGTAATTATGGATATCCCAATTATTTTATTATGTGCTTCATTTTTAGGTAAAAAAATGGTTGGTTATTCATTCCTAGGTTCGATTTCATTCGGAGTATTTTATTCTCTTATGGAAAATTATTCTCCATTTACGGTCGATTTATCAAATAATTTATTTATAGCTGCAGTAGTTGGCGGTGCGTTAGCTGGTATTGGACTCGGTTTTATATTGCGATTTGGCGGTGCAACCGGCGGAGACGACATTTTAACAATTGTATTAAGTAAACGAACTCGTTTTACAATTGGGCAAATTTTCTTCGTCTTTGACGCGATTGTTCTTGCGCTTTCATTATATTATTTAAATTGGACAGAAATTGCTTTTACTATTCTTTCAATTGCTGTACAGGCAAAAACATTGGATTTAATTTATTATCCAAAAGCAGAGAAAAAAGCAGAAAAGCAACCAGTATCTATTCCAATGTCCAAAAAGCATGCAACAAATTAAAAAAAGCGAAAGGCTTCGGCCTCTCGCTTTTTTTACGCTCTTTTTTCCTTCTCGACTATGTGGCGCACTTGATAAAATCTATTTGCAAATTCAGTAACATTTCTTGTTAAACGATAGTTCACTGTAGACCCGATTGCCATTCCAATTACCGGAATACCTTGGAATAATTTACGACGAAGAGCATAAATCGAAAATGTTTTCAAAATTTGTTTTAACACAACCTCAGTAGAAGCTGGTTGTAATACCGCTTCGTCTCCTTCATAGAAGAACGAATCTTCTTGCTCTAGCTCTTGCAGTAAATTGTACCATGCGTATTGCTGAAGCCTTCCTGGTAGTAATGACGCATGAAACACCTTTAACGCAAGCATCATTTCATAAGGCTTGTTCACATCATGTCCAAATGATGTTGCAATAAGTTGGACAGCCTTTACATTTAATGCAATCATAACCGGAAAATCAGCCGTTAATAATAATAAACCTCCAGCACCCGTTGCTCCGCCTTGTACGAATGAATATAGGCGATGTCGCGCTGTTTGCTGCTCTGCTATGTATGTTAACTGATCAATAGATAATGCTTTCAAATCTTCTAGTTGCTCAATTGATTCATCAAATAATCTCGACGTTCCTAAAATACGATTACGCGCGTCTAACTGTGATTGTGAACTTTGAATCAATGCATGCAAATGAAAGAGCCATCCATCTGCTTTCGTAAAGAAATCTTTTCGTTTTTTCTCAGGTAATTTCGCAATTGTCGTATGTACCCATTTATCAAACATTTTTTGAAAATCAGTCGCTTCTTGCTCAACTAATTGCGATTCCCATTCTTTTATATTGTCTAAAATGGCTTGTTCTCGCTTCGATCGCATCGTAACAACCACCTCGTTCGATTTTTTTCTATTGTAACATATTTCTGCTTATTCTTTACAAATATGCTTGTCTATCTTTATTCACATTCCATTTTTTAGTGACATAAAATATTAGCAAAAAGGATGAGATAAATCACATGAATCTATCCAATATAAAAAAAGAATATAATGCAGTATTCAGCTTAGGACAAAACTGCTGGCCTGCTTGGGCGTTATACCAATTCGAAATATCACCCTTTTTTGGTGTTATCGATTTTATGCTAAGCCCTTCATTAGAAAAAGTGAATGTATTATTACAAAATCGATTTGACCGTTTTCTACAGTTCGAAAACTTATCTTTCATCTCATTTTGGGATGATGATGCGAAATTAAGACTCCGTGACAACCTATATGAAATCGACTCCTGCCACGACTTTAAAACAGATGTAAACACACCAACTTCTTGGCCTTCTTATACAGAAGTTAAGTTAAACTATGAGCATCGAATTCATCGTTTTCTAACTACAATTGAAACGGCAGAATCCATATTGTTTATTCGAACTGGAGGAACATACGAAGAAGCGCATTCTTTGGAACACATTTTATCTCAAATAGTTAAACATAAATTCTCTGTCCTATTACTACTTCCTGCAGATGTACCAAATGTTGCCCAAGAAGATTGGGGATTACAAAATATTTGCGTTATAAAATGCCCTATTATGGATGTATATCAGTACAATGAAGCATTTTGGAGTGACCTATTTGATGGGATCACGATTAGACCGCAGGCTTAAATACACGATACTTTTTATTACAAAACACATTATAATCATCCTTATACAAAAGAAATAAGGAGTGATTATATATGTATCCACGTGCAAAAGCTTTTGGCATTGCTATACATCACGATCACCTTCTCGTACAAGAATATCATACAGGCGATGAAACATATTACCGACCTCTTGGCGGTTCAATTGAACTTGGTGAAAAATCAGCACATACCGTTATTCGCGAATTTCAAGAAGAGCTTCACACAGAAGTAGAAATCACCAATTATTTAGGCTGCTTAGAAAATATCTTTCATCTAGATGGAGAAATTGGTCATGAAATCATTCAGCTATATTCTTTACGCTTATTAGACATGTCACTATATGAAATGGAAATACTGAATATACAAGATGAACAAACACTGTCATATGCAAAATGGATTTCCCTCACTGCATTCATTCAAAAAGAGAAAGCACTATATCCAGATGGAATCTTGAAATATATCCAACAGAAAAAAGACGAAACCCTATAGGATCTCGTCTTTTTTTCATATAGTATATTAACCAATATCTCCAAGACGTAGTACGTCACGAGCGATCATAACTTCTTCGTCAGTTGGAATTACGATAATTTTTACTGGAGAGTGTGGGAAGCTGATGAATGCTTCTTCACCAAATACGTTATTACGTTTTACGTCGAAGTATACGCCCATGTACTCAAGGCCTTCTAATACACGCTCACGAATAATCGCACTGTTTTCACCTACACCAGCTGTAAAGATGATAGCGTCAACGCCTTTCATACGAGCTGTGTAAGAACCGATGTATTTGTGGATACGGCTTACGAATACATCAAGTGCTACTTTCGCACGGTGGTCGCCTTCTTCTTCTTTCGCAATGATGTCACGTAGGTCACTAGAGTAACCAGTAAGACCTAACATACCACTCTTCTTATTTAATACGCTAACTACTTCTTCTACTGTTTGGCCTGTTTTTTCCATGATGTATGGAATTAACGCAGGGTCAATGTTACCAGAACGTGTACCCATTGTTACACCAGCAAGTGGAGTGAAGCCCATAGAAGTATCGATAGATTTACCGCCTTCTACTGCTGCGATACTTGCACCATTACCTAAGTGACAAGAAAGTAAGCTTAAGCTTTCAAGTGGACGACCTAATAATTCAGCCGCACGCTCAGTTACGTATTTATGAGAAGTTCCGTGGAAACCGTATTTACGGATACCGAACTTTTCATAGTACTCATATGGTAGGCTGTATAAGAATGCAGATTCCGGCATTGTTTGGTGGAATGCTGTATCGAATACTGCTACTGCTGGTACGTTTGGTAATACTTCTTGGAATGCTTTAATACCAACAAGGTTTGCTGGGTTATGAAGTGGTGCTAAATCGCTTAACTCTTCGATATCAGCTAATACTTCATCAGTAATTAAAACAGAGTCAGCAAATTTTTCGCCGCCGTGAACAACACGGTGACCGATACCGCCAATCTCATCTAGAGACTTAACGATTCCGTTTTCAGTTAATTTTTTAAGAAGCATATTTACTGCTACTGCATGATCTGGAATATTTGTAATTTCTTTTTGTTTTTCGCCATCTACAGTAATAGTGAAGATACTATCTTCTAAACCGATACGTTCTACTAAACCTTTTGTTAATACTGTTTCACTTGGCATTTCAAATAATTGGAATTTTAAGGAAGAGCTTCCTGCGTTAATCGCGATGATTTTTGACATCTAGTCTTTCGCCCCTTTTTCTCTTGGTAGTTGTGTGGATATGTCCACAAACCGCTCGATTTTATCTGATCAAATTCACTAAATATGAAAACGTTTCATCATTAGTGAATTTTATACTCACGATTTTAATTTAAACATCGTCCGACATATATTTCAAGTGAAAAAATTGTAACACCAAGAAAAAATATATATTACAGATTTCAAAAAAATTCAGTTTAATCTAGTATATATTTAAAAATATGATATATCATATAAAACTGTACTACATGAATTACTAACCCTGTTACATATACCTTGCCTTATTTGTGGGTTGCAAACCAAGTATTTAATTGATCCATAATGTTCTCCATCGCCTTCATGTTGGAGAATTTAGGTAACTCCACTAATAACGCCTGTTTTGGCATTGTTACACTAGGACCTTTCTTTTGGAGAACAAATATACTTTTTGCATTTTTCTCGTTTTTAAACATGGAAACAGGTAGCTGTAATAGCCCTTGAATAAAACATGTTTCTTTAATAAATGCATGTAATTTTGGAGCTTGATCACTTTCAAAAATGAAGTTTGGTACTAGGAAGAATAAGTACCCGCCTTCTTTCGTATGTTTCACACTTTGTTCAATAAATAGGTGATGGGCATACGACATTCCTTCATCTGCTTTTAACTTATATTCACTTGCACCGATTTCATTTGGATAGTAACCAATCGGTAAGTCTGAAACGACTGCATCAACCGGATCGATATAAAGTGGCGCTAGTCCATCTTGATGGAAGAATTCGATTGCATGCTTTTGTAAATTCGCATTTACTAAAGCAAGTTTAATTAGCACTTCATCCACTTCTACACCAAATCCACTCATTGCTAGTCCTTCTTTGGCGCTATTAAATACTGTAGTCATTAAGTTACCTGTTCCAATTGCAGGATCTAAAACAGTAATTTCGTTTTGCCCTTGCATAAATTTATGGAATAAGTAGCTCATGAACATTCCAACTGCATCAGGCGTCATTTCATGATTCGCTTGTACGCCTTCTTTCATTCCTTTTAAAATGGCTAACTGAAATGCTTTACGAATTTCTTCACCTTTATATGTTTCTTCATTAAACGTACTATATTCACGATTCAGCCTTTCAATTGCTGATTCGGATAATTCCTCTTGTAAAATTGCTCCTTCAAACAAGTTATCACCTGTTTCTACAAGCGCCTCTAAATATGTTACATCTAATTCTTTACGTAAAACTACCGCAGAAGAATCAAAAATAGAAAATAATGTTTCTACTGTCTGACTCACGTACATTCCTCCTTCTCTCTTTTACACATAACTTATATCATACCACAAAGTGTTTTTTTCCAAAAAGAAAAAGCGACCTCCTGCAAAGAGCTCCCCTTTAATTTATATATGATATAGCGTTTTTTCTCATATATTGGTACCATTACGTAGCAATACATGAGAAAAAACGACCTCTTATAAAGAGGTCATTTCTTTCTCATTATTTTGCCGCTTTAGCTGCTTCTAATGCTGCTTCATAGTTTGGATGGCTTGTACCTTCGCTTACGTATTCTGCGTAAACTACTTTGTCGTTGCTATCTACTACGAATACTGCACGAGCAAGTAAACGAAGCTCTTTCATTACTAAGCCGTAAGCTTCACCGAATGAAAGATCGCGGTGGTCAGAAAGTGTAACAACATTTTCTAAACCGTTTGCTGCACACCAGCGTTTTTGAGCGAATGGTAAGTCAGCGCTAATTGTTAATACTTTCGCGTTTTCAATACCTGCTGCATCTTGGTTAAAACGACGTGTTTGTGCATCACACACACCTGTATCGATTGAAGGTACAACACTAATTAATTTTACTTCGCCTTTGTATGTTTCTAAACTTACTGGAGATAAGTCATTTGCTAATACTTGGAAATTCGGCGCTTGATCGCCAACTTTAACTTCTGTTCCAACTAAAGTCATTGGATTACCTTTAAAAGTTACGTTTGCCACTTGAAAATCCTCCCTTATTTAAACAAAATATGTACAATGTAAATGATAGTTTGTCCCTATCGATAATGCAAATAAAATCGCTTTATTTACAAAAAAAATAAAGAAGCTAATCCATTGATTAGCTTCTTATTTGTTAAATTTGAAATTCAGGATCGTCTTCTTTTCGTTTATCCATCATTTCCTTCACTTTATCAACAGCTTGTGGCGCCAATTCAATTATTTTATCAATGACGTGTGTTTGCTTATCTAAATGCAACACTTTTACACCTTCTCCATTTATAACAAGAAAAGCAACAGGATTAATAGAAACTCCTCCACCACTTCCCCCGCCAAATGGATGACGGCCTGAATGTTCTACTTTACCAAATTCACTTCCACCAGCAGCAAAGCCGAAACTAACTTTCGAAACGGTAAGAATTACACTTCCATCTGCCGCTTTAATCGGGTCACCAACAATTGTATTTACATCAGTCATTTGTTTTAAATGCTGCATTGCGGTTGTCATTAAACCTTGAATTGGATGGTCCATTCTATATCCCTCCTATACTTGAACAGATTTTTCAGTCGCACCAGATCTTTGTCTTCTCATAAATACGAGTAATTTGATACCTGTTTTTATAGCACGAAATATACGAAAAGATGCTGTTAACTCACATCTTGATGCAAATCCTTTCCCTTGAAAAACAGGGGTAATTTCAAATTCTGGTACGTCGACAATATGCATATATTGTCCTATAAATCCAGCAGCCATTCCTTTTGTCCCCCATGCATATCCAGTGACAATTCCAGTACTAGCTGCATCACCTGCTCCAATTTGGGTGTGCCATTTCCAACCATTGATTTTTACTCGTTTGAGAAAATCTTTAACGATAGTATGAACTTCTTGCAGCTTTTTTATCAGTTCCCCTATACTATCAAGTTGTGCCATAATTTTATTATCAATTCCGCCATCCTCTTCAGCTTTCTTAATCTTTTGTCCTGTCTTTTTCTGTTGTTTTTCAATTCTCTCCAATACATCAAACGTGTATCGAATCATCCATATTTTCACTTGAAACAAACATTGCTTTTCCATTTCTGAATATAAAAATGTCACTTTAAGCTTTATTTTCGACAATAGTATAAGCAAAATAAAAAGGAGAAGAATTATCATTCCAATTACGAGCCACTTCATACGTATCATCCTTTCACTCCATACCCATTATCGACAAGTTTATTCATCATTAAACAGCGTTTCATAAGATTGAAAATAAAAATTTTTCTAAAAACAAAAGGTGTTTTGACATTTTATATCGAAATATATTATTTGAACATATCTTCAAGAATGTATTTGGGTGATATGTAGCACGAAGAACAGAAAATTTAACTGCAGTGGAGGGATACATAATGGCAGATCGTCGCAATTTATTTTTCTTTTATGGTGATGACAAAGCAACGCTCGTTGAAAAAATGAAACCAATCTATCGTATTTTAGAAGAGAATGGATTTACCATATTAGATCATCCAAAAAATGCAAACGCTATCGTCAGTGTTGGAGATGATGCAACTTTCTTACAAGCCGTTCGTAAAACTGGTTTTAGAGAAGATTGCTTATACGCAGGGATTTCTACGAAAGATGAGATTTCTTTCTACTGCGATTTCCATATTGATCACGTTGATACAGCCCTTCAAGAAATTACAAAAAATGAAATTGAAGTGCGTAAATATCCAACAATTCAGGTAGATGTAGATCACGGTACATCTTTCTATTGTTTAAATGAGTTCTCATTACGTTCTAGCATCATTAAAACATTCGTTGTAGACGTTCACGTTGATGATCTATATTTCGAAACATTTAGAGGGGACGGTTTAGTTGTTTCTACCCCAACAGGAAGTACAGCTTACAATAAATCATTACATGGCGCGGTTGTTGATCCACTTATTCCGTGCTTCCAAGTAAGCGAACTAGCATCATTAAATAACAACACATACCGTACGCTCGGTTCACCGTTCATTTTAAATCACGAACGTACATTAACTTTAAAACTAAAACCAGACGGTAACGATTATCCTGTTATCGGTCTGGATAATGAAGCGCTTAGCATTAAACAAGTGGAAAAAGCTGTTGTACGCTTAAGCGATAAACAAATTAAAACAGTTAAATTAAAAAACAATTCCTTCTGGGAAAAAGTACAGAGAACATTTTTATAACATGAAAAAAACCGCCGAATTATGATATTCCATAATTCGGCGGTTTTTTATTTCTCTCGCTATCGGCCGCCATTTTTGTCATTTCTTGTCGATAAGTCGATATATTTTAATAATCGCTGATATATTCCGGTTTGCGGTTGATATATTCCAATAATCGCTGATATATTTCAAGTTGCGGTCGATATATTCCGAAAATCGCTGATATATTTTCACGCTTCTTTTCTATACACAATCTTCCCATCAATTACAGTCATCGCTGCTTGTACTTCTTTTATTTCTGCTACTTCTATTTCAAAAATATTTCGATCTAATATCGTAAAGTCCGCTTCATATCCCTTTGCGATTTTCCCTCGCTTCGCTTCTTTTCCGATTGCATAGGCACTTCCTGTTGTAAATAAAGAGATAGCTTCATATACCGTTAATCTTTCCTCTGGCATATAGCATACGCCGTCAATAAAACTTCTACGTGTAACAGCACTATATATGCCTAAAAACGGATTCACTTGTTCAATTGGCGCGTCAGACCCACCGTTGCAGTGTAATTCCGCTTCTAGTAACGTCTTCCAAGCATATGCATATCGAAGACGATGCTCGCCTAGTTTTTCAATGACTGATGGGAAGTCCGATGACACAAAGACGGGCTGAATATCGATAATAGCCGGCAAGTGTTGCATTCTCTCAATCAATTCTTCACGAGCTAACTGACAATGAATAATACGATCGCGAAACCCTTCTGCTGGTGGATATAATTCAAGTGCATCAATGACATATTCAAGCGATAAATCACCTATTGTATGAATCGCAACTGGCATATGTAAATCCCGTGCTTTTTTCACTAACTCCGCAAGCTCTTCACGTGAGAAGATTGCAACTCCATTTGTTTCCTGCGCATCTTCATACGGTTCACTTAATAAAGCTGTTCTTCCGCCAAAAGAGCCATCAGAAAAAATTTTCATCGCTCCAAATTCAATATAATGCTCATTTTCATATTCTTTTCGCTCATGTGCCACTTCATGGTGAACGAGCAAATGCGCTTTAAAGGGCATTTCTTTTATAACATGAGAAAACGCATTATGCGTTTTTCTAAAACCACCGTAATAATTTAAATCTTCCGTATGCCCACCGACGAGTCCGTATTGCCAGCAATCTTTAATCGCTGTTTGCAGAGCTCTTTGTAAGTAGGCTTCATCAATTTCAGGCTGAACATGTTTTATTAGTTCTTGTCCTTGTTCATATAAAAGCCCTGTTAAATTATTCAATGCGTCCCGGCCGACTTTTCCTCCTTTCGGGTCTTGCGTCGTTTCTGTTATGTTCGCTTCTTGCAATATGTATGAATTCACCCATGTAACGTGGCGACAAACGCGCTTTAATAAAATGGGGTGTTCTTTAGAGATTTCATCTAAATCACGTACATGAACTTGTTTTGTATCTGTAAAATTATTTTCATTCCAGCCTTCTCCAATAACCCAAGAACCTTTTGGCGTTTCTTCTACTCGCTTCTGAACAAGAGTCAACACTTCGCTATAAGATGTACAATTTGATAAGTCTAGACGGAGTAACCTCTCCCCGTGCCCAATAAGATGCATATGACTATCAACGAGACCTGGGATCATCGTTTTGCCTTTTAAGTCATACAACTTCACGTCTGAATATCGACTTTCTAGCTCTTCCTTACTCCCAGCATCAACAATCATGCCCTTTTCAACATAAATAGCTTCTACTTTTTCATTCTCTTCTCGCATCGTGTAAATGGTGCCGCCATACCAAATTTCTCCCATATGCTCATCCCCCTTTTCCCTTTAGTCTACGAAATTAGAGCGTATAAAAAAAGCACCATTTCGATTAAAAATGGTGCTTTTCTAAAAATTACTTTTGTTCAGTAGGGTTCGTTGTGATTTGCCATTCAATGCTAAATTTATCTTTAAGTTGTCCGTATGCTGGGCTCCAGAACGTTTCTTGAAGTGGCATAATAACTTCTCCACCCTCTTGTAACTTTTCGAATACTTCTTTCGCTTTTTCTGCATTACTAATTTGAATTGCAATTGTTACTTGAGATCCGATTGCATGCCCTTGACCTGGGAATGTATCAGAAATCATAAGGTCCGTATTACCAACTTTTAAAGTAGCATGTAAAACGCGCTCTTTTGCTTCAGCTGGAATCGGGTATTCTGGATTTTCAGGCATGTCACCAAAAGTTTGCATGATTTCTACTTTTGCGTCTAACGCCTCTTTATAAAACTGTACAGCCTCTTGCCCACTACCATCTAAAACTAAGTACGGATTAATACCTAAAATCATACGGACACCTCTTTTTTAAGTTTATAAAAATCGAACTTGTGTTCGTTTTTATATTATCATTGTTTGGCATTTCATTCAACTATTTCCTTCACTGTTTTTAAAATTATTTTGACGGAATCTCCATCTCTTGCTTTCTAAGCTCAATACGGCGAATTTTTCCGGAAATCGTTTTTGGTAGTTCATCTACAAATTCAATTTTGCGAGGGTATTTATATGGTGCAGTGAGTTCTTTGACGTGTTGTTGGAGTACTGGAATTAATGTTTCTTCATTCTTGTCTATATTCTCTCTTAATACGATAAATGCCTTCACGACACTTCCGCGAATTTCATCAGGGCTTGCGACAACCGCACACTCTCTTACATAAGGATGTTTTACGAGCGCATCTTCTACTTCAAACGGCCCAATTGTATAACCAGAGCTAATAATAATATCATCACCGCGCCCTTCAAACCAGAAATAGCCGTCTTCATCTTTCTTCGCTTTATCACCGGTAATATAATAATCACCGCAGAATTGCATCGCTGTGCGCTCATCGTCTTTATAATATTGTTTAAAGAGGGCTGGTGTTTCAATGTGAACTGCAATATCACCAACTTCTCCTACCTGTACCGGAATACCTTCCTCATCTACAATATCAACGTGGTTGCCTGGCGTTGGTTTTCCCATTGATCCTGGTCTAATATCCATTCCTTTCATTACACCAACAAGCAATGTATTTTCCGTTTGCCCGTAGCCGTCTCTTACTGTAATATTAAAGTGCTTTTGGAACGTTTCAATGACTTCTCTATTTAATGGCTCACCTGCGGATACAGCGCTATGTAACGCTTCTAAATTGTACTGGCTTAAACTTTCTACTTTTGCCATTAATCTATACTCAGTCGGCGTACAACAAAGTACATTCACCTTATTATCGTCTAATAAATTTAAATATGTTTTCGGTTCAAATTTACCGTTGTATACAAATCCTGTCGCTCCTGATCCGAGAGTTGCTAAAAACGGGCTCCAAATCCACTTTTGCCAACCTGGACTAGCCGTCGCCCATACAACATCATCCTCTTCAATTCCGAGCCAATTTTGAGCGCTCGTGCGCAAATGAGCGTATGCCCATGCATGCGTATGAACAACACCTTTTGGATTTCCTGTCGTTCCTGACGTGTAAGATAAAAAGACCATATCTTCTTTATCTGTCTTCGCCATTTCTAACAGGTCACTTTCTGTTTCTAACGCTGTTTTTAAATTAATCCATCCATCTACTGACTGCTCGCTCAGAACGAATTTTTGAAGAGATTCCATCGCTTCTATATCATCAAACTGCCCAATGTACGGCTCATAACTTACGATTGCTTTTACTTCCCCGTGCCCAATGCGATATTCTATATCCTTTTTGCGCAACATTTCCGAACTCGGAATTACGACAAATCCTGCTTTAATCGCAGCGATATACGTCATGTACGCTTCAATTAAGCGCGGCATCATAATGAGGAGCTTGTCCCCTTTTTGCAGACCACTCTTTATAAAAGCGTTTCCAATTTTATTCGCACCTTTCATAAGCTCAGCGTATGTAACTTCTCGTCTATTCCCTTTATCATCTTGCCAAATTAAAGCAAGCTTATCTTTATCACCTGTATATTTCTCTATTTCAGAAACTAAATTATAAGACGGTGGCGCCAACAATTCCTCTCTCTTCATACAATATCCTCCTCCATTTCTATGCCTCTCTTATATAATAAAGAATTTTCAGTTAATTTTGAACCCTCTTCTTTTGACAAATTTTTTATGTCTATGTCGAAATGAATGTATACCGATGCAAACAACAAAAAGAAAGAGCGGGAAAACCCGCTCTTTCTAAGCCATCTTATATGGGATTATTTTTGGTAACCGCCTAATTGTTGCTCAGCTAGTGAAACTAGACGTTTAGTGATTTCACCACCAACAGAACCGTTAGCGCGAGCTGTTGCATCTGCTCCAAGTTGAACACCAAACTCTTGAGCGATTTCGTATTTCATTTGGTCTAATGCTGATTCAGCACCAGGAACCGCTAATTTATTTGTGCTACGTGACATGTTATATCACCTCCTTGTGAGTATAGAGTGTGATAAATAACATGACTTCATACACGTTTTAGATATGGTAATTTATGGTTTTAGAAAAGTTCTTCGAATTTGTCTTCTTCCGCCACTACTTCTACCGTTTGTAATACAATTGTTTCTTTGTTCGCTACAGCTTCATCGATTAATGGTGTGAAATCGTATTTCGCTTCAAAACGATTCGCTTTTTCACGCTTCGGCTTCGTCGCTGGGCTTGCTGGTGTGAATACTGTACAGCAATCTTCGTACGGACGAATTGAAATATCATATGTGCCGATTTCTTCAGCGATTTTAATAATTTCTAATTTATCCATCGTAATAAGTGGACGAATAACTGGATAGTTTGTTACTTCGTTAATCGTATGCATACTATCTAATGTTTGGCTTGCTACTTGTCCAAGACTTTCACCAGTCGTGATGGCAAGTGCATTACGCTCCTCTGCGATACGCTCTGTAATACGCATCATCATACGGCGCATAACTGTCATTGAATAGCTAGATGGAATTTCTTTATTAATCGTTTTTTGCACTTCTGTAAATGGAACAAGGTGAAGCGTTACACGTTTACAGTACTTCGTTAACTCTTGTGCTAAATCGATTACTTTTTGTTTCGCACGCTCGCTTGTGAAAGGTGGGCTATGGAAATGAACTGCTTCCACAGACACGCCGCGTTTCATCGTTAAGTACGTTGCTACTGGGCTATCGATACCACCAGAAAGAAGTACCATTACTTTTCCGCCAACACCAACTGGCAAACCACCAGCTCCCATATGCTCACCACACATAATATAGCTGTAACCACTGCGAATTTCTATACGTACATTCACATCTGGATTATGAACATCTACTGTGATATCCTCTGTATTTTCTAAAATGTGTCCACCGATTTCTGGAAGTAACTCCATCGTCTTCATTGGGAAGCGCTTATCAGAACGGTGCACTGTAATTTTAAATGTTTTCACATCATCTTTTACTTGTAAGAAAGCTGCTAATGCACCCTTTTTAATATCTTCTAATTCTGATGGTACTTTCATCGCTAAGTTAAACTTATGAATACCGAATACATCTTTCAATCTTTCAGAAATTGCTTCATGATCTTCGCCATTTAATTGAATGTACATACGGTCATGCGTTGCATCGATTTTAATATTTGGGAACTTTTTCAGTTTGAACTTTACGTTATCTTTCAATGTGCTTACAAATTTAGAACGGTTCTTACCTTTAGTCGTCATCTCTCCATAACGAACTAAAATATATTCATATGTCATCATATTCCTTTACCTCATCACTTCATATAATTTTGGCATCGTCTCTTTCACAATACCTTCAAATTGTTTTACTTCTTCCATCGTGTTTTCTGGTGCCAAACTAATGCGAATAGCACTTGCAGCAGCGGCATGGGGTACTCCCATTGACACTAACACTCTGCTCACTTCATTTGCTTTTGAAGAACAAGCAGACTTCGTCGATACATATACACCGTGCTCTTCTAAAGCATGAACGACCACTTCTGGTTTTAAACCCACAAATGACACATTTAAAATGTGCGGTGCTGCATATGCAAGCGACGTATTGATCGTTACATCTTCCATCTCTTTAAAGAAACGGACAAGCTCTGTTTGTAAATTGTGCAAATGAGCTATCTTTTCTTTCACTTGTTCCATTGTCATGCGAAGTGCTTTCACCATCGCTACAATGCCAGGTAAGTTTTCTGTACCAGAGCGATACTTAAGCTCTTGTTGACCACCTGATAAAATTGGATCTAACCTTACGCCATCACGTACATAAAGAAGACCCGTTCCTTTTACACTGTGGAATTTATGTCCAGATATTGAGCAAAGATCAATATGAGAAGCATATAAATCAAGCGGTACTTTTCCTATCCCTTGTACATGGTCCACATGGAATCTTATTTTCGGATAGTTCGATAATAACGTTCCAATTTCAGCAACAGGCTGAATTGCTCCAGTCTCGTTGTTCACGTGAATAATTGACACAAGAATCGTATCTTCACGAAGTGCTCGTTTTACATCCTCTACCGATACAACACCATGCTCATTAACCGGTAAATATGTTACATCAAAACCGAGATCTTCTAATTGTTTATATGCTTCAAACACAGACGCGTGTTCAATATTTGTTGTAATGATATGTTTACCGCGCGAACGATTCCTCATCGCTATTCCTTTAATCGCAAGGTTATTCCCTTCCGTTCCACCTGATGTGAAAATAATCTCAGAAGGTTTAACGTGAAGAAGCTGCGCTGCAATCGTTCTCGATTGTGTTAATAGACGCTCTGCCTCTCCCCCAAGCGAATGAATAGAAGAAGGGTTTCCAAAATATTTTCCAGCAACCGTTACGTACGATTGAAGGGCTTCTGGATATGGCTTCGTCGTCGCACTATTATCAAAATAGATCATCGTTCTTCCCCTTTCAGCGCTATCACATCATATAATCATATCACAAATACGTGTAATTACGCTAAGACTACTCAAAGGTTCCATTTTATCCCGATTGTGAAGGCCGATAATTAGCGAGGATGACCCTACTGACTACAGTTTCACTATATTTTAAAACGAATAACCTTACTGTATTCCGCTATTCATTATAGCAACATCGTCCCCAAAATTACACAAAAAAACAAACCCTTATGAAAGGGTTTGTTCATTGTCCACATATTCAGCTATTTTTTGAACAACGCCAGGTTCAAGTTGCTCTAGTACAGAAGCCGCTTGTTCTAAAGCTGCATCGTATTGATATTCACGGAATAATTTCTCCGCATAATTTAAGCTCTCTGCAAGGTTCTCATCATGACTGCGGTAACGATTACCGTATTGAATTAATTTTTCAACTAAATACGCTTGTCCAATTAACTCTTCTGTCATTTCAGCTACACCATTAACAGTTGTGTACGCTTCTTCTAAACTGCTATTTACAGCATTCATATTTAACGGTTTCACTTCTAACTGTTCATATACAGCTTGCATTGCCATTTGTCCTCTTTGTAAATCTTCCATAATGCTTTCTGGAAGACCTGGCAAATTCGACTTTTGCATAAAACGTTTCGTTTCAAAAATGATATTTCGCATTTCTTGTAACTTCTCACGTGCTTCAAATTCTTCTTTACGCATCGTTTGCAGCATTTCTTTATATTCTGCATGAAGTACTTTTAACGTTTCACATTGCTCATAAACCTCTTCTAGTTCCTCACGAATAATAGAGAAGGCTATATCTTGTTCCGCAACGCGTAATCGCAGCATTTCAAAACGTTTCGTTAAAATATGCATTTGCTTTTCAATTACTTTTTGAGACTCAATGTCCTTATCTTGTAGCTGATAACTTTGTTTCACAAGTTGTGTTTCTGCTTTTGTTTCAATCGTTTCAGTACGAATTTCTTCTAAGTCTTCATAAACAGAAAGTGTTTTTTGCTCCACATAATGTCTCGCATGTACTTCTTGTTCCAGTTGATCATAGAAGCCATCTAAACGCGTTTTTAAGTTTTCTACTTTTTCAGCGGCTTCTGTTATATGAAGCTCCTGTATATCCATTAAACATGTGTGTAGTTGTGTCGTCATATCACGAACTTCTTTAGGGACTTCCAAATACTCTAATACATAACCTTGTCTTACCATATCATTATGTCCTTGTAATAAATCTTCCAGCTGAACTGGTAACGTCGCTTGACACTCTACCAATAAATCCGGAATTTGATGAATAATGATTTCTAAGCTTGCCAAACCTTCTTCTAAACTAATAACAATTTCTCTCGCTTTTAAATAGTCACCATTATCTGTTGCCTCTTCAAAGCTTTTAAACTTATTAGATTCAGCATCTAGCATCTCTTCGATTTTCTGCTCTGCTGCTCCATACATATGTCTATGAGCAAGAACACTCTTCTTCATACTACGATATGTATCACGTAACTCTTCAATTTCCGAGCTATTTTTTTCATGGCTTTCTAACAATTGCTGTAATTCATTTAAAATATCTGTAATACGATTATCAGCGTCATCTAAACCACTTATGGATTCATTCATCGCATGCTTTGCTTTTCGGAAGGAGAATTGCGAGGCGAATTTTCGCGCTTGCGCTAAATCTTTGTCTGCTTTCGGAAGGGTTGTTGATACAATCTCATCCCATTCTTCACGCCATTTACCAAACAGTTCTTCTGTTTGACCCGTCATGTTTAAATCTTTCACCCGTTTTAGTTCATCTGCCACAGGTTTATCTTTTATCTCTTGTTTCCACTGCTCCAGTGCTTCAATATCTTTATATGAACGATTTCTTATCACAAGCTCTATCATGAGCAGCACTAGAATAGAGCTTACTACAATGATAACGATCGTCAGGATAGAATCCATGCAAAAAAGCCTCCTAGTTATATCTCTTTTTTTGTCCGTTCCGTTTATGAAATGGAAGGCATTATGTATAAAAAGGGAATCCCCCTATATTTAACAACTAACAATGTACTAATCATACCATGTAATGGCTTGTTTTTGACCTAGTTTTTTTTAAAATTTCATGTTTCTTTCAATGCAATTGTAATCTTTCTCAATCTTCTGTTTGGATTAGCTTCCATCATCAAATGATTGCAATAACGGGTTCTCTTCCATATGGGATACGAAATAAATTTTGCGTGCAAGTGGTGGTTCAATAGAAATCGCATGCACATTCCCTTGCTTTACCGCTTGCTTTACTGACATTTCTGAAAGTAACGTAATACCTAGTCCAGCTCCGACCATCGCAAGCATCGGTTCTGCATAAGAAGTTTCAAATGCAATGATTGGTTTCGCACCTATCCCCTGAAACATATTCGTAATCATTTTCCTTACATCACAGATTTCTGGGTATACGATTAACTTTTCATTTTGCAAATCTTCCATTCGGATAACTGTTTTCTCTTTATAAAGATGATCATTTGAAACGACACAAACAATTTTTTCTTCTCGCATTTCTTTTATACACGTAGCGCCTTCTACTACTGAATCGACGAACATCGCTTCAATCTTCCGTTCTTTAAAGAGTCCCATTAGTACTTTCGTATGCTCAATTTTCCATTCTACTTCGAGTTCTTCGCCTAATACATCTTTACATTTTGATATGTAATGAGCTGCTAAACTTGGCAATATACCTATAGAAATTTTCCGCTTCTCTTGAAAAGTCTTCATTTCGGTTTTCACTTCATATATGTGTTTCAAAATCGGTAACATTCTTGTTATAAATAACTCTCCAGCTTCTGTTAATTCCACTCCTTGCGCGGAACGCTTCAGTAAAGTAACCTCTAAATCCGCTTCTAACCTTTGAATTTGCTTACTAAGCGCCGGTTGAGAAATATGTAAAAGCTTACTCGCCTTCGATAAACTTCGCGTATTCTTCACTTCAATAAACGATCGTACTGCCTCCAAATCCATCTTACACACCTCTAACATAAAGTTATAACTGTCATAAAAAATCGATATTTCCTTCTATAAACAATTACTCTTTATACTTATTTCATCAACTTACTATAACGAAATGTAAAGGGGAAAGATACTCTTGGACAAAAAACAAATGCTACTCGGATCCCTCCTATGCTTACTTGCCGTAACGGCTTGGGGTTTTATGTTTCCTGTCATGGCAAATGCCCTGCAGTTTATTGATCCGTTCTTCTTCACAACTATCCGATACGGATCAGCAGCTATTATTTTTCTTATTTTGCTATTCATTACTGAAGGAAAAACTTCACTCCGCTTAGAGAAAAGAACACTTTCGTTATTCTTTTACGGAACAGTCGGTTTCGCTGGATATGGTTTTCTCATTTTTTACGGCCAACAACTTGCCGGGCCTTCTGGGGCCATTCATGCTGCGATGATTCAGTCTCTTATGCCACTCATCGCTTTATTATTGCAGTGGATAACAAAAAACAAACGCCCACAAAACTACACATTCCTTTGTATGTTCGTTGCATTGCTCGGTGTTATGCTCGTCATTTCAAAAGGAAATATTCACTTATTATTTGGAGCTGCCAGTCACCTCTCAACAAATATACTTATGCTATGCGGCGTTACTTGCTGGGTCATTTATACGAACGGTGGTGCTCGTTTTCAATCTTGGTCACCACTTCGATATACGACGTTAACTTGTTTATTCGGCTCGGTTTCACTCATCGTTATCGTCACTTTCTTCACTTACACAAACATCGTTACTATGCCGTCACTTCATACAATTATGAGCGTTCGTTTTGAACTCTTGTATATGTCGATTGTTGCAGGTGTTATCGCTGTATTTTGCTGGAACACAGGAAATCGCTATATTTCATCTATTAACGGCATATTATTTATGAATTTAGTTCCTGTACTTGCACTTATCGGTTCCATCTTTCGAGGTTATACAGTCGACAAAATTGAAATTGCCGGAGCCTCATTAACAATTATCGCGCTCTTATGCAACAATGTATGGCAAAGGAAAGAAAGCACAAAAATCCCCACCTCAGTTCGTTAGGTGGGGATTTTTCACATATGAACAGCTCTTGGCAATTCATAGTACATATTCGTTATACATAATGTTTGCTCCATCCATTGCTCAATTTCTTTCGTGTACATGTCTATGAAAAATGTCTCAGACGGAAAAGAATGCAGCACTTCTGATATATATTGCGGATATAAAAACGGCATATTCATCATGCCTTTTAATTGCGTCATAAACATTGTAAAAGATACCTTTTTAAATTCCTGCTTCATTTGTCCCTGTCTAATCATTTGCTCTATATAATATCTTTCTTTAGAAAAGTAAATGGTCATCACTTCGCGAATTAATGTCGTATCAAGTGAAAGCTCTCGGTAGAAGAAACGTGTCAGTTCCCTATTTTCAAATTGATATCGTAAAATCCCGCGCACCATTTGCACCATCACATCTTTAGCCGACAAATATTCTCTCTGTTCGAACGA
Organism: Bacillus cereus group sp. RP32; assembly: GCF_040459735.1. Lineage (NCBI taxonomy): Bacteria > Bacillati > Bacillota > Bacilli > Caryophanales > Bacillaceae > Bacillus > Bacillus cereus group sp. RP32. Next base: position 797,993 of record NZ_JARVHO010000001.1, on the reverse strand, counting down.
CATTTCAATCACATGAATATATCCTTCTAAAAAGTCAGTAATAAGCTGTTCTAATAAACCTTGCTTTCCAGCAAAATAATATGAAATATTCGCTACATTCACATCCGCTCGCTTTGCAATTTCTCGCACCGACGTTCCATCATAACCTTTCGTGTTAAACAACGATATTGCCGCATCAATTACTTTTTGTTTCGTCTGTTTCATGCGCTCACTTCCTCTCACTGAACAGCTATAGTTTAAATTTCTTGACTTTTAAGACAAATTCCTTTAATTTTCTATCGACAAAGTCATGTGAAATACATCGTATTTTGCTAATATTTTACACATCTCGATAAAAAGGGAGTTGTTTCCATGTTTACAAAAGAAAGTTATGCAGGTTCTCGTGAAGAGCAATACGAGACAGTAATTAAACAACTGGATGCATTATTAACTGGCGAACCGAACGTAGTCGCAAACTTATCAAATGCGTCCGCATTATTAAATCAATTTTTAGATCTTGTGAATTGGGTTGGCTTTTATGTAACAGACGGAAATCAGCTTGTTCTTGGACCTTTCCAAGGAATGCCTGCTTGCGTGCGCATTCCATTTGGACGAGGCGTTTGCGGCGTTGCAGCTGAAACAAAAACAACGCAGCTTGTAGCAGACGTTCACCAATTTCCAGGACATATCGCTTGCGACAGTGCTTCGAATTCAGAAATCGTTGTACCGATCGTGAAAGAAGGAAATGTCATTGGTGTACTTGATATTGATAGCCCTGAAAAAAATCGTTTTGATGAAATAGATCAGCGCTATTTAGAAAAGTTTGTGGAAACACTCCTAAAACATATTTAAAAAAGAAAAGAGTGAGTTATCGATTGCGTACATCACGTACGAAACCGATAGCTCACTCTTTTTTATTGATTACTAACAGTAGATATTTTCTTTAGTGCCTGCTCTAAATCAGAAACGATATCCTCCCATGATTCTAAACCGACAGATAAACGTATTAAATTATCGTAAATACCCATTTCTTGTCTTAGCTCAGCTGGAATCGCAGCGTGCGTCATCGTTGCCGGATGCTGAATTAACGTTTCTGTATCCCCTAAACTTACGGCAATTGTAATAAAGTGAAGGTCATTGATAAACGCTTGCGTCTCTTCTTTTCCGCCTTTAATTGAAAAAGAAATCACACCACCGCCCCGTTTCATTTGGCGAGATGCTAACTCTCCTTCTGGATACCAAACACCTTCGACCGCATCATGATTTTTCAGGAACGATACAATTTTTTCGGCATTATCACAATGACGGTCCATTCTTACCGCTAACGTCTTTAATCCGCGTAACAATAACCACGCATCAAACGGCGCCATAATACCACCGATATCTTTTCGCATCGGGCGAATTTTTTCAGCTAATGCTTTCGTTTTACAAATCGTTACACCCGCCACAACATCGCCATGACCACCAATATATTTTGTCGCACTATGAACAACCGCGTCACAACCAAGCTCAAGCGGTCTTTGTAAATACGGTGAACAAAACGTATTATCAACAATGACAAGTAAACCATTTCGCTTCGCAACCCGAATTACTTGTTTTAAATCGATTAATTTCATCGTTGGATTAATCGGTGTTTCAACGAAAATAAGCTTTGTATTTGGGCGAATCTTATTTTCAATATCAGCCTCTGTCTCCATATCACAAAACGAATGCGTAATCATAAATTTCTCTTCTAACACTTCTAAAAAACCGTACGTGCACCCGTATAATCCATTTGAACAAATAATATGATCTCCAGCTTTTAAAAAACCAATTAACGTTGCGGAAATGGCTGCCATACCGGATCCGAAAGCAAGTGCTTCTTCTCCTCCTTCTAACACCGCCATACGTTCTTCAAATAATTTTACAGTTGGATTTCCAAGTCTTGAGTAAATATAAGACGGATCCACTCCCGCAAAACTCGCCTCTCCTTGCTGCGCAGTCTCAAATGTAAATGTAGACGTTTGAAATAACGGTGGTGTTAAACTTCCTTTATGTTCCTCAGATGTATACCCGTGATGAATTAACGCTGTCTCCATATGCTTCTTTTTCATAAAAACATCCCCTTTTATGTTTTTATCCCGCTATTTGCCGGGCAGTAAGGCCCCCACATCAAAATTCAGTGAAAGCAAAAAAGTTAGGTGGAGGATCAACTGCCCATAAAAGCCCGATTCGTTCAACTAATACTCAGTGATGAGGGATGCCCCCACCACTGAGTAAAGTTTCACTTTATCGCCGCATATTCATCAACAAAAAATTAATGAACATTTTTTACTACATTTTATGTAAGCGTTTTATTTGTGTTTCTATCACTTCTTTTATATCGTTTTAAATTCCTTCTTATTAATTTCCAAAATTTATATGCATAAAACAAAAACGTACTCGCTTGACGAAACTCTGGGTAAAAGATATAATAGCGTTTGTGTAAAATAAAAAGGCAGCCTTGTAATGTGAGTTTATCGTTTGTATTTTGTTCCTCTACGGAGGTGTATCTCGTAACTCCCTGCTGCTGGAGCGAAGGTACATGAAAACAAAATGCCCGTAAATATCGATTACGTCTGTTTTTATTTTACGTAAATAAAAACATTTTTAAAGGAGGAGTCAACTATGGCTCGTTATACAGGTCCAGCTTGGAAACTGTCTCGTCGTCTTGGAATCTCTCTAAGCGGCACAGGAAAAGAATTAGAAAAACGCCCTTACGCACCAGGTCCTCACGGTCCTAACCAACGTAAGAAACTTTCAGAATACGGTTTACAATTACAAGAGAAACAAAAACTTCGTCACATGTACGGCATGACTGAGCGTCAATTCCGTCGCACATTTGACCAAGCAGGTAAAATGCCTGGTAAGCACGGCGAAAACTTCATGATCCTTCTTGAAGCTCGTCTTGACAACCTAGTTTACCGTATGGGCTTAGCTCGCACTCGTCGTGCAGCTCGCCAATTAGTAAACCACGGCCACATCACAGTTGATGGATCTCGCGTAGATATCCCATCTTACCGTGTAAAACCTGGTCAAACAATCAGCGTTCGCGAAAAATCTAACAGCCTTGTTGTTGTTAAAGAAGCGATCGAAGTTAACAACTTCGTACCAGAATACTTAACTTTCGATGCTGATAAATTAGAAGCTACTTACACTCGTCACGCTGAGCGTTCTGAGTTAGCAGCTGAAATCAACGAAGCATTAATCGTAGAGTTCTACTCTCGTTAATGACAAAAAGCCAATCCTCTGGATTGGCTTTTTTCGTTTATATATAAAATAAAATTATTTATTTTCCTCTTGTTGAACATATACATAAGCATCTTTCTGCTCTTTATGTACATCCACCTTCGAATTCTCTGCAAGCTGACCCGCGTTTAGCAAAGAAAAAATAATGAGCGCTTCTAGTGACATTTTGTTTTACCACTCCTTTCTAGTTGTTATACATTTATCATACCGCTTACATGTGATTTCCGTATGAACTCGAAAAGGAGATTACAACAAAAAGGTTACAAGAATACGAATGCACGCTATAATAACCATAAAATAGGAGGTTGATTCATTTTGACAATAAATCAAATGGTTCAATTAGGTAGTGCATGTATGTTGTTTATTACTTCCGCACTTATTAATTGGTATCAGGGAAGTAATTTAATAGATGATCCTGATGAATGGAAATATAGCGCTAAGTTTACAAATTACTTTAAAGGCACCGTTTCAAGTTACGAAGATATTTATCAAATCGATTTCTTTATATATGCGGCAAAATTTTATCCAACAGCATTTATTGTTATGCTCATTAGCTTACTTTATATGCTCGTATTAATTCTTCATATTCTATTTACAAGAACTCGTAAGGTAATCTAAATTCATACATAAAAACCCCGAATCATAAACTTTTCAGCCTACAATTCGGGGTACTATTTGTTTTATATTCGTTTCTGATTAGTAACGAATTAAGAAATATTTCTTTTTACCGCGGCGAATGATTGTGAATTTACCTTCGATGCGGTCGTTTTCTGTTACAACGTAGTCTAATGCTTGTGTACGCTCACCGTTTACGTAGATTGCCCCGTTCGTTACATCTTCACGTGCTTGACGTTTTGATGGAGAGATTTTGCTTTCTACAAGTAAGTCGATTAATACTGTATCTTCTGCCGTACGTTCTACAGATGGTACGTCTTTGAATCCTTGCTCGATTTCGCTTGCAGTCAGTTCTGCTACAGAACCGCTGAATAATGCAGCTGAAATTTTAATCGCTTGCTCTAATGCTTCTTCGCCGTGAACAAGTTTTGTCATTTCAGCACCTAATGCTTTTTGTGCTGCACGTTTTTCTGGTGCTTCAGCTACTTGCTTTTCAAGCTCAAGAATTTCTTCATGAGATAAGAATGTGAAGTATTTTAAGTATTTAACAACATCGCGGTCATCTGTGTTGATCCAGAATTGGTAGAACTCGTAAGGAGTTGTTTTCTCTGGGTCTAACCAAATTGCGCCGCCTTCTGTTTTACCAAACTTCGTACCGTCAGATTTTGTAACTAGTGGAATTGTTAAACCGAATGCTTTCGCATCTTCTTCTGATTTACGGATTAATTCAAGACCAGCTGTAATGTTACCCCATTGGTCACTACCACCGATTTGCAGGCGGCAATTATGGTGTTGGTATAAGTTTAAGAAGTCGTATGATTGTAAAATCATGTAACTGAACTCAGTGAATGAAATACCAGTATCTAAACGAGATGCTACTGTATCTTTTGCTAACATATAGTTTAAACCGAAGTTTTTACCGATATCGCGTAAGAATGAAATTACATCTAAGTTACCAAGCCAGTCATAGTTGTTAGCCATTGTTGCTGGGTTGTCCACGTTTTCGAACTCTAAGAAGTTTGAAAGTTGGTTTTTAATGCTTTCTGTGTAGTAAGCAACTGTATCTTTCGTATTTAATGTACGCTCTGCTTTTTTACCACTTGGGTCACCGATCATACCAGTACCTCCGCCAACAAGTGCGATTGGTTGATGACCAGCTAATTGGAAACGACGTAACATTAATACTGGTAACATATGACCGATGTGTAAGCTATCCGCTGTCGGATCGAAACCACAGTATAATTTAACGCTTTCTTTTTCTAATAATTGCTCAAGTCCCTCAGCGTCTGTTTGCTGATTAATTAGACCGCGAAATTCAAGATCTTGTAAAATACCCATATCCTACATACTCTCCTTTAAGTTCATTACTGGCGTGAAGGTTGAAAACATAAAAAAATCGCCCCTTCAAATAAGGGACGATTTTGATTATCGCGTTACCACCCTAGTTGCAGACCAAAAAAGCCTACCACCTTATTTACATAACGGCTTAGCACCGTCTTTTCCCTTTTGAATACAATTCAATCGAAAAAAGATGCTCTAGGGGCGTAATTCGCGATCATCTATGTGCTGATTTCCACCGACCATCAGCTCTCTAAAACAGGGAAATGATCACTACTTCTCCCTTTCCACGCTCAATTATTCATATACTTTTCTTTATACCATCATTTATATAGGCGTGTCAAATAGAGGTCGGGTTTCTCTCCTTGCCAATCCTTTACAACGTCACAAAGAGTATCGTAACAAGGGAAAGAATTGGAACCCCAACTAATAACGACACATGAAATACAACCGATAAATCATTCCCAATGGTCGCCTCCACAGGATCTTTCGCTGGAGAACCAAGAAATCCGATTAATCGATCGAAGCGACTTACCGTTTTTGGAAAATCTGGTATCTCTACATGATCACTATCTAAATGCTGCTTTAATTTACATTCACTCTTAAAGGGATTTTCGCTCAATTTCATCCACCTCCAGCAATTGTTTCAATTTCTTTATTCCGTTATGAAGTCTCGATTTCACCGTTCCAATCGGAATGTTTAATATCTCTGCAATTTCTTTTTGCTGCATGTCATGATAATAAGAAAGGATTAGGACCGCTCTTTGCTCTTCTGGAACTTTCAAAATTGCTTCTCTTACTGTGAGCCGATCTTCGTGAGAAAATTCTTTTTCCGGAATCGGCACTAAAAATGGCAAAAGCGTACGCCACTTTTTTCTCCTATTTAATTTATTGATCATAAGACGATAACCAATTTGAAATAAATACGTTTTTATTTTACCTTTTTCAAGTTCATACATATGTTTCTTACGCTCTAGCGTCAAAAACGTATCTTGGACAAGGTCGATACTCAATTGTTCATCTCGGTTAAATCGATATAAAAATGTGTATAGCGCTGGTTTGATTAAAACGTATAGTTTTTCCCCAGCCTGCTTATCTCCACTTTGATACGCAAGCATAAGTTCCTCCTCAATCCCAATCTGCGCCATGATTTTTGATCTCCTTTATTCCTTTTAACGTTAATGAAATACGGGAAATTAAATAGCAACTTGCGACAATAATCCATACTTGTGATTGATTCGTAAAAAATTGAACATACGGGTTTTGAATTGTCTCGCCGGTTGAAACTAAAATATTTAATACTTGCACACATATACATGCATACACTGCCAGGCAAGCTGAAATCGTATCAAATACATTCCAGCGAAAGTACACTTTTGTTTTTGTAAAATCAATTTTATATCCATTTTTTCTTACTATATGTTTTCTATCAAATGGAATAATGATTAAAAACATAACAATCATCATAACTCCAGCTGTAATCATTGATACTTTAAATCCGATTGGCATCGGTAATAGCAAGCCACAAGAAAACACAACTATAGTTCCAATTAAGGCAAAAGTAAGAAGTAATTTATTAGACATAAAAAAGCCTCCCTTATCTATTCTTTCATAAATGTATACAGACGAGGAAGGCACTTCGTTCAAATATTATTTTATTTTTTTATAATCTTTGCAGGATTCCCGCCAACTACTACATAATCTGGCACATCTTTCGTTACAACTGCGCCAGATGTGATAACGACATTATCTCCAATTGTTACTGGGCATACATCTAAAATTGTACATTCAAAATTCGCGTAAAAATTTTTGCCAATGTAATTGTTATCTCCAATCATTCCGAATAGTTCTTTTACGATTCTACTACGTTATTCTAATTTTACTTCTAATGTTTCATTTAACTTTCTTGTTAATATACGAGATTGCCCCCTCTCTTGTACTACAACTGGATCAGTCGGTATATACATTTCTCCTAGTATCATTTTTTCTTTTTCTGTTTTCATTTTATTCCCTCTTTAACTTCTATGTAGGTTAAAGAGAGAATAAAAAAGAAAGGTCTGAACGTTGTTTCGTTCAGACCTTTCTCTCTTAATCTTCCATCGTTGATAAGTCACCTGTTGGTAAGTTTAACTCCCACGCTTTTAATACGCGGCGCATAATTTTACCACTTCTCGTTTTCGGTAATTTATCTCTAAATTCAATTTGTCTTGGCGCTGCATGAGCTGCTAGGCCTTTCTTTACAAATTGACGAATCTCTTCTTTTAATTCATCAGATGGTTCGTATCCTGCTCGAAGCGCGATAAATGCTTTAATGATTTCTCCGCGCACTGGATCAGGAATACCAATTACACCAGCCTCTGCAACAGCAGCATGCTCGATTAATTTGCTTTCTACTTCAAACGGACCAACTCGCTCACCTGACGTCATAATTACATCATCAATACGCCCTTGGAACCAGAAGTATCCATCTTCATCCATATAAGCAGAGTCACCTGATACGTACCAATCTCCCGGCATAAAGTAAGATTCATACTTTTGCTGGTTATTCCAGATTCCACGCATCATCGCTGGCCAACCTTTACCAATTGCTAAGTTACCCATTGTGTATGGAGGAACTTCATTTCCTTCATTATCAACAATCGCTGCTTTCACACCTGGAATTGGTTTACCCATTGAACCTGGACGGATTTCCATACAAGGGTAGTTACAAATAACTTGTCCACCTGTTTCTGTCATCCACCACGTATCATGAATACGAAGTCCAAATGCGTTCATACCCCAGCGAATTACTTCTGGATTTAACGGTTCACCAACGCTTAATACGTGACGAACTTGTGATAAATCATATTTTTTAATTGCGTCTTGTCCAGCTCCCATTAACATACGGAATGCTGTTGGTGCACTATACCAAACTGTTACACCGTAATCTTGCAGTGCTTCATACCACGCTTCTGGGCTAAAGCGGCCACCTAAAATAACATTGGATGCTCCAACTAACCACGGTGCGAAAATACCGTAAGCTGTTCCAGTTACCCAGCCTGGGTCAGCTGTACACCAATATACATCGTCTTCTTTTAAATCTAATACCCATTTCGCCGTTTGATAGTGCTGCACCATTGCATTTTGTGCATGAAGCACACCTTTTGGCTTACCGGTAGAACCAGACGTGTAATGTAGAATTAAACCGTCTTCACGGCCTAACCATTCAATATGTAATTCTTTTGAAGCTTGTTCAAATAAAGGATTGAACGCTACCGTTTTACCGCCTTCTTCTACATTATCTCCAACAAGGAAGACTGTTTTTAAAGCAGGTAAATCATTTAATGGTACGCGCTCTAACAATTCAGGAGTTGTAATTAACACCTTCGCTTCACTATCTTCTAAACGATCGCGAACTGCGCCTTCCATAAACGCTTCAAATAGCGGACCAACGATTGCCCCTAATTTCACTGCACCAAGAAGGGCAAAATATAATTCTGGAGAACGCGGCATAAAAATAAAAACGCGATCGCCTTTTTCTACATCGCCATAATTTTTCAGGACGTTTCCTGCTTTATTAGAAAAATCCTTCATTTCCTTAAATGTATATTTCTCTTTTCGCGATCCATCTTGATAATAAAGGGCTACTTTATTTTTACGATCGGATTTCGCATGCTTATCAATTGCCTCATACGCCATATTTACTCGGCCTGTTTCATTCCAAGTAAAGTTTTTATTAACCTCTTCCCAGTTAAAATTCGCGTATGCCTCATCATAATTCGGCAAATTATTTTCTCCTTTAATGACAGGAAGCGTTTCTACTTTCATACTTTACATCCCCCTCCTATGTATTCTATTATCTATTATAATGATATTATTTAAAATTTTCAGTATATTTGTTGATTTTTAGACAAATTTTTAATGACAAATTTCGATTCACATCGCATATATTATAAAGTACGATATTAATAGATTCACAAACCCTCAAGGTGGTGAGCAATACATTGATTCATAAAAAAATATATAATGCTAGAAACTTAAAAACAGCGAAAGGCACTTTAATTATTGAAGGTCCTGTCTCTACACATAACTTAGAAATGTATGAATTTCATCCCGATTTAGTTGCGTTTCGTCCTGCCGAGCAGCAATATAAAGCAATTGTCGAAATTTCTAAATTACCAGAAGCTCGTCTCATTATTGCAAGACATGACCAAACGATTGTTGGATATGTTACATACTTATATCCTGATCCACTTGAAAGATGGTCAGAAGGAAAGATGGAAAACTTAATTGAACTCGGGGCAATTGAAGTTGTCCCTGCCTTCCGCGGTTGCGCTGTCGGAAAAAACTTATTAGAAGTTTCAATGATGGACGATTATATGGAAGATTACATTATATTGACGACTGAATATTATTGGCACTGGGATTTAAAACAGACAGGCTTAAATGTTTGGGAGTACCGAAAAGTAATGGAAAAGATGATGAATGCTGGTGGCTTACAATGGATGGCTACAGATGATCCTGAAATTTGTTCACATCCTGCTAACTGTTTAATGGTCCGCATCGGTAAACGTGTTGATACGGATTCTATTCAAGCATTTGATCGTCTACGTTTTCACAATCGTTTTATGTATTAATAAAGGGGGCAACTGGAATGATTGTAGAAGAAATTATGAATCAAGATGTAGTGACACTACATCCAAACGATACAATCGAAACAGCAATCCGAACGATACGCACGAAAGGCATTCGGCACATTCCAATTGTCGATCAAAATAATCATGTCGTAGGCATTATTTCTGATCGGGATGTAAGAGATGCAAGTCCGTCTATTTTAGATGAACAAGTTTCACTCGATATGCTGAAGCAACCACTTGAACTTATTATGAAACATCCTGTTATGACTTGCCATCCTCTCGATTTCGTTGAAGAAATTGCTACTTTATTTTTTGAAAATAAAATTGGCTGTCTCCCTGTTACAAAGGCTGGAAAGCTAGTTGGAATCATTTCTGAATCTACTGTACTGCACACGTTAGTGAAATTAACAGGAGCACATCAACCAAGTTCACAAATTGAAATTCAAGTAAAAAACGAACCTGGTATTCTTGGAAAAGTCGTTGCTATTTTTAGTGATTCGCAAATAAATATCGTGAGCGTTCTCGTCTATCCAGCAAAAGATGAGAATGATAAAGTACTCGTTTTCCGCATTCAAACGATGAATCCGCTAAAAGTGATTGATGCACTTGAAGCAGAAGGCTACCGCGTATTATGGCCGAATATTATGGGGATGCAAGCATGAGTAGCGCATTTATTTATTCGGATGACTTTCGGGGCTATTCGTTTAGCCCTGATCATCCTTTTAACCAACTGCGCGTCACACTCACGTATGATTTATTACAAAAGGGCGGTTTTATCTCTCCCTCCCAAATCATCTCACCACGGATGGCTACAGATGAAGAGATCGCCTACGTTCATACAGAGGAGTACATAAACGCGGTAAAACGTGCTGGAGAAGGTAAGTTAGAAAAATCAATTGCGATGACATATGGACTCGGAACAGAAGATACACCGATGTTTCCAAATATGCACGAAGCAAGCGCATTACTCGTTGGCGGTACGTTAACTGCTGTCGATGCTGTTCTTTCCGGGAAAGTAAAACATGCACTTAATTTAGGCGGTGGCTTACATCATGGCTTCCGCGGCAAGGCATCTGGCTTTTGTATTTATAACGATAGTTCCATCGCAATGAAATATATACAGAAAAAATACGGTTTACGTGTTTTATATATTGATACAGATGCTCATCACGGTGATGGTGTACAGTGGTCTTTTTACGATGATCCTAACGTATGCACCATTTCATTACATGAAACTGGGCGCTATTTATTCCCTGGAACTGGCGCTGTAAATGAACGCGGACAAGGTAATGGCTATAGTTATTCTTTTAACGTTCCACTCGATGCCTTTACAGAAGACGAATCGTTTTTAGATTCATATCGAACTGTCGTAAAAGAAGTTGCCGCATACTTTAAACCGGATATTATTTTAACGCAAAATGGTGCTGACGCACATTATTACGACCCACTTACACACCTTTGCGCAACGATGAATATTTATCGTGAAATACCGAAGCTCGCTCGCGAAATCGCTAATGAATATTGCGAAGGTCGCTGGATCGCTGTCGGCGGCGGTGGCTATGACCATTGGCGCGTCGTCCCAAGAGCTTGGGCACTCATTTGGCTCGAAATGAACAACATCCAAAACATCTCAGGTTATCTCCCTCCAGAATGGATTGACGCTTGGAAAGGACAAGCTGAAACAGAACTTCCCCTCACATGGGAAGATCCAGACAACATGTATAAACCGATCCCCCGTAAACCAGAAATTGAAGAAAAGAACGCATTAACTGTAACGAAATCTCTTGAAATTATTCGGAATAATATGACAAAATCTTTGTACTAAACGAAAAGGAGGCTCGTTTTTTAATGGCCTCCTTTTACTTATTGTCGGTTTCTGTCGGTAAGTCGATATATTTTGATAATCGCTGATATATTTCGAGTTGCGCCGATATATTTTATTTAAGAATTAGCCAGTCCAATTTTTATGAGAAAAGGTCGTGATATTATGTGGACACAACAAATAATCAACACGAAACGTGGCACATTTGAACTTTTTACAAAGGGAAATGGCGAACCGCTTTGCATTACACATCACTATTCAAAATTTAATGAAACTGGTGATTACTTTGCGGATGTTTTTACTGCTACGCATCGTGTATTCCTCATTAATTTACGAGACGCTGGTAACTCTGCAAAAGCCAATTCAGAAAACGAATTAAGTATGATTGAAACGGTTCACGACTTAGAAGCAATACGGGAAGCTTTACAACTCCCAACATGGCATTTCGCTGGCCACTCAACAGGCGGTATGCTTGGACTTTTATATGCGATTACATATCCAAATTTCTTACAATCATTAGTCATCGTTGGAGCCGCAGCAAGTAATTATACCGAAACACCATTTTGCATTTATCACCCAGCACATCCTCAGTTTCATTATATGCAACAGCTCATCGAAAACTTAAAAAGCCCTCACCTTACAAGTGAAGAACGGAAAGAACTATCTACTAAGAGGACAAAATTATCATTGTATAAACCAGAAAACTACAACTCTTATTTTTGTAAACCAATCCAAAAAACAATGTCCGCTAGCCGGATGAATGCTTTCTCTCACGAATATCCTTCATTTGATTTAAGAAAGTACTTACCTTCTATCAACATAAAAACGCTAATTATTTGCGGAAGACACGATGTGCAGTGCCCAATTCAATGTTCTATCGAAATGCATGATGGCATACGTAATTCTATCTTTGTGATATTTGAGGAGAGTAACCATTATCCTTTTTTAGAAGAATCTGCTCAGTTTACTTCTACTACTCAAACATTTTATAAATCGTTACACTAGTACCGCTATTATTAAGGAAAGCTCATAGTCTCTATAAGACTATGAGCTTTTCAAAAGAAATATTTCACACTAGAAACAACAAGAAGAACAAAAAAATCATTAAACCTACATCAAGTAATACTGCCTTTTTATCTCCTTCTTTTAAACTTATCATAAAACTAGAAATTATTGTAATTCCAAAAAAGACCATCATAAATAGCCCACCGAAATGATCATTCGTAGAATCTCCATCATAAAACATTTGTATTGCACCGATAATTAATAAGATAAGTATGATATTAGTTCCAATCTTTAAAGCCTTGTTTGATTTATTATCTTTTAATGTATCTCTCAAAATGTAGCACGCCCTCTCATGCTCTCCTATGTTTTATCTCTCTTTATATTTTAACATAAATTACCTATTATTCCCTTTTCGTTCAAATAACATAAAAAACCTGCCAATTATTCGGCAGGTACATTACACGTTAAAGCGATAACCAGCTCCCCATACTGTTTCAATATATTGCGGGTGAGCAGGATCTCTTTCAATTTTTTCACGTAGCTTTCTAATGTGAACAACGACGGTGGCTAAATCGCCAGCTGAGTCTAGTCCCCAAATACGTTCAAATAACTGTTCTTTATTTAATACTTGGTTTGGATGCGTTACAAAGAATGTTAATAAATCAAATTCTTTCGTTGTAAACGCAATTTCTTCATTGTTTATAAAAACTTTTCTCGCTCGCTGATCAATAGAAATTCCGTGAATGTATAACGTATCACGTTGCTTACTCACATTTCCTGATAATCTTTCATAACGAGAAATATGAGCTTTTACCCTTGCGACTAATTCACTCGGGCTAAACGGTTTCGTTATATAATCATCCGCTCCTAAACCGAGTCCGCGAATTTTATCTATATCTTCCTTCTTTGCTGAAACAAGTAAAATCGGAATATCTTTTATAGCACGTATTTGTTTACAAATTTCAAAACCGTTCATTTTCGGAAGCATAATATCTAAAATAATTAAATCATAATCTTCCTGAAGAGCCATTTGTAGACCTACTTCTCCTGAATGTTCTACATCGACTTGAAAATCACTAATTTCTAAATAATCTCGCTGTAATTCTGCAATACTTATTTCATCTTCTACTAGTAAAATCCTCTTCATTCTACTCACCACATTCCTGTACTTTTTTCAATGAGAAGAAAATACTTGTACCTTCCCCAAGCTTACTTTCCGCCCAAATTTCTCCGCCATGTTCTTCAACAATTTGCTTCGCTATCGCTAAGCCAAGTCCACTTCCACCTGTGCTAGAATTTCGCGATTGCTCTGCACGATAAAACCGCTCAAATATATACGGCAGCGTATCAGCTTCTATACCTGCCCCATTGTCCATCACTTTCACAATAACTTTATTGTTATCATTCAATACTGTTACAGTAATTTTCTTCTCTTCTTTATCCATGTATTTCACACTATTATGAATTAAATTTGATATCACTCTATTTATCTTTTCGCAATCAGCCGTTACATATAGTGGTGATGAATGTAATTGTAAGTAAACTTCTATACCTTCCTCACTTAAATCCATCTGCATCTCTTCTAATAATTCTTGCATAAACACGTTTAACTCTATCGTTTCAAACTGAAAGGGAACTCGATTCAAATCAAACTTCGAAAACAAAAAGAGCTCATCAATAAGTGTATCCATATGTTTTGCCTTCGTATGAATGGTCGTTAAATACTTATCCATTTTCTCTGGCGTATTTGCGACTCCATCTTTTATGCCTTCTACATATCCGATAATAGATGTGATCGGTGTTTTTAAATCATGAGATATATTGGAAATGAGCTCTTTTCGATTTTCTTCATACTGCGTTTGCATCTCTATCGACTCTTTTAATTTCTTTCTCATTTCCTCAAACCCTTGATTTAATTGCCCGATTTCATCATGGGATGTAACTGGAATTTGAAAATCTAAATTCCCTTCTTTAATTCTCCCAGTCGCATCTTTCAACACAAAAATTGGTTTTATCACACTTCTTGAGACGAAATAACTTACTAATCCAATGAGTAATATCGCTAACAGTAAAAGTGCTACGAATAAAATTGGAAATAATTTTTGTGTAAGATCTACAAATGAACTTTGCCTTTTTAGTACAAATATACTCCCTTCTTCATCTCCGGGAAAATAAAAATCAAATTTTACATATCGATAAAATGTATCGCCTAGTTCTGTTGTACCACGACTATTAATATTTGCTGATTCAAATTTCGGAATGGCTTCTTTTAAAGATACACCTTCAAATATTTTTGTAGCATAAGAAATGGTTTCTCCCTTTCTTACAACTATTTTCACACCTTCTTTTTCAAGTGATGAAACGAACGATTCATCTAATAGTTGTGATTGATTTTTCTTTGCCGCTAATTTCAATTCAATATACGTATTCTCTTCTTCTGGCGTAAGCGGCTTTTGAATATAGGAACTTTTATAGAAATTTTTTACTGATTCCAAGTCTCCTGTTATGGAAAAAACAATTAAAAATCCCGCAACTAATATGAGCGTGATGGAAACGAGAATAACAGCGATATAAGAGAATAAAAATCTTGTTTTAATAGACATATGTTACATCCTCACTTTAACAAACCATGTTATTCATAAGCATAAAAATATATGTTCAAATACTCAAGCGATTTTATAGTAATTTTAGCGTCAGTTTATAAAAATTTAATGTTCTTCTTTTACAGTTGAAATGAGGAGGTTGAAATTCCATGTTCAAAAAAACATTAAGCATGATATGTTGCGTAATGTTTTTACAAGGTTGCTCACAAGAACAAGAAGTTAAAAAGGAGATGACAAGCATGGAGACAGCGCTACTAGCAGCTACTGAGAAACAAGAAATGAATACTGTTATATCGTTACTCAAAAAAGGGGCTGACACAAATATAATGGACAGTAAAGGACGTACTCCTCTTATGATTGCTACATACAAAAATGATGTAAAAACCGCAAAAACGCTTATCGAAGCTGGTGCTAACGTAAATATACAAGATGATATGAAAAACAATCCCTTTCTATACGCCGGTGCTGAAGGCTACTTGGATATTTTAAAACTAACGATCGATGCCGGCGCTGATCCATCGCTTACGAATCGGTACGGCGGAACAGCTCTTATTCCCGCATCAGAACACGGCTATATTGATGTTATAAAAGAACTCCTTACCCGAACAAATATCGATGTAAACCATGTAAATAACCTCGGATGGACCGCTTTAATGGAAGCCATCGTACTAAGTAACGGAAATGAAACACAGCAACAAGTCATTCGCCTTCTTATTGAGCACGGTGCAGATGTAAATATTCCAGACAACGATGGTGTTACCCCGTTAGAGCATGCTCGCGCTCATAACTTTGAAGAGATAGAGAAGATTTTGTTAGAAGGGAATAAGTAAAAAGCTATTTTTTGCCTTCCTCCCCCACCCTATGCTACATTTAGCCTGTTACATCAATATTAATAGGGTGGGAATAAACATGAACAAACCTAAAATTGGGATGATTGGACTTGGAAGTATTGCGCAAAAGGCCTATCTTCCAACACTTACAAAAGAAACAAATTGGAATTTTGTAGGGGCATTTACACCTAACGCGGAGAAAAGGAAACAAGTTTGCCAACAATACCGCATTCAAGACTTTCATTCTATTGAAACGTTAGCTTCAGAATGTGATGCAATCTTCGTCCATAGTTCAACTGCTACACATTATGAAATCGTTTCTGAACTTCTGAAAAAAGGAATTGACGTTTATGTTGATAAGCCGCTAGCAGCTACAGTGGAACAAGCTGAGCAACTAGTCGAGTTGAGCGAAAAGCATAACAGAAAGTTAATGGTCGGATTTAATCGCCGATTCGTTCCTATGTATGTTGCTGCAAAAGAGCAAGCTCATAATATTTCATGGGTTCGAATTGAAAAACACCGCACAAATAAAGTGGGGCCATATACGTACGACTTTACTATGTTAGATGATTACTTACATATTGTAGATACTGCTCGCTGGTTAGCTAATGATGATCTTAACGTCGTTCATAATATGATGCAAATAAATGAAAAGAATGAACTTCTTTACGGACATCACACATATACAACGCCAAGTGGACTGTTACTTTCTACCGCAATGCACCGCCACGCCGGTACAAATTTAGAACAAATTGAACTTGTAACGACAGGTAAAATCATTCGCGTAAAAAATATGAACACATTTGAAGTTGAGCAGGAAAATGCAGTTTCTCAGATTGGTTCACCATCATGGGATACGACGTTAAAACAACGTGGTTTTGAAGATGCTGTTCATCATTTTATTGAATGTGTACAAGGAGATACAAAGCCTGTTGTAGATGGATTAGAAGGATTAAAAACGCAGCAGCTGCTGCAATCTCTACTGGAGAATGTAAACAAAAATTAAAACGGATACATTTTTCAGAATTTACTTTCATTCCCATTTCCCCTTTATTTCTCTCACAAATTTCTATAGAATATGTTGATAGGAATTATAAATTTCATATTGAATCGTGGAAAGGATGGGATTAACACATGTGGAACGAGTTTAAAAAGTTCGCATTCAAAGGGAATGTAATCGATTTAGCTGTCGGGGTTGTAATCGGTGCTGCATTTGGTAAAATCGTTAGTTCTTTAGTAAAAGATATTATCACACCATTACTTGGTATGGTATTAGGTGGCGTTAACTTTACAGATTTACATTTTGGATATGGTAAATCTGCTGTTATGTATGGTAACTTCATCCAAACTATTTTTGATTTCTTAATTATTGCAGCTTCTATCTTTATGTTCGTTAAAGTGTTCAACAAACTAACATCTAAAAGAGAAGAAGAAGAAAAGACAGAAGAAATTCCAGAACCAACAAAAGAAGAAGTTCTTCTTAGCGAAATTCGCGACTTATTAAAACAACAAAATTCTTCTAAAGATAGAGCATAATTGAACGGATAAAAAGGCATGCCCCTCGGGACATGCCTTTTCTATATGCTATAACGTTTCCGAATTCATATGAATAAATAAAATAATACCTGCAACCATAAGTACCATAATACTACCTGCAAATAGTGTAATACCCATGAACATTAAACTTGTGCTCATGTCCACTGATACACTTTCAATAAAAATAGAAATTACATACGTGATAAGGGCAATTCCTGCAAGAATACTTCCTGGAACAAATCGCTTTAAGCCATTTTGTTTTAACGTCATATATGCAAAAATAGCAGTCATACAAAGCGTAATTATCCAAAGAACGATCATCTCTTCTCCCCCCTCACAAGCCTTTTCTTTCTATTATACATGACATTGCCCTATAATAGTTAAATTTGCACTTATGTGACATATAACAAGGAACAATACCATTTTGTAGCGAAGTCACCAATAGGCCATATATCCAGGAGGATTTCAATTGGAAAATAATATTGTAGGATATTTTAAACAAGTAGAGCGATTCGATTATATTACAATCGACTTAGACAAAAAGTTTTTTTATGTCGAAGTTGTACAATTAGAAACAAATATAACTTTGCTAAAATTATCACTTAACTTAGATAAAGATGAAACTATTATTGCTGGCAATGTAAAACAATATGATCCTTCTCGGTTAGAACAGTTAATACAAAGTTTTAAGCGCACTTCACAAACATGCCTGGAACATAATTTACGAAGTCCTGAAGATCTTTTTGCATTTTGGAAAGAAAATTGACCACCAGAAAAATGGATATTTTTTATATAAATATATATAATTACCATATATAAATATTCTTTACAAGGGAGTGTTCATAATGGTTTGGATTTCACTAATCGTATTAGCCTATTTCATCATTCTCGTCCCAATACAGTATAACTATATTAAGATATTAAAGAAAAAACAGAAAAAAATGAACGTTTCACAAAACGAACTATATGACAACATGTCTTATGAAGAATCCCAAATACACTATCATTATCAAAGCAACGTATTTACAATACCTGCTTCGCTTGTCGCAAGTATTATTTATAAGGTGAAACATGCAGCATAATATGTACGCTGTAAAATTATTATTTGAATCTGTTCATTCTGGTGAGCCTCATCCTACGAAAATGGATGAGCATTATGAAGAAAATCACGATAAACTTTTTGAAGAAAGTATTATCCTCGTTAAAGCAAACGACCTAGAGGAAGCTCACGAATTAGGCAAAAAAATAGCTATACACTCTGAAGAATCGTACGATAATGTGTACGGTGAACAAGTCACATGGAAGTTTCGAAAAGTGCTACATGTATTTGAATTAAATGATACTTCATTTGAAACAGGAACAGAGTTGTACGCAAGATTTTTACACGTTAAAAAAAATGAAACGGTAGATACAATAGTTAAAACATACTACCCTGAATACGAATAAAAGCTCACAGCAATTGCTGTGAGCTTTTTTATAATTATTTCGTTGAATCTCTAAATTGGATACGGTGAGGTAAGATAACAGTGTGATCTTCCACTTTTTCTTTGTTCATATACTTTGTTAATAGACGCATTGCTACTGCACCGATATCATACATTGGTTGTACAACTGTTGAAAGTTGCGGACGAACCATTAATGCAAGGCGTGTATTATCGAAACCAAGTACTTCTACATCAGTTGGTACGTTTAATCCAGCATCTTGTGCTGCATGGATTACACCTAGTGCCATTTCGTCAGAAGATACGAAGATTGCTGTTGGCTTTTCATCACTGCTCCAAAGCTTTTCGAATGCTTCGATACCTGAATCATATGTGTAATCTCCATCGATTATAAGATTTTCATCATATGAAATACCTGCTTCTTCTAAAGCTTTTTTATAACCTTGTAACTTCTTCGCGCTTCCCGCTTTATTAATGAAAGGACCAGAGACGAAACCGATACGCGTATGCCCTTGCTCAATAAAGTGCTTCATTGCGTCGTAAGCTGCTTGCGTGTAATCAATATTTACTGATGGCGTTTCATTTTGCTCATCAAATGACGCTGCTAATACGATTGGTACTGGAGACTTTTTGAATTCTTCAATGTGAATGTCTGTAATATCTTCACCCATGAAAACAATTCCGTCCACTTGTTTTCCAAGCATCGTATTTAATAAATGGAACTCTTTCTCTTTGTTTTGGTCAGAGTTACTTAAAATGATGTTATATTTGTACATTGTTGCGATATCTTCAATTCCACGAGCAAGTTCTGCATAAAAGGTATTTGAGATATCAGGAATAATAACACCTACTGTAGTTGTCTTCTTACTTGCTAGTCCACGTGCTACCGCATTTGGGCGGTACCCTAAACGATCAATTGCTTCTAATACTTTCTTTCTTGTTGTAGGCTTTACATTTGGATTACCGTTCACTACACGAGATACGGTAGCCATTGAAACGTTTGCTTCACGCGCTACATCATAAATTGTTACGTTCATCTCATCGCACACTCCTTCTATTTTTGTTATCTATTTTTATGTATCGGTTACTTGAATGAAAAAAAGACATCAACTCTATTTGCAGATGCCACCAATCGTCCCGAGTTCTTCCTTTTACTAATGATACGATAAAAACGCAGGCTCATACAATATTTTCCCGCAAAAGTTTCGAAAAAATTCGCTTCTTTTCTCGTATTTTCGTATTTTTCATGAAAAAAAGGGCATTTTTTGTAAAAATATAGATATTCAATACGTAGAAACCTTATTTTAAGCAATACGATAGTAGATAGTAAATGAAATTTATATCGGCGATTTTTCGAATATATCGATCACAACTCGAAATATATGAGCGATTTTCCAAATATATCGACCACAACTCCAATTATATCAGCAATTTTTTAAATATATCGACTTACCGACAGAAAACGACAATGGTAGTCATTTGATGCGCTGGATTTGGAGGTGTGCGGCGCCCTGTAGAATGCGTTACATCGGCAACGACAGGTAAATGTGTTACTTTCTTTAAAATCGGCGCAGCGGATATAGGAAGCGTATTACGCGTCGCTCTTTCCCTTCGTA
Organism: Bacillus cereus group sp. RP32; assembly: GCF_040459735.1. Lineage (NCBI taxonomy): Bacteria > Bacillati > Bacillota > Bacilli > Caryophanales > Bacillaceae > Bacillus > Bacillus cereus group sp. RP32. The sequence continues at coordinate 777,324 of NZ_JARVHO010000001.1, read as the reverse complement.
CATTTTCACTTACAATAAAAAAAAGACAGTTTAAACACTGTCTTTTTTATAAGAAGGAAACAAACGGTTTTTCGCTGTTTTTCTCTTTTATAATAATTGCCTCGATTTTACTCTCAGACTTTATCTGCAATTGTACTTTCGCATCTTTAGGTAATTTTTCTAACATACTTTGAGCAGCCAGTTGGGTAAGAGCCATTAATTCTGTTTTACCGTTATATTTAATAACAATATTCATATTTAATGTATCCATTTGATTTTTCTTATAAGAAACCTTAGCATTTACTGGGATAAAGTCTCCAGTAGAAAAACCTTTCATCGCATCAGCAAAGTCAGTTATTTTTGTATTATCTTCTCCATGTGCTTGTTTAAATTCATCAGAAGGATATGAATACACTTGTTCATCGATCGTACTCCAATTTCCAAGGTTCGTATCATTCTTTTGAACGGTAGCACTAGCAATATACGTTCCATTTTTTAAAGAACTTGTACTTTCTTGCTTAAAGATAGCAAACGTAATTGGAGACTTATTATACTTGTCATTTTTATTAATCGCTTCAATAAGTTGCTTGGCAACTTCAATACCCTTAGACATAGCTTCTTCATTCGATACACTTGAAGACATGGCTAAACCGATCATAACACCAGATAAACTTAGTTCGTTTGAATTCTGTTTTCCGAAATAGTCTTGTTCTATAATATTCGTCAAAACTGGCGCTTCTACTTTTGCGACTAGTTCATCAACTAACTTCTCTGGAATATACTGATTTAATTGTAGTACATGATTTTCTGTATCAAATTGCTGCGCTGCAATATTCATTAAACCATTTTCATACTCTGCTAAATCTAATTTAGAATTTGTTTTTATATTAGCTGTATTTATAACCTTTTGTTCTTTTAAAGGAATTACAGTTCTATAATAATCTTTCGAAACAGCAGTTCTCGGGATCATGCTTTTTTCTTTCGTATCCTTCTGTATAACTTCATCCTTCTTACTAATCGTATTATTACTACAAGCTCCCAGTAATAAACTTACGACCGCGAAGGATAATGCCATTTTCTTCATTACTTAAAACCTACTTTCAACAATCTAGTTATTTAATTTGAACTATTAACAGTGTACCATTAAATATATTTCAACAAAAACAAAAAAAAGAAGCAAGCACCTTTAGCTTGCTTCTTTTTACTTAATATTCTCTTCTAAAGCGTCTTTTTTAATGTTCCAATGAGACGTATTCCATACTACCATCCCATCTTTTATGTATAACACTTGCGGAGATTCATGTTTAATGCTGTACTGTTCTGCAACACGATTCGAAACATCTCTCGCATCTTGTACGTATAAGTAATACGCTGGTACTGCTCTTTCTTCACTACAATACGCTTGAAATTCTGTATATGCACCGTGACTAATCGGGCATGTCGTACTATGTTTAAAAAGAACATAAGGCTCGTTTTTTTCTACTAATACTTCAAGTTCTTCAATTACTTCAATTTTTGTCATATTCATCACGATTCACCTCTCATACGAAATCTAGAGCGCTTTTCTTTCTTTTCAGCTTTTTTCTCAAGTCTTTCTAATTTACGCTCTTCTTTTTCAACCTTTTTCTCTTGTCTTGTCGCACGATAATGATTGTATACTTCAATTGCTGCGCTACTCCACTGTACAACTTGCGCTACTTTATCTGCATTGTTTTCAATTTCGTCCGTAACAGAATCTGATACATTACGAAGTTTCGTATTTAAAGAATGGATTGTCGTTCCAATTCCATCTACGCCCGATACTACTTTATTTAATGATTGTGACTTCTGTTGAATGTCATCAGCTAACGCATTTGTTTTATGTAATAATTGCTCCGTCTCTACGCTAATCCCTTGCATTTGCTTTTCTAAACCTTCTAACGTGCTTGCAACGTTTTCTAACGTCTTTTGAACCGATAACAACGTTCTGCATACATATACTACTAATACAGCGAAAGCAACCGCGATAATAGCCGCACTTACATATAAAAGAACTTGCATTTCATCACTTCCTTTATCTTTTTCATACTTTCCCCTATTATACAATCATTTTCCGTTTCGTTCTAATCCCTATCTTTTCATTAGAATTTTCATACTTATTCGTTAACTTTAACATAAATGATTCAACAAATTCCACTAAGTAGGTTACAATAGGAGAGGATACATAATTAGTAGGGAGGCTTTACATATGAAAGATCCACGCATTGAAAAGTTAGCATACAATTTAATTAACTACTCTATCCGCTTACAAAAAGGCGAAAAAGTATTAATTGAAAACTTTGGCTTACAAAAAGAACTTGTAACTGCACTTGTAAAAGAAGCATATGCAGCTGGTGGTTTCCCCTTCGTTTCTTTAAAAGATCATCAAGTAGATCGCTCTTTATTAATGGGTGCTACTGAAGAACATTTTGAACAAATCGCTGCATATGAAGCAAGCGTAATGAAAGATATGGACGCTTATATCGGTCTTCGCTCTGGCGATAACATTAACGAACAAGCTGACGTGCCAAGTGAAAGAATGCAAATTCACGGTCAAACAGTTGGTAAGAAAGTTCATAGAGACATCCGCGTTCCGAAAACGCGCTGGGTTGTTCTTCGCTACCCAAATGCTTCTATGGCGCAGCTTGCTAAAATGAGCACAGAAGCTTTCGAAGACTTCTACTTCGAAGTTTGTAACTTAGACTACGGTAAAATGGATAAGGCGATGGATAGCCTTGTTACATTAATGAATAAAACTGATAAAGTTCGCCTAACTGGCCCTGGAACTGACTTAACATTCTCTATTAAAGATATTCCAGCTATTAAATGCTCCGGTCATTTAAACATTCCAGACGGTGAAGTATACTCTGCACCAGTTCGCGATTCTGTTAATGGTACAGTTTCTTACAACACACCATCTCCTTACAACGGTTATACATTTGAAAATGTACAACTTAAATTTGAGAACGGTCAAATCGTTGAAGCAACTGCAAACGATACAGAGCGCATTAACAAAATCTTCGATACAGACGAAGGCGCACGCTTCGTTGGTGAGTTCGCAATTGGCGTAAACCCATACATCTTACATCCAATGGGAGACATCCTATTCGATGAAAAAATCGATGGCAGCTTCCACTTTACACCTGGACAAGCTTACGAAGATGCATGGAACGGCAACAACTCGAACATTCACTGGGATTTAGTATGCATCCAGCGCCCTGAATACGGCGGCGGCGAAATTTACTTCGACGACGTACTAATCCGTAAAGACGGACGCTTCGTTGTATCTGAACTAGAAGCTTTAAACCCAGAGAACTTAAAATAATAATAAAAACGCTCGGGATGTTCTCCGAGCGTTTTTATTATTAATAATTTAATAAATCTTTCGCCACATCTTCTGGCACTTTAAAACTCATTTTCTTATTTTTCATTTCAACTTCGACATAAGGGACATCTTTATATACTGTCATCGTACCAATTTCATGTAACTCTTTTTTATCATTACTCGACTCCGATAATTTTTTTGTATCCTCTTGGTACATTTTAAATGTTTTCCCTTGCGGAGTATCTAAAGGAGCCGACTGCATTTCCCACTTATCCATTTTCATGACTTCAAACAGCTTTTCAATTTCTTTCTTATCAGTAATTACTTTTTTATCACTTGAATCCGTAAGTGTTTCAATTTCAACCTTTTGTGCCTTTTCTAAGTTCATATCTGCCTTTTCCTTCTTCGTACTACACCCTATTACAAGAAAGGATGCTGTTATCAGAAACAAAAACAACATACAGATTTTTTTCATTTCTAACCCTTCTGTACTACATAGAGCTACTTTTCTCAATTTTTGTTTGCTGAAAATGAAAATAATATAAAAGCGCCACTGCGATAGTACCTATTAATATTGGTACATATAGAGGCAGATCCCATTTCATATATACTCTAGTGCAACCAACAAGCACAAACAAAATTTCTAAACAGAATAAAGGTTTTACATATTTCATTTTTTACCTACCATTTCTATTTTCACATGTGGGTTCTCTTTTTCTACAAGCTCCAAAAACTGCTCCATATTTTGCGGCATCGCAATTATATGTACTTTATATGCATTCGTCGTAACTTCAAGGGATTTCCCAACTTGACGAACCATTCGTATCTCTTTCAATACAATATCGTTATTTAAAATGCCGTACTTTAATACACCATTTTCTACTTTATGCTTTTTAATAAATACTTCCCAAACGAGTGGTACATTTACAAGGAAACATAAACCCATTCCAATTAACGCAGACATCCACTGCTCTTTATTTGAGATAATCATGACAAGTGGATATACGAACATAAAAACTAACGTGAGACAAACGAAAATTACTACCGATTTACTTCTTTGAATCGGAATGTTCATACACGCACCCCCTACCCCAAATTATACCACTTTTTCCATTTTAGTTCATAAAAAAAGGCCATTTCTGAATGACCTTTTCAAACAATGTACCTATAGAATTTCTTATCTACCTGTAACACTGGAAAACTTTTTGGTAACTCGTCTATACTCACACTTTGGAAATTATTCTTTTCATAAAAGTGATGCGCTGCTAAAAACTTCACTGTCGTTCCTAAGTAAATATCTTTCAGCTTTTTATTCTCAGCCCACGAAATTGCTGTTTGGAGCAACTTATATGATGCGCCCCACTCTTTTCCGCGAAATTCTTTTTTTACGAACATTTTTCTTAACGCTACTTGCTGATTCTCAATATCTAATAAAGCTACTGTTCCAACTACTTTATCATCATAAGTTGCTACCCAAAAGTTTCCATGATTCCTTTGATAAAATGTTTCTATTTCAAGCAGGTCTGGCTGCTCTTCTTTCGTAATGGGGACATTGTACTCTTTTTGCTGAATATGCACGATAAGATCTACTACTTCATCTTGAAACGTACTTTCATACGGAATAATACGTATCTTCTCGTTCATCGAATCTCCTTCCACTCTGAAGCTAGTAAACTATATACAGCGATATCGTGAAAATGATCATATAGCCATTCATCATCTCTTAAAATACCATCTAACTTAAAACCTAAACGCTCTGGAATAGCGCGGCTTTTCACATTTTCAACACCGCATCTAATTTCCACTTTATTTAATTTTAAATCCTCAAATGCATAGTGAAGTACAGCTTTCACGCTACGCGTCATAATACCTTTCCCACCAGCATCTTCTGCCAGGTAATATCCGAGACTGGCCGCTTTCTTTCCCCAACTTACCGGATGAATGCCTACCATCCCAACGAGCTTTCCTTTATAACGTATGCCACTTTCAAAACCGTCTCCCTCTGCAAACTTCTTTAACCACATCGGACAAATCTCATCATACGCACCAGCTGATTTCATCCCATCTACCCAAGGAAGCCATCTTCGTAAATGATTACGGTTTTGGTCTATTAATTGATATAGTTCCTCTTTATGATGCTTCTCTAATAACTGTAATTCGATTTCATCGTCTACTCGAAGTGTGAACATGTTTTTTAGCTCCCTTTCAGTTTTCTTATTATTCTAACACTTACAGATGTAAATTGTTAAATATTCACACTTTCTTTTGAATTTTATATATGAACAACCACTATATATGATTGATATCTAGATATGAGTCATATATAGTTAAAGTATGGAAAAAAATGATAATTTTATAATTCAATTACGTAAAGGTGTTTTTGATCTCGCTATTTTGTCTTTAATAAGTAAACAACCTATGTACGGATACGAAATTACAAGTACATTACAAGATATCCCTGTGTTTCATATCCCAAACGGTTCGATTTACCCCATATTAAATCGAATCACGAAAAACAATTGGGCTATTTCCTATTGGGAAGAGTCCGGTGATGGCCCAAAAAGAAAATACTATCGAATTACAGACGAAGGGAGAGAAATTTTAAATAGTCGCTTACATGATTATGATGCAGTGTATCATGCTCTAATGTTACTAGCTAAAGGAGAGGATAAAAAATGAATAAAGAACAATTCTTTTCAAATGAACTCATTACTTCTTTCTTACACGATCTTCATAAAGGTTTAATGAACCTACCTACGTCAGCAAGAGAACAACATGTGCTAGAGATCAAATCGGATTTATATGAAAATGCATTATGTAAAGAAAGTGAAGGGATACCATTAGCGAGCATTCCTTCACAAGTGATTGAAGAATTTCTTCCTCCAAAAGAATTAGCAAAGGAAATTGCAGGAGAATATACAGATGTTATTCAAGATGCACAGCAATCTACAAATACATTTATTAAATATTATTCCGGCCTATCTATCGCTCCACTCGGCGCTTTATCAGTGCCTATTGTACTCGGTTTTATAAATTTTTCTGCAAATTTACCATTTTTACTAGCCTTTATTGCAAGCAACATTTGGTTTATCTTTAGAGAAAACCATTGGAATATAGATTTATTAAAATACTTTAAAACAATAATTTCCATTAGCTCAAGGCTTTTAATCGCTCTTCCGTTTACTTTTTTCGCTATTCGAATTATGATAACAAAACAATTCGATATGTTTTCATTCTATTATTTAATCGGATATGTATTTTTTAGTTCACTATATATCTTTTTATTAAAACAACTATACAAAAAGAATAAACAATATCAACAGATTAACGCTTTTTAAAATATATCGAACACAACAAAAAAAGACGCACAGCCACAGCTATACGTCTTTTCTATTACTTCTCTGCAACTTGAACTTCTTTTACGTAAGCTGCTTCGAATTTTTGGATGTCTCCTGCGCCCATGAAAATTAGAACGCCGTTTTTATGTTTCTTTAATACATCCGTTGTTGTATCTGTAATTAGTTCTGCACCGTCAATACGCTTTTGCAGATCTTCAATTGTTAATTCACCTTTGTTTTCGCGCGCTGATCCGAAAATATCACATAAGTATACTTGGTCAGCTTTGCTTAAGCTTTCAGCGAACTCATCTAAGAACTTTTCTGTACGTGAGAATGTATGCGGCTGGAATACAGCGACAACTTCACGCTCTGGATGTTTTTGACGAGCTGCTTCAATCGTTGCATTAATTTCTGTCGGATGGTGTGCGTAGTCATCGATAATAACTTGCTCTCCCATTGGCTTTTCATTAAAGCGACGTTTTACGCCTTCAAAAGTTGTTAACTGATGCTTAACTGCTTCTACATCAACGTTTTCATAATGGCAAAGCGCGATTACTGCTAATGCATTTAATACGCTGTGGTTGCCGTATCCTGTAATTTTGAACGTGTCATAGTACGTATTACGAACGAATACATCGAAAATAGTACCATCTGTTCTCTTTTGAATATTACGTGCTTGGAAATCATTATCTTCTCCAAATCCATAGAAAATAACAGGTACTTTCGCTTGAATTTTTTGAAGTTCTTCATCATCTCCACATGCAATAATACCTTTTTTCACTTGCAATGCCATCTCTTGGAATGCATTGAATACATCATTGATATCTGAGAAATAATCTGGATGATCAAAATCAATGTTTGTCATAATTGCATAGTCTGGATTGTAAGACAAGAAATGACGACGATACTCACAAGCTTCAAATACAAAATACTTACTATTTTCTACCCCATGCCCTGTTCCATCTCCAATGAGGTAAGATGTAGGGTGTGCACCTTGCATTACATGGGCTAACAAACCAGTTGTTGATGTTTTTCCATGTGCACCAGTTACAGCAACACTTGTGTATTGGTTCATAAGATCACCTAAGAAGTGATGGTAACGATGTACTGGGATGTTTAATTCTTTTGCTGCTACAATTTCTTCATGCGTATCAGGAAATGCATTTCCTGCAATAATCACTTGTCCTTCTTTTACATTATTTTTATCAAAAGGAAGGATCGAGATATTACGCTTTTCCAACGCTGTTTGTGTAAAGAAACGCTTTTCATAATCAGACCCTTGAACAGTATGCTTCATGTCATGAAGAATTTGAGCTAATGAACTCATTCCTGTTCCTTTAATTCCTACAAAATGGTAAACTGTCATCTTAAAGAACCTCCAACATTTCGAACTAATACAACGGCCTATCTATAAGACAGTATATGAATCTTTTCTTATTTTGGTAATCATCATACATTTTTGATGTAGTGAAGTTATTCTTTCCCTTCACTTATCAGGATAAACTCGTACGTACTTCTTTTTTATGTCCATAACAAATCCATTATAGCAAAAAAGAAGCCGCTATACTATGATAACAGAAAAACTGATAGGGTCAATCACCTATCAGTTTTTCTCTCTTTTACATATCTTCTCTTTTTTCTAATTGAACACGCTCTAGACGTGGGTTTGGACGATATTTACGACCAGCTTTCGCTTCTGGTTTTCCATTTAATTCTACGTTATCACCAGTAAAGCCAATATTCATTTTTAATAAGCTACTTCCTACTCCGTATATATCAACAGGTACGTTTTGAGCTTCAAATTCACGAATACGCTTCTCATCAAATCCACCAGTTACAACGATGTCTACATGCTGGAATCCTTCTTCATCAAGTGCTTTACGAAGTGCGAATACAAGTGATGGGTTTACACCACGTGGATCGAATGTTCCAAGTACTTCTGGATGGCGAATGAAGTATTGATCAATCATCGTGCGCGACGTATCTACACGTACACCTTTTAATGTTGATCCAAATTCACGCGCTACGCGAAGTGCATCTGTAATGACATCATTATTGTAATCAATTAATACAACTAATTCATCTTCTGGGAATTTCTTATGATATGCTTTTGCCGCTTCCACAACATCACCATTAAACATTTGAATTAATGCGTGAGGCATTGTCCCCATACCACTTCTACCCCACCATTCATTCATCGCATGCGTCGCTTGTGCGCTCATACCTCCGATGTATGCTGCATAACCGTCACCAGCTTGTTGCGTATAATGATCGTCACGATCTCCCATGAAAATAACTGGTTTTTCTTTATCTACGCTACGCGCAGCTTGGACAACGTTATATACGTTTGTCGCAACTGATGTACGACGGGCTAAAATCCCATCAATGACACCTTCTAAAAATCCGAAATTTTCATAAGGACCATGAATTGTTAACACTGTTTCAAACGGACTAATATTATCGCCATCTTTTAAAGAATTAATTTCAAGTTCCTCAGGATTTTTGGCAAATGTTTGTAGCAACGCAATCACTTCATCTGTTCCGCAAAGAACTGCATTTTCCTTTTGGAAAAATTGCATCGTCACAACACTTTTCGGGCGAAATTCTTCAATGATTTCTCTAGTCTTTAAAAAGTAAACGGCGGAGAACCAACCTTCTCCAACACGTTCGTCAAATTTAAATGTTCTATTTGTTAGTCTATTTATTTCACCTTTTAATTTTAATTCAATTTCTTTCATGTCGCTTTACTCCCTACTTTACTATCCAACATTTTCTATTAGTATACAGCAAAACCGTTTACTATACATTTGTTTCCTGCATAGCAGCGAATTCATCCTCAGAAATAAGGACATCTCTCGGTTTCGTTCCTCTTCCTTCAGAAATAATCCCTTGCGATTCCATCTCTTCAATGAGACGTGCCGCGCGATTATAACCGATGCGGAATTTTCGCTGTACAGAAGATGTGGACGCTCCCCCTTGTTCTACAACAAATTGACATGCATCAAAGAACAATTCGTCTTCCGACTCAGCTTGTTCTGTTTTCGCTAATAAATCCTCTTGCTTAAATAAGTAATTCGGCTTCATTTGCTTTCTCACATGATCAACTGTTTTCTCAATCTCATCATCCGATACATATACACCTTGTACACGAACTGGTTTAGACGTACCGTTTCCTAAAAATAGCATATCACCACGGCCAAGTAATTTCTCCGCGCCCCCAATATCAATAATCGTACGCGAATCAACTTGAGATGATACAGTAAACGCAATACGCGTTGGAATGTTTGACTTAATTAAACCTGTAATAACATCTACAGACGGACGCTGCGTTGCTACTAATAAATGAATACCACAAGCACGTGCTTTTTGCGCAATACGACAAATCGCTTCCTCAACATCACCAGGTGCTACCATCATTAAATCGGCTAACTCGTCAATGACAATAACGATATAAGGTAATGTCTCTCCTGGAATTTCTCGCCCACTTACAATCGTATTATAACGAGTTAAATCACGAGCACCAGCGTGCGCAAACAATTCATAACGACGCTCCATTTCTTCAACCGCCCACTTTAATGCAGCTGTCGCTGCTTTTACATCCGTAATAACAGGTGCTACAAGATGCGGAACAGAATTGTATGGTGCAAGCTCAACCATCTTCGGATCGATTAACATTAGCTTCACTTCATGCGGTTTCGCTTTATATAAAATGCTCGTTAAAATTGCGTTAATGCACACACTTTTACCAGAACCCGTTGCACCCGCAATAAGTCCATGTGGCATTTTTCGAATATCCGTTACAATTGGATCGCCTGAAATATCAAGTCCTAGCGCAACTGTAAGCGGTGATTCGCTCTTTGTAAACACAGGACTTCTTAAAATTTCACGAAGGAATACTGGCTTACTTTCTTTATTTGGAACTTCGATTCCAATCGCACTCTTCCCTGGAATCGGTGCTTCAATACGAATATCTTTCGCTGCTAAACTCAGTTTAATATCATCACTTAAGTTTGTAATTTTATTTACTTTCACACCTGGGTCTGGCTGTACTTCAAAACGAGTTACCGCTGGACCTTGCGATACGTTAATAACATGTGCACCAACGTGGAAATTATTAAATGTTGTATCTAATAATTCTTTCTGTTCATCCAACCATTCCGTATTATCTAACGCTGCCTGCTGCGGAATTGACAACAGTGTTAATGGCGGAATTGCATATGTCGGTGGTGTTTGCAATACATTTCGCATATCGTTCTCTCTTTGATTTACAACATATGCTTTCTCTTGTACTTCCGTACTTGAAGTTGGCTTTTGTACTTGCTCTACCACCACTTGCTGCACTGGACGTTCTTCCACTTGTGATTCCACCACTACTTGCTGCATTGGTTTCTCTTCCACTTGTGGTTCCACTACCACTTGTTGTATTGATTTCTCTTCCACTTGTGGTTCTACTGCCACTTGTTGCATTGGTCTTTCTTCCACTTGTGGTTCCACTACTACTTGCTGCATTGGCTTTTCTTCCACTTGTTGGACAGGCTTATTCTCTACTCGTTCACTCATAGAAGGTTGCATTGCATTTACTCTAGCCGCATGTCTTTCCATTAATCGCGTTCTGTCTTGTTTCAACATAACAACATTAAATGGGACATGGCGCTTTTTCTGACGTTTTGGTTCTTCTTTTTGTACAATTGGTTGCTCTTCTGAGACCGGTGTTTCCTCTACAACTTGTCGTTCTTCTGCAATCGGTGCTTCCTCTACAACTTGTTGTCCTTCTGCAACTGGTGCTTCCTCTACAACTCGTTGCTCTTCCGTAATCGGTGCTTCCTCTACAACTCGTTGCTCTTCCGCAATCGGTGCTTCTTCTACAACTTGTTGTCCTTCTGCAATCGGTGCTTCCTCTACAACTCGTTGCTTTTCCGCAATCGGTGCTTCTTCTACAACTTGTTGTCCTTCTGCAACTGGTGCTTCTTCTACAACTCGTTGTCCTTCTGCAACTGGTGCTCCTTCTACAACTCGTTGCTCTTCCGCAATCGGTGCTTCCTCTACAACTCGTTGTCCTTCTGCAACTGGTGCTTCTTCTACAACTCGTTGCTCTTCCGCAATCGGTGCTTCTTCTACAACTCGTTGTTCTTCTGCAATTAAAACATCCGCAAAGCTTTGAACATCTTTCTTCGCTTGTTCTTCAGCCTCTGCAACATGTATGAATTCATTCGTTTGTTCAATTGCTTCATTTAAAACCATTTCTTGCTGTGTTTCCTCAAGTGCTACAGGTTCTGCTTCTTCTGGCGCTTCCGTTTCCGCAATTACTTCCACTTTTTCTAACTCTTCTGCTTCCGCAATTACTTCCACTTCTTCTAGCTCTTCTGCTTCTGCAATTACTTCCACTTCTTCTAGCTCTTCTGCTTCTGCAATTACTTCCACTTCTTCTAGCTCTTCTGCTTCTGCAATTACTTCCACTTCTTCTAGCTCTTCTGCTTCTGCAATTACTTCCACTTCTTCTGACTCTTCTGTTTCTGCAATTACTTCCACTTCTTCTGGTATTTCCACGATGATTGTTTCTTCAAGTTTTTCTTCTGCTTTGACAATCACTGATTCTTCTGGAGCTTGCTTTTCTACTTCAATAGTAGGTTGTTCTATTTCTGTATTACGTTTAGTTTCTTCTGATAATATTGTATCCTCGTGCTCTACTTTAGAATCTACTAATTCTGTTTGTAGAATGTTTTTGACCACTACATCACTTTCTTGCTTAGCATCTTCCATACGCTCAGCAATTGTTTGATGAGGTACTTCACCCGCTGGAACTGCCTGCTGTGCACTAATTTCTTGAACCACTTCTTTTTCTTCTACTATAGGCTCTTGGCGTTCAGTTTCATAACCGTTTTTCTCTAGCCATTGATCGACAACTGACTTTTCTTCCTTTTTACTTTGTTGATCTCGCTGATCAACACCTTCATGACTGGAAGAATTCGTTGCTTGTCCTTCTGAGAAATCAGATAATGTATATCCTTTTTTCTCTAACCATGCATCAACGACTGATTTGCCCTCTACAGATATTTCAAGATCTTCTCTTTCCTTTTTTTCCTCCTGCTTTTCTACCTTTTTCTCTACAGAAGGACGATTATATCCGTAAATTGGCGAGATCATTTCTGTTGGACGAAATGGTCTACGGTTACTTTCTTGCGAAGGTGCAGATGCTTTCTTTACGACAGGCTCTCTCTCCGGTTCATATTGTACTGCCGGCTCTTCATATGTAGAAACTACCTTTTCCACATACTGTCGTCTACTTCTTTCCACTTTGATCCCTTTTTGAGTAGGCTGATTTTCATATGTTACAACTTGAACAGGTTGTTCTTCAAAATGCCCTGTTGCTATAACATCCTCTTCATCAAACCCATTATCCGGTACTAATGGAAAACGGCATTTACCTGCATTCCGACTTGCCATTTGTGCTTCTCTTGCTTCAGTGTAGTGGTTTACACGAGGGATCTTCGGCTGACTTTCGATTTGCTTTGGTACTTCTTTATTTATCGCTGTTTGTTCTTCCTCTTTGTTAAACAGCTTTTTCATCCAATCTAACATGCTTACCACTCTTTCTACTAAATAGTAACATCCTTTATTGTATCAGCATTCGGCAAAAAGTGCAGGTAAAATTAAGCATGTCATATTTATCCACAACATTCTAATTTACGAGTGTTTTCATATGGAAAAACGCAGCCTTCCATGTAAGACTGCGTTTAAGCTTCACTCTTCCGATACTCATCTACACTATCCGTTACACTTTGCAATAAAGAATTTACATACTGTGGGTCAGATAATTTTTTATCTTCTTCAGAATTTGACATAAATCCAAGTTCTAATAGTACGCCAGGAACCTTTGCCCAATTAAATCCAGAAAGGTCATCCCTGAATTTAATTCCATTTACTTTCACTTGATGATTCTCTCTCATTTTATTTACAATCGTTTGAGAGATTTGAAGACTTTCAGCATAAATCTCTTTCGTGTACGGACTTCCTTCTGCCGGCGTTAATACAGCAAATCCACTTTGATTCGGATTTTCAGAGCCATCTGCATGAAGACGTAAAAATAAATTCGCCTTATGATCATTCGCAAATGTCGCGCGTTCTTTATTACTTATATCCACATCTTGTGACGTTCTCGTCATTAATACTTGTATTCCCTTTGCTTCTAACTTTTCTTTTAATACGGAAGCCATTTCTAATACAAGAACAGCCTCTCTTTTTTTCGTCACAACACCAGTTGTACCATCTGTCACTTTATATTTTTGCGTCGTTGCTCCTGGCCCGATCGGCTCCAAATTTAAATTTGCTTTTTGTTGATGCCCCGGATCAATAACAACAAGAAACTTTCCTTGTTTTTCATTACTCTCTACTTTTTGTTCATTATTTTGCAGCGGTTGCTCTGTTGGCTGCGCTGGCGTAGCTTCCTCTTTCTTTTCCTCGGCCGGCACTTCCTCCTGCTTCTGCTCCACTTGCTCATTCGTTTGAACTGCTTGCGGTTCTTCTTTCTTTTCTTGTTCTTCTTGCTGCTTTTCTACCGGTGCGTCTTCCCTGTTATCTTGTTTTTTTTCCTGCATAGAAGATGTTACTTCTTTTTTCGGCTCTTCTTGCGAACAACCTCCCATATATATTCCAATGAATACAATTATGCTCATTATTTTTATATACTTCATGTGTTTCTCCCATCACTTTGCACCGGTCTCAAAGTTTTTTATAATTGTTTTATAATCTCATCCATATTTCCAATATGAACGGGTTGCCACGCTTCTGTACCACGCTCTGCCGTATAAACTAAATACGCACCATCAGCCATATTTACGAAAATCGGATCCCCCATATCTGTTTCGTATCCGATAACAATCCATTCTTCTTTCCATTTTCCATGTTCTTCACTTATTAATGAATTTTTATGTTTATCATATCGATAACCGATTTGTCCTTTTTCTAATTCATTTTCGCTAAACACATATATTTCATAGGAACCTAGTTCGATATCTTGCTGTTTTGAAGTTTCAATTCGTTTCAGAAGTTCTGCGATTTTTAGTTGTTGTTTCATACGTCTATCCCCTTCTACTTTTCTAAATTTTAACTAGTTTGTTTATAAAATACAATATAGTTTTTGAGAAAAAAGGTGACATCCTTATCATATGAACGATTTTTTGAATATATCTGTCACAACTCGCAATATATCAATGATTCAACAGAAAAGAGAGGCTGTCCAAAAGGACAACCTCTCTTTTCTTACATCAATTAAAATTTGAACTCTTGTCCAACTTCAAAGCTATCTTCTAATACAAGAATACCTTTTTCTTGTGGAGCATCTGGAAGCTCTAATTCACGTGCTGAACAAATCATTCCAGAAGAAGGAACACCGCGAAGTTCAGCTGGTTTAATTAACATACCGCTTGGCATTACAGCGCCGATTTTTGCAACGACAACTTTTTGTCCTGCATCAACGTTCGGTGCGCCACATACGATTTGTAATGTTTCTGTACCGATTTCTACTTTACAAATGTTTAGCTTATCAGCATTTGGATGCTTCTCTTTTTCAGCTACATAGCCTACAACAAATTTTGGAGAAAGATCTGCTTCTACTGTTTCTTCAAAGCCGTTCTTCGCTAAAATTCCGTTGATTTTTTCTACAAATTCTTTCGTTAATGTTAGGTTACCTGTTTCTTTTACTTCTAAGTAAGAAGACGCATTAAAGATGTTGAATCCTGCTGTTACATTGCCTTCACGATCGTATACGCGTGCAACATCTCCTTTGCGATCAAAAGTACGGTTCTCTAAAGTAATATCTTGTAAGGCAACAATTAGAGTGTCACCAATTCCTTCAAGGTTGTAAAAAACGTTCACTTCGTTCATCCTTTCTCTTTTCCATCTGTCTTCTTCCGATTCTTCGCTAAAATAAAGATTGGCTCGAAGTCTCCATCTTCATATATGAATGAAAGTGATGTAATCGGAACATGCCCTTCGGCAAAAAATTTCATTGTCATTTGTGCAATAATATCATAACCGATTTCGTTGACGATATCAGCAATAATTAATACATCTTGGTGAGGAACAGCAACAACCATGTCACCAGAAATCTTTTCACGCATCGATTGTAGTAACGATTCGTTTAAAATACGCGTCGCATCATACCCATCATTTGTGTTTAAAAAGTAGAATGTATTCCCTGCTACTGTTTCTTGTTTAAATTCATAACCTAATGAGCGAGCGTTGAATAATGCCATCTCACGCACTTGTTGCTCTGTAAGTTCTAATTTTTGTAATAGACGCTCATCAATGAGTCGATACGTTTTATTCGAATCTAACGCGTAGTAAATACGTGTTTCCGCCGTATGATCCGTCATAATAAACGGATTTCCTTCTTCTGCTTGTTTCGGGAAAGAAGTAGAGCGAATAACAGGTAAAATTTTCGCTGCGCTATTTTCTTCTTTATGCATCGCAATTAACGCTTCTTGTACGTAATAAGCAACCTCTTCAATTGCTTTTTCTTTATTCACTTCCCATTTTGCCACAACTCCTGGAAGCGATACGTTAATACCTTTTTTCGAGTCTTTCTGTTCTATACGTAGAACTTCTTTCTCGCTATCATACTGAAAGTCCCATTCTGGGCGAGATAATTTCTTCATTAACTCGTCTTTCATCTTTTTACTTGTCATCTTCATCTCTTTTTCCTCCCTTCCAAAAAAATAACCTCCCCCGCGAAGGTAGAGGTTGTTTTACAATTCAATTGGCAAATTGCCTTATTTTAAACCTTCAATGAACTCTTCGATTTGCTCTTGTGTTTTACGATCTTTGTTTACATAGCGACCTGTTTCTTCACCCTTATTGTACGCTACAAAGCTCGGAATGCCAAATACGTCTAATTTTACGCATAGATCAATAAACTCATCACGATCTACATAGTAAAATGAGAAATCACTATATTTCTCTTCTACTTCTGGCATAAACGGGTCTACAAAACGGCAGTCTGGGCACCATTCTGCTGAGAACATAAAGACTACATTCTCTTCATTTTTCAATTGTTGGAATTGCTCCATGCTTTCTAATGATTTCATCTATATTTCCTCCTCTAACGAGTGCATTTTTTCATGTTATAATCTTTCTTTTATACTACCATACATCGCGCATGGTGCAAGGTTTATGCTTGCTTTTCGTCATACTTATATTGCCCAACAAGTAACTTAACAACGTGTACAAATAATTCCGTGCGGTCGACATAATCATCTGTAAAAATACCGATAGCACCTTCGTGACTACGAATATCTTTTCTTTGTACAAACTCTTCCATCACTTCACTTAACTCCTTGCCATCTTCAAGAGGTGCTAAAAAATCATCTGGTAACTTAATACGTGCACCGCCTGCAACGAATGTTTTACCGGTATTTGTTGCTAGCGAGCCCCAGTTACACATAAATAAACCGTGCTCCGTTTTCATTACGCCACCTTCTAATCCAATACCAATTTGAGCTTCTCCTTCTTGTAGCGCTCGCTTCGCTCTATTAACCGCTCCTTGCATCGTCTCTTCATCTGTAAACGGCTGATTTGCTACCCCTGAAGGAACAGAAAGAGATGTGATTGTAGCATCTTTCCAAACCTTCTCCACAGCACCAACTTTCGTTTTATTCTTCGATCCAACTACTACTTTCATTTCGTTCACCTCTATAAAAATTCATCATTTTGTTCCATCCAATATCCGCTTCGGCACAAATTAAGTACCAACCACTATCACACACCACAGTGGAATCCCTTTTACCTATAAAAGAAGATGGCTTTCCGCAATATTATTGGTCCTAAACAAAAAAACAGGCTTCTTCTTTCTTCCTACCCACGGTCTTAATACACCATTCGAGCACCTATTAAGCACTAACCGCCACCACACACCGCTGGGGCATCTATTCAACCTAAAAAAAGAAGGGTTTTTCGCCCTTCTCCTCTACGCGTTATTCTTAATTGTCTCTAACGTCGTTTTATCCGTTGCTCTTACAAGCTTCGTAATGAGTTCTTTTGCTGCCGCATAATCATCAACATGTAAAATAGAAGCATGTGTATGAATGTAACGTGCGCAAACACCAATTACTGCTGATGGGATACCTGAGTTACTTGTATGTACACGGCCCGCATCTGTACCACCTTGTGAAATAAAGTATTGGTACGGAATGTTGTGTGTTTCTGCTGTATCTAAAATGAATTCGCGCATTCCTCTATGTGTTACCATTGTACGGTCGTAAATACGAAGAAGAGCACCTTTTCCTAATTGACCGAACTGCGTTTTATCACCAGATGCATCGTTTGCTGGACTTGCATCAAGCGCATAGAAAATGTCTGGTTGAATCATATTTGCAGCAGTTTGTGCACCGCGAAGACCAACTTCTTCTTGTACAGTCGCACCAGAGTATAATGTGTTTGGTAATGTTTCTTCTTTTAATTCTTTTAATAATTCGATTGCAAGGCCACATCCGTAACGGTTGTCCCAAGCTTTCGCCATAATTTTCTTTTCATTTGCCATCGGCGTAAACGGACAGATTGGCACGATTTGTTGTCCTGGTTTTACACCAATCTCAATCGCATCTTCGTAGCTATCTGCACCTATATCAATTAACATATTTTTTATATCCATCGGTTTTGCACGTTGCGCGTCACTTAATAAATGAGGAGGAATAGAACCAACAACCCCAATAACAGGACCATTCTTCGTCATAACTTGTACACGTTGCGCTAATAACACTTGACTCCACCAGCCGCCTAACGTTTGAAAACGAAGCATCCCGTTTTTCGTAATTTGCGTAACCATGAAACCTACTTCATCCATATGACCTGCTACAAGAACACGTGGGCCAGTTTCGTCCCCTTTTTTCAGACCAAATACGCTACCTAAACCGTCTTGCACAATTTCATCCGCATATTTGCTTAATTCTTGCTTTATAAAACGGCGTACATCATGTTCGAAACCTGATGCACCTTGTAATTCTGTTAACGTACGAAATAATTGTAATGTCTCTTTATTCACGAAGTCCCCTTCTTTCAAACCTTAGTAGAATACCTCTTTTATTGTAACGAAATTTTCGAAATGTTTCTAGTTTCTTCTTTTTTAACTGTATTTGCTTTATAATTATTATTGGTACACTATTTTTATTTTATAGAATTGAGGTGAATATATGAGCTGGAAAGGTTTAGTAGCAGGTCTTGGCGTTGGGTTCGCAGCTGGTTATCTTGTTGCAAACAAAGTACAAGAACAATCCCATATTTCTTCAGAAAAAGCATTGAAAATGGTGAAACAAGCATTAAGTCATAAAGGTGAAATTACTGGCTCTTGGGTACATATGGTTCCAGAGGCATTTGAAAAATATGATGTCGCATACGAAGTTTATCGTGGCGGTCTTACAACAATGTTAGATGATATACAAGAACGATTTGAATTTTTAGTTGATGCTAAAACAGGTACTGTTTTAGAGGTTATAGCAGCATAAAAAGGAGGGTTCCCATTAGGTGAACCTCTTATTTTTTAATTTTGGATAGTAATTGAAATTATATCAGCGATTTTTTAAATATATCGACTTACCGACAAAAAACGAAAATAATAAAAAGGCTGCCCCAACTGGCTTCTGGAACAACCTCCTATTTTTATGCTTCTACACTCGTTTTCCGCTCTATCTTTTCTACAATATGTCCTTCCTTATTCCACTTTACTGCACGGTAATACGCGTCATGATAAAACGTAAACCAAGCATCGTTTTCAGCGCCATACTCCATCCACTTTTTCTTATTTTCAATTGATGTCATTGGATAATCATCGTAGGCCATCACCCATAGTACATTTTGATGTGCGTGCGTCGGCAATAGGTCTGCTAAATGAATCATCGTTTCACCTTTGCTTTCTAAAGTAATAACTGCATGCCCATCACTATGACCACCTGTATGCGCCATTTTTATTTCATCCGTAATTTCTATTTCTTGCTGGAATGTAACAACTTGATCTACAATCGGCTCCCAATTTTCCTTCCAATATGTATTACGCGACCTGATATTTGGGTTCCTCATTTCATTCCATTCTGTTTCGCTTACGTAAACTTTCGCATTCGGAAACGATGGTACAAGGTGATCACCTTCCCATTTCGTTAAACCAGATGCATGATCAAAATGCAGGTGTGTCATTAAGACATACTGAATATCTTCAGGTTTTAAATCTAGTTTTTCTAATGATTTATAAACCGATGACTCTTCTGTTACACCTTGATTTCGCTTCATCTTCTCATTCAATTTACCGTTTCCTATTCCGGAATCAATGAGCATATTACCGTCTTTCGTTTGCAAAAGTAACGGATCTGTTCGTAAATAAATATGATTTGTATCATTATGTTTATATTTACGTGACCAAAGCACTTTCGGTACAACACCAAACATTGCCCCCCCATCTAAATGTGTGTTCCCGCCTTTTAGCCACGTCACTTTTATATCTCCAATTTGTAACTGTTCCATTTTTCATCCCCCTTTCCTTTCAATATTAACATAAAATTCCGATTATTTTAGTTGCAAAAAAACCTATGCATTACTGCATAGGCTCTGTGCGATATTTTGCTTCAACTCGGTAAATACGATGACCTTTACTTGAGAATTTCTCTTCGTATTCTGTCATAATGTTTCCTTCATAATCACTATTATGAAGATCTAGGCTCAGGTAAGTTAATAACATACCATACTCAGCCATACTCATTAGAGAGTATTCAAATAAACCTTGGTTATCTGTTTTGAAATGAATTTCTCCGCCTTCTACTAACACTTCTTCATAATTGCGTAAAAATGTTTTATACGTTAGACGACGCTTCGTATGACGATTCTTCGGCCATGGGTCTGAGAAGTTTAAATAAACGCGGTCAATCTCACCTTTTGCAAAGAAAACTGTTAAATCTTCAGCATCTTTATTAATTAACTTTAAGTTCGGTACTTCTTCTTCAATTAATTTATCAAGTGCATCTACAACAACACTTGTGAATTTTTCAATTCCAATATAATTAATATGTGGGTTTGCTTTTGCCATATCGTACATAAAGCGGCCACGACCTGTACCTACTTCAATATGAATTGGTTGCTCATTTCCAAATACTTCTTTCCAGTTACCAGCGCGCTCCTCTGGGTTTCCAATTACGATATGTGAATACTCATTAATTCGATCCATTGCATATGGTTTATGTCTTAAACGCATAGATGTCTCCCTCTCTTTACATAGCTATTTTAAAGGAATAATTCCTTCTCTCTGTTTTAATAAATCTCCCAAACAAAAAACCAAGTACGTACGAGCACTCGGTCCGTTTCTTTCAAGTATAAGATGTACCATTTTGATAAAAACTACATACAGCATTAAACATTCCATGACGAAACAGCTTTTTCTCGTACATTTGAAGAGAAAAACAATCGAAAGGATGATCCGTTCATGCCAATTAATCAACAACATCAATTAGAAGTGCTGAAAGATATTTTAGTCAATCACCAAAGTGATTGTTGCGGGACAGTTTCTGAATGCGAGCAATTAGAGCGTCTCATTCAATCGTTACTCGCAAACGATAGTATAAGTAGTGACGCTAAAGCAATGCTAAACGATGTATATTCTTATAGTCAATCGGGTAAATCTTCCTCTAATTTGGACAACCACATTTCCAATAATCAAGAACAACTTACTCAGTGGATTGCTGGAATGGACAATTTTTCTTAAGTATTACTCTGAAGCAAGTAGTTGCTGTAAATATTGATGCCAATATTCAGCTTCTGCTTGCTGTTTTTTTGTTGTGTGCCATTGCATAGACAAAATCGTTTGTGCTATTACATACCATCTCATACGCCTAAGCAGCGATTCATCCATTTCAATATCATAATATTTGAGCCACTCGCTCCATTCGTGGCGCGGAATGTACCAATATAATAACATACCGAGGTCTAGAGCTGGGTCAGCAATTACAGCTCCATCCCAATCAATTAAAAACAACTCATCTTCATCCGACAATAGCCAGTTGTTATGGTTCACATCACAATGGCATACAACGAATTCATTGTATTCAATATCTTTTAATGAATCCATTAAATATTGAAGGCCTTGCTGAATTGTTTCATCATCCCTTATATCTCCTCTTAAAACCAGTTGCAGTTGTTGTAATAACTCTTGTGCGTGAAGCGGCTGCTTCCCAAGTCTTTGAATCATCTGTACAAGCGCTTTAGAAGAGTGTATTTTCTTCAAAAGCTTCGCAACACGTTCTAGTTTCATATCCTCTGGCTCTAGCTTCTGTCCCGGAAGCCATTTTTGAGCAGAAATTACATCACCGTTCGTTACCCTTCTTGTCCAAAGTAATTTTGGAACAATTCCTTCTGCTGACAATACCGCTAAAAAGGGCGATGTATTCCGCTTTAAAAATAACTTCTGTTGTCCGTTTTGCGCAATATACGCATCGCCCGTTACTCCACCAGCCGGTACAAGACTCCACTCTTTTCCTAATAATTGTTCCAACCATTCCATATTCATTACCCGTTAACAAATCCTTATCTTTTATAGTTATGAAAAGAAAAACCGCAACATTTCTACATATGTTGTGGATTCATATATTTTACTGTAAATGAAAAGAAAACTTGGCATAAGCCAAAAACTCTCTATTTTATTTTACAAAACCTGTCATAGAATGACAACTTATCAAAATCGTCACCTTTGTCAATTCTACATTTATTACATTCTCATCGTCAAGTAGCGATTTGTCACATTATCGTCAATATATACGTGCTAATCGGAGCGAGCCTAAGTTCCTTTCCTCTAAATGAAGAAATTGGCTCTATTTTCGCTTGCTTTTCGTTTACTAACACATGCCACGTTTCTTCTTTCGGAAGTTGCACCGTTTTAGCTTCTAAACCGCTATTAAATAAAACTATAATCTCTTTCCACGGTCCAAATGATTCTGCATGCTCTAGGTGATATGCAAGTACTTCTGGAGATGTGTGCAAAAAAGTCATGTGCTTTTTTATAAGGTCTGCGTTTTGCAATCGGAATGCTCTGTGCTCTTTGCGAATCGCAATTAAACCTTTTATATAGTTAACGGTCTCTATCTCTTCCTCTTTTTGATCCCAATCTAATTGATTAATTTCATCATTTGCATTATAACTATTTTCATTTCCTTGCTTCGTACGATAAAACTCTTGCCCAGCATGTAAGAAAGGAATGCCTTGCGAAAGAATCACCATTGCGCTCGCTAGAAGGTGACGTTTTTTCAAAATCTCTTCTGGTTCTTCATTACTCCGCATTAGTTTATCCCACATCGTCATATTGTCATGACATTCTACATAGTTAATGCTTTGCACAGGCTCTAGAAACAGACCTGTTTCTTTCATACTCAAAAGACTTCCCGATGCTATATACTGCAAATGATTACAGTCTACATGCCCACCAAATGCAAACCCACGCTTATTTATATGAAAGGTACTCCCTTTTATCCCATCACGAAATTGATCATTAAATTGCGCAATATGCGGCATTTTCTTTGCGTTATTTAACGTTGCTTTTTCCTCTAGAGGAAGTGGTGTTTGTAGCTCCCACCCTTCTCCTAATAACAATGCATCTCGCTTTATGTTTCGTACTTCTTTTTCTATTATATTCATTGTATTAACATCTAAAATTCCCATTAAGTCGAATCGGAATCCATCAACATTGTATTCAGTAAGCCAATATAAAATAGACTCTACAATAAATTTCCTCATCATTTTCCGTTCAGATGCTATATCATTTCCGACTCCCGTCCCATTAGAAGGCATACCATCTTCACCATGACGAAAATAATATCCTGGGACAAGCTTTTCAAATGATGATAGCTCTCTTTCATACACATGATTGTATACAACATCTATAATCACCCTAATGCCGTGCTCATGAAATGTTTCAATTAGTTGCTTACACTCTACTATCCTGTTATACGGGTCAGAAGGGTTTGTAGCATAAAATCCCGTAGGCGCATTGTAATATAATGGATTGTAACCCCAATTATATGCAGAAGAAGGATTCGCCTCATCTACACCACCGAAACAATATAAAGGCAATAATTCAACATGTGTAACACCCAAATCTTTTATATGAGACAAGCCTGTTAACGTCCCATTTCGCCCTGTTGTCCCTTCTTCCATTAGCCCTTTATATGTTCCTTTTTTACTCACTCCACTGCCCTGATGAATAGTGGCATCACGAATATGCAGTTCATACAGTATGGCATCTGTCATTGCGTGTAATGGTGGTAATTGCTCTCGTCTTGTTACATTTGTCTTTTCCAAATCGATAACAACGCCGTACTTCCCATTTACAGTCACTGACTTTGCGTAAGGATCCACTGCTTCATTCCATATTAAATTAATACAAACAAGAAATGTATACTTTTCTCCAGCTAAATTACCTTGTAATGTATGAGTCCAAACCCCACTTTCTCCTCTATACATTTCATGATCGGTATATTCTTTATCACTTTTATAAATCCTTACTTTCGCAAGCCTCGCAGTTGGAGCCCATACTTTAAATGTCGTTGCTTCTTTTTGATAAACAGCCCCTAAATCTGTACCTTCGTAATAATACTTTTCATCGAAAATCGCTGTTCTTATGACAGCACCTATTTGTAAATCTGTTTCTTCATTCCGTTCATCTCGTACTGTATAATACTTCCCCACATCTAGCGGCTCTTCTATAAAGCACTCATACTTCGTTGCATCCGGAAGCGCAATTGTATGAGCAATCGGTAAATCTTTCACGTTACTTCCTTCTTGCAAACGAAATGTCCGGCTTGTTCCATACGCATGTGGGAGCAAAATTGTAATCTTATTCATTTCATCTAAATAGGCATCAAATGGACGTTTTACTTTCAACATAAAAAAATCACCATCATTCTTAAAGTTAAAATAAAGTGAAACTTTAATCAGCGGGAAAGCTTTACCCCACTGATTATTAGCCTTCACCAATTGGGCCTTTATGGGC
Organism: Bacillus cereus group sp. RP32; assembly: GCF_040459735.1. NCBI lineage: Bacteria > Bacillati > Bacillota > Bacilli > Caryophanales > Bacillaceae > Bacillus > Bacillus cereus group sp. RP32. Next base: position 752,651 of record NZ_JARVHO010000001.1, on the reverse strand, counting down.
AGTTGATCTCCCACCTAACTTCTTTGCTTGATCCTAATTTTGAGGTAGGAGTCTTACTGCCCGCAAATAGAGGGATGAAACGAGCTGCAAATGATAAGACTTTTCTTATCATCGAAGCCCTATACAGTAACTCATTATTCTCTATAGTATATTCACCTGTATAAAAAACGTTTTCATACATTCTATTTTTGTAATTTTATTTCAGCAATCGCTTTATACTTCGGTGTCTCCTTCACGTGAGATTCGTATAAAGTAATCGTATCCGCTTGAAATGATATTTCAGGTACTTCCTTTATATGTTCTAAATCAAACTTCTCTTCTCCTACCCATTTACGAGCAACAGTAATATGCGGATGATACGGGCGCGCTTCTAAAGAAAATCCATTCCCTTCACACATAGCGTGCACTTGCTTTTGTAATTGAAGCAAATCGTAATTCTCGCTTACCTTCGACCAAAAAATACGCGGCCTATCTTCCATACCGAACGTAGAAAATCCTTGTAATGTGAACGCTAGTTCTTGCGTTTCTGTAAGGGTTTGCAATCCATTCTTTATTCCTTCTAATTGTTCCTCTGTTGCACTACCTAAAAATGAAAGGGTAATATGGTAGTCTTCTTTATGTACCCATGAACGAAATGGTAATTCCTCCTGCATTTCCTCTTTATAGTTAGACAGCACTTCTTTTATATGATTCGGTAACGTAATCGCGACAAAATAATGCGGCTCCATGTACATCTTCTCCTTCTTTCTATTGTTGCTTTTCTTTCTTATCTCATTCAATTAATAAGAATCAAACTTCCCTAACAGTCTAACCAAGTTAAGATCGCAATAATAAATGAAATTATATCGACTTAACAACTAAATACGATAAGAAAAGCAACCTATACGTAACAGAAAACCGTCCCAAAATATTTATTGGGACGGCCTCTCCTTATTTATATATCCATTACTTCGCTAATTCATGAATTGCTTGCGCGTAAATTGCTGTTGCTTTTAATAAGTCTTCAATTTCAATGTACTCGTCTTTTTGATGCGCAAGTTCTTCTTTTCCAGGGAACAACGGACCAAACGCAACGCCAGCTTTCAATGAACGAGCGTAAGTACCGCCGCCGATTGCTAATAGCTCTGCTTTTTCTCCTGTTTGTTCTTCATATACGCGCTGCAACGTACGAATTAACACGTGGTCTTTATCAACATGATGCGGGCGAGAGTTTGAATAATCCGCTACTTCAAATCCATAAGTACCAACGTATTCTTTTAACTTCGCAATCATCTCTTCGAAGTTAGTCGTAACTGGGTAACGTACGTTTAATCCTAAATTGCCACCATTTTCTTTCGTATAAGAAAGACGACCAACATTCACTGTTAATGGACCACTAACTTCATCTTTATAAGCGATAGTAGCCTTTTTACCATAAATATCACCAATAAATGTTTCTGTTGCAAATGTTGCAAACGAAGCTCCCTTTCCATCAAGAGCGACTTTCGTTAAGAAGGTTGCCAGTAATAAACCTGCATTCTCACCCTTCTCTGGAGTAGATCCGTGAGCTGAAATCCCTTTAATTTGCAACGTCACCGTATTACCTTCTACAATTGCTTCACCTATTTTTTTAGCAGTTTGTAAATACTCTTCATATGCTACTGTAAGTGCATTTACATCTTCTCCTGTAATAATCGCTTCTGCAAAATCAGGAACCATATTTAAACGGCGACCTGATTCAAATGAAACAAGTTCATATGTACCTTTCTTTTCTTCACTACCACTTTGCACAACTTGTATATCAGAAATTCCTTTTTCTGCATTAATAATTGGAAAGTCTGCGTCTGGTGCAAAACCGATTGTTGGCATTTCTTCGTTTTTAAAGTAGTGATCTACACATTTCCAATTGCTTTCCTCATCTGTTCCTAAAATCATGCGAACGCGTTTTGAAAGAGGCAAACCTAATTCTTTCACAATTTTCATCGCATAATAAGCTGCCATCGTTGGGCCTTTATCGTCAATTGCACCACGTGCAAAAATCTTTCCATCGCGAATATCTGCACTATATGCCGGAGTCGTCCAGCCATCTCCTTCTGGCACAACATCAACGTGACAAAGAATACCTACTAACTCTTCTCCTTGTCCCATTTCAAGATGACCTGCATACCCTTCTAAATTTTTAGAAGCAAAACCTTCAGTTTCTCCTTTATGTAACATGAAAGATAAAGCTTTTTCTACACCTTCACCGAATGGTGCGCCCTCTTTCGCTGATTCTTCTTCCCATACACTTTTAATTTGTAAAAATTGTTGTGTATCACGAATTAAATCATCTTTTCGTTTTGCAACTTCTTCTGTCCAATTAATCGCTGACATCACGCATCCATCCTTCACTATATTGTTTCTTTCATCATAACAAACCGAAATCTCTTATGCCATATACGAAACTCAAATACCTAACAATTGTAATATTTCAGATATTTCTTATTAGTTTTTCTTTTATTTTTCTAAAAAAATTTGCAGGAATTTGACGTTTTACGTAGAATTTTATGTGTTAGTTGACTGACCATATATACAATGTCAACTACCAATATTTTTCTATATGAATATTTGTTAAATTTCTGTAAAATTTAAGTAGATTAAAGCATGAATTTTATCATGTAGAGTACAATGGTAGTAACGACCTTCTTTCCTGAATGGGGTCAAAAAAACTAGTAGAGGAGTGGTTTTCTCTTGAAACCTACAACTACTCGTATGCTAACACGCATTAAATCAATTTATATGTACATCAATGAAAACGGAACGGTAACGACGAAAGACCTTGTAGATGAGTTCGGGATCACACCGCGAACGATACAACGTGATCTAAATGTGTTGCAGTTTAATGAACTCGTGTATAGCCCTTGCCGCGGTAAGTGGACAACAACAGGAAAGAAAGTGAGAATGACCTCATAACGAAAAAATAATTGTATGTAAATAAATACATACCCCTTTCTAACTCATTAGAAAGGGGTCTTTTCTGCGCCAAAAACAGCACTATTTCTCAGTATCTACTTGATATGTTTTTAACATTTCTACTTCTTCATCTGATAGCTCTCGGTATTGTCCAAGTTCTAGCTCTTCATCTAATACTAATGGTCCCATCTCTGTTCTCTTTAGGTAGACTACTTTTTTCCCTACCGCTTCAAACATACGCTTCACTTGATGGAACTTTCCTTCTGTAATTACAAGCTCGATTTCAGAAATCTCATCGCTTTTTAATATTGTAAGTGCACCTGGCTTTGTTTCATAGCCATCATCTAAAATAACACCTTTAGCAAACTCTTTTACATCCTCTTCTGTTACTACTCCTGCAACGTGTGCATAATATTTTTTCGGCACATGCTTTTTCGGAGATAACAATTGATGTGATAACTTCCCGTCATTTGTTATCAATAAGAAACCTTCCGTATCAATATCAAGTCGTCCAACTGGGAACGGATCAAAGATTGCATCTTCTAACTCTAATAAATCTATTACCGTTTCATGATTATCATCTTCTGTCGCTGAAATAACGCCTTGTGGTTTATGCAACATTAAATAAACAAACTCTTTATATTCCACAACTTCTCCGTGAATCATAACTTCTTGCTCTTCTACATTTACATGAACCTTCGCATCTTTCACTGGCGTTCCATCAATTTTTACAACGCCGTCTTTCAATAATTTCTTTACTTCTTTTCTACTTCCATATCCCATATTTGCTAATAATTTATCTAATCTCACGTTTTTCACCTTCTTTGTTTATCATAGAAAAGGGGACGTAATTACGCCCCTTTTGATTTCAACTTTATTTTGAATCTATTGCCAAGTTTACGTTGGATTTTCTCTAACGCTTCTCCGCCAAATACTCGTTCAAGTACTCCTGTGCGAATTGCTAACAATCCATACACAAGACCACCAATACCTGCACAAACCACAACTGTAATAAGAGCACCCATTCGGCCATCAGGTGAGATCATGAAGGACAGAGTCCATTGTGATAACTTTACAGCAATGACCATTACAAGTGTTAATACTGCAATTTGGAAAGTTCTCTTATATACAACACCAAATGAATAGTGTACATGTTTTTTGATTTGTCGATTCGTATACCATACGGAAGCTAAGAATCCGACTGCAGTTGCTAAAATCGCTCCAACTGTACCGAAATAACGAATAAAGATTACGTTACATACGAATTTCAAAATAACACCCATAATAAGCGCGACAATCGCATGTTTTTGTTGATTGATTCCTTGCAGAATTGCTGCTGTTACTGTAAATAAAGCGAATAACAACGCAACCGGTGCATACCACATTAATACTTGTCCACCTAGTGGATCTGAGTCATAGAACGCAGTATAAATTGGATATGCAAGTGTTGAAATACCGACAACTGCTGGCAATGTTAAGAACATATTTGCCTGGAATGTTTGTGTAATTTGTAACTTTAAATAACGGTATTGTTTTTCAGTAAATGATTTTGTAATCGCTGGTACAAGCGTTAAACTAAACGCTGTTGCAAGCGATACAGGAATCATAATTAATTTATGCGTCCACATTGTGAAAATACCAAGCGCTCGCTCTGCGATATCACCTTGGCCAATCGCTTGCATAATTGAGTTAAATGTCAATGTATCAATTTGTTGATATAAAGGAATTGTTAACCCAATTACAACGTAAGGAATCGCATATGCAAATAATTCTTTAAATAATTGAACCGTACTCACTGTCGATTCTGGTACAGTTTGTTCAATTAAATATTGATCCAAATGTTTTTTACGTTTTAACCAGTACCAAATGAGTACACCGAGCGCTCCAACTGCTGAAACGAACGCAGCAAATGTCGCTACCCCAACTGCTGTTGCAACTGTACCGCCAAGTACTTTAATAACGATAAAACTACCCGCTAATAAAAAGACGATACGAATAATTTGTTCAATAATTTGCGAAACAGTAGTCGGTCCCATCGATTGGTGACCTTGGAAATAACCACGAATTAAACTCGCTGCTGGTACAACAATAAGTGCAAAACTTACAAGACGAATAATCGTCGTAACTTCTTCTACATTACTGTGTATACTTTGTTTACCAAGCATTGCTTCTGCAAACAGTGGCGCTGTCATGTATAGAACTAGGAACGAAAGAACTCCTGTTACTATCATCATAACCATTCCCGAACGGAACATTCTCCGGCTCGTTTTATAATCGCCAAGCGCATTATATTTGGAAACAAATTTGGAAACAGCAAGCGGCACCCCTGCCGTTGCAATACTTAAAAAGATCGTATATGGAATGTATCCATATGTATAGAGCGTTCCGCCTTCTGTACCTACTAATGCATGAAACGGAAAGACGTAAATCATGCCTAAGAACTTTACTAAAAATGTCCCTAACGTAACAATAAGCGTTCCGCGCAGAAATTTCGAATCGGACATACAAAAATCCTCCTACATCTACATAAAGTGAAACTTTAATCAGTGTGGGTGTTCTTCCCCACTGATTATTAGTTGAACTATTCGAGCATTTATGGGCTACCAAATTCCCTTTTTATTTCTCTTACATCTTAAGGTTTTTGTCTTATTGCCCACAAATAGCAGGATAGTGCTGAACTCTAACTTTTGTATTGTACCACAATTCTCTCCTTAAGCAGTACTTCACTCTATTTTTCTTTTAAGGGAAAACATGCTATTCTTTTAGGCAGGAAATGTAGAAAATGAGGTCGATATATTATGCATTATGATGTTATTGTCATCGGCGGCGGGCCTTCTGGGCTAATGGCTGCAATCGGTGCTGCAGAAGAAGGCGCAAGTGTCTTACTTCTTGATAAAGGAAATAAACTAGGGCGTAAACTTGCGATTTCTGGTGGCGGTCGCTGTAACGTAACGAACCGTCTACCACTTGATGAGATTGTTAAACATATACCAGGAAATGGCCGCTTCTTATACAGCGCTTTTTCTATTTTCAATAATGAAGATATTATTACATTCTTCGAAAAGCTTGGCGTGCAACTAAAAGAAGAAGATCATGGTCGCATGTTCCCTATATCAAATAAAGCACAATCAGTAGTAGACGCACTTTTAACACGATTAAAAGACTTAGGTGTAAAAATCCGTACGAATACACCTGTTGAAACGATTGAATATGAGAACGGTCAAACGAAAGCTGTAGTACTGCAAACTGGTGAAGTGTTAGAAACGAATCACGTCGTTATCGCTGTTGGTGGAAAATCTGTTCCTCAAACTGGTTCTACTGGAGATGGATATGCTTGGGCTGAAAAGGCTGGACATACTATTACAGAATTATTCCCAACAGAAGTACCAATCCTTTCAAACGAACCATTTATTCGTGACCGATCCTTACAAGGTCTTGCTTTACGCGATGTAAACTTAAGCGTATTAAACCCGAAAGGAAAAGCTATCATTTCTCACAAAATGGACATGCTCTTCACTCATTTCGGCCTATCTGGTCCTGCCGCTCTCCGTTGTAGCCAATTCGTCGTGAAAGCACTGAAAAAGTTTAAAACAAATACGATTCAAATGAGCATCGATGCATTGCCAGAAGAAAATAGTGAACAACTATTCCAGCGCATGCTGAAACAAATGAAAGAAGATCCGAAAAAAGGGATTAAAAATGTATTAAAAGGTTATGTTCCTGAACGTTACTTCCTATTCTTATTAGAAAAGAATGAAATTGATGGCAGCGAACAAGCTGGACAAGTTTCTCACGAGAAAATTCGTGCACTTGTGAAAGACTTTAAAGAGTTTACTGTGAATGTAAATGGTACGCAGTCAATTGAAAAAGCATTCGTTACTGGCGGCGGTGTATCCGTTAAAGAAATTAACCCGAAAGAAATGTCTTCTAAATTCACGAACGGCGTATATTTCTGCGGAGAAGTTCTTGATATTCACGGTTATACTGGCGGCTATAATATTACATCTGCTCTCGTTACTGGTAGAATTGCCGGAACAACAGCTGGAGAAAACGCGAAAATGCAATATTAAAAAAAGAAACAGGGCTTCCTGTTTCTTTTTTTAGGTATATGAAATTATATCAGCGATTCTACAACATATATCAGCGATTCCTCGAATATATCAGCGATTTCTTAAATATATCGACTTACCAAAAATAAGCGAAAAATATACGTTCCTCCTAACTTCCCATTGCTTTTTTGTTGCTTTATATACCTTAGTACCTTTATATTTTATATTGTTGAATATTTGAAAAAGGGTAAGGGGAAAAAATATGAGAAAAAAAGTCATGATGTCTTTAATGCTAATGACGTTTCTTTCTGCGGTAGAAGGAACGATTGTTAGTACAGCGATCCCTCGTATAACGAGTGATTTGTCAGGCGTCGAACTTGTTAGTTGGGTATATGCAATTTATATGCTTGCAACAGCTGTTTCGACTCCAATATACGGAAAGTTGGCTGATTTATTCGGTCGTAAAAAAGTTTTACTCATCGGAGCTACAATCTTCTTAATCGGTTCTGCGCTTTGCGGAGTCGTTACATCAATGGAACAATTAATCTTCTTCCGTGCTCTTCAAGGTATAGGTGCTGGTGCTGTTATGCCGATCACAATGACGATTATTGGAGACTTATATAGCGAAGCGAGAGACCGCGCGAAAGCACAAGGTTGGATGAGTGCTGTTTGGGGTGTATCGGGTGTTATCGGACCGTTAGTCGGTGGATTTTTAGTTGATTCTCTATCTTGGCGTTATATTTTCTTCTTAAACGTCCCATTCGGAATTATCGCTTGCTTAATGATCGCCATTTACTACAAAGAATCTATTAAGCCCGCTAAACACCATATCGACTATCTTGGTGCAACAGTCTTCTCATTAAGTACGATCGCTCTACTATATGCATTATTAACAGGTAGCAGTAAGCAAAACTGGGGAGACATAACAATTATCGGCCTATTAATCTTCGCCGTCGTTTCATTCATTATTTTCTTATTCATCGAGAAAAAATCTCCGGAACCATTAATTCCGCTAGCACTTTTCTCTAACCGTACATTATCTACAATAAACATATTAACGCTCATTGCTGGCGCAATGATCATTAGTATTACAATGTACCTTCCAATTTGGAGCCAAGGTGTATTAGGAAAAAATGCGACAGAAGCCGGACTTATTTTAATGCCAATCCCTGTTATGTGGACATTTGGCGCTATTTTCTCTGGTAACTTAGTAGGCAAATTAAAAACGAAACAAATCATTTTACTTGGAGCTAGCATTTTATCAGTCGCTACGTTCTTATTATTTACATTATCAACAAATTCACCATCGTTCCTTATTTATGTAGCAGTCGGATTATTCGGATTAGGAATGGGGCTTGTGACACCTATTTATATGGTAACAATTCAAGCAGCCGTACCAGCTCATACACGCGGAACAGCCGTTGGTTTAAACACATTTATTAATACATTTAGTCAAACGTTAGGTGCTGCAATCTTTGGCACAATCTTTAATACGATGATTCATGCACGCGGTATTCAAAACCTTGATCTTGTATCTGGCGGCGGACACGGAGGAACTACAGCAAACGTAGTAACCGAATCGCAATCCGCATTAGCATCCAGTGTACACGTCATTTATATGAGTACTTTCGTATTAGCAGTATTTACACTAATTATCGCTTGGATTTTATTAAAACCAGCTACTCAAACAAGTGAGCAATAATAAAGAGGATGACCATTTTGGTCATCCTCTTTTTACTCTTCATTCTCCACAATATGTTTCAGCATAGATAATTTATTATCCCAAAAACGTTCATAATATGAGAGCCACTGTTGTAATTCCTCTAATGGTTCTGGATGCAAACGATATATCTTCTCTCTTCCGCTTTTTCTTCCGCTTACTAAATTCGCTTCCGAAAGAATATGAAGGTGCTTTACAACCGCAGTACGACTCATCGGAAAATGATCCGTTATTTTGGAAATCGGTAACTCTTTATCACTTAATAACCGTATTACTTCTCGGCGGGTTGGATCAGCAATTGCTTGAAATACATCATATTTCGCTGCTAATGAAGACACTTAGCCTTCAACAACCTTTTTCAGTTTTTCATTTACAATCGCTACCCAGCCGCCACTCATTCTATCGCGAATAATAGAGCTCTTCGCATTCGCTTTCGGAAGAATTTCATCAGGATGTTTCCAGCCGCCGTGAATTAACGTAAATTCTGTTTTATTATCTCCTAGGTCTTTCAGATTAAATGAAACGACCCAGCCATCTGTATCCCATGAGAAAGATAGATGGTTTGGTTCATCAATTTCTAACACTTTACATGGTGATGGGCCAAATGGTGATTGCACACGAAATTCATGTCCTACCTCTAATACAAAATCATTCGGCATAAACCATGACGCAATCCCTTCTGCAGTTGATACTACATTCCATACTTTTTGAATAGACGCGTTAAAAACGATCGTTTGTTTAATATCAGTTAATGTATTTTGTTGTTCCATTTTCATTCTCCTTTATTCGGCAATTAAATATAACACCTTTTGGTTACACTTTGATAATATAACACCTTTTAGTTTCATGTCAACGCTAGTTATTTTTTATTGTTGAGAAATTCTCAACATTTTTTCAACAGGACAAACACCCTCTGAGCATTCCCTCATAATATACTCACAAAGGCAACAAAAAATAAAAACTTCTCTCAACATGAAACTCCATCATTCATCTTGAAAGAAGTGCCTTACGTATATCATGCGTATTTCGTCTCTCCTCCTTCCCTCAGGGACACTACGCGAGATATGAAAAATCAGAAGAAATATGCCCACCATTTGAGTAGGTAGTTATTTCTCTTCTCCTCAACATTTCCTTAGGAGCGAAATGACTACCGACTCACTTTTTTCAAAAAAAAATAAAAAGGGGATGAAAGCTATGTTCTATTGCATTAATTGCTCTGACATTCACCATGAAAAACATCCGAATGATAAAGTATTCAAAAACGGTTTTTATATCGATCCATTTTTAGGTGATCGTTATCACCTTGGTATGTGTAACGATGCCCAAAATCATGAAACAGGAGAGCCTCTTTTAGCGAAAAAGAAATTAGGCACAACTCAATCTATTATGAACGTATTACCGACACATGTTGTCCCAACATAAAACATAAAAAAGAGCTGGCTCACCCAGCTCTTTTTTATGCTTTATAAACGATCATTGCTGAAAAACAATAAATTTGGTTTTCGTCATCATTAATGGAAACACCGACTTGGTACTTAATATCTACAAAATTACTATCATCAATCTTTTTCAAAAAAACATTTACAGCGTCTTCTAAGTCTTTTTCGTGACTTTCATCAAACACTTTCACACGAATCATGTTAACACCATCCTAGATCGCAGCCCTCCGCCGCTTGATTATTGCCACGGTGCGTATCTATGATGCGATAAAATTTTCCGTCTTCATATATATATCCGTCTTCTAACACATATTGTTTACCTTCAGTATAGACATAAAACTTACCTATCATAAATTTACTCGTATATAATTCCAAATAATCCGGTCTAAATTTAGCTACAACTTTATTTGTAATATCAATTCTTATTGTGCGCCCCACCTTCTCTCCCTCCCTTGCAAAGAACGGATTTAGGTATATTGTATTAGCGATTTTACATTTTATGCTTAAAAATAAGTGGATATGCCTTCTTTCTTCATCTGTACTATTTTCCAAAAAAAATCATCAATAAATAAGAGCAAAAAAATATATAAAAAAAAGAGTTTTTGCTTATTGACTATAATATCAACATTATGGTATTATATAAAATTTGACATTTTCACTCACTTGTGCTATCATTAAAAGTGGTTACCACATATGGAGGTGGATGATTTGTTTCAAATTGGCGATAAAATCGTTTATCCAATGAACGGCGCAGGAGTCATCGAAGCCATTGAAGAGAAAGAAATATTAGGAACAACACGTCAATATTGTGTGATACGTATCATTAGTAAAGACATGCAAATAATGCTTCCTATGGATCAATTACAAAAATCAGGTATTCGTTATATCGTAGATAAAGGTACGTTAGATGTTATACTTCTTGAATTTCAAAACGGGGAATCAGACACATCACTTTCCTGGAAACAGAGATATACAATGAATATGGAAAAAATGAAAAACGGCAATCTGCAAGATAGCGCAGAAGTTGTTCGCGATTTACTTCGCCGTAATAAAGAGAGAGCATTAAATGCGAGCGAAAAACAAATGCTAGATAATGCACGCAAAATGATGATTAGCGAAGTTGCACTTGTGCAAAATGTTTCTGAACATCAAGCAACAGAATTTCTTCAAGATACAATTAATCATTAAATTTAAAATAGCCGACCGCTATTTTTTTTGCAGAAAAAAGGACAAAGAGATAAACCTCTTTGTCCTTTTATATTACCCGCGACCTGCTTGAAACGACGGGTATAAAGTCATTCCACCATCTGCAAATAACGTAATTCCAGTTACGTAACTCGCTTCTGATGAAGCGAGCCACGTTGCGACTGCTGCAATTTCTTCCGGCTTTCCAATGTAGCCCATCGGTATCATACTTTCTACGTCAGCACGTTTTTTAGGATCAGCAAACTTTTCTGCATTAATTGGCGTATTTATTGCACCTGGCCCAATATTATTTACTCGAATACCTTTTGGTGCATATTCTAACGCTAACGTTTCTGTCATCAGTTTAATACCACCCTTACTCGCCGCATAGTGCACGAATAGTGGCCACGGAATTTTCTCATGAACACTCGACATATTAATAACAGAACCTTTAATATCATGTTCTACAAAATATTTAATCGCTTCACGGCTTCCTAAAAAAGCACCTGTTAAATTTGTATTGATTACTTTATTCCAATCCTCTAACGGCATTTCATGCGACGGGACCGCGTTTTCTATCCCTGCATTATTAATCATAACGTCAAGCGTACCAAACTCTTTCACAGCAGATTGAATGAGGTTCACGACATCAGATTCAACTGTCACATCACCTTTTACAGCAATCGCTTCTCCGCCTACTTTTTTAATTTCTTCTAATACATCATGCGCTTCTGACTCTCGTGAGCGATAGTTAATTACTACTTTTGCTTTCTCCTTAGCAAACCGTACTCCCATCGCTCTTCCAAGACCAGTTGCTGATCCTGTAATAACGACAACTTTTCCTGCTAAATCACTATACATTTCAATACCCCCTTTAACTTTTTGCAACACCTAACATTATTCCGGCTGCGATAATAAAAACGATACCGACAACAATCCCCGTTAATTGGCGTTTCGTTTTTCTTTCACCTAATATAAGAATCCCGCCAAGCGTTGAAATAATAATTCCCATTTGCGATAGCGAAAAACTTGTTGCCACTCCAACACGCGGCTGCGAAATGAATAAAAACATATTTCCAGCTGCCCAAATTAATCCTGGGATAATATTTCGTAGTGCATATTTATTAAATGGATGATGTTTAAACGTAAGCAAAACGCCCCCTAACACCATACCAACTGCTTGTGGCAATAAAGCTGACCAACCATCTACGTTAAATAGCCTAATCACTACTACGTAAACTAAATAACCGACTGTTGAAATCAATAAAATGATAATGCCCCTTTTAAAATTCCCGGCCTGCTCTGCACTCTTTTCTTCTTCACTTTGAAGTGATGTTAAAATAACACCGATAATAATACAAACGAGAGCCAAAACACCAAGGACGACTGATATAGTCGTGGACCACTCATGAAATACGATGACTCCAAATAAAGTCGTCGCAACTAATTGCAGTCCTGTTGAAATGGGCATCGTTCTCGAAACGCCCATTAAATCAATACTTTTTAATTGATTCGCCTGACCAAGTGCCCAAAATAAACCTGACACAATTCCAACTCCAATAACAGTAGGAGTTAATACTGGCTTCATAAAAATATAAACAACAATCGAGAAAATAAGTGCCCCAAACGTTGTACCGAGCGTTTGACTATACGGTCCCCCGCCCAGTTTCACGTTAAATAGCACAATACTTCCCCAAAATATAGCCGGTAAAATCGCTAAAAGTATGTCCATCGCTCATTACCTTTCTTTACTAAATGTCATAAGTTATCACTCTGAATCATTAGAGTGAGCTTTTATTTTTTCTTTTTCCCGTTCACAAACTTTTTCTGCAATAGCACCAGAAACATTCTTTTCTCGCTCCACCTTCTTTATTTTTACGTGATCTAAATAATCTTCCAAAATAAGTGTAACTTTATCATTCGGCGGATTATGTGCACCTTGGAACGTAAGAAATTGTAGCGTAATTTCAAATCTAGGAACGAACTCACCATTCTTACCGAGACGTTTTATATTTATAACGGAAGCACATTCATACTGATCTTCTGTCACTTGTCTAATAACTGAATAATACCTATTTGATAATGCACTCTCTAACAGCTGCTCCCTCGATTCTTTCGCAAAAGAATCACTTGGAGAAGAGAAAAAGATTGCACATAGCATTGTAATAACTACACATATTTTTTTCATAACACCCTCCTTGTTCTATAAGTTAGTGTTCGCAAAACTTCCATAAAAAAACGACTTCCCTATGTAGGAAAGTCGTTTTAATGAATCCAATATTAACCACCGCTCACTGGTGGGATTAGTGCAACAACATCACCATCTCGGATCGTATCATCTTCATTCGCATATTCTTCATTAATTGCAACCATAATTGGCGCTGAAACTGGTACATTATATTCTCTGGCAACAACAGCTTTTAACTCTGCAACCGTAATATTTTCTTTCTCTATTTGTAATTCACTTGTTCCTGCTTCTTCTTGCAAGTGCGCAAATAATAATACTCGAATCATACTTATAGCTCCTTCCCAGGCTCTCCCGCCGGATATGGTGTTTTTTCTAATTGATCACCAATCCATGAGTCTCCATCTTCCCAAAACTCCTTTTTCCAAATCGGAACAATTTGTTTTATGCGTTCCATAATGTATTCATTCGCCTCATAGGCCGCTTTACGATGCGGTGTTGAAACAGCAACAACAACCGCGATATCAGAAATTTGCAGTGTACCGATGCGATGTGTAATGGCAACGTGTGTACCTGGCCACTTCTCTTTCACTTCTGAACCAATTTTCTCTAGCATTTTTTCTGCCATCGTTTTGTAAGCGACGTATTCTAAGTATAATGTACGACGCCCTTTCGTAAACTCCCTAACCGTTCCAATAAATGTTGTAACAGCACCGCATTCGCGGCGAATAACCTTCTTTGCTACCTCTTCAATCGAGATTTCTGTATCAATTACTTCATAATACGTATTTGTCATTTCGTACTCCTTACCGTTTGTATAAACCAGTCTATATACAACTCTTCTTCTGTTATATGAAATACTTTATATTCTTCTCGTAAGTTTGCAGGTGCATCATGCCACGTAATAACGGCTACTATATTTTCTACTTTATGTAAAAGTTCAACGTCTTCCGCAGAACGAAGTAATACTACTTTCGGATATCTCTCTTTTTTATAGCCCTCTATTAAAATTGTATCCACTTCAAAAAACTCATATAAGCGAATAATTTCTTGCAAGGACCATTCCTCTCTTAATGACGACAGTGAAAGTAATCCAGCGCCTTCTACACTACTGACAACAGCCCCAGCCTTTCGGTGCCTTTCACTATCTTTTTGCGCTACTTCTGGAAAACCTCCGTGCCCGTGATGCTTAATTGTAGAAACTTTCATTTTTCGTTCAGCTAATGCATATACAATTTTCTCAATAAGCGTTGTTTTTCCGCTATTTTGATATCCTACTATTTGTAAGATTGAAGGGGCTTTGCCCATGGCCAATCACATCCCTCGTCGTGCTCTAACAATAATACAGATACTTTCATCCCTGCCTCAAATCCTCTCGTTCCTCCAGGCAACACAATAAAAGCATTCGCATCGGCGAGTGAAGAGACCGCACTCGATTTATCTAAACCGACCGGCATCGCTTGTAATGCCCCGTCCACGATTGTCACGTTTGCTCTTACAAAACGAGTAAACGGATTTGGCTTCGGAAAATCTTTTTGTAAAATAGCATCTGCTCTATATACGTGGGGTTCTTTCGCATACAAATATGTTTTTATAACCGGATGCACAAATAGCTCAAAGCCTACGTAGCAAGCTGACGGATTTCCTGATAAACCGAAAAGTAACTTTCTATCAACTTCAGCTACTGTCGTTACACTTCCTGGTCTCATCGCTATTTTATTAAAGAGTACATTCGCCTGTAATCTTTCATAAATAGCTGGCAAGTAGTCATAATCTCCTACCGACACACCGCCTGTCGTAATTAAAATATCAACCTCATCCATCGCCGATTGAACAGCTGCAAAACATGCATCTAACTCGTCGGCAAGTTGACCATAATAACGCACTTTCCCTCCGGCTTTCATAATTTGAGCTGCAATCATATACGAGTTACTATTTCTAATTTTCCCCGGCTGTAACGACTCATGTACTTCTAACAATTCACTTCCTGTCGTCACGATACCAACAACAGGCTGTTTTACAACTTTCACAGTACTATATCCAAACGTCGCTAATAAGGCGGCAACACCTGGATTGATTGCAACACCTTTCTTAACGAGAACTTGATTTCGTTTTATATCTTCCCCTTTAAATGAAACATTGTCACCACTATTAAAAGGACGCTTTACCTTCATATATGTTTTTCCATTCTTCTCAAAACCTTCCGTCAGCTCTAGCATTACGACTGCATTCCCCCCCTCTGGAATAGCTGCTCCTGTCATAATACGAACCGCCTGAAAAGGTCCTACTTCTTCTGGAAAAACAGATCCTGCCCCGATTTCTCCTATTACTTCAAACTCAATCGCATTCTCTTGATTTGCTTCTTTCGTATCTTCTGCTCGAATCGCGAAACCATCGTAAGGAGAACGATCGAAATGAGGAACGTCATGATCAGAGATAACATCCTCCCCAAGAATTCTCCCGTAACTTTCCGTAATAGAAACCTCTTCTACTTCACCATTTTTCGCATATTCCATTACTCTCTCTACTGCCTCAGCAACTTGAATTGGAATTCGTTTTTCTATCATCGTTTCTCACCTCATATTTGCAATTTTTTTTATCTCGATTAAACTTTATATATTAAATAGAAATTACTTCAAGGAGGAATTCCATGTCTTCATTCACACACTTTAATGACCAAGGACGCGCGAAGATGGTTGATATAAGTGACAAAAAAGTAACCGTCCGAACAGCAATTGCGTGCTCTAGCATTGTCGTTACAAAAGAGATTTACGATAAAATCTCTCACAATGAAATTGGGAAAGGTGACGTATTAGCAGTTGCACAAATCGCAGGTATTATGGCTGCGAAACGCACTTCTGATATTATCCCAATGTGCCATCCTTTATTATTAAAAGGTGTTGACGTTTCTTTCGATTGGAAACAATCCGAAGAACAATATCGATTACTTATTGAAGTAAAAGTTAAAACAGAAGGTAGCACCGGTGTTGAAATGGAAGCTTTAACAGCCGCTTCCGCTACAGCTCTTACTGTGTACGATATGTGCAAAGCTGTTGATAAAGGTATGATTATTGGCGAAACTTACTTATTTGAAAAAACAGGTGGAAAAAGTGGAGATTATACGAGAAAGTCTTAATCTTCTTTCCGTTGAACCTAAAGGGCTTCCTTTAGGTTCAACCTATATATCTTGCATATAAGCGTTTTGCTATATTTATATCATTCGTTCCATGAATGAACGCCCTGCCATCTGTAAATAAAACAAAACGAAATTCCTCCACCGGAAATGATAATAAATACGGAGTAGCTTTTACATCCACACTTCTTTGTAAGCGCTTTTTAATTTCTTCTAAATTAAATTCATTCCGCACACCTGGACGGATTTGTACTGTATTTCGGCCACATAACACTTCTGTTTTCGTTTGTGCTTCAAATGTTAAACTCGGATATGTACGTAATCTTCCGCAAGATAAACATGTGTCTTTTTTCTGCCTATTCACTTTAAATGCCATCTGTTGATTATTCCAAAGATCAAACGATAACATCGTTTCGCGAAGTGCCCCATAGTCTTCTACTAATATTTTCAGCGCTTCCGTTATTTGATGCGCAACTACTAATTGTACTGCCGGCTGTATAATACCAGCCGTATCACATGTTGCCCCGCTCGCTGGATGTTCCATTAAACAGCGGAAACACGGTGTTTTTCCTGGTAAAATTGTATACGTTACTCCGTAGCTTCCGACACAACCACCATATATCCACGGAATATTATACTTTTGTGAAATATCATTAATAAGAAGACGCGTTTCAAAATTATCTGTCGCATCTAATATTAAATCTACATCATTCACTAGCTCTTCCATTTCTTGCACTGTTACATCAGTCACAACCGGATTTATTTTCACCTCAGAATTAATCGCTTGTAAATGCTCTGCTGCTGCTACCGCCTTTGGTTTATATTGCTTTGCATCTTCTTCTGTATATAATTGTTGCCTTTGTAAATTACTCCATTCTACATAATCACGATCCGCAATTGTTATTTTGCCAACACCTGCTCTAACAATTGCTTCTGCATTCGCTGCCCCGAGAGCACCAGCACCGATAATAAGCACATGCTTCTCTCTAATTTTTCTCTGACCTTCTTCTCCAACACCAGAAAATAATATTTGTCTTGAATATCGCTCCTGCATACGATAGCCCCCTTTCTTATCCTCCTATATAAGACATTTCAATTTTCGGACGATTCTTTGCACTTTCTTCTGTCCGTTCATCCGAATACCTGTCTTTTCTATTCATCCATACATCTTGTATAACGCTTACTAACTCATCATCCGAAAGATTTCCTCTAAGAAGTTCCCTTACATCCAATCCTTCTGTCGCAAATAAGCAAGTATAAAACTTTCCATCTGCCGAAATTCTTGCTCTCGTACAAGAGGAACAAAATGACTCTGAAACAGAAGTAATAAAACCGACTTCGATATTTGTTCCAACGTAACGATATCGCTTCGCAACTTCACCGAAATAATGCGCTTCAGCTGGCTCAAGTGGATACACACTATGAATCATTTCAATTAATTCTTGCTTTGTAACGACTTGATCAAAGTTCCATCCATTTGTACTACCAACATCCATAAACTCAATAAACCTAAGTGTGATTCCTTGCTCTTTAAAATAAGCAGCCATCGGAAGTACTTGATGTTCATTCATCCCTTTTTTCACAACCATATTTACCTTTACATCAAGCCCGGCCTCTTTTGCAGCCATAATTCCCTTTATAACAGGTTTCGTATTGATATTCCGGCCATTAATGTCCTTAAATACATCGTCATCTATTGCATCCAAACTAACATTTACTCTATGTAATCCAGCTTCTTTTAATGCTTTTGCTTGTTTCGTTAAATGAATTGCATTTGTCGTTAACCCTATATCTACTAACCCTTCAATTTTCACGAGACGAGCAATAAGTTTTGTTAAATCTTTACGCAGTAGTGGCTCGCCACCAGTAAGTCTAATTTTTCGTACACCGATGCTAACAAATAGTTTTGCCAAACGCTCAATTTCATCAAACGTCAGTAAAAACTCATCTTTCAAAAAAGCATAATCTGGCCCAAAAACTTCCGCTGGCATACAATATGTACATCTAAAATTGCAACGATCAATGACAGATATGCGCAAATCTTGAAGTGGGCGTCCAAAAAAATCTGTAACCATCTCCTGCATCGCCACCCTCCCTTTCTGTCAAATTTCTCTCTTTTCATTCTATTATAATATATTTTCGAACTGCGATGTTTTTGCTCAAGTGAATAAAGTGAAACTTTCCTAACCAATTAGACTTCCTACTTATAACGAGATAAAAAACCTTGAAGCATAAAAGCCCCAAGGTTTTCTCCCTATTAACTTAACCTAATAATAGTTAGTGTAGCTCCTGGTGTTGTCGTAGATAATGTAGCTATTGCAAGTAATCCAAATAACTGCAGACTAATAGCAGCTCCAGCAGGCAAATTAGCAATGATTGTCGCATTAAACGAACCTGTAGCTACTGCTGGTGAATTAACGGTTCCTGCAAGTTGAACCCCATTTACAGTTATACGTGAACTTACGAGTAAAGCTGCCGTTATATTAATTGTATAAGCTATATAATAATTCCCTGCATTCGCAACTGTGAATACCGTATTCGTACCATTAACAGTGATCCCTGGACCAATATTTTGATTGTTCGGTAACGGTACATTCGTACCACCTAACAGAACAGAAATAGCACTTCCTGATGTATTATTTGCAAATGAGTACGTTGCAGTTGTACTAACTCCGGTCACACCCGTTGCTCCAGTAGCCCCGGTTGCTCCCGCTCCAGTCGGGCCTGTTGGACCTTGGATTCCTTGTGGGCCTTGAATTCCTTGAGGACCGGTCGCTCCGGTTTCTCCAGTGGATCCCGTTGGGCCTTGTGGACCTTGAATTCCTTGGGGACCTTGTGCTCCGGTTGCCCCAGTATCCCCTGTTGGGCCTTGTGGACCTTGCAATCCTTGCACGCCTTGTGGACCGGTTGGACCTATTTCGCCTTGAACACCTTGAATTCCGGTTGGGCCTTGTGGACCGGTCGGACCTTGCACCCCTTGTATCCCCTGAATTCCCTGCGGACCTTGTGAACCTGTTGCTCCTGTCACACCTTGGATTCCTTGTGGGCCTTGGTCTCCTTGAATTCCTTGTGGACCAGTTGGACCTTGGATTCCTTGCAATCCTTGAATTCCTTGAGGGCCTTGATCTCCTGTTGCTCCAGTTACTCCTTGAATCCCTTGTGGACCTTGAACACCTTGCGGACCGGTTGGGCCTATTTCGCCTTGAACACCTTGAATTCCTTGGGGACCCTGTAAGCCAGTCACTCCAGTTGCTCCTGTTTCTCCTGTCGCTCCTGTCACTCCAGTTGAGCCTGTCGCCCCGGTTGCTCCTGTTGGTCCAGGTGGTCCACCAGATGGACCTGTCACTCCCGTCGGACCTGATGGCCCCGTTGGACCAGTCGGTCCTGCAGGCCCTCCAGAAGGACCTGTTATCCCTGTTGGACCAGTTACTCCTGTCGGTCCTGTAGTTCCTTCCCCTGTCGCTCCAGTTACGCCCGTATCTCCTGTTACTCCTGTTGGACCTTGGATTCCTTGAATTCCCTGTGCCCCCTGCACTCCTTGTGCTCCCGTCGGACCTTGGATCCCTTGAATACCTTGAATTCCCTGTGCTCCCATTGGACCTGTTGGACCTATTTCCCCTTGAGTACCTTGAACCCCTTGCGGCCCCTCTGGACCTGTTGCACCTATATTCCCTTGTACACCTTGTATTCCAGTTGCTCCTTGTGCTCCGGTTGCTCCTGTTACACCTTGAACCCCTTGGATTCCTTGAATTCCTTGTTGACCTTCTGGACCGGTTGCTCCTATTGGCCCTTGAATTCCCTGTATACCTTGCGGACCCTCTGGACCGGTTGCTCCAGCTGGTCCTGGCACCCCTTGTATTCCTTGCGGACCCTGAATCCCTTCTGGGCCTTCTGGGCCTGTTTGTCCTATCTCACCCATCGGGCCTTGAAGCCCTTGAACTCCTTGTATTCCCGTTTCTCCTGTTGGCCCTGGTACTCCTTGGATTCCTTGTGGACCTTGATCTCCAGTTGCTCCGGTTGCACCTTGAGGTCCTATAGCCCCTTGTATACCTTGTGTTCCTTGATCTCCAGTTGCCCCCGTTATCCCTTGAATCCCCTGAACCCCTTGGGTTCCTTGCAGTCCCTGTGCTCCTGTTTCTCCTGTACTTCCAGTCGGACCTGTATTTCCCATTACTCCAGTTGCACCTGTACTTCCTGTTGTCCCTGTATTTCCTGTTGCTCCCGTCGCACCTGTACTCCCACTCGGTCCGCCCCCCGGACCTGTCGCACCAGTTGGCCCCGTTGGACCAGGAGGTCCTCCAGATGGACCTGTTATCCCTGTTGGACCTGTTATGCCAGTCGGACCAGTAATCCCCTGACCTGTCGCTCCTGTTGCTCCCGTATTTCCACTCGGTCCTTGTGAGCCTTGTATCCCTTGAGGTCCTTGTATTCCTTGCGAACCAGTTGCTCCTGGTACTCCTTGCACTCCTTGTATTCCTTGAGGTCCCTCAGGTCCAGTAGCTCCAATTGGCCCCTGTAATCCCTGTATCCCCTGTATACCTTGTGCCCCAGTCGCTCCGGTTGGACCAATCGGACCTTGTAACCCTTGCACCCCTTGAGGGCCTGTCGCTCCTGTTGCTCCTTCTGGTCCCCTCAATCCTTGTGGCCCCTGCTGTCCTTCTGGACCAGTTGCACCCATTTGTCCAACTGGTCCTTGAATCCCTTGGACACCTTGAGGACCTGTCGGGCCCATCTCCCCCATCGTACCTTGCAATCCTCTTGGTCCTTGTGGGCCAGTCGGACCTTGTGGACCGGTTGGACCAGTAATCCCAATGCCAGTAAATCCCGTTGGAACAGGAGGAAAAGTAGGTCCAATAAGATTTGGTGAAATTCTGAAATTAGAGTTTAATGAATTTTGTTTATCGCGCTCTTTCACACTTCCACCACCTACACACCATCTTTTTTACATGAAACAAACCTCTTCTTAATATGTATTTATAAAAACAATCTCAAAGACTATTTTTATTTCAAATAAATAAAAACCCCCTTAATTCCTTAAGGGAGTCCAGCAGTTGAATCCATATTATCTGTATTAGGGACAGCTTGTGCTATACTCGATGCGTTTACACTTTGCCCCATATTTGTTCCTGTTACAGTACCAGCAGGAGTGCCTCTTGTATATGTTGTCGTCACCGAATCACCTGGCTGTAAACAAAGCTTCGTCTCCGTCCCTATTACTGTAACAACATCGATCCAAGTGCACCCCATTGAGCCACTATACGATTTCGTAGCAGTAAATGACGTATCACTCAAATTATCACCAGTAAATATATTCCCAGTGTTATTCACAATAACAAACTCTTTTATATGAGCAGGCATAATTACACTCTACCTTTCCTCTATGAACCTAATGTACGTGTACTCGTTGCTAATGGCGGAAGAAACACTGATGTTCTAATCACCGCTTCTGACTGTCTTTTCCCATTTAAAAAAATAGCCGCACTCGATCCTCCAGCACCTGCGTATATTTTTGCTACAGCTAAAGGTGAGATATCATAACAGTCACCGACATTAACAGCCCCTGTATTATTAATAATTTTTACTTTCCGCAAGTTAATCCCCATTTACCTATCCCCCTTTTGTACACTGTATGCAAAAGAAAAAAACTTGAAACAAACACGTTTCAAGTTTTTTTAACTACTTATTTAATTTCACCTTCATATTGAAGCATACCGCCAACCATGTTCATTGTTTTAAATCCTTGCTCATTTAAATAATGACATACATTTTCACTGCGCATCCCCGAACGACAAATAAAGATATATTCATTCTCTTTATCAAAGAAATCTACTTTATTTGGGATATCGCCCATTTTAATATGTACAGCTTCTGGAATTTTCCCTGTTGCTACTTCTTCATCTTCCCTTACGTCTACTAAAAATAACGTTTCTCCATTTTCTAAACGCTCTTGCACTTCTTCTGTAGTAATTGTTTTAACTTCTGTCATATTTCGTTCCTCCTTATATACAATAAAACCTTTAGTCTCTTCCTTAAACAAGCAGATCTAGTCAATTTTAGCATGCGAAAGAAAGAACGCAAAGAATGGAAATTTTATTTCTCAATTTTCTCGCAAAACTTATTCTTTACAAACATAACTCGTGCATTGTATCCTCAATATACTTGTTTTATGAAAGGAGCCAATGAAAATGACACTTTTTCTTTTCATTACGGGCATCATTTTCTTAATCGCCGCAATTATTGCACTTAGTATGAAGAATAATAAAAAGATAAAATCACCACAAGAAATGTCATTCTTATTTCTATTGCTTAGTATCGCATTCTTCGGTATAGCAATTGCCACATATATTTTCCGTCTACAAATCATGTAAAAAAAGGTGCCTACTACATACATCGCACCTTTTTCACACCATTTATTTTCTACACCAAACTAGACACTTTCCGATTTAAAAATTCATAAACTTTCTTTTCAAATAAATGAATATCAAACGCTCCCGCCATATGCCCATTTATACTTTCTATCTCATACACTTCCGCATATTTCCCTTGTTTTTGCAAAATATCTACCATTTTATAATTATAACGTGATGGCTGAAGCAGGTCTTGTTTGCACGGAATCATAAGTACATTCGCTTCTATGTTAGACAGTGCCTCTTCTAAAGATGAAAATCCATGCGCAATATCATGTAATAAAACTGCTTTCGCAGTATATATCCACGAATTTGCATCTACTAAAGCTATACTTCTTTTTGTAACTTTATTTATTTCTCTCTCAAATGATGTTAATGTAGAAATCTTTTCATAAGGGTCTACTTCTATACTATTACGAGGAAATGTTGTTTCATAAAAATGCTCATCAAACGCGTTCATAAACATCATTCTATTTGCTAAATGAAGCCCCTTCATTGGCTGCTCTTCTCCGTATTTTCCGCCCTTCCAACTTGGATCTAGTTGAATAGCCTCAATGGCATTTTGCGCTACATTTACCGACGTAATAATTGGATTTTGCGGATTCGTAATAACACCAATCATCCGCTCTACCATATGAGGATAATGAACAGCCCATTGCTGTGCAATCATCCCGCCAGCTGACGGTCCCATTACAGCATATAGCCTCGAGATCCTCATATCTTTGATTAACTCATATTGCATACGAGCTACATCAAGAAATGTAAAAACCGGAAAGTCCATCGCATATTCATCTCCAGTTTTCGGATTAATCGATTTCGGTCCTGTTGTCATCACATAAGGGTTCTTCACCTGCACATTACAAAGATTATCAGTGCATATAACGAAGTATTTATTTGTATCAATTGCTTTTCCTGGTCCAATTAAACCATCCCACCAGCCAGACTCCTCATCATGCGCCGTATATTTTCCTGCCGCATGACTCGTTGCACTAAAGTAATGACAAACCAAAATCGCATTTGACCTCTCTCTATTTAAAATACCATACGTCTCATACCCCATTTGAACAGGAATTTCCCTGCCATTTTGAAATGTAAACTCTTTTGAAATAAACTTCTCTTTTTTCACAAATTGCACAGACTCGCCCTCTTCCTGACATAGTATGAATTGCTTACTAAAGGATTTTTTCTATGCAAACCAATCTCCTCCTCCTTTTCATAAATAAATGAATAATATACAAAATTAGCCACAAAATAGCACTATATTACACAATTAAAGAGGGCATACATATGATTTGGAATTGGCTACGTAAGAAAAAAAAATCAAATACAACAGAGAAAAGCGAAACAGATAACTCGGAGCAACAACTTAACAATCAAGAGGATGATAACCAAAAACAGACTAGAAGTATGAAGCATAATAAAGATAACAATGGCGAGCAAAAAAAAGAGGAAAACAAGGATTCTTCTCAAGACAAACAGCAACATTCTAAACAAGGCGAATCAGCTCAGGATAAACAACAAAGTTCTCAACAAGACGACTCGAATCAGGATAAACAACAAAGTTCTAAGCAAGACGACTCGAATCAGGATAAACAACAAGACTCTAAACAAGATGATTTGAATCAGGATAAACAACAAAGTTCTAAGCAAGACGACTCGAATCAGGATAAACAACAAGGCTCTAAACAAGATGATTCGAATCAGGATAAGCAGCATCATTCTAAGCAAGGCGAATCAGCTCAGGATAAACAACAAAGTTCTAAACAAGACGACTCGAATCAGAATAAACAACAAAGCTCTAAACAAGATGATTCGAATCAGGATAAACAACAAAGCTCTAAACAAGATGATTCGAATCAGGATAAACAGCAAGACTCTAAACAAGATGATTCGAATCAGGATAAACAGCAAAGTTCTAAACAAAATGACTCATCTCAAGATCAACAGCAACACTCCAGAAATAATAGTATTTATGATTTTACAAAACCAGAAAAAGACCGTATTCATTCTCTACAAGATTTAATAGAAAAGCTCAAAAAGTCTAGTGATTTTGTTAATTACCATACATCCGACGATGAAACGATGCCCTATTGGATTTCTTACTATCGACCTTCGCTTGATGGTGAGAAATTGCAAAAGTATTTAATGCCTACTCTTTTAGAACGACCTAACGCTTCACTAGAAGAGCTGAAAGAACATATTCCGATGAGCGGCATTACAATTACGAACGATTTACAAAAAATTGAGGATATGGTTTTAAAAGGGCATGCAATTATTCAATTGAATCAGCAAGATCAAAAGTGTATGCTCGCAAACATTGCAATTGATAATTATCGCGCACCAACACCTCCTTTAAATGAATCAACTGTTATCGGTCCTCAAGAAGGTTTCGTAGAGGATATTGATACAAATATTAATTTAGTACGAAAACGTCTTCCAGTTTTAGATTTACAAACAAAAGAAATGATTGTCGGTGAGTTTTCCAAAACAAAGGTTGTCATGATGTATTTAGACAACCTCGCTGAAAAAGATAATGTAGATTTTCTCGAGGAGTCATTACGCGCTCTTGAATATGATCAAATTAATGATAGTGCTTATATACAAGAACTAATGGGAGAAAAGTCAATTTTCCCCCTCTATATCAATACAGAACGTACTGATAGAGTTACAAAAGCACTCATTGATGGGAAAATCGCTATTTTTGTGGATGGTTCTCCAAGCGTTCTACTAACACCTGTATCTTATTTTGATTTTTTCATTTCGCCAGAAGACTATAACGTTTCCTGGTTATACGCTACATTTTCAAGGATTTTAAGATTAATCGCCGTTCTATTTTCAATTTGTGCTACACCGTTATACGTTGCAATTTTAAATTATCATTACGAACTCATTCCAAGTGATTTACTTGAGACTTTGATTTTATCAAGGGCACAAGTACCGTTCCCACCTTTAATTGAGGCACTCTTTTTAGAACTTGCAATCGACTTATTAAGAGAAGCTGGCGCGAGGTTACCAATGAAAGTTGGTCAAACACTCGGTATTGTAGGCGGTATCGTAATCGGACAAGCATCTGTACAAGCTGGGTTAACGAGTAACATTTTATTAATTATCGTTGCCTTGTCAGCACTTGCTTCCTTTATTACACCTATTTATAAAATGGGTAATGCAGTTCGACTACTACGTTTTCCATTTCTTATGTTTGCAGAAATAGGCGGATTGTTCGGGATTTCTCTTGGATTTATCTTTTTATTTACTCATCTATTCAGGCTCACTTCCTTACGTAAACCGTACGCTTTGTTTTATCCAACGAGACAACAATCCGTTAAGGACTCTTGGATTCGTTTTCCCTTAACAATGATTGATACAAGAGATGTACAAGCAAGACCACAACATGTAAAAAAAGCAGCGAAAGGAATTTCAACAAAACATAGATCAGACTTTGATGATTAAGGAATGAGGTGCATTGATGAGTAAAGTTCAAGAAAAATATCAAATATCACCTGTTTTTGTCTTCTTCTTAATTCACGGTGCACAGTTTGGAGCTGGCGT
This sequence comes from Bacillus cereus group sp. RP32, assembly GCF_040459735.1. Classification (NCBI taxonomy): domain Bacteria; kingdom Bacillati; phylum Bacillota; class Bacilli; order Caryophanales; family Bacillaceae; genus Bacillus; species Bacillus cereus group sp. RP32. The sequence continues at coordinate 726,053 of NZ_JARVHO010000001.1, read as the reverse complement.
TCTCGGCTTCGCTCGAATTACTGCCAAGACCGCTGGATACGACGGCTGGATAGGCGTTCTAATCACAGGACTCTGTATCCATCTCCTTATATGGATGATGTATTTTTTATTAAAAGAAACAAACGGAAATTTAATTGATTTACAACGACAAACGTTTGGAAAGTGGATAGGGAATGTCTTTAATATCATCTTTGCAGCCTATTTTTTAATCGTCAGTATTTCGGTTATTCGAACGTATGTTGAAATTATTCAAGTATGGATGTTCCCAACTGCTTCCACGTGGATGTTAACACTCTTTTTGTGCTTAGTTAGCTATTACATTATCTCTTCTGGATTTCGTGTCATTACCGGTATTTGCGTCATCTCTGTTGGTGGTACATTAGGATATTTATTTCTAAGCTTATTCGTTTTGAAATACTCACATTGGGATAATTTATTACCTATATTCACACATTCTTTTTCAGACATTTTAAAATCCGCTCAAGTGTCAATCTACAGTATGACCGGTTTTGAAGTTTACCTCATGGTGTATCCATTTGTGAAAAAGCCTATGCAATCTCATAAATACGCTCAGCTTGGAGCACTATTTTCAAATCTTCTATATTTATTTAGCACCCTTTTAGCCTTTGTATTTTTTAGTGAAAAACAATTGTTAAAAACGATATGGGCCCAACTTTCTATGACCCAAGTCATTCAATTACCATTTATAGAAAGACTAGAATATATTGCAATTTCAGGCTATGCACTCGTTATTATTTCAAGTTTTATCCTCCCTTTATGGGCATCAATGAGAGCAACCCATGAAATATTCCGTGTAAAACAAAGAGGTGTTTTAATCGCTTTTATCTTTATCACTCTCATTGTTTCACAACTTTTAACAAACAGACACGATATTAATAATTTTATTAGTAATGCATCAAAGGGGAGTTTTTGGCTTATTTATGTATACATCCCAATCCTATTTATTATTGTGTGGGTGAAAAGAAAATGGAAAAAATCAAAAGCAAATTAATACTTATTTCTTGTATAGCACTTTTTAGTTTAACTGGATGTTTACAAAAAAATATTATCGATGATGTACAACTTATTCAAGGAACCGTTTTTGATACAGCAAAGGATAATAAAGTAAAAGTAACATTCGTTTGTCCCATTCAGAAAAAAGGAAATAAAGTTCAAGTTTTTGAAGGTACCGCAAACGCTGTAAAACAAGTAAAAGCAGACACATCTTTAGAGTCTTCCCAACCATTTGCTAGTGGACAAATGCGTGTTGCTTTATATACTATAAGACTTGCCAAAAAAGGCATGTCTACTTCATTCGATACATTACTTCGAGATGTGAATATAGGGAACGCTTTATATGTTGCTTTACTTGAAGGTAATGGTACTGAACTTTTGAAAGGAAAATATACGACTTCATACAATGTTGCAATTTATATAAAAAAATTGTTAGAGCATAACATGGAAACGGGTCCTTTACCAACGGATAATCTGCATGTAGGAGCATTCCGTTATTATCAAGAAGGGAAAGACTACTATATTCCAATTTTAAAAAAGCATGGTGATAAAATAAAAATCACTGGAATCGGCCTTTTTAAAAAGGATAAATATATCGGTAAAATTGCGGAAAAAGATATGTTCATATTTAAAGGGCTATTAGAAAAACATAAATTAGATTCACATGAATTTAAAACCGATTCTGCGTACGTAATGATTAATAACATTCTTTCTGTTCCAACTTACGATATAAAAATTAAAAATGGAAAGCCTTCTTTCTTCATTCACATTCATCTTGAGGCGCGCATTCAAGAACTATCGAAACAAATTAACTTAGAAAATAACAAGAACACAAAAAACATTGAAAAAGATGTACAAAAACAATTAAATACACAAGCTGCTAAATTAATTAAGCAGTTTAAATCTTTAGGCGTCGACCCCCTTGGACTAGGGGCTAAATATAAGCAACATTATCGTCCATTCAAATTAGAAAAATGGAGACAGATGTACAAAGATGTCCCCGTCACTGTAAAATACACCGTAAACATTACAAATTCTGGTGTGATTGAATGAGAAATGATTGAACTCCTCTCCCCGGCATGATACAACGGAAAGAGGAGTTTTTATTTTAGATAGAGAGAGAAGATATTTATGGGGGAGCTTATGTCTAAAAAATTAGTAAAGCCTATTTTAAATGGTATTTTATTTCTCGGCGTCTTTTTATTTGCTCATACATATTTAAAAAATGTTTCCTTCACACGTTATTTACTTGTCGTTATACCAATGTTGCTCGTTGGTATGTTTGGCATCGATCTTATTTTATCCATTTTAATAAAAGAAGAAAAATAACGAGCAGGGCCATCCCAAAATTATTTCGGGATGGCTTTTTTTTATTAACGGGTTATGTTTTGGCATTTAGTCGATATACGCTCTCCCTACCTTAACTAAAAGATGAAACTTTTGAACAGTCCCTTTTCATTTCATAATCACCCTATGTTACAATGAGATTCGGACAAAGCGAGAAAGGATGAAACAACATGACAAACGAAAAAGGTTTAGATAAAGGGTACGAACTTGTTGCAAAAATGCATGAAGAGTTCGGACATCCTGTGACAAATACTCCAACAAAACTAACAGAAGAACGTGCAAAAATCCGTGCAAGTTTTATGCAAGAAGAGCTAGAAGAATTTCTAGAAGCAACGACTGTTGAAGATCAATATGATGCACTGATTGATCTTATTTACTTTGCATTCGGAACGTTTGCAGAAATGGGCGTACGTCCAGATAAAGGATTCGAAATTGTAAATAACGCAAACATGGCAAAATTATTCCCTGATGGGAAACCTCGATTCCGCGAAGGCGATGGCAAAATTCTAAAACCAGAAGGCTGGCAAGCACCAGAACCACAACTTCGTGCTGAAATCGAACGTCAGCGCAAAGAAGCTGAAAAAAACTGCTAGGATTTCCTAGCAGTTTTTTATTATGTCTTTTTTTCTGCAATTCATTAATGCCCCACGTGTCCCGCATGCCCTGCTGCTCCACTAATGCTAGCCGCTCCTGCCGCTGCTCCTGCTGCTCCCGCTCCAATTCCACCTGCCCAAGGAGAAGATTGTTGCTGTTGTTGATATTGCTGATATTGTTGCTGTTGTTGACCCTGTTGGCCTTGATGACCGTGCTGACCTTGGTGAACGTGCTGACCTTGGTGAACGTGTTGGCCTTGATGACCGTGTTGACCTTGATGACCGTGCTGACCTTGATGACCATGTTGGCCTTGATGGCCGTGTTGACCATGATGGCCGTGTTGACCATGATGACCGTGTTGACCATGATGACCGTGTTGACCATGATGATCGTGTTGACCATGGTGGCCTTGGTGGCCTTGGTGCATTTGATAAAGAACAGCTTGCGGATGAATGTGATGATGTCCGTGGTGATGTACTTGTTGCCCCTGATGGCCGTGATGGTGGTGATGACCATGGTGATCGTGTTGGCCTTGGTGATGGTGATGACCATGATGGCCGTGATGACCTTGGTGATGATGGTGTCCATGATGGCCGTGTTGGCCTTGGTGATGATGGTGTCCATGATGGCCGTGTTGGCCTTGGTGATGATGGTGTCCATGATGACCGTGTTGGCCTTGATGGTGGTGATGTCCATGATGGCCATGAACAACTTGCGGATACCCACCTATTCCTCCAGCTACAACACCTACTCCCGGTACCGGAAATCCTGTCTGCACTCCTCCAACGAAAGAAGGAAATGTAGTTGGTGCTCCTACTGGAATTCCTGTTTGTACGCCAGCTACCGATGTTGGAAAGCCTCCTGCTGCTCCACCCATCCAGCTCGGAATTCCACCATATCCTTGTTGGTCAGCTCCTCCCATTAACATCATTTGTTCATAACTACCCGATCCACCTCCGAAGAAGCCATGTGGTGCATTATTGTCCATCCCTTTCATTCCTTTCACCTCTTCTACTTAATTTAGCCTACCTTTTTTATCATATTTCCTATAAAAAAATAGGTGTTTGTCTGTATTGGAATTCCGCTCTTTTATTTGTACGCAGTGGAATGATTGAAAACTTAGATGAAGGTGATCCTGAGATTATTTTCTACACAAAAAAGCTCAGAGTATAAATACTCTGAGCTTTTATTTAGAATGAATTAGTTTGCAACAACGTTAACAAGTTTTCCAGGAACTACAATTACTTTACGAACTGTTTTTCCTTCGATTTGTTCTTGAATTGCTTCAAGTGCAAGTTGTTCCATTTCTTCTTTTGATGCATCTTTACTCATTGTTAGTTTTGCGCGAACTTTGCCCATAATTTGAACAACGATTTCAACTTCATCTTCTACAAGTTTAGACTCATCAAATGTTGGCCAGCTTGCATATGTGATTGTTTCATTGTATCCAAGTTTGCTCCATAGTTCTTCCCCGATGTGAGGTGCAACTGGTGCAATCATTTTTACGAAACCTTCTACATATTCTTTCGGAAGTGTTTCAGCTTTATATGCATCGTTGATGAATACCATCATTTGAGAAATCGCTGTGTTGAAGCGAAGCTCTGCATAGTCTTCTGTTACTTTCTTCACTGTTTGGTGGTAAGCTTTTTCAAGCTCTTTATTTGGTACATCAGTAATTTTCTCACTTAATTCACCATTATCTTGAATGAATAGACGCCATACGCGGTCTAGGAAACGACGAGCTCCGTCAAGACCATTTTCAGACCAAGCAATCGAAGCATCTAATGGTCCCATGAACATTTCGTATAGACGAAGTGTATCTGCACCATGGCTTGCTACGATATCATCAGGGTTTACAACGTTACCCTTTGATTTACTCATTTTCTCGTTGTTTTCACCTAGAATCATACCTTGGTTGAATAATTGTTGGAACGGCTCTTTCGTTGGAACTACACCGATATCGTATAATACTTTGTGCCAGAAACGAGCATATAGCAAGTGAAGTACAGCGTGCTCCGCTCCGCCGATATAAATATCAACTGGAAGCCATTGTTTTACTTTTTCAGGATCTACAAGTGCTTCGCTATTGTTTGGATCGATGTAACGTAGGTAATACCAGCAGCTACCAGCCCATTGTGGCATTGTGTTCGTTTCACGACGACCTTTTTTACCAGTTTCAGGATCAACAACGTTTACCCACTCTTCAATGTTAGCAAGTGGTGATTCACCTGTACCTGAAGGACGGATGTTTTCTGTTTTAGGAAGAACTAATGGTAATTCTTCTTCTTTCACAGCTGTCATTGTGCCATCTTCCCAATGGATTACTGGAATTGGCTCACCCCAGTAACGTTGACGGCTGAATAACCAGTCACGTAGACGGTACGTTACTTTTTGATTTCCTGCGCTCGTTACTTCAAGCCATTCAATCATTTTTACGATTGCTTCTTCTTTATTTAAACCATCAAGGAATGCTGAGTTTACGTGCGCACCATCACCTGTGTATGCTTCTTTCGTAATGTCTCCGCCTTTTACAACTTCCTTCATTGGAAGATTGAACGTTGATGCGAATTCATAGTCACGCTCATCATGAGCTGGAACTGCCATTACAGCACCTGTTCCGTAAGTTGCAAGAACATAGTCAGCGATCCAGATTGGTAATTTCTCGCCATTTACTGGGTTAACTGCGTAAGCACCAGTGAATACACCAGTTTTCTCTTTCGCAAGTTCTGTACGCTCTAGGTCACTCTTCATTTTAACAGAGTTAATGTAAGCTTCTACAGCTTCTTTTTGCTCTGCTGTTGTAATGTCAGCAACAAGCGCATGCTCTGGAGCAAGTACACAGTAGCTCGCACCAAATAGTGTATCAGGACGCGTTGTGAAAACTGTGAATTTCTCGTCTGTACCATCGATGTTGAAGTGTACTTCTGCACCTTCAGAACGACCAATCCAGTTACGTTGCATATCTTTTAAGCTTTCTGGCCAATCAAGCTCATCTAGATCTTCTAATAGACGATCTCCGTAAGCTGTAATTTTTAACATCCACTGTCTCATCGGACGACGCTCAACTGGATGTCCACCGCGCTCACTCTTACCGTCAATGATTTCTTCATTTGCAAGTACTGTACCAAGTGCTGGGCACCAGTTTACAGGTACTTCATCAACGTAAGCTAAACCTTTTTCAAATAGTTTTAGGAAGATCCATTGTGTCCACTTATAGTAGTTTGGATCTGTTGTATTTACTTCACGATCCCAATCGTAAGAGAAGCCTAATGCTTTAATTTGATTACGGAACGTATTAATATTAAGCTCTGTAAATTCTGCCGGGCTGTTTCCAGTATCAAGTGCATATTGCTCTGCTGGAAGACCGAACGCATCCCATCCCATTGGATGAAGAACGTTATATCCTTGCATACGCTTCATACGAGATAAAATATCTGTCGCTGTATAACCTTCTGGATGTCCTACGTGTAGACCTGCACCTGATGGATATGGGAACATATCTAGTGCATAAAATTTTGGTTTTTCTGTCTCATCTGGCGTACGGAATGTTTTATTCTCTTCCCAGTACCCTTGCCACTTCTTCTCAATATTTTGATGATTAAAGCTCATGAGATACCCTCCTTGAAATTCTATTTATTTTCACCGCCCAAAATACAAAAAACCTCTCATCCCTAGAAAGGGACGAGAGGTTATAGATTCCCGCGGTACCACCCTAAATTAATGTAAAAATATACATTCGCTTAGATCCGTAACGTGGATTAACGGCAATTGCTACTACTAGTTTCACAACTGCAACTCAAAGGCGAGTTCATAACGAAACGTGGATTGACTTGCACCGACCGTCAACTCTCTAAACCAGCTTCTATTACTACTACTCCTTCTCACTGTTATTACAAATATAAGTTAATGTGAACTACCCACCACTTCGTATCTCTAAAGAGCTTACTTGAAGCTAAGGCTTCTCGGTTAATCGTTACTCTTAATAACTAACGAATTCGTCTTAGGACAGCCGAGCTATCTCCCTTGTTCCAAAGGTTGTTTTATTTAAATATATTCTAAAACATGTTACATGTTCCGTCAAACTAAACTGCAATTTTTTCTTCTACTGTTTCTTCTACTTTTACTCGTTTATCATACATGCTCGTTGCAATAATCGCTACTACAAGCATTACCATGATTGCTATAAACAATACTTCCATATTGTATAAATCAACAATCGCTCCGCCAACGACCGGTCCGAACATTTTCCCTACGGTCGCCGCGCTATTTACAACACCTTGATAAAAACCTAATTTATCTTTTGGCGCAAGTATATTTGCAATCGTTGGAACTGCTGGCCAAACGAATAACTCACCAATTGTTAAAGTTACCATCGCAACGAGGAACATCGTAAATTGCTGCGCTTGACTTAAAACAATGAATGACGCCGCAAAAATAAAGATCCCAATCATAATTTGTTGTTTTAAAGAACGCTTCATCCAGCGAATTAGCATACTAACTAATGGCTGCGCACAAACAATCATCGCTCCGTTTATCGTCCATAATAAACTGTAGTGACGAAGGCTAATGTTTAATTCTTGCATATGTGTTGCAATCGCCCCTTGCCACTGCACGTATGTAACCCAGCATAAAGCATATGCTACACATACGATAAGAAGCGCTTTGAAGCCAGGTGTAAGCGACCAACCTTTTTTCGTTTCGACTTCTTTTTGCACTCCTGGCTCTTTTTTATCTTCCATACCACGGAATCCGATAAAAGCAATTAAGAAGAAAACAAAGTACAAAACAAAATTGGCTAAGAAAATATAATCAAAACGGTAAGATGCAACTAAACCACCGCACGCTGTTCCGATAGCAATACCAACGTTTTGCCCAACATACATCGCATTAAATGCTCGTCTTCCGCCCTCTGGCCAAACCGTACCGACCATCGCATACATCGATGGGAAGACCATTCCAGAACCAAAGCCGATTAATGCTAGCCACACAACATATAACGGCCAACCGTGGAAGAACACAAGGCCTAAAATCGATACAAGTGTAATGACAATCCCTACTAAAGTTGATTTATAACCGCCCCATTTATCAAACAAAACACCGCCGAGCAAGTTTCCGATTACACCAGTAAGCGAGTTGATCATTAATACCATTCCGGCCACAGATAAAGATTTTCCTAGGTGATCATGCAAATAAATTGTATTAAAAGGCCATAAAAAAGAAGCACCCGTGACATTAATAATCATCCCAGCTACTAATAGCCATACTTTCCTTGGCATAGTCTCCCCTCCTATTCTATTTTTTTCGTTCATCTATAACAGTAAAATTGTAGTCGTTTTTAAATAGGAAGGCAACTGATTAATAGTTGATGAAATTCAGATAATGGTTTTTCGGTAAATGAAATTATATGAATTGTCACTTGAAAATATATCAGCGAATCTCAAAATATGTCAGCGATTATTAAAATATATCGACTTACCGACAAAAAACGACATCAACAACAATATATAAAAAAGGAAGACTGCATAAAGTTCATCCAGTCTCCCCCTTATTTATACTATCCAACTTCTTTTTCTCGCTTCGCACGTTCTTTCGCACTCCATTTAAATATTTTATCTAGTAGAGAGTATATTCTCCCAGACTCCTTCGTTAATAACGGTCCTAACGATGCTAATATTAAAACGTACAGTGCAGAGAACGGTTTAATCGTTGCCATTAAACCACCCGCAATGCCGATATTGGCTACAATAATGGAGAACTCTCCGCGTGATACGAGGGTTAAACCGATATTCGTAGAAGCCTTATGCGATAACCAAGCTTTACGTCCCGCCATCATTCCAGCTGTAAAATTACCGATGAGCGTAATGAAAACTGCTCCTAATGCCAACCACACTGCTCCTCCAAGTGAAAACGGATCTATACTTAAACCGAAACTGAAAAAGAATATGGCTCCAAAGAAGTCACGAAATGGAACGACGAGATGCTCAATCCGATCACTATGCTCTGTTTCAGAAAAGACGAGTCCTAACAATAATGCTCCAATTGCCTCAGCAACATGAATCGTTTCTGAAAATCCTGCTACAAAGAATAAAATGGCGAATATTACAATAATAAAAATTTCGTTTGACGAAATATCTAATACTTTATTTAGAAACGGCGTAGCTTTTCTAGCGATTACAAAGAATAGTAGCATATACCCTACCGCGATTAACACCGATGTAAGAGCACCTACAAATGATGTTGCACCACCGAGTACTAACCCTGAAACGACTGATAAATATACAGCTAAAAAGATATCATCAAACATAATGATTCCTAATATTAATTCAGTCTCTTTATTACCAGATCTTCTTAAATCAACAATTACTTTTGCAACAATTGCACTCGATGAGATTGTAATGATTCCAGCAATAATTAATGTTTCTAATAAGGGGAAACCCATAACATATCCATAAAGTAAACCTAATATGAAATTAAGCGATATATGAATACTCCCCCCAAAAGCAATCGACTTTCCTGATTTAATTAATTTTTTTATTGAGAATTCTAAACCTAAGTAGAATAAGAGGAATATGACGCCAACACGGCCGAGGAAGGAAATAACTTCTCCGCTTTCAATAAACCTTAAATCGATAAGTCCTAAATCTGGGGCATGAGGCCCCACTAACATACCGAGTATAATGAGAAACGGAATAATCGAGAACTTTAACTTCGCAGCGAGGATAGCTGCAAAAGCTACTAATACTAACGCAGTTCCAACTTCAAAGATTAAAGTATCCATCGATTAGGAATCACCTCCTGCTGAAAGCAATTCATTAATAATTCTTTTCACTTCATGTCTTTCACCCGACAATACGAGCATATCGCCAGCTTCAATAATAGAGTCTGGACCTGGATTAAAGAATTTCTTCATATTCTTTTTCAAAATAGCAATAATCGTTACGTTATATGTTTTTCTGACATGTAAGCTACCAATTGTTTGTTGTACTACTGGTGCATTATTCTCCACCTTAAACCATTCAATTGATAATCCTTCAAAAGCCATCTCAATTGTGTCTAGCGCTTGCGGCCTATATACCATTCCGCCTAATATAGCCGCAATTTGTCTCGCTTCAGAATCACGAAGAGAAATGCTTGAAATACTCTCATCGTGATCCGCATCAAAATGATACATTTCTCTTCGGCCATCATCATGAATAACGATAACCATTTTTTCATTACCTTTTGTTATCACTTCAAATTTACATCCAATGCCCGGTAGTTCACTCTCTCTAATATTCATATTTTCCGCCTCCTAAAGTTTTTAGTTACGGCTTTTACAAATCTACATCAATCTCTGTTTTAAACTTCTCATCTTTTGAGATTCCTAAATACTTGAGCGTTTCTGATGGGGTTGCGTGATGAAAATGCTTTTGCAATAGCGCAATCGCTATTCCTCTTTTGTACGCATGAAATCCAAATGTTTTTCGCATTGAATTCGTTCCAATCTTTCCAACAATCCCAACCGCTTCAGCTGCACTATGAATAACGCGATACGCTTGTTGGCGTGAGATTGAATTTTTCGTTTTATTAGATTGAAATACGTAGTTTTCTCTTTGAGCATCAATAGATTTTACATACTCTAAAAGGGCTTCTTTTACTTTTGTATTTAAATAAATATCTTGTTTAAATTTTTCATCTTTCACAGGAAGAGAATAGAACTCTTTAACAGTTCCATCTTCATTCAATACCTCTTCAAATTTCATACTAAGTAGTTCCGTGATCTTTAATCCAGTGTTAATTCCAATAACAAATAAAAGATAATCTCGCTGCGAGTGCTCTTTTAAATACTTTTTCATAGCCTCAATTTGGCTTATATCTTTTAATGCCTCTACAACTTCCATACATGTATCTCCTCATCTTATGAACAGTAATTTTCTCATTATCCTGTCCATTTTACCTTATCATGCTATGAGATTTCCATGTATTATCCATTATTTTCACAATATACGACTTAGGTCTGACAATTTTTCATTTGGAAATTTATGATTGTACAAATACGGGGTGGGTAGAAAAATAGGGGATACAAGTTCAGCTTCTTTCTATAGATCGAATCCTCCTTTCGTTTTCCAGTTGCTGATACTCATATATTATGTTACTTATTTACATTATATTATATATTTCAGTAACATTAAAGTGTTTTTTCTGAAAATATAAAAAACCGAGTACTTTCACTCGGCTTTTTACCTATTAATCTTCTTTCGGAAGAACAATTCCTTTATACAATTGAACTGTAATGAAGTAATAAATCGCATAAATAACTACGAAAATTACGATTGGTACCCAAATACGGAAGTAAGGATCCATTAAAATAAATCCGAAAATATTCATACCAACTAATACGTGAGCGATACCCACAATTGCCGGGAATAAGAATACTAAGAATAACTCTTTATAAATCGATTTCGTTAATAACTCACGGCGCACACCGATTTTACGAAGCATTTGATAACGCGTAATATCTTTTGATGCACCAGAAAGAATTTTAAACATTAAACAACTTGCCATCATTGCTAAGAAAGCAATTCCAAGGAAGAAGCCCATAAACACTGTTCCACTCGCAATGCCATAGAACCCATTGTAAGCTTGATATTTACTATCCATTCTTTCAGCTTTTACATTTTTATATTTAACTAGCTGCAACTCGTCAAGTTTTTTCCACTCTTTTGTATATGTTAAGAAGTCATCTGTTTTTCCGATAAATGCTATACCTTCTTTACCATTTATCCCATCGTACATTTTTTGATCTACAATTTTAATTGCATGATCTTCATATAGATAAAATGGCTGAATTGTTCTGAAAGCCTCGTTCCATTCTTCTGGAAGTTCTTTAGCACTCGCATCTTTTTCATTCATTTCTCTAGAAACTACACCTACTTGTAGTTCCTCTGAAACGTTCTTCGTATTCACTAAATCTTTCATTGACTCCATATTTGCCATATCTCTTATTAAAGGACGATTTTTCTCTAAATCCTCTTTTACATAGTAAACATATTTATCATCTAATTTGTAACGATATTCACTTTTCTCTTTAAATGTAATACCATCCAAAATTTTCTTTTCTTCAGCTGTTGGATTATGAACCACTGAATCATAGATTACTAAACCATCAACCATTTTTATAACGTTATTTTTAAACGCCATACCACCTGAAATTGCACCGGCTCCAAGAGCAACTAACATCGCTACCGTCGCAAGTACTTTCGTTAAACTATTAATTCTGAAGTTTAATTGTGCAAAAGTAAAAGCGTTAAGTCCTTTTTCACTACGCTTCTTATTACTTTTTAACTTTTTAATAATAACCGGAAGAAGTGATCCAAATAGCATGTAAGTACCAGCTGTTGTTGTAATTAATGCAATAAGGATTCCCATCTCTCTTAGTTTTTCCATGTAAATCATTGATGCATAGCCAATTCCTAATAAAATAACCGCAAGGAATGCAACTAAACCTGTCATTTTTCCTTTTACTGCAACACGTTCTGTTTGTGCATCTGCATGTACAAGTTGCAGTACAGAAATACGTGATAACTTAATACTGTTCATAATTGCTGATAATACAAATAATGCAAAGAAGAAGATGCAAGTAACAGTCATAGATGGAAGGTAAAACGCTTTATACCCTTCACCAGCAAATTCTAATTGTTTCATTAATAACTGCCCGATACCTTCTGCAAGTCCTACACCAACTGTAATACCAATCGCAAGAGACGCAGCACCTAATACAATTGTTTCAATAAACATAAGCAATGTAACTTTATGTTTTTTTGCTCCTAACATCATGTACATACCAAACTCTTTTTGACGAAGAGATAATAAGAAAGAGTTCGCATATAAAATATAGAAGAACGTTATAATGGCTAGTAAAAATGAACCTGCCTGGAATACGAATCCAATTGATTGAATAACTGAGTTAGATTCGATAAACGCTTTATTCAGCGCTAACGTTTGGAACATATAAAAAATTGAGATAGACATGACAAGACCAACAAGTAAGACGATATAATCTTTCAGCTTACTCTTCAGCCCCGACATGGAAAGTTTAAATAACATACTGGAACCTCCTTTCTTACGCTTTTTGTGTACCTAAATCTGCAAGTACATCTAAAATTTCTTTGTAGAACTCTTCACGCGTACCACCGCGATGAATTTCTTTATATAGCTCACCATCTTGAATGAATAAAATACGCTGACAGTAACTTGCACTATACGGATCATGTGTAACCATCATAATAGATACGCCTTGTTCTTCATTTAAGTTTGTCATCGCATCAAGTAAACTCGCTGCATTTTTAGAATCAAGAGCTCCTGTTGGCTCGTCCCCTAAAATAATTGCTGGCTCATGCACAAGTGCGCGCGCTGCTGCTGAACGTTGTTTCTGTCCACCAGATACTTCAGATGGATACTTTTGAAGAATTTCTGTAATCCCTAACATACCCGCTACTTTCTCTACTTTTGGTCCAATGTTACGTGATGAAACTCCTTGAAGGGAAAGTGGAAGTGCAATGTTTTCATAAATAGATAAATTCTCTAATAAGTTGAAGTCTTGGAAAATGAATCCTAACTTTTGTGAACGGAAATCAGAAAGTTCACCTTGCTTCATTTTCGTAATGTCCGTACCCGCAATTTCAACAACACCGCCCGTTGCTTTATCAAGCGTTGAAATTACATTTAATAATGTCGTTTTACCAGAACCAGATGGTCCCATAATTCCAACAAACTCACCCTCTTGAATTGAGAATGAAACACCTTTTAATGCGTGTGATTGGTTCTCACCTTTTTTACCGTACACTTTTTGAACGTTTTTCACGTCTACAACTGGCTTCGTCATATATATCCTCCTACGCTTGTTTTTCCATTACCTATTTTGCGCTTTTTAGAAGAGAACTGCTATTTGTTAACATTACAATTACCTTACACTTTTGTAAGATAAAAAAGGGGAGCGTGTAAGGTTCGTTTTTTCTTTTTGATCAACTTCATTGGTGAATGAAATTTTATCAGCGATTCTTCCACTTTTATCAGCGATTTTCAAAATATAGCGACTTACCGACAAAAGATAACAAGAAAAAAGGGCTGTTCCACAAAAGGAACAGCCCACTTCTCTCTTTATTTCTTTAAAGGTGTTACCGTCCAATACGTAATAACACGCCAAATCCATTCTAGTGGACCCATTTTAAAGATTTTCATCCAAATTACACTAAACACAATTTGAATAGCATAAATTGCGATACATACATATAACGTCTGCATGTATGTTAAGTTTCCTGCAAAGTTACATACACTACCAGCAATTAAAATCATTGCAGTTTGTCCGATATAATTCGTTAAAGCCATACGACCGTAGTATTTCAATGGTGCTAACAATGTTTGAACTGGTTTTAACTGAAGTAATAAAATTAATGCTCCTACATAGAAAGCTGAAATAATTGGTCCAACTGTAACACCAATTTTTAAGAATTGACCTGCAGCGTCCATTGTTCCATCTTCATTCATAATTATCATATTTACAAATGGATTAGCAGGAACGTGCCCATATTGATACCATAACGCTGCAACACTTAAAACAAACATAATGCCTGTAAAAATAGCGACTTGTTTGATTTTTGCTGAAAGGTTTTCAAACACTTTATACTGCCCTGCAGCAAGACCTAATAAAATTAAACCTAATGGTAATAATTCCTTAGCTGCCATAATACTAAAAGCTATCGTAAGAATAAGACCGAGTACTACATTCACTTCTTTTTTCGCTTTATAAAACGGTAAAACGACTAATCCACAAATTGCGTATAACGCTAGTGCTTCTCCAGGCTGAAACATTTGATGAATTAAACCAAAAATAAATAGTGCAACTACGCGGCGTAGAAATAGAACGTACCCATTCTTCCCTTTCGCAATTGCTCTTGTAATAAAGATGTAGAATCCTACTCCAAATAAGAATGAGAAAATCGAGAAGAAACGACCTTCTACAAATAAGTATAGAAACCTTTGATAACTGGCATCTACTGTATTAGGATCGGGTACCTTAATATTTAGTAGTGCAAGAATATTTACTAAAATAATCCCCAGTAATGCGAAGCCACGAATGTAATCTAACTCATCAATTCGTTTGTTTGTAATGTTGTTCCCCATAAAGCAACTCCTTGTCCAAAATTTAATCCTCCCTTACTCTACTGGAAAAGTAAGCTTACAACTATCGGCAAACCTTACAGAAATCTTACATTATTGTCATATAGCAAAATAAAACCAGGTCATATTGCGACCTGGTTTACTCTGATTGCTTTGATCTTTGAGGTTGTCCTTTTTTACTGTTGCGCTGTTTCACTTGAACAACTGGATCAAGTTCATTTGAAAACTCAGCGTTATGTCCATTTTGTGTTTTTTGCTCTGGGTTATTTTGATCTGAACGTTTCGCCATTACATTCACTCCTTATTAGTGCGGTGTAATAATCATTTGATGTTGCAGTTGGCGAATTGCCATGCGTGCTCTATTTAACTGCTCACGTTGCTCATCATTTGCATGTTGTTGCATCGTTTGTAAATCGTTATATGCTTGTTCTAATTTTAACTGCGCATCCGAATACTCCATCGTATTGTAATGCTCTTGTCTCATGCCTTGGTCTAATTGTTCTTTCGCATATTCTACAGCTTGTTCCGCTTGTGTAATATACGATTCAAGTGATTGACGCTCTGCCATAATTGTCCCTCCTTGCTTCAATTCCCCTTTAGTGTGTCCCTTCCATCTCTACCTTATGAGTATGTTATAATGGATTTTGTTTCATTTTGACTCGGCTTAGGAGGGAAAGTAATGAAGGTTCAAAACCCTTTTCCATATACAAACGACAATAAACGTTATCATACATGGAATTACCATTTACGAAATGAATTTGGTGAAAAAATCTTTAAAGTTTCATTAGATGCTGGCTTCGATTGTCCGAACCGTGACGGTACAGTTGCTTACGGCGGTTGTACATTTTGCAGTGCTGCCGGATCTGGTGACTTCGCTGGTGATCGCCGCGATGATGTTATAACGCAATATCATGAAATGAAAGAAAAAATGCGTTCAAAGTGGAAAGACGGAAAATGTATCGCTTATTTCCAAGCATACACAAATACACATGCACCACTTGAAGTGTTAAAAGAAAAATTCGAACCGCTTCTAGCAGAAAAAGACGTTGTCGGTCTTTCTATTGCAACTCGTCCAGATTGCTTACCAGATGATGTTGTTGAATATTTAGCGGACTTAAATAAACGCACATACCTTTGGGTTGAACTCGGTTTACAAACTGTTCACGAACGAACTGCAAACCTTATTAATCGCGCTCACGATTATCCTTCTTACGTGGAAGGCGTAAATAAATTACGCAAACATGGTATTAGAGTTTGCTCTCATATTATTAACGGTCTTCCACTTGAAGATTACGACATGATGATGGAAACAGCTCGTGAAGTAGCGAAGCTTGATGTACAAGGAATTAAAATTCATTTACTTCATTTATTAAAAGGAACGCCAATGGTGAAGCAATATGAAAAAGGACAACTAGAATTCCTTTCTCTTGAGGATTACGTAAGTCTCGTTGTTGACCAACTTGAAATGATTCCAGAAGACGTAATTGTGCACCGTATCACAGGTGACGGTCCGCCTGACTTAATGATTGGTCCAATGTGGAGCTTAAATAAATGGGAAGTATTAAATTCCATCGATGCAGAATTTGTACGCCGCGGAAGCTGGCAAGGAAAATATGCAAATGAGGAGAAACAACAATGAAATTAGAACGTGTATTACCGTTTGCTCGCACACTACTGCAAACGGCAGTAAAAGAAGGCGATTACGCTGTAGATGCAACGCTCGGCAATGGACATGACACATGCTTCCTAGCTGAAATCGTTGGAGATAACGGAAAAGTATTTGGATTTGATATTCAAAAAGAAGCAATTGAAAGCTCTACTATCCGTCTAAAAGAAAAAGAGCTTTTTGAACGTACTGTTTTAGTTCACAATAGTCACGATACGCTTCTATCCGTACTACCAGAAGATGCAAAAGGAAAAGTAACAGGCGCTATCTTCAACTTAGGTTACCTTCCTGGCGGTGACAAGCATATCGTTACAAAACCGAACTCAACAATTTCAGCAATTGAACAATTACTAGAAGTAATGGCACCTGAAGGAATTATCGTCCTTGTCATTTACCACGGACACCCAGAAGGACAAGTAGAACGCGACGCTGTTCTCAAATTTGCAGAAGAACTCGACCAAAAACAAGCTCACGTACTACGATACGGCTTCATTAACCAGCAAAATAACCCACCATTTATTGTGGCGATTGAGAAGCGATAAAATATATCAACGATTTTTTCGATATATCGACGATTCGACAAAAGATAACAAAAAAAGACGTGCACTCACTGCACGTCTTTTTGTTATTCTCCTATATAATGGATATATACACTATTTAAAGAAAGAAGGATAGAACTTTGCTAGTAGAACTACGGGGAATCCAAAAGAAG
Organism: Bacillus cereus group sp. RP32; assembly: GCF_040459735.1. Taxonomy (NCBI): domain Bacteria; kingdom Bacillati; phylum Bacillota; class Bacilli; order Caryophanales; family Bacillaceae; genus Bacillus; species Bacillus cereus group sp. RP32. The sequence continues at coordinate 708,561 of NZ_JARVHO010000001.1, read as the reverse complement.
TATGGCAAATCACTTATACTAGACAACATTGATTTATCCATTCCAGAAGGAGAAGCGCTCGCTATTATCGGCGGGAACGGGACTGGAAAAAGTACTCTACTCAAAATAATTGCAGGATTTATTTCACCTACAACAGGGACACTTCAAAGAAAAGAACATATACAAATTGGCTATGTACCTGAACATTTTCCTGAAGGGATTCGTTTTACATTAGAGGATTATTTATATCATCTCGGCCACATCCACGGCTTATCAACAAAATATTTAAAAGATAAAATTCCGATGCTTCTTGAATCTTTTCATTTACATCATGCAAGGCATTCCGTTGTACGAAACTTTTCAAAAGGTATGAAACAAAAAACTGGCATTATGCAAGCATTGCTTACAGACGTCCATTTATTAATTTTAGATGAACCTCTTTCTGGACTTGATCCTAACTCTCAGCAAGAACTAGAACATATTCTACTCTCATTAAAACAACACGGCATATCTATACTCTTCACATGTCACGAAAAACAACTACTAGAAAACTTCGCCGATAGAATTGTGACGTTAGCAAATCATACAATCACGGAAGATATCTCTGTGCAAAAAGTGGCAGAACAAGTCTATATTGAAGCAATCGTTCACGAAACGTTTTCAGCGATAGAACTACGGAAACAATTAGGTTTTATACACGTTACACACAATTCAAATCAAAACCTTATTCAATTACAAATCGAAAAAGAATATACAAACGAAATGCTTCAGTTTTTATTACATAAAAAAGCATCTATCACACTGCTACAACCTAACTTTTAAATCGAAAGAAGGTTTATTATGTTTGCTCTTATTCGTTATCACTTTCTCGACTATACAAAATCGTATAAGTACGTCCCTCCTATTGCGATGTACTTTGTGAGCTTACTTTTTGTATATGCATATAAACCTACTCCTATTGTGCCGACATACTTAGAAACGGCACTCGCACTTTATTTATTATCTGCTTGGATTACGGTCACAATTTTTCATACTGAAGATCCTGTACAAGAACAAATTACTATGTCTCATACAAATAACATTTCAGCATTATACGTTGGTAAATATATTACAGCTCTTCTCATTTGTACTGTTTTATCTTTTATATCCGTAATCTACCCAATTTTTTTGCAAATGTTTAATGAAGAAATGACAGTTTCTTTATTTTTAGTCGGATTTCTCACTCACATGTCTTTCTCTATACTAGGAATTTCAATTGCAACTTTATTTACTAGAAATATGATTCCAAAAGCAAGCACAGCTTGGCTTAGCCTGATATTTATATTACTTATAACAATCGCCTCAATCCGGTTTAAAAAAGAGTTACTATGGTTTTTACCACCTGTCGAAAGCTTTCTAATGCTTGGACAATACAAATTTAATATACTTACTCACACGCTATGGCTCACAGCTTGGGCTATCGTATATTCATTTTTATTACTTATTTTATTTCTTTTTGTCCTTCGTAAAAAACGTTTTTAATTACATATTAAAGGAGACAAACTAATGATCGGAATACTAGCAGGAATGGGACCAAAATCAACTGGGCCATTCGTTGATACAGTTGTAGCAGGGTGCCAAACTATATACGGAGCAAAGCATGATATGGACTTTCCTCATATGATGATTTATTCTTGTCCAACACCGTTTTATATGGATCGGCCTATTGATCATGAGGCGATGAAAAAAGCAATTATTGAAGGGGCACAAAAACTTGAAAGTATTGGCGTAGACTTTATCGCTATGCCGTGCAATACAGCGCATCTTTATTTTGAAGAATTACAGCATTCTCTTTCTATCCCCATTTTAAATATAGTCGATGAGACGTTACAAGCAATTCCTGAGAATACAAAAAGAATCGCTCTTCTCGCAACAGAAGCGACAATTCAAGCTGGTATTTATCAAGACGGTATTGCAAAACGGAATATAGAATACATTCATCATGGAAAATGGCAAGAAATGATTAATCAAACTATTTCTTGTGTTAAAGATGGAGAAATTGAAAAAGCCCGCGAATTGTGGCATACGCTCGTTTTACAATTGAGAAATGAAGTAGATACCGCAATTATCGCATGTACCGATTTAAATGTTGTGGCTAGTGAGGATTTTGTTGATTCCTCTCAATGTCTTGCGAAAGCGGTTGTTAGGATGTATGTAGAAAATATAAGGGGGTCCCAATGAATATACCTTACTGGCTATTGTTTTCAGAAAGATTATGTTGCTGCAGCAAGTTCATTAATTCACCTTTAGTTGCAAATCTCTCTATATAATGCCCTTTGTATCCACCATTTTCAGAAGTAAATTGCACTTCCAATTCAAAGAAAGAAAAGTGTATATAACCTACTAGCATTCATTCCAATAATCCAATCGCTAATTTGACGTACTTGCACTTCAGCAAACATGTGCTCATAATCTGAACCAGGCTTTAAATTCTGAAAACCTTTTTAGTATTATCTACTTCTAAACTATTGATCCACAAGCGGTTATGTTTTGATTTGTACATCCTGCTTGTTGAATGAGTAACCTCGCAATTGCTTCACTCTCTCAAATTTAGTAAAACTCCAACATAGCGCCATGTTGGAGTTTTACTGCTACCTATTCATAGAACGCAACTTCCTAAGAACAACATACTATAGCATCATCAAATGCATCTTCTGGAACATACACCTTATTGCCCTCTACTTTATATGGAATATTGTTTCTTTCAAATCTTTCTGTGTCAACAGTTTCTACAGTGTCGCCCCATTTCACATATTTTCCTTTGTATTCTTTTTGACAAGCAGACAATATGAATAAAATAGCTAGACAAAAAATCAGTATTAAATTCTTTTTCAAAATCTTTGTCTCCTTTTTTATACAAATATGTATTTTCAAGGTGTTAATTTAAAGAATATCACTAAGTAAAATATAAAGACAATACTATAGGATACTTACTTCTTCTCACATTCATTCTGTGCATTACTTACCAGTAACACCATTTGTGGCCACTAATTGATTATTAACTATTCGTGCTAAAGAACCTTTACTTACTCTTTCTCTCATGTAACTGCTATATTTTGACGTAGTCCAATAATAATTATTCATTGCTACAGATCTTCCAAACCAATTGTTATGAAGATCCATTTCTTTATCAATACCAACAGAATATTGTTCATGAGCATCAGTCCAAGCTTTTGCTCTTTCTTCGCCATATACAGCACCACTAGAACCACCCATGTTCGGAACTAAAATCGCATTCCAATAAGCATGTCTAAACGCATCACCATTTCCCTTAGTAAGTTGATCACCACCATAATATTTCTTTGCTTCATTAAGAGCATCAATTGAACATCCTCCATAAGTTACGAATTCAATAGGATGCCTCTTTGCTAACGAAATTTCCGCTTCTGTTAAATCAGGCATTCCTGGTATATCGTAACCATATAAACTAGGGGATTTTGCTGTGCTATTTTTTATCTTTTCACTAGCAATTTGATTCAATTCAGCATGAGTATATTTCCCATTCTTTATCTCATCTTTTAATTCTTTAAATATCAAATTTAATTGATATGGATCGATTGACCTTACCTCTTCTTCACTTAAATATTCTTCCTCCGTTTCTTTCAATTCATTTAAGTCAATGTTTTTTGCCTTTTCTGGCATGTTAGATAAAGAGAATGTTTGAAGTTTTGCTACGTTACTTTCTTCAGCATGAGAAATATTTGGCAAAAGTCCGCCAAATAACATAGCTGATGTTAATGTAATAATTCCTGCCTTTTTAAAATTCAATTGAGTTTTCCCCATAAAATTCCCTCGCCTTTAACTGTTAGTATATTTCAAATTTTGAAACGCCTGTATATATTTGTAACATATTACCAAATGAAATTATAGTTAAGCATATTTTTCTCGATAATATACAGAATATTACATTTTATTTTTATTATAAATATTTCCTTTTTAGTAGATGAAGTAGGGAAAAGGTTAACTGCAAAATGCGGTGGCATCATAGAGGAACACAATGCTACGGGACATGAGCTGCTTCTTTTAGAGGAAAGAAATGAAGCTTACACAAAAGTAAGTCAATTGCTAAATTAGAGCAAGAACCGAATGTCCTGTTACATATACGAAAGGAGCAAATAACAGCTGAACAATTAGATATTTTAGATTAAGAACTTGAGCAATGAAATCAATTTAAAAATTGACTTAATACTATAGCACCATTAATTACGGAAAAGTAAATTAGATAAGGGCCACTTCCAAACCGCCCTTACTTGTTTTCAAAAAGCGCTTCAAATTAGGCTACAAAAAGGAAATGAAGAGCTAATTCATTCAACTAAGCTTTGCATTGCGTATTGTATGTCTTGCCGATAAAATCTGCCCTAAAAACTTTTAACTTTCTTCACAATTCTTTCAAAGTAATCACACTTAATCTCGCTATATTAAATAAGTAGTTATTCATATAGGAAAGGTTAGGGGAACTGAAAGTATGAAAGTAAATCGTTCGCTTCATTACATTTTTTGGCGTTGGCATTTTTATGCTGGGCTTTTTATTACACCGCTTCTTATTACGTTGTCACTGAGCGGAATTGGGTATTTATTTCGGGAAGAAGTTGAAGATTTCATCTATAAAGATTTATATTTTGGGAAGAGCGCCCAAACGGAATCTATTTCGATGTCTGATTCTATTTCCTTAACAGAGAAAAAATATCCACATTATAGTGTGGCGAAAATTAGTGAGTTTAATGGGGATTATAATACGAGGCTTACTATTGCAAATGAATATACGGGGCAACAAAAATATGTGTATTTAGATAGCAATAATCAAATTATTGGAGATCAAAATGCAAGTGAAACGTTTGCCAATATAATGCGGGAATTACATAGTTCTCTTTTAGTTGGTGGCACTGTCGTCAACTATACTGTAGAGCTTGCGGCATGCTGGACAATCTTTTTAATTGTGACTGGATTGTATATGAGTATACGCCAATTCAAAAACACACCGGCATCCACTAAGCGAGAAAAAGCAAAACGACGTCATTCTATTATCGGTATTATATTTACAATTCCACTCGTTTTGTTAGTCGCATCTGGATTGCCATGGTCAGGATTTATGGGTAACCAAATTTATAAAATCGCATCGTCGAATGAATCGATTGGATATCCAAAGTTGTATATGGCACCGCCTGAATCAAAGGTAAAAGAATTGCCGTGGGCAACAAGAAAAGAAGCTCCTCCTGAATCGAATTCAAATGAGCTAAAAACAATTTCTGTCGATGAATTACAAAAAGGAATTGAAATAAAGAAGCCATACGTTATCTCACTACCAACTGATCCGAAAGGTGTATTCACCGTTTCGAAATCGAGCGGTTCTGGTATTACGGGCATGGATGTGGCACCAAATGAAGAAATAACAGCTTACTTTGATCAATATAGCGGAAAACTCATTTCAAAAACGGACTATCGTGATTATGGCTTATTTGCACAATGGTTCACTTACGGTATCCCGCTTCACGAAGGTCATTTATTCGGATGGCCAAATAAAATATTATGCTTACTAACGACATTATCTTTATTACTTCTTATTTATTACGGAGTAAAAATGTGGTTTGCAAGAAAGCCGAAAGGAAAATTAGCAGCACCACCAAAGCAAAGAGATAAGAAAAGCATAATCGTTTTCTTTATCATGATGGTTATACTAGGCGCTGTCATGCCTTTATTCGGACTATCTGTTTTAGTTATTTTTGCGATTGAACTTCTTTTATATGTATTTGCAAAAATACGATCATAAATAAAAAAGCATTTGTACTCTCGTGTACAAATGCTTTTTTATTTACTATTCGTTTGTTTTTTTCTACTATTCATTAAGAACACGATATCTACAATAATAATTGTGCCAATTATTACTTGCGGCACATAATCCATCATAGTAGGACCACTTGGCCTATTCATCATCATATACATTCCAATTACAAATGAAATGGAAAGTAGCATGAGTAACGTTACTTCAATATTTTCATATAGCTTTTGAAACAATCGCTTCATTTCCACCACCAACCTTTACCATATTATAACAAAAACCACTCTACATGAGTGGTTTTATTCATCACTGCGCCATTTTCTTTCGGTACATCTTCCCGTTCCAATAGAAGAATCGTGAAGTAAGCCCTCCGTATTTTACAATGCGCCGTGCCATTTTGTTCATATTCTTTTGTGCTGATACTTTTTGATCTGATAAATAAATACCAAGTAACCCTCGGCTTATGAGACGATGAAACTTCGCATGAGGTAAATCACCAATGCTCTTCTCTGCTTCTTCTACAAAATGTTTCATACGATCTAATATCGCTTGCTCGTTTTCATAATAACTACAGAAATTCAAATCCCCGCCTATACGGTCTTCTTCTTGATCGATGAAATAATCAAGTAAAATGTGAAGTCCTTGTACGTATGGGAAGTATCCTTGTCTAATTTTCGCAATATCTTCATCATGTAATTCATCATGAAATGCATATGCTACAAGACAGAAGATTCCAAGTGTAGAACCGGCACATGCTGAAAATTCAAACCAGCTCATTTCAGGTAAATTTTCTTTATGTGCTTCAAACCATTTTTGTAAGCGTGGTTCTCTTTCTTCTAACTTCACGTGTTTATGAATTTGCAAATCACAATAATAACAAGCAAGTTCATGAAGAACAGGAGCAATTTTGTCATAGTGCTTCGTTTTCTTTAAAACATCTTGGCATGTTTCAACAAGTTCATCTAAATAACCACCATCGTCTTGGTCATCACGATAGCGATAATAATTACCGCCACCTTCTACTTCAGGTGATAATGCCATTAACATAGATTCATGCAGTGCGGCAAAATCATTCGGATCAAGTGATGTACTGCGGTCACATAAATTATCTAAATAATCGCTGATTGTTTGATACGCTACGATAAAACGAATGCATTCCTCTCGGTGCTCATTTGCTAACAGTGCTAAAATACCACCGCCTTCGCAATGAAACGTTTTATTCTCAATACTCGCGATTGCCTGACTATGAAGCTCATCATTCGGAATATGGTAGGCACGCTCTTTCCACACCGCTAGCTCATGGTGTACTACCGGAAACACATCACGGTATACTTTCGCCATGAGCGTTATGGGATTACTCGGTACGTTCACTTCTTCCTTCATCTCCTCTATTCGATGTACAAATAATTTACTTATTTGTTTGTTTCTATTATGTTATTGATGCGTATTTCAGTAAATGACTGAATATAATTCAAAATTTCATCACGCTCATACTCATTTAATAACTCGTGATAACAATTCGGCCATTCTTTAAAAGCCTTATCACTTATTTTAACATTATCAAACCAAGTGCGGACACGTATTTTATCTACAAGTTTATCCTCACAAGCTTGCATTAGCAAGAGCGGAACATCTGGAAAATCATCTATTTTTTTATGAGCAATTTCGATAGACTTAATCAATTCACTATACCAACGTACTGATACTTTGCGCAAGAACAATGAATCATTCTCCATCGCGTCCCTAACTTCATGATTACGAGTGGACATTTCCACTGTAAGATTCGTTGCAAATTGCAATTTTGGAGCGATAATATTTAATATTTTTGAGGCAGCTTGAAGTGGTGCTGAAGGTCCAGCTACTAAGCCTAAACATGGCGAACTTAAAATAATGCCGTCTACATCTTCTCTCTTCGTTTCTTGCATCATACGAATGACAATAAGACCACCCATACTATGACCAAATATAAAAATAGGTAACCTATACTTTCTTGCCTCTTTCACCCATAATTTAACTTCCTCTATGTATTCATCAAATGAATCAATATGTCCTCTATTTCTTGAAGTCGTTCCGTGTGACGGAAGGTCCCCCATCACGACGTGATAGCCGATATGATTCCACATTTCCGCAACGACTTCATAACGTCCGTGATATTCCATTGCGCCGTGCACGATAACAACGACAGCTTTCGCTTCCTCTGCTTCATAATTCCACATACGGACCTCCTCCATTTCACTCTTTCTCATAATTTGATACACTGAAACTAGTCTCTAGGAAAGGAAGACTTTACATGATATATCCTTACAAAGAAAAAAATCCGAAAATTGCGAGTAGTGCTTTTGTCGCTGATTATGTTACGATTACAGGCGACGTTTCCATTGGTGAAGAATCAAGTATTTGGTTTAATACAGTCATACGCGGTGATGTTTCACCAACAATCATTGGAAACCGGGTAAATGTACAAGACCAATGTACACTTCACCAAAGCCCACAGTATCCTCTTATTTTAGAAGACGACGTAACCATTGGGCATCAAGTTATTTTACATAGCTGTCATATTAAAAAAGATGCTTTAATTGGAATGGGATCTATTATATTAGATGGTGCTGAAATTGGTGAAGGAGCCTTTATCGGTGCTGGAAGCCTCGTTTCACAAGGAAAGAAAATCCCGCCAAACACATTAGCATTCGGTCGACCAGCTAAAGTCGTTCGTGAATTAACAGAAGAAGACCGTAAAGACATGGAGCGAATTCGCACACAATATGTTGAAAAAGGCCAGTATTATAAATCATTACAGAAGTAACTTTTCCAGCTGCCATTAAAGTGGCAGCTTTTTATATAAAGTGAAACTTTAATCAGTGGGGGTTTTCTTCATCCCCCACTGATTATTAGCCCTCACCAATCGGACTTTAATGGGCAGTTGATCCCCCACCTAACTTCTTTGCTTTCGCTGAATTTTGAGGTGGGGGTCTTACTGCCCATTAAAGCGGGATAAAAACTAACTTTTTCTTTACAAAACATTATTACTCCCTCAATAAAATCTTATTAAAATAAAAGCTAATATCTCCATATATATGTAAACGAGGGAGGAGAATTTTCATGAAGGTCAGTGGACTGTATAAAATAGAATGTTACATTTTCAAAGGAATTAACCGATACTTTGATCAAAAAACATTAAATATCTTTTTCAGCAATATTACTCATATCGGTGGTGCTACTTTCTCAATCGCACTCACACTTTTCTTTTTAATTTTTGCAAAAGGGACTTTGCATCAAGCTGCAATCGCAACTGCTATTTCTTTAGCAATTAGCCATATTCCTGTACAAATATTAAAAAGATGGTATCCGCGAAAACGCCCTTATTTAACAATTCAGGATGCGAAATATCCAGTCCATCCATTAAAAGACCACTCTTTCCCGTCTGGTCATACAACAGCCGTTTTCTCTGTCCTTGTTCCATTTATTTGCTATAATCCAAGCATATTTGCTTTTCTATTACCGTTAGCATTATGCGTTGGTATTTCTCGCATTTATTTAGGGCTTCACTATCCGTCTGATGTATTCGTCGGTATGTGCCTCGGCACTTGCTCTGGCATCATCTCTTTTTATCAATTCATCCCACTTTTCACATAAAGGAGTGATATGATGAGAATCGCCATTTTTACCGATACTTTTACGCCACAAGTTAACGGAGTTGCGAAAACATTAGAACGATTAACACGTTACTTTCAGAAAGAAAAGATCGCCTATTCTGTTTTCGCCCCTCAGCATACAGCTGAAGATAATTTCGTAGCTAATGTGAACAAGATGAGAAGTATTCCGTTAACAATATTATATCCAGAATGCCGCTTTTCTTTTCCTACTCCGCGCATTAAACGAGAACTTCTTTCCTTTAAACCTGACATTATTCACATTGCTACACCTTTCAACATGGGACTTTGTGGATTGTATTATGCAAAAAAGTTAAACATCCCAGTTGTCGGTTCTTATCATACTGATTTCGATGCTTATTTACGCTATTACAAAATCGAATTTCTCTCTAACATGCTTTGGAACTATTTAAAATGGTTTCATAGCCATATGCAAAAAAATTTCGTTCCTTCCTTTGAAACGTTACACCAACTAAAAAATAAAGGCTTTCAGGCCCTCTCCATATGGGGACGTGGTGTAGATTGCACACTCTTTCATCCATCTTACAATACAGACCTATTCCGAAAAAAATATAATATTACAGCGAAGTATGTCCTTTCCTATGTTGGACGGCTTGCCCCTGAAAAAGATATTGATACGTTACAACACCTTATCGCGAAAACAGCGCATACTCGAAACGATATTCATTGGCTCATTGCAGGAGACGGTCCTCTAGCAATAAATTTACGTGAAGTTGTTCCGAATACAAATGTCACTTTTACTGGATATTTACAAGGTAAGGATTTAGCTGAAGCATATGCTTGTTCTAACATCATGGTATTTCCATCCGCTACTGAAACGTTCGGAAATGTCGTACTCGAATCACTTGCATGCGGTACACCTGTCATCGGTGCAAATAGTGGCGGGGTTAAAAATATTATTACGGATGGACAGACAGGAGTTCTTTGCCCGCCCAAACATGCGGATTCATTTCTATCATCCATCCATTCTTTATTGCGAAATGAAGAGCAACTTATGCAAATGAGCATAGCGGCTTCATCTTATGCTAAAACAAAAAGCTGGGATGAGATTTTCCGTGGGTTACTTGACCAATACGAAACCGTCCTTCAGAACACCGCATCAGAATTACTCGCTTAAACAGAAGAGCTCCCTTCAACTAGACGAAGGGAGTTTATTACACAGTTATAAATTTTAGTTTCATAAATGATACATAAGGTTAAATATTGTCTTATTTCTATATTCATTATACCAAAAATAAACATAACTAAACAGACTTGTAATAAAAACCCATAAAATTAATATATGGTTATATAGTATTTTAACTGTATAGTGATTTTAAGAATTCCCCTTAAAATCAACTTACTCACATACCTTTATACAGTAATTGTTCCCCAATTTCTGTATACCAAAAAACCTTTCATTCATTTGAAAGGTTTTTTTGAGCCTGCACATATTCTTCTTTCGTATTCACATTTATAAACCAATCCGCATGCGCTTGTACATCTTCTCCAGCAACATACTTTACATTACATTGTGATAAAAGCTGGCCCACACTTCTTTTTTCTTCCTGAAGCAAAGCATAAATCTTTTCTTTCACACGGTTATGATACGCTGCAAGTAACGGTTGTTTTCTTCCATTAATAACAGGTACAACCGCATCATATTCATTACTCGTTTGCTCTAGTAAAATGGTAAACCACTCTGGCGAAACGTTTGGTGCATCGCAAGGCATAATAGCGTACCAATCTGCTTCTATATATTCCATTCCTGATACAATCCCAGCAAGTGGTCCGTTTCCTTTATAGTGCGGAATATCTTCTATAACAGGAACTTGTACGAGTTGCTCTACTCGCTCTTTTATATCAGAATGACTAATGACTACAACCTCTTGGAGCGTCCTTGTCATCACTTTCAAAATATGCTCAATAAACGTACTCCCTTGCCAGCTCGCTAACGCTTTCGGCTCACCGAATCTACTCGACATACCGCCCGCTAATACAATTCCAGCCCATTTACTCATTGGCGATGCAGCTCAAATGTAATATGACCTAATTCCGGTAAAATTAATTTATTCATCGCAAGGCGAACTGCTCCGCTCGATCCTGGCATCGAGAAAACTACTTTGCGCCCAATTGTACCACCAATCGCTCTACTTAACATTGCGCTGCTTCCGATATCTTCTAAATAACTAATCATGCGGAACAACTCACCAAACCCAACAATTTCTTTATGTAATAACGCTGATACTGCTTCAATCGTCACATCACGCTTCGTAATACCAGTTCCGCCATTTGTTAACACGACATCAACATCTTCTCTATGATAACCAGCTAACACTGCTTGCTGAATACTTTCTTTATCATCTTTTACAATTTCATAAGAGGTCACTGTATGCCCTGCCTCTTTTAACAATTCATGTAATAGTTGTCCGCTCTTATCTGTCTCTTTTGTACGTGTATCGGAAATCGTCACAATCTTACAACGCACTTCTTTTGGTGCTTGTTTTTTATGTTCATTAACACTCATTTTTCATCTTTCCTTTCATATTATTGTAAAATTATGTATGAAGCAAAGAATGCAACATGATACAATATAAGTATGTTTATCCATATAAAGGAGCTTTACATGATTCAAAATATGAAACGATCCGTACCCATTATACCATTCCTAATTATATTATCCCTTTTTCAATGTATCGCTTACGGGTTCGATATTAACTTTTTAAAATTGTATGTGCTTATGCCTGATGGTGGTATTCGTTACTATTTGACTAGCACATTAATTCTTCTCGTACTTGCCTATATAATAGATTTTATTTTTAAACGTTCTATCTCTAAATAAGGAGGTCTACATATTATGGAACTTTATAAAAAATTAACAACAACATTCATCCTCTTATTCATCGCTTCCATTACTATTGGCTTTTCTCTAAAAGGCGCAATTCCATACGCTATATTAGTAAGCATTATATTCGCAACACTATTTTTACTAAGCAGTGCCTTTTGCGCGGGTAAAGCACGTCAAATGAAAGGTTGATTACATATGTTCCAGAAGAAACCAATCCTTTGCAAATCATGTGAAAAAGAAATACAAACGTATGAAAAGGCATGGGTTCATATGCCTTTTCCGGCAAGTGGCATGACGAATATGAAAAAGTATATTGAGCTAGACGGCAAAGTATATTGTAGCTCATGCATTCAAATTGTAAGTAAAACGAAATAAAAAAAGCTTTGCGCTCACGGCGCAAAGCTTTTTTTCATATATTATAGACCAGCTTGCTCTTTTAAAGCTGCAGCTTTGTCTGTACGTTCCCATGTTAGGTCTACATCAGTACGTCCGAAGTGGCCGTAAGCTGCTGTTTGTTTATAAATTGGGCGACGTAAGTCTAGCATTTTAATAATACCAGCTGGGCGAAGATCGAAGTTGTTACGAACTAGTTCTACTAGTACGTCTTCAGATACTTTACCAGTCCCGAATGTATCAACTGAAATTGATACTGGTTGTGCTACACCAATTGCGTATGCAAGTTGTACTTCTGCTTTGTCAGCAAGACCAGCTGCTACGATGTTTTTCGCAACATAACGAGCTGCATATGCTGCAGAACGGTCAACTTTCGTTGCATCTTTACCAGAGAATGCACCGCCACCGTGGCGAGCGTATCCACCGTAAGTATCAACGATGATTTTACGTCCTGTTAAACCAGCATCACCTTGTGGTCCACCAATTACGAAGCGGCCAGTTGGGTTAATGAAGAATTTCGTTTCTCCATCCATTAATTCTGCTGGAACTACAGCTTTAATTACATGCTCTTTTAAATCGCGATCGATTTCTTCCCATGTAACATCTGGATGATGCTGTGTAGAAATTACGATTGTATCTACACGTACAGGTTTACCATTTTCATCATACTCAACTGTAACTTGCGTTTTTCCATCCGGACGTAAGTATGATAATGTGTCATCTTTACGTACTTCAGTTAAACGGCGAGCTAATTTGTGAGCAAGCGAGATTGGAAGTGGCATTAATTCTTGTGTTTCATTACATGCGAAGCCAAACATTAAACCTTGGTCTCCCGCACCAATTGCCTCAATCTCAGCGTCAGTCATTAGACCTTCGCGTGCTTCTAGCGCTTGGTCAACACCCATAGCGATGTCAGCAGATTGCTCATCGATAGATGTTAAAACTGCACAAGTTTCTGCATCGAATCCGTATTTTGCGCGTGTGTAACCAATGCCTTGAATTGTTTCACGAACGATTTTTGGAATATCTACGTAAGTAGAAGTCGTAATTTCCCCCGCTACCAATACTAAACCAGTTGTTACAGTTGTTTCACAAGCTACACGTGCATTTGCGTCCTTTGATAAGATCGCATCTAAAATTGAATCAGAAATTTGGTCACAAATTTTATCTGGATGTCCTTCAGTTACAGACTCAGATGTGAACAGATGACGTTTTTTTGTCATGTGGTAAACCTCCCTACAGTAATTGTATATATTGTACGGAACTCATCCTTAATTTGCCACAAACTGCGACATACATTTATTCTCCCACACAAGCATACAGAAAAACCTTTCCTACTTTACATAGAGGAAAGGTTTAATTTGCTACTTGCATACTGCTTTTTGCCCTTTGCTCTTATCGTTCGAGACCGTTAGCCTCGCACAGGTTTTAGCACCTATTCACCTGTATTTACCACTACAAGTGAGGTTGCTGGGCTTCATCGGGCCTGTCCCTCCGCCAGCTCGGGATAAGAGAGTATCCGTCCCAACCTATACTAAAGAAATGATATTCATTTGTCAATTAATATTCACATTTTCCTGAAAGTTTTTCTGAATACGCCTAGAATGAAATATTAATAAGGAAATAATACATTCACACAAACAAAAAGAAATAAATAGTATACATTATTTATATAATTGTGTTATACTCTTGTTGGGGATTACGAGAAATATTTCATTAAATGAAAAGGATGGTATATAAATATGAGTACTGTGAATGTCCAAATTGGTTTACACGAATTATTGAACGGAAGCAATGCACAGATTCAACTAAGTGTTCCGCAATTAGTGGAAAAAGTATTAATGCGAAATGAAGGGAAATTAACTTCTACTGGTGCCGTTTCTGCTTCAACAGGAAAATATACAGGACGTTCTCCTAAAGATAAATTTATTGTGAAAGAAGCATCGGTTGCTGACAAAATTGCTTGGGGAGCAGTGAATCAACCGATTTCTGAAGAACATTTTAATAAATTATACACTAAAGTTTTAGAATACTTAAAAGAAAAAGAAGAGTTATTCATCTTCAATGGATTTGCAGGCGCTGACCGCAATTACCGCCTACCAATTCAAGTTATTAACGAATATGCATGGCACAATTTATTTGTACATCAATTATTCATTCGTCCAACTGAAGAAGAATTAACAACTCATGAATCAGAGTTCACAATTGTTTCTGCACCGAATTTCAAAGCTGATCCAGCTGTTGACGGTACAAACTCTGAAGCATTCATTATGGTTTCATTCGAAAAACGTATCGTACTAATTGGTGGTACAGAATACGCTGGAGAAATGAAAAAATCAATCTTCTCTATTATGAACTTCTTACTACCTGAACAAGATATTCTGTCTATGCATTGCTCTGCAAACGTAGGTGAAGAAGGTGATGTAGCACTATTCTTCGGTTTATCTGGAACAGGTAAAACAACATTATCTGCTGATCCACATCGCAAATTAATCGGTGATGATGAGCATGGTTGGTCTGATAACGGTGTATTCAATATTGAAGGCGGTTGCTACGCAAAATGTGTAAACCTTTCTCACGAGAAAGAACCACAAATTTTCGATGCAATCAAATTTGGATCTGTTTTAGAAAACGTTATCATTAATAACCAAACGCGTATCGCAGACTATAACGATACTACTTTAACAGAAAATACTCGTGCTGCATACCCTATGCATGCGATTGACAATATCGTACTGCCAAGTGTTGCTGGACACCCAAATACAATCATTTTCTTAACTGCTGATGCATCTGGCGTATTGCCTCCAATCAGTAAGTTATCAAAAGAACAAGCTATGTATCATTTCTTAAGTGGTTACACTAGTAAACTAGCAGGAACAGAGCGCGGCGTTACATCTCCGCAAGCAACATTCTCAACTTGCTTCGGTTCACCATTCTTACCACTTGATGCATCTCGCTATGCTGAAATGCTTGGTGAAAAAATCGAGAAACACGATGCGAAAGTATTCTTAGTAAACACTGGCTGGACTGGTGGCGAATACGGCATTGGTAAACGTATGAACTTAGGTTACACTCGTGCAATGATTCAAGCTGCATTAAGCGGCGAACTTGCGAAAACTGAAACAGCTAAACATGACATCTTCGGTCTTGAAGTTCCACTTCACGTACCAGGTGTACCTGACGAAGTGTTAATGCCTGAACAAACTTGGGCTGATAAAGCTGCTTACAAAGCGAAAGCAATCGAGCTTGCGAGCGAATTCAAAGAGAACTTCAAAAAGTTCGACAGCGTTTCTGAAGATATTATTAACTTAGGCGGTCCAATCGCTTAAGTACAAACTTTCTGTTGGAATACCCCTTTTACTCATATGAATAAGTGTCGTGTAACCGTAAAGTTCCGCGTACTCACCGACAAAACCCAATGCGGCTTAACGGTTATACACACTTACATAAAAAAGAAGCTTACGTTTTTAACGTAAGCTTCTTTCTATATCTTATCTCTTCATCTATGACTTAGTTCGCAAAATTACAGAAAATTCATTTTATAATCATTCATTATTATTTTTTTATGATACAATTTACATATGCAGGAAAGGATGAGGCCTATGAAAAATTTTTCTCGTACAGGAAAAATTTTATTCAGTTACGGAGCGATCCAAATGTTTTGGGGACTTGTGATGCTTAATGTTAATTTATTTGAGCATACAAGTGAAACGATAAAATATATTATTCTAATTACCGGAATAATTTGTTGTATTATATCCACCTTTTTTAAAGAACATAAGAGTCATACTAATACGTGATTTCATGTTAACTTATAGGAAGCAGAAACCTGTATTTTATGCAAAATTATGCTTCCTATTGTAACTACCCCTCGCCGGACCCTCTATTCCATCTAAAAAGAGGCTTTTTATCTTTTTATCTCTTTGTTAATTCTTCCTCATCTTTCATACTATAGTAGCCTAAATTCACAACGATTAAGAAATAACCACCCAGAATCCCTACTGCAAATGCCCACATAACCATGTGGTGCTCAATTTCGTACATAATAACAGCGCCCAAAATGGCAGCTGCAAAACGATTAAACATACCGAGCGTCGGTGCTTTCGTTTTCTTTACGATACTATCTCCAAGCTTCTCAATTCGTCTCCCTAAAAGCCAAACACAATACATACTTACGATAAGTCCAATTCCAGCACCTAGAAAATGAGCTGAAAACGGTGTTAACATCCATCCTAGCAAAAGAAAACCTAGTAAATAATACGATTGAATTTTAAATGATCTTAATGACATACTAATCATGCTGTTCTCCTCTTCAGTAATTTTTATCCCGCATTAACGGGCAGTAAGACCCTCACCTCAAAATTCAGCGGAAGCAAAGAAGTTAGGTGGGGGATCAACTGCCCGTAAAAGCCCGATTGGTTCAACTAATAATCAGTGGGGGATGAACAAAACCCCCACTGATTAAAGTTTCACTTTATCTATCCAACAAAAAATTTCTTTCCAGTTTATACTGCTTACATCCATTTCACTCAAATTAAAAACAACATAAACAGTACGTTTATGTTGTTTAAATATTTTTAGGAAATAATATTATACAAGATTTCAAACATCATATCCTCATAATTTGTGAAGTTTTTTCAAACATTTTTCGTCCATTTATGAGAAAATTGATATCAATCTATGAACATACGGATATGATGTAATAAGTACACAAATAAAGGGGGCGTCTAATGATTTATTTTTTAATGGCTCTCATTCACCTTATTATCCCTGCACTTATTGGACTTTCATTGTATTGGTACACGAAAAATCATAGTATTTTCTACGCTGTCCTCGGTGTTCTTCTTCCAGGTATTATTCTTATCACACTCTTCCGTATTCCATTTTTAAACTTAATTCCACTTATTACTGCTATCTTATTTCTCATCTTCTTACCAAAAATAAAAAAATAGGAAAGCAGATCATAGATGATCTGTTTTCCTATTTTGATATAGGTTCCCCCGCAGCAGAATGTACATTTACTTTCTCCGATTTCACAAACCATAGACCGAAGAAAATAATAATTCCACCGATTATTTGTTGAAACGATACATATTCATTTGCCCATACAGCTGCAAATAAAACAGCTACAAGCGGCGTTATATACATATATACCATCGTATGTGATGCGCCAATTTTTTGAACACCAACATACCACATGACTAAACCAAATACTGTTACAAAGAAAACAGAATATAGTAAGGCGAATAGTGTCATTCCGTGTGTAATGTGAAATGGCATTATAAATACATATGGTCCACTTAAAAATAAAAGCGGAATCGCGCCAACTAAGGCTGACCATGCGGTAACACGTAGTGCTGAATATTTTTTAATTAATGGACTTGCTAAAACAGGATAAAGTCCCCAGCATATTGATGTAATGAGTCCGATCCCATTCCCGTAAAACGAACTAGCAAGTGAATGCCCTGCTACTAAAACTAATGCAGCACCACCAAAGGCAATTATAGAACCGATGAGCTTTCGAGAAGAAAACTTTTCTTGTTTCAAAAAAATAGCAAATACAGTTGTAAAAATAGGTGAAATAGAAATGAGTAAAGAGGCATTTGTAGCGGACGTATATTTGACAGTTTCCATAAATAACGTTTGATACAGTACAATACCTACAACGCTAACGATGATTAATCTAGGTATATCCTTTCGTTCCATATAAACCGACTTTTCAATAAAAAATGTAAGGAGTAACATAAGCGGTGCCGCCGATATCATCCGAAGTGCAGTAAACTCAATTGCTGTAAATTCTAACAGTCCATATTTAGCAATCGTAAAATTAATCCCCCAAATAATAACGACACTTAAAATTAATAACTCCATCCCCCATTTTCTCATGCGTATCCCCTCCGCAAATAAAATTATACAGAAAATTCAATCACATGTACATTTCATTATGTGAAAAAATCTTTGTATTGTCTGGAGAGGGGTGCGTTGTTTGGTACATGAAATTATATCGGCGATTTTTTAAATATATCGACTTATCAACAAAAAACAACAATAATAGCGACTTATACAATAAAAAGGTGGTTCCAAAATACATTTTGGAACCACCTTTCCTTACTTACACTCGAACATGTAACTTCATATTCGGATTATAAAATTGGCTCGGACTCTTCAGCTGAAAAGTTCCTCCACCTTCATGCCAATCAACTGTTAACTTATCGTCCATAAATACAAGCTTTGTGCGATCTGCGATAAATTTCATTGTGCTAGATTCGATATCCACATCGCGCTCATCTTTTTCTGCTACAGCTACTAAATCGATAATTCCGCTCATTACACAACCGCAACCTTCATTATCGTAAAATAACTTTATATATTTCGCTTCGTTTGGAATCGTATCCATAATCTTTTTATATGCTGCTTCTGTTACAGTAACGTACATACGTTAATCTTCATCCTCTCTTCTCGTATCCTTCATATATTGTACCACTATTTTTCTAAAAGAAAGTATACTGAAAATTAAGACTAATAAATATGATAAAGGAGGTTTTGTATCACTATGTTCAACTTACTGCGATACCCCATCTTCTTAGGTCTACTCGGTAGCTTTTTTATTTCTAGCGGAATGGTATTACAACACATATTTCCCTATTCTCCTTCTATTGGTTGGATTTTAGGTTTTATTGGTTTCCTAACCGCTTCTTATTTCGCTGTGAAGAACAAAAACATCTAATTAGTTCAAGGAGGATAACATAACATGCCAGCTTTAAAAGAAATAGAACAATCACTCAATCATTTATTCCAAATAGAGAAATACGGAAAAGACAGTGCCTTTAGTCGATTTATCCCGGCCGTATATGATCCTATCCCATTTCCATGGCAAAAATTTTTTGAAGCCAATTTTATAGAGCTATTTAACGGCCTTATGATACGAGGAGCTGAAACTGTAAATAAAGTATTTTTAGCTGTTTTTCCTAAAAATGACGTTCTTGAAACATTCATTTCACAATCCACATCTGGTGATTTACTTTTTATGCACCACCCACTTGTAATGGAATGCGGTGATCCGCTTGGAAAATCAGGTCGTGGTTTTATTCCAATACCTGAAAAATATTTGCAAGCGATAAAAGAAAAACAACTTTCTATATATACATGTCACGGACCAATGGATGTTCATCAAACGCATGGAACGAGCATTTCAATTGCAAAATCCTTACATGCTCATGTAGTTGACGGCTTTGCATATGAAGGTCCAGAACAAGAGCCAGTTGGCCTTATTTGTGAAATAGATGAAACATCCACAGAAGCACTCCAAAAGCGTCTCAAAAATCTCTTCCATATTCCTTACACAGACTTCGAAGGTAAACAACATGATTCTATCAAAAAAATTGCAATTATTGCGGGATGTGGTGATGTCGTTTCTCTCATGAAAGAAGCAGAAGCAAAAGGCGCTGAAGCATATATTACTGGGGAAATCCATTGCCATATCGACAATAATTACGGCAAACATAAATACTCGCTCATTATGGATTACGTAAAAGAAACGAATATGTCACTCATCGGTGTATCACACTCTGCCTCTGAATATTTAGTGAAAGAGACATCGATGTATGATTGGTTTAAAGAGAATTTTGAAGTGGATGTTACTTTGGTTCCACAGGAGAAATGGTGGTTATAAACTTTTAAAGAGATAGCTAAATTAGCTATCTCTTTTTACTAAACTTAAAATTTCATGAGGCATTTGAAAAATATAATCAGCCTCTTCGAATCCTTTCCTTGTCTTTGCTCCCCACAAGGCTAAACCAAATTTTGCTCCCGCTTGTTTTGCGCATTGTAAGTCATATACTGAGTCACCTATGTATATCGCTTCTTGTGCATCTATATTCAATCTTTTTAGACATGTCACAAGTGGCTCTGGATGTGGTTTATGTTTCATTGTATCTTCCACACAAATAGAGTGTTCAAAATATGAATGTAATCCAAATGGCTGGAAATCATCGATAAACTCTTGACGTGTTTTTGAAGTCACAATACCTGTTCGAATCTTATATGAAGATACTATTTCAATCACTTCTGCAATTCCTTTAAATACTGTAATTTCATTCTTAAAATCTGCCATATTACGTATCCATTTCTCATGAACTGCTTTCATATTTTCCACACCGATTTCTTGTAACGCAGCCATACCAGGAATACCTAATGCAAAATGTAGCTTTTCTAATGAATAATTCATCCCTTCATCTCGCAACGTTCTCTGTAATGAATATAAAACTGCTTTTTCCGTATCTAACATCGTTCCGTCAATATCAAATATAATCCCCTTCATTTTTACGTCCCCCTTTACTTCACTCCAACGATTAGCTCAATTCCATATTCTTTCACTACTCTTTCTAAATCGCCAGGAATAACATCATTCGTAATAATTGTATCTATCGATTCTAATGACAGCGCCTTAAAGTTTTGACGTTGATTCATTTTTGTCTCATCGGCAAGTAAAAACACTTCATTTGTTTGTTTAACAATTTGACGCTTAAAATGAATATCTTCCTCATACGCATAATAGACACCATCTTCTGTAAGACCGGGTGATCCAATAAAAACTTTATCAAAATGATAATCTTTTAGTTTCTCCATTGCAGAAAAACCCGTCATATAACGTGAGTGTTTATTTAATTCTCCACCCAAAATATGAATATTTACATTCTCCATATCCATTAAATGATTTACTGTATCAATTGAATTTGTAACAACCGTTATATTACTTGCTGTCAAAAATGAAGCCATACAGTTAACAGTTGTTGAAACATCAAGATAAATCACTTCATTATCTCCTACAAAAGAAGCAGCTCGCTTTCCAATAGATACCTTATATTCAATTTCTTTTTCCTCACGATTTACATAATCCGATATTTTATGGTGGAAAGATGATAAAGCTACACCACCATGGGTTCGTACTATTGTTGTTTCATTTGTTAACTTTACAATATCTCTTCTTGCTGTATCTCTGGAGACTTGAAATAGCTCACACATTATCTTCAAACTCATCGTCCTATGTTCATTCAAATACTCCATTATTTTTATTAAACGTTCCTCTTGATTCATACTCTCACCCATTTTCATTTACTTTTAAGTACTTTTAAGCTATTTTAAGTATATCACAACAAAAACCCTTAAATAAACCTTGAAACAACTTAAAACAGGAGTGAGAAAATGCTACGTACAATTATTTTTGATTTTGATGGCACACTAGCTGATACTTTACCTTTATGTTATTACTCGTTTCAAAACGTTTTTTGGCAATTTGATAATAAAGAAATTACTGAAGCAGAGATTCTTTCTATGTTTGGTCCAAGTGAAGTTGGTATTATTCATGAGAACTTACTCTCTGAAGAAAAAGAAGTAGCAGTTGAAAGATACTATGAATGTTATGAAGAAAAGCATCATGATTACGTAGAGCGAAATCATGAAATAGTAAACCTTTTAATACATTTAAAAAAACAAGGGTTTCAGTTAGCTGTCGTAACTGGAAAAGCAAGAAGAAGCCTGGATATTTCTCTAAAAGCATTAGGATTAGTTTCTTTCTTCGACTGTATAGTAGCTGGAGATGATGTAACGAAGCCAAAACCTGATCCTGAAGGTATTCTTCTTGTATTAAATACATTAAATGTAAATGCAAACGAAGCAATTTTTATTTGGGATAGTGATGCTGACATACTTGCTGGACAACAGGCAGATGTACGAACGATTGGCGTACAATGGTTACCAAACTATCAATCTGCTACATTTACTGTGCAACCAGATTATTTTATTAAGAAAATAGATGATTTTCTCATCTCATTAAATACTAGATTTTCAAAATAAGTAGTCTACTACTGACAAAATTACTGGATCGGGGCAAATTCAAGTATTTAATCCTACTTCATCTGTAGGTCCCGCTACTGTAACTTTGACTAGCATTACAACTGGAAACCCAGTTTCAAGAGGAGATGCTATATCCCTTTATATTACCCCTGGGATTACTGCCAGTGCTGTATATTCTATTTTTCTAATCATTGATATTTAGTTCCCTCTTAAAAGTAATTTATTTAACAAAAAAAGCCCCAATAATTTGGGCCAACAAATAGAAATACAAATAGATTAAAACAAATAACAGACAAATTCACTATATATTATCATTATAAAAATACCCATCTTTTGGATTATCAATTATATAATGCGCCAATAGTATAAACACTTTCAAATTTTTCTTCACAAAAAAAAGAGATCACTCCCAAATAAGTGATCTCCTTTTTAAAAATAATTTTTCATGATATCGGCAATATAACCTTCACCGTAGTTCCAACTCCAACTTCACTTTCAAAACTCATTTTACCGTTGTGGTCTTTAATAATTTTTTCTGTGACTACTAAACCTAAACCTGTTCCTGTTTCTTTCGTTGTGTAAAAAGCTTCATTTAGCTTCGGAATTTTATCTTTTGGGATGCCGCACCCTTCATCCTTAACTTGAACAATGATTGCATCTTCTACAGTCACTTTAATCGTAATCGTTCCGCCAACTGACATTGCTTCAATCGCATTTTTAATTAAATTAAAAAATACTTGCTTTAATCGTTTTTCATCACATGTAATCGATGGTATGTCTTTACTATAAATACCTTGTATGTGCACTCCTTGATTTAAAGCAGGCTTCCCCATAACTCGGATAACATAAGCGATAATTTCTTCTATATTATGAACTTCTGATTCTAGTGATTTAGATTTCTCAAATCCACTAAGTTCTGTAGCGATTGTATGAATTCGTTCTACTTCTTGTTTCATAATATCACTATATATTTTATCCTCTGGATATTTAATCGCTTGCTTATTAACAAATTTATCTAAATTAGCTAGAGGTCTTCTAATTTTGTACCCAATAACTGTAGCCATTTTCCCAACAGTTGCTAGCTTTTCTGTTTGTTGTATTTCTTTATCCATCATCTCAAGCGTACGAACGTAAGATTGAAACCTTAAAAACATAATCCAACATATGATAGTAAATACGCTATATAATGCCATCGGGATTAAAACGAGTGACGAGTGAATAATGATTCCTATAAGGGCGTATTTCCCAACAAGTATACCAGTAACTAACCAAAAATACCTTTTGTTCACAAAGAGTGGGGCAAATAAAATAAAAAATCCTTCTACTATATTCCCACCATCGAACTCAGCATCACTACCGTAGTAAATCATAAAATTATGGATAAAATCTAATAGGTTATATCCAATTAGAATAATATATTTCACTGCAAATGGATTCTTCCATTTCATGAAGTATACTCCAATACAAAACAAAATCACCATTAGAAAATAGAGCCATAAACCTAAACCATCTTCAAATTGTCCTACTCCTTCTTGCTCTCCTCCTATTAAAGGTACAATAAATTCGTAGGCAAGATCGTATACAAAAAATATAATGAAAAATAAACTTAAAAATATTTTCAGTGCCTTCATTTCTTCATTTTTAAATATATCGTCTTTATTCATATCGTAACTCCTAGCTTTTCTCCCTCTTGGATTTCATTATTTCTACGTTGCTTCGGGAGCATAATATCTATTCTAGTTCCAATATCTCTTTCACTTGAAATATGTAATTCACCAAGATGCTGCTCAGTAACAAGCCGATTCGCTACCGTAAGTCCTAGGCCAATTTTATCTTGTTTCGTTGTATAAAAGGCCTCTTTAACACGAGCTAAATTTTCTTTCTTAATACCGTAACCATTATCAATTACACTTAGCATTACATAATCTTGACCTTTGTTTTCTAACCGTAACTCTAATGTGCCACCTTGCTCCATTGCCTCCAGAGCATTTTTTATGACATATAGAAAGACTCCTCTTATTTTCCGCTCATCACATTCAACTTCTATCGTATTCTCTTCCACATTAGAAATAAACTGGACGCTAGATTCATTCATTTTTTCGCGAACAATTGTTACTGCTTGTAATGCAATTTCACCTATATTATGTTTCTTATAAACAGAAGGTTTACATGTAGTAACTTCCATTAACTCACTTATCATATTATTCATATTTTCTATTTCAAAAATCATCTGTTTGTAAATAGGGTCCTCCCCATGCTTCTCTCGTTGTAATTGCGTAAACCCTTTTAATGAAGCAAGTGGATTTTTAATTTCATGTCCCACTGTCGCTGCCATTTTGCCGATTACTGCTAATTTTTGTGATTCACTAGCAATCTTAATACTTTCCTTTACCGCTGAAAGGTATTGTATAAATCGATTTAAAATGATGTATGCCGCTATTAATACGAGTGTATACATAATGAGGAACATAAACCCTTTTACTTCCTTTAATACAAATAAATAAATAACATATTTCCCTACAATTGTCGAAAGTACAAACACAAAATATTTTTTATTTAAAAATATAGGTACAAAGAAGATGAAAATAATTTCTATTATATTTACTCCATCAAATGCCGCCTCATTATAAAGCATATACGAAAGTATATTAACGATTTCTATTCCTATGTATGCAAATACACATGCATATTTAACAAGGTTCGCTTTCTCTTTTTTTATTAAATATACATTCACACCGAGTATTGCAGTTCCGCAAATAAATTGCCATAGTATGCTATGTCCCTTATCGGTTAGCGATTTATTCTCTAATACGATTGCGTAGAAAATTTGGTATGAAACAACAATGCCATACAGCACCCATAAAAAAATTTTTGCATTCCTTTCTTCTTCTTTATATGATAGAAAACTTCCTTTCACTTCAACACCCCTTCAAAATAATATCTCGAAGAATACCATTTATTATAATAAATGATTTTCATAGACAAACAAAGATAAATCGAACATTTGAGGGAAATCATTCCAATAAAACACATCATCTTCAGACTATATATACGCATAAAAGCTATGAACAATAATACTTATATTATGGGTGCAAAAAAATAAAAAAGCATAACAACGCTTTTGGGATAGAGCATATGAATAGAATAGGGGGATGATTTATGTTTGTTACCGTCGAGAAAGATGTTCATATTTTTGTGCAAGACGTTAATCCCGGACCCGGTAGTAAAACTGTTTTCTTCGTCCATGGCTGGCCTTTAAATCATCAAATGTACCAATATCAACTCAATGTGTTACCACAGCACGGTTTCCGCTGCATCGCTATGGATATACGCGGGAACGGGCAATCTGATAAACCGTGGACTGGCTACACATACGATCGTTTAGCAGACGATATCGCCATTGTTCTAGAAGCACTTCAAGTCGAAAATGCTACATTAGTCGGTTTTTCAGTAGGTGGTGCTCTTTCTATTCGGTACATGTCTCGCTATAATGGCCATCGTATTTCTAAACTTGTATTAGTCGATGCCGTTTCCCCCTCTTTCGTTAAAAATGAAGAATCTCCCTATGGTGTCCCAAAAGAACAAGCAGATACCCTTATTAATCAAATGTATGCCAATATGCCAAAATTTTTAAATGATGTGTCTTTATCATTTTTCAATAGAAATTTAGGGTCTGCTACGTTAGAATGGTTTTCTTACCTCGGTATGCAGTCTGCTTCCTACGCTCTCATCAAAATATTGCAAGCAGCCGCAAAGGAAGACGTAACGAAAGATTTAAGTAAAATTAACGTCCCAACAAAAATATTCCACGGTGTTCACGATCAACTTATCCCACACAAAAGCGCTGAACTTACGCAAAAGCGGATTAAAAATTCTCAGTTACACCCTCTTTCAAATAGCGGTCACGGCTCTCCAATCGATCAAGCGGATGAATTAAATGAAGAACTTATAAAATTTTTGAATTCATAAAAAATCTATGCTAAATCGTGTAATAGGAATGCAGTTTCCGAAAAAAATTCACATATTTCTCACAAATCAATCAATAAAACGATTACCTGTACATTTATACTAAATGTACAGGTAATACTCCCTAAACCCAGCTTGTCTGGTTACCCCGTTAAATACTATAAACAAAAAGAACTTGTATCGTTATACAAGTTCTTTTTGTTTGTTCTATTTAAAAAGTATATCTTTACTATACTGCTTTCCAGCAAGTAAATCATATTGAATCATTTTATATTGCTCTAACATTTCTTTTTGTTTCTTTGTTAAATCTGTTATCTCTTCCCCATCTTTATTAACCTTTAACTCATCTCTAAGAACCGGTATTTCTTTATGCATTTCCGATAAAAATTGATAAAACGGTGATTGATTTAGTCCTGCATAATCAAAAACAAGATTAGAAAAATAAATTGGACTTACTAAACCTAAATTGTCATTTGGCAAATCAAAGTTTGCATACATTAACAATGGTGTTTCTGACATAATTAATCTTTCTCTTACCGTCTCTTCATTTTCTATATATCCTGCTTCTTTATAAATAGATTTATTAGTTCCTAACATAGGTAAATGATCTCCAAAGAAGACTAATAAAGTAGGCCTGTCTAAATCGTTAAGCTGCTCCATTAAATATTGCAACGCTTCATCCGACAGTCTTACTCCTTCTGTATATGCTTCTAATTCTGCCTTTGATTCCTCTTCTGTTAATCCACTAATTTCTATTTTATTTTCCCCAAACATATTTGGTTTATATGGAAAATGATTTTGCATCGTAACCGCATGAATAAACGTAGGTTGTTTTCTCTTTTTTAATTCATCTATTATTTCTTTACTCATAGATAAATCACCAATATTATCTCCAACTACTTCTTTATTTTTCATCGTGTCTTCTGCATTAAATTTATCAAATCCTAATGTTTTATATACATCTTCCCGTTTATAAAACGATCGGTTAAAAGCATGAATTGCACTTGCATAATACCCTTGTTTCTTCAACTCACTTGCAATAGATGGAATCTCTTTTTGACTTGGAACAGCTTGTTGATATGGTATAGAACCAGGCATTAAAAGACTCATCGAGTAACTCGTTAATGCTTCAAATTCTGTATTCGCTGTATTCCCTCCAAATGTAGGAGCTATCGTTTGTCCCCCTGGGAAATTCTCTGTATAACGATGTAAATTCGGCACTGGATCTTCGCTAAATGAAAGATTCGTTAATTTTGTTGGATCCCAAAATGCTTCACTCATAATAAATATAATATTTGGCTTCTCTACTTTTTTTTGTGCTTTTATTTTACCGCTATATTGTTTTTCTATATCCTTTGCAATTTGCTGCATATTTTCTTTTGAATATGCCTCTGGCTCTTTAATAACTGTCGTATCTAAATTACTTAAAAATCCAATAATAAAACCATTCGCTTTATAATTTGCAGCTTGATTCCATGCACGGATGTCTACTCCACCTTTTATAAATAAATTATTCATAAAGGTAGTAGGATAGTTACTATATCCATACAACATAAACCCAGAGCCACATATCAAAATAATCCTCATAATAATATGTGATTTTATAACTGGAATATACTTTCGTATATACGTAACTACAAACACAATCAAAACAATGCCAACGATTGTCAGGAACATATTCCAAAAACTAAAATAATCCATAACCATCGGTATAACGGAATCCATATGACCAACCTGTGTGAAATCAGACGGATAGAATGGCTCTCCTCTAAAAATAAGCTTAAAATGGTTCACCATCACAAAAATAATTAAAACTAAGCTAGTTATCGTTGTACTTAAGAAAACTCTTCCAAACAAATTATATGCAAAAACATATACCATATAAATAAATAACAGGCTTAATATATACTGCCCATATTGTAAATACACCCATGTATTTACTACTATAAGGCTCATATCCTCCTGCACTATGATATACATCCAATTCATTGTATGAGCAATTAAAAATAATACGACATAAACTCGAATAGCCGGCCTAAGCTTATGACTGATGCCTTTATTCAAATGAATGATGTATAGTAGTGCACCCCACAAAACAATAATGAGTATACTTAGCGGTATTTCCCCATTAAAAAAATCTTTCGTTCTCTCAAATTCGAAAGACCTTAACATAACAAAGAATAGCGTTTCTAAACAGATCGCCCACATTCCACTAAGAATGATAGAAATTAATAGATTATTTCTCGGTTGCTGAGCCGAGAAACTAAAATGAAATTCATCTCTTCTTCGTCGCTGTGTAAAAACATTAAAACGCAATTTATTCCCTCTTTCCTTTACCCCTTCGTCTCGCATCAACAAACATATTGTCATATACAAAATAACATATTTGTATACAGTCAGTCTCCCTATGTGTTTGTATTATACACGTATATCCTTAATTTCCCCTTAAAAATACAGTGAAACTTTAATAAGTCCGAACCATTCAGGATTGAACGGGATAAAACTTCTTCGCTCTATATTCTAACAGCATAAATGAACTATGCTTCACAAAATTATTACCATAAGAAAAGAACCTACCAACACTGACAGGTTCTCCTTCATTCTAACAAACATGAGCATATGTATTATATAAGAGAATACATCCATACTTTCCATATAATACATACAAGTACGATAACTACAAAATCAAAAAGATCTAATCTTGGGCCCTTTTTCATATTCATCTCTAGCCACATATGAATCCATTTTATTTTTGTATATTTTTGAATGTTTTTCTTTGCAAATCGATAAACGAGTACTTGCATAATAAAAAATCCGACTACGAAAATGAACAAGAAAATGAGAAAATCGACCACAAAATTCCTCCCTATTTTTGCAGCGATTTTTCTACTATTTGATTTCTCAAAACCCACTCTTCAAATTGAGCACTTCCAAATTCCCAGCTAAGATCACGAGCATGTACAGAAAAAACGTAATGACCAGCGTATTCGTCTATAAATCTACCTGTCTCGATCTCATCTTTCTGAAGACCATATGCCCCAAAATTAAAATACACATCCCACACGTCTTCATTCTTCCGCTTATAAGCAATCGATTCCATATCACATTCTGTTCCGAAATAATCAAGATGTAAATGTACGCTATCATCATATTCGTAATCCATTTTATCACCCCTTATATTTGTACTTCTTTATCACCCAAAAAATTCCTGCTATCTACACTCACATATGGGCAATTACCTACATATCATGCTTGTAGAGTGACTTTTAGGAGGTGTCATATAGTGAAAAAATTAATAGCTGTTTTTTGCATCATGTTACTAGCTGTTTTCACATTTGCTGCTTGCAGTAGTAAAAAAGAAGGTACGAAAGAACAAACGCAAAACATTCGCATCGGCGAAGTTACCCATTCTCTCTTCTACGCCCCGTTATATGTCGGGATTGAAAAAGGATTTTTTAAAGATGAAGGATTAAATATTGACCTCCAAACAACAGCTGGCGGAGATAAAACGATGACCGCCCTATTATCTGGCGGAATTGATATTGCTCTCGTCGGTTCTGAAACGTCTATTTATGTTCATCAACAAGGTGCAAAAGATCCTATCATTAACTTCGCACAACTTACACAAACAGACGGAACATTTTTAGTTTCGCGTAAAAAATTAGACTCTTTTAATTGGAATGACGTAAAAGGTGTTACGTTTTTAGGACAGCGTAAAGGCGGCATGCCGCAAATGGTTGGAGAATACGTTTTAAAGAAAAATGGCATTGATCCCCACAAAGATACAAACTTAATTCAAAACATCGAATTTGCTAACATTGCAAGTGCCTTTGCATCTGGTACTGGGGAATTTGTACAGCTCTTTGAACCGACTGCAAGTATATTCGAAAAAGAAGGAAAAGGGTTTATCGTCGCTTCGTTCGGAAATGAATCTGGAACTGTTCCGTATACAACGTTCATGGCAAAAGAAAGCTTCTTAAAGAAAGATAAAGATGCTGCTGAAAAATTCACACGTGCGCTCTATAAAGCACAACAATGGGTTGATACACATAGTACAGAAGAGATTGCTGATACCGTTTCTCCGTTATTTAAAGACACTTCAAAGGACATTACAGTAAAAGTAATTGAACGTTATAAAAAGCAACATTCTTATGCGACAAATCCGCTATTAGATGCTGAAGAATGGAAACAGCTCCAAACGATTATGAAAGAAGCTGGCGAATTACAAAAAGAAGTTCCACATGAAGCGCTCGTCAATACAAAAATTGCCGAAAGCGTTATTAAGAAATAGAGGCGAAGTGTATGAGTTTTTTACAAATACGTAACGTTTCTCACTGCTTTTTCGCAAAAGAGAATGCCAAATTGATTCTCGAAGATATGAGTTTACAAGTGGAAGAAGGCGAATTTATTTCTATACTCGGTCCAAGTGGTTGCGGCAAAACGACACTCCTCTCCATTATTGCCGGGCTTCTTAATCCAATTGAAGGTATCGTCTTTTTAGATGGTGAGCCTATTACAACGAAAACTTCATCTATGGGGTATATGCTGCAGCAAGATTACTTGTTCCCTTGGAAAACAATTGAAGAAAATATTATGCTCGGACTTCACACCCGAAAGATTTACGATGAACAGACGAAAGAACACACTTTAAAGCTTTTAAAACAAGTCGGTCTACATGATGTAGAAGAGCAATACCCTCGTGAACTGTCCGGCGGTATGCGTCAACGTGCCGCTCTCGTTCGGACGTTAGCGACCGATCCGAAAATTTTATTGCTAGATGAACCTTTTTCCGCTCTCGATTATCAAACGAAGTTGAAACTAGAAGATCTCGTCTTCACATTATTACGTAACTATAAAAAAACATCACTACTCGTGACACATGATATTGAAGAAGCCATTGCGATGAGTGATCGTATTTATTTACTACAAGCGAACCCTGGAAAAATCGCAAAAACATTTATCGTCCCAGAAAGCATCCGTTCCTTATCACCGTTAGAATCACGCCATCACCACGACTTCCCAAACCTCTTCCAAGATATATGGAAGGAGCTGGAGCGCCTTGGATAATATAAAGCAACTGCATGAACAGTTTCGGAAGAAAGAACGTAGGCGCGCATGGTTAGCACGCTCACTGCAGCTTTTACTACTCATTCTTTTCTTTGCACTATGGGA
This sequence comes from Bacillus cereus group sp. RP32, assembly GCF_040459735.1. Lineage (NCBI taxonomy): Bacteria > Bacillati > Bacillota > Bacilli > Caryophanales > Bacillaceae > Bacillus > Bacillus cereus group sp. RP32. The sequence goes on along the minus strand of NZ_JARVHO010000001.1, from coordinate 676,883 downwards.
AATAGCTAGCAAAAAAGAGTGGATCGATCCTTTACTCTTTAGCTCTCCTTCAAGCATTTGGGATCTCTTCCTTAGTAAATGGATTGACGGTTCGCTTTGGGTTCACATATGGACGACATTACTTGAAACAGGAGTAGGCTTCATTCTTGGAACAGTGCTCGGCGCTATTATCGCTACTTTTCTTTGGTGGATGCCACTTCTCGCTCGCGTGCTCGACCCCTATCTCGTCGTCCTAAACGCCATGCCAAAAGTGGCACTTGGTCCTATTATCATTGTAATTTTCGGTCCAAATATTTCTTCGTCGATTGCAATGGGAGTAATCATTTCCATCATCATTACCATTCTCGTTATTTACAGCGCATTTCAAGAAGTCGATTCTAACTATATAAAAGTGATGGACACATTTGGCGCAAATAAATGGCAATGTTATAAGCAAGTCGTTCTCCCTGCATCCTTCCCAGCAATTATTTCAACTCTAAAAGTGAACGTTGGTTTATCATGGGTCGGTGTTATATTCGGCGAACTTCTCGTCTCTAAACAAGGTCTTGGCTACTTAATTAGCTACGGATTCCAAGTGTTTAATTTCACGCTCGTCTTACTGAGCGTACTACTCACCTGCGTCCTCGCAACACTTATGTATGTGTTTGTTGAGGCATTTGAAAAACTTTTAATTGGAAAACGAAAAAGAAGCTGACTTAGGACGATAGACTATAGTCAGCTTCTTTCTTTATCTTTTATCACACATCTTTGTTTCATTTGTAACGTTTCCATCCGCAACCGTAACTGTATGGAAACAATCTTTCACACGTACTGTAACGACATTTTCTTTTCGATCTATTACATGATAATCATCATACTTTTTATTTAATGCACTACGAATTTGCTCTCCTTCAAAAATCGGAAAACCGTGAGACATTACCCAAATGAGACCAGCAACCGCAAGAATCGTTTTCATACGTTTCATTACCTCCTTGAGAGTAAACTTATAGTCCCTACAATATGCGCATTATAATTGTGTCTAATTTGTGACATTTTTATACTAATTCTCTTTTAAAGCTTCAGTTCCTTCTTCTTTTTTAAAAAAGACAGAATTTTCAATTTTATCAACATAAAAAACGCAAAGAACTAAAATTCTTTACGTTTTCTTGGCTAAAATATATACCTTTCATTATTGTCCGCTTTGTTGTTCTATCGTTTTTGAGATATCATCTAATCCCGACAACACTTCGGCTCTCATTTTTACAAGCTCAGGGAACTGATAGAAGAACGCAATTTTTTTATACTTTAACTCCGATCCTTCTTTCACTTTTTTTGAATCTTGCAAAATAAATGCTGTAAACGTATCTGCAATATCTTCCGCTACATTTGTCGTTCCATACTGTGATACAAACTCCTCATGCTTTTCTTTAAAAAATTCAATTTGAGTTTCTTCACTTTCTTCCACTTTCTTTTCTGTCCACTCCTGCTCAATGTCCTTCCAGAAAGAGTTATAAAATTGATAAATATAAGATTTTCCCTTCGCACATCCCTCTTGTAAGAAAAGTGTTTCACAGTTATTTCGGTACGTTGAAATATCTTTATCTTCTTCAAAATCCTTTACATACTTTTCATCTACTGGTATTTGCTTATGCCCGAGCGTCAACACGTGAGCCGTCTCATGAATTAATGTTTTCATCACTTCATCGATATTTACCGCAGAATCAAGCGTATCTAAGCTAAAAATCCAATCTTTCGGATTCTCCATACTAGGCATAACGTGGGCAACAACGCCGTCATAACCGTCCGTTATTAAATCAAATTCTGTTATATTCCCGCGATATTTAGCTGGGATGAGAGTACGATACATATCCCATAAGTCTTCATGATAACCTCTATCTTGACGCTGTTGTAGCACTTCTTCTTTCGCTTCTTTATCTTCAGCAAATACTTTATTTAAACGTTTCCGTTCTATTTTTTCAAAATAAGGATCTACAATTTCATCACCATCAATATAATAAGAAGCTAAAAAGAAATAATTTTCGTCATCCTCTTTTTTCTGCTCTGCCTCTTTCATATCCGCACTTTCATGCTCTTCTATATCATAATCTTCTACTGCTTCAAGCTCAGATAATCCATCTATTTTTTCATATACTTTTTGAAGTTTCTTATCTCCTATTTCTACACATTCTTCTTCTGTTTTACAAATTTCTTTTTTCTTCACACTCTTCATAGAACTATCGCACCCTGCTATTAAACCCATTGCGACGATAACCCCTACTAACTTGCCATACAGTCTCTTCATACAATCCTCCATTATTCCATTCTACAAAAATATCATAATCATTATTTAACGAATATGCGATAATTAATTATATAAACTGTAAGGAGGTTTCTCATGATTCGAGCAGTCTTCTTCGACTTAGATGGAACACTAGTAGATCGGCGCCAATCTCTAGAAAATTATACCAGCGATTTTTCGAATATATCGACCGCAACTTGAAATATATCAGCGATTTTCACAATATATCGACCACAACTCAAATTATATCGGCAATTTTTGCAATATATCGACTTACCGACAAAAGCTGACAAACAAAAAAGAGGCCGTTTTTCAAAAACGCCTCCCCTTCCTTTATTATTCATATACTGTAAACTGCGGTTTACTCGGATGATCTTTAACTTGCGCACCATCTGGAAACTTTGAAACTTTTTGATATAGGGCAATGTCACCGATACAACCTGCTGTTAGTAATATCCCTAAAAATGAGATGGATTGCACATTCGTAGCTAACCCAATTACAATTGGCAAAATTCCAGTTGGTAAAAACGGCAGCATTAACACTTTCTTCATTTGCTTTACTGTAATCGCCTGTTTAGAATGAGCATATGCAACACCTAATTTCCAATTAACACCCCATTTCAGTTCACTCCACGGAACACCACCGATATAGCGAAACCCTATTAAATGTATCGCTTCATGAATACAAACAAGAACAATCATTGCGATAATAAAAAGAAACAAGGTTGGTAACGTAATTTCAATTTGAAACCCACCTGAAAGAAGTGAATGTAAAAAACTAACTCCAATCGCCAGAGCAAATGCTATACAACATGAATAGAAATTTAATTTCCCCATCGAAACAGTAACAGTCGTTTCTTTTCTTTTATCCATCTTCCCCCTCCTAAAATGTAAATATATCTTTACAAAATTGTATAATATACCCAAAATAATATAAAGATATATTTACATTTATTCTTACAAACAAAAAAAGAAACCAGCCACTTTACTTCGTAAAACAGCCGATTTCTTCTATATGTTTCATCGTACGCGCCAATACATCGTCGCGCATTATAAAGCTAAATTTTCTATCCGTTTTAATATTGTCAGGAATGTCTGTTAATAAAACAGACCCTTTCGTTTCTTCGTAATGCGTATGTTCTTCTACCGCACTAATTGTTGCAAAATAAATGTTTTTAATGATTATTTTGTCTTTTCCAGATACTTTATATTGTCCTAAGTAAGTTAAATCAGAAACTATGCCGCCGGTTTCTTCATGAACCTCTCGAACCGCCGCTTCTTCCGGTGTTTCCCCTAATTCTACTTTACCACCTGGAAATTCAAGACCGCGACGTAAATGATGCGTTAATAACCATTGATCCCCGTACCGGCATACAACCCAAACATGCTTTGGCTCAGGAGAAAATGGATAACGTTCAAACGATAATTGTACAGTGTTGTGGTAATAATCTTTAAATTTGTACATGCCATTACTCCCCTATTGATGGTTACAAGTTTTTCCTACCACAAATTGTAGCATATTCTTGCTTTTCTGCATAATATTATCCAATTACAATCCATTGATTATTCCCATTTGCGCGACTAATTCTTTCGTCTCATGATTACCTAAATCGTAAATCATTTTATATGCTTTTTGTAGTTGTTCATCATATCGGTCATTATTCGAATCGTGATGATACTCAACAAATGGAACGTGAGAACGTACAAATGAACCTAAATCCTCTACATATGCTTGATCAAAGTACTCTCTTAACTCCGTAATTTCCTCATCACTTGCGGAAATCTCAAAATTATACGTATCCGCCGTCTTCACTTGTGAAATTTGACCGTTTCCTATTGATATATAATATGTTTTTTTCGTCTCCATGTAACACCCTTCTTTCATCCTTTTAATTTCTATTGTTTTCATCAATTACAAAATTATGTAAAATAAAGAAAAGGAGGGATTCTATGTTCAAAATATTAATTATCGGTATTATAATCGTTCTAGTCATACTAGTACTCTCCGTCATGACGATTAATAAAGGCTACGCTTATAAACATTCTGTTGATAAGCCAGAAGATAACCCTTATACAAAAAACAGCAAGAAGAATTCATAATACGCTTCATATACCACTTATTTTAGCCCACATCATATTCAGTATTAGTTTATTGACAGGTCAACATAACTTTCTACCACTTTCACAATCTCTATTAGGAATTTTACTGCTTCTTATTACCATTGAACAAATAAGGAAAAAGGATTCAGGAACTAGATTTATTTGTATTGTTGCAGGTGCTTTCATTTAGATTGTTCTCATCATTACCTACATAAACTAGAAGGAGGGCTTTTATGTTAAAAGGCGTTCGAATTACTTTTGCACTTATCGCCTTATCTATAGCAATCTATGGATTTATTAGCGGTAACAGAGACATTATGCCTTACATGTTCATTTTCTTAGGGGCTATGGCTTCCACTATAGGTTTAGAGGAAATAAAAAAACAGAAACAATCTAGCAGCATACTTACTTTCATGGTTGGAGCTGGTGCTTTACTGCTTGGCTTCTCAGAAATATTCCGGTAAATAATCTATTTAAAAGGTGGAGATTTGTATGCTAAAAACATTACGAATTGTATCGGCTCTTATCGTCATCGCTCTCGCTTTATCCGGAATGTTTACAAACGCACTTGTTACAATGCCTTATATACTCATCGCCTTATCTGTTATGACCTTCATCATGAGCGCAGAAGAAAAACAGAAACAAAAGAAAGTACATAGTACACTCTCCTTCTTTTCTGGCGTATTCACTTTAATCGTTGCTATTATAATTTTTGTCTCTCAATAACTATCTTTCTACTAGGAGGTTAAAATGCATATAAGAAAATTACAGCTAACCATCGTTTTTATTACTTTAATCTTATGTTTATACAGCACATTTACAATGAACTTTCAAACCTTTTCACCTATCATTTTGTTCCTCTTTAGTTTATATGGCATTTTAGTAGGAATTGAGACGATTCAAAAACAACAAAAACAAATTGGAGCTATTAGCATCGGTTTAAGTCTTTTTACGATTGTTTTTGTTATTCCATTTATAATGTTCTTTTAAAGGAGAATTATATGTTTAAAAACATTCGAATTATAATAGCTACTATCGCTCTTATTCTCGCCCTATTTAGCTTCTTCGCAAACCTCTCTATGCTTTTACCATACGTTTTTATCCTTTTGAGTATTATGTTTATCCTTTTTGGAATCGATGAAATAAAAGAGCGGCAAAAAGCAAAAGCATTTGTTTATTTTCTCGGTTCTGCCTTTATTTTATATGTTGGGGTATCTAGTATACTTTCATAAAGAAGAGGCCGCCCAACACATATGTTAGACGGCCTCTTCTTTATATTTGATTCATACTATTGGCAGTTTTTGTCGGTAAGTCGATATCCAGTTTCGAAACATCGATATATTAAAAACATCGTTGATATATTTCAAGTTGTGTTCGATATATTCGAAAAATCGTCGATATAATTTCATTTATCATCGTGTTACAAAAAAACTGCCCTTTCACAGGCAGTTTTTTCTTTTTATCCAAATACTTTCTGAAGTTCATCTTTATCTTGGCTTAACCAGAAGTTCATTAAGCGTTGTGCTCCTTCTAAGTCGTGAAGCTTCGCTTGGCCACATTGCGTTTCATTTGCAGCTGGAATTTCTGTAATTTGAACCGCATCTTTTAATGTTAATTCTAATAAATCAATGATTTCTCGAACCGTTGGTGTTCCGCTTACTACAAGATAATATCCTGTTTGGCAGCCCATTGGTGAAATATCGATAATATCAAAATGCGGATAACGATCAATATATTTACGTAAATTAAATGCTAATAAATGTTCTAACGTATGAATAACATCTGGTTTCATTGCTTGTTTATTCGGTTGGCAAAAACGAATATCGAATTTATTTACAATACCGTCACTACCTACGTTGTGAACTCCGCAATGTCTTACATAAGGCGCCTTTACAATCGTATGATCTAATTCAAAGCTTTCTACTGATGGCATACAACATCTCTCCCGCTTTTAATTTAATTCCGTTATATCCAATATGATATAACGGAAATCAACATTAGTAAAGTATTATGTACAGTCGTGCTATAATACTTTTAGACTATGCTGAAAAGGAGACCATTATGAAACAGATTTTTATTGGGATTATACGCTTTTATCAAAAATTCATTTCTCCAATGACACCACCAACGTGCCGCTTTTACCCAACTTGCTCTCATTATGGATTAGAAGCATTTCAAAAACATGGTGCTCTGAAAGGATTTTGGCTTACATGTAAGCGGATATTAAAATGTCACCCTTTCCACCCGGGAGGATTTGATCCTGTCCCAGATAAAAAGGATGACAAAGTAAATTCTTAATTGTCGTAACCATTCACAACTAAATCTAACTTTCCTGTATCAGGATCTATAACAAGACCGTGAACAGGTACTTCTTCCGGAAGTAACGGATGGTTGCGAAGTATTGATACGCTATGTTCTACACTTTCTTCTACACTAGAGAATCCTTGTAGGAATCTTTCTAAATCGATTCCAGAATAACGAAGTGTATCTAATTTCTCTTCTGTTATACCGCGCTCTTTCATCTTCTCAATTGTACTGCTTGCTTGAATTTTTGCCATACCACAATCGTGGTGACCAACTACACAAACTTCATCAGCACCAAGTTCATATACAGCAACTAAAATACTACGCATAATACTTCCAAACGGATGTGAAATAACAGCGCCTGCTACTTTAATAATTTTCACATCACCGTTACGCATATTCATCGCTTTCGGTAATAATTCAACAAGACGAGTATCCATACAAGAGATAATTACCATCTTTTTGTTTGGAAATTTACCTGTTTCGTACTCTTCGTATTTTTTTTCTTCAACGAATTTTTCATTGTATTGTAAAATCTCTTCTAATGACTTCATAGTAAAGAACCCTCTTTTCTCTCATTTACATTACTTATATAGTGTACCAAAATTTAAAAAACTCAAAAAGGATATTACTTTATAGTGAAAATAAGATATTTTCAGATAACCGACATAATTCTTTCAAAATATACACACACCTTTGTAACAAGTCCCTCCTATTTAAAACGTATTTTCACTATAAACTGATTGTAGATAATGTAAAAAAGGAGTGAATATTCATTATGTCCGACGTTCTGTTACTGAGTCGTTTTCAATTTGCAATTACTATTTTTTATCACTTTTTATTTGTACCTTTGACAATCGGACTTGTTATTTTAGTAGCATGTATGGAAACTCAATACGCCCGCACATTGAATCCAACATACCGCAAAATGGCAAATTTCTGGGGTAAATTATTTACAATTAACTTCGTAATGGGGATTATAACTGGGATTACGATGGAATTCCAATTTGGAACAAACTGGTCTGAGTACTCCAAATATATGGGAGATATTTTCGGATCACCTCTCGCAATCGAAGCACTCGTTGCCTTCTTCTTAGAATCTACTTTCATGGGAATATGGTTATTCGGTAAAGACAAAATTTCACCAAAGTTCCGTGCCTTCTGTATGTGGATGGTTGCACTTGGAACAAATATTTCCGCCCTTTGGATTATTACAGCAAACGGTTTTATGCAAAATCCTGTTGGCTACGTCGTACGTAACGGCCGCGCTGAATTAAATGATTTCTGGGCACTTGTTACAAATCCATATGCGTGGAACATGTTCTTCCATACTGTAATTGGTTGTTATATCGTTGGTGCTTTCTTCGTTATGGCAATTAGCGCCTATCATTTATTACGTAAAAATGAAGTGGAATTCTTCAAAAAATCATTTAAATTTGGTTTAATGTTAGGTTTATTCGCTGCAACTGTTACACCGTTTATGGGTCATCAGTCTGGTGTATCAGCAGCTAAATATCAACCAGCTAAAGGAGCTGCGATGGAAGCAGTTTGGGAAACTGGAAAAGGACAAGGCTTTTCGCTTGTTCAAATTCCTGATGTAAAAAACGAAAAGAACTTTGAATTCCTTACTATTCCGAAACTAGGGAGTTTCTTCTATACAAACTCATTTGATGGCGAAATTGTTGGTTTAAAAGATATCCCGAAAGATGAACGTCCAAATGTTAACCTCGTGTACTATAGCTTCCGCTTAATGGTTGCACTTGGTATGTTCTTTATGGCATTAACTTGGTACGGTTTCTACTTAAACCGAAAAGGAAAACTAGAAAACTCAAAACGTTATTTAAAAATTACAATATGGTCTGTTTTACTACCATATATCGCAATTAACGCTGGTTGGATTGTTGCCGAAGTAGGTCGTCAACCATGGACAGTTTATAAACTAATGCGTACAGCAGAATCTGTATCACCTATATCTGTTCCGCAAATTTGGTTCTCATTAATTAGTTTAATCTTGTTCTACACATTACTTTTAATCGCAGACGTATACTTAATGCTAAAGTTCGCGAAAAAAGGACCAGCAGCATTAGAAGAACCTGCTACTGAGGGAGGTGCAGCTCATGTCTCATGATATGCTTGCAATTATCTGGTTTGGTTTATGGGGCGTGATTTGGACAGTTTACTTCATTCTTGATGGATATGCACTTGGTAACGGAATGATTTTTCCTTTCGTTGCGAAAGACCGACAAGAACGAAATCAATTACAAGAAGCAATCGGCCCATTCTGGGGTGGTAATGAAGTATGGTTAATTACAGCTGGTGGCGCAACATTTGCTGCCTTCCCAGTCACATATGCAAATATGTTTAGTTACCTATATACACCACTATTTTTAGTATTACTCGCACTGTTTGCTCGTGCTGCCGGACTTGAATTTATGCATAAAGACGATTCACCAATTTGGCAAAAAACTTGTAAATGGGCATTTACAATTGGTAGTTTCCTAATCGCCTTCTTATTCGGTGTTACGTTCGCTAACCTTTATTACGGACTACAAATCGGAAAAAATGGGTACGAAGGAAATTTACTAAGCTTACTAAATCATTATGGTATTTTAGGTGGTCTGTTCTTCACTGCTATATTCGTCGTATCTGGCGCCCTTTGGGTTATGATTAAAACAACTGGTGAAGTATCTGATCGTGCTTATAAAATCGCAAGACCATTTTCAATGGCAGCTGCTATCATTTTAGCTATTTTCTATGTAGCAACTGCAAATCGTACAAATTTATTCCAAAACTTCACAGAATATCCGGTACTATTCATTCTTCCGGTACTTGCAATGTTAATGAGTGTACTCGCACTTATTATGGTGTACAAACATAAAATAGGTCTCGCATTCACATTCGTGTGCTTAACAATCGCAATATTTATGACAACTGGATTTACAGGTATGTTCCCAAGAATGTTACCATCTCGTATTAATGATGCTTATAGTACAACGCTATATAACGCAGCTGGTAGTCAATTAAACTTAAAAATTATGTTCTTCGTTGCAATGATTATGGTACCAATTGTTATTGGATATCAACTTTGGAGCTATAGTATCTTTAAAAATAAAATTCATAAAGACTCTGCTAAAGGGTATCACTAAAATAAAAAAAGACACTTCGTTTGAAGTGTCTTTTTTGTACGTATGATTTTTGATAAGATGTTATATTTCCAATCTAACAACTATAATACAGAAGAATCATGAACAGCTCACAGCTAGATTGTAGCACAAGGCAAGTTCATCATTTTATGCAATTTTACATATTTATCTATAAAGTAAACTGTATTCCTTGATCGTTCGCATCGCTATCCCTTACATCTGCTGTACTAATACCACTAAATGTTTGTACTTTTTTTCCTGTATTCGATGATCCTGATCCATTATAAGCTTTCGTTTTTTCAATCGGCTGCACGTTATATTTATCTCCTAAATTAATCGTTCCGTTACAGTTTTCAATAATAACGCCTTCCACAACTGACGGCATTTTGTCACCTACTTTCATTTCCTTACTTTTATTTTATGAGAATCGCCTAAAAAAATAGCATGTTTCCATAAGAAAAAGCACTCAAACTGAGCGCTTTTTCTTATTTACCTTTTTTCTTTTTTTCACAAGCAATTCCATCGCCATCACGATCTAAATGCTTACCATAATATGGACTATCTCTTGTAATGTCATAATATCCAGCATCGTTTGCTTCTTTACAATTAGCAAAACGTTTCGGATCCGGTTTTACTTCTGGTTTTACTTCTGGTTTTACTTCTGGTTGTGGTTGTTTTGCTCCTGGTCTTTCTTCAAATGGTAACGTTGCATTATATAAGAACTGAACGTATTGCTCACGACTTACATGCATTTTAGGTGCGAATTTACCATCACCAGTTCCAGCCGTAATATAATTTGATTTAATTGCAGTAATCGCAGGATTCGCCCATCCATTTCTATCTACATCCGGGAAATTATGATCGCCTCTTATTTGCAATTGGAATCCCCTTGTCAAAATTTGTGCCATTTCTTCACGAGTTAACGAATCTTTCGGTCTAAATTTTCCTGTGTTATCTCCAACGAATACACCCATCTCTGTTAAAGCAAGAATCTCTTTTTTAAACATAGTTGAACGATCCGTAACATCTTTATACGGATTGTTATACTGTTCTTTTACTGTCGGTTTTAAATGACGGAACATAAGAGCTGCAACTTGCTCACGTGTTACATCATCACCAAATCCAAAAATCCCATTTCCGTATCCAGCAACAACGTTTTTATTTGCTAAATCCATAATCGCTTTATAAGACCAATGATTGTTTGGAACATCTTTAAAATCTGCACTTGCCTGCGCTGTTCCAATTGAAGTAAATGCTGTAGTTGCAACAATTGCACCTGTTAAAATTAATTTTTTAAATCCCATACTTAAGTCTCCTTTTCTTTCCTATAATAACCATTTAACAATATAACAAATTATTTCAATATATTTTGTCACATTATGTCGAACACAAAAAAGAATCCAAAAGGATTCTTTTTTGCTAAGCATGAATGGCAATTTTGGAGACAGTTGACTTCTTCAAAAATTTATTAGGGGTAATATTTTGAAAAAGAAAGCCTTTCATATGTAGGTTAACACCACTGGAATATATAGTAAATTGATAATATTTATACGGAAGATTGCTAATGTTTAGTATAGATACTTTCCACTATACCAACAGTGAAAAGTATCTACATGAAACAACAAAAAGGTGCCTTCAAAGAGGGCACCTTTCATAAACAGACACTATAAAACAGAATTATTTATTGTTATACGATTGTTAGATACAAAAAGTAGAGGGAAATGTTTGTCTAAAATTCTGCTTTATATAGTCTGCCTACCACTTATATTTTAATCCTCTTTACTTGAAAATAAATATAATATGCATAATTACATACCGAAAAGAAAAGACACTCCATTGAGTGCCTCTTCAACCATTTTACTTTTAATATATCACTTTACATACATTGTAACATATACATCTATATATTTTATTGAGAAAATTCTAAATCATTTTTCCTTTCATTTTCAATTATAAAATCATGTAATATAAATGGTATGTCAAATTATTATACAAATTGAGGTGTACTATATTTATGTATTTTGGAATTATTCCCCTTATATTGTTTATTATTTTTCTTATCTCTTATTTAAAGGATCCACGAAAAATAATAAACGGCTTTTTATTTAATGCCTTTTTCTGTTCTTTTTTATTATTTTGTGCTTTAGCTTCATACGAGTCTGGTAGTGACTCTTTACATTTTATCGTTATTCTACCTATGTTAGCACTACTTGTAATGATACCTTTTGGCATCGTTGCTTTAATGTTTGGGCTATTTCTTAATGCAAAGATTTTAATGCAACGTGAAGGAAGACGTTTTACAAACTCTTTAACTTTAATTGCAGCCTTAGGAATTTTATTATCTATATTACTCTTTATCGTAAATCCAAGCAGCTTATTTTCACCGCATTTGCAACCTATTTCTGCTGGAATTTCTCTTATAACCTTATATTTCTTTATACACTTATCTAACTTCTTAAGCGCTTATTTTCTATATCAATTCAACAGACCAAGGCGTAATCAAGATTTCATCATCGTTCTTGGTAGCGGCTTAATTAATGATAAAGTACCGCCTTTACTTGCAAGTCGTATTCATAAAGCAATCGACTTTTACTGGAAACAATCCGCTGTGAATACAGCGCCAACAATCATTTTCTCTGGCGGACAAGGCCCAGATGAAGGCCTTCCAGAAGCAGAAGCGATGCAAAAGTATGCTGTTGAAAAAGGAATTCCAATTGAACATACCGTGCAAGAAAATCGCTCTGTAAACACATATCAAAATATGTCGTTCTCTAAAGAAATTATGGATTCGTTAAAGCCTGAAGGTAAGTATAGAAGTATTTTTACAACGAACAATTTCCACCTTTTCCGCGCTGGTATATATGCAAGACAAGCAGGGCTTAATAGCCAAGGAATCGGATCAAAAACTGCATTTTATTACTGGCCTAATGCAATGATTCGTGAGTATGTCGCAATCGTTGTGATGGGACGTAAACGTCATATGAAAGTTTGCGGAGCTATTTTAGGATTTTCTTTATTCCTATCCGTGCTTAGTTTTATCATTTCTTAATAACCTCCCATCCTTTGAAAGGATGGGATTTCTTATACTCATTTCAAAAATATTTTAAAGATAATATGGTGATAATATTCCCTGCATACATCCATTAAAGGAGAAATTTTTCAAATTAAATGTTAAAATGAAATTTAGGTGTGAATTACGTAACAAATAAGAAACTAGTTTGAAACGAGGAAATTACATGGAGAAAATTATCAAAAACAAGCCCAATAAGCTAAAAATCGCTTCAAAAGCTTTGATGATTATTATTGGGGCATTTATTACAGCATACGGATTAGAAGCGGTATTAATTCCAAATAACGTATCAGACGGTGGTGTGACTGGTTTAAGTATCGTTAGTTCAAGATTATTTGGATTGCCATTAGGAGCTCTAATCGCAGTTATTAACATTCCTTTCGTTTGGTTAGGATATAAACAAATAGGTAAAAGCTTTGCAATTTATTCTATTATCGGGATTGCTTCATTAGCAATAGGTACCGTTGTTATGCACGGAATACCTACTATTATTGAAGGCGATACACTACTCGTTACAGTTGTTGGTGGTATTATTATCGGTTTCGGTATGGGACTAGCATTACGTAACGGCGGCGCATTAGATGGAATCGATATGCTAGCTGTATTACTTTCTCGCAAGTTACCTTTTGGAACAAGTGACCTTATTTTATTCTTAAACATGTTCGTATTTATTTTCGTATCAACAGTATTCGGTCTCCAAGGAGCTATCCTTTCGGCAATTGCTTACTTTATAGCTTCGAAAGTCATTCATATCGTTGAAGTTGGTTTAAGTGGTTCGAAAACATTTAAAATCATCACGAAAGAACCTGAATTAATGGTAGAAACAATTCGTGATCGTTTAGGCCGAAGCGCAACGTATAACGAAGTATACGGTGGTTATTCAAGAGAGAAATTTAAAGAAATTTCTTGTGTAATTAACCGTTTAGAAGAAAGTAAAATGAAGGATTTGATTAATGAAATCGATCCAAATGCCTTTATTACAGTTTATGACGTAGCAGAAGTAAAAGGCGGTAACTTTAAGAAACGTGATATTCATTAATCATTATGAATCAAGAGGGTGTGCCAACAATTTGGCACACCCTCTTCTTATTATAAAGTTGCGGTCGATATATTCCTATAATCGCTCATATATTTTTACTCTCCCCATCTTCTTCCTCTCTTAATCCATGCTACGTATTTTTGAAAGGCGGGCACTTCTTGTTGAAAACGAAGCGGAACATATAGAAAAAGAGTACATGTACATAGTATCCATAGAATACCTACTACAAAGTGGAATTTCATCGTTGTGCTAATAAACAAACTGAGAAATAAGACGAGGAACATAATTACACTAAATCTTTTATACATAGTCATACTAATCCCTCCTTATACATTAATTGTACCAGCTACAAGGAATTAATTTCCACAATAAAAAGACCAAAAAGCAACTTCCACTTTTCGGTCTCTATAACTATCTTCTCTTCGTAATTTTTCCTGAACCACCGACCCTCGTTTTCGGAGGAGATGTATTCCTTGGCGGCGTTTTAATAGATGATTTCGGCTTCACATCTGATCCGCTTGAGCCACCTGGTGTTTTTGTGATTTTTCCTTTGCTTCCAGTAGAAGGCGGAGGCGTACTACTTCCTTTTTTCGTAATACTTCCTGTATCTCCTACGGAAGGTTTCGAATCTACATTATCGCCTCGCTTAATGATAGATCCTTTCCCTTCCTTCGTAATCGGAGGCGGGGTTTTCTTTTCTTCTTTCGTCGGTGGTCTTTCTGGAATAACCGGTTTATGATTTTGTCTGTCATTATATCCGCGATAATCACCGTATGATGATTTTCGTGAACCGAATATATCGTTTAATATACTTCCCATAATATATCCTTGCAGGAAGGATGGTTGGTAATTTTGACGGACAAATTCTTTATTACTTATTTCAATTAACGTATCAGAAGGTTTCTCTTTATCCTTTTGCAGGTTATAAATCTTATCAGAATAAACGAGGAACATTTGATTTTCGTCTTCTTTAGATGCTTGCTTCGGTTCTCTTTCATTAATGAGTTCCTTTGCGACTTCAGGAACTGACCGATTGGCGGCCCTATACACGTAAGATTCTTGTTTACCTTCCTTTGCGACAGATTCAAGTGGATAACGGTCTTGAATCGACTTTGTCTGCCCGCCCTGACAACCTGATAAGGCATATCCAGCAACAACAAGTAATAGAACGATAGCAAATATAGGGATCACGAACGATTTAATCATGGTAAACAATCGGTTTGACATGATTACGCCCCCTTACGTTGCTCTTATAATTTGTACATCAGCAGGAATAATTGCTTCTCCCTCATACATCATTGTGCGACCATTTTGCCATTCAATACGCAATAATTTTCGGTTATCTGATTGGAATTCCCATACATGCTGTTCCTCTGAAGCAGAGAATGGTGTTTTCCCCATCACAACAACACGTCCGTTATATTGCTCTTCCATATGGTACTCCGTATCATCCATTTCAATTGTTGTCGGAATTTCATCAATCGAATCTAAACGACCATCAATTGGTGTATATAATTTGTAATACGTATTTTCACGGTCTTCAATTTTTAAATAACGAATATCTTTCCCGTCTTGCAGTGTTAAAACAATTTCTTTACGAGAATGCATACTCGTTTTCCCAGTTAATTCGTACATGACTAATGAAACTTCAATCATATCGCCAGGAGCTAACGTTAACAAACTTTTCTCTGGTTTCGGCGGCTCTGGGCTCTTCATTATATTTTTAATTCGTTTAAATAAACTCATGATTTACCCCCTCCTTCTCTCTTTATAAACAAGCACCTAAAATAAGTGCACCAACGATATGTAATGATCCGGCCAACATCGCATGCGCAACACTGCCTTCTTTCGTACCTTCTTCTAAATCTAAGCCAGACATTTTCTTTAACACAAATTCGATAAACATTTCTACCACTAATAAAATAACGAAAGAAACTGCTGATGCAAGTAGCGCTTGCCATAAGTCATTTGCTTTCGTTATCGATTGAGATAAAATGTACCCTTGCGCGAATAATTTCATAACGAAACGCGTTGTTACAGCTGTATTCCCATTCTTTATTTCTTTTAAATCATTGTATTTAGTAAAAATTGAATCAACCCACATAATTGCAAATAAAAGTACTGCACTTGCTCCAGTCCATACAAGCATGGCTAACACATTTGTCCATGTCATTGCAAAACCTCCTCTAAAAAGTAATAGAAAACCGACATGAATTTTCTTCAGACATGTCGGTTTCTTTGTCTATTCTATATTATTTCTCATACTGCTTCATAATACGAGCTAATTCATCGTCAACAGCAGAATTTTTGTTTAAGCTTGCGAATTCATCATCTAATGACTTTTCTTTTTTATAAACTTCGCCACTTGCTTCTGCTTCAGCCTCCAATTGAAGAGCTTTCTCTTCCATACGGCTTAAACCAGCTTTTGCTGAGTTTGAATCAAATCCAGACATCGCCTGATTAATATTCTTTTGTGCTTTCGCCGCATTTACACGTGCTACAAGTGTTTCACGTTTATTTTTCAGCTCTGTTAATTGCTTACGCATTTCTTCTAACTTCAGGCGAAGATTATCAGCAGCAGCTTTGTTTTGCTCATAGCTTGCTTTATATTCATTCATCTTTTGCTCTGCATTTTGTTTTTCTTCAAGAGCACGACGCGCAAGGTCAAGATTGCTTGCTTGAACAGCCATATGAGCTTGCTCTTCACGTTTTTTCACAAGTGCTTCTTGCTCTTCAAATAATATTTTGAATTTCTTCTCAAGTGCAATTTGAGCTGCTACACTTTTCTCAGCTTCTTGTACATCCGCTTGCATATCGCGTAAATATTGATCCGTCATCTTAACTGGATCTTCCGCTTTTTCAATTATTGAATACACATTCGACATTGTTAAATCTCTTAATCGCTTAAATACAGACATCCAAATTCCTCCTATGATATACCTCATATTTCAAATTCACTACTTGGAAAACTGAAAAATCTCCCTTTACAGTAAAGAATATTCATTTTTACAGCCTATGTGTTTATTATAACAAAACTAATATGTCCTTACATGTTATTTCCAAAATACAGCCAATATAATATGACATTCCAGATAAAACATTGTATTCCTAATATATTCTCATTAACCCTCTTCAAAATTGACTTATTTTTATGCAATTTCACTAAATTACACTATTGTAATGTTACTGTAAGCTAACTCGATAGTTACGTTTCAATATTTCTTATACACTAATACCAGAAGCAACAAACAAGCTTCTCATCATTTCAAGACTAATACAAAAATGTATTTACTATAAAACAGATAAAAGGAGAAATCATCATGAAAAAATTAGTAGGAATCGGATTAGCAGCAGCAATTTCATTCGGAGCATTATCAGGTTGTTCTTTATTAGGAGAGAAAGCGAACGGCTTTGTACTATATGGAACAGATGAGCAAGTTCAGAAAATTACAGATCAAAATAAAAAAGAAGTGAAAGAAAAAGACTTCTATAAAATGAAAATGACAACATTAGAGGGTAAAAAAGTTCTTGTCATGGATAAGAAAACTGGTGAAGAACTCGTGAAGAAGGAGTTACTTAGCAAAGTTAATGAAAAAGACGACACGAAACCACTTGGTAAATTACCAGCTGTAACAGCAGAGCAAGGCGTATTATTTGCTAAAGAAAAAGTAGAAAATGCTACACTTGATGGGGCAAAATTAAAATACGAAGGCAATACAATTATCGGAAGTGGCCGTGCATATGCCGACATGTTCGCGATTGTTGATGATGCAACTTACGTAAATGTAAAAGGCGATGAAAAATCTGTTGGGGTATTAAAATTCGATAAAGACCCTAGTAAAGAATTCCCTGGAAAAAATGGTGTAGAATCATCACAACTTGTAAAAATTAAAAAGTAAAACAAAAAAGCTTTGCGAAATTCGCAAAGCTTTTTTGCTATTTGTGAGCGATTTGCTCCATATCCGGACTACAAGTTTGCGACTGACACGATTTATTTAAAGAACATGCTGCGCATTTTCCCTTTTTACTTCTCTTTACAAAATTAACTAACGTGTATGCTGCATAACCAAAAATGATAGCTCCAATTATAATATTGACCATCACTCTAATACATCTCCTTCTAGAATCCGAGTAAGGATCCAACTTGGTATATAATGAACGTTAATATATAAGCAACAACGAGTGGATAAACGACAGAGAAAATCGTCCACTTCGCTGATCCTGTTTCACGTTTAATAACAGCTACTGTCGCTAAACACGGAACATATAATAAAATAAAGAACATAAATGCATATGCTGATAATGCAGTATAATGTGCTCCCATTACATTTCCTAACACATCTTCTTTCACCGCATAAATAATTGCCATTGTAGAAACGACAACTTCTTTCGCTAAAAATCCTGTTAAAAGAGATGCCGCAGCTTGCCACGTTCCAAAGCCAAGCGGTGCAAATAGTGGTGCGATAAATCCACCAATCATCGCTAAGTAACTGTCTCCCATATCAACACCAAACCCTGATGGACCTGCATAGTTTAATAACCAAATGACAACAGAACCACCAAAGATGAATGTACCTGCTTTACGAACAAATCCTTTTCCTTTCTCCCATGTGCTCAGCCATAACGTTTTCGCTTGTGGCACACGGTAAGGCGGTAGTTCAATAACGAAAATAGATTTTTCCGCTTTTAAAATAGTAAGCGACATAATTTTTGTAACTAATAATGCAAGAACAATACCTGCAACATATAAAGAAAATACAACAGTTGCCTGACTATGAGGGAAGAATACTCCCGCAAATAATGCATATACAGGTAAACGTGCTGAACAAGACATAAATGGCGTTACAAGAACTGTAAGTAAACGTTCTTTTTCTTGTTCAATCGTTCTCGCTGCCATAATACCTGGAACGTTACATCCAAAACCGATAATCATCGGAATGAACGCTTTTCCGTTTAAACCGAAGAACTCCATAATTCTATCCATAACAACTGCAATTCGCGCCATATATCCTGAGTCTTCTAATAATGAAATGAAAAAGAATAGTGCAAAGATTTGTGGAACGAATACTAATACCGCACCAACACCGGCAATAATACCTTCTGTAACGAGTGCTTGAATAAAGTCAGAAGCACCAATACTTGTGAGCCCAGCCGTTACCCAATCCGTAAGCTGTCCACCAAAAAACTCATCTAACATATCGGATAAAGGTGTACCAATCCACGTAAACGTAACCTGAAAAATAAAAAACATAACTGCTAAAAAGATTGGAAGTCCTAAAATTTTATGTGTAATTAATCTATCAATTTTTTCCGAAAAAGGAATTTTTCCTTCTTTCTCATGCTTCATAACATTTGTTTTTAACTTTTCAATATACGCTTCACGAGTTTTGTAAATGTGCTCTTCCAACGTACAATCAAGTTTTCCTTCTAAGCGAGATCGAATGGCTACAAGTTCCTTATAAATTGGTAATGCTTTCATTTCTTTTTCTACTACTTCGTTATTGCTTAAAAATTGAAGGGCTAACCATCTTGGATGCTTATAATTCGATTTCTCTAAAAGAGCTATTACCTCTCCAATTCCTTCATCCATCTGTACACCATATGAAATAATAAATGGCTTTTTCTCGTTTTTGTCATTTTCTTTAAGAGTAGCAAGTAGTTCTTCACAGCCTTTTCCACTTCTTGCAACGACAGGAACGACTGTTACACCTAATAGCTCTGATAATCGTTTTACATCAATTACAATGCCTCGTTGCTTTGCCACATCGACCATATTTAATCCGATTGAAACCGGCTTTCCAAACTCAAGTAATTGCAACGTTAAATGCATATTTCTCTCGAATTGCGAAGAATCCACTATATTTAACATATGATGAAATTCGTCTGTTAGTAGAAAATTTGTAACGACACCTTCATCACGCGAAACTGGATTCAAATCATACACACCTGGTAAATCAATTAATGTTCCTTGCTTATCTTTTAATTTACCAATCTTTTTTTCTACTGTTACACCGCTCCAGTTTCCTACATACTCATAAGAACCAGTAAGTGCATTAAATAATGATGTCTTCCCTGTATTCGGATTCCCTAGCAAAGCTACCTTATTCACGCTAATTCCACCTTTATCATTTTCGCGTCACAATGACGAATACTAATTAACTGTCCACGACACTCCAATGTACAAGGACCTTTGAACATCGCTTTTTGCTTCATGCGAAGTTCGCTTCCTTCAGAAAGACCGAAAGCAGCCAATCTTCTCTTTAATAAATGATCTAAAGACTGAACACTTTTTACTAACACTTTCTCACCGATTTTAATATCTACTAAGCTCATAACCTTCCCCCTCCGAAGAGAATGATAATTATTTTCAGAAGAATTATAGCACACTCTTTTTCTCGAACACTATCCCCTTTGACTTCATATTTAGTAACATTTTTCTACAATTTTATTTCATTAATTGTCATAATGGATTCGTTTGCCATTCTCATCCATTTCGCTTACAATAAACAATAACAAATAAAGAATCTCGTTATCACTGGGGGAGCCATGCCGCTGAGAGGGAACACTTCGTTCCGACCCTTCGAACCTGTTAGTTAATGCTAACGCAGGGATTGTGCAAACGTCCGAAATACATACCTCTTTTTATTTACGTATTTCGTATCCTCCTATGATATCTATTCTTTTTTGTACAACTTGGATTTAGGGGGAGACAACATGCGTAACACCAATTTACAAGCGATGATCGAATCTGCAATTCTTGCAGCCTTCGCCCTGGTCATCGACATTTTACCACTTTCAATCAAAATATCAGCAACAGGCGGTTCCATCTCATTCGCTATGATTCCTATTTTTATTATCGCATATCGCTGGGGCTTCAAAATGGCTTTCTTAGGAGGCTTAATTTGGGGATTATTACAAATTGTCGTAGGCGATGCCATTATCGTCACACCAATTCAAGTAATCATTGAATACTTCGTTGCTTTCGCATTCATTGGATTTGCTGGTTTATTCTATCGACCAATTCAAAAAGCACTTTTAACATCCAATGAACATAGCGAAGAGCAATCAAATTTAGATAGCCGTAAAGACAAACCTTCTTCAAAACAAAACCAAGGAAAGAAAGTGATTGGTTATATTATTCTCGCTACATTTATTGGTAGCTTTGCTCGCTACTTCTGTCATTTTATTGCCGGTATTATTTTCTGGGGACAATATGCGCCGAAAGGACAATCAGCCGTTCTATATTCTTTAATATTTAACGGTAGTACAATGATTGGGTCCTATATTCTATGTACAGTTTTACTTATATTTTTATTCCTCACTTCACCACGTCTATTCAAAAGCATAAGTGCTTATCAAATGAATACACAAAAAAAGGGCGCTTAATGAGCGCTCTTTTTTCATATCGTAATATCAATTAAAAATACAATAAATGCACAAAAGAAAATAAACACCATTATACTTAGCCAATTGCTATGCACGGTTCATCGACTCCTTACATAACCTCATTTTCTAACTAGATTATATCGCTTAAAAATAAAGATTAGGTAAAGATAATATGAAAATAAATTAAAAAAGCGTAGCATCCTAAAATGTACCCTATAGAATAGACACTGAAAAAAAGTCTATTCTATAGGGTATTTCTTGTATAATGAGAGAAAATTGGGATCGGAGAAAGTTCAAAATGACAAAAAAGCTATTTACGGAAAGAGACATTCAAATTCTATCAAATAACCCCTACATAAAATCTGTAAGTCAGAAAGGTATCACTTATACAGATGAATTTAAGCGTATTTTTATTGAGGAAAATGAGAAAGGAAAACTACCTCGAAATATTTTTGAAGAATGTGGTTTTGATATAGATATAATTGGAATGAAACGAATTATGTCATCAGGAAGTAGATGGCGTGCTGCTTACAGAAAAAATGGTGTATTTGGTTTGCGAGATACACGCACCGAAAACGCGGGAAGAACTCTTGAGAGAGAGCTTACGTTAGAAGAGAAGTATGCTCGTTTAGAAGCCGAACGGAACTTACTAAAGGCAGAAAATGAATTGTTAAAAAAGATCAAACTTATGGAAGGGAGGATGAGAAGGAAATAACGTTATCACCTAGTCAGAAATATATCCTGATTCGTTCTGTTATCATAAAATATAACTTAAGAAATATGGTGAGTTATTTGTGTAAAGTAGCTGGTGTATCCCGTTCGGGATACTATAATTATTTTTCCATTTCATCTCAAGAACAACGGAAACAAAAGAACAATCAAGATGAAATCGTGAAAGAAATCATATTAAAAGCACTTCGATTTAGAAATCGAAAGAAAGGGGCTCGTCAAATAAAAATGACATTGGTGGGTCATTTTCAAGTTGTCTACAATTTAAAGCGTATCCGTAGAATCATGAAAAAATATGAGATTGTCTGTCCGATTCGGAAAGCAAATCCTTATAAAAGAATGCTGAAAGCTTCAAAAGAACATCGAGTAGTGCCGAATCAATTAAATCGAGAATTTAAACAAAATATCCCAGGAAAAACGCTTCTTACAGATATCACTTATTTAATTTACGGTAAGAATAAAAGAGCTTATTTATCTACAATTTTAGATGGCTCAACCAATGAAATTTTAGCTTACCATGTTTCAGAACAGATGACATTAGACCTCGTAACAACAACTCTTCATAAACTAAAACGGAATAAGAGGATTCCATTGACTGAAGGCGCATATATTCATTCAGATCAAGGAGCCCACTACACAAGCCCTACCTACCAAAAATTAGTCAAAAAGCTAAAGCTCGGACAATCTATGTCAAGAAGAGGGAACTGTTGGGATAACGCTCCACAAGAATCATTTTTTGGTCATCTGAAAGATGAAGCACATATAAAACCTTGCGAGTCTTTTACTGAGTTGAAACAAGAGATTAAGAAATATATGACGTACTATAATCACTATAGATATCAATGGAATTTAAAAAAGATGACTCCTGTTGGATACAGAAATCATCTTCTTGATGTTGCCTAACTTTTTTCAAAATGTCCTTTACAAAGGGTACAGATTATCCATCATCTACGCTTTTTTAGGCAAATAAAAGTAAAATAATACACCGTCTTCTGTATTCTTTACTCCATATTCAACTTCATGCAGTTCTAAAATATTTTTAGAAATAGCTAGACCAAGCCCAGTTCCACCTTGTGAACGCTGGCGAGCTGCATCCACGCGATAAAAACGGTCCCAAATTTTATCTAATTGCTCTTCTTCAATGTGAGTACCTTTATTTTCAATACACACTTTTATACGATCTTTCTCATCTATTGTAGAAATAATAATATCCTCTTTATTCGGTGTATAACGTATGGCATTCGTAATGAAGTTCACGATTACTTGTTCAATCCGACTTTGATTTGCGACTACTTCAAATGAACATATATTTTTATGCACATGAAGTTCTTTTTTCTCTATGTCCACAGAAAGGTGTTCACATATATCTTCAATTACTGTATCAATATAAAATGGATCCTTTTTCATTTTATATGTACCTGACTCAAATTTAGCTAACTCAAGCATATCCAAAATTAACGTATCCATTTTATCTACTTCTCGTTCCATCGCTTGAAAATAGTATTCTTTTTTATGTTCAGCTACTCCGTCTTTTAAAATAGAAATACAGCTTTTCATAATACTCAGCGGTGTTTTTAATTCATGCGAAACACCAGAAATGAATTCTTTTCGCGTATTTTCTAACTTTCTTTCTTTTTCAATATCTTGTTCTAGCTGTCCAATATGCGAATGGAGCTTATTAGATAATACATTAATATTTTCCGATAAATCACCAATTTCATCTTTTGAAGTAATCGGAATTTTTTCGGTGAAATCTAAATGCGCTATTTTCTTCGTGGTATCATTTATTTTTAATAACGGCTTTGCAATTTGTTTTGAATAATAGAACGAAGCTAGAAAAATGAGAACGACTACAAATGCAATGATGTAAATGTAGTAATCTTGCACCATTTGTACTGCTTCATCTACAGGCTGTAAAGAAGCCATCGCATAAATATACGTTACCGATCCGTCTTTTTCTTTTATTGGCTTAATTAATAATTTATATTTTATATCATTCTTTTCATAATCCATTGTTTGTGTTGTATATCGTATTTTATTGCTTTCTTTTAATAATAAATCAGTTTGAAAAACCTTAATATTATCTAAAAATATGCTATTTTTATAAATTGGATTCACAGGACCGTTTACATCTGGTAACTGTACTTTTGTAACACGTCCTCCTATGTAAACGCCTAATTCCTGAGCAGCTTCTTCCTGAACAGCTGGTTTCTTTTCCTTAGCAAGCTGCTCCCCAGCTGCTCTCTTTTTCTCCTCATCTAATTTTATTTTCTCCTGAAATGCTTTTTCTAACGGTTTATTAGATCCGCTTAAATTTTGCTTGCCTAACGTGAACGAGAATGGAATATAACTATCATCTTTTTGCACGCCAGAAAAATAAATTTCTTGGCCTAAAAACGGATTTGATGATTTATTATCAATCTCTTCTATATTGACGAGATTGTATAAAGGCATTTTGAATATTTGTTGTCCAAAGCTCTTTTGTTGCATACGATTTATTGTTACTTCAAAATAAAAATCATCCACATGTTTTAAATTCCCATTCTGATCTAATGTCGTAATCCACGTATTATTTTCCCTAAAAAAGTCTTGTTCCAGTTTCTGAATTCCTTCTGCATTCCCTGCATAATTTAAATAATTCTTTTTAAAGGAATCTAAGTTCACTTTAATATCTTCTACTTTTCGATTTGCATAATATTGTTTAAAAAATATCGTTTGTCCAATAAATATCGTCGCTAAAATTAACATGCATAATGCTGTTGTGAGGGTAAATAATTTTAGTACAATCCCTTTTCTCATACATTCCCCTCAAATTTATAACCTGTTCGTACTACAGTTGTAATGTATTTTGCTTTCTCTCCTAATTTATTTCGCAAATTACGAATATGACTATTAACCGTTCGATCATCACCGGCAAATTCGTATCCCCAAATTCTTGAAATCAATTGCTCTCGTGTTAAAACAATCCCTTGATTTTTCATAAAATACGCTAATATTTCAAATTCTGTATGCGTTAAATTAATGTCTGTTTTATCTACCATAACAGTGCGTGACGGAAAATGGACGTGAATACCGTTGATTGATAATGTATCATCTTCATTCTCTAGAAGTTGCTTCGTTACTTTTCTACTTTCTAACAATCTTTTCGCTCTTGCTAATAAAATTGGTGGGCTATACGGCTTCGTCACATAGTCATCCGCCCCAAGTTCAAATCCAAGTAACGTATCATCTTCATCTACACGCGCCGTCAGCATAATAATAGGAACCTCAGAAGTTTTACGGATTCTTCGGCAAACAGACCACCCATCAAGTTCCGGCAACATAATATCTAAAATAACTAAATCCACCTCTTCTTGCTCAAATACAACTAAAGCTTCTTTTCCATCTCTTGCTTCAAACACTACATATTGCTCACTCAAAAAATAATCTTTTAGTATTTCACGCAAAATATCTTCATCTTCCACAATTAAAATGTTTTTTGACATAACTTATGTATCCCCTTCCGTTTTCAGAAACTATCACTTCATTTTGAATAACTAGCCGTTAACTTCGCCTCGATAATATATCTATCTGGTGCATCCCCTATATAATCAAATGGATAGCAAGTCGTCAGTGTTAATACCGGTTCTTCTTTTTTTATAATAACAGTACGATCATCTGCATGGGTAATCCATGTCTTTTGAATTTCATATGTGTAAATTTTATTATCATACTCTAAAACAAGAGTATCTTTTTCTTTTAACTCCCCTAAATCGGTAAATACAGTATCCCGGTGTCCACTCAAAACAGTATGTCCACCTCCAGATGGCGTTGTCGTTAAATCACTAACGAACATTCCAACGCCTTTCTTCAAAGTTGCATCATCCGCTCCCCAATATATTGAAAACTTCTTCATTATTTTCGGTATATGTAACATCGCTACCTTTTCTCCTTCTTTATGTTCTGTGTGAGAAGAAGGTACTTGGGAAGTTACAGGTGTTTCGGAAGAAAGTTGATTATGTTGTATATTTTCAAGGCTCTTTAGTTCTTCTTTCGTTAATTGTTGAGCAGAGTTTTTTCCTTTATACCATTCGACAGCGTAATATGCTCCCATAAATAGCCCTATAGCCATCAATATGATACCGATATAATTGAGTATCTTCATGTTTCATCCCTCCATGCAAAAAATGGTAGGAATAACCTACCATTTTTAATATATGAAATTATGCCATTCTTTATAGGATAATATTTTATTTACGCCTTAACTTTATTGCGACGATTCAAACCAAATAATGTACCTAGTGCTACAAGACATGCGCTTAGTCCCATCATTGCTACATTATTAGATGCTGTGTTTGGTAATTTCTCTCCAGCTTCTTTTGCTGCTTCTTTTTTTGAAATTCCTTCCTTTTCTTTCACTTGTGGTGCTACTACTTCTTTAGCCATATTACTTTTTTCTTGTACTTGTGCCGCTTGCTTTTTCGCTACTTCATTCTTTTCTTGCGCTTGTGCCGCTTGCTTTTTCGCTACTTCATTCTTTTCTTGCGCTTGTGCCGCTTGCTTTTTCGCTACTTCATTCTTTTCTTGCGCTTGTGCCGCTTGTTTTTCCTCTGTATCATTTTTTTGCTGCGCCTGAATCGCTGCTTCTTTTTTTGCTATATCTTGCTGTATTTGCGCTGCTTCTTCCTTTGTCAATGTTCCAGTTGAAGCGCTTGCTACTGAAGAATATCCTACTGTTAAAAGTGCCATTGCACAGATTGGTAATAGTTTCTTTTTCATTTTATTTCTCTCCTCTTATACGTTTTACATCACTTCGCATCGGATGTATTACTAGAATAACCAAGAGATATAAATATAAGATGCAGATGAAATATATTTCATTTAAAGATTTCATTGTAAAAAAATAAAAAAACATCGCAATATATACGATGTTTTTTCGGGTGTGTGTCTCAATATTTACATGTTACTTTCGCGTGATTTAGAAGTAGAATGGGCCGGAGCGATAACTAATTGTCTCGGCTCAGTTTTCTTTAAGTGATTTTTGACGTTACACTTACGACGTTGAACAACCCACGCTTTAATAGGGTTTGTCAAAATAATCTTTTGCTCTTCGTTAGGGGCCTCTTCTTCAAACCTACAACTTTCGCTCCATTTATTCCATTTCATTGTAAATTTAGAAGAAGAATGATCGTCTTCTCGATCAAACAAGTGCAAAAAATCCATTTCGCCAGCTAGCATTACGGTGTTGCTAGTTGCTAAAAAAGAAAAGGTCGTCCAACGTTTCTCCATGCCCTCCTACCCCTTTTTCACATATAGAGTGCCTAAAACTTAATTTACCTAAAATATGCTTGCCTTTTACCTTACACCTATAGTTTATCCAAAACACTACTATGCAACTATCGATTTGCCTTACAACTACCTTACATTTTTGTAAGAAACAAAAAACCTTCACTCTCTATACGTGAAGGTTTCTCATTTCTTATCTATATGATCTTTCATATGATCCACTCCAGCTTCTTGTAGCTGTGACATCATACCGTGGGAAATTGCGCCTAATACTAAAGTCATTCCAATTAGTGAAATTCGAATCGCTGGTACATCAATTATGTAAGCCAAACTACCAAGAACAATTGTTAAAAGTAATGCTTTTATAAATGTTGCACTTGTATACTCTTTCTTTCTCATCATAATCACCCTTTTTGGAAGCGTTCTCTTGATATGATCAGTATATCATATCATCTGACTATTTTGTGGGGATTTCTGTAAAAAACTTATATCTTCTTTGACTTTTCCCCTTCTTTCCTTTACAGTCGAAATGTTCACAAGTTTTACACTGTAGGAGGACTCCAATGAATCTTGAAATAAAAGATACTTTAATTTCTGAAGAACAATTACAAGAAAAAGTAAAAGAACTAGCACTTCAAATCGAACGTGACTTTGAAGGAGAAGAAATCGTAGTAATCGCTGTATTAAAAGGATCTTTCGTATTCGCTGCCGATTTAATTCGTCACATTAAAAACGATGTAACAATCGACTTTATTTCTGCATCTAGCTACGGAAATCAAACAGAAACAACTGGCAAAGTAAAACTATTAAAAGATATCGATGTAAACATTACTGGAAAAAACGTAATTGTCGTAGAAGATATTATCGATTCTGGTTTAACACTTCACTTCTTAAAAGATCACTTCTTTATGCATAAACCGAAAGCATTGAAATTCTGTACGTTACTTGATAAACCTGAGCGTCGTAAAGTGGACTTAAAAGCTGAATATGTTGGCTTCCAAATTCCAGACGAATTTATCGTTGGCTACGGTATCGACTGCGCAGAAAAATATCGTAACTTACCATTTATCGCTTCAGTTGTAACGGAATAATATAATAGAATAAACTTCCACCATCAATTACTGGTGGAAGTTTATTTTCTATCACGATTCGTAAAAGACAAAGGGAGAGAATAAAAATGACAAAAACAAAATTTGAAAAAGTACTCCTCATCGTAAATCCGAAAGCAGGGCAAGGCGATTTACATACGAATTTAACGAAAATTGTACCACCTCTTGCGGCAGCTTTTCCTGACTTACATATCCTTCATACGAAAAAGCAAGGTGATGCAACAAAATATTGCCAAGAGTTTGCTAGTAAAGTAGATTTAATTATCGTCTTTGGTGGTGACGGCACTGTATTTGAATGCACAAATGGCTTAGCACCTCTTGAAACTAGACCTACACTTGCAATCATTCCAGGCGGAACTTGCAATGACTTCTCTCGTACGCTAGGCGTTCCGCAAAACATCGCAGAAGCGGCAAAACTCATTACACAAGAACATGTAAAACCAGTTGATGTTGCAAAAGCAAACGGACAACACTTCTTAAACTTCTGGGGCATTGGACTCGTGTCTGAAGTATCAAACAATATTGATGCCGAAGAGAAAGCAAAGCTTGGAAAAATTGGTTACTACTTAAGCACAATTCGAACTGTCAAAAATGCTGAAACATTTCCAGTAAAAATTACGTACGACGGACAAGTATATGAAGACGAAGCCGTCCTTGTGATGGTTGGAAACGGTGAATATCTTGGCGGTATCCCGTCCTTTATCCCGAACGTAAAGTGCGACGACGGAACACTTGATATTTTTGTTGTAAAATCAACAGGCATTCAAGCGTTTAAAGACTATATCGGAAAGAAACTATTTGAAGACTCAAATGAAAATGACATCTTCCATGTAAAAGCGAAATCCATTTATATTGAAACAGAAGAAGAAAAAGAAGTAGATACAGATGGAGAAAGCTCGCTTCATACACCTTGTCATATTGAACTATTACAAGGACACTTTACGATGATTTATAATCCTGCGGTTGTGTAATGAAAAAAGATGAGCTAAAATGTTAGCTCGTCTTTTTTCTTAGAAAGGTTTTAGTCTACTCTTTCATTTTTAATATGAGTTTTCGTAATCAAACTCCACCCAATTTTTCCAGTGCGTATTAGAATGCTTATTCACAATAATGCCTGGATCTTTCTTCTCTATTGCAGCGGCTACTGATTGGAAGAATTCATTTTCACTTACTTTCTCGTCTTCAACATGTTGCCATTCTTCCGTTGCATATGCTACTTCCCAATCACCTTCTAAGTCGATTTCTTCTAAAATTTCTTCTTTTTCCCACCATACTAATTTTCTAGCTTCGTCATTAGTCGCAAGCATACGCATGAAATATGTTGGATAAGACTCTGGCGTTTGTAATTCTATCCCATGATTCGCATAATCTTCTTCTGTAAATTCATATTCAAAACGATGATCACGAATTTTCACACTGCCTTTATGAATATCCGGTATAAATTCACCTTCATCATCAAATAATTCATAATCCCCATCATTTAATTGCAAAATACCATCATCACCAATTAATTGATTCATTTTATCACCATATATATAGATATCATTACATACACCTAATAATCCTACTCCAACAAATTGAAACACCATTAACCAATCCTCATTATCTTTAAAGAAAAGAGAGAATTTCACTTGTGAAATATTCACCTCTGCATTATCTAGGGTAGGAAATTCATAATTACTTTGCTTTTTATCTAATAGTTTCAAAATATCCTTTTGCATCTGTATCATCTTCACCTCTATATAAAACTTTCAATTTCACTAGAGCATAACATAGACATAACTGCCTTTCATTTTCTAATAATACTTCTAATAAAATAACAGAATGGTCTGTTTGCATGCCCTAGTTATTTTTAGATACAATGAAGGTAAGAAGCAACCTGACATAAGGGAGAGGGAAAGCTGTGTTCAACCAACAGTTAGTTAATTTACGCATTGATTTTGCATTTAAACAATTGTTTGGTACGAATGGTAGTGAAGATATTCTAATTGCATTTTTAAACGCTACGTTACGAGAGTCTTTAGAATCACCCATCGCTTCTCTACAACTAGAAGATCCACATTTACATCGGGAATATGAAGAGGATAAGTTATCTATTTTAGATATTTCAGCGACATTAAACACAGGAACAAAAGTAAATGTAGAAATACAGCTCAATAATAATCACGATATGATGAAACGTAGTTTATATTATTGGGGAAAATTATACACATCACAATTACAAAAAGGTATGCCATACAGCGCACTTCATAAAACCATCACCATTAATTTATTGAACTTCATAATGTTTTCAGACCACAAAGAATTTCATACAACGGGAACATTATGGAATACACAACAACAGCAACTCTTGAGTGATGACATAGAAATTCACATTGTAGAAATTCCAAAGTTAACAGAACAATGGCATGAAGAAAAAGTAAATCCGTGGAAAGATCCATTTGTTCGTTGGCTTTTATTGCTTTCAGCAAATGAGGATGAACACTTAACTAAAACATTGGAGGATATTGCTATGAACCGAGACCCTATTTTACAAAAAGCAATAAACAAGTGGGAACGTATGAGTCAAGATTCCTCTTTCCGACAAGCCTATGACGCGAGGGAGAAAGTTTTAATGGATGAAGCAGCAAAATTCGCCCACGCAGAGACAGAAGGTATGAAAAGAGGAATGGAAAAGGGCATGGAAAAGGGTATGGAAAAAGGGATAGAAAAAGGGATAGAAAAAGGCTTAGCAAAGGGCTTAGAAAAAGGGCGAAAAGAAGGAGTTCAACAAGGAAAAATTCAAATGATTAAAAGTATGCATGATCTTGATATACCACTTGAAACAATTGCTAAGGCAAGTAAATTGAGTGTACATGATGTTGAACGAATTTTAGAAAATAAATAATGATAAAAAGGCGAAAGAGAACATAATTTCCACTATGTTCTCTTTCGCCTTTTGTAAAGTTTAAACTCAATTTTTATTTACTAACAATCCCAAAATAAGCACGAACCGTCAACAAATAATAACCAATATAAATAACGCTATACACGCCGATGCTAATTAACAACGGAACTGCAATTTCATACGGAAGCACTGTCGCTAATCCTGTTAATGCAAATAAAGTGTGTAATATACCAACTACTAAAGGAATGAAGAAAATAAATCTCATTTGTTTTGCGATTGCTTTTTTCATTTCTTTTTTCGTGACACCTAGTTTTCGAAGAACGATGTAACGCTCACGATCTGCATGTGCTTCTGTTAATTGCTTGAAGTAAATGATAGACCCTGTTGCGAGTAAAAATACAAGTCCTAAGAATATACCACTAAACATCATTAATCCTGATTTTTCAATACCATCACGGAACATCGTGTAAAAATCACCAAACTGTCTTTTTCCTTCTGCCTCTTCTTCCGGTAGTACTTTCTTTAATTTCTCTGTTAGTACTTTACTGTTTCTTTCATCTTTCACATCAATATTTTTCACAGTATGAGCTCCAATTGTTTTCTTCGCCTGCTCATACACTTCGTCCGGAACGACAACTAGAAGTTCATATAAGTTTGTAATGTTTTTTGCTTGTACATCTTTTACTTGTACTGGTGCTACTTCTCCAATTGGGAAAATAGCTTTTTCTCCTTTGTATACACCACCGCTCTCTCTCTTATCTTCGCTATACATACCATCAAATGCATACAATTCGTTCTTCTTTAAATTTAAAGTTTCTTCATTTAAATATTTTGCGATTGTATTAAATGATGACTGCGTAATAAGTTCTGTTGTTCTTGATTGTAATGAAGTGCCATCACCATATTCTCCTACTACATTTACCGTCTCCACTTCATATTGATGAATGATTTCATTCTTTTCCTCTTTTAAAATCTCATTCACTTTACGATCCAATTCCATATCTTTCTTTTCATATGAATAACTAACTGGATAATATTTCTTCGCCTGCATATATGTGTTGTAATACATCGTAACAGACGTTCCAACCGCTGTTAACGTTACTGCGCTTAATACAGCAATTGTCGCTAACGATTTTGCATTTCCTTTAATGCGGTATAGTAACTGAGATGTCGTCACCATTTTCATTCCGTTATAAAATGAAGATTTTTTATTTCGCGCTCTTTTTAATGCAAAAACAGTAAAGAACTTAAATAATAAATACGTTCCAAGTACTATTGCTAATAAAATGTAAAGTGCAAGTGGCATAAATTTCTCACTGTTCGAATTTTTAATAGCCGTTACTGACAAGAAATAACCTGATCCAATTAATAATAAAGAAATGATAGCCATTATTTTAGAATCTTTTGGCATGACTTCGCCTTCGTTATCTGCACGGAATAGCTCGATTAACTTAAATTGATAAATAACGCGGTATCCTTTAAACGATGTATATAAAATAATGAAACAAAAAATAACTGCTGTATCTATAACCGCTCCAATTGGCACTTCAAAATGAACATTTACATGTAGCTCTAACATATTTAAAAGTAGCTTTAGGAATCCTTTTGAAAGTAAACTACCAATTATAATGCCGATTACTAACGATGATAAACCCATTAACATATTTTCATAAAAAAGCATTTTACCAATTTCTTTTTTTCGAATGCCGAGTAAAGAATAAAGACCTATTTCTTTCTTACGCTTTCGTGTAAAGAAACCATTCGAATATATAATAAATATCGCGACGAAAATAATGAGCATGACACTCGCAAGTTGGAATCCTCGTCCGATGTTATCTCCAGCTTCACTTATTTGTGAATTGTATTGCAACGCCTTAAATGTAAAATAAATGACGATGCTAAAAATCATAGAGGCAAAGTATATAAAATAATCTTTGAAATTTCGTTTTATATTACGAAGTGCAATGCTAGATAAGCTCATTTGTCGCACCTCCAGATATGGAAGACATCATATCAATAATTTGCTGGAAGAACTGTTTACGTGTCGTCTCTTTACGATGTAATTCTTTATATAACTTTCCATCTTTAATAAATACAACGCGTTTACAATAACTTGCCGCAAATGCATCGTGCGTTACCATTAAAATCGTTACAAGATCTTTTTCATTTAATGTCTTCATACTTTCTAATAAATCTGTCGCTGACTTTGAATCGAGCGCACCAGTTGGCTCATCTCCAAAAATCATACTTGGACTTGTTACAATCGCTCTTGATGCTGCGCAGCGTTGTTTCTGTCCACCTGACGCTTCATACGGATACTGATTTAAAATATGATCTATTCCAAACTTCTTTGCAATTTCCTCAACGCGGGATTCTACTTCTTTCGCCTTCACCTTTGATAAAGCAAGCGGCAAAGCAATATTTTCTCGCACTGTTAACGTATCTAATAAGTTATAATCTTGAAAAATGAACCCTAAATGATTACGGCGAAATAGTGCCAATTCATCATCATTCATCTTCACAATATCTTTTCCGTCAATTAAAATCTCGCCCTTTGAAGCTGTATCAATAGTAGAAAGGACATTCAAAAGTGTTGTCTTACCAGAACCAGATGGTCCCATGATCCCGACAAACTCTCCTTCTTTCACCTGCAGATGAATATCTTTCAACGCTTCAAACGTATTCCCGCCTGTATCATATATTTTCGAAATCCCTTTTGCTTCTAACATTGTTTTCATCTATCTCTACCTCCTGTTATTATTCTTGATGTTCTTTTTAAGCAACAGAATTCAGTATAGATACATTTTCTTAACAAATAGTGCTAGGGTTTCTTAATATTTTCTTAAAAAGAAATGTAATAATCATAAAAAAGCCGGCAGTTGTTACACTGCAGACTTTCAAATGTTTAGATTAAGCTAGACATGTTCGTTGTTGCCTTTTATCTTCTTTAAAATATTAAATTACATTTCGAACAAAAAGGAGCAGAATTTCCTTTTCTAATTTTCGCATCACATTTTGGACAATATACATATCGTTCTTCTATCTTTTGTCGTTCTATCATATGTAAAGATACTACCCTCATACTGCACATAATCCCAATTAATATAAGACTAACAACGAGTAGCATACCTCTCACCCCTCCCTTCTAAATTTTACCATGAAATAACAAACCCGATTCTCTCATCAAGAATCGGGTTTATATTTACAATCCTAACTTTGCCTTCGCACCGTCAGGAATTTCATCTATCGTTACTTGCACTTTATCATGTAAAAAATTTCCCCTTGTAAGTACATGCCAGTAGGAGCCCTTTTGTAATTTATCTACACCATCAATTTTTACTTCTTTTTCTTTTCCATCCTTATCGTAAGCTTTCACCTTGTATTCACGGCCTTTATTTCCGCCTAATTCTTTTCCATTATTATTAATAATTGCGTAATGATTCTCTATATCAAGAAATGGGTTCATCTGATCTAATAGCTTACTCCCACTTAATAAATATACCGCCCCTGCGACGATAACAAGCATTGCTCCAAAAATAAATCTTTTCATCTATATTCCGCCTTTCATTATGTTTTCTTTAAGATGTTTCTAAGTATAGAACGTATTTCTTAATAAAAACTCGTACGGTTTCTTAACATTTTCTTAAACTAGAAGTGAAATATTAATTAGAAAGATCAAAACAATAAAAAGTAACTTTTTACACTGTCATTGACAAAATTACACTTATAGTGTAATTTTACACTATATTAAAAAAAGGAGCTGCATTATGAATAAACAAGAATTTATTGAACTCGTTAATTCAAAATTAAAACTCATCCGTGTTGAAAATGATTTATCACAAGATAAAATGTCAGAAATTATTGGTTTATCGAAGAAAACATTAGTAGAAATCGAAAAAGGAAGACGCACGCTAACATGGTCAGGTGCAGTTTGTGTCGTAACACTCTTCGAACAGAGCGATACAGTCCAGATGACATTTGGGGATGATGTGAATGAAATTATAAAAACAATCGCTTTTACACATTACAGTACGAACTTCCCGAAGACTTTAGGAGGAAAAGTGTGGTGGCGACAAATAAAAGAATTAAACGGTTATCAAATACAACAAAATATTTTATCTCAACATTATCGAATTTTAGATAAAGAAGACCGCAGAATATGCCACTCATTCGAATTGGATGAAATTGAACAAAGATTTATGGAAATGGCAAAAACATCTCAATAAAGTGAAATTTTAATTAATGTTTTTTGCTGCCCCACAAATAGCAGGATAAAATAAATTACGGAGTATAATTCAAATGAAGAAACAGATACATATCACTATTTTAAATACGCTAATCATTAGCACGTTAGTATTCAATTTATTTATTTTCACATCAAGAATGAGCTTTTTACCTTGGTATATTGAAGATGGTTGGGGCTATTTAGGATTATTATTTACATCCTTAATTTTCTTACTTTGCTTCTTTCAATCTGCAAAGCTTCATAAAGATGGAAAGTTAACTACGCTGCAAAAGTTCATTCCACTTGCTTCTGCCATACTTTCAATCTTCGTTCTTCTCATCCCATCAAGTGATTTTATGACTATATTAGCCAATCTAATCAATACAATCATATTAACAATTTATATAACTGTATTTCAAACAACACCTAATGTAAGTAATAAGAAGCCATTACATTAAAAGGGAGAGTTATTCTACAAAATAACTCTCCCTTTTATACTACTCTCAATAAGTATAAACATTTACTTACTCATCACCGTACTTCTTCTTTGCTTATACAAATAAGCACCACTCGCAACAACAAAAACAATTCCGCCAAAATACACGCCATACTCTATCGCAAGCGCTACAATCCTTTCAATATGTTGTCCAAATAAAGAACCGAGTACAAAGTAAGCAAGTGTCCAAACAAGTCCTGTCGTATAGGAATACAAAGCGTACACCTTAAATGACATGTTATTCATTCCAACTAAATACGGTACGATATGTCTTACAACCGGTATGAAGTAACTTGTGACTAACGCATAATGGCCATACTTCTCTACCATTTGTTGAGATTTCAAAAGATATTTCGCTTTTTTCTTTTTCATTAGCTTATCAAGTACTTTTGTACCAAATATTTTCCCTACTATATAACCTAAAGATAGCCCAGAGACAACGCCTAAATATGTTAATACAAATGCTGGAATGACATTTAATATCCCTAGTGAAGAGACAAAACCACCGCTCATTACGATCATTTCGTCTGGAATTGGCATACCGATAATACCTAACCATAAACAGAAAAATAGTGCCCAATAACCGTACTGTTCAATATAAGATAATAATTCATGTAAGTCCATTAAGCATATGCTCTCCTTAGCTCTTTTTTACAGCTAAAGACGTACGCTGGCGGAAAATTGAGCCACACTTTTTCGAGCGTAATTTCAGGAAAGAAATGCTGTATAAATCCTTTTTTCACAAGTGAATATTGAAATGTAATAAATTCACCTGTCTCATGTATCGCCTCCATTACATTGTTTAAAATACGCTTTGAAACTTCTTCTGGTAAAGATGTAAAAGGCAATCCCGATAAGACGTAATCAATGCATTCTATCTGTAATTCTTCCATATACTTCTTTATATTTTCAGCTGAACCATGTACAACAATGACGTTCTGCTCATTTTTAAACTTTCTCTTTAACTCTTTGCAAAACACTTCATTAATTTCAATAAGAAGAAATATCGTTTCCTTCTTCTTTCTCTTCATAATTTCTCTCGTGAAAACCCCTGTACCAGGCCCTAGCTCTACGATACATTTCGCTCTATTAAAATCAATTACATCTACCATTTTCTTTGCTAATATTTTTGAACTTGGCGCAATTGCACCAGTATGTTTCGGATGTTTTATAAATTCATGTAAGAATGTTATGAGTTGCATGTAACCCTCTCCCCATTCGTTCGATAGTTTTTAACTTGTTTCTAAGTATAACTATCGTTTCTTAACAAAAATTGAGGAGATTTCTTAAGATTTTATGAAGAATGAAAAAACAGCTACCGCATATAGCGATAGCTGCTCACTTATTATTTCGCACTCACAATCTTATAATAAGAACGCACTGTTATGAAGTAATATCCGATATAAATGACGCCATATACTCCGATACTAATTAGGAGCGGAATCATAATTTCGAATGGTAATATGTTTCCTAAACCTTTTAATGCAAACAAACTGTGTAGAATTCCGATTACTAATGGAATTGCAAAGATAAAACTTACTTGTTTTGCAATAGCTTTTTTCATCTCTTGTTTCGTTACCCCAACTTTACGAAGTACAACGTAACGCTCACGGTCAGCATTTGCTTCTGTTAATTGCTTAAAGTAAATGATAGAACCCGTTGCTAGTAAGAATACAAGTCCTAAGAACATTCCGATAAACATCATTAGCCCCGTTCCTTCAAGCCCCATATGGAAACCAGTGTAGAAATCTCTAAATGGTGGTACCATTTCTGATTCACCAGCTGGCATCACTTTTGTTAGTTTTTCTGTTAAAACTTTACTATCTTTTTCGTCTTTTACATCAATATTTTTTACAACACGTGTTCCAAATGTTTGCTTCGCTTGCTCATACATTTCATCTGAAACGACAACAACTAATTCACCTAAATTTGTAATCGCAACGTCATTTGCACCTTGGATTTTTAATTGCTTCGTTTCGTTTCCGATTTGGAATACTGCTTTGTTTCCTTCATATTGTGGACTAAACTCATGCCCTTCAATATACGAACTATCATATATAAATGCTTCACCAGTAGCTACACTCACTGTTTCCGCATCAATTTTTTTAGCAAGTTTATTAAATTCTGACTGAGACATAAACTGATATTTCTCTGAAATTGTATAGTTCATATTCAGAATGAAATCAACTTTATCTCCTTCAAACTTCCCTTTTACAGGAACCGTCTCAACCTCAAATTGATCTTTGATCGGATGATCCAGCTTCTCTTCTGCAAAAATCGCATTTACTTTCTTATCAAGCTCTGCATCTTTTTTCTCATAAGAGTAACTATAAGGTGCGACTGCTTTTGATTGCGTAAATGTGTTGTAATACATCGTAACTGACGTACCAACTGCCGTTAATGTTACTGCACTTAAAATAGATATTGTCGCAAGTGACTTTGCATTTCCTTTAATACGATACAGTAACTGTGACGTCGTTATCATATTCATACCATTATAAAACGCTGACTTATTATTTCTTGCACGTTTCAATACGAATACTGTAAAGAACATAAATAGTAAATACGTACCTAATACTGTTGCAAGTAATATATAAAGTGCAACTACCATAAAGTTTGCATACATAACTGCCTTCATAAACATTAACGCTAAGAAATAACCTGAGCCGATTAAGAAAACTGAAATTAACGCCATAATGACAGATCCTTTTGGCATTGCTTCTCCTTCACGTTCTGCTCGGAAAAGTTCAATTAACTTAAATCGATAAATTAAACGATATCCTTGAAGTGATGTATACAAAATAATTACAAAGAAAATAATTGCTGTATCAATAACTGCAGCCATCGGTACTTCAAAATGAACGTTTAAGTTTATTCCCATCATATTTATTAGTAGTTCAAGGAATAGTTTTGAAAGAACGCTACCGATCGCAATACCGATTACTAATGACATTAATCCCATTAACATATTTTCATAAAAAAGCATTTTACCAATCTGTCTTTTACGAATACCTAATAAGGAATATAGTCCAACTTCTTTTTTACGCTTTCGTGTAAAGAAACCGTTCGAATATATAATGAACACCGCTACGAAAATAATTAGCATGACACTTGAAACTTGAAATGCACCGCTAATTTTTTTAGAAGCTTCCGCAGCTTTTTCCATTTGTGAATTATACTGCAACGCCTTAAATGTAAAATAAATGACGATACTAAATATCATAGATGCAAAATATACAAAGTAGTCTTTAAAATTCCGCTGTATGTTGCGGAGGGCAATGCTAGATAAGGTCATCAGCCATACCTCCAGAAATGGAAGACATTACGTCAACGACTTGTTGGAAGAATTGTTTACGTGTTGATTCACCGCGGTGCAATTCTTTATATAACTCGCCATCTTTAATGAAAATAACTCGTTTACAGT
Organism: Bacillus cereus group sp. RP32; assembly: GCF_040459735.1. Lineage (NCBI taxonomy): Bacteria > Bacillati > Bacillota > Bacilli > Caryophanales > Bacillaceae > Bacillus > Bacillus cereus group sp. RP32. Next base: position 637,428 of record NZ_JARVHO010000001.1, on the reverse strand, counting down.
AACTCGCCGCGAACGCATCGTGCGTTACCATTAAAATTGTAGAGTTATCATATTCATTTAACGACTTCATACTTTCAAGTAAATCTGTCGCTGATTTAGAATCAAGCGCTCCAGTTGGCTCGTCCCCGAAAATCATACTTGGATTCGTAACGATTGCACGTGATGCCGCGCATCTTTGCTTCTGTCCACCAGATACTTGATATGGGAACTGACTTAAAATATGATCAATACCGAATTTCTTTGAGATTTCAAGAACGCGGCGATCAATCTCACTCGCTTTCACCTTTGATAACGCAAGAGGTAACGCAATGTTCTCTTTTACCGTTAACGTATCTAATAAGTTATAATCTTGGAAAATGAACCCTAAATGATCACGGCGGAATAACGCTAACTTATCATCGTTCATCTTCACGATATCTTTTCCATCAATTAAAATTTCACCGTTCGTCGCATTATCAATTGTAGAAAGAACGTTTAGTAAAGTCGTCTTACCCGAACCAGAAGGTCCCATAATTCCAACGAACTCACCTTCTTTTACTTGTAAGTTAATACCTTTTAACGCTGCAAATTTATTACCACCCGTGTCATACACTTTTTCAATATTTTTTGCTTCTAACACTGTTTTCATCTCGACATCCCTCATTTCTTCTATTCTCTATTTTCAACTATATACACTCTCTACTCTTGCCACTATCGATGTTTCTTACACAAACATAACAGTTATGTAAGACGCATAAGTAAAGATATAAAAATTTAACCTACTGAACGAAAGTACTTTGTTACTATAACATTGGGATATCATGCCATCCATTCATTCTCCTTACAGGAACATTACAATTTTGTAAGGTTAAAAATATACCCTACAAAGTTGTGCATGAAATGTCGGATGGACTTAGTTTGTTCCTGCTATTCTATTTAACAAGGAGGTCATCGTATGGATTCACTTAAAAACATGAATGCGGCAATGCAGTATATTGAAAACAACCTAACAGATGAAATTGATTTTAAAGAAGTCGCAAAAATAGCTTACTGCTCTGAATATCATTTCAAAAGAATGTTTTCTTTTCTCGCTGGCGTATCACTATCAGAATATATTCGCTGTAGACGACTTACTCTTGCTGCTTTTGAACTAAAGGATAGTGATGCAAAAGTCATTGATGTCGCTATAAAATATGGGTACAACTCACCAGATTCGTTTGCACGTGCCTTTCAAAACTTGCACGGCATAACACCTTCAGAGGCCCGAAATAGTAGTCATTCTTTGAAAGCTTATTCACCAATGACCTTCCAGTTATCGATTCAAGGAGGAAACGAAATGAATTATCGAATTGAAGAAAAAGAACCCTTCCAAATTATTGGTATTACAAAACGCGTACCGATTGTATTTAACGGTGTAAATGAAGAAATTGCTTCTATGTGGAAAAGTTTAAATCCAGGGTCCATTCAAACGTTAAAGTCACTTTCAAACATGGAACCGAATGGAATTATTAGTGCTTCTACTAACTTTTCTGAAGGAAGAATGGAGGAAAAAGGAGAACTCGATCACTACATTGGAGTAGCCTCAACAAAAACTTGTCCAGAGCAATTCGCGCAACTTGAAGTCGCAGCTTCAACGTGGGCCGTATTTGAAGCTGTCGGTCCATTTCCCGAAACATTACAAAATGTATGGGGACGCATTTATTCCGAATGGTTTCCTTCCTCAAACTATGAACTAGCGAAAGGACCGGAAATATTGTGGAATGAACAGAAAGATATAACTTCCCCAAACTTTAAAAGTGAAATTTGGATACCGGTTTTGAAGAAATAAAGTGAAACTTTAATCAGTGGGGGGTTTTGTCCATCCCCCACTGATTATTAGCCCTCACCAATCGGGCTTTTACGAGCAGTTGATCTCCCACCTACCCCCTCCGCATTCGCCGAATTTTTGGGTGGGAGTCTTACTGTGCCCGTTAATGCGGGATAAAAAATAAAGCAGCTTTTCCTCAGAAGGAAAAGCTGCTTTATTTACATTTTTAGTTCTTTTTTATAAGCGACATAGGAATATCCCATCGTTAGTCCTACAGCACCAACAATAACGCCAATCATTAGGAAAGATTTCCACGTTACTGGTACAAAAACACTTAGAATCATAATAATTCCTAATGCAACAAAAACCTTTCCGCTAAAGCGATGTGTCTTTCTCCATACTTCTTCGTTACTTAACGTCCATGGCGTTTTTATACCGACAAAGTAGTTTGGTTTGCACTGTGGTAAATAGTTACCGATGACTATAAATAAAATACCAACTAATAATTCCGGCACGCGATTAATAAATAAGTTGTATCCTAATCCACTTGTAATGATATCTATATTCCCTACAAATAGTAGCAGTAGTATCCCGTTATTCATCATCATAAAAGCTTTAGAGAACTTCTCATAATTTGCTTTCTTTGGGTCAATCTTTGGTAACACGTTTAGAAAAATATATAAAACAATCATAATTCCAACCATAGAAAGCATTCCATACAATTTAGAAGAATATCCATCTACTTTACCGCCGCTCCAATGCGTTGCAATTGTATCCGGCAAATGCGGCCAAGCAAACGCCCATGCTAAACAAGTTATAACAATTAATAAGATTGCAAAAAGATGTTTTTTCATTTCCCCTCTTCCCCCTTATTCGTAAATGTAAACACCCAAGTCAACAAATCTTGAAATACAGTTGTGTTTAAAGAGTACATAACGAATTGACCTTTCTTTTCATCTTGAATAAGTTCAGCATTTTTAAGCGCGCTTAAATGATGTGAAATACTTGGTTTTGTCATATTAAATTGTTCAGCAATTTCCCCAGCGGTTAAATCGCCTTCTTTTAATAAATCTAAAATTCTTCGCCTTGTTGGATCTGCTAATGCTTTGAATGCTTGATTCAATGTCTTTCTTCCCTTCTCTAATTAGACATTTAGATATTTATCTAAATGTTAAAATTTTTTCAGTTAATTGTCAATTATACATACGCTCTTTTTACTTTTCACGCTTTTGACCTATACTGTTTACTAGCTTATCTTTCAACATAATGAAAAGACTTGAAACACATGATACACTATAGCTACAATTGTTTTTTTAGGAGGAAGATACATATGTATAAAATTTTAATCGTTGAAGACGATCCCAATATTTCATCATTACTACAATCTCACATTCAAAAGTACGGCTATGAAGCTGTTGTTGCAGAGAACTTCGATGATATTATGGCATCGTTTAATGCAGTGAAACCACATCTTGTTTTACTTGATGTAAACTTACCGAAATTCGATGGATTCTACTGGTGCCGTCAAATTCGTCATGAATCTACTTGTCCAATTATTTTCATTTCAGCGCGTGCTGGCGAGATGGAACAAATTATGGCGATTGAAAGCGGTGCGGATGATTATATTACAAAACCATTCCACTACGACGTTGTAATGGCGAAAATTAAAGGTCAATTACGTCGTATTTACGGTGATTATGCGCCAAATATTTCTGAACGTATCGTTGAAGTAGAGGGACTAAAATTATTCCCAGAACGCCCAGAAATTCATTTCGGCGCTGAGCAAGTTCTTTTAACGAAGAAAGAAGCAATTTTAGCAGAAATGTTATTATCTAAATTCCCTCGTACAGCGAGCCGTGAAGATTTATTAGCCGCTCTTTGGGATGACGAAAGCTTCGTTGAGGAAAATACATTAAACGTAAACATTACGCGTCTTCGTAAAAAGTTCAACGAGCTTGGTATTGAAAATGCAATTGAAACAGTACGTGGACTTGGGTATCGTTTTAACGCAACTTGGAGTGAATAAGCATGAAGCTATTTTTACGTGATCATTTTGCATTTTTCCTACTGTACGTATTAAACTTCGGTATTATTTTCGTTCTTTATGATGCAGTAGATGGGTTTCAAAACAATAAGTTTTACTTCATCGTTTTAAGCTTATACTTATTCATTTGTTTCCTCGCTTACCGTTATGTTCGTAATCGTAGAATGTACCATAGATTAAGTGAACAACCAGAAAAAATGGAAGATGCGTTTATTGAAAGAGCAACAGCTCCGATGCCTCACGGTGTAAACGAGCTCGTGCGTACGCAGTACCGTCTCTTCCAAAAAGAGCTACAGTCATATGAAGTAAAACAACAAGAACATCAATTATTCATTAACCACTGGGTGCATCAAATGAAGACGCCTGTTTCTGTTATGCAGCTTATGGTGCTCGAAATGGAAGATGAACATTTGATTCCGAAATTCAAAAAAGAATTAGAACGATTAAATCAAGGACTCGATATGGCTTTATATATGGCAAGGTTAAATAACTTCCATGAAGATTTCCATGTTGAGACGATTTCATTAAAAGATGCGGTAACAAAAAATATTAACGGATTAAAAGAATTATTCATTCGAAACGGGGTCTTCCCTGTTTTAGAAGTTCATTCCGATTTAAAGGTTGCCTCTGATGCGAAATGGCTAAAATTCATTATTTATCAGTTAATGACAAATGCAGTTCGTTACTCTGGTGAGCGCGGAAAGAAAGTTTTCTTATCTGCTTACCGAAACGGAAAAGATATTATTTTAGAAGTTCGCGATGAAGGTGTTGGTATTCCGCAAGAAGATATTCGAAGAGTATTTGAACCATTTTACACTGGGAAAAATGGTCGCGCATTCGGAGAATCTACTGGTATGGGACTGTATATTGTAAGTAAAATTTGTGATTATTTAGGTCACTCTGTGAAACTAGACTCTGAAGTTGGTAAAGGAACGACAATTAAAATCATCTTCCACAACGCTGCAAATAATCAAGCAGAACATACGGAGAAGGTGACCGAAGCATGATCGTAACATATGCTAGCAAAATGTATGAGAACTCACTCTCATACATTTTTTGCAATAAAACTACTTCTATATCTTCTAACCGGAGGTATAATCTATGACATTTTGGCAATTTGCATTTAAAAACGTCACTCGCAACTCGAGAGCTTATTTTGCTTACTTTGTAAGTAGTTCCTTTTCCATTGCTGTTTTCTTTTCGTTTGCTGTTTACTTATTCCATCCGAAATTAAAAAATCCCACTATGATCTCTGAAATTTCAGGATTAATGATTTTTTCAGAAGTTGTTATTGTTTTGTTCTCGTTCTTTTTTCTACTCTATTCAATCGGATCGTTTTTAAAAGTTCGTAAAAAGCAATTTGGTATTTTAACTATTTTAGGTATATCAAAAAAACAATTACATCGACTCGTTTTCACTGAAAATATGTTAATTGGGATTTTATCTATCTTTTTTGGCATGCAGTTTGGGCTTGTCTTCTCGCAATTTTTCTTATTAGTGACAGCGAAAATCACACATCTACCAGGGATATATTTATATCCCCCTACGAATGCTTTCATTTTAACAACGATTGTATTTCTTGGTCTCTTTATCGCTGTATCTTCATTTACGCCCATGCTAATTCGTACGAAAAAGACGGTAAACCTTTTAAAAACTAATGGTGGGAAACAAAAGGAAAGAAAACCATCCATATTCATTTCTCTATTTGGTACTATCTGTTTATTAGGTGGTTATATTTTAGCTGCAAACCCTAAATATTTCTTCTCAATAAACACGCAAGTAGGCGTTATCTATATGGTTTCAAGTGTTTTTGTGATTCCAGCACTTGTTACAATTGGGACATATTTTTTCTTTTCTCAAATTAGTTTCTTACTTATTTATATTTTAAAGAAAAGAAGAAATTTTTATATGAAACGAATTAATATGCTTTGGATTTCGGATTTAGCAAGTCGTATTCGAACGAATATTAATATGCTTTTTATTGTAGCGATGCTTTCTACAATTGCTTTCACAATGATTACGTTCCTATATGGATTCGGAAAGTTTACAAAGCTAGATGTTGCGAGAACTTCACCTTTTCCATTTTCTTATTTTTCATATGACGCAAATCCTTTTGTTAACGAGCATTTAACTTGGCTTGAAAAGCAGTTACAAAAGGAAGATTTCTCTTATAAAAAACTAAAGGCTGATTTATACGAAACACCACTGAAAGAAGATGAAGGTATAACGACTTACAATGACATCTATGCAATGAAACAAAGTGACTATAACAAACTTGCAGCTTCCCTGCGAATGAAACAACTATTCATGAGCGATAACGAAGCATATGTCTTAACAGGTAGCGCTTATTTCACCTTATTCAGCCAATTTGAGCCAAGCTACAATAGAAAATCCATTACACTTTCTAGCACAAATACGACATTACAAGTAAAAGGCTATGAACAAGTAGGGGCCATTCCCTCTGACTTTTCATATCAAACTTTAATTTTACCTGACGCTGTTGTAAACAACTTACCAAATACAACAAAGCATGTAGCAGCGTACAATTATAACGTACAAAACTGGGAAAAGACGTATGAAATTGCTGATGATTTTATGAAAAGAATACAAAGAGATCGACAGGAATTCCAATACGAAGGACCCCTTATACGCTCCTATGAATCAGCAGGCTCATTATATAAAATTACATCAGGAAGTGCCGCATACTTCCTAATCGGGACATTCTTAGGTGTCATTTTCTTTATTGGAGCAGGTAGCGTTCTTTACTTCAGAATGTATACTGATTTAACGAATGAACAAGAAAAATATGTAGCAATTTCAAAAATTGGTGTAACAGATGCAGAGATGAAAAAATCTGCATCCATTCAACTTAGCATTTTATTTTTCGTTCCGTACGTTATGGCGTCCATTCATACAATGTTCGCAACAAAAATGCTCCAAGACATAATTGATTTATCACTATTCAAAGAAATTTCAGCAGTTCTTATTATTTTTGGAGTAGTTGAAGTCATCTTTTTCTTATTCATTCGTTCCTTTTACATGCGAAAGTTATCAGAGTATACGAATGGTTAAGTTTTATAAATATATTAGTACAGGAAAAGGTTATCTCTTATATCCTTTTCTTCTTCACTCTATTAGGAGGTCTAGGTGAATGACATTTTGGCAGTTTGCATTTAAAAACGTGACCCGGAACGCCAGAGCTTATTTCGCCTATTTTGTAAGCAGTGCGTTTTCCATCGCAATTTTTTTCTCGTTTGCAGTTTATTTATTTCATCCTAAATTGCATATGACAGACGTGAATGTTGCTCTGAACATATTAATGACAATTTCAGAAGTTGTCATTGTATTCTTTTCGTTTTTCTTTTTACTATATTCAATCGGTACTTTCTTAAAAGTACGAAAAAAACAATTCGGGATTTTAACAGTACTTGGTATATCGCCCAAGCAATTAAAGAGACTCGTATTTCTAGAAAACATGCTAATTGGTGTCCTATCTATATTTTTCGGCATTCAACTTGGACTTGTCTTCTCGCAGTTCTTTTTATTAGTTACCGCAAAAATTACACATGTGCCTGGTTTATATTTATATTGGCCTACGGGTGCCATTATTTTAACTATGATCATCTTTCTTGGACTCTTCATTCTCGTCTCATCTTTTACACCGATGCTCATTCGGACGAGAAAGGCTGTACGTCTTTTAAAAGAAGGAACAAAACAAAAAGAAAGAAAAGCATCCGTGCTTATCTCTCTATTTGGTGCGACATGTTTAATAACTGGATACGTATTAGCGGCAAATCCGTTATATTTTATGTCCCTAGGTGATATGATTGGAATCCTATATGTCGTCTCTAGCATATTTGTTATTCCTTCACTTGTTGCAGCTGGAACATATTTTTTCTTTTCACAAATTAGTTTTTTACTCATTCGTATATTAAAAACGCGAAGAACATTTTATATGAAGCGTACGAATATGCTTTGGATTTCTGATTTAGCAGCGCGCATTCGGACAAACATTAACATGCTCTTTATTGTAGCGATGCTATCAACACTCGCTTTTACTATGATTACATTCTTATACGGTTTTGGGAAATTTACAAAGTTTGATGCAATAAGACAAAACCCTTTCCCTTTTACGTATTTATCACATACTGAAAATGCGTTAGCTGATGAACATTTAAATTGGTTAGAACAAAAATTTAATGAAGAGCACTTTACTTATAAAAAGCTTAAAACGAATATATATGAAGTATCTTCGGCAGAAGAGAACCCAAAGCTCTATTATGCAATTAAACAAAGTGATTACAATATACTTGCTATGGCGTTAAACTGGGAACATCTCAACGTAAAAAATAATGAATCTTATATCCTTATGAAAGACATAGATGATCAATTCATTGGCACAATTTATGATACAGACAGGAAAGATATTCTTACACTTACTCAAAACAGCCTACAGCTACAAGTAAAAGAATATAAAAATTATAATCCTTTCCCAAACAGCTTAATCTCAACATTACTCGTATTATCTGATGAAAATGTAGAGGCATTATCATCGGTTTCAAAACAGATGAGTGTATATAACTTTAAAGTTAACGATTGGGAAAAAGCACATAACATCGGTTCGGAATTTATAACAAAAATTGATAATGATAATGAAGCGATTAAGGCTGAGCACCCACCTTTCCATGCAAGTGAAGCGAGCGATTCTCTATACACAACAAAATTAAATGTCGCTTCGTTCTTCTTAATTGGTACTTTCTTAGGTGTTATTTTCTTTATTGGTGCTGGCAGTGTTCTTTACTTCCGGATGTATACAGATTTAACAAATGAGCAAGAAAAGTATGTAACGATTACAAAAATCGGTTTAACAGAAGCCGAAATGAAACGATCTGCTACAATTCAACTTGCGATTCTTTTCTTTGTCCCATACATTATGGCATCGATTCATACGATGTTTGCCACAAAGATGCTACAAGAAGTTTTACATCTCTCGTTCTTCGCTGAGATTACTGTCGTACTGATGATTTTTGGAACGGTTGAAATTTTATTTTTCCTTTTAATTCGTTCCTTTTATATGCAAAAATTATCACAACACATTAAGTTTTAAAGGATAGAAAGGTGATTACTATGGAAGAAGTTTTACACATAAAAAACGTCTCAAAAGTGTATGAAGGAAAAGTCCCTCATACTGCTTTGAAAAATATAAATTTACATGTAGATAAAGGTGAATTTGTTGCTATCATGGGGCCATCTGGTAGCGGTAAATCTACATTTTTAAACGTTATCTCTACAATTGATTCCCCTACTTCTGGTGATGTCGTGATTAACGGAAAAAAGCCGCACACATTTCGTAGAGAGAAACTAGCTATTTTCCGCCGCCAAGAGTTAGGATTTGTTTTCCAAAACTTTAACCTACTAGATACACTAACAATCGGTGAAAATATCGTACTACCTTTAACATTAGATAATATTCCATTAAAGGAAATGGATGAAAAGCTTGATAATATTTCAAAAAAGCTTGGAATTGATCATATTTTGGATAAACGTATTTTTGAAGTTTCTGGGGGACAAGCACAGCGTACCGCAGTAGCTCGTGCTGTTATTCATCACCCTTCACTTCTACTTGCTGATGAACCAACGGGAAACTTAGATTCAAAAGCAGCAATCGATGTAATGGAGTTATTTACGAAATTAAATAAAGAAGAAGATGCAACAATTTTAATGGTTACGCATGATCCATTTGCAGCCAGTTATTGTAACCGCGTCATTTTCATTAAAGATGGAGAGCTTTACAATGAACTTCACCGCGGACTATATCGCGAGAAGTTTTATCAAGAAATATTAGATGTTTTAGCTTTATTAGGAGGAAGACGTGGATGACATTTTGGCAATTTGCATTTAAAAATGTCTCGCGTAATTCGAAAGCATATTTCGCTTATTTTGTAAGCAGCGCATTTTCTATCATGGTTTTCTTTTCATTTACTGTATATGCGTTCCATCCACGTTTACAAAGTGTACAAGGTTTTCAAGAACGAGATCCTCTTATGAATTCGGCTAGTACTGCACAGTTTATTATTGTTTTGTTCTCGTTCTTCTTTCTCTTATATTCAGTTGGATCATTTTTAAATGTACGAAAGCAACAATTCGGGATACTCACTATTCTTGGTATCTCACAAAGACAATTAAAAAGACTGTTATTTACTGAAAACATGATGATCGGGATACTGTCTATCTTTATCGGTATTCAAGGTGGCCTTGTATTTTCTAACTTCTTCTTATTAGTCACTTCGAAATTAACAGGTGCGAAAGGCCTCTATTTATATTGGCCAACCGAAGCGATTATCGTTACAACCGTAACGTTTATCATTTTATTTTTAATCGTTTCTACATTTACACCGATGTTTATTAGTACTCGTAAAACAGCGCAGCTTATTAAAGGTAACAAAAAAATGAAAGCTGAAAAAAAGCCATCTATACTCATCTCTTTATTCGCTTTAATTTGTTTAGGGCTATGCTATTATATCGCCGGTTACCCAAAAGGCTACGTAACAGAAAAAAATGTACAAAATGGATCTGTAGTCTTTATTATGTTATCTATTTTGCCACTCGTAGTAGTCGGGACATATTTTTTCTTTTCACAAACATTTCTTCTTTTCATCTATATTTTAAAGAAACGAAGAAAGTTTTATTTGAAACAAATAAATATGTTATGGATTTCAGATTTAGTTTCTCGTACCCGTAGTAATATTAATGTACTCTTTATCGTTTCTATGCTATCTGCACTTGCTTTTACAATTATTATTGGGTTATTTGCTGCTAATAACAATACAACAGCATCGGTACTAGAACGATATCCCGTCCCCTTCACTTATACATCAGAAGGTGACAATTCCCTTGAACAAAAGCATATTACTACAATTGAAACTGAGCTTACAAATAGTAATTTTCAGTACAGAAAATATAAGTTTACAGTAGTAAAAGATACAGCTTCAAAAGAAGACATTATGCTTATGAAGATGAGTGATTATAACGCAATTGCTAAACAATTGAAAAGACCGGAAATAACACTTGATTCTACACAAGTTTATATTATTTCTCGCCACTCACCAGAACTTCTCAATCTCGTATCTAATCCATTTGCAAAGCATAATACGATTACACTTGGATCTAATAAAAAAGAATTTCATATTAAAGGGTTTATTAATAAAGGAATAGAACCATCCTTTGCATTCCCACATTTAGCTGTCGTACAAGATTATGTATTTGATAATATGATTCCTCATATTGAAACAACCGTAATCTATAACTACTTCGTAGAAAACTGGGAAAATGCAATTGTTCCAACAAAAAATATGTTACGTGTTATTAGTGGTGATGCACGTAAGTTCTACGAAAAGCATACAGAAGAGAACGCTCAAGTTCCTTTCTTCATATATACAGCTACGGATGAACTCATTTACGGTAAAGGAAATGCAGTTGCTCAATTCTTTATTTGGGCATTTCTTGGTTTTATCTTCTTTATCGGTGCGGCTAGCGTTTTATATTTCCGTATGTATAACGACTTAACAACTGAAAGACAAAAGTATATTACGATTACAAAACTTGGCTTAACAGAATCAGAAATGTTTCGTTCTGCAACGATTCAATTAGGAATATTATTTTTCGTTCCTTATATTGTCGCTGGTATTCATACAATATTCGCCATTAAGTTTTTACAAAGCATGTTTTCTTTCTCATTACTGAAAGAGACATGTATCGTACTCACTTTATTCGGGATTATTGAGATCATTTTCTTCTTCTTAATCCGTTCTCTGTACATTAATAAATTATCACAGCATATTAAAGTATGAATAAAATAGCCTTGTGCAGTATGCACAAGGCTATTTTCAATAGTTTTTAATAATTAGCAGCAATATCCACCATAGCCGCCAGCATAACCGCCATAACCACCATAACCACAAGAACCGCCACCGCCGAAGCAGCTAGCACCGATGATGATTAATAAAATAAACAATACGATTAGAAGCGCAAAACCGCCGCCGCACCCATTTCTGCGGTTACAATCATCATGTCTGTGTTCACACTTTTCGCTCATTACTCTATTCCTCCTTTAGTATCATTCATAACAAGTTCTCCTTGCTCTAAATGAGGGGATTCCATTTATAGTATGTTTTCAGGGCGAATAGGAAGCTTGACCTTATTAAAAACGGGCTTGTTTTTGGAATTGGGCTTCATCAAAAAAAGATACCTGTTAAGGTATCTTTTAAATAAACATATTCAATAAAAGTGCAAAACCAAATGCAATAAATGATAACAATGTCTCGAGTACCGTCCACGTTTTAAATGTTTCCTTCACCGTCAAACCTAAATACTCTTTTACAAGCCAGAACCCTGCATCATTTACGTGAGAAAACATTAGTGATCCCGCACCGGTTGCTATAACGAGCAATTCTAAATTCACACCTGACATGTGCTGAATAACTGGTGAAACAATTCCTGCGGCGGTCGTTAATGCTACTGTCGCTGAACCTGTTGCAATTCGAATTAATCCAGCTACCATAAAAGCTAAGACGATCGGCGATAACGATATATGCTCTGCCATTTGCGCAATCGCTGTTCCAACGCCGCTTTCAATTAATATTTGTTTAAATCCACCGCCTGCACCGATGATTAAAATAATGGAACCGACCGGTAATAAACTTTCATCCGTTAATTTTTTAATCACCTTTTTATTAATTCCTTGCCTTATTCCAAGTAAATAAAATGCTGCAAAACATGAAATAAGTAAAGCAATTACTGGACTTCCTATAAATACAAAAAATTCAGTTATCTTTTTCGGTAATGAAATATATGGTGCAACCACTGATAAAATCATTAATACAACCGGTAATAAAATAATAAAAAATGAAACTTTACGACTTGGTAAATCAGTTGATACAGTTGTAACTCGAACTAGCTCTGGTTCATTTTCAGGTATAACCCTTTTATGTACCCAATTTGCAAATATCGGTCCTGCGATAATGGCTGTTGGTAACGCGATAATTAATGAATATAAAAGTACCTTTCCTAAGTTCGCGTTATAAATACCAATTGCTGTCATCGCCCCTGGATGTGGTGGCACTAGCCCATGCACAATCGATAATCCAGCAATGACAGGTAATGCAATTAATAATATATTTTGCTTCGTCGTTTTTCGAATGGAAATAACAAGTGGTAATAAAATGACGATCCCCACTTCAAAAAATACCGGAATCCCTATAACAAATCCTGCAAATAACATAGCCCAAGGTAGTTTCTTTACACCGAAAAATCGAATAAAGAAGTCTGCCACTTGCATGCCGGCCCCTGAATCGGACATCATTTTTCCTAAAATTGTTCCGAGAGCTAAAATACCAACTAGATGCCCTAGTACACTACCGACACCAGTTTCATAGGCAGTCACTATTTTCGTCAAATTCAATCCAGACATGATAGCTAAAAATAAACTCGCAACTGTTAAACTAATAAATGCATGCCATTTCCACCATGATACCCCTAAAATAACAATCGCGATTGCAAATAACGTGACGATTAATAAGTATATATCCATCTCTCATTCCCCTTACTTTTATCCCGTATTTGCAGGCAATAAACACCTAATTGGTGCGGGATGAATCTAATGAAACACTTTATAAAAAAAGAGGGCGAATCCCCTCCTTTTATACGTCATAATTCACTACATAATGCTGCATTTCTGTGTTGTAGTAGCCTTCGCTATATTCAATTACTTCGCCAACTTCATCGTAAGAATAGCGCATACGTTTTAATAACGCTGTCCCCTCTTTTTCACCTAACGCTTCTGCAACGAAACTAGGCGCAAGTCCAACAGCGAATTCATCTCTGAAGTTTTCTAAATGTATACCTCGGTCTTCAACTAAATCGTAAAGCGATTGCAAGTCAAAGTCCGATAAATCTGTACTTGCCATGTGTGCTGAGAAATAGTGCGTATAATGAATGTACGGTGCATCATTTAACGTATATAAACGTTCAATGCGAAAACTTCCCTTACCGAATAATCGAAATGGCACTGTTCCTTCTTCATTATGAATGACTTCTGCTTTTAACAATTTCTTTTGTACTTTATATCCTTCTTCCACTAACACTTCTGTAAATTTCTTACCCTTTGACAACTTTGTCGCAGAAGTATTACGGATCACTTTCGTTCCTTTACCGCTTTTCTTTTCCAAATATCCTTCTTGAGCAAGTTCTTTAATTGCATTACGCACTGTAATTTTACTCACTTTGAACTCTTCTTCTAACTGCGGTTCGGAAGGAATATTCGTATGAATCGCATATACACCATGCAATATTCGATCACGAATAATATTTTTTATTTGTAAATATAATGGTCCTTTTTTCCTCGTTACGTTCACCGTTACACCCACTACCTTTCTACATCACCTACTGATGCCGTCATTGCCCGAAGTATATCCTTCTCTGATGACATTGGCGTATCACCGACGATTGTATGTGCAAGCATTCCAGCTGCTGACGCAAATGAAACAGCTTTCTCTGGTGCAAACTCTTCTATCTCGCCATGAATAATCCCGCTCGTATAAGCATCTCCAGCACCTATTCTATCATATACAGAAAACGTAAGTGTTTTTGCAAAAGTGAACGCACCATCTTTACATATAAACCCACGAAGCGAGTGTGTATTATCGCTATTAATAGAGCGATGTGTACCAGCAATGGTAGCGATATGATATGTTTCAGCCACTTTTGGAATAAGATCAATAAGTTGTGCTTCTCGCTCCGTCTCTTCTGTTTTCATTCCAAGAACGAACATTGCATCTTTTTCGTTCATCATAACGATATCAGCAAGAGCTAGCATTTCTTCATAATGCGATTTCGCCTGCTCATATCCGTCTTCTCCCCAAAGAGATGGACGATAGTTGCAATCAAAAACGACAGTGCCTCCGCTTTCTTTAACTGCTTTCGCTAAAGATTTCATATGATGGCGTACCGTATCATTCATCGCAAGTGTAATCCCGCAAAAATGAACGATATCAATTTCCTTTGCGATTTCTTCAAATTGATACATTTCTTCACATGCCGTATTGAAACTACTTTCTAATCGATTTGAATATGTAACGCGGCTTGCACGTGCCCCAAATCCATTTTCCAAAAAGTACATGCCGACATATTTACCGCCTCTTGAAATGAACGGCGCCTGAATGCCTAACTTTTGAATATGTGATACCGCAGCATCCCCAACTGAATTCTCCGGTAAAGTTGAAATAAGAAAACCTTCATGCCCGAGATGAGAAAGTGCGGCTGCAATGTTCACACCTGTACCAGAAAATGAGTAATTTAATGTGTTAGCTTGTGACAACAATTCATATCCTGGTACTTGCAGGCGCATCATTACTTCACCGAACGCTGCAATTTTCTTACGCATATTGATCAACTAACTTCTTCACTACCGCTAATAATTCACGCACATCTTCTGTTTTCGTATTACCAGTTTCTTTATCAATAATAGAAGAGTATACGTGCGGGATAACTTGTTCTACGTTTGCTTCAAGCGCAATACGTACAATTGTTTCAAAGTTTTCTTTATCAATTCCGCCTGTTGGCTCTAATGCAAATCCCTCTTCCGCACAAGCCTTCGCAACTGCGCGATATTCTTCTTCATGAGCTAAACCTTTCATTGGGAAGTATTTCAATGAATTTCCGCCCATATCACGTACAAGTGCGATTGCTGTTTTAATTGGAACGATTGCTTTTTCTTCTCCAGCTGCACTAATTGGACCAGTAGAAATATTTACGTACCCTACTTTTCCTGTTGGTGATACTAAACTATTAATCCAGCTATCTTTTCCGCCAAGATTTGCACGTGTCGCTCCAACTGAAGGGAACACTTGGTTAATATGACTACCAGGATAATGCTTCGCAATTTCAGCTACAACTGCCGCTTGGCGATTATCCCCTGCTCCTAGTCCGATTGATACAGCGTCATCAATTTCTTTTCCGTATGCTTTCATCGCTGTAACTGCTTCTTCTACTGTTGGGTAGTCTTTTGATAACACACCTACTACTACATAACCTTCTGCTGCTTCAAAAATATCTTTCGCATTTCGGATATTGTTCGCTAATACATTTAACGCTACACGGCCTTTATAAAAACGTTTTTGAATGTTTGTCATTTTAGTTTCCCCCTACAATTTCTCTCATTTTTTCTTCAATTACATGTATGTCATCACCTTGAAGTGGACGTGGATCGATATCAAAGAATCCTTGTCTTACGCCGTAATCACGTGTATAAATTGCGATTTCCCCTTCGCGTAATGCTGTCACAACGTCTTTTGCCGATTTATTTAACTCTTTTTCGTTAATATGAATACGTGCTCTAAAGATCGCTCTTCCTGCTTCATCTTGAACAATTGTTACATTTACACCGTTTAATTCTTTTAGTGGCATAAGTACTTGTAATAACTCTTTTTCTTGCTCACTCTTATCTTCTTTTACTCCGTACTCATCAAGCGCTTGAAGTAAACCGAAAGTTGTTTCTTTCCCGACTTTCATACTTCTTCCGATGCAATGTAATTGCACTTTCAGCCACTCAATATATTTTCGTTTACCGCCAACAATACCAGAAGTAGGTCCTTCAATTGCCTTTGAACCGCTATAAATGGCAAGGTCTGCATACTTCACATATTTTTGAATATCTTCTTCAGCTGCCGCATCGACGATAAGTGGTACGTTATTTCGCTGCGCAACTTCCCATGCTTCTTCAACAGAAATCATATTTTTTTGCACAGCGTGATGGGATTTCACATACAGAATCGCTGCTGTATTCTCACCAATTGCATCTTCAATATGCTCTGCTTTCCCTTCATTGGCGTAGCCAACTTCTACAAGTTTACCGCCGCCTAAATAAATCATCGTTTCAACAGGAGCACCGTATTGAACGTTATGACCTTTTAACATAATCACTTCGTTTTTCGCGATGACTTCTTGATGAAGTCTTTCACTTTTACGGCGATTTCCTTCTGTAACGATACCAGCGATAGAAAGCGCAATTCCGCTCGATGCTGAATTCACAACGACCGCTGCCTCTGAATCTAGAATTCTCGCAATATGGTCTCCCGCTTTATCTACTAAATCAGCAATTTCCACATAATTTTGTCCACCATGTTTCATTGCATCCATAACTGTATCTGTCGGAGCGGATACACCTAAAATACTCATTCTACCGCTCGCATTAATTACTCTTTTTAATCCGTACTTAGCATTCAATGAATGACCCATTGATTACAACCCCTTTCGTATCAATTCTTCTTTCAGCAACGCGCTGATCCCCTTCTGAATCAATTAACGTAATCGGTTCATCTTTCACCGTAAATAAAGTTAAGTTTGCAATATCGCCTTCTTGAATACGGCCAAGCTCTGGTTTTTTCAGCCACTCTGCCGCATGTTTCGTCACCGCATCAATTACCTCTTCTAGCGGATATCCTAAGTAAAGGAATTTCGAAAGAACGTGAGCCATACTATACACGGGACCGTGTATACGATTCTTTCGGTAAATATCTGTACTAATTGTATTAAAAGCAATATCGTGACGCTTCGCCGCTTCTGCTATTTTAAAAGAAAAACTAGCATTACCATGACCAACATCTAAATGAACACCTCGCTTCACTGCATCTAGTAATACAGGTAGCGGTTTGCCTTCTTCATCAAATAAATTATTTTCTTTCCCGTTTAAGTAATGTGTAATCACATCATCTTTTTCTAAAAGAGGTACAACTTCCTCTATGCGAGGAGGTGCTGAACCGATATGTACCATAATCGGTAATGATGTTTCACGGGATAAAGAGCGTGCAACATGAAGCGGTTCAATTCCACTATCACAAACGACACTTTTACTCATTCTCGCCTTTAACCCAACGATTACATCTTTATACTTTTCTACTGCTTCTATTACTTTCTCTTTATCTATCCATTCCATGTTGGATAATTCATCAATTCGTTTCAAACCGATGCGAGAAATATTTAAAAAGGCAAATAAATTCGTTTTTGCCTGCTCTCTACTTTTTACTAAATCTGCAATGCGATCAGCTCCGCAGCTACCCGCATCAACAATTGTCGTTACCCCTTGCTTAACACCAATTTCATCTACCTCATCGCCATACGGATCAAACTCTGGAAAAGCGTGAACGTGTAAATCAATCCAGCCACTCGATACGTAAGTACCAGAGTAATCAAGAACCTTTCCACCCTCACCAGCACCAGCTTTCGTCACCTGTGCGATTTTGTTATTTTCAATTACAATGTCAATCTCTTCCCCGTTCACACGTTTCACATTACGTAGTACGAATCGTTCTGTCATTGTATTTCCACCCTTTTCTATAAGAAGCCATAAGAATACGCTTACATTAAAGTTTCATTTTATATGTCTTTCACACGTTTAGCGTAACACAAAAAAAGGGAGAAGTAAATATAACGTTATAATGTTTAAAAGTAAATAAAAAGATTCTACTCAAAATGCTAATAGTACAGGAAATTATATCAACGGTTCGACAAGGAATATCGATTTACCGACAAAAAACGTCGATCCCTTTCTTATATAAGAAAAGGCTGCTCCAAAAGGGAACAACCTCTTTATCTATTCCTGAACCGTCACAATAACCCCATCCATATTATTCCCCGAAATTTCATACTGCTTATTCGCCGGAACATTCACTTTCCTGTTCCCAGATACTTTATAATAAGAAACCGTATATTTCTTACCTTCCACATCCGTTGTGATTTCTTTTTTCTCTTTTAAGAAGTCTAAGTACTCCTCTAATGTAATTTTCTTTTTTTGCATAATCGCACTATGAGGTAAGCCGACATAACGTATATGCCACGGCTCATATTGAATGCCTGTAATATCGCTTTTATTTTTCGGATAACGTAAAACAAAGCCGTTCTTCCATACATTCTCTTCAATCCACTTTCCTTCAGGCGCTTTCTCCATTTTCTTTTGCGTAGATCCAACGTCCAGTGATAATCCTAAATTATGTTCACTGTATCCTGCTGGAAGTGCATAGTCAGAGCCCATTTTTTCATATAACTTTTCTTGCTCTTTAAAATCTCGATATCCGCTATTCATTAAGAAATGCTGCACGCCATCTTTTCCAGCTGCATCGACAACGTTCAAAAACTTGCTCACAACATCCTTTGATAAGCGAAGATTTCTATCAAATATGACGTAACCTCTTACTAATTCACTATTATGATTTACATTTATAATATCGGATCTAATACTATTTTTTTTAACGGGGTAATCTTTATTAACTAATAATAGATTCCCTTTATAAACTTGTTCTTTTGTAATCTCTATATTTTCAGTATTCGCAGCTCTTACCTTATTATCTTTATCTGCAACTTTAACATCGATCTCTTTTTGAAATAATGGTGATATATAAAAGCCTACGCAGACTGTACATAGTATAAAAAGAGAAATAAATACCCACTTTTTCATCTCTAGTTCCTCCTTAACGTAACTTACGTATAGAATAGAAAAAACTATTAAAATAAAAAGTGGGGTAAAGTTTAAATTTTTATTAAATTGCTTCGCTCTCTTCTTTTGGCAACCTTACTTCAAATATCGTTCTAATCACATTACTTTCAGCAGAAATCGTCCCGTCATGCTGCTCAACAATATTTTTCGCAATAAATAGCCCAAGGCCTGTACCACCTTGTTGCTCTGATCTTGCCTTATCACCTGTATAAAACATATCAAAAAGATACGGTAAATCTTCTTCCGGAATGCTGTCTCCGTAATTAATAATTTGTACGACTACCTCTTCACCTTCAATATATCCGTTCACATCAACAAACTTTCCATCATACCCGTAGCGAATCGCATTCGTTAAAAGATTTTCAAATACCCTCGCTAATAATTTCCCGTCACCGTTAATAGGTAATTGCGGCGTCATATTCAATCTCGCTTCTAATTCCTTCTTTTCTAATAACGGATATAATTCTTCGTCTAACTGAATAAGCAGTTCACCTATATCAATTGGTCTTTTTTCCAGCTTCAGCATCCCATAATTCATTCTTGTGATTTCAAATAATTCATCAATTAAACTTTCCAGCCTTTCAGATTTCGTAAAAGCAATTGTGGAAAAGTGTTTAATTTGTTCCTTCGTCAAATTCTCATCTTTAAGAATTAAATCTAAATAACCTAAAACGGACGTTAACGGCGTTCTCAAATCGTGAGCTAAGTTAACAATGAGCTGGTCTTTACTACTTTCCGCAAAGTCTCCCCGTTCCACTGCTTCCTTTAACTTTTCACTCGCTACATTAATTTCGCTTGCAATATATCCAAACTCATCATTTGATGAAACGCGAACTTCATTTGTAAAATCCCCGTTCGCCAAATGGTGAATCCCGTTTGAAATCTCATCAAAATATTTTACATAAGGCCTAGTAAGAAAGAAGAAAAACATAATGGACAGAGGAATGAAAATAATTAAAAAGAAATTAATATCCCCGATTTGTCTTACCATTGACCGAACTTGGGCTAATGGATCCTCAAAACGAACGACTAATTTATAATAGATCCGTAATCCTTCATAAATGATATATGTTACGCCACCAGCTAATACCATACTTAACGCAAATAGCATAACCATCTTCAAGCGAAAACTTTTCATCTTTTTAGCCATTGAAAGTATAACCTACTCCCCACACTGTTTTTATTAACTTATTCTTTCTTTTATCTTCCCCAAGTTTTTTCCGCAATGTACGGATATGTACCATAACTGTATTTCCGCCTTCAAAATAATCATCGGCCCATACTTGCTGAAAAATATTTTCCACATTGTACACTTTCTTCGGATGGCTCGCTAATAAATATAAAATATCAAACTCTTTCGGTGTTAATTCAACTTGTTCTCCGTACACATTTACTGTTCTTCGCTCAGGATCGATAACGACTCCGCCTACCTCTAAAGCAGATTTATTCTCCGCTATTTTCGGATGATTTAACGTAAGAAATCGGCGTAATTGTGCATTTACACGCGCGACTAATTCAATCGGTGTAAAAGGTTTCGTCATATAATCATCTGCGCCTAATACTAAACCTGTCACCTTATCAAAATCAGACGTTTTCGCACTTAAGAAAATGATTGGCATATGGTGTTTCGCACGAATTTGGCGCGTCACTTCATAGCCATCTATTTTCGGCATCATAATATCTAAAACCACTAGATCGATTGGCTGCGTTTCAATAATATGAATTGCCTCTTCTCCATCAGCTGCTTTCACAACGTGGTAGCCTTCTTTTTCTAAATGTATCTCAATTAAATCGGCAATTTCTGCCTCATCATCCGCTATTAAAATTGAAATGCGCTTCATTTTACTCCCCCTTTATACGCTCGATTGTAAACTAGTCTATCCAATTTGTACAATACGAAAAGGTTACTCGCGGGAGTAACCTTAGTAAATGAAATTATATCGACGATTTTTCAAATATATCGAACACAACTTGAATTATATCGGCGATTTTTTAATATATCGACGTTTCGACAAGGAATATCGACTTACCGACAATTAACGACGAAATTCGCCCCCTATTTGAAAGACTCAACCTACCGCTCCAAAATAATTCGCTGCTTCGTAATTTCCGCCAGCCTTCCGCGTTCTACTTCATAATCAGCTTCAACGCTTTGTGGTACCGTCACTTTCCCGCCCTCAAGCATCACTTCCGGCGAAATAATATCCCTCTCCCAGTGCCTACTAGAGGCAGATATATCGCCTGGAATTGTAAAGTTCGGCAGTGAGGCAAGCGCAACATTTTGTGCTCGTGAAATCCCCATCTCTACCATACCGCCGCACCAAACGGGTATGTTGTGCTCCATACAATAATCATGGATTTGAATCGACTCCGTTAATCCGCCCACTCGCCCTGGTTTAATATTTACGATGCGGCAACTGCCCAGCGTAATCGCAACGCGTGCGTCTTCTAAACTATGGATGCTTTCGTCTAAACAAATAGGCGTTTCTATTTTCTTTTGCAGCTGTGCATGATCAAGAAAATCGTAGTCCGCTAGTGGTTGCTCAATCATCATCAATTGAAATTCATCTAGTCGTTTCAATTTATCTGTATCCGCTAACGTGTACGCTGAATTTGCATCAGCCATTAACGGGATGTGCGGGAACTCTTTACGAATCTGTTTCAATAATTCGTAATCATGCTCTGGCTTTATTTTTACTTTAAAACGCTCGTACCCTTCTTCTGCGTACTTCTCAATTTGTTTTAACATAACCGGAATCGTATTGATCCCAATTACAACGCCGACCTCAATTTCATTCCTAGTTCCGCCAAGTAATGCCGCTAACGATTTCTTTTCATGCTTCGTATATAAGTCCCAAACAGCGCCTTCAATTCCGGCCTTTGCCATGCGGTTTCTCTTTATATGTTGGAACAAACCGGGTACTTCATTCGGATGAGAAATCTCGGCCTTTAATAAATCAGGTAATAAAAAATCTTGAAGTACATGTAGCGCTGTCTTCACTGTTTCTTCCGTATACCACGGTTCAGAGAACGCAACGACTTCGCCAAATCCAATGTATCCGTCTGTATCCTCTAACTCAATGACGATACTTTCACGCTTTTCATACGTTCCGTAACTTGCAGCAAACGGGATTACGAGTGGCATTTCTGTTATATGAAGTGTCGCTTTTTTTATTTCCACTTACATCTCCTCCACTAATTGTCTTAACTCTCGTCTTAACAATTTCTTCGAAGCATTTCGTGGTAATTCCTCTAAGAAACATGCTTTTTTCGGCACTTTATATTTCGCTAATTTCTCCTCGCAAAAATGAAGAATTTCTTCTTCTGTTACCTTTCCGCTTTTTACAATAAAAGCAGCAGGTACTTGTCCCCATTTATCGTCAGTCATACCGACAACACCAGCTTCCGCTACCATCGGATGAGAAAGTAACACTTCTTCAATTTGGGCCGGGTATATATTCTCTCCACCAGAAATAATTAAATCACTGCGTCGATCTAATACGTATAAAAATCCTTCTTCATCTAAATAACCGAGGTCACCAGTATGAAGCCATCCGTTTTGAATTGTTTCGCGCGTCGCATCTTCACGGTTAAAATAACCACCTGTTACGTTTGGTCCTTTTACTACGATCTCGCCTTCTACTAACGGCGGCACTACTACGCCATCTTTTTCAATACGAAGTTGGCACTGAAATAGTGGTTTCCCAGCTGATCCTACTTTCGTTAACATATAATCCGCGGATAACGTACAAATTTGTGATGATGTTTCTGTCATACCGTACGTTTGATATACAGGAATTCCTTTTTCTACACATGTTTCGAGTAACGGTTTCGGTGCTGGTCCTCCTCCAAGTAACATGCATCGTAAAGAAGATGGGTATGTCTCTTCTCCAAGTCTTTTTAATAAATCAGTTAACATTTTAGAAACGACAGAAATAATCGTTACGCCTCTCGTTTGAAGTGCTTTATGAATAAAATCAGCATCATATTTTGGAACAAGTAAAATGCGCATGCCGTACATAATATTTTTCATGAGAAGAGATAACCCGCCAACGTGGAACATCGGCATACACGCTAACCAGCAATCATCATCACGAAGCCCTAAGTTAAGCGAAGAGCCAACCGCACTTGCCCAGTGATTGCCGTACGTTAAAATAACACCTTTCGGTTTCCCAGTCGTCCCCGACGTATAAATAATGGTCATCGCTTCTTCTAAAGAGAATTCTTCTTGTATAGAGGCTTCCGCCTTCGGTCCATTCATCATTTCGGCGAATGAATATACAGGAACATTTTTAGCCTCAAAATCTTGATCCGTTACTAAACAAATAACTTCAGCATCATCCATTTGCCAAAGTAGCTCTTCTCTTGAAAGACGCGTATTTAAAAGTACAGCTACTGCACCTACGTAAGATAGGGCGTGAATAACTGTAATCATCTCCATACCATTTTTCATCAGAACAGCCACCTTTTGCCCACGCTTCACTCCTACATGCGTGAGGTGTCCACAAACAGATACTACTTTTTCATGCAGCTGCACGAAAGTAACTTTCTCTTCCTCTATTTCAATTGCAGTGCGGTCTGGTGTTAAAAATGCACGTTGCTTTAACCAATTTGGCATAGTTTTCATCATACATTCTCCTTTCATGAAAGAAAGAGACTTGATATGACATCAAGTCTCTTAGTTGTTTTGTTTCCGGTTTGATCTCATCTAGCTACAGCAGCTAGAATGCTCCGTGGCTTCACTTCTTCCTACGAGGCAAAAAGCGCCTCTACGTCAGAAGCTCCATCCCCCTCACATTCTGAACGAGTTACTTTCGCTTTTGGTTTAATCCAGCTACAGCAGCTAGAACAGTCGGTCGTTTCACGCCTTCCTACGAGGCAAAAAGCGCCTCTACGTCAGGAGTTCCAACGCCCTCTTGTTCTAAACGAGCCGCTTCCGTTTTTGGTCACATCTAGCTGTGCCTCCTAGCCCCTTCCGTCTAAGAACCTTCCGCACGAGAAAGTAAAAAACACTTTCTGTGCGAAAGAACCTTAGCCAGCGGGGCTAAGCAGTCGGCTCCGCTTTTGATTTGATCACGGGAAACGAGGGAATTGACCGAAGTCCGGACTGCGTTTTTCTTTGAACGCGTCACGACCTTCTTTTGCTTCGTCAGTTGTGTAGTACAATAACGTTGCATCTCCAGCTAGTTGTTGAATACCAGCTAGACCGTCTGTGTCTGCGTTGAATGCAGCTTTTAGGAAACGAAGTGCCATTGGGCTGTTTGCTAAGATTTCTTGTGCCCATTGTACTGTTTCTGCTTCAAGCTCTTCTAATGGTACTACTGTGTTTACTAAGCCCATATCAAGCGCTTCCTGTGCGCTGTATTGACGGCATAGGTACCAAATTTCGCGAGCTTTCTTGTGGCCTACCATACGAGCTAAGTAACCAGCTCCGTATCCACCGTCAAAGCTTCCTACTTTAGGACCTGTTTGTCCGAATACAGCGTTGTCTGCAGCGATTGTTAAGTCACATACGATATGAAGTACGTGTCCACCACCGATTGCATAACCTGCTACCATTGCGATAACTGGTTTAGGAATTGCGCGAATTAGGCGTTGTAAGTCTAATACGTTTAAACGAGGGATTTGGTCGTCACCTACATAACCACCATGACCGCGAACTTTTTGGTCGCCGCCAGAACAGAATGCACGTCCACCTTCACCTGTTAAAATGATAACGCCAACATTTGCATCATCACGAGCGTGTGCAAAAGCGTTGATTAACTCCATTACCGTTTTAGGACGGAATGCGTTATGTACTTCAGGACGGTTAATCGAAATCTTTGCGATACCATTGTATGTTGAATAAATAATATCTTCGTAATTGCCTTCTTTTACCCATTCAATAGCCATTACAACTACCTCCTTGTATATTTCTGATCTCCTCTATAAGTGTAGCTTCCTTCTTAGATGAACAAGCATCACTGCATAGTTTTTAGAAATCCCTTTACTATTGTATCAAACTTTTCCGGTTGTTCCACATGAATTGCATGGCCAGTACCATCAATTTTCACAAATTTCGCGTCAGAGACGCATTTTTCGATGTTTTTTAATATGCGAAAGAACTTTTCATCATGCTCCCCGTTCATTAAAAGAACAGGTATTTTTAAGTTTTGCAGCTCGTTCCACCATGAAGGCTGAGCCCCTGTTCCCATGCCGCGCAAGCTATTTGCAATTCCTTTTGGATTGTTAGCAAGTCTTTCTTTTCGCACTGCTTCTTGTACGTTTTGTGCTAAACGTTTTTGCGTTTCAAACAGCGGAATATTTTCCCACATCGTTACAAAACTATTGATGCCTTCTCGCTCAATTTTATTGGCAAGTCGCTCATCTTTTTCACAGCGTTCTTTTCTAGCCTCTTCACTTTCAAGCCCAGCTGTACAATTTTCTAACAAAAGGGAATGTACATACTCTGGATATAGACATGCCATCGTAATCGCCAGTCTACCGCCCATTGAATAGCCAAGTATGTGCGCTCTTTCAATATGAAGGTAATCTAATAGTTCTTTCATTTGCAAGGCTACATTTCGAATATCATAGTGAGTTACATCTTCAGGACTTTCCGTTTTTCCGTGCCCCACAATGTCTACTAAAATGACTTGAAACTGCTCACTCCAAGAAGGAACGAAGGAACGCCACGTTTCCATGCTTCCCGTAAAACCATGAAGAAGTAGAAGTGGTTCCCCGCTTCCGACTACTTCATATTCATACGATACACCTTGCAGCGTTACGTTCATTTTGATTCACCTTGCAACGATGTAGTAATTACGTCCTGCGTTTTTGCCCATAATTTACGGTGCAATGTTAAGTTTTCATCACGGTTCGTACAAATTTCTACAACGTGTAAACCTTCCGTCGTCGTTCCCTTTTGTACCTCTTCTCGGAATTGCTCCCAACCATTTACACGGCTAAATGAACCGCCGTACATTTTGACAACATGCTCGTAATCAAGTCCAATTGGCGTTCCAAATAATGATTCGAAATGTTCCTTTTTCTCATATTGTGGTAAGAATGAGAAAATACCACCACCATCATTGTTTACAACGACAATCGTTATATTTAATTCATGTAATTTTGCGGCTAATAATCCGTTTAAATCGTGATAGAATGATAAATCACCGATCACTAATACGAGCGGATCGCAAATAATGCTCGCTCCTAAAGCTGTCGAAATGATGCCATCAATCCCATTTACACCACGGTTTGCCATCACTTGGATATTTTTATCCGATGTGAAGAAGAATGAATCTGTATCACGAATTGGCATACTATTACTCGCAAATAATGTTGCCCCTTCTGGTAGTACGCGGACGATATCCGTAATAACTTTCCCTTCAAATGCAGTTTCATATGTTTCCATTTCACGAAGCGTTTCCTTCGTTTTTTCGTTTATATGTTGCCACATTCCGAACCAATCATTCTTTTTCATAACTGGCAGTTTTTCTATTAATGCACTGCAAAATGCAATATCACTTGCTTGGACAACTTCTGTCGCAACGAGAGCTGGATCTCTCCATTGTCCAGATTCGTCAACAACGATATGAACAGCTTTCGTCTGTTTTTTGATGAACTGCGTTAATGCTTTCGAAACAGGCATACCACCAAAACGAATCATAACTTCTGGCTTCCACGTTTCTTTTAACAGCTCATTTCGTAAAAATGTATCGTAACAGTCGATTACCATCGTTTTATCGTGATGTCCGCTACGAATGTTAGAAAGTGGATCCGCTAATATTGGATATCCCGTTTTCTCAGCTAGTTCTGCCGCAAACGCTGCGATTTCTGAATGACTATCATCTCCACAAATAATAAGCCCCTTTTCCATATGTGAAAGGCGCCCTACAAGAGAATCTACATATTCACTCGGCATCATCACGTTCCCTTGCTGAACTACTCCTGTATATTCCCCGCGTCCTTTATCCCATAAACTTTCTAATGAGAAATCTGGGATAAGCGGCTCGCGAACTGGAAAATTAAGATGAACAGGTCCTTGCGGCGCTAGAAGTGCGCTTGCTATCGTGCGCTGCGTCGTCATGCGAGCATAATGATACATCGCTTCACTCGCTTCTGGAAGTGCCATCTCTGTAAATTGCTTCACAAATGTACCGTATAAATTGAATTGATTCATCGCTTGTGGCGCACCAACATCTCTTAATTCATGCGGTCTATCTGCCGTTAAGACGATAAGCGGCACTCGTGAATGAAAAGCTTCACATACAGCTGGATAATAATTTGCTGCTGCCGTTCCTGACGTACATAATAATGCAACAGGGCGTTTTTTTGCTTTTGCGATACCGAGCGCAAAAAATCCCGCTGATCTTTCATCTACATGTAAATATGTGTTCATTCCTTCATGTTGTTCCATTAGTAGAGCAATCGGTGTTGACCGTGAGCCTGGACTAATGACAACATCACATACATTTAGACGCGTCAGTTCATCCACGAACGCGCCTAAATAATATGATAATGCTTCTATATGATTGTTCATTTCATTAATTCCTCCAAAGCACCAAGCATCGGTCTAAACTTCAAGCTTGTTTCTTCATATTCAAGTTGCGGTACTGAATCAATTACAATCCCGCACCCAGCAAATAAGGATGCTTTTGCGCCATTTAATAATCCGCAGCGAAGTGCAACCGCAAATTCACCATTTCCTTCATCATCTATCCAGCCAATCGGTGCACCATATAACCCTCTGTCTAACAATTCAACATCACGAATCAGTTTCATCGCTTCCAAACGAGGTGTCCCGCCAAGAGCTGGTGTTGGATGTAATTCTTCTACCATTGTCAAAAGACTCGCATCGCCTTTTGCCTCTACAGGCGTATATAAATGAATTAAGTTTTTCGTTGTTAATAAGCCCGGACTTTCCGGAATATTAACGGATTCGCAGTGCTCATTTAGTACTCCTCGAATCATGTTCACAACATAACCGTGTTCAGCTAAATTCTTTTCATCATGAAGAAGCGCATTACTATTTCGTTTACTTTCTTCTATAGATTGACCATGACCAGTTGAACCAGCAAGACACATCGAAGTAAACTTCTCATCTTCTTTGCGAATTAATCTCTCTGGCGTCGCTCCTAAGAAGCATGCTCCTTTATAATCAAAAGAAAATACGTAACAATCTGGTTGCCCAATGCTAAGTGCTTCTAAAACAAGAGCAGAATCAATATGATGATCCATTTCTACTTTTAGCTCCCTCGCTAATACAACCTTCTGTACGTTCCCCTGCTTCATCTCATCTTGCACTTTCCCAATGGCCTTCATCCAGCCTTTCGGATCTACTTCTACTTTAGAAGTAACTGTTAATTTCGATCCTTCGAGTGCACATTTACTCTCCCCAAAAATTTTCTCTTCTAAAGAAACAATTTCGTTATAAAGAGTTTCTGCACAATCAGTTGCCGAAACGAATGTATTCATTGTTAACCATGCTTTTTCATTTTTTACAGTTAATAAAAATGCTGGTAGTGAAAATGTCGTATCATCAAATTCTTTCCATAAGTCGGTTTTCTCTTTTTCTTGGTCAAATGAAAATCCACCAAATAAAAGAGGACCTGTTCCAAATTCGTATCTTTCTCTTTGTACAAATGCTTTCTCTTTTACTTTGTCCCACTCGTCACGGGCCGTTTGAAAACGTTTGTGAGAAGAAGTTGCTATAGTGAAAACAGAGCCAATTCCAGCAAATATTACATGCTGAGCTGGGTCTGCAAAATAACATCTATTTTCGAATGAAATCCTTTTTCCTGCTGCATAAAACAGAAGCGGATCTATCCAGTCTATTTGTTTTACGAAGCTAACCAATATTTTTTCATCCGTTGCACGCTTAATGGCTGCACTAAGAACTTCTTGCAAGCCTATTTGTTTCGTTTGAATCACAATTGTCTCCCCCCTATGGGCGAAAAATAGTCATAATTACGCTTGATTTTAAGATACACCTCAAACGAAAGGCCTGTCAACGTTTAGCATTTCTGAGAAATTCACCTTCTCTTCCTAGAAAATAAACGTTGACACTAAATGATGCTTTTTCTACACTTAGTTGTGTACAATATGTGACCAAAGGAGGATTCAACATGGAAATGAACGTCGAAACGAATTCCTCTCCTACGGCGCCAAAGCCAAGTAAGCAAACCGGCTGGCGCATTTGGTGGAGTTTACTACGTCCCCATACATTAACAGCAGCTTTCGTTCCTGTTTTCATCGGAACAGCCTATGCGATGCAGGTCGGAGGTATAAATCAAATACATCTCCCTCTTTTCCTTATGATGCTTATCGCTTGTCTTCTCATTCAAGCAGCAACAAACATGTTTAATGAATACTTTGATTATAAAAGAGGACTCGATCACGAAGGGTCAGTTGGTATCGGCGGCGCTATCGTTCGCGATGGCATTCAGCCAAAAACGGTGCTTAACTTAGCATTTGGATTTTTCGGGATCGCAATACTATTAGGTGTTTATATTTGTATGAATTCTAGCTGGTGGCTTGCTGCAATCGGTCTTGTTTGTATGGCCGTTGCTTACCTTTATACAGGTGGCCCACTTCCAATTGCATATACACCATTTGGAGAGTTAACAGCCGGATTATTTATGGGTGTCATTATTATTGGAATTTCATTCTTTATTCAAACT
This sequence comes from Bacillus cereus group sp. RP32, assembly GCF_040459735.1. NCBI lineage: Bacteria > Bacillati > Bacillota > Bacilli > Caryophanales > Bacillaceae > Bacillus > Bacillus cereus group sp. RP32. The sequence continues at coordinate 607,387 of NZ_JARVHO010000001.1, read as the reverse complement.
GGAACTGTAACATCAGAAGTCGTTTTACTATCTATTCCAAGCTCCATTTTAATTGGTGCCATTTTACTAGCTAATAACATTCGTGACTTAGATGGCGATAAAGAAAACGGTCGTAAAACGTTAGCAATTCTCGTTGGACGCGAAAGAGCCGTTGGTGTACTCGCTTCTATGTTCATCGTTTCTTATATTTGGACAATCGCTCTGATTATCGTTAACATCGTATCACCATGGATGCTTATCGTATTTTTAAGTGCACCGAAAGCATTGAAAGCGACGAAAGGCTTTATAGGCAAAAGTATTCCAATGGAAATGGTACCTGCGATGATTGCAACAGCAAAAACAAATACAATCTTCGGTCTCCTCATGGGAATCGGATTATTGCTTGGATATTTCCTCTAAAAGGAGCTGCTTATGCAGCTCTTTTTTCATATACCAATTTCAACTCATAATTCCTACTCTCAACGCCCATACTATGTAAAGAAACTGAATTGTAGGAAGGTGGACGACTATGTTAACTCCACAACAAATAAATCAATTTAAATCTATTTTAGAAAAACAACAACAAGAAGTTGAACAAACAATACAAACTCATGAGAATACAGATCGTGCTTCTGAACGCGATTCTGTTGGAGAATTATCTAGCTATGACAATCATCCAGGTGATATGGCTACAGAATTGTACGAACGTGAGAAAGATTTCGGGCTCATCGAATTTTGGCATAAGCAGCTAGAAGATACAAAACATGCCCTGCAAAAAATTGAAGAAGGTACGTATGGAATTTGCGAAGTATCTGGCGAAGAAATTCCGTTTGAAAGATTAGAGGCAATGCCAACCGCTACAACATGTATTCAGCACACTACAAATAAATTAAATATGAACACGCGACCAGTTGAAGAAGAGGTGTTGGCTCCTTCTTTTCACAAGCACGACGAAGATCATTCTGTAGAATACGATGCTGAAGATGCATGGCAAGATGTCGCAAATTATGGGACATCAGAAACACCGTCCGATTTAGAAAGACAGGATTCCAAAAACTATAATGGCATGTACGTAAATAGTGAAGAAAATGTTGGGTATATAGAGGATTTCGAAAATTTTATTGGAACAGACATGTATGGCAAAAATCCTCAAGTTTTCGCCACAGAAGAGCATGAAGAGTATGAACAAATGCTTGATGACTTTGAAGAGCGTACTTTCAAAGGCGAATTATCTTCAAATGAATCTAGTTCCAAAGAATAAAAAAAAGCATTCCGAAAATCGGAATGCTTTTTATCGCTAGCTAATTAGTTTTTTGTAACGTTAGCTGCTTGTGGTCCGCGGTTTCCTTCAACGATTTCGAAAGAAACTTCTTGACCTTCTTCTAAAGTTTTGAAGCCGTCGCCTTGGATAGCTGAGAAATGTACGAATACGTCTTCTCCGCCTTCAACTTCGATGAAGCCAAAACCTTTTTCGCCGTTAAACCATTTAACTTTACCTGTTTGCATGTCATGTACCTCCTAAATAAAAATGAAACTATGAATCCACATGAAAAGGTGGATATAAAGGACATGAATGTATAACAAGCTTACAGCCTTTAATACAACGTGCTTTATTTCCGTACCACATTATGTAGCTCAATAGTATTTTCACTATATCATGCTATGTCAAAAACGTCAAATGAGAACACTTTCAACCCATCGTTTTTTATAATCCTAGTATAACCTTAAATTTTCATTCTATTTTTATTCAAAAATTAACAAATCTACAGTATTCTAATTCCTTTGATTTCTGTACAATATAATTACTACATATGATGAGGTGAAAAAATGCAAGCACATGAAATCGAGTATAAATTATATGGCGATGATATGCAGTTTGTTGAAATTGAATTAGATTTAGAAGAAAGCGTTATCGCAGAGGCTGGCGCAATGATGATGATGGAAGATCATATCGAAATGGAAACCATTTTCGGTGATGGTTCTGGCCCATCTAGTGGTCTATTTGGTAAATTAATGGGCGCTGGTAAGCGTCTTGTTACAGGTGAAAGTATGTTTATGACTGTCTTTACAAATACAGGTCATGGCAAGCGCCACGTATCATTCGCCGCTCCTTATCCAGGAAAAATCATCCCTGTTGATTTAACACAATATCAAGGGAAAGTCGTTTGTCAAAAAGACGCGTTTCTTTGTGCAGCAAAGGGCGTTTCTATCGGAATTGAGTTTACGAAAAAAATTGGAACTGGTTTCTTCGGTGGTGAAGGTTTCATCATGCAGAAACTTGAAGGTGATGGACTCGCTTTCATGCATGCAGGAGGAACTGTATATAAGCGTGAATTAAAACCTGGCGAAAGACTTCGCATCGATACAGGTTGTCTCGTTGCCATGACAAAAGACGTTAACTACGATATCGAGTTCGTTGGAAAAGTAAAAACAGCTCTATTTGGCGGCGAAGGTTTATTCTTCGCAACGTTAGAAGGTCCTGGAACGGTTTGGATTCAGTCCTTAACACTGAGCCGCTTAGCAGCACGCCTTACAAGCCCAGCAGCTCAAAACAGCGGTGAAGGCAGCGTTTTAGGCGGACTTGGACGTTTATTAGATGGAAAAGAGTAAACAGCGCCCTTATGGGGTGCTGTTTTATTTTGGCATGATTCGTCCATAAGTTGCTATAATTTTATCCACTAATTTAAATACGCGATACAAACTATTTGCCCCATCCAAAAGAATGAATCAAGTCCCTCACTGCATATATTGAACTATACCTTTTCTTAAGGAGGGCTACCTTAATGCGTACTCCTTTATCCTTCGATAAAGATACCGCCATATTGTTAGCTTCTTGTTGTGAGTTAACGTATGAACAATATAAACAAAATGGGATTTTCGAAATACCGGATGGTTTTCAATATGTACAAGGCTTTCAAGGAAAAACCATTCAAACGACAGAATGGTTCGGATTCATACTAGAATCTGAGGATACGATTATTGTAGCTTTTCGCGGAACACAAACAGATACAGACTGGATTATCGATTCACTCGTTAACCAAAAACCATACCCATATGCTTTAAACAGCGGGAATGTCCATAACGGCTTTCTTTCCATTTATGAATCTTGCCGAGATTCTATTATGGATATGCTCGTATCACTACCAGCCCATAAAAAACTTCTTGCAACAGGTCATAGCTTAGGCGGCGCGCTCGCCACACTACATATACTCGATGCGCGTATCAACACCGCCTTCGCACAGTACGGTCTTTATACATTTGCCTCTCCCAAAGTGGGAGATATTGCATTTCGTAATTATTATAAACTACAAGTAGCTAGTAGCTTTCGCTTCGTTAATCTATTTGATGTCGTTCCTCTTCTCCCTCCGCGCAATGTCCATTTTAATGACCAAGACTGGGAATATGCACACGTTCATCACAACATGACTTTTACAAAAAACACAAAATCTATTACAAATAATCATGCCATGACAACATACAAAACATGTCTGACTTCTCATTTTTAACCAGGTAATGATTGGAAACCCTATATCCTTATACTATAATAATATATGAAGTTATTTTTGGATGAGGGGACCTTACATGCTAAAATTTATCTTTGCACTTTTTCTCATTGTAATTTTTATGTTTACAGGTTTCTTTACATTTTCATACTTTGCGACAGGAGAATATGGTGGAACAGGTATCATATATACCGCTATCCCATTTCTTTCTTAAGCAAAAAAAGAAAACCGAGCTTAATGAGATTAAGCTCGGTTTTTCAAGTGATTATATTCCTCTTTTAAAAGTGAATACACTTTGTCTCCATGAGTAAAAGTCCCTTCAAAAGGGACTTTTACTTAATACTGTGTAACCGCATTACCAATACTCCAAATCTCATTACTATACTGTAAAATCGTTCTATCACTCGCAAAATGACCAGACTGTGCAATATTTAAAATCGACATTTCTAGCCACTTCTTCCGATTTTCATACGCTCTACCAACAGCTTCTTGCCTTTCCGCATATGGACCAAAATCTCGCAGAACGAAGTATTCATCATTTTGAATTACGAGAGAATCATAAATCGCTTCAAATTCAGCTCCCGACTGTGCAAAGAAACCATTCGTTAACTGATCTACTACTTTTTTAATATGCATATTGTGGTGATAATAATCACTTGCACGATATCCACCATTTTGATAGTAATGAAGAACCTCTTCCGCTGTTAAGCCAAAAATGAAACAGTTATCATCACCGACCCGGTCTTTTATTTCAACATTAGCTCCGTCTAACGTTCCGAGTGTAATCGCGCCATTCATCATAAATTTCATATTCCCTGTTCCTGATGCTTCTTTACTCGCAGTTGAAATTTGCTCACTCACATCCGCAGCTGGGAATATATCTTCCGCTAAAGACACTCGATAGTTTTCTAGAAAGATAACTTTCATATATTGGCTTACGTACGGATCATTATTCACTTTCCTTGCGAGTTCATTGATTAATTTAATAATTTTTTTCGCATAGTAATAGCCAGGTGATGCTTTCGCTCCAAAGATAAAAGTACGCGGATAAAATGTAAAACTAGCATCCTCTTTCAAACGGTTATACAAATATAAAATATGAAGAACGTTTAATAGTTGTCGTTTGTAAGCATGTAATCTTTTTACTTGCACATCAAAAATAGAATTAGGATCAATTGTAATCCCCATTGTATTATGAATACGCTCCGCTAAAATCTCTTTACGCTCTTGTTTTACCTCTGCAAATTTCTCTTGGAAACTCGCATCGTGTTGAACTGTTTGCAGCGCTTGAAGCTTAATCGGTTCTTTCTTCCACTCTGTTCCAATCGCCTCTGAAATAAGGTTCGTCAGCTGCGGATTCGCCTTCATTAACCAACGTCTATGAGCGATTCCATTCGTTTTATTATTAAACTTATCTGGATAAAACTCATAAAACAATCGCATTTCACGTTGCTTTAAAATTTCCGTATGAATTTTTGCTACGCCATTTACGCTATGGCTACCGACAATTGCTAAATGAGCCATTTTCACAAGATCATGCGCAATAATCGCCATCTCTTCAATACGATGCCATTCATATGGATAACGTTCCCAAAGTTCATGACAGAAACGTTCATTAATCTCTTCAATAATCATATAAATTCTCGGTAATAACGGTTTAAAAATGTGAATTGGCCACTTCTCAAGCGCTTCTGATAACGTCGTATGATTCGTATAAGAAATCGTTTGCGATGTTATGTGCCAAGCTTCTTCCCATGCTAGTTTTTCTTCATCTAATAAAATACGCATTAGTTCTGGAATCGCCAAAACTGGATGTGTATCATTAATATGAATCGCAATTTTCTCATGTAATTGACGAAGGTCACCATATCTTTCTCTATGCATACGAACGATATTTTGCAAGCTTGCTGATACGAGGAAATACTGTTGTTTCAAACGAAGTATTTTCCCCTCATCATGCGTATCATCTGGATATAAAAACTCCGATACCGCCTCTGTTTCACGCTTATATTTCAAAATATCTTTGCAATTTTGCGGGAAAGGAACTGGTTCAGCATTCCAAAGTCTGAGTGTATTTACAGTACTCGTCTCATAACCTACTACTGGAACGTCATATGGTACTGCCATAATCACTTCTGCATTCGTATGCCTGAACTCTAAACGCCCGTCAATGTATAGCGGTTCAACATTGCCGAAATAACTTACTTCTACAGCTTGATCATGCCTTCTTACTTCCCATACGTTTTCATGAAGAAGCCACTGTTCTGGAAATTCAACTTGATAACCATCAACAATTTTTTGATCAAATAAGCCGTGCTTGTAACGAATTCCACAGCCATGACCTGGTAAGTTTAAAGATGCAAGTGAATCAAGGAAACAGGCTGCTAATCGTCCAAGTCCACCATTTCCAAGACCTGCATCTGCTTCCACCTCTTCTAACTGTTGCAAAGAAATCCCAAGCTCAGAAAGTCCTTGCTCACATACATCCCTGATGCCTAAATTTAATATGTTACTTCCAAGCAAACGCCCAAGTAAAAACTCAATGGATAAGTAATACATTTGCTTTTGCTCTCCAGACCGATAACTTTCGTTCGTTGCAATCCATTGACTATTCATATACTCACGTACCATGTACCCAAGCGTATTGTATTGATCACGAGTTGTAGAGTCTTTAAAACTTTTACCATACATCGTCTCTAACTTTTCTAGAAAAGCTGATTTGAAACTTTCAACATGAGTAAACATTTCTTCACCACCTACATGTTATTCCATGAGACTTTTATACAATTTCTTATAGGCAAGAGCTGATTTCTCCCAGCTATAATCTTCAGTCATCGCTTGTTTTACAAGCTGCTCCCATACCGGTTTATCATGATAAAATTCAATCGCACGAAGAACCGTGTGCAACATGTCATGCGCATTAAAGTTCGTGAAACTGAAACCATTTCCTTCTCCAGTTTCTTCGTCATAAGATTGTACAGTATCATTTAATCCGCCTGTCTCTCTTACAATCGGAATTGTACCGTACGCTAATGCGATAAGTTGTCCAAGTCCACACGGTTCAAATAGTGATGGCATTAAGAATAAATCACTTCCCGCATACACTTGGTGGGCTAGTTCTTCATTAAATCCGATATACACTTTTACCTTCTCAGGATACTCGTATGCCATCCACTCAAAGAATTGTTCATATTCAGAATCACCTGATCCTAAAATAATACATTGCACATCTTCCTCCATTATTTCGCGGAATACAGTACGTACTAAATCAAGACCTTTTTGCTTCGTTAATCTCGTTACCATCGAAATAATTGGTGTATCTTCTTTTTCTGGCAAACTAAAATAACGCTGCAAGGCGCGTTTATTTTCATTCTTTTCCTCTAATGACTCTGCATCATACTGAGCAGTAATATACGAATCTGTTTCTGGATTATATACGCTCGTATCAATTCCATTTACGATGCCGCTAAGCTTACCATTATTTTTTCGTAACAACCCATCTAACTTCTCACCGAAAAACTCATATTGAATTTCCTCTTTGTATGTCGGGCTAACCGCTGTAATTTGATCAGAAGCAATAATTCCGCCCTTCATAAAGTTCACATTTCCATAAAACTCTAGCTGCTCACTATGAAAATATTCATCACCAAGTTCTAACAAGTCGTACATCACTTCAGGAGGAAATACACCTTGGAACTGCAAGTTATGAATTGTATATACCGTTTTAATATGCTCATATAATGGGTTATCTTGATACTTTTCACGCAGTAAGAAATTCACCATAGCTGTATGCCAATCGTGACTATGAAGAACATCCACTTCGAAATCAAGATGAGGAATACACTCTAAAACTGCTTTCGAAAAATAAGAAAAACGCTCTCCATCATCATAATGACCATATAGAGAATCTCTCTTAAAATAATACTCATTATCTATTAAGTAATACGTAATTCCGTCTTGCTCACCTTTTAAAATTCCGCAATATTGATTTCTCCACCCAAGCGGGACGTTAATTACTTTATGTAGCGTACATCCATCCCTTAATTTTTGCGGAATAAGACTATAATTTGGAAGTATAATGCGAACGTCCACGCCTAATTTTTTTAGCTCTTTTGGGAGCGCACCTGCTACATCAGCTAATCCTCCCGATTTAACAAATGGTACACATTCTGATACTGCAAATAAAATATTCACTTGTTGTCCCACTGCACGAAAAGCTTATACGACTTCCCTTGCAGCTTCCTCCCTTCGAGTTTTCATTTGAATGAATGCTTTAATCAGTGGAGGAAAAACCCCCACTGATTCTTTTAAGAATAACTATTAATCGTACTGTTTTGAATGCTTCCTTTTTCTACAACATATGGCTCATCGGCGTTTCCTTTTAGTACAACACCGTCACCAATTTTCACGTCTTTATCAATAATAACACCGTCTATTATACAGTTATCTCCAATTTTGCTCTTTTGCATAATAATGCTATTACGAACAATTGAGCCTTTTCCAATTTTAACAGAACGGGAGATAACACTATTTTCTACTTCTCCTTCAATAATACTGCCGTTTGCAATCATTGTATTTTTCACGGCTGCACCCTTCAGGTAACGAGTTGGTGGTTCATCTTTTACTTTCGTAAAGATCGGTGCTTCTTTCTTAAATAATTGCTTCCAAATAGCAGGTTGCAAAATTTCTAAGCTATGTTTATAGTAACTTTCAATTGAATCAATAATAGCTACATATCCTGTATGCTCATACGTAGCAATATGCAGTGATTTTCCGCGCTTTTCTCTCACTACATCGAATAAGCTATATTGCTCCACATCTTTATATGACTCAAATAAATCTAACAGTAATTGTTTCTTTAACACGTATGTTTGAAGCGAAACCCCTTCATGGCAAACTTCAGTAATATCAGCTGCCGTATGTATATGTCTCTCTAACACCGCCTGGAAATTTAATGCTGTTACGAGATGGCTATTCGTAATAACGACGTATTCTTCTCTAGCTCTTAGAAAATAATCAATATGTCTTCTAAAATGCGCAAAAGATCCAAATTCATCTTGGTCACATTGGCAATTTGGCGGGAATAAAAACAGTCCGTCTCTTTTTCTATCTAAATCCCACTGTTTTCCTGAACCAACATGGTCCATTAACGAACGGTTTTTATGACTTGTAAAAACCGCTACACTATGAATATTAGAATTCACCATATTTGAAAGCATGAAATCAATGAGTCGATAACGGCCCCCAAACGGTAACGCCGCTAGTGAACGATGCCCTGTTACTTTCTTTAAGGAAGGAAAACTTCCCGTTGCATTAATAATCCCTAACATTTTTTCTCCCATTCATTTCATCCCCCTTTTCTATTTCCCTTCAGCAATGAGTACTACATCGTCAACATTTTTTTCCGGACGAATAATTGTTCCATCTTTAATAACCATTTCCGATCCAACAATTGCTCTTTCAATCACAACATTTTTTCCAATCTTCGCTCCTGGCATAACGACAGAATCAATAACCATACTACCTTCTTCCACCGTCACCCCTTGGAATAATACAGAATGCTTCACGTCCCCTTCAATGACGCATCCTTCGTTAATAAGTGATTCTTCTACTTTTGCCTTTTCTGCAATATATTGAGGTGGCTCATTTGGATTCACAGAATAAATACGCCAATTACGATCGTTTAAATTCAGCGATGTTTCATCGCGAAGTAAATCCATATTCGCTTCCCATAAGCTTTTCACCGTTCCAACATCTTTCCAATATCCTTCAAACGGATACGCCATCAGCTTTTTCCCTTCATCTAATAAAAGCGGAAGTACATCTTTTCCGAAATCATTACTAGATTCAGGATTTCTTGCATCCATCTCTAAATACTCTTTCAAAATTGCCCAGTTAAAAATATAAATTCCCATTGATGCAAGATTACTTCTTGGAAATTGCGGTTTCTCTTCAAATTCAACAATCTCCATCTCTTCGTTCGTATTCATAATACCGAAGCGACTCGCTTCATCCCACGGCACTTCAATAACAGAAATCGAAACGTCCGCTTCTTTCTCAATATGGTAATCTAGCATTTTACTGTAATCCATTTTATAAATATGATCGCCTGATAAAATCAGAACATACTCTGGTTCATACTGACTTAAATAGTTTAAGTTTTGATAAATGGCACTTGCTGTACCTGTGTACCACTTCACACCTGAAGACTCCGCATAAGGAGGTAACACTGTGACTCCACCGCTTACTCGGTCTAAATCCCAAGCATTGCCGATTCCGATATAATTATGAAGTTCGAGTGGTTGATATTGCGTCAAAATCCCAACCGTTTCAATACCAGAATTCGCACAGTTACTTAGCGTAAAGTCAATAATGCGATATTTACCACCAAATGGAACAGCTGGCTTGGCTAAATTTTTTGTTAATGCACTTAATCGACTACCTTTTCCCCCTGCTAGTAACATTGCTACGCACTTTTGCTTTTGAGCCATCTTGTTTTTTGCTCCCCTTTCTCGTCTTCACTGGTCGTAATATGGATACGCCAAATGGTGGAATTGTAATTTCTACATGTGCCGCTTGATTATGATACGGTTCTTGAATCGTCTTGAGACGTTTCTTATTCACTTGCCCCGATCCGCCATATTGCTCAGCGTCACTGTTTAAAATCTCGTTATAATACTCGAAATCTGGCAAACCTACTTTATAGTTTTCATATGTAGCTTTCGTAAAATTACATACGACAACTAACGCATCTTCTTGTTTATCCCCTTGGCGGATAAACGAGAAAATACTTTGCTCATGATTATTAGCATCTATCCACTGAAATCCTTCAGGTGAATGATCAAGCTGCCAAAGTGGTTTGGAGCGCTTATACAATGCTATGAGCTCTTTAAAGTAATCATGCATATAACGATGCATTTCAAAATCATGTAAATTCCAATCTAAATCTTCAAGGTCTTTCCACTCATCAAACTGCCCGAATTCTCCACCCATAAAGAGCAATTTCTTACCTGGATGAGTAAAGAAATATCCATATAATAAACGAAGTTGAGCAAACTTATCCCAATAATCTCCTGGCATTTTATTTAATAACGACTTTTTCCCATGAACGACTTCATCATGAGAAAGCGGTAATATGAAATTTTCAGAGTAAGCATATATTAAAGAGAACGTCATTTTCTCATGAATATACTTCCTATACTCAGGCGCACACTCCATATATTTCAGCACATCATTCATCCAGCCCATATTCCATTTATAATTGAACCCAAGCCCACCTTCATACGTTGGAGCTGTTACAAGTGGCCAAGCTGTTGAATCTTCTGCTGTCATAAGAAAATCTTCATCTTCTGCAAACACCGCTTCATTTAACTCTCGTAAAAATGAAACAGCGTGCTCATTACTTTGTTCTTGTCCTTCTTTATTCCAGTACAGCATATTCGCAACTGCATCCACCCTGAAACCGTCAATGTGGAAATACTTCATCCAAAATAACGCATTTGAAATTAAGAAATTACGTACTTCCCTCTTCCCTAAATCAAAATTAACAGTTCCCCATACTAGGTTTTCTTGTACATCTATATCTTTATATTCATAAGTCGGTGTCCCATCAAACAAATATAAACCGTGAGCATCTTTACAAAAATGCCCCGGCACCCAATCTAAAATGACACCGATTCCATATTTATGACATTCATCGACAAAATACATCAAATCATGTGGCGTGCCGAATCTACTTGTCGCTGCATAATATCCCGTCCCTTGATATCCCCAAGAACGATCATATGGATGCTCAACAAGCGGCATAATTTCAATATGTGTAAATTGATGTTCCACCACATACGGAATGAGCTCCTCGGCCATTTCTCTATAAGAATACAGAGCGCCATCTTCTTTCTTTTTCCAAGAACCGAAATGTAATTCATAAACTGTCATCGCTTCTTTATAAATCGATTTTTTCTTTCTCTTACGAATCCAGTTTTTATCATTCCATTCATATCCCTCTATATCAAAAACTACAGATGCCGTATTTGGTCTTACTTCTGCATATACTGCGTAAGGATCTGCTTTTAAAATAACGTCACCATCCATCGTTTCAATCGCATACTTATATATCTCATTCTCTTCAATATGCGGTACAAACAAGGACCAAATCCCCTCTTCTGTCACTTGTAGCATCTTATGTTGCTCATAATCCCATTCATTAAAATCTCCAACAACACTCATTGCTTTCGCATGAGGAGCCCATACTGTGAATCGTACACCTCGCATCCCATCTTCCGTCACAATATGTGCCCCAAAGATGTTATAACTGTCATAGTACTTTTCTGTATGAAACTCATCTCGTTTCACTTCTTCACAATTTATTACATCCAATATGTTCACCTCACTAAGATGACAGAAATTTTTTACTCTTTATCATTTCTGCGGAAAACTGAAATATCCTTGTTATTTTTTAAAAAATATTCGTTTTTTTCTTTAATTTCGCTTAAAATATTCAAATTTACTGTGTAAAATATCGAATTTTGGCGAATATCCATTGCAAACGCTTCATTTCCTACTAGTCTTTCATCCTATTATTTATTTCTCAACCTTTATTTCATTAGATTGATTCTATTTTACTTGCTATTTATCACTTAAAATCACAACAAAATAATCTGTCATAAAAAAATGTTTCTCAACATTTTTTGTCACAATTTTATTGAAATGGAAAATTCATAAGCATACACTTGTTCTCAATAAAGAACTACGAACTCTCGCAAATATAATTCATACTGAAACACTATGTTTACTCTGTCCATGCTCCAGGAAAAAGTTTGATAAAAAATTAAATTAGGAGGCTTTCTTATGTCATTAAAACAAAAGGTTGGAATGGGAGTTGTCACAGCTTCACTTGGCTTATCCCTTACATTCGGCGGTGTATTCGCCTATTTCAGTGATTCTGAAACATCTAGTAACTCATTTCAAGCTGGTACACTAGATCTTTCTATTAACCCAAGTGTAATTGTTAATGTGAAAGATTTAAAACCAGGTGATTTGATTGAAAGAAACTTCAAGCTTGAAAATAAAGGAACATTGCATATTGCAAAAGTAGCACTTGAAACATCCTATGAAGTTACAGATGCAAAGCAAAATAATGATGGTGAAGATTTAGGCGATCACATCATCGTCAAATTTTTAGTGAATGATGGAAAGCCATCTAATCCAAATGATGATCATGAAATTTTGTGGGAAACAAAATTATCAGAATTAAAAACTATGAAACCTGAGGATGTAGCTACTTCTCTAGAACGTCATAACTTAATAGACGGTATTAAGTCTGGTGAAACAGACTATTTACACGTTCTCTTCTCCTTTGAAGATAACGACCAAGATCAAAATAAATTCCAGGGTGATTCCCTGCAGCTAAACTGGACATTCCATGCAGAGCAAACACCAGGCGTGGAGAAATAATTTTTAAAATATAAATTATCGGAGGCCTATATATGAAAAAGAAAAATCGTTTTGTTACCGGAATTGTGACGGCTGGCGTTCTATTTTCAACTGCCCTTCCGTTCAATGTACTTGCTGAAAACCCTATTAACCAAATTGACTCTTCAAACGCCCAGTCTTTACTATCAAAACTTTCTAAAGAACAGCGCCAAGCATTACAAACGTTAGATGCCAATCCTGGTTTTACTATTTCGCCAGATATTAATACGAGTAGTTCTGAACCAGTAAATATCATTGTAGAATTTCAAACTGCTCCAGTAAAGATTAATGAATTAAAACAAAAAGAAAAAGGGTTACAAGCTGCTCCTGAAAATATAAAGGCACGTATTGATCAAGAACATGAGGAATTCCAAAAAGGATTAAAACGCCTTTATCAATTCAGCCCATCAGTAAAATCAGGGAATTTCCAGTCTGTACAAATTAAACGTTCTTATAAGCACGCTATAAATGGTGTTGCGCTAACGTTACCTGCAAATACAGTTGAAGAATTGTTACGCATTGGCGTTGTAAAACGTATTTGGAAAGATTACGATGTGAAATTAAATTTACCAAAACAAGCAGAGCAGAAAGCACCTCAAAAACTAACAGATAGCATTCCGCAAATTGGGGTAGATAAGTTACATAGCGAGGGTATTACCGGAAAAGGAATTAAAGTTGGTGTATTAGATACAGGTATTGATTACAATCACCCTGACTTAAAAGACGTGTATAAAGGCTATCGCGCAAAATCGGGTGAGGATTCTAGTAAGGTAGACCCAAACTCCGTAAAAGGTTGGGACTTTATTAATAACGATGCAGATCCGATGGAAACAACTTATACAGAGTGGCAACAATCTGGCGCTCCTGAATTTGATGATCGTGGTTCTTCCTTCTATACTGCGCATGGTACTCACGTAGCAGGTATCGTTTCTGCTCAAAAGAAAAATAAATCAGATTCCGCAATAAAAGGTGTTGCACCTGACATTGAACTGTATAACTATCGTGTACTAGGTCCTTACGGAAGCGGCGATAGTTCTGGTATTATTGCTGCAATCGATAAATCTATTTCTGACGGTATGAACGTCATTAACTTATCGTTAGGTGACGATAGCAACAATCCGCTTGATCCAACGTCTATCGCTGTCAATAACGCAATGCTTTCGGGCGTTGTTACAGTCGTTGCTGCCGGGAACTCTGGCCCAAATCCAGCGACACTTGGATCACCAGGCGCTTCTCCATTTGCTATTACAGTTGGAGCAAGTGATAGCTCTATTTCATTACCGAAACTATCCGGTCATGCTGGGCAATTACAATTCCCTAACCTAATTTTATTCGGCAAAAACTTCACTGATAAAATAGAAGATTTCAAAGGACAATCTCTCCCTATTGAATCTGTAGGGATCGGTACTCCTGACGAGTTTAGTAAAAAGGATGTAAAAGGAAAAATTGCTCTCGTTGCACGTGGTACAATCTCGTTTGATGAAAAAATCGCAAATGTGAAACAAGCTGGTGCAAAAGCAGTTATTATTTATAACAATGTGGATGGAGAAATTCCTTACTACATTGGCGAAAGTACAAAATACATTCCAGCATTCCGCTTAACGAAAGAAGATGGCGAAAAACTAAAAGCTCAAATTGAACAAGGCAAAACATCCTTAACTTTCGATGAAATCAATTACATTCAAACAGAAGGCGATCATCTTGCAGACTTTAGCTCACGCGGCCCTGTTACATCAAATGATGATATTAAACCTGATATTACAGCGCCTGGTGTTGCGGTACTTTCAACAGTACCTGAATATATTAACGACCCGCAAGAAGGTGAAAACTACGATGTTTCCTATGAACGTATGCAAGGAACATCCATGGCATCTCCTCATATCGCTGGCGTTGCTGCTCTTATTTTGCAAGAACACCCAGAATACTCTCCATTCGATGTAAAGGCATCTCTTATGAACACAGCTGATAATTTAAAAGAAAAGTATTCCGTATATGAAGTTGAAGCTGGACGAGTAGATGCTTATAACTCTGTTCACACGGAAACAAGTTTTAAAGTATTAGATACGACAAAAACAATTGTCAATGATGAAGTGATTGAAGTACCAGAAGAAACTGGATCCATTGCATTCGGTAAATACTATCAAAAAGACGGGGAATCAATTGAACAAAAACGAAAAATTAAAATTGAAAACCACAATAAACAAGAGAAGAAAGAATTTAAAACAGACATTTCTTATACACCAGCTTCTTCTGCTATTAACGACGCTACCGCAAACGGTGTGAAAATTTCTACTTCTGAAACAATTACGATTGATGCTGGTAAATCAGATGAAATTGAAGCAAAAATTAATATTCCAGCTGGTGCAAAGCAAGGCCGATATGAAGGATATATTCATATTACAAATACGAAAAATAAAGAAGAAACGTATCAAATTCCGTTCTCTATTCGTGTGTCAGAGCCTGGTATTGAAAATGCACTATTATCAAGAAAAACAATCTCAACTGATACATCTACATTCAATCCATACCGCGAATCATATGTTCACGGGGCGTTCCAATTAAATAGCGAACTTGAAACGTTAGATCTTATCGTGAAAGATTCCAAAACAAATAAAGCACTTGGCTTCATCGGAACATTAAACACGAGTGGATTAAAAACAGATGTGTATTACTATTTAGATTCATTCTTTAACGGCAGAGTGTATCCTTTTACAAATGATCCTGCAAAACCAATTGGTGATGAAAAAATCGACTTACCAGAAGGAGATTACACAATTGAATTTGTTGGCTACGATAAAGCCGGGAAAGCACGTGTGAAAGGTGATTATGTCGTAATTGATAATACACCGCCAGAAGTGAAATTAACTGGATTACAGCCTGGTATTTATGAATTAAATGAAGAAAACTATACAGTAGAAGACGGTAAAAAAGCACTATGGATTAAAGGAAATGTATATGATTCTAACGTTGACTATTTAAGAGGAAAAGGATTAAACATTACGCAAGAAGCGAACGGCGTTATGTACTATGACTATTCTCCCTACTTGCACAAGTTTTTACCTATTACTGAAAATGGTGACTTTAAAGTTGGTATTACACCTGATTCCTTTAAAACTGAAGGTCCAATGAACACAGGCGTATATATTTTCGATTATGCAACTGCAGGTCCTGACTATCCAAGCGGTGTAAATAACTATTGGTTTATTCCGCAAGGTGCTCAATATGCAAAAGCTAGTTATGATAAAAAAGAATTATATAAAGATGATGAATTCACTGTGACACTAAACGCCAAACATGTGAAACAATTTGTATCTGGAGAATTTAACGTAAAATTCCTAGAGAAGAACTTCAAATTTGCAAATGCGAAATTGAATCCTGCTTTTGAAAAACTCCTTTCTGAAAAAGGGGTAACCGCAAAAGTAAATGAGCCGAAACTAGAAGAAGGTTCTGTTACAGTAGGCGGAGCTATCGATGATAAAAACTTCGCCGGATTAGATGGTGACTTCCCGTTCATTGATGTAACTTTCAAGGTAGAAAATGATGAGTTTTATGAAGCAAATGCTCAATTAGATTTACCGGTGTTCGTTTACTGGAAACAAGGTGAATCAGAGCCAAACAGAATGCGTGTGCTTCAAGATCAAACATTCTCAGTTATGTCTTTAAACTCAAAAGTAGAAGGAAATATTAAACCTGGTGCATTCTTAAATGAACGTGGATATTTAGATGAGAAATTCGATTATACAAAGCTTGGTGTAAAAGTATATGCAACAGATTCTTACCGTCATAAGTTTGAAGGCTCACTTGATAAATACGGTTACTTCAAATTGAATGGACTTCCTGTTAATAAACGTGATTATAACTTATACGTGGAGGTTCCAGGACATTTAACAAGCCGACTAACTACAAAACTAGGTACTGAAAAAGATGGTAAACTACTTGGTCAATATTATTATGCACGACCTGACGAAAACCTTGCTGGTGATGTAAATGCTGATAAAGTAATTGATCTGAAAGATGCTGAAATTATCGCTAGCAACTATGGTAAAAAAGGACTATCTGTGAAAGACGACGACCTTAACAAAGATGGCATTGTCGACGAAAAAGATATTCGTTTCGTTGAAAAGAACTTCTTGAAAAAAGGACCAGATGCATCTAAATCACAAATACCTGTTGAAAAATCAAAAAGCGGTACACTGGCAGATATTTTAAAGAAATTAGGATTAACACCTAAAAAATAATAATAAAGAGCACTCTATATAAAGTAGAGTGCTCTTTTCTATAAACGACCCTTATCCAGCAAAAGGGGTATATTGGGGATATACAAGGGAAACCGGAAAAGGAATTTATATTAAATTATATAAAAACTCAGAGGTAGGAAGCAGTTTCCCGCCTCTGAATTATTTAGCAATTATTATAGTACTGGTGCCATTGTTTCTTTTAATACTTTTACAGAATGAGCGAATTTCGCTTTTTCTTCTTCATTTAGCTCAAGTTCTACGATTTCACGTACACCTTCGCGGTTAATAACAGCTGGAACACCTACGAAAGCATCTTTCTCACCATATTGACCTTCAAGGTATGCCGATACAGTTAATACGCTGTTCTCGTTGCTTAAGATTGCTTTAGTTACACGAAGTAGTGACATACCGATTCCGTAGTAAGTTGCACCTTTACGTTCGATGATATGATAAGCTGCATCGCGTACATTTTCGAAGATTTTATCTAAGTCTTCTTGTTTGTACTGCTCGTTGTTAGCTAAGATTGTTTCTAACTTTTGTACACCTACAGTAGCGTGGCTCCATACTGGAAGTTCAGTGTCACCGTGCTCACCAACGATGTAAGCATGAACGTTACGTGGATCTACATCTAAGTAGTCACCTAACATGTAACGGAAACGAGCAGAGTCTAAAGTAGTACCAGAACCGATTACACGCTCTTTTGGTAAACCAGATTCTTTCCAAGTTACGTAAGTTAAAATATCAACTGGGTTTGTAGCGATTAAGAAAATTCCATCGAACCCGCTATCCATAATGCCGCGAACGATTTGTTTAAAGATCTTTGTATTTTTCTCAACTAAGTCTAAACGAGTTTCACCTGGCTTTTGTGGTAATCCAGCAGTGATAACAACTAGATCTGCATCTTTACAATCTGCATAGCTACCGCTCCAAACTTTTGTTGGTGATGGAGAGAATGGTACCGCATGGCTTAAGTCCATTGCTTCCCCTTCTGCTTTTGCTTCATTAACATCTACTAATACGAATTCTTCAGCTACACCTTGGTTGATCATTGAGTAAGCGTAACTACAACCTACAGCTCCTGTTCCTACTAATACTACACGATTGATACCTTTTTTCATGGTAATTTCCCCTCTCTATTGTTCACATATATTTTTTTATGATTGTTTAAGTAATTAATTAAAATACTAATTTAATGTTGTTTAACTTCTTTACATTCATATTGTAGCACGTATTATTGTGAATTACTTCACAAATTATGACCTATTTGTGAACTTTTTCACATAGAGTGTAAAGTTGATGGAATAGGTGTGGAATCCATACCATTTTAGGTGTTTTCTTTAGATTGTGAATAAAAATTTATGATTCGATTACTCATTATAATTAAATTCACTTTCTATAATCAAAATCCTAATATTCACAAAAAATGTAATCACATTATAAGATTAAACTGACTGATCACATCATACCCTTACAAGATGGACGTCAATTAGCTTATATAGAATACGGTGAAATAAATGAATTAGCCTATACTTTATCACCTCCCTTTTAACCATTACTGTATATTAAAAAATATCCGTTAAAATTACGCATTCTTTTCTAGTAATAAACCATCCAATATAAGTGATAGGCTATGCAAAGCTTTAGACAACTGTGCTTCTGCATCTTCAGAATTCGCAATCCAAGAAGCAAGGTCCACTAGTCCGCCATTTATGAATCTTGCTAATGCTTCACAGTCCGTGTTTTCAATAATACTGTCCTTCATTAGTTGCTGAAGCATCTCCGCCATCGTCGCTAAACATTGTGATTGTGATGATTGATAATAACTAGTTCCTAATACTGCTGGTGCATCACGAAGTACAATTCGCTGAATTTCTGGATTAAGTGCCATTGTTAAATACGCACGACAACGCCTAACAAATCCTTCCCATTTTCCTTCCGCCTCATCTGATACCTTCCCTAATTTATTGTCCATTTCCATGTCAATTTCTTTTACAACCGCTTCTAACAATCCTTTTTTATCACCAAAATGATGATAAATTGCACCACGTGTTAAACCGACAGATGCTGTAAAATCATCCATAGACGTATTTACATATCCAACTGTACCGAAAGCCTCTCTTGCTGCACGCAGCAATTTAGCACGTGTTTCAGTGATCATTTCTGCTCTTGTTTTTTTAATCATCTTTTCCTCCTACTTCTATTCATTCTCTTTATTCAAAATGAATTGCATTATAGTACCGTTTCTCTATGTAAAAGAATAACTCCTTTAAACGTCAACTCTCTATCCAGAGATAAAACATTTGAATTGACATACGCGTCGTATGTTAATATGATATTGGCATACGGTGCGTATGTCAATTATTTCTAGCTTACAAGATAGTATAACTTCTTACCTATATCCTACATTGACTCACTGTCCCTTTTTATAGAAGGTATTAATGAAACAGAGGAGGAGTTAAAAGAATGAAGAATGTATATGTAATAAACGTCAAATACTTTGGTGATTATCATGTTTAATTCCTACCGTGAGATTTTCAGTGCTCCTGGTACAAAAGGATTCTCATTAGCAGGATTTATAGCTCGGATGCCCATATCAATGATGGGTATTGGTATTGTTACAATGTTATCTCAGTTACGTGGTGACTATTGGCTTACTGGAGCTGTTGCAGCCACCTTTACATTATCATCTGCTTTACTAGCTCCTCATATTTCTCGTATGGCCGATCAATTAAGGCAATCCCGCATACTTCTTCAGACTACAGGTATCAGTGTTTTCTTTACGATCCTCTTACTTCTATGTACGAAATATGAAGCTCCTTATTGGACACTATTTCTATCCGCCTTATGTGCAGGTTGTATGCCAAACATGTCAGCCATGGTACGTGCGCGTTGGACTAAACTATACCGTGGATCCCACAAATTGCATACAGCATTTTCCTTTGAATCGGTCGTCGACGAAATTTGCTTCATAATTGGTCCTGTATTATCTGTCAGTTTAAGTGTTATGTTCTTCCCAGAAGCCGGACCACTTTTATCATCTGTTTTTCTCACAATTGGGGTATGCCTATTCACGATGCAAAAAAGCACAGAACCGCCTGTGCATCCTCACGACATTACAAACAAAGGAACAGTATTTAAAATTGGTTCTTTACGAGTGCTAGTATTCACACTCATTGCTATAGGTACTATATTCGGCACAATAGATGTCGTTAGTGTAGCTTTTGCTGAGCATCAAGGAAGCGCAATAGCTGCTAGCTTTGTACTTTCAGTCTATGCAATTGGTTCCTGTCTGGCAGGTCTAATTTTCGGTACTCTTAAACTACGTACTCCACCATATAATCAATTTTTAATAGCAGTCACACTTTCCATGATAACAATGCTGCCACTAGTTTTCGTAAACACTATTGCTTGGCTAGTAGTTATTGTTTTCTTTGCAGGATTATCTGTCGCTCCTACTATGATTATTACTATGGGGCTTGTGGAAAAAATCGTACCTGAATCAAAAATAACTGAAGGAATGACTTGGGCAATTACAGGCCTTGGTATTGGAGTCTCCCTAGGATCAGCAATAGCTGGTTTAGTTATTGATAACTTTGGGGCTCCGGCAGGATTTAGTGTGGCTATTATAGCAGGAGGCCTTGCCTTAACTATTGCACTTTTAGGATACAAAACTCTCCACTCCGCATATAGTAGTCATGCTGTTATGAAACCGGATCGGCGTTCAGCAGAGAGTTAAAGCATATTCGAAAAATAGGATTACCTCTTCTTATGTATAAGAAAAGGTAATCCTATTTAAATTAATATAACTTTTTTAAATTTATTATTTATAATCGGCGGTAGCTCCTAACACAGCGGCCTTTACATAATTTTGACCGTTTAATTTTTGTAAATCCACAGCCGTTCCTGTCACAACAACACCGATAACTTTTACATCTTGCTCACTTGGTTTTGCTTTCTTTCCTTTTAGGTAATCATATATACGTTTATATTCCTCATAAAACTTTCCCTTTTGCTCCAGTCCATTTTGAATTGCTAAAAGAAAATCTTTTTCCGTTCCATTTCCAAATTCAATATCACCTTGTTTTGCTTTAAAACCGTACACATTATAAGCACTTTCAGTCATATCATCAATATGATACGAATTCTTATCATAATATGTATCTACCCAATACCAAACAGGATGCACTCCTTCTGGTAACATGTCTTTTAGTTCAGAGACCTTATACGGTTTATCAAAAGATATAGCCAATTCAGCTACTTTCTTTTCATCTTTTATTTTCTCTATATCATTTATATAACTATTATATGAAGCAAATGGCAGATAAAATTGCATCTCTCTTTCCAGCGTTTGATTATTATACAATTCACTCGCTTTATTAATACGCTCATTCCCCATTACAACATTATCTGCTACTGTTAATGGATTTACATTCGATAATCGGCGAAATGTATTCCAAACTTTATATTCATACACTTCATCTTCCCACTTAACAGGTTTTCCCTCAATAACCTTATACGTTTTATATTCTACTGTGCTCTTAAATAAACCATTAGAAGTAATTGCTACCCCTTGTTCCGTATTAGGCCTTGTAATTTGTCTAATCATATTTACGTCACGATCCATAGCTAGATAAGCTCTATTATTCAATTGTGAAATCCCTATAATGAAGCCGAAGAATAAAACAATAAAAAGTGCAATTGAAATTACGATTATTTTTAATAATTGTCTTTGCTTCGCCTTCTTCAACATTTTTGATACTTTACTCGAATCTATATCAAAATCAAAATCATCTCTGCCCATCTTCAAACCTCCTATACTGCTTTTTAAACTCATTTCGAGCCCTATACAATGAAACACGCACGGTCTCTTCTTTCATCTCTAATACGGCCGCTATTTCCTTATATGAGAGTTCATAATCATACTTTAATAAAAGAATATGTTTATATACTGGATTCATATTTCCAAGTATGCTCTGTATTTCTACTTGAAGCTCTTTTTTTAAGAGTGGCTCATCTAATCCTTTTGCTCCAATCAATTGAACAGATTCAATCGGGATTTGTTCAATACGCTGTTGCCTTCTTGCTAGATCACGATGCCTATTAATCGCAACCTGAAATAACCATGTTTTTATATACTTAATTTTCATATTCGGTATAGATAATAACGCCTTATGTATCGTATCTTGAACGATATCCTCTGCTTCTACTGGTGTTACTCCAATTTTAAGCAAATATCTATAAATACTTTTTGATGTTTCTATAATGACCTTTTCATACTCCATCGCTCTCTCCTTTCTATTAGTTAGACGATTCAAATAGAAAAAAGTATACAAGACATCCATAAAAAAAAGCAGACTATTAAAAGTCCACTTTTACACAACAAAAAAGAGATAGCAGATTATGCTATCTCTTTTAGTATGACCCGTACGGGATTCGAACCCGTGTTACCGCCGTGAAAGGGCGGTGTCTTAACCACTTGACCAACGGGCCAATTCTGGCAGAGAAGAAGGGATTCGAACCCTCGCACCGCGTTCGCGATCTACTCCCTTAGCAGGGGAGCCCCTTGAGCCACTTGGGTACTTCTCTATAATATGGCTCCGCAGGTAGGACTCGAACCTACGACCGATCGGTTAACAGCCGATAGCTCTACCACTGAGCTACTGCGGAATAATTATGGTGGGCCTAAATGGACTCGAACCATCGACCTCACGCTTATCAGGCGTGCGCTCTAACCAGCTGAGCTATAGGCCCATAATTGAAAAGCGGGTGAAGAGAATCGAACTCTCGACCAGAGCTTGGAAGGCTCTTGTTTTACCACTAAACTACACCCGCATTAAATTGTAAATGGTGAGCCATGAAGGATTCGAACCTTCGACCCTCTGATTAAAAGTCAGATGCTCTACCAACTGAGCTAATGGCTCATTTTGAAAGTGGTGCCGACTAGAGGACTTGAACCCCCAACCTACTGATTACAAGTCAGTTGCTCTACCAGTTGAGCTAAGTCGGCTTGCGACTTCAAAATGGTGGCTCGGGACGGAATCGAACCGCCGACACGAGGATTTTCAGTCCTCTGCTCTACCGACTGAGCTACCGAGCCTTTATGTAAAAAAATGGCGGTCCCGACCGGGGTCGAACCGGCGATCTCCTGCGTGACAGGCAGGCATGTTAACCACTACACCACGGGACCATTTGGTTGCGGGGACAGGATTTGAACCTGCGACCTTCGGGTTATGAGCCCGACGAGCTACCGTGCTGCTCCACCCCGCGATGATAAAATATTTAATTTAGAAAAAATGGAGGAGGTAGAGGGATTCGAACCCCCGCGCGACTCTCGCCGCCTGTCGGTTTTCAAGACCGATCCCTTCAGCCGAACTTGGGTATACCTCCGAGATATAAAGCTTTAGTGGTGGACCTTGTAGGACTCGAACCTACGACCGGACGGTTATGAGCCGTCTGCTCTAACCAGCTGAGCTAAAGGTCCTTTATGGTAGCGGCGGAGGGGATCGAACCCCCGACCTCACGGGTATGAACCGTACGCTCTAGCCAGCTGAGCTACACCGCCATAAATGAAATTTAAATAAGTGGAGCCTAGCGGGATCGAACCGCTGACCTCCTGCGTGCAAGGCAGGCGCTCTCCCAGCTGAGCTAAGGCCCCGTGTTTTTGGAAAATCGGGAAGACAGGATTTGAACCTGCGACCCCCTGGTCCCAAACCAGGTGCTCTACCAAGCTGAGCCACTTCCCGTTAATAAAAGCGCGCCCGAGAGGAGTCGAACCCCTAACCTCTTGATCCGTAGTCAAACGCTCTATCCAATTGAGCTACGGGCGCATATGGTGCCGAGGGCGGGGGTCGAACCCGCACGGTGGTCACCCACCGCAGGATTTTAAGTCCTGTGCGTCTGCCTGTTCCGCCACCCCGGCATGTCATATTGAAAATTGGAGCGGAAGACGGGATTCGAACCCGCGACCCCAACCTTGGCAAGGTTGTATTCTACCACTGAACTACTTCCGCAAGACATGTATGAGTTATTTTATTAAAAGTGCGGGTGAAGGGAGTCGAACCCCCACGCCAAAGGCGCTAGATCCTAAGTCTAGTGCGTCTGCCAGTTCCGCCACACCCGCATATTAATTTTAAAAGAAAAATGGGGCGACTGATGGGAATCGAACCCACGAATGCCGGAGCCACAATCCGGTGCGTTAACCACTTCGCCACAACCGCCATGATTTTCTGGTGCCGACTAGAGGACTTGAACCCCCAACCTACTGATTACAAGTCAGTTGCTCTACCAATTGAGCTAAGTCGGCTAAATGGTGGAGGATGACGGGATCGAACCGCCGACCCCCTGCTTGTAAGGCAGGTGCTCTCCCAGCTGAGCTAATCCTCCATTTGCCTGGCAACGTCCTACTCTCACAGGGACAAGGTCCCAACTACCATCGGCGCTAGAGAGCTTAACTTCCGTGTTCGGTATGGGAACGGGTGTGACCTCTCTGCCATCATTACCAGACTGTATTCATTTAAGACAAGAATCATTGTAACTCATTTAACTTTTAAAGTCAACAAGTTTTTTATATTCTTTCAAAACTAGATAACATTGCTTCATATTATATGGTTAAGTCCTCGATCTATTAGTATTCGTCAGCTCCACATGTCACCATGCTTCCACCTCGAACCTATCAACCTGATCATCTTTCAGGGAT
>NZ_JARVHO010000001.1:0-577500 GCF_040459735.1 Bacillus cereus group sp. RP32 | reverse complement strand
GCGAATTAAAACGAAAACCACTTGGTTTAAAAACTTGTTTAGTTATTTCTATCATTAGTTGCCTCCTGACGATTGTTTCTATTAAAGCGGCTTACAATTTACCACATACCGATCATATGAATATGGATCCACTTCGACTTGCCGCTCAAATTGTATCAGGAATCGGTTTTTTAGGTGCCGGTGTTATTTTACGAAGAGGAAACGATAGCATTGCAGGACTAACGACTGCTGCTATGATTTGGGGTGCTTCTGGTATTGGTATTGCTGTTGGGGCTGGATTCTATATCGAAGCGATTTTCGGAATGTGTTTCCTTATGATTAGCGTTGAACTTATACCATTAGCAATGAAATTTGTAGGACCGAGATCATTTCGTCAACGTGATATCGCAGTAAAACTTGTCGTGCGAAATATGGACAATATCCCAATTGTAATTGAAGAAATAAAAGAAATGGATATAAAAGTTAAGAATATGAAGCTCAAAACATTGGAGAATGGCTCTCACTATTTACATTTGAAATTATCTATCGATCAAAAAAGGCATACCGCTGATGTTTACTACGCCCTCCAGCATCTTGAAAGTGTCCAACAAACTGAATTAGAAAGTATGTAATGTAAAACAAACTCTCTTTTAAATTAGAGAGTTTTTCTTTTTTCTATAATGGTAACAATGAATGTAGTCCTGCAAAGTAAGGAGGAATAAGAGTTTGAAATCCCGTCCAAATTTAGTAGATACATTTCGTGATTCCATTATTTTTCGTTTAGTTTGCTTTATTGTTTTACTTACTGCTTTTTCTGGCTTCCTTATACATAGATTAGAGCCATCGCACTTCACCACATGGTTTGATGGAGTTTGGTGGTCAATCGTTACCATTTTCACCGTTGGCTATGGTGACTTTGCCCCGCATACACTAATAGGCAAACTTATCGGTATGGGAATTATTTTATTTGGAACCGGTTTTTGTTCTTATTATATGGTTCTGTTCGCCACTGATATGATTAATAAACAATATATGAAAATTAAAGGAGAAGAAGCCGCTACCTCTAACGGTCATATGATTATCGTGGGTTGGAATGAACGGGCAAAACATGTTGTAAAACAAATGCACATCTTACAACCGAACCTTGATATCGTTTTAATTGATGAAACACTTTCTTTACTTCCAAAACCATTTCATCATTTAGAATTTATAAAGGGTTGCCCGCATCACGATCAAACTTTATTAAAAGCTAATATTACAACAGCTCACACTATATTAATAACAGCTGATAAAGAAAAAAATGAAAGCTTAGCAGATACACAGTCCATTTTAAATATTTTAACTGCAAAAGGTCTCAATCCAAACATTCACTGCATCGCTGAACTTCTTACTTCTGAACAAATACAAAATGCAACTAGAGCTGGTGTATCAGAAATTATAGAAGGAAATAAATTAACGAGCTACGTATTTACCGCTTCTCTTTTATTCCCTTCCATTTCAGGCGTACTATTCTCACTTTACGATGAAATCTCTGATAACAAATTACAACTGATGGAGCTTTATCCTTCCTGCACTGGACAAACTTTTGCAAATTGTAGCTATACTCTTTTAAAGCAAAATATTCTCTTACTAGGTATAAAACGCGACGAACAATATATGATTAATCCAGTCCATTCCTTTGTTCTCATTGAAAGCGACATACTCATTGTTATTCACCATTAAGAAAATGTTTTTCTAGTTCCTGCATGAGCACTTTCCCAATATTGATATATTTTCTTTTCACATCTCCGTCTGGATCTTTCGGCTCAGCAAATTGATCCATCGTTCCAGCCATTAAAGTATTTACGTGATCATCTAGTTCGTCTTGATATACGTGCGAAAGAATATACGGCGTTTCCAGACGGACTATTACACCAGGCACATCTAATTCGCCATTCACTGCTGTAAATGGCACTCGTAAAAATTGATAGCCATCTTCTTCATCGATTTTGTAATCAAAGCATCCTTTATCGTAATCCCAATTGCCACCAATGTTATACCCAAGTGGCTTCATTATCTCTTCTAACTTATATAACGCATATGTACGTCCTTCTAAATTTGATTGAATCGGAATCAAGCCCATCCCTCCTAGACTTTTTCTTTAGCATACCCACTCTAGTTTGAATATACCGATGGACTTTTCGATAAAATAATAAAAAGCGACCGGATTCCGGTCGCTTTTTATTATTTTAAACGCTCTTCTAATTCTGCTTTTAACTTTTCAAATCCTGGTTTACCAAGTAAAGCAAACATGTTTTTCTTGTATGCTTCTACTCCTGGTTGGTCGAATGGATTTACGCCTAATAAGTAGCCGCTCATCGCACATGCTTTTTCGAAGAAGTATACAAGGTAACCGAATGTGTACTCATTTAATTCAGGGATATTTACGATTAAGTTTGGTACCCCACCATCGCTATGTGCAAGTAATGTACCTTCGTATGCTTTCGTGTTTACGAAGTCTACAGTTTCACCAGCAAGGTAGTTTAATCCATCTAAATCGTTTTCTTCTGATTCAATTGTTAGTTCATGTGTAGATTTACCTACTTTCAGAACTGTTTCGAATAAGTCACGGCGACCTTCTTGAACGTATTGACCTAATGAGTGTAAGTCAGTTGAGAAGTTTGCTGAAGATGGGAAAATACCTTTTTGATCTTTCCCTTCACTTTCGCCAAATAACTGTTTCCACCATTCAGAGAAGTATTGAAGTGCTGGCTCATAGTTAACAAGCATTTCAATTGTTTTTCCTTTATTATATAAAGCGTTACGAACTACTGCGTATTGGTAAGCTGGGTTTTCTTCTAGTTCTGATGTACCGAAATCACCATGACCAGCAGCTGCACCTTTCATCATCTCTTCAATATTTAAGCCACTTACTGCGATTGGTAATAAACCAACTGGCGTTAATACAGAGAAACGTCCTCCAACATCATCTGGAATAACGAATGTTTCGTAACCTTCGTTATCAGCTAATGTTTTTAATGCACCACGTGCTTTATCTGTCGTTGCATAAATACGTTTGCGAGCTTCTGCTTTTCCATACTTTTCTTCTAATAACTTACGGAAAATACGGAATGCTAGTGCCGGCTCTGTTGTTGTACCTGATTTGGAAATAACGTTAATAGAGAAGTCTTTACCTTCTAATACGTCCATTAAATCTTTCATGTAAGTGGAGCTAATGTTTTGTCCAACAAATAGCACTTGTGGAGTTTTACGTTGTTCTTTAGATAGCGTGTTGTAGAAAGAATGGTTTAACATTTCGATTGCTGCACGTGCTCCTAGGTAAGAACCACCGATACCTACAACAAGTAAAATGTCAGAGTCATTTTTAATTTTTTCTGCGCATTTTTGAATGCGAGCAAATTCTTCTTTGTCATATTGAAGCGGAAGGTCTACCCACCCAAGGAAATCGTTCCCAGCTCCAGTTTTTTCGTGGATTGCATGATGTGTTACTTTCACTGCATCACGTAAATAAGTGATTTCATGTTCACCGATGAAGGATAACGCTTTAGAATAGTCGAACGTTACATGTGTACTCATCTTTTTCCCTCCAATAATGTATATGTATTTCTGTATTCACTTTAGCGAAACTGAAGTTGTAAATCAAGCGATTCAACCATTGTAAACGTAACCAATATATATTTTTTAGAAAAAGTTCATTTTTTGCATAAAAATTCGCATTTTTCGGTATAGATGTATATACATCCTTTTTCTTATATTTTTTATGTATAAAAACAACATAACTACGCCATTCTATAAAGGAGTTAATTAACTCATCGCTTGTTCACGCTTCACAATTAAGGAGGGCTTTTTCATGAGTACTCTGCAACGTATCGCATTAGTCTTTACTGTAATTGGCGCTGTGAACTGGGGACTAATCGGGTTCTTCCAGTTTGACTTAGTGGCAGCCATTTTCGGTGGACAAAATTCAGCTCTTTCCCGTATTATTTACGGCATCGTCGGTATTTCTGGGCTTATCAATCTTGGTTTACTCTTTAAACCATCAGAAAATCTTGGCACTCACCCAGAAACGAACGAAATCCACTAGTCAGTATGTCTTTATTTCACCTCCGACATACGAATATGATTGCATGCAATCATATTTGCAAATATATATCATAAGACAAAGTAAAAGAGGAACGCTCATATGCGCTCCTCTTTTACTTTGTTAACTCGGACTCTTCAATCCATTCGGTTAGCTTTTCTCGCAGCGTATTAAATCCGTTCTCAGATGGATTCGGTATAAGGATCCGCCCTTGTTTTCTTCTCGCCGCTTTTAACGATAAACTCATTTTTCTGTGTTCTTCATCAATTGAAAGTACTTTTACTTCTACTGTATCGCCGACTTTTAAAAAGTCATGAATATCCTTTACATATCCATTTGTAATTTCAGATATATGCACAAGCCCTTGTGTTTCTGCATCTAACGCTACAAATGCTCCGTAATCTTGAATCCCAGTCACTTTCCCTGTTACAACCACTCCAGTTGTATATTGTTCTGACATATGAAACACTCCCATACGTTACCATTTTCTCTACAATTGTAGATAGTAAAGCAGATGATTTATTGTTAAATATCCGATTAGTTAGTACGTACCCTAAGTAAAGCTACTTAGGATATGCATACCTTATATTAGTAAATTATACCACTATGACAGAACTCATTCAAAATTAACGAAAAATTTCCTAGAGTACGTATAATTTTCTAATATTGGGATAGAATACTAACACATGGCTTTCTAGTATTCCCCCCCTTTTATGGACAAAACGTATTATGTTTTGTCCTTTTTTTATTTTCTATAAACCGTTCCATTCTCTTCATTGCTTCCATAAGTTGTTCAAGCGATGTTGCATACGAGCAACGAATAAATCCTTCACCACTTTCGCCAAATACACTTCCAGGTACAACAGCCACCTTTTCTTCTAATAATAACTGTTCTGCAAATTCTGCCGAAGATAGTCCAGTTGAAGAAATAGAAGGAAAGACATAAAATGCTCCGCCCGGCACATGACACGTTAAACCCATTTCATTAAACGATGTCGTCATAAAATTACGGCGTTTCTTATAACTATCTCTCATCCGAATTACTTCATCATTCCCCGCGCGTAACGCTTCGAGTGCTGCGAACTGAGACATTGTCGGTGCACACATCATGGAATATTGATGAATTTTAAGCATTAATTCCGAAAATTGAACAGGAGCTGCAATCATACCGAGGCGCCATCCTGTCATCGCAAACCCTTTTGAAAATCCCGAAATTAAAATTGTATGCTCGCGCATATTTTTAATACTCGCGAAACTTGTATATACTTCGTCGTATACTAGCTCTGCATAAATTTCATCAGATAATACGATTAAATTATACTTCTCAACAATCACTGCTATTTCTTCAAGCTCGGATTTATTTAACATTGTACCTGTTGGGTTATTTGGTGAACAAAGCAAAATTGCCTTTGTTTTCGCTGTAATAGCTGCTTCAATTTGTTCTGGTTGTACTTTAAACTCGTTTTCTAAAGTCGTTGCCACAGGAACCGGAACTCCTCCCGCTAATGTCACAAGCGGTGCATAAGAAACGAAACTTGGTTCAATAATGAGTACTTCATCATCAGGATTTATAATGGCGCGCATCGCTACATCTAACGCCTGACTCGCTCCAACTGTAACAATGATTTCATCGTTCGGATCATAAGATACTGCAAATTGTTTTTTTAGATACTTTGCTATTTCTTGGCGCAGTTCCAATAATCCTGCATTTGCTGTATATGACGTATATCCTTGTTCTAAAGAACGGATGCATGCTTGCCTTACATTCCAAGGTGTAACAAAGTCAGGCTCTCCTACTCCAAGAGAAATAACACCTTTCATATTTGCTGCTAAATCGAAAAACTTTCGAATACCAGATGGTTGTAAAGATTCTGCCGTTCTAGATAGTTCAAATTGCTTCATGGTGTCACCACAATGCGCTTATCATCATCGTTTTTTTCGTAAATAATTCCCTCATGTTTATACTTTTTCAAAATGAAATGCGTTGTTGTAGAAACGACAGATTCAATTGTTGCTAATTTCTCAGAAACAAACATCGCTACTTCTCCCATTGTCTTTCCTTCTAATGTAATAGAAAGATCGTATGTCCCTGACATTAAATACACAGATTTCACTTCTGAATAACGATAAATTTGTTCAGCAACCGCATCGAACCCAACGCCGCGCTTTGGCGTAACTTTCACATCGATCATCGCCGTTAAACCTGTATGTTCTTTTACCTTCGTCCAATCGATATGTGTTACATAATCCACAATAATCTTTTCCGCTTCTAATTTTTCAACCATCTTCTTTACTTCTTCTACTTCTATATTTAACAGCTTCGCTAATGTATCTACAGATAATCGACTACTTTTTTCAAGACAAGCTAATAATTCTAATTCTTTTTCTGTCACCATATAAATCATCCTTCCTTTTCGGTTGTGTCTAAATTATACAAATACCCTTTCCAGTTTGAAAAGAAGATTTTTTTAGTGAATTATGTCAAAATAAAGTGAAACTTTAATCAGCGGAATGCTTCACCCCGCTGATTATTAGTTGAACCAATCGGGCTTTTACGGACAGTTGCTTTCCCACCTAACCTTGCTTAAGCTACTTTTTGAGCTGGGAGGCTTACTGTCCGTTAAAGCGGGGTAAAGTGAAACTTTAATCAGCGGGAAAATGCGTGATAAAGCGAAAGGGGATGGAACCGTGAAACCAAAAGTTTATATTGCTGAACCAGTTCCAACATTTGTAGAAAACTATTTATCAGAACACTGTGATTATGAAAAATGGGAGCAAAATGAGAAGGTACCTCGTGATGTCCTATTGGAGAAAATACAAAATAAAGATGGCTTATTAAATTTCGGATCTGCTATTAATGAAGAATTATTAAATGTAGCTCCTAACTTAAAAGTAGTGAGCAACATTTCTGTCGGTTACGATAATTTTGATTTACAAGCGATGGAAAAGCAAAATGTAATCGGAACGAATACACCATATGTATTAGATGATACAGTAGCGGATCTTGTTTTCGCTCTTATGTTATCTGCTGGTCGCCGCGTCTGCGAACTCGACTCCTACGTAAAAAATGGTAAATGGAACGCCGAAATTGGAAAAGAGCACTTCGGGTTGGATGTACACCATAGTACAATCGGTATTATCGGAATGGGACGAATTGGAGAAGCCGTTGCAAAACGAGCGAAATTCGGATTTGATATGAATGTTCTGTATTATAACCGTCGCCGTAAAGAAGAAGCTAAACAAAAATTCGATGCTACATATTGTGATTTACAGACGTTACTCAAACAATCTGATTTTATTGTTCTTCTTACTCCATTAACAGATGAAACGTATCATCTTATCGGAGAAAAGGAATTTTCATTAATGAAAGAAACAGCAATCTTCATTAATGCCTCTCGCGGAAAAACAGTAGATGAAGAAGCGTTAATCCAAGCGTTAACAGAAAAGAAAATCTTTGCAGCAGGCATTGATACGTTTACACAAGAGCCGATTCAAAAAGATAATCCGCTCTTATCATTACAAAATGTCGTGACTTTACCGCATATTGGATCTGCAACGTTAAAAACTAGGCAGCAAATGGCTATGACAGCCGCTGAAAATTTAGTTGCAGTGTTACAAGGAAAAACACCGCCTAATATTGTTCGCGGGTAATGATGAATAAACGAAAGGCAAGATGACATCGTCATCTTGCCTTTTTTTGTTAACATATTTTTTTCTGCCTTGGAGATGATATGAACAAAAATCAATGGAGTGACAAAAAATGAATCACGAATATACTTGTCCTTATTTCACTTTTTCCACTCGCGGCACTACTATTCATTACGAATTGTATGAACATGACAACAAAACGGAACGTCCTACTTTCGTACTCGTTCACGGCTTTTTATCTTCCTCATTCAGTTACCGTCGCCTCATTCCTTTATTATCGAAAGCAGGAACAGTACTAGCTCTTGATTTGCCACCGTTTGGAAAAAGTGATAAGTCTCATCTGTTTAAATATTCTTATCATAATTTAGCAACGGTTATTATCGATTTAATTGAACATTTATCTCTCTCAAATATTGTGTTAGTTGGGCATTCTATGGGTGGACAAATTTCTCTCTATGTAAACCGTATACGCCCTGAATTAATTTCAAAGACAATTTTACTATGCAGCTCTAGCTATTTAGCACGTGCAACTTTGCCTTTACTATACTCTTCTTATTTACCGTTCTTTCATTTATACGTAAAGAACTGGATTATACGGCGGGGCATTGTTCATAACTTAATGAATGTCGTTCATGATCACTCATTAATTGACGATGAAATGAAGGAAGGTTACTCCGCTCCTTTTTATGACAACCGTATATTCCCTGCTTTAACTCGTATGATAAGAGACCGTGAAGGTGATTTATCTTCAACTGAATTACAAAAAATTGAAACACCTACACTACTCATTTGGGGTGAAAAAGATCGTGTCGTCCCTGTACATGTAGGTCATCGGCTACACAAAGATTTACCAAATTCGAAATTTATTTCTTACGAAAACACAGGACATTTACTACCTGAAGAAAAGCCTGAACTTGTTTATGAAGAAATTATCGCTTTTTCTACACAATAATACAAAAGGCTGTCGGAAATTCCGACAGCCTACAATGAACAACTTCCGCCTTCTTTTATTACAAGTAATTCCACAGCTAACTTCTCACATTTTCCAAGCGCAGGTACTTCCTCAAAAGACATAAAGTATATATGTTGAATCTTTTTTGCGATGTATTTTGGATCGTCGAACACACTTACGACGTTCACAACATCGCTCGCTTCTGTTTCATAAAACTCCGGTCCCATTTGAAACGGATCCCAATTCTTCACAACCTCTATCATCTTTTCATATGTACCCATTAGCTTCCCGCCTTTTCACTTTTTAATGCTTTTCTTTATCCTATCACATCAGCTATTCTATAAGAAGAGAGAGAACTTTTATAACTTAACGGTTTACAGAAGAAGGGGGCAAACTTATGCAACTATTTCATAAAACAGTCAATCGACGTGGAACTCATAGTACGAAATGGGATACATATAAAAACGAAGAACTTCTCCATGCTTGGATTGCTGATATGGATTTTGAAGTACCACAACCAATTCAGACTGCTTTAAAGAAACGTATCGAGCATCCTATTTTCGGCTACACACTTCCTCCCGAAAATATTGGAGATATTATTTGTAACTGGACAAAAAAACAGTACAACTGGGATATTCCAAAAGATTGGATTGTCTTTAGCGCGGGAATCGTTCCAGCTCTTAGTGCGAGCATACAGGCCTTCACAAAGGAAAACGAATCCGTTCTCGTACAACCACCTATTTATCCCCCATTTTTCGAAATGGTCACAACGAACAATAGACGATTATACGTGAGTCCTTTACAGAAACAAAATGATACATATGCGATAGACTTCGATCATTTAGAAAAGCAATTTCAACAAGGCGTCAAACTCATGCTTCTTTGTAGTCCTCACAATCCAATCGGGCGTGTTTGGTCAAAAGAGGAACTCACACAACTTGGCACGTTATGTACAAAATATAATGTAATCGTTGTCGCGGATGAAATTCATGCCGATATTATTTACGGAGATCGTACTCATACACCGTTCGCTTCCTTATCAGAAGAATTAGCAGCGCGCACGATTACTTGTATGGCTCCGAGTAAAACATTTAATATCGCTGGATTACAGGCATCGATTATTATCATTCCAAACGAAAAACTCCGTCAAACCTTTATATCTATCCAATATAGACAAGGTTTCCACGGATTAAATACATTTGCCTATACAGCGATGCAAAGTGCCTATACAGAATGTAATGATTGGCTACATGAAATTCGATTATATATAGAAGATAACGCTCAATTCGCTTGTAAATATATTAAAAATCACATACCTACTCTTTCTGTAACGAAACCAGAAGGTAGCTTTTTATTATGGATTGATTGCTCCCGCCTACAGCTTTCTCAAAATGAACGCACTGCATTACTTGAGGAAAAAGGGAAAATCATCGTTGAACCTGGTGAGAAATACGGATTAGGCGGCGAAGAACATATTCGAATTAACATCGGCTGTCCAAGATCTGTTTTAGAAGAAATTTTAAATAGACTGCGCCATACGTTTTCATAATAAGAAAGGAGGTAATTCGGGACAATCTCCTTTATCAATATCTTTTCAAATACGTTTCACAAAAAAAGCTACCATGCATGGTAGCTTTTACTTTTTCTTCATATCCGACGCTTTTTTTACAATGACACCACAAGCAATTCGATCACCTGATTTACCTGTTGGTTGTGTCATACCATCATCAGCGTTTTCTGTAATAATAATAGACGCTCCATCTTTTCTATGAATCGTCGTTTTTCCTTCTTCCAGCGTTATGTGCGGCGCATCGATTTCTGCCTTGATCTTTCCAGAACCGTCTGCAATTACGTTCGGTAAATCACCGTTTTCTGCACCCTTCGGATTAAGAAGTCCATGCTTTTTATTATCAGGATTAAAATGATTACCAGATGATTCAAAACGTGGTGCTTTACACTCACCAATTTCGTGTACATGCAGTCCGTGCGCGCCTGGTGCGAAACCTTCCCCTTTAATCGTAATTTTCACTCCGCTTGTTTGCTGCACTACTTTCGCAGTCCCCACTTCATCGCCTGAAGCATTATATAATTTCACGTCAATTTCTTTCGGCTTCCCTTGGTCACAACCTGCCAACAGAAATAATAAACAACAACTTAAAAAAAGCCGTTTTTTCATTCTATTCCCTCCAAAATATATTCTGCCCTTAGATTGTCCGAGCATAGAGGGAAACATACAAAAATGAGTTACTGTTTCTTTTCCGCTAAAAGTTTTTCTTCAACTTTCTGTAATCGCTCCGCTTCGCGTTTTGATACACGAATGAACATACGCCACGTAGCAACGGCACCAATGATAAATAGAACGCAAACAATCCCTGGAATAATATATTCTGTTTTATCTTCCGGAAAATATAAAGGCATCATACGGAACACTCCTTATTATAAGATTAAAAAACATCAGAATTTTCTGTTATATAATATAAAATTATAGTGGAACCTATCCATATTCTCAAGGGGGCATTCCGAAAGCGAATGATTTCTTTGACTCCTTCGCACACTTTCCTTACTATAAACTTGAGGTGAAAAATATGAGAGAAACATTTGAAATTGGTGAAATCGTTACTGGTATTTATAAAACTGGCAAATACATCGGCGAAGTTACAAATAGCCGTCCTGGCAGTTACGTCGTAAAAGTGTTAGCTGTTTTAAAACATCCGGTGCAAGGTGACTTACATAACGTAAAACAAGCTGACGTACCATTTTTCCATGAAAGACGTGCTTTAGCTTTCCGTGAACAGACGAATATTCCAGAACAAATGGTGAAGAAATATGAAGGAGAAATTCCAGAGTATACAGAGTCACTCAAATTAGCATTGGAAACTCAAATGAATTCATTTTCTGAAGATGATTCACCTTTTGCAGTTCGTAGTCTAGAAACATTAGAGCAGTTAAAAAAAGACTACAAACTTTAAAAAAACAAAACGACCAAATTACATACTGTGCAATTTGGTCGTTACTGTGTACTCACTTTCTTTAACACTTTTGAAAAATCAACGAGTTCTCCTAACGTTGGAGGTGCTGGTTTCACTAAATACTCTTTATCTTTTTCTACTAATTTAAAAATATTATACGTCGTCATCGCATCATCTAGCGCACAATGATGCTTACCCGTCCCTGCTTTTCCATATGCCTCAATTGCTTTCCACAATCCTGTTTGATTTCTCTCCCCAAAAAACTTCTTATACTCAAGTGATAAATCACGGCACTGGCCTAAGAACGGAAAGTCTACTCTTGCCATTTCACAATTATGCTTCAACACTTTCATATCCATATTTCCCCACGTAACAATGGTTGGTTTACATCTCCTTTCATATTCTGCAAGTTTTTCAACGAGTTCTGGAAACGAAATTCCTTTATCTACGACTTCTTGTTTAATTCCTAAAAATTTCTTACATCGATCCGTTAAAGAAGGAAAAGTTTTCGGCCTAACATGAGCTGAATACGTGTCTTCTACCTTACAGCCAACAACCGAAACGAGTCCTACTTCAATGATTTCCGGGAAAAATCCTTTTGGTTTTTTTCTGTGCTGGGGCATCGTAAACTCAAAATCCAAAAATAAAAATCGTTGTTCATCCATACGATCCCTTCCTTATCATCTTTGTCATTCCTTTCTATTTGACACTCCTACACGAACAAGCTCGAATGCTAATTCCATTTTAAATATTCAGATTGGATGTATCTTATATATATGTCAAATGCCCACAAATATTTTTAAAAATAAGAAAAAATGACCGATGCAGAAAATATGACAAAATAAGCCCTTTCATTTACATCCCCCTTTTTTCTACTTTATAATGACGTTATGTGTGTTTCATCTAGTTAATTTTTTGACACACTAAGAAAAGTGAATGAAAGGAGATGAGAGTTTTGCACGAAACAACGCAAGAGCTCGCAAACTGGCAGTATTATTTTGCTATCGCAGTCTTTTTAATTACATATGCCATTATTATTTCAGAAAAAATTAATCGCGCTGTCATCGCACTTCTTGGTGCAGCACTCATGGTAATTATGGGGGTCGTTGATTTACACAACGCCTTTACGAAACATATTGAATGGGGGACGATTACGCTACTCATCGGTATGATGATTCTGGTGAACATTACGAGTAAATCGGGTGTCTTCCAATACGTTGCCATTAAAGCAGCAAAAGGGGCGCAAGGAAATCCAATTAAAATTTTAATTTCACTTTCCTTACTTACTGCGCTTGGTTCCGCATTTTTAGATAACGTTACAACTGTACTTCTTGTTGTTCCAGTTACTTTATCTATTACGCGCATACTGCAAGTAAATCCTGTTCCTTATTTACTTTCTGAAATTATTTTTTCAAACATTGGAGGAACAGCAACATTAATTGGTGATCCACCTAACATTATGATTGGTTCTGCAAATAAGCATTTAGATTTCAATGCGTTCTTATTCAACTTAGCACCTATCGTAATCATTATTATTGCTGTTACAGCGACAATACTTTACTTCATGTATCGTAAACAATTAATTGCTGATCCTGTACAAATTAAAAAATTAATGAGTTTAGATGAAAAACAATACATTCAAGATCCAGTATTAATGAAAAAATCTTTAACCGTACTTGGACTTACAATCGTAGGTTTCATGACTCATTCGATCTTCCATGTTGATGCAGCTATCATCGCTTTAACTGGTGCTACTGTACTTATGCTAATCGGTGTGAAAGAACATGAAATTGAAGAGGTATTCGCAAGTGTAGAGTGGGTAACGATCTTCTTCTTCGCAGGACTATTCGTACTTGTTGGAGGACTTATTGATATCGGCCTTATCAAAATGTTAGCTCAAAAAGTAATTGGAATAACAGGTGGAGATGTTTCTTACGCATCTATCCTTATTTTATGGGTATCTGGTATCGCCTCTGCAACAATTGATAACATTCCATTCGTTGCAACAATGATCCCACTTATTAATGATATGGCAGTTGGGCTAGGTTTATCACCTTCTGACGCACAAATCGACGTATTATGGTGGGCATTAGCATTAGGTGCTTGTCTAGGTGGAAACGGAACATTAATCGGAGCTTCTGCTAACGTAATCGTTGCAGGTATCGCAAGTCGTGAGGGCCATAAATTTAGCTACATGGAATTCCTTAAAGTCGGCTTCCCAATTATGATCGTTTCATTAATCATTTCTCATATTTATATTTATTTACGTTACCTTATGTAGTAGAAAAAGGGCTGTCACATGTGACAGCCCTTTTTCTTGTTCAATACAATTATATGAATGACTTTTCAAATATCCCTACTCGTTATACCTTACCGGCTCATTCCGAATAATGAACAAGTGAATCGGTAAGAAAACCGAAAATGTGATTGTATGAATAATCGTAAACAATATAGAATTCGTTCCGTATCTATCTAAAATTGCGTAGATAAGATAAATAGACAGCACAATCGATACAGCTGTTGCTAATAAATATAGAATTGGTACGAAGTTAAAAATGAAACACGCGACATATATGCCGAATACTTTCCATCCTGCTTCTTCTTTTAAGAAATCCGGTAATTTGTCTTTTGCTAAATCACCCCATATCTTACTATTTAAAAAAGGAATAAACGCAAGAGCACCATCCGTTGCACCATCATTTTTCGCCATCGTATACAGTGCAAAAGCCGTTAATAAATACGCAATAATTGCCCAAATCAATACAACAAGAATAAACGCAAAACTAAGAGCAAAGAAACCTGCTAGTACGCCTTGATCTTCCATCTTATCCTCTCCTCTCTACTCTCAACATATTTCATTACTTTACAAGTTATGTTTTAAAATTTATCCAAACTCTCTGTATAATAATAGGAGCGAGATAATAAGAGAGGAGAACGCACTTATGCATCCATTTGTACAAGCATTACAAGAGCATTTCACAGCCCATAAAAATCCTGAAAAAGCAGAACCAATGGCACGTTATATGAAAAACCACTTCCCATTTCTCGGTATTCAAACACCTGAAAGAAGACAGTTATTAAAAGACGTTATCCAAATACACACTCTTCCAGATCAAAAAGACTTTCAAATTATCGTACGTGAGCTTTGGGATTTACCAGAACGTGAATTTCAAGCGGCTGCACTCGATATTATGCAAAAATATAAAAAGCATATAAACGAAACGCATATCCCGTTTTTAGAAGAACTTATTGTAACAAAATCTTGGTGGGATTTTGTTGATAGCATCGTCCCTACATTTTTAGGGAATATCTTTTTAAAACATCCGGAATTAATTTCTGCCTATATTCCAAAATGGATTGCATCAGACAACATATGGTTACAACGCGCCGCTATTTTATTCCAGCTAAAATATAAACAAAAGATGGACGAAGAACTTCTTTTCTGGATTATTGGACAACTACATTCTTCAAAAGAATTTTTCATTCAAAAAGCGATTGGCTGGGTCCTTCGCGAGTATGCAAAAACGAAGCCCGATGTCGTTTGGGAATACGTGCAAAATAACGAGCTTGCTCCCCTTAGTAAACGCGAAGCAATTAAGCACATTAAACAAAATTACGGAATAAATAACGAAAAAATAGGCGAGACTCTATCATAGATAGACGCGTTCCTCTATTGAGATTTAAAAAAGAACGTGTTAGAATATGTTCATTATTATTAATATAAGTAGCGATGACGGACTTATAAGTACTTGCACAAAAAGCGATTCAGGGATAGTGAAAGCCTGATGCCGCAAGGAAACGGCAGTCCCGAGCAATACGTGATAAAGTGGATGCACCTGTTGTGTATCAACTAGGGTGGAACCGCGGGCAAACGCTCGTCCCTAGGCAATTAAGCCTTGGGATGAGCGTTTTTTTATGTTTTTCAAAGCATATACCGCTTGTTTCACAAGTA
The DNA here is from genome assembly GCF_040459735.1 of Bacillus cereus group sp. RP32. NCBI lineage: Bacteria > Bacillati > Bacillota > Bacilli > Caryophanales > Bacillaceae > Bacillus > Bacillus cereus group sp. RP32. Next base: position 561,919 of record NZ_JARVHO010000001.1, on the reverse strand, counting down.
CCAGAGCACGTCATCGCCAATACGTTAACTTTCAAAAGGAGGATTTTATTATGTATTCAATGGAACAAGTTGTAAACTTAGCGAAACATCGCGGTTTTGTTTTCCCTGGTTCTGAAATTTACGGTGGTCTTGCAAACACTTGGGATTACGGTCCACTTGGAATCGAATTAAAAAATAACGTTAAAAAAGCTTGGTGGAAAAAATTCATTCAAGAATCTCCATACAACGTTGGTTTAGACGCAGCTATTTTAATGAACCCAAAAACTTGGATCGCTTCTGGTCACGTTGGTAACTTCAACGATCCAATGATCGACTGTAAAAAATGTAAAGCGCGTCACCGTGCTGACAAATTAATTGAAGATGCATTAGATGCAAAAGGCATCGAAATGGTTGTTGATGGTCTTACTTTCGACCAAATGGCTGACCTAATGAAAGAACATGAAGTAAAATGTCCTGATTGTGGTAGTGAAGAGTTCACTGAAATCCGTCAGTTCAACTTAATGTTCAAAACATTCCAAGGTGTTACAGAGTCTAGCACGAACGAAATCTTCCTTCGTCCTGAAACAGCACAAGGTATTTTCGTAAACTTTAAAAACGTACAACGCTCTATGCGTAAAAAACTTCCATTTGGTATTGGCCAAATCGGTAAGAGCTTCCGTAACGAAATCACGCCTGGTAACTTCACATTCCGTACACGTGAATTCGAACAAATGGAACTTGAATTCTTCTGTAAGCCTGGTGAAGATTTAGAGTGGTTCGCATTCTGGCGTGAAACATGTAAGAACTGGTTACTTTCACTTGGTATGACTGAAGAAAGCATGCGTCTTCGTGACCACGGTGAAGAGGAATTATCTCATTACAGTAACGCAACAACTGATATTGAATTCAGATTCCCATTCGGTTGGGGCGAACTTTGGGGCGTAGCATCTCGTACAGACTTCGATTTAAAACGTCACATGGAACACTCTAACGAAGACTTTAACTATATCGATCCACAAACGAATGAGCGTTACGTACCGTACTGCATCGAGCCATCTTTAGGTGCTGACCGTGTAACATTAGCATTCTTATGTGATGCATATGAAGAAGAGCAATTAGAAAACGATTCTCGTACAGTTCTTCGTTTCCACCCTGCTTTAGCACCATACAAAGCAGCTATCTTACCATTATCTAAAAAGCTATCTGAAGGTGCTACTGAAGTATTCGCAGAACTAGCTAAAGACTTCATGGTAGACTTTGACGAAACTGGTTCTATCGGTAAACGTTACCGTCGTCAAGACGAAATCGGTACACCATTCTGTATCACTTACGACTTCGACTCAGTTGAAGACAAAGCTGTTACAGTACGTGACCGTGACACAATGGAACAAGTTCGTATGCCAATTAGCGAGCTAAAAGGCTTCTTAGAGAAGAAAATCCAGTTCTAATTATAAAAAAGAGGCGCTCTATTGAGGAGGCCACTGAAAAAGTCCTTATAGTTTAAAAAGCGAAAGCTTCCTCGATGAAATCGAGGAAGCTTTCGCTTTTTTCATGTATAATGATTGTACTAATTCTAGGTGGTGTCTCGGATGATTTCTAATCAACAATCTCTTAACCTCAGTCCATTTATGGCGATTTACGATATCGTTGTACCAAAGGATAATATGCTTCGTCAATTTAATGAACTGGTAGACTTTTCTTTTGTTTTAGAAGAACTACAAGATAAATATTGTCTCGATAACGGTCGCAATGCAGTGCCGCCTGTTCGTATGTTTAAATATGTATTACTAAAATCTATTTTTGATTTATCAGATGTAGATGTTGTGGAACGCTCAAAATACGATATGTCCTTTAAATATTTCTTAGATATGGCACCAGAAGATATGGTCATTGACCCTAGTTCGTTAACGAAGTTCCGCAAGCTTCGTCTGACAGATGTAGGGTTAATTGACATGCTCATTCAAAAAACAGTGGAAATTGCACTCGAAAAAAACTTGATTAAAAATAAATCTATTATTGTTGATGCCACGCATACAAAAGCACGCTTCAATCAAAAATCGCCGAAAGAATTTTTAATGGAGAAATCCAAATTACTCCGCAAAGCTGTTTATCAAGTTGACGAAGGAATGAAGGAAAAGTTCCCACCAAAAACAATGACAGATGACTTAAGTGACGAACTTGAATATTGTCAAAAAGTAATTGAAACAGTAGAAAAAGAGGAAATCATTCGTGAATATCCAAATGTGAAAGAGAAACTGAATTATTTAAAAGAAATCGTAGAAGATCACCAAGAACACCTCCAATTTTCGCAAGATCCTGATGCGCGAATTGGACATAAAACAGCGGATTCTTCTTTCTTTGGTTATAAAACACATATTGCGATGAATGAAGAACGCATCATTACAGCTGCGGTGATTACAACGGGTGAAAAAAGCGATGGAAAATACCTTCAAACATTGATTGAAAAAAGTCGTGAAACAGGGATGGAAATTGATACAGTTATTGGAGATACTGCTTATTCTGAGAAAAATAATATTCAATATGCCAACCAAAATCAATTACAATTAGTATCGAAATTAAACCCTATTGTGACACAAGGGCCACGTAAAAAAGAAGATGAATTTGAATTTAATAAAGATGCGGGTATGTATGTCTGTAAAGCTGGACATATGGCCGTTCGTAGAGCACGTACGGGTAAAAAGGGAACAAACAATAGTCAAAGTCATACCTACTATTTTGATATTGAAAAATGCAAAGTATGTCCATTCAAAAGTGGGTGTTACAAAGAAGGCGCTAAAAATAAAACATATTCTGTGACAATTAAATCCACTGAACATAAGGAACAACAAGCATTTCAAGAAAGTGCATATTTTAAAGAAAAGGGGAAAGAGCGTTATAAAATTGAAGCGAAAAATAGTGAACTTAAGCATAGACACGGGTATGATGTGGCATCTTCCTCGGGTCTGATTGGTATGCAAATGCAAGGTGCAATGGCTATATTCGCTGTCAATTTAAAACGAATCCTAACCTTGATAAAAGAAACAAAGTAAAAAAGAATAAAGGGAAAGGCGACTTTTCATTCAAAATTGAATGAAAAATCGCCTTTCTTGTTTTGCATCCGGTTTATAAACCGAAAAACGTAAGTTTTTCAGTGGCCTCTCTATTGAGCCGCCTCTTTTTACTTTTCACGTTTTTCTTTAATTGCTACTGTACACCTTGATATACATAGTAAATCATCATTCTCATCAATAATACGTACATCCCAAACCATCGTTGAATGTCCTCTATGTATCGGTGTTCCGATTGCTGTTACAATTCCATCTTTCTTTGAGCGAATGTGATTTGCATTAATTTCTAGACCGAAACAAATACATTTCTCTTGATCAATTAAATTGTATGAACCAACACTTGCTACTGTTTCCGCTAATGCAAGAGATGCACCGCCGTGTAAAAAACCAAACGGCTGATGCGTACGCTCATCAACAGGCATCGTAGCAACCACCTTATCTTCTGTCATCTCTAACAACTCAATTCCAAGTGAATCCATTAAAGTTTTTCCCATATCGTTTCCTCCTTCTCTTACTTTAATTGAATGTATAATTTTACCTATTTATTTTCAAACTACTTATAACACTTATATAAGGAGGTTTCACCTAAATGAAACAGAAATTTTGTATATTACTGCTTATGTTCTCCTTGCTGACTATTGTACCAAATTGTGCACTAGCAGCCAAAGCATCCAACCTGACAATCGATGTTCAGACTGTAACACAAAAAGGTAAGAAACCTTATATAGAATATCAAATTAACAGACCTTCTTTTCACAATTTTTCCGATTCTAAATTTCAAAATAAGCTCAATTTCTATTACAAAAAGTCTACTGACAAATTTAAAACTAAATTAGAAAAAGACGCAAAAAAATATTATAAAGAAACAGAAGGATCTAGCACACCTTTTCATCCGTACGTAGCGAATGTTGATTATAAAATCTCCTTAAATAAACCACCCTTACTCAGCCTATATGTGAATCACTATCAATATACAGGCGGAGCACACGGTCTTTATACGTGGAAGGCAAACACATTTGATTTAAAAGAAAAAAAGTTACTACACTTAGACGATTTATTTCAACAAGAAGATAAATATAAAGAAGTAATACGCGCTGAGATTGTGAGACAAATTAAACAAAATGAAAGCATTTATTTTCCCGATGCAACTGAAAAGGTCATGAGCACGAAAAAGTTTCACTTCTTTTTAGAGCCGAACAATCTCGTCATTTATTTCCCTCTATATGAGATTGCTCCTTATTCAAGCGGAATTCCACAATTTCGTATTCCGTATACATTGCTAAGAGACTATTTGAAGCCTTCTTATCAAAATATTTTGATTGACAACAAGTAAATATTTTCGCTACGATAATGTTAACCTAAAAACAACAGGAGGTTAACATTATGAGAAGATTTCATGTTTTAGATTTAGCATTAGCTGCCATGTTCGTCGCTCTTATGGCCATTGGTGCAAATATTGTATCTTGGGCACCATTCCTGCAAGTAGCGGGCATCCCATTATCTATGCAACCATTTTTCGCAATTTTAGCAGGGCTTCTTCTTGGAAGTAGACTTGGCGCATTATCAATGACTGTGTATATGCTCGTTGGCTTAGCTGGTGCACCAATCTTCGCTAACTTCAAAGCTGGATTCGGAGCGCTTTTAGATCCTACTGGTGGTTTTATTATTGCATTTATTATCGTTGCTTACGTATCCGGAAAACTAGTAGAACAAAAAGAACGACCAACATTCAGTACATTTGCAATTGCCTCTTTCACAGGAATCATTTTAACGTATATTATCGGTACTACTTATATGTACGGGGCAGTCAATTTCTTCATGGGTGGTAATATGAGTTATAAAGCGGCTTGGATGATTATGATGTGGTTCGCAGTAAAAGATATTGCCTTTACCATTATCGGTGCTATTATCGCACCTCGCATATACTATGCTGTACGTCGTTCCGCTTATCAGCATTCTCATTCGACGATTTCATAATAAAAAAGAGTTATTTCAGTACACTGAAATAACTCCTTTTTTATATTAAGACTGTTGCTTCGTGTGTTCTTCTAAAATTTTCTGCATCATTGGAACCATTTCATCACGTAATTCTGGGTGTTGCAGGGCCATTTCGATTGTCGTTTGAACGAATCCTAACTTTTCACCTACGTCGTAGCGCTTTCCTTCGAAATCGTAAGCAAATACACGTTGAATTTCGTTTAAGTTTTGGATTGCATCTGTTAACTGAATTTCACCACCAGCACCAACATGTTGCTGTTCTAAGAACATGAAGATTTCAGGTGTTAAAACGTAACGTCCCATAATTGCTAAGTTTGAAGGTGCTGTACCTGCTGCTGGTTTCTCAACGAAATTGCGAACTTGGTAACGACGTCCTTCCTGCTCTAATGGGTCGATAATTCCATAACGGTGTGTTTCATCTTCTGGAACCGTTTGTACACCAATAACAGAAGAAAGCGTTTTATCATATTCTTCAATTAATTGACGTAAACATGGTTTTTCAGCTTGAACGATATCATCACCTAATAAAACAGCGAATGGCTCATCACCGATAAATTTACGTGCACACCAAACTGCATGCCCTAATCCTTTTGGTTCTTTTTGACGGATATAGTGAATATCTACCATTTTTGAAGAAGCCTGTACTTTTTCAAGTAACTCGTACTTTTTCTTTTCTAATAAGTTTTGCTCTAACTCAAATGCATTATCAAAATGATCTTCAATAGAGCGCTTCGTTTTACCAGTAACGATAATAATATCTTCGATCCCTGATTTTATTGCTTCTTCTACAATGTATTGGATAGTTGGTTTATCTACTATCGGTAACATTTCTTTTGGCATTGCTTTTGTAGCTGGTAAAAAACGTGTTCCTAATCCAGCTGCTGGGATTATCGCTTTTCTTACTCTTTTCATCACAAAATACCCTCTCTTCTGTCAGAATCAATAACGATTACTTCCTTACATAGAACAAAAGGGAGGTTTCACTCCCTTTTGTTCCCTATTACTTAAAATTACTTTATATTATAAACGATTCATAATATCTTCTTTAATAGTAAGTAACTTTTGTTCACTATTTTGTAAAGAATTATCTTGAACACCGAAGTAGAACTTAATCTTCGGTTCAGTTCCAGATGGGCGTAGGCAGAACCAAGAACCATCTTCTAATTGATATTTTAACACATTTGATTTCGGTAAGTGAATCTCTTCTTTATGTCCATCTTGTAAAGATGTAACGATGCTCGCTTTATAGTCTTCAACAGCTACAACTGTTAAGCCCGCCACTTCTTTCGGAGGATTTTCACGGAATGTTGCCATCATTTCTTGAATTTGTTCCGCTCCATCTTTTCCTTTTAACGTTAACGATACAAGATCTTCACGGAAGAAACCGTACTTCTCAAATACTTCTAATAAACCATCGTATAACGTTTTACCCTGTGATTTGTAGTATGCAGCTACTTCACATGCAAATAGAACAGATTGTACTGCATCTTTATCACGACAGAATGGACGGATTAAATAACCATAGCTTTCCTCATAACCGAATTGGAATTCGTATTGTCCGCTTTCTTCATACTGTTTAATTTTCTCACCGATAAATTTAAATCCAGTTAATGTATCAACTGTATCTAAACCGTATGCTTTCGCGATTGTACGGCCAATTTCAGACGTTACGATTGTTTTTAATACAACACCGTTCTCTGGAAGCGTTCCGTTTTCTTTCTTTTGAGATAATAAGTAATCAAGCATTAATGCACCTGTTTGGTTACCAGTTAATACTTGGAACTCACCATCGTGATTACGAACTGCAACGCCTAGGCGGTCTGCGTCAGGATCCGTTGCGATTAACACATCTGCGCCTACCTTCTCACCGTCACGAATTGCATACTCAAACGCTGCATGCTCTTCTGGGTTCGGTGATTTTACTGTAGAGAAGTTCGGATCTGGTAACTCTTGCTCTTTTACAACTGTTACATCTGTAAATCCAACTTCTTCTAAACCACGGCGCACAGAAATATTTGATGTTCCATGTAATGGTGTAAAGACGATTTTTAAGTCTTTTCCAACATTTTGTACCATTTCTTTATTAATGATGACATTGTTCAATTCTGATGCATATGCATCATCTACTTCTTGTCCAACAATATGTAATAAACCGTCAGCTTTTAATTGCTCCACATTAGCAACCTCAACTGTTAACTCATCCTCTACTGCATTTACATAGCTAATTAACTCATCAGCTTCTTTTGGAGGCAACTGCCCACCATCTTCACCATATACTTTATAACCGTTATATTCCGGCGGATTATGGCTTGCCGTAAGAACGATTCCACTTACTGTATGTAAATGACGAACTGCGAAAGAAAGCACTGGCGTTGGACGTAAGCTTTCAAACACATATGTTGTGATACCGTGTGCACCAAGTGTAGCAGCTACTTCCATTGCAAATTCAGGTGATTTATGACGAGAATCGTACGCTACAACAACACCGCGTTTTTTCGCTTCTTCACCTAATTTTTCAATAAACTTCGCTAATCCTTGTGTTGCTTTACGAACTGTATATACGTTCAAACGGTTCGTACCAGCACCAAGTTCACCACGCATACCACCTGTGCCGAATTCTAGATTTTTATAAAAGCTATCCTCAATTTTCTTCTCATCTTGCTTCATGTTTTCTAACTGTTCTTTTAGTTCTGCGTCTAACTCTGCATATGAAAGCCAGCGACTAAATTCTTGTTTCCAGTTCATATTTCTATCTCCTCTCGCTTGTCATACCTTTATTATATGAAAAAAACAACCTGTATCTCAATATTTTTTACAATCTAACAGGATTTTACTAGGAATATTTGTATACACTATGGTTAAATACTCCACTAAAGGGAATGAGGATTATGCAAGAATGGGGCTTGTCAGAAGAGCTCAAAATACAAACAAAGCAAATGATTGAAATTGCTGAGAAAGAATTATCAATTATGAGACAAGCAATTGATAAAGAAGATGAATGTATTTTGTGCAAAATGGAAGATATTCATCATATGTTAGCAAACGTACAAACATTAGCAGCTACATACTATATTCAAGCGTATTTATCACCTTATACGGAAAGTTCACATTCTATTACAGCAACTGTCCAACATTTAAGCGCCCGAAAACACGGGGCTCTTATTGTTGTGGAAAGAAACGAACCACTTGACTCTCTCATTCAAACTGGAACAACATTACATGCTCATTTAACCTCACCGTTACTTGAATCCATTTTCTATCCAGGTAACCCTCTTCATGACGGAGCCGTTCTCGTTAAAAATGATCATATTGTTTCAGCTGCCAATATTCTTCCGTTAACGAAAAGCACAGAAGTTGATCCTGAACTAGGAACACGTCACAGAGCTGCGATTGGCTTATCAGAAAAAAGCGACGCACTTATTTTAGTTGTCTCTGAAGAAACAGGTCGCACTTCATTCGCTTTAAATGGAACGTTATATACGATTTCTTTATAGGATCCATCATTTCCTATAGAACAGTACAATAGGAAATGAAATTATATCGACTTAACGAAAAAAAATGATAATAATCATACCAATAAAAAAGGCTGTTCCAAAATATTGGAACAGCCTTCTCTTATGGATCTTACTCTTCTCCGAAACGTTCAACAAGTGTTGCAAGTGTACGTACCATTGCACCTGTTGCTCCAGCTGGCCCTAAATCATGCGCTCCTGACGTTTCAGATGTTCCAGCGATGTCTAAGTGTACCCAAGGTGTATCTTCAGCAAATTCACCTAAGAATGTACCTGCCATAACCGCATGTCCTTCGCGGCCTGGTGAGTTATTTAAATCGGCAAACTTACTGTTTCGAACGCGTTCTTTATCACGATCAAAAATCGGTAATTGCCAAATTGATTCATCTGTTTCCATAGACGCCTCTAGCACTTGCTCAAACAACTCTTCATTGTTTGTCATTGCGCCTGTCGTATGATTTCCAAGTGCAACAATTACACCACCTGTTAATGTCGCAACATCAATAAGATAGTTTGCACCTAGTTTTCTCGCATACGTAATACCGTCAGCTAACGCTAGGCGACCTTCTGCATCTGTATTTAATACTTCAATTGTTTTTCCGCTCATAGATGTGATTACATCGTCTGGCTTAAATGCTGTACCACTTACAACGTTATCAGTTGATGGAATAACAGCAATTACATTTTGCTCTGGGCGAAGTTCACCGATAATTTCCATCGCACCTAATACAGACGCAGCACCGCCCATATCACCTTTCATACCGACCATACCTTCACGTGGTTTTAAAGAATAACCACCTGTATCGTATGTAATCCCTTTTCCAACGAATCCAATGACATCTGTCCACTCTTCTTTTCCTTTATAAATAAGAGCGATCATTTTTGGTGGCTCAGTAGATCCTTGATTTACTGCAAGTAACGCACCCATACCAAGCTCTTCCATCTCTTCTTTCTCAAGAACTTTATAATCCATATCATACTTTTCCGCTAACTCAACAGCATACTCAGCAAGCTTTGTTGCTGTTAATACGTTTGGCGGCATATTTACAAGTGTACGAGCTGAATTTGTTGCACGTCCATGTACGTAACCAACTGTTAATGCAGCTTCAATTTCTTGTGCATCTTCTGCTGTAATAGCCGTGAACTTCTCTAGTTCCACACGATCCTTTTTATCTGATTTATACGTTTGTAACTCATATGTACCAAGACCTTGTACTTCTGCTGCAATATGAGCTACATCAATCGCATCTAATTTCTCTGTTACGAAAGAATCAAGCAAGATTGCTGCATCTTGTACTTTTGCTGCTTGTAACGTTTTAAACGCCTTACCAAGAGCAGCACGCAACGTTTCTGTCGTGTAAGACTCTTTCTTACCTAAACCAACGAAATAATAACGTTTCACATTTGTTTTTCCTAAACTATGTACTTTTGAAATAGCTTTCTTCTTCGTAGAAAGTTCTTTCTCTTCTAATAAAACTTGTAGTTGTCCTTCAAACGCTTTGTCCAGTTCTTGTACAAAACTACTCGTTTTCTCTTCTTCAAATAAGGCAACGATTACCGCTTCATGGCTTGCTAATTCTTTTTGTACTTGAAACATGTTCAGACCCCCTAAATTTCTCTACTCTGCCTTTATTATAACTTTATTTTCGATAAAATGCGACAATTCTAACTTCTGTTACATCCTATATAATCCATATTTCTTCTATTTATAAAATAAAAAAGTCTAGCGTAATTACCACTAGACTATCTTTGTTTTAAATATTGACCACGAAACACTTGCATCGTTTCGTCTTGATTTAACATCGTTAATTCTTCTTCTGAAAACTTACCATTTCCAACTTTCACTACATACACATTCACTTTTTTCTTACCCCATTGGCTATAAACATCTTTCACCGTATCATAATACAGATCAAGACGGTTTCCTTTTATTGCACCGCCCTTATCAGCTACTACACCGTACCCATAACCTGGTACGAATAGAATCGTTCCAATTGGGAATACGCGTAAGTCCGCAGCGATTGTGGAATATAAATCCCTTTTCACCTTAACTCCTGAATATGTAATACCATACTCCGGATGTCCCGGTCTCTTACCAGTTGACTCAATTCCCGACGTATAACCTGTTGCAGTCATTTCAATTGAACGATATTTAGACCAGTCGTTTGCCTGCTCTAAAGCATTTATCACTTCTTTACTCGGAGCAACATTTCTCTTAACTTCTGCTGCATGTACTTCTTTTGCACTCGTTCCCTCATATTTCTTTACAATCTCTAATAAAGAAACTCCTGTGAAAGCATTCCATGTTACGCATAATGCGGATACAAGTAAACAAGTCATCATAATGCGAATACAATATCGTTTTAACATTTTTATATTCCACACTCCTTCATCGTTAATCATTCCCTATACGATGAAGGAATATGCAAAAAAATAATCCCCAAATGAATTGGAGATCAAAACATTTGATATCCGCTTTTCCGAAGTTTCTTAATGACAATTCCGGCTAAAGCAGCACCTACTAATCCAGTAGATAGAATAAACACATCTGCCTGCCCTAAATGCGATACACTTGTCCCAAATGAAGAGAATGTTTCTTTCGGATTTGAAAAATAATCCCACACACTCGCCTTATTAATAATAAGTATACAAACAATCGGATACACAATAACCATTACCCATGTCGCTCGCAATATCATGTTGAGTAAAAATCCAATTCCAAAAAACAAAATAAAAAATAACATCATTGAAATAAGTAATACTGGTATACTCACTCTTTCTCCCTCTCCTTCGCATGCGCCGTAAATACATGATAGGCTGTATAACCAAATTGCTCTCCTGGATCTAATGTTTTGTTCATCTCAAGATGTAGTTCTGATCTTCCTTCAAACAAATATTTGATAAGTAGAGACGTATTTGGATCGTCCGCAATCGTATCTGGATGTAAAAATGCTACTTCAGACAATTCCTTCTCCTGTACAATAATGTTTTCTCCTTCAGGCTCCAAAAGGAAAATAATCATATTATCACTAATCTCATTGCGAATCACGCCCGATCGAATACCAATAATCCCCTTCACATGAGCGACGATACCTGTCTCTTCTAACACTTCACGTTTCACAGCTTCATCAACCGTCTCACCTTCATTTACAAAACCAGCCGGCAAAGACCATTTCCCCTTTAATCCACTGTATTTTTTCTTAACGAACAGCCACCTGCCATCTTTTGTAGCTACTAAGCCACCAACAGCTAGCCATACTTTCCCTCGCTTCTCCATGATGTAATACCCTCCTCTACTAGAACGGACAGAATATTCTTTCTTTTTATATATTATACTATATTTTTAAAATGAAAAAAGCAGAAACAGCTCTTAGCCGTTTCTGCTTTTCTATTATATATTAAAAGAACTTTAATTTACCTTTTTTAAGAACTAATAAAGGTCCACCTAATAAGAATAGGTAACGGTTATCGATAACTTTCTTCATGAAAGAAGCTTTCCAACCTGTTAACTTTTTGCCCATAACAACGCCCATTGCATCGTCATGACCTAAAGAACATACAGATCCTTTATTGTCGAATGCGAATTTTTTCATTTCGCCTTTACCACGAACTAACACAGTTAAGTTGTGTGCAATGTTGTAACCTTCTTGAATTGCGATTTGTGCCGTTGGTGGGTATGGACGATTAATTTCTTCGTTAATGATTAACGCTGCGTCACCAACCATAAATACATCTTCGTATCCTGGAGCGTGCATGTACTCATCAACTTTTACACGTCCGCGCATTGCTTCAAAACCAGACTCTTCTACAATACCGTTACCACGAACACCCGCAGCCCAAACTACTGTTTCAGACTTAATTAATTCAGTATCATCGCCGTTTGCAACGATAATACCTTCTTCAGTTGCTTCTTTAATTGCTGTACCGATGCGGAATTCTACACCTTTTTTCTCAAGTTGTTTTACAGCGTATTCTACTAATGCCGGATCGAAACCTGGAAGTGCTGTTGGAGCAGCTTCTACACAGATAATACGTGCTTTTTCACGTGGTACATTGTACTCTTTGCAAAGTTCAGGAACACGGTTTGCAAGCTCACCTACGTACTCGATACCAGTAAATCCAGCACCACCAACAACGATTGTTACTAACTCATCGCGTTGTTCAGTTGCATATTTAGCGAAACTAGCTTCCATATGCTCACGAATTTCACGAGTTGCATTAATGTTAGCGATTGAGAATGCATGCTCTTTTAATCCTGTAATTCCGAATGTTTCTGATTCGAAACCAAGACCGATTACTAAGTAATCATACTCTAACTCGCCGTCTTTTAAGATAATGCGTTTTTCAGCAGCTTTAATTTCTACTACTGTATCTTGTACAAAGTTCACTTTATTTGTATCAATAACGTCTTGAATATCTAGACAGATTTTTTCATCTTGTAATGTACCAGCTGCGCTCTCATGTAACCAAGTCGCTTGGTAGTGATAGCTGTTGTTGTTTACTAACGTAATTTCAGCTTCATTTACAGATAATGCTTTTTGCAGACGAACAGTCGTAATCATCCCGCCATAACCTGCACCTAAAACTACGATTTTTGGAGTCTTCACCAAATCACAACCCTTTTCTTTATATAATAGTAATGAAAAATAATACCAAGTACTAAAAACTATATTTGTCAAGAATGTGGAATTTATCACATTCTATATCATAACAAAACGCAGTCAAAAAATCGTACGAATTTTGTCATAGAAATTTAACATAATACTTCCCTATATTAGTCGGTTTTATTCCAGAATTCAAGCGTCTGGAGAATTATCAATATTTTAAAATAACATAGCGTTTTCAAGGGTTTTTCAGCCTTTTTTTCATGTATTTTCCTTTCGCCATATTTTATACAATTAAAAAAGCATCTATGCGAAAACTTACACACAATTCAGTCGTTTTCAGAAGTATTATGAACTCAAATATGCTATCATTTATTTGAAAGTGTCATCATTTGCAGGATTTTCGTGTACATATGAACAATATATGAAATCAATATCAAAATTCCATCTATAGGGGGAATGAAAGTGGCAGAAAATCAAAAAGTTTACGACATAACAATTATTGGTGGTGGTCCAACAGGGCTGTTCACAGCATTTTATGGCGGTATGAGACAAGCAAGTGTAAAAATCATTGAAAGCTTACCTCAACTTGGAGGACAATTATCCGCACTCTACCCTGAAAAATACATTTATGATGTAGCTGGATTTCCAAAAGTGCGTGCACAAGAATTAGTTGATAACTTAAAAGAGCAAATGAAGAAATTTGACCCAACCGTTTGTTTAGAAGAAGCTGTTGATACGCTTGAGAAACAAGCTGACGGTATATTTAAACTTGTTACGAATAAGCAAACTCACTATTCTAAATCAGTTATTATTACTGCTGGCAATGGTGCTTTCCAACCACGCCGCTTAGAATTAGAAGGTACAGCAAAGTACGAAAAGAAAAACTTACATTATTTTGTTGATGATATGAATAAATTTGCTGGTAAGCGCGTCGTAGTATTTGGTGGCGGCGACTCAGCGGTTGATTGGACAATGATGTTAGAGCCGATCGCTGAAAAAGTTACAATCGTTCATCGCCGTGATAAGTTCCGTGCACATGAACATAGCGTAGAAAGCTTAATGAATTCTCGTGCAGAAGTAAGCACACCGTACATACCAGTAGAACTCATTGGTGATGACAACATTGAACAAGTCGTTCTTCAGCATGTAAAAACAGAAGAAAAAATTATCATCGATGTGGATGATGTCATCGTAAACTACGGCTTCGTTTCCTCTCTTGGCCCAATCAAAAACTGGGGCTTAGATATACAAAAAAACAGCATTCTCGTGAATTCGAAAATGGAAACAAATATTCCTGGCATTTACGCTGCTGGTGACATTTGTACATATGAAGGAAAAGTAAAACTCATTGCTTGCGGCTTTGGTGAAGCACCAACAGCAGTAAACAATGCAAAAGCTTACTTCGATCCAAACGCAAAACTTCAACCGATGCACAGCTCTAGTATGTTTTAATATACAAAAATAAAGCTCCTTCCACGTATGGAAGGAGCTTTTCTTTATATATCAGAAAACGAAAGCACAATGAATCCGATACATGATCGAACTCATTGTGCTTTTAGAATTACTGTTTTCTTCTTCTACCTAATATGAATAATACTCCGCCGACTAAGAATGAAATTCCCGCACCAACTGACATCATCCATGGAGATGCCGCCCCTGTTTTCGGTAATTCTCTTTCTACCTTTACGTGCGGCTCTTTAATTAATTTTTCCAGTCTTACTTCCGGATCTTCCGGTTTCACTTCCGGTTCTTTCGGGTCTTCTGGTTTCACTTCTGGTTCTTTCGGATCTTCCGGCTTTACTTCTGGTTCTTTCGGATCTTCCGGTTTCACTTCTGGTTCTTTCGGGTCTTCTGGTTTCACTTCTGGTTCTTTCGGATCTTCCGGCTTTACTTCTGGTTCTTTCGGATCTTCCGGTTTCACTTCTGGTTCTTTCGGATCTTCCGGTTTCACTTCTGGTTCTTTCGGATCTTCCGGTTTCACTTCTGGTTCTTTCGGATCTTCCGGTTTCACTTCTGGTTCTTTCGGATCTTCCGGTTTCACTTCTGGTTCTTTCGGGTCTTCTGGTTTCACTTCTGGTTCTTTCGGATCTTCCGGTTTCACTTCTGGTTCTTTCGGATCTTCCGGTTTCACTTCTGGTTCTTTCGGATCTTCCGGTTTCACTTCTGGTTCTTTCGGATCTTCCGGTTTCACTTCTGGTTCTTTCGGATCTTCCGGTTTCACTTCTGGTTCTTTCGGATCTTCCGGTTTCACTTCTGGTTCTTTCGGATCTTCCGGTTTCACTTCTGGTTCTTTCGGATCTTCCGGTTTCACTTCTGGTTCTTTCGGCTTAATGAAAACTGTCGGTTCAAGCGGTTTGTTTGTTGTATCTTCCACAATCGCTTTATTCACAATTTCCTCACCGATTTTAACCGTTTCTTTTACCTTCACTTTAAAAATAATACTACGTTCTTTTGTATCCATAATGTCTAAATACGTAGCAGTTACTTTTCCAAACTCCATTTTTAACTCTATTGGATTTGGCTCAGCACCTTCAAATCTAAGACTATGTTGCACGTATTCTAAACCGGCTGGAATTTCATCTTCTACCTTTACCACGGCTAATTTTCCGTTTTGTACCGTATTTTCAAAGCTAATTCGGTATTCGATTTCTTCTCCTAGCTTCGGTTCTTTATTACTTACTGTCTTCGTTGCTTTTAACTTACCATCTTTATATTCTGGCTTTATTGTCGCTGTCGGTTCCATAACTGGATGGTTCGGATCATCCACATGAATAATCGCTTTATTTGTTATTTCTCCTCCAACTTTTACTGTTTCTTTTACCTTCACTTTAAAAATGATACTTCTTTCTTTCGTATCCATAATATCTGGATACTTCACTATTATTTTTCCATTCTCTACTATAAGCTCTGTTGGTGCAGGCTTGTCACCTACAGCCTTCAAACTATCTTGCACATATTCTAAACCAGCTGGAATTTCATCTTCAATTTTCACATCAACTAACTTCCCGCCATCTACTGTGCCGTTAAAAGTAATTCGATATTCGATTTCTTCTCCTAGCTTCGGTTCATGATTACTTACTTCTTTCCTTGCCTCTAGTTTCCCATCTTTATATTGCGGTGTAATTGGTATAAGTGACTCAACTGGCGGAGTCGTCGGATTATTATCATCCACAATCGCCTTGTTTATAATCTCTTTTCCTACTTGTACCGATTCTTGTACTCGCACTTTAAAGATGATGCTTCTTTTTTTCATATCTGTAATTTCCGGATACTTTGCTGTTACTTTTCCATTCTCAACATAAAGTTCTACTGGATTTGGTTCCGGTCCATCAGACTTTATACTACCTTGTACATATTCTAAACCGGCTGGAATTTCATCTTCTACCTTTACCTCAGTTAGTTTTCCGTTCTCTATCGTATTTTCAAAGCTAATTCGATATTCTACTTCTTCTCCTAACTTCGGTTCATGATTACTTACTGTTTTTTCTGCTTGCAATGCACCATCTTTATATTGAGGCTGAATAGCGATATTCGGTTGCTCTGGTGGATGTATCGTATCTTCCACAACCGCCTTATTCACAATTGCCTCGCCTACTTTAGCTTTTTCTTTCACCTTCACTTTAAAGACAATGCTTCTTTCTTTCGTATCCGTAATTTCTGGATACTCTGCAAGGACAATTCCGTTTTTCACTTTCACATGCAACGGTTTCGGATTCTCTCCCTCAGCCCTTTCACTACCTTCTACAAACTCTAAGCCACTTGGTAATTCATCCTTAATCTTCACCTTGGCTACTTTTCCATGCTCAACTACGTTACGGAAAGTAATTCGATACTCTACTTCTTCTCCTAATTTCGGAGCTTCGTTATTTACTGTTTTCTCAGCTTTTAGTTTTCCATCTTTATACTCCGGTGTAATTTTCGCTTCTGGTTTTTGCGGTGGATTCTTCGGATTATGATCATCCACAATTGCCTTATTCACGATTGTCTTACCGACCTTTGCTGCTTCCATTACTTTCACCTTAAAGCTAATACTACGCTCCGCTGTATCAGTAATGTTTTCATACTTCGCTGTAATTTTTCCAGCTTCTTCTTTTAACTCTACTGGATTCGGTTCATTACCTTCTGCTTTTAAACTATCTTTCACATACTCTAAACCAGTTGGTAATTGATCCTCAATTTTCACCTCTGCTAGTTTTCCGTTTTCTACCGTATTTTTAAAACTAATTCGGTACTCTACTTCTTCTCCTAGCTTTGGATCTTTTTTACTTACCTTTTTATCAGCTTTAATTTTACCGTCTTTATACTCCGGTGTAATCTCCACTTCTGGTCGTTCTACTGGATTTTGCGAATCATCCACAATCGCTTTATTCACAATTGCCTTGTCCACTTCCACATCATTTTTCACTTTCACTTTAAAGATAATGTTTCTTTCTTTCATGTCAGTAATATTTTCATACTTTGCGATAATTTTTCCAGCTTCTTCTTTCAACTCTACTGGAGCTGGCTTATCACCTTCTGCTTTTAGACTATCCTTCACAAATTCTAAACCAGACGGAATTTCATCTTCTATCTTCACCTCAGCCAGCTTTCCATCTTTCACCGTATTACTAAATGAAATGCGGTATTCGATTTCTTCCCCTAGCTTTGGTTTATGATTATTTACTTTTTTATGAGCAGTAATTTTACCGTCTTTATATTGCGGTGTAATTTTAGCTGTCGGTTCAGTTATAGGATGGTTCGGATCATCCACATGAATAATCGCTTTATTTGTAATATCCTTGCCTATTGCAACTGAATCTTTCACCTTCACTTTAAAGACAATACTTCTTTCTTTCGTATCCATAATCTCTGAATACTTTGCCATTACCTTGCCATTTTCTACTTTCAACTCCACTGGTTTTGGCTCTTCACCTTCAGCCTTTTCGCTTCCTTGCACGAACTCTAAACCAGCTGGAATTTCATCCTCTATCTTCACCTCTGCTAGCTTTCCATCCTTCACCGTATTATTAAAAATAATTCGATATTCGATTTCCTCACCTAGCTTCGGTTCGTGATTACTTACTTCTTTTCTCGCCTCAATTTTTCCATCTTTATATTGCGGTGTAATTTCCACATAAGGCTCTTCTGGCAGATTCTTTGTATCATCCACAACCGCTTCATTTAAGATTTCTTCTCCCGCTTTTACGCTTTCTTTTACCTTCGCTTTAAAGACAATACTTCTTTCCTCTGTATCTGTAATTGCTGGATATTTTGCCATTACCTTGTTATTTTTCACCTGTAGCTCTACTGGTTCCGGTTTAGAACCTTCTGCTTTCACGCTGTTCTCCACATAATCTAACCCAGCTGGTAATGTATCCTTTATGTTTACCTCTGCTAGTTTTCCGTTTTCTACCGTGTTTTTAAAACTAATTCGGTATTCTACTTCTTCTCCTAGTTTTGGCTTATGATTATTCGCCACTTTCTGAGCAATAATCTTGCCGTCTTTATATTGCGGTGTAATTTCCACATAAGGTTTTTCTGGCTCATGTGTTGTATCTACTACGATTGCTTTATTAACGATTTCCTTGCCTATTTCTGCTTCTTCTTTTACTTTCGCTTTAAAGACAATACTTCTTTCTTTTGTATCTGTAATTACTGGATACTTTGCCATTACCTTGCCGTTTTCCACTTTCAGTTCTACCGGACTTGGTTTAGAACCTTCTGCTTGTAAACTGTTCTCCACATACTCTAGTCCAGCTGGAATTTCATCTTCTACTTTAACCTCTTCTAGTTTTCCGTTTTCTACCGTATTTTTAAAGTTAATTCGATATTCTACTTCTTCTCCTAATTTCGGCTTCTTATTATTTACAAATTTCTCAGCTTTCAGCTTACCGTCTTTATATTCTGGTGTGATCGTTACTTCTGATGTCGTTGGATCTTTCGTATCATCAACAACTACTTTATTGACAATGCCGTCACCAACTTTGAAGTCTTCCTTTACTTTCGCTTTAAAGACGACACTTCTTTCTTCTGTATCCGTAATCTCTGGATACTTCGCCACTACCTTACCGTTTTCCACTTTCAATTCCACTGGTTCTGGCTTAGAACCTTCTGCTTTTAAACTATCTTTCACGTACTCTAAGCCATTTGGTAAATCATCTTCTATTTTTACCTCTGTTAGCTTTCCATGTTCTACCGTATTCTTAAAACTAATTCGGTACTCTACTTCCTCTTCTAACTTCGGCGTTACATTATTTACCGTCTTTTTCGCTTCAAGCTTTCCGTCTTTATGCTGCGGAGTAATTTCTGCTTTCGGTGTTTCTGGCTTGTTTTTCGTATCATCAATAATTGCTTTATTGACGATTTTTTCGTCGACTTTTACTTCTTCTTTTACTTTCACTTTAAAGGTGATACTTCTTTCTTCTGTATCCGTAATCTCTGGATACTTCGCCACTACCTTACCGTTTTCCACTTTCAATTCTACTGGATCCGGCTTAGAACCTTCTGCTTTCACACTGTTTTCTACATACTCTAAACCTTCTGGTAAAGTATCTTCTATTTTCACCTCTGCTAGTTTTCCGTTTTCTACCGTGTTTTTAAAGCTAATTCGGTATTCTACTTCTTCTCCTAACTTCGGTGATACATTATTTACTACTTTTTTTGCTTTAATTTTTCCATCTTTGTGTAATGGCGTAATTTTCGCTTCTGGCTCTTTCGAATCTTTCGTATCATCAACAATTGCCTTATTGACGATTTCCTTGCCTACTTCCGCTTCTTCTTTCACCTTTACTTTAAAGACGATACTTCTTTCTTTCGTATCCGTAATATTTTCGTATTCAGCGATAACTTTTCCATCTTTCACATGTAACTTTACTGGAGCTGGTTTATCGCCTTCCGCCTTTTCACTATCTTTTACATACTCTAAACCATTAGGGATTGTATCCTCTATTTTTACCTTTTCTAGTTTTCCGTTTTCTACCGTGTTCTTAAAGCTAATTCGGTATTCCACTTCTTCTCCTAGTTTTGGTGATGGATTATCTACTGTCTTCTTCGAATCAATTATTCCATCTTTATATTGCGGAGTAATTCTTTCCTCCGGCTCAATCGGTGGATTTTTCGTATCATCAACAATTGCTTTATTGATGATTTCTTTACCTATTTTTGCTTCTTCCTTCACCTTTACTTTAAAGACGATACTTCTTTCTTTCATATCCGTAATATTGATATACTTAGCTTTAACTATCCCAGCTGCAACCGTTAATTCTACTGGCCCCGGTGCTTCCCCTTCAGCCTTAATACTATTTTCTACATATTCAAGACCTGTTGGAATTGCATCTTCTACTCGCACCTCTGCTAGTTTTCCGTTCTCTACCGTATTATGAAAACTAATTCGATATTCGATTTCTTCTCCTGGCTTCGGCTTTTCATTATTAACTACCTTTGTAGCCGCAATTTCACCTTTTTTACTTTGCGGTGTAATAACAACCTTTGCATCAGCCGGATCATGTTTCGGATCTTTTGCAACTGCTTTGTTCACAATTGCTTCCCCTACTTTTGCCGTCTCTTTTACTTTCACTTTAAAAACAATGCTTCTTTGTTCCATATCCGTAATTTCTGGATATTTTGCAGTTACTTTGCCGTTCTCCATTTTTAGTTCTACTGGCTCTGGTTTTATACCTTCTGCTTTCAAACTATCTTTCACGTATTCAACACCTTCAGGCAACGTGTCTTCTATCATTACCTTTTCTAGCTTTCCGTTTTCTACCGTATTATGAAATGTAATGCGGTACTCCACTTCTTCTCCTAGTTTTGGTGTTTGATTCGTTACGCTTTTATCCACGTCTACTTTACCATCTTTATAACCTGGCGTAATTTTTTCTTCTGGATGCTCAGACGGAACATTCGGATCACTCACAATTGCTTTATTAACAATTGTTTCTCCTACTTTTGCTTCTTCTTTTACTTTCACTTTAAAAATGATACTTCGCTCTTCTGTATCCGTAATTTCTGGATATTTTGCGATTACCTTACCATTTTCTACTTTTAACTCTAATGGTTTTGGTCCAGCACCTTCAGCTCTCTCACTGCCTTGAACAAATTCTAAGTTAGCTGGAATTTCATCTTCTATTGTAACTACCTCTAGTTTTCCATTTTCTACCGTATTTTTGAAGCTAATTTGATATTCAACTTCTTCTCCTAGCTTCGGCTTCTTATTTGTTGCTTTTTTCTTTGCATCAATTTTTCCGGCCTTATGCTGTGGTGTAATCTTTTCTTCTAAATTCTTTGGTGGATTTGTTTTATCACTAACAATTGCTTTATTAACAATTTCTTCATCAATTTTTGCAGTTTCTTTTACTTTCGTTTTAAAGACGATACTTCTTTCTTCCATATCCGCAATTTCTGGATACTTTGCAATGATCTTTCCATTTTCAAATTTCAGCTCTACTGGCTCTGGTTTTGCACCTTCTGCTTTCAAACTATCTTTCACAAATTCAAGACTACTCGGTAATTCGTCTTCAATCGTCAATACATCTAGACATCCATCTTTGATAATGTTTTTAAAAGTAATACGATACTCTACCTCATCACCTAAACTCGGTGTTTTATTAGAAGCTATTTTTGTCGCTTCTATTTCTCCAGGAACCTCTTTTGGAGTCGTAACCGTAATATTTGCATCGTCTTCACTCTCATACTTTATCTCGGCACTATCTTGTCCTTTTACAGCAACGACATTTTTTACTGTTGTATCTGATTGTATAGATTCTTTCACTTTCACCTTAAATGTAATAATGGCACTTTCACCAGGCTGTAAAACACCACCGTCTGTAGCATCTGCCCCTTCACCAATACGGAAATCAATTTGATTATTTACAAACTCTGCTTCATCATCGTTTGCATCATCTGTTTTTTGTCCTTTATTGCTTCCACTAATATATTGAATGGATCCCGGAACATACTCTAAGCGAGTATCTAATTTATCAAACCCTTTTACATTAGATACCGGTGCTTGATTGTTCTTCGTATCATTTTTCACTTCAATTTGATACGTAATTTCTTCGCCAACTTTAACTTCCTTAATTTCTTTTCCAGCACTATCTAATGCCTTTTTATCAACTTGTAAATTTGGCGCATTATGTTCTGTGACGAATGTAGTGTTGTTTAATACGTAAATATCACCGCCACCACCATTTGCTCTAAAGCGCATTTTTCCTTCTTTTAAATCGTTTTTTACTTGCTTTGCTCCCTCAAGGTGGTACGTATGAATATCTGTACTGAATGAATTTGTCCAATCTGGGTTATATCCCGGATATTTTTTTGTAACAAACTCGTTAGTGCCATCCACTTGTACTTCTGTCATAGACGAGTCATTAACATCATTATCTTTACCGTTAATATTTTTCAACTTTTGGTATCCTAATCCAAAGTCATACTCTCCATAATCATAGGCATATCCATCATTTTCAGCAGGATCTCCTTGTGATGAGAAATAACTAAATTTCGCCTTAAAAGCCCCTTCTTTCGGTGTGTTTATTTTATTAACACTAATATCTGTCCAAGCTGTACTTTTTTGAGAAACTAAACCTTCCCAAATTTTCATATCTTTTACGGTTTCTTTATAGTTTTCATAAACTAATATAAGATTCCAGTTACCCCAGTAGTAGCCACTGCCCTTTTCAAATTTAATTTGTGGTACATTCGCAACTGTCACCGTTTGAGAAATACCTTGTTTTGCAATCACATTTGTTACGTCAGCATACGCAACATATCCTGCGCCACTGCTATAGTGATTTGCAATATACGGTAAATAATCCGCTTTTCGTATACTATCAGCACTTACTTCAGCGTATTGCTTATTTCCCATCTTCATTTTAACGGGCTGTCTTACATCTTCATCGCTAACTCTATAATCTGTCCTTGCATCACCCGGAGTCCCCATAGCAGCTGTCCAAAATAAATATGCCTTTTTCACTTTACTTCCAGCAGGGATGTTAGGAAAAGCTCCTGTTGATGAATTAAATGTGGTGTCATCATTATCAATATCTACAGCTTTTTTATTTACCTTTCCCCCGACACTTTGCCTAGTATAGTAATTATCTGTTAGCCCAAGCGTCACATTACCAGTCTGTACTAAATCACCAGCAGTAATTACGGAATACAGTGGATCTCCAAACCCTTGCTTATCCCCTGTTTGGATTTGAACCTTTGAAGCATTCTCTGATGCAGCTTGTACTTCTGTATCACTCTGTTTTGCCGCTACAGGCGATTGTTTTTTCTCTTTTTCTAGCTGCTTTTCATCTTTAGCTACTGGTTTCTTTACCAGTTCTGTGTTGGATGTAGGTTTATTTTTATCTTCTACAGATGCTTTTTGTTTTTCGTCTGCTTTGTTAGTTGCATTATCAACTGGTGACCCGACTTCTTTCTTACTACTGTCAGCCTCATCATCGGCATTAGCTTCTACCTTGTCTTCAGAAGGAATCCCTTCAACATCTACAGACATGGTCCCTATTTGCACTTGATCTTTTTGCACACTAATCTTTTGTTTGTATTCTTTATTAAAATGCTGTGCACGGCTAGCTTTTATTAGCACAGTCATTTTTTCGTGTGATTTTAAATCTTGAATTTTAAGATTGGAAGAAAGAAGCTTTCCTCCCTTATCTTTTTCCTCTACATAGAAATCAGCTACCTTATTTTCAGGTAATTTCTCTCCGTTTACTTTCATAGATTGAGGAAGAAACATAATTTCATTATCATTATTTTGTTTAATCGCCAATTCTTGAATTGGTGTATCTCCCGTATTTTCAATCGTATATTGAAATACGTGCTCCCTCTCAGCTACTTCTCCCCTATATATTTCAGCATTCACTTGCTCTGCCTTAATCTTCACATCATTCCCTTGTAACTCATCCCAGCTCTTTTTATTTATCTCTGTAGCAAAAGCACTAGGTGAAGGCAATATGATGGATAGGAGAAGTGTAATCATTGTTACGACATTAAAACATTTCAACACTTTTTTCATATTTTCCACCTTTTCTCCTTTCTATATATTTGCTATCCTCTACTTCATTTCAGTACCCATTTCATTTAGTAGCCGGGAACATAGCAATATATATCCACTCGCAACAATCCTTCCTACGAAGATGCATCATTGAAATCTCTATTTCAACAATACAAATCTCATAGAATATTACTATTTTAATTTATCAAAAATAGCATATATATCGGATACCCATATAAACCTCTACCATTTTTTTTATATAGGAAAAATCCCATATTGTATAGGTTTATATAACAGTTAAAGGATACATAAAAATCTTAACATACTCGTTAATCTATTTATACAAGCAATAGGAAATTTACCATTTTTTACTTATTTCAGTTTGTTAAATATAGTTGGAATTCTCGAAAAAAAGTAACCGTTACATGTAAAAATATGTTATATTAAACAAGAACAAACGTTCTAATTTAGAGGAGGGATTTTTAATGATAAACGAACCCATTATCGTAAAAAAAGAAGCTTTCCAAGCAATCGGTGTTTCGATTACGACGACAAATGAAATAGAGGCATCTACTGAAGGAAAAATTCCAGGGCTTTGGAACCAATACTTCCAAGAACAAATGATGCATCACATCCCAAATCAACAAACGAAAGAAACATTCGCGTTCTACTCAAATTACGAATCAGATGAAACTGGTACATATCAATTTACGATCGGTATGCCCGTTTCTTCATTAGAAGACGCACCTGAAAATATGACAACTTTAACAATACCTGCTGCTACGTATGCGGTATTTACAACAAGAAAGGGGCCAGTTGCTGAAGTCGTTTGTGAGGCTTGGGAATATATTTGGCAATGGTCAAAAGAAAACAAACGTGCTTTTACAACAGACTTTGAGCTTTATGATGAAAAAGCAACAGATCCAACCAACGTACAATTAGATATTTATATTGCATTAGCCTGAACGACAAAAAAGAAGATACCATTTGGTATCTTCTTTTTTGTCGTTAAATAGCCACTGTGCAAACCCAACATTATTGTCTACAATGAGAAAGTGCAGTATAGAAATATTAGAAACTGTATAAAACGATTGTTAATAGGTTTTTTAGTTTAAATTTGTCACATAGAAAGGAAGCAATATGGAGGAACTACAACAAAATAAATCTGCTTTAAAAGAAAATGCGAAACCGTTATTAAAAAATACGAATTTCCTTTTCCTTTGGGCAGCTACTCTTTTTTCAAGTTTTGCTTTAGCCTTTTTTACTTTTTCACAAACGTGGTACATAGCAAAAACATTAAACCTTGAGGCTTCACTCGGTGTTGTTTTCGTAGCTCTTAGTGTTCCAAGGCTTATTTTTATGATTATCGGCGGTGCTGTAGCTGATAAATTCCCGAAAAAAAACATTATGTTTTATTCTAATATTATTCGTGCTATTCTCGTCGCAACCATCCTTACTTGGTTCATCGTAGGTGATGTAACACTATATACATTTGCTTTATTCGCTTTATTCTTTGGGCTTGCTGATGCTTTTTTCTGGTCAGCTGATGGATCTATCTTGCCTGAACTTGTAGAAAAAAGCCGTTTAACACAAGCAAACTCACTTACACAAATGTCAAATCAAGCATCGGTCATCCTAGGCCCTGTACTGGGCGGAATTCTTATCAAATTTACGAACTATGAAACGATCTTTTCGATCACGATTTTATTACTAATCGTCGCAGCCATACTCGTTCAAAAAATACAATTTACGATGCCAGAACAGCAAAATACAGACAAAGGCATGTTCACTTCTATTAAAGAAGGAATCTTATATGTAAAGGAATCACCATTCCTTTCAACCTTCCTTATTTGTAGTGCCTTTTTAAACTTATTTTTAATCGGTCCGATGCAAGTCGGTTTCCCTCTTTTCGTTAAAAATGTTCTGCACGGTGACTCGCTTCAGTTTAGTTACTTAGAAGCATCTGTAGGAGGCGGAATGGCGATAGGCGCTGTCATTGTCGGTTTAAAAAATATTAATCGTAGACGCGGTCTATTTTGCATTATCATGATGCTACTATCTGGTGTATTCTTCTTATCCATC
This sequence comes from Bacillus cereus group sp. RP32, assembly GCF_040459735.1. NCBI lineage: Bacteria > Bacillati > Bacillota > Bacilli > Caryophanales > Bacillaceae > Bacillus > Bacillus cereus group sp. RP32. Next base: position 535,698 of record NZ_JARVHO010000001.1, on the reverse strand, counting down.
AACTTTAGCACCGTACTGTGGCAAGCATTATTAGCTGGCATGTTTTACGGTATTACAATTGCAATGGCTATCGTTCCGCTTATGGCGATGATTCAATCGACAGTAAAAGAAGAAATGATGGGACGCGTAATGAGTTTACTTATGCTCTCATCAATGGGCTTTATCCCGCTTTCTTATGCATTCACATCAATCGCACTTGCAATAGGAATTCCAATCGTAACCGTTATGAAAAGCGGTGCAATCGCCGTTATCGTCTTCGTACTCTTTGTAGCGATTCGTGTTCCAGTTGTAAGAAAGTTTGATTAACTACTTGGTGTAGCTTTTGAAAAAAGTCTGATTATTTATAATAAAGATCGATAATTTATAATAAAGTTTGATTAAAAATCCTGTGTTGATATGCAGGATTTTTTCTTGTTCCACAAACGAGCCATTTTCTTGAGTAACACTTTAATGAAAATAATTATGGAGCAAAAAAATTGTGAAGATTTTCCCTTAAACTAAAGGGTTGTAAAGGGGGAAATCTAAATGGTTGAAAATGCTCAAACAAACAGTAATTCGATAATTTCTTTAACCCTTGGTATTATTTAGATCCTAATACCATTTATCGGTTTTTTTTGGTGGTTTAGGAGTTGTAGTTGCTAGAAAAGCGACAAAAGAAATTGTAGAAAAAAACCAAAGTGGTAGTGGATTAGCTACTTCCGGTTTAATTTGTAGTGTGGTAGGAATTATCATTCAAATCTTTTTAGTACTCAGTATTCTCGTTTTCTATTCTTTAAGAATTGTAGGATATCTTATTAAACTAAAGGGCCAGTCCTTCCATGGTTTGGGCGTTCAAAGCGTCGCAAACCATGAATAGGATTGGCTTACTATGGGGAGTAGTTTAGTGTTTTATTAATAATTCCTATTTTTTGCCACATGAAGAAATTCCTTAACCGCAGGAGAAGCATTTGCAATTGATTGACAGGCAAGTGCTACTTCACGGCTGTTTTCAATATTTAGTTTGCTGATTTTTATGTTTTGCTGTGTCTTTAAAAATAATTCTGGACCTATCGTAACGCCAAGTCCTTCCTGTACCATATTAGCGATGGTTGTACAGTCGTGTACTTCAAAAAGAATAGATGGTTTAATTTGCGCTTCTGCAAATAATTCCTCAACATGTGATTGGTACATCCCTGTTGGCATAATAAAGGATTCATACATTAAATCATTCATTTCTACTATTTCTTTAGAATGAAATTGATGATCAGGGTGATAAGCGACTACCATCTTGTCTTTAATCAAAGGAACCAAATCGAAATTTGGGTTTGGTTTTCCTTTTACTACAAATCCAATGTCAATAATGCCTGAACCTAACCATTCCGTAATCTCTTCATAGGTTCCTTCGTAAAATTTAAATTCTATTTTAGGATGCTTTTTCCGGAATTTTGCAAGTAATTTAGGCAATAAGCAGGAAGAAGCACTTGCAAAAGTGCCGATACGAATAATACCTGTTTCCAAGCTTGTCATAAGCGCAATTTCTTGATTAATGACTTCCACTCTTTTCAATATTTCTCTAATATGCGGCAGAATTTTTTGTCCTATATCTGTAAGTGTTATTCCTTTTTTTCGATCACGAATTAATAAAGAAACTCCCCATTCAGATTCTAAACTCGCAACTGCATGACTCACGGCAGATTGGGTCATATTTAATGTTTCAGCAGTTTCTGTAAAGCTTCCTAGCTCAACCACTTTTGCAATGATTTCGTAGCGCACAATAGTCATGAGTAATTACTCATCTCCTTTATTAAAAACATCAATTTTACTTATGTTAACATGGAACATAAAATAAAAACAGTAGTTCAAATATAAGGAGATGTACAAATTGAAAAATAATATGAATCAACTAATCATCATACTTTTAGCTTTAGGGGCTTTTGTAACAGGAACAGCAGAGTTTGTTGTTTCTGGAATTTTAGAACTGATTTCTTTTGAATTAGATATTTCAATTTCAATGGCTGGTCAGTTGATTACGATTTATTCTTTATCTTATGCTATTGGAGCTTTGATCTTGGTCATGCTAACGTCTAAATTGGATCGTAAAAAAGTACTTTTATATGCTATCTCTATATTTATTCTAGGGAATCTAGTTGCATTTTTTAGCTATAATTTTGTCTTTCTTATGTTATCTAGAGTCATTATGGCGATGAGTGGAGGGTTATACATTGTTGTTGCCACCAATTATGCTGCGCAAATTGCAGTTCCAGAAAAAAGAGGTAGTGCTATGGCAACAGTCATTACAGGTTTCACTGTTTCATTAGTACTTGGAGTACCTATCGGAACATTTTTAGCTGGACATTTTGATTGGCACTATATTTTCTTAATTATTGCGCTTGGCACAGTTTTTTTAATAATAGGACTTTACAAATTATTACCATCAATAAAAGGAAACCAACCGCTGCCATTTACACAACAGCTACAAATTATGAAAGATAAACGAGTCCTTACTGGTTTAATGACAACGATCTTTTGGATTTTAGGATATACGATGGTGTTCGCCTACATTGCTCCATTATTAAGTCATACTGCTGGTTTTTCTATAGAAATGACAAGTATCGCTTTATTTGTTTTAGGCACTTTTGCTTTTATTGGCTCACGCTTTGGAGGATATGCGGTAGACAGATGGGGACCTAATCGAACGATTTCATTAAGTTTATGTGTTCATATCATCTCTTTATTTGTACTAACATTTACACAGTATAGGGCAGTCGGTGTATTTGTCACACTAGCTTGTTGGGGAGTAGCAACTTGGACAACGACACCAGCAAAGCAGTTTTATCTGATTTCACTAAAACCACAATCCTCTGAAACCGTACTCAGTTTTAATACCGCCTTAATGAATGTTGGAATGATGCTAGGTTCTGCATTAGGAGGAATCATTATTCAGTATACAAATATAGTGAATTTAAGCTGGATTGGAGGATTATTCGGTATACTTGCACTTATTTTTATCAGATATTCTTTCTATTTAAATAGAAATTTTATGAATAATCACCAATTTTAGGGGTAAAAATACTTTCCAATACCAGCATTTCAAAAACTTGTTGAAGGTTTTGAAAGGGGAAATCATCACCCACCTTTGCAGTTGTGAAGGGAGAGGAAATGTATATTAGAACGAACGTACCGAATATCAAGTTCGCTGTGCATTTAACGGCTTTTGTATTGAAGAAGAGAACAAGGAAACTTTCATTAGAGTCTGACTAATGAGTATAGGATTTGATAAATATTTTAGTTATTCCATTAAAGTGCGCGATTGTGGAAGATCACAGGCATAAAATAATCAAACTTTTTTATAAAAGATCTATACTAATTCACAAGAGAAGAATCCGTTTTGATCAATCTTTTTTCAAAACGGATTCCTTTTATTTAACGTAAAATACGAGTTTGAAAGGTAATTTTGATCAAACACTATTTTAAAGCCACACTTGGAGTCATGTGTTATACGCATGGCTCTTTTTTAAACGGATCAAATAACGGTATCCCCTTACTTCTTCTCACAGCTGCTCCCCATTCTAATCCAACCTCTAAAAATAGATCCCGCACTGTACTGTATAAAAGAGCCTTAACATTTTTACGGATTTCCCCATATTTATACGCTCTCACAACACTCTTCACTCGCCAAATGAAATTTCCATACACTTCTTCATCAGCTAATATTTGCTCCAGTAACACACCTTGCTCTAGTAACCCGCTCTTTTGATATGCAAGTTCCACCTTACTCCAAAATATATTAATCTTCTTCGGATTACTCGTCATCGGCAGAAGTGCATATATAAAAGGCTTCGGTATATCGTGGCGGCAATACGTCTCATCAAGTTCGTACGTTTCTTTTCTATTCTCTTTTATTTGTGGGATGTTTTTAGAAAGAATTGTTTCCCCCTCACTTTTTTGCACATTTTTACTACAGCCAGCTGCACGATCCTCACTTTCACATGCGGACATTTTCATACGGTCATCCATGCGGTCAATTGCAGATATAAGAAATACATATAAGTTCGCACTATATCCGCCGCGTTTATGTCTTTCTTTTGTCGCAATCGTCTCCATTAACGGACAAGCAACTCCTACTGTTTTTTGTTTCTCATTCACTGCATACTTTCCTAAAAAATGAATAATAGTAGCATCCGTTTTATTTAATTGAAATCGATAATATTTCAAAACTTGTTTTTGGTATGTATTAAACTCTTCTTTACTTCGAAATTCACTATATGGTTTCATTAAATTATATAAGCTTCCCATTTTTATCACCTCACTTATAAATAAGAGGCAGGAAGAGAAATTGGCGTGATAGTTACTATTTTTTATTGGAGATGAAAATATGATTGTAATCAGTTCTTGTTTAGGTGGCATCGCTTGTCGGTATGATGGAAATGACAATCTCGTTTCAAAGATAGAGGAGTTATTACAAAGAGAAGATACCTTACTTGTTTGTCCTGAAGTATTAGGAGGATTGCCGACGCCTCGTCCCTCAGCTGAAATTATTGGTGGAAATGGCGATGACGTTTTGGATGGAAAAGCAAAAGTGATGACAAAAGACGGTGAAGATGTTACAGAAGCTTTCGTAAATGGTGCTTATAAAGCATTGGAACAACTGAAAGGCTTACACCCAGAATATATTATTTTAAAAGAACGTAGCCCATCTTGTGGTAGTTCTACAATTTACACTGGAGAATTTAACGGGAATAAACAAACTGGTTACGGGGTAACAACCGCTTTGTTCAAAAGACACGGATTTAAAGTCATTTCAGAAGAGGATTTTGAGAATGAAAAAAGGAATTGACCCTGTTCGCCAATTCCTTTTTTCTTTCTTATTTAACGCCTAATTTTTCTTTCACTTTCGCAGGAAGCTCGTCTTTTTTCACTTCTTCCCAAGCTGATACACCTTTTTTATCTGAATGATATACACGTAAAAATGCATCTTTACGTAAGTTTTTTTGAGCTGTGAATTCTAATTCTTTCTCTTTACCATCTTTATCAAAACCAGTTAGTTTATATTGGTAATCTTTATAAGGCTGACCATTATCAGACTTACCATTATACTCTTTTCCATCTACTGTAATTTGAACGTAATACTCGTCCTTACCCATACGATTTAAATCACAGCCAACTAACAGGCTTGCAAATACAACTAAAATACTAAAAAGTGCAATATATCTTTTCATTTCCTTCACCTCATGTGTTTTTCTTATATTGTTATCTTAAAGCTTAAACTTTAAAGAAGAAATTCAAAAACATGACATGAACATTACACTTTTGTAAGATAATAATTATTTCTTCACTTTAGAAACCGTCATTCCGCCTTCAATATGTGAAAAGGGATTTCTAAATAATGAATGGAATATATATTTATTGTTTTCTAGCTTTTGAAGGGAGAAATAATATGAATCCTATTTTATTAGATGTTCCGTTACAAATAGAAACAGACAGACTCATTCTTCGAGCACCACTTCAAGCTGGTGAAGGGAATGTAGTACATGAAGCTATTAAAGATTCAATTCATGAATTAAAGCAATGGTTGTCTCTATTCCAGTCCATTCCTACTGTTGAAGAAACGGAAATTCTTCTGAGAAATGCACATATAGATTTTTTGAAAAGAGAAAGCTTTCGCTATCTTATCTATCATAAGGAGACGAATGATTTTATTGGAACTGCTAGCCTTCACGCAATTGATTGGAAGGTTTCTAAATGTGAAGTTGGATACTGGATTAACACGCAATTTAGTGGCCATGGATATATGACAGAAACAGTAAGTGCGTTAATAAACCTTGGATTTCAGTTATTCAAATTTAGAAGGATTGAAATACGATGCGAATGTAATAACACGAAAAGTCGTGCAATCCCTGAAAAATTAGGTTTTGAGCTTGAAGGGGTATTACGTAATGAAGATTTTTCAGCTGACGGCAAACAACTAACTGATACTTGCATCTATGCAAAGATAAAGTAAAACTTTAATCAGCACTTTCTAATTGGACTTTTATGGAAAAAGAAAAGACCTCCCTAACGATTGTATTCCATCGCTAAAAAGGTCTTTTTCTATTTCGGCTAAAAACTTAGCACTCTTCTGGCTTACCAGCATTCGTCGCTGTACGGAAAGATGATCCACATCCGCATGATGCGATTGCGTTTGGATTATCGATTGTAAATCCGCCACCAAGCATAGATTGTTTATAATCAATTTTTACTCCTTTAACAATTGGAGCACTTTCTGTATCGATAACAAATTCAACACCGAAAAACTCAAGAACTGTGTCGTCTTCTTTTGGTTCTACTTCAAATCCTAATCCGTAAGAAAGGCCAGTACATCCGCCGCCGTGTACAGCAAGGCGCACGTACTTCTCTCCATCTTCAGCATCTTTTAACATATCTTTAATTTGAAAAGCTGCTTGTTCTGTTACTTCAATCATGAAATACACCATCCTTTCTGTTCTCATTCTATTATACATCTTTACGCTTCTATCTTGTACTCATACACTCCGCGGCAAATTACTTCTGCTGGTCCTTTCATTAACACATTGCCTTCTTCTGTCCATGCAATCATTAAATCGCCGCCAGCTAAATGAACTATAATTTCCTTACCACGTTCCATTTTCCCATTTAAAATAGAGGCTACAACTGCAGCACACGCCCCTGTTCCGCAAGCTTGTGTTACACCAGATCCACGTTCCCAAACACGGAAGTTCATCTCTGCATCATTCAAAATCTCGACGAATTCAACATTTACTCGCTCTGGGAACATTTCATGTGTCTCCAGGACTGGACCAAGTGTTGTAAGAGGTGCTTGCTCTACATCATCAACAAAAATAACCGCATGCGGATTCCCCATTGAAACAGCTGTAAATGCATAACGATGATTATTGTATAAGAAGTTTTCACGAATAAATGGTGTTTCACCTTCACCAAGCATCGGTATTTCTGCACGTGTTAAACGCGGTGCTCCCATATCGATTTTCGCTAATGTAACTTTCCCTTCTTCTACCGTTACTTCCGCTGTTACAATACCAGCTAACGTTTCAATTTTGAAAACTGTTTCTTCTACTAGTTTATGCTCATACGCATATTTCGCTACGCAGCGTAAACCGTTACCACAGCTCTTTCCTTCTGAACCATCATTATTAAACATGCGCATTTTCACCGGAGCTACGTCAGATGGACAAATTAAAATCATTCCATCTGCTCCAATACCAGTATTAATATTTGAAACCTTTTCCGCGACAAGAACTAAATCTTCTTCAGGAATTTGTTCTTCAAACATATTTACATATATATAACTATTGCCAAGACCATGCATTTTTGTAAAAGAAAATTGGCTCATTTGTATTCACTCCAAAAATAGTTTGTTATTTTAAGTATAAAATGCACGCTTTTAGAACACAATATGAATGTCCCCCGTTTCTCATATTTGACAACATTTGGCGATGAGCCATTCTTGCACAAATTGTGTAAGAAAAAAAGCCCTTCTACAAGGGCCTTTTTTTATTTATATACAATATTATCCTCCCCCGCGAAAGAAGATTTTATCTAATAGAAAAAGGTGCTGCTGATTGCAACACCTTAAAACATTGGATTTTCATCCAAATACTCATATACATTATGGACAAGTTCTTCTACTGTAGCACCTTGTACGACTTCACCATTTACAAGTGCAAACGGCCCTTCAAAACAAATACCACAATATCCTAAACAACCATATTCCATTACATCTAAATTCGGATCTTTTTCTAATTTCTCTAAAGCTGCTTGTGAACCACTCGCAAGGTTACCTACACAAAATTCAATTAATGGTTTAATCAAAATTCTCCCCCCTGTACTACAAAACAAATTACCTTCTGACTATCTATAAGAAGAAAACTAAGCTGTCTCTTGTTGTTTTCGTTATACATTCTAAACTATTTAGTTACTTCACTATTTCACTTCAAAGTAGATGGACTTATTTTATATAACATGCTACTCGCAATGAAATAGTAATTAAAAAGGAAAAACAGTTTACTTTACTTTTCTCCTTATTGTACAACAGAGTATTCATTCATGCATTGTTATTTGTTCACAAATTCGATATAATTTGATTGAGTAAAGTCAAAATATTTTATTAATATAAAATTGTATGATTAGGGGATATTTCAACAGAAAAGGGGTAATCCATCATGAAACACCTCGTAATACTAGGTGGCGGCTACGGTGGAATGAGAATTCTGCAGCGGCTACTTCCAAGCAACCAACTTCCAGATGATGTACAAGTGACATTAATCGACAAAGTACCATACCATTGCTTCAAAACTGAATATTATGCATTAGTTGCGGGTACTATTTCAGAAACACATATTCGTATACCGTTTCCCGAGCACCCACGCCTCAATATTCAATACGGCACAATAACAAATATTGATCTCGAAGAAAAAGCTGTTCATCTCGATGGCGGCGAAGCAATCCCATATGATGATTTAATTATCGGTCTTGGCTGTGAGGATAAATATCATAACGTTCCTGGGGCGAAGGAATATACACATAGCCTACAATCGATTGAACAAACACGTAAGACATATGAACAATTAAATAGTCTAGAACCAAACGCAACAGTAGCTGTCGTTGGTGCTGGATTAAGTGGCGTTGAAGTTGCAAGTGAACTTCGCGAAAGCCGTTCTGATTTAAAAATTCACTTATTTGATCGAAAAGATAGAATTCTATTCCCATATCCAGAGAAATTAAGTAGATACGTAGAAGAATGGTTCGTAAAACATAAGGTTACTATTATACGAAACTCTAACATTACAAAAGTAGAACCAAATATTGTATACAACCACGATGAACCACTTGAATGTGATGCAATCGTCTGGACAGCTGGTATTCAAGCAAATGAAGTTGTTCGAAACCTTCCAGTTGAACAAGATGGTAGCGGACGGGTTGTTTTAACAAAATATCACAATATTCCAAATAACGAGAACGTGTATGTTGTAGGAGATTGCGCAGCACTTCCACACGCTCCATCTGCACAACTTGCTGAAGGTCAAGGAGAGCAAATTGTCCAAATATTATTAAAACGTTGGAATAATGAACCACTTCCTGACGAACTACCTGTAATTAAATTAAAAGGTGTTCTCGGCTCTCTTGGTAAGAAGCACGGCTTCGGTTTACTAGCAAACCAACCATTAATGGGACGTGTACCGAGATTATTAAAATCCGGTCTTCTTTGGATGTACAAATATCATAAAGGTTAATACTTTACAGACTGTCTACTAAATAGGCAGTCTCTTTTATGAGTTAAAATATAATTATCAGACACATCTTTCTCAATATGGATGATGATTTATTTTTCATTTTTATATTAAAAACTATTGATAAACAGTGTATGCTATTTATAAGTTGTTTTATTATTTCCTTTAAGACCGAAGTCATTCGGTCTTATTTTTTATGTTGTAAATACTTTTACAGGAGGTATTCCATTTCACTTATGAACTTAACGAAACTAAACGATCGAATAGAAGCGAAGAAGAAAGAATTGATCTATCTCGTTGAAAAGTACGGATTCACTCATGATAAAGTGATTTCTTTCAGCCAAGAATTAGATCGTTTACTTAACTTATTAATAGAACTCAAGACGAAGAAAAAACGTTGCTCTTTATAACCGTTATCCTCTCTTTTTTGATACGATAGAACTAGAATCAGAAAGGAGCCATCTATGTTTATATTAAAAGACGTTACATATAAAGATATACTACAAATTCCTTATTTACAGATTCAAAAAGAAAAAATCACATGTATTATCGGTGAGAGTGGGAGCGGAAAAAGCACATTGCTCCGCATGCTAAATGATTTGCAATCTCCAACATCCGGTACAATTGAATATAACGGAAAACAAATTTCCGATTATCCCCCTATTCAATTACGACGTGACGTAGTCATGCTTGGACAAACGCCACCTATTTTTGATGGAACGATTAAAGACAATCTATTAATGGGACTTCGTTTTTCTGAAAAACCATTTCCAAATGATGACGCCTTGCGAAGCGCATTAACGACTGTTAGCTTAGAAAAAAATTTAGAAGACAACGCTGATTCATTATCAGGCGGAGAAAAACAACGACTTGCTTTTGCACGTATCGTACTTATGGATCCACCTGTTTATTTATTAGATGAACCAACCTCGGCACTAGATAGCGATACAGAACGCCGCGTTATGAAACAATTTACTATGCTAGCAAGAGAAAAGAAAAAAACAGTTATCTTCATTACACACTCACAACAACTTCCAGAAGAAATTGCAGACGACATTATTGAAATTAGTAAAACAAACGGTGCAACTAGAAAGGAAGTGCTCTCAGTTGAAGGGCGTTATTGAACTCCAAATTTGGCAACTTGCCGCTGCATATATTTTTATTCTTATTTTAATTGGACTTGTAAAATTAAAAGGGATTCCGCGTGAAAAACAAATTGCGCTCGCAACATTCCGTATGACGATTCAGCTCGTACTCGTTGCATATGTCCTTACATACGTATTTGAAAATAGTAATCCATTTTATACAATTGCCCTTATTACTTCTATTACTACCTTTGCAATTTTTAATATTTATAAACGGGTTAACATCCCGATGTCTAAAGAATTAAAACGAGTAGCCGCGCTTTCCATGGTTGCCGGATCAATTGGGCCACTTCTACTATTTATCTTTGTTATTATCGGTCATGATCCTTGGTATGCGCCGCAATATATCGTTCCGATTACGGGAATGTTAGTTGGGAATGCGATGACAGGTGTTTCTCTCGGGGCAAATACGTTCTTAAATAATATGAAATCGCAAAGAGGTCAAATTGAAGGCGCACTTATGCTCGGCGCAACACCGAAAGAAGCCGCTGCGCCGCTCATACGAGACGCTTTTGACTCTGCTATTTTACCAACAATCAATTCTATGATCGGAATGGGGATTATAAGCTTACCAGGCATGATGACTGGTCAAATCTTATCTGGTGTATCACCATTTACAGCCATTCAATATCAAATCGCCATTATACTTGGTATTTCAGGAAGCACTGCCTTTGCTGTTATTATCTTCTTACAGCTTGGATATAAAACATTCTTTAATAAGCGGTGTCAGTTGAAAGAGATTAACTATAGTGCGCGATAAATGGTGCACTGTTCATGGTAAATGAAATTATATCGACTCACCGACAAAAAATGACAATAAAAAGAGGAGGCTAATCGCCTCCTCTTTTTATTTACGCCTTCTTAACGAACTGTGATTTTAACTTCATAGCTCCGAAACCGTCGATTTTGCAATCAATATCGTGATCGCCATCAACTAGACGAATACTCTTTACTTTCGTACCGATCTTCACAACTGAAGAAGTTCCTTTTACTTTTAAATCTTTAATAACAGTAACAGCATCGCCGTCTTGAAGAACGTTTCCGTTCGCATCTTTTACAACTTTTGCACCATCATTATTTTCAGCTTCTGCTTCTTGGCCCCACTCATGAGCACATTCTGGACATACGAAAAGAACGCCATCCTCATACGTATATTCTGAATTACATTTTGGACAATTAGGTAAAGTAGCCATAAATTCATTTCCTCCGTTCATTATTTATACGTAAAAATCAAAATTGATGTTTACATCTCGATAAATAAAATTTGTATAGCATTTCTTTATAGTGCCATAGTCTCACGTTATTGACAAGCCTACCTCAAATTCTCATTTTTTATTTTATTTTACAAAATTTCAATTCGTATGGTGTTTCCAATAAAAAAGAAGAACCTTCACAAGATCCTTCTTTTCAAAATGAACGAGTTCTCACTAGAACCCCCAACCATTCTCTTCAATATAAAATTGATACTCTTCCAACTCTTCTTCACTTAACTTCTTATTATTCTCGTATACCTCTTGCCACTCGAAATAATCTTCATCGAAATAAACAGCAAATTTAATTTTTACGTTTTTCTTCTCTGTATAATCATAACCAGTAAATTCTACTACATCATAATCTTTTTCTTTCGTTACAAGCTTCCACGTTGGATTATCCGTCATTATCTCTAAAGTAAATCCTTCATCACTTGCACGAACAACGTTTTTTATATTTGGTTCAGTTGGTAAAAAGGAGAGTCCGAACGTGGCTCCGCCAAATACTAACCCCTACTATGATGTGTAAACCAACCATACAAGCAAAACTAGCGCCACCCTTTAATTGTAATTAATATGCCTTCTCATGATCTGGCATATTTTCTTCCTTATGTAAAATACGGACAGCGTGCTTATAATATAAACGGTTTCCTTGCCATCCAGTAAATATCATCATTCCTAATTGAAAAACTAGACCAATTGATAAAAAAATCCCATCTGGAATATCTATAAAAGGAGTTACAAATATACTAGGTACCGCCAGTAACGTAAGTATAATAAACAACTTATACATTTTACGATAAGCTAACCAAAAAACTGGGAAGAAAAAGGCTACCCAATTCCACGTATTTCCTTGCGCTGGATTTTCTATCTTTCCCCACTTAAAGTCATAATACGCCGTATTCTTTTGAACGACTGTATGTAACTGTTGCGGAGAAATTGTTTCTTGTAAAACAGTGTCCCTCACGTACATCATCCTTTTCTCATTTCTACATACGCGTATTTTATAGAAATAAAAAGAAGGAATCTAACAAAAAGTACATATATTTCATAAAAACGAACGAAAATCGAATATATTCCGACAATTATCTGTTTATTATTTCATTTTACTTTTAAATATATTAGAATACTTATGAATGATACGTTTAATGCACTAAGTTAATCATTTTGTATATTTGATAATAAAAATGTTTCACATGAAACTATCTATAATTGTTCTTTATCTATATGTAATTTATATTTACTCATCATCTTCCCCCATACACATATTTTTTCTATTATCTTTCCTCTACATAATACTTGTAAAGCCTTTTCTACCTACTACAAAATACGAAAGACGCCCTTTTCAAAAGGCGTCTTTTTACAGTTGAAAATTTACTAATATAAAAAATGCATTATTTAATAAATGAATCCCCCATGGGACGAGTAAGTTATTTGTTTTCTTATACGTATAAGCTAAACATATACCACCACCAAAAATATATAAAACACTCCCTACTGTAAGGGGATGACCTAAAGTAAAGATAACAGCACTTATAACGGCACTACTAAGTGTAGAAAAGCGCTGAGATAATTTCGTGAAAAACATCCCCCGAAATAAAAGTTCTTCCCAAATCGGTGCAAAAGTGGTGAGTACAACTACGTATAAAATGATTTCACTTTTAGTAGGCTTTATTACTATATTAGATTCATTCACACGAAGCCCATGTGGTAAAACTAAATTTAATACTGCAAGATATATAAGTAGTACAATCATCGTCATTACTATCGTTACATAATGTTTTAAATTATTAAACTGCATTGATTTTACTAACTGCACACAGCAATTTCTTGCTGGTGCATATATTAAAATAATAGTAAGAAATGTTAAAGGTGGAATAAGATGATCTACATACCATGGATATAAAGAAGAGTCATATATAATGTTCAAAAAACCAATTCCATACATTACCCCAAAAATAATTATTATCATGCTAATTACTTCGCGCATACTTATTGCTACATTCTTTTCTTCATAAGTAGCTAATTCTGTATTCATCCTATCCCCTCCAGTATAATTAAACCTTTTAATCCATTATATACCATTCTCAACACAAAAACCGACGATACAATTTACTGTATCGTCGGTTTTCCCCCTACCATTTCTCTCTACATGTTTCAATTAAATGCAATAAGTACTCCCTCGTCATATCTGCCCTTCTCCACCTTGAGAGCATTCGCTTTTCTTTTGGATTCTGCCGTATTCTCGCTACTTCTTTTAATAAAAGCTCCCATTCTTCCCCTGAACGTTCTAACAAGTATTGCAATCCACTATCTTTTGAAATGATTGTTTTATGATCTAGTGTATATAAAATACGGCCCATCGTAACGACAGCTGATTCTACCCACTCTTCTATGAAAAATAAATACGGCTGCTTCGCTTTTTCACTCCAGTACTGTTCTACGTTGTATTTCATCGTATTGACTACATCGTCCCACTTTATTTGAAACGGAAGATCTTCCGCTTCTTTCCCAGTAACTGTAATACCTTGATTTTTTAACGTCCACCATGTGACCGCATTAATATCCCAATGACCTATATTCGCTTTACCATCTGCACAATACACGTACTCATTCATTTCATCATTGTATTTCCCTAAATCAGCAAGCGGAATATACATACCATCCATTCTTTTACCTAACGTACTACTCTTAAGTTTCTTATGAAGTTCTACAAGTTGCTGTTTTTCAGCTTCATTCACGGAATCACTTATTACTGTAATAAAATCAACATCGCTCGTTTCTGCATGAAATGCACCGATTGCGATGGAGCCGTAAATATATACCCCGACTATTTTTTCATCTAAAAAAATTTCTTTTAATTCTACTGTGTACCGCTCCATTAACTGTTGTACTTCCATTGGTAACGCATACTTCACTCTATTTTTCACATCTATCCCTCCAATAAAAAAGAGCCTTTGCGAATTCGCAAAGGCTTCCTGCTTTATAAATATTTCTCGATTTCTTCGTAAACATCCTTCAAACGAGGATTTCCTTCTCCAACAATTTCTCCATTTACAAGAACGACTGGATAAAATAGATCTTCCTCCACTACGCGCTCTGCGAATGCTTTTTTATCTTCATCTTCTTGTTTTTCTTGAAAATCAATATACTCGAAATTAAATTTATTTTCTTGTCCTTCATATTTACGACCAATCGCCGCTTGTAGCCACTCAAACGTTTCTGTTGAAGATGGCATTCCAACGCAGCTCGCACAAATTACTTTCGTCCCATACACTTGCACATTAACCATTTCTTCTCCCCCACTTCTTGTTTCAACAGCATATTCAGATGTCTTAGTACATAAGCACATCATTTTACAAACTTATTCCATACCCCTATACTGAAAAAACACGTTGTAAACATGATTAAAAATTTCGACATTAAAACAAGAACAGAAAAAATAGATTTTCCCCTCTATCTTGATTATAATAAAACTGATGAAAGGAGTCGATAAAAATGGAAAACCCACATATGCAAGAACAAGTACTAGAAGTATTAGATAAATTACGTCCATTCTTACTTCGCGATGGCGGAGACGTTGAATTAGTAGACATTGAAGAAGGTATCGTAAAATTACGCCTTATGGGTGCTTGCGGAAGCTGCCCAAGTTCTACAATCACACTAAAAGCTGGTATCGAACGCGCATTACTTGAAGAAGTACCAGGCGTTATTGAAGTAGAACAAGTATTTTAATTAAAAGCGGAAGCGGCTCGTTCAGAACAGGAGGTCATTGGAGCTCCTGACGAAGAGGCGCTTTTTGCCTCACAGGAAGGCGCGAAATGGCCGACTGTTCTAGCCGCTGGAGCTGGATATTAATCTAAAAGCGGAAGCGGCTCGTTCAGAACAGGAGGTCATTGGAGCTCCTGACGAAGAGGCGCTTTTTGCCTCACAGGAAGGCGCGAAATGACCTCCTGTTCTAGCCGCTGGAGCTGGATATTAATCTAAAAGCAGAAGCGGCTCGTTCAAAATGTGAGGAGGATGGAGCTTCTGACATAGAGGCGCTTTTTGCCTCGGCGGAAGAAGCGAAGCCACCGAACATTTTAGCCGCTGGAGCTAGATATTAATCTAAAAGCAGAAGCGGCTCGTTCAGAATCGCTTCCTAGAAAGAGACCCATTTGGGTCTCTTTTTTTATTCAAAAAACACTTCTCCTTTAACATCATAAAACAAAATTGGAAATCCTTCTCAAAAAGTGAGATAATTAATACTATAGAATCGTTCACACATATACAGAAAAAAACATAGGGGGACGACACATGCCAAAGATGGGGAACACTTTCTTAACAATTCAAGAACTAGAAAAGAAAAAAGAGTATTTATTAGACCTTTCATCCGTTATACCAACATGGAATGTAAGTTATCAATTTTTATTTAAAGAAATTCAGCAAGAATTATTGAGTAAAGTAAATGAAAAAATTGAAAGACATCAATTCATTTTAAATATATGTGCAGATCAACAGGTAGGGGCATAATGTATTACATACAATTGTGATATATAAAAAAGAGACCTCAATCGGTCTCTTTTTTATATTTTAAGATAGCCAATCTAATTTCCTAATCCCTAACTTATCGACCGGTAAACGAAGTGAGCCATAAAAGTGCTTCATAAATTGCTCAGAGCGGTTCACATCGTGTAAAATGGCTTCTAAGCGATCTCTATATATGCTTTTTTGTTCTTCATTTCCCGTTTGGTAATATCGTTCGACTGTTTCAAAATAGTGAAGCGGAAACAGGAGCCTTGCAAATAATAGGCGCCAACCAAATGAGGATAGCGAATAATTCCGTTCATAATCTGTAACAAATTGAACGATTGTTTGCTCCCAGTCTTTCTTTTTTTCTATCATCATATAGCGAATTAATTCTGCCATATCTCGAGTTGGGTGATCATACACCCAATCGAAAGGAAGTTTGAGACGCTTCGTTTGATGCCATAATAAAGGTGTGAATCGTTCTTGGCAAATTGTTGCTGCATCAGTCAGTTGCGGCGTATCATCCATCTCTGTATCGACAACATACTGAATTGCATTTTCTGCAACTCCTAAGTAATACGGGAAGGATTCAATAAACAATTGATCGAATACGTCTGTAGGGTGGTTCATCACTTGTGATTGCCAAAACTTTTCTAATTGATCGAGCCTTTTTTCCCATAACGCTTTCCATTCGCCTATGCGGCTTAATTGCTCGATTTCTTCTGGAAAGAATGCACCTCGTTTATGGAATATAGAAAGCTCACTTCCTAATGATGTAGCATGTCGTTCTAACGCACGCATACCTTTTAATAAGCAGTAATTTTGTTCTTCTATCTCACTTACATAGTACCCGTGTATAGTCGGAACGAAAGTCGCTACAGTTATATCCCCTTGCTGGTTCATATAATCACTGAGCTTTTTCATCTCTACAAGTACTTCTTCCTCCATTTCTCCAATTGGAACAAGTACATAAATTTTGTTGCGAATCCAAAAGCTTTTATAGGGGCCAAGGGGGATTAATTCTTTAACATGCATATGATAATGCTCATAAATATGATGAATCATCGCAGTCGCCACCTATGGTTTTTCTTTATATATATGAGCTTGTGCTCGCCTTTCATTCCTATGCACATGATAAAGCAACGAAACGTATACAAATACTAAAAAGAAAAAAAGGTGATAAACATGAAAGAATCAAATCAACTACAAGAAAGAGCATTACAACTATTACAAGAACGTGGTGTAACAATTGACGATATTGCTGAGCTTGTTCATTTTCTTCAAAAAAAATATCATCCAAATTTAGAGATGTCAGAATGCCGTTATAACGTTGAGCGTGTATTATCAAAACGTGAAGTACAAAACGCACTGATTACTGGTATCGAACTCGATGTCCTTGCTGAAAAAGGAATGTTAAGTGAGCCGTTACAAGATATCGTAAAACGTGATGAAGGCTTATACGGAATTGATGAAGTGATTGCACTTTCTATCGTTAATGTGTACGGCTCTATCGGTTTCACGAACTTTGGATATATCGATAAATTAAAACCTGGTATTTTAGAATTCTTAAATGATAAATCATCTGGAAAGGTGCATACATTCCTTGATGATATCGTTGGCGGAATTGCTGCCGCTGCTTCAAGCCGCTTAGCGCATAGAGCTGAGCATTCGGAATAAAACATGAAAGACCGTCAGTTTCATACTGACGGTCTTTCATATTCCATGAGCATAAATTCTCTTCCCCGACTCAAAAAAGTAGGACCTTGCTGAAAACCTATTTTTTTATATAGTATAATCGCCCTTGTATTAAATGTCGCTACACTAAGTCGAAACATCTTCGGCTTATATTCTTTCGCTGCAAAGGCTATCCCAGCTTGAAAAAATATGTTCCCCAGCCCTTTCCCTGTTAACGCTGGCTTCATGCCAAGTCCGATATCAATTACATCTTCTCCACCATATAAATGAGCATCTCTTCCCCCTGGTACTTGTGCATTTTCCCCAAAACAAAAATAGCCGATAAACTCTCCCTTATCGTCACAACAGCCATAATACGTCCCATCTAATAATTCTTCTATTGCTTCTTCCTCTCCTGAAAAATTATACAAATCATAAGGTTCTTCATACGTCCACGTATTTATCTCATTTGCTTCTGCTACCGTTAACTTATGTATATCCATCCTTCTCTCTCCTAATCAAATATTCTATATATACTCATTCATTTTTCGCGCCTCATTTCCCTCTAATTGGAATATGCATAATTACATACGCACACCTATGAAACAAATGGTACAATTTATTTGAATCGCTGTTGCTACACTTCTTGATCAAAGAGAAGGCGTTAAAACGGATATTAGCGCCTTATCAAACTCAAGCAATTGGCACATTTTGTCATCATGAAAGACACTCGAAAGAGTGTCTTTTTTTTATATCTCACGAGGACTTACTCATTTCAAAGTATAAATACATAAAATAGTGTAACTCTTTACACACATGAATCTTTTTCTAAAAGTTGTGAAGTAGACTCAAAATACAAAAGCACTCTTGGCTAGAGTGCTTTTTACTTTCAAATAAGGAGGTTACATATATGGATAGTACCCTCGTATTTAACTTTGGCATTGGTATTGTCATCATTTTATTTGTCTTCTTTGTTCTTTGTATGAGTGGGGTATAGAAAGACGATTTTTGCCGTCTTTTTATACATACATATGTATCATTTGACTTCCGCAAAAGAAGTAACCATAATTGTTACATAAATAAAAAACTATTCACATATCCACAAATAGGAGGAAGAACAATGAAACATGTAATCGTTTATGCACACCCAAATACAGAAAGCTTCAACCATGCGATTTTAGAAACTGTAAAACGTGAGTTAGAAGGAAAAGGTCATGAAGTACGCGTTCGCGATCTATACGAATTAAACTTCAATCCAGTATTAGGCGCTTCCGATTTCATCTCATTTTCTCAAGGAAACACACCAGAAGATATTAAAGAAGAACAAGAGCATATCTCTTGGGCTGATAGCATTACATTTATTTACCCAGTTTGGTGGGCGGGTCTTCCTGCTATTTTAAAAGGATACGTTGACCGTGTATTTAGTCACGGCTTCGCTTATGCTTACGGTGAAAACGGTATTGAAAAGTTATTAAGCGGTAAAAAGGGCTTATTATTATCTACAATGGGAAATTCGAAAGAAGCATACACAGCAGGCGGTATGTTTGACGCAATGAAGAAAACAGCAGATGTTGGTATTTTTGAATTTACAGGCATTGAAACAATTGGGCATACATTCTATACGAGTGTTCCTTCTGTGGATGACAGTGTGCGTAAGCAATATCTTGAAGAGGTAAAAGAAGTAGTAAATCGTGCGTTTTAAATAAAATTATATCAGCGATTTTTTAAATATATCAGCGCAAATCAGATTATATCAGCGATTTTCTAGATATATCGACTTACCGACAAAAATCGACGCGATTCACAACTGATTATTAGCCCACACAAATCGGGTTGCTCGCAAATAACCAGAAAAAAAGGCTGTTCCCAAATTTGGAACAGCCTTTCTTCATTACATCTTCTCAATCCACTCCGTCAAGTTATGCACAACTTGCGTTGGTTGTACTTCATATTCTGTTAACTTCTCCACAGTTGTGACTCCAGTGTGGACAAGAAGCGTATGCATGCCAGCATTTATTCCCGCTAAAATGTCTGTATCGTAGTTATCCCCAACCATTAATGCTTCATTTTTTTCTATGCCCAGCACTTTTAGAGCTTGTTCCATAATGATTGATTCTGGTTTTCCAATAAAGATTGGATCTACGCCTGTTGATACGGCTACAACTGATGTTAATGAACCGTTACCTGGTAATAATCCGCGCTCAGTCGGAATGGCAATGTCTCCATTTGTAGAAATAAACGTTGCGCCGTTACGTACAGCAAGACAAGCTTTTGCTAATTTTTCATATGTGATGTCACGATCTAAACCAACAACAACGAAATCAGGATTTTCATCCACAAGTTCAAATCCTTTTTCTACAAGTGCATCATGTAAGCCTTCTTCACCAATCATATATACAGTTGCGTCTTGTTTACGTTCATAAATGAAGTTCGCTGTCGCCATACTCGTTGTGAATACTTGCTCTGCTTCCGCTGGAATATCGAAACGAACAAGTTTTTCTGCCACTTGTTCTGGTTTACGCGTTGAATTATTCGTAACGAATAAATAAGGAATGCCGCGCTCTCCTAATGCTTTTACGAAGTCGCTCGCTTCTTCAATTTGTTCTTCTCCGCGATACATCGTACCGTCTAAGTCAATTAAGTAACCTTTATACATCATTATGTCTCTCCTTCTATGCTAACGTTCTCACCTATCATACCACTTTTATATTACCCGCTTTTCAAAAAGAAAAAAACGCTTTACCTTAAAGCGCCCCATAACGTTCATTTTTTCTCTTTTACTTGGTAAGAACAACTACAATCGCCCTCACACATGTTTGCTAACGTCTTTACATCTGCTCCTGCAAATAAACGATTATACATCTCTTTTTCATCTTCGCATACTTGCGGGAATCTCTCTGCAATTTCTTTTAACGGACAGTTTTGTTTTTCAATTACGAAAGAGTTCTCTCCATCTCTCTTTATTTGAACCATATAACCATTTTTCTCTTGCATAGCTGCTATCTCTTGCACTTTATATGCTAAATTCTTTTGATTACTCACTCGCTTTTGCAACTGTTCTTCCATTCGCTTCGTTCTCTCTGTTAAAACGTAACGAAGTATTTTTTCATCACCCATTCGAGCTAAATCTTCTAGCATATCAATAGCAAATTGCTTATACTCCTTCGGGAATGTATCTTCTCCCTTTTCACTTAATCCATATAAATAAGTTGGTCTTCCGACATGTTGTCTTACCATCTTAGAATAAATGAAACCATCTTTCTCAAGATTACTTAAATGTCTTCGGATCGCCATTTCTGTAATCTCTAAAACGTCAGCTAGTTCCGCTACTGTGTGCTCTCCCTTAACTTTCAACAATTGTACAATTTCATCTTTCGTCGTACGTGCTTCCCCCATGCTTAACCCTTCTCCCTTTTCCCTTTACTTTCTCACATACAATATAAGATCCCCAAAAGGCAGTCCCGGGGATCTTATAAGCATAATTATTCTGGTACAAATGCAGATACAGGTCCTAATTCCTTCTCTAAATAACTGCGAATATTTGCTGGGTATTTCTCTACCACTGCAATATGTTTTTGAATCGTCTTATATAATTCATCATGATTCATTTGAATATAATCTTGCGTAAGCATTTTTCGAAGAAGGATAATTTCTTTCATTCCTTGTCCCTCTTCTGCACTTATCACTCGCTCGTCCATCAAAATATCGATAATATCTTCATAACTTCCTGGATCGCGCATAATAAATCCATCAATCATCGCATTCCCTACATCTAATACACAATCAATAATTAGATGGGCTATACGTTCTAATGCGTAAAATTCAAACTCGGTTTCATATATCTTTTTCTCTTGAAATGTACTTGTTGCTCGTTCTAAACATACTAGCATTTGTTCTATTTTCTTTCTGTCTACAAAATACATGAATGTCACCTACCTGGAAATTAAAGCATTTACATTTTAATTGTAACGCTTTCTTCTGAAAAAATCGACAATTTTTCGAATTCACCTTTTCTCCGTTATTTGTTATAGTTATATTTGTATGATTTTTGAAATTGGAGGAATGGAATCTTGGAACGTGAACTCGCACTAGAAATTGTCCGTGTAACAGAAGCAGCAGCATTAGCATCCGCACAGTGGATGGGCCGCGGAAAGAAAAACGAAGCAGATGATGCAGCAACTACAGCAATGCGTGATATGTTTGATTCAGTAAACATGGCAGGTACAGTTGTAATTGGTGAAGGAGAACTTGATGAAGCACCGATGTTGTATATTGGTGAAGAACTAGGAACAGGTAACGGTCCAGAAGTAGACATCGCCGTTGATCCATTAGAAGGTACAAACATCGTTGCAAAAGGTCTTGCAAATGCAATGGCAGTTATCGCAATCGCAGATAAAGGAAACCTTCTTCATGCTCCTGATATGTACATGGAAAAAATCGCGGTTGGTCCAAAAGCAGCTGGTAAAATTAGCTTAGATGATCCAATTGAAAAAACAATTGAAATTGTAGCAGAAGCTAACAATAAAAAGATTCGCGATCTAACAGTTATCGTGCAAGAACGTGAACGTCATCAAGATATTATTGACCGTGTTCGTGCAAAAGGTGCACGCGTAAAATTATTTGGTGATGGTGATGTTGGTGCGTCAATCGCAACAGCACTACCTGGAACGGGTATTGATTTATTCGTAGGTATTGGCGGTGCTCCAGAAGGTGTTATTTCTGCAGCAGCATTAAAATGCCTTGAAGGTGAAATGCAAGCTCGCTTAGTTCCAATGAACGAAGAAGAAGAAGCTCGTTGTCGTGAAATGGGATTAGAAGATCCTCGTCAACTTCTTATGTTAGATGACTTAGTATCTGGGGATGATGCAATCTTCTCAGCAACTGGTGTATCTACTGGTGAGTTATTAGACGGTGTTAAATTCCTTGGCGGAGATTTAGCTGAAACATATTCTATCGTTATGCGTTACAAAACAAGAACGGTACGATTCATTAAAACGCATCACCATTTAGATCATAAACCACACTTAAACTTAGATATTTAATAAAGGAGCCATGTGTATGGAAGAACGTTTCTTTCTGTACGACGATACAGTCGCTACAAGAACTCGTTTCGTTAGCTTTATGGGAGAAAATGAGCGTCATGATTTAGCGCTTTTATACTCCGATCGTCATTACGGTAAAACAATTGTCCTTGATATGCAGCGCAATAGATTTGCAATCATCGGTCCTGACGATTTAAACGAACCAGGCTACTTAGAGCATGCATTTTCTATGACTGAAGAAATTGCAGAAGAATTACGCTCATTTTTATTTGAACTTATATAATTTATCGTAGACACCAGCTGTTTTAGCTGGTGTTTTTTCACTGTAAGTATTTTGAATTTTCAAACCCTTATGTTATAATTAAGAATAAATCTATTTGGATAGAAAGGACGTTATCTACGTATGCCGACATTTGCTTTGTAATGGACCAGCAATTGGATAGCATTACTCCCAAAAAAGCACCGTGCTTTTTCAAGGGAGTAGTCTGCCCATTCCCATTACAAGGAACGTAACGCATCTGTAGTATGATGTTTACGGAGGTTCCTCTTTGGGGAACCTCCTTTTATTTTTGTCTATTTCTCATGTCTTCATACTACAAGATATCCAAATAGCTGTATTACGTTCCTTTACCACTACTATAAGAGGTGAAGGAAAATGCAGAAAGTACAACTTTCTTGGAGTTTATATGAAAATGAACAAGGTACAATTGAAAAGTATTGTAAAAATTGCAGACGCACTACCCTATTTACTGACACGAATATTCGTAGACATAATGCCAACGGAAAAAATATATATCGTTTTGCTATTTATAAATGTCCGAAAGATCATACGTGGAACCAAAAACTTCGTATTTATAAATCATTTACTGATCATGTGGAAACAGTCGACATGAATAAGCAAGGTCAAACAGAAACAACTACTACCATTTCCATTACACATCATAAAGAAAGTGGCGTAGCTGAAATTACAATCGTATTAGATATCGTTTTCGGTTCCCACCGAATCGATAAAGCTTTATCCACATATATTTCCGACTGGAGCCGTACACTCATTGTGGATAAAATTAAAAATGGGGATATTCAATTGAACGGACAACAAATGAAACCAAATGCAATACTTTCTGAAGGCGATTCTATTTCAATTTGTTTGTGAGCAAGTATAAAAAAATCCTCTTACAATCGTAAGAGGATTTTTTTATTTCTTCACTTTTCGTAATACGAAGTGTGCACAACCGAAGTTACAGTACTCGTATAAATACTCCGTTAACGTACTAATTTTCGTATCATATGTCGAACGTTGATTACTATCATCAAAGAAACCGCGCAATCTAAGTTGCTCATAACCCCAGTCCCCAACGATATAATCATATTTATTTAAAATTTCTGCATAACGCTCTTTAAATGCTTCTTCACTAAAACCGTCACGAAAGTTTTTAATTACTTCGTACTGCACATTATTAATGCTCACCGTAGCATGCATCTCTTGCTCTTGCTTTTGCTCCATCATTAACTTCCTCTCTAAGCATTCTTCTTTTTATCGTATCACAAAGCATACCAACCAACAATTTCAAATACAAAAAATTGAAAATTAGTGCATGCTATGGAGAAGGAGGTGATACATCGTGAAAAAACAAATTATACTCTCTCTCCTCACTCTTTCCTTATTCGCAGGCTGTCAATCATCTAATAAAGCCGAAATGGAACGTGAAGAAGGAAGTCGTGTTCTTGTTTCCAATAAAAACGACATGTATCATACGGAAAATACAAATACAAGATTAACGAGAGTCGGTTATTCATCTAAACAAAAACATGAAGTATCTAACAAACAAGTAGGAGCCATTAACCGTGAGAAAGTCGCTGAAATGATTACAAGCATGACAGTCAAACTTCCTGACGTTACAAACGCTGCTACGCTCGTTACCGATGATGAAGTATTTGTTGTATACCGTGCAAACACAACGGATCCAAAACTCGTAGCAGATCAAGTATATAAAGCTGCTTTGTCCATCGTCCCTCGCTATTATAAAGCATATGTATCAACAGACCAAAAGTTGATTTCTCAAATTCAAGGCCTTCAATCAGGTAGCTTAAATGATACAGAATATACACAGAGCCTCGACATGCTAAAGCGAGAAATGAGCAAAAATCCTCATTTGAACAATACGGGGGATCAGACTTCGAATGATATGATTAAAAAATAAAGAAGGTGGAGAAAACCTCCACCTTCTTTACTATTTCTTACGATCCGCATAAACCTCCATCGCATCACACATAAACTGTGCTAAACCTTCACCAAACTTATCGATATTTTTCGTGAAGCGCTCATCAGCGACGTACATTTGACCGAGTCCTTTAAAAGCATCTAATGAATATTCTCCAAAGTTTTGCAAGTAATCGTACCATACTCCAATTGCTTCTTGTGCCTCTTTAGAATCTGGTGCGCCGTGTCTAAGCGCCGCCAAATTTCTATAAATAGTATTAAACTCTTCTTGATTGTCTTTTGACATACCTTTCGCGTATTCATTCGCTTTATCTACAGCTGCGTCTCCCCATCGTTCACGCGCTTCTTCTTCGTACGGATTATGGCTGAAATCGAAGCCTTCAAATTTCTCTTTATGCGTCATTTCAATCTCTCCTTTTGTATGCTGAATTGTTTTATCAATTGTCGCAATCACCTTATCTAATCTGGCACGTTTTTCAAGAAGCATTTTCTTATGAAGCTGCAGTGCTTCTTCATGGTCAAATGATGGACTCATGATAATTTCTTTAATTTTCTTTAAAGGGAAGCCTAGTTCTTTAAAAAATAAAATTTGCTGCAATGTCTCTAAATTTTCATTGGAATACAGACGATATCCAGACTCTGTCGTCTCGTCTGGGGTTAATAACCCAATTTCATCGTAATGATGAAGTGTGCGCACACTAATTCCAACTAAATTAGCTACTTCTTTTACCTTCATTGTCATGTGTATCTCCCCCTTAATACATACGATAAAGTATGACGCAACGTTAGAGTCAATAAGTAAATTCATTTTTTGTTAAAAGTTTCATCTCTCCCATATTTCATGCATAATAGATATGTACATATATTAGAAAGCGGTGAAAGTATGGTTTCAAATACTGTAATTGCCAGCATCATATTTCAACTCGTTGTTTCGGTTCTGGTCCCAATTATTGTACTCGTTTATTTCCGTAAAAAATATAATATTAATTGGAAAGTGGTCGGCGTTGGTGTTCTTATCTTTATTGGATTTACCCAAATTCTCGAAACACCGTTCCACCTATTTATGCGTGGTAATCCAGCAATCGCTCCATTTTTAGAAAATCCGTTTGTCTTTGCAATTTATGGCGGACTAACTGCTGGTATTTTTGAAGAATTAGGACGCTTCGTTGCCTTCTTCTTCCTACTAAAAAAATATCTAGAATATAAAGATGGCTTCGCTTATGGAATTGGTCATGGCGGGATTGAATCCATTTTAGTTGGCGGATTCTCCGCATTGCAGACACTTATATTCGCTAATGCTATTAACAATGGTAGCTTCGCTCAAATGGCAGAAAAACTACCACAATTAAATCTTGTAAAGGATATGTTAATAGAACAACCTGCTTATTTATACTTCCTTGGCAGCTTGGAAAGAATTATGGCTCTTGTATTGCAAATTGCCTTTACAATGCTTGTCTTATACGCAGTAAAACAGAAGAAATATATCTTCCTTGTTTACGCTATATTATTCCACGCATTTGTAGACTTTTTCGCGGCACTTTATCAAACAAAAACAATTAACATCTTTGTTGCAGAAGGAATTACCCTTCTCTTCACAATTGGTGCTGTCATTCTTATTCGTAAAATGAAAGAGAAATTAATGAGTTTACCGGCGTAAAAACAACCCACCAGTTGGTGGGTTGTTTTTTATATGGATTATCATAATGACGATAGCTTTTTCCCGCTTGCAACTCCCTCTTTGTTTCTGCATCTATAACAATGTACTTACGAAATTCGTCTACTTCATTTTGAGAAAAGGAAGCGAAAAAATAAACTTGGCGATCAGGGTGAATAAAAGAATCTTGAAACACCACACTACTCCGACAACCCGCGGCTGTTTTTTGTAGGAAAGAAAATTCTTCATCAGGCACTTCTTTAAATAAAATCTTTTTTCGAACGCTATATGCTGCATTGTTGTATTCTTTATAGATTTTCTTATCTAACTGTTCGTAAAACACATCCTCACTCACAAACGATTTATTTCGATCGCTTGGATAATTTAATTTTTGATTGGCTTCTGCATATGTTGTGGACAAGTGTATAAAAAAACAAAGACCGAATATAATACATATCATTTTTTTCATCATTACACCTCAAATGTTCATTTATCCACATTACTTTTCCACATATTTAAATCAATATGCCGTTTCCAATAAAAAGGAATTTTTCCCACATTTGTCGAAGTATATAGCGTCAACTTGAAAGATGGGGATGAATTATGAAGAAATTGATTGTAATACGACATTGTTCAGCAACTGGACAAGAACGTGATGCCGAATTAACGATTGCAGGAAAAAATCAAGCAAACACTCTTGCTACATTCCTCTTAGAAAACCAATCACAAATAGATCATATTATTTCAAGCCCATTTGTGCGAGCTATCGATTCAATTCGGCCCTATGCGCTTCAAGCTAACTTGTCTATCCAAGAAGATGAACGATTAGCTGAACGCATATTAAGCGACGTTCCAATGGATGATTGGTTGCAAAAACTAGAATCTACTTTTACAAATATAGATATTGCCTTTTCAGGCGGAGAGTCAACAAAACAAGCGACGGATCGTGCTATATCACTTATCCAAGACGTTTTAAAGTTAAACCATACTACAACACTACTTGTTACACACGGCAACTTACTGACGCTCATTTTAAAGCACTTTGATCATACGATCGGCTTTATTGAATGGAGAGCTTTAACGAATCCTGATATTTACGAAATTACACTCGATAAACAATGTATCCTAAAACGATTATGGGAAGCACCGTCCAAGTAATATCTCTTTCCAACACATTCAGTTGACGCCACGAGAAGAAACTGTACTAACAATAGAAAGGGGTATCACTCCATATGTACGAAGATGTACTTGCTTTACTACATAAAACAAATGCTTCTTACGAAAAGTTTGAACACGAACCAGTACTCGATTATGAAACAGATCGTATCGTACGTGAAAGGCTTGGCTTACACGGCACTCCAAGTAAAAGCTTATTTTTAAAATCAAAGTCTGGAGATTATTACGTATTTTTTACGTTAGAGGGTACAAGGCTCAACCGAGGAGAGATGAAAGAAATAACAGGAGAAAGCTTATCTCTCTGTTCTCCTGATGAGCTAAGAGAAGAAACAGGCTGTACTCCAGGATGTGTAGCTCCTTTCGGTTATTCACAAAATGTAACGATTATTGTGGATAGTGCTATTTATGCTTACGATAAAATTTTAATTACACCTGGTGTACCTGAATTTACAATTGAATTATCCACAGAGGAATTAAAGAAAATCTTATTAACATGCCCAAATACTGTTTTAGAATATAAACAAAAAGAGAGCTAATGATTAGCTCTCTTTTTTCATTATTTTGCTTCTGCTGTTTTTTCTTTTGCAGAACGAACCTGCTCGTCCGCATGGTAAGAAGAACGCACAAGTGGGCCAGCTTCACAGTGGCTAAAGCCTTTGCTAAGTGCAATTTCTTTAAGCTCTGCAAATTCTGCTGGTGGATAATATTTAAGAACTGGTAAATGCTTCTTAGATGGTTGTAGGTATTGTCCAAGAGTTAAAATATCCACATTGTTTGCACGTAAGTCATCCATTGCTTCAATTAAGTCTTCTCTCGTTTCACCTAAGCCCACCATAATGCTCGATTTAGTTGGAATATCAGGCTGCATTTCTTTCGCTCGACGTAAAAACTCTAATGAACGGTCATATTTTGCTCTAGCGCGAACTCGGTTAGATAATCGACGTACTGTTTCAATGTTATGGTTTAAAATATCTGGTTTTGCATCCATTAACATTTTTAAGTTTTCTTCTACCCCACCCATATCAGATGGTAATACTTCAATTGACGTAAATGGATTTTTGCGACGAACAGCGCGTACTGTTTCAGCAAAAACAGCTGCTCCCCCGTCCTTTAAATCATCACGTGCAACCGCTGTTATAACAACGTGCTTTAAGCCCATTTGTACTACAGAATCTGCTACGCGTTCTGGCTCTTGTAAATCAAGCTCAGTTGGTAATCCTGTTTTAACCGCACAAAAACGACAAGCACGTGTACAAACCGCACCTAAGATCATAAATGTTGCTGTTTTCCTTACAGCCCAGCATTCATGAATATTCGGACATTTCGCTTCTTCACAAACTGTATGAAGATTCTTAGAACGCATCATTTTCTTTAAGCCTGTATAGTTTTCATTCGTGTTTAACTTAATTTTCAACCATTCGGGCTTGCGCTTATATTCTGTTTGTTTTGTCATGGTTATCAACTCCGCACAATATGAAATAGTTTACCGTGTTCGCTTCTTTCAATGTAACATATCTATTCTAACGTATGAAAGCGATTTGCTCAAATGAAGATTCTAAGATTTTTTCCAATCGTTCCCTATAATGAAATACTCCGTATATCCCACACTAAAAAGAGTGATGTTGTGAAAGGAGTCTATTTCATGCTTCGAAAAATTTCTCTTTTGCTTTCGATTTGCTTTCTTCTCCACCAAAACATCGCTTACGGTGAAGATAATCAGCAAAGCATATACGAAAAGCGCATGGCACTATATAAAGAAACCGAGCAATCTTCACGCATTCCGTGGTATTACTTAGCTGCAATGGATCAATACGAAAGAAATATACGGAGCGTAAGAAAAGATATTCCGAAAAAACCAGATGCCATCATTTCCCTTTATTTCAAATCAGAAATATGGGCTGGACCCGTTAATGGTAACGACACTCTCCCCCATACAATTTCTCTATTTGGCGGATTGGGTTTAGATGGTGACAAAGATGGATTTGCAAACGCAAATAACGACCGTGATCTTCTGCATACAGCAGCGACAATTTTAAAGAAACAAGGAACGTCCGAAGACCGTGTTCACATTATGCTTTGGGAATATTATAGACGTGCGAAAACAGTTGAATTAATTACCGAATACGCCCAAATTTATAAACATTACGGACGTATTAATTTAGAAGGAAATGCTTTTCCTCTTCCGATTCGTAGTGATCATAGCTACCGTAGTACTTTCGGTGCTGGAAGAAGTTTTGGGGGAAGGAGAGTTCATGAAGGAACCGATATTTTTGCAGGCTATGGTGTACCAGTAAGATCTACTTGCTATGGCATTATTGAAACAAAAGGCTGGAACCGTCTTGGCGGATGGCGCATCGGTATTCGCGACCTTCATAATAATTACCATTATTACGCTCATTTAGGCGGATTCTCAAAAGAAATACAGCTTGGACAAATTGTCGAACCAGGAAAAGTAATCGGATTTGTCGGTAGCACCGGTTACGGCCCTCCCGGCACAGCTGGAAAATTCCCGCCCCACCTACATTTCGGTATGTATAAAGACAATGGTTATACAGAATGGGCTTTCGATCCATACATGCATTTAAGTCTTTGGGAGCGAAAAGAACGCACGAATACAAAACGATAACCGTAGCATATTGCTACGGTTATTTTTTTAATTCGGCTAACTATCCGTTTTCTTTTTATCAGGTACAACAACACTCCCACTTCCATAATAAGTAGGCACTTCCCCTTGAACAATACGCGTTGCAATCGGAACATCTTGTTTTACCTTTATTTCTTTCGTATGAAATGGAATAATCACTTGCAACGTGACTTCCATCTCCATAATAATTTGAATCGCTGTCGTATTGATCCCGTGCGGTTCAATTTTTTGTTTAATATCCGTATTCACATGACCAATCGTCGTAAAATCAATTGGAATATCGGGTCCTATATTTCCAAGAAGCGCATTATCCGTTACACGACCAAAAGGAACTGCCATCGTTGCTCCATTTTTTTCAGAAATACCTAGCCCCTTCAAATCACCTTGTTCTACTTGCTGTAAATATTTTTCTATGTATGTGGTCGTTGACGTTACGATTTCATTTACTTGCTTTGTATTTAAATTAATTGTGGATACTTTCCCGTTTTTATCATTTTGTACTTTCATTAATGAATCGACATCAAACCCTTCATTAATTCTATCTTTTACCGCCTTCGTCATAACCGCTGTCGCCATTTTATGCGTCTCTACTTCCCCATATTTAAGTAATGTCGGCTGAATGCTTTTATTCACAATCCATAATCCTTGCACGAGTAATATGACAAAAAGAATAAACGACATAAGCAGTATGTGCCGAAAGGAAATTGGTCCCCTTCGAAACCGCGAATTTTTCGAACGAAATATACTCATAAAAAAAACCTCCTTCTTATATCATTTCTATGCAAGAAGGAGGGACGATATATGCTTATCTCATTTTTAATAATGCTTCTTTTCCGATTGTGCCTGCCGTAATACCTAATGCTTCGGCCTCAATCGTTACTGATTCTAGCGGCGCTTCAAGAAGTTGTTCAATCGTTCTTACACCAACCGCACGGCCAGCAATAATTCCTCGATCACCTAACTTCTCATTTAAAAGACCTACATCTAATGCACCGCACATAATATATCCTTTATCGCTCATTACAGCTAGCAAATTTGTCTTTGGAAGTTTGACGCTAACCGCAATAAACGTATAATTATCGATTATAATTGGCTCCACATTAACCATAGTCCACACTCCTCTCTTTCTTATCTGTATGACAAGAGAAAAATGAGTGTTACAAGTTAACTAGCCTATAGTTTGACGGAAGATGTATGAGTTATCAACACGTCTGTTAACACATCTCTGAGTAACTCTGGCATATAATATTGTTTGTCAGAAAGTGTGGATAGCTCTGGGTATAAGTATCCGAATGTAAACATATCAATCGTTCCTACCGTATATATACGATCTAATTCCAGCGATTCCCCATTAATCAATACATCTTCCAGTAAAATTTTATTCCCAGGAATCATATCTGGAATGACTTCGACACCAGCGTAAATCATTTTCCCCATCACTTTTCCACGAAATCCGAATCCTTTTACCTCAAGGTTCTCCATATTCGGGCGACGTGCTTTCAAAATAACTTCTCTTAACGTTTTCCCCGGCACTTTTAATAAACATGGATTAATTGGATGTGGACAAATTCTGTGAATATCTCCGCGCGTCACAACACCTTCATTTAATCCCTCTAATAGCACACCAGCGTTCACCATTCCAATTTCTGCACCGCACCACGTTTTCAGCGCACTTGCTAACATGTGCGAAAATGATGTCTCCTGAAACCAATTGACCGGTAATGCTTCCTTTAAATGAACGACAGGCTCGGCCATAATCTGTTTACTTTCTTCCTGTAGCACTTCAATTGTGGATAACGGTTTGCTATAAGCACCTAAACGTTCTGTCTTAATCGCTCTACCGTCCTTTTTCAACAGCTTCTTCGTCTCTTTATCCACAGTAAGCTGAACGTGCCCAACGTAACGTCCCCACTTTTCACAACAACAAAGTAAAGTATTATTCATAAGAATGCCACGCTCAAATAAATGGTGCGTATGTGCACCTAAAATAACATCTATATCATAATGCTCTGCCATATACTCATCCATGCTTTTTCCAAGATGAGAAAGGACAACCGTAATATGAGCCTCATCTCGCACTTCTTCTAAAATAGACTCTAAATGGATAAGTGGATCTTCAATATGCCAATCGAGCATATGATAAAACTCTGGATAAGCTACCGTTAACCCGATAAAGGCAATCGTAATCCCATCTGTCGTTGTATGTAATTTATAAGGCTTTGCCCACGCTGGACGTACCCCTTCTTTTTCAAATAAATTCGCAACGAGCACCTCAAATCCAGCATCATCATATAGACGATTCAAATGCTCCTTCGCTAACGTAATTCCTTCATTATTTCCGATCGTTACATAATCATATAACGCCTCATTCAAAAGCTTCGTATTGCCAAGTCCATTCGTCGCTTCCGAAATACTATGAAAACGATCCACATGATCGCCGATATCAACCGTCAAGACGGTCTCTCCCGCTTCCTGTCTTCGCTTTTTCTCCCCTTGTACAAACCGAGAAATTTGCGGCCAATTTTCAAAATGACTATGTATATCGTTTGTATGATAAAGATGGATGATTGTTTCTTTATTTATATTCAGAGAAAAAACCTCCTCTCAGTTCCTTACTGCCATTTACGCTATGCGCACGCAATAATCCTGTAAATACTTTTCGTCTTTTCTTGCTATTTTACATTGTACTCGCATTATAAGAAAAAGCAAAAGATTGTCCTTTTTGATAAGAAAACTTTTTCTAGTGTGTGGAAGAGTTTTAGATGATTGAACGGGGATTTGTTGGGGTTCCGGGGATTTGTCAAAAAGTTTAACAGAGAGTTCGGTAGGTGGGATTCAATTGGATTTTTCAATAGATTGTCAGTGGATTTGTCAGTATCTTTGCCTTACTTCCAGTCGGTCTCTTTTCCTACAACATGTTGTGGGGTATATACGGAATTTCTTTTGTCTTACTTTGTCGATAAGTCGATATCCCTTGTCGAATCGTCGATATATTGCAATAATCGCCGATATATTACGAGTTGTGGTCGATATATTTGAATAATCGCTGATATATTTTAATAGATACTAGACGGGGTATTACCCTACATATATACCTTGTAATACGACATATGTCGTGTTACAATCTCATCATAAGGTGGTGAACCATAAAATGGATAAAGAGATATTAAAAGGAAGTATTGATATTTTACTGCTCTCCATCATTAAACAGCACGATACGTACGGATATGAAATTATTCAAAAGCTAAAAGAAAACAGCAATGATCTATACACGATGAGCCAAGGTACACTCTATCCAGCACTTAAGCGCTTGGAACAAAAGGATTTAATCAATTCCTACTGGGGTGAATCTGAAACTGGTATGAAACGAAAATTTTATCACATTACTACGAGCGGCAAGAAAATTTTAGAAGAAAAATTAACAGCGTGGGATTCAGTTACAGCTCTTATTAAAACTTGTCAGAAAGGAGCTTTAAATTAATGACGATTGAAAAATACATAAAGAGTATCGTTCAAAAAACAAACTTATCCCAATCTGATAAAGACGAACTATACTTCGAAATTTATGATCATCTTACAAGTTTAAAACAAGAATTTCTCCATCAAGGAAAATCTGAAGAAGAAGCTACTACATTAGCCATTCAAAATTTTGGAGAAGCCTCTACTTTAGGAACTGAAATTGAAAAAGCGATGCAATCTTCTACGCAAAAATATGTACAGTGGATTGGCTGGGGATTATTTTTACCGTATTCATTTGTTTTATTATTTAAACTATTGCTAGGGAGGTCATCCGTTTACTTTTATGATTTGAAGTATTTATTTGAAACGGGAGACTGGTGCTTTATACATGGTGGATTAATAAACTTAATTCCTTTTAAAAGTACAATCAGCTATCTAAGTGGATTCGATCCTACTCATTTACTAGATCCTTATAATATAGAAATCATACTTATGAATACATTAGGGAACGTCATCATATTTATCCCATTCGGATTCCTTCTGCCGTTATTATTTAAACAAATAAACAATGTAAAAATGACATCAAAAATTTTCATTAAGTTTATTTTATTAATTGAATCATTACAACTCCTTACTTTTACTGGTGTTTTCGATATTGATGACATTATATTGAATATGTTAGGTGCTTTAATTGGGTATGGTTCTTTCATTGGGATGAAACATATTTGGGAGCGTATTAAATCTGTGGATAAGGTGGATACGATATAGGTTCGGGGTATACAGCCTGTTCTTCCTGTCGTAATTTGTTGATAAGTCGATATATTTAGTTAAACACCGACTGGATAGCCCAGCCTGCCCTGAACTGAACTGACCTAAACTGAACCCAATCAAGCACAACATAAAAAAGCGCCCTGCATAGCAGGGCGCTTTCTTCATACATATATTATCCAATAGAACCTTCCATCTCAAACTTGATCAGGCGGTTCATTTCAACTGCGTATTCCATTGGAAGTTCGCGAGTGAATGGCTCGATGAAGCCCATTACGATCATTTCTGTAGCTTCTTGCTCAGAAATACCGCGGCTCATTAGGTAGAATAATTGTTCTTCTGATACTTTCGATACTTTCGCTTCGTGTTCAAGTGAAACATAATCGTTTTTGATTTCGTTGTAAGGAATTGTATCAGATGTAGATTGGTTATCCATGATTAACGTGTCACACTCGATGTTAGAGCGAGAGTTTTTCGCTTTTGGTCCGAATTGTACGATACCACGGTAAGTTACTTTACCACCATGCTTCGCAATCGATTTAGAAACGATTGTTGAAGACGTGTTTGGTGCTAAGTGAATCATTTTCGCACCAGCATCTTGGTGTTGGCCTTTACCAGCAATCGCGATAGATAATGTTAAACCACGAGCGCCTTCGCCTTTTAAGATAACTGCTGGGTATTTCATCGTTAATTTAGATCCGATGTTACCGTCAATCCATTCCATCGTTGCATTTTCTTCACAAACCGCACGTTTTGTAACTAGGTTGTATACGTTGTTCGCCCAGTTTTGGATTGTTGTATAACGGCAATATGCATCTTTCTTAATGATGATTTCTACTACCGCACTGTGAAGTGAGTTAGTCGTGTAAACAGGTGCTGTACAACCTTCTACGTAGTGTACGTGTGCGCCTTCGTCTACGATGATAAGCGTACGCTCGAATTGTCCCATATTTTCAGAGTTAATACGGAAGTACGCTTGAAGTGGTGTATCCACTTTAATACCTTTTGGAACGTAGATGAATGATCCACCAGACCAAACTGCAGAGTTTAATGCAGAGAATTTGTTGTCTGTTGGTGGGATTACTTTTCCGAAATGCTCACGGAAAATATCTTCGTTCTCTTTTAATGCGCTATCTGTATCTTTGAAGACGATTCCTAGAGCTTCTAGGTCTTCTTTCATGTTGTGGTATACAACTTCAGATTCGTACTGTGCAGATACACCAGCTAAATATTTTTGCTCAGCTTCAGGAATACCTAATTTATCAAATGTCGCTTTAATTTCCTCAGGTACTTCATCCCAAGACTTCTCAGATTTCTCAGATGGTTTTACGTAGTACGTAATTTCATCGAAATCTAAGTCGTTTAAGTCGCCGCCCCATTGTGGCATTGGCATTTCATAGAACTTATCCAGTGATTTTAAACGGAAGTCTAACATCCACTGTGGTTCTTCTTTCATACGTGAAATCTCTTCAACGATTTCTTTTGTTAAACCGCGTCCAGCACGGAAAATCGAAACGTCTTTGTCTTTGAAACCATATTTATAATCGCCGATATCTGGCAGTTGCTTCGCCATGTTGGTGTGTCCCTCCTTAGATAACCTCGTTTTTAGGAACCTTTAACATTACTTATCTTCGTTTAAGCCCTTTTCTAACGCTTTCCACGCTAATGTTGCACATTTAATACGTGCAGGGAACTTGCATACGCCTTGTAATGCTTCAATATCTCCTAAATCAATGCTGTCATCGTACTCTTTTCCTAGCATCATGTCAGAGAAAATTTTAGAAAGCTGAAGTGCCTCTTCAATTTTCTTACCTTTTACTGCTTGTGTCATCATCGAAGCTGAAGACATTGAGATAGAACACCCTTCTCCTTCAAACTTCGCCTCTTGTACAATACCTTCTTCTACTTTCATCGTAAGTTGAATACGATCGCCGCAAGTTGGATTGTTCAAGTTAACAGTAACACTATCTTCTAACACGCCATTGTTACGAGGATTCTTATAATGATCCATAATAACTTGACGGTATAACGTATCTAAATTATTAAATGACATTTGTGAAATACTCCTTTGTCTTGATTAGTGATTCAACAAATGTATCAATTTCTTCTTTTGTATTATATAAATAGAAGCTCGCACGTGCTGTAGAAGAAGCTTTCAGCCACTTCATAAGCGGTTGTGCACAGTGGTGTCCTGCGCGAACCGCAATGCCTTCTACATCTAATACAGTTGCTACATCATGAGGATGTACGTCTTCAATATTAAATGTAACAAGACCAGCGCGATGCTTTGGACCATAAATTGTAACGCCATCTACTTCTGATAGTCTTTCTAAAGCATATTGCGCTAATTCATGTTCATGCTTTTCAATATTATGAAGACCGATTTCTTCTAGGAAATCAATTGCCGCACCAAGTCCGATTGCATTACCGATAATCGGTGTACCTGCTTCAAACTTCCACGGAAGCTCTTTCCAAGTAGATTCTTGTAAATCTACGAAATCAATCATTTCACCGCCAAATTCAATTGGCTCCATATTGTTCAGCAATTCTTTTTTACCATATAATACGCCGATACCTGTAGGTCCGCACATCTTATGAGCAGATAATGCGTAGAAATCACAGTTTAAATCTTGTACATCCACTTTCATATGAGGTGCACTTTGTGCTCCATCAACGATCATGATTGCACCGTTTTCATGTGCGATTGCTCCGATTTCTTTTACAGGGTTAATCGTTCCAAGTACGTTTGATACTTGCATAATAGAAACGATTTTTGTATTCGGTGTAACTGTTTGACGAACATCTTCTAAAGAAATTGTACCGTCTGGTTGAAGCGGAAGGTATTTTAAAGTTGCACCAGTTTTCTTCGCAACTTGTTGCCACGGAATGATGTTACTATGGTGTTCCATGTAAGAAATAACGATTTCATCGCCTTCTTTTACATTTTCAAGACCATAGCTAGCCGCTACTGTATTTAATGCAGTTGTCGTTCCGCGCGTGAAAATAATCTCTTCCATTGATTTCGCGTTAATAAACTTGCGAACTTTCTCGCGTGCACCTTCATACGCGTCGGTAGCTTTCGTACCGAGCGTATGAACACCGCGATGCACGTTAGAATTATATTCTTTATAGTAACGTTCTAACGTTTCAATGACTTGAATTGGTTTTTGAGAAGTTGCTGCACTATCGAAATATACAAGTTGTTTGCCGTTCACTTTTTGATCAAGAATTGGAAACTGTTTGCGTATTTCATGAATATTCATTAGCGAACTTTCCTTTCAATTACCTCAACAAGCTGTGCTTTTACTCCTTCAATTGGAAGCTCATTTACTACAGGTGCTAAGAATCCATGGATGACTAAACGTTCTGCTTCGCGTTTTGGAATACCACGGCTCATCAAGTAGTATAATTGGTACGGATCTACGCGGCCTACTGAAGCTGCGTGACCTGCCATTACATCATCTTCGTCGATTAAAAGAATTGGGTTTGCATCACCGCGAGCCTTTTCATCTAACATAAGAACGCGAGAAGATTGTTGTGCATTTGATTTAGATGCACCGTGTTCAATCTTACCAATTCCGTTAAAGATAGATGTTGCACTATCTTTTTGTACACCGTGTTTTAAAATCCAACCTTCAGAGTGTTTACCGAAGTGAACAACTTTAGTTGTAAAGTTTTGTGTTTGGTTACCACGACCAATTGTTACTGTTTTTGTATCAGCATATGATCCGTCGCCCATTAAATTCGTAACGTTCTCTGAAATTGTGTTTCCGTCATTCATAAGGCCTAGAGCCCAATCAATGCGGCCGTCGCGTCCAACAACACCGCGGCGGTTAACGTAAGTTGTTACGTCTTTTGCTAATAGATCAACCGCACCAAATTTCACTTGTGCGCCTTGTTCCACGATTACTTCTGCTACGATATTTGCAATACCTTTAGCATTTTCATTTGCAACGTAGTTTTCTACATAAGTTGCAGTACTGTTCGCATCAGCTACGAATAATACGTGGTTATATACGTTAGCTTCTTCGCCGTCTACTAAGAATACAGCTTGAAGTGGAGTTTCAAGAACAACGTTTTTCGGAACATATACAAATGCACCGCCGTTGATTAATGCAGCATGAAGTGCAGTTAAACGATGCTCGTCTACCTTCACGCCGTCTTTCATTAAATACTTTTGTAATAGTTCAGCATGCTCTGTTGCAGCTGTTACGATGTCTGTAAAAATAACACCTTTTTCTTTTGCTTCGTCTGCTAAAGAAACGAATGCAGTTGTACCAGTACGTTGTACTAATACGCTGTTATTTTCATCGATTAAGTTTTTCACTGCTTCTGGAAGCTCTGTTAAAGAACTTACAGGCTCTTGCTTAGCAGCGTCGCCTTTTCCGATAAAGTCCCATTTTTCAATTTTCGTTTTATCAGGCGTTGGCATTGGAAGTTCAGTTGCTTGTGCAAGAGCTTGTAAGCGGAACTCAGTCAACCAAGCAGCTTCGTTTACTTCGCTTGCGCGCTGACGGATTGTTTCTTGATCGAAAGGTAATGTACCGATTGTCATGTTTATGCTCCTCTCTTACGCTTCTTGCTCTGCTGTTTCGTCTTCAATACCTAATTCTTTTTTAATCCAGTCGTAACCTTCAGCTTCTAGACGTTGTGCAAGCTCAGGGCCACCAGATTTAACGATACGACCGTTCATCATAACGTGAACGAAGTCTGGAGTGATGTAGTTTAATAAACGTTGGTAATGCGTAATCATTAGGCAACCGAACTCTTCGCCGCGCATTTGGTTAATACCTTTAGATACAACTTTTAATGCATCGATATCAAGACCTGAGTCGATTTCATCTAAGATTGCGATTTTTGGCTCAATCATCATTAATTGAAGAATTTCGTTACGTTTTTTCTCTCCACCAGAGAAACCTTCGTTTAAGTAACGTTGTGCCATTTCTGGATCCATTTCTAGGAATTCCATGTTTTTATCTAAAGTACGGATAAATTTCATAAGAGAAATTTCATCGCCTTCTTCACGACGTGCGTTAATTGCAGAACGTAAGAAGTCAGCGTTTGTTACTCCGCTAATTTCACTTGGATATTGCATTGCTAGAAATAGACCTGCTTGTGCGCGCTCATCTACTTCCATTTCTAATACATCTTCACCGTCGATGATGATGCTACCTTCTGTTACTTCATATTTTGGGTGACCCATAATTGCAGAAGATAAAGTTGATTTACCTGTTCCGTTAGGTCCCATAATTGCGTGGATTTCTCCACCTTTTACTTCAAGGTTTACACCTTTTAAAATTTCTTTGCCGTCAATTGATACGTGTAAGTCTTTAACCGTTAATGTAGAACCAGCCATCTCAATACCTCCATTAATCCTATATATACATTTTAAAAATTCCTAAAACGTTCATATTCTCATTTTATTCTCATTCTAATTTTATATCAAATAAAATGATATCGCAAACGACGAAAAAAAGTAACAATTTTTTCACAAATGTATATAAGTATTTCCCTTGCATCTTTATATGATACACCTTTCTTCTTATTTATATAAAGAAAAAAGGACTGGTAATTTTCCAGTCCTTTCCTTGTGTTTATTCACTTACCGGAAGTACAGCACCTTTATATTCTTTATTAATAAAGTCTTGAATTTCTTTTGAATGCAATACTTCTACTAATTCTTTAATTTCTTTTTTCTTCTCGTCACCTTTACGAACTGCAATAATATTTGCATACGGAGAGTCTGATCCTTCAATCGCAATTGCATCCTTTGTTGGATTTAACTTCGCATCAATTGCATAGTTTGAATTAATAAATAAAGCATCACCTTCATTATTTTCATATAACTTCGGTGAAAGTCCAGGTTCTACATCTGTTTTAAACTTTAAGTTTTTCGGGTTTTCTACAACATCTTTTACTGTTGCTTTAACAACATCTACACCGTCTTTTAATTTAATAACGCCACCTTTTTGTAACAATGCGAGCATACGGCCACGCTCCGCTACGTTATTACTCATAATAACTGTTCCGCCATCTGGCAATTCTTTTAAACTTTTATACTTCTTAGAATAAATGCCCATTGGCTCTAAATGGATTTTTCCTGCGTTTACAATTTTATATCCCTTTTCTTGAATTTCTTTATCTAAGTAAGGAATGTGTTGGAAGTAGTTCGCATCAATTTCCTTATCCGCTAACGCTTTATTCGGCAAAACATAATCCTGGAACTTTTTAATCTCTAATTTAATGCCCTTTTTCTCTAGTATCGGCTGTGCCTTTTCTAAAATAACAGCATGCGGCACGTTAGAAGCTCCCACAACAAGCTTATTCTCTTCTTTCCCTCCGCAAGCAGCTAATGTAAATACAGACAGCGCTGTAACAACTGACAATAGAATCTTTTTCATCTGATGTCCCCTTCTCCCCTATAGTTATGTAGTTATAAAAAAGGCTGGCATACACCAGCTCTTTTCAGCAATTATTCTTTTACAGGAACAACCGCTCCTTTATATTCTTTATTAATAAAGTCTTCGATTTCTTTAGAATGCAATACTTCTACAAGCTCTTTAATCCCTTTTTTATCTTTATCACCTTTACGAACCACTAATACGTTTGCGTATGGAGAATCATCACCTTCAATTGCAATTGCATCTTTTTCTGGATTTAATTTCGCATCAATTGCATAGTTCGAGTTAATTAAAACAGCGTCGCCTTCTTTATTGTTATACACTTGTGGTAACAAGCCAGGCTCGATATCCGTTTTGAACTTTAAGTTTTTCGGATTATCTGCAATATCTTTTGGAGTTGCACTAACTGGATCTACTCCGTCTTTAATTTTTAAAATTCCTTCTTTTTGTAAAATTGCTAAACCACGTCCATGGTCAGTAACGGAATTACTCATAATAATTGTCGCCCCGTCTGGAAGTTCTTTTAAGCTCTTATATTTTTGAGAATATACACCAATTGGTTCCAAATGAATTTTCCCTGCTATTTCAAAATCATATTTTTTATCTTTCATTTCTTTTTCTAAATACGGAATGTGCTGGAAGTAGTTTGCATCTAAATCCTTATCCGCTAACGATTTATTTGGTAACACGTAATCTTGGAACTTTTTCACTTCTAATTCAATTCCTTTTTTCTCAAGTAACGGTTTTGCCTTTTCTAAAATTTCAGCGTGCGGCACGTTAGAAGCTCCCACAACTAGTTTCTTTTCATCTTTATCTTTCCCGCCACAAGCAGCTAACCCAAAAATAGAAGTTGAAATAAGTGCTGTAAGTAATAATTTTTTCATTTGAAACATCCTCCTGTTTTTATTATCGTTTATCTATTCGAGTCGTTACACTATCACCAATCCACTGAATGAAAAATACCACTAGTAATACACAAATTGTCGCAACGATTGTTACATCGTTATTTCCTCGCTGGAATCCTTCTAAATAAGCAAGTGTTCCAAGGCCACCAGCACCAACAACCCCCGCCATTGCTGTATAGCCTACTAAAGCGATTGTTGTAACCGTAATACCAGATACTAATGCTGGTAACGATTCTGGAATTAATACTTTCAAAATAATAGTGCTTGTTTTTGCTCCCATTGCTTTTGAAGCTTCAATTACACCTTTATCAATTTCGCGAAGTGCAATTTCAACCATTCTCGCGTAAAACGGTGCCGCTCCAATAATTAAAGCTGGCAGTGCTGCACTCGCTCCAAGAATTGTTCCAAGCAGAATCTTTGTGAATGGGATTAATAAAATGATTAAAATGATGAACGGTATCGAGCGGAAAATGTTTACGAACGCTCCAATCGCCGTGTTAACCGATTTGTTTTCCCATAAATTATCTTTCGCTGTCATAAAGAGTAACAATCCTAAAATTAGTCCTAAAACAAATGTAGCAAGAGCTGCGATTGCCGTCATATATAACGTTTCACCAGTTGCTTCTAACATTTGATTCCAATCAATATTTGTGAGTAACTTATCCATGTGCAATCACCTCCAGCTCTACTTGATCTTGATGTATTCCCTCTATTGCTTGCTGAATCGCTGTTTCCTCACCATTTAAATGAACAACTAAACTACCGTAAGAGCCGTTATTTGTTTGGGCGATGTTTCCTTGCAAAATGCTAACTTCTATATCACTGCGTTGCATTAATCTTTGAAGTACTGGTCTTTCTACAGCTTCACCGATAAACTGCAAACGAACTACTTTACCATCTGGATACTTTTCAATTAAACTTTCAATCGTTTCATTTGTATCTTCAGAATCCGTTAACTGCTGTACAAATCGCTTTGTGATGTCTTTCTGCGGATTGCGGAATACATCAAGTACTGGACCCGTTTCTACAATCTTCCCTTTCTCCATTACCGCCACTCGATTACAAATCTTTCGAATCACGTGCATCTCGTGTGTAATGAGTACAATTGTTAAACCAAGACGCTTATTAATATCTAATAATAAATCTAAAATTTGATCTGTCGTTTCTGGATCAAGAGCTGATGTCGCTTCATCACATAAAAGCACTTGTGGATTGTTAGCTAATGCTCTTGCAATACCAACGCGTTGCTTTTGTCCTCCGCTCAGCTGAGATGGATACGCGTCCCCTCTTCCTTCTAATCCAACAAGATGAATTAACTCATCCACTCGTTTTCTTCTCTTCGCCTTATCAACACCTGCAATTTCAAGTGGGAACTCGATATTTTCGCGTACAGTTCGTGACCAAAGTAAGTTGAAGTGCTGAAAAATCATTCCGATTTCTTGCCTTGCCTTACGGAGTTCACTCCCTGTAATTGCTGAAATCACACGATTTGCAATTGTAATTTGGCCAGAAGTTGGTTTCTCTAACTGATTGAATAATCTGATTAAAGAACTTTTCCCAGCGCCACTATATCCGATCACACCAAATATTTCACCTTTGTCTATTTTTAAATTGGCATTATCTACAGCAGTGACATCACCGCTTTTTGCTTTATATATTTTCTTTACATTTTCTAACAAGATCATGATGTTCACCCCTTTTTTTGTTTAAAAAGCGTAAGCGGCTCGTTTAGAACCAGAGGACGCCCGAATCCCTGACGTAGAGGTGCTTTTTTCCTCATAGGAAGGGATGAAACGACCGACTGTTCTAGCCGCTGAAGCTAGATTTTTGGTCGACTCCGCAATTTTTTATGTTTAATGCGTGTAGTCCACACCGTTATCACTACTTTTATTGTTTGAATGTCCTCCACATTTAAACAATAAAAAAACCTTTCTGCTTTAGAGAAGCAGAAAGGTTTATGTGCGTATATAACAACATTATCCCTCTCTCTCATCTCTCAAAGCATTTGCTTTGCAGGAATTGGCACCATTTCAACATAAGTTGACGGTTGCCGGGCTTCACAGGGCACAGTCCCTCCACCTCTCTTGATAAGAGAAATCAGATTCAATTTTCGTCTGATTTGTAATTTATGAAATTATCTATATTTTATGAATTGAATTGTATCAATATCCAAACACCATGTCAACAGAAATTTTCGCGAAAAATGAACCTTCAGAATTTTAAGCACCTACTGACATCGGTTTACATATATGAAACATCGATTCGACTAACAACATCGTTCGATACGTTCCCGAATATTGTACACGTCCATCGTTCATTAACATTTGCAATCGTACATTGCCGT
Source organism: Bacillus cereus group sp. RP32 (assembly GCF_040459735.1). NCBI lineage: Bacteria > Bacillati > Bacillota > Bacilli > Caryophanales > Bacillaceae > Bacillus > Bacillus cereus group sp. RP32. The sequence goes on along the minus strand of NZ_JARVHO010000001.1, from coordinate 491,261 downwards.
TTACCAATTGTTTTACATCTTCTTCATCTACACAAACGATTTGCTCCGTCCCTATTTCCTCATGTAGCAGTTCTATATAATCTCTTGAAATTTGTAACGAACAACTTTCATCTCCAAAGCGGAAGTTAACAGTTTTTTCTTCTTGTCGTAAAAGCGGCTCTAAATGATATTGACCATTAGCGTAATTTACAAATGATTGAAGCAAAGAATATAATTTCACCTTAAATCACATCCTTCATATCACTTTCTATTACATACCATTCCCTCTCACTAAAGAGCAATCCTGTTATTTTCGCTCGACAAATACTGTATCCATCCTGCATCTCGACATATTTCCCAAGAAATATGTCGAGGCGGCAAAAATTTTGCCGCCTACTTTAATTCCGTATATAAATATTCAACCGAATGAAATGCGTATATCTTCTTCATCAGTGTCCCATTTTCAAAAACAAGTAAACACGGTACACTTTCGATTCCATACTCTTTCGCTAAATGCGGAGCATAATTTAAATCTAACATTCCAATTTTCAAGTCTTCAATTGTCATCTCAACAACTGTTAACATCTTTTTTGCTAATTGGCATGTTCCACACATTGGAGTATATACATATAACACTGTTTTTTCTTCGTTCTCTATTAGGGCTGTAGCTTCGGCACCTGTCCAATCAATCACTTCTATCATTCCTTACCGTAAATATTCTGTATAAACGTCAATGTCAGCTCCCCATAATACATTTGCTAAGTGTGAAGATGGCGCAGTTGCCACTTCTCGGTACGAGCGATCAATGTAAATATGCTCTGCTTGCGGAAATTCTTTTCGAAATTGCTTCCTTAACTTTTCTCCAGCATCATCAGCATCCACTAGTACATACACTTCCTTATCAAAAAACTGATCAATGAGCTCATCCATTTTCGATAAACCAATTGTACCATTTGTACAAACAATTTCCACCGGTTCACGAATAATAGATTCAATCTTTCTTCTATCTGATTTACCTTCTACAATAATGACTTTTTCTACATAAATCATATGTCATCACCCGATCACCATATACTATACAACCTTTAACTTAGTATATAGTATATTCGTTATTTTCATGTTGTTTCCTGTTTATTTTTGCAAAAGAAAAGCGCAAGCGGCTCGTTCAGAACAGGAGGGCATTGGAACTCCTGAACTAGAGGTGCTTTTTGCCTCAAGTGAAGGAGTGAAATGACCGACTGTTCTAGCCGCTGGAGCTGGACAATAAAAAATTAAACGAAATATTTTTTTCAAAAAACACTCTCCTACACGATAATTAGTATATGATTCTACGTTCATTATTTTACACAAAATAAAAAAGGACAGCACAAAGGCTGTCCTTTAGTCGACTATAATTAGTCTTGGTTTGTCATTTCTGCATATTTTTCTGCAGTTAATAACTTCTCAACTTGGCTTGCATCAGAAAGTTCAACTTTAACCATCCATGCACCCTCGTATGGAGATTCGTTAACAAGTTCTGGTTGGTCACTTAATTCTTCGTTTACTGCTACAACTTTACCACTTACAGGTGCGTATAACTCAGAAACTGTTTTAACAGATTCTACGCTTCCGAATGGCTCGTCAGCTTCGATTGTTGCACCTACTTCAGGAAGTTCAACGAATACGATATCGCCTAGCTCACCTTGTGCAAAGTGAGTAATACCGATAACAACTTCATTACCTTCAGTTTTTACCCATTCGTGTTCTTCAGAGTAACGTAAATTATTTGGAATGCTCATGACTGTACCTCCAGTGAATGTATTAATTATGTAAAAATACCTTATTGGTACTTTTTCCACACACTTTCAAACTGCTCTTCGTTAAAACCAAGTGTTACATTCGTTCCATTTGTTACGATTGGACGTTTAATCAACATGCCATCAGATGCTAAAAGTTCGTACATTTCGTCTTCACTTGCATCCTTTAACTTATCTTTCAGACCAAGTTCGCGGTAACGCATTCCACTTGTATTAAAGAATTTTTTTAATGGTAATTCACTTTTTTCATGTAAATTACGTAAATCTTCTTTTGATGGTGGATTTTCAACAATATGAATCATCTCATATGCTACATCGTTTGCCTCAAACCATTTCTTTGCTTTTTGACATGTGCCACACTTTGGATATGAATAAAATGTTACTGTCATAAATTCACCTACTTTTTTACTAACCTTTACCTTTATCATATAGAAAACGTTTTATTATTTCAAACGATTATTCGCTAAACTTTTACTTATTTCGTGATAAATTTTAATAATCCTGCGAATTTTCCTTATTTTCCCGCCATTTGTTAAGAAAAAATAAATATATATTTTTTTAGATTCTTCTCTCATCACTCGCCGAACATATATGTTAAACAAACGTTTGATTAACTCCCTATTTTTCTTTTCTAACTCTTGGGCTACATCGGTTTCTTCCTACCGAACATACATCTTAAACAAACGTTTGATTAATTCCACATTTTTCTTTGTTAACCCTTGAATTGCATCGGTTTCTTCCTACCGAACATACATCTTAAACAAACGTTTGATTAGCTCCCTATTTTTCTTTTCTAACCGTTGGGCTGCATCGGTTTCTTCCTACCGAACATACATCTCAAACAAACATTTATTTAACCATTTCAGCCTATAGTCACAAAACCTGGAAACAATTTAAATGACAAAGGCGTACAGATAAAAAGAACTAACAATTTTAGGCGTAATAGTGAGAGCATGCCATGATGTTGAAGAAATTACTGCAAAGAAAAAAGACGCATTTAAATGGATGCGTCTTTTGGTGATGTTTCTTTTGTGAAATCATATAAAGCAATTGCGCCTAAAATAACCAATATACTTTCAGGGGCATCTAACAAAATAGTTCTCCAAGTTTCTGATACTACCCATCTAATCCCTGCCGCTGATTCAAGATATGTTTGAAAATAACTGATTGTAAAATCAATTACATATAAACATACTAGTAATGTTAGACCAAATCGAATTAATTTCTTGTTTTTAAACATGTAACACCTCTCAAAATTCATTGGATATTTCTGATTTTAGTTCGTTACATACAAAAATCCTTATATTTAATTTTAACATACTAAAATATCCAAATAAATACAATATGCATATTTGCATGTTTCATAAATACTGAGGAATTACTGTTAATAAAAAACCCTACTAGTGTAGGACAAAATAGCTTTAGCAATCCCAACAAGTAATCGCATAAATAACGAAATCATTTGAACCACTATATAACCGATTCCTGGATGCGCTTCATTAAAACTTTATAATTAAATCCGCAATAGCTGATATAAAATTATAAATCGGTATCATTACATCTCGCATACGTTGTAAAGCTTGCGTGAACTTCTCAATCATATTTTTATCTGTGCTTCTGCATAAAAAATAAGAAGCCTCTTATACAGGCTTCTTCATCATCTATTCAAATAATCGGAAATTGTTTGAAATACGACGATATACATATTATGAATACTTTCTTCAGTATTGCCACCATTGGACAAACCGACTGCCCATTGTTGTCCTTCACCACTTCCGATATTTGCAAAGCCTTGCGTATACATAGCATTTACATCTTTTCGTGCACTGTTATACTCTATCCCCTTTGTAATAAACGTTGAATATGATTTATCTTGCAAACCGATAAAAAATACTGGTTTCTTTAGCGATGAAAATACATTTTTATACTGCTCTGTTGAGGCTTCTTGAAAGTGATCTTTCATTATTAAAAAACCATCTACTTCCTTAGATTTCTTTTCCAGTTCCTCTAACTTCATTTCCTCAAACTTTATATTCCTAAACGTATCTTTCGGCTTTTCTCCAATAACTCCAATTACGAGTGCTCTTCCGTTATATTCTAATTTCTCTCCTTCTTTATCCTTTGCACACCCCGCACTGACTAGGCATATCAATATAAAAAATAAGAAATACGATAAACGCTTCATTTAGCACCCTCCCCTTCTTTTAAGTCAAGTGACAAAAACGTAAGGTGAATTCAAGAAAATGTAAGTAAAATCGATAGCTCAAATGACGTTTCTATATTATAATCAATTGAATTTATTTACATTACTAAACATAGGAGATTATCATGAAGAAATTTAAACTTTCATCTTTTCTTCCGTTAAGTTATATACTTCTACTCGTACTCGTAAGTCCCCTTTACGATGTATTAAATAAATCTACTGTACACGCAGTAGATGTCACAACTGTAGTAGATGATTGGATTCCATTTGTGAAAGCATTTATTATTCCTTATTTACTTTGGTTTCCTTACTTATACGGCGCACTTATTTATTATTGCTTTGCGAATCGAAAACAATATTATGTCACTTTAAGTAGTATAATTCTTGGAAAACTTGCTTGTTTTTCTATTTATTATTTTTGGCAGACAACTGTACCACGTCCAACAGTCGTTGGATCCGACGTATTTTCCGAACTAGTCCGCTATATTTATAGTATCGACCAACCGGTAAACTGTTTCCCTAGCATTCACGTTCTTACTACCTTTGTGATTATGCTAGCTGCCTTTAAACGTAGAGAACAACATGCTTTTGAATATTATATTCTTACCTTCTTCGGTACGCTTATTATTTTATCAACGCTATTTACGAAGCAACACGCATTTGTAGACGCCATTTCTGGAATGACGCTTGCAAGCATACTTTACTTCGGCGTTCAGCTTTTATTAGCAAAAGAAACTGTACGTGTTCCAGTAAAACAAAATTACAAAATGTAAAAAGCAGACTGTGGCTTCCAGTCTGCTTTTCTCTATATAAAAGGAGATTTTCAATTTAAGATTGCGGTACAGTCATATCACCAGAGTGAATACGACCTGCTTTTTTAAGAGCAATGTAAAGTATATAAGAAACAGCTACTGGAATGATGATATAAGTGATTACCATCGCTGGGACAACTTCCCATCCTTCGCTAGAAATTAAATTAATTGGTGCGATAAGAGAACTTAATCCAAGACCTGCAATTTCTTTTCCTGCTTCTAGTTGAAAAATTAATGCGGATACTGGACCAACTATAGCACTGGCGACGACAGTTGGGACGAGAATCATTGGATTTTTAGTAATATTTGGCAACTGTACTTTCGGAGTACAAAGCGCTTGAGCTAATATGCCGCCTAAATTATTTTCTTTCGCTGAGATTACAGAGAATCCGATAAACTGAGCAACGCAGCCTGCAAGAGCAGCACCACCTGCAACACCGTCTAAGCTAAGTGCGATCGCTAACGCAGCTGATGAAGCTGGAGAGATAAGTAATAGTCCCCAAACGACTGCAATAACAATAGAAGCGATGAACGGGCTACCAGCTGAGCTATCTTTAATGAATGCTCCAATTGTATTTAAAACAGGAGTAATATTATGAGACAACCAAATACCAACTAAACCAGAACCTAATATTGCCGCAAATGGAACGAGCATCATATCTAACGCAGTTTTTCCACTTAAACGTTTACCAATATAGACAGCTAAAGTCGCTGTTAATAATGCACCGATTGGCTCACCTGTTTTAATAATTAGACCTGCTTCAGTAATTGAAATGGATCCAGCACCAATTGCTCCAGCTACCATAGCCGAGAAGATTACAAGACCATTTGCACCGAGCATAAAAGCAATTCCGGCACCAATGGCTGGTGCCATAAGTGATTTTGCAACAACTCCGATTGTAATAAGCAACGGAATATCAACAATTCTCCCTATATTTTCGATTAGTAAACCAATTCCGAGGGATACGAAAATACCTTGTGCGATACCAGCAGATGCTTTAAATACACGAGACATTATATATTCCTTCATTTGTTTCACCTTCTCCTATAAGTTAGTAACCAATTGTTTTCATATAATCACGTAAAATATCGTTTGATTTTGCGAATCGAGATTCTTCATCCTCTGTTAAATTGAGTTCTACAATTTCTCTTATACCGTCTCTAGTAATAATAGCTGGTACTCCTGTACAAATATCATATTCACCGTACTCCCCATCTAAAATGGCTGATACAGCAATGACACGGTGATCATCATTAAAGATTGAGCTTGCAATATATGCTAGAGAATTTCCGATTCCGTAATAAGTAGTTCCTTTACGTTTATAAATTTCCCAGCCAGCTTTTGCAGTCTTCTCAACAATTTCATCTAAATCTATTTCACCAAATCGTTCTTTTTGTTCTTCTAAAATTTGTAGAATTGGCTTTCCACCAACAGTTACATGAGACCAAGCAACCATTTGAGAATCACCATGTTCTCCTAGAGAATACCCATGAATACTACGAGGATCTACATGTAACATTTCAGATAAAATTGTTCTTAAGCGAGAAGAATCTAGTGATGTACCAGTACCGATTACGCGATTTCTAGGTAATCCAGATAATTTCCACACTTCATATGTAATAATATCAACTGGGTTCGATGCAAGTAAGAAAATACCATCAAATCCACTTTCCATTACGCCGCCAACAACACTTTCCATAATCTTCGCACTCGCTCCTAAAGTATCTAAGCGACTTTGCCCTGGTTTTGGTGCTGGCCCTGCTGTAATAATAACAATGTCCATATCTTTGCAGTCTTCATAGCTTCCTGCATATACTTTTGTTCTTGTATTTGTAAAGTTAATGCAATGTGATAAATCCATTGCTTCCCCAACTGCACGTTCATGATTTATATCAATTAATAATAGCTCTTCGCAAATTCCTTGATTTACAATGGAATACGCACAACTTGATCCAACTAATCCAGTACCGATAATTGCAATTTTTCTTGTATTTCTTTTCATAGCAATCTCTCCTAATTGATCATATAATCTATTTCTTTTGTTCTTTACACTCCTCATTATATAGATTCCCACGATATAAACCATGGATACTTTGTGAAATGTTGAGCAAATTTTTGTCCTTTTTATGAATTGTTATATTCCATTTTCGTCATATTTGTTACAACTTAAAAAATATTTATTATATATTTATTGACATGCCCAAAACAAAAAAACGAGCGACTTCATTCGCTCGTTTCTTCATCCCATTATTCCGCACTTAATTGACCTTTTAATTGCTGTACAATCATTGGGTTAGCAGGTGCTGCTGGTTTGTAATAACTCTTTTGCTTTGCGTACTCATACATATTACGTTGACGCATCTCATCTTGATTACGAATTTGGATTAACGTTTGATGTAACTGTTCATTATCAGACTGAGAAATATAATTTGCATAACTTGTTAAACTTGCATTCAATCCTGCTAAATAATCATTTACCATATCTTTTTCATTCATCTGTCGCTTCCTCCTATCCTAGAAAAGTCATCAATTGTTGCTTCGTATTTCGTGCATCTTGCGCATCCTTTTGTAACATTTGTTTCAATTGTGGATCTGTACAAGCCTGTGCGTACTGGTCTAACTTATTAATAATTGTTGCATGTCCACCAATTAAATGGCGTAAGTTTTCTACTTCAAGCTCTGTTAAATTTTGCATGGAATACTCCTACCTTTCTTCATACATTCTCCTTTAGTATTCTGTTCTTTTTAAATCATATTCATGAAAAAGCTTTCTTACATTTCACATCTATTTATAAATACAAAAAAATGTTATAATTACAGAAAAATACAATTTTTCAATAGGTAACCTGTAACAACAATATAATCCCCAAACAAACCATAGTAAGTAGGTGTGCTTATGCCAAAATATTTTAAAGTTATCTTCTTAATGGTTTATGCAATCCTGTATGTAAAATTGTTGATTGATATATTAACTTCAAAACCACTATTCACTTCTATACCTTTACATATGTTATTTCTCATTTGTTTTTTATTCATTGCGCTTACCAACTATAAAAACCGTAATACTACGTTTTTCTTAGTATTTATTAGTGCAACTCTATTAGTAAGTATTAGTTTCATTACAAGTATTCTTATATAAAGGAGCAATAAACATGAAAACCCATGAATTCCTTACAGAAATCCAGAAGGGCTCTGAACCTAGTCCATATCAAGATCCTATCGTATTCAGTTTCGTTTGCTTTTTCTTAGCGATATATACATTTTTCAAACCAGCTAAATAATATCATTTAACAAAAAAGAGCCTCTAAACCACTAGAGGCTCTTTCTCATCTAATATCTTCTTTTCAAAACTACAATAGTTAAAGCATAAGAACAAAGTACTCCAGCTAATAAACATGCATTTGCTAATTTATACTGTTCACCTGTCAATGAATATACATTCCCAATTAAAAAGATAACTAAATATAGAAATAAAAATACAAATAATGAAATTTTAGCTGCATTCCCTGTAATATGCTCGCCTCTTTCATCTTCCCCCTCATTCTTCTGAAAACGTGTTGAATATAAAACACCTATTAGTCCCGCTACTGAGATTATGATCCCTATTACAATGCTCATTCCGTTTCCCCCTCTATTTTATATTGAAAAACTTCATGAAACTCCTTACCTAAAATATGTGCAATTTCAAAAGCTAAAATTAAAGATGGATTGTAACGATTCGCTTCAATTGAGGCGATCGTTTGTCTACTTGCCCCTGCTTTGTTCGCTAAATCAGTTTGTGACCAGCGTTTTTCTGCTCTAAGTACAACGAGATTATTTTTTAAATTTCCACTCTGTTTCATAACCTCTCCTCATTTTACATTATTTTCTATATTTTAATTGTAAATTATTTTTAACATTATGTAAACTATTTTTAACAACAATAAAGTGAAACTTTAATCTACCTACTGTTCTTTTCGAATCATATGCACTAAAAAACCTTAGAATCGCTTCTAAGGTTTTTGTTTGCCTTGCTTCTTATTCATGTAATCCTTTAATAAACGTTTCCAATAATACATGTAAACTTGTATCTAAATCTAGTGGCAAACCAAATCCACCCTGCTGTTCAATCGACGCAAACCCGTGACAAATACTTCTGAATCCACGCGTCGCATGAAGTGCATTCTCTCCTTCTAAGCCGTACTGTTGTAACACCTGGAGACAAAGCTTTACAATTCCGTCACCTGCTTTTCTTACTTCTTCATCTCGTAAAAAAGTTGCTTCATACAGTCCAGGATGTTTGCGTACGAATGCTACATACGCTTCTCCCAAAGCATGAATTGCTTCATCCATCCGTTTACCCTCGGCCGCTTCTTCCAGTCTGTTATACAGCTGTTTGATTCCGTAAATGCCAAGATTTTTCCGTACATCTTGTAAGCCTTTCACATGATTGTATAGCGAGGGGGAACGTACCCCTAATGTTTGTGCCAATGAAGCTAACGTTACTTCTTGTATTCCATTTGCATCTGCAATTTCTGCTGCTGTTTCTACAATTTTCTGTAATGTAAGTCCGATTCTCGGTGACATAAATTACCCCTCTTTTCTACTTTCTATATTCCGCTTAGCTTCCTTAATAGCACGTTTTATGACAGTACCTGGATTCTTTATCATTTTCCCATGTCCTGCCGCAAGTAAGGAAGGCTCATATTCGCTTAGCTTCTCTGCACTTTGTAATGATATTTCTTTGCTCCACGTTGCCATCGCAGGAAACGGAAACCAAAATTTCATTTGTCCCGAAACAGCCATACCTCCTCTTGTTTGGAAGGCATCCCCGACAATAAGAGCTTTATTTCGTACATCAAGAAGCGACATGGAGCCTGGCGTATGTCCCGGCGTCATAATCGCAAGAAGCGATCCAACTCGGTCGCCACCTTCCAATAACACATCAGGTACCGTTTTTACCTTTTTAGGTACACCGCCTTTTATCGGTATATTCGGTTCATCCTTTTGTAACGTCGTATCTCCTTCTAAAAGCTTTGCGTCCCGTTTAGAAATATAGACTGGAACATTAGGAAGCACTTCCTTTAATGCGTCTAGTGAACCGATGTGATCATCATGCGCATGTGTTAATACAATATTCGTAATTGGTTTCCCTATTTTTTCAGCCGCCTGTAAAATACCTTTTGCGCTATATGGCAAAGCCGCATCAATTAAAGTTAAACCATCTTCTTCCTCCACAAAGTAACAATTCACAGGAAACACCCTTGGCAAAAATGACAATTGATATACCGTTTTTTCATGTATCATTCTCATATTTCCATCTCCCTTTTCACGAAAACTAATAGCATTAGTTTTATTATACTAATGCTATTAGTTTTGCGTCACTAAAAATTTCATTTTTACAAAAAAAAAAGAAAAGTAGCCGTTTATACGACTACTTTTCTTTACAGCTATTAAACTGTGTAACGCTCATCTTCTAAAATTTTCGCAGCGATTTCACGTTTCTTCGGAATTACGTTAAGTGGTGTGTGGCGAGTTAATTTACGTAATGATGATAACATCATGCGCAGCATGTCGCCGTTTTCAACTGCGATAAGTGTTTCTTTCGCATCTGCTTCGATTTCGTTGAATGCTTCTTGGCAGAATACTTCAGTGTATAACACTTTTTGTTTATTCTTTTCAAGACCAGTTGTTTTAATTGCTTTTTCTGTACGAAGAACAGCTGACTCCATTGCATATAGGTTGCTTACGATGTCAGCGATATTCACAAGAATTTCTTGCTCTTTATCTAATGCTTTACCGTATTTTTGAGCAGCTAATCCAGCTACCATTAAGCCGATTTTCTTCGCGTTAGTTACTAAATATTTTTGAAGTGCTAATGGCTCATCGCCTACTTCTTCTGGCATCATCATCATTAACTCTTCTTGTAATTTTTGTGCTTTTTGAAGAAGTGGTAATTCACCTTTCATCGCTTTACGTAAGAACGTACCTGGTACGATTAGGCGGTTAATTTCGTTCGTTCCTTCGAAAATACGGTTAATACGAGAATCGCGGTACATTCTTTCAATCTCATACTCTGCCATAAATCCGTAACCACCGTGAATTTGAACACCTTCATCAACTGTATAATCTAGTACTTCAGAACCGAATACTTTATTTAAAGAACACTCGATTGCATATTCAGCGATAGAAGCTGCTACTGCTTTACCGTCCTTTACTTCCTCTTCAGATAATGTGCTCATGCGGCTTTCGAATAAACCTACTGTACGGTATACAGAGCTTTCAGCTGCATATGTTTTCGCTGCCATATTCGCAAGTTTCTCTTGAATTAATGGGAAGCGAGCGATTGGTTGTTTGAACTGTTGACGTTGGTTTGCATATTGTGCTGAAATTTCTACTGCACGTTTCGCAGATCCAACTGTACCAACACCTAATTTATAACGGCCGATATTTAAAATGTTGAACGCGATAATATGACCTTTACCGATTTCACCAAGTAAGTTTTCTTTCGGTACTAATGCATCTTCTAAAATTAACGTACGAGTTGAAGAACATTTAATACCCATTTTCTTTTCTTCTGGGCTTGTAGATACGCCAGCATATTCTTTCTCTACGATAAATGCTGAGAAGTGCTCTCCATCAATTTTTGCGTATACGATAAATACGTCAGCGAATGCAGAGTTTGTAATCCATTGTTTTTCACCATTTAATACGTAATGTGTACCTTCTGCATTTAAACGTGCAGTTGTTTTCGCACCTAATGCATCAGACCCTGAACCTGGCTCTGTTAATGCGTATGCCGCTAATTTTTCACCAGTTGCAAGTAATGGTAAATACTTTTTCTTTTGCTCTTCATTACCGAATAACACGATTGGTAATGATCCGATACCTACGTGAGCACCGTGAGTAATTGCAAAACCACCAGCGCGCGAGAATTTCTCTGCGATTAACGCTGAGCTTACTTTATCAAGGCCAATTCCGCCGTACTCTTCTGGTACGTCAGCGCCTAATAAACCAAGTTCCCCAGCTTCTTTTAAAAGACGAACAGAACGATCAAACTCGTGTTGCTCTAAATATTCAAGCTCTGGAAGAACTTCATTTACGATAAAGTCCTCTGTCGTTTTTGCAATCATTTTATGCTCAGATGAAAAATCCTCTGGCGTAAACACTTGATCAATCGTAATCTCATCAACTAAAAAGCTACCGCCTTTAACCGCATTTCCTACTGTTTTTTCCATGAAAATTTCCTCCTTCATATTTTCATAAGCCGCTTCTTTCTTTTTGAAAGAAGCTGGCTCTCAATTTTATTTTTTATAAACCTTTGTTGCTTCCATTCTTTGTATTGGCGGCGTCTCGTTCTGAGCAAGCCACTTCCACTTTTTTTAATCTAGTTCCAGCGGCTAGAATGTTCGGTGGCTTCGCTTCTTCCTGCGAGGCAAAGAGCGCCTCTACGTCTGAAGCTCCATCCCCCTCACATTCTGAGCGAGCCGCTTCCACTTTTTTTCATAATCCAGTTCCAGTGGCTAGAACAGTCGGTCGTTTCATCCCTTCCTGTGAGGCAAAAAGCGCCTCTACGTCAGGGCTTCCAACGCCCTCCTGTTCTGAGCAAGCCACTTCCACTTTTTTTATAGTAATTCAAACACTCCTGCTGCTCCCATTCCGCCGCCGATACACATTGTTACGATACCGAATTGTTGGTTGCGGCGTTTCATTTCGTGAATAAGAGATAGTGTTAGTTTTGCTCCTGTACAGCCAAGTGGATGTCCAAGTGCTATTGCACCGCCGTTTACGTTTACTTTTTCTTCATCTAAACCAAGTTCACGAATAACTTGGATCGATTGAGAAGCGAATGCTTCATTTAGTTCGAATAGGCCGATATCAGATAGCTCTAAACCAGCTAATTTTAACGCCTTTGGAATTGCAGCGATTGGGCCAATTCCCATTACTTCTGGTGGTACGCCAGCTACTGCAAATGAACGGAATTTCGCAAGTGGTTTCATGCCATCACTCACTGCTTTTTCACGATCCATTAATAGTACAGATGCTGCACCGTCACTCATTTGTGAAGAGTTACCAGCTGTTACAGAACCGCGAACGTTAAATGCTGGACGTAATTTACCTAAAATGTCTAGCGACGTTTCTGCTCTTACACCTTCGTCTTGTGCGAAAATGATTGTTTCTTCTTGCAGTTTATTGTTTGATCCAACAGTACGTAACGTTACATCTACAGATACTGTTTCATCAGCAAAGTTCCCTGCAGCTAATGCTTTCGCAGCACGTTGATGACTTCTTACTGCAAATGCATCTTGTTCTTCACGAGAAATTCCATATTTCACAGCAACTTGCTCTGCTGTATGTCCCATACCCATATAATATTCTGGAGCTGCTTCAACAAGGCGACTATTTGGACGAACAACGTGTCCCATCATCGGAACTAAACTCATTGATTCCGCTCCGCCTGATAATACAGCTTCCGAGTGACCAAGCATAATACGCTCCGCTCCGTAAGCAATACTTTGTAACCCTGAAGAACAGTAACGGTTAATTGTAATAGCTGGAACATCGTAAGAAAGTCCTGCTAGTCCGCCGATATTACGAGCCATATTTAACCCTTGCTCTGCTTCTGGCATCGCACAACCGAAAATTAAATCATCGATTGGTCCTTCATAATTCGCACGCTTTAATGTTTCCTTTACTACTAACGCCCCTAGATCGTCAGGACGAACTGTTTTTAATGAACCCCTCTTTGCTTTTCCAATTGGTGTTCTTGCTCCCGCAACAATGACAGCTTCTCTCATGAACGATATCTCCCCTCGTTATTAGTTACGTAATGGCTTTCCTTTTACAAGCATGTGCTGCATTCTTGCTTGTGATTTCATCTCACTTACTAAGCTAATAAATGCTTCACGTTCTACATCTAATAAATACTGCTCATCAACTTCTGTTCCGTACGGCACTTTTCCGCCCGCGATGACATATGCAAGTTTCTTCGCAATGTGAAGATCATGTTCAGAAATGTAACCTGATAAGTGCATTGCTTCTGCACCAAGTACAAGAGTTGCATATCCTGTTTCACCAACAACTGGTATCTTTTTACGAATCGGCGCTTTATAGCCAGCTTCATATAAAGAAAGTGCTTTTTGTTTCGCATCATATAGTAAGTGATCACCATTCACACTAATACCGTCTTTATCGCCTAAGAAGTTGTTCGATACAGCTTCTTGTGCTGATGTAGAAACTTTCGCCATCGCTACAGATTCGAATACTTTATTCGCAACTTTTTGCAGATCAAACTCTACACCGTTTGGCATTTTATTTAAGTGTTTAATGTATAGCTCTTTATTACCGCCTCCGCCAGGGATTAAGCCAACACCAACTTCTACTAAGCCCATATACGTTTCACTAGAAGCTTGAATGCTCGCTGCTGGTAAGCAAACTTCTGTACCTCCACCAAGCGTCATACCATATGGTGCTGCTACAACTGGCTTAGAAGAGTATTTAATTTTCGTCATTGCATCTTGGAAGTTCTTCACAACCAACTCAATTTCAAAGTAGTTGTCATCTTGCGCTTCCATTAAGATCATTGCTAGGTTCGCACCAACGCAGAAGTTCTTCGATTGGTTACCGATAACAAGACCTTTATAATTCTTTTCTACTTCATCAACAGCGTAGTTAATCATTTGCGTAATATCCATACCGATTGCATTGCTCTTCGAATGGAATTCTAAGCAAAGGATGCCATCACCTAAATCAATTAAGCTCGCTCCGCTATTTTTCTTTAATACACCATTTTTCGCTTTTAATTGCTTAAGAGAAATTGCCTTTTTATTACGTTCGATTAGCTTATATTCGCCATTATCGTAATAGTAGCTATCTCCGTTATCATGTTTGTAGAAAGTAGTGAAACCTTTCTCTAACATTTCTTTCACCCAAGTCGGAACAACTGCACCGTTTTCTTCCATCTTTTGAACGGACTTTTCAACGCCAATTGCATCCCAAACTTCAAACGGTCCTTGCTCCCAGCCGAAGCCCCACTTCATCGCTTGGTCAATTGCAACGATATCGTCAGCAATTTCTTTATGAAGTTTTGCAGAGTATAAAAGAGTTGGTGTGATGATGTTCCATAACAACTCTCCTGCGCGGTCTTTCGCGTATACAAGCGCTTTCAATTTATTCGATAAACCTTTTTCTTGTTTACTTAACTCGATAGATGCAGCTTTTAATTTTTTGCGAGCTTCGTATTCCATCGTTTCAGGATTTAGTTCTAAAATTTCTTTTCCTTGTTTTAAGAAGAAGCCTTGACCTGTTTTGCTTCCAAGCCATTTTTTATCAAGCATGTCATGCATGAAAGCTGGTACTTTAAATACATCACGCTCTTCTTCTTGTACGTTTTCATATACGTTATTTGCAACGTGTACGAATGTATCTAAACCGACAACATCTAATGTACGGAACGTTGCGCTCTTTGGACGACCAATAAGTGGGCCTGTTACAGAATCAACTTCCCCAATGCTATAGCCGCGTTTTATCATCTCTTGAAGAGTTACTAATAAACCATACGTACCGATGCGGTTTCCAATAAAGTTTGGTGTGTCTTTTGCGATAACAACGCCTTTTCCAAGAACATCTTCGCCAAATAGTTTCATGAAGCTTAATACTTGTGGATCTGTTTCTTTCGTCGGTATTACCTCTAGAAGTTTTAAATATCGTGGTGGGTTAAAAAAGTGTGTGCCTAAGAAGTGCTTCTGGAAGTCGTCTGAACGACCTTCTGCCATTTTTCCTACTGAAATGCCTGACGTATTCGAGCTTACAATAGAACCCGGTTTACGAACAGCATCTACTTTTTCAAATAGTTTCTTTTTAATATCTAAGTTTTCAACTACTACTTCAATAATCCAATCTACATCAGCTAGACGCTCAAGATCATCTTCTAAGTTACCTGCTTCAATCAGTGCTAGATTTCCTTTCACTGTCAGAGGAGCTGGTTTTTGCTTTAATAGTTTTTGCACAGCCGTATTACTAAAACGATTTCTCACACTTTTATGTTCTAATGTAAGTCCCTTCGCTTCCTCTTCTTTTGTTAGCGCAGGTGGTACAATATCAAGCAATAATGTCGGAATACCAATATTAGCTAAGTGTGCCGCAATCCCTGAACCCATTACGCCTGAACCTAGAACAGCAGCCTTTTTAATTTGGAACATCCATTTCTCCCCCTATTCTTGAATGAATGCTCATTCAATTTTTCGACATAAGTCGCAATCAATGAGTGAGCCTCTACTAATAAATATATGATACAGTTTGAATTTTCGCAATATATTTATTGATAAAATTTTCTGAAATAAATATATTTCTTTCATTTGGCTATGCTATACATGTGTATTTTCTTCATTAAAATGCACTTTTCCTTTTTATAATCTGACGAAACTGGAGGAATATATATGGCAAAACTTAAGAAGAACCCTTCAAAGGCTGGAATTAGCGCAGCAAGCGTAACTGGAAATGCAGGTCCTCATAATCACGGTGTGGAAAAGGGCCGTCAAGGTAATAACCAACAATATAAGAAGCATAATATGGGCGAAAAATAACGGTATATTTTTGGGCAGAAAACGTGGCATAATGGGTAATGGCTGCTTTTTCTGCCCAATTTATTTGTACATATGGAAAACAAAAGAGGGAACGATGATGAAACGAACAATAGTTATGATTGTAATGATTGCTACACTATTTACAGGGATGATTTTCTTCTCTTATGCACAAAGGCAACAAGCTGTAAGAGCGGATCAACCTAACATTACTGGGCAATATGGCATTACAATCGATGCAGACACAGGTGAAATTTTGTATGGGAAACGGGAAGACGAACGCTCTTATCCGGCTAGTATAGGGAAAATGATGACTACCTTACTCTTACTAGAGAATGTAAAAGAAAATGAAGAAATTACAGTTACAGAGAACGCAATTAAAACTGAAAGTCAAAGTAAGAAAATTAAACTTCGTGCCGGGGAAAAGTTAAAGCGGGATGAGGCATTAAAGCTTATGCTTATCATTAGTGCAGACCCGATAGCTGAATCCATCGCAGAACATATCGCAGGATCAAAAAATGAATTTGTAAAAATGATGAATGCAAGAGCGAAGGAACTTGGTACAAAGCATGCGACTTTCAAAAATGCAAGTGGCGCTGATGCACTTGGAAATAAAGTATCGCCATATGACATTGCTATGATTACGAAAGAAGCATTAAAGTACCCAGTTGTTTTAGAATATATGAATTCAACACGTACAACTCTACATACTTCAGAACGCTCTCCAAACATCGCAAACTATGGACGAGAAGAACTATATGACGATCCATATGCAATTGGAAGTAAAAGCGGTCTATCAGCACTCGGAAAATATACGGTCGTAACAGTGGATGAAAAAGACGGTAAACGCGTCATTAATGTTGTTTTATCTTCTACTCGCACGCAGCTATATCCTGATACGAAGAAAATGGCACATTACGCATTTCAGCAATTAAAATAACCAAGGAGTATTTTCTCCTTGGTTATTTTTTAACCATACCTTTTAACACGAACGCAACGTTTGCTGGACGCTCTGCTAGACGACGCATGAAGTAGCCATACCAGTCGTTTCCATAAGGCACATAAACACGCATTTTGTAACCTTCTTTTACTAGCTCAAGTTGACGCTCATTACGAATACCATATAACATCTGGAATTCAAATTGGTCTCTTGGAATGTTGTGTTCTTCGGCAAGTTTTTTCGTATATTCAATAATCGCTTCGTCATGTGAAGCAATCGCAGTATAATTTCCATTTAATAAGTGCATTTTAATAATTTTTTTATAGTTATCATCTACATCTTTCTTCTCCGGGAACGCTACCTCTTCAGGTTCTTTATAAGCTCCTTTTACAAGACGTAAATTAGGACTATAAGCATTTAATTCTTCCATATCTTTTTCTGTACGATATAAGTAAGCTTGAATAACTGTACCAATATTATCGTACTCAGATTTTAACTGTTTAAAGATATCAATTGTCTTTCCGCAGCGTGTATAGTCTTCCATATCAATGGTAACAAACACACCATTTTCTTTTGCAGCCTCTAAAATACGGCGCATGTTGTTCATTACGATTTCATCAGAGATATCTAATCCCATAGAAGTCATTTTTAAAGAAAGCTGCGAATCAAGACCTTCTCTTCCAATTGCACGGATTGCTTCAATCGATTGGTTAGCCATTTCATTTGCTTCCGCTTCATTATCAACGAATTCCCCTAAATAATCGATTGTTACACAAAGTCCTTGCTTGTTCAATTGTTTAATAGCTGCTGTCGCTAATTCAATTGTCTCCCCTGCGACAAAGCGACCTGCACCAAAGCGTAAACCGTACTTTTTAGCCAGTTTTGTTAGCGCTTTATTTTTTGACAAGAAAAGAAACGAATTTCGCATTAATTGTTCCATGTAATTCACCCCTATGACTGTAATTTATCTGTTTTTTACCCCTCTTCAAAATTATATCATTGTTTAAAATTATTGGATACAAATAATTATTTAGATAATTTATAAAATACTATAAAAACATTTAAAAACCTATATTCTCGCTTATAAATATGCAGGGAATATTTTTCGACATTTAGAAAAAACGACTTTACTAGGCACAAAATAAGCATGTCGAAAATATTCGACATGCTTATAAAACCCTTTATATTCCATGTAAATTATATAAGGATATTAATACAGAAAACTTGAGATTATATTTACCTCAAGTTTTTTATTGCTCATTTCTCTTCTCTTCATTCAACTTTTTAATATCTGTAATTAACTGTACCATCTCTTCTTTCGCATCGGGATACGTCTCATTCCAATGCTTCACTAAAGCCGGCATCGTCTTCGCTATGTAAGAATACAGTGCCCACTTCTGCACCTGTTCTTTTCTCTCTTCATTGCTCTCTCCAAGTAATAGTTCCGTGTATTTTTCTAGTAACCCGTCAAATTGTTCATTAAACTTTTCACTCATCTTATCTACCTCCTATATGAAAAAAGCAGCGAAAATCGCTGCTTTTCCTTATAATTTTGATCGAACAGAGTTTAATTTCTTTTCCATCGTGCTTACTTTATCACGACGATCATCGATACGAATTGTTGTTGCAACGCGCTGTGCACCTTTCGTATATGGAACTTCATGCATTTGTTGAATTACTTCTAGAATGACAGGAAGATCTCCTTCAATTACTGTATTCATTGGTGTTAATTGATACTTCACGCGATCTGCATTTTTCTCTAGCACCTTTTGTACTTCTGCTACATATTCACTAACACTTGGATTACCAGTTCCTACTGGAATAATCGATACGTCAACAATTGCCATAGTAGTCTTCCTCCTATAATTGCTTCTTATATATCCATTGTCTATTTTACCGAAATACTCATCATTTTACTAATTTGTTATTCCTCTATTTTAAACTGCTCAACCAATCTTTCTAAGTCTCTCATATGCTCCGTCAAACTTTCCATCGTATGAGCTACCTTTTCTAGATGACTCACTTGAGATTCAGTTGCAGCATTTACTTCTTCCGAAACAGCTGCGCTTTCTTGACTTGTACTAGCAATTGTATGCATTACCGTTGTAATTTCTCCTTGCTCGTAACCGATGTTATGTACCTCTTCTACAATTTGTTCGACTGAAGTACTAATTGTATTTACAACTGACATAATTGTGCGGAATTCCGTTTCTGCCTCTGTCGTAACTTTATTTTGTATATCTGCAATATCTTTTAATTTACTTACAACCTCTACAACTCGTTTTACCTCTACTTGTACATCGCCAATCATCGTTGCGATTTCTCCTGTCGCCTCTTTCGATTGTTCCGCTAACTTTCGAACTTCTTCGGCAACAACAGCAAAGCCTTTACCTTGTTCCCCTGCACGCGCCGCCTCAATCGAAGCATTTAAAGCAAGTAAATTCGTTTGATCCGAAATACCTTTTATAAGCTCTACAACATTTTGAATCGATCCAACTCTTTGCTCTAACTTTCCGGATGCTTCCTCTGTATGAACAACAATCGAAGATGATTGGCCCCTTGTACGAACTAAATTACGCATCGTATTTAATCCTTGCTTAGATGCCTCTTCAGCTTTGCCAGCCACACCTTTTATTTCACCAACCGAATTATTCATTTGTTCCACTGACTGCGCCATATTCTCGAGTTGCTCTGAAACTTCATCTACACTATTAGCAAGAGTGGACGCTCCTCCGCTCACATCATCCATTGCACCTGATACTTCTCTACTAGCTGCTACAGTTTCATTCGTTAAATAATGTAGATTATTCGTTGATTGTTGCACTGTTGATACACTATTTTTAATTTTACTTACCATTTCATTCATTTGCTCAACCATATGATTAAAGTGATTCGTCAGCTCTCCAACTTCATCCTTACTTGTCACTTTCATTTGCAACGTTAAATCACCTTCTGCTACTTTTTGAACGTGATTCGTTAATAGTTGCAGCGGTCTTGCTAATCTTCTTGAGAACAAGTATGAAGCTGCGATTCCAACTAATAAGCTAATACAAGCCATTATAAGGACTGTATTCCTCGTACTATTTAATAGCCCATCAATCGTTTCTTTCGGATAAAAAATTCCTATTTTCCATTTCATCAAATCAAATGACTGGCTATAAACAACTACATCTTCACCTTTTAATGTAGTGACAGCATATTTTGTTACCTCTTTATTTAAACTCTTCACAAGTGGCTCTTTCGAAACATCTTTCCCTACTTTCTCTGGGTAAACAAGAGCCATATTTTTATCATTTATAATAAACATTTCTCCGCCGTTATTGTATTGAATATTATGAAGTAACTTCTGAATTGTTCCGAGCGATACATCCATCGCAACAACACCTAACACAGATCCATCTTGAGCTGTAATTGCTTTAGAAACTCCCACGCTTAACTTACCTGTTGCAATTTCATACATAGGTTGTCCCCGGTGAACCTTTTTCACATCAGCTTCTGAGTCTTTATACCATTGTCTTGTCGTTGGATCATATCCTTCTGGCACTTGTCCACCTTCAGCAAGATTGGCACTTAATGTTTTTTTATCTTTCGTACCAATATATAAGTCTAAAATACCAGGATGATTCTTTTTGTACTCCGAAAACTCTTTCGTCAAAAATGCTTCTTCTTCTGGAGTAACTCCGTCTTGAAGTATATTACGAACCATCTCACTGTTCGCATAATATCCCATATCTTCATCCGTTCTTTGAACAAATGTCGTAAGTTGCTCTGTCACAAGATCCATCGTATTTTGAGAATACTGGTCTAAGGAGCGCACTTCCTTCTCTTTCTGTAATTGATACATTGCTGTACCTAATATTACAAACATCATAGAAATAAGCACCGAAAATACTACCGCAATTTTTAAACGTAAACTTCTCAACATCTTCCCCCAAGCATCCCCTTCTCGTTGTATTGTAATCATATTAATCACTATATTAAGTATAATGGATAAAATTAAAAAATTGAAATTAATTCTCATCTCAATTTGAGTAGACAACCTACTACCACTTGTGCAAAAACAAATAGTTCATTATCCTTAAACTATATAATCTCATTCGTTCGGAGGGAACTATGTTACAAAAATTCGGTTTCTCACAATATGAAAGCCAAGCTTATGAAGTTGTCGTATCGAGCAACGAACCATTAGATGCTACAACGATTGTGAAGCACTCTGGTGTTCCAAAAGCAAAAATATATGAAGTGCTAGCACGCCTGATCGATAAAGGGATGGTAATGGATTCTGTGTCAGAAAAGAAAAAGCTGTATACAGCATTACCACTCAAGCTAGCAATTGAAAAATTAACGACAGAATTCCAATCAAATATTAAAGAATTGGAAACGAATATATCAAAAAAATCATTTACAGATGACCGTGTGTGGAGCTTAAAAATGCAATCTTCTATTCGAGTTCAAAGTAAAGAACTCATCGAAAGTGCAAAAGAATCGATTCGTATTTCAGCTTGGAATGATACTCTTTTAGAATACCTTCCTTTACTAGAAGAAAAAGAAAAACAAGGAGTCAAACTCGAGTCCCTTATAGTTGGAAAGGTAGAAACAGACTTAGAAAACATGCATTTTTTAATCCCAACAGAAGAACCTAACGCATTAGAGCGCTACTTGCTACTCATCGTTGACGACCGCGAAATTTTATTTGCTGGTGTAGAGCAAGAGTCATGGCAAGCGATGAAAACAATGTCACAACCTTTCGTAAAGTTCTTTACAGAATTTTTCTATCACGACGTTGCACTTGCAAAAATTACAGAAAAGCATCTGGATCTCTTCATGCAAGATGAGGAAATTAAAAGTTTGTTGAGGAAGTTGCGTTATTAATTGCATGATAAAAAAGGAGTCTAGTTCTTCACCTAGACTCCTTTTCGTTCTGTTCCTTTATCTCCGTCAACAGCTCAATAATTTTCTCATTTTGCTCCACTTGTTTCTCTGAATTTTGATAGATGACACGAATCCATCCTAATACAAAAATAACTACAACTATCGGTAATAGTGCAAGTATTATACCGAATATCGAGAAATTAAACATCATTTTCCCATCACCTCGCTACATACAACTTTCTCCATACATCTACTAAAACCTGCAAAATTTTACAAATAAAAAAGAACCTATCAAATGATAGATTCTTCTTTCGTAAGCTGATTCGAACGTCCTCTCGTAATAGAGAAAATTGCACAAAGCAGTGCCAATATAATGAAAACACCGCCTACCCAAGCGTTATATATAACAGATGATTTCTCAATAACAACTCCGCCTACTGTTGAACCGAGCGCAATTCCTAAGTGAAGCGCAGAGTTATTTAAACTTTGCTGAATACCAGCCGATTCTGGTGCAATTTCAATTAAGTAATTTTGTTGCGCTGGCGAAATAGCCCAGCTCAGCATACTCCAAAGTCCCATCATAATAATGAACAGTGGGAATGAGAAGGTCATCATTGGTAATATGAAGATTGCACATGCAAATACGATAATAATTGAGATAATACTTTTCTTCGATCCCCATTTATCAGCAAGCAAGCCCCCAAGGCCGCCTCCAAGTACCGCTGCAATTCCGAAAATAAAGTAAAATACACTAATCCAATCCGCTTCAACATGCATCACATCTTTTAAGAAAGGTGTTAAATATGCATATAATGTTAAATGACCCGTTAAAAATAAAAATGATGTTAACTGTGCACTTACGATTTTCTTATCTTTTAACGTAGCAATTTGTTCTCTTATCGATAGTACTGATGTCGGTGGTACTTTCGTTAAGAATAATGAAATACAAGCGATTGCTATAACTGTTAATACCGAAATTAATACAAATGGTGCACGCCATCCATATGCATTTCCGAGTACAAGTCCAAGTGGTACTCCAAGTACGAGCGACCCACTAATCCCCATGAAAATGATTCCAATTGCACGCGCACGAAAATGCGGTTCTACAACGCTAGAAGCAAGTGTTACTGATAGTGCAATAATAAGCGAACCACTCGCTGCACAAACAACCCTTGAGAACATTAACATCCCGTAATTCACACTAAATGCTGAAATAATATTTCCGATTAAGAAAATTGATAATGCCCCAATGTATAATCTTTTTCTTTCAAATTTTCCAGTTACCGCTAATAAAACCGGACCTGATAAAGCAAATACTACTGAAAATATTGTTATAAGCTGACCAGCTGCACTAATAGATACTCCTAAATCATTGGCAACTAGATCGAGCGTTCCTCCTATAATTAGCTCAACCGTTCCGACTACGAAAGCCGCGATAGCTAAAATATACACACGAAAATTCAAGTCTTTCCCCACGCTTTCTTTTTTTGGTTACTACGACTATAGTAACCAAAAAAGAAATTGAACACAAGTACAATTTTTTTACAATAAAAAAACAGGCGTATCATACGCCTGCCTTCTAATTATTAAACACTAGTTTTGTTCTTCTTATTTAAATACCAATATACCGGTAGTCCAGTAAAGACAATTCCAATTGATAAGAAACAACTTACCGGATCATTAATAATCGCACTTCCAAGTACAAACAATGATCCTAAAATCGCAACGATTGGTACAATCGGGAATAACGGTACACTGTATGCACGCTCTTTATTCTTGTTACGTTTTCTTAAAATGAAGACACCAATAAACGTCATTACATAGAAAATATAAATAATGAATACGGAAATCTCAGATAGCTTATTCGGATCACTAATAACCATTAAAATAATTCCTAAAATGATTTCAACAGTAATCGCATTTGCTGGTGTTTTAAATCTTGGACTTTCCTTCGCGATAAACTTAGCAAACGGAAGGTGTCCACGCTCTGCCATCGACATCGGAATACGTGGGAACGTTAAAATCTTTCCATTTAAACAACCGAAAATAGAAACGATAATACCAATACTAATAATTTTTCCGCCATATTCTCCAAGTAACATGCCCGCAGCTGTTGCTGTTGCATTTTCTCCAAGACCTACGATTTTAGCTGCTGGTAACACATTTAATAATGCCAAGTTAATTAGTACGTAAGCAGCCGTTACAATTAAAATCCCAACTGTCATCGCTTTCGGTAATAACTTTGTTGGATTCTTCATTTCTCCGCCAATCGAAGCAAGTAGAATCCAGCCGTCATAAGCAAATAATGTTGCTAAAATTGCCATACCGATACTTTGATTTTCTGATATCGGCACAACTACATTAAAGATATCGCTATTCCCTTTCCAAAAACCTAGCACAACAATTAATACGATCGGAATCATCTTCCCAATTGTCGTAACCGTTTGGACGATACCTCCATATTTTGTTCCCATACTATTTACAACGCCAAGGAACACAACTGTTCCAATAGCAATTGGTAAATTCCATACTTTATCTAAATAGAAAAAATTAATCATTAAAGAACTAAAATACAAGCCTAATGTTCCAATAATAGCTGGTCCATAAACAATTGTTTGCATCCAGCCTGATAAATATCCCCAAAAACTTCCGTAAATCTCCTCTAAATACGTATACAACCCACCATTTTTCGGGATTTGCGCTCCAATTTCGGCTACTGTTAAACCACTGGCTAGCGTCAATAGTCCACCAATTACCCAAGCAAGAATCGCCATATTAGAACTCCCTGAGTAATCTAATACGCTCCCTGGTTTCATAAACACACCAGATCCAATAATCGTTCCTACTACGATAGAAAGTGCTACTGTTAAACCAATTTTGTTCTTCTCATCATGATGCATGCTGTGTATCCTCCTTCCAATTCTATTGTGATGCAAAAATGAAATAAAAAAACACTCCTCCCTAAAAAAGGGACGAGTGTTATATTCGTGGTTCCACCCTTGTTTCAATTCGTAAAGTAACATACTTCACCAATTTCTCAAGTCTAAATAACGGTTTTTGCCGGCAAGCAATTACTAGGTATCCGTTCACTGCTGCAGTTCAGAGGTGGTAATCCATTTTTCCGTATTAGGAAGCTCACAGCCAAAGGCTTCCCTCTCTGAGAATCGTAAAAAATTGATCATGTCCTCATCATCACTTCTTGATGTCGAATTTTGTAGTTATTGTTCATTATATTGAATTGTTAGAAAAAATCAATATATTTTTTTATATAACATAAGAAATGTTTCTCTTCTTATATTATAACAGAAGTTACGACACTTCTCTAATTCCCTAAAAATGGTATAATCTATATAGGAGGTGCACGAATAATGATTGCTGTTTTTTGTATCATCGCTACGTTTCTTTCTGTTCTATTCGCTATCATGTATAGGCACAAGTATCCTGGTTATAGCATTTTAGCGGTAGCTATTATACCAGCTGTTTCCTTCTACGTATTAGGTAAATATCAATACACGGAAGTGTTTATCGGTTTTGCAATCTTCTACTGCTTCTTTGGATACATACTAACAATGAAAAGAATTTTATTGAATCATTAAAAAGGACCGATTTCTGCTTACAGAAATCGGTCCTCTCACGTACCTTTCGGTTGCCCACACGAAAGATACGACTTCACTCAACTATTTCTCATCTTTTTTCATAAAAAGTTTGTGATGTGGAAGATCCACATTCAACGCCTCTAATTGTTTCTTCTCATTTTCTAAAATCGATTTCGCTTTTTCTTTCGTTGCCTCATCTAATCCCGCAAAGATGTCTTCATGCTTCTCTTTCTCTGGAAGTTCCACACCTAGTTTTGTTAATTCTTCTTTTGCTTGCTTATGTGTTAATTTCCCGGACTTTTCCTGTTCAAAAATAGACTTTGCTTTTTCTTTTGTTGCTTCGTCTAAGTTAGCAAGTATGTCTTTATGCTTACCCTTCTCTGGCATTTTCACGCCTAACTTCGTTAATTCCTCTTTTGCTTGTTTACGTGTTAATTTGCCGGATTTCTCTTGCTCTAAAATTGATTTTGCTTTTTCTTTTGTTGCTTCGTCTAAGTTAGCAAACATGTCTCCATGCTTACCCTTCTCTGGGAACTTCACGCCTAGTTTTGTTAATTCCTCTTTTGCTTGTTCACGTGTTAATTTGCCGGATTTCTCTTGCTCTAAAATTGATTTTGCTTTTTCTTTTGTTGCTTCGTCTAAGTTAGCAAACATGTCTCCATGCTTACCCTTCTCTGGGAACTTCACGCCTAGTTTTGTTAATTCTTCTTTTGCTTGTTCACGTGTTAATTTACCAGACTTTTCTTGCTCTAAAATTGATTTCGCTTTTTCTTTCGTTTGATCATCTAATCCCGCAAACATATCTTTGCGTTTTTCTTTCTCTGGAAGCTTTACACCTAGCTCCTCTAACTGTTTCTTTGTATCGTCCATAATCGTTTTTACTTTTTGTTTTGTAGCATCATCTAAATCTTTTTTCGCCGTTTTTGTCGCTTGCTCAGCTGCTGGAGTATTCGTTGCCGCGAATGCCGGAATACCGACTCCTCCAATGATTCCGAACGATAAAGCACCTGCAATCGCTAAATACCCAACTGTTTTCTTCTTCATAGGAAATTTCCTCCTTCATAGTTCTAAAGCATGTACACTTTCGTATACAATTCCTATAGTAATGTTGGTTTCTTAACATTTCCTTAACGACTTAACAAAAAAACGCCGCTCATCCCGAGCGGCGTTTTTCTAAGCTTTTTGTAAAAGTAATTCTTCACGTTCCATTATTCTTCTTAATACAATTGTTTGTGTCATTGTAAATAAATTACCCGTTATCCAGTACAACACAAGTCCTGATGGCGCCGCAAATCCCATAAATAGAATCATTGCTGGCATCATAATTTGCTGCACTTTCAGCATCTGTACTTGTTCTCCAGGTGTAATATTAGATTGGAAAACTTTCATCTGAATAAATGTCGTTAACGCTGCGATAATCGGTAATATATGATAAGGATCTGCATGTCCTAAGTTCACCCATAAAAATGACGATGTACGGATCTCTTCTGTTCGGCTAATCGCATAATACAAAGCAGAGAAAATCGGCATTTGTATTAATAGTGGCCAGCAACCAGCTAGTGGATTCCAACCGCCTGATTTCATTAGTTCCGACATTTCCTTTTGATACTGCTTTTGTTTTTCAAGATCTTTACCCACATCACCGTATTTTTGTTTCAGCTTCTGCAGTTCAGGTTGCATTTTCTTCATTTTCGCTTGACTACGATATTGTGAAACAGCTAATGGAATCATGGCTGAACGAATAACGAGCGTCATAATAATGATAGCAATCCCGAAGCTAGCTCCTGGTATGTGATGAGCAACAAATTGAATCATAAACGAGATTGGATATACGAAATAATGATCCCAAATTCCCGTACTATGTGCATCAATTGGGGCTGCATTACTGCAACCAGATAAAACAAAAACAAGTAATAATGATAAACTAACGAGCACAGCTCGGTATGATTTTAACATGTTCATTCCTCCAATGTTTCGTAATTATTTAGCGAAACATTGGTGTATACGGACCGACCTCGTCATTCTCTTCACTGGATTCTTGTCTGCGCACAGAACGAATCATTCCATATTTATAAAAAATAGAGAAAAGCGTTACATTACCAGTACCCTCTTCACACGTATTAACTAGTTTAAAGGCTCTTTGTCTACCACTTGATGCTTGCTGACGCACAAAGCGAGAAACATTAGCAAGGAAGAAAACTTCTAATAAACAAAGCGCTGTCGTTACAAACGATATATATAGAATTGCATCCTGCAATAAAAATTCCATCGCTTCACATCCTTAATAAGGTCATTTTAGCACATTCAACAAACATTCTCTATTTCCTTTTATCGTCAAAAAAGTATTTTGCATATTTTCTCAAGAAAACTATGCTAAAAAACTAATGTATTCGCTTTCTTTAGTATATTCACACGTATCCTTGTATAGGTTTAATTTGTTAGAAATTTATAAAATTTTCGCATTATAATAAAACTATTGCCAGTTTTTGAAAAAACCTTTATTCTCTTCTTGTAATCAAAAATGAATATGGAGATGAAACATACTATGGGTCAACTAGGAGACGCCGATTACGTTCCCGACACCGCCTTTTTATCCTTCCCAGCAGCTAAAACATTTCACTTAGAATTTATCATACAGTTGGTTGTTATTTTCGTAGCCTCTATTTTGTATGCAATTTCTATGAATATGTTCTTTATCCCGCATAACATGATTAGCGGTGGCTTCGCTGGTGTAGGGATGATTATCGGTTATTTAATGCACTACAATATCGGTGCACTTATCTTTTTACTAAACATTCCTCTTCTTATTTTAAGTCACTTTTACTTAGGCAAGAAGACAACCTTTTTAACAGCGTACTTTGTAGCTATATCATCGTTAGCGATGAATATTATCCCTGTACACCAAGTTTCAGACGATATTTTACTGTCTTCTGTATTCGGTGGTGTAATCTGCGGAGCAGCTTCCGGAATCATATTCCGATTTGCTTCTTCAACAGGTGGCTTTGATGTTGTTGGATTGATTGTAGCGAAACATCGAGATATTTCAATTGGAGCAATCATCTTTGGATTCAACTTAATCTTACTTGTTGCAGCAGGATTTATTTTCGGATGGGATATTACGCTTTATACGTTAATTAGCCGGTTTGTAGTCAGCAAAGTTATCGATGCTGTGCATACGAAACATATTAAATTAACGATAATGACAGTTACAGAAAAAGGCGAGGAAATAAAAAGCGCACTATTGCATCACGGCATACGCGGGGTGACAATGGTAGATGCTGTCGGCGGCTATACAAACCATAAGAAAAAAATGATTTACACTGTCGTGACTCGCTATGAGTTAGGCGAAATGAAACGTATTATCCGTCAAGTGGATAACAAAGCATTCATGAACATTACTGAAACAGTTGAAATTGTCGGCCGTTTCAAACGCATATAAAAAGGGTTACTACATTAAAGGGCATAACATATTAGTCATATATAATATGTTATGCCCTTTGTTATTCAACTAACGCACCCTTTAGCATAATAAAATCACGAAGTTTATTACTACAAATCGGAGGATAGCATTCCATATACGATACTATCTGTCCATTCATTTTTATTCCAAAAATCTTGTATGAAATGGGCTTCCTTTCTCATGCCTATTCGTTCACACAATTTTTTTGAAGCTGTATTACGTGCATCAAGATTAGCTTGTATACGATGTACATTAAATTCATTAAATAATTTAAATACCAAACTATTTACTGCTTCTGTTGCCAAACCTCTCCCAGCTACTTCATTTGAAAAACTATAACCAATCTCAACAGTGTCTTTCATATTTGTGTACCATACGGATAAATCACCAATTACTTTAGTCTTGTATATAACTGCCAAACTTAATCTTGATTCTTTAGTAAGTACATTATTTGCTAGCTTCTTATTAAATTTTTTCTGCATGTCTTCATAAGTCCACTTATTATGTAATAGGAACTTACATGTATCATCATTATTATAAATAGCAAATACATCCTGTAAATCCGTACTCTTAAAAGGTCTAATTATTAATCTTTCTGTTGTGATCTCCAAGTTAGCTCTCCTCCCTTACATTCATGCTACAAAACATTTTTTATAGTATTTAATCCTCCTTCTTAGACCTCACCTTGATTACATATTTCATCATAATAAATTAAAATCCTTCTTCCACTAAACTGCATTGTTAGTGGTATTTCCTTGCGATTTTTATTTTTTACACTTATTACAAAATCAGATAATTCTATTATTGTGGCCCTAAATGTGTTATAATGAAAGCAGACTCACAAAAAAAGAGTATATAGACTTGGAAGTTTCTCTTATTTTTACAAGCAAAAAGAAACGAGCAGTCAGGTATATTTCAGACACCATACACGTAACGGTTTAAAAAACCGATCATCTTAGTTATTCTTCCATGATCTTTTTATAAAAAGATACGTACAACTAAAATTCACTTCAATATACTATACCTACCTTTTTGACTTCCAAATCATCTTATTACATAAGGAGATGAACATATGAATCAATATATAAGATATACAATAGCTGTCCTGTTTGCTATTATCGGCGGAACAATCTGCTTCTGGACAAACACTCAGCTTGGAGAGAATATCATTTTTAATGGAATCGAAACGCTTGTAAGCGCTTCAATTTTAGGTGGATACATTTTCTTCCTCTTCAATCCAGAAGAAAATGCGCAAAAAACAATGTTATTAACAATGATCGGAATCGTTGGCGGATGTATTTCCTACTCAATGACTAACTATACATTACCACTTCAATTAAGCTCAGCTTTCTTCCACGGTCTATGGACTTGGTTCATTGCATTCTGCCTAGCAGACGTATTCAACCTTTTACAAGACAATGAAGAAGAGAACGGTCGCCAAATTGAAAGTAACTCGTAAGCTGGAAGATATTCTTCCAGCTTTTTTAGATTGGTTTTCATACCCCTATTGGTTTTCATACCCCTATTGGTATTTACTGAAATATATCAGCGATTCTCCAAATATATCGGCGATTTCCCCACCTATATCAGCGATTTTTTCATTATATCGACGATTCGACACGGGATATCGACTTACCGACAATTTTCAGCAACCTATTCAGACTCTATACCCCCTCACCAAAATAAAAAGAAGCTACCCTCACGGCAACTTCTTTTCTACATACCCCATCCGGTACTTACCGGAATATATCAACGATTTTTCAAATATATCGATTTCTCCACTTATATCAACGATTTTTTCATTATATCGACGTTTCGACACAGGTTATCGACTTACCGACACCCTTCGACACTCAAAACGCACAACATACCCTATCCCCCAAGCAACTTACTGCCGAACTCTACGATTAAAAAGATAACTAATAGGATTGCGAGTATCTTTAATGCTACATATGCTACTTTAAAAACCGCATAAATGAGCAAGACTATTAAAATAATCGTTAAAATTTCCATCTAGAATTCCTCCAAGCTTTGCTCTGCTTACCTTATTTTACTCGCCTCAGACTTTTTATGGAACGGCATAAGACGACATAGAAAAAAGAGGATACCTCACCCATCGTAAGATACCCTCTCTTTCAACTGCTCAAACCATTCTCTCTCTAATTGTAAATATCCTATTTCACTCTTCTCGGCACTCTTTAATTCTTTGTCTGCTTTCCTCATATAAGTGTGGGACGCTTCCATATCGCCCTCTAAATATTTAACAATTCCTTGTGTGCGATAATACCCATGTAAGTCCACTTTTGTAATGGCCTTCCCATGTTCCTTCGCTTCTTGCAGAGAAAGACTATCCATCTGATATAGAGCTTTATATAAAAGATACCAACTATGAAAACTACTAACGAAATATTTATTTTCTTTCGTGACAGAAAGTTGGGCAACTTGTTCTACATACGGTATCGCTTTTTCCATTCCCTTTTGATCCGAACGAGCAAGAAAAACGAGCATAAGTCCGCTCATTATATCTCTTATGCTTTTATCCTCTTTTAATTTTTCCTCACTAAGTTCTATTAATCTCTTATCCCAATCTTTCGGCCTCTTATAACTAAATAACTCACTTGATACTTGAATATTATATAAATGCTGCTTCGCCTTTTTATCATCTTTAATTAAAATGAGAAATTGCATACCATCACTCAAAAACGTTCCTTTTATCGGTACGATTGTAGCTGCAAAAATTGTAAAGTGTAACACAGCAAAATATAAAAGATATTGATAATAACTCACCATGTATATGTAACCAAAAGTAATACCAAATAATAAACTTATCATTGGTCCACCTAAAGTCATCCATGCCCATTTTTTTGAAAGGTTCGGCGTCTCTATAGTAGGTGGCACTAACATTACGACGCCTCCAAAGTACATCCACAATTTATTTTCTCGAATGCGTACTTTCCCCTTCTCTTTTTGAAAAGTAATCGGCCCTACTGTCATAAATTTAAAATTCAAACCACCTATTAAACCAAGTACTACATGTCCTAGCTCATGAATAGCTAGCACTAATAAAAAAATCCCAACTAATATCCAGATATCCAACATTACTTCTAATTTCTCAGTTCGAATTACTACGTATAAAATGGACAGAACTAACGCCGCTGTCATAGAACCAGCTGGCCTTCTTAAAATATCCACCTTTTTCTCCCCTTAATAAATCATTTTTCTCTGCATTTCGTACATGAATTTTCCGAGATGCAATATCCAAATAAATGAGATTAAACCAATCAATACAAAATCGATATCACTAGCCGCTGTATAAATAACGGCAGCCCACCATACATATGCCAATATTGTATTCGTAAATTCATATGCTTTATATCCAGCCTCATGCACAATGTACTTTAATCCTTCATCTGCGTTTTTCGTCCACATTTTCATAGATTCCATATATGTTACACCTTGTTCAGGATATAGCTTGTTATAACGATTTTTTGTTATGAGCCCGATAACCACTACAATAGTCAAACAGACAATAGAAGCTACTAAATTCCACACTGCAAATGAAGCATTTGTATCCTGCAACAATGCACGTCTACATGCAATAACTGCATATACAAACCATGCTTGCGTAACTATATCACCTACACGTAAATATATACTTATAATCCCTAATTTTCTACCTTGTACACTCTCTTCTTCATCGCGTGCCTCCGCTAACATACGTGTATTCTTCCAAGTGTAGTACATCATTAAGATTCCAAAAATGGTGCATATACCTATAAATAGATTAGATGATAATTTTCTCGGTTCATCCGAGAGTAAATCTAAAGCTATATAAGATGTTAAAAAACCACCCATCATACTTAATGCCATTTTCCCCACAAAATCAAATTGTTTTTTTTGCTTACTCTTCATCGTCCTCTTCCCCCTCTACTAACGTAAATACTTCCTCCACCGGTACATTGAAAATTTGTGCGATTTTTAATGACAATACAATAGATGGTGCATAATCCCCGCGCTCAATTAAACTAATCGTTTGCCGCGATGATCCAATCGCTTTCCCTAAATCCCCTTGTGATAAACGATGCTTTGCCCGCAATTCCCTCACTCGATTTTGAAGCTTCATGTCTTCCCTCTTTTTCATTTATTTAAATAAAATTGTAAATAATATCCTTATTTTTGTCAATTATAATTGTCATTTTGACGTTAATAATTGACAATGATAATCTATGGAACTTTAAACTGATAAACAAACAAAAACTTATTAAAATAAAAAAGGCAGTGCGTCTGCACTGCCTTCCTAAATTCTGACATAGAATGGATTCCATATTAACTTGCGTTTTGTAACAATACTCGTTTTAACTGTTTGCGGAAACGAACACCTAACGTAATTGCTATGATAACGATAACTCCAACAATGATTTTACCGATATGATCTTCTAGCACTCCAAAAATATCATGTAAGTTGCCACCTAACCAGTAACCACCGATTAAGAAGAATGATACCCAAAATAGAGCACCTGAGTAAATTGTAATTGCAAAACGACGGAATGGTAAGTTAATAATTCCTGCAAAATATCCTGTAAAATGACGTACACCAGGAATAAAGAAGCCGATAAAAATTAGGAAGTATCCATACTTATCAAACCACATTCTTGTTAAGTCGATTTTTCTTTGTGTTAAAAATACGTATTTCCCATACTTTTGAATAAAGGGCATACCTAATTTATTTCCTAAAAAGTATTGAATTGTCATTCCTACACTTGTCCCAATAAAGGATAGGATAATTAAAATCGGTAAACTTAAATCGCCCTTCTGTGCTAAAAATCCCGCATATGCTAACGTTGGCTCTCCCGGAAACGGAAGTGCAATATATTCTAACAGCAAACCAACAAGTACAACATAGTACCCGTACTGCTGAAATAATTCATGAACCCATTCCATGTCATCTCTCCTTTCAATCACGTACAACTTCTTACTATTATTGTATAAAAAAATTGTCGAAATAACTATCACAATAGCTTACATTTTTATTACATTTTTGTAAGGCTCACACTAAAGTTTTCTGTTCATTATTTGCTGCTATCCATTATCGTTTTAAAATAAGCTAACAACTATATATCAGACGACACAAGGGCATTAATATGCATTTTTTATCCAGTTTTTAACACTTAAAGTCACCTTATTTTGTTCTCAATAAAAAACCACCACAAACTCATACTAACTTCATATTAGCTTCATATACGTATTGTAAGATTATATCGGAATTTGTTGAAAAATTTAACTAATATATGACTAAGCATTAAATTGAATAAATATAAGTAGTTTTTCGAAATTGAAAAAAGGGTGAATAAGAAATGGAAGCTTATAAAATGCATGATTTTATTAATACAAATGTTGAATCTCATCAAAATGAAACCGTTTTTAATTTACACATATGTGAAACAAGTGAATTTGACGTAAGTTTAACAAAATCTACAACACTGTCTTTTATCGTTTCAAAAAAGAACATTAAGATTGTTACGAAAAAATGGATTAATTCAAATCAAGAAAGCATGATTGGTAAAAGTTACATCATTCCAACGAAAGCTTTCCACTACTTCTTACCAATTATTTCTGAAACTGAAGATGAGCTAAATATTCAAGTTCAAAGTTTTGGACTACATGGTGAACTTTTACTAAATGAAAGATTACTTATTGATAAAAACAACAAACAAAATCCAAAGATTACTACGTTCTTTGAAACATTAGATGAAAATGTAAATAAAGTATTACGAGGATTGCAAATTCATTGTATGTAAGACTATTAAAATAGTAAAAAGGAGAATATAATGAAAAAACTATTATTAAGCGCACTATTATCATTAGGATTTTTAACTATTCCATTCACAAATGCTGAGGCAGCTACAACAAACGATCAGCTTATCGTGAATACGCAGTTAAATAAAATGGATTATTATCAAAACGGACAATTTATAAAGAGTTTTACTGTCGCTACTGGAAAAGCAGCCACACCTACGCCTAAAGGTACTTTTCAAATCGTTAATAAAATTAAAAACCGTCCTTACTATACAGGAAAAATTAAAGGCGGCGATCCACGTAATCCACTTGGTGACCGTTGGCTCGGACTAAACATGGCAGGAACTTACGGAACAACTTATGCGATTCATGGTACTAACAATAATCAAGCAATCGGCAAATGGACAACACTTGGTTGTATTCGTATGTATAACAATGATATACACTGGTTATTTGAGCGTATTCAGCAGCAAGCTACCGTCACTGTAAAATAACCTAAAAACAAGATTTATGTGTAGCCAAGAATTTTATATCTTGGCTTATTTTATTTATTCATTTACAGTAGCAAAACAACTGTATTTACATATATAATAAGAATAGGTTTCGTTAAGCAATATCAAAACATTGATAAACATGGATATTAAAATTATACAGTTATAATATTTTATAAATTTTACAATACATACTATAATAGAACTAATGTAATTCTGAAATATTCAGTTTCTCTAAACCATTCCCCTTGCTACTTTCATGATGACTTTATAGCGGGGGCTTATTATATGTATAAACAATTTGAGTTATCCAAAAAATGATGAATTCGAATATTGCAGTAAAAAGCGTTATTTAGGAGGTGTTACTATGACGCATATACTGGTGATTGAAGACAACCCAGATATACAAGAACTGATTCGTGAATTTCTAATGGCACAAAACTTTACTGTTGATGTCGTTGGTGCTGGAACAGAAGGTATTCTTCTTTTCCAAAAAAATTCATACGATCTTGTCCTCCTTGATGTGATGTTACCAGATATAGATGGCTATAGTATTTGTAAAATTATGCGAGGACAATCTGATGTACCGATCATTATGTTAACAGGCTTACATAATGAAGAAAGTGAAATTAAAGGATTTGAGTTAGGTATTGATGACTATATTACGAAACCGTTCCATTACACCGTATTTATTAAACGTGTAGAGGCTGTATTAAGAAGGGCAGCAACGAAGGAAGCAGAAGCTGCAACTATACTACAATTCCATGAATTGATGTTAAATTCTACAGCCTATGCCGCTTATGTTCATGGTAATCAAATTGAATTGACAACAAAAGAATTTGAAATTTTATATACTTTACTGCAAAATCGGGGAAAAGTATTATCAAGAAGTGATTTGTTGAATAAGGTATGGGGCTATGAACATTATGGTGATGTAAGAGTTATAGATACACATATTAAGAACTTAAGAAAAAAATTAGGAATTCCTTATATTAAAACGGTGAAAGGCATTGGCTACAAAATCGAATCGTAGTACAGACAACATCACCAAAAATATTTTCATCAAAACCTTATTATTTTGTATTCTTTTATCACTTTGTCTTTATCAAATTATTTACTTCCTAGCTTCAAACTACGATAAAGAACGTTTTGCGAAAGAAAATGGAGCGCTGACAACAGAACAAGCGGATTCAGACAAACAAAACGACCAAAGTAAAATGAATCAAAGTAAGGCTGTTTCAGAGGGGATGATTTCTAATTTTCAATCTTCTATTATAGATTATAAAGCACTCTCTACAGCCATAAATCACCTTTTGCAGCCTAGCCAAACTGCAAAAGCAAAAGAACATACTCAAAATATTGCGAAAAAAAATAGCACTTCTACTCCACTTACAGAAATGGAAAAACAAGTTGCTACTAATGATGCCTTACATAAACAAAATGCAGCAAGTAAAACAAATGATGCACAAGATAATCCAAAATTAACAGATGCACTGCAGCAATTAGCTCCACATATAGGCGCGACAATGCTTGCATTATCTCTGCTCGGATCTTTAATTTATGCAAAACTAATTGTTAAACCTTTTCAATATATGAGTGATGCTTTAAAAGATATTATGAATCTTGATTTCTCAGATAAAAAGCTACTTAACAAAAATACAGATCAAACAGATTTTAATTTACAAGTAGCTGCTTCACAGGTCCCAAACATAGTGAAGAATTTACATGCAAGCAATCAAGATTTAAGAAATGAACTCAAAAAGGAACAACAATTAGAACAATCTCGTAAAGAATTTATGTCTATGGTTTCCCATGAATTAAAAACACCAATCGCAGCCGTTATGGGACAACTCGATGGCATGATTCACGGAATTGGAGCTTATAAAGATAGAGATAAATATTTAAAACGTTCCTATGAAATGATGCAAGACATTAACATATTAACGGAAAAAATGTCGGAATTATCCAAAATACAAAACCCTCAATTTAAACCTGATTTAAAAGTTATCTCATTAACTAATATTATTGAGGACGTTATGAAGAAAGTAGATTATTTCGTATCTGTAAAGCAGTTAAATGTTCAATCTAACATTAAACAAGATGTACAGGTTTTAGCTGATCCTAAATTTATTCAAACTGCTATTTTTAACATTATTTCAAATGCAATTCATTATACAATTGACCATCAGCACGTATATATAAAGCTTTATGAAAAGCCAAACGGTTACGCATTAGAAGTATTAAATACAGGTTCACAAATAGATGAAGACAAACTTGCCCATTTATTTGAACCATTCTATCGCGCTAACCCTGACAAACATGGCTTAGTACAAGGTAGTGGTCTTGGGCTATATATTGTAAAACAAATATTAGATAAACATCAGTTTCCTTATGGGATACAAAACACACCTCAAGGTGTAAAATGCTCCATTGTATTTCCAAAAGCAATGTAAAAACCTACTACAATTTCATACCCCAAATTCATACTTCGTATGAGTGGCGGAATTTTGTAGAGTGTCTTACTCTGTTTCGTTCGCCCGTTGTCCTTATTTGGATAGCGGGCGTTTTTTATTATTTAAAAGGAGGATTTTCATGGAGAAATTTAAGTATTCATTACTTGTTTTATTCGGAGCTTGTAGCTACGGCGTACTTTCAACGATTTTCAAACTCGGATTCATTGATGGATTTTCAGCACATCAACTATTAGGAGGACAATATGTCTTCGGATGGATTGGGCTTCTTCTGCTCGTTCTTTTCGTTTCACGTCATAAAGTAACAAAAAAGCAATTCTTTTCCTTACTAACAGTTGGCACAACAATGAGTATGACTGGTATCTTCTACGCTATTTCTGTGGAAGAACTACCAGCATCTATCGCTGTTGTCCTACTCTTCCAGTTCACATGGATTGGTGTAGTTATAGAAGCAATTGCTAATCGAACATTACCAAGCCGTGAGAAAGTTATATCTATCATTATTTTATTTACTGGAACATTGTTTGCAGGCGGTGTCTTTGAAGGTCTCGGACAAAACTTTTCCACGAAAGGTATTATCTTTGGTTTATTAGCCGCTGTCTCTTTTTCATTCTATGTTTTTGCAAGTGGGCGTGTTGCTACAGAAGTTCCGCCTTATACGAAAAGCTTTCTTATGACAACAAGCGCTACTCTTATCGTATGCCTATTCTTCCCGCCAACCTTTTTAACGGATGGTGCCCTGCAAGCTGGTCTTTGGAAATACGCTTTCTTCCTCGGATTGTTCGGCGTTGTCGTACCTGTCATTTGTTTTTCAATTGGTGTACCGAAAGTAGGAACAGGACTTAGTACAATACTAGGAGCAGCTGAATTACCAACGGCCATTATCGCTTCTATTACACTTGTACATGAAGTCGTAACCTTCATGCAGTGGATTGGGATACTCTTTATACTACTTGGAATTTTTACTCCTCAGCTGCTTACCGCTAGGAAAGCAAAGAAGCATAGAAGCGTGCATAGTGCATGAAAATAGAAAATTGCATATAAATGTAAACACAGTTACAATATGGTATAATTTGAAATCTATTTGGATGTATAAATGACTATTTTAAGCGTAGCTTTTTTTGCCATTATGTGTATCTTCTTCCTAATAAGATATATGAAAGAAAAGAAATTTTACGATGTGCTCATCATTCCCATTTGCATATATGCTGGAGCAGTCAAAACCCCTTTAGTAGAGTACTTAAACTTTAATACTACTTTCAAAATAACATATGATATTGCAGCTATTATTCTCGTGATCCTTGCTGTGCTTTTCTTCTTAAAGGATAAGAAAGAGAATCCTACTGCGTAACAAAAGACCTTTCATTGATTTGAAAGGTCTTTTTCTTTTTCTCTATCTCACTTTACCGCTCCATATAGCTTTTCTATTTCATGCTCAATTTGTTTTACATCAATTCGTTCAAATAGTGGCTGCACACTATCAATTCTATTCGGCAACGTATTTTGAGGCTCCCAATTTCGGTTCACAATCGATAATGTATTTCTAACTCTTTCACTTGAGAATGGTAAAAACGGTTCAAGGAGATTTGCAAAATTAGCGATAAGATACACACAGTTATAAATCGTTTTTTCGCATGAAACTGGATCATCTTCCCTTTGTTTCCAAGGCTGCCTCTCATCAAAGTATTTATTTGCAAAACGTACTGCATCAAATATTGTTTCTAACGCCACTTTAAATTTAGTTTGCTCAATTGATTCTCCTACATTTATATATAATCCTTCTACCTTCTCTTTCAGCTCTTCATTAATAATTCCATTCGGCACAATGCCATCATAATACTTTTCAATAAACTTTAATGTCCGGTTCACAAAGTTTCCGTATGCACCTAACAATTCACTATTATGACTGTAAATGAATTCACGCCATGAAAAATCAGTATCACGATTTTCTGGTGCATTGACTGTTAAAAAGTAACGAATAGAATCTGGATTGTAGCGTTCTAATATGTTCGGCACCCATACTGCCCAGTTTTTACTTGTAGATAACTTTCTTTTTTCAACTGTTAAATATTCATTTGAAACGATATGACGAGGAATTGCTCCTTCTCCTATTCCAAGTAATACCGCTGGCCAAATGATGGAATGAAACGGAATATTATCCTTTCCGTGCACATAATATGTTTTCGCTTCTCTACCCCAAAACTCTTGATCATCTTTCCCTGTTTCTTCAGCCCAATGTTTACTCGCTGAATAATATCCTGTCACTGCTTCAATCCATACGTAAATTTTTTTATCTTCATACCCTTCTACTGGAATTGGTACCCCAATTGGTAAATCACGTGACACAGCCCTATCTAGTAATCCTTCCTTTACATATCTCTCTGTTAGTTGAATCGCATTGTCACGCCATGTTCCTTCTTGTTTTGCAGTTTCTACAGCCCTTTTAATTTGTTCCTGAAATGTATGCAATGCAAAATAGAAATGCTCTGTTTCCTGCACGGATGGCGTACTACCACATAACTTACATTTCTTTTCTAACAAATCGAGTGGATCTAAAATAGCTGAACACGCATCGCATTGATCTCCTCTTGCTGCTTCATGGCAATGTGGGCAAATGCCTTCTACATAACGATCAGGTAAAAACTGCGTACACGTTTCACAATACGCTTGTTCCACTGTTTTTTTATAAATATAGCCTTCTTCTAATAAACGTAAAAAGACATTTTGAACCGTTTCATGATGGTGCTCACTATCTGTACGTGTATAGCAATCATACGTAAAACCAAGTTTATGAAAACATCGCTGGAATTCTTCATGATACTTATCAGCAATTTCCTTCGCCGTCACCCCTTCTTGTTTTGCCCTAATTGCAATCGGTGTTCCATTACAATCACTTCCTGAAACATACAACACATTCTCACCTTTTGCCCGGTAATAACGCGCTAAAATATCTCCAGGTAACAAACTCGCAATATGCCCAAGATGTAAAGAACCATTTGCATACGGCCAAGCGCCTCCAATAAAAATACTCATCTTACATTCCTCCTTTTAAATATAAAAAAGCCCCACCCTTATCTTAAAAAAGATAAGGGCGGGGCTGTATAAACAGTCGCGGTACCACCTTATTTCGCCAATTACTCACATAATTAGCCTTAACAAGTACGGAGCTATATGCTCTTATACTGTGGTTTTGATAACGAGTACCAACTCTCGTCGCCGCCTACTATTATCATTTGATAAGTTCAGGACGAAGCTCAAAGGCCATTGTTCAAATGAATATTCTTGCTTCTTCTCAGCTACCGAAGCTCTCTGGACAGAATGATTTCATTCTACTTTTCCTTTTCAACGCTTTTTATATAAAGTGAAACTTTAATCAGTGGGGGTTTTGTTCATCCCCCACTGATTATCAGCCCTCACCAATCGGGCTTTTACGGGCAGTTGTCCCCCACCTAACTTCTGTGCTTTCGCTGAATTTTGAGGTTGGGGTCTTACTGCCCGTTAATGCGGGATAACACGTATTTTACGACTTAATCACAGAAAAATCAAACTTTTATTCAGAAAGAAGAGGAAATCCTATCCTCTCATAGAATAACTATACGTTCACAAAAGGAGTGATACGATTGAATCAAAAACAACTAAGCGCACGTAATGAAAAAAGCTGGAATGCAGCTGCTTATGAAGCTTGGACGGATCGCCACGGGGCACCGGCCGATTATGCGAAAAAGCTTATGAAAGATCCCGTGCGCGAGGTAGATCACTATTTACCTTACATACAATCTCCAAAAGGAAAACATATTATTAATTTACTCGGTTCAAAAGGCAATAAAGCCGTTGCTCTCGCTCTTTTAGGAGCTGACGTAACAGTTGTTGATATTTCGGCAAGTAATGCAAAATATGCAAATGAACTTGCGGAAGCAGCAGGTGTCTCTATCCAGTATGTCGTTTCTGATGTACTAAATGTGCAGCTCTCCGAATCATTTGATATCGTATTACTGGAACTTGGTGTACTCCATTACTTTCTAGATTTAAAACCGCTCTTTCAAAAAATTGCTACCTTGCTTAAAGGAGATGGAACGCTTATCCTTCGTGACTATCATCCTGTTTACACGAAATTATTAGGAGTAG
This sequence comes from Bacillus cereus group sp. RP32, assembly GCF_040459735.1. Taxonomy (NCBI): domain Bacteria; kingdom Bacillati; phylum Bacillota; class Bacilli; order Caryophanales; family Bacillaceae; genus Bacillus; species Bacillus cereus group sp. RP32. The sequence continues at coordinate 449,158 of NZ_JARVHO010000001.1, read as the reverse complement.
ACCACCCATCATTTCGGGCCAATGGAAATTATTTCGATGAAGAATTGATTGAAGATGATGTTGCTTATAGCATCCTTCTTACAGAAGCGCAGAAAGAATCATTACCTAAAACAACCATCCGTCGCTGGACGCTAGGAGAAATTATTACAACACTTGCGGAAGAACATTTTAAAATTGAAAAACTAGTTGAAGAACAGGGGTCTCATCAAAGGTGGGTCTTCCCTCCTACTGCACCGGAAGAAATTGAAGATCGTGTGCCTGGTTTATATACATTAATTGCGACAGCATGCAAAAAAGGATCCCTTCACGGATAGGATCCTTTTTGCATGCTCACGCATATAAGTTGAGGTTGGAGATTACCATAATTCTGTAGAATAGGACACAAGATATTTCAACATTTCGTCTCTGACTTACGTCGTCAAAAAGGGGTATGACCAACATAACGAAGAGTAATGTTACAGTTGATACTGATAATCGTTATCAACCAATTAGAAGTATACATGATGTTATTTCAAATTACAATAGCATTTCTAATTTTTATTTATGAACTTTTTGATATACAAATGTATACATTTTAAGAACATTTACTCATATTAATCTGCCATCTTCCATTATCTGCTATAATTTTCATTGAACAGATTAATAACTTCATAATGATGTTTTTATTAATGTCGTTCTTAATATTTATAAATCATAATAAATAGTTTTTAAAGGCAGGGGTAACGATGAAATATGTTAGTATTCGCAAAAAACTACTGTTCACACTCTTAAGCATTTCTTCTTTATTTAGTATTGCTCTTATTGTTATTCTTTCATTCGCTATGAACCAAGCAAGCGAAATTGAAACGTTAAAAAATGATGTATCAAAACGAGCAACAATTTTAAAAGAACGTGGTGATTGGTTCCAAGCACAAGTTGCCGGTTTACAAGAATATTTACTGTCACATGATCAAAAAGGATTGGATAAATTCAACCGAGAAGGAAAAAAACTTGCTGATACTAGAGAGAAAGTAACAAGTGATAAAAAACTCCCAGAAGGAATGAAAGAAGCGATTTTAATGGGAGCAAAATGGCGAAGCGTCATAGATAATGAAGCCCTCCCTCTCGCTCGCGAAGGAAAATGGGACGAAGCATCCAAAATCGCTTTAGCTCAAACCGATTATGTAAACGATCTTTTAAGCCGTTTTACTAAATATGCAAATGAAGAAAATGATAAACGTGACGCATTAATTGCTGACGTAGAGTCTTCTTCATCTCTTATTCAATATATTATTTTCTTCTCTCTCATTACATGTACGTTAACATCTATTTTATTAGCATGGTGGTTCTCTGGTAAACTCGTTAAACCGATACGACAAATTGATGAGAAATTAAAAGAATTAGCCTCTCAAGATGGCGATTTAACTGCTAGATTACACGTAACGAGTAAAGATGAAATTGGTGATATCGCCAATTCCTTTAATCAAATGCTCGCTAACTTACAACGTATCATAAAACAAGTGCAACAAACATCAACAAGTGTAAAAGAAGCATCTGAAAATGTGTTTATCGAAACCACTGCTTCTATGGAAAATACAGCAAAAACCGAAGAAACTATGAATGCTCTTGAGTATAATATTCGTTCACAAGTTTCAAGTATCGAAGAAAGTTCAACTGCAATGGACGATATGACAACGAGTGTTCAGCGTATTGCTGAATCTGCCTCTTCTGTTGCTAGCCTAGCTGTTACAACTTCAGAAAAAGCAGATAGTGGGAATAAAGTCATTGAGAAATCTATTACACAAATGCATACCATTAACGAAGCTGTTAACGCTACATCACAAGTAGTAGAGCGACTCATTACACATACAAATCATATTGATACTGCACTTCAATCCATTTCTAATATCGCGGAACAAACGAATTTACTCGCTTTAAATGCTTCCATTGAAGCAGCTCGTGCTGGCGAACATGGAAAAGGATTCGCCGTTGTTGCCGATGAAGTACGAAAACTTGCTGAACAATCTCAGCTAGCAGCAACTGACATTAACCATTTACTTCATCAAATTCAAGCAGATACAAAAATAGCAAATGAAATGATGACACAAGGTCAGTCAGAGGCCTCAGAAGGAATTACAGTCATTCGTACCGCTGGATCTTCATTCTCGGAAATTGTTAACCACATTAACAAAGTCTCTACACAAATGCAAGAAATGTCTGCAACTGCTGAAGAAATGGCCGCAAGTTCTGAAGAAATGAACGCTTCACTTAATAATATCGCTTCTATTTCAAATGAAGTTGCCGCCGAAACATCACAAACAGCAACTTCAGCTGGTGACCAAGTAAATAAAATGAGTGTCGTTGCTAAAAAAGCTTCTGAAATGAAAACGACCGTACAAGAACTTGAAGTTCTCGTTTCTCATTTCAAAACAAACGTTTAAAGCGAAATTTTCATTTATACTTCTATGATATCCAAATTATTAAAAAGAGAGATTTACAGTCTCTCTTTTTTCACCTTAAAATATCTCTTTCTATCTCCCATTCCGTCTGCTATAATTCCTAAAGGAAAGAAGAAAGCTTTGTTCCAGATGGAGTAAAGCTTTCTTTCAATTTTTTAAATTTATTAATTCTAATACTAAGATTTCACAAAGGAGGCTTTTTATCATATGAATTTTATTAGCATTCGAAAAAAACTTATGTTCATGATGGGAACGATTTGTGCTTTATTTGGCATCGCCTTAGCTTTTATTTTATTTTTTGCTATTGACCAATCTCGTAAAGCTGAAGCTTTACAAAAAGAAATTTCTCCCCTTGCAACAGAATTGAAAGAACGTGGAGACGCTTATCAAGTACAACTTTCTGCTTTAAGAGGTTATTTATTACAACATGATCAAGTCGAATTAGACAAGTTTAATGAGATGAGTAAACGTCTGGAGGATTCAAAGGATAAACTTCTTTCTAATCCAAATATTTCTCAATCCGTGAAAGATACAATGGAATCAGGATCCACTTGGAGAAAATTTATTGAAGAAAAAGTTTTCACTCTTGCAAAAGAACAAAAATGGGAAGAAGCTCTACAAGTAGCTTATGCAGAAAATGGTACCGTTTATAAAGTAATTGGTGACTTCACAAATTATAGTAATGAACAAGCCAAGTTACGTGATCAATCTATCAAAAAAATTGATCAATCTTCACTACAAATTGAATATGTTATCTTCTTATCACTTGTTATTTGTATTATCGTAGCTATCATTCTTGCATGGTGGTTCTCTGGTAAACTTGTAAAACCAATTCAACAAATTGATAGTAAGCTAAAAGAATTATCATCTCAAGAAGGTGACTTAACAGCTCGCCTACAAGTAAATAGTAATGATGAAATTGGTACGATCGCAACATCATTTAATAAAATGTTAGAAAACCTACAACATATTATCAATCGTGTTCAAAAAACATCCGTAGAAGTACAAAACGCTTCTGAAAATATGCTAGAAAAGACGAATATATCACGCGAGGCAACAATAAGAGTTCAAAGCTCGATGTCTAGCTTAAATGCAAATATTCAATCGCAAGCCTCTAGTATGGAAGAAAGCTCAACTGCAATGGACGATATGACAGTAAGCGTTCAGCGTATTGCTGAATCTGCTTCATCTGTAACTGAACTTGCTGTAACTACATCTGAACAGGCTAACGATGGAAGTTCAGTTATTCAAAAATCTGTTTCACAAATGACAACGATACACGACGCGGTAAATGCTACGTCAGAAGTGGTCGAACGTCTAATCACCCACACGAAATATATTGATACAGCTGTTCAATCTATTTCTAATATCGCAGAACAAACAAACTTACTTGCTTTAAATGCATCTATCGAAGCAGCTCGTGCTGGCGAACAAGGAAAAGGTTTCGCTGTCGTAGCTGACGAAGTTCGAAAACTTGCTGAACAATCTAAAACAGCGGCAACAGATATTAACCAACTACTACATCAAATTCAACAAGACACTGAAACTGCGAGCTCTATGATGTCCCAAGGCCGTTCGGAAGCATTTGAAGGCATTCATGTCATTCGTGAAGCTGGCAATTCTTTCACAACGATTGTGGAACAAGTAAATAAAGTATCTACTCAAATGCAAGACATCTCAGCAACTGCTGAAGAAATGGCTGCAAGCGCTGAAGAAATGAACGCTTCACTGAATAACATCGCTTCTATTTCAACTGAAGTATCTAGTGAAACAGCAGCAACAGCACAATCTGCTGAGCAAAAGGTCATTACTATGAATGAGATGACTGTAACTGCTAGACAAATGAAACAAACAGTTGAAGAATTAGATCAACTCGTATCTCATTTCAAAACTGAATAGCTTTCAAAAAACATTCCTCTTTTAAGAGGAATATTTTTTTTGAGCTCATTCCCTGCATATTATATATATATCCGTTATAATGAGAATCGATATCATTAATATGTAGGGGGTGCTACACATGTCACAACAAGCATTTGAAGAAAAGTTATATGCAAACTTAGAAGCTGTTATTGACCCTGAACTAGGTGTTGATATTGTTAATCTTGGATTAGTTTATGACGTTACAGCAGATGAAAATAATAATGCTGTCATTACGATGACGATGACTTCTATCGGTTGTCCAATGGCTGGGCAAATTGTATCAGACGTAAAAAAAGTATTATCAACGAACGTACCTGAAGTCAATGAAATAGAAGTAAATGTCGTTTGGAATCCGCCCTGGTCTAAAGAACGCATGTCACGTATGGCGAAAATCGCATTAGGTATTCGTGACTAAATAAAGTGAAACTTTAATCAGTGGGGGTTTTGTTCATCCCCCACTGATTATTAGCCCTCACCAATCGGGCTTTTACGGGCAGCCCGACCCCCACCTAACTTCTTTGCTTCCGCTGAATTTTGAGGTGGGGGTCTTACTGCCCGTTAATTCGGGATAAAGAAAGACCTGACATCCTAGTCAGGTCTATTCTCTTATTATTTTACGCCTACTGCATCATAAGCTTTCGTTACAGCTTGTACAGCTTTAGAGTTTTTACCATATAAATCTTCAGCTGACTGCAGAGCAGCTTGACGCATCATCTTAAAGTCAGAGTTTGCAGTTAAATATTTCGTAAGAGCACGGTAATAAATTTTTTCTGTCGCTTCACGGCCTACTCCAGTTACTTTCACACCGTAATGCTCTCCGCCATCAGATACTAAATATGCAGCTTTATTGTTAATACTACTGTTAATATGAACGCCGCCATTATCAGCTGTTCCAGTGTAGCGTTTATTGTAATGATCTGGGTAACCTTCACCTGGTTTTAATGGATTTGGAATAGATGCTGGATCTTTCAGAGAACGAAGTGCATCACCAGGTTTTCCAGGTGTATAAATGTCAGCACCTAAATCCCAGCTCTTCTTCTCAACCATAACACCCATAATATCAGATAACGATTCATTTAACGCACCTGACTCATTTTTATAAACAAGATTTGCTGTATGTTCAGTTACAGCATGCGTTAATTCGTGACCGATAACATCTAATCCAGCAGATAATGGAATGAATGTTGTACCATCTCCATCACCGTACATCATTTGAATACCGTTCCAAGCTGCGTTATTCCAGTTTTCACCTACGTGAACAGAAGAAATAAGCTTCGCACCTTTATCATCGAAAGAGTTACGATTAAATGTCTTTTTGTAGTAATCATATACTTTCCCTGCATTTACATGTGCATCAACCGCTGCTTTGTCATCAAAGAATTTATTTTTACTTTCTACCTCAATACCTGTATGTCCGAACCATTGTGAGAATATATTAAATAAGTTTTCATCCATATTCTCTGCATCAAATGTATGAACACCTTGTCCTCGTTTACCATCAAACAAGTTGAACGCTCCTGTTTTCTCATCTTGAGCAATTTCAAATGATTGTCTATCGCCTAATACTCCGTAACCAAATCCTGTAATGTGATCTACAGCATTATATTTCTCAATCACATTCCCATTCGTTGCATCAACAAAATAATGCCAATATCCTGGAGCTGGTTTTGAAATCGATGCCTTAACTAAATAGGCAAGATAGTAGTTTCCATCTTTTTCATACACAAATAAATCTTTTTTCACACCATCATAATTCTTTACTTGGCCAACTTCTTTCTCAATATCTGCCTTTGCAATCGTTTCTGCTTGTTCCGCACTAATGCTTGCAGATGCAGGAATATTTTTATCATCTAAATTCGGAATAACTTGTCCGAAGAATGCTTTCACATTATTCTCTTTATCAAGCGTAACAGTTTGATCTGAACCATACACAGGAATGTTATTATGTTTTTCAACTAGCTTCACGTGTGTTGTGCCAGATTCAGCATCTTTTTCTTCCCCAACGACATTGAAATGTTTATCAATATTTCCTGCTAATTTAAACATATCTTTCTTACTCTCTAAATATTGAAAGACCGTCTCTTTTTTATCTAGTCCTTCCGGTGCTTTCCATTCTTCACCTATGTATGCAGGTGTTTTAAACTCTTGATGATATTGAATTTTTTGTTCTTCCGCTTTCGTTGTCGTTGCTCCAAATGTTCCAAATCCCCCGGCTATAACAGTTAACGCTAATGCTGATGAAATGACTTGCTTTTTCACTATAACATTCCCCATTCCCATAAAGATTTTTGACACTTTTATACAATTCTTATTTTCCGGACTAATACCTTTATCTAAATATTGAGAAAGTTTTTTCTGACAATTTCACTCAAAAAAAGAGGACATCCATTCGATGTCCTCTTTTCCATAAACGTTCTATTGTCTTTTCAATTCGATTGCTAAATAGTGTGATTTCTCTTTCGCTTCAATATGTATATCCTCTTCTATCGCTTCTACTGCATCACGCATAACAAGCTTTTCACCATTTATTACACTACTTCCTTCAACTTGTACAAGGTACAATTGACGACCTTCTTTCACAGGAAAATGAATTTCTTTTCCAGTATCTAACGATAAAGAATATAAATTCGCATCTTGGTGAATACGAATTGGTGCCTCTCCTTCTACTGGAGATACCATATGGAACCATTCATTTTCACGCTTACTCCAATCAAATGTAAACTCACCATAGTTTGGTTTATGATCCGCACGATCTGGTAAAATCCAAATTTGTAATAACCGTAGTGTTTCATTTCCTAAATTATGCTCGCTATGAAATACACCTGTGCCAGCACTCATATATTGAACATGTCCTCGCTCAATTGTTCCGCGGTTCCCCATGCTATCCTCATGTGTTAAAGCACCATCTACAACGTACGAAATGATTTCCATATCGCGGTGCGGATGCATATCAAAACCAGTTTGTGCCGCTACTAGGTCATCATTAATTACACGCAATGCTCCAAAGTTCATGTTATTCGGGTTATAGTAATTCGCAAAGGAAAAATGAAAATGTGTATTTAACCAACCGTGATTTGCTCTTCCCATATTTTTATGATCAACTTTTCTAAACATATCCTTCACCTCATATTATCTCGAATTCAAGATTTATTTCAAAAATTTTTCTCACTGTAATTTTTTTAGTAATTTTAATAATTGATGTTGTTCTTCTACATTTAAATTTTGAAACTGCTCCGCTTGGAACGTTTCTTGAGGCGGGACGATTTCTTCATATAAAGCTTTTCCCTTTTCTGTTAAAGAAATATATTTTGTAGTACCTTCTTGTTCACGATGAATCCACTCCAGCTGCTCCATTTTATTTAATAGCTGCGTGATATTTCCCTTCGTAACAAATAGTTTATTTCCGAGCTCTTGCTGCGTTAGACGATTATGTCCTCCAACTTGAGCTAGCACATCAAACTGAGCGGCAGATACATTCCATTCTTTCAAATGCTGATTCGTCTCACGAATACTTTTGTTATAAAAACGTGATAAACGAAACCATAATAGTAACCCGAGTCTATCTTCTGTTTTCATTCTATCACCTCGCTCATTTCATACCATTAGTTTAGAACTAAACTTTATAAAAGTCAATCGCTTACTTTTAGTAATCAATAAAGAAAGCACAGTGCCATTTCTCCACTATGCTTTACATTAACTTTCTATTTTTATATTCATCTAACTTCCTCTCCGCGAACTTTCTCGCATCTTTCTCAATCCATCTATCTTCGTACAATTCACTTCCAACATACAATACTTCCCTCTTATGCTGCATCGCATGGCGAAATTCATGCAGTAGTGTTTTGAGCACTTGCTCATACTCTTCCCACATACAAACAAAAATTAATTGTTTTTCTTTATGATAAAAACCACCTACTGGGAATAAGAATTCCTCTTCTTCTTCTCCTAATGATAGAAGCACATGATTCGCATCACACGTATCACAAAAAATAACTGGCGTTTTACATACTTCAATCAGTGAAAACAAATCATCTCTAAGCCTTTTGACATCCCAAGGAAGCTCCGAATCCAACACATACCAATTCTCCACCTGTTGATATACATTTTGAAACTGGAGTTCCATTTTTCTATAATCCCCTTTCCAAACTCCCTTTCCCTATATGTATGCCACAATATGGTAAATATTAAACCTACTCTTTCCCATTTCGAAAAATGACAATAAAAAAAGAATCTATGTCAGCATAGATTCTTCTTACGTAATCACTTTTTTTTCATCACTTTTTTTAATGCAAAGTAACCAATTGCACAAACAATAGCTGCAAGTGCAAAGTATTTCACATATGGCCCAGCTACTTTATTAATACTTTCCCACTCTGTTCCTAATTTAAAACCTAAATATACAAATACAATTGACCACGGAATAACAGCTAATGTAGTTAGCGTAATAAACTTAGCATGTGACATTTTTGCAATCCCTGCTGGTATCGAAATAGCATGACGCACAACAGGAATAAAACGCGCTGTAAAAATAACACCAGTTCCGTAACGATTAAACCACGCTTCAGCATAATCAATATGTTTCTTCTGAATTAAAATATACTTTCCATATCGCTCAAGAACAGGTCTTCCTCCGTATCGACCGATCCAATAAATGAATAGTTGCGCGATTACACCACCAATTGTACCGAACGCGACAGCGCCCCAAAATGTAATGCTTCCTGTTGATACTAAATAACCTGCATAAGATAATACGATCTCACTTGGGATAACCTCTAGCATTAATCCAAGCATAATTCCCCAATAACCAAGTCCTTCTAGAAAAACTAAAACGGAATGAATCAACTCTCCTAACATTATGTACCTCTCTTTACTGTTTTCATTGCAAAAAATAAAAGTACAAGCAGGAAATATCTTGTACTTTTATTTTTTAAAATTAGCTAGTCTTCGTATCCCATTTAAAGATTTTATTTAAAAATTTATATACATTCTTTGACTCTTTCGTCAGAAGTGGACCTAAGATGGATAGTATAAGCACGTATAGTGCCGAGAATGGTTTCAAGACTGACATTAAACCACCGGCGATTCCGATATTGGCCATAATGATGGAGAATTCTCCTCTTGAAACGATTGTTAATCCAATATTTGTTGACGCTTTATGAGATAATCCAGCTTGTCGCCCTGCAATCATTCCTGCAACAAAGTTACCGATGATTGTAAGAAGGACAGCACCTAACGTTAACCATATCGCTCCGCCTAATGAAAACGGATCAATGCTTAATCCGAAACTGAAGAAGAAAATAGCTCCGAAAAAGTCTCTAAATGGAACAACGAGATGCTCAATTCTGTCACTATGCTCTGTCTCAGAGAAAACTAATCCTAAAAGAAGTGCTCCAATTGCTTCAGCAACGTGAATTGTTTCTGAGAAACCTGCAATAAAGAATAACGAAGCAAATACTACAATAATGAAAATTTCATCCGAACTAATATTGAGCAATTTATTTAATAAGGGCGTCGCTTTTCTAGCTACAATAAAGAATAGAAGCATGTATCCTAAAGCAATCCCAATTGAAGTAAGAGCACCTAGGAAGGAAGCATGATCCCCTAGAACTAAACCAGAGACAACTGATAAATATACAGCAAGGAATATATCTTCAAACATAATAATTCCTAAAATTAATTCGGTTTCATTATTACCAGTTCTTCTTAAATCCACTAACACTTTAGCAACGATAGCACTAGAAGAAATCGTAATAATACCCGCAATAATTAAGATTTCTAGTAAAGGGAATCCCATTATAAACCCGTATAATAATCCAAGTGAAAAGTTAATTAAAATATAGATTGTTCCGCCAATCGCAATGGAACGTCCAGATTTAATTAGTTTTTTCATCGAAAACTCTAGTCCTAGGTAGAACAGAAGGAACAGAACGCCAATCCGTCCAAGGAAGGAAATGACACTCGCACTTTCAATAAATTTGAGATCGATAACACCTATTGTCGGTGCATGCGGTCCTACTAACATTCCAAGAACAATTAGAAAAGGAATTACTGAGAATTTAAACTTTCCAGCAATTACCGCCGCAATTGCTACTAAAACTAAAGCTGTACCAACTTCAAAAATTAACGTATCCATCTAGTCAGTCCCCCTATTCGAAAGTAACTCATTAATAATTTTTTTAATTTCTTCTCTCTCACCTGAAACTACAAGCATATCGCCTTCTTCAATTACCGTTTCTGGTCCTGGATTGAATAGCTTTTTCATATTCTTTTTCATAACTGCAATAATCGTTACGCTATATGTTTTTCTTATTTCAAGGTCGCCAATTGTTTTTCCGATTGCCGGAGCTGCATTCTCCACTTTAAACCACTCAATTGCTAAACCTTCAAAGACCATCTCAACATTTTCTAATGCTCTAGGTTTGTATACCATTCCACCTAATATTGCTGCAATTTGTCTCGCCTCTGAGTCACGTAATGAAATACTTGAGATACTTTCTTCATGATCTGAATCAAAATGATACATTTCTCTACGCCCATCATCATGAATGACAATCACCATCTTTTCGTTACCTTTCGTAACGATTTGAAACTTATAACCAATACCCGGAAGTTCACTTTCTCTAATATTCATATTTAGCTCCTCCATAACTTCTTTATTTTAATTTTCTGTTTTTCTGTCTTTTGTTCATCCAATCAATTTTAGAAATTCTAACCATTCAGGATACCTATGACTTGGAAATCTTTTATTATAATAATAAGTGGTTCCTAAAAAGATACTTAAAGATGTAATGATAAAAAATATATTACTTCTCATTTTCAAACTCTTAAGGCTTATATTCAATAAAGATTCTTCTTTCAAATTATCCCCTCTTTCTCGTTTTACATTTAGTTTTTTAAAATGTAAATAATTCTAAAAATATTACGATGTAACATAATCATAACACAAAATACGTTTATGTAACATAATTTTTTAGAAAAATTGATTCTCGTATATTTTTTGCATATAATTTTCTTATTACGGAAAAAAGGAAGTGTATTATATGGTTGATATCTTTAGCAGATTCCTTGAGGTAACGAATAATATTTTATGGTCATATATTCTTATTGCAATGCTAATCGGCTTCGGTCTTTATTTCTCTTTCAAATTAAAATTCGTCCAAATTACTCATTTCGGTGAGATGGTCAGTTTAATTAGTAAAGGGTTTAATCGAAAAGAAAAAAAGAAAGATAGCATCTCTCCATTCCAAGCATTTTGCTTAAGTGCAGCGGCACGTATCGGTATCGGAAACTTAGCTGGTGTAGCATTGGCCATTTCAATGGGTGGACCCGGTGCAATATTTTGGATGTGGTTTATCGCAATTATCGGAGCAGCTACTAGTTTCGTAGAATGTACGCTCGCGCAAATTTATAAAGTAAAAGATGGAAGCAGGTTCCGTGGTGGACCAGCATATTACATGGAAAAAGGATTAAACAAACGTTGGATGGGTGTTTGGTTTTCACTTCTTATTACAGTTGCGTACGGATTAATTTTCAATTCTGTACAAGCAAATACAGTAACAATAGCGTTTGAAAATGCTTTTGGACTAGAGCGAACGATCGTAGGAGCTCTATTAGCTTTATTAGTTGCAGTTATTATTTTTGGTGGTATCAAGAGCATTTCACGTATTACAGAAATGATCGTTCCGCCAATGGCGATCATTTATATTGGTGTGGCTATTTTTGTCGTAATTAACAACTTCAATATGTTACCAAGCATTTTTACAGAAATATTTAACAGCGCATTCGGTTTAGACCAAGCTATCGCTGGTGGTATTGGAGCAGCAATCAAATTCGGAATTCAGCGCGGTTTATTCGCGACAGAAGCAGGTATGGGTAGCTCCCCTAACGCAGCAGCAACATCAGATGTATCTCACCCTGTAAAACAAGGACTTGTTCAAGCATTAGGTGTTTTCGTAGATACATTCTTAGTATGTACATCAACAGCGTTTATCGTATTATGTTCTGGACTTTACAAAGGATCGAATTTAGAAGGTATTGAATTAACACAACAAGCACTAAGTTCACAAATTGGACCGTGGGCAAGTACCTTCTTAGCGATTATCATTTTCCTATTCGCTTTCAGTTCTTTACTAGGAAACTACTATTATGGTGAAACAAACATCGCATTCATTAAAGAAAGCAAAACATGGTTACTGATTTATCGTGTTGCAGTTGTCGGAATGGTGTTCTTCGGATCTATCGCTGCCCTTCAAACAGTTTGGAGTTTAGCTGATTTCTTTATGGGACTAATGGTATTCACAAACTTAATTGCCATCTCATTCCTTAGCAAGTTTGCATACGCAGCTTTAGTAGACTATATAAAGCAAAAGAAACAAGGAAAAGATCCTGTCTTCGTTGCAAGTTCTATCCCTGGCTTACAGAATACAGAGTGTTGGGATGGACAGGATATAGAAGAGAAACAAAAGGCTGTATAATAATTAAAAGCGGAGGTGACTTGCTCAGAACAGGAGAGCATTGGAGCTCCTGACGAAGAGGCGCTTTTTGCCTCACAGGAAGGCGCGAAATGACCGACTGCTCTAGTCACCGGAGCTGGATATCATTTAAAGCAAAAGCGGCTCGTTTAGAATCGCAGGGTACTTCAAGCTCTCGACCTTGAAGCGCTTTTTGCTTCGAGCGAGAGAGCGAAATGACCTGCGATTCTAGCCGCTGGAGCTGGATATCATTTAAAGCGAAAGCGGCTCGTTTAGAACAAGAGCTATATATCAAACAAAATCCCTATTACTCCACAGTAATAGGGATTTTTATTTATAACAATTCATAATTTGTTCAAATTAATTCCAGCAAAAGGGTTGATTTATACAAATTACTAGATTATAATAATTATAAATTAGTAATTGATATAACATAATAACTCAAAAGGAGATTGATCATAATGAACAAACAAGTAATCGAAGTATTAAACAAACAAGTAGCAGACTGGAGCATTTTATTCACAAAACTACACAACTTCCATTGGTACGTAAAAGGCCCTCAATTCTTCACATTACACGAGAAATTCGAAGAACTTTACACAGAATCAGCTACTCACATCGACGAAATTGCAGAACGCATTTTAGCAATTGGCGGCAAACCAGTAGCAACAATGAAAGAATACTTAGAACTATCTTCTATTCAAGAAGCAGCATATGGCGAAACTGCAGAAGGAATGGTTGAAGCAATCATGAAAGACTACGAAATGATGCTAGTCGAACTGAAAAAAGGCATGGAAATCGCTCAAAACTCTGATGACGAAATGACATCTGACCTACTACTAGGCATCTACACAGAACTAGAAAAACACGCTTGGATGCTACGCGCGTTCTTGAATCAATAATATATTTAAAAGCGAAGGTGACTTGCTCAGAACAAGAGGGCATTGGAGCTCCTGACGAAGAGGCGCTTTTTGCCTCACAGGAAGGCGCGAAATGACCGACTGTTCTAGTCACCGGAGCTGGATATCATTTAAAGCAAAAGCGGCTCGTTCAGAACAGGAGGGTGTTGGAACTCCTGATTACGAGGCGCTTTTTGCCTCGAATGAAGGAGTGAAACAACCGACTGTTCTAGCCGCTGGAGCTGGATATCATTTAAAAGCGAAGGTAGCTTGCTCAGAATGTGAGGGGGATGGAGCTTTTGACGTAGAGGCGCTCTTTGCCTCGCAGGAAAAAGCGAAGCCACCGAACATTCTAGCTACCGGAGCTGGATATTATGTAAAAGCAAAAGCGGCTCGTTCAGAGTCGCTTTTTTCTATGGGTTTAATCGCGCATATCAGTACATGAAATTTATATCAGCGATTTTTGCATTATATCGGCGATTCTATTAAATATATCAGCGATTTTCCCGATATATCGGCGATTCCATCAAATATATCAGCGATTTTTCCAATATATCGACTTACCGACAAAACACGACAATATTAGCACCCTCTCCTCTACTTTTATCAATATATTACAATCCCTTTTATGTTAAAATATAGGTAACACCCTTTAGTAAAATAGATCCAAAAAAGCTTTTCCATATTCATCATTTACTACTTAAATGGCGGGAGTGGTTCAGTTGAAAGACTACTTAATTAGAGCATTTTTTGCGTTAATAACAGTTGGGATTCTCTTACTTATAGCTAATATTTTCAATATACGTGTCGAGGTTAAAGACTATGCTTTCCTCGTTGTTGTAGCAATTGGTGGCGGCTGGGGTGGCTGGTACCTGTATAAAAAACAAAGTAATCAAAGTGATAAAGGCATTCCAAAGTAATACGGAATGTCTTCTTTTATTGCCGTCTATAATAAATAATAAAATTTAAACCGCTAATACAGCCAATTGCAATAAACATGCCAAAACTCTGTGCATCCCCAGCTAGATTATACTCATCAACGATAAACCCAGACATAAACAACGTTATCGCGGCAACACCGATACACAATATCGAAATAAACCAAAGCGAAAATTCATTAATTAGCTCTTTCTTCTGTGTTGAAACAATTAGCATAACAAGAATAGATGCTGCTAATATACTTTTAAAAACAGGACGTAAATACACAAACTCCTCCATCTATTTCTCCTTTTCCAAAAACATTATATCTTAACATTAATATATTTAACCAAATTAAAAACACATGCCTTTTCAAAGTAAAATGACATGTGTTTCCAAAAATATCTATAAAATTGTATTATGATAGCTGCTTCCACTTCGTTCCTAAAACAGGACGCTCATAATTTTGGATTGCATGAATTAGTTTATCTGCCGTCTCAGCTGAAACGATCAATTCTTTATTTGATGGATTCATAAATCCTTCTTCTGCTGCACGTTCAACCATTTGCAAAATTGGTCCATAAAAGCCTTTTATGTTCAATAAACCAACCGGCTTATTATGTATACCAATTTGTGACCAACATACTACTTCAAATAGCTCTTCAAACGTTCCGTATCCGCCTGGTAATGCAATAAAGGCATCCGCAAGCTCTGCCATTTTCGCTTTGCGCTCGTGCATCGTTTCTACTTCAATTAATTCTGTTAGCCCTGTATGAACAATTTCTCCTCGGAATAGACCACGCGGCATAACACCTGTTACACGCCCGCCTAAACGAAGAACTTCATTCGCTACTTCTCCCATTAATCCAACGCATGAACCACCGTATACAAGCTCATAATCGTTCTCAACAAACATTTTTCCTAACGCTATTGCCTGCTCTTTAAATTCTGGTCTCTCCCCTAAGTTGGAACCTGCAAACACACAAATCTTTCTCATTCCTACACCCCGAAACTATATATTGTTATGATACAATAAACATTGTACAACATATTGAAGGGATGAGGAAGAAATGGATATCGTCGCATTTCAAAGATGGGTTGAGGAATTTTACGAAAAACGAAGCTGGTCACAGTATAATTCCTTTATTCGCTTAAATTTCTTAACAGAGGAAGTTGGAGAAGTTTCACGCGTTGTTCGCGCAATCGAAATTGGCCGTGATCGTCCTGACGAAAAAGTGAAAACAGAAGAAGAACTAAAACAAGAGTTAAAAGAAGAACTTGGTGATGTACTATCTAATCTTATTATTCTTTCACAAAAATATGATTTAGATTTACAAGACATTATGGAGGCACACGTCACAAAGCTTTCGAAAAGGTTCGAAGTATCCAAATGAGAATATTATCAATTATGGTATAATATTCTTGTCACAATACTAAGGGGGATTTTATGTTATCTAAAAAATTGCACGACGCATTAAACAATCAAATGAACTTTGAATTTTACTCTGCCCATGCTTATATGGCAATGGCTGCTTACTGTACAGCTGAGAGCTATGATGGATTCGCTAACTTTTTCCTTGTACAAGCTGAAGAAGAACGTTTCCACGCAATGAAGCTTTACAACTACATTAATGACCGCGGTGAGCGCGCTATTATTACTGGATTTGATAATCCAAATAACAAATACGAATCTGTACTGAACGCTTTTGAAGTGGCACTTGAGCACGAGCGTGAAGTAACGAAGCGTATTTACAACTTATCTGATATCGCTTGGGATGAGCGTGAGCATGCAACAATTACATTCTTAAAATGGTTCGTCGATGAGCAAGTAGAAGAAGAATCTTCATTCGATAGCATCATCCAAAAATTAAAACGTATTACAAGCGATTCAAACGCATTATTTATGCTAGACGCTGAATTAGAGAAACGTACATTTACGCCTCCAGCTGAATAGTATTTCAATCACCTTAATGAATGTATTAAGGTGATTTTTTATTTTCTCTTTAGCTTAAAATCACCTTAAATTTCCTCGTATTTGACATAGTGCCAACTATAAAATGGTATTATTTTCAATATAAAATAATATAAAAGGAGAGAAAAAATGAATCAACGTGTAGAAGTTGTTGATGCAATGCGTGGTTTTGCTTTATTTGGTATTTTACTTGTGAATATAACATTAATTCAATTCGGGTTCTTCGCTAATGAAAAACCATCCTATATATTTGGCGGACTCGATAAAGGGGCTAATTGGTTTATTCAATTTTTTGGCACACAAAATTTCATTTCTTTATTCTCTTTTTTATTTGGTCTTAGCATTATTTTGTTACAAAAAAGCATTGTCGCAAAAGGAAAAAAGTTTTCCCCTACATATTTACGTCGTATTCTTATTCTTTTACTACTAGGTTTTATTCACGGCGTGCTCATTTGGTCCGGGGATATTTTATTCTCATATGGCCTCATCGGGATTTTCTTACTGATGTTTATAAACAGAAAGCCAAAAACATTATTAATTTGGGCAACTATTCTACTCGCACTCCTTACACTTATGACTTATTCAACTGACCCAAATACAAATGTTACTGATTTTGCTCCTTATATTGAAAAAGAACATAAAGTTCATGAGACTGGAAGCTATATGGATCATGTCAACTTTAGGTTAACTGAAAATCCTTTCGAATATATAGGCATTGACGGTTTCTTCGGATTAACCTTTATAACACTTTTCACACTCATTTTCCTATCTCCACTCTTCTTAATCGGTATGTACGTAGGAAAAAAAGGATGGTTATTTGAGATTGATAAGCATATCTCTGCTGTCAAAAAGGTCTGGATTCTTACTGGTATTTTCTCTTTTACAATCAAAACTTCAGCTATGTTCGTTAAACATCCTATTTTACTTATGTTACAAGACGGCCTTACACCAGTAACCATGACCTTCTTTTACGGAAGCACAATTATTTTATTATTCCATTACAAAAAAGCAACCCGTCTACTAACATATATGGCCAATATGGGAAAAATGTCGGTTAGTAATTACTTAGCCCAGTCTATTATCACAACAACAATTTTTTACGCATACGGCTTTGGCTTATTCGGTAAAATAGGATATTTCTTCGGTATTCTTTTAACGATTGGAATCTATACAATTCAATTATTTGTTAGCACATATTGGCTGCGAAAATATCGAATGGGTCCTGTTGAGTATATATGGAGGCTTGGAACTTATTTGGAGAAACCACAATTTAAAAGACACTTAGATAGAGCAAGTTAAATAAAAAAGCAATGAGCCTACGCTCATTGCTTTTCTTAATTTATTAAAGCATAACCCCAACGATAATCGCTGATAATATACTTACTAACGTTGCACCGTATACAAGTTTTAATCCGAATGAAGATACAACGTTTGCTTGTTTGCCATCGATACTCTTCGTTGCACCTGCGATAATTCCGATTGATGAGAAATTTGCAAATGATACAAGGAAGATAGATAAAATACCTACTGTACGAGCTGATAAATCACCAGCTACTTTTCCAAGATCAAGCATTGCAACGAATTCGTTCGTTACTAATTTCGTAGCCATAATTTGTCCTGCTGTTAGCATCTCTGATGTTGGAATACCCATTACGAATGCTAATGGTGAGAAGACATATCCTAAAATGCTTTGGAATGTGATTCCGAAAATTGAATCGAATACACCGTTAATTGCTGTAATTAATGCTACGAAACCGATTAACATCGCCGCTACTGTTACAGCGATAGAGAAACCAAGCATAATATATTCGCCTAACATTTCAAAGAATGTTTGTTTTTTATCTTCTTGTAATTCTAAAATATCGTCTTCTTCTTTCACTTCATATGGATTAATAATATGAACGATAATGAATCCACTGAATAAGTTTAATACAAGTGCTGTTACTACATATTTTGGATCAATCATTTTCATGTAAGAACCGACGATTGACATCGATACTGTTGACATGGAAGATGCACAAAGTGTGTATAAACGATTTTTCGGTAATTTGCTTAGTTGATCTTTTACTGTAATGAATACTTCACCTTGACCAACAATTGCAGCTGCTACTGCATTATATGATTCTAGTTTTCCTAAGCCGTTAATTTTACTTAATAGGAAACCGACTGCACGAATGATAATCGGTAATACTTTAATGTGTTGTAAGATCCCGATTAATACTGCTAAGAAAATAATTGGTAATAATACTGTTAAGAAGAATGGTGCTTGTCCATCATTTGCTAGACCACCAAATACGAAATTAACCCCTGCTTCCGCAAATTTTAAAATAGCTCCAAACCCATCTGCAATCCCTTTTACTAATACAAATCCGACCTTTGTATTTAGTAAGAAATACGCAAGTACCAATTGAATGACAAGCATAAGTGCAATTGGTTTATATTTAATTTTCTTACGATCTGAACTGATAAGGAACCCTAGTACAAATACTACAAGTAAACCGACTAGAAACATTACGATCTTCATATGTGAATCCTCCACTTCTCCCACGAGTTATTGGTCGTATAACGAATGACGTCTGACCATTGATGTTAAAAAAATTTAAAACCCCTAAATATTATTCAACTGTTTTCTAAAATCAGTAAGCGTTTACATAAATTGCAATTTATAAAAGGTAGCTTCTTCTCTCCTACCATACTTGAAAGTCTGAAATTGATACCACCTACAAATCAAATTGTAAGCGTTATCTAATCGAAATGCAATATAAATTTAAAAAGATTTTTATATGTTAATATATTCCTAACTAATTGGTTTTTTCATGCAAATTTACCATAAAAAATAGCCCTAGCTATAAGCTAGGGCCATTTTTATTTATAACATAACACCAACGATAATCGCTGATAGAATACTTACTAATGTCGCACCGTACACAAGACGTAGACCGAATGATGATACAACATTTGATTGGTTTTCATCGATACCTTTCGTTGCACCTGCGATAATTCCGATTGATGAGAAGTTCGCAAATGATACAAGGAATACAGAAAGAATACCAACTGTACGAGCTGATAAATCACCAGCTACTTTTCCAAGATCCAGCATCGCAACAAATTCGTTTGATACTAATTTTGTTGCCATAATTTGTCCCGCTGTTACCATCTCTGCTTGCGGGATACCCATTACGAATGCTAATGGTGAGAAAACGTATCCTAAAATAGCTTGGAATGTAATACCGAACATTGAATCAAACAAGCTATTAATTGCTGTAATTAATGCTACGAAACCAAGTAACATTGCCGCTACTGTAATCGCGATTGTAAAGCCAAGCATAATGTATTCACTTAGCATTTCAAAGAATGACTGTTTTTTCTTATTTTCTAATTTCAGTGTATCTTCTTCTTCTGTAATATCGTACGGGTTGATAATATGGATAATAATGAAACCACTAAATAAATTTAATACAAGTGCTGTTACTACATATTTCGGTTCAATCATTTTCATATAAGAACCTACGATTGACATTGATACTGTCGACATGGAAGATGCACATAATGTATATAAACGATGTTTTGGGATTTTACTTAATTGATCTTTTACTGTAATAAATACTTCCGCTTGCCCAACAATGGCAGCTGCTACTGCGTTATATGATTCTAGTTTTCCTAGACCATTTACTTTACTTAGCGCAGTACCAATAGCACGAATAAATATCGGTAAAATTTTAAAGTGTTGCAGAATTCCGATTAAAACGGCAAAGAATACGATTGGTAATAACGCTGTTAAGAAGAATGAAACCTCTCCTTTATTAACAAGACCGCCAAATACGAAAACGATTCCAGCTTCCGCATATCCAAGAAGCGCGCCAAATCCATCTGAAATTCCTTTTACTAAAATATAACCAACTTGCGTGTTTAATAAGAAATAACTTAACGCTAGCTGAATAACAAGCATAATTGCGATTGGTTTATACTTAATCTTCTTTCGATCGGCACTTATAAGAAAACCGAGTACAAATACAACGAGCAATCCTACAAGAAACATAACAAACTTCATTAATAAAATCCTCCATTTAACTCTTCATTAACGTTGAACGTCTGACCACTTGAAATAAGAAATAATCCGAACTTTCCATTTCTCCTCTAAAACCTTCAATCGGATAGGAAAGATCATAAAACCTCTTGTTTCAAAGGCATTTTCCATTCTAACATAAATCACAACTCATATCCGCACTTTTCTTTAAAAAATTACATTTTATTATAAAATGTCCATGAATGTTCGTCTTTTACATTATATAGCGAAACTTTAATCAGTATCATCCCCACTGATTATTAGCCCGTATCAATCGAGAGTTTTACTGTTCACAAATAGCAGGATAAAACAAAAAAATGAGCATCAAGTTTCACTTGATGCTCACCTCATTATACTGCTTTTTCTTTATCAGCTACTGCTGGCTTATCCCAGCACTCTGTATTGTTCAAACCTGGAATAGACTCCGCATAGAATACTGGATCTTTTCCTTGTTTCTTTTGCTTAACGTAATCTGATAATGCCGCGAAAGCATACTTAGAAAGGAATACGATCGCAACTAAGTTAATAACAGCCATAATCCCCATAAATAAATCTGCTAAATCCCAAACGATTTGAATTGTTGCTACAGATCCTAAAACAACCATACCAAGTACAGCAATACGGTATGCATTTAATAACACTTTACTTCCATTTAAGAATTCAATATTCGTTTCACCATAGTAGTAGTTACCTACTAATGAACTAAATGCAAACAAGAAGATTGCAACTGCTACAAATATAGAAGCCCACGGTCCGATATGTTGACTTAATGCTTGTTGCGTTAATTGAATTCCGTTTAAATCAGCCGCTCCAGGCACATCTGATAATAAAATGATAAATGCTGTACAACTACAAATTAATAATGTATCTGTAAATACCCCTAAAGTTTGAATGAAACCTTGTTTAACTGGGTGCGTTACGTTTGCAGTCGCAGCTGCGTTCGGCGCACTACCCATACCTGCTTCATTTGAGAATAATCCGCGCTTTACCCCTAGTAAAATCGCAGCTCCTAATCCCCCACCTACTACTTCTTTAATTCCGAAAGCATGTAAGAAAATCTCTTTAAATACATACGGAATTGCCGTAATGTTTGTTACAACAACGAATAATGCTACTGCTACATATATAATTGCCATTACTGGAACAATCATTTCAACCGCACGTGCAATACGTTTTACTCCGCCGAAGATAATGATTGCAAGTAAACCAGCCATAAACAGACCTACAAACTTACCATCTGTGTTAAATGCTCCATCAAAAGCCGCCGCTACTGTGTTTGACTGCACGGCGTTGAAAATTAATCCGAAACTAACTGTTATTAGAACAGAGAAGACAACTCCTAGCCAGCGTTTCTTTAAACCCTTTTCCATATAATACGCTGGACCACCACGGAATGCATTCCCATCTTTTACTTTATAAATTTGCGCTAATGTGCTCTCTACAAATGCAGAAGCACCCCCAATTACCGCAATTAACCACATCCAAAATACCGCTCCTGGTCCACCTGCTGAGATTGCGATAGCTACACCAGCTAAGTTACCAGTACCTACACGAGAGGCTGTACTCATACAAAAAGCTTGGAACGATGATACACCGCTCTTCTCTTTTTGAGCTTTCCTCGTTTTCGAACTTGCCCCATCCCCAAGCAATCGAATCATTTCACCGAAGTAACGAACTTGGACAAATTTCACACGAAATGAAAAGTAAAGCCCTAACCCAATTAACATCGCAATAATGACATATGACCAAAGGACATTATTTACATCCCCAATTACCTTAGCTAAAAAATCCATAATTGCATTGCCCCCTCTTCCTAACAATAAGAAAATTATATTCTAAAAACTTTTAGTAATCAAGAACTTTATGTTAGGTTTTATAACATGAACACGTTAAGCTTCTTAACATATATGTTTTTTTACGTAAAAATATAACCAGTACATGCATTTATCCACTACTCAATCACTCATCCCATTCGACCGGTCATACTTTTAAGACAGTGCGTTCTCTACAAATAACGAGAATAATGAACAAACAAAATTATATTAATAATTCCCTCTCACCCTTTTCATCATTTACTACAACAAAAAAGACGAGCATCGAATTTATCTCGACGCTCGCCTTTTCATTACACTGCTTTTTCTTTATCCGTTACCGTTGACTTACCCCAACACTCTGTATTCGTTAAACCAGGAATAGAATCTGCACTGAAGACTGGATCTTTCCCTTGTTTCTTTTGCCTTACATAGTCTGCCAAAGCAGCATATGCAAATCGGCCAAGAAGTGTAATCGCGATTAAGTTTGTGATTACCATTAGTCCCATAAATAAATCCGCCATATTCCATACAACTTGAAGTGTAGCAACAGAACCGAATAATACCATTCCCACTACCGCAATACGGTAAATCGTTAACCAAGTTTTACTTTGTTTAATGAATTCAATGTTCGTTTCACCATAATAGTAGTTTCCTAGAAGTGAACTGAAAGCGAATAAGAAAATAATAATCGCCAAGAAGCTACTTGCCCACGAACCAATTTGTGAACTTAACGCAACTTGCGTTAATTCAATACCCTCTAAATTTGTTGCTTTATATGCACCAGAACATAGTACGATAAATGCTGTTGATGTACATACTAAAAATGTATCTACTAATACTCCAATTGTTTGAATAAATCCTTGTTTCGCTGGATGTGTTACATCCGCTGTTGCTGCCGCATTCGGTGCACTACCCATACCTGCTTCATTCGCAAACAATCCACGCTGAATACCATATTTCATCGCAGCACCAATACCGCCACCTACAGCTGAATCTAAACCGAATGCACCTTTAAAGATTTCTGTAAACATGTCCGGTATTAAATAATAATTTTTAATAACAACGAAAACTGCTACTGCAATATAAATAAGTGCCATTGGCGGAACGATCATTTCAGACATACGCGCGATACTTTTCACGCCACCAAAAATAATAACCGCAACTAATACTGCTAATACAATCCCAACAACGTAACGCTCAATACCAAAAGCGTTTTTAAATGCTAATGTAACTGTATTTGCTTGTACGGAGTTGAAAATTAATCCGTAACTAATTGTAATAAGGATAGAGAACCAAATTCCCATCCAACGTTTATTTAAACCTTTTTCCATATAATAAGCAGGACCACCACGGAAGCCACTGCCATCTTTTATTTTATAAATTTGTGCAAGCGTACTTTCCACGAAACTTGAAGACGCTCCGACAATCGCAATAACCCACATCCAAAATACCGCTCCAGGTCCTCCCATAGAAATAGCTAACGCTACACCGGCTAAGTTCCCGATTCCAATACGAGCTGCTGAACTCATACAGAACGCTTGGAAAGAAGATACACTACCTTTTTTACGCGTCTTTCCAGTTAATCCATCACTCATTAGTCGAACCATTTCCCCTAAATGAGTAATTTGTACGAATTTCAATTTAATAGAAAAATAAAGACCTAAACCAATTAACATTGCAATAAGAATATATGACCAAAGAATTGTATTCGTTGATGAAACAAATTGCTCTAAAATATTCATACAATTAACCCCCTCCTTTTCTCCATAAAACGAATTATATTTAAAAAACATTTAAAAATCAACATTTTTCGACAATTTGCAATTTCCAAATATTAGCCAGACACGAAGTAACAATATTTTTATGACTCTCCTCCCTCTAACTGTGCATACTAAAATAAAAAGTAAATCTACAAACTACCCCATTGACAAAAATACCAACCTGTAACTATAATGATTACATCAGGTTGTAACAGACCTTATTACAACAAATTCATTTACTTTCAGATATACACTTTAACAAAACACTTTGGAGGGATTTATTATGAAAATCGGAATCATCGGAGCAACTGGTAAAGCAGGAAGTCGTATTTTAAAAGAAGCATTAGATCGCGGACATGAAGTAACTGCAATCGTAAGAAACGCTGCAAAAATTACAGAAGAAAATATAAAAGTTTTAGAGAAAGATGTATTCGCTCTTACATCTAATGACCTACAAGCATTTGATGTAGTTGTAAATGCATTCGGCGCTCCAGCAGGAGAAGAACATCTTCACGTAGATGCAGGAAACGTACTAATTGAAGCTATGAAAGGTGCACCTAACACAAAATTACTTGTAGTTGGCGGCGCTGGAAGCTTATTTGTAGACGAAGAGAAAACAACGCGTGTATTTGATACGCCAGGTTTCCCAAATGAATACCTTGCAACAGCTCAAAACCAAGGTAAAAACTTAGAAATTCTGCAACAAACAAACGATATTACCTGGACATTCATCAGCCCTTCTGCACTATTCGCATTAGGAAAACGTACTGGTTCTTATACAGCTGGACAAGACAATCTTCTTGTTAACGCAAAAGGTGATAGCTACGTAAGTTACGAAGACTTCGCAGTTGCAGCACTTGATGAAATCGAAAATCCAAAACACGTAAACGAACGCTTCACAGTAGTTTCTGAAGCTGAGTAATAAAAAAACGCGCATAGGTACAATATCTATGCGCGTTTTTCTATATTCCCTTTACTTGTTCTAACCCACTTTGAGTAACTTTAAATGAAACTTTTGTTGAAGCTAATTGCTCTTCTAATTTACTCTTTTTATACCATTTTAGACGACTCGGTTCTGCATGATACACTTTAATAACATCTCCATACTCAAATGGAGTGCCATTTACTTGCTCAGCAAAATTCTTTGAAGTCTCTTGCCCTTCTGCTGTTACACGTTTTTTCTCATTTCCCTTTCCATCATAAATCGTAAGGCCTATATACGGTTCATTTACAAAACGATAATGAATCTCATCATTTGTAAATGTTGCATGTAATTTCTTTTCATCATGATTTAACGTAACAATCGAACGTGTTACATCGGACACACCTTGATATACTATGCTATCTCCATATGTAACTTCCACAGGAACTTCCGTCAC
Organism: Bacillus cereus group sp. RP32; assembly: GCF_040459735.1. Classification (NCBI taxonomy): domain Bacteria; kingdom Bacillati; phylum Bacillota; class Bacilli; order Caryophanales; family Bacillaceae; genus Bacillus; species Bacillus cereus group sp. RP32. Next base: position 423,521 of record NZ_JARVHO010000001.1, on the reverse strand, counting down.
TTTCTTATTTCCAAATCGATCTTTCGTTTCTACTTTTACTGTTTGCTTACCAATTTTTGTCGTATCAAGGTTCCCTACAAAACCTACTACTTCTCCACCCTGTACTTCAACAAATTTCTTCGCGTATAGCGTTTCGCTATTTGTTCCGATTACTACTTTTTGTGGCACGGCTTTTACTTCTTGCAACATATCCATTCTCTCGAAACCTTTTTCTGTCACTTTAAAGAATAGTTCTTTTGTCCCTTTTTTCTCACCTTGACCAGCAAAGTTATTATTTTGATACCATTTTAAGCGGTCTGGTTCTGCATGGAATACTTTCACTACATCTCCATACTCAAACTTCATTCCATTTACTTGCTCTGCAAAGTTCTTTGAAGTTTCTTGCCCTTCCGCTGTTACACGCTTTTTCTCCGTTCCGTTTTGATCATATAACGTGATTCCCATGTATTGTTCTTTATCAAAGTATTCATGAATTTGTTCATCCATATCAGTCGCATGTAATTTCTTCTCATCATGCTTTAACGTTATAACTGAAGCAATTTCATTGTTATATCCTACATACTCAATACTATCTCCATACGTCACTTTTAATGATACTTCTGTCACTTGCTTATTCCCAAAACGATCTTTCGTTTCTACTTTTACTTTTTGTTCACCGATTTTTGTTGTATTTGGTTTCTCTACAAACCCAACCACTTCTCCATCTTGTACTTGTACGAATTCTTTCGGATCTAGTTTGTCTACATCCATTCCAACTACTACTTTTTGCGGTTTCGCCGTCACTTCTTGTAAACTATCTTTTAATTCGAACCCTTGCGGAGTAATTTGGAATAATTTATCTTTTTTGTTTTTAGCTTTCGTTTGATCTACAAGTGCATTATTTTTGTACCACTTCAAACGACCTGGTTCTGCGTGAAATACTTTTACTACATCACCATATTCAAAATCCAATCCATTTAGTTCAAGCGCAAATCGTTTTCCATTTTCTTGCCCTTCTGCTGATACACGTTTCTTTTCAATTCCATTTCGATCATATACTGTTAAACCCATATATTCTTCTTTTCCAAAACGGTAATGTATTTCATTATTAGTAAAGTTTACATTTAACTTCTTCTCATTGTGACGAAGCGTTACTGTCGACACTACAACATCTGAAAGTCCTTGAAAAACTATACTGTCATCATAAACTCCATTGACTTGAACAGGAATTGAATTTTTATTTCCTTTTTCATCCTCAATTTCTACTAACACTTCCTGTTTTCCACTCTCTAATTTAGGCCATACAATCTTACCTGTTACTTTTACATTCTCACCTAAATTTTGAACGAGCTTACTTGCTTCATTCTCATCAGACTCTGTACCAACTACAAGATTTCGCACCTCATTAGCAGGTTCACCATACGGAACCTTATATGGTTCAACTTGCTTTTCACGAATATCATTACTATCTGTAGCTTTCCAGATTTCCTTATCTAATTTAGGTAACTTTAATTTTTCTATTTTCTCTCTAATATCATTATTTGGCGTTAATCCCCATTCCTCAAAGAAAGGAATTAAATTTTGCCCTGCCACTTTTGATGTCATATAAACAAATATTTGCTTTTTCTCTTCATCAGACGCGGGCATTTCACTCTGTGGTAACAAACGATAAGCTTGATGTAACCTAGGATAGAAATATTCTCCATACACTACATTTAATTGCCAAAACATTGTAAGAGGATTAATGTCATCAATGATCCTTTCTGCTTTAGGCTTCTCTAAATATTCAAATGAGTTTTTATAGTGCTCATCCATTTCTAATCGGTTCCCTAACGCCTTTTGAACGGCTAATGAGTAAATATTTACTGTGACTTCGCTTACTTTAGACCACTTCCAAGGTGCTTGCTGATGTAAGTGTCCAACTTCATGCCATGGTCCCCATCCATCCTTTTCAAGCACTTCTATATCTAAAACTCTATTCATTGCGCTTGGAATATATCCTGTATGATAATTTGTCGCAAACATAAAGTCATCTTCATCAGGATTCCGTTTTTCAACAAACTGAACGTAATGATTTGGAGATTTTGCAACCCCAACACCGTCTTCAGATAATCCTGCTACTGCATTTTCCAAACGAATAATCTTATCGTGTAATTTCATTAACTTTGTTGGATCTGTATCGTTCATATGATCTTGAACAGCATTATAACTCGCAGTAATTAAACTTCTCTCACCTTTTAATTCAACTGCATAAGGATCCTTATATTTCTTCAACATTTCATCAAAATCTTTTTTCGTATGCTTACCTAAAATAAATAAAGGGAAGTGACTACCACCATTCGTAACTGAAGCTGTTACTTCTCCTTCGTTATTCATATTATAAAAATATAAAATACCGCCTCTTGGAGATGAAATAACATTTTTCCCTGGTTTTAAATCAAACTCTTCCGGGTCCTTTTCATCATAAGATCTCGTTCCAATAAAAGCTTGAATAGACTGCTTTCCTTTTATGTCAATTGTAATCTCTTCATTTGGCTCTGCATAAATTCCAGTCGGTTCATTCGCAGAAAGTTTCCAACTAACTCTTAAACGTTTATTTTCTTCATCCACGCTACCTTTACCCGGTAACTGAAACACTCTTTGCTCAAATTTATTCGCTTTAACCTCTTCTAATTTCCCACCTTTATTTTCTTCCAAAGGTGCTGCATATCCTTTTGATGCTTCGAAAGCTACTGGCGATAACAATGTAGATATACATATTCCAGCCACTAATACCCTACTCGTCTTTTTCTTCGACATAATCTGTGTCCCCTGTTCCTTTATTTAGAGAAACCATCCTATATATATCCATTTAATAAGACATCCTATTATTTTCATAAAAACATTTAATGAATAGACTAACACCTCGCGCACCTGTGTCATTTACTACCGCATTTCTCTCCATGTATTCGCTTTCTTACATTATAAAAATTTTTATGTACTGTATTCTCCTCACTTCCCTCTACTTGTGACGAGTTCTCTCTACATAAAAAGAGAATAGTAAAAGATATATTTCAGTATTGTCATCTATACATCTAAAATTGTGAATAATAATATGAACTTACATTTTCTTCATATATGACCATCTATAGGTAGTTTTTCCAACTGAATTTTACACGCTTTCTACACCGTTTGATAGCCTTTTCAATCAGAATAATGTTACAATTTTGTGAATATAATCATTTAATCTGGACGTTAAGATTTTCATATATTATATTATCTTAAAATAATATATGTGTTACATATCCTTTTCCTCGCCATGACCTACTGATGATACTACCTTCACCTTTCTCTTTATTTCTTCTAGATAATAAACTACTGTCTTCAACAAAAAACACCTCCATTGAACTTGCACAATTAGTGTGCGAATTCAGGAGATGTTTTTTCATATATCACTATTTAGAGTCACTTTAACATAATGTTTACAGGCGTTTTTTCTGTTAAGCCTTTATCTCTTTTATACCTTCTGTTCTTTCAAAACCTTTTTCCGTAATTTTAAAGAATACTTCATGAACTCCATATGCCGTATCCACGAATTCATTCTTTTTGTACACTTTAAATCGATCAAACTCTCTTTGATATACTTTTACTACATCACCATACTCAAAAGTCATTCCGTTGAATTGTTCTGCAAATGCTTTTGTATTTTCAGATGCTTTTACAGATACTACTTTCTTCTCTTTTCCAGCTTTATCGTATACAGTCATTTCCATATACTTCTCATCTGCAAATGAAGTATGCATTGGACCTTCTGAATTCGTTGTACTCAATTTCTTTTCTTCATGGTTTAATGTCACAATCGATTTAATATTCGTTCCACCATACCATGTACCAAAGAACATAATACTATCACCATAAATTACTTCCACTGGTACTTCCGTCACTTTTTTATTCCCGAAGCGATCTTTCGTTTCTACTTTTACTTTTTGCTCACCGATTTTTGTTGTATTTAGCTTTTCAACAAAGCCTACTACTTCTCCATCTTTTACTTGAACAAAATTTTTCGCGTCTAACTTTTCAACTTCTGTCCCAATTTCTACTTTTTGCGGCACTGGTGTTACTTCCTGCTGAGCTGCCATTCTTTCGAAACCTTGCTCCGTAACTTTAAAGAATATTTCATGAACGCCATACTGTGCATCCACGAATTCATTCTTTTTGTACACTTTAAATCGATCAAATTCTCTTTGATATACTTTTACTATGTCGCCATATTCAAAAGCCATTCCATTGAATTGTTCTGCGAATGCTTTCGTATTTTCAGATGCTTTTACAGATACTGCTTTCTTCTCTTTTCCAGCTTTATCGTATACAGCCATTTCCATATACTTTTCATCTGCAAATGAAGTATGCATTTTACCTTCTGAAGCTGTTGTACTCAATTTTTTCTCTTCATGGTTCAACGTTACAACCGATTTAATGTTTGTTCCGCCATAACTTGTACCAAAGAACATAATGCTATCACCGTAAATGATTTCTAACGATACTTCCGTTACTTTCTTATTTCCGAAACGATCTTTCGTTTCTACTTTTACTTTTTGCTCACCGATTTTTGTTGTATTTGGTTTTTCTACAAATCCAACTACTTCTCCATCTTTTACTTGAACAAAGTTTTTGGCATCTAACTTTTCAACGTCTGTTCCGACTACTACTTGTTGAGGTTTCGCTGTTATTTCTTGTAAACCATCTATTAACTCATATCCTTGTTCTGTAATTTTAAAGAACTTTTCGTTTTTATTTTTTGCGGCGCCTTGATCTACAAGTTTATTATCATGATACCAAGCTAAATATTGAGGTTGGATATGATACACCTTTAAAATGTCCCCATATTCAAAAGACATTTCATCTAACTCTTTTACAAAACTCTTTAATCCTTCATGTCCTTCCGCTGAAATACTCTTCTTTTCATTTCCGTTTGCATCATATATTGTGATACCCACATATTTTTGATTTCGATAACTATGTTCCAATATATTTCTTACTAATGTCGTTTTAAATTTTTTATCTTTATGATTTAAAGTCAACACAGAGTTTGTATTCCAATATGTTTTAAATGCCATACTATCACCATACACAACGTTAACTGGTACAGGAATCGCATTCACATTACCTTCTGTATCCACAATTTCTACATTTACAATTTGTTTTCCATTTTCTTGTTTAGGCCATGCTATTTTCCCTGTTACTTTTACATTTCTACCTAAATTTTGTACAAGTTCACTCGCCTTTTTCTCATCAAATTCTGTACCTATTAAAATATCTGGTACTGTATTAACCGCTTCACCATAAGGAATTTTGTATGCTTCAACTTGTTTTTCACGAATCGGATTACTATCTCTCGATAACCATATTTCATTTTTCGGTTCAGGTAATTGTAGTTTATTTACTTTTTCTACAGTATCCGCCTCTGCATGTAATCCCCACTTTGCAAAGTAAGAAATTAAATTTTGTCCCGATGCTTTTGAAGCCATATAAATAAATATTTGTTGTTGCTCTCTATTTGAAAGAACCTTGTCCGTATCTAGCATAGGAAATTCCGTATCAGACATCACTCTATACATTTGATGAAGGTTTGTATAGAATTTATCTCCATAAATTAAATGCAACTGCCAGAACATAATAAGTGGATCTGATGTATCAAAATCCTTTTCATCATCTGGTTGATTCATATATTCGAATGCCTTTTCATAACGCCCATCTTTCTCCATACGTGATTCATTTCCAAAAGCTAATTGAACCGCAAGAGAATAAATATTCACCGTAGTCTCCTCTGTACCCTCCCACATCCAAGGTAGCATTTGATGTATATGTCCGACCTCATGCCAAGGTCCCCAGCCATCACGCTGGAACAAATCTATATTTAAGACATACTTTATCGTGTCTGTTGGATATCCTGTATAATAGTCTGTCGCAAACATGTCACCTGTACTGTCAGTATAGTTCGTCTCAACAAAGTGGGTATAATGTTTTATAGGTCCTGCAACTCCAGTCCCTTCATCTAATAACCCTGACATCTTACTTTCAATACGAAGTGCTTCATCGTGTTTCTTCATTAATTCTATTGGATCCGTATTTTTCATATTCTTTTCTACTTTTTCATAACTTGCAGTAATTAAGCTTCTATTACCTTTTAGTTCTATTGCATAAGGATCTTTATATTTTTCTAGCATTTCATCCCAATCTTTTTTCGTATGTTTCCCTAATACAAATAAAGGAAAATGAGTACCTCCATTTGTAACAGTTGCTGTTACCTCGCCTGATCTATTTAAATTATAAAAATATAAAATACCTCCATTAGGTGAGGAAATCACATTTTTTCCCGGTTTCAAATCAAATTCTTTCGGGGCTGCTTCTTCATAAGAATGGGTCCCTATAAATGCCTTAATTGGCTGATTTCCTTTTATCTCAATACTAATTTTTTCATTCGGTTTTGTATAAATTCCAGTCGGTTCATTAGGCGAAAAAGCTAATTGCATCTTTAAACGCTCTTGCTCTTCTTCTACACTACCTTTCCCTGGCAATTGAAACACTCTCTGCTCAAACTTATTCTCTTTAACCTCTTCTAAATTCCCACCTTTATTCTCTTCCAAAGGTGCCGCATATCCTTTTGATGCTTCGAAAGCTACTGGCGATAATAATGTAGATATACATATTCCAGCTACTAATACCCTACTCGTCTTTTTCTTCGACATAATCTGTGTCCCCTATTCTTTTTTGTAATGCAAACCATCATAGATATATTCATTTACTGCAAAATCAATTTATCTTTATACAACCATTTTAAATACACAACAAAACTTCGCGCCCCAATATCGCTTACCTTTATTCCCTATATGTATTCGCTTTCTTATATAGCAAAAAATTTTAAGTCTAAAATTCCTCCTCATCTTTCTCTATGTTTTATGATGAGTTCTCCTTTTTTACATCACGGGATAATGATAAGAAATACATTTAATATGTATTGTTGTCTATACATGAAAAATGTGTATAAAAATATCGTTTTTTACAATTCATTCATAGGCATCCATCTATGGACAGTTTTTCCAAAGTGAATTGTACACGATATTTTTCTCCTTAGATAGACATTTCAATTAGATTAATATTACAATTTTATGAATTTAATATAAAAATCGTAATGTTAAAATTTTAAATTATAATGCTATTTTAAAATAAAAAAAACCGCCTGAAAGATACTAATCTTCCGGACAGGTTTTTATTAATCCAGCATACGTTTCATTATAAATCCTTTTCCATGTAACCATTCATCTTCAATTTCACCAGTTAAATGGAAGCCTATTGATTCATATAACTTTTGTGCAAGTTTATTTTCTGGATGTATGCTTAAATACATAACTTTGCAATTATATTCTGTGTTAAAATGGTCCATCAACAAACGTAATAATAGTTTTGCATACCCTTTTCCTTGGCATGCACTGTCGATGACAAATTGATTTAAATATACAGCCTTTTCTTCTTCCTCAAACCAGCCATACATTGCATATCCAATAGGTGTATCACCATCATATAGCCCTACCGAAATTGCATCTTCTTTATATTTTGTTTCAGCATCAACTAAACAATTTTCAACTGTACTTTCAATAAATTTATGCTGTTCCTCTGTTACTTTTAACTTAGCAATTTCATGCCGATTTTCTGTCGTTATTTTACAAATACGAAGTTTCATTTTTTATCTCTCTCTCATTTCTTGTTTTCATTATACCGTACTGATCAAAATATTCATGCTGGCGATGCAAGAAATCCGAAGCATGCAAACAAGAACATATATTTTTCTCCATAATTTTCTTTCACTTAAATTTAGTCCTTCAAACAATATCCCCACTCGATTTTCTAATATAATAATTTGATATATATACACATTGAGTCCGAACGGTAAAAGAAAACTAAGTCCTCCCCACCACCAAGACTTTTCATACTTATACAAAAGGGTCGCTATGTAGATTTGTGAAGTGAAAAGAAATAGAGCAATCGCTATAAGTACTAGCGGTAACATTAAAATATCTTTATCGATTATAATCCACTCCTTTTTCTATCTACGAATAACCACCAAACGATACATTGTAAAAGCGTCAACCATATAATGAAAAATATCGAAGATCCATTCAGTGCATATGCAAACTGCTTTACTAAAGATAATGGCTCTGTAAATAAATGAACTGCAAAAAAGCATTGGCCGTGTGCCAATGCTTTTTCATTATCTCTTTTGATTCGGTTTATGTGGTTCATTTGGAGTATGTGGTTTATTATCATGACCATTTGTTGTTTTCCAACTTACCGATAACTCCGGACTTGTTTTTTCTTCACTACGCTCAAGTAATACAACTGCATTTTGAATAGTCGGTGTCCCTTTATGTGCAATCCCTTGTAACTTTGTTAAATTTCCTAATACTTTAAAGCTAAACCCACCAGCTGGTGTTTGTTTCGGAATTAAGATGCGGAACTTTTCTCCTACATTAAATTCCATTTTTGCTTCGCCCTTTTCATTTACAAATTTCGCGCCTTCTGGTGCACCTGTTGCTTGCACTTTATATGTTCCGCTTTTCGCATTTGTTTCTACTGTATATAAACCTGTTTCAAAGAAATCATTTTTCAACACTGCTTGTTGTTCTTCTGACGGTATTACGCTCATCGTAATTTCTTGTAATTCTTCACTAGCACTTGCCTTTGCAACGATATCTTTCGTTACCTTTTCTACATTTTTATTACGGAAATCTAAATCATTAATATCAATTTGTTTTAACGCATTCCATACTGCAAGCTGCGTTGCATAATGTGCCTCTCTCCAATCAGAAACACCTAATTCTTGTGGACTCTTTTGCGGATACCCATTTAACAGCACACGGTATACATTAATATCCACTTTGCCCATTTCCGGTAAATCTTGACCGCTTGGAGATTTCAAATCTACATTTAAGCAAAAGGCAATTTTTCCATCTGCTGTTTTAATAAGCTCTGTTCGAATTGGTTTCTTCTTTGACTTACTATAACTCCAATCCATCTGATACTTTGTATGATCCATAACTTCCGCGAATGCTTTTTGCAGCGGAAATAACACAAATAAAACACTTAAAAGAATAGCCATTAGCTTGAACGATCGTTTTATATTCATGTTTACAACCCCTTATAAAATAACAAATTTACTACTGTTTATTATTTAGTTAGAAAAATTTTTTATGCATAAACAAAACAAAAAAGAGTGCAAAATTTTTGCACTCTTTCTTTCACTATAAGTTTAGAAATCAAAATTATCAGGGTCTGGACCAACGCGATGATTTTCATTTAACGCATCAATTTTCTCCATATCTTCTTTCGTTAATTCAAAATTAAATATATCAGCATTTGCAATAATGCGGTGTTCTTTCGTTGACTTCGGAATTGTTACAACTTCATTTTGAAGATCCCAACGTAAAATGATTTGAGCTGTCGTTTTATCATACTTATGAGCAATTTCTTGTAACGTTTCGTTATCTAATAATTGACCTTGCATAAGTGGTGACCATGCTTCCATTTGAATACCTTGCTCTTTACAGAACGATTGTAATTCTTTTTGTGTTAAACGAGGGTGATATTCTACTTGGTTAATCATCGGTTTCATTTCTGCACCTGCTAATACGTCTTTTAGGTGATGGATTTGGAAGTTACTTACGCCAATTGCACGCACACGATCTTCTTTATACAGTGTTTCTAACGCTCTCCACGTATCTTTGTATTTCCCTTCTACAGGCCAATGAACAAGATATAAGTCTAAATAATCTAGCTCTAATTTTTTTAAGCTCTCTTCATATGCAGCAAGTGTCGTTTCATATCCTTGATCTGCATTCCACACTTTTGAAGTAATAAATAAATCTTCTCGAGAAATCCCTGCTTCTTTTATACCAGCACGAATTCCTTTTCCTACAGCTTTCTCGTTTCCATAAATTGCAGCTGTATCGATACTGCGGTATCCTGCTTTAATCGCCGATTTTACAGCTTCTACAAGTTCTGGTCCATCTTCTACTTTAAATACACCTAAACCGAACCAAGGCATTTCTACACCGTTATGCAATGTTGTTGTACTTTGTAAATTTTTCATTATATTTTCTCTCCCTTATTTCACTGGATCTCTTTTTTCTAATGTCATACTCCACGCTGTTAAAATAACAGCCCCCGCTACCATGATGCCGCCTATCCAGGCCGTATGAATTAACCCTAACGAGTTCGTTACAATACCGCCCAAGTAAGCACCAAGAGCAATTCCTGCGTTAAATGCTGCAATGTTAATCGCTGATGCCACATCAACAGCACTTGGAACAAATCTCTCAGCCAAGATAACGACATACACTTGTAGCCCAGGAACATTCATAAACGCAAATAGTCCCATAAAAATAATTGTGATGAGTCCAGCGACTTTAAATGGCGCTGTAAATGTTAAAACAAATAATACAATTGCTTGAATAAAGAACATGTAAAATAATGCTCGAATCGGATTATGATTTGATAATTTCCCGCCAACCATATTCCCAATCGCAATTGCAATTCCATACACTAACAAAATAATTGTAACGGTACTTGATTTAAATCCTGTTACTTCTTGTAATAGCGGAGATAAATACGTAAACGTTACGAATGTTCCCCCGTATCCTAATGCAGTAATAATAAATACAAGTAATAGCCTTCCATTCGTAATCAGTTTGAATTGATCGCGAAATGATACAGACGTACCTTTTTTTAAGTTAGAAGGAATTAGCATACTATTGGCGATTAAGGCAACGATTCCAATTGCCACAATTACCATAAACGATGTTCTCCAACCAAATTGTTGACCGATAAATGTTCCAATCGGTACGCCTGTAATGGTCGCAACAGTTAAACCAGTAAACATAAATGCAATTGCACTCGCACGTTTATTCTCTGGTACAAGCGCAGCCGCAATTGTAGATCCTATCGACATAAAAACGCCGTGTGCAAACGCAGATACAACCCTTGCGATAAGCAACACAGTAAAACTTGTTGCCACTGCCGCAATTCCATTACCAATAATGAAAATAATCATAATCCACATTAATAACGTCTTTCGCGACATACTAGCTGTTAATGACGTTAATACTGGGGCACCAAACGCTACTCCTAATGCATATAAAGAAACGGTTAAACCCGCTGTTGTAACAGAAACATGTAAATCCTCTGAAATAGATGGTAATAAACCGACACTAATAAATTCGGTTGTACCAATTCCAAACGCACTAATTGCTAGTGCTAATAAAGCAAACATGCTTCTCCGATTCGTCTGTACTACCGAAGAAGATACTGTATATGAATTCAATTGAACTCCTCCTTAATACGAGAAATCCAATCATAATAGTATGAAAAAAGGCCTTTTTTCTTCTACAAAAATAATGTTACTGCTGATATATGCTATTATGAATGGCTTCACTCTTTTTTTGAAGAACGCACTTTAAAGTACGATAGGTACCCAAAAGTAACATAGGCACTTTTTAGTACCGTACTACTCATTTACCTCTTACGTATGCTATTATGGAACATATTCAACATGATAAAAAGTACGTACTTTAAAGTGCTATAGGTACTTTTTAGTAACATTTAAATGATTTAGCTTCTTTTGTTGGAGAACTGAAATCTACATTCATCAAAGGAGATTTTTTATATGAAGAAATATAATATTCCCGTTGAAGCGACTTTAGAGGTTATCGGCGGAAAATGGAAAGTCGTTATTCTTTGCCATTTAACGAAAGGTACAAAGAGAACGAGTGAATTAAAACGTCTCATGCCTGGTATTACACAAAAGATGTTAACACAGCAATTACGCGAATTAGAAGAAGACGGAGTTATTCAAAGAAAGGTATACAATCAAGTACCACCGAAAGTAGAATATTCTCTTACAGACTACGGTTGGTCTTTAGAATCCATTCTTGATTCCCTTTGTACTTGGGGCGAATGCCACCTTGAAAAAAGCGGTAACACATCGATGCTAATTACAGAAGGTGAACAATAAAAAAAGGAAAAAATGAACATAAATTTGTCCATTTTTTCCTTTTTTTATTTATATATACGTACATTTCTAACCTTAACAAAATAATTTATGCGCTTTCACGCCTTGTCAGTACTACATTATACGCTTAATATCAAATAATTAGGAATCATTTTTATGTTAACATAGGTGTATATAGTATATAATATAGGATATATATTATATACACTTTCCGATAAAGGAACTTTCCATTATGCGGACAAGCCATGTATCGGACAGTTCATAAATAATAGGTAGGACATTATGGTTTTGGATTTATGATTTCAGCTTACTTGCTGGCATAAATTTAAAGGCATTTTATTGTGCTTTGTGAAACTTTGTATAAAGTTTCGCAAACGTTTACTATCTTACCTATCAAAAATAAGAGTATTGCTATCGTAAAGGAGAATTGGAGATGCCAGAAACTATGACTCAAACAAAGCCAGAACAAGAAACTGTACAAATTTCTGCTAGCCAAGGACAACTTGATGTACTTGATCAGTTGTTAAAACCTGAGGTACAAGAATCATTAACTACACTAGTAGAACAGCTTCCAAAATTAACTGAGCTTGTTAATATTTTAACTAAGTCTTATGACTTCGCTCAAACTGTTGCTACTGATGAAGTATTAAAAAGCGACACTGTTAGTGCAATCACAGAGCTTGTAGAACCTGTAAAAGATACAGTGAAAGGCATGGCTGCAACTGCTATCGAAGCGAAAGATCGTGCTGACGAAAGCAACGAAGTTATCGGCCTGTTCGGTCTATTAAAATTACTAAAAGACCCACAAGCACAAAAAATGTTCCGCTTTGTGAACGCATATCTTCAAATTAGTGCAGAACGTAACAATAAATAAGTTAACTTATAACAACAATTAGTAAAGACGGGGGATATCATACTATGTCAAAACAAATTGTCATCTTAGGCGCTGGTTATGGCGGTCTTCTTGCCGCTTTAAACGTACGTAAATATTACAGCAAATCAGAAGCACAAGTTACAGTGATTAACCAATACCCAACACACCAAATCATCACTGAACTACACCGCCTTGCAGCTGGTAACGTTGCTGAGCAAGCAATTGCAATGCCACTTACAAAGCTTTTCAAAGGTAAAGACATCGATCTTAAAATCGCAACAGTTGAGTCATTCTCAGTTGATAGCAAAGAAATTAAACTAGCTGGTGGCACTACTTTATCTTACGACGCACTTGTAGTTGCTTTAGGAAGTAAAACTGCTTACTTCGGTATTCCAGGACTAGAAGAAAACAGCATGGTATTAAAATCTGCTGCTGATGCAAACAAAATCTACAAACACGTTGAAGACCGTATTCGTGAATACGCGAAAACGAAAAACGAAGCTGATGCTACAATCGTAATCGGTGGTGGCGGATTAACTGGCGTTGAGCTAGTTGGTGAGCTTGCTGACATTATGCCTAAACTTGCAAAAAGCCACGGCGTAAATCCAAAAGAAGTTAAACTTCTTCTTGTTGAAGCAGGTCCAAAAATCCTTCCAGTATTACCAGACCACTTAATCGAACGTGCAACTACTAGCCTAGAAGCACGCGGTGTTACATTCTTAACAGGTCTTCCTGTAACAAACGTTGCTGGCAATGAAATCGACTTAAAAGACGGTCAAAAACTTGTTGCTAACACATTCGTTTGGACAGGCGGCGTACAAGGTAACCCATTAATCGGTGAATCAGGTCTTGAAGTAAACCGTGGCCGTGCAACAGTTGATGCATACCTACAATCTACTTCTCACAAAGACGTATTCGTTGCTGGAGACAGCGCTGTTGTCTTCGCTCCAGACGGACGTCCATACCCACCAACTGCACAAATCGCTTGGCAAATGGGTGAGTTAATTGGATACAACTTATACGCAGCACTAGAAGGCAAAGCATTCGAAGAGTTCGCACCTGTAAACTCTGGAACACTTGCTAGTCTAGGGCGTAAAGATGCTGTTGCTACAATCGGAGCAAGCAATACTCCACTTAAAGGCTTACCAGCATCATTAATGAAAGAAGCTAGTAACGTTCGTTACTTATCACACATTAAAGGTCTATTCAGCTTAGCTTACTAATCTGAATATAAGCCCGAATCATGCCCTGCATGGTTCGGGCTATTTTTATCCGTAATTTTCTCTAACTTATATATTCGGCAGAAGAATAATATAACCCTTTTAAATTATCTAAATTTACTGATTATTTTATGTCTAAATTGTGTATATGAAAGAATGGAAGTATTCTTCCTACTCCCATCCTTTCACACAAACTATTCTCCTAACTTCACAAGGCTGTAGTTCTTCTTCCCTTTACGAATAATAATAAATCGTCCATCAAATGAATTTTCTACAGTAACATTTGTACCCACATCCGTTACTTTTTCACCATTCATAGAAATAGCTCCATTATTAATATCTTCACGTGCTTGTCGTCTAGATGGTTCAATCCCTAAATCGACTAGCCATTCTACGATGTTTTTTGTCTCTTTTGAAGACTGGAATGTTGGCATCTCTTTAAAACCTTGCTCAATTTCATCAGCTGTTAACGATTTAATATCTCCGCTAAATAACGCTGCTGTAATCTTCTCAGCTTGCAGGAGTGCCTCTGCTCCATGAACGAATTTCGTCATTTCTTCCGCTAATACTTTTTGCGCTTCACGTCTATGAGGCTCTGTTTCTACCTTCACTGCCAATTCATCAATGCGCTCTTTCGTTAAGAACGTAAAGTATTTCAAGTATTTCACTACATCACGGTCATCTGTATTCACCCAGAACTGGTAAAATTCAAATGGTGTTGTTTTTTCAGGATCAAGCCAAACTGCACCACCTGCTGATTTACCGAACTTCGTTCCATCTGATTTCAATAATAACGGAATCGTTAATCCGAATACTTTCGCTTCGTGCCCTTCTAACTTACGAATTAAATCTAAACCACTCGTAATATTTCCCCATTGGTCACTACCACCAATTTGCAGTTGAACATCTTCTTTCGTGTATAAATGATGGAAATCCATCGCTTGCAAAATTTGGTACGTAAATTCTGTGAAAGAAATTCCTGTATCTAAACGACTTGCTACAATATCCTTCGCTAACATGCTATTAATGCTAAAGTTCTTCCCGTAATCACGTAAAAACTCAATAATGTTTATTTCATGTGTCCAGTCGTAGTTATTTACCATCTTCACTTCGCTATTTCCGCCAAAATCAAATAGCTTTTTCATTTGCGCTGTTAACGCATCCACATTATGCTGAACTACTTCTAACGTTTGAAGTTGACGTTCTGATTGACGTCCGCTCGGATCACCAATCGTTCCTGTTGCCCCACCAATTAAAATAACTGGATGATGGCCAGCTAACTGGAATCTCTTCATCATCATAAACGGAATTAAATGTCCAATATGCATACTATCACCAGTCGGATCAACTCCGCAGTATAGTGAAATCTTTTTCTCTTCTACTAGCTTACGTAAACCTTCTTCATCAGTCTGTTGATTCACAGCGCCGCGCCATTCTAATTCATCAATAATATTCATCTTTTGTCATCCCCTTTATTTTTTAAAACAAAAAGTCCCTATGTCTATGACATAGGGACGATTATTCACCGTGTTACCACCCAGTTTGTATAAATAGCATAGCTACTCATACCACTCTTAGCAATAATATCGATTGCCAATCCGCTTAGCATTACCTAAGATACTCCAGAGTGTAATTCGCAAGTTTGTTTGTGCTAGGTTCCAGCAACCCCTAGCTCTCTCGTTAACAGTGACAAACTGCTACTGGGCTCTTTCAACGTATGTTATTTGTTAAATTATTAGCCATTATATTGAATTGAAAACAAATTGTCAACAATACCCAAATGTTATTTTAAAATAATTCATACTTTTATACGCTTTTAATTCAAAGATTATTATAGATCTTCTCCAATAATCCTTACTTCTCGCTCTAACTTCACGCCAAATTTCTCTTCAACAGTCTTTTGTACAAAGTGAATTAAATCGATGTAATCTTGTGCTGTTCCGTTATCAACATTCACCATAAATCCAGCGTGTTTTAAAGAAACTTCCACTCCGCCAATTCGCTTACCTTGTAGTCCTGATTCTTGAATCAATTTACCAGCAAAGTTATTTGGTGGACGCTTAAATACACTACCACATGAAGGGTATTCTAGAGGCTGTTTTGATTCACGTTTAAACGTTAAATCATCCATTTTTTCTTTAATTTCTTCACGCACACCTTCTTCAAGCTCAAATCTCGCTTCAAGAATAATGTAATGGTTGTTTGCAAATACACTCTTACGATATCCAAATTCAAATGCTTCTTTCGTTAAAGTACGTAACTCTCCATCACCTGTCATTACGACAGCTTCTGTTAATACAAACGATACTTCACCGCCGTATGCGCCAGCATTCATATATAAAGCTCCGCCAACTGAACCTGGAATACCACAAGCAAACTCAAGACCCGTTAAATTATGATCTAATGCAATACGTGATACATCAATAATTGCTGCACCACACTGTGCCACAATCGTCGTTCCTGTTACAGTCACATCTGTAATGTGAATTAAACTTACGGTAATCCCACGAATTCCACCATCTTTAATAATGACATTCGATCCATTTCCTAAAAACGTAACTGGAATATTATATTCGTTAGCATATTTGATAACTTCTTGAATTTCATCATAATTTGTCGGTGCAACGAACACATCTGCTTTTCCACCAACTTTAATATGCGTATGATTCTTTAACATTTCATCTTGTTTCACATGACCTTCAGGCAATACCGTACTTAAATATTTATAAACCTCTTGCATATTCATTTTACGATTCCTCTATTTCTATATTCTTTTTATCCCGTTATACGGGCCCATAATATCCCCACATACATGAACGAACCTAAAGTGGTGGATACAGTGTACCCAAAATCAATTCGAGACACCTATAAACCTCTTAATTTATAAGAGGTGCCACTCATATTAAAATATATATTGCATAATAAAGCAACCCAAATGGGCTACTAAACTTGACATGTCATCAGAAAGACAACAATTTGTAAAATATATTACTTTTTCAAAACACTATCCTTCAGTATCTTACTATACCATACGAAAATAAAGTGGTATTTTTTTGTAATCTTTACTTTATTTTCATCAATAAAAAAGATGCTTTTACCTATGTAAAAGCATCTTTTTTATTACTTATTATAATTTACTTTTCGTTCTCTTCTTTTTCCTTATCAAACCATAATAGCTCATCGTCATCAACTTCACCATTATAATTGATTAGAATCTCTTCTCCCGCTTTTATATCTTTGTAAGCAAAGAAGTTAAACGTGTGATTTTCAAAGACAATATCATACGTTGCATTCGGATTATATGCATGATTAAATAACATGCCGTATCCTAAAAGGAATGCTGTATGATTTACCCCATACTCAAATGCGTAGTCAGCAAGTAACGTTTTCTCAATGTGTTCATGCTGTTCATTCGGATAAGAGATAACTGGTGCTGAGTGAATCAACTCACCCTTTTTAATATCACGAGTTGCAAATACACCTCTATTAAATTCTCCATCACTAAGTTCAGAAGTCTTAACTTCGATCATATGCGTCACCTATATAATTCTTTCTTTGAAGTATTTTATTCCGCTATTTGCGGGGTTCAACTAATAATCAGTAGCGTATAGCCACACTAATTAAAGTCTCACTTTATCTCCTTAAGCTTGGCAGAAAACTCAAAGAAAAGCAATTAAATTACTATCAAGTATTCATTTAAATGAAAAAAGAGCACACATAGTGTGCCCTTTTCAATCAATATTACTTTTCTAAAATATTTTCTAGCAACTTCACTTGCTCGCTAACAGTATGCAACGTCTTCACCGATATATCATTTCGATGTTTTTCTTCTTCCACACTTGCTAACACTTCTTCCGTAGCCGCAGAAGTTTGCTGAATTACATTAGAAGCATGTGTAACATCCTTTACGATATTTGTCGTTTTAACCTGCAAGTTTTCTTGATGACCAACAATCTCTCTCATTACATCATTAATTGCATCAATAAACTTCCCTAAATCCGTTACATTTGTTAAAACACTTGCTAGCATTTCATTACATTCTTCTTGTACTTTTTCTGATTTTTCTACCTGTACTTCCACTTTACTTGCCTGATTACTAAACTCCTTCAAAATACCTTGAATTCTCCCCGCAGAGCGATTCGATTCTTCGGCAAGCTTTAATACTTCATTCGCTACAATAGCAAATCCTTTTCCATGCTCGCCTGCTCTTGCCGCTTCAATATTTGCATTTAAAGCTAGCAAACTCGTCTGACTTGAGATATTCGTTATTACATCTACAATTTCATTAATTTGCTTCGACTGCATCATTAAATCTCTAAATATAATTCCTGATTGTGAAACAACATCATTTAAACTTCTCATATTCGCTTCAAAATTTCGTAAAGTATGTACACTACCCTTTGAAATCTCTAAACTTTCATCAACACGAGTCGATGCATTTCTTACTTGCGAAATGATTTGTTCAATATTCCCCTCCATATCATTCAATACTTCTACTGAACGATGCATCATCTCTGATTGTGATTGGGTGCCAACTGCCACCTCTTCAAAAGCGAAATTAATTTCACTCATCGACTCCATCGATGTATTTATATTTTGTCTTAAATGATTGAAATTACTATGTAGTTTCACAACCGTTTCCTCAATCAGTCTTTGAGTCTCTTCTAGCTCCTGAGCTTTCCTCATTACTTCTTGCTTCTCATCGCTTAAACGAGCTAACAAATTAGAGCCAATCTTCGTTACGCCCCACATTGCGATCGTTACGATCGCTAACAAGCTTGCGAAGTTTGCAGCTTCAGATGCCGCTGTATAAGCAAAAAATTGCTCCGGCCAATAACTACAAAGAATAAATGTGATAAAAACCGCCACTCCGCCGAGAATGATAACGAGACGTTCACTTAAATAAATAAGTGAAACTGCTAATGTAAAGTAGACCATTTGAAATACAGCCGGACTTTCATTAAAAGCTTGTACCATAACGAAAGACATAATAAGCAGCATAAATGTCATGATATATTTATACATCGCTTCCATGCTTTCTATAAAAGTAAACAGCGTTCCAAATACAACAACTGAAATACCACAAACCCAAAACGCTATTGCTCTCTCTGTAAAAATATATCCGTAATACCCAATCGCGATTATTCCAAGAAAGAAACTACAAATCGTAATGAACAGCAATAAATGATTTTTCTGTGATTCTTTCTCCAGGTTAGAAAAACAAGTTCTCTTTAACCACTCCATATATGAAGCCCCACCTTCTACTTATACATATCGATTACTTCAGCTTAAATACCGCACTTACTGGGTTATGATCGCTATTTTCAAACTTTAAATCTTTCCCTTGTACATTTACAATTTCCACATTCGGTGAAACGATAAAACCATCAATAATCGTGACAAAGTTTTCACCTTCCACATACTTCTTCACATCATCTCTCACCGTCATAACAGATGGATCTACAGCCCACTTAAAGCCACCATCAGTAAAGTCCTTTGGTAACTCTACTAACCACTCAGGACGCTCTTTCACAAACTTCGGATCACTTAATTGAACGTTAGAAAGTAATTGATTCCAATCTCCGCCCATTATTACGTAATCACCATTTTCATAATGCTTGTTCATATATTCTTTTAAAAACTCTACTTGCTGTTTTCTAATTTTCCCGCCTTCATCATACGCAGACAAATGTAAATTTACGAGTCTCACAAACTTCCCATTATTAACAGGTATTTTATGCTCAACAATCGCTCGATCTAAATCAAACAAACGCTTTGGCCAAGGCTCCATTCCAGGAAGCTGGAACCTCTGCGCTGTTTGAACTGTATATTTAGAAAACGTACTTAATCCAGCCTCCGCATATCCCATTGGACTTGTAATTGGTACAGGGACCCATTTTGTATCATAGTTCTTTCCGAACGACGAAGCATAATCAGGTAATCCTTTTTTCAAAAATTCATGCCCATTTACATCAAAAGATCGCATTGATTTTATATCAACTTCTTGTAACAACGTAAAATCACTATTCTCATTTTGTAAAAACGAAAGCATTTTCTTTAAATTCGTTTCCGTTTGCTCTTTACTACTTGAACCAGAACCTTTTCCACCATCCATAAAGAAGTCTTGATCCTTATCTAATCCAGCATATCCAATATTAAATGTTGTAACTTTAAATTCATTTCCAAGCGCTAACACGCGTTCCTTATTATTTTCCACCTTCAAACTTATAACATTAGCCGGCTGTTCTTTTGTAAGTGTCATATACGCTAAAAAACCACCTACAACTCCCACTCCTACTAAAATACATATAAGTACTATTTTTAATAATTTTTTCAAACGAACGACTCCTTTTCTAAAACTACCAATTTTACTTTTCTTTATTTTCAGTTAACTGAAGCGAATGACAGACATACGAAACATTTTATCATATCAAAAACCTTATATCACTATATTTAGTTTATAAGTATAAATTCTCTATCTTAAACCATCACATACATACAAAACAGCTCCACTTTTTCACTGGAAATTCTACGCAATTTTTAGTACACTATATGTAATAATCATAGGCGATGGAGTTCGCCATAACTGCTGCTTAGCTAATGACTCCTACCAGTATAACTACTGGTAGGAGTCTATTTTTTTGAGCAAGCTATTTAAAGAGGTGAAGAAATTGATTTATATTATCGTTGGCATAGCCGGTATATTAGGAGCCCTTTCTCGCTATTATTTAGGTCTTACTATTCATACTTCATGGAATCATTCATTTCCGCTAGCTACATTGCTCATCAACTTACTCGGCTGCTTCTTATTAGCGTGGCTGACTACCTATATCGCTCGGAGAAACATCTTGCCTTCAGAAATTATCACAGGCATTGGGACTGGATTCATCGGTTCCTTTACGACGTTTTCAACATTTAGTGTAGAAACTGTGCAACTAATCCATCTTTCTGAATGGGGTACGGCTTTCTTATATGTATCATGCAGCATACTTGGTGGTCTCATTATGTCTGGTCTTGGCTATACACTAGGTGATTTCTTAATTAAGAAACATCTTACGGAAGGTGATCACTTATGATAGAAGCTTTATTAGTGGCAACAGGTGGATTTTTCGGTGCTATTACACGATTTGCAATTAGTAATTGGTTTAAAAAAAGAAATAAAACTTCCTTTCCAATTGCTACATTTCTCATTAATATAACAGGCGCGTTTTTACTCGGATATATAATCGGAAACGGAGTCACTACAAGCTGGCAATTATTAATAGGTACTGGATTTATGGGTGCCTTTACGACATTTTCAACATTTAAACTAGAGTCCATTCAGCTCTTCAATCGTAAAAACCTTGGTGTACTATTTTTATATGTAAGCGCAACTTATATAATCGGCATCCTTTTTGCATTCCTTGGAATGAAACTAGGCGGAATATAAAAAAAGAAAGCGACTCTTATCAGTCGCTTTCTTTCATAAGAAGTATGTCCCGCCATATGGAATGGAAAATAAACCCGCTGGATGCACATTGTAATGTACAATTTGCATCGGAGGCTGTGAGTACGACATATACTGCCCTTGCATCATTTGTGCAAAATATGCTTGCTGCTGCATTTGAATCGCTTGATTCACAGCATGAATTGTCCCCTGTGCTCCTGCCAAAGTAATAGCTGCTCCCACTTGTCTACCACTATAAAAATAATGATTCATCATGATTCAGCTCACTTATTATTTTTCTTCCATATAATATGTTCCTATCTTATAGTGAGTATTTTGTCCTGATTAATGGATCCCTTACTACTTAAACTTCATTTTATCTATTACTTTTTTTCAGCTTTGAAGTAATAAATCCAAATAGTAATACACCAATACCACTCAAGAACAATACATAACTTATTGGTACTAGGAAAAAGAAAGGTTCTTCAAGGAATCCATTCGCTCCCACTTTACTGTTCGAAGCATGTATAGCTAAAGAAATGATCGCTAAAATCATGAAAGAAATAGCTACTACGTATTTATTTATCATTTCACATTCTCCTCTATTCATATAATTACCCTTAGATTATTAACATCATATTACTTAAAACAAAATCAATCGTCAATAATTATTTATCGTTTTACAATAAATAATTATTGATTGGTATAAATAGAAAAAGGTTTATGAAGCACCCTACATTGCCTCATAAACCTTTTCAAACATAAATATTTACACTTCAAACCTCTTGCTTACTACAACATAAATCGCACACAATAGCACGAATATCCCGGCATAAATTAACAAAATTTCTACACTAAACATATCAGCCAATGGGCCAAATATTATCATTCCTAAAGGAAGCGCGCATGAATTAGCGATTTGTACAAAACTAAACATTCGGCCGTGCATAGAAGGTTCTACTTTTTCCTGCAATAACACGGTAACCGGTGTATTGAAGTACGGCATTGTTATACCAATTAAAAAGTTAAATACTAAATACACAATAAATAACGGAGCAATCCCTAGTCCAATCATAAGCAGTCCATACAACGCACAAGCTAGCGCTGTTGTATGCATACGATTACGGAAACCACTCCATGCCGCAATCAATACGCCACCAGCTGCTGCACCGGCACTAAACGTCATCTCACTAGCAGTAAGTCTCCACATTTCTGCACCGAAAGAACGAGTTACCATTAAAGGTGTTAAAAAGGCGGCTGGACTTATTAAAATCATGACAATGACTAATAAAAAGAGTAGCCTTTTAATAAATACATTTTCTTTTAAGTAAGCAAAGCCTTCTTTTATACCTTGTAGATTAGATTTTTGCTTACTCTCTGTATTCACATGTCTCTCCACTTGAATGATTAACATAATACTAATTCCAATCATAGCCGTAATAACATCAATAAAAAATGTCGTTTCAATGCTAGCAATAGAAAGAATTGCAGCACTTGCTGCTGGAGAAAGAAACATAATTAAAGATGTAATACTGCTATTCATCCCATTTACTTTCATAAGATAATCCTTTGGCACGATTTGTGGGATTAACGC
Organism: Bacillus cereus group sp. RP32; assembly: GCF_040459735.1. Lineage (NCBI taxonomy): Bacteria > Bacillati > Bacillota > Bacilli > Caryophanales > Bacillaceae > Bacillus > Bacillus cereus group sp. RP32. The sequence goes on along the minus strand of NZ_JARVHO010000001.1, from coordinate 400,385 downwards.
ATTCACAGCTGGCGTTTGTACCCCTGTCCCAGCTGAACGAATGAGTAGTACTATAAAAAGTAACCAAATACTTTTATATCCCGTTAAAAATAAAATTGCTAAAACCAACGTAGCAATTGCTATAACCCCGTCCGATAACATAATCATTTTTTTACGATCGTAACGATCAATCCAAACACCTGCAAATAAAGAGATCGCGATTTGTGGTAGGAAACCACAAACGGTTGAAATAGTCAACATTAATCCTGACGATGTTGTAAGGGTGATATACCATATAATCGCGTACTGTACGAGAGAAGAACCGAACAAAGAAATAGTTTGAGCGGTCAAAAATAATATAATTTTCGTTTGCCAATTATTTTCACTCATATGTTTCACACCCCCTTAACTAACCCTGTCTCTATATTAAAAATACTATCTGCCCAATCAAGATAAAAATTTGCTTCGTGAGATACGAGTATAATGCTACCTTTAAACTGAATGAGTGCCTTTTGCAAAGCTCCCTTCGCTTCTGCATCTAAATGATTTGTCGGCTCATCTAAAATTAAGAAATTACAAGGTGATAATAATAATCCGCATAATTTAACCTTTGATTGTTCACCACCACTCAACGTACGAATTTCTTGTGAAACATGAGTATCCTTCACACCACATGCAGCTAAATGATGACGTATCTCCTTCATATTCAGTTTAGGAAACTGTTCTGAAATAATTTGCAGCGGCGTTAAAGAATCGTTGCTCCAATTCAGATTTTGCTCATAATATCCAATCTTTATTTGCTCTGAGAAGTGAAATTCTCCGGCAATACTAGAAATAGTTCCAACGATTGTTTTTAATAAAGTAGATTTCCCTATTCCGTTGAACCCTGTAATAACAAGTTTTTGCCCACCCATCACTAAAAAATTCAATTTTGGTAAGAGAGCAAAATCGTAACCAACTTCAAGATTATTTACTTCAAGAACTGTCTGAACTGAAATAGGAAGTTCCTGAAAATGAATAGACGGTTTATGAGTAAAACTTGGTGGTGCGATTCTTTCCATACGTTGCAACTGCTTCCTACGTCCTTGCGCTATTTTTGAATTCACTCCAGCAATATTTCTACGAATATACTCTTCCGTTTTTTCAATTTTCTTTTGCTGTGCATAATATTGTCGAATATAATCTTTTCGCAAATGCTCCTTTTGTCTTACAAAATCTGAGTATTTGCCGTAATACTTCTTCACCGTTCCAAACTCTACATCACATATGCAAGAAGTCACTTTTTCTAGGAAATCAAAATCATGTGACACGACAATAAACGCCCCTTCAAAATTCATTAAATAATTAGCAAGCCATTCAACATGCTCTTTATCAAGAAAGTTTGTCGGTTCATCTAGTAATAAAATATTAGGCTCTTCTAATAAAAGCTTTGCTAAAATTACCTTTGCCCGTTGTCCTCCGCTTAATTCACCAATAACACGATTCATCCCAATCGCATCAATACCTAAACCGGCTGCCACCTTATTTATTACGCTGTCTACGGAATAAAAATCACGAGCCTCAAGCTGCCCTTGTATTTCAGCTGCCTTCAATAGTTGATTCCCATCTCCAATCATCGCACTTTCTTCGTATAGCTTATTCATTCTCTTTTCCATTTCAAATAAATCATAAAATGCTCTCTTTAAATATTGTGAAATGGTATAGCTCCCATCAATTTCTGCATATTGATCAAGATGTCCAATTTGAATATTTGGTTGCCACTTAATGCTCCCCTTATCAGAAATAATTTCCCCCACCAATATTTTCATTAATGTGCTTTTTCCTGCACCATTCTGTCCTACAATCCCCATATGTTCCCCTTTATGCAAATCAAAAGAAGCATTTTCGTATAATACTTTATCTATAAAACTATGTGATAAACTTTCAACTTTAAGTAAACTCATTTTTATTCCTCTTTTCCTGAAATTAAAAAAGCAGAGAGATAGCGTCATTCGACACTAGCCCTCTGCTTCGTGGTTTTTCCTATACTACTCCAATTTACAGTAAAAGCTCATTGGAATAATATACACAAAGGGCCATAGACAAAGCATTGTCTATGGCCCCTTAATCTATTTTATACATCAGCTGAAAAACCATAACGAAATAAGCATAGGTAAACTATACTTTTTTCAAAAAGTTATTCAGCCGATGAATATAGGGTATTTATACCCCCTGATTAAGCTCCGTACAACGCTTCACCGTATACATTTGTGCGGAGCAAAGTTTTCTAATGAGTTTTACAAATTTTATATAAAGCATGTTCTGCACCTTCCTTAATACTTAAAAGGGATTTTAGCACACGGTTTTATGAAGCGTCAACATTACTTCCAAATCATTCAACTACTTGCTTTCAAAATATTCCTTCTGAAACATACACATTCTTATCGCATTATGATAGTTGCCATCCACGAAAAACTCGTCGAGAAGTTCACCTTCCACCATAAATCCAACTTTTTTATAAACATGTACTGCTTTTTCATTCTCTTTATCAACAACTAAATAGAGTTTATGCATATTTAATACAGAAAAAGCGTAATCCATCGCTAAACGCGTCGCTTCCGCTGCGTAACCATGCCCTTGGTAATTCGGATCAATAATAATTTGAAATTCCGTTCTTCGATGAATATAATCGATTTCTACTAACTCCACTAACCCAACCATCTCATTATCTTTCTCCAGAATAAAACGGCGTTCACTTTGATCGTGTATATGTTTATCATATAAATCCTGTAGTTCTACAAAAGCTTCATACGGCTCTTCAAACCAATACGACATAATATGTGCATTATTATTCAGTTCGTGTACAAACTTTAAATCTTCTCGTTCTAATGGACGTAACTTCAATTCCTGATTCATTCCTATAACCTCCAAGTAAAAGAAACCTCTTCACTTAATTTCTCAATTTTTTTCGATTTCAAACGTCCTATTTACATTGTAAACTTTCAAGTAACTTTAAGGTCAAGACATAAAAAAGTAGTGCAAACTTATGTCTGCACTACTACTCTTTTCTCAAATCTCTCATATTTGATATGTATAAAGCGATAACTAAAACAAGTATCGATCCCGCATATAACAACGTCTCCATCGGTTCCTCATGAGATACGATAATTAAACGAATTAACGCCGTAATTCCGATATAAATAAAATAACGTAACGGGAAATGATAATTCGACTTAAAATACTTAATAATCAATGCGATGAACTCGAAGTATAAGAAATAAACGATGATGCTCTCAACCAATTTATACGATGTATATTCCTTTGTTGAAAATATGTATTGAATAAATGTAATCGTCTCGTTAATTAAAAAGATCGATAAAACAATGGACAATATAATTAACGCTATATTCAATATCCATTGTAAAACGCTAGCTATGTAATGATCGATATTAAACTTCATTTCACACTCTCCTTCACGTAAATACTTATTTATTATAGCAAAATTATGATTGAAGGTGAGTTAAATCATATTTTCGGCCTTTGTTGGTGCCGGTGTGGGGAATGTTCATTGTTTGAAGAAGTCTTTTAACCGCAGAACTAGATTGCATATTAAGAAAGTCCCTCAATTTGCTGTTAGTGGTTATCATACCAAACAAAAATGTGTAATCTTGTAAAGCACGTAAATGGGCCTGTTTAGATATACTATTACAGTTTAAGCAACGCCATCCCTGTTTTTCTTTTAACATCGCCATGGTAAAACATTCCCCACACTGTACTCCCCTGAGCAATTCCTCTTTTTTAATTTTGTATTGCTCCAGAATATTTTGTCGCTGCGGAGAATGCCCATTCATAATTTGATCTATAAGTCCATTTATATTGCTAATAACTTTTTCTTTATATTGATGTTTAATCTGCTTTATTCTATTAGGTAAATTTGCGCCGTGAATAATTTTACCGGAAAGTATTTCATCTGAAGTTTTAATAATTGTACGAGGTGAACTAATTACAACGAGGGATTCAATCGGAATATTATATATACCATGTAGATGCAACCATCTTCTCAGCTGCGTCTCTTGCCGTTTCAGTTGTACAATCGGGTCTGGGAACCCTTCTTCCGCAGTACCATCTGCTATTCGAATGAGCTGATTAAACTTTGCATCAAAAATTAATGTACCAATGATATTTTTTATCTCAAGAAAAAGAAGAAAGTAGGATGAAACTATGAGGGTATCAATTTGAAAATAATGTTTCTGATCAAACAACCTAATATCATGTAAAATACTATATTCTGTTTCGGATAAGAAACTAAGTGGATATTCAATCGCCTGCTCTCCTTTATAGCCAGCCTTAAATTTCGATAGATTCTCAACCACCACATTCCTTTTTGGATGATGAGCAGGCAATCTTCTAAGTAAAGCTTCTAATTGGAGCAAATGTATGGGCATTTTCCGTTCTTTCACAATCATCTTTATCCCCCTCCAAAATATATCAGCGATTTTTCAAATATATCAGCGCAACTCAAATTATATCGGCGATTTTCGAAATATATCGGCGCAACTCCAAATATATCAGCGATTATCAAAATATATCGACTTATCGACAAAAACCGACACAACAAACACTCATAAAACCTATCCCCAGTATATCACCACATGTAAAATCGCACTGTAAGCATAATGTTAATCACCTCTTTTGATTACGACATTTTCGAAATGAGAGAATAACATTCACCTTATGCAAAAGAACTTTTTTATAAATACAACCTCATATTCTGAGCGCTCAAAGCGTCGCAAATGAAATATCCGCGGAATGGTTAATCGCAAAAAAAGCTGCTGCCTATAAAATATAGACAGCAGCTTTTTTTGCATACTCATTTTGTAACTAATAAACAGCGATCGGCCCATAAGGACCATTGATAATTTCAATTTTTGTTTCAAAAATATCTGTCAAAAGTGTTGGGTCCATAACCTCTTCTACTGTTCCAAAAGCAGCAATTTGTCCATCTTTCATAGCACAAATTTTATCAGAGTATTTAGCTGCAAAATTTATGTCATGCATAACAGTCAAAATTGTTCTTCCGAATTCATTAGCTGCACGTCTCAAATGCTCCATCATTTGAACAGAGCGCGCAACATCAAGGTTGTTCAGAGGCTCGTCCAATAGCACATATTCAGTCTCTTGGCACAATACCATCGCTACATATGCCCTTTGTCTTTGACCACCAGAAAGCTCATCTAAATATCTATTCTCTAAACTAGTTAAATCTAAGAAATCGATATATTTAGAAATAATAACCTCATCTTCTTTAGTTAATCTTCCCTTTGAATAAGGAAAGCGCCCAAATCCAACTAATTGTCTAACAGTAAGCCTCGTTACAAAATGATTTTCTTGTCGCAATATAGTCAAAATTTTTGCTAAGTCTTTTGATTTGGATTCAGAAACATCCATATTCGCTACCTGAATTTGACCTTCATCCATATCTAAAAGTCTTCCAATCATCAAAAGTGTCGTAGACTTTCCAGCGCCATTTGGTCCAATTAAAGAAGTAAAGCCCGCTTTTGGTATTTCAATATCCAAAGGTCCTATTCTCACCTTATCAGTATAGAACTTTTTAACATTATCTATTTTTATCATAAAGCCCTCTTCCTTAAAACTATAGTTAAGAATATGATTCCACCAAATAATTCAATAATAACTGAAACTACACCTTGAGCATGGAATACATGATACATTAAAAAGTATGCACTCGTCATTATTAAAAATCCTATAGCAAAAGCCATTGGGAAAATATATCTATGATCATAAGTTGACGCCGCCTGATAACTCAAAGTTGCTACTAAAAAGCCGTAGAAAGTAAGTGGCCCAATTAGAGCTGTTGAGATAGACATCAAAATAGCAACTAACACAAGCGTATAAATTACACTAGGTTGATATTTAACCCCAAAAGAAGTAGCAACATCCTTTCCTAATGACAAAACATTCAACTTCTTAGAATGAGCAAAAATTAATACTGCTACAATTATGATCATAGGAATTACAATAGGAAAATATGCAGGGTCTGCATGATTAACAGAACCAAATAATCTCGCTTGTAAAATATCAAATTCTGAAGGCGCAAGTAGTTTTCTCATAAAAGTTGACACAGAATTTAGCCCGGTACCAATAATAATTCCAACTAAAAGCATAAGTTGTAAATTCCCGTATTTACCGGAAAGTAACCACCCATAAAGTATCAAACTCATGAAGACCATCACAACAACTTGAAATAAAAATGATCCAATTCCATTAAAATTGATTAATGCACTAGCACCAAAGAAGAATATTGTACTCGTTTGAATTGCTGAATAAAGTGATTCGAAACCTAAAAGTGAAGGAGTAATAATCTTATTATTCGTAATAGATTGGAAAGCGACTGTCGATAAACTATGGCAAACTGCAGCAATAATCATTGCAACAATAGCTACTATCCTTCTCTTAACAACCGGGATAAAAGAAGGTGAATCTATCGGAACTGGATTGTTATAAACTAAAAGTCCATATGAAGAAAGGAGACCTAAAGCAATCAATGTTGTCAGTACAATCCAATAACGTCTTGCCTCCTTCTTAGAACGAAAAGCACTAGCTGATCTACTTTCATTATGAAGGCTAGAATCGACTTCGACATTTTCTTTATTTCTATAATCTAATGTGATCATCGCAGCCTCCTTGGTTTTCTTCGTCTCAATAGAATAGTAATAAACACGACCGCTCCCACTGTTGCAAGTATTAAAGAAACAGGTAATTCAAACGGCTTTATAATTGTTCGAGAAATGATGTCACAGGCAGTGATTGTCCCCATTCCGATCACACATACCCAAGGTAAATTACTCCTAAGATCATCCCCTCTAAACATGGAAACAATGTTTGGAACAATTAATCCCAAGAAAGGTAAGTTTCCAATAACAGCCGCAACAATTCCAACAGCAACAGAGATAAGACCAGTCCCAAAAAGAACAATTCTATTGTAATTAACTCCAAGGCTTGTTGCGACATCTTCTCCTAGTCCAGCTAAAGTCAATCTATTAGCATACATAAAAATAAACAAAGTAACGATAACAATCAGCCATAAATATTCATATCTTCCCACCTGAACAGTAGCAAATGAACCTACGAACCAAGTTTCAATACTTTGCGTCATTTGAAAAAGGAGTCCCAAAAAAGTAGACACTGCAGAAATAACTGCTCCAAGCATCAATCCAATAATTGGGACAATTAAAGAAGAACGAAGTTTAACTCTTCTTAAAAATAAAAAGAAAATCATAGTTCCTATAAAAGAAAAAATGATTGCACCAGTCATTCTTTGAACTAAAGTCGGGGCAGGAAATAATAAATATACAAAAAGCAGGCCTAAGCCTGACCATTCAATCGTCCCCGTTGTAGTAGGTTCAACAAAACGATTCTGTGTAATTAATTGCATTACGAGCCCTGCCATTGCCATTGCAGCTCCAGTAAGCATTAATGCAACTGTTCTCGGAACACGAGTGATGAAAAACATCTCCATTCCGTCCTCTTGTCCACGTATATCATAAACTCCAGTAAACAGTGATATAATCCCTAAAATTATAACAACTATAACCGCTATTATAAAAGGTTTTGTCCATATTTTATTGTGATTATAAAACTGGGGTTGAGAAATATTCTCAACCCTAGAAATCATATTTTTTGACACTGTTTCGTACCCCTTTACACTACTTAGCTAAAGTTTTTGCAAGATTTCCAAATAACTCTATATAAGTCTGAATTGATTCATTTGTGTAAGTATCTGCTGGTGCATAAATAACTTGTTTTTTAGAAACAGCAGTTGTATTTTGAAGAGCTGGTGATTTAGAAATAACATCCTGAGCAGGAGCTGACTTAGCTGCATCAGATGTTGCAGCATCACGATCTAATACGAAAAGCCAATCAGGATTTGTTTGTGCGATAGCTTCAACAGAAACGTCATCACCTTTATGACCTGCAGTAGAATTCGAAACTTCTAATGCTGGAGTCCAACCGAAAATTTCATACATAGGTCCCCAAACGCGACCAGAGTGCGGCGCAGCAAAGCCAATATTTCCACCAGTAACGATAACACTCATAACTTTATCTTTTCCGTTATAAGCAGATTTTGCTTTTTCAATAGATTTATCGAAATCAGCTACTAATTGTTTAGCTTCTTTATCTTTAGCAAAGATTTTTCCTAAAGTAGTTGTAGAATTTTTAAGTCCTTTTACTAAGTTTTCTCCAGGCTTAGTAGATCTCTCAGAAACATCAAAATTAAGATCAATAACAGCTGCATTTGGCACTAATTTTTTGATTTCTTCGTAATGATCAGCAAATCTTTGACCAACGATTACAAGGTCAGGGTTTGCCGCTGCAATAATTTCAAGATTTGGTTCGCGGTGATTCCCGATATTTTTAACTGAATCATCTTTTTTATATGCTGAATCCGCAGGCATGATATCCTTTGGAGCAGCCGCTAATTTAATTCCCCAATCAGCTAAAGTTTCAAACGTTCTATTATCTAAAGCAACTACATTCTTTGGATTTACAGGGACTTTAACAGTTCCATGTGCATCAGTAATTTCAACCGTTTTTGGCTTATCACTACTATCACCTTTATTAGCTTTCGAAGTTTCCTTACTTGAATCTGAGCAAGCTACTAACATTAAAGTAAAAATTGCTAGAATACTTACTAATTTTAAAAGCATAGTTTTTTTCATACGTATACTCCTTATTATGTAATTTAGTTCGAAAATGATGACGTCCATAGATTGAATTAGATAGTAACTGCTATTCACCTAAACCAATATTGATAATCATTTTCATTTGAACATCCTGTTAATTAGTATAATCATTAATTCTGTGAAAATCTTGTGAATGGTGCGAATTCATGAAACCAAGCATAAATTGGATGTCAGAAGTAATATTTGAAGTCAGGCATGTTGACTAACCATGATTTCTTCTACAAAACACAGCCATTAATAAGCTAGTATTTTCATAATCCATTGCTTATTACATCTTTTAATACTTCCCAGAAACTATTTGATTATTAAATTTAATAGCAAAACGAGTAAAACTAAATGAAATAGTTTTACTCGTTTTGCTATTATGCTAGAACTGTGCGTTACCTATTATCTTATTTTTTATCATTCAATCATTGAATAACCTCTACCATGTATCGTTTGAATATATCTGTCTTTCTTCTCGCACTTTAGCTTTTTTCTTACATACCCAATATATAAGTCTACTACATTCGGATTTACTACTACGTCATATCCCCATACCTGGTTCAAAAGCATTTCACGGCTTAATATTGTATTTTTATTCTTAATTAAAAATACAAGTAAATCGTACTCGCGCTTCGTAAGCGAGAGATTTTTGCTACCTTTTTTCACAATATTGCTAGATGCATCAACAAAGAGATCTTTAAACTGAAAAAAGTTTGTCTCATTTTGCTGGTTATAGTCACTTCTTCTTAAAATAGCTTGAACTCTTGCTACTAATTCTTCCTTCACAAATGGTTTTCTAATATAATCATCTGCTCCTGCTTGTAACCCTGCTATGCAATCCTTACTAGAAATATTGTCGGTCACAATAATGATCGGTGTCATTTTAACAAGTCGTATTTGTCTGCAAATTTCTGGTCCGGATATACTTAATAAATCCCAATCTAATATGATAATATCCCAATCTTGTTCATATATTATATTTAAACCTTCGTTTTCATTGTGAAGTTTTAAAATGAAATGGCCTTCTTGCGTTAAACCGCTTACGATTTTCTTCGCTAAAGACCGTTCATTCTTAATTACTAACACCTGCCTCACCGATGGTTCACCTCTACTTCAATATAACTTAGTTATCTCAAAAAAATAATTTAAGATTTATAAATATTAAATTCCTAAAAAATCCATTATAAAAGCTTATTAGGAGAACTCTATATAATCTTACAATAGATATAGATAAAAACACAAAACATATTAAGATTTGAATAAAGTGAATTTCCAATATGAACTCACCAATCGGGTGTTTACGAGTAGCTATAGTATCTAACTGCTTATCATCAATAACCATTTCTTTATTTTCTATTTCGGGGGTACCACCCGATTGTCAAATTATATGTTTAGGAAAAATTCGGAAACAAACTAACTATTCTCTTGTACATTAACAGAAACCTCTGCAATAGTTATAGTGGTTTTTATATTTTCATTTCCCTTTTTTGCATTCATCTTTTAATTAAATGATATTTATCAAATTATACAATCAAATTTAGAAGATCTTACAATTATCAATTTAGGAAGACTTTCTTCGCTAGCTACGACTTTTGTACTGAATTTAGAAACAATGCGAAACGTTAGAGAATGCATTTGCATGGGAGGGGCTTTTTTCCATCCAGGTAACGTAACTGCCGTGGCTGAAGCTAACTTTTACTCAGATCCTTATGCAGCAAACCTAATTCTGCAGCATGCAAAGAATTTGACAATTATTCCTTTAAATGTGACTCAACATGCGATTGTTACACCCGAAATGGTCCAGCAAATTGATACATTTCATCGGAATACACAGGATCTTGCAGGACTCATCATCAAGCCTATGCTAGACTATTATTATAATTTCTACTCCAAGTCTAATCCTGGTATAAACGGAAGTCCTATGCATGATTTTGTAACAGTGTGGTATTTGCTGAATCAAGAGGCTGTTAGCCTTTCAAGAGTACCCATTAAAGTAATTCCTGATCAAGGAGAAGGATTTGGTCAAAGCATTGCAGACTTTCGCTTTGTTTCTAATCCAGGCTATAAAATACATAATGTAGCTTTTCAGTTTGATTATGAAAGATTCAAAAAGGATATTATGGAAACGTTCTTAAAGAAGAGGGTATAACATACTTTATTAATTTCAGATAATAAGAATCACGCGAATAAAAATTCACTTTACTTAATGTACAGAAATTCGAACTTTCCAGGTTAAAATTCGCCTAGTAGGGATACTCCACATGCCCACCGAACCAAAAATTTGTAGTCTCACCGGAATGAATTTCCCACAAATTTGTACCAAAAAGATTATTTATTAGTTTTGGGATATTTGCTTTTCCTAGCTTGAGTGTGATGTGTTCTTTAAAATGTAACAAGAATCGTAAAATGGCCAAAAGTCTTTTATTAACCCATAAATTTGCTGCTAGTTAATTCTCTCATTTTGGCAGAGAAGGAGCAACCATGCCGGAAAGTACAAATTAACTTACACTAAATATATTTAAAAACACAGAGGTTTGTCACCTCTGTGTTTCTTCAAGTTTCCGCTAGTTCATTTTTAATACCGCATTATTTCTTAATCACAATGGATAGTTTATAGTTTGCATGCTTATTTAAACCCATTAAAAATTGATCTAATGATTCATTAGAGGGAAACCTGCATTCAAGAAGATAACAACCATCCCCACTAATTTTATAGTTATTTATGACGTGTCTCTCTTGTGTTTTAATAAATGAGAGATACGGCTGATGATGTGTATCTTTTATATAGATATTAATAAAAGCATGCATAAAGCAACCTAATTTACCTTGATTTACTTTAATGCTATAACCTTCAATCACTCCATTATCCTCTAATTTAGTAATTCTAGATGCGGTAGCTTGTCCTGTTAAATGAACTTTCTCCCCTAATTCCTTCATTGTGATACGACTATTTTTAGATAACTCTTCTAATATTTGTACATCTGTGTGATCCAGCATGAAATCAAATCCTTTCAAAGAAGTTTTACAAACTTTTATGTAAATGAATCTCTACATTTTCTCCAATTAGAATGCAGTTTAGTTTATTTAATAATTACGAACACAAAAATATATTAATTCTTTCAAAATTCAAGGCAAACTACAAAAACACTTGATTTTATCTATGTAAATGAATAATGCTCGTAGTATACACTAACAACAAGTAAGTTAATAAACAAGAGGCAAAGGAGTTAATGAATATGAATATACAACAAATTCGAAATGCGACTATAGTCGTTGAATATGCAGGAAAAAAGTTTTTAATCGATCCAATGTTAGCAGAAAAAGGGACTTACCCACCTTTTCCAAATGCACCAAGACAAGATCAAAATAATCCTTTGGTAAGCTTACCTACATCTATTGACAATATTATTCAAAATATTGATGCAGTCATTGTCACTCATTTGCATTATGATCATTGGGATGATGCCGCTAAAGAAGCATTACCAAAGGAGGTTAAAATATTCGCCCAAAACGAGGAAGATGCGACAGAAATTCGAAATGATGGTTTTCAAAGTGTAGAAGTTTTACAAGAGGATACTGTCTTTGAAGGTATCCAATTAATTAAAACAAAAGGTGAACATGGAAGAGACCAAATACTTGAACTTGCTGGTCTAGTATGTGGCATTGTCTTCAAACACTCAACAGAGAAAACATTATATGTTGCTGGAGATACGGTGTGGTATGAAGCTATTCAAGAAGTGATTGATACACATAAACCGGAAATCATTGTGGTAAATGCGGGAGATAATCAATTCTTTGAAGGGGGTTCTCTTATCATGGGGAAAGATGACGTCTATGAAGTATATAAGGTTGCTCCTAACGCAAAAATTATTGCTGTCCACATGGAAGCTGTAAACCACTGGGCATTGTCCAGAGAAGAATTAAAGAACTTTATTAATGAAAAAGGAATCACGTCTAATGTGTTAATACCAGACGACGGTAAATCTTACACATTCTAAGTGAAAAACGAATGGTTATTGTAGTAATTATTTTAAAGAAGAAGAATGATTATCGTGTCAATTGAAGCGAATAAAGAATTGGTTCGTCGTTTTTATGAAGCAATTCAACAAGATTTCTTGAAATAATTTTACACTTTTTTAGATTATATAGCTGACCGTTTATGAAGATTCACATGAATACAATGTAGCAATGCTCTTGTATTGATTTATGCCTAAATTAAATAACTTCATTATCACTTTATAAAATCTTCCTATGATGTATATGTAAAATTAATAAAAATACCCGATACTTTCTACAAATCTTAAAGAAGTGAAGTGGGCACTTCTTATAACAGATGTCGATTTATTTAACTTATTAAATAGAAACTAATATTGAAGCATATCTTTACCACAAACAAAAAGAACCATAACTCCGCCAGCCTGGCAAAGTTATGGTTCATATCATACAAAATAAAAAAACCACCAAATATGTATTGGTGGAGACGGTGGGAGTCGAACCCACGTCCAAAAATATCGGCACTTAAGCTTCTACGAGTGTAGTCGATATATTAGCATTTCGCGAACTCTTCGGCCTATCGACAGGCTTCCAAGTTGCTAGTCTGATTGTTCTCTTCCTTCGCCCTCAGACGGCGAACTCCGGCGTAGTCCACTTAGTTTGAGTCCCTTACCCTACCACATGGACGATGGAGGGAGGAACCTTTAGTGCAATTAAGCAGCTAAAGAAAGATTGTTTTGTTTGCCAATTATAGGCTTTGACGTTTTAACGAGGCCGATCCCCTCGACTCGCAACCTAAGCTCGAACTATCCCTGTCGAATCCGTAACGTCCCCATGATAAAAATGGAGCATACGAAGAAATATCGTGATAGCTACTAAGAGCTGTTTTTCAATGTGCAACAATCTTACATAAGTTATTATAACATACGCGCGTCGTTTTACAAATGTAAATATCTGTATTACATCTTTTGACGATCACGGAACGCGCGTGCAATTTCACGTTTTGCTTCTTTTTCTTTTAAATCGTTACGCTTATCATATTGCTTTTTACCTTTTGCTAAACCAAGTGCCATTTTCGCGAATCCATTTTTTAAATAAATTCTAACTGGAACTAATGCATAGCCTGTTTCTTTTGAAGCACCCGTTAACTTTTCAATCTCTTTTTTATGAAGAAGTAACTTTCTCGTGCGAAGCGGATCATGGTTGAAACGATTCCCTTGCTCGTACGTACTAATATGCATATTATGTACCCATACTTCACCATTATGTACACGTGCAAACGCATCTTTCAAGTTCACGCGTCCAGCGCGAATCGACTTAATTTCCGTTCCTTGAAGGACAAGCCCTGCCTCGTATGTTTCTTCAATGAAATAATCATGAAATGCTTTTTTATTTTGTGCAATAACCTTACCTGAACCCTTTGGCATATAACGTCCCTCCTCTATTTTTACTATTGTAACAAATGTTAATAAAAAGCGAAAGTGGCTCGCTCAGAATCGTTGAACATTGGAACTCCCGACAGAGAAGCGCTTTTTGCTTCGTCCGAGGGAGTGAAATGGCCAATAGATTCTAGCCACCGTAGCTGGATTCCATTAAAAAGCGAAAGTGGCTCGCTCAGAATGTGAGGTGGATGGAGCTTCTGACCTTGAGGCGTTCTTTGCCTCTCGGGAGGAAGCGAAGCCGCCGAACATTCTAGCCACTGTAGCTGGATTCCATTAAAAAGCGAAAGTGGCTCGCTCAGAATGTAAGGTGGATGGAGCTTCTGACCTTGAGGCGCTCTTTGCCTCTTGGGAGGAAGCGAAGCCGCCGAACATTCTAGCCACTGTAGCTGGATTCCATTAAAAAGCAAAAGTGGCTCGCTCTCAAGCCACCAATAAAAAAGAAAAGCCCCGCTTTTTATCAAAGCGAAGCCCTCCTTTTCTTACTTACGCTTTTTCTTTTTCTTCTTGAATCCTGGTACATTTTCGAAGAATGCTTTTTTCTTCTTACCGTTACCATCTTTTTTCCCTGGCTGACTAGCGGACGTGGAAGTGGAAGCAGAAGCTGATCCTCTTCCTTTTCCTTTGCCACCACGGTCGAATTTCCTACCTGTACCACGTTCTCCGCCGCGCTCATCACTACGCTCGCTACGTCCACCGCGTTTCTTTCTGCCTGTTCTTGGCTGTTCGATAACGACTGGACGATCTTTGAACTTACGACGAGGCGTACCTTTCATGCCAACGATTTCAAAGTCGATTGCACGCTCGTCTTTGTTTACGTTAATAACGCGAATTGTAATTTCGTCTCCGATGCGGAATACGTTACCTGTACGTTCTCCGATCATTGCAAAATGTTTCTCGTCATAACGGTAGTAATCATCTGTTAAGTAGCTAACATGTACAAGACCTTCAATTGTATTTGGAAGCTCTACGAATAAACCGAAGTTTGTTACAGAGCTAATCATACCATCATACTCTTCGCCGATTTTATCAACCATATACTCTGCTTTTTTCATTTCGTCTGTTTCACGTTCTGCTTCAACTGCACGGCGTTCCATATTAGAAGAATGCTCTGCAATTTCAGGTAAGTTTTCACGCCATTTTGCTTGTGTTTCATTGTCGACTTTACCGTTAATGATGTATTCACGAATTAATCTATGAACGATTGTATCTGGGTAACGACGAATTGGTGATGTGAAATGTGTGTAGAACTCAGTTGATAAACCGAAATGTCCTAAGCTATCCGCATCGTAACGCGCTTGCTTCATTGAACGAAGCATTACTGTTGAAATAACTACTTCTTCAGGCTGTCCTTGAACCATTTCAAGAATTTGTTGCAGCGCACGAGGATGTATTTCATTCGCACGTCCTTTTACTGCATATCCGAAGTTTGTTACAAACTCGAAGAAACGTTCCAGCTTATCTTCTTTCGGATCTTCATGGACACGGTACATGAATGGTACGTTCATCCAGTGAAAATGCTCTGCTACTGTTTCGTTCGCAACAAGCATAAATTCTTCAATTAACTTCTCTGATACAGAACGATCACGCATGACAACATCTGTCGGTTTACCTTCTTCATCTACTAATACTTTCGCTTCTTTAAAGTCAAAGTCGATTGCACCGCGGCGCATACGTTTTTCACGTAAAATCTGCGCCAATTGACCCATCTCTTTAAACATCGGTACGAGCGGCTCATAGCGTTTGATTAACTCTTCGTCCTCATCTTCTAAAATGCTTCTTACGTCAGCATACGTCATACGCTCTGTCGTTTTAATCACACTTTGGAAAATCTCATGCTTTACAACATCACCTAAGTTGTTAATTTCCATTTCACAAGATAACGTCAGACGGTCTACTTTCGGGTTTAACGAACAAATACCGTTAGATAGACGATGCGGAATCATCGGAATTACACGGTCAACAAGATATACACTCGTTGCTCTTTCCGCTGCTTCTACATCAATTGGAGAACCTTCTTGAACGTAATGACTTACATCCGCAATATGAACGCCAAGCTTGTAGTTACCGTTCTCGAGCTTCGTTACTGTAACAGCGTCATCTAAATCTTTCGCATCTGCACCGTCAATCGTTACGATCATTTGGTCACGCAGATCACGGCGATCTTTTAAATCTTCTTCTGAAATCGTTTCTGGTACACTGTTTGCATGCTCCATCACTTCTTCAGGGAATGCTAAAGGTAGATGATGTTTATGAATAACTGATAAAATATCTACTCCTGGATCATTTTTATGACCTAGAATTTGAATAACTTCACCTTCTGCACTTAAACGATTTTCTGGGTAACTCGTAATTTTCACAACTACTTTATGGCCTTCGACAGCACCCATTGATGCACTTTTCAAGATAAAGATATCACTCGTCCAGCGCTTATTGTCAGGTACAACAAATCCAAAGTTTTTCGATTCTGTATATGTACCAACTAGTTCTTTCGTGCCGCGCTCTAAAATACGTACAATTGAACCTTCTTGGCGTGATCCACTTGATTGTGCGCTAACACGCGCTAATACTGTATCGCCATGAAGTGCACCGTTTAACTCTGTAGGTGGGATGAAAAGATCATCGTCTCCGGTTTTCTTCTCTTCTGGTACAACGAATGCAAAGCCACGTGCATGTCCAATTAATTTACCGCGTACTAAATTCATCTTTTCAGGAAGACCGTAACGGTTACTACGTGTGCGAATAACAAGTCCCTTCTCTTCCATCATTACAAGCGCCTTTACAAAATCTTTAAAGCCCTCAGACCCTTCAATTCCAAATGCCTCTTCTAACTCTTGTATTGTTAACGGTTTATACGCTTCTTCTCTCATAAATAACAACAACTTATCAATATTTTCTTGTATGATTTCTTCCAAGCAGAAATACCTCCTTTAAACCCTTATATTATTTAGTGTATCCGAAAGACTGGGGATGTATAAAGCGAAAATTTAATACTCCCCTAATGATTTTTACAGTTTTCACAAAAAATTCCTTATGAAAAAAAGAGGCAACTAGATCTTACCAATCTAGTTGCTCCAAGAAGTTATATACATCCTCATGTAGCTCGTCACGTTGCTTATCAAGTGTAATGACATGCGTAGAGTCTTCATACCATTTAATGTCTTTTAACGTAGATTCTACACCGTTATAAATAATGTTAGCACTATCTGTATTAATCATTTCATCATGACGTGCTTGTACAACAAATGTAGGTGCATAAATCATATCCACATTGTTACGTACGTCAGCAATTAATTGTTGTAATGCTTTTAATGTATTCATCGGTGTCTTTTGGAATTCCAACATTTCTTGTTCGATTTGCTCTGGTGATTTTTGCTCACGGTTTTTATATTCGCGGGCGTATGCCAATATACCTTGGTACATCGTTTCTTCACTCTTAATATACATTGGTGCACACATTGGTACTACACCTAAAACAGGTACTGTATAACCTAATTTTAAAGAAAATACGCCGCCAAGTGATAATCCAACAACAGCAATTTTCTCAAAGCCTTTATCTTTTAAAAGCTGATATGCCTCCATTACGTCTTGCCACCAATCTTCAGGACCTGTATGAACAAGCTCTTCTGGTGGTACACCGTGCCCTTTATAAATTGGCGCATGACAAGTGTAGCCTTTCTTCTCTAAGAAACGCCCTAACATACGTACATCAGCTGAGTTTCCTGTGAAACCATGTAGTAATAAAACAGCGCGGTCTCCACCCTCAAATGTAAATGGTTTCGGAGATGCTAATTTCATCATGTACTTCTCCTCTTTCTCTTCTGTAATCTAGTCGTATTCTTTCTATATCTAGTGTACCATATTTATATTTCTATAATCTAATTAGAAACATCTTTCAAATGGCAAAATAAAAAAAGAAGAACCATTAGTACATCTTACTAACGCTTCTTCTTTCAATTCTATAAATTTAAGTACGTAACAGCAATTGTTAATACGAAGAATAGAACAGCTAAAACAATTGTAATACGGTTTAATACCGCTTCAATTCCACGTGCTTTTTGCTTACCAAATAATTGCTCTGCACCGCCTGAAATTGCACCTGAAAGGCCTGAGCTATTACTAGACTGCATAAGTACCATAACAATCATTAAAATCGATACAATAATAAGTAAAACGGATAATAACGTATGCACTTGGCGTACCTCCTACAAAGATTCAGTTATTTTAACTGTAGCATAAATTCTATAGAAAAGCGAGAGCTATAGAGTCGCTCTCGCTTTTCTTCTATTACATAAACATCATTGCAAATAACGGCCCGAGCAAACATGTCAAAATTGCTGTTAATGTCATTGTTACCGATCCAATAACACCTTCATGTTCATTATTTTTCATCGCTCTCATTACACCCATAATATGAGAAGCACATCCAAATCCGATACCTTTACCAACTGAGTTTGTAACGCGGCTCCATTTTAATAAAAGTGGGCCGGTAATCGTTCCAGTAATACCTGCGATAACAACGAAAGCTGCTGTTAATGACGGTACACCACCAACTTGCTCTGAAACACTCATCGCAACTGGCATTGTCACCGATTTTGGTAAAGAAGATAAAATTAAGCTTTTATCTGTTCCCATAAGTGATGCAATGGCAAAATCACTTGCGATTGCAACTGTTGTCCCTACTAATACGCCACCAGCAATCGGTACAACATATTTTTGCAGAACGTGACGTTGCTTATAAAGAGGAATTGCAAATGCTACAACACCGGGTCCGAGCAGTTTTGCAATCCAGCCACCACCGCTTTCCATATAATGTTGATATGGTATATCAAGCATGATAAATAAGAAAGCCATTAATCCTGTTGCTACAAGCATTGGAATGGTGAATGGTGTTGGAAATAATTTATAGATTTTTTTAGATAATTGGTATAATAGCACCGTAAAAAGAACCCAACCGATTCCGATTAATATTTGGCTCATCGCGACTCTCTTTCCTTTCTATTCGCAAGATATTGTCCTGTATGTCCTGCGACAATAATAATTAAAAATGTACTCGCTACAATTGTAATGAAAAGAGAAATTCCTTTACTCATAAAAAAAGCACCGTAATTCATTAGGCCAAGCGTTGGCGGAATTAATAAAAACGGCATAATAGCAACGAGTGTTTCTGCTCCTAAATCGAACCATTTCACTGGAAGGACTTTTAGGCTAAGTAAAACAAGTAAGAGAAACATTCCAATCAAACTTCCTGGAATCGGAATATTTAACACTTCTTGTACCCAAGTTCCAACCATATAAAAGACGTAAAGAGCAGCAATTTGGACAAGAATCTTTGTAAATTTCATGTTCATCATCCCTCATGTTTATACGATCTTCTCTTAATATCTTTATCATAGTATAAATTGTAAAAAGCTGCAATTTATCAACTTGACAGCAAAAACAGCTTATGTTAGACGCTTACAACCTTGATATGACTGGATTTCCGCATAGAAATTAAGTCAAAAACCTTGACCTAATATAAAAAGTTTTTATTTTCTGAATTTATAAGGTTGTTATTTCAATAAAATAATCTTTTTATCCTTAAGCTTACATATACATAAATAAGATAGGTGGTGAACATATGCCAAAAAAAGTTCTTATTTTTTGTGATCCTGGGATTGATGATGCGATGGCCCTCCTCTTAGCATTCTTTATCGATGAAATAGAAATCATCGGCATTGTTGCTGATTACGGCAATGTTCCAAAAGAAATGGCCGTACAAAATGCTCATTTTCTTAAGCACGAAACAAAAAATAGAAATATTAAGGTATTTGGTGGTTCAGAACAACCGCTTACTGGTGCCCCTCCTGCTTTCTTTACGGAAGTACACAGGAAACAGGGGCTCGGGCCAATTATTCCAAAGGGACATGTGACTAACGGAGAAATGGAGAATTTTTTCGAAGTTATTCCTCTTATTGAACAGTATAAAGATGAATTAATCATTGTGAGTTTAGGCAGACTTACCTCCCTAGCAATTTTATTCATCTTATGTAAACAGCTCATGAAGCAAGTTAAATCTTACTACGTAATGGGTGGTGCCTTTTTACATCCTGGTAATGTTACCCCTATTTCCGAAGCAAACTTTTATGGCGATCCTACTGCCGCTAATATAATCCTTCAATCCTCACCTAACATGTACATCTATCCATTAAACGTCACTCAGTATTCCATCATTACACCAGAAATGGCTGAATACATTGAAGCAAAAGGAAAAGCCCCACTCGTCAAACCGTTATTCGATCATTATTACTACGGATATTATAAAGACGCCTTACCGCATTTAAAGGGGAGCCCCTTCCATGACACAATACCAATACTCGCTTTACTTGATAACTCTATGTTTACGTATCACAAGTCACCTATTGTTGTTATGACAGAATCTTATGCACAAGGAGCAAGCATAGGGGAATTTCGCTCTTTAGAAGAATTTAAGCCATTTATTGATTGGCCGAGTCATCAAATCGCAATTGATTTTGATTATAACCGCTTCTTTAAACATTTCATGTCACTTATGACAGGTGAGCAATTTTAGCATAAAAAAACAGACCGTGATTTCTCACGGTCTGTCGTTATTTTCTACAATTATCGTTTGATGTTATAGAAAGATTTGATACCATCGTAAACAGCGATTTCGCCTAGTTCGTCTTCGATGCGTAATAATTGGTTGTACTTAGCAATACGGTCAGTACGGCTCATAGAACCAGTTTTGATTTGGCCAGCGTTAGTTGCAACTGCGATGTCAGCGATTGTAGCATCTTCAGTTTCACCAGAACGGTGAGATACAACTGCTGTGTAACCAGCACGTTTAGCCATTTCGATAGCTTCGAAAGTCTCAGTTAAAGTACCGATTTGGTTAACTTTAATTAAGATTGAGTTAGAGATACCTTTTTCGATACCTTCAGCAAGTTTTTGAGTGTTAGTTACGAATAAGTCGTCACCAACTAATTGTACTTTATCACCGATACGCTCAGTTAATAATTTGTGACCATCCCAGTCGTTTTCGTCTAAACCATCTTCGATAGAGATGATTGGGAAGTCTTTGCAAAGCTCTTCGTAGAAATCAACCATTTCTGCAGAAGTTAAGCCAGTACGGCCTTCGCCTGCAAGGTCATATTTACCAGTTTCTTTGTTGTAGAACTCAGAAGAAGCAACGTCCATTCCTAAGAATACGTTCTCGCCAGCTTTGTAACCAGCTTTTTCGATAGCTTCGATGATTACTTCTAATGCTTCACGGTTAGAACCAAGGTTTGGAGCGAATCCACCTTCGTCACCTACTGCAGTGTTAAGACCTTTGTCATGTAATACAGCTTTAAGTGCATGGAATACTTCAGCACCCATACGGATTGATTCTTTGAATGTTGGAGCACCAACTGGTAAGATCATGAACTCTTGGAAGTCTACGTTGTTATCAGCGTGAGAACCACCGTTGATGATGTTCATCATTGGAGTTGGTAATTGTTTTGCATTGAATCCACCAAGGTAACGGTATAATGGAAGACCTACGAAGTCAGCTGCTGCGTGAGCTACTGCCATAGATACACCAAGGATAGCGTTAGCGCCTAGTTTACCTTTGTTTGGAGTGCCATCTAATTCGATCATAGCACGGTCGATACCAGCTTGGTCAGTTACGTCGAAACCAACGATTTCTGGAGCGATTGCTTCGTTAACGTTGTTTACTGCATTTAGAACACCTTTACCAAGGTAACGAGATTTGTCACCGTCACGTAATTCTACTGCTTCGTGCTCACCAGTAGATGCACCACTTGGTACGATAGCGCGTCCGAAAGCGCCGCTTTCTGTGTAAACTTCTACTTCTACAGTTGGGTTACCACGAGAGTCAAGGACTTCGCGAGCATAAACATCAATAATTGTTGACATAATAAATTCTCTCCTTTTTATATAAGCAAATTATTTAATAATTGTTTTACCTGTCATTTCTTTCGGTTGTTCCACATTTAAAAGCGTAAGCATTGTTGGAGCGATATCTCCTAAAATACCACCTTCACGAAGCTCTACATCATTTTTTGTAACGATGAAAGGAACCGGGTTAGTTGTATGAGCTGTCATTGGTCCACCATCAGCAGTTAACTCCTGATCAGCATTACCATGGTCAGCAGTAATAAGTGCTACACCATCTTTTGCAAGAATCGCTTCTACAACTTTTCCTAAACATTCGTCAGTTGCTTCTACTGCTTTAATTGTTGGTTCCATCATCCCAGAATGGCCAACCATATCACAGTTTGCAAAGTTAAGAATGATAACATCATGTTTATCATTTTCGATTTCATTTACTAAAGCGTCCGTTACTTCGTAAATGCTCATTTCAGGTTTCAAGTCATACGTTGCAACCTTCGGTGAGTTAATTAAAATACGCTCTTCTCCTGGGAATTCAGCCTCACGACCACCGCTAAAGAAGAATGTAACGTGCGGATACTTTTCAGTTTCCGCGATGCGAAGTTGCTTTAATCCCGCTTGCGCAACAACTTCACCTAATGTGTTATCAAGGTTCATTGGCTTGAATGCCACGTAACCATCTACAGTTTCACTGAAATGTGTCATACAAACGAATTCAGGAATGTGAGGTACTTTTTCACCACGATCGAACTCACGGAAGTCTTCGTTTGTAAATACACGAGCAATTTGAATTGCACGGTCTGGACGGAAGTTATAGAAGATAACTGCATCATCATCATTGATTGTTGCAACTGGCGTGTTATCTTCGTTAACAATTACAGACGGCAATACGAATTCATCATAGATACCGTTCGCATAAGAGTCTTCTACACACTCTTCTGCTGATTTATAAGTAGGGCCTTCACCATTCACCATAGCACTGTAACATTTTTCCACGCGATCCCAACGCTTGTCACGGTCCATGGAGTAATAACGACCAGAGATAGTCGCGAATTGTCCTACTCCTGTTTCTTTAATTACTTCATTTGTTGCATCGATATAACCTTTTGCTGTTTGTGGTCCAACATCGCGGCCGTCTAAGAATGCATGGATATAAACTTTCTCCACGCCTTCTTTTGCTGCTAAGCGAAGAAGAGCAAACATATGGTTCATGTGACTGTGCACACCACCATCAGAAAGTAAACCGAATAAATGAAGAGCAGTACCTTTTTCTTTTACGCTTTTAATTGCATTTTGGAAAGTTTCGTTCTGATCGAACTCACCTTCACGAATTGCAACGTTTACGCGTGTTAAGCTTTGATATACGATGCGGCCAGCACCGATATTTAAGTGACCAACCTCAGAGTTACCCATTTGACCTTCTGGAAGACCTACTTCCTCACCACAAGCTGTAAGCGTTGTGTGAGGGAATTTGTTCCAGTAACCATCAAAATTAGGTTTCTTAGCTTGTGCTACAGCATTCCCATGAGTTTCTTCACGTAGTCCGAAACCATCAAGAATGATTAAAGCTGTTGGCTTTCTCATTTTACCGCCCCCAGAAGACCTAAGAACGAAGCAGGCTCTAAGCTAGCACCGCCAACTAAAGCGCCGTCGATGTCAGATTGTGCCATATACTCTTTAATGTTTTCTGGTTTTACGCTACCGCCGTATTGAATACGAACAGCTTCTGCAGCTTCTGTAGAAACAGCTTCTGCAACAACTTTACGGATGTGCGCACATACTTCGTTTGCATCTGCAGAAGAAGAAGATTTACCTGTACCGATAGCCCAGATTGGCTCATAAGCGATAACAGTTGCTTTAACTTGCTCTTCTGTTAAACCTGCAAGTGCTTTTGTCACTTGACCTGCTACTAGATCAAATGTTTTTCCGCTTTCGCGCTCTTCTAAAGTCTCACCACAACATACGATTGGTGTTAAACCATGTTCAAATGCTGCAAGAGTCTTTTTGTTTACTGACTCGTCTGTTTCAGCAAACATTTCACGACGCTCAGAGTGGCCAAGTACTACGTAGCCTACTTTTAAGTCGCTAAGTGCTACTGGGCTAATTTCGCCAGTGAATGCACCATTTTTTTCGAAGTGCATGTTTTGTGCACCTACTTGTAAATCAGTTCCTTCAGTTGCTGCTACTAAACGCTCTAAAAATAGAGCTGGAGAGCAAACTACTGCATCAACAGCTGAAGCTGCTGGGATTTGGCCTTTAACTTCCTCTACGAAGCTAACTGCTTCAGATAGAGTTTTATTCATTTTCCAGTTACCTGCGATAATTGGTTTACGCATGCTTTGCACCGTCCTTTTTCTTTGGCTGCTACTTATTTGTCGTTAAGACAAACTACACCTGGAAGCTCTTTGCCTTCCATGAATTCTAATGACGCACCGCCGCCAGTAGAAATGTGGCTCATTTTATCAGCCATACCGAATTTTTCAACAGCTGCTGCAGAGTCACCACCGCCGATAACAGAGTATGTATCTTCTGCATCTGCTAATGCTTGTCCTACTGCTTTTGTACCTTCTGCGAATGGAGTCATTTCGAATACACCCATTGGTCCATTCCATACAACAAGCTTAGAATTTTTAATTACATCTGCATAAATTTCACGTGTTTTAGGACCGATGTCCACGCCTTCCCAATTAGAAGGGATAGAGTCGATACCTACGATTTGAGTTGTTGCAGTTTCAGAGAATTCCTCTGTGATTACAACATCAACTGGCATGTAGAAGTTTACGCCTTTTTCTTTTGCAAGTTGCATAAATTCTTTTGCTAGTTCAATCTTGTCGTCTTCACATAGAGATAGACCAATTTCATGACCTAAAGCTTTAACGAATGTGTAAGCAAGTCCGCCACCGATGATTAAGTTATCTACTTTGTCTAATAGATGACGAATTACACCGATTTTATCTTTTACTTTCGCACCACCGATGATAGCTGTGAATGGACGTTCTGGGTTAGAAAGTGCTTTTCCAAGTACATCTAACTCTTTTTCCATTAATAAGCCAGATACTGCTGGTAGGTAGTCTGCGATACCTGCTGTAGAAGCGTGAGCACGGTGAGCTGCACCGAATGCATCGTTTACGAAGATATCAGCAAGAGCTGCAAATTCTTTCGCAAGTTCTGCATCGTTCTTTTCTTCGCCCGCATAGAAACGTACGTTTTCAAGAACTAATACGTCGCCTTCGTTCATTGCTGCAACCATTTCTTGTGCAACTGGTCCGAATGCTTCGTCTGCTTTTTTAACATCTTTACCAAGAAGCTCGCCTAAACGTGCTGCTACTGGAGTAAGACGTAATTCTTCTACTGCTTGACCTTTTGGACGGCCTAAGTGACTTGCTAAAATAACTTTCGCACCTTGCTCTACTAAATATTGAATTGTAGGAAGAGCTGCACGGATACGAGTTTCATCTGTAATTTTGCCTTCTTTCATAGGTACGTTGAAATCAACGCGGCAAAATACACGCTTACCTTTTAAATCTACGTCACGAATTGATTTTTTGTTCATTGGATTTCCCTCCGACTACTAGTTAGGATTGACAAAACCCACTCAAAAGCTTAACACATTTGCTTTTAAAACGAAAGAAGAGAGAGAGGGAACAAACCCTCTCCCTCGTTTTGTCATTGATTACTTATATAATTAAGAATTAAAGACCTTTAGAAGTCATGTATGCTGCTAGGTCTACTACGCGGTTAGAGTAACCAGTTTCGTTATCGTACCAAGAAAGTACTTTAACCATGTTACCTTCCATTACCATTGTAGATAATGCATCGATTGTAGAAGAAGCTGTACATCCGTTATAGTCGATAGATACTAATGGCTCTTCGCTGTATCCAAGGATACCTTTTAATTCGCCTTCAGCTGCTGCTTTGAATGCTGCGTTTACATCTTCAACTGTTACTTCTTTGTCAAGTTCAACAACTAAGTCAACAAGAGAAACGTTAGCAGTTGGAACACGTACAGCGCCACCGTTTAATTTACCTTTAAGTTCTGGTAATACTAATGCTACAGCTTTAGCTGCACCAGTAGATGTTGGGATCATGTTTTCAGCTGCTGCACGAGCACGACGTAAATCTTTGTGTGGTAAGTCTAAGATTTGTTGGTCGTTAGTGTAAGAGTGAATTGTTGTCATCATTCCGCGTTTTACGCCGAATTTTTCGTTTAATACTTTAGCGAATGGAGCTAGACAGTTTGTAGTACAAGAAGCGTTAGATACTACGTTGTGGTTAGCTGCATCGTATTGTTCGTGGTTAACACCCATAACTACAGTGATATCTTCGTCAGAAGCTGGAGCTGAGATGATAACTTTCTTAACTGATCCACCTAAGTGTTTTTCAGCGTCTGATTTTTTAGTGAAACGGCCAGTAGATTCTACTACTACTTCTACTCCGTAGTCGCTCCATGGTAATTGAGCTGGGTCACGCTCAGCGATAACTTTAATTTCTTTACCGTTAACAACGATGCTGTTTTCGTTAGCAGATACTTCTGCATTTAAAGTTCCGTGAACTGTGTCATATTTTAAAAGGTGAGCTAATGTTTTAGCATCTGTTAAGTCGTTGATTGCTACTACTTCTACCTCAGAGTTGTTAAGAGCTGCGCGGAATACGTTACGTCCGATACGTCCAAATCCATTAATACCAATTTTAGTCATTTGAATTTCCTCCTTGGGGGATTATATTAAAGGGTAATACCCTTTGTTAACTGTTTTGCTGCACCTTCATCTGTAATTAGAATTGAAGTGTGCCCTTGTTTAATTACAGCCTGTATTGCCTTTGCCTTTGAAGAACCTCCAGCGACTGCAACAACGTGAGATACATGTTGTAAATCCTCAAGTTGCATACCAACTGTTCTTACTTTATGAACAACATTTCCTTGTTCATTAAAGTAGTAACCGAAAGCTTCACCTACTGCTTCGCTTGCTTGAATCTTTAACCAATCTGCTTCTGAAGTATTTCTGCGACGTGCCATTGTTAACGCATCACCTATTCCATGAATGACGATATTGGAAGATCGAATCAACTCAAGAACTTCTTTCACGGAAGGCTCTGTCACAATAGACGCATATGCTTCGCTACTAACATGGTCTGGAACATACAATAAGCGATAATTACTCATCGTATTTTGTGCCATCTTGGCACAAATGGTATTGGCTTCTAATTCGACACCCTCTCCAATTCCACCACGCGCTGGGACAAATAGCATATGTAAATCTTTGCAATCAAGCTGCATCATGTCCGCAGCAGCAGCTAGCGTAGTTCCTCCAGCCACAGCAACGATATTATTCGCTGTCAGACGGTCTTTTATACAAGTCACACAAGCACGGCCCATCTCCAGTTTGACCCAAGGTGATTCATCACTATCACCAGGGACAACGAAAACTTCATCCAAGTCTAATGTTTCCTTAAGTTGCTTTTCTAAAACCTTTAACCCGGAAATTTCTTTCATAAAGTCTTCCAAAGCAAGAACTAAAGCTGTTCCTTCTTCTGTCAAAGTCATTCCAGAAGAAGCGACGTGAACTAAGTTTTGTTCTTTCAAAACTTGAACTTCACTTCGCAATACTCGTTCTGTCATACCGAGACTTGCTGACAAGTTTCTTCTTCCAATCGGCTGCATGAGCCTAATGTATTGAAGAATTTGCATTCTCGTTTGCATAACAGGTAGCAGATCAGGTAATAATTTTTTTGTGTTCTGAATCCATGAGCGCATATCTTTTCTCCTCACTACATTGGTTCATTTTTCCTCGTGGTCACTTTACGTCCCGTAGTGACATTTTGTGTCCCACATAGGTTAAAAAAATAATCCCTGCTACGTGTATTATTGTAACAGGAGATAGAAACTTATTCAACTCTTAACTGCATTCTTTATATAGTTTATTATGACACCTTTGTGAATGTTACCATATTCTACTTGTTTTCCGCCTATTTCTACCACCGGAATCATTAGGTGATATTTTTCTAAAAGGTCATTATCTTCATATATATTTATTTCCTCGATTTGAAAAGAATATTCACATTGTACTTCCTCTAAAACTTGTTTCGCCTGCACGCAAAGGCCACAATCTTTTTTTGTATACAGTACAACTTTCATATTCTTCACCTATCCGATCGTTTTTCGTAATGATGACGCTGGAATGTGCATTTGTTCTCTATACTTCGCCACTGTTCTTCGAGAAATAACGATTTCATGCTCTTCTTCTAATAATTTTGAAATCTTTTGATCTGAAAGTGGCTTTTTCTTATTCTCCGCCTCAACAAGCGTTTGGATAAATCGTTTCACACGCTTTGTAGAAACTGCTTCATCTTCAGTAGTCGAAACAGCATTACTAAAGAAAGATTTCATCTCAAATAAACCATGTGGTGTTTGCACATATTTATTTCGCGTTGCACGACTAATTGTAGATTCATGCACACTTAACTCTTCCGCTACCTCTTTTAAAGCAAGCGGTTTTAAATATTCTGGACCTTCCCAGAAGAAATCACGTTGTTTTTCCATAATAATAGTCATCACTTGCAGAAGCGTTTGTTTTCTCTGTTTTAAACTGCGCATAATCCACTGCACATGCTGATACTTTTCTGATACATAAGATGCTACTTCACTTTCACTATTATTCAGAAGCGCACTATACTCAGAATGAATTTCAATTCTCGGCATATTTCTCTCGTTCATTTGTAAAACGAGACGATCACCATCTTTTTTCACCGCCATATCAGGCACAATATAAAGCGGTTTATCAGAAGAAAACGCAAGACCTGGTTTCGGCTGTAATGACGTAATACAGTTCACCGCCGATTGCAATTCTTCATTACTACACTTCAACACTTGAACGAGCTTTCGCCAATCTTTCTTCACGAAATAAGCGAAGTGATCCTCTATAACCTCTTCCGCTAATCCATTCCGTCTTTGTAAGCGCTTCAATTGTAAAGTTAGACATTCCTGAATATTACGCGCTCCTACCCCTGCTGGCTCGAGTGATTGGACAAGCTCTACAAAGCGGGCGACTTCATGAATCGGTGCGGAAAGGAGATCCGCTAACTCTTCGTTCGTTTCTTGTAAATACCCATTTCCATCCATGTTCATAATAATGAAAGAAGCTATTTTTCGCTCTTCTTCATCTATTTTATAATACTGTATTTGATTTAATAAATGTTGCTGAATCGTTGTTGAATCCACACTGTAGATTTCCATTTGATTCTCGACTTGTTTGCTGGTACTTTTACTGTTGTTAGAGCTCTTTTTCTTCTCCCTCTCAAAACCACCTAACTCAATAAGGGGATTCTCTAACGATTGCTCATACAAAAACTCCGATAATTCTTGTACATTATACTGGAGCATTGTAATCGCTTGCCTTAACTCTTGTGTCATTGCCAAACGTAAGCTTTGTTCTTGTAAAAGACTTGCCTTCAAACTAATCTCCCCCTTGTTTCTATTGTACAATAAGTTTGGTAAAAGGAGAATGCTATCACAGACACCCATTCCAAAATATTATTAGTTTATATGTATTAATGAGATTTACAACTTACAACCGAAATTTGAATAATATTGAAAGAAAATAATAAGTTGCTAAATTGTTATCAAGTACTAATAGTAAATCTTATTACTAGATATAACAAGAGGGGAATAAAAAAATCCTAACCTACAAAACGTAAGTTAGGACTTTTTGACGCGCCCAGAGGGATTCGAACCCCCGGCAGACGTGGTACCGGAAACCACCGCTCTATCCGACTGAGCTATGGGCGCATGATTATAGAAAATACTTCATTTTCTTTTCATAATAATAGCAATAAAATCCATCTAAATCAATAAAAATATCCCTGTAATCCTTTATGCACCTTAGTTAGGAATATATTAACAAAGTACTACCCCCTAAATTTTCCAATCATAAATTCACCCCAACTCACAAATTATAACCTTTGAATTGATATTCCAAAGGAGGCTTCATTCAATGACTGTAATTACAAAACTAAAGCAAACTGTTTCTGGATTAAAAAGTGCACAAGCTAGCTTAGAGGGATTCGCTCTTGATACGGATAACCAACAAGCAAAGCAACTTTTCCAAACAGCTGCAGAGCAAACGCAAACGATTATCGATTCTTTAAACCCACGCGTTGAAGAAGTCCAACAAGAAGAACCACAATACTCACAGCAATAACGGATTAGTCATGCTGTGAAATAGAAAAAGGATGATATGCAGTCATCCTTTTTCTATCACATTACATATTGCAATAGAAATGGAATGATAATCATGCGAAAACTCGGTCTCATAACCGCATTATTTGCCCTTCTATGTAGCTCTTTTACCGGATGTGATACTAGTCCCTTAGATAAAAAAGTGAAAGAAGAAGCAAAACGAACGGAGAAAGAAAAAGGTCCCAAGCTAACAAAGACGAGTACGGAATCCTTTAATCAATCTATATCACAAGGAGCCAAGAAAACGGCTCTCGCTATGGAAGAAATTATAAAAAGCACAGCAGTAAATTCAAATTTAGATCTCTACATAGCAGTGACACCGGAGCATCACGAAAGGTTTGGATTAAAACCTCTGCGTAAGAAGCTTCAAAAGCAGCTAAGTGATGAGCATCCTACTTTCGATGTTCGTGTAAGTACTGATAAAAAAATCTTTATGTTACTCGAAAAGCTTGAGAGCAAAATTAAGAAAAAAGAAGTATCTAAAAACGAGATCAATAAGCAATTAAAACTCATTGGGAAAAAAATGGAGTCTAACACTTAACGCTTTTTAATAGAAAAGGAAGGATCGCAATGTCTAGTAAAGATAAGAACTTAACCCCTGTGCAACAAGAGTATAAAAAATTCGAGCAAGAACGCGAACCGAAGCGCCCTGTCTTGAAAAATTGTATTAAAGCCTTTTTCGTTGGTGGTTTTATTTGCTTCATCGGACAACTCATTTCTACGTTTTATATCACATATTTTGATTTCACTGAACGTTCAGCAGGAAATCCAACAGTCGCAACTCTCATTTTCATTTCCATGTTACTAACTGGTTTCGGTATATATGACCGCTTTGGGCAGTTTGCTGGAGCAGGCACAGCTGTACCCGTCACTGGATTTGGTAACTCTGTTATTGCCGCATGTATCGAACACCGAACAGAAGGGTTCGTACTCGGCGTTGGAGGAAATATGTTTAAATTAGCCGGCTCCGTTATTTTGTTTGGTGTATTTTCAGCTTTCGTCATCGCACTTATTAAAACGATTCTCGTTCAATGGGGAGGGCTATAAATGTTACAAGGACACCGAACATGGGTATTTGAAAACAAACCAGTTATTATTTCGACAGGAGTCGTTGGCGGGCCATTTGAAGCAAAAGGAAACATTCCAGAAGACTTCGATATCCTTCATGAAGATTTATGGCTCGGCCAGGATTCCTATGAAAAAGCACATAAAATTTTGTTCGAAGAAGCTTGTAGCCGCGCTACTGAAAAAGCAGAACTTCGTAAAGACGATATTCAATTCGTACTTGCAGGAGATTTAATTAATCAAATCACTCCAACAAGCTTTGCCTGCCGCACACTCGGCACACCATATCTCGGATTATTTGGCGCTTGTTCTACTTCTATGGAAGGATTAGCACTCGGGGCAAGCATTGTAAATGCAAAAGGTGCAAAATATTTATTAACTGGGGCATCTAGTCATAACGCTGCTGTAGAGAAGCAGTTCCGATATCCAACTGAATACGGCGGTCAAAAACCGCCTACCGCACAATGGACAGTAACCGGGGCAGGTGCGGCTATTTTAAGCGACACTGGACATGGTCCTAGGGTAACTTCTGCCACAATCGGGCGAGTGATTGATATGGGATTAACAGATCCTTTTAATATGGGTGGTGCGATGGCCCCAGCAGCTGTCGATACGATTGAAGCCCATTTACGCGAACGACAAATTGACGCCTCTTATTACGATTTAATTGTAACAGGTGATCTTGGACATGTCGGTCGCGAAATTGCTTATGACCTACTACATAAACACGGAACAAAAGTAACGAGCGAACAGTTTCAAGATTGCGGCATACTCATTTATAGAGAAGGGCAACCTGTCATAGCTGGTGCTAGCGGACCGGGATGTTCCGCAACAGTCGTGTACGGTCATTTATTAAACCGAATGAAAAGAGGAGAGTTCAAAAAAATACTTGTCGTTGCGACAGGCGCTTTACTATCTCCACTTACATTCCAACAAGAAGAAACGATTCCGTGTATCGCTCACGCCGTTTCGATTGAATTTGGAGGTGCAACGCAATGATTTTTTTCTGGGCTTTCGTCATCGGCGGACTCATATGTGTAATCGGCCAACTTATGTTTGATGTTGTAAAACTTACACCCGCTCATACAATGGCAACACTCGTAGTTGCCGGAGCTATATTAGACGGATTCAATTTGTATGAACCATTAATTGATTTTGCTGGAGCCGGGGCAACTGTACCTATTACAAGTTTCGGTAATGCCCTCGTTCACGGCGCAATGGAAGAAGCTGCAAAACACGGCATCGTTGGCGTCATTACCGGCATGTTTAAAGTAACGAGCGCCGGCGTATCCGCAGCTATTATTTTCGGCTTCATTGGAGCTTTGCTATTCAAACCGAAAGGATAAGGTGTTCGTATGACAGTTATCGCTAGCGTTAAAACTTGCCTTGCTAGTGTAAGGGGCGCTCAAGCAAGTTTAAGCTCCCTTTCACTAAATTCTACAGATAACGAAGCAAAACGTGTATTTCATGAATGTATGTTAGAAATGGACAGTGTCATCGCTGATTTACAGGATAGAGTTTCAGTATTAGAACGTGAAGAACCTCAATATAGAGGGTTTTAAGTAGACTGGAGGAAATGACTATGTCTCACCTACCGGAATGGACACTTGTCATCCTTCGCTCTGTATTCATATTAATTATTTTATTCACTATTACAAAGTGCTTAGGAAAAAGGCAAATCTCTCAGCTTTCCTTTTTTGAATACATAGCGGGAATGACAATCGGTGATATCGCTGCTCAAATAGCTACAGGGCTTGATCAAAAGTTTTTCCATGGTGTCTTTGCAATACTTATTTTCGCCTCGGTACCTTTTTTCGTTGGAATTCTTTCCTTGAAAAACAAAACTGCTAGAGATTTTTTTGAAGGAAAATCTACAGTGTTAATAAAAGATGGCAAAGTACTTGAGGATAATTTAAAGAAAGAAAAATACACAAGTGATGAGTTACTTGAACTTCTTAGAGGAAATGGTACATTCAGTATAGCTGAAGTTGAATTTGCTGTCTTAGAACCGAGCGGAGAATTAAATGTATTATTAAAGAAAGATGCTCAACCACTTACTGCAAAAGATCTCGGTTTAAAAGTACCAAATGAAAAAGAACCACAAACTGTTATTATGGATGGGAATGTACTAGACGGCCCCCTTTCAGCAAGTGGGCATAACCGTGCTTGGTTACATTCTGAGCTAGAAAAGCTCGGTGTTGTTATTGAAAATGTCTTTCTCGGTCAAGTGGATTCATACGGACAACTTACTATCGACATTTATAATGACAAACTACAAATGCCTTCTCCTCAAAATAAGCCTTTATTATTAGCATCTTTAAAAAAATGTCATGCTGATCTTGAACTATTTTCCCTAGAAACAAAGTCGAAATCAGCGAGCGAAATGTATAGTAAAAACGCGAAACAAATCGAAAAGATTTTAAATAAAGTAACCTATCTTTTAAAAGAATAACTATCAAAAGAACGCTTCAATAAAAAGGCGTTCTTTTCTTTTTTTCTACAGTTTTTATAACGTTTAAATTTATGTAATTCGGTTATGATGTTGAAGATACATAAGCAGGGAATTTCAAAAACATAGCGAATAATTCATGGTACAACTACATATTTTTTTGATTTAAAGTGGTTTCGTTTGACCTTTATTGACCATAATTGTATTATAAGACTAAGAAAGCTTTAGAAGGAGGAAATAACAGATGAATTTAATTCCTACAGTAATTGAACAAACAAATCGTGGAGAACGCGCTTACGATATTTACTCTCGACTATTAAAAGACCGCATCATTATGCTTGGTAGTGCAATTGATGACAATGTAGCTAACTCAATCGTTTCCCAGCTTTTATTCTTGGAATCTCAAGATCCAGAAAAAGATATTCACATCTACATCAATAGCCCTGGTGGTTCTATCACAGCAGGTATGGCAATTTACGATACAATGCAATTTATTAAACCACAAGTATCAACAATCTGTATCGGTATGGCTGCATCTATGGGTGCATTCTTACTTGCAGCAGGTGAAAAAGGAAAACGTTATGCACTTCCAAACAGTGAAGTAATGATTCACCAACCACTTGGCGGAGCACAAGGTCAAGCGACTGAAATCGAAATCGCTGCAAAACGTATCCTATTCTTACGTGAAAAACTAAACCAAATTCTTGCTGACCGCACAGGTCAACCACTTGAAGTACTACAACGCGACACAGACCGCGACAACTTCATGACAGCTGAAAGAGCTCTAGAATACGGCTTAATCGATAAGATCTTTACAAATCGTTAATAACTAAAAGCGGAAGCGGCTCGTTCAGAATCGCAGGGTGTTGGAGCTTTTACATTCGAGGCGCTTTTTGCCTCGAATGTAAAAGCGAAACAACCGGAGATTCTAGCCGCTGGAGCTGGATAGATTAAAAGCGGAAGCGCCCTATAATTGGGCGCTTCTTTTATATATTGTTCCCCGCTCACATACCCCACCTAGTATACCCCTAAATATATCGGCGATTTTTCAAATATATCGACCGTAACTCCAATTATATCGGCGATTATTTTAATATATCGACGATTCAACACAACTTATCGACTTACCGACAATCCTCGACAAGCACGCGCCCCCTACATACCCGACTCCCAACACCAAATAACAAAACAAAAAAGCTATCGCACATGCGCGATAGCTTCTTATTGTATATATGCAGCTAATGCTTCTAAAGCTTCTTCTGCATCTGAACCTTCTGTTGTAATTGTTATCATGCTACCAGTTCCAATTGCTAAGCTCATAATCCCCATTATGCTCTTTGCATTCACTGTCTTTCCATCTTTCTCGATGAAGATATCCGCATGAAAGCGATTGGCCTCTTGTACAAACAACGCAGCCGGACGTGCTTGTAAACCGTTTTTTAATGAAACCTTAACTCGTTTTTGAACCACAGCTCCATTTCCCCTTTAACCTCTTATTTTTTTGCTACCGCTTCCCCCGCGCGTAATTTCTCTGCAATCTCATCGATTTTACGCAAACGATGATTAATACCCGATTTACTAATTTTCCCCCCGGATACCATCTCGCCTAACTCTTTCAATGTTACATCTTGATAATCTCTTCGTAATTGTGCAATTTCTCGCAGTTTATCTGGTAATATATCAAGACCAACTGTCTCATCAATATAACGGATATTTTCAATCTGCCTTAGCGCTGCACCAATTGTTTTATTTAAATTGGCTGTTTCGCAGTTCACTAAACGATTTACTGAATTACGCATATCGCGAACGATTCGAATGTCTTCAAATCTTAAAAGTGCATTATGAGCGCCTATAATATTTAAAAACTCCGTAATCTTTTCTGCTTCTTTCAAATACGTAATGTACCCTTTTCTTCTTTCCAACGTCTTACTATTTAAATCAAATCCGTTCATCAATTCACATATAGCATCATTATGTTCCTTATATAACGAAAAGACCTCTAAATGATAAGATGATGTTTCTGGGTTATTTACTGAACCACCTGCTAAAAATGCACCTCGTAAATACGATCGTTTACAACATTTCTTCTCGATTAATTCCTGGGATATATTTCGAATTAACGAAAAGTCGTCTCGAACAATATGAAGATCAGCTAATATTTCGCGAGACTTCTCAACAAGCCGCACAATATATACATTATTTTTCTTCAATCGCATTTTTTTACGAACAAGTAATTCTACCGTCACGTCATATCCTTTTTTCAAAAGCGTATAAATCCTTCTTGCGATTGCCGCATTCTCCGTTTGAATATCGATAGATAGACGACGGTTTGAAAAAGAAAGCGATCCGTTCATTCGAAGTAACGCTGATAATTCTGCTTTCTCACAGCATTCCTTCACCTCAAGATTCGTTAGCTCTTTCTTTGTTTCTGATGCAAATGACACAGTCAACACCTCCTTATACGATTACTTTGGAACAAAAATCTTGTCCTATATGAAATGATGAGCGTTACCTCAAACGAGGCAACGCACATCTACAACAGTGAATATAAAATAGAAGCTAGTTTTAATGTATCGTGCCTTACAACACGATCATCATACTTCGCTAATTGATCTTGAATGACATCAATATTGCTCTCTGTAAAACGCTCTTCATCTACTACAACTGGTGCCGACAGTTCTTCCTCATATAACTGACGTAATTCACAAGGAATATCACGGTTATTTACAATTGCAGTATCAATAAATGGTTTACCTAAATGATCATGTAACGCCTGCACATGGTCAAACGCAGTATATCCCATCGTTTCACCAGCTTGCGTCATAACATTACACACATATACCTTCTTCGCTTTTGCAGCAAGAACAGCGTCCCCGATTTTGTTAACAACTAAATTCGGTAATATACTCGTATACAAACTTCCTGGACCAAAAACAAGTAAATCAGCTCGTTTAATCTCAGCCAACGTTTCATGTAACGGCTCTACATCTTCTGGAGTTAAAAAGACGCGGTTAATCTTCTTCCCGGAATAAGGAATCTTTGATTCACCTGTTACAATTTCTCCATCTTCTAGTTCCGCATGAAGTACCGCACTTTGGTTAGCTGCCGGTAACACACGTCCTCTGACATTTAACACTTTACTCGTTTCCGTAATCGCATGGAAGAAGTCTCCTGTAATCGAGGTCATACCCGCTAATAATAAATTTCCTAACGCATGACCTTTCAGCCCGTCTCCCGTTGTGAAACGATGCTGAAATAAAGCTTCCACCAGCGGCTCTACATCTGATAACGCAACAAGTACGTTACGAATGTCACCTGGGGGTGGAATTTCGAGCTCATCACGTAATCTACCTGAACTGCCACCATCATCAGCGATTGTAACAACTGCTGTAATATCAACTGGATATTGTTTTAATCCTCGTAATAAAACAGAGAGTCCAGTACCGCCTCCCATGATAACAATTTTAGGTTTTCTCTCTTTTTTCATCCCTTAATGGCCCTTTCTCTTCTCCACATCACGATGAGATACATGAACGCTATACTCTGGTTTCAAATGTTTCCCAAGGTATTCTGTAAGCGTAACAGAACGATGCTGTCCACCTGTACATCCAATTGCAATTACAAGTTGACTCTTGCCTTCTCTTTTATAATGAGGCAGCATGAAAGTAATAAGATCCGTCAATTTTTCTAAAAACTTATGTGTCTCATTAAATTTCAGCACATACGATGAAACTTCTTCATCTAGTCCTGTTAATGGCTTCATATGTGGAATGTAATATGGATTTGGTAAAAAACGAACATCAAATACTAAATCTGCATCAATTGGAATACCGTACTTAAATCCAAATGACATAACATTTACACGAAATGCTTGCTCAGTTTCAGTTGAAAACAGATGAACAATTTTTTCACGTAATTCTTTCGGTTTTAAATCCGATGTATCCAGCACAATATTTGCTCGCGCCTTCATATCAGTTAATAAGCCACGCTCCATCTCGATTCCCTTTAACGGCAAACCAGTTGGTGCAAGTGGATGCGAACGTCTCGTTTCTTTATAACGAGTTACAAGCGTGCCATCTTTCGCATCTAAGAATAAAATATGAGGAATAATCCATGTACGTTCTGATAAATCATCAAGTGCTCCCCATAAATGTTCGAAAAACTCTCGGCCACGTAAATCAACGCCAAGTGCCACTTTATTCATTTTCCCTTTTGAATCCGCCATAAGCTCAATAAACTTCGGCAATAACATCGGTGGTAAATTATCTACACAGAAATATCCTAAATCTTCAAAACTTTGTAAAGCTACTGTCTTTCCAGCTCCAGACATTCCTGTAATAATTACCATTTTTATATCATTATTCTCTGTCATCTTATCCTCTCCTTGACGGTTTAACTCGGATCTAATCGATATGAAAGCAACTCAAAATCTGGGGTATATACAAATGTACCGTAGATTATGCCATTTCCTTTAATTAAATAATCAATAATGTGATAATCTCCTGGTGCCATTGCTAAATCATCAATTTTGTCAAATGTATGCCAACCAATGATGCCTTCTTCGCTCTCTAGTTTGTTTTCTCCTGCAAAATCTGTCGCTAAAAAGGAGAACATCATCCATTCAGAAACAACTTTATCACCTTCTTGGATGACAAAGGTGAAGACCCCTTTTAACGCTGGGTTCTTTAAATAAATACCTGTTTCTTCACGATACTCGCGAACAACGGAATCTCTTACTGTCTCACCACGCTCCATTTTCCCGCCTGGTGCAACCCACCAATTTCGGCGAGGTTTTTGGAGTAAGAGTACTTCATTATCTCTAATTAACACACAGTTTGTCACTCTTTGCATGTTTCTTCACCTCAGCTACTTGCAGTAAATTTCTCACTGCATACTCATTTCATTATACTATCAAAAACAGTTTGCTACAACGAAGGAGCCAGTCCTCTTTCGCTAAGCACATGCTACTCAACAATTTTAAAAAAGCTTTCTAGAACAAGCAATGTAAATGCCTAGACTTTCAATGAATAGCATGAAAAATCCCCTTAACGATTTTTATCGCCAAGGGGATTAAAGTCCTTATTTCTTACCGAAATAAGTAACAATCGCAAATCCTAAAATAAAGGTAATAATTGAACTTATAATTGAAAATCCTCCAGTTGGAATACCAGGGAACACAATTACAATCGAGCCGATAACAAGTCCAATAATTGCCGCAAATGTCATACTTTTATAACGATCTAACAAGAAACTAATTCCTTTACTACTTACAACAAACCCCGCCATAACACCAGCACCGATAACTACGATTAAAGGTAAGTTCAGTGTAGTTAAAGCATTAATTGCTGTCGGATACACACCAATAATTAATAAAATAAATGATCCGCTAATTCCAGGAAGCAACATAGCCATACTAGCCATCCAGCCCGCGAAAAATAAACCAATTGCATTTAAAATTGTTAACGTCGTAATTGGATCTGCTGCCTTATCTGGTTTAAAGAAAGCTGTGATCGCAACAAGTATTGCTGCAACTATTAATAAAACAATGTGCTTAGCTTTAAACGACGACTTTGCATCAGCTTCTCTCATTAACATCGGTAATATACTAATAATTAAACCGAGGAAGAAAAATTGAGTCGGTTCATAATGATTTGCAAGTAAATATTTAATAACGTGACTTAACGTTAAAAACGCTGCTGCCACACCAGCTGCAAGGGGAATTAAAAATCCTAAATGTTTTTTCCATTCGCGACTAAAGAATCCACTAATTGCCGCAAGCAATTGTTCATAAATCCCTAACACAACAGCGATTGTACCGCCGCTCACACCAGGAATTAAATCACTAACGCCCATACAAAATCCACGATATATATTACGCCATTCCATACTGAATAAATTCCTCATTTCTTATAGTGATTTTTCCGTAAAGTCCAGTATATCAATAAGAAAGCTTATAATCCCAATATTTTTTGACAAAACTTTGACATTTTCATAAAAAAAAGAAAGCTCCTATCGGTAGCTTTCTTTTCAAAAGGCATATTATCCCTTATTTTTCTGATACTGTTTTTAGTTCTTCTAATAATTCTTCTACGTAATGTTGTGCACTTTGTGCTGCGATACTACCATCACCTGTTGCAGTTACAATTTGACGTAGCATTTTTTCACGAACATCTCCAGCTGCGAAAATACCAGGAACTTTCGTTTCCATACGCTCATTT
Organism: Bacillus cereus group sp. RP32; assembly: GCF_040459735.1. Classification (NCBI taxonomy): domain Bacteria; kingdom Bacillati; phylum Bacillota; class Bacilli; order Caryophanales; family Bacillaceae; genus Bacillus; species Bacillus cereus group sp. RP32. The sequence goes on along the minus strand of NZ_JARVHO010000001.1, from coordinate 360,387 downwards.
GTTTCAAGGTAACCATTTTCATTTGTAATACCTAGTTCAACAAATGGTTTTGATAGTGGTAACATACCGATGTATATGAACACGCCATCAGTTTTGACTTCTTTCTCTTCTCCACTGTTTACGTCTACAAGTGTTACGCTTCCCACTTTACCATTTGCATCGTTAATTTCTTTTATAGTGTGATTCCAAATGAAATCAACTTTCTCGTTTTGGAAAGCACGATCTTGTAAAATTTTCTGTGCACGAAGAGTGTCACGACGGTGAACGATTGTTACCTTTGATGCGAAGCGTGTTAAGAATACACCCTCTTCAACAGCAGAATCTCCACCACCAATAACTACAAGTTCTTTTCCTTTAAAGAAAGCCCCATCACATACTGCACAATATGATACACCACGGCCGCCAAGTTCTGTTTCGCCTGGCACACCAATTTTTTTATACTCTGCACCGCTTGCAACGATAATTGCACGTGCTTTATATTCTTTTTTACCAGCAATAATTGTTTTGTATTCTTTACCATCGATGACTGCTTTCACATCACCGTATGCATATTCAGCACCAAATTTCTTCGCATGCTCGAACATTTTATTTGATAAGTCTGGTCCTAAAATAGACTCATAACCTGGGTAGTTCTCTACATCCTCTGTGTTTGCCATTTGGCCACCTGGGATACCACGCTCAAGCATTAATGTGCTTAAATTCGCACGAGATGTATATACTGCAGCTGTCATACCAGCTGGTCCTGCACCAATAATAATGACATCATAAATTTTTTCTTCTGACACACTATTCACTCCTATTCATTCCTACACAATTAAGTTACCCTCATTATACTGTTAGCATCATTTTTTTCCCAATGATTTGCTTACCCTATGTGTGCGTACGTTTAACAGCCTGCACATACTTTCGAACAGTCGCTACAGATACATTATATACATCCCCAAGCTCCGACTGTGTCATCTTATTTCCTTGTTCGCTGCGTACAATATATTCAACAGCAGCTGACCAGCCGTATACATTTGTAAAAACTGCCCCAGATGTATATAAACGTATGAACGTACAAAACCAAAATTGTAAACACTCTTCGATTAATTCATCATCTTTTTTCGTATAATTATATAAAGCATCCGCAATTTGCGCGCACTGTTCAAATTGCTGTAAATCAGCTGGAATGCTCTTATGGCTATTAAGTAAAAAGAAATACTTTGCAAGTTGCGATACGATTGGAACACCGTTCTTCGCCTGCGTTACATCAAAGAAGAATCCCACCTTCTCTGGCGTTGACAATTCATTCATTAAATATAAAGCTAGCATTTGTTCCTCTAGCGTCGCACTTTGTTGAAATGATTTTCGTAATTCTTCAAATAATACGTTTTGTCCTTCATCTGCTAAATTCAGCGCATTCCACGGTTCTTTTCCCTTTTTATCAGGGTGCAATTCTACAACATGCTGCCACATTTTTTCAGCTACTTGCTGATCTTTCACCATATAAGCAGAATATGCAAACCAATAATAAAAACTAACGTCTCCCTCATACCCTTGACGCTTTAATACTTTGAACCATTTATATGCAGGCTCAAAATGACCAATTGTTGCAAGTGTCGTTCCAAGTTTCAAACGATGCTCGAACGAAATCGGATATACTGAAACTAACTGCTCCGCTAACGCTTCTACTTGTTTATGCTCTCCAATTGAATATAGGAAAATAAGCGTATTACAAAGCGCATGTATATTACCAGGATTTTTCTCTAAAATCATTTCCGTTAACTTCAGAGCTTTATCTACATTACCAGATTGAAAATGTGCAATGGCTAAATTATTATGACCCGACCAAAATTCCGGATAATCTTTTGTAACAATTTCCAATGTAGCAATTGCTTCTTCCAATTGTCCGTTACGAATATAACGATTCGCTTCTTCTTGCATAACAATTAGATCGTCTTCATCCTCAATCTCTTCCTCACCCATCGCTTCTTCTTCCATAATTTCAAGTAATTCTAATGTATCTTCTACAAATTCCTTCTCTTCTGCAACTTCTAAATAGCGATCCGCATACTTTTTCGCCTGCTGAAATAGCCCCATATATGCATAATTATTTGCAATAAAATAATAGCATTGTTCAAGTTCTGGATTAGTTCTAACAAGCTTAAAGAAGATTTGATTCGACTCTTGATATTCACCAGCCTCAGATAATACTGTTGCTAATTGGCATAAAATAAACGGCTCCTTCTCACTTTGTGCCGCTCTTCGAAAATATTTAATTGCATCTTGCAATTTCTGTCCTTTGTAAGCCCTCATCCCTTTTTTATAAAAGAAGTCCGATAATTGATTAAAAGAGATAACTTGTCCGTTCTCCTTATATATTCCTTGATTTTTCCCCATATATCCTCCAGTTTTTTGTTTTCTTCGTTCACACATTCTTCTATCTATAAGTATAAACGATTCCGTAAAAAACAAAACAGTATATTATACTCAATTATTTCCTTTTTATTCATTAAAAAAGAAGAGAAATGTTACATTTTTAGCATCAACCTTCTCTAGCATCCATTTCTTCTTTCGTATAAATAACACGCATTGGATTTCCACCCACGAAAGCACCACTTGGGACATCTCTATGAACAAGTGTGCCAGCTGAAACAATCGCGCCATCCCCAATTTTCACACCTGGTAATATAGTCGTATTTGCTCCAATCATCACTTCATTTCCTATGACGATCTCTCCAAGTCGATATTCGCGAATTAAATATTCATGTGCTAAAAGCGTTGTATTATAGCCGATAATTGAATTCTCTCCCACAGTTATCTTTTCTGGGAACATAATATCCGGCACTACCATAAGTGCAAATGATGTTTTCTTTCCGACTTTCATCCGTAAAAATGTACGGTACAACCAATTCTTGACGGATAAAAATGGTGTATAACGCGCAATTTGGATAATAATAAAGTTTTTCATTACCTTCCAAAAAGACACTGTTTTATACACATTCCATAATGAATTTTCTCCCGAAACAGGATAGCGCGTTGTCCGTCGCACTTAACTCGCTCCTCTACTAAAAAGTGAAACTGTAAGTTAGTAGGGAAACAGACCCCTACTAACTTACTTGGACCTTTATGAACGGTTCATATCAGACAAAATCGGTAGCAAATCACTCATTTTATCTAGCATAAAGTCCGGCTTGTAAGCCTCTAAATATGCTCTACCTTTCAACGTCCATGAGACAGCAGCTGTTTTCGTGCCCGCATTTTGTCCGCCAACAATATCATGGTGATTATCCCCAACCATCAATGCTTCTTCCGGTTTCGCATCTAATAACTCAAGCGCTTTTTGAAGTGGTTCTGGATGTGGTTTCACATGCTCTACATCATCAATTGTCACGACCACATCAAAAAATTCATCAAGCTTTGACAACTTTAATCCCATCTCAACTGTTTGTCTCGCTTTCGTTGTAACAATACCAACTTTATAGCCTTGCTTCTTCAACTCTTGAACTGTTTCATATACAGTTTCATATTCTTCCACTAATTCATCGTGATGATCATGGTTAAATTGACGATAACATGTAATCATCTCTTCAACCTTGTTTTCATCAATCTTGCTGAAAGTATCATGTAAAGAAGGGCCAATAAATGACAATACATCTTCACGCTTATATTGACTTGGATAATATGTATGTAACGTATGTAAAAAAGAAGAAATAATAAGTTCGTTTGTATTAATTAAAGTTCCATCTAAATCAAATAACACTGTATTTATTCTCATTTCCTTAGTCCTTTCGCTTTCCTAGATATGAAAGAAGCAGCACCTTATAATAAGATGCTACTTTTCTCTAATTTTCCGAATATCTTTTATCAGCTTGCCCCATTTTTCGTCTCACGATAATGAAAATAATAGAAATAACAACAAGTCCAATTGACATTACTTGTGCGATACGAAGTGGTCCTAACATTAAACTATCTGTACGTAAGCCTTCTACGAAGAAGCGCCCTATTGAATACCAAATTAAATATGTGAAGAATAATTCCCCGCGTCGTAAATTCACTTTTCGTAATGCAAGTAATAAAATGACACCTGCAAAATTCCATAATGATTCATATAAAAACGTTGGGTGATAGTACACACCCTCAATATACATTTGATTAATAATGAAATCCGGTAAATGAAGTCCTTCTAAAAACTGTCTCGTTACTTCATCACCATGCGCCTCTTGGTTCATAAAGTTTCCCCATCGACCAATTGCTTGTCCTAGTAAAATACTTGGCGCAGCAATATCAGCCAACTTCCAAAATGAAACCCCGCGTCGTTTCGCAAAAAGAATCCCTGTAATAATAGCCCCGATTAAACCACCATGAATCGCCAAGCCACCTTGACGAATATTAATAATTTGACTCGGGTTTTGCGCGTAATATTCCCATTCAAAAATAACATAGTACATTCTCGCAAATAGAATAGCGATCGGTACTGCAATTAATACAAGGTCAACAAATGTATCTTTTGGAATACCTAGTCTTTCTCCCTCGCGAGTTGCAAGCCAAAGACCTAATAGCACGCCTGTACCGATAATAATCCCGTACCAATATACAGGAAACGGCCCAAGTTGGATCGCTACACGGTCAAGCTGTGGTACAGAACCTAACAGCATATGTATGACCTCCCTCTCCAAAGTTTACTCCTGATTTCCTAACTCAATCGCACTCATTAATCGTTCAGAGAACTGTTGTGCTGCATTGACTCCCATACGTTTTAAACGGAAGTTCATCGCTGCTACTTCAATAATAACAGCCAAGTTTCGACCAGGACGAACTGGAAGTGTAATCTTCGTAAGCTCTGTATCAATAATCTTCATCTTCTCTTCATCAAGACCTAAGCGATCGTAATTTTTCTTTTGATCCCAAATTTCAAGATTAATAACAAGTGTAATACGCTTATAATTTCGCACTGCCCCTGCACCGAATAACGTCATAACGTTAATGATACCTAGACCACGAATTTCTAATAAATGCTCAATTAAATCTGGCGAGCTTCCTACTAATGTGTCTTCATCTTCTTGGCGAATTTCTACACTATCATCCGCAACAAGACGGTGACCACGTTTTACAAGCTCAAGAGCTGTCTCACTTTTACCGACACCACTTTGACCTGTAATTAAAACACCAACACCGTAAATATCTACTAACACACCATGTACAGCTGTTGTTGGTGCTAACTTACCTTCTAAATAATTTGTTAAACGACTTGATAATCTTGTTGTCGTTTGAGCAGAACGTAATAAAGGCATGCCTGATTCACGTGATGCTTGCAATAACTCATCTGGTACATCTTGATTACGAGTTATAATAATACATGGCGTCTCCTCAGTACAAAGCGCTTTCATTCTCTCTTGCTTTTGCTCTGACGTTAATGTGTCAAAGAACGTAAGCTCCGTCTTTCCAAGAAGCTGCACGCGATCAGCTGGATAATATGTGAAAAATCCTGCCATTTCAATTCCAGGTCGTGATAAATCACTTGTATCAATCGGACGATGAATTCCTTCTTCACCACTTATTAACTCCAATTGAAATTGTTCAATTAAATCTTTTGTCCTTACTTTCGGCATATGTATAAACCTCCACTCCGCTGCGGGTTCAGTCTCATTTGATGTAAAATTCCATTCTACCGGATATTGTACCATTTTTTTCTGGAAACAAGAAATACGGTTTCTAATAAATAGAAAAAAACATTTCATACACATCATGAAATGTTTTTCTTTTTGTCATTTTCTCTTTTTTTCATATAAAGGTTCCACAATTGCCTTTTCAATAATCATATTAAAAATTGAAATACAAATTGCCGCAACGATTGCTACACCAAACCCTGATATATTAAACGCATCTCCTAATAATGAATCTGCTATTTTTAACGTAATCGCATTAATAACAATTAAGAAGAACCCGAAAGTGACAAGAGTAATTGGTAGCGTAATTAAAATTAAAAACGGTTTTACGAACACATTTAAAACAGCTAAGATAATACTCGCAATAATTGCAGTCTGTATATTTGCTACGTAAAACGCGTCTGGCGCAATCCCTTTTAAAAGTCCCGATACAGCGATTAACACAACGCTATTTACAAGAAGTGATACAATCCATCTCATTTTCTTACACATCCTTTTGACATATATATTTCATCATACGCTAATAGATTATAAACGCAAGTATCATGCAAACACTTATATCAACTTATTCTACTCTTCCTGCTTGTATACCTACTAACATTTCCTCGCAAAATAAGGGCCATACCATCTATGTTCATGAGTTTTTACAAAAGTCCAAGTAAAATCTTTGTCTACAATATAGATATCGCCTTTATACGCATCATACGTCTCCCGTAATATATCCTCGATATGTAATAAACTCGCATCTTTTATTAGTAGTACGTCATCACAATGTTGATAGAATATATGGTACTCCTTTTTCGCTTCATTATGAAACGCATTTTCCGCTTCTTCACCCTCTAAACACTTCTTTTTCTCATAACTAAATATGTGCCAAAGAAACCCACATGCATACTTATCACCATACAGAAAGATGTCTTCCTTTTCCTCATCACTTACATGATTTGCAAAGTTATCCTCCCAGCGCTTCCGAAAATAAACACCCCAACTTTGAAACTCCCTTACCTTCATGTTTTTCTTTCTTAAAACATCTATAAAGTGAAACTTTAATCAGTGGGGGTTTTGTTCATCCCCCACTGATTATTAGTTGAACCAATCGGGCTTTTACGGGCAGTTGATCTCCCACCTAACTTCTTGGCTTCCGCTGAATTTTGAGGTGGGGATCTTACTGCCCGTTAATGCGGGATAAACTCCATCTTCTCCCCCTATAAAGCGAATTTTTAATCAGTGAGGATTTTGTTCATCCCACTGATTATTAGTTAAACCAATCAGGTTGCCCACAAATAGCGGGATAAAATAAAAACCGAGTGTCATTTCCACTCGGTTTTTCGTAATACACTTATTGAGATAACTCTACTTCTTTTATTTTCTCTTTCATTCTTGCTTTATCGCGATTTAAAATCTCTTTTAAATACTTACCTGTATACGAACGTTCTTCTTTTACTACTTGCTCTGGCGTTCCTGAAGCAACGATTTGCCCACCTTTATCTCCGCCCTCTGGTCCAAGGTCAACGATATAGTCAGCTGTTTTAATTACATCTAAATTATGTTCAATAACAAGAACTGTCTCGCCACTTTCAACAAGGCGTTGCAGCACTTCTAGAAGACGCGCGATATCATGTGCATGCAAACCAGTCGTTGGCTCATCTAAAATATATAACGTACGCCCAGTAGAACGACGGTGTAATTCAGAAGCTAGCTTCACGCGCTGCGCTTCACCACCAGATAACGTCGTAGCTGGCTGTCCTAATTTCATATAACCAAGACCTACATCTACAAGCGTTTGAAGTTTACGCTTAATTTTTGGGATATTAGCGAAGAACTCTACTCCATCTTCAATTGTCATCCCTAACACTTCAGAAATGTTCTTATCTTTATACTTCACTTCTAACGTTTCGCGGTTATAACGTTTACCATGACAAACTTCACACGGAACGTATACGTCTGGTAAGAAGTGCATTTCGATTTTAATAATCCCATCACCACGGCACGCTTCACAACGTCCACCTTTTACATTAAAGCTGAAACGTCCTTTTTGATATCCACGCACTTTCGCTTCATTCGTTTGTGCAAACACATCACGAATATCATCGAATACACCTGTATACGTCGCTGGATTAGAACGTGGTGTACGCCCGATTGGCGATTGATCAATATCGATTACTTTATCTAAATGCTCAAGACCTTTAATTTCTTTATGAGTACCTGGCTTCGCTTTCGCTTTATATAACTTTTGCGCTAATGATTTATATAGTACTTCATTAATCATCGTACTTTTACCAGAACCAGATACACCCGTTATCGCTACAAACGTACCAAGCGGGAATGACATCTTTGCATTCTTTAAGTTATTCTCTTTTGCACCGACAATTTCCACTTTACGTCCGTCACCTTTACGTCTTTCAAGTGGAACCGGAATAAACTCTTTACCGCTTAAATACTTCCCTGTTAGCGAATTCTCATCTTGCATCACTTCAGCTGGCGTACCCGCTGATACAACTTGGCCACCGTGAATACCTGCACCAGGTCCGATATCAAGTAAATAATCAGCAGCCATCATCGTATCTTCATCATGTTCAACGACAATTAACGTATTCCCTAAATCACGCATCTCTTGCAACGTACGAATAAGACGATCGTTATCGCGCTGATGCAAGCCGATTGAAGGCTCATCAAGAATGTAAAGTACGCCAGTAAGACGAGAACCGATTTGTGTCGCTAAACGAATACGCTGCGCCTCACCACCTGATAAAGTTCCTGCGGCACGACTTAACGTTAAATAATCTAAACCGACGTTCACTAAGAATCCAACGCGCTCCTGGATTTCTCTTAAAATTAAATGAGCAATTTTTTGTTGCTTCTCCGTTAGCTCCACATTCGAGAAGAATTCCTGTACTTCTTGAACAGAATACTTCGTTACATCAGCAATCGTTTTATCACCAACGAAAACAGCTAAACTCTCTGGCTTTAAGCGTCCACCTTTACACTTCGGACAAGCTTGCTCTGCCATATACTTTTCCATTTGCTCACGAACATAATCAGAACTCGTTTCACGATAACGACGTTCGATATTTGGAATAACACCTTCAAATAAAATCTCATTTTCCTTTACTTGACCAAATTCATTTACATAGCGGAAATAAACTTTCTCTTCACCGCTTCCGTACAACACTTTATCAAATAAATCTTTCGGTATATCTTTCACAGGCATATCCATATCAACGCCGTAATGATTACATACAGATTGTAAAAGCTGCGGGTAATATTGTGAGCTTGTCGGTTCCCAAGGCGCAATCGCATGTTCATTTAATGATAAATCCCAATTCGGAATGACAAGTTCTAAATCTACCTCTAACTTTGAACCAAGTCCATCACAAGAAGGACATGCCCCGAATGGACTGTTGAATGAGAACATGCGCGGCTCTAATTCTCCGATTGAAAAACCACAATGCGGACAAGCATGATGTTCACTAAATAGAAGTTCCTCTTCTCCCATTACATCAATTAACACTCGGCCCCCGCCAAGCTTTAATGCACTTTCAAGTGAATCTGCAAGACGGCTTGCAATCCCTTCTTTTACAACAATACGATCAATTACAACTTCAATGGAATGCTTCTTATTTTTATCTAATGCAATATCTTCAGATACATCAAGCATTTCACCATCAACACGTACACGAACATATCCTTGCTTCTTAATGTCTTCAAGCACTTTCACATGTGCACCTTTACGCCCAGAAACGATAGGAGCTAACACTTGTAATTTCGTACGTTCAGGATATTCAAGTACACGGTCTACCATCTGCTCTACTGTTTGTGACGTAATTTCAATACCATGATTCGGACAAATTGGCGTACCAATTCGCGCAAATAATAAACGTAAATAATCATAAATCTCCGTGACCGTTCCAACTGTTGAACGTGGATTACGACTCGTTGTTTTTTGATCGATTGAAATCGCTGGTGACAATCCTTCAATCGTATCTACATCCGGCTTATTCATTTGTCCTAAAAACTGACGCGCATACGCAGATAACGATTCTACGTATCTGCGCTGCCCTTCTGCATAAATCGTATCAAACGCTAATGATGATTTCCCTGAACCAGACAATCCCGTCACAACAACAAGCTGATTTCTCGGAATGGTTACATCAATATTTTTTAAGTTATGTGCTCTAGCACCTTTTACGACAATAAAATCCTTGCTTATGCTCACTCTGTTCACCCTTCCGCTTTTAATTCTAATAGTAAATCTCTTAATTCAGCTGCACGCTCGAAATCTAACGCTTTTGCTGCTTCTTTCATCTCTGCTTCCATCTTCGCAATTGTCTTTTCACGCTCTTTTTTCGTCATCTTCTTAGCTGGTGCCGCTTCATACATTTCCGGCTCTTCAGCAGCTGTCGTTGCACGGATAACATCACGCACGCCTTTTTGAATCGTTTTCGGCGTAATACCATGCTCTTTATTGTAAGCTTCTTGTATAGTACGACGACGCTGCGTTTCTTCAATTGCAATTCCCATTGATCTTGTTATACGATCTGCATACATAATAACGCGGCCGTTTTCATTACGTGCTGCACGACCGATTGTTTGAATTAATGAACGCTCTGAACGCAAGAATCCTTCCTTATCAGCATCTAAAATAGCTACAAGTGATACTTCTGGAATATCTAATCCTTCTCGTAATAAGTTAATACCGACAAGTACGTCAAACTTACCAAGGCGAAGATCACGGATAATTTCAATACGTTCTAACGTTTTAATTTCAGAGTGAAGATAGTTCACTTTAATTCCTACATCTTTTAAGTAGTCTGTTAAATCCTCTGACATCTTCTTCGTTAAAGTCGTAATTAATACACGTTCATTTTTTGCAATGCGATCTTGAATTTCTCCTAATAAATCATCAATTTGCCCTTCAATTGGTCGTATATCAATTGGTGGATCTAAAAGCCCTGTTGGACGAATAATTTGTTCTATTACTTCCGGTGCCTGCTCTAACTCGTACGGTCCTGGCGTTGCTGAAACGTAAATAACTTGATTCGTTTTCCCTTCAAACTCATCAAACGTAAGCGGTCTATTATCTAAAGCTGATGGCAAACGGAATCCATGATCCACAAGCACTTGCTTACGTGCTTGGTCCCCGTTATACATCGCTCTTACTTGTGGTACTGATACGTGTGACTCATCCATAACAATTAAGAAATCTTTCGGGAAATAGTCTAATAACGTATACGGCGTTGCACCCACCGGACGAAGTGTTAAATGACGGGAATAGTTTTCAATCCCTGAACAAAAGCCCATCTCGCGCATCATTTCTAAATCATAACGTGTACGCTGTTCTATACGCTGCGCTTCTAATAACTTGCCATTATCATTTAATTCCTTTAAACGTTCTTCTAATTCTTTTTCTATATTTTCAATAGCGACCTTCATTTTTTCCTCACGTGTAACGAAGTGAGATGCTGGGAAGATTGCTACATGATCACGTTCTGCTAATACTTCACCTGTTAACGCATTTACTTCGCGAATACGATCGATTTCATCGCCGAAAAATTCAATTCGAATACAATGCTCATCAAGTGATGCTGGGAAGATTTCAACTACATCTCCGCGCACACGGAATGTACCACGCTTGAAATCAATGTCATTACGTCCATACTGCACATCAACGAGTTCACGAAGCAATTGATTGCGGTCCTTTTCCATACCAACTCTAAGTGAAACAACTAACTCGCGGTATTCTTCTGGAGAACCTAAACCATATATACACGAAACACTCGCAACGATAATTACATCGTCCCGTTCAAATAATGCGGACGTTGCTGAGTGACGCAATTTATCGATTTCATCATTAATCTGCGCATCTTTTTCAATAAACGTATCTGTTTGCGGCACATACGCTTCTGGCTGATAATAATCGTAATAACTAACAAAATATTCAACTGCATTATTCGGAAAAAAATCTTTCAGCTCACTATATAACTGTCCTGCTAACGTTTTATTATGAGCCATAACAAGTGTTGGCTTCTGCACTTCTTTAATGACATTTGAAATCGTAAATGTCTTACCCGTTCCTGTTGCTCCAAGCAACACTTGCTTTTTCTTCCCACTATTAATTCCCTCCACAAGCTTCTCTATAGCTACCGGCTGATCACCTTGCGGGGAATAAGCTGAGATAATTTCAAATTGATGTTCCAAACAAAACCGACCTCCTCGTAAAAAATCTGTATTCCCATTTTACCACGAATGCTCATAAAAAAACCAAGAAAACGAACAGATATTCGGTAAAATTTTCGACAATATATACATAGAAAAAGGAAGGAGTAAAAACTTCCTTCCTCTACTAACTCTATTTTTTAGGTACATATAATAAATCATATCCATTGCGCCCATTTTTACTCGTACAATCTATTAACCTATAAGTGATTTCTAATTCTCCCTGCTCTTTAACAATACTTTTGCAACTATCTTTATGTAATCCTTTATGCTCACCAGCAAATTGGTCTTTTCTATTATCTAACACATAAAGTATATCGTTCTCACTATGCTCTACCGTTTGAAAAATCGGATCACCTTCATGGGTATACTGCACAATTCTTATTTTATCAACTTTCCCTTGGTCAACATTCAAAACGAACTTTTCAAATTTATCTAGATTGGAAATTCCTGCTCTCTTTACAATGACATCATTCTTCTTATCAATGTCAATGTTAGGTTGTGAGCATGCTACTAAACTAAAGAGAAATAAGCATATAAAACCTGTTTTCCATATTGTTATCCTCTCCTATACAAACTATTGGTATACTAGAAAAAGCTACTTTCCTCTATGAAAGTAGCTTCTCTTTTTCTTTTTCCTTCTTCGGGAAAAGAACATATGAAAATGAAATAACTGTATCCACTAAAAGTATAATCGCCCAAACTTGGCTAACACGACTTGCTTTTTCATTTAAAACAATCCCCGTTTCTAACCAATTATGCCATTGTTCAAACGGGACAAAACCGTACAGAAAGAAAAAGAAAATATGCACAACAACGAATAAAACAAGATGTAATAACCAATTTTTTATTTCCTGTTTCGCATAGGCCATACCTGTTAATTCTACGTGCTCTTCCATAATTGGCGCTGGTTCATTCCGCCATTTCGCAACTAGCTTTTGCGCAAACATATCAAGCTTCTTCAAATCCTTTTTCCCGTAGAAAACTGCATACAATAAAATAATTACCGTAATGATTTGAAAGTTAGAGAACTTCCCTGTTTGATAATAGTCCACTACCCCTAAGGTTAAAATAAACACTTCATTTGCGAGGAGTACAATCCCCATAATAAAGCTCGCCTTCTTCAAACGGAATCCGTAACGAAGTAAAAAGAAGCCGATAGCCGATAACCAAAATACAATCTCTGCCCCAATTAAAAAATACCAACGATATTCTGCAAGTATACTCATTTATCCATCTCCTTTTCATCATATATACGAAAAGCTTCTTCCATATATAATAAAAGTTCTTCTTCAATTGGATACATGCTCATTTTCTGTGAATCTTCCTTCGATTTTCTAACTTCCCATAACTTATCTAAAAACGCTTCGTCACCATTGGCCATTTCTAAACATTTCTGCATTAATCTCTTCGTTGCCCCTTGTACCTCATCACTCGCTGCTTCTTTGCCGTCTTTCATAAAAGTACGTAATTGCTTTAATAAATCTACCCATTCTAAAACATTCGGATCTTCTTCACTCATATTTGGCAAGTTATGAAGCAATTTTTGTTCTTCCTTTGAAAATACTTCATTTTGAAATATTTCACGTATACGAGACGACTGTTTCGAAAGCTGAATCAGTTCAAACATAACTTTCCAATCAAGTTCCCCTTCCACATCTACCGAATAAACAACAGCTTGTAAAACACGCTCCATTCGATTAAATTTCTTTTGTTCTTCCTGTACAAACCGAAGTTGTTTTTCAAGAGAACCCTTTAAGTTAAGGTCACCTTTTACTAACATATTCGCAGCCTCTTTTAATGAAAAGCCCATTTCCTTTAAAAATAAAATTTGCTGCAACCGTATTACGTCAGCTTCACTATATAAACGATGCCCACCTTCTGTTTTCCCGCTCGGCTTTAATAAATCTATTTGATCATAATAACGTAATGTACGTACCGTTACCCCTGTTTCTCTCGTCAATTGTTGTATTGAAATCACTACCATCACCTCTTCCCCTTCATTATAAAAGATGACGTTACGTAACTTTCAAGACTTTTGTAAAAAAAATACAAAAAGCTGTTTATACTCTTTGTATAAACAGCTTTTACGGAAATAATCCCTTTTGTATAGCGCGCCCACAAAATAAAATAAGTGCTCCAACAACAACACTCGTTGCTGTTTTATGATAATGAGCTGAAACTAATAAATAATATGATAAACCTACAGTGCCAATCATAATACAAATGCTTGGCACTGGATAACGAGAGAAGTTCTGCATTCCCCAAAACAAAGCAAAAATAGCCGTAGCGACACATAATACCGGTAATCCCATCCCAGTTCCCCTTTTTCTATCTATTCCTTGTTGCTAACACACTCGTCGATGCCATACTTATTAATAAGCCAAAAATAGCAATATATAACAACTCATTTACATGTACTGCTTGCCTATCTAAATACTTATTTAAACAAAGATACATAATGAACAAGAACACGAAGCTTGTAATACTAATCGTAAAATATGACTTCATCTTATTCACAACTCGCTCATCTATATCTGGAAGTTCTTCTTTTTTGTACTTACGCTTTTTGAAATACGAATACACCATCAAAAATACAATTGCTAAAACGTTACTCACTACGAGCGGTAAAATTGGTATAGCCGGATTCATAATATGAACTACAATGTCTCCCAAAAACAATCCAAAAGTCGCACCGATAAATAACTTTTTAGTATCGTTCATTTTTTCTCCCCTTACTCTAGCGTAAATATTTCCTCCACCTTCATCCCAAAATATTTGGCGATTTTTAGGGATAACTCTAGACTCGGGTTATAATGATGGTTTTCAATCGCCACAATCGTCTGCCGCGTCACCTGCATCGCCTTTGCCATTTCAACTTGCGTTATATGATGTTGCTTTCTTAACTCTTTTATTTTATTTTTCACACCCATAGGCTCCACCTTCGAAAGTAAAGATATCTTTACTTTAATTATAAATATTTTCCAGTTATAAGTAAAGATATCTTTACAATTTTTAGAAAAACGTTTCACTGATCACCTTCTCTAACAAAGTACAAGCGTAATTAAATTTATATCAGCTATTTTTTTAATATATCGACACCCGTAGCACTATAAACATAAAAAAAGCTGTCCAAAAATATCTTTTGGAACAGCTTCTTCGTCCTACTACATAAATCCTAATGCATATACAAGAACGTATCCAAGAATAGAAAGGAAAACCGAGCCGATCAGCCCCGCCACGAATGCCTTACTTCCTAACTTACGGAACGTTTTAAACTCTACATTTAAACCAAGCCCCGCCATCGCCATTGCAATAAGCATGTAAGCAAGAACAACAATATATCCAGCAACAACTTCTGGTATAATCCCGAGCGAATGCACTGCACTCATTGCTAAAAACCCGAAGATGAACCACGGAATTGGAAGGTCGCGCCACGATTTTTTTTCCTCGCTACTTTCACTCTTACCAAACCATAATCCAATTAAAATCGCTACTGGCACAAGCATTGCAACGCGCGTTAATTTCACGATAACTGCGATGTCTACAGCCGTACTTCCTCCTGGTGCCGCAGCTGCGATGACATGGGCGATTTCATGCAGCGTCGCACCTGAGAATACACCGTAACCGTACGGCGAGAAGCCAAGCACTGGGTATAATAGCGTATAAATAAGTGTAAATATTGTACCTAAAATTGCAATAATTGCTGCCCCAACTGCCGTTTCTTCATCCTTCGCTTTCACTTGCGGTGCAATTGCCACGACCGCAGCCGCGCCGCAAATTGCTGTTCCGCACGCTGTTAAAATTCCGAGTTTCTTTTCTACCTTAAATACTTTCGTTAGCCCATATACAACGAAAATCGTAAATGTAATAACAACGGCAGCGATGACCAATACTTTCGGCCCTGCCTTCGCAATATCAACAAGATTTAACCGCATTCCAAGTAAGATAATCCCAAAGCGCAGCAACTTCTTACTCGCAAAGTTCGTTCCAGCTATCGCTTCTTGTGGAACTCCAATGACTGCGCGCCAAACCATCCCAATTAGAATAGCAATTACTAATTGTCCCATAATATTTAAAAATGGAAGCTCTGCTAAATATTTCGCGGCAATTGCGATTAATAACGTAATCCCAATACCTTGCGAAAACCCAAAGCCCTTCTTCTTTTGTATGACAAGTGTTTGTTCCACTTTGTACCACTCCAATAATCGTATTGGAACATGCATGTTCTATCTACTTATATTATAAGAGAGTTTCTATAATAAGTTTAATATCAATATTGAATCTCTATCATCAGAAATACTTATGATAAGATGATAGAAAAAGAAAGGAGCCCATTACATGAACGTAGACATTTTAAAAATATTTGTTACTGTCGTTGAACAGAAGCACTTCTCCCGTGCAGCAGAATTATTAAACCTTTCACAGCCTGGCGTAAGTATGCATATACGCAACTTAGAAAACGAATTTAGCACTACTCTTATTCAGCGCTCCCCAAAGCACGTCCAAGTGACGGAGGCTGGAAACATACTATATATACATGCAAAGCAAATGCTCTCTCTTTACGAAGAAGCCAAACAAGAAATTAACGAACTACATAACGTTGTAACAGGAACTCTTCGCATCGGTGCTAGTTTCACAATTGGCGAATACTTACTTCCAAAAATACTGGCTAACTATGCGAATGAAAATCCACACGTCGAAGTTCATACCTTTATCTCAAATACAGAAGACGTTCTGCAAAGCCTTCGCTCTAATCAAATCGATATCGGCTTAGTGGAAGGGCAAGTCGTATACGCCGACGTGGACGTTGAAACGTTTATGCAAGATGAAATGAAGCTCGTCGTCCCGCCAAATCATCCACTGCTCCGCACAAATGAAATAAATGAAAGCACACTCCAAGATCAAGTATGGGTATTAAGAGAAAGTGGTTCTGGAACACGCGCTTATAGTGACCGCTTTATTCATCAACACCATTTAAAATTGAAGCGCTTCTTTACATTCAGTAGTATCCAAAGCGTGAAAGAAGCAGTTAGTGCCGGGCTTGGCATCGCTATACTTTCTGATTGGACTGTACGGAAAGAGTTACTGGCAAAAGAGCTATTCCACGTCGAAGTTCCAAATGAACAACTCATCCGTCCATTCTCCATCGTGCGCGGCAAATACTTCATCCCGTCTAAAGCTATTCAAGTGTTTTTAAATTATGTAGACTCTTTTGCGAAAAAACAGCATTGACCTTCACATTAGTGTGAAGGTTTACAATACATGTACAAGGAGTGAAATACATTGCGAATTGGAGAGTTATCAAAAGCAACCGGGGTTAGCGAAAGATCACTAAGACATTATGAAGAAAAGGGATTACTCCCTTCTAAGCGCCTCGCAAATGGCTACCGTGACTTTGATGAAAGTGCCATCGAAAAAGTGGAGCTTATTCAAATGTACTTACAAATTGGCTTAAATTTAGAAGAGACGGCAAGGATGCTGCGCTGCCTCGAAATGGAGCCGCACCTGTACGAAAATCCTTGCAGCAGTATCCTTACGCTTTATGAAGATAAACTTAATGAAGTAACGAAGCAAATCTCATTACTTTCTAGCATTCAAACGAATTTGCAAAAACACGTTTCACTCCTAAAGCAAACAAAAGAAAAGGGATGATTACATGTTTGTTATACATGGCAGTTCAAGACAAAACGGAAATACAGAAGCTTTAACACATATGGTGATTGATGGAATTGAAACAGAACAAATTTACTTGCGTGATCATATCGTCCACCCAATCATAGATCAGCGCCATGATGCAGAAGGATTCCAACCTGTAAATGATGACTACGAGCAGTTAATCGAGCGTATGTTAGAGCACGACACAATTATCTTTGCTACACCGCTATACTGGTATGGAATGAGCGGTCATATGAAAAACTTCGTCGATCGCTGGTCACAAAGCTTACGCGATACAGCTCTTCATTTCAAAGAAAAAATGAAAGGTAAAAAAATGTACGTTGTCATCGTTGGCGGAGACAATCCAAAGCTGAAAGCATTACCGCTTATTGCTCAGTTCCAATATATCTTTGATTTTGTTGGTTCATCATTTGAAGGGTATGTTATTGGGGATGCGAATGGATTGGATGAAATCAAAAATGATGCTGAGGCTCTAGCAAAAGTTCAATTGTATAATAATAAGTTCAAAAATAGTAAATAGAAATAAGTTTGACAAATCATTTTGTATGCGCATACAATAAAAGTAACATTATGAAAGGAAGGTACTTTGACCAATGAAGTTCTAATTCTCTTATTTATTTCATCCATCACAAATAGTGAACAAAAAATGATGAAAACTAGCAGGGGATTAGTCTGTCCATTTGTCGATACTTTCTTTCGAAACGATCATGTAAAAAAATCGTTTATTTATGTACGATTTTTTACATGCAAGGGCGACGTTTATCCTCTCTAGTGAAACTAGGGAGGTTTTTTTATGACTATTTTATTCGCACGCAATATTGAAAAGAACTTTGGTGATCGCACACTATTTACGTTACCGTCACTGGAAATTCAAGCACAGGATCGCATAGGGATTGTCGGAGTCAACGGAGCTGGTAAATCTACGTTATTACAAATATTAAGTAAAGAAATAGAAGCTGACAAAGGCATAGTAACTCATCATAGTTCTATCAGCATCATTCCTCAACTTAGCGAGGAACTACCGGAAACCACTTCTGCTCTCGCAAAAGGAAAATGGAGTATTTCAAACGTTACAGATGCAATGAGCGGTGGTGAACGAATGCGGCTAAAGATTGCTCATGCTCTCGAACAAGATGCAGGAATTTTATTTGCTGATGAACCAACAAGCCACTTAGATATGGTTGGTACAGAGCAATTAGAAAAGGCACTTTTATCTTATAAAGGGGCTCTTGTTTTAATATCGCATGATCGTGAGTTTCTAGATAATATATGTACAAAAATTATTGAAATTGAAGACGGGACGATTCAAGAGTATAAAGGAAACTATTCCAACTATCGAAAGCAAAAAGAACGTGAACGAACACAAAAACAAGCAGAATATGATCAATATATACAAGAAAAAAATCGTTTAGAGCAATCAATTTCACAAAAAAAGCAACGTGCTTCTAATATGACAAAAATCCCAACTCGCTTCAGTTCATCTGAATCTAAACTTTATAAGTTAAGCGGGGCTCATGGCCAAGAACAGGTTAGCAAAGCAGCGAAAGCATTAGAAACACGTCTCGAAAAACTAGAAAAGAAAGAAAAGCCAAAGGATCTTTCTCAGACTCAGTTTGACGTGCAATACCATACACCCATTCATAGTAAAGTGGCAATACAGTTCAATAAAGCAACAAAGAAAATAGGCGACCGCACACTATTTAAAAATATGAATGGAACTATTGCCCCTGGTGCAAAACTTGCTATTTTAGGTGCAAACGGAAGCGGCAAAACAACTTTGTTCAACATGCTTCTCGCAAACGAGCGTGGCATTCAGCTTTCGAAAAGTTGTAAAATTGGATACTTTGAACAAACACTATCAATTTTAAAAACAAATAAAACCATTTTAGAAAACGTTCTAGAAGAAACCAACTATACAGAAGCATTCGTTCGAACAATACTTGCACGGCTTTTATTCCGCCGTGAAGATGTTCATAAACCTGTGCACGTCTTAAGTGGCGGCGAACGAATGAAGGTCGCACTCGCAAAAGTATTTTTAGGAAACTATAATATGCTTCTGCTCGATGAACCGACAAACTATTTAGACTTAGCGACGCAAGAAGAATTAGAAATCATGTTACAAGAATATCCTGGCACAATACTTTTCATTAGCCATGACCGTGCCTTTATTCGCTCTGTTGCAGACCATATTCTACAAGTAGATGAGAGTGCACCAAGAATATTCCACGGTAATTACGAGCAATACACAAAAAGAACAACTGGGGATTCTGTAAACGTTACTGAACAAGAACTATTACGATTACAAACAAAACTAACAGAAATCATTGGCCGAATTTCCATACCAAATCATCACGATGATATCTCATCTCTCGAACAAGAATATGAAACATTACTAGTTCAAATCCGGAAATGCCAAGAAGCGCTCTAATGTCTTCCCTATATATCGACGGGGCCTTCCGCATTTCCCAAGAAATATTGGAACTTCGACATAAAATAGCATGAATAAAAGTCAAAAGCCGTGCATCAGCACGGCTTTTGACTTTAAATACGGACAGCAGTTCCGCTCACTGCAACCATTAGCATTCCTTCGCGAACTACTTCGTAATCCACGTCGATACCAACAATTGCATTCGCATTTTTTTGTCTTGCGAAAGTTTTCATCTCTTCCATTGCAATGTCGCGCGCTTCTTTTAATTTACTTTCATAAGCGCCCGCACGACCGCCGACAACGTCACGGACAGAGGCGAAAAGGTCACGAACGATATTCGCGCCCATAATCGCTTCTCCATTGACGATATCGATATACTCAATAATTTCTTTTCCTTGAATTGTAGACGTTGTTGTTACAATCATGCTTCATAGCCTCCCATATAAGATTTTCACTTACTTATGGTGCACTAATTCAGCAGAAATTATATTTACGAACTGAACTGTGCTTCGTATAACCTGCTGTATCCTCCGCCTTGTTCAATTAATTCATCATGTGAACCTTGTTCTGCAATACCATCTTTATTTACAACGACGATACGATCTGCATTTTTAATCGTTGCAAGTCTGTGAGCAATAACTAATGTTGTACGGCCCACAGATAGTTCAGCAAGTGATTTTTGAATCGCCAGTTCCGTCTCTGTATCTAATGCGGAAGTCGCTTCATCTAATATTAAAATTGGCGGGTTTTTCAAGAACATACGAGCAATCGCTAGACGCTGCTTCTGTCCACCAGAAAGTTTCACCCCACGCTCACCGATAACGGTATCTAAACCGTCTGGTTGTGAGTAAATTAAGTCTTCTAACTGCGCACGTTTTACTGCCTGCCAAATTTCAGCTTCTGACGCCTTTAAGTTTCCGTAAGCGATATTTTCACGAATTGTTCCTGAGAATAAGAACACATCTTGCTGCACAATTCCAATTTGCTTACGAAGTGAAGATAACGTCATATCTTTCGTATCAATACCATCAATTTGAATCGATCCAGACGATTGTTCATAAAAACGTGGTAATAGACTACATAACGTCGTTTTTCCAGCTCCTGATGGTCCTACGAAAGCAACTGTTTCACCTGCATGTATTTTCAAACTAATATCATTTAAAATCGGTTCTTTATTTTCATATCCGAATGTAATGTTGCTATATTGAATATCACCATGTACATGTTTAACTTCCATCGCATCTTTAGAGTCTACAATATCTGGCTCTGTTTCAAGAAGCTCTACATATCTCTTAAAACCAGCGATCCCTTTCGGATAGCTTTCGATTACCGCATTAATTTTTTCAATTGGGCGGAAGAAAATATTTGTTAATAGAACGAATCCGATAAATCCACCGTACGTTAATTCACCTTGCAGAACAAACCATGTACCGCATATTAAGACGAAGAGCGTTACGAGACGCATGAGCATATAACTAATCGATGAATTTAACGCCATAATTTTATACGCCATTAATTTCGTTGTACGGAAACGAGCATTGTTTACAGCAAATTGCTCTTTCTCAAACTTTTCATTTCCGAATGCTTGTACAACACGGATACCGCCAACGTTGTTCTCAATACATGCATTGAAATCAGCAACGTCTGAGAATAAACGTCTAAACGTACCTGTCATTTTTTTATTGAAGTAAAGTGCCAACCACAATAGGAATGGAATAACGAAGAACGTTAATAACGCTAACTTCCAGTTGATCATCATCATAAATGAGAATGCCCCAACTAAAGTCATAACAGCGATAAATAAATCTTCTGGCCCATGGTGAGCAATTTCCCCAATTTCCATTAAGTCGTTTGTAAGACGTGAAATTAAATGACCTGTTTTATTATTGTCAAAAAATCTGAATGATAGCTTTTGAATGTGATCAAATAATTTCTGTCTCATATCCGTTTCAATGTTAACACCAAGCATATGTCCCCAATATGTAACGACATATTGTAAGCCTGAATTTAATATATACACTGCAAGTAAACCGAAACAAGCCCATAAAATAAGCGTCCAGTTTTGTCCTGGCAATAACTTATCAATAAATTGATTTACGATAAGCGGGAAGCCAAGTTCTAGTAACCCTGCGACAACTGCGCAAGAAAAGTCGAGTATAAATAAACCTTTATACGGTTTATAGTAAGAAAAAAATTTACGTAGCATATCTTACCTCCATTTTCCAAAATTAAAAAGACTCCCTAAATGATAACCATTATCAAATATTTATTCAAGTTATCCGTCTATGAAACTAAAAAGAATGTTTGCGATAGTTGTCGTTTTTTGCCGGAAAGTCGATATATTTGAATAATCGCCGATATATTTCAAGTTGCGCTCATATATTTGGATAATCGCCGATATAATTTCAGTTGCGCTGATATATTTAGATAATCGCCGATATAAATTTCATTTACTATTAATCCCGTCCAAACAAAAAAGGGCATCACCTTAAGGTGACACCCCAACTTCTATTACATCGCTTCCGAATCCCACTCATGCTCCTGCTGAACAAACACAATTCCTAATTCGTGATGTCCTCCGGCGTATAATGCCGTTTGAGCAAGGCGAAGCTCTCCATTTGTATCTAATACTTCTAATTTACAAAATGCTCCTGTCGTCTTCGTTTGAAGCGCATCATAAAATTCCTCAGCGCTTCTTGGAATGACTCCATTTACTTTCGTAATCACTTCTCCAGGCAGTAAATTCAGCTCTGCCCCAATTGTATTCGGGATTGTATCTAATACAACAAGTCCATCATTACGTGCAGCGAAATACGCCGGTCTCGTCTCATCGGCAATTTTTTCTTGCATGGAAATTGTGAAACGCCCAAGCATTGCGACTCCCACTGCGATAATGGCAAGTACGTGCCACCAATAACTTGCGATTCCTAAAACAAGTACAATTCCTGCTAATCCGTAGACACGTCTTCCTGTAAATAATAAAGCTTCTGTTGGCTCATAACTTCTAATCTTTCTCATAAATCCAATTAAAAATGGAACGAGGAATAAAGAATAGGTATGTGAACCGATTGAAACGACAGGCCACCATGAAATAAACTGCGTTACTGCATCACCTGGTACAAGAATAAAAATAGGAACGATCCATAAACGCTTTGATTCGTGTAAACCAATCTTTAGCCCACGCTTACCCTTCCTAATCTTCGGCGTAGAATATCCTACTGCATTTTTAGAAATCAACAAGCCCTCTACAACGAGCATGACACCTAGTAAAATAGCAAGAGATACAATCGTACTCTCTTCCCCTTCTCCAAGCTGTAAGAAGGAAACTGGTAGCTTAGAAGATACTAGAACGCATACAATTGCGATACTAAACGTATAAGCTGCTGATAAATATCGATACATAGCCGTTAATCCAAATAATAACGTCCAAAGTAAGATGACCCATAAGCTCGCTTTGGAAACGACAAGGCCAAGTCCAATTGTAAGAATAGATACGATTAATCCGTATCCAACTCCTGCAAATAGAGATGTTCGCAGTTCAAACCAAATATCATAAACTTTAAAGGAAAAATCCTTTCGTTCTCGTAACATACGTAAGTATCCAACGAAGATACTACTTATTAAAAATACATAGACAGCAGGGTGTAAGAAAAAACGTCCAACTGCCCGCATTATTTCAAAAATCCATGCCTCCACGAACTCATTCACCACCATTTATATCATTCTTTCTTTTTATATTATCATAACTGGACAAACGTTTGTTTAACACAAAGAAATACAGGCAGCAAACTGCCTGTATTTCTTTTTATCCCGCTTTAATGGGCAGTAAGACCCCCACCTCAAAATTCCGCGAAAGCAAAGAATTTAGGTGGGGGATCCACTGCCCATTAAAGTCCGATTGGTTCAACTAATAATTAGTAGGGATGAAGAAAACCCCCACTGATTAAAGTTTCACTTTATTTCACTATTAATTTTAATGCGGACTGTAATTGTAGATCATTTTCTCCAGAACGGATTTTTTCAATAATTTTAGTTTGAATCGCCTCAGCTGTCTTTTTATCAAGCTGTCCCGTCGCTTCCATCTCATTCGCATTTTGGAATGCTTTCAGCGCTGATTCTGTCTCTTTACTAAAGTATCCATCTTCACGCCCCGGTACATATCCTAAACTCTTAAGCATTTCTTGCGCGTGTTTTACTTGCACATCATTTGAATTGTATGAAAGTGTCTTTTCAATTTGAATTGGTGTCGCATGATAATAATCTGGTTGCTTCACTTCTACTGTTGGCGCGATTCCTTTTTTATGAATCCAGTTTCCATCCGGTGTTAACCATTTAAACATCGTTAATTTAATGTTGCTGCCATCTTTAAATGGAACGGCTTGCTGAACAGTACCTTTACCAAACGTTTTTTCACCAATTAAATCGTATCCTTCTCCCTCTTTTAGCGCACCCGCTAAAATCTCTGAAGCAGAAGCACTTCCGTTATCAATTAATACTGAAATTGGATATGGCTTTTTCTCTTTCAGTTCCGTAGAGAATTTCTTTTTCTCACCATTTCGTTGCTCTACTTGTAGCATCGGCTTTTTATCCGTCATAATTTCCCCTAGTATCTCTTCTACACTATTTAAGTAGCCACCAGGATTACCACGCACGTCAATAACTAAGCCTTTTATGTTTTTCTTCTCTAACTCTTTTAACTGATCCTTAAATTCTTTCGCTGTATTTTCAGCAAAAGAAGTGATTTGCATATAACCGATATCTTTTCCGCTCTCTTGTTTCACAGAACTAAACACCGTGAAGATTGGAATTTTTTCACGCTTAATTTTAAATACAATCGGATCAGCTACTCCTGCACGCTTAATTTCAATCGCGACAGTCGTTCCTTTTTTACCACGAATCTTTAATACTGCTTCTTCACGTGATAAATCTTTCACACTATTTCCATCTACAGATAAAATTTGGTCATTCGGTTTAATTCCAATCTTTTCTGCCGGTGAGCCTTTAATTGGAGATACGATAATAAGCTTACCGTCCGTTTTGTTCACCTCAGCCCCGATCCCCTCTAGCTCAGGATCAAGTGATTCACTAAACTGTTTAGCCGTTTCTTTATCCATATACGTGGAATAAGGGTCCTTCAGCATAGACAACATGCCTTGTATTGCACCTTCGACTAACTTGTCATCCTTCACGTCTTCCACATAACGTGAATCAATTAGTGCATACGCCTCATTAATTTTTGCCAAATTCCCTTGTGAGGTGCTAGCGTTTCCACTCGAAATTGTTTGCGTTACTTCTGCTGGGTTAACCCCAAATAAAGACATACCTGCAAACATTCCGCCAGCACCAATTAAAAATGCAACAACCATTCCAATAATTGCAACTCTACGTTTCAATGCGGAATTCCCCTTTCCAAAACACACAGGTGGTGTAGCAAAAGGCATCACACAGTGTGTGATGCCTTTACCTATTTCTACTATATGATAAGCTTGTACGAATTATGTTTGCAACTTTTTATACTTTTAAGAAGCGACGAATTGACATTACACTTCCCCACATACCGATTAAAGCCCCGATTAACACTAGTAAACCAGCTAATTGGAATACGAAAGGACTGTATGGTAGAAGTTCGAAAATTGTTCCGCCAAGTTTTTCGTTAAACACACTTTGTAGTGAATTATACGTAACTAGAATTAAGCCAATTGGAATAATTGATCCTAATACTCCTAGGAATAATCCCTCTAATAAGAACGGCCAACGAATAAACCAGTTTGTTGCACCTACCAGTTTCATAATTTCGATTTCTGTACTACGAGCATAAATTGTAATTTTAATTGTATTAGAGATTAAGAACATCGCTGTGAATAAAAGACCTGCAATTAACGCAATCCCGATATTACGTCCTGTTTTTACAGTATCAAATAATTTCTCAACTTGACCTTTACCGTATTGAACATTACTTACAAACTGCATTTTCTCAATCTTTTTCGCGATTGTCGCTGTATCTGTTGGTTCTTTTGCTTTTACAATGAATACGTTTTTAAGTGGGTTATCTTGTTCAAATAACTCAAACGTTTTTCCGCTATCACCTAAGCTTTTAATTAAGCGTTTTAGCTCTTCTTCTTTAGAAGAATATTTAATAGATTCTACTTTTGCAATCTTACTCATATCATCTTCTAATTTCTTTTGATCAGCTTCTTTTGCTGCTGGATCAATGTGTACACGAATTTCTACATCTTGCTCTACTTTCGTCGCAAAATGGTTCATATTCATAATCGCTGTTAAAAAGACACCTACAAGTAATAATGTAACTGTTACTGCACTAACAGAAGCAAACGTCATCCATCCGTTACGTGATAGATTCTTTACACCTTCTCGCAAATGTCGACTAAGGGTCTTAGCCTTCATATCCGTATCCTCCCTCAATCTCATCTCGAACAATTTTTCCGCCTTCAATCGCGATTACACGATGACGAATTGTATTTACGATATCTGAGTTATGTGTCGCCATAACAATCGTTGTACCACGCTCGTTAATACGCGTAAAAATCTTCATAATATCAAGAGCTGTTTCAATATCTAAGTTACCTGTTGGCTCATCGGCAATTACAACCTTTGGTCTATTAACAATCGCTCTTGCAATCGCAACACGTTGCTGCTCTCCGCCCGAAAGTTCACTTGGAAGTGCGTCTGCACGATCTTCAAGACCTACAAGACCTAAAACTTCTGTTACACGCTCACGAATGGCTTCTTTTTCTTCTTCAATTACTTCTAAGGCAAACGCAACATTCTCATATACCGTTAACTTAGGTAGTAATTTAAAATCTTGGAAAATTACGCCTAATTGACGACGGAAATATGGAACATCTCTTTCTGCTAATGTTTCAATAACAAGCCCATTTACATTAATTGATCCTGTAGATGGCTTCTCTTCACGATACATCATTTTAATAAATGTAGATTTCCCGGCTCCACTCGGTCCAACTACGTATACAAACTCACCTTGTTTAATGTTAACTGTGAGACCAGCGATGGCTTTCATACCATTCGGGTACTCCTTATAAACATTCGTCATTTTTATCATTATTTATCACCCAATACTTAATGATTTTTTTCGAAATACTTTTCTGTACATCTGAAAATAAAAGATAACCTTTTATTCTCGCTTAACCACTCTTGTTGAAGGTAGTCTACTTACAATCTTTTTATAAGCAATACTACTATGTAATATATTTCAGCAAATTTCTACAAACCTCATTGTAACATCAAACGGTTTCCAGTTCGGATACATTTTTGTTACAGTTATGTTACACCAAAAAAAAAGAAACGAGTCGTCATAGTTCTTACCCAAAATCATTTTGGGATAAGATTATATAACCAACCCGTCCAGTTCACCCTTTTTATTTATGTTCAGCTAACCACTCAGCTACTTTTTTCGCATCCGCACCTTGAATAATTCCTGGTGACATGGAACCGCGACCTTTTTCAATAATCTTTTCAATCTCTGCTGCATCATATTTCTGTCCCACTTTTCGTAAATCCGGCCCAGTTGCTCCCGATAAATCTTTCGCATGACAACCTATACAACTTTTTTGGTAAATTTGCTCTGCGCTATCTGTGCTTGCAGATTGTTTCGAAGGCTTACTCTCTTCTTTATTTCCACATGCTCCTAAAGCAAAAACGACTGATGTTCCTAACGCAATAGCCAACAATTTCTTTTTCACTTCTATCGCTCCCCATTGTTGATATTCTTTTCATTCCTAACACACTCATTTTCATTATAAGCATTATCTTTATATAGAAAAACTAAGGTATATTTCATATTTTTCAAAAATACAGTAAGAACCCTGATAATATAAAGCTTTCATAAGTTGTTTCGATTCTGTGAACAACGTAAAAACTTCTATAAAGAATTCTTGTTGAACAGAAAATCAGAAAAGTTCTGTTAAAGTCTTACTCTATTGGCGCTCTGTTTTACTATTCTCTACTTTTTACAATACAATATACAACATTGTATGCTACATATAATCTCATCAAAAAGAGAAGTTGTCGTTTCCAACTTCTCTTCCCCTTTATTTCATCTATAGAAATAAAATCAAATTCTTTATATCCTCGATTATCCTCAGCATACGCCGACAACTTTGTTGGCTTTTTTTCGCTTATTAGATGCGAGAACGTAAGTAAGCATCAATAAATGGATCAATTTCTCCATCCATAACTGCTTGTACGTTACCAACCTCTGTATTTGTACGGTGGTCTTTCACAAGAGAATACGGGTGGAATACGTAAGAACGAATTTGGCTACCCCATCCGATTTCTTTTTGTTCACCGCGAATTTCATCTAACTCCGCTTGTTGCTCTTCTAATTTCTTTTGGTATAATTTCGCTTTTAACATTTTCATCGCGTGCTCACGGTTTTTAATTTGTGAACGCTCTGACTGACATGTTACAACTGTGTTTGTTGGTGTATGTGTAATACGAACTGCTGAGTCTGTCGTATTAATATGCTGTCCACCTGCACCACTTGCACGGTACGTATCAACTTTTAAGTCTTCTGAACGTATTTCGATTTCAACTTCATCATTGAACTCAGGTACAACTTCACAAGATACGAACGATGTATGACGACGGCCTGAAGAATCGAATGGCGAAATACGTACAAGACGATGTACACCTTTCTCTGCCTTTAAATAACCGTAAGCGTTATGACCTTTAATTAATAAAGTAACACTCTTAATACCAGCTTCATCACCTGGTAAGTAGTCAACCGTTTCTACTTTAAACCCACGTTTTTCAGCCCAACGTGTGTACATACGTAATAACATAGAACCCCAGTCTTGTGACTCTGTTCCACCAGCACCTGGGTGTAATTCTAAAATAGCGTTATTTTTATCATAAGGATCGCTTAGTAGTAACTGAAGCTCATACTCATTCATTTCTTGAATTAAACCTTTCACTTCTGATTCAAGCTCCTCATGTAAATCTTCATCATACTCTTCTTTTAAAAGCTCATGCGTGATTTCTAAATTTTCAAATGTCTCATCTAACTGACGGAACTTTCCAACCATCTCTTTCAGTGCATTAGCTTCGTTAATTACAGCTTGTGCGCCTTGTTGGTCATCCCAAAATCCTGCACCCATCATTGTCTCTTCTAAATCTGCAATTTGTTTCTCCTTAGTAGGAAGGTCAAAGAGACCCCCTAAAAGCCGCTAATCGCTTAGCCATTTTCTCTAATTCTTGTCTAATTTCTACTAATTCCATTTCCTTCACCTCTATGTAATTGCTGTTACTTTCTTATGAAAACAAGGGAAACTCTCTCCACTTATGACGGAGAGAGTTTAAACTTTCTTAATTATACATTTTTGATGTAAAATTTTGCAAAGCAATCTGGGCTACCGCCCTGTATTACTTCCCGATACCACAGCAGTTTTTATATTTTTTACCGCTACCACATTTACATAAATCGTTGCGGCCTACTTGGTCACCTTTTACAACTGGTTTTTTCTTCGCTTCTTCGCCATCGCTAGATGGATGAACAGCTTCACCTTGAACAACTTCTTGACGCTCTAAGTTTTGTTCAATTTCAGCTTTCATAATATAACGAGAAATTTCCTCTTCAATAGAAGCAATCATTGACTCGAACATTGCGAATCCTTCCATTTGATACTCACGAAGTGGATCAATTTGACCGTAAGCACGTAAATGAATACCTTCACGAAGGTGATCCATCGCATCAATATGCTCTGTCCATTTCGTATCTACTACACGGAATACAACAACTTTTTCGAACTCACGCATTTGCTCTTCTGGCAGAAGCTTTTCTTTGTCGTTGTAACGCTCTATTAATTTCGCGATAATTGGCTCGCTCATTTCCTCTGGAGCAAGACGACGTAACTCTTCTTCTTTTATATCGCCTTCTTGCAGAAGGTTGGCATTTAAGTAGTCAACAAGACCTTTAATGTTCCAATCTTCTTCAATTTCCTCTTGTGTATGAAGCGCAACAGCACGTTCTACTGTAGATTTCATCATACCTTCAATAATACTGCGTAAGTTCTCAGAATCCATTACTTCTTGACGCTGTTTGTAAATAACTTCACGTTGCTGACGAAGTACATCATCGTACTGCAGTAACTGCTTACGTGCATCATAGTTATTTCCTTCTACACGTTTTTGTGCAGATTCTACCGCACGAGAAACCATTTTACTTTCAATCGGCTGTGAATCATCCATACCAAGACGATCCATCATCGCTTTCATATTGTCAGAACCGAATCGGCGCATTAGTTCATCTTCCATAGACAAGTAGAACTGCGTTACACCAGGGTCCCCTTGACGACCAGCACGACCACGTAACTGATTATCAATACGACGGCTTTCGTGACGCTCTGTACCGATAACTGCTAGACCAACGTTTTTAATATCGTCTCCAAGCTTAATATCCGTACCACGACCAGCCATATTCGTCGCAATCGTTACAGCACCTTTCATACCAGCTTCTGCAATGATATCTGCTTCACGCGCATGGTTTTTCGCGTTTAAAATGTTATGGCGTACACCTTTACGTGTTAACATTTTTGAAATAAGCTCTGACGTTTCAATTGCAACTGTACCGACAAGAATAGGTTGCCCTTGTTTATGACGATTTACAATATCCTCAACA
Source organism: Bacillus cereus group sp. RP32 (assembly GCF_040459735.1). Taxonomy (NCBI): domain Bacteria; kingdom Bacillati; phylum Bacillota; class Bacilli; order Caryophanales; family Bacillaceae; genus Bacillus; species Bacillus cereus group sp. RP32. The sequence goes on along the minus strand of NZ_JARVHO010000001.1, from coordinate 329,756 downwards.
ACTGCATTGAATTTGCCTTCCATTGATTTGAAGATTAAATCAGCACGGTCATCACGAATAATATCTTTATTCGTTGGAATTACGATAACATTCATATTGTAAATACTACGGAATTCTTCTTCTTCCGTTTTCGCTGTACCAGTCATACCAGATAACTTTTCATACATACGGAAATAGTTCTGGAACGTAATTGTTGCGAGTGTCATACTTTCATTTTGAATTTCTACGCCTTCTTTTGCTTCAATAGCTTGGTGCAAACCTTCGCTATAACGACGACCTTTCATAAGACGACCAGTGAATTGGTCTACAATTACGATTTCGCCTTCTTGTACAACATAATCTGTATCAAGATGCATAACAACGTGTGCACGAAGCGCCTGATTAATATGGTGAAGAAGTGCGACATGTTTTAAATCGAATAAGTTTTCAATATGGAAAGCTTTCTCTGCTTTCGTAATACCATCTTCAGTTAACATTACATTTTTCGTTTTCACATCAAATGAATACTCTTTTTCATTTTCTAATGTACGAACGAATGCATTTGCAAACATGTATAGCTCTGTTGATTTTTGAGCTTGTCCCGAAATAATAAGCGGCGTACGTGCTTCATCGACTAAAATAGAATCGACTTCATCGATAATAGCAAAATGAAGTGGACGCTGAACGCACTGTTCTCTATATAAAACCATGTTGTCACGTAAGTAATCGAATCCAAGCTCATTATTTGTGCTATACGTAATATCAGCAGCATAAGCCTCTTGTTTCTCTTCGCGTGACATGCTGTTTAAGTTAATTCCTACTGTTAAGCCTAGGAACTCATGAAGTTGTCCCATTTCGCTCGCATCACGTTGTGCTAAGTATTCATTGACTGTAACAACGTGAACACCTTTTCCTGTTAAAGCATTTAAATATACAGGTAATGTAGATGTTAATGTTTTACCTTCACCCGTTTTCATCTCAGAGATATTCCCTTCATGTAAGGCAATACCACCCATTAACTGCACGCCATACGGACGCATTCCAAGAACACGAGTCGCAGCTTCGCGAACAACTGCAAAAGCTTCTGGAAGTAGATCATCTACTGTCTCACCTTTTGTTAGACGTTCTTTAAATTCAAGCGTCTTTCCTTTTAATTGTTCATCTGTTAGTGGCTTAATAGATGATTCTAATGCATCAATTTGCTCAACTGTCTTCTGCATACGTTTAATTTGGCGTTGATTTACATCAAATACCTTTTTTAAAATACCGATCATAGGAAATACGCTCCTCTTTTTTATTAAAATAAAACTTCCGATTGTTTTTTCTTTTTCTATTACAATCAGTCGTTATAAAAATCAAATGTATGTTATGCCAATTTTTCTCCTAATTAAAAAAACTAAACTGTATATACCTAATGATAATTGTAACACTTGTCTTATAACTATGACAACAATCGGCCGAATGTCTCGTTCTAAATTAAGAAAACTTTTAAAAAAAATCTATTTTCAGCAAAAAAAGCGCAGCCATTTCGGCTGCGCTTTTGAATTATTATTTAGTTTCGATTAAACCATATTTCCCATCTTTACGGCCGTATACAACATTAGTTTCATTTGTATCAGCATTTGTGAAGACGAAGAAATTATGTCCTAGCATATCCATTTGTAGGATCGCTTCTTCAACGTCCATCGGTTTTAAATCAAATCGTTTTGTACGTACAAGTTCTAATTCATCCTCTTCTACCGCATCCAGAACAGCTACTGCTTCTGGAAGGATAAAGTTCGTTTTCATAGAACCTTTCTCACGTAACTTACGATTTACCTTTGTTTTATGTTTACGAATTTGTCGCTCAAGTTTATCAACTACTAAATCGATAGCAGCGTACATATCGCTATTAGTTTCTTCTGCACGAAGTAATAAATCAGTAAACGGAATTGTTACCTCGACACGTTGCTTGTCAGAGTATACTTTTAAATTAACTTTAATCTCTGGGAATGTATCAAAATAACGCTCTAACTTACTTAGTTTTTTCTCTACATATTCCTTTAATGCTGGAGTTACTTCAATATTTTCACCACGAATGTTGAATTTCATAGATGAATTCCTCCTTTCAAGCCTATGTACTATAATTTCGACATTGGCTTAAAAACTCCTTCTAACTTTTTTAAAAAAATTAGTGGAATTGCGATTTTTTTATCGTTTTTTGTTGAAATGAAAAGATGCATCGTTTCTATCTTTATTTTATCCTATTAACATCGTGAATAACGAATATAACTGTGGACAATTCGTTACAGAAAAGAAACAACTTTTTGACAACTTGATTCATAACAAAAACCCCTTGCAAAAAACAAGAGGTTCTACCATATATATAACGTTGCCACAAACGCAGCTCTCTCTTCCCAAAAACAATATTCCTACAGTTTTACAACATTAGCTGCTTGTGGTCCACGTGCTCCATCTACAATGTCAAACTCAACTTGTTGCCCTTCTTCTAATGACTTATATCCATCTTGTTGAATAGCAGAAAAATGAACAAACACATCATCACCATCTTCACGCTCAATAAACCCAAATCCCTTTTCTGCATTGAACCATTTCACTCTTCCTTGCATGTTCATTCCATTCCCTTCACTCTAAAAATCAGGGCATTCGCCCCATACTTTGACTATAACGAATGACAACTTACGAAGTCAAAGAAGACTTATCGTCTTTTTATTATCCCTTTCGACAGTTACAGATCAACTTCTACAAAGCGTCAAACTAGAAACTTCCCTTGCTCCTCTATCGTATAAAAGACTTCCAATTTGTCTAACTGTAATTCCTGTCGTATATACATCATCAACGAGTAAGATATGTTGATCATGAAACATATCTTCTCCCTGAAAATAAAAAGGATTACTTCCCGAAAGCCTTTCTTTACGTGTCTTCTTACTTTGCTTTTCTGTTTCCCTTCTTCTTAATGAGGGATAAGAAATTTTGACAGGCAAACAAGCTGCTAATAACTCTGCCTGATTAAAACCACGTTCATATTCCCGTTCCCTACTAAGCGGAACAGCAATAACACTTGAAACATCCGTAAAATACTTTTGAAATAGTTCCCGAAAGGATCGATGAAAAATACGAACCAACTCCGCATCCCCCCGGAACTTAAACTGTGCTAATATTTCTTTCATCTCATCATCGTACACGTGCAAAGAACGATTTTTTAAAGGACGATAATTCTCCTCATTTATCCACCTTACGCAATCCACACAAATATCATTTTCTTTATATTCGGAAGTCAAGTCCTCTAAAGGTCGCCCACACTCCATGCAAATCTCTCCTATAATATAGGAAAGTTTCCGCTCACACCTATCACATATATATTTTTTGTGAGACTTTACAAAGAAGGTGTACCAACTAACTGTTTCCAACATATACTCATCGCAAAGTAGACAATGCATTAATCGATTAATCCTTGTTCTTTCGCCCTTTTGTTCATACTTTGAATATGCCTTTTCGCGCGTACCATCGCCTCTGTCTTACCGCAATGAAAATAAACGACCTCGCCATAAGGTTCTTCAAAACTACGACCTGCTCGGCCTGCAATTTGTACAAGCGCACTTTCTGAAAAGATTTCTTCTTCCGCCCCTAACACCGCAACTTGTAAATTCTTCACAGTTACTCCTCTCTCTAAAATTGTCGTTGTAACTAATAACGGAATTTCTCCCTTTCTGAAAGCTGCTACTTTTTCTTTTCTCATCGGATCTTCTGCATGTACACCATCGATTCTAGGATCCAAAGTTTTCAATATCAGGCTCAATTCTTCTATATATCGCACATGAGGAACAAATAAAAAAATGGGATACTTTTTGCTTACGTACATTTTTAACCATTGTAGTAACACTCGAGGAATTCTTTTATGGTGGAGACTTTTCTTCCAATTTTCGCACCAGCAAAATAGAGGAACTGGTAACGGATGACGATGGTATCGTCCAGAGACAATGATACCTTTTTGTTTCCCGCTTCTGAAATTACGCTTCCACTTTTCATCTGGAGTTGCAGTTAAATAAATACGCGCTGCTTTCTCTTTCATCGCTTGTTGCACTGCATACTGCAACATTTGATCCGCATAATACGGGAAGGCATCTATCTCATCTACAATCATGACATGAAACGCTCTATAGTAACGTAACAGTTGATGCGTAGTTGCAACGACTAACGCTGCATCTTTGTCCCGGTCTACACTCCCTCCGTATAAAGCAGCTACATTTATATGTGGAAACACTTCTTGTAATCTCGGTGCTAATTCCAGTACAACATCTGTTCTTGGCGTTGCGATACAAACCCTTTCTCCTTTTCGCAATGCCTCTTCCATACCGTAAAATAGCATTTCAGTTTTTCCAGCCCCGCACACAGCCCAAATAAAAAAAGAGTCTTTCTTCTTAATAGCTTCTATAACACCTTGTGCTGCCAAATCCTGACCAGTAGACAAGGTCCCGTTCCACTGTAACGAATTTATACCTTTTTCTCCTTTTCTTTCAGCGATCCCACGAATGAGTACAGCACATTCACTAACTCTTCCCATCGTTATACACTTCCGGCAATACGTACATACTTTACTGCACCTTTTACATAAAAATGACGCAAATAATCGCTGCTCTATATTTCCGCAGCGCTGACACATATATTTAGAAGCTTTCTTTTTTACACCTTGTACACATACGACCTCTCTCTTCTTTTTCAAATCTTGTAATGTATCCCGTAAATCTGAAGAGAGTTCCTCTAATAGTAACTGTTTCCCTGCTAACATCAGCAACCACCTCCATCACTACTATAAACCCTTCTCATAATCTCGTAAAAAATCAAAAAAGCCGATAACCTACTTATAAAATAGTAAGCTATCGACTTTATACACATGTTTTATTCGTTTATAAATCCTAGAATCTACCGTATCCTAAGAAATGTTTTTGGTTGTAGCTACTGCTTAAGCTAGCGTAAGCAATCCCTTTATCACCAGCATGAATCATTTGGCCATTACCAACGTAAATACCGATGTGAGATGGACCTGGTTTATAAGTACCTTGGAAGAATACTAAATCTCCAGGTTGTGGGCTACTTACTTTAGAAACTGAATTCCAGTAACCATTAACATCTTGACGTCCTACACCGAAGACGTAAGAAATAAATCCACTACAGTCAAAACCACCGTTTGATGGAGATGCACTTCCCCAAACATATGGCATACCTAAGTATTGTTGTGCTTTACCAATTACGCCAGGAGCTGGAGCTGGGCCTGGTGTTGGTTCTGCTTTTTTCTCTTCTTTTTTAGGTTCTTCTTTTTTAGGTTCTTCTTTTTTAGGTTCTTCCTTTTTAGTCTCTTCTTTTTGAGCTTGTCCACCATTGTTTGCTGGTGCTGCAGGTGCAGCTTGCTCTGCTGGTGCTTGTGCTGTAGGCGCTTGCGCATCTTTAGCAGCTTGTTCTGCTTGTTTTTGAGCAGCAGCTTCTTGTGCAGCTTTTTCTTGTGCTTCTTGTTCAGCAATACGTTGTAATTGTAGTGCTTGTTTTTCAAGATCTTTCAATTGACTTTCCGTACTTGTCATTGAAGTTACAACTGTATCCATTTTACCGCTTAAATCATTTACTGCTGTTGATTTTTTCGCTTTTTCAGCGTCAAGTTCTTTCTTAGCAGTTTCAATTTGAGCTTGTGCTTCTTTTAATTCTTTTTGCTTTGTTTTTACCGTTTCAACATCTTTTTTCACGTTCGCTTGATCTTCTTGTTGTGTTTTCATGATATCTTCGTCAGACTCAAGAATTTTAGAAACAGAAGTTAAACGATCAACTAAATCTGCAACGTTTTTAGAGTTTACAAGAACTTCTGTTACAACGTTCGTATTTGGTTGTTCTTGAAGTGCAACTAAACGTTTTCTTAATAACTCTTCACGTTTTGCAATTTTCGTTTGTAGTTCTGCAATATCTTTATTTTTATTTTCGATTAATTGCTCAGTATCCGCAACTTTTTTCGTTGTTTCATCAAGTTTTGAAGCATTCTCTTGAACAGATTTATCCAAACCTTGAATTGTTTTGTTTAAGTCATTCATTTGTTTTTGTAATACATCACGTTCTTGTTGTTGTTTATGTAAAGTGTCATTTTGTGTATTAATTTGTGATTTCACGTCAGAAATTTTATCTTCTGCAAATACATTTGGTGTTAGTCCTGAAAACATTAACCCTGCAACTAATGCGCAAGATGCCATTTTTAGCTTTTTCATTTTATTTTTTACACCGCTTTCTTTTGTCTTTTTTCCGTATATAACCTATAAAATTTATACCATAATTCGGGATTTTTTTTGCTAATGTTACGCTATTGTAAAACAAATGTAATATTATATGTAACTCTATCGCAAAATATGCATATTTTTGTATATATGTGTAGAATTTTAAAAGCTTTTTATAAGCAAAGAAAAAACGCAAGGTTTCCCTTACGTTTTGTTACATACACTAATACGAATGAAATCAAAACGTTATTTCATCCACTGCTCAGCCCACTTTTGGACTTCATCCATAACACTTTCTAATGCTTTCCCTTTTTCAGTTAAGCCGTACTCGATTCGAACTGGTACTTCCGGATAAACATTACGAACTACAATGCCTTCGCTTTCCAATTCCTTTAAACGCTCTGATAACATACGATCGCTCATATTCGGTATAATATCTGCGATTTCTCTAAAACGTTTTGACTCTTCAAGCAAAGATTTAATAATTAAGCCCGTCCATTTTTTACTAAGCAAAGTAAAAGCTGACTCAAACTTTGGACATAAACAAGAATTATGCTCCATATGTTTCACCTCTCTTCTATTATAATATAGTTTCTTGTAAAAAGTAAGTTATAAAACTTTCCTCATTATTTTATTTTACGCACATTTTATAATTTCCAAATATTAACTTGTCAACTACACGTAAAATATCCGTAAAAAAACCCTCTTCAAAAAGAGAGCTTTTTATATTTTATTACTTCGTATACCATCCAAGACCTAGTGCACCTTCACCTAAATGCGTACCAATTACAGCACCGAAATAACCTGTGCGGATTGTAACATGAGGATATTTTGCTTCTAATTCTGCCTTCCATTCATTCGCTTCCTCTTCACGTTGTGCATGAATGATAACTGCTTCCATAGGTACACCTTGACTTGCTTGCTCATCAAAAATTTCAACAATTCGTTTTAACGCTTTTTTACGTGTACGAATCTTTTCAAATGGAATAATGATTTTATCTCTAAAATATAAAACGGGCTTCACTTGTAACAAACTACCAATGAAAGCTTGTGCACTATTTAATCGTCCTCCACGTTGTAAATGATGTAAATCATCCACTACAAAATAAGCGTCCATCGTTTTCTTCATTTCATCAAAACGGGCAACGATCTCTTTCGGATCTTTTCCTTCGCTTGCTAGCTTTGCACCTTCACGTACATAGAATCCTTGTACTTCACAACTAATTTCAGAGTCGTACGTATATACATCAATACCCTCTACCATTTGCCCGGCTGTCGTTGCCGTTTGATATGTACCACTAATCCCACTTGAAAGATGAATGCTAATAACCGCATCATAATCCTTAGATAGTTCTTCAAATAACTCAACAAACTTTCCGATTGCTGGCTGAGAAGTTTTCGGAAGTTCTTCTTGCTCACGTACTTTTACATAGAAATCATCTACTGAAATTTCAGCTTCTTCTTGATAAGATTCCGTTCCAAACACAACGTTTAATGGAATCATATATATATTGAGTTCATCACGAATATGCTTCGGTATATATGCTGTACTATCAGTAACAATAGCTGTTTTCATTTGCGTACCTGCCTTATAAAAAAGTTTTTATTCCCTAAGTTTACACGAAAACTAAAAATGGTGCATCCATACATGAAAACGCCGATTTGAAATAATACTTACCATCTCGACAAATTACAACAAAAAGGTGAAATACTCACCAAAAATTTCAACTTATTTATAAAAAATGTTTGAATATAAAAACGCTCGCTTTTAAAATGTAAAGTACTAGTCATTTTGGTAGATAGGGGCGTATACGAGTGTTATTACAATATTTAACAATCAAAGACTACGGTAAGCACGAAATTGTCATTCAAAAATCAAGATTTATTTGTTATGTTAGCAGAGCTACAACCGAAGCAGAAGCTCAAGAATTTATACAAAAAATAAAAAAACAAAATTGGAATGCCACACATAATTGTTCTGCGTATTTGATTGGCGAACAAGATCAAATCCAAAAAGCAAATGATGATGGAGAACCTAGCGGCACAGCTGGCGTACCTATGTTAGAGGTACTAAAAAAACGCGGTTTAAAAGATACCGTCGTTGTCGTTACACGCTATTTTGGTGGCATCAAACTTGGCGCAGGTGGATTAATTCGCGCATATGGAAAATGTACAAGCGAAGGCATTAATCATGTCGGTGTTGTTCAGCGAAAACTGATGCGTGTTATGCAGACCGAAATTGATTACACATTACTTGGCAAAATTGAAAATGAATTACGTAATTCGAAATATGCCATTAAAGATATACATTATCTCGAAAATGTCACATTTGATACGTATGTAGAAGAAGACGGAAAACAAGCATTCACAGATTGGATGATTGAGTTAACAAATGGGAAATGTACAATTACAGAAGGAGATATGTTGTACTTAGAACAAAATGTTATCTAAGAATAACTACATCCTCACCTTTAAAGATTAATGTAGTGAATTACTTTCCTACAAATGAACTAAGGAGATTATATATGGAAGAACGTTATTATCATCTCCAAAATAGCAGAATAAAAAAGAAACGAAGAAGAAAGTTTTTCTACTTCCTTATTTTCGTATTTTTATTTGGTGGTGTAGGACTTTATATATTAAATTCCTACTCTTCTCTCATGGGGATGTATAGTGGTTTTACTCGTGAAAAATCGGATTTGAGAACCGAAGATGTAGAAATTACAAAGGAGCCTTTTACACTCCTCATTATGGGTATAGAAGATTATGCAACGGACGGTCAAAACGGTCGTACCGATTCATTAATGTTTGCGACCGTCAATCCTAAAACTAAAAAGATTTCGCTTATGAGTATCCCTCGTGATAGTCGCGTTCCAATTGTTGGTAAGAACAAAGAGGACAAAATTAACGCTGCGCACGCTTACGGCGGAGAAGAAATGGCAATCAAAACTGTCGAAGGTTTTCTAAAAGTGCCTGTAGACCATTATCTTAAAATTGATTTCCAAGGATTTAAAGGTATTGTTGATGCTGTTGGCGGTGTTACTGTTGATGTCCCCTTCGATTTTTGGGAGCGTTCAGACGTGGATTACTACAAAAAAATCGAATTTAAGCAAGGACAACAAGAATTAAATGGTGAAGAAGCACTCGCTTACGTTCGTATGCGAAAGCAAGATCCAAATGGCGATTATGGTCGTGCTACTAGACAAAGACAACTACTAGCTGCTGTTGCTCAAAAACTAAATTCCACCTCTACCGTATTTAAAATTAAAGATTTAACGGCAGTAGTTGGAAAATATATAAAAACTGACATTCCTATTTCAGATGGCCTTGCTCTTTACAATAAACTTTCTGGGTTTGATCCTTCTACAATGCAAACATTCAAGCTTGAAGGAGAAGACAAAAAAATAGGTGGTATTTATTACTTCCTTCCAGATCCAATCGGTGTAGAGACAGTACGTAACGAAATTAAAAAAGAATTAGGAGAAACAGCAAACACTCAAGAAAATCCGACTACAAAAACCGAATCAAATCCTTCTTCAAATTCTAACTCTGACGAAAAAGCAAAGAAAGAAACGAATCAGAACAAAACACCAACTGAACCACCTCCTTCTACGAATGCTCATGCAGAGTGGATTATGAGAAATCAGCAATAACAAAAAGAGCCAAATCGCATATGATTTGGCTCTTTTTTATTTACTTATTAAAGTGTTGTAAAATTGCTTCTACAATGCGCTCTGATGCACGGCCATCACCGTAAGGATTAGATGCTTTTGACATCTTATCATGAGCTTCTTTATCTGATAACAACTCATCAGCAAGACCAAAGATTGTCTCTTCGTCTGTTCCTGCTAATTTCAATGTACCTGCTTCAATACCTTCTGGGCGCTCTGTTGTATCACGAAGAACAAGAACCGGTACACCAAGTGACGGCGCTTCCTCTTGTACACCACCAGAATCAGTTAACATTAAGTATGAACGAGCTGCAACATTGTGGAAATCAATTACATCTAGCGGCTCAATTAAATGAATACGGCTATGATCGCCTAAAATATCATTCGCTGTCTCACGAACAACTGGGTTCATATGAACCGGATACACAACTTGTACGTCTTCATGCTTATCAACAAGACGTTTAATTGCACGGAACATATTACGCATTGGCTCTCCTAAGTTTTCACGGCGGTGAGCTGTCATAAGTACAAGACGATCGTTTCCAAGTTTCTCTAGTACAGGATGACTATATGTTTCTTTTACAGTCGTTTTTAGTGCGTCAATCGCTGTATTTCCTGTTATGAAAATGCGTGACTCATCTTTATTTTCTTTCTGTAAGTTCGTTGCTGATTTTGTTGTAGGTGAGAAATGAAGATCTGCCATGACACCTGTTAATTGGCGATTCATCTCTTCTGGGTATGGAGAATATTTATCCCATGTACGAAGTCCTGCTTCAACATGACCTACTGGAATTTGATTGTAGAAAGCAGCTAAACTTGCAATAAATGTTGTCGTTGTATCACCATGTACAAGTACAATATCCGGCTTTGCTTCTTTCATTACTTTATCCAAACCTTCTAAACCACGCGTTGTAATATCAATTAAAGTTTGGCGGTCTTTCATAATATTCAAATCGAAATCTGGCGTAATTCCAAAGATACTTAATACTTGGTCTAACATTTGACGATGTTGCGCTGTTACAGTCACAATCGACTCAATTTTTTCTGGATGTTTTTGCAACTCTAACACAAGAGGTGCCATTTTAATTGCTTCTGGACGTGTCCCGAAAATTGTCATTACTTTTAAACGTTCAGTCATTTCATTGCCTCTTTTCTTTCACTAGTTACAACTTCTATTATGACATATAAGAATATACATGAATACATGCCTTTTTAACGAATAACGGAAAAGTCCCTCTTACAAATACTTTCTCTTCCAACCGAATAATAATCTATCTCTTGCTTCTTGACATCCTCAACATTATAACAATTTCTTCCATCTAATAAAATAGGTTCTCTCATAAGTTGTGCGTACTTTTCTAACGGATAAGCTCGGATAGCCTCCCATTCTGTCATGATAAAAGCCGCACTCGCTCCTCTAATCGATTCATCTATACATTCGCTATATTGTATAGTCTCTCCAAAGATATTTTTCATATTTGGAATCGCTTTTGGGTCATATAGAACTACATCCGCACCTATATGAATTAATTCTTGCATCATAATAAGGGACGGTGCGTCTCTTATATCATCAGTATTCGGTTTAAATGCCGCTCCTAGCACCGCAATCCGCTTCTTGTTCATATTTAATACTTTCTTCGCTTTCTCAATCAATAACAACTGTTGTTTATTATTCACTTCAATGACTGCTTTTAACAAGCGAAAATCATGCGCCACATTCCCTGCAATTTGCACAAGGGCTTTCGTATCTTTCGGAAAACACGAACCCCCATAACCAATGCCCGCATTTAAAAAAGACGCTCCAATTCTCTTATCCATTCCCATCCCTTGTGCAACGTCTAATACATTGGCTCCTACCTTCTCACATATATTTGAAATTTCATTGATAAAACTAATTTTTGTCGCTAAAAAAGCATTCGATGCATATTTAATCATCTCTGCACTTTTTATATTTGTAACATACGTTTTTAAGCGTAATTCACTATACAAATTCTCCACTTTTCGTGCCGCTTCCTCATTATCTGCTCCAATTACAATACGATCTCCCTGAAAAAAATCGTAAATCCCTGAACCTTCCCGTAAAAATTCCGGATTCGATACGATATGTAATTCATATCTATTTTGTAATTTCTCCTCAATCCATCCCCTCATAACATCATTTGTACCTACAGGAACCGTACTTTTCGTAACGACAATAATGTCATTCGTCGCATATGTTCCAATATCGTCACAAGCACTTCGAATATATGTTAAATCCGCTGTCCCATCTAATAAAGATGGCGTTCCAACTGCAATAAATATAAATTCTGCATCGTAAAATGCTTTTACTCTACTTGTTGTAAAAGTTAAACAATCATTCTCACATGCATCATTTATTAATTCATATAAACCCGCTTCATAAATAGGCAGATCTCCTTGCTTTATCCGTTCAATTTTCTCATCATTTATATCAAAACATGTGACTGAATGGCCTAACATTGCCAATCCTACTCCTGTAATTAATCCAACGTATCCGGTACCTATTATCGTAATTTTCATTTCCTTTTCGCACAGGAATATACAATAGAAAATATACGAATACATAGAATTCTCCCTGTGCTTCCCCCTCTCACATTAAAAATGAGAAAACTCTTTTACTTCTTTATTATATGAATTACTTTTTCCATTCTTTTTTAAGTTTTTGTAAAATTACATGTAAGAATATAAAATGAAACTTTATTCAGTAAGGGGCATCCATCATCGACTAATTATTAGTTAAACCAATCAGGCTTTTACAGGAATTAAGATCCCCACCTAACTTCTTTTCTCCAACTGAATTTTGAGGTGCGAACCTTACTGCCCGTTCATGCGGATAAATTCCCACATTTTAACACGGAACTTACTCATTTCTAGGTGTAACACTTATAATACTGAAATAAAAATATTCATTATCGAGAAAAGAGAAAATGTCATATTCTAAAGTCCAATACAATTAACCTTCTCAAACGATTCAACATTCTGTATACAATTGTCATATATTCTATCCGCTTCCATTTACCACACAAAGAAAAAAAGATTGAATTCTAATCTTTTTGTGATACCATATGTTATGAGCCTGTAAATAAACATCATAATTTTCAGATAAATATATTAAAAAAAATTACGTTAGACTATAAAAGGGTGGGGTATTAATGGACTCACAAGTGATTTATGCCATCTTGGCATCTTTCATCACTGTACTCGTCGTTACTCCTTTAGTTATTAAGTTAGCTTTTAAAATAGGAGCAACAGATAAGCCAAACGCTCGTAAAGTGCATCAAAAGATTATGCCTCGTCTTGGCGGGTTAGCGATATTTATTGGTGTAGCTGTAGGATTTGTTGTCGGCGGCTTATACGAACAAAGAATGTTATCGATAACGCTAGGTGCGATTATCATTGTAATCATCGGTATTTTAGATGATATGTACGAGTTATCTGCGAAGGTAAAATTCGGTGGACAACTACTAGTTGCCATGATGATTGTAAAAAGTGGATTATTAGTGCAAGTATTATATATCCCAATCCTCGGGGATACTGAACTTGGATGGCTTGCTTATCCAATTACAGTATTTTGGATTGTAGGTATTACAAATGCAATCAACTTAATTGATGGCTTAGATGGGTTATCTGCTGGTATTTCATCTATCGTACTTGCAACGCTAGCATATATGGCCTTCACTAGCCCATGGGGCACTGGAGCCGCTATTATCTTACCACTAGCATTAATTACATTAGCAAGTACAATTGGATTTTTATTCTACAACTTCCATCCAGCAAAAATTTTCATGGGAGATACAGGCGCGCTATTTTTAGGATACTGTATTTCTGTTATATCGTTACTTGGATTATACAAAAGTGTAACGTTATTCAGCTTTATCGTTCCAGTTATTATTTTAGGCGTACCTGTATTTGATACGACATTTGCAATTATCCGTCGTATCGTAAATAAAAAACCTATTTCAGCACCAGATAAATCGCATTTACATCACCGTTTACTTGCAATGGGCTTCTCTCATCGTAAAACGGTACTAATTATATACGCATTCGGTATTTTCTTTAGTGTAAATGCAATCATTTTCTCTAGTGCGACATTATGGTTATCCATTATTCTTCTTTTCGTTTTAATCTTCTTTACAGAAATCATTGCTGAAGTAATTGGGCTTGTACATGAACGTTACAAACCACTTATTTCCTTTTATAAAAAAGTGAAAAAACGCGAAGACTAATTGTAGTATAGCCTTTACAATTATGAAATATTCAAATAGCATCCTCTTTCTTATAAGAGGATGCTATTTTTTATTCATCATTTTATATTTCCAAAATATAGATTGTTTGAGAGCTCCACTATTGGAGAAAGATATACATAATAAGAAAAAGATTATATTTTCTTTTTTACATCTTGATTGTCAAACTGAGGGTGAATGTTATGATCAAGCGAGTATTTCAATACGTTATTTTATTTTTAACAATTACTATGTACGCGTCATCTCATGCAGGAGCAACTACAATGACCCCTGCTGAACATCATCCAAATACTGAAACTACCTCTCCTATCCAAAAAATCGCGTACTTAACATTTGATGACGGACCAAACAAATATACTACGCAAATTTTAAACATCTTAAAGGAAAAGAACGGAAAAGCAACTTTCTTTGTTATTGGTGGAAAAGTACCACATTATAAAAAAACAATGCAACGATTAATTAAAGAGGGGCATTATATCGGACTTCACAGTATGTCACACGATGTAAAACGCCTTTACACTGGTGATCCATCCGCTTTAATTACAGAAATGGAACAAACACAAAATATTGTTCAGCAAGTTACAAAATTAAATTCACATCTCGTTCGTGTCCCGTATGGTAGCATGCCTTACTTAAAAAAGAATTACCGTGATGCACTTGTATCCGCCCAGTATAAAATGTGGGATTGGACAATCGATACATATGACTGGAAAAGCTATGACAATCCTTCTGCCATACTAGAAAGAGTACGTAATCAGAGCGACGAACAAGTCGAAGTGATTTTAATGCATGATTCGAGTGTAACCGTACAAATACTGCCTAAAGTAATTGATTACTTACAGTCACAAGGATACAAACTTCTTCCCTATAATCCATCTTCTCACCTCGAAGTGAACTTTTGGAAAGACACAAGATTGTAACAGCTTTAGTGCCTATTTGCTAAAGCTGTTTTATTTTTCTCTTCCCACTCTTCCCATTTTTGTGTAAAATTTTAAATAGTGATGAAGTTTCGAGGTGAATAGAAATGAAACGAATAGATCTCATTTTTAACGCAATACAAGAAGGCAATTATATAGAAGGTGTAACCGCATCAGAACTCGCTACCCTGTTGCAACTAGATCGTGCCAATGTAAGTAGCGACTTAAACAAACTTGTAAAAGATAAACGTTTATTAAAAACAAATACGCGCCCTGTTCGTTTTTATATAGAAACGAACGCTTCGTTGGAAACGCATTCAAAGGAAATGACTTCATTAGATACATTTGCAATTGAAAATACAAGCCTTAAAATCGCAATCGAAAAAGCGAAAGCTTCTATTCTCTATCCTCCAAACGGTATGCATACTTTACTGCTAGGAGAAACAGGGGTCGGAAAATCTATGTTCGCTTCTTTAATGCACGAATATGCAATTGAAGTTGAACAGCTTCCTAAAAATGCACCATTTATCGTCTTTAACTGTGCCGATTACGCAAATAATCCACAGCTACTACTGGGGCAGTTATTTGGGATTAAAAAAGGAGCTTATACAGGGGCAAGTGATCAAAAAGGGTTAATTGAAAAAGCACATGAAGGGATCCTTTTCTTAGATGAAGTACATCGCCTTCCTCCAGAGGGACAAGAAATGCTTTTCACCTTTATTGACCGCGGGGTATACCGCCGCCTTGGAGAAACAGAAAACGAGCGTAAAGCACAAGTATTAATCATTACTGCAACAACAGAAGAACCAAATTCATTTTTATTAAAAACATTTACAAGACGTATACCAATGACTGTTACGCTGCCACCACTTCGTGAGCGTACACATAAAGAACGATTTGCTTTACTGCAACTATTTTTCACAAATGAAGCAATCCGTCTGCGAAAAGAAATTCACGTTAGTCCGAATGCAATGCGCGCTTTCGTCTTTTACAATTGCCCCAATAACATCGGGCAATTAAAAACAGATGTACAAATTGCCTGTGCGAAAGCCTATTCTGACCTTGTGACAAAGAAACGTGATTCTGTCTATGTTTCAAGTACAGATTTACCTTGGTATATGAAAGAAGGGCTATTCATTGAAAGAAAGAGCCGTCATCTATACCAAATACCAAATGAAACATTTATATTTACAGGTGATGAAGGATGGAGTAATCATAAAATAGAGAATGAAAAACGTTCTTCTATTTACGATTATATTGATTATAAATACGAAGAACTTCAAGCTCGCGGTATTGAAGAAGACGAATTAGAATTACTAATAGAAAATGATATTCAAAGCTTTTTCGTACAATATTTTAACCAAATTTCTAAAAAAACAAGTCATGAAAATGTTTTTAAAATCGTGGATCGTAATATCGTTTCCGTATGTGAAAGAATTGCGGAACTTGCTGAAAAGCATTTATCTAAGACGTTTGATGAAAAAGTATTTCTCGCTTTAAGCTTACATGTACAGACAACTCTACAACGTTTGCAAGCTGGGAAACAAATTCATCACCCACAATTAAATCAAATTCGTACGAAATATAAAGACGCTTTTTCCGTAGCTATGCAATGCATTCAACTACTGGAGGACGAATTACAAATAACAATGCCTATTGATGAAGCAGGCTTTTTAACAATGTTCTTCGTTGTTGATCCAATTCCTGCCTCACAAACAGAAGTAAAAGTATTAATATTAGCGCACGGCAACGGCATCGCAACAGAAATGGCAAACGTCGCAAACGAACTGCTCGGCATTGAGGAAGTAACCGGTATCGATATGCCGTTACATGAATCGCCGAAAGATTTCTTAGAGCGTGTGAAAGTGTATATGAAAACACTCCAAAATGTAAATGGACTTCTCTTACTCGTCGATATGGGCTCACTCGCTTACATTGGTGATATATTAGAAACTGAGTTCAAAATTCCGGTACGTGTTCTTTCCATGACAAGCACTCCACATGCACTAGAAGCAGCTCGAAAAGCTCAACTTGGCTACTCGTTAGATGCATTGTATGAGACAGTGAAGAACTTAACACCGTTTTACTTAAACGTACAAGAAGAAAAGAAAAAGCCACTATCACCAATGAAGTCTGTTATTTTAACAGCTTGTTTAACTGGGGAAGGCAGTGCTTTAGCTATTCAAAAAATGTTAGAGAACTATTTGCGATTTGACAAAGACTTAATTGAAATTATTCCGATTAGTATCGTCCATGAAAAAGATTTAACGAAAATGATTGAGAACATAAAAAAAGAGCGGAATATTATTTGTATCGTCACAAATTTCGATGTGCAAGTGCCATGCTTAACATACCATTTCCAAGACATTGTAAACTACACAGCGATTCAGCCAATTCAAGAATTAATTACGTATGAAGAAACATATGCAAAAATGGCTGATATTCTGGAACAACAAATGCAGCGGAACGACGGAGCATTACTTATTAAAACAATTCGTTACGCATTAAATACAATTCAAGAATTAATTTCCTTACAGCTAACTCCTGACAGCTTAATGGGTGTGATTCTGCATATGAGCTGTATGGTTGACCGTCTTCAAAAAGGAGAAAGCCTCCTCCCTCATCCAGATAAAGAGAAACGAAGACAAGATGAGTACTGGATGTATATGAAAGTGAAAAAAGCATTACAACCAATTGAAAATACATTTGAAATACAAATACCTGATGATGAAGTGTTTTATATCATGGACTTCTTCATTAAAAATCAGCCTGTAAAAAATTAATCGAAGCAGTTTTTTAAATATATCGATTTACCGACAATAACCGCTAAAATTTGTACCTTATAGGAAAAAAGGCTGTTCCAAAATATGGACAGCCTTTTTTCTACTTCTTTACTTTTCTGATTCTCCCCCTGATTTCGCCCTTCTTATTAGACTTCGTATAAACATTTACATATACATTCGCCTGAATGATTTCTTGAAGTAAGCTATCAAACGCTCTCCCCTGTAAAGGCCCTTCAAAATCCTCCACATTGACTACACCGGTCACGACTCCTTCATTTACACTAATACCTTGCTTTATTGGACCAAACAAATTTAAAACCACTGGACCAATTTGATCCGCTTTTCCTAAATGAATTTGGCATGATGTAACTTTTTCGATGTTTTTCAATATGATCCGATATTGTAATTTCTTTAAATCATCACTAAATATAAACTCTGTTACACCATAAGCTTCTGTATTTACAGGAGGTAGTTCCCTCTTCCCTGTTAACCTCGCAAAGAAATGTGTTGTCATACAGGCATTCTCCTTATATAAATTTCCCAGCACTACTTCTACTACTTTATGGTTTATACATAATCATTTATGACTTTTTCAAGTTTTAATTACGAAGAAAAGATTCACACAATCTTTACATTAGAATCGTTCCTTTTTCTTTACTCTCTCTTGTATAATGCACGTAGGAAAGCATTATAGGAGGTAGTTTTGAAAAATAACAAATATACTTTTCACACATTATTAGAGATTTTTCTCGTCTCATTTAAATTAGGACTTACTTCATTTGGTGGTCCTGTCGCCCATCTTGGCTATTTCCACCACGAATACATACAAAAAAGAAAATGGATGGATGAACGAAGCTATGGAGATTTAGTAGCACTATGCCAATTCCTTCCTGGTCCTGCTAGCAGTCAAGTCGGTATGGGGGTTGGATTATTAAGAGGTGGATTATTAGGAGCTATTATTTCATGGATTGGATTCACTTTACCATCTGTGCTTGTTTTAGTTTTCTTCGCCTCATTCCTTAATCAATTCGCCCTTGGAAGTGCTGGCTGGATTCATGGACTAAAACTTGTAGCAGTCGCCATTGTTGCTCATGCCATATGGGGAATGGCGCAAAAATTAACGCCAGACCGAAATCGTGCGACGATTGCTATTGTAACTGCCGCAATCGCCTTATTATGGCCAAGTAGCTGGACACAAGTCATTCTCATTATAGTATCTGGCTTTATCGGCTGGTTTTTATATCGCAACCAACCAATTAGTCAATCTCAACATATAAAAGTACCTATTTCAAAAACGATAGCAGTTTCTTGTCTCATCTTATTCTTCGGACTATTACTGTTGCTACCAATATTAAGACCGTTCTCATATTACATCGCTTTATTTGATAGTTTCTATCGCTCTGGCGCACTTGTATTTGGAGGCGGACACGTCGTGCTACCCCTTCTTGAAGGTGAGTTCGTACAAAACGGAATGATGACGAAAGAACAGTTCCTAACTGGATACGGATTAACACAAGCCGTACCAGGTCCACTATTTACATTCGCTTCTTATATAGGAGCTGTGTTAAACGGGACGCTTGGGGCAATACTCGCAACAATTGCGATCTTTCTTCCTGCTTTCTTGCTCGTTATTGGTGTTTTACCATTTTGGGACAGTGTGAAAAAAATATCTTACATACAAGGCGCACTACTTGGAATCAATGCAGCTGTTGTCGGTATTTTATTAGCAGCTTTTTATGATCCTATTTGGACGAGCACAATTATGAACGCTGTAGATTTTGTTTTTGCATCTCTTCTATTTTGCTTGCTCGCTTTTTGGAAAACACCACCTTGGGTTATCGTTATACTCGGAGCCTTTGGCGGATATATTCTATCCATTTTGTAAATAAAAAAACGACGGCATTATGTAGCCGTCGTTTTTCTATTAAAACTTCACAAGTTCTATTCCTTCAGGCAACTCGCTCTCTGTTAAAATACGCAATTCTTTCACGCGATCCATTACGTAAGAAGAACGCTTCACAAGCTCTGGATCAATATAGGCTGGATGAACCATAATTTCTACCGTTTGTTCACCTTGTACTCTTTCTTTTAACTTCACAAAGTAATCTTCCGTCACACCATCCGCGTAAAAGTCACTGTAAAACACGTCAGAAAACGGGCGTACTGCTCGCTCTTCCTCACAACGACGAATTGGAACATTATATGTAGCCGCTAATCTCTCAAGAACATCGTGCAAGATCGGTAATCCATGCACGTGATGATGACTATCTAAATGAGTTGGTTTTAATCCGTAAGATAGGAATTTCTCAATTTGAGCAGTCCATTCTCTCTCAACTTCTTCTGCATTTAGCTTCCCTTCCCATACGACGCTTTGTTTATGAAACAATCCATCGCTATTTACAAGTGATGGTACGTCTCCAAGAAGAGGTTTCCCTGCCGTTAATACGAGATGTACGCCTACTCCGAGTAGGTTATATTCTTTTGCTAAGCGTACCGCATGCTCTGTTCCTGGCATATTCATCATCATCGTCGTTGAATTTACAAGTCCATTTATATGTCCATCAATAATGCCGTAATTTGTACCTTCTGTAAGACCAAAATCATCTGCGTTTACAATTAACTTAATCATCGTAATACCTCCTAATAGAATAAAAAAAGCGGGCTAAATAGCGCCGCTTTATTTCTCTACCTTTTTGAAGAACTGCGGAAGATATTCTTTATGTGCTTCCAACATTTCATCTAAAATTTGTTTTGCAACTTTATCTGATGGTACAAGTGGATTAATTGTCATAGCAAGCAGCGCTTTATGATAATCTCCTGTAACAGCAGCTTCAATTGTTGTGCGCTCAAATGATTTAATTTGTTGTACTAAACCGCGAACTGGTACGGGAAGATCTCCGACCGCAATTGGTTTTGGACCTTCTTTCGTAATAATACAGTTCACTTCAACAGCAGAGTCATGTGGTAAGCTTGCAATTGTTCCGTTGTTTCGTGTATTAACAGGCTGGATATCACCTTTATTATTGTAAATAGACGTAATTAAGCTACATGCTGCGTCACTATAATAAGCGCCGCCACGTTTTTCTAATTGTGGTGGTTTAATATCTAAGTTCGGGTCTTTATATAACTCGAATAAATCATCTTCTAATTGTTTTACTACTTCTGCACGTGTACCTTTTTCAACCGAAGCTTCTTTCTCTTCTTCTAACATTTCACGTGTTTTGTAGTAATAACGATGGTATGGACATGGAATTGCACGAAGACCGCGAATAAAGTCTGGCTCCCAGTTAAGTGCTGCAATATTTTCCATCGTAATTTGCTTTTCTGGATCTGTTACAAGCTCTAACACACGATCCATTACACTTACGCCATCTAAATATACGTCTAGTCCGTATACCATATGATTTAAACCTGCAAAATCAACGTGTACACGACTTGCATCTACTTCAAGTAATCTTGCAAGACCCATGCGGATTCCGATTGGAACGTTACATAGACCAACTACTCTTTGAATATTTGTATAACGAAGGACAGCTTCTGTTACCATACCAGCTGGGTTCGCGAAGTTAATTAACCATGCATTCGGACAAAGCTCCTCCATATCCTTACAAATATCCAAAATAACAGGAATCGTTCTCAGCGCTTTGAATAAACCACCAGGACCATTCGTTTCCTGACCAATTACATCATATTTTAATGGGATTGCTTCATCTTTTGCACGAGCTTCTAATAAACCTACGCGAAGCTGCGTTGTTACGAAGTCAGCATCTTTTAATGCTTCACGACGATCAAGTGTTAAATGTACCTCGATTGGTAAACCAGATTTTTTCACCATACGTTTCGCTAAGTTACCAACAATTTCTAACTTTTCTTTTCCTGCCTCAATATCTACTAACCAAATTTCACGAACAGGAAGCTCATCATAACGTTTAATAAACCCTTCAATTAACTCTGGTGTATAACTAGATCCACCGCCGATTGTAGCAATTTTAATTCCAGTCATGCTTTATTCCCCTTTCGCTTCTAACTTTTTATAAAGATCAATAAATTCTGCTGCTAATTCTTTTACTGTAATCGCATTCATTAAATGATCCTGTGCATGAATTAAAAGAACACTAATCTCTGTTTTTTCTCCTCTTGCTTCTGATTGTATGAGCTCTGTTTGGAAATGATGCGCTTCATTAATCGCTTCTTTCGCCTTTACCATCGCTTCATCAGCCTCTGCCATTTTCCCCTGTTTGGCAAATTGAAGTGCCTCCATCGCAAAGCTTCGTGCATTACCACTATTTAAAATTAATTGGAATGGAATTTGTTCTGCTGTAGTCATCATAATTACCGCCCTCTCTATTATGGTTCAACCGATTTGAATACCCCTTCAGTTTGAACATTTCTATTAAATTATTATTTTATTAATGATAGTTTGGTGTTCTTGTAGATGGGTCTCATCTTTCTGAACATGATATAAAGGTGATTGTTCTCACAGATAATGTTATCTGTGAGAACAATTACTATGTTACATAGGTACAGAGTTGTTATTTCCTTGTGCTGCTGCTTTTTCAGTACGAACAACAGAACGGTCAGATAATACAACGAATGGATAGTAGATTACCATCGCAATTACAAAGTTGAATAACTGTAGAATTGCACCTGAAAGATGTCCACCTGTTACAAGATAACCACTAATAATTGGTGGTGTTGCCCATGGAATCATCACAACTGTTTTTGGTACCCAACCAATAGATATAGCTGTATAAGAAGTAATTACTAATACAATTGGTGTTATGATAAACGGTAAGAATAAAATTGGATTTAAAATAATTGGTGTACCAAAGATTACTGGTTCGTTAATATTGAATGCACCTGGTCCAATTGATAAGCGAGATACACCGCGTAATTGTGCACTTTTTGCTACAATTAATACGACCACTAAGAACGCTAATGTTGCACCAGAACCACCAAGATATACGAAAGTATCAAAGAATGGTTTTGTAATAATGTTTGGAACATCAAATGCAGATGTACCACCTTGGAATAACTTCATATTTTTCTCTAATGCCGGTAAGTATAATGGCTCAATAATACCACCAACGATATTTGGCCCATGTAAACCGAAGAACCAAAGAAGATGAACAAGGAGTACAATGACAATTGCACTTGGTAATGTCCCTGCTAAACTTTGCAGTGGTGATTGAATCGTATTAAAGATAAATTCATGAACACTTGTACCAGCTAATTTCACTGCTAATTGAATACCTGCAACTACTGTTAAGATAACAAATGCTGGAACTATAGCTGCGAAAGATCTTAAAACTGCTGGCGGTACTCCATCAGGCATTTTAAAAGTAATGTTTCTTTGTACAAAGAAACGGAATACTTCAGTAACAAGGAGTGCCACGATAATTGCTACGAATAGCCCTTGTGCCCCTGTCCAAGCTAAGTTCAATCCGCCTTCTTTCGGTGTTGTTGGCGTAAGAATAATTAACGCACCAAATGAAATAATACCTGCTGACAAACCATCAACGCCGTAAGATTTTGCTAAGTTATAACTTGTTGTAAATGCTATGATTAGTGCTAGAATTGCGAAAGAACCAGTCCACATTCCACCGCCAACTTGTTTCCACGTTTCACCAAACAAACCTTTCATGAACTCTTGGAAAGCTTCAGACGGAAAACCATTAATTAGTGATGCCAGTGCACCGACTAAAATAAGTGGCATAACTGCAATAAATCCATCACGGATCGCAGCTAAGTGACGTTGCGATCCGATTTTACCAGCGACAGGAACAATATATTTCTCCATGAATGCAATAAACTTTTGCATTTCGCTTCCCCCCTAATTATTTTTTAAGTGTTAACGCGTGATCTAAAACTGCTTCTCCATTCATCATGCCGTAGTGCATTGGATTGATAACGTCGATTCCAACGTTTCTCTCATCAGCAAGCGTTTTCATTGAAGAAAGCATATAACGAACTTGTGGTCCTAGTAATAATACATCTGCTTGATCGATATTCGTTTTTACTGCATCCCCAGATACAGCCCAAATCTTTCCTTCTAGACCGCGAGCTTTTGCAGCCGCTTCCATTTTTGTAACTAGTAAACTTGTAGACATCCCTGCTGAGCAACATAATAAAATATTCATTTGAAAATCCCCCTTGTGTAGTATAAAAAATTTATGTTTATTTATTTTTCTTTACGCTATTTATTAATGCAATTAGCGTGCCAACTTTTTAAAACCACTAAAATCAGCACTTTTTCGACTGTTTTCTTTGTGTGTTAACGCTTTCAATTAGTGTGTCATCCAAAAAACACACAGTGTGTTATAAAACAACACGCTTTTAACACATAACTGTATGAAAATAGATTAGTGTTTAGTTGTCTAGTTGTATTTAAAATAAAAAAACACTAAAAAATTTTTTTAGCGTGAAAATCTAGTAAAAAAATAAGCCTCTCTTGAACACATTCTTCTATCTATTGTCCAAGCCAACTCTACTAAATTACATAGAATAGAATAAAATAACACAATTCGAAAGGGGATTCCTATGCCAAAACATAGAAAGCAGAACAAAATAAAGATTTATAGAATAACAAGCTATAAAAAAGACAAGCGTTCTGAATTAGACTCTGACAAATTTGAACTAGAACAACAGGAAATAGAAAATAAGCAGGATAAACAAGACAAGCAAAACAAACAAGACAAACAGGACAAACAGGACAAACAGGACAAGCAAGATAAACAAGACAATCAGGACAAACAAAATAAACAAGATAAACAGGACAAACAAGAACAATTGGAACCTATAATAGAAACAAGTTCACACAACTTAGATGTATGGGATGCAATTTCTCTACAACAGATACAAAATGGCGAGCATACAAGTTTATTTGCAGAACAAAGTAATTATCAAAATATTACTTTGCTACAAGTAAGCGATGTCCGTTTATATTTAGACAAGCAACTACAATTCAGTTCCGTTGACGAACAAATTTATCATGAAGCCCTTGTGCATCCGATTATGTCAAAAGTAATTGATCCAAAACGTGTTCTCATATTAGGTGGTGGCGATGGCCTTGCCTTACGAGAAGTTTTGAAATATGAAACTGTGCTACATGTAGACCTTGTTGACTTAGATGGATCGATGATTGATATGGCTCGTAATGTTCCTGAATTAGTTTCTTTGAACAAAAGCGCATTTTTTGATAATCGTGTGAATGCACACGTATGCGATGCAAAGGAATTTCTGAATTCTCCTTCCTCTTTATACGATGTAATCATTATTGATTTTCCAGACCCAGCGACAGAGTTGTTAAGTACTTTATATACAAGTGAACTTTTCGCTCGTATCGCTACGTTCTTAACAGAAGATGGCGCGTTCGTCTGTCAATCTAATTCACCTGCTGATGCACCCCTTGTATATTGGAGTATCGGTAACACAATTGAACATGCTGGATTAACTGTGAAAAGTTATCATACAATCGTTCCTTCTTTCGGAACTGACTGGGGATTTCATATTGCGGCTAATTCTAACTATGTACTCGATCAAATTGAGCAATTATATGTAGTACCAACTCCTCGAACATTACCTTCTCTTCTTTTTCCTTTATTTCAATTTAAAGAAGAACATCTTGAACAGCGCAATCTTGCCCTTTTAAATTCAGAATCAAACCTTATCCTACATCAGTGTTATAAAAAAGAAATGGAGTTTTAACGATATTATAGTGAGGAGTGCTACCTTATGGAATATTCTACTTTCGGTAAGCATATAATAGTAGATTTATGGGGAGTGGACTTTTCCCTATTAGATGATGTTCACTTTTTAGAATATCATTTAGTTACCGCTGCTGATCGCTCTGGTGCACATGTTTTAAACGTAAGTACAAAAGAATTCGATCCGCATGGCGTTACTGTTTTAGTTTTACTATCCGAAAGCCACCTTTCTATTCACACTTATCCAGAAAAAAACTTTGCAGCCATTGACTGTTATACGTGCGGTACGACCGTTGAACCGCAAATAGCGATTGATTATATCGTAAGTATATTAAAACCAAATGAGATTCATATAAAAAAACTAATCCGTGGTATAGGAGAGATTGTTACTACCAATTAAATATTACTCTAGCTCATTTGTAAAAAGGAGGGGTGTAAATACCATCAGTGGAACGAACATTCCACTGATGGTACAGACACATACATAAAAAAACCTTGCATACGCAAGGTTCATTCAGCTACTGACATCTTCCTATATAATTCTACAAATTCACTTGCTAATTCCTTCACCGTAATCGCATTCATTAAATGATCTTGCGCGTGTACCATCAGAAGGGTAACTTCGGTCTTTTCACCACCAGCTTCTTTCTGTATGAGATCCGTTTGTACACGGTGCGCCTCTTTTAATTCCTCTAACGCTTCTTGTAATTTAGCTTCTGCTTCTGTAAACTCTCCACGCTTCGCGCAATCAATTGCTTCCATTGAACAACTTCTCGCATTTCCTCCATGCAAGATTAAATGAAAAGCTTTCGTCTCTATCGTATCCATTTTAGTTCTTTACTCCCCCTTTTCTTCCGCTACTTTTTGTTTATCCCATATTTTTAAGAACGGTAAATAAATGAAGAATGCAAGCGCAAAATTAACAAGTTGTAAAACAACACCTGAAAGTTTTCCACCCGATCCTAAATATCCACTAAATAGAATAGGTGTCGTCCAAGGTACAGCCGCTCCACTCGGACGAGCAACTAATCCCCATTCCATTGCAAAGTAAGAAACAATTGTTAACACAACTGGAACCAATATAAATGGAATTAGTAAAATTGGGTTCATTACAATCGGCATACCAAAAGTTACCATCTCATTAATATTAAATATACCAGGTGCAATTGACAATCTCCCTAAACTTTTTAATTGCTGACTTCTCGCAAACAATAACATTCCGACAACTAAAGCAAGTGTTGCACCAGAGCCGCCCATATAAATCCATAAATCAAAAAACTGTGCAGTAATCGTATTTGGTACATCTTGCCCTGCTTGGAAAGCAACTCGGTTTTGATCCATTAACGATAACCAAACGGGACTCATTACACCACCAACAATAGTAGCACCATGAATTCCACAAGACCACAGGACATGAACGAGAATAACCGCTATTATTGCGCCCCAAAGACTAGCACCAAGTACACTAAGTGGTTCCTGTAAAATTTGCCCCACAATATTATGGATGCTACCAAAAGAAGTATTTTCTATAATTAAACGTAAAATCCAAATAACCGTTACAACAATAAATCCTGGAACAAGTGCGGCAAATGAACGTGTCACAGCTGGCGGAACTGTCTCTGGCATCTTTATAATTATCTTTTTTTGTACAATAAACCGATAAAGTTCAGTAGATATAAGTGCAATAATCATTGCTACAAATAACCCTTGGCTTCCCATTAGTGCAGCTGGGATAGCACCTTCTACAAGTACACTCTCTTTTGTACTTGGTATAATATATGCAACTTGAAATGGCGTCGCAAGTAAAAATGTCACAAGCGACAATGCCCCAGATGCTAAAGCATCCACTTTATAATATTCTCCAAGTCTGTAAGCGATTCCAAAAACAGCTATTAAAGCCATTATATTAAAAGTTGCACTAACTGGATACCCTAAAGCCCTCTGCCAATTCTCTCCAAACAAACCTGCCATAAAATCATTATACCCTGGTATTGGTAAAGCACTAATAATAAGGAAAAATGATCCAATAATTAAGAACGGCATCGTCAAAATAATCCCATCACGAATTGCTTGCAAATGCCTCTGTTCTGCAACCTTCCCCGCTACTGGCATTACATATTTCTCTAAAAACTGTATCATCTATCCCACTCTCCTCATGGTTTCATGGACAAAGCTGCTTGTAAGATAGCCTCTCCATTACAAAGTCCGTAATGGACGGATTGAATGACATCAACAGGTATACCCTTCTCCTTGCATAATTCTTTCATTTTCGGTAATAAATAACGTACTTGCGGTCCAAGCAAAAGTACATCAGCTTCATCTATGTGACTATTTACTTCAGAACCTGATACAGCCCAAATCTTTACCTCTATCCCTTTTGCCTCTGCTGCTTTCTCCATCTTTGTAACAATCAAACTGGAAGACATTCCCGCTGCACAGCAAAGTAAAATATTCATCTCGCTCCCCTCCCCCTTTTTCCAAACCTAAGTTACGGTGCATCCTTTGCCACCACTAGGTTACAAATATATATGTCTAGATTTCCTGCTGTATGCCGAGCTTAAAAACAAAAATTTCTCGGTTTTCACGCTATTCCATCTATCGGTATTTTCCTAGTAAAGAGGGCTCTAACTCGCTATAATAATTCAGTATGATTTTTTTAATTGATAGGAGGATATATTTATGAAGGCATATCGCTTTCCGCTTATTTTATTATCTTCTATCCTAATTGGTGGTTTCATTGGTTATTTCATGGGTGCCGATGCCGTTGCTTTAAAGCCGCTTGGTGACATTTTCTTAAACTTAATGTTTACGATTGTTGTACCTTTAGTGTTCTTTAGCATCGCGTCATCTATTGCTAATATGGATGGATTAAAACGTTTCGGTAGAATTATGTCTAGTATGGCTGGAACTTTCTTATTTACAAGTATTTTAGCTGCTATTTTTATGATTATTGTCGTGAAAGTATTCCCGCCAGCACAAGGTGTTGTATTAGAACTAACGCAGCCCGATAAAGCTGAAAAAGCTGTTAGTGTTGCGGATCAAATTGTTGGTATTATAACAGTATCTGATTTCTCGAAGTTACTATCTCGTGAAAATATGTTAGCTCTTATTTTCTTCTCTATTTTAATGGGGGTTGCAACTTCAGCAGTTGGTGAAAAAGGAAAGCCATTCGCTACATTCTTACAAGCTGGTGCAGAAATTTCAATGAAAGTTGTATCTTTCATTATGTACTACGCTCCAATCGGACTTGCTGCTTATTTCGCAGCATTAGTTGGTGAATTCGGACCACAACTTCTTGGAACTTACTTCCGAGCAGCAATGGTATACTATCCAGCGTCTCTAATTTACTTCTTTGTATTCTTCACGTTCTATGCATACCTTGCGGGTCGCAAACAAGGTGTACAAATTTTTTGGAAGAACATGGTGTCTCCTACAGTTACATCACTAGCAACTTGTAGTAGTGCTGCTAGTATTCCAGCGAACTTGGAAGCAACGAAGAAAATGGGTATCTCTTCTGACGTTCGTGAAACAGTTGTCCTTCTTGGATCTACACTTCATAAAGACGGATCTGTTTTAGGTGGCGTATTAAAAATTGCTTTCTTATTCGGTATTTTCAACATGGAATTCGAAGGACCGAAAACATTAGCAATTGCACTTGTTGTTTCTCTATTAGTAGGAACAGTAATGGGCGCTATTCCAGGTGGTGGTATGATTGGTGAAATGTTAATCGTTTCTTTATATGGCTTCCCGCCAGAAGCATTGCCAATTATCGCAGCAATTAGTACAATCATTGATCCTCCTGCAACGATGTTAAACGTAACAGCAGATAACGCTTGTGCCGTAATGACAGCTCGCCTTGTAGAAGGTAAGAACTGGATCAAAAACAAATTTGCTTAATAAATAGAAAGAGGATGCTCATTTTGGAGCATCCTCTTTTTGTCGTTATTTGTTAATAAGTCGATATCCTTTGTCGACACGTCGGTATATCCGAAAAATCGTTGATATCTCCTCTTGCCACAAATTTGTTAAAATCTTCACAAATATTCCACATCCATTATCCTTACTCCGTACTATAATCATGTATGGAAAAGGAGATGGACATAATGACTCAAAGCGCACCAGAATTTAAAGTTTTGCAAAGCATTGCATTCCTTGCTGTTGTTTTGCAAAGTTCCTTATTATATACAATGAATCAAGGAAATGTTTTACTTGAGCAATCCCTCATTATGGGGATGCTATTCAACCTTGCAAAATTTTCAGCACCTGCATTCATATTTATCGTTGGCTTTCATTTAATTCGGCAATATACAAAGCAACTAGCCTACACAGAATATATTTATGAAAAAGCCGCACATTTACTCATTCCTTATTTCTTCTGGTCTATTCTTTACTTATTAACAACAAACGATATGATTACACTACAAAGCGGAATCAAAAGTTTATTACTCGGAACAGCCGCACCCCATCTTTGGTACGTGATTATGATGTTCCAAATTCACTTATTGTTCCCTTTGCTGTGCACACTATTTTATTGGTTTCAAAAACGAACAGAAAATAAAAAAGACATATATAAATATATGACCATCTCTGCTTGTCTATATTTTCTCTTAATGTGGTATTCTTCTCACTACATTTTTAATGGAGAGAAATTGACTAGCTCAACCATTTTACATTATACAGATCGTTCCTTCTTCTTCTACTCATTCTATTTCGTCATGGGAGGAATCGCTGCTGTCGCACTAAAAACTTGGCGTTTATTTGTCATGAAACATATCCCGCTTATCACAATATTATTTTTCATCTTATTTTTATTCATCAATTATGAGTTATTTAGTTTTTACGGAGCAAACTCTATTCATTTAACCGTTTCGACTTATTTAAAACCGTCTATGTTTTTATATATCGTATGCGAAATTATCATACTTTACGTGTTATCTATTACAATCGTACAGCGACGCGGTTTCTTATATAAAGCTTTACGATTTATCGGGAATTACACATATGGTGCTTATTTAGCTCACTTTTTCTTCCTGCAACTATGTACAAAATTTCTTTCTTTATTCACACTGCAAGAAAACACAGTATTATATAGCCTATTATTATTTACAATAACGGCCACAATCTCAATTTCAGCAATGGTCATTTGCAGTACACTACCACTTCATACGTGGATTACAGGCCCTTCTCCTACGACGAATGTGAAATGGGCGAAGATTGTACTTCGGAAAAATCACGAAAAAGTATTCAAACCATATCTTTGATATAATAGAATTCCATACAAGAAAAGAAAGTAGGACACACCTATGATTAATCAAATTGGACAAATTATGTTATATGTAAATAATCAAGATGAAGCAGTACAATTTTGGACTGAGACAGTAGGATTCCAAATTATTGCGGAAGAAAATAACGGACAAGGGTTTCGCTGGATTGAAATTGCGCCAGCAAAAGAAGCAGGAACAAGCATCGTCCTTCACGATAAAGCGTTAATTGCGAAGATGCAACCTGAATTAAACTTAGGTACTCCTTCACTTATGTTCTTCGCTAATAACTTGGATCAACTGTATAAAGATCTTTCTGAGAAAAACGTTACAGTTGGACAAGTTGTAGATTTACCTACTGGTAGAGCATTTAACTTTGCTGATCATGAAAACAATTACTTTGCGGTAATGGAACGCAAATAAAAAAGAAGCTATCCGAAAAAAAAACGGATAGCTTCTTTCAATTTAAGAAACTTGTTCTGCATTCGTTTCTCTATGCTGTATATGACTCGTAATCCAAGCAATTCCCCCCGCAACAACGAGATAGCATAACAATATTAAAATTTGCATTTGTAATTGCGACCAATCCCCTAAAGAGATCACATCTTGCAATCCTCTAAGAGAATGGGACATTGGAAGAAACTGTCCGATTTTGCTAAGAACAGCTATATTTAATTCTCCTGGGAAAGTCCCCCCGCTCGTCGCTAATTGCAGGACAAGTAGCGTTACTGCTAAGAACTTTCCAACAAGACCAAACACCGTTACTAGCATAAGAATAAATGTCATGAACGTAAAGGAAATAACGATACTTGATAAAACAAAGAGTGGCACACTTGCAACTTCTAATTTCATAACTCCTAGCACAACCACATCCACTAGTAATGCTTGAATAAGTCCAATTACATATACTAATCCTAGTTTATTAATAAAGTGTACCGTTCCGCTTACTTTCATATTTTGTCTACGACCAAGCGGTAAAATATTCGATGCCATAATTCCGCCAACATAAAATGCAAGGGATAAGAAATATGGCGCAATACCTGAACCGTAGTTAGGTACGTCAGAAACTGTTGACTTTACTAATTGAACTGGCTCTGAGAACATCGTATTGCGTGCATCATCATTGCGAACATCCGCTATCTTCTCTGCTCCATCTCCCAATTTCGTAGAAAGTTCTTTCGCACCATCGTCAAGTTTAACAAGTCCGTTCGTTAACTTCCCAGCACCATGATTCAGCTCTGTTCCGCCACTCGCAAGGTGATTTACACCTTCTTGTAATGATTTAAATCCATTTTCCCATTTCGTAAATCCATTAGCTAAATTCGCAGCACCATCTGCAATCTTTTTCGTTCCAGTAGTAGCCTCATTTAACTTAACTCCAAATGTATTCATGCCTTCTTCAATCTTATGCTGACCATTCGCAAGCTTCT
Organism: Bacillus cereus group sp. RP32; assembly: GCF_040459735.1. NCBI lineage: Bacteria > Bacillati > Bacillota > Bacilli > Caryophanales > Bacillaceae > Bacillus > Bacillus cereus group sp. RP32. The sequence goes on along the minus strand of NZ_JARVHO010000001.1, from coordinate 297,493 downwards.
TCGCGCCTTGCGTCAATTTTTGTTGGCTATTATTTAAAGAGTTTGTTGCTTTAGCTAATCCATTAGAAGTAGCAATAATCTTTTGAAAGGCAGGATCTTGTTGCACTTCTGGATGACTTTCCACGTACTCTTCTAATTGTTGCTTTACACTATTTGCTGCATTGTCCGCTTTCACTTGTCCTTCAGCAAGTTTCTCACTTCCGTTCACCCATTCGTTTGTACCAGTACTTAATTCACTAATCCCTGATTGTAAAGTTTTTTCACCTTGCGTCAATAACTCCATCCCACTATGAAGTGAGATCGCTCCTTGACTTAGCTCATTTGCTCCACCAGTTAAGGTTGATTGGCTAGCAGCAAGTTTTTCACTTCCCTCTTTCACTTTTGATGTCCCGTCACTTAAACGATGAATACCATCTGCAAGCTGATTGGCCCCATTTCTTGCAGATATCGTTCCTTCATGTAACTTCTCAGCGCCATTACTTGCATCACTCAACCCTTGCGCTAAGTCTTGAAACTTTGAAAAGACACCTTCTGTATAAGATTTCGTAATACTATTTGAAATTTTTGTTTTCATATTTTCAACAGCTGTCGTTCCAATTTGCGCTGCTACAAAGTTTTTACCTGGATTTACTTTGTACTGAAGCTGCGCTGGCTCTGGTTTCTCATCCATAAGTGTACTTACCTTTTTAGAGAAATCCTCTGGAATCGTAACAACCATATAATACTTATCTTCTTTTAGCCCTTCATCAGCATTTTTTTCTGATACGAAATGAAAAGCTAGTTCCTTATTCTCTTTTAAACTTTTTACAAAATCGTCTCCTGCATGAATTGTTTTATCATCCATCGCAGCACCCTTATCTAAATTTACAATCGCAACAGGTAATTTATCTAATCTTCCATATGGATCCCAATATCCAGCTAAAAAGAATCCTGAATAAATTAAAGGAACGATTAATAAAAAAATTAAAGCGATACGTCCATGTTTATGGTGCCACATCGCTTTCCAATCTTTAAATATAAGTTGAATTCCATTCATGAAACATACTCCTTCTCCTAATTTAACACCATTACAATGGTTTAACAGATTTACTATACACGCCCATTTTCATACTGTATAATACATCTTTAATTATCAATTCATTCCTTTTGGTCTATAGAAAGGAGAGTCAAAATGGAACTTCTTCAACTAAAATACTTTCAGACAGTCGCACGATTAGAACATATGACAAAAGCGGCTGAAGAATTGCATATCGCACAACCTTCGCTCAGCAAAACAATCGCTAGATTAGAAAAGGACTTAGGCGTCTCGCTATTTGATCGCCAAGGTCGACAGATTACATTAAACTCTTTTGGGAAAGTATTTTTAAAACGAGTAGAGCGCATTTTTCATGAATTAAGTGAAGGTGAACGAGAAATTAAAGATTTAGCTGAATTACAACAAAGCTCTATTACACTGGCAGTTTCTATTCCGAGAATATTACCAGAACTAATCGGTTCTTTTTTACTAGAATATCCTAACGTTCGATTCCAGCAGTTTCTCGCATCTACTCCTTCTATGAAACGACAACTAGATAATATAGAAATTGACTTTTGCATTTCTTCTGTGCCAATTGAAGGCGAAGGAATTATGTGGGAACCACTTATTACAGAAGAAATTTTCTTAGTCGTCCCTTCAGGTCATCGTTTATCAGGACGCGACAGTATCCATCTGCATGAAGTAAAAGACGAACCATTTATTAGTATGAACACTGGTTACGGATTTCGGCACTTAACGGATGAATTTTGTAAGGAAGCTGGCTTCACTCCACATATCGCTTTTGAAGTAGATGAACCAACCGTAATTAGCGACCTTATTAAGCAAGGCCTCGGCATCGCCTTTGTTCCAAGTTTAACTTTATTAAAAAACTCTACTTTAGCATTAAATAAGTTGCGTATTATTGAACCCGTTTGTAAGCGAACGATTGGCTTAAGCTGGTCAAAAAAACGTTACTTATCGAAAACCGCTCAGCAATTCCGTGAATTCGTGATTGATTACTTCTCCAATATTAGGACGTAAAATTATATCAACAAATAAAAGATGCCATCCCCATAGGGTGGCACCTTTTATTGTTCACTCTTCTCTAATTCCATTTCCGCTAAAAGTGGTAGTACATTATCAAAAATATGCGTATTGTTATTTTCGCCTGTTACGTATCCACCGTAATATCTACTAAATACGTTGTCATTTCGGAATGTGGCCATATGATCATATAATTCCTTTGCAAACTTTGTATCACCTGTGTGTAGTACGTACAAAATCGTTAGTCCGTAAGCGGCTGGCGATTCATAGTTCACAGTTTGTTTTCCCGTTTCTAAATTGTAACGACCGTATAGCTTGCCGTCCTCCTGGAATTTCTTCTTTATAAATTCCAAATAAGCATCTGATGAAAGACCACCTAAACTCCGGTGATATGCAACGTATGATTGGTCGATTAGATTCACTTCTTTATCGTACGTAAATGTACCATCTTCTTTATACTCTTTCGGGAATGCCCAGCCATGCCTTGGATAATCCGCTAAAAATTGAACGACTTCCTGATATTGCTGTGCAGAAACTTTGCCGTACTTCTTCATATAGGAGAATGCGTGCGGATTTAAGTATGATGTCGTTGCAAAATTATTTTGTTTCCCTGCATCTGCATCATAATAATCAACGTAATAATTATCTTTCTTATTATAACGAATTACAGCGTCACTCAATTGATCTGCCAAGTTTTTATAACGCTCTTCCTTATACATTTCATAAGCACGATATAATTGCTCTATAATACGAAGATCATCTATAAGTGCATTGGTAGCCGACTGTATTTCTCCCTTTTCAGAGATTTTCCATACAACGATTTGATCCTTATGTACAAAGTTATTTTGAATAACCTTAACTTGTTCATCGAATAACGCTTGATCGTCTTTATCGAGTGTATATTGTAGCCATAGTCCTGCTGATTCCGATAAAGCTTCATGGCCTTTCGCTTCACCCGTACCTGCCTTTGTATCCCCTAAACGATATGTAGCAATTGTCCCATTTTCATTCACCATATGTCTCAAAATAAAATGTTCTGTACGGTTTCCTTGTATAGCTGACCAAAATACAATGCCACCTAAAGCGATTAAGAGAATAACTCCAATCCCTATATATAAACGTTTCCGCAATCTATTCACCTCCCTAATAAGGCTAGCCTTAATTTTACCAGAACATACGTAAAATTAAAAAAGACAATCTATTAGATTGTCTCCCTTCCTCTATCTCTCACAAGCCTCGTTAGAAGGTCTATATAGCGATTCCACAAGTCGATCATATTCACGACGCGTAATCTCTTTATTATACAGCTTCAATAATAAATCTCTATGCTCTTTTGAAAATGCCATCTTTTTAATGACTTCAGGATACATAAAACATCCTCTCCATTTCACATAAACTTCTTCACCCTGGAAAAATAGAACTTACGTTCGCATAAAAGATTATAAAATATTCCTTACTAAAAAACAAACAAAATATTATTAAACATTAACTTCTTTCTATTTAGAATATTCAAACATTATATTACCATATCCACTTTTTAAATACATATATATTTTTGGTAGTTATTTTGAATAAATCTTCCAATTCAATCAGAAAATAATGGCAAAAAAGAAGAGGAGTTTACATATGGATACGGTAACATTAGCAAGAGCATTTTTCGGTTCTTCATTAGCATTCCACATTATCTTTGCAACACTTGGTGTCGGACTTTCATTAATGATTTTTATAAGTGAAATACTCTATCACTGGAAGAAAGATTCCGATTACGCCATTATGGCGAAAAGATGGACGAAGGCTTTTGCCATTCTTCTCGGTGTAGCAATTCCGACTGGAACAATCGTTGGTGTGCAAATCTCACTTCTTTGGCCTGGTTTTGCCAAAATTGTTGGGCAGGTTATTTCTGTTCCCTTTCAAATTGAGATTTTCGCCTTCTTTTTAGAGGCTTTGTTCATGTCCATTTATGTATATGCAGCTGACAAACTACCTCCATTCATGAGATTAATCTCGCTATTCTTCGTCATGATTGGTGCCACGGCATCTGCCGTGCTTATTACATCAGCAAATACATGGATGAATACACCCGCAGGATTTTCAATGGGACCAGATGGATCCGTTTTTAATGTTGATCCGTGGAAAGCTTTCTTTAATCCGAGTTTTGGCACAAGCGCATTCCATGTTGTGATTACAGCCTACGCAACTGGAGCTGCTGTCATTGCCTCTATAGCTGGATTTAAATTATTAAAGAAAAATTTAAGTGAACGTGAAGTGGCGTATCATAAAAAAGGACTGCTGTTAGGACTCGTCGTGACATTTATTACAGGTGCTACGATGTGGCTTTCGGGACACGAATCGGCAATTGCCTTACATAAGCATTCTCCTGAAAAACTTGCATCTGCTGAAGCTTTATTTGAAACGACATCACATGCACCGTTATCAATTGGCGGCGTTGTGGATCCTAACACACTTGAACTAAACTATGCACTAGAAATTCCGAACATGCTTAGCCTACTAGTAGGACTAGACCCTAGCACCGTCGTAAAAGGACTAAATGAATTCCCACAAGAAACATGGCCACCATTTTACACACATACACTATTCAACTTAATGGTCGGCACCGCTGCCTTTACTTTTGTAGTTGCAGCAATCGCCCTCTTATATTGGTACTTTGTTTACCGAAAAAAAGTTGCAGAATTACCGAAGTGGCTTCTTTGGGGAGCTGCAGCATGTGGACCAATTATGATGCTCGGTATTGAATTCGGGTGGATTTTCAGCTGTAGTGGTCGTCAACCGTGGACCATTTATGGTATGCAACGGACAGTCGACGCTTCTACACGCGCTGATTTTGTCGGTCCTTTATTTATTCTATTCATCATTTTATATATTGGACTCGGCATTTTAACAGTTTTTGTACTACGGACATTCTTTAAAAAACATCCGCTTACAAATGATTTACATCACGAAGGAGGCGGTTCTCGTGCATGAGGAAAGTATTGCAATCATCATCTTATGGGCTCTTATTTTCGTATACAGTATATTAGGGTCCATCGATTTTGGAGCAGGTTTTTGGGGCATGGTATACGCAAAACATCCAACGCTCGCTGCCAAGCTTGCCAACCGATACTTATCACCAACTTGGGAAGTAACAAATACATTTCTCGTCTTTGTCGTTGTCGCTTTTCTCGGTTTCTTTCCAAAAGCCGCTTTCACCCTTGCGACAGTGATGTTCGTGCCAGTTATGTTAATTTTAATACTCATTGCAATTCGCAGTACATTCATGGTATTTGCTTACTCTCTGCCAAAGTATCAATTCCTCCTTCGGGTGATTTCAGGTATTACTGGGCTCTTAATTCCAGCCTTATTAATTACCGTTTTACCCGTTACAGAGGGGGCTTATATTACAATCTCTGAAGGAAAAGAAGTACTCCTGTATGGAAAACTTCTTTCTAGCCCGGTTATCTACTGCTATATGCTCTTTGGGCTAACTTCGGAACTATTTCTCTCCTCTCTCTTTCTTGCTGATTTTGCGAGAGAGCAAGGTTCAGAAGATTCGTATAGAATTTATAGAAGAAACGCCATCATCCTTGGTCCTGCAACACTCGTTACGGCGATTATCGCCCTCGTTGTAATGGATCCGGAAACACACTGGCTTATGCAAGGACTAATAAAGCAATTCCCATGGTTTACAGTTTCTATCGTTTTATTCGTTATCGGGTACTCTTCCCTTTGGTGGACAAACAAGAAGTATGACTCACTAGGATACCCTCGTATTGCCGTTTTAGCAGTCGTCGCTCAATATGCATTTGCAAGTTATGCTTACGGCGTTGCGCATTTACCTTATATTATTTATCCTGATGTAACTGTATTTACAAGCTTTACAACGGTCGAAACATTCTATGCATTGCTTATTTTATACGCAATTGGGATCGCAATTTTATTACCAGGATTTATTTTCTTCTGGAATTTATTCTTGAAGGATCGAACTTTTTTAAAGGAAAAATAATCTATTCGGGGGAGTCTGTTCCAAAAGGCATTTTGGAACAGACTCCTTTTGTCATGTTTTGTCGATAAGTCGATATATTTTAAAAATCGCTGATATATTTTAAGTTGCGCCGATATATCTCCATAATCGCTGATATATTTTGAGTTGCGCCAATATATCTCCATAATCGCCCATATAAATTTCCTTTACTATCTTACTGCCCCCCTAATTTATAGGCTCCTCTCACAATAGTTATTTCACTATTCGTGACACTTGTCCTTTCGCTTGAAAAACACATATTCACTTTATTCCATTATATGTCTAGTTCTTCCTATTTTTCGCTGAATATACTACTAATACAAACCTTGAGACAAGCCACATTGGTTTAAGGAAAAGTAGAAAGGTAGGTAAAATATGAGCATTGAAATATGGATTACTATTATTGTATTCTTCTTAACGATGATTGTTATCTTTTGGCGACCTCGTGGTTTAAATGAGGCGTGGCCGGCAGCAATTGGCGCTGGCATTATCTTGATTACTGGACTTGTATCAAGACCAGACGTCATAGACATTATTAGTAAAATTGGCGGTGCCTCTATAACAATATTAGCGACCATCGTTATGGCGGTTATATTAGAAAGCTTCGGCTTCTTCCACTGGTCCGCAGCGAAACTTGCAAACTTAGCAAAAGGCTCTGGTCGCCGTTTATACTGGTATATTCAATTATTATGTTTTCTTATGACTCTTTTATTTAATAATGACGGTAGTATTTTAATTACAACTCCAATCTTAATTCTTCTTCTAAAAAACCTTCAATTAAAACCGCATCAACAAATCCCCTATTTATTAAGCGGTGCTTTAATCGCTACTGCATCTAGTGCACCAATTGGTGTAAGTAATATCGTAAACTTAATTGCATTAAATATCGTGAATATGACTCTTTATATGCATACTGCTATGATGTTTGTACCTGCAACATTAGGACTATTGTTTATGTCATGGCTTATGTATACAGTGTTAAAGAAAAAGCTACCAAAAAAATTACCTGTTTCTTCATATGATATCGAAGAAATATTCTTCACAAAAAACTTCCATCCGTTAAAAGGAAAAAATTCAGTTGATACGAAACAAAAACGGACAAGATTCATGCTAAAAGTATTAGGCTTCGTCTTCCTTATGCGCTGTCTTCTATTCGTTGCATCCTTCTTATCCATCCCAATTGAAATTGTTGCCGTACTCGGTTCACTCATTCTTCTCATCTGGAGATGGTACTACTTACGAACGAATCCTGTCGACATTTTGAAAAAGACACCGTGGCACATTTTAATTTTCGCTTTCTCTATGTATGTCATTATTTACGGGCTTCACAACGCAGGGTTAACAGCTGCGCTTGTAAATTGGCTTGAACCAGTTGTAAGTCAACATCTACTCTATGCCAGCTTTGCAATGGGTGGACTCGTCTCCCTCCTCTCTAACGTCTTCAATAACCATCCTGCACTTATGATTGGTACAATTACATTAACAGAAATGGGATTAGACCCAGTCACATTAAAAACTATCTATCTCGCAAACATTATTGGTAGTGACATCGGTTCACTATTATTACCAATCGGTACGTTAGCTTCCCTCATTTGGATGTATATCCTGAAACAAAACAAAATTAAAGTAAAATGGAAAGACTATTTAAGTGTATCCCTTATCGTTATTCCTCTCACAACAGTCGTCACATTATTCCTCTTATACTACTGGGTACACCTCTTCTTCGCCTTATAAACGACAGAAGCCCCCTTTGCTAAGACGGTAGCAAAGGGGGCTCCTTCTATATTTAAGTTAGGTACTACAGTGTGATCAATCAAGTAAAGAGGTGTAACGTATTATTGGTATAAATGACTACCAGTGTCTTTAAATTCTTTCGCTTTCTCTTTCATCCCTTTTTCAATTGCTTCTGTCGTTTCTAAATCATTGTCTTTCGCATATTCACGAATATCATGTGAAATTCTCATACTACAAAACTTCGGTCCACACATTGAACAGAAATGAGCCGTTTTCGCGCCTTCTGCTGGCAATGTTTCATCGTGATATTCCATCGCACGTTCAGGATCTAAAGATAAATTAAATTGATCGCGCCAACGGAATTCAAAGCGAGCTTTTGAAAGTGCATCATCACGCTGATGAGCCGTTTTGTGCCCTTTCGCAAGATCAGCTGCATGTGCAGCAATTTTGTACGTAATAACCCCCGTGCGAACATCATCTTTGTTCGGTAAACCTAAATGTTCTTTCGGCGTTACATAACAAAGCATCGCCGTTCCAAACCAGCCAATCATCGCCGCTCCAATTGCCGATGTAATATGGTCATAACCTGGTGCAATATCTGTTGTTAACGGCCCAAGTGTATAGAACGGCGCGCCCTGACAAATATCAAGCTCTTTCTCCATATTCTCTTTAATTAAATGCATCGGTACATGCCCAGGTCCTTCAATCATCACTTGCACATCATGTTTCCAAGCAATCTTCGTTAATTCACCAAGTGTTTCAAGCTCAGAAAACTGTGCTTCGTCATTTGCATCTGCAATCGAACCTGGACGTAATCCATCTCCAAGAGAGAACGAAACGTCGTACTGCTTCATAATTTCACATATCTCTTCAAAATGAGTGTATAAGAAGTTTTCTTTATGATGGAATAAACACCACTGTGCCATAATTGAACCACCACGCGAAACGATACCTGTCGTACGCTTTGCAGTAATCGGAATGTAACGAAGTAACACGCCAGCGTGAATCGTAAAGTAATCTACGCCTTGCTCCGCTTGCTCAATTAACGTATCACGATACACTTCCCACGTTAAATCTTCTGCAATTCCGTTTACTTTTTCAAGCGCTTGATAGATTGGTACAGTTCCAACCGGTACAGGTGCGTTACGAATAATCCACTCACGCGTCGTATGAATGTTTTTACCTGTAGATAAATCCATAATCGTATCTGCACCCCAGCGAGTAGCCCACGTCATCTTCTCTACTTCTTCTGCAATAGAAGACGATACAGCAGAGTTTCCGATATTTGCATTAACCTTCACGTGGAAGTTACGCCCGATAATCATCGGCTCTGCTTCAGGATGGTTAATATTCGCTGGTAAAATAGCGCGACCTTCCGCAATTTCCTTACGAACAAACTCTGGCTCTACTCCTTCACGAATCGCAACATATTCCATCTCAGACGTAATGATGCCATTACGTGCATAATGCATTTGCGTAACATTTGCACCTTGCTTCGCTCTAAGCGGTTTGCGACCCATTTGCGGGAAAACAGGTGTATGTTTCGAAGCCACTTTCACACCGTCGTCCTCTGGTTTCACTTCGCGCCCTTCGTATGCTTCTACATCTCCGCGCTCCAGGATCCAAGAATGGCGCGGCATTGGAATCCCCTTTTCCAGCTCCACTTTATACGCGGGATCCGTATAAGGACCGCTCGTATCATATACACGAATTGGCGGGTTCGGAATACCGTTCGTTTCGCTTTGTTCAATCTCGCGCATCGGCACTTTCATACCCGCGCGTGGTCCATCCACATACACTTTCTTACTTCCTGGTAAACTCGATTTCAATTCAATTTGCTCAGCTGAAACAGACTGTTTCATAACCTTTGTTGCCCCCCTGTACGTGACAAGGACAAGATATGGCCAGCGTATGCCAAAATAAAAAGAGCCAGGTCCATAAAAAAATAAGGACCTGGCTCATAAAGACATCATTATGTAAAGCCGTTAACTTCCCTACGCTGGTACGAGCCAGATCAGGTCCAAAGGGTTAAGAAGTTCACACGCTTCTCTCTCAGCCTACGCATACGTTAGGCACCCCTAGTTTATCACTGATTTAATTTTCAATACTTTCCCATCATACACGATAATCTGAAAAATGCAAAGTTTATTTCTTTTGTTGTTTATGGAATCATCCACGTTAAATAATATGCCTGTACATACGTCATAATACCAACAATAATTACGAAGAATAAACTATGCTTCACTGTAAAGCGGAATAAATCTGATTCTTTTCCAGCAAGTCCAACTGCCGCACAAGCAATTGCAATCGATTGCGGAGAAATCATTTTTCCTGTTACACCGCCCGTTGTATTTGCTGCAACGAGAAGTACTTCAGATACACCGACTTGCTGCGCTGTAATCGCTTGTAAATTCGAGAACAGTGCATTCGCTGACGTATCGGATCCTGTTAAAAATACACCGATCCAGCCTAGGAATGGTGAGAAGAACGGGAATAGTCCGCCAGTTCCTGCAAGTGCTAATGCTAATGTAGAAGATAGACCAGAATAGTTTGCGATAAACGCGAATCCTAATACGAATCCGATAGATAGAATTGGCATCTTAAGCTCATTTAACGTTTCTTTAAATGTTACTACTGCATCTTTTGCACTCATTTTCAAAATAAAGATAGAAATGATACAAGCAATTAAAATTGCTGTTCCCGTCGCTGATAAAATATCTAATTTCAAGATTGCTTCATAAGGCGTCGGTTTATTTACAATTGGCTCTGCTTTCATTACTAAATTGTGTAAGCCTGGAACTTCAAACTTAAACACAAGGCTTTCCAAAGCACCGCCTGGAGCAAATAACGCTTTAAAGAAACTTTGGCTCCAAATGACTACCATCACAGTTAAAATAATGAATGGAGACCATGCTTTTACTACTTTTCCTACCGTTAGTTTCGGCAGAGATATCGCCGTTGCTGCTACTTCACTATTTGCTTCTTTAGACTGATAGATTTCTTTCGGCTGCCAAACTTTTAAGAATAGAGATAAACTCACTAAACTTACAAGTGCTGACGTAATATCCGGAAGTTCTGGCCCTAAGAACGTCGCTGTAATGAACTGCGTAATTGCAAATGAGCTACCTGCTACAAATAGAGCCGGCCATGTTTGTCTTACTCCTTTAAATCCATCCATTAAAAATACGATAAAGAACGGAACAAATAATGATAAGAACGGTAATTGATGCCCAGCCATTTGTCCAATTTTATGCGGATCAATACCTGTTACTTGTCCAGCAACTGTAATCGGAATTCCCATCGCTCCGAACGCTACTGGTGCCGTATTTGCGATTAAACACAGACCCGCTGCATATAAAGGATTTAACCCAAGACCTGCAAGAAGCGCTGCGGTAATCGCTACTGGTGCACCAAATCCTGCTGCCCCTTCCAAAAATGCTCCAAATGAAAAACCGATTAAAATAACGAGTAAACGATGGTCATTCGTAATGGATAATACAGATGCACGAATCACATCGAATTGACCTGTTTTCACAGATATTTTATATAAAAATACCGACATAATGATAATCCAAGCAATTGGCCATAGTCCGTATAAGAAACCATATCCCGTCGCTGCCATCGCCATCGTGAACGGCATCTTATAAGCGAATAACGCAACTAAAATTGTAAGTACGACTGTAATTAATCCTGCCACATACCCCTTCATGCGGAAAACTGCTAAAGCTAAGAAAAAAAAGATAATCGGAATAAGTGCGACCGCTGCCGAAATCCAAATGTTTCCGAACGGATCATAAACTTGTGTCCATGTGTTCATTGTTCTCTCCCCCTAAAGAATCCCCTTTTAAATAGAATAACCTCATCAATAGACTATCAGGTCATCATACCTTTAAACCCAAAATAAAAAAACGTCAAAGAAAACGTTTTCATTAATTTTATCACAACAATTTCCATTAAAAAAGATTTTTTTGAAAATTTTATTATTTATCATGAGAATCTTACAAAAACGTCACGTTCTTGTAATGTTCATCGATAGGAAGCTTGCTACATTTCCTGCATAATAAAGGTATAAAAACGGATATTATTTATGAGGTGATATATATGAACGGAAACAAAATATTAGCAGCTTTATCATACTTTAGTGTATTATTTGCCCCTATCTTATTCCCTATCATTGTGTGGATTGTGGGCGATTCTGAAACGAAACCGCACGCAAAACGCGCTCTATGGACACACATCATTCCAAGCATCGCGTCATTTATTGGATTTATTATTCTAGGAATTATGGGTATCGGATCGAATCAACCAGACGTAACACTTGGCATTGGAGCAATGATTGTCTTATGTATTTGTGGCATTATTAGCTTATACTACTTCATTTGGAACATCGTAAAAGGTATTAAAGTGCTGAAAGCTTAAGTTTAAACAAACGTTTGATTAAAACAGTACGCATCATAATAAATGAAATTTTATCGGCGATACGAAAATCTTTTAATAAGAAAAAAACCGTCCCAAGATACCTTTTGGGACGGTTTTTTTATCTTCTGCGTTTCTTCTTTTTTCTCATCATTTTTTTGCGGCGCGTATTCACTTTATCCGCTATAATGTGAAGCGTACTTGCTACAATAATTCCCATTACGAACGTTACAATTTCAACCTCATGTTCCTTCGCAATTTCTATTAAATTCCCATCAAGCGCGATTACATTTAATAGGAATAAAAACGGAGAAAACACAATTAACATGTATGCAATACGAATCACATCACCAAGTATAATTGTATGTGTAAAGAAGGATCGATGCGGCATGACCTTCTTATACGGATACCAAAATATACGTAGGAACCCCCATTTATTATACGCATTACTATATGTATCTAAATCCGGCGTTAAAAATGAAGTACCTACTAAAAAGCCAATTGCAAAAGTTAATAAAAAATCCAAGTTTGTTAATCCATACGAAAAGAGCATAAACAAAACAACCGGAAGGGATATTAAGTTTATTTTCGTATGCGTTCTTCCTGATGGCATAATGCACTTCCTCGCTTACGTTCGCCCTGTCACCATATGACAGTTCTCACCTACTGATCTAATTTCTGATCGATAAAGGATGTGTCTATATCCGAACCAAACCATTCTGCCAACTTCACTCGTGCCTTATCTTTCACCTCTTCATTGACGTATAACGACGCTTGTAATAGAGCAGCCATTAACGCCCCTAAATCATCTGTATAACCAACTCCAGCAATGAAATCTGGGATGGCATCAATTGGTGCAATAAAATAAGCAAGTGCTCCAATCACAATAATTTTCACTCGCTTTGGAACATCAGGTCTTTGCAAAACGTAAAACAATAATAAACTTGCATAAATGACCGACTGCCCTGCTTGCTTTGCAACATGTTTTGCTTTCTTCCAAAACGCTTCAACTGAAAATTTTTGTTCCATGTAAAAGCCTCCCTATTTTTTTAAAGAAATAAGCTACAATATGTTATCAGTAAAAGTTCATCAAAATTACACATAATCTATCAATGAACTTTCATTGTAACAAACAAACTAAAAAAGAACAAGTGTTCGTTAATTTTTACATACTTCCCTTCATATAATAGGTTTCTAGATAACCACTCACCCATTGTCATTTCTTATTTCTCAACAAGAAAATTTTCACTTTCACTGAACATTCTGCTCTACCTTTGTTATATTTTCTAGTTGACGGACATATAAACGAATGTTAAAGTTTTCTCTGGTAGTGACAAATCTCATACAAAAAATGTAAAATGTTATAGTGTTTCTCAGAAATGAATTTTGTTGTATAATACAGAAATGACGTTATGCTTATGAGCAGCACAAGAAACCAAAAGGGTATGCATAGTTATAGTCGTATATGGGTGAATATAGAACCTCTAATTATGGCCAAGAAAACTATGTATTTTTTATTTTAGCATTTTTCGCTCCAAAATCGACCAAGCCTGATAGAGAAAGGGTGGAAATGAATGAAAGAAACCTTGAAATCACAATTTCAAAATGTGCGTTTCACTGTATTCGTAGCTTTAGCTTTATGGCTGAAGACGTACCTTATTACACGCACAAGCTTTGATTTAAAACTTGAATCTTTCATGCAAGAATTCATTTTATTCCTTAGCCCATTAGCAGCATCATTACTGCTTGTTGGTCTTGCATTATTTGCAAAAGGGAAAAAACGTAACTATATAGCACTTGGAATTAATTTTGTTTTAACAATCGTTCTTGTTGGTAACGTAATGTTCTACGGATTCTACAATGACTTCGTTACTTTACCAGTACTAGGACAAACATCTAACTTTGGAAGTTTAGGTTCTAGTGTGAAAGAATTGTTTAACTACAAAATTATCCTTGCATTTGCTGATATTATTGTATTCTTCATTTTATTGAAGAAGATGAAGAATTTTGCACCGACAGAACGTGTAGCACGCCCAATGCGTTCCCTATACTTCGTGTCAACAGTTGCTATTTTCTTCGCAAACTTAGGACTTGCAGAAGCTGAGCGTCCTGAACTATTAACACGTTCATTCGACCGCGTTATGCTTGTTAAAAACTTAGGTTTATATGTACACCAAGTGTATGATCTTGGCTTACAAGCAAAATCAAGTTCACAAAAAGCTTTTGCTGACGGTAGTAAATTACAGGAAACAGAGAACTACGTAAAAACAACGCAAAGCAAACCAGATCCAAATATGTTTGGTACGGCAAAAGGGAAAAACGTAATTGTTGTCTCTCTTGAGTCATTACAAACATTCTTAATTGGTGCAACAGTTAACGGACAAGAAGTTACACCATTCTTAAACCAATTTACGAAAGAAAGTTATTACTTTGATAACTTCTTCCACCAAACTGGGCAAGGAAAAACATCTGATGCTGAATTCTTAGTAGATACTTCAATGTATCCATTAGACCGTGGTGCTGTATTCTTCACACACGGTAATAACGAATATACAGCAACTCCAGAAATTTTACGTGAGCAAGGATACCATACATCAGTATTCCACGCGAACAACGCAACATTCTGGAACCGTAACATTATGTATCCGGCACTTGGTTATGATCGTTACTACAACGAGCTTGACTACAAGATTACGCCAGAAACGAAATTAAATTGGGGATTAAAAGATATCGAATACTTCGATCAATCTATCGATATGTTAAAAGAAGTGAAGCAACCGTTCTATACTCGCTTCCTTACTTTAACAAACCATTACCCATTCACTTATGATGACAGCACGAAATTAATCGATGAATACAATTCTGGTGATGGCGTATTTGACCGTTACATGGTAACTGCTCGTTATTTAGACGAAGCAATGAAACACTTTATTGAGCGTCTAAAAGCAGAAGGCATTTACGACAACTCAGTTATCGTATTCTACGGTGATCACTACGGTATTTCTGAAAACCATAACCGTGCAATGGCACAGTTCTTAGGAAAAGAAGAAATCACTGCATTTGACCATATGAACTTACAAAAAACACCGATGTTTATTCACGTTCCAGGTCAAAAAGAAGGTAAAACAATTTCAAAACCAACTGGTGAAATTGACATTAAACCAACAATTCTAAACTTACTTGGTGTAGATTCTACGAATCAAGTTCAATTCGGTCATGATGTATTCTCACCTGATAATAAAGGATTCGTTGTTCTTCGTGACGGTAGCTTCGTTACAGATAAGTACATGTACACGAACAGTACATTCTACGACCGTACTACTAGCGAAGTTGTACAATTACCAAAAGAAGAATCTCAACCACTCATTGATCGTGCCCAAAATGAATTGAACATGTCTGACAAAATCATTGAAGGTGACTTACTTCGCTTCTCTGAAAGTAATAAGACCAAAACTGGTGAAGTAAAGACAGCTATTAAAGAAGAAAAGAAGAGCGCTGAGTAATCTCAGCCTCTTTTTTTATATTTCTCCATACAATCACTTATATTCATTAACTTTAACATTACATAACCTTTACCAAATATTCACATAGGATTAACGAAACATCTCTATAATAAAATATGTAAGCAAGGTTCTATATATTTCTTATCTCTCATCTGTAATAAGATCCCTTAAAGAAATATATGAATCTTTTATTTCTACTTTCTTATAATTGTCTTTCAATATGTTTTGTTTCCATACACAAAACATTCAATAAGACGATGTCCCTATGAAAGATAGCTACCCTCCTTGTGCAACATTCCATAAGAATGTTGCTTTTTTTTATTCAAAAGCAGGATTCTTATTTCTCATTTTCGAATTTGTATATACAAAATACTGTAAATCACTACTACTTCTCTACCATTTACAAATACATATACGTCATATGTAAAGAAGTACTCACATAAAAATTACTATAGTGGTTTTTATTCCAAATGAATGAAAGCTTCACTTTACTTATGCACTTACGAAAGGATGGGACAGAAATTGGCATACGAAAAATTTGTACTATGGAATGATGCAGTAATTGATACAACAAAACATCGCGCGGACATAGAACTTGAAGAAAGAGGCTTGCAGTTTGGAGATGGTGTCTACGAAGTTATTCGCCTATATAAAGGGAACTTTCACTTATTAGATCCGCATATCACAAGATTATATCGCTCCATGGAAGAAATAGAATTATCACTCCCTTTCTCAAAAGCAGAACTTATTATCCTACTTTACAAACTAATTGAAAATAATAATTTCTACGAAGATGGAACGATTTATTTACAAGTATCTCGTGGTGTACAAGCTCGTACCCACACATTCTCATATGACGTCCCGCCGACAATCTATGCCTATATTACGAAGAAAGAAAGACCCGCGTTATGGATTGAATATGGTGTACGTGCTATATCAGAACCAGATACCCGCTGGCTACGCTGTGATATCAAATCATTAAATTTATTACCCAATGTATTAGCTGCTACGAAAGCTGAACGTAAAGGTTGTAAAGAGGCTCTTTTCGTACGAAATGGTACTGTAACTGAGGGAAGCTGTTCTAATTTCTTTCTCATAAAAAACGGAACTCTCTACACACATCCAGCCAATCACCTTATTTTAAATGGCATCATTCGTCAGTATGTCCTTTCTTTAGCGAAAACCCTTCGCATTCCAGTAAAAGAAGAACTGTTTAGCATTCGCGATGTTTATCAAGCGGATGAATGTTTCTTTACAGGAACGACGATTGAAATTTTGCCGATGACTCACCTTGATGGAACTGCCATCCAAGATGGTCAAGTTGGCCCTATCACAAAAATGTTGCAAAGATCCTTTTCTCAAAGCTTGTTACAATCCAATATGTCATCTTCTTAAACGCGAATAATTTCTAACCTTTCTACATTCAATATATGTATTTAAATGGAAATCAAGGTGTAATTTATGCCTTGATTTTTTCTTGTAATCTTTTTGTCATATTCAGATTCCCGCATAAGTCTTGACAGTAATCGACATGCTCTTTAGAATTTTTAACAGTTGGTAAATATTTCTTCACTACATTACAGACAGAAAGGAATCGACAAATTATGAAAAAATACCTTGCCGGTCTTGCGGCAGTGTCTGTAGCAGGAGGAGCAGCACCTACACTTGATAGTGTTCAAGCTGCCCCTGAACAAAATACACAAAAAGCTGCTACACAAACTGTCCAAGCTTCCGCATCAAACAGCTCATCTTATACGGTAAACACTAGCGTATTACATGTTCGTGCAGGATCAAGTACTTCTCACGACATCATCTCGCGTGTTTATAACGGTCAATCATTAAATGTGATTGGCGAAGAAAATGGTTGGTTCAAAATTAACATTAATGGAAAAACAGGATTTGTTAGTGGCGAATTTGTATCAAAAAATGGAGCAAGCAATTCTAATGTAAGTACAACAGGTGGGAACAATAAAGTTACTGCCGATGTATTACGTGTGCGTACAGCTCCTAACACTTCTAGTTCTGTTTCTGGGCGTGTATATGCAGGACAAACGTTAAACGTTGTCGGCCAAGAAAATGGTTGGGTGAAAATCAACCATAATGGACAAGTAGGTTATGTAAGTGGCGAATTCGTATCTGGCGTTTCTTCTAATGCAGGTTCTTCAAACAACAATACAAATAATAACAACCAAGAATCTGTAAAACCAGCAAGCGGAAACTATACAGTAAATGTATCTTCCCTTCGTGTTCGTACAGGTCCTAGCACTTCTCATACAACTGTAGCTTCTGTTACAAAAGGACAAGTTGTGCAAGTTGTTGGAGAAGTTCAAGATTGGTTCAAAATCAATTATGCAGGACAAACTGCTTACGTAAGCAAAGACTACGTAACAAAAGGCGGTTCTAACGACAACGTTACACAAGGAAACAACCAAGATAACAAACAAGAACAAAACAATAATGTAACTGTTCAAACTGGCGGTACTTACGTTGTTAACGCAACATCTCTACGCGTTCGTACAGGCCCTGCTGCTTACCATAGTGTAATTGGTGGCGTGTTAAATGGTACTACATTAAACGTAGTTGGATCTGAAAACGGTTGGTTTAAAGTAAACTATCAAGGAAAAACAGGCTTTGTTAGTAGCGAGTTTGTAAAATTCGTTAAAGGTGGCACTGCTACTCCTGAACAACCGAAACAACCTAATCAAGGTGCAATTGGTGACTACTACATTAATGCTTCTGCACTAAACGTACGTAGCGGCGAAGGTACAAATTATAGAATCATAGGGGCACTTCCACAAGGACAGAAGGTTCAAGTAATCTCTGAAAACTCTGGATGGAGCAAAATTAACTACAACGGTCAAACTGGTTACATCGGAACACGTTACCTTTCTAAAACACCAGTTGGTGGGGCAGTAGATAATAAGCCTAACAACAACCAAAATAACAATCAAAACAATAACAACAATAATACAGGCAATAATAGTGGTGATAGTTCTTCCATACTTGCATATGCAAAAGGAATGCAAGGTGTACCGTACGTTTGGGGCGGTACTTCTGCTACTGGTGTTGACTGCAGTGGTTACATCTACCACGTATTTAAGAAATTTGGTCATAACATTAGTCGTCAAAGTGTTGCAGGATATTGGGGTAGCCTACCACAAACTTCAAATCCACAACCAGGTGACTTAATTTATTTCAAAAATACTTATAAATCGGGCCCTTCTCACATGGGCATTTATCTTGGGGGCGGATCATTTATCCAAGCCGGAGATAAAGGTGTAGCAATCGCTTCATTAAGTAACTCTTATTGGAAGAGTCATTTCTTAGGATACACAAAAGCACCTTAAGTTATATTTTTAGAGCCTTCTAGATTACTAGAAGGCTCTTTTTAATATATGTCACCTATATCCCCGAAAAAATAATGTATCTATTTCCCTATTTCATACACTATATTCTACAAAAACACTCCATAACGTTATCATAATGTATATTTTTACATAAAAAACATAACCTATTTCATGTCTAATCATTTTATATGTGTTTTTTTAAAGAATTTTCTTTTTATTTAAACTTTTCGTTAGACGTTTGACCTCCGATGTCCATTATGATAAGTTACTTAAGATGTTATATTCGTAAACGTATAGACAACTGGTTTATACACTTTTTTTACTATGAGGAAGGAGCATACACTGCATGAATCTTTTATGGGGAATTGGCGGCGTGATTGGAGTATTAGCAATTGCTTTCTTACTATCTTCCAACCGCAAAGCTATTAATTGGCGCACAATTTTAATCGCGCTAGCATTACAAATGTCATTTTCATTTATCGTATTACGATGGGATGCCGGAAAAGCAGGTTTAAAATACGCTGCAGATGGCGTTCAAGGATTAATTAATTTTTCTTACGAGGGAATTAAGTTCGTTGCTGGGGATTTAGTCAACGCAAAAGGCCCTTGGGGATTTGTTTTCTTCATTCAAGCACTACTTCCAATCGTATTTATTAGTTCATTAGTTGCAATCTTATATCATTTCGGTATTATGCAGAAATTTGTTAGTGTCGTTGGTGGTGCATTAAGTAAACTTCTTGGAACTTCTAAAGCTGAAAGTTTAAACTCAGTAACAACTGTATTTTTAGGACAAACTGAAGCTCCAATCTTAATCAAACCTTACTTAGCACGTTTAACAAATAGTGAATTCTTCACTATTATGGTAAGCGGTATGACAGCTGTTGCCGGATCAGTTCTTGTCGGCTATGCAGCAATGGGTATTCCGTTAGAACACTTATTAGCAGCAGCAATTATGGCAGCTCCATCAAGTCTATTAATTGCGAAACTAATTATGCCAGAAACAGAAAAAGTAGATAATAACGTTGAACTTTCTACAGAACGTGAAGATGCAAACGTTATTGACGCAGCGGCACGTGGTGCATCTGAAGGTATGCAACTTGTTATTAACGTAGCAGCAATGTTAATGGCTTTCATCGCATTAATCGCTTTATTAAATGGTCTATTAGGATTAATTGGCTCTCTGTTCCATATTAAACTTAGCCTTGATTTAATCTTCGGTTACTTACTATCACCATTTGCAATCTTAATCGGGGTTTCTCCTGGTGAAGCTGTACAAGCAGCAAGCTTTATCGGTCAAAAACTTGCAATCAACGAATTCGTTGCATACGCAAACTTAGGACCACACATGGCAGAGTTCTCTGCAAAAACAAACTTAATTTTAACATTCGCAATCTGTGGATTCGCAAACTTCTCTTCTATCGCAATTCAATTAGGTGTAACAGGAACGTTAGCTCCTACTCGCCGTAAGCAAATTGCACAGTTAGGGATTAAAGCAGTTATCGCTGGTACATTAGCAAACTTCTTAAATGCAGCAGTTGCAGGTATGATGTTCCTATAAAATGGTGCAAAGTCTCCTCTTTCTAAAGAGGGGGCTTTTTATTATATGTTGTATATTTTTTGGTATATATTAAATACTTTATGCTTAAATATAAGAACATTATGATACAATAATTAGTAAGTCTGTTTATTTTTTCTTGGAAAAGAGAGATACTACTTGTTGTTGCTCTCCAAAATAACCTAGTCATCCGGTCTATTTCTTAATAATTGCGCATACTACAAGTATCCTTGCATGAATTACCTTTAAGGAGGAAAGTTTTGTGAAAGATAACTTCTATAAAGTCCTCTCTATGTGGATTTTACAAATTTTATTTTATTTTACAACTGTACATGTAACGCAATATGAGCATGCTCTCATTTTTACAATTATATATGTAATTGTTAATGTACTATTTCTATTATTGACTGATAAAACCGCATTTGTTCTCTTTATATTAGGAACCATTATTTCGGTATTCTACCTGTTCTACCAAGCATGGCTTTACTTATGGAGTACATCAGAACAATGGGAATACATTATTACTCACTTCCTAATGGCAGCAAACTTCTTCATCGTATACATCTCTACTCATTTATTAAAGAAGGTTATTCATGAAAATAAAGAATTAACCGAACGTGTGAGAACGTTAGAACAATACATTGGAGAATCAAAATTATTAACAAGACAAGAATTCGAAAGACGACAAGCATTATTAATAAATGCAATGAATCGTCGTAATGAAACAGGCGTTATTATTTATTTTGACTTCACTTCCTTTAGTAAATATACGAAGGAAAGTGTTATGGACCGTGTAGCTTCATTATTAGTTGAAACGATAAGAGCTGACTTTGACCTTGCTGCTGAATACGATAATAATACGCTAGTTATTTTATTACAAAACACAAATGAAGCCGGTGCTGACATTGTAATGAATCGCCTAAAGCCAAAAATGGAGCAATGGCTTGCTGCTGAAGCGATTCAAGATATCCCAATTTCACGCGAGCAAATTGGGAACAAAGGACAGACGTTATTATGATGACACTCGTTATACTTCTTTTATTCCTTCTATTTTGCGTACTCGTGTTTTGGATTAGCATCACATTTTCGATTAAGTATATACTTATTTTTACAGCCTTTCTATTCTCTGCCTTACTTGTTTACTATTCTTTCTTAACACTCGCAGGTTTAGTTCACCGAAATAGTAAACGAAAAGATCGTACGCTAGAACATTATCCAAGCGTCGATATTTTAATACCTGCCCACAATGAAGGGGTCGTTATTAAAGATACTTTAGAGGCGATGGCGAAGATTGAATATCCGGGCAGACTAACTGTTTATTTATTAAACGATAACTCTCAAGATGAGACACCTGAAATTGGTGACGATTTTGACAAAGCTTATGCTCATATTCGTCACATTCGTGTTCCGGCGGGTGAACCAAAAGGGAAATCGCGTGTATTAAACTATGGTCTTAGTATTTCAGATGGTGAATACTTCTGTGTGTATGATGCAGATAACCAGCCTGAACCACATGCACTGCGAATGCTTGTAGAACACGCTGAAACAACCGTGGATGCTGTTGGAGCTGTTGGTCACGTTCGTACTGTAAATGAAAACAGAAACTGGCTAACACGAATGATTTCATTAGAATTTCAAATCTTCCAGCTCCTTATGCAATCAGGACGCTGGTTACTATTCCAAACAGGTTCACTAACAGGAACAAATATGCTTCTTCGTCGCTCTGCATTAGAAGAACTTGGCGGCTATGACCCGTATGCAATTGCAGAAGACGCTGAATTAACATTACGAATTACACAAAAAGGCTATCTCTTACCGATCGTTCCAGAATCGATTACATGGGAACAAGAACCTGAGCATTTAAAAATCCTTATTAAGCAGCGTACACGTTGGCTCCAAGGGAACTTGTACATTTTAGAAAAAATGTTTTCTTCCTTAAGTTTCTTTAAAGGAAAACTTCTCGTCCATTCCTTACAACAAGTTTTAGTGTATGTTGTATTTTGGCTATTCTTAATCATCTCGAACGTTTGGTTTGTAATTGGGTTACTCGGGATATTCCAAATTCAATATAGCATTCCGCTACTATTTATGTGGTATGTCGCATATATTACATATGTTTCTCAATTATTTAGTGCCCAGAGTGTGGAACGAACCTTTACACCAACTAATATTTTTATTAGTGTTATCATGTACTTTACGTACGCACAGCTCTTTACGTACTTATTCATTCGCAGCTTAATTTTATACTTACGTGCAAAGAGCAAGAAACAAGTCATTGGCTGGGATAAAACAGTTCGATTCAAAAAAGAAAAGTAAAACTTTAATCAGTGGGAGTTCTCCCACTGATTTTTATTTTGTAAATAAAAATCAGCACAGAGCGCCGTATGCTCTGTGCTGATTTATTGCCGTATAAATTATATATCAGACAATACCCCTTAGCTGAAAGTAATTTCACGTCCATCCCCCAACGAACGATTGACCTTCATTTATATACGAAAAAGTGATTGCTATTTTTGTAGAACCAATTGCTTCTCTTGCTGTTCTTTGCGCGTTTCAGTCTTAGGTTCCGTGCTTTCTTGGACACTACGATGTGCCACACGTTTCAAACAAATATGCTTCCACTTTCTTTCGTAACGTTTCATTATTCTAGATGTCCCCCTTGAATGCGCTTTAAAACTATTTGAAATCGCTTACAGGAAATAATATAGCACATATACATAAACGTGACAACACATTTCCGACAATTTTTTGTCAAAAATACAAATAGAATCCGCAAGATATCGAACATTGTCGAAATTCATCGATTTATCTTCACATAAAAGGCATACTACTTACATAGTAAAGTATTTTATTTCCCTGACTTGCAGTTAAAATTCCTTCTATATAAAAAAGAGCTGATACATAATCAGCCCTTTTTCCTTCTATTATTAATGACGCTTCATACGTCCTTCTTTTTGTAACTCTTTAAATAATGCTGCCATCATAAAGAAAATAACGAAGACGAATGGGAATGCCGCAATAATAGCTGCCGTTTGCAGTGCTTCTAATCCACCAACATATAATAAGGTAGAAGCTATCGATGCTAAAACGATACCCCAAACCATTTTAATGCGGTTTGGTGGATTTAAACTACCATGTGTCGTTAACATCCCTAAAACGAATGTCGCAGAGTCTGCAGATGTAATAAAGAATGTTGCAATAAGCAGAATACCTAATACCGATAAAGCTGATCCAAAGCTTCCCATCTGATCAAACATAGCGAATAACCCTACTTCTGTTCCCATCTCTTTCACTTTGTCGAAGATATGAGCATCACCAAACAGCTCCATATGAATACCAGTCCCGCCAAAAACAGAGAACCAAAGTGCACCAATTACGGTCGGTACGAGTAACACACCGATAACAAACTCACGAATCGTACGTCCTCGTGAAACACGTGCAATAAACGTACCTACGAATGGTGACCATGCAATCCACCATGCCCAATAGAAAATTGTCCATGACTGAATCCATTGATTTCCGCCTTCATCTAATGGACTTAAACGGAAGCTCATGCTTGGCAATTCCTGAATATAAGAACCGATTGTTGAAGTGAAGTAATTCATAATAAAGTTTGTTGGACCTGCAAATAATACAATAATCATAAGTGCAAACGCCAAAATAATATTCGCATTACTTAAATATTTAATTCCTTTATCAAGACCTGTTTGCGCAGATAACATGAAAAGAACGGTTACGATTGCAATAATAACTAACTGTGTCGGCAATGAATTCGGGATAGATGTTAAATAACTAACACCACCAGCAATTTGTTTCGCACCAAGACCTAATGATGTTGCAACACCAAACACAGTTGCGAAAACAGCTAACACATCAAATGAATGAGCAATACGTCCATGCTCCCCGCCTTTAAATAACGGACCTACTGTCGCACTAATCGTACTTGCTTTTCCTTTTCTAAAAGTAAAGTAAGCAATACACAGCGCTACAAATGCATATAGTCCCCACGGATGTAATCCCCAATGGAAAAATGAAAAACGTAGTGCAAGACGCGCACTTTCCTCAGTTGCACCTTCTCCAAACGGAGGTGCGTACAAATGGTTTAATGGTTCGGCAACGCCCCAGAAAACTAAACCGATACCCATACCAGCGCTAAATAGCATAGCAAACCATGTCATATAACTATAATCAGGTTCATCATCATCTTTACCTAAACGAATAGAACCGTATTTCGAAACAATTAAAAAGATAGACACACTTAATATAATAGAAACAGAAATAATATAGAACCATCCAAACTTACTAACTAATGCAGTTTGAATTGCGGTTGTTACATTTCCTAAGCTACCTTTTCCAATAATAGATTCGGGAATAATCCCCCAAATTGTAAATGCAATACATAATGTTAATGATACGATGAATGTTTTTGTCAGTTTCCTCATCAAATCCCCCTTCGTAGGTTTCACTTTTGTAAATAACATAAATTCCGATATGTAAAATCGGATAGAAAACTATAATTTTACGGTGATTTTCTTACTTTCACCTTCACCAATTCGAATTCTTATGGACAGCCTTACCTTCCGTATAACCTTTTCACTCTGCAAGAGCTACAAGATCGAAATACTGCTGTCAAATTGTGTGAGAAAAATGCGGATGGGAATGTATTTTCCCAAAAAAGGATGTGTTACAGATGTAAAAAAGGGCATTTTTCTTCCTTGCAACCCTTTCTTTTTGTAACAATTATGCGGTTTTTTTGCTAGTATATAGCACGTGTTTATAGTTTCACAAACGAAATGTTTATGTTTATATAACTATATTACCCATAAAACGGCAAAATACTCAAGGAATGTAACCGTTTAGTAAACATCATGTAACACTTCTGTAATATTTTTATTTACGCCGAAAAATATATGTTGTATTAAATATTTTGAATATAAGTAGAAACCTACTAATCACATAGAATGAAAAACGCTTTCCTATATTTTTTGTTATATTACAGGATGTTAACGACTGATTACGAATGGTTTGTAATTGTGTGTTTTCCCGAAATCCGAAAAAATCTGTTGCTATAATGAGGACACGAAAACAAACGCAATGGAGGCTATCATGAAAAAATTAATTGGAATAGCAACAGCAGCAGTTTTTGGTCTTGGGATTTTCACATCATCTGCTAATGCAGAAACTGTTGTAACAACAGACGTACTAAATGTACGTGAAAACCCTACTACTGAATCAAAAGTTGTCGGTAAATTACTAAACGGTAATAAAATAGATGTTCAAAATACAGAGAACGGATGGTCAAAAATCACTTTAGATGGTAAAGACGCATTCGTAAGTGCAGAGTTCACAAAAAGCATCTACTACGTAACAGCTAACGTATTAAACGTACGTGCTGAAGCGAACACAAACTCAGAAATTCTTGGAACGTTGAAGAAAGACGATATGATCGAAACAACGAACCAAGTAAAAAATGAGTGGTTACAATTTGAATATAACGGGAAAACAGCTTATGTTCACGTTCCTTTCTTAACAGGCACAGCGCCTGTTATCGAGAAACAAGAACAACCTGCTCCTGCTAAAACTGTAGCACCAGCTAAAGCACAAGCACCTGCAGCACAAGCAAAACCAGCTGCTAAGCCTGCTGTGAAAGCTGCTGAAACTAGCACACCTTCTGGTGGTCGTGAGTTAACAGTTGTAGCTACAGCATATACAGCTCATCCGAGCGAAAACGGTGGCACATACGGTGGCCGTGTATTAACTGCAATGGGTCATGACTTAACAGCGAACCCAAACATGAAAATGATCGCTGTTGACCCGAAAGTAATCCCATTAGGATCTAAAGTATGGGTAGAAGGTTACGGAGAAGCTATCGCTGGAGATACTGGCGGTGCAATTAAAGGTAACCGTATCGACATCCTACTTGGATCAGATAGCGCTGCTCAAAAATGGGGACGCAAAACTGTTAAAGTGAAAATTTTAAAATAACCAATGACTGCTAAAGCCGGTTCTCTTTGTTGAGAGCTGGCTTTTATTTTTTTATAATAACTATAAGGAGGTTATGTTCATGAATGTACAAGCAAAAATAGACTGGATCGGTACACCAAAACCGTATATATATAAAGATGAAGTAACATACGACGCTACTTCCATCGACTTTTCACTCGCTGGCAATGACAATCGATATAAATTAGTTGTGCTCAGCTCTGAAGAAAATACACATTACAAAATTGTCCAATATGGAATCAAACCCGGCTCACAAAAGCCATTTCCTATCGATATTCCATTCAAACAAAACATGTTACCAATTATAGAACAAATATTACATGATCCATATGTGCAAGCGATATTAAAGGAAACGCGCTCATAATCGAAAAAAGACTATCTCAATTATATGAGATAGTCTTTTTATTAACGGTTCGGACCAGATACTTCCTCTGATTTCAACGTATTATTGGCACCCAGAGAATGATATAGCACCTTTCCATTTCCATTAACAGTAACGATATGGTCATTATTAAAGCTTTTGAACTTTACAGACCCATCACCGTAACGAATATGGTACTCTTCATATGTCGTTACTTTATATTTCGTAGCACTTTGACGTTCTACATTACGAACATCCATCGTTAATAAGTCTTCTGTAATTCCTTTTTTGTGTAGATACTGTATGTAATCACGGTCTTCCTTGTACGATTTCCCGCTCTTATCATAATCATTTTCAATTAAACTAAAATCATTTAACGAAATCGCACGTACGTTATTATAAATGTGATTTCGTACAAAATCACCAACTGCTGAGCTTGATGTTTCTTTCGGGAATTTTAAGTAATACGTGCTTTGGTCTCCAATTTTAATACTTTCAGATTTTATTACACCAAAATCAGTAGTTTTCTCTAAATGTACTTCTACTGTTTCATCTGTGGATACAGGACCCAGTTTATAATTACCATAACTTAATTTTCCACGTTTTTTACCATTTACAAATACGGTTGCATCATTTTCATCAGAAGAAATGCTTACATACTTTCCTTCAAGCGATAAATCTACACTCACTTTCTCGCTCTGTTCATCTGCTAAATCTACTTCTTTCTCCGTTTCTAATTCAGTAAGTTCTGTCTTCGCTGTTGCCTTGACAACATACGTACCTGGGAAGTATGGCCCTAACTCTTTCGAAGTTTTATCACTAGAAAGTTCTGTTTCTTTTTTATCATTCACATATATTTCCGCATTCTTTGCAGTTGTACTAACACTCATATAATAAGATTTCATGCTAAACTTATACTTTGGATATAAGAACCACTCTTTTCCCTCTGCTACAATTTCCCCATCTTTAAACGAATTTTTATCCTTTGTTAACTTTTGATCTACTGTCTCTTTCTGTAAATAAGACAATAATTGTTTATTGTAAGAAGGGTTCTCTTTTAAGTAACGCATGTACGCTTTAATATCCTCTGTCTTAATCTTTAAGCTTGAATCATTTGCTTTCACAAACTCATCAATTGCATTAATATCTTTCTTTTGGAATGCTTCAATCATTACATTTATTTGCTTTTCTTTTGAAAACTTATATGCTCCAAATTTATATGCCCCAAATAATAAAATAATAATAATGGCAAAACCAATAATTGAAAATAAATTTTTCTTACTTTTCACTGGTTGTGTCTCGCTTTGTACTTCTGTATATGAAGCGGCAGTGTTATCGACGATTACTTCTACTTTACTCCCACACTCAGGACAAAAGTTCAAATGGTCTGCAACGTTCTTTTTACATGTTCCACAAAACTTCAACGTGCTCTCCTCCTATTTTTTAGCTAACTTCATTCCAACAAATGCTGCTACATATGTCACAATAAAACTACACAAAGTTAAATATACAAATGAATTTTGCATAGATAATACCGTTCCACTTGTTCCAAACAAACTTGTTACAGTCCCTGAAACATCAATTTGGAACTTAGAAATCATATTCATTACAATCATCATAATTGTGTAAGAGCCACTGCATACTGCTAATGTAATATACATATTGGCAGTCGATAATTCAGCTAACTTTCTTCCCGCTCTAAACATAAGAAACAATGGAATAATAAGCAGTAATAAACCGTAATGGAATACATTATTCACTTCATCAAATTCAGCAAGGCTTTCCTGACTTGCTCCTTTTGAAATCATTATATCTCTAACCACTACGCCATTTACAGAGATGCCTGATATAAATGAAAACGATAATGTGCTCTCAGATGATTTTGATTTCTTACCAATTCCAGTAAACTCCTTACTAAGTGCTGGACTTGATACTTCTAACGGAGCAAAATGAGCCATACTCCATAATTGAGGTGTTAACTCTAATGCTAATAATGTACTTTCAGATTTTAAAGTTGTTATTTCTTTTAATGGTTCAATACTGTCTTCCTTATTTACTAACGCCATAATACAAACTACTACTGCTGTTACTAAAAGTCCTTTTATCATGGCTGAAATACCGTAATAAACAGACGCTCCATATGGCATTAACTCTTGAAATGCTGCTGCCATATTATTTTTGCTTGTATGAGCAATAAATCCTATTAAGGTAAATAATGTCCCACATACAAAACCACTCAGTAAACTCTTAATCGCTGAATAGCCAACCGTAATCTTACCTGCTTCTGAAAATGGAATTACGAAAGATTGTGATGCTATAAAACTTATAATGAATAAAAAGACACCATAAATAATACCAACTGTTGCTGCTATAAAGATTTGATCCTTAATCGTTTTTGCAACACGCTGCTTTCCTAACCAAATTCCTGTACCAGCGAAAATCATAAATGGAATGATTAATAGTAATGTAAATGGAGTATGCCATGATAAAGAAAATATCAATCCGCTATCGTCGCTAGCTGTAAAACTAAGTAAATGATAATTTAACATCGTAGAAGTTGCACTCGAATAAAAGCTTGGCAACATTTCTAATTCTTTCACAAATTTACTAAACATCTCACTTAATATAGAAGCAAATAATACACTACCAATCCAACCAGCAATTAACATGAGAATACTTGCAACAGCCCCACCAATAAAACCTGTTTTTAAAACAGCTTTATCTGCTGTAAATTTAACTTCAGGCGTACCATCCATTGTAGGCAATTTGATAGATTGTTCCTTTTTCTTCACAATAAATAAAGAATGCCCACACTTTTGGCAATATAAATTTTGCTGAGCATTTTCACTGCCACAACCTTTGCAGTATTTTGCAGTATCTTGTTCTAACGTTACTGCCTCTATAGCTCCTGCAATCTCCATACTTCCTTCGTTAGGGCAATAGTTTACCTCTTCACCATGTTGATTTCCACATGTGCGACAATACATCTAATTCACTCCCCACTTTGCTTAATCCCACAAACCGGACAGTAAGTAGAGTTTTGATCGATATGTTCATTACATGAAATACAATTTGTCGTTTCACCTTCATGTTCTATCGCTAACATTGGATTAGGCTTTCCACACGAACCACAAAACTTATCATTTATTGATAAAGGTCCACCACATTCACATGTAGCTTTCTCGCCTTGTTGCTTTTGCAGTTCAACAATGCGTTTTCTTGCTTGATAAATAGCTACATCAAATTCTTGAACTGGAGCAATCCTTTCTTGTAGGCTCGCTTCATCTACTCCGTTTCCTCTTAATTGAACGTAGACTCGTTGTCCAATCTCTAATAGAACCTCTGCCTTTTTCTGCATTTGCACTTGCATTTCTTTTTTCAGTTGAGCGATTTCTTGCGCAACTTGTAACTTCATCTTCCCTTGCTCAATTCCTTCTTGTAACTTATTCATTCCACTGCCTAACTTCGTCTGTAAATCTGACAAACCATTTCTCCCCCTATACATATATAGTAATATACAAAATTAACACTATATATATTACCATGATTTTCAATTTATGTAATCCAAATTTCATTTTTTCTGTTTTGAGCATTTTTTGTTTATAATGGTAAAGGAAAGAAATATGTGTACGGAGGAATATTATGCTGCAACACTCAATTACGAAAGATGAAATTATGATGATTGCGAATGAGTTCGTTCAAGGACTAGATCCACAGCAAACAGCTGATCAGGAACATGTCGCTACAGCTCGGCACCTATATCGTAGTGGTGTTGTCTACAACGTTGACTTTGATGGTTATACGCTATCAGGAACTGTAGATGCTGCAGGCAGCGTATATAGCGTCCATATCCCGATTCGTAACGTCGCTGAAAGCTATTGCGATTGCTTTGCACCAACGCAATGTGAGCATATGCTCGCTGTTTTACTATCTGCAGCATCTAGTTTCGGGCAAGTAGGAGATGTATTAACTTTATTTAAAAATAATACGAAACCTTCCCTTCCTCCTATTCGAACTGCAAGACAAGTATTGCAATCATCAGCGTTTGAAGAAACGGATTATAAAAGTTGGAAATCGTATTTTGACAACGAATATGAAACATTTAAAAAAGAACAAGCTCGGCTTACTTATAAACAAATGTATTTTCTTATGAGTATTTTTACAGACTTCTATACGAAACTCGAGCGGAAAGCTCCGCGTATCGTTGCGATACATGAGTTGTTCAGGCTACACGCAGCGCTTTATTGCTTTCAAAAATTATTAGAAGAAATTCAGGACTTCGAAGCAAATAAAACGTATTCTTATCACCAGCCTGTTAACGTCGTTCGCTTATTTGTAGATAAAGTGGAATCCATCGTTCGGGACTTACAAACAGAAGCGATTCCTTCAGAGTCTGAAGGAATTTTGCAAGAAACAGCTCGTCTCGTTCACGAAGTATTCTTCTCCACTGACGCCTATACGCAAGAAAGATTTTTTATTTATCGTCACATATGGAGTGAACTCTTACACAATAAAGAGAAACTGCAAGAAGAAGAAAAGCGAATCGATACGAAAATCAATCCACTTTCCAAAGCATTAGCATCTTCTCATCTACTCTTTTTAAATGACGAAGACCTATTAGCTATGGACTTACTAAAGAAACAGCCTGCTTCTGTTGTAAGTTTGTACTTCTATTGGTTAGAAGAGCTATTAAATACAATGCAATGGGATCGTGCGAAAAACTGGCTTTCCTTTACGTATAAACAAGTAAAGAAAACGATACATGAGTACGAAAATACTGTTTTTATCAAAGATATCGTTCGCTTATTTGTAAACATGTATGAAACATATGCAACCCATACAAACGAACAAGCCGGATTCGAAATGATATTGCAAGAGCTATTACCGTATAGTTTCGCAAACTATGAACAATACGTACTCGCGAAAAAACAGTATCGTACATGGGCAGAACTCCATCTCTTACATGGGTTTGAAGCAATTGAAATTTTGAAAGAGCCGCTGAAAGATATTGAAAAGGAAGCGCCAGAAGCGGCACTCCCTCTTTATCACCTTGCTGCTACTGAGGCCATTGAAGAGCGAAATCGCAAATCATATAGACGTGCAGTTCGTTACTTAAAGAAATTACGTACATTATATAAACGATTAAAGCGCACCGATGAATGGGATGCTTTCATTATTCACATCGCAAACTTACATTCACGTCTACGTGCACTACAAGAGGAATTACGGAAAGGAAAATTAATCGATGATCAATCAAACTGAAGTAACAATTAGGCTCCAGCACGTTAGTCAAGGTTGGTTCCTTTGGGGAGAAGATGACAGCGGTACTCCATTATCCGTAACAAGCTGGAAACGAAATGCATTTACATGGCACTCTACTTCCTTCTACGGTACATTTCTAAAAGAAGCAACCTTTGAAGGAAAACAAGGTGTTATACTAACAAACGCACAAGCATTTGAATACATCGCGAATAAACCGATGAACTCCTTTGCCCATATTCAAATGAACGGTCCTATTACAGCACTTACGAAAGATGCGAACGAATTATGGGATGCCTTCACAAGCGGTAGCTTCGTACCTGATATGGAGCGTTGGCCCAAACAACCATCTTGGAAATTGCAAAATACCCCAATCGAAGATGACACATTAGCATCTCTTTTCTCGGCCGCGGTAAATGAAAGCATATTACAAGATAACCGTTCGAACGACGGATGGGAAGATGCAAAGAGACTTTATGAACATTATGACTTTACGAAAAGACAATTGGATGCAGCACTACATGAAGAAGATTGGCTTCGAAAAATTGGTTACATTGAAGATGACCTTCCCTTTACAATTGGACTACGGCTACAAGAGCCGCAAGAAGAATTTGAAATGTGGAAGCTTGAGACAATTGTTACACCAAAGCGCGGGGCACATCGCATATATGTATATGAAAGTATCGATTCTTTGCCAAAACGATGGCACGATTATGAAGAACGTATTCTTGAAACACAAGAAGGATTCAGTAAGCTCGTACCGTGGTTAAAAGAAGGCGATACATTCCGAAGTGAGCTCTTTGAAACAGAAGCGTGGAACTTCTTAACAGAAGCAAGTAACGAATTACTCGCTGCAGGTATTACGATTTTACTGCCATCCTGGTGGCAAAATTTAAAAGCGACAAAACCAAAATTACGTGTGCAGCTGAAGCAAAATGCCACGCAAACGCAATCTTTCTTTGGCATGAATACACTCGTTAATTTTGACTGGCGAATTTCAACGAACGGCATTGATTTATCAGAAAACGAATTTTTCGAACTCGTTGAACAAAACAAACGATTATTCAATATAAATGGTCAATGGATGAGACTGGACCCAGCCTTTATTGAAGAAGTACGAAAGCTTATGAACCGTGCCGATAAATATGGACTCGAAATGAAAGATGTCCTTCAGCAACATTTATCAAACACTGCTGAAACAGAAATTGTAGAAGAAGATAGTCCATTTACCGATATTGAAATTGAGCTAGATGGATATTATGAAGAACTATTCCAAAAACTACTGCACATTGGAGATATTCCAAAAGTAGATGTCCCTTCTGCACTAAACGCAACACTCCGTCCGTATCAACAACATGGCATTGAGTGGTTATTATATTTAAGAACGCTTGGATTCGGAGCATTATTAGCTGACGACATGGGACTTGGAAAAAGTATTCAAACGATCACTTACTTACTATATATAAAAGAGAACAATCTCCAAACAGGCCCTGCTTTAATCGTAGCACCGACATCTGTTCTTGGAAATTGGCAAAAAGAATTTGAGCGTTTCGCACCAAATTTACGTGTTCAGTTACATTATGGAAGTAACCGAGCGAAAGGTGAATCATTTAAAGACTTCCTTCAATCAGCAGATATTGTATTAACATCTTATGCATTAGCTCAACTTGATGAAGAAGAACTTAGTACGTTATGCTGGGATGCTGTTATTTTGGATGAAGCACAAAATATTAAAAACCCACATACGAAGCAGTCGAAAGCAGTACGAAACTTGCAAGCAACTCACAAAATCGCTTTAACCGGTACACCGATGGAAAACCGACTTTCCGAGCTTTG
This sequence comes from Bacillus cereus group sp. RP32, assembly GCF_040459735.1. NCBI lineage: Bacteria > Bacillati > Bacillota > Bacilli > Caryophanales > Bacillaceae > Bacillus > Bacillus cereus group sp. RP32. The sequence goes on along the minus strand of NZ_JARVHO010000001.1, from coordinate 263,402 downwards.
GTCTATTTTTGACTTCATTAATCACGGATATCTTGGCAGCTTAGGACAATTCCAGCGCCGCTTCGTCTCACCGATTGAAAAAGATCGTGACGAAGGAAAAATCCAACAAGTTCAACGATTTATCTCACCATTTTTACTGCGTCGTACGAAAAAAGATCAAACAGTCGCATTAAACTTACCAGATAAACAAGAACAGAAAGCGTACTGTCCACTTACTGGTGAACAAGCTTCCTTATATGAGCAACTTGTTCAAGATACATTGCAAAATGTAGAAGGATTAAGCGGGATTGAAAGACGCGGATTTATATTACTCATGCTGAACAAACTTAAACAAATTTGTAACCATCCTGCTCTTTATTTAAAAGAAACAGAACCAAAAGACATCATCGAACGTTCCATGAAAACGAGCACGCTAATGGAACTAATTGAAAATATAAAAGATCAAAATGAAAGTTGTTTAATCTTCACACAATACATCGGTATGGGGAACATGCTAAAAAATGTGTTAGAAGAACATTTCGGTCAGCGCGTCCTCTTCTTAAACGGTAGTGTACCGAAGAAGGAACGTGACAAAATGATCGAGCAGTTCCAAAACGGAACGTATGACATTTTCATCTTATCGTTAAAAGCAGGTGGAACTGGCTTAAACTTAACCGCTGCCAACCATGTTATTCACTACGACCGTTGGTGGAATCCAGCTGTAGAAAACCAAGCAACAGACCGCGCATATCGTATTGGTCAAAAACGCTTCGTTCACGTTCATAAACTTATTACAACGGGGACACTCGAAGAGAAAATTGATGAAATGTTAGAGAGAAAACAATCCTTAAACAACGCCGTCATTACAACCGATAGTTGGATGACCGAACTATCTACAGATGAACTAAAAGAATTACTTGGTGTATAAACAAAAGGAGCTAATCTCAAAAGATTAGCTCCTTTTTCTATTCCAAAACCAATTACTTATTATAATTCCTGTTAATCCGCCGCATGTATCCAGTAATGAATCTTGCCACATCGGTGTACGATCTCCCGTAGTCCATTGATGAATTTCATCAAATGTTGCATATCCTGCAACGAAAAGGAGAGCGTATATAAAACACCTTTTTCTCGAATAACCCAATCGATGAAAAGCATAATACGTCAATGAACCAAGCATAAAGAACACCATAAAATGAGCGCCTTTACGAAGGAAAAACTCAATAAATCCGCCTACACCTTTATTTGCAATGCTAACAGGTGTACCACCGCCGTAATCGATAGATACCCATGAAAAATGCTCTTTCACAAACTCAACATTTACATATTGTTCAATATCCGAGCGCATATCCTGCTTTTTATATGGTTGTGCCGAGGAATAGAAAATCAACCCCATCCATAGTAAAACAGGAATCCAAAATAACCATTTACGTTTCATTCTTCCGAAGCCCCTCTCTTAATCTTTTAAGAGTACCAAAAAAAAGAATAAATTTCACGCCAAAACATGACATTTGCACCCTATTTATAAAGTGAAAGGGGGTGATAAACATGGCAGTCGAAACAATCGTAATGGACTTAACTTTACGTCTTGTCTTAAACAATGGATTAGATAAGAACGGAAAAACAGCTTTTAAGCAAAAACAATTTAAGCGTGTTAAAACAAATGCAAACTTAGAGCAAGTACAAAACGTAGCACGTGCTCTTGCTTCTTTACAAGCATCACCGCTTCACGCTATACAACTTGTTAGCACATCAGATCTTTCTACCCTATAAGGTGGAACTTTAATCAGTGGCGGGCATCCCCCGCTGATTACACCGATCGCCCTCCCCGCATATAACACGATAAATAAAAAGGAGGAAATAAAGTATGCAAGTACTAGAATTAATTTTCGCGAAAGAAGATGGAAAAACAGTTGTTTTTTCTATCGAAAAACCTATCACACCCGTCGATGCACAAGTCGTAAATCAAGTAATGGATACCATCCTTGCCTCATCTGTATTTTCATCAATGAATGAAAATACCAGAAAAAAAGGAGCCCGTCTCGTAGAAAAGAACGTATCTGAAGTTCCAATTAACTTATAAACAAAAAGACGAATCTGCATCATTTTGCAGATTCGTCTTTTTTCTTCGGCATTTCAATCGGAATAAAGATTTTTGAAAAACCGACGCATACATATTTATAGTGTTCTCCGCCTATATCAAACTCGGTCGTATATGTTGAGAAGAAAATATAATCATTTCGCTTTGTATAATTCTCGATTAATAATCCAACTTGTGGCTCAACATATTTTTTCGCCAACTTCTTACCAGCCGATGCTAAATCGCCAAGGAGACCCTCTTCACTTTCCTTTTGAACTTCGTCTAGCTTCTTACTTACATCATTACGTTTCATAAACTGCTTCGCTGCCCAATCCGTATATTCACCTTTACTCGGATTACTATTTGCTAAATATACTAGAAGCACGACAACTAGAGCCATAATAATATACTTTTTCTTCATACTATCTCACCGCCTACTCTTTTCTATTTTCATATATATGTACAAGCGATGCAAATTAGAAAGACTAACATCTATTGATTGTAAACGAATAGTCAAAATTTACAATATGAAACGGAATATTAACAATTAATTTACTTAATTCGTATATAATTATATTTGGTATTACTATCATTTATAAGGGAGGAATCAAATTTATGAATGAAGAAAATGATATTATTATTTCTAATTCTACAATGATGCTGGAACCTTACAAGCACCCTTATTATCAAACAAAAATTATCGAAAGTAGCGGAAACCATCTTTACTCCTGTCAAACTGCTCTCCAACTCATCAAGCAATCTTGTCTAACCAATGTTCACTCTACTTATCAAGGTAGACGTAATGCAGTCCAAACAAACTTTAAATTTAAACAAAATGTCCCAATTCCAATTAATCATCGAGAATATATTTGTGCTTTCCCGACAGAATCTCCTTCTTCTCCAAACTGTATATGGTTATTTTATAACCATATAGATGACATAGAATTTTTCAAAAAGAGTAAAAAAGCTAACATTCATTTTTCAAATGGCACTACTACAACAATACATATCAGTCCCCATAAGTTAAAACAGCAATTATTAAAAGCTGGATACGTATTATCACGTATGAACATGCAAGATTCACTACAATTTAAAAACCTCTTATTACATTTACTACCTTAACAGAATAAGTAGAATGGAAAGCAATATCCATTGCCTTCCATTCTTATAATCATATTTATTCTCTTAAACTATTTCGCATTTTCTCAAGTGCTTGCCGATACACCCACCTCACTTGATAATAGGTCATTTCCATCTCGTTAGCAATCTCCCCCATCGTCTTCCCTGTAAAAAAACGTTCGAAAATAATATACTTCTCCTTCTCATCTAATACACTCATAAAATCCTTTGCTCTCATTTCAATATCTTCAAAATGGAAGATATCCTCATATTCTCCTACACATACACACTTTTCTTGCACTGCAAACTCTTTCTTCAATCTTTCTAATATATAACCACGCACAGTTATAACTGCATATGCAGGAAAACTTCCTTTCTCCGCATCATACCTTTCATACGCATGCCAAAGTCCAATTAAACCACATTGATAATACTCTTCATGATCTTGATAAATACCTAACTTCTTGATTTGATTTACAATCATTCCTTCATACAACACAACTGCCTCTTTAAAAGTTGCTGGTTTCACACAGTACCCACTTCTAAAAGGTATACCTCTTTGTTATTCCGCCGGTACCTCCACAATATAAAAATAAAGAAGCGATTTCACTGTGAGTAATTTCAAATACGACCGCCGAAATTTTAAATTACACGAAGTAGAATTTGAAATTCTGCTGGTCGTATTTGAAATAAGGGTAGAAATAAAAAAGGTGACTCTTGGGAGAGTCACCTTTTAGTCCAATCATATTATACCGGTAAACCAGGTAAAAACTTTGCCATCAATACAACAATCGCAGCTAAGAATACTGCCTTAATAAGGAATAAAATGATAATTGGAATAGCTGCTTTCACTTTACTTAATCCTGCTGTAACTTGTAATCCTAACCAAATTAAAACTAAATTCCATAAAGAGAACACTTCGATTGAATTACCGATTCCGTATACAAGTGAACCTTTCTCAAATAACGGACCTAAACTTGTATACGCAGTTGGTGCAGCACCTAAAATTAAAGCTATAATACCATTAATGAGACCACCAATAATAACAATAATATCCGCGTATACAATAATCATTACTATTTTTTTATAAGAAGTATCATTCCCGTAAAACATCATAAACACTTTATAAATAGCTGCAACAACGAATGTTGCGATCATAACACCTACTGTTCCCCATATCGTACTAGAAACTACATTTGATACAAGCGAGCCCTGTTCTGCAAGTGCACCACCTAATTTCTTTTGCATTTCAATCATCTCAGGTGATTTATACGTAATATACGAATTTAAACCACCTACAAGTCCTTGTAATAGTGCCACTATGAAGAACATGCCCCAAACTTTCTCAGTCGTCTTCATTCTTTCAAACTGTAAGCCAGGAGAAGTGATCATTCCGAACAATGCTGGCTTCTCTCCGCCAGCTTTTTGCGTATTCAAATTTGCTTCCATTATAACGCCTCCTTCTATTTATATAACCCGTTCTAACGGGCGGTTCACTTCCTCAACATAGAGGCTACGAACCGCCCACTAGAACGGTAATGTGTAGTAGAGAGCCCCTCTCTACTACACTACTAACTTATTCATAACGTAATGCTTCAATTGGATCTAACTTCGCAGCTTTATTCGCTGGAATTAATCCAAAGATAATACCAAGTGTCATAGAGAACAGTACGCCTCCAACAACAACCTCCCATGAAACGAGTGGTGGCCATTTTGCAAATGAGGAAACAATATATGCCCCGCCATATCCAAGACCAATTCCGATTAAACCACCTAGAAGCGTTAACATGACTGCTTCAATTAAAAATTGTAATAAAATTTTACTACGTGTTGCCCCAAGCGCTTTACGTATCCCAATTTCGCGCGTACGCTCCGTTACAGATACAAGCATAATGTTCATAACACCGATACCGCCAACGACTAATGAAATACCAGCGATACCGCCGATGATCATCGTCATGATGCTAGTGACTTTAGAAACATTTTCTTGTAATTCTTTTAAATTCACCAGTTCATATTTACCTGGAATCTCACTTGGCTTACGACTATTTAATACATCAACAGCTTGTTTCCCAGCTGCTTCTAAATCGTCTACATTTTTAGCTTGAATTGCGATATTTTGAATATCATCTGTTCCGAATAAAACAGGCCATAATGTAAGGGGGATTAACGCTTCTTCCATTTCAAATCCCATAAACTCATTATCAGATGTATACACACCAACAATTTGCATTGGCTGCCCCTTCATCTCAATAATTTGTCCAACTGGGTTTACGTCCTTAAATAACGTCTCTTCTGTTTTTGTACTAATCATCACAACGTTATTTGCATGAGAAATATCTGATTCACCTAAAGTACGTCCCTTTACGACCTTTACTTTATTAACCGCAAAATATTCATTATCAAGACCAATAACATTCAGATTTGCTTTTTTATCATTTACATCCAATATCTCTGTTGTCGAATTTGTCGTAATAACATGTGAAACATCTTTCACTTGTTTTACTTCCATAATATCCTCTTCTGTTAACTTTGGTATTTCAAATCCGCCTATAGCAAACTCATCATTCATATCTGGTTTAAATTGAATTGGCATAAGGTTATTACCACCAGAACCTGCGAATTTCGACTTCAGCATCGCTTCCCCGCCTTGCCCAATTGCAACGACAGTAATAATAGAACCAACGCCGATAATAATACCGAGCATCGTAAGAGCTGAACGCAGTTTATGAGCTAAAATAGAAGATAGGGCAATTTTTATACTATCTAGTAAACTCATACCGCACACCTTCTATCTTCTGTAATTTTCCCGTCTCGCAGTACAATGCGGCGGGAAGAATACGCTGCTACTTCCTCTTCATGCGTAACCATAACAATCGTTGTACCTTCTGCATTAAGCTTTGTGAAAATATCCATAACTTGCTCACCAGACTTCGTATCAAGCGCACCAGTAGGCTCATCAGCCATAATGAACGTTGGATTATTCGCAATCGACCTTGCAATCGCTACACGCTGCTTCTGTCCACCTGATAATTCATTCGGCAAATGATGAACCCTATCTGACAAACCGACTTTACCAAGCGCTTCCAGAGCCCTTTGACGACGCTCTGCTTTCTTCACACCACCGTACACGAGCGGAAGTTCAACATTTTCGACTGCCGAAAGACGTGGCAGCAAATTAAAATGCTGGAACACAAAGCCAATATATTCATTACGAATTAAAGCAAGCTTTGACTCGTCTGCTGTTAAGATATTCACATCATTCAGCATATATTCGCCTTCTGTTGGACGATCTAAACAACCGATAATATTCATAAGCGTTGATTTACCAGAACCAGACGGTCCCATAATCGAAACGAACTCACCGCTTTGAATCATTAAACTAATACCGTGCAAAATCGGCACTGCCAATTTTCCTTGATAATACGTTTTAGCAATATTATTTAACGTAATCATTTCTCTTTCACTTCCATTCCGTCATACACGTCGTCGGAAGGATTTTTAACCACCTTTTGCCCCACTTTTGTGCCTTCAACAATCTCTGTCCAATCTCCATCAGTAGAACCTTTTTTCACATTTTGTTTACGAAGCTTCCCTTTCTCTTCAATATAAACAAATGCATCATCGCCTTTTTCTACAATGCTCTTAGTTGGAACAGCAATCATCGTCTTATTCTCTAAACTTACTTGCAGAGAAACGTGATAACCTGGAGATAAACCATCTTGACTATCAAGACTTGCTTTATATGTATATTGGGACATATTTTGAGTCGCTTCACCCATACCACCAGCTTGAGCCATCTCTGCACTCGTTGGGAATTCACTTACCTCTGTAATTTTACCTGTCCACTTCTTCTTACTATTTGCTTTCGCAGTGACAGTAAATGTTTGATCTGGTTGAATTTGTGACTTTTGAAGCTCAGTTAACGTCCCTTGAACTTGGAATGGATCTTTAGACGCCACTTGTAAAAATGCTTTCCCTTGACCACCTAACGCTTGAGATGAACTTTGCGCCGCATCTTTATCTAACTTTTGAACGACACCAGTAAAATTACTATAAATCGTAAGCTCTTTCTGCTTTTTACTTAACTCTTCTTTTTGCAACTTCCCTTTTTCTTTCTCAAGATCAGTTGTCTTTTGCGCCATCTCTAACTCACTTACTTGCTCGTCCATCGGATCCGTTACTTCTTTCCCAGCTCCGCTATCCTTTGCCTTCTTAATTTCTTTCTTCAACGAATCAATTTTCTTTTTCCCTTGATCATAACGCATATCTGCCATCTTCTGATCAAGCTCAGCTTGCTTCATTTGCAAGTTAATCTCTTCATTATCATAAGAGAATAACTTCGTACCTTTCTCTACCTCTTGTCCTTCTTTCACTGCAATATCTTTCACTTTTCCTTTAGTCGGATCTGCATAGAAACTTTCAATATTCCCTGGTTTCACCTGACCAGAAATTAACTTCGTATTATTAAGCTTTCGCTCCGTTACCTTCTCAAAGCTTACAGCATCAGCTGTTGTTGCGCCCTTCTTCTTCCCTTGCATTACAAAAATATTAACTGCTGCTACAATAACAATTAGTGCAATAACCCCGATAATAATCCATTTCTTCTTCTTGTTTGGAGTACGAACCGTATTTGGTACCATATTCTCTCTCCTTTTATAACTTAATAGTTTAATATAAAAATTGTATAAAACTTTCTGAAAAATAATTACATATTATTACATTCTTTTTACAAAGTTTTACACATCCATTTATATTGTAACAAAAATTCCAATGATTAGGAATATGACATATTATCTTTTAAGATAGATTTAAGGAAAGATTATATTAATATAAGAAAAGCCATCCAAAATGATAATTGGATAGCTTTTCGAACAAAATATTACGCCGCGTTAGGAGCTTTTCTCTCATGTCCACGTTGAACGATGAACAAGAAGACTGTTGATAAAATGGCACCTGTTAATAGTAAGATGAAGCAACCGTCCCAGCCAGAACGATCAACAATAACACCGATTGCTGCGTTTGCTACAAGACTTCCGCCTACATAACCGAACAGACCACACATACCAACTGTCGTACCTACTGCAAATTTCGGTACTAATTCCATCGCACTTAAACCGATTAAGAACTGTGGCACATAAATTAAGCAACCGATAATAGAAACTGCAATACTTACAACAAGTATGCTAGTTGCTTGCCAATATACAAACGTACCAATAACAACTCCGACCATACTAATGATACATAATGGCATACGTTTTCCTTTAAATAATTTATCACTTAAAAGACCAACGATTAATGAACTTGGAATTGCCATACCTTCAAAGATTGCGTACGCTGCGTGTGCTTCATTTTTTGAGAAACCTTTAACTGTCGTTAAATAAAGTGGAACCCAGTTAATAACACCGAAGCGAATTAAATAAACAAATGCATTCGCAATACATAAGAACCATACAAATTTATTTTTCACTACATATTTCATTAAAATTTCTTTTGGTGACATCTTGTTAGCATTATCTGCTTTTTCAAGATTTTCATAGTCATTACGATATTCATCAATTGGAGGAAGACCTTCTGATTCTGGTGTATCCTTCGCATTAATCCAAACAAGAACTGAGATTACCATTGCGATAATCGCTGGGAAAATAAACACGCCGCCTTGCCAATGATTTTCACCAAAAATAGCTACACCAATTCCGACAAGTGGTGGTACGAGCATTCCGCCAACGTTATGTGAAATATTCCAAATACCTGTTTTCGTACCGCGTTCTTTCTTCGAGAACCATTTCGTCATAACGATACTACAAGGTGGTGCTCCCATACCTTGTACAATACCATTTAGAACAAGTAGTGTAACAATCATTCCAAATGACGATGCAAAACCGAAACAAATATTTACAAGCCCTGATAAGAATAAACCGACTGCGATAAAGCGCTGGGCGAAAGCTTTATCTGACAAATTACCCATAAAGAACTTACTAAATCCATAAACAATTGCCATGATTGAACCTAGTAGTCCAATTTCAGCTGTACTAAATCCATATTCTTGTACTAAATACGTACTTGATAACGTAAAGTTACTACGAACTAAATAATAAGCAGCATACCCAACTGAAATTCCCATCAATACACGAATACGTAGTAATCGATATACACGGTCAATCATATCCGCTGGCAATCTTTCAATTGCAGGTGCTGGCTTGAGCCATTTAAACATATATTTCCGTCTCCTTTTCTCACTTCTGAGAGAGACGCTGTCTATTCCATATCTCGATTATTCCGCTATTTGATATATTTTGGTTTGTTCTTCTAACCGGCTTTCCTTCTATTTCTTTCTCGTTCTTCGCAAACATCGTTGGTACGCCAAACGAAACTTTTTCTAAAATGTGACCCGCTTCTTCTGATAAACAATAATCAATAAATAAATCCGCAATAATACCATTCGGTGCACGTTTTAGTTTCGAAATCGCATTAACAGATAACCCTGTTTGCTCAGGTACAATACTTACAATTGGAAAGCCTCGTTTTTGAAGCATTCTCTGATCTCCCATGAAATTGATGCCTATCATATACTCACCGCTCGCAACAAGTTCCACTGGTATGTAACCATTCACCGTTACTTCACCAACTTGTCCTGCAAGGTTCTTCACATATTCCTTCGCTTCCACTTCACCTAAAGTATCAATACGTGATTGAAAAAACGTATATGCTGTTCCTGAGACATTTGGATCTGGCATCACAATTTTTCCCTTATATACTGGATTTAATAAATCTTGCCACCTTGATGGATAAGGAAGTCCGAGCGATGCTATTTCTTCATTCCACCGCTCTTTATTGATCGCAATTGCCAGCTTCTCCACTTCATAACCGTACCAATAACCGTCTTTATCTTTAACAGTTTTTGAAATACGGTTCGCATGCTGACTCGTAACAGGAATAGATAGATTTTTTTGCTTCATCATTTGATGCGCATCTACCGTACCGCCAATAATAATATCCGCTTTCGGATTTCCAGCTTCCTCTTCTACCCTCCGAAGAAGCTCTTCTGTCGAAAGACGAATAAATTCATACGTACAGCCGCGTGGTTTACAAAATGATGAAAGCAAAGCTTCACCAACTTCCTCACGAGCTGCTACATACGCAACAAGATGACGATCATCCAAAATAGGGAGACCACTTTTATTATATTTAATAGAGGTTGTATCTCGAGAGCAACTAGACATCGCTCCTCCAATTACTAGCAAAAAAAAGAAAAAGGCTATCTTTCTCATGACACATTCTCCTTTACAAATAAATTTGCGAGGGAGCTTTTCATATACATAACATTCCCGTTATTATCGCCGAGATATTGCACAACAAAGTACGATGGATACACAGAAATAGTAAGAATGTCTTCTCGCTCATTCTTTATACGCTTCCCTGTTTTATAAGCGGTAATATAAGCAATCGGTTCATTCTGTGATTGTAATAATTTCTGTATTTCTCCGTAATCTGTAATTTGCTTTGCGTACCGAATCGAATCAAGTATGTGCGTAAGATTCATCGCACGTTCTACATCACCTTGGCGTACTATGACATCCTGCGCTGACGCAAAAAAATCACTAATACGTTCTGGTGTGTAATACAGGCTTAACAAATACGTTTGAAATGCTGAAATCATTGGGTCCGTACCATTCTTTCCGTACACATCAGCCCCGTACTGGAACAAGTCACCTACTGCAAAAGTACGTTTATGTCCATTCAAGTACGTTACTTCTCCAGTAAATACTTGTTCTTGATTCTTAGCTTCTCTCGGTTCTATTTGAATTCGGTCAAAGAATGAAACAATCGTATGCAAACGAACTTCATCCGTTATAACAATTTCTCCCCACTTTTCATGCCTAACCTTCATTTCGGTAGGCAGGGATTCATTCACTCTTTGTAAAACAGTTTGTTTGTCATTCACTATTGTGATTCGATTGTATATTTGCTTCTCCATCACATAAAACAAAATAAGAGAAACAATTATACAAAGAACAAACATAAGAATTTGAAATGATAGCCTTTTCATTTCTGCCTACCTCCAAGATAAAAAAACGTTGTTTCGAAAATACCGCATAATTGTTTCATAAATGTATCATTTAACCGCTTTCAAGTTTTTTATGTCTTCCATCCGTCTCGGAAGCAAAAATGTAATAAATATTGTAGTACCAATCTCTTCACTACTCTCAATTCGCATACTTCCGCCCTGCTTATTCATAATCTCCTGACAAATATACAAACCGTAACCATTCCCGTAACTAGAAGGCAGTACCTTCCCTTCTGGCGATTCATTCCACTCTGCAAGCACACCTTCATCTATACCAATGCCATCATCATGAATAAAAACCTTTGCCTCACGTTCATTTACAATTACATTCATACGAATTTGCGTAGCATCGCTATATTTTATCGCATTATCAAGCACGTTTAAGAAAATCTGTTTCGTCTTATCGAAATCCGCAACAACATGTACATCTGTTAACTCATTTATCACTTCAATCTCAAATTTCTGCAGACGAGGTTTCACAATTGAAACTGCTTCTTCGGCTAATTCCTTTACATTCACAACTGTAGGTGACACTTCAAACGTACTCTTCCCGTACTTTGAAGACTTAAGCAATTCCTCTACAAGTGATAATAAACGCTCACTCTCTACAGCCACATATCGCAGGCTCTCTTGTACATCTTCCTTCGCCTTTAACTTCGGAATTAAATCCACATAGCCAATAATCGCCGTTAACGGTGTTTTTAGCTCATGCGTAATGCGGTCTAAGAAATCTTTCTGCTTCTCTTTCTCCTCTTTCAATTGCTTGATATGCAGCTCAATTCCATCGGCCATCGCATTAAAAGATGCTGAAAGCTGAGCAATTTCCACATATTCATTTAGCTCAATCTTGCTTTTATAATCCCCATTCGCAAGCCGCTTTGCCATTTGTCTTAACTGATCAATCGGCTTATGAAGAGATTTTGCCAAACGAATTGCAAAGAAAATACCTGCAGCTACGAGACAAAGAGACGTCATTAAGAACGTCCAGCCAACATTTGTTAAAACTTCCTTCTCACCCGTTAACTCATTTATAAAACGAACACTTCCGATGACATCGTTTCCATAATAAACTGGGCTTGAAAACAAAAGAATTGGAGCTGGATCTCCCTCTTCAAAAACATAAGACTTCTTCCCCTTCAAAGAACTTTCAATATCAATGTTCCGATGAAGAAGCGCTCCTTTTTGCGTATCCGCAACAACATCTCCATTCTTCCCAATCATCTGTACACGTACATCCATGCGCTTTGCTAAATACGAAGCAATTAAAAGTGAATTCGGGCCGAGCGTCTCGACCTCTGCTTCCTTCTCTAAATAATTCATCGTATAAATTTGTGCTTCTACACTTAACTTCTCTAAAGAATTTGCCGCGTTATGATACATATTCTTTTCTAACGTAATATAAACAACTGCGTACAAAAGAACAAAAATCGGGATTAACAGTCCCACTATTCCAAACACCATATTTCTTTTTAAAGACATACCATCACCACTTAACAATCTAGTTTATAGCCAACGCCATAAATTGTCTTAATATATTCCCCGCTATTCCCTAGCTTCTTCCGCAGTCTTTGCACCATAATATCAACCGCTCTCGTATTTCCGATATACTCAAACCCCCATACTTTCTCAAGTAACTCATCTCTCATAAATACACGCTGCGGATTGGAAACAAACAACTGACATAAATTAAACTCTCTGTACGTTAACTGAATTTCTTGTCCACTAACATGTACCTTTCTTTCCTTAGGACAAATCGTTATCTCTCCTGCCCCAATTACTTCATGACTTACCGTTACCTCTGCCTTCTTCACACGCCGCGTCATATTCTTAATCCGAAGAATAAGCTCCGCATAATTAAATGGCTTCGTCACATAATCATCCGCACCAAGCTGCAGACCAAGCAATTTATCATTCATCTGACTCTTTGCAGTTAACATGAGCACTGGAATATCCCTATTCTTCTCACGGAACAATCGAAGCAACTCGTACCCATCTGTATCTGGAAGCATAACATCCAAAATTAATACATCCGGTCCTTCATTCCATTTCTCTAAAGCTTCTCTTCCATCAGCCGCCGTGAACACTTCATACCCTTCCATCTCCAACTGCATCCGAATCAAATTACGAATACTCGATTCATCATCAACTACAAGTATTTTCATTATTCTCCTCCTTCCATCCCGTATTATAGTACAGTTTAGTATAGCAAAAATCTTATAAAAAAAGAGAGGGTATTGTCGAACATATGTTGAACGACAATACCCTCTCTTTCACTTATTATATTTTATTTAGCATACCCATTAGGTTGCTTCTGATGCCAATTCCAAGCATGCTCAATGATTGTTTTCACATTTACATACTTAGGATCCCATCCTAACTTCTCTTTCGCTTTCTGAGAAGAAGCAACTAAACGTGCTGGATCTCCCGCACGACGTGGCGCTACTTCAGCAGGAATTTCATGATTTGTAACTTCACGAACTGCATCAACGATTTCTTTCACACTGAAACCATTACCATTTCCTAAGTTATAGAAATCACTCTCTCCGCCGTTCTGTAGGTCTTTAAGCCCTAAGAAGTGAGCTGCCACTAAATCTTCAACATGAATATAATCACGGATACAAGTACCATCTGGTGTATTATAATCCTCACCAAACATCATAATCTTCTCACGTTGACCTAACGCCACTTGCAGTACAAGAGGAATTAAATGAGTCTCTGGGCGGTGATCTTCCCCAATAATACCATTTGGAGTTGCACCAGCCACGTTAAAGTATCTGAAAATCTTATAACGTAAATTAGAAGCTTGGCTATACCAATGAAGCATCTTCTCGATTGCTAACTTCGTCTCTCCATACGTATTCGTTGGATTTGTCATCGTTTCCTCAGTAATAAGGTCTACATCTACCTCACCATACGTCGCCGCAGTAGAAGAGAAAATAAACTTATCTACCTTAAACTCATCCATTACCTCTAATAAGCAAAGTGCACCATACACATTGTTATTATAATATTGAAGAGGCTTCTCCATACTAACTCCAACTAAAGAATCAGCTGCGAAATGCATAACCGCCTCAATATTTTCTTGTTTAAAAACATCTCTTAAAAATGCTTTATCACGAAGGTCGCCATTATAAAACTTCGCACCTTCCGTAATTGCATCCTCATGACCAGTTTGTAAGTTATCTACTACTACTACAGATAAACCTTCGTCTACTAATTTTTTCACAGCGTGAGAACCGATATAACCAGCTCCGCCGCAGATTAGAATTGAATTCATTGTTTTCCTCCTACATATATTAGGATTTCTTATTCACTTACTTATTATAAAAGGTATACGATTGCTCGTATACCTTTTGTGTACCTTTATTACTTAGCAACGAAATAATCCGTTACATATTGTGCCCAAACTTCATGCCCTTTAGCACTTGGGAAACCGAACTCTTCTGTTAAATAAGGTAAAATAGCTTTCGTTGCTGCATCAGGCCATGCTCCCCAATGATCCACATATGTATAACCATTTTGCGTCGCAAATTGCTTTAACGCCTCAATCGCCTTCGGATAATTCTTCGCACCATACACTGGGTTTGGTGGTTGAATCATAATCGTAGCACCCTTTGCACTAGTAGAAAGTGCTTGCACAAACTTCTGTGTACTCGCAACAGAGTTTCCATTACCAGTTTTACCATTGTCAGTAATAAACGGTGGCTCGAATAAAATCACATCTGGATTTTCTTTCGCAATCTCTTTATCACGTTTATTTGTGATTAACTCGTCTGTACTTTCACCCTTATATTCCTTGACTGTCACATTCCATAACTCTTTACCGTAAGCAGTTTCTAAATTAGCCGTTAACTTAGCTGCCCAAGCATCTTTTTCAGATGAAGAAGCTTCATCACCAACAATAACAAGGTTTACCACCTTTTTATCCTCAGCAGCTTTCTTTAACTTCTCTTTCACTTCATCTGGTAAATTCTTCGCATATGCTTCATTAAAAGATGACTTCGCATCTTGTTTTTTCTCTGCTTTCTTCGCTCCGCTATCTTTCACTTCAGACTTCGTTTTCGTTACTTCACTCGTCTGTCCCGTCGCATTCGCAATCTTCTTATTCCAGTACAATTTACCGCTCACAACCGAAGCGACAAACAATACAAAAATAACTAGGACAAGTACTGCTTTCTTATTCATCGATTCACCTCATCTATTAATCTCACAATATATAATATTAATATAAATCCATGCAAAAATAAACCCAACTCCTACCAAAGGAGTTGGGTTATTACATATTACTTAGTCACTTCAAGATGCGCTCTTAACTTATTCGTAATATCTTGTTTCGCTGCATCTGGAACGTAGTAGTACCAAATACCATCAGCAGCTTTGTGGCCGTCACCTGGGATTTGGATTTCTTCACTATTCTCCATGCAATCTTTATAGTTCTTTTGAATATCAAACATTTGATCTTGCGTTAAACTTGTTTTAACATTTTTCTCAATTGCTTTTAATACATCACCATAATTTGCTAAAGAAGATACACTTGCACCTTTTTTAATTACAGCTTGAATGACTTGGCGTTGGCGCATTTGACGACCGAAGTCACCGCGTGGATCTTCATAACGCATGCGAGTATACTTTAATGCTGTTTCACCATTTAAATGGATATTACCTTTAGCAAAATGCTGATTTCTCGATGTAAACTCCAAATCGTTATTAACATCAACACCGCCAACAGCATCTACAATATCTTTGAACCCAGCCATGTTTACTTCGATGTAATGATCAACTGGTACATTAAGAAAATTCTCTACTGTTTTTACAGACATATCAATGCCACCGAAAGCATAGGCGTGGTTGATTTTATCTTTTTTACCTTTACCAACAATTTCTGTATAAGAATCACGTGGAATACTTGTAATTTTCATAGATTTTGTTTTTGGATTTAAAGTAAATAACATAAGTGAATCTGATCTACCTGTTCCATTATCTTCTTGGTCTACACCCATTAATAAAATAGATATAGGTTTATTATCTGCAATCTCTACTTTCTTATCTCGCTTATCGGACTTATCACGATCCAAAGGCTTATGCACTGTATTTAACGCATTAGACACATTAGAATATACAGTATATGCATATACACCACCAGCAATAACAAGAACACCAATGATACCTAGAATCCAAAATAGAATCTTTTTCTTCATCGTTTTTCCTTCTTTCGGGTAACAATTTTAACATTATAAATTTCATTCCATATAATACTATACGGATATACACATAACTTGTAAATGACTTGTAAACTAAATGCTACTCTAATATTTCATTAATAGAGGGCATACATGTTTATATATCAAGAATTTAAAAACAAATCCTCATAATCATTCACTATTTTCTCCCACGAATATTCATGAATAATTCGATCTTTAGCTTTGTTACTTAACTTATCAATTTCATCTTCAGAATAAACCTCTACTTCTTGAATTAAATTAGCTAAAGCACCTTCTTCTTTAGAGAAATAAACCGCACCTTCTTCGCCAACCTCTTTATTGAATACTACATCCAAAAGCAGATTCAACTTCGTAGACGCTAACGCCTCTAATAATGATGGGTTTGTCCCACCCACTTCATGTCCATGGAAATAAGCAAATGCATCTTCACGAATTTTCCTTAACAAATCTTGGTCATATACAGTACCAACGAATTTAATACGTGGATCCTTATTAAACTTCGTTTTTGCTAATAATTCTTGATAAAATTGATTTTCTTCAACATTAGAAATAATAACAAAATCCTTTTTAGAATTGGATTTCATAAATTCACGAACCATTAATTCATAATTATTCTCTGGAACAAAACGACCAACTACTAAATAATATTCATTCACAGCTACATCATGTTTCTTATACCATTCAATTAATGTGCTGTCATCTTCTTTTAAAGAAGAAGTTGTAACATCCGCACCATAGGCAATAAATGTTGTCTTTGGTTCATGCTTTTTATAATCCTTTTGGATATAAGATTCAATACCCTTAGAATCACATACCAGTAAATCAGCATGCTTTACCATTAGATTTTCAGATATTTTCCAATAACTTCTAATAGCTGGACTCCATTTACTTCTTTTCCATTCGTGACCATCTGGATTTACAAAGACTTGAACACCCATTTTTTCTAACTTCCTTTTATAGAAAGAGAAAAATGGACCAATACGACATGCGAGTATATATACAATACAGTTTTTAAGATTATTTTTTTTAATATAACTAATACACTCTCTTAAACTCAATATATCATACGCTACAGCTTTCGCACTCCCAATTTCAGGGGTCTTCACATTGAAGCATCTCGCCTTATTATGCTGAAATTCTTCATTGTTATCCGCTAAGCAAGATACATGATACTGAATATCTTCACTTTTCTTACGTTCTGTTAAATACTCTACAAATGTTTCAAATCCCCCATACTTTGCTGGAATTCCTTTCGATCCAATAATAAATACGTGTTTCATCTATTCTTCTCCCGCTCTTACCTCTTGATACAGGTTTATTATTTCTTTAGTATGTTGCTCCATTAAATGAGGAAAATCCAATTTCAATAGATTTTCATTTATATAATCTAACAATGAAGTGTCGTCAAGAATCATTGATAATTTATCAATAAAATCATGCTTATTTACTTTATATATAAAGCCAGTTTCTCCATCTTGTACTAAGTCCTTGAAACCAACATATTCAGAGACCATGACTGGAACGCCATACGATTGTGCTTCTAACCCAATAAATCCAAAGGTTTCCTTACAAACACTAGGAATAATTAGTAAATCAACTTCACTAAAAATATCTTTTAATTGACTATAATTATATCGGCCATAAAAGGTATAATATTCAGGATTATATGTGTCTGGATCATTTACAAAATCACCATAAACTCCTAAATGCCAATTAGTATATCCCTTTTCCTTTAAAGAATCCAATTGATTTTTTAAAGAATAAAATCCTTTATAGGTATCTATGGGTCCTAAATATCCTAATCTAACTACTTCATTTCCTCTTTGTTTAACTTTACGCTCTTGACGATAATCAGAAATATCTTGATGACTAATAGAGACTATCTTCCCATTCACATCAAGATATTTTTCGAATTGCTCTTTTGCTATAGAACTATTGAAATGGAAGTAATCTATCAATTTGAATATTGTTAAATAATAATCGCGTAATTCTATATAATACGTCGCTAAATTCACATCTATTTCTTCAATCTCTCGTTCTACCCTAGTAGCTACAGTATTATTTTTAGTCTGATTCTTTTTAATTTTTCTAAGTGATTTTACGATACTACTATCTTTTAAATAACGATATGGATACGATTGCATCACATGAACCATCGGAAGACTTAATGCATTCACATTACATTCTATACAGCTTTTCCCATTATCAAAATCATTACAAATGTTACCTTTTGAGTCCATCAAATTTACTTTTGGACAAAGACCAAAATAATCATGTGTAGTAAATACAATTTTTATATCTAATTTCTTTGCCGTTTCAAAAAATTCTTTGTGTATCCCCATCAAGGTATGTACATGAATTACCTCTGGTTTTAATTCTATTAAAAATTCCTCATATACCTTATGATCTATTTCCTTCATAAAATGTTCAGGCTGATTAATTCCATTTAATAAAGGAATCGGTAAAGGGTTAACTAATTCATATACCGATATACTTCCATATGGTTTATTTTTCTTAATAGCTGTCCTTTTCGAAAAAGTGAATTTTCCCGGATACAAAAGAAATACTTGATGCTCTTGTCCTTGTGAATGCATTAAATCTACTGAGTATTTTGTTAACCCACCTGTGCGATACGGGGGTAATCCCAGTGAAATATGCAATATTTTCAATTTGTTCTCTCCTTAGTTTCACCATGGGATTATAAATTTTCCATGTTATTATTTACAAAAAAAATGAAGGTAATAAAATCTATCACCTTCACCTCAAAATCATTCTATTAAATGATACTTAATATTAATAGCCTCTATTGCTTATAGATTTGTATATTGTTTCGCAAAATAGCTCTTGTATTCACCCGATACAATTGCTTTCCACCATTCTTCATTATCTAAATACCACTGGATTGTTTGAGCAATTCCCGTTTCAAATGTGTAAGTTGGTTTCCAACCTAATTTCTCTAGTTTTGTTGGGTCAATTGCGTAGCGCTTATCGTGACCTAGTCGATCTTGAACAAACTCGATTAGTTCTTCCGATTTGCCAAGTGTACTAATAATAGTTTTTACTACTTCTAAATTTGTACGCTCATTATGCCCACCAACATTATAAACCTCTCCATTTGCACCCTCATGCATAACTAAATCAATTGCAGCACAATGATCAATAACGTGTAACCAGTCGCGAATATTTTTACCGTCCCCATATACAGGAACCTTTTCATCATTTAATACACGTGAAATTGTTAATGGAATTAATTTTTCTGGGAAATGGAATGGTCCATAATTGTTTGAGCAACGTGTAATGTTAATTGGTAAACCGAATGTCTCATGATATGCTCGAACTAATAGGTCAGAAGAAGCCTTACTTGCACTATATGGGCTATTTGGTTGTAAAGGTGTATTTTCTGTGAAGAATGTAGTTGGATCAAAATCTAATTCACCGTATACTTCGTCTGTTGATACGTGAACGAATTTAGTAATACCATATGCTTTTGCTGCATCTAATAACACTTGTGTCCCTAATACATTTGTGCTAATAAATACTTCAGGTTCAGTAATTGAACGATCAACATGGCTCTCTGCAGCAAAATGAACAACATAATCGAATTTTTCTTGTTCAAATAGTTGGTTTACCGCTTGACGGTCTACGATATCAACTTTAGCAAATGAATAGTTATCTTTACCCTCAATATCTTTATGCTTTGTTAAATCTCCAGCATATGTAAGTACATCTAAATTAATGATATGATATTGAGGATATTTATTTACCATATACTGAACAAAATTACCCCCAATAAAGCCTGCGCCACCT
This sequence comes from Bacillus cereus group sp. RP32, assembly GCF_040459735.1. NCBI lineage: Bacteria > Bacillati > Bacillota > Bacilli > Caryophanales > Bacillaceae > Bacillus > Bacillus cereus group sp. RP32. The sequence goes on along the minus strand of NZ_JARVHO010000001.1, from coordinate 243,127 downwards.
GTAACTAATACTTTCTTTTTTTCCAACTTATTTCACCTCTTGTTGTAATTGTGTAATATAATGTTTTGTTGCTTTCTTCCAATCTTGTAATGGCTCAAATCCACTATCAATTAATTTCTGCTTCGACATACGTGAATTTTTAGGACGTACTGCGCGAGTAGGATACTCTTCTGTTGTAATACTATTTACTTTTACATCTTGTCCTGCAATCTCAAAAATTTCTTGTGCAAATTCAGCCCAACTGCAGAAACCTTCATTTGTAGCATGATATGTACCATATTTCTCTGTTACAACCATATCAACTAATAAACGAGCTAAGTCATATGTGTAAGTTGGTGACCCTATTTGATCTCCCACAACGTTCAGTTCATTACGTGTTTCGCCTAAACGAAGCATTGTTTTAATGAAGTTATTTCCATTAATACCGAATACCCATGAAATACGCACAATAAAGTTGTTATCTATTAGGCTTCTAACTACTTTTTCTCCCTCATACTTTGTTAAACCATAGTATCCAACCGGATTAGGTGCGTCAGTTTCTACAAATGCATGCGTTCCTTCTCCATCAAATACATAATCCGTACTAATATAAATAAATTTAGCATTTAATTTTTTTGCTGCTGTAGCAAGGTATTTTGTACCTTCTACATTCACATTCCAACAAAGTTCTTTATCATCTTCAGACCTATCAACAGCCGTATATGCTGCACAATGAATAATTGCATCTGGTTTTACTTTATCTACAAATTCATAAACCGCAGCTTCGTTTGTAATATCTAAATCTTCTATTCCAATACCTTGCATTTCTAGTCCTTGCTTCTCTCCACGTTTTACTACGTCATATCCAAGCTGACCATTATAACCGGTTACTAAAATTTTCATTTTTTTACTCCCCGTATACAAAGTTAGTTTCTGCTTCTTTTAATGAAGGTGCTTTTTCATCTTTTTCAGATAACACTGGTTGAATTTCCATTGGCCACTCAACACCAATTTCAGCGTCGTTCCAAACAATGCCTCTATCACATTCCGGAGCATATAATTCATCAACTTTATACTGAACCTCAACATCATCCGTTAATGTCATAAATCCATGTGCAAATCCTTTTGGAACTAATAGCTGTTTTTTATTTTCTGCACTTAGCTCAATACCGAACCATTGACCGTATGTAGGACTTCCCTTACGAATGTCGACCGCTACATCAAAGATTGATCCACGTGTACAACGTACAAGCTTAGTTTGTGCTTTAGGATTTAACTGATAGTGTAAACCACGAAGTGTTCCTTTTGTTGCAGAAAAGGACTGATTGTCTTGTACAAATTGCAGATCAATTCCAGCTTCTTTCATTGCCTTATCGCTATAAGTTTCCATAAACCAACCACGATGATCTCCAAATACTTTTGGCTCAATTATTTTTACACCTAACAAATTTGTATCTAAAACTTTCATTACGTTCACTCCAAATTAGTATTTAATACTACCGTTTGCTACTTTTAATAAATATTGACCATAGCCATTTTTAGAGCACTGATCACCGGATTCAATTAAAGTTTCTTTATTAATCCAACCATTAATAAAGCCAATTTCTTCAAGTGCTGCGATTTTAATTCCTTGATGGTCTTCAACTGTTTTGACAAAGTTTGTTGCATCCACAAGACTTTGATGTGTACCTGTATCTAACCATGTGTAACCACGGCCTAATAATTCAACTTCTAACTCACCATTATTTAAATATGCTTCATTTATAGATGTAATTTCTAATTCTCCACGTGCCGATGGTTTAACATTTTTCGCAATTTCAACTACACGATTATCATAGAAATATAAACCAGTAATTGCGTAATTTGATTTTGGCTCTTTCGGTTTTTCTTCTACACTCAATACTTTCCCGTTCTCATCGAATTCAACTACACCAAAACGCTCTGGATCATGTACATGATAACCAAACACTGTAGCTCCACTTTCTTTCTGAGCTGCACGCTGTAACATTTTACGCATTCCGCTACCATAATAAATGTTGTCCCCTAGCACCATCGCTACAGAATCATCACCAATAAATTCTTCACCAATAATAAATGCTTGTGCTAATCCATCTGGACTTGGTTGTACTTTATATTGAAGAGAAATACCAAATTGAGATCCATCTCCTAACAAAGATTCAAAACGTGGTGTATCCTCTGGTGTTGAAATAATTAAAATTTCACGAATTCCCGCTAACATCAGTGTAGATAGTGGGTAATAAATCATTGGTTTATCGTATATAGGTAACAATTGTTTACTTGTTACCATTGTTAATGGATATAATCTCGTTCCACTTCCACCTGCTAAAATAATGCCTTTCATTCTTTACAGCTCCTATTCTAGTTTTTACAATATATTAAAACTTCAAAATCACTGAGAATTATTTTTAATTTTTAACGCTCCCAAAATTAATTTTTTCTGCGTAAAGTAGGACATTGAAATAAACACTACTCCACCTATAATTACAAGAATAAACAATTCAACTATAGGATATAAATCTAATTTCATTAAAACCTCTTTCGATCCAAGTACTAACAAACACATCACAAAACCATTAAGTGTAAGAATACAATGATTTTTTAACATCTGCTTCCCACTATCTAATGGGCCAATTTTCCCCTTTAGCTTATTATAGGATAGTACTAATGATATAATTGATGAAAGGACTGGTCCTATGGCTATAGCATAAACTTTAACGAAAGGAATTAAGAGAATAATTAAAATAATATTAATCACTACTACAAATAATGAATTACGTGATGGAGTCCGCGTATCATTTAGACAATAGAAACTCCTATATATATAGTCTCTAACAGTGTTAATGGGAAAAGATAGAAATAAAATTGCACTCATTAAATATACTTGTTTTGTATTTTCCGAACTAAAATTCCCCCGCTCGAAAAGGATTTCTATAATGATATCGCCTACAGCAATAAACCCAAATACAATTGGGATGACTAATAAATTTGTCAAGCTTATATACGTAATCAAAGATCTCTTGGCATTATCAATACTCTCATCAAATTTTCTTGCCAAATTAGGATATAGGATCATGATGATATTTAAGATTATTAAGCTATGGAATATATTCACAACTTGATTTCCATATCCAAAGATTGATACATATCCAGTTCCAAAATAACTAGCAATAAAATTAGAAAACACTAAAGAAACTTGAAATGCTGCCGAACTTAATATAATGGGTAAAGTGTTTTTCATTAACAATTTAAAAGTAGGATTTGAGAGCTGTAAGCATAATTTCAATTCAAATGCTATCTTTCTTTGCTTTGTTGCAACATAAATTGCTTCTACAATAAATGAAACACCTAATACAATTGTTATAGCATGCATATTAGGATTTGCTGAGAAAACAAAATAACTCACACTCACCATACCAGCTAATAAGGTTGCAATTTTAGGATTAATAAAGTCCTCATTTGTCTGTAAAAATGCTGTAGAAATTCCTGTATACACCTTAAACAATTGTGAGATAGCTAAAATTAAAGTTAATTGAAATGTTAATACTTGTATTTCTCTAGCTTGTCCAGATGTAAACAAACTAATTAGCGGATAACCAAGTATAAAAAAGATTAAGATTAGGGACAAGCTAAATAGCCCTAGTACTGTTATAAATGTATTAATGGATTCTCTTTTTTCTTTAGAATCATCTAAATTTGACAATAACGGTATCAAAATAGTCGTAACAGCTGCTGAAACAATTCCCATAGTACTAACAGTAAGTACATTGGCTAAATTATAAGAATCCATTTCAGCGCTAACACCAAAATGATTTGCCATTAGCATATTTCTAACCATCATTAAAAGCTGCGTTATTATTGTTATAAGCGCTAATACTGAAAAAGATTTAACCAACTTCATAAATGTTCCACTCATTTTCTCAATAAATTATCTAAATGTAAAAAATGTCCTTGTGCCTTCTTTGCCAATTGAACAATTTCATCTTTTCTATATGCTTCTTCACCTTCAATAAGGTTCTTTTTTATCTCTGCAACATTACCTATTGATATCTCTTCAAGCCTCATATACTCTAAATCTATCCCTAAAAATTTCATTGTATTTAATGTTTTTTCACTATATATCACAGGATAAATAGTTTGACCATTAATTAAAGATATAATCAGTGAATGGAATCTAGCTGTAATCATCGAGTCACATTGAGAGTATTTTTCTAAAAAAGATTTTATATTTCCATCATAAGAAATAACCTCTACTTCTTTTTGAACATTATTGTCCAATTTCTTAATTACTTTATTTATAATTTTATAATCACTAATTTCACTAGTATTTTGAAATGCAAAAATTCTTATTTTTTTATTTTCATCTACTAACTCTTTAATCAAATTTACATTAAAGTCAATATACCCTTTTTCATTATTATTTTTAGGCCAATTAATTATTGAAATTCCTAGAATATTAGATTTTTCACTCTCTCTTTCATAACATTTCTTTGACAAGACAATGTCCGGATGCACGGTAATATTAATGCCTTTATCTTTTATTAAGTCGAAAGAATATTGATCCCTAACCGTCATATGTGTGAGTTTCTTAAAGGTTCTCAAATACTTTTCTTTATATTCTACCGTTTTATATGGACCAAAATTACATCCTAATACAAATGTAGATTTTCTAAATAATTTAAATATGGAAACTGTTAAATCAAATTTCCTCCATGCTTTCATCCAGTCTTTAGGTTCTTGAAACATTGAACCCCCAATAAATATATAAGCATCATATTTTATAATATTCCGCAAAACTTCCTTGCGGCTTTTATAATTTACACGAGGATGATTAGTAAAAGCCTTACATGCCGTTTCATCACATAGCATAAAATCAAAAGTAACATTTTTATATCTATCTACTAAAATATCGAGGAATAAATCATCCCCTAAATTATTATTGAAATATGCATCTACTGCTACTCTCACTCTATTCACACTTCCTTTATATCTTGCTCTAATAAACTTGCTTCTTCTTAAGGATTTTATTTTTTAATATCACTACTTTTTTCAATAGGCTTTTTCCTTTAGGGGAATTAATTATATAATTAACATATTTTAAATACGGAGCAATTTTAAAAACTGAGATATCCAAATTATCTATATCATCAGCATCATATTTTAAACAATAATTCACAAATTGCTTCATTATCTTCAAATCCCTAATTAAAGATTTAGAATCAACTTCCTTTTTAATCCTTAATAATATGTAAAACTCCCCTAATAACATATTACGGTAATCTGTCATTGTATTATTTTCATGAACAAATACATCAGCCCCATAATAATCTGTCTGTGAAAATATATTTACCTTTAATAATGTTTTCACCCAGAAATACCAATCTTCACAATAAGATAACTTTTCAGGATACTGGCCTGCTAATTCTTTTTTAAAAATAACTGAGTGAATTGGAAATAAATTTTTCCTTAATAATAACTTGTCCATTTTTTTTCTAGAAAGAGATTTAGCTTGCATTTTCGTTATCAATTGATTTCTCTTCCAGTAATTAGTTCCGCATTGTACCGCATCAATTGCGGAATTCCCTTCCAATAAATGTATTGCTTTTTCAATTTTTTTCGGATCTATTGTATCGTCTGAATCCAAGAATTGGATATACTTTCCTTTAGCTAATTTTAATCCTGTATTTCTTGCTATAGATCTACCTTGATTTTCATAAAAGTTATATTTAATTCTAGAATCTTCAATTGATCTTACAATATTCCCTGTGTTATCAATTGAGCCATCATCTACAACAATTATTTCTATATCCTTATATGTCTGATTCAGGCAAGAATAAATAGTACTTTTTATTGTATTTTCTGAATTATAAGCAGGAATTATAATTGAAACCTTACTCAAATTTAAATTCCCCCCTCTAAAAATTTTTACTATTTTCAACTTGATAAATGGCCCACATAAATAAAAAGTCCCTAAAATTAAAGGGGCTTTTTATTTATAGACAGATTCTTTTCAGTCAAAAATTATAATTTTTTAATCACTCTTAGTATTTTCAGTTTCTGTTGTACTATTGTTTTTCACAAAAAGTGCTACAAATAAAATTAAAATCGCTACCATAAACATTGTGTAATGATCTCTAAATGGTTGCGTTACGAAAGATAGAAAAGCAAATATAACGATGAAAGTTATATATAAGCTAACTGCTTGAATATCAAATTTCCGCTTTAAAGCTCCAACTGCAACTAAGGCATACAAATTCAAATTAACTAAATAATACCAAATACCACCTTGAATTAACATTAACGAAAAACTATTTATGCCTAAATTTTTATGAATCATTTGGGTTTTAAAATCAATATTATTTATCCCCAATCCTAGGCCATCCGCATGATAGTATTTAAATGCTAGATAATTCAAATAGGCACGTTCATTATGGGTATTTAGAGCAGCATTTGTATCAAAATCTAAAGCTACTTCAATTAAACTATCTACCTGCTCCTTTACTATTTCTATATACTCATACATTATAAACCCAATTATAACGCCTATGCCACCTAGAAAAAGTAATTTAACAACAGCCCTGACAGTGATTTTATTGCATAAAAATACATATCCTAAAATTACTGCTATAAATAAAATTGCAGTTGGGATAAACGCCTTATTTTCATTAAAATATGATAAAAGTAACATAATCGGAATCTCTAGTACAAACATAAAAAACCATTTTTTATTCCGAGTTATCAAGTAGAATAATAAGTTACCTATTAATAAGCTTACCCAAAAAACATTTAAAATCCCTGTTCCAAATGGTCCCATAAATCCTGTCATATGATCAAAATTGTACATTCCCCATGATAGGAAACGCCCCATCATAAAGTTTTCAGTTAAAAATTGTATCACTATAATAGGAGTGTTTATCCAAAAATAGACATTCAAAAATTGTATCACTTTTCTGGATGTTTGTAAAAGAATATCAAAAGAATATTTCTGATTTAAATATGAAAAATATATTATTAATGTGATTGGCATAAGGGCCATCATCATATTATCAGAAAAGACTTTACCCGCTCCATATTCCATCACATTTAAAGACACACAGAAAATAAACATACACACTGATATAAAATACCAAAGGTACATCCCTAAACTTTTCTTACTAATTTGTACAAGATTAACAAAAACATATATCAACAGAAATATATCTAATATATACCATTGTTCGTAGAAGACCTTAATATACCTTAAAAAGAATACTCCTATAAGAAGTATGAAAATGATGAACTGATCTACTTTTTTCATTCTCCAAACCTTTCAAAATTAATTATTCATTTCGTCCTGAATTTTACTACATATATTCTTCACATTTTTATCAAATAATAAAAACCTCTTCACATTAAAAGGGTGAATCCAGTGCTTCTTATAAAGCTTTTTCTTATTTTGAGCAATTAGGTTTGCTTTTTCGCCCTTAAAAGATGTACTACCATAATGAAAAATAAATGTATCATCCGCTAAAACATTTTTATAACCACTCTTGATTACTCGACATGAAAAATCTTCTTCTTCTCCATACCCCATTCCAAAAGAATCATCATCAAAGAAACCAACCTCATTAATTATACTTCTTTTAATATACATTGCATGTCCTACAGCTGTAGGTAGAGTTGGATAAACCCTTTCTGAGACTCTCTCCACTAAATTAGCAAATTCTTCAATTGTATACCCTTCAGGTAATTTATTATCTTGGTTAAAATACGGAACCGAAGCAATCGTACCATTATTAGTTAACGCTGTTACTGTACCAACTTTTTCATTTGAATATGCAGCATTATACATTTTATCAATCCAATTTTCTGTAACAACAGTATCAGAATTTAATAAAATCACATCATTCTCAGATAATTTCATTCCTCTATTGACAGTCTTAACAAAACCTAAATTATTCTCATTATTTAAAATCGTAACACGTCTATCATCAATACTATTTAACAATTCAAAAATATGCTCATTTGGTGACTTATCATTTATAAAAATAAAATGATGCTCTACTAAATTTTTAGATTTTAATAACGATTCAATGCACTCTCTTGTTTCTTCGTACCCATTATAAACAGGTATAATTACATCTATCATTTTACACCCCTAAATTATGCTCTGATTTCTAGACTATCTTTTTTCACTAGCTTTCATTATTTATACACGCATAAAGATTTTCTATCTTTAAATTTATATATTCACGCTCTTTTCTAAAATAAAGAGAACTAAGAATCTTAATATGCTTCCTTACTACAAAATACTTCTTTCACTGTCTTAAAAATAATAATAATATCAAATAGAATCGACCTTTTTTTTATATATTGTAAATCTAATTGAACCATCTCTTTAAATCCAAGGTTATTTCTACCACTCACTTGCCATAGTCCCGTACATCCTGGAATTACTAGCAATCTTTGTTTATCATATGTTGTATATTCCCTTACCTCTCGTGGTAAAGGCGGTCTTGGACCTACAAGACTCATTTCACCTTTTAAAACATTAATTAGCTGAGGTAGTTCATCTAGACTTGTTTTCCTAATGAATTTTCCAATTTTTGTTATCCTTGGATCCTCTTTCATTTTAAACATAGCACCGTTCACTTCATTATATTGCAGTAAATCTTTAAGCCTTTCTTCCGCATCGGCAACCATAGAGCGAAATTTATACATATGAAACTCTTTTCCATCTTTACCTACACGAATTTGCTTAAAAAGTACTGTTCCATTTGGATCCTCATATTTAATGATTAACGCTATAATTAAAAAGAGTGGTGATAATATAATCAAACCACATAATGCCCCCACAAAATCCATGCAACGTTTAGCAAACAAATACCCTTTACGAGCATTTACCGCTTCCCAATCTATTTTTTTCTCATTTACCTTTGTGACATCCCCATCAGATAATTTTACCAAGGTCAAAATTCTTCCACCCCACTTTTATATATTTATATTTTCTTTTTCAACAAGCCCACTCATATATTTCATTAATTCATCTTTCAAATCTTCATTCTGAAGTGCAATTTCAATCGTTGTCTTAATAAAGCCAAACTTCTCCCCAACATCATAACGAATCCCTTCGAAGTCATATGCAAATACACGTTGAATTTCATTTAATCGTTGAATCGCATCTGTTAATTGAATTTCCCCACCAGCACCTGTTTGTTGATTTTCAAGGAACATAAAGATTTCTGGCGTTAATACATAACGACCCATAATCGCTAAATTTGATGGTGCTGTACCTTCTGCTGGCTTTTCAACAAACTGGCGCACTTGATAACGACGATCATTTTGTTCAATTGGATCGATAATACCGTAACGATGTGTTTCGTTTTCTGGCACTGTTTGTACACCGATAACTGACGATTGTGTTTCTTCGTATTCATCCATTAATTGACGTAAACATGGTGTTTCTGCTTGTACAATATCATCACCAAGTAATACTGCAAATGGTTCATTTCCAATAAACTTACGCGCACACCATACTGCGTGTCCAAGTCCTTTCGGCTCTTTTTGTCTTATGTAATGAATATTAATCTTTGAAGAAGCTTGTACTTTTTCAAGTATTTCATGCTTTCCTTTTTCTAAAAGGTTTTGTTCTAATTCAAAGGAATGATCAAAATGATCTTCAATCGCGCGTTTTCCTTTTCCAGTAACAATAATAATATCTTCAATTCCGGATTCTATTGCTTCTTCTACTATGTATTGAATTGTCGGTTTATCGACGATTGGTAACATTTCTTTCGGCATCGCTTTCGTTGCTGGTAAAAATCTCGTTCCCAGACCAGCAGCTGGAATAATTGCCTTTTTTACTTTTTTCAATTATAGCCCCCCATATCTAATTATTTGTATGTAACAATAACAAAAACCCTATCTATAGAGTCATGTTTATAACTCCATAGATAGAGTTTCTATTACAAATAAATTATGGGCATCTAACCCATCCTCACGCCATACTCCCGACGACAAGCGTCTAAGGTAGGTTCGAAATAAAAATTTCTACCCACAGCACGACCGAGTGCCTCCGTTGATAACGGTTAGGAGACATCACCAGTTCTTTATTTAAAAGATGCCAAACAACTTTTTACGACGAATTTGTTCTGGATCTTCTTTATAAATTGCTTTCCCACTAATTATTAAATACGGATTCTCTCTTAAATCATTCATAACACTTGCGCCGAATTCTTTCTCAATTAATTCATAGCTTTCTGCTAAATGAAATCCTCTTGATATTGTGTTATGGGCATCTGATGCGATCATATGGGTTAAATTATGTTCCACAAGCTGTAGCGAAAATTTTTTAATTTTTTTACCAAACTTACCTAGTAAACTACCTGCCGTCACTTGTGTTAATGCACCTTTATTTACAAGGTTATATAACTTATCTGGCCTCTCGATTAACTCGGCATTACGTTCGGGATGAACGATAATTGGAATCATTCCTTTTACACGTAGTTCATAAAATAGTTGTTCTGCATAACGAGGTACATGATTAGATGGAAATTCAATGAATATGTATTTGTTTGTTTCATTTAAAGTAACGATTTTACCAGCTTCATAGTCTTCTAATATGTCACCATATAGCCTGACCTCTTGCCCCGGTAAAACTTTCAGTGGGATCTCATTTTGTTGCAATTCATCATTTAATTGCTTCACTTGATGAATAATAGAAGTACGCTCATTTACATATTTTCCATTTTGATGATGTGGTGTTGCAACAATTGTATGAATACCTTCCTCTATTGCCTTTTGCGCCATCACTAAACTATCTGTTACTGTCTGTGCACCGTCATCGATACCAGGTAAAATGTGACAATGTAAATCTATCATTTGTTTCATCCTCCCTTTCACATATAAATCTTTTTTCCCTTGAATATGAGACATCTCATATTCAAGGGAAAAAAGGAGATATGTTCTTCTCATATCTCACTCTTTCAATTAATTTGCACCGTAGTAATAATATAAGCTTTGTTCACGTTCACGATCATTCAGAACAACGCCTAACAGTTTACCTTTCGCTGATTCTAATAAACCTTTTGCTTTTACTGCTGCTTCTTTTTCTGTCGATTCACTACGAACGACAAGAATAGAAGCATCACATACATTCGCCATAATTTGCGCATCAGTTACAGCTAAAATTGGTGGTAAATCAAAAATGACCAAATCGTACATACTGTATGCTTGTGCAAGAAGTTCTTGCATTGATTTTGATCCTAACAATTCTGCTGGATTTGGTGGGATTGGACCACACGCTAAAAAGTGTAAATTATCTACAGCTGTCGTTTGTACACATTTTTCTAAACGTTCACTATGTGTTAATACGTTCGTTAATCCGAAAATATTATCGACTTGAAACATTTGATGCATCGCTGGTTTACGCATATCTGCATCAATTAATAATACTTTCTTTCCTTGCTGAGCAAACACGACTGACATATTCGCTGTTGTCGTTGTTTTCCCTTCACTTGGGTTCGCAGACGTTACCATTAATGAATGTAAATTCGTATCAACAGCTGCAAATTCGATATTCGTTCGAATATTACGATATTGTTCTGAAATTGGTGATTTCGGTTGTTGATGAGCAATTAATTGACGACGTTGACGATGATTCTTTTTCTTTTTAAATAAATTAAGAGCCAATTGTTTGTCCCCTCACTTTTCTTGATGATGGAGCGTGTGATTTCACGTTCATTGTTTCTTCATCCATACGAGCTACAATGCCTAACACCGGTAAACCAAGTAAATTCTCTACATCTTCTTCTTTTTTCACTGTGTTATCTAAGTACTCTATTAGGAATGCAAGGCCAATCGAAGCCATTAAACCAAAAGTAAAAGCAATTATTACATTTAATATTGGATTCGGTTTAATTGGTGATTGTTTCTCCACAATTTCTGCTTTTGATAATACTGTTACATTATCCACACTCATAATTTTCGCAACTTCACTTTTAAAGACTTCTGCTGTTGTATTTGCAATATCACGAGCTAACTTTGGATCTTTATCTTGTGTAGTTACTGATACAACCTGGGAATCTTTTTCATTCGTCACTTCAATTTGTTTATTTAATTCTTGCGTCGTTATATTTAAACCTAACTTCTCTTTTACTTGATCTAAAATAACAGGACTCTTAATAATAACCTTATATGTATTGGTCAATTGAATATTTGTTTGCACCTCATTAAACTGAATTGCTGCTCCCTCTTGCTTCTTCTGATTAACAAGAATTTGCGTAGAAGACTGATAGATTGGTGTCATGAAGAAGAAGCTAATGATAGCACTTACTATAGCGGCACCAAAGGCGATTACGAGGATCATCGCTAAACGTTTTTTTAAAATATGAAATAACTCTTTCAAACTAATTGTTTCTTCCATAAGTTCCTCCAACTTTCTAAAATTTGCACATAAGAAAAATTATAACATATAAATCTTACATTTTTTATTTTGAATATTTTAGTTCTACATTTATTGACATCAAGCAAATATAATCTTACAAAATAATCTTAAATATGACAACACATTCCAACGAATTTCCAAAATTTCTATTGTATCATTTTTTTCGTATAATACAATAAGGAATTTTATAAAAATTCAAAAAAAAGCTGATAAAAATATTTATCAGCTTTCTTATTTACTATTCTACACATTATTTTCTAATAATATCCATATTGTTCTTTTTCTTCTCTTTTATCGTTTAAGACGACACCAAGTAATTTACCGGACGCTTTGTCTAATATTTGCTTCGCTTTTACAATTTTATCTTTTTCTGTTTTTTCACTGCGTACGACAAGTACGATTCCATCGCATTTGTTCGCTAGTATTTGTGCATCGGTAACCGCAAGAACCGGTGGTGTGTCGATTAGAATAATATCAAACATGTTATATGCTTCTAGTAATGTCTCGTCCATTATCCGGCTACCTAATAGTTCAGCTGGGTTTGGCGGGATTGGACCTGCCGCCATTAAGTATACATTCTCTATATCTGTTTTTTGAATACATTGCATCAGTTTCGCTTGTCCTGATAATAAGTTCGTTAATCCATTTGAATTGTGAATGGCAAATAAGTTTTGAATCGTTGGCTTACGCAAGTCAGCTCCGATTAATAAGACTTTCTTTCCTTGTTGTCCGAAAACAACTGCTAAGTTTGCGATTGTCGTTGTTTTTCCGTCGCCTGGATCTGCCGAGGTAACAATAATAGAACGAACATGACTATCTACAGATGTAAATTCAATGTTTGTACGAATGTTACGATATTGTTCTGCAACACGTGATTTAGGCTCTTTATGCGTAATTAATTGTCGTAATGGTTTTCTTTTCTTTCTTCCGAACATATTAATAGTCTCCTTTTGTGAAATGCGACATTTCTCCTTTTTCTCTCTCTATGCTCGATTTCATACGTCTAATTAATATTTTGTATCACTGATTTCCCTACATCTCATCTTAATCAATATCATTCTACTTTGTCTTATATGAACGCCTTTACAATATGACAATGACTTTCCTTCTTTTCTATTCTTATCATTTATCCTATTTTTCAAATGAACAATAAAGTAATTATATGGTAATTATTTTCTATACACAAGTAATCTTCTGACTAGTTTGCATTTTAACAATTACACCAATATATATTGGAAATAAAAAATCTCCTTGTATTTTCACAAGAAGATTTTTTTATTTCTGTTATTCTTTTTTATCACCAATCGCAAATGTAATTTCAGCTTCACATGCAACTTCACCATCTACTGTTGCGATTGCTTTTCCTTTTCCGATTGGACCACGTACACGTGTCATTTCTACTTCCAGACGAAGTTGATCACCTGGACGTACTTGTTTTTTGAAACGACAATTGTCGATACCTGCGAAGAAAGCAAGTCTTCCGCGGTTTTCTTCTTTCTTTAATACCGCAACTGCGCCGACTTGTGCTAATGCTTCTACAATAAGTACACCGGGCATAACTGCATAGTCAGGAAAGTGCCCGTTAAAGAATTCTTCGTTTGCGGATACATTTTTAATTCCAACCGCTCTTTTTCCTTCATCTACTTCTAATATTTTATCAACAAGTAAAAATGGATAGCGGTGAGGAATGATTTCTTTAATTTGTTCTATATTTAGCATATAACAATCGCCCCTTTTGTAATATTGGTCTTACCACTTGGACATATTGTTTATTATCCCATTTTGTTTATTGTTTGTCATTATAAAGTGAAACTTTAATATCTTTTCAGCTTTATATATAAAAAAATGCACACACTCTATTCTCTTAAAATAGTTGCATATTCCAGCAACTGACACGGAGGTAGAAAAGAGTGTATGCCCAAATTAGGGAAAGGCAATATGTATTTGAACATGATTTGCCTTAATGTCGTATTCGACTCATTATATTATAAACGTTTTCAAATAAGGAAATATTAAATTTAACCATATATATGAATATTTTACCTATTTCCTTCGTTTTTCTTTATTTTTCTTCTATTTTCTCAATAAATCAAAATAAAATAAAAAAATAAAAGAATAAAAAAACAAAAAAGAACTACGGTTAACACCTTAGTTCTTCTCATCTTCCCCGCCTTTTGCGAGCTAATAATAAGCGGGGGATGCCCCCACTTATTAAAGTTTCACTTTATCGTAAAGCACGCTTTGGTAATTTATCGATATTCTCTAACATAATACCTGTACCAACCGCAACACATTGCATTGGGTTTTCAGCAATTAATACTGGTACTTTTAGTTCTTCTGCTAGAAGCATGTCGATACCGTGTAGTAAAGCTCCACCGCCTGTTAGAATAACACCGCGGTCGATAATGTCCGCAGATAGTTCTGGTGGCGTGCGCTCTAGTACGCCTTTTGCAGCTTGTACAATGATAGCCGCGTCTTCTTTTAGTGCTTCTGTAATTTCTTCAGAGCATACTGTAATTGTACGTGGTAAGCCCGTTACCATGTCACGTCCGCGAATTTCAAGCTCTTCGCTACGTGCACCTGGGAATACTGTACCAACTTTAATTTTAATATTTTCTGAAGTACGTTCTCCAATTAATAGCTTATACTTACGTTTAACGTAGTTTAAGATCTCCATATCAAACTTATCGCCAGCCATTTTGATAGAGGAAGAGGTAACAATATCACCCATAGATAGTACAGCGATATCTGTTGTACCTCCACCAATATCAACAACCATGTTACCGCTTGGTTGGAAGATTTCCATACCAGCACCAACTGCGGCTACTTTTGGTTCTTCTTCTAAAAATACTGTTTTACCACCTGAACGTTCAGCAGCCTCACGAATTGCTTTTTGTTCTACAGATGTGATATTTGTTGGACAGCAAATTAAAATGCGAGGTTTTGAAAAGAAGCTCTTCACGTCCAATTTGTTAATGAAATACTTTAACATTGCTTCTGTAATTTCGAAATCTGCGATTACACCATCTTTAAGCGGACGAATTGCTACAATATTACCAGGTGTACGTCCCACCATACTTCTTGCTTCTTCACCTACTGCTAATACTTTCCCACTATTACGATCAATTGCCACAACAGATGGCTCATTTAATACAATACCTTTGCCTTTAACATGAATTAATACATTAGCCGTACCTAGGTCAATTCCGATATCTCGCGCAAACATTCCCGTCATTTCCTCCTCGATATTCAAAATCAGGTTACACCCGAATTCTTTTACACCTAATTTCTGATTTTATCATAAATTTAACAGAAACGTAATATTCGCAAAAAGAATTCTTCTGAAAAATATTACCGAATTGAAACGGAATGTTTGCGATCGCATATTTATTGACGGACCGGCTTTTCTACATCTTCTTTTCTATACTTTTGTTTTGTTGCTTCTCCGCCTCTTAAATGACGAATAGACTTATGATAATCAAGAATTTCTTTCACTTCATTTGCGAGCTCTGGATTAATTTCTGGTAGACGTTCCGTTAAATCTTTATGGACTGTACTCTTTGATACCCCAAATTCCTTTGCAATGACACGCACTGTCTTTCTTGTCTCCACGATATACTTACCAATCTTGATAGTTCTCTCTTTGATGTAATCGTGCACACCACTCGCCTCCCTAAATTGGATGTGAGAAGTGTGAAATGAGCTTCGCTGCATACCACTAAGAAGTAAGTGTGAGTGCTGTTTGTAAGCGTTAAACATTCTTGGGTTTATAATGAAATGATTCACGATTTCTCACCTCAAACACTCTCTTTGCTTTGGTTTATACCATTGTATTGCCCGCACTACTGATATATGCTACATGTTCACTATTTTTGCGGACTAAGTTAAGAAAAATTACGTTTTTTTGTGAGAAATACGTTAACAGTGACTATTTTGACGAAAAAAAATGACCCCTTATATACAAGGCGTCATTCTTCTCGTTCCAACTCTTCTTCTAATAACTGATGGTGGGGAACCTCTTTCTTACCAGCGATGTAATAATATAAAGTGAATAAAACAAACAATAAAATAATAGCAGTCGACAGAACAAACAAAAATGACACAGTATCCCCTCCCTTTTGTAATATATATTCGAGAATCTCGTCATTTTTCCTTGTTATTGCAACTTTTTTCTCGAAACTGAGTATTTTTATATAAAAATAAAAAAATCAGCTCTCCTAGTGAGAACTGATTTTTTCACTTTCTTATTCTTGTGAAGAAGAACTGTTAGATGATTCTGTAGAACCATTTGTTGATTTTTCTTCTTTCTTCGGTTCTTCTTTTTTGTCACTAGTCGAACCGCTTGTTGATTTCTCTTCTTTTTGAGACTTGTCTTCTGTTTTATTTTCTGGTTTCGTGCTCGTCGACTTCTCTTCTTTTTGAGACTTGTCTTCAGCTTTTTTACCAGAAGCATTCGTTGCCTTTGCAGCGCCTGCTTCAACTTTAATTTCTGCTACTGACTTATTTAAGTAGCGCTCAGGATTCACAGCCACGTTGTCTTTACGTACTTCAAAGTGAACGTGAGAACCTGCTTCTTTATTCATTGCACTTAGACCGGATTTTCCTAATACTTCACCTTGTGCAACTCGTGCACCTTTTTCTACTTTCACACTGCCTAAGCTTTGATAAGAAACTGCTACACCATTTCCGCTATCAACTGTTACAACATAACCAAGAAGTGAATCTTTTTCAGCTTTCGTTACTGTACCACTTAAAGCAGCAGCTACATCGAATTCTTTTCCATTCTTCGCAGCAATGTCGATTCCTTTATTTGGGGAATATGTGTTGTTATAAAAGACAAGTGCTTTTTCTTGTTCCGCCTCAGTTGCTGCATCTTCATAGAATTTCTTCTGTACGACTACTTCCGCATTAGCGGCAGCTGGCATTTTCACTACTTCTGAAGATTTCGTTACTGGTACTGCTGGATCTTCCGATTGTGTATACGGTGTTGCTTGATCTTGGTTCGGAGTCTTCTTCGGATTAGCTCCTTGGAACCATAGCGCAACCATTAAAATTACCGCTGCACAAGCAATGTATAGTGCCGGAAACACCCATCTTTTTTGAAATAAATGTACTACCTTTTGCGACTTTTTATTATTTCTTCCTCGCATTCCATCATCACCTCAGCAATCATTTTGAACAATATTCACGTATCCTATACAACCTATAACTAATTACTTTTCGACAAAATCTGTAAAAATATGTATGATAATTGTAAAATTTCCGAGGAAATGATAGAAAAAATAAAAAACTGAGCACTTTCGGCTCAGTTTTTAGTCCAATTGTTTCTTTTTATATACGATTAAACATGCAATAAGTGAAATAACGAGCCACACTCCAACATTTAGCATATGCCCACTAATACTACTAAACCCAGCACCCTCCACTAAGCTTTTAATCGCTTTTTCAAGATGAGATGTTGGAAGATAACTAATCATCGTCTTAATTACTTTATTTTCAACCATTGGCTCAAATTGTACAGCTAAATACATCGTCATTAATATTGGCATTCCAATTAGTGATGTTTGCGGGACAGACTCAGCTAATAATCCAATCACTGTTCCAATTAAAATGAATAGAATTGTTCCACATAAGAAAATAAATGCTAGCAATAAGAGATTGCCACTTAATTGATCTAAAATGAATAAGTTTACAATGGAAATGCCCAACGTTAAACATGCTGTTAATATACTTTTCCCAAGAAGAACTTCAACAGAAGAAGCTGGTGATAGCATTAACACACGTAACGTATGTTTTTCTTTCTCTTCTGCAATTACCATTGATTGAACAAACCCTGCTACAAATAGAAAGGACATTAAAGTAATAATGCCAACCCCCATGCGCCCTTCTCCAAATCTGCTAAATATAAATGCAAATATAATTGGTAAAGATGCCATTAACAACACTTGTGAATTCGTCTTAAAATCTTGTACTTCTTTTCTAAAAATAGCTGATACACGTCTCATTGAAAATGTCATTATAATCCCCTCCCAGTAACTTCAATAAAGATATCGCCTAACGTTGGTTCGTATGAATGAATGGATAGTAATTCACCTTGTTTCATCCATTCTGAAATACGTTTTGCACCTAATTCGTCTTTTTGAACGACTTCTTTTTGCTTATCTTTTAATACGACTTGTATTTGATTTTTCGCGTATTGCAAGCGAAGGTTTTCTGGTGTATCAAGCGCCACAACTTCTCCGCCGCATAGAAAGGCGATGCGGTTACAAAGTGTTTCTGCTTCGTCCATATTATGAGTCGTTAAGAAAATCGTCGTTCCTTCTTTATTTAAGTCTTTTAAGATTTTATGAATGTTTTGTACGTTTACTGGATCAAGTGCAGATGTTGGTTCGTCTAAGAAGAGGATATCTGGTTTATGAAGGATTGCTCTAGCTAGTGTAACGCGCTGCTTCATTCCTTTTGATAGTTTCTTTACTGGTGTTTTTTTATCATCTAATAGATTCACTTGCGCTAGTACTTCATCGATTCGTTCTTTTTTACAATCGTATAAGTCACAAAATAATAGTAAGTTATCATAAATGTTAAGTCTTTCATATAAACCGCTGTTGTCTGTTAAAATACCAATTCGTTTATAATCGATGCTGCTTGGTCCGGTAATATCTTTACCTAGTACCCTCACTGTTCCAACGCTATGCAGCAATTGAGAAGTTAAAATCTTTACTGTTGTTGTTTTTCCAGATCCACTCGGCCCGAGGAATCCAAAAATTTCTCCTTGCTTCACCTCAATATTTACATTTCGAAGTGCCGTTTTTTCGTTGAAACTTTTCATTACATCTTTCATTTCAATTGCCAATGTCATCTCGTCATCCCCTTTGTTTTTTCTTTTATAGATGAAAGTCGCTTTAGCGCTTTTCGTTTGTTTGTTTCGCTTTTCTTGACTCAATCATATGAAAAACAAAAGGGTTACGCAGTAAAATACCGGTAAAAGGAGTATTTTTACCGGTGAATGAATTGTATTTTAAGCTTACTGGAGCAATTTTTATAGCCCAATCACACCTTTTAATTCATCCATTCGTCCTTTTGAAAGCGGGATTGAACTTTTTCTTTCGTCATCCAAAATTAAACTAAAGCTATTACGAGTCCACGTAATGACTTCTCGTACTCTTTGTAAATTCACAAGGTACGAGCGATGACATCTAAAAAACCCGAACCCTGTTAATCTCGCTTCTAGTTCACTTAATGTTAATGCACATACGAAATCACCTTCGCGCACATGGATATGTGTCACTCCGTTTTGCGTTTCAATAAAATGAATTTCCATCGGATCAAGTAAAATGATTTTATCGTTCACTTTCGCTGGAATTCTTTCAAGTTTCATTTGCGGAATCATTTGAACAACCTTTTCTTCATCCACCTCTTCAATTTCTTCTTGTTCGATTTCTATTTTCTTCACACCATCATTGTTTAATATGTATACATCTTCTGTTAACGAAAGGGCGTCCGATAGAAAGGATGACGTTATAAAAATCGCCTTTCCTTTCTCCTTCATTGCCATAATCGCTTTTCGAATAATAATCGTGCTCTCTGTATCTACATTTTGCTCTGGCTCTTCTAGAATAACTAAATCCGGATTATGAACCATAACTCGCCCGATATGAAGACGGCGTTTCTCTGAAAATGATAGTTTTTCTATTTTAACGTTTAACTTATCTAAGAGGCCGACATATTGTACAACTTCTTCCGTGCTCATATTTGATTCATAAAGTCCTATTAAAAACTTAAAGTATTCCTTCACCTTCAAACGATCATATGCTTCATCTTTCAAAAAACAAAAACCGATGCGGGAATAATTTTTCTTTCCAATCGCTTTACCTTCAAATAGCACGTTGCCAGTTGAAGCTTCTTCCTCACCAATAATAATACGATGCAACACTTTAGCTGTGTGGTTATTACATTGCAAAACAACACATTGTCCCTTCTCAACCTTCAGTTCAACTGCCGGTAACTGATTCGTCTTTCCTAACTGTTTTAACTCCAGTAGTGCCATTTCGTCTCCCCCGAATGCTTTTTATCACATTATACCAAACAATTAATGGAAATTTTTGATATTTTATGAAGCACTATAAAAAGAAGGATATCCAAATAAAAGGATAGCCTTCTTCTCTAGTTTTGTCCTACCATATAAGTCTTGAGCTGATCACGCAGCGCTCTCTTCAAGAATTTCCCCACAGATGTTTTCGGAAATTCTGCTTTTAGTAAAGCATACAGATCTTCTCTTTCTACTGCTTGTCCCTCTTTTAGTACAACGCAAGTAAACGGGACGTTTTTCATGCGGCACCGCCACAACAGATGCTTCTAACACTTTATCGTGCGACACTAAAGCATTTTCTAAATCTATGGAAGAAATCCATTCGCCTCCACTTTTAATTCAGTCTTTCGTACGATCAGCAATCTTAATACATCCTTCCGAATCAACCGTGACAATGTCTCCTGTATAGAGCCAACCGTCTTTCATTGATTCTTCTGTACGTTCATCCTTATAATAGCTTCCAGCGATCCATGGGCCCCTTAAACAGAGTTCTGTCACCACTGAACATTGACGATTTTTTTAATATATCTATTAACCTATCCACTAACAAAAGAAAACCGTCCCAACATAGCTCTTGGAACGGTCTCTTTTCCCCCTACTTCTTCACCATCAACTTTCCTTCATAATCATTCATCGACTTTATTTCGACACCCTTATAATAATGAGCAACGATATCTGTATATTTCTTACCTTCCGCCGCCATGCCATTTGCTCCGTATTGGCTCATGCCAACGCCGTGACCGAATCCCTTCGTTGTAACGACGATTTTATCCCCTTCTTGTTTCCATGTGAAGTCAGAAGAGCGTAAATCTAACTTTTCACGAACTTGCTTTCCTGTTAATGTTTTCCCTTGAAATGCTACATCTTTTACTCGCTTTCCTTCCGTAAGATCTTTAATATTTCCAACCTTCCCGTCTGCCAACACCTTCACACCGAGACGTTTTTGAAAGTCAGCTACTGTAAAGGTTTGCTCGCTCGTAAATTTTGGAGAGGCTTGATCCCACGGACTATCTACGCTCTTTAAGTACGGATAATCATTTCCCCAATAATCAGCTGCATTTTCTGTCCGGCCATTACTCGTTGAGAAGAAGGATGCTGAGATTGGTTTTCCATCATACGTTAAAACTTGTCCTGCGGTTTTCGAAACGGCTTCTTCGATTTTCTTCAAATTATTTTCGTAGTTATTGCCCCATTGTTTCTTCAATTCTTCTTTACTTTTGTACACTTGATCTTTCACCGTATCGGTCACGTCCGCATTGTTTTTCTTACCTCCGCTTAGCATACGCTGTACCACAAATGTTCTCGCTGCTAATGCCTGCGCCTTTAGCGCCTCTATTTCAAAACTGGCATTCATCTCAGAAGCTACTACACCGGTCACATACTGCTCCATAGGTAATGTTTCTACCTTCTTTTGCCGATCACGATATACAGCAACTTGAACCGCTGTATCCACTTTCCCTGGAGCTGGTATACTTTCTATCGCTGGAGGAGTTTTAGAAGCTGCTTCTTTCCCTACTTTTGCTTTCGCAAACGGAATAACAAGAGCAGCAGGTACAATGATAACGAGCGCTATGAGAAGCGCTACTGTGATAAAAAGTGGCTTTGAAAATTTCATCTTATTTCCCCCAATATCCAAAAGCTTTACTCCATTCATTCTTATGGAACAACTCTTTTTTTTAGAACATACTTAAGGGGAACTAGCTAAAATGAAAATTTTCTAAATATTTTTTACTGGTACGTGCATAAGTATAGAATTTATTGACTATAACAGTAATAACCCAAAAAAATAGTCCCTACGTCAAAAGACGTAGAGACTATTTCAATTAAGCGTGAAGATCAGAAACTTCTTGTTCTTTCACTTCTTCTACTTTTTCGTTTACACGTTCAATAGTTGCACCTAATGCAGCTAATTTCTTATGGAAATCTACATAACCACGGTCAAGATGCTTTAACTCAGTTACACGAGTGTAACCTTCAGATACTAAACCAGCTAAGATTAATGCAGCAGCAGCACGTAAGTCAGTTGCGCCTACTTCAGCACCTTGTAAGCTGTTTGGACCGTTCATAATAACAGAACGACCTTCGATTTTAATATCAGCATTCATACGACGGAATTCTTCAACGTGCATAAAGCGGTTTTCGAATACCGTTTCTGTAATCATACTTGTTCCATCAGCTTGTAGTAATAATGCCATCATTTGTGATTGCATGTCTGTTGGGAAACCTGGGTGAGGCATAGTTTTAATATCAACCGCTTTTAACTTATCTGGGCCGATAACACGTACACCTTCATTTTCCTCAATAACTTTAACACCCATTTCTTCCATTTTCGCTGTAATTGAGCGTAAATGTTCAGGTACAGCATTTTCAATTAAGATGTCTCCACCAGTAATTGCCGCTGCAACCATGAATGTTCCCGCTTCAATACGGTCAGGAATAATAGAGTGGTTTCCACCATATAATTTATCAACGCCTTCGATACGAATCGTTCCAGTTCCAGCTCCGCGTACTTTCGCTCCCATCGCATTTAAGAAGTTAGCTAAGTCAACGATTTCTGGTTCTTTCGCTGCGTTTTCAAGGATTGTTGTCCCTTTTGCTAATGTAGCTGCAGACATAATGTTTTCTGTCGCGCCCACGCTTGGGAAGTCTAAATAAATTTTAGCTCCTTTTAGTTCTCCCTCAACGTATGCCTCAACAAAACCATTACCAACCTGTACTTTTGCTCCCATTGCTTCGAAGCCTTTTAAATGTTGGTCAATTGGACGTGAACCAATTGCACATCCACCAGGAAGTGCAATACGAGCACGGCCGTTACGTGCAAGTAATGGTCCCATTACTTGAACAGATGCACGCATTTTACGTACATATTCAAATGGTGCTTCAATGTTTAGTTCTTTAGAAGCATCGATTGTTACTTGGTTATTTTCAAATACGACTTCAGCATTTAAATGACGTAATACCTCATTAATTGTGTATACATCAGACAAAACTGGTACTTCAGATAGTACATTCTTTCCATCACTCGCTAATAGGGCTGCAGCGATTATAGGTAATACAGCATTTTTTGCGCCCTCAACACGCACTGTGCCGTTTAACCGCTTTCCGCCACGGACGATGATCTTTTCCAAATTATTCCCCTCCGTGTCCTTTTTTCAGTATCTATTCACTCAATACTCAGAAGTTATGATCGGTGTGCCAACCACAATTGTATCTTTGTTGTCTGTAGAACGTATTGCTATTTGCACATTTATTTTCTCTCTATTTGTTGAAAGAGCGTCATCCCACTTTTTATTGTATGCGGAGACTGACACAAATGCTCTTTCTTCTATCTGTTCGATCGCTCTTGCTGAAAGATCTTTCAAAAACTGATTGGTTTTATTTTGCAAAACACCTTCAATCTTATCATTCAGTACACCTTGAACACAAGTGTAAATTATAGGTTTTTCACTAAAAATTTTATTTGTTTTCTGAATGTACTTCGGGTCCCATTTCGCCCCGCTTACTTCAAAAATAATGAAAGTGTTTTCTTTAGTATTTTCCTTACTCCATGTTACTACTACTCGTTCTTCATAAGAAGAAAACTTTTTATAGGATGTAGCTTTATATCCATCTGGAGATTGCTCTAATTCCCACTTTTGAATATTCCCCTTGTCCTTCACATCGTTTAACAACTTTTGAAACGTATGTATATTAGAAATTGTTTTTGTTTCTCGCGCTAACCATGACCACTTCTCTACTTTAGCATCATTTTTCTCTAAAGTTGCAATCATGCTCTCCATTTTCTGTTCATCGCTGATCGGTTTCATCTCTCTATATCCAACCAAAAATAAAACAACACTTATCACAACAATAAGAATGGCTTTAAGCTTCAATTTCATCCCCTCCTACCCCCATTGTTAACGGAGATATGAGGTTCTATACACTTACTTTACTAAATACGTTAAACTCTTTGAATAGCCTAAATAATCAAGGAAAAAGTTACTTACAGATGTCCCAATTGCAATTGTAATTAGGATGAGTAACACTCGCGTCTGCATCACCTTTCCAGACTTCATTAAACGCTCAATGTGAACACCTTGTAAGGCCCACCACGTAATGGTAATAAACAATAAATGCGAAACAATGGCAATCAGTGCTTGTTGCCCTAAAAGATGTGCCAAAAAATCGACCCCTTTTTACCCAGCTACTACTTACGAAATACTATAAAAACGATACCATGATAAGTAGGAGCCACACTTTTTCAAATACAAATAAACATCTTACATTTCACATCGTAATTTGCTCTCAAAAAACATATACCTACATGCATTTTCAATTGTAATTCACACAAAATAAAAAGCGCAGAGTAACAACTCCACACCTTTTATTTTCACTATTGTACCACGTTCCCTAAGAAGAAGAAATCCTTCATTAATGGAAAATATTCATAAAAGAAATTGTATCCAATCATCGGCATAATCCCCAGTATTACAATCGAGATTGCACAAAGGCTCATAACAACCTTTATATTCAACGGCAAACGAATTTTCTCTTCCACTTCTCCCGTCCGGAAAAACATTTGCTGTAGAATACGGAAATAATATACGAATGAGATGACTGTCGTCCCCATCATAATAGAAGCTAGTACGTAACGAGCTGGCTCTACATGCAATGCACCTAAAAAGATGTTAATTTTCCCGATGAAACCAGCTGTTCCTGGTATCCCGGCCAACGATAAAATAAAAATCGTCATCACTATCGCTGTAAATGGCGACCTTTTATATAATCCAGTGAAAATGGTAATGTTTTCTTTGTCGCTTTGTAAGATTAAGCTGTGGATAATTGCAAATGCGCCTATATTCATAAGCATATACGCAAGCATGTAAAACCACATGCTATCCATCGTAAATGGTGATAATGCTACAAGCGGAACGAGTAAATACCCCGCATGTGCGATTCCCGAATAGGCAAATAGGCGTTTTACGTTATATTGCTTTAACGCTACTACGTTTCCAATAATCATCGTAATACTCGCTAGTACTGCAATGTATATGCTCATACGTCCGTATAAAGATTGCATGTCTCCTTGCACCGATACACTTGCAAAAACCATGAGAAACAGACGAATAATGAGTAAGAATCCAGCAATTTTAGAAATCGTCCCGAGAAAAGCAGTAACAGGCGTAGCCGCTCCCTCATACACATCTGGTGCCCACATATGAAACGGCACTGTCGCAATTTTAAATGAGAGTCCAACGAGTAATAGTAGAAATGCGAGAGCTAACAATAACTGAATACCACCAGCAAGCTCCCCTGCGAATACTTTTTGCATGTCCACGATATTAGTTGATCCTGTAATACCGTATAAATAACTCATTCCAAAGAGCGTAATTGCCGTGCCAATACCTCCATTAATGACATATTTCACGGCCGCCTCGTTTGACGCACGGTTCCTTTTTCGTATTCCTACTAAAATATATGAAGAAAGTGAAAGCAATTCTAAACCGACGAAAAGTGTAATGAAGTCAACACTAGAAGCCATAAACATAGCCCCAAGAAGTGCCATTAAAAATAAGTAATAATATTCTCCCTTATCTTCAATTGGATTCTTCTTATCATCGCTCATTGCGGTGCATAAGATGAGGGCCGCTCCGCCTAATAACAACGTTTTAAATCCTTTTGAAAACCCATCTAACACAAACGATCCATTTAGAATATCTCCTGTCGGTTCATCGTATAGCGTGATTAACGACACGATTGCTAATATGACGGCTGCGATTGCACTAAGCGCTACATATCTATGATTCAACTTAAAAAACAAATCACATATGGAAAGAAGGATGGCAGCTCCGAGAATAATGAATTCTGGCACCATGAGATGCCATGATAAGCTAAGTAACGTATTCATATCCATCCTACTTCACCCCCAATGTTTTCAATGTATTTTGAAGCGGATCCCCTAGTATTTCTGGCATTACTCCAATTGCAATAATGCAGAAGATAAGTAGCAATATAGGCACATACTCCCAACCGTGTATATCAGCTTTCGCCTCCCACTCTTTCTTACCAAATGTTACTTGAAGTGTCGCTCTCAATACGTATACAGCGGTTAAAATGATGCCAAGTACACCGACTGCAGTAATGACTGGCTCTCCTTGGAATAAACCGAGAAAGGCAAGAAACTCGCTAACAAATCCAGACATTCCTGGCAATCCAAGCGATGCCATTCCTCCCGCTAAGAAGAAGCCGCTAAGTACCGGGACACTTTTTGCGAGTCCGCCAAGCGCTGTAATGTCCGAAGTTCCAAAGCGCTGTTCTATAACGCCAAGTAAGAAAAAGAGTAAGGCTGCAATTAAACCGTGAGACACAACTTGGAATAGTGCCCCTTGTGTACCTGGTGCATTTAACGCCGCAAGGCCCATTAATACGATGCCCATATGCGAAATACTAGAGTAAGCAAGTACCTTCCGGAAGTCCGTTTGGATGAGCGCTAAGAAGGCTCCGTACAATAAATTGATGACTCCTAAAATCGCAATAAGCGTTGCAAACTCGCGAAAGTATTCCGGGAATAGCCCCTTTCCGAAACGAATCATACCGTATGCCCCAATCTTCAGTAAAACGCCCGCATGAAGCATAACTACAGCCGGATGCGCTTCAACATGCACATTGACCATCCAGCGATGTAGCGGGAAAACAGGCAGTTTAATCGCAAAGGCAATCATTATGGCAAGAAACAAACCGAACTGTAAGCTGCTTGAGACAGCCATTCCTCCCCCAGCACCTACACTCGTTAATATTTCTTTAAGCTCTGTAATATTTGTTGTACCTGTTTTTGCAAATAAAACTGAGAAAACGATGAGTAAAATAGCGGAGCCAATACCGTTATATATTAAATAACTATAAGCAGCCTTTTCACTCGACAATTTCCCCCACTTTCCAATTAATAAAAACATTGGCGGCAACGTAATTTCAAAGAAGATAAAGAACAACATTAAATTTTGAGCAGCGAAGACGCCGAGCATCCCTATTTCTAACATGAGTAGCAGCATATAAAAGGCTTTCAAGTTTCTTTTAATAGTAAATGCCGCAATTGCTGCGAGCATCGCTAGAAGGGCTGTCAGCACCATCATAACGAGCGATAAACCATCAATGCCGAGCTCGTAATAAATGGAAAACCATCCTTTATCCACCGCTGCAAAATCCCCAAATTTAATCCATTTCACTTTTTCATCGAATAGCGACAAACTCTTTCCAGAAGCGTATGTACAAGCGAGAACGATAGCGATTCCAAATGGAAGCGCCGTTCCAAATAAACCAAGCGCTCGCACTGTACGCGATTCTTTTTTCGGTGTTAATACAAGTAAGAGAATTCCTAAAAGCGGGGAAAAAATGAAGAACGTTAATAACAAATCATTCATCGTAAATCCCCTCCCGTATAGAGCAAAATAATGACGAGTACTGCAAGCGAAACAGCTGTTACAGTGCCGTACACTTGTACATTTCCGTTTTGGAGTCTAGAACCGAGTCCGCTTATCCCTTTAATTAGACTCCCTATTAAAATGGCGATTCCTTCGACTACATACACCTCAAATAAGCGAAGCACATGGGCGATTCCCTTCGTAATAGGGAGCACCGTCATATTGTATAGTTCATCCACATAATATTTTTCTTTCAAAAGGTTATAAAGAGGTGTTCCATCGCCACCAGCCCAATCTCTAGAAATAGATTTCTTACCATATATGAAATATGCGAGAGCGATTCCTGCAAATGAAACGATAGTCGCTACGATCATAATCCAAACTGGTCCGTGTGCCTCTCGCACTTTAAATGCTACATCTTTCGTAAGCCAATCCCCGAGGAATGTCCCAAACCATGGTGTATTCATATAACCCGCCACTACGGCGAGAACGCCAAGGACGATCATCGGATACGTCATAATGCGGGGCGATTCATGCACATCTTCCTTTGTCTTTGCTTCCCCAGTAAAAACAAGGAAGTAGAGCCGGAACATGTAGAATGCTGTTAAAAATGCTGCAATTACTGCTAATATGAATAAAACGTAATTGCCATTCATCCAAGTCACCGCTAAAATTTCATCTTTACTAAAGAAACCAGAAAGGAGTGGCACCCCACTAATTGCAAGTGTACCGATTAAAAATAGTGTACCCGTTACTTTCATCTTCTTCTGTAAACCGCCCATTTTATTAATGTCTTGCGTATGCACTGCATGAATGACACTTCCTGCCGCCAAAAATAGTAGCGCTTTAAAAAAGGCGTGTGTCGTTAAATGGAAAACACCAGCTACATAACCAGCAGATCCTAATGCGAGCATCATATAACCTAGCTGGCTAACTGTAGAATAAGCAAGCACTCTCTTTATATCCGTTTGAACAAGACCGATAGAAGCCGCAAAGATCGCAGTGAAAGCTCCAACGATTGCCACCGTCTGCATCGCCACCGCACTTGCTGAAAATAGTGGAAACATCGTCGCCACTAAATATACGCCAGCTGCGACCATCGTCGCTGCATGAATAAGTGCCGAAACAGGCGTCGGCCCCTCCATTGCATCTGGTAACCACGTATGAAGCGGGAACTGACCTGACTTCCCCATCGCCCCGATAAAAATTAATATCGCTGTTATTGTAATCATCGTAGGGGTAAGATCCCCCGTATGAATCGCCCTAAATATTGCGTCATATTCAAAACTACCTGCATGCCAGAAAAGTAAGATCATCCCAATAAATAAACCGACATCTCCAATACGAGTCATAATAAAAGCCTTTTTCGCAGCAGCCTTCGCTTCTTCTTTAAAGAAATAAAAACCGATGAGTAAAAATGAACCAAGGCCGACTAACTCCCAAAATATATAAAGCTGTAATAAATTCGGTGATATAACGAGCCCGAGCATCGCAAATGTGAAGAGCCCTAAATAGGCATAGAAGGTTGGTAATCTTTCATCACCTTTCATATAACCTTTCGAATACACATGTACAAGTAAACTCACAAG
Organism: Bacillus cereus group sp. RP32; assembly: GCF_040459735.1. NCBI lineage: Bacteria > Bacillati > Bacillota > Bacilli > Caryophanales > Bacillaceae > Bacillus > Bacillus cereus group sp. RP32. The sequence goes on along the minus strand of NZ_JARVHO010000001.1, from coordinate 213,631 downwards.
TGTAACGATAAACAGCATTAAAGCCCCTAATGCAGTCACTTCAAAGCCAAATGATATATCAATATCTCCCGTTCTAAGCCATACCCACTTATGCTTCAATCCTACTTTCGAAAACCGTTCTATTAATACAAGTACCGCAAATATAAAGGAGAGAAAGACGAGGAAAATACTAAGTACACTGCTTCCTTCTCTAATTTTCTTCCCGAATATAAGTAATAAAAAAAACGAAACAAGCGGGAAAAGCGGTATGAGCCATGCATAATCGATCATTGTTTCCTTCCCCCTTTTCGGTCACAATGTTATCCTTTGAGCGTATCCATTTCATCTACATGAACCGTCGTACGATTACGATACAAAGCAATTAAAATGGCGAGTCCTACCGCCGCCTCCGCTGCTGCTACAGCCATCGTAAACAGAGAGAAAATTTGCCCTGTTAAATTTGGGAACAAACCTAATTTACTAAACGCGACTAAATTTAAATTGGCCGCGTTTAGCATTAATTCAATACAAACTAATACAATCACTGTATTTCGCTTCGTTAAAGCTCCAAACAAACCAATGCAAAACAAAATAATCGCAAGCGTTAAATATGCAGAAGCTGGAACGCTACTCATTGGAATCCTCCTCTTTCTCATCCTTCTTCGCAAGTATAATCGCGCCAACAAGTGCTACAAGTAAAATAACTGAGGTTAACTCAAATGGAATAATATATTTCGAATAGAGAAGTGTACCGATTTGAAGTGTGTTTTTTTCATGGAGAGGTAAACTTCCTTGTGTGCTTTCATTTGCAAAATCAATATTGTTAACAGCGAAATACATAACTGCCCCAAATGCTACAACCGCAAAGAAGATAATCCATTTTCGAAGAGTAAGACGCGATTCATTTTCTGCGTTATGTTGCGTTAACATAATGCCAAAAATCATAATAATTGTAATCGCACCGGAGTAAAGTAAAATTTGTGCAACTCCGATAAATTCGGCCGATAAAAGAAAGTACAAACCTGCGATACTAAGAAATGTCAGAACGAGAGCTAGCATCATATGCATGACTTTCGTTAAGTTCAACATAAGAACACCGCCGATAATTGCAGACAAGGATAGTATGAAGAATGCTACAAACTCGCCATTCATGCTTTATTCTCCTTCCTGACGTTTTCGTCGTTTTCGTCAAGCCACTGCAAATTTTTAAATAAATCATCACGTGAATATTCCGCGAGCTCAAAGTTATTTGTCATAACAATCGCCTCTGTCGGACAAACTTCTGTACATAAATCACACAGAATACAAATTTCAAAATTAATATCATACGTGTCGATAATTTTTCCTTTTTTCGTAGGATCCGGATGTTTTTTTCCTGTTAACTGAATACAGTCTGTCGGACAAATGTTGGAGCATTGGTTACAAACAATACACTTTTCTGGATAAAACTTTTGAATGCCTCGAAAGCGGTCTGGCAACGGCAACGGTTGATTCGGATAATCGTAAGTCACCTTCTTCTTACTCAAATTGCTTAATGTATATTTTAATCCTTTAAATAGTCCTTTCATCTCTTACTGGCACCCCCCTCATAGATTAGAAGAATAACTCCTTAATCAATGCCGTTAAGAAAATATTCGCAAGTGCAATTGGCAATAATACTTTCCAGCCAAACTCCATTAACTGGTCACCTCTTATACGTGGAAACGTAACGCGGAACCAAATTAATAGAAAGACTACACTGCTAAATTTCAAAGCAAACCATACAGCTCCTGGGATAAACCCAAGGAACATAACTGGATTCCATCCGCCTAAAAAGAGCACTGTAATTAAAGATGCCATTCCGAAGAAATATACGTACTCTGAAAGCATGAAAAACGCCCAGCGAAACCCTGAGTATTCCGTATGATATCCAGAAACAAGTTCCGACTCTGCTTCTGGTAAATCAAACGGCGTCCTATTTAACTCTGCTACCGCTGCGATTAAGAAAACGACGAAACCGATTGGCTGCACGAAAATGTACCAAACATTCTCCTGCGCTGCTACAATTTCATTTAAATTCAGGCTACCAGCTAACAAAACGACGCCAATTACACTCATTACAAGCGGAATTTCATAAGAAATCATTTGCGCTGCCGCACGCATCCCTCCTAAAAGGGAATATTTATTATTTGATGCCCACCCTCCGGTTACGACACCAATCGTCGTAATACCAGAAACAGCAATGTAATACAGTAAGCCTACGCCAATATCCGCGAACTGAAATTCATCAGTAAACGGGATGACTGCAAGCACCATAAATGCCGGTGCGAATGCAATGACAGGCGCTAATATAAACATCGGTTTATCTGCCGCTTTCGGAATACTATCTTCTTTCAGTAATAGTTTTAAAACATCAGCTACCGTTTGCAGTAAGCCGAATCGGCCCCCAACTTGGTTTGGTCCAATCCGCCCTTGCATAAAACCCATCACTTTCCGTTCTGCCAAAATACCATATGTAACGAAGCCAAGGACTGCAAATAATAGAAGCACCGCTAATCCGAAAAAAATGAAGAAATTCGTCCAGCTTGAAGATGATTGTAAGAGCGTTTCAATCATTAGCCATCAACCTCCCCAAGTACAATATCAACTCCACCTAAAATCGTAATTAAATTGGCGATGTTTTCACCTTTCAATAACTTCGGTAAAATTTGCAAATTGTAAAAAGACGGCCTGCGAAACTTCAAGCGGTACGGCTCTTTCTTTCCATCACTAGCAATATAGCAACCAATCTCTCCTCGCGGCGATTCTATACGGACGAACGCTTCCCCTTTAGGCGCCTTAATGATTTTCGGCACTTTCGCTAGCACAGCTCCGTCTTTCGGGAACTGTTGGACAGCTTGCTCAACAATTTTTAATGACTCCTCAATCTCTTGCATGCGGCAAACGTAACGATCCCAAGCATCTCCCACACTCCCAACAGGAATATCGAAATCAAAACGATCATAAATGGAGTACGGTTCATCCTTGCGAAGATCCCAGTTTACTCCGGTACACCGCAAATTCGCTCCGCTTAAAGAATACGAAATCGCTTCTTCCGCGCTATATATACCAACGCCTTTTACGCGATTTAAGAAAATCTCATTACCGCTAACGAGATCATGATAACCTGCCAATTGCTCTCGCATATACGGAACAAACTCTTCCACTTTTTCAATCCAACCGTCCGGCGCATCCCACTTTACACCCCCGACTCTCATATAGTTAAAAGTAAGACGGGCACCGCATAATTCGTTTAATAAATTTATAATCATCTCTCGTTCACGAAACGCGTATAAAAACGGGCTGACCGCTCCTATATCAAGAAGATTTGTCCCCCACCAAACGAGGTGGCTCGCAATCCTTCCAAGCTCCATTGCAAGTACTCGTAAGTATTCGGCCCGCTCCGGGATTTCAAGCCCCATCATCGTCTCTACAGCATGGCAAATGACGTAGTTATTCGTCATGGCCGATAAATAGTCCATTCGATCTGTATAAGGGATAATTTGCGTATACTGTAAGCTCTCGGCAATCTTTTCGGTCCCGCGATGCAAATATCCAATAACTGGTGTAGCTTCTTTAATAATTTCCCCGTCAATCTTAATAACAAGCCTGAATACACCATGCGTACTCGGATGCTGAGGCCCTACATTCAAAAGCATTTCTTCCGTACGGATCATAAGCTACACCTCCACATCATACGGTTCATAATCTTTCCTAAGCGGATACCCTATCCAATCATCGGGCATTAAAATACGTGATAAATTCGGATGTCCCTTAAATACAATGCCGAGCAAATCATACGCTTCTCGCTCTGGCCAGTCCGCTCCTTTCCAAAGCGCTGCAACCGACTCTACTTCTGGTGCTTCCCTATCCAACTTCACCTTCACCGCTACTGACTGTTTCTTTCCATATGAAAATAAATGAACATATACTTCCATATGCGTCACAAAATCCGTCGCATGTAACTCTGACATATAATCAAAAGCAAGTCCCTCATGGAATCGCAGTAACTCCATTACTTCATAATATTTGGAGGTCTCAACCACAAGAGTTGGCACATCTTTTGAAAGTTTATTAATGTAGGAATCTACTAATGTATCCTCTCCTACTTTCCCCTTAATAACTTCAACATACTGATTTAAATACGGTTGATTCACGGATGGCTCTTCCGGCTTCAGCTCCTCTTCCTTCTTACCTTCAGCGCCCTTTGTCTTTGCTCTTGCAGCCGCAGCCGCTTTTGCTTTCGCTGCTGCTTTTGCCTTCGCCTTTTCATCTCCCGAATCCCCATCACCTTGAGAGGCCTTCTGCTTCGCTAACGCCGCTGCTTTTGCCTTTGCGGCCGCCACGGCCTTTGCTTTCGCCTTAGCCTTGTCCTCTTCCGTTACTTCTTCGGTTCCTTCTCTTTTTTGCTTCGCTAATGCCGCCGCTTTTGCTTTTGCCGCTGCGGCTGCCTTCGCCTTCGCTTTGGCCTTTTCTTCTTCCGTTACTTCTTCGGTTCCTTCTCTTTTTTGCTTTGCTAACGCTGCCGCTTTTGCTTTTGCCGCTGCGGCTGCCTTCGCCTTCGCTTTGGCCTTTTCTTCTTCCGTTACTTCTTCGGTTCCTTCTCTTTTTTGCTTTGCTAATGCTGCCGCTTTTGCTTTCGCGGCTGCGGCTGCACGTCGTTTTACTTCTTCCACAGTCATACCATCATTTTTTGGTAGCGCTTTCTCTTTTTCTCGATTTTCTTCCTCAAGTTTACTTATTTCCGCATCATGTTTCGCAACGAGACGCTTTCTCGCCTCTTCTTTCGCATGCCTAGCCGCTTCTCTTTTCAAATCCTCTAGGTCTTTATTTGTATCACTCATTTATTCGTCACCTGCTTTCCCGTCTTTGCCTCGTAACGAATTTTTTCTTTCAATTTATTAATTCCATAAATTAAAGCAGCAGGATTGGGTGGACAACCAGGAATATACACATCCACTGGTACAATTTGATCCACACCTTTCACAACAGCGTACGAATTTACATATGGGCCACCTGCTGTCGCACAAGATCCCATTGCAATAACCCATTTTGGTTCGGGCATTTGATCGTATAAACGCCGAACAATAGGAGCCATCTTCTTCGTTACTGTTCCCGACACAATCATAACGTCCGATTGCCTTGGCGATGTCCGAAAAAATGACCCAAATCGATCTAAATCGTAATGTGATGAACCTACTCCCATCATTTCAATTGCACAGCATGCCAGTCCGAATGTCATCGGCCATAAAGAATTGCTTCGTGCCCATCCTTTTAACTGCTCCAATGTAGAAAAAAAGATATTTCGTTCTAATTCCGCCCGCTCATTTGGATGTAATTCCTCAAAATTTATAACCATTGTAACACCTTCTTTTTCCAAGCATACGCTAATCCAACTAGCAACATTACAACAAAGATGAGCATTTCAATCAGTGCAAATAAACCGAGCTTGTCATATGCAACAGCCCATGGATATAAAAATAAAGTTTCTACATCAAAGATGACAAACAATAAAGCAAAAATATAATAACGAGCATGAAACCGAATATTTGCATCATGAAAAGGCTCAATCCCACTCTCATACGTCGTCGCTTTCACTGCACTTGGTTTGTTTGGACGCAGCATCTTTCCTAATGTAAGAGCCACTACCGGCAGCAATATACCTAATAGCAAGAAAATCAAAACGATCATATAACTATTTTCATATACACTTGCCATTGTGAAACCCTCCCCCCTAAATTAAGAACAAGTTCACTTAGTAAACAATATGTCCTAGCTGCAGTAATTATTATTTTTAAATTTTTCTAAATAATGCAACTATTTTAATCATTATAGCAAACTTCAAATTCCTATGTCGATATATTGGGGACCGAAACGAGAATTATTAAAATCTATTTTTATAACTGGCTATACCTGTGTAAAATAAGTATAGAAATTATATATATGTTTCAAGAAACAATAAAAAATAAAAAGAGGAATTTATATGTATATACCGTGGGTGAGATAAATGAAAAAACAAACACATGTAAGTATTCTTATAAGCATTATATTGTTATCTATAGCGATTCATTACGTGGCAATGCCTTTTCTATATGAATACTCATTTCCTTTTCAAATATTAATTGGAATGAGTACCTTATTCATTGATATTATCGCTTGTAGTTATATACTTTATTTTTCAAATAGGAAAGAAGGGTTACCTCGTTTATTTTGGACCATTTTATGTGTTGGAACCCTCTCTTATTTCATTGGTGATATGGTCGTTGCCTATCAACGTTTAATTTTAAAGGACTACTATACATTCGTTGATCCGTCTGATTTTTTTTACTTACTTTTTTTAATTAGCTTTGCATTTGCCTTTCTATATGAAATCATCTATAACCGCGATTTATTAGAAAAGCTTTTTATGATATGTGATATTTGTATTATTGTTACAGCACAATTCACTTTAAGTTACTACTTACTTATTGAACGCACCATTCACGTTTCTTCAACATCCTATATCGACATATTTGTTCAACTTACCTATCCAATGGCCGATTTGCTCTTTCTTCTCATAGGAATCAATCTGTTATTCAAGCCATTATCCTTATTATCCAAAAAAGTTGGTGCGCTTCTTGGCAGTGCTTTAATTTTATATGCTACTACAGATGCGATTTATGCTTATATCAAATACTTCATACCCGAGTATTCTATGTTTACAGTTACTCCTCTCTATCAAGTAACTTTAGTACTAGTAGCAATCGCCTGTATTCTGCATACAAAAGAACCCGAAAGACAAGAGCAAGTACTATTAACACCTAAACTTGGGGAATCGATCAGATTGTCATTACCTTATATTTCTGTAGTAATGCTTATTGTTTTTATACTAGTTGAATATGTTTTTGCACCTATTGTAGTAATCGGGCTTATAATAACTTTCTCCTTCGTTCTCATACGCCATAGTTTAGTTCGAAAACAAAATAAAATATTATTACTAGCTCAAATGCAATTCAACTCAGAACTCGAAAAACAAATTGAACTACGTACAGAAGATTTAGTAGAACAAAAAAATGAACTATATCATAACCAACAGATGTTTAAATCTTTATACGAGCACCATCCAGATCCAATTTTCACATTAGACTTGTACGGTAATTTTCTCAACGTGAACAACGCTGGTACTACTTTACTCGGTTATCAAACGAATGAATTATTAAAGCAACCATACTATTCACTTACGTATGAAGAAGATTTGGAAGAAATCATTAATGCCTTTCATCGAGTAAAAAAAGGGAAATCTATTTCTTTAGAAGTACGGGCATATCATAAGAATAGGGATATTTACTACTTGCATGTTACAGCAGTTCCTATCTTTTTAAAGGATCATATTTCTGGTGTTTATTTAATGATTAAAGATATTACGGAAAGCAAACAACAACAAGAACAAATTAATTTTCTAGCATATCATGATACTTTAACAGAGCTTGCAAATCGCCGTGCATTTCATCAATATGTAGAACAAGCAATTGCTCGATCCGAAATATCAAAAAGGCCTTTTGCTGTTATGTTTCTCGACCTAGACCGCTTTAAGGTTATTAATGATACTCTCGGTCATAGGGTAGGAGACCTTCTATTAATTGCCGTAGCAAAAAGACTAGAAAGACTATCGACACCAAATATGAAGCTCGCCCGGCTAGCCGGGGATGAGTTCACAATCCTTATCGAAAATTATAAAAAAAGACCCGATGTGAAAAAAATAGCTGATACGATTGTAGCAGCCATGAACGAACCATTTGAAATTGAAAGTCAACATTTACAAATCTCACCGAGCATCGGGATTGCAATATATCCTGAAGCAGGTGAAGATCCATTATCCATTTTACAGCATGCTGATATGGCCATGTACGAAGCAAAAAATAAAGGAAAAAATGGTAGCTCCCTATACACGAAAGAATTGTATAAAAAAATGGAACGAAAAGCTCGAATTGAAAAAGATTTACCACTCGCTTTAGTAAACGAAGAGTTTTATCTCGTCTATCAACCACAAATTGATATTACGACGAAAAAGATTATTGGTGCTGAAGCATTACTCCGCTGGAAACACCCACTCCTAGGTGACATTCCGCCATGTGAGTTCATTCCAATTGTAGAAGAGACGCCACAAGTCGTTCCGCTCGGTCATTGGGTATTAAAAGAATCTTGTCACCAGTTAAAAATATGGCATACTTTCGGCTACACAGATTTAAAAATAAGTGTGAACTTATCCGCAAAAGAGTTTCAGCAAGAGAATTTAATCAACAACATTTCACAAATACTAACAGACATTAAAGTCGATCCAAAGCATGTAACACTTGAGCTAACAGAACGAATTGCAATGATTGATGAAAAAGAAACATTATCAAGACTAAAACAATTAAAGGAATATGGTATTCAAACGTCCATTGATGACTTCGGTACCGGCTATTCTTCTCTCGCTTATTTATCAATTTTCCCTATCGATACGTTAAAAGTACCGAGAGAATTTACACAACTAGCCGATCATCGGCCTGAGGAAAGAGCTATCGTTTCCACTATCCTTTCCCTTGCAAATACTTTAAACCTCTCTGTCGTTGCTGAAGGAATTGAAACAGAAAAACAACTTAAGTTTCTACAAAAGAACAACTGTAAATATATGCAAGGTTACTATTTCAGTAAACCACTTACTAGTCATCAATTTATAAAATTTCTACAAAAAACACCCAGTATGAACCAATAGCTCATACTGGGTGTTTTTATAGTGTCGGAATTGTTTTCTCGTAATACTCCTCTGCAATTTCTTCATAAAAAGCTGCTGACGTCGTATAAAAATATGGAATTAGCCATAGGAATCCAATCCCTAACGTAATACAACTTAATATAAACCAACCAATAAAGCTTAAACATAAAATGAAATACTCCATCTTATGTCCATTCATCATACGACGACTTTCTGTAATAGCTTGATTTATGGAATACTCAGGATGATCATTTATTATAAAGTACGTCATCGCATAAGAAAATGATTTAATAATGCCTGGAATAATAAATAATAAAAACCATAAGAAAATATAAATGTTCACTACTATATATAATAAAAATGACTTTATAAACTTACTTCCTTCTGTAAACCATCTGAATATATGCCCAATACTCGCTTCTTTTTCACGAATGATATGTAGTGCTAAATGATAACCACCTAGCGTTAATGGACCTACCATCAATATTGTAATAACGTCTACTGAAAGTGAGTTATTTACTTCTTTCCAATCCCAAAATTGAAAGAAAATGAAATCAATACTAAAACTAAAAACTGAAATAAGAATCGAAATCAGTAATGTTGCCCCGACAGCTAATCCCCATTTCCCTTCTAATGAATCTAGCGCTTCTCCTTTTAAATCACTAATCATATTCTTCCTCCTATACGTAATAACTCTATTAGTATAGCATGTTCCTACTACAATTCATCTTTTGAAAGATAGCGATAAAAATGCGCTGTCGTTGTACTCATATACGGGCTAAGCCAAAGAAAACCTATTCCAAGTGTTAAAATCGCTAAAATACCCCATCCTATAAAACTGAGCCATAAAAGAAATAAATCTAACTTATGTCCCTTCATAAGATGTTTACTTTCTTTCATTGCTCGTGACACACTATACTCTGCATTTTCAATCATTACATAGTACGTCATCGCATAAGAAAAATACATCACAATCATAACAACGATTGAAATAGCTAATAGTACAAAGAAAGCGATAGTAAACGACGTATTTCCTTCTTCACCGAAAAATGCGAATAAGGCTACTAGCAACATTGGAATCCATGTACCTGTATATAACAAAATCGCAAGCATTGCCCACATCGTTTTCATCATTCTTTTAAAGCCACGAAACCCTTCGAATAAGTGATCTACTTTAGCACCTTCTCGTTTACTCATCTGTAAAAATACATTTGTATAACCGTATGATGTAATTCCATACGATGCGTTACTCAAAATTATTATGATGCAATAAAAAATACCAAATGTAATACCTGCTCCAATTGATATTGTTTCCTCTTCAAGTGAACCTGTTAAACCAGCAAATAGTAAAAATATAATAACTCCTGGAATTAAAAGTATAAGCATTGCAGCCATTGAAACAACATAACTTAAAATAAAATATAAAATCGTTGATCCAACACCTAGCCCCCATTTTCCCTTTAAAGAGTGCAACGCTTCTCGTTTCATTTCACCGATCATTTATTCATCCCCTTTATAAATTGTTGTACATTCTCTACTTATACAAGCATCAATATAATTATACCATTTTTGTAAAATTATCCATGAACTACAAAAAAAATCCGTAAAGGCAAAGCCTTTACGGATTTTTTATTTCATGTCGGAAACGTTTAAACGGTTCACAGCACGTTGTAATGCCATTTCTGCACGTCTAAAGTCAACATGTGCTTGTTTATCTTGCATACGTTGCTCAGCGCGACGCTTCGCTTCATTTGCACGATGGATATCGATATGGTTTGCTTCTTCAGCAGATGATGATAATACAGTTACTTTATCTGGACGAACTTCGATAAAGCCACCGCTTACTGCTACATAATCAGTGTGTCCACCATGTTTCAGACGAACTGCACTAATTTTTAATGGTGCAACAGTTGGAATGTGACCCGGTAAGATCCCCATTTCCCCACTCTCTGCTTTTACGCTTACCATTTCTACTTCTTTTTCGTAAACCGGTCCATCAGGAGTTACAATACTGACTGGAAATGTCTTCATAATTCGTCCCTCCTAAGGCCTTACGCCATCATTTTCTTCGCGTTTTCAATAACTTCTTCAATACCACCTACAAGACGGAATGCATCTTCTGGAAGGTCATCATATTTTCCTTCTAGAATTTCTTTAAATCCGCTAACTGTATTTTTTACAGGTACGTAAGAACCTTTTTGACCTGTAAACTGCTCAGCTACGTGGAAGTTTTGAGATAAGAAGAATTGAATACGACGAGCACGATGTACAACTAACTTATCTTCTTCAGATAACTCATCCATACCTAAGATAGCAATGATATCTTGAAGCTCTTTATAACGCTGTAAAGTTTGCTGTACTTGACGAGCTACTTCATAATGCTCTTCTCCTACGATTTCTGGAGAAAGTGCACGAGATGTAGATGCTAATGGATCTACGGCTGGGTAAATACCCATTTGTGTTAAACGACGCTCTAAGTTTGTTGTTGCATCTAAGTGAGCGAACGTTGTAGCTGGTGCTGGATCCGTATAGTCATCGGCTGGTACATATACCGCTTGGATAGACGTGATAGACCCTTTATTTGTAGATGTAATACGCTCTTGTAATTGACCCATTTCTGTTGCAAGTGTCGGTTGGTAACCTACCGCAGATGGCATACGACCAAGAAGGGCAGATACTTCAGAACCTGCTTGCGTGAAACGGAAGATATTATCGATGAACAATAGTACGTCTTGTCCTTGCTCATCACGGAAATGTTCAGCCATTGTTAAACCTGTTAATGCAACACGTTGACGTGCTCCAGGTGGCTCATTCATTTGTCCGAATACCATCGCAGTTTTCTTAATTACGCCAGAATCGCTCATTTCGTGGTATAAATCGTTACCCTCACGAGTACGCTCACCTACACCAGCGAATACAGAGATACCACCGTGTTCTTGTGCGATGTTGTTAATTAATTCCTGAATTAGTACAGTTTTACCTACACCGGCACCACCGAATAGACCGATCTTACCACCCTTAATGTAAGGAGCAAGTAAGTCTACTACTTTAATACCAGTTTCAAGAATTTCTACTTTAGTAGATAATTCTTCGAATGCAGGTGCTTGACGGTGAATTGGATCACGACGTACATCGGCAGGAACCTCACCATCTAAGTCAATTGCATCACCTAATACGTTAAATACGCGACCAAGTGTTGCATCACCAACTGGTACAGAGATTGCTTTACCAGTATCTTCTACTTCTGTACCACGAACAAGTCCGTCTGTGGAAGACATTGCAACTGTACGAACTGTATCATCACCTAAATGAAGTGCAACTTCAAATGTTAAGTTAATGCTTGTTCCGTTTTCGTTGCTTTGTTTTACCGTAAGGGCGTTGTAGATTTCTGGTAGCTTTCCGCCATCAAACTTAACGTCTACAACCGGACCCATGATTTGCGTAACGCGCCCTTTATTCATCGGGTTCCCTCCTAGCTTTCTTTTAATTAGCCAACTTGCTACGAGCAGTTAGCTTTTAATTTTTTATTGGTTTATAGCTTACGCGACTCTTTTGAAAGAGCCGCTTCCACTTTTTATTGAATCTAGTTCCAGCAGCTAGAACAGTCGGTCATTTCGCGCCTTCCTGCGAGGCAAACTACGCCTCTTCGTCAGGAGCTCCAATGCCCTCTTGTTCTGGACGAGCCGCTTCCACTTAGCTCCGGCGGTTAGAATGTTCGGTGGCTTCGCTTTTTCCTGCGAGGCACAAATCGCCTCTACGTCAAAAGCTCCATCCCCCTCTCATTCTGAACGAACCGTCTACGCTTTTTATTACTACTCTAACGCTGCTGCTCCACCAACGATTTCCGTAATTTCTTGCGTAATCGCTGCCTGACGCGCACGGTTGAATGAAAGTGTAAGTGAATCGATAACTTCCATTGCGTTGTCTGTAGCACTCTTCATTGCTGTCATACGCGCTGCGTGTTCACTTGCTTTACCGTCTAGTAATGCACCGTACACTAAGCTTTCTGCGTATTGTGGCAATAGTACTTTTAAAATTTCTTCTTCAGAAGGTTCGAATTCATAAGCTGTCGTCGGTTTGTCAGACGCCACATCAGTAAGCGGTAAAATTTTATTTTCCGTTACTTCTTGTGAAATTTTACTTACGTAATGGTTGTAGTAAATATACAGCTCATCATAAGCACCATCTGCAAACATCGCAATTGCTCGAGAAGCAAGATCTTTAATATCAGTAAATGATGGGTGGTCAGATAGTCCAACTACTTCATCAATGATATTAAAGCCGCGACGTTTTAAATAATCACGTCCTAGTCGGCCAAGCACAATAATTGAATATTGGTTTGAATCCATATTATGACGTTCACGAATTACGTTACTTACTGTACGTAATACGTTACTGTTATAACCACCTGCTAGTCCGCGATCAGATGTAATAACGATGTACCCTGTACGCTTTACAGGACGCGCATTTAGCATCGGATGATTAATTCCTTTACTTCCTTGCGCAATGCTCGCTACTACTTCTTGAATCTTTTCCATATACGGAACGAAAGATTTAGCATTTTGCTCTGCACGGTTTAACTTAGATGCAGATACCATCTCCATCGCTTTCGTAATTTGACTCGTTTTCTTTGTCGAGTTAATCTTCGCTTTTATATCGCGTAAAGATGCCACAGGTTTTCACCACCTTTTTTCCGGAAGTTGGCACGATTAGTAAGAATTCTCTTCCTAATCTACGTTGCAAGATATTCTTGCTCATGATTGAAGGAAAAGAATAGGTGCACCTACTCTTTTCCTTTACATAACCGTCAGCAATCTCAAAACTTGAGATGCCTTTTATATATTATCTAGCTCCAGTGGCTTGAACGAGCCTCTGGAGCTTTTATTCATTACTCAGAAGCTACGAATACTTTTTTAAATCCATTAATAGCTGCTGCAAATTTGTCGTCATCCGCAAGTTTCTTAGTTGTGCGGATTTCTTCTAATAAGTCAGTCGCATTAGAATCTAACCAAGCATGGAATTCTTCTTCGAAACGAGTGATATCTACTACTGGGATATCATCTAGGAATCCACGTGTTAAAGCGTAAAGAATGATAACTTGTTTCTCTACACGTAATGGTTTGTGTAATCCTTGTTTTAATACCTCAACAGTACGAGCACCACGGTTTAGTTTCGCTTGAGTTGCTTTATCAAGGTCAGAACCGAACTGAGCGAACGCTTCTAACTCACGGTAAGATGCAAGGTCAAGACGAAGTGTACCTGATACTTTACTCATTGCTTTAATCTGAGCAGATCCACCTACACGAGATACAGAAGTACCCGCATCGATCGCTGGACGTACGCCAGAGAAGAATAGGTCAGATTGTAAGAAGATTTGTCCATCCGTAATAGAAATTACGTTTGTTGGGATGTAAGCTGATACGTCCCCTGCTTGTGTTTCGATGAAAGGTAGTGCAGTTAAAGAACCGCCGCCTCTTGCATCACTTAATTTTGCTGCACGCTCTAATAAGCGAGAATGTAAGTAGAATACATCCCCTGGATATGCTTCACGACCTGGAGGACGACGTAATAGTAATGAAAGCTCACGGTAAGCCGCTGCTTGTTTTGATAAGTCATCATATACTACTAATACGTGTTTACCATTGTACATGAACTCTTCACCCATTGTTACACCAGCATAAGCAGCTAAGTATAATAATGGAGCTGGTTGAGAAGCTGATGCAGTTACAACGATTGTGTAATCTAATGCACCGTGCTTACGTAGTGTTTCTACTACGTTACGTACAGTTGATTCTTTTTGTCCGATAGCTACATAGATACAAATCATATCTTCATCTTTTTGGTTAATGATTGTATCAAGTGCAACTGCTGTTTTACCTGTTTGACGGTCACCAATGATTAACTCACGTTGACCACGGCCAATTGGTACAAGAGCATCGATCGCTTTAATACCTGTTTGAAGTGGCTCATGAACAGATTTACGATCCATTACACCTGGTGCTGGACTTTCGATTGGACGAGTGTTTGTTGTATTGATTGGGCCTAAACCATCAACTGGTTGACCTAATGGATTTACAACACGACCGATTAGTTCTTTTCCTACTGGTACTTGCATGATGCGACCAGTACGACGAACTTCGTCACCTTCACGAATTTCTGTATAAGGTCCTAAAATAATGATACCTACGTTGTTTTCCTCTAAGTTTTGTGCTAGTCCCATAACGCCGTTAGAGAACTCTACAAGTTCACCAGCCATAACGTTATCAAGACCATGAGCACGCGCAATACCGTCACCAACTTGGATAACTGTACCAACATCACTAACTTCGATTTCAGACTGATAGTTCTCGATTTGTTGCTTTATCAGTGCGCTAATTTCTTCAGCTCTGATGCTCATGTGCTTCACCCCTATCTATTCTTCATTAATTCACGCTGAATACGTGCTAATTTTCCTTGTAAGCTTCCGTCGTAAATGCGATTTCCAATACGTACTTTAATGCCGCCTAGTAAATCTTCATCTACAACATTTTTTACGCGAATTGCATCTTTTCCCGTTCTCTTTGCAAATGCTTCTGCAATGTTAAGCTTCTCTTCTTCTGATAGAAGACGAGTAGAATATACAGTTGCGTCGGCTACGTTACGTTCTTCATTAGCAAGAACAACATATTCATCTGCAATTTCAGGTAAGATATCAATGCGTTTGTTATCAATTAAAATATATAACGTATTTAAAATAGATTCAGAAACAGATCCGAATACGTTCGCAAGAAACGTTTTCTTCTGCTCTTTTGAAATGTTCGGTTGCGTTAAAAAGCTATGTAGTTCTCCGTTCTTTACATAAACGTTGTGTACAAGGCGTAATTCCTCTTCAAACATTTCTAATACGTGTTTTTCTTTTGCAATTTTAAAAAGAGCGACAGCATAACGTTTTGCTACAATCCCATTGCTCATCGCGCTTCTCCTACTTCTTTAATATAATCGCGAATTAACTTAACTTGATCTTCTTCTTTTAACTCTTTTTCAATTACTTTAGAAGCAATTTGAACAGATAAAGAAGCGACTTGTTCTTGTAAAGCAGCAATCGCTTGCTCTTTTTCGCGTTGAATTTCTTGTACAGCAGATGCTTTAATTGATTCTGCTTCTTCTTTCGCAGCAGCAACAATAACATCTTTTTGATCTACAGCTTGTTTTTTCGCTCTTTCGATTAACTCTTGTGCTTCAACACGCGATTGTTTTAACATTTCACGTTGTTCTTCTACTAATTTCTTCGCTTCAGCGTTACTTCTTTCTGCAGCGTCGATTTCATTAGTAACATGCTCTTCACGTTCTTTCATAATTCCCATTAAAGGGCCCCACGCGAATTTGCGTAGCATTACTAATAGAAGTAAGAAAATGAACAATGTATAAGCAATCGTTCCAAATGGAATGGAAGCCCCTAATAATAAAGTTGGCACAAGGATTCACTCCCTTCAAAATATCTAAATTGATCATATGAAAAAAAAAGACATACGTTTCGTTCATAAAGCAATGGCGAAGAAAGTTCGGAAAAACACTCTTCGCCATCTATGTAAGGGGAGTCTCCCTTATTTGTTCATTACGATGAATGCAATAACTACACCGATGATTGGAAGTGCCTCAACTAAAGCAACCCCGATGAACATAATTGTTTGAAGCGCGCCTTTTAATTCTGGTTGACGAGCAACACCTTCGATTGTACGTGATACGATAAGACCGTTACCAATACCTGCACCTAATGCTGATAAACCAATTGCAATTGCAGCTGCGATTACACCTAAACTCATTTAATTTGTCCTCCTTTGTATTATAAAAAAATAAATTTTTTCTTACTTAAATTATATTAATGGTCATGGCTTACTTTATGAGCCATATAAACCATCGTTAACATAACGAAAATAAATGACTGGATTGATCCAACGAATACACTGAATCCCATCCATGCTAACATTGGTACAAGCGCACCTAATGCTCCAAGGAATGATGCCCCACCTAACTTAGCAAGTAATCCTAATAAGATCTCACCTGCATAAATGTTACCGAATAAACGAAGACCTAACGTTAATGTGTTAGCAAACTCCTCAATAACCTTTAATGGGAATAAGAATTTCATAGGTTGGAAATAACCTTTTACGTATTCTTTCGTACCCTTCATCTTAATTCCATAATAATGGGTGAGGGTAACTACCATCACGGCTAATGTTAATGTAACTGCTGGATCAGACGTTGGTGATCTCCACCATGCAATATGTTCGCCAGCCTCAACTGTTGAATACATGAATGGTAAACCAAGGAAGTTCGATACGATGATAAACATGATAAGCGTAACGCCAAGCGTTAAGAAACGTCCACCTGTTTTCCAGTCCATCGTACTATTGATAATCCCTTTCACGAAGTCAAACACCCATTCCATGAAGTTTTGCATCCCGGTTGGGCGAAGGGCTAAACTGCGAGTTCCGATAACAGCGATTAAGAAAACTATAACTGCTGCTACAGTAACCATCATAACTGATGACAAATCGAACGTTAAACCTAGAAATTTAACTAATTTACCGTGTTCCACTAGTAATTCACCTCTCTTCCCTGCTCTTATACTCTAAATAAAGAAAATCTATGATCATGACAAGGTATCCTGTCAGCAATCCTACACCTAGGCCCCACATCGCGATTAACTCTTGATATTTGGCTGCAAATAAAATTAATAATCCAATCGTGGCGAATCTCGAATATGTACTTACCGCTGTCGCCTTAAACTTCACGTTTTCTCCATTTGTTACGCGATCCAACAGCTTGTCTGTTCTACGTGCAATGATGCGCAAACTAAGAAAACTGAAAATCGTTCCGATAATCAGCCCAAGAAATACATCCTTGTAAGAGGTGAATCCCCATCCTAGCACTAGAAGCGCAAGCAAGTAGTACATATATTTCTTTTGTCTTTGGACAAGTCCATGTACGTCTATCATCATTGCTCTCCCGAATAGTAATGTCGAATGAGTCGAATCATTGCGTATATCCCTGTTCCTAATCCGAGTAATAACCCTATAATAAGAAACAATGGAAACGTTCCAACCTTACTATCAATCCACTGCCCACCAAAGATTCCAATAAGAATAGAACCGACTAACTGAGCAAGAATACCTGACATTAAAGCATAAGCTTTTATATGGCTGCGATCGTTTTTTTGCAAGGATTCATCCCTCCAATATGTAACCCTCATTCACGATGTGTTAATAATAACTCATTTTTTTGCATAAATCCTATACAAATTAAAAAGTTTACATTTTCGTCACGGAATAGATGTATTTTTGTCACTGAAAGCCCTACCATCTATCCCCGTTGTTAGCATACAATAGGGTATTAACAGTGTCAACGAGAAATCGTAAAAAATCAAAAAATTTGAGTATTAGTCATTTCCTCCCAAAAATGAAAACGTTCCCCTTCTAAATACTGGTTAGAGATATGCAATTTCTAGCAGTTTTCTCATTATAATAGAAGGAAATGTTCACAAGTTTGTCACTATTATATTTTTACGATATAACGCTTTCCTTCCATAATATAGTGCTCTTTAGACGTAAGACTTCTATATTATATGTGGTGTGTATTCAACTTATGTTGTATATACTATGTATATTTATCCCCCCTCCCCTACCTCATCAGAGTACAAAAAAACGAGAGGGGAATCCCCTCTCGTCAGTTGTCTTACTTCGTTCCGAATAAACGGTCACCAGCATCACCAAGACCTGGTACTACATATCCGTGATCATTTAATTTCTCATCTAATGCTGCTACATAAATATCAACATCAGGATGTTCTTCTTGTACTACTTTTACTCCTTCTGGAGCTGCAACGATACACATTAATTTAATTTGTTTTGCACCGCGCTTTTTCAGAGAGTTAATTGCTTCAGCTGCAGAACCACCTGTTGCTAGCATCGGATCTAGTACGATAAAGTCACGTTCTTCTACATCCGTTGGAAGTTTCACATAGTATTCTACCGGTTGTAATGTTTTAGGGTCACGGTATAAACCAACGTGTCCTACTTTTGCTGCTGGAATTAATTTCAGAATTCCATCAACCATTCCTAAACCTGCACGTAAAATCGGAATTAAACCAAGCTTTTTACCAGCGATCACTTTTGTTGTCGCTTTGCTTACAGGTGTTTCAATTTCAATATCTTCAAGTGGAAGGTCGCGAGTAATTTCGAAAGCCATTAAGCTTGCTACTTCGTCCACTAATTCACGAAAATCTTTCGTACCTGTATTCTTATCGCGAATATATGTAATCTTATGTTGAATTAACGGGTGATCAAATACATACAGTTTTCCCATGTGAATCTCTCCTTTAGATGATATTCATGCGTTTGCACGCTTTTTTACACTATTTACGATTGTAAAGAAAACGCTACTAATATTCAAGGGCAAATTTGGCAAAATCATGATTTTACGATGAATCTATCTAGTATCTTTACCAATTATGGGAGCTGTATCCTTCATTATATCGCCAAAATTTATTCATCATTTGTATACATACTTAAAGAACAATATATGTCCAAAAAAAACTGCCAAAACAATTACGTCTCAGCAGTCTTCTTTAATCTATTATAGGTCTGTGTACATTGGGAATTTGCTCGTTAACGCTTCTACACGCTTACTTGCTTCTTCTAATGCAGCTTCATTTTCATGATTTTTTAATGTGTAAGCAATAAGTGACGCAATTTCATCCATTTCTTCTAAACCGAAACCACGAGATGTTACAGCTGCCGTACCGATACGTACACCGCTTGTTACAAATGGGCTTGCTGTTTCAAATGGAATTGTATTTTTGTTCACTGTAATACCAACTTCATCTAACACGTGCTCTGCTACTTTACCTGTGATTTCTAAGTTACGAACATCAATCAGGATTAAATGATTGTCTGTTCCACCAGAAACAAGTGTAAGTCCTTCTTTTTGAAGACCTTCAGCTAAGCGATTCGCATTATTAATGATATTTTGTGCATATGTTTTAAAATCATCTTGTAGTGTCTCACCAAATGCAACAGCTTTTGCAGCGATTACGTGCATAAGTGGACCACCTTGAATACCAGGGAAGATTGATTTATCAATTTGTTTTGCAAATTGCTCTTCACATAAAATCATACCACCACGTGGACCACGTAATGTTTTATGTGTTGTCGTTGTAACGAAATGTGCGTGTGGTACTGGGTTTGGATGTAAACCAGCAGCTACTAAACCAGCGATATGTGCCATATCAACCATAAAGTATGCACCCACTTCATCTGCAATCTCACGGAATCGTTTGAAATCGATAACACGAGGATATGCACTTGCACCTGCAACGATTAATTTTGGTTTATGTTCTTTCGCTTTTGCTAATACATCATCGTAATTAATACGGTGAGATTCAGCATCCACGCCATATTCTACGAAATTATATTGTACTCCACTGAAGTTAACAGGGCTTCCGTGTGTTAAGTGACCACCATGAGATAAATTCATACCAAGTACTGTATCGCCTTGCTCTAAAATCGTGAAGTATACTGCCATGTTCGCTTGTGCACCAGAATGCGGTTGAACATTTACATGCTCTGCGCCAAAAATTTCTTTCGCGCGATCACGTGCGATATCTTCCACTACGTCTACGTGCTCACAGCCACCATAGTAACGTTTTCCAGGATATCCCTCAGCATACTTATTCGTTAAAACAGAACCTTGCGCCTCCATTACTGCTTCACTTACGAAGTTTTCCGAAGCAATTAACTCAATCTTTGAACGCTGTCTTCCTAGTTCTGCCTCAATTGCAGCAAATACCTTTTCATCTTGACGTTTTAAATGATCCACCAAAATCCCCCTTTTCTGAACGAATTACATCGATTCCCAATAGTTTTTTCTCATTTATTCAGAAAAAACGAAAATTCAGGTTGTAATTCTTTCGAACCTTCATGTTTTCAACTACATTCTAACATGACTTTCTATATCATAAAAGAAAAAAAAGACCGAAAATCGGTCTTTTCTTTCTTCTATTATAAAGTCAGACTACATACCTTTTATCTTTCGATATAAAGCTATTATGCGACTTTATAATTTTTCATGTCTAACGGCAAGTTATAGTCTCTTCCTTCGCCGCATAAACAGCACGTGCTCCACCAATTAGTTTTCCACGTGTCGTTGCCATCGTTACATGCGCACTTCCAATTTCCTTCACACCTGTACGAACCGGAACAGCTACATGCTTTAAATGCATACCGATAAATGTATCACCAATATCCATTCCTGCATCTGCTTTAATAAACTCAATTACTACCGGATCTTTCAAATTGTGATACGCATATGTTGCTAATGCACCACCTGCTGATCTAACAGGCGTAACTGTTACAATTTCAAATTGATATTTCATCGCCAACTCTCTCTCAACTACTAAAGCACGGTTTAAATGCTCACAACATTGAAACGCCAACTCCATACCTGTTTGTTCTTGAAATTGTTTTAACTCAGAAAAAATCGCCTCTGCTACTTCCATCGTTCCTGATGTCCCAATTCTTTCTCCTAGCACTTCGCTCGTGCTACACCCCACTACAAAAATTTGTCCACTTTGTAATGAAGCTTGTTCTTGGAAATCAGCAAGCGAAATTTGTAACTGTTCTCTTACCTTTACGATTTCTGTCATTACGCCTCTTCCTTTCACAGGTTGGTTCACCAAATTATATTTCATACTACTTCTAGTTAGAATCTATTACTTTGTTTCGTATGTTTTAATTTTTCCTACGCGGTTTTCGTGACGACCACCTTCATAGTCAGTTGTTAACCAAATTTTTGCGATGTCACGTGCTAGACCTGCACCAATTACACGCTCGCCCATTGCTAACATGTTCGTATCATTATGCTCTCTCGTTGCTTTCGCACTGAAAGTATCATGAACTAATGCACAACGAATACCATTTACTTTGTTTGCTGCAATTGACATACCGATGCCTGTCCCACAAACTAAAATACCACGATCTACCTCGCCATTCGCTACCATTTCCGCTGCTGGAAACGCAAAATCAGGGTAATCAACAGAACCAGCTTCACATTCACAACCTAAATCAATATATTCAATATTTAACTCTTCTAATAAACTTACAAGTTCTTTACGGATATTCATACCGCCGTGATCAGATGCTACTACTACTTTCATTTTTACCCCTCCAAAGTTTCAATCAATTATCTTCATTTCTCACTCGTTACCTTAACGGAACGAAGTAATCTCCAATATCGTATTATACACGAAACATCAACCTTCTGAATGTTTTTTCAGTAAAGTTTGTACAAGTTTTTCCATCTCTTCTAACGTTTCTTTATAAATAGAAAGTGAACCGCCAAATGGATCTGAAATATCCTTACTTATCCCCTCAGTTACTCCATATAATGTATCCACTTTCTTTTCAACACTCGGATAATGCCCAAGTACAATTTGCTTATGGTTTTCCGTCATTGTTACTACAATATCTGCCCAATCAATCAAAGCTTCATTTATCTGTTGCGAAGCATGATCGATTGTAATTCCCTTTTCAGCTAAAGCTTCCTTTGCATATATCGACGCATCACTTCCAGGATAGGCGAAAACACCAGCAGATTGCACTTCAAACTTCCCTTCTCCATGATGACGAAGTAACGCCTCAGCCATCGGGCTACGGCATGTATTTCCAGTGCAAATAAATAACACTCGTTCCATCCAAACCCACCCCTTTTCTTCTTTTTCCTATCTTTCATCATAACGTACATAAGAATAGAACAAAAGAAATGTGAATATACGAAAGGCGCATTTCTCTTATATTTTTTCTAAGAAAAATGCGCCTTATCCACATATATGTGAAACCCTATTTCCAAGTGCCTAGAGTATTTTAACATACATAGCAAGCGTACTACAAAACAAAAGAAGGAATCCATTTCATATGAAACGGATTCCTCTTATACAATAATTATTTCATTGTAACTTTCATTACTTCTGTTGAACCTTTTGTAGCTGTTACGCCTACAGTTGTTTTAATAGACTCAGCTGCATCTGTGTTTGTAATAACGATTGGAGTAATTGTACTTTTCGCTTTTTCACGGATTAATTCTAAGTCGAATGAGATTAATTTATCTCCAGCTTTTACAGCTTGGCCTTCAGAAACGTGAGCTTCGAAACCTTCGCCTTCCATTTTTACAGTTTCTAATCCAACGTGGATTAAAATTTCTGTACCGTTTTTCGCTTTAATTCCTACAGCATGTTTTGTGTGGAATAATTGTACGATTTCACCATCAACTGGAGATACAACTAGACCTTCAGTAGGATCGATTGCAACACCTTCACCCATCATACGACCAGCGAATACTGGATCTGGTACTTCTTCAATATTTTTCACTGCTCCAGTTAATGGAGCTACGATTGTTTCTTCATTTGTTTTTGAACCAAAACCGAATAATTTTTTAAACATAGGATAGTCCTCCTCATAATTTACCTAAAAGTTTATAGGGCAATCCCTAGTAAAACTCGGGATACATGTAAGACTTCATACTTCGAATATTATACTGTAAAAACGCTTTCGAAATAAATTACGTCATTACTAATAGACTCTTATTGTAGCTCTTTGCAAAATTCCAGTCAATTCTGATTGTCTGAATAACAATAAGAAGTTAACTTCTACTTATATTTTCTCTTTTTTTACCCAACTTGTCTAGAGGTCTTTACTACATTTTGCTTTTTGTCGCTAATTTGTAAAATTATTTTCAAACCTTTTTCGAAATCCACTTGACTAAAGTAAGTAACTATTTTATTATTACTTACATAAGGTAAGTTAATAACTTTTAGGAGGTTTTTTGAAATGATGGATATCGGTCTTCTTATTATTCGTCTTATTATAGGTATTACATTCATGGGTCATGGTGCTCAAAAACTATTTGGTTGGTTCGGCGGTTACGGTTTAAAAGGAACAGGCGGCTGGATGGAGTCAATCGGTTTACGTCCTGGTGTATTCATGGCATTTATGGCTGGCGCAACTGAATTATTAGGTGGCTTCTTATTCGCATCAGGTATTTTCACTGCAATTGGTTCATTATTTATCGTTGGAACAATGTTAATGGCAATCTTCACTGTTCACGGAAAAAATGGTTACTGGGTAACCCAAAACGGATATGAATACAATTTAATGTTAATCGCTGTTGCTGTCGGAGTAGCTTTAATCGGACCTGGGGCATACGTTTTATTATAATTTTTATCTTGAATTCGAGATTATTTAGACGGAACTTACTTCAATCACAATGAAGTAAGTTCTTTTTATGTAATAAAAATATTATTTTCAGCAGGAGTTTTCCACTAACATCTTGTAAACAAACAATAAGTCGTCATATTTAGAAAGGGGATTTTACGCATGTTATCCATTAATCCAAATGAACAAACGGAAAAAGAGAATTACAAATTATTAACGGGAAGTATCATTCCACGCCCTGTCGCATTCGTTACTTCTGTAACAAAAGACGGCGTATTAAACGGAGCACCGTATAGCTATTTCAATATTGTCGCTGCTAATCCACCACTTATCTCAGTTTCTGTACAACGAAAAGCAGGAACACCGAAAGATACTTCTCGAAACGCAATCGAAAAGGGTGAGTTTGTCGTACATATTTCTGATGAATCTTACGTAGAAGCAATTAACGAAACAGCGGCTAACCTCCCGCCAAATGAAAGCGAAATTGAACTAGCAAAACTAACACCAATTGAAAGTGATGTTATCTCCGTTCCAGGTGTAAAAGAAGCAAATATTCGAATGGAGTGCGTACTAGAACGCGCAATCCCTCTTGGCGGAACAGAAGACTCACCAGCTTGCGATCTACTAATCGGACGCGTCGTTCGTTTCCACGTCGCAGAACACCTATACGAAAATGGCCGCATTCATGCAGAAGGACTAAAACCAATAAGCCGCCTAGCAGGACACAACTACGCAAAACTAGGAGAACAATTTGAATTGGTAAGGCCTATCTAAAAGTGGAAGTGGCCCACTTAGCTCTGACCAGCTAAGGTTCTCTCGCACAAAAGGTGCTTTTTACCTTTCGTGCGGGAGGTTCTTAGATGCGAAGAGCTGGCCGTTGGAACTGGATATATCTAAAAGCGGAGGCGGCTCGTTCAGAATCGCAGGGCATTGGAGCTCTCGACCTTGAAGCGCTTTTTGCTTCGAGCGAGAGAGCGAATGTAACTCAATTACTTCCATCACTCAAACATAAAATCCCCTGCTATTTAGCAAGGGATTTTATCATTGTAATTCTTCCTTTTTTTCCTCTAAAGTAGATACTTTCTCTTTTTTCGGTTTCCCAAGCTTAATTACTAAGAAATATAGGGAAAGCAATGTAATAAGAAAAACGATTATAAACGGATACGGAGAATAAAAGGCACGCGCTGCCTCCGTTTTTCCCGCAACAAACTTCAATGACTCAATATCTAAAAACTCAGCAAACATTTGTACACCGAGCATACTAAACCAAAAAACAAAAAAACTAATAATAATACCAAAAACTTGCTTCAATCTCGTCATTCATCTCATCCTTTCTATATCTATAATTTTTTAGCGCAATCAGTATAGTATAAATAAAACTATGCACAGAAAGGAGCTATCTTACCATTCGCGAATTAACTTCATCCAACCTAAAATTGAAATTTGCAAAATAATACCCCAAATAACAAGCCGTCTTAACCACCTAGGGAAAAAAGTTAAAAATCGAATATACCATTCCAATAATTTATTCATAACTCCCTCCTATTTAAAATTATATAGGAAAAAGGAGATATAATCCAAATCCAACGAGAATGATACCACCTACTATCTCGCCATATGTGCCGAGCATATCTTTTGCATGTCTACCAATTAATAAACCAATCCACGCTAATAACATACTAACAAATCCAAAAAGTAATATCGTAATAATTGTCTGCGCCCCGTAAATACCAAGACTAAGGCCTACTGAAAAACTATCTATACTAACGCCAAATGCAAATACGAATAAACTAATTCCAATAGGGGCCGTTCTAGTCTCTTCATTCTCCAAAATAGATGAATACACAATATAGAATCCTAGTCCAATTAATAAAATAGCACCTGCAAAATGTGCAATGTCTCCATACTGTTCTGATAAAAAACGACCTAATACCATCCCTATAAATGGCATGATAATATGAAATATCCCTATAGTCATACCGATATACAGGATTTGTCTTAACTTTAAGGTCATCATCCCCATACCAAGACTCACCGAGAACGCATCCATCCCTAAAGCGAATGCCATAATTATTAAAGGTATTAGCTGTTCAAACGTCATTCATGTCCCTCCTCGGACGTGCTACTTCAAAATATGCTTATCCGAGGAGAAATATTCGGTTTGCTAATCGTACCTTACGATTCAGTAATAACCTGATGGCCTGCCGCTTTCGTTAAGCGATTCATAATGGCATTCCCTATTCCTTCATTCGGGAATGATTCACTAAAAATAACATCCACTTCACTTGCATCAAACGTTCTAAGTACATCATATAATTTAGTCGCAACGCTAGCTAAATCACTTCGAACACCACAAGATAATACAACATCCGCGCTATATACATGCTGATATTCTTCCGTCGTTAATACACCTACTTTAAATCCTTCTTCCTTTTTCTTATCCACAATAAGCTGAATAAATTCACGTGAGCCCTCAACAATACTAAGCGGCGCTTTCGGTGCATAATGTGTATATTTCATTCCAGGTGATTTCGGTTTTTCCTTCTCGTCCTTTAAAGCCGGATCTAAAGAAACAGTACCGATCACCGCTTCCAATTGTTCTTTCGTAATCCCACCTGGGCGTAATATCGTTGGAACCTCGCTCGTACAATCAATTACAGTCGATTCAACACCTACTCCCGTCGCACCACCATCTACAATACCTGCAATTTTCTCATTTAAATCTTCATATACATGAGAAGCTAGCGTCGGACTCGGACGCCCAGAACGATTCGCACTCGGTGCTGCAACAGGTACATTCGCCTCTTCAATAAGAGCAAGCGCTACTGGATGATCAGGCATTCTTACTCCAACCGTATTAAGTCCTGCCGTCACCTTCTCTGAAATCCCTTCTTTTCTAGGTAAAATAATTGTTAACGGGCCTGGCCAAAAATGCTCCATTAACTTCTCTGCAACTGGCGGGATTTCTTTCACAATCCCATCTAACTGTGATTTTGTACCGATGTGGACAATAAGTGGATTATCACTCGGTCTTCCTTTCGCTTCAAAAATTTTCGCGATTGCTTCATCATTCATCGCGTTTGCACCTAGTCCATATACCGTTTCTGTAGGGAAGGCAATCGCCTCGTTTTCCCTTAATAATTTTGCTGCTTCTTGTAACTGTGGATAATATTTTTTTCTTTCCACAACATTATCCACAACCCACATATTTGTATGCATTTTTTCCCACGTCCTTTTCTACCCTGAAATACTTGTCTATTTTTAGTTTACTATGAGATTTATCCAAAAGACAAACAAGGTTTATCCACAAAATGTGGATAAACCTAATTAATCCGTGGATAACTTTGTGAATAGCTGACAATTTAGTATTATTGCATTTGGCTCTTTTATATTTTTACAAAAGTGTTCTAACTGTCGAATTCCCTCTGGTACGTTTTCTTTCTCTATAGTAACAAAGTCAAAAAACTGAAAGATTGTTATAGATTGTGGATGATTTGTTAGTAAGTACAATTGTCGAATATTTTTTTCGTCCATATACTGCAAAAACATTTCAAAAAAATATAAGAAAGTCTGTTTATCCACATTAGGTGTAAATAAACAAGAACGAATCAGTGCGTGTTCTTCACTTTGTTCATATCCGATGACAGCCCGTATTTCTTCCGCCTCTTCCAAAATCATAAATTGCGCGTACAACTCATTTATTTTATCATCTTTTTTATTAGCTTGTCCGAAAAAAGAATGCAATCTTTCCACATCTGCTTT
Source organism: Bacillus cereus group sp. RP32 (assembly GCF_040459735.1). Lineage (NCBI taxonomy): Bacteria > Bacillati > Bacillota > Bacilli > Caryophanales > Bacillaceae > Bacillus > Bacillus cereus group sp. RP32. The sequence goes on along the minus strand of NZ_JARVHO010000001.1, from coordinate 185,890 downwards.
CGTAGCAAAATATACTTTCTTCATAGTAAATCCCTCCTCTTTGTTATATATGAGAAGGGACCTACTAATAGTACTATTTAGAGAATAAAGATGTAAAAGCTTCTACAATAAATAACTTAACTTCTGGCTTTTCTTCTTCCTCCTCTACTTTTACATACTCATTTTGTTTTTCTTGCTTTTGTTCCACAGGTTTCTCCACTTTTTCCACAGTTTTTGTTTCTTCTTTACTTACAGGTTGTTCTTCTACTTTCGTTTCATTTTTTACTATTTTCTTTTCAGAAGCTGTTACTTTTTTTGCGACTTCCTGCTTTACAACCTTCTTTTCATTCACCTTATCCTCTTTCTTCTCTGGTACATCCACTACTTCCTCATCTTGCTCCTTAACTTCCCCCTCTTCAGGAGATTCAGCCTTCACAACATGTTCTTCCTTCCTTACAGCTGTACCACTTGAAAAATCTAAGAAACACATCGGTGGAAATAATACACACCACCAGTTTGCGCCTTCACCTTCCCCAATTGTAATCAATACCGCCTCATATTCCCCTGCTGGATAAATAAAATTACCATATACCTTTGTAGGAAACTTTACATTCTTACTAAATTTCACTTGAAATGAATCTTTACTTCCTTCTTTTTTCAACGTATTTGCCACTGTTTTTTCGATTTCTGGAATATGACTTTGAATGACTTTACGCGCCTCTTCAAAAGAAGCTAAATCCGCCACCCATCCATCAATTTGTGCTTTTACTTCATCACGCACTTTGCGCTTTAACGCCTGGTCTTTATCTGAATCACTATTTGCTAAAATCCGTAATCGAACGGCCTCTTTCGGAATAACTGAAGGCCCTTTCGCATCAGCTTTCATATATCCAAACTGCACAAGCAGCTGTGCACCAATTAATAATAGAAGAAGATAAGCAATAACTTGTTTTTTCATTTCCTCCACCGTCCCTTCTACAAACAGTGTGGACAGACTTTCATCTTTCTAAACTATTAAATTCAAAATCTATATAAATTTTTCCACAAAAAAATAGAGTAAGGTGTGAACCTTACTCCATCTCTGCAAATACCATACGATCTTTTCCATTAATATCAAAAACAACCTCAACATGAGCATGTGGAAAAGCTTGTTGTAACAACCCTTTTACATCCTCACCTTGCCCTACTCCAATTTCAAATGCCACAATTGCTTTCTTCTGCAACACATTCGGCAACTCTTCCATAAAACGGCGATAGAAATCTAATCCGTCTTCACCGCCAACAAGTGCTCTCCTTGGCTCATGCTCTTTCACCACAGGAGAAAGGCCACGCCAATCCTCTTCCGGTATATATGGAGGGTTTGAAACAACAACATCTAACTTTTGACCTGTTTTATAAAATGGTGACAATAAATCACCATGATAGAACGTTACTTCTGCGCCCAAAGTTTTTGCATTTTCTTTTGCAACTTCAATCGACTCTTGTGCAATATCTACCGTATACACATGAAGATTTTTATTTTCTAAAGCAAGCGTAATAGAAATCGCTCCACTACCTGTACCAATGTCCGCCACATGTAGTTTCTCATCGCCAAAATGACGCTCGATTCTTTCTAACACTCCCACTATAAGCTCTTCTGTTTCCGGTCTGGGTATTAATACTTCTTCATTCACAAAGAACGACCGTCCATAAAACATTTCATAACCAATCATATATTGAATAGGAATACCTTCTACATGCTTGTGAATAAACTCCGTAAAACTTGTTTCTTGTTCCACAGTTATTTCTTCACGCATATTCATGAGCATTCCGGTTCTGTTCGTCTTTAATACATGACAAAGGACAAGTTCTCCCGCATTTTCATCTCGTCCATTTTCCTGTAAAAAAGAAGAAGCCCATTTCAGGGCTTCATAGACACGCATTACTCAGCTGCCTCCATCTTTTGAGCCTGATCTTCCATCACTAAGGCATTGATGAAATCATCTAACTTACCTTGTAAGATTTGATCTAGCTTTTGAATCGTTAAACCGATTCGATGGTCTGTAACGCGGTTTTGCGGGAAATTATACGTACGAATACGCTCTGAACGATCACCCGTACCAACAGCTTGTTTACGGTTTTGATCATACTCAGCTTGCGCTTCTTGTCTAAACTTATCATAAACACGTGCGCGTAATACTTTCATCGCTTTTTCTTTATTCTTGATTTGTGATTTCTCATCCTGACACGATACAACTACACCAGTCGGTAAATGCGTTAAACGTACCGCTGACATCGTTGTATTAACACTTTGTCCACCAGGACCACTAGAAGCAAACGTATCAACACGAACATCTTTTTCATGAATACTAATTTCTACTTCTTCTGCCTCTGGTAATACAGCTACAGTTGCTGTAGATGTATGAATACGTCCACCAGATTCCGTTTCAGGAACACGTTGTACACGGTGAGCACCATTCTCGAATTTCAGCTTCGCGAACGCACCTTTACCGTTAATCATAAAGATAATCTCTTTATATCCACCTAACTCTGTATAGCTCGCTTCGATAATTTCAGTTTTCCAACCTTGTACCTCAGCATAACGACTATACATACGATATAAATCACCAGCAAATAAAGCGGCCTCGTCACCACCAGCAGCACCACGAACCTCAACGATAACGTTTTTATCATCATTAGGGTCTTTTGGAACAAGTAAAATTTTCAGACGCTCTGACAATTCTTTATCTTGCCCTTCTAATTCAGAAACCTCTTCTTTTACCATGTCACGCATATCAGCGTCTAACTTATCTTCTAACATTGCTTTTGCATCTCTTAATTGCTCACGAACATCTTTATACTCACGGTACACCTCTACCGTTTCCTGCATATCAGATTGTTCCTTTGAATACTCACGAAGCTTATTCGTATCGCTAATAACCTCTGGATCACTTAACAATTCATTTAACTTCTCATAACGATCTTCTACAGCCTGCAAACGATCTAACACACCATTCACCTCTACATCCTAGTATCTAATACAAATAGTATATGGTACTTAATCAAAAAAACGCAAATTATATTTAAAAGCGCAAGCGGCTTGCTCAGAATCGCAGGACATTGGAACTCTCGACCTTGAAGCGCTCTTTGCTTCGAGCGAGAGAGTGAAATGGCCGGAGATTCTAGCCGCTGGAGCTAGATAATATTTAAAAGCGTAAGCGGCTTGCTCAGCTCTGACTGCCTAAAGTTCTTAGCTGTACGAAGAGCCGGCCACCAATCTTCATCTATTTTCGAAAAAAACCCGCTCTACATAGCGAGTTTCATTTATCTTTGTTTTGTAGGTACTGCATGACAATGACGACAACGTGGTTCATACGATTCTGAAGCCCCAACTAAAATAATTGGATCATCAAATGCCGCTGGTTCTCCATCGATTAAACGTTGTGTACGACTTGCAGGAGATCCGCATGCAGAACACACTGCCTGCAACTTAGTTACATGTTCAGCAATCGCCATCAGCTGAGGAACTTGTCCAAATGGTAGACCACGGAAATCTTGGTCTAATCCAGCTACAATGACACGATAGCCACGGTTTGCCAATACTTGCACCACTTCCACAATGTCCCCATCAAAAAATTGTACCTCATCGATTGCAATAACATCCATTTCTTCTGCTACATGGTTAAATATATCTTTTGAAGCTGAAACAGGAACTGCTTTAACCTTTAATCCATTATGTGATACAACATCTTCTTCACTATAACGATTATCAATACATGGTTTAAATACAATCGCATGTTGTTTCGCAAATTGCGTACGGCGTATACGGCGGATGAGCTCTTCTGATTTTCCAGAAAACATACTCCCGCAAATCACTTCAATCCAACCATTTTGATTCATTAAGTACATTGAGCTCTCCTTTCATCTACTTTCCTAATCCAAAGTAGGGTAAAGGTTTAATATTTTTGCAAAAAAAACAGACAAGCGAATACATACACTTGCCTGTTTTATGTTCTTTATTACTTGATACCGTATTTCTTATTGAAGCGGTCAACACGTCCGTCTGCAGTAGCAAACTTCTGACGTCCAGTGTAGAATGGGTGAGAATCAGAACTGATCTCAATTTTTAGTAATGGATAAGTGTTACCATCTTCCCACTCAACAGTTTCGCTAGAGCCTTTAGTAGACCCGCTTAAGAATTTGAAGCCTGTGTTCGTGTCCATAAATACAACTTTATTGTAATTTGGATGGATTCCTGCTTTCATTCTTTTCATCTCCTTCCGCCCTGAATCATTTTCGAAACAGAGTTTTTCATCTTCAGCTGCTTACACAACTATATTGATGAAACACATATGATGAAATTATAACAAGGCTAACTCCATTTTGCAACTACCTGTTTTTGTCTTTTTAAAATTTAAAAGCGCAAGCGGCTCGTTCAGAATCGCAGGACATTGGAGCTCTCGACCAAGAAGCGCTTTTTGCTTCGACCGAGAGAGCGAAATGGCCGGAGATTCTAGCCGCTGGAGCTGGATATATTTAAAAGCGCAAGCGGCTCGTTCAGAATGGGAGAGGGATGGAGCTTCTGACGTAGAGGCGCTTTTTGCCTCATAGGAAGAAGTGAAGCCACCGACCATTCTAGCTGCTGAAGCTGGATATATTTAAAAGCGTAAGCGGCTCGTTCAAAATCCGGGACACTTCAAACTCTCGACCCAAATATGATTTTTATCTCAAAAAACCAAATTTTTCCCATATATTACTCTCTCTAATATTCCCTTAAAAAACATAAAAAAACTCGCTTACCACAAAATAAGCGAGTCCCAATCTTTTCCCTTTACTTAGTTGTTACATATCTTTTTGAGTCTGCAACAATGTTTTGTAAAAATTCTTCATTTGTCTTTGTTTGACGAAGTTTACGTAAGAAACCTTCGACAAAGTCTGGTGTATCACGCATTGTTTTACGAATACCCCATAGCTTGTCTAAATGTTCTTTCGGAATTAATAGATCTTCTTTACGTGTACCAGAACGGCGAATATCAATTGCCGGGAAGATACGACGCTCAGCTAATGAACGATCTAAGTGAAGTTCCATATTTCCAGTTCCTTTAAATTCTTCGTAAATTACATCGTCCATACGAGATCCTGTATCAACAAGCGCTGTTGCTAAAATCGTTAAGCTACCGCCTTCTTCAATATTACGTGCAGCTCCAAAGAAACGCTTCGGTCTATGGAAGGCAGCTGGGTCGATACCACCCGATAATGTTCTACCACTTGGCGGAATAACAAGGTTGTAAGCTCGCGCTAAACGGGTAATACTATCCATTAAAATGATAACATCTTTTTTGTGCTCTACAAGACGCATTGCACGTTCTAACACAAGTTCTGCTACTTTAATATGATTTTCTGGCACTTCATCAAAAGTAGAGCTTACAACATCTCCTTTAACAGAACGTTCGATGTCTGTTACTTCCTCTGGACGCTCATCAATTAAAAGTACAATTAATTCAGCTTCCGGGTGATTTGTTGTAACACTGTGTGCGATTTCTTTTAATAGACTTGTTTTACCAGCCTTTGGAGGCGCGACAATTAAACCACGTTGTCCAAATCCAACTGGTGCGATTAAATCCATGATGCGTGTCGGTAACTTTTTCGGTTCCGTTTCCAATTTCATTTGGCGATCTGGGTATAATGGTGTTAATGCAGGGAAATGCACACGCTCTTTTGCTGACTCTGGATCATCTCCGTTTACAGCTTCAACTTGTAATAATCCAAAATAGCGTTCATTTTCTTTCGGAGGTCGTACTTTACCAGAAACCTTGTCTCCATTACGTAAATCGAAACGACGAATTTGCGAAGCTGAGATATAAATATCTTCTGAGCTTGGAGAATAGTTGATAGGACGTAGGAATCCAAATCCTTCTGATTGAATAATTTCTAATACGCCTTCCATGAAGAAGAAACCTTCTTTTTCTGCTCGAGCTTTTAGGATAGCGAAGATTAACTCTTTTTTCGTTAATTTGCTATAATACGAAATCTTAAATTCTTTCGCAAGCTCGTATAACTCTTTTAATTTCATGTTTTCTAATGCTGCAATTGACAAATTCATTCAGACACCACACTTTAACGTTATTCTCTTTTCACATGGGTAAAGGGAAAAAATACGGAAGGCAAATAATTAATAATGAAAGGCAATAAGTTCAAGTAGGGTAATATTCACTATTGTAACCCTTTTATCTAGTTTTAATCAATACGTTGAAACACAAATACAAGAAGCGAAGACAAGAAAATTTGTCTTCGCTTTTATTTAACCTAGTTCCAGTAGCTAGTATGGTCAGGAGCTACAATGCCCTGCGATTCTGAACGAGCCGCTTCCACTTTTTACTTAATCCAGTTCCAGCGGCTAGAATCTCCGGTCATTTCACTCTCTCACTCGAAGCCAAAAACGCTTCAAGGTCGAGAGTTCCAATGCCCTGCGATTCTGAACGAGCCGCTTCCACTTTTTATTTAATAACCAAGTTTGGTTTTTTATTCAAGCTATGACGTCCGTCTACGAAGCGTACTGTGCCTGATTTTGCACGCATAACAAGGGATTGTGTTGTTCCTACGCTACCTTTAAATTGAACGCCGCGTAATAGTTCTCCGTCTGTTACGCCTGTTGCCGCAAAGATTGCATCGTCACCTTTTACTAAGTCTTCCATGCGAAGGATACGATTTATATCTTCAATACCCATTTTTTTACAACGAGCTAATTCAGCTTCATTTTGAGGCAGAAGCTTTCCGTGGATTTCTCCACCTAAACATTTTAATGCAACTGCTGCTAATACACCCTCAGGTGCTCCACCAGAGCCGAATAAAATATCTACACCTGTGCGATCAAATGCAGTGTTAATTGCTCCAGCCACATCGCCATCGTTAATTAATTTAATACGAGCACCAGCTTTACGAATTTCTTCGATAATCGCTTGATGACGTGGACGGTTTAAAACTGTCGCTACAACATCTTCAATATCTTTATTTTTCGCTTTCGCAACCGCACGTAAGTTATCGATAATAGGCGCATCAATATCGACCGCCCCAACCGCTTCTGGGCCAACCGCGATTTTATCCATGTACATGTCAGGAGCATGTAACAAATTACCATGATCTGCAATTGCAATAACAGCAAGAGCATTCCATCCACCAGCTGCTACGATGTTTGTCCCTTCTAAAGGATCAACCGCAACGTCTACACGTGGTCCATATCCTGTACCTAATTTCTCTCCGATATACAGCATTGGTGCTTCGTCCATCTCGCCTTCACCAATTACAACTGTACCTTTCATCGGGATTGTATCAAATACATCACGCATAGCTGATGTTGCTGCACCGTCTGCCTCATCCTTTTTCCCGCGCCCCATCCAACGCGCTGATGATAATGCTGCAGCCTCTGTTACACGTACTAACTCCATAGATAAACTTCTTTCCACGATAATCCCTCTCCTTTAAGTCTTTATATTTCTGCCGTATTTTGTGAACCGTGTTTCTCTACAAAGTATACTTCCGCAAGTAGTGATGCTTCGCTTCCCCCTTGCGGAAGTATCACTTATGCGTTCTTCATCTCTTCAATTTCTTGGCTTGTCATTTGTTCTCGCCAAATATTTGCGCCAAGACCTTTAAGCTTGTCTACTATATTTTCATAACCTCGATCAATATGCTCAAGTCCGGTTACTTCTGTAATTCCATCCGCCATTAACCCTGCAATAACAAGAGCCGCTCCAGCTCGCAAATCACTTGCTTTCACTTTTGCACCTTGCAATAAAACAGGACCAGTTACAATTGCCGAACGACCTTCCACTTTAATTTGTGCATTCATACGACGTAATTCATCAATGTGTTTAAAGCGTGCGCCGTAAATCGTATCCGTTACAACACCCGTTCCGTGCGCCTTTGTTAAAAGCGTTGTAAATGGTTGTTGTAAATCTGTTGGGAATCCTGGATATACAAGCGTTTTTATATCAACTACTTTTAACCTTCTATTACCGTTCACTGTAATTTGGTCATCGTTCGTTTCAACTTGGACACCAGCTTCTCTTAACTTCGCTGTAACTGACTCTAAATGCTGAGGAATCACATTATCAACCGTTATTTCTCCTCCTGATGCAGCTCCTAAAATCATATACGTACCCGCTTCAATACGATCCGGAATGATCGTATGGTGACAACCGTGCAGCGAATCCACACCATCAATTCGGATTACATCTGTGCCCGCACCTTTAATGCGTGCACCCATGCTTGTTAACAATGTAGCTACATCAATAATCTCTGGTTCTTTCGCTGCGTTTTCAATAACAGTTCTACCTTTCGCTCGCACAGCTGCTAGCATAATATTAATTGTAGCTCCTACACTAACAACATCTAAATAAATGCGTGCCCCGCGCAATTCATCTGCTCTTAAATAAATCGCACCCTGTTCATTCGTAACATGTGCACCTAACGCTTCAAATCCTTTAATATGCTGATCAATAGGCCTCGGTCCTAAGTGACATCCACCTGGAAGCCCAATAACAGCTTTTTTAAAACGGCCAAGCATCGCACCCATTAAATAATAAGAAGCACGCAATTTTTTCACTTTTCCATTCGGTAAAGGCATTGCAACCATGTTAGAAGGATCAACTATCATCTCTTCCTCCTGTCCATAAGCTACTCTTCCTCCAATCTCCTCTAGCAAGTCTCCTAACATTTTCACGTCCGAAATATTAGGGACACCACCAATAGTTACTGGAGTATCTGCTAAAATTGTCGCTGGAATTAGTGCAACGGCGCTGTTCTTTGCACCACTCACTCGAATTGTTCCATTTAAAGCTCTTCCGCCTTCAATTAGCAATTTTTCCATATTGAGCTCCCTTCTTGTGAATGTATTTACTTTCTATATCCTTATAGAAAGCTCCCCTTAAGAATCTCAATCACTCTTTCCACCCTAACACTCAATAAATAGGAAACCATTATCTTCATTTCTCCCGTATTACAAATAGATAAAGATTAACTATTCATCGAATTTACTTTATCAATTTAGATACATTATCACATTTATTAATAGGACTATGCACATTATTTTCTATTTCAAAAAAAAAAATGATAAAAATCTTTAGACTTGTTCACGCTTTCATTATACAACGAAAGGAAACCGTCTAAAAGACTAGACGGTTTCCAAAACGGAATTTTATTCTTACGCTTTACCGTTAGAACCGAATTCACGCATTTTACCAGCAACAGTTGCTTTAATAGCGTCGCGGCCAGGTCCAATATATTTACGAGGATCGTAAACTTCTTGGTCTTTGCTTAATGCTTCACGAACAGCTTTTGTAAACTCAATTTGGTTCTCAGTGTTTACGTTAATTTTTGAAGTACCTAAAGAAATAGCTTTTACGATATCAGCAGTTGGGATACCAGTACCACCGTGTAATACTAAAGGTACGCCAGTGAAGTCACGAACTTGTTCCATTTCAGCGAATCCTAAGTTAGGCTCACCTTTGTAAGGACCGTGTACAGAACCTAAAGCTGGAGCTAGGCAATCGATACCTGTTGCTTCAACAAGGTGCTTACACTCTGCTGGATCAGCGTAAATTACGCCTTCAGCGATGATGTCGTCTTCTTGTCCGCCAACTGTTCCAAGCTCAGCTTCAACAGATACGTTACGAGCGTGTGCGTATTCTACTACTTTTTTAGTAGTTTCAACGTTTTCTTCGAATGGGTGGTGAGAAGCGTCGATCATTACAGATGTGAAACCTGCATCGATTGCTTCTTTACATTTTTCGAAGCTTGAACCATGGTCAAGGTGAATCGCTACAGGAACAGTGATGTTCATTTCTTCGATTAAAGCTTTAACCATAGCTACAACTGTTTTGAAACCAGTCATATGACGAGCTGCACCCTCAGATACACCTAGGATTACAGGAGACTTTTCTTCTTCCGCAGCAGCTAAGATAGCTTGAGTCCACTCTAAGTTGTTCATGTTGAATTGACCAACTGCGTATTTTCCTTCTAGTGCTGTGTTTAGCATTTCTTTCATAGAAACTAAAGGCATGGTGAATCCTCCTAAAAAACGTTTTTTGTATCCGATAAGTTCTTATCGCTGGTAGTATGACCAGAATAAGGTAAAATATGTATATTTACATACCGGACTTTTTTCTACACTCAATAGGATAACAACTTGTACTCAAAAACTCAACCGTATTCACCTGCTCAATAGTCCATGTAAACGCTTTTTTCCATATTTTTTATAAAAAATTCATTTTTTACGCCTCTACAGCAAGCTGTTCTCTCACCGCTTGACGAATCTCATCAATATCAAACGGTTTAGCAAAGTGCATTAAAGCTCCTAAATCTTTCGCTTCTTGGATCATATCAAGCTCTCCATAAGCAGTCATTAAAATTACTTTAATACTCTCATCAATTTCCTTTACATGTTTTAAAATCTCTATACCATCCATACCTGGAATTTTCATATCTAACACTACTAAATCTGGATTATCTTTTTTCACGATATCTAAAGCTTGAAATCCATTCGCTGCTTGGAATGTCTGATAACCTTCTTTTTGGAACACTTCATGTAATAGCACACGAATGCCATATTGATCATCAACGATTAAAATTTTACCTTCCATAACTCCCAACCTTTCTGTGTAAATACAAGATTTAAAGCTTCTTATATCTTAACGATTAATTTTCGCTATTCTTTGGCAAATTCCTTCCTATTCTTTCTTATTTTACCGTTTCCTATTTTGTTATGCTACCCTTCGATTTCACCTTTCTAAAAAAATAAACTATAATGAAAGCCGGTAAACACGTACGAAAGGGAGTAACATTATGTTAAAAATTTTTTCAACTCAATTAAGTGGTTATTTCTCCAGAGTTTCTCAAAAAGAAGAAATGAATATAGAAGATAGCGCCCGTCTACTTGCTCAAGCATTAGTTGGCGACGGTTTCATTTATTTACATGGTACAAATGAAATGGAGGGCGTTGTCGCTGAAGCATTATTCGGTGCTGAGCCAATGAAGCAAGCAAAACGATTATTTGAAAATGGTAAAGAAGTAGAAGTAACTTCTGCAGACCGTGTACTTCTTATTAGCCGTTTTTCAACAGATGAAGAAGTTGTAGCAATGGCAAAAAAACTTCAAGCTGATGGACACTCTATTGTCGGCATCTCTGCTATTCAAGAAGGTACTGAATCACTAGAACAATATACAGATGTACATATTGATACTAAGCTGTTAAAAGGCCTTATTCCAGACGATGAAGGCAATCGCTACGGATTCCCAAGTTTAATGATAGCTTTATTTGCATATCATGGGATCAAATTTACAATCGATGAAATGTTAAATGAATATTAAAAAAAGCGCCCTATTTCAGGCGCTTTTTTTTATTACTTGCTCTCTTTATTCGTAATAGAAGCACTTACGAAGTCATGGAACAATGGTTGTGGACGATTTGGACGAGATACAAGTTCTGGATGGAACTGTGCTGCCACGAACCAAGGGTGGTCTTTTAATTCAATGATTTCAACTAGACGACCGTCTGGGCTTGTACCAGAGAATACAAATCCTGCTTTTTCCATATCCGGACGGAATTGATTGTTGAACTCATAACGATGACGATGACGCTCATATACAACCGGCTCGTTGTAAGCATTGTAAGCATTTGTTTCTTCAGCAAGCTTACATGGGTATAGACCAAGACGAAGTGTGCCACCTAAGTCTTCTACATCTTTTTGTTCTGGTAATAAGTCAATGATTGCATAAGGTGTGTCAGGATTAATTTCAGAAGAGTTAGCTCCTTCTAATCCTAATACGTTACGTGCGAATTCGATTGATGCAAGTTGCATACCTAGGCAAATTCCTAAGAATGGAACTTTGTTTTCACGAGCATATTGAATTGCAACGATTTTACCTTCTACACCACGATCGCCGAATCCACCAGGTACAAGGATACCATCTGTGTCACCAACTAATTCTTGTACGTTCTCTGGTGTTACGTGCTCAGCGTTTACCCATTTCACTTCTACATCTGTGTCGAATGAATAACCCGCATGACGAAGTGCTTCTACAACAGAAATATATGCATCTTGAAGCTCTACGTATTTACCAACAAGAGCAATTTTTGTTTTCTTAGAAAGGTTACGTACTTTATTAACTAGCGCAGTCCACTCTGTCATATCTGCAGCTGGATTGTCTAATTTTAAGTGATCGCAAACGATTTGGTCCATATTTTGCTCTTGAAGAGATAATGGAACCGCATATAAAGTATCTGCATCGCGTGCTTCGATAACTGCTTTTGTATCAATGTCACAGAATAATGCAAGCTTGTCTTTCATATCTTGAGAAACAGGCAATTCTGTACGAACAACGATAATATTTGGTTGAATACCTAAGCTGCGAAGCTCTTTAACGCTATGTTGCGTTGGTTTTGTTTTCATTTCACCCGCTGCTTTTAAGTACGGGATTAACGTACAGTGAATGTACATTACATTGTCACGACCGATGTCGCTCTTAATTTGACGGATTGCTTCTAAGAATGGTAGAGACTCGATGTCACCAACAGTTCCACCAATTTCTGTAATAACAACGTCCGCGTTTGTTTCGCGACCAGAACGGTATACACGCTCTTTAATTTCGTTAGTAATGTGAGGAATAACCTGAACTGTTCCTCCTAGGTATTCACCACGACGCTCTTTTTGAAGAACTGAAGAGTAAATTTTACCTGTTGTTACGTTGCTGTATTTGTTTAAGTTGATGTCAATGAAACGCTCATAGTGACCAAGGTCTAAATCAGTTTCTGCACCATCATCTGTTACGAATACCTCACCGTGTTGGTATGGGCTCATAGTCCCTGGGTCTACGTTAATGTATGGATCAAACTTTTGAATCGTTACGTTTAAACCACGATTTTTTAAAAGTCTTCCAAGAGATGCTGCTGTAATACCTTTTCCTAAAGACGATACTACACCGCCTGTTACAAAAATATACTTAGTCATGAAAAAGCTCCCTCCTATTTTGCTGTTATATAATCACCGTTGCAAAGCGCAACGTATGTAGATAACACTGTATCCATCTTATTGTTAGACTCTTTTTATTTTCTAAACAAAAAACAAAAAAGAAAATTGCTCCCCTCATCACATAAAGTAATAAGTAGGGAGCAATTTTCTTTTATATTTACACTTTAAAAGTATTATCGTCCTTTTTTAAAGAGCCCAAAAATGATTCTACATGGACGATAATGAAAAGTCAAGAACTACAGTTCTTCCTCTTCTTCTTCTTCAGCTTCAGCTTCATCGTACTCAAGTTCTTCTTCGGCGAAGTCATCGTCATCATCTTCATCTAAATCATCAAGATCATCGTCGTCTCCGTCTTCTTCTTCAAGAACCTTGTCCAAATCTTCTACCTCTTCTTCATTTGCGTCTGCATCGTCGAAGTCTTCATCTTCTTCGATGTAGTCGTCAAAACCGTCCTCTTCAACTTTACGTTTCTTCTTCGGTTTTGGCTGAGGTAAGATTTCTTCATCAATTTGCTCATATGGGTACCAGCTACGTAGTCCCCAACGATTTTCTCCTAAATTAATGAAACGTCCATCGATGTTTAAATCTGTATAAAATTGTGCGAGTTTCGCATTAACTTGCTCTTGAGATAGTCCCAGCACTTGAGCGATTTCTCGAACCAACTCGTTGAATGTCGTTGCTTGTCTTTTATCCCCTAAAACGCTATGTACAACTTCAATCATTGAACATTCTTTTAGCTCTTCTGGTGAATATTGCTTAAAATTCACTTATGCGGCACTTCCTTTCTTCAAATATAACCTTATATATAACGGTCTGCTTAAAAAAATCCATACTATTCATTATAAACAAAAGTCGCACAAATATGCTACAAAAAAAACGGGAAACTTTAATATGATAATAAAATTATAATTTGTCTATTCCTTATTTCGGAAACATATGCGCTCCTTGCAGTACATACCTAATTTGCATTTCTGTATATTCTTCAAGCGTATACAGTTTTTGCAGGGCCCAACGTCTAAATCCCCACATTTGTCCTTGTATGAAAATGTTATGTGCAAGAAGCTGTATCTCTTTTTTATTTAATGTAAATGTCCCATTTTCTGTACACTGCTCTAAAATATTCTCAAACATTCCGACCATTTGAAACTCTTTTTCTAATACATATGGGAGTGATTCTTTCGGTAAAAAACGTACCTCTTGATACATAATTAATACTTCTTCTTGCAATTCATCCATCACTTTAAAATAATTCTTTATCGCTATCTTTAAGCTTTCTATACTTCCCTTCTCTGTACACACTACTTCCTCTAATCTTTCTTTTACATGTTCATAAATACTATCACAAACTAAATATAAAACATCATCTTTTGTACGAATGTACTCATAAAGTGTTCCAATACTAAACCCAGCCGCCTTCGCAATCTCTCTCGTTGTTGTACGTGGGAACCCTTTTTGCTTAAACAATTGCACCGCACCTTTAATCATTTGTTCACGTCTTAACGCAACTAATTTTTCATCTTTCACGGACGCATGTACATTATGTTTAACCATCCCCTTCACCTCTCTCTATTATTTTTTGGAAGGAAAAAGCGTAGGAAAATACCTACGCCTTTGCTCCTACTTCGTTAACATACGAGAAATTACAAGCCTTTGAATCTCTTGTGTTCCCTCATATATTTGTGTAATCTTTGCATCGCGCATATAACGCTCTACTGGATAATCTTTCGTATAACCGTAACCACCAAATACTTGTACCGCTTCAGTCGTCACCTTCATCGCTGTATCGCCTGCAAATACCTTTGACATCGCTGACTCTTTCCCATACGGAAGCCCTTCCGATTCAAGCCAAGCCGCTTGGTATGTTAGAAGACGCGCCGCCTCCACATCCGTTGCCATATCTGCAAGTTTAAAGCCAATTCCTTGCTGCGCCGCAATAGGTTTCCCAAACTGATGACGCTCTCTTGCATACTCTACAGAAGCATCTAAAGCCCCTTGCGCAATACCGACTGCTTGCGCGGCAATACCATTACGGCCGCCATCTAATGTTTGCATCGCAACTTTAAATCCTTGGCCCTCTTCCCCTAGTAGGTTCTCTACAGGAATACGGCAATCTTCGAACATAATTTCAGTTGTTGGTGAAGAGCGAATCCCTAACTTGCTTTCCTTCTTCCCAACTGAAAATCCTCGTGTATCACTTTCCACAATAAACGCGCTCGTACCACGCTGCTTCGATTCGGGATCAGTTAACGCAAAAACAACATAAATATCAGCAATACCACCATTTGTAATAAAGATTTTCGATCCATTTAAAATGTAATGGTCTCCATCTCGTTTCGCAGTTGTCCTCATTCCACCAGCATCTGAACCAGAACTTGGCTCCGTTAAACCGTATGCACCAATTTTCGTTCCTTCTGCCATCGGTCGTAAAAACTTTTGCTTTTGTTCTTCCGTTCCAAATTTAAAAATTGGCCAACCAGCAAGTGAAGTGTGTGCAGACAGCGTTACACCTGTTGAAGCACAAACACGAGATAATTCTTCGATAGCAATTACATATGCTAAGTAATCGCTTCCAATTCCGCCGTATTCTTCAGGCCACGGAATGCCGGTTAAACCAAGCTCTGCCATTTGATCAAATAGTGCACGATCAAATCTCTCTTCTTCATCACGCTCAGCTGCCGTCGGTGCTACTTCGTTCTTAGCAAAATCCCGAACCATTTTTCTTATCATTTCATGTTCTTCTGATAGTTTAAAATGCATTCCCGTCTCCCCCTTGTCCTTTTATAAAGCTCGACTAATAACAAGTTTCTGTATCTCACTCGTTCCTTCATATATTTGCGTGATTTTCGCATCACGGAAAAATCGTTCTACTGGATAGTCTTTCGTATAACCGTAACCACCAAATACTTGCACCGCTTCAATCGCAACTTCAACAGCCGTCTTAGAAGCGAATAATTTCGCAATAGAAGCTTCTTTACCGCATCGTAATCCTTGCGCTCTTAGCGATGCCGCTCTGTATACAAGTAATCGCGCTGCTTCTACACTAGTCGCCATATCTGCAAGTTTGAATCCGATTCCTTGCTGCGCCGCAATTGGCTTGCCGAATTGCTCACGCTCTTTCGCATAATCAATCGCACATGCAAGCGCCGCTTCCGCGATTCCTAATGCCTGCGCTCCGATTCCAATTCGTCCAACATCTAAATTCGCCATTGCCACCTTAAATCCTTGTCCTTCTTCACCAAGTAAATTCTCGGCCGGCACTTTCATATCTTCAAACGTAAGTTGTACCGTGCGAGAACCAAGAAGTCCCATTTTATGCTCATCTTTGCCGATAATTAAGCCTGGTGTATCTTTCTCTACTATAAATGCAGAAATCCCACTTTTTCCTGCCTCTGGATTTGTAGAAGCGAATACAATGTATGTACTTGCTTCACCGCCATTTGTAATAAATACTTTCGATCCATTAATAATGTAGTGATCGCCTTTCTTTACAGCTCTTGATTTCAAACTCCCTGCATCTGATCCTGCATTTGGTTCTGTTAATGCAAATGCACCTAAATATTCACCAGTCGCAAGTTTAGAAACATATTTCTGCTTCTGTTCTTCTGTTCCAAAATATAAAATCGGGTTCATTCCAACTGACGTATGTACAGCTAAAATTACACCAACCGTTGCACTTACCTTTGAAATTTCCTCAATTGCTAAAATGTAAGAAATAAAATCCATTTCTGCCCCGCCATATTTTGCAGGCGCTGGAATACCCATTAGTCCAAGCTCACCCATCTTCTGCAAAATCTCTTTTGGGAACACCCCTTGTTCCATACTAGGAACAAAGGGAGCTATTTCCTTCTGCGCAAAATCTCGAACCATTTTCCTCATCATTTGTTGCTCTTCAGTAAAATGAAAGTTCATGTACTCCGCCTCCGTTTGCTATATATCTTTTTAATAATTTGGTAAGACCACTATTTTAATAAAAGGAGGACTTTATTCGTAAACGTAGAAACCACGGCCTGTTTTACGTCCTAACCATCCTGCGTTCACATACTTGCGTAATAATGGACATGGGCGATATTTACTATCTCCTAATCCTTCATGCAACACTTCCATAATGTATAAACATGTATCTAAACCGATAAAATCAGCTAATGTAAGTGGTCCCATCGGATGATTCATACCTAGTTTCATTACTTCATCAATCGCTTCTTTCGTCGCTACACCTTCATATAACGTATAGATCGCTTCGTTAATCATCGGTAATAAAATACGGTTCGATACAAATCCTGGGAAATCATTTACTTCGACTGGCACTTTCCCGATTTTTTTCGTAATATCTTCAATTGTTTCATACACCTCATCATCTGTAGCCAATCCACGAATAATTTCAACAAGCTTCATAACAGGAACTGGATTCATAAAATGCATACCGATTACTTTTTCTGGGCGTTTCGTTACCGCTGCAATTTCAGTAATTGGTAGAGAGGACGTATTCGTCGCTAAAATTGCGTGTTCTGGAGCGATTTCATCTAGATTCGCGAAAATTTTCTTTTTAATGTCCATTTTCTCAACAGCCGCTTCAATAACAAGATCCGCTTCCTTCACACAATCTAAATCAAGCGTTACTGTAAGGCGATTTAACGTCGCTTCCTTTTCTTCTTCCTTCATGCGCCCTTTTTCTACTTGACGCGCTAAGTTTTTCGTAATAATAGCCAATCCTCTGTCTAATTGCTCTTGTTTTAAATCTTGTACCTTCACATCATATCCTGCCATTGCACATACTTGTGCGATTCCCGAACCCATTTGTCCTGCACCAATTACAACTATTTTTTGTACACCCATTCTTTCTTCCCCCTTAATATAAATTGTTAATAAATCAAAAATCACCTACACGTAAATTAACAAACTTCAATCATAATTGCGTCACCTTGACCGCCACCGCTACAAATAGAAGCAATTCCAATTCCGCCGCCGCGCTGCTTCAGTGCGTGGATAAGTGTAACGATAATACGCGCTCCACTTGCTCCAATTGGATGTCCCATTGCCACTGCACCGCCATTTACATTCAATTTATCTGGGTCAATTCCTGCAATCTCTGTACTTGCAATTGCTACCGCTGCAAATGCTTCATTAATCTCGAATAAATCGATATCTTCAATTGTCTTGCCTGTTTTTTTCAACAATTCTTTAATTGCATAACCTGGCGTTCTTGGGAAATCTTTAGACTCCACTGCAATTGCTGTATGTGCCAAAATTGTCGCTAATGGCTTTCTTCCTTCTTGCTTTGCTCTGTCTTCGCTCATTAATACGAGCGCAGCACCGCCATCATTTAGTCCAGGAGCATTACCCGCTGTCACTGCCGACGTCTTATCAAATACAGGCTTTAATTTCGCTAATTTTTCAATCGTTGTATCCGCGCGTGGCGCCTCATCTTTTGCAACGACAATAGGATCGCCTTTTCTTTGCGGAATCGTTACTGGCACGATTTCCTCTTCAAAACGTCCTTCTTTATGCGCTGAAACCGCACGCTGATGGCTACGATATGCCCATTCATCTTGCGCTTCGCGAGAGATTCCATCTTCCTTCGCAACTTCTCCGCCATAAACACCCATGTGTATACCTGAAAATGCGCATGTCAAGCCGTCAGCAACGTTTAAATCGATGATTTCGTTGTTCCCCATTCTGTATCCCCATCTTGCACCTCGTAAAATGTAAGGACTGTTACTCATCGACTCCATACCGCCAGCTACAATTAGTGATTGATCGCCAGTACGAATAATTTGATCCGCTAACGTAACCGCACGAAGCCCTGATGCACAAACTTTATTCACTGTTTCCGTCTGTACTTCCCAAGGGATTCCAGCAGCCCTCGCAGCTTGGCGCGATGGAATTTGCCCCTGTCCCCCTTGAATAACCGTTCCAAATATAACTTCCTCAACATCACTAGCAGAAACATTTGCTCTTTCAAGCGCTGCTTTAATTGCAATTCCTCCAAGTTCTGTTGCTTTCACGTCTTTTAAAGACCCTCCAAATTTCCCAACCGGTGTTCTTGCAGCACTTAAAATAACTGTTTTACTCATGTTTCTTTCCCCCATTTCTTTTTTTAGAACCGAGCGCTCGCTCAGCATTGTTACGTTGAGAAGAGGTGCAATGATTGCACCTCTCTCTAAAGTTGTATTCATGCTTGCAGATTACATAGCTTCTTTCTTCTGTCCGATAACAGAGCGTTCTAAAATCTCTGTTACATCAAGCGTTTGAACGTTCTCTTCTACTTCTTTCGCTTTCGTCCCATCACTAATCATCGTTAAGCAATATGGACAACCTGTACCGATAATGGATGGCTGCACAGCTAGTGCTTGTTCTGTACGAGCAACGTTAATACGTGAACCTGCTGTCTCTTCCATCCACATTAAGCCACCACCTGCGCCACAGCACATTCCGGTTTCACGGTTACGTGCCATTTCTACAAGATTCACACCAGGAATTGCTTTCAAAATATCGCGTGGCGCTTCGTATACTTCGTTGTATCTTCCTAAGTAACAGGAATCATGGTACGTAACTGTTTCCTCAATAGCGTGAACAGGTTTTAAGCGTCCTTCTTTCACCCACTGAGCTAACAATTCTGTATGATGATAGACTTCTGCTTGCAAGCCAAAGTCTGGATACTCATTTTTAAATGTGTTATAAGCGTGAGGATCAATCGTAACGATTTTCTTCACTCCTGCTTTTTCAAATTCCTCGATATTCTTTGTCGCCATCTCTTGGAAGACAAATTCATTTCCAAGACGTCGCGGTGTATCTCCAGAATTCTTTTCTTTATTACCAAGTATCGCGAATGAAATGCCTGCTTCGTTCATTAACTTCGCAAACGATATCGCAATCTTCTGACTACGATTATCATATGATCCCATTGAACCAACCCAGAATAAATATTCGAACTCCTCGCCAGCTTTCGATTTTTCTTTTACAGTTGGAACCGTTACTTCATCATCACCTTGGCGCCAAGTTTCACGCTCTTTACGGTTCAGTCCCCACGGATTCCCTTGACGCTCGATATTTGTCATCGCACGCTGCGCTTCCGCGTCCATCTTTCCTTCTGTTAGAACGAGATAGCGGCGTAAATCAATAATTTTGTCAACATGCTCATTCATAACCGGACACTGATCTTCACAGTTACGGCACGTTGTACAAGCCCAAATCTCTTCCTCTGTAATAACATCTCCGATTAAACTCGGATCGTAAGCAAGCGTTGTAGCTGCTGATTCTTGTTGCCCTTTCCCAGCTGTCATCATCGCTAACTGATTTCCTTGTGTATTATTAAAAGCAACTACTGGAACCCACGGTGCTTTTGATGTCACTGCTGCTCCTTTATCAGTTAAATGATCGCGAAGTTTTAAAATTAAATCCATCGGCGATAACATTTTCCCTGTCCCTGTTGCCGGGCACATATTTGTACAGCGACCACACTCTACGCAAGCGTATAAATCAATAAGCTGATTTTGTCTAAAGTCTTCGATTTTACCAACACCAAATGTTTCTTGCGTTTCATCTTCAAAGTCAATCTTTTCAAGTTTCCCTGGATTTGAAAGACGTCCGAAGAAAACGTTAACTGGTCCCGCAATTAAATGCGCGTGTTTTGATTGTGGAACATACACTAAAAACGTTAACAAAATTAGTAGATGCACCCACCAAGAGAAATAGAACACAGAAATGGCTGCGGTTTCATTTATTCCCGAGAAAACGTAAGCGATTGCAGAAGCGATCGGTTCACTCCATGAAAGCTCCTCGCCGTGCCATATAATTCCCATCCCATTACCGAGTAGCACAGAAATCATTAAGCCACCAATAAAGATAAGAACAAGGCCTGATTTGAAATTACGTTTTAAACGAACTAGCTTCTCAACATAACGTCTATGAAAAGCCCAAAAGACTGCAATTAAAATAACAAGTGTGACAATTTCCTGGAAGAATGTAAATGCAGGGTATAGTGGTCCAAGTGGAAGATGTGATCCTGGTGCGAGTCCTTTCCAAACGAAGTCAATTGCTCCAAATTGGACAAGAATAAATCCGTAAAAGAACATAACGTGAATAATGCCGCTCTTCTTATCTTTCAGCAGCTTTTTCTGACCGAAAACATTGACCTTAAGGAGATCCCAACGCTCTTTAAAACGACGGTCAAATTCAATCTTTTTTCCTAACTGTATGTAGGCCATCCTCGTCCGTATAAGATACACAAACAAATATCCCGCATAAGCAATAACAGCAATGGCAGCCAGCCAATTAATGATCAGTAAGCTATTCATTTTTATGCTACCCCTCTCTTTGTAAGCCCTCTTTCTTTTTTTTAGAATCTTCGAAAACATATAATTTTCTGAATTTTATCCCCTGTCTTCATTATATAATGAGTGAGCATTCAGTCAACAGTTTTTTGTTATACAACAACATATTTTTTAATAAAGCTGTTTATTTCGGTGAAACTATAAAGTGAAACTTTAATCCGTAGGGGGTTGTTTCCTCTCGCCTGATTCCTTTAAGTAAGCCTAATTTTTAAGTAGGAGGCTTACCGCCCCTTAATATGGGATAAGGTGAAGCCAATCGGGATTTTCCGGGCAGCCAGTAAAATGAAGGCGAAAAGAATGCAAAGGAGGGAATTCACTTATGTTCTTCTTATCTCTCTTGTTAATATGCGTTACTCTTTGGATCACAATTGACCTTTTATATGGGAGGATTCTTCATTTAAAGCGTGTGCGCTCTCGTACTTTCCCTTTACGTCAAAGTAATTTTCACCTTTATACATACGGGCAAGATTTATATGATGCTTTATTTACTGATATACAACAAGCAAGGCACCATGTGCACGTTTTATTCTTCATTGTAAAAAACGATAAAATCAGTCGTGAATTTTTAAAGTTACTTATCAATAAGGCACAGGAAGGAATTGAAGTAAGACTTTTACTCGATCGATTGGGAAGCCATTATTTATCAAACGAGGCAATTCGTTCCCTACAAAAACACGGCGTCTCTTTTTCATTTTGTCATAAAGTGAAATTTCCTTTTCCGTTCTTTTCTGCAAATCAAAGAAACCATAGAAAAATTACAGTTATTGACGGGAAAATTGGTTATATTGGTGGGTTTAATATTGGAGAAGAATATTTAGGGCATAATCAAAAATTAGGATTATGGCGCGATTATCATTTACGCCTTACAGGAGAAGGAATACAAGATTTACAAAAGCAATTTTTACATGATTGGCTCGACGATACGAACCAAAATTTATTAGATTCACCTCTTTATTTTCCTAAGCAACAACCAGGAATCATTCTACATCGTTTTATCCCTACTGATGGTGCCTATTTGCAAAATACATTTTTACATTTAATCGAAAGTGCGGAAAAAGAACTCTTTATCGGTACACCATATTTCATTCCTGGGAAGAAAATTATGAATGCATTATTAAAAGCGCGAAAACGTGGGGTCCAAATCACGGTTCTCGTTCCAGAAAAAGCGGATCACGCCCTTGTTCGCGAAGCAAAATTCCCATATTGTCGAAAGTTAATACAAGCTGGGTGTAATATTTACGCATTTCAACAAGGTTTTTTTCACGCTAAAGTTATTATAGTCGATGATTATATTTGTGATATTGGAACTGCAAACTTTGATATGAGAAGTTTATATATTAACCATGAAATCAACTGCCTTTTATATGATAAACATTTTATACAAACAGTAAAAAACAAATTCCATGAAGATTTAGAAAATGCGTCATTACTTTCCTTTAAAGATGTTAGCCCGCATTCTCTTATTGATAGGGGAAAAGAATGCGTAGGAACGATACTTGCTTTCTTTCTATAGGAAAGATAATGGATAAAGGAGATGTATTCATTATGATTATGCGTTTCGGATATGTCTCACATGCAATGGCACTCTGGGACTGTTCTCCGGCTAAAACGATGACATTTACAAGCTTTCAAAAGCTTAATAAACAAGAACGAGAAGATAAATTATACGATGTTACACAGCAAAATCTCGAGCATACAATACGTATTCTTCATTACAATATAGCGCATGAAATTCCATTATATCGCTTATCTTCTTCCATCGTCCCACTTGCAACGCATCCCGAAGTCGAGTTTGATTATATCGGGGCATTTACACCGCTTTGGCGTAAAATTGGGGCATTAATTAAAGAACACAATTTACGAGTAAGTTTTCATCCAAATCAATTTACGCTATTTACAAGCGACAAGCCACATATTACAACTAACGCTATTACAGATATGGCCTATCATTATAAAGTATTAGATGCAATAGGAATTGCAGATTCTTCTTATATTAACATCCATGTAGGTGGTGCCTATGGAAATAAAGAACAAGCAGTTGGACGTTTCCATGAAAACATAAAAAAACTTCCTGCACATATAAAAGAGCAAATGACGCTTGAAAATGATGATAAAA
The DNA here is from genome assembly GCF_040459735.1 of Bacillus cereus group sp. RP32. Classification (NCBI taxonomy): domain Bacteria; kingdom Bacillati; phylum Bacillota; class Bacilli; order Caryophanales; family Bacillaceae; genus Bacillus; species Bacillus cereus group sp. RP32. The sequence goes on along the minus strand of NZ_JARVHO010000001.1, from coordinate 162,458 downwards.
CATATACAACTGTTGAAACTTTATCGATTTGCCAAAAAGAAAAGATTCCATTTGTATTTGATTATCATCATCACATGGCAAACCTTTGCGAGGAACCGCTAGAAGTGTTACTCCCTGCAATTTTTGAAACTTGGTCACATACAAATGTCCCTCCTAAAGTTCACATTTCCTCCCCTAAATCAAAAAAAGAATTTAGGGCTCACTCTGAATATATTGATTTAGAGTTTATTAAGCCTTTCTTACACATTGCAAAAAAAATCAACCATAATTTCGATATTATGATTGAAAGTAAACAGAAAGATTTAGCAATGTTGCAATTAATACATGAATTATCCTCTATAAGAGGGATAAAAAGAGTAAATAGCTCAACATTACAATGGTAAATTGTAATGTTGAGCTATTTTTTTCAAAAAAAGTAATTTTTATAGTAAAAAACAACCTATTGTATATGCTATGATTGGAATTAGCATTTTCCACCTGCGATTCAACTTTATTGAAACGGAGCCATAATATGATTAATCAAAAAAAATATGTACACTTTGTCACGATGTATATAATTATATTTTCCCTTTGGATATTTCTTATCCCTAAGGACTTGAATATAAAAGAAATTGGAATTCTCTTCTTATTTTGTTTTGCTGCACTCTTTTCTTGCTATTGCTTATATAAAGCTATTAAGAAAATGAAGCGTAGTGATAAATTATTTTGGGTTTTATTACTCTGCACTTGCATATGCGGACTAACTATGGAAATAACTTTATTCCTTCATTCACTTTCTATATATGATCAAGTCATATTCTCATATAAGGCATTGCCCTTTTTCATCATACAATATATTTTGCTCTTTTCTGGGTTTGCTATCAAATTCATAAAACATTACTCTATTAGAGGCCTTGCTCAATTTTCATTCGATAGCATCTTTATTGTTATTATGAATATTTATTTTACCTTAACTTTTATTTTGGACCTCTCAAGCTTTCGTATGTTAACAACAGATCACTGGGTTTTAATTGGATATTTTATTGCACAAGCATTAGTAATTTACGCCGTTATTAGCCTATATAGACGAGAACAATATTCTGCTAGCAGAATTTCATTAATTATCGGTTTTACTATCATACTTGTGTACGGGTATATACATCTGTTCCAACTAAACATGGGGATGAAAACTTCTTCTGAAGTCTCTTATTTAGTACATACTGCTTCAATTTTATTAATTGGTTTATCTTCCATACTATACATTTTGGACAAACCAATGCAGCATGAAACGAAAACAAAGTATTATCGATTTGATTATGTGCGCTTTATATTACCCTATTTCAGTATAATCATTACTTTTTCCTTTATTCTTATTCAACCTTGGGATGATAAGTTCATGCTAATCGGTCTAGTATTATCACTCATCTTATTATTCCTACGACAACTTTACATGTGGAAAGATAATCAAGCACTAATCGATACATATGAACAGTTGACTACACAACTAGAAGGCAAAGTAGAAGAGGGTGCATCTGCGTTATCAAAGAGTGAACAACGCTATAAATCATTATTCGAAGATCATCCTGATGCCGTTTTCTCTTTAAATATGGATGGTATTTTCCAACAATCTAATACAGCTTGTGAAAGCTTATTTACTGCCTACTATTGTGAAGTAGAAAGCTATTCTCTTCTACACTTTATTGACTCAAAAGACCATGATCTACTAAAGAAAGCTTTACAAATAACAAAAGAAGGTAGACCACAAACTTTAGAAGTTCGCACAAAAGAAAAAGAAGGCTACTACTATTACCTTCACGTTACACTCATCCCTACTTTCATAAACAAAGAAGTTGTTGGGATGTTCGGCATAGCACGTGATATTACAACTTTATATGAAAAACAAAAACAAGTAGAACATTTAGCCTTTCATGATGCACTGACTGGATTACCAAATCGCCGAAAGTTTGAAAAAGATTTAAAGAACATTTTAAATATAGCTCAAACTAGCGCAAATGATGTTGCCGTCATGTTCCTTGATTTAGATCGATTCAAAAAAATTAACGATAGACTTGGTCACGACGTCGGAGATCTATTATTAATTGAAGTAGCAAAAAGGTTACGCAGTTGCTTGCGTTCGAAGGATATCGTTGCTCGCCAAGGCGGAGATGAGTTTACAATTCTATTACCAGATATGTACTCAGAAAAAAGTGCTGCTTTTATAGCTGAACAAATTTTAACCATTTTAAACAAACCATTCTTCATTAAAGACGAAGAACTATCTATTACACCGAGTATCGGTATTGCCATGTATCCTGATTACGGAACCGATGTTACTGAATTAATGAAAAATGCCGATATGGCTATGTATCGCGCGAAAGCAAATGGGAAAAACAGATTTGTTTTCTTCTCAAAAGAAATGAGTATCGCCCAAAATGAAATTCAATTCTTAGAAGGCGAACTTGCAAAAGCATTACAACAAAATGAATTTTTCCTTGAATATCAGCCACAAGTAAGCACGAAAACAAAACAAATTATCGGTTTTGAAGCATTAATTCGTTGGAAGCACCCAAAACTCGGCATCGTGTCTCCTGCCCAATTCATTCCTCTAGCGGAGGAAACCGGATTTATTATTGAACTTGGAAATTGGATTTTACGTACGGCTTGCTTAGAGGCAAAAAGATGGCATAATCAAGGTTTTTCTCACTTAAAAGTTGGTGTGAATTTATCTGTTGTTCAATTTAACCATGCAGATTTAATCCCTACTATTTCAAAAGTGTTAGAAGAAACCGAACTAAAATCAGAAGCACTAGATATCGAAATCACAGAAAGTATCGCAATTAATCAAAATCAATCTGTCATTTCCAAACTAGAACAGCTTCAAAATCTCGGTATTCAAATTTCAATCGATGACTTTGGAACTGGTTATAGTTCTTTAGCTTATTTAACAAAATACCCAATCAACACATTAAAAATTGCTCGAGAGTTTATTTGCGGAATTACAAATAGTCCTTTAGAGGAAGCGATTATCTCCTCCATCATTACACTGTCTAAAGAACTAAATTTAGAAGTTATTGCAGAAGGTGTAGAGACGGAAGAACAATGGAAGTTTTTATATGAACAAAACTGTGACCACATTCAAGGATTCCTTATTAGCAAGCCTGTTTCTAGTAAAGACGTTTGGATGTTACTACACAAAAAAACAACCGTCTAAGTAAGACGGTTGTTTTTTAATATTCAAAAGGTAGATCTCCAGCTAATTGTACCTCTTGATCATTATGAGAAATTACTTGGCTTTTCTCTAATGCTGTATCACCTAATGAAATACCCCATGCCATTGCTAACGTTAATAGACTACCAATAAGTAGTTTCTTCATATTCCATCACCCACATTTTTTATTTTAATATATCATGAAAATTTATCCATATCCTATGCAATTATGCATATCCATTTTTTAGGTTATCTATCTACTGATTTTATCTGCGAGCGCTTCTTTATATGCATGCATTTCTAATATATCAAAAAAGAAACTTGCCTTTTTATATGCATCTTCAATCTCTGCCTCATCATACCCCAATTTTCCTAGGCATTCGCCTCTTTGATAATATAGCTGTCCAATTAATGCCATACTATTAATTCGGCATGATATTTCAATTGCTTTATTTACTTGATAAAGTGACCCTTCATATTGCTCGTCTAAGTATAATGCTTTTGCATGATTATATCTTACCTTCACGTCGAATTCTTCATTATCATGCAATGTCTCTAATTGTTTTAATATATCTTCAAATAACTCTATACTTTTCTTAAAATAATTATTTTCAGCATAAATATTTGCAATTGCATTTTCTATATAGAGATTTTGGTATACGTCTATTCCAGCTAATTGTTGATTTAACAATTTTTTCAATTCTAAAATACAATATTCGTAATCAATTTTCTTCAATATGTATGCTGCTACATGATATTGCCATTGAAGAAACTGCTGGAATTCAGGATGATATTCTTCCTTTTTTAGCTCATTCCATACTCTATTATAAATCTCTTTATATTTTTTTTGCTTACACAGCATAATGACTTGATCTTTAAACTGTTTTTTTCTTTCAATATCAGAATAAATAAGTACCTCATAAAAGTGAATAATGGGAACTTGTAATTTTGCTGCGATACCTTGTAATATATCCATACTTGGGTATACCGCGCCCGATTCAATTCGACTCACTTCCGATTGATGACATATGTTATCGGATAACTGTTTTTGTGTTAATCCCCTCATTACCCTAATCTTCTTAATTTCACTTCCTAATTTTTCTGCGTGCATACTTACTCACCATCCCATTATAACAATCTAATTTGTTAAGTTGTCATACCACTACCATAATGTGAATTCGACAATTTTTGATATGAAATAATGCATAATATATATAAAATTCGGCAAATTCTTCATACAATCCATCTCACATACAATAATAGATTAGTAGTTTTATAGATAAATTATAGAAAATTTGCCCGTGCCTTCGTTACATTCGGTCTTCTTTATCCTTTATCAGCAGAAGCTATTCACACCCAAGAACTAGATAAAAATGAAGTAAAAATTGAAATTGCTTAGCCTAGTTTAACGCTTAAAAAATTACACAACCTCAAAATGATACGAAAAATATGGCGAAAAAGTATTTAAGGGGTGAGATAAACGAGGCTAAAGCTCAACAAGGGTGAATGACAACTGAAATGAATGTAGATTCCCAACCTACAAATAAAGAAACAAAAGAAAATTAAACCGAAGTTCGCCTTGCACAAACTTACAAAAACTATAAAACATATAGAAAAGTAGATAAAAATGGAGTAATTACAACTGTTAGTGGCAAGGTTGTCCAAGATTTAGACCAATACCCTAATCTAACTATAACAAATTTTTTGTCGAAAAATGAAGTAAAATCTTCATTACGTACTACTCTTCAAATTCCAATCGATTCATCTGAGACGGAATTCTCTAATGAAACCGTTGTTTATAAGAAAAAAGAAGTTTACCACTCATAGGTAAACTTCTTTTCATATCCATCCCTTTTCTTCTGCAATTGTAATGGCCTCAATTCTATTTTTCGCATCGAGCTTCGTTAATACTTCAGAAATATAATTACGCACTGTGCCAGGTGAAAGATACAGTGTCTTCGCAATTTCATTTGCAGTCTTTCCTTCTTTCGCAAGTAGCAATACTTCCTTTTCGCGATCTGATAACGGATTTTGCTCCTGCCATAAGCCGAACATTAAATCTTGAGAGACTTCTCGCTTTCCTTTCATTACGTTACGAATCGATGCAGCTAAATCTTCACTCGGGCTATCCTTTAATAAATATCCTTGTACGCCAGCTTTCATTGCTCGTTCAAAATAACCAGGACGCGCAAATGTTGTTAAAATCATTACTTTACATGCTGATTTTTCTTTCTTTAATGTTTCCGCAACATCTAATCCGCTTTGAATTGGCATTTCAATATCCATAATGCTTACATCAGGTTGTAACGATTCAATTAGTTTTAGTGCCTCTTCCCCGTTCGCAGCTTGCCCAATTACTTCGATATCATCTTCTAGATCAAGCAAGGCTCCTAATGCACCACGAAGCATCCGCTGATCTTCTGCAATAATAATTCGAATCATGCCCTCACCTCATCTTTTCCTGTTCGAATAACAACCGGTACTTTTACTATTAATAGTGTCCCTGGATTGATTGTGGCCAGTTCAACAAACCCATCAATAAGAGCGATGCGCTCCTTCATACCACGAATGCCATTTCCATCGTGGTTTTGATCTGCTAAACCGATTCCGTTATCTTCTACTTTCAAAATTAGCTCACCTTGTGATTCTATTACAGAAACTGTACAATTTGTCGCCTTACTATGTTTTACAACATTCGTCACAGCCTCACGTAAACACATTCCTAAAATATTTTGTTCAATAGGTGATAACGAACTCGAACTCGCTTCCTGCTTTACTTCTAATTCGATATTAGCCGCTTGTAAGATCGCCCTTATTTGCTCTAGCTCTTCCTCTACTGTAATCATACGCATATCCGAAATTAATTCTCTTAGCTGCTTTAAAGCAGTACGAGATGTTTGTGTAATTTCCTTTGCTTCCGCACTTGCACGCTCCGGATTTTTTACAATTAATTTCTCCACGAGCTGACTCTTTAAAGTAATGAGTGATAACGTATGCCCCAACGTATCATGAAGATCTCTTGCAATTCGTTGCCGCTCTTCACGTTTCACTAAATCTTTAATTTGCTCATTCGCTTCGTTTAATTGATTTCTTAACATCTTTTTTTGATTAAAATTACGCATTCCAAATGGTGTAAGTAGCATTAAAATAAACATCGGAACAATATTTACTAAACTCGTAGTTGTTATTTGATTCATATTTACAAATATAAAACTTCCAAGCATTACAGCTAACAAACTTAACAACACTCGAAACACTTTCTTATTTGGTGCAAACCCTATCGCACTTGCTGTGAAAAAACCAAAAAATATCATGAAGGGGTTGTAAAATAAAGCAAATAAAAAAATGAGTACCATTTGAATACATGCCCAAAAAACAAACGTTCTCTGCACAAAATAAAGCTGACGGTATGTGATAATAAAAACTATCAACATACCGCTTCCAATTACAAGCTTCCACCCTGATGCCTGCGATAAATGGTAAATCGGAAATAATAAATACACGAGAAACATATACGGAAAGAAACCCATATGTTTCGGAAAAATCTCAATCCTCTTCTTCTCTATCATTTATACCGCTTCCTGTCTTTTTCTTATATATATTGATATTACAACAAATATAAGGAAATAACCTCCTAATACCGTGATATTTTCCCAACCAACCGATTTTCCAGCTACAATATCCCATGCACCACTTCCGAAGTGATATGTTGGTGTCCATTCACCGATAGATCTTAATATTTTCGGGAATACTTCGATTGGCATCCATAGACCGCCAATTACAGCTAAACTCATATTTAAAATATTCGCTAAACCCGCTGCTGCATCCGCCTTCTTAATAGAACCTATTACTGTTCCTAATGCTAAAAATGGTGTTACACCTAACAACAACCATAATCCAGCACCAATCCATTGCCCTACTGTTAACTCAACATGATTAATTAATATTCCTGCGATAAAAATAACTAAGATTGAAAAAGCATTCACGACTGTTTGAGCGATGATCTTTGCTGTTATATACGCTCCCTCTGGAAGTGGTGTAATTTTCAACAAATGTGTCCACCCTTTCCCTTTTTCCTGAGAAATCCTTACACCGAAACTAAAAAGTGCTGTCCCTACAATACTAAACGTCGCCATTGAGATTAAATAATGCGCTTTCCAAGCATCTCCGTTTTGTGGCACTTGAATAACATTAGTGAAAATGTAGTAAAACATAACTGGCATTAATAATGAGAAAAAGATAAATAATTTATTGCGGAACGTACGTAAAATTTCTATTTTGCATTGCATCCATAAAGCTTTCATGCGATTTCCCCCTTCTGATTTGCGACAAACTGTTCAAATGCTTCATCAAAACTTCCACGTTCAACTGAAATATTTGTTACAGGTAAGTTCTTTTCATAAATTGCTTTTAAGGTTGCATCCGTATCTTCAGTTATTAAAGTGAAGTGGCCTTCGTTTGATTGTACTTCTGTTACGCTTGGTAACTCTTTTAATAATTTTGCAGGAATACGTTCCTTCGAATAAAATGTAATTGTTTTTCGTGAAATCGTCGCTTTCATCTCATCTGGTGTACCGTCTGCGATAATCTTTCCATTTGCAAACAATAAAATACGATTCGCCAATGCATCCGCTTCTTCTAAATAGTGCGTCGTTAAAATAATTGTTTTCCCTTCACTTGCTAACTTTCGAATCGTTTCCCAAAACATTCTTCGGGACGTAATATCCATTCCAACCGTCGGCTCATCTAAAAATAGCAAATCTGGATTTCCTGCAAGTGCGAGTGCAAAATTTAACCTTCTCTTTTGACCTCCTGATAATTTCTCACATCTTTGCTTTCGCTCCGATTCTAAATTTGATAACTGTAGCAACATTTCTTTCGCTACCGGATTCGTATAATAACTACGGAATAACTCAATTGCCTCTTCCACCGTAATGCTATCAATGACACTTACTTCTTGTAACATCGCACCGAGGCTATTACGAACATCTCTATGTTTGGGACTCTTTCCAAATATAGAAACAGTTCCTTCCGTCGGATCCTTTAATCCCAGCATCATCGACATCGTCGTCGTTTTCCCTGCACCATTCGGTCCAAGTAGTGCTACAATTTCTCCTTTATTCACATAAAATGAGACGTTATTTACTGCCTTTTTATATTTAAATGTTTTAGAAACACCATTTACTTCTATAATCTTTTCCATCTCTCCACCCCCGCTGTTTCTTATATTTACATTGTATTACTTGGAAAACTTAGGAAACAGTATGATGCGTCATGACATCGATATGACAATTGTCATATATTCCTTATGAGAGGAATCAACCTACATACCGCAAGCGAGTAGCAGGACGAAAATAAACATGATACAATCGGGTAAGATATATATTCGAGGAAGGACAGTGGTTTTCATGATTATTCGTAATGAACAAGATTTAGAAGGCTTACGAAAAATCGGCCGCATCGTTGCACTTGCACGTGAAGAAATGAAAAAAGAAGCGAAGCCAGGTATGACAACGAAAGAGCTTGATTTGATCGGTAAAAAAGTATTAGATGAGCATGGTGCTATTTCTGCACCTGAAAAAGAATATGATTTCCCAGGCGTAACTTGTATTAGTGTAAACGAAGAAGTTGCTCACGGTATTCCAGGAGATCGCGTATTAAAAGAAGGCGATTTAGTAAATGTCGACGTATCTGCTGCACTTGATGGCTATTATGCAGATACAGGTATTTCATTTGTACTTGGAGAAGATGAAGCAAAAGAAAAGCTTTGCCAAGCAGCGGTTGATGCATTTTGGGCAGCAATGAAAAAGGTGAAAGCTGGTTCCAAACAAAACCAAATTGGTCGTGCTGTTTCAAACTTTGCACATAAAAATGGATATAATGTAATTCAAAACTTAACTGGTCACGGTATTGGTCTTAGCTTACATGAAGCACCAAACCACATTTTAAGCTACTTTGACCCAATGGATAATGCGCTTCTAAAAGACGGTCTTGTTATCGCTGTAGAACCATTCATTTCTATGAAAGCTGATCACATTATCGAACGTGGCGATGATGGTTGGACATTCGTTACACCTGATAAAAGCCTTGTTGCACAATGTGAACATACAGTTGTCGTAACACGCGGCGAGCCGATAATCTTAACAGAAATATAAAAAAGAACCGCTTCTTAGTAGGAAGCGGTTCTTTTTTACGTACTTTTTTGAAAAGAGGCAATACGGTTGAACTCTTTTTCATTTACGTATATAATTTTTAACGAAGGTTATTGATGATTATCTCTCATAAAAGATGATCAAGGGCGTACCTTCTTTTTTTATTTAATAGCATCGATTAAAGTAACGCATTCTATTTATTATAAAATGCTGTCCTCGCTTTAATCTACGAATTGTATACTCTTTTAGACAGTACATATTTTCTTCATCCTGACCAAATTCAAGCTACATTTTATTACTACCTCAATACGAAAGAACTTTTTACAATAGGATACATTATTTTGGTTAGCATGTATCGTAAAACTTACCTTTATAACGATTCTTTGCACATTGCAAGAATATAAATCAATATAAATAGTTTAAGCATTTCACTGCATATTTTTTGTATGTTCCTATTTTATAAAGAACCACGTAACAAGTCGTACCCTATAAAGGTCTGATATCATTCCTTATCAGTATTTCATTCGACATTTTTTGTCGAAATTTGTATATTCATTCCCTATATTATTAGAATATACATTTTGTTTTACGTTACAAAGCATCAAATATGAATACTTTACCTAAAGAGTATACGCAGTAAAGGAGGCATCACGTCAGTCCCATTGATCCATGACAAACAATCCCTTCACAAAGCATTTTTATGCAATAAAAGGATTCATAAAGGAGGCACAATGAAAAAACTTTTCAATATATGTTTAATTGTATTTGTACTATTTTCACAGCTTGCTAGTTTTCCATACAATCAAGTAAAAGCGGAAACATTAACAGGCAATTCATTATTTGACACTGTTGAAATGAAAGATGCAACGAATCAGATTATTGACGAAGCAACAAATCCTAAAAACTTAATACAAGTAGGATCAAACATTCAGCTAGAATATGCTTGGTCAATAAAAGATCATCAAACAGACTCAGCAGTGTTCCAAATACCTAACGCATTAAAAGTTAAAAATAATCAACAAGGAAATCTGATGGCAGATCAACAAATTATTGGTCAATATTTTGTTACAGCAAATGATAACAAAATGAAACTAGTATTTAATGATCAAGTAAAAGATTCCAAAGGTGCTAACGGAAAAATCAATTTTGATACAGTATTCAATCCTGATTTAAAACCTGGTGCAAAATCTGTTCAACTCTCATTCCCTCTAGGCACAACAGCTAAGTCTATTTCAGTTCCTGTTCAAGTAGATAACCCAGCTTCCCCTACTACGAATAAGGATACTGCCCAACAACCTATGGAAGAGCAAAAGAATAGTGATGCTCAGCAACCTGCGGTAGAGCAAAAGAACGGCAATGCTCAACAACCTGCGGTAGAGCAAAAGCACGGCAATGCTCAGCAACCTGCGGTAGAGCAAAAGAATGGCGATGCTCAGCAACCTGTGGTAGAGCAACAGAATGGCGATGCTCAGCAACCTGCGGTAGAGCAACAGAATGGCGATGCTCAGCAACCTGCGGTAGAGCAACAGAATGGCGATGCTCAGCAACCTGTGGTAGAGCAACAGAATGGCGATGCTCAGCAACCTGTGGTAGAGCAACAGAATGGCGATGCTCAGCAACCTGCGGTAGAGCAACAGAACGGTGATGCAGAGCAGCCTACGGAGAATCCTGGTGATAAAACAACAGAACAGCCTGTTGAGAATCCAGATCCATCACCTAAGCAAATTACAGAAAATATTTTAACAGGTGTCACATTAACGGATAAAGACGGTAAGCCATTTAATGATACGGATAATCGTCCAAATCCAAATTCTATTACCCAAATCGATTTTACATGGGAAGTCTTGAAATCGCTGAACGTCAAAGAAGGTGATTACTTTACTTTCCAACTCCCAGAATACTTTATTGTCCACAATACAATTACACAAGATTTAATAGATGGAAAAGGACATACGATTGGATCATTCGTTGTTACGCCAGATGGCAAAGTAACGATGACTTTTAACGAATATGTTGAAGATCATCCTGATATAGCTGGACATTTAAACATTCGTACGGAGTTTAATGAAGTAAAAATTGCAGGGACTACCGAAAAACAAATCCCATTCCCTATTAAAGAAAAAGACGTTATTATCGAACTTGATTTCAAACCTAAAGTAACACAATCTATAGATAAAAAAGGTGTACCTGATAGACCAATTAATACGAATCAAATTAATTGGAAAGTAGAAATGAACAAGACAAAAGATAAGCTTACAAATGCAGTCTTTCAAGATAACATTCCAAATGGAGCGAGTCTCAATGAAGATTCTATTAAGGTTTATTATTTAGAGGTAGATATTAACGGGAAGACAACTCGGGGAGCAGAAGTTCCTAAGGAAGAATATGAACTTACTTCATCCTCTGATAAATTAAATATCGCCTTTAAAAAAGAAACGAATAAAGCATATGAAATTGAATATGCGACAAAGATTACAGATGAAAGTGTTACAACTTTCAAAAACAACGCAAAAGTAACTAGTGATAATCAAAATAGTGTATCAGCAAATGCCACTGTAACTGTTTCACGTGGGACACATCTAGAGAAAACTAGTAAGTACAACCCAAAAACACAAACAATTGAATGGACAATCACTTACAACGGTGACCAAAGAAAAATCAAAAAAGAGGCTGCTCTTTTAAAAGATATTCTAGATAAGGGTCATAAAATTGATCAAAGTTCTATTGTTGTAAAAAACGCTTCTTATAATGATAGTGGACAAATTGTCACTGGTGACGATGCTACAAACTTCACAGTAAAAGAAACGACTGAGGGATTTGATTTACAGTTTACTACTGATATTGATAGTGCCTACGTAATTACTTACACATCAAAGGCCGCGGGTGATGTCATCGCAGATGGCGAAATCGAAAATAAAATTATTGCAGATGGTGGTTCAAGTAAAACAAACAAAGTTACATTACAACAACAAAACATCATAAAGAAACATAATAAAAATGCAGGCGATACAGATTACAATGCGAAAACAACAAAATGGACAATTATTGTAAATGATAACAACTACGTGTTAAACGATGCTGTTATCAAAGATACGTTTGACTTTGGTGGTCTAACGTTACAGGAAAATAGTTTCAAGATTACTGACGGATCAAATGAACTTAAATTAGGGCATGACTACACACTTCATGTAACCGATAAAGGATTCGAAGTGAAACTAGCTGGTATTTACAAGTCTAATATGGATAAAACTTTAACTATCACATACACAACAGACTTTAATTACGAGAATCTATCCAAAGAGAAGGATAATAAATCGTTCAAAAATACAGCAAATTTATCATGGAAAGATGTAAATGGTGACAATAAAAAGAGTTCATCCGATGATACATTCAATCCTGACGGCTATACAAAAGGAAACGGCTTTAAATACGGTTCTTATAATGCCCAAACGAAAGAAATTAAATGGGACATAGGTTTTAACTATAATAATATGACGATTAAGGACCCTTCTATCGTTGACGTATTAAGAGATAACCAAAAATTAATACCAGAATCTATTGAAGTTCGACATATGAAATTAACTGGTGGTGCACATGGATTTGAAGTAGGTGATCCTGTTCCATCTAGCGAATATACGATAGAAACTCCAACAAAAGATAATAACAATACATTAACGATTCATTTTAAAAATGAAATTAAAACGGCTTACCATATTAGCTTTAAAACTTCACTTGCAGGTGAACAAATTAATAAGCGCTACGATAATTATGCCGATTTAAAAGATGGATCGAAAACTGTTACTACTATCCATGGTGCGTTTGAGATTACAAACGGTGGTAGCGGTGTTACGAAAACAGCGAAACAAAATGACAAGTATATTGATTGGAGTGTTTCTATTAATGCCAGTCAGTCAACTATTGAAAATGCTGTCGTAACAGATGAGCCGACAGATAATCAAATGCTAGATGAAAAGTCATTCCATCTATATCCGACAACGGTAGCCGTAGATGGAACTTTAACAAAAGATACAGCAAATGAATTAAAAGAAGGAACAGACTATAAACTCAAAGTAATAACAGACAACGATACGGGGAAACAACAGTTTAAAGTTGAATTCCTTCATACCATTGATCAAGCTTATATTTTAGAATACCGCTCACTCATTAATGCAGACCATAATGAAAGGGTAAGTAATAAAGCGACGATTACTGGTCATCGTTTAACATTAACGAAAGTGGAAGATGTTAAGTTCGTTGAAGTTAAAGTATCTTCTGGATCTGGAGGTGGTTCTGCTAGTAAAGGACGCGGAAGCCTTCAAATTATAAAGGTTGATGATAAAGATCAAACAGTGCCATTAGCCGGAGCAGAATTTACTTTATATGATCAAACAGGTACAACCGCTATTCGACCAATTACAACAGGTGATGACGGTGTCGCTAAGTTTAACAACTTACGACGCGATAAATATATGATTAAAGAAACGAAAGCACCTAAAGGTTATGTAATTAGTAAAGAATTAAGAGAAGGTATACTTGTTGAGCTAGGTTCTGACGAAATTACAAAATATACCCTTACAAATAAGAAGTTTGTCGGGAAAGTAGTACTTACAAAGACTGATGCTAAGAGTAGGAAAAAACTTGAACATGCTGTTTTCTCTTTACTAGATCAAAACAAACAAGTCATTCCTGAACATAAAGAATTAACAACAAATGACAAAGGACAAATTATTGTAGATAATTTAAAACCAGGAACGTACTACTTAAAAGAAACAAAGGCTCCTGAACATTATAAATTAGATGATCGACTGATTGAGGTTAAAATCGAGGAAGATCAAACAACAGTAATAAACCGAACTGCAACAAACAGTTTGATTCCAGGATCGGCCATTTTAACAAAAGTCGATAAAGATGGAAAAACTTTAGCAGGCGTGGAGTTCAGTGTAAGAGACCGAAATAACAAAATAATCCCTGGCTATAGAAAATTAACGACAAATGATCAAGGACAAATCGAAGCAAAAGATTTACGTCCTGGAGACTATCAATTTGTTGAAGAAAAAGCACCTGAACACTATGACATAGATAAAAAACCAATTGAGTTTACAATTGTAAAAAGTCAAAAGAAAGCAGTTACTGTTACAGCAACGAATCACCTCATTAAAGGTGGCGTCACTTTAACAAAAATTGATGATATCGATAATAAAACTACTCTTGCAGGTGCTGTATTTAAAATTGTTGATGCTAATGATGAAAAGAAAGTCATTCGTGAAAATGTAGAAACTGGCGCAGATGGTAAAGTAACTGTTAAAGACTTAGAGCCTGGTACGTATAAATTTGTTGAAACAGAAGCTCCTAAGGATTATGTGTTAAATGCAAACCCTATTGAGTTTACAATCGATAAAAGCCAAAAGTCTTTTGCTACTGTTACGGCAACAAACAGTTTAAAAACAGGCGAAGTCGAATTATTAAAAGTTGATGAGTTTGGTGAGAAAAAGCCGCTAGAAGGTGCAGTATTCAAACTTGTCGATGCTAATAATAATGAAGTTCCCCCTCACACTAACTTAACTACCGATAAAAAAGGGAAATTTAAAGTTAGTAATTTACGTCCTGGTACGTATAAATTTATTGAAACATCTGCTCCTGAACATTACGTTTTACGAGCAGAACCTATTGAATTTACAATCGATAGAAGTCAGAAAGAAACTCTACTTGTGAAAGCTGAAAATGCTTTAAAACCAGGAGATGTTGAATTAACGAAAGTTGATGATATCGATGGTACAACTCTTGAAGGTGCTGTATTTAAAATTGTTGATGCTAATGATGAAAAGAAAGTCATTCGCGAAAATGTAAAAACTGGTGTGGATGGTAAAGCTATCGCTACTGGTTTACGCCCTGGCGATTATAAATTTATCGAAGTAACAGCACCAAAGTATTACGATAAAAATACAACGCCTATCGAGTTCACAATTAAAGAAAGTCAAGGAACTTCACCAATTACTGTTACTGCTAAAAACAGCTTAACAAAAGGCGGTATTGAATTAACAAAAGTGAATGCCGCGGATGAAAAGGAAACACTTGAAGGTGCAGTATTTAAAATTGTTAATAGAGATACGAATGAAGTTGTTCGTACGGAACTTGTTACAAATAGTAAAGGAATGTTAGTTGTAGATGACTTACGTCCTGGTAACTATAAACTTATCGAAACAAAGGCCCCAACTTATTACGATGTAAATGTAGAACCAATTGAATTTACAATCGAAAAAGGACAACAAAAACTTCTTCCACTTACATTTAAAAATAGTTTAACGAAAGGAAAAGTTAAACTTATTAAAGAAGATGATGTGGAAAGTAGTATTGCTCTTGCCGGCGCGGTGTTCACATTACAAGACGCAACTGGCAAAGAAATTGCGAAAGATTTAAAAACAGATGATTATGGAGTACTAGTTATTCCTGATTTAGCACCAGGAGATTACCAATTTATTGAAACAGCTGCTCCTGAACATTATAAATTAGATCAAACACCTATTAAGTTCACGATTAAAAAAGGTAGCAAGGATGATCTGCCAGTCCCTGTAATTGTAAAAAACAGTTTACTTACAGGTGGCGTTACTTTAACTAAAGTAGATGACGTTGATGGCGTTACACTTAAAGGTGCAGAATTTATAATTGTTGATGCTCATGATACGAAAAAGGTCGTTCGTAAAGGGTTAACTACTGATGAACAGGGTAAAGTTTCTGCTTCTGATTTACGCCCGGGTGACTATCAATTTATTGAAGTAAAAGCTCGAAAAGACTATGATTTAAGCAAAAGCCCTATTCCGTTCACTATCGGAAAAAGTCAACAAGAAAACATTACCGTTACTGCTACTAACAGCTTAAAGAAAGGTGCAGTCACATTAACGAAAATTGATGACATCGATCGTAAAATGCTGAAAGATGCAGTATTTAAAATTGTTGATATGGACGGTAAAGAAGTTCGCACAAACCTTGTTACAGACGACAATGGTGAAATTTCTGTTTCTAATTTACGTCCAGGAGACTATCAGTTTATTGAAACAGCTGCTCCTGAACATTATGTGTTAGATGAGACACCGATTCCATTTAAAATTGAACGAAACCAAACGAAAAAAATTACTGTTACAGGTAAAAACACGTTAAAAAAAGGTAGCGTGGAATTAACAAAGATTGACGATATTGATACTGATACAAAGCTCGCTAATGCTGTATTTAATTTATTAGATGCAGACGGAGAACTAGTTGAAGAAGGCTTAAAAACAAATGATGAAGGAAAAATTACTGTTGAAAATCTACGTCCTGGTACGTATCAATTCGTGGAAACAATAGCTCCTGAACATTACGATTTAAATAAAAAACCGATCGAATTTACAATTAAGAAAAGCCAAACTGAAACTCTTCATGTTACGGCTAAAAACGCCCTAACAAAAGGTGCAGTGGAACTTTCTAAAGTAGATGACATCGATGGCACTACCCTTGAAGGTGCAGTATTTAACATTGTTGATATGAAGGGTACTGTAATTCATAAAGACCTTGTTACAAATAGTAAAGGGAAGATCGAAATTAACGACCTACGTCCTGGTGATTACCAATTCATCGAAACAGAAGCTCCTAAGCATTACGTTTTAGATGAAACACCAATCCATTTCACTATTGAAAAAGGACAGAAGAAAACTATTTCTTTAACTGCTAAAAATAGTTTAAAACAAGGTAGTATCGAATTAATTAAAGTTGATGATTTAAACGATCAAACAAAACTTGCCGATGCTGTGTTTAATTTACTAGATCAAAACGGGAAAGTACTTAAAACGGATTTAAAAACGAACAGTGAAGGAAAAATCATTGTTGAAAACTTACGTCCTGGTACGTATCAATTTGTCGAAACAACGGCTCCGAAACATTATGATTTAGACAAAAAGCCAATTGTAGTTACAGTTGAGAAAAGCCAGAAAGATATCGCTACTGTTACTATGAAAAATAGTTTAACAAAAGGCGGCGTGGACCTTACTAAAGTGGACGACATCGATGGTACTACTCTTGAAGGCGCAGTATTTAACATTGTTGATATGAAGGGTACTGTAATTCGCGAGAAGCTTACTACAAATTCACAAGGTAAAATTAGCGTTTCTAACTTACGTCCTGGTGATTATCAATTCATCGAGACGAATGCTCCGAAACATTACGATTTAAATAAAGAACCGATTCCTTTCACAATTGAAAAAGGACAAGCTGAACCGATTTCTGTTACTGCTAAAAATAGTTTAACAAAAGGTGCGGTAGAGCTTTCTAAAGTGGATGATATCGACGGTACAGCTCTTGAAGGCGCAGTATTTAAAATTGTTGATGACAAAAACAATGATGTTCGTACTGACTTAACTACTGTTAAAGATGGAAAAATCTCTGTTCCTGATTTACGTCCAGGGGACTATCAGTTTATTGAAACGAAAGCTCCTGAACACTATAAATTAGACAGTACACCGCTTAAATTTACAATTAAGAAAAGCCAAGCAGAGAAGCTACAAATCACTGCTACTAACAGCTTAATTGAAGGTGCAGTAGAGTTAATTAAAGTGGATGATATAAATCCAGACACAAAACTTTCTGATGCGGTATTTAACATCATTGATGCGAAAGGTAAAGTTGTTCGCACGGATTTAACTACTGATAAAGACGGGAAAGTTTCTGCTTTTAATTTACGTCCAGGAGATTATCAATTCGTTGAAACGAAAGCTCCAAAAGATTATGATTTAAATAAAAAGCCGATTCCTTTCACTATCGAGAAAAGCCAACCAGCTCACGTTTCCGTTACTGCTAAAAATGGCTTAACTAAAGGTGGCGTGGAATTAACGAAAGTTGACTCTCTAGATGCGAAAGAGACACTGGAAGGTGCGGTATTTAAAATTACTGATATGAACGGTAACGATATTCGTACGAATTTAGTTACCAATAAAGATGGAAAAATCATAGCTAAAGACTTACAACCTGGAGACTATCAATTTATTGAAACGAAAGCTCCGAAACATTATGACTTAAATGAAGAGCCGATTAAGTTCACAATTGAAAGAAGTCAAACAAAACATGTCTTCGTTACAGCTACGAACAGCTTAACGAAAGGTAGTGTGGAGTTAATTAAAGTTGACGATGTTGAAGAAAACACAACACTTGAAGGTGCGGTATTTAAAATTGTTAATAAGGATGGACACGATGTCCGTACTGATTTAACTACCGATAAAAACGGCCGTTTAGTTGTGGATGACTTACCACCAGGAGACTATGAGTTTATCGAAACAAAAGCTCCTAATCACTATGACTTAAACGAAACACCTATTAAGTTCACAGTTAAAAAAGGACAAGAAAAAATCGCTTCCGTTCCCGCTACGAATAGCTTAACGAAAGGCGCTGTTGAACTTTCTAAAGTGGATGACTTTGACGGTTCTGTCCTTAAAGATGCAGTATTTAAAATCGTCGATATGAACGGGCACGACGTTCGCACTGATTTAACTACTGATAAAGATGGCAAAATTTCTGTTTCTGATTTACGTCCGGGAGACTATCAGTTTATTGAAACGAAGGCTCCTAAAGGTTATCAATTAGATGCATCACCAATAAACTTTACAATTGAAAAAGCTCAAGCTGCACCACTACAAATTACAGTTTCAAATAAAAAAATCGATTCTTCATCCGGTGGAGATGATAAACAAATTACTCCTCCTAATAAAGAAGAGGAAACAGGGAAAGAAACTTCTGAAGAACCAGAAAAAGGAAATCCTGACACACATGGTAAAGGAACTTCCGAAGAACTAGAAAAAGGAAATCCTGACACACATGGTAAAGGAACTTCCGAAGAACTAGAAAAAGGAAATCCTGACACACATGGTAAAGGAACTTCTGAAGAACTAGAAAAAGAAAACCCTGACACACAAATAAACAAACAGCAAGATGACCGAAATAAGGGTAAAGAACTTCCAAATACAGGTCACAAAAATGATCCTACTCAAACAGTAGGCATCGTACTTCTACTAGCTGGTTTGTTAAGTATTTTAGCTACAAAACGAAAAAAATATTATTAATAGTTTTTCACACCTAATCAAGTGAACATTTGATTAGGTGTTTTTTTATGCCAAAAAAGGACGATACATAGAGTATCGTCCTTTTAACGGGGTGAGGCTGCCCAAAAGTACGGAAAACCTTTGAACAGCCTCGTATTTTCATATGGATGCCTTACATATATCACTGATAATAAGTATGAAATGCGGAAACATATTTATCATCACATGATTCAAACATGAGAAAAGAAATCCTATAGGATTCTTTTCTCTACATAACCTAAAGTTTGGGTACACTAGATTCATGCAATGTAGGAGCTTTCCAAGCAGAAAGCGAACCTTCATTTAAAATGATAGCATACATATCTCCATCAAAAATATGCAAATATGCATATAGCGTTTTTTTATTTCTCAATGTCAGAATATTGAAAAATAATGAAGATGACGGTAAAATAAAGTCGTTATCCGTCTTCTTTTGTCAGTCAGAGAGAATAGAAGAATAGGAGAGGAAAAAATGAAAAAATCTTTGAAACAAAAAATAGTAAGCTCTTTGCTTGCTGTATCACTCGCTGTTAGCTTAGCTCCAATTGGACAAGCCAAAGCTGATTCCACGTCAGAAATCGCACAGACTTCACCTATCACAAAACAAGTTGATGCAAGCCGCGCTATCGAACACATCCGTTTCTTATCCGAAACAATTGGTCCTCGCCCTGGTGGGACAAAATCAGAAGAATGGGCTTCTCGCTACGTTGGTATGCAGCTTAAATCAATGGGCTATGAAGTAGAATATCAACCATTTCAAGTACCGGATCAATACGTTGGATTTATTGAATCACCATTATCCACAAAACGTAATTGGCAAGCCGGCGCTGCCCCTAACGCACTAATTTCTACAGAAGCTGTTACAGCTCCTCTTATCTTTGTTCAAGGTGGAACAAAATTAGAGGATATCCCAAATGAAGTAAACGGAAAAATTGTTCTATTTGAAAGAGGAACAACAGTTGCAGACTATAATAAACAAGTTGAAAATGCTGTTAGCAAAGGAGCAAAAGGTGTCCTTTTATACAGTTTAATTGGCGGACGCGGAAATTATGGACAAACCTTCAATCCTCGCCTAACGAAAAAGCAGTCTATCCCTGTCTTTGGTCTTGCTTATGCACAAGGAAATGCATTTAAAGAGGAAATCGCTAAAAAAGGGACCACTCTTCTTTCTCTAAAAGCGAGATATGAATCTAACTTAACATCACTTAATGTCATCGCTAAAAAGAAACCAAAAAATAGTACAGGTAATGAAAAAGCTGTCGTTGTAAGTTCGCACTATGATAGTGTCGTTGGAGCACCTGGAGCAAACGACAATGCTTCTGGTACAGGATTAATATTAGAATTAGCTCGTGCTTTTCAAAATGTAGAAACTGATAAAGAAATTCGTTTTATTGCTTTTGGTTCTGAAGAGACTGGCTTACTTGGTTCCGATTATTACGTTAATAGTCTATCCAAAAAAGAACGCGATCGAATTTTAGGTGTCTTTAACGCAGACATGGTTGCAACAAATTACGATAAAGCAAAGAATTTATATGCTATGACGCCTAACGGTTCTCCAAACCTTGTAACAGACGCAGCCTTACAAGCAGGTAAACAATTAAATAATGACCTCGTACTGCAAGGGAAATTCGGCTCTAGTGATCACGTGCCATTTGCTGAAGTTGGTATTCCTGCCGCCCTATTTATTTGGATGGGTGTCGATAGTTGGAATCCATTAATCTATCATATTGAGAAGGTATACCATACGCCTCAAGATAATGTGTTAGAAAACATTTCGCCTGAACGTATGAAAATGGCATTAGAAGTTATCGGGACAGGAGTTTATAATACACTTCAAAAATCTGTTGCTCAAACTGAACAGAAAGCTGCTTAATACTATTTCAGACTACCGATTAATCGGTAGTTTTTTATTACATAACAATATTACCCTATTAAAAATTATAATATATGCATAATTGCATGTATATTAATACGACTTATCTCTTATAATACAAATTGTACTATAATCATTCAACTATACCATTAAATGATATTAGCATGTAAAACAAAAATTTTACATCTAACAAATAAGATTTTCTATCATGAAAAAATTACTCCGACAGTTGCGTTAAATTTAATGTTTATTTCAGGAACTAATATTTTTATTCCTGAAATAAACATGGCTGCGACTACAGAAGAAAACAGCTTTACGGAATATTATTTCTAAATTAACTATAAAAGTGACAATGCATTCAACAAGAACTGAATGGAACAAAACGTTAATCCTAAATTACATGAGGCACCGTATTCTAAGCTTGATTTTATTGGATAATAGCCTTCATAGAGCCTATCTTGAAACTATTTCTCTTTTTCTATAAAAATACCCTTCAGGTAGCATTCTTCCATTCACTTTATCATGAAGTGTTTTTGAATACTTGCCTGAAGGGAGTAATATTAATAGTAATTTTTTTATTTGTCCTACTAAGATTACGGTGTAATCAATGATCTAAAGCTTTTATTATTTTATTCGTCGACGAGCGATTAGACTTCCACCTAAAAGGAACAATAGCATACCTCCAAAAATAGAAATCATTTCTGTTGATGTTCCTCCTGTGTTAGGAAGTAATGTTGGTTTATCCTTTTCTGTAGTAGGTGGGACCTGTGAATCGCTATTTTTATCTGTGCTTGGATCTTTTGGATCTGTACTTGGGTCTTTCGGATCTGTACTTGGGTCTTTCGGATCTGTGCTTGGGTCTTTCGGATCTGTGCTTGGGTCTTTCGGATCTGTGCTCGGGTCTTTCGGATCTGTGCTTGGATCTTTTGGATCTGTACTTGGGTCTTTCGGATCTGTGCTCGGGTCTTTCGGATCTGTGCTTGGATCTTTTGGATCTGTACTTGGGTCTTTCGGATCTGTGCTCGGGTCTTTCGGATCTGTGCTTGGATCTTTTGGATCTGTACTTGGATCTTTTGGATCTGTGCTTGGATCTTTTGGATCTGTACTTGGGTCTTTTGGATCTGTATGTTGTTCGTCCTTGATTTTTGTATTTGTGATGTTATAACCATTTACTTCGGAGTTGTATCCCGCTACTGGTTGTTCTTTCACTTCATACTTATACGCCACTCCGTTTGCATCGTATGCTTGGAGCTTTTCGAACGTGTACTTCCAGTTTGTTGCCATGCTTACTTCTTTCGTGTCAATAACTTTTCCGTTTTGTAATAAGTCTACTTTGATGGATAGTGGACGATCTATTGCATTGTTATCATCCCAGACTTTCTTACCACTTACTTCTGTTTTGTCCGTATTCTTATAAGTATTCGTGATTGTCGTTCCATCTACTTTTGTTTCATAACCGTCTACTTTCACTTCACTTACTTTGTATTGAATTTCTTTTCCTTGTCCATCATACTTCGGTAGATCTTTGAAGCTGAAATTCCAGTTTCCTTTTTCATCAGCTTTCACTGTCGTGTCTTGTATCACTTTATCATCTTGAAGCAATTCAACTTTGATGCTTCCTGGACGTGTGTTGAATTTGTTGTCGTAGTCTTCCCAGACTTTCTTACCATTTACTTCTGTTTTGTCTGTATTTTTGTACGTGTTCGTGATTGTTGTTCCCTCTACTTTTGTCTCGTAGCCGTCTACTTTCACTTCACTTACTGTGTACTTGATTTCATTTCCTTTTTCATCATACTTCGGTAGATCTTTAAAGCTGAAATTCCAGTTTCCTTTTTCATCAGCTTTCACTGTCGTGTCTTGTATCACTTTATCATCTTGAAGCAATTCAACCTTGATGCTCTCTGGGCGTGTACCAAATTTGTTGTTGTAGTCTTCCCAGACTTTCTTACCACTTACTTCTGTTTTGTCCGTATTCTTATAAGTATTCGTGATTGTCGTTCCGTCTACTTTTGTCTCGTAGCCGTCTACTTTCACTTCACTTACTGTGTACTTGATTTCATTTCCTTTTTCATCATACTTCGGTAGATCTTTAAAGCTGAAATTCCAGTTTCCTTTTTCATCAGCTTTCACTGTCGTGTCTTGTATCACTTTATCATCTTGAAGCAATTCAACTTTGATGCTTCCTGGACGTGTGTTGAATTTGTTGTCGTAGTCTTCCCAGACTTTCTTACCATTTACTTCTGTTTTGTCTGTATTTTTGTACGTGTTCGTGATTGTTGTTCCCTCTACTTTTGTCTCGTAGCCGTCTACTTTCACTTCACTTACTGTGTACTTGATTTCATTTCCTTTTTCATCATACTTCGGTAGATCTTTAAAGCTGAAATTCCAGTTTCCTTTTTCATCAGCTTTCACTGTCGTGTCTTGTATCACTTTATCATCTTGAAGCAATTCAACCTTGATGCTCTCTGGGCGTGTACCAAATTTGTTGTTGTAGTCTTCCCAGACTTTCTTACCACTTACTTCTGTTTTGTCCGTATTCTTATAAGTATTCGTGATTGTCGTTCCGTCTACTTTTGTCTCGTAGCCGTCTACTTTCACTTCACTTACTGTGTACTTGATTTCATTTCCTTTTTCATCATACTTCGGTAGATCTTTAAAGCTGAAATTCCAGTTTCCTTTTTCATCAGCTTTCACTGTCGTGTCTTGTATCACTTTATCATCTTGAAGCAATTCAACTTTGATGCTTCCTGGACGTGTGTTGAATTTGTTGTCGTAGTCTTCCCAGACTTTCTTACCACTTACTTCTGTTTTGTCCGTATTCTTATAAGTATTCGTGATTGTCGTTCCGTCTACTTTTGTCTCGTAGCCGTCTACTTTCACTTCACTTACTGTGTACTTGATTTCATTTCCTTTTTCATCATACTTCGGTAGATCTTTAAAGCTGAAATTCCAGTTTCCTTTTTCATCAGCTTTCACTGTCGTGTCTTGTATCACTTTATCATCTTGAAGCAATTCAACTTTGATGCTTCCTGGACGTGTGTTGAATTTGTTGTCGTAGTCTTCCCAGACTTTCTTACCATTTACTTCTGTTTTGTCTGTATTTTTGTACATGTTCGTGATTGTTGTTCCCTCTACTTTTGTCTCGTAGCCGTCTACTTTCACTTCACTTACTGTGTACTTGATTTCATTTCCTTTTTCATCATACTTCGGTAGATCTTTAAAGCTGAAATTCCAGTTTCCTTTTTCATCAGCTTTCACTGTCGTGTCTTGTATCACTTTATCATCTTGAAGCAATTCAACCTTGATGCTCTCTGGGCGTGTACCAAATTTGTTGTTGTAGTCTTCCCAGACTTTCTTACCACTTACTTCTGTTTTGTCCGTATTCTTATAAGTATTCGTGATTGTCGTTCCGTCTACTTTTGTCTCGTAGCCGTCTACTTTCACTTCACTTACTGTGTACTTGATTTCATTTCCTTTTTCATCATACTTCGGTAGATCTTTAAAGCTGAAATTCCAGTTTCCTTTTTCATCAGCTTTCACTGTCGTGTCTTGTATCACTTTATCATCTTGAAGCAATTCAACTTTGATGCTTCCTGGACGTGTGTTGAATTTGTTGTCGTAGTCTTCCCAGACTTTCTTACCATTTACTTCTGTTTTGTCTGTATTTTTGTACGTGTTCGTGATTGTTGTTCCCTCTACTTTTGTCTCGTAGCCGTCTACTTTCACTTCACTTACTGTGTACTTGATTTCATTTCCTTTTTCATCATACTTCGGTAGATCTTTAAAGCTGAAATTCCAGTTTCCTTTTTCATCAGCTTTCACTGTCGTGTCTTGTATCACTTTATCATCTTGAAGCAATTCAACCTTGATGCTCTCTGGGCGTGTACCAAATTTGTTGTTGTAGTCTTCCCAGACTTTCTTACCACTTACTTCTGTTTTGTCCGTATTCTTATAAGTATTCGTGATTGTCGTTCCGTCTACTTTTGTCTCGTAGCCGTCTACTTTCACTTCACTTACTGTGTACTTGATTTCATTTCCTTTTTCATCATACTTCGGTAGATCTTTAAAGCTGAAATTCCAGTTTCCTTTTTCATCAGCTTTCACTGTCGTGTCTTGTATCACTTTATCATCTTGAAGCAATTCAACTTTGATGCTTCCTGGACGTGTGTTGAATTTGTTGTCGTAGTCTTCCCAGACTTTCTTACCACTTACTTCTGTTTTGTCCGTATTCTTATAAGTATTCGTGATTGTCGTTCCGTCTACTTTTGTCTCGTAGCCGTCTACTTTCACTTCACTTACTGTGTACTTGATTTCATTTCCTTTTTCATCATACTTCGGTAGATCTTTAAAGCTGAAATTCCAGTTTCCTTTTTCATCAGCTTTCACTGTCGTGTCTTGTATCACTTTATCACCTTGAAGCAATTGTACTGTGATACTTCCTGGACGCGTGTTGAATTTGTTGTCGTAGTCTTCCCAGACTTTCTTACCATTTACTTCTGTTTTGTCTGTATTTTTGTACGTGTTCGTGATTGTTGTTCCCTCTACTTTTGTCTCGTAGCCGTCTACTTTCACTTCACTTACTGTGTACTTGATTTCATTTCCTTTTTCATCATACTTCGGTAGATCTTTAAAGCTGAAATTCCAGTTTCCTTTTTCATCAGCTTTCACTGTCGTGTCTTGTATCACTTTATCATCTTGAAGCAATTCAACTTTGATGCTTCCTGGACGTGTGTTGAATTTGTTGTCGTAGTCTTCCCAGACTTTCTTACCATTTACTTCTGTTTTGTCTGTATTTTTGTACGTGTTCGTGATTGTTGTTCCCTCTACTTTTGTCTCGTAACCGTCTACTTTCACTTCACTTACTGTGTACTTGATTTCATTTCCTTTTTCATCATACTTCGGTAGATCTTTAAAGCTGAAATTCCAGTTTCCTTTTTCATCAGCTTTCACTGTCGTGTCTTGTATCACTTTATCATCTTGAAGCAATTCAACTTTGATGCTTCCTGGACGTGTGTTGAATTTGTTGTCGTAGTCTTCCCAGACTTTCTTACCATTTACTTCTGTTTTGTCTGTATTTTTGTACGTGTTCGTGATTGTTGTTCCCTCTACTTTTGTCTCGTAGCCGTCTACTTTCACTTCACTTACTGTGTACTTGATTTCATTTCCTTTTTCATCATACTTCGGTAGATCTTTGAAGCTGAAATTCCAGTTTCCTTTTTCATCAGCTTTCACTGTCGTGTCTTGTATCACTTTATCATCTTGAAGCAATTCAACTTTGATGCTTCCTGGACGTGTGTTGAATTTGTTGTCGTAGTCTTCCCAGACTTTCTTACCACTTACTTCTGTTTTGTCCGTATTCTTATAAGTATTCGTGATTGTCGTTCCGTCTACTTTTGTCTCGTAGCCGTCTACTTTCACTTCACTTACTGTGTACTTGATTTCATTTCCTTTTTCATCATACTTCGGTAGATCTTTAAAGCTGAAATTCCAGTTTCCTTTTTCATCAGCTTTCACTGTCGTGTCTTGTATCACTTTATCACCTTGAAGCAATTGTACTGTGATACTTCCTGGACGCGTGTTGAATTTGTTGTCGTAGTCTTCCCAGACTTTCTTACCATTTACTTCTGTTTTGTCTGTATTTTTGTACGTGTTCGTGATTGTTGTTCCCTCTACTTTTGTCTCGTAGCCGTCTACTTTCACTTCACTTACTGTGTACTTGATTTCATTTCCTTTTTCATCATACTTCGGTAGATCTTTGAAGCTGAAATTCCAGTTTCCTTTTTCATCAGCTTTCACTGTCGTGTCTTGTATCACTTTATCATCTTGAAGCAATTCAACTTTGATGCTTCCTGGACGTGTGTTGAATTTGTTGTTGTAGTCTTCCCATTTTTTCGTTCCTGAAATGTTTGTCGTTTGTACTACTTTTGTATTTGTGATGTCATAACCTTCTACTTTGGATTCATATCCTGCTACCGGTTGTTCTTTCACTTTATACTCATATGCCTTACCTTCGGCATCATATGCCGCTAATTCTTTAAATTCATACTTCCAATCTTTTTCTGCTGTTACTTCTTTCGTGTCTACTACTTTACCACTTTGTAGTAAGTCTACTTTGATTGTTGCTGGACGATCTGTTGCATTGTTATCGTTCCATTTCTTCGTTCCTGAAACTGATATAGTCTTATTACCTCCAGCGCCGCCACCAGATATTATATTTTCAACTACGGAACCATCCGAATTAGTAATTAAATCCTCATCTTTAACTTGGTATTTAATCGTATACTTATTCTCAAGATCCTTTTGGTTCTTTCCGCTTTCAGTTATATTAGCTTTATAACCAATTGTAACTGTGTTACCACTTGCTTTATCCTTATTAATCTCAACGCTAAAAGAGGTTTCGTCACTATTAAACTGAATCTTTCCATAACCTTCAGCTACGAACTTTTCTAATGATAAATTTTTACGGTCTTCGGGATTACCGTTATCATAATCAAAATAGAAGCTATCCTTATTAAGCGTTTGGCCTCCCTGCAAGGTATCAGTCAAATCAATATTATTACTTAAGACTTCTTTGTTATAGTTTACAATTAAATACCAGTTCACTTCATTAGTGTTTTCTGGTCGGATCTCACCGGCTTTGTAGGAAAAAGGTCCCTTTCCAGGATCTGTACCACCGCCACCGCTTGGACCAGTAACTGTGACAGATTGCTTATCTAAATTTGTACCTAAATTTGTCTCAACCTTATTCTCTTGATCTATTTCCGCATAAGTGGATTGAACTGTAAAATAAAAATGGCCTTGAATATCTTTCTCTGATTCCACCTTGTCATTAAATGTACATACCACAGTACCTGCATTTACTTTACAAGTACCATAATCATCTAACTGAATCGTGTCACTAAATCCTTGTAATTCTGGAGGTAACGTTAACGTTAGTGTGTCCCCAGGCTTTATCCTATTTCCAGGTTTTTCACTAAACTCCACTTTTATTCCCATTCGTTCGTAGTAACCTAATTTTTCTTTATCGAACGTAAAGCTATCTACAATCCCTGTGTTATTTAATTCTTGTGCATTAGCCACTATAGGCAAAAGACTCTGACCTATAGTAAACATAAAAATCATTATAATCGAAAAAATCGAAGTTATTCTCTTTAAATACATACTTTATGTTAGCCTCCTCATAATTTAAAATATAAATAGTTTCTGGTACAAACATGTTATGACGAAAATTCTGTTATCCAACTATTTCACCTGCGTATTTTTAATAGCTACTATGATTTCTTCCCTCCTTCACTACTACTTAACAACTTGAAACTTGATTTTTTATAAGTCTATCTAACATTTTCAACATGCCTACAATTATGTACTTTTGACCTATATTTTTAATAGAAACATAGATAAACTTTGATAACGAAGTTTAAATAATAAATATATATAGGTGACAGATAATGGAATACATGACAACCATTCTTCTTTTGTGCCTTAGGGATTATAAAATGATTATTCTGTGTGTAAAAGACTTTAGTGCGGGCAAACATAGACTAACTACTTCACAGCAAATATGCATCCTATCAACTTCCATACTTATCGTTCTGAAAAAATAACGAAAATTACGGATCATAGTCGCATTCAGCATACCAGCAAAAAAGCTTATAAATGTGGAACGAGTTAAAATATTACGAACGAAGTATTGTTTGTCTATGAAGATAAAAGAAATATTCTCCAAATCTGAATAAAGTGGAACAAGTTTTGGGGTAACTAAAAACGTTTTTGATTTTCAACTAATTTCAGATGAATTTTGCAGAAATACGGGAATCAGTCTTTTCATTTTTGGAGTATATAAATGGGTGTCGAGAAAAAGGGTTTCTCCTGATGGATCTGATTCTAGAGCTATGCTAAAAAATTAAAATAAACCTACATATTATCTATCCGCTAAAAATTTTTAATTTCTTTACGAATAATAAAATATTTATATATACTTATATATATTTATGTATTAATATATAAGTATAAGTGATGTTAAATCATAAATAAGAGATGTATATCGCCTCATTATTTTTATCGAATCTAAAAAACCAAGTTGATTAGCACCAAATCCCTAACTCTTTAAATAAATAAGAAGTTTTGAGGATTACCTACTAAGTTGTTAGGTAGATTATAAATTTAAGTACACTTACCTTGAATGTAATAACATGATTTAAAGCAATTACAACATTCCCTATTAGCTTTTCATCAATAAATAATACAGACATGCCTTTTTTCGTAATTCCCCCAAAAAACAACAAATTTTTTCCATAGTCTATTATTCTAGAATTGTTACCAAAAATCAATAGTTAATTGTTGTTCCCCATTTTCACTTCATTATTATAAGGCGTCTTTAGGTTAACCGATTATCCTATTTTACATATCATATTCTGG
This sequence comes from Bacillus cereus group sp. RP32, assembly GCF_040459735.1. Lineage (NCBI taxonomy): Bacteria > Bacillati > Bacillota > Bacilli > Caryophanales > Bacillaceae > Bacillus > Bacillus cereus group sp. RP32. Next base: position 132,728 of record NZ_JARVHO010000001.1, on the reverse strand, counting down.
CTAAGATTCACCACCCTCATAGAATTCTCCTTAATTTACAAAGCATTATATATTTATGTTTTTCAGAAAAACCCACCTTTCTTTTAAAAGTAATAACATCTGTATCCTCATTAAAAATATGCAAATAATTCAGGTTTTACTTTTCTATTTCTCAATATAAATTAATTAAAATAAAAAACATATAATAAAGTCTTTATCCGTCTTGTTTTGTCAGTCCAAAAGAAAAAACAATTAGTTATAGTAAAAATCACCCACTTTAAAGTGGTGACATTTTATTGAGAAAATACATATATGCATAAAAGCATATTTCCTCCTGCTCATTATCCTATACAATATTAACTGTAACAAAAATGATTACAACTAATAAGGAGGCTTTTTCTACTATGAAAAAAATGATTTTAGCCGGTGCGTTAACTTTAGCAGGAATTACTGGAGCTACCGCTTTTATTCCTGAAACAAAAGTCGCTGCTGCCACTCAAGAGCAAAGCTTTACAAAATTTTATTCTTTGCAAACTGGAAGTAGTTCTGAACAAGAACCTATTTTCCTTCAAAAAGGACAGGAACTAACTATTCAACCTAACAGCAAAACTCCTAGTTACAGTGTTTATGACTCAAATCATAACCTTATCGGGCGTTATTCTGATGGGTACGGCAGAATTTTCACTGCAAAAATAGATGGAAATATGTACGTTCAATTTCATGCACCTTTCGTTTACTATAGTCCTGTCAGCTTTTCTGTTACTTATACTATCCAATAAAATAAAGGGCCTTTCTCAAGGCTCTTTATTTTGCTTCCCAATTCACTTTCACATATCCATCTTTCACCATTACACCACTTATATTAAACACATATTTTTCATTCGCTTTTAATGTAACTGTAAAAGCACCTTTTTTCGATTCACAAATTTCTTTTAACTCTTTTATCCCTTCCCCTTGTCTTTCATACAAGCTAAAGCATAAATTACTGCGTTTTGCATCTGTCTCATAAGAAAATGTCACTTCTGTATCTTTCTCGTACTGAATTTCAATATCTTTCCCAGCAATATCCCATGATGAGAATTTTGCTTCATAACTTGTCTCTCCTTGCTTCTCACTTTCTAAATATATATCACCGGCTTTCCACATATCATCTAACGTTTGAACGAAAGCAAAGCCACTCAGCAATACAAACATCGCACTTACAAATATGACAACTAATGTTATCTTTTGTTTTTTCATAGCCTTCATTGTATGTTCTCCTTCTATTTTCTTTTTACTTCTTTGTATCATATATAACAAAACCCCAATAAAAAATGGCAATACAATCGCTATAACACTCCACCACTTACTTATTCCACGCGTTTTTGCATCTGTATATACCCATGATGCTACACATACTAAAAGTGCTATAAAAGTCAAAAGCATTGTAATCCCAGCTATCTCAAATACTACAAATGGATTAGCGAACTCTATCATGTAATTTATACTCCTTCTTTAAAAATGAATGTATGACAATATATATAGGAATGTATAAGTGCATCACTATAACAAGTGCTATTATGATAGGTTTTTTATTGTCTAAATGAACAACAAACTGTTCTACCATAATTGTTAATAAGACAATCCAAGTAATATGTATACAAACAAACCATCTTTTCTCTAATTTCCGAGCTTTTCGCACACCATCTTTTGTTTTGTTTAACAGCTCTGCGCTAGGAATTACCTCTCCCGCCAAGCTACTTTTTATCTTTTGATTAAACTTATCTTCCGTCATAAACGAACCCCTCCAAATGTTCCCGCATTTGCTTCTTCGCATAATTAAGGCGGTATTTCAACGTACCAATCGGTATATTTAATATTTCGCTCATTTCTTTATAAGAGTATTGTTCATAATAGTAGAGTACGAGCACGGTTTTATATTTTTCATTCAATAGCTGTATAACTTCTCGTATCATTTCCGATTCCACTTTTTGAATAAATTCTTCTGATATATTCACTTCATCTGCGAAATCGATTTCTCCACCATCCTCTTTATGAAACAAATCCAATACGCGATCTTTCCACCTTTTCTTCTTACGATAAAAGTCATAAAACGTACGAACACAAATTGTAGTAATCCATTTTTTATAATTTTCCACGCAAGAAAGCTGGTGCCTAAATGAAAAAACTTTTATCCAAGTCTCTTGAAAAATATCTTCTGCATCTTCTTTCGTTTTCGCTAATTTATAGCATAAGGAATATATTTGCTGCTTATATATATCAATTAATTCTTCTACCTTTTCTTCCATCTTAAACCTCCTGTCATTTATATAAGACGACGCAAATTCTCCTTTTGTTTGATAAAATTTTATTTTTTTATTATCTCCATACAAAAAGGCAATCACAACATCGTGTGATTGCCTTTTACTGAAAACGAAAAATCGGTTAGAATACTCGGTGGCTTCGCGCCTTCCTCCTATTCTGAACGAGCCGCTTCTGCTTTTCTTTATTACATTTTTTCTGGTGCAGATACTCCTACGATTGCTAATGCATTTTGAAGTGTAGTGCGTACTGCTTTCATTAACTCATAGCGAGCTTTACTTAATTCTAAGTTGTCTTGGTTTAATACTTTTTCTGCATTGTAGAAGCTGTGTAATGCTGCTGCTAATTCAAATGCATAGCTTGTAATGCGGTGTGGCAGACGTTTTTGCGCTGCATCCGCAACTACAGCTGGGAATTCACCAAGTTTTTTCAGTAACTCTACTTCTTTCTCCGAAGTAACAAGCTTGTAATTCACGTCTCCGCCTACAGCTAATCCTAACTCTTCACCTTGACGAAGAATACTGCATACGCGAGCATGAGCATACTGTGCATAGTATACTGGGTTTTCATTAGATTTTGATACAGCTAAGTCCATATCGAAGTCTAAATGAGAATCACCGCTACGCATTGCGAAGAAGTAACGCATTGCGTCCACGCCTACTTCTTCCATAAGCTCACGAAGTGTAACTGCTTTACCTGTACGCTTACTCATCTTCATTTTTTCACCATTTTGGTACAGTTGTACCATTTGGATGATTTCTACTTCAAGTGTTTCTTTATCGTAACCAAGTGCTTGAATAGCCGCTTTCATACGAGAAATGTAACCGTGGTGGTCAGCACCCCAAATGTTGATTAACTTATCGAAACCACGCTCTAATTTATCACGATGGTAAGCGATATCTGGCGTTAAGTATGTGTAAGAACCGTCGTTTTTAATTAATACACGGTTTTTGTCGTCACCGTAAGTCATAGAACGGAACCAAGTTGCACCGCCTTCTTCAAAGATCTCATCACGCTCTTTTAATACTGCAAGTGCAGCATCGATTTTTCCGTTTTTGTACAATGATGTTTCTGAGAACCATACATCGAACTTAACACGGAAGCTTTCTAAGTCTTTTTGAAGTTTTGCTAACTCATATTTTAAACCGTATGAACGATAGAACTCATAGCTTTCTTCAGCATCAGCTTTTGCATAACGATCGCCAAACTCTTCAGCTAAACGCTTACCGATTCCAATAATGTCCGCACCATGGTATCCGTCTTCTGGCATTTCTTTCTCTAGGCCTAAAGCTTGCATGTAACGAGCTTCAACAGAAAGAGCTAAGTTATGAATTTGGTTACCAGCGTCATTAATGTAGTACTCACGAGATACATCGTATCCTGCTTTTGCTAATACGTTACATAAAGTGTCACCTACTGCCGCACCACGTGCATGTCCTAAGTGAAGGTCACCTGTTGGGTTCGCAGATACGAACTCAATTTGTACTTTTTCACCTTTACCAGTATTCGTTTCACCGTAAGCTTCGCCAGCGTTAACGATTGTTGGGATTAAGTCTGTTAAGTAGCTATTATCCATGTAGAAGTTAATGAAACCAGGTCCTGCGATTTCAATTTTTTCAATAGAAGCTTTTGCTTTATCGAAGTTTGCAACTAATTCTTCTGCAATCATACGAGGTGCTTTTTTCGCAACGCGTGCAAGTTGCATTGCCATATTTGTAGAGAAGTCACCATTTGTTTTATCTTTTGGAGATTCTAATACAGCGTTTGGAATCTGTTCTTCTGTCGCTAATTCTGCCTTTAATACAGCAGCTTGAATTTCTTCTTTAATTAATCCTTTTACTTGTTCTAAAGAATTCATTATTTTGCCTCCTTCAAATTAAGTGTAATTGTATATCTGCCAGCTTCTTGTTCACTTAGAAGCAATGCGTACGTTAAGAAGAGTTGTCCTTTTTTCTTTTCATCCGACCATTTAAAAAGAACGTTATCAGTTTTCGTTTGCAATGCAAACGTACCAAGTTCACTCGTATACGTACCAGTTGTCCATTCACCTTTCACATGCGTTTGACGCATTGAAACAGCACCTGAACGCATAATGAGAACTTGTTCATCTTGAATTTTAATAATTGTTTTCACTTCGCCCTGTTCGTTCGGCTCTTGGAATGTTACATATGTACCTTGACCTTTTACATAGTATTGACCATTTGCTTCAAAAGCAACGGTTTCCTTCCTCGCCCCTTCACGGATTTCTGTTACGAAATGAACGTGTACCGGCAAGCCTGCAAGTTGTTTCTCCACGTCTTGCACACCTTTCAAATGTTATAGATATTAAATACTACTTATAATAAATCACTTTTCCTATCATATCAAAAAAAACCTCTGTCTGTCTGCTGAAAAATCAGGAAAACTCCATTTCAAAAAATAATTCACTTTCACTTTATTTCATATGATAAAATGTTTTTTAAATCTAAATATTCTTTCATTTAAAGAGGTGAGTTATGTGCTACCGACAAAATTAAAAAAGGGTGATGAAATTAGAGTTATTTCACCGTCTTGTAGCTTAAGTATTGTCTCAACTGAAAACAGAAAGCTTGCTATAAAAAGATTAACCGACATGGACTTTCAAGTTACATTCTCAACATATGCTGATGAGATAGATCGATTTGCTTCCTCTTCTATTTCTTCACGTGTTCAAGATCTTCATGAAGCATTTAGAGACCCTAATGTAAAAGCCATTTTGACAACACTTGGCGGATACAACTCTAATGGTTTATTGAAACATCTCGATTATGATTTAATTCGAGAAAACTCGAAATTTTTCTGTGGCTATTCTGATATTACCGCTTTAAATAATGCAATTTACACAAAAACAGGACTTATTACATATTCAGGACCCCATTTCTCTTCATTTGGAATGGAGAAAGGTCTCGAATATACGACTGATTACTTTTTACAATGCTTAACTTCTAATAAGTCTATTGAAGTCCTGCCATCTGAAACTTGGAGCGATGATTCTTGGTATATAGATCAGGAAAATCGAGAATTCATTACAAATGAAGGTTATATTTCGATTCATGAAGGCGAAGCAACTGGAGAGATTATCGGTGGTAATATGAGCACATTGAATTTACTACAAGGTACACCATATATGCCAAACTTACAGGGGAAAATATTATTTCTTGAGGAGGATAGTTTAACTGGAAAAGCTACCCTTAACACTTTTGATCGTTATTTACATTCTCTTATGCAGCAACCTGACTTTGAACATGTAAAAGGCATCGTTATAGGAAAGATGCAAAAAGGTGCAGAATGTACGATAGAAGACATTCAAGAAATGATTGCTTCAAAGCCTGAACTTACACATATACCTATCATTGCAAACGCAAGTTTCGGGCATACAACCCCGATTTTCACTTTCCCAATTGGTGGACGTGCAAAAATCATTTCTAATAAAGAGAATTCAGCTATCACCATTTTAACGCACTAAAAAAGGAGCGAACGATTCGCTCCTTTTACGGTTTTTCTATTTTTTCCAACGCTTTTTGCGGAATTGATTCTTTTGGGATTTCAGCCCATCCTTTTCCTTGCATACCTTTTGCATAAATTTTTATAAACGCCCCCGTATGCAATTCACGGTTCATCATTCTTTTCACAACTTGTAACTTTCCGTCTTCTGTATACCCTTTAAATGTATACAAGTATTCACCGTCTTTTTTCTCACCTTTATTTATAACCGCATAATAATCTTGTATTTCTTTATTTGAAAAGAAGTTGTCTACAAAAGCATGCACACCTTCTGTTTTCGTGTTTAAATAGTACGCTGTTCCACCTAAAAGAATGGCGAATACAGCTAAAACTTTAATTACCAATTTCATACATGCGCCTCCTGTTTGCACTTCTTTCTCACTAATCTTATGTCTATACCTGTATTATACGGAAAAAGGCATACCATACTCTATTGAAAAGTCTTACACTTTCCTTACATTATTGTAAGGGTTTTTCAACTTATAGCAATTTCCCAATAAAAAATTTTTCCGTTTCATGAACTTTTATATTATTATTGAATGATACAAATTTTTATTACAAAAATCAAAGGAGACAGTTTTCAAATGGCTATCTTGCAAGGTTTAGCACTATTACTTGTTGCACTTTGTCTATTTACACTTTTTAGTTACCGTGCTCCTTACGGAATGAAAGCAATGGGTGCTTTAGCTAATGCAGCAATCGCAAGTTTTCTTATTGAAGCATTTCACCGTTATATCGGTGGAGAGATGTTTCATAATGACTTTTTACAATCAGTAGGAGAAGCTTCTGGTAGTATGAGCGGTGTCGCAGCGGCAATTTTAGTCGCACTAGCAATCGGTGTTTCACCCGTATATGCTGTTTTAATCGGTATCGCTACTAGCGGATTCGGTATTTTACCAGGATTTTTCGCTGGATACGTTTGCGCCTTCGTCGTGAAATTTCTCGAAAAGAAATTACCGGCTGGTGTAGAGTTTTTAGCAATTTTATTTATTGCCGCACCAATCTCACGCGGAATGGCCATGCTTATGGATCCGCTCGTGAATGCAACGCTCGGTAAAATCGGTTCTATGATTTCAGTTGCAACTACAGAAAGTCCTATCATTATGGGTATTATGCTTGGTGGATTAATAACAGTTATTTCTACTTCTCCATTAAGTTCTATGGCACTAACTGCAATGCTTGGATTAACAGGTTTACCAATGGCAATTGGTAGTCTTGCCGTAGCAGCCTCAGCCCCGATGAACTTTATTTTCTTTAAGCGACTAAAAATTTGCTCAAAAAAAGACACAATCGCTGTAGCAATCGAGCCTTTAACACAAGCCGATGTTGTTTCAGCAAATCCAATTCCAATTTATGCGACAAACTTCGTTGGCGGTGCACTTGCTGGTATTATTACATCTCTGTTCCAGCTCGTTAATAATGCACCAGGAACAGCATCACCAATCCCAGGACTTCTTGTCTTATTCGGATTTAATGACGTTGTAAAAGTAACAATTGCTGCTGTACTGTGTGGAATCGTTACCACTATTGTTGGATACATCGGATCAATCGTATTCCGCAAATATCCAATTCGTTCTGCTGATGAAATTCGCGGCATTACCTCGGAAGAGAAAGTTGCATAAGAAAAAGAGCTATTCTCATTGTTTGAGAGTAGCTCTTTTTCTTGTCGTGTAACGGTAAATGAAATTATATCAGCGATTTTTTTAATATATCGACTTACCGACACATAACGACAAAATAAGAGCTCCCTATTCATATAGGAGGCTCTTATTTTATCCAGCTATAGCGGCTAGAATGATCGGTGGCTTCGCTTCTTCCCCCTCACATTCTAAACGAGCCACTTCCGCTTTTATTTCACCCAACCGAGCAGCATTTCCCGCACGAATTTGCTTGCTGCGACTGGTGTTTGATCACTATGGTCGTAGACAGGAGCTACTTCTACTAAGTCTGCTCCAACTACATTTATATTTGAATTTGCAATTGCCACGATGGAATCTAATAATTCTTTAGATGTGATACCTCCAGCTTCTAACGTTCCTGTTCCTGGAGCGTGAGCTGGGTCTAATACGTCAATGTCGATTGTGACATAAACTGGGCGTCCTGCAAGTTTCGGTAATACTTCTTTTAACGGTTCTAATACGTCAAATTTATATAAGTTCATACCTACTTCTTTTGCCCATTCGAATTCTTCCTTCATTCCAGAACGAATACCGAAAGAATATACGTTTTCCGGACCAATTAAATCGCACACTTTACGAATAGGTGTAGAGTGGGATAAAGGCTCCCCTTCATACGATTCACGTAAATCAGTATGAGCATCCATATGGATGATTGCTAAATCCGGATATTTTTTTGCCATTGCCTTAAAAATTGGCCAAGACACTAAGTGCTCACCGCCGAGACCTAGTGGAAACTTATCGGCATCTAAAAGTTTTGATACATACTCTTCAATCATGTCTATGCTACGCTGTGGATTTCCAAATGGTAATGGAATATCACCCGCATCAAAATATTTTACCTCTTCTAGTTCACGATCTAAATATGGGCTATATTCTTCAAGACCGATTGACACTTCACGAATACGTGCAGGGCCAAAACGAGAACCTGGACGGTAGCTTACTGTCCAATCCATTGGCATCCCGTAAATAACTGCCTCTGACTCTTCAAAACTTGGATGACTTTTAATAAATACTTTACCTGAATAAGCTTCATCAAAACGCATACTCTTTTCCTCCTTGTGTGGAACTTAAGGTATCCCAACCTTTCATTATTTCTCAAATTTGGAGCCTATAACTCCTCTTTCTCGATTTACCTGTGCCTTCTTTTTCTTACAAGAAGACTACTTCATTTGTAGCAGTGTAAGTAACTAGCATGTTCAAGCCTTCTAGACAAACACCTTAAATGAGTCACTTACACTTTATTTATTTCAATTTAACGCTCTTACTTAATTAAATCGCCAACAAATTTCGGTAATGCGAATGCTGCATTGTGTAATTCTTTTGTGTAGTATTTCGTTTCGATTTCGTGGAAACGCTCTTCACTCACTTCTAATGGATCATGTTTTTTAGATCCAATTGTGAACGTCCAAAGACCACTTGGGTAAGTTGGAATGTTCGCTGTGTATAAACGAGTAATTGGGAAAATCTCCTTTACGTCTTTAAACACAGTTGTAATTAGTTCTGGTGTGAACCAAGGGTTGTCCGTTTGTGCAACGAAAATACCATCTTCTTTTAACGCTTTAGAGATTCCAGCGTAGAAGCCTTTTGTAAATAGATTTACTGCTGGTCCTACTGGCTCAGTAGAATCTACCATAATTACGTCATATTCATTTTCGCTTTCTGCAATGTGTAGGAAACCGTCTCCTACTTTTACTTCTACACGCTCATTATCTAGTGCGCCTGCAATTGATGGTAAGTATTGTTTAGAGTACTCAATTACTTTTCCATCGATTTCAACAAGAGTTGCTTTCTTTACGCTTGGGTGTTTTAACACTTCACGAATAACACCGCCATCGCCACCACCTACAACTAATACGTTTTCAGGGTTTGGATGTGTAAATAAAGGTACGTGCGCTACCATTTCATGATAAACGAACTCATCTTTTTCTGTTGTCATAACCATGCCATCTAAAATAAGCATGTTTCCGAACTCTTCCGTTTCAACCATATCAAGTTTTTGGAATTCTGTTTGCTCCGTATGTAATGTGCGGTTAATACGCGCCGTAATCCCAAAATGTTTTGTTTGTTTTTCAGTGAACCATAGTTCCATCGTACAATCACGCCTTTCAATGCAAATTTATAATAGGGACATCATTAATGTCCCCTAACAAAAATAAAACAAAACATCCAAAAAGTATAGTTAAAAGTACAAAAATACCGAAAATATATTTTAGTCAGAGGGTTCTAACATATGTACGAAAAGGGATTGCCCTGTAATAGGAAAGAAAACCCTTTCTTAAGAAAGGGCTTTTGTCTCTACTTCTACCGGCTTTCGAACCGGAATTAAAATCATTACACAACCGACTAACACAACAATTCCACCGACTAAAAACGGACTTTGCGGTGAAACAGTGTGGCCGATGATTCCTGATAAGATTGGAGCAATTGCGCCACCTAACCAACGAACGAAGTTATAAACACCTGATGTAACAGATCTTTCATAAGGTGAAATATCCATTACATAACTTGTAAATAATGCATTATTTAACCCAGATGCTAATCCCGATAGAACAATTAATACAATTTGTAACCACATAACTTTCACGAAGAATAGTGCGATTAAGAAAAGGGCAAATACGAGTAAACTACCTTTCAACAATGCTTTCGGTTCATATTTCCCTTCTAGCTTATGAGCCAAAATTGCAGAACCGTAAGCTAACGCTAATCCCCATCCGCAAAATACAAACCCTAATTGAATAGCAGATAAATGCATAATAAGTGGTGAATATGCTAGCACAACGAAAAATCCGTAGTAGTATAACATTCCTGAAATCGCACCTTGCATAAACGGCTTATATTTCACCAGGTTAAGTAATTCCCCTACGCCTGCCGCCTTACGTTTCACTTTTCGCTCCGGTTCTTTTACAAAAAAGAAAACTAAAATAAATGCTAAGAAAATTAAAATACTCGTCGCAAAAAATGGGTAACGCCAAGAATGTCCACCTAATATCCCGCCTAATAACGGTCCGCCTGCCATCCCTAAACCGATAGCTGCTTCATATAGTCCTACTGCTTCATGAACTTCTTTACTTAATGCAATCAATAATGTCATCGCCGTTGCGAAGAACATCGCATTTCCTAATCCCCACCCCGCGCGGAAAATAGATAATTGGGCAATCGTTTGCGATATACCGCATATAAACGCAAATACAGTTACAATCGCAAGACCGATCGTCATCATTCGTTTATCACCAAATCTTGATGCGAATATTCCAGCTGGTAACATCATAATTGCCATCGTTAAAATATATGCTGTAAATAACATCTCTACTTGCCAATGCGATGCACCAATTTGCTCAGCAATAATTGGTAAGATTGGGTCGACTACCCCTATACCCGAAAAGGCAAGGAAGGTAGCCACCACTGTAATCAATCTCCCTAATTTTTGTTTGCTCTCCATTTTGATCATTCTCCTTTTGTACTCTCTAAAAATGTCGCTGCACGATGTAGGCTATCTTCGAGTTCCGCCTTTACACGCTGCATTTGATCCATTTTCTCGTCTAGTGTTTGCACTTGTTTTTCAAGCATCTCTTTAATTTCTTGAATCACTTCGCGGTCACGAGGATTCTCACTATTTCTTCTTTGCTCCATTCTTTCTTTTAACGATAAAAAATGTTGCATTTCTTGAAGTGTAATCCCTAACACTTCTTTCGCTTCTACAATCCTTTTAATTCTGGCGATGTCCTCGTCCGTATACAGGCGAATGTTCCCCTCACTACGTTCAGGGGGATGAATTAAACCAATTTCCTCATAATAACGAAGTGTACGTTTTGTTAAACCAACTTGCTTTGTGACTTCATCAATTTTATACATGTTTATTCCTCCCTTCACTCAATTATTACATTTTACGTTAACGTTAACTTTTGTGCAACTGTTAGACTTTTGTAAATGTTTATCCCATTCAATTGTATTTTTCCAAAAGCAGTTTCATAATGAAAGAAAAGAAACGATAAGGAGATTTCCGTATGAATAAACCACTTATTTTCGCCCACCGCGGGGTAAAAGGAACACATCCAGAAAATACGATGATTGCCTTCCAAGAAGCAGAACGCATTGGTGCCCACGGCATTGAGCTTGATGTCCACCTATCAAAAGATGGTGAACTTGTCGTGATTCACGATGAAACAGTAGATCGCACAACAAATGGCATAGGTCTTGTTTCTGAAAAAACGGTAGCGGAATTACAAGCTTTAGATGCTGGTAGCCATAAAGAACCTTCTTTCCATGAAGCAAAAATCCCAACGTTACGTGAAGTATTCATTTGGTTATCTACGACAAATTTACAGCTCAATATTGAGTTAAAAACAGATGTTATCCACTATCCAACTATTGAAGAAAAAGCTGTTGCTCTCGTTCGTGAATACCATCTATCTAATCAAATTATATTCTCATCATTTAACCACGACTCTGTTTCATTATTAGCAGAAATAGCTCCTGAAATCCCGAGAGCAATTTTATATGACACACCACTTGCTGATCCGATTGCTGAAGCAAAAAATAGAAACGCAACTGGTTTACACCCAAACTTTCAATTATTAACAAAAGAATTTGTCCAATTTGCACAAAATCAAGGGTACGTTTTCCGCCCTTATACGATTAACGAATACAAAGATTTACAAACTATGATTGACTATGGCGTAGATGTCATTATTACCGATTGGCCAGCACGTGCCTTTGAGCTCCTTTCTTAATTGAAGGAGCTTTTTGTTTTCGAAATTTCATTGTTTAAAATAACCGAAAACCCTCAATACTAATACAATAATGTTTGTATTAGTATTGAGGGGCTGAAAAAGATGGATCAAACTATGAATCCGAAACTTAAAAAATATAAACGTCTTTTCTTCACCGTAATGTTTTCTTCTGTTCTTTTTTTCGTTTTTTCCTTTTTTGTTATTATTATAGTTGCAAAAATTATGGGACCTCCTCCTGTTGCTGTCCCACAAACAAGTGTCTTTTACGCTAATGATGACACTGTTATCGGACAAAGTAATGAAATGCAAAAACGTTACAATGTATCTCTCAATGAAATTTCTCCTTATGTAAAAGAGGCGACACTTTCTATCGAAGATCAACGATTTTACAAACATCATGGCTTTGATATGAAACGTATTGCTGGTGCTATTGTTGCCGATTTAAAAGCGATGGCAAAGGTCCAAGGTGCTAGTACGATTACACAACAGTATGCTCGTAACCTATACTTAGATCATGATAAAACGTGGAAACGTAAACTATTAGAAGCGATGTACACAATTCGCCTTGAAGTGAACTATAATAAAAATCATATTTTAGAAGGATATTTAAATACAATTTATTACGGGCATGGTGCTTACGGAATCGAAGCTGCGTCTCGTCTATATTTCGATAAAACAGCAAAAGAATTAACATTAGCGGAAGCTAGTATGCTCGCAGGTATCCCGAAAGGACCTAGTGTCTACTCTCCCTTTTTAAAAGAGGATCGTGCGAAAGGACGACAATCTCTCATATTAGACGAAATGGTAGAACAAGGTTACATTACGAAGAAACAAGCAACGTCAGCAAAAAAAGAGCCACTAACTTTTGCCTCATTAGATACAAAAAAAGTGGCAGAGATTGCACCTTATTTCCAAGATGCTGTACAAGCTTCTCTTCTTCGTGATATCGGATTAGATGAACAAGCCTTACAAAAGGGTGGCCTGCGTATTTATACAACACTAGACCCTAAATTACAATCTGTTGCAGAGCAAGCTGTAAAAGATCACATACCTGACACAACAAACATACAAACTGCGCTCGTCTCTATGAATCCAAAAACAGGTGAAGTAGCTGCCCTTGTTGGTGGAACTGATTATAATACGAGTCAATTTAACAGGGCTACACAGGCCGCTCGACAGCCTGGATCTACGTTTAAGCCATTCCTGTATTACGCGGCATTAGAACGAGGATTCACCCCTGCTACGCGCTTAAAAAGCGAATACACTGTGTTCACTTTAGGTGACGGTGTTTCAAAGTATAAACCGAAAAACTATAAAGACTATTATGCAGACGATTTTGTAACAATGGCGCAAGCTCTTGCGGTCTCTGATAACGTATATGCCGTGAAGACCAATTTATTTTTAGGTGAAGACATTCTTACAAAAACAGCGAAGCAATTCGGTATTACTACCGCATTAAAAGATGTTCCGTCTCTCGCTCTCGGTACATCTCCTGTAAAACCAATTGAAATGGTTAACGCTTATAGCATGTTCGCAAACGGCGGGAAAGAAGTAAAACCGATGTTTATTCGCCGCATTATGGACCAGGAAGGAAACATGCTATACGATGCTCATTTGGAGAGTAAACAAGTTCTCGATAAAAGCAAAGCGTTTGTAATGGAAGAAATGATGACGGGCATGTTTAATAAAAAACTGAGCAGCTATGCTGCTGTAACTGGTCAATCGATGTTATCTAAACTATCAAGAACATATGCCGGAAAATCCGGTTCTACTGAAACAGATAGTTGGATGATAGGATTTACCCCGCAAATCGTAACGGGTGTATGGGTTGGATACGATCAACCTAAATCGATTTCAAACGTAGCAGAACAAGGATATGCGAAAAAAATATGGACCGATACGATGGAAAAAGGCTTAAATGGACAACCTCAAAAAGAGTTTAAACAACCAAGTGACGTCGTTGCAGTCGATATTAACCCTGAAAACGGAAAAATCGCTACAAAAAATTGTCCCATTTCAGTTAAAATGTATTTCGCAAAAGGTACAGAACCAACTGAATATTGTATGGATCATGTCGATGACAAAGAGGAATTTGAAAAGACAACTGAAGAAAAGAAGAAAACAAGTTGGTGGAAAAAATATCTTCCTTGGTAAAAAAAATAGCTGACGGGCATCCGTCAGCTATTTTTTATTCACTTAATAATGCACGGCGCAATTCTTCACTAGATTCGTTCCAAATCGCTTCATTATGTTCTTTCAAGAATGTACCAAGTACTTTTTTAGATGATTCATCCATATGGTCAACCATAATGTAACGCTTCATTGATTTATCCATTTTGTTTACGTGCTCTGGAAGTGATTTATATCCGCGGCGAATTTCACGGTCAACTGTCATTTCACAAGCTGTTACACCTGCATAATAAGCACCTGTCGCCGTTCTTTCAATCGTTACCCACACAAGCCAAAATGGTTTTCCGTTTGGAACTTCATCTTTATTTGTTAAAAACTTAATACCTTTTTCGACTGTACTACGTGCATGCATTGCACCGATATCAACAAATGCTGTTTTCTCTAGTACATCGACAAATACAGGTGAAATGTTTTCTAGACTTAATGCTCCAACACCAAAACCACCATGTCCATCTGTTGAATCATTTTTCACGATATTAAAACCGATTTTTTTCTTTTTCTCTGTCATATGTAAACTCCTCCTCACTTAATGATTATAAAAGGCCAAAAATAGGCGCAATGATACTGTCTAAAAATACAAATACATATGGAATGACAACATTAAAAATAGGTTGAATTGTATAATTGCTAAGCGGTGTAATAACAAGAATTAATAACGCTATTGCTCCATACTTTTCATACTGTGTCATTTTCGCACGAATATTTGTTGGTGCTAGATCTTCCACAACTCGATACCCATCAAGTGGCGGAATTGGCAATAAGTTAAATACAAGTAATACGATATTAAGCATAATAAAAATTCGGAAGAATTGAGCCAATGTATCCGCTACTGCAAATGGAATTGAGTCTAATACACCAAATGTTAATAGGCTATACCAAATAATTAAACCAATTGCACTTAAAATTAAGTTACTAATTGGGCCTGCAATTGAAACTAATATACCTGCAAGACGCGGCCTTTTAAAGTTATATGGGTTAACAGGAACAGGTCTTGCCCAACCAAAACCAAGAATTAATACAGCGATCATCCCAATAGGATCTAAGTGCGCCATCGGTGATAATGTTAAACGTCCTTGCTTCTTTGCTGTATCGTCTCCAAATTTATATGCAACATATGCATGCGCAAATTCATGCACTGATAACGCAATAATAATGGCCATTGCTACCAACGGAATTTGTTGCAATGGGTATCTAAATAACTGATCCATGATTCATCTCCTCTTCAATATGTCAAAAAAGAAAATATTTGTTTTTTCGATTGTTCTTCCCCATAATCCGCTATAATAAGAGTGTAACTTACATAAAAGGAGCGATTATATATGCCATACGTAACAGTGAAAATGCTAGAAGGACGCACAGAGGAACAAAAGAAAGCTCTTGCTGAGAAAGTAACAGCAGCAGTAAGCGAAACAACTGGTGCTCCTGAAGAAAACATCGTTGTTTTCATCGAAGAAATGTCTAAAAACCATTATGCAGTTGGCGGAAAACGCTTAAGCGACAAATAATTTCAAGTTCTTTCATAAGAAGCAGCTCTTAGCTGCTTCTTATTTTTTTCCTTCTAGTAATTCGATGATTCTCTCTTTATATTTTCCTTTTCTTCCATCCTCATAGATTAAATCATGCGGATAGAATAGTTTTTGATCCCTTCTCTTCTTACCAGTAATTGCCTCAACAATATCCGATTCACGCGAAAGCTCTCTAAGCTCTCCATTTGGCATAAGAAGTAAGATTGGCAGACGCTCTTCTTCTTCACCAGCACGGTAAAAGTCGTACGGCAAGTCTGATGTTGAATCAACTACTAAATAGTATTCTGGATCAAGTCCAATCTTTTTAAATAAGCTACTTAATTCCATCCAATTATCTAAACCGTGCTTATCTGTAAACTCTACATATTTAAATAGGTTTCGATTCATAAAACGGCGGCATAAATCACTTAAAATTGGATCTTCTTCGTCTTGCCATACTTGGAAGTAATAATACATAACGTTCTCGTCTAACTTTAAATAATCCTCTACTGTTACTTCTTCTTCAAATAAAGAATAGAAATGAACCGGATGATTTTTAAATGTATAATACTTCTCGTGCAATGATTTTGCACGGTGTAAAATCTTCGTTAAAATAACTTCAGCACTGCGCGTTACCGGATGGAAGTATACCTGCCAATACATTTGATAACGACTCATAATATAATGCTCAACAGCATGCATACCACTATTTTTAATGACTACTTGATTCCCGTACGGACGCATGACACGCAGTATACGTTCCATATCAAAGTTTCCATACTTTACGCCTGTGAAATACGCATCTCTTAATAAATAGTCCATACGATCTGCATCAATTTGACTGGAAATCATACTAATCGCTAATTTATTCGTAGATGTTTTGGCGATTACATCGGCTACCTTTTGCGGAAAGTCTTTATCCACGCGGCTTAATATACGATTAATTTCCGTATCTCCAACGATAATCTTTTGCGTAAATTTCTCATGATCTAATGAAAATACTTTTTCAAACGAGTGAGAAAACGGGCCGTGACCGACATCATGAAGTAATGACGCACATAAACATAACAATCTATCTTCAGCATTCCAGTTTGGTCTGCCATCAAACACATCATCAATCATACGACGAATAATTTCATATACACCTAACGAATGAGTAAAGCGACTATGCTCTGCACCGTGAAATGTAAAAAATGTCGTTCCAAGCTGCTTAATACGGCGCAAGCGTTGAAATTCTTTCGTTCCGATTAAATCCCAAATAACACGATCGCGCACGTGCACATATTTATGTACCGGGTCTTTAAACACTTTTGTTTCGCTGAGTTTGTCGTTTAAATATACCACCTTCCGACATCCCCCTTTCTTTACTGCATTCTTACTATATATTATAAACGAAATAGGAAACAGAAAGAAATGAAAGACTATATTAATTGCCCTTATATAAACAGAAATCACTTTTACCGAAGTAAAAGTGATTTCTGTTTATACATTATTTCCCTAAAACGAATTCAGCAACTTCATCTAAGATCATTTCTTTACCTAGAGGGAAGTAACCTTTGTTTACGTCTTCGTTTTTAATTGTAAATACGTGGTTGTTTTTAACAGCGTTCATGTTTTTCCAAATTGATTCTTCTTGGAATTCTTTTAGACGTTGAGAACCGTCACCAGTTGTAAATACGAATAAGTAATCCGGGTTGTAATCGATTAAGGCTTCTTTTTGTACTTGTACTAGTGGTTTATCCGTTGGTGTACCTTTAACTGCTGGTAATTTTAAATCATTAAAGATTACGCTACCGTAACCGTAGTCACCGTATACGCGGAAAGCATTTGGATATGCAGCCATTTTCATAAATTTAGCATCGCCAGTTTTCGCAACGATTTTATCATGTAATTTGCTTGCTTTTTCATCATACTGTTTGAACCATTCTTTCGTTTCTTTCTCTTTACCGAAGATTTGACCTACTTCTTCGAATTTCGGACGCCATTGGTCTAATGGAGTTTTTAACATAACTGTTGGTGCAATTTTAGATAATTGATCATAAATCTTTTCTTGACGATTGTTTACAAGAATTAAGTCTGGTTTTGCAGCAGCTACTGCTTCGATGTTAATTTTATCGCCCCAAGCAGAACCAACTGGTTTTACGTCTTTTAATTTCTTTTCAATATGTGCATCAATTTTTTCTTGAGATGTATTAGCAGTAATAATTGGTTTCATACCAAAGATTAATAATTCTTCTGTTGAACCACTAAGGTCAGCAATTTTCTTTGGATTTGCAGGAATTTTAATTTCCCCTTTTGCATGTTGTACAGTGCGCTCTTCAGTCTTCGCATCCTTCGCATCTGCTTTCTTCTCTTCTTTGTTAGAACAAGCTGCAAATAGTACAGAAGTAACGACTAGTACCATTGCTAATAACGCCATTTTAAAATTCTTCATGTTCCCACTCCTTCTAGCTGTATTTCTCTTATAAGTTACAGTGAACTATAAGAAACAAGATTAACAATTAATAAATATATATTGATTAATCGTTGCTTATGCCCCGTTCTAACGGGTGTTCAACTTCCTATTTACTAATAAGAAGCTCAACGTCCATTAGAAGCCCCCTCTTTACGAGGGGGATTCTATTTATGCTTTTTTACGCAATTGATTACTAATCATCGCTAAATCATATGTTAAACAAATTGGTTTACAGTTTACTGGACACGGAACGATTTGAGCTTCAATCTCAAATACACTGCGAAGTGTTTCACTCGTCATCACTTCGTCTGGCGTTCCTTGCTTCATTAACTTACCTGCTTTTAATGCAATCATATGATCTGAGAAACGAGAAGCATGGTTTAAGTCATGGATAACCATAACAATCGTTCTACCTTCTTCTTCGTTTAACTTTTTCAATAAGTTTAATACTTCTAATTGATGAGCCATATCTAAGTACGTTGTCGGTTCATCTAATACGAGTAATTCTGTCCCTTGTGCAAGAGCCATCGCAATCCATACGCGTTGACGTTGTCCACCTGATAACGCCTCTGCTGAACGATTTGCGAATTCTGTCATTCCCGTCACTTCAAGTGCCCAATGAATGTAACGATAATCCTCTTCTTTCAACGTTCCAAACCCTTTTTGATGAGGAAAGCGTCCATATGAAACGAGTTCAAACACAGTAAGGCCAGTTGGCACTTCTGCAGTCTGTGGTAAAATTGCCATTTTCTTTGCGATTTCTTTCGTTGGCTGTTTCTCAATTGCTTTTCCGTCAAGATAAACAGTACCTTTTTTCGCCTTCAAAATACGAGAAGCTGTTTTTAATAATGTGGACTTCCCACAACCATTTGGTCCAATAATTGTTGTAATTTTCCCTTCCGGAATTTCAACTGTTAATCCATCAATAATTAACCCTTCATTATAGCCAACAGATACCGCATCAACTGCTAAAGTTGCCATACAAAAAGCCTCCCTTTATTTTGTCCTCATAAGTAAGTATATGAAATATGGTGCACCAATTACAGAAATAACGAGACCGACCGGTATTTCTGAAGTTGTTAACACACTTCTTGAAATTACGTCTGCGAATAAAAGTAAAAACGTCCCTATTAGTGCAGCGGTAGGCAGCATAATTTGATGTTTACCACCGACAAGGCGCCTCGCTAAATGCGGAGCCATTAAACCGATAAAACCAATTCCTCCGGCAACAGCAACAGATGCACCAGCTAAACAAACTGCAATAAATAATAATTTACGTCTTTCTTTTTCTACATTTACACCAAGGCCAACTGCTGTGGAGTCGCCTAGGTTCATTACGTTTAATATGTGAGCCTTACTAATAGCAAGCGGCAAGAAAATAACCATCCATGGAAGTACACTTAGTACGAATTTCCAATCTGTGCCCCATAGACTTCCTGCTAACCAAATCGTAGCAAAACGGAAATCGTTAGATGTCATCTTCATAGAAAAAATTAAACTAACAGCACCAAACCCGGCTGCAACAGCGATACCGACAAGTATTAATCTCGTTGATGAAACGCCGTCTTTCCATGCTAGTAAATAAATAATAACCGCTGCTAATATCGCACCAACTAACGCAAAGAAAGGAAGGATAAATACAGATAAAAATGTACCAGTTCCAACTTTCCCGAAGAAAAAGTAAACGAAGATAACGACTGTTAACCCCGCTCCAGCGTTAATACCAATAATACCTGGATCAGCAAGTGGATTACGTGATAACCCTTGCAAAATCGCACCTGACATCGCTAAAGCAGATCCAACTAATATAGCAATGACCATACGCGGCATACGGAATTCAAATAAAATAACAGACTGATCTTCAGCCCCGAGTCCAACCAATGACTTTAATACGTCCATTGGCGGTATTTTAAATGTCCCTGTATTTAAACTTACTAAAAATACAGTAACGATTAATCCTACTAAGATTGTTAAAACAGAAACGTTCTTTTTTGTTAAGACACTTGTCCTCACATTTTCCCTCTCCCTTCGTTACGTGCTAAGTAGAGGAAGAATGGAACCCCAATTAGCGCTGTAATTGCTCCAATTGGCGTTTCAAACGGCGGATTAATAACGCGAGATAACATATCTGCACATTCAATTAACAGCCCACCTAAGACCGCAGAACATGGAATAACCCATCTATAGTCTGAGCCTACAAGGAAACGAGTCATGTGCGGGATTACAAGACCAACAAATCCAACCGATCCTGCCATAGAAACCGCAGAACCTGTTAACACAAGAACAAGTACTGTTCCGATAAATTTAATTAATGTCGTATTTTGACCAAGTCCAATCGCAATTTCTTCACCGAAGCTTAAAATTGTAATATACCTCGACATCATAATTGCAATAAAGAGACAAACAAGGCCAATTGGTACTAACATATTAATACTTTCCCATTTCACTCCCGCAACTCCGCCTGCATTCCACATACTCACCTCTTGGGCAAGGTTGAAATATAGCGCAATTCCAGATGAAATGGCCCCTAATAAAGCACTAATTGCTGCACCCGCTAAAGCTAACTTCACAGGTGTTAATCCACCTGGTGAAGAAGACCCAATTCCATATACAATGCTCGCTCCAAACGCAGCCCCAATAAAAGATGCGATAACGAACATTAAATAAGGTGAATTAGGGAAGAATGCATACATAATTGCAATTCCAAATACAGCTCCATCTGTAATTCCCATTAACGATGGTGAAGCAAGTGGATTTCGCGTCATACCTTGCATAATTGCCCCTGATACTGCTAAAAAGGCACCTGCAACTACGCCCCCTATTGCTCTAGGCATGCGAAGTTCTTGAATTACGTTATGATGTGTAATAGAACCGTCAAACTGAAACACAGCTTGCCATACAGTCTTTAAACTAATATCTGCAGCACCAAACGAAATAGAAACTGCCATGCTTAAAGCTAACAAAACTGTACCTGCTACTAAAATAATAGAAGCAACGAGCGGCCTGCTCTTAATCTCTTTAACATTCACATCTTGCTGTTCTATACTCCTTGCGCTCGCTTCCATACCTCAACCATCCTAACCAACAACATATATTTAATGAAATGAAATTTATTCTCAAATAGTAATAAAAAATTAGGTTAATTGACCTTTTCTTGATAATGATTATCAGAATCACACACTTTCTATTCTACCTATCGCTTCAAAAGACTGTCAACCATTATTTTGAAATATAAATTTATATAAATTGAAATTAGAATGAATAGATGATGCCCCTCCTTCATTGAAGGTTAATCTACTCAATTGTATTTTCGTAGAATAACTCATTCCTCGTATGGGCATAAAAAAAGAAGAGTAATCTGTTCACTCTTCTTTTTCTTACTTATTTAACTTTGCTTCAATTTTTACAATTAATTCATCTTCTGTTGGAGCCGCGACTGGACGATTATTTACAAATGCGAATGATTTTTTACGACCAGGACCACAGTAAGACTGACATGCAACTTCAATTGTTGCACATGAATCTACTTTTTTTAACTTTGGAATCAACGTTTTAACGTTCGTTGCCTGACAATCATCACACACACGAAATTCGTTCCCCATTATATAACACTTCCTCTATTTTAAACTTTTCTCAAGTACATTTAAAAATAAACACTAAATGGTATTTTACCGCTCTTTGAAGCTCGTTGCAAGTTTCCCTTTAAAGCTCTTTCTTCATATAATGCTACATATTTATATGTTCTCCTACAGAAGCTTACGTCATTCTTGGCAAAATTTATACCTTTCATCGAAATCTACCATATTTTTAAAAGCTTTGTATAAAAGCTCATTTTTTTGCCCATTATAAAAATAGGAAGTTCATAAAAAGAAAGGGAGTTGAATCTATGAAAGTAAGACAAGATGCTTGGACGGATGAGGATGATTTATTACTTGCTGAAACTGTACTTCGTCACGTTCGAGAAGGAAGTACTCAATTAAATGCATTTGAAGAAGTGGGTGATCAATTAAATCGTACATCGGCTGCCTGTGGTTTCCGTTGGAATGCTGTTGTTCGCTATAGTTATGAACAAGCTCTTCAACTAGCAAAAAAACATCGTAAAGATAAAATGCGCGCTGCAAGCGGTGAACAAGCGAAAAAACGTTTACTTTATACACCACCAGCTTCAGATTCGATAACTGATTATGAAGAATTCGTACAAGAGGAATCAATTGTACAATATAAAGAAGCTATCCCATATAAAGAAACTACCGTTCCTGCTACAAAAAGCTCTATGACAATGCAAGATGTTATTTATTTTTTACAAACAGTCGGATCTTCAAATATAAAAGTGACAGCTCTTGAAAACGAGAATACGAGATTGAAACAAGAGATTAGAGCACAAATCCTTCGAAATGAAGAACTAGAAAAGAAACTAGAAAAATTAGAAAAACAATCTCATACTGTACAAGAAGATTACGAAACACTTATGAATATTATGAACCGAGCTCGTAAGTTGGCAGTCATGGATGACGAAGAACGTTCTCAAACATCTTTCCGAATGGATCGAAACGGTAATTTAGAAAAAATTGCAGAATAGAAAGGATGCATGTAATGCATCCTTTTTTAGTCTTTCATCTTTAAACTTTCCCTTTATATGCGAGAAAACCCCCTTCTTCATTTTTTGCTATAATAGAGATTGTCATTTTAAAGATAAGGGGTTAGTTATATGAGCAATTCCCGTTCCATTTTATCTCAGCCAGAGTGGCGTATTGTAGATCAGTCTAGTTTGGGACCAACATTCCATGCATTGCAGTCATTCGCAATGGATGACACACTGTGCACAAGCATTGGAAATGGTCAATCAGCTGCAACAATGCGTTCTTGGGTCCATCACAATACAATTGTTCTTGGCATTCAAGATTCACGCCTACCACACTTGGAAGAAGGTATTTCCTTTTTACAAGAAAACAACTTCAATGTTATCGTTCGTAATTCCGGTGGACTTGCAGTCGTACTTGATGAAGGTGTTTTAAACGTATCACTTTTATTCCAAGAGACAGAAAAAGGTATCGATATTGATCTTGGATACGATACAATGTGGCATTTAATTAAGGAAATGTTAAACGATTACGATGTTACAATCGAGGCAAAAGAAATTGTTGGTTCTTACTGTCCTGGTAGCTATGACTTAAGTATTCGCAATCAAAAATTTGCTGGCATTTCACAGCGCCGTATTCGCGGTGGTGTCGCTGTCCAAATTTATCTCTGCGCTACAGGAAGTGGCTCTGAGCGTGCCGCACTCGTTCGTGATTTCTACAACCTAGCCATTCAAGGAGAAGAAACACGCTTTACGTATCCTGAAATTGTACCGAGTACGATGGCTTCACTTTCAGAATTACTTGGCGAAACTATTACAGTACAAGATTTAATGCTGCGCCTTTTAAAAACACTGCAGCAATTCGCTCCAAAGTTAACACCATCTCAATTAACAATAGATGAAATACCTTTATATGAGACGAATTTACAACGTATTATTGATCGTAACAATAAAGCACTTGGCTTAGAAAAATAAAGACCGTCGCTATAATAGCGACGGTCTTTATTTCGATTCATTATAGAATTAAAGTGCTTGAGCTGCTGTAATTAAAGCTAACTTGTACACTTCTTCTTCGTTACATCCGCGAGATAGATCATTTACAGGCATATTTAAACCTTGTAAGATTGGTCCTACTGCTTCGAAGTTACCTAAACGTTGAGCGATTTTGTAGCCAATATTACCAGCTTCTAAGCTTGGGAATACGAATACGTTAGCATCACCTTTAATTGTAGAACCTGGAGCTTTTTTCTCAGCTACAGACGGTACGAATGCAGCATCGAATTGGAATTCTCCATCTAAAGTTAATTCAGGAGCCATTTCTTTTGCAATACGAGTTGCTTCTACAACTTTTTCTGTTTCTGGAGATTTCGCAGAACCTTTTGTAGAGAAGCTTAACATAGCAACGCGTGGATCAATACCGAATAGTTCAGCAGTTTTCGCACTCTCGATACCAATTTCAGCTAAATCTTGGCTGTTTGGTGCAATGTTAATTGCACAATCAGCGAATACATATTTCTCTTCTTCACGTACCATGATAAATACGCCAGAAGTTTTTGTAACGCCTGGTTTTGTTTTAATGATTTGAAGTGCTGGACGAACTGTATCAGCTGTAGAGTGAGCTGCACCACTTACTAAACCGTGTGCTTTACCCATGTATACAAGCATTGTACCGAAGTAGTTTTCGTCTTTAAGGATTTTGCGAGCGTCTTCTTCAGTTGCTTTACCTTTACGGCGTTCAACGAAAGATGCTACCATTGCATCCATTTCTTCGTATGTAGCTGGGTCATAAATATCAACGCCTGCTAATGTTAAATTCATGCTAGCAGCTTTTGCGCTAATTTCTTCTTTATTACCAACTAAAATTGGTTGTACTAACTCTTCTTTTGCTAAACGCTCTGCAGCGCCTAAAATTCTTTCATCAGTTCCTTCAGGAAGTACGATAGAAATGCCTTTTCCTTGAACTTTTTCTTTTACTGTTGTAAATAAGTTGCTCACGAATAAACCCTCCTACATATGTTAAAAAACTCTATCTTTAAGAATACTGCTTTTCCTCTATATTTTAAACTTATAGCTCCCAAAAAATAGATAAAATGAAAATGATTATATTTTCATAAAATTCAGCCTAGAAATAAATCCCCTTTAAGCCTTATCTTCTCCTATTTTCAAGTAAATTTAAATGTGACAATTTTATGCGCTAAGGTTTTATATTGATGATTTTAAAACTATATATGCTATAGTTAACGTGTAAAACTATCATTAACTGAGGTGAATAGAATGAGTGAAGCAACAACAACGTTAGATGGCTGGTATTGTTTACATGATTTACGTTCTATTGATTGGGCTGCATGGAAAACATTATCTAGCGACGAACGCGGACAAGCTGTGTCTGAATTTTTAAATGTCGTTGAAAAATGGAACGAAGTATCTACCGCGAAAAAAGGTAGTCATGCAATGTATACTGTTGTTGGCCAAAAAGCTGATATTATGCTTATGATTTTACGTCCAACAATGGAAGAGTTAAATGAAATTGAGACAGAATTGAATAAAACAACATTAGCTGAATATATGGTTCCTGCATACTCTTACGTATCTGTTGTTGAACTAAGCAACTACCTTCCAGCTGATGAAGATCCATATCAAAACCCACAAATCTTAGCTCGCTTATATCCAGAACTACCAAAAGCAAATCACATTTGCTTCTACCCAATGGATAAGCGTCGCCAAGGTGATGACAACTGGTACATGCTTCCTATGGAAGAACGTAAAAAAATGATGTACAGTCATAGTAAAATCGGTCGCCAGTACGCAGGGAAAGTACGCCAAGTTATTTCAGGGTCAGTTGGATTCGACGATTTTGAGTGGGGCGTAACATTATTCGCTGACGATGTTCTTCAATTTAAAAAACTTATATATGAAATGCGCTTCGATGAAGTAAGTGCTCGTTATGGTGAATTCGGAACATTTTTCGTTGGAAACATTTTACCAGACGAACAGGTAGAGAAATTTTTACACATATAAAGTGAAACTTTAATGAGTGGGGGGTTTTGTTCATCCCCCACTCATTATCAGCCCTCACCAATCGGGCTTTTACGGGCAGTTGATCCCCCTCCTAACTTCTTTGCTTTCACTGAATTTCGAGATAGGGATCTTACTGCCCGGCAAATAGCGAGGTAAATCGTGAAAAAGGAACGAAATTCGTTCCTTTTTTTATTACCCTCTATATTTCTCTTCAAAAAACTTCTTTTCTCCGCAAATTTGAACAAAAATCGACAAATTCTTTTCAAATTCCTTACAAAATTGTAACCTTTCTATATCCAAATTTATGCTAAAATGGTACGAGCTACATGCTAATAACGATGCGAAGGTGATAATCTATATGAAGAAAATCTTGTCTATTTTACTAGTGTTTTTATTGTCAATTTCTTCCTTAGGAGTAACAACATCCCATGCGGAAGAAAAAATACACATTGAGGCAGCTGCTGCACTTCTATTTGATGCAGATACAGGAAAAATACTGCATGAACAAAATCCAGATGAATTACTAGCTATAGCTAGTATGTCAAAACTAATTGTTGTTTATGCTGTATTAGAAGCAATTAAAGAAGGAAAAATCACTTGGGATACAAAGGTAAACATTTCTGATTACGCTTATGAAGTTTCACGTAATAATGAATTCTCTAACGTTCCATTTGAAAAGGGACGTCAATATACTGTAAGAGAATTATATCATTCTATCGTTATCTTCTCTGCAAACGGATCTAGTATTGCCTTAGCAGAACTTCTTGCAGGAAGTGAGAAAAACTTCTTAAATCTTGCAAATGAACATGCAAAAAAACTAGGGTTAAAGAAATATAAATTTGTAAACGCTACTGGGTTAAATAACGCTGACTTAAAGGGAAAACACCCTGAGGGAACGGATCCGAATGGAGAAAATTCCATGTCAGCTCGCGATATGGGTATGCTTTCAAAAACAATAATTACAAAGTATCCAGAAATGCTAGAGGATACAAAACAAAGATTTAGAAACTTCCCAGATAATCATCCGAAACCAATTCGTATGGAAAACTGGAACTGGATGTTACCAGGTGCTGCTTTTTCCTATGAAGGAACAGATGGTTTAAAAACTGGTAGTTCTGATACCGCTGGATACGGATTCACCATTACAGCAAAACGTGGTGACTTACGCCTCATTTCAGTAATTATTAAAACAAAATCAATGGACGAGCGTTTCACAGAATCTCGTGAATTAATCGAATACGGATTTAATAACTTTGAGAAACAAAAATTAAAAATAGATAAAAATAATACAATCCCTGTAGTAAAAGGGAAAGAAGATCAAGTGACTGTTACACCGGAAAAAGAAATAACAGTAATTGCGAAAAAAGGTAGCAAAGATCCTTATAAAATTGGGACTGAAGTAGATAAATCTCTTGCTGAAGATGGACATTTAGTCGCTCCTGTTAAAAAGGATGCAAAGGTAGGTACCATCGTTCTAGAACCAACTGATAAATACGGATTTTTAGATGGAAATAAAAAAATGAAAGTTACTGCAAAAACGACAGAAGAAGTTGAAAAGGCAAATTGGTTCGTATTAACAATGCGCTCTATCGGAGATTTCTTCTCAAACTTATGGTCTAAAGTATTTTAATGATGGAAAGCTAGCTCACGCTAGCTTTTTTTATTTTCCTCTCTCCATGTAAAACTTCGTTTGGTTGTCATATCTGAGTCCTTTTTCTCATACGTATGAACTAGTAATCGTTACACACTTCATCTAGAAATAAACCTCTTTCCACAAGGTATTCCAAAAAGAGAGGTGACACATAATGGGTGTTATTGCTTATAACGAAGAAGATGTAAAGTTATTAGCTAGACTGATGCGTGCTGAAGCCGAAGGAGAAGGACAACAAGGAATGTTAATGGTCGGAAACGTAGGGGTAAATCGTGTCCGCGGAAATTGTTTAGATTTTAAAAAAATACGTAATTTACGTCAAATGGTTTATCAAAATCCTGGCGGCTTTGAGGCAACGCAAAAAGGGTATTTTTATCAGCGTGCAAGAGAACAAGATATCGCATTAGCAAGGCGAACGATTCAGGGACAACGCTTTTGGCCTGCAAATTTTGCCTTATGGTTTTTTAGACCTGAAGGTCCTTGTCCATCAACTTGGTATAATCAACAAAACTCTGGTCGCTTCAAAAAGCACTGCTTCTTCCAGCCATCTGGCGAAGATTGTCCTAGCGTTTATTAAGGATTGATAATGAGGAGGGATTTTTGAATGGCACAGCAACAAAACCCGTATTACGGAACAGGTTTTTATCAACCATCTGGTACTTACGTACAACCGCAACAAATGACCCCACAGCAACAGCAACAACAGCAAGCGATGCAACAACAAGCTGCGCAAGCTCAATATGCCATTTCTCAAGGCATGTTACCATTAGAACAGTCGTATATTGAAAATATTCTTCGCTTGAACAAAGGCAAGCAAGCGACCGTTGTAATGACTTATGAACGTGGTAGCTCACTTGGTACACAATCGTATACAGGTATTATTGAAGCGGCTGGTCGTGATCATATTGTAATTAGTGAGCCCCAATCAGGGAAACGTTATTTACTATTAATGATTTACTTAGATTATGTGGAATTCCCAGAAGAAATTACGTATTTACCTAGTCAACAAGCAACTTATGCTCCAAGACCATAAACAAAAGCTGGCATATGCCAGCTTTTGTTTTTTATAACCCTTTTACAACTGCGGTTCCGACTAAGATCCATGCCACAATAAACGCTACGCCACCAAGAGGTGTAATTGGGCCAAAGAACTTAATACCTGTCGTACTTAATGCATACAAACTGCCTGAAAACATAATAATTCCAGCTACCATAAGCCAGCCAGCAGTAGTTAAAAGTGATGATTGAATTTTATCCATCAATAAAGCAACTACGAATAGTCCACCGGCATGAAACATTTGATATGTAACGCCTGTTTTCCAAACTTCTAACATTTTTGCAGAAACTTTATTTTCTAAACCGTGTGCTCCAAAAGCCCCTAACGCAACAGATAGCCCTGCCGCAATACAACCTAGTAAAAAGAAAATTTTCATCTTAATTCCCCTTTTTTTACCTTTATCATAAGCAATTTTTTCATATAAGCCAAACGATTTATCTTCTAAAAATCAAATAAAGAATTACCGTTTGCGCCTTCTTCTTTTATATAAACAGGTTCTCCAGAAACCGGCATAACTGGTTGAACTGTCGTCATAGGCTGAGATCCAATTACTTGTGATGGAATCTCAGGTTCTCTATACATAGAAGGCTCAGCTTGTTCATCTAATAATAAATCACATAACGCTCGCACAACTAATAAATGCGCTTTTGATTGTTGCCCTTCACTGCTTTTTGCCTTTGCAATTTCATTCGCCATTTTATTTAAAATCTTATCGCTCGATATTTGCATTCCTTGTCACCTCTTACTTTGTAGTTCTTTCTCAAATTGTCCTAGCTTCTCTACTGAACCAAACACTATTATCATATCATGTTCTCGTAGTTTTTCCTGCCCCGTTGGATTATGTATAACATCCCCATTTCTCAAAATCGCTAAAATTGTTACATCAAATTGATTTCTCACATCACTCTCTAGTAACGATTTACTAGCTAAAATAGAACCTTTGCCGACTGCAATTTCTTCAATTACAAATGACTGTTCCACGCCATATAGTACTGTATCAATATAATGAACTGTTAGCGGATTCGCAATACCTTTTGCAATATGAATTCCTGCCATGCTAGATGGATTAATCACCTTATTTGCCCCAGCACGCTTTAATTTGTCTTCAGTTTCCGGTTTTTCCGCCCTTGCCACAATTTTAATTGCATCGTTTAGCCCTCTTGCCGTTAATGTAATAAATACATTTTCAGCATCATTTGCTACGATAGCAACTAAACCGGCTGCCTTTGAAATTCCCGCATGATGTAACACTTGGTCTTCCGTTGCATCTCCGTGTACATACAAAAGTTTTTCCTTCTCTAATATACTTTCATCTTTATCCACGACGACAAATGGAATTTTCTTTTCTTACAATTCATGTACAACTTGAAGCCCCACTCTACCACAACCACATACGATAATATGATTTTGTAACTGTGCTATTTGTTTATCCATCTTCTTCCTCCGTACTGCATGAAATAAATTTCCTTCAATAATCATAGCTGCCACTACACCAATTGCATACGTAACAATACCGACTCCAACCGGTATGATAAGAAGCGCAAAAACTTTTCCTGCCTGTGTTACAGGAACGGCATCTCCGTACCCAACAGTTAATACAGTAATCATCGTCATCCAAAATGCTTGAAACAAACTAATCTCTTCAATCGCCATAAATCCTAACGTTCCTAGAATTACAACAAAGGTCATACATATAACTGCTATCCATAATTGCTTCCGTGCATTCATATCGTGTTTCAACTCTTTTCTCTATCTACAATCTTTGCCAGTGGAAATGAAATACATATATACTAGATACGGAATCTATGAAAGAGGTTGATATAATGAAAACATTTCTTTCCGCCTTACAATGGGCGCTATTTATTTTAGCTGGGAGCCTTATTGTACCAATTAGCGTCGCAACTAATTATGGTCTCGATGGCGCTGAAGCTATTGCATTCGTACAAAGAACATTATTTGTTCTTGGCTTTGCCGGCCTACTGCAAGCTATATTTGGGCATAAACTTCCTATTCAAGAAGGTCCTGCAGGCCTTTGGTGGGGCATTTTCTCTCTTTATGCAAGTTTAGGTGTCGTATTATTTGGATCCAGCAACGAAACGCTTAAAGTACTTCAGTACGCCTTCCTATTAAGTGGTATCATTTGTATTATTCTTAGTGTTTTTGGACTCATCGATAAACTAGTGCGCTATTTTACACCGACAGTAATTGGAACATATTTATTTCTTCTCGTCGCGCAACTTAGCGGGTCCTTCTTAAAGGGAATGTTCGGTCTTGACGGACAACATACCGAGGTACAAGCTGACGTATTTATTCTTTCACTCATTGTTATTTTACTATCCTTTTTCATCATGAAGCTACCTATTATTGGACAATATTCCGTTCTTTTCAGTATCGTCTGCGGCTGGATATTATTCGCATGCTTCGGATTATCAAATCCAGTAACGCCTGTGACAGATATAATCCGTTTTCCGTCTCTATTTGTTTTCGGAATGCCTCGTATTGAATGGAACATGGCAATTACGGTAGTTTTCGTTACACTATTACTTCTAACAAATATGTTAGCAAGTATTCGCGTTGTGCAAAGGATTGTCTCTAAGTATGAAAAGAATGCAGCACCAGATCGTTTCAAACAAGCCGGTATTATAACAGGAATAAATCAATTGCTAGGAGGCCTTTTTTCAGCTATTGGACCTGTCGCGATTTCTGGATCAGCAGGATTTATCGCAACGACTAATATTTATAAACGACTCCCATTTATGTTAGGGTCAAGCTTTATTATTTTCGTTAGTATATTCCCAAAGATTACTTCATTCTTTGCGGCGATACCTGTCGCAGTCGGATATGCTGCCATTTACCCTGTATTTGCAAGCATGATTGGTCTTGCCTTTCGCGAATACGAAACAGTACAGGATAAAGAACGATTATTTAAAGTAGCGGGTCTTTCGATCTTTACAGGAGTCGGGGTTATGTTTGTTCCAGCAGGAGCATTTTCTACACTCCCGCCGTTTCTAGCATCGTTTTTAAGTAACGGTCTTGTTCTTGGATCTGTAATGGCAATTTTGCTAGAAATACTATTTTCTCGTTCTACAGAAAAACAACCATCGTAAATTGGAAAACTTCCATTATTGCACTCTATCTTTAGAGTTGTTACGATAATGATAAAGTTAAACTTTAATCAATGAGAGCTATTCATCTTTACTAATGATTAGCTCTCATCGATCTGGCATTAGCAGTATAAATTATCATGGGCAACGTGCTCGTGATAATTTATACTAAAAATACAGAACTTCTCCTAGCTTCACATAAAGAAGTTCGATGTCTTACTATATATTCCCCAATATCTTCATAAAACTTTATTTCTATTTCAACAAAGAGAGGAATTTTCAATATGACTTATAAAATGATTGTTTTAGACTTAGATGATACTTTATTACGTGACGACCATACCATTTCACCTCGTACGAAAGTGGCTCTAATGACTGCACAAGAGCAAGGTGTAAAAGTTGTACTTGCTTCTGGACGTCCAACGTTTGGTATGCGCAATGTAGCGAAAGAACTTCGTTTAGAAGAATACGGTAGTTTCATTCTATCTTTTAATGGCGCAAAAATTATTAACTGTAAAACAAGCGAAGAAATCTTTAGTAGTACGCTATCTCCTGAAATCGTTCACAACCTATTTGAAATTAGTAAGACTGAAGATGTATGGATTCATACTTATATTGGCGATGATATCGTAACAGAAGAAAATAATCCTTATACTGAAATTGAGGGCGATATTACTGGTATGCCAATTGTTGTAGTAGATGACTTTAAAAATGCTGTTAAAGAGCCTGTAGTAAAAGTATTAATGAACAAAGAAGCTGAACGACTTGTTGTAGTAGAAAAGAAACTACAAAAACAACTAGAAGGCCAATTAAGTGTTATGCGTTCTAAACCATTCTTCTTAGAATTTACTGAAGCCGGTGTTACAAAAGGAACAAGCTTAAACAAACTGATTCAAAAACTTGGCATTAAGCGCGAAGAAGTTATCGCAATGGGCGATAGCTATAACGATCAGGCAATGATCGAATTCGCCGGTCTTGGTGTTGCAATGGGCAATGCACCCGATGATATTAAAGAAATTGCAAACTACGTAACAGATACAAATATGAACGATGGCGTTGCAAAAGTTGTAGAGAAGTTCGTACTAAAAAAAGAAGCACTTGTTTAATATTTTCACTCACAAAACTTATTTGAAGTCAAACACTTCAAATAAGTTTTTATTTAAATTCTCATGCTTTTGTGACTATATTTTGAACTTTGCACTATTCTCGTAGTGTAAACTTTCTTTTTGTATATAATGGAACAAAATAGACTATTTTATTTTGAAAAAGAATACAAATTTACTATATACAAGCATACATTAAAGGAGGCTACTTCATGTTATCTACACCAATCGGACGATTAAGAGCAATCGGCTTAATTGAGGGGATTTCTTTCCTATTACTATTATTTGTAGCAATGCCATTAAAATATTTTGCAGGATTTGCAACAGCCGTTAAAATTACAGGTATGGCTCATGGTGTTTTATTTATTCTATTCATCTTTGCGGTAATTCAAGTAACAATCGTACACCGCAAATCAATTGCATGGGCACTTGGGGCATTTGTTTCATCAGTTATCCCATTCGGTACGTTTGTACTAGATGCAAAATTAAAGAACGAACAACAATAATAACAAAAAGGTAGTTAACGACTGTTAACTACCTTTTTTATTTACAAATTTGGAATTTCCCAATCAATTTCTCTCTCGCCCATATTAGCTAAAATCGTATTTACTTTAGAGTATGGCTTACTACCAAAGAAACCACGTCTTGCCGATAATGGGCTCGGATGTACAGACTCGATAATATGATGCTTCGTATTCGTAATTAACTTTTTCTTCGCCTGTGCATGACGTCCCCACAATATGAAAATAACTGGCTTTTCACGTTCATTTAATAGCTCAATTACGCGATCTGTGAAATGCTCCCATCCTTTCCCTTTATGAGAATTCGCTTCACTTTGTCGAACTGTTAGTACAGTATTTAATAATAAAACTCCTTGCTCTGCCCACTTTACTAAATAACCGTTATTCGGGATTTCATAGCCATATTCATCTCGAAGTTCTTTATACATATTTAGCAAGGACGGCGGTGTTTTAATACCAGGCTGTACTGAAAAGCTTAAACCATGTGCTTGATCCGGTCCATGATATGGATCTTGCCCTAAAATAACGACCTTTGTATTTTCATAACTTGTATACTCTAGAGCGCTAAAAATATCCTCTATCCTTGGATAAACAACATGTGTACTGTACTCTTCTTTCAAAAAATCAGCCAGCTTACGATAATATTCTTTCTCAAATTCTGGTGCCAATAATGGCTCCCAATCATTTTTTAAAACATTTTTCATGCTTTCACTTCCCGTCCAATTAATTCACCATATCCTGTTTTGTAAATACTACAAACGAAATAATAAGGGACACAACTGCCCATACCGTTAAATTCATTAAAGAGAACCCCATCGATAAGCCTTGTAATGCAGGTAATTTTCCTGATAGATAATCTGTTAATGATAAATTCACACTAAAAATATATTTCGCACCCTCCCAAGATGTTGCAAACGAGCTTAAAATGCCACCTGCGATTAATGCGGCTAACATAACGCCCATACCGGCTGGTGTATTTCGAATTAAAACAGAAACCATAAATGATATAGTTCCGACAACGATAGCAACAAACCAAGCTAACCCATACGCCATCAAGACGTATTGCCACTGCGGAATAAGGTGTACAAAATTCGTATTTAACGTTTCCTTATCAATAACAAACCCAGTTAAAACAGGCAAATTCCATCCCGAGTATCCAAATACAAGCCCAGATAATATGTAAGCAAACAAACCGACAAGAAGCAGTATGAGTGAAATGAAAAATAACATCGTCACGTACTTACTAAGAAGTATTTTCCAGCGCCGAATCGGCCGTGTAAGTAGCATCTTCATCGTTCCATCACTTCGCTCTCCTGAAACAATATCGATAGCGACAATCATTACGAGAAGCGGAATAAACAATGTAATTCCTTGCTCAATAAACGCCCTTACAAAAGTGGGTGCGCCCGGTGCCATCGGGTTAATATCATGATCTAAATAATATTGTTGCTGCTCCACTCTTACCTTTAGCCAATCACGCCATTCTTCTGGTAGTCTAGAATTGTTCAAGCGGTTTTGAGAATCAACAATTTGTTGTTGTAATGAAACTTTCCAATCCGTCGTACCGAGCCTTTTTTGTGTCGTTTCTACTTCACGATACTGCGCATACACGAAAAGTGGGATCAAGATTGCTAAAATAAGCATGACAACAAAAATACGTTTCTTACGATAAATTTTTTCCGATTCATTTAAGACTAGATTCGCAAATTCACGCATGCTGCTCACCCCTTGTGAGTTCAATAAATAAATCTTCTAGCGTAAATACAAGCTCCTTAACGCTATGCACATCTATCTCGTTTTCTACAAAACGTTTATTCCAACTACTTATAGATACAATATCCATGCGGCATAGTAATCGATTACCTTCTATACTCACTTCTCTTACTTCCTCAGCATCTTCTAGCATATTTTTCGCCTTAGAAATCGGTGTAACAATCCATTCTACACGATCACTTGCTGTTTTAATTAACTCTTCAACCTTGGCAACTGTTATCATTTTTCCTTTATGAATAATCGCAACCCGATCACATATCATTTGTACTTCGCTTAGCAAATGACTAGAAATAAACACACTCATATTTTCCTCTTTCACAAGCTTATGTATAAATTCCCTAAGTTCTCTAATTCCAGCTGGGTCTAAACCGTTTGTTGGCTCATCTAATATGAGCAATTTTGGATTTCCAAGAAGCGCTTGCGCAATGCCAAGACGCTGTTTCATACCGAGTGAGTATGTTTTTACCTTATCGTGAATTCTTTCATCCAAATGAACCATTTGAGCAATTTCGATAATACGTTCATCTGATATACCGCCTAACATACGGGCAAATTGTTTTAAATTTTCCCATCCCGTTAAATATGTGTACAGTTCTGGGTTTTCAACGATACTCCCAATTTGACGCATCGCTTCTCTGAAATTTTCCTTAATAGAATAACCGCCGATAGAAATCGTACCTTCTGTTTCTTTAATCAATCCAACTAACATTCGAATGGTAGTCGTTTTTCCGGCGCCATTCGGTCCTAGGAAGCCAAACACTTCTCCTTGTTTTACATCAAAGGAAATATTCTCTACAATTGTCTTCTTTCCAATTACCTTCTTCACGTCTCGTACGGAAAGTATCGTCGTCATTTTACCCCTCCTTGTTCTAGTTTTAATTTACTCGCAACATTTTGAACTAATCGGTCCGCCATATATGTATATCCTATTTCATTTGGATGGAAATGATCGGAGTATAATAAATCTTTCCCACGGTTTTGGAATAAATCAAATGTCGGTGTAATATACACATTTTTATTATTTATCGCCAATTTTTCTAAAGATGCATTCCAGTCTACAACAATGTTTGAAGACCCTTTTAAATCTTCTACATCTTCAAAAGGATTATATAAACCTAGCCAAAAAATAGGGCTATCTGTATTTAACTTACGAATTTCTTCTATAATTTTCTTCGCTTCATTCTGGAATGTTTCCGTATCAGGACGATATGTTTCTAAATCTATCTTTCCAAGCGATTCCCACCCTGGAAATAAATCATTTCCTCCAATCGTTAAAACGATTACATCCGCTTGCTTAATTGAATATTGAGCGCCACTACTCTCCATTTGTTTTAATAAGTCAGGCATTTTCGCTCCACTAACAGCTAAATTCGTTAAAGCAACCTTTTGCTTATAATCTTTTTGTAAATCTTCTTTCATCCGTCCAATATAGCCAATTCCTTCTTTATCACCAACACCGCGTGTTAATGAATCACCTAAACTAACGATTTGTAACGTTCCCGTTTTCTTTTTCTCTTTTGCCACTACATCGGTCTTTTTAATTAAATTTGAAGCTTCTGGATTTAATACATCATTTACACCTGAAACAAAGCCATATGCAAATAAACAGAAAGATGCAATTGTAATGAGTAGAATTACTTTTACTACTTTTGATCTCATATCAAAACCCCTTTTAGCCCTCATAGATTGTCCATAATTATACCAAACGCAATTTTGAAAAGCGATTTTCACACCTTATCTAGTATGTTGTTTCTCTATGTACTAGTTCTGGTAATAACTCTACGTGCTTTACATCTATTTGCTCATCATTAATCTTTTCATATAATAATTCAAATGCCGTTGCGCCAACATTTTTACTACAATATGAAATCGTCGTAATGCCTAAAATATCTGCCACATCTTGATCATCACAACCGATAATTGTAATATCTTCTGGAATACGAATGCCTTGTTTTTTCGCTTCCGTTACCATTCCCGCCGCAATATGGTTGCAAGATACAAGAAACGCTGTTGGTTTTAATGACATATGGGCCCATTCCCTAATTACATTACGCCCATCTTCCACTGTAAAACAGCCTTTAAACTTCCAGGCCTCTATCGGTGTTACAGCAATTGCTTGAAGTGAATCTTCATATGCTTGTTTTCTTCTCTGACTATTAATACTATTACTTCTTCCAATGCAATAACCAATACTTGTATGGCCCGCATCTATTAAGCCCTTCATCCCGCGCGAAAACACTTTATAGTAATCAATATGCACACTCGAAATGAAATTCGAGTCAATTTCTTCGCACATAACAATTGGGCCAAATTTCGTATATTCTTCAAGCTTTTCCTTACTATTTGCCCGCGAACATATAATAACTCCATCAAGCTTTTTCATTTTTAACATATTTAAAATTTCTAATTCTCTTTCCTCACTATAATTCGTCTGACAAAGCATCATATTATAATTATTCTTTGCTGTTTCCTTTGATATTCCCTCTATAATAGCGCTATAATATTGATCATTTACGTGCGGTAATAAAACACCAATGACATTCGTTTTTCCTTTCACTAAATGAATTGCATTCACATTTTGCGTATAATTTAATTCTTCTATAATTGCTAAAATTTCTTTTCGTTTCTGTTCATTCACATATGGGTGATTATTTAGTACACGTGAAACAGTTGAAACAGATACCCCAGCAAGCTCAGCAATCTTCCTTATATTCGTCATCTCATTTTCCCCTTCCCTGCAAAAAATTCTCCCTTGACCTGGTAAGCTTTCCACAATATATCCTTTCCTAGCAAATACTTTTTGAAAGGATATACAACTATGCTTCGACTCAAATTAGAATATATATTTTTTATTGGCGGTCTACTCATTCTCGCCATCGGCATTAATATGATGACGACAATTACTTCCTTTGGACTTAGCCCTTATGATTCCTTCTTTATTGCACTATATCAAAATTTCGGGATTAGTATCGGTTTTTGGATTTTCATGATTAACTTTGCGTTTACCCTTATCGTACTCTTTTGGAATAAAAAACAAATAACGATTGGTACAATTGTAACGATGGTTCTTATTTCTCTTTTTGTTGATTGGATTGGTTCCATTACAACTATTATGGACGCTATCCGTTCTCTTCCAAAATATATAACACTTATTTGCGGAAATCTATTCGTTGGAGCCGGTATTGGTCTTTACGTCTCTACAAATCTTTGCGCAGCACCTCAAGAAGCTTTCGTTTTAACGGTTGCTGAGAAAAAGAAATGGACATTTAGAAGAACCGAAATTTCGCTAGCGTTCTTATTTTTAACGTTAAGCTTTTTATTAGATGGACCTATCTATTTTGGAACAATTATCTTATCTTTTACAACAGGCTGGATTATTCAAGCATTTATTCAAATTGGTACAAAGATTTTAAATAGAAAAGAGCCTATTAAGCAAGCTGCTTAATAGGCCCTTTCTGTTTTATGATACGAGATGCTACTTAGCATCCCCTTCAATTCGGTAATTTGCTTTCAAACAATCTATTTCTTCATACCCTTGCAACGTATGTAGAATATAATCATAATCAGCAAGAGACGCACGATGCGTCACAATTACAATTTCAGCCTTCCCTTTCTCTTCAAGCGGCATTTGAATAATCTTTTCAAAGCTAACGCCACGCTCAGAGAATAATGAAGTAATTTTTGCAAATACACCAATTTCATCTTTTACATGAAGTCTTAAAAATTTCTTCACAACAATTTCGTCTCGCTCTTTTAATACTTTTTTATACTGCGGGGATACCGCACTATTTCCGTTTACACCTAATCTAATATTTTGCATTACAGCTACTAAATCTGAAACAACAGCTGTTGCTGTCGGTAAACTTCCTGCACCTGGTCCATAAAACATCGTTTCTCCGACCGCTTCACCATACACATATACAGCGTTATATTCGTTTTGTACGGCCGCAAGAGGATGTGTATTTGGAAGTAGTGTCGGTTCAACCGTCACCTCTAATTTTTCACCATCTCGCTTCGCAAGACCGATTAATTTAATCGTGTATCCTAAACTCTTACTGTATTCAATATCTTCTTCTGTAATAGAAGTAATCCCTTTTACCTTCACATCTCCAAGCTCTACATTTGTAGAAAAACCAAGGGTAGCCAAAATCGTCATTTTTCTCGCTGCATCTAAACCTTCCACATCTGATGTTGGATCTGCTTCTGCAAATCCAAGTTGTTGGGCTTCTTTTAACACGTCGTTATATGCTCTCCCTTCATCTGACATTTTCGTCAAAATAAAATTTGTCGTTCCATTTACAATTCCCATTACTTTCGTAATAAGATCTGAAGAAAGTCCTTCTACGATACTTCGTAAAATCGGAATCCCTCCGGCTACACTTGCTTCATAAAACAAATCTGCTTTATTATCTTTTGCTACCGCTAAGAGTTCTGCCCCATGTAACGCCATTAAATCTTTATTGGCAGTCACAACATGCTTTCCGCTCTGTAAGGCTTGCAAAATATATGCTTTTGCATCATCAATGCCACCCATCACTTCGATGACAACGTCAATATTTGGATTATCTAAAATTTCATTTGCATCTTGTGTTAATAGAGTAGAAGTTACCTCTACTTCTCTCTCTTTTTCAATATTTTGTACTAGTACTTTCGTTACTTTTACAGGACAACCTACTTGGTGGATAAGTCGCTCTTGATGATCTGTAATGATACGAACTACACCGCTACCAACTGTCCCAAGACCTAATAAACCAACTTGAATTTCTTTCATAATACTGTCCACCCCTCAAAAATTGTGTTTAGATGAAATTATATGAGTAAAAAATCTGAAAAACAATGTTTTTTGAACATTCGGAAAAATATAAGTTAAACTTTGCAAAGAAAACGTTTCCACGTGTTACACAATCTTTTTTTATAATACATAAGGGGTTTCTTGATACACGTAATAATTCAGCCAATTAGAGAATAATAGATTCCCATGGCTTCTCCACCTTACAAGTGGTTTCTCATCTGGATTATTATGCTTAAAATAATTTTTCGGCACATCAATATTTAACCCTTTGTCACGATCCCGTTCGTATTCTTGCTTTAACGTATCACAACTATATTCACTATGCCCGAGCGCAAACACTTGCCTTCCTTCTTGCCCAATGACAAGGTGAACACCTGCTTCCTCAGAATTTGCTAATAATGTTAAGTCTGTCACCTCTCTAATATCACTCTCTCGTACTTCTGTATGACGAGAATGCGGGGCAAAAAACAATTCATCAAACCCTTGTAACAATTTCACATGTTGCTCACGAACTTCATGTTCAAATACACCGAACATTTTTTCCTTAAGAGGATACTTTGGAACACCATAATGATGATACAAGCCAGCCTGTGCCCCCCAGCAAATATGAAGCGTAGATGTTACATTCTTTTTTGAATACTCCATAATACGTTTAAGTTCTTCCCAATAATCTACCTCTTCAAAAGAAAGAGTTTCAACTGGTGCTCCTGTAATAATAAGTCCATCAAATTTCTCATTCTCAATATCACGAAATGTTTTATAGAAACTCGTTAAATGGTCCTGCGCTACATTGCGAGACAAATGTGATTCCATATGAAGTAAGTGAACATCTAATTGCAACGGTGTGTTGCCAATTAAACGAAGTAATTGCGCTTCTGTTTCTTGCTTTGTAGGCATTAAATTTAAGATAGCAATTTTCAATGCCCGGATATCTTGTGTTTCTGCTCGCTCCTTCGTCATTACAAAAATATTTTCCTTCTGCAACACTTTGCGAGCTGGTAAATCTCTATCAATTATGATCGGCATGTTCTTTGCCTCCGACTAGCGCTGCTTCTAAATCTGCAATAATATCAGAAACATCTTCTATACCAACCGATAAACGAATTAAATCTGATGTAACGCCAGCTAGACGCTGATCTTCAGCACTTAATTGTCTATGCGTTGTGCTAGCAGGATGTATAACACAAGTTCGTGCATCCGCTACATGCGTTACGAGAGTTGCTAGTTTTACATTTGCGATAAATTCTTTCGCTGCTTCTAATCCGCCCTTAATGCCGAATGTTAAAACACCACTAGCACCTTTTTTCAAATACGTTTGTGCTAACGAGTAATTTTCATTACTATCTAATCCCGGATAATTCACCCATTCAATACGTTCATGGTTAGCAAGCCACTTAGCAACTGCGAGAGCATTTTCACTATGACGCTCCATTCTTAAATGCAGCGTTTCTAAGCCGATATTGCTAATATACGCATTGAATGGGCTCATACAGTTTCCGTAGTCTCTTAATAATTGAACACGCGCCTTCACAATATAAGCTGCTGCACCAAAATTTTGAACGTAACTTACGCCGTGATAACTTGGATCCGGTTCAACAAGTTCAGGATATTTCCCATTTGTCCAATCAAAGTTCCCTCCGTCAATGACAATGCCGCCTAAAGAGCTTGCATGACCATCAATATATTTCGTCGTAGAATGAACGATAATATTTGCTCCATGTTCGAATGCTTGGCATAAATAAGGAGTTGCTAATGTATTATCCACGATAAAAGGTACTTCTAACTCTTTCGCTGCATCTGAAAATTCTTTGAAATTTAAAACGTTCATCGCTGGATTTCCTAAAGACTCTGCA
The DNA here is from genome assembly GCF_040459735.1 of Bacillus cereus group sp. RP32. Taxonomy (NCBI): domain Bacteria; kingdom Bacillati; phylum Bacillota; class Bacilli; order Caryophanales; family Bacillaceae; genus Bacillus; species Bacillus cereus group sp. RP32. The sequence goes on along the minus strand of NZ_JARVHO010000001.1, from coordinate 90,916 downwards.
TAAACAAGTTTCGTCTTATCATTAGCAAGGGCCACAATTTCATCAGCACTTAAATTCGGATTAAAGAACGTAACGTCAATACCAAGCTTACGCAAACTCACTCCAAATAAATTAAACGTTCCGCCATAAACTGTGGAAGAACAAAGCAAGTGGTCTCCGCTACTACAAATATTTAAAACAGCAAGCATAATAGCAGCCTGCCCAGAAGCCGTTGCAACAGCTCCTACACCACCCTCTAAATCCGCTAACTTTTGCTCAAATGCAGCTAAAGTAGGATTTCCAATACGCGTATATATATATCCTTCTGCCTCTAAATTAAATAACGCTGCTAAATCATCTGAAGTATCGTATTTATACGTTGTACTTTGATAAAGTGGCAAAACACGCGGTTCACCATTCTTTGGTGTATAGCCACCTTGCACACAAATTGTTCCTTTTCCCCATGATTCTCCCATCTCTCATTCTCCTTTCTTTTATACAAAATAAAAAACTGCTCCTTTCCTGAAAACAAGAAAGGAGCAGTTTGAAAACACGCTCTAAAGGCTCTTTCTTATCTCTCAGGATTTATTACCTGCAGGATTTGGCACAATTCCGTTATACGGCTGTTGCCAAGGTTTCATCGGGCCTGTCCCTCCACCTTTTCTTGATAAGACTATGCAATTACCGTTGATTTTATAGCAATAATTTCCTGATGTCAATTAGTTTTTCTGAATGTTCTAAATTAAACACAAAGAATTTGACATGCATAACAAAAGAAATATATTCCATATTCATTTGAAAAAGACCTTTTAAAACCCTCGATTACTATATAAAATTAAGTAAATAGTTTACCTGTATACATTTCAAATTCTCACGAGACCTCAATATATTGAATAAGCCAACCTCTCAAAAAGATACTATATATATTCATTTCATTTCACAGGAGCATATTTAATGGAATCATGATGTAGACCATGTACATATCTTATTCAAGGCACATCCGAATACAGAAATGACAAAGTTCATTAATGCTTATAAAAGTGCAAGCTCTCGACTAATCAAGAGAGACTTTCCCCATGTGAGAAAGAAACTTTCGAAAGAAATGTTTTGGTCAAGAAGCTTTTGCTTGATTACTACGGGTGGTTCGCCGATGGATGTAGTAAAGAAATATATTGAAAATCAAGGGAAAAGTGAAGTGTAGGCAATGTTAAAATCATACAAATATCGTATCTATCCAAATAAAGAACAACAAGATGCTTGCAGCGAGAATCAAATCTTATCAAGAATCACAGGATAAACTTGATAAATCTGTTAAATATCCCACGCCTGCACAATATAAGGCTGAATTTCCATTCCTAAAGGAAGTTGATAGTCTTGCATTGGCGAATGCTCAAATGAATTTGAATAAAGCATACGCTAACTTTTTTCGTGATAAATCTGTTGGATTCCCGAAATTCAAAAGTAAAAAGGATAACCATCGTAGTTATACAACAAATAACCAAAAAGGCACGGTTTACATTGAGAGTGGCTATATTAAGCTGCCAAAACTAAAGACCTTGGTAAAGATTAAACAGCACAGGCAATTCTTTGGATTAATTAAGTCTACTACAGTGTCTCAAACACCTACTGGTAAATACTTTGTATCGATTTTAGTAGAAGAAAATGAGCAATTGTTTCCTAAAGTTGATACAAAAGTTGGTATTGATGTTGGGCTAAAAGACTTTGCAATATTGTCTAATGGCAAGAAATATGAGAACCCTAAATGGTTGAGAAAAGCCGAAAGAAGATTAGCTCTTCTGCAGCGCTCTTTGTCGCGTAAAAAGAAAGGTTCAAACAATAGAAACAAGGCCAGGTTACAAGTTGCAAGACTCCATGAGAAGATTGCGAATCAACGCAATGATTTTCTTCACAAGATAAGCAATGAAATCACAAACGAAAACCAAGTAATTGTGATTGAGAACTTGAAAGTGAAGAACATGCAAAAAAATCACAAATTAGCAAAAGCAATCAGTGAAGTATCTTGGGCTAAATTCAGAGAGCATCTTGACTATAAAGCAATATGGAAAGGTCGCGATTTGATAATCGCACCTAAGAATTATGCGAGTAGCCAATTGTGTTCTTGCTGTGGTTATAAAAATAAGGAAGTCAAGAATCTAAGCCTTAGAGAGTGGACTTGCCCTGAATGCAATAGCCATCATGATAGAGATGTAAACGCAAGTATAAACTTACTAAAATTAGCCATGTAATTGGTATTTTCTTTAGGGGTAGGTACTACCCTTATAGCTTGGTAAATATAGATAGCTAATAAAAGTATCTACTTCCCAAGAAGCTCCCACTTCAAACAGTCCGTAAGGACGTTAAGTGGTGAGTAGTTCACTCCTTTCGACATTAAAACTTACATAACGGAGGTATAACATGACAAACACAAAGGACATGCACTATATACTCGTCCTATACGGCATTCTTTTAGGCTCTATAGTAGGAGCTACAGTCTGGCTATTTTTAGTTACAATAAATATCGGCATTCACTTTATTTGGGGATACTTACCTACTATTTTCTCTTCTCCCCCGTATTACACTATTTGTGTAACAACTATCGGTGGTATTCTCGTTGGTTTAACCCAAAAATACTTCGGCATATATCCACGTCTTATGCCGGAAGTGATGGGTGAATATAAAAAAACTGGTAGAATTGAATACCGTTTTGTACATAAAGCTACTTTAACTGCGATTATCGTTTTAATATTTGGAGCTAGCTTAGGTCCCGAAGCAGCACTTGTTGGAATTATCGGTGGACTTTGTACATGGGTAGGGGATCGCTTTACATTTGCCTTAAAAGGAATGAATGAACTAACAGAGGTTGGAATTGGCGCTACTTTAAGTGTAATTTTTAACGCGCCATTATTCGGTTATTTAGCTCCAAATGAAAATGAGGGTGAGCAAATTAACGAATTTTCTAAAGGAAAAAAAGCAATTGTATATTTAGCTACTACTTTCGCTGGTTTTTCCATTTATTTATTACTTAGTAAATTCGATAATCGCGGATCCTTTATCGTTGATTTCGGAGAAGGTTCTCTTTCTTTTAATGAATGGATTGCCTTTCTCCCACTTGCTAGTATTGGCGCTATAGTTGGATTCTTTTATTTCAAATTTGAATTCACATTAGAGAAATTAATCCATCCCTTCAGGGAATACAAACTATCACTTGGAATTATCGGTGGTATTTTATTAGGAATTACAGGAACTTTTCTCCCGTACACATTATTCTCAGGAGAACATCAATTAAAAGATTTAGTCGTTGAATGGAGCCATTTATCCTTCTGGGTACTACTTCTTTCAGGGATTTTAAAATTATGTATTACTGCCGTTTGTTTAAATACAGGTTGGCGCGGCGGACATATTTTCCCAATCATATTTGCTGGATCTAGTATCGGATATGCTATAGCTTCCATTATCCCGATAGATCCAATCGCTTCGGTAGCCATCGTCACGACAGCAATTTCAAGCTATGCATTAAGAAAACCAATTGCTATAACATTACTATTACTCATGTTTTTCCCCCTCAATTTACTATTACCGATGCTTGGAGCCGCAGCGATTGGTAATACATTTCCACTTCCTAAAAATAACGAAGCTACAAACGAATAAAAATAGGCAGTAGGGACAAAAGTTCCACTGCCTATTTTTATTACACACGTTGCTTCAATAACGCGTATAACTCTTCAAAATTTTGTACTTCATATGTTGGCACAATCTCGCTATTATTTGATTTCTTTTCTGGATTAAACCAACAAGTATCAATTTCCGCTACATATCCACCTTTCATATCAGCACTTAACGAATCCCCAATAATGAGCCCTTCTTCAGGGGAAAAATTAGGAATTCGTTCAAAAACATAATCAAAATACTCTTTCATCGGCTTTTGGAATCCCGTATCTTCAGAAACGAAAATATCTTTAAACAAGGCATGTAATCCTGCATTACGTAAACGTTTATCTTGTGTCTTAGAAATACCGTTTGTCACTATATATAAATCGTACTCACTTTGAATTTGACTTATAAATTCAAACGCACCTTGCATAAGTTGGTCTCCTTCTTCTAAGTAGCTACGATAATTATTTTCGAATAATACTCCATCTACTTCTTCCCCGTACTCTTTAAACAAAATTGAAAACCGCGTATTTACAACTTCATCACGGTTCATTTCACCTTCCTCAAAAGCATCCCAAAGACTTTTATTAATTTTTTTATAGTGCCCTTCAACCTCGCTAGTTAGAGGAATCCCTTTCTCTTCAAACAGCATACGTAACGCCATTTTCTCCGCCTTCTGAAAATCTAACAATGTATCATCTACATCAAATAGCAATGTTTTATATTTTTTCATAAGCTCTTCACACTCTCTTTCCTACAAAAACAAATTTACGTAAATCGTATCATTCCTTCTTGTAAACATAATAGGAGATATCTCATACTAAACATGAGGTGAAAATATGAAAGTCAGCAAAAATAGCGAAGAAATCTCTCATTACATGCAAACTTACAACGTCCATACTCTTTTTTCATTTAATGTCTTACCGTATGCTGAACTACATTCCTTTCAAAAGAGAGAAAGGATATGTAATGAAGGCGTTGATGTTCCTTATCTTTATTACTTAATTTCCGGAAAAGCGAAAATATATATGAATCACAAAAACGGGAAGGTCTCCTTAATTAACTTTATTCAAGCACCTTCGTTCATTGGAGAATTAGGGTTAATTGGCGTTGAATCCGTTACGAAAACGGTGGAAGTGATTGAAGATTGTATGTGCTTAGCGCTTCCTCTTAAAGATTGTCAGCATCTTTTGTTGCAAGATGCTATCTTTCTACAGAAACTATGCAAATTTATCGGTGAAAAAACAATTACTCGAACAGAAAGTTACGCCAAAAACAATAGTTATCCGTTCGAAAATCGATTAGCGGCGTTTATTCTATTAACAGAACAAAATAACAGTTATACAGAAAAACATACCGAGGCTTCGGAATACTTAAATGTCAGCTACCGCCATCTGTTATATGTATTAAACCAGTTTTGCCAGCAAAATTACTTAAAAAAAGACGGAAGAACCTATTATATACAAGATCGAATTCAATTAGAAAAACTGTCTGATGAACTTAAAATATAAAAAAAGTAGCATTAACGTTTACCTGTTAATGCTACTTTTTTCGAGTGACGATTCTATTTTCAATTAAAATTTACTTGCCACTTTAGCTGCTTCTTCAAGACCAGCTGTAATGATTTCTTCTGCTTTATCTGGGAATTGGTTATGTCCTTCAATAACTACTGTTTCCATATTTGTTGCACCGAAGAAGCCCATCATGCTTGCTACATATTTAACAGCCATTTCTACTTCAGCTGCTGGACCTTCAGAATATACGCCGCCGCGCGCGTTTAATAATGCAATCTTCTTATCTCCAATTAGACCAACTGGACCTTCTGGCGTATATTTAAACGTTTTGCCAGCTCGGTTTAAATAATCAATATATGTGTGTAGCACTGCTGGAATCGTTAAGTTCCATAATGGGAAACCGAAAACGACTTTATCAGCTTCTAAAAATTGATTTAAATACTTATCAGCAACTGCTACTGCTTTTGCTTCCTCTTCAGTTAAATCAAATCCTTTACCTGCTTTGAATGTACCATTAATCATATCTACGCCTACATATGGTAATTCTTCTTTATATAAATCAAGTTCTACTACTGTATCATTTGGATGTGCTTCTTTATAGTTTGCTAAAAATGCCTCGTATAATTTCACACTAACTGCTTGTTCCGCTGGGCGGTTGTTTGCTTTTACAAATAAAACTGTTGCCATTGTTTTTCCTCCTAGTACTCACTCTTCTGTTGTTATATGCTTTCAAAAAAGGTATCCCTTGTAATTGTTGTTTTGTTGCTTACAAACATATTTTATCTTTATATCAAGACAATTTCGTCCTCACATAGACGTATTTTTCCATAAAAAAAGTCCACCTTCTAAAGGCGAACTAGGTCTTACGACTTTTGTCTTATACAATTCCATTTTTCACTGCATATAATGCTGCTTGCGTGCGATCAGATAAATTCAACTTACTCAAAATACTACTTACATGAGCTTTTACCGTTTTTTCTGTAATAACTAAAACAGAAGCGATCTCTTTATTACTCATTCCTTTCGCTAATAGCTGCAACACTTCATTTTCTCTCGCCGTTAGCACATCCACTTGAATAGAAGGTTCTTCTTCCTTTTCTTCCACAGGTAATGTTTGAGAGAGAAGAGTATTTGCTATATCTGGATGTAATTGAATATTACCTTTATATGCGCTTCGAATAGCTTCAACAAGCTGATCCGGTTCTACATCTTTTAAAATATACCCACTTGCCCCCGCCCTTAACGCTGGTAAAACATGCGCCTGATCAGAAAAGCTAGTTAATACAATTACTTTCACATTTGGATATTCTTTTTTGATGCACGCCGTCGCCTCGACACCATCCATTTCGGGCATATATAAATCCATTAATACAACATCAGGATTCGTCTCCCCTACTTTCACTAACGCTTCTTTTCCATTATTTGCTTCTCCAACTAACGCTAAATCTTCCTGTGTACTTAAGAAAAATGCTAATCCTTTTAAAACAACTGTATGATCATCAACTAACAATACTTTTATTTTCACAAACTTCCCTCATTTTCACATCATAATGGTACATTTACTTTTACAATTGTTCTTTTCTTATCACTTACAATTTTAATTGTTCCACCGACTAATTCTACTCTTTCGCGCATCGTAGTCATACCGAGTGATTTCTTCTCTTTTATATCCTTTTCTACAAAGCCGTTTCCTTGATCGACTATTTCTAATGATACATTCTTCTCCGTCACTTTGAAATAAATCGCCGCTTCTCTGACATTCGCATGTTTACTTACGTTATTTAAAGCTTCTTGTCCAATTCGCCATAGCGCTTCCTCTACTACGCGTGGCAAATCACGAACACCTGTAACTTGTTCCCGAATTTTCAATCCCAAACTTTCACCATATTGTTTTAAAGCTGGTAATAGTCCTTTCTCTAATCCCGCTGGACGTAGTTGCCAAATTAACGTCCTCATTTCTTTTAAAGCACCTTGCGATAACTCACGTATCTCATGCAAAGATTGGTCTACCTTTTCATTTTGACCTTTTAAAACCGCCTCGGCACCTTTTGTCATAAAGGTTAATGAAAATAATTTTTGTGAAACAGAATCATGTAAATCCCTCGCTAATCGGTTTCTTTCTTCCATTCGTACGAGTTCCCGGCGCTGTTCGTTTAATCTCAAATTCTCTATTATTAATGAAACGTGGTTCGATAATGCTTGAATTACATCTATTGTATTAACATCAAATTCTCCATTATTTAAACTAACACATAAAACACCAAATATATGATTTTGAATATGTATTGGCGTAGCAATAACAGCTCCATTTACATGTTTTAATAGAGCTGACTCACCTTGTTCTAACGCATTCTTTGCCGCTTCTTTTACAACCTCTTGTAACTCTTTCTGACCATAAGAAGCCCGCAAAGATAACTCTACTTCTTCCCTAATAAAAAATGCCACTTGATTCCACTGAAATACTTCACCTACGTGATTTACCACTTTTTCAGGTAATACATTAAACTTATGAATCGTTTTTAAAGCTTGAATAAACCGCTCCAATTTCACATAATAATGTGCTCGTCGCTTTTCATTTTCATATAATTTTGTTCGCTTTAAGGCCGTCCCAATTTGGAAAGCAACTGATTGGAGCAATACTAATTCTTCTTCTGAAAAATGTGTTTTACCTGGGCTTGCTACATTTAAAACACCAAATTTTTCTCCTCCAGCTTTTACAGGAACCGTAGCATGATGAAGGATCCCTTCTGTATCTCCCCAATTATATTCAATCGCATTATTAATTCTTTTACATTCAATAATATTAACCGCTCGCTCTAATTTTCCATCCACAAAGCCACGTAAACACCAACACTCACCTTCACACATCGGTCGTTTGTTTTCATATGTAAGTGCCTCTGGTAACTGGTAATCAATCAACTTCGTATATTTTCCATTTTCATCCGCAAGAAAAATCCAGCCTGTCGTTAGACCTGTTACACTGAGCAATTTTTCTAGTACCGCTTGCAGTACATGGTACATATCATTGGATGTATTTAGTGTTTCTGCAATTTCTTTTAATATAACTAATTCATTTGTACGATTATCTCGAAACATACACAATCTCCTACACACAAGATTTTAAATCGCCCCTAAAGTAAATCATCTACTTTTCACTTTGTACTTATTCGTAACATTGATATAATGGTGAAAGCATAGTTTTCATTATATCACTTGAGGGGGATTTCATAATGACATTAAATAAAGCACTTACTATCGCTGGTTCTGACACAAGTGGCGGTGCTGGTATACAAGCAGATTTAAAAACATTCCAAGAACTTGGTGTATACGGAATGACATCTCTTACGACAATCGTAACGATGGATCCACATAACGGTTGGGCACATAACGTATTCCCAATCCCAGCTTCTACATTAAAACCACAATTAGAAACGACAATTGACGGTGTTGGAGTAGATGCTTTAAAAACAGGTATGCTTGGATCAGTAGAAATTATTGAAATGGTTGCTGAAACAATCGAAAAACATAATTTCAAAAATGTAGTAGTGGACCCTGTTATGGTATGTAAAGGTGCTGATGAAGCATTACATCCTGAAACGAACGATTGCTTACGTGACGTTCTTGTTCCAAAGGCATTAGTTGTAACACCAAACTTGTTTGAAGCTTACCAATTAAGTGGCGTAAAGATTAGTTCTCTTGAAGACATGAAAGAAGCAGCAAAAAAAATCCACGCTTTAGGTGCGAAATACGTCCTAATTAAAGGCGGTAGCAAGCTTGGTACGGAAACTGCAATCGACGTCCTATATGATGGAGAAACATTCGATCTTCTAGAATCAGAAAAAATTGATACGACAAATACACACGGCGCGGGTTGCACATATTCTGCTGCAATTACAGCAGAACTTGCAAAAGGAAAACCTGTGAAAGAAGCAGTAAAAACTGCTAAAGAATTTATCACAGCTGCTATCCGTTATTCATTCAAGATCAACGAATACGTAGGCCCAACACATCACGGTGCATATCGTAAATTCGTTGCATCAAAAGAACTTGTCTAACATATAAATGAAAACACCCACAGAGTTTATATATTTTCTCTGTGGGTGTTTTTTTATAAGCTCTTCTGGTCATCTTATCTTTAAGATGCAGAACTAACCTGATTTCTACCATTTCTTTTGGAGTAATATAATGCATCATCAGCAGCTTGAATAAATCGCTCTGGTGATTCTTCATACACTGAAATTCCTACTGAAACTGTAATTTTTATTTTTGTTCCATTTAGCAATTGAAATGGATGGTTTTCAACAGCCGTGCGAACTTGTTCCCCCATACGCATTCCATAAGCTAATCCTTTCTGCGGTATCAAAAGCGCGAACTCTTCCCCACCCTTTCGAAAAGCCAAATCCGGAAACATTGAAACTTCTCGTAAAATATGTCCCATTTGTTTTAATACTTCATCTCCCGCAGGATGCCCATACGTATCATTTACACACTTAAAGTGATCAATATCTATAAGTAGTAAACAAAGTGAATCATTTTTCATACGCTTATTACCAATATGACGATTCATCTCTAAATCAAACTGTCTTACGTTTCCTAAACCTGTCAGTGCATCTATCGTTGCGTATTGCTTCATCGTTTGAAATAACTCATTGGATTGCAATACATAATTTGCGCTTATAAATGTGATATATGCTGCAACACCACTACAAACTAAATATAATGCTACTATAGACATATCCTTAAATAAAATAGAAAGTGGCACCGCTAAAATAGATAAACTATATACATTAAACCAGATCCACCTTTTAAATATAGAAGCTTTCATCCGCCAAATGAAAATAATTCCAAAACCTATCAATATAATTGTATAACAAGCCAATTCAGAGGCTAAAGAGTACTCAGTAAAAAATAATCGGGTAATTAATATAATAGTAACTGTTATACTACTAGCTATCGGACCTCCAATTATAATTGCCAAAATAACAGCTAAATAACGTAGATCCAACATAATATCTTCAATATGTACACCAAAATGCATCAACAGTACACTTAATATTCCAGTAAGAATACCTACTACACATTTCTGCCAAAAAGAGAACCCTTCTTTTAACGGTTTATCTCTTAAAAGCTGACCTCCAACAAAAATAAAGGAAAGAATAATTGTTGTGTTTACAAATAAGTCCCTTAACATAAAATAATCTCCCTACTTTTCTATCTATCCCTTTCCTTATTTTATTGTATACGAAATACCTATAATTCCCAAAGCTTTTTATTTATTTTTTGCTGTTCCACGTGAAACAGCAAAAAATAAAAAAGGACGAAAATTCGCCCTTTTTATTAACAACACCGTGATATCTTTCCACCCTTTGCATTAAACCTAGCTTCTTGCACTTCTGCAAAAAATTGTTTTTGACATACAACCTCTTCTTCTGGATGATGCTTTTTCATATGCTCTACATATGTTTCATAACTTGGTACCCCAACGAGTAAACTAATAAAGTGTTTTCTTTGTCTCCATACTTTCCGTAGTCGTTTAAGCATAATAGTTCCTCGACTCACTTTCATCTCTAGAAATATATGGCGCCTCTTTTAGCGGCATCGGCCTATTTCTTAATACTTGAATCCAAATTCGAATTGCAGAAATTAATACAGCGATTACAACTATCATAAAAATCCCGCAAAGCGCTGCATCAATATAATCATTGAAAATAATTTGTTTCATTTGAGCGACATTTTTAGCTGGTGCTAACACTTTTCCCTCATCTAATGCTCCCTGAAACACCTTTGCATGAGATAGAAATCCTATTTTAGGATTTTCATGAAATAGCTTTTGATAACCCGCCGTCATCGTTACAATAAGCAATCCGATAGTTGGAATAAGTGTCACCCAAACATATGCCTTTTTCCCCATTTTGAACAAAATTGTCGTTCCAAGTAATAATGCAATACCTGCTAACATTTGATTTGCAATACCGAAGAGTGGCCATAATGTATTAATTCCACCAAGCGGATCAACTACCCCTTGGTATAAGAAATAACCCCATCCTAATACGCATAACGTTGTAGCTATCACATTCGCTAATGTAGAATCCGTTTTCCCAAATGGCTTATATACATGTCCTAAAATATCTTGAATCATAAATCGGCCTACACGCGTTCCAGCATCAATTGTTGTTAAAATGAATAGAGCTTCAAAGAGGATTGCAAAATGATACCAAAAGGCCATCATGGCTGTTCCACCTATTACTTGTGAGAAAATATACGCCATACCTATCGCTAACGTTGGTGCACCACCTGTGCGTGATAAAATCGTTTGCTCTCCAACGTTTACAGCGAGATCTTTTAGTTCATTTGGTGTAATAGCAAATCCCCATGAGGAAATAACTTGAGCTGCCTGCGAGACATCCGTACCGATAAGCGCTGCGGGACTATTAATCGCAAAATAAGTTCCTGGTGTTAATACACAAGCTGCAATCATCGCCATCGCGGCTACAAATGATTCCATTAACATTGCCCCATAACCAATTGGCTGTGCGTGTCCCTCTTGTTCAATCATCTTTGGTGTCGTACCTGATGAAACGAGAGCATGGAATCCAGACACCGCACCACAAGCAATTGTAATAAATAAGAACGGGAATAGGTTTCCAGAGAAAACCGGACCTGTTCCATCGATAAATTTCGAAACTGCTGGCATTTGTAAATCTGGTGCTACAATTAAAATACCAATTGCTAATCCAATAATTGTTCCGACTTTTAAAAATGTGCTTAAATAATCACGTGGTGCTAAAAGCATCCAAACTGGTAATGCCGATGCGATAAATCCATATACAATAAGCATAATAGCAATCGTTTCACCGCTAAACGTGAACATACTTGCAAGCGTTGGATGTTCTGCTACATACTGTCCCCCAATAAGAGACAGTATAAGTAGAATAATTCCGATTACTGACCCTTCACCAACCCGGCCAGGCCTAATGTAGCGCATGTACACTCCCATTAAAATAGCAATAGGAATCGTTGCTGCTATTGTAAACATTCCCCAAGGACTTCCGACAAGCGCCTTTACTACTACTAATGCTAATACCGCTAATAAAATAATCATAATGCCTAAAATGCCTATCATTGCAATAAGCCCTGTAACAGGACCGATCTCATCTTTAATCATTTCTCCTAAAGATTTACCATTCCGTCTCATCGAAGCAAATAAAATCACAAAATCTTGTACAGCTCCAGCGACAACTACCCCAACAATAATCCATATTGTCCCTGGTAAATATCCCATTTGCGCTGCCAAAATCGGTCCTACTAAAGGGCCTGCCCCAGCAATTGCTGCAAAATGGTGCCCAAATAATACCCACTTATTTGTCGGAACATAATCTTTTCCATCGTTTAATGTATGGGCTGGCGTTTGCCGATTATTATCTAAACCAAATACCTTTCTCGCTATAAATTTACTATAAAAGCGGTAAGCAACTGCATACACACATACCGCAGCTACTAAGAGCCACACGGCATTAATAGTTTCACCTTGTGATAAAGCTATTACACCAAAAGCACTTGCGCCTACTGCTGCAATAACTCCCCATAGTAAAATCGACTTCAATGTTTTCACATACAATCCCCCCAATACTATCGCTTAGTGGGATTGTACTAAATTTTCTGAATATTTAATTTGAATCCTCCTTATCATGAAGGATTTTTAGTTTATCATGTTAAAAAATTCGCATTACCTACTATAATTCAATCTTATTTCGAAGTCGTTTCACATAATTACGACTAACTGGAATCGGTTGCTCATCATATTTATCTAAATACAGATTGTATGTGCCATTATAATAAGGTTTTAGTTCTTGTACATATGACATATTAATTAAATAACTTTTATGCACACGTAAAAAATCATATACATTTAGCTTATTTTCCAGCTCTTGAAGTGTATATGTTGAAATATACTGATTATTTGTTGTATAAATTGAAACCGTTTTGTTTTCCTTATTTTTGCTTACATATACAATATCTTCAGGGAAAATATACCGAATTCCCTCTTGACCTTCTATCGGTAGTTTTCGCAAATAACTCTTTGCTTTCTCGCCTTGCTCTTTACACATTCTATATAAAAGGAATTGCAAATCTTCCTCACGAAATGGGCGTAGTAAATAATAAAATGCTTGAAACCGAAATGCCGTAATCGACTCTTCTATATCTTCCCCCATAAAAATCAATTTCGTATAACAATTTACTTCCCGTAATAAACTCGCATATTCAAAACCAGTTCCATCTAGTAATTTTGAATTCAAGAAAACAAAATCTGGTGTATGCTTTTTCATGATCAATAATGATTCTGTTCCCGTATTCGCTTCAAAACATTCTACATTCCTTATATTTTCAGTAAATTTTTCAGCTAAACTTCTTCGCTCTTCTGCTTCTTCCATGATCAGTAAAATTTTCATTTCTTCAACCACCTAATTCTTTTGTCCATATGTCTTGTTGTATACATTCGCTTTTATAAGAAACATTCCCTTTTTCTTACTATACCATTATTTATCTAAAAAAACAGAAAAAAGGAAACCACAACGGTTCCCCCTACCCTTTCATTCCATTATTTGTAGGAAGTAACACCCACTGAATGCGAAGAAATGAGTGTTACTTCCCCAAAAACACAATTGGTACTGGCTAATAATCAGTGGGGATAAATCCCTCACCGATTAAACTTTCACCTTATACTAATTCTCGTTGCTTCGTTTCTTGCCCAAGTACAATTACAGCAACTACGCCAATTAAAATTGATCCACAGAAAATCGTAAATATTAGTGATAGTGAAGCCTGTGAAGCAACTAAATATCCTACTAATAGCGGCCCAAGAATACCACCAATACGACCGAATGCTGCTGCCATCCCTGCACCTGTACCACGAATAACCGTTGGATACTGTTCCGGTGTATAAGCATATAATGCACCCCAAGCACCTAAATTAAAGAAGGATAGTAACATGCCTGCTACGATTAATATCGTTAATGACTCTGCCACTCCAAACAAGTAAGCACTACATGCTGTACCGATTAAATACGTAACTAAAACGAACTTACGACCAAGTCGTTCAATAAACCAAGCAGCCGTGAAATATCCTGGCAATTGAGCTAACGTCATAATAAGTACGTACTGAAAACTTTTTATTAAACTAAATCCTTTTAATACCATTACACTAGGTAACCAAAGGAACATCCCATAGTAAGAAAAGACAACAGAAAACCATAGAATCCATAACATAATTGTTGCCTTACGATATTCACCAGACCAAACTAACTTTACATTTTCGATAACAGATGGTCTTTTTTCAGCCTTTTGAAATTTTGGGGAATCCGGTAAATTCCATCTTAAATATAAAGCATATAGTGCCGGAACCGCGCTCAATACCATTGCAACTTCCCAACCATATTTCGGAATAACAAAATACGAGATAAGGGCTGCAATTAGCCATCCACCTGCCCAAAAGCTTTCTAATAGCACAACTATTTTGCCACGTTCATGCGCTTCAACGCTCTCTGATACTAATGTAGATGCAACTGGAAGCTCTCCGCCAAGCCCCATACCAATTAAAAATCGTAAAACAAGGAACATCGCAAGTGTCGTCGTTAAAGCAGTTAAACCACTACCGATAGAAAATAGTAATAATGTAATAATAAAGACTGATTTCCGCCCTATTTTATCTGATAGTATTCCAAAAACGAGCGCTCCGACTGCCATACCAATCGAATTAACGCTGCCTATCCAGCCCATTTCTTGCGTACTTAATCCCCAATCTTTTTGCAGTGCTACCATTACAAATGAAAGCATTCCAACATCCATTGCATCAAATAACCATCCAAGCCCTGCTATACCAAGTAGCTTTCGCTTCGAAATTTCTTTCACCTTGCCCACAAGAAGTCCTCCTTACACAGCTGTCTTTACACATCATTTTACATGTGTGAATTGTATAAGTAAAATACTTTCGTTCAAAAAATTCTCCTTCATCATTCCCCAAAAGTAAAATACTTATCACACTATTTGAGGGCAGTAAGACTCCTACCTCAAAATTCAGCTGAAACAAAAAGGTTAAATTGAAGACCAACTACCATTAAACGTCCAATTGGTGAGGGTTAACCATCAGTGGTGGATGAGCAAAACCTCACTTTATTAAAAATGACCAAATAAAAAAGTAGCGATATTCCGCTACTTTTTCGAACGCATGACTTCTTTTAAAAATTCCGCTAATACTAACTGACGACGCCAGCGCGTTGGATTACTACACAATCTATAAAACCACTCTAAGTTAATCGCTTGAATCCATTTTGGTGCACGTTTTACCTCTCCAGCCCATACATCTAAACTTCCGCCCACTCCAACAGCCATCTTCGTTTCTAAACGATGCTTATTAGTTTGGATAAAATTCTCTTGTCTTGGGAAACCCAGCGCGACAAGTAATAAATCTGGTTTTGCTTCTTGAATGTGAGAAACGATACTCTCTTCTTCTTCTTGTTTAAAGTACCCATCTTGTGTACCCACAATAGATACAGCTGAATACGTCTTCGTTAAATGATCTGCTGCAGCTTGTACAACATGCGGTTTTGCACCAAGTAAGAAAACAGATACCGGTTTATTCTCCTCTGATAACTTTGCAAATAGATTACACATTAAATCAAAACCTGCTACACGTTCCTTTACAGGTGTACCTAACATACCACTTGCTTTTACAACTCCAATACCGTCAGGTGTAATTAAATCTGTATTTAATAATGTTTTATGGAATGTTTCATCCTTTTTTGCACACATAACAATTTCAGGATTTGCTGTTACTACCTGAAAAGTATGAGTTCGCTCCAATTCTAGTTGTCCCTTCAAATATTGGATCGTTTCATCCATTGTCATTGTAGAAAAAGGAACACCTAGAATATCAACCGTTTTTACTTCCATGATTAACTATCCTCTCTATTTCAGTAAAAGTTTTTTATATGCATTATAAGTATCTTCATACAAATTCTTTAGCGAGAAATGAGTAGATGCATGAGTATATAAACGATTTCCCATCGCTTCTAATTCACCATTCAACCATTTTTCATAAGCATTTTCTAACGCGTTTGCTAATGAATCCGCATCACCAATCGGTACAATCCATCCATACGTATCATCAACTATTAACTTTTTCATATCACCTACATTTGTTGCAATAGATGTTAAGCGTTGATTAGCCGCCTCTAATAAAACAAGAGGGAAGCTTTCGCTATAAGAGGTTAACAAATTAATGTGTGCAGATGCATATAATTCTTTTGAATCTGTACGAAAACCTAGAAAAATCACCTTATCCTCTAAGCCCTTTTGTTTCACCATCTCTTTTAATTCTACTTCTATAGGTCCATCACCAAGCAAGAGCACCTTTATATTTGGAATTTTAATTTTTTGTAACGCTTCAAATAAAATATCATGACCTTTAACAGGATGAAGACGCGCTACTTGAACAGCTGTAAATACTCCTTCATCAATGCCAAATTCACTTTTATCATAAGGTTTTGCTGGAGTATTATCATACTCGATTCCATTATAAACCGTACAAATCTTCTCTTCTGGTACACCTAGTTTTATTATGTTTCTCTTAAAGTTTTCCGTAATTGCAAAGAATAAATCTACCTTCCTGAAAGAACGTAAATTTAACTTCGTAAATACCCATCCTTTTAATCCCCTCTTCATAAAATCCAAAGTTGGATCACTGTGGACGGTCATTATCCATTTCGCTTTTATACCTTTTTTCAAGAGGGAGAGATAGAAATTTGCTCGTGCGCCATGTGTATGCACAATGTCAAATTGATTTTCATTAATAAATGCTTTTATTTTTGAAAGAATTGATAGGTCGTACCGAGATGATTGGGTAAAAACATGCACTTGAATACCAAGGTTTCTCGCCTCTCTAGCAATCGCACCTTCTTCAAATACCATTAATTCCACTTCTTCCTTTGAAAATTGAGATAAAAGTGAAATAATATGTGTTTTCCCCCCACCTTCTTCTGCACCAGCATTCATATGCAACACTTTCATTTCTTACATCCCCCATTTTTTCTTTTTATTTACTATAACAAAATAAAAGCTAACATATGCTAGCTTTTATTTTTCTATCATTCAATTTCCAAGTCAACTATTAAATATGCCATGATTATTACTAAGTAGAAACTCACTCCAGGTGCAATTAAAATATGACCAGCCATGAATGAGATACCTAATCCGAGAAGTATTGCTGCAATCATCATTGCATATTTCACTGTGAATATTTGTTTAAATTTAGTAAATATACATGCAATAAATTTAATACCAAAGTATAAGAATGGAATTACAAGTAAAATGAACCCTATGATTCCGAAAGAATAGAACCAATCGTGGAAGTCACGTTCAATTAATTTCGGCTGTTCTTTATAGTTACCAGCATAACCCATTCCTAATAATTTTTGAGACATTGGGGCTTCATTATAGAAATCTTTATACATCTGTTCAAATAATTGACGCCCACTAAAAATAAGAGCTTGCGTTTCTTCTTTCTTCTCCGCTACTTTTTCTTTTGCTTTTTCTTTCTCTTTTTCTTGCTCTGTCACAGGAGGTTTGTGCTCTTTAGCTTCCTCCTTCTTTTTCTCTTCCTTTTTCGCACTCTGTTCTTGTTCAATTAATTGGAAATGGAATCCCATATTTTTCATAAACGGTGAAAAAGGTGTATATGCCAATATGCCTACAAATACAGTTATTGCAAGAAAACCATTTAATAAATAGGCATGTTTCTTTCCATCTTTACGCTGTGTAAATGCCTGAATAAAGCACATAACAACTGCGATAGCCATTGATCCAAAGATTGCTCCTACGCCAACCTTTGTCCCAATTGCAAATAGTGAATAAACAACTAAAATTGAAGGAATCCAATAGTACGCTTTACCTATACTTTTTGTTCTTTCAATTGAATACAAAATAACAATTGGACACATGATGGCTAAAATAGATCCTAGCTCGTTACCTGCATAAAACCAACCGCGTGATCCTAACTTTACCCATTCATAACTATTATAATCTGTTCCAGTAGTAATCGAAGCTACCATGACTACTCCTATAATTAACGATGCATACGTAACATAGTCACGCATTTTTGAATTTGAATGGCTTTTCTCTTTTAAAGACTTAAATACAAATACATAACAAGTAAGCATAACAAACGGATATAATGCTTTTGCTATAAACTTAATTTCCTCTGTAAGTACCATAGGATCTTTTGTAAGCTTGTTATTTACCAATCCGATGGTGAAGACTATTCCTACTAAGATTATATACAATATATATTTTATATTTCCTTGTTTCTTCGTTTGAATTAAAATATATATCCCGCTTAGGAACATAACGAATAAGCGTGTAATAACTCCAATGGTCGTATCAATTTTTAAAACCATTATACAGAATGCCGTGAGCAAATCTAAAATTGGTTGCAACAAAATAAAGATTAATAGAAAATTTTCAAATTTATTACTTTTACTATTTTCGCTTAACATCTAGAACCTCCATAACTATTACCTAATTTCAATCTATACTGTTAATATTTTTTTCTTATCTCAAATATTTATTATAACATATATTTTTTAATTAAACGCCTCACATTTCTCCCCAGCCTTACCTTATAGAAAAAAGCATATTTGCATTTTCAAGCGCTTTCTTTCCTCATTTTTTCTTTTTTTCTACATGTAAAGAAAATGCATTGTTATTTACATAACTTTAGTGTATATTTTTTCTCTGGAACATCTTTAGGAGGAAGGGATTACAGCAATGTTATTAATCGACATATTTACGTTTCTTGGCATTATCGCCGCTGCTATTTCCGGTACATTAGTTGGTTTAAAAAAAGATTTAGATTTATTCGGTGTCCTTTGTTTAGCTGTAGCTACAGCGCTCGGCGGCGGTATTATTCGTGATATTATGATCGGTAACCTGCCTCCTGTCGCATTTGTTAAACCCATTTACTTTTTCGTAAGCGTATTATCAGCATTATTTACTTGTATGTTTTTTGAGCGTATCAATAAACTGCAAGTCGTTATTATGCTTTCTGATGCTGTTGGCTTAGGTGTTTTTACAGCTATTGGTGCAAATGCAGCAATGTCACATCATGTTGACGCCTCATTTTTAGTTGTTTCAATGGGAGTCATTACAGGTATTGGAGGCGGTATTTTGCGTGACATTTGCGCTCAAGATATCCCCTACGTATTCCGAAAAGAGATTTACGCAATCGCTTCTATCTTAGGAGCAATTAGTTTCCTAATCACATATGCAATGGGGGCACACGTACTAGCTTTCTATGTTTGTTTATTAGTAACATTTATTATTCGTGTTGTCACTGTAATATATAATGTACATTTCCCAGTTTTCTTTAAAACACATGCTAAAATTAATAAAGGCCATTAAGAGAATTCTACACAGAATTCTCTTAATTTATATACTATTCTATACACTAATATAGAGTAATTGTATATAAAAATATATAATTATATTAGAACCAAAAATGAAAACGCTTTATACACAGGGGGAAGAACGATGCTTCGTTTTTTTAAAAAACATACAAATAAAACAAACGCCAGTATACTTGAATTAAGTAAGGATCAAAAAATCACTTTTAACGTGCCTACTAATTCTGAACTGAAAATTCAAATGGATATGCTACATATTTCAAAAGAAGATTTACAAATCGTAAAGGTACTACAGCCCTTTATTTATGAAGAAATTGATTGGATTACGGAAAAATTCTATGCCAATATTACAAAGCAGCCTAATTTAACTACTATTATTGAACGTTATAGCTCTATTCCAAAACTAAAGCAAACTTTAAAAACACATATAAAGGAATTATTCAGCGGAGATATGCACGAAGATTTTATTGAACAACGTGTTAGAATTGCCAAAAGACATGTACAAATTGGTTTACATAGAAAATGGTATACTGCCGCTTATCAAGAATTATTCCGCTCTATCATGAAGATTTTGCAAACAAAAATTACAACAATTGACGATTTTTCTTATTCTATAAACGTAATAAACAAATTATTTACCCTTGAACAAGAGCTCGTTATTGCGGCTTATGAATCTGAATATGAAAGAATGCAAAAAGAACATGAAAAAGAAAAAGAAATAACAGCTATGACCATTACGCATATTGCAACAGAACTAGCATCTGTATCTGAAAAAACGAGTGCTTCTATTCAACAGTTAACCGCTAAATCTGAAACTATTGTAGAAATTGCCAAAACAGGTACATCATTAGCTACAACATCAGAAGAAAAAGCGAATAAAGGGAAAGAACAATTAAATCAACAGAATAAACGAATGGAATACATTCAAAAAAACATGGAAACGATTATTACAGATACTCATGAACTTCTCGATATTTCTAACAAAATTAACGAGATTATAGACATTGTAAAATCAATTGCAGAGCAAACAAATTTGCTCGCACTAAATGCTGCTATTGAATCTGCACGTGCTGGGGAATTTGGCAAAGGCTTTTCTGTTGTAGCTGGAGAAATTCGCAAGTTATCAGAGCAAACGAAAGAATCTATATTCAACGTTACAAAGCTCGTTGAAAAAACAAATGAACAAATTGTTCGTGTCTCTTCTTCAGTGAAACAAATTAGCTCCCTCGTATCTGAAGGAACGGATAGTATGTCTGCAACAGATCAATACTTCCAAGAAATTGTAAAAGACATGTCTAACTCGAAAGAACAGAATAAAAAAATTGAAAATGAGTTAGAAACCATTTCACAAGTAATGAAAGGAATTCAAGACGATTCCTCAAAAATGGCTCTAACAGCTGATAGTTTACAACTAGAACTGAATAGATAGGGTGAAGCTTATGTCAGTAGAGATTCTTCATCTCTGCTGACTCTTAGTCCTCATCTTCCATCCATAAAAAAAGAATCCAAATTGGATTCTTTTTATTTTCTGAAGAATATTTTTTGACAATAAACATAACTCATATAAACACCAAAGCTTTGCAAAATAAACAAGGCTGGCACAATAAGATTGTAATATGCCATATCTACTTGAAAGATCCTTAACAATACGTATCCGCCAATTAACAAAACGAACAACATATATCCTTCATTTTGTTGTTTCTTAATAAGAAAGTGTAATAAAGCTATCGACATAAATAATGTTACCGCTATATATATAAGTTTTTCACATTTAAATAGAATAGAATGTATTCCCTCACCTGAGAATTGATTAATTACTGGCTTTAAAAGTTTAAATCTTTCTTCTTCAATCTCTTTTAGCTTTTGATCAACATGCTCTGTTACGTTTTGATTCTTTTTTATTTTTTCCTCATTTTTACTTTTTCCAATTAAAACAGATTGAACATACGTCTCATTTGAAATTGTATATTGTGACATTCCCATTGTCTGAATTCCATAACTCACACCAAAATGAGCACTATAAAATAGAATAAGTATCCCTATCATCTTTAATAGTACTTTTTGCTTCATTGCTGATTGAAAGAGTTCAATTAACAACACATATACAGCAATAAAAATAGGAAGAAATAATCCTATTGGGAAAATCATATTACTGCATGCAAATAAAATTGCTGAAAGTACCCACATATAAGGATGATCTAAACCTTTATATAAAAGTATGTAGCAAGCCAAATAAAATAAAAATATTGCGAGCGATTCTGATGTTAATAAGGAACTCATAAATATATTCGGAATATATAAAGCGTAAAATACAGACGCAATACGGCCGCATTCTTCTCCGAAAATCATTGCTGCAATACGATAAATGAAAAATGCAGTCCCTGTGCAAAATAAAATATTAAATAACTGCAATGCGAATACTGTATCGCCAAATACACGAATAATTATTGATTCATAAATAATAAAAGGTAACTGCGCTATGCTCTCTACGTTATTACCAATTGCAATCTGCTTTGCAGACTCAAACATAGCTTTCATATCACCAATTATCGGAACGTCTACAAATAGAACCATACTAAGTCTCACAATTATAGATGTACTCATAAGAAAAACAAGAAATTGTTTTTCTGTAAAACGATACTGTAAAATCGATGCCACTAACAGCATAAGAATAACAAAAATAACCAATACAATTGTTACACTTGTTGTACTGTCGCCAAAAAATTGTTTACTTGTTTCAAACGCTGACCAACAACTATAAACAAAAAATGCGAGCATCGCACCAATCATTATTTTACTAAAAAAAGACGAAAAATTTGTTTGTATATGATTCATATGTCCATTGCACCTCTATTTCCATTCATAACAAAACGATTCTATCATGAATAGGTACACAGCTGATAGGGAATTTCTATGACAAATACAGGGTCCTAATTTTTTCACTTGCAATGTAAGCGAATCCTCTTTTACACTACACTTTATATAGTAATAAATTTTCTTTCAGTTACATGAATACAAATACAGAAGTTTTACTAACCCTCTTCTGGAATTCTTTACTTCATTAAATATCTATTGATTTTTAATTTTTTGTACTCCACTTACAATACATGTCATTCTGATTGAAAACAGAAAATAGGGGCTGACCATATGGAAAAGAAATTCATGCGAGAATCCAAAGCAATTAAAACAACACGTGTTTTTCCGAATGATTTAAATAATCATCAAACACTTTTCGGAGGAAAATTATTAGCAGAAATTGATAGTATCGCTTCAATTGCAGCTGCAAGACATAGCCGTAAACATTGCGTAACGGCATCTATCGATTCTGTTGATTTTTTAACTCCAATTCACCAAGCAGATTCTGTTTGTTACGAAGCATTCGTATGTTATACAGGAAAATCTTCGATGGAAGTGTTCGTAAAAGTAATTGCAGAGAATTTATTAGCAGGCGAACGTAGAATAGCTGCAACATGTTTCATTACATTCGTTGCATTAAAAGATGGAAAACCTTCATCTGTCCCACAAGTACTACCTGAAACGGAAGAAGAACATTGGCTACACACAACTGGTTCTGAGCGTGCAGAAAGTAGAAAAAAAGGGCGTGTAAAAAGCAAAGAAATGGCTGAAGTTTTAACTTTAAGTAAACCTTGGAGTATATAGGCCTTCACCATTAAAACATCTTTTGAGCGAATAGCTATCACATATTCGCTCATTTTTTATAAACAATTTCACACCTTCATACAACCATTACTCCTTTTCACACATATTATGTAATATTTTTATACATACCCGTTCGCTATTAACTTTTTCTAATTGATAAAATCTCATTTATCCCGCTATTTTCGGGCTGTAAAACTACCGTGTCAAAATTCTTGTGGAGCAAAGACTTTAGGCGGGAGCTCCGTTGCCCGTAAACGCCCAATTGATGAGGGCTGATAATCAATAGGAAATGTACAACCCCCCACTGATTAAAGTTTCACTTTATAATACGGTTCGATCCCATCAACAGTTGCTTTACAAAGTTTATGTAGGGTACACTTATACGGGTGGTCAACAAACAATTTAAGGATTTGTAAACAGTGTAGAAAACACCTTACACTTCATTATATTGAGAGAATTAACTCTAGTAAAAAAACTGGATTATTTTAATGGAAAGGTGAAATTATGCAGAAATCAATTGCTTCAAATATTTTTTATAAAATACTGCTCAACACGTTTAATATTATACTTCCAATTTTAGTTGGTCCTTACGCATATCGAACATTAGGGGCCAATTCAATCGGAACCGTTAACATTGCTGAAACTTTTTTCAATTACTTCTTCGTGTTCGCCGTATTTGGTGTATATCAATATGGTTTACGTGAAATTAGCTTAATTAAAAACGATAAAAAGAAAGTTTCTAAGTTATTTACAAGTCTCTATGTAATTAACTTCACAACTAGTATTTTAGCTTTATCAGGCTTTGTGCTCTTTAGTTATATTGGATACGGACATGAAAGTTTATTTCCTGTTCTTCTTATTTTCGGTTTTAATTTTATATCTAACATGTTTTATGTGGAATGGTTCAATGAGGCATATGAAAATTATGACTTCATCACTAAAAAAACAGTTATCGTTCGATTAATCTATGTCGTACTTCTTTTCTCTTTCATTCATGGGGTTGACGATTACAAAACATATGCTGGTTTATTAGTATTATCGACATTTTTAAACCACTCTATTAGCTTTATATATGTGAAACGCCAAGTGAAATTTGATTTTTCCGACTTAACAATTATTCCTCATTTAAAACCGTTACTATTAGTCTTGATTTTTTCAAATGCTAATATTTTATATACTCAATTAGATCGTCTTGTTTTAGGGGTATATGTTGGAAAAGAAGAAGTTGCATATTACGTAATGGCTTTTCAAATTATGATGATTATTAATACACTTATGTTAAGTGTTGTACAAGTAACCGTTCCAAGACTGTCTTATTTATCAGGAAACGCGTCTGAAATGGAATATGAGTCTTTACTAAATAAAATTTCAAAAGTATATTTCATTACCCTATTCCCTGCCGCAATTGGTTTAATGCTCATTGCTCATGGAGCTGTTGTTATTTACGGTGGACAACAATTTGCTGAGGCTGGTAATACATTAATTGTTTTCGCCTTCTATATGATTACAGTCGGTATTGAGTCCATTTTATCGAATCAAATTATTTATGTGAAAAAGAAAGAAAGCATTTTAGTGCGATTTTTATTCATTTGTGGATTTATCAACTTGGCATCCAATATTGCATTAATATTCTTCCATATACTTACACCAACAACCGCAATTTTCACAACAACAATTGCGAATTGTTTCTTAATCACATTTGAATATATTTATGTGAAAAAGAAATTAAAAGTGAATTATACGTTATTTGATATACAAAAACTTAAATATCTATTTTATTCCCTAACATTTGTCCCCATAGCATTCGTTATTGATATGATCGTATCTGGACAAATACTACAAGTTATCCTAGTCATAATAACGTGTGGATTAACGTATGCCCTTATCCTCTTTATAACAAAGGATGAAATTCTCTTTTCACTACTTGAAAAGATATTAGCACGATTCAAAAAAGCTTAAACGCAATCTCTAAAAGGAGCTGTTAAACTTGAAATTTTCTTTAATCATGGCTACTTGTGGCAGACGTGATGATATTCTTGACTTACTAAAATCACTTGAACAACAAACTTACAAAAACTTTGAACTTATCGTAGTAGATCAAAATGATACGCCAATCTCTGATTTATTTGATGAATATAAAGATAAATTTTCTATTAACTACATTTATACACCTATTAAAGGGCTATCGAGAGCTCGAAATGCAGGATTAAAAGTAGCAGATGGTGATTTCATCGCTTTTCCAGATGATGATTGTATTTATGAAACAAATGTTTTAGAGAGTATATTAGAAACTTTCAACTCTAATAAAGATGTTCATTTCATCTCGACAAACACTACAAATGTTGAAGGTACAGGTTCTTTAATACACGCACCGAATACAGACATTATTTTAAATAATAAGTATGGATTCATGGGGCCTTCTTTCACACTATTCTTCACAAAACAATTTGTACAAGCTGTAGGTACATTTGATGAAGATTTAGGTGTTGGTTCTGGCACGATTTATGGAGCTGGTGAAGAAACTGACTTTGTACTACGTGGGATGAAACAAAATTACACTGGTTTATTTAGAAAAGATCTGTTCGTATACCATCCTGTAAAAGAGGAAATTATTAATGAACAATCATTAAAACGTGCTATTTCTTATGCTGGTGGTTTTGGTAGGGTTATTCGCTTACACTATGGATTCCCTTATTTCATACGTGCTGTCGCTGCCGCAACATTCCGTATGACACAAAACATTTCTAATGATAAGCGTAAATTCCACGCAAATCGCTTACGCGGTATTGTTCGTGGATATTTAAAATAAAAAACAAGGTGTAACCACTTTTATTAAATGGTTACACCTTGTTTTTTTATTTCTCTTGCATCGCTTATTTCTTGCAAAGCAACCCATCATTCTTTTGTAATCGCATACCTTGCTTGTCAGTTACATTATATATTTTTGAAATGATAGCATTATATCCAAGAATTTAGTATCATGATTCAAGACACTATTTAGAAATGAACGGAGGACATTATGAGCTTATTAACTGTTGAAAAATTAGGCCATACATTTGGTGATCGTACATTATTTAGAGATGTATCCATGCGCTTACTCGCAGGAGAACACGTTGGATTAGTCGGAGCAAACGGTGTTGGTAAATCAACATTTATGAATATAATTACTGGTCAGCTTATCCATGACGAAGGTCGTGTAGAATGGACACCTGGTACAAATTACGGTTACTTAGACCAACATACGATTTTAACACCTGGTCGCACGATCCGTGACGTATTAGCAGATGCATTTTTACCTTTATTTGAAAAAGAAAAAGCTTTAAATGAAGTTGCAGAAAAAATGGGAACTGCTACACCAGAAGAATTAGAGGAACTTCTTGAACAAATGGCAGAAATTCAAGATGCCCTTGAAGCAGGTGGCTTCTATTTATTAGATATTAAAATTGAAGAAGCAGCGCGCGGCCTTGGAATTGATGCAATTGGTCTAGATCGTGATGTTGCGGCATTAAGTGGTGGACAACGTACAAAAGTATTACTTGCAAAGTTACTACTTGAGCAACCAGAAGTATTACTATTAGATGAGCCTACCAACTATTTAGACGTTGAACATATCCATTGGTTAACAAGTTATTTAAAAGAATATCCACATGCATTCCTATTAATTTCCCATGATACGGAATTTATGAATAAATGTGTCGATGTTATTTTCCATCTAGAATTCACAAAAATGACGCGTTATACAGCAACATATGAAAAATTCTTAGAGCTGGCAGAAATCAATAAAAATCAACATATCAATGCTTATGAAAAGCAGCGAGAGTTTATCAAAAAACAAGAAGATTTTATTGCAAAAAATAAAGCCCGTTACTCAACAACAGGCCGTGCAAAGAGCCGTCAAAAACAACTTGATCGCATGGAACGTATCGATCGTCCTGAAACAGCTATTAAGCCTGAGTTCTCCTTTAAAGAAAGTCGTGCAAGTAGTCGATTTGTCTTCGAAGGGGAAAATGTAGAGATTGGATATACACATCCGTTATTACCGAAATTAACAATGACAATTGAACGTGGTGAAAAAATTGCAATTGTTGGATGTAATGGTGTCGGTAAGTCAACACTGTTAAAAACGATTTTAGGTAAGATTAAACCATTAAGCGGAAAAACAAGTCTTGGTGACTTCTTAAACCCATCATACTTCGAGCAAGAAGTAAAAGCTGATAATATAACACCCATTGATGATGTTTGGAATACATTCCCTAGCTTAGACCAGCATCAAGTACGTGCAATGTTAGCGAAATGCGGTTTAAAAAACGAACATATCTCTCGTCCACTGAATCAATTAAGCGGTGGCGAACAAGCAAAAGTTCGTTTATGTAAACTAATGGGTGAAGAAAGTAACTGGCTACTCTTTGATGAGCCAACAAACCACCTTGATGTTACAGCAAAAGAAGAGTTGAAAAAAGCGATGAAAGCATACAAAGGAACAATTCTTCTTGTATGCCACGAACCAGACTTTTATGAAGAGT
The DNA here is from genome assembly GCF_040459735.1 of Bacillus cereus group sp. RP32. Taxonomy (NCBI): domain Bacteria; kingdom Bacillati; phylum Bacillota; class Bacilli; order Caryophanales; family Bacillaceae; genus Bacillus; species Bacillus cereus group sp. RP32. The sequence continues at coordinate 63,133 of NZ_JARVHO010000001.1, read as the reverse complement.
GGATAACAAAAACTTGGGATGTAGAGAAATGGGCCCAAGAAAATTCTTAATCCCCTAAAAAACATCCCTTTACACTGCTATTTAGCGTGTAAAGGGATTTCGTTTTAAAATAAACATACAGTTTGATAAGGAGTTTTTAGTAATGCAACGTACATTCCCCCTAAAGCTTAATATATTTTTTGTAAAGTGCTTATTAGTACTATGTCTAATTATTTCTGCTGCTATAACGTGGCAATCAATAGTCGTAATTCAAGAAAAAACTGACACACATTCCTTTATTATCATCCCGATTATTATTCTAATAGGCCTTCTATTTTTGCTTATTGGCTATATTTCTAATAAATATATGTCTACATTTATATTTACCGTTTCACTTATTGTTTTAGCTTTTTCTGTTCGATTAATTTGGGTTCTCTACGTTCCAACTCCTATCGAATCAGATTTTTCAGTGATGTACAATAGTGCTATTCAAGCTACTAAAGGCGATTTTAGTTTTGCACAAGATGACTATTATACTTCATGGGTTTATCAACTTGGATTTACAATGTACCAAGCCCTCATTATTAATTTATTCGGTGAAGGGCCTTTCCTTCTAAAACTTTTAAATATAATGTATTGCACAGGAACAACCTTGCTAATTTACAAAATAACTTCATATGTTTTTAATGAATGGTCTGGAAGAATGGCTGGATTACTATATGCATTATATATCCCAAGCGTTGTAATGAGCTCATTACTAACGAATCAACATATTGCCACATTCCTATTTTATCTTGGGTTTTATTTATTAATTACAAAAGGCCTAACCCATAAATATATGTGGATTTTTATAGGGATCTCCCTAGCTTTAGGAGATATTATGCGTCCACTTGGCGCTTTAGTTTTGATTGCAGTAGCTCTTTATGTCTTTTTACAAGGTATATTAGGAAAATCAAAACAGGATATTTTAACTTCTATAAAAAAATTGTCTGGGATTTTCATCATTTTTTACCTTGTTCATTACATTATAAGTTCTTCATTTATATCTGCCGGAATTACCCAATATCCGCTATCTAACAGGGATCCTCTCTGGAAATTCACCGTAGGACTTAATCACGAAACAAGAGGTGGATATTCTTCAGCAGATGTAGAATATGTTATGTCCTTTGAGCTTGGAAAAGAACGAGAAGCCGTTGAGAAGAAATTGATTCAAGAGCGACTAGCTGATCCACAAAAGGTTTTATCTTTATTTAGTGATAAATTCACGATTATGTGGGCAGATTATGATTCTGCCCCAGTATGGAGTCTGGCAACACTAAGTAACACAGAGAATGATATGATTACCTTACAAGAAGACCTTAAGACATACGATAAATATATATATATTACAACTATGTTATTTGGTACGTTAGCAACTTTTTATCTCGTATTAACTAAGCAAAATAACACACATTACACACTATTTTTATTATTAATAATTGGTTATATAACGATTCACTTCTTAATTGAATATCAAACAAGATATCGATACTTTATCATCCCTAGCTTTACAATCATTCAAAGTTCTGGACTATATGTAGTTTATCGTCTCATGTCTAAAAGAAAGACTACAAAAATATAAGATAAGGCCAAATAAAAAAGGCATGAGCTCGATGCAATACCGAGCTCATGCCTTTTTATTTATATCCTTTTTTTATTGTAAATATGATTAATGCCAAAAGCAGCTAAAAAGATCATAGGTATTGTAGCCGAATAATGATATCTCGGTGCTACTTCTACTATCATTTGTGCCATTGTTAGCCCAATCGTGTATAAACAAATAATGAGAAGTGAAGATTTATTTTTATTTTTTATAGCTACTAACGCCCCGAACAGTGAAGTAGCTAGTAAAAAGTAATAGAAAACATTAGAAATTATAGTATATCGTACTTTATGATCCATAATTGGATCTGCATATTTAACAGCTTGATCATCGTTCCCTAAAAAGATAATAAATTTATCATACATTAGTTTCCCGAAATCTATATCATCGTTTTTTATTCTCTTTTTCGCTTCTTCAAGCATTTGCTTTTGAACGTCCTGAGCACTCCATCCTGGTTGACCACTATAATGATATAGTAATGCTGAATCTCCTGGATTCCATGTTCCTGAAGCTCCCTTATTAAATCCTACATGAATATTGTATCCCGGCACTGTTGCTATCTCTTCACCTAAACGTAATGTTACATAATGATTTACCGCCGAAGACATCATTAAGTATCCAATAATGATAACCCCTACATATGCCACCTTGTTAATAAGTAGCTTTTTATTCCCAATATGCTTTGTATCTATAATAAACATCCATATTGCTAGGGCTATAATTGGCACTGCTGCAATTGGTCTTGCCATATTTATTAATACAAGTAATGCAGCTACTAGAATTGAATACATAAGAACCTTTGCAATCGTTATATTTTCAATTTTATCATAAACAATTATCATAATTGCCCAGGCTAATAACAGTATTGTACAATACAACGGTTCTGAAAGTGCAAACATGTTATACATCGTTTGTGATGGCAAGAGAATCCATAAAACACTTGCTGTTATCGCTGTTCTCACTCCACCAATTCTTCTAGCTATAAAATATATTAATCCCATCGATATTGTAGTTAAAACAACATTAATAATTGGCGGAATCATAAAGTTTGCCCCAAATATTTTCAGGAAGATACTTAAGAATGAAGCATACCCAAAAATATGTGGAAATAATGCAACATATCTATCATGAATAACAAAGTTGTCACCTAATGCTTTTGCCGTATTAAAAAAGGCTTCATAATCACCAATCGGATCAATCTTATATGTAAGAATCCACGCTGTTTTCACTGCTACACAAATAATTAGCAGTACAAAAAAACATATTTTTTCATTTACTCTTTCAAGGTATAGCGATCCACTGCTAAGTATAAAGTTTCCAATTGTACATAATAATAAAACTCCAACTAATATCATTACATAATTATATTTTTGAGTATCTGAAAAATAATCAAAAATTAATATTGCAACGAAAAAGCTATAAATGCCGTATATGGCACGTGTAGAAAAGGTTGAAAACAATCCAGAAAAACGTTCCAAAAAAACTCACTCCTTAACATATTTATATGGGAAAACATTATATTTCCTAAAAAATTACACTACCAGCTACTATACATTAATATTATCATGATTTCCATATTTGCTTTTATATTTCCTAGTATACCAATTTAAAATAATCATTTTTATTATGAACAGATTTATTTTATATCCTAAAATGATATCTACCCAAAACATATAACATATTAGCATAAACTATGATATAATTGATAGTTGTTATGTACGAATAACCTTTTTACATTTCTGTTTTATTTATACATTTTATAAAGTTGAGGATACTATTATGGAGAAACTCTTAAAGTTTGGTTTAGTAGGGATCTTTAATACACTCATTACAATTATTAGCTTTTGGATATTATTAAAATTCGGGATGAACTACCTTATTGCGAATACCATTGCCTATTTAATTGGTGTTGCCAATAGCTACTATTGGAATAAAAATTGGGTGTTTAAACCTAATAATAAAAGCACGTCAATGTTCTTTAAATTTCTAACTGTAAATTTAATTGTATTGGCTTTTAATACATTATGTTTATTTATATTGGTAGATAAACTTACTTTTAATGCATTAATTGCACAGATCTTCGCAATTGGTGTCGGAATGGTTATAAACTTTGTCCTTAATAAAATTTGGACATTCAACCAAACCGAAAAGGCTACTAATTAAACTTGAACAACTTATTAAAAATACGGAGGATACAACATGCAAAAATTAATTTCGGTTGTAGTTCCTATGTACTTCGAGGAAGAAGTAGCACAGGAATGTTATAACCGTTTAAAGTCCGTTATGCTTCAAAATGATATTAATTACGAGTTTGTCTTTGTAAACGACGGTAGCACAGACCGTACAATGGAAATCTTATCTGAGATTGCAGCAAATGATTACCGTACAAAAATCGTTAATTTCGCACGTAACTTTGGACACCAAATAGCCGTTACAGCTGGTATTGCTGCTGCAAAAGGTGATGCTATTGTAATTATCGATGCAGACTTACAAGATCCACCTGAAGTTATTCCTGAACTTATTGCAAAATGGGAAGAAGGATATGAAGTTGTTTATGCGAAACGTAAACAACGTAAAGGTGAAACTTGGTTTAAACTTTTAACAGCTAAATATTTCTATAAATTCTTAAACTACATGTCTGATATCGATATCCCAAAAGATACTGGTGATTTCCGAATCATCGATCGTAAAGTAGCTGATGTGTTCAATCAAATGACTGAACGAAATCGCTTCATCCGCGGTATGATGTCTTGGGTTGGCTTCCGTCAAACGTATGTTGAATATGAACGCGATGAGCGCTTTGCTGGTGAAACAAAATATCCATTAAAGAAAATGATTAAATTTGCATCAGATGGCATTATTGCATTTTCAACAAAACCGTTACGTATCGTTATGACTTTAGGCTTATTATCAGTTCTTATTTCAATAATCGTCTTACTATATACAATTACTGTAAAAATTATTGGCACCGGTACACAAACAGGTTGGGCATCTATTATGGTTGCTATTACATTCTTTAGTGGTATTCAGTTACTTGGTCTTGGAATCGTTGGTCAGTATATTGCTCGTATTTATGACGAAAGTAAAAACCGTCCGATTTATATCGTAAAAGAAACTATCAATATTGAGCAAGAAGAGACTACACAAACAAAAGAAAAAGTGAATGCATAATAAAAAAGGTAACAATGAAAACCATCATTGTTACCTTTTTATATTGTAATACCCCATAAGCCTCAAACGAAATTCTTTTAAATTTGGATATATCTCTAAATTAGATAACATCCCTTGAATGACCGGGATCCTTGGATTTTGTAATCTCATTTCTGCCTCCAAAACATCTAATGTAACAAGCAATTCCTCATCTTCTAGTTGATCAGCTAATGTGCGTTTAAAAACAATAATTTCTTTTAAAAAGTGTTCCTTAACCTGCTCCTTAATAAGCTCTGATTTGCAAAGAAATTCTCCAAGCTTTTCTTCATGTAACACAGGTTCTTCCGAAGATTCTACCAATCCATCTACTAAATCATCTACTCTTTTCAAAATAAAAGAAGAAACATAAGATAAGTCAATTTCTGGTGCTTGTAAAATGATTAGTTCTAAATATCCACGGCATATGCCTTCTACCATAATGACTAAATCTAACAAATAAGGCATAACCTTTTCACCATAAATAGACAATAAACTATTCCGATAAAATGCGTGAGACTCTAACTTCATCCTCATCATAAACTCTTCTACTTCTTTATTAAAAGGTATAGCATTTTCCCTCGCATGCATAATAATAAATTCTTTATGCTTTTGTATATCGTTAAATTGACAATGCAATTGCTTTGCAAATTTTTCACGCGGCAATAACGATTCTTGTTCAATATCCAGCATTTTATTTTGAATCTTATCATAGTAATATCGAAGTGTCGCTAATAAAAGCTCATCTTTCGATTTAAAGTATAAATAGAAAGCTCCCTTAGATATGCCACAAGCTGTCACAATTTCCTGTACTGATGTCGCATTTACACCCTTAGTCGCAAATAACTTCATAGCCATCTCTATAATTAAACGCTCTTTTTCTTTCATATCATGTCTCTCCTAAATTTAATCTCGCATCTTATTATGAATTTATTATACCATCCCTTTTCATTGACGACTGACCAATCAGTCAGTTATATTATGTATTAGACTGACCAGTTGGTCAATACAATACAAAGGGAGCGCAAACATGAACAAAATCATTAATTTCTCGTTAAAAAATAAGTTCGCAGTTTGGCTACTAACCATTATTGTTACCATTGCAGGTATTTATTCTGGGCTGAATATGAAGCTGGAAACAATTCCTGATATCACAACACCTGTTGTAACAGTAACTACGGTTTATCCTGGTGCTACACCAGAAGAAGTAGCTGACAAAGTTTCAAAACCGATGGAAGAGCAACTACAAAATTTAAGTGGTGTAAACGTTGTTAGTTCATCATCTTTTCAAAACGCATCTTCTATTCAGGTAGAATATGATTTTGATAAAAATATGGAAAAGGCTGAAACAGAAATTAAAGAAGCTCTCACAAATGTGAAACTCCCAGAAGGTGTAAAAGACCCGAAAGTTTCACGTGTAAACTTCAATGCCTTTCCAGTTATTTCGTTAAGCGTAGCAAGTAAAAATGAATCTTTAGCTGCCTTAACTGAAAATGTAGAAAAAAATGTTGTTCCCGGATTAAAAGGACTTGATGGGGTCGCATCTGTTCAAATTTCAGGTCAACAAGTAGATGAAGTACAACTTGTCTTCAAGAAAGATAAGATGAAAGAATTAGGTTTAAGTGAAGATACTGTAAAAAATGTAATTAAAGGATCGGACGTATCTTTACCACTTGGCTTATATACATTTAAAGACACAGAAAAATCAGTTGTTGTAGATGGAAATATTACAACAATGAAAGCATTAAAAGAATTAAAGATCCCAGCTATACCTTCATCACCGAGCGGTCAAGGTAGTCAAAACGCTGGAGCTGGTACACAAACACCGCAAATGAATCCAGCGGCTATGAACGGGATTCCGACAGTTACATTAGATGAAATTGCTGACATTAAAGAAGTCGGAAAAGCAGAATCTATTTCTCGAACAAATGGAAAAGAAGCAATTGGAATTCAAATTGTGAAAGCTGCTGACGCGAATACTGTTGATGTTGTAAATGCAGTGAAAGATAAAGTAAAAGACCTTGAGAAAAAATATAAAGACTTAGAGATTATTTCAACATTCGACCAAGGTGCACCGATTGAGAAATCAGTAGAAACAATGCTGAGCAAAGCTATTTTTGGTGCTATATTTGCGATTGTTATTATTATGCTGTTCCTACGAAATATCCGAACAACATTAATCTCTGTCGTTTCCATACCACTTTCTTTATTAATTGCTGTATTAGTCATAAAACAAATGGATATTACGCTTAATATTATGACACTTGGAGCAATGACAGTCGCTATTGGACGCGTTGTTGATGACTCCATTGTTGTTATTGAAAATATTTACCGACGAATGTCGTTATCAGAAGAGAAACTGCGCGGAAAAGATTTAATTCGTGAAGCTACGAAGGAAATGTTTATCCCAATTATGTCTTCTACCATTGTAACAATTGCTGTATTCTTACCGCTTGGACTAGTAAAAGGTATGATTGGTGAAATGTTCTTACCATTTGCCTTAACTATCGTCTTCGCTTTATTAGCATCGTTACTAGTAGCAGTTACAATCGTGCCGATGTTAGCTCACTCTTTATTTAAAAAAGAGAGCATGAGGGAAAAAGAAGTACATCATGAAGAAAAACCAAGTAAATTAGCAAACGGGTATAAACGCATACTTGCATGGGCTTTAAATCATAAAATCATCACATCAAGCATTGCTGTCCTTCTATTAGTTGGTAGTCTTGCACTTGTGCCAATTATCGGTGTAAGTTTCTTACCATCTGAAGAAGAAAAAATGATTATTACAACGTACAACCCTGAACCAGGTCAAACGTTAGAAGATGTTGAAAAAATTGCAACGAAAGCTGAGAAGCACTTCCAAGATAATAAAGACGTCAAAACAATTCAATTCTCATTAGGTGGCGAAAACCCAATGAGTCCTGGTCAATCAAATCAAGCAATGTTCTTCGTGCAATATGATAACGACACGAAAAACTTCGAAAAAGAAAAAGAGCAAGTCGTTAAAGATTTACAGAAGATGTCTGGAAAAGGCGAATGGAAAAACCAAGACTTCGGAGCGAGTGGCGGTAGTAATGAAATTAAACTATACGTTTACGGAGATAGCTCGGAAGACATTAAACCTATTGTCAAAGATATTCAAAATATCATGAAGAAAAATAAAGACTTAAAGGATATTGACTCTAGTATTGCAAAAACGTATGCAGAGTACACTTTAGTCGCAGATCAGGAAAAACTAAGTAAAATGGGTCTAACAGCTGCACAAATCGGAATGGGACTTTCTAATCAACATGATCGACCTGTTCTGACAACAATTAAAAAAGACGGTAAAGATGTCAATGTATATGTCGAAGCTGAAAAACAAAATTATGCAACAATCGATGACTTAACAAATCGTAAAATTACAACGCCACTTGGTACTGAAGTGGCTGTGAAAGATGTTATGACTGTAAAAGAAGGGGAAACTTCGAATACAGTGAAACACCGCGATGGCCGTGTTTATGCAGAAGTAAGTGCAAAACTAACATCTGATGACGTTTCAAAAGCATCTGCCGCTGTTCAAAAAGAAGTAGATAAAATGGATCTTCCTTCAGGTGTAGATGTTTCTATGGGCGGTGTTACAAAAGATATTGAAGAATCATTCAAGCAACTTGGCTTAGCGATGTTAGCTGCGATTGCCATTGTATACTTCGTTCTTGTCGTTACATTTGGCGGTGCCCTTGCACCATTCGCAATTTTATTCTCGCTACCATTCACAATTATCGGAGCTCTTGTTGCCTTATTAATCTCTGGTGAAACGTTAAGTGTCTCTGCAATGATTGGTGCACTTATGTTAATCGGTATCGTTGTAACAAACGCAATCGTGCTTATCGACCGTGTTATTCATAAAGAAAATGAAGGGCTATCAACACGTGAAGCTTTATTAGAGGCTGGTGCTACACGCCTTCGCCCTATTTTAATGACTGCAATTGCAACAATCGGTGCTCTTATCCCACTTGCATTAGGATTTGAAGGTAGCGGCTTAATTTCTAAAGGACTTGGTGTAACAGTAATTGGTGGATTAACAAGTTCAACGTTATTAACACTTCTTATTGTTCCAATCGTTTATGAAGTATTAAGCAAGTTCAAAAAGAAAAAAGCAAAATAACAAAAAATAACCTCGCAGTTAGCGAGGTTATTTTTTATTCCCAAATACGACTAGAAAATCACCATATCCTTCTTTCTCTAATTCCTCTTTTCGGATAAATCGAAGGGCTGCGGAATTAATACAGTAACGAAGACCATTTGGTCCTGGGCCATCCGGGAATACATGGCCTAGATGTGAATCTCCCTCTTTGCTTCTCACTTCCGTACGCGTCATATTATGACTGACATCCATTTTTTCTTTCACACTTGCTGACATAACTGGCTTCGTAAAGCTAGGCCATCCACACCCGCTATCAAATTTATCTAAAGAAGTAAATAGCGGTTCACCTGAGACGATATCTACATAAAGTCCTTCTTCTTTATGATTCCAATATTCATTTTGAAAGGGTGGCTCAGTTCCATTTTCCTGTGTTACATAAAACTGCATCTCATTGAGTTTTTCTTTTAAATGAGTATTATCTTTTGGCCAATGTTGTTTAATAAAAGCATCTCGTCCCGATCCTTTACGGTATAACTCATAGCGGAATGTATTTTTCTTATGATATCCTTGGTGATAGTCTTCAGCTGGATAAAACGTAGCTGCTGGTAATATTTTTGTAGCAATTGGTTTTGAAAAGCGTCCACTCTTTGCAAGCTCTTCTTTTGAAGCCTCTGCTTTTTTATGTTGTTCTTCATTGTGATAAAAAATTACTGTTTCGTAAGACTGTCCACGATCGTGAAATTGTCCTCCTATATCAGTCGGATCAATTTGTCTCCAATATATATTTAATAACTCTTCATACGGCATTTTATTTGCATCAAATGTAATTTGTACTGCCTCATAATGTCCCGTCGTTTCTGAACATACTTCTTTATATGTTGGACTCTCTTTATGACCACCTGTATAACCAGAAACAACCTTTATAATTCCTTCCATCTCTTCAAATGGCGAAACCATACACCAGAAGCACCCTCCAGCAAATGTAGCTAACTCTACCTTTTCATTTACAGCCATTATTTCACCCCTATTCTATCTTCTGCTTACAGTATGGCATAAAAAACATCATGTTATAAAAGAAAAAGCATCGAACATCGATGCTTTTTCTTTACTTCATCTTATTTTTTTGGCTTCATTCTCCATTTCATCACTTGTCACATCTAAGACATCTAATAAGAAAATGAAGATTGGAATACCGATAATTAATCCCCATACACCTAAGAAGTGTTCTGAGAAGATTAATACCATAAATGTATAGAAGATCGGTAAGTTTGTTTTTTGCGACATGAACTTCGGATTTAACACGTAACTTTCAAGCGCATGAATTACTGTTACGATAATTAAAATATAAACAACGTACATAATACCGCCAATATTGTAAGCAATCATACAAAGCGGGAATAACGAAATGATAACCCCAGCTACTGGAATTAAACCGAGTAAGAAGATCATTAACGCTAAACCTAATAATTGTGGGAATCCTAATATCCATAGTGCAATAACGGATAAAACACAGTTAACAACTGCAATTAAAAATTGTGCTTCGATTACTTTTCCGAATGAACGTGCAAATTTCTTACCGAAGTACTCAATTTCAGTATAGAAAATTGCAAGTCGGCTTTCTTTAAATTTTGCAGTAAAAGCAACGATCCGAGCTTTCTCCAATAAGAAAAATAAACTTAAAATTAAAGAAAGTAACACTTGAAGGCCAAATTTCCCAACATTCGTAATCGATTTATACAAAATGTCAACGCCTTGTCCTACATATTTCGAAAGTTCCATATGATTGACAGCATTAACTGCATACTTAATTAATTCACTATCCGGTGGGTTTCTTAAAAATACGTTAAATTGATAAATCAATTGTGAAATTTGTATCGTTAATACTGGTAAATATTTAAATAGCGTAATAGCAATTCCACCAATTAACATTACATATAGAAACGCTATAATAATTTTTCGGTTAATGGGCATGAAATGATCTAATTTGCGAGAAATAAACTTTTGGAATCGATCCATTAAATATGTGAGAATAAACGTAATTAAAATTAAATTCAACATACTTTGCAGCCCGTATAACACGAGAGCAAGTATTACTAATACGAGAAACCTCTGAAATCCTTTGCTTTGAAACAGGTTTTTTATTTGCATAATCGACGAGTACTCTCTCCTGTCCTATAAAGTAAAACGTTAATAAGTAGATTTTTTCTCTCTTCTCTACCTTTAATTATTCATTCATATAAAGATTTTTATAAGCTTATTATAGATCTCTCTTAGCAGATCCTATAGTAGCTTACTTCTTATTTTACAATACAATGACCTAATTCAAAACGTATTCTACACAGTATTAATGAAGATTTAAGGAAACTTACATTTTATTAACATAGGTCTTACCACTACTGTAACATAAAAAGCAAGCTATCAGTAGAAATCTGTCCTACAAATAGCTTGCTTTTCTCGTTTTTTTAAGTAAGTTTTACTATCCAATGAATGGCATAAACATCGGTATGACAACTACAGTTACAACCCCAACTACTGTTACAGCAATACTTGCCATAGCTGCCTCTACTTCACCCATTTCAATTCCTACTGCCACTCCTAATGCGTGACCTGCTGTTCCAAGTGCTAAACCTTTTGCAATTGGATGTTTTACTCTAAATGTTTTTAAGAATAATGCTCCTAATGCGTATACAATAACTGCGTTAAAAATAACTGCAAACGATGTAATTGCTGGTATACCACCAATACTTTCAGAGATTGGTAATGCAATTGCTGTTGTTGCTGCTTGTGGTAACATTGAATTCATTACTGCTGTATCTAAACCAATTGCTTTTGCAACAATGAACACGACAATTACTGAGCAAATAGATCCAACCACGATAGCCGATAAAATTTGCCACCAATATTTTTTTAACTTATCCACTTGTTTATATAATGGAATTGCAAACGCGATTGTTGCTGGTTCTAAGAAGAAGCTAATCATTTTTCCGCCAGTATTATATTCTTCAAAAGTAAAGTTACCTACTTTTAGAAAGACAATCCCTAATACCATCGCTACGAATAATGGTGTGAATAAGAAGAATCCTTTTGAATGCTTAAATAATAATGTTCCGATTCCGTATGCGATTAATGAAACGACGATTCCGAAATATGGAGTCATTGTGCTTGCCATGTTCATTCCCTCCTAGCAATATATACTAAATTGGTTACGCAACTTTTCCGTGCTTGCGTCCTTTATTTACTACTTTCAATTCTTTCGTATCTTCTATTTCTTTATCGTCTTTTCCTAAAATAAATTGTGCAAATAATCCTGTTACAGCGAGTAAAATAATTGTTGCGACAACAATTACAGTTAAAATTTGTACAAAATATTGTCCCATTACACCGAGAGAATTAATAACCGAAATACCTGATGGAACGAAAAGGAATCCGATAATACCTGTTAAAGCTGTTCCGAGTGATTCAACTTGTTCCAATTTAATAACTTTTAAACATAATAGGCTAAATAAAATAACTAATCCGATCACCGATGAAGGCATCGGAATTGGTAAATGCGTTGCAATAATATTAGAAACTAACATAATAGCTGAAAATATGAATGCTTGTGATAAGAAACTATATACTTTTTTCGTACTCATTTTGGCCACCTCTTTCGATTTGGTACCTTTATTGTATAAGATAAAAACAAAACTGTAAGCGTTTGCATAGCGGAACGTCAAATATACAAAATTAGTTACAAAAATAGGCAGATGAAATGCAAAAAGCTACTTCTTAAATACGAAGTAGCTTTTTGAGTTCTTTTGCATATGTCCGGCTAACAGGTACTTTTGATCCTTCTTTCATAATTAAATTATATGTAGAATTGAACCATGGTTGTATTTCCGTAATATGATTAATATTTGCAATAAAACTACGATGGACACGCATAAAACTTGCTTGTGGCAACTTCTTTTCCAAAATTACAAGTGTATCGTGTGTTACATACGTTTCTCTCATTGTTTTTACTGTCACTTTTCCATCCACAAGTCCTACATATATAATATCTTCAATATTCACAAGTACAATCGATTCCTCAATTGGTAATGCTAATTTATGCATCTCGGTCGTTACGTCTACACTCTTTACCTCTTGATTTGTTTCTAATTTTATTTGTTTTTGCTTTTTATATTTCTTTAATGTCTGTACGATACGTTCTTCATCAAATGGTTTTAAAATGTAGTCTAACGCGTCTACTTCAAATGCTTGCAGCGCATATTGATCATAGGCAGTAGCAAACACAATTGCAGGGGGATTTTTCATCTTCTTTAATATATTTGCGATTTCAAATCCGTTATCATCAGATAGCTGAATGTCTAGGAAAACAATATCTGGTTTGTTTTTCATTAATTCCTCTAATGCATCCTCTACACAATCTGCCTCACCAATTATCTCTACTTCTTTCGTTTGCTCTAATAAATACTTCAATTCATCACGTGCTAACATTTCATCGTCAACTACTAATACTTTTAACACTCCGTTCTTCCTCCCCTATTTTTTTAGGAATAACAAAAGTAATCTCTGTCCCCTCATTTAATTCACTTTCAATTTGAAGCATTGTCTCTTTCCCAAATAACCCGATAAGTCGTTCATTAATATTATATAAAGCTGTTCCAGTCCCTTTCTTTGACGACACTACCATTTTTCCTAATTGTTCTAAGCGTTCTTCCTCAATTCCTTGTCCATTATCTTTTACTTCGAAGTGAACCATGCCCCCTTTTTCAAAAACATGCACTTCTACTTCGCATACTGGCTGTTTCTTCGGAAAAGCATGTCGCAACGCATTTTCAACCAACAGTTGAAGAACAAATGGTGGTACTAATGTTGTCTTTAACTCTTCCTCAATATACATCTTTACTTCATACTTATTTGGGAATCTTGCTTGTTCTAGTGATAGGTATGCCTGTACATGGTTTAATTCTTGTTCTAGTGGAATCAACAACTGACGTGCCCCTTGCAAATTACAACGGAAATACACGCTAAGCTGCAATAATAACTTCCTTGCCTTTTCTACATCTGTTCGGCATAAAGCTGATACGGTATTAATTGCATTAAATAAAAAATGCGGATTGATTTGTGCTTGTAACGCTTTTATTTCGGCATCTTGCAATAACTTACTTTGTAACTCTGCTTCACCTAACTCAAGCTGCGTGGAAAATATTTTTGCTAACCCTTCTGCAAGTTCCTCTTCAACACGACTTAACTGGTTAGGGTTCTTGAAATACAGTTTTAATGTCCCCATCGTATTTTCATGTGAAGTTAATGGAATAACAATAGCTGCTTGCAAAGGACAGTCTTCATGTTGGCAATTAATAACCTCACGTGATTTCGCTTTCATTATTTTCCCTGTATGTAAAACCTCTTTCGATAAACCTGTTATTAAACTGTGTGAAGGAATATGATGATCTGATGCCAATCCAACGTGAGCTAATATTTTCTCTGTATCTGTTAAGGATACCGCATCTGTTCCCGTAAAGCGGTGAATAATTTGTGCCACATGTTTACAAGACTCTTCTGTTAATCCCCTGCGAAAATATGGTAATGTCTTATCAGCAATTCGTAATACTTTATGCGTTTGCAGAGCTTTCGCGTTTTCTTCCTGACGCAAAATAGCTTGTATCATTGAAAGTAAAATAAAACTTCCGAAACTATTTACAAGGATCATTGGTATCGCAATTGTTTTCACGATACTAATTCCATCCTCTACGATTAATAAGATCATAATCATTTCTAAAGAAACGATAAACACGCTTAAAATCGCTGAAAATTTAGGCGTAATTGCACGATTATATTTTTTGAAAATGTGTCCAATATACCCAGTTATAACACCTGCTAAAATTGAAGAGATTGCACAACTTAGCGCTGTCGTCCCGCCAAGCATATAACGGTGAATACCAGCAATCGATCCTACTCCAATTCCGACGATAGGACCACCAAGCAATCCACTAATTCCAACACCCATAATACGTGTATTCGCAATTGTACTAGATGACGAAACACCTTGTAGCCAATTTTCATTCATAATTGTATTCCCCGCAATTTCAATTCCCGTGTAATTGCTGACAATTGTAAACACTGAAAAAATACAAATAAGCTTAAGCTTATCTACATACCCATCTTGTCTATGAAGAAGGCGCCTGAACGTTCTAATATGAGAAAGTAAAAATCCTAAAATAACAATAAGTCCGACACGTTCAATCATCATAAGTACTAAATTTAGCATCTGTGATTCATTCCTTTTTATATGAGTTAGTTTTATTATGGGAAAATAATGAAGTGGGCGTCAAGAAGAATGCAATATCTTTTGAAATATTTTACACATAACTATCCCCTCTTTATTTGACAACCTAATAGAAGAGTGCTAAAAATAAAGTAATATAATACAGTCCTTTAACCCAACCCCGTGAGGTTGAGAAGGAAGTCGGAATATACTATACGTATGGTCTTTTTTAGAGATACGTATGCTTTTTTGGCCTTCTCATCATATCAGGTGAGAAGGCCTTTTGTTATTCTTCCATAGCGACTGTAGAAGAAAATAAGGAGGAGTAATGATGAACGTTACTACTGATGTACAATCAACAACAGAGGAAACGAAGGAGAAAAGATATAAAACATTGTTTGGTTCTGCGCTAGGATATGCAGCAGAAGGTTTAGATATGTTGCTCTTATCTTTCGTACTCGTCTACATTTTAAAAGAATTTCATTTAAGCCCTGTTGAAGGTGGAAACTTAACATTAGCTACCACAATAGGAATGCTAATCGGGTCTTATTTATTTGGATTTATTGCTGATTTATTTGGGCGTATCCGTACGATGGCCTTCACAATCTTACTATTCTCACTCGCAACAGCACTTATTTATTTCGCAACAGATTATTGGCAATTATTAATTCTTCGCTTTTTAGTTGGAATGGGGGTTGGTGGTGAATTCGGTATTGGAATGGCCATCGTAACTGAAACATGGTCTAAAGAAATGCGCGCTAAGGCGACATCCGTTGTTGCACTTGGATGGCAATTTGGCGTACTATTCGCTTCACTCCTTCCCGCATTTATCGTCCCGCATTTTGGATGGAGAGCTGTTTTCTTATTTGGACTCATTCCCGCTTTGTTAGCTGTTTACGTCCGCAAAAGTTTAAGTGAACCGAAAATATGGGAACAAAAACAACGATACAAAAAAGAATTGTTACAAAAAGAAGCTGAAGGTAATTTAACAACTACCGAGGCAGAACAACTAAAGCAAATGAAAAAGTTCCCACTTCGAAAGTTATTTGCCAATAAAAAAGTAACGATAACAACAATCGGTCTTATTATTATGTCATTCATCCAGAACTTCGGATATTATGGAATTTTCACATGGATGCCAACTATTTTAGCGAATAAATATAACTACACATTAGCAAAAGCGAGCGGTTGGATGTTCATCTCTACAATCGGCATGCTAATTGGAATTGCGACTTTTGGTATTCTAGCCGATAAAATTGGTCGCCGTAAAACTTTTACAA
This sequence comes from Bacillus cereus group sp. RP32, assembly GCF_040459735.1. Classification (NCBI taxonomy): domain Bacteria; kingdom Bacillati; phylum Bacillota; class Bacilli; order Caryophanales; family Bacillaceae; genus Bacillus; species Bacillus cereus group sp. RP32. The sequence goes on along the minus strand of NZ_JARVHO010000001.1, from coordinate 46,667 downwards.
TCTATTATGTCGGTGGTACTATATACTGTCTCATTTACTTCTTCTTATTCACAGACTCAACATCATTGTTATGGGGAAGTGCACTACTTGGATTCTTTGCCAATGGCATGATGGGGGGATTCGGAGCTGTTTTAGCTGAAAACTACCCTGCTGAAGCTCGCTCGACAGCCGAAAACTTTATTTTCGGTACAGGACGTGGGTTAGCTGGATTTGGACCTGTTATTATCGGCTTACTTGCTGCAGGTGGTAATTTAATGGGAGCACTATCTCTCATCTTCATTATTTATCCAATCGGTTTAGTTACAATGCTATTATGTGTCCCAGAGACGAAAGATAAAGTATTAGAATAGATTGAAACTGTACAGGGTACTATCTCCTTCGAGAAAAGTAGTTAAATAAATAGTAAAGAGGAAGCATCTCAAATGAAATGCTTCCTCTTCTTATATAAATACAATTATTTATTTTGATTTACTAGCTTTTTGGAACAAGAAGGAAGTTTTCTCTTCTTCTTTTACAATACCTTGTTTTAAGGCTAATTCCCCTGCAACTTTAGGCGCTAGCCATAGCATTGGGAATAACAGAATAGATACCGGAACAGCCGTCACTACAATGAAGGATTGTAAGGCGTTAATACTTCCCTCACCCATATATAAAAGAATCGCCGCAACTGCGACCATAATAAGCGACCAAAAAACTCGCAAACTAATTCTAGGATCTCCATCTCCAGTCACTGCCATTGAAATTGAATAAGCCATTGAATCTCCTGTTGTCACTACAAATAAAATTGTTAATAAAAGAAATGCAGGTCCAATAATATTAGATAGTGGCAGTTGCTCTGTAATTGCAATCATAGCCGCTGGCATACCAGATTCACTTAATGCCACCGAGATAGAACCAGGATTCATTAACTCATAAAACACACCTGATCCCCCTAGTATAGTAAACCAAAACGTTGTAATAATAGGCGCAATAATTCCAATTGCAACGATGATTTCTCGGATTGTTCTTCCTCTTGAAATTCGGCTCACTAAAATTGCCATCATCGGTCCGTATCCAATAAACCATCCCCAGAAAAAGATTGTCCACGATCCTAACCAAGCCGTATCACCACGATATGTGCTCATGGGAATAAATTCATTTATATAAAATCCAAACGAAGAAACAAATGAATCGATAATAAATCCACCTGGTCCAAACAGTAATACGAATACCATTAATAAAACTGCTAACCTAACATTTAAATTACTTATAATTTGAATCCCTTTATCAATTCCCGTTACCGCAGATATAGTAGAAACAGCTACTACACAAACAATAATGGCTAATTGAGTAGTAAACACATCAGGAATGTTAAACAATGCTTGTAACCCATAACTTGCTTGTAGTCCTAAAAATCCGATTGGACCAATCGTCCCTGCAGCTACCGCAATAATGGCAAATACATCGATCATTGTTCCAAGCCAACTCTTTCGCAATCTCTCCCCAAAGATAGGATATAAAAGCGTTCGAGGTTTTAACGGCATATCTTTATGATAGTGCCCGTACATCATAACTACCGCACTAATTGTACCTAAAATCGTCCAAGCCAGGAAACCCCAGTGCATATAACTTTGTGCTAAAGCAGGCATTACCGCTTCTTGCGTCCCAGCAGTTATACCTTCATGTATTGGTGGCACCGTCATCAAATGGTACATCGGCTCTGCGGCTGCCCAAAAAACGCCACCTCCAGCAAGTAATGTAGACATAATAATAGCGAGCCATTTTGTCGTACTAATCTCAGGTTTTTCTAGCCCCCCAAGTTTAACTCTCCCATATTTTGAAAATGCCATACACATTGCAACAACAAATGTACCAATTAATAAAACTTGCCAAAAGGCACCAAAATATTTAATTGAAGCTGCAAAACTGCTATTAATGACTCCCTCTACGTAACTTTTATTTAAAATAACTGCAATTACAAATAATAAAAGTGAGCCACCACTAATAAGAAATACAGGCCAATCCGTTTTTCGACTCTTCATTCTCATTTACACTTCCTCCTTCCTCAGCAATCTAAAAAAACAACTTTATTATGTTTTATTGTTTACATCCAAAACACAATGATTATATAAGCATAATAATTTATCAATTTTCTACACACTTATGTTGTCCCTAAAAATATGCTAAATCCCTTATTTAAAAGAAAATTTCTATTCCTATTACATAAAAAAGCAAAACAAAAGACCTTATATTTCTATAAGGTCTTCGAAACAGAAATTTGATTATAACATAAGGAACTCCTTGGTTCAAAAAGCTCCTTCCAAAAATAACCGAGAGTAAAGGCTTCCATTTGCTACGTAACAGTAATTTAAAAAAATTATAATTTGCATAAAAAAACTATACTAAATATTATTTATGAAAGAAATTTGGCTTCAAAATTTCATTCGGATACGGTTTATGATAAATATGAGTGGTAGCTGGAGATAATGGCGGAATGAGCCACACCCAATTGCCCGTTACAACACGACCACAAGCTACTTCTTGCTTCTCAAATTGTTGAAATTGTTGTGCAGCAGTATGATGGTCAACAATACTAACTCCTTGTTTTTTAAAGGAATGTAACACAGCTACGTTTAATTCAATTAACGCCTTATCTTTCCATAACGTACCGTTTCTCGATGTATCGAGCTTCATCATCTCCGCAACAGCCGGCAGTAAATTATAACGATCATGATCCGCTAAGTTACGCGCCCCAATCTCCGTCCCCATATACCATCCATTGAATGGAGCAGCTGTATAGGAAATACCGCCAATTTCTAAGCGCATATCTGAAATCATTGGAACCCCATACCATTTTGCTCCTAAAGATGAGATTGGGTACTCTGGATGTTCAATTGGTACCTCTTTCACTTCTTTTTTAGGAATTTCTTTATATACAGGTTCTTTTCCATCGACAGAAAAAACAAGTGGCAATACATCAAAATTCGTACCTTCTCCTTGCCAGCCAAGTTCCTGGCAAAAATCCGTAAACGCAGTGGAATGAGAGTCACCAATCACTCCCATTTCTGTTTTATATCCTGCATATCGAATCAATTGGTGATTATAAATTCGTACATTATTTTCTTCACCTTGATATTGCTTAAAAATTGTAATTGTCGGTTTAACTTTCCCATCATTCGTTGCATATTTAATATGATGAATTAATGCATTGTATACACCTTCCTCATCATTTACTTCACGTGCATCTAATATGTGCATCTTACTCCAAAATAGTCTTCCAATACATCGATTACTATTGCGCCATGCCATTCGTGATCCATGAACAAGTTCTTCAAATGTATGCTCATACGTCCCCGTCTTCTCTATCTCAACTTGAATTTCTTTTATTCTCTCTTCTATGAATTGTTCTTTATTAAGCTCTTTATAGCAAACCGTAATAAAATGACTCGCTTCCTCTATTAATTGTTTCGTTTTACTCATAAACGATCTCCTTCTATTTCAACAAAACGTTACTACTTTACAGTATAAGCAAAAAGAATAAGAGTCACAAATGAAAGTCGAAGTGTTACTTTTATTGTAATATTTTTCAGAAAATTAAAGAGATTACTATTGACTTGTATAAAAAATAGGTGTATTTTTGACTCAGATAAATTATTTTTACCTAGACCAACTTTTTAATAAGAAAGGAGGGAATGTTATGTCTTCATTTCAATTGCCAAAGCTTTCATATGACTATGATGAACTAGAGCCATATATCGATAGCAACACGCTTTCTATTCATCATGGAAAGCACCATGCGGCATACGTAAATAACTTGAATGCCGTTTTAGAAAACTATACGGAATTACATAATAAACCTTTAGAAGAGTTACTATGTAATTTAGAAACTTTACCAAAAGAAATTGTTACAGCTGTCAGAAATAACGGTGGTGGACATTATTGTCATAGTCTTTTTTGGGAAGTGATGAGCCCGCGAGGTGGCGGCGAGCCTAATGGAGACGTTGCAAAAGTAATTGATTATTATTTCAATGCCTTTGACAACTTAAAAGATCAACTGTCCAAAGCAGCAATTAGCCGTTTTGGAAGTGGCTATGGGTGGCTTGTCCTTGATGGTGAAGAACTTACTGTTATAAGTACACCTAATCAAGATACACCTTTGCAAGAAGGTAAAATTCCATTACTCGTCATCGATGTATGGGAACATGCCTATTATTTAAAGTATCAAAATCGGCGTCCAGAATTTGTTACCAACTGGTGGCATACAGTGAACTGGGACCAAGTAAATGAAAAGTATTTACAAGCAATGCGATCACAAAAACATTAGTCGTGCGTATAAGGTAAGTTTGGTAATGTAAAATTAGTATTGTCGAAATCCTCCAGAATCCCCCGGATTGCCACCGGGGGATTTATGATTATTTCATTGCATGCATGTAATAACGTAATACTTGTTCTATTTCTATTTTCAATTCTCGGAACGGGAATCCTAATTCACTAGCTTTTCCATTATGTAATGTACGATTAATCACTTCATTATAAGGTGCTACATTATCTCCTACTTCTTGAACGAGTGCTTTTATTCCCGTATTTTCTTCTATGAAATGAATAACTTCTCGAGTAGAAACTACCCCGTTGCTACAAGCATTAATTGGCCCTTCTATGTCCTTCATCCCGCACCAAGCTAAAAATTCTCCTGCTTCTTTTTCATGTATAAATGATAACTCTCCATCTAGATCATTCACGGCGACAGGTTCTTGCTTCACAATATGTTCAACGTAAAATTGTAACCTTTTCGTATAATCGTTTTCTCCAATAACAACTGGAAAACGTACTGCAACAACTGGGAATGTTGCTTGTTGAAATGAAACCGCTTCGGCTAATCTCTTTCCTTCACTATAAGTAAAATCCTTCCTACCACCATACGTAATGGCATACTCGTACGGATTAAAGTTCTCTTCTAATAAGCCTAGTGCTGGCTCGTAAACAGCCATTGAAGATGTCATAATGTATTTCTTCGTTTTTCCTCGTAACACTCCACATACTATCTTCGCCGCATTCGAGCTATAGCATAAATTATCGTATACGATATCATAACTTTTATCTTCTAGACGCTCAGCTAGTTGTTTTTCGTCTTCTCTATCTACAATCAATCTGTTTACTACACTTCCAAAAGAATCTTCAGTAATGCCTCTCGTCGCAATCGTTACATCGTGTCCATCTTGCAAAAGTGCTTCTACTAAATGTTTACCAAAAAATCTTGTTCCCCCTAGCACCAATACTTTTTTCAACTTCATCATCCCCATTTTGATAAAATGTAAAATAATACCTCTCTATTATAACTGCTCATATATAAAAAGCATGGAATTCGTTTAACGATTCCATGCTTTTCTGCAGAAAATATATTAACGTACTCGATATTTATAAATACAATAACAGAAGTATAAAATAGAAATTACGGATACATAAACCCATAGTTCATATACGAATCCCTCTCCCCATACTCCCATAAAATAAAAGAGTGAAGGCAACGTCAATGTTACCCATGATTGTACGAAGGCAATTCTTCCAAGATATTGATTGATATTCTTCTTTTGTGTATTTAATACAAAGAATAAATACCAAAGTAATGCCCACATAAACCACGTTAATGCATTAACAACATCGTGAAATTGAACAAATGAAACAACCATATAGAATAAGGCAATAATTGCTACCCAAATACAAAACCAACCTAAACCGCTACTATCCATTCCTTTTATAAAGGTAACACCTACATATAAATAGGTTAATCCAAATAAGAAAGTAGCTGCATATGAATACACTGTCCAATTGCTTTGGTCAGAAATCATGATCAAATAGAACGGAATAATAATTTGTAGTGCACCCACAAATAAATTAAAAACACCCGCACTTTTCATCTCTGCTTTCCCTAATATAACAAGACTATTTAAAAATAAAGCTGCACCCGAAAGTAATAATCCTACGTACCCCATATATCCTCATGTGAAAACCTTACATTTTCACACTGTACCCTCCCCGTCTTGTAAAAATTATATTATTCCTTATTCTCCTTCTTACTTACAACTACATACGAAGTTTTTTCGAAAATAAGTCAGACTTCCTACCTTAAAAAACAATAGAAAAACCCTTTTCATACATTTCATACAGTAATGATGTCAATCAAAATATATCACGCAATAAAAACGCTTTCAATAATACGTAATTCAAGCAAAAAGCTAACAAGATTATTTGATTATAAACGCACTTTAACAATGATACAAGTATTGGAATACTTTTCAATAGAACCGGTTGCTATTCAAATGCTATGGTCAGTAATATTTTATTACATTCTCTTTCCTAAATTGAACATATTACTGACCTCAAGCAACATAATAAAGAAAACAATTTATTATATACATAAAATATCCTACAAATTAATAAGAGAATGCTTTACTAACTACCTTAAATCATTTGATAGCCGTTTTTATTATTTACCTGCCATCTCCAAGAATCTACACACATCTCTTCTAACCCATATTCTGCTTCCCATCCTAATTCTCGTTTCGCTTTAGATACATCAGCAAAACATACTGCTACATCACCAGGACGACGCCCTATCACTTTATAAGGTATTTTTTTACCTGAAACCTCCTCAAAAGCCTTTATCATCTCTAACACACTATACCCTTTACCTGTGCCAAGATTATATGCCTCTATTCCTTTCGTCTCAAGTACTTTCTCAAGTGCCTTTACATGTCCTTTTGCAAGGTCAACAACGTGAATATAATCACGGACACCTGTCCCGTCTTTTGTTGGATAGTCGTTTCCGAATATATTTAGTTCCTTTAATTTACCTACCGCCACCTGCGTTACATATGGCATTAAATTATTCGGAATCCCATTTGGATCTTCTCCAATACGACCACTTTTATGTGCTCCGAAGGGATTAAAATAACGAAGTAACGCAATACTCCATTCATCATCAGCTTTTGCCACATCACGCATAATTTGCTCAATCATTAATTTTGTTTGCCCATATGGATTTGTCACACTTAGTGGAAATTCTTCTGTAATTGGTGACGTTTTTGGAATTCCATATACAGTTGCAGATGAACTAAAAATAAACTTTTTAACATGATGTTTCTGCATCACATCACATAGTACGATTGTACTTATTATATTATTATAATAATATGTTAGAGGAATTGTAGTCGATTCCCCCACTGCTTTAAATCCAGCAAAATGTATAACCGCTTCAATATTATTTTTCAAAAAAATCTCATTCATTTTTTCACGATTTAAAACACTTTCTTTATAAAATTCAAATTGTTTTCCCGTTATTTCTTTTACTCGATTTAAGGACTCGATTGAACTATTTGAAAGATTATCTACGACTATAATTTTATAATTATTATTTAATAATTCTATACACGTATGACTACCAATATATCCTGCTCCACCTGTTATAAGTATCGCCATATATATAGTCCCCCACTTATTATTAATTATAAAATCTTATAACCTCAATACAAATCTATCCTACCACAAAAGACTGACAATTTAGAATATTTATTCCGAATTATTATTTATATAAAAAAGAGCCACATAACCTTTAAGTTATACAGCTCTTCAACATACGTATGTGTTTATATCTTTTTTTATTAATCAAGAAAAATAAAAATCACTCGAAAATTTGATATTGTTAAATTACGTAGCAATATACACTTAAAAAGTGGGCAAGGCTTCCCAATAACACGAACACGTGAAAAATTTCATGATGCCCCATATGTTTAAACTCTAACCATTTTGGCTTTGTTCCATAAATAAATCCACCGATTGTATAAAGAATGCCTCCAAGCACTAGAAGCACGATACCTCCTGCACTTAAGTTAGCAGCTAACGGTGCAAAGAACAGAACAATTAACCAGCCCATTGTAATATAAATTGCTGTTGATAACCATCTCGGGCAACTAAACCAAAACATTTTAAAAACAATACCACAAATGGCAGTTGCATAAACTAAACAAAATAATAATAAACCGTTTGCGGAATGTAATGTAATTAAACAAAATGGTGCATATGTACCTGCAATCAATATAAAAATCATAGAGTGATCAAGCTTCCGAAAGAAATAAATAACACGTTCACTGGCTACAACACTATGATATACAGCTGATGCTGTATACAGAACCATCATTCCGATACCAAACAAAATAATAGCTGTAATTGCCGCAAAAGATGGCATCTTAATAGAAACTTTTACAAGCATAGCTAATAATGCAATAAATGATAATACAGCTCCTCCCAAGTGGGTAAAAGCATTAACTGGTTCTCTTACATAAGCATTCATATATACACCCCTCATATAATTACATGTAGTTTTAATAACTACATGTAATTATATACACATTATTATTAGAGGTCAACATTTACAATTCATTTGTTTCGTAATACCATATTTAGAGATAAACTAAACATTATGCTCCACTAAGTTATAAAAGTGAGGGGTTCTACGTGGAAAATATAAATAAACTGCTTGAAACATTACATTTAGAAAAAAACATTACGCTTGAGGATATTCCAAATGTCGACTTGTATGTAGACCAGGTTGTCCAATTATTTGAAAATACTTATTCGGATACAACAAGAACCGATGATGAAAAAGTATTAACAAAAACAATGATTAACAATTACGCAAAAGGGAAACTGTTTATTCCAATCAAAAATAAAAAATACTCAAAAGAGCATATGATTTTAATCAGCTTAATTTATCAATTAAAAGGAGCCCTTTCCATTAATGACATAAAAAGCTCCTTAGAAAATATAAATGAATCCTTATTAAACGATGATTCATTCGAATTAAATACATTATATAAAGATTATCTTTCTCTTACCGAAAAAAACGTCGAAAGCTTTACACAAGACGTAAATAATCTTGTTTCAGAAGTAAGTGAAATTTCTTCCTTAGAAGATCCGAATCTAGAGAAATTTTTATTACTAACATCATTTGTGTCCATGAGTAATATGTATAGGCGCTTAGCTGAGAAGTTGATTGATGATTTAAAAGAATCTTAAATAAAAAAACTATCCACCTGTTATAGTGGATAGTTTTTTGTTTACTTAATTGCCTCATGAACTTTTAATTGTTTACCTTTTATCGTTGTATTTCTCATAACCTTTAAAACAAGTGGTCCTTTTCCGTTTAATATTTCAACATACGAAACATTATCTTGTATTGTAATAATACCTATATCATCAGCAGAAACACCTTGAATTTTAGCAATTGTACCAACGAAATCTACCGCCCTAATTTTCTTTTTCTTTCCGCCATTAAAGTACAATTTCATAATTCCTTTGTTTAGGTCTGCATTTTTATCTTGCTTTATAATTGGTTTAGCATATATTTTTTCTTCAAATACTGCTTTCTCTTTTATAACTTCTTCTTTTGAAGGTGCCAGTTCCTTTGGAATTTCAAATCCGATATATTCCTCGATCTCTTCTAAAAATCTATTTTCATAAGGCGTTATAAATGTAATAGCTTTTCCATTATTACCAGCTCGTCCCGTCCTTCCAGTACGGTGTACATAGCTTTCTTTTTCTAATGGAATATCGTAATTAATAACATGTGTAATATTATCAATATCAATTCCTCTCGCAGCTACATCAGTTGCTACTAAATAACGGAACTTTCCTTTTCTAAAATCATCCATAACTTCAAAACGATCTTCCTGCACCATACCACCGTGTATTTTGTCACAAGGATAATTAACTCGTTTTAGCTGTCTATATACATGGTCTACGTTTTCTTGTGTACGACAAAAAATAATGCAACTGTCTGGATTTTCAATCATAGTTACATCCTTAAGAAGTGAAAGCTTCTCTTCTTCCCTTACTTCAAAAAGGGTATGTTCAATTTTATCTGTTGTAATCCCAGCTGCTTTAATTTCAATATGAGTTGGTGCATTCATATATGTACGGGATAACTTTTCAATATCTTCCGGTAGGGTTGCTGAAAATAGCATTGTCATTCTTTTTGTAGGTAATTCATCAATAATTGCCTCTACTTGATCGATAAAGCCCATATTTAGCATTTCATCTGCTTCATCAATCACTAAATATTTCAATCGATCTAAAGAAAGGGTCCCTTTTTCAATATGATCCAACACACGTCCTGGGGTCCCCACTACAATATGCGTCTTTTGCTTTAACTCTAATTTTTGACGTGCAAATGGAGATTTACCATAAATTGCAGCAGCTTTAATTCTTTTGAATCGCCCTATATTCGTAATATCTTCTTTCACTTGAACAGCAAGTTCCCTCGTTGGTGTTAAAACTAATGCTTGTGGTTTATTCTCTTCCCACTCTACCATTTCACAAAGTGGTATTCCGAACGAAGCCGTTTTTCCACTTCCCGTTTGCGACTTTACAACAAGATCCTTCTTTTGCAATGCAACTGGAATAACCTCTCCTTGCACTTCTGTCGGATGCTCATATCCTAAACCAGTAAGTGCTCGTCTTACTTCTTTACTTAATGCATAATTACTAAAGCTTTTTTTACTCATATATTAACCTCATTTGATTTTATATTTAACCTATTATGTTCTTCATACCTCACTTTAGACTATAGTAAGATACTATATTAATCCACTGTTTTCAATTCGTTTCAACTTAAATTTATCTAAGTATAATTTTAAAATAGGAAAAGGCAGCCTTAATAATAAGTCTGCCCTATCTATACTGTATTCATTTTTACGGAACTAATTTTTTCACAACTGGTATTCTTTGCAATACTAACGTAATTACCAGACTAAGAACAATTGTAATCGTTACATTAATAGGTATTGCCAATATTGCATGTACACGCTCATTTACCTTAGGGAAAACCATGTACAACAAGTTATTTAATAAGAAGAAGTGAAGAATATAGATTCCAAGGCTTGCTTGATTTATAAAACGGAATAACAATGGTAATTCTCTTTCTGACTTTTGGAATGCATATTTGAAAAATATAAATAATCCAATCGCCATCAGTACAACACCTGGCGCAAAATATCCATACCAAAACTGCTCTAACTGTCCATTTGCTTTTACTGTATAGTAATATGTAATAAAGAATGTACTAATAAATCCTACAAGTCCTCCAATGTAAGAAATATTCCTCCATTTTTTCGAAATATCGTAATTGGATAAATAATAACCAAGTAAGAAATACCCTACATAATTTGTAACGTAAAATAATTCAATGTTAAAGTTGATAGGATAATAATATTTCACTAAATTGACTACAACAGATGCATATAGCCATAAAATTAAAAAGTATTCTATCTCTCTTTTTTTAGCGTTCTTCACAAAGATTTTCAGTAGAGGTGTAATTAAATATATCCCTACAATCATGTATAAGAACCATAAATGTCCCCCAATAGTATCCGTTAAAAAGTGCTTTATCCCTTGCTTTAAAGATGCCGGGAAATATCCTGCATATGCTCCATATGCATAAAATATAGCGCTCCAAGCTACAAAAGGTATAATTACTTTACTTGCACGCTTCTGTAAAAATTCCCCGACTGAAATATCTTTTGTACCCTTTAACAATAACGCTCCACTAATCATTACAAAAATCGGAACACTCGCACGTGAAATCGATTCAAACAAGTTACCAGCCATCCAGCGTGATGCGTTATTTGCATCTAACATAGAAACATAACCCGCAGAAACGTGAATTGTAACCACTGCGATCGTTGCTAATACACGCAACCAATCCATATATACTAAGCGCTTCATTAGCACCCCTCCTAAATTTACCTCTTTAACTTTTATTTCCCAAACATAATTTTACATCAAATAATACTATGTTTAAACACATTTTAATTACATGAACTTACAACATACGTAGCTAAACCTTAATTTTTAAATATAAATATGAAAACCTTTGACTTATGAGTGAAAATAATGTAAATTATCTTTTGGACGAACATTTTTAAACGAAATGAATAAAATATTCGTATTTTAGGGGTGTAAATGATGGAAAACGTATTCGACTATGAAGATATTCAATTAATTCCTGCGAAATGTATTGTAAACAGCCGCTCTGAATGTGATACAACTGTCACTTTAGGTAAACATAAATTTAAATTACCTGTCGTACCTGCAAATATGCAAACGATTATTGATGAAAGAATCGCAACTTATTTAGCTGAAAACAATTACTTCTATATCATGCATCGTTTCCAACCAGAGAAACGTATCTCATTCATTAGGGATATGCAATCACGTGGATTAATCGCTTCTATTAGCGTTGGTGTAAAAGAGGACGAGTATGAATTCGTACAACAATTAGCTGCTGAGCAACTTACACCTGAATACATCACGATTGATATTGCACACGGACATTCTAATGCTGTAATCAACATGATTCAACATATTAAGAAGCATTTACCAGAAAGCTTCGTTATCGCTGGAAACGTTGGGACTCCAGAAGCGGTAAGAGAATTAGAAAACGCTGGTGCTGACGCAACAAAAGTTGGTATTGGACCTGGTAAAGTTTGTATTACTAAAATTAAAACAGGTTTTGGAACTGGCGGTTGGCAACTAGCTGCACTTCGCTGGTGTGCAAAAGCTGCAAGTAAGCCAATTATCGCTGACGGTGGTATTCGTACACACGGCGACGTAGCTAAATCTATTCGATTTGGGGCGACTATGGTTATGATCGGTTCTCTATTCGCTGGTCATGAAGAGTCTCCAGGGGAAACAATCGAAAAAGACGGCAAACTTCATAAAGAGTACTTCGGTTCAGCTTCTGAATTCCAAAAAGGTGAGAAGAAAAACGTTGAAGGTAAGAAAATGTTCGTTGAGCATAAAGGTTCTTTAGAAGATACTTTAATCGAAATGGAACAAGATCTTCAATCTTCTATCTCTTACGCTGGTGGAACAAAATTAGACTCAATTCGTACTGTAGATTATGTAGTCGTGAAAAACTCTATTTTCAACGGTGATAAAGTATATTAATTTTTAAATTTAACTCGAAGGACAAGCATTTTTATGCTTGTCCTTCTTTTTCATACATAGAAATGTAAATTATTTTCATTTTACTGAATTTTCTATTATCATGTTTTTAGATACTTATAATAAGGGGGATATAACAAATGAAAAATGTAATTGAGAAACGCCATATTCGCACAGAAGTCCCTACTGAGCTAACATGGGACCTCTCTGATTTATACGAATCTGATAAAGAGTGGGAAACTGCATTACGTGTATTAACAAACGATATAAAAAAACTTGATGCGTTTAAAGGACAATTACACACTAGCCCCACTACCTTATTACATTGCCTACTTTTAGAAGAAGATCTTTTAATGGAGTTAACAAAACTATACTCATATGCAAATTTAAAAGAATCCACTGATCGTACAAATCCAATTATTCAAGCGAACTCTTCCAAAATTGCTGCTTTATGGACGAAAGTACATACTGCACTGTCCTTTATCCATAATGAAATCCTCTCATTCGACGAAGGAACAATTGAAAAATATTTAGCTGAAGAAACAAAACTCGAACCTTTCCGTAAATCATTACTAGACATCCTACAAAAAAGGCCGCACACGCTCTCTCCTGAAACAGAAGAAGCTCTTGCTGCACTTGGCGAAGTACATAGTTCTCCATACAAAATTTACGGTATGACTAAATTAGCCGATATGGATTTTACCTCCATACAAGACGAAAAAGGAAACGAACTCCCTGTATCATTTTCATTATTTGAAAGCAAATATGAGTTCTCTCCAAGCGTAGACATACGTAGAAAAGCATACTCATCATTTGTTTCCACCTTAAAACGATATAAGAATACAGTGGCAACAACATATGCTACTGAAGTAAAAAAACAAGTAACACTCTCTCGTTTACGCAAATTTGAATCTGTTACTCATATGCTTTTAGAACCTCAAAAAGTTCCACTTGAAATGTATAACAATCAACTTGATATTATTTATAAAGAATTAGCGCCTCATATGCGCCGTTTTGCAGATTTAAAAAAGAAAGTATTAGGACTCGATCAAATACTGTTCTGCGACTTACATGCACCTTTAGATCCCGAATTTAATCCAACCATCACATACAAGGAGGCTGGTAAATTAATTCAAGATTCTTTAAAGGTATTAGGCGATGAATATAGTTCCATTATCGAAAAAGGATTCAAAGAAAGATGGGTTGATCTTGCAGATAACGTAGGCAAATCCACCGGAGCATTTTGTTCAAGCCCATATGGTTCTCATCCATACATTTTAATTACATGGCAAAATACGATGCGTGGATGCTTCACATTAGCACATGAATTTGGCCATGCTGGTCATTTTTATTTAGCAAATAAAAACCAGCGTATTATGAATGTACGTCCATCTATGTACTTTGTTGAAGCACCATCTACAATGAATGAATTACTATTAGCCCAGCATTTATTAGCGACTACTGACGACAAGAGAATGCGCAGATGGGTGATTCTGCAACTACTTGGCACATATTATCATAACTTTGTTACTCACTTACTTGAGGGAGAATATCAAAGAAGAGTATATACCCTAGCAGAAGAAGGAGAAGCACTTACAGCTACAACTTTAACTGAAATAAAAACAAATGTACTTTCGACATTCTGGGGAAATTCTGTAGAAATTGACGAAGGTGCTGGCTTAACTTGGATGCGCCAACCTCATTATTATATGGGCTTATATTCTTACACCTATTCCGCAGGCCTCACTACATCTACTGCGGTAGCCCAAATGATTAAAGAGGAAGGGCAACCTGCCGTTGACCGCTGGTTAGATGTACTTCGCGCTGGTGGTACGATGAAACCACTTGAATTAATGAAACATGCCGGAGTCGATATGTCAAAACCAGATGCAATCCGCAGGGCTGTTTCTTACGTCGGTTCCTTAATTGATGAATTAGAACGCTCTTATCAAGAATAAAAAATAAGCCCTCGCTTTATGAGGGCTTGTTTCATATTTATTTTCCAAATCTTTTACGGTATCCACATTTCCTGCATAGCTCTTCGACTGCAACTCTTTTCGAAAATCCATCGACAATGTTTGTTGCTCTTTCACCTTCTATAATGTTAGAAAATGAGTCATTATTAATATTCCCAAGGTTAATAATCCCCTCACCATCTAAACAACAAGGAATAACTGTTCCGTTCGCTAAAATTCCAGCCTGATTACGAAGACCATGACAGAATCCTTTTCCATCATCCTCTTCTTCATGTAATGCCGGCCACTGGAATTCATAGTCTTGATTAATAAAGACACGTTCCGCAATTTTTATACCTTTTCCCGGTGTAAGCTTCTCTTCGATTTGATAAGATAGACCAAACTCATTTTCAATGATGGATAATAACTCTCTATTTTTTTGAATTTCAGCATTTGTTTTATTATCCTGCGTTAAATTCCATAATCTAAGTGAAACAATTAAATCTGATTGACTTGTCGCCTCTCTAATGAAGGAAAGTATACTTCTTACATAGCCCTCTTTATCTTGCGAACCTGGGTGTCCATCAAAACTGTGCAATGAAAAATTCATTTGTCTTAAAGCAGGCTTATTTAACAGTCTATGCCTTCTTTTATTAATTAACGTTCCGTTCGTTGTAATATTAACTTTAAACCCTTTTTCATGGCTTAAATCTAACAATTGATCTATTTTCGGATGGAGCAATGGCTCACCCTTCACGTGCAAATAAATGTAGTCTGTGTGAGGTTTAATTTGGTCTAATCTTTTAGCAAAATCCTCCACAGAAATGAATTGCTTCTGCCTTTCCGTCGGCGGACAAAAGCTGCACGCAAGATTACATACACTCGTAATCTCCAAGTAAAACTTTTTAAACTTCTTCACCTTTAATTCCTCACTTCTATGACTACTTATACTTTTCCCTCTTCATATTACAACACACTTTTTTAGAAATAGAAACATACTTATTTTAGGAAACCTTCGTACTACCTATTAATATTTAAAAGACCATCGGTGGTTTTTGCCCAATGGTCTTTTTTACTCTTTTTATATACAAAAAGTAATTTTATTTATGATACGGTTCCCCACGATTAATACGAAACGCTCTATACACTTGCTCAAGCAATACTAATCGCATTAATTGGTGTGGTAATGTCATCTTTGAAAAAGAAAGAGATTCGTTTGAACGCTTCATTACTTCTGAACTTAGTCCAAGTGATCCACCAATTACAAAGGCAACTTTACTCTTTCCATATGTAGCAAGACGATCTAAACTTACTGCAAATTCTTCTGATGATTTTTGTTTTCCTTCTATCGCTAACGCAATGACATGCGTATCGTCAGAAATTTTATCCAGTATACGTATACCTTCTTTTTCTTTTACAATTAACATTTCTGCTTCACTTAAATTTTCTGGCGCCTTTTCATCTGGCAATTCAATTACTTCTACTTTTGCGTATGCAGATAATCGTTTTAAGTATTCTGCTATACCTTGTTTTAAATATTTTTCTTTTAATTTCCCAATTGAAATAATCGAGATATTCACACTCATTCCCCACCTTACAAACATGTTATCCACACAACTTATCCACATATCCACAATTGTTACCCACATATTGTGTGAGAATCTGTGTTCGATACAACATATGTCGCCTTGTTTTGACAAAATTCACATGTTTTTTTCTCTTTTTCTGAGTTATCCACATTGTTGATAACCGGTGCAACTTCACACTCATCCACAATAATATCTAAAGCTAATTCAACATGTTCTAAACAACAAGGTAAATTCATATTCTTCACCTCACTTTTCTACAATAGAAAACAGGAGGTAGGCCCTCCTGTTTTTAATACTTTTGAATGCCTAGTTTAACCGTTGTTGTTGCTCGTTTTGTACCACGATAAAACGTAAGAGTCATTTTATCATTAATTTTTTTATCATATAAGGCCGTACGGAATCCAATAATATCGCGAACCGGTTTTCCATCTACTGCTACAATCACATCGTGTTCTCGTAAACCAGCATCTACACCTGGCGAAGGACTTTTCACATCTAAAATGCAAACTCCCTCTGTTACATTGCTTGGTAAATGCAATGTTTTTGACCAATGGTAATTTGGAATCTCATTTAACGATCTAAGTTCAATTCCAACATACGGTCTCCTTACTTTTCCGTACTTCTCTAATTCATTCATAATTGGAACAGCTCTAGTAACTGGAATAGCTAGTCCAATTCCTTCTACTTCTTTTGCTGCAATTTTCATTGAGTTAATGCCAATTAATTGACCTGCCGCATTTACAAGCGCACCACCACTATTACCTGGATTAATTGCTGCGTCTGTTTGCAATACTTCTACTTGCCAATCGTAATGTCCATCTTGATCCAAATCTACAGGAACAATACGTTCCTTAGCTGAAATAATGCCTTGTGTAACGGTTCCTGAAAATTGCAGCCCGAGTGGGTTTCCAATCGCAATGACCGGTTCTCCTCTACGAACAGTATTAGAATCGCCAATCTCAATTATTTTTTTCACATGCTTTGCATCTATTTCTAGTACAGCCAAATCTGTGACTACATCCGTTCCTAATACTTTTCCAGGAACCTTCTTACCATCACTTAAACTTACTTCAATACGATTCGCTCCAGCAACAACATGATTATTCGTTACAATATAAGCTTGGCCATCTGCTTTTTTATAAATTACACCCGATCCTGTACCAGCTTCTGAATCTGCCTCTGAAAAATTATCTCGTTGAATATTAATAACGCCAACAACAGCTTCAGACGCACGATCAACAGCATCAACAAAGCTAATCTGTTTAATTCCTTGAGCTTCGGCCATATTACTTCCACTTGCTTCAGCTTGCGGAAGCGCGCCCGCATCATTCGCAAATAAAGGAGCTCCAAATGCAAATAACGAAGCTCCTACAATTGTTCCTGCTATGCTAGAAATAACAATACCTTTATGCTTCTTTTTTCTTGCACGTTTCATACGATAATTTTCTTCATCAATAAAGGACATATTTGTTCACCCATCTTCCTGAAAACAACTATATTCACCTTTATTGTTTACTAAAATGAAGAATTATACGTATTGAATTTTTGTAGGCATTTTCGGATCTGTATCATGAATTTCGAAGGCTTCTCCCACTCCAAATCCTTTTTCCTCTAATACTTGTGATACTGACATACGTGCTAGTTCTTTCATGTTATTATCTAAACTTAAATGGGCTAAATAAATATGTTTTGTCTCATCTGTAATTACATCTGCCATCGCTAATGCAGCGTCCTCATTACAAACGTGACCCACATCACTTAAAATACGCCGCTTAATGCTCCATGGATAACGTCCCATACGAAGCATTTCCACGTCATGATTACTTTCAAACACAAAAGCATTAGCACCCTTAATAACACCTTTCATACGGTCACTCACGTATCCCGTATCTGTAATAAGGGCTAACTTTCTATTATTATTATGAAAAGCATAGAACATCGGCTCTGCCGCATCATGAGAAACCCCAAATGACTCGACCTCAATATCACCAAATGTTTTCACATCCCCAACTGAAAAAATAAACTTTTGCTCAGTTGGGATATTTCCTATTAAATGTTCCATTGCATTCCATGTTTTCTCATTTGCATAAACAGGTAAATCATATTTACGTGCCAATACACCTAACCCTTTAATATGATCACTATGTTCATGTGTTACAAGAATACCCGATACATCATTTATATTTAATTCTGCCTGTTTAAATAAAGCCTCGGTTGCTTTACCACTTAAACCTGCATCGACGAGTAATTTTTTTTCATCTGTTCCTACATATAGCATATTCCCTGTACTTCCACTTGCAAGTACGCTAAAATGCAACCCCATTCTTTCTCACTCCAGTATGTTCATCAACCACTTGATTTTCCCTTTCCCCTAATTCCATAACTTGTCCTTCGATTGCATTTACAAAGAAGTCCTGCTTCTGCTCCGTTTTTAAATTCCATGTTGGAGCGAGTACTTGGTTATTAGAAGTAGATGCGGTAAGGGTGGCATAACCAATTTGTGCTTCTTTTACATGTGTATTCCCATGAACTTTATTTTTTAAATACAGATTTTCTAAAGCTGTTTGAGCAGTAATAATTTCTTGCTGTTTCGTTTTTTCACTTTCGCCCATTTCTTTTAAATCAGTTAGCATCGTCTGCGTGTACGACACGAGTTCATTTTTTTCATTTAATTCCACAACAATCATTGCCTGATCGTTATAGAAAATAGGCTTATCTTTATATTTTTGGAAGAAGTAAATTTTAGAGTCTTTCATTGCCCCAAACTCATACTTTTGTCCATCCAATACATAGTTCTTCAAAAAATCACTATACTTATCTTTGGATAATGATTTTGTATTTAAAAAGGGCTCTTTTAGCTTACTTTCTATCCTGTACATATTTTGTATATGCGCCGTTTGATTCTTTAAAGACTGTACATCTTCTTCTTTAAACGCCTTGTTTTCCGCCCTAATAAATGATTCTTTTTTCGGTTCTTTAGGGAAATTACCCATAGTAATTTTGTTTGCTTTTAATTCTTGATCTATCTTTGTTTCTGCAATAAGCTCCAATTGATTACTATCTTGCTTTTGAATGAATTGAAAAATGAGAAAGAGGTCCAAAACAAAAAAGGTCACAATAAATATGGTTTTAATCCGATCCCAATCCATTTAGTCCTCCCTCACTCCACTCATATATTTTTTGTTTACCCGCTTCATCTTCAACAAACTTTACATACCAAATTGGCTGTAGTCGAGCTACTTGCCCATCTAGTGATAATTTGTATCCAATACCAATGTCTTTAATGAATCTTTTATCTACCGCGGCATTATTTTCTAAAGATGCTATTACAACATGACCTGATGGAAGAGTAACCTTCTGTTCTATACCTTTCGTATTTAAAGACAACAACGGTCTTTCATATTCCATTACTTCTTCTGATCCCCATACTTGTCTCAATTCAGCTAATCCATCTGTATTGAATACGGAATATCCATCTTCATGTAAACGGAATACCGTCTGTCCTTTATTCATATAATCCAAACGATATGAATCCAAACTCCCACTGTGACCATTTACAAAATCAAAGCTTTTTTGTAAAAGCATTAAATTATCTGTCGTTTTCTCACTTGAAACAGAAGAATTTTTATACTTTAGCATATGATGATCGTTTTCAATCTCCATGGACCTAATACCATCCGTAAATGTTTCTTTCGATTTCTCGGTAATAGGGCTTAAATAACGTGGGTCACTAAAAAGAGCATTCTTAAATGTATCAACCGCTAAATTAGATGAAATATATGTTATATTACTTAATTCTGTCGTTCCATCTGGTAAAAATAGCTTTTTCATATCATTAATTTGATAGTCAAAATAAGGTTTTGCCGATACTATAAATTGATTTTGTGCATTTACAATATCTTTTAAATACACACCACTTAATTTTGCTTCATATATTCTAGAGTTATCACCATCAGAAACAAAATTAATTTTAATTTCTTGATCCCTACTTCTAGAAGGGTCAAGAATAATTCGATTAAAATGTTTAGGCTTATCTATACTTTTTTCTTTCATATTAAACATAGATTTAACTGCATCAAATGGGATGTTGGTAGGAAAAACAAGCTCCATTTTCCCTTCACCATGCACATAAGAAAGGAAATCAGCCTTAGCAATCGATATCTCTTTGAAACCATGTAATTCCCCTGCTTCCAAAGGTTTATAGATTGATTCTATATCTCCCTCTCTTTTGCTCCCATAATGATTTTTATCTTTATGCACGATGATAGAAGTAGGGCGGACAACATCAGCGATTTTAGTTTGAGTAATTCCTTCATTCCCCTGCACAAATTTTGCGTTTTGCATAGACGTGGAATCTGGCACATACGTCCATAAGTTAAAAGTAAGAAATAGGCTAATTACAACTAAATTAATTAAAACTATCGTTTTAACATTTTCCATACTCATTCCCAATCGTCCTCTTCATCTGCTGCCATTGGCAATGTGAAGTAAATAGTTGTCCCTTTTCCTTCCTCACTCTTCGCCCAAATCGAGCCACCATGTGCCTCAATCATTTCTTTTGCAATTGCTAATCCAAGTCCTGTACCACCCATTTGTCTTGAACGTGCTTTATCTACGCGGTAAAAACGTTCAAAGATTTTATCGACGTTTTCTTTGGGAATACCCATTCCTTGGTCACTTACACTAACCTCTAATAATTCCCCACGATCACGTAAGCGATATGTTACTGTTCCACCTTCTGGTGAATACTTTAATGCATTCGAAATAATGTTATACAAAACTTGCGTAATTTTATCCGTATCCATATCAATAAATCGGGATTTCTTAGAGAAAGATCGTTTGAAACTTACGTTTTGCTCTTTAGACATTTCAAAACGATCAATAATGTTATTAAAGAAGTCAGTAAAATCGACCCATTCTTTCATTAAACGATGTTCTGTACTATCGAGTTTAGAAAGTTGCAATAACGCATTTACAAGTCTAATCATTCTTTCTGTTTCTTCTTGTGTAACTGTTAAAAATTGCGGTGCAATATTCGGATCTTGCCACGCGCCGTCCGTAAGTGCCTCTAAGTAACTGCGCATCGTTGTTAATGGCGTCCTTAATTCATGGGAAACGTTTGCCACAAACTCACGGCGTTCCCTTTCTATACGCTCCTGCTCAGTTACATCATATAATACGGCAATTAAACCATTTGCTTTCCCTGTCTCTTTTTGAATAACAGAGAAACTAGCACGTAAAATATATGGCTCATTTCTCGTACTAAAATCTAATAAAACGGAATCAGGCTCTTCGTATAAATGATCGAGCGTAAATTCTTCTTGTATCCCTAATACTTCTAAAACAGATTGATCGAGCGCCGTTTCACGCGAAACATTTAGCATCTTTTCCGCAGGATCATTTAATAAAATAATGTCTCCTTTTCGGTCAGTAGCAATTACTCCATCTGTCATATGTGATAAAACAGATGATAATTTACGTCTTTCACTTTCCGTTGAAGAACGAGCTTGTTGTAATTTTTTTGATAAATTATTGAAAGATAATGCTAATTGTCCTATTTCATCATGGCTATGCACTTTTACTTTTCTTGAATAGTTTCCTTTTGCCATTTCAATCGCTTGTCTTCGCATATCTGAGATTGGTCTCGTAATCGTTTGAGCTAACAAAATTCCAAGTACAGCTGTTACGAGTAATGCAATAACGGTTCCAGTCGCAAAAATTTGATTAATATCCTTCATCTGTTTATAAACATCTTCCATAGATGCAACAATGTAAATAACACCAAGTGCATCCTTGCCGTTATCATCTAGAATAGGAGTAAGCATAACTTGTACACGATGGCCTGTACGACCATCCTTCTCAATTTTCACTTCTGGCTTTTTTTGTACCAATACCCGTTGAACAGCTATATCAGTTGATGTTCTATTTACCTTGTTTTGCTTTGACTCATCTGAAATAGCGAGTAACTTTCTATGCGAATCAAATACACTTACCTCTTGGATATCTTTCTTTCGATCAGAGGCAAATTTTCGAATTGAAGTTTTAATCGTTTCATCTGTTGATTCTGTTTCTGCCTTTGTATAACTTTTTTTAAACTCTTGTTTCAAGTTATATGATAATAAGTTCGTTTGCTGCGTTAAAGAATCTCTAAAGCCTTGTACGAGACTCTTTTCTAACTCTCTTACAAAATATACCCCAATAACTTGCATAGCTATCAATATTAATAGCATATATATGAGTACAAATTTTAAATGAATAGATTGAAAAAAACCAACTTTCTTCATATACTATTCCTGCTCTGGGTCACGCAAGTAATATCCTACTCCACGTCTAGTTACAATTAAAGTAGGATGACTTGGATTATCTTCAATTTTTTCACGTAAACGACGCACTGTTACATCCACTGTACGTACATCTCCAAAATAGTCATAACCCCAAACTGTTTGCAATAAATGCTCACGAGTCATAACTTGTCCTAAATGTTTGGCTAAATAATGTAGTAGCTCAAATTCACGATGTGTAAGTTCAATATTTTCCTCACGTTTCGTTACACTATACGCATTTGAATTGATAACGATTGGTCCAATAACCATTTCCGTATTTTCTTCTTTTTCTGCAGCACCACCTTGTTGATGGCGACGTAAATTCGCCTTCACACGAGCAAGTAGTTCCCTCGTACTAAATGGCTTCGTTACATAATCATCTGCTCCAAGCTCAAGCCCTAATACTTTATCAATTTCAGAGTCCTTTGCTGTAAGCATAATAATCGGCATTTCTGAGCTTTTACGTATTTCACGGCAAACCTCTAAGCCATCCTTACCTGGTAGCATAATATCTAATAAAACCATATCTGGCTGCTCTTCATTCGCTTTTTCAATCGCTTCATCACCATCATGCGCCATTACAATTTCAAAACCTTCTTTTTCTAGGTTGAACTTCAAAATATCCGCAATCGGCTTTTCATCATCAACTACTAAAATTTTCTTTCCCATCATCGTCTATTTCCTCCTTATAAAGTGAAACTTTAATCGGGCATTTACGTGCAGTTGATCCCGCACCTAACTTCTTTACCTTCGTTGAATTTTTGGGTGGGGTCTTACTGCCCGTTAATGCGGGGTAAAAATATGTTCAATATCCCTAAACACATTGATGTCTACATAGTATGTCCCTATATGGCCGCATCTTTTGCTTAAGTACTTTCTCCTCTATTCTCACAGACTCATGTATGATCCACTTTTACACAGAATCCTATACGATCTATAGAAAAACCTCTAGCTTCAACTGCTAGAGGCTTCTCATTCTATTTTAAAATAACTACTCAATTTTGTAAAATTACACAAATAAAAAGGATATTAAGTGGGCCCACTTAATATCCTGAGAGTGGCTCGGGACGGAATCGAACCGCCGACACGAGGATTTTCAGTCCTCTGCTCTACCGACTGAGCTACCGAGCCAAAACTATATATAAAACCACTAATGGTGGTATAAACAAAAGTGGCGGTCCCGACCGGGGTCGAACCGGCGATCTCCTGCGTGACAGGCAGGCATGTTAACCACTACACCACGGGACCAAAAATGAACATAAAAAAACATGACCCGTACGGGATTCGAACCCGTGTTACCGCCGTGAAAGGGCGGTGTCTTAACCACTTGACCAACGGGCCACGAAAAATAAAATGGTGAGCCATGAAGGATTCGAACCTTCGACCCTCTGATTAAAAGTCAGATGCTCTACCAACTGAGCTAATGGCTCATACTCACCAACGTCATATTTTCGTGACGACAAGATGTATCATAACATGTTTCCTTTGTTTTTTGCAATACTTTTTTTATTTTTTTATAAAACATAAGAAAAAACTCATGCGGACATGAGTTTTTTCTCAAAAATATCAATTAAGCTTCGTATACATTACGAACGATATTTGTTTGGTTACGATCTGGTCCAACTGAGAACATAGATAATTGAATTCCTGTTAACTCAGAAACACGTTCTACGTATTTTCGTGCATTTTCAGGAAGCTCGTCTAATGATTTTACACCAGTAATATCTTCTGTCCAACCTGAAAGTTCTTCGTATACAGGCTCACATTTCGCTAAAATGTTTAAGTTTGCTGGAACTTCATCGATAACTTCGCCATTGTATTTGTAAGCAACGCAAATTTTAAGAGTCGGAATACCTGTTAGAACGTCGATAGAATTTAATGATAAATCTGTTAAACCACTAACACGACGCGCATGTCTTACAACAACGCTATCGAACCAACCTACGCGGCGTGGACGACCAGTTGTCGTTCCGTACTCACGACCAACTTCACGAATTTGATGACCAATTTCATCATGAAGCTCCGTAGGGAACGGACCATCACCTACGCGGCTTGTATATGCTTTACACACACCTACAACGCGAGTAACTTTCGCAGGACCAACTCCAGTTCCAACTGTTACACCACCAGCAATCGGGTTAGAAGATGTAACGAACGGGTACGTACCGTGGTCGATATCAAGCATAACACCTTGTGCACCTTCAAATAATACACGGTGATTGTTATCTAGTGCATCATTTAATACAACAGACGTATCACATACATATTGCGCGATTTGTTGTCCGTACTCGAAGTACTCTTCGAAGATTTCTTCTACACTGAAACCTTCTGTATCGTACATTTTTTCAAATAAACGATTTTTTTCTACTAAATTGCGCTCAAGCTTTTCTTTAAATGCTTCACGGTCTAAAAGATCAGCCATACGAATACCAATACGAGCAGCTTTATCCATATATGCAGGACCGATACCTTTTTTCGTTGTACCGATTTTGTTATCACCTTTACTTGCTTCTTCTAATTCATCTTGTTTTAAGTGATAAGGTAAAATAACGTGCGCACGGTTACTTACACGTAAATTATCAGTACTTACACCACGATCGTGTAAGTATTTTAACTCTTCAAGTAATGCTTTCGGATCTACTACTAAGCCATTTCCTATTACACAAATTTTCTCTTTATAGAAAATACCAGATGGAATTAAGTGTAATTTATATTTAACTCCGCCGAAAACAATTGTATGTCCCGCGTTATTTCCACCTTGATATCTTGCAACTACTTCCGCATGCTCAGAAAGAAAATCAGTGATTTTACCTTTTCCTTCGTCGCCCCATTGTGTTCCTACAACTACTACTGAAGACATTATTAAAGCACCTCCGCGATTTTCAAACGATCTATTCAAACAATATAATTGTACCAAAACCGAAAAAGAAGTCAACCAAAAAGCGAACATTTTTTTATTAAAAAACATTTTCGTTCGTAAGAATTATATTTTCACACTATGAAAGCCTTATCTTTCCTATAAAAAAAAAGAAACACATCTTATTATAAGAAATGCATTTCTTTTTTATACTATCTTTATGCAGGCGGCGCATGTCCATCCTCGAAGCGACGTTCTAAGTTAACGAACTTATTGAACTCTTTAACGAATGCGAGCTCTACTGAGCCTACGGGACCGTTACGCTGCTTTGCAATAATAATTTCAATCGTATTTTTATTTTCCGTTTCTCGGTCATAGTAATCTTCACGATATAAGAAGGCTACAATATCAGCATCCTGCTCGATACTTCCCGATTCACGAATGTCAGACATCATCGGACGTTTATCTTGACGAGATTCTACACCACGAGATAACTGTGACAAGGCAATAACAGGCACTTGTAATTCACGCGCAATCCCTTTTAATGTACGAGAAATCTCAGATACTTCCTGCTGACGGTTTTCTCCTGATTTCCCGCTTCCTTGAATAAGCTGTAAATAGTCAATTAAAACCATCCCTAGACCTTGTTCTTGCTTTAATCTACGGCATTTCGCTCGAATCTCATTTACTTTAATCCCTGGTGTATCATCAATATAGATACCAGCATTAGAAAGGCTCCCCATCGCCATTGTTAATTTTGCCCAATCATCAGAAGTTAATGAACCGGTACGCAGTCTTTGCGCATCAATATTTCCTTCTGCACAAAGCATACGCATAACAAGCTGATCAGAGCCCATCTCTAAACTAAAAATCGCTACATTTTCATCAGTTTTCGTCGCTACGTTTTGTGCGATATTCAATGAAAATGCGGTTTTCCCTACTGATGGACGTGCCGCTACGATGATTAAATCATTTCGCTGGAAACCTGCGGTCATCTTATCTAATTCTGTAAATCCAGTTGGTATCCCAGTAACTTCACCTTTTTGATTATGCAAAAGTTCAATTTTATCGTAAGCATCTACAAGAACATCTTTAATATTTTGGAATGCTTTTGCATTCGTTTGGTGAGATACTTCTAATATTTTTTTCTCAGCCTCATTTAAAAGACCATCCACGTCATCTTCTCTCTCATACCCATCAGACACGATATGAGTCGCTGTTCGAATCAAACGACGTAATAGCGCCTTTTCAGCGATGATTCGTGCATAATATTCTACGTTAGCAGCGGTTGGAACAACTTCTGCTAATTCTGCTAAGTAAGAAACCCCACCAACTTCTTCTAATAATCCTTGATCAGCCATTGCTGACGTCATTATTACTAAGTCAATCGGCTCTCCTTTATCAGATAACCCAAGCATGACTTCAAAAATCTTTTGATGTTTCGTTCGATAAAATGAGTCAGGTACCAATAATTCCGATGCTGACGTTAACGCATCTTGATCAATTAATATGGCCCCTAAAACCGCCTGCTCAGCCTCTATATTATGCGGAGGGGTACGATCAGCCATTACATCACTCATACGCAATCCTCCTTGCTTAACTTATTTTTATTGTTCACTAACATGAACTTTTACTGTTGCTGTTACTTGCGGATGCAACTTCACAGTAACGTTTGTATAGCCTAATGCACGAATTGCATCATCCATTTCAAATTTACGTTTATCAAGTTTAATTTTATGTGATTTTTGCATTGCATCTACGATTTGTTTACTTGTGATTGAACCAAATAGACGGCCACCTTCTCCAGATTTCGCCTTTACTTCTACAGTTAGTTTCTCTAACGTTTCTTTCAACTCTTTTGCATTTTCAACCTCTGCTGCTGCATCTTTTTCTTCTTTTCGCTTTTGAGCTTCTAAAGTTTTCATACTGCTATTTGTCGCTTCAGCAGCTAATCCTTGTTTTAGTAAGAAGTTATTTGCATAGCCATCTGGTACGTTTTTTATTTCTCCTTTTTTCCCTTTACCTTTTACGTCTTTTAGAAAAATTACTTTCATGATTGTGTGCCTCCCTGTAAATAGTCATCAATAACAAATCGAAGCTTCTCCTCAGCTTCATCTACTGTAACATTTTTCATTTGTGTGGCTGCATTCGTTAAATGCCCACCACCGCCTAAATTTTCCATAATTAGCTGCACGTTCACTTCACCTAAAGACCTGCCGCTAATTCCAATGAAATTCTCGCCACGTTTTGCAATAACAAATGACGCAATAATTCCTGTCATTGTTAATAATGTGTCGGCTGATTGCGCAATAAGCACTTGATCGTAGTAATCATCACTATCAACTTTTGCAATCGCAATTCCATTTGTATAAATGTACGCATTTTTAATAGCTTTTGCAACCCGTAAATACTGATCCATATCTTCTTTTAAAAGCTCTTGTACAAGTACAGTATCTGCACCATGTGAGCGTAAATAAGAAGCGGCATCAAACGTACGAGCACCTGTCCGGAATGTAAAGCTTTTCGTATCAACAATAATACCTGCTAACAGTGCCGTTGCTTCTAACATTGTCATTTTTAAATTTTTCGGTTGGTACTCAAGTAATTCTGTAACAAGTTCTGCCGTGGAAGAAGCGTATGGCTCCATGTAAACAAGCAATGGATCTTCAATAAAATCTTCTCCCCGGCGATGATGGTCAATAACAACTACATTTTCAATTTTATGTAACAGCTTTTCTTCCATCACCATTGAAGGTTTATGCGTATCAACAACAACAAGTAATGAATCATCATTTGCAAATTCCATCGCTTGTCCTGGGGTAATAAAGTGAGACCATAACTCTTCGTTTTGTTTCACTTTATCCATTAAACGCTTAATTCCCTTATCAGAATCATTTTCATCTAACACAATATATCCTTTGCGCTCATTTAATTGCGCTACCTTTAAAATACCAATCGCAGCACCAATTGCGTCCATATCAGGAGCCCTATGCCCCATTATAATGACATTACTACTTTCTAATACTAAATCCTTTAATGCATGCGAAATAACTCTGGCACGTACACGAGTACGTTTTTCAACTGGATTCGTCTTACCACCATAAAACTTAACTTTACCTGTCGCTTGTTTAATAGCTACTTGATCTCCACCACGGCCAAGCGCAAGGTCTAAACCGGACTGAGCCATTGCCCCAAGCTCTGATAAAGGTAAATCACCTGATCCAACACCTACACTTAAGGTGAGTGGTATATTCCTTTTGGATGTTTCTTCACGCACCTGATCTAAAATGCTAAATTTCCCTTTCTCCATCTGTGCTAAAATACTCTCATTTAGTACAACGAAGAATCTTTCTGAAGATGCACGTTTTAAATATGCCCCATACTTAACGGCCCATTCATTTAGTCGTGATGTTACAAGACTTGTGATATTCGTACGTAATTGATCATCTAACCCCTGTGTAACTTCATCATAATTATCTAAATAAATGACAGCCAAAACAGTGCGTTGATCCTCGTACATCTTTTCAATCTCTGTTTGTTCCGTTACATCAAAGAAATAAATTAACTTTTCTTCTTTCCTTACAAAAACGCGAAACTTTCGGTTATTTAAAGAGACTATATCGTCGGAAGTTTCTCCCTTAATAAAAAGAAGCAACGTTTCTGATACATCATAAAGGTGCCATCCAGCTAACGCATGCTGTCCTAGACATGAAGATAAATAAGGATTCGCCCAATCAATCCCATAATCCTTATTGTATAACAAAATACCAATCGGCATTTGGTTAAATGCTTCATTACTCACTTTCTTTACTCTTGTAATCATATCTGTCGTATACTTTTCGAAATTCCTTTGAAAGGTCAGTTCAAAGCGTATAACAACAAAAAGTACAATGCAAAAAATAAAAAAGGTGGATATCCCCATAATTAAATGAAAATAACAGAGGATGGCAATGAGCACAAACACGAAAAATGCCAATACATAAACAGGATATAAAAACCACTGTTTCTTATAAAATTCAGGCATGTATACAACTCCTATAAAGTAAAACTAACTCACCTTTCAGTTAGTTAAACAGATTAAAATAGTATAAGGAATATTACTTTATCCTCCTATTTTAGAACGCAATGAAATCCCTAAATCAATTATACCTAAGATTGTCACAAGAGGAAACAACATCGGTATAAACATGCAGACAATAAAACTAATAATAGGAACCCCTTTCGTAAAACCTTTGCTATGCGCTAGAAAAGCGATAAATGTCAGACCTTGTAGTACTAGTAGTAAGGCAAATATGACATATAGGTTAGAAAATACCATATGTAAATATGATGTCGGTTCTACTTTTATAAAAGTTGATAGCAAAATAAATATAACGTAATACCAAACAATACTCTTTGGTAATTGTATATCTTTAAATTTAGGCCAAGGTATAACGTCATGCTTTAGTTTTCTCAAAACACTACCTGATATCATAACTGTAATCCAAGAAAAACATACCGAGACCATTACAAGCAAACTTGGGAATAACGTTTGTAACACATCATTAAATTGTGCAAATAATTCTTTTTGCTCCTTACTAATAGGCATACCAGCAGCAGTGACTATCTTTTCACTTTGCGCCATACTTTCATTAAGCATATTTTGCATTTGCTTCATTAAATCTATGTTAAAAAACTTTATACTTGCAACATAAATGAGCATAATACCAATTAAGTACGCAAGCGTCCCCGCCATCAAAATCTCTACCGGTTTTTTTTGTTTTTTATACATATATCCTAAAACGATACCTATCAATCCAAACATAGTTGTCTTTACTAGGTTCATCGGTTGACTGACAATAACGGTAATAAAAAGTGCCGCCGTAAAAATTACAAAGGCGTTAGATAATCTATATCTTATCGTTAGCAATATAAACGGCAATGGCAAAGCAAACGTTACAACTGTACCTAAAATTGGAACATACATAGATATAAGCAATAACATTGCATATATCGCTAGCAACGCTGCACCCTCAGTAATAAATTTCGTATTCTTCATCATCTAACCTCTCTTTCAAAAAAGAAAAGCATAGCAAAATGCACAGTAGAGTCCGACTCTACTGTGCATTTCATACGCTATTATTCACCAACATATGGTAAAAGTGCCATTTGACGAGCACGTTTAATTGCAACTGTAAGTTTGCGTTGGTATTTTGCGCTTGTTCCTGTTACACGACGAGGTAAAATTTTACCACGCTCAGAAACGAAACGTTTTAATAAATCAACATCTTTATAGTCAATGCGAGTGATGCCGTTAGATGTGAAGAAACACACCTTACGACGTTTCGCACGTCCACCTTTGCGTCCTGCCATGTCTATTCCCTCCATTCTTTGTTAAAACTAACTAATTTACTGTATTAGAACGGTAAATCGTCGTCGGAAATGTCGATCGGTTGACCTACATTTGAAAATGGATCGTCATTCTTCGTAAATCCAGAGTTCCCTTGGTTCCCTTGGTTACCTTGGTTACCTGAATTACTAGATTGACCAAATGGGTTAGAGCTTTGGTTACCGAAACCAGCTCCTGATGGTTGCTGATTAAATGAACCACGTTGCTCCCCACCGCCATTACGCGGCTCTAAAAATTGTACGCTTTCCGCAAGAACTTCTGTTACATATACACGCTTACCATCTTGTCCATCGTAATTACGAGTTTGAAGACGTCCATCTACGCCTGCTAAGCTACCTTTTTTCAAATAATTTGCTACGTTTTCTGCTTGTTTACGCCATATTACACAATTAATAAAGTCAGCTTCACGCTCACCTTGTTGATTCGCAAATGCGCGATTCACAGCTAACGTAAAAGTAGCTACTGCAACACCATTGGGCGTGTAACGTAAGTCAGGGTCCTTAGTTAAACGACCAACGAGGATAACACGATTCATCAATCGAACCACTCTCCCTTATATATCAATTATTTTTCTTCTTCTTTAACAACGATATGACGAAGGATGTCTTCGTTGATCTTAGCTAAACGGTCGAATTCGTTAATCGCTTCTGCGTTAGAGTTCACGTTTAAGATCATGTAGAAACCTTCACGTAAGTCGTTGATTTCGTAAGCTAAACGACGCTTACCCCACTCTTTCGTGTTAATGATTTCTGCACCATTGTTTGTTAAAACACCTGCGAAACGTTCAACTAAAGCTTTTTGAGCTTCTTCTTCAACGCCAGGACGAATGATGTACATAATTTCGTACTTTCTCATTACACTTTCACCTCCTTTTGGTCTAAACGGCCCATAATGGGCAAGGAGCAATTAATTTATAGTAATTACTCACGAGTTTAGATTATATCATAGTAAGTTAGATGAATCAACTCACCCATGCATAAAAAACTTGGCAAACACATAATATATTTGCCAAGCTCATATCTTTATTTTTCCTAGGAAATATTAAATTAAACGTTGAAGCGGAAGTGCATAACGTCTCCATCTTTTACGATATACTCTTTTCCTTCTAAACGAACTTTACCAGCTTCTTTTGCAGCTGTCATAGAACCGTTTGTCATTAAGTCTTCGTAAGAAACTGTTTCCGCACGAATAAATCCACGCTCAAAGTCTGTATGAATTACGCCAGCACATTGTGGTGCTTTCATACCTTGTTTAAATGTCCATGCACGTACTTCTTGCACACCAGCTGTGAAGTAAGTAGCAAGTCCTAATAAATCATATGCAGCACGAATTAATTGATCTAAACCAGATTCTTCAATGCCTAGTTCTTCAAGGAATACTTTTTTCTCTTCCTCGTCTAGCTCAGCGATTTCTTCTTCGATTTTTGCACATACAACGATTACTTGAGCATTTTCATTTGCAGCAAATTCTTTTACCATTTGTACATATTTATTTTCAGAAGGATCCATAATATCATCTTCACTTACGTTTGCTACGTATAACATTTCTTTCGTTGTAAGTAAATGAAGGCCTTTAACAATCTTCATTTGTTCTTCTGTAAATTCAATAGTACGAGCTGGTTTTCCCTCTTCAAAAGCTTCTTTTAAACGAACTAAAATTTCATGCTCATATACTGCTTCTTTATCTTTTTGTCTTGCTAACTTCGCAACACGCTCGATACGTTTATCAACAGATTCTAAATCCGCTAGGATTAGCTCTAAGTTGATTGTTTCAATATCATCGATTGGATCTACTTTCCCTGAAACGTGTGTAATATTTTCGTCTTCAAAACAACGAACAACTTGGCAAATTGCATCTACTTGGCGAATGTGAGATAAGAATTTATTTCCTAAACCTTCACCTTTACTAGCACCTTTTACGATACCTGCAATATCAGTAAACTCAAATACAGTCGGAACAGTTTTTTTCGGTTCTACTAATTCCGTTAATTTATTTAAACGCTCATCTGGTACTTCTACAATCCCTACGTTTGGATCAATTGTACAGAATGGATAGTTTGCAGATTCTGCTCCTGCTTGTGTAATTGCATTAAATAAAGTTGACTTCCCTACGTTAGGTAATCCAACAATCCCAGCCGTTAATCCCATATTTTTCACTCCTATGTCTCAATCTTTCATCATTATAGATAGTAACGAAAAAAATGACAAGTTTCCTCCAAACGAAAAAAAGTAACAGCTACCCATTGCAACTGTTACTTTCTCTCTATTCTTCGTGCTTCACAAGTATTTTTTTCACCTTACGATCAAATTCTCTTCGAGGAATCATTACTGAATGGTCACATCCCTCGCACTTAATGCGGATATCCATTCCCATACGAATAATCTTCCAGCGATTCTCACCACATGGGTGGGCTTTCTTCATTTCCACAACATCGTACAAGTTATACTGCTTTTGCTCCATTCTCCAAACCCCTCTCCATACTAAATTGCTTTTCCACTCACCAATTCTTCACGATTATATAAAACCATACGTGGATATGGAATTTCAATCCCATGTAAATCTAGACGATTTTTAATTTCTTTACGAAGTGCTCTCGCAACAACCGCATGTTGCATCGGTTCTACTTCCGCAATAACACGTAATATAACTTCTGACGCAGCCAATGTTTGCACACCTAATAACTGAGGCTTTGCTACCATTTGCGTATACTGTGCAGGTAATTCTTCTAATAACTCTTCAATGACTTGCTCCGCTTTCGCTATGTCAGCCTCATACGAAATGGATACATCAACAAATGCTACACTATTACTAACTGAATAGTTCGTAACTTGAATAATACTTCCATTTGGTAAAGTATGAATTTCACCTGTCCAACTCTTTACTTTTGTTGTACGAAGTCCAATTTCTAGAACGACACCTTCAAACTGACCAATTTTTACATAGTCACCTACTGAAAATTGATCTTCTAGCAAAATAAATAACCCCGTAATAACATCTTTTACTAAACTTTGAGCACCAAATCCGACTGCTAAACCAATTACCCCGGCACCCGCTAATAAACCAGATGCATTAATATTAAACACACCCAAAATCGCAATTAACATAATGAACATAACAACGTATGCCACAATATTTTCAAGTAACTTCGCTACTGTAACTGTACGACGTTCTGAAATTTGAATTGGCGAACGGCTTCCCATACGAAACGCATTTCGTACAATTGCACGCGCAACTCGCACAATAATTGCACCAAGTATTAAAATAACGACTATTTTTAGTGATTTCACACCTATATTCGTCCAATCAATGGACTCAAACCATTTCAACGCTAAATCCATGTACCTCTACCTCTCCAGCTAAAATTTCTTTTTAATCATCCTTCTTATTGTATCAGAAGTCACCCTGATTTCTGAAAAATTTTTATGACTTTAATTGCATTTGTTAACTTCCATGCAGGTATAAAATGGAACGAATATATATATACTAGTACTATTATTTCCGTTTTCACTCAAGTTTTACAGGAAGTACGCACTTATAGTTTTCCATTTTACTCACCATATAACATATTTTGAAAATTTATTAAAAGGATGGATGCTTCATGAATATTGGAAGTTTTCGCTTACCCTTTTTCGAAAAAGAAACTCAAAATGTTATGCACCAAGACGTAGAAGCCTCCGAGACAATTAGTAACTTCTTACTTTCCCATATCCCTATTAAAACGAATATACCGATTATTCTCGTTTGTATCGGAACAGATCGTTCTACAGGCGATGCACTCGGTCCGTTAGTCGGTACGAAACTAGAACAAGCAGGAATTAAAAACTTCCAAGTGTTCGGCACACTAGATGAGCCAGTGCATGCGCTAAATTTAGAAGAAAAAATTCAGAATATACAGAAAGATAATCCTACTTCATTTATAATTGCGGTTGATGCCTGTTTAGGAAAGTCTCAAAACATCGGTTCCATCACTACCGGAATGGGGCCTAGTAAACCTGGAGCTGCGATGAACAAAAAATTACCTGCAGTTGGTGATTTACATATTCATGGCATCGTAAATCTAAATGGTTTTATGGAGTTTTTCGTCCTGCAAAATACAAGATTAAGTTTAGTCATGAAAATGGCTGATGTAATTGCACAAAGTATAAAAGAAACAGACCAAAAATTATCTGTATTAAAAAAAGCAAACCATCTATAAATAATAAGATGGTTTGCTTTTTAGTTTTTCTGCGCTAATAATTCTAAAATACGATTTAAATCTTCTTTATTAAAAAATTCAATTTCGATTTTACCTTTTTCTTTTTTCGTTTCTTTAATTTTCACATCTGTGCCAAACTTTTCTCTTAAGAACGTTTCGCGTTCTACGAAAAATATGTTTCTCTCTTTTTTCACTTGTTTTGTTTCACGTGAAACGCGTTGATTAATCTCCTGGACAATTTTCTCTAATTGACGAACGTTTAATCCTTCTTTTTCGATTCGTTTTAATAAAGATTTCAATTGTTCTTCATCTTTTATAGTAAGCAAAGTTCTCCCATGGGCCATTGAAAGTTGACCATTTGCAATCATATCTTGCACAAAAGAAGGTAGGCTTAATAACCGCGTATAATTTGCAATGTAAGGTCTGCTCTTACCAAGACGTTTTGCTAATTGTTCTTGCGTTACATTTAGCTCATTCATTAACATTTGATATGCCATTGCTTCTTCCATTGGGTTTAAATCTTCTCGTTGTAAGTTTTCAAGCAATGCAAACTCCATCATTTGCTGCTCATTTAATTGTCTTACAACAGCAGGTACCTTTTCGAGCCCTGCCTCTTTGGCAGCACGATATCTTCTTTCACCTGCAACAATTTCATATCCTTTAATACTCTTCCTAGCAATTAACGGTTGCAATATGCCGTGCTCTTTAATAGAGGCCGATAATTCTTGAATTGCCTCTTTATTAAAGTGTTTACGTGGTTGATATGGATTCGGTCTTAATTCAGTTATCACAATCTCCTGAATTGCCTCTTCTTCTTTCACATCTAAATCAGGAAAAAACACATTAATTCCTCTTCCTAATCCTTTAGCCACCTGCAATCACTTCCTCTGCTAAATCTATATATACTTCTGCCCCTCTTGATTTAGCGTCATACTGCATAATTGGTTTCCCATGACTTGGTGCTTCACTTAAACGAACATTACGTGGAATAATCGAACGGTATACTTTATCCCTAAAGTATTTTTTCACTTCATCTATAACCTGAATCCCTAAATTCGTACGGGCATCCAACATCGTTAACAATACACCTTGAATTGCTAGATTTTTATTTAAGTGCTTTTGCACAAGTCGAACTGTATTTAATAGCTGACTTAATCCTTCTAGTGCGTAATATTCGCATTGAACAGGAATAATAACAGAATCTGCTGCGGTTAATGCATTAATCGTTAATAACCCTAAGGACGGGGGACAGTCGATAATAATATAGTCATATTCATCACGAACTGGCTGTAATGCCCTTTGTAAACGTACTTCCCGGGAAATAGTCGGTACCAATTCAATTTCAGCACCTGCCAATTGAATTGTAGCGGGTAGAACATCTAAGTTTTCAGTTGCGGTTTTACATATAACCCCTTGAACATCTGCATCTTCCACAAGAACATTGTAAATACATTGATCTAATTCGGATTTTTCAATTCCCACACCAGTCGTTGCATTTCCTTGAGCGTCAATATCTACAAGAAGGACTTTTTTACCTACTTGTGCCAATCCAGCTCCTAAATTAACAGATGTTGTTGTTTTTCCAACGCCACCTTTTTGATTGGCAATAGCAATGATTTTTCCCATGATGTCACCTACTTTCAACCTTTCTATCTTATTCTAGTAACAATTACGTTTATTGTAACATGAAATAAAAGTTTTTCTTTTACGTCCTTATTAAACTTCAAAATTTATTTCTAAACTCCTTCTTCATCTAACAAGAAAATATAGTAAAAGAGACCTATCCAATAGGATAAGGTCTCTAACACGCCATTATTATTTTTTCTTCGGAATTTTAATTGTAATTTGATAGTACTCATCAAATTCTTCTTCCGCAGAATTAACATTTAAACCACTGTCAGCAACCATTTGTAATGACTGCCTAATTGTATTCATGGCAATTCTCGTATCTCGACTTACTGCTTTTTGCTTTGCCTTACGCTTCGGTTTGGCTTCCTCTAGTAATTTCGCAATTCGTTCCTCTGTTTGCTTTACATTCAGTTGTTTCTCCACAATTTCCTGTAAAACCTTCAGTTGTAATTCCTCATTCTTTAAAGGAATGAGAGCGCGGGCATGACGTTCTGTAATACTTTTTTCTAATAACGCACGTTTTATTTCTTCAGGCAACTTTAACAATCGCAACTTATTTGCGATTGTGGATT
This sequence comes from Bacillus cereus group sp. RP32, assembly GCF_040459735.1. Lineage (NCBI taxonomy): Bacteria > Bacillati > Bacillota > Bacilli > Caryophanales > Bacillaceae > Bacillus > Bacillus cereus group sp. RP32. Next base: position 9,180 of record NZ_JARVHO010000001.1, on the reverse strand, counting down.
GTCCTTTTCCAAGTCGTTGTGCCAATGCTTCTTGTGTTAAATTATGTAACTCAATTAGCTTTTGATATGCCACAGCTTCCTCGATTGCTGTTAGTTCCTCACGTTGCAAGTTTTCAATTAAAGCTACAGAAGCTGTCTCTGTATCATTTAAGTTCTTTATAATTGCAGGAACTTTTTCCCACCCTAACTTTGTTGCCGCACGGAAACGCCTTTCTCCAGCGATAATCTCGTACTTGTCATCCTCATATTGCCTCACAACAATCGGCTGAATCAGCCCATGTGTACGAATCGTTAGTGCTAGCTCTTCAATTCGTGCATCATCAAAAACTGTTCGTGGTTGATAACGGTTAGGGGTAATATTTACTATCGGAATTTCTTGTATTTCTTCATATACCTTTTTATCTATTTCTTCATGGCTTTCGTCTTGTAATTCGAATTCGCTCTCTTTATCTCCAAAGCCAAATAAACGAGAAAACGTATTTTTCATACATATTCCACCACCTTTTAGGCCTATTGACTATTCTCCATAAAATGTTTCCTATGAAACATTTACGTTTTCATTTATATAATTTAATCTTACGTCTAATAAGATTTATTTTTCAATAGGTAATTTATTGGGTGTTCCCGGTTTGCGTGGATATTTCTTTGGTGTCTTGCGCTTTTTCTCGATTAATAAAATATTACGTTCACTTTCTTCAAACGGTAATTGGAACGTAGACATTTCTTTTAAATTCCCACCTAGCACCTCTAAAGCATACTTGCCATTTTCAATTTCTTCGTTTGCTGCGGCACCTTTCATTGCAATGAATGTTCCTCCAACTTTTACAAGTGGTAAACATAGCTCACTCAATACCGAAAGACGCGCGACTGCACGTGCCATTACAATATCGTACGATTCACGTACACCTTCTTTTTTCCCAAATGTTTCCGCACGATCGTGACAAAACGCAACGTCACCTAATTCCAACTTTTGTGCTAAATGATTTAAGAAGTTAATACGTTTTTGCAATGAGTCTACAATTGTTACTTTTAAGTGCGGGAAACAGATTTTCAAAGGAATACTTGGGAATCCAGCTCCTGCGCCAACATCACAAATTGAGAATGGTTCTGAAAAATCATAATAAAAAGCAGCTGTAATGGAATCAAAAAAGTGTTTTAAATATACTTCCTCTTTCTCCGTAATAGCCGTTAAGTTCATTTTTTCATTCCACTCTACTAATGTTTCAAAGTAGATTTCGAACTGCTCTAACTGTCTAGAAGAGAGGGTGATACCCTTCTCTTCTAGCATAGATTGAAATTGTTCTATGTTCATCTAACAATATCTCCTTACTATTTATTGGTTCGATACTCGCGCAATTTTTCCTTGTTCAATATACACAAGTAAAATAGAAACATCCGCTGGATTCACGCCAGAAATACGTGAAGCCTGCCCCATTGAAAGTGGACGCACATCTTTCAATTTCTGTCTCGCTTCTGAGGCAAGGCTAGAAATCGCATCATAATCAATATCCACAGGGATTTTTTTGTTTTCCATTTTCTTCATACGCTCTACTTGCTGTAAGGATTTTTCGATATATCCTTCGTACTTAATCTGAATTTCAACTTGTTCTGTAATTTCATCACTTAATTCTACTTCGCTTGGTACTAAAAGATGAATATGCTCATATGTCATCTCTGGACGACGTAATAAGTCACTTGCACGTATTCCATCTTTCAATTCACTTCCGCCAATACTACGAATTAATTCTTGAACTTCAGGACGTGGTTTAATAATAATGCTGCTTAAACGTTCCTTTTCCTGTTCAATTTTTAATTTTTTATTTGTAAATCGCTCATAGCGCTCTTCTTTAATTAATCCAATTTCACGACCAACTTCAGTTAAACGAAGATCAGCATTATCGTGGCGTAATAATAGGCGATATTCTGCACGAGATGTTAATAAGCGATATGGTTCATTTGTACCTTTCGTTACAAGGTCATCAATTAAGACACCAATATAAGCATCCGCGCGACCTAAAATAACTTCTTTTTTACCTAAAGAACGACATGCTGCATTAATCCCAGCCATAAGCCCTTGTCCTGCCGCCTCTTCGTAACCAGAAGTTCCGTTAATTTGTCCTGCTGTATATAAATTCTTAATTTTTTTCGTTTCAAGTGTTGGCCATAGTTGTGTTGGCACAATTGCATCATATTCAATTGCATAACCTGTACGCATCATTTCAACATTTTCTAGGCCAGGTATTGTTCTAAGCATATCACGTTGCACATCTTCTGGTAAGCTTGTGGATAAACCTTGTACATACACTTCTTGTGTATTACGTCCTTCTGGCTCTAAGAAAATTTGATGACGTGGTTTATCATTAAATCTTACTACTTTGTCTTCAATTGAAGGACAATATCTAGGTCCTGTTCCCTTAATCATACCAGAATACATAGCTGAGCGATGTAGGTTTTCATCTATTAAACGATGTGTTTCCGTACTTGTATACGTCAACCAACATGGAATTTGATCCATAATAAATTTTGTCGTTTCAAAAGAGAAAGCTCGTGGTTTATCATCACCTGGCTGAATTTCTGTTTTACTGTAATCAATCGTATTACTATTTACACGCGGAGGTGTACCTGTTTTAAATCTAACAAGATCAAATCCAAGCTCCTCTAAATGCTCGGATAAAGTAATAGATGGTTGTTGATTATTCGGACCGCTCGAATATTTTAAATCTCCCATAATAATCTCACCGCGTAAAAATGTTCCAGTCGTAATTACAACTGTTTTGGCTGTATATTCAGCACCAGCTTGCGTAACTACCCCTTTACATTCGCCATCTTCAACGATTAAACGCTCAACCATTCCTTGGAACAACGTTAAATTTGGTGTTTCTTCAATTGTTTTCTTTAATTCATGCTGGTAAGAAAACTTATCTGCTTGTGCGCGAAGCGCGCGTACAGCTGGTCCTTTACCTGTATTTAACATACGCATTTGAATATATGTTTTATCGATGTTGCGTCCCATTTCTCCGCCTAATGCATCAATTTCCCGAACAACAATCCCTTTTGCTGGTCCACCAACAGAAGGGTTACATGGCATAAACGCCACCATATCTAAATTAATTGTTAACATTAATGTTTTGGAGCCCATTCGTGCTGCCGCAAGACCAGCTTCACATCCTGCATGACCTGCACCGATTACTATGACATCGTATGAACCGGCATTGTATCCCATTGTTTATTCCTCCTAAAAATCTCTATCTTTCTCAAACATCGCTATATTATTTTCCTAAACAAAATTGAGAGAACAACTGGTCAATTAGGCTTTCATGGACGGTATCACCAGTAATTTCACCAAGTATTTCCCACGTTCTTGTTAAATCAATTTGCACCATATCAATTGGAACACCATTTTCTATTGCCTCAATTGCATCTCCAATTGTTTTTCCTGCTTGTATTAATAATCCAATATGTCTCGCGTTAGAAACATATGTCACATCTGCAGAATCAATTGTTCCTTCAAAGAATAAATCAGCTATTGCCTTTTCAAGCTCATCTATTCCTTGTTCCTCAATTAACGATGTTGTAATAATACGATTTCCCGCTGCCAATTCTATAACACGTTCCATATCGATTACTTGCGATAAATCTGTCTTATTTACAATAACAATGAAATCTTTTCCTTGTACGGCACGGAATAGATCTTCATCCTCATGCGTTAAAGCCTCGCTATAATTAACGACAACTAACACTAAATCAGCTTGGCTCATCATTTCTTTTGAACGCTCTACACCAATTCGTTCAACAACATCTTCTGTTTCACGAATCCCGGCTGTATCTATAAGTTTAAGTGGTACACCACGCACATTAACGTACTCTTCAATAACATCACGAGTTGTTCCTGCAATATCAGTTACAATTGCCTTTTTCTCCTGAACAAGACTATTTAATAGCGATGACTTCCCAACGTTAGGTCTACCGATGATTGCAGTAGCAATACCTTCACGTAAAATCTTTCCTTGCTTCGATGTTTCTAATATTTTTGCAATTTCCGTACGAACATGTGTAGCCTTCTCAATTAAAATATTATGTGTCATTTCTTCCACATCATCATATTCCGGGTAATCTATGTTTACCTCAACATGAGCCAGCGTTTCTAATATGTCCTGACGCAGACGGCCGATTAATTTAGATAATCGTCCTTCCATTTGATTAATCGCTACGTTCATTGCACGATCTGTTTTTGCACGGATTAAGTCCATAACAGCTTCTGCTTGTGATAAATCAATACGGCCATTTAAAAAAGCACGTTTTGTAAATTCACCAGGCTCTGCTAATCGTACTCCTTGCGCTAAAATAAGCTGCAATACTTTATTTACCGAAACAAGTCCGCCGTGACAGTTAATTTCCACTATATTTTCACGTGTAAAAGTCCTTGGTGCACGCAGAATAGATACCATCACTTCTTCAATAACCTGATTTGTATCTAAATCCACAATATGACCATAATGAATTGTGTGAGAAGGAACTTCTGTTAAATCCTTCCCTTTAAAAATACGATTAACTTTTTCAACCGCATCATCTCCACTTACTCGAACAATGGCAATTGCACCCTCTCCAAGCGCTGTGGAAATCGCGGCAATTGTATCAAATTCCATGTCCTTTCACCTCACTTGCTTATTTATCTCTATTTCAACATGATTATTTTCTTCACTAAATTATTAGAATACCATAACGAACCTATCTACAAAAGAATAATAACTCATTTTATTATGTCCTCATGTAAAAAACACTAAACTTATTCACAGTGGATAAGTTTAGTGTTTTTTAGTTATCCACACCTATTTTCCCCTCAAAAAAACCGGCACTCAATTGAGTAACCGGTCACTTGGAAGATATTACAACATGTCGATGTGGTTCTTTTCCTTCAGAAGTTGTAATGATATTTTGATGATTAGATAATGCTTGGTGGATAATCTTTCGTTCAAAAGATGGCATAGGCTCCAACACAACTCTTTTTTTCGTACTTACTACTTGTTTTGCTAATCGATAAGAAAGTGCTTCCAATGTAGCTTTTCTTTTACTACGATAATTTTCAGCATCTAGTGTGATGCCAATATACTGCTTCGTACTACGATTCGCCACAAGTTTTGTTAAATACTGCAAAGAATTCAAGGTGTTTCCTCTTTTCCCAATCAAAACACCTATATTTTCGCCAGAAATTGTAAATTCAACTTCGCGTCCTTTTACAATTTTACTAATCTCAGCTTCCACACCCATATCATGAATAATATTTTTTAAATATTCTCCACATTCTTGAATCGGATCTTTCTTCAATACAACTTCTACTACTGCAGGTCGATTCCCAAATAAACCTAGGAACCCTCTTTTACCCTCATCGATAATATTTATATCTACTCGGTCTTTTAGAACATTTAGTTGCCTTAAAGCATCTTGTACTGCCAGCTCGACTGTTTGTCCTTTAGCAGTAATTACACTCACTTGCTTGATCCTTCTGCCTTACTAGCCTTAATTTCTGGCCCCTTGATCAAGTACATTTGAGCGATACCAAAGATATTACCAACAACCCAGTAAAGTGATAATGCAGCTGGGAAGTTAATTGCAAAGACTAAAATCATAATTGGCATAAGCCAAATCATCATTGCCATTTGCGGATTTTGACCAGCTGTTCCTGCCATTGCAAGCTTTTGCTGAATAAATGTCGTAATTGCCGCAACAACCGGTAAGATATAGTACGGATCTGCCTGCCCTAAATCGAACCATAAAAATGTATGCTTACTAATTTCTGCTGTTCTCATAATCGCATGGTAAAACGCGAATAAAATAGGCATCTGAATGAATATTGGTAAACATCCTGCTAATGGGTTTACACCATTTTTTTGATATAACTGCATCATTTCTTGTTGTAGTTTTTGCTGTGTTGCTTGATCTTTAGAACTATATTTCTCTTTTAACTTAACCATTTCTGGTTGTAACGCCTGCATTGCTTTCGTACTCTTCGTTTGTTTAATCATTAATGGTAATAATGCAAAACGAATGATAAGAGTTGTAACAACGATTGCTAAACCGTAATTACTACCAAATAAGTTGGCAAAATACGTAATTAACTGAGAAAGCGGATATACGAAATATTCATTCCAAATTCCAGTACTTTTCGGTGTAATCGGCTGATTCACTTCACTACAGCCAGTAGCAATTGCCATTAATGCAATAACCATGGCTAGTAAACCTATTTTCTTTTTCAAAGCCTGCTCCTCCTTGTTTCGGTATGTATATAGTGTAATTCATTTCCTTACGCTACTTTTTTATTCTTTTCATACCAGAGCGTTTAAAGACATGAATTAAGCTTTTCTTTAATTCTTCATATGTCATCTCTGCACAAGGCTTCCTTGCTATTATAACAAAATCTTTTCCAGAATCTATCTCATCTTTTAATTCTGTGATCGACTGGCGAATCATACGTTTAATTCGGTTACGCACTACTGCATTTCCTATTTTCTTGCTGACAGAAAGGCCAATACGAAAGTTTGGCTGCTCTCCCTTATCTAGTTGATAGACAACAAGCTGACGGTTAGCATTCGATTTTCCTTTTTGAAAAACCGTCTGGAATTCATCATTCTTTTTTATACGATATTTTTTCTTCATATCAATTGACACTCCTGTAGTTCATCAGTGGAAATTCACTATTATTAGAAAAAAAGACCACTGAACGATCAGTGGTCTACGCAGATAATACTTTTCTTCCTTTACGACGACGAGCTGCTAGCACTTTACGTCCGTTCGCTGTGCTCATACGGCTGCGGAAACCATGTACTTTGCTGCGCTTACGTTTATTTGGTTGGTAAGTTCTTTTCATTATATGACACCTCCCTGAGGAATATCTGTTAAAGACAGTCCTATAAATTATAGTTAATCAACTAGGAAAATGTCAATGGTTCTCGAAATTTTCATCAAATATTCATTTTGAACCTATTCACATACTTTTTCACAGACCCTATATTTCCTTGTGGATAAATGTTTTTTCTCGGTTTTTATATCCACAAACCCTTTTCGTACTTTTACACAGTATATCGTGTTGTGGACAAGTTTATTCCACAAGGTATTGATTTTGTGGATAACTTTCTTAAATTCATTGCTATAGCTACTTTTTTTTGATATTATAGTTGTGTTTTCACTTTGAATAAGTTTTCCACACCTTTATCTTATCCACAATTTGTGTATAACATGTGGACAGTTTTAATCACATGTGGGTAAATGCTTATCCACATTTGCTTTTTTTGTCGAAAACCCTATCTCATATACAAACGACGTTTTTAGGTTTTAAAATACGTTTCGTATAAATATACATTTTATATTTATTTAGGTTGTACATTTGTTGCGCAACCTTATTCTTTTACCATCTTAGTAAAGGAGGGACACCTTTGGAAAACATCTCTGATTTATGGAACAGCGCCTTAAAAGAACTAGAAAAAAAGGTCAGTAAACCAAGTTATGAAACATGGTTAAAATCAACAACCGCACATAATTTAAAGAAAGACGTGTTAACAATTACAGCTCCAAATGAATTCGCTCGTGATTGGTTAGAATCTCATTATTCAGAGCTAATTTCGGAAACACTTTATGATTTAACGGGGGCAAAATTAGCTATTCGCTTTATTATTCCCCAAAGTCAAGCTGAAGAGGAGATTGATCTTCCTCCTTCTAAACCAAATTCAGCACAAGATGATTCTAATCATTTACCACAGAGTATGCTAAATCCAAAATATACGTTTGATACATTTGTTATTGGCTCTGGTAACCGTTTTGCTCACGCTGCTTCATTGGCCGTAGCCGAAGCGCCAGCTAAAGCATATAATCCCCTCTTTATTTACGGGGGAGTTGGACTGGGAAAGACCCATTTAATGCATGCAATTGGTCATTATGTAATTGAACATAACCCAAACGCAAAGGTTGTATATTTATCATCAGAAAAATTTACAAATGAATTCATTAATTCTATTCGTGATAATAAAGCAGTCGATTTTCGTAATAAATACCGTAATGTAGATGTTTTATTGATAGATGATATTCAATTTCTAGCAGGAAAAGAACAAACTCAAGAAGAGTTTTTCCATACATTCAATGCATTACACGAAGAAAGTAAACAAATTGTAATTTCAAGTGATCGGCCACCAAAAGAAATTCCAACTTTAGAAGATCGTCTTCGTTCTCGCTTTGAATGGGGACTCATTACGGATATTACGCCACCAGATTTAGAAACACGAATTGCAATTTTACGTAAAAAAGCAAAGGCTGAAGGACTCGATATACCAAATGAGGTTATGCTTTATATTGCAAATCAAATTGATTCAAACATTCGTGAACTAGAAGGTGCACTTATCCGAGTTGTAGCTTATTCATCTTTAATTAACAAAGATATTAATGCTGATTTAGCAGCTGAAGCACTTAAAAATATTATTCCAAATTCTAAACCAAAAATTATCTCCATTTATGATATTCAAAAGGCTGTCGGAGATGTTTATCAAATAAAACTGGAAGATTTCAAGGCGAAAAAGCGAACAAAATCAGTTGCCTTCCCTCGCCAAATTGCAATGTATTTATCACGCGAACTTACAGATTACTCCTTGCCTAAAATCGGTGAAGAATTTGGTGGACGTGATCATACAACAGTTATCCATGCTCATGAAAAAATTTCTAAGCTGCTTAAAACGGATACGCAATTACAAAAACAAGTTGAAGAAATTAACGATATTTTAAAGTAGTAGCTGAATAGTGTGAATAACTTCCCTTGTTTTACGCACAGTCTATCCACATGTAGATAGACTGTTTTTACATCCTTCAACGGGGTTATCCACATATCCACAGGCCCTATTACTATTACTACTATTTTTTATCTTTATTAATTAAATAAAATATTATACTTACCGGAGGTTTTTCTTTATGCGTTTTACAATACAAAAAGACTATCTTGTAAGAAGTGTACAAGATGTAATGAAGGCTGTTTCTTCTCGTACGACAATTCCGATCCTTACAGGAATTAAAGTTGTCGCTACGGAAGAAGGAGTTACGTTAACAGGAAGCGATGCTGATATTTCTATTGAATCTTTTATCCCAGTTGAAGACAATGGAAAAGAAATCGTAGAAGTAGCACAATCAGGAAGTATTATTTTA